>NZ_JAPFQI010000059.1 GCF_026183895.1 Sabulicella glaciei | reverse complement strand
GGTCGAAGACCTCTGGGATGCCATCCGTGACGCACTTCCGGCCTTCACGCCGGCCGAGTGCGCGAACTACTTCACCGCCGCCGGATACGAGCCCGAATGATCAGATTCTGCTCTAGGACTTCGCCCCTCCCGTACGCTCCTCCGCGTCGCGGCCCACGAAGAAGCTGGCAAAGGCCGCCGTGATGTAGCCGAACACTGCAAAGGCATAGACCGACAGCATGAGGCATAGCACCCGCCCCTCCGCCGTGACTGGCCAATAGGCGGAACCCATTGTCGTCAGGACCATGGAGGTCCACCACAGCGCGTCGGCGAAACCGGAAAAGCCGCCCTCCACCTCGGGCGCCCGCTCGAAGGCGTACATGCCCGCTGCGCCAAGCAGATTCACCAGCCCCGTGAGAGCGAGAACGTAGCCGAGACCTCGGCGCCGCATGGCCCCTCGCAGGGCATTCATGCCTCGATTGGCGGTGCCAACCACCCGCACCAGCCGTAATCCGCGAGCGGCCCTTGCGAACCGCAGCACACGGATACCGCGCAGCAGCCGGAACGCCGGCGCGATCAGGGCGATGACGGAAAGCCAATTGGCGCGCAGGAAGGCCAGCCGGTCCGGGGCCAGTGCCAAGCGCAGCGCGAACTCGATGAGAAAGATCACCCAGATGACAGTGCCCAGGGTCGACAGCAGAAGGTTCTCGCCCCAGGCCAACTCTGCGACGACCAGGACAAGCCATAGTGCACTTAGCACCAGCATGGGCGTGCGCAGCCATGCCTCCAACTCCACCAGCGTGCCAAGCCGCTCTTCGACCTCTTGGGGCGGCTGCTTCGAAGGCTTCATGGGCACTCCTGCGTTCTGTCGTGCGACACGCGGACGCTTACTGGCACAACAGCGCATGTTCCATATCGCCGCACGCGGCGGAGGCTAGGATGTTTGATCCCAGGTTTTGATGGTGCAGTCTTCTCCCAGGAGTGGAAGGACGCGCTATGGGCCAGGTTCAACACGGCTGCGCCACCACGACAGCGGCGGTCCGTCGAGCGATACA
>NZ_JAPFQI010000058.1 GCF_026183895.1 Sabulicella glaciei | reverse complement strand
GATGTTTGATCCCAGGTTTTGATGGTGCAGTCTTCTCCCAGGAGTGGAAGGACGCGCTATGGGCCAGGTTCAACACGGCTGCGCCACCACGACAGCGGCGGTCCGTCGAGCGATACAACATAGTCAAGAGAGCTTGAGGGGGCTCGCCAGGCGCTACGGCATCAACCCGAAGACGGTGGCCAAGTGGCGAAAGCGAACCTCCGTCACTGATCAGCCCACCGGTCCTCAGGAGCCCCGATCGACCGTCCTGTCGGCCGAGGACGAGGCCGTCGTCGTGGCCTTCCGCCGCCACACCCTGCTGCCACTCGACGACTGCCTCTATGCCCTGCAGTCCACCATCCCGCACCTGACGCGCTCCAGCCTGCATCGCTGCCTCCAGCGCCACGGCATCTCCCGCCTGTCCGACACCGAGAGCGACAAGCCGGCACGCTCTAAGTTCAAGCGCTACCCCATCGGCTACTTTCACATCGACATCGCCGAGGTCCGCACCGAGCAGGGCAAGCTCCATCTCTTCGTCGCCATCGACCGCACCTCGAAGTTCGCCTTCGCCGAGTTGCACGAGAAAGCCACGCGGCGCGTCGCCGGCAACTTCCTCCGGGCTCTTGCCGCAGCCGTGCCCTACAGCATCCACACGGTGCTCACAGACAACGGCACGCACTTCACCGATCCCACCGGCGATGGCTGGACGCCCGAGGACATCAAGGAGATGCTCGCGCGCAAGGAGCTGTTCCGGTGCCATGCCTTCGAATTGGCCTGCGCCGAACTCGGCATCGAGCACCGCCTGACCAAGCCGCGGCATCCGTGGACGAACGGCCAGGTCGAGCGGATGAACCGCACCCTCAAGGAGGCGACGGTCAAGCGCTTCCACTACGAGAGCCATGACCAGCTCCGTAGGCATCTCGCCGACTTCGTTGCCGCCTACAACTTCGCCCGTCGCTTGAAGACCCTACGCGGCCTCACGCCCTATCAAGCCATCTGCAAAGCATGGGCCGAGGAGCCGCAGCGTTTCACCGCAAATCCGCACCACCAAATGCCGGGACCAAACA
>NZ_JAPFQI010000057.1 GCF_026183895.1 Sabulicella glaciei | reverse complement strand
CTAGAGCACGTTCCGCCCGAGCTGATTCGCGAAAGCGCTTCCCCGACGCGGGGGTGATCTGATTCACCCTTCCTGCTGAGTGGAGACAGAAAGGCATGGCGAAAACCTTGTCGGAGGATCTGCGGGTTCGGGTGATCGGCGCGGTGGATGGCGGGATGTCGCGCCATGCGGCGGCCAAGCGGTTCGGGGTGTCGGTGGCCAGTGCGGTGCGCTGGCTGCGGGCCTGGCGCGATGCGGGAGCCAAGGCGGCCAAGCCGCGCGGGGGGGACCGCCACTCGCACCGGATCGAGGCTTTCAGCGCCGTGATCCTGGGCGCCATCGAGGCGCAGACCGACATCACCCTGGTGGAGCTGTCCGAGCTGCTCGAGCGTGAGCATGGCGCGCGCTTCGCCCCCAGCACGATCTGGCGCTTCGGGAAGCGGCATGGCCTCAGCTTCAAAAAAAAGCGCCCACGCGGCCGAGCAGGACAGGCCCGACGTCGCCGCACGGCGGCAAGCATGGTTCGACGCCCAGCCTGACCTCGATCCTGGGCGCCTGGTCTTCATCGATGAAACCGGTGCCAGCACCAAGATGGCCCGCCTACGCGGCCGCTCCCCGCGCGGCCAGCGCTGCCGGGCCTCGGTGCCGCACGGGCATTGGAAGACCACCACCTTCACCGGGGCGCTGCGGCTGTCGGGCATGACCGCGCCCATGGTGCTGGACGGGCCGATGAACGGCCGGGCCTTCCTGGCCTATGTCGAGCAGGTGCTGGTGCCGACGTTGCGGCCCGGGGACACCGTGATCCTGGACAACCTGCCGGCGCACAAGCCTCACGGCGTGCGCGAGGCCATCGAGCGGGTGGGAGCAAGGCTTTGCTTCCTGCCGCCCTACTCACCTGACTTCAACCCGATCGAGAACGCCTTCGCCAAGCTCAAGGCGCTGCTGCGCAAGGCCGCCGCCCGCACGGTCGAAGACCTCTGGGATGCCATCCGTGACGCACTTCCGGCCTTCACGCCGGCCGAGTGCGCGAACTACTTCACCGCCGCCGGATACGAGCCCGAATGATCAGATTCTGCTCTAGG
>NZ_JAPFQI010000056.1 GCF_026183895.1 Sabulicella glaciei | reverse complement strand
GGAGACCTGTGCGCGGGAGTGTCTCGGCGCGGCATTCTGACGTGCGGGCCGTGGTCTTCCCTTCGGCGTCGCTCGCAGCACGCGGGCTCCTGCTTCGCCGCTCACACCGGCTGGAGATGGAGGCTTCGCTTGAGGTTGTAGGCGGTGGCGGTGAGGTGAACCTGGGCTCTGGCACGGGCGAGGCCTCGCCATCGCATCCGCCTCAAGCCGTAGCTGCGCTTCCAGGTGCCGAAGATCTTCTCCACGCGCGCCCGCACGCGCTGGATCGGCGCATTCCACGCGGCCAGCCGCGCCAGGGTCTCGGCTTCGTCCCGCCCCCACATGCCCGTGGCCGCCACCCGCGCCACGCCGCCCTTGGCGCGCACGGCCTGCGCGAAGTGCTGGCCGCGATAGGCGCTGTCGGCGAACACCTCGCCCGGGTCGTCCGGCAGCACGGCTGGGCCTTCCCGGCCGTCATGAATGTTGGCTGGCGTCACCGACACCGCCTCCACAAGCGCGGTGTCCGCATCGGCGCCGACATGCGCCTTGAAGCCGTGAACCGCCCGGCGGCTTTGGTGCTTCACCCAGCGCCCTTCGTCGTCGTCCTTGCTCGCCGAGGCGATGATGGTGGCATCCACCATTGTGCCGGTCTTGACCGTGATGGCGCGCGCCTTGAGTTGCTTTGTCACGGCCTCGAACAGGCGCCCATCCAGGCTCTGAGCAATGAGGGCCCGGCGGAAGCGCACAAAGGCGGTGCGCTCGGGAGTGGCCTCATGGACGGCAAAGCCGCAGAAGCGGCGAAAGGAGGCGCGGTCCTCCAGCGCCTCGGCCAGCTTCACGTCGGAGAGGTCATGCCAGACTGCAAGCAGCAGTGCCCGGAACATCGCCAGCGGCGGCCAGGCGGGTTCGCCCTTGGCGGAGGGATAGAGCGGTAAAAGCAGGGCTTCGATCGGCTGCCAGTCAATGACCGACGAGAGGCGATCCAGCGTCGCGCCGCTGCGCGATGGAGAGCCAGCGTCGAGGCTCTCCTGGCCAATCACGCGGTGCGACATCGAGGTCACTCCATGTGCCGTCGCCTGCAAGGGAATCAGACACGATGCCGCGCCGCAAGCGTTCCGCGCACAGGTCTC
>NZ_JAPFQI010000055.1 GCF_026183895.1 Sabulicella glaciei | reverse complement strand
AGCTCGACTTTGGCCATTCAGGCGGCATGGCAGAGGGCATAGGCGATGCCCTCGCGGAGGGCTTGCGGGAGTTTTGCGGCATCGGCCGACTGCCGGGACACGGCGAAACCCTGCTCACTCCAGATCGCACGTCGGACTGCGGCGAGGCTGTCGGCGAAGGTCGGCCGCCGCTTGTGGTACCAGGCGCTGGACGAAACTTGGACCCGGGCACGACAATCGAGGCGCGACGCCAACAGGGTGACGATCGAGAACAACCCGAGCAGGCATGGCGTGGTGCGAGCGATGGCCTTGTCCGACCACTGCCGCTGGGTCTCGACACCGAGGTGGTCACGCACCTCGCGGAAGGTGACCTCAAGCTGCCAGCGCTGGACGAACCAGCGGATGACCTGCAGCGGCTCCTGCGCCAAGTCGGTGCAGAGCAGGGCTTGCGGATCGAAGCGCCGGTGAGGATCGCGCAGCAGGACCCAGCGGACCGGCACGACCGGCATGCCGCTGTGGCGCCAGACGGCGGTATCCGAGCAGATCTCCACGACACGGTCGCCCGCGCCATACCACTCAGGCACGGTTACCCGCTGCCAGCGGGTGGTCTTGTTGGCCAGCACCTCGGCCAGGGTCGGCAGGCGCTCGCCCTTGGTCCGGGGCCGCCCGATGGTGCCCGGTGGGCGCGGCGGAGCCGGCCGGTAAAGGGCCGCGTCGAGGCGCAAGCGGGTGACGCAGGTGATCTCCTGCCGGAGTAGGGCGGCCAGGAACTCGAGGGCGGAGAAGCCGCTGTCGGTCACCAGGACCAAGCGCCGGCCCGGCATCCAGCGGCGGGCCTGCAGGACCAGCTGGCGGCCCCAGTCCGTCAGCTTCTTGTGGCGCAGCCTGCGCTCGCGACAATACCTCTCCGAGGGCGCCAGCGCGGTGAGGAAGGGCAGCGCCCAGACCCGCCCGGCCCAGGAGATCGGGACCAGCAGCATCAGGCTGAGCCAGCGCAGGCCGCTCGCCTTGACGAAATGCCCGTGGCTGGAGCGGACCGGGTCCCGATAGATCCCTTTGGCGCTGATGCGCCTGCCGCGCCGCCGCTCAATCGTGTCATCAAGGCCCAGCAGCACCGGCCCTGCCGGCAGGAA
>NZ_JAPFQI010000054.1 GCF_026183895.1 Sabulicella glaciei | reverse complement strand
TCAGTTCGCGATGGAGGCGACGACGCCGGCGCCGACGGTGCGGCCGCCCTCGCGGATGGCGAAGCGCAGCCCCTCGTCCATGGCGATGGGCGCGATCAGCTCGACGTCCATCGACACGTTGTCGCCCGGCATCACCATCTCCACGCCCTCGGGCAGCTGCACCACCCCCGTCACGTCGGTCGTGCGGAAGTAGAACTGCGGGCGGTAGTTGGTGAAGAACGGCGTGTGGCGGCCGCCCTCCTCCTTGGTGAGGATGTACGCCTCGGCCTTGAACTTCGAGTGCGGCTTGATCGAGCCCGGGGCCGCCAGAACCTGGCCGCGCTCCACGTCCTCGCGCTTCGTGCCGCGCAGCAGCGCGCCGATGTTGTCGCCCGCCTCGCCGCTGTCCAGCAGCTTGCGGAACATCTCGACGCCCGTGACCGTCGTCTTCACGGTGTCCTTGAGGCCGATGATCTCGACCTCCTCGCCCACCTTCACGATGCCGCGCTCGACGCGGCCCGTCACCACCGTGCCGCGGCCCGAGATGGAGAACACGTCCTCGATCGGCATCAGGAACGGACGGTCCTTCGGACGCTCCGGCTGCGGGATGTAGCGGTCCACCTCAGCCATCAGCTGCTGGATCGCCTGCTCACCGATCTCGGGGCTCTTGTCCTCGAGCGCCATCAGCGCCGAGCCCTTCACGATGGGGATGTCGTCGCCCGGGAACTGGTAGGAGGACAGGAGCTCGCGCACCTCCATCTCCACCAGCTCGACCAGGTCGGGGTCGGCCATGTCCATCTTGTTGAGGAACACCACCAGCGCCGGCACGCCCACCTGGCGCGCCAGCAGGATGTGCTCGCGCGTCTGCGGCATCGGGCCGTCGGCCGCCGAAACCACCAGGATCGCGCCGTCCATCTGCGCCGCGCCCGTGATCATGTTCTTCACGTAGTCGGCGTGGCCCGGGCAGTCCACGTGCGCATAGTGGCGGTTGGCCGTCTCGTACTCGACATGCGCCGTCGAGATCGTGATGCCGCGCGCCCGCTCCTCCGGCGCCTTGTCGATCTGGTCGTACGCCGTGAACGACGCGCCGCCCGTCTTCGCCAGAACCTTGGTGATCGCCGCCGTCAAGGACGTCTTGCCATGATCCACATGGCCGATCGTCCCAATGTTGCAGTGCGGCTTGGTGCGCTCAAACTTCGCCTTGGCCATCGTC
>NZ_JAPFQI010000053.1 GCF_026183895.1 Sabulicella glaciei | reverse complement strand
CAGGCTGCTGAAAAACGGTCGCGTTGGTGTCTTGGCTGTGATTCCTTCTGGTCAGGCAGGGGGACGAGCGATGCGCGGGACAGACGAGCGGACGGAGAGCTTGTTCAGCTACGTGAGCTGCGAGGCCCGGGTGCCCGCCGGTCACCCATTGCGGCTGATCCGCGCGGTGGTGGACGAGGCGCTCGAGGCGCTGGCTGGCGAGTTCGAGCAGCTCTACGCCCGGATCGGCCGCCCCTCGATACCGCCGGAGAAGCTACTGCGGGCCTTGCTGCTGCAGGCGTTCTACTCGGTTCGCTCGGAGCGGCAGTTGATGGAGCAGCTCGACTACAACCTGCTGTTCCGCTGGTTTGTCGGGCTTTCGATGGACGCGCCGGTGTGGGATGCCTCGACTTTTTCGAAGAACCGCGACCGGCTGCTCGCCGGCGACATCGCACAGGCCTTCCTGGCAGCGGTGGTGGCGCATCCGCGCCTCAAGGCGCTGATGTCTTCCGAGCACCTCTCAATCGACGGCACGCTGATCGGGGCCTGGGCGAGCCACAAGTCGTTCCGGCCCAAGGGCGAGGGCGGTGCTCCGCCCGCGCCACCGGCATGCGGCGGGCGAAACGGCGAGTTTGACTGGCGTGGCGAGCGGCGCTCGAACGAGACGCACGCCTCCACCACCGATCCGGATGCGCGGCTGGCCCGCAAGGCCGACGGACAATCCTCGGTCCTCGCCTATGCCGGGCATGTGCTGATGGAGAACCGCTCCGGTTTGGTCCGGCTGGCTTGCGCAACACACGCCAGCGGCACCGCCGAGCGCGACGCCTCGTTGGCGCTGGTGGACCGGCTGCGGCGGAGCGTACGAGGCCGCATTACGCTCGGCGCCGACAAAGGTTACGATGCGCGCGAGCATGTCGAGGGGCTGCGAGCGCGAGGGGTGACGCCCCACATCGCCCGCAACGACCACAAGACGAAGACCGGCAAGCGGCGGCGCTCGGCGATCGACAGGCGCACCACGCGCCATCCGGGCTACGCGGTCAGCCAAGTGATCAGGAAGCGCGTCGAGGAGGTTTTCGGCTGGATCAAGGAAACCGCCGGCCTGCGCCAGACCCGTCATCGCGGCCTCGATCGCGTTGGCTGGACCTTCACTCTCGCTGCCGCCGCCTACAACCTCGTCCGACTGCCGGGTCTGTTGCGCTCCGCTCCATGAACCGGCCGCGAACAGAACCAATCCCGTCTTCTGACGCCGTCCGGTAGACCCGCCCGCAGCCCAGAAATCCTCCGGCCCAGCCGACTTCTTCAGCAGCCTGCTA
>NZ_JAPFQI010000052.1 GCF_026183895.1 Sabulicella glaciei | reverse complement strand
CTCCTACACCACATAGCCTAATCGCGCTTGGCGCCGCTGGTGCTGGCGTCGGCATCCTGATGGGCCGGGCCCCATGCCCGGTCGATGGAAAGCCGGAGGCGTGCAATGAAGACCTTTGTCGGACTGGATGTGTCACTCGACGAGACCGCGGTCTGCGTCGTGGACGAGGACGGCCAGGTGGTGGCCGAGTGCAAAGTGCCCTCGACACCGGAAGCAATCGCCGCGTTCGTCGGGGCCAAGGCGCCGGACGCGGTGCGCCTGGGCCTGGAGACAGGCCCGCTGTCCGTGTGGCTACACGGCGAGTTGCGCGCTCGTGGCCTGCCTGTCATCTGCATCGACGCGCGGCACGCCAAGGCGGCGCTGTCCATGCGCATCAACAAGACCGACCGCAACGACGCAGCCGGCCTCGCCCAGATCATGCGCACGGGCTGGTTTCGCGAAGCGCACGTGAAGTCGGGCCCGAGCCATCTGGCGCGCGCCCTGCTCGCGTCGCGCGCCTTGCTGGTCGCCGTGCGCGGCGACATCGCCAACCAGATCCGTGGCTTGCTCAAGACGTTTGGCGTGATCATGGGCAAGCCCGCTGGTGGGTTCCGCAAGCGGGCGGCGGAGGTGACCGCCTCCGACCTGGCGGACAGCCCCGAGCTCGCACGGATCGTCGAAACGCTTCTGGCCACTCGCGACGAGGTGTCGCGGCGCATTGCCGCCCTCGACCGCGAGGTCATGCGCGCGGTCCGTGCCAACGAGGCGTGCCGTCGGTTCATGACGGCGCCGGGCGTCGGCGGCGTGGTGGCGCTTTCGGTCTGGGCGGGCATCGACGAGCCGGCGCGGTTCCGCCGATCAACGAGCGTGGGCGCCTATTTTGGCCTGACGCCCAGGCGCTATGCCTCGGGCGAGGTTGATCGGACAGGCCGCGTCTCGAAGTGCGGCGACAAGACGGTGCGCGCCCACCTCTATGAGGCGGCGAACGTGATCCTCACCCGCATCAAGCGTCCCTCGGCGCTGCGGGCCTGGGGCCTCGACCTCGCGCGGCGATCTGGGTTCAAGAAGGCGAAGGTCGCCGTCGCGCGGAAGCTTTCGGTCATCCTGCACCGCATGTGGCGTGACGGCACCGAGTTCCGCCCCGCGGGAAGGGCAGCCGCGGCGGCCTGATCTGGATACCCGGCCGTCACGGGCCGGACGAGTTCGTCCCCGCCGGGACGAGGGCGAGGGTCGAGGCCGATCCCTGACATGCCGGGCTGCCCCTGCAGCACAAGGCGAACACCACATTGGCCCGCCCAGACCCACCCAAGGCCATGGTGTGGCGGCAACCGCCGACCACGAAGAGAACCATGAGCCCGGCGTGGTCGATCACACGTTCGACGCTTGACGGCAGCAATTAGAGAAC
>NZ_JAPFQI010000051.1 GCF_026183895.1 Sabulicella glaciei | reverse complement strand
GCTTGAAGACCCTACGCGGCCTCACGCCCTATCAAGCCATCTGCAAAGCATGGGCCGAGGAGCCGCAGCGTTTCACCGCAAATCCGCACCACCAAATGCCGGGACCAAACATCTAGGACTACTACGGATTGCCGAAGGTCCCGAACTTCGCTGAATCGCCGCTGTTCATTTCCTGAGAGTTCGGGGGGCAGAGAGTGGCAAATTTAGCTGTTGGGCTGGGCAAGCAGTTCTCAACGATTTCTGGCGCCGTTGCGGCGTCACGAGATGGGGACGTCATCTCGATTGATGCCGGGACCTACACAAACGATTTCGCCACCATCAACACGAAGATTACCCTGCAGGGCGTGGGCGGCATGGTGAAGATGGTGGCCACTGCGTCGCCGCCAAACGGCAAGGGGATCCTGGTCACCAACACGGACGTCACCATCAAGGGCCTCGAATTCTCCGGCACCACCGTCCCCGATGGAAACGGGGCTGGCATCCGCTACCAAGCTGGCCACTTGACGGTCATCGAGAGTTACTTCCACCACAACCAGAATGGCATCCTCGCTAACCCCAATGCCATGGGCAGCATCACGATCCGCAGCTCGGAGTTCAGCCAGAACGGCGCCGGGGATGGCTACACCCACAACCTTTACGTCGGCGCCATCAGCTCGCTGACGATCGACAACAGCTACTTCCATGACGCGGTGGTAGGCCATCAGATCAAGAGCCGGGCCTTGGTCACCACCATCACCAACTCGCGCATCGCGGAGGGACAAGGCAACGGCTCCTACAGCGTCGACCTGCCAAATGGCGGCCGCGCGGTGCTGAAGAACAACTTGATTGAGCAGGGAGCACGCTCCGGCAATCCGGTGATCGTGGCCTTCGGTGAGGAGGGCAACCTCCACGCGAGCAACAGTATCGACGTCACCGGCAACACGGTCTCGAACCTCCTAGCCTCCTCGTCCTCGAAGCTCCTATGGAACGCGACATCGGTCACCGCGACGGTGGCGGACAACTGCGTCTTCGGGCTATCGACCAGCCAGTATGGAAGCGGACCGATTGGCTACTCGGGGATGACCGTGCTGACCACGGCGCCCGTGCTCGACACCTCGTCGCCCTGGGCCGCCACCACGGCCCTTGCCCCTGCCCCCGAGCCCACCCCGACCCTCGATCCGGTTTCATCGCCTGCTCCGGAGCCTGCACCGACCCCGACGGATACTTCCAAGGTGACCGGCACCTCCGGCGATGACTCCATCACGCTGTCGGGCGTGGCGAACGGAGTAACGGTAGACCTTGGGGCCGGCAGTGACACGCTGACCCTGTCCTCGGCTGGTCCGAACACGCTGGTCGTCTTCAACACCGAGGTGATCAAGGGCGGCTCGCAGGCCGACACCGTCATGCTCGGCACGGCCATCAGCGGCGGGACGATC
>NZ_JAPFQI010000050.1 GCF_026183895.1 Sabulicella glaciei | reverse complement strand
GGGGGCCCGGCGGCTTTGCCTTCCAGACAGGGGGGGGGCCGCCCTCGGCCCTGGGCGGCTTGGGCTGGCTGCCCGACCGATCCTCCAGCAGTTGCGCGTCGCGCGCAGAAGCGGCCCCGGCTCTTGCGAACCGGGGCCGCCCCTCCTTTCTCATACCGCTAGAGCGCGCGGCTTGTGTTCAGGCTGCGACCTTGCGGCGCACGGCGGCGAGGCCGAGCAGTCCCAGGCCGAGGAAGGCCAGACCGGCTGGGGCGGGCACGGCGACCTGCGAAGCACTCGCGTTGCCGCTGACGCTTGCTGTGAAGCTGCAGACCGTCGAGCCGCAGATGTTGAAGGCCTGGGACAGCGCCGTGAAGGTGAAGCCGACCGAGGACGGATCCTGCAGATGGGAGGCTGGGATCTGATCAGAGGTAAAATTGACGGTCCCGGGCGGCTGGGTGGCGATCAGGCTCGCCTGGTAACCTCCCGCCGGCCCGCCGATGCGCGAACCGCTCAGCGCGACGTCGGAGAAGCTGCCGGACAGGTAGTTGGTGCCCGTACCACCCGTGCCCGAGGTGATGGTGAAGGTGCCGGCGAAGGCCTGAAGGATGTCATCGCCAGCCACGGGCGTCGCGGAACCTGTGCTGTTCGCATTCAGGTTCAGGTAGGCCGCGAAGGGGGTCGGGGTGCTGTCGGCATAGCCCGAGACCGTGACCGCAACGTCGTTGCCCGACAGGCTCGTTTGCGTGTTGCTGCCATTGGCGGTGGCCGTGATGGTCCTGGCAGTCGTGTTCTGGGCGAAGGTGATGATGGTGATTGGGGCCGCCTGGGCAATCGCGCTTAGGCCAACAAATGCGGCTGCCGTCGCCAGGAGTGCGAACTTCTTCATGTTGGTTGGGTCCTCCTTGGACCGTCGTGATGTGAGTGCTTCTGAACCTGCTGGAACTGCGCCCCGCCATGGGAGCAACGAACTGGTGGGCCCGTCAGCAAGATCCAAAGCAAATGCCGTGCCAACTCGGAAAACCCATGCCCAAGCATGGATTTTTCACACCTGGAGCTGTTGGGGAAACGAGATTGTAAAAAAAGCCGACAAGGCCCGAGATGGCTGACCCTGAATCAGTGAAGCGATAGCGGCGATACAGACAATGGACGCTTGCGCAAACAAAAATGAGCCGAAAGTGTGACAAAAATGAAAGCTTAAAGAGGTCCCGGTCACAGTTACGCCTCGCCAGCCCAATATTTCTCCGTCTACAACGCACGTCATTGGTCCATCGCGCGATGCGTCAGCAGAATTTTTCTCTTCCTCAATGAAACTTTGAGCAGTGTCGGAGATCTGTACACTTCTTCAAGCCTTAACAGTATGGGATTTCAGAAACTCCAGTGATTTCCTCGGAAAGATCACTTGGCATGGGTCTTGCTTCTTCTCTGATACACCTGCCACGGCCGGTGTATGTTGCCTGTTTGGCAAACTAAACAAGGAAAAGCTCATGCAGATTGTGAAGCGTATGGCCCTGGGCCTGGCCATCCTCGCCGCGCCCGTCGCGGTGAACGCGGCTCCTCTCACTGGCTCGATCGACTTCGGCGGGCTGTTCCAGGGCACGGATGCGAGCGGCAACAACGTCCGCCTGTCGGATGCAGTGGCCGTCGACTTCTGCGCCAACGTCACCGGC
>NZ_JAPFQI010000049.1 GCF_026183895.1 Sabulicella glaciei | reverse complement strand
TGTCGGGCGCCATGGAATGACCCTCCCTTGGCGACATGAAATCGCCCCCCTCTGGAGAGGGAGAGAGGGATGTCGATGGACGAGGCTGGAGTGATCCAGGCTTCCGCGCTGGACGAGGCGCGGAGGGTGCGGATGCGGACGCCGGATGAGGTGGCGGCGATGCTGGCGCTCAAGGCACGGGGCTGGGGCGTCAAGCGGATCGCGCGGGAGTTTGGCACCTGCCCCAAGACGGTGCGGCGCTACGTCCGCGCGGGGAGCTGGGCCGGCTACAGCCGGGCTCAGCGCAGGCCCAGCCTCGCTGATCTGGCGGGCTGGCTGGAGGAGCGCCTGGTCCGGCATGGCGGCAACGCCGACGTGGTGCGGCAGGAACTGGCGGCCGAGCACGGGCTGGTGGTCAGCCTGCGGACGGTGGAGCGGGCCTGCGCGCCGTTCCGCCAGCGGCTGCTGGCGGCGGCCAGGGCGACGGTGCGGTTCGAGACGCCCCCCGGGCGACAGCTGCAGATCGACTTCGGCGAGCGGCGTGTGCGGATCGGGGGCCTGCCGGTGCGGGTGCACCTGTTCGTGGCGACGCTCGGCTATTCGCGGCGGCTGCACGTGCGGGCCTTTCGGGGCGAGGCGCAGGAGAGCTGGTTCGAGGGGATCGAGGGCGCCTTCCAGGCCTTCGGCGGCGTGCCCGAGGAGATCCTGTTCGACAATGCCCGCGCCCTGGTGGACCGGCATGACGCGGCGACGCGCGAGGTGGTGTTCAACGCCCGCCTCCACGCCTTTGCCCGGCACTGGCGCGTGCGGCCGCGCGCCTGCGCTCCCTACCGGGCCCGCACCAAGGGCAAGGACGAGCGGGGGGTGGGCTACGTCAAGCGCAACGCCATCGCCGGCCGCGACTTCGCCAGCTGGGAGGCGCTGGAGGCGCACCTTGCGGCCTGGACCCGCGAGGTGGCCGATCTGCGGATGCACGGCACCACGGGCGAGGCGCCGATGGCGCGGTTCCTGCGCGACGAGGCCGGGGCGCTGCGCCCGCTGGATGGCACGCCGCCGTTCCGGGCCACGCGGGATCTGGTCCGTCGGGTGGGACCGGACTGTGCGGTCGGGGTGGAGGGCAACAGCTACTCGGTGCCGTGGCGCCTGATCGGCGAGCGGGTGCGGGTGACGCTCGGGGCGGGGATGGTGAGGATCAGCCATGCCGGGCGGGAGGTCGCGACGCACAAGGTGCTGGAGGGGCGGCGTGGGCGCTCGACCGAGCCGGCCCACTTCGAAGGCGTGGCGGGATTTCGCGGCCGGATCGCCGGGAAAGCGGCGGATGGCGGCGCTCCTGCCGGCCCGCCCGAGGTGCCGGCCCTGTTGCGACCCCTGGCCGAGTACGAGGCGGTGGCCGGGGGGGCTTGGTGATGATGCCTGACGAGGACCGCCTGACGGGGATGCTGACGCGGCTCAAGCTGACCGCCATCCGCGATCAGTTGGACAGCCTGCTGGACGAGGCCGTGCGGAGCGAGTTGAGCCTGCGGGAGAGCCTGGCGCTGCTGTGCGAGCGCGAGATCGCGCGCAAGGACAGCCGCCGGATCGAGATGGCGATGGGGCTTGCGCGGTTTCCCTATGCCCGTGACTTGGCTGGGTTCGACTTCACGGCCCAGCCCTCGATCGACCGCGGGCAGATCCGAGACCTGGCCAGCGGCCGGTTTATCGGCAACGGCGAGACGCTGATGCTGCTCGGACCGCCAGGGGTGGGGAAAACGCATCTGGCGGTCGCCATCGGGCGCGAGGCGATCAACGCTGGCTACACGGTGCTGTTCGTGCCCGCGCCGACGCTGGTCGCACAGCTGGCCAAGGCGCATGCCGAGGGCCGGCTGGAGGAACGGCTGCTGCACTTCAGCAAGCCGCGGCTGCTGATCGTGGACGAACTCGGCTACCTGCCGTTCGAGCCGGATGCCGCGCACCTGTTCTTTCAATTGGTGAGCCGCCGCTACGAGCGTGGCTCCATGCTGGTGACCTCGAACCGCGCCGTGGGCGAGTGGGGCAGCGTGTTCGGCGACCCTGTGGTGGCGACCGCCATCCTCGACCGCCTGCTGCACCACAGCCACGTGCTGACCATCCGCGGCGATAGCTACCGGCTCAAGGAGAAGCGCCGCTCGGGCCTGCTCCGGAGCACCACGCCAGAGCCCGCGGCAGTGAAGACCTAAAACAGGGGGGAGATTTCATGGCGACAAGGGGGGCGTTTCCGGTGTCGCTTGACA
>NZ_JAPFQI010000048.1 GCF_026183895.1 Sabulicella glaciei | reverse complement strand
CAGCAGGATCAGCACGCCCACGCCTGCCAGCAAGAGGATGTAGGGGTCCATCAGGACTTTCAGCCAGTGTGAATGTCCCGGGCAGAACGCGCCTGGAACGGTCGCGTATCCGCGCCGTTTCTTGAGCCCGGCTGCTCGCAACAACTGCGACCTGTCCCCATGCCGCGGGAGGCAGCTGGCCTTGGATTGGCTGCGCAGGAGCGACCGGTCGAACCACCTCAGCTTCAGGGTCGGCAGTGGCCCTGTTGAATGAGGCGGAAACAATCAAGCTCTTGCCGTGCATCGTACCGGCTCATCCGAGGACGGTGTCGCGAGGCAACTAGGTACTGAACCCACTTAACCGCGCCACATCCCTGCCTCATACCCGGTTCAGCAAGCAGGTTTTCGCTGACCCGCGCATGAAGGTCCTGCCGTCTCAGCCGGCCGAGGGTCCTTCCGCCAGGCTCAGTGTCGACTTGCGTTTCTTGTCACCAACACGCGGGCGAGGAGGAGGACGGCGCCATGGCGGACGCTGCGTCGAGTTCCGTGGGGCGGCTCGTCCTGTTAGCGGCCGCGGGGCGAGCGCGACCCCGTTGGCTGCGCCTGATTGCTGTGACGAGCCTGGTGCTGCTTGCCGCCTTGACGCGCTTCGCGATCTTCGGGCCAGAGCCGGGCCGCCCCTACCTCACCTTCTACCCAGCCATCCTGCTCGCCGTGGCCGTGTTCGGTCGGGCAAGCGGCCTTTATGCCACCGCGCTCAGCAGCGTCATCGCCCTCTGGCTCTTTGTGGACCCGGCGCAGCAATTGGCCGTTTCCGACTACCGCGAGGTCGCCTATCTCGCCTACTTCGTTTTCTCGTCGCTGCTGGCCATCTCGCTCCTGGACACTCTCTACACCGCGCTCCAGGAGGCGGCGGAGCATCGGAAGCGGGCGGATCAGACAGCGACCGGATGCGAGACGCTGCTGGAAGAAATCATCCACCGGTCCCGCAACGACAGCCAGCGCCTCCTGGCCTTGATCCGCCTCCAGGCCGCCTCCCCCGTCACCAGGACACAGGGCGCGGCAGAAGCCCTCGATGAAGTGGCGGAAAGGGTCGCGGCGATCGGCCGGGTCAACCAGTATCTTGAGACCTACTGGCGGACCAATGCCATCGTAGACATGGGCGAGTTTCTTGACGGCCTGGTCGCCAGCTTGCGCAGCGGCATCGCCGCCCTGCACCCCATCGCCCTGCACGTGAAGGCCGAAGCGATCTCTCTGCCGATCCGACGGGCCGTTCCTGTCGGGCTCATCGTCAACGAGCTGGTGACGAACGCCCTCAAATACGCCTTTCCGGATCGCGGCGAAGGAAGTGTCTGGGTGGGCCTGCGGCGCGAAGGCGACGACGTCGTGCTGACCGTGGAGGATGGAGGCGTCGGCTGCGATCCATCCGCTCCGCCCAAGGGGACCGGCACAGGTTCGCGGCTGGTGAGGGCACTGGCGGCTCAGCTCGGCGGGCGCGCCGTGCAAGGAGCAGGAGGCGGCGCGGATAGCAACTCACCCGGGACGGGATGGGTCATTCGCTTTCCTTTCCTTGGTCCATGACCCCGGAAGGGACGCTGCCGGGAACGACTCAAGGCTACCGGTCTTCCCCCGCAGGGTGCGACGACCCCATGTGCTCTGTTCCTTGTGCTCACTTGGTTTCCGCCTGAAGAGGCTTCAGCCGGCCTTCTGGCTCTCAAGACGTGCAGCAGTCTTTTCCCGCATCTCCCCTGTGGCGGAGGAGGTTCTTCCCCACAGCTTGATCTTCCTCAAGAGCCTGAGGGGGAGGCCGATGGTACGGGGTGGTCGAGGAACGCCGAGATCAAGTTCATGAACCCAGAAGCAAGCCCGATTGGTCCCAAGGTGCTGGTGGCAGAGGAGGATTACCTCCAAGCCAGCGCGATGGCGCGCTCGCTCGAAGCGGCGGGCGCGAGGGTTGCCGGCCCGGTCGCCACCCTGGCTGCGGCGCTGCGCATGCTGGAACGCGAAGCCGACATCGCTGGCGCCGTGCTGGACCTCGAGCTGCACGGCGAGCAAGTGTTTCCCCTGGCTGCGATCCTCCAGCGCAAGGGGCTTCCGTTCGTGTTCGCTTCGGCGCGGCCGACGGCAGGCCTCCCTTCCGCGTTCCGCGACGCGCACTGGCTTCCCAAACCCGCGTCCATGGAACAGGCGATGGCTCTCCTGGGCGTGAACGAGACCTCCAGTCGCATGATCGCGATGGACGTCACCGTCAGAAACCTCCTTGCAGCCTGAGCCATCCGT
>NZ_JAPFQI010000047.1 GCF_026183895.1 Sabulicella glaciei | reverse complement strand
GGCCCGCCCAGACCCACCCAAGGCCATGGTGTGGCGGCAACCGCCGACCACGAAGAGAACCATGAGCCCGGCGTGGTCGATCACACGTTCGACGCTTGACGGCAGCAATTAGAGAACCAACGGGGACACGACCTCGAGCGACGGCGACGCCGGTGTGGAGGGGAGCCGTTACCGATCATACGCGCTTCCAAGCTTTCCTTCGCACTCCAGAGGGCGTCTCCTCATCCCCTTGACACGAAGTTGCTTTTTAAACCTGATATACAACTCAAGGTAGAGATGCATTCGGATGGAAGGTTGTGAATCCCGTCGCTTGGTTCCCAGGTCTTCCGCACACGGCCGATCCGGAAGGCGGCAGCGTGCGGGTTCTTGGTTCTCTTTGCTGAAGGATGCGCCAATCATGATTTCATGCCTGGCCCAGGGATGGTCGCGTCTGACCTGAGCCCCGACTCCGCGCGGTGCCGACTGTTCGCTCGCGCCACGCCGACGTCAGGATACAGTTACACAGCCCGCGGGTCGGCACGCTTTGTCGCGGGCGCCATGGCTGGCGCCGCCCTGGCGGAGGGCCTGGGGAATGCGGTCGCGCAAAACCAGAACTTCAATGACTGCATGCTGGCCCGTGGGTGGCGGATCGCCCCAACTCAATCTACACCTTCGGTAGCGGCAGCGATCCCCTCCCCTGCACAATCACAGAGTACCGCGCCGGGCGTGCCCATCATCCCTGTATCGCTGCCCGCCATGGCCTCGCCACCATCGTACGCAGCAGCCCCACTGATCTCCGATAGCCCACGCCCCCGGCGGCGCTTCGGAGTCCGTGTCACAGCCGGGATGGAGGGCGAGGAAGGCTTGGCCGCTCGGCCCGCCGGGCACGGCCTGCGAGTGCTGGAAGTGTTTCCCGGTGGCGTTGGCTACACGGCTGGACTGCAGGAGGGCGATGTCCTCCTCGCTTTCGACGGCGAGCCCATCCATGGGGCCAGCGACATGCAACGTCGCCTGTCGGCAGCACTGCCGGGCAGCCGATCCGTTGTGGCAGTTTGGCGAAACGGCGTGGAGCGCCTCGTGCCTCTGCACTTCTGAGCACTCCAGCGGCCAAGGGGGCTCCCGGAGCTTGGGAGCCCTGCGTTCTCTTATTGTGGCGAGTTTCGAGGCGGTAAGTTCATCGCCTGACTTCTTCTCGGTTTCCAAACACCTCATCGGCCAGCCGTCACTGCGCCTCTTTCGACTCGAGCGCTCGCAGGATGCGTGGCCGGATGATGTTGATGAAGGCAGTGGCCGCAGGTCAGAGCCGGGCGATGTGCCGCTCATCGGCCTCCGCGGCAGGGTCGAACGTCTCGGGCCAGGAGGCGCCCGTCGATAAGCGCCGCCTGGTTGAGTCCCGGGTGATAGCGGAGCATCTCGCCAAACAGCGTGTCGTCTCCGGCCGCCTCCCTGGCGACGCGGCAAACACGGCTGCGTCGGACGCACGGCGGCGGGCCTAGCGGCGTCGAAACGTCAGGCCAGCGTCGGGCCTGCTGCATCGCTGGCGTCGCGAGACGGAGGGCTGGCCATTGCCTCCACGCGCGTGATGTCATGACGGCGAGCCAGCACAAGCAAACGGCCACTCCGTCGCGCTCCTGGAAGGCCGACGGTGCGGCGTCCCACCTCACCACGGGATCACTGCGCCGTAGTGGTCGAAGAAGCCACCGCTCTCCCCTGGGCCAAGCGCATCGATGACGCCCAGCAGCCGCGCCGCCGCTTCGGACGGCGTTTGGATCATCAGGCGGTCGCGCGCGAAGGGTGAGGACAGAGGCGTTTCCACCGTGCCCGGATGCAACGCGACGCGGAGCGCCTCCGCCCAGCGGCGGCGCTGCTCAATGGCTGCCGTCCGCACGATCTGGTTCAGGGCCGCCTTGGAGGCGCGGTAACCGTACCAGCCGCCGAGCCGGTTGTCGCCGATGCTGCCGACGCGGGCGGAGAGCGTGGCGAACACCGCTTTGCCGGTCCTCGGCAGCCGGGGCAGAACGTGCTTCATGATCAGCGCCGGGCCGGTCGCGTTGATTGCGAAAGCGCGTGCCAGCGCCGCGGCGTCGAGGTCGCGCCAGGATCTTTCCGGCCGCTGCCGCGCATCGTGCAGGAAGCCGGTGGCGTCGATCACCAGGCGCAGCGGGCCGACCTCGGCCGCCTGCGCCACCGCCCTGGCGAGGCTCGCCTCGTCCTCCAGGTCGATCGGCGGCAGGGTGGTGCGCCCGAAGCCGATCGCGGCCTGAAAGGCGGGTTCGGCGCGCAGCCGCGCCAGCAGCGCCCCGCCGATGCCGCCTCCAGCGCCGAACACCACGGCAATGCCATCGGCGGGGAAGGAGGCCAGTGCGGTGGCGAGGGCCGGTGCAGCAACCGGCGGGTTCAACGCGGGATCTCCCGCGGCCGCTGGGGTGTTGGGGCGGCGGCCAGGGTTCCAGAGCACGGACGGCGCCGGCCAAGCGTCGCTGTTTGCGTCATGTGCGGCGATATGGGGCGTGGCGCGCACGGGGCGAGCCGGAAATCGCACGACGCTGGGTGATGAGGGCGGTCACCTGCCGAAGGTCATCCTATCGAGCCCGTTCGAGTGAAAGAGAGGCGCCATCTCCCTCACCTGCCGCCTGTCCAGGAGCGCCTCGGAAAGGTCCCGCGCCAGCGGCGTCGGCCGAGACGCCCCGTCGATGCTCTTACCCTTCGCCGTGTCCAGGTCTTCCACCAATGGCCCAGATCCGAGCGTCTGTCGCCGGGACTCCTTTCAGCGGAACGCCCAGCGAAGGGTTTGCGCCACGCCGAACGTTCCGGCGCGCAGGAGGGGACGGGCGAGAAGGGGATTGGGCAGCCCGTGCATGCGCCGCGCCCAATCGGGCAGGAGATCGATCGACGCATGATTCGCCAGCGCCTGCACGCGCCCAGCCAGAGGGTCGGTCGTGACCGCCTTCAACACCAGTCGGCGGACTTCGCGCGTGCGGGCGTCGGTCCGCAAGTGCGGCCGGTAGTCCAGGATCAGGCGACGCGCCGCCACCCGGTCGTCCGGCACGGGCGCCGCGCCCAATGCGCGTCCCACCTGCGCCATCTCCGCAAAGTAACGATCCTGGTCCACGGACGACATGCCAGGTTCGACGTAGCGCCGCCAGGCATTCAGGAAGCTTACCGCCTCGGTGACATGGACCCAGGCCAGCAGCGCCGGGTCGTTCGCGGCATAGGGCGTGCCGTCGGGCAGGGTGCCACCCACCCGATCATGGATGCGGCGGACACGGGCGATCACCGCCTCGGCCTCCTCGCGCCCGCCATAGGTAGTCAAAGCGATGAAGCGCGCGGTGCGGCGCAGGCGCCCCTGCATGTCGGTTCGGAAATTCGAATGATCCCAGACGCCGGCCAGTACTCCCGGATGGAGCATCTGGAGCAGCAGCGAGGATAGGCCGCCAACCATCATCGAGGTGACGTCGCCATGGACTCGCCATGCCACAGCCTTGGGGCCGAACAAGCCGTCGAGGCGGCGTGCCACCGGCGCCTCGCCCCGCGCGCGATCGTTGAACACGGCGACAACGCGGCGCGCGATGGCATCCTTGATGGCGCGCGCCGGGTCTGGCCGCGTCGCGAGTGGCGCTGCAAATCTCATCTCGTGCCATATGGTGGCCGTGCGCGCGCAGGCCAGCCACGACCAGTTCAATGACAATGACGAAGCGCCCTGGCCCGAGCACCGCCGCCACCGGAAGGAGCGGGGCTGCCTTGATGGGCTGATGCCCTTTCCCCACCCGGGCGCCGCAATCAGCACCGCAGGATGCGCTCGCCGGGGAGGTCTGCCGACGCACTGGCGCATCGGACGTATCGACCGACGTTTCTTTGGCCGACCTCGCCCTCCGCAACCCCTGAACCAAGCTTCTACCGGCCAATGCGCGTCAAGAGTGAGGCGGCCCCAGGCATGTGCAAGCTGCTGGAGGCACGTGACCTCATGCTGCGTCAGCGCATGGACCCAGAGAACGCGATATGCGGCTTGTTCGTGAGCATTGGTGTGCGGCGTCCGAAGGGCTGCAGAAGTCGGGCAAGCGGGTGGAACTGGCCCTGGAGGCAAACAAGGTATCGGCCCTCCCCTGCCGCGGCTGTTCAGTGGAGCAAGGCGAAGCCGACTGACAACACGACGATGGCCGCGCCGGTGACCAGGGAAAGAAGCAAGGCGTTCTGCCGGCGCATCGCGCCTCCTAGACCAGA
>NZ_JAPFQI010000046.1:0-2729 GCF_026183895.1 Sabulicella glaciei | reverse complement strand
TGAGCGCGATAAGGGCGTTCGGTGGATGCCTTGGCGCCAAGAGGCGATGAAGGACGTGGCACGCTGCGAAAAGCCGCGGGGAGATGCGAGCGATCGTTGATCCGCGGATGTCCGAATGGGGAAACCCCTCCGCGAGGAGATCGTGGTCTGAATCCATAGGATCACGAGGCGAACCCGGGGAACTGAAACATCTCAGTACCTGGAGGAAAAGACATCAACAGAGATTCCGCGAGTAGTGGCGAGCGAAAGCGGATTAGGCCATTTGCCTTGCACCAATAAGCCGAAGCGTTTGGAAAGGCGCACCAAAGTGGGTGATAGTCCCGTAGGCGTGATGTGGTGTGGGGTGATCGAGTAGGGCGGGGCACGTGAAACCTTGTCTGAACATGGGGGGACCACCCTCCAAGCCTAAATACTCCTTGGCGACCGATAGTGCACAAGTACCGTGAGGGAAAGGTGAAAAGCACCCCGACGAGGGGAGTGAAAGAGACCTGAAACCGGACGCTTACAAGCAGTCGGAGCCTCCTTGTGGGGTGACGGCGTACCTTTTGTATAATGGGTCCGCGAGTTCGTGTTGGCAGCAAGCTTAAGCCGATAGGTGGAGGCGCAGCGAAAGCGAGTCTGAACAGGGCGTTCAGTTGCCGGCATGAGACCCGAAACCGAGTGATCTAGCCATGGCCAGGCTGAAGGTGGGGTAACACCCACTGGAGGGCCGAACCCACGCCTGTTGAAAAAGTCGGGGATGAGCTGTGGCTAGGGGTGAAAGGCCAATCAAACTCGGAAATAGCTGGTTCTCCGCGAAATCTATTGAGGTAGATCGTCAGGTGGTCACCATCGGAGGTAGAGCACCGGAAGGGCTAGGGGGGCCCAAAGCCCTACCAAACCCTACCGAACTCCGAATGCCGGTGAGTGCAGCCTGGCAGACAGACAGTGGGTGCTAAGGTCCATTGTCGAGAGGGAAACAGCCCAGACCACCAGCTAAGGTCCCCAAGTCATGGCTAAGTGGGAAAGCATGTGGGACGGCCAAAACAACCAGGAGGTTGGCTTAGAAGCAGCCATCCTTTAAAGAAAGCGTAATAGCTCACTGGTCTATTAGCTGTCCTGCGGCGAAAATGTAACGGGGCTCAAGCCATGCACCGAAGCTGTGGATGTGCGTAAGCACGTGGTAGCGGAGCGTTCCCTAGGCCTGTGAAGGGATACCTGCGAGGGGTCCTGGAGGTATGGGAAGTGCGAATGCGGACATGAGTAGCGACAAAGAGGGTGAGAAACCCTCTCGCCGAAAGTCCAAGGGTTCCTGCGCAAGGTTAATCCGCGCAGGGTGAGCCGGCCCCTAAGGCGAGGGCGACAGCCGTAGCCGATGGGAATCGGGTGAATATTCCCGAGCCCGCCAGAAGTGACGGTTCTGAAGTGCTGTTCATCCTTATTGGATTGGATGGGCGGTTGGAGGGATCCGGGAAACAGCTCTGGCATTGGACCGTACCCGAAACCGACACAGGTGGACTGGTAGAGCATACCAAGGCGCTTGAGAGAACCATGTCGAAGGAACTAGGCAAATTGCTCGCGTAACTTCGGGATAAGCGAGACCCTGTCCTGGGCAACCAGGGTGGGGTGGCACAAAGCAGGGGGTGGCGACTGTTTAGTAAAAACACAGGGCTCTGCGAAATCGAGAGATGACGTATAGGGTCTGACGCCTGCCCGGTGCCGGAAGGTTAAAGGGAGGAGTGCAAGCTCCGAACTGAAGCCCCGGTAAACGGCGGCCGTAACTATAACGGTCCTAAGGTAGCGAAATTCCTTGTCGGGTAAGTTCCGACCTGCACGAATGGCGTAACGACCTCCCCACTGTCTCCGGCATGGGCTCAGCGAAATTGAATTCCCCGTGAAGATGCGGGGTACCCGCAGTTAGACGGAAAGACCCTATGAACCTTTACTGCAACTTCGCAGTGGTGCCAGGAAGGGGCTGTGTAGGATAGGTGGGAGGCTATGAAGCCGGGGCGCTAGCTCTGGTGGAGCCAACCTTGAAATACCACCCTGCGCCTTTTTGGCATCTAACCGAGCCTGGTGATCCCGGGCCGGGACCCTGCGTGGTGGGCAGTTTGACTGGGGCGGTCGCCTCCCAAATTGTAACGGAGGCGCGCGATGGTGGGCTCAAGCCGGTCGGACATCGGCTGTTGAGTGCAAAGGCATAAGCCCGCCTGACTGTGAGCGTGACAGCGCGAACAGAGACGAAAGTCGGCCTTAGTGATCCGGTGGTCCCTCGTGGACGGGCCATCGCTCAACGGATAAAAGGTACTCTAGGGATAACAGGCTGATCTCCCCCAAGAGTCCACATCGACGGGGAGGTTTGGCACCTCGATGTCGGCTCATCGCATCCCGGGGCTGGAGCAGGTCCCAAGGGTTCGGCTGTTCGCCGATTAAAGCGGTACGTGAGCTGGGTTTAGAACGTCGTGAGACAGTTCGGTCCCTATCTGCTGTGGGTGTTGGAGACTTGAGAGGATCTGTCCCTAGTACGAGAGGACCGGGATGGACGCACCTCTGGTGCACCAGTTGTCACGCCAGTGGCACAGCTGGGTAGCCAAGTGCGGACGGGATAACCGCTGAAGGCATCTAAGCGGGAAACCCACCTCAAAACCAGGTCTCCCCGAGGGCCGTGCAAGACCAGCACGTTGATAGGCCGCAGGTATACGCGCAGCAATGCGCTCAGCCGAGCGGTCCTAATCGCCCGATAGGCTCAT
>NZ_JAPFQI010000045.1 GCF_026183895.1 Sabulicella glaciei | reverse complement strand
CCTCCGACAAGGTTTTCGCCATGCCTTTCTGTCTCCACTCAGCAGGAAGGGTGAATCAGATCACCCCCGCGTCGGGGAAGCGCTTTCGCGAATCAGCTCGGGCGGAACGTGCTCTAGGCCACCGCACCAGCAGGAGGGGCGCGCCCCAATTCAAAGTGCCTTTCGGAACCTGCCCCGAAGAGCATTGGGATCGATGATGGACTGCGACGCCTAGGACTGCGGCGAGGTAAGAAGCTCTTGTTCGGTAGCGGCAGTGATGGCGCGCATCGAGCACGGAACGGTGCGGCAGTCGGGCTGTGCAGGCTTGAGCTTGATGGGACTCCTGGCGCTTCGCAGGGCATGGCAGCGTCTTTATTCTCACATCACATGCCTCATGGTTACCGCTGCGGCGCGTCCTCATCGTCCAGATCGAACAGCCCTCGCAGGAAGCCTGGCGTCACTGCGCTCAATGGGTTGATGTTGATGGAGGGGTCGCTGATTGGGCCGCTCGCCGTGAAAGCGGCCGAGAACAGCCCTCCGCCAGCCTCTGGACTGAACAGGCGTCCAACCAGCGGCAAGTGCCCAAGCAACGAGTTGATGATGTAGGCGGGCACGATCGTGCCGCGCAGGTCGAGCACATTCTCGTTGAGATTCACCTGCCCCGTTGCTGTGATCCCCAAGGAGGCCGAGAAAGCCCGCGCCTCGCCTATATCAATCACTCCTCCCGCGTAGCGGAAGGGAAGGTGGAGCTGTGCGAAGTTCAGTCCAGGTCCGCTGAGCGCGTCGAGCAGGCCGAAGACCGTGATAGCTTGGAGCAGCTTCGCCCCGGCAGGCGCGTCACGGAGCGCGAAATTCTCAAGTTCGGCTGTGCCAACGATCGGGCCACCGGGCCCACCCTCCTGCACAGCCGACAGGTTCAACTGCCCGCCCTCGACACGCACGCCGAGGCCGAAGGCGGCCAGGGCCGCCCCCGCGTCGGTGGCCTGCGCCTCGATGGCCCACCCGCCACCGGGACGCGGCGCGACCGCGGCCGACAAGCCTCCGGAGCCGCCGGAGTTCACGCGGGCGGAGCGCAGGTCCCCGCCCGCGGCGAAGCTCGCCTGGGCCGTGACCTCATGCAGCGGACCGAAATCGTTTGGAACGAGAACCTGATCGAACCGTGCCTCCAGTTCCACTGGCGGCAAGGATGACCCGCTTCCACCGCCCGCCCCGCCCCCTCCGCCCCCAAGGAAGGGGCGCAGGTCGAGCGAGGCGCCGCGCAGAGCGACCCGCCACCCCTCTGCCTGCTGCTCAAGCGTGGCGGAGAGATGAGTCTCGCCGAACCGCGCCTCTTCCACCTCGATCGGACCGTCGAGCCCCTCCGGCGCGCGGCCGCGAATGTGAAGCCCCGGCGCGTCGAGGGAGGCACTCTCGATGGATCCGATCCCACCATCCTCGAGGACCAGCGAAGCATCGGCCGCCGCTGCTGTCCCAGAAGGCTTCGCGTAACCGATCTGCGGCAGCGCGATCTCCGCAGCAGAAAGATCGGCGCGGATTCCCAGGCGGTCGCTCCCGTCGCCACCGTTGTAGTGCAGGGTCAGGCCGACCGGACCCTCGAGCATGGAGCCAGGGTCAAGGCCGAACTCGGTCATCCGTGCAGCCGCGACCCGCGTCGTCGCGGTAATCTGCAGCGCAGGACCTGGGCCAGCGAAAGCGAGGGCAAGGTTGCCGCGCAGCGAGATGTCGCCAAGGTGCGCGCGACCCTCGGCCTTCACCCCGTCCCCATCCACAGTCACCTCGAAATTGCCGTCATGGAGACCCCGGCCGAGCGCGACGTCGGGAAGGCGTAGGTCGGTGACCCGCGCGGAGACGTTGTAGGAGGGGTCGCGCGCCGCCGAAGGCCCGGCCAGCGGCACGGTGGCGCGGATTTCGGCGGCAATGCTTCCCGTCGGGTTGCGGATCGGCAGGCTGCGCCCCTCCAGCAAGCGGAGCCGCGGCTCGCGCAGCAGCGCCCAGAGGTCGGAAACAGGTCCAACGGCGCGCCCGCTGATCTCCGCCCGCGTCGGCCCCGCGCCAAGGCCGGTCAGCCGAAGCCGGGCTTCGGGTAGGCGCAGCCCAGACCCCTCTTGCTGTCCACCAGAAGCGATAACGACAATCGCCTCCGTCTCAAAGCGCGCCGTGCCGAACAGCCCCCGCACCGGCCGAAGGGCCGGGTGCCAGCGGATGCCAACCTCCTCCAGCGTCGCCTGCCCCTCCAGCGAGACGAGGCGCGCATCAGAGAGTTCGTCCTTTGCCGTGCCGACAAGGCGCCAGCGCCCGTTGCGGACAACACCACCGACCAGGTTCTCCGCGACCCAGGAGCGGGCTGCGGGAGCAAGACCCGTCGGCCACCACGTCTCCAGCGCGGCAAGCGGTGCGCGGTCGAGTTCGAGATCAGCCGTCGCGCGCCATGCCCCGGAGAGGAGACGTGCTTGGCCTTGCGCTGTGATGATTGGCCCGGTCTCTGCCTCCGTAGCAGATGGGGCCAGTGACACCATGAACTTCCGCAGATGCATCGCGCGACCTTCTGCGCCAACCTCGAGCCGCAGGGCGGAGAAGCGCACCGGCCCGGCGCCCTCCGGGTGCAAGGTGCCGGGCCCGGCCTCAATCACACCCTCCGCCACAAGTGGCACAAAATCTGGACCCAGGGTCGCATCCAGGGCGAGCGCCACCTCGCCCTCGAATGTGGGCAGCGCCCCCAGAGGAGCCAGCACGCGCTGTATCACCGCAGGGTCGAGCCGGGGCGCAGCGAGCGAAACACGAAGGCGCTCCAGCGTCCCATGGGCCGTGACGCGGACCGGCATGGGCTCACCGCCTGCCGCGAACGCCACTTCGGCCTCCGCTTCCACCGGCTGGGCAGGATCCCCGCGCGTCAGAGGAAACGTCGCCGTGATCTCCGTGGAGAAGCTTCCTGAGGGTTTGGAAGCCGAGGGCGCGCCGGGGAGAAGCAGCTCAAGCTGCGGGTCCCGCAGGAGGGCCCAGGCGTCGGACACCGACCCGACGATCCGTCCGGACACGGCCGCCCGCAATCCCTCGGAGCCTGGGTCAGCGAGGCGAAGCCGTACGGCCTCCAGGTGGATGTCGGTTCCGGCCTGGTGCCCCTCCGCCCCCGCAAGCACGACCGCCTCCCGAGAGAAGATCACCGTGCCGAACACGCCGTTCAGCGGCAACGCGCCAGGGTGCCACCGGAGGCCGACATTCGTCAGCTGAGCTTGGCCCGAGAGATCCTCAAGCCGGAACTCGGACAGGTCGTTCGCGGCGACGAGGGACAGGTGCCATGTCCCGTCCCGGATCTCCCCCGCGAGCAGGTTCTGTAAGGCCCGGTCTCGGGCAGCCGGGGCAAGCCCTTCGGGCCACCACGTTCCGAGGCCGGCGAGGTGGAGTTGCTCGAGCCCGATCTCCAATTCCGCGTGCCAAGCCCCGTCCGTGAGCTGCGCTGTACCTCCGGCGGTGAGAGTGGGTCCCGCTTCTGCCCCAGGGCCAGGCGGCAGACGCAGCATCAGGCTGCGAAGGCGAAGCCCACTTCCCTCGGCCGCGACCTCGGCACGCAGCCCAGCAATGGGGAGGTGGCCCACCTCCCCGAGCGGAAGTGCCGTCTCGCCAACCTCCAGCGTCGCCTCCGCCGTCCGGGGCATGAATTCACCGTCCAGCACGGCGCGGACGACCAGATCGGCCCTCGCCTCGCTTCCGGTTGAGCTTTCCGCAAAGCTCGGATGCAGGGCCCGGGCTAGCGCGCCGGCAGGCAGCTGAGGCGCAAGGAGTTCCAGGCGTAGCGCCCCGGCTTGGCCTTCGACGGTCAGGCGAAGCTGGGTGGTCTCGTCGCCAGCGGCAAGCTCAGCCTCCGCCTGTCCCGTCAAGGCACCTACAGGGCCGCGCGCAAGGTCCAATGCAACGTTCCG
This sequence comes from Sabulicella glaciei, assembly GCF_026183895.1. Classification (GTDB taxonomy): domain Bacteria; phylum Pseudomonadota; class Alphaproteobacteria; order Acetobacterales; family Acetobacteraceae; genus Roseococcus; species Roseococcus glaciei. Next base: position 886 of record NZ_JAPFQI010000045.1, on the reverse strand, counting down.
CAGCGCCAGCGGAGGCCCCGCCTCCTGAACAAACTCAACCCGGCCGTTCTGGATGGCGACGCGAGTCAGCTCGCGAAGCTCGGGCCCTGCGTCGCCATCACCGCGCGTCCGAGCCAGGCCGAGCCCTTCTGCCTGCAAGTCGAGCCTGAGGATCGGTTCGTGCAGGCTGACCTTGCGCGGGACGGCGCGGCCCGTGACCAGGGGCAGCGGCGCGAGGGCAAGGCGGGCCTCCGGAAGCCGCGCAAGCTCCTCGCCTTCCACTCCGAGCAGGCGGACACGCAAGAGGAGAACCTGCACCGGAGCCAGGCCGCCTTCACTCCACACCTTCCAACCGATCCGCACACCGCCAATTTCGATCCGCTGAGGGCCTACCGGATCGAGCGCCGATTCCATGTAGGGCAGCAGCGCAGGCATGGAGACAGGGCCTGCAGAGAGCCGCCAGATCAGGACGCCAAGAGCAAGGAGCAGGGCTGCCAGCGAGACGATGGCTGCACGCCGCAGGGTCGCCATGGCAGTCCGCTCCTTTTCGCACCCTGTCTGTCAGCCCTGCTGCCGCAGGGGAACAGCAATGAAGCTGCTGGCCTCGCCGCGCTGGATCTGCAGCGCGACCACAGGCCGCCCCGCCTGGCGCGCGGCCTCGACCGCCGCCACGACGTCGCCCGGTCCCTTGATCTCCTGGTTGCCGACACGAAGGATCACGTCGCCCGGCTGCAGGCCGCGCTCGGCCGCCGCACTCTCGGGCGCGACGCGCGTCACCGACGCGCCCTCGCCCCCGCCCTGCCGCGGCCCCAGGGCCAAGCCCAGCGCGCCCGCGCCCGGCTCGCGCGCCGGCCGCTGGCCACCGCGGGCGGCGACCTCGCGCCGGTCAGGCGGCGCACCCAGGCTG
>NZ_JAPFQI010000044.1 GCF_026183895.1 Sabulicella glaciei | reverse complement strand
GCGTCGAGGCTCTCCTGGCCAATCACGCGGTGCGACATCGAGGTCACTCCATGTGCCGTCGCCTGCAAGGGAATCAGACACGATGCCGCGCCGCAAGCGTTCCGCGCACAGGTCTCCCTGGAGCATTTTCAAGCCAAGCGGAATCGCCTGGCGCCTCGGAAAATGCGGCCGGGAAACATGGCCTATGCCTCGCCCGGCGCGGCGGCCAGACCGAGCCGCCCCAGTCCCGGCAGCTTAAGTGCCGGGCGCCGGACATCGAGGCCCGCCACCGCGCCAAGGATGTTCACCTCCAGCCCTTCCGCCCAGCCCACGGCCAGCCCGGCATAGCCGCCGAGGCTGAGCCGCAGCCCGGTCCCGGTGAGGCGCAGCCACCGTCCGTCATGCGGGAAGTCCTTGCCGATGGCGTTGGGCGGCAGCACCACCCCGGCCTCCGGCACGGTGTCCATCACCGCCTGGACGAAGGTGTTGGAGTTCGGACCGGGCCAGGCGCGGTAGTCGCCGCGGTTGCGCCAGGTGTAGGACTCAATGGCGGCGCGCAGCCGCGGGATCATCGCCTCCGCCGCCTCGCCATCCGCGGCGAAGACCAGTTCCGGAGCGCGGCCGAACCAGCGCCCGTCGGGCGCGAAGCCATCCACGCGGATCGGGTCGCCCCAGGCGGTGTAGTCGTAGCGCGTGTAGCGCCGCGCCCCCTCGGGCTTCACGACGATCCAGGAATGCACGGCGACGACGCCGCGCCAGCGCACCGTGGGCGCCGCCAACACCCGTACCACCGCGGCCCGGTGGGTCGCCGGGTCAGGCAGCAGCCCGGCGCTCGACCGGTCGGCCACCGCCCAGCCGGCGCCGATCCCGCTGCGCTGGTGCAGCAGGGCCGAGACCGCGATGGGCAACAGGAAGAAGAGGGCGAAGAGCAGCAGCCCGAGCTTGGGGAGGGACATCGTCCCCCTTGATGTTTGGCGTCCCGCGACTTCGTGCAAGCCCGGCGCTCAGGCCTCGAAGCCGGCGCGCACCGCTTCCTGCATCCGCAGCGCCTGCACCGTTGCCGCCACGTCGTGCACCCGCACCACATGCGCCCCGCGCGACGCCGCCTCCAGCGCCAGGGCGACGCTGCCCATGACGCGGCGCCCCGCCTCCTCCACCCCCGTCACCTTGCCGACGAAGCCCTTGCGGCTGGCGCCGACCAGGATGGTGCAGCCGATGGAGGCGAGGAGCGGCAGCCGCGTCACGACGTCCAGGTTGTCCTGCACCCGCTTGCCGAAGCCGATCCCCGGGTCCACGGCGATGCGCGAGCGGGGGATGCCCAGGCGCTCGATCGTTGCCACGCGGCCCTCCAGGAAGCGCGCCACCTCCAGCGCCGCGTCGACGTAGGCGACGTCGCGCTGCATGGTGCGGGGGTCGGTGGTGCGGGCATGCATCAGGATGACGGGGCAGCGGGCCTGGGCGATGACGCGCAGCGCATCCCCGTCATGGCGCAGGGCGCTGACGTCGTTGATGGCCGCGGCCCCGGCCTCCAGCCCCGCTGCCATGGTGCGGGCATTGCGCGTGTCCAGCGAGACGGGGGCAAGCCGCGCCAATTCCCGGACCACCGGGAGGATGCGGGCGATCTCCTCCTCCGGCGGGACGGGCTCGGCGCCAGGGCGGGTGCTTTCGCCGCCGATGTCGAGCAGGTCGGCCCCGGCTTCGAGCATGGCCACGCCCTGGGCGATCGCGGCCGCGTGGAGATCGCCGAGCCCGTCGCCGGAGAAGCTGTCGGGCGTGCAGTTCACGATGCCCATGACGAGCGGGCGGGCGCGGTGCCGCTCCATCCGGGCAAAGGGCGCGGGGGCGCGGGTCAGCGCCTCGGGCGCATCCTCCAGGGCGCGCCACTGGCCCGTCCCGTCACGCAGCAGGGTGAAGGCGAGCGGGCCGCCCTGCAGCGGCAGGGCCAGCCCATCGCGGATGGCGGCGAAGCCCACGGGTCCATCCAGCAATCCCAGCGGCTCGAAGAACTCCACCGTCCCCCCGACACGAAAGCGGCGCGCCGAAGCGCGCCGCCGTTGTTCAACCGAAGGCCAGGATCAGCCCGCCGGCTGTGGGCTGAAGCCGCCCGCATCCGGTCGCGGGTTGCGCCCCGAGGAGGGCACGCTTCCGCGGCCGGAGGAAGCAGGCTCGTCCGGCCGGTTCCGCACCACCGGCTCGCCGCGGAGGACCTGCCGGATCTCGTCGCCCGAAAGCGTCTCGTACTCCAGCAGCCCCTTGGCCAGCCGCTCCAGCTCCTCCCGGTTCTCGGTGAGGATATGCTTCGCGCGGGCATAGGAGTTGTCGATGATCCCGCGGATCTCGGCGTCGATCAGGCGCGCCGTTTCCTCCGACAGGTTCTTCGACTGGGTGACGGAATGGCCCAGGAACACCTCCTGGCTGTTCTCGCCGTAGGCGACCATGCCGAGCTTGTCGCTCATGCCCCACTCGGTGACCATCATGCGCGCCTGGTTGGTCGCCATCTTGATGTCGCCCGAGGCGCCGTTGCTCACCTTGTCGGGGCCGAAGACGATCTCTTCCGCCACGCGGCCGCCCATGGCCATCGCCAGCTCGGCCATCATCTTGGACTTGTGCTTGCTGTAGCGGTCGCCCGCCGGCAGCGACATCACGAGGCCCAGCGCGCGGCCACGCGGGATGATGGTGGCCTTGTGGACCGGGTCGCACTCCTCCTCATGCATGGCGACGAGGGCATGGCCGGCCTCATGATAGGCGGTCATGCGCTTCTCGTCGTCGGACATGACGAGGGAGCGGCGCTCGGCGCCCATCATCACCTTGTCCTTCGCCGCCTCGAACTCCGCCATGCCGACGGTGCGGCGGCCGGAGCGCGCGGCCAGCAGCGCCGCCTCGTTCACGAGATTAGCGAGGTCGGCGCCGGAGAAGCCGGGCGTGCCGCGGGCGATGGTCTTGGGCTCCACGTCGGAGGCCAGCGGGACCTTGCGCATATGCACGCGCAGGATCTTCTCGCGGCCCACCACGTCGGGGTTCGGCACGACGACCTGCCGGTCGAAGCGGCCCGGGCGCAGCAGCGCGGGGTCCAGCACGTCCGGCCGGTTGGTCGCAGCGATGATGATGACGCCCTCGTTGCTTTCGAAGCCGTCCATCTCGACGAGCATCTGGTTTAGCGTCTGCTCGCGCTCATCGTTGCCGCCGCCCAGCCCGGCGCCGCGGTGGCGGCCCACCGCGTCGATCTCGTCGATGAAGATCAGGCAGGGCGCGTTCTTCTTGCCCTGCTCGAACATGTCGCGCACGCGGCTGGCGCCGACGCCCACGAACATCTCGACGAAGTCGGAGCCGGAGATGGTGAAGAAGGGGACATTCGCCTCGCCGGCGATGGAGCGCGCCAGCAGCGTCTTGCCGGTGCCCGGCGGGCCGACCAGCAGCACGCCCTTGGGGATCTTGCCGCCCAGGCGCTGGAACTTTTGCGGGTCGCGCAGGAAGTCCACGATCTCCTCCAGCTCGCCCTTCGCCTCGTCGATGCCGGCCACGTCGTCGAAGGTGACGCGGCCATGCTTCTCCGTCAGCAGCTTGGCGCGGCTCTTGCCGAAGCCCATGGCCCGGCCGCCGCCGCCCTGCATCTGGCGCATGAAGAAGATCCAGACACCGATCAGCAGCAGCATCGGGAACCAGGAGATCAGGATCTGGAAGAGCGGGTTGACCTCGCTTTCCTCCGGCCGCGCCACCACGCGGACGCCCTTCTCCGTCAGGCGAGACACCAGCGCCGGGTCCTCGGGCGTGTAGGTGCTGAAGCTGCGCCCGTCGGAAAGCTGCCCAACGACGGTGCGGCCCTGGATCACCACGTCACGGACATGGCCGGCATTCACTTCGTTCAGGAAGTCGCTATAGGCCACCTGCGTCTGGGACCGGCTGCTCGTGCCCGAGGGCTGGAACAGGTTGAACAAAGCCACCAGAAGCAGCGCCACGATCACCCAAAGGGCCAGGTTGCGGCCGAAATTGCTCACGTTGCGCGTTCCCCTTCGCCGGCCACGCAGCCGGATATCCGTGAACATAGGAAGTCCAGGGCACTTTGGCACGGGGGTTCGCCCCGACCAAAACATTCCGTGACCGGACCGGAACGCGGCGCGAAGCGAAGCGGATGCAGCACGCCCGGCGGCAGGGCCGAAAACGGGACATGCGGCGCCGCCACCAGCCGCCCTTCCCCGTCCCGCAGGGCTGGCAGTGCCCGGAGGGCGCGTGCCGGCAGGTCGCGTCGCGCGGCGCGGAACCGGGCCGCTTCGGCGCCCAGCGCGCCGAAGGAAAGACCCGGCGCGGCCGCACCCAGACGGAACCGCCCATCCCAGAGCGCGCCCGCCTCGGCCGGCACGGGCGGGGCCGGGGTCTCGCGCAGCAGCCAACCATCCCGCCGCAGCATCGCCCCGCCCAGGGATCCTTCCCTTGCCGCCAGCAGGCGGCGGAGTGCTGGGGGCGCGGCAGGGTGCGCCCCGCCCCCCACGGCCTGCACCAGCCGCGCCAGGGCCAGGGCCGCCACGGCGTCCTGTCCCAGCGCCGCGAAGTCGAGCCGCGCGCAGCCTTCCGGCAGGATCGCCGCTGCCGTCGCGAGGCGCTCGGCCACCTCCCGCGCCATCCGGGCGCGGCGCCGCGCGAAGGGCGCGGGGTCGAGGCCGGACGGAGCTTCGCGCAGCCGGGCACGCAGGAATCGCGGGTCCCGGTTGGATGGATCCTCCACCGGCGTCAGCCCCGCCGCCTCGCAGGTCGCGCGCAGCCGGGTACGGCTCAGGCCCAGCAAGGGACGCAGCACCAGCGCTTCGACGGAGGGGTGGACGGGCACCATGCCGCCCAGGCCCCAGGCCCCGCTTCCGGCAAGGGCGCGCATCAGCAGCGTTTCCCGCTGGTCCTCCAGGTGATGCGCGAGAAGCAGGTGCAGCGCGCCCGCCTGCCGGCAAGCGCCGAGAAGGGTGGCCCGGCGGGCGGCGCGCGCGCGTTCCTGCATGCCAGCGCCGGCCGCCAGGGAAAGGGAAAGGAGCCGCGCCGCGATGCCGCGCCCCTCAAGCTGCGTGATGGTCCCGGCCGCCTCGGCCGCGCTTTCCGCCCGCAGCCCGTGATCCACCACCAGGGCCAGCACCTGCCCCGGTCGCAAGCGATGCGCGAGCCAGGCAAGGGCAAGGGAGTCCGGCCCCCCGGAACATCCCACTGCGACAAGCGGCCCGAAGGGTCCGAGCGGCGCCATCAGCGCCGCGAATTCCGCCTCCCCGACCGGGGCTAGCGGCACTGCGCCCTTTGCCGAGTCTGCGCCGCCCGCTGCGACAGCGGCCCCGACAGGCGCGGGAATTGTGAACTGAGGTCGTCCAGCGTGTCGCAGGCCTCGCGGCGCGAACCCAGGCCGGTGAAGGCATTGGCAAGGCCGAGCAGCGCCTCCGGCGCGCGCGGGCCGGTGCGGGAGCGCGTATAGGCCTCGTTGAAGGCGATGGCCGCGTTGCCGAAATCGCGACGCCCGGCCAGCGCCTCGCCGAGCAGAAGCTGAGCATTCAACGTCTGCGCACCGCTCCGGGAGGCCAGCACCTCGCGCGCCGCCTGCTCGGCGGCGGCGAAGTCCCGGCGACCCAGCGCGGCCTGTCCTTCGCGGATCGCTGCCTCCGGCGTGCGCGGGGCGGGGGCGGAGGCTGCCGCGGGCGCGGCAGGTGCGGCGGGCGCCGGAGCCGAGGGGCGCGCAGGGGCGGACGAAGCAGCGCTCCCTCCCCCGCCGCCCTCGATGCGGCTCAGGCGGAAATCCAGGTCGCCCTGGAGCTTCTCCACATCGGCGCGCAGGCGTCCGTTCTGGTTCTCCAGCACCTCCACCCGGCCGCGGGAGCGGCGAAGCTCCTCCTCCAGGATGGAAACGCGCTCCAGCAGCTGGTTCACCAGCTCTCCGCCACCGACTGGGCCGCCGCGCGGCACGGCCATGGGCGGCGCCACAGGAGCGCCGCCGCGGCGGAGGAATTCCATCTCCTGCCGGAGCTGCAGGATCTGGTTCTGCAGGGCGATCGCCTCGCGGCTGTCCATCTGCGCTGCGGCCGGCGCGGCCCAGATCCCGCCCGCGAGCAGTGCGGCGGCGAGGAGCCGGGCGGCGCCTCCCTTGCGGGAGGACGCGGTGTCAGCACGGAACATGGCCATTGGAGCGATCCCCCTGGATCATGCCACCGGCAAAGCGCCGGTGGTCAGCGCACCACGGTGACGGCGCGACGGTTCTGGGCCCAGGCTTCCTCGCTCGAGCCCAGCGCATCCGGCCGGTCCTTGCCATAGGAGATGGTCTGGACCCGCGCGCCCGACGCGCCAGAGGCCACCAGCACGTCACGCGCCGCATTGGCGCGGCGCTGGCCGAGGGCGAGGTTGTACTCGCGCGTGCCGCGCTCGTCCGCATGGCCTTCCACCATCACCTGCACCTGCGGGTACTGGCCAAGCCAGCGCGCCTGGCGCTCCAGCACGGTGCGCTGGTCGGCGCGGATGGAGGAGCGATCCGTGTCGAAGAACACGCGGTCGCCGACATTGGCCACCAAATCCTCCTGCGAGCCCGGGCGGACCGTGCCCGAACCGAGGCCGCCTGCGCCGCCGAGCCCGGCTGCGCCGCCGGCGCCGGTGGCGGCTGCGTTCTCGTCGGTGGACGAGCAGGCGACGAGAAGGCCCGCCGCCATCAGGGCGGCGAGAAGGGGCTTCGTGGTGGCCATGGGTGTTCTCCTGTTCAAGCCAGTGTGCGGGAAGCGCGTGTTGCAGCGCAAAAGCCTGTCTGCCCCGGTAGCCTTGCCACGCGGCGCAATCAAGGCAGAAAGCTTCCCGCTTGGCGCAAGGCTGCTCATCCGAGCAACGGAGACCAGCTTGGCTCGGTTGCGTCGGTGGGGGTGGGAATCGGCCGCTCGTTGAAGCCGGCGATGTCGATGGATGCGAGGCGTGCCGAGTAGCCGCCGCCCCGCGCGTCGCGCGCCTGGCTTTCGCGGTAGAACATCAGAACCCGCCCATTGGGCGCGAAGGTGGGGCTTTCCATCGCCCAGCCCTCGGACAGGATGCGCTCGCCCGAGCCGTCGGGGCGCATCACGCCGATGGCGAACTGGCCGCGCGCGATGCGGGTGAAGGCGATCAGGTCGCCGCGCGGCGACCAGACCGGGGTCGCATAGCGCCCATTGCCGAAGGAGATGCGCCGCGCGCCGCCGCCGCCCGCGTCCATGACGTAGAGCTGCTGGTCGCCGCCTCGGTCCGAGTTGAAGACGATCTGCGACCCGTCCGGCGAGAAGCAGGGCGACACGTCCAGCCCGGCCGCCGCGGTGAGCTGCCGCTCGCGTCGGGAGGCGAGGTCCACCACGAAGATGTTGGCGTCGCCGCCCCGGATCGCCGAAAGCACGACGGAGCGCCCATCCGGCGAGAAGCGTGGCGACAGTGTCATGCCGCCAAAGCTGCCCAGCGGCTCCTGCCGGCCGGATTGCAGGTTGAACAGCCACACGCGCGGCTCGTTCCGCTCATACGACATGAAGGCGATCTGCTGCGCGTTCGGATGGAAACGTGGCGACAGTGCCTGGAAGCGGCCATCGGTCAGGAAGGCGTGGTTCTCGCCATCCTGGTCCATGATGGCGAGGCGACGGACCCGGCGGTCGCGCGGCCCCGTTTCGCTCACATAGGCGACGCGGGTGTTGAAGTAGCCATCCTCGCCCAGCATCCGCTTGTAGATGTCGTCCGAGATGATGTGCGCGATGCGGCGCCAGTTGGAGGCGGAGGCATTGTAGGCGGTGCCCAGCGCCTGCTGCTCCGGCAGCACGTCCCACAGGCGGAACTCGACGCGCAGCCCGTCGCCACCCTGCTGCACGCGCCCCGTCACCAGCGCCACCGCACCGATCACGCGCCAATCCTGGAAGCGGGGCGTCGCGGCGGCCGCGTCGGGCGACTGGATGAAGGCCGCGCGCTCGACTGGGCGGAACAGGCCGGAGGAGCGGAGGTTGTTGGCGATGACCCGGCTGATCTGCGCGCCCAGCGGCCCGCCCGCCATGTCGGGAATCGCGATGGGGATCGGATCCGTGCGCGCGCGGGTGATGTCGATCACCGTGCCGCCCTGCGCCAGCGCGGCCGAGGCGGATAGCAGCGGGGTGGCGCCCGCGGCGGCGAGGAGTTGGCGGCGGTTGATGCTCACGGACTTGTCTCTCCGGGGTGGTCTCGGCGGGCTGCACCTTGGCCCTTGCGGCACAGGGGTCAAGTGCCCGGGCATGGGAGGGCGGGTCAGCGCAGCCCGAGGTCGCTCGGGCGGAAGCGGAACACGGCGTCGCGCAGCGCGGCGAGCCTTTCGCGCGGCAGGGGCAGCGGGTTGCAGCGCGGGTCGAGCAGGGCACGGCGCGCCGCCTCATAGACCATGCGCGCGCGCGGCTCGGAGGGCGGGCTACCGTTGGGGCGCACCACGCGCACCACGCCGCCCGCATCCACCTCGACGCGAAGCTCCACGCTGATCTGGTTCAGCCCCGGCGCGCCCGCATCCACCGACCAGCACTCGCTGATCTTGTCGGCGAGGCCGGCGCGCTCGCTGGCCGTGAGGTTGGCGGTGCCCTGCGGCACGCCGCCGCCCTGCTGCGGCGCGCCCGGCGCCGGGTTGGGGCGCGCGGTGGGCGGCTGCGTCTGGCGCTGCGCGGCCTGCAGGCGCTCCAGCGTGTTCAGCACGGACTGGCTGCGCTCCGCCGGGTTGCGGACGGGCGGCGTTTGGCCAGTGCCCGGCGTCTGCGCCGGCTCGGGCGGCGGCGGGGTCGGGGGCGGCGGCAGCGGCAGGGGCGGCGTGGGACGCGGCGGGGCCGGCGTCGCC
>NZ_JAPFQI010000043.1 GCF_026183895.1 Sabulicella glaciei | reverse complement strand
GAGATTCTCGTTGGCGAGGGCTAGGGCATCACGCCGCGCGTTTGCCAATAGTCTGGCACAGAGCCGAAGCCGATCTTCCGACAAGGAGGGGTGCAAATCCCAGGGCTTCGTCTTGGAGGACGGGGCAGGGGAGGGAGCAGCCATTCCTTCTTGTAACCCGGAGGAAGGAACGAGGTCACGCGCCATTCAACAGCGTTGAGCCGAGGCATTCATCGGGCCTCAGGGGGACACAATGGCGCAGCTGCTGCTGTCTGACGTGGGCGAGGAGACGATCCGGCGCCTCGAGAAACGGGCCGCCGTCCACGGACGCTCGGCCGAGGAGGAGCACCGCGCGATCCTCGAACGCGCTTTGGCGCCAGCGTCGGAGCCACCGGCGGCCGTGGCTCGACAGCTTCAGAAGACGACCGTGAACGGCGGCCCGGAGGATGCGGCCTTGAGCAGCCGGATGGATGGCTGGATCCCTGTCCCGCCGAATGGCCACGTGAGGCTTTGCTGATCGACTGGAATGCGGCGCCGGCTCTGCTGTGAAGATCAGGGCCTCCGGCCTCAATCAGGGATCAGGTCCACCCGATAATCGCTCGCCAACCGGACAATCCAGTCGCGGCCCTGGCCGCGGTCGAGCCTCCAGGTGGCGCGCCGCACGAGGCCGCGCGATCGGAAGCGCGGTCCGAAGAGCAGCACGGCCGGCTGTTCGCGGCGACCCTGTTCGCCTTCCTGGATCCACCGGCCTTAGTCTATGAGGGCTCCATCTTCGGCTCAGTGGCGCCGCGATGGCGAGCAGGCGCCGCGCCACCCGACCATCGCCCTCCATCTTCGCCAGACGATGCATTTTGGCAGGCGGCACGTCCTCCCGGATCATCCATCCCCGCATGGTTCGCTTCAGGAGCCGTGCCCGCCGATGAATCACGACTTCTCGCTTCGCATCAACCGAAAGAGTCAGTCCTCCGTGTGCGGGGTATGAGTGATTCATCCGCGCCACGGGCGACGGCGCCAAAGCTCGCGCAGTGTCGTCTCGGCTCCATCGCCATCCCGCGATACGCCGCGCTGACGAGAGGGCGCAGCGGCAGGCCGGTCCGCTCGACCTCTCGCAGGAAGTCTGGGTCAGCCAGCGCCGAAGCAAAGGCCGCCTCCAGCCGCTCGGTAACGGGCCCGGGCAGGCCCGGCAGCCCGACAAAGCCGCGCGAGGCACCCACCGCGGGGGTGGTACGGGCATTGGGGTGGATCTGGTGCATGGCTCACCTCCGTCCCAGGACGGCGCGCGGCAGACGCTCAAACCGGCGCCGGTACTCCATGATCGCCAAGCCTACCGGATCCCAACAATGATCCGCAACCAGACAGCTAGCTGATGAGGGTGTCATTAACCTGGCACGCCAGCCGATCTCAAAGCGGCGATGTATCGGACCCGAATCTCCTTGTCCCGGAGAGGAGGGATAACATCCTCCAGGCTGCGCTCCTGTGAAGTTATGCTCTGCATGGTGGCAGCAGCTTCCTGCGCCTCCGCCTCCCGACCAGACAGCACGAGTGCTCCAACCAAAATACGGTGCCCCGAAGCCCAATTTGGCGCTCGCTGTACCGAGCGATCGGCCCAGTGGAGAGCCGCCTCGAAATCGCCAGCGACGAGATAGGCCATTGCGATGCCGGAAAGCATGAAGGCAATCTCAGGATCGTGCGGGCTGAGGCGCATAGCGCGCTCAAAAAGCGGAATCGCAACCTCGGGCTGGCACGCATAGACATACACCCAGGCGCAGCTCAGTAAGACTTGGGCGGAACCGCTGTTCCGCCTGAGGGCTCTCTCGGCCGCCCTGACCCCCGCCGCATAGTCATGGCCGAGATGGGCGATTGCGAGGGCCGCCAACCGGAGGACACTGGGATCATCTTGGTCAAGGCCAAGGAGTTCCCTTGCCCAGGCTGCTCCTTCTTCCCACTCGTCGGGCCCGGACCAGCCCTGTGTCTTGCGGACCACGCGGTAAGCAACACTGTTGGCTTTGGCCAGTGCGAAATTCGGGTCGAGTGCGATCGCCTGGCAGAACAAGGAAAGGGCAGCGTCGCTGTCTTCGCGCATCATTCGGTAGGCCCGGCTGAGACCGCGCAGGTAGAGGTCATAGGCGTCGAGGTTCTCGGTCGGCTTGGTGGCGGAGCGCCCGATCTCGGCGGCCTGAAGGCTCGGCTCCACCGCGCCTGCCACAGCTTCGGCCACTCGGTCCTGGAGCGCGAAGATGTCCTCCAAAGTGTCTTCGAAGCGCTCTGCCCAAACGTGGTGGCCCGTCTCGGTCTCGATCAACTGCACGGTGATGCGGACCCGGCCACCGGCTTTGCGAACAGTGCCTTCCAAAGCGTAGCCCACACCGAGTTCCCGGCCGATCTGGCGCACATCCACCGGGCGCCCCTTGTAGGTGAAGGCAGAGTTCCGGGCGATGACGAAGAACCAGCGCACCCGGCTCAGTGCGGTGGTCAACTCCTCCGTCATGCCGTCAGCAAAGTACTCCTGCTCGGGGTCACCACTCAGATTGGCGAAGGGCAGAACGACGAGCGACGGACGGTCTACCGGTGGAAGCGGGTGAGCCGGCGCTTCGCCCGGGGCTTGGCGACCAAGGGGCGGGATTTCCTCTGAGGCCTTGGCCTGCTCGGGGGCAGCTTGCTCTTGGATAACCTTGGCCTCGAGCAGATAGCCCCGCTTTGGCAGTGTGCGAAGAAGCCTTCCATCGTCTTGGAGGGCCCGACGGATCTCCGCGATGCAGCCCGTCACGCTGTCATCCGCCACGAACAGGCCGGGCCACACCGCCGCGAGCAGCTCTTCGCGCGTCACCAGCCGCCCCGAATTCGCGACCATGTGCCGCAACACATCGAAGGATTTCGGGCGCAAGGCGATCTCTCCACCGGAGCCGTCGAGCAGGGCCGCGCGGCTCAAGTCGAGGGTGAAGCCCGCAAAGCGGAAGCTGGCGGGGCTCTTCGTCTCACCCATGACCGGATCTCCCGGACATCTTCCGGCAAGCCTAGGCGCAGGTGAGAAGGGGATGCAGCAAAATTCCACCTCGCCGTCATCAGAGTTGCAGCGCGTTTCCAGGATTTGGATGGGGCTCCGGCGCAATCCTCTCCTCACCGACGCCGAGCAGATCGAGGAAGCACCAGGACATTCCAGGTGCACCGGTCAGCGTCGCAAGGAGGATGAAATGTCCAAGATTCTCAAAGGACTCGCTCGCAGCGCGGCCATTGCGTTCCTTCTCGGCACTGGTACGGCTCAGGCACAGTCCTGCCCGTGCATGAGCCGCGGCGCCGAGGATTCGAGCATCGACTACGGCACCGAGCGGCCCAACAACATCGTCGGCGGCGGTTCCCTGGTCGCTCGCTTCGAGGAGGCCAATCACACCTTCACCTACTTCGAGCCGCAGTACGAGCAGGCGGCGCAAGGTGGCATGGTGTCCCACGTGTTCACCTCGGGTGATGGCCGGGCGGAGGTGGTGTGGGTGCCTGCGGGCACGCGGCCGAGCACCATGGTCACGCTGGGCGGCGACGGCAGCCTGCCTCAGCAGCGCGGCCGCCAGCAGCGCCTCGCCAGCCGGTGAACAAAAGAAGCCGGGTCCGGGCTGCCGCCAAGCGAGCCCGGACCCTTGCTTCCCGAAGTGCTTCGTCAGGGCATCACGCCGAGCTGGCTTTCAAGCCAGCGCCCGAACTCTCCTCGGCCGTGGAGACACCTACGCCGCGTCGAGCAACCACGCCCGGCGGAACACGGTCTCGAGGACATCGGCGGGGAGGGTGAGTTCGCTTTCGCCTTCCGGCCAGAAGTCCGGGGAGGTGAGATGGGCAAGCAGATCCCAAAGCGGCCGGAAGGCCACGCTGCGCCGCACGACCGCGACGAGTGAGGGGCCGGGGGCCATGAAGCGAACGAGGCGATCATTCACGGTCACTTCGATGAGGTCGTCGCAAGCAATAATCACAACGCTAGGCGCAAACGAGGCGCGGTCCTGCACGGTTCGATATTCCTTTGAAGACGCGAACACCTCACCAGGAGAGCGCGCTGCCAAGCAAGATTTCCCGCCATATCTCTGGCCGGACCTGAGGGACTTGATCGACAGCAAGGAGGCCGCGAATGGCTGACGTGCGCTGGCCGCGGCTCGGATTGTCGCGCTACGCCACCTCGAAGCGCGGCACCTTGGGCCTGTCCTGAGCTTCGATCGTGTCGGCCAGATCGCGCAGCGCCTGGCCGATCGAGCGCATGGCGTGCGCCTTTGCTTCCAGGGCCCAGACGTGGCGCATCGCGCTCTTCCGCACTTCCTCGGGCGTTCGGTCGTCGATTTCCCAGAGCGCCAGTAGCTTCTTCACCTCGGGGAGGGGAGATTCAGTTCGCGTGCGTGCCGGATGAAGCGCAGGATCGAGATCGTCTTGTCGGTGTAGGTGCGAAAGTTGTTGGCCTTCCGATCCGAACTGATCAGGCCAATTGCCTCGTAATGGCGGATCATCTTCGCGGTCACGCCGCTGCGCTTCGCCGCCTCACTGATGTTCATCTACCTCACACTCCTGAGTCACATCTGCATTCCAGCTGAGGGTTGAGCCCTCATGCGGAGGAATGCATGTCTTTATCAGAAGGGGCAGGTATTCCCGAGGGCGCGGAGGGCGAGGGCAGTCGGCGCAGGCCAGCCATGGGGGAAACTGGCGGCCATGGGGGTTGCTTATCAGCCCATGGCAAATCCCTGGACCAAGAAGAACCCGCTCTTGAGCATGATGCTGAGCAGCGCCAATGCCTGGGCCGGGGCGGCGCGAGGCATCATGACCGCGCAGGCCAAGCGCCAGCTTTCGGCCGCAACAAAGGGCAGCAAGCCAGTAGCTACCAGAAAGCATCCAAAGAAGCGGGGCTGAGGGGGCAAGGCAGGGGATGTGCAATCTCTACAGCATGACCAGCAACCAACGGGCGCTGGTCGAGCTGATGCGGGTCAGCCAGGACCGCACCGGAAACCTACCGTCCCTGCCGGCCATCTACCCCGACTCAATGGCGCCTGTGATTCGAAAAACAGGCAGCGGCGATCGCGAAATGGCCATGCTGCGTTGGGGGATGCCCGGTCCGGCCCAGTTTGGCGGCCAGCCCGTGACCAACATCCGCAACACGGCCAGCCCGCACTGGCGCCGCTGGCTGGGCCCCGCCCATCGCTGCCTGGTGCCGGTCACCTCGTTTGCCGAGTGGGAGGACACCAAGCCCAAGAAGACGCCCGTGTGGTTCGCCCTGTCCGAGGACCGGCCGCCCTTCGCTTTCGCCGGCGTCTGGACGAACTGGAAGGGAGCGCGTGGCCCGAAGTCGAACCCCGTTGAGGGCGAGCATGAGCTATTCGGGTTCCTGACCTGCGATCCAAACAATGTCGTCGGCCCGATCCATCCCAAGGCCATGCCGGTGCTGCTCACGAAGCCCGAAGAGATGGAGGCCTGGCTGGAAGCGCCCTGGGCCGAAGCAAAAGCGCTGCAGCGGCCCCTGCCGGATGCCGAGATGATGATCGTCTCAAAGGGAAACCGAACGGATCCGGAGTGAGCCGCTTGCCGGGGGCGGCTCGTCGCAGCAGGGGGTTTCAAACGCGAGGTGCCCTCTGCCTTTCCGGGTCTTTGCGATTTCATGGGAGGCCTCGTAAGGGACCGTGATGCCGGACGACGTTCCCCCACCTGCCTCTGAACCCGAGCGTCCTGATGAGCGCATTGAGGCGCTCTTGTCATACGGGCCCGAGGAGTTCGAGGGCGACGCTCACCTTAATCGACTGGTTCGTGTTGCTGCCGCAATGATCGGCACGCCGATCGCGCTTGTGTCGCTGGTGGGAACGGACCGGCAGTGGTTCCCGGCGCGGATTGGGTTCGATGCAAAGCACGCACCCCGAGACCTGGCCTTCAGCGGCTTCGCCATCCAGGCCCCTGGGACGGCTCTCGTTGTGGAGGACGCAACCAAGGATCCGCGCTTCGCTCGAAACCCCTTCGTGACTGGCGAACCTGGCCTCCGCTTCTACGCCGGCGCGCCGATCGTCAGCCAAGAGGGCCACGCCCTCGGCGCGCTCTGTGTGGCCGACACGAAGCCTCGCTCCCTCACAGCCGAGCAAGCCGATGCCCTTCTCTGCCTGGCCGACGCCGCAGCCATGCGGCTGGAGTTGCGCCGCGCAAAGAGGGTGGCCCGCGGACGAGGCCGGACCCGTCCCGGCGGGCCTCATTGCCCGGACAAGGCATCGGCCCAGAAGGAACCCGGCGCCGCGCGGCAGGCCGGCATCGTCACCCTGTACGACGTCCTAGCTGTCGCTCATTCCTCGCCCACCGTGATCTGGGCGGCAGATGCCTCCGGCGCGCTCACCTTCATCAACCAGCACTGGCAGGAAACCACCGGGCAGCCAAACACCGAGGCCCTCGGCTTTGGCTGGCTCGAGATGGTGCATCCGGAGGACCGCGAGAGAGTAGCCGCCGAATACAGGAAGGCCAGCGCCGAGTGTCGGCCTTACCAGGCTGAGTATCGCCTGAAGCGCGCACAAGGCGGCTACGGCTGGGTGTTGGACACCGGTGCGCCCCGGCCTGCCGAAAGCGGCCGCTTCCTTGGCTATGTCGGCTCGGTGATCGACATCACGGAGCGGCGCGAGGCGGAGCTTGCTTTGGCCCGCAGCGAAGCCTTCGCCCGCAGCATCGTGGGAAGCACAGCCGACTGCGTCAAAGTGCTGGATCTACAAGGCCGGATCCTGTTCATGAATGAACCCGGCCTGTGCCTCATGGAGATGGACGACTTCGCCGCCGTCGAAGGCTCGGACTGGGCCAGCCTTTGGCAGGAAGGCGATGACCGTGCGATGGCCTGCCGGGCCATGTCGGAGGCCGCGCAGGGCCAGACCAGCCGCTTTCGCCTCCATTGTCCAACGGCGAAAGGCACCCCGAAATGGTGGGATGTCGTGGTCACGCCGATGCGCGGAGCGAACGGCGAGGTCGAGCGCCTGCTGTCGATCTCGCGGGATGTCACGGAGCAGCATCTCGCCGAAGCGCGTATCCACCAACTGGCCTATCAGGACGAACTCACCGGGCTGGGGAACCGCCGCTTCTTCAAGGAGAGGGCCGAACAGCGCCTGGCCGCGTGCCGCCCTGGCGAGAACTTCGCCCTTTATTGCCTCGATCTCGACCACTTCAAGCGCGTGAACGACACCTTCGGTCATCCAGCGGGCGATGTCCTGTTGCAGGAGGCCGCGCGGCGGCTCAAGTCCTGTCTGGCAGACGGAGATGTCGTCGCCCGCATGTCCGGCGACGAGTTCACCATCCTTCAGACGGGGCTCGACACGGCCGAGGATGCGGAAAGGCTCGCGCAGCGGGTGGTACGCAGCCTGGCTGAGCCCTTCTTGATCGGCGAGCGCTTGGTGACGGTCGGCGTCAGCGTGGGCGTCGCCCACGGTCCGCAAGATGGAAGCACTCTCGCGGATCTCTGGCGCAGGGCCGACATCGCCCTCTACCAGGCCAAAGCGGCCGGGCGAAACACGTTCCGCTTCTTCCAGCCCACCTTGGACGACGTGCTCAGGCGCGAGGAGGAGATGCGGGCGGGGCTCCGCTCTGCCCTAGAGAATGCGGAGTTCGAGCTTTTCTTTCAGCCCATCGTCTCGCTTGAAAGCGGCGACGTCGCGGTCTTCGAGACGCTGCTGCGGTGGCGCCATCCCCGGGAGGGGCTGATCTCGCCGGAAGAGTTCATCCCGCTCGCAGAGGAAACCGGCCTGATCGTACCGATCGGTGAATGGGTTTTGCGCAGCGCCTGCCGCGAAGCCCTCAAATGGCCCGAGCATGTGCGTCTCGCGGTCAATTTGTCGCCGCGCCAGCTCCAGTCTTCGGATCTGGTTGGAACGATCTCTTCAGTCCTACAGGACGCCGGCCTCCGCCCGGAACGGCTGGAGGTCGAGATCACCGAGACCGCTCTGCTGCAGGATGATGAGGCGAGCCTTGCTGTCCTTCACGCCATCCGGGCCTTGGGCGTTCGCATCTCGCTGGATGATTTCGGCACGGGGTTCTCGTCGCTAAGCCACGTGTTCCGCTATCCCTTCGACAAGCTGAAGATCGACCGCAGCTTCACCGCTGGCCTGCCCGATAAGATGGAGGCCCAGGCGCTCATCCGCGCGATCGCGTGCATGGGACGCGACCTCGGCATCGAGGTGGTGGCCGAGGGCGTGGAGACGGAGACTCAGGCCCGCTCCGTTCGCGCGCTTGGCTGCACCGCGGGACAGGGCTTCCTCTTCGGCCGACCTGTCGCCGCGGCGGACGTCCAGCTTGGAGGACGTGGTCGGGTTCAGGCCTCGTCTGGCCCCAAGCGTCTGTAGAAGCGCTGCAGAAGGGGATTGCCAAGGCCGCGGCCCGGGCTGGCGGCCTCGCTTGCATCGTCGTGCAGCCTGCCGATGGCTGGGATGAACGCCTCATTGGCCGGGCGGCCGTCATCGAAGCGGCCCACGAAGTGGTGCACGACCATGAGCCCGCGCCGCTGCGCCTCGGCCTCGAAGAGCGAGGTGAGAGCGGGGTGGAGGTCAGCCCACACCAAGAACGGGTCGGCTCCTTGCCCGCGACCGGTGCGGGCCAGAATCTTACTCAGCTCGGCCGCCGCATAGGCCGCGCGGTCAGCGGCATCATCCGGGCTTCGCACGGGGTAGTCCCATCGCAGAAGCCGTACCCGGGCCACGGCCGCCAGCGGCGCCAGCACCACTCCATGATTGGCCTCACCGGGGGAAACTTCTGTCCCGAAGAGCTTGAAGATCGCGGTTCCATTCCGCGCGGGCGGGGAGGCCTCTCCCCGAATGCCGCCAAATCCGCTCGCGATCAAAGCACCGGTTCCGCTGTCGTGCTGGGGCTGGATCCCACAATCCAGCAGCGCGGCTTCCAGGGGCGCCAGGAACCAGGGCCGCAAGGCCGGGCTCAGCCGTGCTGCCCGGAAACCAAGGCCTTTCAGTGCCCTCGCAATGGTCGCAGCGTCGTCTCGCACTTGCTGTGGAAGCGGTGCTTGCTGGCGGGCCAGTGCCCCAACCAGCGCGCGGCGCACCTAAGGAGGAAGAGGCTCCACCGCCTGACCTTTGGCCTGCAGAGCCTGAAGGGCGGGACTTCCAGCCTGCTCCAGACCGAGATTGACGATGCTGGCCGCCATGCGGGCCTCCGTCCTGACCCTGACCAAGTGCTCCGGTTGTCTGCGGGCAACAGGTCCCGGCCACCACTGAGGTGACACGGCGAAAGTGGTCCATGTTTGATGTTAGTTTTTCGGCGGATTTCCCCAGATTGGATGGAGAGATTGGCCATGAAGAAGCGATACTCGGTGGAGCAGATCGTGGCGGCGCTGAAGCAGGCCGAGTTGGGCCTGCCGGTGGCCGACCTGATCCGCCGGCTCGGCATTTCCGAGCAGACCTTCTATCGCTGGAAGAAGCAGTACGCTGGACTGGAGACCGACCAGGTCCGCGAGTTCAAGCAGCTCGCCGAAGAGAACGCCCGCCTGAAGAAGCTGGTGGCGGAGCTGAGCCTGGACAAAGCCGTGCTGCAGGACGTGCTGTCAAAAAAGTTTCCCGGCCCGCGCTCATGAAGGAGGTTGTGGCCTACGTGGCGAGCCGCCACGGCTACAGCGAGCGCCGGGCCTGTTCTCTGACGCGGCAGCATCGTTCGACGCAGCGCAAGCCAAGCACGAGGGACCCGCGTCTCGAGATCCGTCAGCGCATGCGCGAGATCGCGGCGACGCGGATCCGCTACGGCTACCGACGCATCCACATCATGCTCCGACGTGATGGCTGGGAGGTCGGCCGCAACCTCGTCTGGCGTCTATACCGCGAGGAGGGCCTGGCCCTGCGCAGCAAACGGCCGAGGCGACGCAAGATGTCGGTGCATCGGGAGGCTCGCTGCGTTCCCAGGCGGCCGAACGAGGCCTGGAGCCTGGACTTCATCCACGACCAGCTGAGCAACGGCGCGAAGTTCCGATCGCTGACGGTGGTCGACGTCTACAGCCGCGAAGGCTTGGCCATCGAGGTGGGTCAGCGGCTTCGGGGCGAGCATGTGGTCGAAGTGCTGAACCGCCTGGTGCGCCAGCGCGGTGCCCCGAAGTATATGTTTGCTGACAATGGGGCGGAGTTCACTGGTCAGCTGATCGACCTGTGGGCCTATCACCACGGCGTGCGGATCGACTTCTCGCGCC
>NZ_JAPFQI010000042.1 GCF_026183895.1 Sabulicella glaciei | reverse complement strand
CGGGCGGCGACCTCGCGCCGGTCAGGCGGCGCACCCAGGCTGACCTGTTGCTCGCGCCGCTGCCCGTCGCGGTTGATCGTCAGCGCGAGGTTCGCCCCCGGCCGTGCGGCGGCCACAGCACCTGACAGGTCGCGCGGGCTGCGCACCGGACGGTCGCCCGCCCGCGTCACCACGTCGCCCGCCTTCAGCCCGGCGCGGTCGGCGGGCGAGCCCGGCTCGACGGCGGCAAGCAGCGCGCCTCCCTCCTCGACGCCCAGCGCCTGGGCCAGCTCGCGGTCCAGCGGCTGCAGCGACACGCCGAGCCAGCCGCGCTCGACCTTGCCGTCGTCGCGCAGGTCCTCGATCACACGCCGGGCCAACTGCGAGGGGACGGCGAAGCCGATGCCGATGTTGCCGCCCGAGGGCGAGAAGATCGCGGTGTTCACGCCCACCACCTCGTCGCGGGTGTTGAAGAGCGGTCCCCCTGAGTTGCCGGGGTTGATGGAGGCATCCGTCTGGATGAAGTCGTCATAGGGCCCGGCGCCGATCTGCCGGCCGCGGGCGGACACGATGCCCGAGGTGGCCGTGCCGCCCAGGCCGAAGGGATTGCCCATCGCAAGCACCGGATCGCCCACGCGAAGCGCGTTGCTGTCGCCCCAGGGGACGGTGGGCAGGGAGGCGCCCGCCTCGACGCGCAACAGGGCGATGTCGGTCTGCGGGTCGCTGCCGACGACACGGGCGGGCAGTTCGCGCCCATCGGCGAGTTCGACCGTGACGCGCTCGGCGCTGCCGATGACGTGGTTGTTGGTCACGACAAAGCCGCTGGCGTCGATGATGAAGCCCGAACCCTGGCCCATGGCGCGGCGGGGCTGCTGCCCGCCCGACCCGCGGCCGCTGTTGCCGCCGCCACCGCCAAAGCGGCGGAAGAACTCCTCGAGCGGCGAGCCGCGCATCTCGGGCGGCACCTCGCTTTCCGCCACCTGCGCCCGGCCCACCACCGTCACCCGCACCACCGCAGGCGCCACACGCTCGACCAGGTCCGCAAAGTTGTGCACCGCCACCTGAGGGGCGGAGGACGGCTGCGAGAAGGCAGGCTTCGCAGGGGCGGCAATGGTCACCAGGCCGCACGCAAGAAGGCTGGCACAAAGGCTCTTATAGGTCACCGCCATGATCGATCCTCCTTTCTGTACAGAGTACTTGTTGGCACCACGCGGGACGGGCGGAGGGCGGTCTCGATGAAGCTGGAACATCCCTGCGGCGGACCTCGGCATTCCGCGCAGACCTGTGAGCGACGCCGCGTGGTAATGCCCTTTCAGTCGGCCAGTTTCAGGCGGCAAGTGTGCGAGGCGGTGGTCTTTGTGCAGCCCGCCGGATGCCAAATCCTCAGCCTTCGCACGCAGCGCGGAGGCCGCCTGGTCCGGAAGCGCGTTGCTATCGGTCAACCACAACGATGAACCCCGACGCACGGACCGTGGAGAGGCCGCCCATTCCCTGACAGGCGTACGAAAACTCTCCGGCTGGTGGCGATTTGAGACGGACGGGCACCGTGCTGCCTGCCTGCACGAGAAAGCCTCCTGCCTCCGCGTTGTAGGTGGCGCTATCAGTCATGACCGCTTCCGAGGACCGGAAGAACTCTGGCGCCACGAACAGGGTGGGCCGGTTGGAATTGTTGATCAGGCGAAGGGAGACGTTCTGGCCAGAAGGCAACCGCATTCTCTGGGGGTCGCATCGCACGTTATCATTCAGGACATTGATCGTGAGTTCGACCTGCGTCAGAGGATGGGACGCCACATGGCCTGGAGGCGGCTGTTGCGCCATTTGTGCTGATGCTTGCCACGCGCCTAGGACCATCATTCCGGAAGTCAGCACAAACGTCCGCCGCCTCATCCGTGCCGAGCGTGCTTGCTTGAGGGTATCCATTGGATGTCTTTCCTTTGCTCAAGAAGGCCTGTGAGACGACCGAGGTGATCGAGAGAAGCCTTCAGCCGCTAGCCTCCAGACGCGAAGGAGATGGACGGAGGATCGTTGTCCTCCGTCCACCGGGGTCTTAACGGGTCGGGCTGGAAGTGCCGCTGCTCGAGCCGCTCTGGCTAGAGCCAGATCCGCCGCTGCTCCCTGAGGAACCCCCGGAGGGAGAGGTAGTGGAGGCCGAACTGGAGGAACCTCCCGGCGAGGAGCCTGCCCTCGAGGAAGACGAAGACGAACCGGAGCCGCCCTGCGCACCC
The DNA here is from genome assembly GCF_026183895.1 of Sabulicella glaciei. Lineage (GTDB taxonomy): Bacteria > Pseudomonadota > Alphaproteobacteria > Acetobacterales > Acetobacteraceae > Roseococcus > Roseococcus glaciei. The sequence goes on along the minus strand of NZ_JAPFQI010000042.1, from coordinate 7,969 downwards.
GAGCCAGAGGAATTGAGCGCTGACGCCTGGGTCATCGCGGACTGGGTTTCGAGAAGCGCTTGGCGGGCCGCTTCCATCGCCCGATTGCGCTGCTCTCCAGCAGGCTGCTGTGCCATGGCCTGCACGGCCTCCCGAAGACGTTGGGATGCCTGGAACAAACGCTCCATCGCGCGACTGTATTCCACGTCGTTCGCCGGGACCGCCGGAGCCCCCTGCGGGTTCGCGCGGCGCCAGGCATCCTGGTCCGACTGCGAGGATCCGGGCTGCGCCTGCGCGGAACCCGATTGGCTACCTGACTGTGCGAAGGAAGCCGGAGCGATCACAACTGCGGACAGGGCCGCAGCGACGAGAAGGTTACGTTTCATCGGAATTGTCTCCATTCTCTCAAAAGGGAACAAGGGATCGTGGCCGCTAACGCGTGCCGCCGGACGAACCGCCGCCGGGCTGAGTGGCCGGGCCGCTTGCGCTCGATCCGGGCTGCCCTTGTCCGCTTGAGTTCCTCGTGGGCGCCATAGGTGGATTGACCAGCATCATGACGGTATGCCCATCCGGCGCGCGCGCCTGCACCAGGTAGGTCGCGTCCAGGATCTGCACGTCCTGGAAGCCGGCCTGCTGCAGCTGCTGACGAAGCCGTTGCTGCTGACCCTGCGCCTGGGAACCCTGAGGCGTCTGGGATTGCCCAGTGCTGCTCTGACCGCTGGAGGCGGACTGGTTCATGGCCGAGGCCTGCACCATGGCCGACTGGGTTTCAAGCAATGCCTCGCGGGCCATCTCCATGGCGCGGTTGCGCTGCTCACCGGGCGGTTGCTGCGCCATGGCCTGCACGGCCTCCCGGAGGCGTTGTGCCGCCTGGAACAGCCGCTCCATCGAGCGACTGTACTCGACGTCGTTCGCCGGGACGGCCGGCGCACCCTGCGGGCTCGCGCGACGGTAAGTGTCCTGGCTGGATTGCGACTGCCCAGGCTGGGCCTGCGTCGAGCCGGGCTGGCTGCCGCCAGAAGATTGCGCAATCGCCGGGCTGACCAAGGCGGCGCCAAGCAGCGCGGTGATAATTTCCTTCTTCATGGTCTGTTTCCTTCCGTTCTTCCGCTCGGGGTGGCAGCAGCGCCGGGCGCGCTGCCGCCATTTTCTGCCTTCGCTCAACGATACAGCCGCAGCCCCTCGCCCCAGCCACGCTCGCGCCCGTACTCGGCAACCCGGTCACTGTCGTAGCGAGGCAGGGCCTCCAGCTCCTCGCGGGTCATGTTGAGCTGCGCACGGTCGTTCTGGTTCGCGCCGAGCCGGATGCGCTCGACCGGCACCAGCGCCTGACGCTCGCCAAGCCCGAGGAAGCCGCCCCATTCGACCACCACGGCCCGCACGCGGCCTGACCTGTCGATCAGTAGGTTGCGGACCTCTCCGGCTTCGCGGCCGTTGGTCCCATAGACGTTCTTGCCCACGAGACCTTGCACGCTTTGCAGGTCGACGCCGGTCGTTTGAGCGGCTGGAGAGGTCTGTGCGCCGGGTCGCGGAGCATTGGCCTGTGGCTGGCTTGGCTGCTGCACCGTGACCTGCGGCTGGCCCGGCTGCTGCACCGTCACCTGGGGCTGCGCCTGCTGGACATTCACCTCGGGTCGCGGCTGCTGCACCGTGACCTGTGGTTCAGGCTGACGCACCGTCACCTGCGGAGCAGGCTGCTGCACCGTAACCTGCGGAGCAGGTTGCTGGACGGTGATCTGTGGCGCAGGCTGCTGCACCGTGATCTGAGCCCCCGAGCCCGCGGCACTACCAGCGCCACCAGGCTGCGTCTGGCTCTGGGCTTGAGTGGGCTGGGCCGGCTGACCGCCAGCTGGCTGCTGGGCAGAAGCCGTCGTCAGTACACCCATGGCAAGCATGGCGGCACCGGCGAGCAACAAGGGCCGAGCGGAAAGCTCGGCAGGAACTGTCACTTCTTTCAGGCAATTGTTCGTGTGGCGACGAGTCATTTGCTTCCTCCTAGCCCTGCGGGCACGCCGGGTGCGGATGAGCGCTGGATCGCGTTCTGCATCCCGACCTACCAGGGCGAGGTGGTCTTCCTCTTCCTCGGCTGAACTCCGAAGCGCTACGGAGTTGGCCGCAGAAACCGCTTCTAGCTTACGGCGTTGTGAAGGGTTGGTCGCGTCCCCGTGGATGACATGCTGCAGGAGTGCTTGCGAGTGACGACCAAGCCGTCTAGCGCAGATGGACCCTGGATCGCTCCTGTTGATCGACCTCGTGCCCGCTCCATTGCCTGGCATCTTGGCCTGCTCTGCGCCGGAATGCTGTTGCCGCTCCTCGCGCTCATGGCCGTCCTGCTCGTCGAAGTGGTGACGGACCAGCGCTCGCGTCACGAGGAGGTGGCACGGAACAGCGCTACGCGAATTGCCAGGGCGCTCGATCGCGGGCTCGTGGCGCTCGGAGCGATGGCAGATGTGCTCGCGACATCTGATCACCTCCTCGCTGGCGATTTCGATGCATTCCGCGCGAGAGTCCAGCAGCTCCCCCGCGGGGCCGAGGCGGAAGTCGTGGTCCGCGACGCTTACGGCCGCGTGCTGGTCGATTCAGAAAACCTGTTATCCGTCGAAGAGGACGTCACCGCCGCGGAGCAGGCGCGCGCCAGCGGAAGGATGCGGGTTTCTGGCTACCTGACCACGGGCGCCGGGACTGGCCCGGTCTTCGCGGTCACCGTCCCGGTGCCGGACGCCGGATTGGCGCGTGGCTGGCTCCTCAGCCTTCATGTTCCGCTGTCGGCGCTGGGCAAGCTCCTTGCCCCTGAGGATGTGCCCGCCGGCATGACCGCGACGATCACCGCCCGGGATGGAACAATCCTGGCGCGCAGCCGCGACGCAGCACGCCACGTTGGCACGCGTCCGATGCATGTTCGGCCGCGGGCGGATGCCACTGAGTGGCGGCAGGGCATCGATGCGGACGGGCTGCCCATCGTCCTGGCCTCCACGCCCGTGGAGGTCGCCGGCTGGACCGCCTGGGTGTTCCTGCCGGAAACGGTGTTCGCTGCACCCCTCCGTCGCTCACTGCTGATCGGAAGCGTGCTTTCCCTCTCGGTCGCGGGGCTAGCGATCCTCCTGGCGACCACCTTCGCGCAGCGCATCTCCCAGCCCCTCTCGATGCTCAGCACGGCGGTCATGAACGGAAACGATACGCCTCTCCCGGTGACAAGGGTGCAGGAGTGCAACGCGCTTGCACAGGCCTTCAAGGCGGCCCGCGCGGAGACACGAAAGCACGTCCGTACGCAGGACCAGCTACTCGCCACGCTGGACTTCGCGCAGATCATCGTGCGGGCGCCTGACGGCCGCATCATGGTCTGGACATCCGGCATGGAGCGGTTAACGGGTTGGAGCCGCTCGGAGGTGGCCGGGCGCAGCAGCCATGAGGTCCTTCGTACGGAATTTCCGACCTCGCCGGCGGCCATTGAGGAGGAGCTGCTGGCCCAGGGCGAGTGGCAGGGCGAGCTGTCCTATCGCCGTCGAGATGGCGCTCCGATCGTGGTCGCGAGCCACTGGGCGCTGCACCGCGACGACGGCGGTAAGGCGCTTGCGGTCGTGGAGGCTTGCACCGACGTGACGGCGCTGCGAGAGGCCGAGCACCGGCTACGGGAGGCGCAGGCGGATCTTCGTCACGTCGCGCGGCTCAACGAGATGGGCGCGGTAGCCGCGGCTTTAGCCCACGAGGTCAGCCAGCCCCTCACCGCAGCGTCCTCCTTCGCCGAAGCCGCGCTCCGGCTGCTCGACCAAGCGCAGCAAGGCGAGATGGAACTGGGTGAGGCCCGCGAGGCGATGCAGGAGGCCGCTGACCAGGCCGTGTTCGCCGGGCGCGTTGTGCGCCGGCTCCGGGATTTTCTTTCGGCGTCGGGCCAGGACCGCGCGGCGGTGGGTCTCAATCACGTCGTGCGCGAGGCGGTCGCCCTTGCTCTCGCCGGTTCGGTCAAGCAGGGAGTCAGCCTGAACCTCTCCCTGGCTCCTGGCCTGCCGCCCGTCCAGGCCGATGCGGTGCAGATCCAGCAGGCCGTGGTCAATCTCACCCGCAATGCGGTCGCGGCGATGGCCGGCGCTGCAACGCGCGTCCTCTCCGTCAGCACGGAACTCGCACCACCGGATGCCGTGGTCGTCAGGATCGCGGATACAGGGCTTGGAATCAGCGACGAAGTTGCCGCCACGCTCTTCACTCCCTTCGCGACCACCCGGCGAGAGGGCATGGGGATTGGCTTGTCGATCTCGCGGACCATCGTCGAGGAGCATGGCGGGCTTCTTTCCTGGTCGTCGGAGCCCGGCGAGGGCAGCACCTTCTGGTTCACGCTACCCATGTGCCAAGCGAATGAAGCAAAGGAAGGGGAAGCGCTGCATGCGAAATGAATCACGGACCGCCTATGTGGTGGACGACGAGGCTGCGGTGCGGCGGTCAGTATCGCTGTTGCTCCGCACCGAGGGGTTTGCGACCAGCGTCTTCGAGAGCGGCGACGCTTTCCTGGACGCGGCGTCCAAAGGGCTGCCCTTCGGATGTGTCGTGCTCGACCTTCGCATGCCTGGGCGCGACGGGATGGCTGTGCAGCGCGAGATTGTGCACCGCCGGCTCCCGCATCCGGTCGTGATTATCACGGCACATGGCGACGTGCCGCTCGCCGTCCAGGCTGTGAAGAGCGGTGCCTTTGACTTCCTGGAGAAGCCGTTCAGCGGCGAGGCGATCGTGCGGGCCGTTTCCGCGGCCCTCGAAAGCGCCAGCGAAGCCCACGCCGCGTCCGCGGAGGCCATGAATGCGGCGGCCCGGGTCGCGACATTGACGGGTCGGGAGATGGAGGTCTTGGAAGGCATGGTCGCAGGGCGACAAAACAAAATGATTGCCCGCGACCTAGGGATCAGTCCGCGTACCGTTGAGACATACCGCGGCAATGTGATGACGAAGCTTGGTGTGTACAGCATGCCGGAAGTCGTTCGGCTCGCGCTGGCTGCCGGTGTAGGATCCGGCAATACCAGAGGTACTCCTGTCGCTGTTGCGATGGCCACCACGCGGCCCGGAGCCGGCAGACTTTAACCAGAGAGGCACAACCGTGGCCGACAATTCCCTCCCCCTGGCTGCCCATTGGCTTCTCATCACGGGTTTGGCTGTGTCCGTCGCGTTGTTTCCGTCCGCACTGTGGCAGGTTGCGGAGGCCCAGAACCAACCAGACTCATCAAACAATGCGTCGCCGAGCGGGTTCATCGAGATCACTCCTGCCGAAGGCCGCGCCCCGGTACACCTTGCCACGTCGCAGGTCGTGCGGGTGGGACGGGTCGAGAACCACACAACGATCGACACCGCAGCCTGGGTGCAGCAGCGGACCATCGAGCCAGCTGAGGCACTTGCCGGGCGCCTCCGGAATGCCGGCCAGCGCCTGGTCACCTTGACCGATCTGAACCATGGCCGTGTCTACTTGGCGCTCGACAGGATCGTCCTTGTTCGGGAGTCCAACGAACGGCACGCCGCCGGGGCACGCGCGGCCATCGTCATGGTCGGCCTCCGCTTCAACACGGACATCGCGGTGCGGGAGACCGCCCAGGACGTGATGGCGGCAATCCGGCGTGAGGGTCGAGCGTCGGGCCCTGGTCCTGCATCGCCCTAGACGCCGTCTGCGCGGCCGCATTCTCGCCAATGCGCGGAGACCGGAACCAGGCAGGGCGATAAAAGAGGACCACCCGCCACTCAGGAGGACAGGCTTGCTGAAACCTTTGCGACGGCTGAACCGGCGAACCCTGCCCCCGCTGATGATCTACGCCGCCGCGGGTGCCAGCGGCTTTGCTGCGATCGCGGAAACCTTCTGGGTGCGCGAGAGCCTTGGCCTTTCCCCGCAGGCGCTGCTGGCGCTCGCGGCCTGGATGACCGTGCCCTGGACCCTGAAGATGGTCTTTGGGCACCTGGTGGACACGGTGCCGATCCTCGGCTCCCGCCGGCGCGCCTACATCCTGTTCGGTGCCACGGCCCAGGCCGCTGCCTACCTGGCTCTGGCCGCGGCAGCGGCGCGGATGACCGGTCCCTTCGCGACCGAGGCTGTCTATGTCGCCGCCTCGTTGCTCGCGGTGCTTGGCCTTGTCGTGCAGGATTGCGTGGCCGATGCGCTGACGACGGAGGTGGTGGACCGCACCGCGCCGGACGGCACGCCGCGCGAGCCGGCCGTGGTGCAGGCCGAACTGGGGGACGTGCAGGTGCTCGGCCGCGTCGCGTTGATGGGCGGAGCCTTCGCGGTGGCAGGGCTCGGCGGCCTGGCGGCGCAGCGCATGCCGGTCGCGACGGTCTTTCTCCTTGGCGCCATGGCGCCGATGCTGTCGGTGTTCGCGGCGCTTCTCCTACGCGAGGACGGCGCGGCGCCGCACGCAACGGTGCGAGAACGCCCAGACCCACGCATCCTTGGCGGCGGGGCAGCCTTTGCCGCGGTGCTGCTTGCGCTGGGCATCCTCGATCCGCCCTTCGCGCCGGAGATCGGGCTGGCAGTGTCGCTCGGCGTCATCGGCTGGCTCCTCCGGCGGACGATGGCGGGCGTGCCGGCGCGGACACAGGTGGCGATGGCGGCCGCGGCGACGGTGATCTTTGCATTCCGCGCCGCCCCGCCACCGGGTCCTGCCCTGCAATGGTGGCAGATGGACGTGCTGGGCTACGACCAGGGCTTCTTCGGTGTCCTCGCGCAGATCGGAACCGGGCTTGCGATCGCGGGCTCGCTCGTCCTCGGCGGGCGGATCGTGCGCGCGCCGCTTGGGCGCGTGCTGGGCTGGCTTGCGGTGCTGGGCGCCGTGCTGTCGCTGCCGACGATCGGCATGCTGTTCGGCCTGCACGAGTGGACGGCGGTCCAATTCGGCTTCGGCGCGCGCACCATCGGTTTGGCAGATACCGTGCTTTCCGCGCCTCTCGCACAGCTCGGCATGATTCCCATGCTGACGCTGATCGCGGTGCACGCCCCACCTGGCCGGCAGGCGACCTGGTTCGCGCTGGTGGCCTCGCTGATGAACCTCGCTCTGCAGGCGGGCAACGTGATCTCGCGAGGTCTGAACGCAGCATTCCCGGTGGAGCGCGGCGATTATGCCACTCTGCCCGCACTGGTGATCGCAGCAACCGCATTAGGCCTTGTCCTCGCGCTGGGTGCGATCGCGCTGCTCGGCCGCTGGATCCGACCTGCTATCGTCACGCCCGGTGCGCCCATCCTGGCTTCAGAAGCGGAAGAGCGGTCAGAGGCGAGGCTCAGACCATGAGCGGGATCACAAGTCGCGACCATCGCCCTGTTCTCGCCCGGGCACGGAGACTGGGTTGCCAGTTCCGCCGGGGGCCAGTGCGGCCCGACCACCCCAACGAACGAACCAAGGCGAAGCAAGCGAAAGACGGCGCCTCTGGATGGCCTTGGCTGGGGCTCCCCCGCTCTGAAGCGCTGAGTGGTAGGCAGGCTCCCTCCGATAGTACATTCACCTCGTGCAGGGTCTACAACTCCCGGTGCCGCTGGGCGGGGCGTTCCGCCATGCCCTGTTCTTTCGCAAGGTCCTGCACGCGCTCACGGGCCGGTTGTTGGCGCTACCGCCCCTAACCCTCCACCGCCCGGCCGGGCGGTGGGTGTTGAGCCTCGCCGGGCGCGGCCGCTAGCGCGGCGGCATAAGCTGCCAGGACGAGCGGCGTGCCGCGAAGCGGCCTGCAGGCATGAAAACGTACATGTGCCCTCACCTGATTCAGGGAAACGCGAGGTTCCTTAATTAGGGCGCGGCTAAAGTCTGGCAGGCTGCGGTTGGTGTGTCCTATATGCCGCCGCGGCGACCACCGAAGTTCGGTTTCTGGCAACACGCCCTGGCATCCGCGCACGTGCAGAGAGACTGAAGGCTGGGGACTACTTAAAGCATCTAACAGAACCGCTTGATTTGGCTAAGGCAGACGAGAGCTGCGGCGAGGGTGGCGAAGGCAAGGTGGATGTCGGCGCGACGCTCGTAGCGCACGACGAGACGACGGA
>NZ_JAPFQI010000041.1 GCF_026183895.1 Sabulicella glaciei | reverse complement strand
ATCGCTCGACGGACCGCCGCTGTCGTGGTGGCGCAGCCGTGTTGAACCTGGCCCATAGCGCGTCCTTCCACTCCTGGGAGAAGACTGCACCATCAAAACCTGGGATCAAACATCTAGAGCCAGCCTGCCTCGCGAAAGGGTGTGAGATCGGCCCCAGCGGGCGCGAACCAGCCCCCTGACGCGTATTTTGCTCCCAGGGCGAGCGCGCGGTCCTTGTTGCCGAATGGGATCTTGAGAGGGGTGGCGCCAGCCGGTGGCGGTGCTCCCTGGGCCGGAGAGCGAGGCGGCGCCGTGGGAGCGGATGGCGCGGCCGCCTTGCCCGGCGATCTCGCCCCCTTCCCTCTCCCCTTCCCTTCGCGCTTCGGCGCCGAACTGCCTTTCCCGGACTGCTTCGGCATGTGCTTGTCGATCCAGGCCGAGAGTGCCTTCGAGGAAGCTCGCGCATCGTCCGGGATGGGCTTCCCGGCTTCGGTGCTGATCTTCTCGGCAAAGCGCAGCTGCGCCTCGGAAGGCGGGCGGGGCCCCTCCCCTTCCTGTGCGGGCCCTTCCCGCTTCGGGGCATGCTGATCCAGGAAAGCTCGCACCAGGTCGCCGTCCTTAGCGTAGCCCTTCGGCAAGGAAAGACCCTTCTCCTTCGCCAGGCGCTCTGCGAAGCCCTTCATCGCGGACGTGGGCGGCCGGCTTGTCTGGCCCAGCGCGCCGGGCACCGCGCCCCCTCCTTGCGCCGCATACGCCTTCAGCCGGTCGATCGCGGCCTGGGCGTCATCGCAGATCGACATGATCGCCCGCCCGAACTTTTCCCGACCCGTCAGCACGTCATCCAGGCGCATCTCCCATGTCGCCGTCACGCCGGGGTCGACCAGCATCGGCTCTGCCTGAACAAGGAGGCCGTAGAGCGCCAGGCCGCGCTCGGTCGGGATGATGTTCTTGCCTTTGGCCTCGAGGAACTGCTGCGCCTTGAGCCCCTTGATCACCTCGGCCCGGGTGGCCGGAGTGCCGATGCCCTTGGCCTCCTTCAGCCTCTCGCGCAGGGCCTCGTCCTCCACGAACTTCCAGGCGTTCTGCATCGCCTCGATCAGCGTGCCCTCGGTGTAGCGCGGCGGGGGCTTGGTTTGCTTTTCAAGGAGCTTGGCATCGGAGAGTGCGGCCCCCTCCCCGTCCCGAAGCGGCGGCAGGGTTTGTTCGGCGTCGGGGTCGTCTTCCTCGCCAGCTTCCTTCTTGGCCGCCTTCTCATCGGTGTCCGTGTCGTACACGGCCTTCCAACCCTGGCTCGTGGGAATGCGGCCCGTGGCGCGGAACTCATGGCCCTGTACGTCGAGGGTGACGGTGGTCTGGCGGTAGAGGAAGTCGGGCATCAGTGCCGCCAGGTAGGAGAGCGCGATGATGTCGAACATCTTGGTCTCGTCGGCCGAAAGCCGCGGCAAGACCTTCTGGATGTCGCCGACGGTGTTGGCGTTCGGGATGATGGCGTGGTGCGAGACGCCCTCCAGGCCCTTGTCCCAGAAGTGGCCGCTCTTGCCCTTCCGGACCTCCGGCGGCTTCGGGACCACGACACTCTCCAAGGGTGCCCCTGGCGCCGTCAGCCCGGCCACAATGCGCGGCACGTCGGGGATCAGGCTTTCAGCGAGGTAGCGGGTCTCCGCACGCGGATAGGTGATGATCTTGTGGGTGTCGTAGAGCGCCTGCGAGACATCCAGCGTTCGCTCGGCCGTCCAGCCGAACCGGCCCGAGCACAGCTTCTGCAGGCTCGGGAGGTCGTGCAGCCGGGGCGGGCCCTGGCGCTTGTCCTCGACCTTGACCCGCAGCGGCCCCCGGAAGCCTTCGGCCTGGACGCGGATCGCCTCGGCCTTCGCCTTGTCTTCCAGCCGGACCTTGGGCGCGTGGCGCATCCGGAAGGAGCCAGCCTCCACAGAGGCCGTGGCAACGACCTCGAAATAGGTGACCGGCTTGAAGTTCCGGATTTCCAGCTCGCGCCGGCAAACCAGCGACATGGTGGGGGTCTTCACTCGGCCGATCCCAATTGGGGACCCAGGTCGCGACAGCAGCACCGAGGCCGTCCGCGTCAGCGACAGGTTGAAGATCTGGTCGGCCTGCGCCCGAGCAAGGGCCGCATGATAGAGGTTCGCGTACTCGCTGTTGGGCTTCGCCGCGGCAAATGCATCGCGGATCGTCTTCGGGTCCTGGGCGGTGAACATGACGCGCCGGACCTCGCCAGCGAAGCCCGCCCATTCCAGGATCTCCTGGCCGATCAGCTGGCCCTCGCGGTCGCAGTCGGTGGCGATCCAGACGCGAGAGGCCTTCTTCAAGGCGGACTGGATGGCTTGGAGCTTCGAGCCCTTGTTGCCACCCTTCGCCGGCTTGAAGCCATAGCGCCGCTCAGGCTTGAGCAGAACCGGCGACCAGCGCTTCCATTCGGGGTTGACATCCTCCGGCTCCTCAAGAGTGAGGAGATGGCCCTCGGCGGGAAGAATTTGGCCGTAGCGGCTCCCGACGGCCGCTTGGACGTCCTTGGCCTGGCTGGTCTTCTCCGTGATGACGATTTCCATGGGCTCGGTTCGGAAGTGATTGCGGTCGCATCATAAATAAGCCCGACCCTGCCTCGCAGCAGGGCCGCGGGAAAGACAATGCACCCTCCTGCGAGGCGTGATCAGCGAGTTCCCTGCTGAAGGTGCGTGCGCCTAGCTGCTGGCCGGGTGTCGCCCCGAACCTCCTTCGCCCCGGCCGGCTGCTGAACCAAGGCCGGCGCCACTGTTGCGGGCTCGGGCTTCCACACGCCATTGGCACCGTAGAGTGTTCCGTCCACGCCCTGATACAGCGGCACGTCCCCACAACTCTGGGAGGTCATGTTCCCGCAACTCTCGGGGGTCAGGTCGCTCAGGCCTTCCATGGTGAGCAGAAGGGTTTCACGCTGCCGCACCAGCTCCGGATCTTCGGGAGCAACAACAGCTGTCTCAGTGACAGCAGGCGCGCGATGCGGCTGACGGTGCAGGCGCTCAAGCTCCTCGTCCGTGAAGGGGAACGGCTTCTCGTCGTTCCGGCGGTCAAGGCGACGCCGGTTGAGGTTGAATTCCAGCGCGAAGGCCAGGCCCGCGATATCAAGCGGCTGCGAGAACTGTGCTGGAGGCTCGTCCTTCTTCCTTTCTTTCAGAACGGTCGAGACCGCATCCATCCAAGCTGGGATGTCAATTTGCTTGGCAACGGCACAACCGCTGTCGAAGATTTCCTTCATCACAGCGAATTGCTTTTCGGTGAACCCGCCCGAACCCCTGCTTTCACGCTGTGTCTCAGACAATGCGTCCAACAGCGCCTCGCCGGTGCGCAGAACCGCCTCGAACTGAGGAAGGATCTTGTCCCCAATCACCTCTGTCGCACGAGGCGAGGTGGGTCGCATGAGTTCCTTGATGAAGCGACTGGCGACGGCCTCCTGAATGTTCTCCTTGTATTCCTCTTCAGTGAGTTCGGGGTCGCGTGGCTTTTCCCGCTCCTTCTTTTCCATATCCTCGGCGAGCCGCTTGATGCTGCGGCCGCCGAGAGAAATGTCGTGGAGCGGCAATACCGCCTTTTTCAGCGCTTCGAGCTTGGGCTCGCACTTCGTCGCGATCAGGTGATCCACAAACTGAATGACGCGCTCGTGCTGCCCGCGCTGCTTGGCATAGGCAGAGGGATCAGGCGCCTTCGGGGGAGCGGCCTTAGAGATCTCGGTCTTTGGCGCCTCGGCCTTGGCATCCTTGCGCGCCAGGATCGCGGCCGGCTCAACTTCAGCCTTCGGCGCAGCGATCGAAGCGGCCGCGGACGAGACGGCTGTACAGGGAAGCCCGACGCTCGGGACTGTAGCGGGCGCCGGTTCTGGCAGCGCCGCCTCGCGCTGCGCTGCGATCGCCGGAGGCTTGGGCGGCGATACGGGCTGAGGTGCCTCAGCGGCAGCAGCCCTGGCCTGTCGCCGGGCTTCCCTTTCTTTGAGATCATCGTTCCGCTTGAGGATAAACGCTGTGAACGCGTCTGTTGTTTTCACTTCGCGTGCCTTCCCCTCTTCCTCGGCCCGAGGAATCGACCGGGCGGCCATAGGCAGCTGATCGCCCATGGGGGCACCATCGCCGCGTACCACGATCGAGTTCTCTCCGATTGGGGACCTGGCGGGATCCGGTCGCACCTTCGGAGGAAGCTGAACGATGATGTCCTCATCGCGGGCCTGCGGCTTCGGCTGCTCGACCACGATGGGCTTCTCCAGCACAGCCGGAACCGGCTTCGCCTTCGGAGCGGGCAACATTTCAAAGCCAGGGGTTTGGGTCTCGTAGCCGCCCTCGACCTTGAGCCCTCGCTTCATGGCCGAGCGGGTCAGTTCCAAATGGACGTCGCGGCGGCCGCCGCGGATGTCGATGACCAGGGTCTTTGACGTCATGCGCGGCACGAAGGCCTCCACCGCGCGGTCGCAATCCACCGGCCCCTCCCCCCGGACCAAGAGCCCTTCGGGAAGGTTCGAGCCGACATGGATGTTGCCCATGCGAAGCTCCTCAGCGCCGGCGGGCGGCTTCATGCCGGGACTTGTGAACAAGGGGAGCGAGCGACGGTCGAGCGCCTCGATCTCCGCTTGGATGGCCGTGACCGCAGCCTGGTCCTTTCGTAGCTTCGCCCGGCCAAGGCGCTTTCCAAGCGTGCTCCGCTCCGTGGTGTATGCCTTTCGTGTCTCGGGAATGGCCTTGCGCCGCGCCTCGGGCAGGGACGGAAGCCGAACCTTTGACAGCGCTGCGAGAAGTGCAGGAACGTCCACCGGCTTCTTCTGATCCAGTCCGCTCCGCTTGGCATGGTTCAAGCAGGCTTCGAGCGAATGATCTTTCCCCTCGCCGTCGAGCGCCAGCACCCGCCCGTGCTTGTCGCGGGTCAGTTCCAGGCCGTAAGCCCGGCACCGGTTCGGGAAGAGGTAGCCAACGCCCTGCATCTCGCTCCAAGCTCGCAGGAGGGCGGCCGCGATACGGTCCATGTTGATGCCCTCTACCTGGGCTTTGCGGGCCGGATCAGTCCGGAGTTGTCGGGGCGAGCAGTGCTTGGTCCAGGCCGCCATAAGCTTGTCGGGGTCATCCGACGGATCGTGTCCGGCGTCGCGTAGCTGCCGTGCCGCTTCCTCGCGGATGCCTGCCGCAGTCGCCGCAGGATCATAAGAGAGGGGGCGGTCAAACTCGGTGCGGATCTCGGCCAGGCGCCGCAACTCCCGCTCATTGGCCTGGGCGTGGTTGCCAAGGACATGCCGGTGCCCCAGGAAGTTCTCGATGCAGCGGGCAGCCATCTCCCCACGCTCGTTGAACTTGTAGAGGCTGCGACGGAGCCCGGTGACCGGCTCGTAGCCGGCCACGTCGAGGTGCATGTGCTGCGGCAGGGCGGCAAGGCCCGTCACCTTGCTCACAGGACGTTCCTTGTCGTGCAATTTGGCATTGCGAGGGGAATCATCCCAGCCGTGCACCTCCAGGGCGATGTGGATGACCTCGGTCCAATCACGATTGCCCAACATCTCACCCTCGCCTGGCGAGATCGCCAGCGAAATCGCTCCGACGTCGGTCTCCGCCCCAAGCGCCTTGCCCTCGGTCAGGACGCGCGCCACGAACTCCACGCTCGTCGGAGCCATGACCATCAAGCCGTCTGGGTCCTGGACCTGATGAAAACCCTCGGACTTGGACCCGTGATCGAGGTACTCACCGTGCCCGACCAAGCCACCCTTCTCGACCGTGCTCTTGTCGATGATCATGACGTGGCCCCCCCGACGCTCAGGATTTCGTCTGCCGCTGCCCGCAGGAGGGTGTCGGCCTCCGCCAACGCGGTTTCCACCCGCTCGCGCGTCTGACCCGGGGTCCGAAGTGCCTTCATGTCCCCGAAGCACAGCAACATGGGGGCGAGGTTGGACGAAACCGCCCGCCGCAAGCCAAGTGCATGCGGACCGGATTCCCCCTCCCGACGAAACCGATCAAGCGCCGCCCACGCCCGATGGATCACCTCGACGCTGACGCCGGCGACCGCCTTGCTTCTCGACCAGGGGGCGGCAATGTGGATCACGCCCTCGGCCGCGTGCAGAAACCTGACGACATCACTCGGCTGGCACAGCTGGTCCAGAAGCACAGGATCGAGAGGGCTTGCCGAAGCCTCGCTGGCGGGATGGTGGGCCGAAGGGACGGAGGGCGTTCCGACCCGGTGCTGAACCGCCTGCGCCGCATGAGCCATCGTTGTGAGATACTTGCGAACGATGTCGGCAAGCTCGACCCCTTCGGCCTTCGCCTGGACCAGCAGAAGTTGCTTCAAATCCTCCTCGACCCTGACGTCGATCTTGGCCGCTTTGGATCGGTTCCGTGCCATGATTTTCTCCTCAACCTAGAAGCCCTGATCAGCGCCGAAGACGAGTGACAGGGGTGGGTCGAGAGCATCGGGGAGCGGGGGGAGCCGGAGGCCGGATTGCAGCTTGTCTGACGTTTCCGACGTGCTTGCCCCCAGTTCTCCCCTCTCCAGCCAGCCCACCTTCAGGAGGTAGTGCACGCCCTGCCCAAAGCGTAATTATGGGGTGGCTGAACTGTGGGGTGGGCACCACCGGGCAGAAGCAGACGGGACGAAACTGGGGTCTCGACCGGGCCGGAAGGACAGTTCGTCGAGGTGCCAAAGCGGTGCCAAGAGGGGTCTTCGAGAGGGGGGCAAAACAGGGTTGTCTGAAGGTCTGGAGGCGGGTCTAGGAAGGGGTCGTTTGGGGTCTGAGGAAGGCTCTCGGGAGGGGTCGAAAACGGGTCTTGGACCACCCCGCCAACACCGATCTTGGGGGTGAAAACACCGCTCGTGACTGTCGCGAGCACCCCCACCACGCTCTTTTCAAACCGACTTCTTGGCCTCCCGCAGGGCAGGTGCAGCGCCCGGGAAAACGGGCAAAATCGGCCATGTGGACGATGCTGCAGCTGGGCCAACCACCCCCGCCAAAGGCACTGGAACCCCGCGGAAAACGGCCAGTCTGGGGCTCAGGAACACCCGGTAACCGGCCATCCTGGTGTGGATGTGAGCTTTTCGCTGGCGTGCCTGGGGGAGTGGGCATCTGGGAAGAGGACATGCCCTCACGCACACCCCTGGGCAGAGCACCAAGCGCGGCCTGGCAGATCCATGTTTGACACGTCCTGGCGTACCATGTGGGCGTCACTTCCTCATGGTGGGGAAGAGCCTTGGACGCCTATCTTCGGTGGCGCCCCTCTCATCGCACTCTGGGATCGGTGTCACAGAGCGAAGCAACAGGATTGGTGCGGAGCCCGCAAGATTCCTGAGGTCGCGGCCAATTCTGGCGGCACTGTCGCACTGTCTCGCTATCTTCCTTGCTCGCGCCCCGCCGTTCTAGCTTCCGGCATCCGATGCCGGGCAACACGCCCAGCTCAGGTCGCGGCAAGCAGGCTCAGAACCTGGGCGCGCGAATGGGGCCGGCAGCAGGCGAGGCTGACCCGGAGTGATGTGAGGCTGCTTTGTTCGAATCGCCGCATTCTTGGCGGCGTAGCAGACCTCCGACTTCTGTTTGAGGTGCTACGCGCGCATCGGGTATGGCTGCGAGGCCCGCACACACGGTGAGGAATTTCTTGCGGTGGTCAAGCGCTCTCCGTGTCACCGCGCCTAGAGGACGCGCCCGAAGAGGCCGAGCAATTCTGCCGGGTTTGAGCGGTTTCAGATGCTCTGCCGCACTGTCTCGCTTGCTTGCTTTCTCGCCCTTGCGCTTCCGACCTGCGCCCCAAACCGCGGCTAGATTTCTGTCACGGGCATTCCCTAAACATACTTCTGAGAGGTCCGCCACAGCCGGATTGGACTTCGAGGATGTTGCTCATGGCACACGTTGCGCAGATCGCGGAATTGACGGGTCGGCCGCATTCGGGTCCCGCTGGTCGTCTCCCTCATAAGATTGCGAGGCGATTTCGCCGCCGTTGGCGAGACGGCGCCCAGAAGCTGATTCTGTCGATGGACCGGGTCCTGGAGAGCGCTGCGCTGGATGCAGTGGATGCGAAGCGGGGTCCTGGTCTGGTGTGTGGCGAAGATCTCGCCTTCTGGCTCACTCCGGTTCTTGATGGCTTGAGCGATCTTGGCGCCAATGTGCCCGAGCTGCGCGATCTTATCGTTGAGCGCCTGACTTTGAGCTTCAAGAAAATGAAGCTTCTCGAGGTCCCAAAGCTCAGCGTCCAAACTCTCTACAAGGGCCGCACGAAAGCGAACCGGGAGTTCGGCCATCCGCACGTCCGGGCGAAGATCTTCCAGGCGTTTCCCCATCTCATGACCGAGATCCCTCTCTGTCAGGAAGAGGCCGAGATCACGCTCAAGGATGCGTTGCGGGCGGCGTTCGGATTTTCCGGAACGTCTGAGAGTGCCTCGCTCGAACCCTCTCTCTCCCCCCAGATGGAAAAGCTGCTTTCCCGTCGCGCTGTGCAGGAGAAGGCGGCTCGCCTTGCGGCTTTCGGCCCGCGTGATGACGACATTCCGCAACAAGCGCCAAGCGGAGACAAGCCGTTTGTGTCCGAGAAAGAGCCGACTACTTCCCTTCAGGAGCCGGACGCGTCGGACGCTCTGACGAAGATTCAGGCCCAGACGAAGAGCCAGGCGCCGGAGGGCGACGAGGAAACGGAGGAGGAGCGCATCGAGCGTATCGAGCGCAACAAAAGGGAGATGGACCAAGCGATCAGCCCAACGCGGCCCACCAAGCCGAGGATCAATCTCGGCTCGCTCGAAGAGACCGCAAAGAAAGGAATGAAACACGATGGGTAGTCAGTCTCGCCCGGATGGGCAGGAGGTCGCGGTATTCGTCGCGACGAAAGGTGGGTGCGGAAAAACCGTGATCGTTCAGATCAATCTCCCGCGTCCCGACAGCAACCACCGGCGCCAGGCGCCGGACCAGTAGAAGAGAAAGGAGCCTTATTATGCGAAGCACTTCAATCCCACTCAAGCGACAGATCTTCTGGACTCTGAGCGGCAAGGGCGGGGTCGGCAAGTCCACCGTCGCCTGCGCGATCCTCGATGCCCTGATCCGCGCCGGGATCGACGTCGTCCTGATCGAACTGGATCAGGAAGGTCGCCTCACCGCGATGTACAAGGGGCAGCTGGGCAAGTACGCGATCCACCACCCGATCAACGCGGAGGTGCGCGAGGACGTGATGGAGTCCCCCGACCTCTTGAACAAGCCGTTCGACGACACGCGCCGGGTGGCCGTCGAGGCCATCCGCCGCGGCGCGATGGTCGTGGTCGATATGGGCGGGACGCTCGACATGCGCCTCGCCTCCTGGCTGGAAAGCTCCGCGACGCTTTTCGAGGCGGCGGGCGTGGACGTGACTTTCGTGGTGCCGATGTCCCGGGAGTTGCCGACCTGGGAAGCCGGGCGCGCCTCGGTCAATCGGATCGGCAACGAGATGACCAAGGCGAAGTTCGTGTTCGCTCTGACGGCTCAGACGAAGGTGAACATGTTCGCCCCGGATGACCCGGCGGTGAAGGGTCTGCTCGAGGAGGTGCCCGGGTCGCGGGCCGTGCCGTTCCCGCTGAACGTTTCGACGATCACGCCCTACGTCTCAACCCAGGAGAAGCCCATTCGGCCTTTCGAGGTCGTGAAGATGGACTTTGCGCAGCTCCAGGCCGCCGCTCCCTTGGCTAAGCCGTTGGGTGAGGATGGCATCCTGCGCGGGCTGGGCGACTACAAGCGTTGGTGGGTGGGCACGGAGGCCGTGCTCGACTTGAAGGGTCAGATCAAGAAGGAAGCGAAGGCGGGTTCCATCCATTCGGGCGGGGTCATCGCCGGAACCGTGCCTTCCAAGAAGATGGGCTTCGCCGAGGTGCCGGACCTCGACGCTCCTCCGCCGAAGCCGGCCGCGCAGCCGAACGAGGTCATTTCGCCCTCTTTGGTGCAGTCCACGCAGTCGCAGGCATCGCGTCTGGCTCGCCCGGGCGCGGCGTAATGTTGGTGGAAAGGGAGTGGGTGATGCAGCAGGAATCCAAGAACAAGGCTGTGCGGCGCCCGCTCCCCCTTCCGGCCCAAAGGAAGGTGCCCTCCCTGCTGCCGAGTGCGGGGATCCGCTCGATCACCCGGAAGTCGCCAGGTCGGTCGGTGGACGAGCGCCTTATTCATGATCTTGCTCTCCTTTCCGATTGGAACAACGTGGAGCGCAAAATCCTTCGTGCCAGCGCCCGTCGCGCCACGGAGTTCATTGCCGCTCCTGCCCATCATCGAGTGGCCCTTTTGCGCGATCAGGCTCATCTCCTGGACGATGAGCACCGCCGGGTGGTCGAGGAGTTCCACGAGAAGGAGATTGAAGCCTTGGTGCGTGCCGTCCAGATGCCTTTCCTGGCCGGTGAGAGCCAAAAGATTGCTTCGGATATCCGGGCGGCGTTGGAGAGCGTTTTCAGCAGGGTGGGAGATGAGCGCGTCCTGCCGCTCCTTCGCGAATACGCGGCCAACGAACTCGCCCGCGTTGAGGCGCATGCGAAGCACAACCGAGATGAGCGGCTGAAGATGATTGACAGGCTGGGGGGCGAGCAAGATTTCGTCCTGGTGACCACGCCGCGAATGATCTCGCCCGTCACCTACACGACGCAGTTGAGCCGCTTGACGTGCGAAGCCGTGCGCGAGCAGCGGCGAAAGGAGTTGGCCGAGGGCGCCTCGGGAGATCGGAGTGTCACCGCCTTCTTTCACTCCAAGATGATGGCGACGCTGTCGCAGGAGGATGCCGAGAGGTCTTGGGCGGCGGCAGAGCCTACCAAGGAGATTCCCTTCATGCCGAAGTTCGGCCGGCTGGAGGTCCGCGATGCTCGCGACTGGCTCGGTGAGCTGGAGGAGATGGGGCCTTCTGAAAGGGCGAAGTCGGTGTTGAACAAGATGCCTCATCTTGGCCCCGATCTGGCCGAAGCAGCCATACGCCGAATCACCTTCCCGATTTCGCCATTTGCTCGGACGTATGTGGGCTCTGTGGCGGGCGCCGTCCTGGAGGCTGGAAAGCACGTGCTTCCGGGTAAGCCCCGTCGGGCGATGAAGAGCAGGGCCCAGGAGCCGAAGTGGGGACGTGCTGGAACCAAGGCACAGTTGCAGGCCTTCATGAACTTCTTCACCCTTAGGGAGTCGTTTGAGCAGAGGAACCGTGAGGGCGCGGCGCTGGAGATTCTTCGTGGCGCCCGACGTGAGTCAGCGCCGGCGTATTTGGCGGCATTTTTGAAGCACGCGCCGGAGTTCCGGTTCGAAGCTGCGGCGGTGATCCGCGAGGATGTAGAGATGTGGGTCGCGGCGTTCTCCCGGGAATGCGACCCATACTGCTCGCGTGTGGCCGAGCGCGCCATTGTCGAGGTCTGCTGGGACCTGCTGGGCCAGATGGAGCCCCATGGCGAAATCCTGCTTCCCGACGTGAAGCGGAGCGAGATGGCTACCTCTGCAGCGACCGACTGGTCTCGTGATCCTGCGGCGGGCCCCACTCTGGTGTCCTATCAACGCGCCCTTCACCTAGGAGTGCACTTGGATCCGGCTTGGGGGCCAGTGCTGATCAATCTCATGCAAGCGGCCCAGGCAGGGCGCAAGGGATGGGTTGAGCGCATTCAGCGGGCACGGGATTACAAGTCGCGTGTGGCGGCCCAGATCAAGTCCGAAGGGAAACTTTGACGAAGAAGGGTTCGCGCCGGTACCGGCCACCGCTCGGCTTCTCTGCTCCGGTGGACGGTCCCGTCCTTGGCCGCGCGATCAAGATTGCGACCCACGCTTCGGACTCCTAATTGTTTGAGGGCTGGGAGAGCAAAGGGCCATGCCACCTGAGAACGACGAGACCGGAGCCAAGAGCAAGGAGGCTCGCGTCAGCGTCCCCAGGCTGGCCCGAGCCTCGGAGAGCGTGGCCACGATCAAGGCCGGCACCACTGGCGGACGGTAGGTTTTCGGTGCGCCCTGCCTGCCCTGTTCCTGTCCTCACTGCAGGGAGGCGATCCGCCGGCGAAACGCCCCGTCGAGCCGGATCATGGCCTCGATCAGGCGGTCCTGGATCACCGGCCACTCTTCCTCCGAAGAGCGATAGCCGCCTTCGACGCGCTGGCAGACGCGGCAGTTCCGCACATTCTCCTTCTCATCCCAGTCGAGCGGCCCTCCAAAGGCTCGTTCGAACTCGGCCTGGTCCTCTTTGAGCTTGAGCAGCAGGTCTCGGCCGTCGTCCCGCTGGAACAACACTTCGACCCGGGAGACGTCCCTCGCGATCACGTAGTTGATCGAGACCCCCGCCTTGCCGATCGCGCCGAACAAGACTCCCAGATCGGCGTCCGGTGTGCGTCCCTCATGGATGCGCGTGCGCTGAAGGGCCCGCTCGGAAAGCTGTTGTAGGAAACGCTCGAGAAGCTGGCCTCGCTCGTTGCGTTCCTTCCGTTCGGCAATTCTCTTGTTCTGGATGCTTGTGACGAACTCGGCGGTCTCTGCCAGGGGAATGATCTGCTGGATCTCCAGCAGGAGGTTCCCATTCGCCAGGCGGTGGGGGCGCAGCCGGACGCAGCGAATGTCGATGTCCCGCTCCCGCAGCCACAGCACTGTGGTCGTCAGTTCTTTTCCGAAATCGGCCGCCGCCAGGATGATGCGGGTGTCGTTGCCGAAGCTGTCCTCCCGCGCCGTTGTCCATCCCAGGAAATCCAAGATCTCGGCTCGGGCGCCGTCGGTGTCAGGGCTGGCCCGGTTCCGGTGGCGAGCGAAGGTCTCGACGGCTTGCTCGAAAGTCATGGCGGAAACCATGGCGGCGTAGCGCAGCGCCTGAAGCTCCATGTGCCCGCCATCGGCGGTACGCTTCAGTTCGACCACCACGAGGTTCGCGAGCTTGTCGAGGCACAGGAGGTCAATGCGCCGGCTGCTGTCGCTCCATCCGCCGAACTCTTCGGTGAGGACCATCAGCCCCTCTTCGAGCGCGACAATGTGGTCCTTCAGGAGGCGCTGAAGATCGCCCCGCTCCCGCCAGCCCTCGGCCTCGAAGGTCGTGACGGCGATGGGCACGAGGCCGTTTGCGCTGACTTCAAGGATCGGCATGACGCATCTCGGGCGGGTTCCCTTCTTTGAGGGTGATGGGGGCAGGATGTCACCAGATTGGCAAGGAGGCGCGTGACCTCGCTTGCGCCTCAGGGTTACAAGGGCACATGGCCGCTCCCTCCCCTGCCCCGTCCAAGACGAAGCCCTGGGATTTGCACCCCTCCTTGTCGGAAGATCGGCTTCGGCTCTGTGCCAGACTATTGGCAAACGCGCGGCGTGATGCCCTAGCCCTCGCCAACGAGAATCTC
>NZ_JAPFQI010000040.1 GCF_026183895.1 Sabulicella glaciei | reverse complement strand
CCAGATGCTCGCCGCCGTGGCGGTTCCGCGCACCTCGTCGCCGCCCTTCATGATGGCTCCTGCCCCGATGAAGCCGATGCCGGTGACGATGCCCGAGACGACACGCGCGACGGCTTCGGGGTCTTGGCCGAGCGACATCTCGGTCGCCTGCACGAAGCCACAGCTGGCGATGGCGACCAGGGGAAAGGTCCGTAGCCCGGCGCTTCGGGCCTCACGCTCGCGATTCCAGCCGATGATGAGGGCCAGCGCGTAGGCAATGGACAGGTCCCGCAGATGCGGCAGGTAGGCGCGGGCGAGCGCGGAGGCCACTTCTCCGATCGACGAGAAATCCAAGCGGCACCTCCTTCTGGCCTTGCCTCGCTTTCCGAGCGGAATGACCCTGCGGAAGCCACGGGTGCGGCCCGACGCTTCGCACAGTCCTCACTCGTGTCTTGCCGAAGCCTCCCGCTCCTCACGGACGACCCAACGTGGGCGGGGATTGCGCGTCCGTGCGGGCCAGCCTTCGCGCTGGCGCTCCCGGTCGCCATCGGTTTCTTCCGTCTGGTCGTGGAACAGGATCTGCTGCGTCGGGAAAGGCAGGTCGATTCCCGCCTCCGTGAGCGCGGCCTTCACCCCGCGGAGAACACGGTCGGTCACATCCAGCGCCTCGGCGCGCTTGGGCGGATTGATCCAGACATGAAGGTCGAGAAGCACGGCGAAGTCGCCCAGTTCGGCGACGCGCAACACCGGGGCGGGGTCCGCGAGAACTCCTTCGCAACGTTGCGCGGCCTCGACGACGATGCGCTCCGCCTTCTCGATGTCGTCGCCATTGCCGATGCCGATCCGCAGGGTCAGGCGGCGCCTGTCATAGGCGGTGGCGACGAGGACCTTGCCGGTGAAGAGATCCGTGTTCGGGATCACGGCGCGCCGGTTGTCGAAGGTGCGGATCGTGGTGGCGCGGATCTGGATGTCCTCCACGGTGCCTTCGAACTCTCCCGCCTTGATCTGGTCGCCCAGCCGGAAAGGCTGGGTCAGCAGAAGCAGGATGCCGGCCAGCAGGTTCTGCAAGATGTCGCGGAAGGCGAAGCCGATCGCGACGCCGCCAATGCCAAGCAGCCCGAAAAGATCCGCCGCGCTGATGGAAGGAAATGCGATGCCCGCTGCAACCAGCACGCCCAGCGCGATGACGAAGCCTGCCGCGATGCGCTCCAGCACCAACGAAAGCCCCCTCGCATTCTCCCGGTGCCGGACGGCCCGCCGGATCGCCGAACGCACCACCCGAGCGATCAGGAGAAACAGGCCAAAGACCAGCAGCCCGAGCATCAAGCCTGGCAGCAGCGCCAGGGTGGCCTCGGCCAACCCGCGAACCCGGTCATAGATGGCTCCAAGCTCCATGCGACGCCTCCTCGGGGACCCGAGTGCAACGTCGCGAGGGGAAAGCGGTTCGGATGGACCCGATGCTGTGCCTAGGGAATGAGCAGATGGACGCGCGAGGGGGCGTCAGTCTCCGACGATGGTCATCGCGTTCGAGGCTGGAAGGTCGCGCATCGATTGCGCCTGGGCCACGAACTGAGTCAGAAAGGAGAAGACGTCCCCCGAGTGACCGCCCTCTGGCCCTTGCGGGATAGCGTAGCGCACTCCGTCGGGTTCCACGAAAGCAAGACCCGCTCCCATCCGGCTTCGCCCGCGGACGACCGGAAGGCTGGTGAAATGGGCGGGGTGCCGTTGGCTGCGTCGGACGATGGTGAGGAGCACGAGCTGGTCCTGTAGCCTCGCGACCTCCCGGTTCAGCGTCGTCGCCGATCGGCGAGGTGCCGGTCGCCCGCACAAGCGGCCAGCGCGGCGCAGAGCGCAAGGCCAACCCCGAAGGACCAGCCGTTGGTCCTGCTTCCGCGGGCGATGCATCGACGTATTCGATCCCGCCCGTTACCGCCCCTCGACGAGGCTTCCAGGTCCACGTGCACAGATCCGCCGGGACTCAAACGAGGCGCCGCCCGACGTAAGGACGCCATGGAATCCTCCGCGTGGCTGCCAGTCTCCCGAAGCGACCGGCCATCGGCGCGTCGGCAAGATTGACACCTGCCCCCGGAAACACGTCCGGACCTATTGCCAACCCATTGTGAAAAAAAGATTCCTCAATCCTGGCAAGAAACATGCATAGGAATGCTGATCCCGCGGAGAGCACCGCGGCGAAACCAAGGGTTCCGTGCCATGCGCCTTGCCATGTCCCTGTCCGCGATCCTGCTTTCGTTGGTCCTGGCGTCGCTCCCGGGCGGCGCAGCACGTGCCGAGCTGCTCTTCACCGCCAACCTGACGACTTCGCAGGAGGTGATGCCTGTCACGGTGACGGACGATCTGGGCAACCCTCGCCCGGCACCCTACGGCACCGCGATCTTTGCACTGAACGACATGAAGACCGCGCTCACCATGTCGGTGACTGTGTACAACATCGACCTCACCGGGCTTCAGACGCCCTACACCTTCGACAACCTGGTTGCCGCGCATATCCACCGCGCCCCTGCCGGCGTCGCCGGTCCCGTCATCTGGGGCTTCTTCGGAACGCCCGACAACGACACCAGCCCGGATAACCTGGTGGTCTCGCCCTTCGCCTCTGGCGGGGGGGGCACCATCACCTCCGTCTGGAACGAGCCCGAGGGCAATGCCGGGACGACCCTGACCTTGCAGCTGCCGAACCTGCTCGCCGGGCTGACCTACCTGAACTTCCACACGGTGCAGAACCCGGCCGGGGAGATCCGCGGACAGATCATCCCGGTGCCCGAGCCGGGTTCCCTTGTCCTGTTCGGCGCCGCGCTGCTGGGCCTGGGATTGGTGCGCCACTTCCGCCGTCGCTGACGAACGCGGCCCAGGGAGCCTGAAGAGAGGCGCGCCAGTTCACCAACATCTGCAAGCAGACCCGGACGGACGCATCTTCCTTGACGATCTGCGCAATGATCGCGGTGTGATGGCCTGTGGCACCCTGGTCCCCGCGGCGCGCGCCTGCGCGACCATCGCGATGCCGCTGGGCTTGGAACGAGGTCGGATCCGCACTGGACCCGAGGCGCTTCACGACCGCTGTCGCCTCACCGGTCCTGATACGGAGCGATCCTTGGGAGGGGTTCGATGCGGCCGCCGGAGCATTGCCCAAGAGTCCTCGATCATCACCTGACCCACGAAACCTCGGACGGGGCTGGCGGATCGCCGCGCCCGCCATGCCAGGAGTCCGGGGGCTGCCTTTGACGGTACCCAACGCGTCGGTAGCACCGCGCATCGTTGATTGGAGGTGGGCCCCTAATCGTCCCGGCTTGGGACGCCTCCCGCGCCGGCTGCATTCTTTGCGGCCTCGCGTCCTGCGGAGATCTTCGCCGTTGCCTCTTCCCGATCCTCTCGATCGGCCGCCGGTGCCTCCTGCTCCTGCAGCGCGGTGCTGTCATAGGCGAGGCTCGCCAGGATCGGGAAGTGATCCGAGCCGATATGTGGGAGCACCTCCAGCCGCACCAGACGAAAGCACGGATCGTGGAAGACGTGGTCGAGCGGCCAGCGCGCGAACCAGTAGTCGGCGTTGAAGGTCGGGAAGACGCCTCGGCCTATGCGCGGATCGAGCATCCCACTGAGGCGCTGGAACAGACGGGTCGTATGCGACCAGGCGACGTCGTTCAAATCCCCGCAGACCACCGTGGGCTGTCCGTCGCGAGCCACCTGCTTCGCCACCATCAGCAGCTCGGCATCGCGCTCCGCCACGTCGTTCCCGACCTGTGGGGGCTCGGGATGGAGGCAATGCAGGGCGACCAGCCGCCCGGAGCGGAGCCTCACCCTCGCAAAGATTGACGGGATG
The DNA here is from genome assembly GCF_026183895.1 of Sabulicella glaciei. GTDB lineage: Bacteria > Pseudomonadota > Alphaproteobacteria > Acetobacterales > Acetobacteraceae > Roseococcus > Roseococcus glaciei. Next base: position 10,515 of record NZ_JAPFQI010000040.1, on the reverse strand, counting down.
TCCTTCGTCACGCGCTCACGCACTTCGGCGTCACGCAATTCAAGACGCGAGAAGAGGTGGATGCCATAGGTGTTCTCGAGCGGGTGGCGCACGGCGTAAGGATAGCGATCGAGCAGGGGCTGCAGCTGGCCATCCCACCAGCCATTGGTTTCCAGCGTCAGGACGATGTCCGGATCGGTGGCCTCGATCACCCGCAGCAGATCGCTTGCCCGCCGATTGTCCTGAAGCACATTGGACACGATCAGCGTCAGCGTATTCGCCTCGTCTGACGCCTCCGCTCGCAAGACCTGCCGCGGGTGAAGTCGCGTATAGGGACGGATGCGGTAGCCTTGCCATGCAAGGCAGGAGAGCGTCAGGCCGAGCACAGCTGCGTCCGGCAGATGCCTTGGCAGGATCGCTGCCTGGAATACGGCGGCGAGGATCAGCATCGCCGCGATTTGAAGCCTGGGGTAATCCCAGATGCGGATCCACCATGCGGAAGACCGGACGGTCGAAAGAAGCGTGGCCGCCACCAGCAGAACCGAAAGCCCCCAGATCGCGAAGGCAGGGGCCGACGCAAGATACGGCAGCATGTCGGTCCTCCCTTCAATTCGGCACGTCGGCCGAGGCTAGCTGCGGCGCGATGCGCCCGGAAACACGAATGGACGGTGCCGCGTGGCGTGGCCTGCGCTGCTTCGCGGCCGCCGATGTCCAGGGCGCATGCCGCTCCTTGAAGCGAAGAGGGTTTCCCGGCGTTGAGTGGGAAACGGCCTTGCAGCAAGGCGTCGGTCACTGGTTCTGCGCGCCCGGACGGTGAGCTTCTCGCCTAGAGTTGGTGGGCTGGCCCCAACTGGCATTTGCCGCGACGCAAGCCGAGAACAAGCAGAAGGTATCAACGATCGTGACAGATGAAGCGGCACCCGCAAAGCCGACAAGAAGCGAAGCCTACCGGGAGCGGTTACGCCAGGCGCAGATCGTCGCATCCCAAGCCGCCCGGGCCAGGGCCGCGGGCAGAAAGCCCAACGATGACGAGGCCGCGCGCCTCGTTGCGGAATTCCATGCCCGTGGAGGGCAGGTCACCTACTGCGACCCGGCCGAGGACCCCGTTCCCGTCACTAAGCCAGCCAACACCAGGGCGAGCCGGACCACGCCTGCACCTGTGGTGCAGGAGAGAGAGCTTGTGGTTCAGGAGGGAGAGCCGTCCACCACAGGATGACGTGGCACAGCCCAGCCATCGGGACCGCGGGCTGGAGCATTCCGAAGCAGCACGCGCCAGCTTTCCCCTCTGCTGGCACGCATCTTGAACGATACGCGGGGCGGCTGCCCGCCGTCGAGATCAACACGTCCTTCTACCGCCCACACCGGGCGACCACCTATGAGCGCTGGGCCGCAAGCGTCCCGCCGGGATTTCGCTTCGCGGTCAAGATCCCGAAGGTGATCACCCACGAACGCCGTCTCACCGATACGGAAGAGCCGCTCGCGCGCTTCCTCGGCGAGGTGTGCGCACTGGGCGACCGGCTTGGTCCGCTGCTTCTCCAGCTGCCGCCGTCGCTCCGGTACGATGCGGCAGTGGCAGAGCCCTTCCTTTCGGATCTCCGCACTCGGTTTGCGGGCGACGTGGCCTGCGAACCACGCCACGCAAGCTGGTTCACCGAAGCCGTGGAGGCAAAGCTGGCAGACCTTCGGATCGCGCGGGTTGCCGCCGATCCAGCGGTGGTCCCGGAGGCAGCAGCGCCGGGAGGATGGCCTGGGCTTGCCTACTGGCGTTGGCATGGGTCGCCGGAGATCTACCGCTCCCGCTATCCTGCTGCCACTCTTGAGGAACTCCGCGGGCAGATCCGAAGTGAGCGAGACATCGGTCGGCGTTGCTGGTGCATCTTCGATAACACAGCGCTCGGCGAGGCGACCGGCAACGCGCTGGAGCTGCTCGGCTGCCTGTAAGGCGGTTATGGCTTCTGGCCGCGCTGCTCCACCTCGGTTCGCAGCCTTCTCAGCGAAAGCGGCCGTTCCCCGACTAGGAAACGGCCGCTCTAGAGGAGTGCTGGAAACGTGGGATGCGTGGACACGCAAACAGCTTGCTCTGCTGCCGTGTGCCTGCTCCTTAGCAGACCCAGAAGCCTCGCCGGGTCGTAAGCGGAGCAGGCGATCGGACCCTGTGACACTCCGCTCGGCGAAGGCGTTTCTGGCGCTGCCTGACCTGCATCTCCTCCCGGCGCGAATCCAACCCGGACACGACACGCCGATCGCGGCGCCACCTGGCCTCACTGGATGCTGGCCGTCGATGAGAAGGGCCGCGTGGCGTCCACGACGAACATCATCAGGGACAGCAGATCGGTCGAGCCGCTGCTGGAGACCTGCATCGGCACGTCCGCCCCGTGGCCTGCCAGTGCCTGCCCTGCACCGACACGCGAGATCCCGTGTGACGTCTGCTGGCTCGTCTCGCCCGCGAGCACGTAGAAGGCCTCTGAGCCTGGGTGTGTATGCACCGGCGTGACGCTGCCAGGCGGGCCGCTCGCTTGGTTGATGCGCAGAAGATACTCTGGCGCCCTCAGCTCGGGAATCGGGCCGACCTCGGTGACGGGGGTGCCACCCGGAGTGGCACCACCCGTCCGACCCAGGGTGAACAGCCACACCCGGCCCGCGGCTTCAGCAGCCAGCGCTGTCGGCCCAGCCGCTGCTCGTGCCTCTGCGAGCGAGGGGAAGTTTTCGATCCGCCACACGAGCGGGCCAGGCGGCAATTCCGCCAAGCGTTTCTCGGCAAGCGGCCTGACGACAAGGGCGGGCGGCTGCTGCGCAGCCACGGGCGGCAGCGGAGCGCCAGTCATCACGGCTGCGCCAAGGGCAGCAATCGCCGCTCGTCGCCTTAGGGCCATGGGCGGCCCTCCGGCTCGCGAAGAGATGGCGCAAACGTCCTGGAAGGCGGCGCTGGACATTTCCTTGACTCCTCGATCTTGACGCGATCCCATGTGGCCGGATCGGGACGGACGCTCAGTCCGGTTTGCGTCAACCTGTCCCAAAAGCGCCAAGCTCTTCTTGCCTGGGAGGCCAGTCATGAGCGGGCATTCTCGGTTCGGCGTGCACTCCAAGGCCTCGGTCCAAGAAGCGGCCCGAATGACCATCGCTATCACACGAGACCGGTGCGTCCGGCGTGCCATGGAGGCCGCTGAGGCGGCGTTGGCCCGCAACCCCGCCGCCACACCCACCCTCTCCGACTTGGCCGAGGCCTCCGGCGTGTCGCCGCGAACGCTGCAGCGGCGCTTCGCCTGTGTGCTGGGCCGATCTCCGCACTCGATTGTCCGGCAACTCAGGCTGGCGGCAGCCCGGCAGTCCCTCCGCACCGGGCAAGCCACGTCGGTGATCGACGCGGCGCTGCGCCATGGCTTCGAACATCCCGGGCACTTCGCCGCTGCCTACGCGCGCGCTTTCGGAGAGGCGCCGTCAGCCACGCTGCGCACGACACGACACGAACGGCCCGCTTCCCCCGCTGCTCCCCCATCCCTGCAGATCGTCCTGCGCCCCCTGCGAGCTGCGACCCCTGACGATGCGGCGCGCGCGCTGGGCAGCGGATGAACTGGCCATGGCGCTCGGGTGCATTCCCGGCTTGGTGCTGATTGCCTCCGAACATGATGGCGTCCACAGAAGCGACGCCGTCCTGCGGATCGAGGGGCGGGTGGAGGCGGGGCGCGCCATCCTGGCGCTCGTGCGGTCGGTGAGCGGTACGGTGCTTGGAACGGTGCGAGAGGACTTCCGGCGGCGCGCCGGCCTCGGCTGGGCTGACCGCGCCGTGGGAGCCTTGCGTGCGGCGGCCTCCGCGAAGGAGGCCGAAAGGGCGCGGGCCGTGCCAGCGCGCCACGCCGACATCGAGGCCCTCGTGGCGCGCGCGCGCCCCGCAGCACTGTCGCAAGAGCCGGCGATGGTCGCCATGGCGCTCGACCTGCTCCAGGAGGCGCTGATCCGCGACCCGGCGCATTCGCGTGCGCTGGCGCTGGCGGGATGGGCCCGGTCGGTCGGCGCGAATCACCTATTCACGCAAGATCCTGACGGAGAGCGCATGCGCGCCGCGGCGCATTGCGAGCAGGCCCTGGCGCTCGCGCCCGGTGAGCCCGAGGTGCTGACGCTGGTCGCCGGTGCGCTGTCGATGGCCCGCTGCCTGGACAGGGCGGAGGAACTTGTCGCCCGCAGTCTGGCTCTCGATCCCAGCCAGCCGGAGGCTCTGCGGCGGCTGGGATTCATCCAGAACTTCCGTGGCGACGGCCACCGGGCCGTCGCAGCCTTTCCGCGGTCACTGCGGCTGTATCCGGCCGGCCATAACGGCCCGATGTCGCTGATCGGGCTGGGAATCGCTCAGTTCATCCTGGGCGAGTACGAACGTTCAGCCCGTTCTCTCGCCCTGGCCCTCGACCAGCAGCCCGCCCGTGCTTGGCCGCATCGCTTCCCGACCGCCGCAGCGATGCATGCTGGCTCGCGCGAGGAGGCACAGCGGTCGCTGGCTTCGCTTCGGCGCTCGTTCCCTGACCTGACGGTGGGGTTGTGCAGTCATTCGGTCGCGCTTCATCCGGACGCCAAGGGGCGCGTGCTGGACGGGCTCGCCCGCGCTGGCCTGCCTCATTGAAGGGCGGGCACTGAGCCCGGCCGCTCACAGCGGATCGTTGCAGATCCCGTGCCGACGCATGCAACATGGCGTGCGACGAAATCCGGCGGGGGAGAGCATGTGCGCAAGCGGGGTCGCCAGGCGGAGAAGATCGCCGGCGCGGAACCTGGTCGCTGCATGTCTCGCCCTGGGCTTGGCCGCACTCGGTGGCGGCTGCACGGCGGCTGACCCTTCCAGCCGCGACCTCCGCCCGTCGGGCGAGGTGCTCCGCATGGATCGCGGATACCGGCCGGAGGCGCTGCGCCGCCCGCCGGGGGCAAACCCCTCGCTCCCAGGTGCCTACATGGTGCTTGCCTTCTCGGGCGGCGGGACGCGCGCCACGGCGCTGGCGCAGGGCGTGCTGCGTGAACTGGACACGGTGCCGGCCCCCGGCGCTAGGCGCGGACTGCGCCTGGCGCGCGCGGACGCGACATCCCGGCGCCCCACGCTGCTGGAGGCCGTGGACATGATCTCCTCGGCCTCGGGCGGCAGCGTCGCGGCGGCCAACTTCGCGCTGCTGGGACCCGAGCGGTATCGCGAGATCGAAGGGCCTGACGGCTTCCTGCGCCATCGCGGCCTGAGGGAACTGGTGGTGGGCGTCCTGAACCCGGCGAATGCCGCCTACTACTCGCTGACCCCGGCGAGCCGCATCGAGCTGCTTTCGGCCATGTTCCAGCGCAAGCTCTTCGGGCAGGCCACCTATCGCGACCTCGAGGCGCTTGGCCCGCGGCGACCCTTCTTGGTGCTGAACGCGGCGGACATGGCCAGTGGCGAGCGCTTCCCCCTCACGCAGCAGCAGCTGGACCGGCTGTGCCTCGACATCCGTGACCTGCGCCTCGCGGATGCGGTGGCGGCCTCGGCTGCCTTTCCGGTCCTGCTGACGCCGCTTCCCCTGCCGAACCATTCGCCCTGCACCGCCCAGCGTGAGATCGTGGCGGCCACCGACCCGGCGCAGCCCCTGCGGGACGACCGCGAGCGTGTGCTGGAGGCCATCGTGAACGAGGCCGATCTCGGCACGCTGGACGAGCCGGAGTCGGACTGCGGCGTGCCCGCGCGAACCCTGCGGACGGGAGAGGACCTGCAGGTCAGGCGGGGCCTGCGGCAATTCCCGCTGCTCAACCTCGAGCCCTGCACGCTGCGTCCGCTGCGGCCCGACGACCCGCGTCGGGTTCGCATGGTGCACCTGCTCGACGGCGGCACGGCGGACAATCTCGGCCTGTCCGGACCGCTCGAGACGCTGACCACGGACGGCGACGACCGGCGGGTCTTCCAGGCGATCCGCGCGAGCCGCGTGGATCACGTCGTGGTCGTCGCGGTCAATGCGCGCTCGCAATCCGCGGAGCGCGTGGGCGCCGACGGGTCCACGCCCGGGGTGTTCTCCATGCTGTTCGGCACGATCAACACGGCGATCGACGGTCGGACGGGCGGGCTGCTGGCTCAGCTCCCTGTCCTGAAGGAATTGCTGGACGCACGCGCGCGGGAAATGGGCCGGACGATCCGCGTCACCACCATCCCCGTGGATTTCGAGATGATCCGCGACCCCGCCTGCCGCGCCGCCTTCCAGGCCATCGACACGACCTGGACGCTGTCAGACCGCGAGGTGGACGCCGTCATGGAGATGGGTGGGGCCATGCTCCGCGCGTCGCCGGGGCTGAGCAGCCTCGCCGCGCTTCCGCAGGGCGAGGCGGAAACCGGGCAGGCCCGCGCGGCCGCCGCCTGCCGGAGCCTCCAGGGGCTGCCGCCCCCGACGGCGCGCGTCACGTCGAGATGAGCATCTTCACGAGGTTCACGAGGCCCGCGCCCTGCATGTTGGGATCGCGCCCGAGGTCGGTGCAGTTGTCGAGCAGGATGCGCTTCACCCGGTCCGGCTCGCCGATGAACTCGCGCCGCACCGACAGGTAGGCGGCCAGCACGCCCGAGACGTGCGGCGCGGCCATGCTGGTGCCGCTATCCTCCACGTACCAGTGATCCACCTTCTCCGCGTCCCGTGCGGACGGCCTCGCCCCGGCCAGGGCGGACAGGATCTTCTCCCCCGGCGCGACCAGGTCGGGCTTGCGCCGCCCGTCGGCGGTCGGCCCGCGCGACGAGAAGTAGGAGATGCCGTAGGTGTGCGGGTTGTTGCGGTGGACGGAGCCCACCGCGATCGCCTCCTCCAGATTCGCCGGGTCGCCGATCGAAAGGTCGATGTTGCTGCCGACCAAGCCATGCCGCGTCTGCAGCATCGCATACCCCTCGTTGCCCGCCGCGACCACGACGAGCACGCCCTGCCGCCAGAGCCGCCGCAGTTCCTGGCACAGCGGCGTGTGGCCGCACCCGTAGATGCTCGGGTCGAAGCTGGAGCCGAGGCTCAGGTTGACGCCGTGGATGAGCAGCCGGCTCGCGCCCTCGTTGATCGCGGCCACGTGGTCCAGCGCCTTGATGATGGAAGCGTCGCTCCCCGAGCCGTCCGCGCGCAGGACGCGGAAGCCGTACAGCGTCGCCTCCGGGGCCATGCCCGCCAGGCGGGTCTTCGGCCCACCGGCCGTCGCGCTGAGATGGTCCGTCCAGCCGGCGATGATGCCGGCCACGTGCGTGCCGTGGCCATGCGGGTCGTGCCGTCCGTCGCCGTCCAGCTCCTTGGGGTCGCCGCGCCCCAGGCAATCCCACTGGGCGGTGACGGTCCGGCGCCCGCCTTGTCCGAAATGCGGATGCGAGGCGTCGATCCCGGTGTCGAGCACCGCCCAACCGATGCCCTGGCCTCGCGCGCCGTAGCCGAGATTGGCGGGCGTCGCCTGCACCGTCGCGGCGGACACCTCCACCAGCGCCCGCTTGGTCGCGTTGTTCCAGACCTGCTTGATGTGCAGTTCCTCGGACAGGCTGCGGAGCGCCTCGATCTCGGCGCGCGTGAGCTGGACCTGCAGGAAGCGCCGCATGCGGTCGGGCGGCTCGAAGGGCGGCGTCGGGGCGCGCCTTCCCTCCGCCAGCGCACCCAGCCGCGCGACGATGGTGTCCGCCACCTCGTCCAGGGAGCGCGGCGTGGCCTTCCCCTCGGAATCCGCGAGCTGGATCAGCACGTCACGCAGATCCTCGGGCTCCGCATCCTCCATCTCGGCCGAGACGTCGCGGGCAATGCGCGAGCCGGCGACGAACTGGCCGAAGGCGTTGCCGACCACGCTCCGCACGGCGGCCCGCACCCGCTCCGATGACAGGTAGCCCGTGGCGGAGTGCGGATCGGCGGGGCTGTCGATGTTCACCCACCAGCCGGGTTGGTCCTCGACCTCGACCCCCGACGAATTGGCGCGGTACTCGTCGCGGAGGCGCGGGTCCAGGCTGACCGGGTCCAGCCGGTCGGCCACGTTCACCCAGCGCCCCACGCATTCCGGCGTCCGCAGCTCCCTACCATTCCTTTGCCGGAAGAATGAGGCAATGGTGGGCAGGCCAAGGGGCGAGCCGATGGTCAGGAACAGCTCCACCGGGAACTCGTCGGGCGGGAGCTGCCGCAGCAGCTCGTAGGCCACCATCGAGCCCTGGCTGTGCGCCACGACGACGAAGGGGCCGCCACCCCCGCGCAGCCGGTCCCAGAGCGCATCGGTCATCCGGCGGCGCCGCGCCTCGTCGAACAGGAAGTCGTTCACGTCGCGCAGGAAGACGCGGGTCGCGAGGCCGGTGAACACGTCGCGGACGATCCGTGGGATGAAGCGCACGCCCGGCTCCCCCGGACGGACGGGCCGTGGCTCCTCCACCGGCACCTCGCGGGGGGCCTGCAGGAGCTGCCCGGCCAGGGCACGGAGCGTGGCCTCACGGTCGGGATCGCCTTCCGAGAGGGCCATCACCTCCCGGTCGATGGCTTCCTCCTCCCGTTCCCGGCCGCGGAGCGGAACGCCGCGCGCGCCAAGTGCCATGATAGTCGCCGTCGTTGCCTCGTCATCCTCCGCCACGAGGCGGTCGGGCGACTGGCAGCCTGTCCGGAGCGGCTCGGGATAGCGCTCCCGGTTCACCCAGTAGGCCATGCGGGTGCGGTCGCCCATCTCGCGCCCAAACAGCGCGGTGTCCCATTGGCATTTCAGGATCGAGCCGGGCGGCTTGTTGCCGATGCCGTGGACGAACACGACCGTCTGCGCTCCGGGCCGCTCCCCGCGCGCCACGACGAGGTTCGCGCTGCGGGGAGGCTCGCCAGCATCTGCGGAGGGGACCAGGGAGCGAAGTCCGTTCCACTCCCAGGCGGCGGCGGGAGGCGCGACCTCCCGCAGCCTCACCTCCTGCGGATCGCCCTTTGGGCGGCGCCGCTCGAACCGGAACCGGCCCTCCCACCGGCGGGCGCCCTGCTCGGCGACGAGCGTGGCGCTCTGCAACGGAAGGTCGAAGGGCAGGCCGGTGACGCCCTCCGTGTCCATGGAATCGCGTCGCCGGACCGGAAGCGGGCCGGTTCCGGAAGCGCCCTCCGGCCGTGGCACGATCACCCAGGTGCGCGATCCGAGATCGCGGGTGGCTGGCCCACTGGCCCTCGTGGGCGGCCGGGCCTTCTTGGCCGTGCTGTCTCGCTTGCCCCCTCGCTTGTCGGCCATGCGACCTCTCCCTGGGCTACCCCCACCGGCCGGCAGGACGAGACGCGGCAAGGGATGACGCTCCAATCGCACGAGAGGCTGACACAGTGGACGCAGAGCATGAAACGGATTTTGTCTGAACCTTCCATGGAAGCCATGGCTACCGGCTCCGCCGTGGGTTTCGAGCGGACGGCACGCCGGTCACCGGCGAGTTGGAGGTGGTGCCGGAGGAGGCGGCAATCGTGCGGCGTATCTTCCGGAGCTATGCCGATGGGATCTCCCCACGCGCCATTGCCAAGGCGCTGAACGCCGAGGCGGTGCTCGGCACCCGCGGCGGACGCTGGAGCGCCTCGCTGCTGCTGGACGGGGCCGCCCGCGAGACCGGCCTGCTCCGCAACCACCTCTACGTGGGCCAGCGTATCTGGGACCGCCAACGCTTCAGCAAGGATCCGAGCACTGGTCGCCGGGTGGCCCGGCCCAATCCGCGGGAGGCATGGATCACCACGCAGGTGCCGGAGCTGGCTATCTTCGACGCGGAGCTGTGGCGGGCTGTTCAGGACCGGCTGCGTCTTGCCTCAATCGCAGCTTCGCTGTCGGTGGGCGAGCGTGATGGGCAGTGGCGGCCACCTGGGTTGCGCCAATCACGTCGAGCGCGGCACCTGCGACAACCCGCGCACCTTGCTGCGCGACCGCCTGCTGACGCGGGTCCTGGTGGGGCTCAAGGAACGACTATTGGCTCCAGAGTTGGTGGCGAAGTTCGTGCGCACCTACGTGGCGGAAACCAACGCAGCCAGTTGCGAGCGCGGTCAGCGCCGAGCCGGCTTGGTCGAGAAGCTCGCCAAGCTGAACCGGCAGATCCGCAATTTCTTGGAGCTGATTAAGGACGGGCACGGCAGCGCGGCCCTGGTGGGAGAGCTCCGCCCGCTGGAGCATCAGCAGGCAGCCCTAACGGCCGAGCTCGCCGCGGCAGGCACGGCTGAGCCGGTTCCCGTGCTGCATCCAAATTTGCCCAAGCTGTACCGCCGCAAGGTGGAGGCGCTGGAGGTGGCGCTGCAGGATCCGAACACGGCGGCTGCGGAGGCGACCGCCCTGCGCGGCTTGATCGATGCAATCTTGATCGTCCCGGGTGCCCGGCGGGCCGGCCTTCGGTGTTGGAGCTGCGGGGCGACCTGGCCGCGCTGTTGCACCTCGGCTCGCAGGCCTCGCAACGCAAAACGGCCGTTCCCTTGGTGGGGAACGGCCGTTCTGGAGAAGTGTTGGAAACGTGGGATGCGGGGACAGGATTTGAACCTGTGACCTTCAGGTTATGAGCCTGACGAGCTACCGGGCTGCTCCACCCCGCGTGGGTGGTGAGGGGTGATCTTGGTTGGGTGGCCTGGCGCT
>NZ_JAPFQI010000039.1 GCF_026183895.1 Sabulicella glaciei | reverse complement strand
ATCGCTCGACGGACCGCCGCTGTCGTGGTGGCGCAGCCGTGTTGAACCTGGCCCATAGCGCGTCCTTCCACTCCTGGGAGAAGACTGCACCATCAAAACCTGGGATCAAACATCTAGCTTGTCTTTCCCCCGAGAACCCAAATCTCGACCTGGGGGGTAGCTTTGAGGCAGCCTCATGTGTGGAGGAGATCAGACGCCGAAGTGCCGCCCAGGACCGCCCATGGGTGGCTCGCGACAAGGCGAGCGCACGGTCACTTATACGCTGCCTAACCTGGGCTGGGCCGACTGGGATCTGCGTCCAGGCGTGGGGTGGAGGTCGGGATCGCCAGCGGCCGGCGATGGCGTGCACATGGGCAATGAGCCGCGGTGCGACGAGGGAGGAGCCAGGGTGTGATGACGACGGAGCTGACCTACGGCGAGGACGCCGCGGCAGGATACGAGCGGGCCTTCGCCCACGTCTCAACCCACTTTGTCCCTTTCCTGGTGCGCGCCGCGCGCCTCGCCTTGGACGCCCGCGTGCTGGACATCGCCTCGGGCACAGGACTTGCTGCCGAGGCGGCCTTGGCCGCTGTCGGCAAGGGCGGGCACGTCACCGCCGCCGACATGTCGCCCGCCATGGCCGAGAAGGCGCGCGCGCGCTTCGCCGGCACCCCGAACGCGACTGTGAGTATCGAGAACGGCCAGTCCATGAGCTTCCCGGACGAGAGCTTCGATGCTGTCCTGTGCAGCTTGGGGCTGATGTTCTTCCCCGACCCGGCGCAGGGTCTATCGGAGTTCCGCCGCGTCCTCCGTCCGGGCGGGTGGGCGGCGGTGTCCGTTCCGGCCACGCTGGAGCGGTCCTACAACGGCAAGATCAACCGCGCGGTCGCCCGTTACGCGCCGTCGCTGGCGGAAACCAACGCGCGCTTCTTCGCCCTCGGCGATGAGGCGCCGCTGCGCTCACTGTTCGAGGGCGCAGGCTTCGGGGACGTGAGCGTCGCGACGGAAACCCACCGCTTTGAGTTCTCCTCCTTCGACGCCTACTTCGGGCCTTTCGAGCGGGGAGGTGGGTCGACCGGGCAGGCGTTCCTGACGCTGGCGGAGGAGCAGCGCCAAGCCGTGCGCGAGGAGATGCGGCGCGAAGTCGGCGACACCGGCGGGCCGATCGGGATCGAGGTGGACATCAGAATTGCCAGCGGACGGCGCTAGGCGGGACAGGCGGGAACCCGCACTCCGAGGTGGGCAGGCGCATCACGCTTGCAGATCTTCCGTCAGGCGCGATCCCCAGGACGTAGACAGCGAGCGGCGGTTGGCCGAGGAGTCTGGCCTGAGATCGCTCCGGGGTTTCAACAATCAGTTGCGCGGCGTGCCCCAGCGGGCGCACCGTTCGTGCGCTGCAGTTGGCCAGGAAGGGCCGCTGCAAGGGAGCGCATGGTCCATGCAAGATCCCACCTCCAGCGATGCGCCGCCGTTCGGTCGCCGCGCCGGCCTAGCCCTGGCTGCCGCCTCGCTCACCAGCCCGGCCCTCGCGCAGCAGGGTGTCGGAGCGCGGAGCTTCCCAAGCCGGCCCGTGCGCGTGATCAATCCCTTCGCCGCGGGGGGCGCCACCGACACGCAGCTCCGTTCCCTATGCGATCTGACCTCTGCTCGGCTCGGTCAGCCCGTCCTCGTGGAGAACCGGGCAGGAGCGGGTGGCACGCTCGCAGCACAGGCTCTCCTCAACGAAACGCGTCCGGATGGCCACCTTCTCGGTCAGTTCGGGACGGGCACGCCTACGCGATGGATGATGTCGCCGCGGCCCCCGGTGGACCCCATGACAGAGTTCACCTGGGTGGCGGGCTTCGTCGGCTACCTGTTCGGCGTGGTGGTCCGGGCGGATGCTCCCTTGCGCTCCTGGGCGGATCTCGTGGCCCATGCTCGGGCGAACCCTGGGCAGATCAGCTATGGCACGCCCGGCGTCGGCACTCCTCCGCATCTCGCCATGGAGGTGGTCGCACAGCACGAAGGGCTGCAATGGACGCATGTGCCGTTTCGCGGTGGTGCCGAGGTTCATCCCGCTCTGCTCGGTGGGCAGATCGCCGTCGGGGTGGACGCCAGCACCTGGGCGCCGCTGGTTGACGATGGGCGCGAGCGCCTGCTCGTGACCTTCGCGCCGGAGCGCTCGCGGCGCTACCCCGAGGTGCCGACGCTCCGCGAGGCGGGGGTGCCGCATGACACGATCGGCAGCTACGGGATCGTGGGACCGCCGGGCCTCGACCGCGACACGTCCCGGATCCTGCACGCGGCGTTCCGGGAGGCGCTGCTGGACCCTGGGCATCGAGCGGTGCTGGAGCGCTACGACATGCCCCTTCAGTTGCGAGAGCCGGAGGAATGCGCGGCTGAGGCACGGCGCGTGCGCGAAAGGGATCGAGCGCTGCTTGAGCGGCTTGGCCTCCGGCAGAGCTGAGATGCAATTGCAGCAGCGACAGTTTGTCCAATGTCGCAGCCCAAGCCTCGGCTTCCCTCCGCTCAGGAGCTAACAAACCCTTCTGTAATCGGGTCGGTCAATGACCGGCGTTGGGTGTCACGTCGTGGGTTCCTCGCTTCTGTTCGTGGTCGGCGTGGAGCCGCCACAGGCTACGGCCAGGCAGGCGGGGCGGACCAATCTAGCAAGCAGGTTCGGCGGATGCCGGCACCGGGTCTGTTGCGGTCTCGCCCTGCCGCGTCCCCACGACGGGACGTCGGACGCTTGGGTCAGGGGTGAGGGCGACTACGCCACGGCTACCTCCTTGCCCCAGCGGAACTCGGTGCCGTCGCGCCACAAGCTCAGCAGCACGACGGCGAGCTTGCGAGCCACTGCCACCTTGGCGCGGCGCATGCCCGAGCGTCTCGCGATCGCCATGCCCCACGCCTTGAGCGACGACCAGCGGCTTGTTCGGGTCAGCAGCACATTCGCAGCCTCATAGAGTGCTTGGCGGGCCAGACCATCGCCTTGCTTGCTGATGTGTCCCATACGGTCGGTCTCGCCGGACTGGGGGCGCCTTGGTGTCAGGCCGAAGTGGGCGCCAATGGCACGCGACCGGCGGAACCGGGCGGGGTCGTCTACCGCCGAGCAGAAGGTGAGCGCGGTGACCGGGCCCACACCAGGTACGGTCATGAGCCTGCGGCAGACCGCATCGTCGCGTGTGGCGCGGACGACCAGACCGTGCAGGCGCTCGCGCTCGGACAGCAGGACCTCGCGCACCCGCAGCAGGGGCTCGATCACGGCGGCCAGGCTCTCGCGCTCCGCTGCCAGCTCGCGGACACGGCTGGGAAAGGCGCGCTCGCCGACGGGGCCAACCTTCAGGCCAAAGCCGCGCAGCAGGCCACGGACGCCGTTGTCGATGTCCCGCAGCTTGCCCACGAGCAGCTTGCGCGCAGTGAGCAGCGCCCGAAGCTCCTGGGAGAGTTCGGACTTCACGTGCACGGCCCGAAACCAACCGGCTCGGACCATCTGGGCGATGGCACGCGCATCGGTCCGGTCGGTCTTGGTCGGCATGGCCTTGGTCGCGGCCCGCAGCTGCCGCGTCTCGAGCAATACCACCGGCAATCCCGCGGCCTTGAGCCCGGCATGAAGCCACTGCGACATTGGCCCTGCCTCGAGGCCAACGCGGGTGAACTCCAGCCCTGTCCCCGTCAGGGCCGCCGCCAGCTCATCTGGCTCGCTTTCGGCTTTCAGTTCCCGGAGTACGACGCCAGAGCTGTCAACGATGCAGATGCTGCTCGTCTCCAGTGAGACGTCGATGCCTGCGTAATGGGTCATCTCGGTGCCTCCCTTGGCCGCGGCCCACTTGGGCCTCCTGGAAGAACCACCGGTCGTGGCAGCTCAAGCCACCAGCCGACCCGATTACGGTATCTAGATGCAGGTGAAGTCAACGGCGCCGAATGCGCGAGACGCAGGCACTACCATCTTAAATCAGGATCCCTCGGCGGGGTCGTACAGTACGCCCGCTGCGGCAAATCCGCCGTCCACGTTGAGCATGTGTCCAGCAATGAAGTCACAATCGTCACTGCTGAGAAATGCAACGGCGGCGGCGATATCCTGCGGCGAGGCGTAGCGCTTCAACGCCATGCGGTCGAGGAAGGCCGCGCGTTGCCGCGGCCCGTGCGCCGTGCGGGCAATTTGCGTCGGGCCCGGTGCGACACCGTTGACCACGATGCCGTAGGGAGCAAGTTCAACCGCTAGCACTTTTGTGAGGGTTTCGATGCCTCCCTTGCTCGCCCCGTAGGCAGCTCGTCCCGTGCCCCCGAACTGGCCCGACACCGAGGAAATCGTGACGATCCGGCCTCCACGCTCGCCCTCGCTGCCACGTGCCATCGCGCGCGCCGCGGCTTGCGCTGTCACGAAGCAGCCGATCAAGTTTGTCCGGATCACCTTTTCGAAAGCGACCAGAGGCATCTCCAGCACGGGCACCCGGTCGGTGATGCCCGCGTTGCAGACGGCGATGCGCAACCGTCCAAAGCGCGATTCCGCTTCCGCGACCGCTGCAGCCGCGTCCACCTCCGAGGCCACATCCATGCGGAACGGCAACGCCTGTCCTCCGGCGCGTCCTATTTCGTCTGCGACCGTCGTCGCGCCCTCGAAGTTGATGTCCGCCACCAGCACAGACGCGCCCTCGCGGGCAAGCCGCTCCGCGATGCCGGCGCCAATGCCTGAACCGCCTCCCGTCACGAGGGCCGTGCGACCTTTGAGCCTCACGACGCGTCGTCCGTCTCGATGGCGATGACGCGGGCTGGGGCGCCATCGGAATCGGGGAGGCGGATTGGCAGCCCGATCATCTGGTTGCGCGCCTGACGGAGCGCACCCGTGTTGCAGAGATATTCAAACATGATCACCCCGCGCGCGAGCAGGTGAAAATGTGTCACATGCTCCGGCAGGGGCGGGCGAGCCTCACCGGTCAAGAAGAAGCGGATGCAGCGGTCCTGCGGGAAGTCGAAGCCGACTGCCTTGATCCCACGCTCGCGCAGCCAGATGGAGCCCTCAGCCGTCATCCAGGGGGCGTGCAGCCAGAACTCAGGCGTGTCGATGCTTGCGCGCTCGTCCCACCGGGTGCGGATCAGGGCGAAGTCGCCCGTCTGAAGATGTGCGCCGGCGGCAGCCAGGTGCGCTACTTCAATCGCGGTGTTCGCGGGAACGTCCGAAACGTCCAGCACCGCCCCGGGTCCGACCGTCATGTCCAGCGTGATGGCGTCGGTTGTGAAGCCCTCCGGATCGACATGTCGCGGACTATCCATGTGGGTGAAGGCGTGGACGTTCCAGCCGGCCCAGGTCGCTTGCCCAGCGCCGGCGTCATGGCTCTTGGCCAGGCGGCGCTCGACCGGCCAGCGGAAATGCTCGGTCTGGATGGGCGTCGAGAGATCGATCAGACGCGGCATGGGGACGTGACCCTACCCATCCCGCCAGGGGCGCTGCTGCCAGATGGCGCGCAGCGCCTCCGCCTCGCGGAAGACAAGAGCGCGCGTCTCCTCCGCGTCGCGATAGCGCAGCGGAATGAACAGCCGATCAGCCTCGGCGCGCCAGGCCGGGTCGTGCATGGTCGCCGCGATCATGCTGGCAAGCCGCGCCTGGATTTCCGGCGGCGTCGGCGCGGGGACGACGAGGCTTCGCACGACGCCGGTATCGAGCGCATAGCCAGCCTCGCGGAAAGTGGGCACTTCCGGTGTCATGGCAAAGCGTTCGGATCCCGCAGTGGCCAGCGGGCGCACGCGCCCCTCCCGGATCAGGGCGACGCTCTCCCCCATGTTCATGGACGCAACCTGGATGTGCCCACCAATGAGTGCGGTCACCGTAGGCGCCTGACCGGTAAAGGGTATGTGGTTGAGGCGGATGCCGGCAGCGCGGTCGAGTGCGATCATGAGCAAGTGGTCGTCGGAGCCAATGCCCGCGGTGCCGACTGAAACTGCGCCGGGGTTGGCTCGGGCGTAGGAGACGAGTTCGGCGACAGTGCGCAAGGGGCTGCTGGGAGCCACGTGGAAGCCGCTCGGGTCCTCCACGATCGAGCCGAGAAAGGCGAAATCCTCCAGGCGATAGCGCGGCTGGCGCTCAATCGAGATGGTCTGCAGGCTGGGCGTGATGACAGTGCCCATGGTGTAGCCGTCTGGCGCAGCCTGAGCCATTGCCGTGTAGCCAACTTCGGCTCCGGCTCCGGGACGGTTGATGACGATGAATCTCGCCCCGGGCAGATGCCGCTCGAAGTGGCTAATCATGGCCCGGATGTTGATGTCGGTCCCGCCGCCGGGTGGGAAGGGAACGATGATCTGGATCGGCCGCTCGCCGGGCCAGGCGCCGGCGGTACCCGCCGCCATTTGCTGCGCGCGCGCGATCTGCGGCGCATGGAGCACTGCGCCTCCAACGAGCCCGGTCCCAAAACTCGTTGCGGCGCTTAGCAGAGCACGACGCAACATTTTCATGCCGCGATCCCTCCCCTTCTTCGGCCCATCCTCATCGGGACGAACTCATGCTGAGGGGCAGACTAGGTATCCCTGCCCTGCGTTGCAAGAAACGAGTCGGGCGATCGTCCGGACGTCTCCGAGGGGCTGCGCGGGCGCAACGAACTTGCCCTTTTGTTTTGCGGGGAGGGCGACGCGCTGCTCCCACAGGTGACTCGCAAGGCGGCGCTGAGACCCGGCGCGCGTCATCGGAGAGCCTGAAACTGCAAGCCCACGGGGCGCCCGTTGCAGTCGAAGCGGTAGAGCGCAGTGACCACGGGGAAACGGCCACGGTGATCGCCGTGTTGGGCTTCAAGCCAGCCGAGTCATGCTCAGGCTTCGCGCCCGCGATGCTCACTTGGTTGCGCAGCATCACATCGAAAGCGGGCGTCGCGGCGCTGGGGGCGACGAAGACATCATTGGGTCAGCCGATCTCGTGAGGCGTGCCGCTCCAGATTTCCGAGAGCGCGAGCGCGCGGCGCGTCAGTCTCTGCTCAGCGCACCAGCGCGCGGCGAGGCTGAGGGCGGGCGCCAGCGCGGCGCGCGTCGTCACGCTGGCGCCGCTGGCGCCTAAGAGGCTGAGAAGACGCATCAGTTCCGGCGCGCGGTCCCGCGCCACGTCGCTGCGGGCGATTAGCAGGTGGTTCACTGGCACGAAGCCATGGCTGGCCAGAAAGGCCTTACTGGCCTCCGCCGGCTTCGGGAAGACGGTGCGAAAGCCCGCCGGCGCCCCGCTGCCGAAGACAGCCGCATCCAGGACACCCTCCCGCAGCATCCCCTCGAGCGTCGCGCCCGCGGCAACGCGCTCGCACCAGGGCGGGTCGCGAAAGTCGGCGAGGTGGGCTTCCTCGAACGTGATCCAGCGTACCTGGTCAGGCGGGACGCCGTGGCTCTCGGCGAGCACGCCACGCAGCCACATGCCGGTGGTCTGACTGTATGCGCGCACGCCGACGCGGGCGCCACGCAGTTGGTGCGGGCCGCGCAAGGGTGAATCTTCGCGGCACAGCAGTGACCCCTCCTGGGCGCGCGAGGCCAGCACGCAGGGCAGCAGCACCAGCGGCCTGCCCGCTTCCTTCGCCATCAGAAACGTGGCGATCGCCATCTCCGACACGGGCCAGCGGCCCTCGCGCACCATGGCAGGGAAGGCCCCGATGATGCTTGGCATTGCCGGCAGCTCCAAAGGCAGCGCCGGATCCGAGACCTCGCCGGTGAACAGCGCGTCCGTGCGCGGCGTGCGGCCGAGTGCGACAACCAGCGGCGTCCTGGCGTCAGTCATCGGCGTGCTCCCAAGGCCGTCCGTTGCGGGTCAGGGCGGCGTGCGCCGTTGATATCGAAGTCGCGGGACTCTGGCGGACGCGTCACCGGCCCGCCGCGCCGACCGTCCAGGTCATCAGGACACGGCATGCCGCCTCGAAATCCTCCGGCCTCATTGCTTCGTCGGGGTTGTGGCTGCCGTTCTGGCTGCGAACGAAGAGCATCCCGGCCGGAATTCCGGCCGCGACGAAGCTCTGGGCGTCATGCCCACCGCCACTGGCCATTCGTCGAAAGGGCACAGCCGCGTCAGTTGCCGCCTGCGCAAGCGCCTCCACGATGGTCGGGTCCATCGGCACAGGTTCTCGCGCTTGCTCAGCTCCCAGTTCAAAGCGGACATCACGCTGCGCCTCAATCTCAGCGACGAGGGCATGCAGATCGCGATACAAGGCGTCGAGCGCAGCCTGCTGGCCACTCCGCACGTCCAGCTTGAATGCGACTTCCCCCGGCACCTTGCCGAAGGCAGCTTGGGGACCGGTCTCGAAGACGCAGAAGGTCACGACCAGGTCATGCCCTGCCGCCTCGAGGCGGATCCAGGATTGTTCCAGCCGGTACGCCAACTCCGCAGCCGCGAGCACCGCGTCGCGGCGGTGCCGGCGGGGGGTGGTGCCAGAGTGATTGTACTCGCCCACCACCCGGGCAAAGCGGTGGCGCCGATTGCCAGGAAGACCGAAGACAATGCCGACGGGCCGGTCCTCCTCCTCAAGCACAAGACCTTGTTCGATGTGCAGCTCGACATAGGCCTGGACATTGTCGGGTCCGAGTTCGCGCTGGCCCGACCGGCACCAGTCCGGGTCGAAACCCGACTGGCGCATGGCCTCCTCCAGCGTCAGAGTCCCATCCATTCGGCACGTCGCCAGTGCATCCGGCTGCATCAGGCCGAGCGCGGCGCGACTGCCCGGAAAGGGGGTCGGGAACCAGGCGCCCCCCTCCTCCGAGCGGATCGCCATCACTTCGATGTCGCGTCCGGGCAGGAAGCCTGCCTTCCGCAGCCCCACTGCCACCGCCAGCCCCGCCGCGACACCGGCGGCTCCATCATAGTCGCCGCCCTGTCGTACAGAATCGAGGTGGCTGCCGATGACCAAGCGCTTCGCGGATGGATCCGCGCCGGGCAGTGTCATGTACAAGTTGCCAGCCGGATCCACGCGGGCCCGCAATCCCTCGCGCTCCGCCACCGCACGGACGATGTCATGCGCTCTCTGTTCGCCCGGACCGTATCCTTCCCGCGTCACGCCCCCCATCGGGTCGCGCGTCGCGTCACTGATGGCCGAGAGCAGCGCAAGCGCCAAGCCGGTGTCGGGCGATGGCTGATTGGAGATCATGCGGAGTCCCTGCCACATTCGTGGTCCGGCATCAGGCTTCTAATCCAGCTTCACGCCGGACGACTGCACGATGCGCTGCCACCGCGGCGTGTCGTCTCGAATCAGCTTCGCCAAGCTCTCGGGTGCTTCACTGAGCACCGTGCGGAAGCCAAGCGGCGCCAGCCGCTCCGTGAGGTCCGACTGCGTCGCTGCGATCCGCACGGCCTCTGCCAAGCGCGCGACGACCGGCGCTGGCGTGCCAGCGGGCGCCATCACGGCATTCCACGTATCCACGTCCAGGTCACCTAGCCCGATATCCGCGAACTCGGCCATGCCCGGAACATCCGGCACAAAGAACTGACGGGCGCGCGTGCTGACGGCCAGCGGCTTCACCGCGCCGCGTTCGACTAGAGGCATCAGGGCTGGCGGGGAGTCGAACATCATGTCGACCCGGCCGGCGACGAGGTCATTGATGGCCGGCCCGCCGCCGCGATACGGCACATGGAGGATCCTGACTCCGGCGGCCTCGTTGACCGCCGTAATGACAAAATGGCTGGAGGTTCCGGCGCCCGAGGACGCCATGCTCACGCCCTCTGGGTTCGCCCTCGCCCAGGCGATCAGCGCACGCAAATCGGTCCATCCGCGCTGCGCTGCCGTCTGGGCGTTGACCACGCAGAGCCGCGCCCCGTCCGAGATCTGCGTTACGGGCGCGAGATCGGCCTGTGGATTAAACGGCAGCCGGTTGTAGAGGAACTGTGCGGCACACAGCACGGCAACGCCTACGATTCCAATCGTCGTTCCATCGGGCGCCGCCTTGGCGATCGCGTCCCCCCCAATGATACCCCCAGCGCCGCTCCGGTTCTCGACCACGACCGACTGTCCGAGCACGGGCGCCAAGCGGTCGGCTAGCAGTCGGCCCAATATATCGATCGCGCCGCCAGGCGGAAAAGGAACGATGAGGCGAATCGCTCGACCGCCCGCGATCGGCTGCGCATCGGACCGCGCCGAGAGCACGCCTGCCAGCAGGGTGCCAACTATCGCTGCACGACGTCCTTGCCGAAGAGACTTCACTTCACGGGTCCCCGTCGCCTCTGCCGCGCACCTTATCTGCGAGAGGGATCGAGGCCAACCGGCTCCTTGATGTTGAGCACGCCAATCCGCCTCGGCGCCTTTACTCCATCTTTTGCCTATCGAAAGGGATGCCATCCCAACCGCAGCCCCTTCGGCAGAGGCTACGCGACCTCCTCGTACGGGAAGCGCTCGATGCGGTCCGTGTTGACCCCTTCGATCCGCAGCAGCCGCGTGGGTCCGTCGCGCCGGGGGGAATGGACATCGCCGGGGTGGTAGAGGTGCGCGTCCCCTGGGCGCAGCGCGTAGTCGCGGCCACGTCGGACCTGGCCAGGCTGCCCTGCCTGCGGGCGCGCGACGGCGATCCAGTCTGTCATCAAGGTTTCGCCAGCCGCCTGCCCGTAGATCGCCCACGTGGTGCCGTGATCATGCGGCTGGCTCGCCTTCGCACCCTGATAGACGTGGCCGACGATCGCGAAACCGAGCTCAGGGTCCTCGTAGAGGATCTTTCTCTCGGGTGCCCCATCCGGCAACTGGGCCGCCACGAACTCCCGGTCCTTCAGGGCTTCCTGCACGAGTCGGCACACGGCCTCCCGGCCAGGCGGACCCTGATCGGCCAGCAGCGCCGCGCGGCATCGTTCTGCGAACTCTTCGAGTGACATAGGCATGTGCGGCTCAGTCTCCTCATTTGAACGTTGAAATGGAGGCCTCGCCTCTTCTGGAGCGTCTTAGGGCGATGAGGCAGCGAATGCCCGCTCCAGATCGGCCAGGACCGACTGCTCCGCCTCCGAGATCTTGGACCCAAGTCCCAGGAAGCCGCCTGCTGCCTCTGCGACAGCACGAGCATGGCCCAACAGCGCGCCTCGAAGCGCGTCGCGGGCATCCTGCCCCAGCGTCGGCACCAGCGCCCCGATGTACGCCTTCCAAGACATAAGCAGATCGGGTGACGGCTGCCTCGTGAGCCATCCTTCAAACATCTGGTAGCCCGGGTCGCCCTTGGTCAGGCCGAGCCCTTCGGCTCCGGACAGGGCCGCGGCCCGCTCCCGTTCCTCGATCCGGCCGTCCGCCCAGGCGATGGCCACGAGCGGAATTAGGGAGAGGGCAGCCGCTGTCTCGCCGGTGATGCCGAGCGCTTCCAGCCTCTCAAGCGTGGCGTGGTCGGTGATGCCGGACGCGGACGATAGCGCTTTTCGCCGGGATCCTGTCTCGTCAGCCTCGCGCAGCCGGCGGCGGAGGAGCGCGTCCTGCTCCGCAAAGAACGCATCTTCCAGGCCCTTCTTGCGCCCTGCCAGAAAGTCCTCGCTCATTATGACTTCTCCCCTGACCCACGCCTAAGCCCCGATCGCAATTGTCGAACCCCGCTGCTTGGTGCTTCGCGCCGGTCTAGCGGCGCGTCACCCGTCCTCGATAGCAGGACTGAACGCAGAGAGTAGCAGGCAGCTTGGCGGACCGCCTAGGTTTGTCGAAGTTGCTGTACTTCGCACGGAAGCGCTCGTCGTCCCGGGCTGGCTCTGTCCACCGGCGTGCTTGTGATTATCATAAGTCGTGGCCAGCGGCCTCGCCTTGCTGCCGTCAGCGCGGGCGCAACCTTAGATTGGTTCGGAAATAGACGTTCACAGAACGCGTTGTAATCTGATGTGATCTCGGCTCCTGATGACAGACCGTTTCTGGCAAAAGTACAATGGTGGGTGTTTCGGTCGTCAGATTGGTTGATGAAGCGATCATTGTCGACACAATCGAGCCAGTGGCCGGGCTCACAGAGTGGCTCAATCTTGCCGTGGTAAAATTCATGGTTGCCGCAGACCGCGACCACAGGCCGTCCGAAGGTGGCCTCGGCATCATCCCAGGGGCACAGACGCCCCTTGGTGTAGGTGTCGCCCGCGAGCAGCGTCACGTCGGCCTTCAGGGCCGGTGGCTCGAAGCCTCCGAACTCGCAGTGAAGATCGGACAGGACGTGTAGACGCATGACGAAGCGAGTTCCTTGTCGGACGGAGCGGTGCCTGTTAAAACTAAGGAATAATCAGCAAAAACAATAACTTACTTTCCAAAAATATGGTTATGCGGTCCATGCCGATCTGCTGGTCAGGCCGCGTCCTGAACGATGGCCGTGGAGGAAGCCAGCGTGCGTGCCAACCTGCCTCATTACCGAGCCGGGAGATGGCTTGGCGCCGTTCTATCGCTTCTTCCACACTGGGGCTGCAGAGCACTTGTTCCCCCGTCTGAAGTGGAGGCGGCCCATGTGCGTACCAATTTGCCGCACTATCGCGATGAGGGCATCGCCTTCTACGCGCTCACCCGCATCGCCGACGAGCTGTTTGGGTTCTAGCGAAGCGTAGAAATGATATGACAGGCACTGGATAAAGCGCGCGAATTATCATTCGGGCGCCGACGGGGAGCGAAGCATGATCAATATCTACGCACCGCAACCGACTGATGCGCTCTCCCCGGATGAGTTGGAGCTTTACAGTCTCATCATGGCCTATCGTGCCGCCAATGGGCTTCCTGGAGTCCCGCTTTCTCGTGCCTTGACTACTACCGCGGGGCGCCATGCCCTCGACACAGTGGAAAATCAAGGTGAGTTCGTAGTCGGAGCGCCAGGAGAGTATAAAGCGCATGGGTGGAGTGACGCACCATATGATGGGCGCAATGCCGCGACGTATCCATCAATGTGGGAAGCGCCTCAGCGACTTGGTACGGGGTACGATGTCCCAGGCAGTGCCGACTACGGATATGAAATCTCGATCGGCTATCTTGGAACTAACACACCTCCAATGACGCCAAGCGTGGCCCTTCAGGGTTGGCAGTCCAGTCCTGGCCATGACGACGTCATTCTCAGTCGCAATGTCTGGAGCAGACCGGACCTTGAGTGGAAAGCAATTGGCGTCGGCATCTACGAAGGCGTCTCCCATGTCTGGTTCGGCGCCATGACCGATCCGACCGGGGCCCCAGATCACATCACCGGCAACGGCACGCAGCCTCGTTCCGGCTCGGATGGGAACGACACGCTGACCGGCACGAACTTCAGCGATCTGTTCCGGGGCGGCCTTGGAAACGACACCATCCATGGCGAGCGTGGTGTCGATACGGCAATCTTCAACGGCCTGCGGTCGCAGTACATGGTGCAGTACGCCGGACACGGAAACCGCTACACGGTCACAGGACCCGACGGCACCGACCTCCTCACGTCCGTCGAGCGGCTTCGCTTCTCGGATGGAGACCGCTGGGTCGAGGATGCAGCCGGACAGTTCAACGTGGTGAACCGCTTCCTCAACACTGCTAACGGCACCCACTTCTACACGGCCTCCAACTTCGAGGCGGGCTCCATCCGGTCGAACCTCGCGCATTTCGAGAATGAGGGCTTGGCCTTCAAGGTCGCGCCTGTAGGCGCCAGCAACACAGCGGATGTCTATCGTTTCTTCAATTCGCAGAAAGGCTCGCACCTCTACACCACGAGCACGGTCGAGCGGGATCACATCCTGTCGCACCTGCCGAACTACCGGTACGAGAATGTCGCCTACAAGGCCTACGCTGTAGACGATGGACCGCAAGAGGAACTGTATCGCTTCTACAACAAGCGCACCGACACCCACTTCTTCACGGTAAGCGAGGTCGAGCGCGACCATGTTATGAGCAGCCTTCCCGACTACGTCTACGAGGGCATCGCCTTCTATGTCGATCCGATTTGATTGCCACCGGGGGTTCGGAGTCCGCCTCGAAAGCCGAGACGCGCAAGCCGTGTCCGCTAGGCGACAGTAATTCCATTCCTCTAATTTTTGGAAAGCCGGGATGAATCTTCGCGCTTGGCCTGTCGGCCGGCGCGAAACTTGTTCGTCTATGCCGGCATGGACAAGCTGAGTAGCGGGACCCTATTGACTAGCGCGGTCATGGTGGCCGCCACAGGAGCAGCAGTCCAAACTGGTCATGCGGGAGCAGCCTTGATGCGACGGTCAATCGCTACACCGCCGTCGCACGCCCGGAGATCGCTTGCGTCCTGAACGAGGCGGTACGAATCCGCGAGTGCGCGAGCATTCGCAAAAGCTTGGCCAAGATTAGTCATGAAGCTGGAGGCGCTCGGCCGGGTTCGCGATGGCGGCGCAATCGCCGAACTGCGCAGCGCCCTCCCCCGGTGCCAGAACCGCTATGGCCAACACGCCCAGCGCGATGAACACTCGTCGGATGCGTTGCTTCCTCATGGGTGAAGCTTCGGGTCAATGGCGGCACGGAGTCCAGTCTTTCATGGCATTGGCCGTTGCTGGTCTTCTCCTGGTCGGGCCTGCATCCGCCCAAGGCTGCGCTGCCAAGCGACGGATGGCGACACGCTGGGCTGTGGCGCAGAGCGGATCCGCCTCATCGGTCTCGACGCGCCGGAGATGCGCGGGCAGTGCCCGCGCGAGGCGCGCTTGGCCCGGGCGGCCAGAGACCGGCTGGCGGAGCTGGTCGCGTGGGGCGTGACGATCAAGCCTCGGGCCGCGACCGGTACCGGCGGCTTCTGGCTGCGGTGCGCGACCGCGAAGGCTGGGACGTGACGCAGACGCTGATCGCCGAAGGCCTAGCCCGGCCCAATGCCCGGTCCTCCCCTCAGGTAGGAGGGAGATCCGTCGGCGCGGATCAGGCCGGTGAGGGTATCGTTGTACCAGCCCCCCGCGGCATGCTCGATGCTCACGAGTGTGTCGGTGCCACCCCAGGGATTGGTGGCGGTGCCGAAGCGAAGGTCGATCGTTCCGCCGGTGGTTTGCAGCGTGTTCCAGAACGTCCTGAAACTCGCCCAGTCCTCGCCCTCACGGCCATCCAGATAGTTGTTGCCCTCCAGGCCGAACAGAAAGTTGTTGCCCTCGTTGCCCAACAGCGTGTCGTTGCCGGAACCGCCAGCCGCCTGTTCGATACTGACGAGATAGTCGACGACGCCACTGGACTTTTGGGCTTGGCCGAGAGCGAGATCCACCACGATGTTGGTGGTTCCGGTGAAGGTGTACCGGTCGACGCCGCCGCGGCCGTCGATGTGATGCTCGCCGGCGAGGCCAACGGCGAAGAAGTCGGTGTCAGCGCTGCCAAGCAGCGTGTCGTTGAAAGCGCTCGCTCGCACGTTGCGGACACTGTGAAGCGTGTCGATGCCGTATGCACCTTTGAATGCGGTTCCTGCCGCGAGATCCACGACAACGGGACCACCGAGGGTCGTGTAGTCCACGGCATTCTGCGTGTATCCGTTGCCGTAATAGGTGTCGTTGCCGCTGCCGCCGCGTATGGCGGTGCTTCGGTAGGCGTAGGTGCCCGCCGTGATGCCGGTGAAGGTGTCGTTTCCGGCGGTACCGATGATGCGAGAGAAATTGACGGCGGTGTCCACGCCGAGGCCAATCGACTTCGAGACTGTCCAGCCTGGCGAGGAGAAAAGACCCGGTGCAGGTGCGCTGGCCGTGGTCTTAATGAAGCCCAGAAGGCTCGAGTAATCGAGCGTGTTCAGGCCGCCGCCGCCGTCGAGAGTATGGGAGATATTGCCGTTATCCCCCTGCCAGGTTTCGTTTGCCTCGGTGCCACTGAACGTTGCCATTTGGCGACGGTAGGTTGGCTGTCGGGCGAGCCGCAAGGGCTTCGTGAGGCACGGCAATAACGGTGGACGCTGGACGTCATGCCGCATTCTGGACGATGCGGCCGCGCTCCAAGTCGATCGCGAAGCGGGTCTCGGCCTTGGGCTCGATGGTCGGGATGTGGCTGCCCCGGCGCAGCGCCTCCTGATCGGGCGCCAGGGTGATCACGGTGATCGTGTCCACGAAGGTG
Organism: Sabulicella glaciei; assembly: GCF_026183895.1. Lineage (GTDB taxonomy): Bacteria > Pseudomonadota > Alphaproteobacteria > Acetobacterales > Acetobacteraceae > Roseococcus > Roseococcus glaciei. The sequence continues at coordinate 1,215 of NZ_JAPFQI010000039.1, read as the reverse complement.
TCCTCGATGCGCAGGTCGAGCAGGCGCAGCCGGCCGTGCATCGTGGCGATGAAGCCCATGTCGTCGAGCCGATCGGCGAGATCCTGCGCGGCCTCGACCGGATCAAGCGGCAGGCGCTTGTTTTGGAGGAAGCTGTCAATGATCCAGGGCGGAATGCACATCTCGAACCTCACGAAAGGATGAGAGAACAAAACAGGCACAAAGGGAAGGTTTCGGCAAGCCGTTTCGAGGCAGCGCGGTGCTTGGCGAGAGGGTGCTTGAAACCAGTGGGAGTCTTGTGTTCTTAATTTGTTCAAAGCCGGAACCTTGAACACCGATGACCACCCTCACCCGCCATCGCTCGGTCGATGACCCTCGCTCCTCGGGCTACATCCGCCACACTCGCATGCGGCGGGCTGAGGCCGTGGTGGCGCTGATCGAGGAGAAAGAGGCTGAGTTGGTGGGGCTGCGGCGGGATCTCTTCGTCTTCGACAGCGAGGATAAGGCGTTGAGCCAGCTGCTCATGCGCGTGGTCGAGGTGTTTGGCGAGCACGCGCCCCGTTGGTGGCTTACCCCGATCCACGACGCCGGAGGACGCACGCCGCGTGCGATGGCGCTGGGTGGCGAGGTCGAGCGGGTGTGGCGCCTAATCGGCCGACGCTGAGGCGGGACCTGAGCTTCGAAACAGACGCTGGGCACCCTTCCCCTTATCCCTTTCTCTTGCTTGTATAGCCACCTGGACCTCGCTGCGTGCGGTCTAGAGGCTTGTGTCCGACCCAAGGGCAGGGGTTACCGCAGATGCACAAGACGTCAGGGCATGTGCGTTCCATGCGTGAGGCGCCATCAGGTTCCTTTCGGGAGCGTCGCCGGGTGCCACGCACGCGGATGATCGCCGGTGGCAAGATGGTTGTTGCCGAACGCAGCCAGGCTTGCGTGGTCCTCGATCTCTCGACGTTGGGTGCCCGCATCCAGCTTATTGATCCGGAGGAGGCCCCGTCGGCAGCTGTGCTGCATCTGCCGGGTGGCATCGTGCGGAAAGCCGCTCGACGTTGGCAGCGCGAGGACGTCGCGGGTTACGAGTTCTGCGAGCCGTCCTGATCCATCGTCGGCCGAACGCGGACTAGATGTTTGGTCCCGGCATTTGGTGGTGCGGATTTGCGGTGAAACGCTGCGGCTCCTCGGCCCATGCTTTGCAGATGGCTTGATAGGGCGTGAGGCCGCGTAGGGTCTTCAAGC
>NZ_JAPFQI010000038.1 GCF_026183895.1 Sabulicella glaciei | reverse complement strand
AAAGGTCTTCATTGCACGCCTCCGGCTTTCCATCGACCGGGCATGGGGCCCGGCCCATCAGGATGCCGACGCCAGCACCAGCGGCGCCAAGCGCGATTAGGCTATGTGGTGTAGGAGGCGGCCACCGCGGTGAACCTGGGTAGGGTTGAGTTGCGAGCTGCAACCCCTGCTTTGGAACCCCACGATGACCGAGCAAGAGACTGCCCTTCGCGAGCTTCTGACGAAAGGAACGGATGCCTCCTTCCTGCGGGAGATGATCGGCTTCGCGGCCGAGCGGCTGATGGAGCTAGAAGTCGGCGGGCTGACCGGCGCCGGCCATGGCGAACGCAGCCCGGACCGCCTGGTGCAGCGCAACGGCTATCGCCAGCGGGACTGGCAGACCCGGGCGGGCACGGTGGAGCTGCGCATCCCGAAGCTGCGGCGCGGCTCCTACTTCCCGTGCTTCCTCGAACCCCGCCGGACCGCCGAGAAGGCGCTCGTGGCGGTGATCCAGGAAGCCTACGTGCACGGCGTCTCGACCCGGGCGGTGGATGACCTGGTGCAGGCCATGGGCGGCTCGGGCGTCAGCAAGAACCAGGTGTCGCGGCTGTGCGCCGAGCTGGATCAACGAGTGGGCGCCTTTCTGTCCCGCCCGATCGAGGGCGAGTGGCCCTATCTGTGGCTCGACGCCACCTACGTCCGTGTGCGTCAGGCTGGGCGGATCGTCTCCGTGGCCGCCACCATTGCGGTCGCCGTCAACAGCGACAGGCGACGGGAGGTGCTTGGCATGGCGACCGGCGTCAGCGAGGCCGAGACGTTCTGGACCGACTTCCTGCGCTCGCTCGCCCGGCGCGGCCTCCGTGGCGTGAAGCTGGTCATCGCTGATGCCCATGAGGGACTGAAGGCCGCTGTGCGGCGCGTGCTGCACGCCACGTCCCAGCGCTGCCGCGTGCACTTCACGCGCAACGCCCTGGCGCACGCCGGCAAAGGTCACCGCCGCCTGGTGTCGGCCTGGATCGGCACCGCCTTCGCCGAGCCGGACGCGTCTCCAGGGACACGACCTCGCTCGACATGAAGGGAGATAAAGCCACACCGATGCGCCCTTCGTGCGGAATGGTCCGGCGAGTTGCGGGGTAAGGCCAGCCTCGCGCGAGAAGGGTGCCGTCGGATTGGCGGTTGAGGCGTAGGATCCCGCTATGTCCTACGCGCGGAAGACCGCTGCAGGTTCATTGGCGAAGGCGGCCGGTCTGTGCAGCCGCGCAAGCGCTTCCCGCACATGCGGCGCGACCGAGCAGAGGTGGCGGAAACCTCGTTCGCCCGGATCGACCCTTGCGCGCCGGAGCAGGTCGCGCAACTCCCCCTCCTCAGCGGCGGACAGGGCGGCGGCTTCCGGCTCCGGCACGGGCGGCAGTGGCGGCACGACGGCCAGCGGGTCGAGGGAAGGCCGCCTTTCGCGCCCGCCCGTCGCCTTCTCGTAGGCATGGGCGACGCGCAGCACCGTCGCTTCCTCGAAGGGGCGGCCCGCCACCTGAAAGGAGAGCGGCAGCCCATCCGCGAAGCCGATGCACTGCACGAGCGCGGGCGCACCGGTGACGTTGAAGACCGGCACGTGCGAGCCATGGCCGCGCCAGAAATTCGCCGGGCGCCAGTCGGACAGCAGCGGCGCCGGGCCGGGCGCCGCGGTAACGAGCACGTCCACCTCGCGCTGAAGCGCCTCGATCTCCCGTGTCATGATGGCGCGCAAGCGGTTGGCCTGCACGTAGTCGGCGCCACGGATCAGGATGGCGGGCAGGATGCGCGTGAGGAAATCCTCGCCGAACCGATCGGCCTGACGGCGCAGCGCATGCTCGTGCACGGCGAGGATCTCGCTTTCGGCCGCGATGATCTTGCACTCGGCATAGTCGCGCGAAGGGCGAATGCGCACGTCACGCAAGTCGGCACCCAGGCTGCGCAGTACGGCGAAGGCCTGCTCCAGCGCCGCGGCCATGGCGGGGGACGCGGGAAGGTCCTCCTCGAAGAAGTGGCGCAGCACCCCGATGCGCAGGCCGCGTAGGTCGCCGGTCAGCGCCGCCCGGTAGTCGGGCGGCACGACCTGGGCGCTGGCGGGGTCGCCGGGGTCATGCCCGGCCAGGACCTGCAGCGCCAGCGCGCAATCCTCCACCGTCCAGGTCATGGGGCCGACATGGTCCCAGCCGAAGGCGTTGGGCATGACGCCGCGGCGGCTGACGAGCCCATAGGTGGGCTTCAGTCCGACCAGCCCGCACAGCGCCGCCGGGTTGCGGATGGATCCGCCCGTGTCGGAGCCGAGGGCGAGCGGCATCAGACCTGCCGCTACCGCCGCGCCGGAGCCGGAGGAGGAACCCCCGGTGAAGCGCGACGTGTCCCAGGGGTTGCGGGCGGGCGGCGCGAAGAGGTCGAACGAGGGACCGCCATGTGCGCATTCATGCGTCGTGAGCTTGCCGAGCAGGACCGCGCCGGCCCCGCGCAGGCGCCGCACCACCTCGCTGTCCTCCCGCGCCATCTGGCTGGCATAGGCGCGCGACTGGCCGGTGGTCGGCACCCCCGCCACGTCGAAGATGTCCTTGAGCCCGAACGGCACGCCGTGCAGCGGGCCGCGGGGGCCGCCCGAGGCGATCTCCTGCTCGGCCGCCTGCGCTTCCTTCAGCGCGGTGTCGAAGCTGGGCCGCAGGTAGCTGCTGATCTGCCCGTCCAGCGCCTCCGCGCGCCCGATCAGGGCGCGGGTCAGCTCGACCGGGGAAAGCCGCCTCGTGGCGATGAGCCGCGACGCTTGGGCGATGCCGAGGAAGCGGGGATCGGTGGGAATGGCGTCGGGCATGGGGGCGACCTCAGTCGAGGGTGATGCCGGCAGCGCGGATCACCGCACCCCACTTGTCGCGCTCCGCCAGCGCGAAGCGGCCGAACTCGTCGCCCACCTTGTCGCCGGCGCGGGCACCCTGCGCCGCAAGCTGGGCGATGACGGCCGGCTCGGCCAGCATGCGGGCCAATTCGCGGTGGAGCCGGTCCAGGATGGGTGCGGGTGTGGCGGCGGGTGCGAAGAGGCCGAACCAGCCCTCGGCCTCGTAGCCGGGCAGCGCGGCCTCCGCGACCGTCGGCACATCGGGCAGCACCGGGCTGCGCTGCGCGGAGGTGACGCCGAGCGCCCGCAACCGCCCGGCGCGGATATGCGGCAGGCTGGTCGGGAGCCCGTCGAACATCAGGTCCACCCGTCCGGACAGCAGGTCCGGCAGCGCGGCGGCGCCGCCATTGTAGGGCACGTGGACCATGTCCAGCCCGGCCATCGTTCGGAACAGCTCGCCCGAAAGGTGGATGCTTCCTCCTGCCCCGCCGGAGGCGAAGGAAAGCGGGCGGGTGCGCGCGAGGGCGATCAGCTCCGGGACGCTGGCGGCGGGGAGACTAGGCGGCACCACCAGCACGTTGGTGACCAGTCCCACCAGCGCGACCGGCGCGAAGTCGCGGATCGGGTCGAAGCGCAGCGAGCGGTAGAGGCTCGGGTTGATCGCGTTGGTGCTGGCAGCGCCCATCAGCAGCGTGTGGCCGTCCGCGGGCGCGCGCGCAGCGGCCTCCGTGCCGATGTTGCCGCCCGCACCGGGGCGGTTTTCCACCACCACCGGCTGGCCGAGCGCCTCTCCGAGGCGCTGCGCCACCAAGCGGCCCAGCAGATCCGTGGTGCTGCCCGCGCCGAAGGGGACGATGATCCGCAGCGGCCGTCCGGGCCAGGACGCGCTCTCCTGCCCCGAGGCGTTCGAGGCGGCGAACAGGGGCAAAGCGGAAAGCAGCGCGCGGCGGTGCATGGCGTGGATCCTTCGGGACACCCCCCAACGGTGAAGGAAACCGCGCCGGGGGTCGAGCAGCGCCTCGGCCCCCGCCATCGGCGGAGATCCATGAACAAGCGATGTCCGGAGGCCGGCGGGCCCGACGCTGGGTCCAGCCGAGACCACGTCGAGGCGCGTCGTGCGGCCATCAACCCAGATCGTCTCACCACTGACCACCACACGCCGCACCGCCCGGTTTGCAGCATGATAGATCAGCGAGCGGAGCGGGTCGCGCGGCGGCGCCATCAACGGGCGGTGCAGATCAACCAGCACGACGCTCGCCGCTGCCCCGACCTGTAGCCGGCCAAATCGTTCGGCCCCAGCGCTTCTGCGCCGCCGACCATGGCGGCGTGGAAGATGCCCTTTGTCGTTGCGGCCGCAAGGTCGCGCGCCGCGTTGCGCGCCAGGATGAGGGCGGTCCGCATTTCCTCGATCAGGTTGTGCGGCGCGACATCCGTGCCGAAGCCGACCCGCACCCTCGCGTGCCAGCTCCGCTTGCGCGGCGGCGAGGAGGCCCTGCAACGTCCAGAAGCACGCATTGGGGCGCACCGCGAAGGCCATGGTGGATTCCGAATGGGGGCAGCGCTGTGCCCGGTGCTCAGTGCCCCGCTGGCCTAGGCGGAGAGTGCCCCTGCTGAGCTGCGCTCACGGCTCGTCCGGCCGGCGCCATCTGACGCCCCCAAGAGGATCCGGCGACACCTCTGCGTGATCCGCCGGTGCCCCCTCAGGCGCAGAGTAGACGAATCCCCTGGCTTCGGTAGGAAGAACCCACTCCTGAGGTTTCAAAGCCGCCAGCGCCGAACATGCTGCTGGATCAACGGATCCATGGACACTGCGTGGCGTCTGCCGCGCAGCGATGTGCAACCTACAGATATGTTCGCGCCAAGACACCTGGGTTCATCGATCGTAACGGAGAGCCATGATGGCTGATGCTTCCGGCTTTAGCTTAGGGCACGCAATCGTCCTTCTGGGTGCGGCGACAGTGGCGGTGCCATTGTTCCGGCGAACCGGGCTTGGCTCCGTCCTGGGTTACTTGGCGGCGGGACTGGTCGTGGGGCCGTTCGGCCTCGGACTGTTCAGTGATCCTGAAGCGCTGCTCCATACCGCGGAACTGGGCGTCGTTCTGTTCCTGTTCATCATCGGATTGGAGATGCGCCCCTCGAAGCTCTGGAAGCTGCGGAAGCAGATCTTCGGGCTGGGCGTGGCACAAGTCGTCACGTGCGGTGCTCTGCTGACGATGGTTGCCATGGCGGCGGGCTTCAGTTTTCCCGTCGCCACAGTGTGTGCGATGGGGTTCGTCCTGTCTTCCACCGCTGTCATCATGCAGTTGCTGGACGAGGGAGGCGAGACGTCCTCGCCCGAAGGGCAGCGCGCCGTCGCGATCCTGCTTCTGGAGGATCTCGCGATCGTACCTTTGTTGGCGCTCGTTGCGCTGTGGGGTGCCGTCGACAGACCGGCGGGTGAAGACGCAGCGCCCCTCTGGCAGGGTGTTGCCATCGCCCTCGCGGGACTGGCGGCATTGCTGGCCGGAGGCCGGTTCCTGCTCGACCCGTTCTTCCGGATCATGGCGCGTTCGGGCGCACGTGAGGTGCTGACCGCCGCTGCATTGCTCGTCGTCCTGGGCTCCGCGGTGTTCATGCAGAGTGTCGGTCTGTCGATGGCGATGGGCGCCTTCCTGGCAGGCGTGCTGTTGTCAGAGTCAAGCTTCCGGCATCAACTGGAGGCGGATATCGAGCCATTTCGCGGCATCCTGTTAGGCCTTTTCTTCTTGAGCGTGGGCATGTCGCTCAATCTCCGCATCGTTGCCGACGAGTGGGCTCTCGTGCTGGGCGGGGTCCTCGCCTTCATGGTCGTCAAGGCCTTGGGCATCTATGTCATCGCACGCCTGGCGCGGTCGGATCATGCCGCGGCCGTGCATCGCGCCGCGCTGTTCGCGCAAGGTGGCGAGTTCGCGTTCGTCCTTTTTGCGGCAGCGACAGCGGCCGGCATCTTCGATCTGCGCATTGCCGCGGTCATGAGCGCAATCGTGATCTTGTCCATGGTGCTGACACCGGTCGTGCTGTTGATCCAGACGCGTCTCCGGCAGCAAGGTCCAGCTTCCTTGGACGGCATCGATCGGGCCGAAGGCCTGCGCGGGCGTGTCTTGTTTATCGGGTTCGGGCGCTTCGGTCAGGTGGCCAGCCAAGCGTTGCTGGCGCGGGGCGTCGAACTTTCCTTGATCGAAACCGACGTGGATATGATCCGAGCCGCCGGCAACTTCGGATTCAAGATCTATTATGGGGATGGCACACGTCTGGACGTGCTGCACGCATCAGGCGCCGACACGGCCGAGGCCATCTTGGTATGCGTGGATAATCCAGAGGCCGCAGACCGGATCGTTGAGCTGTGCCAGGCAGAGTTCCCATTGGCCAAGCTCTTCGTCCGCTCCTTCGATCGCGGCCATTCGCTGCGGCTGATCAAGGCGGGGGTGCAGTTCCAGGTCCGGGAAACGTTCGAATCCGCGCTCGTATTCAGTGAGGCTGTCCTGGCGGGGTTGGGTTTCGACGAGGAGCAGGCCAAGGAGGCGATTGAAGACGTCCGGGCGCGCGACCAGGAGCGTGTCGAGATCGAACTCGTCGCGGGCCTCGAAGCCGGGCGCAAGCTGATCCGCGGCAATGTGGAGACACCGGAGCCCAGCCCCTTCTTCAAGACGAGGCCTGCCAGCGCTGAATAGCGGCAACACACTGACAGTGTGGCCGCGATCCGCCACGAGCCAGAGGGGCACATGGGTAGTCGCGTGAGCAACGGCACGGCCTACGTCAGCCCGTGCGCCTGTCCGGGCGCGAGCGCGAAGGCCGCGGCACGCCCAGTGCCATCGGCCCCGGCTCGGCAGGGGTCGCCCGCCACCAACGGCTTCAGATTGGGGACTAACGGGGCCTTAGCTCCCGGTCTCCAAGCAGCTGAGTCCGCAGCCGGTCCAGCTTCGTCCTATCAGCCACCGTCGCGCCTGGCTGGCGTGCCAAGTGCGCCGTTAGCGTCCTGGCAGTGCGCAGGGCAGCGCTGGCGGAGGTGAAAGCTGGCTCGGCCTGACGCTCCGCTCCGGCCGCGACGACCGCAGCGAGCACATGCCAGTGGAGCCCAGCACCGGCAAGGGGCCGCCCGTTGGCCGCGTCGGTCGCTGACCTGCCCGCTAGAAGCGGACCGCCGGATGAGTGAGTCCGGCGAAGCTGTGGAGGGTGTCGGAGATGACGGCGAAGCACCACAAGCCAGAGGAGATCGTGACGAAGCTGCGCCAAGTTGAGGTCCTGCTGGCGCACCGGGTCCGGCGGATTGAAGCTCGACCAGATGAAGCGGCTGAGGGAACTGGAGCAGGAGAACGCGCGGCTTCGGAAGGCGGTGTCGGACCGGACGCTCGAGAAGGTCATCCTGAAGGAAGCCGCCGCGGGAAGGTGGTGGGCCCGCGCGGCGGACCCGCGTCGAGTACGTCGTGCGCGAGCTTGGCGTGGTGCAGGTAGTCGTTGGATCAGGCCCCAGGCGAAGTTCCCTCCCGCGCCGACAAGGCCGTGGCGCCACGCTTCCACCAATGCCGGAAAAGCACGCCCACGACGGCAGCCAACACGACGCAAGCCAGTGCGATGGCGACCCCCTTCGGGCCGAGCAGTGCCCCAAGGAAATAGCCCCCAGCGACGAAGCTGGCCGACCACAATGCGGCGGCGAGAAAGTTCCAGAAGGCAAACTTGCCCCAGCTCATCGGTGACAGGCCGATGGCCACACTTGCCACGTTGCGGATGCCGTAAAGGAAGCGGAACGACAGAATGAAGAGGACGCCGTACCGGTCCAGTAGCTTGAGGGCACGCTCAACGCGCGCAGCAAGCTTTGGCCGCTTGGCCACGAATGGCCTGCCCCAGCGCCGCCCCACGAAGAACCAGCACTGATCGCCTAGAAAGGATCCCCACCAAGCGACCAGAAACAGGAGAAACGGGTCAGGCGTACCGAAGACTCGCGCCGCGGCTCCGCCGACTAGAACAACCGTCTCACCTTCAAAAAACGTCCAAACGAAAACGAGCGGATAGGCCCACCATCCGTGCTCAGCCCACAAATCCTCCATCACGCTCCCCGGCTTCGTGTCTCGCCCCTTCGGGCTCTTGTTGTGTGGGCGTCGTGCGCTTGCACCGCATGACGCCCCTGTTCTCGCGGAAACCACCCCGCCTCGTCCACCTGTTTCTCACCGCTGCCAAGAGCATTCTTGCCGTGCATGGCTTCGGGTGATCTGAGTCTATGCTGCGAATGAAGCAGCGAGGTTGGTGATGACGGCACCTGATCAGCCCCCATCGGATGCTCCGCTGCGAATGTTGGTTGTATGAACCCTAACAGCACTGGGTCCTGAGGGTTGGGCTTTCATGGCGAAGCCCCTTGTGTCCGACGCGCTGCGGGCAACGGTTGAGCCGCTGCTGCCGCCTGAGTGGCTCAAAGCCGAGGACAAAAGCCGGTTTTGTGCGTTGAGGGGCGATGGCAGCGCCTTTTGTTCCTGACGATCTTTGGGTTGCGATCTCGCCCTTGTTGCCGCCCGAGCCAGCGAAGCCCAAGGGCGGACGCCCGCAGGTGCCGGACCGGGTGGCGCTGGCGGGGATCCTGTCCGTGCCGCGAACGGGGATCCAGCGACGCGACGTGCCGGCCGAGATGGGCTGCAGCGGCAGGACCTGCTGGCGCCGGCTGGTCGAGTGGCATGCCGCCGGGGTGTGGCGAGCACTGCATCGAACGCTGCTGCAGCGCCTGTGCCACGCCGACCGGCTGGACTGGAGCCGGGCCTTGCTCGACAGCACCTCCGTGCGCGCCAAAGGAGGGTGCGGAGACCGGGCCCAATCCGACGGACCGTGGCAAAGCGGGGACCAAGCGGCACTTGGTCGTCGATGGCGAGGGCACGCCGCTCGGCCTGACGCTGAGCGGAGCCAACCGGCACGACAGCAGGATGATGGCGCTGACCCTCGACGCATGGCGCCAGTGCCCGGCCGGCGTGGACGGCCACGCCTTCGTCCGAGCAAGCTCCACGCTGGCAGGGGCCATGACCACCGGCAGTGCCGCCGCGAGTGCCGGGTCCGCGGCATCGTCCCGCGCATCGCGAGGCGCGGCATCGACAGCAGTGAGCGGCTCGGGCGTCATCGGTAGAAGGTCGAACGGACCTCCGCTTGGCTCGCCCAGTTCCGCCGCCTGGCCGTCCGTCATGAGCGCCGCGCCGACGTGCAACTTGCCCTGACCACCCTTGGCATCGCCGTCATCTGCATGCGTCAGATCAGGCGGCCTTGTCCCTGAATTTTAGGCGCCTTTATCCCTAGGGGGATCCCCTCATTCTTCCGGAAGGAAGAAATCAATACACTGGAGCACACACAGCAAAAGGGCCGGGCTGTCGCCGATCCTTGAGCTTGACACAACACGAAACCGAAGCCGTGAGCGGATACGCGTATTTCGAAGGTCCCGACTCCTGGGGAGAATCAACGCGGGCATCAAGCGGCTTCATCTGAGCCCGATAGGGCAAGGGGTGAATCATGAATACGCATCTGATCAGCTACGATCTTAGGGAACAGGGACGCGAGTACCAGCGGCTTTACGATTGCCTCAAAAATTGGCGAGCAGTTCGTGTGCTCGAATCTGTTTGGCTGCTCCAGACGTCGCGCGACGCAGAAGAGATTTGGGACGACCTCCAGGGATATGTGGATCGCAACGACGCCTTGTTCGTTGCCCGCCTTACGGGCGAAGTGGTTTGGCACGGAATCCTGAATTCGCAGCCCGTAGAGCAGATAATTGCAGCGCAGCCAGCCTTCTAGGCTGGAACCATTCGCGCAGCTTTGTCCAGCAGCACGCGGGGTGGACGGGCGCAATCGCTGGGGCATGGCGCCGAGATGGTTCAGAACTGAAAGAGAATGCGAAGTCCTCCCGCGGGCGGCCTGCGGGGTTTCGGGGCCCCGAGTTCGCGAGTGCCAGGAGCATTCGGGAGTGCGCGAATACTCGCCAGCTTGAAACTGATTCAGCTCAAGAATGCTTCAAAAGGCGAGCACTCGCGACGTCGCGGCCTGGATCTTCTGGGTCATCCGCGTGCATTCGCAACTTTGCCTCGGTTGACCGTCGTTCTGGTGTTGGCCTCCGACCTCCAGGCAGTGCTCGTGGAAGACTACATCCGGATATTGCTCGAAGCGGTCGGATCCGGCGATGACAATGCGAACTCGTGCACCGCATGCGCAAGTGACGATCATGCCTATGTTCCTTACATCGCGACCGCATTCTGCAGTCGCCCTGGGGGGTCCAACGCCAAGTTGTCAGAGCCTCTCGGCGTGCTGGCGAGTGGGGGGGTCCTACTCGTCACTCCTCAGCAGGAGCAAAGGCTTAATAACATCCTTACTAAAATAAGAAAGTGTAAACTTTTACCTTGTGGCAACTTTTTGTACGTATCCCTCAGCGGTCCCGCTTGCAAGCATGGCGCCGCTGCCTTCGCAAAGCGGTCGACGGCGAGAACCCTGCCCAGAGCGCGAAGTGAATGCTCAGCCTTTGGTGTTCTCACCGCCGCGCCGGTCCTCCATGCGACGAGGTCCGGCGGGAAAGCCGTCCTTGCGGCAGTGGTCGCTGGCCTCGCCGAACGACCCGAGACGCTGCTGGGCCATCTCGTCCTTAAGCCTATCCTGACACCAACGGACCTCGGCCTTCTCCTTGTGTCATCGCCGGCGTCCTGGTGTTCCTAACCCTGGACGAACTGATGCCCGCAGCGAAGCGCCACTCGGTCAGGCACGAGGCCACCTACGGCCCGGTGGCGGCATGACGCTGCTCGCCTTCAGCCTCGTCCTGCTGCGGTAGCGTTCAGTCCGCCATTGCGATCTCGGTACGGGCACCGAGGTTTGTGGCATAGGCGGCAAGGGCGCGCCGCATGGCGTGCAACGCCCGGAGGTCGCGTCCCGCGAGCTGGACGTTCTGCGTCATCTGGTTCGCGGGATTCACGTGACTTCCAGCCGTCACGACCTCGTAGTGAAGATGCGGCCCGGTCGAAAGCCCGGTGGAGCCGACGGCGCCGATAACATCGCCCTGCCTTACCCGCCGCCCGGGTGCGATGCCGCGCGCGAAACGCGAAAGGTGAGCGTAGCGCGTCTCTGTCCTGCCAGCGTGGCGCAGCCTGACGATGCGGCCATAGGCGCCCTCCGCCCGCGCTGAAACCACCGTCCCGTCGGCCGCGGCATAAACCGGGGTGCCTGTCGGAGCGGCGAAATCAATCCCAGCATGCAGGCGCGTGAACCCGAGCACGGGGTGGCTTCGCATTCCAAAGCCCGACGACACCCTCGCCCCGTCGAGCGGTGTCCGGAGGAAAGCACGGCGCAGGCTGCGGCCTTGTGCATCGTACCAGCCGACCGCCCCATCCCGCGCCTCGTGCCGCCAATAAGCGAGTTCCCGGCCCGAGAGCGTGAGTTCCACCTGGAGCACCCGGCCATGGCCGAGCAGGCCGCCGTCGTCGCCGCGGATTCTCTCGAACAGGATGGAGAAGCGGTCTCCGGGCTGGATGTCGCGCTGGAAGTCTACCTCGTGCCCAAGCGTGCGGATGAGCGACAGGGCGAGGCCCGGCGGGAGGCCAGCGCTTATTGCAGCGGGGTAGAGCCCGCCATCGACCGTGCCCGATGCGCGGGCCAGCATGCGATGCTGGGGAGCCACGACCTCTTCGACCTGCCACTGCCCCTCGCGCAGGCGCGCACGGACGCTGGTTCCCGGTACGGGCTCAACTTCCACCCTGACAAGCGCATCGTCGCGCGCGGGATCGAGGTGGATGGCGATCTCCTGTCCGGGCTTGAGGGACCGCGGCGGGAAGATTGGGGCGAGCGCCGCAATCGCCGGCGCCACCTCGGCCGCGTCAATGCCAGCATCTGCCATTAGCCCGCTCAAGGTGTCGCCAGGGCGGACGTGCAGGACACGCTCTGTCGTGGCCGTGCCGCGCGCCTCGGTGGAGATAGGCCATGCCATGGCGAGAAGCCCAACCAAACCTGCCGTCAGCGCAACCGTGAACCGTGCCCCCATAGGAACCCCCGATATTCGCTCCGGGGAGGGTCAATCAGGCCGCAGCTGTCGCGTCAACGTCAAGGCGCGGCAGTCTGAGGCGCTGTCCCGCCGTCCGCTCTCGCCTGCTCCATCACATGGCAGGAGGCCTTTATTCTGCGGCGAAGCAGTAAAACAGGCCCGAACCGCCGGTCGTGCGCAGAGCTTCGAGGCTACAGCCGCGCGAGGCATGGGAGGAATTCCACGAGCGCGATGCCTCGTCGTCCCGCAAGCCCTCGCGGTCGTGATGTCCGACGAAGGCTGAACCCTCGCCGCCGCTGGTCCAGTTACGGCAGGTGCGGTCCTCCGCGCCGCTGAAGGCCGTGCCGTCCGGTTGCGACCCGGTCAGGATGTCGTGGTTATTGGGCTGCTGGCGACGGCCGTTCACCGGCTCGCCGCGCTCATTCAGCGCAGTCTGCAGGGTCAGGTTGTTCTGGGCATGCAGCTGCTGCACGTCATTGGCGACAACCTCACCCCTCGCGTTCCGCCAGGGTCCGCGGCCGATGCGGTCGCGGGCGTTCACCGCGCCTGCGCCCTGTGTGCTGAGGTAGGCGCGCCATGTTCGCCCGCTGAGCCCGGCCGCTTGGGCCAAGCGTTCGCAATGGGCGTCCGCCCCGGCCAGACCGCCGAGATCGGCGCCCTGGCCGGGATTGGTGCTAGTGACGAAGAAACTCATGTTAGGCGCACCCGCTTGTTGCGCCGGTACATGTCCTGGCGCGAGCAGCATCGCGGAAATGAACAGGCCCAATGCCGTTATGCGCTTCATGCGCTTCCTCCATCGGCTCTTTCAAGGACTTCGGCCGGGGCACTCTAGAGAGCTTGAGGCGCGGTGCGCAACGCGCCAGGAGGCGCAGCCGTCACCCAGCCTGCCTGCCATGTGGTTACCCATCCTTCCTCAGCGGTTCGCCCACCCCTTCGCGCCTGTTCGATGTCTCCACTGTAAGCACAGCGTCCCGCCAACTCCTGAACTCGAAGTATTCAGGCAGTAGTAAGAACTGGGATCGTGGCTGCTGAGTTCCCACGGACGCCCAGACCAGAGGCCGGGCCGCCACCAAGCGAGTGGAAGTCGCCGTCCACAGAGCGCACAAGGCCCTCGCCACGGCCCACGCGCGCATACCAGGGATTGTCGAGCACGTGCGCGCGGGCCAGCCAATGAGCTTTATGTCACCGTCCCGCACGCCCGGGCACGCGCAGATCCGCTCGCCGAGACGTTGAGGCGCAGATCCTGGAGGGCGGCCCTCGTGGCCACGGGCCGACTGCCGCGGGAGCGGCGGCACCGTGCGCTGAACCGCGTCGAACCATTGCTTCTGCCTACGCTGCTGGCCTCACTGGTGGGCCCATCACCCTCGGCTTTGCATCCATTCACGTGCCCTGGATGCGAGAAGGCTTCCGGCTGGACGAAGGCGCAGGAGACACGCCGCGCGGATTCCGGGCGCTCTAATTCAGCGGAGTGACTGGAACCACACTGGGCTTCGGCGACATTGTTCCTTTCGTCACGCCGATGCGTCTGGTGGCTCTGGCACAGGCCGGCGCCGGATGTGTCGCTACCCCACTGACCGTCACCCACTTGCTGATCGTCACCGGCGCGCTCGAACGGCGTCGGGCTGCGGCGCTTGCACTGTTCCACGAAGCGGGGTGCCGTCCTGACGCTGCAGCGGCGCTGGTGGCGCGCCGTCACTCGAATGGGGCGTTTGTCCGCCTTGACGAAATGCTCGCGGAGGCTGCCCGCTCCCTGGTGGGGTGCTGGAAAGCCAGGTCGAGCATCCGGTGATACAGTATTTCCATCCCGTCGAGGTCCCATGATGGCCTGCCGCGGATGGTGTTTGAGCGCCTGGAGATAGCCGCCGTGCTCCGTGCCTTCCCTAGCTCGGATCGCTACCGGGAGATCTGCGATCACCCGACGCTCGCTACACAGGAGAAGATGGCTTTCCATGCAATCCGCGAGGCTGCCTCGCCGCTCGACTTGCGGTCACACGCCTCGGTAAGAAAGGCGGTGAGCGCTGAGAATATCAGGAGGACGCGTACTTGGCTGACCGGGGCCTGCGTCCCTGAACGGTCGGACACGGCAGCAACCACAGGCACCGATCTGGAACGCCGCTCATGTGGGGAGGGGGATCTGAAGATTCCTGCCGCCGGCCTCGGCTATGACCGGGGCGAGCTGACGGGGGACCAGGACCCACGCGCCGCCACGGAGGCTGACCGCATGAGTGAAGATGCATGAGGCTTGGCCAACCTGCCTTGCCGCCCGATGTTCCATGCACGTCGTTTGCCACGCCACTCCGAGGATCAGCCATGCTGCTCGCTTTCGCCAGGGTCATCCTCGCCGGCCGCTTCATCCTGGTGGTGTTCTTTCTGGGCCTCATGTGGGGTCTTGCCCTCTATGCGCTACGCTTCATGGGCAAGCTTTGGGAACTGACCACCGAGATCTGGCAGAAGACCGAGGCTGACCTGCTCATCGATGTGCTTCACCTGCTCGACAGCGTTCTCGTCGCCTCGCTCGTCGTAATGGTGGCGCTGTCTTCCTACGACAGCTTGGTGGACCGGTTGCAGGGTGAGGCCGATCAGCAGGAGATGCGATGGGTGTCGCGCACGGACCACGGCAACCTGAAGATCAAGGTCGCGACGGCCATGGTGGCCATCTCCTCGATTCACCTGCTGCAACTCTTCCTTCAGGCCGAGACGCAGAACGAGACGGCGATCTTCTGGCGGGTGGTCATCCACATGGTCTTTCTGGTGGGCGCTGTGCTGCTCGGCATCCTGGACCGCCTGGGCGCCCATCACGGGGATGCGGGGAAGAACGAAAGGGTTTGACGCTGGCCTCAACCAACAGAAGCGCTGTAGGGGTCACGCCGCCGCAGGGCCTTTCGGCCCGTCGTTCCTCCATGGTCCCAAGTTCCTCTTAGGCGCGGATCCCGAGGCCATCAAACAACGGTTCAGCCCGGCACCCCTGCTGCCCTCAGTGCGGCAATATAGCGGTCCCGGATCCCCTTGTCCCGGAACGGAGGGATGACGTCCTCGAGACTGCAATCTGGCGGTACCAAACTCTTCATGGCGGCTGCGGCCTCACGAGCCTCTTCCTCTCGGCCCAGGAGCATCAGCGCGCCGATCAACGCGCGGCGTCCCGGAAGCCAGACCGGCCGCATTCGCACCACGCGCTCGGCCCAATGACAGGCTGCCTCCAAGTCGCCTGCAACAAAATGGGCCAACGCAACGCCCGACAACATGAACGCCATCGCAGGGTCGTGAGGACTGAGACGTATGGCGCGCTCAAAGAGCGGAAGGGCCTTGTCTGGCTGACAGGCAAAGACATAAACCCAGGCGCAGCTCAACAAGACCTGGGCTGAGCCGCTGTTCCGCGCGAGCGCCCACTCGGCTGCTTCCACACTGGCCTCATGGTCCTTCCCGAGATGAACGATCGCGATGGCCGCGAGACGGAGCACGCCCGGATCCGCCTGGTGCGGATCAAGAAGCTCTCGCGCCCACTCCGTTCCCTCGGCCCATTCCTCGGGTCCCGACCAGCCCTGTGCTTTCCGGTTCACCCGGTGCCCGACACTGTAAGCCTTCGCCAGCGCGAAGCTCGGATCGATTTCAACCGCTTGGCAGAACAGGGCATGGGCCGCGTCACTGTCCTGGCGCGTCAAACGATAAGCCCGGCTCAATCCTCGAAGAAACAGGTCGTAGGCATCGAGACTCTCCGTGGGCTTGGACGCAGTGCGTCCGATCTCGGCAGCCTCCAGGCTCGGCTCGATCGCACCCGCCACAGCCTCGACCACTTGGTCCTGGAGGGCGAAGATGTCTTCCAACGTGCCCTCGAACCGATCGGCCCACACGTGATGCCCCGTCTCGGTTTCGGTCAGCTGCGCGATGATGCGGATGCGTCCGCCGGCCCGGCGGACGCTGCCTTCGATGACGTAATGAACTCCAAGCTCCCGCCCCACCTGTCGCACGTCCACCGCGCGGCCCTTGTAGGTGAAGGCGGAGTTCCGAGCGATCACGAAGAACCAGCGCACCCGGCTCAACGCGGTCGTCAACTCCTCCGTGATGCCATCCGCGAAGTAATCCTGCTCCGGGCCGCCGCTCAGATTGGCGAAGGGCAGGACAACAAGGGAGGCACGCGTCGGTGGCGCCAAAGGTTGAGCCACAGCCTCACTTCCGACAGGACGGTCGAGGGAAGGGGAGCTTCCCGTTGTCATGGCCTGCCTCGCGGAGTCGGCTTCCTGCGTGACCTCCACTTCGAGCAGATAGCCTCGCTTCGGCAAAGTGCGAAGCATCCGCCCATCGTCGTTGAGAACCCGGCGGATTTCGGCAACGCAGCCCGTGACGCTCTCGTCCGCCACGAACACTCCCGGCCAGACCGTCGCCAGCAACTCCTCACGCGTGACCAGCCGGCCTGCATTCGTCACAAGATGCCGGAGCACGTCGAAGGATTTCGGCCGCAGCGCGACTTCGCCGCCGGAGCCGTCCCGGAGGACGGTTCGCCTCAGGTCGAGGCTGAAGCCCGCAAAGCGGAAAGTATCGGAAGGCTTTGTCTCACCCATGGCCGGCTCTCCCGGACCCCGTCGCGGGGGAGCCTAAGCACAGCAGGGAAAGGGATGCAGCAAAATTCCATTTCTTGCCCACAAGATCTGCACAACCTCCTCAGGATTTAGACGAGTTGGCGGCGCACCCTTGGGTCACCGATGCGGAATGGCACGGAGGAAGCATCCGGAGGGTCCGGAGTGCACCGGCCAGCTTCGCGAGGGAGGCTCAAATGTCCGTCCATGCCGCACTTTCCGTCGTCCCGAAGGCTCTGGCCCGGGCCGCCATCGTTTCGGCGCTTCTCGGCACCGGCACAGCCGTCGCCCAGTCCTGCCCTTGCATGAACCGCGGGGCCGAGGACACCAGCATCGACTACGGCACGGCGCAGCCCGACAACGTCGTGGGCGGTGGAAACCTGATCGCCCGCTTCGAGGAGGAGAATCGCACCTTCACCTATCTCGAGCCGCAATACGAGCAGCGCTCCCAGCCTGGCATGGTCGCCCATGTCTTTACCTCGGGGGATGGCCGCGCCGAGGTAGTCTGGGTGCCGTCCGGGACGCTCCCCAGCGCACTCGTCACGATGGGCAGCGATGGAAGCTTGCTCCAGCGTGGCGTCCAGCGGCGCCTTGCCAGCCGGTGAGACCGCACCGGCCCGGGCCGCGAAAGGCGGCCCGGGCCCACCAGGACAAGCATCGCGCTGGGCGCGCCCCCTCTACCAAACCTGTCCGGCCGCGGCACTTGTGGGGGGCCACGGCTTTCCTGCCCAGCCATGTCGCGCAGAGCAGCAACTCGCCGGCGCCCTGACATCGCCTTTCGAGACAACGCTCGGCGGCTCCGGCCGGAAAACTCGGACCCGCTTCCGCAGCAGTTCGTCCGCCGCAACGACACACAAGCGATCCCGGGAAAGGGTGTTCTACCTTCCGGTCAGCGGCGGACGCTCATTGAGGGTGAGCCAGTATCGATCGACATCCGTGATCATGGGCGACTTCAGCGCGGAGGTCGCACGGATCCGCCCGGGCGAGCGGGCCTGGCTGGACGCGCCCTACGGCGTCTTCTCGATCGACCGCCATCGGGAGGCGCCCGGCTTCGTGGGCA
>NZ_JAPFQI010000037.1 GCF_026183895.1 Sabulicella glaciei | reverse complement strand
AGGCAGGCCGCATGGCGCAGCTGCGGTTGATCCCAGATGACGGGTACGAGGGGCCGCCGCGAGCCGAGCCCGCTTCCCGTGCAAGGGCTGGCCGGGGCAGGGCTTTGTCGCGCTGAGGCAGAATGCTCCGGCCAAAGGTCAATCTGAGCGTCTGACGGGTCCGGGCAACGCTCCGAGTTGCGTCATGCCACCAGATCAGGCCCAGCCCAGTTCCTTGAGCGCGTAGCCGTCGTTCCAGACCTTCGTCATGTGACCGATCTTCCCGTCCTGGAACCGCATGGCATAGACGTAATCGGTGCGCGTGGTCTTGCCCGTGGGTGGGACCGGGCCTCCGGCCTTGTGGGTGCCGATGAAGGTGGCGAAGGCGCAAACCTGCTCGCGCTCCCTGTCCTCGGCGAAAGCGTGCAGCTCGTACTTGCCGTCCGTCAGCACCGTGAGGATGCCCTTCATCCATTCGGTGTACTGCTCAAGCGTTCGCACGTCGGCCAGCGCTCCCGCTTGCGCCGAGAAGCTCGCATCCGGTTTGCAGTGCGGGCGGCAAGCCTCCCAGCCCCGACCGGTCTCGCAGGCTTCGAAGAAGGCCTTCGCTGTTTCGAGATTCGACATCACTTTTCTCCCTGGACGCGCACCTCCGTGCCGTGCGGTTCCGGCGAGGGCCGCTTGTTGCTCCACGGACCGAAGACAACCGCCGGTCAGTTTCTCGATTTCGAGAGGAAGCAAGCAACAATCCACGCCAGGCCGGCGCGTTCTGGCCGGCAAGGCAATCCTCTGACGTGATCCTCATGCGTGAGAGGAGGAAAAGGCAAGAATCGCTGCATGAAGGCTCCTTCATGTGCGGATGCAGGTCTTCGTGCTGAGCACGCAAGATCTTGGAGCGCAGATCGCGACACTCGCGCCGCGAACTTATCGGCGTCCTCCTTGAGCGAGAAGAGGGCTTCTCAAGGATCGGGGCGAGTGCTCCGCGCAAAGTCACTAGCTGAAACCTCCGCGCAAAACGCGAGGATGCGCCCAATGTACTCCGGCCAAGCTGGCTCGGAGGAGGCGGGAACATGATTGCGGCTTGGCACCTCGACGAATTGCGCGCCACGAATCCCGGTTGCAAGCGCAAGGCCAAGTTCGACGAGCTGCCCAGCGTCACCGCGGCTGTGCAAAACGAGGGTGGGTGAGCGCACCTCGGAGAGACAGCCCGTTACATCCACCTCCCCGACGAGGTTCAAGATACGATCAGCGTTCTCGGGGGAGGTGGACATGTTCTGCAGCTCATCGAGAGCATCCAGGGCTTTGCTGTCGAGATCCGGCCAGAGGTGCTGCGTGAAGACACGCCGGAACGCGATATTGCCCGTCGTGCTCACGGCGAGCGCGTGCGTGCCGACGGGCATGCTGCGCTGGGATGCGCCGCGGACGAGAGTAAGATGGGTCATGGCGTTCACGGAAGCCCCCGAAAGAGGTGGTCGCCTCCCAGTTATTCCGCTTTGTTTCGGGCAACAGAGAGTTCCGTGGACCCAAGTCGGGAGGGTTGCTTTCTGTCCCCTGCAAATCTCCCCAAGCTGTTGAAGGACGCAGATTTATCCTGCATCTAAGCAGAAGTGATCCTTTGCAGGATAAATTCCGTTGCCTCAGCACGTTGTCCCCTTTTCGGATGAGCAGCTCCGGGTCGCGATCAATCTTCGAACCGCCTATGAGGCGTGGATTGAGGTCGAGCGAGAGGCGGGCGCCCTTCCTTACGGCATGGCTTGGAAAACCATCTCCGGGCGAGACTACCTCTACGAATTGCGCGACCGCGCGGGGAATGGCCGTAGCCTCGGGGTGCGCTCGGAGGAAACCGAAGCGCTCCATGCCAGCTACCGCGAGCACAAGGAGACGCTGAAGCGGCGTCGGGAAGGGGCCGCCGCGCAGCTGCAGCAGAACGGGCGGCTGTGGCGGGCTCTGCGCCTGCCCATGATGGCCTCGGAGCCAGCGCCCATCCTGCGGGAGGCCGACCGCCGGCGGATGCTCGGATCCCAGCTCCTTGTGGTGGGCACCAACGCCGTCCTCGCCTATGCGCTGGAGGCAGGCGGCGGCATCGCCGGCCTCGCGGACGAGACACGTGACTTCGACATGGCCTGGGTCGCTCGGGAGCCCGTTGAAAGCGACCGGCCGGTGGCGGATCTCCTGAAGGCGGTCGATCCCACCTTCACCATGAACACCGAGCGGAACTTCCAGGCCCGCAACAGCAAGGCCTACGAAGTCGAACTCTTGGCTGCTCCTTCCGTCATGGCCTCCCTGCCCAGGCGCGACATGCCGCGGCCCATCCCGCTTCCTGAACAGGAATGGCTGCTTTGGGGGCGGTTCGTGGAATCATTCCTCGTGGCACGCGACGGCAGCGCGGTCCGCATGGTCGTGCCCGACCCGCGATGGTTCGCCCTGCATAAGCTTTGGCTGTCGCGCCAGGGCAAGCGGGATACCCTCAAGCGCGGCAAGGACGCCCGGCAGGGCGAAATCCTCCTGGCCGTTGCACGGGATGCCCTGCCGCTGCACCCGCTGGATGCCGAGTGGGAGGCGCAGATCCCCGAGGAGCTGCGACCGGACTGGGACGCCTGGAAAGCAAAGGGGCTTTGACCGAGCGGGTTGAACGCAACGGCAAAAGCGTGCCGCCACGCTCATGAAATGGGCGCGCCGATGAGGCGCATGTCGGGGCCTCGGCGCCCATGCCTCAACGCGTGGCTTGTGACCCGGGCGCGCGAGTGTCGCGCGTGATGACGAACTGGGTGATGTGCATGCGCGAGCGCCGCAACGTCTCCACTAGCCATTCATTCGACCCCGCGAGGATCGTGCAGCGCGTCGCCGGCGTGTAGGCATCGAGCGCGTGGGCCGGAGTGCCGTGCGCGGCCGAGGCGCGGGCCGCGAGCTGGGTGTGGCCCGGCTGGACGCAGAGCACCGGCGAGGGTGCGGGAATGTTCGGCACGGGGCGCTGCCTGGACGGCAGCCGGGCCTGATGCCGCGCCAGCGGGGCCACGACGGCCGGATCAGCGGGGATGGGCGGTGGCGGCTTCCAGCGCTCGCCACCCGAACGTCCCGTCTCGCCGCTCGAAAGGCCTGAGGTGGTGCCGCCGCGCGACCCGCGGCCATATCCACCAGAGAACACGCCCAACCCGCCCGTGTCCCCGCTCGCCGCAGGGCTTCGGGTCATCGGCGCCGGGGAGCCACCTGAGGGGCCCGCGATCCAGGGAAGGGGCTGGGCCGCCAGGGGCGATAAAAGCGCGGCCAGGGCGGTCGCCAGCAGCAGAAAGCGAGGCATCGTGCTTTCCGTTTGGAGGCCAAGTGTTCCCGCCTGTCCGTGGCGCGAGGGGCCAGCGAACTTCCCTTGAAACCAGGGAGGGATATACAATTAGTATATCCCATGGTGGCCCCATGACCCGAACGACGCTTTTCCAGAGCAACAAGACCCAGGCGGTGCGTCTCCCCAAAGACGTGGCATTTCCGCCAGGGGTCCGCGAGGTCGCCATCCTGCGGGATGGAGCGCGACGCGTGATCGTCCCGGCGAACGCGCTATGGGACGACTTCTTCGCAGCCCCTGGCGTAGAACTTGGAGGCCGCGAACAGCCTGTGGCGCAGGAGCGCGAGAGCTTCTGATGCTCCGGAACATGCTGGACACGAATTTCTGCATCCGGCTGCTGCGCGACCGGCCTCAGGGGCTCCGGCCACGCTTCAACGCGGAAGCCGATACCCTCTGCATCTCGACCATCACGCTGACAGAACTCCTCCACAGCGCGGCCAAGTCGGGAAGGCCGGAGAGCAGGCGCGCGGTGGAGGGCTTCGCGGCACGCTTGGCGGTGCTGCCCTTCGACGAAGACGCGGCGGCGCATGCCACAGAGATCCGCGCGGATCTGGAGCGGAAGGGCATGCCGATCGGCGGTTATGACCTGCTCATCGCGGGGCACGCGCGCAGCCGGGGCTTGGTCGTCATCACTGGGAACCTGAAGGAGTTCACCCGGGTGGACGGGCTGCGGGCGGAGGATTGGCTGACGGCCACCTGATCCCGATGGAGTGTGACTCAGCGGGAGGGCTTGAGCACGATCAGCTTTTCGGCCGTGCGTGTGATGCCCGTGTAGAGCCAGCGCCGAAGGAACTCGCGGTCCTTCACCGCCCCGAAGCGATCCCGTTCACCGGGCGGGTCGAGACGCGAGGCGTGCCTTTGCTTTTCGTGCCCGCCACTCCTGGCCAAAAAAGACCGAAAGTATATATGCAACGAAAGGGACGAGTGCCGTGAAAACTGAAAGAGATATTACAATCGCCTAGAACAATATTTTCGTGACAATGTTTAATACGCCGCGCATGCTGCCTTCAGGGCTTATAACACTAACATATATCAACCCATGGTTATCTAAAAGATACCACATTTGCGGGTCTATTGCGTCATTTTTCCTCGAATATTTTCCCTGCGGCTGCATAATATTGAGGACTACCCCGCGGTGCTAGTGGTCGAGCAATGCAAGAACCTCGCGGCTGGCGAAGACCCTGTTGCGGCGCCACCCGTTCTGCTCGGCCAGCACCCTCGCGTCCTCCAGATCACGCACCGCGAGGTTCGCGGCCTGCCGGCTCACGCCCAGCTGCCGCGCCACAGTGCCGACGGTGATCACCGGATAGATGGGCAGAAGGTCCAGGAGCCGGTTCCCTGCGCTGCCCTGGCGTGGAGGCCGTCCGCCCGGCCAGCGGGCCGTGTCCCACCATTGGTCGGGAAGCGACGAAAGCCGCCTGTGCAGGGCTTCGGTGCTTCTGACGCCCTCGATGATGGCATCGCAAAGGAGCAGCACGAGAGGCACGAAGTCCTGTCTTTGCTGAGCAAAGCGCAGCGCCTCGTAGTAGCGCGGCCTCTCGACTTCGAGCAGGCGTGACAGTGGGATCACGGCAAAGCCCTCCTCGACGATCATGAGCGACAGCAGCATCCGCCCGATGCGGCCATTGCCATCGACGAAGGGGTGGATCGCCTCGAAATGGGCATGTGCGAGCGCAAGCCGGATCGGCAGTGTCAGTCTGTTTTGGCCTTCAGAGCTGGACCCCAGCCAAGCGGTATGGATATCCATCAGTCGGGGCACGAGAGCGTGCGAGGGCGGGATAAAGGTCGCCTTCGAGATGGATCCCCTCCGGCCGATCCGGACATCTCGATCACGCCACGCGCCGGCCGGCCCCTTCCGTCCGCCGGCGAACTCCGGCGAGAGCAAGAATACATCGCGGTGCAGGGCCAGGACGCATGCGGCGTCGAGGTCGAAGGGCCGTGCGAGGCGGTTCTCCAAGGCCAGGGCGTAGGCCCGGATCGTGGTGAGTTCGTCCGGCTTGCCGGCGCCCCTGCCCCTCGCCTCGATGTCCTCAAGGACGGGCTCGGCTTGGAGCAGATCATTGAGGGTGGTCTTGGTGCCCTCGATGGCCGACGACCGAGCGGCCTCCTCCCGCATCAGCAGTCGGGTCAGAGAGAAAGGACTCGTTTGCGGCCCCAGACGCGCGCTGAGCGCCGCAAGGGCCGCTTGCGCCTCCGAGACGTGGCCGATTACCCGTGGTGGCAGAGCAAGTTCCCGAGGCGGCGGGGCAACGACACCTTGCGGATGCCGTATCTTTGTCAAGGAAGAGGACATAACTTTGGTTATGAAGGCCGCTTAATGCGCCATATGCAAGGTTGCCGTGAGCCTGCTGGTGCTGACGGATCGTGGCAATAACTTGCAACGATC
Source organism: Sabulicella glaciei (assembly GCF_026183895.1). Classification (GTDB taxonomy): domain Bacteria; phylum Pseudomonadota; class Alphaproteobacteria; order Acetobacterales; family Acetobacteraceae; genus Roseococcus; species Roseococcus glaciei. The sequence continues at coordinate 11,993 of NZ_JAPFQI010000037.1, read as the reverse complement.
AGGACAGAGGCCCCATGCCGACCAGCATCGTCAATCTCGGCGCCGAAGACCCGAACAACGAGGCGCTCCTCCTCGTGGAGGCTCAAGGCTGGAAGGTGGACCCGCTCCCTCCGGACACACGCCGGTTCTTCTTCAGCGCACTCTCGCACAAACAACCGCCATCGCCAGAGGACCTGTCGGAGAGCGTCGAGGCCGTGGCCCGTTCGCTCCGCCGCGCACATGTCTCGAATGCATTACTGAGCCCCCTCCTACCCTCGTGGTTCTTCGCGCCTCTGGAGGCTGCGCTGATCGAGGGCTCGATCGAACCGTTCCACGACAGCGCTCTCGGGAAACTGCTCGAAACGGGCAGGGGCGGCATCCGGGGCGATGTGCCCGCCCCGAAGCCGAAAGGGGCACGGATCTACAAGCTCTTCGGCACGGAGGTCTCCTCAGCCGAGACCGAAAACGATGTTGTGCTTGCCCCGCTGGCGGCCGTGGCGCGGGTGCGGCTCCTGAAGGAGGACTATGTGCTGCGCGATACGGCCGATGCGGTCGAGCGCGTTCACTACGCCGCGGAGGAACTGAGACGGATCCTCCTGCGGCACGCCGAGACCTCGCCGATTTTCGTGTGGCTCGACCTGCACCCGGCTTTGACCTCTCTCTTCGGGGCCGAGGCGTATCAGTAGGGGCTCACCGTGATGCAGCGCTTCGTTCCGCCTAGCAGAGGCGAGGAGGAGGCGACCTTCCCCGCCCTATGCCAACCGGCTCGGCGCCCGCTTTCACGGGCCGCCGGCGATCAGCGATGCGCGCAACCCGCTCGTGGAGCGTCTCTTCGGCGGCCGTCGAGGCGCGGCGCGGGGCGCGCTACATCGCCGACCTCACGATCCGCGTGGAGAACGGAGAGTGGCCGAACGAACCCTTGGCCGTGTTCTGGGTCCCGGAGCCGGTGAGGAATGAGAGCCACTACCTGGGCGTCTTGCCCGATCGCCGCACCGGCGAGCTGCGGTTCCATGATGCATCCTCGGCGGCAGAGGGCACCTGGCTCGGCCGCATGGCGGATGACCGCGAGGTGATCTTCTCGCGCTGGCGGCTTGACTGGCGGCAAAGCCAGGACGGCTCGTGCTGGGTGGATGGAGAGCGCAACTACGGCCGTGGCGGCGGCGGCGGAATGCGGCTGCTGCTTCGGCTCGTCGGGCCCACCTTCGAGGTCGTGCCGCCGGAGCAATGCGATCTTGTCTGAGTCGCCGGAGAGCGACCGCGGCCCGGTTCTTGGGACAGGTGAGACGAGGGCGAGACCCGCATCCGCCGTTGCTTCCGCCACCTCCCTCCTTTACCTTCCCTCTATAGTCACTTGCTACAGGGGCCCGCGGTTTTCAAGGCCGCGTCTCGTGTCGACCGGTGGCTTGTGCCCAACCCCCCAGGGCAGGAGTCAATCAGCGTGCAGAAAACATCGACGCGTGTCCGTTCCTGGCAGGATATGCCAACGGAACGTCCGCGCAACCAACGACGCGCGCCTCGAGCGCGCATGATCAGCGGCGGCAGGATGGTGGTCGAAGGACGTAGCCAATCTTGCGTCGTTCTTGATCTTTCTCCGAACGGCGCGTGCATTCACCTTCTCTATCCAGAGGCGGCGCCGACCAGCGCGGTGCTCCATCTGCCTGGCGGGGTTGTTCGCAAGGCCGCACGGCGCTGGCAGCGCGAGGACGTCGCCGGATACGAGTTCTGCGAACAGTCTTGAGGCGGCGGCCGCACCGGAAGCCCTTTACGGCTCACCCGGGATCGGTGCGGTTCCCCTTGGACACGATCACCATCTCGGCATCCGGCAGCGGCCGCTGAAGCGCCTTCGCCGTCTCCCAGGGCGCTTCCAGCCACGTCTCCATCTCCTCGGGCTTGGTGAGCAGCACCGGCATGGCCTTGGGGTGGATAGGACCGACGACCTTGTTGGGGTCGCAGGTCAGAAAACCGAACAGTTCGTGCTCGCCCTCGACGGGGTTGGAGTTCGGCCCCCGCGTTCCAGTCCAAGATGTCCAGATCCCGGCAAAGGCGAAGGGCGGCCGTTCCTTCGACAAGGCGAACCACACGGGCGTCTTCTTGGGCTTGGTATCCTCCCACTCGGCGAAGGAAGTGACCGGCACCAGGCAGCGATGGGCGGGGCCCAGCCAGCGACGCCAATGAGGGCTCGCGGTGTTGCGGATGTTGGTGACGGGGCGGCCGCCGTACTGGGGTGCGCCCGGCATGCCCCAGCGCAGCATGGCAAGATCGCGCTCACCGTCCTTCGTCTGCCGCACCACGGGCGCCATGCTGTCGGGGTAGATGGCCGGCAGAGACGGTAGGTTTCCGGTGCGGTCCTGGCCGACCCGCATCAGTTCCACAAGGGCCCGCTGATTGCTGGTCATGCTGTAAAGATTGCACACTCCCTCAGCCCCGCTTTTTCGGACGCTTTCTGGTAGCTACCGGCTTGCTTGCCTTGCTCGCTGCAGACGAAAGCTGACGCTTCGTCTGTGCGGTCAGGATGCCGCGGGCAGCTCCGGCCCAGGCATTGGTGGCGCTCAGAGCCATGCTGAGAAAAGGGTTCTTCTTGGTCCAGGGGTTCGCCATACGTCTCTAAGAGAACCCAGAGATCGCCAGTTTCCCCGAAGATTGGTCCACGCCGCTTGCTCCTTTCCATCGGCGACCCGGGGCTCACCTTTCCCATTTTGGCAGGGACATGCATTCCAAAGCATCGGAAAGTTCGTCTCCTGCATTTCAGGATGAAGATGGGGTGAGAAACGAGGGCTGAAGGAGGATTATCAGCGAGGTGGCGGAGGGCAGCGGCGTGTCCGCGAAGTTGATCGGGCACTACAAGGCGAACGGGCTGGTCCGCCCCGAGCGGAAGAGCAACAAATACCGCGCCTACACGGACAAGAGGGTTTCGGTGCTGCGCTTTATACGGCACGCCCGGGAACTGAACTTCCTGCTCGCCGAGGTGCGCAACATCCTTGCACTGTGGAGCGACGATCAAAAGGCTCCGGAAGAGCCGAGGGCCAGCGCCTTGAGGCACGTCGGGGCGCTCGAGGAGAAGGCGCGATCGATGCAAGCCGTGGCGAAGGCGCTGCGCGATCTGACGATCACGATCGAGACCGAGGAGAAATCCGAGGTGCCACGCTTCGAAGCGGCCTGAAGCACGTCACAAGGCCGCTGAGCGCGTTGATCAGTCTTTGCCGCGGGCCTCGTGGATCCAGCGCTGTCGGCGAAGCGCCACTTCATCCCACAGCACTTCGATGTCGGCGTTGCGCAGGTGCTGGAGGCGCTTGATGGCGGCCCGGACGACTTCCGTCGCGGCAGGCGTGAGAGAGCGGCCGGCCCGCCGCGCCAGCGAGACCGTGCGGTACAAGGGAGGCTCAAGCACGCGACAAACCAGGGGGCTGCGCTGCATCGGCACCGCGGCGAGGGCCGGCATGACAGCAATCGCCAAGCCAGTTTCGACGATGCTCTGAAGCGCTCCGACGCTGGACACCTCGTAGCGAAGATCTCGAACCGCCTGGATGCCGTGCTTGTCCTGCTGCAGCAGGCGGCGGATGCCGTTCTGAATGCTCAACCCGGCCCTCGGGAAATCGAGGAGGGCACCCCAGCCGAGGCTGGCGCCGGCCCGAGTCAAAGGATGGCCTTCCGGGCAGATCACGGCGAAGCGATCGCGCAGCAGGGGGACGGCCTCGATGCCGTGCTCCGGGCTCGGCAGCGTAGTCACCGCGAAATCGACCTCCGCGGCGAGCAGCCGACGCGCCGCGCCCTCTGTGTGCTCTTCGATCAGCCGAACAGAGATGCCGGGGAAGCGGAGGGAAAGATCCCGAAGCGCCGGTGCGAGAACATAATTGATGAAGGAGGCGGTCGCAGCGACGACCACCAGCCCCTGCTCGCGCTCGGCGATCGCCCGCAGGTCCTCCAAGGCGCGTTCCATATCCTCCAGCATGCGCTCGGCAGTGGCCAGGAATCGCTCGCCATGCGTTGTCGGCGCCACATGGCGGGTGCTGCGGTCCAGGAGCCGCAGCCCAACTTCCGCCTCCAGCGTGCGGATGGCCATCGTCACTGCGGACTGGGTCAGGCTCAACTCATTCGCGGCCTGGGTGAAGCTGCGGGATCGCGCCACGGCGACGAAGGCTCGGAGCTGACGCAGCGTCACGTTCCCTGTCATCAGTTTTCCTTATCAATGGCACGAAATAATGAAGTGGACGTGAGGCGGCGTGCCACGAACAATCGCTCCACACAACGAAAAGTGGAGCAACGACCATGTCGCAGGCCCTTGCCAGCCAGCCTCCCCCAATGCCGCCGGGTCCGATCTTTGGCCCGGCCGCCTGGACCGGTCCAGAGATGCAGAAGGACCGGTCCTGGCTGTATGAGTTCACTGGGGAAGAGCTGGCGGAACTGGACGCTGCTATCCGTGCCCACCAAGCCTCAGGCGCGGAGATGGGGCGCATCTCGCGCGAAACCTTCCGCCTCCCGCGGCTGTCGCAGAGATTGGATACTGCGTTGCGCGACCTGCTCAAGGGCCGCGGCTTCGTGCAGTTCCGCGGCTTTCCCGTGGAGCAGTACACTGTCGAGCAGGCGGCAATCGCTTATCTGGGGGTCGGAGCGCATCTCGGCAGCTTCCGCTCGCAGAATGCCAAGGGGCATTTGCTGGGGCATGTGCGCGACCTCGGCCTCGACATCCGCAAGCCCACAGTCCGCTATTACCAGACGAACCGGGAACTGGAGTACCACACGGACTCCTGCGACATCGTCGGTCTGCTTTGCCTGCGCACCTCACGCTCGGGCGGCGAAAGCATGATCGTCAGCTCTGTCATGCTGCACAACGAGATGCTGCGGCGGCGGCCAGATCTTTATCCGCTCCTTTTCAACACGTTCCCCACGGACCGGCGCGGAGAGGTCCCGCCCGGCATGTTGCCTTGGTTCGAGGTGCCGGTGTTCAGCTGGCATGAGGGGCAACTGACGACAATCTACTCGGGACAGTACATCCGTTCGGCACAGGAGAACTTCCCGGCTGCCCGGCGACTGAGTCCGGAGGAGCACGAAGCGCTCAACCTCTTCGACTCGTTGAGCCGTGACCCGTCGCTAAACCTCAAGATCGAGTTTCGGCCGGGTGACATGCAGTTCCTGCACAACCATCAGATCTTGCACAGCCGCACGGATTTCGAGGACTGGCCCGAGCCAGAGCGGCGCCGCCACCTGTTTCGCCTGTGGCTGGCGCCGGAGAACGGTCGCCCTCTGCCACCGAGCTATGCGCAGCGCTATGGCACCCTGACGCCCGGGGACCGCGGGGGAATCGTGACCCAGGATACGGTGCTGAAGTTCGTGCTGGAGCCGCAGTGACTTCGCGGGGTTTGGCGCGGCGAGAGATCCTCGCTGCGCCGCTGCTTCTGCGCGCGGGCGCAGCGGCAGCGCAGGGCAGCAACTGGCCGGCGCGGCCGGTGCGAATCGTTGTGCCATTTCAGGCCGGCGGCATTATCGACACGCTGGCGCGCCTGCTGTCGGAACCGCTGCAGCGGAGCCTGGGGCAACCCTTCGTGATCGAGAACAGGGGCGGTGCTGGCGGCAATGTCGGCACCGCCGTTGTGGCGAGAGCCAAGGGTGATCCTCACACCCTGCTGCTCGGCAGTTCCGGACCGCTCGCCATCAGCCCTCTGATCGAGAGCAACCTTGGCTACGATCCGGAGGCCGACTTCACACCCATCACCATTTTGGCGCGCACGCCGCTGGTGCTTGTCGTGCCGGCGGCCTCGCCCTGGCGCGACTTGCGAAGCATGATGGACTCCCTCCGCGGCCTGCAGAGGGAAACGCTTTATCCCACCCCCGGCCTTGGCTCGCCCCAACTTCTTGCGGGCGAAGCGTTCAGCCGGCGTGTCGGCTTTCCGGCAACGCCGGTCCACTACACCGGCAGCGCGCCGGTCGTCACAGCGATCGTCGCGGGCGAGATGCCGTTCACCTTCGAGAATCTGGTCCTAGTGTCGGGGCAGGTGCGCGCTGGCACCTTGCGTGCCTTGGCGGTGACTAGCACCGAACGCGCTCCCATGCTGCCGGACGTGCCGACCGCAGCGGAGGCGGGGCTGCCGGACTTCCAGGCTGGCGGCTGGTACGGCCTGCTGGGTCCTGCCGACCTTCCGACCGGGGTCGTGGAACGGCTGCACGCGGCGACGGTGGCCGCCTTGGCCGAGCCGCATGTCGCGCGCCGCATCACGGAGATGGGTTCGCCCAACATATCAAGCACGCCGCAGGAGTTTCGTGCGATGATCGCTGCTGAAACAGCCAGATGGCGTGGTGTGCTCAGACCGCCGGAGCCACCAAACTAGCTAATCTGCGGCTTAGCAAGGATTCCATAGTCTAGCCCACAAATCAGCCCACAAATGTGGCCGATGTGCTCGTGCTTGCTGAGAGTGTTCGACGCTGCGCGGCTAGATGAGACCTATCGAAGGCGACTGGCCAGCAGGAATGGCCATAGCCGAGCGTCCGCTCCACGCCACCTCGATCGCGAGCACGGTACTGGTCCGAACGTTCAGGGAGCATTGGTTGAAGCCGGGCGTGCCGAGAGCATGTGCGAGCGTGAGGACGTGGTCGCTGATGCCCACGCCGTAAATGTCGTGGGCGGCGCTGGTGAAGTCGGCATCTTGGAAGAGCAGGCCGTCAATGACGTGCGCCGCCTCGCCGGAGGACGGATAGTGAACCTTCGGTGGCACCCCGCCAGCCTAGCGGCCTTAGGGCAGGCGTTCGAGCGGCGGCGCATGCCAGCGCCCCTCCAGGATCTCGGCGCGCGGCCGGTAGAGGCGAAGGACAACAGCCCGCGCGCGCTGGGCGAGACCATCTGGACGAGCACCGAGCCGCCGCCGGCGCTCTCGCCGAAGAGGGTGACGTTGCCAGGGTCGCCGCCGAAGGCCGCGATGTTGCGGTTCACCCAACGCAGCGCCGCCTGCTGATCCATGTAGCCGAAATTTGCCAACGGCGCGTCCGGTGCCGTCTCGGCGGCCAGCGCGGGATGGGCGAAGAAGCCGAGGCGGCCCAGGCGGTAGTTCACCGTCACCACGACGACGCCCTGCGACGCCAGCCCGTGGCCGGGATAGAGCACAGCGCCACCGCGCACCAGCGCCCCGCCATGGATCCAGACCATGACCGGGAGCGCTGCGCCCGAGGCTGTGCCGGCCGGCCGCCAGACATTGAGCGTCAGACAGTCCTCGGAGACCGCGCCACCATGAGCGTCCTGCGCGTCCTGTAGGCAGGACGGGCCGAAGCGCGTCGCGTCGCGCACGCCCTCCCAGGCACCGTCCGCGCCGCAGCGGTGCAAAGCCAAAGGTCACGATGGCTGGCTCTATAGGTACATCCACTAGCGCCAGAGGCGTCCTCGCAGGTCATATGCTGCCAGCCCTCTCCGACTGTGCATTCGCACTGATATTCATTTCGGAGCTAGCGTGGTATCAAACTGGAAGGTCCGTGCGGCATTAGGCGCACCGCGTCCACGAGCAGTCATGATTTGATGGGGCGCCTTGTGTCTGACCCGATTCTGCAGAAGTCCAAGACGTCCTTTTCCCGCTTTCTCCTTCGCTACCCGGCGCGGCTTCCCGTTCTGGCAGCAACCTTGCTTGCTCTCGCCGTTCTGCTCGCAACGACCCTGGCCATTCGCCAGACCCGTGACCTTGCACTGGAGGCCGCGGGGCGTCACTACGGCGGAACCGCTGTCATCCTCGCGAACCAGACTGCTCGCGCCCTTGAAGCCGTGGATGTCCTGCAGACCGCACTGCTTGATCGCATGGTGTTCGACGGGGTCACCAGCTCCTCTACCCTACGAGCGTGGAGCCTGCCCGAGGCAACCCATCACCTTCTTGTCGAGCGACGGAGAAGCCTCCCGCAGCTCGATGCGCTCACCATCGTTGACGCCAGCGGGTCAGTGCTCAACTTCTCGCGTGCGTGGCCGGTCGGCGAGTACTGGGTTGCCGGCCGCGAGTGGTTTGCCCCAATCCGCGACGGCGCCACTCGCTATGTTGGAATCCCCGTGCAAAACCAGCACAGTGGCGCCTGGAACCTGCACTTGGCCCGCCGGATCTCATCACCGGAGGGTGAGTTCCTCGGCATCGTTCTGGCTGCCCTTGACCTGAACTTCTTTGAAAGGGCCCTCGCGGATGCCCAACTCGGCGCCGCCAGCAACCTGACGCTGCTGCGCGAGGATGGCATCCTGCTGGCGCGGCACCCTGTGCACGAGGGTCTGATCGGACGGGATTTTAGCCAATCTCCCGCGTTCCAGACAGTCGCCTCGGCCCCGGCCGGGACCGCGGAGGTGGTTCACACCAGGATTGATAACCAATTGCGTCTGGCCGCCGGCGCGCCGGTGGGTAACTTTCCACTCCTTCTGTTTGCAGGAAATTCGCTCGACGCCACACTGCGTGACTGGCGGGCAGCGACGCTGCAGCTTTCCGTTGGCACCGGTGTCCTCTTGCTTCTTTTCGGCGCCACCGCGTGGCTCGTGACGAAGCAGGCCCAGGTTCGCGCTTCGGCGTCACGGGCTGAGCGCCGCGCCAGCGAGGCCGAGCGTGCGGCCAGCGAGGAGCGCCTGCGCCTGCAGCGCGCGGCGGCGGAGCAGCACCAGCTGTTCCGCGAGGTCGTCCAAGGCATGCAGCAGGGTGTCTGGATGTTCTCGCCCGATGGGTCCCTCGCACTGACCAATCGCCGTTGCGCTGCCATCACCGGCGTTTCCCACGCTGCGCTGCGGGTTGGCGCGCGTTTCGATGATCTCCTCGCGGCCGCTGCGGAGGCAGGCTCTGACACACACGAGGCCATCGCGCGGTTGGGCGGCCTGGTGAAGGTCGGACTGCCCGGCAGTTTCGTGCAGGATCTACTTGGGCAGCGCGCGGTTGCCGTGACCTATCAGCCGCTGCCCGAAAGAGGCTGGATCGCGACGTTCGAAGATGTCAGTGAGCGGCGCCAGGCCGAGGCGCGACTGGAACATATGGCCCGGCACGACGCATTGACCGGCCTGCCCAATCGCCTGCTCCTCGAGGAGCGCCTGCAGGCACAGACCGAGGGCCCTGACGCAAGGCCATTCGCGCTTCTCTATCTGGACCTCGATCGCTTCAAGCAAATCAACGATACCCTGGGCCATCCTGTCGGGGACGCCCTGCTCGCCGCCGCCGCGCAGCGCATCGTCGGCTCGGTCCGAGCGGGACGGAATGGCGGCGACTTTGTGGCCCGGCTGGGCGGCGACGAATTCGCGGTCGTGACGGCCCCCCACCCTGATGGAACTGACGGCCTGGCCTCCGACGCCGGCGCCCTCGCCGGGCGACTGATCGCCTTGCTGTCCGAGCCGCTGGAGGTCGAGGAGCACCAAGTGCTGGTGGGGGCGACGGTGGGCATCGCGCTTTTCCCTGAGCATGGTGCGACGCCGACCGATCTGTTGCGCCGCGCCGACCTTGCGCTTTACCAGGCAAAGCAGGCAGGTCGCGGCCGACACGCGTTCTTTGAGTGGGCTTTGGACGAGGCAGCGCATAGCCGACGCCTCCTGGAGCTTGACCTGCGCACAGCCCTTCGGGAAGCCGGAGCGCCGCAGCTCGCGCTGCGCTTCCAGCCCATCGTCCAAGTTGCATCGGGGCGGGTTTCCGGGTTCGAGGCGCTGGTGCGTTGGGACCGCCCGGGCCATGGCCTGGTGGGGCCCGCTGAGTTTGTTCCGGCCGCGGAGGAGATCGGCCTCATCGACGAGTTGGGACGCCTCGTACTTGAGCGTTCCTGCAAGGAAGCGTCGCGCTGGCCGTCTTCCATCCGGCTGGCAGTCAACCTTTCTCCGCTCCAGTTCCGGGCCCCCGGTCTCGTCGAGACCGTGTCCAATGCCTTGCTGAGGTCAGGCCTCGCGCCGGCTCGCCTGGAGCTGGAGATTACGGAGGGCGTGCTGCTTGAAGACACCGAGGCCAATCTGACGGTCCTTCGCCGCCTCAAGCAAATCGGCGTGCGGATCGCCATCGACGATTTCGGTACGGGGTACTCGTCACTGAACTACCTGCGTTCGTTTCCGTTCGACAAGGTCAAGATCGACCGCGCCTTCGTTCATAACCTCGGCGGACACGATGCAGACCGGGCCATTGTGCGTGCGACGATTGCGCTTTGCCGAGAGCTTGGCATCGTCACCACGGCTGAGGGGGTCGAAACGGAGGAGCAGTTCCAGCTCCTTGCGAGCAAGGGCTGCGACGAGCTTCAGGGCTACTTCATCAGCGAGCCCGTGACAGCGGAGGCTGTGGACGAGACTAGACATCACATTGAAATCCGCCTCAGTTCGGTAAGGTCAGCTGTTTCGACTGATCTTCCGCTGTTTAGGTGAGGCCGGCGGCGCTGCCTGCTTGTCAGAGCGACGCGGGCGCCCGCTCACCCAAGTTTGCACGAGAGAGGTACTGGACAGGCCCACATCGCTTCGCTCCGAAAGGTCAAAGGTCGCATCACGCGCACTATGCCTCCAGCAGTTGTGCGTCGCGCGCAGAAGCGGCCCCGGCTCTTGCGAACCGGGGCCGCCCCTCCTTTCTCATACCGCTAGAGCACGCGGCTTGTGTTCAGGCTGCGACCTTGCGGCGCACGGCGGCGAGGCCGAGCAGGCCCAGGCCGAGGAAGGCGAGGCCAGCCGGGGCCGGCACGGCGACCTGCGAAGCACTCGCGTTGCCGCTGACGCTGGCCGTGAAGCTGCAGACCGTCGAGCCGCAGATGTTGAAGGCCTGGGTGAGCGCCGTGAAGGTGAAGCCGATCGCCGACGGATCCTGCAGGTTGGCGGCAGCAATCCGGTCGGAGGTCAGGTTCACGGTGCCCGGCGGATCCGAGGCAATCAGGCTGACCTGGAAGCCCTCTGCCGGCCCGGCGATGCGCGAGCCGCCCAGCGCGATGTCGGAGAAGCTGCCGGACAGGTAGTTGATGCCGCTGCCGCCCATGCCGGAGGTGATGGTGAAGCTACCGGCGAAGGCCTGGCGGATATCGTCGCCACCCACGAGGCTCGCAGAGCCCGTGCTGTTCGCGTTCAGGTTCAAGAAGGCCTGAAAGGGCGTCGGGACGCCATCCTCATAGCCCGAGACCGTGATCGCGACGTCGTTGCCCGTCAGGCTCGTCTGCGTGTTGCCGCCATTGGCGGTGGCGGTGACGGTGTTGCCCGTCGCGTTCTGCGCCCAGGTGATGATGGTGATCGGTGCTGCCTGAGCGATGGCGCTCAGACCAACAAAGGCGGCGGTCGTGGCCAGTAGAGCTAGCTTCTTCATGTTAGGCCTCCTTCAGGGGCTGGGGTCGTTTGGCTTCAGAACCTGCTTCAGATGGAAGTCTGTTCCGCAGAACCTCCAGACGGGGCGTCCCGTCATCCCTGGCCAAGCAAGCGCCGTGCCAAGACCGCAAGACCTTGTTTGGGTTGCCTTTTATGCGCCGCAGCCTCCCGCAGCGACCACGCTGTAAGAAACGCATGAAGAATAGCGAAAGTCGAATTGGTTGCGTGACTGCGCCACGACAATGATTTTTCCAAGGCGCAGTCGTAATCGCGCCACTGTCGAGGCCGCCTTGGCTTGAGGCCGTGTGTATCCAAAGCGCGGCCTGGCCTTGTCGCCTCAAGCCCAGTCACCCGGCACCGTGCCTTTCACCCAGACACTTCCGGCCGAACAAATTTTTTCACGCTCCAATGAAACCGCATTGCCTGTCGGTAACCTATGCAGCCTCATTCAAGTCTCGGAGATGCGTTCGAGTAAGTAACTGAGATTGCCGCATAAATTCATCTGGCACGGCTCTTGCTGAGTGTCAGGCGCACCCGCAACGACGGGTGTATCGATTGGCCTCACTGGCCAAGCACCAAAAGGAAAGAGACTATGCAGATTGTGAAGCGTATGGCCCTGGGCCTGGCCATCCTCGCCGCGCCCGTCGCGGTGAATGCAGCTCCTCTCACTGGCTCGATCGACTTCGGCGGGCTGTTCCAGGGCACGGATGCGAGCGGCAACAACGTCCGCCTGTCGGATGCAGTGGCCGTCGACTTCTGCGCCAACGTCACCGGC
>NZ_JAPFQI010000036.1 GCF_026183895.1 Sabulicella glaciei | reverse complement strand
CCCGTCGCTTGAAGACCCTACGCGGCCTCACGCCCTATCAAGCCATCTGCAAAGCATGGGCCGAGGAGCCGCAGCGTTTCACCGCAAATCCGCACCACCAAATGCCGGGACCAAACAGCTAGAGCAGAATCTGTTCATTCGGGCTCGTACCCTGTCTGGGTCGGTCCACGACCGCGGCGCCTAGTCCTTCGGGCCGTGACCACGGCAAGGCGGAAGCCGAAGCCCCTAGACTTGCAGGCTGCAGCGAAGCCAGGGGGGAAGTGGGGCGAAGTCCCTCGCCAGCCACTCGACAAAAGCCCTTGTCTTGGCTGGCACGAGTCGCCCCGGGGGCAGCACCACATGCACGGCGCCCTCGACATCAAAGCGCCAGCCCGGAAGCACGCGGACCAGCTGGCCGTCGGCGAGTTCCTGCCCCACCTCCCAGTCGGAGGCGGGCAGGATGCCCGCACCTGCCACGCAGGCCACAAGCAAGCCCTCGCCTTCGTCGGACACCAGGGAACCCGAAACACGCTGGGTCACCTGGCGGGCGTCGTTCCGCAGCTTCCAGCCCTGCCGGAACCTGTCCTTCGGGAAGCGAAGGCACTCGTGCTGCTCCAGCTCTTCAGGCGAAGCCGGCAGTCCTCGACGAGCGAGATAATCCGGCGATGCGCAAAGGATTGTTTCGACCGGGGCCAAGCGTCTCACCACGAGACTGCTGTCCGACAGCTCGCCGATGCGCACGGCCGCATCGAAGCCCTCCGCGACGAGATCCACGAAGCGGTCGCTGTGCAGGAGTTCGAGCTGGACCTCCGGATACGCGGCCAGGAAGGCCGGCAGCCACGGGGCGATCCAGCGCCGGGTGAACGTCGCCGGCAGGCTCAGCCTGAGGAGCCCGCGAGGTGCGTCGGCGCCCTCGGCGGCTTCGGAGTCCGCCGCCGACAGCTCGCCGAGGATCGTCCGGACCCGTGCGAGATAGGCGGCTCCGGCCTCCGTCAGGGTGACACGCCGTGTCGTGCGGGACAGCAACCGGACCCCCAGCCGGGCTTCTAGGGCATCAAGCCGCCGCGAGACGACGGACGGATCGCGGTTGAGCACCCGCGCCGCCGCCGAGATGCCGCCCTGCTCGGCGACCGCGACGAAGGCATCGATCTGCTCAAATTGGAAGCGGGCTCTCTCTTGCATGATTTGCACAAGTAATTTGTCTGACGCGCGAATTATCTGCAAGTGCCGCAAGGACCATCTCGCAGTCGTCGGGGGAAGCCGCCCCCAGGCACCCTCAAAAAGGAGCCAATGATGTCCCGCCGAGAGGCCATAACCCCCGCCCACAGGCACGCGCTCTACGAGAAGCACCGCTATTCCGCCGCGATCCGCTCTGGCGATCTCCTGTTCGTGTCCGGCCAGGTTGGAAGCCGGCAGGACGGCACGCCCGAGCCAGACTTCGAACGGCAGGTCCAGCTGGCCTTCGACAACCTGGCGGGGGTGCTCGCCGCCGCTGGCTGCTCCTTCGCCGACGTCGTCGATGTCACGACCTTTCACACCGACCCCGCCTCGCAGCTGGACGCCGTCATGCGGGTCCGGGATGGCGCGATCGGCGCCCCGCCTTATCCGAATTGGACGGCGGTCGGCGTGACCTGGCTCGCCGGCTTCGACTTCGAGATCAAGGTCATTGCGCGCATTCCGCAGGCCGCCTGATCCCGCACCGGAAGCCCATCCCGGGGCCGATGAAGGGGCTCGAAAGGGATGAGCGCGACAACAACCATCACCACGCCGCAAGGAGAACACCGATGAAGGTCCGAGTTCTGTCCCCCGCCGATGCCTCGTATGAACGCTCCCCGGGGCAGCCCGAAGGCGTCTTCGCCTCCGACCTGGTCGATCAGCGTCACGGAGCGCCCATCAGCATCGGATACGGGCGTTACGAGGCAAACCAGGGTCTAGAGGAGACCATGGCGGTCGACGATGTGATGATCGTCCTGGAAGGACAGCTCGTCATCACCGCGCAGGGCGAGGAGAAAACGGCGGGCCCTGGCGACATCGTCCACATGCCCAAGGGCGAAGCGGTGGGCATCCGCGCGAAGGAGCAGGGCGCCTTGACGGCCTACGTGACGTGGCCGCACTGGAAGCTCGCGCGGGGGCCCGGCGCCGGCTGAACCGTTGCTGTGCGGCCCCATCCCACGTGCTGATGGCGCGGACGGGCCCCGGCCTCCCATGGGGGGCGAAGCAATGGGGCACGGCCTCGCCGAAGCTGCGGCGTCGGAGTGCGGTCGCTGCACGGTCGGGGCAGCGCCGCCCCCGGGCGTCGGGAGGGCGGCCGCGGGGCATGCTCGGTCAATCAACTTCCGTCGCTTGTTTTGGTGGAGCACACGATTGATTGTCCGGACTGGCATGAGGCGGGCAAAGATGCCGCTTGGTGCTGCCGCCGTGCCTTCGGGCGTCAGGGCGCAGAACGCTTCCAACCAATCCACTCGGCTGACTCAGCGACGTCCGAAGCGCTGAGTTCGTGATCGGCCGGGAGACTTCGGAAATCGATGCGAGCGCCTCGGGTTTCGAGAACATCCGCCAGTACCCTGGCATTGCTCGCAAAGGAATCATCGCGTCCTTCGAGCAGCAGCACATCCGTTCCGGTCAGGTCCTCCGCAGGCGAGTCCTCCAGTGCCTGGGTGCTGCGCATCAGAATGGCGCGTCGCACGACACCGGGCTGAAGCTGGATCACTGCCGCCAGGAAGTTTGCTCCGTTGGAGTAGCCAAGGAAGATCAGTCGATCTACGTCGATCCCGTAGCCGGCGACCGCACCTTCGACAAAAGCCGCGAACGCTTCGGCTTCACTGCGGATGTCGGCCTGATCGAATGTCACGGCGCCAAGCCGGCGGAACCAGCGATTGCTTCCTTCCTCCGTCGCACGGCCCCGCACGCCAAGAAGCGTCGAACGCGGTGCCATGCGGCGGGCGATCGGCATCAGATCGGCCTCATTCCCGCCTGTGCCATGGAGCAGCACCAAGGTTGTGCCATCCGGATCTGCCGGTCTGTTGAAGCGATGAATGAACGGAAGATCCCGGGCGGGAAATCTTTCTTCGCCCGGCAAGGCGAATTGCGGCAGCATCGCTTTGAGATCTTCGGCGCGTCCCGCTTCGTGCGGCGGCATGAACAACGTCCGGCCAAGCTGGTCTGCCTCTTCGTCGACCGTCATGCCCGGTCCGTCGGTGGCATGTTCCAGAAGGATGCCAGCCGGATCGCGGACATAGAGCGACAGGAAGTACTTCCGGTCGTGAACCTCTGTCGGCCCGTGCTCCATCAGCGAAAGGCGCATGGACCGGACGGCGTCGGCATCTTGCGCCCGGAATGCCACATGGTCGGGCACCCCCGCGCCGGGCACGGATGGCAGGAAGCCCGAAACCTCCCTGACATCCACGACATCGGTGTCGGAAACCATCCGCCGCGTGTGTCCGGCGCGCGCACCGTTCCTGTAGCCGAAACGGGTCACGAAGGCGGCAGTCTCCACGGGCCTGTCCGTGAGAAGCGTGACGCCACGCAACCGGGTAGGGGCGTCCGGAAGCGCAGCCGGCGTCGTCATGTCCAGGCCGACCAACTTCACGATCAGCCCGTCCGGGTCCTTCAAACGGAGAACCGCTTCGTCGAACTCGCGAGAAGGGCCCTCAAGGGGGATAGTGGCGGCGATGGCTTTGGTCAGCCAATCGCCGATGGTGGCTGGCGGCACTGCGAGCGCCACTTCCGAGACCTGCCCAATGCCGGTTCGGCCTCGGCCTGCGGCTTCCCAGACGAGGAATGTCAGCAATGATCCGGGGCTGCCGAGTCCATCTCCGTAGATGAGATGCAACTGCTCGGCGTCCGCAAAGCCTCCCGTCTGCTTCACGAGCCTAAAACCAAGAAACCCCACGTAAAAGTCGACGTTCGCCTGCACATTGGCCGTCACGCCGGTGATGTGGTGGATGCCGCTTGTCATTCCCGCACAACCCTCAAGACCAGCTACCATTCTCGCGTGCGAGGATCTTCCGCACCGCCGGGTCGGCCGTCAGCCTGCCATGCAGCGCCTGCACGTGCGAATACCCTTCCAGGCCGCCGGGCAGCAGCCTCTTTGCCCATTGGACCATCGGAAAGGAAAAGGCGTCGCTCACGGAGTGGCCTCCATCAAGGATGTATTCCTGTGTTCTCCCTATCGTAGAGGCTCTGGTCTGTCGTGCCGCGGCAGCTATCTCCCGAGTTGGCGCGGCCAGGGCAGGCACCTCATGGGTTGCCTGTCGAGCGGTGCGAGGAACAGCATGGAGTTGATTCTCGATGCGGAGGCGGCGGCTATCAGACGCCTCATCGTTGCCGGCAAGGAGCGGGGATACGTCACAGTTCATAAGATGAACGCCACGCTCCCGAGCGGCGTGGCTGCTCTGGAGCTGGTCGAGGACACCCTGGCAATACTGAGGGACTTCGGCATCACCATTCTCAAGGAGGGGCCCAAAGACGGCGAGGCGGCCCCCAGGGAGCCGCACGGGCTGCTAGGGCCCTTGCCCCTGCAGGCCAGCGTGGAAGCATCCTTTGACCCGAACCAAACCGACGACGATTTCGGCAAAGTGGGGGGCACAATGACGCTGGAAGCGTGGACGCCTGAGGTGGAGCGGCTCATCATTAGGGGCAGGGTGGTAGGACACGTCACCGTCGCTGAGGTGAACGCCGCTCTACTGTGCACCAACGTTTCCGCCGAAACGGTCAAGGCCCCCCTGGCCGCTTTGTCGGAGGCGGGAGTCAACGTCATCGAGGGGGAAGACGAGCCACTCCCGGACGATCGGAGCGCCGCTTTCGAGGGAAAAGCCGGGTAGGGCAGCGGCGCTGAAGGTTTATCGTACGGAAAACTCACCGCACGATGAACCCGGACTAGATTGGCCACCAAGGCCAGCTCGGGGCCGGTGGCGACGGTCGGTCGGGCTGGAGGGCGCGAAGATGCTAGCGCGTGAGTTCCGGGACTGGATCCGAGATGGGACTGATCTCGTGCATTCCGCTTTGGGTGTGAGGACCGACTGTCCGTTTGATCTCCACAGTCTCGTGCCGGTCCCTTGGCAAACCCTACAGCTCGGGCCGGACGACCCAAAGGCCATCCAGTGGATGTTCGCCAACTGCGGCACCACCTGGACGCTTCGTCGCGTCGAGGAGATGCCGATCGCAAAGGACGAGAAGCGAACCCTCTCTTCTGGCACGTCGCTGACCCGATATCGCTTCTGGTCGGCGGATTGGTCGCCGTGGCAGGCCTTGAAGAAGCTGAAGAGGGAATGGCTCGCGCTCCGCTTCAAGTTGTCCTGCCAGGTCGAGTGGCCGGAACTGCAGCAGATCGCCGAGCTTGGCCAACGGAAGAGCGGTGTGCGATCGGTCAAGGCCGTTGCGGCTTCTGGCCGGAGGGCAGCCTAAGGCGCCGGCGGTGTGGACAGAGTATCGCTTCAGGGGACGCTGGTGGCGCACGGCGGCTCCATGTCGCCCTGTCCAGCGACATGGAGCACAGCGCAAATGTTGTTAGTCGACTGTGATTCCGCCGGCCTGGATCACGCGGCGCCATCGTGCAATCTCGCCTTCCTGGAAGGGCGCGAACTCCTCGGGCGAGCTTGCCACCACCTCGAAGCCCATCTCGGCGAAGCGCGCGGCGGTTTCGCTCTGGCGCAGGGACGCGGCGGCCGCGGCGTGGATGCGCTGCAGCAGCGGACCCTCGATCCCTGCGGGGCCGCCGAGTCCCTGCCAGGAATAAACGACGAAGTCGTTCAGCCCCGCCTCGGCAGCAGTCGGCACGTTGGGCAGCAGCGGGCTGCGCTGCTCGGAGGTGACGAGGATCGGCTTGACGCGTCCCGCCGCGATCTGCGGCGTGATGGAGCCAAGGTTCTGAAAAGAGAGCTGCACATCTCCCGAGAGCAGCGCCGTCGTCGCCGGCGAGCCCCCACTGAATGGCACGTGGGTGATGTCCGCGCCCACCGCCTGCTTGAACATCTCGGCGGTCAGGTGATCGGAGGAGCCGTTGCCGCTACTGGAATAGGCGGCACCCCGGGTCCGCTTGGCCCATTCCACGACGCCAGCCAGATCGTCCGCCTGGATGCGCTGCGGATTCACCACCAGCACGTTGGGCGTGCGCACCGTCTGCATGATGCGGGTGAGCTGCGTCACCGGATCGTAGCCGAGGCGCGGACGTAGCGGCACGTTGATGGCCCAGGTGCTGATCGGCGCATGCATCAGCGTGTGGCCGTCGGGTGCCGCGCGGATGACCGTGCGGGCCCCGATCTCGCCACCCGCACCGGGCCGATTCTCCACCACCACCGGCCGGCCCAGCGCCTGCTGCATGTTCTGCGCCATGGCGCGGGCAATGATGTCGGACGAGCCCCCGGGAGTGAAGGGCACGATGATGGTGACCGGGCGCGATGGCCAAGCCTCTTGGGCCTCGGCGGCTCCGATCAGTGCCGAGGTGAGCAACGGAGCCCCAGCGAGAAGAGTGCGGCGCTTCATGGACATTTCCTCCTCCTTCAGCGGCGCTTCTTTGCGCGCCATTCCTTGAAAAGCGGCTGATTTGATTCGTCGGTCATGGGGTAGAGGCCCAGGATGGACTGGCCGCCCTGCACCCGCTCCGTGACAAAATCCTCATAAGCCGTCATCTCCGTCGCTTCCTCCGCAATCTCGTCGGCGAGGTGCGCTGGGATGACAATCACGCCGTCGTTGTCCCCGACGATGACGTCGCCCGGGAAAACCGGCGCGTCGCCGCAGCCGATCGGCACGTTGATGTCGATCGCTTGGTGCAACGTCAGATTGGTCGGTGCCGAGGGACGGCTGTGAAAGGCGGGGATGTTGAGACCGCCGATCTCCAGAGCATCCCGGAAGCCGCCATCGGTCACCACGCCCGCGACCCCACGGACCTGGAGGCGCGTGACGAGGATGGAGCCGGCCGAAGCCGCGCGGGGATCCTTGCGGCTGTCCATCACCATCACCGCGCCGGGCGGGCATTCCTCCACCGCTTTGCGTTGCGGGTGAGCGCGATCGCGGAATACCTCAAGCCGATTAAGGTCCTCGCGGGCTGGCATGTAACGCAGTGTGAAGGCCTCGCCCACCATGCTTTCGGCCAGCGGACGCAGCGGCGTCACGTCCTGGATGAACTGGGTGCGGAAGCCGCGCTTGTAGAGGGCGGTGGCAAGCGTCGCGGTGCTCACCTGGCGCAACTTGTCGCGGGTCTCTTGGTTCAGGGCCATTGGGCGTGCCTCCTCTTGGGCTCAGTAGATGGCGGGTTCGTCGACGGGCGAACCGAACTCGGTCTTCAGGAAGTCGAAGTCACAGCCTTCGTGGGCCTGCCGGATGTGGCGGCTGAACATCCAGCCGTAGCCGCGCCCGAAACGTGGCGGCGGAGGAGCCCAGGCCTTCTGGCGGCGCGCCAACTCCTCCTGCTCCACACGCATGTTGATGCTGCGGGCAGGCACGTCGACCTCCACGATGTCGCCCGTTCGCAGCAGCGCCAGCGGACCGCCCACATAGCTTTCGGGGGAGACGTGGAGGACGCAGGCGCCATAGCTCGTGCCGGACATGCGAGCATCTGACAGACGGAGCATGTCCCGGTGACCCTGCTTCAGGAGAGCCTTAGGCATGGGCAGCATGCCCCATTCCGGCATTCCCGGCCCGCCTTGCGGGCCAGCGTTGCGCAGCACCAGGACGTGGTCCGGCGTGATGGCCAGATTCTCGTCTTCCACCGCCTGCTTCATCGAGGGGTAGTCATCGAAGACCAGCGCAGGGCCGGCATGACGCAGGAAGCGCGGGTCCATGGCCGAGGGCTTGATGACGCAGCCATCGGGCGCGAGGTTGCCCTTCAGCACCGCCAAAGCGCCCTCGGCGTAGATTGGGTTGTCCAGCGGCCGGATGACGTCGTCATTGGACACGGACGCGCCAGCGACATTCTCGCCCAGGCTACGGCCCGTGCAGGTCAGCGTGCCCGTGTCGAGATGGTGCCCCATCCGCGCCATCAGCGCGCGGATGCCTCCGGCGTAGTAGAAGTCCTCCATCAGGTAGGTGCTGCCCGAGGGGCGGACATTGGCGATGACCGGCACCTCGCGGCTCAGCGCCTCGAAATCATCAAGGCCGAATTCGGCGTGGCCGGCGCGGCGCGCGAGCGCGATCAGGTGGATCAGGGCATTGGTGGAGCAACCCATCGCCATGGCGACGGCGACCGCGTTGCGGCAGGCGGCGCGCGTGGCGATGCGTGAGGGGACCAAATCCTCCCACACCATCTCTACGACGCGCCGGCCAGTTGCCGCAGAAAGCCGGGGGTGGTTGGAGTCCGGCGCGGGGACCGAGGAGAAGCCAGGCAAGCTGAAGCCCAGCGCCTCGATGATCGCGGTCATGGTGCTGGCCGTGCCCATGGTCATGCAGGTGCCGTGGCTGGGGGCAATGCCCTGCTCCACGCCGGTCCAGTCCTCCTGCGTGATGCGACCAGCACGGAGTTCGTCCCAGTACTTCCAACTATCGGATCCGGAGCCGAGGATCTTGCCGTTCCAGTTGCCGCGCAGCATGGGACCGGCGGGCAGGAAGATCGTGGGCACGCCGGCCGACAATGCGCCAAGCAGCAGCCCTGGGCCGGTCTTGTCGCAACCACCCATCAGCACGACACCGTCCACGGGCAGGCTGCGGATCTGCTCTTCCGCCTCCATCGCCAGCATATTCCGGTAAAGCATGGTGGTCGGCTTCATGAAGTTCTCGGGCAGCGCCAACGCGGGCAGCTCGAGTGGAAGGCCGCCGGCCTGCAGCACGCCGCGCTTCACGTCCTCGACCCGGGCGCGGAAGTGCTGGTGGCAGGGATTGATGTCAGACCAAGTATTTAGGATGCCAATGACCGGCTTGCCGGCCCAATCCTCCTCGGCCCAGCCCATCTGCATCGCGCGCGAGCGATGGCCAAATGAACGGAGGTCGGCGGGGCCGAACCAGCGTGTGCTCCGCAGGCTTTCCGGCGTGCGGGTGCGCGGAAGCGGCGAATTTGTCATGCTGGATCCTGTGCTCAATGCCGGCCCACGACACCGTCCAGGCGCCGCATGAGGCCGAGGGGGTTGCCGTCGCGCAGTGCTTCGGGAAGCAAAGCCTCGGGCATGTCCTGGTAGCAGACCGGCCGCAGGAAGCGCGCAATGGCAAGCGTGCCGACGGAGGTCGAGCGCCCGTCCGAGGTGGCGGGGTAGGGGCCGCCGTGGACCATGGCATGGCCCACCTCGACGCCAGTCGGATAGCCGTTCACCAGGATCCGCCCGACCCGCCGTTCCAGCACGGGCACCAGCTGGCGCGCGGCTTCCACATCGCCCTCATCCATCTGGATCGTCGCGGTGAGTTGGCCTTCCAGCCGTTCCGCGAGGCGGCCATGGTCGCCACGTCGGGACAGCGGAGGACGAGCGAAGCGGCGCCAAAAACTTCCTCGGCGAGGCTTGGGTCGTCGAAGAAATGCGCTGCGCTCGTCTCGAAGAGCGCAGCCTCCCCCTCCGTCCCGGCCGTGGCGAGCAGGCCGGACGCCACCTTGCGGACGCGGTTGTTGCTGGCGAGATGCGCGACGCCCTGCTGGTAGGCCCGAAGGATCGCGGGTGTCAGCATGGTCTGCGCCGGTGCGCCGGAAAGCGCCTCGGCCGCGGCGCCGAGGAAGCGATCGAGGTCGGGGCCATCCAAGGCCAGCACGAGGCCGGGGTTGGTGCAGAACTGCCCGGCGCCCAGGGTCAGCGAGCCGATGAAACCCTTCGCCATCGCTTCGGCGCGCGCTGCGAGGGCTCGGGGCAGCAGGAACACTGGGTTGATGCTGCTCATCTCGGCGTAGACCGGAATGGTCTCAAGCCGTGCGGCCGCGGTGCGCATCAGTGCTGTCCCGCCGGCGCGGGAGCCGGTGAAGCCCACGGCCTTGATATGCGGGTGCGACACGAGACCCTGGCCGACCACCTGCCCGGAGCCGAAGAGCATGGAGAACACGCCCTCGGGCAGGCCGCAGGACGCGACGGCTGAACGGATCGCGCGGCCCACCAGCTCCGAGGTGCCAGGGTGGGCGGAGTGCGCCTTCACCACCACCGGGCAGCCGGCGGCCAGGACAGAGGCCGTATCGCCACCAGCGACCGAGAAGGCGAGCGGAAAGTTCGAGGCGCCGAAAACCGCGACCGGTCCGAGCGGGACGTAACGCAACCGAAGGTCGGAGCGCGGCATGTGCTTGCGCTCGGGCTGGGCCGGATCGATCCGCGCGCCAATCCAGCCCCCGTCGCGCAACTCCGCCGCAAAGAGGCGCAACTGGCCGACGGTGCGACCGCGCTCGCCCTCCAGCCGTCCGCGCGGAAGGCCGCTTTCGGCCATGGCGCGGAGAATGAGGTCATCACCGAGGTCGAGGATTGCCTGCGCGCAGGCATCCAGGAAATCCGCCCGAGCCTTGGTCGTGGTCTCGCGGTAGATATCGAAGGCTGTGGCGGCGAGGGCGCAGGCCCGCTCCATCTCCGCTGCGGTGCCTCCTCCATAAGCCGGATCCAGCGGCCGCCCGGTCGCGGCCTCGATGGCGCGAATGGGCGCTTCCGTCCCGCGCAGCGCAGTTGCGCCGATCAGCATCTCGCCAGTGAGCGTCATCATGGGGTCCTCAGACAGGGTCAATGGCGGGATGGCCCGCGAGCACGGCCGCGACGTTGTCGAGCGCGCGGAAGCCCATAGCGTCGCGCGTCTCCACCGTTGCCGAGGCGACGTGGGGGGTCAGAAAGACGTTCGACAGTTCGTTGAGCCGCAGGTCGAAATCCGGCTCGCGCCGGAACACGTCGAGACCAGCGGCGAAGAGGTGCCCGGAGCGCAGCGCGTCGATCAGCGCGTCCTCGTCCACCAGCGAGCCGCGCGCGGTGTTCACGAAAACCGCGCCGCGTGGCAGCTGTGCAAAGGTCTCGCGCGTCATGATGGGCAGGGCGCCCGGTGTGCCGGGCAGGTGAAGCGAAAGGATGTCGCAGCGCGGCAGCAGCGCCTCGAGCGAGGGGACGAACTCCGCGCCCTCCTCCAGTTCCGAAGGGAGGCGGGAGCGGTTGGTGTACATCACCTGCATGCTGAACCCGCGTGCACGCTGAGCCACGGCACGCCCAATCCGGCCCATGCCGAGTATGCCGAGCGTCTTGCCGCTTGGGCGAAGCCCGAGGTTGTCGGGCATGCCGAAGCCCTGCCGCCATCCGGCGCGCATGATGCGCTCATATTCCCCCGCACGTCGGCAGGCGGCGAGGATGAGCAGCATGGCAAGGTCGGCCGTGCAGTCCGTGAGCACATCGGGCGCGTTCGTGACGGCGATGCCACGGGCCTTGGCAGCTGCGACGTCCATGTGGTCGTGGCCGACGCTGGTGTTGGCGATAATCCGCACGGTGCGGGGCAAGGCGCCGATGCTGGCGGCGTCGAAGCGCACCCGTGGACCCGTCACGACAGCGGCGACCCCATGCTCCACGGCCAGCACCGCGGTGCCGGCAGCGTTGAGGTCGCGATCCGGCAGCACGGCGGCGAACTCGGCCTGCGCACGGGTAGCGACGGCAGGCGGCACCCGACGAGCAACCAAGATTGATGGCTTGGGCATCCGATCCTCATCCTTGGCGCAGCGCAACCATTCCCGCTCGTCATGGTGTCTTAGATCTAATATATCAGTAGGGTCAACACGTATCTTGGCGAGCCGCCCAAAAAAGGCGTTATCCAGCACAATGCCGTCCGATCCCTCCGCCTTAGCCTTGTCCTCCCTACCGAGAACTATTTCTGCGCCCGAGCTCCTGGAGCCGATGGAGCCTCGGATCTCGGCCGCTGAACTGGTTTACCGGCGACTGCGCAGCGCCATCCTTTCCCTCGCCTTGCCCCCAGGCGCGACCCTCGCACGCGCTGAACTCGCGGCCCGGCTGGGCCTCAGCCAGACTCCGGTGCGCGAGGCGCTGTTGCGACTGCATGAGGAAGGGCTGGTCGAGGTCGTGCCGCAGTCAGCGACGCGCGTGGCCCGCATCGACCTTGATGCGGCGCGGCAGGCGCATTTCCTTCGCTTGGCCGTGGAAGTCGAACTCGTGCGGCGGCTGGCGCAGGAGGGGGCAGCGTTGGCCCAGATCCTTCCAAAAGAACTGGAGAGGCAGCGGGCGCTGCTGGAAGGCGGGGACGAGGCCGGCTTCAGCGATGCAGACGCAGACTTTCACGCCGCCCTCTACGAGGCAGGCGGAGTCGAGGGACTGTGGCACCTCGTCCGCTCCCGAACTGGCAATCTTGACCGGCTTCGGCGCCTGCACCTGCCAGCGCCTGGAAAGGCGGAGGCTATCTTGGCCGAGCACTGCGCGCTGGCCGAAGCAATCCTGGGTGGAAGGGCCCTCGAAGCCGAAGATCGGCTTCGAGGGCATATGTCAGGCACCTTTGCGCAAGTGGAAGATATCCGCCGAGCGTACCCTGAGTACTTCTGAGGAACCGGGGCAACTCAGGCCTTCGGCGTAGCTCTCACGCGTAGGGGATCAGCGTGGCGAGGTGATTGCCTGGAGGCTGGCATGGCTCCGTCTGTCCTACGAGGCACCTTGGGCCTTCTGTGATACCTTCCGGTGTCTTCTAATTTCGTTCCATCTGCGAGTGCGAGGCGTCACCGTTGACCACCTCCGGCCGGGCGAACGCCTCGGCTTGCGGGCTCTAGATCAAAGGGCTCGGCTGGCCGCTGCGGCACCATTACTAATGACTAGCGCTGCCACCGGTCGGCCCTCGCATGTGAGCCGTTCAAGACGGGGGTAGGAGGCGGCTTTGCGATCCCGCGAAGAATTTGACGCGAGTGTCAACTCCTCGGTTACGATGCATCGGCAGCATGCCAGGGAAGCGACAAGATGCGGAGCGAGTTGCTGGCAGAGTTGACGAACATCTCTGGGTGTTACGTCCGACGAGAGGTGGCGGCGGCAAGTAGGTACAGCGTCAGCAAATCTTTCCTTCGGGAAACTGACGAGGCGTCCAACACGGGCAAGAAGCCCTGTTGGTTTGCTGAGTGCAGCACACACTCGGTGCTGGAACCATGAGCGCGCGGGCCGGGGTTGACACAGTAGGCCATGGGGGCGTGCAGAGGAGCGAAATACGTGGCCCGATCGACTGCGACGTTCATCCGACCATCACCAGCACGCGTGTACTCGCGCCTTACCTGAGCGACTTCTGGCGCGACAGTCTTGTGGAGCGCGGGATCGATTCTTTGGACTCGATCAGCTATCCGTCCGACGCGCCCATCACGGCCCGGCCCGACTGGCGGAACCACACCGACGAAGTGGAGCAGCTCTGCACGCAGGTGCTGGATCGATGGGACAGCCAGGGGGCGATCCTGAACTGCCTCTATGGCGTCCAGCTTGTTTTCAACGAGGACATGGCGGTCGCCTTCGCGCGTGCCGTGAACGACTGGATCGCACGGGAGTGGCTGGATCGGGACAGCCGCCTGCGAGCTTCCATCGTGGTTCCCCTGCAGAACGTCGAGCATGCGGTGGACGAGATCGAGCGCTGCGCTTCAGATCGGCGTTTCGTGCAGATCCTGGTTCTCGCCAGCGGCGAGATGCCGCTGGGGCGGCGGAATTTCTGGCCCGTCTATGCCGCAGCGCAGCGGCATGGATTGCCGATTGGCATCCACGCGGGCAGCGCCTATCGCCACCCCGTGACCTCGATCGGCTGGCCGAGCTACTACGTCGAGGATTACGCCAGCCAGTCTCAAGCCTTTCAGTCGCAGGTGGCGAGCCTGATCTGCGAGGGCGTCTTCGCGAAGTTTTCGGAACTGAAGGTCGTGCTGCTGGAATCCGGCGTCACCTGGCTGCCCGGCTTCCTTTGGCGGCTTTCGAAGTTCTGGCGCGGCCTGCGGCCCGAGGTTCCGTGGGTGGACCGCTCACCCCTAGAGATCGTGCGCGACCACGTCCGACTGACGATCCAGCCGCTGGACGCCCCCGACGATCCCGACACAGTCCGCCGCATCATCGACCACATGCGTTCGGACGACATGCTGCTTTACGCATCCGATTATCCGCACTGGCAGTTCGATGGGGACCGCAACATGCCACCGGGCATCCCGACCGACCTGGTGCGGAAGATCCAGGTGGACAACCCACTCGCGACTTATCAACGCCTCAATGAGGACGCGCCATGAACGTCGCCGCGAAGCCTTCTCTGGACCATGTCATGCCGCAGTCGACGGAGGCAGGGCCCGTCGATTGCGACATCCATACCCGAGTCCGGTCCATCGAGGATCTGAAACCCTATCTTTCTGCGCATTGGTGGCACTACCTGAAGACCTATGGAATGCGGGCCCGCCACGGATTCGCCAAGGCGCCGCCCTTCCCGAAGGCGGCGCCTAATGCGGCCCGCCGCGACGCCTGGCCGCCAGATGGGGGCTTCCCCGCTACGAATCTCGAGTTCCTGCGGACACAGCACCTGGACGCCTACGGGATTTCCTTTGGGATCATGAACCCGCTCGTCGCCACGGGCCAGGGGGACCAGAATGATGATCTCAGCGCCGCGCTCGCGACCGCGACGAATGACTGGCAGCTCGACACCTTCGTGACGCCGGAGCCGAGGTTGCGTGCATCGGTGGTGGTCCCCTACGAGGACGGGGCCGCCTCGGCGGCCGAGATCCGTCGGCGGGCCGGCGATCACCGCTACGCCCATGTGCTCATGATGAGCCGCACCGCAGAGCCAGCCGGCAAGCGGCGCTACTGGCCGATTTACGAGGCCGCGGCGGAGGCCGGGCTGCCGATCGGCATCCATGTCTTCGGCTACAGCGGCTGGGCGGGAAGCAGCAGCGGCTGGCCTTCCTTCTACATCGAGGAGATGACGGACCACGCCGTCTCTTGCCAATCGCTTGTCACCAGCCTCGTCATGGAAGGGGTCTTCGAGCGCTATCCCAACCTGAAGGTGGTGCTCATCGAGTCCGGCTTCGCGTGGATGCCAGCCCTCGGCTGGAGGCTCGATCGCGTCTGGGCGCGGATGCGTGACGAGGTGCCGCATGTACGGCAGCCGCCCTCGGCCTATCTGAAGAAGCATTTCTGGATCTCGACCCAGCCGATGGAGGAGCCGGAGCGGCCAGAGCATCTCTTGGACGTCGTAGACTGGATGGGCGCCGACCGGTTGATGTTCGCCAGCGACTATCCGCACTGGGATTTCGACGACCCGCGCTTCGCCCTTCCGGCCTCGCTTGGACCTGAACGAAGGCAGGCCATCCTCTCAGGCAATGCGCGCGCGCTCTACAGGCTGGGCTGAGATGGCCAGGCATGTCGTTGCGACCACCAAGGAGATCCCGTTGGGGGGGCGGAAGCTGGTCGAGGTGGCCGGACGTCCTGTTGTCGTCTTCAACCTGGATGGTGAGTTCTTCGCCTTGCTGGACCGCTGCCCGCACAAGGGCGGCAGCCTCTGCGCAGGAACCCAGACCGGGCTCGTCGAATCCTCCGGGCCCGGCGAGTACCACTACTCGCGGCGTGGCGAGATCATCCGCTGCCCTTGGCATGCGTGGGAGTTCGACATCCGGACCGGCAAGTCGCGTTGCGACCCGCGGCGGATGAAGGTGCGGACCTTCCCTGCTAGCGTCGCACCCGGCGCGGAACTCCTCCAAGCTCCGCCAGCGGCCACGACCTTCGCTGTCACCGTAGAAGGCGAGTACGTGCTCATCGAGGCGTAGCGCATCCGAGGTCAACAGCCAGCGCTCATGAAGGAAGAGAACAACGAGGGAGGAGCCAAGGAGATGTCCAACAAACACTCGCCCGGTCTTGGGCGCCGGCCACTGCTTGGCCTTTCCGCCGTCCTTGTGGCTGCAGCTCGAAGCGCGCGTGCGCAGAATTGGCCCGATCGGCCGGTCCGCATGGTGGTGGGCTTCCCGCCAGGAGGGCCGACGGATCTGGTGGCGCGCCTCGTAGCAACAGAGCTGGAGGCGGCCTGGGGTCGGCCCGTCGTGATCGAGAACCGCGCCGGCGCGAATGCGACGCTGGCCACCGACATGGTGGCGAAGGCGGCGCCAGATGGCTACACGCTTCTCTGCGCCGCCAACAACCACGTCATGAACCCGGCCATCTACACCAACCTGCCGTATCACGCCGCGGACAGCTTCGCGCCCGTTGGTATGATCGCAACCTCGCCCAACGTGCTGTGGACCGGCGCTTCGCAGCCCTTCAACACGCTGGCGGATGCCGTGGCCGCGGCAAAGGCGAGGCCGGGCGAACTGGGTTTTGCCACTACTGGGAATGGCGGGAACGGACATTTCGGCGGCGAGACGCTGCAGCGCGCGACCGGCATCACCTTGATGCACATCCCGTATCGCGGCACGGCGCCTGCGATGCAGGACGTGCTGGCTGGGCGCGTGCCCTTGTTCATGCAGACGCTGGTCGGGGCGATCGGCGCCTATCGCGGCGGCCAGATCAAGCCGTTGGTCGTCTTCGGGCCGGACCGTGCCCCGGATCTGCCGAATGTGCCGACCATGGCGGAGCTGGGCTTCGAGGCGCCCGACTCCGGCGTGTGGTACGGACTGCTGGCGCCCGCCGGCACGCCGGCCGCGCTGATTCAGCGCATGGGCCGCGACCTCGAAATGGTCTCGAAGAACACGGCCTTCCAGGAGAAGCTGCGGACGCAGGCCTCGGTCACGACCTTCCTGGGTCCGGCGGACTTCGCCGCGCGGATCCGCACAGATCTGCCGCGCTGGGCTGCTGTAGCTCAGGCAGCGGGAATGAGACTGGAGTAGCTGGACTGGTTCGCATCCCTCTTGCATCGGGGCCGGCCGAGGCAGCTGCCCGTGCTGTGGAACAGACTGCAGATCGGTGTGGCCGCAACGGCGATCGCCAAGATGTTGGGCACCGCGGCCTCCTTGGGGACCGACCGGGTGGGAGGAGGCCCCGCCAGGCGCTGAGCGCGCTGTTCCTTCTTCCGGCGGTGGTTCCGGTGGTCGCGATCGGCAGCAACCTCTACGCGCTCTTAGCCTCGGTCAGGCTTACGGGCACCTATGCTGGCTTAGTGGCCGCGCACGCGCTGCTTGGGGCGTCCTTCGTGGTGATCACGCTGTCGGCCACGTTGAGCGGTTTCGACCGCGGCCTCCTTCGTGGGGCACTGAGTCTCAGGGCGACGCCCTGGCAGGCATTCCGGCGCTTGACCCTTCTGCTCATCCTACCGGGGGTTGTGTCAGGGGTCACCTTCGCCTTCGCCACCTCCTTTGATCAGGTTGTTGTGACGCTGTTCCTGGCCGGGCCACAGCTCCGGACACTGCCCCTTCAAATATTCGATGGCATGGGCGAGCAGATCAGTCCGACGATCACGGCGGCCGCGACCTTGCTCTTCCTGAGTTCGTTGGTGTTGGTCAGGGTGGTGGAGTAGCTGCGCCGGAGGTCGGACAGGCTGCGCAAAGGCTGGTAACTTGGCGACAACGGCCGGGCATCGCGGGGTCAGTTGGGCCTTGCGAAGGTATCGGAGTTGTAGCCCAGTCTGGAGCGGCGCAGCCTCACCTCGTGGGCTTGATCCCGCATCACGCTGCAGCGCCTTGGTCGGTGTCCGTAGTTGCGGTGCGCACCCAGGCCACGAAGGCCTCGATCGCCGCCAAGCGCGGGTGGTCACGTGCGTGGACGACGTAGAACCCATAGCCCGCCAGCGGGAGGTCATGCGCCACCACAAGCAGCCCTGCCTTCAGGTCACGCGCCACGAGCACGTCGCTGCAGATCGCCACGCCCTGACCTGCGATCGCCGCCCTGATCGCGTGAAGTTCCTCCCGGAAGTGGAGCCCCCTCGTAGCCCCGAGGTCCGGCACATCTGGATCGTTGTGCCGTGCCGTCGACAGCCACCGCTCCCAGGTGGGCGCGCTTGGGTCCGGGGCCCATTCGGCATGGATGAGCGTGTGCTGCAGGAGGTCGGCCGGGTGCGTGATCGGCGTTCCATGGGCCAGCAGGGCTGGGCTGGCCACAGGCCAGAAGCGGTCACGCAGGATCTCGCGAGCGGCGAGCCCAGGTGGTGGGGCGCGGGTGTAGCGGATCGCCACGTCCGCCTCGCCACCCGGCCGCAGGTCCAGGGCGGCATCGGTGCCAATCACCTCCAGCGGCAGCACGGGTTGGGCCGCCCGCCATAGCGACAGGCGGGGCACCAGCCAAAGGTGGGTAAAGGCGTTGGTGGCGGTGACCCGCAGCGGGCGAAGGTCCTCCTTCGCCGGCTTCGTCGCCTGGATCGCCGCCACCGCGTCGGCGAATGCGTCGAGGCCGTCGCGCACCACCGGGAAAAGGCGGTGTCCTGCGTCCGTGAGGACCAGCGGCCGCGGGCGCCGGCGAAACAAAGGTTGGCCGCACGCCTCCTCCAGTTCCCGGATCTGGTGGCTGATCGCGGTCGGAGTCACGGCAAGTTCGGCCGCCGCCGTCTGGAAACTCATGTGGCGGGCAGCGGCCTCGAAGGCGCGCAAGGCGGTCAGCGGCGGCAGTGTCCTCCGCATGCTAGCAAGGATAGCTGAATTCAGGTCATGCAGCAGTTGAAAAATTGGCGTTTGCTTAGGATCTCCCGAAGCTCAGAGCATCTCATTCGAGAAGCCGGTCGAGGCTTGAGGGTTCGGCCGGTCCTCGCGTCGGGAGGCGGGAATGAGCATTGGTGGCCAGGCGGTTGGTAGGGAGGGCGTAGCGATGTGCCGCCCCGGGCTGGACGGCCTCGGCGACCTTCGCACGAGGCTCGGAGGCGGGGTCGTGCTGCCCGACGACCCCGACTACGGCGAGACCCGCAGGCTGTGGAACGGCATGGTGGACCGGCGGCCCGCTGCCATACTCCGCTGCACGGAGACCCAGGACGTGGTCGCCGCCGTGGACTTCGCCCGCACGACCGGCCTGCCGGTCGCCGTCCGCGGCGGCGGGCACAGCATCGCCGGCAACTCCTCCTGCGACGGCGGTATCATGATCGACCTGTCCCCCATGCGCGATCCATGTCGACCCGGAGGCGCGCACCGCTGTGGCGGGGCCGGGCGTGCTGCTGATGGAACTGGACACGGCCACGCAGGCCCACGGCCTGGCGGTGCCATCGGGTGTGGTAGGCCACACGGGCATCGCGGGCCTGACCCTAGGGGGCGGCATTGGCCGCATGGTCCGCAAGCACGGGCTGACCTGCGACAATCTGCTCTCGGCCGAGGTGGTGCTCGCTGACGGGCGTATCGTCCGGGCGAGCGCGGCGGAAAACCCGGACCTGTTCTGGGGACTGCGCGGCGGGGGCGGTAATCTGGGCATCGTCACCGCCTTCGAGTACCGCCTGCACCCGGTCGGGCCGATCGTCCAAGGTGGGCTGCTGCTGCACCCATTCGGCCGGGCGCGCGAGGCGCTCCGGTTCTATCGCGACTTCAATTGCACTGCCCCAGACGAGGTGAGCGCGGACGCGGTGCTCATGGCGACGCCCGACGGGCTGATGCTCGGCATTGCCTGCTGCCACATTGGGCCGGTCGAGGATGGGGAGCGAGTGCTCCGGCCGCTCCGAGAGTTTGGCCCGCCAGCCCAGGACACGGTCGGTCCGACCGCCTACACCGCGCTGCAGACCGGCCTCGACGACCTGTTTGCGCGCGGGCGGCGCTTCTACTGGAAGTCCCAGCTGCTGCGCGAGATCGCGGACGGCGCCATCGAGGCGCTGCTCGGGCAGGCCGCCGTCATTCCGGCGCCCCCAACCGTGATCGTGCTGCAGCAAATCGGGGGCGCTGTCGCGCGCGTGGGAGCGGGAGAAACGGCCTATGCCCATCGCGACGCCGCCTACGATTGCGTTCCGATCGCGGTCTGGGATGACCCTGCTGAGGACGGCCGCAATCTCGCCTGGGGCCGTGGTGTCTTTGAGGCGCTGCGGCCCTTCGCCACCGGCGGTGTCTACGTCAACAACCTGGGCGAGGAGGGCGAGGAGCGCGTCCGGGCGGCGTACGGAGCGAACCACGCGCGCCTGGCCCGGCTCAAGGCGAAATTCGACCCGGGCAACTTCTTCCGCCTGAACCAGAACATCCGCCCGGCCCCCTGACCGCGTATGCCGGTGGTAAGGAAACGCAACGCAAAGGAGGCCATGGATGCCCAAGATCCGCTCACGAGTAGCCACGTTGCGCCTGCTGGCGCTGGCATGTTGCATCTTGCTCCTCGGAGTGCCTGCCCAAGCGCAGCCCGCTGCGGACCCTGGCACCTGGGCTCCGGAGCGTCCGCTGCGTCTTGTTGTTCCTTCCGAGCCCGGCGGCAGCACCGACGTCACGGCGCGCCTGATCGCCGAAAGGCTCGGGCCGCGGCTCGGCCAGCCGGTGGTGATCGAGAACCGGCCCGGTGCCGGGGGCAACGTCGCGTGGGGTCAGGCGGCGCGCGCGACGCCCGACGGCCATTCCCTGGT
>NZ_JAPFQI010000035.1 GCF_026183895.1 Sabulicella glaciei | reverse complement strand
CTCACGTAGCTGAACAAGCTCTCCGTCCGCTCGTCTGTCCCGCGCATCGCTCGTCCCCCTGCCTGACCAGAAGGAATCACAGCCAAGACACCAACGCGACCGTTTTTCAGCAGCCTGCTAGGGCGCGTGACGGACCTGGCCTCTGCTTGTGCGCAGGAGGAAGTCCGCTCGGTTCCCATCGCGCAATTCGGCCTGCAGCGGCCCCACCTTTCCGGCAGGGCCTGACCCCAGTTTCAGGTGTTGTTGGTCAGCACCGGCAGGCAGATGTGACACTCAAGGCCTTCAGGGTGAAAGAACAGCTTCACCGTGCCGTCGAGCTTCTGCGCCAGCCCACGCTCCAGCAGGCGCGTCCCAAAGCCTTGAAGGCTGGGCGGGGTGACGGGCGGGCCGCCGCGCTCGCGCCACGTGATCTCGACCAGCCGCTTGCTCTTGCCGGACCGGCGCAAGCTCCACGACACCTCGACGCGGCCGTCTGGCCCGGACAAGGCGCCGTATTTCGACGCGTTGGTTGCCAGCTCGTGGAAGGCCAGGTTGAGCACCTCCACCGCCTCTGCCGCCACCCAGACCGGCGTGCCGCCCGCCTGGACACGGCCCGACCCGCTGTAGGGCGAGAGGGCGCGTCGCGCGACCTCGGTCAGGGCGGCGCCTTGCCATCCACCATGCGTCAGCATGTCATGCGCGGCCGCCAGCGCCGTCAGCCTCTCCTCCAGCGCGCTTTGGATCGCCAGGGGGACGTCCCTATGCCGCAGGGTCTGAGCGGCGATCGCCTGCACCGTGGCAAGGACGTTCTTCATGCGGTGGCCCATCTCGGCCAGCATCAGCGCCCGGCGCTCCTCCTCGGCCCGGGTCGCGGTCCTGTCCCGGAAGATGGAGACGAAGCCCTCCGGCTGCCCGTCCTCCTTCAGCATCGGCATGGTGAGCCCGCTCGCCCAGAAGCGACTACCGTCGCGCCGGAGATGCCAGCGCTCGTTCGGCGCGTGGCCCTCGTTCATGGCGCGGCACAGCTCCTTCACGAAAGCGCCCTCGGCGCGGTCCTCGGCCGGAAAGAACACCTCGCCCGAGCGGCCCAGGATCTCGCCGTGCTCGTAGCCGAGGATCACATGGGCGCCCTCGTTCCAACCCGTGATCCGCCCTTCGAGGTCGAGGGAGACGATGGCATACATCGCCACGCTGTCGAGCAGGTGGTGAAGGCGCTCCGCCTCGGCGCGCAGCGCGCGGTTCTCGTCCTCGAGCTCCCGGACGCGCCCCTCCGCCCGGGCAGGAACCGATGCCTTGCCTGTCATGTCCGGACCGCTGGCCGCGGGTGACGCGTGGTCTTGGGGAAGATCCGACTTGCCGCCAACGCGGCCTGGTTCGCCGGCTAGCGGGCATGCCATGGGTGTGACTTCGGTGCAGTGGAAAGCAGCCCCTACAGGCGCGGGGCACGGCGCGCTGTCCGATTTCATACGGGTCGTGCAAAGAAGTGGCGCAGGCGACGTGGCACCCCCCGGCTGGCGCTCCTGTGGGAGCGCCACCGGACCAGGACGCTGCCGGTTGTTTCCGCATACGCCAGCCACCATATGTCCTGCTTCGCCCGCCGAATTCCTCCGGCGCGGGCGGCCGAGAGAGAAGAGTGCTCCCGCCGACACCTGTCGCCCGGGAGGCCCCCTTGGCCCATCCGCATTCTTCCCTTTCCTCGCCCCAGAACCGTCTGCTCGCCGCCTTGCCAAAGGAGGAGCTGGCCCGGCTTTGGCCCCAGTTGGAGCCCATCCAGGTCGAGGTGAAGCAGGTTCTGATCGTGCCTGACCAGCCGATCACAACGGTCCATTTTCCGGAAGCCGGCTGGGTTTCGATGCTGGCTCCGCTGGAGGACGGCAAGGCGGCCGAGGTCGGCTTGGTGGGGGCCGAGGGCATGGTCGGATTGCCGCTGCTGCTCGGCAGCGACCGCAGCACCCTCGAGGCCATGGTGCAGGCGTCGGGCACGCTGCTGCGGATGGGCGCGACCGCCTTTCGCCACGCGCTGGAGGAGTGCCCGACCCTGCGGTCGCTTCTGCTGCGCTACACCCTCGCGTTCCAGCAGCAGGTCAGCCAGACCGCCGCCTGCAACGGCAACCACGCCCTGGACCAGCGCTTGGCGCGCTGGCTGCTGATGGCGCATGACCGGGCGGAAGGCGACGAGTTCCCGATGACGCACGAGTTCCTGGCGATGATGCTGTGCGTCCACCGCCCCGGCGTCACCGTGGCCGCGCGGCTGTTTCAGCAGGCGGGGCTGATCCGCTACGGCCAGGGCCAGATGGTGGTCACCGACCGCGAGGGTCTCGAGGCCGCCGCCTGCGAATGCTACGCCACCGTCCGCCACCATTTCGAGCAGCTGCTCGGGACCACCAGAGGCTAGCGTCGTCGCTCAACGTCACCTTTCCCGTGCGGCGCAGCGGTCCGAAGGTGCCCATCCTTGCGGCCGCCGGACGGAACATAGCTGCGTCGCGGCTCTGCGACCGAGGGCGACGGCGCCCCGCCAAGCCTATGCCTGGCGAGGACCGGACCCTGGGGGCGCAGGGGATAAACAGCCGGCCTGGGACGAGGAGCGTCCGCTTGCGGCCCATCTCGGCCAGTCGCATCCGCGACGGCGACAAGTTCAGGCCAGGTCCGTAACGCGGCTCCAGGTCACAGGCCCAGCAGGTCGAGCGTGCGCTCCACCACGCGCGCCTCGGTGAAGCGGTCGAGGGCGCGAAGGCGGCCCGCCTCGCCCATCGCGCGGCGCTCCACCGGATCGGCGGCGAGGCGCGCAAGGGCGGCTTCCAGCCGCGCCGTGTCGCGCGGCGGCACCAGCAGCCCCGTCCCCCCGTCGCGCACCAGCTCGCGGCAGCCCTTGATGTCGGTCGTGACGATGGGCAGGCCGGACAGCATCGCCTCGATCACGCTCATCGGCAGTCCCTCGAAATGCGAGGGCAGGCAGAAGATGTCGGCGGCCTGGAGGAAGCGCGCCACGTCGTGGCGGTAGCCGAGCCGGCGCAGCCGCGCACCCATCGCCGCCTCCGCCCGCCGGAAATGCGGCGCCATGTCCTCGCCGTGGTCGGAGGCGAGGCGCTCGCCGATCGTCCAGAGATGCAGGCCGGGCACGGCGGCGGCCGCTTCCAGCAGTTCCGGCCAGCCCTTGTGGCGGACAAGGCGCGACACGGCGAGGACGACGCAATCCGCTTCGCCCACTCCCAGCTCGGCCCGCAACGCGGCGCGCGTCGCGGCATCGGGATGGAACAGGGCGGGGTCACGGCCATTGCCCGTCGCGGTGGCGTTGCGGTGGATGAGGAGGCGGCGCGCATCCCGCGCCTCCTCCTCGCTCACCGTCAGGAAGGTGTCGGAAAGGCGCCCGCCCAGCCACTCCATCCCCAGCGACAGGCCGCGCCGCCACAGCGGGCCGGGCTGGTTGAACAGGAAGCCATGGCTCGTATAGGCGACGCGCGGGACGCCGAGCGACCGCGCCGCGACCCGCGCCAGCAGACCCGAGATCGGCATGTGCGCGTGGACGAGGTCGAAGCGCTCTGCCGCCATCACCGCGCGCAGCTCCCGCAGGGCGCGCCATTGCGCGCGCGGGTCGAGGGAGCGGGCCAGGGGCGGCGTGAGGATGCGGAACCCCTCCGCGCGCGGGAGGTCCAGCAGCGGGCCCTCGGCGCAGATCCCCACCACCTCGTGCCCGCGCGCGCGGGCGCCGCGCATCAGCGGCAGGAGGAAGTGCCGCAGGGAGAAATCGACGTTCGTGACCTGCGCGACCTTCATCGCGCGCAGCCAGCGCCGTCCCGAAAAGCAGCAGCACCGCCGTCGGAGGACCCGGCCGCAACGCGGCCGGCGCCTCCAGGCCACCCGCTGCCCCGGCGCACCCGCGGCGCGGCGAAGCCAAGCCGCCGGAGGCGGCGCCCGGCGCCCGAGGGCAGGAAGACGGCCATTACCCGGGTTCTGAAGGAACCCGGGTAATGGCCCACTGGACGGATTCGCTCTCGCTCTCGGCGGTCAGCACGACCTGCTGGGCGCGACGCATCTCGCCGGCCATGGAGACGCTGTCCTCCAGCACCACGCGGGCGCCGCGGGCGCGCAGGCGCCAGCCCTGGCCGCCGGGCAGGCGCATCAGCACGCCGCCCTCCTCCTCCTGCAAGGTGGCGGTCACGGACGGGTGCAGGTGGAAGCGCACCACGGAGGCGACGCCGGCGCCGGGGAAGGGCTCCAGCATGTCCTCGCCGCGCAGGTCGTCGCCGCTCTCGCTCAGGTAGAGGCGGCGGCGATGCACCACGCCATGGGTGCGGCGGTAGCCGTCATGGCTCGCTTCCAGCCATTGCGCGCCGCTCGCCTCCTGGCGTTCGATCTCCACGCGCTCGGGGCGGCGGTTCAGCCCTTCCTCGCGCAGCTCGGCGCTGTTGGTGTCGGCGAGGGTCAGGGTGGAATGGGCGGCGGTGGCGCGCATCGCGTCGCGCCAAGCGGGATCGGCCGCCGGCACCGCGCCGCAATTCACGATCAGCTTGTCCCGGCCCACCGACATCTCGAAGGACAGCGTGCCGGCATGGGCGAGGCGGTCGGCCCCGCGCGGCAGGCCGGTCGCCGGGTCGGCCGGGCGGGGCGGCGGCGGCGCGCCGCAATCGGCGATCACCAGCGTCCGCCCGGAGGCGAGGCGGTGGAACCCCGTCTCCTCCAGCAGCATGGGGGCGCGGCCGCGCGCCTGGCCCTGGGCCAGCACCACGTCCACCGTGGCCGGCGGCTCTTCCCGCGTGGCGTTGAACAGGGCCAGCGTGCCGTCGCCGTGGCGGAACAGGCGCAGCGCCTGGCCCGCGCGTTCCAGCGTCGTGGAAAGCTGCGGCGGCACGGCGACGCTGCACCCGGTCAGCATGTTGCGGATCTCGATCAGGTCCTGCAGCGCCAGGAACTGCACGGCGGGCGAGCGTTCGACATGGCCGCCATCCGGGTGGAACTGCCGCTCCAGCTCGCCGGGCAGGAAGCGCAGGGCGCGGAGGAGCCAGCCCTCCTCCTCCAGCGCGATGGAGACGGCCACCGTGCCCTTCAGCGCCAGCAGCGCGCCGCGATGCGCGGCCTCCTCCGGCAGGGCGGCGGCGAGGTTGCGGCCGTCCAGCGCCAGGCGCTGCATCAGCGCGCGGCGGAACCCGTCCTCCGCCGTCTCCGCGAAGAAATCCCAGTGGCCGAGCCAGGCGCAGACGCGGGCCCCGGCCACTTCCGGCGCCTCGGCCAGGGCCTCGCGCGCGCCGCGGGCCAGCCAGTCCTCGGCCAGGTCGCGCGCGGCGACGCGGGCGGCATCGGTGCCGAGCATCCGCAGGTCGCGCAGCCAGGTGTAGCCATGCAAGGCGGCGCGCCAGCGCACCGGCCCGCGCGAGGCGTCCCAGCCGCCGAGGGCGCGCGCCGTGCCCGCCACCTCCAGCTCGCCGCGCAGGATGCGCGCGCCGCGCTGCGCGTCGCCGGGCCACAGGTCGCGGAAGGCGCGGGCCGGGTTGTCCGGAACCCGCACGGGCTTCAGCCGCGACAGGACGCGGCGGGCGTTGCGGAACATGTCGCTCATGCTCAGGCGCTCTCCCTGAGGGTGGCGATGGCCTCGGCGTAGTCCGGCGTCCCGAACACGGCGGTGCCGGCCACCAGCACGTCGGCCCCCGCCTCCCGGCACAGCGGCGCCGTTTCGCGCGTGACGCCGCCATCCACCTGCAGGGCGATGTCGCGCCCCGACTCGGCGATCATCCGCCGCAGCGTGGCGATCTTCTGAAGCTGGGAGCGGAGGAATGACTGCCCGCCGAAGCCGGGATTGACCGTCATCACGAGGATGAGATCCGTGAGGTCGAGGACATGGGCCACGCTTTCCACCGGCGTGGC
The DNA here is from genome assembly GCF_026183895.1 of Sabulicella glaciei. Lineage (GTDB taxonomy): Bacteria > Pseudomonadota > Alphaproteobacteria > Acetobacterales > Acetobacteraceae > Roseococcus > Roseococcus glaciei. The sequence continues at coordinate 17,653 of NZ_JAPFQI010000035.1, read as the reverse complement.
CGGGTTCAGCACCACGCCGGGGCGGCAGCCCAGGGCGCGGATGGTTTGCAGGGAGCGATGCAGGTGCGGCCCCGCCTCCGGATGGAGGGAGATCCACTCCGCGCCCGCCTCGGCGAAGGCGGCGAGGAAGGGGTCGGCCGGGGCGATCATCAGGTGCACGTCGAAGGGCATCGTCGCCATCGGGCGCAGCGCCTTCACCAGCGCCGGGCCGAAGGAGATGTTGGGGACGAAGTGCCCGTCCATGATGTCAAGGTGCAGCCAGTCGGCGCCCGCCCGCTCCACCGCGCGCACTTCCTCGCCCAGGCGGGTCCAGTCGGCGGCCAACAAGGAAGGGGCGATGCGGGTGGGGTTCATGCCGTCCAGTTTGCGCGGGAAGGCGGCAGGAGCCGCATGCGTGACCCCTACCCCAAGCCGAGGGGATTGAAAACTCTCCCGCAGGCGTGCGGAAGCCGGGTGAGCCGCGCGCCCAGCCCCAGCAGCCCGGGCAGGAGCCGCGCCAGGGCCACGGCGGGCAACCCCATCCCGGCCAGGAGCAGGCGGGCGCGGCGCATCTGCCCGCCCACGTCGCGGCGGAGCGCCGCGTGGAAGGCCGGCGCTCCCTCCCCGATCATGGCGGCGGCGAGAAGCCCGGAATGCAGCGCGATCGCCATGCCGTCCCCGGTGAAGGAAGGGGTGACGGCGGCCTGGTCGCCCAGGCGGAACACCGCCTCGCCGGGCTCCGGCGCGTGCAGGTGGCCGTAGGGCACGCGCGCCACGGCCAGCGGCCTGGGCCAGAGCGGCACCGCCCCTTCCAGCCGGGACGCGAGCAGGGAACCGGGCGGGGCGGGTACGAGGAGGTCGCCGCCCTCCTGCAGCCAGCACAGATTGGCCGTGCCGCCTTCCACCAGCTGCAGCCCGGCATAGCCGTCCGACAGCAGGTGAAGCTCCACATGGCCGTCCAGCGCCCGCGCCTGATCGGGGCGGAGTGCGAAATGCAGCTTTCCGCCGAGCATGGGCCGCCCGGGCTGGCGCTTCCAGCCGCGCAGCCCATGCTTGCCGGTGGCGAGCAGGGCGCGCTCCGCCGACAGGGTCTCGCCGCCTTCCAGCCGCGCCTCGCCCGCGGGAGAAAGGCCGCGCACGCGGGCGCCGCGCCGGATCGTGGCACCGGCGGAAGCGGCGGCGTCCAACAGCGCTGCGTCCATGCGGCGCCGCGACAGGCCGAAGGCGCGGAAGGGCAGCGCCCCCGCCGCGTCAGTGCGCCCGGCGGCGAGGCGCACCCGCTCCACCGGCGCCCCGCCCAGCGCGGCGGGCGGCAGGCCGAGGCTGGACAGCGCCTCCACCGCCTCGGCGGACAGGAACTCGCCGCAAACGGCGTGGCGGGGCGCCGCCTCGCGCTCCAGGATCGTGACGCGGCGCCCCAGCCGCGCCAGGGCGAGGGCGGCGGCGGCACCGGATGGGCCGCCGCCCACCACCAGCACCTCAGGCCGCATGGGTGCCGACGCCCCAGCGGAAGGGGAAATGCCAGGTGATCTCCGCCTCCACCCGCGCGCGGTCCAGCAGGGACTGCCATTCCGGCCGCGTCAGGGCACGGCGCACGGAAACGGGGCCGTCATGCCGCACCAGGCGGTTCACCCCCGGCCAGCGAAAGGCGAGGCGCAGGAAATGCTCGGGCAGCCAGTGGCGATGAAGGTCGTTCACGAACCAGCCGAGCCGCGCCATCGACTGCATCCGCCGCAGCAGGGCGATGATCGCCTCGTCCTCCAGGTGATGGGCGAAAAGGGCGCTGATCACCGCGTCGGGCCGCTCGGGCGGGGTCCAGGTCATGGCATCCGCCGTCACCCACTGGATGGGCAGGCCCGGCGGGGTGGCCTCGGCGGCGGCGCGGGCGGCCATGGGGTTGAGGTCGAGCCCGACCAGATGCGCCTCGATGCCGCGCCGCGCCGCCCAGGCGGCGATCCGGCGCAGCATGTCGCCGCCGCCGGAGCCGAGGTCGAGCACGGACAGGCTGCGCCTTTCCCCCGCCAGCCGCGCCAGCCAGCGCAGCGTCGGGCGGTGGCCGAGCGACAAGCCGTTGATCGCGTCGAGCTGGTGCAGGCAGTCGCGGAACTCCGCATAGGACAGGGCTTCCCCGTCCATCAGCTCGGCTTCGCGGGAACGCAGGCTCACGCCGCCTCGCGGAACAGGAGGCTTTCCACCCCCACGCCGGGACCGAAGCCGAGGCCGACGCCGCGCCGCCCCTGCCCCGCCTCCTCCATCATGCGGGCCAGCACGAACATCACCGTCGCGGAGGACATGTTGCCGAAATCGTGCAGCACCACGCGCGAGGCGGCGAGGGAGGCGTCGCGCAGCCCCAGCGAAAGCTGCACCGCGTCCAGGATGGAACGCCCGCCCGGATGCACCGCCCAGAGCGGGAACTCCTCCTGCCGCGCCTGGCCCAGCAGCGCGGCGAGATGGTCCGGCAGATGCGACAGGATGGTGCCCGGCACCTGGCCGGACAGTCCCATGTCGAACCCATCGTCGCCGATGTGCCAGGTGATGAGGTCCATGGAATCCGGCAGCGTCACCTGGCTGAACCGCTCCAGCTCCAGCCCACGGGGCTCCGCGCTGACGAGGCTGGCGGAGCAGCCGTCGCTGAACAGCATGAAGCACAGGGCCTGGGCGAGGCTGTCGGTTTCCTGGAAGTGCAGCGTGCAGAGCTCCAGGTTCAGCACCAGCACGCGCGAGGCGGGCTCGGAGCGGACGATGTGGCGCGCCAGCTTCAGCGCGTGGAAGGCGGCGTTGCAGCCCATGAAGCCGAGGACGCTCCGCTCCACCTCCGGGTCCAGCCCGCACTGGGCGATCAGGCGCTGGTCCAGCCCCGGCGCCTCGAAGCCGGTGCAGGAAACGAGGAGGAGATGCGTCACCCCCTGCCGCCAGTCGCGGCCCAGACGCTCGCCCAGCGCTTCCAGCGCCGCCTCGGCCAGGGGCAGCGAGTCCTGGCGGTAGCGCGCCATGCGCTCGGCGGTCGTGGGGAAGCGGCCGGGGATGTAGAACCGGTCCGACAGCTCGCCGCGTAGAAAGGACCAGCGATGCGCGATGCCGGAGCGTTCCGCCATGCGGACGAAAAGCTGGCGCTCGCGCTCCGTCCGCAGGAGGGTCGGGGCATGCGCCAGGAAGCGCTCGTGCACGTCATGCGGGGGCGTGGCCGTGCCGATCGCGTTCAGGAAGACAGGGGGCATGGGAGGGTGAACGTGGCCGCGCCTGGGGCGTTGGCGACGGATGATTCCGCGCGACCCTTCCCTCGAGAGCGGCCTGGCCGTCCTGCGCGAGGGCTATGACTTCATCCCCTCGCGGAGCCGCCGCTTCGGCTCCGACATCTTCGCGGCCCGCGTGATGGGGCGGGAGGTCACCTGCCTGACGGGGGCCGAGGCGGCCGCGCAATTCTACGTGCCCCGGCGCTTCACCCGGCAGGGGGCCCTGCCCGCCCCCACCTTCTCGCTGATCCAGGATTTCGGCAGCGTCATGGCGCTGGACGGCGAGGATCACCGCCACCGCAAGGCGCTGCTGCTGTCCATCCTGGCGCCCGAGGCGCTGGGCCGCCTCCCCGGCCTGACCGAGCACCACTGGCGCCGCGCCGCCGCCCGGTGGGCGGAGAAGGGCGAGGTTTCGCTCTTCGACGCGTCGCACGAGCCGCTGACGGCCGCCATCACCGAATGGGCCGGGCTTGCCCTGACGCCGGAGGAGGTGCGCCAGCGGGCGCGCGAGTTCCGCGACATGGTGGAGGGCACCGGCTCGATCGGGCCGCGCAACTGGTGGGGCCACTGGCAGCGCCGCCGCACCGAGCGCTGGGCGCGCGGCACGATCGAGGGCATCCGCGAGGGCCGCCTCGGCGTGCCCCTCGGCAGTGCCGCCGCTTCGATCGCCGCGCATCGCGACCGGGAAGGGCGGCTGCTGGACGTCGTCACGGCCGGGGTGGAGCTGATCAACATCCTGCGTCCCACTGTCGCCAATGCCCGCTGGGCCATGTTCATCGCCATGGCGCTGCACGAGCACCCCGAATGGCAGGCGCGGCTGGCCGAGGAGGAATGGGTGGACCCCTTCGTGCAGGAGGTGCGGCGCCTCTACCCCTTCATCCCCTTCATGGGCGGCATCGTGCGCCAGCCCTTCCGCTGGCGCGACCACGATTTCCGCGAGGGCGACTGGGTGCTGCTGGACCTGTTCGGCACCGGGCGCGACCCGGCGGCCTGGGAGGCGCCGGAGGAGTTCCGCCCGGAGCGCTGGCGCGGCGCGGACTGGGTGACGCGGCCCGGCTTCGTCCCGCATGGCGGCGGCGAGCACGCCATGACGCATCGCTGCCCCGGCGAATGGGTGACGGTGGAGCAGATGAAGGTCATCGCCCGCCTCCTGGCGCGCGACATGCGCTGGGACGTCCCGCCGCAGGACCTTTCCCTCCCGCCCGGAAGGATGCCGGCCCTGCCCCGGTCGCGCTTCCGCATCCGGGTGCGGTCATGAGCGACCCCTTCGGCCTCGCGCGCTTCGTCGCCGCGCAGGAGGGCGTGCTGGACCGGGCACGAGCGGAATTGCGGGCGGGGGCCAAGCGCTCCCACTGGATGTGGTTCGTGTTTCCGCAGCTTCGCCGCCTGGGCCGCAGCGAGATGGCGCATCGCTTCGGCATCGCCTCGGCCGAGGAGGCGCGGGCCTATCTGGCGCATCCCGTGCTGGGGCCGCGGCTGCTGGATTGCAAGGCGCTGGCCCTGGCGTCGCCGGCCGCTTCCGCCCTCGCGCTGTTCGGCCCGCCCGACGACATGAAGTTCCGCTCCTGCATGACCCTCTTCGCGAGGGTGCGGCCCGGCCCGTCGCCCTTCAAGGAGGCGCTGGCGCGGTTCTTCGAGGGCGAGCCCGATCCGCGCACCCTGGCGCTGCTGGACGGCGCCGCTAGCCCGGCTGGGGGACGAGGTTGAAGAAGCGGCATTGCAGCCCCTCGCCCAGGAGGTGGAACACCGCCCCGCCGCGCGCGGCGACGCGCAGCCCGGCAGGGGTGCCGCCCGCGCCGGGCGACAGGAACTCGGCGGTGGCGACCAGCCCGACCTCGTAGTCGCCCAGGACGGGCGCCGCGCAGCGCACGTAGCACTCCACCTGCCCCGGGCAGGCGTAGCGCGACGGCGCAGGCGGGGCGCCCTGCGGTGGCGACAGGGTGGGCTGGGCGAGGACGAGGCCGGGCCAGAAGGCCAGGGCGAGGATGGCGTTGCGCATCATGGACGTGCTCCCTCCGCGCCGATTCTCCCCATCCGCGCCCCCGCCGGCAAGCGCGATCAATCCACGGGCAGAAAGATGAACCCCACCGCCGCGACCAGGCACGCCATGGCGGCGAAATAGGTCCAGCGCAGCGGCTCCCCGAGCATCACCACGGAAAACACGGCGAAGACGGCAAGGGTGATCACCTCCTGCATCACCTTGAGCTGCTGTCCCGTCACCCCGCCCGCATAGCCGATCCGGTTGGCCGGCACGGCGAGGCAGTACTCGAAGAAGGCGATGCCCCAGGAGATCAGGATGGCGGCCAGGAGCGGCCAGGGCTTCCGGAGGTGCCAGTACCAGGCGACCGTCATCAGGACATTGGACCCGAGGAGCAAAAGGGCGGTGGAAAGCAGCGGCGGCATGGCCACACCCTGGCGCTTCCGGCCACATCCGTCACGATCCTATCTTGCGGCGCGGAATCTCCTCGCCGTACCCTATCCATGGTGGTGAATCGCGCTGTGTTCTCCCAAACCTTGTGGGTCGGGCGTCGTTTGGGAGAAGGAACAGCCGTTCGCGCCCGCCTCGCCGGGCTGGGCCGGGGGGCGTCATGAGGGGAGTGCCGCGCATGTCCGGACTGCTCGTGGAATCCACCGAACACCTCTCCAACCCGCTCGACGTGCTGGAGCAGATCGTCATCGCCAATGACTGGACCTTCGAGCGCCGCTCGGATGGCGAGATGGCGGCCGAGGCTCCCGGCCAGTGGTGCAACTACACGCTGTTCTTCTCCTGGGCGCCCGAGATCAGCGCCATGCATTTCTCCTGCGCCTTCGAGGCCAAGGTGCCGGAGGGTCGCCGCGCCCCGCTCTTCGAGCTGCTGGCCCGCGCCAACGAGAAGCTGTGGATCGGCCATTTCGGCCTGGAGAGCGAGGAAGGGACGCCGGTCTTCCGCCACTCCGTGCTCCTTCGCGGCGCCTCCGGCGCCTCGGCCGAATCGCTGGAGGACATGGTGGACATCGCCCTGACCGAGTGCGAGCGCTTCTTCCCTGCCTTCCAGTTCGTCCTTTGGGGTGGCAAGGCACCGACCGAGGCCCTGGACGCCGCCATGCTGGATTGCGTCGGGGAGGCCTGAACCCAGGGGCGCGGCTGCGCCCCTGAACCCTTCCCAAGCCGCCCATGCTCCGGAAACGGAAACATTGGGTGGTGCGGGAAACCTTGCAAAGCCTCCATATGTTGCTCTCCGTATCGGGACATGGAGGCAATGTTGCTGTGGCGCCGGGAACTGGCCCTCGCGGCATGGGCGGGGGCAGGGCTCTCCCGGGTCGCGATTGCGGCCACGCCCAGCGCGGATTTTGAAGCGCAGGCGCGTGCCTTGGCCGCGCGTCCGTTCGAGCCTCCCGATTCCGAACTTCCCGAAGCGCTGCGCCGGCTGGACTATGACGGATATCGCCGGCTGATCTTCACCGGCCGGGCACCGCGGCTGGGCGGCTTCCGCGTCATGCCATTCCATCGCGGCTACCTTTTCCCCACGCGCGTCGAGATCGCGCTGGAGCAGGGGGGCTCGTTCGGCGCGTGGCGATACGACCCGGCCGACTTCCAGCACGCCCCGCCGGAGCTTCCGGATATCGGCTTCGCGGGGTTCCGGCTCCTGGCCGAACTCAACGCACCGGGCCGGTGGGACGAGGTCGTGTCCTTTCTGGGCGCGTCCTATTTCCGCGCGCTGGGGCGTGGCCACGCCTATGGGATCTCGGCCCGCGCCGTCTCGGTCGGGCTGGGCGGCGAGGCGGAGGAATTCCCGCTCTTCCGTGCCTTCCGCATCCGCGGCGGCGCGGAGGAGGCACGGATGGAGGCGCTGCTGGACGGTCCCAGCCTTGCGGGGGCCTTTCGCATCGTCCTGCGCCCCGGCGAGGCGACGGTGACCGAGCTTCACGCCGTGCTGTTCCCGCGCCGCCGCCTGGACAGGCTGGGGCTGGCCGCCGCCTCCTCCATGTTCTGGTTCAGCGGCGCCTGGCCCGGCGACCCGCGCCCGGCCGTGCATGACAGCGACTTCCTGCTCTTCGAGACGGCATCGGGCGAGCGTGTCCTGCGAAAGCTGCACAACCCGGCCGCGCCGCGCCTGACCGACATCCCGCTCGCCTCGCCGCGCGGCTTCGGCCTCCTGCAGCGGCGGCGCGGCGCGTCGGCGTTCCACGATCCCGAGGCGCGCTACGGCGACCGTCCGTCGCTCTGGGCCGAGCCGCTCGGCGATTGGGGCGAGGGCACGCTGCGCCTCTTCGAGATGCCGGCGCGCGACGAGTACCACGACAACATCGCGCTCACCTGGCAGCCCGCCAACCCGCCCGGCCCGGGCGAGTCCTTTCGCGCCGCCTGGCGCTTCCATTGGGCCGACGACGCCCTGCCGCGCCCGGGTCTCGCCCGCATCACAGAGGTGTCGCGCGAGGGAGATGCGATGCGGCTGCGCTTCAGTGGCACGAGCCTCAATGACGCCATACCCGTGACCCAATTGGCGGAGATCATTCACTTCGAGGCAGCACCCGGCGAGGCGCTGCTGGCCCTGCGCCCGCGTGGCGCGGCACGGGCCTTCCTGGCGCGCGACGGGCGCGCCTTGTCCGAGACATGGTGGGAGGATCCCGCATGAACATGATGACCGCGCGTGGTGCGGCCCCACCGGAGGCGCCGCTGGCAATGCCAGCGCAGCGCTTCGACCAGGGCCGCCTGCGGGCGCATCCCGCCGCGCCTGGCCTCGCCGCGCGGCGCGCGGGCGTGCTGGGCGGCACGGCGGGGCTGACCGGTTTCGCGGGGTGGGAGATGGCGGGCGCGCTGGGCAGCGATGGCTGGCAGGCGCCCGACCTCCTGGCCCTGCCGGTCTTCCTCGTTCTGTTCGCGCGGCTGGCGCTGTCCGCCTGCTCCTTCGTGGCGGGAATGCTGCACCGTCCCTCGCCGGACCTGCCGGCCGGGCCGCTGCGCAGCCGCACCGCGCTGCTCTTCCCCATGCACAACGAGGAAACGGCGCGCGTCTTCGGCACGGCGGATGCGATGCGCGAGGCGCTGCTGGCGCGCGGCATCGCGGCGCATTTCGACATCTTCCTGCTCAGCGACAGCACCGACCCGGCGCGGCAGGCACGCGAGGCGGAGGCCGCGCGCCACCTGTCGCGCCTCCATGCCGGCGGGGTGTTCTATCGCCGCCGCACCGCCAATGCCGGGCGCAAGGCGGGCAACATCGCCGACTGGGTGCAGCGCCATGGCGGCGCCTACGAGCATTTCGTGATCCTGGACGCGGACAGCGTGATGGGCGCGGCGACGCTGCACCGTCTCGCCGCCGCGATGGAGGCGGATGCGCGCGCCGGGCTGATCCAGACCCTGCCGACGCTGGTGGGCGGCACCACGGTCTTCGCGCGGATGCAGCAATGGGCGGCGCGGACCCACGGGCCGGCCATCGCGCGCGGCCTCGCCGCCTGGCATGGCGAGGCGGGCAATTACTGGGGCCACAACGCCATCATCCGCACCCGCGCCTTCGCGGAAGCCGCCGGCCTGCCCACCCTGCCCGGCCGCAAGCCCTTCGGCGGCGAGATCATGAGCCACGACTTCGTGGAGGCCGCGCTGCTGCGCCGCGCCGGGTGGGGCGTCCACATCCGGCCCGACCTCGGTGGCTCGCACGAATCCGGGCCGCAGACGCTGGGCGACGCGGTGAAGCGCGACCGGCGCTGGTGCCAGGGCAACCTCCAGCACGCCGCCCTGCTCGGCGCCGCCGGGCTGCACAAGCTGTCGCGGCTGCACCTGCTGGACGGCATCCTGGCCTATGCCGCCTCGCCGCTCTGGCTACTGCTGCTGGGCTGCGCGGCGCTGCAGGCGGCGATGGGACTTGCTCAGGCCGGCCTGGGGCTGCTCGCGCTCACCATGGCGCTGCTGCTGCTGCCCAAGCTGCCGGGGCTGCGCGAGCCGGGCAGCGCGCTGCGCGAGTTCGGGCTGACCACGCTGCTCGCCCCGCTCGGCATGGTGACGCAGACGCGCCAGATCCTGGACATCCTGCGCGGCCGGGATTCAGGCTGGGCGGCGCAGGGACGGGAGGCGGAGATGCCATCCTGGCGGGAGGCGCTGCGGGAGCACGCGCCGCACATGATGGTCGGCGCCCTGCTGCTGCTTCCGGTCCTCGCCGCGCCGCAGGCCCTGCCCTGGCTGATCCCCGTGTCGCTGCCGCTGCTCGGCGCGCCCGGCCTCGCGCGACTCGTGGCGCGGGATTCCTTCGGCGCGCCGTTCCGCACGCCGGAGGAAGCCCACCCCTCGCCGCTGCTGTGCCGCGCCGCCATGCTGCGCCGCGCTTGGCAGCTCGAGTTGCAGGAGGCGCCGGCGCTGCGCCTGCCTGCCGCACGGCGCCCCCACCCCGCCGTGGCGGCCGAGCAGGAGCGGATCGCCGCCTGAGCCTCAGCCGAAGGGCAGGTGCAGCCCCGCCTCGCGCCAGGGCATGGCGGCGAGGCGGCCCGTCGTGCTCAGCGTGATGAAGGCGGTGCGGAGATCGGACCCGCCGAAGCAGATGTTGGTCGGCATGGGCTCGGGCATCGGCACCACGTCCAGGATCTCGCCGGCCGGGGAAACGGTGGTGATCTCGCCGCTCACCAGCGTTGCCACCACGATGTTGCCCTGCGCGGTGATGGCGAGACTGTCGAGGCGTCGGAAGCCGGGGAACTGGCACAGGAGGTGCCCGCCATGCGGGCTGGGCCAGGGCGCCTTGCGCAGCTTGCCCGGGCCGAGGATGTCGAAGCCCCAAAGGCGCCCCGTTTCCGTTTCCGCGACGTAGAGCGTCTCGCCCTCCGGGCTGATGCCGATTCCGTTGGCGCCGCCCGGTATGGGATGCGCCGCCTCCACGATCGCGCTGCCATCCAGCGCCGCCCAGTAGACGGCGCCATGGTCGCGGTCGCGCGCGCGCACCTTGCCGAGGTCGCTGAACCAGAACCCGCCCTTGCCGTCGAGCTGGAGGTCGTTCGGCCCCTTCAGCGTGTGGTCGCCGCAGCGGTCGTACAGGGTACGGACGCGTCCCGAAGCGATGTCGATCACCTCGATCCGCCCGCCCGAGTAGTCGGCGGATTGGCCGGTCGGGCGCAGGAAGCCCGGCTCCTCGTGCCAGGAGAAGCCGCCATTGTTGCAGAGGATGAGGGTGTTGTCCGGCCCGAGGGCGAGGCCGTTCGGCGCGCCCGTCACCTCGGCGATCGTGGACTTCGTGCCGTCCGGCGCGATCCGCGTGACGCGGCCCCCCCCGACCTCCACCAGGGCGATGCTGCCATCGGGCAGCGCGACCGGGCCTTCGGGGAAGCGCAGTCCCTCGGCCAGGATCCGCAATTCCTTGGTCGGCATTCCTTGTTCCCTCCCCCGTTTCGTTGCGCGGGAAGGATGCGACGCGGCGCGGTCGCTGGCTACCCGCTGCGAATTGCGGGCGGAGGCTTGCCAAGCCCGGCGTCCCGCCCTTCCCTCTCCGCACCCAACGAGCATCCCGGAGAACGTCCATGCCCACCCGTCTCGTGTCCTTTGAAGCCGGGGGCGCCGCGCGCGCCGGCGTCCTGCTGGGCGAAGAGGAGGTGCTCGACCTCGCGGCCGCCGGCCTGCCCTATGGCGACATGCAGTCGGTGGTGGAGGGCGGCGCGGAGGCGCTGGCGGCGATCCGCTCGGCGTTGAAGAACCCCGCCGCCGGAGCGCGGCGCAAGCTGTCCGACGCGAAGCTGCTGGCCCCGCTGCCGCGCCCGCGCCGCAACGTCTTCTGCGTCGGCCGCAACTACATGGACCACGTGGCGGAGGGCGACCGCACCCGCGGCGTCCAGAACAGCGAGCTGCCCAAGTTCCCGCAATTCTTCACCAAGGCGCCCGAATGCGTGATCGGCCCGGACGAGGCCATCCCGGACCACGGCGCCTCCGGCGTGACCAAGTGGCTGGACTACGAGGCGGAGCTGACCCTGGTCATCGGCCGCCCCGGGCGGGACATCCAGCCGGGCGACGCGCTGTCCCACGTCTTCGGCTGGACCTTGGCCAATGACGTGACCGGGCGCGACCTCCAGCGCCGCTACGGCCAGTGGTTCAAGGGCAAGTCGCTCGACCGCTCCTGCCCGATGGGGCCGTGGATCGTCCCGGCGGATGAGCTGGACGCCTCCGACCTCGCCATCCGCCTGACGGTGAACGGGGAGCAGCGGCAGTCGAGCCGCACCAGCAAGATGATCTTCGACGTGGGGCAGATCCTGCATCACCTGTCACTGGGCTTCACCCTGCTGCCGGGCGACGTGGTGATGACCGGCACGCCCGAGGGCGTCGGCTACGCCATGCAGCCGCCGCAGGTGCTGAAGGCGGGCGACGTGGTGGAGATCGAGGTGGAGGGCATCGGGCGCCTCCGGAACCCGGTGGCCTGAGCGTGACAGGACGCCGCGCCGCGCTGGGGCTCGGCCTCGCCGCCGGCGCGGCCTCGGGCGCCGCGGCCCAGGGCCGCCCCACGCTGCGCGAGGCGGCGCGGGGGCGCGGCCTCGTCTTCGGCACGGCGGTGCAAAGCCAGATGCTGGCCACCGATGCCGGGCTGCGCGCGCTTGCTCAGCGCGAGGCGGAGCTGTGGGTCCCGGCCTGGGAAGCGAAGTGGGGACCAGTCCAGCCCGAGGAGGGGCGGTTCGAGTTCGCGCCGCTGCGCGCCCTGCTCCAGCTCGCGCAGCCTTCCGGCCAGCGCCTGCGCGGCCATTGCCTGGTGTGGCACGAGGCCAATCCACCCTGGCTGGCGCCCGCCCTCGCGGAAGGACCCGCCCGCGCCCGCCGCGTGCTGGAGGAGCATTTCCGCGTCGTGCTCGGCACCACCGCCCCCGCGATGCGCGACTGGGACGTGGTGAACGAGTTCATCGCCAACCCGCCCGGCAGCGACAATCCCAGCGCTTCGCCCGGCGACCTGCGCGACACGCCCTGGCTGCGCGCCTTGGGGCCCGGCTACGTGGAGCTCGCCCTGCGGACGGCGCGTCAGCTGGACCGCACGCTGCGCCTGACGCTGAACGACTATGGCGTGGAGGCGGACACGCCGCCGGCCGCCGAGAAGCGCGCCCGGCTGCTGCGCCAAGTGCGCGGGCTGCTGGACCGCGGCGCGCCACTCGATGCCATCGGCATCCAGGCGCACCTGCAGATGCGCGAGCCCTTCCGGCCCGAGCCCTTCATTACCTTCTGCCAGGAATTGCGCAGCATGGGCCTGGCTGTGCTGGTGACCGAACTGGACATCCGCGAGCCGGACGTGCTGGCGCCGAACGTGCCGACGCGCGACCAGGCGGTGGCGGATTACATCGGGCGCTTTGTGAGTGCAGCGCTGGAAGGTGGGGTGCGGACGATCCTCACCTGGGGCCTCGCGGACCGCGAGTCCTGGCTGGTCTCGACGCCCTCCGTGGCGCGGGCCGATGGCGCGACGACGCGCGGCCTGCCCTTCGACGACGCGCTGCGGCCCAAGCCCTTCCGCGACGCGCTGCTGGACGCCTTCGCGCGCGTCTAGAGCAGGCGCGCCGGAACCCCTCCCACCCGCGCGCCCGGAGGCACGTCGGCGGCAACGGCGGCGCCGGCCGCGATCACCGCCCCCTCGCCCACTGACACGCCGGGCGCCACCACCGCCCCGGCCCCCACCAGCGCGCGGGCGCCGATGCGCGCGCCGCCGCAGATGACGGAGCCCGGCGCGAGGTGCGCCGCCTCGCCCAGCACCGAGTCGTGCTCGACGATCGCGCCGGTATTCACCAGGGCGAGGCGCCCGATCCGCGCACAGGCCCCCAGCACGGCGCGCGGCATGACCACGACGCCCTCCTCCAGCACGGCGCTGCGCGCGCGAATGGCGGAAGGGTGCAGCAGCACTGGCAGCGCGGCACGAAGGCGTGCGGCGGCGGCGAGGCGCGTGGCGTTGTCGCCCAGCGCCAGGAGCAGCGCGCCGCCATCGTGCGCCGTCTCGTCCCCCAGCACCGGCAGGCCGAGCATGTCCGGCAGGGGCGCGCGCGCATCCAGGAAGCCGCGCGGCGCGAAGCCCGCGTCGCGCGCCGCCTCGCACACCGCGCGCCCATGGCCGCCCGCGCCCAGGATCGTCACGCGCATCCCCTCAGCTTCCTTCCCAGCCTGTCCGGTGTAGTCTCGCCGCCATGCGCGACCTGGACCTCCTGCGCCTGGAACGGCGTGTCGGACTGATGCTGGCACCGCTGGCGGGCAAGCCCGGCGCGGCGGTGGGGGTGGCGCGCGACGGCGCGCTGCTGCTGCGCCGCTCCGGCGGCCTCGCCTCCGTCGAACACGACATCCCGATCGGGTCGGACACCGCCTTCCGCATCGCTTCCGTGTCCAAGCACGTCACCTGCGCCGCGCTGCTGCTGCTGGAGCGCGAGGGGCGGCTTTCCCTGGCGGACCCGGTGGGGAAGCACCGGCCGCACCTCCCCGAATCGCTGCGGAGCATCCGCCTGGACCTGCTGGCGCGCAACGCCTCGGGCGTGCGGGACATGTTCGACCTGCTGCGCCTCGGCGGGGCCGATTTGTCCTTGCCGGTGAGCGAGGCGGAGCTGGACGCCGCCATCGCCCGCGCGACGGGACTGAACTTCGCCCCCGGCTCGCGCTTCCTGTACAGCAACACCGGCTTCCGATGGCTGGGGCAGGTGGTGGAGCGCGTTTCGGGCGAGGCGCTGGCCGATTTCCTCCGCAAGCGCATCTTCGCACCGCTCGGCATGACGCGCACGGCGCATACGCCCGACCTGCTGGCGCCCGTGCCGGGGCTGGCGACGGGCTACCTCGCCGATGGGCGCCGCGCCCCGCACGGCCTGCCGCTGGGCGGCGAGGGCGGGCTTGCCTCCACCGTGGAGGATCTGGCGCTGTGGTCGCGCGGCCTCGCCCGCGGGGTGCTGGGCGAGGGGATGGAGGCGGCGCTTTCCGCCATGGCGCCCTTCACGGGCGGCGCCGCCAATCGCTACGCGCTGGGGCTGGAGAACGAGGCGTGGCGCGGCCTGGCACTGGTCGGGCATGGCGGGCTGTGGCCCGGCTACAAGTCGGCGCTGCTGCGCCTGCCCTCGCGCGCGCTGACGGTGATCGTGCTGGCGAATTCCGCCGCGCTGGACCCGGGGCGCATGGCCTTCGAGGTGATGGAGGCGGCGCTGGAGGGGGACGGCGCCCTCGCCCCCTCCCCCGAGGCGCCGCCGCGCGACGGGCTGGCCGGGCGCTGGGTCAGCGCGGAAGCCGGGCTGTCCCTCGACATCGCGGAGGACGGGACGGCGCGCATGCATGGCGTGCCCTTCGCCCTGCTGCCCGGCGAGGGCGGGCGCTGGGTGGCGCGGCGCGGCGCCTTTCCCTTCAGCATCCTGCCCCGGCGCGGCGAGGCGCTGGAGGTGGAGCTGGATGCCGGCACCGTGGCGCGGTTCGAGCGCGCGCCGGGCGGCACCCTGCCCGACCTGGACGGAAGCTGGCGCTCCCCCGAGCTGGGCGCGGAATGGCGCATCGAGGGCGAGGCCGTCGAGGTGTCCGGCCCGCTGCGAAGCGGGGCGCGATGGCGGCTGGAAGCGCTGGCGCCGGGCTTCCTGCGCCTGCACATGCCCTCCGTCCTGTTCGACGCCTGGGCCGACCTCATCCCCGATGCGGGGGGAGCCCGCCTCACCGTGAATAGCGGGCGGGTCCGGGGGCTGGTCATGGAGAAGGGCTGAACCGGCGCCTCAGACGGGTGGGTCCAGGCGCTCATAGACGAGGTGCAGGGCGCCCTTCGCCTTCTTTTCGCATCGTGTGAGCCGAAGCTTCATCTCGCCCGTGCCCGCCGGGAACAGCGGAATGCCGTCGCCCAGGATGATGGGGATCACCGCCATCTCGAGCACGTCGAGCCGGCCGATCGCGATCATGGACCGGATGAGCTGGCCACCGCCCTCGACCCAGACGCGGCGGTATCCCCGCGCCTCCAGCTCGGCGGCGACGGCGGCCGCGTCTCCGGATCGGAATTCCACGCCAGCGGGCAGCACGTCGTCCAGCGGCCGCGTCGTCAGCACGACCGTGGGCTTGCCGGGATAGGGCCAGTCGCCGAAGCCCCGGACCGCGTCATAGGTCCCGCGGCCCATCAGGATCGCATCGACCCCCGCGAAGAACGCGTCGAAGCCGAACTCCTCGGCCGGGAAATCCGCGGCCAGCCAGTCGTCCACCGACCCGTCGGGGCGAGCGATCTTGCCGTCCAGCGACACGGCGATGTGGCAATGCCAGAGGGTGCGGTCCACGAATCGCCTCGCCGTTGCTGCGCGGGGAGCCTAGCCGGAATCGCCGCGCAGGCCTTCACCGGGGGCGAGAGCGCGTCCGGCGCGGCGAGCCGCCGCCCGTGCCCTCGCCCCCGCTCCGCTTTCCGGAGCGGGCACGCGCGGAACCCGGTGGCTCAGCCCATCTGCTTCTGCAGCTTGGAGAGCGCCTCGCTGGCGGTCATCTGCAGCGTAAGCTTTCCGCCCTCCGTGGACTGCACGGCGGAAAGCGGCAGGGTGTGGTGGTGGCCCGCATGGTGCGGGTCGCTGTCCTTGGTCAGCTTGATGCGGTCGCCCTCGACCTTGTCGACGCGGCCGACCAGACCGCCATCGCTGCCCAGGATCTCCATGTGCTCGGTGATGCCGTGAATCATCGTCGTCTCCTCCTGCGGGAACCGGAGGGGAAACGCGGGTCCGGCGCTCAGGCTTCCAGGACGGGGGCCTCGGCGGGAGGCATGAGCAGGGTGGGCCGCGCCCCGTCCATCGTCGCCGCCGACGAAAGCGGCCAAAGGTGGTGCCGTCCGGCGGAGTCCCGGGCCAGCTTCGTGTGCCGGCGCTCCTGCCGGTTCACGTGGCCCAGCATCCGCGCCTCACCCCCAAGCATGGGGAGGGCCGGGTGGATGCGCGCGGCGAGCAGGGCCATGGGCGTTCCTTTCCTGGTGCCCGAAAGAAACGCCCGCGAATTCAAGAAGATGCCAGGGAATCCATTGCCGCCTGCACCCCGCCCTTGGCGTGCGGCACGCCCGCGAGGCTCAGCGCCATCTCGACGGCGCCGAGCGTGCCCAGGATCATCGGTTCGTTCAGGTCGCCGAGATGGCCGATGCGGAACACCTTGCCGCCCAGCTTGTTGAGGCCACCGCCGGTGGAAACGTTGAACCGCTCCAGCGCGATCTTGCGCACCTTCTCGGCATCGTGGCCCTCGGGCATCAGCACGGCGGTGACGCTGTCCGAGGCGCGTTCCGGGTTCTGGCAGAAAAGCTGCGGGCCGTTGTTGCCGGACCAGTGGTTCACGCAGGCACGCACCGCCTTCGCCAGGCGCGCGTGGCGGCTGAACACGTTGTCCAGCCCTTCCTCGTCCAGCATCAGGCGCAGCGCTTCCTGCAGCCCGTAGAACAGCGTGACCGGGACGGTGCCGACGAAGCTCTTCTGCCGGCGCGCCAGCATCTCCGTCCAGTCGAAATAGTGCCGGGGGTGCTTGGACGCGCGATGCGCTGCCATCGCCTTCTCCGACGCGCCGGTGAAGGAGAAGCCGGTGGGCAGCATCAGCCCCTTCTGCGAGCCGCCGACGCAGACATCCACGCCCCACTCATCCATGCGGAAATCGAAGCAGCCGAGCGAGGAGATGGTATCCGCCATCAGCAGCGCCGGGTGCTTCACCTCGTCCAGGATGGCGCGCACCTGCTCGACCGGCAGGCGCGTGCCGGCGGCCGTCTCGTTGTGGACGCAGCAAACCGCCTTGATGTCGTGCGAAGTGTCGGCGGCGAGCGCCTCGCGGATCCTCGCCATCTCGATGCCGCGGCGCCAGTCGGCCTCCAGCAGCGTCACACGCAGGCCGAGCGCCTTCGCCATCTTCGCCCAGGAATCGGAGAAGTGCCCCGTCTCCGGGATCAGCACGTGGTCGCCGGACGAAAGCGTGTTCACCAGCGACGCCTCCCAGGCGCCGTGGCCGGAGGCGGTGTACATGAACAGGTGCTGCTTCGTCTTCAGCACCTTCTTCAGCCCCTCCACGCAAGCGTCGTAGACGGCGAGGAAGGCCGGGTCGTTGAAGTCCATGCTGGCGCGCGCGGTGGCGAGCAGGACGGAGTCGGGGATGTTGGTCGGCCCCGGGTTCGCGAAGAACAAGCGCCCGCGCGCCACGGGGCGTGCGGGCTTCACCTGCGGCATTCCATCCATCGTTCGGCGTTCCTCTGGTCGCCGACAGTCAAGCGCGGAATGCCCGGGGCATCAACGCTCCAGCCGGACGCCGGTGCGCTGCACCACCTCCTGGTACTTGCGGACCTCCGATTGGAGGAACTCGCGCGTCGTCTCCGGCGTGTTGGGGCCGGTCCAGGCCGTCACGCCCGCCGTCAGCAGGCGCTCCGCCACCGGCGCCTCGCCCACCGAGGCCACCAGGGCGCGGTTAAAAGCGCCTAACAGAACTGGGTTCTGAGCGTTGGGGCTTCCATGGCGAAGCCTCTTGTTTCCGACGAGTTATGGGCGGCGGTGGCGCCGCTGTTGCCGCGTGAGCGACCCAAGCT
>NZ_JAPFQI010000034.1 GCF_026183895.1 Sabulicella glaciei | reverse complement strand
CGCGGCGAAGCGGGCTGGTAGGCGCAGCATGGCGGCTGTCCTTTGGCCGGGACGCCTCCAGCTTAGCCGCTCACCCGCTCCGCCGCCTCAGCTCCCGCAAATGGCCAAAGTCGAGCTGAGATCAGCTCTTGCCCAACCTAAGCAGGTGGGCCGCTGGGTAAACCCGGAAGCGTTTTGGTCTGTCCCGGGCATGTCGATGCGAAGGATCTAAGCGGCTGGGAAAGTGCCACCCCAGCCAGGTCCGCAGCGTTTCCACAGACCACGAACGCCAAAGCTCGCCTAAGATACTGAGAGAATGGTGTCCCCGGCGGGATTCGAACCCACGGCCCCCAGATTAGGAATCTGGTGCTCTATCCTGCTGAGCTACGGAGACGCCCCGAGGCCCTTACCACACCGCCCGGCCGGCATGAAAGCCGCCTGGAAGGCCCCTCGCCGGAGCAGCGGCGCCACAGAAGTTCGGCCTAGCCTCCACCCGCGCCCTCGCTGCGCGTTCGGGCAGCATCGGCAAGGCGATGGCACGCCACCAGCGCCGAAGGAGTGTCCATGCCACGCAAGCCCCGTCCCATCCGTCCTTCGCGGCCAGGTCCCAGCTATCGCCTCGCGATGTTGGACCGCGACTTCCTGATGAGCGATTCCATGCGCGGGCTGCGGCTGCAGGTCGAGTACACCAAGACGGAGGAAGCGCTGCAGGCCTGGGGCGTGCGCTCCACCATCGTCGTGTTCGGCGGCGCCCGCGTGCGGGAGGGTGGGGCCGGCGGCCACGCCGCCTGGTACGAGGAGGCGCGGCGCTTCGGCCGCATCGCGTCGGAACGGGGCGGCGCGCTGCGCGAGGCAGAGGGGGCGCGCGACAACGTGATCGCGACGGGCGGCGGCCCCGGCATCATGGAGGCGGCGAGCCGCGGCGCGCGCGAGGCCGGCGCGCCCTCGGTCGGCTTCAACATCCGCCTGCCGCACGAGCAGGTGCCCAACCGCTACACCACGCCAGAACTGACGTTCCAGTTCCACTACTTCGCCATCCGCAAGTTCCACCTAGCGATGCGGGCCAACGCCCTCGTGGTGTTCCCCGGCGGCTTCGGCACGCTCGACGAACTGTTCGAGCTGCTGACCCTGCGCCAGACCGGCCGCATGCGTCCCACGCCCATCGTTCTGGTGGATGCGGAGTACTGGCGCCGCCTCATCCACTGGGAAGCCATGGCCGAGGCCGGCGTGATCGCGCCCGCGGATCTGGACCTGCTGCACTTCGTCGCGAACGGGACGGAAGCCTGGGCCGTGCTGGAAGCGGCAGGGGTGGCACTGGAGGAGGTGGCTGCGGCACCCTCGCTTCCTTCGCCGGAACCCGAATGAAAGCGCGCCCTCCGCGCGTGGGCGCGGAGGGCCAAACCAAGCCGAACAGCTATTCCGGCAGGTGACGCCGCGCCCGGCGCCAAGGGGCCCGAGCGCGGGGGATCAGATCCCCGCCTTCATCCCCGCCGCCTCGCGCTGCGCGTATTCGAGCGTGATCTTCTCGATGCGCTCGCCGATCCACTTCGCCGTCTTCTCCTCCTCGGCGAGGCTCTGCTCCAGGACCGGCACGGCCTGCGTGTCGCCCGCCGCCTGGGCCAGCGCGATCAGCGAGCGATAGGCCGCGATCTCGAAATGCTCGAAGGCGTAGTTGGCGAAGGTGTTCTTGATCACCTCGTCCTGCATCGGCGCATGGGCCAGGGCGGCGACGTTGCCGGTCAGCCCTGTGACGAAGTCCTTCAGCATGGAATGGCTGGTGCCGTGCCGTTCCAGGAGCTGCTCCAGCCGCTTCGCCTGCTCCTCGCTCTCGGCGAGGTGCTCGCGGATCTTCGCTGCCATCTCGGGATAGGATTCGATCCGTTCCAGCTGGCGGGACAGGAGCTGGACGGCCTGGGTTTCCAGGGCGTGGGCGTTCTTCAGTCCGGTGATGTAGGTGTCCTGGATGCTGGAAGCCATGGCGCGGTCTTTCAATGAAATTGAATGATGTCCGCGAGCAACGCCTGGCTTGGCCGCCCGGTTGGCGCGGCGCATAACCCCGGCTCCATGGCCTCTCCCGCCCCCCGCCTCCTGCTGCCCGAGGCGCCTTCCCTTGTTGCCGCCTTTGGACGTGCCACGCTCCTTTCCACGGAAGGGGAGGTCCGCGTGCTGGGGGCGACGGCGGTCGCGAATGCCCTGGCCGAACAGCCCGCGCCGCTGCTGGTCCACGCCCCGGCCACGGCGCGCCGCCTCGACCTCCCGCCCTTCGAGGAGGCACTGGACCTGCTGGAGCTTTTCGCCTTCGCCTGCCCGGCGGAGCCCGCGCCGCCGACGCCGCGCGGCCTGGCCCTGGCCCTGGACCTGCCCGTGCCGGCGGATGACGAGGCGGCCGCCATCCTCCTGCCCGAACTCGCCGGGGCGCTGCTGCGCCGCCTGTCCCGCCTCGCGGGGACGGAGGCGGGGCGGGGCGCCGCCGCCATCGCCGCCCATCTGCGCGACACCATCGCCTGGCCCTGGGCCGACAGCGTGCTGGCCGCGCTGGGCCAGCCCGGCATGAAGGCAGGGCGCGAGGCGCTGAAGGTCTGGCGCCGCCTGCCCGAATGGGAGGAAACCGGCCCGCCGCCGCCCCCCGCCTCGCACGCCGTCTCCCCCGCCGATGCGCGCCGCCGCCTTGCCGAGATGCTGGGCGGCTCGGCCGAGCAGCGCCCGCAGCAGGCCGACTTCGCCTCTGCCGCCGCCGCCGCCTTTGCCCCGCGCGAGGCGGAGGGCGCGCCGCAGCTCGTCCTGGCCGAGGCCGGGACGGGCACGGGCAAGACGTTGGGCTACATCGCCCCCGCCTCGCTCTGGGCCGAGCGCAACGGCGCGCCGGTCTGGCTCTCCACCTTCACCCGCAACCTCCAGCGCCAGATCGACGGCGAACTGGCGCGCCTGTTTCCCGACCCGGAGGAACGGCGCAGCCGCGTCGCCATCCGCAAGGGGCGCGAGAACTACCTCTGCCTGCTGAACTTCGACGAATCCCTCGGCCAGGCGGGGATGCGCAGCATGGCGCTGCCGCTCGCCCTCGTCGCGCGCTGGGCCTCGGCCACGCGCGACGGCGACATCCAGGGCGGCGACTTCCCCGGCTGGCTGCTGGAACTCTTCCCGCCCGGCACGCTGGCCGGCTTCGCCGACCGGCGCGGCGAATGCATCCGCTCCGCCTGCCCCCACTACAAGAAGTGCTTCGTCGAGCATTCGATCCGCCGCGCCCGCCATGCGCGCCTCGTCGTGGCGAACCACGCGCTGGTGATGGTGCAGGCGGCCACGGGCGGCGGCGAGGACGGCCGCCCCACGCGATTCGTCTTCGACGAGGGACACCACATCTTCGACGCCGCCGACAACGCCTTCTCCGCCGCCCTTTCCGGCGTCGAGGCGCTGGAGCTGCGCCGCTGGCTGCTGGGCGCGGAGGGCGGCCGTTCCCGCGCCAAGGGGCTGCGCGCCCGCATCGAGGAACTGGCCGGCGACATCCCCGACCTGCTGCCGCCGCTGGAGGCCGCGCTGCACGCCGCCCGGCTCGCCCTGCCGACCTCCGGCTGGTTCGGCCGCATCGGCGACGAGGCCCCCCTCATCCCCAACCCGGCCGAGGGGTTCCTCCACGCCGTGCGCGCCCAGGTCCTGGCCCGCGCGCCGCAGGACGAGGGCGTCTACTCCCTCGAATGCGACCTCCATCCGGTCGGTCCCGCCCTGGCCGAGGCGGGCGACGCGCTGCGCCTGGCGCTGGAAGGGCTGGAAACCCCGCTCACCACGCTGCGCGACCGCCTGCGCGCCCGGCTGGAGGAGGAGGATTCCGGCACCATGGAGGTGGGCGAGCGCATCCGCCTGGAAACCGCGATGGGTGGGATCGAACGCCGCGCCCTCAACCCGCTCGCCGCCTGGCGCGGCATGCTGGGCACGCTCGCCGCCCCCTCGCCGGAACCCGGCACGCGCCCGGTGATGGTGGACTGGCTGCAGCTCGACCGCCGCGACGGGCGCGACTGGGATGCCGGGCTGCACCGGCACTGGCTGGACCCGACCATCCCCTTCGCCCAGGTCGTGGCCGCGCCGGCCCACGGGCTGCTGGTCACCAGCGCCACCCTCACCGACGCGGCCCGCCGCAACGATCCCGAGGCGGCGTGGCGCGAGGCGGAGGCGCGCACCGGCGCCGTCCACCTGCCGTCGCCCGCCATCCGCGCCGCCGTGCCCAGCCCCTTCGACTACGCGCGCAGCACCCGCGCCTTCGTCGTCACCGACGTGGACACGCGCATGGCCGGGCAGGTGAGCGGCGCGATGCGCGACCTGTTCCTGGCGGCCGGCGGCGGCGCCCTCGGCCTGTTCACCGCCATCCGCCGCCTGCGCGAGGTGGCGCGCCGCATCGCCCCGAAGCTGGAGGAAGCCGGCCTGCCGCTCTACGCCCAGCACGTGGACGCGATGGACAATGCCACGCTGGTGGACGTGTTCCGCGCCGAGGAGGATTCCTGCCTGCTCGGCACGGATGCGATGCGCGATGGGGTGGACGTGCCCGGGCGCTCCCTGCGCCTGCTCGTCTTCGACCGCGTGCCCTGGCCGCGCCGCACCATCCTGAACCGCGAGCGGCGCCTGCACCTGTCCGGCGGCCACCCGCAGAACCACGACGACGCCGAGGCGCGACACCGGCTGCGCCAGGCCTTCGGCCGCCTCGTCCGCCGTGCCGATGACCGGGGCGTCTTCGTCCTGCTGGACCGCGCCGCCCCGACCCGCGTCCTCGCCGCCCTGCCGGAGGGGGTGGTGCCGCGCCGCGTCCCCCTCGCCGAGGCGATCCGTGAAACTCGGGCTTTGTTGGAGGGTTACGGCACCGAACCAGGAGAGAACCCGGGATGAACGCCATTCCCGACCAGTTGACCCCCCACCAGGCCCTGCTCTGCGCCATGCTGTTCATGGCCGCGTCCGGCGCGCATATCGACGAGGCGGAACTTCGCCGCATGACCGGGCTGGTGCGTGACCTCCCGGCCTTCGCCGGCGTGGACGCGCAGGAGGTGGACGAGGCAACGGAGGCCTGCCTGCCGCTCCTGGCCGCGGGGGACGGGCTGGACCGCGCGCTGGACCTGATCCGCGACGCCCTGCCCATGCGCCTGCGCGAAACCGCCTACCTCCTCGCCTGCGACGTGGCGGCGGCGGATGGCGAGGCGACGGAGAACGAGCTGGTCTTCCTGCAGCAGCTTCGCATCGGGCTGGAGCTGGACCGGCTCATCGCCGGCGCCATCGAGCGCGCGGCGCGGGCGCGCTACCAGATCATCTGAGCCCCACGAGAACGCCTCGCCTTCTCGCGGGGCCCCTTCGTCAACCCCACGACGATGCTTCGCATCGCCGCGGGAACGCCGCGCCGTCGGCCAGGGAAGGGGTCAGGAGCGGGCGAGGGGAATGTCCCTGCCATGGCTGATGACGCGCACGGGGCGGTCGCGGCTGACCACCGCCTCGGCCGGCGTGTCCGCCTCCAGCAGCACGATGTCGGCGCGCGCGCCCGGCGTCAGCCCGTAATCCGCGAAGCCGCAGCCCTGCGCGCCCAGGGTGGAGACGGTCTCCAGCGCCCATTCCACCTCGTCGTCGCGGCGGAAGTCGTTCTTCAGCGCCACTGCCTCCGCCCGCTCCCGCATGTCGGGCGCGTTGGCGGGGTTCCAGCCGTCACGGATGTTGTCGTTGCCGGCGAAAAGCACCACCCCCGCCTCACGCGCGCGCCGCACCGAGGGCGTCGCCCGATAGGCGGGCGCCGAGGTGCAGAGCGAAACTCCCGTTTCCGCCAGCAGCGCGTAGAGCGCGGCGGCGCGCTCCGGCGCGACCTCGCCCAGCGCGAAGGCGTGGCTCACCGTGACGCGCCCCTTCATGGACAGGGCGCGCGTCCGCTCCGCCACCAGTTCCAGTGCGAAGGCGCCCAGCTCGCCCGGCTCGTGCAGGTGGATGTCCACCGGCTTGCCGTGCCGCTCGGCGAGGCGGAACACCGCGTCCAGATGCCCCACTGGGTCGCGGTCGATGAGGGAAGGGTCGAGCCCGCCCACCGCGTCGCATCCCATGCGCAGCGCCTCGTCCATCCACTCCTCGCAGCCCCGGGTGCGGAGGATGGCGGCCTGCGGAAAGGCGACGAGCTGGATCTCCATCCGCCCCTGCATCTCCTCGCGCAGCAGGAGCAGCGCCTCGACATGGCGCAGCCGCGAATCGTCGTCGATATCCACGTGGGAGCGCAGCCGCGTCGTGCCGTTCCGCAGGTGCTCCTCCGCCAGGGCGCGGCCTTCCCGGCGCGGGTCCAGCGAGCGGCGCGCCACCCGGTCATTGGCGATGCGGTCCTCGCGGCGCGGCCCCACCTCGTTGCGCCACCAGAGACGGCCCCAGAAGGTCTTGTCCAGGTGGCAATGCCCTTCCACCAGCCCCGGCAGCGCGAGCAGCGACGGCCCTTTCGCGGCGGAGGGCGTGATGGCGACGATGCGGTCGCCCTCCACCGCGATGTCGGTGGGCGCGCCGCCCCAGGGGCGCACGTGGCGGACGATCATGCGAGGACCCATTCGCGAAACAGGTCGAGGTCGATGTTGCCGCCGCACAGGATCACCGCCGCGCGGCGGTCCTTCATTGCCTCGCGTTCCTGCATGAGGGCGGCGAGCGGCGCGGCGCCCGCCCCCTCCGCGAGGTTGTGCGTGTCCTGCCAATAGGCGCGGATGGCGTCACGCACCTCGTCATCGGTCACCGTGACGATGCGCGAGGCGCCGCGCCGGATCATCGCCAGCGCCGCCGGATCGGGCACGCGCGTCGCCATGCCGTCCGCCTTCGTGTCTGCCCGCTCCGTTTCCACCACACGCCCCTCGCGGAAGGAGCGCGCATAGGCATCCGCCCCGGTGCTCTGCACGCCGATGATCTCGGTCGAAAGCCCCAGAAGGTCGCGCGCCATGATGCAGCCGCAGATGCCCGACCCGAGGCCGATCGGCACGTAGAGCGCATCGGGAACCGGGATGCCGCGCAGCAGCTCCAGCGCATAGGTGGCGACGCCGCGCACCAGCGGCTCGGCGAAGGAGGGGGCGAAGTCCAGCTCATCCTGCTCCGCGAGGCGCTGCGCCTCCACCCGCGCCTCGTCGAAATCGGCGCCGTGCTCGACGAGCGTCGCGCCCAGGGCGCGCATCGCGGCGTTCTTCTCGCGGCTGTTGCCGTGCGGCACGACGATGGTGACCGGAACGCCATGGCGCGCCCCGGCATAGGCGAGGGACTGGCCGTGATTGCCGCGCGTCGCGGTGATGACCCCGCGCGAGTGCAGCCCGTCCATGTAGACCAGCCCGCCGCGCACCTTGAAGGCGCCGGTGGGGGTGTGGTTCTCGTGCTTCACCCACACCTCGCACCCCGTGCGCGCTTCCAGGAGCGGCCAGTTGTATTGCGGGGTGGCTGGGAAGAAGCGGCGCACCAGCTTCTCCGCCTCCTCCAGGGCATGCAGGTCGAACATCTCAGCCTCCTGCGCGCAGGTAGTCATAGGCGGAAAGCAGGTGGACCCGCACCACGGCCAGGTACTCCTCCTCCGAGACGTTCTCGTCGCCGCGCCCCATGGAAACCGGGGAGGGGCCGTAGAGATAGGCAGGCACGCCCTCGTAGCGCCAGTAGCGGCTGTCCGAGCCGCCGAGCGAGGACATGGGCACCGGGCGCCGGCCCGTCGCCGCCTCGGCGTTGTCCTGGATGATGCGCATCATCTCGCTCTCGGGGTCGGCCATGCTGCCGGGATAGGAATGACTGTGGACGACGGAGAACTCCGCCTCGTGCGCCGCGCAGACCTCCTTCACCTCGTCCAGCACTGCGTCGCGGTCGATGCCGACGGGGATGCGGAGATCCACCTCGAAGCGGCATTCATGCGGGATCTGGTTCACCTTCAGCCCGCCCTGGATCACGCCGGGGTTGAAGGTCATGCGGCGCACCACCTCCGCCGCGCCGGCGCCCATCCCGGCCTCCAGCACCGCCACCGCCTCCGGCGTCGTCAGGGCGCGCGACACGGCTTCGGGCAGCACCGTCTCGCGCATGTGGAAGCGGCGCTCGAACTCCGCGATCATCTCTGCGGCGATCTTGACCGGATTGCGCGACAGATGCGGGTAGCCGCCATGCCCGCCCGGCGCGCGGATGGTGACGATGACGCGCAGCGTGCCCTTCTCCATGAAGCGCACGTTGTTGAGGCCCGAGGGCTCGCCATTCAGGCAGCAATCGCCCAGCACCTCGTCGCGCATCGTCTCGAACAGCCAGCGCGTGCCGAACTCGCCGCCCGTCTGCTCGTCCGACACGGCGGTCAGCGTCAGCCGCCCGCCCAGCTGCTCGCGCAGCCCGTGCAGCCAGGCATAGGCGATGACGCCGGCCGCGGTGCCCGCCTTCATGTCGGAGGCGCCGCGGCCGAAGATCCTTCCGTCGCGCCGCTCGCCGGACCAGCCGCTCTCGTCCAGCGGCGGGAAGACGTCGATATGGCCGTTGAGCACGAGGTGCCGCCCGGGCCGCGCCCCCTCGAAGCTGCCGACGATGTTGGGCAGGTGCGGCTTGGCGGCGGCGATCCGCCAGGGCGCGCCCTGCTTGTCCAGCCAGTCGCCCAGGAAGGTCGCGGCCTCCGTCGTGTCGCCCGGTGGGTTGGCGGAGCGGGCGCGCAGGAAACCCTGCAGGAAGGCGATCAGCCCCTCCCGCTCCTCCTCCAGCCGTCGGATCAGCCCCTCGCGCGTCGCGTCCGCCACCGCTCAGCGCCCCGCGTTGACGGTGATGGCGGAAAGCGCGTTCGCCTCAAGCCCGTGCTTGCGGAGCAATTCCCGGTAGGTGCCGTTGGCCAGCAACCTCTCCAGCGCCGCCTTCACGGCGTCGCGCAGCTGCGGCTCGGAGGAGGCGACGGGGATGCCGGTCAGGTTCTCGGTGAAGGGCTCGCCCAGCGTGCGGTACACGCCCGGCTCCTGCCGCATCAGCCAGCCCATAGTCTCGTTGCCCTGCACGGAGGCGTCGATGCGCTCGGTGCGCAGCTGGGTGCGTGCGTCCACCGAGCCTTCGGTGCCCACCACGGTGATCGCCGGGCGGCCCCGCGCCACGCAATTCTCCTGCGACCACGCCTCGATGTTGCGCGGCCAGTTGGTGGAACGGCTGGCGCCCACGCGCTTGCCGCACAGGTCGGTCGGCTCGCGGATGGCGGCGTTGCGGTCCAGGGTGAGGAACTGCGCCCCGGTGCGCAGGTAGTTCACGAAGTCGAGCGGCCCGCGCCGCGCCGGCAGGTCGGAGATGCCGTCGATGGCGAGGTCGATCCGTCCCGTCTGCAGGGAGGGGAAGAACTGCACGAAGGGCATTTCCTGCCATTCGACCGAAACGCCCAGCTGCCGCCCGATCGCCTCCGTCAGCTCCACGTCGAAGCCGAGGCGGGCATTGGTCTGCGGGTCGCGATAGGTGAGCGGCGGGTAGTTCGGATAGGTGGCGACGACGATCTTGCCCGCGCGCCGGATGCGGTCGGGCAGGGGGATGCTGTCCTGCGCCAGGGCGGCGAGCGGGGCGAGAAGCAGCGCCGCGCCCACCAGGGCGGCTGCGCGGCGTCGGATCTGTCGGAACATCGTCGGTCTCCTCGGTTTGTCAGGCCAGCACGGCGGCCAGGAAGGCCTGGGTGCGGGCCTGGCGCGGCTGGCCCAGCACCTGCGCGGCCGGCCCTTCCTCCACCACCGTGCCCGCATCCATGAACACGACCCGGTCCGCGACCTCGCGCGCGAAGCCGACCTCGTGCGTCACCACCATCATGGTGATGCCGCTGCGCGCCAGGTCGCGCATCACGGCCAGCACCTCGCCGACCAGCTCGGGGTCGAGGGCGGAGGTCGGCTCGTCGAACAGCATCACCTCGGGCTCCATGGCGAGGGCGCGGGCGATGCCCACGCGCTGCTGCTGCCCGCCGGAAAGCTGCGCCGGCCAGGCATCGGCCTTGTCCGCGAGTCCGACGCGGGCCAGCAGCGCCTCGGCGCGCGCCCGCGCCTCGCGCGCGGGGCGGCGCAGCACGCGCAATGGACCTTCCATGACGTTCTGCAAGGCGGTCTTGTGCGGCCACAGGTTGAAGCGCTGGAACACCATGCCGAAGCGCTGCCGCTGCCGCGCGACCTCCCCATCGGGAAGTTCCAGCAGCCGGTCGCCGTCGCGCCGGTAGCCGATCAGCTCCCCGTTCAGCCAGACCGCGCCGGCATCGGGCTTCTCCAGGTGGTTCACGCAGCGCAGCAGCGTGGACTTGCCGGAGCCGGAGGGGCCGAGCAGGCACACCACCTCGCCCTTCGCCACATCCAGGCTCACATCGGTCAGGGCGCGCACGGCGCCGAAGGACTTGGACAGGTGGCGCACCGCCACCATGGGCATCGCCGCCTCGCTCATGCGGGACGTCCCGCCGTCGCGACGCCGCGCGCCAGCCGCCGTTCCAGCATGGCCTGGAGCAGCGACAGCACCGTTACCGCCGCGAGGTACCAGGCGGCCGCGACGATCAGCAGCTCGATCACGCGCGCATTGGCGTAGTAGATGGTCTGCGCATTGCGCAGGATCTCGGAGAACTGGATCACGCTGGCGACGGAGGTGAGCTTCACCATGCTAACCACCTCGTTGCCCACGGGCGGCACGATCACGCGCAGCGCCTGCGGCAGCACGATGCGGAACATGGCCTGGATGCGCGTCATCCCCACCGCCTGCGCCGCCTCCGCCTGACCGCGGTCCACCGACAGGATGCCCGACCGCACCACCTCCGCCGTATAGGCGCCCTGGTTGATGCCCAGGCCCAGCCAGGTGGCGACAAAGGGCGTGATGACGTCCACCGTCCGCGCCTCGAACAGGCCGGGAATGCCGAGGCGCGGAAAGATCAGCGCCAGGTTGAACCACAGCAGCAGCTGCAGCAGCAGCGGCGTGCCGCGGAAGAACCAGATGTAGAACTTCGCCACACCCACCATCACCGGGTTGGGCGACATGCTCATCACCGCCGCCAGCACCCCGAGCGCGAGGCCGAGCGCCATGGCGCAGACCGTCATCACCAGCGTGTTCACCAGCCCGGCGAGGATGACCGGCGCGGTCATGTACTCGCCGACCACGGCCCAGTCGATCTGGCCGAGGGCGAAGGCGCGGATGACGAGGGCGAGCAGGGCGAGGACGAGGATGGTGGCGAGCCAACGGCCGGGCCGGCGCCGCTGCACCACGCGCAGCGTCCGCGCGTCAGGCAGCATGAGGCCGGAGGGTGCGGGACGGGGCTCCGCGTGCCTTGCTTGTCAGCATGGCGAAGTCTAGGTCTGACATTTCAACTCCCGCAAGCCCTGCTGCGGTGCGACATGAGGGCGCCATGACCTTCTCCCTGCTGATCCGCTGCCCGCGCACGGGGGCATTCGGCGCCGCCGTCACCACCTCCTCGCCGGCGGTGGGCGCACGCGTGCCCTGGACGGCGGCAGGGCAGGGGGCGGTGCTGACCCAGGCGCGCACCGACATGCGGCTCGGCCCCCGCGGCCTTGCGCTGCTCGCCTCGGGCTGCACGGCGGAGGAGGCGGTGGCGGCGCTGGTCGCCACCTCGCCGCACCGGCAATGGCGGCAGGTGGCGGTGCTGGACGCGGCCGGGCGCACCGCGCATTGGACCGGCCCCTCCATCCGCGGCGTGCTCGCCTCCGCCGAAGGGCCGGGCTGCGTCGCTATCGGCAACATCCTCAGCAATGACCGCGTGCCGCGCGCCATGCTGGACGCGGCGCTCGCCGCGGCAGAGGAGCCTTTGGCCGAGCGCCTTCTCCGCGCGCTGGAAGCGGGGGAGGCGGCGGGCGGCGAGGGCGTGCCACTCGTTTCCGCCGCGCTGCGCGTGCAGGGCCCGCACGTGTTTCCCGACGTGGACCTGCGCGTGGACTTCTCGCCGCGCCCGCTGGCCGCGCTGCGCGAAACCTGGGAGGCCTACGCCCCCATGGCCGAGCTCTACCTCGCCCGCGCGCTGGAGGCGGCTTCGGGCTAGCCGGCCAGGTTGCCCAGCACCTCCAGCGTCGCCGCCAGGATCGCCGCGTTGAAGGCGAAGGACACGAGCGCGTGGATCATCACGAGCTTGCGCATGTCGGGCTTGTTGGTCGGCGTGTCGCTCACCTGCCCGGCCGTTCCGACCATGGCGGCGACGTAGAGGAACTCGGTGAACTCGGGCGTGCCGTCGCCGCCGGGGAAGTCCAGGCCGCGATCCTCCTCCCAGTATTCATGCGCGTATTCCTGCGCGAAGAGCAGGTGCATGTGCACCCAGGCCGCGATGATGGTCACCACGGCCAGCACCCGCTCCCAGGCGGCGGCCTCCTTCTGCATGACCAGCTCCGCCATGACCGTTCCACCGGCCACCGAGGCCGCCAGCACGGCGATGCCCAGCACCGTGGCGCGCCCCTGGCCCAGCCGCCGTGTCCGCTCCCGCATGGCATCCGGCGAGGCGCAGCCCAGGTGCTTCCAGACCCAGATGGCGTGCGCGACGACATGGGTGATCCAGCCCGCCATCAGCCCGTCCATGCCGGGCAGCCCCGCCCAGGTGCTGACGGCCCAGATCGCGCCGCCCAGGATCAGCGAGAAGAAGATGAAACGGTTGCGCAGCGCCTGCCTCATCCCTCCCCAACGCGGGAGGGATGCGGCGCGTCACCCTGCGAAGCGCTTCGGGTCCACCGGCTTGATTGCGGCTGCGACATCCGCGTCCGGCGCCGCCCCCCGCACCAGCGCGGCGATGAGGCGCCCGGCCCCCGGCGCGGTCTGGATGCCGTAGCCGCCCTGGCCGCACATCCAGAAGAAGCCGCGTTCCTCCCCCTCGCCGATGCAGAGCGAGCGGTCGGGGGCGAAGGTCCGCAGCCCGGCCCATTTGTGCTCGACCCGCTGCACGTCGATGTCGAGGCCCGCCTGCATCCGGTCCACCGCCACGGCCACGTCGTACTCGTCGGGCTGGGCGTCGGTCGGCTCGCTGTCCGTCTCGTCGGCGGGGCTGACCATGAGCTTGGACCGCGCCTCGGGCCGGGCATACCAGGAGTGGATGACGTCGCCGACCAGCGGCCAGTCCGTGCTGGTGTAGGGAGCGGGGTCCACGATGCAGGCGGTGCGGCGCTTGGGCTGGAGGCCGAGCGGGCGCAGCCCGGCGGCGCGCGCCACCTCGTCGCCCCAGGCGCCGGCGGCGTTCACCACGACCGGCGCGGCGAAGACGGCTCCGCCCGAGGTTTCGGCTCGCCACTCGCCGCCCTCGCGCCAGACGCGGCCGGTCCGGTGGCGCAGCTCCAGCGCGCCGCCCGCCGCCTTCACCTGCCGCAGGAAGCCCTGGTGCAGCGCCGCCACGTCGATGTCGAAGGCGTCGCGCTCGATCAGCGCGGCCTCGGCGTAGCCGTCGCGGATCGCGGGCACCAGCGCCTTCGCCTCGGCGAGGGGGATCGGCGTCAGCCCCATGCCGACGCGCAGCATCCCCTCCATCGCCTCCATCTGGTCCGGCGGCGCGAGGGACAGGATGGCGCGCTTGTGGGCGAGGGGGCCGAAGCCCTCGGGCGGATCCTCGAAGAAGGAGCGGGAGGCCCCGGTCAGGATGCGCACATCCGTGTTGCCGTAGTTGAGGATCCAGATCGCGGCGGAGCGGCCGGTGGCGTGGAAGCCGGCGCTTTCCTCCGCTTCCAGCAGGGCGACGCGATGCGTGGGGGCGAGGTGGGCGGCGGCCGTGGCCCCGGCCATTCCGGCGCCGATGACCAGCGCGTCGAAGCGGTGAATGTCCATCCTGTCATCCTAGGGGACGGGCCGGGGGCGGCAAGGCGGTTGCGCGGCGCGATGCGCGATGCCTAAGCTTCCCGCAGCGGCGAAAGACCGCGTGACCATGCAGGAGGAAGTTCAGAATGGCAGACACGTCTCTGCCCCGCCGCGGCGTACTGGCCGCCGGTGCGGGACTCGCTGTTGGACTGCACGCCCCGGCCGTCTTCGGCCAGGCCACCACCACGCTGCGCTGCGCCTTCTGGGACCATTGGGTTCCCACCGGCAACGGCGCGCTGCGCCAGCTCTGCGGCCAATGGGGCGAGCGCAACCGCGTCAACGTCCAGCTGGACTTCATCAACACCACCGGCAACCAGCTCCAGCTCACCGCCGCCGCCCAGGCGCAGAGCCGCTCGGGCCACGACATCATCTCGCTCTCGCCCTGGGACGTCGGCACCTATGCCGACCAGCTGGAGCCGGTGGACGACGTGATGAACCGGCTGATCGCCAAGTACGGCCCGGCCAACCAGGTGGCCGAGTACCTGGCGAAGCACCGCGGCGGCTGGCGCGCCGTCCCCGCCACCTCCGGCACGCAGAACAAGCCTGCGCTGTGCCGCTTCGACCTGCTGCAGGAACATGCGGGCCTCGACGTGCGCGCCATGTGGCCGGCGGAGAACCGCAAGGGCCCCGGTGCCGACGAATGGACCTGGGACACGTTCCTGCGTGCGGCCGAGGCGTGCCACAAGGCCAACGTCCCCTTCGGCCTGCCCATGGGCCAGTTCACCGACGCGGTGGACTGGGTCGGCGCGCTCTTCAACTCCTACGGGGCGCGCGTCACCGATGAGCGCGGCAACCCGACCATCCGCAACAACCAGCAGCTGCGCCAGGTGATGGAATACGCGGTGCGGCTGGCGCGCTTCCTGCCCAACGACGTCTGGGCCTGGGACGACGCCTCCAACAACCGCGCCCTGATCTCCGGCCGCTCGGCGCTGGTGTTCAACCCGCCCTCCGCCTGGGCGGTGGCGAAGCGCGACGCGCCGCAGGTGGCGGAGAAGTGCTGGACCATCCCCATGCCCTCCGGCCCGCAGGGGCGCTTCATCGCCTACCTGCCCTGGAACAGCGGCATCTGGAGCTTCGGCCGCAACAAGACCGCGGCGAAGAACCTGCTGGAGTTCCTGACCGAGCGGGACAGCGCCGAGACCACCACCAACACCTCCAACGGCTACGACATCCCGCCCTTCGCCTCGATGAGCGACTTCAAGGTGTGGGAAACGGAGGGGCCGCCGGTCGGCACCATCTTCAACTACCCGCTGAAGCCGCACCACGACGCGCGGCCCTCCATCGCCTTCGCCCCGGCGCCGGCGGAACTCGCGGGGCAGATGTACATCCAGGCGCTGAACACCAAGGTCATCGCGCGCGTCGCCCAGGGCGGGGAGACGATCGACCAGGCGCTCAACTGGCTGGAGCGCGAGATCAACAACATGCGCCGCGGCTGATCGGCGCCGGGGACGGGGCCGCGCGCCCCGTCCCGCCTTGCTTGACCGGGAAAAGGACCAGGGATGGCCAGTGACGCCACCATTGCCCGCAACGCGCCCACCGTCGCGCCGCGCGCGGCCCCGCCCACGACCTTGCAGAAGATGGCGCGGCGCCGCTCCACGGTCGCCTTCCTGCTCACCCTGCCGCTGCTGGGCGTGATCGGCGGGCTGGTCGCCTGGCCGGCGGCCTACGCCATCTACCTGTCCACGCTGAACCGGCGGATGACGGCCTTCATCGGGCTGGAGAACTACGCGATCCTGCTCGACAACGACACGTTCCGGATGGTGATCTGGCAGTCCTGCTTCTTCGCCATCACGGCCGTGATCCTGAAGGCGCTGATCGGCTTCTGGCTGGCGCACATGCTGCACCACATCCCCACCAAGGGGCAGCGCATCTGGCGCGGCATGCTGCTGGTGCCCTGGGTGATCCCGCCCGCGCTCTCCACCCTCGGCTGGTGGTGGATGTTCGAGCCGTCCTACAGCAGCATCAACTGGCTCCTCTCCGTCTTTTCCGTGCCGCCCGTGCCCTGGCTGGGCGAGAAGTGGTGGGCGCGCATCTCGGTCATCATCGTGAACGTGTGGTACGGGGCGCCCTTCTTCATGATCATGTACCTCGCGGCGCTGAAGTCGGTGCCCGACCAGCTCTACGAGGCGGCGGACATCGACGGCGCGACGGGATGGCAGCGCCTGCGCTACGTCACCCTGCCGATGATGCGCAACATCATCTCCATCACCGTGCTGTTCTCGCTCATCGTCACCTTCGCGAATTACGACATCGTCCGCGTGCTGACCAATGGCGGCCCGCGCGACCTGACGCATGTCTTCGCCTCCTACGCCTTCCAGGTCGGCGTGCTGTCGGGCAACATCCCGCGCGGCGCCGCCGTGTCGCTGTTCATGTTCCCGCTGCTGGCCGTGATCGCCTACTTCGTCCTGCGCGGCATCAACCAGCGCACCAAGGAGATCGGCGCATGAGCGCGACCGCCGCCCCCCGCGCCGCGCACGGGATCTTCCACAAGGCGGGCTCGCTCCGCGCCGAGCGGCGCTGGGCTCTGTGGAGCGCCTATGTCTCGCTCATCATCGCCGCCATCGTCATGCTGGCGCCGCCCTTCTACATGCTGATCACCGCGCTGAAGACCAGCGCCGAGATCGCCGACCTGGGCGGCAATCCCTGGATCGTCCGCAGCCCGACGCTGGAGAACTTCGCCGCCATCCTCGGCAACGAGATGTTTCGCGGCTTCTTCTGGAACAGCATCCAGGTGACGGTGCTGGTGGTCATCGTGACCATGCTCATCTCGGTCCCGGCCGCCTTCGCCCTGTCGCGCATGCGCTTCTGGGGCTCGCAATGGCTGGCGACGGGGGTGTTCCTCACTTACCTCGTGCCCGACACGCTGCTCTTCATCCCGCTCTACCAGATCGTGGGCGGCCTCGGCCTGCTCAACTCCACCTGGGGTCTGGTGCTGGTGTATCCGACGCTGACCGTGCCCTTCTGCACCTGGATCATGATTGGTTACTTCGCCTCCATCCCGAAGGAACTGGACGAGGCGGCGCTGATCGACGGCGCGGGGTGGCTGCAGATGCTGTGGCGCATCTTCATCCCGGTGGCGCTGCCCGGCATCATCGCCGCGACGATCTTCGCCTTCACCGTGTCCTGGGCGGCCTTCGTGTATCCCACCGCCTTCATCACCCGGCCGGACGAGATGCCGCTGACCATCGGCGTCGTGTCGCAGCTGATCCGCGGCGACACCTTCGCCTGGGGGCAGCTCATGGCCGGCGCGCTGCTGGCCGCGCTGCCGCCCGTCGTCGTCTACGCCTTCCTCATGGACTACTACGTCGCGGGCCTGACGGCCGGCGCAACCAAGGGTTAGCCCCGTCCGACCGCCGCAGCGCCGCATGGCGCGGAGGCGTGAATCAGCCGGGCCAGGAAAGGAAACACATGGCGCAAGTCTCCCTCCGCCGCCTCGTCAAGGAATACGAGGGTGGCGTCCAGGCCGTGAAGGGCATCGACCTGGAGATCGCGGATCACGAATTCGTGGTGCTGGTCGGCCCCTCGGGTTGCGGCAAGTCCACCACGCTGCGCATGATCGCGGGACTGGAGGACATCACGGGCGGCGAGATCAGCATCGGCGGCACGGTGGTGAACGACATCCCGCCGCGCGACCGCGACATCGCGATGGTGTTCCAGAACTACGCGCTCTATCCGCACATGACCGTGTTCGACAACATGGCCTTCGGCCTCGTCCTGCGGAAGTTCCGCAAGGAGGAAATCCAGCGCCGGGTGATGGAGGCGGCGCGCATCCTCGACATCACGCAGCTGCTCGACCGCAAGCCCCGGGCGCTGTCGGGCGGGCAGCGGCAGCGCGTCGCGATGGGCCGCGCCATCGTGCGGGATCCCAAGGTGTTCCTGTTCGACGAGCCGCTTTCCAACCTCGACGCGAAGCTGCGCGTCCAGATGCGCACCGAGATCAAGAAGGTGGTGCAGACCGTCCGCACCACCACCGTCTACGTCACCCATGACCAGGTCGAGGCGATGACCCTGGCCGACCGCGTGGTGGTGATGAACGGCGGCATCATCGAGCAGGTCGGCCCGCCGCAGGAGCTCTACCACCGCCCGGCCACGCGCTTTGTCGCGGGCTTCATCGGCAGCCCGGCGATGAACTTCATCCCCGCGCGGGTGGAGCCTGCGAGCGGCGCGCTGAACCTTCGCCTGCCCGGCGACATCCTCCTGCCCATCCCGCCCGAGCGTTCCGACCGCTACCGTTCCCAGGGGGGCAGGGAGGTGCTGCTCGGCATCCGGCCCGAGCACCTGACCGAAACGCGCCAGGGCCGCGCCACTTACGCCGACCTCGAGGTGGTGCCGGAGGTGATCGAGCCGATGGGCATGGAGACGCTGGTGCATTTCCACATGGAAGGCACGCGCGACCTGTGCGCCCGGCTGGACCCCACCATTCCCGCCGCCCCCGGCCAGCCTTTGCGCTTGACCGCGGACCTCGCCAACATGCACTTAGTCGATCCACAATCCGGAAAGGTGCTGTAGCGGCCGCAACCCGGCCCCCGCCTCCGGCGTTGCCCACCGGGAACGGCGCCTCGCCGGGCCATGCTGGCTCACGCCCAGGCAAGGGGGAGAGACGATGCAGCGACGCGCATGGGTGCTGGGCCTTGCGGCCCTGGCCTGCCCCCGCATCGTTCGTGCGGAGGAGGGGGTCCGTCGCCTCGCCGTGCAGTTCGTCCACACCGGCAAGTGGTTCCGCGGCCCCTTCAAGTCCGACGACGCCTTCGACCCCGCAGCGGTGGCCGACTTCTCGGCCGTCATGGCCGATCACCGCACCGGCCAGTCCCGCGCCTTCGACCCCGCGCTGCTCGACCTGCTTTGGCGCCTGACGACGACGGTGCGGGTGTCGGAAGTGTCCTGCCTGTCCGGCTACCGCACCCCCGCCACCAATGCGCTGGTCGGCGGCGCGCCGGACAGCCAGCACCTGTCCGCGCGCGCCCTCGACCTGTGGATGCCCGGCCGCAAGCTGGGCGAGGCGATGGACCGCGCCGTCGCGATGAAGGCCGGGGGCGTCGGGCTCTACCCCACCTGGCTGCATCTCGACACGGGCGAGGTGCGGGTCTGGGACCGACGGCGCGGCGGTACCGGCCCCAACGGCGAGCGGGAGATCGAGGCCTCGCCCTGGTCGCTGTCGCGCGTCGCGGTGCGGATGACCCCGCGCTCCTTCTTCACCGGGGCGCTGGCCCGATCGGGCGAGCGGCTGGACGGCCCCGCCCGGGGCGCGACCCGCGACATCCCAGCGCTGCGCGGTTCCGGCCAGTTCCTGCTGCGGGCGCCCCGGCCCCGTCGCTGAAGCCCGGTCGAGGGGATAGGCCGCCCCGAGTCCCGTTTCGGCCCGGAGGAGATGCCCCATGGCCCGAGCGACGCGCAGGCCCGTCCGGCTCGACCTCGCCCTGCAGGGCGGCGGCGCGCATGGCGCCTTCACCTGGGGCGTGCTGGAGCGCCTGCTGGAGGAGGAGCGGATCCAGCTCAGCGGCATCAGCGGCGCCAGCGCGGGGGCGATGAACGCGGTGGTGCTGGCCGATGGCTGGTTGAAGGGCGGCGCGGCGGGGGCCCGCGCTGCGCTGTGGCGCTTCTGGAAGCGGATGAGCCGCGCCGCGCGCCGCCAGTCGCCCTTCCGCAGCCCCTTCGCGGCGGTGTTCCCGCCCGGCCTCGCCTGGAGCGGGGAGGCGGCCATGCGCCTCTTCGTGGCGCCCTGGGCGGCAATGTTCCAGGCCATGGCGGGCAATCCCTCGCCCTACCAGTTCAATCCGCTGAACCTGAACCCGCTGCTCGACATCCT
The DNA here is from genome assembly GCF_026183895.1 of Sabulicella glaciei. Taxonomy (GTDB): domain Bacteria; phylum Pseudomonadota; class Alphaproteobacteria; order Acetobacterales; family Acetobacteraceae; genus Roseococcus; species Roseococcus glaciei. The sequence goes on along the minus strand of NZ_JAPFQI010000034.1, from coordinate 7,053 downwards.
GCGCGACTCGGTGGATTTCGCGCGGCTTCGCGCCGCCGAATCCCCGCGCCTGCTCATCGCCGCGACCGACCTCCGCTCCGGCGAGATGCGGATCTTCCGCAACGCGGAGCTGACGGCGGAAGCGGTGATGGCCTCGGCCTGCCTGCCCAACCTGTTCCAGGCCGTGGAGATCGAGGGCAATGCCTACTGGGATGGCGGCTACCTCGCCAACCCGCCGCTCTTTCCGCTGCTGCACGAGGATGGGGCGGACGACCTCCTGCTGGTGCAGCTCAACCCGCCGCGGCGGGAGGCGGTGCCGCGCAGCACCGATGCCATCATGGCCCGGCTGAACGAGGTGACCTTCAATGCCGGGCTGGTGCGCGAGCTGCGCGGCCTCGCCCTGCTGCGCGAGGCGCTGGCGGAGGAGGGCGAGGACCATGAATTCCGCAACCCCTTCTTCGCGCGGGTGAAGCGGCTGCGCCTGCATCGCATCGCGGCGTCGGAAGACGACATCCGGCTCCGCCCGGGCAGCAAGCTGGACCCGGAATGGGGCGCGCTGATCCGGCTGCACGGGCTAGGCGCCCGCGCCGCGGAAGCGTGGCTGGCGGGGCATGGTGCCTCGCTCGGCCGCCAATCGACGCTGGGCCGCGAGGCGGGCTGAGTTGGGGGGTCTCGCCGGCATCCTGCTCGCGCTCGGGCTGCTGATCGTCCTGTCCTGGCGCGGCGTGTCGGTGCTGCTGCTGGCGCCAGCGGCGGCGGCGCTAGCGGCGCTCCTGTCCGGCGCGCCCGTGCTCGCTTCCTACACGCAGATCTTCATGCCGGCGCTGGGCAGCTTCGTCGCCGCCTTCCTGCCCCTGTTCCTGCTCGGCGCGGTGTTCGGGCGGCTGATGGAGGAAACGGGCGCCGCGCAGGCCCTGGCGCGCGCCATCACCGCCCGGCTGGGCGAGGGGCGCACCATCCTGGCGGTGGTGCTGGCCTGCGCGGTGCTGACCTATGGCGGCGTGTCGCTCTTCGTCGTGGCCTTCGCGGTGCAGCCTCTGGCCGCGGCGATGTTCAGCCGCGCTCGCCTGCCGGCGACGCTGATCCCGGCCAGCATCGCGCTCGGCGCCTTCACCTTCACCATGACGGCGCTTCCCGGCACCCCCGCCATCCAGAACGCGATCCCCATGCCGCATTTCGGCACCACCGCCTTTGCCGCCCCGGGGGCGGGGGTGCTGGCCGGGGCGATCATGCTCGGGCTCGGGCTGCTGTGGCTGAACCGGCGCGTGGCGGCGCATGCCTTTGCCACGCCGGGAGCGCCACCCCCGCCGCTGGAGGGAACGGAGGCGCCCTCCGCCGCGCTTGCCGCGCTGCCGAACCTGCTGGTGGTGTCGCTGAACCTCGTGCTGGCCTCCGCCGTTTTGCCGGCGCTGGACACCGCCTACCTGGCGGAAGTGCGCTTCGGCGGGGTGGAGTTCGCGGCGCTGCGCGGCGTCTGGGCGATCATCCTCGCCCTGCTGGGCGCGATCGCGCTGATGGCCTGGATGGGGCGCAGGCGGGTGCCCGACCTGCCGGCGGCGCTCGGGCGCGGAGCGAATGCGGCGCTGCTGCCGGCGCTCAACACCGCCTCGCTGGTCGGGTTCGGGGCGGTGGTGGCCGCCTTGCCCGCCTTCGCGGCGATCCGCGACGCGGTGCTGGGCATCGCGCCGGGCAATCCGCTCATCTCCCTCGCCGTCGCGGTGAACATCCTCGCCGGCATCACCGGCTCCGCTTCCGGCGGCCTGAGCATCGCCCTGCAGACGCTGGGCGCAACCTATCTGGAGCGCGGCGTGGCGGCCGGGATCGACCCGGCGCTGCTGCACCGCGTCGCCGCCATCGCAACGGGCGGGCTGGACGCGTTGCCGCACAATGGCGCGGTGGTGACGCTGCTGGCGGTGTGCGGCATGACGCATCGCCAGTCCTATGCGGACATCTTCGTCGTGGCCTGCCTGATCCCGCTCCTGGCGCTGGCCGCCGTGCTGGCGGTGACCGCCCTCACCGGTGCCTTCTGACCGTCAGCGCGAGGCGGGCAGGGCGCGGAGATAGGCGATCAGGTCGCGCATCTCGCCCTCCGGGATCCGGGCGTAGTTGGCGAAGGCCATGGGGGGAACGAGGCGCCGCCCGTCGCGCGACACGCCCTCGCGGATGGCGCGCGCGATCTCCACGTCGCTCCAGCCGCGCAGGCCGACCGAGGTGATGTCGGGCGGCACGACGGGGCCGAGCGGCCCGGTGATCGGCGGCCCGCCCTGGCCGGCGCGCGACAGGTCGCGCTGCCCGTTCGCGCCCATCGGGCTGTGGCAATCCATGCAATGCCCCACCGGGCCCGCGAGATAGGCGCCGCGCTCCTCCGCCGTCGCCAGGCGCGGCGTGACGGATTCCACGGGCGGGCCATAGGCGGGCGGCAGCGGCATCGAGAAGGACGAGGCGGCGACGGGGTTCCGCACCGCCGGCACGCTGCGGAGATAGGCGACGATGGCGTGCGCCTCCGCGTCGCCCAGGTCGCGGTAGAACTGGAAGGGCATGGGCGGGCCGAGCAGCCGTCCATCCGGCCGCCGTCCCTCGCGGATCGCGACGATGATCTGCGCATCGGTCCAGGCGCCGATCCCCGTCTCGCGATCCGGGGTGATGTTGCTGGCGACCGCGCGGAACAGCCCCGGCTCCTCAATCACCAGCCCGCCGGCCAGCCCCATTCCCGGCAGGTCGCCCTGCGGGCCCTTGGGGGTGTGGCAATTGCCGCAGGCGGCGATGCCGTTCACCAGCGCCTCGCCCCGGCGCACCAGCTCCGGGTCGGGCTGGGCCAAGGCCGGCGTGGCCAGAAGCAGGGCAAGCAGGATGAAGGCGCGCATCGCGGCAAATCCCCCCGTCATTCCGGCAGGGGAATGCTGCGCGGCGGTCCTTTCCGAAGTCAAGCGGTCGGCCTGCGAAGTGCTGCGCCCGGGCGGTGAGTCCGGCCCCGAGGCCGCGTCCCCCGGTTGGGTCGGGGGACGCCCTGCGACCTGCGCAGACGGCTGCGCCTCCCGGTCGCCGGATGCGGACTGGCGCGCGCTATCGCGCGGAACGCTAGTCGGACAAGACCTGCCCGCGCACGCGGTGGACGGCGTTGTTCAGGTAGCCACGCGGGTTCCAGGCCGGGTCGAGCGGCTGCGATCGTCCCTGTCGGTCCGTCGCGCGTGCCATCACCTCGGCGGGCCCGGCCGGAATGGCGAGCCCCTCGATCGTGAAGCGCCGCCACGCCCAGGGTCCGGATCCCGGCTCGAGCTTCGCCGCTTGCCATGTGGCGCCGCCATCGGCCGAAACCTCGACGCACCGCACCGGGACATGGCCGCTCCAGGCGAAGCCCCGCACCGTCAACGGCCCGCGCGCCTCGAAGCCCTCGGCGGGATCGTGGATCAGGCTCTTCACCGGCATGTCGGTGATGACCTGGAATTCGGCGGGGTTCGGCTCCTCGCCCGGGCTCACCGGACGGCTTGGCATGCGGTAGTCGAGACCCGTCATCTTGGCGCCGTCATGCTCGCGATCCAGCACGACGACCCGGTGCAGCCACTTCTGCCAAGCCGAACCCGGATAGCCCGGCGCCACGATCCGCAGGGGCGAGCCATGCTCGGCCGTCAGCGGCGCGCCGTTCATCGCGTAGGCCACCAAGGTTTCTGGCGCGAGCGCCTTCCCGATCGGGAGGCCGCGCGAGAGCGCCGGGACGCCGGGACGGCCGATCGCATGGTCGGGGCTCTCGAAGCCCACATAGACCGCGGAGTCCGCCACCCCGGCCTCGGCCAGCAAATCGCCCAGGCGAAAGCCGGTCCAGCGGGCGCAGCCGACGGCGCCATGCCCCCAAGGCAGTCCCTCCACGGCTGGCGAGAAGCCCGCGCGCCCATTGCCCGCGCATTCCAGCACAGAGACGATCTCCACCTCCTCGAAGCGCTCGCGCAGCGCGGCAAGGGTGAGGGAGAGCGGCCGGCGCACCTCCCCGCCCACGGCCAGCGTCCAGACCCGCACGGCCTCGGCGTCGGGATCCGGCAGGATCCCGTTGTTGCGGACGAAGAATGTCCCGGCCGGGGTGGTCTCCTGCCGGAGGGCAGAAACGGGCGGCTCGAGGTTCAACGCGGGGTCGGGCAGCCTGCGCCTGACGTCACTTGCCATCTCGCCTCTCTCAGGAAGTCCAGGTGAAATCCTCGACCGGAACGCGCAAGCGCCGCGCAGAGACGGATGCTTGCGGACGCGCCCCCCGAACGCAGCCGAGGGAAAAGGGGCCCGGGTCTGGACGGCGCCCGGCCCGGGGGGCAGTTTCGCCCGAGCCAAGAGGGGGAACTCCACGCCGTGTCGTCCACCACCCACATCCCGGTCGCCGAACTCGAATCCTTCGTGACGCGCATCTTCGAGGCGGCGGGCTGCGCGCCCGCCGAGGCGGCGCGGGTCAGCAACCACCTCGTCGGGGCCAACCTCGCCGGGCATGACAGCCACGGGGTGGACCGCGTGCCGCGCTACATCGACTGGCTGCGCGCCGGCTACCTCGTCGCCGGCCAGCAGGCCGAGGTGGTGACGGATGGCGGCGGCTTCCTCGTGGTGGACGGCAAGTTCGGCTTCGGCCAGGTGGTGACGGAGCAGGCGACCCGCCTCGCCATCGCCCGCGCCAAGGAGCACGGCGCCTGCATCATGGCGCTGCGGAACTCCGGCCATCTCGGCCGCCTCGGCGATTATTCGGAGATGTCGGCGGCCGAGGGGCTGATCTCCATCCACTTCGTGAACGTCGCCGGCTCCGTCCTCGTCGCGCCCTTCGGGGGGGTGGAGCGGCGCTTCTCCACCGCGCCCTTCTCCGTCGGCGTCCCGCTGCCAGAGGGGCCGGTGATCCTCGACTTCGCCACCTCCCTGGTGGCCGAGGGCAAGGTGCTGGTGGCGAGCAACGGCGGCAAGAAGCTGCCGGCGAATGCGCTGGTGACGGCGGATGGGGAAATGTCCGCCGACCCGCGCACCCTCTACGGCGAATACGCGCCGATCGGGCCGCGCACCCCGGGCAACGGCACCGGCGCCATCCGCGCCTTCGGCGACCACAAGGGCTCCGGCCTCGCCTTCATGTGCGAGATGCTGGCGGGCTGCCTCACGGGCAACGGCACCTCCGGCCCGGTGAAGGAGCGCGGGCGGATCAGCAACGGGCTGCTTTCCATCCATCTCTCGGCGAAGCATTTCGGCACGGAGGCCTCGTTCCAGCAGGCGGCGCGCGACTATGTCCAATGGGTGAAGTCCTGCCGCCCGATCAACCCGGACGAGCCGGTGCTGGTGCCGGGCGAGGTGGAGAATGCCCGCCGCGCCGCGCGCCACGTTTCCGGCGTGCCGCTGACGCCCGAGACCTGGAAGAGCATCTGCGACACCGCCGCCAGCCTGGGCGTGCCCGCCCCGTGACGGCGGAGGAGCGCGCCGCGGCGCGCGGCCGCCTGCTGACCGCCGCCTCGCGCCGCATCCCGCGCGCCAGCGCGGCCAGCCAGGCGCGCGCGCTCGGCCTGTGGCGCGGCAACGAGGTGGTGTTCCGCAACGAGGCGCAGTTCCAGCTCGTCCTCGACCTCGGCGTGTTCAACCCGGTGGGCGAGCACGGCTCCGCGCTGGAGCGCGAAACGCGCCTCCCGCACGAGGACCCGGCGGAGGCGGAGGTGCTGGCGGCGCTGCAAGGGGCGCGCTTCGCCCTGTTCCGCGTCGAGGGCCGCCACCCCGAGGGTGGCGTCGCGGCGACGGATGTGGCGAGCGGTGAGGCGCTGCGCATCGAGGACACGTCGCTGGAAAAGGAGATGTGCTTCGGCGTCGGCTTCGCCGGGCGGCTGATGACGGTCGGCGGCGCGCAGATGACCTGCGGCGCCCTGGCCCCGATCTCCGACGAGGTGGTGGAGGCGCTGCTGGGCAAGCCCACGCGCATCCTGCCGCCGCCCACCGAGGCGCTGCCCGCGCTGTCGCCCGTCGCGGAGGAGGATGCGGCGGCGCTGCGCGCGATGGCGGCGCAGCCGGATTTCGCCGTGCGCGTCTGGCGCGCGGTGCTGGACCACAACCTGCTCGGCCCGCGACCGCACTGATCGCCCTTTCCGGGTTGCGCGGGGCGGCGAAGGCGGCTTTGCTTCGCGCAACACGAAGAATCAAAGGGAGAACGCCACCATGCGGTCCTGGCTCCTCGCCGGCCTCTCGATCCTGCTCGCGCCCGTGCTGGCGGTGGCGCAGTCCTTTCCCGAGCGGCCCATCACCCTGGTCACCGGCTTCGCCCCGGGCGGCTCCACCGACATCGCCGCGCGGCTGATCTCCGAGCGCTTCGCGGCCAATCTCGGCAACAACGCGCGCATGGTGGTGGAGAACCGGCCCGGCGCCTCGGGCACGGTCGCCGCGGACTGGCTGCGCCGCCAGGCGCCCGATGGCCACACCATCATGCTGATCGAGGTGTCGAGCCACGCCATCGCCCCCGCCGCGCTGCAGGGCGGCACGCCCTTCGAGCCGGTGAACGACTTCACCCAGATCGGCATGATCGGCACGGCGCCGATGATCCTGGTCACGACGCCGAGCTTCCCGGGCCGCACGCCGGGCGAGGTGATCGAGCGCCTGCGCGCCTCCCGCCCGGACGAGTTCACCTACGCCACATCCGGCGTCGGCTCGATCCCGCATCTCGGGGTGGAGATGCTGGCCTCCACGCTGGGGGCGCGCTTCACCCACGTTCCCTACCGCTCGGGCGGGCTGATGCTGACGGCGATCCACCAGGGCGAGGGGCAGTTCGGCATCGCCGTGCTCGCCTCCGCGGCGGGACAGGTGCGGAGCGGCCTGGTGCGCGGCCTCGCCGTGACGAGCCGCGAGCGCTTCCCTTCCTTCCCCGACATTCCGACGCTGGCGGAATCCGCGCTGCCGGGCTTCGAGCTGACGACCTGGAACATGATCATCGCGCCGCCCGGCCTGCCGCCCGCCGTGCTGGCGCAGCTTAAAGCATCTAACAGAACCGCTTGATTTGGCTAAGGCAGACGAGAGCTGCGGCGAGGGTGGCGAAGGCAAGGTGGATGTCGGCGCGACGCTCGTAGCGCACGACGAGACGACGGAAGC
>NZ_JAPFQI010000033.1 GCF_026183895.1 Sabulicella glaciei | reverse complement strand
CCCAAACCCGCGTCCATGGAACAGGCGATGGCTCTCCTGGGCGTGAACGAGACCTCCAGTCGCATGATCGCGATGGACGTCACCGTCAGAAACCTCCTTGCAGCCTGAGCCATCCGTCCTGCGGATCAGGTCGGCCACCGGCAGGCCCAACTCGGCCTGCTTCAGCGCAGCCACGATCTGCTCCAATAAATATCGCTTCTCCATGGCCAATCTCTCCATTCAATCTGGGGAGATCCGCCGAAAAGCTAACATCAGGACCGGACCACTTCCGCCGTGTCACCTCACCTCTCAGCGGTCCTTGTTCCCGGTTTCACCTGGGTGGCGCGGCGGGGCCTTGCTCCGCCTCGGGAGCGGCACGCAGACGGGATGCGGCAGCTTCAAGGGCGGTGATCTCCTGGCGTCGTTCCGTAGCCACGCGCTCGAGCTGAGCGGTTTCGCCTCGCAGGCGCTCCAGACCTGCGTTGGCTGAGGCCAGTTCTGCCTCCAGCGCCGTGACACGGCCTTCCAGGGTGCGGAGGCGGACCGTGGCTTCCTCGACACTCCGGCCTGTTTCCGCAGCGCGTGCTTCGGCGACCTCTGCCTCACTGCGCCGAGCCGTCAGTTCCGCTTCGGACCGTGCGGCAGCGTCGCGCAGCGAGGCGAGGCGCTGTTCGGCGTCGGTCAGCGCCTGCTGACGGCCTGCCAGGGCGGCTTCCGCCTCGCTGGCCTGCGCACGGAGCGAGGCGGCGCGCTCCTCCAGCTCACTGGTGCGGCGGGCCGCCACGCTCGCGCTCTGCTCAGCCTCGGCGAGTTGAGAGGCCAACTCGCTCAGGCGGGCTTCCACGGCTGCCGCGGCCGCTTGCCTTTCGGTGATGGCGGTGTTCGCTGTCTCGGAGGTGCTGCGTAACTCGGCGAGGCGGGCCTCAGCCGCCGTCACGGCGTCCACCAGCTCCACGAGGCGCACCTCGGCCGCGCGGAGCCGTTCTGTCGAGGCTTCGGTCGCGCGGGCGATCTCGGCCAGCCGAGCCTCGGCTCCCGCCCGGGCCCCCTCGCGGGCGGCAAGGGTTGCTTCGGCGTCGGAGATCGCCGTGCGGAGCGCCTGAAGGCGACCTTCGACGCCGGCAACCGCGGATTGCCGTTCCGTCAGGACCTCCTGGGCATCCCCGGCCTCGGCCACCAGCGCGGCGACGCGGGCCTGGGCCGCCTCAGAGCGGGCGGCGAAGTCAGCAGCCTGCGTTTCCGCTTGGCGCAGTGCTTCTGTCACTTCTCCCTGCCGGGCGGTGAGTCGCTCCAGTTCGGCGCGGCGCTCGGCCAGAGCAGCATCGGCGGTTGCCGCTTCGGCGCGGGCGGCAGCGAGTTCAGATGTGGCCGCCTCGATGCCTTGGCGCAGTTCGGCGAGGCGCGCCTCGTTCACGGCAGCGGAGGCGGCCAGTTCGGCGACGCGCGCTTCGCTCGCTGTCGCCTGCTGGTTGATGTCGGAGACACGGGCCTGGGCCTGGCCAACGCTGGCCTCGATCTCACGGCTGCGCGTCTCCGCCGTGGCAAGCTCGGCGCGCGCGGCCTCAACGCGCTGGTTCAGGGCCACGAGATCTCCGGAGGCTGTGCGCTCCTGTGCCAGGGTGCCCTCCAGCTCCGCGACCCGGGTGGCATTGGCCTGGCTGGTGGCCTCTGCGTTCTGCAGCCGGTTGCCGCGCGATACGGCGATGGACCAGCCAAGGATCATCAGGGCAAGGACGGCCGCCGCGATGGCAAGCACCGGCCAGGACAGGCCGAAGGCACCGGTCCGGCTGATGGGCGCCGCGGTGGCGGCAGGCGCGGGCGACGCTGCGCGCACGGGGCCGGCTCCATCCTTGCGCTGCTTGTTGGCCATCGGCTTGCATCTCCGGATGTGTCACATGAGCCGCGCCCATCCCGGCGCGATGGTCGTGTCGCTTCAGCTTACGACGGCACCCATAACGCATGAAGTCGCGGGACGGCGGCGCAGGAACTTGCCGGTTTCGGAGACACGGCTCAGATCCCGAACTGGCCTTGATCAGGGCGGGATACGCGTCTCTGAGCAGTTGGCAGCCACGTTCGCCCAGCGAATGAAACTCGGCAAATTACCGTGAGGTGCGCAGCCGGTTCGACCATGGGTCATGGGGCGGCCCGCGCACTCGGTGCTCGGCGCCTCCACGGCCTTCGGCGTCACGGTCATTGTCGAGGTCGCCTGAACCAAGTTTCCACGATGCCAGGCAAAAACACCAGGAGGGAGCGGTGGGGCAGGCCGACGAAGTCCAGGACCCCACCCCGGGTTCCGGCATTGCGACGCGGATCCTCGCTGCCCTCCGTGCCGAACTAGCCTAGGTGGCGCCAGTCACGTCCGAGGCACTGGCGCCGCTGGATCACATGCACGCTCGGGGGCTTCAGGCGACGCGGGAACTGGCGGACCTCCTCGGCCCACCACGGGCCGCCGAGCGAATCCTCGACATCGGCGCCGGCATTGGTGGGCCAGCGCGCTCGATCGCCGCCACCTTCGGCTGCATAGTCACCGGCGTCGAGCTGAAGCCGGAATACTGCGCTGCCGCGGCCGCGCTGAACGCTGCCACCGGCCTTGCAGAAAGAGTGCGCGTGGTCGAAGGCAATGCGCTCGCCCTGCCCTCGCCAGACGGCGACTTCGACCGGGCCTATTCGCATAACGTGGTTATGTGCGTCGCCGACAAGCTTGGCTTCTGGCGCGAGGCGCTGCGAGTGCTGCGACCTGGCGGCACGCTGGCCGTCATCGCCTACGCGGCCGGCCCCAAGGGTCCGCCGCACCACCCCTGTCCTTGGGCGGTGGAGCCGTCCGGAACGTTTCTCTCCGCGCCCGAGCAAACGAGGACCGAACTGGAGGCCGCGGGCTTCGAGGTTGCCCGGCTGCGCGACACCACTGCCGAGGCGCTCCTCACCCTACGGAAAGCTCGCCGCCGCGTGGAACAGGAGGGGCCACCCCCGCTCGGCCTGCACGTGCTGGTCGGCCCTGGTATGGTGCAGCGACAGGCAAACGCGGCCCGGAGCCTGGAAGAGGTGCATCTCGCCATCATGGAAGTGCTGGCCCGTAGACCCGCTTGAGGCCCGGCCCTCGGGAGAAGGACTGGGTGTGTAGGGTAGTGGGCGGTGCACTCTGGTCCCTGCGCACGGTTGGGAGAATGGCATGCGGTTGCGACCCATGATTAGAAGGCAGAAGCGTGTAACTGACACGAAACGCCACGCAGCGCCGTAAGCCACCGAAAACCTTCCGTTCCGCGTCGCCTCTCTCCAATGGTCACGACACAAGCCGAAATTTGGACCCGTAGTAGCCCTCCTCGCAGGGTCCGCTACGGGTGCTCCAGAGGTCCGCTGAAAGACCGGAGCCGAAAAGCCAAAGCTGACGGACCGCTTCGTGGCCAGCTTTGCACCTGCGCCAGGTGCGAAGGACAGGATGGCCTTCGATACGGAGACCCGCGGCCTCGGCATCCGCGCCACCGCCAAGGACAGCAAGACTTACTTGGTGCAGTGGACCGACCCCGGTCCGCGAGCCTCTGGGATTCTGGGGCGCCCTCACGGTCGAGAAGGCTGGAGAGGCGGCACGCATCCGCCTGGGGCGCCTCGCGGCAGGCTTCGATCCAAAGGCGGAGCGTGAAGCGAAGCGCGCAGAAGCAGTTCGCCAGCGAGAGGAGGCCGGGGCGTCCAAGCGTGAGGCCGCCTTCACCCTCGAGAGACTGATCGCAGATTGGTCGAAGCTGCACCTCTCCTCGCGTCGCAAGAACCACGCACAGGATGCACCTCGCCACCTCCGCAACAACTCCACCAGCCAGCTGCAGCGGCCCGTATCGGCGCTCACCCATGAGAAGGTGCTCGACGTCCTCGACGCCCTCCTGGACGCTGGCAAGCGCTCCGCGGCGAGCCATGGCCTTCTACTGGCCGAAGTTCAGCTTTTCGCGCGCTTTGGCCTGCCGCCCTATCAGGTGGTTGTGGGTCGACCGGCCGGGGATTTCGCTAGATGGCACAGGAGTTCGCAAAGTGAGGTCTTGCTCCCCGCCCAATTTGTTTCCTGGTCGCAGCCGCCTCGATCTGACAAGTTCGTTTGATGCCCGTCGCCTGAGGTCCCCTTGCTCGACGCCGCCTTCAGCCAGTTCGGCAACCTCCGCTCTGCCATCCACAGATCGCGCATCACTGTGAATATCGTCGCACCTGGAACCACCTACACGCCGATGCTGCGTGATCCCGCGCGAGTTGGCACGCCTCGGAAGGTGCCGCCTATCGGGCTCTACATTCGCCCCGGAGAGGTCGCTGCCCTTACCACCTTCATCCTCGGCCCCGAGGCCGAGGCCATCACAAGACAGCAGATCATGATCTGTGGCGGCTCTTCGCTCTGAGACAGCCGCATGGCGATGAACCTAGGCTTGCAGAGCGTGCCAGCGTTGCTCGCGTCGCAAGTGCTGACGGAGAAACTCCAGCCGGTTCAGGGAGGCCTTCAGGGCCGTCCTGGCCGCGTCCGCCTCTTCGAAAAGGCGGTCGCGATCCAAATCCTTAATCAGGGAGCGCTGCCGTCCCACCAGTCCCTCATGCTCCCGGACGAGCCGCTCAGCCCAAGTCAGAGAATCCTCATACAGTTCCATACGTCCACCGTCAGGGAAGATTGAGCCCAGAGAATCGGAAGGCGCCGAGAGGAGGTGTCCCCTTGGCGCCTTGATGACGATCTCGGTCAGTGAAGGCCGGGGTCGTGCTGAGGCTTAATGCCCAATCAAAGCCAGGGCATGAAGAACGGGGAATCCCGTAGCTTCGGAGCGCCTCTGCCGCCGCTGCCTCGGTTATGCGTGCCTACTCTCTTCCCGCTTCGACGGCAGGCGACCCCATGGGATCTTGGCAGGCTATGCAGGATCGGCGTTATAGCCCGCCATCGCCGCCTTCCTTAGTCTCACTCCCGGCCCACTCCCCGTGATGAACGAGACGTCGGACCCTAGACCCACGAAAGGCGTCGGACCGCACCATCTTAGCCGCTCGCGACCTCGTGCAGGCTGCAGTGCGCCTCCACCGTGGCGCGCGCTCGGTCGAGAGAATTCTGCATCGTCGCAAGCAGGGCCTGAGCAACCGCCACGGCATGGGGAATGCCGTCATTTTTCAATTCGGCGATGAACGCGATCTGCCGCTTGATGCGGACCTCGCACTCACGGACCTCGCGGCGAGCGTCGGCCGCGGTCTTCTCTGCTTGCATATTCAGTTTCCCCAGCGCGATGCCTTGATCAGTCCCCCCCGGGTTCAAAGCATCAAACATTCCCATAATTGAGGGGCCTTGGAGAGGGCAACGTGGAATCAGTAATCTCCCGAACTGTGGCGGCATGCGGAGACACACTGTGGCGCAAATGGCACATCTTAAGGTCGCTGGCGCTCAGTTGGATCAAGGGGCACCACCAGTGTTCCACAAGCATGGCGAAGAGCTTCGGCCCTGCGACAGGAGCCAAGTCGACGGCGCAAGCCGCGGGTAGCCTAATCCGCGCGTGTCTTGGCCTTTGGTGCTCAGATAGCTCGCTGGACGGTCAGTCCGGCTCGCGCCATGCCGCGACGACGAGGCGCACCCGTTGGGCCGCCTTCAATCGGCTTTGCAGCTCGGCCGCGCGCTTGGCCGCCTCAAGGAACTCGGCGGACCCGCTGCCGAAGACATCCAAGGCGTGTTGCTGCTGCAGCATCACCCTTTGAAGCTCATCGAGTGCGATTTGGTACTCTTTCGTTAGCAGCACGACGCTCTCCTAAGCCGTGTCGCCACCACCTATTCGAAAGCGATGCCGACTTCATGTCAGTTCATGCAACCTTAAGCTGTAGAAAAGATGCAGCATGCACCCATGGAATGCATCGGGTCGATTACCTAATCTGGCATGGGAAGGTTGCTTTGCCGTTTTTGCTGTCAGCGCCTTTGCCGCCAGCCGCGGCTTGAGTCCGACCCTCCGCGCGGCTCAGGGTATTCGGTTTGCCACCGCAAGTTCCCTTGCCATGCTGTGGCAGCCAGATGACCTTGAAGGGCCAGACGAGCTGTCGGCCATCGTTCCACACGATCACGACCGGGCGCCAAGAGTACTGGCCAAGAAGGTCCGGGTGGAAGTTGCGCGTGCCCTTGGCCGCGACCCGTTGGATGAAAACTTGGCGCAACTGCCACTCGACGATGTGAGCTATGGGGCATCCCTGCCGTCCAGATCCCCGGCCCAGACGACGTCCAGCTCATGCCAGCCAGGAAAGAGCCAGATCCGACGCAGCAGCATATCGCGGTTCACAGCATTGACCGTCAGCAAAACGGGTGGCGCTTCCTTGAATCGGCCGGGGTTATCCGCGAGACCGATCGAAAAGGCTGGGCGGCAAGCGATGAGTCCGGTGGCGAGATTGACGATACCGAGAGCCGCGCCGAGAAGGGCTGCGATCTCCTACCAGGCCATCGAACCGCCACCACCCGCGCCTGTCACCGCCCCATCGCATTGAAGCGCAGCAGGATCTCGCCGCCCTGTGGCGAGTAAGGGCGACCCGGCCCGGGCCGGCGCAGGCCTGGCTCGCCAGGATGTCGCTGAACTGCCCATCCGAGCCGAGCCGCTACACCTCGACGAAGCCCTCCGCGGTCCATTGCATCTCCCCCGGGCCGGACGCGCGGACTGGGCGGGGAGACTGGGCACCAACGCCGCTCCATTCGGCCAGTACGATTTCCCTCGCCGGCGCCTGGCTTGCGGCTCGCCCGCCACTGGGGAGCGGAAGCGCGTCCTAGCACCGCAACCGGAGCAGGCTGTCTTGCTCAGCCCGGCATGCTTCAAGCGTGGTGGACAAGACCAAGCGCAGCGGGATGAGGGCCAAGGGCGCGACCGCCGCGACGCGGGCGACCCAGTTCCGTCCGGCCCTACGTCTCAGCGGCAAGGTAGCCTCGCTCCTCTTTGCACACTGTGCCCGTGGCAGATCTCGGATAGCCGGACTTGAGCAATCCCGAATGCCAGCAATCACTCAACCATGACGGCCGTTAGCAGTGTTTCGGATCTGTAACTTGTGGTTGACCTGGTTCGCCCATGAGCGCAACGGGAGACAGTCCATGCGTTCCGCTGTTGGCAGAATGGCGTAGAGCCAGAAACACTGTCCGGTTGTGTTTCATTCGGGAATCCTAACGCTTCGGTTGTGTTCGTGGCGCAACACTCGCGCATAATTTGGTGTGTGACCAAACTCGTGCTCGGACTGGCGATTTCTTCCTCGTACGGCAGCAACTCCCATCAGCCGCGAAGAAGCAGGAGAAATCCCGATGCGCATTCCCAAGCAAATAGCCCTGGGCCTCAGCCTTCTCGCCGCGCCGTATACGGTGCACGCGGCTCCGTTGACCGGGTCGATCGACTTCACGGGCCTGTTCCAGGGGACCGACGCTTCGGGCACCAATGTGCGCCTCGCCGACGCAGTGGCCAGCGACTTTTGCGCCAACGTGTTCGGTGAGTGCGTCAAAGGTGGCGGCGGCGCCTTCTTGGTGAACGAGGTCGACGCGAGCGGCAACATGCCCGTCGCTGCCGGTGACTTTGGCGCCATCCAGGACTTCAACTTCGCTTCGTTCGCAGGCCCGATCATGGATTTCTTTGCCGTGGGTGGCCTCATCTTCGATCTCGTCAACGTGACGTACACGCAGTTCTCCGTTCCGCCCGCGGGCCAGGGCGCATCCGAGACCGACTACCTGCTGATCAGTGGCGCAGGCACCCTGCGCGCGGCAGGCTTTGACGACACCCCGGGCACCTTCACCTTCTCGGGCCAATCGGACGGCGTAAACCTGCTTGGCAGCTTCACCTTCTCCGGCGGGTCCGCGGCCCTCCCCGTTCCGGTGCCCGCGCCGGCCGGGTTTGCTCTGCTAGGTGCTGGCCTGCTGGGCCTTAGCCTGCTGCGCTGGAGAGCGGTCTGACCATCTTGACCTGACCCCGTAGAAGCGATTCGCAGGTAATGTGAGACCGGTGGAGCCGTGAAGGGCTTTTGGGACGGCGAGGAAGCACCACAAGCCGGAGGAGATCGTCGCAAAGCTGCGTCAGGTCGAGGTTCTGCTGGCGCAGGGGAAGTCCGCTGTTGAGGCGGTGCGGACGATCGGGGTGACGGAGCAGACGTACTATCCGTGGCGGGCGGAGCTTGGCGGTCTGAAGTTGGACCAGATGAAGCGGCTGAAGGAACTGGAGCGCGAGAAGGCGCGGCTGCGCAAGGCGGTCTCCGACCTGACGCTCGAGAAGATGATCCTGAAGGAGGCCGCGTCGGGAAAATGGTGAGCCCCGCCCGGCGTCGGGCCTGCGTCGAGCATGTGGTGCGCGAGCTAGGCGTGTCGGAGCGGAAGGCCTGCGCGGTGGTGGGGCAGCATCGGTCGACGCAACGGAAGGTGTCACGCGGATCCGACGACGGTTCAACGCACTGCGTTGAACGCGCTGACGGCAGACATCGTCGAGTTGGCAAAACGCTACGGCCGCTACGGCTACCGGCGGATCACGGCGCTGCTGCGGGATGCGGGATGCGGGCTGGTCGGTGGACCGGAAGCGCGTGGAGCGGATCTGGCGGTGCGAGGGGCTGCGTGTGCCGCGGCGGCAGCCGAAGCGCGGCAGGCTGTGGCTGGCGGACGGGTCCGGCATCCGGCTGCGCCCCGAGTGGCCCGGACATGTCTGGGCGTATGACTTCGTCGAGGATCGCACGCGGGACGGGCGGAAGTTTCGCATGCTGTGCGTGGTGGACGAGTTCACGCGCGAAGCCTTGGCCATCCGGGTGGCGCGCAGGCTCACCTCGGCCGATGTCATCGACACCTTGGCCGACCTGTTCATCGCACGCGGGGCGCCCACCCACATTCGCTCGGATCAGGGGTCGGAGTTCGTAGCTGCGGTACTAACGGGTTGGATCGAGGGCATTGGGGCAAAGACGGCGTTTATCGAGAAGGCGAGCCCGTGGGAGAATGGGTACGTCGAGTCCTTCAACGGCAAGCTGCGCGACGAACTGCTCAACGGCGCGGTGTTCGCCACGCTCCGCGAAGCGCAGGTGCTCATCGAGGAATGGCGCTGGCACTACATTCATGAAGCCGAGAGCCAAGTAATGGCACACGGTTGGTAGGTCGCTAAGCAGGCTCTGGTCGCGTGTCGCCAGATGTAGCACTAGCCCTCGGTCAAGGAGGAGGATGTCACCTCAGGCTCTCGCCTAACACTGAATTCACGTCTCCCACCGCGGAGCGAGATCACCGTCGAGCGCTTGGTCAGTCTCGTTGCGGATATGACACGGCGTCTCGCGTGACCGTCGCTCCGTCACCCTCACCCAGCTGAGGACGGACCCAAACTTCAGCCTGGATAAAGGTCGGACCCACAGCCTCCCGTTCGGCCGTGCCCCCTGAATGTGGCCTGCGCACCCACGCCACCGACCTCCGGACGCCAGCAGGGGTCGGGTTCGCCAGTCAGCGCTTCCGATGCGCTGAAAAGTTCCTGGCGAGCCTGGAGTGCCATGGTGTCTGCCTCCCCGGCCGCGACCAGATCCTCGATCGATTGCACGGCGGCAGCACGATCGCGGATCCGGCTCTCGTGCGCCTTCCTGATGAAAACAAAGGCGAGGATAAGTCCCGCCATGGCGCAGACCAAAACGCAGGCCTGCTGGCCGGTCACCACGCAGGCAATGACCGCCCCCAGAGTTAGGAAACCCCATCCGGAGTGGGCGCGGGCTTCCTTCAGGTCTCGCCGCGCCCAGTCGAGATAAATGTCGCAAAGGTCGCGTTCGCTCTGCTCAAGGGAGCGCCACGCCTCAATGAGACCTCGCCGACGCTCCAGATCGCGGACACTGAAATACAGGCCGCGGAGGGCGCGCAGGTCACGGTAGGGACGGCTTCGAATGGCTTCTGCCTCGTCGGCGATGCCCGCCAGCGCTTCGCACCAGCGCACGTGGCCGACGCACTCGCCTTTAATCGCGCGACAGCGAGGAACGTCCTTCACGACGATTGACATCATCCTTACTCCCTCCGCCGGCACGATGGCGAGGAACCAGCGCGAAGTTCAAAAGGAGCATCGCCAAGAAGGTCCATGGAGCAGGTCATGAACCGCTCATCGTTGGACACGGTCGCTCCATGGGCCGCAAGGTCGACAAGGTCAAAGGCGAGGGGCAGGGCATGGCACGGTCGGCTGATTGAAAGAGTGGGCCGCGCGGCGCCGGGTGGGAAGCCGAGAAAATAACCTTCCGCCCCAAGGCTCTGCGGTGGGGTCTTGGCTACACTTCCACGATCGCTCGACGCTCGGCCTTGCCCACGTTGCGGCTGGGTCCCTCGTTGCGCTCGACGCTCGCCGGGATCACGCACCCGCCGACCTTGATCTGCTCGATAAGATGAGCCGTGCGCTGGGCCGCTTGGCGGAACTCAGCCGAAGTCTTGCCGCACTTCCTCAACACATTCTGTTCGTCGAGCATCGCGTCTCCCAGCTGTTCAACAGCTGCCAGGAAGCGTCGAAACTGCGGCATGGTCGGACCTCTTCACCAAACGCTTGTGTGTGGATGTTTGCGAGTTGATCGGCCGCCTGAAACGTGGCCAACACCTTCAGCATACGCATCCACAACCATAAGGCGAATTTGAGTAGAGCAATCGGCACGGTGTTGCAGGTCAGGGGCAATACGTATCGAGGCGACGCCGACAAGGGCCGAAGCGCTTGCGCCTGCTGGGAGATGCCCGGGGGTGCCGCGCATCTCAGGGGAGCCGCTAGTGCTCCCGTCGCGCTCTTGGAAGTCCTCGTCGCTATGGATGTCACTGCTAGATGGGCCACAGGCTCAGGTACCGGCTGTTCTGGAGCCTAGTCCGCGTCAGATGTTGGCGCCTTGAGACGACAAAGCTCCGCCACAGGAGGCGGGCTTCTTGCGGCGCCGGGGGCCATGACGTTGATCCCGAACCCGGCCTTGGTCGACTGAGGCCTTCCAGTCCCAGCGTCTAGCTGCATGAGTTCGGGTCTGTCCGTGATCCTGTCCGACTGGCTATCACGCCACGCGGAAACGGCCCCGGCTCTTGCGAACCGGGGCCGTTCCTATTCTCTCACGCTGCTCAAGAAAGCGGATGTGTTCAGGCCGCGACCTTGCGGCGGACGGCAGCAAGGCCGAGCAGGCCGAGGCCGAGGAAGGCGAGGCCGGCCGGGGCCGGAACGGCGACCTGCGAGGCGCTCGCGTTGCCGCTGACGCTCGCCGTGAAGTGGCAGATCGTCGTGCCGCAGATGTCGAGCGCCTGCGAAAGCGCCGTGAAGGTGAAGCCGATCGCCGACGGATCCTGCAGGTTGGCGGCAGGGATCTGGTCGGAGGTCAGGTTCACAATGCCTGACGGCTCCGTGGCAAGCAGGCTGGCCTGGAAGCCACCTTGCGGTCCGGACACGCGCGAACCCGCCAGCGCGATGTCCGAGAAGCTGCCCGACAGGTAGTTGATGCCCGTGCCGCCCATGCCGGAGGTGATGGTGAAGGTGCCGGCGAAGGCCTGACGGACATCGTCCCCGCCCACAAGCGTCGCGGCGCCCGTGCTGGTCGCGTTCAGGTTCAGGAAGGCCGAGAAAGGCGTCGCGACGCCATTCGCATAACCCGACACGGTCACTGCCACGTTGGTCCCCATCAGCTCCGTCGTGGCGCCGCCAATGGAATTGGCCGTGATCAACTTTTCGGTCGTGTCCTGCGCCCAGGTGATGATGGTGATCGGCGCCGCCTGGGCGATCGCGCTCAGACCGACAAAGGCGGCGGTCGTCGCCATGAGTGCCAGCTTCTTCATCGAGATGCTCCTCAAACCAGTGTGCCGTTGCTGTTTCCGAACCCTGCCGGAGCTGTGCCCCTTGAGGTCGCAACGCGCTTCCGACCCGTCATTCCCGATGAAGCAAGCGCCGTGCCATGTTGCCAAATCTATGTGGAAGCATGGTTTTTCCGTGCCCAGGACCGTGGGCGCCGCGAGGTTGTAAAAAGGATCGACACAGATCGACAGCCTTGGGGGGCTCCGCCCGCGCTGGCCGGCGCCATCATCGGCGTGCACCCCACCGCTCGGCCGTTCTGCCGGCTCCATCCTCCTGGCGGTGCTGGTGGTTGTACCCCTGTGGGAGTGGGCCTGCGGCAATAAGGGCCGAGGAGCCAAGGCAGGCGGGGTGACGACGGCCGTCTCCGAACTCGACAGGGTGCGGACCGAGGGCCTAGAGGAGGCGCGACCATGGACACCGCTCTCCTCCTACTCGGCGGCCTCGCCCTGCTCGCGCTCGGGGGCGAGTTCCTGGTTCGCGGCGCTGTCCGGGTGGCCGAACGCATTGGCGTCTCGCCTCTGCTGATCGGGCTGACGCTGGTCGGCTTCGGCACCTCGACGCCCGAACTCGTCACCAGCGTTCAGGCCGCTCTTGCCGGCTCGCCCGGCATCGCCGTCGGCAATGTCGTCGGCAGCAACATCGCCAACGTCCTGCTGATCCTCGGCATCGCCGCGCTGCTGTCGCCCATCCGGGTGAGCAGCGGCGCGCTCGGCCGCGACGGCGTGCTTGGCGCCGCGGCCGCGCTAGCCGTCGTCGTCATCGGCTTCACCCTACCGCTCGGCCGCACGGTCGGCGCCCTTCTCCTGGCGGCGCTTGTGGCGTACCTCGTCCACGCCTGGCGGACGGAGCGGGCCGGCACCGACGGCCACAGCGCCGCCTACGAAAAGGCGGAGGCCTTCGAGGGCACTCACCCGACGCTGCATGCGCCCGCCGCCGGTGCGGCCCCGCTGCTCGTGTCGCTCGGCATGGCACTGGGCGGGTTGGTTCTGGTGGTCGTCGGCGGACGGCTGATGGTGGACGGCGCCGTCGCGCTCGCGCAGAGCCTCGGCATCTCCGAGACCGTGATCGGGCTGACGATCGTGGCGGTCGGCACCTCGATGCCGGAACTCGTCACCTCGCTGGTCGCGGCGGTGCGCCGGCAATCCGACGTGGCGCTCGGCAATGTGCTCGGCTCCAACATCTACAACGTGCTCGGCATACTTGGCGTGACGGCGGTGATCTCGCCGACGGTGGTGCCGCCGGAGATTGCCCGCTTCGACAGCCCCGTGATGCTGACGGTTTCGCTTGCGCTGCTGGTCTTCGCCTGGACCGGGCTGCGCATCGGCCGGCGCGAGGGCGGCGTGCTGATTGCCGCGTACGTCGCCTATGTCTGGTGGATCTGGCCGGCCTGACCGCGAAGCGTGGGCGGCGGGACAGTGTCGCCGCGAGACGCGGGTGGCCACCTCCTCGACCGTGTGTCGCCGTCCGCACGCCGGCTAGCTGTCTGTGCTGGGCGAGCCGGGGCATTCGGCGCTGGCCGTGCTCGGCTACCGCTGCGGCCCACCGGCGGTCACGCGTCGATGAACGGCGCTACACTAGACCGGATCAAGGGCGTGCCAGGTGTGCGAGGCGCGCCCACGGGGCAGTGCGGGAGATGCGCATGATCAGTTGGAGGAGGGGCCCGCCTGCCTCACGGCCGAGCCCCAGCGCGCGTCCTCGGCGCGCATGATCTCCGCCAACTCGGTCGCGGAAGAGCCAACCGGCTCGGCCCCGAGCGCGCGCAGCCGCGCGGCCGCGGCCGCGTCCCGTGCCGCCTCCACCGCCGCCCGCTCCAGCCGTGCCGCGAGCGCCTCCGGCAAGCGTTGCGGGCCGAGCAACGCCCAGGCGTCCACTGCCTCGAAGCCAGGCAGGGTCTCGGCCACGGTCGGCACCCCGGGGAGAAACGCAACCGGGCGCGGCGCAGCCACCGCGAGCACGCGCACCCGCCCCTCGCGCACCGCAGAGAGGACCGGCGGCGGCACGCTGACATACGTCCGAATTGTGCCCGTCCTCAGGTCGTCCGGGGCCTTGGATGGGTCGGGGTAGGGAACGTGACGGCACGCCACCCTCAGGCTTCGTACCAGCAGAACTGCCACCAACGAGTGGCCGACACCCGAATTGGAGCCGCAGCTCGCATCGGGCTCGGTCCGCAATGCCTCCGCCATCTCGCGCAAGTTGCGCGCCGGATGCTCTGGGGCGACGAGGACCAGCATTGGGGCGGAGGCAAACAGGCTGAGCGGCGTGAAGTCGGCCTGCGGGTCGAAGGGCAGCGTCCGGGTGTGGCGGGCGATGGCCAGCGCAAGGGGAGCGATCACGCCGAGGGTGGTCCCGTCCGGCACCGCCCGGGCCACCGCTTCCGCGGCCACCATGCCGCCGCCGCCGACGCGGTTCTCCACTGTCACGGGCCGACCGAGGCGACCTTGGAGCCCATCCGCTAGCACGCGCGCGGCGAGGTCCGAGGCGTTGCCGGGCGGGAAGCCAACCAGCAGACGGACGGGATCAACGGTAGGCTGCTGCGCCTGTGCCGGTTCGGCCAACAAAGTCAGGCCCGTCACAACGGCGGTCAATGCGAGGTGCATCCGTCGCATGCCAATGCCTCCCTGCTGCACCTTCATGCGTTGGTGCAGACCGTGATTCAAGCACACCTAATTCTGCGCCGCCGAGGAAAATCGGGTCAATCACTGCCGCGTGAGGCGGAAGACGTCGGCGCCCCGTCTAATTGCGGGCGCAGCGAAGCTCTAACAGGCCTGTGCAGTGACGCAGCGTAAGCCCCCCTGCCATGGGATTGGGGAGGGACCCGGGCGACATCAACTATCGGGCGTGGCTACCGGGCACGGATCCATGTCTCCGAGAAGGCGAGCATGGCCGTTGTGATGCGATGCCCAACAATCTCGCGTGGTGTGGGCGCACCAGGCAGGCGTGTCCCGTTCACAGTTACGGTCGCGGTGTCGCAGCCCACGAAGAGGCTTGGCATGTGGTGCCGGCTGGTGGCGGACTGCTCGGGTGGAAGGGCGAAGCAGAACGGAGTGCGAAGGCCGGACCACTCCAGTGCGATCGTCATGCCCGAGGCTTGCACCGTCTCACTGTAGTGGGTGATGGCATCACCGCCCGATGCCACGCTGTCGAGAGGGCGGTATTCAAGCCCTCGCAGTCCCGGCAATCCTCGCCACGCACCGAAATGGGCCACGTAATCAGACACGAGCCAGCGGGCGAGCGGCTCGTTGTCGGTCAGGCACACATTTGGGCGGTCTGATTTCGGCTTTTCGTCTTGTGGTGACAACAAGAGAACGAGTGCATGACCGCGCCCATGTGGCGAAAGCACCACGCGGAAGAACGAGGCGAGGGTCGTGAACGGACCATCGGGCGACTCCTTCAGCGAGATGCCTGGGTTTTCCCCCGACCACTCGACGGTACCTGGAAATACGAGCGCCTCGGCCATTCTCTGATCCTCCCCAATTCACGATTTCCCCGAGGGTGCGCTACTGCGCTGGCCAGATCAATGAGCCCAACAAGGGCTGGATTTGGGTGCGGATCAGTGCGTTGCCGGCGCTTGGTCGAACGACCTCCCACCCGGCGTGGGGGCGTTCGACGACAGGCATGCCCTTGCTGCATCCGGCCTGACACTGCCCTGAGGCACCTGACGCTCCAGAAATTTGCTGCCGAAGCAGCCCGGAAGGGCTGTCGATGAAGCCCGAAAGCTCTCTTTTGGGCGGACCAGATGCGGGTCCACGGTCAATGGCCACTAGCCCTGGGTCAAGGAGGAGGATGTCGCCTCAGGCTCTCGCCTAACACCGAATTCACGCCTCCCGCCGTCAACCACGATTACCGTTCCCGTGCGGTCACGCCGGAGTGCAGGGCCGGGCAGGAGGCGCTGACTTGTTCGAAACGAAGATCCTCCCCCAGGCGGCGGACCCCGAGGCAGAACTGGTCGATGTTGTCATTGTCGGCGCGGGCATGTCGGGCATTGGCGCGGTCTGGCACTTGGCCCAGCGCCTTCCAGGGCTGCGCTTTGTCGTGCTCGAGGCGCTTGAGAGCTTTGGCGGCACATGGCGGGTCCACCGTTATCCTGGCATCCGCTCCGACAGCGACCTTTATACCTACGGATACAGTTTCAAGCCTTGGACGGGAGCGCCGCTGGCGACCGCCGAGGAAATCTTGGGCTACATGCAAGAGGTGATCGAGGAGAACGACCTCGGCCGTTTCATCCGCTATCACCACCGAATCACGGGCGCCCACTGGGACAGTGCGTCGGCCCGCTGGACGATTGAGGGATGTCACACCGACACTGGCACTTCGTTCCAGATTCAGACGGGCTTCCTTTGGATGTGCCAGGGCTACTACCGCCATGCCGAGGGCCATATGCCGGACTGGCCCGGCATGGAGCATTTCGGAGGACGCATCATTCACGCGCAGACATGGCCCGACGAGCTGGACCTCACCGGCCAGCGTGTCGTCGTCATTGGGGCTGGCGCAACGGCAGCGACGCTGGTCCCCGCAATCGCGGGGCGTTGCGCTCATGTGACGCTGCTGCAGCGCTCCCCGATCTACTACCGCAGCGGCCGTTTTGCGCTGCCAATGGCCGAGGAGTTACGTGAGCTGCGCGTGCCGGAGGAATGGATCCATGAGATCGTCCGCCGCAAGATCCAATACGAACAGGCGAAGTTCGCACGGCGTAGCTTCACGGAGCCGGAGGCGGTGAAGGCGGAACTGCTGGCGCAGGCGCGCGAGCATCTCGGCCCCGATCATCCGCTCGACCCCCACTTCACCCCCAGTCACCGGCCCTGGCAGCAACGCATCGCCTTTATTCCCGACGGAGATTTGTTCCGCTGCGTCCGGGAGGGCACAGCCTCGGTCGTCACCGACACGGTGGAGTGCTTCACCGAGTGTGGCATCCGCCTTTCTTCTGGCCAGGAGTTGCAGGCCGACATCGTGGTTGCGGCGACAGGCTTCCACCTCAGCGTCCTCGGCGACATTCCCTTTGAGGTGGATGGGCAGAAGCTGGACTTGGCACAGACCGTGACTTATCGCGGCATGATGTTCACCGGCGTGCCGAACCTCGCCTGGGTGTTCGGCTACTTCCGTGCCGCCTGGACTTTGCGGGTGGATCTCGTGGCGGATTTCGTCTGCCGGCTGCTGGAGCACATGCGGCAGACCGGTGCGCGGCAGGTGGAGGTTGCGCTGCGGCCGGAGGATGCAGAGATGCCGCTGCATTCCTGGACCGACCCAGAGGACTTCAACCCAGGTTACCTGATGCGCGGACTGCACTTGCTGCCGAAGCGCGGTGCTAAGCCAGAATGGGGGCACAGCCAGGACCACTGGGAAGACGGAAAGACCTTTCCTGCCATCGCGCTGACGGATCCGGTCTTTGTCTATCGCTGAGACGTCCGTGCAGTCGGACGCTGACGGATCCTTGCTCCTGCGCTTCTGGGTGCCATCAGCACGTGGTCCGGCTCTTTCTCGCGGACCGAACAAGCGGGCAGCAGATCAGTGAACCGATGCGCTTACACCGGCATCGCAAGGCTGCTCTGGTTTGCAGAATTCGTACCCCGCGAAGGCTTCGCGCTGCCAACGCAGGATAGCCTCGCGCACGATGCCGTCGGGCAGATGCAAAA
This sequence comes from Sabulicella glaciei, assembly GCF_026183895.1. Classification (GTDB taxonomy): domain Bacteria; phylum Pseudomonadota; class Alphaproteobacteria; order Acetobacterales; family Acetobacteraceae; genus Roseococcus; species Roseococcus glaciei. The sequence goes on along the minus strand of NZ_JAPFQI010000033.1, from coordinate 12,938 downwards.
CCGCTTTGGATGGAGCCGTTTCGGGGGAAAGCAGATGAATGCCGGCCCCGTTGCTTGAAATGTTCAGCACGACGCATCGCTGGCAATAAGGAAAGCCGACGACATTCTTGTCAATTCACTTAGGGCTCTGAATCGAAAAGCATGGCGCAAAGGGAAGAAGGATGCGCCAAGCCGATTCGGCAGATGTGCAACTCATGCGGGCGGATAGTGCTTGAGCTTCAATCTTTGTTTGCGCCATTCTTCGGCGGGACCCGCATGCGACAGGGAAGGTGATGAGCATCAAGATCGCAGAATACCTCACTCTTCATGCAAAACTCATTGCGTGTCTCCACGACGAGGCCCGGGTCGCGGCCCGATACGGAACCGACAATCTCCAGTTCACAGGCGCGGCTGCAAAGAGTTCCGAACTTTGGCTCCGAATACGAGCCCTCAGTTCGCCGCCGGGGGCGACCGCCAGGGCGCCGCCCTCGCCGGGCGGCGACGGTTTGGTCTGCCCCCGGAAATTTGGACCGGCATTATGAGAGGAGCCCGGCGCGTGACCGTCCACCTCGATAGCGAACTTATGTTTCTGGGGATGACGGAACGGGCTGCGCAATGGGATGCGCGCGGGTGGCGAACCCGCCAGGGAAAGCCCGTCGCCAGCACCGATCTGTGGATGCATCCCCTCGATGCCGCCAAGCCGCATGTTATCGAGTGGCGCAAGGTGAAGGGCCATAGCGATGACGCCATGAAGGCCAAGGCCGACGAGGTGGCGAACCGGGCGAGGGAAAAGGCCGCATCGGCCTTCTATGGCGCCCCCGCCCTCACTAAGGGTAGTTAGCCCTCGTGTTTTTCTTGCTGGGAGCCGTGGTCAGGAAACGGAGGCCCGCAGAAAGACCAGCGCCGCGAAGAAGCCAAGAGCGGTTCGCACCGCGTGGAGCAAGCCCCAATGCTCGATCGTGAGCCGAGCCTCGGGTCCCGCCATTTCACGCTCGATCCCCATGAGCTTGTTGTTGGTCGGCATGATGGCGAAGAGGGGGAAGGGCCCGTTGGCGAGCATCAACAGTCCACCCGCGGCCCTTCCGGCATGGCCTGCCTGCCACCACGCTGCGAGCCCGAGCAGGAAGCCAGTGACAGCGAGTGGGGCCTGCATGGCCGCGCCGTGCTTGTAAGCGGGTTTTCACTCGGTCAGCAGCGATGGGTTGTCTAGCCGCAATCGGGCGGGCTGCTCAACGAGGTTAATGTACAGCGCAGCACCTGCGAATAGCGCGGCTGTGAGCAGTGCGAGTCGGCCAACGAACATGGTTGTGCTCCTTCGCTTTGGGTCTTTCTAGACCTTACCGGCCCCTTCGCTCACCGACTTGATCCGCTCCCAAAGGACGGTCCGCTCCTTCATGAGCGTCTTCTAAATCGGCTCTGGCGTCATAGTGGATGTATGACGGTTTTTTAGCTCCTGATTTGATGCGCTAGACCCACCGATCTCGTTGCATACATTTTTGTTGTCCTTCCTCGCTCCTACGAGCAAAGTCTCACACAGCGTCCCTTGAATGGGAGAAAAGAGTGATGCGAGAGCGCCTTCACCCAGCAGCGTTTTTGCCGCTCCCCATGCTTTTGTTGTTGGCGGGCTGCCAGCAGGATGTGGCCAGCCCCCGGCCCGCGACCAGCACTGTCCAGCCTGTCACTGCCGCGGCGGCAGGAGCGGGAGCCAGGAACGACGGGACGTATCGTGGAGTTTTTCGGCTCACCCTCGACAACGGTCAGTGCGGGGACCAGACGATCCGACGGACGATGACCGTCTCAAATGGGCGTGCCAGCGTGCTCTACAACACCAACCTAGGCTATACGGCTACAGGAACCGTGGAGCCTGATGGGCGGTTCGAACTCGTCGGCACAGTTGTGCCCGTCCGTATACGGGGGCGCATTGAGGGCGACCGGGTTACTGGTACCTTTGAAAGTAGGACCTGCGGCTACGAGATCGACCTGACCAGGGGCAGTTGAGGGCAGGTATCTTGTTGGGCAAATCATGATGCAAGCGCGCAGCGATGATCACTCGCCCTAGCGCCTAGCGGACATGCCCGACGCCACAGGCCGGAGCTATGCCCCATAGGCACGCGGATATCGAGTTAAGGCGCCAACATGCCTTGGCCACACGGGGTAGAATGAGTGGCCGGAAGGTAAAGCAGGACTACACCTAGATATCCCCCACTATGAGGGAACCGAACTAGCCAACTCTGTCCCTCGCCATCCCGGAAAGCGTTCAGGGGGTCTCTATAGTAGGCCTCATGGTGTCCCTGAACGGGCCCCTTGCCCTTTCCTCCCACTCTCCATTCCCCCAAATGCCTATTGAAGGTTCAGTCCGCCTTACCTTGCGTAACGACGCCCCCTACGCTGCTTCGAGAAGCCTCGCCTCGCGGAAAGCGCTTTCGAGGACGGCGGCCGGGAGGGTCAGTTCGCTCTCATCAAGCGGCCAGAACTCGGGCGAGGCGAGATGGCGCAGCAGTGCCAGGAGAGGCGGAAAGGCAGCGCTGCGGCTCACGATCAGAACGAGCGCGGGGTCGGCGTCCGTGAAGCGAATAAGGCGCCCATCAATCGTCACCTCGACCGTGTTCCCGCAGGCCACGATCACAAGCATAGGCGCATAAGAGGAACCGTCCTGCACGGGTTAGCTTCCGAATGGGCGGCAGGCAGCGACCCTCGTCGTGAGGACCATAGGCCAACCAGCTTTTCGAGCTTCCCCCTAGCTGAACAAAGACCGTTGGATCTACAACAAATATATGCGGAGTACTGCTTATCCATGAACGCGACCGCTATGCCGCGTCAAGAAGCTGCGCCTCGCAGAACACACCCTCAAGAACGGTGGCCGGAAGGGCGAGTTCGTCTTTGTTAAGAGGCCAGGCGCCGGAGAAGGTCAGGTCGCGAAGGTAGTCCCGGATGGGCGAGAAAGCAGCGCCACGTTTCACGGTTTTCATGACCGTGGGGCTCGCGTTCAGAAACCGGACAAGGCGGCCCTCCATCGTCACTTCGACGGAGTTTTCGCAGGTCACGATGACAAGGTTAGGCGCATACGAGGAGCGGTAAGGCACAGGTCAGGGGTCCCGAGGGGGCCGCGAGGTGGCGGCTCCTCACCCCGAGTGCCATGGACCAAGCGTGCCCGATCCGCCTTACCCTTTTTTGGAAGAGAGACTGAAGATCCGCAACATACCGAGGCGGTGGGTCTCGCCTCTCTGGCAAACGAGATCGCCACGTTTCGATGGCGAGAATGCGAGAGGGCACTCCCGCAGTCCGGTGGCAGCGATGACCCTCCGTGGGTGGCGACCCCGGCCCCCTTCGGTCGTGTGAAGGTGTCATCCGCTTTACCTTCAGGACCGTGAGCGTTGCCATGCTGCCCGCCCGTCAGCGCTGTCTACCGGGTGAACCCCGTACCGAGTATGGCTCGCAGGCGAGGCCGTCCCCGTCCGCGTCCAGGGGTGGTCGATAGCCGGGGCTGCCAACGGGAATGTTGTAGTAGCCTGCCTCGTGAGCCGCCGCGCAGTTTGGGAAGTAGAGCCCCCACACAGCGGAGGTGAAGTAGGCTGCGGTAGCAGGCGGATGATGAATGGCTTTGGGAGCGAAGACCGCCACGCCGAAGACCACAGTTAGGAAGAGCGGCAGCGGCATCCACTTCCGCGCGCAACGGAACGTTCGCTTCCGGTCCAGGCTGCGCTGGTGTTGGGCGGCGATCCGGGCGCGGCGCTGCCTTTCGCGCTCTAGGTCGGTAATAGTTCCCATAGAAGGATAGTATCAGGCGGAGGCGGCGGATGAACACTCCGTTGGCTTGCGTGGTCTCTATCGCCGTTCGCCCCCCCTGAGGACGTCATTGCCTTCACCCCGGCGGGTCGCAACGAGAAAGGCTCAGGCCGCCGCTTCACCCGCAAGGATGCGATAAACGCTGGCTCGGCCGATCCCCAGGTGGGACGCAATCTCTGTGGGCCTCACACCTTCTACCTTCAGTTTGTGGACCTCCTCGGCCTTGCGCTGCGCGGTTGGGACGCAGCCATGATACTTTCCCTCCGGCTTCGCCTTGGCGATACCCTCGCGCTGCCGTTCGAGCATCAGGTCCCGCTCGAACTCCGCCACGGCCCCGAGCATCGTGAGCATCAACTTCCCGGTGCGATTTCACGTGTCCAGAACGGTCCCGCCCATGGAAAGCACCTGAAGCGCTACACCCTTGCCGCGCAGCTTAGCGACGATGGCGAGAAGGTCTGCCACGGCAGCGTGCGAGGCGATCTGGCTTCGTGACCACCAGTGTGTCCCCGTCGCGGGCGAAGTCCAGTGCGGCTGCAAGCTGCTCTCGTTTGGCCACGGAAGACACACGTTCCGCGAAGGTGCGTTCGCACCCTGCCGCCTCCAGGTCCCGCTCCTAGAGGCTGTTACGCACTGGTGGACTTCGCCCTGACGCGCGATGCGGCTCGCCTGTCAGGCTACGTCGCAAGCGGTTGTGCGTGGCGGTGGTCCGCATCCGGTGGCCTTGAGGTGACCAAGCCCGATGGCCTGCCGTGGTGCCTGCCGCCGGAGATGGTCGCGCGGCTGCGCGCTGAACGGCTGCTGCCCGAGGCGGTGACGGAGGCCCAGCCATGAGCGCCGCCCTGATCCCGGCCAAGGTGACGAAGCTGCTGCCCCTGTTGAGCAGCGACAAGCCCGGCGAAGTAGCGGCCACGGTCGCCGCGATCGGCCGCACCCTGACGGCCGCGGGGCTGGATTGGCATGCGCTGGCGCTGGTGGTGGAGCGTCACGCCGCTCTGCCGACGCGTCCTGGTGCAACACCAGCCGCGGCCTTCTCCTTTGCCAACCTGCCTCCTCGCGGCGCACGCAAGGCGCTGGCGCTGCTGGCGTCGCGTCCTGGCCTGACGCGACAGCAGGTGACAGCCATCGAAGCCATCAAGGCGCGGCTGCTAGGTGCCAAAGTTCATGTCCGCATCAACCACACCGACGCCGCCTGGCTGGATGCCCTGTGGCAGCGCGCTTTCGGAGAAAGGACGCCATGAGCCCTGCACAGGAGCATCCTGGAGGCAGCGAGGAAGATCTGCCACAACCACGCGCGCGCAAGCGCGGGCGCGCGAAGGCCGAGGATGGTCCGATTGTGGTGGGCGTGCGGCCGGGGCCCGAGGGCCGCCGGACGCCCCTCGTGCTAGTGGATGTGCGCCTCGGACCGGCGGTCGTGACCTTCGGCTTTGCCTGGCTGCGACGTGACCGCTGGGAGGTGCGGTGTCCGGTGGACGACCGAGGGACCGCAGCGGTGCGCCTGCCGTCGCGGCTGCTGGCGCGTGTGGTAGAGATGGTGCGCGAAGCGGCGGAGCATCGTCCGAGGTAACTATCCTGCCGAAACGAAGTGCGCTCCGGCCCTTTGGGAGCAAGGCCGGAGCGCGGACGCCTGAACTATGGGGTAGTGCGTTCAGGCGACCTTTCGGCGCACGGCGGCGAGGCCGAGCAGACCAAGGCCGAGGAAGGCTAGACCGGCCGGGGCTGGCACGGCGACCTGCGAGGCGCTGGCATTGCCGCTGACGCTGGCCGTGAAGCCGCAGATCGTCGAGCCACAGATGCCGAGGGCGGAAGAAAGCGCCGTGAAAGTGAAGCCGATCGCCGACGGATCCTGCAGCTTGGAGGCAGCGATCGCATCGGAGGTCAGGTTCACCGTGCCCGGCGGATCCGAGGCAATCAGGCTGGCCTGGAAACCACCCGCCGGCCCACCGATGCGCGACCCCTGGAGCGCGATGTCGGAGAAGCTGCCAGACAGATAGTTGGTGCCCGAGCCGCCCGTGCCGGAGGTGATGGTGAAGGTGCCGGCGAAGGCCTGGCGGACATCGTCGCCGCCCACGATCGTCGCGGCGCCGGTGCTGGTCGCGGTCAGGTTCAGGTAGGCAGAGAAAGGCGTCGCAACGCCGTTTGCATAGCCGCCCACCGTGATCGCGACATCGCTTCCGACGAGGGTCGTCTGCGTGTCGCCGCCGTTGGCAGTGGCCGTGATCAGCTTTTCGGTCGTGTCCTGCGCCCAGGTGATGATGGTGATTGGCGCCGCCTGAGCGATCGCGCTCAAACCAACAAAGGCGGCCGTCGTCGCCATGAGAGCTAGCTTTTTCATCTTGGTTCTCCTCGGATCAAGTTGGTTCGTGCTTTCGCACTTTGCTGGGTGGGAGACCCACCTCTTGAGGATGAGCGACGGGCTTTCGACCCGTCGCTCCCAAGTGGAGACAGTCAGGCGGCCTTGCGGCGGACCATGCCGAGGCCGAGCAGACCGAGGCCCATCAGAGCGAGGCCAGCCGGCGCAGGCACGGGCGTGATGGTGGCCGGACCCAGCCGAACCTGGTCCAGCTCACTGATGAGCGAGATGCCCACGGTCGAGACCAGGGTGAAGCTCACAGCCACCTGACCGTCCAGGGAGCCGAGCGTGAACCGGTTCTGACCGCTTCCATCCAGCTCAATGTTGTTGAAGTTGAAAATATTGCCGAACTGGTCGACGGCCGTGAAGTTGGCAAAGCCGTCGGCTGTGGCATCCAGGTTGAACTGGAGCTTGTCGAAGCCCAGCGTCGGGTCGGCAAGGGCGATGGAGATGGTATTGAACGTGCCATCCTGCGCCTGGATGGAGGCCTGGCCGCCGCCGCTGATGTTCAGCATCTCGTTGCTGGTGAAGTTCACCAGGGTGGTGTGGGAAGTATTGAGGCAGCCCTGCACCGTCATTCCGCTTGAGGCCGTTCCGCAGGCATTGAAGATGACGTTGTCCACGTCACCGGAACCGCCGACATTTCCGGGTTGCAGGGTCAGGGTCGCGCTGGCCGGAGTGGCGAAAGCCAATCCGCAAGCGAATGCGAATGCGCCGAGAAGCGAATGCTTGTTCATGGTAGCTCTCCCTCGTTGGCCGAACGAGCGTTCGGCAACAAAGGAATTGCAAGCGCCGTGCCACTATATTTTTGTGGTCACTTACAATAGGATACTAGTCTAATTTTCTATATGTATAACACTCTGTCAAATGGACCGACAAAGAAATCTGACGGAAATGTAACTTTTTCGGTGCATCGCTCACAGGGCCGAGGCGGGAGAAATCGATCCGATCCGCACCGAGAGTTGGCGTCGAGGAGCATGACAGCGCCTGTTTGCTCAGTGACCTCTTGGCGCCCGTGACAGCTACAGGCAGCGAACCCTCTGTCCCTGCAAGCTCAGCGACATGCTGGTGCTGATGCTGATCGAGCGCGGTGTGTCACGAAACTGCTCTGTGGGCGAGGTTGCCGCGCGGCTGCCATACGAGAAGTGCGGCGGGTAATCCCGCGAGGTGCATCTCGTGCACTACCCGGCCGGGCCGCCAGCCTACCCGGTGCGCGAAGGACAGCCGGACCAAGTGCCGTTGGTGCCCTGACGAGACCCATCACACGCCCGAGGCCTCGGTCCAGCGGCCGGCGAAGAGCCGCTTGGAGGTGATGTCGTCCTCGATGTCACGCAATTCCTTCGCGGGCACGCCGCCCAGCAGTCGGTAGGGTGTCGAGAAGCTGCGTGTCACGACGCTTCCCAGCGAAACGACGGTGTTGTCCGCAATCGCCGCGCCCGGGGCGAAGCGGCAGGCAGAGCCGATGAAGCAGTCCGCGCCGATATGGACCGTGGAGCGCGGGGTGCTGGCGCCATGCGTCCAGAACTGGCTGCCGCGACCGGCGATCCAGCACCGGTCGCCGATCAGGATCTCGCCATTCGCGTCAAAGAAATGCCCCGGTGAGATGCGGCAGCCATCGCCGACCACCATGCGCTGCTGATACCGCGCACCGTGGTCGGAGGGGGCGGCCGCGCCCGTCCATATTCCGCAGCGGATCTGGTTGGATGAAGCGATGGAGGAGCGCGCGCCCACCGTGAGGGAAAGGGGCCCGGAGAAGAGGTTGAAGCGCTCCAGATGCGCGCCGGGGCCAAGGACCAGCCGAGCCACGCTGATGAAGCTCAGCGCATCCACGCGCGCCGTTGGGTGGATCTCGTAGCCCAGCGCCCACCGGTAGTCTGCCTCAGCCAAATCAAGCGGTTCTGTTAGGCGCTTTAAGATCTGCATGCTCTCTCGTGGCCCCGCGATCGCCCTGGGGAGCGAGCCCCCGATGGGCCACATGGCCGGGGAGCCCGACGTCGATCAGGGCGTTGAGACTTGAGCCGAAGGCACGCCCTGTGGAGGCCGGCCCCAGTGACGGTTCAGGAAGCGGCGGCATGGCTGCTCGACAACGTAGAAGCTCAGCAGCCCACAGGTGACCGCGCAGGCTAGAAGAAGAAGCCGCGCCTCACCCGTGCGAGGCAGGTCTTCCTTTAGGACATAGAAGCCCTGTTGCCACACATACAGCGAGAATGACCACAACCCGAAGTGAACAAGGATGGGTTGCTCCAGGAGCTTCAGCAGCCGCGGGTTGGCACGATCAATTGTCCCGACAGCGAGCGCCAGGCACGTCGTCCCGAGGCTGTACTTGAGCCAGTCGGGAACCGCGTGGACGTTGAACGCCACGCCGAGCGCAGCAAGGAAAAGCGGCGCATAACTCTGCCAGCCAGCCAGAACATGGTTATCTTCGCGAACCTGGAGATAGACTGCACCAGCCATCAGGATAGAGGCGATGCGCACATCGGTTCGCCAATAGACCTGGTAGTAGCTCAACCCGCCCAGCAGGGTCTGTGCCGTTCCGTTCAGGATGGCTGCGAGGGCGAGTGCGCCTAGCAGGAGGGGGATATTCAGCACCCACCGCCGAGCCGCCATGGCCAGCACTGCCAACAAAACGTAGCTGTGCTCCTCGACCGAAAGTGACCAGACGTGGTCGAAAACCGTCGCGACGTCGGCAACAAGATTGACGTAGTTCACACTGAAGCTGAGCGTGGCGGCGATGCCTAAAGCGTCAACGCGCCAGGGTACAATCCCCCAAGGATTGATGCTCACGACCGCCACGAATGTAGCCAGTGCAGGCCAAACGCGCGCAATCCGACGACGGAAAAATGGACCGAGCGCCTGCTTCTGGACAAACAGCATTTCGACCATCAGCCGGCCGCTCAGAACAAAGAACAGCTCTACGCCAACGCGCCCCATATTGATCCAAGGCAGCGGCGTGAAGTGCCCAAAGAGAACGATCAGAATGGAGACGCCGCGCCAGCCATCGAGGCAGCGGAGGCGAGACGCATCATTCCATCGACGAACTGCCACCGAACTGGTCACCTGCGCGCCTCTCCCGCATCTAAATTTTGATGCCTTTCGTAAATATGACTTCATCGGTATATGGAATGTCAACTAAGCGCGGGGCAAGAAATGAAATTTCTGTCTGCAGTCATTGCCGCCATCCTGCTTGGCGCCAATGGCGCCTCCGCAACCGGACTTGCCTGTGGAGCCCTGCTTGCTGGGCCACCTTCTGCCGCGATACAGCCGCGCGAACGTGTGGCCGACAATGCGTACCGACACCGCGGAGAGATGCTGCAGCGTTTGGCGAGAGATCAAGTGTCCGACTTGGTCTTCATCGGCGACTCAATCACCATGCGCTGGCACAGACCGACATGGGCATCGCTGTTCGAAGCTTATCGTCCCCTCAATTTGGGAATGAGCGGCGACCAGACCGAGAATGTGCTCTGGCGACTGCAGAACGGCCATCTGCCTAGGCTACAACCACGCCTCTATGTCTTGCTTATTGGCACGAACAACCCGCACCCCGCTCGCGAGGTCGCGGCCGGAGTGGCCATGATCGTGCAGTTTCTGCGGCAGACATCACCGAATTCGCACGTGCTGGTCCTTGGTGTTCTACCCCGGGGAGCGGACCCAAGAAACTCAGGTCGCGCCAAGAACGCGGCGGTCAATGCCCTAATCCGCACGTGCGCCGACAACGTGTATGTGCATTTCTTGGATGTGAGCGCGGATTTCGTGGAGCCCGATGGGACCATCTCCGCTGAGACGATGCCGGACGGCCTTCACTTGAGCCCTGCGTCTTACGAACGGCTCGGGCAGGCGATCTACCCCACCATTCGGCATCTTATGGCCCTTCCCCGTGCTTCGCTGCGTCAGTGACCCTGGTCCTGCAAGGGGCGAATGAACTCGACGGCACGGTCACGCGTATGCTGCGCAAGGCGTTACCGAATTGTCGCCCTGCTTTCGTTCAATGCAATCCGGATGGCTATCCCGCTCACCATGTCGCGCGACGAACGCCTCCTGCCACTTTCGAGCGGCCTGCCGAACGCAAGCCACATGTACTGCTGCTTCGGCTGCCGGAGCTGCGGCCGGACCGTGCCCATGGGCATCCGTCGCGCCACACGTCTGGCCGGCGACTTGTCCACGGAGGAGTTCTTGGCCCGGATACGCTGCACGAAATGCGGGCACCGAGGCGCGCAGATCACCGTCCATGGTGATCCGAGGTCACCTGAGGTGGTCGACCGCGATGGGCCGATGTCAGTGTGCCTGGAGGAGTAGGTCTCCGCTATGAAGCGGCATAGCTACCTATGTGCTACCTAGGCTCGTGTCGCCCTGGCCGCTTGATCCCATGAGTGCTTGAAAACAATGGTGGGCGCGACAGGGACTGAACCTGTGACCCCTACTATGTCAAGGTAGCATTCGCCCTCCAGAAAAACGAGGTATTCTGGGGCTTTACAGCTGATTCTGGCCCGCCCTGCCCGCGAATGCGCGGATACTGCACGGAAACCCATCCCGTGCCATGCTCGGATCACGGCCGACCCCCCGGCGCTGCGGAGCATCGCTAACCAACAGCAGGCCCAGATGCCATGCGATGGAACGGGAGCGAGGACGGGCAGCAAGGGCAATCGAGGGCCCATGTGTGCCGGGCGGCTTGGCTCCCAGTCGCAAGCACTCCTGCGGCATTCATCCGCGCGGACGCGACCAACCTTTCAAAACGTTGCGGGTCAATGGCGGTTTCTGCGGCCAACTCCGTAGTGCTTCGGAGTTCAGGAGGCGAGCCGGGGAACCACCTCGCCAAAGCAGTTCGAGATGCAGGAAGGCGATCCTGCGTTCATCCGCATCCGGAATGACACAAGGTGAGGAGGAAGCAAATGACGCGACAGCACACCAACAACTGCCTGAGGGAAATGGCGATCCCGCTCGCGTACCTGGGCCGGCCGCTGCTGCTCGCGGGCGCGGCGATGCTGGCCATGGGCGTGCTGACCTCGGCCTCCGCCCAGTCTTCGGGAGGCAGCCAGCCCGCCCAGACGCACGCCCAGACTGGAGGTGCTGGCGGCGCCGCGGGTTCGGGCGCGCAGATCACGGTGCAGCAGCCCGCGCCGCAGATCACCGTGCAGCAGCCGGCCCCGCAGGTCACCGTGCAGCAGCCTGCGCCGCAAGTCACGGTGCGTCAGCCCGAACCGCAGGTCACGGTGCAGCAGCCGCAGCCGCAGGTGAACGTCCAGCAGGCCCAACCCCAGGTGAACGTGCAGCAGCCGGGTCAGCCGCAGGTCACGGTGCAGCAGCCGGGTCAGCCGCAGGCTAATGCTCCGCGGCCTGGTACGCAGACCACTCCGGCCACCCAGACCACCGGCGTCGATCTGCAGAGCGTACAGAGCCTCGTGGGCAAGAACGTCTACGGGCCCAGTGGCCGCGAGGCGGGGGAGGTCCGCAACCTGCTGATCGACCGGTCGGGCCGCGTGCGAGCCGCCGTGATCGAGTGGGGCGGGTTCCTCGGGATTGGCGAGCGGCAGGCCCTGGTGCCGATCGAGCGCATCCAGCTCGGCGCCAGCCAGAGCGACCGTGCGCAGCTCAACATGACCCGCGACGAGCTGGAGGCGCTGCCCCGCTACGACAATGACCGCATCGCCGAGTATGGGCGCGAGCGCGGCTGGGGCGAAGGCCTGCGGCTGTTTCGCTGAGCCGGAGCCATCACGGACGGCAGCGCACCTTGCGCTGCCGTCACCCTCGGCATGACCAACGGAAGGAAGCAGACCATGAAGAAACAACTCCTCGCGGCGGCTCTCGGCACCGCCCTGATAGGCCCAGCCTTCGCCCAGTCTCCCGGCAGCAGTCCGTCGGGCTCGACGCAGGGCTCCGGCTCGACGCCGCAGTCCTCCAGCCAGCCTGGGCAGTCGCAGTCCAACCAGGATAACTACCGCCGAGCGACCCCACAGGGTGCGCCCGCCGTTCCCGCGAACGACGCTGAATATAGCCGCGCGATGGAGCGCCTGTTCCAGGCGGCGCAGCGTCTCCGGGAGGCCGTGCAGGCAATGGCGCAGCAGCCGGCCGGAGAAAATCGCAACCGCGCCATGGAGGTGGCCCGCCAGGCGCTGCTCGAGACGCAGTCAGCTATGGCACAGGCATCGACGCTCAATCAGTCTGGCTCGGGCAACCAGGGCAGCTCGGGCTCGTCGTCGACCTCCTCGAGCGGCGGCTCCTCGTCGGGCGGTTCTTCCGGCTCTCCGTCCAGCAGCTCCTCTTCTGGGAGAAGCAGCGGGTCCAGCTCCAGCCAGGGTGGCTCTGGCAGCAGCGGGTCCAGTTCGGGGCAGAGTGGCTCGGGCAGCAGCGGGTCTGGCTCCACCCAAGGTGGATCGAGCAGCACTGGCTCCTCCGGCTCGACCCGGTGAACTCGATGGGCGGAGGGTCTGTCCCCCCGCCCATCCTTTCGTCTACACCTTTACCTCCCTCAGCAAAGGCCGCTGCCTCTACTCCTGAGAGGGGCTTTCGACGAATTTCGAGAGCCTACCTCCGGGCCCCTCAGGTGGTGAAGGTCCTTGACGGCTTGGCGCGTTTCCACGGTTGGCCGCGGCGTTCCACTGGCGCGCCGGACGGCGCCTGCGCCAGAGCCGCTCCCCCAGTCAGGGCGAGGAATGCGGTTGTCGCAAGCCAAGGGCCGATCGGCGCGCGGCGGGTCCCATCGTGGGAGCCTGTGGGCATGGCGGTGACCTCCTTCTGGGTCTCCGCTCAACGCGAAACCAGCCGGAGGGATACGCCCCGCCGGACCGCCTTCGCCACCTGGCGCGGCGGCGAAAGGAGAAGGCGATGC
>NZ_JAPFQI010000032.1 GCF_026183895.1 Sabulicella glaciei | reverse complement strand
TGAGCAGGGTTTCGCCGTGTCCCGGCAGTCGGCCGATGCCGCAAAACTCCCGCAAGCCCTCCGCGAGGGCATCGCCTATGCCCTCTGCCATGCCGCCTGAATGGCCAAAGTCGAGCTGAGAACTTGGTTCTCAAAGACGTTCTCCATCGCGACGTCTCGAAGCAGGGCGTCCACCGAGCATGTGGAGCTACCCTGCGCGCTGGCTTCTTGGGTCAGGGCGGTAAGGCGCTTTTCCGTCGCCCTGCCGGGTTCAAGGAGGGCCGCGAATTAGCTCCCTCGCCGTAGCCTAGAGATCCGAAACTCCACCCAGCCCGCTCGGGTCTCCCCGTCTCGATCCGGGTAGCCGTCGCGCTGCACCAGCCGCTCCGAGGCTGCGTCCCTTGGGCAGCGCCGGTTCGGCCGCCCACTTCCATCTCCACCGCTCAGCGGCCCAGGTTCGAAGGCGGTCCCGCCGAGGCGGCGACCAGCATGTCACGGACCTGCTGGGCCGGCACGCACGGTTCGAAGTGCCCGCCGGACCTGCCCGAGGGGTCGCGCACGCGGCCGAAGATGTCGGGCCGCAGCAGGTACAGCGCAGCAAGGTCGTCCCAGAGGGAGGTGCGTTCCAGCCCGACCGGGTTATGCAACATCAACCGCCCGAGGTTCCGGGGCAGCTCGTCCGGTGTGGCGGCGAAGGCCCATGCCATCTCCGCATCCGGCGTAAAGGAATAGACCCTCCGGCCCGCGGCATCCTTTCCCGGCTCGGCCGAGCCGCACGTCCTGGCCCCCTGCGGGATGTCGACCCAGTCCGCTCGCAGGTCGCGCCGCCCCAGCCGCGCGAAGGCCTCCCGGCAGGCCGAGTAGTCGTACCGGCAGTTCCACCCGTCGGGCTGGCCACGCGCCTCGTCATCGGGGAACGGGCTGCCCTGGGCGACCACGCGGGCCAGCCGCGCTACGACTGCGCGGTCATAGCGCAGGAACGACGTCCAGGGCCCGATCATCAACAGGTCGAGCCGCTCACAGCCGGCTGTCAGGCGTTCGACCTCCGCCTCCAAGGAAGGCGCGGGCGCTTCCCCGGCCTGGCTGGCAGGGTCGGCGGCTGGAAGCGTGCCGTTCAGGGTCTCGGCAGTGATGCGCGGGCCGTCGAGTCCGCGGACGCGGTGCGGATCGGGACCGCGCCCGGGCGGCGGCGAGGCACCCTCCACCACGGGAATTCCGGTGCCGCGCAGGTAGGCGCGCAGCGCCCGAGCGCCGCCGCGCGGTGTCGCCAGCCCTTCCGTGGCTACCACGGCGGCGATGCGCCGGTGCGGTGCGAGCACGGCGATCGCGCGTAGGTCATCGAGGCCCGCGTCGCTGTCCACCAACACACAGTCCGCCCGACGGTCGGTCGCCGCCGATGTTGGATCCTGCATGGAGGGTGGCGCTGGCGTCGCCACCGGCGATCCGGCGCACCCTGCCAGCACCGCGATCGCCACCGAGCAAAGGCGCAGGAGAGCAGCACCACGCATGCGTTGTTCCCTAACGAGACCCAAACATTTTTACCCTTCCCCTCGTCCCTCACCATTTTCGCTCATGCGCGGAGCCTGTTACTTTTTTGCCCCAGTACAGCGCGGGCTGCAAAGGCTGCTGAGGGAGTACGTTCAGGTTCGCGTGCGGGCGTGTCATGTTGTAGCTGGTTCTTTATGCTTCGATGATCCAGCGCGCGGCTGCGGGCCGAGTGCCTGAACGCCTCGTAGTTCCTGTCCCCCGACCACCCGCTACGGATGATTCGCGGCCTCGAAGGCGGCGCTGCGCGAGATGTCCGCCGAGTTTGACGTACTCTATCCGCCCGGCCGGGCGGGATCTGATCCCGCCCGAGCGTCTGTTGCGTGCCTTGCTGCTGCAGGCCTTCTATTCCACTCGCTCGGAGCGACAGCTGGTCGAGCGCATCGACTTTGATCTGCTGTTCCGCTGATTCGTTGGCGTCGGCGTGGATGATCCGGTCGGGGACGCAACCACCTTCACGAAGAACCACGATCGGCTACTGGAGGGGGAGGTCGCCTCGCGCTTCCTGGCCACCGTGCTGGGGCAGCCCAAGGTCCTAGCGTTGCTTTCGAACGAGCACTTCTGGGTCGATGGCAGCCTGCTCGAGACCTGGGCCAGCACCAAGAGTTTCCGCCCGAAGGATGACTCGGGCCCGCTGCCCGATGCGGGACGCAACAGTGAGCAGGACTTCCGCGGCCAGAAGCGCGGCAATGACACCCATGCTTCGACCACTGATCCGGATGTCCAGCTCCTTCACAAGAGGCAGGGCAAGGAGGCCAAGCTCTGCTTCATGGGCCATGCGCTGATTGAGAACCGCAATGGCCTGATCGTCGGCGCCATCGCGACCCGCGCCTCAGGCCATGCCGAACGTCTGGCGGCATTGCATCTGGTGGGGCCGCACGCCGACCGGCCATGTCCGATCACGCACAGCGCCGATAAGGGCTTCGATACGCGCGACCTCGTCGCCGAACTGCGCGAGATCAATGTTACGCCGCACCTAGCGCAGAACACCAGCGGGCGGCGCTCGGCCATTGATGGCCGCACCACCCGCCATTCCAGTTATGCCGTCAGCCGACGGGTCAGGAAGAGGATCGAGGAGGCCTTCGGCTGGGCCAAGACGGTGGCTGGGTTGCGCAAGGCGCGACACCGTGGCCTCGCCAAGATCGAATGGCAGTTCGCCTTTGCCATAGCCGCCTACAACCTCGTCCCATTGCCCAAGCTTCTCGTGGCCACCCCGCCATGACCACCAAGGGTCATCGGCTGCTCGGCCGATGGCGGATCACCAGCATGGAACTATGGGACGCCGCGTTCATCGACCTGCTCGGATCCGGCTACATCCGCCTCGACGCGGATGGAGGCGGCGAATTCGCCTTTGATGACGTCCAGGGCGAGATCGATGGGCACGCCAGCAGCGACAGTGTCCACTTCACCTGGGAGGGCAGCGACGAGATGGACAATGCCTCCGGCGATGGCGACGCCCAACTCGAAGAGGATGGCAGCCTCACAGGCGAAATCAGCTTCCATCGCGGCGACGAGTGCTCCTTCACCGCTCGCCGCTGGTATCTTTCAAACAGCCTGCTAGTTAGCCAGACAGTGCCTCGCGCTTATAGAAGCGTGCTGCTTATAGTCCATCCTATGACTCGTTCTGATAGCGCCCTGCCTCGCCCCGAACGTGTAGAGGCGATCATCTCCGTGCAATGCCGCTGATGCTGGACGATGGCAGAGAAGGTCCGCAGGAATAGCAGCGGATTGGCAGACATATCGCTCAGCTCCGCCCAGCGCGGTCGGCGGGCGTGCCGCCGGCCGCTGACGCGGGCGGCACCGGCGCGCCGCGCGCGATGCGCAGGAAACCCTCCACGTCGGTCCGCAGCGCCGCGCAGATCTCGTCCACATAGAGCAGCGCATCGGCGAGGTCGTTCGCGTCGATCGCCCGGTCGAACTCCCGCCGGCGCCGGAGGATGTCGCGCAAGAGGTCTCGCGTGGCCCGGTGCAGACGCGCCCGCTCGGCGCTCCCCGTCGCCTCGCCCCAGCTCTTGAAGCCGGCCAGCAGCGCTGGCGTGACGACGGCCGCCAAGCCGCCAACCAGGACGAGGGCCGGCAGGCCCGCTGCGGCCAGCACGGGCCCGGCCGCCGCCGCCGCCAGCACGAGGCCCGCCAGCAGCGTCAGCCGGGACGACGTGGCGTCGTGCGCTTCGACGGCCTTGCCGAGGTACCGGATCTGCCCCTCCACGAGGTCGGCGACGGCCCAGTCGCCGGCGGCCCGGAACTCGGCCGGCCCTTGTCCGTGGCCGACCCGCAGGGCGACGCGGGCGCGCTCGCAGCGGCCCGCTTCGGCCTTCTCCCGCTCCTCCCGCCACACCCTGGCGTGATCCTGCGTGTTGAGGGCGTAGGCGCAAAAGGCCGCCACGGCCACCGCGAGAGCCTGGACCGTTCGCAGCGCCACGTGCACCGGCGGCGACCCGGCGAGGGCCTTAAGGGTGCTGCTCTGAGCTGCCTCCGCCGGGGTGGTGGCGTCGGCCCCGTACAGCACCAAGCCGCCTGCCACCGCGGCAAAAGCGGTTGAGGCGATGAAGCCTCGGATCAGCCGGCGGTACTTCTCCTGGGCGCCGCGGGCCGCGGCGGCCGCCTCCTCCCGCCGCTCGTGAACGTGTCGGTACTCCGGGTCGCCCGAGACCGAGGCTGGAAGCGCTGGCGCATCACTCATCAAGGAACCCTGCCGAAGACCGGAAGCAAAGCGGCGCGAGTTTGGCACTGTTTGCGGGCTGCCTGGCAACGTTGCCTTGTTGGAGCCTGGCAAGACGGGAGACAGAGGCGTCTGCGACAGTCCCACACGGACGGCTGCCCCACCACGCGCTTCGGTGATCCACCCGAACCTCGCGGAGTCTGGCGTCCGGGCGCCCCGGCGGAGGTCTGGCCAGCGTGGTCGGCGCGGCTGCGGCGGAACCCGTAACCGCCTGCCCGCTGACGGCGGCACCTAGCTCCGGTTGGCGCCATCGCCCCAAACTGCTTGACCACGGCGGGCCGGTGGGGAAAGCCTTGGGCCCAGGCCTGCGAGGGATAGCCGCCGTGGCCGCGCCGTGACCGCGATTTTTATTAGCCACCGAAGCACCGACAACGCCGACGCGGCCTCCCTGAGGGACTGGCTCGCGGCACAGGGCCACAAGCGCCTGTTCCTCGACTTCGACCCAGCCGATGGCATCCCGGCCGGCGTCGACTGGGAACGGGAGATCTACCGGGCGCTGCGCCGCTCCCAGGCCGTCCTTGTCGTCCTCACACCCGACTGGCTCGTCTCCAAGTGGTGCTTCGCCGAACTCGCCCTGGCCCGCGAGCAGGGCAAGCCGGTCTTCGTAGTCCGGACCAAACCTACCCCCGGCGGCCGGGTCGTCCCCGCGCTACAGGAGGCCGACCTCACCGGGACCGCCGCCGACCGCGACGCCGAACTGGCCAAGCTCGCCCGCGGCCTCCGCGAGCGCGGGCTCGACCCGCGCGACGCCTTCGACTGGGACCCCACGCGGCCCGTCTACCCGGGCCTCGCCGCCTTCGGGGAGGAGGACGCGGCGGTGTTCTTCGGCCGCGGCGAGGAAAGCTGGCGCGCCGTCGAGGCGCTGGAGCGCCTCCGCCGCCAGGGGCAGGGCGCGCCGCGCCTGCTGCTGGTCACCGGCGCCTCCGGCAGCGGCAAGTCCTCGCTGATGCGCGCCGGCGTCCTGCCTCGCCTCCGGAAGGACTCTACTCACTGGCTCCGGGTGCGCGCCTTTCGTCGCGGCGCCGACCCACTCGGCGAGCTGGCCGACGCCCTTGCCGGGGCCTTCGCAGAGTACGGCGGGGACGGCGCCTTGGCGGCGGGGCTGCGCGCGGCCGCAGCCGCGGATCCGCCCGACGGTGCATGCCTGCGCGACCTTGCCCGCGACCTCCGGCGGCGGGCCGGCCGGCCGGAGGCGACGGTGCTGCTCGCCATCGACCAGGCCGAGGAGCTGCTCGCCCCCGACGGCGGCGAGGGAAGCCCCCGCCTCCTGCACCTGCTCGGGGCCGCTCTCGCCGGCGCCGACCGCGAGCTGATTGTAGTGGCCACGATCCGCTCCGACATGCTCGGCCTGTGGCAGCAGCACCCGGCCGTGCGCGCGACCGAGGGGCGGCCCGAGCTGGCGTTCGAGGCCTTCCCGCTCGGGCCCATGCCGCTCGAACGCGTGC
Source organism: Sabulicella glaciei (assembly GCF_026183895.1). GTDB lineage: Bacteria > Pseudomonadota > Alphaproteobacteria > Acetobacterales > Acetobacteraceae > Roseococcus > Roseococcus glaciei. Next base: position 27,956 of record NZ_JAPFQI010000032.1, on the reverse strand, counting down.
CGGAGGTGGTTCGCGGCCCCGCCCAACACATCCGCCTGCGGGTGGATGACGATCTGGTGGACGCGATCCAGCGCGACGTCGCGACGCCGGACGCCCTGCCGCTGCTCGCCTACACCCTCCGCCGGCTGCACGACCGGCGCAACACGGACGACCGGCTGACGCTCGCGGACTACGCGGCACTCGGCGGGCTCGAAGGATCGGTGCGCAACGAGGCCGACGCCGCGATCCAGGTGGAGGAACTGTCGGCCGAGGACCGGGAGGCGCTGCGCGCGGCGTTCGTTCCCGGGCTGGTGCGGGCGACGGAGGCGGGCGGCTTCGTGCGGGAGCGGGCGCCGCGCGAGGCAATCCTGCGCCGCGCCGACCCCTTGGTGGACCGGCTGGTGGCGGCGCGGCTGCTGGTGGCGGACCGCGACGCGGCGGGGCGGGAGACGGTGGAGGTGGCGCACGAGGCGCTGCTGCGGGTGTGGCCGAGCCTGGCGGCGTGGCTGGCCGAGGACGCCGACAAGCTGCGGCTGCTGGAGGGCGTGCGGCGCGCGGCGGAGGAGTGGGACCGGCGCCTGCGCCGGGTCGACCTGCTGACGCACCGGGGGCAGCGGCTGCGAGAGGCGGGGGAGGCGCTGGCCGAGCCGCGCTTCGCCGCCCGGCTGGAGCCGCGCGATGTGGCATACCTGCAGGAGTGCCGCGCGGCGGAGCGGCGACAGGAGGAAGCCGAGCGCCGCCAGCACCGCCGCGTCCTGGCCGGCGGCGGCGCCACCATGGCCCTGCTCGCTGCCCTTGCCGCGGTGTTCTTCGTGCTGCGCGGCAAGGCCGAAGGGCAGCGAGACCTCGCGCGGGAGCAGGCGGTCAGGGCCGAGGCGGCGAGGCGCGAGGCCGTGGCGAACGAGGCGCGCGCGCTCGCGGCGCTGTCGGACGTGGCGTCACGCGAGGGGCGCTACCTCGAGGCCGTGCAGCTCGCCGTGGCCGCGTGGCCGCGCCGCGAGGGCGACCCGCGGCCGCAGCTCGCGGCGGCGCTCGACGCGCTGAGCCAAGCGCACCGCGCGCAAAGGGAAGTCATTGCCCCGATCCCGTTGGGAGGCTTGGCCAGCGGTGCGGCCTTCTCGCCCGACGGCCGGCGCGTGCTGAGCTTTGGGCCGGACGGCTTCGTGCGGCTCTGGGACGCGGCGACGGGACAAGGCCTCGTCCCGCCGGTACGCCACCAGAGCCAATTCGGCCACGGCGACGCGGCTTTCGACCACGAGGGTCAGCGCGTCCTCAGCTGGGGGGACGACGGCCTTGTGCGGCTCTGGGATGCGGCCACGGGCCGCGACCTCGTCGAGCCCTTACGCCATGGGCGGAGGGTAGCCGGCGCCGCCCTGTCGCCCAACGGCCAGCGCGTGCTGAGCTGGGGCGAGGGCGACGTGCGGCTCTGGGACGCGGGGTCCGGGCGCGAGTTGACCGAGCCAGTGCGGCATTATGACATCGCCTACGCCCGCTTCTCGCCCGACGGCGACCGCTTGCTGAGCTGGGGCCGGGATGGGCTGGTGCGGCTGCGGGACGTGGTGACAGGACGCGACCTCGTCGAGCCGGTGCGGCATGGCCGCTCCGCCCGAGATGCATCCTTCGACGCCAACGGCCGACGCGTGCTGAGTTGGGGTGAGGACGGGCTTATTCGGCTTTGGGACGCCGAGACCGGGCAAGACCTTGTCGAGCCAATGCAACATGGGAGCAGCCTTTTGGGCTCCCGCCTGTTCCCCGACGGCACGCGGGCGTTGAGCTGGGGTTCCGACGGTCTGCTTCGGATTTGGGACACGACAACCGGCCGTGACCTCGTCGAGCCGCTGCGCCATGAAGGTGCCCTCCGCCATCCAACCGAGCACGGCGTTGCCATCTCCCCCGACGGCCTGCGCCTTCTGAGCCGGGGTTGGGGCGGAACGGTGCGACTCTGGGACGCGGCGACGGGGCGGAGCCTCGCCGAGCCAGTGCGGCACGAGGGCGGCCCCTCCGGCGTCGCCTTCTCTCCCGAGGGCCTGCGTGCGCTAAGCTGGGGGGAGGACGGCCGCGTCCGGGTCTGGGACGTGGCCTCGGGGCAGGACATCTTCCCGCCGGTCCGGCACGGCGGCGCGGTCTTGGGCGCCTCCTTCTCCCCGGATGGCTCGCAAGGGCTGAGCTGGGGACGCGACGGAGGCCTGCGTCTTTGGGACGCGGGCACGGGCCGCGACCTCGTCGCACCGCCGCGGCACGGGAGCAGTGTTCTTGCCGCGGCCTTCTCGCCTGAAGGCTCGCGTGTCTTGAGTTGGGGCGAGAACGGCGTCGCACGGCTGTGGGACGCCGGGACGGGACGCGACCTCGTCGAGCCCTTCCGGTACCCGCGCGGCGCAGATATCGATCCGTTCCCACCGGTCTTCTCGCCGGACGGCGCGCGACTGCTGAGCTGGGGGTCGGACGACGGACTGGTGCGGTTGCGGGACGCGGCGACGGGGCACGACCTCGTCGAGCCGGTGCGGCACGGCGAGCTTGCGTCGGGCGCCCTGCTCTCGCCGGACGGCCAGCGCGTGCTGAGCTGGGGCAGGGACGGCCTGGTGCGGCTGTGGGACGCCGGGACGGGCCGCGACCTCGTAGAGCCGGTGCGGCATGGGAACCGGGCCTATGGCGCCCTCTTCTCCCCTGACGGCCGGCACGTGCTGAGCCGGGGCTCCGATGGTCTGGTTCGATTGTGGGACGCGTCGACGGGGCGCGACCTTGTCGAGCCCGTGCGGCACGAAGGAGCTGCCCTCGGATTTGCGTTCTCCGCAGACGGGCTTCAGGTCCTGAGCTGGGGCACGGACGGCATGATGCGGCTTTGGGACGCGCGCACGGGACGCGATGTGGTCGAGCCGATGCAACTCGGAGACTTCGGATCGGGCGCCGCCTTTTCGCCCGACGGGCTTCGGGTTCTGAGCTGGGGGTCGGACAATGGGCTGGTGCGGCTGCGGGACGCTGCGACGGGGCGCGACCTCGTCGAGCCGGTACGGCACGGGACAAGCGCCCGGGGCGCGTCCTTCGACGCGGCGGGCGTCCGGGTTCTGAGCTGGGGGAATGACGGCCTTGTGCGACTGTGGGACGCGGCGACGGGGCGCGACCTCGTCGAGCCCGTGCGGCACGGCGACGACGTTGGCACCGCCGTCTTCTCCCTGGATGGCCTTCGGGTCCTGAGCTGGGGTTTTGAGGGCGTCACTGCTCTGGTGCGGATCTGGGACAGCGCCACGGGACGTGAACTCGTCGAGCCGATCCCGGCCGCGGGCGCCACATTCTCCCCAGACCGCCTCCGCCTGCTGACTTGGGACCGGAATGGGTTGGTGCGGCTGCGGAGCGTGCCGCCCGCGCCTGGGCGGAACCTGCTGGAGATCGCCTGCAACCTCCTGCCCACCAAGGACGTCGCCGGGGCCGAGCGCAGCGGCGGCGTCCGCATCGCGGAGCCGATCTGCGTACCCCCGATCCCGCCGCCTGACTTCTCTCGCATCCAATAAAGTGTGACGCACAGAGCACTGGTAGAGCGTCGAGGCACGAGTACGTGAATTAGTGGACCGTTCTCAGAACCCGGTTCGCCATAAGCCGAACCCTGTCCTCGCATCCACAGACACTTGCAGAACACCAAAGCCACCGCTTTGGGGATCTTCGCTTGTTCCCCGCCCGCCGATGCGCGCAGCAGCACCGCCAAGTCGCCCTCAATCTCCAGCTACACCCCATGGGCGTTGTGGAATCGGAGGTGATGATGACCCGCCGAATCAGGCCGCGAATCACCTGCAGCGCCCGCGCGCCTCAAGGCTGTCGCCACCCAGCACCTAATTCCTGGACCTTGCGCCGATAGGCCGCGTCCAGCGCTGGGTGGGGCACAGGTGGGACATCGGTTTGCGGCTTCGTGAGGTCCGACAACTTCGCCTCGAGGGTGCACGAGGTTTCGATCGAAACCTCACGCCCGGAGCAGGGAAGATCCTCTTTGAGACGCCCCGCGGTGGCGTGAGGATGATGGCAGAGACTGTCGCAGTTGCATGGCTTCATCGCTCGTCCCAGGTCGTGCTAGAGGGTGTTACGCACTGATGGCGAGATCTGCGGCCCGTTTGAGCAGCACGATGGTGAAGGCGACGAGGTGCAGGCCCGCGAGGGTTTCTGGCAAGCGCTCGTAGTCCCAGGCGAGACGGCGGAAGCGCGCAAACCAGGCGAAGGAGCGCTCGACCACCCACCTTCTGGGCAAGAGCACGAAGCCGCGCTTGGCGTCGGGCAGTCGGACCACCTCAAGCGCGATGCCGTGGACGGCTGCGGCTTGGGCAGGCCGCTTGCCCGTGTAGCCACCGTCCACATAGGCCAAGTCCACGCTCTCGCCGGTTGCCTCCTGCACCGCTTCGGCGAGGGTGGAGGCGGCAGAGCGGCCGTCGGCGTTGGCGGGGGTGAAATGGAGCGCGAGCAGGCGGCCGCGCCCATGCGGCTCTATCGGACGAAGCGATTGCCCAGCGACTTGTGTGGCTCGTAGGCAGCGGGCGCATCTCGCCACTGCAGGCCATGGCGGGTAACATAGATGATGCCGCTCAACACTCGGCGGTCATCGACGCGCGGCACGCCGTGCGACAGCGGAAAGTGATGCGACAGGCGCCGCAGCAGGGCAGGCGTCAGCAGGAAGGGTGGCCTCGGGCTGGGCATCGCGGGACCTCCGCCACCCCCAGAATCACAAGCCATCGAAACCGCGCAAGCGGTTAATGGCTCCTGAGCCTATGTCATCGGCGCCTCACAAGAGCTGGCTCACTTCCAGGGAGGCCAGTTCGCAGCGCATGGCTCCTTTCACCAGATCTTCCAAAGAAGCCTGCCAGCTAGCCTTCTGGGCGCGGTACCCTCGCGGAAGCTCGCCCGGATCCGCGGGCCATACAGGACGGCTCGGCGCCGCGACGAGCGGAAGGGACACGACCATGTCTGCACCGAAGCGCGCCCTCTTGGGCTTCGTCGCCGCTGTGATCGCCGTGCTGATTTTCCATCAGGGCACCTCGGCGCTGCTCAACGCCTCCGGGGTCCCCACAGTGGCTCCTTATGGCATGAACCCCGTACCGCCCTTTGGGGTGCCGATGTTGGTTAACCGCTGCTTCTGGGGCGGGCTATATGGCTTGGCCCTGGGTCTGGCACTGCCTTGGCTGCCGCGCGCTCCGATGTGGGTCCTTGGCTTGAGCTTTGGCCTCCTTTCCGTGCTGATCGGCTGGTTCGTTGTTGCTCCCGCAAAGGGGCTGCCGGTCGGCGGTGGGTTCATCCCCGCCAGGATGCTGACCACCATCGTGATCAACGGCGTGTGGGGGATTGGCATCGGCCTCGTCCTCTCCCTGCTCATGCGCAAGGCCTCCGTGGGTGCGAAAGTGCACGCGCGAGGCGCTGCCTGAGCACTCCGGGAACGAGGACGATTGCCAGGACACATACTGGCTCTTGTCCCCGTGACGCGCCTGAGCAGGACCACTGCTTGAAGGCCAGGCAACTGCGCCGGCCGGGGCAGTGCCACCGACCACCCGGGGCCCCGGATCTCTCCGGGGCCTTTACACTTAGATCAGGAAATCGTCCGCGTTGATCCGTGGCAGTGGCACCGGCGTCGCGCCGCCAACCAGCAACGTGACGTGGAAGTCCTCCAGGCCGTCGGTGCCTGTGTTGAGGCTCAACCTGCCGTTTGTGCTGTTGTAGTAGAAAGCATCCTCCAGCATATGACCCTCGACGGGAGCTTGGTTGAAAAACTGAAGTCCGTTGACTGGGCCTTGGCGGCCGACTTCGTTCGGGCCGAAGTCGAAGTTGCGGAAATCGAACACATCGTTCGCAGCGCCTTGCCCCTGCATCAAGATGGTGTCACCCCGGTCGAAGATATCCAGGAACACGAAGGTGTCGTCTCCAAGGCCTCCGTTCAGGGTGTCCGCACCATGCCCGCCTACGAGGGTGTCGTTGCCGTCCTGGCCGTTGATCGTGTCAGCACCATCACCTCCGTAAAGAAGGTCAGCCCCGGGCATCCCCACGTTCCGAACATCAGTGCCGCCACCGTCACCGTTGATGGTGTCGTCTCCGCTGCCGCCGTAGATGGTATCGCTGCCGTTACCGCCGACAAGGAAATCGTTCATGTCGCGGCCGTAGATCGTGTCATCGCCTCCAAATCCCTGGATGTTGGAAGCAAGACCAGCCCCGTCATTGAGGATGTCGTTGCCCGCTGTCCGCTGTCCGGCGGGACCGCCATTGCCCAGATCGTAGTTATAGGGATCCGCGAACAGAGTTGGCTCAGGATCGATCTGAGGACCTACCGGGTCGGTGATCCCGGTGATGTTGATCGTGATCCGGCCGGGATCAGAGTCCTCGATCCCGTCATTCGCCATGTACTGGAAGGTGATCGATGCCAATTCGCCATCGTTCAGATGATCGAACGCCGACCCGTCGCCGTTGAAGAAGAAGCTCTGGCTCGTCGCGTCGAAGGACACATAGGCCGGAAGGGCCCCTAACACCTTGATGGTGGTCGCGTTGCCGTCGGCGTCGGTGACCAGCGGCTTGATCTCCGCTGTCATCTGATCCTCGGTGAGGCTCACCGTCTTGCTCTCGACCACCGGCTTGGCATTGGCCGGCACCACGTCGTTGTCGAGCACAGTGGCGGTGGCGATGTGGTCGAAGTCTTCGAGGTAGTTCGCGGTCGGCAGGACGGTGACCGTCAGGATCTCTGTGCCCTCGACGATAGCGTCGTCGGCCAGCACAACTGTCATGGTCGCCCTGGAGGCACCGGCACGGAAACCTTCAAAACCACTCTCGACGCCATTCCACTTGATCGCAGCAATGTCGCTTGCATCCAGGCCGGTCATCTCCAAGGCGATTGCCATCGGGTTCGTGTTGACTCCGCCCGACCGCATGAAGGTGAAGGTGACTTCTCCTCCTTCGGTGACCGTGCCGCCACCTCCCACGCTCACAAAGGAGAGCGGGTCGGGCTCGGGAGCGCTGTCTGTGACGTCCACAGATTGCTGCTCCACCAGCCCGTCGAAGCGCAGATCGTCGCTGACGACGTCGAGCCAGACGACGCCCGTATGCGGGCCTTCGGTCTCGCCATCCTCGATAGCGACGACTGTCACCGTCTGGGGGAGGTTCCAGTTCTCGGGCGTGAAGACCAGCTCAGCCGAGCCATTCCCAGCATGCCCGTAGACCTGGTTGTCACCCGAAATGACCACCATCACGTTCGCGGTTGGGGCGCTGGCCAGGGCGACGCTGAACGATCCGTTGGCCCCGAGTTCGGTCGCTGTGACAGCGTTGCCGGCCTTGGTAATGACCAGGCTGCTGGGCTCGACAACCTCACCGCCGCCGCCGCCGCCGCCGCCGTCACCGTCGCCGGGCAGGGTCGCACCGACCCGGCTCGTGGTGAGCGAGTAGACGGTCTCGATGGTATCGCCTGCGCGATCCTCGTAGACTGCCCGGCCGCGCAGGAAGTAGCCGTCGTCGGCCTGCGTCACCGTGTAGGTCTGGATGGACTGATTCGCGGGGGTGATCGTGGTCCAGGTCACGCCGTCCTGAGACCGCTGCCAGGACCATGCGAACTCTTCGGGGCGGCCGCGGTCACGGTAGCCATCCCCATCTTCGAACGTGCCGTAGCCCAGCGTCAGGGTCTGGCCCACCTCCGGTGTCATATCATCGACGGACAGGTTGCCGGTCGGAATGTCGTTGATGTTCTCGATCACGCCGGTCTCGTTCACCGACCGGGTGATCACCACGCCGTTGGCATCCCTGGCTTGAACGTGGATCGCCATGCCGACGAACTCGTCATCGCCGCCGATGTTGAACGACGTGCTCGGCGCCAGCGTGAAGCCGAGCTCATGCGGGGGTGCGTTGGGGTCGTCGGGCTCCAGACCGATCAGAACATAGGAGACCGCGCCGGGAACAGCCGTCCACGACAGGATGCTGTTCTCGTCTAGGTCATCCACCGTGAGCAGGGTGAGCGGCGGTGCATCAGGTTGCGTGACCGTCACGGTGACCTTCGCCGTGTCACCGCCGTTCAGGGCGTAGGTGAAGGTATCCGTTCCCACGAAGCCGGATGCGGGCGTGTAGACGAGCTTGCCGTCCGCCTCCGCGACAGTGCCATGCGAGCCCTGGCCGAAGGACACGATGGAGGTTGGGTCGTTCTCGAAGTCGAAGTCGTTACTGAGCACATCGATGATGACGGCATTACCCACTGCGGTCGTGGCCGTGTCATCGAAGGCCACCGGCGGCGTGTTCGGATTTGGATCACCCACCTTCGCCGTTGTCAGCGAGTAGACCAACTCCAACGTGTCGCCCCGATCGGTGTACTGAGCCCCACCCCGGATGAAATAGCCGGCGTCAGCCGCCGTCACCTGGTAGGAGTCCGTCGTTCCGACAAGCGACCAAGTCACGCCGTCCAGAGACCGCTGCCAGATGTAGCCGAACTCGTCCGGCCTGTCCGGGCGCATGCCGTCCCCGTCCTCCAGGTTCCCGATCGAGATCGTCAGCAACTGGCCCACCTCGGGGGTGTTGTCGCTGATCACCGGGCGGCCGGTCGGCACGTCGTTGACGTTCGCGATCAGGTCGGTCTGGTTCTCCGAGCGTGCAAGCACGCTGCCGTTTGCATCCCGCGCCTCAACGGTGACCACCATGCCGGTGAACTCGTCATTGCCGTTGATGGCGAAGGACGTGCTGGGCGCGACCACAAAGCCAAGAGTATGCGGAGGGAAGTTCGGTTCATCGGGCTCGACACCGATCAGCACGTAGCTCGCGGCGCCCGGGACAGCGTTCCAGGAGATCGTGCTGTTCTCGTCGAGACCCGTGATGGTCCCGATCGTGAGTGTCGGCATCTCGGCGGGCAGGTCATCATCGACGATGGTGCCCTGGCCCACGAGGTTGGCCAGCGTGGCGTTGGCGCTAACACCGGATAGGTTCACGACAATCGTCTGGGCCCCGGTCGCGACAACCGCGTTATCGACGATCGGGACAGCGATGGTCTTGATCGTTTCGCCCGGCGCGAAGGTAAGCGTGCCGGAGGCAGGAGAAACCATCCCAGCTGGGCCGGTCAGGTCATAGTTCACGGACACCGCCGATGCGGCCGCTGCCGAGAGCGTCACCGCGAAGGCCGCGGTGCCTGCGCTCTCACTCACCGTCACATCGTTGATGGACAGCGACGGACGGACCGGCTCAGGGTCGGCAGGATCGATGCCCGGGTTGTCGAGGAGATCGGTGATGGCACTATCCGCAGCCCCCACGGTGTAGCCAGCCCCCTCCGCGATCCGAACCTCGATGGTGGCAGGTCCCTCAGGCACGGTATCCGTGAGGGTCTGGACCTGAAGGGTGGCCGTGTCGGAGCCCGCCGCGAAGGTGATGGAAGAGGGCGCGGTGAAGTCCGTGCCCGGCACGGCGGTGCTGAAGCTCGTATCAATGGCCACCGTGAGCAGTTGGCTCAGATCGCCGGTACGGGTGAACGTGAACACGGCGACGCCACCTTCGGTGACTTCGGCCGAGGCCGCAGCAGCGTTGATCACCGCTGGCGAAGGCGGAGGCGGCTCTGCGGCGCCTCCGGCCGTCCAGTCCGTCCCGGCGGCCAGATTGGTCGCGCCGAGCACCTTGACGGTGCTCGTGACCCCGTCCTGGTCGATTGTGAAGACGGTGTCGCCCCCAACCACGGCAGCCGACACGTTGCTGACCTGGATGCCAGTCCCGAAGTTGATCTTGTCTCCAGTCGCGAAGTTCTGGACCGTGACATTGCTGCCGTTGAACACGTTCACCGTGTCGTTGCCCTCGGCGACGTTGACGGTGACGGCGCTGTAGGCGTTCACCGTGTCGTCGCCCGCGCCACCGTTGATGGTGGACTGCAGGCCGTTGCCGGTGCCTTTGAAGTTGATGGTGTCGTCGCCGCCACGGCCCAGGATGGTGAGCTTGTGATTCGTGTTCTCGATGGTGATCACGTTGGCTTCGCCATCACCGCCGACCGTCATCGTCCGGAGGAGGTTCCCGGTCGTGTCCCTGATGGTGATGTTCTCGATGTTCACGAGCGCCTTGCCGGCATACTCGGTCCACTTGATCGTCTGGCCAAGCGAGATCTCGAGTCCGGTTCCCGACGTGAGCGTGACAGAGTTGAAGACGACCGTGTCGTTGCCGTCCTTGCCATCCAGGGGGAAGAAATCCGTCTGGCTCGGGGTGGTCCGGGTGAAAGCCTGAATGGTCTCGTCGCCAGGGTCCGTCCCATGGACGTTGATCGTGATCTTCGCAGGCGCCGAGGTCAGCTCGCCGTCGCTCACCTGGTACTGGAAGGTGACCGGTTTGATCTCTCCCCGCTTCAGCGCGGCCAGGAAGTCTGGGTTACCCTCGAAGTGGAACGTCCCGTTCGGTAGAACGGTGACGGTGCCCTCCGCAGGTTGCGACAGGAGCTGGTAGGTGACGTTCGATCCATTCTCGTTGTCGTAGCCAAAGCCTTCGACGTTCAGGCTGAGGTCAGTGTCGTAGGTGTCCTTCGACACGTCGAGGGCGGATGGGGCTGTGTTGCGGCCTGCATCGTTGTCGAGGATTGTGACCTCAAGGTCCATCAGATCCGGATAGAGGCTATCGTAGTTAGGGTCAGCGCTGCTGGCTTCCCCCAGCCACAGCCACTCGCTGACCGTGCCCTCGACGTCGGCGTCGTCCACGGCCGTGATGGTGACGGTCTGCGGCTGACTCCAGTTATCGGGCGTGAAGGTCAGTGAGTTTGCTGAGAGAGTGAAGCCGGCATCGCGATACAGCGGGATCGTCACATCGGCGGCAGGCTTGCTCGTCAGCTCCACCGTGATCGTGTCGGTCTTTCCGCCTTCCTCGACCTCGATGTTGCCGAGGCTCGTAACTTTGATCCCAGGTTCGCCAGCGGGCTCCTCTCCGGCCGGAGGCGTGTAGGTGCCTCCGGCGGTCCAGTGCGTGCCGAACTGCATCCCGGTGACGCCTTGAACAGTCAGGGTCGAGGTGCCGTTGACCGTGAAGACGGAGTTGCCGTTGGCCTCGGTCAAGGTCACGGTGCCTGCGTTGATCCCCGCCGTCGCGAAGTCCAGCACGTCCTCGCTGAGGCTGAAGTTCTTGATGACGTCGTTGCCACTGTTGGCGCCGAACCGAAGCACCTGCTTGCCAGAGCCGAGCAGATACGTGTCGTTCCCGGAGACGCCAGAGCTGACACGGTCATCAATGGTGGCCGCGGTCGTCACGCTGATGGTGTCGTTGCCTCCCCCCCCGCTGATGACGGAGAGGTGGGATTCAGAGCCAATACCAGTGCCGCCGGTGAAGGTGATCGTGTCGTTGCCTTCGCCGCCGTTGATGTCGGTCTTGCGGACGGTCCTGGTGACCGTCAGGACGTTGTCCTTGGCATCGCCGTTGATGGTCAGCGTTCGTCCGGCGGGACCCTGGATGTTCTCAAAGGTGAGATTCTCGATGCTCGAGATCGTCTTGCCCGCGTAGGGCGTCCCAACGATCACGCCACCAAGGCTGATCACGGAGTTGGCTATGGTGCCGCCGAGCAGCTGGGTTGAACCAGCTGGGATGGTCGGGAAGACCAGGGTGTCGGTGCCCGTGCCCCCGGTGAAGCTTGCGGCCGTGGTGGTGGCGGTGATCGTTTGATTGGGATCGGTCGTGCTCCCGACGGGCGTTGGGCTGCCGGATCCAAAGATGAAGGCCGTGCCCGTCGTCGGTGCAGTGGTGAACTCGCCGTCGCTGACCGTGAACTGGTAGGTGAACTGGTAGGTCTGACCCTGGTGCAGGGTGTCGAGGTAGCCTACATTGGGCGTGAACATAAGTGCGCCCAGCTCCGGATCGAAGCTGATCGTCCCATTCGACGGCTGACCTCCCACAAGTTGAAGGGTCAGCTTGTCATTCTCGGCATCGAACCCGTAGGCTGCGAGGGAATACGTGCCGTTGTAGGTGGTGAAGTCCACCTCCTGAATATAGGTGACGGCGGATGACGCCGTGGGAGCTGTGTTCCGGGTGCCACCATCGTTGTCGATGTACATACCGCTGACACTGGTCGTCGCGCCGGGCAGATAGTTCGGGCTTGAGGCGAGCGTGATCTTATATGCCTGATTCGGCTCAGCGATCTGGTCATCCGCCTTGCCAAACGTGGCCCAGACCTTCGTCTCGCCGGCTTCGAAGGTGATGGACTGGTTGCCGAAGAGGGTGCTCTCGAACTCGACGGTCAGCGGCTCGTCGATGCGCGAGTCGCGGGTAACCTCGAACTCCTGAAACCCGCCCTCCTGAACGTCCGTCGTGAAAACATTGACGATCGAGATCATCGGCAGCGGCTCAGGATCGTCGTTGGTGATCCTGCCCACGCCCGCAACGTCCTGGCCCAGCTCCGCCCCGGTGGCGCCGGTCAGCCTAACGACGACCCTCTCGCCCACTTCGTAGACGCTGTCGTCGACAACGGGGATCGAGATCGCGCCAGTGGTCTGTCCGGCGGGAATGGTCGCGGTCCCTGTGGTGATCTGGCCTCCGGCCAGCACGACGTTGTCGATCCGGACCGGAGCGTCATAGGACGTGCTGCCGCTCACGTAGGCGGCAGCATCGATTCGAACTGTGTCGATACCGGAGAAATCCGACCCGAAGGTCACGCTGGCGGAAGCCGCGCCGTTGGTCAGCGTGACGGTCTTCGTGCCGACCACTTCCCCGTTCCTGATGGCCTCGACCGTGACGGTCTGCTGCCCGCCAAGCTGGTTTAGGTACTCCGTGGACAGGGTCAGGCTGGCGAGGCTGAGATCACCCCCAAGCGCCTGGAACTGCCCCCCGCCGTGGCCACGAGGCCAGAGCCCTTGCCGTCTCCGAAGATGCCGGTCCAGCGCACGCCCTCATATCCCGTGGGAAGCCTTCCCTCCGTCGTGCCGTCGAAGGTGATCGTCTTGCCGGGCCAGGACGCCTCGTATGTCAGCGTCACGTCCTGGTCGGACGCATGACTCAGCGTGACGGGAATCTCGACAGACCCGACCGCCTCTGAGGCAACGGCGTCCGCGATGGACACCACAGGCGGCACCTCGTCGACCGGGGCGACCGTGATGGTCACGGTCTTGGGCGCACTGTCGAGTTCGCCGTCGCTGACGACGTAGTCGAAGGTCACCTTGCCGTTGAAGTCCTTTGCCGGGGCATAGCTGTAGGAGCCGTCGCCGTTGAAGGTCAGGCCGTGGACCGGGGCCACCAGCTTGTAGGTCAGCGTCGCGCCCTCGGCGTCTGTGCCTCCGACCCGCCCGGTAATGGTGGTGTCCTCGTCGCCGGAGGCATCGCCCCCCGTAGCGACGGGGGCGGTGTTGGGCTCATCCGCTGCAGCGACCGTGATCGTCACCGTGCCGGTGTTGCTATCCGCTGCGCCGTCATTCGCCTTGTAGGTGAAGCTGACGGTGCCATTGAAGTCCTTGGCCGGAACGAAGCTATAGGTGCCGTCCTTCTCGAACGTCAGGACACCTTGATTTGCCGCAGGGCCGTCGACCACGCTGTAGATCAGTGTGTCGCCGTCCACGTCTGTGGCGACCACGCGGCCAGTGATCGCTTCACCGTCTTCGTCTCCCGAGCTGGTGCCGTCCTGCGCCACCGGAGCATCGTTGACGGCCGCCACCAGGATCGTCGCGGTGGCGGTGTTGCTGTCCGCCGCACCGTCGCTGGCCTTGTATGTAAAGGCAACGGTGCCGTTGAAGTCCGCGGCCGGCACGAAGCTGTAGCTGCCGTCCTCGTTGAAAGTGAGCGTGCCCTGCTCGGCGGTCGGGCCCTGGACCAGGCTGTAGATCAGCGTAGCGCTGTCCTCGTCCGTGGCCACCACCGAGCCGGTGATCGCCGCTGCATCCTCGTGGCCCTGGACGAAGACATCCTGCGCCACTGGGGCGTCGTTGACTGCGCCAACGGTGATCGTCACCGTTCGGGCGGAGCTGTCCAGGGAACCGTCGTTCGCAACGTATTGGAAGGTGACCGGGCCGCTGACGTTCTTGGGAGCTGCGTAGCTGTAGGAACCATCGGCAGCGAGGGTCAGCCCATCCACCGGGGTCACGAGCTTGTAGGTGAGTGTCGGGCTGTCCACATCGGTGCCGCCCACTTGGCCGGTGATGATGCTGGCCTCGGCGCCGGAGGCGTCGCCGCCCGTCGCCACGGGAGCGTCATTCACAGCCGCCACCGTGATCGTCACGGTGGCGGCGCTGGAGTCGGCCGTGCCGTCGTTCGCCTTGTAGGTGAAGGTGACTGCGCCGTTGAAGTCCTTGGCCGGAACGAAGCTGTAGGTACCGTCCGGGTTGAAGGTGAGTGCGCCCTGGGCCGGTGCTGGACCCTGGACCACGCTGTAGGTCAGCGTGTCGCCGTCCACATCTGTGGCCTTCACTCGGCCCGTGATGGTCGCCGCATCCTCCAGGCCCGAGGCAGTACCTTCCTGCGCCACCGGGACATCGTTGGTGCCGGTGATGGTCACGGTGAGGGTCGAGGTGGCAGTCGCGCCACCCTCGCCCGTGGTGACATAGGTGAAAGTCTCAACCCGCGTCTCGCCGACGCCGAGGGCCTGGACGACCGGGTCCTGGTTGTTCAGGGTGTAGGACCACTTGCCATCTTGGCCGATGGCAAGCGTGCCATGCTCGCCCTTGACCGATGCCGTTCCCTTGGCGGAACTGGGCATCTTCTGCCCGTTGACGCTCGCAAGCTTGTAGCCGGATGCGTCGTTGGACAGGATGTTTCCGGAGACGGAGGCGCTCGCGGCATCCTCGGCGATGGATGCGGTATCCGGCGCAGCTGCCGTAGTGGGGGTAGTCGGCGTCGAGGGGGTAGTGGGCGTCGTAGGCGTGGTCGGCGCGACGACGCCGATCAAGTCGGTCTGGGCGAGGCTAGTGACGCCCGTGAGATCGATGCGCATGTCGGCCGTGCCATCGCCGTTCGTGTCGACGAACAGCGACGAGCCCGTCGCGGCGGGGTTGTACCAGGCTGAGGCCTTGCCTCCACCCAGAGCTGCTCTGTCACCCCAGGTGATCTGACCGAGTGCCGAGAGATCAATCAGATCGCCGTCGGCGCGGCTGAAGTCGGTGATGGTATCGTAGCTGCCAGCTGTGACACCGGAGTCGGAAGCGACGGTGTAGACGAAGGTATCCTTGCCTTGCCCGCCGGTCAGCGTGTCGGCACCAGCGCCGCCCACGAGGACGTCGTTGCCGTTATCACCGGACAAGGTGTCGTTGCCGGCGAGACCCTCGAGACGGTCGGCGCTGCCAGTGCCCTTCTTGACGTCGTTTTTTGAGGTGCCGGTCCAGTTAGCCACGAAATCTCTCCCAGCCCAATCGTGGGCGTTCCGAGGCCGAGGCTTCCTCCATTTGATGCTGTCGGAGCAACGAGCCAGATGGCCAGGAAACCAACCCAGAAGGCCGGGCCATAAGGCTGCGCAGGACCGACCGCGCCCTCCCGTTTGGGCCGGCCACATGGCGGGGGCGGCCACATGGCCGGGCCATGTGGCCGCCCCCCCTGGCCATCCGGCCCGGTGACGGCGAACTGCCGTCGGACTACCGTGAAGGCACCTTATGGCTTTGCTTCCCGCTTACCCCGTTCTGAAAGCACCCATGCAACCTCACGATCTCGACGCCCTGGCTCGTGATCTCTGCCAGCCGGTAGATGCGCTGGGGCTGCTCAACCACGCTCTGCGGCAACGCCTAAGGGCAGGCCTGCACCGCGCGGCGGAGGATGAGGTGGAGGCCATTCTCGAGCAGATCGAGTTGGGCCTCACTCAGATGCGGCGGCGGCTTGCTTCGATGCTCGACATTGTTCATGCGGAACATAGCCTCGCCCGGCCGGTGATCGCAGAGGTCCAGTTGATGCCGCTGTTTGAGAAGCTGGCGCTGCAAACAGCTCGGATAGCCCATGACAACCGGGTGAGCCTGTCGATTGCACCAACGAGCATCCGCGTCATCAGCGACCCGAGAGCGTTGGAAGTGATCCTGCGCAATCTTCTTTTGAATGGGCTGTTCTTTGCGCGTGGCGGCCGCGTGCTCCTCGGATGCCGGAGGCGGGGGGGTGATGCCCAGATCCAGGTCTGGGACGACGGCGTGGGCATTCTACCCGAGCATCAGGCCGTCATCTTCGAGCCGCTTGCTAAGCTGCAGGGCGATGGGGACGGCCTGGTTCAGGGGCTCGGAATGGGCCTGACGTTGGCGCGCGATCTTGCCCGCACTCTCGGCCACGGAATCGATCTACGCTCAGAGCCAAGGATGGGGTCGGTGTTCCTGCTGACTCTGCCTCGAATCGAAGCCACCAAACAGCGGGGGACGGAGTCAGCCGGATCGGCGTGCCTCTGATCCTTCGGGCTTCGCTGCAGGCAGGCTGCGGCGCTTGGTTACGGCATGGACGAGTTCCAGCCGACTCTCCGCCCCATAAAGGCGCAAAAGGTTTGCCACGTGCCCCTTCACCGTTCCGACTGAGAGATCCAGCGACCGCGCAATGGCCTTGTTGCTGGCGCCCTGAACGATGAGACACAGGACTGCTTGCTGCCGCTCCGTAAGAGATGTTCCAACACCAGCAGGGGGCACCTCCGAGGCAGCAAGGGTTTCCACAGTGCCGTCACGCGACAAAGCACGAAGGACTACGGGTGGGACATAGATACCGCCGTCGAGTACAAGACGGATCGCGTGAAGGATGATGTTCGGGGGCGTTTCCTTGAGAACGAATCCCGCGGCGCCCGCGGCCAGGACACGACAGATACGCCTGGGCTCATCAATACTTGATAAGAGCATGAGCCGTCCAGCCGGAGCACGCTCAAGCAGAGATGCAAGGAACTCGTCCCAGTCGCCTTGAGCGGAGAAGAGGCTGGTCAGAACGAGGTCAAACACTCCGCGTTCCAGGTGGGCCAACGTTTCTTCTCGGCTGCCTGCCTCGACCACCTCCGCAGGTGCCAGTGCCTCCTGCAGCATGTATCGCATGCCCGACCGGAAAAGCGGATGAACGTCAGCTAGGAGAATGGAGCATGCGCGCGCAGCATCTCCGTTTGTTGCAGTTACTTTCTCGGCCGTCACGGCGTGGGCCTCACAATAGCCTGACAAGCCCTTGTGAGGAGCACCGCACCTGCCTGGACCATCAAGACTCCTGCTGAGCGGACACTCATCCACCTCATCTGTTACCCTGCTTCGTGCCCTTCCGATCATCTGATTGGGCTGTATCAAATATGATCTCGCGCGAGATAAACGCGCGAAGCCATGAAACCCAAACAATGGCAGAGCCGAAACCGAACAAATAATCGCCGCGCCAATCTATTCCCACTTGATTTATGGTGTCTCCATAAATCTGCAATGTTCGCGTCATTATTGCCCAAAAAAACAACTGCCATATTTAATCTATCGATGCTTTTCAACCTTTCCGCGATTTTATATGGCGAAATTGCGCTTATCGGTTGAGCTCAAGGCAAATCATATTGTTGACGGGAATGCGTTGAGCGCCAGACGCAGCATTCTACATTGGCCTGCCTCCCCAGAAGCGGTCTGCCGGTAAGCAGTCCGGCGGCAGCGGAAGGGATGGCTACTGACTGTCCGCAAAGGGCGGATGCGAGAGTAGAGCGTTGATCCAGCATCATTGTGCTGGAGGTCGTCATGCCCGACCGCCCCTATCCCTCCGACCTGAGCGACGGCGAATGGACGGTGCTGGAGCCACTGCTTCCGCGCCCGTCCTGCCTCGGGCGTCCGCTGAAGTGGCCACGCCGGATGATGGCGGAGGCCATCTTCTACCTAGTCCGCTCCGGCTGCGCGTGGCGCATGCTGCCGCGACACTTCCCGCCCTGGCAGACGGTTCACTCGCAGCTGACCCGCCGGCGCAAGGACGGCACCCTCAAACGCCTGCACGATCGGCTGCGCGAGCACGCCCGCGAGAAGGCGGGGCGAAGCCGCAAAGCCTCGGCAGGAGTGATCGACTCCCAGACAGCACGCGCCACGGGCGTAGGCGGCCCTGAACGCGGGTTCGACGCAGGCAAGAAGACCTTCGGGCGCAAACGGCACCTGCTGGTGGATGCCTCTGGGTTGATCCTCCTCGCCCACATCCATGCAGCTAGCCTGCACGACACGGCAGGGGCGCGGCAGATGGTCGAGATGACGTCGTCTAGCGCGTTGCCCCGTCTCGAACTGGTCTGGGCAGACGGAGCTTACACTGGCCCTTTCGCCAGGTGGCTGGACCAGGCCAGAGGATGGCGTGTCGAGGTGCCATTTCACCGTCAGCGCCAAGCGTGGCGCTATGGTCTGGAGGACAAGCCCAAAGGCTTTCAGGTCATCCCGCGCAGGTGGGTGGTGGAACGCACCTTCACATGGCTTTCGCGCTCCCGCCGCCTCGCCCGTGACTACGAGCGGCTGCCCGAAACCGGCATCGCCATGATCCACACCGCCATGAGCCGCATCATGCTTCGCCGCCTCGCTTGATCAACGGAAGCCACTTTGCGGACAGTCAGTAAGGGGGAAGGTCAAGACGCAGGCTAAGCCACGTCAAGACAAAGACACCGTAGCCGGCAGTGGACGCTTACGGTCACCCGGGAGAATAAGTCAGCGTGCCGCAATCAACGGGTGGAAGCCGTCAACCCACCATCGACGACGAGTTCCGTTGCGGTCACGTATTTCGCCTCGTCAGAAGCAAGGAACAGCGCGGCATGGGCCACGTCCCATCCCTCGCCCATCTGGCCGATGGGAACGGCGGCGTTGCGCTTCGCCACGAACCCCTCCAGGTCGCCGCCCGCAAATTGCTCGGCGAGCTTGGCCACCAGCGGCGTGTACATGAGGCCTGGCAGCACGCAGTTCATGCGGATGCCGCGCGGAGCATAGGTAATGGCGGTGGTCTTGCTGAAATGGATCAGCCCCGCCTTGGCCGCCGAATAGGCCGCCTGGGGCTTCCCCGTGTAGCGAATGCCCGCCGTGGAGGCGATGCTTACCACGGCTCCCTTTCCCTGCTTCTGCATGATCGGCAGCACCGCGTGGCAGCAGAGGAAAGCACTTTTGAGGTTGACGGCGATCTGGCTGTCCCACAGCGCCTCGTCCATCTCGCCGGGGATAGCGGGTTCGGACTTGCCGACATTGTTCACCAGCACGTCGATGCGGCCGAAGCGCGCCATGCAGGCCTCGACCAGCCGCGCCACCTCGGTGGAATCCGTGACGTCGCCCGTCGCGATCTCGCAGGTGCCGCCCTCGTCCTGGATGATCGCCTGCGTCTCGCGCGCCGCCGCCTCGTTGATGTCCACGCCGAAGATGCGCGCCCCTTGGCGCGCAAAGAGCACCGCGATCGACTTGCCATTGCCCCAGCCGGGGCCGACCGAGCCGCAGCCGGTCAGGAAGACGACCTTGTCCGTAAGCTTGAACATGCGCTCACTCGATCTCGATGTTGGCGGCGCGGATGACGGGGCTCCAGAGCACCACCTCCTCCGCGATGAAGCGCGTCGCGCGTTCGGGCGTGGAATCCGTCACGGGCACAAAGGCGATGGCCTCCAGCGCGCTGGCAATCTCGGGCGTGGACATCGCAGCGCGAGCGGCAGCGGCCAGGCGCTCCAGCCGGTCCGGCGGCGTGCCGGGGGGTGCGGCCAGGTAGTTGGCGATGCGGGTCACGATGTCGAAGCCACTCTCGCGCGCGGTCGGCACCTCGGGCACCACCGCCGCGCGCTGCTCGCCGAAGACGGAGATGATCCGGAGCCTCCCCTCGCGGTGCTGCGGCAGCAGCGTCGTGAAGGCGTCCACGGCGAAGGAGATCGTGCCGGAGAGAAGATCCTGGGTCAGCGGCCCCGAGCCGCGGTAGGGCACGTGGACCACATCAAGGTTGCCTGCCCGCATCCGCAGCAACTCCGTCGAGAGGTGCGGGGCGCCGCCGATGCCCGAGCTGCCATAGCTGATCTTGCCCGGCTGGGCGCGGATCATCGCGATCAACTCGGCCAGACTGTTCACGCCAAGCCGTGGGTTGACCGCCAGAGCGAGCGGCGTGATGCCGAGGATGGCGATGTGCGAGAACCCCGTCACGGGATCGAAGGGCGGCACGCGACGCGTGAGCGGGCCGGTGACCCCGGCCGTCGGGCTTTGAAAGATCAACGTGTACCCGTCCGGTCGGGCGCGATGCACCTCGCCCGAGCCGATGAGACCGCCCGCCCCGCCGCGATTGTCCACGATCACGGATTGGCCGAGCGCCCGCCCGAAGGGCTCGGCAAACAGGCGCCCAAAAATGTCCGTGTTTCCACCTGGCGGGAACGCCACCACCATGCGGATGCTGGAACTGGGGAAAGGCGCTTGCGCATAGGCAGGGGCGGCCAGCAGTCCAAGGCCGGCAGCAGCGCGCAGGATCTGGCGCTTCTTCACGGTTTTTTCCTCCTCGCCCTCTCGCGGGGCCAGTGATAGGCAAAGCCGCGCGGCCCCGGCTGTCAATGTGATACCAAGTCCTGGTGAGACTGACTCACGAAGGGGATTCTCCCACGCGGGCCAGATCTTATTCAAGGTGGGGAGCAACGGGGCCTCGCCATGGGTCAGCCGCTTCCTCTTCGTTCTGACTACGATGCACGGACGCTGCGCGCCCTGGTGCGGCGATCGAAAGACCGGGCGCAGTCGCGCCGACTGCTAACCTTGGCGGCGATCTACGAAAGTGCGTCGCGCACCGAGGCGGCGCGGATGGTCTTGGAGCGCTTCAGCGAGACAGGGCCGAGGTTGGACCGCCAAAGGATCGTGGCCGTCAGAATGCAAATTTCCGCAGTGCGTTGCTGGAGACGCAGCACGGCCTCTCAGCGAGAAGTCTTTGCGGCGCAGGGCACAGCCATGCGGAATGCCGGCATGCTGGCCAGCCCGCCGCGATCGGCCCTGGTTTAGGGGATAGTGCTTGCCGTGTCCCCAAGTACCGGCCCAATCTGCCCGACGGGAGGCCCGCCCCGATGGCCCGTCCGCAGACCCGCTACGCCCGGAACGGCGAGGTCCACCTGGCCTACCAGGTCGTGGGGAATGGCCCGGTGGATCTCGTCTATGTCCCGGGCTTCATCAACAACCTCGACCTGCAATGGGAGCACGAGGGCTACGCACACCTCCTTACGCGCTTGGCCGCTTTCTCGCGCCTGATCCTGTTCGACAAGCGTGGCACCGGCCTGTCCGACCCCGTGACCGAGGCGCCGACGCTGGAGCAGCGCATGGATGATGTCCGAGCCATCATGGACACCGTGGGCTCGGAACGTGCCTTTCTTGTCGGCGCTTCGGAGGGCGGGGCCATGGCCGCTCTCTTTGCCGCCACGTATCCGGACCGCACGCGGGGGCTGGTGCTCTATGGCGCCTACCCTTCCTTCGCGGCATACGTGTCCGGTCCGGAAAAGACAGAGCGGTTCCTCGCCGAAATCGAGGCGGACTGGGGCACTGGCATGATGCTGGGGCGCTTCGATCCGGTCCATCAGTCCGACCTGGATCTCCGCTCCTGGTGGTCCCGGCATGAACGGCTTGGGGCGAGCCCGCGCATGGCGCAGCAGCTGGTCCGGATGAACGCCTCGATCGACATCCGTCCGATCCTGCCCGCGATCCGGGTGCCGACGCTGGTGCTCCATCGCGCCGGCGACACCTGGATCGGTCACGAAGCGGGGCCGTTTCTTGCCGCGCACATCCCCGGCGCACGCCTCGCCACCGTCCCCGGCGATGCCCACCCGATCTGGATGGGTGACGTGGGCCCAGTCGCCGACGAGATCGAAGCCTTCGTCACTGGGCAGCGCCCCTCCGTCGCGGGCGTGGCGGACCGTGTGCTGGCCACGGTCTTGGCCGCCGAGGTCGCCGACCCGGAGCGCGGCGCTGCGGCTCTGGGTGACGCGGCGTGGTGCGCGCGGCTGGACCGCTGGCGCGTGGAGGCCAACGCCGTCCTTGCCGCCAGATCCGGTGTGCGCCCTGGCGCCTCGCTCCTCCCCGACGGGACGCTTCTTGCAAGCTTCGATGGCCCCGCCCGCGCGGTCCGCTGCGCCGTCGCGTTGAGGGAGGCGGCACAGCACCTGCTAGACCGCGGGCTGCGCTGCGGCCTGCACGTGGGCGAGGTTGCCGCCGCGCCCCTCGGCGAGGTCGGCGCCAACGCGGGGCTGGCCCTGCACGTCGCCCGCCGCATCGCCGCGCTGGCCGCGCCCGGCGAGGTGCTGGTGTCGGGCACGGTGCGCGACCTCGTGGCGGGCTCGGGCCTGCGCTTCCGCGAGCGGGAAACGCGCCTGCCGCTCGGACCCGAAGCCGGCGGCGTCCGCCTGCCGCTCCTCGCCCTCGCCGGGGACGACGCAGCGGCTCCTCGGCCATCCGGCAAGGGGGTGTCCGTGCCGGCGCCGCGGCAGAGCGACGCGCTGCCACCCGGCCTGGCCGAGCTGAGCCCGCGCGAGCGCGAGGTCCTTCGCCTGATGGCGCGCGGCCTCAGCAACCCCGCCATCGCCGCGAGCCTCGGGGTCAGCGAGAACACGGTGAAGCGGCAGGCGACCAATGTCCTGCTCAAACTCGGTGCCCCATCGCGCAGCGCCGCGGCCGCGCTGGCCGCACGCGCCGGCCTTGCCTGAGAGCCCGCTTCGGAACGGTTTCGTATGGATCGCAGAGGGGGGTGAGCGGCGACGGTCTCGTGCGTTCGAGGGATGTCTGTATGTCCTTCGAGGTCGCCCATGTGGACCCCCGCCGCCCGGGCGCAGCTTGCGCGCCCAATCCAGCCCTATGCAACATGCTTGACCAACGCCGAGTGGTCGCTGGCGGCGCCATTCCTGCCGCCGCCCGCTCCCTTCGGACGACCACGGCGCTGGCCGATGCGAGCGGTGCTGGACGGCATCTTGTACGTTCTTCGCACTGGCTGCGCGTGGCGGCACCTGCCACGTGATTTCCCGCCTTGGCCGACGACGCTGCGCTGGTTCCTCCGCCTGGCGCGCACGGGCACCTTCGAGCGCATCGCTCATGCGCTTGCGATGGCCGACCGGGAGCGGATGGGCCGCCAAGCCTCGCCCACGGCGGCCGTGGTGGATACGCAAGCTGTTCGATCGGGCGGCGTCGGCGTTGCAGGTGTGCGGGGATACGATGCGGCCAAACGCGTCGTCGGCCGCAAGCGGCATGCGCTGGTGGACACCGATGGCCGTCTTTTGCTCGCCGCCGTCTCGCCAGCCTCGTCGCACGACAGTCACGGCGGGATTGCGCTTCTCGGCATATCCCGGCGCCCGTGGCCCTTCCTCGCGCTGTGCTACGCAGATCGCGCCTATGCGGGGGAGCGCGTCGCCACCGCGACGCCCGTCACGGTCCAGCTGGTCGGCCGTGCCCCAGAAGCTAGAGGCTTCGCGGTTCAGCCCCGTCGCTGGGTGATCGAGCGCACCTTCGGCTGGACCAGCCGATGCCGGCGTCTTGCCCGCGACCACGAAGCCACCGAGAGTTCGGCCACCGCGTTCTTCACGCTCGCTGCCGCGGCCGTGCTTCTGCGCCGCATCGCACGCGCTTTATGAAGCGGGCTCTGAGAGGCACGCTGGTCCGCCCGGGTGATGCGCGGACCGGGCCGGCCGGGTGATACGGCCCGCGGCGCCTGGACCTTAGCCTTTCGGGCACGCCGCCGGTCAAACGGGTCTGCGGCGCAGGGTCGGAAGGCAAGCGATGAGCACCACTCTCTCCCCCCAGCGTCTCCCAGCGGCGTCTCCGTCCCGGATGACGGACAACCGGCTCGGCGTTGCCCTCGCACTCTGCGCCGCGGCCATGGCCATGGTGGCCGTGCGCCACACCCCGGAGTCAGCGCCCGCCGCGGCCGTGCCCGCGCTGAACGCCAGCTATGGCGGCACGCTGGCCGCAGCGTTCGAGGGACGCGAAGGGGAATGCAGCGGACACGCGGCAGCGCCCCTGTTGGTCGTCTCGGGCCGCCGGGTGTCGTTCCGCGCCGGACCGGCGGTGTTGCGGGGCATCGTCCATGCCGGCGGTCTGACCGTGCTCAGCGGAGCGCTCGACGGCCCGGCCACGCTGACGGGCCGGTTTGAGGCCGATGGACGTTTTCTCGGCGAGCTGCGCAGCTGGACCTGCATCTACGCTGTCGATCTGATGACCCCGTCTTAAGCTATGACCTCGTTTGCTCCTGAACTGCCATCGGGCGGGCGTGGTGACGGTTTGGGGAACAGAATAGACAGGGACGTCTTTCCAAGGCTGCGGCACCAGCGTTGGTCTTGGAGAAGCCACGAACTGCAGTTCTGCCCACTATCAGAAGCCCCTGCAGAACTGCCTTGCTCGCGAACTTCTCTTCGCAGGCAACGTTTAGCAATTGCTTTCACCGATACGTGATCCTGAGCCGAAGGCACGGGCGACATGGCGGCTGATGGACAAAATGAGCGCGGCAACCCAGCGCCACGGAGCGCCGAAGCCAAGCCTGTGACAGCCGGAGCCCCCGGCCGGGCGAAGGGGGATGAGCCACTCCAGGGAAGAGGAGGTCTCGCATTACCGAACCAGCCCTCCCTTGTTGTGCTGCCATTTGCCAATTTGTGCGGCGACTCTGAACAGGAATATTTTGCCGATGGTGTCGTGGAGGAGATCACCACGGCGCTGTCGCGCATCCGCTCGCTGTTCGTGATCTCCCGTAATTCCGCCTTCACCTACAAAGGCCGAGCCGCGGATGTGCGTGAGATCGGACGCGAGCTTGGTGTTCGCTACGTGTTGGACGGGAGCGTCCGCAAGGCAGGCCGACACGTGCGCATCGTGGTGCAGCTTGTCGAAACAAGAGGCGGCACGCACCTCTGGACCGAGCGCTTCGACGGCGAGTTGACTGAGTTGTTCGAGTTGCAAGACCGCATCGCTGAGGCTGTGGCCGCCAGCATCGAACCCAGCGTCCGGATGGCGGAGGTTGAGCGTGCACGCGGCAAGCCCACTGAAGATCTCAACGCCTACGATCTCTACCTCCGGGCCCTGCCGCGCCACTATGCAAAGACCAAGTCGGACAGCGACGCAGCCCTGGACCTTCTCCGTCGCGCCGTGGAACTGGATCCAGCCTTTGCACAGGCCAAGGCATTTGCCGCCTATTCGATTCTGATCCGCGAGGTGCAGGGCTGGCTCGAACCCGGCGAACGCGAAGAGGGCGCCCGGCTGGCGCGCGAAGCCCTCGTCGAAAGTCACGACGACCCGGCGACGTTGCGCTGCGCTGGGCAAGCCATCGCTTGGTTCGAGCACGACCGTGAGCGTGGACTCGACGCAGTGGAACGCGCGCTCATGCTCAACCCGAACTCGGCCCAGGCACACAGCGGCGCCGCCTGGACACTGCTATACGTGGGACGCCCTGACAGGGCGATCGAACTCTTCCAGCGCGCCATTCGCCTGAGTCCGCTTGACCCCGAGCTATCGTATTTTCTCTCCGGCCTCGGCTACGCTCTTCTCATGGCTCGGCGCTTCGAGGAAGCGCTCGAAGCCGGCGTGAGCGCCGTCGCGGAAATGCCAGATCGGGCGACGGGGCACCGGGTCGTGGTGGCGGCCCTGCACGCGCTCGGGCGGACGGAAGAGGCTCAGGCAGCCGCCGAACAGTTTCGCAGCGCGAACCCTGCCGGCGCCCACGTATTCGCAAGCCGTGTGGCCGCTGAGTTCGTCGACCAGGCGTTCGTTGCGACCATGGTCGGCGGGCTGCGGGCTGCAGGCCTCGCAGAATAGGGGTCGCTGCGGGCGCCGTGCGGCCGAGACCGGTGGAACCGGGCCCGCACTGCGGCGGGCCCGGGCTTGGGCAGGTCATCGGCTGGCGATGCGCTGCCGGCCGATGCGCGTCTGCAGAAGGCTGCCGTCACCGCCCAGCGTCGCCAGGGTGGCCGCCTGCGTGCCTTCGGGCACCCAGACGACCTCGGCGCGACCATCCCCCGAGGTGTACACGTGCGACACCATGCGCCTCTGCGCCTGCTGCTCGTACTGCGGCTCGAAATAGGTGGCGCTGTGGTTCTCCTCTTCAAACAGTGCGACCAGCCGGCCACCGCCGACGACGTTGTTGGGTTGGCCCGGTCCGTAGTCGATGCTCGAATCCTCGGCGCCACGGTTCATGCACGGACAGGACTGGGCGTTGGCCATGCCGGTGCCGAGAAAGGCCGCGGTGACGGCGGCCACGGCCAGGGCGTTCTTGAAGACGGTCATTTTTGCCTCCCTCACGATGCCAGCCGGTGCTTCCCGGGAAATCCGGATGCTCCCCGTGCCATTCCGCATCGGTGAGGCGGAGAATGCGTCCCCGGGCCACCCAAGTCCTGAGAACGACCTACAAGTATTCTTGAAAAGGCATGAATTTCTGCTGCACGCTTTCCCCGTCTCGGCTTAGGCTTGCTGGGACAATGTCCGGGAGAACCGGCCATGGGTGAAAGGAAGGGCTCTGTCACCTTCCACTTCGCAAGTTTCACCCTCGACCCGCGCCGAGCGGCGCTGATCGACCGTTCGGGCGCGGAAGTTGTCCTGCGGCCGAAGACCTTCGACGTCCTCTGGCATCTTCTGGCGAACGCGGGCCGGCTGGTCTCGCGCGAGGAGCTGCTCACCGCGGTCTGGCCCGGGGTATTCGTAGCGGACGACAATCTCACAGGCTGCGTCGCCGAGATCCGCCGGGCGCTCCATGACGACGGACGGCTGCTCCGCACCATGCCACGGCGCGGCTATCTGCTTGACGCCGAGGTGACACGAGATGGATCTCCCACGGCGCAAGCGGGGAGCGCCGAGAGTCCCCCTTCCCTTGACCGTCAGATTTCGTGGGAGGCCACCCCTCGCCCCCTGCCCCCACTGGTCCGCGCTTCTCTGGTTGTTTTGCCCTTCTCGAATCTGAGCGACGACCCGGGGCAGGAGTACTTCGTCGATGGCATGACGGAGGAGCTGACGACGGCGCTGAGCCGGGTGCGCTGGTTCTTCGTCATCGCCCGGAACTCCGCCTTCACCTACAAGGGGCGCGCCGTGGACGTGCGCCAGGTGGGCCGCGAGCTGGGCGTGCGCTACGTCATCGAGGGCAGCGTCCGAAGGTCTGACGGGCATGTTCGCATCACCGTTCAGATGATCGAGACCGAGACAGGCCACCATGTCTGGGCGGACCGCTTCGATGGCACGATGGAGGACATCTTTGCCCTCCAGGACCGCGTGGCCGAAGCCGTGGCGGCTGCGGTCGAGCCAAAGCTCGAGGCCGCTGAGATCGGGCGCGCGTACACCAAACCCACTGAAAACCTCGACGCCTACGATCTTTACCTGCGCGCGCTCAGCCGCGCCTACCGCTTCACGCGCAAGGACAGCGATGTGGCAATGTCAAAGCTCCGCCAGGCGGTTGCGCTAGATCCCAATTTCGCCCTGGCCAAGGCCTTCAGCGCGGGCCACCGAGTGATCCGCAAGGCGCAGGGATGGTCCGGCCCCGAGGAGTGGGTGGAAGGAGCGGCCTGGGCAAGGGATGCCCTCAAGCTGGAGCCGGACGATCCCAGCGTCCTCCGGCTCGCGGCCCTTGCGGTCGCTTATCTGGCCCGGGACTATGCAGCGGGGATTGCGGCAGCCGAGCGGGCTCTCGCACGGAACAGCGGGTCGGCCCAGGTCCTGGTGAGTTGCGCCTGGGTCTACATCTTTGCCTGCCAGTCCGAGAAGGCGATCGGGCTTCTCGAGCGCGCGATGCGGCTCAGCCCGCACGACCACGAGAAGGTTCTGATGTTCTCGGGCACTGCACTGGCCCATCTTGTCGCAGGCGACTGGGACGCTGCGATCCACTGGGCTGACCGCTCCGTGCGTTATACACCGTCCTGGCTTTCGGGGCGCCGCATGCTGGTCGGGGCGCTCATGCTGTCCGGCCGGGGGGCGGACGCCCGTGAGGCCGCCGCAGATCTGCGGAGCGTTGTCCCTCCGGATCAAAGCCTGGAGGACGTCGTGCCTCCCCTCCGGGATCAACAGGTCCGGGACCGCTACATCGCCGCTTTGAGGGCAGCAGGCGTCCCCGGCTGACCGTCGGAAGGTGACGGTGGCCGGTCGAGCTTGAGGCCGGCACCGGTCAAGGCGATGATGACGACGATCTCGGTGAGCCGCTCGGTGATCTCCGGGTGATCCTGCGGGTGCGGGGTGTTGCCGCTCGACAGGCCGAAG
>NZ_JAPFQI010000031.1:7294-35912 GCF_026183895.1 Sabulicella glaciei | reverse complement strand
TCCAGCCGGTGTGAGCGGCGAAGCAGGAGCCCGCGTGCTGCGAGCGACGCCGAAGGGAAGACCACGGCCCGCACGTCAGAATGCCGCGCCGAGACACTCCCGCGCACAGGTCTCCTAAGCAGACGTGGCGCGTCCTCGTGCGGGAGAATCGGGTCGAGGCCGCCTGTGAGCTTCCGCGCATCCGCTTGTCCTTTGAGTTGGGCGCGTGGGCCGCGATCGACCCACGCATTCCTCCTCGGGTGCGCTAACAGGCCGGTGATAGGCGCCGTGGTTCTAGGCTTGAGGCTTGAGGCTTCGGGGCTAGGCCTCCGGCCCCAGGCCCCTTGTGGTTGAGTCAACCGGCTTCTTCGACACGAGCAAGGCAACTGGGCGCCATCAAGGCGTCCGCCCAGATGCCCTTGAGGTTTGAGGGCCCTCGCCGATCAGGTGCAGAGTGATGTCCCGCCGATGCGAGGCCATGCGGTGCTCGTACAGGTAGATGGCTTGCCATGTCCCAAGGAGCGGTTGTCCATCCGCCACGGGCACCGAGAGCTGAGTTTGAGTGAGCGCTGCGCGGATATGAGCGGGCATGTCGTCTGGGCCCTCCTCCGCGTGACGGTAGCGGTCCGCTCCCCCATCAGGCACCAGCCGCGCAAGGAAGGCTTCCAGGTCGGCCCGGACGTCCGGCGAGGCGTTTTCCTGGACCAAAAGCGAGGCCGAGGTGTGGCGGCACCAAAGGGTTAGCAACCCTGTCTCGATGCCTTGCGCCCCGGCCCAGGCGCGGACGTGGCCAGTGATGTCGAGAAGCCCGCGGCCCGTCGTCTCGACGCGGAGGTGGTGAAGGCGCTGCAGCATCAACGTCATTCTCTTACTCATGCTTCACCTTGTTCTCCCTCCGTTGGCGGCGCCAACGGGGAGACACTCCAGTCAGCATGGATCAAACGGTCGAGTCCCTCCCCTGCCCCGCTCAGTCCTCGTCGGTCTTCAGCTCCATGGACGCGAAAACGTCTGGAAGCCGATCCAGCAACGCCCCGATGAATTCCTCGTCGATCGTCTTGTCGAAAGAGATGACCCAGCGCCCATCCCGTTGGAGAGCGCCGGCAATCTGCCGCTTTCCGTGAAACACCGGCAGAGCCGCGCGGCGGCCCATGGGCTTCATGACTGGCTTGTTGTCGCGGATCGCGGCCAGGGCCACGCGCACCTCATCGAGAGTCCCGAAATCCTCGCCCGCGTCCTTGCGTGAGTGAAAATCTGAAAGGGCCTGGAGAGCGCGCGTCTCCGCGTGCGGCGTCCTGTGTTTCTCCAGTGCGGAAACCAGCTCGATGCAGGCGCGTAGGCTGATCGCGTAAGGCTCGCGGAAGGCGCCAACGATGGATGGAGGAATGCGGTTAAGTCGCAGGACGTGGCTGATCAGCGACAGATCCACCTCGTAGAGGGCGGCGAGGTCCTTCATGGAAAGACCCATCATTTCCATGGAGTGCTTGTAGTACCGCGCACGCTCAAGAGCCGAGAGGTCTTGACGGTGATAGTTCTCCCCGAAACGCGCCCTGAGCATCGCCTCGTTCGACATGGCTCGTACGCGGGCGAAGACTTGGCGCCCCACAAGCTTGCACGCTGCCAAGCGCCGCTTTCCGGCCGCGATCTCGAAGAGCGTGCCGTCAGGCACGTCCGGCTTCGGCCGGACCAGGATCGGGAAGTCCTGGCCTCGGCTACTGATGTCCTGGGCCAGAGCCCGCAAGGATTCCTCGCTGTAGGCGGAGTCGAAGCGGTCCTGGGGGAACGGGTCTGAGATTAGCTCAGGGTCGAGATAGTAGCACTCGGACGGATCGCCTTCTTTTCGAGCGTTCTCCACATCGCGCTGCAGCTTCTCGATGACGGCCTGTCGCTGCGAGAGTTCTTCCTGGAGCGAGGAGTTTTCACTTGCGAACTTGGCCGCTTCGCTGATCGCCTGCTCCAGCTTGGCCTGAATGCTTTGCTGACGCTCCTCGGCCTTCACGATGGGCACAAAGGGGGCAACCGACTTGAACGCGTTCAAGTCTCCCCCGCCGAAGCCGGCGATCTGGTCGTCATCCCCCATGTCGTCCGCGACGGACTGGCGTGGGGCGTTGCGCTTGGGGATCGATGTCTTGGTGGTCATGAGTAGCCCCCTCCCCTCACGCCGGCATCAGCTGCGAGGCCGCCGACCGGTCTTTCTTGGCCCGGCCCCAATAGGCGAGGATCTCGTTCTCGATGCTGAGCCCGATCGCGTCCATGGCGGCCAGGGCGCGCTTGTGCGACCGATCTTCGGACTTTGCCGGTGCGTGCTCGTAGAGGGTCCAGCGGATATTGCCTGCGGTCGCGAGAGCGCTTGTTTCGACCATGTGGTCGGCCAGCCGCAGATCCTTGTGCACGTCCTTCTCGATGCTCTCCAGCATATCGGCTTGGGGGCGGCTCGTGTTGACGTAGCG
This sequence comes from Sabulicella glaciei, assembly GCF_026183895.1. Classification (GTDB taxonomy): domain Bacteria; phylum Pseudomonadota; class Alphaproteobacteria; order Acetobacterales; family Acetobacteraceae; genus Roseococcus; species Roseococcus glaciei. The sequence continues at coordinate 33,486 of NZ_JAPFQI010000031.1, read as the reverse complement.
GTTGCAGAAGATCTTGATGAACTGCCACCCCTCCCAGTCACTGCCCAGAAACTGTTGGTTGTGCTGCTCGATCTTGCCGAGATAACCAAGGAAATCCGCCATAGAGCGCAGATCCACGCTGCTGGGCAGGATGGGCAGCAGCAGGCCATTGGAGGCCGTGAAAGCATTCAGGGTGAGCAGGCTGATGTCGGGCCGCGTGTCGAAGATCACCACGTCATAGGGCTTGCCGACATGCTCGACAAAGCCCTTCAGTTCCATGTCGTAGGGCCTGTCGGCGCCGAAGGTCGAGCGGTCCGAGTTCTTTCGGGCGGCCAGCAGGCTCTCAACGTGCTGCAGTCGCGCATTCGCGCAAACGAGATCGATATTCGGCCAGTAGGTTTCGACGATGGCTTGCTCGGCAGCCTGCCTGTCCTCACCTTCGCGGCGATCAATCCATGCGTTGATGGTCGCGCCACCCGGCAGTAGCTCGCCATTTTCACCAAAGCCGACCTGCCAGGTCGGGTCCAGACCGAACAAGGACGTCGTTGAGCCCTGCGCATCGAGGTCAACGAGCAGAACCCGATAGCCGCGCAGCGCAAGATATTGCGCGAGGTGAACAGTGATTGTGGATTTGCCCACGCCGCCTTTGTAGTTCGCACCGGTGATGACGAAGGGGCGGTCGAACTCCCCCTTCCCTACCCGGTAGCGGTCGTGGCTTTTCGCCGCGAGATGCTCACGGGCCCGATTGATCTCTTGCAGCGTGAACCAGCGCGTGCTGCCGCTCTTCTCGCCCTGCGGAAAGCCGTCACCTTCGGCGATTTTGACACGGAGATAGCTTTCCGTGATGCCCAGGAAGGTCGCAGCTTCCTTGGTGCTGAATGCGCGAAGATGCTTGACGGGCCTGCGGTCCTCATTGCGCTTGGCGATGATGAGGGCTTGCCGCTTACGCAGCTTTGCCATCGCGTCAAAGAGCACGGGATGCCAGCTGGTCTTCATGATTCCCTCCGCGGAGCGGCGGGAGGCTCCCCAAGCGCAAAACGCCAACCCCCGAAGGCATTTTACGATTGCACGCCGAACCCCCCTCAGGCGCGCTTTCCTATCAAGCCTTAAGCAACGCGGAGGCGCAAGGGAGTTGAACGCGTTCAAGCATGTTCACGCTCAGCGCATGCGCTTGGTGTGAGCGGGACGCAACAGTAAGTGACGCGGACAATCCTTTCCCGCCTCGGCGAAGGGCATCCCAACCCCCCTTCCCTACCCTCACCTTCGATGAGCCGAAGCGCGTCACCGCACGCGGATTCTCACGACGCCGACTTGAATGCGATCAAGTCGGCCGCGGCGCTCGGTCCGCAAATGAAGGCTCGGTCAGGGATGATGCGGCAAAACACGAGAAATCAAGCGGCTTGATCGCGGCCATTCCCAGCGTCGCCTGAGCGTCGTCAGGCGCTAAAGGCGCTGTCGCGCCGCACAAGTCCCGAGAGCCAGGAGTGTCCTGACGGTCATGTTTTGTTCTTTATTCCCAGCTGCGTGAACACTCTCAAGGCCAGCCGATCGTACGCGCGTTAGGAGCGACCATGGAGCCCTAGTTCGGCGCACAACAGGACCCCAAAATGTCGAGTTCAAGGACCAGAGAAGCGAACAACAAGACAGTTGAACGCGTTCAAGTCGAGGCAAGCGTCCATTCCCGTCGTCATGATGGAGGCCGGGAAGCTGCGCGGCCTTGGTCAAAACGTCACAAGGGGCGCCACAGAAAACATGCAGCTCTAGTTGAACGCGTTCAACTAGACAGGAAGTTGGCCGCACAAATAAGTCCGCGAGAATCATTGTGGTCTTGTTTTGTTCACAATGCGGCAGTTCGTCTCAAGCTGCGCCGTGGCCGACCGGTCTACACTCCAGTTGACGGCCTTTGAGGCTGCGGGCACAGCTCTCGCGGCATAAGCACGCTTTCGGTCCACACCCATCACTTGAACGCGTTCAAGCAAGATGGGGCGCCCCGTGTGTCACTATGGCGAGGCCAGTTGAACGCATTCAAGCGTCGTCGCCCTTGGCTTCCTGTTGCCCCCCGATGTGACGGGAGACAGGGGAGGGGGCTCGTCGGGCCAAGGAACTTCATGCGCCACCTGCGTCGGTCCGCAGTCGCCTTTTGTGGCCTCGCGCCGGCCATCCCGAGACCAGGAAGCCGATCCTCGGCCACGTCATCATGATCCGTGAGCGGAGTTGGTCGAACTAATCGTTGAATCCCCGAGGCCGCTCTTCCAACATCCACGCAAGGGCACCGGGGCTAAGCGCATTGTTGCACGGGCAGCAGCCGGTGACGGCCTGCATTTCACGGGACCCAGAGGCAGCGTCAAACCATTCGCGGCACCGCAGGAGCTGACGGCCAGGTCTTTCACCCAGTGCGGCGAACCCCTTTGGTGCCGACCCTCTACTTGAACGCGTTCAAGTCGGCCCTCTGCCAGCTGTCGCTGAGCACTCCTGGATGCTGTGCGGCGGCAAACGACCCGCCTTATAAGCGAGCCACATTGCAGGTGGGCAGCTCGTGCAGTTTCGGACTGGAGTGCTCACTCAAACGGCAAGAGATGCGGGCCCGGCAAGTACCTGGGAACCGACGTCTTGCGTCGCGGAGAAGGGAGGGGAGGGGAGGTACGGTCCCACGCGCGCGCAGCACCATTTTTTCCCAGAAAGGTAACCTCAAGCCGGAATAATTTTAGTTGATTTCAGGAGGTTATGGGCGTTTCAAAGGTTTCCCGCGAACGATGGGCTCGCGAGCATGAAGCGGCCCTTTCGTTCAGGAGCCCCTCCGATGCTACTCATGCCTGACAAGAGAAATTACTTTCCTTCGGAAAATATAGGGTGAAGAAGGCTCGCGGCTCCGTTCGCAGGACGACACTCGCGTCACTGAGAACTTTGACTCTACGAGGCTGATCGACGGCCTCTCCTGACTGGAGTGCATCGAGCGAGGCTGCGCCTTCCGCAACGATGGGATGGAGCACGCCGTCTCACTGGGCAGCTCGAGGATCTCGCGGCTGCGTCGGACCACCCCGGCGCTCGACCTCTCGATGAGACTGACTTAGCGCATTGCAAGACTGCAGCTGCCTCAGCCCTTCACGTGGAAGGCCCCGGCCAAACGACCCAACTCCACGGGCATGAACAACCTGACGCGCGGCGTCCGAACCGCCGAGGTACGAGACGCTTACTCACGGCCATACCCGGGACCACTTACTCCAGGCATCTTGTGCACCTGACCATGCGATCGGCGGACCAGGTCAGCCAGGTCCAGATAACTGTTTCGCAGCACCGGAGGTGGCAGGGCGGGCTCGGGAAAGAAGCAGATTGCGCGAGAGGCTGCTCGCTGGGCAGAAGCTAGGCATCAAGCGCAAACTGAACCGCCCAGGCGCGGCGGCGTTTGTCCTCCACGGATGGGACCAAAAGAATGACGGGCCTTTCTGACAACTCGAAAGGAGTCTTGCGCGCGCTTGCACAGTCGGTCGCGACGCACCGGAGGGCTGGCCGCACAATGGACGACCTTCCTGCGGATCAGCGTGAGTTGCTGCAAGCGATGTCAGAGGCGCAACGCGACTTCTTCATGCATGAGTTGGCGGTGAGCCAGGCTGAAGCAGGAAAGCAGCGCTTCAGGGAACAGCTCAGCGCAAGGCTCTTGCGCGGCTTCCCGGAAGCCCCGCTTTCCTAGGAAGCAGTGGGGTGCGCCGGACTTTGGCTAATGCGAATCTTCGCTTGGAAGAGGCGGGGGTTGGGAGCAGGGGGCATGACCTCTTGATCACCTCGCTTGGAGGCTGAGGCCTTTCCGCGCCCGTGTCGGCGGCCGGCCAGTGCCTCCCTTTGCGAGCTCGCGCAGCTCCGCCTTCGAACAACGCATTCAGTCGGATACTGGCACGCGAGCCCAGCTCCCCCGAAAGGTCGAACGCAATACGGTCTCGATCTTTGACACCATCGGGTTCTGTGCCCGTCGGGCACGCATCACGATGCTGGCAATTCGCCGTTCGGCTTCTCGAACATCGCGGATTGCTTCTTCGCACAGACCACGCATCTCATTGATTTGCGGGCGGAAGCGGCGGGTGCGTCGCCAGTGGCGCGCGGCCTCCTCGATGGCCCAGGCGGGAAACTCGCCCAAGTCCTCGGCCCAGTCATCGGCAATGCATTGCTCAACCGACGCCGCATGGCGGTCGGAGCGGAAATGCGACAACAGCGCCAGCACTCGTGCCAGCAGCCAACCTCGGTCTGCAGGCTCGAGCCACGCGGCAAGTTCCCCCGCAACCTCCTCGAGCTTCGCCAGGGTTTGGGCATCCTCGATCAGCGGCGCCTCCCAGCGTTCCACGCGCCGTGATGGTCCGTCCTCGGGAAAGACCATGCGCCGTTCGACGATGCCACGCTCAATCAGCGCTGCCGCCCAGGAGGGCAGGGACCAGCCCTGCGGCTGGTCAGCGGCCAGAGCGCCCCGCGACCCGTGAGCACTCTCGCGCGGCGCCTTTTGCAACACACCCATCATGGTCTCCCCATCAGAAAGGCTGGGCGCACCGGGGGACTGTGAGATGCCGCCGCCCAGGCCGCCAGGCGCTCCTCCGCCCATTCGGCCTTGCTGCCGCTTAGGCGAGGGCTCGCCGGTGGCGCGGCCGGGCGCTGCTCCCGGGCGAGGTCTTCGATAAGCCAGGACAACCAAGCTGCACCGATGGACTCCGCCCGGTAGCGGTAACCCTTGGCTTGGCAGCGGCTGACGAACTTCGCCGTATGGCGTGACAGATCTGCCTGAGGTGCAAGCCGCGCCGCCGCGTCCAAATCCTCGGTCGAGGGCACCCAGTCCTTCGGCACCGGCACCAGGTCACAGGCTGAGGTAGCCTCTTCAGCTGCAGATCGTGATGGCCCCGTCGCGCGCGCCGCAGCGGGCGGGTTTTGATTCTGTTCAGCCTTCGGCTGATTCCTGTCACCCGGCTGACAGCCCCTGTCAGACTGGCGAACGCGCCCTGTCATTGCCGCGACGGCCCCCTGGGCCACAGGTGCGAGATCGTCCAGAAGACGATAGCGGCAGCTCGACATGCCTCCATCGTTGCGCCGCCACTGGGTCTTCTCAAGAAAGCCCAGCCGGGCGAGATCCGCGATCACCTGGTTCACCCAGGGGCGCGACCGTTTGAGCCACCGCGCGAGGGTCGCCTGGGATGGAAAACAGAAACCCTGATCATCGGCATAGGTCGAAAGCGCGGCCAGCACAGCATAGCGATCCGCGTTCATCTCTGAGTGCTGAAGCCACCAGACGGGGACTTTTCCCCATCGTGATGCGCCTGCGTCTGCTTGTTCCATGCCACATCTCCTCGCGGGGCCCCCGAGGGGGTCTTTGAAGCGAAGAAACGACGGGCGAGGGGAGGGGGCAAAGCCCGCTTGGTAGGTTTGCCGTGCACCAGAGGAGGTTAGCGGTGCAGCGCAGTAGGTTTGCGATGCGGCCTGAGTAGGTTCGCCATGCACCAAGGTAGGTTTCCGGTGCGGCTATCGCTCGAGCCAGCATGAGACTCGGTCTGGTCACTCGGCTCGATCGCCATTTTGGAAGCAAGCAGCCCGGTATCCCATACCTCCCTCTTCCGGGTCGGTGCGGAGTGCTGCGAGCCACCCTCAGAAAGATCCTGAAAACAGCATCTTAGCGATCGCAATTGCGCTCTAGACGACAAGGTGCACCGCGAACCTACCGCAGCGATTAGCCCCCTGCACCAGAAACCTACCGTCTGAGCCAGCTGCACCGGAAACCTACCGGAACTCCCTGGATCGACCACGAACCCTCCTGGCTGACCAGTCAGGCCCACGAGCCTCCTCAGCCGAGCCGCCATTCAGCCCGTTCAAGGAAACAGCGATGGATCTGCGGCGAAGCGCATCGAAATTCCTGTTCGAGGTGAACCGCAAACCTACCACCTGCCTGCTTGAAGGAGGCTCTGGCTGCACCGCAAACCTACCGTGCTGCACCGGAAACCTACCTTTTCCGGCGAGTCCGGTCCGCAGCTGCACCAGAAACCTACCGCTGGTGCACCGCAAACCTCCTGTCCTGCCTCGCACGTGCATGCCCCCGCACCAGAAACCTACTGCCAATGCACCGGAAACCTCCTGGCAGGTGGTGGTTCACCCTTCGAGTCGTCGGGGGTGGGGATCGCGCCGCGATCCACTCTGGGCGTTCCCTTGAGTGCCCTGGCTGGCCGCGGAACGCGTCTTTGAGACACCCACGGACCTCCATCGCGGGCCCGGCGCACCGCAAACCTACCGTCCCAAGGCCTCCGATGAGGCTGAGCCGCACCGCAAACCTACCTGACCCGCACCGCAAACCTACTGAGCTGCACGGCAAACCTACCGAAGTGCACCGCAAACCTACCGAGACGAGCCGAGAACCCCTCCACCAGAGCGGCGATCCGGGGCGTTCGGTCTCCACCAATGCCCTCAAAACAGGGTAAGGACGGACAGGAGGATTCCGATGAGCAAGTCTCCGGTTCGGCGCTACTCCGTTTCCGCCAGCCACGCCCAGCTTGCGCTCTGGGAAACCGATGACCCGAATCGTACCAACATGGTGGCGCTATACGACATGGCCCCCCGGTTCGTGTTCGAGGACCGCGATGCGCTTCAAGGGCGCAGCCGTATGATCGAGCGCGAGTTTTCATTCGGGCAGAAGCGGTACCGCATCACGCTGAAGCCCACTCAAATCCGCGCCCAGGATGGCACCATCCAAGAGCGGTTTTTGTCGGAGCGCGAGCAGATCGTCGAGGAGGTCATCCGGCGTCTGGCCAGCAAGCGAGGCCGACTGGCCATTCACCATCAGAAGGTCCGCTTCACCTTCTCGTTGCACGAGGTCCGCACCGAACTGAAGCGCGTTCGGCACGCCCACTCCTATTACGAGATTCAGGAAGCCATTACCTTGTTGTCCGAGGTGCGGCTCGTGATTCAGGACCTCGACGCCAAGGGCTCACCGGTCCTCTCCTCTGCAGCCTTTCCGGTGCTGGGGTTCAGGCGCAAAGACTCCGATGACGGCGAGACCTTTGTCGAGTTCAACCCGCTCGTCAGCGATGCGATCCGTCTCCTGGAGTTCACCCAGGTGGATTACGAGACGCTGATGACGATCCGTGACCCCGTCGCGCGCTGGCTGCTGAAGCGGCTGCACAACCAGGTCAGCCACACCCGCCAGCCTGTCCAGCAGATCTTAGCCAGCGAGATTCGCCGGGACTCCGGCATGCCGATCTGGAAGACCACCCGCAATCTTCTCAGGCGCGTGGCTCAGGCCGTGGATGTGCTCAAGGATGCCGGGGTGCTCGACCACGTCGAGACGGAGGAGTTGATGGAGGGCCAGAAGAAGGTCGACCTGCTCTTCACCATGTCAGCCTCGCCCGACTTCATGGCCAAGATCCACGCCTCCAGCCGCATTGCCCGCGAGAACAAGGAGGCCTTCGCGGCCCTTACCAGCGGGCGCGCTCCTGCTGATGGGTTCGCGCCGATCTCCGCGCCGCAAATGAGCCGCTTGCGCGCTTCACGCTCTCCCGCAGCGGCCGCACTCGTGGAGGGCGATGCCGAGGCCGAGGAAGATGTTTGACGGGGTGATCTAGCAGACTTGGCCAGAGTCCGAGCGCCACGTCGCGCATCGCCCATGGGGCAAGGCGGACAGCGAAAGGAAAGGGACTTGCGGCTGCTGTCGTCTATTTCGCAAGGCCCAGTCGATATCGCTTTGCTGCTCCGGATTTACCGGCACCGTCGCAGCTGGACCCCGGAGACACCGACCCTACCGGCCCGCCTGTTCCAGAAAGCTGAAGATGTCGGATGCCTCGAGCGTCGACACAGGTCGTGCGCGATCCGGACTTTGGGCGGGACGCTTGTAGCCAAAGCTTTGCGGATCCACAGAGACCACAGGACGGCCCCCTGACCGAGCAGGCGAGGTGGCCAACCCTTTGCGAGGCTCTCCCGTTCAAGAGCCTTACGGCCCTAGCCCCAGGCGGGCCGGCCCGGGAGGGAGCGCAACGATGCAACGGCACAATGGAGTATGGATCGCGGGCTTGGTTGCCGGCGCCACGATCCTCCTGATTCTCACGATCCTGACGGGACGACGTGGCCAAACGACGACAGATTCCGGTGAAGACCGGCATGGCCCGGTCCGGCGCTACAGCCATGTGCGGTCGGCGGGGCCTGAGGCAATGCACGCACCGCCTCGGAAATGGGACGAGGTGGACGAGGCCTCGGACCAGTCCTTCCCGGCGAGCGACCCACCCAGCTTCTCTCCGGGCAGGGCCTAGACGCAAAGGCCAAGTCATCACGCTTGGTCGCAATAAAGAGCGGTGTCCACGATGGCGTTCGCTGCAGGGAAGGGCATCGCGAGAAGCCGAAGAAGGTGCTTCCAGGATGAAGGAGCGACACCTAGGTTCTCTCCATGCCACACGACCGAAAGTCGCCGCCGCACCCTCAGAAGGACGACTTCGGCGCCAGGCTGCTCGCCCTGAAGGGGAGTGTGCCAAGGGGCACTCTCACCGACTGGAACGGCCAGGAAGGCCCTGCGCGTCCTCGCCCCTCGGATGGGATGCTCGACGAGATCGCCCAGACGCTCGGCCTCACGCCTCTGTCGGATGAAGCGCGTGCCCGGCTGGAGCCGGTGCTCGTCGCGGCGATGGACACGTGGCGCCTGGAGGAGGAGGCGAGGGCCTTTCTCCTGCGCCCGCACATGCTGCTGGGAGACGCGACGTCTTTTGCGGTCGCCCTTAGCTCCCCCGAGGGCGCGGAGCGGGTGCTGCGAATCCTCGGGCGGCTGAAGCACGGCATCGCGGTCTAAGGCTAGGGCATGTTGCGCGAGTACCGGGATGAGGACGCCGCGCGTCTTAACCAGGTGGCCCTCGCTGCTTTCCGGCAGTTCCATGAGGCCTACGATGACTGGCCTGCGATGGCGGCGAGTATCGGCCGTATGAGTGTGCTTTCGCAAACGAGCGAGATCATCGTTGCCGAGGACCACGGGGAAATCGTGGGAGGGGTGGCCTACGTGCCAGCTGGTGCGGCCAAGGCGGCATACTTTGACCCGCATTGGCCGATCATCCGCATGTTGGTCGTCGATCCCCAGGCAAGGGGACGCGGCCTCGGCCGCTTGTTGACCGAGGAATGCATCGCCCGTGCAAGGCGCGACCGCTCGCCGGTGATCGCGCTCCACACGACCCCAGTCATGAGCATCGCCCTGCGCATGTATCTCAGAATGGGCTTCGAGCGCTTTCGGGACGCGCTGTCGATCTATGGCGTGCCTTACGGCGTCTATATTCTCCGGCTCGCGTAACAGAGACCATCCACGGGCGGCGGAGCGGCCCCCCCAAGCGGGAAAACTGGCCCTTTCGAAAGGGCCAGTCCTTGTTCCGACTTGCAACTCTCAAATGAGGCAGCTTGTGCAAACCGTGCAATAAGAAAGGTTATCCAACCCTAGGCGACGACAAGAAACGCGTGCTACTGTGGCACGGCTCAAGTCGTTGAAATCGCTCGGAATCACTCGACACGCTCAAGGGGAAGACGTTGGGGAACAGGGGGACGGACGCGCGGGGGCGCGCCCAGGGCTTGGTGACAGCCAAGGCAGCCGCTCATGAGTGACGAGAGGCGCACACAAGGCGCCGTGGTGCCGGTGGGGCAGCGTCGGTCCACCTATCGCCGCTGGGGCGGGCGGGAGCGCGAGTTCGTCGAAGTGCCGCTGCCGCCGATGCGTCTCGAAGTGCCGAAGGGATTGTCGCCCGAGGGGGAGCGCGCGTTGCAGGCGGCCCTGGCCCGCCTCTCCACCTCGAAGGCCGACAACACCTTGCGCGCCTACCGCACCGACTGGTCGGTCTGGTGCCACGCCGCGCCCATCCTCGGGGTGTCGCCGCTCCCCGCCGACCCGGCCGGGCTTGCGGCCTTTGTCTCGTGGCTGCGCGACCAGCGGAACGCTGAGCCGGCCACGATCCGGCGCCGCCTCGCTGGCATCGCTTGGGTGCATCGCCTGGCCGGCCATCCCCTGGACGTCCGCCATCCCTTGGTGGCGGGCGCGGTGCGCGGCGTCGCCGAGGAAGCCCGTCCCCAGCGCCAGGCCTCCGCTCTGATGCTCGCCGACATCCAGAAGATGCTGAAGAAGGCGGGGGGCGGCATTGCGGGCCTGCGCAACCGGGCGATCATCCTGCTCGGCTGGGCCGGTGCTCTGCGCCGCTCTGAGATCGTCTCGCTGCGCGCCGACCTCCCCCGGCGGAGCGATGAGTCCTGGAACCATATCGAGCTGCGCGGGGAGGGGCTGGTGGTCCGGCTCATCCGGTCCAAGGGCGAGCGCGAGCGGCCGACCGAGATCGGCATCCCGCGCGGGAAGGGGAGGGACACCTGCCCGGTGCGGGCCGTTGAAGAGTGGATGCGCGCGGCCGACATCCGCTACGGGCCGCTGTTCGTCCCAGTCTCGGCCAGGGGCATCCCCGAACCCCGTGCGCTTTCGGGCGAGGCCGTACGCAGGATGGTCAAGCACGTCGCGGGGGAAGCGGGGATCGAGAGCACCTCGCTGGAGCCGATCTCGGCGCACAGCCTGCGCGCGGGCTTCATCACCGAGGCCTACAAGCAGGGCATCGACGACGAGAGCATCATGGGCCACTCGCGGCACAAGGACGTGACCACCATGCGCCGCTACGTCCGCCGCGCGAAGATCGTCTCGGGCTCGGTCGCGGGCAAGCTCGGCCTGTGAGCAGCAGAGCAGGGTAGGGTAGGGGTGCGCTGCGGGCATCCGGATTGGGTCTACAATCGCCTGAGCGTTTTGGGGCCGGAGGAGCGCGTGCGCGCCTTTCGCTTTGCCGCGCGGGGCTGTGGCGCCGTTCCCTGGGTGCTGGACTACGACCAGATCGAGCAGGAGTTGGTGGCGCTGCTGTTGCAGCAACCCCCCGAGCGCCGGTCGGTTGGGCTGGAGGGCTCCAAGATGCTGGCGCGTGAGTTCCGCGACTGGATCCGCGATGGGACCGACCTTGTGCACTCCGCCGTGGGTGTGCGCACCGACTGCCCCTTTGATCTGCACAGCCTGGTGCCAATCCCTTGGCCAGTCCTGCAGCTCGGGCCGGACGACCCAAAGGCTATTCGGTGGATGTGGGAGAACTGGGGCACCACCTGGACGCTGCGTCGAGTCGAGGAGGTGCCACTTGTGAAGGAAGAAAGGAAAACGTTGCCCCCAGGCCAGTTCCTCGCCCGATATCGCTTTTGGTCGGCCGACTGGTCGCCCTGGCAGGCGATTAAGAAGCTGCGACAAGAATGGCCCGCGCTCCGCTTCCGGCTGTCTTTCCAGGTGGAGTGGCCTGAGCTTCGTCAGGATGCTGGGCCTGTCAAAAGGAAGGCCGCCGCATCACTGGAGCCGCCAGCCGCGCCTGGATGGAAGGCAGCTTGAAGGATAGGCGCTCTTGGTCGCTTCGACCGAAGCCCTACGCGCATAGTCGCGTACTTTCTCGCAGAGGGCAGGGGGTACGGCGGCAGCGCCGCACAGGCCGGGCGGATCTCGGACGGCAAGGTATGGCCCTCTTCACCGACGCGTCTGGGTACCGTCAGAACTCCAGCTTAAACTGCCGCGGATCATGGACCGGCCCGCGCGGCCGACGTTGCGGCGGGGCAGGCACCTCGGGTGAAGGCGCCGCTGTTTCTGTCGTGGCTTCGGACGCGTCGTCCAGCTCTGGCTGCTCCTCAACTCCGGCTGCGCGAAGACAGCTGGAGTGATGCATAATAAGCTGGGCAGTCTCGAGTATGCCTTTGCCTTCCGTAAATCGTGTCTGCCCCCCTCGAAGCGATCAGCGACCCCGCGACCAGATGCGCAGGGTGCGTCGGACCTGGGAAAGCGCTTTTACCGCTCGGCGCTCCAGGCCAGAAGCGGTGTCCGCTGTGGAACTGGCCAAGCACGGCGACCATCACACGAAGGCTGTCAGCATCCCCAGCGCACCCCAGGCGATGAGGCCTGCCCCCATCGCGTGGCCCAGCAGGCGCCCGCCAGGCAGGATCTTCTCGGCCAGGACGAGCAGGGCGAGGGCGGCGATCCAAGCCAGGTTCATCACGCCGCCCACGAAGAGCAGCCCCATGATCACCCAGCAGCACCCCACGCAGAAGGCCCCGTGGCGCAGCCCCATCGCCCAGGCTCCGGCGGCACCCGAGCGCCAGTGGCCGGCGAGGAACTCCAGGGGCGAGCGGCAGCGGCGGAGGCAGGCCTGCTTGAGCGGCGTGAACTGGTAGGCGCCCGCCGCGACGAAAAGGGCGCTCGCGAGCGCCGCGCTGCCCGTCGCCATGGCGGGGGAGAGCAGCATGGCGCGCTCCAGCGCCCATTGCAGCGCAGTGGCGGCCACCGCGAAACCGGACCACACGGCGACGTACCCGGCCGCGAAAAGGAGGACCCTTCCGCCCACCGAGCCGTCCCCCGGATGCTGGCGGCGGGTGAGCATGCCGTAGAGCAGGATCATGGGCGCGGCGCTCGGCAGCATCATCGCCAGCATCATCAGCGCCCACATGAGCAGCATCATCGCGGCATGGCCAGCCGACCACGCCGCGGGGGCGGGCGCGGCCATGGCGGCCATGTCCATCGGCATCCCGGCCATCAGGACCAGGTACGCCCAGGCCAGCAGGGCGACGACGGCAAGGGCGAGGGAAGCGACGACCCTGTCTCGGCGCAGCACCCGGTCCAGCGTTCCCGCCCCGCTCATGCTCCGGCTCCCGCTCGGGCGCCCCCGCGCCTCAGGCGGCCACGCCCTCGGGGGTCTGCTCGACCCGCGCGAGCGAACTGTGGCCCTCCGCCACGCTGAACTTGATGGCGCCCGTGCTTTCGAGGCGCGCGCTCGCGATCTCGGCCTTGATGTGCTCGAACCCCTCCGGCATCACGACCTGGATGCGGTGCGGCGCGCCGGAGACCGGGTTGCGGATGGGCTGGGTCTCGGTTTCGAGCACTCCGGGAATGGAGACGCGGGCCGTGCGCCCGTCCATGTCGAACGCGACCTCGATGGGCGCGAAGATTGGGTCGTGCATCGTCGAGCAGATCAGGCTGAAGATGTGGAACAGCGTGCCCTCGGCCGAGTTCTTGCCCGACATGATCTGGAGGAGGGCGTCGCGCTGCTCGGGCGTGGCGCGCTCGTCGATGATGGCCTGCGCGGCGCCGTTCCCCTCGTGGAGGGGGCCCGGGAAATCCACCACGACGAAGAAGCTGAGCCCGTCGAGGCGCGTCTCACCGAAAAGCCCGCGCTCGATCCGCATTCCCAGCATGCCCTTGCACCAGCCCTGGGTGGGCGGGGCGTTGAAGTCGCAGGGGCAGCCGAAGGCGCAGCTGCAATTCTTGATCCAGTCGCCCTGGAGACGCCAATCATTGCCTTGCATGTCACGACCTCCCTTGCCTGGCGCGACGCTTGCGTCGCTGCCGGATGGAGCGGGCGGTCAGGCGCCGGGCCGCGCAGGGGGTTCAGCAGGATCCAGCGCAGGGCCGACCGCGTCGGGATGCTATGGCCCCTGGCTCGGGGCAGGCAATGCTTTTGTGCGCGGCCGGCGGCATCAGGGGGCTGCTGACCTTGCGAAGGCGTTATGGGCGAAGCCGCCAAGCCGCAGCGCGTCACGGGAAATTGCTTTGCGCCAGGGGAGACGAGGAGAATAGGTTTGCAACGTGCTTAGCGCGCGAAGGAGAGGAGGTGCCTGGCGCCGTCCCACATCGAGAACCGGAGGCGAGGAATGCCAAAGTTCATCATCGAGCGGGAGATGGCCGGGGTGGGCGCAGCGTCAGCCCAAGACATGAGGGGGGCGGCAAAGACCTCCTGTGATGTGCTTCGTGCCACGGGCCCCGACATCCAGTGGGTTGAGAGCTACGTGCAGATCGCCTTGTTCTCTAGGCCCGCTGCTGCCGCCAGCACGATTCGCGCCCGGCGCGCCATGGACTGACCGGTCCGATAGGCGCGGGCCAACGATTCCAGCTCGCGCCGCTCCGCTGCCGTCAGATCGATCGCCACCGCCGACTTGCTCATCGCCGCATCCCCACGATCACCATCAGAATCGTAAGGAATTCGCGATTAGGACACTAGCAACTTGTCGGGTTTGGGTTTGCTGGCGGCGGGCCATTCGAGTTGCGCGCTATGTTGCCAGCCACAGGCGTTGAAGCCTGCGGCAGTTGTGGGCGAGCGCGACCAACGTCCACTCGCTGGTGACCTGGGCGAGGCCGCGGAGATGGAAGCGGATGAAGCCGATGGCAGCTTTGATGATGCCGAAGACGGGTCGACGGTCTGCTTTCGGTGGGCGTAGCGGACTTTGCCATCGGGGGTCTCCAGCTAGGCCTGCATGGCGAGGCGTCAGGGTTCGGCGATGCGGCGCGGGGTCTTGCGGGCGATCTCGGCGGGCACAACCTGCGGATCGGGCTGGGCCTCGGCGACGTCTGCGGCGAGTATTGCACGCAATTCCTTCGCCCGGTCGGTGCGCATTGAGCGGATCTTGGAGGCATTGGCATCAAGATCGCCACGGTCCCGAGCCGCAGCAGCCCGGCCTCCCGCGCGATCAGCAGCACCTGCAGGAAGGCGGTCTCGAACGCGGCGCGATTGGCGCGGCGGAAGGCGGCGATGGTGTCGTGATCGGGATGCAGGTTCGCCGCCACGTAGCGCACGTCGATGTCACGATGCGTCGCCCGCTCGATGCGGCGCGACGAAAAGATGCGGTTGGCGTAGATCAGCAGCGCCAGCAGCAGGCACGGATGATACTGCGCCTTGCCGTTGTGGATCGGGCGCACGGCGAAGGCGTCGAGCGACACCCGATCCACGGCCGCCACGACGAAGTGCGCCACGTCGTCCAACGGCAGCCAGTCCTTCGCGTCAGGTGGCAGCAGGAAGGCCTGGTCACGGCTGAACGGAATGAACTGCGTCATGACGAGCAGATTCGCCGATCTCAGGCCCGATGGAAATCTGACAGGCTGTTAGAACGGACTTCCCCATGACGTGAGGCCGATGCGCCGGACTTGTTGACACACTATGTCACACAGCCGAGCGGACCTGTCGCATCTCCCAGTGCATGGGTGGAGCATCTGGGAGTTCCTTGATGCGCCTTCTCCTCATCCTCTGCCTCGTCGCCCTGGTCTCCCTCGCCGGAACGCCCACTGCTCAGGCGCATGAGGGGCACGACCACGGTCCGTCACAGGCCGTCGCCACCGCCCTGCCTCGGACGGAGGCGCAGAGCGACCTCTTCGAACTCGTGGCCGTCCTCGGTCCCGACGGGACCGTCACGATTTGGCTCGATCGGTTCTCGGACAACGCACCGCTGGATGGTGCCGTGACCCTTTCCCTCGATGGGCAAGAGATCACTGCACAGCGACAGGGGCTCGGCCTCTTTGTCGCGCGCCACGCCCTCCTAGCCCAGCCTGGCCAGCGCGACATCGTTTTCACTGTCACCGCAGGTGACGAAATGGATCTCCTGACCGCGACGCTGCAGGTGCCGGATGTGCCAGCCGCGGCCGGTCCGGCGATTGAGCTGCTTGGTTTCCTCCGCGAGCTGCCCGTGCAGCTGGGGATCGGTGCCGGGCTCCTGCTTCTTGGC
Organism: Sabulicella glaciei; assembly: GCF_026183895.1. Classification (GTDB taxonomy): domain Bacteria; phylum Pseudomonadota; class Alphaproteobacteria; order Acetobacterales; family Acetobacteraceae; genus Roseococcus; species Roseococcus glaciei. The sequence goes on along the minus strand of NZ_JAPFQI010000031.1, from coordinate 17,988 downwards.
GTCTTGGTCGGTCGCGGCTCCGTCCGCCGCCCGCTGCCCCCGCTGATCGAAGAAGCCCCAGCCCAGCCCGAGCCAATTCCGGCGACCCAAAAGCCGGCCGTACCCCGACGTGTCGCCGCGCTCAGCCTCATCGCGGCGATCGCCTCGGCACCGGCCCTCGCAAGCCCTGCTGTGCCCGGTACAGCCGTACCTTCCGAGGCCTCCCGCCGTCTCGATGACGGCGCGATCTTCGTCCCGAAAGCCTCTCAGCGCCTGCTCACGATCCGCACCCAGATGACCGAGGCCGGCGAGGCCTCCGCCTCCGTCCGTATGATTGGCACGCTTGTGCCTGATCCCAACGCGTCCGGCCGAGTGCAGCCGAGCCAGACAGGTCGCCTCGAGCCGGGCGACCGTGGCTTCCCGACGCTTGGCCAGCGTGTCGAGCGCGGGCAGGTCCTCGCCTATGTCGTGCCCACCTACACCGCGGCCGAGCGCGGCGGCCTGATCCAGAACGCCGCCGAACTCGACGCGCAGATCACTATCCTTGAGGCCCGCGTCCGCCGCCTGACCACGCTCCGCGGGACCGTCGCGGAGCGCGAGATCCAGGACGCCCAGACCGAACTCGCCGGTGCGCGGCAGCGCCGGACTGCGATCCAGCCGGCACTTTCGGGGCGAGAGCCGCTGGTCGCCCCGGTCTCTGGCGTCGTCTCCACCGTGCGCGGCGCGGTTGGGCAGCTCGTGGACAGCGCCGCCACCGTGTTCGACATCGTCGATCCGTCGCGGCTCTGGGTGGAGGCCCTGGCCTTCGAACGTGCGGCGCTCGACCAGATCACGGGCGCGAGTGCCACCCTCACGGACGGCCGGGTCATCGAGCTGGCCTTCGTCGGCCGCGGGCTGACCGTGCGGCAACAGGCCGTGCCGGTGAACTTCCGGGTCGTGAACCCACCCGCGGATGCGCCCATCGGCGCGTCCTTGCTTGTCACGCTGCGCACCGCCCGGGCCGTCCAGGGCATCGTCCTGCCAGCCGACTCCGTGGTCCGCTCCGCCGAGGGCCCGCCGGTCGTCTTCGAGCACGCGAGCGCCGAGCGCTTCGTCCCCCGGCAGGTCCGGGTGCAGCCGCTCGACGGAACTCGGGTGGTGGTGACGGCCGGCCTCGATGCCGGCCGCCGCGTCGTCGTCCAGGGCGCCGGCCTGATCGCCCAGGTGCGCTGACATGTTCAACGCTATCGTTGGCTTCTCGCTTCGGAACCGGATCTTCGTCCTGGCCGTGGCCTTGCTGGTCTCGGGCTATGGCGCGTGGACGCTCTCCCGCATGCCGGTCGATGTGTTCCCCGACCTCAACAAGCCCACCGTCACCCTGATGACCGAGGCCGAAGGCTTCGCGCCGGAGGAGGTGGAGCAGCTCGTTTCCTTCCCAATCGAGACGGCCGTGAACGGTCTTCCGGGGGTCACCCGCGTCCGATCTGTATCCTCGGTCGGGCTCTCCATCGTCTTCATCGAGTTCGACTGGGGTGCGGACATCTGGCGCGCACGCCAGCAGGTCTCGGAGCGGCTCGGACAGATCCAGTCCCAGTTGCCGCCACGGGTGCTTCCCGCCATGGCGCCCGTTTCCTCCATCATGGGGGAGATCATGCTGGTTGCCATGACGGCGCCCCAGGACGGCTCCGTTTCCCCGATGCAGCTGCGCGAGCTGGCGGACTGGGTGATGCGCCCCCGCTTGCTGACCATCCCCGGCATCAGCCAGGTGATCCCAATCGGGGGAGAGGTCCGGCAGTTCCGGGTCATGCCTGACCTCGACCGTCTCCATGCGCTCGAAATCACCTATGACCAGCTCGCCACCGCCTTGCGCCAGTTCGGCGTCAACGCCGGCGGGGGCTATGTGGACCAGGCGGGGCGCGAGTACCTGATCCGCAACATCGGTCGCACGACCTCGCTCGAGGATTTGCGCAATGCCACGGTCGGCTTCCGCGAGGGGCAACCCATCGCGCTCCGGCAGGTGGCGGAGGTCGGCTACGGTGCGCGCTTTAAACGCGGCGAGGCGGGGGTGGATGGCACGCCCGCCGTGATCCTCGCCATCGCCAAGCAACCCGGGGCTGACACGATCCGCCTGACCCGTGCGGTCGAGGCGGCGCTGCGGGAATTGCAGGCAGGAATGCCGCGAGGCGTTGCCGCCGATCGGGTAAAGTTCCGTCAGGCCGACTTCATTGAGCAGTCGATCGCCAACTTGCAGCAGGTATTGGTGGAAGCCTTCGCAGTCGTCGCAGTGGTGCTTTTCACCTTCCTGCTCAACACCCGGACGACCTTCATTTCCCTGACGGCGATCCCGCTTTCCATTCTGCTCACCGCGATCGTCTTCGCCGCCTTCGGCCTCTCCATCAACACAATGACGCTCGGCGGCATCGCCATCGCCGTCGGCGAACTGGTGGACGACGCCGTGGTGGATGTCGAAAACATCTTCCGCCGCCTCCGCGAGAACCGCGAGCGCGGGGAGCCGGAGCCGGTCCTCTCGGTCGTCGCGCACGCCAGCTCCGAGGTGAGGTCGGGCATCGTCTACGCCACGCTCATCATCGTCCTAGTCTTCATCCCGCTCTTCGCGCTTTCCGGCATCGAAGGGCGGCTCTTCGCGCCCCTTGGGGTGGCCTACATCGTCTCGATCCTCTGCTCGCTGCTCGTAGCGGTCACCGTCACGCCGGTGCTGTCCTACTGGCTGCTGCCCCGGATGCGTCAGATGGGCAAGCATGACGGCTGGCTGGTACGGAAGCTCAAGGCAGGCAACGACCGTGCATTGCGGTGGGCCTTCGGGCACCGCTCCTTCGTTCTCGGCGTGGCCGCTGCGGGCGTGGCGCTAGCCGCGGCGAGCGTGCCCTTCCTGCCTCGGACCTTCCTGCCGCCCTTCAACGAGGGGACGCTGGTCATCAGCGTTACCTACCAGCCCGGCATCTCGCTTGCGCAGAGCGATGCCTTGGGTCGCGTGGCGGAGCGGCTTCTGCTGGAGGTCCCGGAGGTCAAGGGCGTTGGACGCCGAACCGGCCGGGCCGAACTCGACGAGCACGCGGAGGGCGTCCACTCCTCCGAGATCGACCTCGATCTTCGCGAGGGTGCGCGGCCGCGGGGGGAGGTGCTCGCCGATATCCGTGCGCGCCTGTCCGCCTTGCCGGCAGCCGTCAACATCGGCCAGCCCATCAGCCACAGGCTGGACCACATGCTCTCGGGCGTCCGGGCGCAGATCGCGCTGAAGGTCTTCGGCGACGACCTCGACACGCTGCGGACCTTGTCGGAGACGCTGCGGGCACGGTTGGCCGCGAACGTGTCGGGGCTCACTGATCTTCAGCTCGAACGGCAGGTGCGCGTGCCGCAGCTCCGCATCGCGGTCGATCACGAGCGGGCCGCCCTCTACGGCGTCTCCGCAGCCAGCCTGACCGAGACGCTGGAGGCGCTCACAGGCGGCGCCGTCGTCAGTCAGATCATGGACGGCGCCCGCCGCTTCGACGTGGTCCTGCGCCTCGCCGACGAGGACCGCACCACGGCTCGTCTCGCTGAAGCACTGGTGGAGACGCCGGGCGGGCGGGTGCCGCTACGCCTGCTGGCTCGGGTGGAGGAGGCCGACGGGCCAAATCAGATACTGCGAGAGGGCGCAAGGCGCCGAATGGTCGTGCTCGCCAATACCGCGCCCGGCACCGATATGTCGGCTGCAGTGGCGGCGATCCGGGCCGAGATTGCTGCCGTTCCTATGCCGCCCGGCTATACCACCAGCCTCGAAGGCACCTTCCAGGCCCAAGAAGAGGCGATGCAGACCATTGCGGTCCTCGCTGTCGTCTCGCTCTCGCTCATCTTTATCGTGCTCTATTCGCGCTACCGCTCGGCCATGCTGGCTGCGATCATTATGGGGAACGTGCCGCTGGCCCTGATCGGGGCGGTGGCCGCGCTCTGGATCACCGGCCAGCCCCTCTCGGTCGCGACGATGGTCGGCTTCGTAACGCTGACAGGCATCACCACGCGCAACGGCATCCTGAAGGTGAGCCACTACCTCAACCTCGCTCTCCATGAGGGCGAACGATGGGGGCTCGGGCTGGTCTTGCGAGGCAGCGCGGAGCGGCTTACGCCGGTGCTCATGACGGCACTGTCGGCGGGATTGGCCCTCATTCCGCTTGCGGTGGGGGCGGAAGCGCCCGGGAAGGAGATCCTTCATCCGGTTGCGGTCACGATCCTAGGTGGCCTCATAAGCGCCACGCTGCTGGATACGTTGGTGACGCCCATCCTCTTTCATCGCTTCGGCCGAACCGCGCTTGAGCGTTTGCGTGCCGAGGCATCCGAACGGACCGTTCAGACCGGCTCTCGTTCACACGCAACAGCAGACACATACTGACGGAGGGAAGATCAAAGTGGTCACTCGGCGAAGCATTCTTGGCGCATTCAGCGTCCTGGTTCCTACCATTGCCTCGGCTCACGTCCCCGCCGGGACGCGCGGCCCGAATGGCGGCCAGCTCCAGGATGTGGGGCCTTATCACGGCGAGTTGGTCGCACGGGACGGCGAAATCACTCTGTTTCTGCTCGACCACAACGACCGTCCAGTTGCAATGCGAGAGGCGTCGGGCACCGCGATCGTCCTGTCCGAAGGGCGCCAGCAGACCCTGCCTCTTGCCCCCCGGCCCGACGGCACTGCGCTCGTTGCGGCAGGCGAGTTCAAGGCGACGCCGAGCTTACGGGTTGTGGTTCAGGTCGTGCCGCGGCCGGGTGTTGCTCGTGTCCAGGCTCGGTTCACCCCGGCTGACCCCATGCAATGAACGAGGCGTCGGAGCGCCGCCTCCTCGACCCGGAGGCGCATCTACTCGTCGTGGAGGACGATGGCGAGATGCGCCAGCTCGTCGCGCGTCTCCTGCGCGAGGCTGGATATCGCGTCTCGCTCGCCCGCGACGGACGGGAGATGTGGGAGGTGATGGAAAGCGCGGCTGGGGAGCCCGACCTCGTTCTGCTGGACGTGATGCTGCCCGGAAGCTCCGGCCTCGACCTCCTCCGGAAGCTACGCGAACGCGGCCGCATCCCGGTGATGATGCTCACGGCGCGGGGCGAGGAGATGGACCGCGTCCTGGGCCTGGAGCTGGGTGCCGATGACTACGTGGCGAAGCCCTTTGCGCCCCGGGAACTCGTCGCCCGCATCCGGGCGGTGCTGCGGCGGGCCGCCCCAGCCGAGGTCGAACGCGACCCCCGCTCTCGCCACCTGACCTTCGCTGGCTGGGTGCTCGACGCCGCCCGGCGCGAGTTGACCTCGCCGGATGGTGCGGTCGTTGACCTGTCGGGCGCGGAATATGATCTGCTGCTGGCCTTCCTTGAGCACCCGGGCCGGGTTCTTTCGCGCGAGCAACTGCTGGAGGTGGCCAAGCGCCGCGTCGGCGTCGATCCTTTCGACCGCACGGTGGATGTCCAGGTCAGCCGCCTCCGCCGGAAGATCGAGCCCGAGGAGGGAAGCCCGTCCCTGATCAAGACCGTCCGCGGCGCAGGCTACGTCTTCGTCGCGGAAGTGGCGCGGGCATGAGCACAAGCGGCGGCGGTGAGGCTCGCCCCCGTGGGGTCCGCTGGCTGTGGCCCGGCAGCCTCGCAGGCCGCATCACCCTTCTTCTCCTCGGCGGCCTCACGCTGCTGCACCTCGGAAGCATGGTCGTCCACGAGCGGGCGCTCCACGGCGCTGAAAGCGGGGCGCGCCTGGAGCGCCTGTTGGGTCGGCTTACCACCGCCACCGCCACAGTCGCGAACACGCCGGAAGCGTCGCGGGACGCGGCCGCCCATGCCCTATCCCTCCCAGGCATCGAGCTGCACTGGGACCGGGTCGCCCCACTGCCCGACATCGCGCCGCCCATACCGCTGGCGGAGGCTGCAACCCGGTTGGGCCCGGGTGCCCGGCTCGGCTGGGACCCCAAAGCCGAGCCGGGCCATCGTGCCGTGGGCGGCATCCCCCTGGAAGCCGGGGGCTGGCTCGTCTTCTCGGCCAACTGGATCGGCGCGCCCAGCGATGCGCCAGAAGGCGGGAACGTTCTCGCTTCCATGGTCGCGATGACGCTAGGCATCGCGCTCGCCTCGGCGCTCGTCGTGCGCTGGATCACCCACCCCCTGCGCCGCCTCGCCGATGCCGCGGACAAGATCGGGCGTGATCTTCACACCAGGCCCCTGCCCACCGATGGCCCGAGCGAGGTGCAACACGCGGCAGCAGCCTTCAATGCCATGCAGGACCGCATCCGCCGCCTGATCGAGGACCGAACCGAGACGCTCGCCTCCATGAGCCATGATCTGCGCACGCCGCTTTCCCGCCTCAAGCTGCGAGCGGGCTTCCTGCCGGAGGGGGAGGATCGGGAGCGGATGGAGGCCGACATCGCCGAGATGGAGGCAATGGTGGGTCGCACGCTGGACTACATCCGGGAGGGGCGCGATGCCGAACCTACGCGCCACACCGACCTTGCGGCCATTCTCCAGACCCTGGCGTCGGATGCTGCCGATGTGGGCCACGATGTCGCCTATGAGGGGCCGGCCCGCGTCGTCCTTCCGCTGCGGCGCCTCGCGGCGAAACGGGCGCTGTCCAACTTGGTCGAGAACGCCATCACGCACGGCGCTCCACCCGTACGCCTCCGGGTGCGTGACGAAGGCAGCCGGGTCGTGGTCGAGATCTCTGATGCTGGCCGCGGCATCCCGCCTGCGGACCGCGACCGGGCGCTCGAGCCTTTCGTGCAACTCGATGCGGCCCGTGGGAGAGGAGGGAGCGGACTTGGCCTCGCCATCGCCGCACGCTTCGCGGAGGCGAGTGGCGGCCGTCTCGAACTCAATGAAAGCCGGCAAGGCGGCTTGCTCGCCTGCGTGATCCTGCCTCGCGTTCAGGGATGACGAAGGCAGCCCCGACCATCGCGGCAGCGCTCTGGGGCAGGGAAACCGCTCCTGCAACACTATGTCACGAGCCGGAGAAGCAACGACGCTCTCCGTGCGCAAGATGGCAACGTAACATCTGCAGAGGACACAAGCCGTGCCAAGCGCCACGATCAGGGCCACCTTCGCTGTTGCCGTTCTCGCCGTTGGAGGCGCCAGTTTGGCGGTCGCACAGGGCATGCAGAACCATGGCGGCCATGGCTCCGCACCGGCGCAGGCCGCCCCGCACCAAGCTGCGCCGACGTCCGAACAGGTCGAGCAGATGATGGGGATGATGCAGCACCTGACACCCGAGCAGATGGCGCAGGTCTATGGTGCGATGCGCCAGCGCATGACACCCGAGATGCACGGCCAGATGATGCGGCGCATGGGCCATGGGGGCATGCGTCACGGTGCCGCGCCGGTCCAGCCTGGCAGCGGGGCGCATGATCATGGTGCCGTCCCGGCACAGGGCGCGGATGCCTCTCCCTCGACGGCTGCGTTGCAGGCCGCGAACGAGAAGATGCACCGCGATATGGCAATCCAGTTCACGGGCGATGCCGACCGCGATTTCGCCGCGGCGATGATCCCGCATCACCAGGGCGCGATCGACATGGCACGGGTCCAACTCCAGTACGGCCGCGATCCCGAGATGCGCCGCACGGCGGAGGCGGTGGCCCGCGAGCAAGAGCGTGAGATCGCTGAGCTGCGCGCATTCCTGCAACGCCCCGCCAACCGCTGACACCAGAGCTGGAGACGAAGGCCATGACCTCGCGCAGGAGCTTCATTCTCGGCACGGCAGCCTGGGGCGCGACCGGCTTCGCCGCCTCCGCCCAGGCGCCTCAGATCGAGGTCTGGCGCGATCCCCATTGTGGATGCTGCTCCGCCTGGGTGGACTACCTCCGGACCGAGGGGTTCACGGTCGAGGACCGCGTCGTTGCCTCTGTCTCGCCGGTCCGGCGCATGCTCGGCACGCCGTCCGACCTCCTCTCCTGCCATGCGGCGCGGGTGGCCGGCTTCGTGCTGGAGGGGCACGTGCCTGCCCCCGCCATCCGCCGACTTCTGTCGGAGCGACCCGCCGGGATCGTCGGTCTTGCGGTCCCAGCCATGCCAGTCGGTAGCCCAGGCATGGAGGTGCCGGGGCAGGCACCAGAGACCTATGACGTGATCGCGTGGCGGGCGGACGGCTCGCACCGGCCCTTCATGCGCTTCACGGGCACGCAACCGGCATAGGCAGCCGGCCGGGCGCTGACGCACTTTCGCCCGGCCGTGCCGCATTGCACTGGAAATTCTCATGACCGAGCACCAGCCGCACTCCCACCACGGCCATCACCACCGTCCTCACCACGGCGGTGGGGCGGGCGGCGGAGCACCCGCTGCCCCAGGCGTGGTGAAGGATCCGGTCTGCGGGATGATGGTCGATCCGGCCAAGACGGCTCATCACGCCGAGCATGCCGGCGCCGCCTACCATTTCTGCTCGGCCGGTTGCCGCACGAAGTTCGTCGCCGACCCCGCCAAGTACACCGACCCGAAACCCGCGTTGCGTGCCGAGCCGGTGGTGCCCGGCGCCGTCTACACCTGCCCGATGCACCCGGAGATCCGCCGGCCCGGGCCGGGCAGCTGCCCGATCTGCGGGATGGCGCTTGAGCCCGAGGTGCCGACGGCAGAGGCGGGGCCAAACCCGGAGATTGCCGATTTCACCCGTCGTTTCTGGATTGGGCTGGCACTGACTATACCCGTCTTCCTGCTCGAGATGGGCGGGCATCTCACGGGCATGATGCACCTCGTCGGTGGCCCGCGCATCGGGAACTGGATCCAGCTCGTTCTGGCCACCCCGGTCGTTCTGTGGGCGGGTTGGCCCTTCTTCGAGCGGGGCTGGGCAAGCCTCCGCAACCGCTCGCTCAACATGTTCACCCTGATCGCACTCGGCACCGGTGTCGCCTGGGCCTTCAGCGTCGTGGCCGCCGTGGCGCCCGGCATCTTTCCGAGTGCCTTCCGGGCACCAGACGGTTCCGTCGCCGTTTATTTCGAGGCTGCCGCGGTCATCGTCGTGCTTGTGCTTCTGGGGCAGTTGCTGGAGCTGCGGGCGCGCGAGCGAACCGGAGGCGCGATCCGCGCCCTGCTGAACCTCGCCCCGCCGACGGCGCGGCGGATCGGACCCGATGGAAGCGAGGACGAGATCCCGCTTGCCCATGTCCATGTGGGGGACCGCCTGCGCGTCCGGCCTGGTGACAAGGTGCCGCTGGATGGTGAGGTGCTGGAAGGCCAGTCCAACGTCGACGAGAGCATGGTCTCCGGCGAGCCCGTGCCTGTGCAGAAGACCCCCGGCGCGCGGGTGATCGGCGGGACGCTCAACGGGCAGGGCTCCTTTGTCATGCGCACCGACCGCGTCGGGCAAGACACCGTGCTTGCCCAGATCGTGCGGATGGTCGCCGGCGCCCAGCGGTCCCGCGCGCCGATCCAGCGCATGGCCGATCAAGTGTCCGGCTGGTTCGTGCCGCTGGTCGTCCTCATTGCGGTGCTGGCCTTCGCCGCGTGGTCCATTTGGGGACCAGAGCCGCGCCTCGCCTTCGGCCTCATCGCCGCGGTGACGGTGCTGATCATCGCTTGTCCCTGCGCACTCGGCTTGGCGACGCCGATGTCGATCATGGTGGGGGTCGGCCGTGGCGCGCAGGCCGGCGTGCTCATCAAGAATGCCGAGGCCCTGGAGCGCCTTGAGCGGATCGACACCCTGATCGTGGATAAGACGGGCACCCTCACGCAGGGGCGGCCAGAGGTGGTCGCGGTGGTGCCAGCTCTTGGGGTGGCTGAGAGCGACCTGCTGCGCCTCGCCGCTGGGCTGGAGCGCCCAAGCCAGCACCCGTTGGCGGAGGCGGTGGTCCGCGCTGCTGCCGCCCGTGGCCTCGCCATTCCGGCGGTCGAGGGCTTCGATGCCCCGATCGGCCGTGGTGTCACGGGGACCGTCGAAGGCCGCCGCGCCGCCATCGGCAACGCCCGCCTCATGGTCGAACTGGGCGTGGATCCGGGCGCCCTGGCAGACGAGGCGGAGCGCCTCCGGGGCGATGGGGCGACGGTGTTCTCCGTCGCCCTCGATGGTGCCCCGGCCGGCCTCATCGCGGTTGCCGACCCCATCAAGGAAACCACCCTCGCCGCGCTTGATGGGCTCCGGGCCGAGGGCATCCGCGTGGTGATGCTGACGGGCGACAACCGGACCACTGCCGAGGCCGTGGCCCGCCGCCTCGGCATCGCCGAAGTCGAGGCGGAAGTCCTGCCCGAGGACAAGCAGCGCATCGTCGAGCGTCTGAAGGCCGAGGGCCGACGCGTCGCCATGGCGGGTGATGGCGTCAACGACGCCCCGGCCCTGGCGGCGGCCGAGGTCGGCATCGCGATGGGAACCGGCACGGATGTCGCCATCGAGAGCGCGGGCGTGACGCTGCTGGGCGGCGACCTGACAGGGATCGTGCGCGCACGGCGCCTGTCGCGGGCCGTGATGCGCAACATCCGCGAGAACCTGTTCTTCGCCTTCGCCTACAATGCCGCCGGGGTGCCGATCGCGGCGGGTGTGCTCTACCCGGTCTTCGGCATCCTGCTCTCCCCTGTCATCGCGGCGGCGGCGATGGCACTCTCCTCGGTGAGCGTCGTCGGGAATTCCCTCCGGTTGCGGGCGGTCAAGGTCGATGACCGGTAGGGCTCTCCATGAGAGTCCGTCGACCTTGGTCTTCCCGCTAGCCACACGGTTCATGCAGAAGCGGGGGGGGGGGGGGGGGGGGGGGGGGGCCAGCGCCCAGGGAAGCCGGCACGAGCCGGGCGGGCGGGAGGCCGGCGGG
>NZ_JAPFQI010000031.1:0-7284 GCF_026183895.1 Sabulicella glaciei | reverse complement strand
GTCCCCCCCCCTCCCCCCGGGTGGCTGCCTTCGCGGCCCGGTGCTGTGGCCCGCCCGGCCCGCCCCTATGTCCTCGTGCCGCTCCGAGATGCGGCCTATGCTAGGCTGCGGCCTTGCGGCGAACCACGGCGAGGCCGAGCAGGCCCAGGCCGAGGAAGGCCAGACCGGCCGGGGCTGGCACGGCCACCTGCGAGGCGCTCGCATTGCCGCTGACGCTCGCCGTGAAATGGCAGAGCGTCGTGCCGCAGATGCTGAACGCCTGGGTGAGCGCCGTTAAGGTGAGGCCGAAAGCAGACGGGTCCTGCAGGTTAGCGGCGGGGATCAGGTCAGACGTCAGGGTCACGGAGCCCGACGGATCGGTGGCGATCAGGCTGGCCTGGAACCCGCCCGCCGGTCCGGCGAGACGCGAACCCTCCAGCGCAATGTCGGAGAAAGTGCCGGACAGGTAGTTAGTGCCTGTACCAGAGGTAATGCTGAAGCTGCCAGCGAAGGCTTGGCGGATGTCATCGCCACCCACAAGCGTCGCGTCGCCCGTGCTGGTCGCGGCCAAGTTCAGGAAAGCTGCGAATGGCGTCGCGACGCCATTCGCATAGCCCGACACCGTCACGGCAACGTTTGTCCCGGTCAGCGTCGTCGTGGTGCCACCAAAGGAGTCGGCGATAATGGTGTTGCCCGTCGCGTTCTGCGCGAAGGTGATGATGGTGATCGGCGCCGCCTGGGCGATGGCGCTCAGGCCAACAAAGGCGGCCGTGGTCGCCATGAGAGCTAGCTTTTTCATCTCGGTTCTCCTCGGATCAAGTTGCTTCGTGCTTTCGCACCTTGTGGGGTGGGGAGACCCACCCCTTGAGGATGAGCGACGGGCTTTCGACCCGTCGCTCCCAAGTGGAGACAGTCAGGCGGCCTTGCGGCGGACCATGCCGAGGCCGAGCAGACCGAGGCCCATCAGGGCGAGGCCAGCCGGCGCAGGCACGGGCGTCGGCGTGATGGTGGCCGGACCCAGTCGGACTTGCTCCAACTCACTGATGAGCGAGATGCCCACGGTCGAGACCAGGGTGAAGCGCACAGCCACCTGACCGTCCAGGGAGCCGAGCGTGAAGAAGTTCTGACCGGTGCCATCGAGGGCGATGTTGTTGAAGTTGAAAGAGGTGCCGAACTGGTCGACGGCCGTGAAGTTGGCAAAGCCGTCGGCGGTGGCATCCAGGTTGAACTGGAGCTTGTCGAAGCCCAGCGTCGGGTTGGCAAGCTCAATGGTGATGGTATTGAACGTACCATCCTGCGCCTTGATGGAGGCTTGGCCGCCACCACTGATGTTCAGCGTCTCGTTGCTGGTGAAATTCACCAGGGTGGTGTGGGAAGTATTGAGGCACCCCTGCACCGTCGTGCCGCTTGAGGCCGTTCCGCAGGCATTGAAGATGACGTTGTCCACGTCACCGGAACCGCCGACCAATCCGGGTTGCAGGGTCAGGGTCGCGCTGGCCGGAGTGGCGAAAGCCAAACCGCAAGCGAGGGCGGCTGAGGCAAAAATTGAATTTTTGTTCATGACGCACTCTCCTCATTGGCCGAACGAAAGTCCGGCACTGAGGGAGGTGCAAGTGTCGTGCCAAGAACCTTTCTCGCGCGCGGACAATGTGATACGTCTTTCCTTTTTTGAGACGTTCGCAGGTTGTAAAGCATGCCGACGCAATAATTCTAATGTGAATGCAACCTTTTGCGTGGCGCTCGACACGTCCTAAGCCGGGCGGCTGGTTTGCCAAGGCGTCGCGCGAGGGCAAGCCGCTCCAGCCACCGCTCGCGCCCGTGATCACACATTTCATGCGGCCTCCGCCTCCGTGATGGGGTGATAGGGCGCTCAAGGAAGGCTGTAAGGGCGCCGCGCAAGGACCTTTTGGTCTCGATTGAAGCGGGTTCGCGATGTCGTGTGGGAGACGCAGCTCGTCAGCCCGCGAGAGCGCGCTCGCTGGTCATTTGCCCAGAACCGGACGGGTCTCCTGAGCCATGGCCATCAGCAAAGATTACAGCGGTTCTCGCCTCTCGGGGCCTGCAGACGGGTTCCAGGTCAGCCTGCTCGCCACCCAGCCGCCGGGCTCCGTCACCCTGACCTCTGCCCAGATCGCCGCTTCCAACCTGCGGGATCCATCGGCGGTCGGCTTCACCTTCACGGCCCTTTCTCAGCCGTTCGACATCTGTGGCTCGACGATCTGCCACTTCACGGCGAGCGTCAGCGGCAACGCGAGCGCCTCTCAGGTGGCTGTGCCCGCCCCGGCCGGTCTGGCCTTCCTCGGCCTCGGCCTGCTCGGCCTCGCCGCCGTGCGCCGCAAGGTCGCAGCCTAAGCACAAACCGCTTCCTCTAGCGGTGTGAGAACATAAAGGCGGCCCTGGCTCTCACGAGCCCGGGCCGCTTCCGCGTGCGGCTCGCGACTGCTGGCGGGCGCCATGGCAAATAGGCCCGAGTTGATCGAACAGCTGGATCCACAGGGGCCCATCACACGCCCGAGGCTTCGGTCCAGCGTCCGGCGAAGAGGCGCTTGGAACGGATGTCGTCCTCGATGTCACGCAACTCCTTCGCGGGCACGCCGCCCAGCAGTCGGTAGGGCGTCGAGAAGCTGCGTGTCACCACGCTTCCCAGCGAAACGACGGTGTTGTCCGCAATCGCCGCGCCCGGGGCGAAGCGGCAGGCGGAGCCGATGAAGCAGTCCGCGCCGATATGGACCGTGGAGCGCGGCGTGCTGGCGCCATGCGTCCAGAACTGGCTGCCGCGACCGGCGATCCAGCACCGGTCGCCGATCAGGATCTCGCCATTCGCGTCAAAGAAATGCCCCGGTGAGATGCGGCAGCCATCGCCGACCACCATGCGCTGCTGATACCGCGCACCGTGGTCGGAGGGGGCGGCCGCGCCCGTCCATATTCCGCAGCGGATCTGGTTGGATGAAGCGATGGAGGAGCGCGCGCCCACCGTGAGGGAAAGGGGCCCGGAGAAGAGGTTGAAGCGCTCCAGATGCGCGCCGGGGCCAAGGACCAGCCGAGCCACGCTGATGAAGCTCAGCGCATCCACGCGCGCCGTTGGGTGGATCTCGTAGCCCAGCGCCCACCGGTAGGCGGCGCGTCGCAACCCGTTCGTCGGAAGGAGAGTGATAAGCAGCGCTGCAAGGCGCCGGAAGTGGGAAGAGGTCATGATGCCGATCACAACACGGTGAGGATCTGGACTGCCACCACAAGCCCCTGCCATAGAAGGGCGAGGACCAGGATAGGGATGCGGGGAGGGGATTGGGGTGTGTGGCACGACGCGCACGCTGGCTTCCGTGCCCATCATGGCGTTGCCTCCGGTGCCGGGGCTCCTAGCAACGAGAGCGCCTGCTGCAACGCGCCCTGCAGGAGGCCAGGGTCCGGGCGCGCGCGCCAGAACGCGCATCCCCATCAGCACGGCGAGCAGGAGACGCGCCAGATCCTCGGGCGGACGCTCGGCGCTGACGCTTCCCTCTTGCTGGCCGGCTTCGACGCAGCGGAACAGGAAGCTCTCGATCTCGCCGAGGCGCACCGCCACCGCCGACCCGATGGCCGGATCGTGCGGTGCGACCTCGAGCGCCGTGTTCACGAGCAAGCAGCCGCGTTTGTCCGACCCAGCACACCGGCTGGCCCGTTTGATGCTTGCAATTAACGGGGCAGCGTCTGAGGCGCACGCGAAACGGTGAATCCCGGCCGCTCCCTTTTAGGCGGAAAGGTCGCCGCCGCCGCTGCGTAACATCTCCATCGCACGATCCGTGTCGGACCCTGAGATGGTGAGCTGCAGCGTTGTCGCGCCGCTTGCTTCCGAAAGCGTCGCGCAGCGAGGGTCCAGCGGAAGGTCGCGCACCAGCTTTTCGACCGCGAGCTTGGCCGTGACATGGTCTTGGAAACGCGCAGTCAGACTTTTCGGATTGGGCACGTCCGGCTTGTCCGAGGCGTCCATCATTTCGGTCATCTCAACCGCACGTGTTCCCACGGCCGGGGTGGGCGCGACCGGATCACTCGCGGGAAAGGTGTCAGGCACCGCGGTCTTGGCGCTGCGGTCGGCGGCCGAGCCCGGCGTCGCATCGTGGTGACGGCCCGACGTCGCGGGTTTGTCGGACATGATGATGCTCCTTTCCTGTTGGCCAACGAAGCTTGAAGTGCCCCGCCATCGTCACGGTTGTCCTGGCTGCTCTGGGAGCACTTGCCACATCCTCCCTTCGTGACTGATCGCGTGCGAAGTGTCGGGCTCTACTTTTCCCCGAGCAATTGTTGGACGGCGGTGGCCAATTGTTTCTCGGTGACGGGCTTCGGCAGGACAGGAACGTCCAAGCCCGTCTGCTCGAGCTGCGAGGCACTGCCTGTGACGAGCAGTACAGGAACGTGGCGCTCGGCGAGGCAGCGAAGCGCCGGCTCGCTGGTTTCGCCGTGCCCGAGGTTGAAATCCAGCACCGCTGCATCAAGCGGCTCGCTCGCGGCCAGGGTGGCGGCTTGCTCGGCCTGAGCGACCGGCCCGATCACCCGGCAGCCCAGACGCTCCAGGACCATGGCCACAAACAGGGCAAGGACCGGTTCGTCCTCCACAACAAGGACGCGCGAACCTCGCGGGGCTGCTGCCATGGTGCCGGCTCCATCTGCAGTTGTGACTGGCCCAGGTCGGCACGCCAGTCCGGAACAAACGTTCGGCGCGCGTAGCAAGTTTGCCTGACGCAAAGAAAGCCTGCGAAATCATGCACGAACGGGAGCATAGGTAGACCTGATATCATTCCCAAAATGCCGCGTTACGTAATCTCGGCCGATGGATCTTGGCGATTTTGCTTTCTTCTTTCGTAGGGTTCCCCTACAACAAACAACCTGGGGTAGAAAATCAGCGGAGTTGAGGCTCCACACCCAAACCGAAAGATGTGCCACCGTGCCGCCCTCTGCCAGCTTTGTGCCGGGCCTTGTCGTCGCGTCGAACGAGGCCACGATCGAGGTGGACGTCGAGGGGCGTGAGATCGTGTCTGCAGCAGCCGCCCCGCGCTTCGGCAAGCCCTTTGGCGCAACACCGTCTGGCTTGGGATCGAGAACTTGGTGATGCGCCTTTCTTCGGCCGAAGTCTTGCCTCAAGCAGCGCTCACGCTCGGTCTTCCAGCACGGTGCTGGAGGAGACGCTTCGCAACCGCAGGGCTGCTTGACGACGAAGCCCGCCACCCCTCCTGACCGCCTAGAAAGACGCCTTGATCCAACCGCCACATGACGCGCCCCGACATCGGGGCGACCCTTGCCCAGAGAGGCTCCAGACCATGCTCGCGTCGTCCGTTCCTTCATCGCTGTCTGGCCTTCGCGTTCTTCTGGCCGAGAACGAGGTGGTCACTGGTTTGGCATTGAGCTGTGAACTCACACGCCTGGGCTGCCAGGTGCTCGGTCCGCTCCAGCGGCTGGAGGAGGCTCTTGCGGTCGCCGAGGCCGAATCCTTCGATGTCGCGATCCTTGACGTGGCTCTGCAAGGGGGCGCGCGGTCCACCGCTGTGGCCGAGGCGCTGCGACGCCGTGCAATCCCCTTCATCGTGACCACTGGCTATCGTGCAGAGGAGGTCAAAGGGGAGTACGGCGACTGCCTGGTGCTCTCCAAGCCCTACTCCCCCAAGGAGGTGCAGAAGGCCCTGGCACGGATGACCCCCGCGGCCTGAGGCCACCCACTGCCCATATCGGGCGGTGCGCTGTCATCAAACCGATGCAAGCCAGCCTTCCAGGCGAATTCTGAGTGCTCGCAGGCGCCTCAAGCGGTCGCCGTCTGATCGCGGCAAGGGCCCGGAGCGTGTCATGCGCCGCGGCTTCCAGCCATTCGGGCCCCAGGTCGAAAGCTTCGTGCTCTGCTTTCAGTTGGGAACGCACGAGATGCAGCTCTGCCTCAAGTTCGGCCAGGGTCTGGCGGGCAGCCTCTGCCAGCTGAGGGCCACCCCCGCCCTCCGCCGCCTCGACGACGGCGCGCTGATAGGCGACGCGACGTTCCGCGCCACACCGACTGCCTCGCCGCGCTCAGAGGATTGTCGTGCCCATCCATGCTGGCCTCCCGAGAACAGAATGCTTCATCCCAGGAACGGATGCTGACCGACAGCTGCTCCCCAAGAACAGGCGCATGGATCTCAGGTCATTCACGGAGACGGTGAAACCCCATGCGCGGACATGTGTTTTCGGGTCACTACCAGACTATCGCTTTCCGCAGGTTTGACACTCATTGGGACAGTTGGGCCTCATCCTGTCGCTTTCGGGCGGCAGGGTGGGGCCTTCAACATAAGGCCCTCTCGTCCTTCGATCGGTGCGACCGGCCTGCACCTGGCAGGCCTGGCGATGCGCACGATCAGGACCGAAGGCGCTCCGCCTCGCACGCTGGACAAGGGCATCCGCGCCCGCGGATCGGCTTCTCCGGGGCGGCCGAGGCCACCAAGGAAAGCACGCGCGGAAGGACGGCGGCTTCGCTCGGGCCCGACGCGCCGCCCTTGATGAGCTTGAGCGGAGTCGGCCCCAGACAGCGATTGGTGGTGATGCCCACGCTTAGGTCCCAAACCTCGCCAGGACCCGGAGCAGGAGGAGCCAGGTCGGGGCCTGGCGATGAGGTGTCGTTGGCCATGCGGCCCTCCCGAGAGCGACCATTCGCCCTCATACAAAGAATGCAGCTGTGGGATGGGGCCTGGGCTCCCCGCCCAAATGTGGCCTTATTGTGGCAGGACGAACACGGGTCCGCCAGCGGAATCCCCGTCACCGCGGGCGGCCAATGAAAACTTCCTGGCTCGCGGGTGTTTTCCTTTTTGTCCCTGCTCTGTCGCTCAGAAGAGCGGTACCGGGGATACAAGACCTGGAGCCGACCCCAGGCCGAAGCCGGTCATACGATCTACTTTCCTTTGGCTTCGAGAAGCCCCGCCCTCGCCGGCGGGGCTTCGTAGTTTGGGGTGACCAGGGTCTATGCCGTGGCGACGCGCTGGCGCGGGATCCCGTAAGGCTCGCAACAACCCATCCCGCTCGTTAAGGACTGCTTCAGCCATTTCTGCCGCTCCTGCAAAGCGGCTGATGGGGAGCGTGGATTACGAGATGATCCGTCGCAGCACCACTGCACGCCCTGTCCCGTCCGGACCAAGCCCTCACTGTGTCCCGCTGTGCAGGCCCGGCGCAAGGGAGCCGGTGCGACAGATTTCCTGAGACACGGATGGCTCAGGCTGCAAGGAGGTTTCTGACGGTGACGTCCATCGCGATCATGCGACTGGAGGTCTCGTTCACGCCCAGGAGAGCCATCGCCTGTTCCATGGACGCGGGTTTGGG
>NZ_JAPFQI010000030.1 GCF_026183895.1 Sabulicella glaciei | reverse complement strand
ACCCACCTCAAAACCAGGTCTCCCCGAGGGCCGTGCAAGACCAGCACGTTGATAGGCCGCAGGTATACGCGCAGCAATGCGCTCAGCCGAGCGGTCCTAATCGCCCGATAGGCTCATCCATCAAACCAGCACGGTCCATCCCTTTGGGATGAACACCGCGCGCAGCACCAAAGCTCACCCACACAACCAACCATCCACCTCACCTTGTCGCCCCTTTGGTGATCTTGGTTCGGTGGCCTGGTGCCGATTGCGGAGTTGCTACACCCGATCCCATCCCGAACTCGGCCGTGAAACACTCCAGCGCCCATGGTACTGCCGCTCAAGCGGCGGGAGAGTCGGTCAGCGCCAGGCCACCCAACCAAGATCACCCCTCACCACCCACGCGGGGTGGAGCAGCCCGGTAGCTCGTCAGGCTCATAACCTGAAGGTCACAGGTTCAAATCCTGTCCCCGCATCCCCTGATCGCGAACAAACCCCGTCCACGAAAGTGGGCGGGGTTTTTGCGTTGTCCGATCTCTGCAATTGCAGGCCCGGCACTCCAGCTGCACCCAGCAACGCGGACAGTTCGCCGCGCACCTCAATGCGTGGTGCTCCTCCCGAGAGCGTGGGCGGGAATATCACAATGCAATCAATCAGAGCGCGTGCGGCTTCAATGACTCCCTGTTCAGCCGTCTCCCCACCGAGTTCCTCCCGTAGCCGAGCAACCCGCTGGCGATAGACTTCCGAGAGGTTGCTGTGCAGGCGCGGCAGGGGCGTAACGGCCTCCGATGCGTCGATTTCGGCCTGCAACTGGGCCTGTTCCGCAGACAGGTTGTCGAGTTGTGCTTGAAGGCCGGGAGCACGATATCCGTCGGCCAACGCATTGATCAGGCCGTTCAATTTGCGCGTGACGACTCCCAAAGTCTGCCGGGTCTGTGCGATTTCCGCCGTGCGGACCGCTACCAGACGGTTCCACTCTGTCGTGAAGCCCGCCACGAAGTTCGCCAGGGCGTCCGGCTGCATCAAATCGTCCGCCATGGCATCCAGAATTTGCGTTTCGAGACGGGTGCGCCGCACGCGGGTCCTGTTGCCGCACGTTCCCTGTTTCGCCATGGCTTTGCAGGACATGTAGTCCTTGCCTGCGGTGATGAAGGGGGCCCCGCAACTCCCACACCGCACCTTGCCGCTGAGCAGATTGGGCGCACGGCGATGCTGCCAAAGATGATCCATTGCCTCGCCTGTCAGCGCATCCCTTGGACGCGCCGCGGACGCCAGACGGGCCTGCACCCTGTCCCACAACTCCTGGTCAATGATGCGCAACTCAGGGACAGGGGTGACGATGACCGCACTTTCGGGATTATCGCGCGCCACCCGGAGGCCGGTGTCAGGGCTTTTCAGCCACCGCCTTTGGTTCCAGACCAATTCGCCGATGTAGATCCGGTTCCGGAGGATCCCTGTGCCGCGCTTGGCTTGGCCACGCAGCGCCCCATCCGACCAGACCCCGTCGCGCGGGGAAGGGACATTCCTGGCGTTCAGCGTCTTGACGATGGCAACCGGACTTTCGCCATCCGCGAACCGCCGAAAGACTTCGCGCACGACCTCCGCCTCGGCGGGGTGAATCTCCCGCAGGCCACGTTCAGCCTCGCCATTCCGGCCCACCGAGCCACGCACCACGCAGTAGCCGTAGCACAAGCCTCCCCCGCTCCGGCCCTGCAGCACCCGGCCTTCGAGGCCACGCCGAGTCTTGTCGGCGAGATCCTTGAGGAAGAGCGCCCCCATGGTACCCTTGAGGCCCACGTGCAGCTCCGACACCTCACCCTCGGCCAGCGTGATGATCCGCACCGCGGCGAAGCGCGCCAGCTTGTAAAGCGATGCAACGTGCTCCTGGTCCCGGCTCAGCCGGTCCAGGCTTTCCGAGAGCACAACGTCCACTCGTCCGGTGCGCATGGCCGCCAGCAGCGCCTGATAGCCCGGGCGCAAAGCGGTGGCCCCGGAGATGGCAGCATCGACGAACACATTTTCGACGACCCAGCCCTCGCGCTCGGCCCGCGCCCGGCAAATCCGGATCTGGTCATCGACCGAAGCCTCGCTCTGGTTCTCAGAGCTGAAGCGGACATAGATCACAGTGCGAACTGCACCAGCAGGTGACTGAGCCCCACGTCTTCCAGCCATCATTGGACCACCACCAGTAACAGCCAGCAGGTCGCTCCCACCGCCACGGCCGCCATGACCAGCGTCTCCATGTTTCCTGGCGAGGCAACGCCGTCTCCGCCCATCTCCCGCTCCCATGCTGCCCAGGCTCGGCGGGCTTCGGTCCGTCCCATCTCCAGTGCCAGCGCTAGAAATCTCTCCTGCCTGGAGAGGCTGCACCGTGTAGTTCCGCCCGAGCCTTCCGCTGCTCCAGACAGGCCTTGTTTGTGCGTCGCCTCCTGTTTCGAACTGGCGCGGCATGTTGAAGTGTCACTCACGCGGCGCGGTCCTCGTTGGTTGTCACAGGCGCGAGGATACTCGTCGTTGGCTCAATGGGGGAGGCGTTTCGTTCTCAGAAGCGCAAGAAGGACAGGCAGGCCACGATGTAAAGGTTCCGCCCGGCAGGCAATCGCCTCAGCAGAGGGCGGGGGCGTCAAGCCTTGGGCCGATGCTCGAATCGGGTGGGAGCCACAACCTCTATATGGACAGTTCCGGCGGAAGCTTTTTGGGCAGCGGATCTCGGGCGGCGCGGCATCCCGGCAAACTAACATCGGCGATTCCACCCGAAAACAAATGTTTCCGGACAGCGCAGGCAGGTGGGGCCGCTGAGATGAGCAGAAACCACACTTAGAAGGAGAGCCTCTCGCGCCTCGCACGGGGAATGGCCCGTGGTCTTGACTTGCCCTGTGCTCCTTTGCACCCTCGTCCGTCAGGGGCCTTCCGCGATCGCCCCGTGAGGCTTCGGTCAAAGCATCGCGTCCACGCTCCGGCGCTCTGCGCCGAAGGAGGACGCCTGTGCCGAGCCACGGTCTTATCACGCAAAGTCAGCTTTCCCGGCTCTTGGGGACACCGGAATCACCCACGGTGCTGGATGTCCGCACCGCCGAAGACTTTGCTGCCGACCCGCGTGTCCTGCCCGGGTCCATCCGACGGGATTTCCGCTCCGTGTCGGACTGGGCCAGCGAGTTCGGGCCGGGCCCCGTCGCCGTTGTCTGCCAGCGCGGCCTGAAGCTGAGCCAGGGCGTGGCTGCTTGGCTCCGACAGGCGGGCGGCACCGCCGAGGCACTCGAGGGCGGCTTCGAGGCCTGGGCAGCGGCCGGCGGGATGCTGGTGCGACCCGATCATGTTCCGCCCCGCGACCCACAGGGCCGCACGGTCTGGGTCACGCGCGCCAGGCCAAAGATCGACCGCATCGCCTGTCCCTGGCTGATCCGCCGCTTCGTGGACCCGGCAGCCGTACTCCTTTTTGTGGCCCCGTCCGAAGTGGCATCGGTGGCCGACCGCTTCGGCGCCACGCCCTTCGACATCGAGGGGGTGTTCTGGAGCCACCGCGGCGAGCTTTGCACCTTTGACGTCATGGTGGAGGAGTTCGGCCTGTCCTCCGAGCCGCTGGCCCGGCTGGCCGCCATTGTCAGGGGCGCCGACACGGCCCGGCTCGACCTCGCGCCGGAGGCAGCGGGGCTTCTGGCCGCCTCGCTTGGGCTTTCCCGCATGTACCGCGATGACCTCGCCCAGCTCGACGCCGCCATGGGCCTCTACGACGCTTTCTACCGCTGGGCGCGCGACGCCACGACCGAGACACACAACTGGCCAGCGCCGGGGGACAAAGCATGAGTTTGAAGGCGACAAGCGAGGCGGTGGCCGCGACGCAAGATATTCCTGAAACCGCTTCAGCGAGGCTGCCGACCTTTGCCGAGGCGCTGCGCGTCTGGTGGACGGTCGGTTTGCTCTCCTTCGGCGGCCCGGCGGGCCAGATTGCCCTGCTGCACCGTGAGGTGGTGGACAAGCGCAACTGGGTGTCCGACGCGCGCTTCCTCCATGCGCTGAGCTTCTGCAACCTGCTCCCCGGACCTGAGGCACAGCAGCTCGCCACCTATCTCGGCTGGCTGCTGCACGGCGTGCGCGGCGGCTTGGCCGCGGGGGTCCTGTTCGTCCTCCCCGGCGCCGTGGTGATGCTCGCGCTTTCGGTGGTCTATGTGGTCTTCGGCCAAGTGCCGCTTGTCGCGGCGCTGTTCTTCGGCCTCAAGGCGGCGGTGCTCGTACTGGTGGTCGAGGCCCTGCTGCGCGTGGCGCGACGGGCGTTGAAGACCGGCGCGGCCTGGGCCATGGCAGGCGCCGCCTTCGTCGCGCTGTTCGCGTTCGGCGTGCCTTTTCCCCTCGTTGTGCTGGGTGCTGCGCTCATCGGCTTCCTCGCGCCCTCGGCCTTCCGCGCCAGTGAGCATGGCAAGGCCAAGGAGGGCCCACCCGCCGTGCTGGACGCCGTGCTGGCCGCGGATCCGGGCCGGCCCGCCCGGCTGGCCAGCCAGGCTTGGCGTGCGGGGTGGGCCGCGGTCGCGCTCTGGCTGCTCCCGGTGGCGCTGCTGATGCTCGCAGGAGGCGGTGTCTTTGCCAACATCGCCTGGTTCTTCTCGGTGATGGCGGTGGTGACGGTCGGCGGCGCCTATGCCGTGCTGGCCTACATCGCGCAGGAGGCGGTGCAGGGCTATGGATGGCTGACGGCGGACCAGATGCTGGTCGGCCTGGGGCTGGCCGAGACCACGCCGGGGCCACTGATCCTCGTGCTGCAGTTCGTCGGCTTTCTCGCCGGGCATGGGGCCGGCGGCATCGTGTACGGCGTGCTCGCCTCGGTCTTGGTGCTCTGGGTGACCTTCGCGCCTTGCTTCGCCTGGATCTTCCTCGGCGCGCCCTTTGTCGAGCGGCTGCACGGCAACCAGAAGCTGACCGGCGCCTTGGCCGCAGTGACGGCCGCGGTGGTAGGCGTGATCCTGAACCTGGCGCTTTGGTTCGGGCTTCGCGTGCTGTTCGCCGATGTCCGCGAGGTCCGGCTGGGCATCCTGGAAGTGGACCTGCCCGTGCTCGGCAGCCTGGACCTGCTTGCTCTCGGACTGGCGGCGTTGGCCGCGGTCTGCGTGTTCTGGCTCAAGCTTGGCTTGGTGCGGACGCTTGGCGTGACGGCGGCGGCAGGCCTGGTGCTGAAGCTCATCCTTGGCTGAGGAGTGCGAGGCTGTTGGCGGAACTCCAGAAGGGAGGTCGACATGCGTGCGAGCAGATGGCTGGGATTCGGCGCCATGAGTGGCGTGCTCACGGTGGCCTGCGTGGTCGCCAGCGCACAAGAGCGCCGGGACTTCGAGGGAGTGGAGTCGGGCACGCCGCCACCGGGCTTTTCCTTTGCCTTGACGGGAAGGGGTGGTGCGGTGCGCTGGGTCGTGCTCGAGGATCCCTCCGCGCCCGCAGGGCCGGGGGTCATCGCGGAGACCAGCGGGGATCGGACCAGCGACCGCTTCCCGCTCGCGATCCTGGACGACTTCGAAGCGCGCGACGTCGCGGTGTCGGTCCGTTTCAAGGCGGTGTCCGGCACCGTGGATCAGGCGGCCGGCTTGGTGGTACGGCTGCGTGACCCACGCAACTACTACATCGCGCGCGCCAACGCGCTCGAGAACAACGTGCGCCTGTACCGCGTCGTGGACGGGCGCCGGACCCAGTTCGCCGGCGTCAGCCTGCCCGTGCCGCGCGACCGCTGGCAGACACTCGGTCTCCGCATCCAGGGGGACCGGCTTTCGGTCTCGCTCGATGGGCGCGAGTTGTTCGCGGCCACCGATCGCACCTTCCGCGAGCCAGGTCGGGTTGGCCTTTGGACCAAGGCCGACAGCCTGACGCACTTCGACGGGCTCGAGGTCCAGACGCTGGAATGAAGAACGGAATGGCCGACGGAGCAGCCCCATCCGGGTTGGCGCCCGCCGCGGCGCTTGGCGGTCCGGTTCGGCGCATCCTCGCGGCGAGGGGGCTGCGCGACTTCGGCGACGGTCTCGTGGCGGTGCTGCTGCCCGCCTACCTCCTCGCGCTCGGCTTCGGCGCCGCCGAGATCGGGGCCATCGCCACCTTGGCGCTGCTTGGCTCGGCTGTGATGACCTTGGGCGTGGGCATCGCCGGCGCCCGCGCGGACCCGCGCCTGCTGCTCCTGCTGGCTGCGGCTCTGATGACGGTGACCGGGGTCGGTTTCGCCCTGGCGGCAGGCTTCACGGCAATCGCGCTCATCGCGCTCCTGGGCACCATTAATCCTTCGGCCGGCAGCGTGAGCATCTTCGCGCCCCTGGAGCAGGCGCTGCTGACCGGGGCGTCGACGGATGCGGGGCGGACGAGCGTCTTCGCGCGCTACAGCCTGGTCGGCTCGCTGGCGGCCGCCGTAGGCGCTCTTGCCGCTGGCGCGCCAGAGCTTCTCGCCCGCTCCGGCATCGCGGAGATGGAGGCGCTGCGTTCCGCCTTCCTGCTCTACGTCGCCCTCGGTGTCGCCTGCCTGCTGGCCTACCGCGCCATCCCTGCCCTGCCGGCGGCGGATCGTCGGGAGCGGCACGCACCGCTCGGGCCTTCCCGCGGGATCGTGGTGCGGCTCGCCGCGCTGTTCAGCGTGGACAGCTTCGCGGGAGGCCTCGCGGTGCAGGCGCTGCTTGCGCTGTGGCTGTTCGAGCGCTTCGGCCTTTCGCTGGCGGAGGCGGGACTGTTCTTCTTCTGGTCGGGCGTGCTTTCGGCCTTCTCCTTCCCGGTCGCCGCCTGGCTCGCGGGACGGATCGGGCTGATCAACACCATGGTCTTCACGCACATCCCGTCGAGCCTCTGCCTCATCGCCGCGATGTTCGCGCCCGACGTCGAGTGGGCGCTCGGGCTGCTGCTGGTGCGGGCGGCGCTGTCGCAGATGGACGTCCCGACGCGGAGTTCCTACGTAATGGCCGTCGTCACCCCGCCTGAGCGGACAGCGGCCGCGAGCTTCACCGCCGTGCCGCGAAGCCTTGCGGCCGCGGCTGGCCCCGCGATCGCGGGCGCCATCATCGCCGCCGGCTACAAGGCGACGCCCTTCATCCTCTGCGGCGTGCTCAAGATCGCCTACGATCTGGCGCTGCTTTGGGCCTTCCGCCACATCAAGCCACCAGAGGAGCGGTAACACCGCCGAACGAGCCGACAGCATGACGATCAACCCGGTGCATCCTTCGTCCATTTTGGGCCGAGTGTAAGATCCGCCGTGTCCGTGGATGCCGCTGCGGTGCAGTCCGTCCGGGTTCGCATCACGGGGAAGGCGAGGGGCCTGGAAGGCGGGATGGTTCCGGGCAGCGCAACCACGGTCCAGTTTCGGCTGCGAAGCCTATCGGCCGTCGAGGAAGTCCCGCAGGGCCCCGAGCAGGGCCGTACGCTTGGTCGGCTTTCCGACATTCCGCGCGCTGGCCAGCACCGCGTCCGACGCGAGGTCGGCCGCGCTGTAGGCGCTCGTCAGCACAAACGGCACCCCCATCGCCTTCAGGGCCTCCGCCACCGGCGTCACCCGCTCGCCGCGAAGGTTCACGTCGAGCACCGCGACGTCGGGCCGATGGCTCGCGAGGAGCGCCAACGCCGCGGCCACCGTCGGGGCCGGGCCGATCACCACGAACCCGGCTTCCGTCAGGTTCAGCTCAAGTTCCAGGGCAATAAAGGTCTCGTCCTCGACGACGAGGACCTGGCAGGGGGCGGTGCCACCGGGGCTCTCGCCTGAGAGGGACCCCACGGCGGCTCCTCCTTGAATGGTGCCTACGTCAGCGGCACCGAG
Organism: Sabulicella glaciei; assembly: GCF_026183895.1. Classification (GTDB taxonomy): domain Bacteria; phylum Pseudomonadota; class Alphaproteobacteria; order Acetobacterales; family Acetobacteraceae; genus Roseococcus; species Roseococcus glaciei. The sequence goes on along the minus strand of NZ_JAPFQI010000030.1, from coordinate 28,461 downwards.
ATTTCCGCGTGTAAACCCTCCGACTCGAAACAGAGTTTCGCCTCACCTCCAAGATCGGCACCGGCGCTGAACTCGATCAGGCGCGTGCCGAAGCCACGTTTGGCCGGCGGCTCCACTGGCGGACCTCCCTGTTCGCGCCAGTGCAGGAGCAGCCGCCTTGCACCGTCCTCCCGCAACGTGACGCGCCAGTTCACCCGTACGGCGCCGCCAGGCACGGAGAGCGCGCCGTGCTTGAGGGCGTTGGTGACCAGCTCGTGCAGGATCAGGCCCAGCGGCATGACCTGGGCGGTCGCCAGTTGCACGGCCGGGCCCGGCTCGATGCGGGCGCGCTCCGCCCCGATCGGCTCCAGCGCGGAGCGGACGACGTCGGCAAGGTCGGCTGCGGTTCCGCCGGCGAGCGAGGCGTCCTGGGCCCGCGCCAGAGCCTCCAGCCGGTCGAGCAAGGCGTCCCGATATTCCTCCCCGGTGCGGCCGGCGGCCCGTGTCTGGACCGCCAGCGCGCGCACCACCGCGAGCAGGTTGCGCATGCGGTGATGGGTCTCGGCGAGCAGGACGTCCTTTTCCGCCTCCAGGCGGCCACGCTCGGTGACGTCCTCGAAGGTCACGAGCATGTCCCTGCCGTGGCCGCCGGGAGGCGCCATCCGCCGCGCGCCGACGAGCATCGTCCGGCGGCCGATGCCGGGAAAGTCGTGGGTCACCTTGTAGTCGATGACGGCGGCCGCTTTGGGGACCACGTCGGCCAGCAGAAGGCGCAGTTCGGGGATGTCCCACTGGCCGTCGCCGAGCGCGAAGAGGCGCTGGCCGATGGTGTCGTCGCGCTCGACCCCGAAGGCGTCGAGAAAGGCCGGGTTGGCGGCGGTGACGCGCAAGTCCTGATCCAGCACAACGAGCGGCAGGTCGAGGTTGTCCACCACCCCCTTGGCCTGGACGTGGCCGCTCCGCAGCATCCGGTAGAGGTCTTCCAGCGTCATCCGTCACCGTTCCTGCCTGCCAGTGGGGTAAAGGTAGCACCGATCGGCTTCCGGCGCGTGCTCGGCCTGCGCGGGTCTCGCTAAGCCGGGACAACGCTGTGGAACCCTTCTGAACCCGAAATCAACTACTTTCGGGCGGCTGCCCGACCCGTCTTCAAAGCGCCAGCCAAACCGGCTCCTCGCGTGATCGCCGCAACGTCGATGGGAGCCAGGAAGCGGAAATCTCATCCCCTTGAGAGGCCGTCAGCAGCAACGCCGGCCGCAGGTTCTGCGGAGCTTGGGGCCAGAGTGCTAAAGGGTCGTATCTCCCTGCTGCTCGATCATGTCGCGGACCCGGGTGGCGAGGGCGTCGATCGCGAAGGGCTTGGTGATCATCTGCATGCCGGGCTCCAGGAAGCCGTTCGCGATGGTGGCGTTCTCCGCATAGCCGGTCATGAACAGCACCTTCAGCCCGGGCCGGTGCTGGCGCGCGTGATCGGCCAGCTGGCGCCCGTTCAGGCCGGGTAGGCCGACATCGGTCAGGAGCAGGTCGACCCGCAGGTCGGACTGCAGGAGCTTGAGGCCGGACGGCCCGTCCATCGCCTCGACAACCCGGTATCCCAGCTCTTGCAGCACGTCGGTGACGAGGTCCCGCACCGCCGTCTCGTCCTCAACGACGACGACGACCTCGCCGGTCTCGGCGCGACTGGCCTCCGTCACCTCGCCGGGCCCTTCGCCCGTATCGTCCCCGTCGCCGTAATGGCGGGGCAAGTAGAGCTTGACCGTCGTGCCCTGGTCCACCTCCGAGTAGATCTTCGCATAGCCCTCCGACTGCCGCGCGAAGCCATAGATCATCGACAGGCCCAGCCCGGTGCCCATGCCGATCGGCTTGGTCGTGAAGAACGGGTCGAAGGCCTTGGCGATGACGTCTGGCGTCATCCCCGTCCCCGTGTCGGTGACGCAGATGCACACATACTGCCCAGGCCTCACCTCGCGGCTCCTCGCAGCGTAGGCGGTGTCGAGATGGGCGTTGCAGGTCTCGATGGTGAGCATGCCGCCGTCGGGCATGGCGTCGCGCGCGTTGATGGCCAGGTTCAGGATCGCGCTCTCAAGCTGGTGCGGATCGCAGAGTGTCTGCCACAGCCCACCGGCGGTGACGATCTCCAGCCGGACCGCCTCGCCGATGGTGCGGCGGAGAAGCTCCTCCATGCCCGTGACGAGGCGGTTGGCGTCAACAGGCTTCGGATCGAGCGGCTGGCGGCGCGAGAAGGCCAGCAGCCGGTGCGTGAGCGCCGCCGCCCGGTTGGCCGAGGTGATCGCAGTCGTGGTGTAGCGCTCGATGCGGTCCGTCTGGCCCTGGGTGATACGTCGCTGGATCATGTCGAGCGAACCGATGATGCCCGTCAGGAGGTTGTTGAAGTCGTGGGCGATGCCGCCCGTGAGCTGCCCTACCGCCTCCATCTTCTGGGACTGGCGCAGCGCCTCCTCCGTCCTGGCGCGCTCCGCAACCTCCTCCTCGACGCGGCGCTCCAGCGTGTCGTTCAGCTCGCGCAGCCGCTCCTCGGCGCGACGGCGCTCCTCGACCTCGCGCTGGGCCGATTGGAACAGGCGGGCGTTGTCGATAGCAATCGCCGCTTGGCCGGCGAGGCCGAGCATCAGCCGCTCGTGGCGGTCCGTGAAGCGGCCCGGCTCCGGGTGACCGAAGAACAGGCCGCCGACCACCTCGCCCGAGCGGGAGACCACCGGCACGGCCAGATAGCTCCGGACCGGCAGGTGCCCTTCTGGCAGGCCCCGGTGGGGCTCGTTCCGGCCATAGCGGGGGTCGGCCAGGATGTCGTCTGAGCGCAGGACACCCTCGCCATGGAAGGTGGGCCGGAATACGTCCGTCGCCCGCGGCATCCCGAAGCCCTCGAACGCCGACCGCTCCGCGCCCGAGAGCGTGTAGAGCATGTAGCTCTCGCCGGCCTCGTCGAGCACATTGTAGAAGAAGGCGCCGAAGGCCGCGCCAGTCAGTTCGACCCCGGCATCGGTAACCCTCTGGACCACGCGCTCAAGGTCGAACTCCCCGGCAAGGGCCGCCCCGGTCCGGTTGAGGGTCTCGAGCGTGCGCGTCTCCTCGGCTAGACGCTCATAGGCCGACTGCCGGTCCGCCTCACGCGCCTTCTCCCCGGCGATACCGCGCGCCTCGATCACGGTGCCGATGGGCCGGCCTTCGTCGTCCATGACGGGGCTCGCGGTGAAGGACACTGGGTAGAATGAGCCGTCCGGCGCCACGAACAACTCCTCGCCCGACATCTGCGCCCGCTCCGGGAAGGCACGGTCGATGGGGCACTCCTCCCGCGGATAGTGGGAACCGTCGGGGCGCGTGTGGTGGACCACGTCGTGCAGCGGCCGGCCCCGCATGTCCTCGAAGCGGTAGCCCGTCAGCTTCTCGGCGGCGGCATTGGCGTAGGCGCATTGCTGGTGGTGATCCATCAGGAACACCGCCTCGCGGGTGTTGGCGAGGATCGCGTCCAGCCTGCGCGAGGTTTCGCGCAGCTCCGTCTCGGCACGCTTGCGGTCGGTGATGTCGAAGGTGACGCCCGGGAAGCGGATGGGCGTGCCGTCCGCGTCCTTGAGACAGCGCCCGCGCGCGACCACCCAACGCACCTCGCCGTCCTGGCCCAAGATGCGGTACTCGGCGCGGTACTCACCGCCGGCGCTCAGGACCTCGTCCATGAGGCGACCGACCCTGTCCCGGTCCTCGGGATGGACGCCAGCGACGTACTCGGCCACGGGCAGGCCCTTGGCGGCCGCGACCGGGTCGAGGCCATACATCTCGGCGAAGTACGGGCTGGCATAAAGGCGATCAGCCACGACGTCCCAGTCCCAGGTGCCAATGCCGCCCGCCGCCTCGAGCGCGAAGCGGAAACGTTCCTCGCTCAGCTTCAGGGCGGCCTCGGCCCGCTGGCGCTCCGTTTCGTCGCGCCCGACCTTCAGGAAGCCGGTGGTCCGGCCCTGAGCGTCGTGGATGGGACGCACCGATCCGTTGATGAAGACCAGGGTGCCATCCTTGCGGAGGTGCCAGCGCACATCGGGTGCACAACTCTCGCGCTCGGCCGTGGTGGCTTCCCATTCGGGCCGGCCCGCCTCCCGGTCCTCCCGGGTGAAAAGAACATCCACGCATTGGCCAAGGATCTCGTCGGCCGCGTAGCCGAAGGTGCCCTCGGCGCCCGCGGACCAGCTTGTGATCCGGCGCTCGAGGTCGGTGGTGAGGATCGCATAGTCGCGGGCGCTCTCGACCACGCCGTGGAGCTGCTCCTCGCTGGCGCGCAAGAGATCATCGGTGGGCTTTGCCTCTGGAACATCGCGGGACGCGGCCACAACCCCGTGCTCGGCGCGCACGCGCTCCGTGGTCTCGGTGACAACCGCCAGCACGCCAGCGGACCGGCCGTCCTCGTCGGGCACCGGCGAGAAGGTCAGGTCCATCCAGACCTGCTCGGGCCGGCCGTGACGCTGGAGGGTGAGTTCCTGATCCTTGTAGGCGAGGGTGCCGCCCGCCAGCACCACCTTCATCACGTTGTCGCTGAAGTCCGCGACCTCGGGCCAACCCTCGCGTACCCCGGATCCCAATAGCGATGGGTGACGTTCCCCGGCGAACGCCGCATAGGCGTCGTTGTAGAGCATCACACCGTCCTCGCCCCACAGCATCACCATGGGCATGGGCGAGCCCAGCAGGATCGCAGTGGCCGTCCTGAGGCTCTGTGGCCAGCTCTCCACCGCGCCAAGGGACGTGCGCGACCAGTCGTGCCCCGCGATCAATGCCGCCGCCTCGCCATCTGCGTTCAGAAAGGCGGGCGTCGGCCCTCTGGCATCCGATACGTCGGTCACGCGTGTGCTTCCGAGACTGCTTTACGGACTTCAATAGTCGGGAGAAGTGTCGGTGAATATCCCGACGGGCCAGCGGTTCTGCGTTTGGATAAAGGTCCAGTTACTGTAATGGTGGGGGGAGAATTGGCAGGGAGGCTTGTGTTGAGCCTCCTGCCCAACATCTGGGGCGTGCCCTGCACCGTAAGCTACGTTGGAAGATGGCCCCAGCAATTTCCCCCGGCCCCGCCAGGGGCCAGGGGGCGTGTGACCCCGGCCGCTACCGGCGGCCGAAACCAAGCCGGCGCGCTGCGTAGGGCCGATCCTCCGCCTGACTGATCGCCGCAAGGCCCGCCCGCGCCACCGCGACCGGATCCTCGCCCAGCCGCGCCGCACCGCACACCAGCCGAACCACCCGCGCGAGCGCGCGCAGCGTCGACGGGTCGGCGGCGAAACCCCGCACCATCACCTCGCGTGCGGCCGCCGGGATGCGCAGCGGGCCCGGACGCTGGCCCGTCTCCGCCGCCAGTCGCGCGAGCAGCCCGTCGACCACCATCTCTGCGGCGTCGGGCGGCGGATACCCGACCTCGACGACCAGGCACCGGTCCTTCAAGGCCCCGCTCACACTCGAAAGGTCGTTCGCGGTCAGCACCCACGACACGCCCGTCAGGTCGCACTCGGTGAGCAGGAACGGATCCCAGTACCGCTGCGCCGTTGCCGGCTCGAGCACCGCCAGCAGCCAGCCCTGCGGCGTGCCCCAGCCGTCGGCGCTCCCCTGACGGTCCACGTCGTCCACCACGATGCCCACGGTGCGAAGGCCCGACTGCGCCATCAAGCCGAGGGGCAACGCCGGCCGCCCTCCACGCCAGCCGCGGCCATGGCCGCCCAGCAAAGTCGCCCCGCCGCCTTCGGTCGCCGTGACGAGACGGTGCGGCAACCCGCAGATCTCCAGCACCCTCCGGGCGAAGGTGGACTTGCCCAAACCCGGCGGTCCGGCGAGCAGCAGGGGCGGCAGACGCGCCGGCGCCCCGTCCGGCAGCAGCGCCACCTCGCGGGCGATGGCGCGCGTGGCGTCCGCCAGCCACGGGAACTCGCGGTCGAGCGCCGCCCGTAGCCCGCGCGCATCGGGGACGGGCAGGGCGGGCATGGGCCCGGCGAGGGGGGCGTGGCGTTCGACCTCGCCCTGGTCCATGGGATCGGTGGCCACCGCCGGCGGTGCGTGCAGCACCGGCTGCGCCGGCGGGCGGGGCGGAACCCCGGCGGCCGCCGCGCCGCCAGCACCTTCACCGCCGCGCGCCAGAGGCTGACCGTGCCAGTGGGCAGGGCCGACCGGGCGCCGGAGAGCCCCAGCGGCAAGCCCGCCGCCGACAAAAGCCCGCACGGCCAGAGCCCGGCCTCGCGTGCCAGCGCCACGATCCCCTTTCTCGGCAGCTTGCCCCCCTCAAGGGCGAGCCGCACCGCCGCTCGCAAAGGACGTAGGGCGGTGCCTCGCTCACCTGGGGCGGTGTTGACCGCATGGAGGAGAAGCAGCAGCCGGAACGCCTGCCGGGCCGGGGCGTTGGGATCCGGCCAGTCCTCGGGGTCGGCCAGCGACGGGGCGAAGAGGGGCGCCAGCACCTCCGGCGCGCCCCCGTCGGCCACCGGCACGTGCGTGACGCCTTCGGCCACCAGCACGCGGTGGGAGTCGTCATCGGAGGCCGCGACGAGCGCCAGCCGGTCTGCCAGCGGCAGCATGAGGTCGAGCCGCCGCAGCTGCACCCCGGGGTCGCGGGGATCCTCCTGCGCCACCCAGCATCCGCCGGGGTCGCGTGGCGGCCTAGAAGCGGCACCATCGCTGGCTTTGGCCAGACGGCACAACCAGCCATGGCTCATCACCACGGCAGGCGGGCCGGCGGGCAGGGCAGGGGACACCGTCATGACCGGCGCCCCGGAACCGCCCCCCGCGCCGCCGCCAGCGCTGTGCGCCGGGCGTAGTCGGCGGCCCGGCCCAGGGTCATGGCACGCGCCCGCTCGCCCTTGAGCACGGTCTCCTCGATCACGACCCAGCCCGCCTTGCGTCGGATCAGATGCCGAGCGACCGAAAAGTCGGCGCGGGACTGATCCAGCCTTTGCCCAGGTGGCAGGAGGTCAGCCAAGCCGAGGCGCCAAGCGGACGCGGCGCGCGCCGCATCGTCCGACGAGAGGGCCGGAGCGGTGCAGGGCGGCACCGACGGACGGCTGAGTTTCCGTACCTGGGCCATTTCGCGCGCGGCCTGCTCCAGCAGCACCGCACCCGCCGGACACACCCCTCCCGAGGCATGGCGCAAGGATGTCCATGGGAAGCGGCCCGAACGGGGCGGGTCCTCATGGCCCGGCTTGCGGTTGGTGAAGCCCGGCGCACGCCCAAGATGGCGGCCGTCCGCGGAACCCGGGTCGCCCCCGTGTTCGCGGGCCAGGATCCGGGCGGCGGCGGTGGCGAGCGCCACCGGCACGAGCGAGTCAGAGGCCGTGATCCAGGCCTGGAAATTCTCTGGGCTCGTCTCCACGACCGCCGCGAGGCGGTGGCGCGCGGCCAACGCCGCCAGCGCCTCGGCGGACAGGTCGTCCACCAAGAGATGCCGTGTCGCACTCGGCCGCAGAAAAACGTGGCACCGGCCCGGTCCGTTGGCCCAGCGCATCCAGGGGATCGAGCCGAGAAGTTCGTCGCGGGTGAAGCGACGGCGCTGCACCTTGCCATCGCCCGGCCAGACCGGGACAAGAGCCGTTTCAAACCCGGGGGAGAGCACGGCGTCGGCGAAGTCGGCGAGGGCGTCGCGGGTCCGGGCGTACGAGGAACGACCGCTCATGGCCGTGCCTCCCGCTGGGCGGCCAGGCATTCCGGCCAGTCCCGCGTCATCGGAAGACGCAGAACCGCCATCGCCCCGCACCAGCCCACCTCAATGATCTGCTGCGCCTCCTCGGCAAGCCTGTTGGCGCGCGCCGTGTCGGGCATGCCGATGACGACACACTCGGGCCGCACCCGGGCCAGCAGGGCCTCGAAGGTCCACACCGAAAAGCCGGACCAGGAGCCAGGCGGGGCGACATAAAGCGTGTCCGCCCGGTGCCCCTCACACGCCGCGGCGCACAGTGCCGGGAGCGCGCCGGTGGCGAGCAGGATGCGGGACGGGTTCTGGGGCTCGCGGCTCCAGGTCAGGCTGCGCATCCCACCCTTAGTGAACCAGCACTTGCGGCGCTCGCCGAGGGTGAGCACCCCGGTCGGCAGGGAATCCGGTCCGCGCTCGGTGAACATCAACGTCCGCGCGTCGGCGGACGCGTTGCTGCCGAACCTTTCCACGTCATCGGGGCGCAGGCCGATCTCGCGCACGAAACGCGGCAGGCTGGGCCGCGCGCTGTGGGTTGTTGTGTGGCGGAGATCCGCGTCGAAGGGGGCCATCGGCCACTCCTTTGGTTTTTGGTTCCTTCCATCACCGGATCCGCTCGGCGAGCGGCGGCTGGAGGCACACCTGCCCTCCAGCCGACGACCGCGGGCGGATCCCTTCCTGCCTTGCTTTTCTCGTGCCGCCCCCGGGCGGCGACTCTTGAAAGCGTGCGCGGGATGATTCATGTCTGACCCGCCGCGGGGTACGCCCCGCGAGCCAATCTCCGCTGGCGGCTCATGCGGCCGGCGCCATTCCCCACACTCACGACGGAAGGGCCGCGCAAGGCGCGGCGAGAGACGCATGCTCAAAAAGTCCCACCACACCCCCAAGACCACCCGCGGCGAGCGCGTGCTCGCCGAGGTCGCCCAGGCCGCGGGCCTGCGCGATCTTCGCTGGCACGACGCCACTTTGGCGGGGACGCCGGATTTGGCAGCGCCGGCCGAGAGGGTCGCCTTGTTCTTTCACGGCTGCTTCTGGCACGCCCATGAGCATTGCTCGTGCGCTCGCGTGCCGCGCACCAACCGGCCGTTCTGGGAGCGCAAGTTCGAGGCGAACCGTGCGCGCGATCGCCGGGTCGTGGCGGAGCTTGAACGCAAGGGGTGGCGGGTCATCGCGCTTTGGGAATGCGGGGTGCTGGACCACACCGTCGAGGAACTGGCTGAGGAGCTGCGGGGTCTGCTCGACGGCGGCGCGGTCTATGGCGAGATCTGGTCGTACGAACGCCGGCCGCGCTGGCAGCTCAGCTGCTGACGAGTCTGCGGATGGGTCGGGGCCCGCTCGGATGTCTGCACCGGTGCGCCTGACCATCACGCTGACTCGCACGGGCGAGGTTCCGATCGAAACCTCGCCCGGCCCCTCCGGCATCGTCCGGAGGCAGCCACCGGAGAGCGTTGCCGTCGTCCACGGGATGCGACCGGGGCGAAGCTGGTCAGCCTGCCCACCCAGCCTGTTGGGCCGGGGCGCTCCGCTGTCTCAGTCGGATATGAGGCAGTGACGGGCCGACCCGTCCGCGCGCTGCATTTCCCTTGCCAAAGCCGATGCAGCGGAATGATCCTGGCGGCGCCGGGTGCTGGCGATCCTTCGCGGAGGGGATGGCAAGATGCGGCTTCTGTGGCTCGGACTTCTGGTCCTGATCGCCCCCCTCGGGGTGGCCGCCCAGCCCATGAAGTTCAGCTTCCATTGCTTCGCGAACGCGAGCGAGTCCTGCTTCGTCATCGCCTCGGGGACGCTCGACGGGGGCGCGGCCGACCGCTTCGACGCCTTCCTGGATGGCCCGAATGGGGTCGAGGGGTTCCAGGTGCTGCTCGACAGCACGGGCGGCAGCCTGCAGGACGGCATGGCCCTTGGGCGGCGGATCCGGGCCCGGGAGTTCCACACGGTTGTCGGGCAGCACGATGGCGCCAGCGTCGATCCACCGACTGCTGGCAATTGCCTGAGCGCCTGCGCCTATGCGTTCCTGGGTGGGGTGGGGCGGCGTGTCCCGGAAGGGTCGCGACTGGGCTTCCACCAGTTCGGGTTGCCGGGCGGCGCGGCGATGCCGAATGCATCCGGCCTCGCGGGCGGACAGGAGGTTTCGGGACTGCTTCTCACCTACATCATCGAGATGGGCGTCGATCCTCGTCTGTTCGTGCTGGCGAGTGCCACGCCGCACACCGGGATGACTTATCCCTCCCTCGAGCAGCGTCTAACCTATGACATCGAGACACCGCGCGGCTTCGACCGCTTCGTGCTGGAGCCCTACCGGGCCGGCGTCATCGCCGTGAGCAAGCGGCGGGATGCGCCCCGGATCTACGACCAGGCATCGCAACTGACCGCGTTCTGCCGTGCCAGGGCAGCGCGACTTCTTCTGACGGTGCCAGGCGTGCCGGTCGAGGCCGGGGTCGGCGCGACGCTCGGGCTCGGCCCGACCGGCGGGGAGCGTGAGATCCGGCCGGCGCAGGTTTCGGGCCGCACCGCCGGGGATGGCGCCGTGTTCGAGGTGGCACTCACCCCCGAGGACGCCCAGGCGCTCACGCAGGCGCGCGAGATGCGGCTGCAGATCAATGCGCCGCGTGTGGCAGGCGGGCCTCATTGGATGCAGCGCGACCTGTCCAACACCGACCGGCAGACGATCGCTGCCGCCTTCCGGTTCTGCATCTGATGGAGGCGAAGTTGCGCAGGTCAAAGGCAGCATGGCTGGTGGCAGTCGGGGCGCTTCTCAGCGGGCAGGGCCCACAGCCGGGGCGGTCAGGTGACGCCGCCGTTGCACGCCACTTCCGGCTCACGGCCGCGACGCTCGCCTGCTTTGTCCAGCACCGCGAGATCTACAAGGCCGCGACCGGGGAGCCGGTCTTCCTTCTGGCCAATCGTTGTCCTCCCCAGCGCCCGCCGTCGCTCCTCGACGCGCTGACCAACGAGGGGCCGAACATCCGCCTTGCCGACCCCACGGCCCTCGACCAATTGGTGACGCTGAACCGCGCCCAGCTTGCCTGCCTGGACCGTCTTTCGGTGGCGGCCAGCGACGCGGTGGTCGTCTTCTTCCCGGATGACTGCAGGGTGGAGCCGGCCCCGGCGCCGCGCTGAGCATGGCCGTGAAGATCCCCGATTGGCTGGACGTCGCGCTGAAGGTGACCGCCACCCTCATCGCGATCTTCGGCGTCTGGAGCTTCTTTGCGCAGCGGGCCGAGGCGGTGCGGGTCGCGCGCGAGGAAAGGGCGCTGGCTTACATCGCGCGCTTCGGGGGCACAGACATCGTGGTGGCCCGGACGGCGCTCCTCGATTTCTGGCGCCGCTACCCGACCTTCACGGCCGAGGCGCGGACGAGGGCGCTCTCGTCCCGCGAGTATGAAGGGTTTGTCGCCGCGGCCTACCCGAACGACGCCGCGCGTGGCGAGGTCGACGCGGCGCTGATCCGGCTTCTGGTCTTCTACGACGAGGTCGCGTTCTGCCATCGCGCGGGCACCTGCGATCGCTCCATTCTCTTTGGCTATTTCTGCCCGCACGTGACGCAGCATGCGCGCGTGTACAGGCCTTTCCACGCGCTCCTCGGGGCGGCGGTCGGCACCGATGGTCTCGACCGTCATCTGGACGAGCTGGCCCGCTCCTGCCTGTCCTGACCGCGCACCGCGCCGCAATCAGTCTCCAGTCCGAGCACTCGGGGAGATAAAAAAAATTTATCGAACTGCTGCGTCGGGTCGCGCCTGGGCGCGTCGCCGCGTGTCTGACGGCTGTCTCAGTCGGATGTGAGTCAGTCAGTCCTTTTCCCGAATAGTGCGGCTGTGCTCGCTCGCGATCTCCAGCTTCCCGCACCCCGCGCCCCAGATGTCGTCTTCTCGAAACCCCATCGGGGAAGCGAAGAAGGGGCATGAGGATGACAGACGTCATCCGCGTCGAAGGAGATGCGAGATGGAAGCCACCAACACCGATACCACGACCCCGCCAACCCCCGATGTCAACGCGCCCCCGCATCGCGCAAAGGCGAAGAAGAAAGCGAACAAGAAGGGGCGGGTGGAAGCGCACCCCAACTCCTCCCCGGCTCGTTCCTTCACCTTAGAGAAACGGGATGGAAGCGGGGTCAACACCGAGCTGCCGGAGAATTTCGTTCTGCTGCTGAGCATGCGGGACAGCCACGCCACGGCTACCGAGGCGGTCGAGGAGAGCAGCAAGAAGCTGAGTGAGAGCCTGGTGCCCCTCTGCGCGGGCATCGTGTCCCTGGTCACGCTGGAGGAGAAGGAAGTCGCGAGCCTCATCGCCCTCGCGGTCGAGCAGGGCCTCCTGCCGAAGGGGACCCGGACCCGAACGGACAAGCCGGCCGTGAAACTCCTTCAGATCGTCTTGGGACGGAAGAACCCCACGTTGGTCAGCCGGCTGGGCTTCATCTGCACGCACGCCGCCGAGCACGGGGTGGACCTCAACGAAGCCGCCAAGGGCGGGATCTACGGCTACGAGAAGACGCTCAAGGCGGAACTCGCCAGGGCCAATCCCGAGGAGCCCGAGGCCGCACCTACCTCGTTCACCGTCAAGGTGAGGATCGAAGAGGCCTCCCGGGACCAGGTCGCCGCGGAGTGCCTGCTGCTCGTCGAGAGCGCGAGCCCGGAAGTTGCGAAGGTGCTGCGCCAAGTCATCGATGCCGCCGCGCCGGCCGTCCTGCCGGGTCAACATCAGGAGGTGGGCGACATGCCCGCCGAAGACGCGGGAGTGTCCACCGATGACGATCGTGGGCTCGACTACCAAGAGCCGGCTCTCGATACCGCTCCGGAGAGCAAAGAGGTCACGACGCCCAGCGTCGTGACCGAGGTCATCGCACTCAACGCGGCCAACGCGTCCGCCCCGGAGGAAACGGAGATCTTCGTGGTCGCGCCGGAGGAGGATCTGCTTTCCGCAAATCAGGCGCTGCTGCCGTCCGTTGTGACCTTCAAGTCGCTGGCCCATCTGCGAAACGAGCATCAGGACGATTACTGCCGGCTGAAGGACCACGGCTTCAAGTACGACGGGGCGGCGGGCCACTGGACGGGACCGAGCTTCGACGGCCTGACCGAGCTGCTCACGCGGGTGGGTGGCGAGATCGTCTTGGGGGTGCCCGGTGGCTGACCCTGGCCCACACAGCCGCGCGGGGCGCGAAACCTCCTTCATCCGGGTCGAGAGCTTCGCGCTCAAGCCGCACCCGCGCCAAAAGGAGGTCGATGCGCGCGGCATCGTCCATGAGGCGATGCGCGATCCCGCCTATTGCCAGCACGTTTCCTCGCCCCAGCCGCCGCAGCTCATTTTCGGAGAGGCCTTCGATATCATCCTCGACGAGGCGATCGAGCGTCATCGCGAGGCAAGCGATATCCAGGGCCGACGCCGCCGCGACGACAACGTGATGCTGTCCTCTTGGGTGGTCTCCTGCCACATCCCGGTGGCGGAACTGGAGATGCCGGGAAAGCAGGCCGAATACGGACGGTGGTTGGAGCTGACGCTCATCTTCTTGAAGGAGAGGCTGGGCAGTTGCCTCCGGGGATGCGTGCTGCATCTGGACGAGGCGCATCCCCACATCCACGCCCTGGCGCTGCCGCCTCTGAAGCCCGTCACCGACCCCGACGGCAACCCCAGAATGGACCGCAGCGGAAGGCCTCACTTCATCCTGGACGTCGGTGCCACCGATCCCTTCCGCGCGGCCCGGGCAGCGGCGCTGGCGGCACATCCCCGAAAGCGGGCCGGCTGGGAAAAGCACGCGCAGGCCGCGGCCCGTCAGGCGGGCGCCGATCTGCAGCTGCACTACTGGAAGGCCGCCGGTGCGCCATTCGGCCTCGCGACCCCCGTCGGCGCCCAGGGCCAGCGCCTGAAGCGCGCCGACGCCCTGGCGGAGCGCGCCGCGGAGGCGAGGACGACCGAATTGCAGGAGAAAGTCCGCACTCTGGGCCAGCGGGTACTGGAGGCAGAGAAGGGTGCGGTGCGCTTCGCCGCGCTGCTCGTTGCAGGCCCCGCGGCTGCCGCGGCGGCACCGCCGCGGCGCGAGCCCACAGAGGCCGAGAAGGCGGCGCGCGCGGCGATCCGGCTGGAGGTGGCGAAAGCGGCGGAGCAGCGGGTGGGCAGCGAGTTCCGTGTCCAGCGTATGACGCCGGATGGTCTGATCGAGGTCGGTGGCGGCCCGCTGCGCCCCGGCGAGCGGCTTCGGCCAGATCCCGAAGACCTCGCCGCCATCGAGCGCGCCCGGGTGGGGGAGGGGGCGTTTCCCTGGACGGCCTACCTGCAAAGGCTGGCCTTCGAGCGCGCGGCGGGCGACGCGGCGCTGAAAGAGGCCGACGCGTTGCATTCGCGGCTGGAGGCGGCCGAGGCGAAGGTGGACCATGTGGCGGCCGAGCGCGATGGGGCCCTCCGCGCCCTTGGTGATGTGCGGACGCGGGCTGATCAACTGGCCGCGATAGTTGAGACGCATCCAAAGACCATTTTGAAGATGCAGGCCGCACAAGAGGTGGCCGCACGCCGGGCTGACGAGGCGGGCGCGACCCTCGCCACCGTGCGGCTGGACATGGTGCGCCTGCAGGAGGAGCGGGATGGCGCACTCCTCGCTCTCGGCAGCCAGCAAAAGCACTCGGAGCGTCTGGCCACGTCGCTCAAGAGCCAAACAGCCGCCACAGCAGAGGCACGCGCCGCGCAGGAAGCGGCCGAGGGACAAGCCACCGCGGCCAGCCATGCGCTCGCCGCGGTGCAAGTGGAAATGAAGCGCCTGAAAGAGGAGTACAGCGCTGAGCGGCAGGCGCGGGAAGCCGCAGAGCGCTCCGCGGCGCATCAAGCGGAGGCCTGGCAGAAGCTGCAGCGAGATATTGAGGAGAAACACGCGCAGGAGATGGCGGCACTTGTGGCTGGGTATCAGGCTGCAGCCGAGGCCATGGAGCAGGCGCATTCGGCGGCGATCCTCGCCTTGCGCGGGGAGCGCGACAAGGCCACGGCCATGGCGCGGGAGACGTGCGGGAAGCTGGAAGACACGACGCTCGAACTCCAGAAGGCTGAGAGAGAACGCGGCGAAGCCGCGAAGGCGCTCACGGTGGCGCGGGCGGCCCTTGAAGCGGCGCGGCGTGAAACCGAGGAGGCGCGGCACTCCCAGGCCAGCGCCGTGCGGCAGCGGGACGAGATGCGGGCGGCCCGCGATGCGGCAACGAGCGAGGCGGATCAGGCCAAGGCCGACGCCGCGCGCCTTTCCGCCGAGAACGCCCGGCTGGAGGAGAGCCTCGAGGCGCAGGCCCAGTCGGCTCCCATCAATCAACCCCCGGCAAAACAGGACACCGCACCAGAGGAGGAGGTGCGCGAACAATCGAAGCAGACACGGAATGAAACCCCAGATGGCCACGACCAAGCGGCCGACGGGCCAACAAAGGAGACGAGAATGACGGAAGATCCACCCCCCAACATGCAGGCCTTGATGCCTTTTATCCGGCTCGGGATCGATGCCGGGATCGCGGGAATGAGCACCGACGAACTCCACGCGGCGGGGGTCCCCAGACACAATTGCCGGGAGGCGGCAGCCGCAAAGGCAGGCTTTCAGGAGGGCCGACGGCCTGACCGTGCTGCGGACCTGGATGCGCTCGCCTTGAGGATCGCGGACACTCTCGCCCAGAACCCGAAGTTCCTCGCGCTTGGGACCTCTCAGGCCGAGCGCAAGGCCGCGCGCGAAAACCACACGGCACGTCTCGCCACCAAGCGCCGTCTGGGCCCTGCCGCACCTGCGCAGGGCGACGCGCGCAGCCAAGAACGTGCCGCGGCTGTGCGGGGCGATTGATCACATCCACATCAAGGAGATACAGAAATGGCCATCGCAAAATCCTGCTCAGGCTGCTTGTACTTCGAGGCGGCTCAAGTCCGCGTGACACATATCCGCGTAAAGCCCGATAAGCTCGCGGTCGATGAGAACGGCATCCTGGCCGAAGGTGAGTGCCGCCGGCATGCGCCCTCGATCCCCAGCCCGGGGGACCCAAGACGGGTTTCCTTCCCGATTGTGCCTCGGGACTTCTGGTGCGGTGAGTCGCAAGATATTGGTCAGTGAGGTGGCGGCTTACAGGTCGTGCGATCCCGCATTCTCGAGGGCGTAGTGCAGCGGTGCACCGGGCCCTCTTTCATGTTGAATGGACCGGTCGCGGCCATCAGGACACCTTCCAGAAAAACCTCCCCTTACTCCGTGCGACGCCGTCATAGGCCGACCTTTTGCTCCGGCAACGCGGGACCGGATAGCCCAATCCACTCGATTGAAGCCCAGCACCCAGCTCTACCGGTGAAACTGCGTCCGCCCCGATGCGCTGGGACTGCTCAAGGGCGCGAGCGAAGAGCATGCGCGCCGGTCCACGTGATGACATCGTTGACCAAGGGCCCCGATCCTCGCGCCCACCGCCGCAGGCACTCTTTTCAGCGGAACGCCCAGCGGAGGGTCTGCGCCACTCCGGACGTTCCGGCGCGCACGAGTGGGCGGGCGAGGAGGGGATTGGGCAGCCCGTGCATGTGCCGCGCCCAGTCGGGCAGGAGGTCGATGGCAGCCTGATTCGCCAGCGCCTGCACGCGCCCGACCAGAAGGCCGGTCGTCGCCGCGTCCAGTACCAGTCGGCGGACTTCGCGCGTGCGGGCATCGGACCGCAGATGCGGCCGGTAGCTCATGATCAGGCGGTGCGCCGCGGCCCGGTCGGGCGGCACGGGCGCCGCGCCCAATGCGCGCCCCACCTGTGCCATCTCCGCGAAGTAGCGATCCTGGTCTGCCGGCGACATGCCGGGTTCGACGTAGCGCCGCCAGGCGTTCAGGAAGCTCACCGCCTCGGTGACATGAACCCAGGCCAGCAGCGCCGGGTCGTTCGCAGCGTAGGGCGTGCCGTCCGGCAGCGTGCCGCCGACCTGGTCATGAATGCGGCGGACACGGGCGATCACCGCCTCGGCCTCCTCGCGCCCGCCATAGGTGGTCAGCGCGATGAAGCGCGCGGTGCGGCGCAGGCGGCCCTGCATGTCGTTCCGGAAATTCGAGTGATCCCAGACTCCGGCGAGCACCGCCGGGTGCAGCATCTGAAGCAGCAGCGAAGAAAGCCCGCCGACCATCATCGAGGCGACGTCGCCATGGACCCGCCATGCCACAGCCTTGGGGTGGAACAGGCCGTCGGGGCGGCGCACCACCGGCGCTTCGCCCCGCGCGCGATCGTTGAACAGGGCGACGACGCGGCGGGCGATGGCCTTTTTTGATGGAGAGCGTCGGGTCCGGCCGTGTCGCGGGCGGCATGGTCAGTCTCATGTCGGGTCATATGGTGGCGCTCCACGCGCAGGCCAGCCGGGCACCGCGCTGCTTTGCGATGCACGATGTCTGCGCGGGCCCGCGACTGCTGAAGGGCTCCCGCTGGCGTGGGCTCGATAGGATGACAATCGAGAAGTGGGCGAATTCATCATCCGTCTCCGCGCGACCGCTGACTCGGCCCGTGCGTGCGGCGCTCCATAGCGGTGCCCATGAGACAAACAATGACGCTTGTGCGACGCCGCCCTGCTCCGGAATCCGTGCTGTCGCACACCCGCCCCGCCGGCCGGGGGAGGCCCCACGGTGAACCCGCCGGGCGCTGGGAGCGAGGTTTCGATCAAAACCTCACGCCGGCGCTGACGATGGTCCTAATTGAGCCGTCCCGTGGGGTCCTGGGGGTGACGGCGGAGATTGTCTCAGTCGGATGTGAGGCAGACCTCAAGTCCTGATCCCGCGAGAAGGACCAGTGCCCGAAAAATTTGCGCTCCGGTCGGACCAGTTTCGGGGGTCAGGACCAACCTCGGCGATACACGATGTGAAAGAAACCGACCGGGTACGTCTTGTACTTGGCTTTGGGCTTCTTGGTTCCCTCGACCTCGGGCAGCCGGGAGATGCCGTGACTCTGGAGACAGCGGTGCAGGCTCGAGCGGGTGAGGTGCGGGATGGAGGGCTGCAGGGCGTAGAGGCAATCGTCGAGCGGCAGCAGGGTGTGACGGCGGAAGGCCACGATGATGGCCTCATCCTCGACCGAGAGCGTGGAGGAATGGGGCTTGCGCGGTCCGGTTGGTAGGTCGGTGACGGTGGTGCGCTTTCGCCATTTGGCGATGGTCTTGGGGTTCACCTCATGGCGCCGAGCCAGGACCCTCAGACTTTCTTGACTATGCTGGATCGCGCGACGGACCGCCTCTGTCGTGCGGGCGCACCCGTGCAGAACCTGACCCATAGCGCGTCCTTCCATGCCTGCGAAAAGACTGCACAATCAAACTCTGGGATCAAACATCTAGGTGGGACGAATTGTTGCGGGTACAACTCACGGGACCAGGAGGAAGCTTTGAGCCGTCGAAATCTAATCGACCAACTGACCGCCCTGTCATATGAGCCGGACTCGAAAAGTGGCGATTGGTATTACAACGCCCGAGAGGGGGTGGACTTCCTTGCTCGCAACGTCCGATCTGAGCATGTGGCAATTTACGCCAGCTCTGCGCACACATTCATATTCGGCATGCTCGCGCCCGCCAAAAACTTCAATCCACCAGTCTTCGAAGACCTTGAGCGCATGCACTTCACGACGGATCGGACGTGGATCATTGAGCACTCGTCCGGAGGGGGGCAGCCTGACCGCGTTTTTCTCTCTGATCCTATGGATGATACGGGCAGCGAGAGTCTCAAGGGCGGCGAGAAGCTGATTTTCAACAGATCATTTACTGGCGTTTCTAATTTTCCTGAGACAATCGAGATCAACCAAAAGCTCGTGCATGCTCTCGATCTATACTTTCTGGCGGATCGGAACGCATACTGCCGCTTGGACGAAAAGGGCGACATCGAAGAAATCATAAAGATCACGATGCTGCCGAAGGGCAAACACCCCTTTCCCGGGCGGATCGTGACTATCCGCGCTGATTGTCTTTACGAGTATATGGTGCTGAGTGGCACCTACTTGATCTTCAAGTTCGATTTTACCCGATATAAGTTTGGCCATTTTAGTGACTGGTCTGACAAGAACCGCGGAGAGGAGCAGACGCACGCAACGAAATATCACTATGGAACAGGACCATCCGCGAGTTTTGTGAATGGCTTCATGATCTCTCCTTCTACAATTACTTATGACGACGTTCTCGCGAAACGCACCGGGCGATGGTCAAACGGAGGGAAACAGTATGCAACTTTCAAAATCCAAGATTGGCGCAATAAGCGTCTCGTAGAAATATCTTGCGCACCTCAAAACATAACCAATTATTTTGATGCGAAGCCAGGATTGCCGTTTGAAGTCTCGCCCGCCTTCTTCCGAGCGGATGTGCTCTCGAAATACAAAGCTGATCCCGATAAATACACCATCGGAGATCGTACTATATCGTGCCGGAATGCATGGCATCTAACGACGTACGATATAAACGAAGAAGGACAGGTTCACACCTATATTATTTATCTCTCACAGTTACCCTATGAAGAGCAGCTGTATTGGCAGGCGTTTAATGAGTGGCCGAAGGCACCCATATCCAAACGAGCATTTGAGACGGACTATGACGGGCAATTTTCGACGCAATACGATCCTATTATAAAGCTGAAATCCTATGTCCGAGCCCTGGACAGCGCCGACCTCGAATGGTGGAAGGCTCGTGGCGACGAACTGATCGCGGTCGTCCATCTGCCGGCGTCGGAAGCGCCTGCCGAGTGGGCGAGTGAGATCATGGCACTTGACCAGATGATCGTTGAGGGCTTTCAGACGAAGGCGCTTCGGGCCCTCCTTACCGCCAAGGGCAAAACGCCTGACAAGGAATGGGGGACCATCAAGCTCCTTGAGGAACTGCTTGTAGTTTACGGCGAAAGCCAGGAGGACGCGAAGGACGTCGTGGCCCCGCTGAGGACCCTGCATCACTTGCGAAGCAAGCTGAAAGGCCATGGTGCCGTCAGTGAACGTCGATCTCTGGAAGCACAGGCGAGAAGCGAGTTTGAGACTTTCCGCAATCATTTCACGCAATTGGCAGCTGGATGCGACGCTGCCATGACGCGGATCATGAGTTTGCTGCGGCCGGGCGTCACACCTAACGACGCGTGATGATCTAGGCGAGATTACCGATCAGCTGTCCTCGTCCGTAGGCACTGTGTCTGGAGCTACATAGCGGCGTGGATAGCCGCGCCCCATGGCAGCGAAGCTGGCATCCCATTCGCCATGCACCTTGAGGATTGCGGAAGGTTCAAGCGGGGCGATTGTATATAAATCAAAATCATGTTTGCCGGTGGCAAGGCCCATATATCGCCCGAAGGCAGCGATAATAGCTTCGCCCGCTGAATAGCTCCGCCGGGTGAGCGCCAGTGGCACTGCGACTTCAATAATCCTTGGCTTTCCGATCTCGGACAACGGAGCGAGGATCTGGTCGTCATCCTCCAAAAACCAAGACGCGACCTCCCCTCCCCAATGCCTCATCAGTCGTACAACGCCCGGGTCATCGACGACATGGGGATACGAAGTCATCCAAAACTTGCCATCGCGCGCTTCCAGTTGTTCACCATGAAACGGACTTGCCTTGTAAAGTGCTGCAGCGCGGTCGGTTGTCAGGTGTCCCGCCGTTACCATGCTGTTTAGGCGAGTGCGCAAGGAATCCGGCGTGGACGGGTGGATGCCCTGCTTGAGCAATCCCTCGACTTCAACGTCCGTCAAGCGTGTATAGTGGAATGCTCTTATGGTACGGCCCTCCATCTCCTGGCCGACCGTCTCCTTTAATCGCAAGAACGCCGCGCCGTGGGGATTGTCAGAGCGATAGAGATATGGACCTTTGCCCTGTCCAAGATCGTAATCACGAAAGATGTGGTGGTCGGTAGTCGTATAATCGCGGATCAGGTCTTCATGCGCGCGAAGGAGCGCGGTGAGTTCCCGATCGAAGGTGCTTACGTCCCAAACGTCAATTGGCTTTGCGGTCATAGCACTCTCTTAGCGCTGCGAGGACAAAGTTAGATCGACTGAATTCGGAATTCATTCCGCTTCCGCCCCGCCTTTTCAGCTTCCATCAGCCAGCCAGCCAGCCAGCCAGCCAGCCAGGCGGACGGCCGCGCCCCGTCCACGTCTCGCCCTTGGGGTCTAGATACTTGACCGCTGCGGGCCAACCGGCGTCGCTGTGCGGCTTGCGGCTTGCGGCTTGCGGCTTGCGGCTTGCGGCTTGCGGCTTGCGGCCGGCCTGCGGGCGTGCGGTGCCCTGCATAAGTCCTTCGAGGCTCAGGCCGAGCGCTGCCGCACGCTGCGTCATCTGCTCGACCAGTCCGGCCCTGGCGGCTTCATGCTTCTCCGCGCGCTTGGCTTCGGCCTCTTGGATCAAAGCGGTCAGTTCCTCCGCGCACATGGCGTCGAGGTCAATGTCACTCTTGGCCGCCATTGGAATTCCCTATCCCTATTTGCTAGCGCAGGTGGTTCTGAGACGATTGGCCGAGCGGGGCAAAAGCGCGCACTCAGAAAACCATGCTCCGGTTGACACCCTAGAGTGGATACTAGTGATCGCTGATCAGGTGGTAGAGCCTGAGGAGAGCCATTCAGTCAGCACTTTGATATGGATCGCAAGGTTCTTGGGTTCAGACGGGCCGCCTTTATGGGTTATGCCGATTACTTCATCTTTGTCATTGATAATGGGGCCGCCTGACATGCCCTGACTAAGCTGTTGCGTCACTTCGATCTTTTGAACCAAACTCTTTATCGTCAGCGAGCTTACACTCCCAGGACGAATGTTGATCTTGTCGCCGTGTCCGTAAGACGGATACCCGACTGCTTGGACCTTGTTGCCATGGCTGACCGTGCCGGCAAAAGGTAGAAGCCCATAATATTCGGTGCTCGCGATCTCATGCTCAAGGACGGCGAGGTCCCGATGGCTGCAAATGTTCTTGATCTTGACCGCGAATTTGTTGGAGGGCTTTGACGGGTGATACACCACGAGATCGCCTATCCCCTCGACACAGTGTGCGGCAGTCACCAAGCCGACATCCCTCAGGAAGAACGCGCTTCCTTGCGACGCTGCACCTTCTGAGTCTTCGATGATCCAGACCGCCCGGTCTATGATCTCCTCCCTGGTTGGCTCCAGGTTGATCGGCCGGGCGGGATAGCAGCGGTTGAACCGTTCAGCCATGCTGCGGAAAATCGGATCGGAACGCCCTTTGATGTTGCCGAGCCACGCGATCTTACCGCGCAGATGGGCGGGAAGGCTGGCCGTGCTGCCAGATTTTTCCGCGAAAATCTCCTGAGCCTTTTCGTCTCCGTTCTTCTCGACAGAGTATAGAGCGGCGCGAATGTTCCTGACAAATTTGCGATCGACGTTCAGCGCTTCATTGATCTTCAGACCCGTGACGATCCGCCGCGAGTGCCGATCCGCGTAGTGCGCCTTGGCTGGATTGATCTTAAAGCCGTTGCCCTCGATCACAGCACGCAACTCGCTTTTCAGGAGGTCAGGGCTAATGCGGCCGGAGGGCGGCAACGCGGCTTCGAATAGCAAGGCAAGCGGCTGATAACTGGAAAAGGAGAGATCGTCGGCATACCGCGTGTAGATGCAACGCGCCCCCTTGGCGACGGCCAGCAACTCCCTGTCAAGGCGGAAGCAGATCATGTTCGAGAGCACGGGGCTGCTTGGGGCACCCTGCGGCAGATGACCATCGTTGCAACAGAGACGGGCGATCACATCCGAGACACGGATATCAATGCCGAGAGCCGCGAGAACCCCCGCCACCCGATTTTCCGTGATCGTAGGGAAGAAGTTTTCCAGATCGACGTTGAGAATATATTTGCTATCGATATGAGAGAGCGCGTTCGTTTTGACTGAGCGTTCGTGGATAAAACCATGCACAGGGTTTCTGCGGCGATACATTTTATCAAGCAGGCCCGCGATCTTCCGTTGCAGATGCTTGAGCCGGCGGTCGGGCGCGCTGATCAGTCTCGACTTTCCCGGCCTCTTGCTGATTTCGAAATGCGTATACATCCGGCGGCGATACCACCAGATCTTGTTAAGTTCGGCCTGTGACATGTCCAGGTAGGCGAGGAGAGCAACTTCATTCGCCAGTTCGGAAGGAATGTCGGTGTGTGAGGGTTTCTTTAGAAAATGCGCAGTCGGAAACACGAGGTCTCCCCTCCAGTCACGCCAGGCGATACGCATAATATACATGGCGCGCACGATTTGTGCAGACATTCGCTCTTACGCCGCAGTTGCTACAGCGCGTATGCGAAGGGAGACCTCGTAAGGATAGACTAACAGAGGGAATGCAATTCTGACAATCCGCACCCGTCCTCGTGCGGTGATCCCTCAACAGAGCCACAGAGCCGGAGCGCGACAGGACGTGTCCGCTCTACTCGGGCGTGCCGCCCTCCCCGAGCCGCCCGCGATGCGGCCGTCTCTGCCCTGCGGGTGACGATCCTTCACGCTACGCACACGGACGGCGCAGGCACGCCGCCAGGGGCTTAGGTCGCGTGGACAAACCGGCGGCCTGGGGATTTCCATGCAGACGCGCGTGTGGCTCCACGCTGGTTTCTGACATGGAGATCGGCGTTGATCCGTGGGCTGCTGACGGACGAGGAGTGGTCCTTCTTCGAACCCTTCGTGGTGTCGGCCGGCCCGCTCGGCGGCCGGCCGGCGCGCAGCCACCGCCGGGTGCTCGACGCCATCTTCTGGATCGCGCGCACCGGCGCGCCGTGGCGTGACCTCCCAGCTGAACTGGGCCACTGGAACTCGGTGTTCCGCCAGTTCCGCCGCTGGACTGCCTCAGGCCTGTGGGACGTGATGCTCGAGGCCTTGGCCGATGGAGGCGGCGACGCCGATCTCCTGCAAATGTTCGACAGCGCCAGCATCCGGGCGCATCATTGCGCCGCCGGCGGAAGGGGGGACTCACCGACAGGGTCTTGGGCGTTCTGGGTCCCATCGCGGCTTGCCGCGATGGGTGCCCTGCGAGGTGGCTTCACGAGCAAGCTCCACATCCGCGGCAACGCGCATGGCCTGCCCATCGCCTTGCATGTGACCGCCGGACAGGAGGCCGACTGCTCGAACTACGACGCGTTGATGGCGGCGCGTGACAGCGATCCTGCCATCATGCTCGGCGACAGGGGCTACGACAGCGACCCGATCCGGCAAGATCTGCGCGACCGCGGCGCCGTGCCGGAGATCCCAACCAAGCGGAACCGCCATGTCCAGCACAGTGTCAGCCGCCCGCTCTACGCGCTGCGCAGCCGCATCGAGTGCTTCATCAACCACCTCAAGAACAGCCGCCGCGTCGACACGAGATACGATCAGACCAGCGACAGCTTCCTCGCCTTCGCCGCCCTGTCCTCAATCCGCTTGTGGATCAGGTTTGTCCACGCGACTTAGGCAGTATGAGTAGGTCGTGGTGAGGCAAGAGCGACCCGGAACGTTGGCCCGGTGTCTACTTCCCGCCCATCTCGACTGCCTCCATCTGGCGCGGCGTGACCTCAGGTTAGGTCCGGACCGCGTTCTAGTGAACCATGCGGAGACAAGTTCGCCATAAGCCGAACCCTGTCCCCGCATCCCACTTCGCCGAACTGAACAAAAGCCCCTCGCTCACAAGAGACGAGGGGCTTTCGGCGTTTGGAGCCTGACCCAGCGCCAGCATGGAAGACAGGGCGCCGGCCAGCTCGACACGATCGGCGTGTACCTCCACGCGCACGACGAGCGCCCGCAGCGCCTCACGGACCTCCACGCCGCCTTGCAAGGCCATCGCATCACGGAGCTTGGCGACCCGAGCGCGCTACACCTCGGCCAGATTGGGGTGCAGGGCAGGGGCCTGAGACGCCTTGCCGGTCTCCCGAAGCTCCGCCTCCAGCACCGCCTTGCGGGAGCCCAGCTCATCCAGCTTGCCCTGCAGGCCGGGTGCCCGAGGTCCGTCGGCAATGGCGTCGATCAGGCCAGCCAGCTGGCGCTCCACCTTCTCCAGCTCGCGCCGCTTGCCGACCGATGCGGCGCCGACCTCGGCCGCCAGCCGGTTCCACTCGGCGGTGAACTCGCGCACGAACTCCGCCACCACTCCGGCTGCATCAGGTCATGCTGCAGCGCCTCGAGCACCTGCGCCTCGAGCCGAGTCCGACGCACGCGGGTTCGGTTCGTGCAGATTCCTTGCCGGACCGTGGCCTTGCAGGCCATGTGGTCCTTACCGCTGGTGATGAAGGGGCCGCCGCACACCCCGCACACCACCTTGCCGCTGAGCAGGGTCGACGCCTGTCGGTAATGCCAGAGGTGGTCGCATTGGCCCTCAGATCCTGGTGTCTGCCGGGGGCGCTCGGCGGCCGCCAGGCGCTGCTGTACCCGTTCCCACAGACCCTGCTCTACGATGCGCAGATCCGGAACGTCCTCCGTCACGAATGCCTCGGCCTCGTTGCGCCGCGCCAAGCGCTGCCCGGTTGATCGGTCCTTGAGCCAGCGGAGCCGGTTCCAGACCAAGCGGCCTACATAAAGATCGTTGCTCAGGATCCCCGTGCCGAGCCGCGCCTGGCCACGCAGCGCGCCGTCCGTCCAGGCACTGCCCCGGGGCGCCGCGATGCCCTTGGCGTTCAGTGCCTTGGCGATGGCGATGGCGATCGGGCTCTGGCCGGCCGCGAAATCCGCAAAGATCCGGCGGACCACGGTGGCCTGCTTGGGCTCGATTTCGCGCAGCCCGCGCTCGGCCTCGCCATCGCGCCCTATGGGCCCGCGAATGACCCAATACCCATAACAAAGTCCACCTCCGGAGCGCCCGTCCCGCACCCGGCCCTCCAGGCCGCGCCGGGTCTTGTCTGTCAGATCCCGTAGGAGCACCGCGCCCATCGTGCCCTTGAGGCCCACATGCAGCTCACTCGCCTCACCCTCGGCCAGCGTGACGATCCGCACTCCGGCGAAGCGCGCCTGCTTGTGGAAGGCCGCCACGTGCTCCTGGTCCCGGCTCAGCCGGTCCAGGCTTTCGGCCAGGACGATGTCTGCCTGCCCCGAACGCATCGCTGCCAGCAGCGCCTAATACCCGGGGCGCAGCGCCACTCGTCGCCGCACTTCCTGCTGCTACATGGCAGCTCAGCCTGCAAGAGCGGCCCGGTCTCGGTTACACAGTCGGAAAGGTGCAACGGCAATGGGGCGATTCGGCATTTGCTAGAGGACATGAGCCCTCAGGATCGGCAGCTCGCCCTGCTTGGACAGAAAAGGGGGCGTAGCTTTATGTTGCCCGCTTGGCGGCACGCCTGACATGCGTCGCGTCACAATGCGCGATGTCGCTAAGGCTTGCGGCGTCACCGAAGCCACGGTCTCCAACGCCCTTGCCGACAAACCGATTGTCAGCGGGGCAACGAAGGACCGCATCCGTCGCGCCGCCGCAGACCTCGGTTATCACGTCTCCCCAATCGCCCGCGCCTTGCGGACCGGCCACACCGGAACGGTCGGGATCGTGGTTTCCAACCTCGCCAACCCCTTCTATGCCGACATTCTGCTCGGGATCAGCAGCGTCCTCACGCCTCGCGGCTACCAGACCATCATTTGCAACACTGAATCCCGCGCCGAACTGCAGGAGTGGCACGTGTCGCATCTGCTGCGCCACATGGTCGACGGCATTCTCCTGCTTTCCTTTTCTTCGGAGACAGCGGATACGACACGCGCCCTAAAAGCCGGTGTGCCCCTGGTGGCACTGTGGCGCCGGCCGGGTGGCAGCAAGGCCTCCTTTGTCGGCATGGACGATACGCTTGGCATGCGCCTCGCGATGGAGCACCTCTGGTCGCTCGGGCACAGGCGGATCGGTTTGCTGCGCGCGCACGCCGCCTCGAGCCCCAGCGACGCGCGGGAAAGAGCGTTTCAAGGCTTCCTGAGCGAGCATGGCGCCGAGCCGGGCCCAGTCGTCGGCGCGGAGATCTCGATCGAAGGGGGATGCGAGGCGGCCCGGCAGTTCCTGGGGCTGCCGGCGCCGCCGACCGCCATTATCGCCACCTCGGACCTCATGGCGCTGGGCACGACGATCGCCCTTTCAGAGCGGTCCATGATGGTTCCCGCAGACATGTCGGTCGTCGGCTTCGAGGACACCTTTCTCGCGGCGCTGCCGCAAATCCAGCTCACCACCGTCTCGGTACCGCGGCGCGAACTCGGTATCCGTGCCGCGGAGCTGCTTCTGGAGCGCATCGCTGATGCTTCGCAGCCGGTCCGGAACGTGGTCCTCCAGCCCGGCTTCCAGGTGCGCGGCACCACCGCGCCGCCGAGGTGACGCTGTCAGTTCGCAGCAATGTTGCCCGCTCGAATCACCTCCCGCCAGCTGCGCCGGTCGGCCTCGAGCCGGCGGGTGAAGTCAGCCGTGCTTTCGAAATGCGGGGTGAACCCCAAGCCCTCCAACCGCTGCCGCACCGCCGCATCCTCCAAGGCGCGGCCAATCGCATTGGCCCAGACCTGCCGCAGGGCGTCCGGCATGTCCTTGTGTCCGCACATCCCGAACCAGCCTGTCACGTTGAAGCCTGGGACTGTGTCGGAGATGCGCGGCGCGTCCGGGAACACTGGTGAGCGGGTCGGATCGCCGATCCCGAGAAGCCTGAGGTCGCCAGACTGGGTCTGTCGCGTGGCATCGCCAAGATTGCCGATCATGAAGTCGATGCGGCCCGCAAGCAGATCCAGCAGCGCCGGCGCCGTGCCACGATAGGGGACATGCGCCATGTCCACGTTGGCGAGACCCTTCATCAGCTCGCCCGAGAGGTGCTGCGCGGAGCCGGCCCCAGGACTCGCAAAAGTGATCTGGCCGGGGCGCGCACGCGCCGCTGCAAGCACATCGGCGACAGTGCGATACTCGCTGTTGGCGCCGACGAAGAGCCCATAGGAGGAAAGCGCCACATTGGCGATCGGCGTGGTGTCCCGCCCCGGATCAAGTGGCAGCGCGACACCTTGAAGCTGCGGCGTGATGGCCAGCGTGCTCATAGAGCACTGGTAGATCATCGTCCCATCAGGCGGGCTCTGCGCCACATAGGCCGCGGTCACCACACCGTTCACGCCGGTGCGGTTCTCCACGAGGACCCGCTGGCCTAGCGTCGGGCTGATCGCGTCGGCGATGATCCGGGTCAGCGTGTCGCTTGATCCACCTGGCGCGAAGCCGCTGATGATCCGCAGCTGGCGGTCCGGCAGGGCGGTCTGGGCCAGGACGGGCGCGGCTCCCATCAGCATCGCGCCCAGCGCGCAGGCGAAAGTGAGCCGATTTCTCTCGATTGGCTTGGACATTGGTTGTTCCCTCTGAACTTGTTTTTCGAACTGACACACGACCAGGACGATCAACCTCAAGGGCCGGTGGCACTCGCTCGACCTCGCCGACGGGTTCCCCGCATGCGGCGCTCCAGATCTGCCGCGTGGCGCTCGGGGCTGAATCACCGCGCGCCATCTCCGGACACGGAGCGCGGATGCCTGCACCGCCGATGCAGAGTGCGGCACCACCTTTGGGGCGCTGGGTGGTGCCTCAGGAATCAGCGGACTGTCAGGACGATCGCCCGATACCGAGGCGCTGAATCAGTTCACGCTGCTCCACCGCCGTCTCCCGCGCATAAGCGAGGTAGCTGGCGCTGTCCTTGTACACGACCACCTGATCGAGACGCTCGAGCAGCGCGACATGCTCGGGATCCTGGATGGCGTCACGGAAGGCGTCGTGGATGACACGCATGATCTCGGGATCCATGCCCTTGGGGCCCGCGATGCCATAGGGTGAGTTCGACACGAGCCCGTAACCCAGTTCCTTGAGCGTCGGAACGTCAGAGTGTCAAGCGACACCGGAAACGCCCCCCTTGTCGCCATGAAATCTCCCCCCTGTTTTAGGTCTTCACTGCCGCGGGCTCTGGCGTGGTGCTCCGGAGCAGGCCCGAGCGGCGCTTCTC
>NZ_JAPFQI010000029.1 GCF_026183895.1 Sabulicella glaciei | reverse complement strand
TGGCCTCCGCCATCATCCGGCGTGGCCACTTCAGCGGACGCCCGAGGCAGGACGGGCGCGGAAGCAGTGGCTCCAGCACCGTCCATTCGCCGTCGCTCAGGTCGGAGGGATAGGGGCAGTTGGGCATGACGACCTCCAGCACAATTGTGCCGGATCAACGCTCTACCCTCGTATCCGCCCTTTGCGGACAGTCAGTGAGAGGGACGGCGCATCCTCAACCCGCGGCCAGGATGATCAGCGTGCCCCAGGGATCGCGCAGCACGCGCGTGTCGTCTTCGATCTCTACGGGCGTGCCCTCGCCACGTGCTCGCACCTCGACGGCGTGGATGTGAGCGCCGTCCCGGACGACGAGTTCCACCGCATCGAGGCCGACCATCCTCTTGGGGCGCTGCCCGGCGCCGCCGCTATGCCACGTGTTGGCGGCGAGTTGGTGATGGTAGCCGCCCGCGCCGAAGAAGCTGGCCTGGGCGAAGCGGCAGGTGACCGAGAAGCCAAGGAGATCGCCGTAGAAGTGCTCGGCCTCCCCGGTGTCGCCGACCTGCAGGTGCACATGGCCGACCACGCTGCCCGCTGGCATGCCGGTCCAAGAGTCATCGGCGGCGGCGAGCAGGTCTTCGAGATCCAGCCGGTCGTTCGTCATCTCGACCCCGGCGCCGGTGCGGCGCCAGGCCGAAACCGGGCGGTCAACATAGATCTCGATGCCATTGCCCTCCGGATCGGCCAGATAGACCGCCTCGCTCACCGCGTGATCGGCAGCCCCGTCCAGGCCAATGCGCCGCGCTCTTGCGAAGCGCAGCCAGCGCCCCAGACTGGCCCGGTCGGGTAGAAGGAAGGCCGTGTGGTACAGGCCCGCCTGACGGCGGTCGAGCGGCGCAAGACGAGGATCGCCGATCAGTTCCAGCAAGGGTCGCCCGCCCGCGCCCAGCACGGCGTGCCGGCCGGACTGCTCCATGGGAGCGAGGCCAAGAATATCGCTGTAGAAAGCCGCCGTGCCGGCAAGATCACGCACCCGAAGCCGGACCCGGCCGACCCGCAGGGGCGCGGCGCTGAGGTCGAAGAGGGGTTCGGGGTGCTCGCTGGCGTCAGACATGGCGTGGCCTCCCACCGCGCAGAATCGATGCGGGCGGGGCTTCCACCCGCCCTGGTTCGCCCGTCCTAGCCTCAGTCGCGGTAGTCGAAGCCTGGCATGGCGCGCACCTCGTCGCGGGTCATAGGCAGTTCTGCGCGGCGGTTGTTGCCCATGCGCAGACGCTCGAAGGGGATCATCACGTGGCGGTCGCTGCGCAGCAGGCCACGATCCACCTCCACAACGACGCCCACGACGCGGCCCTGCGCGTCAAGGATCAGATCCTCGACCTCGCCGACTTCGTGGCCGTCCGAGCTATAGACATCCCAGTCCATAATCGCTTTGGCACGGAACTGGCCCTGCGCCATGGCCGTGGGTCCAGTTGTTGCGCCAGGGGTCATGGTTGTGCTGGGTGCCGCGGTCTGCGCCAGGGCGGGCGCTGCCAAGGCGAAGGCCAAGGCAGCGACGAGAGGGGGCTTGAGCATGGGATTTCCTCCTTTTGAGCCTGAAGGAACGTCCTGGACGAGGCTTTGTTACGGCTTCGAAGCGACCCCCCGAGGGGTGAGAAAGAGGTTCCACGGAACGGACCCTGCCCAAACACGTTCAGTCGCTGGCACTCTGCCAATCAAGGATCGAGCGAATGGACAACCTCATGGTTCTCGCGGGCGACCCCGCGGCCTGGGCGGCGCTCGGCACGCTGATCGCCATGGAGGTGATCCTGGGGATCGACAATCTGCTGTTCATCTCGATCCTGACCAACAAGCTGCCTGAGCATCAAAGAGCCCGGGCGAGGATGATCGGCATCGGCGCGGCGCTTGGTCTGCGGCTCGTCCTGCTCAGCTTGGTCTTTGTTATCGTGCAGCTGACCGAGCCGGTGGTGACCCTGTTCGGGCAGGGCTTCTCCTGGCGCGACATTATCCTGATCGCCGGCGGCCTGTTCCTGGTCTGGAAGGCGACCAAGGAAATCCACCACAACGTGGACCCACACCCTGGCCCCGACATGTTCGGCGACAAGGGGGGAGCGGGCTCCATCGGCTATGCCGCGGCGATCGGGCAGATCCTTGTGCTCGACCTCGTGTTCTCCGTGGACAGCATCATCACCGCCGTTGGCATGACCGAGCATGTTGAGATCATGGTGATCGCGGTGCTCGTGACCGTGATCGTGATGCTCGTGGCGGCAAATCCGCTCGGCAACTTCATCAGCCAGAACCCTACCGTGGTGATGCTGGCCCTTTCCTTCCTCCTCATGATCGGCATGACGCTGATCGCCGAGGGCTTCGGGGTGAAGGTGCCAAAGGGCTACATCTACGCCGCGATGGCCTTTTCGGCCGCGGTGGAGGCGCTGAACATGATGTCGCGGCGGGCGCGGACCCGTCAGACCGAAGGCGAAGAGCGAATGCCGATCCAGCGTTAAGCTCACGGCGTGTAGAAGGCTGCCACAGCCTTTCGGGTGGCTCTGCTTGCCTCAGCGAGGAGATCGCGATGCTGGTTAGCCCGTCGTCATTCAGCAGTAACTTGCAGAAGCCGTCCTTGATTGCACGCGCTCCCAGCCACGCTAGGCCCGGCCGAAGCCGACATTCGTCACAACGATGTCGTCTTTCACGGTCTGGAGGCGCAAGAAGATGCCCTTATCTCCAGGAGCTTCATCATCAAGAGCGGATGCAGCGGGTTTGCAGCGGATGCGGACTGGATCGTCTCCCCTGGGCGTGACGATGCTGACATTCGAATCAGAATAATCACCCGGAGCGAAACATCTCCAGCCGGGAGATGGAAAGGTGAGGCCACGCTAGGGCGTCTGAGGGTCGGGCTAGCTAGGTAAACACGGGGATTCGACCTCTACTCATGCGAGGTTCGGGAGTTTTGCTCCTGATGATTGATCTGCCCCATGCTCGATCATGTCGCCAATGCCAAAAAATTTAGAGCGTCTTGAGCTTGCAGCGCTATAGAGATCAACAGGGAAGCAATAGAACGCTGGACCGGGACTAGAATCTTTCCGAAAAATATGTATAGTGACTGCATGATATTCTCAAATATTAATGCCGTAGCCCTGAAAATTCTTGATGAAACGGCAGACGGTGTACTGGTGACGGACAGTTTGCGCGTACTTGATCCCATCGCCTACGCCAATGCCGCCTTCTGTCGCATGACGGGCTACTCCTTGGCGGAGACCCTAGGACGGAACTGCCGGTTTCTGCAGGGAGATGACCGCGACCAGCCGGAGATCGCGACTATGCGCGAGGCGATCCGATCCGGCCGGTCCACCGTGGTGACGCTGCGGAACTACCGCCGGGACGGGTCCATGTTTTGGAACGAGGTGCGCCTGGCTCCCCTTTGGGAGAACAAAGACGGTGTTGGCCGGCCGCGCCACTTCGTGGGCTTTCAGCGCGACGTGACTACGCGCGTAATGGCTGAGATCGAATTGCGGGAGGCTGTAGCGTCCGAGAAGCGCAGCGCGGAGGAACGCGCGTCTCTTGCCGAGGAGGCCGAGCGGGCCGCTGCCCGCCTCGCCTCCGTGCTTGAGAGCACCATGGACTGCGTGGTCGTGCTGGATCACGAGTGGCGCGTCACATACCTCAACGAAAACACCCGCCGTATCCTGGGCGCGAGAGACCTGCCGACTGGATCCAACCTATGGGAGGTCTACCCAGAGGAGGCAGATGGCATCTTCGCCCGGCGCTACCGGCAGGCGCTCGCCGATCAGAAGCCCGTCTCCTTCGAGGAGCATCTATCCGCACTTGACGTATGGCTGGAGGTCCAGGCTTGTCCGACACCTGAGGGCCTCTCCATCTTCTTCCGCGACATCACCGAGCGCCGGCGCGCCGAGCGGGAACGGCTGCTCGCGCATGAGCGAATGGCGCACATGGCCCGCCACGACGCGTTGACCGGCCTGCCGAACCGAACCTTCTTCCGTGAGCGTGTGGAACACGTGATGAGTCAGCGGAGCGAGGCCACTAGGCATGCCCTCCTCTGCCTTGATCTCGATGGATTCAAGGGAGTGAACGATACGCTTGGCCATCCCGCAGGCGATGCGCTTCTGCGGGCGGCAGCCGAACGCTTGCAGACCTGCGTTCGCGGATCGGATTTGGTCGCGCGCTTCGCGGGCGATGAGTTCGTGATCCTGCAGACCGAGATCGCGGGTCCGGCCGATGCAGAGGTCCTAGCTAGGCGCATTCTCGACGCGCTCTCGGCCCCCTTCGTCATGGATGCCAAGACTGTCTCCATTGGAACCAGCATCGGCATTGCCGTCGCACCCGATCATGGCCGTGCCGCGGATGATCTGCTGAGGGTGGCGGACAGCGCCTTGTCCCGCGCGAAGAAAGAGGGGCGGGGCACCCATCGCCTCTTTACCCCCGGGATGGACACCCACCTGCAGGAGCGTCACGTCATCCGTCAGGCACTGCACGGAGCGCTGGAACGTGGCGAACTCGAACTGCACTTCCAGCCGCTTGTCGCCCTTGCCACCGGCCGGCTCACAGCCTTTGAAGCGCTCCTTCGGTGGCATCATCCTAGGCGGGGCCTCATCTCACCAGCACATTTCGTCCCGATCGCGGAGGAGACGGGAGTGATCGTGCCGATCGGCGAGTGGGCCCTGCAGGAGGCCTGCCGCACCGCCGCCACGTGGCCCGACCCCATCAGCGTTGCGGTGAACCTCTCGCCCGCTCAGTTCAGGAGCAGAACCTTGCTCGCGGCAGTGAGGCGTGCCCTTGGTGCCTCAGGGCTCGAGGCGGAGCGCCTGCAACTGGAGATCACGGAATCCGTGCTTCTGCTGGAGGACAGCCTCAACCT
Source organism: Sabulicella glaciei (assembly GCF_026183895.1). Classification (GTDB taxonomy): domain Bacteria; phylum Pseudomonadota; class Alphaproteobacteria; order Acetobacterales; family Acetobacteraceae; genus Roseococcus; species Roseococcus glaciei. The sequence continues at coordinate 34,969 of NZ_JAPFQI010000029.1, read as the reverse complement.
CAGGACCTTGGAGGAGCTGCGTCGGCTGGGCGTCCGACTTGCGATGGACGACTTCGGGACAGGCTATTCCTCTCTCAGCTACCTCAGAAGCTTCCCCTTCGACAAAATCAAGCTCGACCAGTCCTTCGTGCGGGATCTTCCGAACTCTGCCGACTGCCAAGCGATCGTGCGCGCCGTGGCGGGTCTGGCATCGGGTCTGCGCATCGCTGCTGCGGCCGAGGGGATTGAGACAGAGGAACAGTTCGCAGCGCTGCGCGCGAAGGGCTTCGACGAGGGTCAGGGACACCTGTTCGGCGCAGCCGTGCGCGGCTCGGAGGTGCCCCTGGTCATCGCGCGCTATCAACTCAGTCGTAATCCTAGGATCCAAGGAAACTAGGACTTATGGTTGCCTCTGATAGCCTGTAGTGAGGGATTGTTGAGGCGCCAGGGGATGAGGCGAGTGCTCTCTCCCTACTCAAGCCGTGGTAGAGCGAGCACCGCCTGCGTCTGACTGCGCACGGTGGAGATACGGACGTCGCGCGCCGCCGCATATTCCTCGGGCGTCATCCTGGCCGCCATTCCCTCCACAGGTCGCGCTTCGGCTGCGGAGAGGCCGAGAGGCCGCGCCGCACGCGCACCTGCCCCTTGGCCCGCATCGCCGGGTCGCTGATCGCCACAAGAATGAGCGGTGCCTCGCCGGCCCCCCGGAGCATCCGCCTAGGCGCGAAGGGAGCAAAAAGAGCCAGCAAGCGCTGGGCCCCGCCCCCGAGGCCCACTCAGCGGGAAGGGCTATCGCACCGAGGCTTGCGGTGCGGCGGAGAGCCACTCCCGCAGTTTGGACCAGCGCCGGCGCCCGGCTTGGTTGCGGACTGCCAGCTTGAGGGCCCGCTTCTGCCCCAGAAGCAGGACCAGCTTCTTGCCACGGGTGACGCCCGTGTAGAGCAGGTTGCGCGCCAGCATGGTGAAGTGCTGCGTGGTCACCGGGATCACCACCGCCGGGTATTCCGACCCCTGCGCCTTGTGGATGGTCGTGGCGTAGGCCAGCACCAACTCGTCGAGTTCGCCAAAGCCATAGTTTACCTGTCGCCCGTCAAAGGTGACGGTGAGTTCTCCTTCCTCCATGTCCATGCCGGTGATCACGCCCAGGTCGCCGTTGAAGACCTCGCGCTCGTAGTTGTTCGCGACCTGCATCACCTTGTCGCCGGGACAGAAGGTCCATCCGAACCGCTCGACGCGCTGCTCGCCCGGCGGGTTGAGCGCCTGCTGCAGCTCGATGTTGAGCGCCCGCGCCCCCAGCCCACCCCGGTTCATGGGGCAAAGGATCTGCACGTCGCGGACCGGATCGAGGCCGAAGCGCGCGGGGATGCGCTCCTTCACGAGATGAAGCAGCTTGCTGACACCCTCTTCAGGCTCATTGGCCTCGACGAAGAAGAAGTCGCTTCCGAGCTGCGCTTCCAGAACCGGCATCTGGCCACGATTGATGCGATGGGCGTTTACCACGACCTGGCTTTCCGCGGCTTGGCGGAACACCTCCGTCAGCCGCACGACGGGAACGGCGCCGGAGCCGATGATGTCGGACAGCACCTGCCCAGGCCCGACGCTCGGCAGCTGATCCACGTCGCCCACCAGCAGCAGGGCGGCGTCGTCCGGCAGGGCCTTGAGCAGGGCGCGCATCAGCGGCACGTCCACCATCGAGGTTTCGTCCACCACGAGAAGCTCGCACGCGAGGGGTGTGACCTCGTCCCGCTTGAAGCCCCCGGTCTTGGGGTCGCTTTCCAGCAGGCGGTGAATGGTCCGGGCTTCGAGGCCGGTGCTTTCGCTCAGGCGCTTGGCGGCCCGGCCCGTGGGCGCGCAGACGGCCACATCCACCGCCTTGGCCCGGATCACCTGGAGGATCGAGTTGACCAGAGTAGTCTTTCCAACCCCCGGCCCCCCGGTGATCACTAGCACCTTGGAGGCGAGTGCGAGCCGCAGCGCCTCCCGCTGGCTCTCGGCCAGGGAGAGCCCGGTCCGCGCCTCCACCCAGGGGATGGCTTTGGCTGCGTCGATTTCTGGCCAGGGCAGGGGACAGGCAGCGAGACGCCGGAGCCGTTCCGCGATGCCCTGCTCAGCGCGGTAGAGGCGAGCGAGGAACACGCAGCGCTCGCCCTCCAGGGTGTCGGCCACGACCTCCCCTTCCTCAAGCTCTAGGGCAAGGGCGCTCTCAATGAGGTCGGAGGGTACTTCTAGCAGCTTGCCCGCAAGGTCCGTCAGATCGCCCACCGGCAAGCCGCAGTGCCCCTCGCCCGTGGCCTCGGCCAACGCGAAGGAAATACCCGCGCGCACCCGGATCATGGCGGTGGGCTCGATGCCGAGCTTCCGGGCCACGGTGTCGGCCGTCCGGAAGCCGATGCCGCGGATGTCGCGGGCGAGCCGGTAGGGATTCTCGGTGATCACCTCGACCGATTTCGGCCCATAGGTCTTGTAGATCCGCACTGCCCGCGAGGTGCCGACGCCGTTGGCGTGCAGGAACAGCATGATCTCGCGGATGATCTTCTGTTCGGACCATCCCGCGACGATCCGGGCCGCCCGCTTGGGCCCGATGCCAGTCACCTCGCGCAGCCGGTCTGGCTCGGCCTCGATCAGGTCGAAGACGGCCTCCCCGAAGGCCCGGACCAGCTTCTTGGCATAGACCGGGCCGATGCCGCGGATCATGCCCGAGCCCAGGTATTTCTCGATGCCTTCCAGGGTGGTGGGCTGCGAGGCCTTCAGGAAGTTCGCGCGGAACTGCAGGCCGTGGGTGCGGTCGGTGACCCAGCTGCCGGAGATCTGGACCCATTCGCCAGCCGAGATCGAGGCCGCGTGCCCGACGACGGTGATGAGATCGCGGTGGCCCCGCGCCTTCACGCGCAGCACGCAAAAGCCGTTCTCGGCGTTGTGGTATGTGACCCGCTCGACCAGCCCCGCCAGCGCCTCGGTGGGCGGGGTCTGGCCGGAAGAGGAAGGGGTGCGAGCGGCGGTGGACAACACGTGGATCGGCTCCCTCGCCTTGGGTAGAGAAGGGGATTACCTCGGCGGACCATACATCCCGACATGCTCTGTGATTGCGGGTAAAGGCAGGAGGGCGGTCGCGGAAAGCTGAGGCTTCTCTGTGATTCAACCCACAGCAGATCGGAATTTCGCCAGCGAAACTCAAGCGCCGCCTGCTTGAGAGTACCCAGAACCGCGCGCCACGGAAGAAGCCGTCGAAGTTCCCGCAAGCTGTGTCGGTCAACGGGCATTGTTCTCCGGCACGGAGGCCTCACCCCAGGTTCCCTGGCTGGCCTGCAGATAAGCGGCCGCATCGTGCCTTCGCCCAGGCTATGTCGAGGGAAATTCACGAAGGAGGGCTTTGGAGCGGTTCGAACGCTGTTGAAGGCTTGATGCACAAATCTCTTGCCACCATGCGCCCTTGTAGCTACATTACGAGCTACGCAATGATTGAGGGGTTGGTCATGCGCGCCTGGAGAGCACACTGGCGATGTTGTCCGAATGGGACGAGGCCAAGCGCCTTTCCAACCTCATTAAGCACAGGCTCGATTTCCTTGATGCCTGGTTGATCTTTGAAGGCCCCTTCATCGTCGAAGCGGCCAGACGTCAAGGCGAGGAACGCAAGCTTGCTGTCGGTTGATCGAGGACATCCACGTCGCCCTGATCTTCGCCGAGCGTAACGGCATTCTTCGCTGCATATCGCTCAGGAGAGCGCGAAACGATGAACGCAGGCGGCATCAAGCGCTTCACCCGGGAGGAACTTCGGGCGAAGCGTGAGAAAGGTGAGAGCCGCTCGGACCTCGACGCCGTGCGGCGCATGTCCGAGGCGGAACTTGAGACGTCCATCGCAGAGGACCCTGATTGGAAGGACGTCCCGCGCGACTGGTGGAAGGACGCGCTGCCGGTCATGCCGGGGCCGAAGAAGCTGCTGTCGCTGCGGCTCGACCCCGATGTGGTCGATTGGTTCCGTGCCGAGGGCCCCGGCTACCAGACGCGCATGAATGCTGTGCTGCGCGCCTATATGCAAGCCAGGACCAAGCAGAGCGCGTAAGCGCGTGCCCGCCTTGGAGCGAGGCGTTGGCGCCAGGGGCCCAGAGAACCCTTCTTGCCGATCAGAAGTGGGGCTGTCTCCCGTCAGTCGTCGGGCCGCAGCAAGCGCATGATCTCGTCGGTGCGCATCTTGATGTCTGCCATGCCGACGGCCTTCTCGAAGCGGCCCGGCAGCTCAGTCCCCGGCTTTGATGCTCGAAGGATGACCACCCCCTCCGGCGTGATCTCGAAGACGACCTGGCTGCCGGGCGCGATCGCCAGATGGTCGCGGATGGGCTTGGGGATGGTGACCCGTCCCTTGCGTGTCACGATGCTCGGCATGCTCGCGCTCAGCCTCCAAATCCTTCGAACTGGGGAATGGGCAGCAAAAGCTCCCGCACGGCGCGGGTGACGGCGACGTAGAGAATATTCCACTCCTGCAGCAGCGACGCCTTGGCCCAGTCGTCCTTGCTGTCGATTGCCTGGCCCCAGCGCCGGCGCAGCGCCTCTAGCTCGGGGAAATCGGACGCCAGCGCCACGCTGTCCCATTCCCGGCCCTTTGTTTTGTGCACGGTGCTCAGCGCCACCTCCGCCGCGGCCTCGGTTGGCGCCGCCTTGGCCTCGATCTTCGGCAAGGCATGACCACGCCTTCCTCCACGGCGTCGCGCAGCCGGGCGAGGGCGGCGTCTCCGGTCTCCTCGGCTTCCTCGATGAACTGCTCCCAGGACGTGAAGCGCCGGGGCTTCTCGGCTCTCACCTCCTGCATGCGCCCCTCGGCCAGGGCCTGCGCGGAACAGACCTCGGTCGCCATCTCCTCGATCCCGCCGGGCACGTGGAAGCTGCGGCCGATCTGGGCCAGGGCGAAGGCCTGCTTGAGCAGCCTGGCATTGGTCCGGCACAGCACGGCGCGCACCCCCTGCGGCGGCCCGGCGTAGGGGCGTACGAGGCCCTCGCGCTCCACCTTGCGAAGCGGCCGCTCGGGCTTGCTGCCGGGTCGGCTCGCCAGCACGCGGCGCGCGACGGCGGCCACTGCGTCCCCGAACCGAAAGGACTGCGACAGGTAGAGGCGATCGCCCAGTAGGTGCCGCAGCGCGTCCTGGGCGCCACGCCAACCATAGATCGCCTGCCAAGGGTCGCCCACGGCGATCACGGGCTTGCCGGCCGCCACCGCGATCTGGCGCAACACCGGGTTCAGGTCCTGCGCCTCGTCCAAGCAAATGTAATCCACCTGCTGCAGCGCGTGCCTGATCAAGTCCTCATCCAGGGCAAAGGACTTGAGGTAGATGTCGTGACTGATCTTGAGGCCGTTCGCGCGCCATCCCAGGAAGCGTCGGCAGGCCTCTCGGCCTCGGTCCCGGAGCACGTGCCCCAGGACCTCGCGCTTGCGCAGCAGTGGCTGGTGCGCCTCGTGAACGGCGGAAGCCCCGGCGGGCGGTAATCGCAGCACGTGCCGGTCCAGCAGCTCCTCGATCTCGGCCTGGGTCGGCTCTTGGGCCGCGCCCTGGCAGAAGGCGGTGACCAGCCGGGCGACATGGCGGGCTTGGCTGATGGGGCGCAGCCCAGCGACCGGGGCAGGGGACCAGCCCTGATTGCCGAAATGGGCCAGCACCGAATGGGCGTTCAGCGGGCCAATCTCGTCGGGTTTCAGGCCCTGTGCGCCCCAGGCGACGCTGTGCATGGTCTGGCAGCGCATCGTCTCGGGGAAGCGGCTCTTGGCCTCTGCGGCGATCGCCTTGTTGAAAGCGACATAGAGGCCGCGGCGCTGGCCCATGGCACCGGCCACGGCGCGCAGGGTTGAGGTCTTGCCCGCGCCCGCGAAGGCGATGACGCGCAGGCACTCTCCGAGGCGCAGCTTGTGAGCGGCCTCCACTATGGCGGCCTGCTCGCGGGTGAGGGTGGGCTCGATGTGCGACAAGGCTCGATTCCAGATGCGACCCGCGGCAGGTATTCCCGCGCGGGCGAAAGGTCAGGGCGGAATTTCATGGGGGTAAGGGAGCAAAGCTTTCGCCCGAGGGTGTTGCTCATCCTCGCATGGACTACGTTTGTTCCAAGAGCGAGAAAGGACAGAGCATGGCCGCGCTGAGCGTACCCGAGTTGGAGAACCGGATGGTGGCGTATGCCGAGCGGGTTCTGGAAGCGGCCAAGCCGGCGCGCGAAGGCCAGCCGGATGCCTATACCTTCGACGGCAAGGCGCTGAATGCGGTCTGGCTCTTCATCCAGGGTCAGAGCGGGGCCGCAGCGAGATTGGCCCGCCGACCGCACAGCTGATCCAGGCGCTGGTGGAGACCGAGGAAAGCCGAAGGGGCATCCTGCGCGGCGCCGCGGTCGAGGCCGCGCGGCGGCTGGCAGCGGAGGCCGGGGTGGAGCCGCCAAGTTTGCCGGAGGATCATTATCGGGGCGTGGATCAACTCGCCGATCGAATCTTGGCCGTGTTCCTCATGCAGAAAGCCCCGATGTTTCATGCCGGGGCCGCCTGGGGCTCGGACATCGGCGCGGGCCGCCTCGAACAGGCGGCCGCCCACCTCATGCTGCGCGATCCGCTCTTCCAGCCGTCGGCCGAGTGGGTCGGGCTGCACGCGGAGTGGCAGCGTGTGTGGTCGGTCAACTCGGAGAGCTACATCCTGAATCTAGACACGGGCACGGTGACGCCCGAGCGCCATGAGGGAGGCCGGATTTGACCGCTTCCTCCACTCCCGAACCGGGCCAAGCCACGGTGCAGACCCTGGAGGCGCGGATGATCGAATGCGCGCGCCAGGCGCTGGCCGCGGACGCGGGCTCCTACGCCTTCGGCCCGGATGCGCTCCACGAGGTGTGGGCCTTCGTGCACGAGATGACCCGAGGCGCGACGGAGGCCGGGCAGCCTCCGGCAAAGCTCATCGAGAAGCTCATTGGGATCGAGGATCCGGACGACCGGGCGCTTTCCGGTGCAGCGCGCGAAGCGGCCTGCCGGCTGGCAGCCGATGCGGGGGTGGAGGTGCCACCACCCGCCGCAGACGAGGCACTGTCCCCTATGGCGAGCGTCGCAGATCGGACGCTGGCGGTTTTTCTCGCGAAGAAGGCGAACCTCTTCAATGCCGCGGCGGCCTGGGGCGTCAGCGAAGCCGGCTTCTGGATCGAGCGGGCGGCGGGCTACCTGTTCCGGCGCGAGGCGATCTTCCTCCCGCCGGCCGGATGGGTGGCGTTGTATGCGTGCTGGGAAAAGAAGCGGTCGGAGGGCGCCAAAGTGATCGCCGTTCCTGAGAAGCACTGAGCACCAAGAACGCCCCTCGTCGTTCCCAGCGTTGGTCGATTCACATCGGGATTCCAAGCGCTTAGACTCGTCGAATGGCCCGATCCCTTCGCACGCACCAGCGCCGCATCCTCGGGGTCGTGCGTGCGATCGCGTCGGGCGAGGCGGCCGGGCTGCAGGACATCCTGGCTGCAGTGACGCCGGGCGGGGGCAAGAGCCTCCTGCCTGTCCTTGCCGCCAGCGAGCTGATCCGTGCCGGGGTCGTAGATCGAGTGTGTTGGGTGGTGCCCAGGGACAGTCTCCGCCTTCAAGCCGAAGAGGCCTTTGCCGACGGCGGCTGGCGCACCGAGCTTGGTCACAGCCTGTCCGTCCGCGCGGCCGACAACGGGCCCGATCCGTGCCGAGGCCTCGCCGGGTATGTGACCACCTACCAAGCCGTCGCCGCTGCGCCTGAGTTGCACATGCGGGAGTTCGCCTCGCATCGGTATCTGCTCGTGGTGGACGAGATCCATCACCTCCCAGCCTTGAGTGACGCGGAACCATCCGGGCAGGTGGGGGAGGGAGCTTGGGCGTTGGAGCGGGAAGCGTCCTGGTCGCGGGCGCTCTTGCCAATGCTGGAACTGGCCCGGGTGCGCCTCTTGCTCTCGGGCACGCTGATGCGGGCCGATGGCCGGCCGATCCTGTGGCTGCCCTATGGGAAGGGGACGTCGGACCGGACAAGGGAGGTGGATCTTCACGCTTCCAGCTGGGCTGTGGTCGGCTACTCGCGCGCGGAAGCCCTGAGAGAGAAGGCCGTCCTGCCGGTGACCTTTGGCGCGGTGCAGGGCGAAGCCTCATGGATTGAGCCGGATGGCCCAGCCGTGGGGCCGCACAGCCTCGATGCCGATTACGAAACGACGCGGCCAGCCTTGTTCACCGCGCTTCGCACCGAGTTCGCCCTGCAGCTGCTCGACCGCGCTTTTGACGAGACGCGGATGCTCAGGGCAGAGCGGCGGCGCAGGTTGGGGCTGACGGCAAAGGACGGCGGCAAGGGCCTGGGAAAGCTCCTCGTGGTTGCACCTGACCAGGCTCAGGCACGGCGCTACCTCGACCACATCCGCGGCCGCCTGCCCGTCGCTCGACGCCTCGTGGATGCGCGCCTCGCCACCTCGGACGAGCGGGACGCGCAGGAGACGCTGGCGGCCTTTCGCCTCCTTCCCGAACCAGCCTGCCTCGTGACCGTGGCGATGGCCTATGAGGGGCTGGATGCTCCTTCGGTGTCGGTCGTGGCCGCGCTCACCCATATCCGCTCGCGCCCCTGGCTGGAGCAGATGATCGCCCGGGCGACCCGGATTGATCCGCATGCTGGTCCGGTTGAGGAGCAGCGGGCCTTGGTCTTCCATCCCGATGACTTGCTCTTCCGCGCCTTCCGGCGCCGCATCGAGACTGAGCAGGGCACGGTGGCGCGGCGGCCCAAGGAAAACCGGGGGCAGAAGCTTCCGGATTGGCTGAAGCAGGAGCTTGAGGAAGAAGGCCGGCACGGCATCGTGCCGCTGTCCTCAAATGCCACCGGGATGAGGTGGGAGAACCTGGCGGCCGGGCCCACGCTCCAGGTCGGTCGCCCACAAGCGAATGAGCCGAGCCCGTTGCTCGATGGGCTCCCCACCTCACCGGATGCCCCGACGCCTTCCAGCTTGGAGCGCCGTCTGCGGCACCAAGTCGGCGAGATGGTGGCAGCACAGGCGGTGGAGGACGAGGCGGCGCTGCGGGCCCCGCGCGGGGACGGGACCTATCACCGCTACAATGCGGTCCTGAAGCGCGTCATGGGCAAGGGCAGGGGGCTGATGACCCTGGCCGAGCTTGAGGCAACAGTGGGCTGGCTGGAGCGTAATCGCTTGGCCGAGCACCTGCATCTCGTGGAGGGCGATCCTCGTTACGCGCACCGGGCTCGGCGCGTAAGCGAGGCCGAGCGCCGTCGCTTGGCAACAGAAGGGCAAGGGGCGCTCGACGCCAGCAAGGCCCAGGCCGAGTTCTGGCGGCCGCCGGTGGGCAAACCTGACGCAAGGGCGAAGCGGGGATAGGTTGGGCCGCATCACGCGGCGCTTAACGACGGTCGGCAAAGAGGCCGAAATTTATCCGCATATTGCGGATTTAACGTTGACGAGTGCGCCACAAATTCGCATGTTGCAGACAGGGCGAGGGGCCAGCCCCGCCAGACCGAGTGGAGACACCGCTGAGCACCACCACGGACATCCCCGAGCGCCTCAACCTTGCGGAGTTGGTTTCCCGCATCGAGCGTCAGCAGGAAGAGACGCGGAAGTTCGTCGCCGAGCAGCACAAGCTGACCGCCGAGGCCGCGAAGCTGAGTGCCGAAGCTTCCAACTTGCGCGTGACGCGTTTCGTCACTCCAGTGGCGGCGGTGGTGGCTGCAATCGGCGCACTGACAGCCGCCGCCCCGGTGATCGCCCGTTGGCTGGGAGGGGGCGGATGACCCCGACTCGCCTGCGCGAGTGTCTGACCCTGCTGCGCTGGACGCAGCGAGGCTTGGCCGAAGCCCTCGTCATGGACGAGGCGCGCGTCCGCAAATGGGCAAGAGGCATGGGCAGCGTGCCCGAGGAAATCGCAGCGTGGCTTGAGCGCCGCGCAGCTGCGATGGCCGCCGATCCACCTCCTTTGGCTCCGGACGGACGGCGCCGGCAGTCAGAGGCTGCATAGCGGTCCCGGCTTACGTGGAGGCGCTGCCTGAGAGGCAGCGACAGGAGCCGTGATGCACATCCAGCCTGATCCATCCGAGTTCCTCGCCGCGGTGTCCGACGGCGGCGGACAGATCCGGCCTCAGGCGGTTTGCGACCGCCTGTGCATCACCATGGAGCAACTCGCGGAAGCCGTTGGTGTGTCCTCAGAGACGCTGACGCAGGGCGGGCGCATGTCCACACCCACGGCCCCGGCTCGGCTCCGCGACATGGCGGACGTCATAGGTCGGGTTCGCCAAGCCGCTGGTTCCGAACACGCGGCGCTCGTTTGGTGCCAGTCGCAGAACCTGCCCGGGTTTGGCGATCTGACCGCCGAGGACCTCGTGAAGACCGGCCGAGCAGACGCTGTGTGCGCTTATCTCACCGACATCGAGCACGGCGGCTATGCCTGAGCGAAAGGCCTCGGGAGGTTTTCTTTCAACAGCCCACCTGCGGAACGTCTTACCGGACTCTTGCGGAACCCCCTTCCTCCGTTGGTAGACAGTTCCCGGAAGGTTCATGCCGGGGAGGATGTGGTGGACGAAGAAGCGAAACCACCCAGGGAAACCGAAAGCGCCGTCGTGCTCGACCTTGAGACGGTGCCGGACCTCGACGCGGCGCGTCGCTTGCTCGGCTTTGGCCCCGAGGCGCCGGACGCAGAGGTGCGCGCAGCGCTGACGGATTACTGCCGCCGGTCAGGCCAGGAAGACAAAGAGGTCTTCGTCAAATCGGTCTTGCACAAGATCGTCGCGACCTCGGTGATCCTGTGCCGCCGCACGGAGAATACCGAGAAATCCCGGCACTGGGATGTGCTGCGCATCGCCACACGGCACACCGGCCACGGAAGCGAGCGAGACAATCTGGAGCGGCTGGACCAGCTGCTTGGGCCGCGCCGTGGAACCAACGAGCAGCCTTGCATCATTGGCTGGAACACGACCGGCTTCGATCTGCCGGTGGCGCGTTTTCGGGCTGTCGCACTGCGTCTTCCCGCCCAGTACCTCACCTATCGCAAACCTGCGGGAATCCAGGACTGGAAGTTCAAACGGGAGAATGGCTACTCGCTGCCGCACGACTACTGGAAGCGCTACGCCGAGTGCCACGTGGATCTGATGGAGGTCCTGGCAAACTGGTCGCCCGGCCCGAAGTGCAAGCTGGTGGAAATCGCGGCCGTGCTTGGCCTGCCTGGCAAAGCCGACGGCGTGGAGGGCTCCATGGTCGAGGCCATGGTGAACGAGGGGCGGATCGAGGAGGTGGGTCGATACTGCGAGGGCGACGTTGGCCTCCTTTATGGCGTCTGGCTCCGCTATCAGCTGGCTTGCGGCCATCTCGACGAGAAGGAGCACGCGCAGAGCTGGAAGTCCTTTGCCGACTGTGCCCGGGGGCGCGGCGAGCGGTTCGATCACCTGCAGCCGCTGCTGGACGTTGCGGACGAAGAAGCGCGCAATGCTGGTCTCTTGCCGGCTGAACCTGCGATGGCCTGAAGGCGCCTACGTAGTTTCCGTCTCAGCAGATGGGGATTCCCAAGCGCCTCCCTATGCGCTTCAAACGAAGGCACTCGCTGAGCGAGTTCTTTCGTAAAGGAATGGAAGCATGTCCAAGGCGCTGATCATCGAGACCATCAAGAGCAACATCGAGATCACCGGGGTGGAGGCCACGCGGCTGGCCGGCGAGATCCTGGGGGCGCTGCGCGACGAGCTGGTGCGCGAGGGACGCCTGGGGCTGCCCGAGATCGGCTCGCTGACGGTGCGCGAGCGCGCCGCGCGCTCGGGCTTCAATCCGCGCACTCAGGAGAAGATCAAGATCAAGGCCGGCGTCGCGTTCAAGTTCCGTCCCTCGGTTTCCATGAAGACGGATGCCCACGCGAGCCTCAAGAAGGCCAAGCGCAAGGCCGCAAAGGGCTGATCCGCAAAGCATGAAGAAGATGGTTTGGGCGGCTGCTGTGCTGGTGGCCGCCTGCGTTTCCGTGCTTGCCTCCGCTCAGGCCCCGCGCACCGAGCGGATCCCGGGCGGCGAGGTGCGGCTTGAATGGCCAGTGCTGGGTGGCGAGCCACGCTTTCGGCAGACACACGTCCTCGGTCCAGCGCGCCTGGTGATGCAGGCCACCGGCCTTGGGGAGTTCTCCTTGCACGCGCGCGGCCGGGAGATCCTGAAGGATGAAGAAGGCTTTGGAGGCTTCGCGGGTGTTTACCCGGCGGGGGACCGGACCTTTGTGTTGCTGACGGTCGCGAGTGGTGGGCAGGTCTGCCCGGCCAAGTTCCGTATCCTGGAAATGGGGGCCAGTGGCACGGCAATCTCGCCGCTCTTCGGGTCCTGCTCACCCAACCCGCGCGTCGCCGTCGCAGAAGATGGACGGCTCCGGGTGCAGATTCCGGCCTGGCAAAGACAGCCTGCGCAGACCGTGAGCTTCGGTGACGGCGCGCTGCGGCAGGGACGGTAGACAGCCCCGCTAGGGCGGGGAGCCGGTCGGCAAATATGTGGCGCTCACGCCCGACGATCCTTTTCCCGCCGTCGAAGCCGCGCACCTCGGCGAAGGGGGCCTTCACCGTTTGGCTGTCGAGCACGTCACCCGTGGGGCTGGCCTCGCGTCCGGCCGCCTTGCGATCCAGCATCAGCGCCGCGTCGTGGATGGTGCGGAACAGCAACCGGCGGACGAAACGTCGGAACCACCAGTAGACTGTCTGCCAAGGATCGAAATGAACTGGCAGCATGCGCCAGCCGCCCGCGCTGCGAGCCGTGCAGCGGATGGCGTTGAGCACTCCGCGCAGGGCAACGGTGGGCTTGCGGCCCCGTCGCGACGGCTTCGGCAGCAGCGGCTCGATCCGCGCCCATTCCTCGTCCGTCAGGCCGGAGGGGTCATGCAGGTGCATGACGAGAGGACTTCCTTGCGGCGGGGCTGAGCCGTTGCTAAAACTAGGGAATAACAAGCAATATCAAGTACTTATTTTCCATAACGAATGTTATGGGGCAGCCCTGTGAGGGTGTGCCCAGGGTGGTTGTGTCCCTGCCCTGGGCCATTTTGTGAGGCATCGAAGCCTGTCTTGCGCGGCCATGCGCTGGTTTAGAAGTCAGCGATCGAGCCTCCTGGAGCGCCACATAGCCCTTGAGTGGCGGCCTGGATGGATGGGCGGCTTGTTGCTTCTTTTCCGTGTCGCGACTGGGATGCCCGGAGCCAGAGCTGCATCCGTGTCGTCCAAAGATCCGGCGCGCATAGCGCTGGATTGGCTTGGTCCTCGGACAGAAGAAATGGCCCGGGTTCGCTCCACGGTAAGCCGGACCCTGATGCGGGGCTCACCGGCTGGCGAGGCGCTGCGGGCGGAGGCGCGCCTGATGCAGGCTGCCGTCCCCACCTAGCGTGGCCAGGGCGGTCGCCTGCGTGCCTTCGGGCACCCAGGCCACCTCGGCACGGCCATCACCCGAGGTGAAGACATGAGCGACCATGCGGGCCCGGGCCTGCTGCTCGTATTGCGGCTCGAAATAGGTGGCGCCGTGGTTCTCCTCATCGAAGATGGCGACCAGCCGGCCGCCGCCGACGACGTTGTTGGGTCGGCCTGGCCCGTAGTCGATGCTCGAATCCTCGGCGCCCTGGGTCATGCACGGGCAGGCCTGGGCGCTGGCCGTGCCGGTGCCGAGGAGGGCCGCGGTGACAGCGGCCAGGGCCAGGGTGCTCTTGAAAACAGACATGTTGGTTCTCCCTCGCGATGCTGGCCGGCGCGTTCCAGACCGTCTGGATGCCCCCGTGCCATTCTGCATCGGTGAGTGGAGAATGGTGCAAAGGGCCGATCTGAATCCTGAGGAGGTCCTGCAGATCGCCTGAGGAAAAGATGGAATTTTCCTGCATCCCGTTTCCTGCTGCGCTTGGGCTCACTACGAAAATGTCCGGTTCGGAAGGACTCCTTGCCTTTCGGGACATTCGTCGGTTCGCGGTGATGATCGTCTCGCTCACCACAGGAAGACGGTGCCCAGTCAGTTCGCCCCGGTTTTTGGGCCTCCGCTGGCGCCGGCTGACAGCAGGCCTCTGATGCCCTGGCCGGCAGGATAGCGAGCGGGCAGCGCTCCCGATTGGCTCCCGCGCCGACGACGCCTAAGCTTCGGCCAAATGGGAGGAAGAAAATGATGACGACACAGGCCGGCAGGCGCGCCCTGCTGATCGGCGGGGCTCTCGCGTCCACGACGCTCTCGTCACCCGCCCTTCGCGCACAGCCGGCCCGCATCGTGAAGATCGGCGTGCTCAGCGACATGAACGGACCCTACGCCGCCAACACGGGTCCCGGCTCGGTGGTCGGCGCGAGGCTGGCCGCCGAAGATTTCATGCACTCCCACCCCGGGCTACGCGTGGAAGTGATCCAGGCAGATTTTCAGAACCGCCCGGACCTCGGCCTTGCCATCGCGCGCGACTGGCTGGACCGGCAGGGTGTGGACGCCATCCTGGACGTGCCTGTCTCCTCCGCTGCCCTCGGCATGGCGGGGCTGGTGGCGGAGAAGGACAAGGTCGCGCTCTTCACTGGACCAGCCTCTGCCGCGCTCACTGGAGCGAATTGCGGTCCGAACCACGTGCACTGGACCTACGACACTTGGTCCCTCGCAGCCGGGACGGGCCGTGCCCTGGTGGCGGACGGGGCGGATACCTGGTTCTTCATCACCGCCGACTATGCCTTCGGCCATGCGCTGGAGGCCGACACGGCAGGCTTCGTGCGGGAGGCCGGCGGGCGCGTCCTCGGCACGGCGCGCACCCCCTTCCCCGGCACGACAGACTTCTCCTCCTTCCTGGTCCAGGCCCAGGCCAGCCGCGCCAAGGTGATCGGCCTCGCGAATGCCGGCAGCGACACGGTGAACTGCCTGAAGCAGGCGGCCGAGTTCGGCCTCGCCCGCCGAGGCACTCGCCTCGCGGCGCTGCTGTTCCAGATCGCCGACGTGCACGCGCTGGGGTTGCCGGCGGCGCAGGGGCTGACCCTGACCGAGGCCTTCTACTGGGACATGAACGAGGCCACGCGCGCCTTCTCGGCCCGCTACGCCCCGCAGATGAACGGCCACAAGCCGGGAATGATTCATGCGGGCGGCTATTCCGCCGTGCTCCACTACCTCAAGGCTCGCGCCGCGCTGGGCGACAATCCCAGCGGCCGCGCGGCGATCGCCTGGATGAAGGCGAACGGCACGGAGGATCCGCTCTTCGGTCAAGGCACCGTGCGCGCCGACGGCCGCAAGGTGCACGAGATGTATCTCTTCCGCGTCAAGGCGCCGGAGGAAAGCAAGGGTCCCTGGGAGTACTACGCCACCGCCCGTACCATCCCCGCCGATCAGGCCTTCCGCCCCATGGCGGGCGCGGGCTGCGCCCTGGTGCCGGCATGACGCCGGAGGATCTTCCCAGCCTCGTGAACGGCAACCCCATGCTGCGCCGCTGGGGCCGCTTTCTGGATGCCGACGTTCTGCTCGCCGTCGGCACCGAGGAATGGATGCTGCGGCTGCGCGACGGCGCCGTGGAGTCCGTGCGCCACGGCCCCTTCCTCATGCCGTCCTGGACCCTCGCCATCCGCATCGAGCTGGAGGCTTGGCAGGCATTCCTGTCGCCCGAGCCGCCACCCGGCCGCCACGACCTGATGGCCCTACTGCGCGGAAGGGAGCTACGGCTGGAAGGCAACCTCCATCCCTTCATGAGCCATCTGCTCTGGTTCAAGGCGGCCCTTGCCACCCTGCGCAGCCAACCCGCGAGGGCAGCGGCATGATGGAGCCGATCCGCGGCGGCTACATGGCCGTGCCTCTCGGGGGAAAGCTCCACCGCATCTATGTCGAGGAAACGGGAAGCGGCATTCCCCTGCTGTGCCTGCACACCGCCGGCTCCGACACACGGCAATGGCGTGGTCTGCTAAATGACGCCCGCGTGACACAGCACTTCCGCTGCGTCACCTTCGATCTGCCCTGGCACGGCAAGTCCTCGCCGCCGGATGGATGGTGGAAGGAGGAGTACAAGCTCACCACCGCCTCGTATGTCGAGGCGATCCTCGGCGTCTCGGACGCTCTGGGCCTCGACCGCCCGGTGGTGATGGGCTGCTCGATCGGCGGGCGCGTGGTGCTCGAATTGGCCGCGTCCCATGGAGCGCGCCTGGGCGGCGTCATTGGCCTGCAATCCTCCTCGCATGTGGATCCCTACTACGACACGGAATGGGCGCACCGGCCCGACGTGCATGGCGGCGAGGTCTGCGCCGGGATCGTCTCTGGCCTCATGGCGCCACAATCGCCCGAGAACGAGCGATGGGAAACGCTGTGGCACTACATGCAGGGCGGCCCCGGCGTGTTCCGTGGCGACCTGCATTTCTACAAGGCCGAGGGCGACTTGCGCGCGCGCCTTGAAGCCATTGACACGGCGCGATGCCCAGTTTGGCTGCTGACCGGGGAATATGACTATTCGTGCTCGCCCGAGGCGACGCGCGAAACGGCGCGGCACATTCCCGGCAGCGACGTGACGATCATGTCCCGCCTTGGCCATTTTCCGATGAGTGAGAATTACGAGCACTTTGCCACTTTCCTGCGCCCGGTGCTCGACCAGATCCGCGGCAGGGCAGCCGACAGGGCCGCGCCATGACGCGCTGGCTCTTGCGCTGCAGTCCACCATCTCGCACCTGACCCGATCGAGCCTGCATCGCTGTTTAGAGCGGTACTGGATCAGCAGGTTGCCCGAAAGCGAAAGGGAGACGCCTGCCAAGAACTGCTTCGCCTCCTGCCCCATTGGCTACCTCCGCATCGGCAGCGATGGAGACGCGCGTTCACTCTTCTTTCCGCAGTCTTTGACGTCCCGATCCGCTTCTCCACATGCCAGTCAGTGGGATCGGGTGACGCGTGAAGGCCTGATTGAGGCGCTGCTGTCAGGCTTCGAGCGCTCGGGACGCTGAGAGCCGGCGATTCAAACGCCAGAATGCGGGCTCTCACGGATACCACGCTCCGCCACCTCTGCTACCCGTCAATGGTCATGCGGAGGGACGGATGAAGGTCTACGTGGACGAGGACGGGCACAAGCGGCTGATAGGCCGCGCTGAAATCCCCGAGGAGACTGGCCCCGTGCACCGTGAGTGGCTGTTCGGCGGGGAGAGCGCGATCTACGAAGACTTTGCCATCGGCAGCGTGACGCGCTTCGGCACGGATGGCAGAACCACGGTTGAGCGCGCCGTGATCCTCAGCCCTCTGCAGCGCGCCGACTTCCTGCCCGGCTGGGCGCCACTCGCCTCTTGAGATGGAAGGCCGCGCCACCCGGGCCGGATGCTGGTCGAGGACGTGCTGCCGCCGCTAGGCCTCTCCCTGCCTCAGGCCGCGGCGCTGATGGGGCTGACCCACCAGCTGCTCTACAGGTTGCGCGACGGGCGCATCGGCGTGTCGCCGGCCATGGCGCTGCGGCTCGGAAAGCTCACGGGCATAGGCCCGCAGACTTGGCTCAGAGTGCAGGCCGTCTACGACCTCGCTATGCTGGCGCCGAAGATGACGGAGGAATTGGCCTCCATTCCGACTTTCAGGTCTCTCACCGTTTCCAAGAATCGCGCCCCTGTTTCCGAGCGAAGGCCGCGCAAGAGCGGTGCGCGGGTCAGCGCGGCAGGTTCTGCTTCCGGCCGGACTGGGTGAAGTATTAGACGCCGCTTCGCGGCCCGGCGCAGGGGATGCTTCGCGTGCAGGAGCCCCCTCCCCTGCTGAAGGGCCAGATCTGCGGCGGTGGCGCGGCGCGCTGCTGCAGTTGAACACTTCGCTGGCGATCGTAGCACTCCAGGCACTGGGCTGGGTTCGCGATGTCGGGGCAATTGCTGAACTGCGCTGCGCCCTCCCGTGGCAGCAGGAGCGCTATGGCCAGCACGCCCTAAGCAATGAACACTCGTCGGATGCGAACCTTCCTCATGAATGAAGCTTCGGGCCGATGGTGGCGCGGACGCCAGTCATTGATCGCCATGGTCTTCATGAGTCTTCTTTTGATGGCGCCCGCATCCGCTCAAGGACTGCGCTGCCAGGCGACCGATGGCGACACCTTGCGCTGTGGGGCTGAGCGCATCCGAATCATTGGTCTGGACGCGCCGGAGATGCGCGGGAAGTGCCCTCGTGAGGCGCGCCTGGCCCGTGCGGCCAGGGACCGGCTGGCGATGCTAGTCGCGCGGGGCGTGACGATCGAACCGCGGGGCCGCGACCGCTATGGAAGGCTGTTGGCCGTGGTGCGGGACCGGGAAGGCTGGGATGTCGCGCAGGTGCTGATCGCAGAGGGCTTCGCGCGACCCTATGACGGCCGCAGCCGGCGGCAAGGGTGGTGCTAACCTTGGGGCGCGACTAGGTGGAAAGGCGTCAGGCCGCGTCCTGGACGATACGGCCGCGCTGAAGGGTCGATCGCGAAGCGGCTCTCGGCCTCGGGCTCGACGGTCAGAATGCGGCTGCCCCGACGCAGCGCCTCCCGATCAGGGTCCAAGGTGATAAGCGTAAGGGTGAACACAACGGTGTCATCCACGCGCAGATCAAGCAGAAAGAGATGTCCGTGCATGCATGGTGACGATGAAGCCCATGTCATCGGGACGCTTGCTCAGATCCTGCGCGGCCTCGATGGGGTCGAGCGGCAGGCGCTTGTTCTTTAGGAAAGCATCAACGGCCCAAGCTGGAATGCACATCTTGATCCTCACTAAAAAGTGAATGATCAAAAGAGGTCCAAGAGAAAGGGCTGGGCAAGCGACCTCGATGCAGTGCGGTGCCTATCAGAGAGGCACTTGAGGCCAAGGCGGCGAGTGTATTCTTTTCTTGTTCGGTGCTAGAGCGGGGTTCAAGAAAAACAGAAGAGAAGCGAGGAAGCGGCATCCGCCTGGCGCACCAGGCGGTCGATGCGGTGTTAGCGCCAACCGGATGAGTCACTCGCTCCCTTGGATAGGGCCGAAGCCACCGCCACCTGGCGTGCGGACAGTGACGCGGCTGCCTTTGCGCAGCATCTGAAGTTGTCGCGTGTTCACCGCTATCCCATCAATCAGCACCTCACCAATGGCGCCCGAGGCACCGCCGAACAGGCCGTGCGCCGCGAACCGCAGGCGCTCCGTAACAAAAACGGCGCCAACGTCCTCTGCCTCGCATTCCAGCAGAACCTCCTGACCCCGGCCGCCATGGAAACTGCCGGCGCCGCCAGAGTCAGGCCGCAGTGCCTTGCGATGGATGAGCAAAGGGGCGGTCCGCTCCACCACCTCAATAGGCGTTGCCGAGATGTTGGATGGCCAGGAAATGCAGTCCGCACCACCCTGGGTCGCGCCCGCGCCGGTCCCGCCATTGAAGAACATCACGTTGGCGAAGGTCCGGCCCTGCGTGTCCGTGCCGGCCAGGTTCATGATCCAAAGTGGGCTTCCGGGGGCGGCGCGCACTTTATCTGGTAGCGCCTCGGCCAAGGCACTGAAGACGAGGACCGGCACGTAGTGACCGGTTGCCGCACGCCCACCAACGGCGGCGGGGTGCCGCGGGTTGAGAATGCAGCCCTCTGGCGCATGGACGTGGATCGGCCGGAACACGCCCTCGTTGTTTGGCAGTTCCGGCAGGAGCAGCGCCTTCAGCGCAAAATGTGTCATCGCCGTGGTGTAGGCCATCACGCAGTTCACGGCGCGACGCTGCTGCGGGCTGGTCCCCGTGAAATCCACCGCGACCTCCCCGCCCCGCAAGGTGACCTCGACCTCGAAGGTGAAGGGGTCTTCCAGCCCGTCCGTCTGCATGGTGGAGCGCCAGGTGCCCTCGGGCAGCAGCGCGATGCGCCTGCGCATCTCCGCCTCAGAGCGGTCGAAGATCTCCGAGGCCACGACCGAAAGGCCTGACATCCGATGGTCCTCGAGAGCGCGGCGCACACGGTCCTCGATCAGGGACACGGCGCCCACCTGGGCCCAGACATCGCCCTCGGTCTGGTCGGGGGTCCGGACATTGGCGCGCAGAAGTGCCAACAGGGTGGCGTCCGGCACTTCGCCGCGCATCAGCCGCATCGGCGGGATGTGGAAGCCTTCCTCGAACAACTCGCGCGCTTCGGTGCTTCGGATGCGGCCGCCGATATCCGGAACGTGGCTCGTCGTGGCGGCAAAGCCGACGATGCTGCTTTCGAGGTAGATCGGCCGCACGACTGAGATGTCGTTGAGGTGGCCCGTGCCGATCCAAGGGTTGTTCGTGATGAACACGTCGCCCGGCTGCATCCGGTCGGCCGGGAAAGCGGCGCGGACCGCCCGGACCGTCCCGGGCAGCGTGCCGATGAAGCTCGGGATCGACCCCGTGTTCTGCGCGAGGGACCGGCCCTCGGCATCCGTGAGGACGCAGGCGAAGTCGTTCGCCTCGTTGGACAGGGTCGAGAAGGAGGTGCGGACAATCGCCTTCGCCGCCTCGTCCACGGCCGCGATCAGCCGCGTCCAGACCAGCTCCAGCGTGACGGGGTCAAGGTGCGCCATCAGTTCAGCTCCACCAGGATGTTGCCCGAACGAAGCACCATAAGCCGCGATCCGGGCCCGACGACGAGCGTCGAGCCCGCTTCCTCTACCAGGGCCGGACCGGTGGCCACAAAACCCACGGGAAGCGAGGCGCGGCGATGCACGGCAGCCTCGTGCTCCTCGCCACCGATGACGATGCGGCGCCAATTGGCCGCCGCTTCCGTCGCATCCGGTCCGGATCCGGCATTGATTTGTGCTGCGCCCTTCGCGCCGCGCAGGACGACGCGCGCGTGAACCAGCTCGATCGGCACCGCCGGCGGCGGGCGGCTGTAGCGCGCGACATAGGCCAGGCGAAACGCGTCGCGGATCAGTTCGCGTACAGCCTCGTCCTCCATGGGCCAGGGCGCGGGCGGCAATGAGACAGGCATATGGGCGCCCTGGCCAACGCAGCGGGCATCCACCATCCGGCCGGCCGCCACCTCCTCGCCGGTCCACCCGCCATCGGCCAGCACTTGGCGCGCCTCCTCCTCCAGCCCGCCAAAGGCGGAAGCGAGGAAGGAGGCCGTGCAGGCATCGAGGCGCTGGCCGAGGCTCATGACCTTGTCCACCCGCGGCGGTGCGGCGAGCATGCCCAGTGCGGAGGCGACGCCGGCCTCGGGCGGGATGATCATGCGCCGGATGCCGAGCTTGCGGGCCAGATGATGCCCATGAACCGGCCCGCCGCCCCCCGTGCAGACCAGTGTGAACTCCGAGGCGTCCCGGCCACGCTCGGCAAGATGGGTGCGCGCCGCGCCGGCCATAGCTTCTGTCGCCACATCATGAATGCCCCAGGCCGCAGCCTCGGACGAGATGTCGAGCGAAGCGGCCAGGCGCCCCACCGCATCCGCAGCCGCTTGCCGGTCCAGGGGAAGCCGGCCGCCCGCGAAGCTCGCCGGGTCGAGGTAGCCGAGCAGGAGGTTGGCGTCCGTGACCGTTGGCTGGGTTCCGCCTCGCCCATAGGAAGCGGGACCGGGCTCCGATCCCGCGCTGTCCGGCCCTACCTTCAGCAGCCCGATGGGGTCGCGGCGCGCGATGGACCCGCCGCCGGCACCGATCTCGATGAGGTCGACGGTGGAGATGCGGATCGGCAGGCCGCTGCCTTCGATGAAGCGCGCCTGGCGGGCCGCCTCGAACCCGAACACGACCTCGGGCTCGCCATTCTCGACGACGCACAGCTTGGCTGTCGTGCCGCCGAGGTCGAAAGCCAGGAGCCGGCCTTCTTCCTCACCAGCGAGGAAGGCCGCCGCGAGCGCCCCCGCGGCCGGACCCGACTCCAGCAGCTGGACGGGCGCGCGTCGGGCCTCGGCCACATGGGTGAGTCCGCCATTCGAGAGCATCAACAGCAGCGGGGCTTGGAGGCCGAGCGTCGCGAGTTCCGAGCCCAGCCGGGCCAGGTAGCGCTCGGCGAGCGGGGCGACATAGGCGTTCGCCGTGGCGGTGGAGCCACGGTCGTACTCGCGCACCTCCCGCACGATGCCGTGCGACGCGGTGACGGAAAGCTCCGGGAAGTGCTTGGCGAGATGCGCGACCGCCTCCGCCTCGTGCTGCGGGTGGAGGTCGCTGTGCAGGAACAGGATGGCGAGCGATTCCGCGCCCATCTCCACCGCCTCTGCAGCGCGTTCCTCGAGTTCCGCGAGGTCGAGGGGCACAAGGACCGTGCCGTCCGCCTTCACCCGTTCTGGCACCTCGAAGCGAAGGCGGTCGGGCACGAGCGGCTCGGGCGGGCGGAGCTGAAGGTCGTAAAGCTCGTAGCGGCGCTCCCGTCCGATATGGAGCAGGTCCCGGAAGCCCGCGGTCGTGATCAGCGCCGTCCTCGCGCCCTTGCGTTCAATCAGCGCGTTGGTGAAGAGCGTGGTCGCGTGGACCACCCGCCCCACCTCGCCTGGCGCCGCGCCGGCCTGCTCGAGCAGCCGGCGCGTCCCTGCCAGGATGCCCTGGACCGGATCGGCATGGGTCGTGAGCACCTTCAGCGTGTCGGAGCGCTCTCTCCCAGGCCCGTGCAGCACGAGGTCGGTGAAGGTGCCGCCGATGTCGATGCCGAGGGAGAGGGCGGGCTTGCCTGTCATGGCGTCGCTCACTGGATGCGGATCTGCGCGTCCTGGATCACTCGTGTCCAGCGGGTGTTCTCATCGGCAACCAGGCGGGCGAGCTGTTCGGGTGGACCATCGGCCGGCTCGGCGCCAAGATCCTCCATGCGCTGCCGCACGGAGGGGATGGCCATGATTCGCCGGAAGCCCTGGTTCAACCGAACAAGCACGGGCTCCGGCGTTGCGGCGGGCGCGAAGAGCGCAAACCAGGAGACGACGCCGTAGCCCGGAACCCCCGCCTCAGCGACGGTGGGGAGATCGGGCGTGGCCTTCGCTCGCGTGGGCGAGGTAACGGCAAGAGCGCGCAGTCTCCCATCGCGGACATGCTGGATGGCACCCGGGAGATTCTCGAACATGAGCTGGATCTGACCTGCCTGGAGGTCGATCAGCGCCGCACCGCTGCCGCGATATGGGATATGGATGATCTGGGCGCCGGTCATGAGGCGGAACAGCTCACCCGACAGGTGCGTCGTCGCGCCATTGCCGGCGGATCCATAATTGATGCTTCCAGGCCGCGCGCGTGCTGCGGCGATCAGCTCGGCGATGCTTCGCACCGGCAGGTTGGGATTCACCACCACGATGTTCGGCACGTTGGCCACCAGCGTGACCGGCGCAAAGTCACGGATCGGGTCGTAAGGGAGGTTGGGGTAAAGGGCCTTCGCGGTGGCGTGCGTCCCAGGCGTGCCCATGACCAGGGTCGTGCCGTCGGGCACCGCCTGTGCGACCTGTGCCGTCCCAACCGTGCCGCCGGCCCCGGGCCGGAGATCGACCACGAGCGGCTGGCCAAACTCGGCCTGGAAGTGCTCGGCGAGAACGCGCGCGAGGATGTCGGTCGTGCCGCCCGGTGCGTAGGGCACAACCAGACGGACCGGACGGGACGGCAGATCCTGCGCGTGGACGGTGATGCCAGGGGACGCGAGCAGCGGCGTCAGGCCGCTCAACAGGAATGCGCGCCTTGTCATGAATGCTTGCTCCTCTCCCACCTGCCAGCTGAAGCTGGCGATCAGCTTGCCGCCCTGACTACCGTCTTTCCCGCTTCGCGAGCAGACGCGTGCAGGCTGCGAGCGGCCGCCGCAACCCCTGCCCCGACCTCGACCGGATGGCCAAGCCCGGCGAGAACCTCCTCGAGCTGTTGGAGGTCCGTGAGGATGTCGCCAGGAGCGAGGAAACCCATGGTGCCGATGCGGATGACGCGGTCTGCGAGGCGGTTCCGTGCCCCGGCGATCACGGATCCGTACCGCTCGCGCATCGTCCGCACGATTGCACCCCCGAGCAGTCCCGGCGGCACGGAAAGCACAACCACGGACGAGGAGCGCAGCGGGGCCCGCGTAAAATCCGGCAGGCCGATAGCGGCCCCGCCCGCTCGCAGCGCAGTGGACAACGCTTGATGGCGGGTCAGCGCGGCTTCCATCCCCTCGGCATGGATCATCTCGAGCGCCTCGACCAAAGCCGCGACATGTGCGGTTGGAGGGGTGAACGGCGTTTCTGCCTTGCTCGCAGACTCAAGCGCCCGGCGGAAATCGAAATAGAAGCGCGGCATCGCGGTATGCCGCGCCACCACTGCACGCGCCTTGGCGCCGAGGCTGACCAAGCCAAGGCCTGGGGGGCACATCAGCGCCTTCTGGGATGCTGAAACGACAACATCCACGCCCCACTCGTCCTGCCGCATGGGAACCGCACCAAGGCCGCTCACCGAATCCACCACCAGGATCTCGGGCCTGTCGCGCAGCAGGGTGCCAAGCGCGGCCAGATCGGCGACCGCGCCGGTCGAGCTTTCATTATGGATCACGGTGATGGCGCGGTAATGCGCGGCCTCGAGACGCGCGGCAACGGCGCTGATATCGACCCCCTGCCCCCACTCCATTTCAACCCGGTCCACCACAGCCCCGAGCGCCTCGCCGATCGCAGCGAAACGCTCGCCAAACTGGCCGTGGACAATGCAGAGCAGCCTCTCGCCTGGGGCAAGAAGATTGAGCAGCGCCGCTTCCATCATGCCTGTGCCCGAGCATCCGAACAACAACACGGAATTCTCCGTGCCGAGGATTGGCTGCAGCAGGCGCTCCGCCGTCGCGAGTTGACCACGGAACTCGGGGCCGCGGTGGTTCAGCACGGGGCGGGCCATCGCCGCGCGCACGCGCTCGGGAACCGCCGTCGGACCCGGGAGGCGCAACCGGTAAGGGTCAGGCAGGTCATCGGCAGCGGTCCGCGTCATCGCAACCTCAATCACGGACCTTCATCTCCCGTCGTTCCGGCGCAAAGTTTAGGCACGCACCAACGCGACCTCCAATAGCCTGCCTGGCCCGTCCGAGAGCTTCGGAAATCGGCAGAATCATCTTGGTTCCCATCGCAGCAGCATGGCAGCCTCCCAGGCGTCGACCGAGGAACCTACCCATGCGCTTGCACCGCCGCCTGGTTCTTGCCAGCCCAGCCCTGCTGCATGTCCCGGCCGCTGGTGCCCAAGCCTTTCCTCAGCGCCCCGTGCGCATCATCGTTCCATTTGCTGCCGGAACCTCCTCCGATATCCAAGGCCGCCTCCTCGGCGAACGGATGGCGGCGCACCTCGGCCAGCCGGTGATCATCGAGAACCGAGCTGGTGCGGGCGGAACGGTGGGCGCGGAGTTCGTCGCGAGGGCGGCCCCCGATGGGCAGACGCTGCTGCTCGGCTCGAATGGGCCGCTGACAAACGCGCCGGTGCTGCAGGCACGGCTCTCCTATGATCCGGCGGCGGACTTCGCGCCGGTCTCCATGATCAGCCGGAGCCCCGTGACCCTGACGGTCCGCGCCGACAGCCGCTGGCGCAGCGTGGCCGACATGCTGCAAGCCGCAAAGGAGAGGCCCGGCGATGTGGCTATTGGCTCCTCGGGTCAGGGAAGTGCTACGCATTTCCTGATCGAGCAGGTCATGGCCGCCGCCGATGTGCGCCTGAGCCATGTGCCTTACCGGGGGTCGAGCCAATCGGTGCCTGACGTACTCTCGGGTGCCATCCCGCTGGTGATGGCTGAGATCTCGACCGTGCTGCCCACTTGGCGGGACGGTCGGACACGCATCCTCGCCGTGTCCTCGGCAAGCCGGATGCCCATCGCGCCAGAGGTGCCGACGCTGATTGAAAGCGGGCTGAACCTCACGGGCGGGTCCTGGGCCGGGCTGGTGGCGCCTGCCGGCACCCCTGCGCCCGTGCTGACCGCCCTGAGCGAGGCAGTCCGTGCGGGGCTGGCGCACCCCGGCTACCGAGCCCGACAGGCGGAACTTGGCGCGGAGATCGCCGCGGAGAACGAGCAACAGCCCGAGGGCTTCGTCGCTTGGCTGGCGCGTGAGCGCACGTTGATCCGCGAAACGGCCCGGCGCGCAGGCATCCAACCCACGGACTGAGGCGTAGGGCCGCTTCTACCCGGAGACGTGTGCTCCGAGACTCCATCTCAAGACTGCACCACCGGAACGCGGCCCAAGAGGATATCTGTTGTGGCGGCAGCCCCTCGATGCAAGCATCTGGCCGACGAGGACAGGGAGAGAAAGGGATCAGATGCAACCGTCCCGTGAGGGCGCGATCGTGCGCGCAGAGGAGTGCTTCGATAGCGGACGTTATCTCGACGCCCTGCGTCGCCTGGTGGCCATCCCTACCGAGAGCCAGATGCCCGACAGCCAGCCAGCGCTGCGGCAATACTGCCGCGAAATCATCCCTGCACTGATGGAGGGCATGGGCTTTGATGGCGTGGTCCATGACAACCCCGTCTCCCGCTTCGGTCCGGTCTATGTCGGCACACGTACAGAGGATCCCTCACTCCCCACCGTCCTGATCTATGGACATGGCGACGTCGTGCGGGGCCTCGCGGGGAGATGGGCCGGCGGGCTCGATCCCTTCGCCGTCACTGTCCAGGGCGACCGATGGTATGGCCGCGGCACGGTGGACAACAAGGGCCAGCACCTTATCGCCATCGAGGCATTGCGCGCCGTTCTGGCCGAGCGCGGCCGGCTCGGCTTCAACGCCAAGCTGTTGATCGAGACGGGAGAGGAACAGGGCTCACCAGGACTGCGTGACCTCATCATCCAACAGCGCACCGCACTTGCAGCCGACGTGTTCATCGGCCTCGACGGTCCGCGGCAAACCACCTTCATGCCCGAGATTAAGCTGGGCGCACGCGGCGGCATCGCATTCGACCTCGTGGTGCATCTGCGCGACCAGGCGCATCATTCGGGCCATTGGGGCGGAGTGTTGCGTGATCCAGGCTTCGTTTTGGCGCACGCCATGGCCAGCATGGTGACCCAGGATGGCAAGATCCTCGTGGACGGCTGGACGCCCAGGTCGGTCCCATCGAGCGTGCGGCAAGCCATCGCAGGCCTCGTCTTCGAGGACATTCCGGGTCTGCCCGAGGAGGATCCGGACTGGGGCGAGCCTGGCCTTACGAAGGCTGAGAAGATCTTCGGCTGGACCAGCGTCATCGTGCTGGCTCAGATCACCGGCCACCCGGACGCGCCCACCAACGCCGTGCAGGGCGAGGCGCGCGCGCGGCTGCAGATCCGCCACACCGCCGACGTGCCCGCAAAGGACTTCATGCCCGCGCTGCGCGCCCATCTGGATGCGCGCGGCTTCGAAGCGGTGCAGGTCATCCCCGTCACCGAGCGCGATGTCTTCGGGGCCGCCCGCACGGATCCCCACGATCCTTGGGTCGGGATGGTGGTCGACAGCATGACTCGCACCGCAGGCCGAGCGCCCAACATCGTGCCCAACTCCTCAGGCTCCAACCCCTCGGACATGTTCATCGAGGAGCTTGGCATGCCAGTTCTCTGGATTCCCAACTCCTACGCCGGCTGCAACCAGCACGGACCGGACGAGCATGCGCTGGCGTCACTTTTGCGCGAGGGGTTGCGGCTGATGGCCGGCATCTGGTGGGACATCGGCGAAGGCCGGCAGGGCTAGGGGGCACGCGCAGGGGTCTGCCGCGGGCTTGCAGCGGCAGCCAACTCTCCCCAGGCTTCTCGGCCAAGGCTGGGGTCTTCCTATCGTACCTGCCCACGCCCAGGTTCGACGCACCCTTGAGGCTCGACCACGCATGGCGTGGGCAAAGTCGATGGGCTTGGGATCCGAGTGGATCGCAAGCGGAATGAGGACCGCGCATTCGCGCGGCGCCTTGACGCCACACAACTGCCTGTATTCTCGCAGGATTTGGCAAGAAGTATTTGCTGCGAGAGGTCGCCTTCGCGCAAACTTCGCGTTCTGGCAGACCGGGCGGCCATCGTGCTGCGCCAGATGAGGGAGGGCAACGTGGCCGAGAGGATGACGCTGCGGGCCTTCCTCCCATCGTCAGGACGAGCAGGGAGGCGCGGAGCATGAGAAGACAGCTTCTAGGGGCCATGGCCATCGCCGCGCTGGCCTTCGGTGCACCTCCCGTGATGGCGCAGCCCGCGCAGAACACCATCCGCTGGTTCTCCGACACCGAGCCGGCGAACCTTTCCCCCTACTTCAATTCGACCCGCGAGGGAGTGATCTTCGGCTTCCACGTCTGGGACGCTCCGCTCTACCGCAACCTGCAGACCGGCGAGTACGAGATGCATCTCGCGGAGTCGGTGCGAGTCGTGGACGACACCACGATCGAACTGCGCATCCGGGAGGGCATCGTCGCCCACAACGGCGATACCGTCGATGCGCGCGACGTGGTGGCCACAGTGGAGTTCGCGCTGAACCCGGCCAACCAGCTCACGAATCTCGGGCGAACGCGCTGGCTGTCTGGGGCGGAGCTGGTCGACGACCGGACCGTTCGCCTGCGCACCCCCAGCCCCTTTGGACCATGGCAAGAATACCTCACCACGCTGCTCATCATCCCTCGCGCCTCGCTCGCTGGCGGACGCGACGGCATGGGCCGCAACCCGATCGGCACCGGACCCTACCGCGTGGCGGAACTCAGCCCCGGACAGCGCATCGTCTTCGAGCGCTTCGACCGCTATTTCGGCGGCGCCAAGGGCAAGCCCGAAGTGGAACGGCTGATCTTCCGCCGCGTGCCTGAGGCCAACACCCGCGTAGCCGAACTACTGACCGGCGGCGTGGACTGGATCTGGCGTGTCACCCCCGATCAGGCGCGCAACATTCAGCGCCGGCGGGGCGTGACCGTAGCCTCCGGCGGAACGGTGCGCTTCCACTTCCTGCAAATGGATGCGGCCGGTCGCACCGGCACCGAGGACAACCCCTTCCGCGACGTCCGGGTGCGCCGCGCCGTAAACCATGCCATCGACCGTGCGGGCATCGTCCGCAACCTGGTTGGCGAGGGCGCTGACGTGCTGCACGCCCCCTGCCACCCCGATCAATTCGGCTGCGTGCAGGACGGCATAACCCGCTACGATTACAACCCCGCCCGCGCGCGTGAGCTGCTGGCCGAGGCCGGCTACCCCAACGGCTTCACCGTGAACATGGGCGGCTATCGCGAGCGTCCCTGGGGCGAGGCGATCATCGGCAACCTGCGCGCCGTCGGTATCACGGCTAACCTGCAATGGGCGCAGTACGACGCCTACCAACGCGCCACCCGCGAGGGGCAGCTGCGGCTTGCCTACGGATCCTGGGGCTCGACTTCATTGTTCGACGTCGCCAACTCCACCTCCTACTTCTTCCGCGGCTCGCCCGACGACCTGACACGGGATCCTGAGGTGATGGCGATGCTGGAACGCGGCGACAATACCACCGACCCCGCAGCGCGCCGTGAGGCCTACACCGCGGCTATCCGCCGCATCACGGAGCAGGCCTACTGGGCACCGCTATGGACCTTCCCGGTGACCTACGCCCACAACAGCCAGCTGCACTTTACGCCCACAGCGGACGAGATTCCCCGCTTCTACCGGTCCCGCTGGAACCGCTGATCCGTGCTGCGCTTCACGCTTCGAAGGCTGGTCCTGGCGGCGGTGGTCGGCATCGCCGTATCCGTCATCGCCTTCATGCTGCTTCGAGTCTCCGGCGACCTCGCCATCGCACTCGCCGGCGAGGATGCAAGTCCCGCCGATGTCGAGCGTATCCGTCAGGAGTACGGCCTCAACCGCCCCATCATCGCGCAGTACGGGGAGTGGCTGTGGCGGGCACTGCGGGGCGACCTCGGACGTTCGCTCTTCTATCCGGAGAGCGTGGCGAACCTGATCCTCACGCGGCTGCCCGTCACCCTGTCGCTGGCGGGAATGGGCCTCGTGATCGCGATCCTCATCGCTCTCCCGCTCGGCATCATCGCGGCGCTGAGGCGCAATACTTGGGTGGACCGGACGGCACTGGGCATCGCCGTCATTGGGCAGGCGATGCCGAATTTCTGGTTCGGCTTGCTCATGATCTTCCTGTTCGGCCTCGCCCTCGGCTGGCTGCCCATCTCGGGCTCCGACAGCTTCGCGCATTTCATCATGCCAGCCATCACGCTAGGCTGGTTCTCGGCACCGGTCCTGATGCGCCTGACGCGCGGCGGCATGGTGGAGGTGATGAACTCGGACTACATCCGGACCGCGCACGCCAAGGGCCTGCCGGCACGGGTCGTGGTGCTGAAGCACGCGCTGCGCAACGCCATCGTGCCGGTGGTGGCCCTGTGTTCCGTGCAGTTCGGCAACATGCTCTCGGGCTCTGTTGTCATCGAGACGGTCTTCGCGCTGCAAGGGATCGGCTATTTGGCCTGGGAGGCGATCTCACGCCGCGACTTCCCGGTCGTCCAAGGCATCCTGCTTTTGGTGGCGCTGTTCTACGTCGTGCTGACGCTGCTGGCGGACATCGCCAATGCTTGGCTCGATCCCCGGATCCGGCGGGGCTGACATGAGCGACATCACCCTCCCCCAGCCCGCTCCACCTGCAATCCGGAGGAAGCGCGGACGCATCCTCGGGAACCCGGGCCTCGTCGTGGCCGCCCTGGTGCTTGGGCTGATCACGCTGATGGCAGTCTTCGCGCCTCTGGTCGCGCCGCACGACCCCTATGTGCAGATCTTGGACGACCGGCTGATCCCGCCCGCGTTCGTGGACGCGGAGATGTCCGACCCACGTTACCTGCTGGGTACGGACAATCTGGGCCGCGACTACCTTTCCCGTCTGATCTATGGCGCGCGGATCTCCCTGCTGATCGGCCTGCTCACCGTGCTCGTCTCCGGGGTCATCGGGACAACGCTGGGGGTGGCGGCCGGCTATTTCGGCGGGCGCGTGGACACGGTGGTGTCCTTCCTCATCACCACCCGCCTCTCGCTGCCAGTGGTGATGGTGGCGCTCGCGGTCGTGGCCGTGGCCGGAGGCTCTCTGCAGGTGGTGGTGCTCGTTCTGGGTCTGCTGCTCTGGGACCGCTTCGCCGTAGTCATGCGCAGCGCCACAATGCAGCTGCGCAACCTGGAATACGTCGCGGCCGCGCGCTCCGTGGGCTGCTCCACGCCGCGCATTCTGCTGGGCGAGATCCTTCCCAACCTGATCCCGGCGCTGGTCGTAGTGGCCAGCTACGAGATGGCGCAGGCCATCCTGCTGGAGGCCGCCCTCTCCTTCCTCGGCCTTGGCGTGCAGCCGCCCCTTCCCTCCTGGGGGCTGATGGTGGCCGAGGCCAAGGAGGTGATGTTGTTTGATCCCTGGGTGATCCTGCTGCCGGGCCTTGCCATCTGCGTCCTCGTCCTTGCCATCAACATGCTGGGCGATGGCATCCGCGACGCCACGGCTCCGGAGGGCCGCACATGAGCACGCCGGTCCTCGACGTTCGGCATCTGGCCGTGCACATCCCCGTGGCGGACGGCGTGCTGCACGCGGTCCGCGACGTCTCGCTCACCGTGGCGCCCGGCCAGACGCTCTGCGTGGTGGGCGAAAGCGGCTGCGGCAAGTCTCTCACCTCGCTGGCGGTGATGGGGCTGCTGCCCGCCTCGGCCCGTCGGACCGCCGAGCGCATGGATTTCGCCGGCGAGGACCTTCTGAAGATGACGCCCCCGCGGCTGCGCGAGCTGCGCGGCAACCGCATGGCGATGATCTTCCAAGAGCCGATGACCAGCCTGAACCCGGCCTGGAGCATCGGCGACCAGCTCACCGAGCCCTTCCTGCGCCACGGCAAGGGCGGCCGCCGCCAGGCGACGGACCGCGCGGTGCAGCTCCTGGAGCGCGTGGGCATCGCGGCCGCAGGGCGCCGGCTCGGGCAGTACCCACACGAGCTTTCCGGCGGGCTGCGCCAGCGCGTCATGATCGCGATGGCTCTGATGTGCGGCCCCGACCTGATTCTCGCCGACGAGCCCACCACGGCGCTCGACGTCACCATCCAGGCGGAGATCCTCCACCTCCTGGCGGAGCTTCAGCGCGAGATGGGGATGGGGCTCCTGCTGGTAACGCATGACCTCGGCATTGTGGCGCGCGTCGCCCACCGCGTGGCCGTGATGTATGCCGGCGAGGTGGTGGAGAGCGGACCCACCGTCGCCGTCTTCGACAACCCGCGCCACCCCTATACGCGCGGCCTCATCGACTGCATTCCCATCCCCGCGCGCAGCCGGCCCGGCGTGCCGCTCGGCACCATCCCAGGTCTCGTGCCCAACCTCGTGGGCGGCATGGAGGGCTGCGCCTTCCGCGAGCGCTGTGCCTTCGCGACCGGACCCTGTGCGCGCGCCATCCCCATAGTTCACGGCGACGACGGACACACCTGGCGCTGCGTGCTGCTCGAGCGGGCGCCCTCCCTTCTGGAGAAGTCGACATGAGCGCCGAGGACAGGCCCATCCTCGAACTGCGCGACGTGGTGAAGAGATACTCAGTGAGCCGCGGCCTGTTCGCGAGTAAGCGCACGCTGATGGCGGTGGGCGGGGTTTCGCTGTCCGTGCGACGCCGACAGGTGCTGGGACTCGTGGGTGAGTCCGGCTGCGGCAAGAGCACCCTCGCCAAAATGGTGCTGGGCCTCGAGACTCCCAGCGAGGGCGAAGTGCTGATCGATGGCCGCCCGATCGCGAGCCTTGGTCGCCTGGAGCGCGCGCGGTTGGTGCAGCCTGTCTTCCAGGATCCGTACTCCTCGCTGAATCCCCGCAAGACGGTCGCCTCCATCATCGGTCTGCCGCTCTCTGTGCACGGGGAGGGGAGTTCCGCCGAGCGTCGGGGCCGGGTCGAGGAGATGCTGCGCCTCGTGGGCCTCGCCCCGCGCCATGCCGCGGCCTACCCCTCGCAGCTCTCTGGCGGGCAACGGCAGCGCGTTGCCATCGCGCGGGCGCTGATCCTAAGGCCGCAACTTCTGATCTGCGACGAGCCGACCTCCGCGCTCGACGTCTCCGTGCAGGCGCAGATTCTGAACCTGCTGATGGACCTGCAGTCGAGGCTTGGCCTCACTTGCCTGTTCATCAGCCATAACCTTGCCGTGGTGCAGATGCTGGCGACGCGGGTGGCCGTGATGTATCTCGGCCGCGTCGTGGAGGAAGGACCCACTGCCGAAGTGATGCTCCACGCGCAGCACCCTTACAGCCTCGGCCTGCTGGCCTCAGTGCTCACGCCCGACCCGCGGCTCGGCCTGCCGGAGACCGGGCTGGGCAGCGTCTTCCCCGATCCGCTGTCTCCCCCACCCGGCTGCGCCTTCCATCCGCGCTGTCCGCTCGCCTTCGATCGCTGCAGGGTGGAGTCGCCGCTTCTCCTCGCGCACCGGGACGGTGCGCGTGCCGCCTGCCATGCGGCGGAGCGCCATGCCATGGTGGCGGCTTGATGCGGATCCGCAGCATCTCGGCTGAGGTGCGCAGCCTGGCCAAGCTCGGCAGCGCAGCGCGTGGCTATGCCGCACTGGATGCGCCGGCCTTCGTGCTTTGCCACATTGAGGGCGAGGACGGGCTTGTGGGCCAGGGGGTCACTGGCCGCTTCCTGGCGACGCAGGTCGCAGACCTCATCGCGGGCGCCATGGCCGAGGCACTGCAAGGGGAGGACGCTCGCCGCATCGAGGCCATCGGCCCAGCCCTCACCGCGCGTTTCAACCCGCGCGGCGCTGGTTCCGTCTTCACCGCTGCGCTGTCCGCCGTGGACATGGCGCTTTGGGATCTGCGGGCACGTACGGTGGGTGAGCCGCTCTGGCGGCTGCTCGGCGGCGCGCGGGAGTCGGTGCCCTGCTACGCCACGGTCGGCCTGCCCGGCTACGATGAGACGGAACTCGCCACCGTCTGCAAGCAATCGGTGGATGAAGGCTATCTCGGCGTGAAGATGCTGGTGGCCGCAGGTGGCCGCTCGGTCGCTGAGGACGCGGCGCGCGTGCGGGCCGTGCGCGCGGCCATTGGGCCTGATGCGCGCCTCATCATCGACGCCAACTGCGGGATGAACCTTGGCGACGCGAAACGCCTCGCGCTTATGGTCGAGGACTGCGACATCGCCTGGTTCGAGGAACCGCTGCGCGACAACGACATCGAGGGGCTGGCGGCGATGCGGCGGGCCGTGCGCGTGCCCATCGGCGCAGGACAGATGATGCACGGGCTTGGTTGGTTCCGCGAAGCGCTCTCGCGCGGCGCGCTCGACTGGGTGCAGCCCAACGCCGCCTTTTGCGGCGGTATCACCGGCCTGGTCCGCGTGCTGGCACTGGCCGAGGCACACGGCCTGCCGGTGGCGCATGCAGGCGGCTGGGATATCGCCAATGCCGCTGCCCTCGCCGGGCATGGCGCGGGCGGATGGCTCGAGATGCACGGCGCCCAGGTCTCGTTGCGCGCCATGCTCGCCGAGGACTTGGTGGCGGAAGGTGGCGCGATGCGCCTGCCCGAACGGCCGGGGATCGGGTTCGCCTTCCGTTGAGAGGAGGCCGCTTCCAGCGCGGCTGGCCTGGCTTGTCGCTTCAGAGCGCAAGGTCGGCCATGTGCCGCAGTTGACGTAGCTGCAGCCGCGACGGTTCAAGCTTGTTTGAGCCTGGGCGCGTGGTGCCCGCGCTTGCCCATCCGGTGACCAGCGGCAATCGAAGGCGCCTGACTGTCTGGCGCTACTGGGAGCAAGGAGACCGGGGCCAGGGTACCGGCTTTCCCGGCCTCGCGTTCGAAGTGACTCACGTCGTGTGGCTGATGCCCGCATTCTCCTGCATAGCCAGAGCCCATTAGCGTCTGAGCCAGTCGAGCGCTGCGGCGAGGCAGAGGATGCTGAGGAAGGATCGTGCGGTTTTCTCATAGTGGGTGGCGACAGCCCTCCATTCCGAGCAGCCGCTCCCACACACCCAACCGCGACCAGCGGATAAAAGTCTGGGCTGCCATCCACCACGGCCCCAGCTCGGCCGGGATCGCGCGCCACTTCGCGCCGTTTTCGTGTCGCCAGAGGATCGCGGCCATTGTGCGCCGCAGGTGGCATGGCGGTACCCTGGCACGCGGCCGGCATGCTTCGATCAGCGGCCCCAACACCGCCCAGCGCTCATCGGTCACCATGGCCCACCTCCTCCAAAGCAAGCCCAACTGCACGGTCTACCTCAAATTCAGGTGCACTGGGCACTAGATGTTTGGTCCCGGCATTTGGTGGTGCGGATTTGCGGTGAAACGCTGCGGCTCCTCGGCCCATGCTTTGCAGATGGCTTGATAGGGCGTGAGGCCGCGTAGGGTCTTCAAGCG
>NZ_JAPFQI010000028.1 GCF_026183895.1 Sabulicella glaciei | reverse complement strand
CCCGCGGGCGAGGCGCGTCCCGCCCGGTTTCAGCCCGAAGAGCCGGAACACCACCGCCCCCGCCAGGTTGATCCCCGCCAGTTGCAGCAGCAGCAGGAAGAAGGCCGACCGGACCATTCCCCATTCGCCCATCACGGCCCCGATGCCCACGAGCCCGGCAGGCGGCGCCAGGGAGGCCGCGACAAGCATGCCGGTCGCGGCCCCGCTCACGAGGCTGCTGCGCTCCGACTGGCACAGGTTGAGCGCGCCGGCGGCCCCGGCCATGAGCGGCAGGAGGATGGCGACGGAGGACACCATGCTCGTCGCGACCATGAGTTCCGTCGAGACCTGCTGGCCGAGGACAAGGGTCAGGAGGCCCGCCACGAGGATGGTGGTGGCGAGCGCCGCGAAATAGCGGCCCACCGCGCGCCCGAGCAGCACCGCGTCCCCCCTTGCGGTCGCGAGCGCCGCGTTCATCGCGGGGCCGGCGAATGGCGCGATCAGCATCGCGGCGGTGAGCAGATAGACCGTGTTGGTGAACAGGCCGGCCCAGACGACCACGCCGGCCGAGGCGGCATAGCCGAGGAAGCCCTTCCAGGAACCGACGCTCTGCAGGCCGCCGAGGACGATCTCGAGAGGGCTGCGCGACGCGACGTCCTGCACCTGCTCGGCCGCCTCCTCGGCGGGCGGGCGGAGGGGAAGCACGCCCTGCGGGGCCAGCGTGGCATGGAGGTCCGGCAGGTGTTCCAGCGCGTCCAGCAGTGGGCCGATCTCATGATTGGAAAGGCTCAACATCAGCAGGTCGACGGCGCCGCCTTTGGCGTCCCGCCCTTCCATCGCGGCGACGTTGACGGCGCCTCTCGCGGTTGCGGCGGCGAGAATCTCCTTCCCCCGGCCGCGCGGCGCATGGATCATGATTTGCCGCATCGCCTTCTCCTTTCGCCGCCGCGCCAGGTGGCGAAGGCGGTCCGGCGGGGCGTATCCCTCCGGCTGGTTTCGCGTTGAGCGGAGACCCAGAAGGAGGTCACCGCCATGCCCACTGGCTCCCACGATGGGACCCGCCGCGCGCCGATCGGCCCTTGGCTTGCGGCAACCGCATTCCTCGCCCTGACCGGGGGAGCGGCTCTGGCGCAGGTGCCGTCCGGCGCGCCAGTGGAACGCCGCGGCGGCACGAGCGATGCCACGACGCCTGCGCCGCCCCAGGCTCAGACCGTCTCACCGCAGGTGCGCGAGATCCCCCGCTCCGGCGTGATCCAGCCTCCGGCCGGCATCGATCCGGAGATCCGGGACTCCAACGTGCCTGTGCCGAACCCGGGCACGACGCCCGTGATCCCGCCCCCGGTGCCGCCTCAGGCACAGCCGCCGGTCCAGCGCTGAGCGGCGACTTGGCGAGCACCCAGTCCTGGGCTGCTCGCCGCCGTTCCAGTACCCCTGCCTTGCGCTCAGCCCTGTCGTTCTGCGAGGGGCAGTGCGATGAAGCTGCTGGCCTCGCCGCGCTGGATCTGCAGCGCCACCACGGGACGACCCGCCTGGCGCGCAGCCTCGACCGCCGCCACGACGTCGCCCGGTCCCTTGATCTCCTGGTTGCCGACACGAAGGATGACGTCGCCCGGCTGCAGGCCGCGCTCGGCCGCGGCACTATCGGGCGCGACGCGCGTCACCGAAGCGCCTTCGCCCCCGCCCTGCCGCGGCCCCAGGGCCAAGCCCAGCGCGCCCGCGCCCGGCTCGCGCGCCGGCCGCTGACCGCCGCGGGCGGCGACCTCGCGCCGGTCGGGCGGCGTGCCCAGGCTCACCGGCTGCTCGCGCCGCTGCCCGTCGCGGTTGATCGTCAGCGCAAGGTCAGCCCCAGGCCGCGCGGCGGCCACTGCGCCCGACAGGTCGCGCGGGCTGCGCACGGGACGGTCGCCCGCCCGCGTCACCACGTCGCCCGCCTTCAGCCCGGCACGGTCGGCGGGCGAGCCCGGCTCGACGGCGGCCAGGAGCGCGCCTCCCTCCTCGACGCCCAGCGCCTGGGCCAGCTCGCGGTCCAGCGGCTGCAGCGACACGCCGAGCCAGCCGCGCTCGACCTTGCCGTCGTCGCGCAGGTCCTCGATCACGCGCCGGGCCAACTGCGAGGGGACGGCGAAGCCAATGCCGATATTGCCACCCGAAGGCGAGAAGATCGCGGTGTTCACGCCCACGACCTCGCCACGGGTGTTGAAGAGCGGCCCCCCTGAGTTGCCGGGGTTGATGGAGGCATCCGTCTGGATGAAGTCGTCATACGGCCCGGCGCCGATCTGCCGGCCGCGGGCGGACACGATGCCCGAGGTGGCCGTGCCGCCCAGGCCGAAGGGGTTGCCCATTGCGAGCACCGGATCGCCCACACGAAGCGCATTGCTGTCGCCCCAGGGGACGGTGGGAAGGGAGGCGCCCACCTCGACGCGCAAGAGGGCGATGTCGGTCTGCGGGTCGCTGCCGACGACGCGGGCGGGCAGTTCGCGACCATCGGCGAGTTCGACCGTGACGCGCTCGGCGCTGCCGATGACGTGGTTGTTGGTCACGACAAAGCCGCTGGCGTCGATGATGAAGCCCGAACCCTGGCCCATGGCGCGGCGGGGCTGCTGCCCGCCCGACCCGCGGCCGCTGTTGCCGCCGCCGCCGAAGCGGCGGAAGAACTCCTCAAGCGGCGAGCCGCGCATCTCGGGCGGCACCTCGCTTTCCGCCACCTGCGCCCGGCCCACCACCGTCACCCGCACCACCGCAGGCGCCACCCGCTCGACCAGGTCGGCGAAGTTGTGCACCGCCACCTGAGGGGCAGTGTTCTGGGATTGGGCAGGGCCTGGCGGCACGACCAGAAGGCCGCACGCCAAAAGTCCCGTGGAGATCATCTTGCGACTGCACGACATGGCAATTCCTTCAACGCGATTGGCCTTCCCTGGCGGGACGAGCGCTTCCTGACTTGGCGAGAAGTCGGGTGAGGCACCGCCGCCTTCGTCGAAAGACGCAGTGAAACGAGGGTGGACCGCAGCCACGCCCCTTAAGCGGCATGTGGAACGCATCATGACGACATGGGTTCGACGGCTCAGACCCTCCGTTCGCCGAGCGTAGCCTTGTTCGCTGCGCCCGCTCATGAAAGGGCTGTCACGCCCAGCTTCTGGCCGTTGCTTAGGTGAAACGGTTCCGAACTCGGCTCGTTGTGCTGCGATCACCATCAGCCGAGGGGACAGCATGCCGATCTCCCGCGACAGCATTGCCGACATCTGGGGCGAACGGACGCCTTTCCACGGTGAAGGCCAGTGGCCAGCGCGCGTGGATGAGCGAACCCTGGCCGAGCCCGAGCGCTGGGTGCAGTCGGCCTGCGTGCTGTGCTCCAACGGCTGCGGCCTCGATATCGGCGTGAGAGATGGTCGCATCGTCGGGGTTCGCGGGCGGGAGAAGGATACCGTCAACCACGGACGGCTCGGCCCGAAGGGGCTGCATGGTTGGGAGGCCCACAACAGCCCGGATCGCCTGCTCCGCCCCCTGATCCGCGACGGCGGCACGATGCGGGAAGCGAGCTGGGACGAGGCGATGGAGCTGATCGTCCGCCGCTCCCGCGAGATCCGCGAGACCTACACCTCGGGCGCGATCGGCTTCTACACCACCGGTCAGCTGATGCTCGAGGAGTACTACACGCTCGGCCTGATCGGCAAAGGCGGGCTCGGCACCTCGCACATGGACGGCAACACCCGGCTCTGCACCGCTACGGCGGCGGCCGCGCTGAAGGAGAGCTTCGGCTCGGACGGGCAGCCGGGAAGCTATCACGACATCGACACCACAGACTGCATCCTCCATTTCGGGCACAACATCGCCGCCACCGACACGGTGCTCTGGATGCGCATCCTCCACCGGCGCCGCGGTCCCAACCCGCCGAAGCTCGTGGTGGTGGACCCGCGCCGCACCGCGACCGCCGCCGAGGCCGATGTCTGGCTCGCGCCTCATGTCGGCACGAATGTCGCGCTGCTCAACGGGCTGATCCACCTGCTGATCCGGGACGGGCATGTCGACCGCAGCTTATCGAGCAGCGCACGCTGGGCTTCGAGGAGCTGCGCGAAACGACAGCGGAGTATCCTCCGGAGCGCGTGCAGGAGATCACCGGCGTTCCGCCGCACCTTCTCGAGGAGGCGGCGCGGCTGATCGGCGAGGCGCCCACCCTCGTCTCGACCTGCCTGCAGGGTGTCTACCAGTCCAACCAGGCCACCGCGGCGGCCTGCCAGATCAACAACATCAACCTGCTCCGCGGACTGATTGGGCGGCCCGGCTGCGGAATCCTGCAGATGAACGGCCAGCCCACCGCCCAGAACACGCGCGAGACGGGCGCGGATGGCGACCTGCCCGGGTTCCGCAACTGGGACAACATGGCGCATATCAAGGATCTGGCGCGGATCTGGAACCTGGAGCCGCGCCAGATCCCGCACTGGGCCCCGCCGGCCCACGCGCTGGAGATCTTCCACCTCGCCGAGACCGGCCCCATCCGCATGTTGTGGATCCAGTGCACCAACCCGGCGGCCTCGCTGCCCGACCTTGGACGCATCCGCTCCATCCTGGAGCGGCCAGACCTCTTTGTCGTGGTGCAGGACGCCTTCATGACCGAGACGGCGCGGCTGGCCGACGTGGTGCTGCCGGCCGCGATGTGGGGCGAGAAGACCGGCACCTTCACCAACGTGGACCGCACGGTGCACATCTCGCACAAGGCAGTCGATCCGCCGGGCGAGGCGCGGTCGGATTTCGACATCTTCCTCGACTACGCGCGCCGGATGGATTTCCGCGACAAGGACGGGGCGCCGCTGGTCAAGTGGCGGACGCCTGAGGAATGCTTCGAGGCATGGAAGGAATGCACGCGGGGCCGGCCTTGCGACTACACCGGCTTCAGCTACGCCAAGCTGACCGGCGGTTCAGGCATTCCCTGGCCCTGCAACGAGCAGCATCCGGATGGCGCCCCGCGCATCTACGAGGACCACGTCTTCCCGACCGACCCCGATTATTGCGAGTCCTTTGGACACGACCTTCAGACGGGCGGCGTGATCACGCCCACGGAGTACGAGGCACGCAGCCCGGCGGGGCGCGCTTTCCTCAAGGCCTCGCATTAGCTGCCCGTGCCCGAGCAGCCGGATGACGACTATCCCTTCATGCTGACGACCGGGCGCTTGGTCTATCACTTCCACACCCGCACCAAAACCGGACGTGCCGCCGGTCTGCAGAAGGCGGCGCCCGAAGCCTTTGTCGAGATCTCGCCGGAGGATGCTGCGCGGCTCGACGTCGCGGATGACGACATGCTCCGCGTCACCTCCCGCCGCGGCGTCCTGGAGGCGCCGGCGAAGATCGGCGACATCCACGCGGGCCACGTCTTCGTGCCGTTCCACTACGGCTACTGGGACGATCCCGGCCGGGCGAGGGCAGCAAACGAGCTGACCAGCTACTCCTGGGACCCAGTCAGCAAGCAGCCGCACTACAAGTTCGCTGCTGTGAAGATCGAGAAGCTTGCCTCCCCGCGATCCGCGCAGCCGGAGGATATGGACGCCGCCAAGAACCGGCAGGGTGTGCTGGAGGCGATCGGCAGCGCCGCGCGATCGGCCTACAAGGCCGCGGCGGAGACGATCGCGCCGCCGCGCGCGCATGTCGCGGATTACATCGGCCTTTTGCAGGCGAGCGAGAAGATCCTCGCCGACGCCTTCGAGCAGGTGAAGGCCAACCACCCGAAGGTGCCGGATATCGAGTTCGAATGCAGCCTCTTCGCGCAATGGTCCCGCCAGGCGGCGGAGGAACTGCAACCCTTCCGCGACCGCTACGGCACGGAGCAGGAGGGCGAACCGCAGCGGCTGGAACGGGTGCTGGTGAAGCGGCGCGGGACCTCAAGCGGCTTCACCCTGGTCCGGGACCTGCACGACCTGTTCCTGCTGACCAATGAGAGCCTAATCTCCGTCACAATCCTGCACCAGGCGGGAATGGCGCTGCGCGACGAGGATCTCGAGAAGACTCTCGAGGACATGCGGGAAAGGAACAGCCGCCAGCGCCGCTGGATCCACACCCGCGTCATGCAGGCGGCACCGCAGGCGCTCGTGGTGCCGGAATGAGCGCGCTGAAGCTGGCCGCCGCTGGCCTGTCTGCGCTGGTCATCGGCCTGATCGGCCTCCTCGGCTGGTGGGCTGGCCAGCCCTGGCTGCTGCCCAGCCTCGGCCCGACGATTGCGCTGCAGGCCGCCTCGCCGGAGTTGCCGGCCTCAAAACCAAGGCATGTGCTCGTCGGCCATGCCATCGGCCTCGCGGCTGGCCTCGTCGCGGTCTATGTCACGGGCGCCTATGCCGATCCTTCGGTGGCGGGCGCGGATGCCCTCACCCTCGCCCGCGTCGCGGCCGCCGCATTGGCGGTCGGCCTCGCCATGACAGGGGAAGTGCTGGCCCAAGCCTCGCATCCTCCAGCTCAGGCGACCACGCTGCTCGTCGCCCTCGGCGCCGTCGAGCCGACCATCAAAGGGGCGGCGAGCGTGGTTTGCGGGGTTCTGCTGGTCGCGGCTTTTGGCGAGGCCATTCGCCGGCTGCAGGCCAGGGCCTGACGTGCCGTTCGCGAAGAGACCGTCCCGCGGCCATCCCTGCAGAATAGCTGCTGCCAGAACACGACATGCCACTTTCTTGTAGGCCCAGCGCTGGTCGAGCTGCATGTCGCGGTCGCCGAAGAGAAATGCAGCCGCATGGCTTCGCAGCATGAAAGCCGTGAGACAATGCTGGCCTCGTCGCGGTGGGGAGGCAATCAGCCGATGAAGGCTTTGGACGGCTAGGCAGCCAACAAGAAGCCCGAAGGAGCCCTTGCCGCCTGAGCCCTCTCCGCCCACCCAATCGCTTTGGAATCCGGACCCGGCGCTGATGAAGCCAGGGTCAAATCCGGTAGCGCGCTCTTGCCGAGCCGTGCCAGGGTGCCACAGTCCGATGAGACGCAAGAAGCAAGGGAAGGTAACGTCCATGTCATCGAGCCGCCGCTCTCTGCTGCGCGGCGCGGCTGCCCACGGCGCCGCGTTTCTTCTCGCCGCTCCAGCTCTGGCCCAGGGCGATCCGGGGCGCTACCCCGACCCAGCAGTCGAAATCCTCGACCCTTCCTTCGGTCGGTATCGCCTCGTCCTCGCCGCCGTCGAGCGCTTGGCCACGGGCTTCCGCTGGAGCGAGGGGCCGGCCTGGTTCGGCGACCAGCGCTGCCTGATCTGGTCGGACATCCCGAACAACCGCCTGATGCGCTGGCACGAGCCCACGGGCCTCGTGGACGTGTTCCGCGAGCCGTCCAACAACAGCAACGGCAACACGCGCGACCGCCAGGGGCGGCTCATCACCTGCGAGCACCTGACGCGCCGCGTGACGCGCACCGAGCCCGATGGCCGCATCACCGTCATCGCCGACCGCTTCGACGGCAAGCCGCTCAATAGCCCCAACGACGTGGTGGTCCGGAGCGACGGCTCCATCTGGTTCACCGATCCGCCTTTCGGCGTCCTCGGCTTCTATGAGGGCGAGCGGGCCGAGCCGGAATTGCCAACGCACATCTACCGCGTGGATCCCGGCAGCGGCCAGGTGACCGTGGCGACCGCCGAGATCAATCGACCCAACGGCCTCGCCTTCTCGCCGGATGAGCGCACGCTCTACGTCGTGGAAGCGGCCGCGACGCCGCGCGTGATCCGCGCCTTCGACGTCGCGGGGGATGGGCGGCTGACGAACAACCGTATCTTCTTCCAATGCCGCGATGGCGAGACGCCGGATGGGTTCCGCGTGGACGTGGACGGCAACCTCTGGTGCGGCTGGGGCATGGGCACGCCGGAGCTGGACGGCGTGCGCGTCATCAACAAGGACGGTGCCTCGATCGGGCACATCCACCTGCCGGAGCGCTGCGCGAACGTCGCCTTTGGCGGGCGACACCGCAACCGCCTGTTCATGACGGCAAGCAAGTCGCTCTACAGCCTCTACGTGAACACGCAGGGGACGCCCTACGGCTGACGCGGGCCATGAGCCGCCGTTCCGGTGGCTTGCGCGGGGGCGCCGTGCCGGGCAGCGTCCTCCGTGGAGGTACGCGGACTCATGGCACGACGGCTTTACGAGCTTTGTGGGAAGGACCCTGCACGGGTGTTCAGCCCCTATTGCTGGCGCATCCGCATGGCGCTCGCCCACAAGGGTCTGGAGTTCGAGAGCGTTCCCTGGCGCTTCACCGAGACGGAGCGCCTCGCTTTTGCGAATCACGCGCTGGTCCCGGTGCTAGTGGATGGAGAGCGGGTGGTGGCCGATTCCTGGGCCATCGCCCTGCATCTCGAGGAAACCTACAAGCAGGCGCCCGCGCTGTTCCGGGGCGATCCCGACACCTACCGCTTCCTGGTGGCCTGGAACGACAGCATCCTGCAGGGAGGGCTCGCGCGCTTCATCGTGTCGGACATTCCGTCCCTGCTGGGTGATGCGGAGCGCGCCTATTTCATCGAGAGCCGCGAGAAGCGGTTCGGCAAGCCCTTGCACGAGGTGACGGCGGGACGCGAGGAACGCCTGCCGGAGTTCCGCGCATCCCTTCAGCCGCTTCGCGTCGCGCTCAGATCCGCACCCTTCCTCGGCGGCGCAACGCCCGATTACGCCGACTACGTCGTGCTGGGTTCCTTCATGTGGGCACGCGGCGTGAGCCCCCTGCGGATCTTGGAGCCGGGCGATGCCGTCCATGCGTGGCGCGAAAGGATGCTCGACCTGCATGGCGGCATGGCACGCGGCGCGCCCTGCTTCGGCGCATGAACAGGGAGACGTCTCTATGAGCCAGGACAGGCTGGACGCATGACGGCGCTGACGGGGATCCGCGCCTGCGTCTTCGACGCCTATGGCACGCTCTTCGACTTCGGCACGGCGGCTTCCGGCTGCGCGGAGGTGCCGGATGACAGGAGGGCGGCCCTCACCACCCTTTGGCGTGACAAGCAGCTTCAGTATTCCTGGCTGCGCGCCTTGCAGGGTTTTTACGTTCCGTTCTGGCAGGTGACGGGCGAGGCGCTGGACCATTCGCTCGAGACGCTCGGCCTTGCGGAGGATGACAGCCTTCGGGAGCGGCTCCTCGATCTTTACCGGACGCTTGGCTGCTTTCCCGAGGTGCCTTCGGTGCTGGAGGCCCTGCGGCAGGCCGGCCTCGTGACCGCCATCCTTTCCAACGGCTCGCCCGACATGCTCGCGAGCGCCGTCGAGGGGGCGGGTCTTTCCGAGGCTTTCAACGCTGTCCTGTCGGTGGACGAGGTGAAGACCTTCAAGCCGGACCGACGCGTCTATCAGTTGGCCGTCGACCGCCTCGGTGTCTCCGCGGACGCCATCTGCTTCCTGTCGTCCAATGCCTGGGATGCGCATGCGGCCGCGGCCTTCGGCATGCGGGTCATCTGGTGCAACCGGCAGGGGCAGCGCCCCGACCGGCTGCCGGGAGAACCCTGCCGCGAGATCCGCACGCTGGCCGAACTTCCATCCCTTCTGGAGAGCTACCGATGACCCTGCCGGAGATCCGCGAGGCCGATGCCCCACCGGAAGCCGCCCGCATCTATGACGGGATCCGGGCGGCTTCCGGTCTCCCGCTGGTCAACCTGATCTGGCGGCACTTCGCCGCGCTTCCCGGCGTCCTGCCCTGGGCGTGGGAAGTTGCGGGCCCGGTCGTGCGCTCTGCGCAGATGGACGCGGCGCGGCAGCGGCTTGCTGCTCGGCCATCCCTGCCGGCCCTGGCCCCCGTCGACTGGAACTCGGTGGGCTGCGGCGAGGCGGAGATCGCGCGAATACGGGCCATCGTGCTTGCCTATACGCGGGGCAACCTCACGAATCTCCTCGCCCTCACCGCCCTGCGGATGCGGCTGCAGGAGCCCGATGCCCCGGCCGCCCGCCTGGAGCCAACGCCGGGGATTCCCGCTGCGCCGGACCCGATCGACCCGCTGCCGCGCCTCGCGGAGCTTGGTCCTGGC
This sequence comes from Sabulicella glaciei, assembly GCF_026183895.1. Lineage (GTDB taxonomy): Bacteria > Pseudomonadota > Alphaproteobacteria > Acetobacterales > Acetobacteraceae > Roseococcus > Roseococcus glaciei. The sequence continues at coordinate 33,145 of NZ_JAPFQI010000028.1, read as the reverse complement.
GTCGCTCGTGCCGTGCAGGCCCTTTCGTCCCGCCACGACGTCCGCCCCGGCGTGATCCCGAGCCTGTACCTGCATCTGGCGCCTTGGCCGGCCATCCTCGACGCCCTTCCGGTCTGGCTGGGTCCGCTCTACGCGCCCGGCGCGTTGGAACAAGCAAGCGCGGCGATCCGGCGCCACGCCGAGGAGGAGGCGCGCCTTCTGATGCCGGGCACCACCCCGCCGCCGGCCGGAAGCGGGGCGGAAATCCGCTCGGCCCTGGACGAGTTCACGGGGCGTGTCATTCCGGACCTGTCCACCGTCTGCCTTGCCCTGCACGGCCTTCTTCCGCAGCAAGGCGGCGAATTTCCAGCCGGGATGCCAGGCTAGTCCCGCAGCGCGACGACCTCACGCCGCATCGCCATGTCCATGCCTGCCAGGTAGCGCAGGCGGAGTTGGCCCATCGCCTCCGTGGCGGTCAGGTCGCGGCCTTGTGGGCGGAAGATGCGCGAATTGGCGGCGATCGCCGGCGCAGCAATCACCTCGCTCGCGGGGCGCGCGGGTTCCCTGCGCACGGCGTCGAGGAGACGGAGGCCCCCCTGCGTGCCCAGCACGTGCATCGCGTAGAGGGCGTCGGGCGCGGCCTCGCTGCCGAAGCGACCCCGGAAGCGTGCGGCATTGAAGCGGGCCGTTTCGGCTGCCAGGGATGCGGCAAGGCGCGCGTCGCCACGCAGGTCCAGGACGCGCGACAATTCCTCCTCCGATGCCATGCCGAACCGGCCCTGGCGCTGGGTGATCCGGCCCGCCAGCTCACCCAGCCCATGGGAATGGCCGAAGCGGCGCACGGCGAGGAGCCAGGACTGCTCCGTGAACTGCATGAGCCCCACCGCCGAGGAGCGGCTGTTGCGGGCCGAGGCGCGCAGGCTGCTCTCGCTGGCGGCGAAGGCCAGGAGGACCGTGCGGTCAATGCCGGTCTGGACCGCGGCGGCCTGCGTGGCGTTCGTGATCTCGTCCAGCCCCCCACGCGATCCTGCACGGGCGGCGGAGGAAGCGCGAGGTGGTGCGGCCGGCGAGGGGTTCTGAGCGCCGGCAGCCGCCGATCGGTGCTCTGACGCAGGACGCGGCGCTTCCAGGGCCGAAGGCGGCCACTCGCGCAGCGCGTAGCCGGCCGCGAAGCCCAGCGGCAGCACCGCCAGGCAAATGGCAATCAGGGTCCGGGGCTGAAGCAGCCGGTCGGTGGGACGGTGGATGTTCTGCATTCTTTCTCATGCGCGATGTGGGTCGCGCAGAGGGGTCGGACAAGGTCCATGCCTCGTCAGGGACCGGATGCCCGTGCCGTTGGGCGGCGGAGCTCCTTGCCTCCAGCCATGCGCTTCATCGGGCTGGCTTGAATGGCCCCGACCGGATCCAGGAGGCGAGGAACAGGACGGCCTGCCCTCCGCACGCGCTCATGACCGGGGCCAAGCTGGGCCTTACCGGCCCGCGCCCCTGCCTCAGCCTGCGCGGCTGAAGGCAGAACGGCAGGTGGCTTGGAGTCGACGGCCGGGTTCGGTGCCGAGGGGCCGCGGCAGGACTAGCCGGGCTGGTCTGTCTTTGCCCGGCTGGCAGCCAGTTCCCGCCGCAGGGCTCGCAGCTCCTCGAAGCGGCGCGTCACGTCCCGCAGGATCGCGGCCATGCCCTCCATCCGACCATCGGGCGCATGGAGCGGCACGATGGTGAACTCGAGTGAGATGCGGCCACCATCCGCGCGTAGGCCTGGAACGGCGAGCAGTTCGCCAGCGCCGTAGCGGCTCTCGCCCGTATGCATGACGTGCCGGAAACCGGCCCAGTGACGGGCCCGCTGCGGCTCTGGAATGATGATGTCGAGCGACTGGCCGAGCGCTTCTGCGGCGGGAAGGCCGAAGATGCGCTCGGCTCCCGGGTTCCAGAAGCGGATGATGCCGTCCCGGTCGGCCACGATGATGGCGTCGGATGCCGTGCCGAGCAGCGCGCGGCCCACACGGTCGAGTTCCCCAGGGCTCAGTTCCCCACCACTCACGGCGTTGCCTCCTCTTTGGCCCGCTGGTGCATTCTGTTGAGGCGCGCAGCGCCCCCGTAATTGCCCGATGCGTTGGAGCAGCATGCGTCTCGGCAAGAGTGCGCGTCCAGGTGGGACCGCCTGGGGCCGGGTTCCCAGCAGGCGCATCAGACCTCCTCCATGATCGAACGCGGGTCCTTGCCCGGTTCTGCTCCACGGTTCCAGCATCGCGCCCTGGCAGGCGGAGAAGCGCGTCAACACGGGTTTCAGTCGCGGTGGCGCTTCAACCGTCCGGTCTCGTGCCCCTGCCAGCACCGGGCGCAGCGGGAAACGGTGTAGGCGAGGGGCGAAGCTCCTTGCCTCCGTGAAGGACTGCGCGACCTGGTCCACGCTGCAGGAGAGCGTGCGCACCCGGCATCGCGAGCAGCGTGCTCTGCCGGGAAGTGTCGCGCCCTATTCGACGGTCACATTGGCCGTGCGGATGACTTCGGCCCAGCGCGTCACCTCCGATCGCAGCAACTCGCTCGTCTGGGCGGGATTGCGACCTTCCGCGAGGAGGCCGATCTCGCGGAGCCGCGCCGTCATCGCCGGTTCGCGGACGATGCGCGTCACTTCGGAGGAAATCCGCTCGACGATGGCAGGTGGCGTCCCCGCGGGCGCGAGCAGCATGGACCAGGTGCTGACGGCGAAGTCAGGAATGCCCTGCTCCTGGATGGTTGGGATGTTGGGAGCGAAGGCCGCGCGCTCGCTACTTGCGATGCCCAGCGCGCGGATGGTCCCGGCCTCGAACTGAGGGGCCAGTGCGGAGTTGACGTCGAACATCGCGCCGATGTTGCCGGCCATGAGGTCCTGGAGCGCCGGCTGGGTGCCGCGATACGGTGCGTGGACCATGCGGATCCCGGTGCGCATCTTCAGGAGTTCCATGGCGAGATGCGCGGTCGAGCCGATGCCGCTCGATCCATAGGTGATCGCGTCGGGCCGGCCCTTCGCGTGCTCGATGAATTCCTGAAGCGTGCTGGCCGGAAGGCTCCGGCCACCGGCGAGGACCAGGGGCGAGGTGGCGACGAGCGAGACGGGCGTGAAGCTGGTAATCGGGTCGAAGGGCATCTTCCCGGCCTGGAGCGTCGCGTTCGCCGCATGCGCGGGAAGCACCATGACGAGCGTATGCCCGTCAGGCGGGCTGGAAGCCGCCACCCCCGCGCCGAGGATGCTGTTCGCACCGGGCCGGTTCTCCACCACCACCGGCTGCCGCAGGGCCCGCGAAAGCGGCTCCGCGACCAGGCGCGTGGAAAGATCGGTGAAGCCGCCGGGCGTGTAGGGAACGATGATCCTGACCGGCCGCGTCGGGTAGTCGGAAGCGCGGGCCGAGCCTGCGACGCTGGCGCCGCCGCCGCCAAGGAGGGCGAGTGCCGCGCGGCGAGGCAGGATCGCCCTCTTGGTGATCCGGTCGATCATTGGCGTTTCTCCCATCTGTTTTGCCGCCCTGCGGTGCGGTTTCTCCGCCTCAAGGGAAGGACGGCTCCTGCCATGGTCCCCGCCCCCGGCGAGAAAGGGAAGTGGGGCACGACAGGTCAGGACGGATTGCGGTCGCTGACGATGTCCAGCCGGGCCGTCACCTCAAGGCGGATGCGGCCGCGCGCCGGGCGATGCAGGCGGAGCGGCGCACGCTTGTCCTCAAGTCTCCGCTGCAGGAGGAGAAGCCGCGTTTCGAGGTTGTCCTTCAGTTCGGGCAGCCGCATCCCGGCATCGGCCCGGATCTCGCGGTTCGTGAAGTCGATGCGGCCGGAGGCCGAGTGGGCATCGAGCATCCACATCAGCAGCCGGCCGGGGACGCCCTTGACCAAGTACTGATGGTCGATGAACACGCTGTCGTCCTGCGCGTGGTGCACCACCTGCGCGGAACGGCCCCGTGCGACCTCCGCTTGGCCCGACGGGGCGAGGGGGGTGGCGTCCCCCGCCTCGGCCTCGGCCAGCGCAATCGCGAGGCCGAGTTGCCGGGCCACCAGGGAAAGCACGAGGCCATCCTCGGCGTCGAAAGCCATCCGCCTTTTGCTTTCCAGGAACAGCACGCCCTGTAGCCGCCCCTGCGCTTCCATCGGCACGGCGATCTGGCTCATCGCGTCCGGCACGCGCGGCAGGGCAACCGAACGCGTCCGCGCCTCCTGCTCGGAACCGGCCAGGATGGCGGCGCCGTAGCGGCGCAGGCGGCTTGCGTCCCCCACGCGCACCGGGCGTCGGTCCTGCGCGGCCAGGCCGATCAGCCCCTCGCCCAGCGGCACCTCGGCACCGATGCCGCTTGTCCCGTAGCCGCGGCTTCCCAGCGCGACGAGACAGCCACGGGCTGGCTCGTGCAGCAGCAGGAGCGTCGCCTCGTGCCCGAAGGCGGAGGCTAGCGCGTCGAGCACGGCGTCCACCATGCCGCCCAGCGCGGTCGCGCGCATCAGCGCCTCGGTCACCGCCAGCGCGCGCGCGAGGCTCTGGCCGGAAGGCGGGCCCGGCGGCGCGGCCTCCCTGTCGCTCTGCACCTGCCGCACGTCGAGGACATCGAAGATGTCGATGGCGCGCAGCCGCATCACGTCGGCCATGCCGAGCTGCACGCTCGTCGCGCGCAGATCCGCGGCCATGCGGTCGAAGGCCGGGCCGCCCTGCACGCTCCCGCGATAAAGGATGTCGAGCCGATGCTGCGTGCCGTTCCGCGGGTCCACGATCAGCAAGGCGGCACGTGGATTGCCGCGCAGATTGGCCGAGGTCTTGGAGAAGAACTGGTTCGAGAGCGCGACCTGCGCGTCGCCGAGCCGCGCGACATGCGAAAGATAGGAGACGTTCGGCGTGCCGTCGGCAGCCAGCGTGCAGAGGATGGAGGGGACCACGCCCTCGAAGCAGGCATCGAGAAAGGAGAGGGACGTCATCCGGTGCGCTCGGCCAGGGCATGGCCAGCCCGGGGGCCCGGCGTCTGCACGAAAGCCTGCTGCGGCCGGATGCGCAAGGCCACCAGGTCGCGCTTGGACCGCCACGGCGCCGTGAGTTCGGGCGACATGCCGAGCCCTGCCAGCACCTCGGCGATCTCGGCGGCGTAGCGCGCCGCGCGGGCGTGGAGCGCTGGCGTGAGGGGGCCGATCCACTCCACCTGCCCCTTCACCTGATACGTCACGTAATCGGTGGGCCGGGCAAAGGTGATGGCGATGGTCCCGCTCTCACGTGCCTGCGACACTGTCCGGGGCCACTGCCAAGCGGAGACGACGAGGTGCAGGGCGGCGCCGCCTGCCTCGACCAAGGCACCGAGGCCGCGCCCGATTTCCGGCACGCCCCCAAGCCCGGTTCCGACGATGATCATGACCGGAGACTCAAGGAAGCCGGCCAGTTCCGCGTCGATCAGGCAGCCCGGGGCAGATTGCATGCGGAGAGGCTAGTCGAATAGGAAAATCTTAAGAAGCGAGAGGGCCACTTAAGGAAGATTTAGGAAGCGGCCACGCAGCCGGCGAGGCTAAGCCCAGCCCACGATCTTCCGGCAGAGGAGCCCCGGCATGAGCAACGAAACTCCTATCCCGATGCCGCAGCGCGCGGTGGCCATCATCGGCGCAGGTCCGGCGGGCCTTGTGGCCGGCGCGTGGTTGGCGCGCCAGGGCTTCGAGCCCGTGCTGTTCGAGGCGGCGGACGAGCTGGGTGGCCAATGGAACGCGGCCTCCCCGATGAGCGGCGCCTGGCCGGGCATGCACACCAACACCAGCCGCGTCATGACCGCCTTCGCGGAGCTGGACCATGCGCCAGGAACGCCCGCCTTTCCGACCCAGGAGGAGATGCTCCAGTACCTCCGCCGCTACGCTGCCCAGGCTGGGCTGCTGCCGCGGCTGCGGCTCGGAACGCGGGTCGAGTGCCTCAGCCGATCGGAAGCGGGGCAGGGGTGGATCCTCCGCTCGCGAGGGGGCGGGGAGTTCCGCGTCGAGCATTTCGCGCGCGTCGTCGTGGCCACGGGCCGTTACAACTCGCCTTCGATTCCGGAGGTCCCTGGGCTCGGCAGCTTCGCCGGCGCGGGCGGCGTCAGCCATGGCTTCGATTACGCCGGCCCGGCAGCGTACCGCGGCCGCTCGGTGGTCATCGCCGGATGTTCGATCAGCGCGCTGGAAATCGCCTCGGAGCTGGCACTGGCTGGGGCGCGCCGCGTGACCGTGACGCTGCGCCGGCAGCGCTACGTCCTGCAGAAGCTGACGGGCGGGGTCCCGACGGACCATGTCGCCTTCACGCGCTTCGCCGCATTGGCCGGGGGCGCCCTGCCGCCCGCCGCAGTGGCGGAGGGGCTGCGCCGCCTCGTGGTGTCGAGCGCCGGCAGCCCAGAGCAGGCCGGGGCGCCGCAGCCGGACGCCGACATCTTCGCCGCTGGGCTGACGCAGTCGCAGCACTACCTGAGCCTCGTTGCGGAAGGACGGATCCGCGTCCGGCCCTGGATCTCCGAGGTCGCAGGGCAGCGTGTGGGTTTTGCCGATGGCAGCGCGGAGGCCGACACGGACGCGCTCATCTTCGGGACCGGCTACCGCCTCTCGCTCCCGTTCCTGGCGCCGGAGATCCGCCAGGCGCTGGACCTGGACGACCAGCATATCGACCTGCACGACCACACCTTCCACCCCGAGCTGGACGGCCTCGCCTTTCTCGGCCTCTTCGACCAGGCAGGACCCTACTTCCCCGTGCTGGAGCTGCAGGCCCGGTGGCTGGCCTATGCATGGTCCGGCGTGGTCGCTCCCCCGGGTCCCGCGGCCATGCGCGAGGGGATTGCTGCCTGCCGCGCGGGGCGAGGCGGGCCGCAAATGTTGCCCATGCATGCAATGGCGCTGCTTTTCGCGCGGAATGCCGGCGTCGAGCCGGACCCGGACCTTTGGCCGGAGCTTCGCCGCGCCCTGCTTTTCGGCCCGCTTTCGCCGGCCTCGTTCCGGCTGACGGGACCGGACCGGCGCAGCGACGCCGCGGCACGGACCCTGGCCGACGCCGCCCGTTTCGGATGCGTCTCCTCACCGGAGATGACGGCAGAGGAAGCGGCGCGATGGGAAATGGTCCGGTCGCTTCTCCAGGCGGACGCGGCCTGATCCGGAGCTGCGGCGCGGGATGCCGCTAGGTCCCCGCCGCCACCGACCCCTGGTGGCGAGAAGGGTCCATGCTCCTGCCTGCGATGCGGAGTCCTCCGGCTCGTGGGCGGGCGCTATCCCGTGCGACCCGCCTTCACGTGCTTGCCGACGCAGTGCTGCTGCGCCTTCATTTGCATCCTGCGCGCGAAGAGGCATTCCCAATCACTGCGGATTGGGCTTCAACCGAAGGTGCTCGCCGAGCGAGTGATTTTGGAAGGGATGAAACCATGTCGAAGGCGCTTATTGTCGAGACGATCAAGGCCAACGTCGAGATCAGCGGGGTCGCCGCCACTCGCCTGGCCGGCGAGATCCTGGGGGCGCTGCGCGACGAGCTGGTGAAGGAGGGCCGCCTGGCCTTGCCGGAGATCGGCTCGCTGACGGTGCGTGAGCGTGCCGCGCGCTCGGGCTTCAACCCGCGCACGCAGGAAAAGATCAAGATCAAGGCCGGTGCGGCGATCAAGTTCCGCCCCTCGGTGTCGCTCAAGACGGACGCCATGGCGGGGCTCAAGAAGGCCAAGCGCAAGGCCGCCAAGGGCTGACGTATTCGTCCCAGCGGCCGCCAGGGCGGTGGCCGCTGGTCTCGCCCATCTCGATGTCGTGCCCATCGACGCAAACCGCTCAGGGATGAGATCTGCCTGAGAGCTCGCGGAGGTTTCTCCGACGACCATCAAGCGCGTTGCTCCCGCCGCCGCGCAGGCCGAGGCGTCTGGTTTCCTGAGCCCGCAGACGACTCCGCTCGATCCTGCACCGCGCCCATCCGCCGCGCGGCATCTTGGAAGCGCCTCGCGGCCCGGCCGCCGGAGGCCGAGCTTCGATCAGGGATGCGCTGGCGCTTGTGTAGACTCCGACAAAACAGCCCATACTGCCCGAAACCGAAGGAGCGCCGGTTCCATGGCCAGGGAGATGCGGACATCCGAAAGCCCTCGTGCGCCACGCCAGGACCTTTGGAGCCGTGCATCCTCCCGCCCCAGCGAGGGAGAGGCCTTGTCCAGCGAGGCGCTTTTCCAGGCCGTCGGCGACAATGCCTACGAGTTGGACCGGGAATTTCGCTTCCTGTCCTTCAACGCCAATTGCGAGCGGTACTACGGGATCTCGGCGGACCGGGCATTGGGCGGCTCGATCTTCGACGTGCTTCCCGGCGCCCGCGAAAGCACGCTCGAGGCGCTTCTGCGCTCCGCCATGGCATCGGGTCGTCCGGTCCGGGTGGAGATGGGGGGCGTCGTGCATCCCGGACGCTGGCTGGAGGTGACAGTCTTTCCCACGGCGCGCGGACTGGGGGTCGCCTTTCGTGACCGAACGAAGGAGCGCCTGGCGGTCATGGCTCTCCAGGAAAGCGAGGAGCGCCTGCGCCTCGCGCAGGAGGCGGGGGATGTCGGGCTTTGGGACTGGGATCTCCGGACGGGAAAGGTCTTCTGGTCCGATGTCTACCGCCGGATCTGGAGCATCCCGCCCGAGGTGACGGAACCCAGCCTCGACATGTTCTCCGCCGCCCTCCATCCCGAGGATCGGGAGCGGGTACTCGCGCGGCTCTTCCAGGCGCTTCACGATCCGGCGCTCCGCTCCTACAGCGACGAGTTCCGCGTTCCGCGCGCCGGCGAGGGCGACCGGTGGGTCCTCGCCCGCGGCGAGATCACGCGCGACCCCCTGTCCAGGATCGCCCTGCGTGTCACCGGCGTCTCCATCGACGTGACGGATCGGAAGACCGCCGAGGAGGCCTTGCGCGAGAGCGAGCGGCGTCTCCGCCTCGCACAGGAGGCGGGAGGGGTCGGCTCCTGGGATTGGGATGTGGTGACCGGTCATCTCCACTGGTCGGAAAGCTGCCACCGGATCCATGGAACGGATCCTTCCGTCCCGGTCACCTTCGAGACCTGGAGCAGTGGCATCCACCCCGACGACCGGGAGGGTGTGCAGGTCATGCTGCAGGAGTCGCTCGCGAGCGGAAGCCGAAGCTGGGCGATCGAGTTCCGCTACCGCCGCTGGTCCGACCAGTCGCTCCGCTGGATCGGTGGCCGCGGCAGCATCCTGCGTGATGCCGAGACGGGTGCGCCGCTCCGCGTGCTGGGCGTCGCGCTGGACCTCACCGAACGCAGGGAGGCTGAAGAGAAGCAGCGGCTCCTGGCGCGGGAGCTCGACCATCGGGCCAAGAATGCGCTTGCGGTCGTCCTGGCCGCTGTGCGCCTGACGTCGAAGGCGGACCCGGCCGCCTTCGCGGCTTCGATCGAGGGGCGCGTGGAGGCCCTCGCCCGAGCGCATACGGTGCTGGCCGAAGGCCGCTGGGCGGGAGCAGACCTGCGCGCACTTGCCCAGGCCGAGCTTGACGCCTTCTCGCCCCACGACGCATCGCGAGGTGGCGAGGCGTCCCGCGTGCTGCTGGAGGGTCCTGAACTGCAGCTCGACCCTTCGGCGACGCAGGCTCTCGCGATGGCGCTGCACGAGTTGGCCACCAACGCGACCAAGTATGGCGCGCTGTCCGGGCCAAGCGGGCAGGTGCGGCTGCGCTGGGAGGTGGATGAGGCAGCAGACCTCCTCGCCCTGACATGGGAGGAGAGGGGAGGGCCGTCGCCCGCCGGGCCGCCCGCGCGCGACGGGTTTGGGACGCGGGTGATCCAGGCGACGCTGGCGGACCAGTTGGGCGGCAAGGTGCAGCGGCACTGGGAGCCTCAGGGGCTCCTTTGCGAGGCGCAGTTGCCCCTCGACGCCGTCGCCCCGCTCCGCGCCAAGCGCGTCCCCGGGCCACGCTAGCGTGTGAGAGGCTCGGTGCTGATGAAGAACGCCCTTGAGTGCGACTTCCTGGTGATCGGCGCCGGGTCGGCCGGATGCGTGCTGGCGGGCCGCCTTTCGGAGAATCCGGGCGTCCGTGTGGTGCTGCTGGAGGCTGGCGGCAAGGACAGCGACCCGCTGCTTCTCGTCCCCGCCGCGGTCGGGCGCAACGTGGAGGCCCCGCAGCACAATTGGAACTACCAGAGCGAGCCGGAGCCGGAACTGAACAACCGGACCGTCTTTTGCGCCCGCGGAAAGGTTTTGGGCGGCTCCAGCTCCATCAACGGCATGATCTACATCCGCGGCCATCCCCGCGACTTCGACGACTGGCGGCAGCGTGGATGCACCGGCTGGTCCTATGACGAGATCCTGCCCTTCTTCCGCAAGGCGGAGCGGAGCGAGCGCGGCGCCGACGAGTTCCACGGTGACGATGGGCCGCTTCATGTCAGCCTGGGCCGCCCGGTTCCCCCGATCTGCGAGGCCTTCCTCGCCGCCGCGGCGGCCGAGGGCTACCCGGTGCACGTGGATTTCAACGGGGTCAGCCAGGAAGGCTTCGGGCATTACGACCTGACCACCCGCCGTGGCCGAAGATGGAGCACCGCCAGCGCCTATCTGCGACCGGCCATGAGCCGGCCCAACCTTTCGGTGCTGACCCGCGCCAAGGTGCTGCGGCTGGTCCTGCGGGATGGCCGCGTCACCGGCGCCGAGATCCTGCGGGACGGCGAGCCGATGCGGATCGAAGTGGCCAGGGAGACGGTGCTGGCCGCCGGCGTCTTCAACTCGCCCAAGCTCCTGATGCTGTCCGGCATCGGCCCCGCGGAGCATCTGATGCAGCAGGGCATTTCCGTGCTGCTGGACCGCCCCGCGGTGGGCGGCAACTTGCTCGACCACCTTTCCTACCGCATGCACTACGCCTGCCGTGGCCCGGTGACCGCCTACGCGCACACGAGGCCGTTGCGCGGCGCGAAGGCGCTGCTGGACTATGCGCTGTCCGGACGCGGCATCATCGCGAACACGCCCTTTTCCACCGGCGGCTTCTTCCGCTCCAGCGACGATCTGGAAATTCCCGACATGCAGCTGGGCATGGCCATCGGCCTCATGCCCGCGCGCGGCCGCTGGCCCGAGCGCGAAGGCTTCACCGTCACCATCCGCCAGGGGCGCCCGAGCAGCCATGGCACGGTTCGCCTCCGTTCCTCCGACCCGCGCGCCGCTCCCCTCATCGCGCCGCGCTACCTCAGCAACCCGGCCGATCTGCCCGTGCTGCTCCGCGGCATCCGCCGCATCCGCCATGTGCTGCTGGGCCCGGTCCTCGCGCCCCACATCGAGCGCGAGATGGTGCCCGGTCCCGAGGGCGACGAGGATGCGGGGCTGATCGAGAGCATTCGCGCCGTCTCGAACACCACGCATCACTTCGTCGGCACCTGCCGCATGGGCGGGGATCCGGATTCCGTGGTTGATCCCGAACTCCGCCTGCGCGGGGTGGATGGGCTGCGCGTGGCGGATGCCTCCATCATGCCGGCCCACATCAACGGCAACACCAATGCCGCGACCATCATGATCGCCGAGAAGGCCGCCTCGATGATCGCGGCGCGCTGGGCCTGAGCGGGGCGTGCCCGAAAGCGTTGGCGCCGGCGCTTCGAGCCGGGATAGGCTCCGCGGCACAAGCTTTTCCGGAGGGCTGAACGAATGCATCGCCGCTCACTGATGAAGGGCACCGCCGCCTTTGGGGCCGCGCTCGCCGCACCGGGCGTCGCCTTCGGCCAGACGCGCACGTTGCGCTTCATCCCGCAGATCGACCTCGCCTTCCTGGATCCGCACTGGACCACGGCCAACGTCACCCGCAACCACGGCTTCATGGTATTCGACACGCTCTACGGGCATGACGAGAACTTCGTCGCCCGCCCGCAGATGGTTGAGGGCCACACCGTGGAGGATGACGGGAAGCGCTGGACCATGCGCCTTCGCGAGGGGTTGGTCTTCCACGACGGCGAGCCGGTGCTGGCGCGGGATTGCGTGGCGAGCATCCGCCGCTGGGCCGCGCGCGACGCCTTTGGCGGCGCCCTGATGCGCACCACCGAGGAGCTTTCCGCGCCCGATGACCGCACCATCGTCTTCCGCCTGAAGAAGCCCTTTCCCCTGCTGGCGGATGCGCTGGGCAAGTCCACGAGCATGATGCCCGCCATCATGCCGGAGCGCATCGCCCGCACCGATCCGGGCACGCAGATTTCCGAGGTGATCGGCAGCGGTCCTTACCGCTACGTCCCTGGCGAGCGGCTGCAGGGCTCGCGCAACGTCTATGCGCGCTTCGACCGCTACCGCCCGCGCGATGGCGGCCCGCCGCTCGGCACCGCCGGCCCCAAGGTGGCGCATTTCGACCGCGTGGTCTGGACCACCATTCCGGACGCCTCGACGGCTGCCGGCGCGCTGATGGCAGGCGAGCAGGATTGGTACGAGCAGGTGGCGCACGACCTGAAGCCGATGCTCGCCCGCGCGCGCGGCGTGCGCCTGCAGGTGCAGGAGGAGACCGGCACCATCGGCATGCTGCGGCCGAACCACACGCAGCCGCCCTTCAACAACCCCGAGATCCGGCGCGTGCTGATGCGCGCCATCGATCAGCCCGCCTACATGCAGGCCATCGTGGGCGACGACCGCGCCTCCTACCACGTGCCCACCGGATTTTTCTGCCCCGGCACGCCGATGGCGAGCGAGGTGGCGCTGGACCCGCTCCGCAACCCGCCCGATTTCGAGGCCGTGAAGCGGGATCTGGTCGCGGCCGGCTACAAGGGCGAGAAGGTGGTGCTGCTCGTTCCGACCGACTACGTCACCATGCGGGCCATGGGCGACGTGGCCGCCGACATGCTTCGCCGCGTCGGCGTGAACCTGGACTACCTCGCCACGGATTGGGGCACGATGCTCCAGCGCCGCAACAATCGCGGCCCGGTGGAAAGCGGCGGCTGGAGCCTCTTCGTCACGAGCTGGACCGGCACGGACTGGATCAACCCGGCGACCCATATCTCGATCCGCGGCGTGGGCGCCTCCGGCTATGCCGGCTGGAACGAGAGCGCGCGGCTCGAGGCCCTGTACAACGCCTGGTTCGACGCACCCGACCTCGCCGCGCAGCAGGCCATCTGCCAGGACATCCAGCGCGTCTGCATGGAGGAGGTGCCCTACTACCCGCTCGGCCAATTCAAGCAGCAGACGGCCCTGCGCGGATTGCGGGACCTGCAGCCGGGCTTCAGCAAGTTCTGGGGTGTCCGGCCGGCCTGAGGCCACGCGCCAAGCGGTCCCAGCCCTCCCGTCACTGGTGCCCGGAGCACCGCCGGGCGCGGGAAAGACCGCGCCTTGACGGCACCCGGGCGGGCCGGCGATGAGTCGGAAAAGGGGAACGGCGCCATGGACGGAATCCTGACCGACGCTTCGGAGAAGGCGGCAGCCACCACCTGGCTCGGCGATTTCGAGGCAGCATTGGCGTCCGGCGAGGCCGCGCGCCTCGCGGCGCTCTTCGCCGAAGAATGCCACTGGCGCGACATCCTGGCCTTCGCCTGGGACCTGCACACGGTTTCGGGTGCCGCATCCATCGCGGAACGGATGGTGCCGGCGCTCGGACGCATGGCGCCGCGCGAGATGAAGCTTGCGCAGGGTCGCACGCCGCCACGGCGCGTGAGCCGCGCGGGCACGGAGGCGGTCGAGGCGATCTTCACCTTCGAAACCTCGGTCGGCCCGTGCCACGGCGTGGTGCGCCTGGTCCATGAAGGTGGAAAGCCACGCGCCTGGACCCTGATGACCGCGCTGGATGAGATCCGCGGCCACGAGGACCCGGCCAATGGCCAGCGCTGGCAGGATGTGGACTGGAAGCGCAACTTCGGCGGCGAGAACTGGCTCGACCGGCGCGAGAGGGCGCGCGCCTATGCCGACCGCGATCCGGCCGTGCTGGTGGTGGGCGCGGCGCAGGCCGGGCTGTCCGTTGCGGCCCGGCTGACCCAGCTTGGCGTGGACACGCTGGTCGTGGACCGGGAGGCGCGGATCGGCGACAGCTGGCGCCGTCGCTACCACGCGCTGACGCTGCACAACGAGACGCGCGTCAACCACCTGCCCTACATGCCCTTCCCACGCTCCTGGCCGGTCTTCATTCCCAAGGACATGCTGGCCAACTGGTTCGAGATCTACGCCGAGGCGATGGAGCTCAACGTCTGGACCGGGACCGAGCTTGCGAGCGGGACCTGGGACGAGGAAGCCGGCTGCTGGGATGTGCTGCTGCGGCGCGCGGATGGCGGCGAGCGCCGCATGCGGCCGCGCCACATCGTCTTTGCCAACGGCGTCAGCACCACGCCGGTCATGCCAGACCTGCCAGGCCTTGAGGAGTTCCGCGGCGCAGTGCGGCATTCCGGCGGCTATGGCAGCGGGCTGGACTGGAAGGGAAAGCGCGCGCTGGTGGTTGGCACTGGTACGTCGGGCCATGACGTGGCGCAGGATCTCTCGGTATCAGGAGCGACGGAGGTCACGCTGGTCCAGCGTAGTCCCACACTCGTCGTCAGCCTGAAGGAGGCGCAGGCGCCCTACGCGCTCTATGACGAGGACATCTCCTTCGAAGACAAGGACGTGCTCGCCACCTCCTTCCCGTTCCCGGTCCTGCGCCGCGCGCACCAGATGATGACGGCAAGGAACCGCGAGGCAGACCGCGCGCTGCTGGAGGGACTGGAGCGGCGGGGCTTCCGCCTGACCTCCGGGGAGGACGGCACCGGCTGGCAGGTCATGTATCAAAGCCGCGGCGGCGGCTATTACTTCGACGCCGGCTGTTCCCAGTTGGTCGTGGATGGCCGTGTCGGGCTGATCCAATACGCGGAGATCGACCGTTTTGGGCCCGAGGGAGCCACCATGAAGGACGGCTCGGTGCGGCCCGCCGACCTGATCGTGCTAGCCACTGGCTACGAGGGCCAGGCGGCGGCGGCGCGGCGGATCCTGGGCGATGCGGTGGCGGACCGGATAGGCCGCGTCTGGGGCTTCGACGAGGAGGGCGAGCTGCACGGCATGTGGCGCCCCACCGGCCAGCCGGGCCTGTGGTTCCATGCGGGAGGGCTGGCGCAGTGCCGCATCTACTCGAAGGTGCTCGCGCTGCAGATCAAGGCGCGGGAGCTCGGCATCGCCTCCTGAGCGGAGCCCCGCCGGGGTTCCGGCAGAGCCCCTGATGCTCAAAGCGTCTTGAGGTACTCGACGATGTCGCGGCGCTGCTGATCGCTCAGCTCCGGCCCGATCGTGCCATTGCCGAGCGGGCCGTTGCGGAACTCGTGACCGCGGTTGGAATTGCCGGGCAGGCTGGTGTCGAAGCGGAAGGTGCCGCGGCTTTCTGCAGCAACGAAGCCGACATTGCGCGGGTCGAACTGCCGGCTGCCGACATGGAAGACGGCGTCGCGCCGCTCGGCGGGTAGCAGCATCTGGTAGAGGTTCGGCACCGCGCCATTGTGCAGGTAGGGCGCCGTCGCCCAGATGCCGTTCAGCGGCCGGGCGCGATAGGCCGCCGGCGCGCGCCATTCATTGGGGCGGTTGCCGTTCATCTCCAGCCGGCCGGGACGGACATTGCCCGCCGCATCGACCCAGCTTCCACGCTCAGGCACGTTGTTGGCGTCGTAGAAGGCGTTGATGACATCCGTCGTCGCCTCCTGCAGGCCCTGGGCCGCGGAAACGCGGCGGCCATTCGGCAGGGTGGCGGTGCGGTTGACGAAGTTCATCGCCGCGCGTGGGTCCGTGCCGATGCGGTCGAGCGGCACCATGGTGATGCGCGGTATCCCCGCGCCCTGGGCGGCCGGGTCCCAGGGCTGATGGCAGCCGGCGCAAAGCTGCGCGAACTGGACGCGGCCACGCTCCGCCGCCGCCCGGTCGATGGGGCCGAGCAGATCCTCGGGCCAGGCCGGCGCGCGCAGCCCTAGCCCGGGCGCAGGGCCGGCGAGCATCGTCTCCATGTCGTAGATGTTCTGCACGCGGACGGAGCTGCGATGGATCGGCTCGGCCGGGCCGCCGGTCGGCTTGACGATGGCCCGCACGCCCATCGCTTCCGCGACGTTGCGGCCCATCGGCTGCCGGATCGCGCCGTTGTACTGCACCCAGTCGAACCAGGGCGCGTCCCAGAGCCCGGGATAGCTGACCGGCGCATCGGCGACCGCGAGGTTGTTCGGCATGTTCGGCAGCGTGGCGAAGACGAAGTTGGCGCCGCGACCCAACGCGTCGAGCCGCCCGAACCCCTCGGTCACCGGGTAGAGGCGCCGCCGATCCGCCAACCCCGCCTCCGTGCGCCCGCGATCGAGCGCGAGGCCGAGGCGGCGATGCAGCGCCGCGCGCGTCTCCTCCGTGTTCGGCTGGCCGTTGCGCGCGAGCACGCTCTGGGCGAAGCGCGCGAAGCGCGGCTCGGACCCGTAGGTCAGGAACAGCGCGACGCCGATCTGGTCCTGGAAGGCGCCGACATCGGCCATGGAGGGACCGCCCTCGATCCGCACGGCACGGCGGCCATACTCGATCTGGCCCGTGTGGCAGGCGGCGCAGGTGAGGCCGACCACCACCTCTGGCTCCTCCGACCCTTCCTGCACGCCGAATTCGTCGCGCGCGAAGCCGACGGGCAGCCCGTCCGGGTTGATGGCGGAGCGAGGCGAAGGCAAGAAGCCGAAACGCGCCATGTAGGCGGGGGAGGCGAAGGGCGGCGCGGCGGAGGGCCAGCTCAGGAAGGGCTGCTCCAGCGCCAGGAACCACGCATAGGGCATCAGCTTCGTGCCCTGCGACGTGTGGTGGAACCAGCTGCGCTGCTCGTCCGTCCAGTTCTGTCCGGCTGCCGGGACGACGCTGTCCGGCATCTCCCGTTCGGGCAGATAGCTGGCGCAGCCCAGTCCCGTGAGAACGAGCGCGGCCGCCGCGGCCAAAGAAATGCGCTTGCCCATGCTGCCGTCCTCCCGCGTGCCGTGCCATCAGGCAGGCCGCACAGCAGCGATCTGCCCATGAATTGGGACGAACCAAGCGCCGCAGGGCCGATGGATGGCGCCTGCCGTTTGCTTTCTACCCCTGCGCGCGTTTGCGCTCTGCCCCGTGCTTCAGACGATGGCATGCATCTCGCGGCGCGCGCAACGCGATTTTGTTTCGGCATCGCGCCTGTTCTGACGCGGGCGTAACTCGCGCGTTGCAACCTTCAGGTCGGGCCGGCTGCGGTTCTGGATAGGCGGAACAGTCGGGATCGGGTCAGAACCACCTTTTGCTGGATTGGAGGCAGTGATGCGGAGAAGGGCATTCCTCGCGGGAACGGCACTGACGTCGCTCGCGACGACGGCGAACGCGCACCATGGCTGGAACTGGGCCGAGGGCGAGCAGGTGGAACTCGCCGGCACGATCCGTCAGGTCACCATCGCGCCGCCCCATCCGACTCTCCAGATCGAGACGCCGGATGATGGCGTCTGGACGGTGGAGCTGGGCAACCCGAGCCTGACGCGCCGCTCCGGCTTCGTCGAAGGGGTGGCCAGCCCGGGCGACCGTGTCGTCGCGCTTGGCAACCGCTCGCGGAACCGCGGCGAACGTCGCATGAAGGCGGTGCGGATCACGGTCGGCGAGCGCCGCTTCGACATCTATCCGGAGCGCATCGGGGGCGGCTGACGCGCGTGGAGCCACTGCTCCAGGCGCTGGAGGGATGGCCGGTCGCGGCGGCGCTACGGCGGTCGGAGGTGCTCTACCCGCTGGTCAATGCGGCGCACATCCTCGGGATCGGGCTGCTGATCGGCGCGATCGCCACGCTGGATCTGCGGGTGCTCGGGGTCTTCCGGCACACGCCCTTGCCGGTGCTGGGTCCGCCTCTGGTGCGGATGGCCGCGGCGGGGCTCGGCCTCGCGCTGGCGACCGGCTTCCTGCTGTTCAGCGTGCGGCCGACTGCCTACGTCGCGAACCCAGCCTTCCTTGTGAAGCTGGGCCTCATCCTGGCCGGGCTGCTGAACGTGCTGGCGTTGCGCCTGGGCACAGGCTGGAAGCGGGCCTTGGCCGGGGAGGGGACCGGACGGCCGCTGCGCTTCGCCGCCGGCTTGTCACTGCTGGTCTGGATCTCCGCCCTGCTGGCCGGCCGCTGGATTGCGTTCCTGGAATGAAAGGAGCCACCGGGACAAGCACGACACAGCGCGGCTGCGTCAGGTTTCCCAGCCAGAAGATCGTAGCCGCACCAATGACACAACCGCTCGCCGCACCGCCGCGAGGCGAGGAGGTCGGGCCGCTGCCGCTCGAACCTAGCGCCGAGCACGCCGGCCCGAGGTGCGCTTGGGCTTGGCCCGTGCCTTGGGCCGCGCCGGCGTCGGGGCGAAGTGAACGGGCTGGGCCGCGGGGATGCCGTCCGTTCCCGCGTAGCGCTGAAGGGTCGCGCCGGCGGCGAGGTGCGGATAGGCCTGGGCACCTTTCGGCCAAGCCCTCGCGAAGGCGGCCACTTCCGCGTGATCCATCCGGCGAATGGTCTGGACGAGAAAGGACGCCGCCTGGGCCGGGCGAAGCCGCTCCTTCCCCAGCAGATGCAGGTGCCATTCCCGGGCGCGCAGGGGACACCAATCCACCAGGGACTCCTGCAGGGCCCGGCGCACCTCGGCGGGCAGGTCCTCGAAGGCCCGGTAGGGGTCACCTTTCAGCTTGCTGCGGGGCTTGGTCGCGGTGCTGTTGTCCATGCGCGTCTGCTACCCGAGAGAAGGCGCCGGGAAAACCACGAGGCCAATCGCTTGGCGCTCGGCACGCATGCCGCTGCTGCGTGGGAAGGGGGGCTTTGCTCCCTGGCTCCCTTTGGCGGGACTTTCATCGGTCCGGCCGGTCCGGGGCGCGCCGGCTCCGGCGCGCCCCGCTTCTTCGGCGGCTGGATGGGCGCCGCGCCCTCAACCGTGCGTGGTCGGCATGTCTACCTGGCCGTACCAGGGAAGCCGACGCGGCTCGGGCGTGGGTTCGGCCTCGGGCTTCGGGCAGCGCAGGCTTTCGAGGGTGCGGCGGCACCAAGTCAGCCAGGGCGCGGCGGCAGGGTAGTCGGCGGCCGGGCTCATGCCACGCTCCCAGCCGGGAGGGCCTGGGGGACGGTGCGCGGCTTGGCGAAGCTGCGCAGCAGCACGGCACCGAAGCACAGCATGCCACCCAAGGTCATGAACGAGCCGAGCACCGTGAACGGGAATCCGGCCGGGTGATCCAGGCGCAGGGCCGTCAGCCCGCCGCAAAACACCACGACCCCCGGCACCGCCAGCCAGAACTGCACGCGCGCCAGTCCCTGCTTCGCCGCCTCGGGCAGCGCGTGATAGGTCAGGCCGTAGATGGCGAAGGTCACCCAGCCCAGGAGGTTGAGATGCACGTGCACCGGGACCAGCCGGAAGTCATGGGCGATTCCCATGCCGATGCCGAGCATCATGCCGCAGCTTCCGGCCAGCACCGCCGCGATCAGGTAGCGTTGAACCAGTCCACTCGTCGTTGACATTTCCCGTCTCCAACCCGGCATGGCAGCCGGCAAGGCGGGGCTGATGCCGCATCATCGACTTAGATGTCTTTGGTGCTGGTCTGAAACGAACTAAAATCCTATGCATCATGGGGGCTCCGGCCGAGACTGGACCCATCGGGACGAGCATGGTGGCAAGGGAGGGCCTGTACCGGTGAGCGAGGAGCTGGTCTTCGGTCGGTTCGTGCTGTGCCCGCGGCGGCGCAGCCTGCACGCGGACGGCGTACCGATCGAACTCGGTGCCCGCGCCTTCGACCTCCTGGCAGCACTGGCGCTGAGCAATGGCCGGCTGCTGAGCAAGGACGAGCTCATGTCCCTCGCCTGGCCCGGCCTCGCCGTGGAGGAGAACAACCTGCACGTGCAGATCGGCGCGGTGCGGCGGGCCCTGGGCGACGCGCGCGACGCGGTGATCAACGTGCCCGGCCGCGGCTACCGCTTCGGGCTGCCCCTTCGCGATGCCCAGGCCGCGCCCGCGCCGGTCCGCCTGTCGCTGGCGGTGCTGAGCTTCCTCAGCATCGGCGTGGATCCGGCCGCCGAGGCCCTGGCCGAGGGCGTGACCGACAGCCTCACCACCGACCTGTCCCGCGCCCTGCATGGCGGCCTTGTCGTGTCGCGCACCAGCGCCAGCGCCTATCGCGGCCGTGCCGCCAGCACGCGGCAGATCGGCGAGGAATTGCAGGTGCGCTACGTCCTGGAAGGCAGCGTCGCCCTGGATGCCAGCCGCATCCGGGTCAACGCCCAGCTGATCGACGCCGGCGCCGACCTCCACGTCTGGGCCGAGCGCTTCGACCAGCCGCGCGACGCGAACCTGCTGGTCGCGCAGGATGTCATCGTCGCGCGGCTCACCCGGCTCGTCGCGTTGCAGGCGGTGCTGGCGGAGGCGCAGCGGATCGGCGCCGGCACGCTGGCCGACCCGATGGCGCTGACGCTGCGGGCCCAGGGGACGGCCATCTCCAGCCGCATGTCGGCCGAGGGGGTAGCCGCCGCGCGGGAACTCTACGAACGGGCATTGACCCTCGATCCCGGCAATGCCCAGGCCCTGGCGGGTCTGGCCACGGTCGAGGCCTCCGCGGTCACCAATGGCTACACCTCGCCAGCCGAGCGCCCCGCGCGGGTGGCGCGGGCGGAGATCCTGGCCAACAAGGCGCTGGCCGCGCATCCCGGGCATCTTGGCGCCTTGCAGGTCCGCGCGGTGGTGCTGCGCATCCAGGGCCGCTTTGCCGACGCGATCGTCGCCGCCAGGGCGGTGCTGGAACGCTGCCCGGGTGATCCGCCCACCTGCCGCGAGATCGGCCTCAGCCACCTGTACCTCGGGGAGACGGAGGCGTCGCTGGAGTGGTTCCGCCTGGCCGAGCTTAGCGGACCGCAGGATCCGGGGCGCTGGACCTGGCTTCAGGGACTGGGGCGCGCCCTGCTGCATGCCGGCCGGGCGGCCGAGGCAGTGTCGGTGTTGCGCGCGCTGGTGGAATGCCATCCGGACTGGGCCTTCGGACACGGCCTCCTGGCGGTGGCCCTTGATCGCACCGGTCAACGCGACGCCGCAGCCGAGCGCTTCGCCGAATTCGTGCGCCGAGCGCCCTTGGCCGAGGCGCGGCGGCCTGCACTGATGGCGCCGGTGCCGCCCGAGCGGCAGGGCGCGGCCTACCGGGCGGGGGATGCGGCCCTGGCCGAGGACTTCGCGGCGATGGAACAGGTGCACGAAGAGGCGTCGCGGTCGCTTGCCTGAGCCGGCGATGTCCCGGCCAACCGCGCATCGCCGAGGCGCAAAGCGTCGCTGCCGAGGAGACGGGCGGCGATCCGGATGCGGGGCGTGACGCACTGGTCCGCCAGGGCCGCGGCGGCTGCCACCGCCATGCCCGACCTGGCTGTCGAGGCGCGGGATGCGCGCGACATGGTCGCCTGTCTCCGCAGCCTGAAGCCCACGTCACAGTGATGCTTAGGACGGGTTTGGCTCAGGCGGCGGCAGGGCCTAGTGTCGCGCGGACATCCTTCCGCATCGCGAGCGCCCGATGGACCAGATCGCCCCCGCCTCCCTGCCTCATACGACCCATGAGGACATGCTTGCCCGCCTCGCCGACATCGCCGTCCGCGTCGGGCTGAACCTCCAGCCCGGCCAGGAGCTCGTGATGACCGCGTCGGTGGAGGCGCTGCCCCTGGCGCGCCGGATCACCGACGCGGCCTACCGGGCCGGGGCCACGGTGGTGACGACGCTGCTGTCCGACGACCGGCAGACCCTGTCCCGCTTCCAGCACGGCTCCGAGGAAAGCTTCGATCACGCACCGGCTTGGCTCTTCGAGGGGATGGCGGAAGCCTTCCGCCGCGGTGCGGCGCGCCTGGCGATCGTGGGCGAGGACCCGAGCCTGCTGGCCGGCCAGGACGCGGAGCGGGTGGCGCGGGCCAACCGCGCGCGGGCCAAGGCCTATCGCCCGGCCCTCGACCTCATCACCGCCTCGGCGATCAACTGGACCCTGGTTCCCTATGCGGCGCCGGCCTGGGCGCAGGCAATGTTTCCCGACCTGCCGGCCGCGGAGGCGGAGGCGCGGCTCTGGTCCGCGATCTTTGCGGCGACCCGCGCCGATGCCGCCGATCCCGTCGCGGCCTGGGCCGAGCACAATGCCGCGCTGCTGGCGCGCCGCCGGATGCTGACCGCCCGCCGCTACGCCGCCCTGCGCTTCCGCGGCCCCGGCACGGACCTCACGGTCGGGCTGGCGGACGGCCATGCCTGGATGGGCGGAACCTCGACCGCGCAGAACGGCATCACCGGCAATCCCAACATCCCGACGGAGGAGGTCTTCACGACCCCCCACGCCGCGCGCACCCAGGGCCATGTCGTCGCGACGAAGCCGCTTTCCTTCCAGGGCACGCTGATCCGCGACATCCGGGTCCGCTTCGAGGGCGGCGTGATCGTCGAGGCGAAGGCCAGCACCGGCCAGGAGGTGCTCGAGCGGATGATCGGCACTGACGAGGG
The DNA here is from genome assembly GCF_026183895.1 of Sabulicella glaciei. Classification (GTDB taxonomy): domain Bacteria; phylum Pseudomonadota; class Alphaproteobacteria; order Acetobacterales; family Acetobacteraceae; genus Roseococcus; species Roseococcus glaciei. The sequence goes on along the minus strand of NZ_JAPFQI010000028.1, from coordinate 10,838 downwards.
TGCCCGCCGCCTCGGCGAGGTCGCGCTGGTCCCGGCCTCCTCGCCCATCTCGCGCAGCGGGCTGCTGTTCCTCAACACGCTGTTCGACGAGAACGCGGCGAGCCACATCGCCCTCGGTCAGGCCTACAGCAAGTGCTTCGTGGATGGCGACACGCTGACCGAGGAGGATTTCGACACGCGCGGCGGCAATCGCAGCCTGATCCACGTGGACTGGATGATTGGCTCGGCCGAGATGGACGTGGACGGAATCGACGCGCAGGGCGTGGCCGAGCCGGTCATGCGCGCCGGGGAATGGGCCGACGCGGCAGGCTGAGCGCCGGACCGGAGCGGCCTTTCGGCACTGCCGACCAGACCCGGCGCGGTGCCGATTTTCCTTGACGGGCCCCGGACCGGGGCCGGTTCATTCACCCTGGCTGCGCCTCGACGCGGAGCCAGGGAGGAAGCATGACACAAGACTATCGGGCCGCCGGCTTCACGCGCCGCGCGACCCTCGGCCTGGGACTGGCAGCCCTGGCCGCGCCGTCCATCGGCACCGCCCAGGCGCAATGGCCCACCGGACCGGTCCGCTTCATCGGCATCTTTCCGCCCGGCGGCGGGACCGACATTCTGTCGCGCCTTTGGTGCATGAAGATGAGCGAGATCACGGGTCAGCAATTCGTGGTCGAGAACCGCTCCGGCTCCGGCGGCAATATCGGCACCGAGGTCATCGCCAATGCCCCCGCGGATGGCACGGCCATCGGCCTGGCCAGCGTCGCGCCTCTCGCCATCTCGCCGACGCTCTATGGGCGCCTGCCCTTCAACGCCGCGCGCGACTTCAGCTTCATCTCCGGGCTTTGGCAATTGCCCAACCTGCTGGTGATCAACAACGACGTGCCCGCGCGCTCCGTGCCCGAGCTGATCGCCCTGCTGCGCGCCAATCCGGGCCGCTACGCCTTTGCTTCCTCCGGCTCGGGCACGACGGTGCACCTGTCCGGCGAGATGTTCCGCTCCATGGCGGGGCTGGACATCCTGCATGTGCCGTACCGGGGAGGCGCCCCGGCGCATGTGGATCTGCAAGGAGGGCGCGTGCACATGATCTTCGACAACATCCCCCAGGGCCTGGCCCTGGCGCGGGAAGGCAAGGTCCGCGCCCTGGCGGTGACGGGCCGCGAGCGCAGCGCGCAGGCTCCGGACGTGCCAGCGATGGCGGAGTTCCTTCCGGATTTCGAGATCACCTCCTGGGGTGGCGTGATGGGACCAGCCGGGATGGCGCCCGTTCTGGTCGAGCGGATCAACATCCTCACCAAGCAGTCGCTCGAAAGCCCCGACCTGAAGCGCCGCTTCGAGGAGAATGGAGCGTCGACCTGGTACACGACGCCCGAGGAATTCGCGCGCTTCCGCGCGGCGAACGAGGCCTCCTTCGCGCCGCTCATCCGCGCATCCGGCGCCAGGGTCGAATGAAAGCCGACGCGCCGGGCAAGTCGCCTCCCGGCGCTTGGATCACGGAGTGAAGCCTTGTCCACAAAAGCCTGAGTGGTGGTTGCACCCAGGCGGCCCATGCGGCTGCGCAGGGAGTATCCGTCCAACAAGTCCCAGAAGGTCAATCCGGTGAATCGCTGATATCGCATGAACTCGTGGGGAGGTAGTCTACGCCCCAGCGAGGTGGCCAATTCGGCGGCATCAGGCATGCGGCTTGCAATCCAGGCTCGTGGTTGGTCATCCGAAAGGTCGCAGGACGGGTTTTCTCATGTCAGCACGACACCCACGAGGTTCAGGCACCGCGAAGGACCTTCTGGCCGCGGCGGGCCTGCTGCTGTTCACCCTCCTTGGTTCGCTCTTCGTCGGCGCGCTCCCACAGGCGGGGCAGACGCGCTTCGTCGCGGTCTTTCCGCCTTGGCAGGATCTCCTGCAATCGACGGAAAGAGTGGGAAGGGCAGGGGGAATGGTGGTCGCCACCGGCGGCTTCCACAATTTCGTCACGGTGCAGTCGGATGACCCTGCCTTCGTGAGCGCGCTTTACCGCTCGGGGGCCTTGCTCGTGCTTGACCTTGCTTCGGCCCGCGGCTGTTCCGGCCTGCCGGCAAGCTCCTCCACCCCTCGAGAGAGAGACGACGTCTAGTGCTCGAACTTGAAAGCCTGCGGACGCGCTTCGCCCGCTTCCTTGTCCTGTTCCTCTGGCTGCACCTTCCCCTGATGGGGGCGGCGGCCCATGCGATGGGACGCCCCCTCGCGCCGCCCATGGTGTTCGTCGGCGCACTCGCGGCCATTCTCCACCTTGCGTGGTGGAGGCGGGGGGCGGCGCCTGTGACGCGCTACCTGTCGGCGGTCGCGCTGATGGCCCAGCCGGCGCTGCTGGTCTACCTGCTGGCAGGGAACGCCTGGCAGATGGACATGCACATGTACTTCTTCGCCGGCCTGGCGCTGCTGATCGGCTGGTGCGACTGGCGTGCCATCGTGATCGGCGCGGCCTCCGTCGCCCTGCATCACCTGACCCTCAACTTCGTGTTCCCGCTGGCGGTGTTCCCGAACGGCACGGATCTGGAGCGGGTCTTCCTCCATGCCGCGATCGTCGTCCTGCAGAGCGCCGTGCTGGTCTGGTTCAGCAACACCCTGGTGTCGAGCTTCCAGCGCATCGAGGCGATGGGAGACGAGATCCGCCAGAGCAACGAGACGCTCGAGCGCCGGGTGGAGGAGCGGACCGAGGAGGCCCGGGCAGCGAATGCAGCCAAGAGCCTGTTCCTGGCCAATATGAGCCACGAGATCCGCACCCCGATGAACGCCATTCTCGGCTTCAGCCATCTCGCGCTCCGGACCGAACTGGCGCCCAAGCAGAGGGACTACGTCCTCAAGATCAAGTCGGCCAGCAGCGCACTGCTGGGCCTCATCAACGACATCCTCGACTTTTCCAAGATCGAGGCCGGCAAGCTCACCCTCGAGCGCGAGCCCTTCAACCTCCGCGCCTCGCTGGAGAGCGTGTCGAGCATCGTCGCGGTGAAGGCGCTGGAAAAGGGCATCGACCTTCGGCTGGACGTGGACCCGGAGCTTCCTGGCGTGCTGGTCGGCGACTCCATGCGCTTCAACCAGGTGCTGCTCAACCTCGTCAGCAATGCGGTGAAGTTCACCGAGCGTGGCCAAGTGGTCGCCGATCTGCGCCTCGCCGAGCGGCAGGGTTCCGAGGTGCTCCTGCAGGTCTCCGTCCGCGACAGCGGCATCGGCATGTCGAAGGAGCAGCAGGCAAACCTGTTCCGCTCCTTCTCCCAGGCCGACAGTTCCACCACGCGCAAGTTCGGCGGGACGGGGCTGGGGCTTGCGATCAGCCACCAGTTGGTCGGCCTGATGGGCGGGACCATCGAGGTGGAAAGCACGCCCGGGAAGGGCAGCACCTTCCGCTTCAATGTGCGGATGGGGATTGGCGAGGCCCGCGGCGCGCCGGTGCGGGTGCCGTCGGAGGAGATGAAGCGCCTGCGGGTGATGGTGGTGGACGACAACGCCGCCTCCCGCGAGATCCTGCAGGAGATCTTCGCGTCCTGGTCCATGCACGCCGATCTGGCGGCTTCGGCCGCCGAGGCGCTGAGCGCGATGCACGATGCCGAGGCCCAGGGCGCCCCGTACGACCTCGTCCTAATGGACTGGAAGATGCCCGGCCTGGACGGGATGGCGGCCACGCGGCAGATCCGCCAGAGCACCAAGCTGGCGAAGCTTCCGACCGTGATGATGGTGAGCGCCTATGCGCGCGAGGAAGCGATGATGGAGGCCGACGCCTCGGGCGTCGCCGCCTTTCTCGTCAAGCCGGTGGATGCCGGCGTGCTGCTCGACACCATCGCCAACCTGGCCAGCGGCCTCGCCCAGCCCGCCCAGCCGAAGGAAGCGACCACCGACGCGCTGCCCATGGTCGAGCCCCGGCTGCGCGGCGCCCGCGTGCTGCTGGTCGAGGACAGCGAGATCAACCGCGAGGTCGCGCTGGAAATCCTTCACGACGCCGGCCTCGTCGTCGAGGTGGCCGAGAATGGCCGCATCGCCTGCGAGAAGGTGCTGGCCAATTCCGGCGCCGCCTATGACGGCATCCTGATGGATGTGCAAATGCCCGAGATGGACGGCATCGAGGCGACGCAGCGCATCCGGGAGTTCTGGCCGGCCGACCGCCTGCCGATCCTCGCCATGACGGCCCATGCCTATGAGCAGGAGCGGCAGCGCTGTTTCGAGGCGGGCATGAACGACCACCTCGCCAAGCCGATCGATCCTGCACTGCTGGTGACCACGCTGAATCGCTGGCTGAAGCCGCCTGCGAACCCGGTCAAGGGCGGTGCCGCATCTGCGGCCATCTTGTCCCTCGCGCCGATGGAGGAACTGCCGGAAGCCCTGCCGCCCTTCGACCTGCATCGGGCGCTCGCCAGGGTCAACGGGAAGCGCAAGCTGCTGTGCAAGCTGATCGTCGATTTCGGCGACAAGTTCCCCGACGTCGCCGCGGAACTGCGCCGGCTGCTGGACGAGGGTTCGACGGAGGAGGCGCGGCGGCTGGCCCACACGCTCAAGGGCGTCGCGGGCTCCTTGGAGGCGCGCGACGTCTTCGAGGCTGCGCGGCAGCTTGAGGACGCGCTCGTCCGACAGGAGTTCGAGGAACTGGATGGGCTGCTCGGCCGTGTCGAGACAGCGATGACTCCCGCCATCGCCGCCGCGCGTTCCCTTTCGGCGAAGCCGGCCAGCGCCCCCAAGGCGTTGTCCCGGCAGGAGCAGGAGCGACTGGATTATGCGGCCGTGGGTTTGCAACTCACGGAACTCAGGGAGCAGTTGGCGCGGCGCAGCCTGCGGGCGCGTGGCACCTTGGCATCGCTGAAAGCGACGCTCGGCGAGACGGCGGAGGCGCATCAGCTCCTTCCCGTCGAGGCAGCGGTGGCAGCGCTCGATTTCGGCAGTGCGGTGAAGTTGCTGGATGAAATGATGGCCGTGTCGGTGGTTCAAGGGGAGCCCGCTCAATGAGCAAGCGTGCGGTGGTGCTGATCGTTGACGACGAGGTCTCGAACATCGAGATTCTGAGCGCGGCGCTAGAGGAGCAGCACGAGATCTGCTTCGCCACGTCGGGGCGTGAGGCGCTGGAGGTCGCGCGCAGCATCTCCCCCGACCTCGTGTTGCTCGACGTGATGATGCCCGACATGGATGGCTACGAGGTGTGCCGGCGCATCAAGGCCGACCCGCTGCTGGCCGACATCCCGGTCATCTTCACCACCGCCCTGGGCGACCAGGAAGCCGAGGTGCGGGGGCTCGAGATCGGGGCGATCGACTACGTCACCAAGCCCATCTCGCCGGTCATCGTGCAGGCGCGGGTCCGCAATCATCTCGAGATGAAGCAGATGCGCGACCAGCTTGCGGCGCTGGCCGTCACCGATGCGCTGACCGGACTGGGCAACCGGCGCAAGATGGAGACGATCCTCAACCAGGAGGTCATGAGGCTCGCGCGCACCGAGGCGAACCTGTCCGTCCTGATCCTCGACATCGATTTCTTCAAGCGCTTCAACGACAGCTACGGCCACACGGCGGGCGACCGGTGCATCGCGATGGTCGGCGCCGCGCTGGCCCGCGCCGTCCGCAGGGCCGCGGATCTCGCTGTCCGCTATGGTGGCGAAGAGTTCGCCTGCCTGCTGCCCGAGACGAGCCACGACGAAGCCATGGAGGTCGCGAGCAACATCCGCGAGCGGGTGCGGGCGCTCGGGATCCCGCACAGCCAGTCGGAGGCCGCACCCCACGTGACCGTCAGCGTCGGCGTGGCCACGGCTACCTGCTTCAACGGCGCCGATCCGATGAGCTGGATCAAGGCCGCCGACGAGCAGCTCTACATCGCCAAGAAGGCGGGACGGAACGGCGTCGCGGGCCGCATCTTCGGCAGGGCGGAACTGCAGGAGCTGCACGCCGCGTAGGCCTCCCCCTCCTTGGCTTGACCCTGTGGCGTTCGCGGGTGACCGTGCTGTCCTGCCAGCAGGATGAAGGGAGAGGGCGATGGGTGGCGAGGACGACGCGCTGTTCGAGAAGGGTCTGCCGATCCGGCGGGAGGTGCTGGGGGCGGAGTACGTGGACGCCTCGCTGGGCAAGGCCGACGACTTCATGATGGCCTTCCAGCGCATCACCACCTCCTGGGCGTGGGGGATGGCGTGGGGCGACCCGACGCTGGACCGCAAGACGCGCTCGATCATCAACCTCGCCATGCTGACGGCGCTGGGCAAGATCCCGGAGGTGAAGCTGCACGTGAAGGGCGCGCTGAACAACGGCGTTTCGGTGGACGAGATCAAGGCGACGCTGTCGCACGCCGCCGCCTATTGCGGCATCCCCGCGGCGCTGGACGCCTTCAAGGCCGCCCACGAAGTGCTCCTCGCCGAAGGCGCCATCCAACCCAAGAAGTGAGCGACATGGCCGCCATCAAGAGCATCGCCTTCGCCGGCATCGGCAACATGGGATGGCCGATGGCGGCCAACCTGCTGAAGGCCGGCTTCGACGTCACGGTCTGCGACGTCGTTCCCGGCCGTGCCGAGGCCTTCGCCGCCGAGGCCGGGGGCCGCGCCGCCGCGAATCCGGCAGAGGCGGCCGCGGGCGCGGATTGCGTCATCACCATCGTCCCCACCAGCAAGCAGGTGGCCGAGGCGGTCGAGGCGATGGGCGCTTCGCTCCGAAGCGGGATGATCGTCATCGACATGACCTCCGGCCAGCCGGGACGCACGCGGGAGATCGCAGCGGCCCTGGCGGAGAAGGGCGTCGCGATGATCGACTGTCCGGTTTCGGGCGGCGTGCCGCGCGCAAAGTCCGGCCAGTTGGCCATCATGGCCGGTGGGGCGGAGGCCGATCTCGACCGTGCCGAGCCGGTGTTGAAGGCGATGGGCACCTCCATCCATCGCTGCGGGCCGATCGGCGCCGGCCAGGCGATGAAGGCGCTGAACAACCTGGTTTCGGCGGGCGGCTTCCTGATCGGGATCGAGGCGCTGCTGATCGGCCAGCGCTTCGGCCTGGACCCGGCGAAGATGGTGGACGTGCTGAACGCCAGCACGGGCATGAACAATTCCACCCAGAAGAAGTTCAAGGAGTACGTGCTGTCCCGCCGCTTCGACGCGGGGTTTGGCCTCGACCTCATGGTCAAGGATCTGTCCATCGCGCTGGAAGTGGGGCGCGAGACGACGACGCCGACGCCCTTTTCCGCGCTTTGCCGCGAGATGTGGGCGGCGGCGGCCGCTCTGCTCGGCCCGGGGGCCGACCACACCGCGGTAGCGAAGCTGTCGGAGCAGTTGAGTGCCACGACGCTTGGCGGCAACAAGGAGGGATAAGCCGGCATCGCCGGGCCGCTGGGTGAAGGCCCAACGGTGCTGAGGCAGAGCCTCATTGCTCCTGTCGCTTCCTGCCAAGGGCTATCCGCAGGCGACCCCACGCAACCACGCTTCCCATGTGAGGCTTTCCTGGTCGGGCAAAGAGACGCAGGGGAAAGCGGCGATGTGCGGTTGGCTGCGGCGTGACGCATGGGTGAACCGGCCAAGCGGCGAGGCGATCCGGCGTGGCTGAGCCAGGGGACGAAGAGGCAGCCCCCCACGACACTGCGCGGGCGTTGCAGGACGCGGCCCGTTCCGCAGGGCTGGCGATCGCACCGGCGGAGGTCGAGCCGCTGCTGCTGGCGCTCGGTGGCCAGCCGCCGGCCACGGAGGGCACCTTGCGCCGCGCGTTGCTCCAGATCCGGCGCGCTGGCTGGCGCGGACGCTTGTCCGTGCTTCATCAGGGGGCCGGCGCGCTGCCGGTGAGCGCGGTGGATCTCGACCTCGCGGTCACGGCGGTCGCCGATCCGGCGGCCGGGGATGCCGAACTGCTCTCGGCCCTGCGCGAGACCGTGCTGGCGCGCCTGGGGGGATATGGCTCGCCGGCAGCGGCCCTGGCCGCCGCGCTGGACGATCTGCCGAAGGGCGCCACAGGGGAGGCGAAGCTGGACGCGGTCGGCCACTGCGCCGCCCTGGTGGCCGAGGCCTTCGCCCTGCCACCCGCCGATGCCGCCGCCTTCCGCCGCCAGGCTCTGGAAACGGAGGAGCGGCGCCGGAAGGAGCGCCGCGTCGCGGCCCGCGCCGCAAAGGAAACCCGCGCGGTCGAGGAGCGCCGGCTAAGGGCCTGGGAGGCCTCGCTGGTGGATGCCGACGCCGTGCCCGCCCTGCTGGGCTGCACGCGCGAGGAAGCGGAGCGCTGGATCCGCGCGGGGCTGGTGCCGGTCGCGCGCCGCGTGACGGTCCGGCGCGGCAGCCGGACGACGCGGGAGGCCGAGTTCGACCCGGCGGAACTCGAAAAGCTGTGCGGGGCCGTGCCGGGCTGGCGGCGCGGCGATGGCGGGCACCGGAGCGTGGCGCGGCGCGAGCCCCGGGACGAGGGGAGGGGGTCCAGCAACGCGGCGGTCGCCCGCGTCGCCGGGCTCGACCGCTATGCCGCGCATTTCGCCACGGCGCGGTCCTTGAACCGGCGGCTGGTCGCCTGCCTTGGCCCGACCAACTCGGGCAAGACCTATTTCGGCCTGTCCCGGCTCGCCCAGGCCGAAAGCGGTGTCGTGCTAGGTCCGCTGCGCCTCCTGGCCCATGAGTATCGCGAGGCGCTGGAAGGGCAGGGCATCCGCACTGCCCTCTCGACCGGGGAGGAGCGAATCCCCGTGCCGGGCAGCCGCCACACCGCGGCGACGGTGGAGATGTGCCCGTTCCACACGCCGATGGACGTCGCGGTCATCGACGAGGCGCAGATGCTGGCCGATCCGGAGCGCGGGCCGGCCTGGACCGCCGCGATCATGGGCGTGCCGGCGCGCACCGTGATCATCCTGGGGGCGCCGGATGCCGCGTCGATGGTCCGCCGCATCGCGCAGCTTTGCGACGACCCGCTGGAGGAAGTGCGGCTGGAGCGCATGGGGCCGCTGGTCGCCGCGCGTTCCCCGGTGCCGCTGGGCGATATCGGGCGCGGCGACGCGGTGATTGCCTTCTCCCGCCGGTCCGTGTTCGAGATCCGGGCCGAGCTGCTGCGGCGCGGGCGGAGCGTGGCCGTGGTGTATGGCGCGCTGGGCCCGACCGTCCGCCGCGCGGAAGCCCGCCGCTTCCGCGAGGGCGAGGCCGAGGTGCTGGTGGCGACGGATGCCATCGGCATGGGCCTCAACATCGGTCCGCTGCGGCGCGTCGTTTTCTCCTCCCTGCGCAAGTTCGACGGGGAGCAGGAACGCCCGCTCTCGGTGCAGGAGATCAAGCAGATCGGCGGGCGCGCCGGACGTTTCGGCGGCGCGCATGCCGAGGGCATCGTGGCGGTGCTGGCCGGCGGGGGCGATCCCAGGGAGATTGCGCATGCGCTCACGGCCCCTGCCGCCACGCCGGAGGATCTACGCCCGCCCGTCGCGCCCGATGCGGATATCGTGGCGGCCGTGGCGGCCGAAATCGGCACGGAGAGCCTGTTCGGCACGCTGCGCCGGATCGAACGCTCGGTGCTGCGTCGGGACGACCCGAATTACCGCCTGGGCGACCTTTCGACGCAGATCGCCATCGCGGAGGCGGTGGACGGGGTGCGGGAACTCACCCTGCTGGATCGCTGGACCTATGCGATGTGCCCGGTGGATGAGCGGGACGAGGGGATCTCACGGCTGACGGATTGGGCGGTGGAGCATGCCATGGGCCTGGCGGTCGCGCCGCCGCGCGCTGGGCGGCTGCCTCCGCCGGATCGGGCGAGCCAGGATGCGCTGCAATCGGCGGAGCGCCTTCACCGACGCCTGGTGGCGTGGCGCTGGCTGGCCATGCGCTTCCCCGAAGTTTACCGGGACCTTGATTCCGCCCTTGCCGAGAGCCGCCGTCTCAATGATTGGATCGAGGATGTGCTGGCGGCTCGCCCCTCGGAACGGACGCTCGGTGCGGGCAAGCCTGCGGGGCCACCGGGCAAGCCGCGCAAGGGAAACCCGCCGCGCCAGCGCAGCGCCAAGCCGCGCCGGCAAGGATAGCGCTTGCCTCCGACGGCCAGCTCAAAGCCGAGTGCGAAAAGTGGTGCGGGAGCCCTTGAACAGGGGGGGACGCTCAGCTAGATACCCGCTCCACCGCGGGGCAAGGGCTTTTGAAGACCAAGCGTCCCTCCCGGTGTTGCGATATTTGATTTGGAAATAGGTAAGGGGACTTGAAGCTGGGACCGCAAGGTGCCATTCCAGTCCCTGGAAGAAAACGTGGCTCTCGTCATCGAGATCTGGATGACCCAGTCTTGCAGGGCGGTTGAGCGATGCTTATGTTCTCTTCTCACCGAAAGGTGGTTTTCTTGAAGGTCGGCCTCGGCCACTAGGCGCGAGTGACGAATTTCTTCGAGGTTGAAAAAAAAGGCTTGAAGCTGGTGCGGCAACGCGCTATATCAAGTCTTCCGCAGCGGAGTGGATGCTCCTTCGGATCTGGTTGAGGCGCCCTCGGGTTCCTCCCGGTTTCTGAGTTGAAGGTTCATCTGGCTGCGGGGTTCCAGATCCTGTGCTTTCGGGCGCATGGTGTCTCGCTCTGCGGAAGCGTGGAGTGTCTGGTCGTTTGGGGCGCCGTATTGGCGCTTTGGCGCGGTCGGGAAGCTGTTTGACAAGTGTATCTGTCTTTTGGAAGCAAGAAGCGCTTGCGCTTGGATGCTGACGTGCTGGCGTAAGCTGGTTGCGGTGGTGTCCGGCAGTGAGTGCTTCGCATCGAGAATGGTGAGCGGAACTTGCTCGATAAGGCATCGAAGCTGTCCGGTCTTCGGGTTGGATGGCAGATGATGAACCTGAGAGTTTGATCCTGGCTCAGAGCGAACGCTGGCGGAATGCTTAACACATGCAAGTCGCACGGGCCTTTCGGGGTCAGTGGCGGACGGGTGAGTAACGCGTAGGA
>NZ_JAPFQI010000027.1 GCF_026183895.1 Sabulicella glaciei | reverse complement strand
GAGGCGGGCGAGGCTCCGCAGGAGGCGCGTGGACCCCGGCCCGATCGCGGCCCGCGCCGCGACCGCCCCTTCCCCGGCAAGGGCGGCCCGCGCCGCGAGGATCGGGGCGACCGTCCGCAGGGCGACCGCCCGCCGCGCCCCCAGGGCGAAGGCCCGCGCCAGGAAGGGCGCCGCGACGACCGCCCCCGGCGGGACGACCGGCCGCGCCGCGACCGCGACGACCGCTTCGGCAAGGGCGGGCCTGAGACGCGCACCTTCCACGAGGACCGTCCGGCCACCACGGCGGAGGACAGCCCCTTCGCGGCGCTGCTGAAGCTGAAGCTCAAGTGAGCTAGCGCGGAGGCGGATGGCGGCGCAGCGCTCCTCCAGCGCCCAGGCGCCGCGTCCCGCGCGGGGCAGGGGGCTTCCGTGTCCAGGAGGGGACCTCGGTGCCCGGCTGGAACAGCCGCAGGGCGAGAAGCAGGGGAACGAGCGCCCATTTCATCCGGCTCGCGCCGCAGGATCCTGCGTCGCGAAGCTGGACGAAGCCGGGCATCCCCGGGACAATAGGGGCGCATGGTCCCTGGGCAGGAAGGGGGCGCATCCCCGCTGGGGAGCAGCGCCGCGTGACGGAAGTCCCGGAGGATTTCCTGCGCCTCGACGCCTGGCTCTGGCATGCGCGCGTCGCCAAGACCAAGGGGGCCTGCGCCCGGCTGATCGAGGCGGGCGGGTTCCGGCTGAACCGTCAGACCGTTTCCAAGGCGCATGCGCGGGTGCGGGTGGGCGACGTGCTGACCTTCGCGCTGGGCGAGCGGGTGCGGGTGTGGCGCGTGCTGGACCTCGGCGAACGGCGCGGCCCCGCTTCCGAGGCGCAGGCGCTGTATGAGGAGATCGCGCAGGAGGGCTGACCTGCGCCCGCTGGACAGGCCCCGCGCGAGGGTCCAAATCACCCGCCATCGCCGCCTTCCCGGAGTGCGCCCGTGACCTATGTCGTCACCGAGAACTGCATCAAGTGCAAGTACATGGACTGCGTGGAGGTCTGCCCCGTGGACTGCTTCTACGTGGGCGAGAACATGCTGGTCATCCATCCCGACGAGTGCATCGATTGCGGCGTGTGCGAGCCGGAATGCCCGGCCGAGGCCATCCTTCCCGACAGCGACGACCGCGCGACCCCCTGGGCGGAGCTGAACCGCGACTACGCGCAGAGCTGGCCCAACATCACCCGCAAGGGCGAAGCGCCGCCCGACGCGGATGAATGGAAGGACAAGCCCGGCAAGAAGGCGCTGTTCAGCCCCGAGCCCGGCAAGCCCTGAGGGCAATGTCGCGCCGGGCGTGACCCGGGGCGGTTTTTGTGCTACCTTGGCTGGATGGCATGGCATGGTCCGGGGCAACCGGACCGGCCCCCCAATCCGTTCGGCACCCAAGGAGCAGAGAGCCCCATGGCCACCGCCCGCAAGGCCCCGAGCAAGACCGCCAAGGCCCCGCCCCCGCCATCCTCCCGGCGTCCCAAGCCGATGGCGCGGGCTGCCGCGCCCAAGCCTGCCACGAAGCCGGGCAAGCCGGCCAAGGAAAAGCTGAAGGCGCAGGCCGCGCCCGCCAAGGCCCCGTCGGCCAGGGCCCAGCCGGCCCCGGCCACCAAGTCCCCGGCGCCGAAGGCCGCGACGCCCCGGCCCACCCCGCCTCGCCCGGCGGCGAAACCCGCCGCCCCCGCCACCCGGACCACCCCGGCCAAGAGCGCCGCTCCGAAGCCCACTCCTCCGCACCCCGTCACCCCGAAGCCCGCCCCGGCCCCGCCGAAAGCGGCTTCGGTCCAGTCCAAGGCAGTTTCCCCACCCGTGACCCCTCCCAGGAAGACCGAGGCCCCTTCCCCCAAGCCCGCCCGCAAGGCCGAGGCGCCGAAGAAGCCCGAGGCGCCGATGCCGGAAGCCCCGGCCGCCGAGGCCGCGCCGCCTGAGGCGCCGCCCGCGCCGCGCCCCACCATCATCGTCGCGGCGCCGACCGGCCCCGCGCGGCCCGGCATGGGCCGCCCGGGCGCGCCGCCCTCCTTCGCCGTGCGCAGCCCCGGCCGTCCCGGCTTCGCCGAGGGCCAGGCCGCGCCGCCGCGCCCGCCCGCCGCCAAGGTGGAGCTGAAGGCGGGCGACCATGTCGTCTACCCGACCCATGGCGTCGGCCAGGTGCAGGGCATCGAGACGATCGAGGCCGCCGGCCACGCGCTGCAGATGGTCGTCGTCACCTTCGAGGAGAACCGGATGACGCTGCGCGTCCCGGTCAACAAGATCCCGACGGCCGGGCTGCGCAAGCTGTTCACGCCCGTGGAGTTCGAGGCGGCGATCGACACGCTGAAGGGCAAGGCGCGGATCAAGCGCACCATGTGGTCGCGCCGCGCCCAGGAATACGAGGCGAAGATCAACTCGGGCGATCCGATCCAGATCGCGGAGGTGGTGCGCGACCTCCAGCGCAATGCCGGCCAGCCCGACCAATCCTTCAGCGAGCGGCAGATTTACGAGCAGGCGCTGGAGCGTCTGGCGGCGGAATACGCGGCGATCGAGAAGATCGACAAGGCCGAGGCCAGCGAGCGCCTGGTGGCCTTCGCCAAGTCGGTTTGATGGCGCGCCCCACGGTCGAGGACACCGTCGCCGAGCTGGAGGAGAACCTGTCCTTCTTCGACGAGGAGGATGACCGCTACCGCTGGCTCATGGAACTGGGGCGGGAGCTGGAGCCCCTCGCGCCGGGAGAGATGGTGGAAGCCAACCGCGTGACGGGCTGCCAGTCGCGCGTGTGGCTGGTCAGCGGGGTCGAGGACGGGCGGCTGCGCTTCCGCGCCGCCAGCGACGCCGCCTTCGTGCAGGGCGTGCTGGCCATGCTGCTGCGCATCTTCGACGACCGCCTTCCGGAGGAGATCCTGGAGGCCGATCCCGGCTTCCTTGGGCGGCTGGGGCTGAGCCTGTCGCGCCGCAACGGCGCGCACGCGGTGTTCGGCCGCATGGCCTCGGCGGCGCGGGCGGTCCAGGCCGCCGGCTAATCCGGCTCAGCGGCGCCGGGACGCCGCAGCGTTGCCGCGCGGGATGTTGGTGGCCAGCCATTGCTCCAGCCGCGCGAAGGACTGGCCCAGGGCGGCCCGCATCGCGGTGGCCTCGTCCGAGGGCTCCGTGCCAGAAACGGGAACCTCGGCCTCCACCACGGTCTGGGCCAGGACCTGCGGCGCGGAGATCGGGTTGGCGCTGTTGCGCAGCAGCAGCGCGCCCATCCCGGCCCGCGCCACCGTGCCGAAGCGTTCCAGCCGCGTCAGCTCCGCCTCCAGCACCAGCGGCGCGGCGAGCCGCGTCCCCGGTGCCGCCACGGCGGGGAACAGGCCGCTTTCCCGCAGCCAGTCGCGCAGCGCCGACTCCGCCAGCTCCGCCGGCGGGCCGACCCATTCGTCATAGGGCGCGACCTCCAGCGAGTGATCGGGACGCAGCCGCCGCAGCCCACGTGAATCCAGACCCGGCCCCGCGGAAACCGAGCGCAGCAGCAGCGCCTGCCCCTGCGAGCGCCGCGGCCGCCCCTCGCGCTGGGGATCGAGGGCGTAGCGCCGCGTCTCGATATAGGGGCGGCTCGGCAGGACCGAGCAGCCCGAGAGAAGCAGGAGCAGGGGGAGGTGGCGTCGGTTCATCGTCTCCGGTCCGGCGGTGGCGGCGCGCCCAACAGCAACTGGGAGGGTGAGCGCCGCAGCGCCTCCGTGGTTTCGCGCAGGTTGGAAGTGGCGGCGCGAAGGTCGCGCAGGATGGGGGCGAGGTCGGCCTGCACGTCGCCGATCGTCGCATTGACGCGCCCCACCGTGCGCGGCAGCACCTGCGTGGTCCGGCGCAGATCGGCCATGGCGCCGTTGAGCGCCGCCAGCGCCTCGCGCACGTCGCGGCCCTCGGTCAGGCCGCGCACCCCGGCGGCGGCGCCACGGATCTCATCCACCGCCCCGGGCAGGTCCGCGCGCTGCGCCTGGCCGCGCAGCTCCGAAAGCAGCGCCGAGGCGTCGCGCAGCACCGCGGTGATGTCGCCCTCCTGCACGCGGGAGCGCAGATCGGTGAGGAGGCCGTTGAGGTTCTCCAGGATGCCGGTGACATCCACGTTCTCGAAGCGGCGCAGCAGCGTCTCCGCCGCGCTCTGCACCTGGGCGGTGGTGGAGGGCTGGGCCGGGATCACCGGGAAGCGCGGCTCCCACGGCACCCAGCCGGGCGGGAAGCGCTCCGGGTCCACGTAGTCCAGCTCGATGTAGACGACGCCGGTGATGCCCTGGGTGGCGAGGCGGGCGCGCAGTCCCTCGTTCACCGCATCGGGCAGGCTCGGGATGTCGCCGACCCGCGACAAATCCACGGCGAAGCGGACGAAGACCAGCTGGAAGCCGCTGGCGAAGGCCTCGCCGCGCGTGCGGCGATACTCGGCCGAGGCGAGGCCGATCTCCGTCACGCGCCCCACCTGCACGCCGCGGTACCGCACGGGCGAGCCGGTCTCGAGACCCTGCACGCTTTCGCGCGAATAGGTCTCGAAGACGCTGTCGCCGCTGCGCAGCCGGTCGCCGGTCAGGAACAGCACGACGCCGGTCAGCAGCGCAGCGCCCACGAGGACGAGCGCGCCGACCGAGGCCTGGATGCGCCGCATCGACGGCATCTACAGGGCCTCCCGGTGAAAGAAGGCGCGCACCGTGGGATGCGTGGATTCCTCCTTCAGCCGCTTGGGGTCGCCTTCCGCGATCATGCCGCGCGCCTCCTTGTCCAGCATGATGCAGCGATCCCCGATGGCCAGGATGGATTGCAGCTCGTGCGTCACCACGACAAAGGTCGTGCCGGTTTCCCGCGCCAGCGAGAGGATGAGTTCGTCGAGGCCCGCCGAGGTGATGGGGTCGAGCCCCGCGCTCGGCTCGTCCAGGAACAGGATCTCGGGGTCGAGCGCCATGGCGCGGGCGATGCCGGCGCGCTTCACCATGCCGCCGGAGATCTCTGCCGGCAGGCGCGTCGTGGCGTCGCCCAGCCCGACGAGGCCGAGCTTGGAGCCCGCGACCAGGGCGCGGGCGTCGTCGGGCAGGGCGGTGTGCGCCTCGATGGGCAGCATCACGTTCTCCAGCAGGTTGAGCGAGCCGAGCAGCGCGCCCGATTGCCACATCACGCCGATGCGGCGCAGCAGGTCGCGCCGCGCCTGTCCGGCCAGCCGCGCGATCTCCTCCTCCAGCACGGCGATGCGGCCCGCGCTGGGCGGCATCAGCCCGATCAGCAGCTTCAGCAGCGTGGACTTGCCGCAGCCCGAGCCGCCGAGGATGACGAAGATCTCGCCGCGCCGCACCTCGAAGGACACGTCCTGGAAGACGGTGTTGGTCCCGAAGCGCATGGCGACGTCCTCGGCCCGGATCACCGCTTCCGTCATCACCAGCCCAGCCGGAAGAAGAGCACGGCGAAGAGGCCGTCCAGCACCACGAGCGACACGATGCCGCCCACCACCGCCATGGTCGCCGCGTCGCCCACGGCGCGCGGCCCGCGCCCCGCCGAAAGCCCCGAGCGGCAGCCGATATAGCCGATGACTAGGCCGAACACGGCGGCCTTCGCGAGGCCGCCCGTCACGTCGCCCAGGCTCAGCCATTGCCGCAACTGGTTCGCCACCGCGACGGGCGGGTAGCCCAGCGTCGCCATGACGATGCCCATGCCGACGATGCCGGTGACGGTCATCACCAGCGCCAGCACCGGCATGACCATCATCGCCGCGGCGACGCGCGGCAGCACCAGCCAGGCGACGGGGTCGAGGCCCATGGTGCGGATCGCGTCCACCTCCTCGTTCACCTTCATGGTGCCAAGCTCTGCCGCATAGGCCGAGGCGGTGCGGCCCGCCAGCACGATGGAGGCGAGGAGCGGCCCGAGCTCGCGCGCCAGCGAGATGCCGACCAGCTGCGGGATGAAGATCTCCGCGCCGAACTGGCGCATGGGGATGGAGGACTGGAAGGCGAGGATCACGCCGATCAGCACGCCCAGCAGGACGCAGAGCGGAAAGGCGCGCGTGCCCGCCTCGTCCAGGTGGCGCACCACCTCGCGCCAGCGCAGGCGCCAGGGGCGCAGCGCGGTGGCGCTGCCCGCCAGCACCGTCTCGCCCAGGAAGCGCAGCCTTTCGCGAAGCCCGCCGGCCTGCGCCACGAAGGGCGCGCCGATCTGCGCCAGCCAGGGCAGGGGCTTCGGCGCGGCGGGCGGCGAGACGCGCTCGAGCCCGGCGCGGAACCGGCGCAGGACGAGGCGCGGCGCTTCCGCCTCCGGCTCCCGCCATTCCGCGCCTTCGCCCAGCCCGGCGAGCAGGGCGGCGCCGGCGGAGTCCATCGCCTCCACGCGCCGCGCATCCACCACGAAGCGCCCGCGCGCCGCGCGGTGCGCCGCCTGCCACGTGCTGGCGGCGGCGGCGGCGTCGAGCCGGCCGGAGAAGCGCAGGACCGGGACGCCGTTCTCCGTGTCCGTCTCAAGCATCAGGAGCGCAAGGCGTGCAGCAGCACTGCGGTTGCGGCGGCGACGTTGAGACTTTCCACCAGATCGGAACCCTGAAGGGTCACGCGCGCCCCGCAGGCCTCCAGCGTGCCGGGCAGCGGCCCGCCTTCCTCGTTGCCGAGCACGAGGGCGATGGGCTTGCTGCGCGGGATGGATTCGGGCGGGACGCCGCCGCGCGCCACGGCGGCGACGGCGAGGAACTGGCCCGACAGGCGGCGCAGCGTGGTGGGGAGGTCTTCGGCGCGGAACACGGCCAGGTGCTCCAGCGCGCCCTCGCTGGTGCGGAAGGCGGCGTCGGACAGGTCGGCCTGGCGCGCATCGCCGGAAAGCAGCATGGCGCGGGCGCCGAAGAAGGCGGCGGTGCGGGCGATGGCGCCGAGATTGTGCGGGTTGCCGATCCCGTCCAGCACGGGCAGCACCCGCCCGGCGAAGAGCACGGGCGGCGGCGGCATGGGCAGGGGCTCCGCCCTTCGCAGGGCCGCCAGGGCCATGATGCCGCCATGGTGCTCCGTCCCGGCGAGGCGCGCGAGGCGGTCCGGCGGAACCTCGTCATAGGGGCGGCGGTGGCGGGCGAGGTAGCGGCACAGCGGGCCGGCGACAGGGCGCCGCGCCTCCACGTAGTTCAGCGCCAGCACCTGCTCCGGCCGGCGCAGGAACAGGGCGCGCACGGCGTTGACGCCGCAGATGCGCTGGAAGTCGCGCTGCGCCGCGCGGCGCTCGGCGGGGTGGCGCTCCTCATGCATGGGCGAGCAACGCGTCGGGAACCGGGATGCCGTCGCGCGCGGCGGCCTCGCGCAGGGCGTCGCGGCGGGATCCGGGCAGGCGCACCCCCTCGTCACCCAGCATGGCGGAAACCAGCGCCTCCATCCGGTCGAGGAAGGCATCGGTCCCGGCCAGGGCGCCGGGGTCGATGGCCAGCAGGGCGTGGCCCAGGCGCGGCGGGTTGGGCGAGGGGGCGAAGAAGCTGTCCGCCTCGAAGCCGAAGGCGGCGCCGCCGAGGGCGACGCAGAGGATCTCCACCACCAGGGCCAGGGCCGCGCCCTTGGTGCCCCCCATGGCCAGCATGGCGCCGTCCAGCGCGGCCTTCGCGTCGGTGGTGGGTTGGCCCGCGCCGTCCAGCGCCCAGCCCTCCGGGATGGGGCGGCCTTCCTTGGCGGCGACCATGATCTTGCCGCGCGCCACCTCCGACAGGGCGAGGTCCACCACGAGCGGCGCGGCCGCGCGGCGCGGAAAGGCGGCAGCCACCGGGTTGGTGCCCAGCAGCGGCCGCTTCCCGCCCGGCACCGGCATGGCATAGGGCGAGTTGGTGAAGGCCAGCGCCACCAGCCCCGCCTCGGCGAGGCGCCGCACCGGAAGGGCCATGGCGCCGGCATGGTGGCTGTTGGTCACGGCGACAAAGGCGACGCCCTGGGCGCGGGCGCGCTTCTCTGCCTCCCGCTCCGCGAGGTCGAGGGCGGGAAAGGCAAGGCCGTTCCCCGCATCCACCAGTGCCGCCCCGCCCTTCTCGCGCACGACGCGCGGCACCGCCGCCCCGTCGGCGCGGCCTTCCTGGAGAAAGCCCGCATACTGGGCGATGCGCGACAGCCCGTGCCCGCCCTGCCCTTCAGCCTCGGCCGCCACGAGGGCAGCGGCGGCCGAGCGGGCCATGGCGGGGCTGGCCCCCGCCGCCTCAAGGGCGCGGGCGGCGAGGCGTTGGGCTTCGGCGAGGGGCAGGCGAACCATGCCGAAGCTTCAAGCGCGGATGCCGTCCCGCGTCCAGCGTCAGGCGTCGACCCGGATCCCGGCTTCGCGCACCAGCCGCCCCCAGCGCTGCACCTCTTCCGTCAGGAATGTCTTGGAGCGATCGCTGTCCCAGCCCAGCACGTCGAACCCGCCTTCCTCGGCGCGGCGTCTGGTGTCGGGGTCGCGGATCGCGGCCAGGGTGGCGCGCTCGATCTCCCCCAGCACCGGGCGCGGCACGGCGCTGTTGGTCAGCATGGCCGTCCAATTGGTCATGGCAAGGCCGGGCGCACCTGCTTCCGCCACGTGCGGGATGTCCGGGACGAGGCGGTGCCGCTCCGCCCCGGTGATGGCGAGGCCGCGCAGCCGCCCGGACTGGATCTGCGCCAAGCACTCCGGGAGGTTGGACACCATGAAGTCGAGATTGCCGGCGACGAGGTCGGTGACGCCTGGCGCGCCGCCGCGATACGGCACGTGGGTGATGTTGCCCCCCGCTTCGGCGACGCGGCGCACCAGCTCCAGCCCCAGATGCGGCGGCGAGCCATTGCCGGAAGAACCCGCATTGGTCTGCCGCGTGCGGACATGCTGCAGGAAATCCGGCAGGGTCCGCAGTGGTGAGTTGCTGTTCACCACGATGACGAGGGGCAGCGAGCCCAGCAGCGAGACGGGGGTGAAATCCTGCTCCAGCCGATAGGGCGCGTTGGGGAAGAGCGAAACGTTCACCGCATGGGTGAGGGTGATGGCGAGCAGCGTGTGCCCGTCCGGTGGCGACTTGGCGGCGGCATCGGCGCCGATCAGCGCGTTGCCCCCCGCGCGGTTTTCCACCACCACGGGCTTGCCCCAGGCCTCGCCGAGGCGCTGCGCAACGAGGCGCGCCATGATGTCGGTGAGGCCAGCCGGGGTGAAGGGCACGATGTAGCGGACTGCCCGGTCCGGGAAGTTCGTTTGCGCCCGCGCCGCAGGGGCGGCCAGGGCGAGGGCCGGCAAGGCGAGAAGCGTTCGGCGGTTTGCACGCATTGTCTTGTAGATTCCTCCTGGGGAAAAACAGCGATTTTCTGTCGTTGATTGGAGCCGGGCCTGCCGGCTCTTGTCCAGCCTAGCGCCTCCTGGCCTGATGCAGGCAAGCAGGAAGGACGCGCCCCATGGATTTTCCCCTCCCCGAGACCACGCCGGATGCGGTCGGGCTTGACGCCGCGCGGCTGGAGCGGATGTGCCGGCGTGTGGAGGCCGACATCGCGGAGGGGCGGCACCCCGGCGCGCAGCTGGCGGTGGCGCGGCATGGGAAGATCGCGCTGTTCCGCAGCTTCGGCGAGGCGGCGAAGGGCCGTGCCGCCACCGACGAGACGCTGTGGCTGCTCTACTCCAACACCAAGGTGGTGACGGCGGCCGGGCTCTGGGCACTGGCGGAAGACGGGGTGATCTCGCTGACCGACCCCATCGCGCGGCACCTGCCGGGCTTCGAGGCCGGGGGCAAGGGCGACATCACCTTCGTCCAGCTGCTGACGCACCAGGGGGGCTTTCCCTCCGCCGCCATCCCCGAGGAATGCTGGGAAGACCCCGAGGCGCTGCGCCGCACGGTCTGCGCCTTCCCGCTGGAGTGGGAGCCCGGGTCGCGGGTGCGCTACCACCCAGCCTCGGCGCATTGGGTGGCGGCGGCGGTGATCCGCGCCGTCGCCGGGGAGGATCATCGCGAATTCCTGCGCCGCCGGCTGATCGCGCCGCTGGGGCTGGAGCGGGAGTTGTTCGTGGGCCTGCCGAAGCGGGAACAGACCCGCGCCGCCGACATGCACGACCCGGACGGGACGCCGCGTCAGCCCGAATGCGGTGCGGCGCATCGCGCGGCCGGCGTGCCGGGCGGCGGCGGCTACGGCACGGCGCGGGCCATGGCCGCCTTCTATCAATGCCTGCTGGCGGGCGGCGCGCCGATCCTGTCGCGCCGGGTGATCCAATACGCGTTGCGGAACCGTACGGGCGACCGGGTGGACGAGTATAACGGCATCCCGATGCATCGCGGGTTGGGACCGCATCTGCGCGGCACCACGGCACATATCCGCGGCATCGGCACGCTGGCGCACCCCGACAGCTTCGGCCATGGCGGCGTCGGCTCGTCCTATTGCTGGGGCGACCCGGATTCCGGCGTATCCTTCGCCTTCCTGTCCAACACCCGCGCGGACGAGGAATTCCACGTCGCCCGCATGGAGCGGCTGAGCAACATGGTGCACGCCTCCATCAGGGAGTGAGGAGGCGGACGATCCCATCGAGCTGGTCGAGGTCGCGATAGGACAGGACCACCTGCCCACCCTTGCCGCCATGGCGGATGCTGACCTTCAGGCCGATCCGCATGGAGATGTCCCGCTCCAGCCGGCGCGTCTCGGCATCAGGCTCGGCGCGGGGCGCGCGGGGCGGCACTTCGCGAGAAGCGGCCAGCGCCTCGGCCTGGCGCACGTTCAGGCCGCGATCCACCACCGCCAGGGCCAGCGCCTCCGGATCGCGCGCCGTGAGCAGGGCGCGGGCATGGCCGGCGGTCAGCGCCCCATCGCGCAGGAGGTCGCGGACGCGCTCCGGCAGGTTGAGCAGGCGCAGCGTGTTGGCGACGTGCGGGCGGCTCTTGCCGACGATCTTTGCCAGGGCGTCCTGCGTCAGGCCGAATTGCTGCGTGAGTCGGCCATAGCCCTCCGCCTCTTCCAGCGCGTTCAGGTCCTGGCGCTGCAGGTTCTCGACCAGGCCGGCGGCCATCGCCTCGCGGTCGGAAAAGTCGCGCACCAGGGCTGGGACCTCGTGCAGCCCCGCGCGCTGCGCCGCGCGCCAGCGACGCTCGCCGCCGATGATCTGGAAGCGCGACGGATCACCCTTGGCAGGCCGGACCAGGATGGGCTGGAGGACGCCATGCTCGCGCATGGAGGCGGCGAGTTCCTCCAGCGCCGCCTCGTCCATCGCCTCGCGTGGCTGGAACGGCCCGGGCTCCATCGCCGAGACGGAAAGGTTGCGCAACCCGGTGCCGGGCGTGGTGGCGACAGCGGAAGCGGCCTCGCCCAAGAGGGCCTGGAGACCCTTGCCGAGGCCGCGCGGCTTCTGGCTCATGCCGGTGCCCCCTGCCTGAGGCGCGCGCGGTGGCGGCGCACCAGTTCCGTGCCCAGCTTGGCATAGGCCTCGGCGCCCGGGGAACGCGGGTCGTAGAGCGTCACCGGCATGCCGTGCGAGGGCGCCTCGGAGACGCGCACGTTGCGCGGGATCACCGTGTCGAAGACCTGCTCGCCAAACACGCCGCGCACGTCGCCCGCCACGGCCTCGGAAAGGTTGTTGCGGCGGTCGAACATGGTCAGCACGATCCCTTCCAACCGCAGCGCCGGATTGAAGCCGCGCCGCACGCGCTCCAGCGTCTGCACGATCTGCGACACGCCTTCCAACGCGTAGAACTCCGTCTGCAGCGGCACGAGAACGGAATCGGCGGCGACCAGCGCGTTGAGCGTGAGCAGGCCAAGCGAGGGCGGGCAGTCGAGCAGCACCCATTCGACGCCGCGAAGCGCCTCCGAGCCGGAGGTCAGCGCCCGGCGCAGGCGGGCCTCGCGCCCCTCCATGTCGGCCAGTTCCAACTCAGCCCCGGCGAGGTCCGGATCGGCGGGCACGACGGAAAGATTGGCGATGGCGGTGCGGCGCGTCACCTCGGCCAGGGGGCGACCTTCCGTCAGCAGCGCGTGGCTGCCTGGCGCGCGGTCGGAGCGCGGCAGGCCAAGGCCCGTGGAAGCATTGCCCTGCGGGTCGAGGTCAAGCAGCAGCACCTTGTGCCGCAGCGCAAGCGCGGCGGCGAGGTTCACCGCCGTGGTGGTCTTGCCCACGCCCCCCTTCTGGTTGGCGAGGGCAAGGATGCGGCAGGGTTTCGGGTCAGGCACCGGCAGGGCGGATCTCGCTGAGGCGGAGGAGGACGGAGTCGGGCGCGGCGCGGCTCGGGAACCGCTCCACCCGCATCAACCAGTGTGGCGCAGCCTCCGTCAACTCCGCATCGACGTTGCGGCCCTTCGGAAAGACCGCAATGCCGTCGGGCGCAAGGAGGCGATGGGCATGGCCCAGCAAAACGGCAAGCGGAGCCAGGGCGCGAGCGGTCACGGCGGCGAGCGGAGGCAGTTGGACGGCCTCGATCCGCGCAGGATGGACGGTGACATGCGGCAGGTCGAAGCGCCGCGCCGCCTCCAGCAGGAAGGCCGCCTTGCGACGGTCTGACTCGACCAGATGGAGTGGCGCCCTTCGCATCATCGCGATGACGATGCCTGGCAGTCCGGCCCCAGAGCCGAGGTCGGCGGCGGGGCCGTCAACCGGCAGGAGCGGCAGAAGCTGCAGACAATCTTCGATATGACGCGCACGCAGGCTCGGGACGTCGCGTGGGCTGACGAGGTTGATGCGCGGGTTCCATTCGCGGATCAGTGCCTCGTAGGCCTCCAACGCCCCCCCTGTTTCACGTGAAACGCTTTCAGGCTGTTTCACGTGAAACAGTCCCTTGTCGGCGGAGGTGGACGGCGAGTGCGGCAAGGGCAGCGGGCGTGATGCCCGGCAGGCGGCCTGCACGCCCCAATGTGTCCGGCTGGGCGCGGCTGAGGCGATCCTGCATCTCCCGGGAAAGTCCAGGAACCATGGCAAAGTCAAGGCCCCGGGGGATCGACGTCCGCTCCTCGCGCGCCAACCACTGCCGCTCCTGCTCCTGCCGCTCCAGATAGGGTGCATAAAGCGCCTCTGCCTCCAGCCAAGTCCGAACGCAGCCGTCCAGATCGCGAAGCCAGGGGAAGAGGCACTTAGCCGCCTCAGGCGTCACGCCGGGCAGCGACAGGGCCTCCAGCGCGCTGCGGCGGCGGCCATCCTGATTCACCAGGGCGCCGGCCGCGGAAAACTGCGTCGGCGTTGCCCCTTCCTGCCGCGCCCGTGTCAGCGCCTCCATGCAAGCCGCCGCGAACCGGCCGTGCGCGGCTCTCCGCTCCGATCCGATGCAGCCCCAGGCCTCGCCGTGGTGCGACAGGCGCATCGCCGCATTGTCGGCCCGCAGCGCAAGGCGATGTTCTGCTCGGGCCGTCAGCATGCGGTAGGGTTCGCTGACGCCGTGCAACGTCAGGTCATCCACCATGACGCCCGCATAGGCCTCGCCGCGCGCGAGGACCGCTGGAGGTTCCATGCTGCCGCCAGCCCGGTGCGCAGCGTTCACGCCAGCGAGCAGCCCCTGCGCTGCCGCTTCCTCGTACCCCGTCGTGCCGTTGATCTGCCCGGCCAGGAACAGGCCGACGAGGTTGCGGCATTCCAGCGAAGGATGCAGGGCCCGTGGGTCCACATGGTCGTATTCGATGGCGTAGCCGGGGCGCAGGATCACCGCGCGCTCCAGCCCCGCCATGCTCGCGATCATCGCCGCCTGCACCTCTTCGGGAAGGCTAGTGGAGATGCCGTTGGGATAGACGGTGCGGTCGTCGAGGCCTTCGGGTTCCAGGAAGATCTGGTGGCGTTCCTTGTCCGCGAAGCGCACCACCTTGTCCTCCACCGAAGGACAGTAGCGCGGACCGACCCCCTCGATCCGCCCGCCATAAACGGCGGAAAGATGCAGGTGTTCGCGGATGATGGCGTGGGTGTTCGGGTTGGTGTGGGTGATACCGCAGGCGACCTGCGGGTTGGTGATGCGCTGGGTGAGGACGGAGAGCGGCTCCGGCACCGCATCGCCCTCCTGGCGTTCCAGCGCCGCCCAGTCGATCGTGTCGCCATCCAGTCGCGGCGGGGTCCCGGTCTTTAGGCGACCGAGTGGCAAGCCGAGCCGCTCCAACGTCAGCGCCAGCCCGACCGAGGGCGCCTCATCTACGCGCCCGGCCGGAATGCGCTTTGTCCCGACATGGATCACGCCGCGGAGGAAGGTGCCGCTGGTGATCACGGCAGCCCCGCAGCGGATGCGTCGGCCCGATGCCGCCGCAACGCCCTCCACGCGCCCGTCGCGCAGGATCAGGTCCTCGGCCGCGTCGGCCTCGCAGGTCAGCCCGTCCTGCGCCGCCAGGAGCCCCTGGATGGCCGTGCGGTACAGGGCACGGTCCGCCTGGGCGCGCGGCCCGCGCACTGCCGGCCCCTTGGAGCGGTTGAGCAGCTTGAAGTGGATGCCGGCCGCGTCGGCCGCGCGACCCATCAGCCCATCCAGTGCATCCACCTCGCGCACCAGATGACCCTTGCCGATGCCGCCGATCGCAGGGTTGCAGGACATCTCGCCGAGGCGCGCGAGGTCGTGCGTCAGCAACAAGGTGCGGGCACCGCAACGCGCGGCGGCGGCGGCGGCCTCGCAGCCGGCATGCCCTCCGCCAATCACCACCACATCATACGCCGCGTCCCACATGGGCGCGGCATCTACCACATTCACTTGCCGATGCAGAACTCGCCGAAGACCTGATCCAGCACTGCTTCCACGTCCACGCGCCCGGTCAGCCGCGACAGCGCGCGCAGCGCCGCGCGCAAGGCTTCGGCGCGCAATTCGGGCAAGGGCGCCGTTTCCAAATGGGCAAGCCAGGACACCGCTTCGCCGATCGCGGCGCGGTGGCGTGGACGGGTGAGGCCCGCCGCCTCGTTCATTCCTGCCAGGCGCGCCGCCTCCCGCTCCAGCGCCGCGCGCAACAGCGGCAGGCCCTCGCCCGTGGTGGTGGAGACCGGCAAGGCACCCGCGAGCACCGGCGGGCCGAGGTCGCTCTTGCTGCCCACCAGCAGCGCATCCTCGTCGCGCAACGAAAGGGTCGCGGCGTCCGGGGCGGTGTCGGCGGCGAAGACCAGCAGGCGCAGGGCCGCACGCTCCGCACGCGCGAGGGCGCGGTGCACGCCCTCCGCTTCGATCTCGTCCGACGCCTCGCGCAGCCCAGCCGTGTCGGCCAAGGTGACGGGGACGCCGCCCAGCACCAGCCGCACCTCCACCACGTCGCGCGTGGTTCCGGCGCGGGCGGAAACGATGGCCGCCTCGTGCCCCGCCAGCGCGTTCAGCAGCGACGACTTGCCGGCATTGGGCGCACCCAGGATGGCGATGGACAGCCCTTCGCGCAGCCTTTCCTCGCGTGCGGACTCCGCCAGGGAAGCTTCCAGCTCGCGCCGCAGCGCTGCTGCCTCCGTCGTCACCCGGATGTCCAGGTCGTGCGGCAGATCCTCGTCCTCGAATTCGATGAAGGCTTCCTGGCGCGCCAGGAGACGCAGCAGCTGCCCCGTCCAGGCGGCCTCGCGCGTCGCCAGCCCGCCCTCCGCTTGGCGCAGCGCTTGACGCCGCTGCGCCTCCGTCTCTGCGCTGACCAGATCGGCGATGCCCTCGGCCGCGGTCAGGTCCAGCTTGCCATGCAGGAAGGCGCGGCGCGTAAACTCCCCCGGCTCCGCCGGTCGGGCACCGAGATCGGCCAGGGCCTCGGACACGGCGGCCACCACGGCGGGGCCGCCATGCAGGTGCAGCTCAACGGAGTCCTCGCCGGTGAAGGAGCCGGGGCCCGGGAACCAGAGCACCAGCGCCCGGTCCAGCGCCTCGCCGCGGTGGCGCAGCCGCCGCAACGTCGTCATGCGCGGCGCCGGCAGGCGTCCGGCCAGCGCTTCCAGCAACGCCGCGCTGCGCGGGCCGGAGATCCGCAGCACCGCCACCGCCGCCCGCCCCGCACCGGAGGCGAGGGCGAAGACGGTGTCAGGCGACATGCGTCTCCGTCAGCATCAGCCGCGGCACGCGCCCGCCCTTCACGAGATGCGCCTCCAGCACCTCGTCCACCTCCTCGCGGGTGCGGACCTGGTACCAGACGCCTTCCGGATAGATGACAAGGGTGGGGCCGAACTCGCAGCGATCCAGGCAGCCCGCCTGGTTCACGCGCACGCCTTTCAGTCCGAGTTCCTTGGCGCGCGCCTTCATGTAGTCGCGCAGCGCCTCGCTGCCGCGCGCGGCGCAGCTTCCGCGCTTGTGGCCGTCCGGCCTGCGGTTGCAGCAGACGAAGACATGGGCACGGAAGAAGGGGGGCGGGTCGGGCTGGTCCATGCCCCGATCTAGGTGCGGCGGCGTGTCCCGCCCAGCCCCGGCCTCCGTGTTCCTCACGCTTGACGCCCGGTGGGCGGCAGTGCTGCATCCGTGCCATGCCGCAGCTGTCGCTCCACACCCCGCTTGGCGAAATCACGGTCACGGAGGAGGAGGGCGCCATCGTCGCGCTCGACTGGGGCCGTGGGCGCGACCAGGAAGCGACGCCCCTCCTCGAGGCGGCGCGCGACCAGCTCCACGCCTATTTCGATGGCGAGAGGACGAGTTTCCAGTTGCCCCTCGCGCCCCACGGCACCGCCTTCCAGCGCCGGGTCTGGGCGGCTTTGTGCCGCATCCCCTCCGGCACCACCTGTTCCTATCTGGAGGTGGCGCGGGAGGTCGGCTCGGCCCCGCGCGCGGTGGGTCAGGCCAATGGCCGCAACCCCATCCCCATCATCATCCCCTGCCATCGGGTCATCGCCGCGGATGGCGGCGCGGGGGGCTATTCCGGCGATGGTGGGTTGGATACCAAACGATTTCTCTTGGCCTTGGAGGCCCAATCCTTGTCCATCACACGGGGAACCCCGGCATGAACCACGCGATCCGCATTCACGAAAATGGCGGCCCCGAGCAGATGCAGTGGGAGGAAGTGCCGCTCCCCCGTCCCAAGCCGGGCGAAGCGCTGGTGCGTCAGCACGCCGTCGGGTTGAACTACATCGACGTCTACTTCCGCACCGGCCTCTACAAGGCGCCCGCCCTGCCGGCGACGATCGGCATGGAAGCCGCCGGCGTGGTCGAGGCGGTGGGCGAGGACGTCAGCGAAGTCGCAGTGGGTGACCGCGTCGCCTACGCCACCGGCCCGATCGGCGCCTATGCCGAGGCGCGGACGCTGAAGGCGGATCGTCTCGTCAAGCTGCCGGACAACATCAGCTTCGAGCAGGCGGCGGCCTTCATGCTCCAGGGCATGACCGCGCAGTACCTGCTGCGCTCGACCTACCGAGTGAAGGAGGGGGAGACGATCCTGGTCCACGCCGCGGCGGGCGGCGTCGGCCTGATCATGTGCCAATGGGCCAAGCACCTCGGCTGCACGGTGATTGGCACCGTCTCGACCGAGGCGAAGGCGGAGCTGGCGCGCGCAAACGGCGCCGACCACGTGGTGCTGGCCGGCGAGGACCTGCCGGCGGCGGTGAAGCGCATCACCGGCGGCGCCATGCTGCCCGTGGTCTATGACAGCGTCGGGCGCGACACCTTCATCCCTTCGCTGGACTGCCTCGCGCCCTTCGGCGTCATGGTCTCCTTCGGCAACGCGTCTGGCCCGGTCCCGCCGGTGGATATCGGCATCCTTGCCGCCAAGGGGTCGCTCTTCCTGACCCGGCCGACGCTCGCCACCTACACGGCGAAGCGCGAGGATCTGGTCGCCGCGGCGCAGGACGTGTTCGACGTGGTCGGCTCGGGCGCGGTGAAGATCGCCATTAACCAGCGCTACCCGCTGCGCGAAGCCGCCCAGGCGCATCGCGACCTGGAGGCCCGGAAGACCACCGGCTCGACCATCCTTCTGCCGTAAAATTTCCGGCGGCGGCGAAACCCGTCATTCGGGGGAAAGATACCGGTAGCGGTAGCTTTCCCCAAACCCCATTCCGGTGTTGAGCGCGATGGACGCGTCATTCGTCGCGCTCACCTGCAAGTATGCGTGGGTGCAGCCCTGCCCGATGGCCCAGTCGGCGCCGGCTGCCACGATGCGCCGCGCCAGGCCCCGCCGCCGCGCCTCCGGCCGCACCGCAAGGTCGAAGATGCCGCAGAGCGGACCGTCAGCCACCACGAACAGGCTCGCCGCATCCTCCGGCAGCAGCCAGGCGCAGGGCACGGTCATCAGCGCCGCGCCTTCGCGCTTCTCGCGCCGACGCGCTTCCACTTGATGCTCCGCGGTGGCCAGCACGGCCATCCAGCGCTCCTCCGGCGCGGCCAGCACCTCCAGCGCCGCCTCCGGTCGCGCGACGGGGGCGAGCGGACCGTGCAGCACCAGGGATTCGTCGTATTCTCGCCATCCTGCCTCTCGCGCCGCCTCGACGAGGCCGGGCGGGTCGAGCGGCGTGGAGCGCAGGCGTGGGCGGATGCCCCACGCGCCATGGAAGCGCCGCACCTCCTCCAGCATCGCCGCCGGGTCGGAGACGGGGTCGGGAGAGAGCGAAACGGCGGCATTGGCGCGGCCGGTCCCGCCATGGAAGGCGCGCAGCACCAGCGGCCCCAGGAATCGCAGGCGCGGAGCCGGGACGGCATACAGCGTGGCGCGCTCGATGGCCAGGATGAGGCCAGCGAAGGAAAGGGTCGAGTGGATCGCGGGAGGAACTGGTGGCACGGCGGGAAGATGAAACAAGCTTGATGCAACCGGAACCCCTCCTGTGACATTATTGTCTCAGACGCGGGGTTGCCGTCGCTGCCCTCTCACTCTCCAGCGATCTGGCGCACTGCACCCCGATATGCCTGGCATCCCGCGTCGCCCTTCCTCCGACGATCACGTTCCGCCCTGGGGCCTGCGCATGCAGCGGGACCGCCGAAGCGGCCCCGCACGCCTTCAGTAGCGGCGCTGCGGCGTGGTCAGCACGCCCGTGGCCGCGCCCACCGCGCCGCCAGTCACCGCCCCGATCGCCGCACCCGAGCCGCCGCCGGCCAAGCCACCAACCGCCGCGCCCGCGCCCGCGCCAATCAGGCCGCCGCCGGCTGCGCGCTGGCCTTCGCTATAGGGGTTGGTGCAGGCCGCGGTGCCGAGAAGGGCCACCAAGCCGCCCGCCATGCAAAGCTTCTGGAACATACACATCCTCCAATCCAATGCTGACCCGGCAGTGAGCCGGCGCCTGGGGGCCTAACGCAGAAAGCCGCGCCAGGGCTGGCGCGGCTTTCCCGATACGGCCGGAAGGAAGGCGTCAGCCGCCCATCAGCCGCCTTGCGCGGTGGCGGCGAAGGCGAAGTTGTCGAAGGAGTTCTCGGCCACGCGGAACCACTGGAACAGCTCCGCGCGATAGGGGCGGTAGCTTTCCCAGATGGTGCGGAAGCGCTGGTTCTGCCCGGCGAGCTCGGCCATCAGCGCCTCGTTGGCGCGCCAGGCCGACTGCATCACCTCGCGCGGGTAGAAGCGCAGCTGCGCGCCCCCGGCGACGAGGCGGCGCAGCGCCTGCGGGTGCAGGTGGTCGTAGCGGCTCACCATCTCGCTATCCGCCTCGGCGCAGGCGATCTGCAGCGCGTCCTTGTAGAGCTGCGGCAGCGCCTCGTAGGCGCGGCGGTTGGTCATCATGTGCAGCCGCGCCGCCGGCTCGAACCAGCCCGGGGCGTAGTAGAAACGCGCCACGCGGAAGAAGCCCAGGCGCTCATCGTCGTGCGGGCCGGTGAACTCCGTCCCGTCGATCACGCCGCGCTCCAGCGCCGGGTAGATGTCGGCCGGGGCGGTGAGCTGCGGCGCCGCGCCCATTGCCTGGAAGACGCGCCCGGCGAGGCCGGAGATGCGGAACTTCAGCCCCTGCACGTCCTGCAGGGAGCGGATCTCGTTGCGGAACCAGCCGCCCATCTGCGCGCCCGTGTCGCCGGCCGGGAAGCCGACGATGTTGTAGTCGGCGAAGAGCTGGTCGGCGAACTGGTTGCCGCCGCCGTGGCGCAGCCAGGCCGTCAGCTGGCGGGTGTTCAGCCCGAAGGGAACGGCGGTGAAGAAGGCGAAGCCCGGCTCCTTGCCGATATACCAGTAGGAGGCGGTGTGGCCGCACTCGATGGTGCCGTTCTGCACCGCGTCCAGCACCTGCAGCCCCGGCACGATCTCGCCGGCGGGAAAGGGCGTGATGCGGAACCGGTTCTCCGTCAGCGCCGCGACGCGGTTCCCGATGCGCTCCGCCGTGCCGTAGAGCACGTCCAGGTTGCGGGGGAAGGAGGATTGGAAGCGCCAGCGCACCTCGGGATGGGTCTGGGCGACGGCAGGGGCCGCCAGGAGGGCGGCGGGGGCGGCCGCGGCGGCGGCGCCCAGGACGAGACGGCGATTCATGGAATTCGGTTTCCTCCAGGCGGGACGACTCGCGCCGCATTACCGAAATCCGCGTCCGCCCGGAAGGGCGTGCGCAACCGCGTCTCGGCTTCCCTCGTTCGGGCGGTTCGATACACCATGGTGGACAAGCAAGACGTGAAAAGCGCCCTTTCTCCCGAAACCCTGCCTCATGGCGACCCTGCTGAGGAGCAGGTCGTCGCCGACAGCCTGTCGCCCGACGAAATCCGTGACCTGATCGAGGAATGGATGGGCTAGAACGGCCCCCGCTTGTCGCGTCCCGGCATCCCTTGACGCCTACAGCAGCAGAACCCGCCGGAAATCATTCCAACCAGAGCCCCAGCTTGGTGCCGCTCTGCGGAGCGGGGTGCTTCGCGGCGGAAGCGAGTCCAGCCTTCCTGGTCGCATCACGCGCGGTGGCTGACATCGTGCCTCGAAAGGAGCGCGCGGCTTCTCGACGCATTGCCCTGGCCTAGAGGCGGGTCCGTCAGGCGAACTGCCTTTTCGTGACTCCCGCAGCGGCTTGTCTTTTGTGAGATTCGGCGCGCCCACGGCGGATCATCGCTGGATTACGATTATTCGCAAGGATGGAGTCGGATTTCTTTACGGTCCTCGCTGAATGGCTGGCTTGATGGGTTCAACTCCTTGCAAACCCTCGATTCCCGATCCTGGCACGGCTCTTGCTTAGTCTTCGGCATAGACCAGTCCACGCGACGCAGCCCAAAGCTTCGGGCCTGCCGGGAAAATTTGGGAGACTTGAAATGAACTTTCTGAAGACAGCCGCCTGCGCCGCTCTTCTGGCCACTTCCTTCGCGCTGCCCTCGCACGCCTCGCTGATCTATGCAGGCACCATCGATCTCACCGGCACGGGTCTCGGCAACGTGCCGACGGTTCTCACCCTGCAGTCGCCTGGCAACAGCACGTCCGAGACCGGCGCTGTCAGCTGGAACGGCACGCAGGACGTCCGCACCGGCGACGCCCTGACCGGCGCCTCGCAGACGAAGACGGTCGCCATCGGCAGCCTTGCCCCGATCACGGCGGCGGATCTGCGGATCGTCCTCAATGCCCAGGAGCCCGGCAACGCCGCTGCGAACAGCATCACCCTGTCCAACCTGGTGATGACCATCTACAGCTCCACCGGCACCGCCCTGTGGAACTCGGGCGCCTTCGCCTCGGTGGACTTCCCCCAGACCTTCACGGGTACTGGCAACTCGGGCTTCGCCTTCCGCCTCGATGCGCAGCAGGCGGCCGACGCCCAACAGTACTTCAACGACGGCACCAACCGCATCGGCCTGCTGGCGACGCTGAACAACGCCACCGGCGGCCCGGAGACCTTCTTCGCGCTCTCCCTGGCCGCGCCGACCCCGGTTCCGGCTCCTGCTGGCCTCGCCCTGCTGGGCGCCGGCCTGCTCGGCCTCGGCCTGGTGCGCCGCAAGGCCGTCTGAACAGTCCCCCCCGCTGGACCCTCCCCCCGGGGGTCCAGACAGAGCGCTCCGGCCCCACAAGGGCCGGAGCGTTTTTGTTTGGGGGGCCTCAGCCCCCCGGCCGCCATTCCCGGTGATAGGGATGGTTCGCGCGGATGCATTGCGCGCGGAACAGCTGCTCCGCCAGCAGCGCCCGCACCAGCAGATGCGGCCAGGTCAGCGGGCCGAGCGACAGCGCCGCCTCTGCCTGCGCGGTCACCGAGGGGTCCAGCCCCTCCGCGCCGCCAATGGCGAAGCAGACCGGCCGGGCAGTTTCCTCCCAGCGGGCGCAAAGCCGCGCCAGCGCTTCGGAGGAGGGTGCCTGCCCGCCCAGATCCAGCGCGACCAGCAGGGCGCGCGGCGGCAGGGCGGCAAGGATGGCCTGCGCTTCCCGCGCGCGGATCTCGGTCGGCGCGCCCCGCCCTTCCGGAAATTCCTGCAGGGTGAGGGGCGGACGCAGCCGCGCATTGTACTGCGCGAAAAGCGCCGCCTCCGCGCCGGCCTTGAACCGCCCGACGGCGAGGAGGCGCGCCTTCAGATCGGCGACACCTCGCCCGGGCCCGCCTCGCCGAGCGGGGAGTCGGGGCCCCACATCTTCTCGAGGTCGTAGACCAGCCGCGCCTCCGGCTTGAACAGGTGGATGACGAGGTCGCCCGCGTCGATCAGCACCCAGTCCTCGCTCGCCTGCACCGCGTCCTTGCGCAGCTTCAGCCCTTCCTTGCCCAGCGCCTCGTCCAGATGCGCGGCCATGGCCTGGATCTGCCGGTCGGCGAGGCCGGTGGCGATGACCATGCGGTCGGTGAAGGAGGCGCGGCCGGTGACGTCCAGCACCGTCACGTCCTCGGCCTTGTCGTCCTCCAGGCTCTTCACCGCGGCGACGACCAGCCGGTCCAGTCGGCCGGGATCGGCGGGCGGGCCCTTGCGTCGCGCGGCGCGCGGGCGAGGCCCCGCGGCGGAAGCGGCCTTGGTGTCCTTGGCGGGGCCGGGCGCGGGCTTCGCTGCCTCCGGCTTCGCGGCGCGGCTGCGCGGTGTGGCGCGCACATCGGCCGTGGTGGGGGCGAGGCGCGCGCGCTCCGGCTTCGCCGCCGTCTTGGT
The DNA here is from genome assembly GCF_026183895.1 of Sabulicella glaciei. Classification (GTDB taxonomy): domain Bacteria; phylum Pseudomonadota; class Alphaproteobacteria; order Acetobacterales; family Acetobacteraceae; genus Roseococcus; species Roseococcus glaciei. The sequence continues at coordinate 22,700 of NZ_JAPFQI010000027.1, read as the reverse complement.
CGTGCCCGCGCGCTTGGCCGGCGCCTTGGCGGTGGCCGTCCGGCTGGACTTCGCCTTGACGGCCTTCGGCCGCCCGGAAGGCGTTCGGCTGGCGCCGGCCTGCTTGGCGGGCGCGGCCGCGGGCCTCGCCGTGCGCGACGCGCTCGGCTTGCGGGGCTTCGAATCGTCGGTGCTGCGCGCCATGCGGCCTCCCTGACCTCGTGTCTAACCTAACGCGCCCGAGCGGATCGCGGTGGCGGAAATGCTGCGCTCGGCGGCGGGCACCAGCGCCCATTCGCCGCCCTGGCGCAACAGCGCCGGTGGACGGCGCCCGTGCCGCAGGACGGAGGCGACCGGACCGCGCAGCGCCCGGCGCGTGTAGCCCGGCCGGGGCAGCACCGCCAGCGGGGCCAGGCGCAGCACCTCGCGCCAGCGGCGCCAGCGCGGCAGCTGGATCATGTTGTCGGCGCCGATCACCAGCACGAACAGGAGGCGCGGGAAGCGCCGCCGCAGCCGCGCCAGCGTCCGCACCGTGTGGCGCGTGCCCAGGCGACTCTCCAGGTCGCACGCCACGATACGCACCCCGTCGGCGATGCGCCGCGCGGAGGCGAGGCGCTCGCGGAACGGCGCCATGCCTGCGCGCGGCTTCAACGGATTGCCCGGCGAGACGAGCAGCCACACCTGGTCGAGCCGCGCCGCGCGCAACGCCACCTCCGCGACGTGGCGATGCCCGGAATGGGCGGGGTTGAACGACCCGCCCAGCAGCCCGATGCGCCTCAACGCGTCCGCACGGCCACGCTCACCGGCTGGGCCATCAGCCCCTCGTAGCGCACGGTGTAGGTGCGCCCCGCCTCCGTCGGCAGGGCCGGCGAGAAGCCGCCGAGCGAGATGAGGTCGCCGACGCGCAGCCGCTTCCCGCGGCTCGCGAGGTCCTGCGCCAGCCAGGGCAGCACGTTGAGCGGGTGGCCGAGCAGCGCGGTGCCGGGCGCCCGCGCCAGTTCGCGCTCGCCATTCTCCAGGACCACGGTCATGGCGGCGAGGCGGCGGGCGAAATCCTCGCTCGCCTCCACCGGGATCGGCTCGCCCACCACGCCGAGCCGCGCGCCCACGTTGATCGCCAGCAGGTTCGGCCCGTCCATGCCCTGCGCCAGCACGAGGTCCGGCATCTCGATGAAGGGGATCACCTGGTCGATGGCGCGCAGCACGGCCATGTGGTCGCGCGCGTCGTTGATCGCCTCGGAGGAGACGCGGACGATGAGGTCCGCCTCCACCGTCGGCACGGAGCCGAAGCGGGCCGGCACCTCGGCGCCCGAGCGGTTGCGCACCGTCGCCTCGTAGATGATTCCGGTGACGGGGTGCGAGACGCCGAAGCGCTGCTGCGCCGCCGCATTGGTCAACCCGACCTTGTAGCCCACCGGACGGCCCCACTCGCGCGACAGGATGGCGACCAGCCGGTCCTGCGCGCATTGCCCGTCGGGCAGGCCAGTCATGCCCGTGAGCGGCTGCGCCGGCTGGTTCGCCAGCAGCGAGCGCGCGAGGCCCTGGACCGCCGCGTCGTCGGGGCAGGCGGCGAAGGCAGGCGCCGCGAAGGCGAGAGCGGCGGCAGCGAGAAGCAATCGGCGCAAGGACGTTCCTCCGGTTTCCCGCGCGCAGCTTGCCGCGCGCAGGAATGGGAGGGAAGGGCGCGTCAGGGCCGGATCTGCCCGTTCCCCGTCACGCGGTAGCGATAGGTGCAGAGCTGCTCCAGCCCCACCGGGCCGCGCGCGTGCATGCGGCCGGTGGCGATGCCGATCTCCGCGCCAAAGCCGAACTCGCCGCCGTCGCAGAACTGGGTGGAGGCGTTCCACAGCCCCACGGCGGAATCCAGCCCCTCCAGGAACTGCTCCGCCGCCGCCGCATCCTCCGTGATGATCGCCTCCGTGTGCTCGGAGCCGAAGCGGCGGATATGCGCCAAGGCACCCTCCACCCCGTCCACCACCGCGATGCTCAGCATCGCGTCGAGCCATTCGGTGGCGAAATCCTCCTCCGTTGCGGCGGGGAGCTCGGGGCAGATCGCGCGGGCGCCCGCATCGGCCTTGAAGCCGCAGCCCAGCGCCGCGAGATCGGCGACCAGGAGCGGCAGCAGGGATTCCGCCACGGGCGCGTCCACCAGCAGCGTCTCGGTCGCGCCGCAGATGCCGGTGCGGCGCATCTTGGCGTTGGCGACGACCCGCCGCGCCATCTCCGGGTCGGCGGCGCGGTGGACGAAGCTGTGGCACAGCCCCTCGGCATGGGCGAGGACGGGCACGCGCGCCTCGCGCATCACCCGCGTCACCAGCCCCTTGCCGCCGCGCGGGATGATCAGGTCGATCAGCCCCGCGGCGCCGAGCATGGCGCCCACGAAGGCGCGGTCCTGGGTCGGGGCGAGCTGGATGGCATCCTCGGGCAGCCCGGCCTCGCGCAGCCCGTCGCGCAGGCAGGCCGCGATCGCGCGGGCGGAGTTCGCGGACTCGCTGCCGCCACGCAGGATCACGGCGGAGCCGGCCTTGAGGCACAGCCCGCCCGCATCGGCGGTGACGTTGGGGCGGCTTTCGAAGATCATGCCGATCACGCCCAGGGGCTGCGCGACGCGGCGGATGGCGAGGCCGTTGGGCCGCGTCCATTCCGCCAGCACGCGGCCGACCGGGTCGGGCAGGGCGGCGATCTCCTCCAGCCCTTTCGCCATCGCCTCCACCCGCGCGGGGTTCAGGGTCAGGCGGTCGGTGAAGGAGTCCGACAGGCCGGTCGCGGCGGCGAGGTCGGCGGCATTGGCCGACAGGATCTCCGCCGACTGGTCGCGGATCGCGGCGGCGGCCGCGCGCAGCGCCGCGTCCTTGGCCGGACCCGGGGCGCGCGCCAGGCTCGTGGCCGCCGCGCGCGCGGCGCGGGCGGTGGAATCGATGAGCAGGGCGGGGTCGGCGGCGTTCACGGCGTTCGGGCTCCAGCGGGGGCGGCGGACGATACGGCCTCGCCGCCCCGGCGGGAATGCCCGCTCAGCGCCAGACGGGGGTGGGGACCATGGGGGCCGGGCCGGCGGCGCGGATCAGCCGCGCGCGGTCGCCCAGGGAGATGGCGACGCGCTCGCCGACCTGGAACCCTTCCTCGTTGGTCTGCACCACGGTGACGTCGCTGCCCGAGCGGTCGAGGCGCACCACGAATTCGACGCCCTGGCCGGCGCCGGCCGCGCCCTCGATCAGCGTGCCGCCCACGGCGCCCAATGCCGCGCCCAGCACGCCGCCCACCGCACGAGCGCGCCAGTCGCCACCGATGGTGGAGCCGATCACGCCGCCCGCGACGCCGCCGGTCACGCCGCCAATGCCGGTGTTGGGCGCCTGCAGGTTCACCGGGCGCGCGCCGACGATGGTGCCATATTCCAGCCGCCCGACCTGGCCGACCGCGTAAGTGGGGACGGTGCTGTTCATCGCCTGCGGCGCGCAGGCCGCGGCGGAGAGCGCGAGGAGGGCGACGGGCAGGAGCAGGAGGTGGGACGGACGCGGCATCGAAGTTTCCTTGGCTGGGCGCCCGGCGTCGGCGCCCGGGCATGCCGCGGATTCTACGTCCTGTCGCCTGCCGGTGCCAGAACCCTTCGGTGGCCGCCCATCCCGCCCCCGGCCGCCCTTTGGGGCCGGTCTTCGCTCACCGCGTCCGCCCGGCCTCGCCCTCCACCCCCGACAGGAGCTTCCGCAGCAATCCCGCGAGCGCCTTGCGCTCCTTCGGCGTCAGATGCGCCAGGTGCTTCGCCTCGCTCGCCATGTCCTGCCGGAAGGCTTCCTCCGCCAGGCCGATTCCCGCATCGGTCAGCGTGACCTGGACGCTTCGCCCGTCCTGGGGCGACGGCTCGCGCCGGATCAGCCCCGCCTTCTCCAGGCGTCCGAGGCGGTGGGTCAGGCCGCCGGAGGAGATCATCAGCGTCGAGTACAGATCCGTCGGCGTGAGGCAGTAGGGGGGCCCGGCGCGGCGCAGGGTCGCGATCACGTCGAACTCGCCGCGATCCAGCCCGAACTCAGCGAAGTCCTGCTCGATGCCGTTTCGAAGCAGCAGCGTCAGGCGAAGCGCCCGGCCCAGGATCGCCATGGGCTCGGTGTCGAGGCCGGGGATCTCCCGTGCCCATTGCTCGCGCAGCCTGTCGACGTGATCCTTCACCCTTCGCCCGCCCATCGTCTTCCGAGCCGCCGGGATTACCGCTTCCGGCGGATGGCACGCCATATCTTGGCACCAAGGGGATTGTCTTGACGCCAAGATATCTGCCCCGCAAGTATCTTCACGCAAAGACAATAGGAGAGTCCGATGGGCATGGTCCGCGTGAGGCGCCACCGCGAAGCCGCGCCGGGGCAAAGCCGCACCGTCCGCTTCCAGGGCCGCGACTTCGGCGCGCCGGTCTCGATGTTCCTGACCGACAGCGCGCCGGGCACGGGGTCCAGCCTGCACCGCCACCCCTACCCGGAAACCTGGGTCGTCCGCGAGGGCGAGGCGGAGTTCTCGGTCGGCGAGCAGCGACACCGGGCCTCCGCCGGCGACATCGTCGTCGCCCCGGCCCATGTCCCGCACCGCTTCCTCAACATCGGCGCGGGAAGCCTGCGGCTCGTCTGCATCCATCCCAGCAACGTCATCGTGCAGGAGGAGCTGTGATGGCGCGGGCCCCGGAGTCCCCGGCGCCTGCAAAGGGCCCGGCCTCGTATTTTCCCTCCATCGAGAAGAAATACGGCCGGCCGATCGGCGAATGGCAGGCGCTAATCCGTGCCCATCCCGAGCGCGGGCACATGGCCCTGGTGAACTGGCTGAAGCAGGAGCACGGCCTGGGTCACGGCCACGCCAACGCCCTGGTTGCCCACACGCTCGCGGAAGACCGGTGAGGGTCGCATCGCTCCCCGGTGCCAGCCCGTAGCCGCCCGACGCTGGACTCGGCCCCCCGGCCGCGTCTAGGGTCGGGAGCTTGCGGCCGTCCTTGGGAAGGGCGGCCTGGGGCCGACGCGCCGGATGCCAGGGGGAATTGGCAACCGGGACCAAGCGGCGGCCGCGACAAATGGGGGATTTCGACGATGCGCCGATGGAACGCGAAGGCGGTGGCCCGGCCGGTGGCGGCTTTTGCCATGCTGGGCCTCCTGGCCGCTTGCGGGGGCGGGGGACAGGCCCCGACGACACGGTCGTCCGGCAGCTACACGCAGGCCCGCTCCTACGACCCGCCCGGGCCACGCACCGATCCCTGGGGGCCCTACATCCGCGAGGCGTCGCGCCGGTTCGACGTGCCGGAGGGCTGGATCCGCGAGGTGATGCGCCAGGAATCCGGCGGCCGCGCCACCGCCACCTCGCCGGTCGGTGCCATGGGGCTGATGCAGGTCATGCCCGGCACCTACCGGGAGCTCCAGGCCCGGCACGGGCTCGGCGACGACCCCTACCACCCCTATGACAGCATCATGGCCGGCACCGCCTATATCCGGCAGATGTACGACCTCTACGGCTCGCCGGCCTTTCTGGCGGCCTACAATGCCGGCCCGCGCCGGCTGGAGGACTACCTCTACAACTCGCGCGGCCTGCCCACCGAGACTCGCAACTACGTCGCCCGCGTCGGGCCTGGCGTCATCCGCTCCTCGCCCGTGCGCCGCGCGCCGTCCGAGGTCTACGCGGCCGCCGAGATCCCGCTGCGCGTTCCGCCCGGCCCGCGCCGCATGGACAGCACGACCCGCTTCGCCATCGCCGAGCAGCAGGCGATCCGCGAGGGCAACGCGCAATACGCCCGCCTCCCCGATCCCGAGCCCAGCTCCGGCCCCCGCATGATGGCGGCCGCCCCGGCCCCCGCGTCGCGCGGCGGCGTGGTGGCGATGGAGCCCATCCCTGACGGCTCGACGCCGCAGGGCGCGATCCGCCTCGCGGAGGCGGAAGGGCGCGCCTTGGCCGAGTCCGGCGGCGGCGCCTATGCCGCGCCCTCTGGCGACGTGCTGCCCGATGGCCGCATCGTCGTGGCGCGCATGGACCCCATCCCCGACGGCTCGACGCCCGAGGGCGCCGTGCGCCTCGCGGAAAGCAATGCCCGCAGCGAGGCGCCGTTCCAGACCGCCGCCCTGGGCGGTTCCTTCACCGCCCCGCCGTCGGCGCCGCTGCCGCCGCCCGCCGCGCGGGTGACCGCCCGCGCCCAGGCTGCGGCGCCCACCAGCGCGCAGCCCCTGCCGCCGCGCACGCTGGGCTTCATCTCGGTCGCGCAGGCGGGCACGCTTCCCGCCAGCTTCCGCCCCGCGGTGGCCACGAGCGCCGGGTCCTGGGCGGTGCAGGTCGGCGCCTTCAACAACCCGACCCAGGCGCGCGCCGCCGCGCAGGCCGCGCAGGGCACGGCGGGCGGGCAGGTCGCCGTCACCCCGGTGCAGGTCGGCCGCTCCACCCTGTTCCGCGCCCGGGTGACGGGGCTGAGCCAGAACAACGCCCAGCAGGCCTGCGAGCGCCTGCGGCGCAACGGCGCCTGCAACGTGCTGTCGCCCGACGCGCAGAGCTGAAGAACGGAAGGGAAGGGGTCCGCCCCTTCCCGATCCCCCTCAGGGCGAGGGGCGAAGCTCCCCGCCCCATTCGCCGAGGATGCGCTCCAGCGCCCCGTCCGTGTCGCAGGACACCATGACGTCGGGACGCAGGAGGCGCAGCATCTCCTCGCCAGGCGCGCCGCACACGGTGATCAGGTCCACCTCCGGCCGCTCGGCCAGCAGGACCGCGCCCTCATCCTCGCGCTCCACGCCCACCATCAGCCGGTCGCACCAGCGCCGTGCCTGTTCGGTCACCGATCCCGGGCAGGGCTCGGCGGCATGGAGGAAGCCGACGCGCCAGCCGCGATGGCGCCAGCGCTCCACCACCTCCACCGCCAGCGGCAGGGAAACCAGCTTGCGCAGGGCGCTGCGCCCGGGCGTCAGCCCTTCCAGCAGCTCATCCGCACGCGCCAGGGCGATGCCCGACTTGCGCGACACGATGCCCAGCGCCAGCGAGGCGAGGCGCGCCGCCGCCTCCAGCGACAGGCCGGACGCGAGGGCCGCGGACACCACCGCCACCACCGCGTCGCCGCCCCCCGCGGGGTCGTGCACCTCATTGGCCTCGGCGCGGAAATGCAGCACGCCCTCGGGGCGCACCAACGTCAGCCCCTCGGCGCCGCGCGGCACCAGCACGGCGCCAAAGCCATGCGCCGCCATCAGCACGCGCCCCGCCTCCGCCGTGCTCGCCTCGTCGCGCACCGGCAGGCCGGTGGCGTGGCTCAGCTCCTCCGGCTCGGGGATGATGAGGTCAGCGCCGGCGAAGCGGCCGTGGTCGCCGCCCTTGGGGTCCACGATGACGCGGCGCCCGGCGTCCCGCGCCGCCTGGATCAGCCGTCCCGGGATGTCGCCCGCCAGCACGCCCTTGCGGTAGTCGCTCAGCACCAGGACCGTCGTCACCGCCACCGCGTCGGAGGCGATCTTCACCATGCGGTCGGCGAGGCGCGGATGGATGGGCGAGGGCTGCTCGTGATCCGTGCGCAGCATGTGCTGCCCGGCAGAGAGGAAGCGCGTCTTGACCGTGGTCAGCCGCCCGCCCTGCACCAGCAGCCAGGGCTCGACGCGCGGCTGCCCGCCGATCAGCCCGGTGAGGTCGGAACCCGCGGCATCGTCCCCGATCACGGACACGAAGGCGACGGCGGAACCCAGCGCGGTGAGGTTGCGGACCACGTTGCCCGCGCCGCCCGGCAGCGCCACCTCGCGCTCCACCGACAGCACGGGAACGGGCGCCTCGGGGCTGATGCGGCCGACATGGCCGTAGACGTAGCGGTCCATCATGGCGTCGCCGACGACCAGGACGGTGGCCCGGCCCAGCGCCTTGACCGCCTCCGCCAGTTCGCTGGGCGTGCTCGCCTCGCGCTGGGGCGGGGCGCTGGTGTCGTGCGGCATGGGCCCCGCGTAGCCCAGCGGGGGCCGGTTCGGCAACCTGGGCGGGCGCAAGGCTGCGTTAACCAGCGTCGCGATAGGCACATGGCGCGGCCAGAAGGGCCGTTCCGCCGGGACCGCGCCCGCCCATGACCCATCCTGCCACGACGCCCGCCCCCGATCCCCTCCACCAGCCCCTCGCGGCGGCACCGCCCGGCACGTTGGCCGTGGCGGCCGATGGCGCCCTCGCGCGCGCCCTGCTGGAGGAGGCGTCCTGGTCCGCGGGCGGCGTCCTCCTGCCCCTGCCCGGCGGGGGCTGGGCGCTGGTGGGCGCGGCGGAGGCGCCGGCGCGCCGCGCCGCCGGGTTCATCGCCGGGCTGGGAGGGGCGCCGCCCCGCCTGCTTGCCCTGCCGGAGGGTGGCGCTTCCCTGCTCGCCCCGTCGCCCGCGCCCCCGCCGCCCGTCCTTCCACGGTTGCGCCTCCTCCTGGACGCGGAAGGCGTCGCGTGGGGCCAGCTCCTGTCCCCCGGTGCCGGCGAGCGGGAGGAGGCCTGCCGCGCCCTGCTGCGCGGCTTGGCGCATGACCCGCCCCCGCTGCGGCCCGGGCTGCGCCTGTTCCTCGAGTGCCCGGAAGAGGATCGCGCCGATGCGCCCGGCGGCCAGGGCGGAAGCGGGGGGCGCGCCCCGGTGGCGGTGCTGCCGCTGGTGGCGCTGTCCCGCCCGGCGGCGCTGCGGGCACGCCGCGACGTCCTCGCGCGCTCCGGCTGGGACCACGGGCTGATCGGCCCGGATGCGGAGGCGCTGGGCTGGATGGATGGGGGCGAGCCCTGGGCCCTGGCCCCGCCCGGCCCGGTCCCGCCGGCCGTGCTGCCGCAGCGCCTCGTCCTGCTCGGCCCGCGCCCCGCCTGGGCGCCGCGCGACGCCCTGCACGAAGCCGCGACATGAATGCGCGGACCGGCACGGCGGAGGCGTGGCGCGACGCCCTCGCCCTCGCGACGTTGCTGCGCGACTGCGCCGCCTCGGGGGTGGAGCGGCGGGCGCTGCATCTGCGCCTTTCCGCCCTGCCGCGCGACGGGCGGGAGGACCGGCACCGCCATTTGCTGCGCGAGGCGATGGCGCCGGTGCTGCGTCCCACCCGCGCCCGGCTCTTTACGCTGCCGGGCGGCGACCTCGTCGCGCTTTCGCCACCGCCCGGTGAGCATCTGGCCGAGGCGCGCGAGGCGCTGGCCCGCCTCCTGCCGGAAGCGCTGCTCGACACCCATGCCGCCCTGCTGCGGCTTCCCGCCGAGGCCGCCACGCTGCTGACGGCGGTGGAAACGGCGCTGGGCCTCGACGCCAGGCCACCCGCCGAGGCGCCGCCGCCCGCCCTGCCGCCCCCTTCGGCAACGGAGCTGGAAACGGCGCTGCGCGGCCTTCGTCACGCCGACCTCGCCGCGCATCTGCGCCGCCGGCCGCAATGGCGCCTCGGCCCCGGGGAGGAGGAGCCCCGCCCGGCGGAGGAGGCGCTGCGGCTGGACGCGGAAGGGCTGTGGCGCCTCCTGCTGCCCGGCACCGCGCCCACCCCTTCGCAGCGCCGTCGGTTCCGCCACGAGGCGGAGCGCCGCGCCCTGGCCGGGCTGGCGCGGCCGGAGGAGGCGCGGCAGCTTGGCCCTCTCCTCCTGTCGCTGTCCCTCGCGGTGCTGGAGGAGGGGGAGTTCCTGCGCCTCGAAGCCCTGCTGGGCCCGCTCGGGCGCGCCGACCTCGCCGTCGCCGTGCCGATGGAGGATGCGCTGGCGGAACCGGGGCGCCTTGCCCGGCTGCGCCGGTTCGCCGGCGCGCGCGGCTGGGCGCTGGGGCTGGACGCGGTCACGCCGGCGCAATGCCGGTCCCTGCCGCTGGCGCGGCAGGGCTTCCCGCTGCTGCGCCTGCGCTTCGAGCCCGCGCTGCTCGCCCTCGGCGCGGCGGAGCGTGCGGCGCTGGACGCCTCCCTGCCGGAGGCGCGCGATGGCATCGTGCTGCTGGACGCGGACCGCCCGGCCGCGGTGGCCTGGGGCTGGCGGCGCGGCATCACCCGTTTCTGCGGCGCCCTGTTCCTGGGGTGACACTTCCGGGGTCCGGGCGCATTTCCCACCCCATGACCCTCGCCCTGACCGTCGAGGCGCTGAGCAAGAGCTACGCGCCGGGACGCCCCCCTGCCGTCGATTCCCTGTCCTTCAGCATCGGGCGCGGCCGCACCCTGGGGCTGCTGGGCGGCAACGGCGCCGGCAAGACCACCACCATCGCCATGCTGCTCGGCCTGCTGGTGCCCAGCGCCGGGCGCGTCGTCGCGCTGGGCCATGACATGGCGACGGACCGCTTCGCGGCGCTGGCGCGGATGAACTTCTCCTCGCCCTACATCGCCCTGCCGCACCGGCTGAGCGTGGAGGAGAACCTGCGCGTCTATGGCCATCTTTACGGCGTGCCGCGCCTCGCCGCGCGTATCGCGGAACTGGCGCGCGACCTGGAGCTCGCCGATCTGCTGGACCGGCCGGCGGGGCAGTTATCCGCCGGGCAGAAGACCCGCGTGGCGCTGGCCAAGGCGCTGATCAACCGCCCCGACCTCCTCCTGCTGGACGAGCCGACGGCGAGCCTCGATCCCGACACGGGCGACTGGGTTCGCTCGCGGCTGGAGGCGTACCGGGCCGAGACGGGCTGCGCCATCCTGCTGGCCTCGCACAACATGGCCGAGGTGGAGCGGCTCTGCGACGAGGTGCTGATGCTCAAGCAGGGCAAGGCGGTGGATCGCGGCACGCCGGCGGAGTTGCTGTCGCGCTACGGCCGCGACGACCTGGAGCAGGTCTTCCTCGACATCGCACGCGGCACGCGGGCCGAGGAGGCGCTGGCATGAACGGCGCCTCCTCCACCCGCCGCGTCTGGGGGCTGGTGTATCGCCACCTCGCCCTCTACCGCCGCTCGCCGCCGCGGCTGATCGAGCTGATGTACTGGCCGGTGCTGCAGATGGTGGTGTGGGGCTTCATCACCGCCTACCTCGCCGGGGTGCAGAACAACGTCGCCTCGGCGGCTGCGGGCGTCCTGCTCGGCGGCGTGCTGCTGTGGGAGGCGGCGCTGCGCTCGCAGATGGGGTTCAGCATCTCCTTCCTGGAGGAGATCTGGTCGCGCAACCTCGGCCACATCTTCGTGTCGCCGTTGCGCCCGTGGGAGCTGGTGGCAGGGCTGATGACCCTGTCGGTGCTGCGCACGCTGGTCGCGGTGATCCCGGCCATGGCGCTGGCCTGGTTCCTGTACAGCTTCAACATCCTGCGGCTGGGGCCGATGCTGGTGCTGTTCTTCGCCGCGCTGGTGATGATGGGCTGGGCGGTGGCGATGGGCGTCACCGCGCTGATCCTGCGCTTCGGCGCGGGGGCGGAGGCGCTGGCCTGGAGCATCCTCTTCGGCCTCACCCCGTTTGCCGCCGTGTTCTACCCCGTCTCCATCCTGCCCGATTGGCTGGAGCCGGTGGCCTATTCCCTGCCCGCCGCCCATGTCTTCGAGGGGATGCGCGCCGCGCTGCTGGAGGGGCGCGCCGAGTGGGGCCACCTCGCCGCAGCCTATGGATTGAACGTGGTGTGGCTGGGCCTGATGGCGCTGCTGTTCCGCGGGCAATTCCAGGCGGCGAGGGTCAAAGGGGCCCTCCTAAATATTGGCGAATAGCACCACGTCAACCAAAGGTCCGGCCGCGAAATATACACAAATTTACATTTCATCTGCATGTGCCAGCATGGTTGCCTTCGGTTCGCGCCCAGAATGGCGCGACAGGAGATGATCACGATGTCCCCTCAAAAGCTCACGGCGGAGTTCATCGGCACCGCATGGCTGGTGCTGGGTGGATGCGGTTCCGCCGTGCTGGCGGCCGCCTTTCCCGAGGTCGGGATCGGATTGCTGGGCGTGTCTCTCGCCTTCGGCCTCACCGTGCTCACCATGGCCTTCGCCATCGGGCACATCTCGGGCTGCCACCTGAATCCCGCCGTGACGCTCGGGCTCGTTTCCGCCGGGCGCTTCTCGGCCGGCGAGGCGCTGCCCTACATCGCCGCGCAGGTGCTGGGCGCGGTGTGCGGCGCCGCCATCCTCTACGGCATCGCCAGCGGCAAGCCGGGCTTCGAGCTGGGCGGTTTCGCGGCCAATGGCTATGGCGCGAACTCGCCGGGCGGCTACGCCATGTCCTCCGCTTTCCTGGCCGAGGCGGTGCTGACCGGGCTGTTCCTGCTCGTCATCCTCGGCGCCACCTCGCGCCGCGCGCCCGCCTCGCTGGCGCCGGTCGCGATCGGTCTGTGCCTCACCCTGATCCACCTGATCAGCATCCCCGTCACCAACACCTCGGTGAATCCCGCGCGCTCCACCTCCCAGGCGCTGTTCGTGGGCGGCGCGGCGCTGGGCCAGCTTTGGCTGTTCTGGGTGGCGCCCATCATGGGCGCGGTGATGGGCGGCATCCTGCATCGCTGGCTCGACCGCGACGCGCCGGAGCCGGCGGACAGCGCGCGGGTCGCGGTGGAACAGCCTTCGAGCTAGGCGGGTTCCGCCCTGCTGGTCCTGGGCGGCAACGCCCAGGATTTCCGCGTTCTCCTTCTCTCCGATGATAGGATCGGCCGGTCCGATGGAGGCCTTCCCGAGATGGCGCTCGACCTTCCTGTCCGCGAACCCGTCTGGCTGCGGGACTTCAAGGCCTTCCTCATGCGCGGCAGCGTGGTGGAGCTCGCGGTCGGCCTCGTCATCGGCGCGGCCTTCACGACCATCGTCACCTCCTTCGTGGAGGATCTGATCAACCCGATCATCGGCCTGCTGGTGGGCGGGGTGGATTTCTCCAATGTCTTCGTGGTGCTGAGCGGCGAGCGCCGCGCCTCGCTGGAAGCGACGCGCGAGGGCGGGGCGGCGGTGCTGGCGATCGGACGCTTCGTCAACACCATCATCAAGTTCGTGATCGTCGCCTTCGCGATCTTCTGGGTGGTGCGGGTGCTGTCCGCGCTGCGGCTGAAGGAGCTGGGCAAGGCGGCGCCGCCCGCCGCGACGCCGACGGAAAAGCTGCTGGCGGAGATCCGCGACGAGCTGCGCGCCGCGCGGCCGCAAGCCTAGGCTTCGATCACCCCGGAATCCCGCAGGTAGTGCAGCAGGGGCAGCAGCGGCATCCCCAGGATCGCCCAATGGTCGCCCTGCACGTCGCGCATCAGCCCGATCCCCGGCCCCTCGATGCGGTAGGCGCCGACGGAGCGCGTGACGTGCTCCGCCTCGCGCGCGAGATAGGCGTCCAGATAGGCCTCGGAAAAGTCGCGCATGACGAGGCGCGGCGTGGCGACGTGGTGCCAGGCGCGCTCGCCGTTGCGCCACACCACGGCGGCGGTCACCAATTCGTGCCGGTGCCCGCGCAGCCGCAGCAATTGCCGCCGCGCCGCCTGGAGGTCCTCGGGCTTGCTGAACCATTCGCCGCCGCAGACCAGGAGCTGGTCGGCGCCGATCACCACCGCGTCCGGGTGCTTGCGGGCGATGCGCGCCGCCTTGGCGTCGGCCAACAGCGTCGCGGCATCGGCGGGCGGGATCTTCTCGGCCTGCGCGCCCTCCTTGATCGCCTCCTCGTCCACCGCGGCGGGCAGCGCCTCGAAGCGCAGCCCGGCCGCTTCCAGCATGTGCCGCCGCGCGGCGCTCTGCGAGGCGAGGATCAGCCTCATCCGCCGCGGCGGGCCGGGTTGGAAGGGATGGTGGAATGGGTGACGACACGCGCGCCCTCGGCCGGGGCGCCGATGATGGCGGCCGCCGGGTCTTCCGGCTTGGGCGTGACGGTGCCGTTCCGCCGCGCGTGCCACAGGTCCACCTGCTGCAGGATCAGTGCCGCCGTTTCCTCGATGGAGCGGCGGGTGACGTCGATCACCGGCCACCCGCGCGAGGAGCAGAGCCGGCGCGCCGCCAGGATCTCCGCCTTCACCGCGTCCGGGTCCACGTATTCGTTCTCGCCCTGGCGCACGCCGCCGGCGCCGATGATCTTCAGCCGGTTGCGGCGGATGTCGATCAGCGAGCCGGCGTCGATGGTTAGCCCGATCACCGGGCAGGGCGGGTTTTCCAGCTCCGGCGGCAGGGAGGCGCCGGGCACGAGCGGGATGTTGGCCGCCTTGATGCCCCGGTTGGCGAGGTAGAAGCAGGTCGGCGTCTTGGAGGAGCGCGACACCCCCACCAGCACGAGGTCGGCATGGCGGATGCCGGCCGTGCCCTGGCCGTCATCGTGGCTCAGCACGTAGTGCATCGCGTCGATGCGGCGGAAATAGTCCGCGTCCATCACGTGCTGCGCCGCGCGCCGCTCCTTGGCCCGCGCGCCGATCTCGGCCTGAAGCATGTCGGTCATCGCGTCGAGCGGCGAAAGCGACGGCACGCCGAGGCGATGGCACGCTTCCTCCAGCGAATGGCGCAGGGAGGAATCCACGAGGGTGAAGACCACCGGCCCCGGCTCGTGCTCGATCCCCTCGATCACGCGGTCGAGGTTGAGGCGCGAGCGCACGAGGAACCAGCGATGCTGGATCACCCCCGGCGCGTCGAACCGCGCCAGCACGGCGCGGGCCATGGAGTTCAGCGTCTCGCCCGTGCTGTCGCTGACGAGGTGCAGGTTGGTGTTTCGGCCGGGCATGGGGGGCCTGTGGACGGGCTGGGGAAAGGAATGGGGATTGTGGGGACTCTTTCGCCCTTCCGCCAGGGCACGGGGGAAGCCGGGGACAACCGGCACAAATCTTCCACCGCGGGATGGAATCCCCCGCAGGGTTGTGGATGGCGCGGCCATCGCCGCGAAACCCGCCACGGGCCTGGGCTTCTTCCCCTGCCGCTTCTGGGGATGACGCTGTGGACAAGCCGGGGACAGGCTGCATCCCCGTTATCCACACCCCCCAACAACCACCTACACCCTTCTTATTTTTCCTTTTTGAAAGGATAAGCCCGGGCATGTCGGATAAGTCCCTGCTCCGTGTCCTGGCCGGCGAGGCCGTGTCGCCCCCTCCGGTCTGGCTGATGCGCCAAGCGGGTCGGCACCTTCCCGAATACCGGGAGGTGCGGGCCCGGGCCGGCTCCTTCATGGCGCTGTGCCTGGATCCCGAGGCGGCTTCCGAGGTCACGGTGCAGCCGGTGCGGCGCTACGGCATGGACGCCGCGATCCTGTTCTCCGACATCCTGGTCGTGCCCTGGGCCATGGGGCAGGAATTGCGCTTCGTGGAGGGCGAGGGGCCGCGCCTGCCGCCCATCACCGACCGCGCCGGGCTCGACGCGCTGGACGTGGCGGGGGCCACGGCAAAGGCGGCGCCGGTGATGGAGACGGTGCGCCGCACCCGCGCCATCCTGGAGCGCGACCACCCCGGCGTCACGCTGATCGGCTTCGCCGGTGCGCCCTGGACGGTGGGCTGCTACATGATCGAGGGGCGGGGCGGGCGCGAATTCCACCTCGCGCGCCGCATGATGCACGCCGAGCCGGAGCTTTTCGCCGATATCCTCACCCGGCTGGAGGAGGCGACGATCGCCTATCTGCTGGCCCAGGCCGAGGCGGGGGCGGAGGCGCTGATGCTGTTCGATTCCTGGGCCGGCCAGTTGCCGCCCTCCGCCTTCCGCCGCTGGGTGATCGGGCCGGCGCGCCGCATCCGCGCGGCGGTCCGGGAGGCCTATCCGGACCTGCCGATGATCGGCTTCCCGCGCCTCGCCGGGGCGCTGCTGCCCGAATACGCGCGCGAGGCCGGGATGCAGGCCGTGGCGATGGACACGGGTATGGAGCCGGCCTGGGCCGCGGCGAACGTGCCGGAGAACATCGCCCTGCAAGGCAATCTCGACCCGGAGGCGCTGATCGCGGGCGGCACGGCGATGGAGGTGGAGGCGCGGCTGATCCTCCAGGCCATGCGCGGGCGGCCGCACATCTTCAACCTGGGCCACGGGGTGGAGCAGCCCACCCCCATCCCGCATGTCGAGCGCCTGCTGGAGATCATCCGCGCGGCTTGATTTGCGCCCGCGCGGGGGTATCTCCCCCCCATGCCCCCCAAGAAGCCGCGCCGCGTCGCCCTGATCCTGTTCAACCTCGGCGGCCCGGATCGGGCCGAGAGCGTGCGCCCCTTCCTGGTGAACCTGTTCACCGACCCGGCCATCCTGCGCGTGCCGGGCTTCGTGCGTCCCTGGCTGGGCCGGCTGATCGCTTGGCGCCGCACCGCGCCCGCACAGGAGAACTACGCGGTGCTCGGCGGCAAGTCGCCGCTGCTGGAACTGACGGTGGAGCAGGCGCGAAGCCTCGACGCCGCGCTGAACGCCGGGGGCGGAGAGGCCGAGTACCGGTCCTTCGTCGCCATGCGCTATTGGCACCCGATGAGCGAGGAGGCCGCCCGCGCCGCCAAGGACTGGGCGCCGGACGAGGCGGTTCTCGTGCCGCTCTACCCGCAATACTCCACCACCACGACGGGCAGCAGCGTCGCGGCCTGGGAGGAGGCGTGCCGGAAAATCGGGCTCGACGTGCCCACCACCACGCTGTGCTGCTTCCATTCGGATGAGGGCTACGCCGCCGCCACCGCGCGCCTCCTGCGCGCCTCGCTGGAGGAGGCGCGGGCGAAGCTGCCGGGAGGCGCGAAGCTGCGCGTGCTGTTCTCCGCGCACGGCCTGCCCGAAAGCATCGTGAAGGCAGGCGATCCCTACCAGTGGCAGGTGGAGCAGACCGTCGCCGCCGTGCTGCGGGCGCTGGACGAGCCCGGCCTCGACCACGTCACCTGCTACCAGTCGCGCGTCACGCCGCAGAAATGGATCGGCCCTTCCACGGAGGACGAGATCGAGCGCGCGGCGCACGAGAAGGCGGCCGTGCTGATCTGCCCCATCGCCTTCGTGTCCGAGCACTCGGAAACGCTGGTGGAGCTGGACGTGGAATACCGCGAGGAAGCGGAGAAGCTCGGCATTCCCGGCTATTTCCGCGTTCCGGCGCAGAACAGCGACGCGGGCTTCATCGCCGCCCTGGCTGGGCTGGTGGAGCGCGCGCGGGGATCGGGCCGCGCCCTTTGTTCCTTCGCCGGCGCGCGGCAATGCCCGCGCGAGCATCGCGACTGCCCGCATGCCCGCGCCACCGAAAGAAAAGCTGCCTGATCCGCGCCGTCCTCCTCGATTGCGACGGGGTGCTCGCCGACAGCGAGGGCCTGGTGAACGAGATCGTCGCACGCGCATTGACGGCGCGCAGCTGGGCGATGACGGCCGAGGAGGCGGAGCACGAATTCCTCGGCATCGCCCTGCCCGACATGATCCCGCGCATCGAGCGCCGCACCGGCCCCCTGCCCCCGGGCTGGGCGCATTCCTTGTCGCGCGACATCCAGGCGGAGCTGACGCGCGCCCTCCAGCCCATTCCCGGCGCGGCGGAAAGCCTCGGCTTGCTGGCCGCGCGCGGCATGGCGATGGCCGTGTGCTCCAACTCCTCGCGCATCGAGCTGAGGCTGAAGCTGGAAACGCTGGGCTTCCTCCGCTTCTTCGGCGGCCGTGTCCTGTCCTTCGAGGATGTGGCGAGCCCCAAGCCGGCGCCCGACCTCTACCTCCGTGCCGCCGCGCTGTGCGGCGCCGCGCCGGAGCATTGCCTCGTCGTCGAGGACAGCGATGCGGGCGAGGCGGCGGGGCGCGCCGCCGGCTGTCCCGTGCTGCGGGTGCGCGGGCATCTCGACCCGCAGGCCCTCGCCGCGCGGATCGGAATGGCCACGAAGGACGCGGTCCGGGGCGCCCTCCGGTAAATCCCTGATCTGGAAGGGGCAGACCAACGCTGCGACAAGGTGCCTGGAGGAAAAATCCGTGCCCTTCACCGCGACGCCCAACGACCCCCTTTTTCCGCTCGCCTGGCATTTGCGGAACACCGGCCAGGCCGGTGGCACGCCCGGCGTGGATCTTCGCCTGCTCGACGCCTGGGGGCATTGGAGCGGCCGCAACATCCTCGTCGCCGTGATGGACGAGGGGGTGGAGAAGACCCACCCCGACCTCCTCGCCAACATTTGGACCCGGCCCGCCGGCGCCCCGGTTCCGGGCGACCCGAACCTCGCCGGCGGCCTCCCCGTGGCGCCGGGCCGGGGCTCGGAGGGCGACAATCACGGCACCTCGGTGGCGGGAATCATCGCCGCGACGGGCAACAACCTCACGGGCGCGACCGGCATCGCCCCCGATGCGCGCATCGTTTCCTATCGCGTGCTGGGCGAGAACGCCGCCGGGATCCCGGACGCCCTGAAGCAGGGCCTGGTCGACGGGGCCGCGATCTTCAACGCGTCCTTCGGCACCTCCATCGGCTTCGCGCCCGAGGGCGGCTCGATCGCCGCGCTGGAAGCCGTGGCGCGCGAGGGGCGCGGCGGCCTCGGCGGCATCATCCTGAAGAGCAACGGCAATGAGCGGCTGGAGCTCGGCGCCCCCTCCCCGGCCGATGGCGGGTCGGAGGCGTTCAGCGCCAGCCGCTTCACCGTCGCCGTGGCCGCGGTGGATAATCGCGGCGTCGTTTCCTCCTACAGCAACCCGGGCGGCAACCTCTTCATCTCCGGCTTCGGCGGGCCGGGCGACGACCTGCTGCTGACCGGCGACAGCGTCGTTTCCACCGACCGCGTCGGGACCGTGAACGGCTACAACACCGACCCGGCCCGGTACGGCGCCGCCTATACGGGCTTCAACGGCACCTCCGCCGCCGCGCCCACCATTGCCGGCGTGGTCGCGCTGATGCTGGAGGCCAATCCCGCCCTCGGCTACCGCGACGTGATGGAGATCCTGGCCTACACGGCGCGGATCACCGACCCGCTCGCCGGAACGGCGGGCCATGACAGCTGGCACCGCACGCCTTGGCTGGAGAATGCCGCGGGCAACAAGAATGGCGGCGGCCTGAACTTCTCGCATGATTACGGCTTCGGCCTGGCCGATGCCGGCGCCGCCATCCGCCTCGCCGAAACCTGGACGGCGCAGCGCACGGAGCACAACCTCGTCACCTCCGTCACCCAGGCCAAGGGCGCGGCGGGGGCGAGCTTCGCCTCGGGCACGCCGCTCATCGTCACCTTCGACATCCTGCAGCCGACGGGCGCGCAGCCCGGCTTTCGCCTCAACGCGCTCGAGCTGACGCTGGACCTCAGCGCCGCACGCCCCTCCGACCTCACCGTCACGCTGATCTCGCCGGAGGGCACGGCGATCCGCCTCCTCACCACCTCCGGCAACCTTTTCCAGCCGAATGCGGATTGGGAGCCGGACTACGCGAATCCTGCCCCCTGGCCCGGCCCCTCGCTGCTTGGCACTCCGGGCTTCTGGGGCGAGAGCGCCGTGGGCACCTGGACGCTGAAGGTCGCGACCAACGAGGGCGGGGTCGGCGGCGCCTTCAACGGCGCCTCGCTGCTGCTGACCGGCGACTCCCTGTGGGCGGCTTCCCTCGGCACGGTCCCGGCCGCCGACCTGCGCACCCAGGCGATCTACACGGACGACTTCGCCACCGCCGTCGCGGCGGACCTGGGCCGCGCCGTGCTGGGCGCGCCGGGGGTGGACACGATCAACGCCGCGCCGATGACCGGCCGCGTCGTGCTCGACCTGTCGGCCGGCACGGGAACGCTGGGCGGCGTCGCCGTCACCCTGGCGGCGGAGCGCGCGCTGCGCCACGCCTTCGGCGGTGCGGCGGGCGACGACCTGCGCGGCTCGGCCGAGGCGAACATGCTGGATGGCGGCTGGGGCGACGACTTGCTGATCGGCTTCGGCGGCCATGACACGCTGCGCGGCGGCTTCGGCAAGGACACGCTGATCGGCAACGAGGGGAATGACCAGCTGGACGGCGGCGTCGGGCGCGACTTCGCCATCTTCGGCGTCAACCGCGCCGATGCGACGATCGAGCGCCTGGCCGACGGCACGATCCGCGTTTCCTCCGCCGAGGGGGTGGACCACCTGTCCTCGGTCGAGACGCTGGTCTTCCTGGACGGGCTGCGCGCCATGGGCATGGCCCGGCCCACGGATTTCTCCGGCGACGGCTATGGCGACCTGCTGTTCCGCGACGGCAACGGGGCGCTGCAGATCTGGCGCCTCCATGGCGACGGCGTGCAGGCGGTGTCCGGCTTCGCGCCGGGCGGCGCCGCGATCGGCGCCACCGACACGCTGGTGGCCACCGGCGACTGGTCGGGCGATGGCCGCGCCGACATGCTGTGGCGCGGCGCGGATGGCAGCCTGCGCTTCACCGTCAGCATCGCGGATGCCTGGACCACGGTGGATCTGGGCATCGTGGAGGGCTGGACGGTGCGCGCCCTGTCCGACCTGGATGGTGATGGCCGCGCCGACATCCTGTGGCAGCACGAGACGGGGTTCCTCGCCGGCTGGACCGCGACGGAAGCCGGATTCCTCACGCTGGGAGGCGGGGTTGCGGCCGGGCTGGGCGCGGGATGGGAATGGCTGTCCGCCGCCGATGCCACCGGCGACGGCCGCGCCGACCAGATCTTCTGCGCCCCGGCCGGCGAGGTCTTCTTCTGGGCCTGCGAGGGGCTCGCGATCACCGACACGGTCTTCCTCGGCACGCGCAACGCCGGCTGGGACTTCGTCGGCTCGGGCGACCTCGACGGCGATGGCCGCGCCGACCTCCTCTGGTGGGACCCGGCCGAGGCCGGGCTGCGCCTGTGGCTGCTGGACGAGACCGGGCGGCGCGCCGAGGCGACGCTGGACGGCCCGGGCGCGGGGTGGAGCTTCGCCGCCGTCGCTGACTACAGCGGCGACGACCGCGCCGACATCCTGTGGCGCTCCGGCGAGGGCGAGTACCGCCTGTGGGAGATGGGCGGCACGACGCGGCTCTGGTCAGGCAGCCTGCCGGCCCAGCCGGAAGCCTGGAGCCTGCTGGCGTAGTTTTCGCCGGAAGGCGCTGACCGGCCCGCTGCGTCCCTAGAAGCGGCGCAGCAGCCGGTCGATGTAGTCCAGCTCCTCCGCCGGGCGGGCGCGTTCGGCGCCGCGGCGGCGCAGCTCGTCCTGCAGGCGGCGGGTGCGCAGCAGTTCGGCCTCGTCCGGAACACGGGTGTCGGAGCCGTTATCCGCCTGCCCCGTCGCCTCGCGGCCGCGGCGGCCCAGCGGGTCGCGCCCCTCGCCCATCTCCTGCTCGCTGTCCTGGCTGCCGTTCTCGGCCTCGCCAGTCATGTCGTCGCCGCCCTCGCCCTCGCCCTGGCCGCCGAACTGGCGCTGCATCTGCTGCGCCATCTGCCGCCCGCTTTCCTGCAGCCGCCGGATCGCCTCCTGCTGCGAGGGGCGGGCATCGCCGCCCTGGCTCAGCGCCTCCTGCGCGTCGCGCATCGCCTGGCCGGCGCGGCCGAGCCCCTCCGGCACCTCGCCGGTCAGGTCGCCATGCTGCTGCATCAGCTCGCCCAGGGCGCGGCGCAGGGCGCGCTGCTGCCGCGCCTCCTCGCGCCGCTGCCGCTCCGCCTCCGGGTCCGCGGGGGGCGGGGGCTGGTTGCGGCGGGTCTGCGACCGGCGGCGATCCTCCTCGTCGGCGCGGCGCTGGGCCCCGTCCAGCATTTCCGTCTGGCGGCGCAGCAAGTCCTGCACGGCGCCCATCTGCTGCTGGCCGCGCTGCCGCTGGCCCTGTCGCTGCGGACTTTCGCCCCGCGCGACACGTCCCTCCTGCAAGGCGCGCAGCATCTCCTCCAGCTCCGCCAGCTCGCGCCGCGCATCCTCCGTGCGGCCCTCGCGCGCCGCCTGCTCCATGCGGCGGGTGCGGCGCTCCATGTCGCGCCCGTCCATCATGCGCTGCTGCGGGTCATAGGGCAGCGCCTCGGCATTCTCGCGCTGAAGCCTTTCCGCCAGCGCCTCCAGGTGGCGGCGGATCGCCTCGCGCAGCTCCTCGATGCGCTGGCGCAGCTCCTCGCGCGCCTGCTGGTCGCCCGGCTCGCGCTCGCTCTGCTCCAGCGCCTCGCGCAGGGCTTCCTGCGCCTCGGCCAGGGCGCGGGCGGTGCGGCCGTCGCGGCCTTCCTCCAGCGCCAGCGCCGCTTCCCAGAGGAGTTCCTGCACCTCGCCCACCGCCTCCTCCCGCCGGTCGCGCCCCAGCTGGGTGCGGGCGGTGCGGAGCGAAAGCTGCGTAGCGGCGTCGTGCTCGAAGGCTTCCGGCTCGGCCACGATGCGGTCCAGGGCGCGCATCGCCGCCAGCCGCTCCCCCGGCGCGACGGACAGCGCCTTGCGCACGGCGATGATCGCGCGGGAAACCGGGTGGTTGAAGGAACGCTCAGGCAATTCGAGCGACGCCTCCTCCGACAGGCCCTCCTGCCCCGCCCCGTCGCGCGCCACGAGGCGCAGCGTGACCGGCAGCCCGGCCCAGGGATGCGCCGACAGCTCCGCTGGCATCTGCCCACGCGCCTGGCGCGGCGCGGCGGCGGGCAGGGCGACGTCCAGCACCACGGGCGCGGCGTCCGGGCGCGCGGCGAGGCGGATCTCCGCCCGCAGCGCCAGCACGCCCCAATCATCCTCCACCTGCCAGGGCAGGCGGATGCCGAGGCCGCGCGGGGCGCGCGAGGGCGCCTCCGGGAAGCGCGCCACGGGCGGCGCGTCCCCCTGCACCGCCAGCGACCAGGTCGCCACCTCGCGCCCGCCGTCGCGCAGCGTGACGCGCGTGCCCTCCTCCAGCACCGCCTCGCCGCCATGGGAGGTGCCGCCGAGCGGCTGCAGCGCGATGCCCTCGACGGCGGGCGAGGCGGCGTTGGACACGGCGAGTTGCAGCCGTGACCCGGCCGGCACGGTGGCCGAGCCGCCCCCGGCCGGCAGGAAGACCGGCGGCGCGCCGGTATAGGCGGGCGGCGTCACCCAGGCCTCGACCCGCAGCGCCGGCGCGGCGGCCAGCGGCGCGGCGAGGCGCGGCTGCACCCCGCGCAGCAGCAGCGCCGGC
>NZ_JAPFQI010000026.1 GCF_026183895.1 Sabulicella glaciei | reverse complement strand
ACCCACCTCAAAACCAGGTCTCCCCGAGGGCCGTGCAAGACCAGCACGTTGATAGGCCGCAGGTATACGCGCAGCAATGCGCTCAGCCGAGCGGTCCTAATCGCCCGATAGGCTCATATCATGACGACTGCTGCTTCCGCGCCGCGAGGCAAGGAAGCACCACACGCAGCATCAAGCCGTACGATGCTCGTCTCGAAGACCCACAACCAGTTCCCAGAAAGGTCCGGCGCGGTGGCGCGGTGGCTATCGCGGAGTTGTCACACCCGATCCCATCCCGAACTCGGCCGTGAAACACTCCAGCGCCCATGGTACTGCCGCTCAAGCGGCGGGAGAGTCGGTCGCTGCCGCGCCGCCACGCCGGATCTTTCCACGCAAAGCAAAACCCCCGAGGTATCCCCTCGGGGGTTTTGCTGTTTCTAGGTCCAAGGCGGCCTTAGGCCGCCGCTCCTGTCATCTGCACCTCGGCCAGGATCTCGAAGGAGCGCAAGCGCGCCTGGTGGTCATGGATCTGCGCCGTGACCATCAACTCATCCGCGCCGGTCCGCGCCGCGAGGGTCTCAATGCCCTGGCACACCGCCTCCGGACCGCCGACGACCGAGCAAGCCAGGGCGTTCTCAAGCATCAAGCGACCATGGCCGTCGATCTGCTCGTTGAGGCCTTCCACCGGCGGCGGAAGCTTGCCCGGACGGCCGCGGCGCAAATTCAGAAAGGCCTGCTGCAAGGAGGTGAACAGCCAGCGCGCCTCCGCGTCGCTTTTAGCCGCAAAGACATTCACCCCAACCATGACGTGGGGCTTCGCCAGCCGCTCCGAGGGGCGGAACTGCTCCCGGTAGATGGCAATCGCGTCGGTCATCTGCGCCGGTGCGAAATGCGATGCGAAGGCGTAGGGTAGGCCAAGATAGGCCGCAAGCTGTGCGCCGTAGGTGCTGGAGCCCAGGATCCACGCCTCCAGATCCAGCCCCGCGCCGGGGACGGCTTGCAGCGCCTGACCAGGCTCTGAAGGCCGGAAATAGCCCAGCAGTTCCACCACATCGCGCGGGAAGTCATCCACATCGGAAGCGAGGTTCCGCCGCAAGGCCCGCGCCGTCATCTGGTCCGTTCCGGGCGCTCGCCCGAGGCCGAGGTCCACCCGTCCCGGATGCAGCGCCGCCAACGTGCCGAACTGCTCCGCGATGACGAGGGGGGCGTGGTTCGGCAACATGATCCCGCCCGCGCCGACACGAATCCGGCGCGTGCCTGCCGCCACATGCGCGAGGGCCACCGCCGTGGCGGCACTCGCGATGCCGGGCATGTTGTGATGCTCGGCCATCCAGAAGCGGTGGAAGCCCAGGCGCTCCGCGTGCTGCGCCAGATCGAGCGAGTTCCGCAGCGCTTGGCCGGCATCGCTGCCTTCGGGGACGGGGGACAAATCAAGGACGGAAAGTCGTGCCATTGCGTCTAGATAGGCCGCGGTTGGTCATTCGGAAACCCAGTGTGACGGCAGGACAGGGCGGAGGCCGCGCCCGATTGGATTCCGCCGATCGAAATCCCATCTCTCCCCCATCGTTCATTCTAGGAGTGAACACGGCGATGGCAGGTGGTTGGGCGCGGGACGGCGCGGTTCAGGATCAGATCGACGACACGGTGTCCGACGCGGTGAAGCTGGCGCGCGCCCGCATCCCAGCAGGCGAAGGCGAGATCCACTGCCAGGAGTGCGGTGAGGAAATCCCCGAGGCGCGCCGCCGCGCGCTTCCCGGGGCGCGCACCTGCGTGCCGTGCCAGTCAGCGCTCGACCGCAGCGCGGCTTTCTCGCCCTATAACCGGCGCGGCAGCAAGGACAGCCAGCTCAAATAGGGCTTGGCGCGTTCGCGGATCCGGCAAGCGACGGCCGGGACCAAGCCAGGCACCCCGCCGTGAGCGCGGAGCGCCCGACGAGCAGCGCGCCTGCGCGATAAAGAGCGAGCGTGTCGGCCTCCGTCAGGTCGGCCACCACCATCCCGCCCTCGGCGCCCACCGACACCACGCGCCCTCCGGCCCGGAGCACGGCGGTCATGGCTTCCGTCGGCCCGACATCGGAGCGGAACAGCACGGCGGACAGGGAACCTGGCGCCGGCATCGCGGCAACGGGCGCCGCTGCCAGGAGCAGCAGCGAAAGGCCGAAGGCAGCGGCAGGGCCGCGCGCGCCCGCTCCCGGGCCACGCAGCAGCCACATCCCAAGCAAAAGCGGAGGCAGCCCCGTCACGACGAGCCACCCGATGTCCCACAGCAGCGGGTTTGGCACATCGACGCGGATGCGGTGGATTCCCACGATCCAATGGAAAAGGCCCACATCTGCGAATTGCCATGCCGCGAAGCCCAGCAGCGCCGCGCCGACAATGGAGCGCCCACCGACAGCCGTCAGGCCGGTGCGGGCCCGCCACAGCAGCCAGAGCGAGAGCACGGTCAGAAGATAGGTGGCGACGTGGAACAGCCCGTCAGCCAGGATCTGCGCGCGCTGGGTCTGCCAGGCCTCGCCGGGGGCAAGGCTCAGGAAATGGTGCCACTGCAGGATCTGATGCAGCAGAATGCCGTCGAAGAAGCCGCCAAGCGAGAAGCCAGCAAGGCCAGCAGCCAGGAAGGGACTTGTTCGCGGCATGTTGGGTCTCCGACAGGTGGGCAACGCCCGCACGGGAAGTCCGTCGCCCTGCTTTCGTTCAGGGAAGGAAAGTTCCCCCCCCAGAGCCTCCGAGAAGAGCTCGATCGGGACCGCTCCGCTCAAACAAGAAGGTCTGACTTCCTCACGCATCAATTCAAGAAGACCTTCCGTTTGAAGGATTCCTATCTGGTATACCTTCATGGCAAGCTGCATTCTTCTTGACATTGGCGGAAAAGTAACGCGGCGTTCGCGCGTTCATCTCTCCGTGCGGCCTCTGGTGCAGGCCGCGAAGCGAGGAGGACAAACATGACCATTCGCACGACTCACCTTCCGGCCTGTGCCGTACTGGTCGCCGCACTGGCGCTGGCGCCGACGGTTCAGGCTCAGCAAGCCCGCACGGGCGACGCGGCTGCCCCGGGTACCACCATGAGCACCCCGTCCGCGACCGCGCCTTCCGGCACGACCACCGCCACGACTACGCCCTCCGCCACCACCACTCCCGCGGCGCCCGGCGCCCGCATGGGGGATGAGGCCCGTACCGAGCGCCGCGCCGAAGACGGTGAGCGCCGCAATGAAATCGTGCAGTTCAGCGCGCTGGAAAGCGGTTCGAACAGCTTCACGGAGGGCCAGGCCCGCAGCCGCATGGAAGACGTGGGCATCACCAATGTGGGTGAGCTGCGCCGCGACGACCGGGGCTTCTGGGTGGGCCGCGGGACGCATGGCGGCTCGCAGACCGATGTGGCGATGGACTTCCGCGGCCGCATCGCCGTGGGCACCGGCATTGCCGCCATGAGCCCCGCGGGCAGCAACAATACGGCCGGGACCACGGCCGGGACCACCAACCGGTCCACCACGACCGGCACGGGCACGACGGCGCCGACTGCCAGCTCGACCATGGCGCCGAGCATGTCCACCGGCGCGAATGACGGGCGTGCAGCGGTCGGCACCACCTCGGCGCAACCGGACGGTACGCCGGGCAACCCGCCGGGCACCGCCGCGACGCGCGCGCTGGACCGCGCCGCTGGCACCAACACCTCCGGCGCCAACCCGCAGAATGCGGACGGCACGGCCAACAACCCGCCCGGCACGGCGGCTGGCCGCGCGCTGGACCGCGCCACGGGCTCCAACACGACCGGCGCCAACCCACAGCCGGGCACGACCCCGACCCGCTGAGCAACCGAAACCCTCGGCCGAAGGCCCGCGCTATGTGCGCGGGCCGGATGGCGTGAAACGGAGGATCAAATCCATGGCTATGAAGACTCATGTCGCGATGTTCGACAGCCACACCGATGCGATGGCGGCCGTGCGTGACCTGGAAGAAGCAGGCTTTTCCTCGGACGAGGTGAGCCTCGCGCGCGGTGGCGATTCCACGGGGACGGGCACCACGACGACCACCGGTACCGCGGACACCGACGAACCCTCGACCGGCGCCGGCGTCGGCGCGACGGCCGGTACCCTTCTGGGCGGCGGCGCCGGTCTCCTGGCTGGACTTGGCGCCCTGGCCATTCCTGGCTTCGGCCCGATCGTGGCCGCGGGCTGGCTGGTGGCCGCGCTGACTGGCGCAGGTGCCGGCGCGGCGGCAGGTGGCCTGCTGGGCGGCCTGGTCGGCGCCGGCGTGGACGAGCGCGAGGCGCATGTCTACGCCGAAGGCGTGCGGCGCGGCGGCACGCTGGTGACGGTGCGCGCTGACGAGACGCGCATCGCCCAGGCGAAGTCGGTTCTGTCGCGTCATGCCGCGGTGGACGTGGCGTCCCGCGAGGCCGATTACCGCGCGAGCGGCTGGTCGGGCTACCAGGACGATCCGAGCAGCCTGACCTCCTCCGCGCCTGACGGCGCCCCGGGCAACCCGCCGGGCACCATGGCCAGCCGTGCGGCGGATCGCACCCTGGGCACCAACATGAGCGGTGCCCATCCGGAGAACTCGGACGGCACGTCGCGCAACCCGCCGGGCACCATGGCGAGCCGCGCGGCGGGTGCCGCCGCTGCGGGCAGCCACTCCGGCCAGTTTTCGCCTCGCGCCGACGACGATGGCCGGATCCTGCCCTCGACGCCGGACGGCACGCCTGGCAACCCGCCGGGCACCGAAGTGAGCCGCGGCGTCGACAAGGCCCTGGGCACCAACATCAGCGGTGCCCATCCGGAGAACGAAAAGCCGCGCCGCTGAGGCGCCGCTTCCGCGGAACATCCGGCCTGCGGGGTTTCGGCCCCGCAGGCCTTTAGCTGTTTTGGCGTCGGACAGCCGGTCGCGCCTTGCCGATTGAAGGCAGGACCACCGTGCTGCACGCTGGCAATATCCACCAACGGAACAGGGAAGGCCCGGCATGGGGCAGCGCTTCAAGATCAACGACAAGATGACCATCGTCACCGACCAGCCCTCGGAAGAGGAGCTGAGGGCCTTGTCGAAGGAAGGCTTCAAGGCGGTGGTGAACCTGCGCTCCGAGGGAGAGCAGAACCAGCCTCTGGCGCCTTCGGCGGAAGGGGAGGTCGTCCGCTCAACCGGGCTGGACTACGCCCACGTCCCCGTGGTCGCCACCGCGCCGAGCCATGACCAAGTGGACCGGTTCCGCGAGGCGATCTCGGGCATGGAAGGGCCGGTGCTGGTGCATTGCGCCTCCGGCAAGCGCGCCGGTGCCTTTGCGATCCTTCAGGTCGCGAAGGAGGAGGGATTGTCCGGCGACGAGGCGCTGGCCCGCGTGAAATCCCTGGGCATGGATTGGAAGAGCCCGGAACTGGAGAACTTCGTCCGCCAGAATCTCGACGGGCGGAAGTGAGCGACACGCTAACGAACGGCGCTCACCGCTGACTGAGTGACGGCCCTCCTTCCGTCTCCGTTTCGGAGGGAGGGCTGATCGCGGGACGGCGATCAGCCCTCCCTCCCGGTAATTCTTCCCTCCAATATTTGGCGATTTCTTTCGCCCCAAGACGAAATGGGTTTCCGGATGACGGCCGGAAAGAATCAGCGGACCGCCCGCAACGGTGCTCTGCCCCGTGGCTTCTCAATTCCACGAACAACAAGAATTCAGGCCAGTCATGCACATCAGCCAAGCCGCGCCCATGCGCGTGCTGCATGCCGTCACCTACCGGGGGCCGCACCTCTTCAGCCACACACCGATGATCCGCTTTCGCCTGGACCTGGGAAGCCTGGAGGAACGGCCCACCAACACGCTTCCTGGCTTTTCCGATGCGCTGGTGGCGCTGCTGCCCGGGCTACAGGAACACGGATGCTCCTATCGCACCCCTGGCGGCTTCATTCGCCGGATGCAGGAGGGAACTTGGCTCGGCCACGTGACGGAGCATGTCGCCTTGGAACTACAGAGCCGTGCCGGCTCGCGTGTGACGCGGGGAAAGACGCGTTCGGTGAAGAACTGCCGCGGCTGCTACAACGTCCTCTACGCCTATCGCGAAGAAGAGGTTGGGCTAGTCGCGGGGCGCCTCGCGCTGCAGATCGTGGATTCCCTGCTTCCAGCAGGGTTGCGCGGCGTGCGGGGACTCGAGGAACTGCACGAGCGCGACCTGCTGGCGGAAGGTGGTGGGTTCGACGGAGCGCTGATGGCGCTGTCCCGCCTCGTCAGCCGCCGTGCCCTTGGCCCCACCACGCGGTCCCTGGTCCATGAGGCCGAACGGCGCGGCATCCCGGTCATGCGGCTGGATGCGCTCAGCTTGATCCAGCTGGGCCACGGCAAGAAGCAGCAACGCCTACGGGCCAGCATCACCGGTCGCACCTCCTCCATCGCGGTCGAGATCGCGGGCGACAAGGACCTGACGAAATCCCTGCTCGCCGAAGCCGGGCTGCCCGTGCCGAAGGGCGCCGTAGTGCGTACGGCTGAGGCGGCGGTCCAGGAGGCGGAACGGCTCGGCTACCCCGTCGTGACCAAGCCGCTCGACGGCAATCACGGACGGGGCGTGACCCTCGACCTGCGCTCGGCCGAGGCGGTGCGGCAGGGCTTCGAGCACGCCGTCACGCATAGCCGCCGCGTCATCGTGGAGCAGCAATATAGCGGGCACGACCACCGTATCCTGGTCATTGGCGGGGAGGTGAGGGCAGTGGCGCAACGCGTTCCGGCCCATGTCGTCGGCGATGGCGAGCACAGCATCGCCACGTTGATTGAGGAGGTGAATCGCGACCCCCGCCGCGGCACCGGCCATGAGAAGACCCTGACGCGCATCGAGGTGGACGACCATGTCCTCGCCTTGCTGGCGAAGGCAGGAATGGACCTGGAATCCGTGCCCGAGGAGGGGCAGTGGGTCGCGCTGCGCGACACGGCCAATCTTTCCACCGGGGGCACCGCCATCGACCGCACGGACGACATCCACCCCGACAACGTCACGATCGCACGGCGCGCGGCGCAGATCGTGGGGCTGGACGTGGCCGGGATCGACTTCCTGGCGCCCGACATACGCCGCTCGGTGCGCGAGACCGGCGGGGGCATCGTGGAGGTGAACGCCGCGCCCGGCTTCCGCATGCACCTCGAGCCCTTCGAGGGCTGGGCGCGGGACATCGCCCGGCCCGCGATCGACATGCTGTTTCCCGATGGCGAGACGGGCCGCATTCCGATCATCGCCATCACCGGCACCAACGGAAAGAGCACCACGACGCGGATGGTGGCGCATATCCTAAACCACTCGGGACTGTGCGTGGGCATGACCAGCACGAGCGGCATCTGGGTGGGCAAGGACCGCGTTTGGGAAGGCGATGCCAGCGGCCCACGCAGCGCCCGCATGGTGCTGCGCGAGCCGACGGTGGAAGCGGCCGTGCTGGAGACCGCGCGCGGCGGCATCCTGCGCGAAGGGTTGGGCTTCGACGAGGCGGATATCGGCGCCGTGCTCAACATCGCCGCGGACCATCTGGGCATCAAGGAAGTGGATACGCTGGAGGATCTAGCGGCCGTGAAATCGGTCGTGGTGGAATCGGTCCGGCGCGGTGGGTGCAGCGTCCTGAACGCGGATGATCCCCTGACGCGGGCGATGGAGCGCCACGCGCGCGGCCGGATTGCCTTCTTCTCCATGAGGGGTGGCACGCAGATGCCCGGCGCTCTGCGCGAGCATGTCGAGGCCGGGGGCTTGGCGGTGGTGCATGAGGAGGGGCCCGGCGGCGGCGACATCGTCGTGCACAATGACCGCCGTCGCCTGCCGCTGATGGGAGCAGCGGAGATCCCGGCGACGCTGGACGGCATGGCCGGTTTCAACATCCAGAATGCGCTGGCGGCGGTGGCGATGACCTATGCGCGGGGCGTTTCTCTCCCCGTGATCCGGGCCGCGCTGCAGGGCTTCTCGACCTCCTTCGAGCAGAGCCCGGGGCGGCTGAACATCCATGACGGGCACGGCTTCCGGGTGATCCTGGACTACGCCCACAACCCCGCCGGGCTGGGGGCGCTGTGCGACCTCGTCGCGAAGCTGCGGCCGCGACACGGGCGGGCGATCGGCATGATCAGCATCCCGGGCGACCGGCGCGACGAGGACATCCGCGAGATGGGGCGCATCGCCGCCGCACATTTCGACGAACTCGTCCTGCGCGAGCGTCCCGATGGGCGCGGCAGGGTGCCGGGGGAGGTGATGAACCTGATCGCCGAGGGGGCGCTGGCGGCAGGTTTCCCAGAGGACCGCATGCACCGCGTTCCCGACGAGCTGGCGGCGACGGACCTCTGCCTGCGCCTTTCAAGTCCGGACGACCTCCTCGTCCTGACCCCGACCTCCGTGGAAGGTGTCTGGGCCCGCGTGCTCGCCTTCGTGCCGCAGCCCGCCCCCGTGCGGCGAAGCGAGATGGCGTGACCATGGAGGATGGTCAGGAAGGCAAGGGGCCCCTCATCATCATCGGTGGGCACGAAGACAAGAAGGATGAGCGCCTGATCCTGAAGGAGGTGGCCAGGCATGCGGGGCAAGGACGCCTCGTCATCGCCACCGTCGCCTCGCACCAGCCCGAGGGGTATTTCGAGGCCTACAAGACCGCCTTCGCCGCGCTGGGCGTGACCGACCTCGTGGAACTCTACGTCCAGGAACGGGCCGAGGCGCAGGACATGGAGAAGCTGCGCATCTTCGATGGTGCGACCGGCGTGTTCTTCTCGGGCGGCGACCAGCTTCGCATCAGCAGCCAGCTCGGCGACACGCCGGTCGAGCGCCGGGTGCGCGAGATCCACGCGTCGGGCGGCCTGGTCGCCGGCACCTCGGCGGGCGCCTCGGCCATGAGCGACACGATGCTGGTGAAGGGGAAGGGGCAGGAAACCCACCGCATCGGCGACCTGCACCTCGCGCCTGGGCTGGGACTGGTGCGGGACGTCATCATCGACCAGCACTTCGCCGAACGTGGCCGCATCGGTCGGCTGCTGGGGGCGGTGGCGCAGAACCCGCGCGAACTCGGCATCGGCATCGACGAGGACACGGCGATCATCCTGCGCGGCCGGCGCTTCGAGGTGATAGGCAGCGGCGGCGTCTACATCGTGGATGGCGGCGGCGTCACCCATTCCAACATTGCGGAGGGAGCGGAGGAGGAGGCCCTCTCCATCCACGATGTCCGGCTGCACGTGCTTTGCCACGGCGACCGCTTCGATCTGGAGAGCCGGCGGCCCACCTTGGCGGGCGCGCAAGGCTGATGCGCCTGGCGGGCGCCTCCCGTATCTTTCAGACGAACAGGAAGTTGTCGGAGACGAGGGCCGTCTTCGACACGCCAACCAGCGTCACGCTGTTGCTGGAGTCGAGGGTGATCACGGAGTCGGCGCCCATCTGCGTGGTGCGTGCCAGGACGGCCGAGAAATCCTTGAACAGGGTCTGATCGAACTGGATCTGGTCGCGCCCCGCACCGGCCCCGGCCGTGAAATCGGTGATGCGGTCGCGGCCGAAGCCGCTGGCGAAAAGGAAGACGTCGCTTCCCTGCCCACCGGTCAGCACGTCGTGGCCCGCGCCCCCGACCAGCAGGTCCCGCCCGGTGGTGCCAAGCAATGTGTCGGCCTTGCTGGAGCCGAAGAGCAGCAGCCCTTCCCCGGCGCCGGCATTGCCGGCCGCGTCGGCCGCGCTGATGCGGAAGGTCTGCGCGCCATTGCCGAGACTGCCGACGGCGAGGCTCCACTGGCCGTTCGCCGAGGCCGTGGTGGTTCCCATGAGCTTATCGGCCGCACCGAAGACCTGCACCGTACTGCCCGCCTCGGCCACGCCCTCAAGCGTCGCGGCGTTCTTGCCCGCTTCCAGCCCGGTGAAGCGCGCGACCGGCGCCACCGTGTCGACCGTGACCTGCGCCACGGAGGAAAGCGCCCCCTTGTTGCCGGCGAGGTCGGTGGCCTGGGCGGTGAAGCGGTGGACGCCGTCCACAAGGCTGCTGGTCGTGAAGCTCCATCGCCCCTCCGCATCGGCCGTCGCCTGTCCGATCAGGGCCGTGCCCAGGTGGACGGCAAGGCTCGCGCCGGCCTCGGCGGTGCCGAGGAGGGTGACGACCTTGCTGTTGGTGACGCCATCCGCCGCGGAGGTGCCGGTGTCGGGGGTGATCCGCGCGATCACTGGGGCGTCGGGCGCGCGCGTGTCGACGGTGAAGGCGAAGCCACCCGATGCGCCGCCAGCCACGCCGGCCGCGTCGAGATCGATGGCCGTCAGGACATGCTGCCCGTCGGCCAGGACCTTGCCCGAGTGATCGAAGCTCCACTGGCCCGAAGCATCGGCCGTCGTGGTGCCGATCACCTGGTTGTTGAGGAGGATCTGCACGCCCCGGCCCGCTTCCGTCGACCCGAGGAAGACGAGGGTGTTGTCGCTCGTGATGCGGTCCGAGGCGGAGGCCCCGGTATCGGAAGAAAAGGCGAGGATCTTCGGCGTGACGACGGGGACGGGGTTGCTGCCCCCGCCCGCGAGCTGCGGCAGGGAGAAGGTGCCATCGGCGAAGCGCAGGAACTCGACATCCTTCAGCCGGTCCGTCCCTTCCGGCGATCCGGTCCGGAGGTCGGTCACCTGAAAGAAGCCACCGGAAAGGCTCGAAACGGCGTATTCCGAACGGAAGCCTGAATACAGCGCGACATCATTGCCCTCGCCGCCATCGAGGTAGTCATTCCCGACGCCGCCGATCAGCGTGTCGTCACCCGCGCCGCCGAAGAGCGTGTCATGGTCGGTGGTGGCGCCCGTGAACCAGTCCTGCCGGCTCCGCGTGTCGATGGACAGGGTGCTGTTGAACCACATGGAGCCCTGGCCATTGCCGGTGGGGTTCACCGCCTCGCTGATGGGCAGGCTCTTGCCGTTCACCTCGAGGCCGAGGACGTAGAGATTCCGGTCGCCCACGCCCTGGACCATCTCGTCATTGACGAACTTGACGCCCACCGAGTTGACGGTGGCCGTGTTGGCGAAGGTGACGGAGAACTGGCCCGCCTGCGCCTTGGCCTCGAAGGTGCCGCCGATCTGCGCGCCATTGACCAGGATGACGAATTTCGCGCCCACCCCGTTCAGCACATCCGCACGGGCGGAGACGACCAGCGTCGTCGAGGCAAGGGGCGCCGCCGAAGCGAGGGTGGACGGCCCGCCGATGAGGATGTCATCGCCCCCGCCGCCAAAAAGGGTGTCGTTGCCCATCCCGGCATTCAGCATGTCGGCACCGAGGCCGCCATGCAGCGCGTCCGCGACGATGGATCCGTTGAGCGAGAGCCCCTGGATGGCTGTCTGGCCCGTGAACCAGTTGGTCACGACCTGGAGCGCCGGCTTGTCCTGCGGCGAGTAGTTCGTGTTGCTGGCACCCTTGGAGGTGATGTCCCAGTTCCAGAGATGCATCCCGGCGAACCAGTCGCCGCCATAGGTCGTGAAGGTCTCGAACAGCGCCTGATAAAGATTTGCCTGCTCCTGGAGATCCACGGCGCCGCTGCTGGTCCAGATGCCGGGGTCGAGCGCGGCCCCGTCCATGCTCCGGTAGCCGACCTCGGCCAGGAAAAGGGGCTTGTCGTATTTCACCGCGAGGTTGCGAAGGAAATCGATCGGCGACTTGCCCTCGGTGATGGAGAATTCCCACGCATTCGTCGGAACCGAGGTCCAGCTGTTCTTGTAGTCCTGTACGCTGGCGGTCGTGCTCTCGCTCATCCGGTAGTAGGAGTTCACCCCGATCAGGTCGACCTGATCCCAGAAGGACACGTTCCTCGCCGACATGGCGGTCGCGGCATAGGTGAGGACCCCGTCATAGACCGCGCGGACGCTGTCGATGATGTCCACCCAGCGGGAGCGGTAGGCCGCCCCGACGAGGCTGTCATACTCACAGCCAATGGAGAGCGTCTTGACGCCCGTCTCGGCGGCGATCTTGGCGTAGCGAAGGATGAGCGCCTTGTAGCCGGCGAACCAGGCATCCACGTCGCTGGGCGCGAACTCGCCGCGGAAGGCCGAACCATCCTCCGCATCGACATGCGGCTTCAGGATGACATCGAGGCCCAGGGAGTGCGCCTGCAGGATCTGCGCGCGGACATTGGCATCCGACTCGGTCTGGCTCGACGCATGGAAATCCGAGCTGGTGACGGTCGAGATGTAGCTGGTCGGGACGATGCTTACGCTGTTGGATCCCGTGGACGCCAGCGCCGTAAGCGAGGTGAGCGAGGTCGCGGAGCCGAAGCTGCCATTCCACCAGGAGGGAAAGGCGAATCCGGCATACTCGAAGAGGCCGCTGCTCATGAGGGAGGGTCCTTGCTCGCATCAGGTGGCAGGGCGCTCTCAACGCTATCTGCGCACGCATGAA
The DNA here is from genome assembly GCF_026183895.1 of Sabulicella glaciei. Taxonomy (GTDB): domain Bacteria; phylum Pseudomonadota; class Alphaproteobacteria; order Acetobacterales; family Acetobacteraceae; genus Roseococcus; species Roseococcus glaciei. The sequence continues at coordinate 46,630 of NZ_JAPFQI010000026.1, read as the reverse complement.
TTTTATCGATGCAAGGAACCACAACTTATTGGTGTAGTAAGGATTGGGTCCAATACTTAGCTCGTCTCATGGAAACGGCTCAGGTCACCGGGGCACAGAGCCTCAAGGAAAGATAGGTAGGATGACCGAATTGATCATCGGTGGCCGAGGAATGATAACCTCCCCGAATCAACTGTCCTGTGGGGTCCACGGTCGGTCGCTGCCGGATGAGGGCGGGTGCGCATGGCGATGCGATGTCGTTCGGAACCCAACAGGGTGACCGCCAAGCGTGAAGCCGGCTGCTGGGCTGCAGCCTGAACACAGGAATGCCATCGTGTCCGTAACCGATCCGATCCTCGATCCCGAGCGCCTCGCCGCCCTCAACGCGACAGGTCTGCTGGACACCCCGCCCGAAGAAACCTTCGATCAGCTGAGCCGCCTGGCCAGCATGCTCGCCGATGCTCCGGTGGCCGTCGTTTCGCTGGTCGACAAGGACCGGCAGTTCTTCAAGAGCTTCAATGGCACCCTGCCCGGGGCCGCCGATGCGCGCGAAACGCCGCTCTCCCACTCGATCTGCCGGCACGTTGTCGAAACTGGGCGCGAGCTGGTGGTCGAGGACACGCGCACCCACCCGCTGACGCAGGAAAATCCCGCGGTGACGGAAGGCAGCGTCGCGTCCTATGCCGGGTTCCCGCTCCTGGCCCCCACCGGTCATGTGCTCGGAACGCTCTGCGTGCTCGATAGCCATCCGCGAGTCTGGAGCGAAATGGCACGGCGAGGCTTGGCGGAACTCGCGGCCGTCGCTTCCCGGACCATCGAATACCGCACTCTTGCGCTGCCCAAGCTGAAGGCTGCCGACGGCGGTCCCCTGGTCGATCGCCGAAAAGGTGGCGACCGGAGGAAGCCGGCGCTCCCGAACCTCGCCCAGTCCGTGGAAGCCTATTTGACGTGCCTGGACGAGTATCGCAGCGCCACCGCGCGCACGGACGACCCCGACCTGTTCGCGAAGGAAGCGCTTTGGCGCCAGCGGGTGCTTTCCTCCGAAGGGGAGCTGGCGTCGGCCGCCGAGCGGCACTTGGACGAGAACACGCCCGAGGCACCATCGAGCCTGGCGAAGGCCTGTCGGGAATTTCTGTCCGCGAAGCTGCAGCAGGCGGAGGTCATGGCCCGCTTCCAGAAAAGCGGAGCGATGCTCGATCAGGTCGAGCGCGCCGGTGCCCTCACCATCCAGCTTGAGCAGGCGCTGAGAGCCGCCGCGCGCCAGCAAAGACTCGAATCCGCATAATCGGAAACCTATCGCCCCCATTGCCTTTCCAGCAGAACGTTGGGCTGCGGGGCGAGGGGGATTGAATCATTGCCCATCCGGTTTTTGGTCACGTAGCGTTTGAGTTCCGGTGTTAAGAAGTTTCGCCTTCGTTTCGATCCCCGAGGAGTGATCTGTAATGCCGCAAAGCGGGGGCGCCGAAATGGAAATCCGGCAGCAGACAAGAAGCTCATTCATGCGTGCCGACGCCTCTGTTTTTTCGGCTGACCCTATTCCACAATCGTCTTCCTCGCGCGCGACCTCAATTCTCGGATTGCTGCTCGCGGATTTGGTTGCGTGCCTGTTGTGCATCACGGTTGTGGTGCTTTTCAGATCCATTGTCTGGGGTGAGTTCCTGGTTGTTTGGCCGTTCTCGACAGCCATCCTCTCCTGGATTCTGTTCCGCTTCGGAAGCGGTCTTTACCCCCCGACCGGCCTGTCGCAGCCGGAGGAACTCCGGCTTTCCTTCTATACGGCTGCCGGTGCGGCGCTGGTCCACCTCGCGATGCTCATCGCAACGGACGAGGAGGATTTCTGGCCCTTCACTGGCTTGATCACATGGGTGATGCTGGTTCCCGTGGCCTACATGGCGCGAAGTCTCATGACGGGCTTCCTGATCCGGCGCCGCCTGTATGGCGAGGCTTGCATCGTGATCGGGACCGGCGAAAAGGCCAGAAGGACCATTCGGGAGATCAAGGCCAACCCAGAGCTGGGGCTGGTCCCAGTCGCCGCCTTCGGCGACGTGACGGGGAACAGCCCTGAGGTGGAGGGCGTCCCGATCCTCGGCCCGGTCGAGGCGGCGATCTCCCGCAAGTTTCCATTCCAGGTCGGCCGCGCCTTGATTGCTCTTTCGCGGCAGGACGCCGATGCCCAGCGCCTAATCGCCCTCATGGAGGGGCTGGCCCGGCCTTACTCGACCGTTCAGGTCGTGGCCGACCTGGCCAGCCCGACAAATCTCCTCGTGATGCCGCGGCCGATCGGCCCCTATCTTTCGATGGAGATCCAGCACCAACGCTTCTCGCGAAAGCAGCGGATCCTGAAGCGCATCTTCGATCTCGCGATCGCGGGGCCGGCCTTTATCGCCTTTTTGCCCTTCATCGGCGTTGCCGCCCTGCTCGTGAAGATCTTCGATCCGGCCGGGCCGATCTTCTTTTCCCAGACCCGCGAAGGGGCCGGGGGGCAGCCCATCCGGATCTGGAAGATCCGGACCATGGTGACCGGCGCCGAGCGGCGTCTCGCTGAACACCTGGCCAGCAACCCGGCGGCGCGCTTCGAGTATGAGCGCACACTGAAGCTCCGCAACGACCCGCGCATCATCCCGAAGGTCGGCAAGTATCTCCGCCGCTACAGCGTGGACGAACTTCCGCAACTCTGGAGCGTGATCCGGGGCGACATGAGCCTCGTAGGACCGCGCGTGATGTTGGGGCACGAGGTGGAGCGCTTCAGCGAGAAGGCGAGGCAGTTGCGACGGGACGTGCCGCCCGGACTCACCGGCTTCTGGCAGGTGATGTATCGCAATAACAGCGACCTTCAGATCTGGGAGGTCGCGGACTCTTACTACGTGAACAACTGGTCGGTCTGGCTGGATGGCTGGATCGTCTTGCGCACTGTGCGCGTCGTGGTGACCGGTGCGGGGGCCTATTGAAATGCCGATTGCCGAGGCCGCACGGGGCAAGACGACTGCGCGCCCGCAATCGTCATCGTGGTCGAGGCGCAGCGCATCATTGACATGCTGTGACGGACAAGTGATGCGCCGTACTTGACCGTGAGTGTCGGGTCTGCAGGCCGCACTCGTCGGCCCTGAGCGGAACCCGCGCAGGGAAATCGAGTTTAACGCGCAAGAAGCCGGAGATTTCCGGCAGGTAACACGGAGGCGCCATGGACAGCGCGGCAGGGCAGGAGCCGTCCGGAGAGGCCCAGGCGGCCGACCGACTGCCGGAGAAGCGCGTCCGCCGTCGCGTCTTTGGCATCGAGGTGGACCTCGCCGATCAAGCCGAGGTCGTCCGCCAGGTGATGCAGTGGTGCCGAACGGGCAGCGGCGGCGTCGTCGTCACGCCCAACCTCGATCATGTCGTGAAGCTGGAAACCAGCGAGCCGTTGCGCCGCGCCTATGAGCGGGCGCGCCTCGTTCTTGCGGATGGTCGGCCCCTCATCTGGATGGCGCGGCTGGATGGAGGGCCGAGGCTCAACCTCGTCACCGGCTCCGATCTGGTGGAGCCGGTCTGCGCCGCCGCGGCGCGCGAGGGCCGATCCATCTTCCTGTTCGGCTCGCGTCAGGAAGTGCTGGAGAAAGCGGCCGCAACGCTCGGGCAGCGCCATCCTGGGCTTCGTGTCGCGGGGCTCTACGCTCCGCCCATGGGGTTCGACCATTCCGAGGAGGAGCGACGCAAGGCGCTGGAGGCCGTGCGCCGCGCCGATCCCGACATCGTTTTCGTCGCGCTCGGTGCGCCGAAGCAGGAGGTCTGGGCGACCGAGAACTTCGAGGCCACAGGCGCGAAGGCAATCCTCTGCATCGGGGCCGGGCTGGATTTCGTGGCGGGTGCCGTGGCGCGCGCGCCCACGCCGTTCCGTCGCCTTGGGATGGAATGGCTGTGGCGCGCCGTGTCGGAGCCGCGTCGCCTCGGCGGCCGGTATCTTGGGATCATGGCCAAGCTCCCGCGGCTCGCCCTGCACCACCTTGCCGACGCCCGGCGCTCGGCAGCGGAGCGTACCGACAGCACAACCGAACAAGCGACGGCGGCTCGATCGCCGCGGCCGGACGCTTGATGGCCAACCTCCATGAGCGCAGCCGGTGCGCATCGCCGCATCGCCAGGCTGGGGACCTACCCGGGGCGGGGTCTTCCTTGCGCCGGGCCTGCCGCGCAGTCCGACACCCGAAGGCTGGCCAATGAGCGACGCCGGAAGCGCCCCGACGGAGCCTTTCGTCACCCTCCGTGACGTGTTCGGGGTTCTTCGCGCCTATTGGCGTCCCGTCCTGCTGGCCACGATCGTGCTGGCGGTGCTGATCGGCGCGGCGCTGACGCAGGCGACGCCGGTCTTCACCGCCCAGGCCACGCTCGTCCTCGACCTGCGCCGCCCCGGCATCCCCGGCCTGCCCACCGGCGCTCCGCCGCCCCCGGTCTCGCCCGATCCGGCCATCCTCCGCAGCGAGGTGGACATGCTCGGGAGCCGTCCCGTCATCCGGGAAGTGGTCGAGCGCCTCAACCTGGTCGAGCTGTCGGAATTCCGGAAGCCGGGCCTGGCGAGCCGCCTCGCAGAAGCCTTGGGCTTCTCCCTGGACGATCTCAAGGCACAGCTGCGGGAGATGCTGGGCCGGCCGGAGCCCGAGCCACTGGGGAACGACCCCCTGGACTGGGTGATTTCCCAGTACGGCGACCGGCTGGCCATCATCAATGATGGCCGCTCCTACATGATCCGCGTCTCCTTCCGGTCGGAGGATCCGGCTCTCTCGGCGCGGGTCGCCAATGCGCATGTCGCCGCCTATCTGCGCCTGCAAACGGAGCTGAAGCGCGAGGTCGGGCGCAGCGCCTCGGCCTGGCTCAACAGCGAGCTGGAGGAGCTTCAGGCCCGCGTGCGCAGCGCCGAGCAGGCGGTGCAGCGCTTCCGTGAGGAGAACGAGATCGTCGAGGCGCGCGGCGACACCCTGCTGGCGCAGCGCATTGCGGAGGTGAACAACCAGCTCACCTCAGCCGTTTCGGAGCGAAGCGCACGCGAGGCGCGGCTGACCCAGGCGCGCGAGCAGGTGCGGCGCGGCGAGGCCGACCGGGTCACGGAGGTCGGCGGCTCTCCCGTCATCCAGCGCCTGCGCGAGCAGGAGGCCACCGTGATTCGCCGCGAGGCCGAGCAGGCCAGCCGCTTCGGCCCCCGCCATCCCGAGATCCTGCGCATCCGGGCCGAGCTGCGCGACCTCCGCAGCGCGATCGGTCAGGAGATCCGCCGCGCCATCTCCTCGCTCGAAAGCGAGGTGGCGGTGGCGCAGGCGCGCGAGAGTGACCTTCGCACCCAGGTATCCTCGCTGGAGCGGCGCGTGGCCACCACCGAGCAGGCCGAGATCACGCTTCGCGAATTGGAGCGCGAGGCGGCGGCAAGCCGAAGCCTTTACGAGAACCTCCTGCTGCAGCGGCAGCAGATCGCGGTGCAGCAGGGTCTGCAGCTTCCCGACGTCCGCGTCGTGTCGGAGGCCACCCCGCCCGCCAAGCCAAGCTCGCCCAACGTCCTCCGCTTCACCCTGATGGGAGCCGCGCTGGCCGGGATGCTGCTGATGGGCGTGGCCTTCGTGCGGGAATTCGTGCATGGCGGCATCCGCGGCGTGGCGGATCTCGAACGCGCGACGGGGCTGCCCTGCCTCGGCACGATTCCGGCCCTGCGCCGACGCGAGATCGCGAAGCGCGGGGCTTCCGAGATCATGGTGCAAGAGCCGCTGTCCCGCTTCGCCGACGCGGTGCGGTCGCTGCGGGTCGCGCTGCTGTCGCAATTCCCCGACCGGCGGCCGCCCGCGACGCTGCTCGTCACCTCGGCGCTGCCCGGTGAGGGCAAGACCACCCTGGCCTTTGCGCTGGCCCAGAGCCTGGTGGATGCCGGGCACCGCGTCCTGCTGATCGATGCCGACCTTCGCCGCAACTCCCCGGTCCCACGCGGCGAGGCGGATGCGCGGCGGGTCTGGCTGAACGACCTGCTCAAGCCCGGCGGCGACGAGCTCTGGCCTGTCCTGCCTGATCCGGAGACCGGCCTCGCCTACGTGCCGAGCCGCGCCAGCGACCGTGCGCCGCAAGACGTGCTGGGCTCGCCCGCCGTGCTGCGCGCCCTCAAGCGGGCGGCGCATGATTTCGACGTCGTGCTGCTGGACTCGCCGCCGCTGGTAGCGGCATCCGATGCGCTCGTGCTGGGTGCGCTGGCCGAGGCGACGATCCTGGTCGCGCGCTGGCGCCGCACGCCGAGGGATGCGGCCGCCTCAGCCGCGGCGGAACTCGCCAAGGCCGGGTTCCCGGTCGTAGGCGCGGTGCTGACCCTCGTGAAGTCGGACAGCCCGCTCTTCCAGGCCGGTGAGCTGGAAACCTATCGCCGCCAGGCGAAGAGCTACTACGACTCCCTTCCCGCGCCGCAGCGTCCGGCTCGAGAGCATGGACGCCGGCGCGCGGCGGAAATGACCCACCGCCCGACGCGCGAGGAAACCTCCCCGTGAAGCCCGGTGCGGTTGGCGGCGTCGGGCGGCGCGCTGCTCTGAGCGCCGGCGCGGCGTTGTCCGTCGCGGGCCTTTCCGGGGAAAGCGCCGCGACGGAGCTTCCGCTGCGGGAGCGCGCGCGGCGCAAGGGTCTGCTCTTCGGCGCGGCCGCGCGCTCCTTCAACCTGCGTGACGACCCCGCCTATGCCGCCGCATTCGCGCGCGAATGCGGAGTGCTGGTGACGGAATGGGAGGCGAAGTGGGGCCCATTGCGTCCCACTCGCGAGGAGTTCAGCTTCGGCGCCGTGGACGCGCTCTGGCAGTTCGCGCGACGCCACGGCCTTGGCTTCCGCGGCCACGCCCTCGTCTGGCACGAGCACATGCCGCGCTGGATCGCCGGCATGGAGAACCGCGCCGCACGCGGCATCCTGGAGGAGCATATCCGCCGGGTTCTCGCCCGCTATCCGCGCGCGCAGTCCTGGGACGTGGTGAACGAGGCCATTGACCTGAAGGATGGCCGTGCCGACGGGCTGCGCCAGACCGTCTGGCTCCGTGCTCTCGGCCCCACCTATGTGCGCGACGCGTTCGTCCTGGCGCGCGCGGCGGATCCCCACACGCTGCTCACCTACAACGACTACGGCATCGAGTACGAGGACCGCGACAGCCGCGCGAAGCGCGTCGCGGTGCTGCGCCTGCTGGAATCGCTGAGGCAGCAGGATGCGCCGGTCGATGTCTTCGGCGTGCAGGCGCATCTGAACCCGGCCCGGCCCTTCGATCCCGCGGCCCTGCGCGGCTTCCTGCGCGGGGCGGCCGAGATGGGGTTCGACATCTACATCACCGAACTCGACGTGCATGACCGCGACCTCCCGGCCGATGGCGCGCGGCGCGACCGGATCGTGGCCGACCACGCCCAGGCCTGGCTGGAGGCGGCGCTGTCCGAACCGCGGGTGAAGGCGGTTTTCACCTGGGGCCTCAGCGACCGCTACAACTGGCGCAACGAGGTGGAATGGAGTCGCCGCCGCGACGGGCTTCCCTCGCGCGGTTTGCCGCTCGACCAGGACCTGCAGCCGAAGCCCTTCTGGACGGCCATTGCCCGCACCCTCGACGGCGCAGAGCCCCGGGGCAGGTGAGAAAGGAGCCGCGGGTGATTTACATCGCGACCCCAGGCGGCCTTGAGGCCAAGGGCGGCATTGGCCGGATCGTTTCCTACTTCGTGCGGGAGATCGAGCGGCGCCCGGACGCGCCGCGCTTCGCCATCGTGGACACCTACGGGCCGGGCCGCGCCGCGCTGATGCCGGTCTTCTTCGCCGCCGCGCTTCTGCGCCTGTTCTTTGCCTGCCTCACGCGCCGCGCGAGCCTGCTGCACGTGCACATGGCCGAATACGGCAGCGTCCTGCGCAAAGGGATCATCACCCTGATGGCACGGGCGCTGCGCGTGCCGGTCGTGCTGCACCTGCACGGCGCGAATTTCCGCGACCATTGCGAGCGCGCCGGCCCCACCGAGCGCCGCCTGATCCGGCGCGTGCTGCGCTCGGCAGCCGAGGTGGTCGTGCTGGGCGCCTATTGGCGCGATTTCGTTTCGGAGTTCCTGGGACCTGGCGGCCCACGTGTCACCATCCTGGTGAACGCCGTCGAGGGACCTTCATCGGTGCCGGAGCGGGCGGAGACACCGCCCCTCCAGCTCCTCTTCCTTGGACGGGTCGGCGAGCGGAAGGGGGCGGGCGAGTTTCTGGAAGCCCTGGCCTCGCCGGAATGCCAGGCTTTCGACTGGACCGCGAACGTCGCCGGCGATGGCGAGGTGGACACCTATCGCGCGAAGGCGGAGGCGCTTGGCCTCGCCGAACGGGTGAACTTCCTTGGCTGGACGGAGGAGGCGCGGAGCCGCGAGCTGCTCGCCCAATCGCACATCTTCGCGCTGCCTTCCCGCAACGAGGGGCTGCCCGTCGCCATTGTGGAGGCCATGGCCTACGGGCTGGCGATCGTTGCGACGCCCGTCGGCTCCGTGCCCACGGCGATCGAGGATGGAAGGACCGGCATCCTCGTCCCGCCGGGGAATTTCCCCGCCCTCGCGGCGGCTCTCGCGCGGCTTCTCGGGGACCCGGCGCTGCGCCGCGAACTCTCCTCGAATGCCCGCGCGAGGTTTGAGCGCGACTTCGACATCCGTGGCTTCTGCGACCGGCTGCTGGAGGTCTACCGCCGCAACGTGGCACGGTGGCCCGCGTGAGCGTCTCGGCCCGCTTGCCCGAGCGTCGCGCCGCTTCCACGCCGCGGCTCGCCATCACGCAGGACGGCGCGGTCCGCGCCGCGGTGGTGCTGCTTCTCGTCTGGTATCTCGGCCCGACGGCGCCCTTCCTGCCGGCGGAAGCCTTCATCTCCGAGGATGCGAAGAACGGCGTCTTCGTGGAGCAGGCCTTCCTGCGCCTGTCCTGGATCCCGGTCTATGGGCTGACTTTCCTTCTGGCGCTGCCGCACTTGCCGAAGGTGGTCCGCGCCGCGGCGCGAAGCCCCTATGGCGTGCTGCTGGTGGCGCTCGCCCTGGTTTCCACGGCCTGGTCCACCTCGCCGGCCGATACGCTGCGCCGCACCGTCGGCCTCGCGGGAACGACGCTGCTCGGCTTCTACCTCGTCGCGCGTTTCGAGCGGGAGGAATTGATGGGCCTGCTTGGCTGGGCCTTCGCGCTGGCTGCGTTGCTCAGCATTGTCTTCGTGGCGACGCGGCCTGGCGTCGGCATTTCCGGCCCGCCGCATCCTGGCGCCTGGCGCGGGGTGTTTCCACACAAAAACGTCCTGGGGCAGGTCATGCTGATGGGCGTCGCGACGGGGCTTGGCCTCGCCTTGGTGGAGCGACGCAAGCGCTGGCCCTTCGCCCTGGCGGGGCTGTGCGGGCTCCTGCTGCTTCTTTCCACGGCCAAGACGCCCATCGCGGTCGCTGCCGTGCTGATGGGGATCGTCGGCCTGTCGCAGCTGCTGCGCCGCCGCCCGGGACGCGCAGGCTTCCTGGGCGCGCTGGTCGTCGTCCTGGTGCTCTGCGCGCCTTTCTTCGTCTTCGTCGTGCTCGAACCGGTGCTGACGCTGCTGGGGCGCGACCTGACCCTCACGGGGCGCACGGATATCTGGGGTCTCTCGCTGGCCGCGGTCGCGGAGAAGCCGCTGATCGGCTGGGGCTATGGCGGGTTCTGGACCGCGCCATTGGGTCCCGTGCTCGACATCCGCTTCATCATCGGATGGGACGTTCCGAATGCCCATAACGGCTTCATCGACCTGCTGCTGGCCTTTGGCGTCGTCGGGCTGGTGCTCTTCCTGCTTCTCGTGGTCCGGGTCATTCGCGCCAACGTGCAGGAGATCCGCGAAACCGGCTCCTGGAGCGCCACCTGGTCACTCGCCGCGGTGACCTTGCTGATGATCTACGGCTTCGCGGAAAGCGCGATCATGGTGCAGAACACCTTTGCCTGGGTCCTGCTGATCGCGCTGACGGCCTATGCGGGCAAGCCGCGCGCGGCTGCGCGGGGGCGTTCCGTGGCAGCGCCACGTTTCCGATGGGTGGCACGCCGCCCCGCGACCTTCGGGGCCGTGGAAAGGAAGCAGGCGCCTTTCCTCCCTCGTAAGCCGGACTGAAGCGAAGCATGTCGGAGCCCTCCTCGCCTGCCGTCGCCGGCCGCGCGCTGCTCTACCTCGTCGGGCGCATCGTTCCTGCGGCGGTGACCTTTGTCACCATCGGGGTGCTCACCCGCTTCCTGTCCCCGGAGGAGTACGGCACCTACGCCATCGCCCTTTCGGTGATCTCTCTTTTCTCGATGGCGGCCTATAACTGGCTCTACGTCTCCATCGTGCGGCTCCGGCCCATGGAGGAGGATGCGGCCAAGCCCTTCCAGGCGGCCGTGCTGGTGCTCTACCTGGTCTGCGTGGCACTCGTCCTGTCCTTTGGCGCCCTTTACGTCGCTGCCTTCTCGCCGTGGGGCGGCTCCTCGCTGTGGGGGGCGGCGGTGGCGCTTTTCGTCGTGCAGGGTTGGCTCGAGATCAACCTGCACTTCCTCATCAGCCGGAGTGAGGCGGGGCGCTACGTCCTCGTCACGCTTCTCCGCTCGCTGCTGGTCACCGCCCTTGCGATCCTCGCTGCCGCATTGGGCGGTGGGGCGGCGAGCGTGCTGCTCGCCACGGCTTTGGCCGTCCTCGGGCCCGCGCTCTGGCTCACCTTTCGCCAATGGCGCGGGGTCCGCCTGCGCGAGGCGGGAACAGGGGACATGGGGAGTATCGCCCGCTTCGGCCTGCCCCTTGCGCCGAGCTTCCTCCTCGACAACGTCATCTTCTACGCGGACCGGCTGATCCTGGGGTGGCTCATCAACGCCCAGGCTGTCGGCCTCTACGCAGTGGGCTACGACCTCGCCGACCGTACGCTCAAGGCGCTCATGTACTCGATCGGCTCGGCGTCCCTGCCTGCGGCGGTCCAGGCCCTGGAGATCGAGGGCGAGGACGCCGCGAGACGCCAGCTCGCGCAGAACCTCCTGACCCTCGTCACATTCGGCCTGCCGGCGACGGTGGGGCTCTGCCTCACCGCCTCGGAGTTATCCATCCTCGTGGGGTCCGAGTTCCGCGACGTCACGACGGTCCTGATCCCGTTGGTGGCGGTGGCTACCTTCCTCGCCTGCATCCGGTCGAGCTACCTGGACCATGCCTTTCACCTGGCGCGACGTCCCCTCCCGCTGCTGCTGGTGACGGGCACGACGGCCCTCTTCAACGTCAGCCTCAACATCCTCCTGATCCCGTCCTTCGGCCTGCTGGGCGCGGCCTATGCCAACCTGGCCGCGTTCATCGTCGCGGTGTTCCTGGCCTGGTCCATGGGCCGTTCCGCCTTTCGCCTGCCGTACCCTTGGCGCGGCCTTGCCAAGATCGCCGCGGCATGCGCGGCGATGGGCATCTTCCTCGCGATGCCGATCTGGCCCGAGGCGCAAGTCCTGGCCCTTGTGCTGAAGACGGCGTTGGGCGGTGCGGTCTTCGTGGCCGTCGGTCTCCTGCTGCGAGCCGAGATCGTCTCCGAACTGGTGTGGGGCGTGATAAACCGTCTCGCATCCCGGAAACGCGACAAGGGAGGCACAACGTGACATCTCGCCGCTTCCGGCGCCTCGCAGCGCTGCTTATCGCTTTCCTTCCGACGAACGGGTTGCGACGCGCCGCCTACCGGTGGGCGCTGGGCTACGAGATCCACCCGACGGCGCGCGTGGATGCGCTGAGCTTCATCAGCGTGGCTCGGCTGGTCCTCGGCCCCGGCGCGCATCTGGAGCGCTTCAACCTGTTCTCCGGACCCCTTTCCCTCACGGTGGGCGCGCGCTCCTCCATCGCTTCGTCCAACCAGATCCGCTGCGGAATATGGACGGGCGCGGCCGCCCCCTCCGACCATAGTGCGCGGTACCAACAGCGCATGGTGGTCGGCGATGGCTGCCGCATCTCGCCAGGGCATTTCTTTGACGCGAATGGCGAGATCCTGATCGGCGACCGATGCTGGATCGCCGGTCGCGGTAGCCAGTTCTGGACCCATGGCGCCAGCACCCCGCGCTCCACGGTCCATATCGGCGCGGACTGCTTCATCGGCTCTGCCTGCCGCTTCGCCCCGGGCGCGGCGATTGCGGACAACACCGTCGTTTCGCTGGGAAGCGTCGTGACACGCAGCTTCTCGACGCCCTACCGGCTGCTGGGCGGAGTGCCTGCGAAGGAACTGCGCGATATCGAGGAGGACATCACCTCCAAGCGGCTCTTCGCCGGCCGCTGGACCGAGGCCTCGGGCGTGTGATGGGTCTCGTCAGGACTTTCCGGGTGCCGCTGCACGGCTGCGCGTGAGGCGGGAGCGGACGCCCTGGTAGAGCCCTTCGGGCAGGGTGGAACGCGCGGCCAGCTTGACCGCGCCGGGCAGCGAGACGGCCCGCGTCTTCACGGCCCGCATCAGCAGGGCGATGGCGTCGCGCTTGCGCTCGCGCCAAAGCCAGGGACCAAGCTCGTTCGCCTCGAAGGCGACCCGTGCGCGCTCGGACAGGGCGTCGCCCGCCGCCTTCAGGAATTGCCGTGCGCGATGCTCGCTGACCTCGGCGCTCAGCCGGTCCGGCCGCTCATCGTTGTGCCAGGTGACGAGCGGCTCGAGCACCAGCCGGTACTCCGCCCCCGCTGCGCCGCACTCGATGAAGAAGAGGTGGTCCTCGTACTGGCGCAGCCCCTCGCGGAAGCGGACGGCATCGGCAAGCGGACGGGTCAGGAAAAAGGAACTGGTCTGCGCGAAGCCGCCATCGACGTAGAGATATTCGGCGAAGCTCTGCCCGGGACGCGGCCCGTGCTCAGGGCGCACGCGGCTCCAACCCCCAGGCTGGATGACCTCGGTCTGCGTCACGCAGAAGATCTTTGCCGTCTCGGCGCCCGCGACGGCAGCGGCCTGCCGCTCCAGCTTCGTCGGCTGCCAAAGGTCATCGGAATCGAGAAAGGCGACAAAGCGGCCGCGCGCCGCCTCGATCCCCGTGTTCCGCGCTGCCGACACGCCGCGATTGCGCTCGTGCCGGATCACGCGGAGGCGCGCATCCCCGCCGAACGCAGCCAGCGCACTTTCGAGATCGTCGGCAGAGGCGTCGTCCACGACGAGGAGTTCGAGTTCCCTCAGCGTCTGCGCCAGGACGGAGCGGATCGAGGGTGCCACGATGCCCGCGCGGTTGAAGACGGGCATGACGACGCTCACGAGGGGCGGCGGCTCTTGATCGGGGGAAGCGATGACGGCACCTCGCGTTGCTGCTGGCCGATGATACGTCGCGGCCGCCCGGACGGCCTCGCTGGCCAGGGCGCGACGCCGTATATGAAGTGCTGGGGAGGTCGAAAGGCAAGCCATTGGTCGCTTTCCATCCCGAAGGCGCGTCGGCCCTTCGCCGGTCGGCCGGCGCGGCGGCGCTCGCAATGGTGCTGCTGGGCGCGCCTGCCGAACTGCGCGGGCAGGGCAGCACACCCGATTGGGCAGCCACCGCCCGGGGAGTGACCGTCCAGACGCGGCCACGCCCGGATTACGAGCCGCTTGGCGTGCGGCTCGGCGCGTTCCGGCTCGACGGCTCGCTTGAGGCAGGCCCAGGCTTCGACGACAACCCTGCGCCCAATCTGCGCGGCAGCCGTGCCCAGGCCACGCTGGAGGAGGCGCTGTCGCTCGGCCTCGCGAGTGGCTGGACCCGGCATGCCTTCACGGCCGCGCTGACGCAGCAGACGCGCCGCTACCCTTCCGACCCCAGCCTGAGCTGGAACGACTATGCGTTCGACCTTGGAGGGCGGCTGGATATCGGTCGCGCCTCCTCGCTGGGCCTGCTCTATAGCCGTCAGCGCAATCACTTCGACCTCGGCAATTTCGACCTGCAGCGCGCGGGGCTGGCGCGGCCGGTCCAGTTCGACTCCGACGTGTTCCGGTTGCGCGGCGTCGGCGCGCTGAACCGGCTTCTCTTCGAGGGCGGCCTTGAGCACCGCACCTTCCGCTACGACCGCACGGTTGGCGCGGGCGGCGCGGTGGGCAGCGACCGCGACCATCTGACGGCGGAAGCGGGCGCCTCCTATCTTTTTCAGCCGGGGCAGGGTCTCGATGCCGTGGCGCGGCTGACGCGCATCTCCTACCAGCAGTCAAGCCAGCGTGGCCGCGATTCCCTGACCTATGAAGTGCTGGGCGGGCTTCGCTACGACTTCAATGGGCTTTGGGGCGTTCGCTTGAGCCTCGGCTACCGCCGCCGCGTGTACGAGGACCCCAGTATCCGCGCACTATCCGGCCCAGCCTTCGACGCACAGGTGACGTGGATGCCTTCGCAGGTGGCCACGCTCGGACTGTCGGCGCAGCGCACCATCGAGGAATCGATCCGGCCCGGCAGCGTCGCCTACACCCGCACCGCACTGCGCACGACGCTGGACTACGAGGTGCGGCGCAACATCATCGCGACTGTCACGCTGGGGGCGGAGATGCGGGAGTATGAAAGACCGCGGGAGCGGGTGGTGGATGGCGTCGCTACATTCGGCGCCACGATGTTGCTGAACCGTCGCGCCGCGCTGCTCCTCAACTATCAGCACACGCGCCGCTTCGAGGCGCCGAGCGGCTTTCGCGAGTATGGCCGGAACATCCTCTCGCTGCGGCTTCGGCTGTCGCTCTGATCATCCCTCGACCGGTGGGTGGCGGGCCCGTAAGCTGCGCGCATGAGTGGCAATCCAAGACGCCTCCCGGTCCAGGACCGGCGCCGATTCCTCGTGCGCCATGCATCGGCGCTGGCGGTGCTGGCAACCGGCGCCACGGCCTGCTCGACGCCGGGTGCGACGCTTCCTCCGCTTCCGCCGTCCGCCGCCGAGCCGTATCGCCTCGGCCCCGGTGACCGCGTGCGCGTCACGGTGTTCGACGACCCCCAGCTGAGCGGGGATTTTCGCGTTTCCGACGCCGGGGCGATCTCGCTGCCGCTGGCGGGCTCCGTCCCGGCGACGGGCCGCACCACGCGCGAAGTGGAGCGCGCGATCGAGGGCATCCTGAAGGAGAAGGGGCTGTTCCAGCAGCCCTCCGTCGCGGTGGAGGTCATGGAGTACCGGTCCGTCTACGTGCTGGGGATGGTGGAGCGCGGCGGACAGGCGCCATACCAGCCGGGCATGACCGTGCTTTCCGCCATCGCCGTGTTCGGGGGCTTCAACTACCGGGCCGTCCGCGACCATGTGAGCCTGACCCGCATCGGCGAGGACGGCGTGGCCCGCGAGTACCGCGCCGGACCCCAGGCGCTGGTGCGTCCCGGCGACGTGATCAACGTCCTCGAGCGCTGGTTCTAGGGGCGCTTCGTCGCGGCCAGGGGCGGGCGCGGCGTCACTCCGCGGCGCTGCGCGGCCATTCCGGCATCTCGCCGCCCAGGCGGCGGGTCAGCGCCGTGGCTGCTTCGGCCAGGAGAGGGCGTGCGGCCTCCTGTGCCTCGGGCGTCCAGCGGATGATCGGCGCCGAAAGGGCGAGCGCCCCGGCCAGGGCGTCATTCGGGCCGAAGACCGGCATGGCCATCGCGCCGGTGTGCGGATCGGTCGCGCCCATGGTGACGATCGGCAGGCCCAGCGTCGCGACATTGGCGGGCAGGGGGCGCGGCGCGAAGGCGCGCAGCACCTGGGCGATGGCGGAGTTGTCGAGCGGCAGCGCGTCGCCAACGCGGACATGCATGCGCAGCAGATGCGGGCTGTCCGCGCGGAACAGGCAGAGCCGCTGCTCGCCGCGCCGGACGTAGAAGGCCGCCGTCTCGCCGGTGCGGGCGACGAGCTCCTCCAGCACCGGGACGACATGCGCCTCCATCCGGAAGGATCGGGTGTAGATCGTGCCGAGGCGCAGCACCTCCGCATCAAGCCGGTAGGCGCCGTCCCCCTCGCGCGCCAGATAGCCGTGCTCTTCAAGCGAGACGGCGAGACGCATGATGGTGCTCTTCACCAAGCCGGTCCGCGTGGCGAGCTCCGCAAGGCTCAGGGAGCGGTCTCCCTTGCGGAAGGCCGAGAGCACGGTCAGGGCCCGGTCCGCCGAGGCGACGCCTGCCAGCGCCGGACGCTGCCTTGCCTTCTCCGCCATGCTCGCCTCCAGCCTTCAGGCTAACCTCTGTGCCGAGAGCACGCTTTCGACTTTTTAGAACGTAGTTCTGTTATAGGTGATGGCTGCCGCGATCTGTCAAGCGGAGGGGGTGGATGTGGGGTACTAAGGTTTGGGCTCGCGGGCTGTGAGTGCGGACGAGATGTGCAGCCAGCGGGTGAGGGTTACCCGCGCACGGATAGAATCTTGGGTGGCGAGCGGAGATGAGGCTCATCCGCCCCTGCTGATCCCCAGTCCTCGGTCCCCAAAATAATAGAACGTCATTGCATTAAACCAAAACCGTCGCTAACCAAGCCGCGCAACGCCCTTCGGAGAGTTCCGGCATGGCCCACGGCTTCAGGATCCTCACCCGCCCGCGCAAGGCCGCGCCGGACCTTGTCACGCGTTTCCGCGACCTGCCCGTCGCCAATGTCAGCGACGTGATGTCGCGCATGACGGCGGGCGGGGCGCGGCTGCGGCCCATGCATGCGGGCGGCGTGCTCGGCGGGCCGGCCCTGACGGTGAAGACCCGCCCCGGCGACAACCTGATGGTCCACAAGGCCATCGGCCTCGCCGAGCCTGGCGACGTCATCGTCGTGGATGCGGGCGGCGACCTGAGCAACGCCATCATCGGCGAGCTCATGCTTGCGCAGATGGTGAGGCGTGGGCTCGCGGGAATCGTGATCAACGGTGCGATCCGCGACAGCGCCGCCATCCGCGCGCAGGGCTTCCCGGTCTTTGCTGCGGGCGTCACCCATCGCGGCCCTTACAAGGACGGTCCTGGCGAGATCAACGTTCCCATCGCGCTGGACGGCATGGTGATCGAGCCGGGCGACCTCATACTGGGCGACGATGACGGTTTGCTCTGCGTGCCGCTGGGCGAGGCGGAGGCGATCCATGCCGCCGCGGCCGCCAAGCAGGCCGCAGAGGAGAAGCAGATGGCCAATATAGAGGCCGGCACGCACGACGCCTCTTGGGTGGACGCCACGCTTCGCCGCCTCGGCTGCGAAGGCCTCGGCTGAGGCCGCAACCCGAACCCCTCCCGAAAGAGCCCCTATGCCCCAGCCCAACGCCGCCAAGCCCGCGGTGCTCGTCACGGCCGCCAAGCTCGCGCCGGAGGCGGTCGCCATCCTGGAGGAGGCCGGCTACGCCGTGCCCTGCACCACGGCCTACCCGTCGGAGGCCGAACTTCTGGCCGCCATCGCCGAGCACCGGCCCGTCGCGCTGCTGCACCGCCAGGGGCTGATCACCAGCACCGTCATGGATGCGGCCGCCCCCGCGCTGCGCGTCATCGCCCGTCACGGCGCCGGGGTGGACGGCATCGACCTCGCAGCCGCGGAGGCGCGGGGCCTGACGGTGACGCGGGCGGCGGGCGCTAATTCGCGCTCCGTCGCCGAGCATGCGATGGCGCTGATGCTGGCGCTGCTGAAGGACCTGCCGGCGGTGGCCTCGGGCATGCGCGAGGGGCTGTGGGAGAAGACCTCCCGCATGACGCGCGACGTAGAGGGCGTTTCGCTCGGCATCGTCGGATATGGCGCGATCGGCTCCAAGGTCGCGCGCCTTGCGGACGCCTTCGGCATGCGCGTCGCGGCCTATGACCCGCTGCTGCCCGAGGGCGCGCTGCCCGGTCCCGGCGAGCGCGTGAGCGACCTGCGCGACTTGCTGGCGCGCTCCGAGGTGCTGTCGCTGCACTGCCCGCTGGACGGGACGACGCGCGGGATGATCGGCGCCGCCGAACTCGTCCTGCTGCCGCGTGGCGCCATCCTGGTCCACACTGCCCGTGGCGGCATCGTGGACGAGGCGGCATTGCTGGCGGCACTGGAGTCTGGGCACGTCGCCTGGGCGGGCCTCGACGTGTTCGAGAATGAGCCGCTCGACGCCGCCAGCCCGCTGCGCGGCCATCCCCGTGTGCTGCCGACGCCGCACCTGGCGGCCAACACCCCGCGCGGCGCGCTCGGCATGTCCACCGGCGCGGCGGAAAGCATCGTCGCGGTGCTGGCCGGGCGCCTGCCCGCGCTGCCGGGCGCGGTGGTGGTCCCCGGCGGGCTTCGGGCGGCCCGGGCCTCGGCCGCCTGAAGCGACACCGCGCCCCGGCCGCATTTGATCCCACAAGGGAGGAAGACATGAGCACGCAACCCGCCATCGCCCGCCGCGCCCTAATCGTCGCCGGCACCGCATCCCTGGCCGCGCCCGCGCTGGCCCAGCCGGCCTGGCCCGCCGGTCGCCCCATCGAGGTGATCGTCGGCTTCGCGCCGGGCGGCGGGACCGACGTGATGGTGCGTGCCCTCGCGCAGGCGCTGGCGCCCGAGCTGCCCGGCGCCAATTTCGTGGTGGTCAACCGCCCCGGCGCGGGCGGCGAGACCGCCTATGTTGCCCTGCAATCCGCGCGCCCGGACGGCTACACCCTCGGCACCATCAACACGCCGGGCTACCTGTCCCTCGGCGTGCAGCGCCGCGTGCGCTACGACCGCGCGCAGATCCGCCTGATCGCGCGGCTGGTGGACGACCCGAGCGCCTTCGTAGTGCACCGCGATTCGCCCTATCGCTCGCTGCGCGACTTGGTGGATGCGGCGAAGCGCAGACCGGGCACGATCAGCGTCGGCTCCTCCGGCGTCGGCACCGACGACCATCTCGGCCTGACGCTGTTCGAGGCCGCCTCGGGCACCGAGTTCATCCATGTTCCCTTCGCGGGCGCGGGGCCGGTGCGCAACGCCGTGCTGGGCAAGCAGATCGACGTCGCGGGCCTGAACCTCGGCGAGATCGGCATGCTGGGGCAGGAGAATCCGCCGCTGCGCGCCCTGGCTGGCATGGGGGAGCGACGCTGGGAGCTGATGCCGGACGTGCCCACCTTCCGAGAGCAAGGCTACGACGTCGTCATGACGAGCGAGCGGGGCCTCGGCGCGCCGCGCGGCATCCCGGACGAGATCGCGAAGCGGCTGGAGGAGGCGATCGCCAAGGTCGTCGCCACGCCCGAATGGGCCGAGAAGGTCCGGCAGCTCGAGCTGGCGATGGATTTCCTGCCCGGGGCGGAGTGGGAGGCGCGTCTGCCGGCGCAGCTCGCGCGCTATCAGCAAATCTGGCAGCGCACCCCCTGGCAGTGAGCCGGACGCGCGGCTGGCGGCGCAAGAGGCGGCCGGGCGCCTTCTCGCCAGCCGCGACGACATGGCCCTCGTCTTGTGACGCCTGAGTGCCCATCTTCCAGGCCATGGCCCGCAAGACGCTCAACCCCTTCGCTCCCTATGCCTGGCTTGCCGAGGCGGGGTGGGTCTTCATGAGGCACAGCGCCCAGCTCTGGGTCGATCCCAGGGCCAGCGCGCGCCTGGCCGCGCTGGGGGCGGAGAAGCAGAAGGCCTTTGCGCAAGGCACCCTCGAGGCCGGTTTGGCAGCCATGCGTGGATCGAGCCCGGAGGTCATCGCGAAGGCCGCCATGGCGCCGGCCCGTCGCCGCGTGCGAGCGAACGCACGGAAGCTTCAGAAGGGGTAGGGCGGGGCATCGCCTCGCACCGATGCTCATGGATGCGGGCGGGGACCCCGAAGAGGTCATGAAGTAATGTCGTGCTGGCGGGCCGCTCAACGCCTGAAAGTGCGCGGAACTTCAAGGCCGAACTTGAGACTGTCCTTGGGGCAGGAGACGGAGTGCCTCGCGAAGCTGCCCAAAAATGCAAGAGAAGCAGGGTGTTGAGGTGGGCTGCTGGCGGACAGGGTGGGATTCGAACCCACGGTACCCTTGCAGGTACTCCGGTTTTCGAGACCGGCGCGATCGACCACTCCGCCACCTGTCCTTGCCGCGTGCGGGGTATAGGGGCAAAGCCCCAGGCTGGCAACGGGACGGGTTGACTTCGTGGCCCCGCTGGCCCTAATCACCCCCTCCCGGGCGGCGCCTCAGCGTGTCGCCCGCGGCTGTTTTTGGGTTCCTGTCCCGGGCAGCCGAAATCCATGGTTTCTCGGGCGGCGCCGCGCATGGCGGCAAGCCCAAAGGGCACGAGTGATGACCTTCGCAGTGATCCGCACCGGCGGGAAGCAGTATAGGGTGACGCCGAATGCGGTGCTCACCGTCGAGAAGCTGGAGGCCGAGGCCGGCAGCACCATCACCTTCCATGAGGTGCTGGCGCTGGGCGGCGAGGCAGGCCTGCAGATCGGCGCCCCCACCGTGCCGGGCGCCAAGGTCACCGCTACCGTGCTGGAGCAGAGCCGCGGCGACAAGGTGCTGATCCTGAAGAAGCGCCGCCGCAAGAACAGCCGCCGCAAGCAGGGCCACCGCCAGCACCAGACCGTGCTGCGGATCGCCGAGATCGCGGCCTGAGGACGGAGTAGCAAGATGGCACACAAGAAGGCAGGCGGCTCGTCTCGCAACGGCCGCGACTCTCCCGGGCAGCGGCTCGGCGTCAAGAAGTTCGGCGGCGAGCACGTGCTGGCCGGCAACATCCTGGTCCGCCAGCGCGGCACCAAGATGAAGCCCGGTCACCATGTCGGCCTCGGCCGCGACCACACGATCTTCGCGCTGGTCGAGGGCCACGTGAAGTTCGAGCGCAAGGCCGAGGGCCGCGTTCACGTCTCCGTCGAGCCGGTCAAGACCGCCGCGGAGTGACCGCCTCCCTCTGGGGGTGACAAGGTTCCGGGGGCCCTCGTGGCCCCCGTTGCCATTTTTGGGGTTCCGATGAAGTTCCTGGACGAAGCCAAGGTGTTCGTGAAGTCGGGCGATGGCGGCAACGGCGTCGTCGCCTTTCGGCGTGAGCGCTACATCGAGTTCGGCGGCCCCGATGGCGGCAATGGCGGCAAGGGCGGCGACGTCTGGGCCGAGGCGGTCGACGGGCTGAACACCCTGATCGACTACCGCTACGCCCAGCACTTCAAGGCGCGCAAGGGCGGCAACGGCGCCGGCTCCGACCGGACCGGCGCCAAGTCCGATGACGTGGTGCTCAAGGTCCCCGTCGGCACGCAGATCCTGGACGAGGACAAGGAAACGCTCCTCGCCGACCTGGATGCGGTGGGCAAGCGCGTCCTCCTGGCCAAGGGCGGCGATGGCGGCTTCGGCAACGCGCATTTCAAGAGCAGCACGAACCGCGCCCCACGTCGCGCCGATCCCGGCTTCCCGGGCGAGGAGAAGTGGATCTGGCTGCGGCTGAAGCTGATCGCCGATGCCGGGCTGGTCGGGCTGCCGAATGCCGGCAAGTCCACCTTCCTGGCCGCGGTCAGCGCCGCCAAGCCCAAGATCGCCGACTACCCCTTCACCACGCTGCACCCGCAGCTGGGCGTCGTGCGCCTCAACGCGACGGAGGAGTTCGTCCTGGCGGACATCCCCGGGCTGATCGAGGGGGCGAGCGAGGGCGCCGGGCTGGGCACGCGCTTCCTCGGGCATGTGGAGCGGTGCCGGGTGCTGCTGCACCTGATCGACGGCTCCCAGTCCGATCCGGTCGCCGCCTGGCGCCTGATCCGGAACGAGCTGGAGGAATATGGCGGCGGCCTGGCCGAGAAGCCGGAGATCCTGGTGCTGAACAAGGCGGACGCCATGACGCCCCAGGCGCGCACCAGCCGCCTGAAGGCGCTGGAGCGGGCGACGGGCACGAACGTCCTCCTGGCCTCCGGCGCGACGGGGGATGGGGTGCCGGAGGTGCTGCGCGCCGTGGCCGATCTGGCGCGCGGGCGGGCAGGGAGGTAGCGTCCATCCCCGGACGATTGGGGAAACGACGCCATGGACCTGCGCGACACGCTGAAGGGGCGGCTGCGGCTGCCGCTGATCGGCTCGCCGCTCTTCATCATCTCGGTGCCGGATCTCGTGGTGGCGCAATGCACCTCGGGCGTGATCGGCTCCATGCCCTCGCTGAACGCGCGGCCGCTGGAGCAGCTGGACGAATGGCTGCACGAGATCAAGGAAAGGCTGGCCGCGCACGATGCGCGCCATCCCGACCGGCCCAGCGCGCCCTTCGCCATCAACCTGATCGTCCACAAGTCGAATGATCGGCTGGAGCAGGACCTCGCGCTCTGCGTGAAGCACCGCGTGCCGCTGATCATCACCAGCCTCGGCGCACGGGTGGAGGTGAACGAGGCCATCCACTCCTATGGCGGCCACGTGATCCACGACGTGATCAACCAGACCTTTGCCCACAAGGCGATCGAGAAGGGGGCGGACGGGCTGGTGCTGGTGGCGGCCGGGGCAGGGGGTCATGCCGGCTCGCAATCGCCCTTCGCGCTGCTGCAGGAAACCCGCGCCTGGTTCGACGGGCCGGTCGCGTTGTCCGGCTCCATCGCGCATGGCCGCTCGATCCTGGCCGCCGAGGCGATGGGGGCCGACTTCGCCTACATGGGCACCGCCTTCATCGCGACGGAGGAGGCGCGGGCGGTCGAGGACTACAAGCGGATGCTCGTGGAGAGCGGCTCCTCGGACATCGTCTACACCAACCTCATCACCGGCGTGCACGGCAACTACCTGAAGCCCTCCGTCCGCAATGCGGGGCTGGACCCGGACAACCTGGAAACCGGCGACAAGTCGCAGATGAACTTCGCCTCCGACCGCAAGAAGCGCTGGAAGGATGTGTGGGGCGCGGGGCAATCGGTCTCGGGCATCGGGGCAGTGGTGCCGGCCTCGCGGCTGGTGGACCGGCTGCACGCGGAGTACCAGGAGGCGCGGCGCGCCCTCGGTGCCGGCAGCCCGATGCTGAACCGCGCTTGGGAGCGGACGCCGGAACCCGCCTGACCGAGACCCGCCGGGCCGGAGGGGCAGCCATCCGGCCCGGCGCGTTGCCCCGCCCCGCGCCCAGGGCCAGATTCCCCGCATGAACGCCATCCCCGAGAACGCCGCCCGCCGCGCCGCGCTGGCCTGCGAGATCCGTGAGCGGACCGGGCTGGACGAGGCGGTCATCGCCGCCTTCCTGCGCGAATTCTACGACGCCGCCCGCAGCGACACCCTCCTCGCCCCCGCCTTTGCCGGGGTGGCGGACTGGGAGGCGCATCTGGCGCGGATCGGCCAGTTTTGGGGCTCCGTGGCGCTGATGACCGGCGAGTATCACGGCC
This sequence comes from Sabulicella glaciei, assembly GCF_026183895.1. GTDB lineage: Bacteria > Pseudomonadota > Alphaproteobacteria > Acetobacterales > Acetobacteraceae > Roseococcus > Roseococcus glaciei. Next base: position 23,611 of record NZ_JAPFQI010000026.1, on the reverse strand, counting down.
AGCCCATGCAGGCGCACGCGCATCTGGGCCTGACTTCCGCCCATTTCGCCCGCTGGCTCGCCCTGTTCGAGGAGGTGGGTCGCCGCACCCTGCCGGGGGCAGCGGTGGAGCACCTGCTGGAGCGCGCCCGCCGCATCGCGCGGTCGCTGGAGATGGGCCTGGTGCCGATGGAGTTGCCGCCGAGGCGCCCGGCGGCTTGAGGGAGGGGCCGCGGGAAGCGCCGCCGCCCCGTCCCATTCAGGTGTGCGCCAGCACCGCCAGCAGCAGCAGGGCGACGATGTTGGTGATCTTGATCATCGGGTTCACGGCGGGGCCGGAGGTGTCCTTGTAGGGATCGCCCACTGTATCGCCGGTCACGGCCGCCTTGTGGGCATCGCTGCCCTTGCCGCCGTAATGCCCTTCCTCGATGTACTTCTTCGCGTTGTCCCAGGCGCCGCCGCCCGTGGTCATCGACACGGCGACGTAGAAGCCGGTGACGATCACGCCCAGCAGCATCGCGCCCACCGCCGAGAAGGCCGCCGCCTTGCCACCGATGGCCAGCACCACGAAGAAGCACACGATGGGCGACAGCACCGGCAGCAGCGAGGGGATGATCATTTCCCGGATCGCGGCGCGGGTGAGCATGTCCACCGCGCGGCCGTAATCCGGCTTCTCGGTACCTTCCATGATGCCCGGCTTCTCGCGGAACTGGCGCCGGACCTCCTCCACCACGCTCTGCGCCGCGCGGCCCACCGCCGTCATGCTCATGCCGCTGAACAGGTAGGGCAGCATGCCGCCGAAGAGCAGCCCGACGACGACGTAGGGGTTGGCCAGGGAGAAATCGACCGGCCCCATGTTGGCGAAGTAGGGATAGGTCGCGCTGTTGACCGCGAAGTAGTTGAGGTCCTGCGTGTAGGCGGCGAAGAGCACCACGGCGCCGAGCGCGGCGGAGCCGATGGCGTAGCCCTTCGTCACCGCCTTGGTGGTGTTGCCCACCGCGTCCAGCGCGTCGGTGGTGACGCGGATCTCGGGCGGCAGCCCCGCCATCTCCGCGATGCCGCCGGCATTGTCCGTCACCGGCCCGAAGGCGTCGAGCGCCACGATCATCCCCGCGAGCGAGAGCATGGTCGTGGTGGCGATGGCGACGCCATACAGCCCCGCGAGGCCGTAGGAGCACAGGATGCCCGCGATGATGATGAGCGAGGGCACGGCCGTGCTTTCCATGGAGACGGCAAGGCCGCGGATCACGTTCGTCCCATGGCCGGTCTGCGACGCCTCGGCGATGGCCTTCACCGGGCGGAAGCCGGTGCCGGTGTAGTATTCGGTGATCCAGACGATCGCCGCCGTCACGAGCAGCCCCACCGCCCCGCAAAGGAAGAGCGAGAAGGCGCCGAAGGCATGGCCGCCCACCACCACCGTGCCGCTGCCGAAGATGAGGTAGGTGAGCGGCAGCAGCGCCGCCAGCGACAGGATGCCCGTCACCACGAGGCCGCGATACATCGCCCCCATGATGCTGTTGTTCGCCGGCAGCTTCACGAAATACGTGCCGGCGATCGAGGTGATGACGCAGACCGCGCCGATCGCCAGCGGCAGGAGCATCCCGGCGGCCCGGATCTCGTCGCCGAAGGTGATGGCGGCCAGCACCATGGTGGCGACGGCGGTGACGGCGTAGGTCTCGAACAGGTCGGCGGCCATGCCGGCGCAGTCGCCGACGTTGTCGCCCACGTTGTCCGCGATGGTGGCGGGGTTGCGGGGGTCGTCCTCGGGGATGCCGGCTTCGACCTTGCCGACCATGTCGCCGCCCACGTCGGCGCCCTTGGTGAAGATGCCGCCGCCCAGCCGGGCGAAGATGGAGATGAGCGAGGCGCCGAAGCCCAGCGCCACCAGGCTGTCGATCACGGTGCGGGAGTTCATCGGCAGGCCGCCGATCACCACCAGGATGAAGAAGTAGAGCGCCACCCCAAGCAGGGCGAGGCCGGCGACCAGCATGCCGGTGATCGCCCCCGACTTGAAGGCGACGTCCAGCCCCGCCGCGAGGCCATGGGTGCTGGCCTCCGCCGTGCGGACATTGGCGCGCACGGAGACGTTCATGCCGATGAACCCGGCCAGCCCCGACAGCACGGCGCCCAGCAGGAAGCCGATGGCCACCGCCGCGCCGAGGAAGGCGAAGACAAGCACGAAGAGCACGGCGCCGACGATGGCGATGGTGGTGTATTGCCGGCGCAGATAGGCGCTGGCGCCTTCCTGGATGGCCTGGGCGATTTCCCGCATGCGTGCATTGCCCGCGGGCTTGGCCAGAATCTCCTTCGTGGTCACCCATCCATAGGCGAGCGAAGCCCCGCCCAGCAGGATGACCAGCAGCAAGGTCGCTGTGATCAAGGTCCTGGTGTCCTTTCCGTCCCTGTTGGTTGCGCGGCTCATTCCGGCCGCGATCCCAGAAGGTTAGGCAGGGGACTCCGGGGACGGGAAGGGGAAAAGCAGCCCCCCTCCCGGGACGGGCGGTTTCGTGGTTCAAGCCCGCCAGCCCATTCCTGGAGAGCAGGCATGAATCTTTCCGCCATCCCCACCGGCAAGAACCCGCCGGAGGACGTGAACGTCATCATCGAGGTCGCCATCGGCGGCGAGCCCATCAAGTACGAGATGGACAAGGACGCTGGCGTCCTGTTCGTGGACCGCTTCCTCTACACCCCCATGCGCTACCCCGGGAATTACGGTTTCGTCCCGCACACGCTGAGCGATGATGGCGACCCGATCGACGTGCTGGTGGCCAACACCCGCCCCATCGTTCCGGGCGCGGTGATGAACTGCCGACCCGTCGGCGTGCTGCTGATGGAGGACGACGGCGGCACGGACGAGAAGATCATCGCCGTGCCCTCCCCCAAGCTCACCAAGCGCTATGAGGGGGTGAAGGACGTACAGGACCTGCCGCAGATCACCCTCGACCAGATCCGCCACTTCTTCGAGCACTACAAGGACCTGGAGCCGGGCAAGTGGGTGAAGGTGAAGGGCTGGGGCGACGCCGCCATGGCGCGCCGCCTGATCCAGGAAGCCGTGGAGCGAGCCAAGGCGAAGGGCTGACCGGCTCCCGCTTCGTCAGGCCGCGGGCTCCGGCGCGCGGACCGGCACGAAAAGCGTCTTGAGGATGGTGCGGAGCAGGAGGATCTGCTCCGCCATCGCCCCGGGCTCCCGCAGGGCCTTAGACATAACGATGGAGCCTTCCAGCACCGTCCCCACGAAATCCGCCAGCTGGTCCACGGAAAATGGCTGGCGCGGGACGTGATCGCGGAGCACCTCCCCGAAAATGGAGCGGAAGCGGGCGCGCCACATCAAGGCGGCCTGGCGGTTCAGTTCCTGCACCTCGCGGTCGAAGAGCCGCTCCCCATAGACCGAAACGGCGACGAGGCAGCCGGGGTGCCCGGCCGGTAAGTCCTGCACCTGTTCGGCGAGGAGCTTCAGGCCCAGCAGCAGGGTGGGAAGGGGCTCCTCCGCCAGTTCGCGCGCCCGGCCGAAGATGGTGTCGAACAACTCCTCCTCGCGCGCGATGTAGCGCTCGAGCAGGGCCCGCGCGAGGGCGTTCTTGTCGCGGAAATGGTAGAAGAAGCCGCTCTTGGTCAGGCCGGTGGCGGCGATGATCTCCTCGATCGAGGTGCCGCCGAAGCCCTTGGACAGCACGGCATCCTCAGCGACATCGAGGATGCGGCTGCGCGTATCCTGTCCCTTGCCCATGGTTTTCCGTACCGCCGGTATGGTTTGACGAGGCTGACAAAGCGCGAATCATCGCGCTTCTGCAAGTATTTCTGCGCAAGTTATTGAATTTGCTCGGGTGATATTTCCGCGCCGGCTGCACCATCAGTCGAGTAGAGCCGAAACGCTTCCTCCGGCACATCGCGGCCGAGGCGGTGGCATGGATCACGGCCCAGGCAAGGAACAAGCAAATGGCAAAGTATCGCGCGGCGCTGCCGCAGCTCACGGGCGCGAACTTCCTGACCGATGGCGGGATGGAGACGACGCTGATCTTCCACCAGGGGGTCGACCTCCCCTGCTTCGCGAGCTTCGTCCTGCTGGAAACGGAGGAGGGGAGGGAGCAGCTTCGCGCCTATCACCGCCCCTACCTGGAACTGGCGCGGCGCCGGGGCCTGGGCTTCGTCCTCGACACGGCGACGTGGCGCGCGAACCCGGATTGGGGCGCGAAGCTCGGCTACGACGCGGCCGGGCTGGACCGCATCAACCGCTTGGCGGTGGCCGAGATGCTGGCCCTGCGCGAGGAATACGAGACGCCGGGGGCGCCCCATGTCGTCAGCGGCGCGATCGGGCCGCGCGGCGACGGCTACAAGCAGGGGCGCATGGATCGCGACGAGGCGGAGGAGTACCACGCCGCGCAGATCGCGAGCTTCGCGGCGGCAGGGGCCGACATGGTTGCCGGCTTCACCCTGACCGGGATCGAGGAGGCGATCGGCATCGCCCGCGCCGCCCGGCGCCTCGCCATGCCCTGCGCCATCTCCTTCACCTTGGAAACGGATGGCCGGCTGCTGGGCGGCGAGACTCTGCGCGAGGCGATCGAGGCGGTGGACGCGGCGACGGGCGGCTCGCCGGCCTATTTCATGCTGAACTGCGTCCATCCGGAACACCTCGCGACCTCCTTCGAGGAGGGGGGCGACTGGACCTCGCGCATCCTCGGGCTGCGGGCCAACGCCTCCACCAAGTCGCACGCGGAGCTGGACGAGAGCGAGACGCTGGACGAGGGCAACCCGCTTGACCTCGGCCGGCGCTACGTGGGGCTGCGCAAGCGGTTGCCCGCGCTGCGCATCCTGGGCGGGTGCTGCGGCACGGACCATCGCCACGTCACGGCGATTTGCGAGGCCGCGGTGCCGGTCACGGCCTGACGGGCCTCCCCTGGACGGGGGGCGGGGGGCTTGGCACAAACCTCCCGTCCCTCGCGCCCGTAGCTCAATGGTCAGAGCGGGCCGCTCATAACGGCTTGGTTGCGGGTTCAAGTCCTGCCGGGCGCAGGGGCGTTCAGTCCTGCGATGGATGAGAGCCCGACCTGCCCGATCTGCCTGCGCCCCATCCCGCCGGGCGCCAGGGCCAGCCGCCACCACCTCATCCCGCGCCTCAAGGGCGGGACCAACAAGGGAACGGTGCTGGTCCACCACATCTGCCACCAGGCGATCCATGCCCGCTTCACCGAGGCCGAGTTGGCGCGGCGCCTGGCCGAGCCGGAGGCGATCCGCGCCGCGCCGGAGATGGCGGAGTTCCTGGCCTGGATCGCCTCCAAGCCCGCGGATTTCCACGCGCCGACCCGGCTGAAGGGCGGGAGGCGCGGCCGGTTCCGGCGGTGAGGCCGGGGCTTAACCCCGCGCCGCCGCGCCGCTAGAACCCCCGCAAGACAGGAGTGCCCCCCATGCCCGCCTACCAGTATGTCTATGTGATGAAGGATCTCACCAAGGCCTATCCGGGTGGGCGCGAGGTGTTCAAGGGCATCACCCTCTCCTTCCTGCCCGACGCGAAGATCGGCGTGCTGGGCCCGAACGGGGCCGGCAAGTCCACGCTGATGAAGATCATGGCCGGCATCGACACGGAGTATGGCGGCGAGGCCTGGGCGGCCGAGGGCGTGCGCGTCGGCTACCTGCCGCAGGAGCCGCAGCTCGATCCCACCAAGAATGTCGGCGAGAACGTGCGCGCGGCCTTCGCCACGCTGGAAGCCCAGCTCAAGCGCTTCAACGAGATCTCCGAGCGCTTCATGGAGGAGATGTCGGAGGAGGAGATGAACGACCTCCTCGCCGAGCAGGGGCAGCTTCAGGAAGCCATCGACGCCGCCGACGGGTGGGAGCTGGACCGGCGCATCGACATCGCCCTCGACGCGCTGCGCTGCCCGCCCGCCGAGAGCCCGGTCACCAACCTTTCGGGCGGCGAGAAGCGCCGCGTGGCGCTGTGCAAGCTGCTGCTGGAAAAGCCGGAGCTGCTGCTGCTCGACGAGCCGACCAACCACCTGGACGCCGAGAGCGTGTCCTGGCTGGAGCACACGCTGCGCGACTACCCGGGCGCCGTGCTGGTCGTCACCCATGACCGCTACTTCCTCGACAACGTGACCAACTGGATCCTCGAAGTCGATCGCGGCCGCGGCTTCCCCTATCAGGGCTCCTACTCCTCCTACCTGGAGCAGAAGAAGAAGCGGCTCGAGCAGGAGAATCGCGAGGACACCGCCCGCATCCGCGCCCTGGCGCAGGAGCAGGAGTGGATCGGACGCTCGCCTTCCGCCCGGCAGGCCAAGAGCAAGGCCCGCATCTCGCGCTACGAGGAGCTTCTGGAGCGCTCCAACGAGAAGGGGCCGGAGGACATGCAGATCCTCATCTCCCCGCCGCCGCGCCTGGGCAACACGGTCATCGAGGCCGAGAACCTTCGCAAGGGCTACGGCAACCGCCTGCTGATCGACGACCTGGACTTCAAACTGCCCCCCGGCGGCATCGTGGGCGTCATCGGCCCGAACGGCGCCGGCAAGACCACGCTGTTCCGCATGATCACCGGGCATGAGCAGCCGGATGCCGGCACGCTGCGCGTCGGGGAGAGCGTGAAGCTCGGCTACGTGGACCAGTCGCGCGACAGCCTGGACGACAAGAAGAGCGTTTGGGAGGAAATCTCGGGCGGGGACGACGTCATCAACATCGGCAAGCGCTCCATCCCGTCGCGGGCCTACACGGCAGCCTTCAACTTCAAGGGCCACGACCAGCAGAAGCGCGTGGGCGTGCTGTCGGGCGGCGAGCGCAACCGCGTCCACTTGGCGAAGATGCTGCGCACGCCGCACAACGTGCTGCTGCTCGACGAGCCGACCAACGACCTCGACGTGGACACGCTGCGCGCGCTGGAAGAGGCGCTGATGGAGTTCGCCGGCTGCGTGGTGGTGATCAGCCACGACCGCTGGTTCCTCGACCGCTTGGCGACGCACATCCTGGCCTTCGAGGGCGACAGCCACGTCGAGTGGTTCGAGGGCAACTTCCAGGCCTACGAGGCCGACAAGAAGCGACGCCTGGGCAACGCGGCCGACCAGCCACACCGGATCAAGTACCGGCCTCTCGTGCGCTAGTGCGCACGAGAGATTTCTTCCGCTCCCAGGCGCCGGGCGCGGGCTCTGACCGCTGGGTGTCGCCGCTCCACCGTCGCGTGGGTCCGGCGGCGCCGGCCGCCGTGCGCCCAGGTTCCTTTCCTTGCGGGCTGGTTCGCGCCTGCGGAGGCGCCCGGTGAACCACCCCGTCCTGCGCGCGCCGCGCATCATCAGCACGGCGCGCCTTTCCCTCCTCCCGCCCGGGCCGGAGCACCTGCCGGACCTCATCCGCCTCAAGGCGGACGAGGCCGTGTTCGGCTACATGCTGCACGGCACCCGCACGGCGGAGCGGACGCGCGAGGAACTCGAGGACGACATGGATTTCTGGCAGGTGCGCGGCTACGGCACCTGGAGCGTCTTCGAGCGGTCCACCGGCGAGTTCCTGGGCATTGCCGGGCTGATGGAGCGGCCGGACGGGCGCGGCATCGCGGTGCGCTTCGCGCTCTGGCCGCAATGCCGGGGCCGCGGCTATGCGCGGGAGGCGGCGCGGGCTGCGCTCGATTTCGGCCACGGCGCGGCGGGGCTGCCGCGAATCATCGGCATCGCGCGCGAGACGAACCATGCGAGCCGTGCCGTGCTGACCGACATCGGCATGCACGAGTGCGAACGCTACGAGCATCGCGGCCACGCGATGGTGGTGCACGAGAGCGTGCGCGCGGGCTGACCGCTATGCGCCGCGGCGCCAGGCCCGGCGCGCCATGAGGGCGGCGCCGACCGCGCCGCCCAGCAGCGCGGCGATCGGCGCGAGGCCGAAGACCAGCCCCATGGCGAAGGAGCCCTCGCGCTGCTCCGCGCCGAGCGGTGCCCCGAGCACGCCACCGAGAAACAGCCCTGCCACCGCCCCGGCCACCGCGCCCAGGACGAATCCGCCGAGACTGGCGGCCAGCGCCCCGCCGGCGCGGCTCGGCAAGGCCCCCTGCGCCGCCCCGAGCGCCGCACAGGGCAGGGCAACCGCGAGGATGATTGTCCACATCACTGCGTCCGACCCCCAGAGCGAGGTGGGCAGGGCAAATTCGCGGGCGAGCAGATAGGCCAGGAAGCCAAGCGCCAGCCCAGCCGAGCCTGCCAGCACGAGGCCCAGCAGGCCCCGCAGCGGCGAGCCCCTTGCGGTGTTCGCCATGTAGTTTCCCTCCCTTTGCCGCGCGGAGCAGCCTCGCGCGTCGGCCAGCCATCCTGCGGCCACCAGGTGCCCAATCGCCACCTCTCCCTGTGTCAAGAATGCGCTTGCGCTCTCCGTGGCGAACTTGGCAGCCGAAGGAGTGCCGCAAGCAGCGCTTCTTCGAAAGCCGCAAATCTGGGCGGTCAGAACTGGATTCTGCCGATCCGTGCGGCAATTCGAATGAGGGCGCCTGCATTTGCCGGGAAATCTAGCGGTCACGCCTGCCGAGCCGCCGGCATCCTCCGCAGTGGAGAGGCTTCTACGAGAGTGGAAGCGCACGCCCCGAGGAGGCCCCATGCAACGCCGCATCTTGATGACCGCTGCCCCCATCGCGTCCGCCGCCCTGGCCGCGCCGGCCGTTGCCCAGTCGCTGCCGCCCCTGCGTTGGCGCATGACGAGCGCCTTCCCCCGCAACCTCGACCTCACCTATGGCGCGGGCGAGTTCTTCTGCCGCGCGGTGGGCGAGATCACCGAGGGCCGCTTCACTATCACCCAGTTCCCGGCCGGCGAGATCGTCGGCGCCTTCCAGGCCATGGACGCCGTGCAGCAGGGATCGGTGGAGGCCGCCTATTCGGGCGGGCTGTTCTATGTGGGCAAGGACCCGGCCTTCGCACTGTCCGCGGCGGTGCCCTTCATGATGAACCCGCGCCAGCAGCACGCCTGGATGTGGCAGGCCGGCGGCAACGCCATGCTCAACGAGTTCTTCAAGCGCTTCAACGTCCACGCCGTGCCCTGCGGGCAGACCGGCAACCAGTGGGGCGGCTGGTTCCGACGCGAGATCCGCACGGCCGACGACCTTCGCGGCCTGAAGATGCGCGTCGCGGGCGTGGCGGGAAACGTGATGCAGCGCGTCGGCGTGGTGCCGCAGCAGATCCCGCCCGGCGACATCTACCCGGCACTGGAGCGCGGCGTGATCGACGCCGTCGAGTACATTGGCCCCTATGACGACGAGAAGCTCGGGCTGAACCGCGTCGCCCGCTTCTACTACTATCCGGGCTGGGGCGAGGGCGGGACGGTGTTCCATGCCTTCTTCAACCTCGACCACTGGAACGCCCTGCCGCGCGCCTACAAGGCGGCGGTGGAGGTGGCGAGCCAGGCGGCGACGCTGAACATGATGGCCGCCTATGACGCCCGGAACCCGGAGGCGATCATGCGCCTCGTCGCCAACGGCACTCAGCTTCGCGGCTTCTCGTCCGAGCTGGTGGACACGCTCTACCGCTCCGCGCTGGATTTCTACGCCGAGACCTCGGCGCAGAACGCGGCCTTCAAGGAAATCCTGGACAGCCAGGTCGCCTTCCGTGACCGCAACTACCAGTACCACCAGGTCGCCGACTTCCAGTTCGACGCGATGATGCTGCGGCTGCGGCGGCGCTGACCGCCGCCCGCGCTTGGCGGCGGGGCGCCTCCCTGCTGGACTGACGTCGGGCGCGCGGAGGCAAGGCGATGATGACGGGCGGGCTGCGCGACTGGGCGCGGCGGGTGAAGCGCGATGTGGTGGCGCTGTGGCTGGCGGCGCGCGACCCGCGCGTGCCCCTCGCCGCCAAGCTCGTCGCCGGGCTGGTCGCGGCCTATGCGCTCTCGCCGATCGACCTGATCCCGGACTTCATCCCGGTGCTGGGCTACCTGGACGATCTGATCCTCGTGCCGCTTGGCATCCTCCTGGCCGTGCGCCTCGTCCCGCCCGCGCTGATGGACGAGTTCCGGGCGGAGGCCGAGCGACGGGCGGCCCGCCCCGTCAGCCGCGCGGGTGCCGCCGCCATCGTACTGATCTGGGTCGCTGGGGCGGCGGTGCTGCTCTGGGCCTTCTGGCCGTCCCGGGTGCGCTGACCGACTACAGCTCCAGCGTCACGCTCACGCGGGCCCGGCTGACGCAGGGCGTCATGCGGTCCTGCCGCTCCGCCAGCTTCAGCACCTGGTCGCGGTGGATCACCACACCGTCGCGGTAGCGGCAGATGCAGGCGCCGCACACCCCGGATTCGCAGGAGGAGGGGGCGGCGTGTCCGGCGCGGCGCAGCGCCTCCAGCAGCGACAGGTCGGCCGGAACCAGGATCTCCTCGCCGCTGGAGGCAATGCGGGCGGTGAAGGGTTCGGGCTTGAAGTTCTCGTCCAGCGTCGCCTGGAACACCTCATGGTGGAAGCGCTCCTCCGGCCAGCCCGTCTCCTTCAGCGCGTCGAGCAGGCGCTGGGGACCGCAGGCATAGAGGTGGTCGGCCGGGCCGGGCGGGCGCAGCACGGACGGGTCGAAGCGCCTCCCCTCGTCGCCGAACCAGGTGACGAGCCGGTCGCCGCACGCCGCCTCGGCCTCCGCCAGCAGCGGTGCCAGGGCACGGGAGCGCGCGAGGAAATGCAGGTTGAACTCGGCGCCGCGCCGCGCCAGCTCCCGCGCCATGGGCAGGAGCGGCGTGATGCCGATGCCGCCGGCGACGAGCACGTGGCGCTCGGCGCCTTCGGTCAGCGGAAAGTTGTTGCGCGGCGCCGTGACCATCACCGTCTCGCCCGCGCGCAGCGCCTCGTGCACCCAGCGCGATCCGCCGCGCCCGGCTTCCTCCCGCTTCACGGCGAGGCACCATTGCCCACGCTCCGCCGGATCGCCGCACAGAGAGTATTGCCGCACCCGCCCGTCGGGCAGGCGGAGATCCACATGCGCGCCGGGCGCCCACGCGGGAAGCTCTGGCTTGGTGGCGTGGCGCAGCGTCAGCAGCAGCACCTCCGGCGTGGTGGGCCGCGCGTCCTCGACACGCAGCCGCATCACGATGCGGGCGGTCACAGCGGCTCCAGCACGTCGCCCGGACGGATGACGCCGCCCTTCTCGATGGAGCAGTTGAGGCCGGAGCGGTTGTAGAGCGGCAGATAGACCGGCATCCCCAGCAGCTCCTCCAGGTACTTGCAGGGAAAGTTCAGCCGGCCGCCGCGCAGGATCGCCTCGCCGACGCGGAAGCGCCGCCCGACCAAGTGGTTCAGCGGCACGCCGCGCACCGTGAGGTTGCGGCGGTGCATCTCCGGCGTCAGCACCAGCGGGCCGTTCTGCAGGGGCGGGTCGTTGCGCGACAGCGCGTCCAGCGCCTCCTGCTCGATCAGCGTCACCTCGCGCACGTCGGGCTTGGGCGAGTAGGTGCCGGTGCCGAGGAAGTACCGGTCGCCCTCGATGCCGCGCCCGGCGACGAGGCGGGCCTCGGTCAGTTCCGTCATCTCGAAGGAAGCGGCCTCGGCGACGTGGATGTGCAGCAGGGTGCCGCGCCAGTTCTCCGCCCCGCCCGCGACCTCGCGCGCTGCGCGGCCAGCCGGGTGCTCGAACCCGTCCTTGTGGATGGGCGTGGCAGGAAGGTCCATCGTCGCTGCTCCTCTGGGTCTCGCCCCTCGTCATAGGGGCGGTGGCGCGATGATGGAAGGGATTCCCTTGGAGTGGAATCCGGCGCTACCGTCCGCGGGAGCTGTCGATCACCAGGAGGTAGCGGCATTCCGCCGCGCCGGGGTTGGAGAAGCCATGCGGTCCGTCCGCCTCGAAGAACAGGCTGTCCCCTTCGGCCAGCCGCACCTCCCGCCCGCCGACCCGCGCCAGCAGCGTCCCGGCCAGGACGTAGATGTATTCCTCGACGCCGCGGCGATGCGCCGTGAACTCGCCGGTGCGCGCGCCGGGCGGCAGGGTGTTCAGGACGAAGTCCACGCCGCGCCCCGGCAGGACGGGGGAAAGAACGCGGCGGGCGAAGCCCGTCTCGGCGTCGCGCAGCACGGGCTGGTGCGACGCCGGGATGACGATCAGCTCCCGCTCCGCCGCTGGCAGCATCAGCTGCGCGAAGGTGACGCCCAGCGCCTCGGCGAGGCGCGACAGGATGACGGTGGAGGGGACTGCCCCCATCCGCTCGATCTTGGAGATCATGGAGCGCGACACGCCCGAGCGCGCCGCCAGCTGTTCCAGCGTCAGCCCCTGGCGCTGACGCTGCGCGCGCAGCTCGGCGGCGAGCGCTTCCATCTGCTCGGCTTCGGGGGTGGCGGACATGCGCCCCCACATACACGGGAGGCGGCATGAGCCAAATCGGGGTGATCCTGTACGACGGGGTGGAGCCTATCGACATCGGCGGGACGGTGGGGGTGATCTCCATGGCGTCGCGGCTGGTGCCGGGGCTCGCGGCCGTGACAGTGGCGCGGGAGGCCGGGCCGGTGCGCTGCGCCGGTGGGCTCACCGTGCTGGCCGCGCACGGCTTCGACGACGCGCCGGAATGCGATGCCTGGATCGTTTCCGGCGGGCCGGGCTGGCGGGCCCAGGCGGAGGACGCGGCGATGCTCGGCTTCCTGCGGCGCCTCGACCCCGCGCGCCTCGCCAGCGTCTGCACCGGGGCGCTGATCCTGGGCGCGGCGGGACTGCTGGAAGGGCGGCCCGCCACCACGCGCCGCCACGCCAGCCCCGGCGAGGAGGCGTCCCCGGTCGCGCTGCTGGCCCGCATGGGGGTCGAGGCGCGTCCGGCGCAGATCGTGGACCCGCCGGGCGGCCCGGCCACCGGGGGCGGGGTCAGCCTCGCGCATGACCTGACGCTGCACGTGATCGGCCGGCTGCATGGCCTGGCGGTGCGCGACGCGGTGGCGCGGCTGATCGAGTACGACCGCGCTTTTGTCGCCAACCGCGCCGCGCTCGGCTGAGCGGCGCTTCGGGCGCTTCCGAAGCACCGCCGGACGTGCTGGCCTTAGCCTCGTGCCATGACCAGCCTCGCCGCCACCGCCGCCCTGATCGGCGATCCCTCCCGCGCCGCCATGCTGCAGGCCCTGCTGCCCGGCGAGTCGCTGACTGCCGGGGAGCTGGCACGCATCGCCGGCATCGGCGCGCCCGCTGCCTCGGCCCAGCTCAAGGCCCTGGCCGAGGGCGGGCTGGTCGCCGTGCATGCCCAGGGCCGCCATCGCTGGTTCCGCCTGGCGGGCGAGGAGGTGGCGCAGGCGATCGAGACGCTGCTCGGCCTCGCCGCGCGCCCCGCGCGCCGCCCCTGGCCGCATGACGAGGCGCTGCGGCGCGGGCGGCTGTGCTGGCATCACGTGGCCGGTCGCATCGGCGTCGGGCTGCATGGCCGCCTGACCGGCGAGGGTTGGCTCCAACCCGAAGGCGGCGGCTGGACCCTCACCGGGACGGGCGAGGCGCGCATGGCGGCGCTGGGCGTGGACCTCGCCGCCGCCCGCCGCGCCCCGCGCTTCGCCTGCGACTGCATGGACTGGTCGGAGCGCCGGCCCCACTTGGCGGGCGGGCTGGGCCGCGAACTCGCGACGCTGCTGCTGCGCCGGAAATGGCTGGTGCGGATCGAGCCGGAGGCCACGGACACGCTGCGCCGCCGCCGCCTCCATCCCACGCCCGAAGGGCTACGCGCGCTGGAGGCGGAGTTCGGCCTCGCCGCATGACACCCGGGTCGAGGCTGATCGTCGCCCTGGTCGGGATGACCGGAATCTCGAACTTCCACCGCGCGGCGGTGGGGGTGATCGCGCCCGAGCTTACGGCCGATCTCGGCATGGGGCCGGGCGCGCTGGGCGCGGCCAACACCGCCTTTTTCGGCGCGCTGCTCGCGGCGCAGATCCCGGTGGGGGTGGCGCTGGACCGCGTCGGGCCGAAGCGCCTCGTCCTCGCCCTGACCGCGCTGGCGGTGCTGGGCGCGGCCTGGCAATCCGTGGCGCAGACCGGCACGGAGTTCATTGTCGCGCGCTTCCTGCTCGGGCTGGGCTGCGCGGCTTCCTTCATGGCGGCGGTGGTGCTGTCCGGGCGCTGGCACAGCGGCGCCGCCCTGACCCGCGCCATCAGCACCACCTTCGCCTGGAGCCAGGCAGGCATCCTCGCGGCGGGGGCGCCGCTTGCCGTGCTGGCCGGGGTGACGGGATGGCGCGGCGCCTTTCTGCTTTCGGCGGGGCTGACGGCGCTGCTCGGCCTTCTCTGGTGGCGGCTGGCGGCGGACGACCCGCCGGACGCGCCGCCCCGCGCCGTGCGAAGGGAAAGCCTGGGCGAGATCCTGGCCGGACAGTTCTCCGTCTGGCGCACGCCCGGCCTGCCGCGGATCCTGTCGCTGCACACCGTCGCCTATGCCGCGATGGCGACGCTGCTCGCCCTCTGGGCCGGGCCGTTCCTCCATGACGTGCACGGGCTGACGCCCGCCGCGCGCGGGACGGTGCTGCTGGCCATGGGCATCTGCGTGCCGCTCGGCCAGCTCCTGGTGCCGCCCCTGGAACGGCACCTGGGCCGCGAGCGGACGGTGGCGCTCATGTGCGGGACGGTCATCGTCGCGCTGCTGGCCCTGGCAACGGGGCCGGCCCTCGCCCTCGTCGTGCCGCTGCTTTGCATCGTCTGCGCCGGGTCGGCCTATTCCATCCTGCTGGTCACCCAGGGGCGGATGCTGTTCCCGGAGCACCTGGTGGGGCGCGGCGTGACCACGGTGAACCTTGCACAGGTCCTGGGCTCGGCGGCGCTGCCGGCGGTGATGGGCTGGGCGGTCGGCGCCTCGGGCTACGCCGCCGGCTTCCTCGCGCTGGCGGCGTCGCTGCTGCTGGGCCTTGCCGGGTACCGGCTGGGGAAGAGGTAGTCAGTAGAGCGTCTGCGCATAGGTCACGGGCAGGCGCGCATCCACCTCCTCGCCCTTCACCGCGCCCTTCATGTGCGCTTCCAGCAGCGCGCCCATGCTGGGCAGCTCCGCCGGGCGCGGCGCGCCGGCCCAGAGCTTCGAGCGGATCACCGCCTTGGCGCATTGCATGTACAGCGAGGTGACGCGCACACGCAGCAGCGAGGTCGGCTCCTTGCCCTGCGCCACGTGCCGGGCGCGCAGCGCCGGGTCGGTGGTGATGGTGGCGCGGCCATGGACCCGCAGCGTCTCCCCCGCGCCGGGCACCAGGAAGAGCAGGGCGACGCGGTCGTCGACCAGGATGTCGCGCAGCGCGTCCAGGCGGTTGTTGCCGCGCCGGTCGGGCAGGATCAGCGTCTCGTCATCCGGCGCCTCCACGAAGCCCGGTGCGTCGCCGCGTGGCGTGACGTGGGGACCGTCCGGTCCGACCGTGCCCAGCAGGACGAAGGGCGACGCGGCGATGAAGGCGCGCGTCGGCGCGTCCAGCTGCGGCGCTACCTTCTTGCGGACCAGTTCCGACGGCTCCGCGTAGAGCGCGTCCAGCGCCGCGAGGCTCGTGATGGCATGGGGGTCGGTAAGGGCGTCCATGCTCCGATGGTGGCGGAAGCGCCGCCCCTTCGCTATAGGGCGCTTCCGCAACCGAACAACCGAAGAACCATGGCCGGCCATTCGCAGTTCAAGAACATCATGCACCGCAAGGGCGCGCAGGACGCGAAGCGCGCCCGGGTCTTCGCCAAGCTGGGGCGCGAGATCACCGTCGCGGCGAAGCAGGGCCAGCCCGACCCCGCCTTCAATCCGCGCCTGCGCGCCGCGCTGATCGCCGCGCGCCAGGCGAACATGACCAAGGACGCGGTGGACCGCGCCATCAAGAAGGCGCAGGGCGCGGGCAGCGGCGAGGACTACGCCGAGGTCCGCTACGAGGGGCGCGGCCCGGCCGGCGTCGCCGTGATCGTCGAGGCGCTGACCGACAACCGCAACCGCACAGCCTCCGACCTCCGCTCCATGTTCAGCAAGCACGGCGGCTCGCTCGGCGAGACGGTGGCCTTTCAGTTCGACCGACGCGGCGTCATCCGCTACCCCATGACGGCCGGCGATGCCGACACGATGCTGGAGGCCGCGATCGAGGCCGGGGCGGAGGACGTGCTGACGGGCGAGGACGGGCACGAGATCCTGAGCGCGGCGGACGACCTGAACGCGGTGCGCGAGGCGCTGGAGGCCCGCTTCGGCGAGGCCCTGGCGACCAAGCTGGAGTGGCGCCCGAATCTTTCGGTCGAACTGGATGAAGAATCGGCGCAATCCGTGCTCAAGTTCGTGGACCTGCTGGAGGACCATGACGACGTGCAGAACGTCTTCACCAATTTCGAGGTGAGCGAGGCCGTGCTGGCCAAGCTTTCGGCCGCCTAGCCCGGATGAGCACGCACCTTCCGCCCCCGCCGCCAACCCTGGCGCCGCGGGAGCGGAGGGGACAAAACGTGAACGGCTCCGTTCGCATCCTGGGCATCGATCCCGGGCTGACGCACACGGGCTGGGGGCTGATCGAATCCGCCGGCTCGCATCTGCGCTTCCTCGCGGCCGGCGCCATCTCCACTACCACCGCCGAGGACCTGCCCGAGCGCCTGTGCCGCATCCACGCCGCGCTGATGGGGCTGATCGCCGAGTGGACGCCGGACGAGGCGGCGGTGGAGCACACCTACGTGAACAAGAATCCCCAGGCCGCGCTCAAGCTGGGCCAGGCGCGCGGCATCGCGCTGCTTGCGCCGGCCTCCGCCGGTCTCCGCGTCGCGGAGTACCAGGCGATGGAGGTGAAGCGCGCCGTGGTCGGCACCGGCCATGCCGACAAGATCCAGGTGCAGGACATGGTGAAGCGCCTCCTGCCCGGCGCGGCGCTGCGGCGCGCCGACGCGGCCGATGCGCTGGCCATCGCGATCTGCCATGCGCACCATCGCGGCACGCGCGCTCTCCTGGCCCAGCTCGCTCGGGCCTGACGCGATGTTCGCCTCGCTGACCGGCCTCGTGCAGTCCACCGCCGACGGCGCCTGCGTGCTCGACGTGAACGGCGTGGGCTACCTCGTTTCCTGCTCCCGCAAGACGCTGGACCGGCTGACGGCGAAGGAGGGGGTGCAGCGCCTGCTGGTCGAGACCCGCGTGGCGCAGGACAGCATCACCCTCTATGGCTTCCTCGACGCCGCCGAGCGCGACGCCTTCCGCGCCCTCACCCAGGTGAAGACGGTGGGGCCGCAGAAGGCGCTGCTGGTCCTGTCCGGCCTGTCTCCCACCGACCTCGCCAGCGCCATCGCCGGCAAGGAGCGCAAGCGGCTGGGCGAGGTGAAAGGGGTGGGGGCCGCCACCGCCACCCGCATCGTGGACGAGCCGGCGATGCAGAAATGGGCGGTCGGCAAGGCGACCCCCGACGCGGACGGGGTGGGGGGCGTGGAGCTTCCCACGGCCGGATCGGCGCAGGACGCCGTCTCGGCGCTGCTCAACCTCGGCCTCAAGCGGCCGGAGGCGGAAAAGGCCGTGGCCAAGGCCATGAAGGCGCTGGGGGAAGGGGCGGAGCTGAACGCCCTGATCACCGCCGCGCTGCGCGAGTCGGCGCGCTGAATCTCCCTGGTGCGGATCGCGCCGAAAGCGAGACTTTTTCCCCGATGTGCCCTATATGTTCTCCGCCATGAGTGATTCCGCCAACCGCATCGCCTCCGCCCAGCGCCAGGAGGAGGACACGGGCGAGGGGAGCCTGCGCCCGCAGCGCCTCGCCGACTTCACGGGCCAGCAGCGATCGCGCGAGAACCTGGAGGTCTTCATCCAGGCCGCCGGGGCGCGCGGCGAGGCGCTGGACCACGTGCTGCTGCACGGCCCGCCGGGCCTGGGCAAGACGACGCTGGCGCAGATCGTCGCGCGCGAGCTGGGAGTGGGGTTCCGCGCCACCACCGGCCCCGTGCTGCAGCGCGCCGGCGACCTCGCGGCCATCCTGACCAATCTCCAGCCGCGCGACGTCCTGTTCGTGGATGAGATCCACCGCCTCCAGCCGGCCATCGAGGAAACCCTCTACCCGGCGATGGAGGATTTCCAGCTGGACCTCATCATCGGCGAGGGGCCGGCGGCGCGCACCGTCCGCATCGACCTGCCGCCCTTCACCCTGGTGGGGGCGACGACGCGCTCCGGCCTGCTGTCCACCCCGCTGCGCGACCGCTTCGGCATCCCGCTGCGCTTGGTGCTCTACACGCCGGAGGAGCTGCACAAGATCGTCGCGCGCGGCGCCGGCAAGCTGGACTTCGCGCTGAGCGACGAGGGCGCGTGGGAAATCGCGACCCGGTCCCGCGGCACGCCGCGCATCGCCGGCCGCCTCCTGCGCCGGGTGCGCGACTTCGCGGCCGTGGCCGGCCGGGTCGCCGACCGCGCCATGGTGGACGCCGCGCTCCAGCGCCTGGAGGTGGATGCAAAGGGGCTGGACGCGATGGACCGCCGCTACCTCCGCCGCATCGCCGAGCACCACAAGGGCGGCCCCGTGGGCGTCGAGACCATGGCCGCCGCCCTGTCGGAAAGCCGCGACACGCTGGAGGACGTGGTGGAGCCCTTCCTGATCCAGGAAGGCTTCGTCCTGCGCACCCCGCGCGGCCGCGTCCTCGCCGAGATGGGCTGGTGCCACCTGGGGCTGACGCCGCCTGCCAGCCCGACCCCCGACCTGTTCGACGGGATGCCGGAGGCGAAGTGAGCGGCGCGGCTCAGTCGAGCCGCGCCATCCAGAAGCGCATCCGCCCGTCGGCCGAGGCCGGGATGTCCAGCGGCCGGCGCATGGCGACCACCATCGGCTCGCGGTAGAGCGGCACCGTCCAGAAGCCCTGGCGCTCCATGTTGAAGGCCTCGGTCATCAGGGCGGTGCGCCGGGCCGGGTCCATCTCCACCGCGGCGCGTGCCACGAGCGCGTCGAAGGCGGGATCGCTGACGCGTCCCGCATTCCAGCTGCCGCTGCGCTGGTTCTTGGTATGGAACACGTTGTTGAGGATGGAGAACCCGTCCAACTGCGGCGTGTTGGCCCAGCCCAGCAGGAAGATGTCGCTCTGGTGGTTCAGGAACCGCGCCATGTAGGGCGGGTAGCGCATCACGTTCAGGTTCGCCCGCACGCCGATCCGCGCCCACATGGAGGCGATGGCGCGGCACACGCGCTCGCCGTTCACGAAGCGGTCATTGGGGCAGTCGAAGCCGATGCCGAACCCGTCCGGATAGCCGGCCTCGGCCAGGAGCCGCCGGGCGGCGGCCGTGTCGTGCGCCACGCGCGGCGTGGCCAGCGCGGCGTCGTAGCCCCCGATCTCGGGCGCGATCAGCGTGTGGATGGGCTGGGTCAGGCCCCGCATCACGCTCTGCGTCACCGCGCCCACGTCCACGCCCATGCTGAGCGCCTGGCGCACGCGTTCATCGGCCAGCGGGTTGCGCGGCTGGCCTTCCACCGGATGGTCGGCAGCCACGTTGAACACCAGGAACATCACGCGAAGGTCCTGGGCCTCGACCACGCGTAGCCCGTTCGCGGCGCGCAGCCGGTCCAGGTCCTGCAGCGGCGTGGGCGTGATGACGTCCAGCTGCCCGCCCAGCAGCCCGGCGACGCGCGTCGCGTCATTGGCCACGGGGGTGAAGACCACGCGCTGCACCGGCACCGGCGAGCGGTCCCACCACCCGTCGAAGCGCTCCAGCACGGTCTGCGCGTCGGGCTCGCGCGACACCAGCCGGTAGGGGCCGGTGCCGTTGGTGTTCATGCTGGTATAGGCGGTGCGCCCGCGGGCCGGGTCGGCCGGCTGAAGCGCGTCGTGCCGTTGCATCCACGCCTCGGACAGGATGGAGATGCCCGCCAGGTCGTTGATCAGCACCGGGTAGGGGCCGCGCAGGCGGATATCGACGGTCCAGTCGCCGCTCTGCTCCACCGACTGGATCATGTGGGTGACGGAGGCGTAGGGCGAGTTGGGGAGCGAGGCCCGTCGCAGCGAGGCCACCACGTCGGCAGGCGTCATCGGCGAGCCGTCGTGGAAGCGCACCCCCTGCCGGATGGCGAAGCGCCAATGGTCGGGCGCCAGCACCTCCCAGCCCGTCGCAAGCGCCGGCTCGAAGCGCAGCTCGCGGTCGTGGCGGACCAGCCCTTCGTAGATATTGCCCAGCAGGGCCGCGTTGGCGGTGCTGAAGGCGCCGTGCGGGTCCATGGTCGAGACCTCGCCGTTGTTGCCCCAGCGCACGGTCTGGGCCGGGGCGGGCAGGGCGGCGGCGGCGAGAAGCAGCGCGGCGGCTGCGAGGCGGCGGATCATGCGTTGCTCCGGTCCAGGGGGAAGATCGGCCGGCGCACGCGGCGCCAGGGCAGGGCGTGAAGGTCCAGCCCCGCCACGCCGGGGGCGTGGCAGGCCACCTCGGCGCGGGCCAGGGAGGCGAAGGCGGGGCGGTGGTTGGTCTTGCTCTTCAGGACGATGGCCTGGAAGCGCGACGGCTCCAGCCCGAAGAGGCGGTATTGCAGCGGGTCCAGCGCCTCGACCCGGCCCTCGCTCAGCAGCAGGGTCAGCCGCTCGTTTCGGACCACCGCGCAGCGGCCCAGATCCACCGGCATCCCCGTGAAGACCGGCCCCTCGACCGTGAAGCGGCCCATCCGCAGCGTCTGCACCGTGCCCGTGACGCGCAGGGGCGCACGGGGGAAGGGGGTTTCTGCCCAGGCGCCAACCTCCAGCGTCACTTCCGTGCCGATCCCGGCCTCGCAGCAGCGCGCCACCGCCGCCGGGTCGCGCACTGGCCCGGCCAGGATGCCGGTCATCCCCGCCTCCAGCGCGGCGGCGATCACCGTGACGTCGTCCATGGCGCCGCCCGAGTGGCAGTTGTCCGACTGATCGGACAGGATCACCGGGCCTTCCGCCATGGCGGCCGCGCGCGCCACCGCCTCGTCGAGCGGTTCCAGCTTCTGGGTGAACTCCTCGCGCATGGACCAGGCTAGGTCGCCGACGCGCCGGGCTGCCGCCTCGGCCGCCGCGCGGTCCCGGTGGGCGGTGGCCAGCACGCAGAGCGAGGTGTCGGCCGTGTCGGCGAGCGGGAAGCCGGTGAAGACGGTGACGCAGGGCAGGCCGGCGGCCTCCTCGGCTGCGGCGGCGGCGATCAGGCGCGACATCGGCTCCCGGTCGGTCTGGCCGCGCACCATATCGGGCAGCATGGGCACGGCGTGGCGCACCGTCACCGGCTCCAGCCGCATTTCCAGCACGTCGCGCAGCAGCCGCGCGGCCATGCGGCCCGTCTCGACCATGTCGGTATGCGGGTAGGTGCGGTAGCCCGGCATCACCGTGCAGTTCTCGACAAAGCAGTCGGTGACGTTGCCGTGGCTGTCCAGCGCCGCGCCGATCGGCAGGCCGGGGCGCACGTGGCGCAGCCGGGCCAGCAACTCTCCCTCGCCATCCTCGTGGTGCTCGGCGACCATGGCGCCGTGGAGGTCCAGCAGCATCGCGTCGCATTCGCGCGTGGCGGCGCAGAGAATCTCCGACAGGCGCTCGAAGGCGTCGCGCGCCACCGGGGCGCTGGGCAGGGCGCGGGCGGCCAGCGGGATCGTCACCGCCGCGCCCATCGCCTCGGCCCCCTCCAGCAGCCCGGCCATGGCGTAGCCGGAATGGCGATAGGCGCGGTGCGCCGCTTCCCCCTCCAGCGCGCCGAAATCCTCCCACCGCGTGGGCACGGGCGAGAAGGTGTTGGTCTCGTGCTTGAACATGGCGACGGCCAGCCGCGGCGTCATTCCTGGTCCCTTGTCCGTCCCTCCCCATCAGCGGACCATGCCCCGGCCTGCGTCGCAAGGCGGGAAGGTTCGACGCGCGCCGACAGGGGCGCTATGCGCGGACCATGCTCGGCCACGATTTCCCCATCCGCGTTTATTTCGAGGACACCGACGCCGGCGGCGTTGCCTACCACGCCTCCTATCTCCGCTGGGCGGAGCGGGCGCGGACAGAATCCCTCCGCGACATGGGAATGCCGCATTCCGACATGCAGCGAATTCATGGCTGCTTCCTGGTGGTGAAGCGCCTCGCGGTGGAGTATGCACGCCCGGCGCGGCTGGATGACTTGGTGCAGGTCCGCACCCTGATCCGCCGCGTTTCCGCATCGGTTGTCCTGGAACAGCAGGTGCGGCGGGGGGAGGAGGGGCTGGCCGTGCTGGACGTGACTCTCGCCTGCGTGGACGCGGCGAGCCTCCAGCCCCGGCGGCTGCCCGAACCCTGGCTGGGCGCCCTGCGCGCCCTGGTGGATCATGGAGGCTCTTCGCAGTGAATCCCGTCACCTCCGCGCCGCTCGCCGCTGCCGCGCATGACATGACCCTGTGGGGCCTGTTCATGCAGGCCGACTGGGTGGTGAAGACCGTCATGGTCCTGCTGCTGCTCGCCAGCGTCTATGTCTGGGCCATCGCCTTCGAGAAGTTCACCTCGCTGCGCAAGGCGCGTGCCGAGGCGGACGCCTTCGAGGACCGGTTCTGGTCCGGCGGCTCGCTGGACGAGCTGTTCCGCCGCGAGGGCGAGCAGCCGAACCACCCCTTCGCCGCCGTGTTCAGCGCGGGCATGCGCGAGTGGCGCCGCTCCACCCAGGCCGGGGCCGGCTCCATGATGGTGGCCGGCACCAAGGAGCGCGTGGAGCGCGCCATGGGGGTGACGATCCAGCGCGAGATGGAGCGGCTGGAGAAGCGCATGACCTTTCTGGCCAATACCGGCTCGGCCGCGCCCTTCATCGGGCTGTTCGGCACGGTGTGGGGCATCATGAACAGCTTCACCGCCATCGCCTCGATGCAGAACACCAACCTTGCCGTGGTGGCGCCCGGCATCGCGGAGGCGCTCTTCGCCACGGCGATTGGCCTCATCGCGGCGATCCCGGCGGTGCTGATCTACAACATGCTCACCTCCAACCTCGCCAAGTTCGCGGCGCGGATGGAAGGCTTCGCGGCGGAGTTCGGCGCCATCCTGGCCCGGCAGACCGAGGCGGCCGCCGCCCCCGGCCGTCCCGCCCCCGCCCCCACCCCGGCGGCGGAGTAAGGCGATGGCCGGTCCGATGCTCGGGCGCGGCGGCGGGGGCCGCCGCTACAAGCCCATGGCCGAGATCAACGTCACGCCGATGGTGGACGTGATGCTCGTGCTGCTCATCATCTTCATGGTCGCGGCGCCGATGATGACCTCCGGCGTGCCGGTGGACCTGCCGCGCACCACCGCCCAGCCCCTGAACCAGGAGCAGGAGCCGCTGACCATCTCCGTGGATCCGCAAGGCCGCATCTTCCTGCAGGAAACGGAAGTGCCGCTGGAAGGCCTCGTCGGGCAGCTTCAGGCCATCGCCCGCAACCAGCAGCAGGGCCAGCCGGAGCGGCGCATCTTCGTGCGCGGCGACCGCGGCATCTCCTACGGCCGGGTCATGGAGGTGATGGGCACGATCAGCGCGGGCGGCTTCACCCGCGTCGCCCTGCTCGCCGAGCAGGCGAACCCGGGCGGTGCCCCGCGCCCGGCCGCGACCGCCCCCAGGACGAACGCGCCGCGCTGACCATGGAGGAGGGGCGGTTCCGCCTGTTTGTCGGCATCAGCCTGGGCCTGCACGTCGTCGTGCTGGTGCTGATGCTGCTCGAGCTCGACCGGCGGGTGATCGAGGAGCCGACGGAGCAGGCCATCGCGGTCGAGCTCGTCGCCCCGGCTGAGATGGCGCAGGGCGAGGAGCCCGCGCCGCGCCCGGCGCCGAGCCCCGTCCCGGCCCCGCCCACGCCCGAGCCCCCGGCCCCCGAGCCGCCGCGCAACGCGCCGCCCGCCCCGCCGCCGCCCCCGC
>NZ_JAPFQI010000025.1 GCF_026183895.1 Sabulicella glaciei | reverse complement strand
TTCGCCAGAACCTTGGTGATCGCCGCCGTCAAGGACGTCTTGCCATGATCCACATGGCCGATCGTCCCAATGTTGCAGTGCGGCTTGGTGCGCTCAAACTTCGCCTTGGCCATCGTCTGGTCCCGCTCCGAAAAAGATTTCAGCCCCGGAATCCACCTTGGCGGCGCGACCCGATGGCGAGCATCCCGCCTGGAGCGGGTGAGGGGAATCGAACCCCCGTAGCCAGCTTGGAAGGCTGGTGCTCTACCATTGAGCTACACCCGCGACGAGGCGGAAGCCTGATGGAAACAGGAGCAAGGGAGAACCCCGCCCGCTCAGCCAGGAGATATGGAGGGGGTTGGATTCGAACCAACGTAGGCGCAAGCCAACGGATTTACAGTCCGTCCCCTTTAGCCACTCGGGCACCCCTCCGCACATGGCGTGAGCGCGCGCCTTCAACCGTCTTTGTGCGCCTCTGTCAATGCATGGCTGCGAACCCCAGGCCCGCGGCCGCGTTGCGGCCACCGGAGCGGAAGGGAAGATCGGCATGAGCGACACGCGGCGCGTGGCCCTGGTCACGGGCGGGGCACACGGCATCGGGGCCGCGATCGCGCGGCGGTTGGCCGACGATGGCTGGCGCGTCGTCATCGCCGACCTCCGGACCGCCCGGCCCGGGCACGAGGCGCGCTGCGTACAGGCCGACATCGCGGACGAGGATTCGGTGCGCGACCTCGTCGCGTCCATCCGGCAGGGGGAGGGAAGGCTGGACGGGCTGGTCTGCAACGCCGGGATCATGGTGCGGAAGCCGCTGCGCGAGCTGTCCCTGGCCGACTGGTCGCGCGTCATCGCCACCAACCTGTCCAGCACCTTCCTGCTCGCCCGCGCGGCGGAGGAGATGCTGCGCACGGCAAGGGGCGCCATCGTCACCATCGCCTCCACCCGCGCCAGGCAATCCGAGCCGGACACGGAGAGCTATGCCGCCTCCAAGGGCGGGCTGGTGGCGCTGACCCATGCCCTCGCCATCAGCCTGGGGCCGGAAGTGCGGGCCAACTGCATCAGCCCAGGCTGGATCGACGTGGAGGGCGAGGAGCTGCGCCCGGAAGACCACGCGCAGCATCCCGCCGGGCGGGTGGGCAAACCGGAGGACATCGCCGCCCTCGCCGCCTGGCTGCTTGGGCCCGAAAGCGGATTCGTTTCCGGCAGCGAGTTCCTGAGCGACGGCGGCATGACGCGGAAGATGATCTACGTCGAGTGATGCGCGCCCTTCCGCTGCTGCTCCTCGCCACGGCCTGCGCCACGGCGCCGGACCTGCCGGACTGCCCGCCCGGGGCGCATCTAGACCTCATCCTTTACGACCGCGGCATCCACACGGAGATCAACCTGCCCGCCTCTGCCCTCCGGGGCCGGCCCGCGGCGCTGGCGCGCGGCGCGCCGGCGGTGCGGCTCGGCTTCGGCAAGCGCGGCTTCTTTGACCAGCCGGACGGGCCGGGCCTCGCCGCCTATGCCCTGGCCCCCCTGCCCGGCCCGGCGGTGATCGAGACGGTGCCTGCCGCCGGCGCGCCCGACCCCGGCCTCTCAGCCCCGGCCATTGGCCTGCCTTTGTCGGATGCTGCGGGGCTGAACCGCTTCCTCGACCGCTCCCTGCCGGCCGGCCCGGTGCCGGAGGGGCGGTTCATCCCGGCCGCGCAGGGCTACAGCCTGGCCTATACCTGCAACACCTGGGTGGCCGAGGCGCTGGAGCAGGGCGGGCTGCCCGTCTCTCCGCTCGGCGTGTCGCGCGCGCCGGGGGTGCTGCGGCAGGCGGCGCGCGTGCCCGGCGCCTGCCGCGTCACGCCACCGGGCGATCATCCGCGATGAGCTTGCCGTCGCGCGGCAGGGAGTTCGCGGGAACCACCCGCGCCGCGCCGCGCAGCTTGGTTTCGGCCTGAAGCGTCGCCTCTAGCGCGGCCGCATCCCCGCCCTCGGCCAGAAGCTCCATCGCGTCCACCTCCCCCGCGCGGGACACGACGAGGCGCAGGCGGCCGGCCTCCGGATGGCGGCGCAGGATGGCGGCGACCTGCTCGGGGCGGACGAACATGCCCTTCACCTTGCAACTCTGGTCGGCGCGGCCCATCCAGCCGCGCAACCGCCCGCCGGGCATGAGCATGGACATGTCGCCCGGCGAGAACCGGATCACCGGATGCACCGGGTCGGGGATCGTGACGGCCACCTCGCCCACCTCGCCATCCGGCAGCGCCTCGTTCGTGCCGGGGCGCAGGATCTCCACGAGGATGCCGGGGGCGATGCGCATGCCCGGCGCGGCGTCGCGCGTCGTGTGGGCGACCAAGCCGAGTTCGGCCGTGCCATAGGCCTCGACCGCGAGGATGCCCTGCCCGGCCACCCATTCGCGCAGGCTGGGCGGAAAGGCGGCGCCGGTGACCACGGCCTTGCGGATCGTGGAGCCGGCCTCGCCGGCCGCTTCCAGCAGGATCTTCAGGAAATCCGGCGTGCCGGCATAGGCGGTGGGGCGATAGGCGCGGATGGCCTCCACGATGGCGGCGCTGTTGCCCGGTCCGGCCGGGATCACCGCCGCGCCGAGCGAGCGTGCGGCCGCGTCCAGGATGAAGCCACCCGGCGTCAGGTGGTAGCTCAGGCAGTTCAGCACGATGTCGCCTTCGCCGATGCCGGCCTCGACGAAGGCGGGGGCGAAGCGCCAGGGGTCGGGCCGGTCACGCGCGCCCTCGAAGATTGGCCCTGGCGAGGCGAAGAGTCGCGCGAAGCCGGAGGCCGGGCCGGCCAGCCCGGCAAAGGGCGGTTCCGCTGCCTGCATCGCCGGAAGCTCCGACTTGCGCAGCACCGGCAGGGCGGAAAGCGGCGAGTCCGGCCGGTGCCCGGCGAGGTGGCGCGCCCAGCCGGGCAGGTTCAGCGCGGCCTCCAGGGCCATTCGCAGGTCGGTCATGGCGTCGGGTCCTCCCGCCGCCATTGGATCAGAGGCCGCGCCGTGATGCTACGTCCGGCGGATGTTCCACATGGCGTAGATGGGCGCGATCACCCCCTCCAGCCCGCGCCGCCACGCGGTCGAGCCGAAATACTGCCCGGTGGGCAGGTAGGGCGCCTCCTCCATCACGATGCGCTGGATGCGGCGGGCCGAGGCCTTCTGCGCTTCCAGGTCCGGCGCGTCGAACCAGGAAAGCCGCGCCTCCTCCAGCGCCGGGATGTCGGGCCAGCCGAACCAGGCACCCTGCCCGTTGGCGCGGATGTACTGCATGACGCCCGGGTTGATGCCGTCCAGCCCGTTCCAGGTGGTGTGGAACATGCTCCAGCCGCCCTGCCCCGGCGGCTCGCGGCGGGAGCGGCGCTGCACCAACGTGCCCCAGTCGGTGACCACGTAGTCGAGGTTGACGCCCAGGCGCTGGAACAGGTCGCGCTGCACCTCGGCCAGCGCGCCCAGCAGCGGGTAGTCGCCGGGCGCCAGCAGAACCACGCGCTCGCCGTTGTAGCCCGCCTCGCGCAGCTCGCGGCGGGAACGCTCAATGTCACGCGGGCCGGTGACCGCCTCCAGCGCCTCGTCGTTCGCAAGGGGTGTTTCGGGCGTGAAGACGCCAACCCCCGCGCGCCACAGCTCTGAATCAGCCCCAGCGGCAGCGGTCATGAAATCCTCCTGGCTCATCGCGCGCAGGATGGCGCGGCGCACCGCCGGCTTGTCGAAGGGCGGGTGCATCGTGTTGAACACGCCCGTGCCGAAGGTGCCCAACGGACTCGCGCGCTGCACATGCACGTCGCGGGCGCGGCGCAGCACCGGCAGCAGGTCGTTGCCCGGATTCTCCCACCAATCCACCTCGCCGGAGCGCAGGGCCGCCATGGCCGTGCCAGGATCGGGCATGGTCAGCCATTCGACGCGGTCCATGTGGACGCGCTTCGGACCAGCCGCCCAGTCGGACGTGCCGTTTGGGCGCGGGACGTAGTCTGGGTTGCGCTCGAAGGCGACGCGTGCCCCGGCGATGCGCTCGCCGGGCAGGAAGCGGAAGGGACCGGATCCGACCGCCTCCGTGAGGGCGCGGTTCGGGTCGGTCGAGGCCAGACGCTCCGGCATGATGAACAGCGCCGGCGGGCCGAGCTTCGCCATCGCGTCCAGCATCGGGCCGAAGGGGCGGTTCAGGCGGATGGTGAATACCCGATCGCTTTCCTCCTTCATGTCGGCGACGCGGCTCATCAGCACCTGGCCGATGGAATCGCGCGCCGCCCAGCGGCGGATGGAGGCGACGCAGTCGCGGCCACGCACCGGCGATCCGTCGTGGAAGCGCAGGCCCTCGCGCAAGGTGAAGCGCCACAGCTTGCCGTCATCCTCGACGGCGTGGCCTTCGGCCATCTGCGGCTGCGGGCGCAGATTGCTGTCCAGCCCGTAGAGCTGGTCATAGACCATCAGCGCGAAGTGGCGGCTGATGTATGCCGTGGTGAAGACCGGATCGAGCACCGTCAGATCGGCCTGCGGCACGTAGCGCAAGGTGCGGGAGGCAGCGGTCTGCGCGAAGGCGGGCGCGGCCAGCGGCAATGCGAAAAGGGCGCGGCGGGGCAAGCTCATGGTTCATGGCTCCTGAATTTGTTCGGCGCTTCCCCTGGCATGGGAACCTCCACGCGCCGCCCTGGCAAGCCATTTCCGCCGCGCCGGCCCTGGCCTATTCCTGCGGAGTCGCAAGGAGCCCGCCCATGAGCCGCAAGACCGTCCTCGCCGCCGCCCAGCTTGGTCCCATCCAGCGCGCGGAAGGGCGCGGCGTGGCGGTGGGGCGCATGGTCCGCCTCATGGAGAAGGCGCATAGCATGGGGGCGGAGGTGGTGGTCTTCCCGGAGCTGGCGCTGACCACCTTCTTCCCGCGCTGGTACGAGGAGGACCTCAACAGAGCCGACCACTGGTACGAGCACGCCCTGCCGTCCAACGAGACCGCGCCGCTCTTCGAGGCCGCGCGCAAGCTCGGGATCGGCTTCCACCTGGGCTACGCGGAAAAGACGCCCGACGGACGACGCTTCAACACCGCCGTCTATGTCCATCCCTCGGGCGAGGTCGCGCTGAAGTATCGCAAGGTGCATCTGCCGGGGCACAAGGAATACGACCCGGTGCGCAAGGTGCAGCACCTGGAGAAGCGTTATTTCGAGCCGGGCGACCTCGGCTTCCCGGTGGTGCGCGCGCCCGTCGGCGGGACGGAGGCCAATCTCGGTCTGCTGATCTGCAATGACCGCCGCTGGCCGGAGGCGTGGCGCGTGCTGGGGCTGCAGCAGGTCGAGCTGGTGATGCTGGGCTACAACACGCCGTCCCTGAACATGGAGAATCGCGGCTTCGAGGCGCATCACCTGCGCGTCGAGCATTCGCAACTTTCGATCCGCGCCGGCTGCTACCAGAATGCCTGCTACGCCGTCGCCACCGCCAAGGCGGGGACCGAGGACGGGCACGAGCTGTTCGGCCATTCGGTCATCGTGAACCCGCAGGGCGAGATCCTGGCCCAGGCCACCACCTGGGACGACGAAGTGATCGTGGCCGAGGCGGACTTCACGCGGTGCGAACTCGGCCGCAGCACCATCTTCGACTTCGCCCGCCACCGCCGCCCCGAGCATTACGCGCGCATCGTGGAGCAGGTGGGCAGCGAAGCACCGCCCGTGTGGCGCCCCGGTCAGTCCTCGTAGGGGAAGCGCCCCAGCCAGAGCACGTCCTCGATGCGGCGGGCGCCGGCGGCCAGCATGGCCAGCCGGTCGAAGCCGAGGGCGATGCCGCTGCCCGAGGGCATCTGGCCCACGGCTTGGAGGAAATCCTCGTCCATCGGCCAGGCGGCATCGGCGCCGTAGAGGCGTTCGCGTTCCGCCGTGTCGTGGGCGAAGCGGGTGCGCTGCTCCGCCTCGTCGGTCAACTCGTCGAAGGCATTGGCCAGTTCGATCCCGCCGGCGAACAGCTCGAAGCGCAGCGCCAGGCGAGGGTCGGCCGGGTCACGGCGCGACAGTGCGGCCTGGGGTGCCGGCCAGTGGGAGAGGAAGGACGCGCGCTCCCGGCCCAGGCGCGGCTCCACGTGGTCGAGCAGGAGGCGGAAAAAGGCATCTTCCCAGGATTCCCCATCCCGCGCGCCCAGCACCGCCGCGTCGCCCGTCCCGTCGGGCCGCAGGCTGGCGAGGAGGTCCACGCCAGCCCAGCGCTCGAACGCCTCGGCGCAGGTGATGCGCTCGAAGGGGAGGGACAGGTCCGTCTCCACGCCGCCGAAGGCGACGCGCCGCGGGCACAGGTCGCGCAGCAGCGCCTCCGCCTCGTCCATCAGCCCGTCCAGCGACAAGCCAGGACGGTACCATTCCAGCATGGTGAACTCGGGCGCGTGGCGCTCGCCCACCTCGCCGTTGCGCCAGACCCGCGCCAATTCGAAGACCGGCCCGGCCCCGCCGGCCAGGAGGCGCTTCAGCGCCATTTCCGGCGAGGTGCGGAGCCACAGGCGCTTGCGGCTTCCCTGGCCCAGATGCGGCTCGTACTCGCTGGGGAAGCCGCGCAGATGCACCTCCATCCCCGGCGCGGGGACCAGGCAGGGCGTTTCCACCTCCCGGTAGCCGCGCGCCGTGAACCAGGCGCGCGTGGCGGCGGTGAGCCGGGTGCGGGCTTCGAGGAAGGGCATGCGCGACGCGAGGCGCTCGGGCGACCAGGGGGGCATTGCGCCCGCGCCCCTAGCAGGGCATGGGCAGCGCCGCCATGGCCCCCCGCCCCCTCCGCACCGCCGAGGACCTCGCCGAAGCCGGGCTGGTGCCGCCCGATGCCGTGCCGGCCCTGCGCGACGTGTCCCGGCGCTATTCGGTCGCGCTGACGCCGCATGTCGCCGCCCTGGCGGCGCGCGAGCCGGCGGTGGCGCGGCAATACGTGCCCGATGCGGCGGAACTGAAGACCGCCCCGCACGAGCTGGACGACCCGACGGCCGATGCCCCCTTCTCCCCGGTGAAGGGGGTGGTCCACCGCTATCCCGACCGGGCGCTGCTCAAACCCCTCCTCGCCTGCCCGGTCTATTGCCGCTTCTGCTTCCGTCGCGAGGCGGTGGGGCCAGATGGCGGCCTGCTTTCCGAGGCAGAGCTGGACGCTGCGCTGGAGTGGTTTGCCACGAAGCCGGAGATCCGCGAGGTCATCCTGACCGGCGGCGATCCGCTCATGCTTTCGCCCCGGCGACTCGGGGCGATGCTGGCCCGGCTTGCCGCCCTGCCGCATGTGGAGACGCTGAGGATCCACACGCGCGTTCCGGTGGCCGACCCGGCACGCATCTCGCCTGCCCTGCTGGCGGCGCTGATGCTGGAGAAGCCGCTTTATCTCTGCGTCCACGCCAACCATGCGTCCGAGTTCACGCCGGATTCTTTCCCGACCCTGCGCGCCTTGCATGGCACCGGTGCTGTGCTGCTGGGCCAATCGGTGCTGCTGCGCGGGGTGAATGACAGCGAGGAAGCGCTGGAGGCGCTGTTCCGCGCCATGCTCCGCCACCGGGTGAAGCCCTATTACCTGCACCAGCTGGATCCCGCCCCCGGCACCGCGCGCTTTCACGTTCCCGAGGAGGAAGGCTTGGCCCTGCTGCGCGCCCTGCGCGGTCGCGTCACCGGCCTGGCCTGGCCAAGCTATGTGCGCGAGGCACCGGCGGGTGGCGGGAAGTATCCCCTGGGCATGAAGGGGTTTGACAAAGCTGCGGATGCGGGTAGAACCCCGCCCCACGGATGGGCGCATAGCTCAGTTGGTAGAGCAGCTGACTCTTAATCAGCGGGTCCTAGGTTCGAGCCCTAGTGCGCCCACCATCCAGATCAATGACTTAAGGGGTGTTTAGCACCGCTTATTTTGCGGACCCTCGGATCGCGGACCTCGTGCGGACCTACTCAGCGGTTTTCGGGTTCGGTTGCACCCACCTTGGGGCCCCGTCCCCGAATCGACCTTTCACGACTTTACTGGATAGCTTCCGCGCCGGTTTCGACGTTCTTCGCGTGTGTGGGGCTAAGGTGGTAGTCCGCGCCCTCGACATGGCGGCGGCGACACCAGCTGCGCACGGACTAACCGCTGTAACAGCCAACGAACAGCATCGTTGGAGGGCGGGGTGATCTGGTTCACCCCGCTGGTCGCGTCCGAATGACGCGGATGCGAATCAAACAGCGATCTCGGAGGCCAACACTGCCTGACCGCGGCTCCATCCCGTCGTCCGCCGTCCACATGGGCCACGAAATATTACGCGATCCCTCCCCGCCGGCCGATGGTCTGATCGGCGTCACCGCAGATGGCCGGGACGGCCTTCGCGCAGTCAAATCGTCCCGCGTTCCTGGTCCAGTCGTCGGGGACTCCGCGCGCGAGGCCGTGGCGTCGCTGCGGGGTTACGCTTACCAAGTGTACGCCGCATCACTCGCATGGCTTGAGTTGAACGTTGACGAGGACCTGCTGCTCGAAGTGGCGGAGGATTTTGCGGTCGCGGCGCGCAGTGCCCTCAACGCCCGTCAGGTCAAGGACACCCCGGGCAGGGTCACGCTTCTCTCCCAGGACGTACGCGAGGCCATGGCGTCGCTGGTCGAGCTTTCAGGTGCGAACCCGGGTCGCTGTGTGCGGCTTGCCTACCTGACGACCGCCGAGATCGGCATGGAGAAGAGGCTCGCCCATCGGCCCGAGGGGAGGCGCGGCCTCGACGTCTGGGCGGAGGTCGCGGCTGGGCGTGCCAAACCCAAGCCCCTGCGTCAGGTCCTGGAGGCGCTCGACCTGCCTCCGAGCGTCCGCGCCTACTGCGCAGCTCGCGATGACGAGGCGTTCCGCCGGGACTTCGTAGCGCGGATTGACTGGCTATGCGGGCAGCCAGATTGGGCGATCCTGGAAGGGCGGCTGAGGGATCTGGTTGCCATCCGTGCGCACGACGAACTCAAGGTGCCGCACGACGAGGGGCGTCGGCTCTCCGATGCGGTCTTCATGGAGGTGCTGCGCACCAGCGTCGCCCGTGAACGCGAGCACCGCGTGTTGCGCAGGTCGCGGCTTACCGAGCTGCTGGAAAGTTCATCGCGGCTCTCAGTGCCCCGGGCTTTTGTGGAAGCGAAGCACGCGGAAGCCGCCGAGATCACTGATAAGCTGACGCGGTTTTTCGAGAGCGCACAGGGGCAGCGACTCTTGAACATCGCCGAGACTGCCTCAGCGACAGGAGATGCGTTGCCTGTTGCTCTGGACGCAGGGGGCGGTGCCTACGGCGCTGAGGATGCAGCCTTGCACGCCCGGATCGACATCCTTCGCGACCTGATCGTGGAGGGCGACGACCCGCGCGGCGCCGAGCGCCGGCTATTGGACATCGAGGAGTTGGCCGACCTCGAAAGCAAACCCTGGGCAAAGTTTCGCGTGGTTTCCAGTCTCGGCGCCGCTGCTTTGCGGCTCGGCCGCTTCCCGGAAGCGGCACGCCGTTTTGTCACCGCCTACGCGCTGCGCCCGACCGACCCCAAGGCCATCGGCAACCTTGCGGTGGCCCACCTCCTTGAAGGACGTCACGAGGAGGCTATGACGTTCGCCCGGGCGGCCCTCGCCGCAGGCACGGTCACCGAGCAGGCAGTCGAGGTCCTGATCCACGCTGCCGCGCGCACCGGATGGGTGGGTGAGCCGGAGACGCTGGTGCCTGAGAGTCTCCGCGGCACGCCGGGCGCCGATTATGCGATTTCCGAATTCCGGCACTATCGCAAAATGTCTGGCTGGCAGGTCCACTGCATTGAAGCGGCCGCGCGGCACCCGGCCGCGCACCCTCTGCAAATCCTTCACGCCACAGCCGTTCTGTCGCTAGCGACTGAGGTGAACGGCCCTGTCGCCGGCGCGCCGCTGCCTGGCGGCGCGGGTCTTCTAGACAACGCCGCCGATGTGCTGAAGGCGCAGGTCGAGCGGCTTCGGCGGATCGGCTACAACGATCTCCACGACACCATTGCTCACCTGAACAACGCCTGCGTGTTGTTGCGCCTTTGTGGGCGCCACGCCGAGTGCGAAGAACTGCTCGCCGGCGCGGGCGGCCTCCTTGCGGCGGAGCCGTCGCTCGGCCGCCTGCGCGCCCTCAACCTGCTTGCCCTTGGCCGTGCGAGCGAGGCGGAGGCTCTATTGACCGGCCGCGACGATCCAGAGTCCCAGCTCTTGCTGGCCGATCTGCAGGGCCGGGAGCAGCCAGCACTTGCTTTGGAGGCGGTCAAGGCGGTGGACGTGTCGGACCTCGCCCCGGCAGAGATGCTTGGCCGTTGGTTACTCGTCGCCGAGCTTGCTGTACAACTCGACCGCCCGGACGATTTGCGCGATGCCATTGCTGCGATACGCGCATTAGCGTGGGCCGCGCCAGTGGCGGACGCAATAGAGGCGAAGGCCGCCGCGCGCCAGGCTGGCGACGCGGCTGAGGCGGCAACGAAGTTGTCGGAGATCGCGGAACGGCTCGCGCCGGACACGCCTGTTCTGGTCAGGCACCTGCTCGCCGACGAACTGCGCTCAGTTGGCCGGCCACTTGAGGCGAGCCGCCTGCTTGAGGGACGCCTCGACCTGATGCGTCCCACGCCGGCGGTTGTTCTTTTTCTCCAGTGCCTCGCCGAAGCGCGCCGCGACAGGGCCTTTCTCGAAACCCTGGCTTCGTCGTCGGATCGCGTCCGCCATGATCCGGCGGTGCTGTGGGCAGCCGCTGTGCTGGGTTGGAACAACGGCGACCTAGATGGGGCCGAATGGGCGGCGCGCAGGCTGCTTGAATTGCGGCCTGATCGCGGTGTCGCGCAAGTGCTTCTTCTCGAGATTCTCCTCCGGCGCGGACGGATCGCCGACCTGCGGACCGAACTCGGTAAGCCGATCGAGAAGACGCGCGGGCTGGACTTGAATCGGCAGCTGCGCGTCGCGGCGCTGCTCTCTCACTTTGGCTTCCAGGACCGCGGTGTGGCCTTCGCCTACCGCCTCTTCTTGGCAAACCGAGATGCCCCTGATGCTTGGATGGCGCTAATGTCGCTTGTCCTGCTGGAGGGTCGCGAGCGCGGAGATGGCGACCACGGAAGCCGCTGGCAGCCGGCGGCCGCGAGCGTCGATTGCGCCGTGGACCTGCGCGAAGATGGAGGCGGCCGTCGGCTTGTGGTGATCGAGGCCGATCCAACGCTGAGGGCGCTCGACGCCGAAGCTTTGGAGCCGGAGCACCCGTTGGCCCGAGGGCTGGTTGGGCTGACGGCGGGCGACCGCTATGCGTCAGGCGAGGTCATCCAAATTCGCCACAAATACGTCGCCCGGCTGCACTCCATCCTGGAGCGCTATGAGGCGAGGTTTCCGGGCCGGAGCGGGCTGCAAAGCTTGAGTGTTGATCCCTCGCGCGAAGATGGCCTGGACGAGTTCAAGGCTCGACTCAAGGCGCGCTACGATTTCGTTCAGGCTGAGCAGCGCGCGTACTTACACGGCCAAATGCCGCTCTCCTTGCTCGCGCTGAGGGTCGGTGTGGACGAAATCGACGTGGCGCAAGGTTTGACGTCCCAAGGACTGAAGTTGAAGGTCGCGCACGGCGCGGCTGTCGAACGCAAGGCGGCACGTGGCGCGATTGAGGTGAACGGCGGGCGGGGGTGCGTCCTCGATACTCTCACATTTTGGACAGGCTGGAAGCTCGGGCTGCTGGAGGTCGTTGAGGGCACCTGTGGCACCGTTCACGTGCCGCGGTCGCTCGTGGATCGGCTGGCCGCGAGGCGCGAGCGGCTCGCGTGCGACGCAGCGACAGGCCGCAAGGCGGCGTCGTGGCTCCCCGACGGGAAGATCCTGATCCAAGAGGTGGCGGCGGAGGACGCGTCAAGTGAGTTGGCGGAGTTCGATCGGGCGATGGCTTGGTTGGAGGCGAACGCGGTCGTCTGCGCCGTCGAATTGGACGACAGCGTGCCGGATGACCTCCGCGCGCATGTCTCCTCGGGGGTCTCGCACGTATTTGACGCTCTCCTCGTAGCCCGCGGGCGCGATTTGCTTTTAGTGACTGACGACCTCTTGATGCGCGAGATTGCTCTCGCACTGGGCTTTAATCGCCTTGCCTGGATGCAGCCAGTAGTCCACGCAGCTGCGACAAGCGGCTTTGTCTCTGCCGAAGCGGCCATGGAAGCGACGGTCGGGCTGGTGGGGAGCGGCCACTTCCACGTGTCCGTTTCCGCACGCGACGTAGTGCTGGCTACCGTCGCGGATGGCCGAGCCGGCGCCGCGCCGGGGCCGTGTCTCACGGCGGTGGGATACGCGCTGGGCGGGGCAAGCTCCGATCCACATTCGCACGTCTCCGTCGTCCTGCATGCGTTGCTGCATATCTGGCGGCGCGTCGACACGCGCGAGGCACGCCGCGAGGCGACCTCGTTCCTGCTGCGTCAGCTGATCCGCGAGCGCCACCATGACCACAAAGCGATCTTGGCCTCTGTCCGCGCCACGGCGCGGATCGAGGGGCCAGAGGATTTTGCGCGCTTCGTGGACTACTGGCTTCGAGGGCATATGATTGCGTTGACTGGCCCATTATCAGACGGCTGACCAGACGCGAAACCTGGCGACCCTCGCTTGTTCGTCCAACTCTGCCTGCGCTGCAGAAACGCAGCTGCGAAGCGCCGCTCGGCCATCACCTACGTGGCCATGTCCAGGCGGAAAGCTGAGGCCGGGGCCGACCGGAGAGGAGGCGCGGCCGCGGAGGCCGCTTCGGATCGAAGTCAGCGGAATGAACCAAATTCCCTTCTTCTTGCGTACAACCACAAGTTAGGTCCGTAACTGTTTCCAGGCCGCCTCGAAGCACGCCGCTACCGGCCTTTCCGTTCACCCAGTGTCCGCGACCTAGCAGCCTGTCGGGTTTGGGTCTGCTGGCGGTGGGACATTTGAGTTGCGGATCATGTCGCCAGCCGCAGGCGGTGAAGCCTGCGGCAGTTGTACGCGAGCGCGATCAGCGTCCACTCGCTGGTGACCTTGGCGAGGCTGCGGAGGTGGAAGCGGGTGAAGCCGAGGGCGGCCTTGATGATGCCGAAGACGGGTTCGACGGTCTGCTTTCGGTGGGCGTAGCGGGCTTTGGCATCGGCGGTCTCCAACCTGGCCTGCATGGCGAGGCGCCAGGGTTCGGCGATGCGGCGCGGTGTCTTGGGCGCGGGCGGGGGGCGAAAGTCGTAGGCGCGATGCGGCTGGGTGCGGCCGATGGCGACCAGCGGCTCGATGTGGCGCGCTTCGAGTGCGGCGACCGCTTCGGCGGAGGCGAAGCCGGTGTCGGCGAGGACGGTCTTCGGCAGGCCGATGCCGTGCTCCATGCCGAGGATGGTGGCGGCGAAGTTCGGCGCATCAGCGGGCGTTGCGACGACGTCGGTGGCGAGGATCAGCTGTGAGCCGTCGGCGCAGACCACGGCCTGGGCGTTAAAGGCCTGGCGGTATTCATGGGCGTCGGAGCGGCGCATCAGCGCGCTGTCAGGATCGGTGAGGTTGGACTGGAGTTGCCCCGGTTCCGTGGACACCCATGATGCTGTCACACGAGGTGTCCGATGGTCGCCAGAACACATCCCCCCTACGCGCCGGAGTTCCGGCGCCAGATGGTCGAGTTGGTGCGAGCCGGGCGTGAGCCCGAGAGCTTGGCCCGTGAGTTTGAGCCCTCTGCCCAGGCGATCCGGAACTGGGTGGCCGCTGCGGACCGGGCGGAGGGCCGACGAGGTCCGAAATCTGCATCCGCCCCGGCCGCTGACGTGCTCACGACCGCCGAGCGTGAAGAGCTGGCCCGGCTCCGGCGGGAGAACCGGCAGCTCCGCGTGGAGCGCGACATCCTCTCTCGAGCCGCGGCCTGGTTCGCGAGGGAGACCGGGACGATCCCATCCGGGTCTTCCGGTTCATGAGCGCGAACCAGGCCACCTTCCGGGTCGCGACGATGGCGCGCCTCCTCGGCGTCTCACGTGCCGGCTACTACGCCTGGATGAGCCGTCCGCCCTCGGCGCGCTCGGAGGCAGATGCAGCGCTCCTGCAGCAGATCCGGACCTCCCACGCGGCCTCCCGAGAGACGTACGGGGCGCCACGGATTCATGCAGAGCTGCGCGCCGGAGGCGAGAGACACGGTCGCAAGCGCATCGCGCGGCTCATGCGCGAGGCCGGTCTCTTCGGCGTCAGCCGCAGGAGGGGTGGTCCTGTCACGACGCGCCGCGGTGCCAAGAGGCGTCCCGCACCGGACCTCGTGGATCGCGATTTCTCCGTCCCTGGCCCGAACCGGCTGTGGGTCACAGACATCACGTTCATTCCGACAGTTGCGG
Source organism: Sabulicella glaciei (assembly GCF_026183895.1). Lineage (GTDB taxonomy): Bacteria > Pseudomonadota > Alphaproteobacteria > Acetobacterales > Acetobacteraceae > Roseococcus > Roseococcus glaciei. Next base: position 47,815 of record NZ_JAPFQI010000025.1, on the reverse strand, counting down.
GCTTCCTCTACCTCGCCGTCGTGCTCGACGCGTGGAGCCGCAAGATTGTCGGCTGGTCCATGGCGAACCACCTGCGCACGGAACTCGTCCTGGACGCTCTTGAGATGGCACTGGGACAGCGGCGTCCGCGCGACACGATCCTTCACTCGGACCAGGGGTCGCAATTCACCTCGCTGGCGTTCGGCAATCGCTGCCGCGAGGCCGGCGTGCGGCCCTCGATGGGCTCGGTGGGCGACGCCTACGATAACGCGATGTGCGAAAGCTTCTTCGCCAGCCTCGAGTGCGAACTCCTCGCCCGCCGCCGCTTCGCGTCCCAAGCCGAAGCGCGCATGGCCGTCTTCATCTTCATCGAAGCCTGGTACAACCCGCTCCGGCTTCACTCGGCTCTCGGCTACAAATCGCCCGCCACTTTCGAGAAGGAGAAGCTCCAGTCCGCCCCAGCCCCTCCCTGAAACCCAAGCCACGAACCTGTCCACGAAAGTGGGGGAACTTCAGACTGGCGCGTGGGCGGCGGGTCGTCCTGGGGTGGCACCGGCGGGCGGCCGCGCCGCCCCTTTTTGGCGTCGTAAGCCGCCTTCTTGGCCTCATACTCCGGCCGGGCTGCCTCGGCTTCCGCGCGGGTCTGTTCCTCCAAGCGGGCGCAGGCGGCATCGAGCTTGGCCTTCAGCGCCTCGCGCCGGGCAATCTCGGCGGGCAGCGCCTGCGGATCGGGCTGGGCCTCGGCGTCGGCCGCCTCGGCGCGGGCGGTCAGTTCGGCGATGTCTGCGGCGAGCTTCTTGCGCAACTCCTTGGCCCGGTCGTATCGCACCGAGCGGATCTTGGAGGCGTTGGCATCAAGCTTGGTGCCGTCGATCGCCACGGTCCCGAGCCGCAGCAGCCCGGCCTCTCGCGCGATCAGCAGCACCTGCAGGAAGGCGGCCTCGAACGCGGCGCGGTTGGCGCGGCGGAAGGCGGCGATGGTGTCGTGGTCGGGGTGCAGGTTCGCCGCCACGTAGCGCACGCCCAGGTCGCGGTGCGTCGCCCGCTCGATGCGGCGCGAGGAGAAGATGCCGTTGGCGTAGGCGTAGATCAGCAGCGCCAGCAGCAGGCGCGGGTGGTACTGCGCCTTGCCGCCGGGGACCGGGCGCACGGCGAAGGCGCCAAGCGGCACCCGATCCACGGCCGCCACCACGAAGTGGGCCACGTCGTCCCAGGGCAGCCAGTCCTTCGCGTCAGGCGGCAGCAGGAAGGCTTGGTCACGGCTGAACGGAATGAACTGCGTCATGACGAGCAGATTCGCCGATCTCAGGCCCGATGGGAATCCGACAGGCTGCTAGAGCAGAATCTGTTCATTCGGGCTCATAGCCTGTGGCGGTGAAGTAGTTGGCGCACTCGGCTGGCGTGAAGGCAGGCAGTGCGTCGCGGATGGCGTCCCAGAGGTCTTCGATGGTCCGGGCGGCTGCCCTCCGTAACAGAGCCTTGAGCTTGGCGAAGGCGTTCTCGATCGGGTTGAAGTCCGGCGAAGGGGGCAGCAGGAAGCAAAGCCTTGCTCCCACACGCTCGATGGCCTCGCGCACGCCGTGGGGTTTGTGCGCCGGCAGGTTGTCCAGGATCACGGTGTCCCCGGGCCGCAGCGTCGGCACCAGCACCTGCTCGACATAGGCCAGGAAAGCCCGGCCGTTCATCGGCCCGTCCAGCACCACGGGCGCGGTCATGCCCGACAGCCGAAGCGCGCCGGTGAAGGTGGTGGTCTTCCAATGTCCATGCGGCACCGAGGCCCGACAGCGCTGGCCGCGCGGGGAGCGGCCGCGCAGGCGGGCCATCTTGGTCGATGCACCGGTTCATCGATGAAGACCAGGCGCTGCGGGTCGAGGTCAGGCTGGGCGTCGAACCACGCCTGCCGCCGCGCGGCGACGTCGGGCCTGTCCTGCTCGGCCGCGTGGGCGCTTTTTTGGGAAGCTGAGGCCGTGTCGCTTTCCGAAGCGCCAGATCGTGCTCGGGGCAAAGCGCGCGCCATGCTCGCGCTCCAGCAACTCGGACAGCTCGACCAGGGTGATGTCGGTCTGCGCCTCGATGGCGCCCAGGATGACCTCGCTGAAGGCTTCGATCCGGTGCGAATGGCGGTCTCCACCCCGTGGCTTGGCTGCCCTGGCTCCCGCATCGCGCCAAGCCCGCAGCCAGCGCACCGCACTGGCCACCGACACCCCGAACCGCTTGGCCGCCGCATGGCGCCACAGACCGCCATCCACCGCCCCGATCACCCGAACCCGCAGATCCTCGGACAAGCTCTTCGCCATGCCTGCCACCTCCGCTCAGCAGGAAAGGTGAATCAGATCACCCCCGCGTCGGGGAAGCACTTTCGCGAATCAGCTCGAGCAGAACTTGCTCTAACTTCGGCGGGACGCTCCGCGCCGCTTGCCGGAAGCCGCGACGTCTGCTCAAGACAGCCCCATCTGGGGTCCTATGCCCCGATCATTTGGGAGCGTCATGGTGCAGGAGTCGAAGCGGCACCACTACGTGCCGGTGTTCTACCTCGGCGGGTGGGTGAAGGACGGCAAGGTGTGCGAGTACTCGCGCCCCCATCGCGACGTTGTCGGGAAGATGAAGGCACCTTCAGCAACTGGCTACGAGATCGAGCTTTACTCGGTCCCAGCGTTTCCGGCTGGAGCCCAACGAGTTCTTGAGGACGAGTTCTTCAGTAAGGTCGACGGGATCGCGAGCAAGGCGCTGACCAAGATGCTGCAGGAACGCCTTGGACCGGCCGCGCTTTCCCCCGATCTCCGCAGCGGGTGGTCAAGGTTCATCCTGTCGCTCCACTACCGCTCACCAGCGAGGCTGGCCGCGCTGAAGATTAAATACAAGGAGTTCGTCTCAGAGACCGCTCCCGCCTATCGCGATCAGTTCGAAGCGCGCCGTGACCCGGACGACAAGCGCACCTTCGAGGCGTTCTGCACGGATCTCCGCCACGACGCGGCGGAAAGGTCTTGGACACGCCTATTCCGAAGCGTGATCGATAGTCAGAGGGTCGGTGACTTCCTTAACAAGATGCTTTGGAATGTGCTCACTGTCAGCGGTTCGGACCGGAAGTTCCTTACTTCGGACCATCCCGTCGTGATGACGAACGGCCTCGATCGGCCGGACGGTCACCTTTTCCTCCCTCTCGGTCCATCACGCCTATTCGTTGCGACGAACACCGCGGCGTCGCTAGAGGTGATCAAGCGGATCGGCATCCGTCAGTTGCAGCGCGACGTGAACGATCAGGTAGTCCGCCAAGCACATCGCTACGTCTACGGCGACGACGAGGGCCAGGTGCGCTTCGTCGCGAACCGGCTAACCCGCAGGGGATGAGCGCCGCCCGGGTTGCAACGGGGATCGGTGACCCGGCCACCTCGCGGTAGGCGTGACCATCACCGGGTGAGTACAAACGAAGCGGCTGTTGCGGGAGAGGGACTGCTCACCCTACCGGCGTGCCCTCTCGGCCGCCACGCGTCAGTTAAGCACGCGCAGCCCGCACTGGGCACGCCGACCGCTAGGCGAGGATGGAGATCTGGTGCCCCCGACACGCAGACGGTTGCAGGGAGTTGTGCTCAAGCCAATGCCAGTTCCCCTGTGGCGACGTTTCACCCACCCCTTTCTTCGAGCGTTGGAAAACACCCCAGCGACATCGTCAAAAGCCCATTGCGCAGCGGGTCTAGGACACGTAAGCGCCGGGGTCTGGCGGCCGCGCGTATAAGCATCGCATCGCTGCGGCCTCGCCCGCGTCATGATCGTCCAGCCTCAGGCCCGAAAAGGGCGCCGCGAGCGAGCCCACCCTTGCAATGACCCCTCAGTGGAAACGCTGCTAACACTGGCAACACCCGTTTTCCCCATTGGATGCGCCGCCGTTGCCACTGCCGTGCCACAACTGGCCACGGCGGCAACAGTGGAGGCCGCCCCGTCCTCCACACCCTCGGAAGGACGGCCACCCAAGCCCGGCGCCACCTGTCAAGCGGATCGCGCGACCGCGCCGCCTTCACTTCGTGCCCTCCTCGCCCGCGAGGATCGTCCCTCGCACGACGTAGAACCGCAGCGAACCGGCTTCGCCCGGCACGCGCTCGGCTCTCTGCAACCGGCCCGACCCCTGCGCAATCAAAAAGCCGGCCTTAAGTACTGCCCGAGCTGCGGCCTCTGGGTCGTGTCCCGGCACTACGTCCCTTGCCCACACCTGCGGAAAGATGAGGTAGCGCGGGGTGCCGTCCTTATCCCTTTTGCACCACCCGGCTCGGCTCATCACCGCGGCCCGCTTGTCCACATTTCTTGCCTCGCTGCCTTCGGCCTCGGACAGCGCGACGAAGCGGCTTTGCCCGTGCAACTCGATGAAATGCCGCACGGCGTCCACTGCCGCCGCGGCCTCGGCAGGACCATCGCCGCCAGCACGGGCGGCGCGCCACGCCTTGAAGCACGCGAGTGCCGCGCGCGACGCCTCGTCCGGTTCCCACGGAAGAACGCCTGCACCCGTCGCCAGCTCGCCCGCAGCCGCCACGAGCGCGAAGCGGTGGGCGGCGCGCACAACTTGCCCGTCTGCCCCTACCGGAACCGCCCTCTTCTTTACGGCCGCAATCACCTCCCGCGCGCGCGCCACCATGCCGTCCAAATCGTGGGTGAGGGCTTCCAACCACGCTAACCCAGCTGTCCCGTAACAGCGCGCCGTGCCTGCCTTCACTTCGTCAATCAACTCGGCGGCCGTAGCGAAACCGTGCAGCGACTCCAACAGACCGTGCACGCCCGTGTCGGCCGGCACGTCAAGAATGCGCACCTCTTGCCCGGCCCGCACGCGCTTCGGCCCGCCGCGTGCCTCCGCCAGACGCGCCGCCAAGCCCTCCTCTCCCGTCGAGAGGAACAGAAGCCGCCACTCGGCGGGACGCCGCGCCGAACCGTCGCGCCCCGCGCGCGCTTTGCCGGCGCCGTTGGCGAGCATGTAGGCTGCCGCCGCCACCGTCTCCGGGTCTGCTTCTCCCATTTCGTCCAGGCAAAGGAGAAGGTCAGAATGGTTCGCCGCCACTGCTTCTGCGCCGTTGCCAGTGGTGCGCCAGCTCCTCCTCCACCCGTTCAGGCCACCGCCGCCCCAAACGCTGCCCGCAGCGTCCAACGCAGTGGTTTTCCCGATGGAGGATCCGCCTCTAAGGTGAAAGCCGCCGCCCTCCGCTTCCAAAAGCCCTAACAGCGGCGGCGCGAAGGCCGCGCAAATAGCGAAGGCCAAGCGGGAGTTGCCCGCCGCATGGCGGGCGACGCAATCTTGCCAATCGGCCAGCGTGCCTGCGCGCCGCAACGGCGGGAGCAGGTCGGGGCGTAAGGTCTGCAACATCATATGCAGCTCCGCGACCGTCCCCGCCGCCGGGAGCGTCCGATCCGGCAGCACGAACACCCGGCGCCCATCGCCCGCGCGGTGCCAGCCGATCCGCTCCACCACAAGCACCCGCTCGCGAGGGCGGGACCGAAGAAGATACTCAGACAGCTTGCCGCGGGCGTGGTGCCCTGTGCCGAGGTGAAGCCCGCCGTCAAGAAGCCGCGAGCGCATCTCCATTCCGTCGCCCGAGAGCATGGCATTGGGCATCGCCCATTCATGCGGGCGCCCGTCTGCGTCCTCCCACTGCAGCAGACGCCCCCATCTCTGGCCCTGCCCGTCGTTGGTCATGGCGACTACGCGGAGCGGCTCGCACACAAAGGTCGGAGCCAGCGTCGCGTGTCCCTCCGCATTCGGGTCGGGCTCGCACCACACCCCGTCCCGCTTCATCACAAAGCCCCTGGGAATGGCGACCGCCTCCGCGTCGTTCCTGGCTGAGATTGCCACCGGCTCGGCCGCGGCGAGCATGTCCCGTAGCGCCGCGGCGGACACTCCCGCGGGCGGCTCGTCCGCCACGTCCCACCCGTTTGGCCAATCAGCAGGCACGTCCACCACCGCCAGCGCGGATGCCCCGCCCGGCCCCAAGAGCGCCTTGCAGATCGCACGGGTCGCCTTCTGGCCGCCCGTGTCCGCGTCGGGCCAGACGCACACGCTGCGGCCTCGTAGGGGACTCCAATCCGCCTTCCCTACTGCGGCGCTTCCTCCCTGCCACGTTACCGCGACATGCGAAGGGAACAGCTTGGCGGCCGCGGCCGCAGCCTTCTCACCCTCGACCACGATCACGGGCGCGTCGGGCCGCTCGGCCAGCGCGCGGAGCCCGTAGAGAGGGCGCGGTTCGGGGGGAGCCTTCCATTTCCACCGCCCGTCCGCACCACAGCAATAAGGCAGCACTTCCTTCCGCGCGCTGCCCGGGCGGTCGAAGCGCGCGACAGCGAACAGCAGCGCCCCTCCTGCGTCCCAGTAGTGCCACACGCGCGACGGCACGCCGTGGCCCGGATGCCGCAAGGCCGAAGGCAGCGGCGCGATGGCCGGAAGGACGGAGCGCCATTCGCTGCTGCGGGTCTCGCCGGGGTTCCGTGCCAGCTCCCCGTTGCCAAGCGGCGCAAATCGGTCCTGGGGCTGAAGCATTCGGTCAGTCACGGGAAGCAACCCCCCACGCCGAGCATTCGTGCCAGCTCGCATGCGGCGTCCTCCTGGGAAAGGATCGCCACCGCCGCGGCGAGGGAAACGGGATCACCACCCTTCTCCCCGGTGGCGAAGTCGCACCATGCGCCCGCGCGCTTCCCCCGCAGCCGAACGCGGAGGCTGTTGCCCGCCTCGCCGCGGAGGCTGCCCGCATGCCACTCCGCCCCGCGTGCCCCCCCGCCGGGGAGGAGGCGCGCCAGCACCTCCGGCAGTCGCGCAAGCGCCGCGCGATTCACTGCGGTGAAGTCGGGCGCGGTGGCGATCCGCTTGCACGCCGCACGCTGACGCGGCGTCAGGTTGCGCTGCCGCGACCACGTCTGGAGGTCGAGAAGGAACGCGCGCAGTTCAGGGGAAAGGTCGGACCGTGCGAGCGCAGCGGCGAGAGCAGGCGGCGTGGAAGAGGCCGCACCGCAGCAAAGCGGCGGACGGGAGGATACGTTGGCTTGCATGGCAAACCTCTCAAAAGGCCGGAGCCTTGCGAACCGGCGCGGGCAAGTACGTGCCTGGCGGCGCGAAGCCGCTATTCCCGCGACGACGCCGTCGACTCGCAAGGGTCGGCGGTGTCAGATGGTGGCAAAGCGGAAGGCGGCGCACGCGCCACCTGGCCAGACGGTGGCGCACCGAGCGCGCATCACGTCGACCTCGCCAACTCGGCGGCGCGGCTGTCGTGCATACGCTGCGTCTCCCACCTCTCGACTTCCGCAAGCGGGTACAAAATCTTCCGAGCACCTGCTCGGATGTAGCGCGGGCCCTCGCCTGTCATGCGCCAGCGCTCGACGCTGCGGAGCGATATGTTCAAGCGCTCGGCGAGCAGTTCCGGCGTTAGATGGTGCAGAGTATTGCGACCCATATTCCACGTCCCTAATCGCGGACGAAGGATAGAACTGCCACCGCGCGATTGCTTGCTCTGGCAGACCCAGAGTACAACCAGCCTGCAGCGAGCTCATTCCCTCCGCTGTTTCTGCAGCACATGCTTGGCCCCTCCACCGTGCAGCGGTGGGGGGCTTCCTGTTTTCAGGTCGCCCCCGAGAGGTTGCTTTCCGGTTTCCACGTACGACCTACGCGGAACCGCCATTCATGCCGCGGCTCCACATTTGGACGCCACTGACCGACACATAACAGCTGAAATACTCAATCGTAAGGGGATTTTATAAATAAATATGGCCGAATGGACCAGTAATAGTTTCTATCCTATTTGCAATAGGAAATTTCCTATTTGCGAGGCCGCCAAACATCTCGATTTCAGCCCATAACATGCTGAAGATCTGCGAGACGTAGTGCTGGACATTTGTCGTGATTCTTGATTGGGCGAAGGATTTGGACACGCCCCCCCCCCGCACGGTTGGAAAGCCGTTGCCAAGAGCAGGCCTGCGCCAGATACCGACCCAACGCGGTCGCGAATGGCAGTGACCGACTTGTCCAACCGTCCTATAGCTGGACAATGGAACTGTTCCCGCAGTTTGAACGACGTCGCGCTCAATGACATCCGAGGCGTTCTCACGCGTGAAGATCGACGCGCAGCTCCGCGACGCCGGCTGGGCGATCACGGACGGCCGCTCCATCCGCTTCGAGCATCTCCTGTCTGACGGAACGAAGGCCGACTACCTCCTCTGCTCGGCGCTGGGCCGCGCACTCGCCGTTGTGGAGGCCAAACGCGCCTCCGTTTCGCTGGGCAAAGCCGAGGTGCAGGGTGAGGCTTACGCGCGTCTAGCTGGAGTCCCCTTCGTTTTCCTCGCAAACGGCGAGGAGGTTCGCTTCCGTGACCTCGACCACGACGCCCATTTTCGCGCCGTTGCCGGCGTTTTCTCACAGGACGACCTAGAGCGCCGTCTCGCCACGCGCGCGCTCCGCCGGCCGCCAACCTCCATCCCCATCGACGAGCGCATCGTCGAGCGGGCCTACCAGCACGATTGCATCGAGGCCCTATGCAGGGGCATCGAGGCAGGGCGCCGGAAGTTCCTCGTCGAGATGGCGACCGGCACCGGCAAGACGCGCACCGCGGCCGCTCTCATTAAGCGCCTGTTCGAGGCCAACGCCGTCACCCGCGCCCTTTTCCTGGTGGACCGCGACACCCTCGCCAAACAGGCCGAGGATGCATTCGTCGAACACGTCCCCTCTCTGCCGGCGTATCGGGTGGGCGGGACCGGGGCCCGCTTCAAACCGGAGAAGCGCATCACCGTCTGCACGCTTCAGACAATGATCAACGAGTACCGCCACTACTCCGCCGGCTACTTCGACCTCATCGTCGTGGACGAGTGTCACCGGTCCATCTACGGCGAGTACCGCCGCGCTCTAGACCACTTCGACGCCGTGAAAATTGGGCTGACCGCCACGCCGCTCGTCGGCAAGCCGGATGCCGACCCCGAGGAGGCTGCGTTTGTCCGCGATACGCTCCGCTTCTTCGAAGTGACGGAGCCGTCTTATCGCTACACCCTGCGCGAGGCGGTGGAGGAGGGTCACCTCGTCCCCCACCGCATCTACAACGCCCGCACGGTGCGCACCGCCGCAGAAGGTGGCTTTGAGGTGCGCAGAGAGGAGATTGACTGGGACGCCCTCTCCCCCTCCGACCGGGAGGAGTTGGAAAGGCTGTTCGCCGGAGCGGACGGCATCGTCGTGGACCCGGCCGCGCTGGAGCGCCGTTTCACCATCCCGGAACGCAATCGCGCCATCGTGCGGGAGTTCCGGGACGTCATAGACCGCGGCTACACCGGCGTCGATGGCGTGCGACGCGCGCCCGACCGCGGAAAGACCATCGTATTCGCCGTCACAAAGCGCCACGCCGAGACCCTGGCGCATCTCCTCGACGAGGCGTTCGCCGATGAGAAACCCAACCCGACCACCCGCATCGCGGATTTCGTGGTGTCAGGCATGGGGGCCGACGACACGGCGGACGCGCCTACAATCATTAAACGCTTCAAGAAGGAACCGTTCCCACGCATGCTCGTCAGCGTAAATATGCTCGACACCGGCTTCGACGGGCCGGAAGTGGTGAATCTTGTCATGACGCGCTTCACGCGCTCGGGCGTACTTTACCGCCAGATGCGTGGGCGCGGAACGAGGCGGGCTGACCACATTCGCAAGACCGGCTTCACCATCTTCGACTTCGTGGGCAACTGTGCGGCGCACGAGAATGACGACGCCCTGCCGGGGGGTGTGATTATGGAGGCGCCCAAGGCTGCGAAGCCCGGCCCTCCGCGCCGCCTCGTGACCCTCGACATTCATGACGAGATCGACCCGGCGACGCGCGAGTGGGTAATCTGGGACCCCGCCACCGACGCACCCACAGACGTGGAAGCCGAAGCGGGCGCACGTCTCGCCGCTCGGTTCGAGGCTTTCCTCGCTGGCGAGGATCTGGGGGCGGAGGCCCAGCGGTGGGCCGGCATGATGGCCGAGCAATTGCGCAGTGACGGCGCCGCGATGGTCAGCTTCTCGGCTACACGGTTTTCTCGGCCGCCTTTTTCCCTGCGTGGTGGTCTTGCAGCCGGGGAAGCGGCATTCGGCGGCGCCGAAGCGCTTTCTGGCTTTCTGGCGCGGATGAACACTGTCGTGTTCGGCGGCGCCCGAGCACCGGGAACCGGGGAGGGTGCAAGAGCATGACGCGTCTGTGGCGGGTGCAGGACGGCAAACTTCGGGAAGTGCAACCATCCGTACTCCAGCGGGAGGCAGACATCGAGGGCTGGATCGCTGCCGACCCTGGAGTGCTTGGCCTCGACGTGCTGGTGATTGGCCGTCAGGTGAAGACGGCCTTCGGGGGAGTGATCGACCTGCTCGCGCTCGACCGCGAGGGGGCTGTGTGGATCATCGAGTGCAAGCGCGACAAGACGCCTCGCGAGGTGGTCGCTCAGATCCTCGACTACGCGGCTTGGGTCCGCACGCTCAGCGACCGGGAGCTGGACGGCATTGCGGGCTCATTCCTCGGCCGCCCGCTCTCTCTTGCGTTCCAGGATTGGGCTGGCGATCCGCTGCCCGACGGGCTCAGCGCATCGCATCATATGGTGGTCGTCGCCACCGCCTTCGACGAGGCATCGCGTCGCATCGTGACCTATCTCGCCGAGGAGCACGGCGTGTCCATCAACGCCGCCTTCTTCCGGTTCTTCGAGCAGGACGGCATGTCTTTCCTCGCCTCTGATTGGCTAAAGGACGTCGAAGCGGTGGTGGAGCGCGCACAGGAGCGCCGGGAGCTGCCATGGAGCGGCGAGTGGTTCATCAACGTCGCTAGTGAGCCACATCGATCCTGGGATGACTGCCGCACCCTAGGCTTCGTGTCCGGCGCCGGAGACTGGGCGGAGGAACTGGGACGGCCGGCGCCTGGGGACCGCTTCTACGCCTACATTAAGGGCCGGGGCTACGTAGGCACCGGCCGCGTGGTCGGCAGCGGACCGCAGCCCATCAACGAGTTCGTGCTCGCCGACGGAGCACGGCTGCGTGACCAATCGCTGCGTCAGCCCGCGGTGCTGTCCCGGTATCCCTCGGAGCTTGGGCTTGCAGTGGCGTGGGACAAGACGCTGCCCGAGAGCAGCGCCGCTTGGTTCAAGGGCGGCTTCGCGAACCAGCACATCTGCTGCCGCCTGCGCCACCGCCCGACGCTGGACTTTTTGGCCGAGCAATTCGGCACCGACGCTACCAAGCACAACGACCGCGCGGACCGCTTCGTCAGTAGCTCCGAAGAGAGCAAATTACTTGGTCGGGTGGACCTGAAGACCGAGGATCGGCGCGCGAGCGAGGGCTCCGAAAGCGCCAGAGGACAAGACACCTGATGCCCCTGACACCCGACATGCGTCGGCGGATCGACCAGATCCGCGGCTATCTCTACGGCGGCGGCTTTCCGGACCCCCTGAGCAACGCCGAGCAGCTCGCCTTCCTGTTTTTCTTCCTGCTTGTGGAGGGCATCGACGCCGACAACGGGGCCCAGGCGGAGGAACAGGGCGAACCATACCGCTCCCTGTTCGCGGGCGAGTGGGAGCTGCGCAATCCGCTGAATGCCCCAGCGCCCGGTGTTGCAGCCATCCCCGCGGAGCGGTTCCGCTGGTCCGTCTGGGCCCGCGGGATGTCCGGCGAGCCCCTGGTGCGCTTCGTGCGCGACGAGGTGTTCCCGTTTTTCAGCCAACTTGCTCAAAGCCTTGGCGCCAGCTTCATGGCCGGGGCGCGGCTTGCCATCGATGAACCGACGGTGCTCACCCAGGTGGTGGAGCTGGTGGACGGCCTTGGGCTGGGTGCCACCGACGCCGACACGAAGGGGGACCTGTTCGAGCACGTGCTGCGCCAAGTGAAGCAGGCCGGCGAGCTTGGCCAGTTCCGCACGCCCCGCCATATCATCCGTGCCGTAGTACGCCTCGTAGACCCCAAGGCCGGGGAGACGGTGTACGACCCTGCGGCTGGGACCGCGGGCTTCCTCGTGGCGGCCTACGACCACATCCGCCTAGCTAACTCCTCCCCCGCAGGGACCGAGGAGGTGGAGGTGGACGGCAAGACCCTCCGCCGCGGGGCGGGGGATCGACTGAACGCCCGCCAGTGGCGGCGCCTCCGGACTGGCACCTTCTTCGGAAACGACGTGGATCCGAAGATGGTCAACCTCGCTACCATGAACCTTACGCTCCGTGGGCTGCCGGACGTGCGCATCCTTAGGCGCAATGTGCTGACGACGGTGATGGACCGCGCGAAGAAGGCCGAGCGCGGATTGCCACTGGAAGGGTTCGACGTGGTGCTTGCCAACCCGCCTTTCTCCGGCAGGGTGGACCGCGACCGCATCGTGGACGAAGTGCGCGTCGGCAGCACCACGGCCACCGAGCTGCTGTTCCTCCGCTACATGCTGGACGCCCTGAAGCCAGGCGGACGCTGCGGGGTGGTGGTGCCTGAGGGCGTGCTGTTCGGTTCTACCGGCGCGCACAAGGAGCTGCGGCGGATGCTGATGGAGGAAACGGCGGTCGAGGCCGTGCTCTCCCTTCCCGGGGGTGTGTTCCAGCCTTACAGCGGCGTGAAGACCTCCGTCCTCGTGTTCCACAAGGGCCGAAGGACGGAACGCGTGATGTTCCTCCACACCGAGGCGGACGGCTACAAGCTGGACGCCAACCACGACACGCTGATCGAGGCGGACGACCTGCCAGGCTTGGTTTCGGCTTTCGCGGAGCGGGAGGCGTGCTGGGAGCGATGGCGGACTCGAGATGCGAAAGCGCTGTGGGGGGAGAAGTGGTGGTTTGCGGAGGCGACGGCGCTACGTGAAGCGGACAACAACTTGTCCGCTGGGCGGTGGCGTCCGCAGGCACGGGAGCAGATCCGGCATCGGGATCCACTGGTGCTGTTGGATGAACTAAAGGCTATTGAGGCGGAGATCGCCGAGGAAGTTGACGCTCTGATGGAGAAGCTCCGGGAGGGTGCGGCGTGAGCCGGTGGCCGATGGTGCCGTTGGGTGAGGTCGCTGACGTCACGGCCGGAAATCCGGCACCTCAGGAGCAGATCGCTTTTTGTGATAGCGGAATCCCGTTCGTTCGCATGCAGGACGTTGGGCGTTATCGCCGTACCGACGACCTTCAAACCACCACTGACCGTATCAAACCTTCTTGGCCGGGCGCGAGAACGCTCAAACTGTTTCCAGTAGGCACCACGCTCATCCCAAAAAGTGGCGCGTCGATCAACCTCAACCATCGTGCTATGCTTGGGACATCCGCGTTCGTAGTCAGTCATTTGGCGGCGCTGATACCGCGGCGCGATGTTGTCGAGCCGCGGTTCATCTATTGGTGGTCTACAACCTGGGACCCCAGGGACCAAGCGCAGACAACAAGCCTGCCGTCTCTTCCACTCTCGATCATTCAAGAAGCGAGAGTGCCGCTTCCACCGCGCGACGAGCAGCGCCGCATCGTGGACCTATTGGACCGCGCGGCAGGCATCCGGCGGCTGCGCGAGGCCGCGCTCGCTAAGGCCCGCGACACCACCCCGGCGCTATTCCTTTCCATGTTCGGCGACCCGGACACCAACCCGCTCGGGTGGCCTGTCAGCCCTCTTGGCAACATCCTCGCCAACAGCATGCAGAATGGTCTTTATCGGCCTGCGTCAGATTATGGGGAGGGGACGCCGATCCTCCGCATCGACAACTTTGCTGGAGGCGAGATCGTCGGATCCAAGGGACTGAAACGAGTCCGCGTGGAGGCCGCCGCGGTGGCGCTCTACGGGCTACGCACCGGCGATTTCCTCATCAACCGCGTGAACAGCCCTTCTCACCTCGGAAAGTCGGTGCTGGTCGGAGCGCTCGATGAACCCGCCGTTTTCGAGTCCAACATGCTGAGATTCGCGCTCGATCAATCGCGACTGAGGTCCGAGGTATTCCTCGTGATGTTGCAGCTTCCGCAGATGCGGGTGGCGCTGACGAGGAACGCGAAGCACGCGATCAACCAATCAAGCATCAACCAACGCGACGTGGCAGCGCTGCGGGTGCCATGTCCGCCCCCAAGGCTACAGCGTGAGTTCGCAAACCGATGGGAGCAACTCCGCTCTATTATCGCCCAGCAGGAACGCGCTTTCGCCATCGCACAGGAGGCTGAGCGTGCGCTGATGGCACGCCTTCTCGGCTGAACAGCGCATGGTCCAGCCGCCCGGTGCCGCCGATGACGCCACGTTGCTCCTCCGAGTTGAGGCGTTCCTGGCAGCGCCTAAGATCTTCGCCGTTCGGCCGCAGTGGAAGAGCTTCGGCGACAAGCTGGAGTTTTCCGTGGCGCTCGACATTGAGGGCGTTACAGAACCGGGCTTCCGCCTCGGCGGTCGTGCCCAGCGCGACCTGTTGGAGCAGGACGTCACGCTCCATCTCTCCCACGGCCCCCTCGGTCCTAAGGGCCGCTTCCAGAACTTCGAGCGGCTCGACTGGCGACCGCGTGCCCCCCACACCAACACTCAACCGCATCCGGACCAAACCCTAGTTTGGCTGCACCTGCCCGGTAGCCACCGCCACGCCTTGTCGGACAACGCCGCCCATCCCTCCGGCCTGCGGCACGCGATGGTGGACAACCTCCCGTTCGCCCGGCCGTTCCCCCAGGACCCGCAGGACTGGTCCGGCTTTGCCCAGCTGGTAAGCATGCTCTGGAACGTCAAAGAACTGGGTGACGTGGAGGGCCCGCCATGGCAAGATCGCCTCGCGCCCCTGGGGGGCAGAGCACCATGATCACCACCATCCGGCACAGCGCTGTCTCAGCGGAACTGGCGGATCGCGTCGCCGCAGACTTGGCCTCGGCCCGGTTAATGGAGGGACGCGTCTTCCTCCGCCTACCCATCCTCTTCGGCTCCGGCACCCACCTCGTCGCTGTAATCGAGGTCGAGCCGGACGGCCTTTTTCGTGTCTCAGATCTGGGACAGGGATACGAGGAGGCGTCGCAGATGGGCGTCGCCACAGCGTATTTGCGCCGCGCCCGCGCCACCGCCCCTGCCGCCGGGCTTAGGCTTATGGACCGGGAGTTGGCCTTCCTCCGTGTGCCCGAGCGCGCGCTTCCCGCGGCCTGCGCTGCGCTGAGCAGTCACGTTCTGCGCCTCGTCGAGCACGCGGCCGCCGTCGGCGCGGCCGCCCGGGTGCGTGACGGCCGGACGCGCTTCGCTGACCGTCTGCGGGAACTCTTCCCGAACCGCCGTGTCGAGGTGGAGGCCCCCCTCCGTGGTGCCTCCTTGCAGGAATGGAGCGTGGACGTGTTGCTGGAGGACGACGGCCGGCGCGCTGTGTTCGACTTCGTGAAGCCGCACCTCACCTCCGTCTCGCTGGAGGTGGCCAAAACGGGGGACCTCGCGGCGCTAGAATCCCCGCCCCGCTGCATCTCGGTGGTGAGGCGCAAGGCGGCGTTCGGGCCGATGCTGGCGCTACTTTCCCAGCACGCGAGCGTGATCGAAGAGGACGCGCCTCGACCGAGCATCGAGCGCGCGGCGGCCTAGCAAGCTTCCAGACTTCGGCACGGCAGGCTCCCTTAGCCGTGGGGGCCGGCGCGGAGCTCCGCAATTCCCCCCCCCCGCTTCGACACGGCGGTGGAAGTTGGTTTCCCCTGATTGGGCATCTACGGGTTATGAAAGCCTTGGCTCATCTTCCGACTTAGCCGTCCGACCCTGCCGGGGCGCGGGTAGGCGAGGCCAGCAAACCGTGCGCGTTAGTCCGACCCTTAGCCACGAGGACGGCTAGGCGGAGCGTACTTCGTTCAATGTCGGTGAGACGCGCGGGGCATCGCCCTGGAAAACGGCGGCACACTCGGCGCAAGTCCTTGTTTTGGCTGGGGTGAGGGGGCGAGACAGATACAAAAAAATTAAGCCTGTGGAACAAAGAGTCTCAGCCACGTGAGACTGAAGCGGTTTCGCCGGCTGACAGGGCGTAAATGCACCCAACGACACCCGCCCCGGACAGAGAGCATCGAAACCTCCAGGACGAAGTGTTTGGCTCAAGCGAGAGCACTCCGAGCTTTAGCGAACCAGCGCCTGCATCTGCTGCACCTCCTGCGCCAGATCTGCCACTAGGCGGTGTCCTGCCCCCAGCCGCGCGGCGAACGCCTCAAGCAAGGCGCCATAATACCACATGGTTCCCTCAAGGCCTCCAGTGAAGCGCTCCATCATGTCAGGGCCCAGCGCACGAAGGTCTGCGACGATTGCGCGGGCGTTGTGAAGCTTGTCACAAGCCGAGACGAGCAGTGCATCGTCCTCCACCTTAGCAAGGTGGGCGATGTAGGCCTCCTTGCGCGCTCGCCAAGGCGGCTTGGGGAAGGTGTCGGCATCGGTGCAGGCGCGCACGATGGCGGCGACGCGCGGTCCAAAGCGCGCGGCGATTTCCCCCTCATGCTCGGGCCCGCAATCCTCGATCGCGTCGTGCAAGAGGGCGGCAACCGCCTGCTCCTGGTCGCCGCCATGCTCCAGCACCAGAGCTGACACCGCCATCAGATGGGCAATGTAGGGGATGGTGGTGCTTTTGCGATGCTGCTCGGCGTGCAGACGAAAGGCTAGCGTGGAAGCCTCCGACAGAAGTGTCCAGTCAGTCATCATAAAGTTCCCCATTGATTGAAGTATGAGAGGACTGCCCATACTGGCAGGTCCAGTCTGCAATTCGGGATGTCTCCCAACACGAAGATGCCCCAGGGAGTTGAGACGCCCCCTCGTCGGCGTTCCCTGCGGGACGCCAGCGCCGCACTGTCCGAAGCCCGTATAGAGAAGCTGCGAGGACAGCGCGCCCCGCTGCGTCGCTGGCGCCGGCGAGCTCCTTGGTACTCGGGACAGGGCGAGGCGCGCGGGGCCAAAGACATGCGGTGGATGGTGCCGCCGCGCCCAAGATCACGTCGGTGACGTCACACAGCAGCCGGTTCGTGAAATCCGACGGGAGCCTCCCACCGGCTAACTGTCCGGTTGTGAGACCTCCTTGGCGGCTTCAACGATGAGGCGTGCCTTGGCGATGTCCTCTGTGTCGGCCTGACCCGAGGGCTTCGTACTTCGAAGCCTTCGCCTGGCGGCGAGGCGCTCGGCGACGACTTGATTGGGGGTTCTGCCACCCAGAACCCGCTGGCGCCGGGCGTTGTAGGCGGCGTTGAAGCCGCGCAGCAGCTGCTCGAGATCGCGATGAAAGGAGATGGTGATGCCCAGCACCTCGCTCTCGACACGACCGTTGAAGCGCTCGGCCATTCCGTTCGTTTGCGGCGTGTAGGGTCGGGTATGGCGGTACTGCGCCCCCAGCGCGGCGCAGACCTTCTCGAAAGCCGGCGAGAAGCAGCTGCCGTTGTCGGTGAGCACGTGGGTGATGCGGAAGGGGAAGGCCGCAGCGGCTTCGCGAAGGAAAGCGATGGCACTTGCCGTGGTCATGTCGTCCTTGACCGCCAGATGGACCGACCGCGAGCACCGGTCGATGGCGACAAAGAGATAGCGCTTGCGGCGCTCGCCGGTGTCTGTCTGCAGCTTGGGCAATTGCTTGATGTCGATGTGGATGAAGCCGAGGTCGTAGTCGCGGAACCGCCCGGTGCCCCTGGCCGGTCGTTCGGAAGCGGGAGGCCTCCGCCGGTTCAACCCCTCGGCCTTGAGAATGCGCCAGATGCTGTCGCGGTTCAGGTGCGGCAGGAAGTGGGTGACGACGAAGGTGAGATCGTCGAGCGCGAAGTTGGTGGCCCGGCGCAGGGCGCAGACCACGGCGCGCTCCTCCTCCGTGGCCTTCCAGGGCAGGCGATGCGGCTTGGCCGAATGGTCCAGACAGTCATCCGGTCCGCGCTTGCGCCACTTCCGGATGGTCTCGGTGCTGACGCCGAAGCGCCGGGCGAGTGTGCCGGAGGGCTCGCTCGAGCGGGCGATCTCGGCGCGCACCGCGGGGGTGGTGCGGGCATTGGGGTGGATCTGATGCATGGCTCACCTCCGTCCCAGGATAGCGCGCGGCAGACGCTCAAACCGGCGCCGATACGTCTCAATCGCCAAACCTACCGGATCCCAGCAATGATCCGCAACCAAACAGCAAGGCCTGTCATCGCTTGAGGTGATTGAGCGTGGCGGCGAGGCAGAGAACGCCCAGGAAGGATCTGGCTGTTTTCTCGTATCGCGTGGCGATGGCGCGCCATTCCTTGAGCCGGGCCCAAAGCCGCTCGACGCGGTTTCGGTTGTTGTAGATCCAGTCCGGGCAGGAGACGGGCGCCTTGTGGCGCTGGGGCGGGATCGCCGGCCGCGCCCCCATGCTCCAGATGTGCTCACGGAAGTGGTGGCTGGTGTAGCCACGATCGCCCACCACCCAGCGAGGCACGCCCGGCAGCGCGTCAAGCAGCGGGATCGCGTGGGGGAGTTCATGCGCCTGTCCTGGCGCAATCCGGAATGCAATCGCCCGTCCCGCCCCGTCCGCGATCACGCAAGCCTTGGTCCCATATCCACCACGAGAGCGGCCAAGCGCTTCACGACCATCTCGCTCAGCCGCAGATCCCCCCGTCGCGCAGCACCGGCGGCTTTCTGATGGGCGCGCACGCTGGTGCCATCGAGGAACACCATGCCAAGCTGGATCCCGCGCTCCTGCACAAGATGCAGCAGCCGCTCCCAGACGCCGGCACGGGCCCAGCGGATGAAGATCTGCGCCGCCCGCCACCATGGCCCGTACTCCTCGGGGATGGCCCGCCACTTGGCGCTGTTCTGATGACGCCACAGGATCGCGGCCATCGTGCGCCGCAGGTCACGGGGCGGCGTCTTTCCCTTGGGCCTGCAGGCCTCCACCAAGGGCTCGAGCATCGCCCATTGATTGTCGTCCAGCATGGGTCCCTCCTGCTCAAAGCAGGCAAAACCCCAGCACAGCCAACAAGTTCAGGCGACAACAGACCCTAGTCCAAGCTGATGAGATCGCCGGAGCAGATCGCCTACATCGCACGACGTCCTTGGGAGGAGGTCAAGCTTTAAGCAGGCCGGTATTGCTTCCGGACAACGCCCCCTGTCTGCAGCTCGATTCCCGCCGGTCCCTTGCAGCCTTGAAGCCCTAGCCCTGCGGGTCCGCAAATTTGTTTACTTCGCCGACGGACTCCGTCAGGTTCCTCAAAAGTGAGCCCGGGGCACGGCGCAGCATATTGGCGCCTGCTTACTGACCAGACTGGATTAGCCGCACGGCAACGTTGCTATGTGCGTCCGAACACCTGGTTCAAGGATTTCGAGCCATGCCGCTTGATCCGGACTTGATGCCTCGCTTCCTGTCGGCAACACCGACGCAACAACTTCGGCCTTTCATGCACGGCGGTCCTCCCAGAACGCGATCCATCGGTGACCGGCTACGTGAGGATCTGGAGAACCCTGTCTACATCCAAGGTCCGGGAAATCGAAGATACCGTCAGGTGACGGTTGCCCGTGACGTGGCACAGGCGATTGTCGGATTGATTGGCGCCCAGCCCCGGAGATCGGACATCCTGGTAGACCTCTTCGCAGAGGGCAACTTGACGGCTGGAAGGGGAGTGGAGGCATTCCGCCAAACCTATGCCGAGACGTTTCTACTTGCCGTAACGCTCTTGCCTGCAGGCGGCCCTCGGCTCGCTGATCTGCGCGTTGATGAAATCGCTCGTATCTTGTCATCAGCGTCACCTGCCGGAAAGATGTTGCGCGAGGCCCTGACCTACCCAGGGCGCCAACCTGCACCGGTCGATCCAATTGACGGGGGACCAGGTTTTTCTATTCCGCCAGGCATCCCGCCGGAGCTTCTTGTGGCGGCGGAGCGCTTCGCCGCCATGGGTTGTGCGGCTGCGACACGAACAGCATTCGGCCGCTGGGGCGCCGGTGTTGCAGCCGCGGCACCTCGGTATCTTGAGAACGCAATCACTGACCTTCAGCCTCGCGATGGATGCGTCGGTGAGGAGATACGTATTGTGGGTGCAGGCTTCGGAGCAGGCGTCGCCTCGGGTATCGTCTTCTCGGGCTTGGGTGGCAGCCCAATACTTGTGCCAGCGAACGACGTTCTACAATGGTCCGATCAGTTGATCCGGGTTCGGATCCCTGCGGCGGCTCGTCGTGGTCCCGTAGGAGTCGTGACGTTTCCCACCGGAGGGGGACCCCTCGGTGACCTCGGCGCTCAGGTCATCGGCGAAGTTCAAGCCTGTTTTGGACCAGCAGTGATGGCCCGCATTGAACAGATTATTGGAAACTTCATCACTCCGCCCATTGGGTATCCACCTGTTCAGGCGAATATGGCGAACATGTTCCTGGGTGGCCCCCCAATTATCGAGACCTTTTCTGTCTCGCCGGGTCGCACACTTCACCCAGGGCAGACGGTCAAGCTCACATGGTCAGTGATTGGCGCCACCCGCATTGAGATTGTCGCACTAGCCGTCCCTGGGTCCGCCCCGCACGAGTTGCCGGCCATTCCTGCTCCTCTCGCTGGAGCAGAAGGGTTTGTCGAAGTCGTCGTGCCTGGAACCACGGCGTGGCGCGGGATCTACGCCTTGCGCGCTTCTAATCGGTGCACAGGGGCTGGCCCAGCAGTCGAGCACCAGCTGGAGTTCGAAATGGTCTTCCGCCGGGGCCTCGCACTCGGTGGCGGCGGGGCAAGAGGTGACTTCCAAGCGGGCGCGCTAGAATATCTATACAACGAGCGGGGCTATCGCCCGCAGGCTATCGCCGCCACATCCGTTGGAGCCATCAACGCTATTGAGCTTCTTATGGGCGACGACGACCCTCCAGTAGGCGGCGGCGCGGCGGTGAGTGCGGCATCTAGACTGGGGACAACCTGGCGTTTGCTCGTCGACGAGACGTCCATGTTTCTCGATCAGCCATGGTTGGCAAATGCCCGGCCAAGAATTCGCAGGCTGATCCGCTCCTTGTCGGTCGAAGGGGTGATGGCTCTGCCCTACACCATTGTTGGAGACGCAGTTGTTGCCGGCGAGTTGGCTTCTGATCTTGGCCTGGACGGATCACTGGCACCGAGCGGGGCTTTTTCCTTAGCTCCCATTGAGGTCCGAGCCAGGGCAACCTTTCAGCAAGACCGTGTCAACGCGAACGGCATTGCTCTGCGCCTGGCCACAGTGAGCCTTGAGACCGGTGAAGTCGTGCAGGTCAATGAGAGGGGCGAGGTGCAAACGACTGGCCCGCAGCCGGTGAGGCCTTACTGGGTCCAGCCACCTCCTGTCACCGACGTTATTGATGGTGCAATTGCGTCATCGACGATGCCAGCCGTATTTTCGGCTCGCCGGCTGGGCGACCACATGTGCGTCGACGGAGGCATCCGAGACGTCGTGCCGGTAAACATCGCAATCCGCGACCTTGGCTGTAACGAAGTCATCGCAATTCGATGCTCTGCGCCCCCTGCTCTTCAGGAGACCAATCCACGCAGAAGTCTCGCCGAGGCGCTTGCCAGAAGCGTCCTGGGGATTGTGTTCGATGAATTGGCAGACAACGACGTCAGCCCATTTTCTGGCTGGGGCCCCAATGTTCAGGTTTTAACCATTCAGCCGAACATCGATCTTCACGACACCATAGTGGTCGAACCCGGCCTTATCCACATCGGGATGGATTATGGATGGATGCGGGCGGCCGACATACTTGCCGTTCCCGCAGCGTCTCGGGCTCGCGCGATCGCACTTTCCGATCAGATTGCGCATTTACGAAGTGAGAACTGGAGGCACGCACACTGGGCAAATGGTCTCAGGTACCAGGATCCGCACCGCTCCTTTACGGACTTCGCCTTCTCCAACATGATGCCACCGGCATCCAACGAGATTCAGCCTACCCTGACGCCGGAGGCGATCGACGCGATCAGAGGCAACTGCAGGATCATCAGGGATGCGCTGGCGGAACGTAGCGCCATAAGGGCGCCGAACCATCCGGCGCGGAACCAATGGTTCACACAGTGGGAGATCATCAACGGCGCAGCACTCACCGCTGATCCCTGGGCTGCGTATGTCAGCGAAGTTGGAGACAGGCTGGCCGAGCCACCTCCAGCGCCGGTTTGATCGACAACCAGGAGCCGTGCTCCGCAGCCTCCCTGTTGCTGCGCTTGAGGTGTAAGCGAGGACCGATAATCGCACGGTTCTATATAGTGAACCTCGCCTCCCTGACGGAAGGGGCTTCAGAGGTTAAGCCGCTTGTGGAAGGCGGATTGGCCTGCTGATCTTTGTTCCTGCTTCGCGGGCATCTTTACCAGACAGGCCTCCACAGGCTGCCACCGCGGGTCCCGCGGTGGTTCTGATCTCCGCCCAGTGCTAGCGCACCCATCCGGCGGGTACCGCCTTCCCTGACCTGCGCGTCCGCTGATCTTGCGGGTGTTCGTAAGAGTGTCGGTACGAGCAGGCGGGGCTTGGGATGGAGATCACCAGCGGGGTGGAGCCAAGCGATGACAGGCCCTAGCCAACTGACGGTGCCGCGCTGGACGTCATGGGCCCGCTAGTCCGGCGAGGCGGACACAACAGCCCGGGCGAGCGGCGCGGGCCGTTGGCGTTGCCGGCGTCGCCAGCGTCCCACTGCGGATGGCCACGGGCGGAAGCCGCACCATTCGTCCGATGTTGCCAGCGTGACCGGCGTTGCCGGCCCGATCAAGCCCCAAGCCTGCTGCGGGCGCGGCGCGCTGCGGCGAGGTCCGCTACCTTGTCTCCGCGCTTGGCACTGCCTTCCCCGCAGGCCAGGACGTGCGCCCCCCAAACTTCCAACGCCTCCTTCCGCTCGGCCAAAAATTCCGCCCGTTGGTAGACGGCCGCGACGCCCGAAATCGTTCCGGTGGCGTGATTCAGCAGCTTGTCCGCAACATGAGGCGGGAAGCCGTTACTAGCCAGCCACGTCACGCACGTCCGCCGGAGGTCGTGCAAGCGCCATGGCGCGCCCGCGGTCTCCACCTCCTGCTTTGCAAGGTCCGCCGCCACAGCGGCATCCAGCGAGCGCTTCACCCGGCTGAACCCGCTCGGCGCTGTCTCGCCTGTGGTAGTGAACAGAAGGTCCTGCCCCTCCACCCTCGGCACACCTCGCAGGATCGACCTCGCCGGAGCCGAGAGGTGGACGATGTGCGCCTTGCCGTTCTTCGCGCGACTGGCCGGAAGCGTCCAAGTCGAGAGGTCTGGCGCTAGCTCGCCCCACCTCATTGCTGCCACCTCTTCGCGCCGCGCTGCCGTCAGCAGCAAAAGCCGCACTAGCGGGCCAAATGTCGGGCCAAGCCCGCCGGCCGCGCGCCACACGGCACCCATCTCCGCGTCCGTCAATACGCGGTCTCGGGCCTCGCCTGCAGCCGCTGGCATCGGCAGCCCGGCAAAGGGGTTGGCCGCGAGCTTGCGGCGCTTCACCGCCCACGCGAAGCATGCGCGCCCGTACGCCAGCATCCGCCCGGCCATGGCAACGGAGCCGGCTGCGGCGATGGCGTCCAGCACTACCATAGCGCGGGCGTGGTCGAGGGCCGTTGCGGGGCAGTCGAGGTCCTTGGCGAAGGCGTGCCGCAGCGCTCGCCGCGCCTCCGCGGCGTAGCGGGGACGGCGTGAGGCAAGGTGCAGAGCGGCCCACTCCTCTAACAGCGCGCCGAGGGTATAGGCCGCGTCTCGCTTCCGCCGAGCCTCCTCCTCCCGGCGGCGCGCGTCCTCCGCACGGCGTTCCTCTCGCTCCGCCTTTGGATCGAAGCCCGCGGCTACACGGCCGAGCCGCACCTGCGCCGCCTCCCGCGCTTTAGAGAGGGTCAGGCCTGGCCACGCGCCTAAGGGTTCGCGCCGCTTCCGGCCGGTGGCCTTGTCCGTCCACTGGAGAAGGAAGAGCCGGCGGACTTCCGGCGCGCCAGCACTGCCCTTGCCGAGGGTGGCTCGGACGCCGAGCCCTTTCACGTCGCCGTCGAACACGAGCCGGTCCTTGCGGCCGGGAGGCGGTGACAGCTTGGCGATCAAGGCTTCGGTGAGCTTCGGCATAGGCTCGCTTGCCTCCGTTTTGCGGACCCATTGCGGACCCGGCGAGAAGGTCCGCAGTGGGTCCGCAATTCGGTTCGTGTCGGCTTCTTACTTGGCAAGCGCGGCGCAACGCAAGGTCCTTGAACGTTCTTGACGCCTCTTGGCGGCTTTAGCTTCCTTACTCTTAATCAGCGGGTCCTAGGTTCGAGCCCTAGTGCGCCCACCATCCAGATCAGAGAGTTGTCGGTTTGCTGAAGCGTCAGGGTTGACGGGAGGGGTCGCTGCGACCCCGCTCCGGCAACCGTGCGATTGGGCTCACGTTGTCCAACGCGTCTGAGAGCAGGAGCCCGATGCCATGAAATATTCGGTCGCGATGATCGCCTTGCTCGCCATGGCCCCTGTCGGCGTCGGGCAGGTCCAGGCTCAGACGCCGGCGGCCCTGACCTACACACATTCCCTTTCCACCATCGCCACGGCGGCCGTTCAGGAGAAGCTTCGGCAGGCCGGCGTTTACAGTGGCCGAGCCGACGGGATCTGGGGACCCGAAAGCCAGTCTGCGCTCGAACGCTTCCAGCAGATGCGCAGCCTCCAGGTCACGGGACAGCTGAACCAGGCAACGGTCGCAACGCTCGGTATCCCACCGAGTGACCTGTTGGCAGGCGGGCCGGTGCAGACCCAGGCTCCCAGCGCATCGCCGCCCGCAGCGGCCTCGCCAGAGCCACTCAGCCCGGCCGTGATCCGCAATGTGCAGCAACGCCTCAGGGTTCTGGGCTTTTATCGCGGCGGGGTTGACGGTCTGTGGGGAGCAGGGACCCAGGCTGCGATCGAACGCTTCCAGCAAGGGCGCGGCTTGCAGGCGACTGGTCAGGTCAATCCTGCGACCATACAGGCGCTGGGGCTCGATCCCAACAACCCCGCCGCGCGCTTGCGCTGAAGGCAGCAGTCCTGCAGCAGGCGGTCCGCCGGCGTCGAGCCATCGCGCCGGCGGACCCGACGCTCCTGAGATCCTCAACAAAGAGCACCCGGCTCAGCGGCTCGTCTTGAGCCACGACGATCGCTTTCGATCCTGCCTTCATCGGCTCGTAAGACGCGTGCCGAGGTCTGGTTCCGTCAGCCGTCCCGTTTCCTTCCTGGGGCGAGACGGTATGATGGCCGCCATGCGCGCAAGCTCTTGCTGTAGTCCCAAAGCTTCATAGTGTCGGAAGATCTGCAGGCCGATGTTGCTGCGATCGCCGGCATTGCCGCGGTTCCGACGATCCTGGAGGTGGTGCGCAGGATCACCGGAATGCGCTTCGTGGCTGTTGCGCGCGTGACCGAAGATCGGTGGATCGCTTGCAGCGTCAAGGACGATATTGAGTTCGGCCTGAAGCCCGGCGACGAGCTGAAAATCAACACGACGATCTGCGATGAAATCCGCCAAAGCCGAGACGCGGTCATCATCGATCATGTTTCAAACGATGCTGCATTTCGTACGCATCCAACGCCTTTGATGTACGGCTTTCAAAGCTACATCTCGATGCCGATTATCCTCCCGGACAGTCGGTTTTTCGGAACGCTCTGTGCGATCGATCCCAAACCTGCAAGGCTGAGCAATCCGGAAACGGTCAGCATGTTCAGGCTTTTTGCCGAGCTTATCGGCTACCACCTGGACGCCTTGGAGCGCGCGGCGGCCGGCAAGGCTGACCTGACAAAAGCGCGCAGCCAACTCGCAGTGAGCGTGGATAGTCTCGCCGAGGAACGCAGGATGGCGCACCTACGGGAAGAGTTCGTCGCGATCCTCGGGCACGATCTCCGCAATCCGCTCGGGGCCATTCGCTCGGGCATGGACCTTCTGCAGCGCACCCCGCTCAACAGGCAGGCCAAAGACCTCGTCAGCATGATCCAGCAAAGCATCTCCCGCATGTCCGAGCTGATCGGTAACACCCTTGATTTCACGCGCGGCCGCCTCGGCGGTGGCATGCACGTCGAACGCGTTCCCAATGCTGCGTTGGAACCGGCACTGGAGCAGGTCGTGGAGGAGTTGCGGGCGTGCTGGCCGGACCGCCTGATCGAGACCCGCTTTGCCTTGCCCGATCCGGTCAGCTGTGACCCTGACCGCATCGGGCAGCTCTGCTCCAACCTGCTCTCAAATGCGCTGATACACGGTTCGCAAACGCTGCCGGTTCAGGTCGCAGCCAGTTCGGAGGGCGGCGAATTTCAGCTGTATGTCAGCAACGGCGGCAGGGCTATCCCGGCCGAGATGCTGCAGCATCTGTTCGAGCCTTTTTCCCACAGCGCGACCAAGTCGCATCAGCAAGGGCTTGGTCTGGGTCTTTACATCGCAGCCGAGATCGCCCGGGCGCATGGCGGAAGCATCAAGGTCGTATCGAACGACACGGAAACACGCTTCACCTTTCAGATGCCGAGCTCGCCCATCGCAACCTGAGTTCTGCCGTCGTCGGACCCAGATCCTCGCTTTCGGTTGCGCCATGCAACGTCGCCGCGCAATCTTCCATCGCGGCCTTGCGCTATGGCCAGCACTCCGCCTGCTGATAAACCCGCAGCACGGCGCCGCTTTGGAACGCCCGCCAGCGCGTCCGGCTTGCTCGTGATGGCGGGGAAAGTGGTGAGAGCCGCCTAGCCCCTCGGAGAGGGGAAGACGAACCGTCCACTGGCCTGCCGACCGTCTGGTGCCGATCCCGCAGCAGGTCGAGCGCGGGAGCCGGCAGGTGAAAGCGATGCGGCCCTGGCGGCAATCCGCGCTTCCGAACCTGTCGGGACTCCGCGAAGAAGCCTCGTCTCTGCGCCTCCCGGCGCATTGCGAACCTCCGCAACGTGGAACCATCACGGCTCCAGCGGGTTAGCCCGCAAACGCGCAAAGGGCCGCCCCCAGGGTGATAGCCCGCGCATCGAAACAATCCCCCCACACTGAGAACGAGGCCAGCCATGTTTGATGAGATCGGGAGGATCGCCCGGGATGTCGCTCACGCGGGGGGTTGGCTTCCCCCGTGGGCGGTCAGTCTTCTCGCCCTGACGGCGGCGGTCGCCCTGGCCCTGCTTGTCCACCGCCTCCTGTTCCGCGCCATGTCGAGGCTGGTGCGGGACCAGGATCTGTTCTGGCGCTCCCTCGTCGCGCGGACCTCGGGACCGGTCCGGCTGGGCGTCATTACCTTCGCCCTGAGCATCGCGTCGGAGCTCGCGCCGCTTTCCGCCGGCGAGCGGTCCGTGCTCCGGCACATCCTGCTAGTCGGCTTCATCGGGCTGCTTGGCTGGGGCACGCTGACGGCGCTGCATATCTGGACGACCATCTATCTCCGCCGCTTCAAGCTGGACTCGCAGGACAACCTGCTGGCGCGCAAGCATGTCACGCAGACCCGAATCCTGCGACGCGTGGCCGGCACGCTGATCATCACGATCACCGTCGGCGCGGCGATGATGACCTTCAGCGGCGTCCGGCAATACGGCGTCAGCCTGCTAGCCTCGGCCGGTGCCGCCGGTCTCGTCGCAGGGCTGGCGCTTCAGCCGCTGCTCAAGAACATCTTCGCCGGCATCCAGCTTGCCATGACGCAGCCCATCCGCCTGGACGACGCCGTCATCGTGGAAGGCGAGTGGGGCAACGTGGAGGAGATCACCAGCACCTACGTCGTCGTGCGCCTGTGGGACCTGCGCCGGATGGTGCTGCCGCTGACCTACTTCCTGGAAAAGCCCTTCCAGAACTGGACCCGGGACAGCTCCGCCCTGATCGGCGCGGTGATGATCTATCTCGACTATTCCGTCCCGGTCGAGGAGATGCGGGCCAAGCTCGAGGAGGTCGCAACATCCTCGCCGAACTGGGACGGCAAGGTGGTCGCCCTGCAGGTCACGGATTTCCGGGATTCCGTGATGGAGGTCCGGATGCTCATCAGCGCCAGCGATGCGAGCCGCGCCTTCAACCTGCGCTGCGAGGTGCGCGAGACGATGATCGCCTGGCTGCAGGCAGAACATCCCTACGCCCTGCCCCGACGCAGGGCCGAGATTGCGGGCCTGCCGCGCAAGGCATTCTGGCAAGGCGAGCGGGAGCATGAGCGGCAGGCGGCGGAATAGCGACTGCCGCCCAGCGCGGGGGCCGCCTCGCCCATTGGCCGGCAACACACCCCCGGGGCTCTCATCGCATCATCCTGCGGTTGTATGCGCGTGGCGCGGCGGTTGCACGTTCCGCGAAAAACATTGGCCTAGGTTGAATAGCCGGGCCGGGGCATATCCTAGATCCCCGACAGGGATATTATTCCACAGCATTATGTGAATTCGGGGAGTAAGGCCTGATGCGAGTATCTGCGGCAGTCTTGGCAGGGGGGATCCTGGCCGCCTGCGGAACCCTGGTGCCCCATTCAGCCAAGGCTGACTGGATCTACAGCTTCACCCAGACGGCAGCCTGGTTCGGTCCCGCATACAATCTGGAATATGGCGACCCGCCACCAGGCCCCGCGCCCTGGCCCCTGCCGGAATTCCTCCACACGGACGGTTTCTTCCGCCTCGCCGACAATGTGGTCCGCTCGCGCTACACCATCAGCGCCGGCAACATCGCCCTGCCGCCCTACGACGCCATCGGGACGACCAAAGGCTTGGTCGACCTGGGCTTCACCACCTATTACGGCCCCGATCCTGTCAGCAGCGCCATGGTCATCAATGCACAGCTTTCGGATTGGACGGACAATACCCGTCCGCCCGATCTCGAGGGATATTACGGCCTGAAGCTGGTCGGGTCGCCGGGAAGCCTCATTCCCGTCGGCGAGATCTACTTCAACAACACCGAGTCCGACGGAAGTCTTACGATCGCGGCCGATGGCAGCGTCATCGGTTCCTTCAGCACCGACCGGGGCGGCACCTGCGGCTGGGGCGGGGTTTGCGGCTTCAGCGGCTTCTTCACGACAACCCATGTCCCGAACGGCCGTGGCCTAAGCGTCAAGGCGGCCGTGCCGGTGCCGGCACCGGCCCCCATGGCGCTGCTCGGCTTGGGTCTGGCTGGCATGATCTTCCTCCGTCCGCGTCGCCCCCACGCAGGGGCCGGACGGAAACGAGCGGAGCCCTAGGCCTCTTCGCGCAGAGGCTACGGATGCGGCGCTTCGGAGTGATCTCCGGGCGCCGCGCCCAGCTTACCATCACCGCTTCCGCTGGCGCGCAGCAAGCCAAGCCACCCCGGCCGCGGCAAGGATAAGAAATCCGGCCAGCAGCCCCGCGCCAAGCGGGTAGAGCCCGTCCATCTCGTCGTAGCGTGTGCGCCCGGCGACGGTGTATTGGCCCCACCACGCAAACGCACCGAGCGCAGCGGCAAGGAGGAGCAGCAGGGCCACTACGACGCGCATGGGAGCCCCCTCGAACGCTTCCGGCGACGCGCATTTCTGGCCTGATACGCCCCGCTCGGGAAAGCCTTTTCCCTTGGCGAGAGGCCGGGGCATCCTCACGCCGTTGTCCGGCTTTGGCCCCCTGCGCCGCGTCACTCTTGCGCAGGATGACGAATTGCTTCACGATGCATGGGTCAGCCTCGACTGGTTCGGCCGCCCTCCTTCCGCTAGCAGACCTCGCGTCGCTGGACGCGTCGAGGCTCGATCCGCATTCCTTTCGATGATGATCCGTCCCGCATTCGCGCGGGTCGGCACTCTGGTTCCGAAAGGAACATCCTATGCCTACCGGCACCGTCAAATGGTTCAACGCCACCAAAGGCTATGGCTTCATCCAGCCCGAGGATGGCTCAAAGGACGTTTTCCTTCACATCTCCGAGGTGCAGCGCTCCGGCCTCACCGATGTCCGTGAAGGCGACCGGCTTGAGTTCGAGGTCCAGGCCGGCCAGGGGGGGAAGTCCTCCGCGGCAAGCATCCGCAAGGCCTGACACCAAACTCGAAGGGCGGCCCAAGGGCCGCCCTTCTGCTTTCGAAGGATCCCGCGAATGCCCCTGCCCTTGCATCGCTTCGGCGTCGGCCAGAGTGTCGAGTTCATCACCGGTCACGGCGCCTCCCATCTTCCGCCGGGGCGTTTCACCGTGCAGCGCTTGCTGCCCAACGACCAGCTTGACCGCGAATACCTGCTGCGCGGCACCGATGCCGGTGAAACGCGGGTCGCGCGCGAGACCGAGTTGCGGGAGGCGCAGGCGCACCCCGGCTTGCGGCTGAGCCCGCGCAAGGTCTGATCAGCGAGCCCTCCTTCGAGACCTTCCCTCTTTCGGGTGGCGCGGAGAGGCATCGGAAACCAATGGGAGACCCACCGGTGCGCTCCCTTCTCGCCGCAGCCCTCGCACCATGATCGCCAGTGCCGCTCTGCCTGCGCAGGCCTAGGACGTCCGGGCTTGCGGCGGCGCGGTCCGGACCTCGCTCATCCCTCGCGTCGAGTCCGGCCAGATAGTCTTCCGCGTGCGCCTCGACATCGCCGCCAACGACTTCGTGCCGCGCAGCGCGACGCTGAACTCCACTCCGCCAGTTCCCGTCACGGCCCACCCCTCGGCTCCCGTGCTGGTGACGCGCGCCGGCCCGGCCTTCCACCCCATCGGCCATGCGCCGATGCAGGCCGGATTGCCGAACCCTGCACAGCAACCGCAGCGCCTGACGCTGGCCTGCTCGTGATGCGTTGAGCACCCGGTCAGATCAGGCTTCAGCCACGCACACGCACCAGAGCATCAAGGGCAAAGGCCCCGTCGGGACGCACGAGCAGGGGATTCACCTCCACGCTCTCGACCGCCTCCTCCGCCGCGGCCAGTTCCGACACGGCGACGAGGGCGGAAACCAGCGCCGCCCGGTCGCAAGGCGCGGCGCCGCGCCAGCCTTCCAGCAGCCGTGCGCCGCGCACGGAATCCACCAGCGCCCCCGCCCGCTCCGGCGTCAGCGGCGCGCTGGCGAAGGCCACGTCGGCGAAGAGTTCCACCGACACGCCGCCCAGGCCGAACATCACCATGGGGCCGAAAGCCGGATCGCGCTGCGTGCCGATGATGGTCTCGACGCCGCCTCTCAGCATGGGCGCGACCAGCACCCCGTCCAGCCGCGCCTCCGGCCGCACCGCGCCGGCCCGGCGCATCAACTCTGAAAAGCCGGCGCGCACCGCCTCGGCATCCGCGACGCCGAGCAGCACGCCGCCCACCTCCGTCTTGTGCGGGATGTCGTCGGACAGGATCTTCATCACCACGGGATAGCCGAGCGCATCGGCCGCCGCAGCCGCCGCCTCCGCCGTCGCGCAGGCATGCTCGGGCGGGACGGGCAGGCCTGCCTCGCGAAGCAGGGCCTTGGCCGCGGCTTCGTTCCTCGCGTCCGCCAGACGCACGCCCGAGCGGCGCGGCTTCGGGGGGGCCGCGGCCCCTGCCTGGAGGTCGCGCAGCCGCGAGGCGGCGGCGACCGCGCGGACGGCGCGGGTCGGATCCTCGAAGACCGGGATGCCCAGCGCCTCCAGTCGCAGCCGGATGGAATCCACGTGCGTCATCACTGCGACGACGAGCCGGTCGGGGAAGCGGCGCCGCAGCGCGGCCATGGCCTGCTCCAGCGGCGGGAAGCGCTCCTCGTTGCGGCCCAGATGGGCGAGGTAGAACATGAGGGAGCCGAGTTCCGCCCCCTCCATCATCGCCTGGCTGATGCCCTCGAAGACATGCATCCGGCCGTTCAGGTTGGCCGTGGTGTCGATCGGGTTGCGCCCGCCCGCGACGGGCTGGATCTCGGTGATGCGGGACAGCGTTTCCGGTGGCATGGGCGGGACGGGCAGCCCCGCCTCCACCGCCGCATCCGCCATCAGCACGCCGATCCCGCCCGAGACGGACAGAATGCCCACGCCCGGCAGCGGCGGCACCGCGGCGACGGAGCAGAGATAGGCGATGTCCAGCATCTCCTCGATGGAGGAGGCGCGGAAGGCGCCACATTCGCGGAACACCGCGTCGATCACGCGATCCTCGCCGGCGAGCGCCCCGGTGTGGGTGGCGGCGGCGGCGGCACCTTCCTCCGTCCGCCCCACTTTCATGACGATCACCGGCTTGCGCGCGGCGGCGGCCTTCAAAAGCGCCGCGCGCACCCTGTCGCCGTTGCGGCACCCTTCCAGCGAGGCGCAGATGACGGCGGTGCCATCATCCTCCGCGAGGTAGTCGATGCAGGAAGCGACATCGAGATCCGCCTCATTGCCCGTGGCGATGGCGCGGCTGATGCCGAGGCCGCGGAACCCTGCAACCGCGTAGATGTGCGAGCCATAGGCCCCGCTTTGCGTCGCGACGCCGATACGCCCCGGCCCCGGCCGCGCCGTCGCCAGCAGCGAGGAGAAGGTGCCGAAGAACCCATCGGGTGGGGAGATCGAGCCCAGCGCATTGGGGCCGGTGATGCGGATGCCGGCGTCGCGCGCGATGGCGACCAGACGCTCCTGCATCGCGACGCCCTCGCCCCCTTCCTCGGCGAAGCCGGAGGAGAGGACCTGGACGTGACGGATGCCCTTGGCCGCGCAATCCTCCAGCGCCGCCGCCACCAGCTTGGCGGGCAGCACGATCAGCGCGCAGTCGGGCACTTCAGGCAGGTCGCGCAGGCTCGGCCAAGCGGGCAGGCCCTGCACCTCGCGGCTGGACACGTTGATCGGAAAGATGCGGCCGGCGAAGCCCAATTCCTTGATGTGGAACAGGGTGCGGCCGCCCAGCTTCTCGGCGTCGCCGGACGCGCCGACCACGGCGACGGAGCGGGGACGGAACATGGGTTCGAGCGGGTGCATGGGTCCTCTCACGCGGCCAGGAGGCGGCGAGCCTGGAAGACGCGCCCGCCATGCTCGAACTCCGCCATCAGCAGGCGCTTGCACAGGCGGATGGCCGGCAACTCCTCCGTCATGCCCATGCCGCCATGGCACTGGATGGCGCTTTCCGCCACTTCGCGCCCAGCGATGCCGAGGCGCAGCTTGGCGAAGGCGATGGGCCGCCAGGGCAGCGCATCCTCCGTAGTGGCGGCGCGCAGCGCGGCGGCGGTGATGCCGCGCAGGTTCTCGTATTCCACGTACATGTCGGCGACGCGGTGGCGCAGCGCCTGCTGCGTGGCGAGTGGCGCGCCGAACTGCACGCGCTGGTTCAGGTAGGCGATGGTCTGCTCGACCAGGGCCCCCATGGCGGAAACGCCCTCGACGCAGGCGAGCAACGCGCCCAGGTCACGCGCCGCCTCGACGCGGCGCAGCGCCTCCTCCCCCTCGGCCAGCACGGCATCGGGCGCGGCGGCGCGGCAGCGGATGTCGAAGGCAAGGCGGCCGTCCACGCGCAGGCTCGCCACGGTCTCGACACCCGGTGCGTCGGCACGCAGCAGCAGCAGGGCGGGCTCGGCACCCTCCACGAAGGCGATCACGTGAGTCGGCGCGGGCGGCGCCTCCACCCCGACGGCGGCGCCGTGCAGCATCCCGTCGGAATGGCGGCGCAGCGATTCCTCGCCGGGGTCCTGGGTGGCTCCGGGCAGGATCGCGGCGATGCGGGCAATGCCGGACGCAGCTTCCGGCAGAAGCGGGTGCCCGGCCAGCAGGGTCGGCACCACGCCGCAGGCGGTGGCCAGGGGCAGGGCCAGCCCCGTGCGCCCGGCGCCGCACAGCAGCGCCGCCAGTTCGGCGATATCGCCCCCGGCGCCTCCCTGCGCCTCGGGCACCGCGATGCCGGGCCAGCCCAGCCCCGCGATGCGATCCCATTGCGCGCGGAGGCAGGTCGCCTGGGCGGAAGGCTCGGCCAGCGGCGCAAGCTCGGCGGCGGCTTCCTCGCCGAAGCGCAGCGCGGTCTCATAGGTCTCGCCCGCGATGAGCGGGGCGGCGGCGAAGGGCATGGCGTCAGTTCCCGAACAACTGCCTGGCGATCACGTTCTTCTGCACCTCGCTGCTGCCGCCATAGATCGTGCGGACGCGCGCATACATGTAGTTCTGCACCCATTCGAGGCCGGGTGGGTCGGCATTCGGCCCCTCGCCCTCCACGCGGCGGAAGCGCGCGGCGAGGCGCGGGCCGACCGCGTCCAGCGCCACCTGGCTGATGGATTGCATGGTCACGCTGGTGGACAGCTTCACGACGGAGGGCAGCAGGCCGAGCGGCTCGCCGTCCATCACCGCCTGCACCGACTCCCGGCCAAGCTCCGCCGCGCCGAGCAGCTCCGCCTCGGCTTCCAGCAGGCGGTGCAAGAGGAGGCCGCGCTCCTCCTCCCGCGCCGGGCCGGCAAGCTCCGTCTGGACGAGGTCGCGCACGCGCTGCAGGGCCATGCGGTGCGGTGCGATGTTGGCGCCGCCCAGGCGCTCGCGCTCCAGCAGGAACTTGCCGTAGGTCCAGCCCTTGCCTTCCTCGCCGATGCGGTTCTCGACCGGCACGCGGACGTCGTCGAGGAACACCTCGTTCACGTGGTGCCAGCCATCGATGGTGCGGATCGGGCGGATGGTGATGCCCGGGCTGTCCAGCTTGATCAGCAGCAGGCTGATGCCCTGCTGCTTCTTCTCCTCCTTGGAGGTGCGGACCAGTGTGTACATCCAGTCCGCTTCATGCGCGTGGGAAGTCCAGGTCTTCTGTCCGTCCACGACATAGTGGTCGCCCTCCAGCCGCGCCGCGGTGCGAAGCGAGGCGAGGTCGGAGCCGGCGCCCGGCTCCGAGTAGCCCTGGCACCACCAGTCGGAGCCATCGAGGATGCCGGGCAGGAAGCGCTGCTTCTGCTCCTCCGTCCCGAACTCGATGATGACGGGGCCGAGGTGGCGCAGCCCGTGATGGTATTGCGGCGGGCAGTCGCACTCCGCCATCACCTCGTCGAAGATGACGCGCTGGCGGGCGTCCCACCCGGTGCCGCCATATTGCTTCGGCCAGGAGGGCGCGCCCCAGCCATGGGCATGGAGGATGCGCTGCCAGGGCGCCCAGATCTTGCGCGACAGCTTGCGGTAGCTCGCGACCACTTCGCGGATCTCGGGCGGGCAATGGACGAGGGCGAAGAGCCGCACCTCCTCCCGGAACGCTTCATAGTCGGGCTCCGCCATCTCAGCGGCCCTTGAAGACGGGCTTGCGCTTCTCCAGCTGCGCCATCCGTGCTTCCTTCGCGTCCTCCGTCTTGGACAACTCGAAGGTGAAGTTCTGCTCGAAGCGGTAGGCGTCGCGCGGCGGCATCAGCTCGACGAAGTTGCAGCTATTCTTGGCATACTTGATGCCGAGCGGGCTCTTGGAGGCGATGCGGGCGGCCATCTTCATCGCCTCGGGCAGGAGCTCGTTCTCCGGCCAGACGGAGTCGATCACGCCGAGGCGATACAGCTCGGCGGCCGGGATGCGGTCGCCGGTGAACATCAGCCGTCGCGTCCAGGACTTGCCGAACAGCTCCCGGATCATCGCCGCACCGCCCGCGAGGCCCACGTCGATCTCCGGCATCCCGAACACCGCGTTCTCGGAGGCCATCATGATGTCGGAGGAGGCCATGAGGCCGAAGCCGGCGCCGAGCGCCGCGCCGTTCACCGCGCAGATGATGGGCTTCGCGCATTCGCGCATGGCGTTGCCCGTTTCCCGCGTCACGCGGTTGTGGCGCCAGTACTGGCCGGGCACCTTCGGGTCGGGGCGCTGCTTCAGGTCCGCACCCGCGCAGAACACCTTGCCCTGCGCCGTCAGCACGACGACGCGGATGTCGTCCCGGTCCGTCGCCTCGTCGAAGATCTCGATCAGCCGGTCGCGCATCTCGGCGTTCACGGCGTTGACGGGGGGGCGGTTCAGCGTGGCGACAGCGATGTGGTCCGCCACCTCCAGGGTCACGACATCCGACGGCATGGGCTTCCTTCCCTTCGTGGCGGCCAACCGACCGACCGTTCGGTCGGGAGACTAGGCGCGGCGCGGTGCCGCCGCAAGCCGGGGCGTCAGCCCGATGCCACCTTGCGCCGCGCCGCCGGCACCGGAGCGCGCAGCCCGTCGATGATCATGTCGCAGAAGCTTTCCGCAATGGCGGCGGCGGAAAGCGGCCCAGCCGGATCGTACCAGCGCGGCATCCAGTTGATCGAGCCGAGGACGAAGCGCCCCGCGATGCGCACATCCGTCTCGCGCAGGGCGCCCGCCTCGATCCCGGCCTGCAGGATCTCACGCAGCAGCTGCTCGTAACGGTCGCGCCAGGCGATACGCTCCTTGCGGGCGCGGGTCTTGGGGTCGCTCCAGAAGGCGGTGGACCCGGCGATCCAGGCCCAGCGGAAGCGCTCAAAGAAGCGCGCCGTTTCCACCAGGAAGGAGCGCAGCCGCACCAGCGCCGCCGCCGTGGGGTCGTCGTGCTTCGCCACGTGCTGGAACAGCGACCGGGTGGTGCCCATCGCCAGCGGCCGCAGGATCGAGTCCTTGTCGGGGAAGTAGTGGTACAGCGTGGCCTTGGAGACGCCGCATTCCGTCGCGATGTCGCGCATGGACACGCCGTCGAACCCGCGCTGGGCGAAGAGCCGGCAGGCCACGTCGAAGATCTGCAGGATGCGCCCTTGGGGCGGCTCGCCCCCCTCGTCCAGTTCCAGCAATTCCACGATCGTGTCCATGGCAGCAGTTGCACATGGCCCCGGCCCGCCCGTAAAGGCCCCCTCCCCCGCTCGGAACGGCGTTGGCCCGCGGCGGGCGGGCTGCTATCCTTTCCTCCATGCCACGCGTCGCGGCCGCCCGGCTGCGCTCCGAGGCCGCTGCGCGCCGGCCATCCCCCAGGCCGTCGCACCCCCCGAGCGGGCCAGCAACCCGCCCTGCCCGCCCCGCGCGCCGAAGCCTCGGCTTGCGGCTGCTGCGGCTTGCCGTGCTTCTGGCGATCTGGGGCGGGCTGTTCCTCGCGGCCGTGCTGATCTTCTTCACCTGGGACATGCCGCGCGCCGATGCGGCGCTGGCGCGGCAGCGCCGCCCTTCCGTCACGCTGCAAAGCAGCGACGGGAACCTGCTGGCCACCCAGGGCGACCTGTATGGCGAGACGCTGCGGCTGCGCGACATGCCGCGCCACCTGCCCGCCGCCATCCTCGCCATCGAGGACCGCCGCTTCCGCGAGCATTTCGGCCTGGACCCGGTCGGCATCGCCCGCGCCCTGTACCGGAACTTCTCCGAGGGCGACGTGGTGCAGGGCGGCTCGACCCTCACCCAGCAATTGGCCAAGAACCTGTTCCTGTCCTCCGAGCGCTCCTTCCGGCGTAAGGTGCAGGAAGCCCTGATGGCGCTGTGGCTGGAGAGCCGCTTCAGCAAGGACCAGCTGCTGGAGATCTACCTGAACCGTGTCTACCTCGGCGCGGGCGCCTGGGGGGTGGATGCGGCGGCGCGGGTGTATTTCGGCGTCTCGGCCCGGCGGGTGACGCTGCCCCAGGCCGCGATCCTGGCCGGCCTGCCCCAGGCCCCGTCCCGCCACAATCCGCGTTCCAACCCCGACGGGGCCACCGCGCGCGGCCGCGACGTGCTGGCGGCGATGCGCGACACCGGCGCCATCACCGAGGCGCAGATGGAGGCGGCGATCGAGGAGATGCAGATCCCGCCGCGGCCCTCGCGCAACGGCGGCTGGTTCGCCGACTGGATCTTCGAGGACGTGCCGACCAAGTTCCCCGACAGCCGGGACCTGGTGATCCGCACCACCCTCGACCGGCGCTGGCAGCAGGCGGTCGAGTCGCGCCTTGCGGCCCTGCTGGACCGCGAGGGCGCGGCGGCGCGGGTCGGACAAGGCGCGGTGGTGGTGCTGGACGTAGAATCCGGCGCGGTGCGCGCCATGGCGGGCGGGCGCGACTTCCGCACCTCGCCGTTCAACCGCGCCACCGACGCGCGGCGCCAGCCCGGCTCGACCTTCAAAACCTTCGCCTTCCTCGCGGCGTTGGAGCGCGGCGCCTCGCCCGGCGATGCGGTGGCGGACGGGCCGTTGCGGATGGGGGGCTGGTCCCCCTCCAACGGGCATTGGCGCACGCGCGGCTCGGTCACGCTGGAGGAGGCCTTCGCCCAATCCGTCAACACCGCGGCCGTGCGGGTCATGCAGCAGGGCGGTGGGCCGCGCGCGGTGGCGGAGGCGGCGCATCGTCTGGGCGTCGAGGGACGTTTCGGACGCGACGCCTCCGTGGTGCTCGGCACCGGGGAGGCAACGCTGCTGGACATGACCTCCGCCTTCGCCGCCCTGGCGAATGGCGGCCGCCGCGTCACGCCCTTTGGCATGGCGCGGATCGAGGGGGTGAACCTGGCCATGCCGGCGATGCCGCAGGTGGTGGAGCCGGGCACGGCGGCGCAGATGCGGCGGATGATGCAGGCCGTCACGGCGCGGGGAACCGGGCGCGCGGCCGCGGTGCCGGGCGTCGTCACCGGGGGCAAGACCGGCACGACGCAGGATTACAAGGATGCCTGGTTCATCGGCTATGCGGCGCTGCCGGGCGGGACCGTCGCCATCGGCATCTGGATGGGCAATGACCGCAACCAGCCCATGGAGGACGTGCGCGGCGGCACCCTGCCCGCCCGCCTGTTCCGCGAGGTGATCGAGGCGCGGCTTTCCGGGGGGTAACGAAGCGCGCCTCCTTGCCTTATGTCTTGGCCGCAACATCTACCGAACGCCAGGACAGGACCAACCATGGAAATCCTCCTCGATAGCCCCGGCAGCGATCCCATCAAGGACGGCGACCAGCGCACCTTCATGAAGGACGTCATCGAGGCCTCGCGCGAGGTCCCGGTGCTGGTGGATTTCTGGGCGACCTGGTGCGGCCCCTGCAAGACGCTGACGCCGACGCTGGAGAAGGTGGTGCGTGGCGCGCAGGGCCGCGTGCGCCTCGTGAAGATCGACATCGACAAGAATCAGCAGCTTGTCGCGCAGTTGTCGCAGATGGGCCTGCCGCTGCAATCCGTCCCCACCGTCGTGGCCTTCGTGAAGGGCCAGGTGGCCGACCTGTTCCAGGGCGCCCTGCCGGAAGGCGAGCTGAAGCGCTTCATCGAGGGCATCCTGAAGATGGCCGGCGGCCAGATGCCCGGCGCCGACATCCTGGCCGAGGCCAAGGCCCTGCTGGAGCAGGACGACCCGGCCTCCGCCCTCGAGCTCTTCGCCGGGCTGGCGCAGCAGGAGCCGGAGAATGCCGAGGCCCTGGCCGGCCTCGCCCGCTGCCTCGTCCTGCTCGGCGAGGAGGAGCAGGCGCGTCACATGCTCGACAACCTGCCGGATTCGGTGAAGGGCCACGCCGAGATCGTCTCCGTCCGCGCCGCGATCGAGCTGGCGGAGCAGGGTCGCGAGGCGCAGGGCAAGCTCGGGCAGTTCGAGGGGCGCCTCGCTGCCGACCCGGATGACCACGAGGCGCGGATCGAGCTGGCCGTGGCGCTGAACGCCATGGAGAAGCGCGGGGAAGCGGCGGATCAACTCCTGGAGGCGATCAAGCGCGACCGCACGTGGAACGAGGAGGCGGCGCGCAAGCAGCTCCTCAAGTTCTTCGAGGCCTGGGGCTTCGACGACCCTGCCACGCTGAAGGCCCGGCGGGGATTGTCCGCCTTGCTGTTCCGGTGAAGCCCTTCCACCCCCAGCCGGAGGCGCTGCCTGACGAGATCGCGATCTTTCCGCTCTCGGGTGC
The DNA here is from genome assembly GCF_026183895.1 of Sabulicella glaciei. Lineage (GTDB taxonomy): Bacteria > Pseudomonadota > Alphaproteobacteria > Acetobacterales > Acetobacteraceae > Roseococcus > Roseococcus glaciei. Next base: position 8,524 of record NZ_JAPFQI010000025.1, on the reverse strand, counting down.
CCTGCTCCTCCCCTGGGGGCGGCTGCCGCTCAACATCTTCGAGCCGCGCTACCTCGCCATGACAGAGGATGCCCTCGCCAATGGCCGGATGCTGGGCATGATCCAGGGCGATCCGGCCCGGGGGAAACGCCCCGATGGCGGGTCGCAGGTCTTCTCTGTCGGCTGCCTAGGCCGGCTTTCCTCCTTCGCCGAGACGGAGGATGGACGCCTCCTCGTCACCCTGACGGGCGTTGCGCGCTTCCGCGTGGTGGAGGAGATCGAGACGCGGCGCGGCTACCGTCGCATCCGTGCCGATTACGCTCCTTTCTTGGCCGATCTGGAGCCGGAAACCCTGCCCGTTCCGCGCAACGACATCATGACCGCGCTGCGGCCCTATTTCGCCGGGCGCGGCATGGAGGTGAACTGGGAGGCCATCGAAGCGCTGAGCGACGCCGCGCTCGTCACCACGCTCTGCATGGTCTGCCCCTTCAGCGTTGCGGAAAAGCAGGCGCTGCTGGAGGCGGACACGCTGCCCGAACGGGCCGGGACCCTGGCCACCCTGCTGCGCATGGCGGTCCATGATGGTGGCGACCTTCCGCCGACAGGCCTCCCAAGCTAGTTTGCCCGCTATGACGGACAACGCCGCCCCCGTGGATCCGAAACTCCTCGAGATCCTGGTTTGCCCCCTGACCAAGGGCCCACTTCGCTACGACCGCGAGCGGGGCGAGCTGGTGAGCGACAAGGCTGGCCTCGCCTATCCCGTCCGCGACGGCATTCCAATCATGCTGCCGGACCAGGCCCGCAAGATCGAGGGCTGATGCCCGCCCCCGCCGTCACGGAACTGCGCTACCGCCGCGAGGACAAGGCGCTGGACGTCGCCTTCGCCGACGGTGCCCGCTTCTCGCTGCCCGCCGAGTTGCTGCGGGTGGAAAGCCCGTCCGCCGAGGTGCAGGGCCACGGGCCGGGCCAGAAGGTGATCATCGCCGGGCGGCGCCATGTCGGCATCATGCGGATCGAGCCGGTCGGCCACTACGCCGTGCGCATCGCCTTCGACGACCTGCACGATTCGGGCATCTATTCCTGGGCCTATCTTCGCGAACTCGGGGAGCGGCAGACGGAGCTCTGGGCCGAGTACGAGCAAGCGCTGGCCCTCAAGGGCCTGTCGCGGGAGCCGGCGCGCCGGGGCTGAGGCGCCGGAAACCTTTCCCGGCGCTGTCACGTTTTGACCGCATGAAGCGACGCGGATTCCTCATGGCGCTGCTGCTGGCCCCCGCCGGGGCCCATGCGGCGATTGGCGACACCTCCGGTCTCTCGGCCATGCCGGATCCCCTGGCCGACCTGGCCCAGTGGGAACCACCGGGCCCGCCCCCGGGACCGCCGCGCGGCTATCCGCCTGGTCGAGGCCGTGGTCGTGGCCGCCGTCCCCGCTGCTGGATCGAGCGGCGCCGCGTGCCGGTGCGGAACCGGGCCGGGCGGATCGTGGATTGGCGCTACGTCGAGCGCCGCGTCTGCAGCTGACGCGGCGTTTCAGACGCCCATCGCGCGCCGCGCGAAGAAGCGCTTGAGCGGACCCACGCGGTCCACCGCCGCGATGCCAAGGCGCCGCGCCAGCCGCAGCACCCCGACATCGTTGCCGAAGAGCCGCTCCAGCGCATGGGTCGCGCCGATCATCATCAGCGCATCCGGCCGCCGCTCCGCCTGGTATCGCGCCAGCAGGGCCGGGCGGCCCACATCCTGCCCGCGCGCATGGGCCTCGCCTACGAGGCGTGCCAGCGCCCCCACGTCGCGGAAGCCGATATTCAGCCCCTGCCCGGCGATGGGGTGCATGCCGTGCGCCGCATCGCCCACCAGCGCCAGACGCTGCGCCACGTATCGCGTGGCATGCATGGCGGTGAGCGGATAGTGCCAGCGCCGCCCGATCGGCTCGATCACTCCCAGCCAGTCGCCCAGCCGGCGACGCAATTCCCGCGCGAAGCCCGCATCGTCCAGTTGGAGCACCCGTTCCGCCACCGCGCGCCTCTCCGTCCAGACGAAAGCGCTGGCATGCGGCAGGGTGGATGTGCCGAAGGAGCCGAGGTCGGTCAGCGGAAGCTGCGCGAAGGGCCCGGCGGGCAGGAAGAGTTCCAGCGCGCGGTTGCGGTGCGGATGCTCGTGCGCGAAGGCGCCGACTAGGCCGACCTGCCCGTAATCGTGCCGCATGACGCGGATGCGGGCCTCCTCCCGCAGGGCTGAACGTCGCCCCTCCGCCCCCACCACGAGCTGCGCGCGGATCACCGTGCCATCGGCGAGGCTGAGCGTGGCGCCGCCCTCCCGCCGCTCGGCGCGGGCCGTCATGGGTGCGAAGACCCGCACTCCCGGCAGCCCGGGAAGGTGGGCATTCAGCGCGACGCGCAGGGCGCGCGCCTCCACCATCCAGCCGAAGGGTTCGCTCCCCACCTCGAAGGCGTCGAAGTCGAGGTCGAGGCTGGAAGGCGCCTCACCCACTCGCCCGTCCGCCACCTTGATGGCCTCGATCGGGCAAGGCTCGATCGGCAGGCGCGCCCAGACCCCCGCCTCCTCCAGCACGCGGCGGGAGGCAAGGGCGATGGCGTAGGCGCGGCCGTCGAAGCCCGCCACTTCCATCGGCGGCAAGGGCTGGGCATCCACCACGGCGCAGGGGACGCCCCGCGCGGCCAAGGCGGCCGCCAGGGTCGCGCCCACCGGTCCGGCGCCGACGATGGCGACGGGGCATTCGATCTCGCTGCTCATGGAACGCATGTTAGCGCGGAAGCAGCGTGTGGCAGAGGGAGCGGGCGAATCCTCGCGCCCCTGCACAGGAAACAGGCAGTCGTGCGATCACGACCCAGTTTTCCCCAGCCCTGCCCGCTGGCGAGGCGCCCTTCCCCCGTGTCACCCGTCATGACGGCGCAGCGAGGTTCCGCGCGCGGGATCGGAGGGAAAGGCAGGCTGATGAAGCTCGTGATGGCGGTCATCAAGCCCTTCAAGCTGGACGAGGTGCGCGACGCGCTCACCCCGCTCGGCGTGCAGGGGCTGACGGTGACGGAGGTGAAGGGGTTCGGCCGACAGAAGGGCCAGACCGAGATCTACCGCGGCGCGGAGTACCAGGTGAGCTTCCTGCCGAAGCTCAAGATCGAGGTGGTCGTCCCCGCGGAGCTCGCGGACGCGGTGGTGGAGGCGATCAGCGCCTCGGCGCGCACCGGCAAGATCGGCGACGGCAAGGTCTTCGTGCTCGACGTGGAGCGCGCGCTGCGCATCCGCACGGGCGAGGCGGACACGGCGGCGCTGTGAGAACGACAATGCACGGGAGAATTGCAGCAATGACGCAAATGACGCGCGCCGGCCTGCTGGCCGCGCCGCTCGCTTCCCTCGCCCTGCCCGCCTGGGCGCAGGGCGCGGCGGTGGACACGGGCGATACCGCCTGGATGCTCACCTCCACCGCCCTGGTCCTGATGATGACCATCCCCGGCCTCGCGCTATTCTACGCGGGCATGGTGCGCAAGAAGAACGTGCTGGCGACGCTGGCGCAGTCCTTCACCGTCTGCGCCCTGGTTTCGGTGGTGTGGGTGGTCGCCGGCTATTCCCTCGCTTTCGGCGAGGGCAATGTCTGGATCGGCGACCTGTCGAAGTTCCTGCTCTCGGGCGTGGAACTCACCTGGGACCAGCCTTTCAGCCTGGGCAGCGGCGATGCCGCGGTGGCGATGACCATCCCCGAATCCGTCTTCATCATGTTCCAGATGACCTTCGCCATCATCACTCCGGCGCTGATCACCGGCGCGCTGGCGGACCGGATGAAGTTCTCGGCGCTGCTGCTCTTCACCCTGCTCTTCTCGCTGCTGGTCTACTCGCCCGTCGCGCATTGGGTGTGGCACCCGAATGGCTGGATCTTCGCCCTGGGCGCACTGGACTTCGCGGGCGGCACGGTGGTGCATATCAATGCCGGCGTCGCGGGGCTCGTGGGCGCGCTCGTGCTCGGCAAGCGGCTGGGCTACGGCCATGACAACATGGCGCCCTACAACCTCACCTATGCGGTGATCGGCGCCGCCATGCTCTGGGTGGGCTGGTTCGGCTTCAACGCCGGCTCCGCCGTCGCCGCGGGCGGGCGTGCCGGCATGGCGCTGCTGGTGACGCATGCCGCCGCCGCCGCCGCCGTGCTCGGCTGGCTCGCCGCCGAGTGGATGATCAAGGGCAAGCCCTCCGTGCTGGGCGCAGTATCGGGCGCCGTCGCGGGCCTCGTCGCCATCACCCCGGCGGCCGGCTTCGTGCTGCCCGGCCCGGCGCTGATCATCGGCTTCGCCGCCGGGCTTTCCGGCTTCTGGGGCGCCACGGCGCTGAAGCACTGGCTCGGCTACGACGACAGCCTGGACGCCTTCGGCGTGCACGGCGTGTGCGGCATCCTGGGCGCGCTGCTCACCGGCATCTTCGCCTACGGGCCGCTCTCGGCCACGGCGGCGGCGCCGGAGGGCGTCTCGGGCAGCCTCGACCAGTTCCTCATCCAGATCTACGCGGTGGTCGCGGTCTTCGTCTTCACCGCGGTCGCCAGCTTCATCCTGCTCAAGATCGTGGACGCGATCGTGGGTCTGCGGGTGAGCGAGGAGGAGGAGCGCGAGGGCCTCGACGTGACCCAGCACGGCGAGCGCATCGCCTGACCGCCCCGTCCGGACGGAAACTGGCCCCGCGAGGCGACTCGCGGGGCCTTTTTCATGCGCGGATGAGCGCCTCCAGCGCCGGCTCCAGCGCCGCGAGCAGAACCGCCGGGTCGCCGGATCGCCCGTCGGGCCACTCGGCCTCGAACTCCGCCAGCTCGATCCCGCCCAGACCGGATTCCGCGAGGGCAACGCAGGACTCGCGCAGCGTCTCCAGGGTGATGCCGCCGGGCACCGCGTATTCGCTCGGCACCTGACCGGGCTCGAGAACGTCGCAATCCACGTGCAGATAGGCCGGGCGACCTGCCAGCGCCGCGCGCAGCCGCGTCGCGAAATCCCGCCCGGGCGGGACGTGACGGATGCCATGCCGCCCCATCATCGCGCGCTCGGGCGGATCGATGTCGCGCACCCCGGCCAGCACCACGCGCGACAGGTCGAGCCCGGCGCCGAGTCCCGAATCCCAGAGCCCGGCGGCGCCGGTCAGCACCATGCCGCCCAGATAGCCGGTGGCAGTCGTGTCCGGCTCGTTCAGGTCCGCATGGGCGTCGAACCAGGCGATGGCGAGGTTCGGCCGCGCCTTCGCCACCGCCGGCAAGGTGGCGAGCGAAGCGGCGCAGCGCCCGGCGACGGTCAGAGTCGGAGCGCCCGTCGCCAGCTTCGCCGCCAGCCTGTTGCGCAGCCGGAGGAGGCCGGGGCGCGCCGCTTCCAGCTGCGCCTCCCACCCACCCTCAATCGGCGGCAGGGGCTCGCCCACCGCGACCGCGCCGACGCCGAGATGGTTGGACAGCGCGGCGGAAAGCTTTGCCGCCCCTGCCATGCCCCGCCGGTTGCGATCGCCGGCACGGCCCAGGAACACCGTCGCCGCTAGGGATTCCGTCGTCTGCATGAAGCGGCAGTTAGGTGCGGGCCGGGCCCGCAAGAAGGCCTTGACCCGGCGCGGCCGCATCACCTTCTCTCAGCCCATGGCCGATTTGACCCTGGTGAAGCGCGGGGACGAGGATACGCTTTGGGCGGTGGTTGCCACCGTCGGGAAGCTCAACCGGGTCGCCGAAGTGTACCGCTCCCGCAACCAGGCCGTGGAGGATCGCGATTGGCGCGCCCGTGAGGTGAGCGCCTATGCGGATTTCCTGCGCCGCTCGAAGCAGCCTGTCCCGCATTACAGCGTGGCGCCGATCCGACGCTCCGACCTGCCGCGCAAGTGGACGCCGCTTCCCGCGCTGGGCTTCCTGCGCGGCGAGTTCATCTAGGCCCCGTCACAGCTCCCGCTCCACCCCCGCCGCGATGGCGAAAAGGCGCGCATCCATGCCGCGCGGCGCCATCAGCATCAGCCCCGCCGGGGCGTCGCCCGGTTGGTGGCAGGGCAGGCTGATTGCGCAGATATCCAGGAAGTTGGCGATGGCGGTGTTGCGGAGCAACAGCAGGTTCAGCCGCCCGTACTCCGCCTCCTCCTCCACCTCGGCCAGGCTGGGGGGCGGGATGGGGACGGTAGGGCAGATCACCGCGTCGAAGCCTTCTATCCGCGCCGCGCATTCCGCCTGCACCTCGCGCCGCGCCGCCATGACGGCGAGGTAGTCGGCCGCACTCATCCCCAGGCCGCGCTCGATGCGCGACAGGATGCGCGGGTCGTAGTCGCCGCGGCGTTCGGCGATCAGCGCCTGGTGCAGCGCCATCGCCTCGGAAGCGGTCAGCCCGCCCTTGCCGTTGATGCTGGGCAGGCGCTCCAGCGCCGGCAGGGACAGGTCGGAGAGCCGGGCCCCCGCTGCCTCCAGCCGCGCCAGGGCGCGACCATAGGGGCGCGCCACCTCGCCGGTCAGGCCGTCCTCCACCACCGTGTGCAGCACGCCGAGGCGAAGCCCCGCCACCTCGGCCGGGACGAGGTTCGGCACCTCGTCCGCGCCGGAGATGACGGAGTCGAGGATCTGGCAGTCACGCACGCTGCGCGCGAGCGGCCCGATGGAGTCGAGCGAGGAGGAAAGCGGAAAAGCCCCGTCGAGCGGCACGCGATGTGCGGAAGGCTTGAAGCCCACCACGCCGCAAAGCGCCGCCGGGATGCGGCAGGACCCGCCCGTGTCGGTCCCCAGCCCACCGAAGCCCATCCCGTCCGCCGCCGCCACCGCCGCGCCGCTGGAGGAGCCGCCGGGGATGCGCCCCGTTTCCCGGTCCCAGGGCGAGAGCGGCGTGCGGTAATGCGGGTTCACGCCGAGGCCGGAGAAGGCGAACTCGCTCATGTTGGTGCGGCCCAGCACCACGAAGCCATGGCGCAGGAGGCGCATCACCGCGGGCGCGGTGCGGGGCGCGGGGCCGCGATCCAGGGCGCGCGAACCGGCGCGGGTGACGACGCCCGCCTCGTCGAACAGATCCTTCACCGTCACCGGGATGCCCGCGAAGCGCGACGGCGCGCGCCCGACCTTGCGCAGGGCATCCATGGCCAGCGCCGAGTCGCGCGCCGACTTGGTGTGCAGCGTGGTGAAGACGCGCGGCCCCTCCCCTTCTCGCGCGCGCGACAGCGCCTCCTCCACCAAGGTGGCGGCGGAGACGGTGCCGGCCTCCAGCCTCTGGGCGGCCTCGTTCAGCGTGGGGAAGCCATGGCGCGTCATGTCGCGTTCCATCCTGGGATTCGGAGACGGGATGATGGGCGAGAGAAAGCGGTGACGGAACCCGTGCTGCTCACTGGCGCCTCGGGCGCGCTGGGGCGAATGCTGGCGCGCGAGTTGTCGGCGGCGGGCGTCCGACTCGTGCTGACCGACATCGCCCCCTTCCCCGACGCGCTGCCGCCCGGTTCGCGCTTCGAGGAGGCAGAGCTGGAGGACGGCGTCGCCATCCGCCGCCTCGCCAAGGGGTGCCGCGCCATCCTGCATTTCGGCGGGGCAAGCGTGGAGCGCCCTTTCGAGGAAGTGATCGGCCCCAACATCCGCGGCCTCCACCATGTGTACGAGGCGGCGCGGCGCGAAGGGGCGCGCGTGCTTTTCGCCTCCTCCAATCACGCCATCGGCTTCCACGAGCGCACGGAGACGTTGGACATCGGCTGCGCCTTGATGCCGGACGGGTATTACGGGCTGTCCAAAGCCTATGGCGAGTTGATGGGACGTCTCTACTGGGACAAGCACGGGGTGGAGAGCGTCGTCGTCCGCATCGGCTCCTGCTTTCTCCAACCGCGCGACGCCCGGATGCTGCACACCTGGCTGTCCTATCCCGACCTCGCGCGGCTCTGCCTTGCCGCGCTCGCGGCGCCGGAGGTGGGGTATGCGCGCATCTGGGGCGTGGGCGACAACCCGGATCCTTGGTGGGTGGAAGATGATCGGGCGCGGATCGGCTGGCAGCCGCGCGACGGCACCGCGCCGTTCCGCGACGCGCTGGCGGGTCGGACCAGCGGAGACGCCATCGCGGAGCGGTTCCAGGGCGGTGCCTTCTGCGCCATGGGGCATTCGCGTCGGGACTAGGGCCTATCCGTCCTTATTTGAGTGACGAGGACTGCCCACCCCGTTAGGTTCCTTCGGCTTCAGCCCAGTGCACCACCACGGGCGCCCCGGGCGTGCAGCGGCGGACCGTCCCGCTGGATTGCCGCGATGCTGCGTCTGACGGAGGTCGGCGATGCCCGAGACCCGTTCGCGAATGGCCGCGTTGCCTTCGAGGCTGGCGCTGGCCTGCCTCGCCCTGCTCCTCGGAGTGCCTGCCCAAGCGCAGCCCGCTGCGGACCCTAGCGGCTGGGCTCCGGAGCGTCCGCTGCGTCTCGTCGTTCCTTCCGAGCCCGGCGGCAGCACCGACGTCACGGCGCGCCTGATCGTCGAAAGGCTCGGGCCGCGGCTCGGCCAGCCGGTGGTGATCGAGAACCGGCCCGGTGCCGGGGGCAACGTCGCGTGGGGTCAGGCGGCGCGCGCGACGCCCGACGGCCATTCCCTGGT
>NZ_JAPFQI010000024.1 GCF_026183895.1 Sabulicella glaciei | reverse complement strand
GCTCCGGGATGGGCTCGGGCGGCGGGGGCTCCGGCGGGGGCGGCTCGCGCGGGGGCGGCTCCGCGGGCGGGGCCGGGGCGGGCTCGGGCGCGGCGGCGGCCTGGTTCGGGGCCTCCTCCTCAGCGGGCAGCGGCTCCAGGTCCAGCAGGATGGGCTCGGCCGCCGGCTGTTCCGGCGTGGCGGGGGACAGGGTCGCGAGCCCGGCCAGCGCCGCGCCGTGCAGCGCCAGCACCAGGACGAAGCTGCCCGCCCATCGCCCGTTCACCGCTGCTCCAGCCCCACCAGCGCCACGCGCGTCCAACCGGCGCCGCGCAGGAGGTTCAGCACCTCCATCACCTCGGCATAGGGGATGGTGCCGTCGGCGCGGATGAAGACACGGCCCTCGCGGTCGCCCTCGAAGGCGGTCTCCAGCGCGGCGGCCAGCGCCTCGCGCTCCACCGCCGCCTCACCGAGATGCAGGGCGCGGTCGGCGCGCAGCGTCAGGAAGACGGGCTTGTCGGGCCGCGGCTGCGGCACGGCGGCGGCGGAGGGCATGTTCACCGGCACGTCCACCGTGGCGAGCGGCGCGGCCACCATGAAGATGATGAGCAGCACGAGCATCACGTCGATGAAGGGCGTGACGTTGATCTCGTGCGCCTCGGCGAGGTCGTCGTCCTCGCCGCCGAGCTGCATAGCCATGGGGCTACTCCGCCACCACGCGCAGCGGGCGGGTCGGGCGGCTGCCCTGGTCCAGGGCGCGCGACAGCAGGCGCATCACCTCGGTTTCGGCATCCGCCATCAGCGCCTTGCGGCCGGCGATGGCGCGGGCGAAGGCGTTGTAGAGCACCACGGCCGGGATGGCGGCAACGAGGCCGATGGCGGTGGCCAGCAGCGCCTCGGCGATGCCCGGCGCGACCACGGCGAGGTTGGTGGTCTGCGAGCGCGCGATGCCGATGAAGCTGTTCATGATGCCCCACACCGTGCCAAACAGCCCGACAAAGGGAGCGGTGGAGCCGATCGTGGCCAGCATTCCGGTGCCGCGCGACAGGCTGCGGGCGTTGTTGGCGATGATGCGCTGGAGGCGCCACGCCGTGCGCTCCTTCACCCCCTCGGGGCCGCCCGGCGCCGTCATCACCTCGTCGCGCGCGGCGGCGAGCAGCGGGGCGCAGGGGCCGGACAGCGTCGCGTCCAGGCCCTTGGAGGCGCGCAGCGCCACGAGGTCCGTCCGCGCGCGGCGCGTGAAGCCCGACAGTTCCAGCCATTTGGCGAGCGCGATCGTCCAGCACAGCACGGAAGCGAGGACGAGGCCGCCCATCACCGCCTGAACGATGATGTCGGCCTGGGTGACCATGTCCCAGGGGGAAAGGTGCATTTCCATCTCAGCAATCCGCCCATCGTCGCAGGAGGTTGTGGTAGGTGGCGGTCAGCTGCACCGGGCCGGGATGGCCGGGCGGCAGGTCGCTGCGGATGCGCTGGATCGCCATGTCGAGGTCGAAGAGCAGGGTGCGCTGCCCGTCATCGCGGATCATGCTCTGGATCCAGAAGAAGGAGGCGACGCGGGCGCCGCGCGTCACCGGCTCCACCTTGTGCAGGCTGGTGGAGGGGTAGATCACCGCGTGCCCGGCGGGCAGCTTCACCCGGTGCTCGCCATAGGTGTCCTCCACCACCAGCTCGCCGCCGTCGTACTCGTCCGGCGCGGCGAGGAAGAGGGTGCAGGACACGTCGGTGCGGATGCGCGACGCCGTGCCGGTGACGGCGCGGATCGCGTTGTCCACGTGTGCGCCGAACTCCATCCCCGCGCCGTAGCGGTTGAACAGCGGCGGAAAGACTCGCGCCGGCAGCACGGCCGAGATGAAGAGCGGGCTGCGCTCCAGCGCCTGCAGGATCATGTCGCCCAGCGCCCGCGCCTCGGCGGAGCTTTCGGGCAATTGCTCGTTGTTCTTGACCTGGGCCGATTGATGGCCGGCCGTGGCGCGGCCATCCACCCAGTTGGCGCGGTCCATGACGGACCGCGCCTGTGCCACCTGCTCCGGACTGAGAAGTTCAGGGATCTGCAGGAGCATCAGAACCGCGCGCCGAGGGTGAAGACGAAGGTCCTCCCCGTGCCTGGGATGGTGTGGGCGGCGTAGACCGTGTCGTAGGTCGTCGCGTTGGCGAGGTTCAGCGCATTCACCTGCATGCGCAGCCCGCGCAACGGCCCTTCCGTCGGCGCCCAGGCGAGGGCGGCGTCGTAGCGGACATAGGAAGGCACGCGCACCGTGTTGGTGTTGTTGCCGTAGCGGTAGTCCACGAATGACAGGCCGCCGCCGATCTGGAAGCCGTGCGGCAGGTCGTAGGTGGTCCACAGGCTCGCCGTGTTGGGCGCAGCGTTGAGGAACTGCTTGCCCACCTCTGCCGCGACGCGGGAGCGGGTGATCTCCGAGCGCAGGTGGGTGAAGCCCGCCAGCACGTTCCAGTTGGGCGTGATGCGGCCGGCGGCCTGGATCTCGAACCCGTCCACCCGCGCCGTGCCGTCCAGCGTCGTCAGGTTGCCGGCGGGGTCGGAGGTGCGGGCATTGGTCTTCTCGATGCGAAACAGCGCGCCGGACAGGCGCAGCCCGCTCATCACCTCCCACGAGGCGCCCAGCTCGTAGGAGACGTTCTCCTCCGGCGGAAGGGCGGCGTTGTTGGCGGCCAGCGTCAGGCTTTCGGCCGACGGGTTGAAGGAGGTGCCATAGGAGAAATAGGTCCGCACCGAGGGGATGGGCTTGAAGATCGCCGCGGCGCGCCAGGAGAAGGCCTCGTCCAGGCGGGAGAACTGCCGCTGCGCCGCGACCGTGGTGGAGCGATTGTTGTAGGTGGCGTCGAACCGGTCCCAGCGCCCGCCTAGCATCAGCTCGAACATCTCGCCGAACTTCATCTGGTTCACCGCATAGGCGGCGAAGGTGTTGGCGACCGTCTTCACGTCGGAGCCGATGCCGTAGGTGATCGGCCCGCTGGCGTAGAAATTGGGGTCGAGCAGCGAGGCGGCCGGGCGGCCATTGGCGGCGGCGGGGAAGCTGAAGCGCGTTGCCTCGGAGGATTCGCGCGCGATCTCGACGCCGGCGAGGAGGTTGTGCTCCACGAAGCCGGTGCGGAAGCGGGCCGCCACCTCGGTCTGGTTCAGCAGCAGCGAGTCGTAGCCGCGCCGCACCTGCGGCTCGCGCCGCACCAGGATCTGGTCGAGCGGCGTGGTGAAGGCGTTGAAGGCCGCGCCGGTCGTGGTGATGGCATTGATGCGCGGCGCGGTGGCGTTCAGGTTGCGCGACCAGGCGCCGTAGCGCGTGAGGTTGCGCACCGTCACCGCGTCGTTAATCTGGTGCGACAGGCGCAGCGTGACGACGTCCGTCTTCGTCGTCTCGCGGTCCTGGTTGTTCAGCCCGTAGAAGGTCGAGCGGCGCACCGGCGCCGGGCGGCCGTTGATGAAAGGGATGCCCAGGTCGGGCACGTTCTCCTCCTCCTGGTGCAGCCAGGAGAGGGTGGCCTGGGTCGGCCCGCCCAGGCCCCAGGTGACCGAAGGCGCGACGCCCCAGCGCGACTGGTAGACGTGGTCGCGCCCGGCGGCGTTGATGTGCGAGCCCATCATCTGCACGCGCGCGGCGACGTTGCCGGCGTGCAGGTTCACGTCCGAGGTAGCGCGGAACCCGCCCGGCGTGTAGGCGGACAGGTTCAGCTCCCCCGAATTGCCGGCGCGCGGCAGGCGCGAGGTCTGGTTGATGATGCCGCCCGTGGACCCGCGCCCGAAGGCGACGGAGGAGGGGCCCTTCAGCACCTCGATCGACTCCATGAAGAACGGGTCGCGCGAATACTGGCCGAGGTCGCGCACGCCATCGATGAAGAAGTCGCCGCGCGCGGAAAAGCCGCGCAGCGTGAGCGCGTCGCCGGAGAACCCGCCCTCGCCGGCGGAAAGCGAGATGCCAGTGACGTTGCGCAGCGCCTCGCGGATGGAGGAGGCGGCGCGTTCCTGGATGATCTCACGCGGGATGACGGTGATGCTCTGGGGCGTCTCGGCCACGGTGGTGGGCAGGCGCACGACGGGCTGCGCGTCGCGCCGGTAGGGCGAGGGCGCCTGGGTGGAGACGTCCAGCTCGGGCAGGGCCAGCGAGGTCGCGTCCCCCTGGGCCAGCGCCGCGGGACCGGCCGCCAGCCCCAGCATGGCGAGGCCCAGCGTCGGCTGCAGGGCGGGGAGTTCAGGGCGAAGGCTCATCGGCGTTCCTTGTCAGGCGCGAAAGATTGCGCCGCTGATAACGCGAGTGAGAATCATTCGCAAGAAGGGGGTGGCCTGTTCTTCCAGTACCGGCGCGGCCCGGACATCCAGCCGTCCCGCCACCTGCTCGGCCAGGGCGCGCAGCTCCGCCTCCGGCGCCGCGCGCAGCCCGGTGGCGAGGGAGCGGAGGAAGCCGGGCGTGCCGGTGGCGGCGGCGCGGGAGAACCAATGCGCCGCCTCGGCCCGGCGGCCCTCGTCGCGCAGCGCCTGGGCGTGGTTGCACATGCCGCGGAAATCGCCTCCCTCGGCGGCGCGGCGGTAATGGTCGCGCGCCGCGGCGGGGTCGCGCGGCGTCGCCCAGCCTTCCTCCAGGAAGCGGCCGACGAGGTTGATCGCCTTGGCGTGGCCCTGCGCGGCAGCAGCGCGGTACCAGCGCAGCGCCTCCGCCATGTCGCGCTCGCATCCCGCGCCGCGGGCGAGGAGGTTGGCGAGGTTGTACTGGCCCCAGTCCAGCCCGGCCGCGGCGGCACGTCGGTAGAGGGGGAAGGCAGCGTTCGGGTCGGGGTCCGTACCCCAGCCATTCTCGTGGCAGCGACCCAGCATATTCAGCGCCGCCGGGTCCCCCGTAGTGCCCGCCACGAGAAACCAGCGGAAGGCAGCATCCGGGTCGCGCGCGACGCCGTGCCCATCCAGCAAGGTCTGGCCGAAGAGAAGCTGCGCCTCGAAATGACCCCGCCGGGCGAGGCTGGCGAGGTGCTGGGCTTGTTCCATTGCGGAAGCGGACATACGCCGGCTTAGAGTGCAAATGCGAATAATTCGCAAGAGGCCCGGGGTGCCGCTTCCCCCGCTTCCTGCTATCGCCCCGCCATGCGCGCCCTCCAGCTTTTCGCCGACCGCGACCTCCGCCTCCGCGACGACGCCCCGCCCCCTTCCGCCCCCGGCCCCGGCGAGGTGCGGCTGGCGATGCGCGCGGTGGCGCTGAACCACATCGACGTGTGGGGCTGGCGCGGCATGGCCTTCGCGAAGCGCACCCTGCCCATCTCCGTCGGCGCCGAGGGCGTGGGCGTGGTCGAATCGGTGGGCGAGGGCGTCTCTGCGCTGCGTCCGGGCCAGCGCGTCGTTCCCTATGGCGGCATGGTCTGCGGCACCTGCCGCGCCTGCCGCGAGGGGCGGGAGAATCTGTGCGAGAACGTGTCCGGCGTGCGCGGCTTTCACTTTGACGGCTTCGCCCAGGGCCTCGTTTCCCTGCCGGCGCGGCTTTGCGTGCCGGTGCCCGATGGCGTTTCCGACGAGGACGCGGCCTGCGCCGGCATCACCTTCGGTACGGTGCAGCACATGCTGTTCGACAATGCCCGGCTGGAACCCGGCGAGGTGGTGCTGATCCACGCCGCGGGCAGCGGCATCGGCTCTGCCGCCGTGCGCATGGCCAAGGCCATCGGCTGCACGGTGATCGGCACGGTGGGCAGCGAGGAGAAGGCCGGGAAGGCGCGCGAACTCGGCTGCGACCACGTGGTGAACTACAATGTCGACCGCTTCGAGAGCGTGGCGCGGCGCCTCACCGGCAAGCGCGGCGTGGACGTGGTGTTCGAGCACGTGGGCGCCGCCACCTGGCAGGGCTCGCTCCTGTCGCTGCGCATGGGCGGGCGGCTGGTTTCCTGCGGCTCCACCTCCGGCGTGTCGGCAGAGACCAACCTGATGATGCTGTTCCAGCGCCAGCTGCGCCTCATCGGCTCCTTCGGCTGCAACCTCCGCAACGTGGGCGAGGGGTTGGCCAAGATGGCGGAAGGCATCCGCCCCGTCGTGGACACGGTGCTGCCGCTGGAGCGCTTCGGGGAAGGGCTGGCGCGGCTCGAATCGCGCAACGTCTTCGGCAAGATCATCGTCACGCTGTGAGGGACCTCGCGGAACGCCTGCTGGCCGCGCTGATCCGCCTGGTCTTCGCCGCGCTGCGCGCCCTGGGGCCGGACCGCGCCTCGGCGCTGGGCGGCTTCGTGGCGCCGCGGGTGGGACGCTTCACCCGCAACCATCGCCACGCCATGGAGAATCTGCGACTCGCCTTTCCGGAGCGCAGCGAGGCGGAGCGGGAGGCGATCGCGCGCGAAGCCTGGGAGAACCTGGGCCGCACCACCTGCGAGTATGTCCACCTCGTTGCGCTGTTCGATGTGGAAGGCGGGCGCGTGGAGGCGGACGAGGCGACCTTCGCCCGCTTCGCCGCGCTGAAGGCGAGCGGCAAGCCGGCCCTGGTCTTCGCCGCGCATCTCGCGAACTGGGAATTGCCGGCGGTGGCGGCGCACCGCATGGGCCAGCCTGCCGCCATCCTCTACCGCACCCCCAACAACCGACACGTCGCCGCCGACATCGTCGCGCTGCGGGCGCCGATCATGGGCCGGCTGATCCCGGCCGGCCTCGCCGCGCCGATCCGCATGGCCGAGGCGCTGGACGAGGGGCTGACGCTCGGGATGCTGGTGGACCAGCGCTTCGGGCGCGGGCCGCGCGTGCCCTTCTTTGGGGTGCCCGCCGCCTCCAACCCCTTCCTGGCGCGACTGGCGCGGCGATTCGAGGCGCCGGTGCACGGGCTGCGCGCCATCCGCCTGCCCGGCAACCGCTTCCGCCTGGAACTGACCGAGGCGCTGGACCTGCCGCGCGACGCGGCCGGCAAGGTGGATGTGGAGGCGACGACGGCGCTGGTGAACCGCATCATCGAGGGCTGGATCCGCGAGCATCCGGGGCAATGGCTGTGGATGCACCGCCGCTGGCGATGATGCCGCGGGTTGCACCGCGCGCCGTCCCCCCCAATCTCCATCCTGACCGGGGCCGGATGGTTCCGCAGCCGAGGAACACGACGACGCCATGACCGAGTCCAGCCCCGAACGCCCGAGCCGCGAGGAAGCGGAACGCGCGGTGCGGACCCTGCTGCTCTGGGCCGGGGACGACCCGGACCGCGAGGGACTGCTCGACACG
Organism: Sabulicella glaciei; assembly: GCF_026183895.1. Classification (GTDB taxonomy): domain Bacteria; phylum Pseudomonadota; class Alphaproteobacteria; order Acetobacterales; family Acetobacteraceae; genus Roseococcus; species Roseococcus glaciei. Next base: position 56,338 of record NZ_JAPFQI010000024.1, on the reverse strand, counting down.
CCTGCCCGCGTCGTCCGCTCCTACGAGGAATTCTTCGCCGGCTATGGCGAGGACCCGGTGGAGATGCTCGCCCGCTCCTTCGATGAGACGGAGGGCTACGACGAGATGGTCGTGCTGCGCGACATCCGGCTGGAAAGCTATTGCGAGCATCACATGGTGCCCATCATCGGCCGCGCCCACGTCGCCTACCTGCCGCGCGGGCGCGTGGTCGGCATCTCCAAGCTGGCGCGGGTGATCGAGATCTATGCGAAGCGCCTGCAGATCCAGGAGAAGCTGACCGCGCAGATCGCCAACACGCTGGAGGATGTGCTGAAGCCGCTGGGCGTCGCCGTGGTGCTGGAGGCATCGCACCAGTGCATGACGACGCGCGGCGTGCACATGCCGGGCGTGTCCATGGTCACGAGCCGGATGTTGGGTGCCTTTCGCGACAATGACAGCACGCGGCGCGAGTTCCTGGCGATGATCCAGGCGCCGCGCGCGCCGTTCGAGGGCTGACGCGGCAGGAACTCAGTCGGCGGCGATGGGCACGAGGGCGCGGCGCCGCGCCTAGCCGCAGCTCTCGCGGATGATCCGCGCCACCTCCTCCGGCTGGTCCCAGTGGAGGTAGTGGCCGGCGCGCTCCACCCAGCGCAGCTGCGCGCCGGGGAAGGCGGCCTGGGCGCGCTTCGCCTGCACCGGTGCCCATGCCGGGAGGTTGCTGCCCAGCCCGTACAGCAGGAGAAGCTGCGGGCCCTGTCCCACGCGGATGTGATGCATGGCGTCCCTCGGCAACGCCCGCGGAGCGCCCCCTCCAACCCGGGTTGCCCCGTGCCGCCCCCCGGCCCCAAATGGCGGGAATACCCCGGAGCAGACCATGGACCGACGCGCCTTCCTTCTCGACGGGCTCCGCCTTTCGCCACCCCGCATCATCGAGATCGGCGCCTCCATCTCCCCCATCGCGCCCAAGCGGGAAGGCTGGCCGACCGTGGTGGTGGACCATGCCCCGGCGGCCGAGCTGCGCGACAAGTATGCGCGGGAGAACGCGGCGGCGATCGAGGAGGTGGACGTGGTGTGGCAGGGCGGCCCGCTGCACGAGCGCTTTCCGCAGGACAGCCACGGTTCCTTCGACGCCATTATCGCTTCCCACGTCATCGAGCATTTGCTCGACCCGGTGGGTCTGCTGCTTTCGGCGGACCGGCTGCTGAAACCGGATGGACGGCTGATCCTGGCTGTGCCGGACAAGCGCCTGTGCTTCGACGCGATGCGCCCCGTGTCCACCACCGGGCAGATGCTGGCCGCGCACCTGGCGCCCCGGCGCAAGCACGGCATCGGCGCGGTGTTCGACAGCACGGCCTATTCCTCGCGCCGCACGGACGACGAGGCCAAACCCTGGCTGAAGGGCGAGGCCGTGCCCTTCGACCTGATCTCCGCCCCTTTCGAAGTCCATGCCCTTTGCGCCGGCTACAGCGAGGCGGAGGGCGCGTATCACGACGTCCATGCCTGGACCTTCACCCCCGCGAGCTTCGCCCTGGCGGTGCTGGAGCTGCGCGCGATGGGGCTGAGCCCCTGGCGCATCAAGGACACGCACGAGCCGGGCGGGGTGGAGTTCCTGGCCGTGCTGGAACGCGCCATCACCCCCATCCCGCCGCGCGAGGAGATCCAGCGCGAGCGCAAGGGGCTGATGCTGCGGATGCTGGCGGAGATCCGCGACCAGGCGAACTGGCTGCTCGGCCCCGGCTGAGGGACCGTGGCCGGACGGCCACGCCCCCTTTCGGATTCGTGGCCGCGCCGACACGTTTGGCCCGGTCCGGCGTTCCCTTCATGGGCAGGACACGTCCTGCCATCCCCTCACGGCGCGCGCCCAGCAAAGGAGGTCGCGATGCGCTTCATGCGGCAGTTCTGGTCTTGGCTCTCCAATCGCGGCTATCGGCCCGAGCGGCGCTACATGCGCATCGGACGGGCCGGAGCGGCCGAATGACGCGCATCCTCGCTCCCGCCGCGCTGCTCGCCCTGTTGCTACCCCCGCCGCCCGCCCTGGCGCAGGAGGAAGGGATCCGCCCCACCGCCGACACGCCGTTTTCCGTCCGCTCGGCTTTTCCACAGGAACGGGGAAAGATGGGGCTGTACGGCTTCTACGGCTATTCGCGCCTGCCCGGCGGACACTCGCACGACATGCTGCCGTCGCTGCGCCTCGGCATCGCGCAGGGGCTGGAGTTCCGACTCGACGCCGCCCACAGCTTCCGCGACGACCGCGACCGGACGACCGTGACCCCGGGCTTTCGCTGGCAGGCGCTGGAGCAGCGCGGCTGGCGCCCGGCCGTGGCGATCCTAGCCGACGTGTCGGTGCCGCTGACCAGCCGGCCCGGCACGGCGACCGAGCTTGCGATCATCACCAGCCACCTCACGGGGCGCGGGCCGGGGAATTGGGGGCTGCACCTCAATGCCGGCTGGGTGGCGCGGCCCGACCCCGTGGGCGCCGAGCGGCGCCACGGGCACCGCCTGGGTGCGGCGGTGAGCCACGTGCTGGACCGCGACACGCTGCTGGTCGCCACCATGCTGCACGAGACGGGAGATCGCGGGCAGCGCGACCTCCACATGGTGGAGGCTGGCTTCTCCCGGCGCCTCGGCCAGGACCTCGACCTCGCCTTTCTGGCAGGGACCGGGCTGAACCGCGACTCGCCGCGGTTGCGGCTTCGGGTCGGGCTGAAATACAGCTTCTCCCTCGGTTGGTAGCGCGCCTCAGCGCCGGACGGTGCTGACGTTGCCGGCCCAGCCCTGGTCGCGCGCCGCCTCCTCCAGCCGCCCGCGCTCGAAGCGCGGCATCGCCTCCAGCTCCTCCCGCGTGAAAAGCAGGCGCGGGCGGTCGCCCTCAGCGTCGATCTGCTCCACCGGCACCAGGGCCCGGCGCATCCCGCGCCCGGCCAAGCCGCCCCAGCTCACCACCGCGCCCAGCGGTTGGCCTTCGGCATCCACCACCACCTCCTCCACCGTGCCCGCATCAAGGCCGCGCAGGTCGAGCAGGAGGCGTCCGGCCGCAACCGGGGTGCTGGAGCCGCGGATGCCGCCCCCCGCGCCCAGCGGCGCGGGCGGGGAGCCACGCCCGAGGTCGAGCACGGGGCGCATCCGCTCTACCGCGTAGTCCTGCGCCTCGCGCGCCACGGCCAGCACCGGCGCCAGGCCCATGAACCCGTGCACGGTTCCCGGGAAGATCCGCGCCTCAGCATCCACGCCTGCCTCGCGCAGCCGCGCGGCCAGCGCCTCGCCCTCGGGGCGCATCGGATCGGCCTCGGCGAGAATCACGGTGACCGGCGGCATCCCTCCCATTCCGGGGGTCGCGGGGAGGTTTCCGCGTGAATCCTGCCCCTCTACGGCACCGGAGGCGTGCGACTCGGTCGCCCCATCCACCCCCGCGATCGGATAGGCGGCGAGGACATGGCGCGGCGGGAACGCCCTCGTCTCGCTGCGCGCCGTCAGGGCGACATGCAGGGCGAGGTTCGCGCCCGAGCCCTCGCCGGCGAGGATGATGCGCTCGGGGTCGGCGGCGAAGTCGCGCGCATGGGCGGTGACCCAGCGCCAGGCGGCGAGGGCGTCGTCCCGCGCGGCGGGAAAGGGATGTTCCGGTGCGAGGCGATGCCCCAGCGCCAGCACGGCGGAACCCGAGAGACCCGCCAGGGCGCGTGGCGTCAGGTCGTGAGAAACCAGCCCGTTCGCCACCCAGAACCCGCCGGGCCAGTAGAGGATCAGCGGGAAGCCGCCCATGGCCGAGCCAGCCTGACCGCCGGGGAGGTAGAGCCGCGCGGGGATCATCCCCTCCGCGCCCGGCACCTGCATGTCGCGCGAGCGGACGCCGCGCATCACGGCAGGGGCGCGGAGATTGCCTTCGCGCATCATGTGCCGTGCCACGTCGGAGGGGCCGGGCATCTGACGGGCCTGGGCGACATCCAGCTGCTCCACCGGGCGGGCACCGAGAGCCTGCCATGCCTCCAGCACGGCCTGCATCTCGGGAGCGGTCACGGCGGATGGCGTGACCGGCTGCGCGGGCACCGGCGCGGCCGGAAGAAGCAATGCAAGGGCGGCGCTGCCCAGAAGCGTCGCGCGCCAGCCAGGGAGCCGAAGCATGGCAAACCTCCGTGAGCGTTTCTTGCTCAAGGAACGGCCCAAACATGAAGTGGTTGTTATTTTCGGTTCAGTTTCCAGTCAGCTGACCGGCCGCGAGAAAGCCCAGGAAGCGCCAATCCGCACCGGAGGGGCGGAACAGCCCAATGGCTCCCTCCGGGAACTCTTCCTGCGCAAGGGAGCGGCCAAGGATCATCCCCATCGGGACGATGTGCCCCACCAGCACGCGGTTGCCGCCCGACACTGTCTGGCCGAGCAGGCGCGACACCTCCGCCGCATCGGCCCGCGCGTCGCCCGACGTGTAATCGTCGGCGATCAGGGAGGGGACGATCCGTGCTCCTCCGAAGGCGAGCTCCGCCGTGTCGCGGGCGCGGAACACCTCGCTGGAAAGCACCTCCGCCACCGTGATGCCGTGGCGGCGGAAGGCCTCGCCCAGCGCGGCGGCCTGGGCACGCCCTGCCGCGCTCAGGTTGCGCTGCGCGGCGCGGTCGCCGCGCCGTCCGGTGTCGGACTGGCTGCGGTCGGTGATGGCGTGGCGCAGGTAGAGATTCAGCCCGCCGCCACGCAGCAGTGCGATTCCTTGCTCCGTCGGGACGAAGCCGGACCGGGCACGTGCGGGTTGTGACAGGAAGGCCGGCAGGGCGAGAAGGGTGCGGCGTCGCATCCTGCTTCCCTGCCGCCACATGCCGGCGGTGGCAAGGCGGCCCTCGGGCTTGCCGCGACTCCGCCCTGGCGCGATAGGAGCCGCAACCATGCTTCAACGAGGAAATGCCGTGATCCCGCTTCGCCGCCGCGCCGCTCTGTCCCTGCCTTTCGCCGCCCTGGCCGCGCCCGCCTATGCGCAGACCTTCCCGACCCGCCCGATCCGCATGCTGGTGCCCTGGGCGCCGGGCGGCACCACCGACGTGCAGATGCGCGCCCTGTGCGAGCAGGCGGCGCGCCGCCTCGGCCAGCCCGTCGTGGTGGAGAACCGCTCGGGCGCCGGCGGCGTGCTGGGCGCGCAGGCGCTGCTGACCGCGCAGCCCGACGGCTACACCCTGTCGCAGATGCCGATCAGCGTGTTTCGCCAGCCGCTGATGAACTCGCGCGCGCTGTTTGACCCGCTGAAGGACTTCACCTACGTCGTCCACGTCACGGGTTACCTGTTCGGCACGGTGGTGCACCCTGACGCGCCCTGGCAGGACATGACGCAGCTGGTGGAGCATGCACGGGCCAATCCCGGCAAGTTGAACTACGGCACGCCGGGGGTCGGCACCTCCTTGCACCTGACCATGGAGCAGATCGCGCGCAACCAGCGCATCGAGTGGACGCACGTGCCGTTCCGCGGCTTCGCCGAGAACATCCAGAGCCTGCTGGGCAAGCAGACCGACGTGCTGGCCGACAGCTCGGGCTGGAGCCCGATGGCCGAGGAGGGACGGGTGCGCGTACTGGCGACCTGGGGCAACACCCGCGCCAAGCGCTTCCCCAACATCCCCACGCTGAAGGAGCAGGGAATCAACATCGCCTCCATCAGCCCCTATGGCCTCGCCGGGCCGAAGGGCATGGACCCGGCCGTGGTGCGCCGCCTGCACGACGCCTTCCGCGAGGCGATCTTCGACCCCACCCACGTCGCCGTGCTCGACCGCTACGACATGATCCCGGACCACAAGGACCCGGCCGAGTACGTCGCCTTCGTCCAGCAGACCATGACGGAGGAGAAGGAGCTGATCGACGCGCTGGGCATCCGGCTGAGCTGAAGCCGCCTGCCGTCGCGGGGCGTTGGGGGTGGGCCATGAAGCGCCCCCTCCTCGTCCTGCTCCTCCTCGCCGGCTGCGCGGTGCCGTCCTTCCAGGACAGCCTCGCCGGCATGATCGGATTGCCGGAGGCGGAGATGGTGGCGCGGCTGGGCGTGCCGCAGCGCACGGCCGAGGTGCAGGGCCGACGCTTCGCCACCTATGAGACGGCGCGCGACGAGCTTGTCCCCGCCAGCCCGTATCTTTGGCGCTTCCCGGTGGATGCGGTGCGCCGCACGCGCTGCGAGGTGACCTTCGAGGTGACGGGCGGCACGGTGCGCGCCGCCAGCCATCGCGGCGACGGGTGCTGGGGCGGGTTCGGTCCGGTCGGCCGGGTGGGCGCTACACTTCCATGAAGCGCAGCGCCTGGCCGGCATCGCCGCGCCAGGGGCCGTCGAACAGCGCCAGCATCCGCTCCGCCTGGGTCTGCCCGCTCGCTGCGATCTCGTGCAGGGGGGCGAGGTAGGCTTCCTCGCCCAGGCCGCGCGCCTTCAGCCCGGCCTCGCTGATCGCCAGCGCGTCGCGCGCCACGTCCTGCAGGGAACGGCCCGCGATCTCCGCGCGCAGCGCCTTCGCTGGCACCTCGGCGCGCAGGGCGCGGATCTGTTCCACGCTCCAGGGGCGCACCAACGCGGCGGCGGCCTTCTGCGCCGCGTCGTCGTAGAGCAGGCCGACCCAGAAGGCGGGCTTGGCCAGCAGCATGGGGGCGGAGCCGGAATCGCTGCCGCGCATCTCCAGGAACTTCTTCAGCCGCACGTCGGTGAAGACGGTGGTGACGTGGTCGCAGGCATCGCCCATCGTCGCGCGCAGCCCGGGGATCTTGCCCGCCATCAGGTCGCGGAAGGAGGCGCCGGCCAGGTCCCAGAGCTGGCCGTCGCGCGCCACGAAGTACATGGGCACGTCCAGCACGTACTCGGCGAAGCGCTCGAAGTCGAACCCCTCCTCGAAGACGCAATCGGGGATGCCGGTGCGGTCGGGGTCCGTGTCGGTCCAGACGCGGCCGCGCAGCGACAGGAAACCCGAGGGCTTGCCCTCCAGGAAGGGCGAGGCGGCGAAGAGCGCTGTGGCGAGCGGCTGCAGCGCCAGGGAGATCCGCAGCTTCTCCGCCATGTCGGATTCGGAGCCGAAATCCAGGTTCACCTGCACCGTCGCGGTGCGCAGCATCATGTCGAGGCCGAGCGAGCCCTTCAGGGGCATGTAGCGCCGCATGATCGCGTAGCGGCTCTTGGGCATCCACGGCATCGCCTCGCGCGTCGCGACGGGGTGGAACCCCATCCCGGCGAAGCCGAGGCCGAGGGGCTGCGCCACGGCATGCACGTCGCGCAGATGCGCCGCGAGTTCCAGGCGGGTCTCGTGCAGCGTTTCCACCGGCGCGCCGGACAGCTCGAACTGCCCCCCCGGTTCCAGGCTTACCGATTCGGCGCCGCGGGTCAGGCCGATGACGTTGTTCCGATCGGTGATCGGCTCCCAGCCGAGCTTGCCGATTCCTTCCAGCATCGCGCCGATGCCGCGCGTCTCGTAATCTGGTGCCGACAGGTCGTCGCGGCGGAAGCCGATCTTCTCGTGCTCCGTGCCGATCCGCCACGCCTCGCGCGGCTTTGCGCCGGAGGCGAACCACTCGGCCAGCTGCCGCGCGGAGGTGAACGGCGTCGGGTCGGCCTGGCCGGGATTGCTCATTCGCTCGCTTTCGTCACAGGAAGGCGGCCGCCGGCATCCTGCGCGAAGGCAAGGGCGCCCAGGCCGGCCACCGCCGCCGTCTCCGCGCGCAGGATGCGGGGGCCGAGCGAGGCCAGCGTAACAAAGGGTCGCCGGGCGAGGTCGTCAAGTTCGCCCCGCTCGAACCCTCCCTCCGGCCCCACCAGCAGCGCCTCCGCGGGCAGCAGCGTCGCGAGGGGCGCGGCCTCGCGACGCTCGGCGGCGGCGAGCAGCCGCCCGCCCTCCCAGGAATCGAGGACCGCGTAGAGCGGCCGGGCCTCGTCCACGGTGGGGATGGAAAGACGCTCGCACTGCTCCGCCGCGGCGCGGGCGATGGCGGACAGGCGCTCGGTGTTGCTGTGGGTGGCGACGCAGCGCCGCGTCAGCACGGGGGTGATGCGCGTCGCGCCCAGCTCGGTCGCCTTTTCCACCGCCCAATCCATCGCCTCGCGCTTCAGCGCGGCCAGCACGAGGCGCAGCTTTGCCTCCGCCGCCTCCGGCGCGCGCATCCGGGCGCCGAGGGCAATGGCGCCGCGATCCTTGCGCAGCGCGGTGAGCGTCGCCGCGAACTCGCCATCGCCGGGGTTGAACACCCGCAGCTCCGCCCCGGCGGCGCGGCGCAAGACCGTGCCGAGATGATGCGCCTGGGCCGGGGTGAGGGCGATCTCCGCCCCCTCGCGCAGGGCCGATTCCACGTGGAGGCGCGGGATGGACATGCGCCCATCTGCCGTGCTGCATGGCCCGGTGCAAGGCTACACCGACATCCGACGCGAGGGCTGGGTGGCGCGGCTGCCGGAATCCTGGCGCCCCTATGCCCTGCTGATGCGGGCCGACCGGCCGATCGGCGCCTGGCTGCTGTTCCTGCCCGGGCTCTGGGCCATCGCGCTGCATGCGCGGGACGGGTGGCAGGGGCTGTGGCTCACCGCGCTGTTTTTTGTCGGCGCCTTCGTGATGCGCGGCGCGGGCTGCGTGGTGAATGACCTTTGGGACCGCGACATCGACCGGAAGGTGGAGCGCACGCGCGGCCGGCCGCTGGCGGCGGGGCTGGTTTCGCCCTGGCAGGCGCTCTGGTTCCTCGCGGGCCTGTGCATCGTCGGCCTGCTTGTCCTGCTCGCGCTGCCGCGCTTCGCCTGGGCCGTGGGCGTCGTTTCGCTGGTGCCGGTGGTGCTTTATCCGCTGGCGAAGCGGGTGACGGACTATCCGCAATTCGTCCTCGGCCTCACCTTCGGCTGGGGCGCGCTGCTCGGCACCGCCGCTTCGGTGGAGGCCATCACCCCGGCCGGGTGGCTGCTCTACGCCGCCAGCATCGCCTGGATCCTCGGCTACGACACGATCTATGCCCACCAGGACCGCGAGGATGACGCGCTGGTCGGCATCCGCTCCACCGCGCTGCGCTTCGGCGAGCGGACGCGGCCCTTTCTGCTGGCCTGCTACGGCGTGACCCTCGCGCTGCTGTTGCTGGCCGGGTGGGTGGCGGGGCTGTCGCCGCTCTTCGCCCTCGCGCTGCTGCCCGCCGCCATCCTGCTGTGGCGGCAGGCGCAGGCGCTGGACATCCACGACCCGGCGCGCTGCCTCGCCCTGTTCCGTGCGAACCGGGAGGTGGGGCTGCTGGTCGCCCTGGCCCTGCTGATCGGCCGTTGGTGAGCGCCGGGGGGTTTATCGCGGCGCACACCGCGATCGCCCGCGCCCCCCTTGTGCCCGAGATCGCCCTGCATCTCGCCACGGAGATCACGCCGATCTGGCGCGCGACGGAGGAATTCCTGCGCGAGAACGGCATCGAGCCGCCTTTCTGGGCCTTCGCCTGGCCGGGCGGGCAGGCCCTGGCGCGCTCCGTGCTCGACGGGCCGGACCTCCGGGGCACCCGCGTGCTCGACTTCGCGGCCGGCTGCGGCATCGCGGGCATCGCGGCGGCGCTGCGCGGCGCCGAGGTGGAATGCGCCGAGGTCGACGCGCTGGCGCTGGAAGCCTGCCGGTTGAACGCGGCGCTGAACGGCGTCGCGCTCGGCACGCCGGAGGGTGACGTGGTGGGCAGCCCCCGCCGCTGGGATCTGATCCTGGCTGGCGACGTTTGCTACGAGGCGCCGATGACCGCGCATATCCTGCCCTGGCTGCGCGCCATGGCGGGGGCAGGGGCGGAGGTGCGCCTCGCCGATCCTGGCCGCGCCTACCTGCCGCGCGACGGGCTGGAGGCGCTTTCCGTCCACCGGGTCCCGACCTCGCTGGAACTGGAGGACCGGACGGAGCGTGTGGTGACGATTGCCCGATTGCTGCCCTGAAACCGCCACCCTGGCAGGGTCGCATCCTTCCCATGTGGCCCGCCTTTCTTGCAGCCCTGCTGCTCTCCATCCCCGAAGCCCCGGCGCAGACCCGGCGCGAATACGACGCGCAGGGTCGCTTCGGCGGCCGCTCGGAGCACCGCCCCGGCGAAAGCCGCGCCTATGACGCGGGCGGCCGCCTCACCGGGCGCTCCGAGTTCCGCGACGGCGAGCGGCGGGACTATGACCGGGAAGGCCGGTTCCAGGGGCGGGCCGAGACGCGCGGCGACGCGACGCGGCTCTATGACGCGCGGGGCCGCTTCGAGGGACGCAGCGAGACGCGCGGCAACGAAACCCGGCATTACGATGCGCAGGGAAGGTTCCAGGGCCGTTCGGACACGCGGAACGGCGAGACGCGGCATTACGACGCGCAGGGGCGCTTCGCCGGCCGCACCGAGCGGCGCTGACGCTCAGCTTGCAACCCGGGGCGGGGCTGCGCACCTTCTCCGCCCATGTGGAATCGTCTCAACAGGTTGTGGCGTGAGGTCGAGGACGCGCTTCTCGCCCGCCGGGTCGAGGACCGGGCGCGCCAGGCCGCCGAGGCGACGGCGCCCGTCATCTGGATGCTGGGCAAGACCCAGGCCGGCAAGACCGCCATCGTCGCCGCCCTGACCGGCGACAGCCGCGCCGAGATCGGCCAGGGCTTCGCCCCCTGCACCCGCGAATCCCGCCTCTACGACGTGCCATCCGAGGCGCCGGTGGTGCGCTTCCTCGACACGCGCGGCCTCGGCGAGGCGCGCTACGATCCCGCCGAGGACATCGCCTTCTGCGAGGCGCAGGCCCATCTTCTGCTCGCGGTGATGCAGGCTTCCGACCCCGACCAGGGCGCGGTGCTTCGCGTGGTGCGCGAGGCGCGGCGCCGCCATCCCGAATGGCCGCTGGTGGTGGCGCAGACCGGCCTCCATCGCCTCTACCCACCCGGCGTCACCCATGCCGAGACCTGGGACGAGGCCGCGGCGCCCGAGGCGCTGCGCCGCGCCCTGGAGGTGCAGCGCCGCCTCTTCGACGGGCTGGGGGCGCGCTTCGTCCCGCTGGACTTCACCGAGGAGGAGGCCGGACTTTCCCCGCGCCTGTATCGCGTGGAGGCGCTGCGCGAGGCGCTGGAAACTGCCTCCGCCGAGGTGGCGGTGGCACTGCGACGCATCGACACGGATGAGGGCCAGGACCGGCTGGTCCGGCAGGCACGCCGCACCGTCTATGCCTATGCGGCGCTGGCCGGCGGGGCGGGGGCGGTGCCGGTGCCGCTCGCCGGACTGGGCGGCCTCGCCACGCTCCAGGCGCTGATGCTGCGCGCCCTGGCCGAGCGCTTCGGCGTCACCTGGACCCGGCGCGACTGGGCGGAGTTCATCGGCTCGCTCGGCACCGGGTCGCTGCTGGGCGTCGCTCTGCGCTACGGCCTCGCCGAGGCGTTCAAGCTCCTGCCGGGCCTCGGCACGGTGCTGGCCGGGGCTGCCAATGCCGCCGCTGCCGCGGCCCTCACCACGGCGCTGGGCGAGGCGGCCATCGCCTACCTGTCCCGGCGCCGCCTGGGCGAGGCCGCCTCGGCCCGCGAGCTGCGGGAGGTCTTCGCGGCGACGCTGCGCGGCGCCTGGGCGCGATGAGGATCGGGCTGCGCCGCTACCTCCGCCGCTATTGGCGCGAGGCCCTGCTCGGCTTCTGCCTCGCCGCGCCCTGGCTGTCGCTCATGGTGCTGGGCGGGCTGTGGCTGTGGGAGGCGGGGCGCGTGGTCTGGTGGGCGGTGGGCGCCGCCCTCTTCGCCCTGGCCGCCTGGCCGCTGCGCGTTGCCGTGCGCCGCCGCGCCATCGCGCGCGTCACGCAGGTCGCGGCCTCGCGGCGGGGCTTCGACCCCACGGAGGACACGGCGGAGGACATCGCGGCGCGGGAGATGGTCAACCGCCGCGCCGCCGAGGCCGGCCCGCTGGACCTCACCGATCGCGAGGCGGTGGAGCGGACGCTGCGGGAAACGGTGGAGGCGGTGGCGGCGCATTACCATCCCGCCGCCAAGCGCCCCGCCCTGCAGATCACCCCGCCCGAGCTGCTGCTGCTGATGGAGCGGCTGAGCAACCGGCTGCGCGGGCTGATCCGCGACTTTCCCCTGCTGCACCGCACCAAGCTGGAGCGACTGGTCTCCGGCGCCGAGTTCTGGGACCGGCACGGCGGCACGCTGACCCGGCTCTACGAGGCGGCGGACGCGCTGTGGCGCGTGTCGCGCTTCGCCCGCAACCCCGCCTCCGCCGTGTTCCGCGAGGCGGCGCGCGTCGCCGACGTGTCCACCTTCGGCCTCCTGACCGACACGGCGGGGCGGGAGGCGCATCGCTTCCTGATCCGCGAGGCCGGGGATGCGGCCATTGCCCTGTATTCCGGCCGTCTCCGCATGACAGAGGCCGAGATCAACGCCATCACCGAGCCGGTGCCCGAGGCGGCGCCGCTGCGCCTCGCCATCACCGGGCGACCGGGGGCAGGCGTCACCACCCTGGCGGCGGCGCTGGAGACGGCGGCGCGGGAGGCGGGCTTCGCCCTCCTGGAACGCGGCGCCTGGCGCGGGGCGGACGCGGTGCTGCTCGTTTCCCCCGCCATGCGGCCGGATCGGGCCGAGGACCTGGCCCTGCTGGAAGCGCTGCGGAAGGAGGCGGGGCTGGCGCCGCCGCCCATCCTGGTCGCCATGACCGGCGCCGACCTCCTCCCGCCGCCCAACCAGTGGCCGCCCGAGAGCCATCCCGCCAAGCGCGCGACGTTGGACAAGGCCCGGGCCGCGGTGGCGGAGGCGCTGGACGTGGCCGATGTCCATCCCGTCGCCTTCCCGCCCAACGGAACCCCTTGGGGGCTGGAGGCGCTGGCGGCGGCCCTGGTGGCTGCGAAGTCTGCCGCGCGACGGGCGCGGGAAGCGCGGCTGCGGGCGGAGGATGCCCGTTTCTCCCCCCTTGCCGAGGCGGGGCGGGCCTTTCGGACCGGCCGCAGCGTGCTCAGCGCCCTGTCCAAGAGGAAATAGACGGTTCACGCTTGGTTGCCGTCCTGCAAGCCCTGTGTTAGAGCGCCCGCGCCTTTCAGGGGTCGTCCCTGAAGGCCTTCCAGGAACAGGACCGGGACCGCCAGGTGGCCGAGACCATTTCCCAAGACACGCCCGCCGCCGGTAGCGTCGCGGAGCGCTACGCGCTGGCCATGCTGGCCCATGCGGATGAATTGCGGGCCCAGGATCCGGGAACGCTCGACCGCATCGCGGCCGATCTGCAGGGCTTCGCCCGGATCGTCCGCGAGGATGCCGGGTTCCGCGCCTTCCTGGCCGATCCGCGCCTTTCGGCCACGCAGCAGCAGGGTGCCGCCTTCGCGCTGGCCGACAAGGCCGGGGTGGGCAAGGAGGTCCGGAACCTTCTGGGCGTGCTCATCGCCAATCGCCGCCTCGCGGAGCTTCCGGCCGTGGCTGCCGCCTTCGGCGCCAAGCTGGCCGAGCGCCGCGGGCAGCAGGTGGCCCATGTCACCAGCGCCTTCCCGCTCAACGACACGCAGCGCGCGCAGATCGTCGCGCGCCTGACGGAGAGCGGCTTCTCCGGCGTCCAGCTTTCCGAGACGGTGGACCGCTCCATCCTGGGCGGGCTGATCGTGCGGATCGGCTCGCGCCTCTACGACAATTCGATCAAGTCCAAGCTGCAGCGCCTGCAGTATGCCATGAAGGGGGCCGCCTGAGATGGAAATCCGTCCGGCTGAGATTTCGGAGATCCTGAAGCAGCAGATCGCGAGCTTCGACGCCGAGGCCAACGTGGCCGAGGTCGGCACCGTGCTGACCGTCGGCGACGGCATCGCGCGCGTCTACGGGCTGCAGAACGTAATGGCCGGCGAGCTGGTGGAGTTCCCCTCCGCCGGCATCAAGGGCATGGCGCTGAACCTCGAGACCGACAATGTCGGCATCGTGATCTTCGGCGACGACAAGGGTGTGCGCGAGGGTGACACGGTGCAGCGCACCGGCGCCATCGTGGACGTGCCGGTCGGCAAGGGCCTGCTGGGCCGCGTGGTGGACGGGTTGGGCAACCCCATCGACGGCAAGGGCCCGCTAGTGGACGTGACGCGCCGCCGTGCCGAGCTGAAGGCGCCGGGCATCATCCCCCGCAAGTCCGTGCACGAGCCGATGCAGACGGGCATCAAGGCGATCGACGCCCTGATCCCCATCGGCCGCGGCCAGCGCGAGCTGGTCATCGGCGACCGCCAGACCGGCAAGACGGCGGTGATCGTGGACACGATCATCAACCAGAAGGGCGTCAACGCCTCCGGCGACGAGTCGAAGAAGCTCTACTGCATCTATGTCGCGATCGGGCAGAAGCGCTCCACCGTCGCGCAGCTGGTGAAGCAGCTGGAGGAGAGCGGCGCGCTCGAGTACTCGATCATCGTCGCCGCCACCGCCTCCGACCCGGCGCCGATGCAGTTCCTGGCGCCCTACACGGGCTGCGCCATGGGCGAGTTCTTCCGCGACAACGGCATGCATGCGGTCATCTTCTACGACGACCTGTCCAAGCAGGCCGTCGCCTACCGTCAGATGTCGCTGCTGCTGCGCCGTCCGCCGGGCCGCGAGGCCTATCCGGGCGACGTATTCTACCTGCATTCCCGCCTGCTGGAGCGGGCCGCCAAGATGAACGACGATTTCGGCGCGGGCTCGCTGACCGCCCTGCCGGTGATCGAGACGCAGGCGGGCGACGTGTCGGCCTACATCCCGACCAACGTCATCTCCATCACGGACGGCCAGATCTTCCTGGAGACGGAGCTGTTCTTCAAGGGCATCCGCCCCGCCGTGAATGTCGGCCTTTCCGTGTCCCGCGTGGGTTCGGCGGCGCAGATCAAGGCGATGAAGCAGGTCGCCGGCAAGATCAAGCTGGAGCTCGCGCAGTACCGCGAGATGGCGGCCTTCGCCCAGTTCTCCTCGGACCTCGACGCCTCGACCCAGGCACTGCTGGCCCGTGGCGCCCGCCTGACGGAGCTGCTGAAGCAGCCCCAGTTCAAGCCGGTGCCGGTGGAGGAGCAGGTGGTGGCGATCTTCGCCGGCACGCGCGGCTACCTCGACAAGCTTCCCGTCAACAAGGTGGGTGAGTTCGAGTCGCGGATGCTGGGCGAGCTGAAGTCGGCGGCGCCGGACATCATGAACAGCATCCGTACGGACCGCGAGATCAAGAAGGAGACCGAGACCAAGCTCGTCGCCTTCCTCGACAGCTTCGCCAAGTCCTTCGCCTGACGCTCTGAACGGGATCGCCCGATGCCCAGCCTGAAGAGCCTGCGCATGCGGATCAACAGCGTGAAGTCCACGCGCAAGATCACGCAGGCCATGAAGATGGTGGCCGCCGCCAAGCTCCGCCGCGCGCAGAGCCAGGCGGAGGCCGCCCGCCCCTATGCGGAGCGGATGGAGCGCATGCTGGCGTCGCTCGGCGCCTCGGTGGCGAACAGCCCCGACGCGCCGCGCATGCTGGTGGGCACCGGGGCGGACAACGTCCACCTGCTGGTGGTCGTCACCGCCGACCGTGGCTTGGCCGGGCCCTTCAACACCAATGTGGGCCGCTTCGCGCGCGCCCGCATTCGGGCGCTGGAGGGCGAGGGCAAGACGGTCAAGATCCTGTCCGTCGGCCGCAAGGGCGCCGCGTACCTGAAGCGCGAATTCGCCTCCCGCTTCATCGGGGAGATCACCCTGGCCGGCAAGAAGCGGCTGGAATTCGCCGATGCGCAGGATGTCGCGCACCGCATCACCGCGATGCTGGAAGCCGGCGAGTTCGACGCCTGCTCCCTACTCTACAACCGCTTCCGCAACGTCATCACCCAGGTGCCGACGGAGCAGCGGCTGATCCCGGCCCCGCTGCCCGAGGGCGAGGGGTCGGCTGACGCGGGCGGCGCGCTCTACGAGTACGAGCCGACCGAGGAGGAGATCCTCGCGCAGCTCCTGCCGCAGAACCTGGCGATCCAGATCTACCGCGCGCTGCTGGAAAGCGCGGCGGGCGAGCAGGGCAGCCGCATGACCGCGATGGACAACGCCACGCGCAACGCGGGCGAGATGATCAACAAGCTGACGCTGAACTACAACAGGACCCGACAGGCCAACATCACCAAGGAGCTGATCGAGATCATCTCCGGTGCCGAGGCGGTCTGAGAAAGGAACCATGGCCATGAAGAACAATGTCGGTCAGGTGACGCAGGTGCTCGGCGCCGTGGTGGACGTGCAGTTCCCCGCCGAGCTCCCCGCCATCCTCAACGCGCTCACCGTGGACGTGAACGGCTCCAAGCTCGTGCTCGAGGTCGCGCAGCACCTCGGCGAGCGCACCGTCCGCACCATCGCGATGGACACGACGGACGGGCTCGTGCGCGGCGCCGAGGTGACGGACACGGGCGCGGGCATCTCCGTCCCCGTCGGCGCCGGCACGCTGGGCCGCATCATGAACGTGATCGGCGAGCCGATCGACGAGCGCGGCCCGGTGCCGGCCACGCAGTTCTACCCGATCCACCGCGAGGCGCCTTCCTTCGACGAGCAGGCGACCTCGGCCGAGATCCTGGTGACGGGCATCAAGGTCATCGACCTCCTCGCCCCCTACCTGAAGGGCGGCAAGATCGGCCTGTTCGGCGGCGCTGGCGTCGGCAAGACCGTGACCATCCAGGAGCTGATCAACAACATCGCCAAGGCGCATGGCGGCGTGTCCGTCTTCGCCGGCGTGGGCGAGCGCACCCGCGAGGGCAACGACCTCTACCACGAGATGGTGGATGCCGGCGTCATCAAGCTGGGCGAGGGCACGACCGAGGGCTCCAAGGTGGCCCTGGTCTATGGCCAGATGAACGAGCCGCCGGGCGCCCGCGCACGCGTCGCCCTGTCGGGCCTGTCCATCGCGGAGTACTTCCGCGACGAGCAGGGCCAGGACGTGCTGTTCTTCATCGACAACATCTTCCGCTTCACCCAGGCGGGCGCTGAGGTGTCGGCGCTGCTGGGCCGCATCCCTTCCGCGGTGGGCTACCAGCCGACGCTTTCCACCGACATGGGCGCGCTGCAGGAGCGCATCACCTCCACCAAGAAGGGCTCGATCACCTCGGTGCAGGCCATCTACGTGCCCGCCGACGACCTGACCGACCCGGCCCCGGCCACCTCCTTCGCGCACCTCGACGCGACGACAGTGCTCAACCGCTCCATCGCGGAGCTGGGCATCTTCCCGGCGGTGGACCCGCTCGACTCCACGAGCCGCGGCCTCGACCCGCGCGTGGTGGGCGACGAGCACTACCGCACGGCCCGCGAGGTGCAGCGTATCCTGCAGACCTACAAGTCGCTGCAGGACATCATCGCCATTCTGGGCATGGATGAGCTGTCGGAGGAGGACAAGCTGGTCGTGGCGCGCGCGCGCAAGATCCAGCGCTTCCTGTCCCAGCCCTTCCATGTGGCCGAGGTGTTCACGGGCACGCCCGGTGTGTTCGTGAAGCTGGAGGACACGATCCGCTCTTTCGCCGCCATCTGCAACGGCGAGTACGACCACCTTCCCGAGGCGGCCTTCTACATGGTCGGCACGATCGAAGAGGCCGTGAAGAAGGGCGAGACGCTCAAGCAGGCCGCTTAAGCGGCCTGCGTTTCTTGCCCTCAGACGCCAGGCGGCGGCTCCGCCGCCTTGGCTTCCGCGCCACGCAAAGGTGCGCCGACTGAAAGTCGGTTGGGGCGCGGCGCCGGCCTTACCGGCGCATTCTCGTTGGGCGGTGCCCGCCTTTGTTGGGCAGCCGCTTCTTTTGGGTAGCAGGGGGCGCACGTGGCCAACTTCCAGCTCGAACTCGTCTCGCCGGAAAAGCTCCTCCTCTCGCGGGAGGTGGAGATGGCGATCATCCCCGCCGCCGAGGGCGAGATGGGCGTCCTCGCCGGCCACGCGCCGATGATCGTGGCGCTGCGTGGCGGCACCATCCGCGTGCGCGAGAACGGGGTGGAGACGGAGAGCCTCTTCGTCGCCGGCGGCTTCGCCGAGATCACGCCGACCCGCGTGACCGTGCTGGCCGACGAGGCGACCCCGGTCGCCGATCTTTCGCGCGCCGAGGCGGAGCGCCGCATCGCCGAGGCCGAGGCGGCCTATGCCGAGGCCGCCATGGACACGCCGGAGCGCCGCGACGCCGCCATGGCTCGCCTGCTGTCCATGCGTGCCATGCGCGACGCGGCTCAGGCGGCTTGAAGCCCGCCCGCCGCCCGCGCATCTCCGTGCCATGAAGCACTGGACGATCGAGCAGGTGGCGTGGGATCGCTTCGATCCCGCAAAGGTGGACCCGGCGGTGATCCCGCTGGTGAAGGCCGCCGCCATGGTGGAGCGCAACGGCGACGACTATGCGCTCTACCTCAAATCCGTCTTCAAGGACGACCCGGATTTCCAGCTTGCCGCCGACAATTGGGCGGTGGAGGAAATCCAGCACGGCGACGCGCTGGGCAAGTGGTCCACCCTGGCCGACCCGTCCTTCGACTACATGGCCGCCTTCGCGAAGTATCGCGCCGGCTACACGGTCGACACCAAGGCCGACGCTTCCATCCGCGGCTCCCTCACCGGGGAGCTGATCGCGCGCTGCATGGTGGAGACTGGAACCTCCTCCTACTACACCGCCCTGGGCGAAGCCTCGGACGAGCCAGTGCTGAAGGAGATCTGCCGCCTCATTGCCGCAGACGAGTACCGGCACTTCAAGCTTTTCTACGATCACATGAAGCGGTACCTGCGCCGGGAGAACCTGTCCTTCCCGCGGCGGCTGCGCGTGGCTCTGGGCCGCGTCGGCGAGACAGAGGATGACGAGCTCGCCTTCGCCTTCCACTGCGCCAATGACGGGCCGGACGTTTCCTACGACCACGCCCGCTGTTCCGCCGGCTACATGGGTCGGGCCATGACCTATTACCGCTTCCGCCACATCGAGCGCGGCATGGGCATGATCTTCAAGGCGGTGGGGCTGGAGCCGCGCGGGCGGCTTTCCGCCCTCGCGGCCCGTGCCTCGTGGAAGCTGCTCGAATGGAAGCGCGACCGCTTCCTGCGCGCCCTGGCGGCGCAGCCTCCGCTTCCTCGCGCCGCCTGACGGGGGTGGCGCCGCGCCCCGCGTCGTGGCATGGCCGGGCCCCTCGATGCCCAGTTTCCTGCCCCACCTGCTCCTCGCCCTTCCGCTCGCGCTGGTTTCGGCCATCGCCGTGCGCGCGATGATCGCACGGCCCATCCTGGACCATCCGGATCACCGCAAGGCGCACCACAACCCCACGCCCAAGGGGGGCGGGCTCGGGCCGGTCCTGGCCTTCATCCTCGGCATGCTGGCGCTGCACCATGTCACGCCGCTGATGCCGCTGGCCGACACGCGCTACACCGGCGTGGTGCTGGCCGCGATCGCCATGGCGGCGGTGGCGCTGGCCGACGACATCCGCGACTTCCGCTTCCTGGTGAAGCTGGCGGCGCAGGCCGGCGCGGCGCTGGTGGCGATGGGCTCGGGCCTCGTGCTCCAGCGCTTGTCCCTGCCGTTCTTCGGCGAGGTGGAGCTCGGCGCACTGGGCCTCGCCATCACCCTGTTCTGGATCGTCGGCTGCACCAATGCGGTGAACTTCATGGACGGGATGGACGGGCTCGTGGCCGGCGTGGTGCTCGTGTCCTCGCTCGCCCTGGCGCTGATCGGCGCATTGGAGGGTGGCTGGTTCGTCTTCGCCGCCGGGCTGTTCCTGGCAGCGGGCTTCGCCGGGTTCCTGCCCTTCAACCTGCATCCGGCGCGCATCTTCATGGGCGATGTCGGCTCGCAATTCGCCGGCTTCATCCTAGCCGTGCTCGCCGTCGCGGCGGCGGGGTTCGAGAGCAGCCAGGTTTCCTTTCTGGTCGTGCCGCTGCTGCTTTTCGGCCTGCTCTGGGATGCCGGCTTCACCCTGCTGCGCCGCGCCCTGCTGGGCGAACGGGTGAGCGATCCGCACCGCACGCATCTGTACCAGATGGCGCAGCGGGCCGGCATGCGCGTGCCCGTCATCGCCGGGCTGCACTGGGGCTTCGCCGCGCTGGGGGCCGTGCTTTCCCTGGTCTTCCTGCAGCTGCCGCCGCCCGAGAAGCCGCTGGTGGTGCTGCCCGCCCTGCTGGCGCAGCTGGCCTGGACCGGCTTCGTCGCCCTTCGCGTGCGCCGCGCCGGGCTTTCCTGGCGCATCTGACAAGGCTTTCTTCACCTCCAGCGGCGATCCTCCATCCATGCGCATGGAGGAAGCCCGCTTGGCGGAACTGGCGCGTCTCGTGGAGGCGCTGGAACGGCTCGCCCCCCGGGCAGGGGATGAGCGCACGCAGGCACTGATCGCCGTTTCGCGCCAGCTTCTCGCCGAACCGCCGCGACGCCGCGCCGCCTTTGGTCCCAAGCTGCTGGTTCTGGGCGCCCTGCTGGCCGATGCGGTGGCGCTGGCCCTGGCGCTCCTCGCGCTGCTGACGCCCGATGCGCGGCTGCTGGTCCCGCCTGCGCTGTGGCTGCTGTGGCGGCTGCGCGCCCTGGCCTGGCTCCTCGAGGAAGCGGCGCTGCTTCTTTGGGACGCGGCCGCGCAGGGCTGGGACTGGCTTGCCGAGGCCTTCAGCCCGCGCGCCGCCCAGCGGCTGGAAGCGCGCCTCGCCGCCGCGGCCCTCCTGCGGCGCTGGCGCCGCCACGCAGCCTCCAGCCTGGATGAGCCGGTGCTGGAGGATTTCCTGGCCGGGTTCGGCCCGCGCCCTCCGCGGCTGGCACGCCCACGCCGCGCAGGGCGGCGGGCCCGCGCGGCGACTGCGCCATCGTCGCCCCTCCGCGCCGCGCCGCGCCTTTCGCGCGATGGCGCTGGACGGTGCCTTCCGGCCTGAGGCTTCACCCCCGCCGCCGCCCGTTCCGCCGCCCGCCGCGCCCGAGCCCGAGCCCGATCCGGCCGAACTGGCGCAGCGTGAGGCAAGACGGGGCGAAATCACCGCCCTGCTGCGCCGCAAGCGCGCCGAGGTGGACCAGGCGCATGGCTGGAAGCTCAAGACCGCCGCCGAGCACGAGCAGCGCGACCGTCACCTCGCCGGGCTGCGCGGCGAGATCGCGGCGCTGGAGGCGGAGGTGAAGGCGCTCAGTTGAGGCGCTTCGCCCGCTCCGCCTCGCGCAGGTAGTCCTCGGTGGTGCGGCTCGGCGGGCGCTCGGCAGCCGCGTAGGGGTCGAGGGCGTTCTCCGTCGCCTCCACCACGCGGCAATCCTCGCAAAGCTCCAGGGCGCGCAGCCGGGCCGGGTCGCGGAACATCCAGTGGCCGCTCGCCACCAGCTTGCTCTTCACCCGCTCGATGGAGGACTTCATGCCGAAGGATTTCGCGCAGCGCAGGCAGTGGAAGGGCTCCTCCTCCTTCACCACCGCGATGCGCGCGGCCTCGGGCCGTAGATCCAGGCGCGGCTCCAGCGTGATCACCTGTTCCGGGCAGGTCGCGGCGCAAAGCCCGCATTGCACGCAGGCTTCCTCCAAGAAGCGCAGCTGCGGCGTTTCCGGGTTGGCGGAAAGGGCACTGGTCGGGCAGACCATGGTGCAGGCGAGGCACAGGGTGCAGCCCGAGACCTCGACCCGCGCCACGCCGAAGGGCGCCTTCTCCTCCATGGCAATGACGGGGTGATGCCCGCCGGTTGCCGCGTCCAGGGCGCGGAAGGCCTGGCGCACCACCTCCCGCGGGGCGCCCATCGGCAGGAAGGTATCAGCCTCCCAGGTCGCGCGCAGGCCGCGCGTGTCGCGCAGCGCCTCGCCCAGGGTGAAGGGGTCGTCCGTCTCGATCGCCGTGGCGCGGGTGCCGCCCAGCCCCAACCTGTCCAGCGCGGCCTGCAGAAAGCCGAGGTTGCGGAACACGCCCTCCGTCCCGTGCGGGCGGCGCGCGGACAACAGCAGCCGCACCCCCGCCGCGCCCCAGGCGAAGGCGCCGGCCAGCAGGGACAGGTCCAGCTGCGACACCTCGTTCACCTTGAGGAGGATGACGCGTGCGGGCAGCCCGTCGCCGTGGCGGGACAGCGCGTCCAGCAGCGCCTCGCCATGGCCCTCGTCGTGGAACAGGATGATGGGATCGCGCCCGCCCGCCTCGCGGAAGCCCAGCAGGGTGGCGCGCATGCGCCGCGCCAGGGCGTCGGCGGTCGGCAAGGCATAGGTGATGGCGCCGGTGGGGCAGACCGCCGCGCAGGCGCCGCAGCCGGCGCAGATCTCGGCCGAGACCTCCACGTGATCCTTGCCGGTCGGAGTGATGGCGCCGGTGGGGCAAAGGTCGAGGCAGCGCGTGCAGCCGGTGCGGCGGTTGCGCGAATGGGCGCAGAGCCCGGCATCGAAGTGGACGAAACGCGGCTTGTCGAAGGTGCCGACCAGCTCGCCCGCAGCGGCGATGGCGCGCGTCAGCGCAGCCGCGTCGCCCGGCGCGGCGCGCAGGTAGCCCTGGCGCAGCTCATGCGTCGGGAAGAGGGGCGTGCCGCCGGAAAGATCCAGGATCAGGTCGCAGCGGGAGCTGGCGCCGTTCTTCTCCGGCCCCCATGCATAGGTCCCGCGCGAGGAAGGGGAGGGGGCGGCATAGCCATCCACCGTGACAGAGAAGGCGCCGAGCCAGCCCGTCGCCGCCCGGGCGCGGCCCTTGGCCACCGGGAACTCGGCGCGGCGCAGGGGCTGCACCTCCGCCTCGCCCGTCAGCAGAACGGTGACGTCCAGCCGGTCCATCAGGGCGCGCGCCGCTTCCAGTGCCGCTGCGTCGCGGCCCAGGATCAGCGCCACGCCCTTGCTCTCCAGCGCGACCAGCGGCGTGTCGCCCATGGGCACCGCCGCCCCGGCCAGCAGCCCGGCCATCTTCGGCCCCGCCTCGCGCCCCTCGGCGGACCAGCCCGCATGCTCGCGCACGTTCACGAAGTCGAGGGGATGGCGGAACCCCGCCTCCTCCGCCTCCTGGGCGAAAAGCGGCGCTTCCTGGGTGCAGGCGACGGTGACGGGACGGTTCTCGCCCAGCGCCGCGAGGAAGCGATCCAGCTGCGTCCGGCACAGCTGCTCGGCCGTCCGCACCTCGCCGCCGCAGCCGCGCGCGATGGCGCGGCCGTCGAGGTCCATCGTGTCCTCGCAGGAGCAGACGAGGTTGAGGCGCGTGGGAGCGGTCATGGTGGTGGTCTTTCTTCCCGGCGGGCTTGCGGGCGCTTATATCCCCCCGCGACACTCGGGATAGATGGGGATTTCCGCTTGCAGGTCGAAGGGCTTCCGCCGCTGCCCAGCGTATTTTCGCCACTTCGCCTGCGCGAGGCGGGGGATGCGATGGCCCGCGCCATCGCGCTGGCGCCCACGCGCGGGGCCGGGACGCTGTGCTGGGTCGGCTCGGCCCAGCGGGCGGAGGCGGCGGTGGTGCTGGAGCCGGATCGTCCGCTCGGCCTGGCGCGCATCGCCTTCCTCACCGGGTGCAACGCCCTGGCCGACGCGGTCTGCGCCATCGCCCCGCCCGAATTGCCGGTGCGCTGGCGCTGGCCCGGCACGCTCACGGTGAATGACGGCGTGGTGGGGGAGATGCGCATGGCGCTGCCCCCCGATGCGGCGGAAGGCGAGATCCCCGCCTGGCTGGTACTCGGCTTCGAATTGCGGCTGCGCTGGCCCGCCAGCGTCATTCCCGGCGAGCGCCCGGGCGAGACGTCCTTTTTCGAGGAAGGCTTCGACGAGCTGGATCCGGCGATCGTCACCGAACTTTTCGCCCGCCACCTGATGGCGAACATGGATGAATGGGAGGCGCGGGGCCTGCGCCGCGTTTCCGACAAGTACCTGGCGAGGCTGGAGGACGGGCAGGGGACGAAGCGCGGCATCGACCCCGCGACCGGCGCCCTGGTCCTCGAGCAGGATGGCCAGCGCGAAACGAGGGCGCTGCCGTGAGCGGCAAGCTGCTTCGCACGCTGCGCCTCGACGCGTCGGACGCGCTGGTGTTTCCTGTCGCCGCCGAGCCGGGGGAATGGGCGGTTCCCGGCGGCTTCGCCTTCTGGGACGACGCGCCGGCCTCCTTGTCCGGCAAGCGGCAGCAGGCCTTCCGCTCCGGCTTCCTGGGTCTCGGATCCTTCGGCTGGTCCACGCTGGTGGAGGTTGCGGACTGCCCGCCGGAGGGGCGCGCGGCCGCGCTGCACGCCCTGACAGCGCATATCCGCGAAGCCTATGGCGCGCCGGACGAGGCGGCGGCGACTGGCGCGGCGGAGGAGGAGCTGGGCTTCGCGGAATCCCTGTGCCGCGACCAGCCCGCCGGAACCGTGCTGGCGCTGCACCGCTCCCACGACGAGAACGGCGAGCAGCGCGAGGCCTTCCGCACGCTGCACCGGCGCGAGGTGCCTCATCGCGATTTCGGCGCCTTGCCCGTCTTCGCCATCGCCGAGGTGGAGGAGGCGGCGGAGGAACGTCCCGACCTCGCCGCGCTGCTGAAGGACCGGCAATGAGCCTGCTGTCGCCCGGCGATTTCTGGGTCGCCTCCGGCCACCATCTTTGCGACGTGTCGGAGGAGGGACGGCTGCTCGCCACCCCCGATCTGTGGCGCGCCTTCCTGGCCCGGCCCGAACTCCTCCCGCCGCCCGAGGCCTGCGACGCCGAGCGCGCCCTGCATGCGCGGCTCCTGGAGGAGCCGGGCGCCGCGGTGGACCCCACGCGCCTCGCCGACCCGGATGCCGTGGAGAACTGGCAGGTCTTCCTGTCCTTCCGCAACCGCGTGTCCGCCGCGCCGACGCTGGAGGCGGCGTGGCTGCGCCTGTTCCGCGAGGGGGTTTCGGGAGTGCCGCCCCTGTTTCTCGGCATGCTGACCCACCTCGTCGCCCGCGCGGCGATGGAAGGGGAAGGCGATGCCTTCACCCTGCGCGCCGCGGAGTGCCTGTTCCGCACCCAGCGCGCCGCCATCACGGTGGGCGCGACCCTGCTCGCCGATGAGGAGGTGGTGGACACCCGTCACGCCGGGGGCGACCTCGGCGCCCTGGGCCGGCTGCTCACCGAGGCCGGCGCACCGCCGCGCGAGGTGGAGCTGGAGGTGCTGAGCGAGGCGCTCGCCCCTGGCTATCGCGCCCGTTCCGACGCGCACGACCTGGCGCTGGACATCGCTGAGGGGCGGCCCGGCCAGCACGGCATGGCCCGGGCCCTGGAGCGCTTCATCCACCACCTGCTCGGCGAGCGCGTCGCGATCCGCCCCGTGCCTGTCATCGAGGACCGCAACTGGACTTGGCATGTCGGGCTGGATGCCGAGGCGACGCGCATCAGCAACGCGCTGTGGGAAGGCAAGAAGGTGTCCCAGGCGGAGCTCGCGCGCATCCTGTGGCTGGGCGTGCTGGAATTCGAGGATGCGACGCGGGTGTTGCCGCGCGCCCAAGGGAAGCCGGTCTATCTGGCCTTGGCGATGGATGCGGCGCAGCGCGTGCGGATGAAGGCGCAGAACCTCGCCACCAACCTGCCGCTGGTCGCGGCGGCGGACGCGGCATGAGCCTGCCGCCGACCTTGTCCGTGCCCGTCGCCGTGCTGGCGGAAAGCCGGCCCGGCGTGACGGTCTGGCA
The DNA here is from genome assembly GCF_026183895.1 of Sabulicella glaciei. Classification (GTDB taxonomy): domain Bacteria; phylum Pseudomonadota; class Alphaproteobacteria; order Acetobacterales; family Acetobacteraceae; genus Roseococcus; species Roseococcus glaciei. The sequence continues at coordinate 30,996 of NZ_JAPFQI010000024.1, read as the reverse complement.
GGCGCGCGTCTGGCGCCCCCTGGCGGTGCTGGAGGAAGCCCCGCCCGTCCCCGCCTGGACGCGGCTGCGCGAGGAGGCTGGGCGAGAGGTGTTCTTTGCCGGCGCCGCCGAGGTGACGCTGCACCGCACCGACACGCCCAACTACAAGGACAATCTGGAGGCCGCGCAGCCGTTGATCTGGGTGCTGCTGCGCCCGGAGCCGGATGGCGAGGGGGTGATGCTGCAAGCGGTCACCGTGGATCCAGGCGAGGCGGAGATCTTCACCGAGGGCCCGCGCGACATCCTGGAATCCCTGCCCATGCCGCCGGGGATCCAATCCCTGCTGGCGGAGTTCGTGCGCGAGCACCATGTCGAGCGCGTGTTCCACAAGCGCAAGCGTGACCGGCAGGATCCGGACTCCATGGGCCGGAGGCAGCCGAAATGAGCGGCTTCCTCGGGCGCTGGTCGCAGCGCAAGCGCGCCGCGCTGCGCGGCGAGGAAACGGTGCCCGAGACCGAGGCACCGCCCGCCCCGCCGGCCGTCGAGGTGGAGCTGCCGCCTGCCTTCATTCCACCCGTGGCGGAAGCTGCTCCGGAGGCGTCGGTCGCCGCGCCGGAACCGGAAGCGGAGACCGAAGAGGAGTTCGGCCTCGCGAGCCTGCCGCCGCTGGATGCGCTGCACGCGGGCTCGGACTTCACGGCCTTTCTCCGCAAGGGCGTGCCGCTGGCCTTGCGCCACGCGGCGCTGCGCAAGGCCTGGGTGGCGGACCCGCTGATCCGCGACTACCTGTCGCCGCTCGATTACGGCTGGGACTTCAACACGCCGGGCGGCCTGCCCCCTGGCTTCTCCGACACGCTCGGCGAGACGGCGGAAAAGGTGAAGGAACTGCTGCGCCGCGCCATCGGCGAGCCGGAACCGGAGGCGGAGAAGCCCGAGCTCGTCGCCGCGGCGGAGGAAGCCGAGCCGGAGGCCGATGCCCCCGTTCCGGTCGAGGAAGCCGCGCCCGAGCCGGAGCCGCCCTTGCTGGTCGCGGAGGTGCCGCCTGCCCTCTCGCCGGAGGTGGACGGGGATGAGGCGATGCCGCGCCGGCGGCACGGGGGCGCCCTGCCGGCCTAGAACTCCTCTTTTGAGAATTACTCGCAATTGCAAGTAACGGGAAACAGGACGACACGAGTCCGTTATAAAACCCTGTTGCGACGCAATAATTCGGTCGTCAAAGGGCCCCCTTGCGTCATGGTTTGCTTGACCATGGTGCAAAACTTCTGCACAACTTATCGCATGGGTCGGGAATTGCCTGTGGACGGTCTGGAGGCCGCCATCACGGCCGCCGGAGGGATGGAATCCTTCCAGGCGAAGCTCGGAATCGCGCGCCGCACCGTCTTCCTGTGGAAGCAGTCCGGCATCCCGGCCGAGCGCGTGCCCGAGGTGGAGGCTGCGACGGGCATTCCCCGCCAGCGCCTTCGCCCCGACCTGTGGCCCGAGGCCGCTTCCCCCGTCGCCGCGCCCGATCCGCTGCGCGAAGGCCGGGCCAATCTCTACGCTCTGCTGGGCCATCTCCTTGCCGCCGCCCCGGATTCCGCCATGCTGCGGCGGCTTTCCGCCCTGCCGGGGGACGACACGCCGGTGGGCACCGCGCTTGGCGCGCTAGGGGAAGCGGCGCGGGCCGCCGACCCGATCTCGGCCGGGCGCGAGTATCACGACCTTTTCATCGGGCTGGGGCGCGGCGAGCTGCTGCCCTTCGCCTCCTACTACCTGACCGGCTTCCTGCACGAGCGGCCCCTGGCCGAGCTGCGCGGCGACCTCGCCCGGCTCGGCATCGCGCGCGCCGCCGCGGTGCCGGAGCCGGAGGACCACATCGCCTTCGAGTGCGAGGTGATGGCCGGATTGCTGCGCGGCGCGCCGGAGGAGGTGGATGCCTTCTTCGCCCGCCATCTTCGCCCGTGGGCGATGCGCTTCTTCGCCGACCTGGAGCTGGCCGAGGCCGCGGTGTTCTACCGTGCCGTCGGCGGCCTGGGCCGTGCCCTGATGGATGTGGAACTGGCCGCGGCGGAGCTGGCGGCCTGAATGAGCGGAAAGGGTGAGGCCATGCCGAACGACCAACAAGACGCGAGCCGGCGCCGCGGCTTCCTGAAGACGCTGGGCCTGGGCACCGCTGCCGCCGCGGCTTCCACCGCCCCGGCCCTGGCCGCCAATCCGCGCGCCGATGCCGTTCCCGCGCGCGACGCCCGCAAGGAAAGCCAGGAGAACCGCCGCGCCGCGCGATTCCAGCCGAATGCGCCGGGCGTGCAGGCCTTCATCCGCACCAACCGTTACGAGTACTGAGGAAACGCCGCCATGCTCATCAAGCGCACCGACGGCCGCGCCTCCCGCCAGCGCCTCGCCTCGGCCTATCAGGGCCTGTCCTCCGGCGGGCTGGACCGCCGCTCCTTCCTGAAGAATGCCGGGCTTGCCGGCGCAGGCGTGGCGGCGCTGGCCGGCATCGCTCCGCGCATGGCCGATGCCCAGGCGATCCGCGTCGGCGCCGCCGCCGGGGTGATCGACCACGGCGCGCCGGTGCAGCGCATCAAGAATGTCTGCACCCATTGCTCCGTCGGCTGCACCGTGACGGCCGAGGTGCAGAACGGTGTCTGGGTGGGCCAGGAGCCGACCTGGGAATCGCCGATTAACCGCGGCACGCATTGCGCCAAGGGCGCCTCGGTGCGTGAGCTGGTGCATGGCGACCGGCGCCTGAAATACCCGATGAAGCTGGTGAACGGCCAGTGGCAGCGCATCTCCTGGGACGTCGCGATGCGCGAGGTCGCGGAGAAGATGATCGAGATCCGCCGCCGCTCCGGCCCGGATTCCGTGTTCCTGCTGGGCTCCGCCAAGTTCTCCAACGAGGGTTCCTACCTGTACCGCAAGTTCGCGGCCTTCTGGGGCACGAACTCCGTCGACCACCAGGCGCGCATCTGCCATTCCACCACGGTGGCGGGCGTCGCCAACACCTGGGGCTACGGCGCGCAGACCAATTCCTACAACGACATCCGCAATTCCAAGACCATGATCGTCATGGGCGGGAATCCCGCGGAAGCGCATCCGATCGCCATGCAGCACGTGCTGAGCGGCAAGGAGATCAACCGCGCCAACTTCATCGTCATCGACCCGCGCTACAGCCGCACCGCCGCCCACTCCACCGAGTACATCCGCATCCGCCCGGGCACGGACATTCCCATCGTCTGGGGCATGCTGTGGCACATCCTGGAGAATGGCTGGGAGGACAAGGAGTTCATCCGCCAGCGCGTCTACGGCATGGAGGAGGTGCGCACCGAGGTCGCGAAGTGGCACCCGGCCGAGGTGGAGCGCGTCACCGGCGTTCCCGCTGAGCAGCTGAAGCGCGTGGCGCAGATGTTCGCCACCCAGAAGCCCTCGACGCTGATCTGGTGCATGGGCGCGACGCAGAAGACAGTCGGCACGGCCAATGTCCGCGCCTACTGCATCCTGCTGCTGGCCACGGGCAACGTGGGTGCGCCGGGCACGGGTGCCAACATCTTCCGCGGCCACTGCAACGTGCAGGGCGCGTCCGACTTCGGCCTCGATGTCGCGTCGCTGCCCGCCTATTACGGCATCGATGAGGCGGCATGGCGCCACTGGTCGCGCGTCTGGGACGTGTCCTTCGAAAGCATGCGCGCGCGCTTCGACACGCCGGCCATGATGAACACGCCGGGCATCCCGACCACCCGCTACTTCGACGGCATCCTCCTGCCGCGCGACCAGGTGCAGCAGCGCGACAACATCAAGGGCATGGTCGTGTTCGGCCATGGCGGCAACACCGTCACCCGCATGCCGGAGGCGGTGAAGGGCCTCGACGCGCTGGACCTGCTGGTCATCGCTGACCCGCATCCGACGACGCTCGCGGTGATGGGCAGTCGGCGGGAGAACACCTACCTCCTGCCCATCTGCACGCAGTTCGAGACCAATGGCTCGCGCACCTGCTCCAACCGCTCGGTGCAGTGGGGCAACAAGATCGTGGACCCGATCTTCGAGAGCCGCTCGGACTACCGGGTGATGTTCGACCTGTCCAAGGCGCTCGACGGCGCGGCGGAGCGGGCGAACATGACCATCCGCTTCGCCCAGGACATCTTCAAGCCGTACGAGATCGTCAACGGCGAGCCGACGGCCGAGAGCATCCTGAAGGAGATCAACCGCGGCGCCTGGGGCACGGGCTACACCGGCATCAGCCCCGAGCGGCTGAAGGCCCACATGGCCAACCAGGACAAGTTCGACCTGGTGACGCTGCGCGCGAAGGACGACGCGCCAGAAAGCATCCGCGGCGACTTCTACGGCCTGCCCTGGCCGTGCTGGGGCACGCCCGAGATGCGCCACCCCGGCTCGCACATCCTCTACAACACCAACCTGCACGTGAAGGAGGGCGGCGGCGCCTTCCGCGCCCGCTTCGGCGTGGAGCGCAACGGGCAGACCCTGCTGGCCGAGGGCTCCTTCTCCCGCGGGTCGGAGATCCAGGACGGGTATCCGGAGTTCACGGTCGCAGTGCTCAAGCGCCTCGGCTGGTTCGACGAGCTGACGGCGGAGGAGAAGGCGACCATCGCCCGCGTGGGCGAGGGCAACGAGGACCGCGTGTCCTGGATGACCGATCTTTCGGGCGGCATCATCCGCGTGGCGATGGAGCATGGCTGCTCGCCCTGCGGCAACGGCAAAGCGCGCGCCGTCGCCTGGAACCTGCCTGACCCGGTGCCGGTGCATCGCGAGCCGATCTACACGCCGCGCACCGACCTGCTTTCGCAGTATCCGGCCATGCCGGACCGCCGGGCCTTCCGCCTGCCTCATCTGGGGCAGTCGGTGCAGGCGCGCTCCAACACGGTGTCGCGCGACTTCCCGATCGTCCTCACCTCCGGCCGCCTCGTCGAGTACGAGGGCGGCGGCGAGGAGACGCGCTCCAACAAGTGGCTCGCCGAGCTGCAGCAGGACATGTTCGTCGAGATCCATCCGGAGGACGCCGCCGCGCGCTCCATCCGCGACGGGCAGTTCGTCTGGGTGATGGGCCCCGAGAACAACGCCCGCGTCCGGGTGAAGGCCCTGGTGACGGAGCGCGTCGGCAAGGGCGTCGCCTTCATGCCCTTCCACTTCGGCGGCTGGTACCAGGGCGACGATCTGCGCGCGAAATACCCGCAGGGCGCCGACCCGATCGTGCTCGGCGAGAGCGCGAACACCGTCACGACCTATGGCTATGACCCGGTGACCTACATGCAGGAAACCAAGGTCACGCTGTGCCAGATCCGCGCGGCATAAGGAGAGACCACCATGGCCCGCCTGAAGTTTCTTTGCGACGCGGACCGCTGCATCGAGTGCAACGCCTGCGTCACGGCCTGCAAGAACGAGCACGAGGTGCCCTGGGGCATCAACCGCCGACGCGTCGTCACCATCAATGACGGCAAGCCGGGCGAGCGCTCCATCTCCATGGCGTGCATGCACTGCACCGACGCCCCCTGCGCGGCGGTGTGCCCGACCAACTGCTTCTATTTCACGGCCGATCACCTCGTCCTGCACGACAAGGACACCTGCATCGGCTGCGGCTACTGCTTCTACGCCTGCCCCTTCGGCGCGCCGCAATATCCGCGCGTCGGCAACTTCGGCGGCCGCGGCAAGATGGACAAGTGCACCTACTGCGCCGGCGGTCCGCAGCAGGACAACAGCGCAGTGGAATACATCCAGTACGGCTCCAACCGCATCGCCGAGGGCAAGCTGCCGCTCTGCGCGGAGATGTGCTCCACCAAGGCGCTGCTGGCCGGCGATGGCGAGATCATCGCCCAGATCTATCGCGAGCGCGTGCAGCGCCGCGGCTATGGCTCGGGCGCCTGGGGCTGGCGCACGGCCTATCGCGAGACGGTGAACGTTTGATGCGCGGAATCTCCTCCCTTCTCCTCGCGGCGCTGCTTCTCGCGGCGCCGGTGGCTGCGCAGACCGTCGCGCCCTCGCCGGCCATGCCGACCGAGCGTCCGAATCCTGGCGCCTCGGACGTGCAGAGCGCGGCGCCGGGCGTCGGCGAAAGCCGGGGCGACGGCCAGCCCGCGCGCCAGAATCCGGAAGCCGCCAACCCCGAGCGCGCCACCGGCGCAGCGCCCGGCCCCGTGCCGCAGCAGGCGACACCCACCCCGACAGCGCCCATCCCGGCCCCGCCGCCGATGACCGCGCGCGGCCCCTCGGCCGAGGAACTGGAACTGCAGCGCGCCCTCCAGGGCGGCCGCATCGAAGGCCGCGTCACCATCCCGAACCAGTCCGCCGGGATTCTGGTGCAGCCCGAAGGGCGATCCTGGCGCCAGTTCCACAACGTCACCCTCACTTGGGTGGGCGGCATCGCGGTCGGCGGGATGCTGCTGCTCCTCGTCGCCTTCTTCCTGCTGCGCGGGCGCATGGCGATGACGGAAGGCCGCTCCGGCCGCACGATCCAGCGCTTCAACGCGCTGGAGCGGGCAAATCACTGGATGGTCGCCTCCTCCTTCATCGTGCTGGGGCTGTCGGGGCTGAACATCACCTTTGGCCGCTACCTGCTGCTGCCGCTCATCGGGCCGGAGGCGTTCTACCTCGTCTCGCAATACGGCAAGATCGCGCACAACTTCCTGGCCTTCCCCTTCACCCTCGGCCTCATCGTGATGCTGCTGCTCTGGGTGCGGGACAACATTCCCGACCGGACCGATGTCGACTGGTTCAAGTCCTTCGGCGGGTTCTTCGGCGGCGCCCATCCCCAGGCCGGGCGGTTCAACGCCGGGCAGAAGGTGGTGTTCTGGATCACGGTGCTGGGCGGCGGCCTCGTCGCGGCCTCGGGCTACTTCCTGATCTTCCCCTTCTGGGGCCCGCTCGACGTCAACGACATGCAGCTGGCGCACATCGTCCACAGCGTGCTGTCGGTGCTGATGATCGCCGCGATGCTGGCGCATATCTACATCGGCTCCATCGGCATGGAGGGTGCCTATGACGCCATGGGTTCCGGCCAGGTGGACCTGAACTGGGCGCGCGAGCATCACGGCCTCTGGGTGGACCAGGAGATGGCCAAGGCCCGCGAGGTCGTGGCCCCTGCCGGGGCCCGCCCCGCTGGCGACTGAATGCGGCTGATCGGGCTTGCCGGCTGGAGCGGAGCCGGCAAGACCACCCTCCTCCAGCGTGTAATCCCCTGCCTGACCGGGCAGGGGATTTCCGTTTCCACGCTCAAGCATGCCCATCACGGCTTCGACCTGGACCAGCCGGGCAAGGACTCGCACACCCATCGCGAGGCGGGGGCGCACCAGGTCCTGGTCGCCTCGGCCCGGCGCTGGGCGCTGATGACCGAACTGCGCGGCGCGCCCGAGCCGCCCTTGGCGGAGTTGCTGCGCCGGCTTGATCCGGTGGACCTCGTCATCATCGAGGGGTTCAAGCGCGACGCCCACCCGAAGATCGAGGTGCACCGCGCCGGCAACGGCAAGCCCTGGCTGCACCCGGAGGACCCGCGCATCCTCGCCGTCGCCAGCGACGTGGCCCCGCCGGCGGGCGCGCCGCCGCATCTGCGCCTCGACGACATCGAGGCCATCGCGCGCGCCATGCTTCGCCACGCCGAGCGTTTCTGAGCCATGGCCCAGCTCTCGGATGACTGCTTCGTCTTTGGCGGCCCCCTTCTCAGCGTGGAGGAGGCGCAGACGCTGATCCTCCAGCGCGTCGCCCCGCTGGGCGGCGAGGAGGCGGTGGCGCTGACGGAGGCTGCCGGGCGGGTGCTGGCCCGGCCGCTCCTGGCGCACACGCCGTTGCCGCCCTTCTTCAACTCCGCCGTGGATGGCTACGCCTTCCGCCACGCCGACCTCACACCCGGGGGAGAGACCCGCCTGCGCCTCGCCGGACGCGTGGCGGCGGGGGAGGCAGCCTCCCCCCTCGCCCCCGGCACGGCCGCGCGCATCTTTACCGGCGCGCCCATGCCGGAAGGCGCCGACACGGTGATGATGCAGGAGGATGCGCGCACCGAGGGCGATGCGCTCCTGCTTCCCCCGGGGCTGAAGCCGGGCAGCAATGCCCGCCCGGCCGGCGAGGACATCGCGCGGGGCGCCGAGGCGCTGCCCGAGGGGGTGCGGCTGCGGGCGATGGAGATCGGCCTCGCCGCCGCGCTGGGCCATGCCAGCTTGCCGGTGCGGCCGAAGCTGCGCGTCGGCGTCTTTTCCACGGGCGACGAGCTGGCGGAGCCGGGCGCCGCGCTCGGACCCGCACAAACCTTCGACAGCAACCGCTTCACCCTGATGGCGCTCGCCGCGCGCCTGCCCTGCGCGGTGTCCGACCTCGGCATCCTGCCCGATGACCGCGACGCGACGGCGCGGGCACTGCGGGATGCGGCATCGCGTCACGACCTGCTCCTGTCCTCCGGCGGCGTTTCCACCGGCGAGGAGGACCACGTGCGCGCGGCGGTGGAAGCGGCGGGGCGGCTGGTCTTCTGGCGGCTGGCGCTGAAGCCGGGGCGCCCGGCGGCGATGGGAGTGGTGGACGGCACGCCCATGGTGGGGCTGCCGGGCAATCCGGTCGCGGCGGTGGTCACCTTCCTCCACCTCGCGCGGCCGCTGATCCTGCGCCTTGCCGGCGCGCGGCCGGAAGTCCTTTCACGCTTTGCGGCATCTTCTCGCTTCGGCTACCGCAAGAAGGCCGGGCGGCGTGAATATGTCCGGGTCGCGCTATGGTCCGGCGAAGCTGGTCTCCAGGCGGAGAAATTTCCGCGCGAGGGGGCGGGTCTGCTGTCCTCGCTCACCCTTTCCGATGCTTTCGCCGAATTGCCGGAAGCGGTGACGGAGGTGTCTCCCGGCGACGCTCTGGCTGTGCTTCCCTTTTCCTCCCTGTTCTAGAAAAGAAAGGAAGCGCCGTGACCGTCTCCGTCACGCGGGAGGGGGCGGTGACCACGCTGCGCCTCGACCGCCCCGAGAAGAAGAACGCCCTCACCCAGGCCATGTACCGCGACCTGTCCGAGGGGCTGCGCTCCGCGGAGGCCGACCCGCAGGTGCGCGTCGTGCTGCTGGCGGGCGGGACGGATTTCTGCGCCGGCAACGACATCGCCGACTTCGCTGCCCGCAAGGAGGAGGGGCCGAGCGAGGCCTTCCACTTCCTCGGCGCGCTGGTGGGCTTCCGGAAGCCGGTGGTGGCAGCGGTGCGCGGCCATGCGGTCGGCATCGGCACGACTCTGCTGCTGCATTGCGACGTGGTGGTCGCCTCGGAATCCGCGCGTCTGGTGATGCCTTTCACCAAGCTTGGGCTGGTTCCGGAGGCGGGGTCCTCCATGCTGCTGGCGCGGCGCGTGGGCGCGGCGCGGGCGCGCTGGTGGCTGCTCTCCGGCAGCCCGGTCAGCGGGCACGAGGCGGCGCAGGCCGGCCTCGTCACCCGCGCCGTGCCGGATGACGCGGTGGAGGAGGAGGCGCGTTCCATGGCCGAGACCCTGGCCGCCCTGCCGCCCGCCGCCATGGCCGAAACCAAGCGCCTCGTCCTCGCCGCCGAGAAGGAAGCGCTGGAGGCGACGATGCAAGCCGAGCGGGACAGCTTCGGCCGCATGCTGCGCGGCGAGGAGGCGCAGGCGATCTTCCGGCAGTTCCTCAACCGTTCGGGGTGATCACCACCCGCCCGGCGGAGCGGCGCGAGGCGACCTCGTCCATCGCCTCGCGAAACTGCTCCAGCGGGAAGCGCGCGTGGATCTCGGGGCGGAGCTTGCCCTCCGCCCACCAGCCGCACAGCCGGTCCCACAGGGCGCGGGCGCGTGGGGCGTGAAGCCGGCGGTTGTCGCCGGGCGACCAGCCGACATAGGTGCCCCAGTTCAGGCCGGCGACGCCGATGTTCTTCAGCAGCAGGATGTTGGCCGCGACGGTCGGGATGCCACCGGCGGCGTAGCCCACCGTCACCAGCGTGCCGCCATCGCGGAGGCAGCGCAGCGAGTCGTCGAAGGTGTCGCCGCCCAACACGTCGAGCACGCAATGCACGCCTTCCGTCGCCTCCCGCACCGCGTCCCGAAAGGGCAGGGCGCTGTCCAGCACGAGGTCGGCGCCGCGCTCGTGCAGCATCGCGTGCTTGGCGGCGCCGGCGCGGGCGACGACCTGGCACCCCAGCGCCTTCGCCACCTCCACCCCCGCGAGGCCGACGCCGCCCGCCGCGCCGTGCACCAGCACCCAGTCGCCCGGCTGCACCGTCCCGCGCCAGATCAGCGCAGAGGCGGCGGTGGGATAGGAAATGGGCATGGCCACCCCGGCCAGGGGATCGGGCACGCCCTCGGGGATGGGGATGCAGTGGATGGCGTCCACCACCGCCTCCTCCGCCATCGCGCCCCAGTCCAGCACGGCGAAGACGCGCGTCCCGGCGGGGAGGGGACCTTCCAGCACCGTGCCCACCGCCTCCGTGCCCGGGGTGAAGGGCAAGGGCGGCTTGCGCTGGTACTTGCCCGCCACGACGAGCTGCGAGGCGAAGGACACGCCCGCCGCCTCCACCTTCAGCCGCACCGCGCCCTCGCGCAGCGGCGGCGGCGGGATGTCGCGCAGCTCCAGCTCGTTCCAGGAGCGCCAGGAGGGGCAGACCAGCGCCTTCATTCGGCGCGGATCCCCGCGTCGCGCACCAGCTGGCCCCAACGGTCGGATTCGCTGCGGACGAAGCGCGCGTACTCGGCGGGCTCGGACAGGATCGGGATGGCGCCCATCGCGGCGAGGCGTCCCGAGGCCTCGGGCTGCGCCATCCCCTGGGCCAGCGCGTCGCGCATGCGCTTCGCCACCGCGTCGGGCAGGCGCGGCGGACCCCACAGCCCGTACCAGGTGGCGATCTCGTAGCCCGGCACGCCGGCCTCGGCGACGGTGGGAAGATCGGGCGTTTCCGGCAGGCGCGCGGCGGTGGAAACGGCGATGGCGCGCAGCCGCCCCTCGCGCACATGCCCGGCGCTGCTGGCGAGGCTGTCGAACATCACGTCCACCGTGCCGCCGAGCAGGTCGGTGAGGGCGGGGCCCGAGCCGCGATACGGCACGTGGGTGAGGTCCACCCGCGCCAGCAGCTTGAACAGCTCGCCGGCCAGGTGCGGCGCGCCACCGATGGAGGAGGAGGCGTAGGTGAGCCGCCCCGGCCGCGCCCGCGCCGCCTCGATCAGCCCTGCGATGTCGCGGATGGGCGAGGCGGAAGGCACCACCGCCACCAGCGGCACCTTCACCAGCTCCGTCACCGGCGTGAAATCGGCCAGCGCGTCATAGGGCAGGTTCGGCTGGAGGTGCGGCACGATGACGTGGGCGGAGGCGTTGACCATGAACACCGTGCCGTCCGGCGTGGCGCGCGCCACTTCCCCCGCGCCGATGGAGCCGCTGCCGCCGGCGCGGTTCTCCACCACCGTCGGCACCGGCATGGCGGCGGCGGCGACGCGGCCCACGAGGTCGGTGGGGCCGCCGGGCGGATAGGGCACGACGAAGCGGATGGGGCGCGAGGGCCACTCCGGTTGCTGCGCCAGGGCCGGCATGGCCAGCGGTAGCAGCAGCGCCGCGCGTCTCGTGCTTCGCATGGTCGTCCCTTCCCATCCGGTGGTTTTGCGGCACGATACCGGCGCAGGAGGAAACGCGCCAATGCCAGGACCCTATGAGGGGATTTTCGTCCTTGATGCCGCGCAGGGCATCGCCGGGCCGCATTGCGGCCAGCTTCTCGCGCAGGCGGGGGCGCGGGTGATCAAGCTGGAGCCGCCCAAGGGCGATTGGTCGCGCGGGCTGACCACGCGCGCCAACTCGCACAGCGTGATGCATTCCTGCTTCAACCGCGGCAAGGAGGCGGTCGTGCTCGACCTTGCCGACCCGCGGGACCAGGAGCGGGCGCGGGCGCTGGCGGCGAGGGCGGACGTGCTGATCGAGGCCTTCCGCCCTGGCGTGGCGCAGCGGATCGGGCTGGGGCCGGAAGCGGCGAAGCCGGATGCGGTGTGCATCTCCGTCTCGGGTTTCGGCCAGGGCGGGCCGCATCGCGAGCGTCCCTGCACGGATGGCGTCGCCCAGGCCTATACCGGCCTCGTCGCCTGCAACGTGGGCGCGGACGGCATCCCGCACCGGCTGAACACGCTGCCGGTGGACGTGTTCACCGGCCTGTCCGCCTTCGCCGCCTGCCAGGCAGCCCTGGCCGAGCAGGCGCGCGACCGCAGGGAGGGCAATCCGCCCCGGCGGCGCCACCTGGACGTGTCGCTGATGCAGTCGGCGGCGGCGCTTCTGGTGCTGCCCATCGCGGAGTCCGGGCTGCTGGGCCGGATGCCGGCCGAGTTGAATGTGCCGGCCGGCACCTACCAGGGCAGCGATGGCGCCTGGTTTATGATCGCCATGGTGCGCGAGGAGGAATGGGTGACCTTCTGCCGCGAGGCCGGAGTGCCCGGACTGCCCGAGGATCCGCGCTTCGTGTCCTTCGCGGAGCGCGCGCGCCACAAGCCGGCGCTGATGGAGATCCTACGCCCGCTGCTGCAAGGCCGGACGGCCGCGGATTGGGTGACGCGGTTCCAGGCGGCGCGGCTCCTGTGCGACCGCGTCAACTCGCCGCTGGATTTCCTGGCCGATCCGCATGCCCAGGCGATGCAGGTGGCGCCGTCCATGGAGCAGCCGGGGCTGGGCGCCATGCCCATGGCCTCCATCCCGGGCATCGGGCCCTGGACGGCCCCCGCACCCGCGCTGGGCGAGCATACGGAGGCAATCCTGCGCGAGATCGAGGCCTGAGGTTTGATTGAGCACGGATTTGGCTGGCGGCGATCCGTGGCCTTGCGGCCGTGTGGACCTGCCCGCGCTCACCGATATCCATGGGAAACGCGCCCATCGAACCAACCTGAACGGCGCCGGGCATTTGTTGCGTCGGAGAAACTTACAAAGTTGCATGCTTTCAAAAAAGATACTGTCGCAACGAATTGATTTTGCATGAAAAGACACTTTGGCATAGTTGTTGCCTTCCCCCTGCCGCAGCCTTTCCGGGAGGGCGGTGCTCTTTCCTCCGCCTGTCACCAAGGCTGCGCATCATGGAGGAATATCATGCGTGAGTATTTGACGTGGCGCCGCTGGCTGCGCTCCGGCGTGGCGTTTTCGGCGCTGGCCGGGGCTACTTTCCTGGCCCTGCCGCAAGCCGCGGAAGCGGCCCCCATTCCGGCCGGCTATTCCTGCGTTGGCGCTTGCGGCACCCTCGGCGCCGATGGCGTCGTGACGGCGCCCCCGGTCGGCGGCAGCACCTATCAGTATGTCAGCACTTGGGGCGGGACCAATGGTGTTGGTTCCTTGCCGGGTGTCGGCGGGACAGGGTCTCCGACGGACGGCTCCACGCTGAGCACGCCGGTCTTCGCGGCGCAGGCGGGTGACGCGCTGAACTTCGCCTTCAACTACGTCACCTCGGATGGTTCCGGGTACGCCGACTATGCCTGGGCCCGTCTGGTGACCGATGCGAACGTGGAAGTGGCGCTGCTCTTCACCGCGCGCACCACGCCGGGCGGCGACACCGTGCCGGGCTTCGGCATGCCTACCCCCGCGGCGACGCTGTCCCCGGCATCCACCCCCATCAACCCGGGTGCGACCATCTGGTCGCCGCTCGGTGCCGACAGCGGTCGCTGCTTCAACGGCCCGACCGCTGGCTGCGGCAACACCGGCTGGATCCTGTCGAACTACACGATCGCCGCGGCGGGCAACTACAAGCTTCAGTTCGGCGTCACCAACTGGAACGACACCCAGTTCGCCTCCGGCATGGCGATCGCCGGCGTGACGGTGGGCGGCAAGCCGATCGATCCGGTTCCGGTGCCGGAGCCCGCTTCGCTGGCGCTGCTCGGCTTCGGCTTGGCCGGCGTCGCCGCGATGCGCCGTCGCCGCAAGGTAGGCTGACAAGGCCGGGACCGCGTCCCGCCCCTTCACCCCGCCGCCCTTCCAAAAGGAGGGCGGCGGCCTCCTCATCGCCGCGCCAGCGCGACCAGGTAGCGGCAGGCCTGGCGTCCGGACGGATTCGACAGGGCGCAGTCCTGCGGCCGCGACAGATCATAGGCCAAGCAGTCACCGGGCCCGAGCGCCGTGTCCTCTTCCCCCTCGGTCACCACCAAGCGCCCCGACAAGACCCAGACGCATTGCCCGCGCAGCAGGGCGTAGGACGCGGCGGGGTAATCCACCCGTGCGCCGGGCGGCAATTCCACGAGCACCAGCTCCGGATCGGCCCCGGGCGGCGTCAGCGAGCGGCGCAGATAGCCGGTCTCGGGATCGGTCCAGAGCTGCTGCTCCGCCGCGCGGGCCAGGCGACCCGCACCGCCATCGGCCTCCGCCCGCGCCAGCAGCGTCGAGACGGTGAGGCCCAGCGCGCCGGAAAGCCGACCGAGCAGCGAGGCGGTCGGGCTGGCCTCCGCGCGCTCCACCTTGGAGATCATGGCGCGCGACACGCCGGATTGTTCGGCCAGCTCCGCGATGCTCCAGCCCCGCGCCTCGCGCTCCCGTCGGATGCGGGCGGCGAGCAGGGCGCCGAGCGGGTCGGGCTCTGTCATCATGGTGGACATGCGGAAACTTTAGTGGATAGGCTCTTGTCATGCCAAGCGATGCCCTTCCGCCGCGCAGCCACAATGGCGGCCCGCCCCTGGACGAGGAGGACCCGCACGCCTCCTGGCGGCACTGGAACTGGAAGCGGGCGCACAAGAAGGCGTGGAAGACCCCGCCGCGCGAGATCGCGCTGCGCCGCCTCGCCCGCGCGGAGGAGCTTGGGATGAGCTACCGCGAATACGCGCTCGAGATCATGGAGCGGGGGCGCTACCTGTAAGCGCGGCGAGGTCGCGCTCCGCCACGCAGGCGACGAGGCGGCCGGGCCGCGCCGGGTCCTCCACCATCTGCAGGCCGATATCGTCATAGACCCGGCGGAAGCGCGGCGTGGCGTCCAGGAAGGCGGGACGCACCCCGTTGCGCTCGCACAGGTCGCGAAAGCGCCAGATCGCGGAAACCGCGTCACCATGCGGTCCCTGCGGATCCCCCTGCGCCGCCCACACCTCCTCGCCACGGGTGAAGACCAGCGCCGCCTCGCCACGCTCGCCGCGGATCACTGCGTCGCCCGCGACGGGGGCCTTGCCGTGCGCCGCCAGCAGGGACAGCCGCGCCGCCGTGTCGAAGGGGGCGGGACGGATGCGGACCGGGCGCAGCAGGCGCAGCGTCCCGAACAGGAGGAGGAGACCGGTCAGCCCGACGGTGAAGCGAAGCTGCGCCGGGGCGATGCGGGACAGCGGCACCTCCCACCACGCCGCGTCGGCCACGCGCCCGGCATAGGCGACCAGCGCCAGGGTGAGGCCGCAGATCACGACAGCCAGCAGCGGCAGGGCCATGGGCTGCGACAGCGGCTCCGCGATGAGTCGGGAGTCGCGGTAGAAGGCGCCGCGCATCGTCGCCAGGAAGCCGGCGACGAGCAGGAAGGCGCCCCAGGTCCACCATTCCTCCGCTCGCAGCCCCGCGATGGCGGCCCCGTTCAGCAGCAGGAAGATCGCCGCGCCCCAGGCCAGGGTGAGGCGGCGCAGGAGGCCATAGGAGATCACCAGCAGCAGCGAGCCGACCACGGAGGCTGCAAGCTGCGACGCCACCGCCGCCTCGTATCCTGCCCATTGCAGCAGAACCGTCTGGCGCACCGGCAGCGCGCCCAGGAAGATCAGCAGCCCGCCGCCCAGCGCCACCAGCCCGGCGAGGACCGGCACCTCCAGCGGCATGGCGCCGCGCCCGAAGGCGGACAGCCCAGCCAGCGAGGCGCGGCGCTGGCCCAACTCGAACCCCGCGAACAGGAACCCGGCCACGAAGAGCGGAATGATGTAGTAGAAGAGACGGAACACCAGCAGCGCCCCCACCACCTCCGCCGTGCCGAGATAGGGGGCGAGGCCGATCATGATGGCACCATCGAAGACGCCGAGCCCGCCCGGGACATGCGCCGCGATCCCGGCGGCATAGGCGGCGAGGTAGATGCCGATGAAGCGCAGGAAGGTGAGACCCTCGACGGGCGGCAGCAGCACGTAGAAGATCGCCGCCGTCACCGCCACGTCCACCGCCGCCAGCACAGTCTGCGCCAGCGCCATGGAGGTGGAGGGCAGCTCCACCTCATGCCCCCACAGGCGGACCGAGCGGCGGAAGCGCGACAGCAGCACATAGGCCGCGACCACGCCGAAAAGCGGCACGGCGGTGAGCTGCAGCGCCCAGCGTGGCACGTGGTCGCCCACCCAGGGCAGAACCTCCGGCTCGAAGGTCAGCACCGCGCCGCCCAGCGCCATGCCGCCAAGGCCGAAGGTGAGCGAAGTGAAGCCGATCACCTTGCCGACCTCGAGCGGGGTGTAGCCCCAGGCGGAATACAGCCGGAACCGCACCGCCGCGCCCGACACCGCCGCGAAGCCGAGATTGTGCGCCAGCGAGTAGCCGCAGAACGAGGCCAGCAGCGCCCGTCCCCAGGAGGAGGGGCGCCCCGCATAGCGCGCGCCCAGCCAGTCGTAGATGGCGAGCACCAAGTAGGCGAGGATCGTGAACCCCGCGCCCAGCCACAGCGCGCCGGAGGTGATCTCGCCCATCGCGCGGGTGACGTCGCCGACGGAAAGCGAGCGGAACTCCCGCTGCACCACGTAGACCGCCCCCACCAGCAGCAGCAGGCCGAAGACGGTCGGCCCGTGGCGCTTCAGCAGGGGCAGGGCGGATTTCACGCCCGGGCCAACGCGCCCTCGACGAGGCGCACCGCCTCCTCGATGCCCATCACCGCGACCGTGCCGCCGAAGCGCGGCCCTTCGCTCTTGCCCAGCAGCACCTCGTAGAGCGCCTGGAACCAGGCGCGGCCGACGCCGTCCGAGCCGTCCTTGTTCTTCGTGAGGAAGGGGCCGAAGCGGCCCGCGTCATAGACCGTGTCCTGCAGCGCCTTTTCGCGCTCCGGCCCCGGGGGCATGGCCAGGAACTCCACCTCCCGCTCGCGCAGCAGGGCGGCGAGGCGGCGCAGCCCCTCGGCCTCGTCGGGCGTCGGGTCGCGGAAGCGGCGCTCGGGCGCGATGAAGTCGCGCCAATAGGCGCAGGCATGGTGCACCAGCCGGTCCAGCAGGGGCTCCGATTCCGGCGTCGCCTCCGGGTAGTACTTGCGCAGATAGGCCCAGAGCCGCGCCGGATCGTCCGTGTTGGCGATGCCGGCGAGGTTGAGCAGCGTGGCAAACGAAACCGGCGGCGGGGCGGGCGGGGCGCCCTCGGCATGGATGTACCAGGCCGGGTTGGCAGCATCGTCCGGGTTGCCGCGCAGCTTCTCCGCATTGGCGAGCCAATCGTCCACCGCGCGCGGGATCACCCCCTTGTGCAGCCGCTTGGCCGAGCCGGGGGAGGGGAACATGAACTGCGCCAGGCTCTCGGGCGGGCCGTAATCGAGCCATTGCTCGATGGTGAGGCCGTTGCCCTTGCTCTTGCTGATCTTGCCGCCGTGCTCGTCGTTGAACATCTCGTAGGTGAGGGTGACGGGCGGCTCCGCGCCCAGCACGCGGCAGATGGCGCTGCTGAGCTTCACGCTGTCGATCAGGTCCTTGCCCGACATCTCGTAATCCACGCCGAGTGCGTACCAGCGCAGCGCCCAGTCCGCCTTCCACTGTGCCTTGCAGTGGCCGCCGGTCACCGGGGTTTCCCAGCGCTTCCCGTCCTCGTCGGTCCAGACCAGCGTGCCGTCGGCCCGCACCTCCTCCATCGGCACCTGCATCACCACCCGCGTCTCGGGATGGATGGGCAGAAAGGGGGAGTAGGTGGCGCGGCGCTCGGCACCGAGGGTGGGCAGGATCACCTCGCGCACCTCCGCGTGCAGGGCGGCCATCCGCAGCAGCGCGTCATCGAAGCGGCCGGAGGTGTAGTAGTCGGTGGAGGAGGCGAATTCGTACTCGAAGCCGAAGGCATCGAGAAAGGCGCGCAGCCGGGCGTTGTTGTGCGCGCCGAAGCTGGGATGCGTGCCGAAGGGGTCTGGCACCTCGGTCAGGCGCTTGCCGAGATGCTGGCGCAGCACGTCGCCATTCGGCACGTTGTCCGGCACCTTCCGAAGCCCGTCCATGTCGTCGGAGAAGGCGACGAGGCGCGAGGGCATGCCGGTCAGCAGGGAAAAGGCGCGCCGCACCCACGAGGTGCGCGCCACCTCGCCGAATGTGCCGATATGCGGAAGGCCCGAGGGGCCGTAGCCGGTTTCGAACAGCGCCTCTTTCTTGCCGCTGGCCAGGAGGCGCTCGCGCAGGCGGCGCGCCTCCGCGAAGGGCCAGGCGGGAATGGTCTCGAAGGCGGCGTCGGGCATGATGGCGGGATGCCAGGGCGCCGGGGCCGGGTCAATTCTCGTGCGGGGTGGCGCTCGCCTTGACCCTGTGGCGTTCGCGGGTGACCGTGCTGTCCTGCCAGCAGGATAAAGGGAGAGGGCGATGGGTGGCGAGGACGACGCGCTGTTCGAGAAGGGGCTGCCGATCCGGCGCGAGGTGCTGGGGGCGGAGTACGTGGACGCCTCGCTGGGCAAGGCCGACGACTTCATGATGGCCTTCCAGCGCATCACCACCTCCTGGGCGTGGGGGATGGCGTGGGGCGACCCGACGCTGGACCGCAAGACGCGCTCGATCATCAACCTCGCCATGCTGACGGCGCTGGGCAAGATCCCGGAGGTGAAGCTGCACGTGAAGGGCGCGCTGAACAACGGCGTTTCGGTGGACGAGATCAAGGCGACGCTGTCGCACGCCGCCGCCTATTGCGGCATCCCCGCGGCGCTGGACGCCTTCAAGGCCGCCCACGAAGTGCTCCTCGCCGAAGGCGCCATCCAACCCAAGAAGTAGCCCCCTCAGGGGGCGCTGGGCGTCCAGAGCGGCGGCCCGACGCGCAGGCCGAGCGGCAGGGAAGACGGCAGCCCGTCCGGGGCCACCGCCTCGACCCGGCCGCGCCAGGAGGCGGTGGGGGTCGCTTGCGCTTCGCCCGCCCCCGCGACCTGGGTGCCCGGGACCGAGACTTCGGCGGGAGGCGCCGGGAGGGCGCCGGCGGTGGCCGGTGCCGCCGCATCCGTGGCGGCCACGCGCGACAGCAGCACCAGCGCCGCGCCGTAGTAATCAGTGGCATCGGCCACGGATTCGGGCGGGCCGGCCGGAAGGCCAAGCGCGTGGCGGGAGGCGCGCGCAACGGCGCGCAGCCCGGCATGGCCCGGATAGGGGGCGAGGTCGCCGGACTCCAGATCCGCCCAGGCCGGCGTGCCATCCCGACGGCGCTGCGCCGACCAGAATCGCTCCACCCGCGGCAGCAGCGCCTCGGTGCCGCGGCCGGCCCAGACGAGATGCAGCGGGATGCGGACCGCATCCCAGGAGAAGCGTGGTGGCCAGCCCGGGGCAGGACGCATCGCGCCCCGCGCGCCCAGTTCCAGCCAGTCGGGCGGCAGGGCGAAGCGGCCGAAGCGCGCCTGTTCCAGCAGGGCCAGCCCGTCCGCCTCCAGCCTAGACCAGGCCGGGCTCGGCAGGACCCGCGACAGGCCACGCATCGCGGCCCAGGAGTAGTAGGACAGGTTGATCACGACCCGGTCGTGGAACCGGAAGCCATGGGCGCCGGGGAGAAGAAGCAGGCGGTTGTTCCACTCCACGGTGCAGAGGCGCAGCAGGTCGCGGGCGATGCGACGCGCCTGCTCCCGGTAGCTCGGCTCCCGCCAAAGCGCTGCGGCGCGGGCCAGGGCCCAGGCGGCGACGAGGTCACCGTCGCTGGCGTTGTTGGGGTCCGCGACATGCGGTCGGGCGTGGGGATCCCAGCGCCAGGACAGGAGGTGATCGCCACGCCGGTGCAGGTGCAGCCGCGCCCAGTCCCAGGCCAGGTCGAAGGCGGCGCGGTCCTCCATGTGGACGGCGAGGAGCATGGCATAGGACTGGCCCTCGCTGTGCGAGATGTGGGCCTTGGCCGTGTCCACGACCCGACCCTCGGGTGTCATGTAGCGGCTTTGAAACGCGCTCCATTCGCTGCGTGGGACGCGGTCGGTGCCCGCCCTGGAATCGCCTCGGTCCGGCCGTCCGAGTGCGGGGCCGGAAAGAGCCGCCCAGACCGGAAGCGAGGCCATGGCGGAAAGAAGCGTGCGGCGGCAGCGAGGCACGACATGAAACCCTGGTCGAGTGCGGATGAACTACGACATGCACGTATAAGCTGCATATCCGTGATCATCCCACCCGAAAAATATACTTCGCGCTGTTGCCCGTTTCGTGCCGCGTCGGGCCGCTGCGCGAGGGGTCAGGCGCGCCAGACGATCCGGTCGGGACCCGGGGCGGTGGGGTCGAGTTCGATCATCTGGCCGTTCATCACGCTCTGCCCCGTCAGCGCGAGAATGAAGCCCCAATGCGAGACGACCAGCGTGTGCTGCCAATCGTCCAGCGCCGCCATTTCCGCCCGGAACAGGGCGGCGCGCGCCTCGACCTGGTCGGCGGGCTCCTCCACCGCGGGCCACCAGATCTCGTCCAGCGCGGGGAAATCCAGGTCGGGAAAGGACAGGCGCAGCTCGCTCACCGCCGTGCCGACGTCGCAGACAAAGGCGTAGCGTTCGCGCACCGTCGGCGTGACGGTGAGCGGCAGGCCGAGTCGCCGCGCCGCCGGAAGCGCGGTCTGCAAGGCGCGCGTATAGGGCGACACGACGATGCGCCGGATGTCCCGCCCGGCCAGGGCCTCGGCCGCTTCCTCCGCCTGCTGGTGGCCCAGCGGCGTCAGCTTGGGGTCGGGAATGCCGGGATCGCGGCGGGTGGCGGAAAAATGGAGGTTGAATTCGCTCTGGCCGTGTCGAAGCAGGATCATGCGCATGGGCGTAGCCTCGCTTCCTTGCGCACGTCCAGCGCGGCAATGTTGCGTGGCTGCCATGCCATGCCTAAGTAATGTCCTAGGCTGGAGGTCCCGATGCAGGGCGGTTTTCCCATTGACCTGATTCTGTTCGCCATGGTGGCCGCCTTTCTGGTGCTGCGCCTGCGGTCGGTGCTCGGCAAGCGGCAGGGTTTCGAGCGCCAGCCCCAGCCTCAGCCCCTGCCCGATGGCCGCGTGGCGCGCGCCGATGGCGTGGTGGAGGAGATCGCGCCCGCGCGGCGCGAGGCGCGTCGCATCATCCCCGACCCGCGCGGCCCGGTGGGCCAGGGCCTCGCGCGGATCGGCGCGGCCGATCCCAGCTTCGAGCCGAACGGCTTCCTGGATGGGGCCGAGGGCGCCTTCCGCATGATCGTTGGCGCCTTCGCCGCGGGCGACCGCGCGACGCTGCGTCCCCTGCTCTCGGACGACACCTATGCCGGGTTCGAGGGCGCGATCAGCTCCCGCGAGAATGCTGGCGAGAGCCAGCGCACCGAGATCCGTTCCATGCACGAGATGGCGATCGAGGGCGCCGACCTGCGCGGCACCACGGCCGAGGTCACGGTGCGCATCACCTCGGACCAGGTGAACCTGACCACCGGCCGCAATGGCGAGATCGTTGCCGGGTCCGACGCCATCACCGAGGTGACGGATATCTGGACCTTCCAGCGCGACGTGACCTCGGGGGACCCGTCCTGGCGGCTGGTGGCGACGCGCAGCGCCTGAGGCGCGTCAGCACGCCTTCCAGGTCAGGACCAGCACGTCCCGGCAGGAGGGGCGGGAAGGGTCTTCCGGCTCGACCGGCGAGACCCCGTGCATCACCCGGCGGTCATCCATCACCGCGAGGTCGAGCAGCCCCTCCAGGGTGAAGCGCGCCAGTTCCTGCCGCTCCGCATCCGTCACCACCGTCTCGCCGCCGCGCAGGTTGGCGCGGGCGATCATGGCGATGAGCACGCAATCCACCCCGTCATGATGCACGCCCTCAGGCGTCGGCAGGCCAGGGGTGCCGGGCGCCGCCTCGACGCGGAACTGATGCATCTCCACGAAGAAGCGGGCGCCGGGACGCAAGGCGTCCGCGACCTCGCGCCCCAGGGTGAGCAGGCCCTGGGTGGCGGCATGGCAGGCCACGTCATCCTCCACCGGGGCGAACCAGCGATCCAGCCCGCCATTCAGCTTGTTATGCACCTCGGCCTGGAAATGCGGGCGGTGCAGGCCACGCCGGTGCCCGGGCAGACCGGGCAGGGCGGTGAAATTGGCGAGGCGGCGGCGGCGGTAGCGCCCGCCATCGGCCATGAAGCCGTCCGTCTCCAGCCGGTTCCAGCTTCGCGCCCATTCGGCCAGCCAGGAGGCGGGCAGGCCCAGCGCGTCCTGCGCCTCCTCCGGCCGCAGCCGGGCGAAGCCGTCCTTCCGCACCCGATCCGGCAGCTTGCTCATGGCGCTTCCCCGATGGGCGGCGTGTCGGCCGCCATGCCGGCCAGCACCTCGGCGACGTGGCGCACGCGCACCTCCCGCCCCTCGCGGCGCAGGCGCCCGGCCATGTTGAGCAGGCAGCCCATGTCGCCCGCCAGCAGCGTGTCGGCGCCGGTGCCGGCGATGTCAGCCACCTTGTCCGACACCATGCGGGTCGAGATGTCGGGATACTTCACGCAGAAGGTGCCGCCGAAACCGCAGCACAGCTCGGGCTCGGCCAGTTCCCGCACGGTCAGCCCGTCGACGCTCGCCAGCAGGGCGCGCGGCTGCGCCTTCACCCCAAGCTCGCGCAGGCCGGAGCAGGAGTCGTGATAGGCGGCGACGCCGTCGTAGCGCGCCTCCACCTCCTTCATGCCGCGCACATCCACGAGAAAGGAGACCAGTTCATGCGTCCGCGCCGCCAGCGCCACGGCGCGCGCCCGCTCGTGCGGGTCGTTGTCGAACAGGGCGGGGTAGTGATGCGCGATCATGGCGGCGCAGGAGCCGGAGGGCGCGACGACGTAGTCGCAGGAGGCGAAGGCATCCATCACCTGCCGCGCGAGATCCTGCGCGGTGCGGCGGTCGCCGGTGTTGTAGGCGGGCTGGCCGCAGCAGGTCTGCGCCTCGGGCACCAGCACCTCGCACCCCGCCTCCTCCAGCAGGCGGATCGCCGCGAAGCCGACGCTCGGGCGGTACAGATCCACGAGGCAGGTGACGAAAAGGGCGACGCGCGGCTTGCTCATGCGCGCGATCCTAGAGCCTGATCCGCCGCGGCGAAATCACCGCGGCGGCGAATCGGCCTCGCAAAAGCATCAGGCAGGGCCGCGTGGAGGGTAGGGGGCCGTCAGGCCGGCACGTCGCCCTCCAGCGTGACCCGGTGCAGCACCCGGCGGTGGCCGTGGTAGTCGTTCAGCGGGTAGTGCAGCACCTGCCGGTTGTCCCAGAAGGCGACGCTGCCTTCCCGCCAGCGGAAGCGACAGGTCCATTCCGGCTTCACCTGCCAGCGGAACAGGAACTCCAGCAGCGGGGCGCTTTCCTCCTCCGTCATCCCCTCGAAGCGGCTGGTGTGGCCGGCATTGACGTAGAGCGCCTTGCGCCCCGTCTCGGGATGGGTGCGGACCACGGGGTGCAAGGCCTCGTAGACCTGCTTCGCGTCGTCGCGGCCGCTGTCCTTGCGGCGATCCTCGCGCGTTTTGCTCACATCGGCCTTGGCGCTGCTGTTCACGGCGCGCAGCGGGTCGATCAGCTTTCGCATCCCCTCGCTCAGCGCCTCGTAGGCGGCGACGCCGGAGGCGAACATGGTGTCGCCGCCCACGGGCGGGATCTCCCGCGCCACCAGCATCGTCGCCATGGGCGGGCGATCGAGATAGGCGGTGTCGGTGTGCCAGACGCCGCCGAAATTCACCTTCTCGTGCTCCAGCTTCATCACCGGGATGACTTCCGGCGCTTCCTCCAGCCCCTTCACGAAGGGGTATTCCACCACCTCGCCGAAGCGCCGCGCGACGCGCACCAATTCGCGCGGCGGCAGGTTCTGGTCGCGGAAGAAGACCACGCCGTGCCGCAGCCAGGTGTCGCGCAGCTCGGCCACTAGGGCGTCCGGCATGTCCTCGCGCAGGTCCACGCCGAGGATCTCGGCGCCCAGCGCGGGGGAAAGGGGACGGATCTCGGGCCGGTTTTCCATGGCGCTTCCTCCTGTTCCCCGGAGGCTAGGAGGTTTGGGGGCATCCGCAAGTCACGACTAAATGCCGAATCATGGGATTCCTGGCCGCATGTTCATCTTTTCCCCATTCATGGGAAGGCCGTTCCGTCGCAGCATTTCCCTCGCCGCCGTTCCGCCCGTCTTCGGGCAGGGTGCGGGGGCGCAGGTGGCGGCCATTTCCCGGCAAGCCGTCGCCAGACTGGCCCCTGGGCCCCGGCCCGGCTGGAACCTTCCAGCCGGGCCGCATTTTCTCCCGCCCTAGGGCTGCGGCCCCACCGATTCGCGCAGCTCGGCGCGCAGCGCCTCGAGCTCCAGCCGCAGCGCCACCATCTCGCCGTGGATCTCCGGCCCCGCGCCTTCTGGCCGCGCCCGCAGCGCCGCCAGTTCCTCCCGCAGCGCCGCGACCTGCAGGGCGAGATGGGCGAGGCTCGCTTCCTCCGCCGTTCCGGGCCGGTCCGGGGGCAGCGTCGTTCCACGCCCGCGCGCTTCCTCCGAATCGAGGATCTCCTGCAGCGCCGCCTCCCGCGCCCCGGGGCCTCCCGACAGCCGGGCCAGGTAGTGCAGGCGCCCGCCCTCATCCGGGAAGCGGCCCAGCAAGGCGAGGTAGAGCTTCTCCACCACCTCCTCGTCGCTGCCCTGCAGCAGAAGGGATGCGCGCGGCGTCATCCCACTCCGCCGAGCTTCACGCCGATCCGCGCATGGACCTCCCGAAGCCGGGCGGCGTGGCGCTCGGGGCTGAACAGCGCGGCCTGGGCCGGGCCCATCGCCGCCAGCCGCGCCCGCAGCGCGTCGTCTCCGTCCAGGGCACGGATCGCCTCCGCCATGGCGCGGGGGTCGAGCGGGTCCACCAGCAGCGCCGCATCCCCCGCCACCTCGGGCAGCGAGGTGGTGGAGGAGGTGAGGACGGGCGTGCCCACCCCCATTGCCTCCACCACCGGCAGGCCGAACCCCTCGTAGAGCGAGGGAAAGAGCAGCGCCTTGGCGTGGCGCAGCAGCACGTCCACGTCGAGGCGCGGCAGGTAGCCCATGTGCCGCACCCGTCCGTCGGCGGAGCGCGTGCCGCCCGCCTCGGTCAGGTGCCGCAACTCCTCATCGGCGTAGGTGCCGCGCTTGCCGACGATGATCAGGGGTGTCGTGCTGCCCGAGGCATAATAGGCATCGAGCAGACGCGACAGGTTCTTGCGCGGGTCCACCGTGGACAAGAACAGGAAATAGCCGCGTGGTTCCAGCCGCAGGGCGCCGCGCAGCCGAGCCTCAGCCACCGGGCCGTCTGCCATGGCTTCGCGCGGTGCGACGGGCTGGTAGGTGTTGGTCACCTGCTCCTCCTTCACGCCGAGGAGCGATATGATGTCGCGCTTCGCGTGCTCGGAGACGGTGATGATGTGGTCGGCGTCCCGCGCGATGGCGCGCGCGGCCGCGAGCCAGATGCGCTTCCGCTCCATGGTTGCCCAGGGCATGCGCAGCGGGATCAGGTCGTGCACCGTGTAGACGTTCAGCGCCCCGCGCAGCCGCAGGGGTTGCACCTGCATCCAATGCATCACGGCCGGCGGCGCGCCGGCGACGCGCACGTTCATCAGCCCCCGCGTCAGCCCGACATGCACCCAGGAGCGGCCGAACAGGTCGCGCGCGTTCCACACCTCCTCCGCCTCGGGCACATTGGCGGTGGAGAAGGCCTCATAGACGGCCGCGGCGGAAAGGCGCCGGTCCACCACTCCCCCGAGGGGGATCTCGTGTGCCCAGGGGCCGTTGGGCTGAAGGGCCATCCGCACCAGCCGGCCCGGCAGGGTCGGCGCCCGTGCGCGGACGGCATCGAAGAACCGGATCTCGCGCTCGGCCGCTTTCAGGCGGCTCGGAAGGACATGACCGAAAAGCAGCCCGGCGCGCGCGCCCTCGCGCCGCAGGGCGCGGACCATGTTGCGCGTATAGGTGGTGATGCCCGTGCCGAGCGGGTGCGACAACGGAAAGCCGTCGATCCAGATACGCGGCGAGGATGGCGGCATGCCGGCAACTTGCCCGCCGCCCCCGCTTGCGGCAAGCCTGGAGGCACCGGGCGGGGGAAAGGCTGGCATGGGCGAAGCGGCGCTGTTCCTCGACGTCTCGGGGCTGATCGGGTTCTTCCGCGGGCACCGGGCCCCCATGGGCATGGCCCGGGTGCAGATGGCCCTGCTCGATGCGGGGCTTGAGCCGCCTGCCCTGTTCCAGCCGGTGGCCTTCGCGCGCGCCGGCGAGCTGCGCAGGGTCGATCCCGCCGCGCTGCGCCCGGTGCTGGACGCGGCAGGGGCCGGCGGCCCGACCGACGACCCCGAATGGCTCGCGGCGCTGACCCGGCTGCACGACAGCCTGGACGCCGCGCCCGCGCCGGCCATTGCCAGCGGCGACCGCCTTTTCTTTCCCGGCCCCGGCGGCGCGGAGGATTTCCTGCGCCTGCGCCCCTGGCAGGAGGAGGCGGGAGCGCGGCTTGCCGTCCTGTTCCACGACGCGCTCCCGCTTTCGCTGCCCGAGCACGTCCCGCCGGATCTGGTGCAGGATTTCGGCCGGTTCTTCGGCGTGCTGTGCCTCGGCGCCGACCGGGTCATCGCGGTGAGCGAGCATGCGCGGCGCGAGTTCCTTCACTGGCAGCGCCGTTTCCTCCCGGCGCTGGAGATCCCCGCCGGAGTGCTCCGGCTCGACGCGACGCTGCCGGACCCGCCGCCCGAGGACCTGCCCGCGCCGCTCGATGACAGGCGGCGCTTTGTGCTGTGCGTCGCCACGCTGGAATCCCGCAAGGACCACGCCTTCCTCCTGCGCGCTTGGCGCACGCTGATCCGTCGCCATGGCGAGGTGGCGGTGCCCGACCTCGTCCTGGCGGGGCGGGAGGGGTTCGGCGCGGAGGCGGCGCTGCGCCTGCTGGCCCAGGCGCCGGAGCTGCGCCGCAAGGTGCATTGGCTGCGCGACCTGGGCGACGGCGCGCTGGCTGCGCTGCGCCGCGCCGCGCTGCTCTGCGTCTTCAACTCCTTCGGCGAGGGGTGGGGCCTTCCGGTAACGGAGGCGCTGGCCGCCGGGCGCCTCGTCCTCACCCCCGACCACACCAGCCTGCGCGAGGCTGGGGGCGAGGCAGGGCTGTATTTCGCCCCCGGCGAGGAGGAGTCCTTCCTGTCCCTGCTTTGGCCGCTCTGCGCCGATGACGCTCATCGCGAGGCGACGGAGCGGCGCCTCCTGCCGCGCCTGCGGCTGCGATCCTGGCGGGAGGTGGCGGAGGCGCTGCGCGAGGACTTGCTGCGCGAGGAGGCGCCGCCCCCACCGCTGGAGCGCGCGCCCCTCGCCCTGGGCTGGCGCCTGCCCTTCAAGGCGCCGCTCCTCGCCGACGGCCTGCCGGAGCCGGGGGCGCTGCTGCCTTTCTTTCTGCGCGAGGGCGAGGGCTGGGCCGCCGCCGAGGGCAGTGGCGTGTGGCTGCTGGACCCGCCCGAAGGCGGCGCCCCGCCCCGCCTGCGCCTGCGGCTGCCCGATGGCTTGCAGCAGCCGCGCCTGTTCCTGGAGGCGGCGGCGCCGCCCGCCCCGGTCACGCTGGGTCTGCGGGTGCGTGTCGCTTCGGGCGAGGCTTCGCCCTGGCGGGAGATGCCGTTGGCTCCGTCCGAGGACCGGCTGCTGGTCGTGGATCTGCCCCCGCTGCCGGCAGGCGATGCGCTGGTCGAGTTCGACACGTCGGGCAGCGCCGTCCCGCCCGGCGAGGTTCGGCGGCTGAACGCGCAGCTTCGCGCCGTGATGCTGTGCGAGGTCGCGGACCACGCCTCGCAGCTTCGCTTCCTGCTAGAATTCCCGCGCTGCCGGCACTTCCCGGCCTGACGGGCGCCGGACATGCAAAGGGCCCCGCGGCGATGCCGCGGAGCCCTTCCATCAATCGGGCCTCGCGGCCGCGATCAGACCTGGGCCGTCCCCACGATGGCGGGAACGGTGACCCGGGACTGGATGCTGGCGAGACCGTACGAGTGATGAGACACCGGATCACCTCCTTTCGATTCGGGCGCGCGGGGAAGGCCGGCCGAATTGCCGGCGCCGCCGGGGCGGGCCGCTCTGTTGCGATGGGGCGGAGATAGGAATGCGCCCCGCGTGCTTCAACGGCGCAGCGCGCTGAACAGGCCTGCACCCGCCGCAAGAACGGCTCCCGCCACGAAGGCCATGGGCGGGCCGGCCAGGGTGAAGGCCATGGCGGCCAGCACGGCGCCGAAGCTCTGCCCTAGCACGCGCGCCGTCGCCTGCATCCCGCCCGCGCCACCGGCCCGGGCGCGCGGCGCGGCGGCCAGCATGGTGCGGTTGTTGGGCGCCTGGAAGAAGCCGAAGCCCAGCCCCGCCACGGCAAGGATCGCCCCCACCGCCAGGGGCGCGGTGGGCCGCAGCAGGGCCAGCGCCAGCAACGCCACCGCCAGCACCACCCCGCCCAGCAGGCAGGACAGGGCGGAGGAATGCCCCTGGTCGGCCCAGCGCCCGGCAAAGGGCGCCATCACGCCGAGCACGATGGGATACGGGGTAAGGGCCAAGCCGATCTGCCAGGCGGGCAGCCCCGCCGCGGAAAGGTGGAAGGGCAGCGCCACCACCGTCACCATGTGCGCCGCGAAGATGCAGGAGGAGGCGAGCACGGCCAGCCGCACCTCGCGGATGCGCAGCAGGTCGAGCGGCAGCATGGGCACCGGCTTGCCCAGCTCCCGCCGCAGCAGCGCCCGGAAGCACAGCACCGCCACGGCCAGCGCCGCCACCCCCGCGACGGGCACGTGCAGCAAGAGGTCGAGGCCCAGGAACATCGCTCCGAAGGCCCCGGCGTTCAGGGCCGCCGCCACCCCATCGAAGGGCCGGCTTTCGGGTTCGGGGCGGGGCAGGAGGCGCGTCCCGGCGAGCAGGGCGAGGAGGCCGATCGGCACATGTGCCACGAACACGGCCGGCCAGGGCGCGACGGACAGCACCGCCGCCCCCAGGCTGGGTCCCACCGCCGAGCACGCGGCCACCGTCATGGCGTTGACGCCGATGGCCCGCCCGAGCTGCGACTGCGGATAGGTGTGGCGCACCAGCGCGGCCGTCAGCGCCATCACCGCGGCGCTGCCCGCCCCCTGCGCCACCCGCGCGGCCAGCAAGGGCGCGAAGCCGGGCGCGAAGGCGCAGGCCACCGCTCCCAGCGTGAACAGGGCGAGGCCCCAGGCCCAGACACGGCGGAAGCCCAGGATCTCGCCCAGGGCCGATGCGGGAATCAGCAGACCCACCACGGTGATCTGGTAGGCGTTGACCAGCCACACCGCCTCGGCCGGCGTCAGGTGGAGGTCGGCGGCGGCGAAGGGCAGGGCGATGTTGACCATCGCCGCATCCAGCACGGTGACGGAGATGGCAGCGGCGATCGCGGCCGCGGAGGCGGCGCGCCGCCCCTGCGGCAGACCGTCCGTGGCGCCGCTCACGCCGCCTGCGTCGCTCCCTGGAGCGCGGGGAGGGACACGCCGACGAGGTGGTCGCGTGTCACCAGCGCGGCCAGCCGGTCCTCCGCCCAGCCTTCCGTGCCGGCGGGGCGCAGCGGCAGCACCATCCAGCGGTAGTCGGCGGTGCTGTCCACCACGCGGATCTTCACGCCGGCCGGCAGGGCGGTGCCGAACTCCGCCAGCACGGCACGCGGCTCGCGCACGGCGCGGGCCCGGTAGGCGACCGACTTGTACCAGTGCGGCGGGTAGCCCAGCACCGCGCGCGGATAGCAGGAGCACAGGGTGCAGACGACGAGGTGATGGAGGTCCGGCTTGTCCTCCAGCACGCCGAGCGGCGGGTTGCCCGCCATGCGGACGCCCATCGCCTCCGCCGCTGCCGACCCGTCGCGCAGCAGCAATTCGCGGTAGGCAGGGTCGGTCCAGGCGCGGGCGACCATGCGCGCCCCCGTTTCGGGCGAGGCGCGGTCTGCCGAGGCCACGCGGGCCTGGATGTCCTCCTCGGTCATGACGCCGCGGCGCTTCAGCGCGGCGACCAGCTTGTCCAGGAGCGCGATGCTTTCCGCGGTGGGTTCGCCGGCCATGTCAGGCTTCCTCCAGCCAATGCTCGAAGATCTCGACCATCACCGTGTCGCCTTCCTGGCCCTCGTTCCAGATGGGCTTGTGCTCGAACAGCACATGGTAGAGGGGACGCGGCTCGCCGGGGCGGCCGAAGGCGATGGCCTCGGGATTGGGAAAGGTGCCGAGCACCCGCTGCACCTCGCCCTCGCGGCCGCGCAGGTAGTGCGGCGTGCGCAGGTGCATGGGCGCCGAGCGCTCCGGCCAGGCGTCGCGCACCCGGACCCGCGCGCCGGGCGCGAAGCGGCTCACGCCAGGTCCTCCCACGTCACGACGCCCTTGGCGACCATGACGGCCACCACGGAGCGCAGCCACTTCTCGTAGTAGGTGAGGCCGAAATACTCGGTCTCGTGCAGACGCTCGATGTTCAGCCGCATCTCGTCCACGGTGAACAGCTTCTTGTCGCGCAGGACGGAGCGCACCGCGTCCACGCGCTTGTCGAAATCATTCGGCGGCGCGTCGTCATCCGGCTCCACCGGCGTGCAGCGGAAGCGGGGCGACCCGCCCAGATCGTGCTTCAGGGGAACTTCCGTCATCGGATCTCCTCCTCCGGCAGAACGCCGAAAATCTCCGCGCGGCGGATGAAGCCACGCCGATCCTGGACCTGCACCTCGCACCAGGCGCTGTCGCCGTCGCAGCCGCGGATGCGGCCGATCACGCCGGGGCGCAGCCGCGCGACGGGGGCGGCGCCATCCTCCGGCCGGCGGCGCAGCGGCACGTCGCCTTCCGTCTTCACCAGGAAGGTGCGGCGCCCGGGCTGGAGGTTGGAGGAATGCACCCAGCCTTCCACCCCGTCCGGGTCGCGGATGCGGCGCCACTGCTCGTGCTCGCGGATGATTTGCACCGGAAGGTCGGAGCGCTGGTAGCGCCACTCCACCGGGAAGCGCCGCTCCGGCCCCACGCGCAGGTTCACGTCGTTGGAGCGCAGCGCGGAGAAGCGCGGCAGGGGAAGGCCGGTGACGGGGCCGATGGGCGGGGGCGGCGGCTCGGCCGGCGGGGCCGGGGTGGGCGCGGCTGGCCAGGCGGTTCTTCGCAACCT
>NZ_JAPFQI010000023.1 GCF_026183895.1 Sabulicella glaciei | reverse complement strand
GAGAAGCGCCGCTCGGGCCTGCTCCGGAGCACCACGCCAGAGCCCGCGGCAGTGAAGACCTAAAACAGGGGGGAGATTTCATGGCGACAAGGGGGGCGTTTCCGGTGTCGCTTGACAGCGTGGCGCACTGGCCGCGCCAGACACGGCGGCCGGTGCCGTCCACGACACAGATGGCCGTCACCTTCTGCGAAACGTCCAGGCCGACAAAGTGGGTCATTGAGCGGTCTCCCATCGTGCGAGATGCCGGGCGACACCGCCCGGATCGAGGCACTTTGAGCGGGCTCCGCTCAGGCCGCGATTACCCAATGTCCACAATAAGAGATGATTGTATCATTCGAGATGTTTCGGCGTTTTTTACACTTTTCTGTAAAGCGGCAATCGGACGCTCTCAACCACTTGATTCAGTTGCGAACTTCAAATTGGCACGATTGTTGCTGAAACCCTCTAGCTGGCGGTAGGTCGCTGGCGTGAGAGACAAGGGACAATCGCATGCTTCACGTTCGCTCTATGCTGGCAGCTCTGACGCTGACTGCAGCCGTCTTCGCTGCTTCGCCGTCAAAGGCCGAACTTATTCCGTTCACGGACGTGTTCACCGCGCCGGGCGGGTCGGGGGTCCTTCTGACGGCCGGCGGTGCTGCCTACAGCTTCACGCACAACATCAATGACAGCATCAACATCGCCACGGACACCATTCAGGACGGGACGCTGACGCTCCGTTTCGTCGATAATGGTGGCTCCGAGGATGCTCAGGTGCGCTTCGAACTTGGCTCGTTCATTGCCCTCGGCCCCATCGCCAATGCCGGTTCGACGTTCCTGTTCAACATCGACACCGATGTCAGTGGTACGATCATGGCTTCGCTTCAGGCCGACGGTCTACTGAACGTCACCGTTCGAGTTGTTCAGCAGGGCGGCCCCGTGTCGAGCGCCTTCTTTGCCAGCTCCACGCTTGTAGGTGTGGCAGATCGTCCCTCCGTGCCCGTGCCGGCGCCTGCCGGCCTGGCCTTGCTCGGCGCGGGACTGCTGGGCCTCGGAATGGTGCGCCGCAAGGCTGCCTGACGCCTTCCGCGTCAGCAAACACAAGGCAGCGCTCCGGTCCCACAAGGGCCGGAGCGTCTTTCCGCTGGTTTGCTCCAGCGCGGCGCACCTTCGGGCGGGGTAGATACGCTTGGCAGCCGCGACACACGACTGGCTCAAGGCGGGCGCAGCTTCGGGGAGCGGCTCGCCGCGCTGCACCCCCGGTGTCCAGATCTACCCGATCTCGAGGCCCCCTGGAGCCCTGCAAGGACCAAGGCTGCATCTCTCCATGGGCTGCACGCGCCCAACGGGAAGACCAGCATTCCTGTTGCTCGTTCTTCACTGACCAGGAGGTCGCGCCGCCCTCCCTGAAGAGCCAGTTGCAGATCCCGTCCGGCTCGCAGCACTTCACGCGACCATGCTCCTGGACGTGCCATCGGAGAAGGGTTTTGGTCAACTGACGCGGCACGCCCGCGAGACGCGCGACGAGCCCACGGCCCTTGTCTCGCTCGTCGACCACGACCGGCAGTTCCCTAAAGCCACTTATTGATCCGGCCTGGGTGCTCTTGAGGGGGAGATAGGATCGGCCCAGATGGGCAGCATGAGGCATGTGGACATGCGCAAGCTGCCGGCGGCAGCGCAAGAAGAACGCCGGCGACAGGTGATTGGTCTGCGCCAAGCCGGCATGACCTACGCTGAGGTCGCCGCCCAGGTCGGCCTCAGCGCGACCGGGGTGCTCAACATTTGCCAGCGCTATGCCGAACGTGGCGCGGCTGGGCTAAAGACGGGTCCACGCGGGCCCGAACCGGGGCACGGCCGGTTTCTTTCTGCCAAGCAGGAGGCGACGGCGCGTGGCCTGATCCGGCGCCACACGCCTGACGAACTGGACCTGCCCTTCGCGCTGTGGAGCCGGGCTGCGGTGCGGGAATTGATCTGGCAGCGCTTCGGCGTGCGGCTGGCCGTCCGAACCATGGGCACCTACCTCGCGCGCTGGGGCTTCACGGCGCGGCGGCTCGGGTGACGTCAGCAACGTCATCTTCAATGCCTGCGGAACGGCCTCAAGCGGCACGACGGTGCAGGGGTGCCTCCAAAGCTCACACACCACCCTGGTGAACTTCACCAGCAACGAGATGCTGAACATCAGTGGCGGCGGCCAGGCCTCCATCCAGGCGCAGGATGGTACGTTCAACACCATCACCATCGCCCTTGATGACCCAACGGTGGGCTTCGACAAGCTCCAGTTCAACCTGGATGCCACCGCCAATGGCTTTGCTGACTTCACCGCCATCGACCAGTTCGGCAACGTTTTCAACTTCAACAACATTGCACTGAGCGGGAACGGTCAGAACTTCTTCACGCTCGGTTCCCTGGACGGTCAGGTGGCGGTGAGCTTCACCCTGGTCTCGACCGTGGGCATCTCGCTCATCAGTGAGCTGGACCAGGTCCGCCTGGGTCCGGCCACCACGACGCCCGTGCCTGCGCCGGCTGGCCTCGCCCTGATGGGCCTCGGTCTGCTCGGCCTCGGCATGGTCCGCCGCAAGGCCGCCTGAACACACTACCCCCATAGTTCAGGCGTGCGCGCTCCGGCCTTGCTCCCAAAGGGCCGGAGCGTTTTTGTTGATGGATCGAGCGACGCGAACATCCAGCATCCCTCGCCGCGGCGTCAGCGGCAGGTTTGAGCACCCCGCCGCGAGCGCTCAACGGGTCCTGCGCGTAGGCGGTGGCTTCATCCAGGCTCGCTCATCGGAGACTTCTTGGGCAACGAGTGCATCCGTGAAGGGGCGGAGTCAGCGACATCTCCCGGGGAGGCATCACGCTCGCGGAAAGCGCCCTGCACCGCGCGTTCCTGCGGCAATGATCGGACTTGAACGGAAGGTGCGAGCGGCGCTCGGCCCTGCATCAAATCGCGGGTCGTTTCGCAGCCTCGCGCACCATCTCCACGACGCGCGCTTGTAGCCGTGCCGGCAGGCGCACGCCAGCGCTCCACTCTCATCCACGGGGCATCGCACCGCACAACGGTGGTGCTGTCACCATGCCATCCCCAAGCCTTCACCCGCTGAATCATCTCAGGCTCGGCCGACCTTGGGTCCGCTGCCGCCGTCATCTCCACACAGAAGCGGCCCCGGCTCTTGCGAGCCGGGGCCGTCCCTATTCTCTTACGCCGCTAAAGGATGCGGCTTGTGCTCAGGCCGCGACCTTGCGGCGAACCACGGCAAGGCCGAGCAGGCCGAGGCCGAGGAAGGCGAGGCCAGCCGGGGCCGGAACAGCGACCTGCGAGGAGCTGGCATTGCCGCTAACGCTCGCCGTGAAGCTGCAGATCGTCGAGCCGCAGATGTTGAACGCGGAGGAAAGCGCCGTGAAGGTGAAGCCGATCGCCGACGGATCCTGCAGCTTGGCGGTCGGGATCTCATCGGAGGTCAGGTTCACGGTCCCCGGCGGATCGGAGGCGATCAGGCTGACCTGGAAGCCGCCAGCCGGACCACTGATGCGCGAGCCGGCCAGGGCGATGTCGGAGAAAGTGCCCGACAGGTAGTTGATGCCCCCGCCGCCCGCGCCGGAGGTGATGGTGAAGGTGCCGGCGAAGGCCTGGCGGATATCGTCGCCGCCGATGAGCGTCGCGGCGCCGGTGCTGGTCGCGGTCAGGTTCAGGAAGGCCTGAAAGGGCGTCGCGACGCCATTATCATAGCCCGACACCGTGATCGCGACATCGCTTCCGACGAGGCTCGTCTGAGTGTTGCCGCCGTTGGCGGCGGCCGTGACGGTGTTGCCCGTCGCGTTCTGCGCCCAGGTGATGATGGTGGTCGGCGCCGCCTGAGCGATAGCGCTCAGACCAACGAAGGCGGCGGTCGTCGCCAGTAGTGCCAGCTTCTTCATCGAGATGCTCCTCAAACCGGTGTGCCGTTGCTGTCTCCGAACCTTTTTGGAACTCGAATTGTGTCCGCAAAGGTCGCAACGAGCTTCCGGCCCGTCATTCCCTACGAAGCAAGTGCCGTGCCATGCCGACAACTCTCTGTAAAGCAAGTCTTGTTATGTATATCGCCGGATGAACCGGTGGATCTGTAAAGAAAGTCGACAAGCTTCCGGGGACGCTCTGGGTGCGTGCATCGGCTCAGGATCCGACTTGGTGCCGTGGCAGAGCGGACGGCTCTCCCGCTCGCCGAGCATTCCCGCCTTCTGGCTGTCGGCCGCTTTCGGCGCTCCGTCAGCGGTATGAAGCGAACGCCATAACGCGGTCTCCGGCATCAACTCCCCCGGCCCGACCGGGCCCTGGTTAAATGTCCTTCGTGCGGTTCGGTGCGCAAAGCCGGCAGCGACATCCCATTGGCGTTCGGTCCTTGAAGGCTCTCCGAGGCGGTCGCTTTCGCTGCATGACCTGATCCTCCTCGCCGGTAGCCAGACGATTGCCGAACCGTGACGTCATGGGGCCGCTGCGAGTCTGTGGCATGGAGGCAAGAGCGAGGCCGCCACACGTTCTGGCTGGAGGGCCGTTCCGTCCATGGCTGTCGCAACCTCCGGCGAGGGCTGCGGCCCCACGATTCGGATGGCTATGCTCGTCGTGAGATGCAGATCGAAGCCTTAGCCGGGGCTGATGGAAGCAAGGCAGGACGCGCGGCATCTCAAGCTAGACCTGAGGCGCGTCCCCGTTCAGCCGGCCGGCGGATGGACACTGGGGCTGGGCCCCTGTGCATTACGGCTCCGGGCAGAGGACTTCCTGCTGCGTCCGCAGCTGGCGGCGTGCGCAATGGAGGGCTGCTTCCAGTTCGGCCAAAGTCTTGCGAGGGACCCTTGCCGCCTCCGCATCGTCCCTGCCCTCGGCCACTTCCAGGATGGCCCGCTGATACAGGACGCGCCTTTCCGCTTGCCACAATTGCTGCTTGGCCAGGGCGACGGGGTTTTCCATTGCTCAGGACCCGGGGCTGCGCGCTTGGCGCTCACGGTGCAAATGCTCACGCAGGAGTTCGAGGGTCCTTTCATAGACCGCCAAGACTGCGCGGGCCGAGGTCGCCAGTTCGGGGTGCCCTTCTTGCTCCAGGCGATCGGACAGGGCGCGTTTGCCTGTGACCCGCTCCTCCGCTTCACGGACAAGCCGCTCTGCTTCGGCCAATGGATCCTCGAGCCGTATCATGCACTTTCCCCCGGCACAGGAGTGCGCCACACCCCATGCGAAGGTCCAGAAAGCGACATGTTTTTCAGGGACTTACTAGTTGGTAGTAGTCCGCTCCGATGGTTTCCACCTTTCGCTCGGAAGCTTGCGCGACGGTCGTCTCCGCCTCCGTTCTGTTCCTCCGTTCAAGAGAACTGTGTCGGGGATGCCAACCCCCAGGAGGCCCAGGCAAGGCGCCGTCGACCCACGCCGCTTGCCTGCGCCGTCCGCAAGCCCCGCCTCCGGCGCTGTGGCTTCGTCGCTTCTGGTGCTCACGATCCTCGGTGCCGAATGCAAAGGATGTGCGAGCCCAAGGTGAGTGGAATTTCGGTGATCCATTGCATCGCATTTATCTAGCCTGCGTTTTGCTTCCGATCAGGAGCGCAACGAGAGGTAGCGCGGAATGACAGAGGGCTGCCGTGCTGCATCGGAGGATTGGCTCCTTGAGCAAGTGGCTTTGGTCGGAAGCGTCCTTGCTCACTTGGCGACGCGCCACGAACTGACCCATGGCGAGCGCATGAGGGTCACCCACGCAGCGCGCACGGCCATCGGGAAGGTGGCGGAAACCTCTCCTGAGCTGCGGGAGGTGGTGCATCACGCCGATGCGATCCTGTCGGGCTTCGCGGGGCGCGAGCCTTGATGGCAGCGTTTCTTTGAGACTGCCACAGCACCCAGGTGGCAGGCAGCCCTGAGGCTTATGTGCTGCCACCCTCATCAAGTGCGGTGAGGCTGGTGCCGCTGTAGCTCGTCACTCCCGACAGGAAGCCCTTGAGCGCCGGGCCAACGGCGATGTCCGATGGGCTGGGCGGAATTCGCGGACCGTGTTTCCGGGCCGCCTGCCGCGCTTCCTCACCTCCGAAACGACCCGCCGCACCTCGCCGCCGAACTTGAGGTTCGTTTCCTGCCCCTGCGCAGCTGCTGTGGGGAAGTCCGGGGCAAGCCTGACAATGAAGTAATTCTTTACGTTTCCTGACGGTTCCGGGTCTGTCTTCCCCGTAAGCAACTGGTGCAACTGAAAAAGCTTCCCTGGCACAAAGCTTGCAGACCTAGCCGCCCTGAACGGTGAAGGGACCCGGAATGAAGATCGGTGAGGCAGCCCGGCGCAGCGAGGTGAACGCCAAGATGATCCGGCACTACGAGGCCATCGGCTTGGTGCGGCCCAGGCGGCACGCCAACAACTACCGGGTCTATACGGAGCAGACCGTGGCCACGCTGCGCTTCATCCGGCATGCGCGCGACCTCGCCATGCCACTTGCGGAGGTGAAGGCGCTGCTCAGCCTCTGGGATGGCCGCGCAACGCCCGAGAAGGTGCGGGCGCAGGCAGAAGCGGAGGTAAGACGGCTTGAGGGCAAGGCGGCATCGCTCAGGGCCATGGCGGCGGCGCTTCGCGACCTCGCCGATACCGTGGAGGAGGACCGGCCCCACGTTCCTCGCTTCGGGAAGCGGAGCCTGCTCCTTGCATCGGGCTAGTCTTGAATGGCGTAGAATCCTTGCGGGGTAATTGGCTCCCCATGCTAGAAGGATCGCATTCGTGGCGATCGGCATTCGCTGCAAGCCCTGACGGGCAATGGGAACAGCGTTGCGTCGCCGATGCTGGAGAGATCGGTCATGATCCTCACCCTGCGCGACTGCGTGGCGAGCATCACGGCGACATGCGGTCGCCTCACCACCTCGCCTCGGCCTCTCACTCGCGTGTCCCTCGCCTTTCCCGGGGCGAGGAGGATGGCGTCACGATGAGCAGCCACACGAAATCGGAAGACGGCACTCAGCGGGACGGGGAAACCCGCTCCGCGGAGCGACAACTGCTGGAGCGGTTCTTCGCAGCCGTGCAGCGGCGCGACCACGAGGCGATCGCGGCCTGCTACACGGAGGACGCCACCTTCGAGGACATCGCCTTCTCCCTTTCGGGCCGAAGCGAGATCCACGCGATGTGGCGCATGATCGCGGCTTCCGACCTGCGCATGACCTATGTGGTGGAGGATGCCAGCAGGCAGGAAGGGCATGCGCGCTGGACCGCCGATTACACGTTCCGTTCGGCGCCTGATGCACCCGGTCGCCCGGTCCACAACGAGTTGCGCTCCTCCTTCGCGTTCCGTGATGGACGGATCGCGCGCCAAGTGGATGAGTGCAACGCGCTTCGCTGGGGCGTGCAGGCGCTGGGTCCCGTCCCCGGAGTGCTTTCAACGCTGCTGCCTGTCCTTCGCCGACGTGCCGCGCGCCGCAAGCTCGACGCGTTCAAGGCAGGAGAGCGTCCGCCTGGCTGACGGCGCCGTGCGCAACATCAGCGCTGGGACCAGCAGCTGCTGCGGATAAGCCGCCGTCATGCCGCTTCGAGCGCCTGCGCGCCGCCCTCAACGGGAGGCGCTGAGCCGCATCCGCTCACAGCCGCCGCATCAGGCGCTGCATGACGGGGCAAAGCTAGAGGGGAATGTCGGCCGGCGGGCGGGCCCCACCACCCAACCGCCGCAACGTCGCCTCGGCACAGGAGGCCATGTCAGCGAGGATCTCGGCCGCCGGCCGGACACGCGTTGCGAGCCCCACGCCCTGACCGGCCCAGAGCGGCATGGCCTCCACGTCGCCCTCCACATCCAAGCTCGCGACCGTGGCGCGGTAGCGTGGGATCGGCCCACGCGGCGAGGTGGCGACGACCTGCCCTTCGCCGGGGCGTTGGCCTGGGGGCGGCCGTCCCGCCGCCTCCCAAGCGGCCAGGGTGCTGTTGCGCAGCACCCGGTGCGGCGCGCTTCCGAAGCCGCCGTCGAAAAGCCGCGTGTGCGCCGTGTCCGCCTCCGTCGCGGCGAGCAGCCGCGCGCGGTAATGCGGATGCACCGATGCCTCCTCCGCCAGAAGCAGGGCCGTGCCGACATAGGCGCCCGCCGCGCCCAGGGTGAGCGCGGCGGCGAGGCCACGCCCATCGGCGATCCCGCCCGCGGCGAGCACCGGCAGCGGCGCCACGGCGTCCACCACACGCGGCACCAGGGCCAGGGTGGAAACCTCGCCCCGGACATGGCCGCCTGCCTCCCAGCCTTGGGCGGCCACGACGTCCACGCCGGCTGCCGCGGCGAGGCGCGCTTCCCCAACGGAGCCCACGCAGGCCAGCACCACCGCACCAGCCCGATGGCAGGCTTCGACATGCGGTGCCGGATCGCCCCAGAAAAAGGAGACCGCCGAAACGCCCTCCTCCAGGCAAGCGGCGAGGCGCGGCTGCAGCGCATCGGGCGGCGCGTTGAGCAGCAGGTTCACCCCGAAAGGCCGGTCGGTGCGGGCGCGCACCTCCCGGATCTCACGGCGGATGCTGGCAGGGGAAAGCGCGCCAAGGCCCGACAGCATCCCAAGCGCGCCGGCGGCGCTGACCGAAGCCGCCAGCGGGGGTCGTCCGGCCGGACCCAGCCCGGCCTGCACGATCGGAAGCGCGATCCCAAGCCGTTCGGTCAGCACCGTGCGCGGCATCGGCTGGTTCCTGCCCTTGATCCGTGGGCCCGGCGGCGCAGCTTCGCAGGCCGGCGCGCGGAAGGAAACGCCTTTGCCGTCCGCACCGCCCGCCATTCCGTGAAGAAGCCGGGAATCAGCCCCGCCGCAGGAACTCCAGCAGCCGGTCCGTCACCGCCTCCGGCTGCTCCTGCTGGACCCAATGGCCTGCGCCCTCGATGAGGTGGCAGCCCAGCATCTGCGTGCAGGCCCGGCTTTGCATCGCGTCGAGGGCACCGGGCGTCTGATGGATGCCCCAATCCTGCGCCCCGGCGATGAACACGGAGGGCACGTCGATGGTGCGGCCGGAAAAGACGCGCAGATCCGGTTCGTTCACGCCCTCGGTCCGGCATCGGTACCATTGCAGCCCGCCCTGGAAGCCGGTGCGGGCGTATTCGGTGCTGTAGACGGACAGCTCGGCCTCGGGCAGCCAGCGGCATGCCGCGACATCCGCCGCGCCCGGCATGTGGGGGGCGACGGTTTCCGCCATCCCGCGATCCAGATCCATGACGTAGTAGGTGGGCAGCTTCGCGAGTTCCTCTGCGGTCCAGCCTGCCAGCGGCTTGGGCTGGTTCTCCGCCCAGTCCGCGCTCTTGTTGTGGAAATAGGCGCGCAGGAAGGCGTGGACGCCCTCCGGCGGCCGCCACATCTCCGCATTCGCGGCGCGCGTGGAATAGTGCCACTGGTAGTGCTTGCGCGGGCGCGGGAGCCGGGCCAGCGCCTCGTGGATGTCCGGGCCGGCTTTGGCGGCTTGCGGCGGCGCGTCGGCAGTGCCGAAGGGCAGGGAGGGCGGGCCTGCGAAGGGCGCGCTCATCAGCGCGACGGAGCGGAACACGTCGGGCCGCACCAGCGCGGACCAGGCCGCCACCGAGGCGCCGAAATCATGCCCCACCACCGCGTGCACGGAGCGCACCCCGAGGGCCGAAAGAAGCGCGAGCGCATCGCCCACCAGGTTCAGCAGGCGGAAGGAGCGGAGGTCGCCGTCATATTCGGGGTCCCAGCCCGTGGTCCGCCCATAGCCGCGCTGGTCGGGCGCGACGACGTGGAAGCCGGCTTCGGCCAGGGCCGGCATCACCGTGCGCCACGAATAGGCGATCTCCGGAAAGCCGTGCAGCAGCAGGACGCAGGGACGGTCCTTCGCCTCGTGTCCCGCTTCCAGCACGTGCATCTGCATGCCGTTGACGCCGCTGACGAAGCGCGAGCGGATGCCGGGCGGAAGCACCGCCTCGTCGAGGGGCGGCATCTCCGCCGTGTTCGTCGCCATGCTTCGTCTCCTGATTCCCGGCGCGCAGTTCAGCATCCCCGGCGCGAGCCGGCGAGCCCATGTCCCGAGGGCGAGGGGCCGGCACCCAGCCCTTACGGCGGGACGAAATCCATGCGAGTCAATGGAACCTCGGGAAAAGAACGGAAGCGTCCTCATGAGAATCCGCCAATCCTCCATCGGGACCATCGGCCGTCGCGGCCTGCTCGGCGCCGGCGCCGCGCTTGCGGCGCCCGGCCTGGCTTCCGCGCAGCGGGCGCTGCCGTCGCGGCCGATCCGCCTGATCGTCCCGTTCTCGCCCGGCGGCTCCACCGACGTGCACATGCGCGTCCTGGCCGAGGCCGCCACGCGGCGCTTCGGCCAGACCGTGATGGTGGAGAACCGGCCCGGCGCCAGCGGCTCGCTCGGCATCCTCGCCATGCGCACGGCGGCGCCGGACGGGCTGACCTTGACCACATTGCCGATCACCGCGGTGCGCAGCATGCTGATGACCGGCGACATCGACGCCGATCCCACGGCGGATTGCGCGCCCGTCCTGCACCTCACCGGCTATCTCATCGGCGTCGTCGTGCGCCGCGACGCGCCCTGGCAGACCTGGACGGAGTTCCTGGCCTACGCCAAGGCCAACCCCGACAAGATCAACTACGGCACGGCAGGCGCGGCCAGCACCGCCTTCGTGGGGATGGAGCGCATCGGCCGCGCGCAGGGCATCCGCTGGACCCACGTGCCCTACCGCGGCGTCGGCGAGAACGTGCAGGCGCTGATGAGCGGGCAGGTGGACGCGGCGGTGGACTCCAGCGGCTGGGCGCCCATGGTCGAGGAAGGCAGCTTCCGCCTTCTGGTCACCTGGGGCGCCGAAAGGCCGCGCCGCTTCTCCCAGGCCCCGACGCTTCGGGAAACCGGCACCGACCTCGTCTTCGCCTCGCCCTACGGGCTGGTGGGGCCGCGCGGCATGTCCGCCGAGACGGTGGCGGCGCTGCATGACGGGCTGAAGGATGCGCTGCACGACCCGCAGCATTTGCAGGCGCTGGAGCGGCTGGACATGCCGCTGATGTACAAGAACACCGCCGACTACGCGGCCTTCCTGGCCGAGCAGGTGGCGGAGGAGCGCGACGCGGTGCGGACGCTGGGCCTGCGGGCGCGCTGAGTCGGCGCGGCGCCAGGGCGTCATGGCCAGCCCCCCGGCGACCCGTTACCCTGCCCCGAACCCGTCACCGTCCCACGGAGACTTCGCGATGAGCACCGACCCCGCCCCTCCGTTCCGGCCGCACAGCTCGCACTGGGGCGTCTTTTCCGCGGCCATGCGGGACGGGGAGCTGCTGGTGCGCCCGCACCCGGGCGACCCGGACCCGAACGGCATCATCGACAACTTCCCCGCGGCGCTGCGCCACCCGGCGCGCATCGCGCAGCCCATGGTGCGTCGCGGCTGGCTGGAGCGCGGCCCCGGCCCGGACGACCGGCGCGGCCGCGACGAGTTCGTGCCCATGGAATGGAACGCCGTGCTGGACCTGCTGGCCGGGGAGCTGCGCCGGGTCGGCATGCGGCACGGCGCGGGCGCCGTGTTCGGCGGTTCCTATGGCTGGTCCAGCGCCGGGCGCTTCCACCATGCGCAAAGCCAGATCCACCGTTTCCTGAACGCGGCCTTCGGCGGCTACGTCGCCTCGGTCAACAGCTACAGCTCGGGCGCGGCCTCCGTGATCGTGCCGCACGTCCTCGGCAACTACGAGGACCTCACCAAGAACAACGTCACCTGGGACCAGGTGGCGCAGCACAGCGAGGTGGTGCTGGCCTTCGGCGGCATGGCGCTGCGCAACGCCATGGTCGCGGGCGGCGGCATCAGCGAGCATGTCGAGCGCGGCGCGATGGAGACGGCGCGCGCGCGGGGCTGCGAG
Source organism: Sabulicella glaciei (assembly GCF_026183895.1). Taxonomy (GTDB): domain Bacteria; phylum Pseudomonadota; class Alphaproteobacteria; order Acetobacterales; family Acetobacteraceae; genus Roseococcus; species Roseococcus glaciei. The sequence continues at coordinate 59,694 of NZ_JAPFQI010000023.1, read as the reverse complement.
TTCATCCTCGTCGGCCCGCTGCGCGGCGACCTGCCGGAGGAATCGGGGGCCGAATGGATCCCCGGCATCCCCGGCACCGACACGGCGCTGATGCTGGCGCTGGTCCACACGCTCGTCGCGGAAGGCCGGCACGACCAGGCATTCCTGGACCGCTACACGGTGGGCTGGCCGGTCTTCGCCCGCTACCTGCTGGGCGAGGCGGACGGGCAGCCCAAGGATGCCGACTGGGCCGCGCGGATCACCGGCGTGCCGGCGGAGCAGATCCGTGCCCTGGCGCGAAGGCTGCAGGGCCGCCGCGTGCTCATCACCGTGGCGCACGCGCTGCAGCGCGCCGAGCATGGCGAGCAGCCGGTGTGGATGGGCGCGGTGCTCGCCGCGGTGCTGGGCCAGATCGGCCTGCCCGGCGGCGGCTATGGCTATGCGCTGGGTGCCATCGGCTATTACGGGCGCCGCGCCAACGCGGTGCCGGGGCCGACCCTGTCGCAGGGCCGCAACCGGCATGGCAACTTCATCCCTGTCGCCCGCATCGCCGACATGCTGCTCAATCCGGGCACGGAGTATCGCTACAACGGGCAGACACGCCGCTACCCGGAGATCCGGCTGGTCTACTGGGCGGGCGGCAATCCCTTCCACCATCATCAGGACCTGAACCGGCTGCGCCAGGCCTTCGCGCGCGTGGACACGCTGGTGGTGCACGAGCTCGCCTGGACCGCGACGGCGCGCCACGCCGACATCATCCTGCCCGCGACCATGACGCTGGAGCGCGAGGATATCGGCTACAGCTCCCACGACCCGCTGATGGTGGCGATGCACCGCATCGTCGAGCCCTTCGGCGAGGCGCGGGACGACTACGACATCTTCGCCGAACTGTCCCGACGGCTCAGAGTGGACGAGGTCTTCACCGAAGGCCGCAGCAGCCGCGAATGGCTGCGGCACCTTTATGCCCGGACGGAGGAGGCGCTTCGCGCGCAGGGCGCGCCGGCGCTGGATTTCGACGCCTTCTGGGAAGCGGGCAGCCTGCGCCTGCCGCAGGCGCCGGACGATGGCGGACCGTGGCGCGCCTTCCGCGAAGACCCCGACGCCAACCCGCTGCCGACGCCCAGCGGCAAGATCGAGATCTTCTCCGAGACCGTCGCCGGATTCGGCGAGGCCAGCTGCCCCGGCCACCCGGCTTGGCTGCCGCCCGAGGATGTTCCCGCCCCCGCGACACCCCTGCAGCTGATCGCCAACCAGCCGGCGACGCGGCTGCACAGCCAGCTCGATTTCGGCGGGCACAGCGCAGCGGCGAAGCACCGGGGGCGCGAGGTCGCGATGCTGCACCCGGCGGATGCCGAGGCGCGCGGCATCGCCGATGGCGACATCATCCGCCTGTTCAACGCGCGCGGCGCCTGCCTTGCTGCGGCACGGGTCAGCCCGGACATCCGGCCGGGCGTGGTGCAACTGCCGACCGGCGCCTGGTACGATCCGGAGAACCCGGAGGAGGACCGGCCCCTCTGCGTCCACGGCAACCCGAACGTGCTGACGCGCGATGTGGGGACGTCGGCCCTCGCCCAGGGCTGCACCGGGCAGCTCACCGTGGTGGAGGTGGAGCGCTTCACCGGCAACCTGCCGCCCATCCGCGCCTTCGAGCCGCCCTCCGCGAAGCCGGAGGCCTGAGCAGGTCGCCGCAGGAGCGGATTTCGGCCGCTGCAACCCTCTGACAGACGTCACGTTGCCGCTGGATCAGTGGGAGGCAGGACGATGCGTCGCGCAGCGGCAGGCTCGTTGATGGTCGTGGCGGCTGCCTTGGCTTCGGCCACGCCGGCCCTGGCCGCCGACGAACCCCTGGAACTGGCCGATGATCCGTTCGAGATCACCGATCCGCTGGCAGCCGCGCCGGGCGCGGCGGAACTCGCCATCGTCGGCTTCCACGAAAGGGCGCGCACCGGGCGCTGGCGCGGCACCACCTCGCTGGAGGCGGAAATGGAGGTGGGCGTGGCGCCGGGGCTCGAGTTCCGCATCGGGCAGCTGGCGGCCTACGGCAACCTGCAGACGCGACGCCGCCTGGACTCCTCCGTCGAGGGGGAGGGCGGCCAGGATGGCGGGCGCATCCCGGCCTGGGGCGGCGTGACGCGGCTCGGCCTGCTCTACGAGGTGTCGGGCGGGCGCGGCACGTGGCCGGCGCTGGGGGTGCTGGCGCGGCTGCGCGCCGTCTATGGCCCCGGCCGTCCGGGGCAGGAAGCCGATCTCGTCGCGCTGATCGGCCGGACGCTGATCCGCGGCGAGCGGCCGCTGGGCGTCCATCTCAACCTCGGCTGGACCGCGCGGCTCGACCCGTTGCCGGGCGAAAGGCCGCATCGCTGGTTCGTCAACGCCTCGGTCGGCCAGGGCATCACGCGCGACACGGCCCTCGTCGTGACCTATGCGCGCGAGCAGGGCGAGCGCGGGGAACGCGACTACGAGATCATCCAGGCAGGAATCCGCCACCGCCTGTCCGGCGGGCCGGTGATCGGCCTTTCGGTCGGGGCGGGGCTGAACCGGGACTCGCCCGCCTTCCAGGTCGGGCTGGCGGCGCAGTGGGCCTTCAGCCTGCCAGGCTGGTGAGCGTCCCTACCGCTCCGCCGGCCGGACCGCCACGAAGTCGTTGCGCTCGTCGGCGCGCGCCTCGTAGGTGAGGCTGCTCCGCATCGCCCAGAGCGCTGGCTGGAGATAGAGCGGCACCAGCGCCACGTCGTCCAGCGCCGCGCGCTGCGCCCGGCGCAGCAGGTCCTCGCGCTTCGTCGCGTCCATCTCGGTTTCCGCCTCGCCCACCAGTCGGTCGAGCTCGGGGTTGGAATAGCGCACCCGGTTCGCGGCGCCGTGGCCGCGCTCCCGGTCCGCCGTGCGGAGGACGGAGTTCAGCACCACCGACGCCTCGCCCGTGGAGTTGCCCCAGGTGAGCAGCGCCGCCGGGAATTCGCGCCGCGTCGCGCGACCAATGAAGGTGGCGTAGGGCTGCGCCTCCACCGTGGTGCGGATGCCGATGCGCGTCCACATCTGGCCGATCGCCTGCACCATCTGCGAATCGTTCATGTAGCGGTCGTTGGAACCGCCGAGGGTGAGCGCGAAGCCGTTCGGGTAGCCGGCCTCGGCCAGCAGGGCGCGCGCCGCCGCGGGATCCGCCTCGGGCACGGGCATGTCGGGGATGTGGCTGTAGGTGCCGGGCGGCATGAACTGCATCGTGGCGAGCGCCGCGCCATCCATCACCCGCTCCACCAGCGCGCGGCGGCTGATGGCCAGCGACAGCGCCCGGCGCACTCGGATATCGGCGAGCGGGTTCGCCTCGGTGCCGGAAATTCCCGGCACGGGCGGGGTGCGGGTGGAATCCAGCGTGACGTACATGGTGCGCAGGCTCGTCGTCTCCGCCACGCGGAAGCGCGAATCCCGCCGCAGCCGCGCGACGTCGCGCGTGGGGATCTGGTCGATGAAGTCCACGTCGCCGGCGAGCAGCGCGGCCATGCGCGCCGCGTCGTTGGTGATGATGCGGTAGTTCACCGTCGCCCAGTGCGGCGTGCCGCCCCACCAGCTGTCGTTGCGCTCCATGACGATGCGGTCGCCCGGCGTGTAGGACACGAGGCGATAGGGACCCGTGCCGATCGCGGCCCTGCCGTCGTTGAAGTCGCCCCCGGAGGCATTGGCGTGGATGTCGCGCCCCAGCATGAAGACCTGGCTGAAATACACCGGCAGCAGCGGGAAGGGGCCGTTGGTGTGCAGGCGGACGGTGCGCGCATCCACCACCTCCACCCGGCGCACCGGCCGCACATGCGTCCCGTAGGACGCGCCGGGGCCGCTGACGGTGGGGATGCGCTCGACCGTGAAGGCGACGTCGTCGGCGGTGAAGGGGCGGCCGTCGTGGAAGCGGATGCCTTCGCGCAGCGTGAACTCCCAGACCGCATCGCCGACCGGACGCCAGCTTTCCGCCATGGAAGGAAGGAGACGCGCCTGGGCGTCGGTGGTCAGCAGCGTGCCGAACAGCATCTGCGACACTTCCGCATTGGAGCGAAGCTGGTGGTAATGCGGGTCTAGCGAGGAAACCGGCGCGCCTGCCCCGACCGTCAGGGTCTGCGCGCCCGCTGCCGTCGGAAGAACCGCGCCGAGCAGGGCGAAGGCGAGCGCGGCGGCGCGGCCGCCCTTCCGGTGGTGGCGTGACATGGCGTGTTGTTTCCTCCGCTTCCGCCCGACCGTGCCCAGGGGCCTGACCGACCGATCGGTCGGGAGGCTAGGCCGCCCGGTTGCCCTCCGCAAGCGGCGCGTGGCTCAGGCCAGCAGCGCGGCCAGTCTCCCCACACCCGCCGCCTGCTCCAGCCCGCGCACCGCCGCCAGCAGCGCGTCGGCGCGATCCTCGAAGCCGCCGAGGCGGAGATTGTCGCGGAACTTCGCTTCCAGCGCGGCGTCGCTCATCGGCCGCGCCTCGCTTCCCGTCGGGTGTTCAACCAGCGCGACGCGCCGCGTGCCATCGCGCAGCGTGGCGGTCAGCCGCGCGGCGCCGCGCGGCAGGGAAGCATCCAGCCTCGCCTGCACCCGCGAGCGCATCGCTGCCAGGGCAGGATCGTCCACGGCCGCCGGCTCGAACTCCGCGACGCCGGCACGCCCGCGCACGAGGCCGAGGGCGACGGAATGGTGGATGGAGACGCGCGCATCGCCGCGGCTGCGCACCGGCCGGTCCCCGCGCGCCAGCAGCAGCGCGTCGCCCTCCGCCACAACCTCCGCCACCTCCTCCGCCGCGACGCCCAGATCCAGTGCTGCCTCGATGACGGCGTGGAACACGATGCCCGCCGGATAGGGCTTGTAGGTGATGCGCGACACCTCCCACCGCGTGCCGAGCTCGCCTGCCATCGCCGCGACGTCCGGCGCATCGCCGGTGGCGCGCGCCCAGCCCAGCCGTCCCTCCACCGCGCCGGGCGCGGCGTCCCATCCCGCCTCCGCCAGCAGCGCCGAAAGGAGGCCGGCGCGCGCCGCATGACCCATGCTGGCGTTCTTGCCGGAATTCGGCAGGTTCTCGACGATGCCGGCCGACTGGCTCGCGGCAAGGCCCAGCGCATGCGCCGTGCGCGCGGCGTCGAGGCCGAGCAGGCGCGACGCCGCAGCCGCCGCGCCGAAAGCGCCGCAGGTGGAGGTGATGTGCCAGCCCCGGTCGTAATGCCCCGGCGAAACGCCGAGGCCGATGCGGCACTCCACCTCCATGCCCAGCAGCAGCGCTTGCAGCACCTCGCGCCCCGAATATTCGCGCGCCTCGGCCAGGGCCAGGGCGACGGGGGCGACGGGAGCGGCCGGGTGGATCACCGTCGCCAGGTGGGTGTCGTCGAAATCCAGCAGGTTGCCGGCCACGCAATTGATGAAGCTGGCCGACATGGGGTCGAGCCGCGTGCCCTGGCCATAGACGGTTGCGACCGCGGGGCCGGACCAGGGGCGCAGCACGGCGAGGGCGGAGCGCACGGCATCGTCCTGCGCCACGCCCAGCGCGCAGCCCAGGTGGTTGAGCAGGGCGCGCGGCGCCTCGCGCCGCACCGCCTCCGGGATCGCCTCCCAAGGGGTTTCCGCGACGAAGCGGCCCAGCGCCTCCGTGACCGACGCGTTCACCCGCTGCGCCCGAGCAGCCCCTCGCGCCGGAATTGCTGCCAGCGCGCATCCTCCTCGCGCAGCAGGGCGGTGAAGCCGGCGGGGCCGAGGGGCTTCAGGTCGGCGCCGATGGCGGCGAGGCGCCCGCGGATGCCCGGTTCCTGCAAGGCCGCCTGGATCGCGCTCCACATGGTTTCCGCGATGGCGGGGTCGAGGCCGGCGGGCGCGGCCATGCCGTACCAGCCGGCGAACTCGTAGCCGGGCACGCCCGCCTCCTGCAGCGTCGGCACCTCGGGCAGCAGGGCGGTCCGCTCCGCCATGGTGACACCGAAGGCGCGCAGCCGCCCGGCCTGGATGTGCGGCAGGGCGGCGACGGTGCTGTTCCACCCCACCGGCAGATGGCCGGCGATCAGGTCGTTCAGCATGGGCGCGGCGCCGCGATAGGTGACCTCCACCATCTCCACCCCCGCGAGGCGCGCGAAGAGGTTGCCGGCGAGCGAGATGGCGGCGTCCGAGGTGCCGAAGCCGATGCTGCGCGGCGCCGCCTTCGCCGCCGCGACCAGGGCGCGCACGTCGCCGAAGGGCTGGTTGTTCGCGACCGTCATCATCAAGGGGAAGCGAGACAGCAGCGAGACATGGGTGAAGTCGCGCAGCGGCGAGAAGGACAGGTTGGGCACCATGTGCGGGTTCAGGCTGAAGGAGCCGGAATCCACCAGGAAGACCGAGCCATCCGGCTCGGCACGCGTCACGAACTCATTGCCGACGACGCCGTTGCCGCCCGAGCGGTTCTCCACCGTCACCGTCTGGCCAAGGGCGGGGCGAAGCCCTTCCGCCAGGGCGCGGGCAAAGACATCCGTGCCGCCGCCGGGCGCATAGGGAACGACCAGGCGCACCGGGCGCTGCGGCCAGCGACCCTGCGCCCGCGCCGCGAGTGCGGGAAGGGCGAGCGCGGCCTGCAGCGCCGCGCGGCGGACGAGAAGGGGCATGGCTTCCTCCGGTTTGTGGTAACGCTAACCAGGACGAGTGCCGGCCGCAAGCTTGCAGGCCGCGGCTTGCGGCCCGAAGCGGGCGAGGACTAGGCTCGCCGTGTGATACCGATAGCAGACACGACGTCCCGCTTCCTGGCTGGGCGGACGGCCCTCGTCACCGGCTCCACGGGCGGGATCGGCTTGGCTTCGGCCGAGACCCTCGCGGCGCTGGGCTGCGGCGTCGTGCTGCATGGCCTGGCGCGCGAAGCGGAGGGCGAGGAGGTGGCAGCGGAACTCGGGGGCCGCTTGGGCGTCCCCGCGCGCTACCTTCGCGCCGAGCTTGGCGACGCCGCCTCGGTCGCGCGCCTCGCGGCGGCGGCCGGCGCCGTGGACATCCTGGTGAACAATGCCGCGACGCGCCACTTCGCGCCGGTGGAGGCGATGCCGGAGGCGGATTGGGATGCCGACCTCGCGGTGAACCTCTCCGCCCCCTTCCACCTCATCCGGCTGCTGCTGCCCGGCATGCGGGCGCGGGGCTGGGGGAGGGTGGTCAACATGTCCTCCATCTACGGCCTCGTCGGCGCCACGGGGCGCGCGGGCTATGTCGTCACGAAGACCGCGCTGCTGGGGCTCACCCGAGCGGTGGCGCTGGAAACGGCGGGCAGCGGCATCACCTGCAACGCGCTCTGCCCCGGCACCACGCGGACGCCCAACATCGAGGCGCGCCTGGGCGAGTTGATGGCGCGCGAGGGGCTGGACGAGGCCGAGGCCTCGCGCCGCTTCCTGCGCGGCAAGCAGCCCACCGGGCGCTTCGTGGACGCCGCCGCGGTCGGCGCGCTGGTCGCCTTCCTGTGCGGCCCCCACGCGGATGGCATCACGGGATCGGCGCTGCCGATGGATGGCGGCTGGTCCGCCGCATGACAAAGAACCAGGGAGGAACCACCATGAGATGGACGCGACGCGCCGCGATGGGCGCCGCATTCGCCGCCGGGCTCCAGGCCCCGGTCCTTGCGCAGGACTTTCCCACGCGCCCGGTGCGCCTCCTCGTCACGTGGCCGCCGGGCGGCACCACCGACATCCTGGCGCGGCAGTTCCAGCCGCGGCTTTCCGCCCTGCTGGGCCAGGCCGTGGTGGTGGAGAACCGGGGCGGCGCCTCCGGCGCCATCGGCGCGGCGGAGATGGCGCGCATGAATCCGGACGGGCACGGCTTCGGCATGGTCACCTCGACCGTGATCTCGGCGGCGCTGCTGTCGCGCCAACCCTATGATCCGGTGCGCGACCTCGCCCCCATCATCAACCTCGCGCGGGTGGCGAACATCCTGGTGGTGCATCCCTCGCTGCCGGTACACTCCGTTCAGGACCTCATCGCGCTGGCGCGCTCGCGGCCCGGCGCGCTCACCTTCGGCTCGCCAGGCATCGGCTCGGCGGTGCACATCTCGGGCGAGATGTTCAAGCTCGCCGCCGGGGTGGACATGGTGCACGCCCCGTATCGCGGCGGCGGGCCGGCCCTGGCCGACCTGGTGAGCGGCCACATCCAGCTGATGTTCGGCAACGCCTCCTCCACCCTGCCCTTCGTGCGGGACCGGTCGCTGCGCGCCATCGCCGTCACCTCGGCGGAGCGCGCCGCCTACCTGCCGGAGGTGCCGACCGTGGCGGAATCCGGACTGCCCGGCTTCGCGATCGACGAGTGGTATGCCTGCCTCGGTCCCGCAGGCATGGCGCCGCGCGCGGTGGAGCGGATCAACGCCGCCTTCAACACGATCATCGCCGAGCCGCAGGAACGGGCGCGCCTGCTGGAGATGGGCGCCGAGGTGGTGGGCGGCACGCCCGAGGCGTTTGGCCGCTTCATGGGCGAGGAGGTGGAGAAGATCGGCCGCGTGGTCCGCGACGCGCGCATCCGGATGGAGTAGAGCAGGCGGGCATGCACGACCTGCCCGACCCACCCGGCGGAGCACGGATGCGCGACGTGGCGCGCGCCGCCGGGGTTTCCGCCATGACCGTCTCCCGCGCGCTGCGCGAGCCTGCGCGCGTCTCGCCCGAGGTGCGGGCGCGGGTGGAGGCGGCGGTGCGCGCGGTGGGCTACGTGCCGAACCGCCTCGCCGGCTCGCTGTCCTCGCGCCGCTCGGACGTGGTCGGGCTGGTGGTGCCGTCGCTGGAAAACTCGCTCTTCGCCGCGACGGTGAAGGGGATTTCCGACGTGCTGCGGCGCGAGGGATTTCAGCTGATGATCGCCGACAGCCTCTACAGCCCGGAGGCGGAGGAGGCGGCGATCCGCGCCTTCCTGGAGCAGCGCGTGGCGGGGCTGATCCTGCACGACACGCTGCACACGGAGGCGACGGCGCGGATGATCCGCCGTGCCGGCGTGCCGGTGGTGGAGAACGGCACCGTGCCGGCCGAGCCGCTGGACATGGTCGTGTCCTACTCGAACCGGGAGGCGGCGAAGGCGATGACCCGCCACCTCGCCCGGCTCGGCTACCGGCGCGTGGCGCTGGTGACGCTGCCCTCCGCCGCCAATGCCCGCTCGCGCGACCGGCGCGCCGGGTTCCTGGACGCGCTGGCGGAGCTGGGACGGCCGTCCGATCCACGCCTGCTGCTCGAGATGCCGCCCGGCCTGGCCTCGGGGGCGGAGGCGCTGGCACGGCTGACCGAAGGGGCGGAACCACCCGACGCCATCTTCTTCGCGGGCGACGTGCTGGCGGCGGGCGCCGTGCTGGAATGCCAGCGGCGCGGCTGGGCGGTGCCCGGCAAGGTGGCCATCGCCGCCTTCGACAACGTGGACCTGCTGGCCCAGCTGAACCCGCCCGTCACCACGCTGCGCCTGCCCCGGGGGGAGATCGGCACGCGCTCAGCCCGCATGCTGCTGGACCGTCTGGCTGGGCGGCAATCCGGCCCGGCCGTGCTCGACCTCGGCTTCGAGATCATCCAGCGCGCCAGCACCTGACGCCGCACCCTTGGCCTTTGTGGTGATACCGGTATCATCCCGGCAAGGCCAAATGGGGAAACGCGGCAATGGCGGATCAGGTGATCGGTTTCGTGGGGCTGGGCCAGATGGGCCGGCCCATGGCGACGCGCCTCCTGGAGGCGGGCCACCGCCTCGTGGTGCATGACCGCGTGCCGGACGCGGTGGCGGCCCTGGTCGCCCTCGGCGCGGAGGCGGCGGGCAGCCCGCGCGAGGTGGCAGACCGCGCCGACGTGGTGCTGGTGAGCCTCCCCACCCCCGCCATCGTGCGCGACGTCGCGATCGGCCCGGGCGGCGTGCTGGAAGGGCAGCGCGCCCGCACCCTGGTGGATTTCTCCACCACCGGGCCGCGCGTCGCGGGCGAGATGCACGAGGCCTTCGCCGCCGCGGGGCGCGAGGTGCTGGACGCGCCAGTGAGCGGCGGCAAGGCCGGCGCGGCGGCCGGCACGCTGGCCGTGATGGTGTCCGGACCGCGCGCCCGCTTCGACGCGCTGGAACCGGTGCTGAAGGTGATGGGCAAGCCCTTCTTCTGCGGCGAGCAACCGGGCGCCGCGCAGGTGATGAAGCTGTGCAACAACCTCCTCGCCGCCGCGACGCTCGTCGTTTCCTCCGAGGCGCTGGCCATGGGGGTGAAGGCTGGGCTCGATCCCTCGCTGATGTGCGAGGTGATCAACGTTTCCTCCGGCCGCAACAGCGCGACTCAGGACAAGTTCCCCAAATCCATCATCCCGCGGGGCTTCGATTACGGCTTCACCACCGGGTTGTCGCACAAGGACGTGCGGCTTTGCGTGGAGGAGGCGGAGGCGATGGGCATCCCAATGGTGGTGGGCAGCGCGGTGCGGCAGATGCTGGCCGTCACCAGCGCCAAGTACGGCCCGCAGAGCGACTTCACCAGCGTCGCCAAGGTGCTGGAGGAATGGGCCGGGGTGACCATCGGCGGCGAGCGCAAGCCATGAGCTGGGAGGTTTATGCGCTGCGCTATGCGCGCCGCGACGCCACCGCCGCCGCGCATTTCATCGGCGGCGATCCGCATGATGGGCCGATGCCCATGGACTACTTCGTCTGGGCCTGCGTGCGCGACGGGCGCGCCGTGGTGGTGGACACCGGCTTCACGGCGGAGGTGGCGGCGCGGCGCGGCCGCGAATGGCTGCGCTGCCCCGCCGAATCCCTGCGCCTGCTCGGCATCGCGCCGGAGGCGGTAGAGGACGTGGTCATCACCCACCTCCACTACGACCATGTCGGCTCCTTCCACCTGTTTCCCCGCGCTCGCTTCCACCTGCGCGAGGAGGAGATGCACTACGCCACCGGCCGCTACATGCGGCACCGTCACCTCGCCCATTCCTTCGAGCCGGACGACATCGTCGGCATGGTGCGGATGAACTTCGCCGGCCGCGTCTCCTTCCATGACGGCGTGGTCGAGCCCTGGCCCGGGCTGCGGCTGCATCCCACCGGCGGGCATTCGGCGGGGCTGCAATTCGTGTCGGTGGAAACCGGGCGCGGCCGCGTCGTGCTCGCCTCCGACGTCACGCATTTCTACGCGAACATGGAGGAGGCGCGCCCCTTCACCGTCGCCTTCCATGTCGGCGAGATGCTGGAGGGCTTCGACCGATTGCGGAGAGCGGCATCGAGCGAGGATCACATCGTCCCCGGCCACGACCCGCTGGTGATGGCACGCTACCCCGCGCCTTCGCCAGAACTCGAAGGCATCGCCGTGCGGCTCGACGTGGCGCCGCGCCCGGACCGCCATTGACAGGTCGGGCCGGCGCATCGTGTGATCGGTAACAGGACCGGGCGGCCAAAGCTCCGGCCGCTCAATCCGGAGGACACGCCATGACCACTCCCGTCACCCGCCGCGCGCTGCTCGGGGCAGCCGCGCTGCTGCCGCTCGCTGCCCCGGCCCTGGGCTTCCCGGACCAGCCCGTGCGCGTGATCGTGCCGTGGAACGCAGGCGGCCTGGCCGACGTGGTGATCCGCGCCCTTGGCCCGGCCATGGCGGGGCCACTCGGCCAGCCGGTGGTGGTGGAGAACCGGCCCGGCGCCAATGGTGCGGTCGGCACCCAGGCGGTGGCGCAATCGCGTCCCGATGGCCACACGCTGATCCTGGCCAATGCCGAGACGCACGCGATCAACCCGCTGATCTATCCGCGCCTGCCCTATGACGCGCTGGGCGACTTCACCCCCGTCACGGTCTTCGCGCGCGGTCCCTTCGTGCTGATCACGCGCCCCGGGCTGGGCGTGGAGAATCTGGAGGCTTTCCTGGCCCGGGCGCGCGCCCAGGCGGGGCGGGTCACCTACGCCTCCTGGGGCATCGGCTCCACCTCGCATCTCGCGATGGAGCGGCTGATGAAGCAGGCGCGGCTGGAGTTGCTGCACGTGCCCTTCACCGGCGCCGCGCCGGCCAGCACGGCGGTGCTGGGCGGGCAGGTGGACTGCATGTTCCTCAATGCCGGCCCGGCCGAGGCCATCGCGCGCGACGGGCGCGCGAAGATCCTGGGCGTCGGCGCCGATGAGCGCATCCCGCTCCTGCCGGACGTGCCCACGCTGAAGGAGCTGGGGACGCCGGTGGATGCGGCGAACTGGTTCGGCCTGCTCGGCCCCGCGCGCATGCCGCAGGCCGGCGCCGCGCGCATCGCGGCCGTGACGGCGGAGGCGCTGCGCAATCCGCAGGTGCAGGAGGTGTTCCGCGCCCAGGCGGCGCTGCCCGTCACCATGACGCCGGAGGAAACGCGCAGGTTCATCGCCGGCGACCGCGAGCGCTGGGGAACGGTGGTGCGCGACCTCAACATCCGGCTGGAGTGAGGTTCAGGAGGCGTCGAACTCCGCCAGGCGCAGCACCGCGCCCGCCAGCGCCTCGTCGGCGCGCAGCCCGCCCAGCAGCAACTCGTCGCGCGCCACGGCGCGAGCGAGGTCGCAGAGTTGCCGCAGCGCCTCCACCGCTTCCGGCCGGAGGCGCGGGCCGGTATCCGGCGACGTGACCGCGACGCCGTCCGAGGCGACGAGGCGCAGGGGCGAGATCTTGTGGTTCGGCATGGGCGATTCCGGGGAAGCGCCGCGATTATGCGACGTCGCCGGGCGCTGTCGCCCTGCGGAAAACTACCGACGCGCCGTCACGCGAAATCGGCCCCGATGCGCCCGACCCCATGGATGGCGGCGGACCATTTCTCGCCGGGCTGGGGCTCGGCCTCGCCGCCCAGCCCCGCGACCAGCAGCACGGCGCCCGCGGGCAGCCCGCCCCAGCGCCGCGCCTCGGCGGCGGCGCGGGCCATCAGCGCGCCCAGCGATTCATGGATGGGGCGGGGCCGGGCGCCGCGACGCCCCAGCCGTGCCTCGGCGGAGGTGGGGAGAGGGGCGAGGGAGCGCTTGCCCACCAGCACCTGCCCCAGCCCGCCCAGATCGGCCACGAGTTGCGCCGCATCGGCCGGGCCCTCGCTGAAGCGCGTCGCCGCCACGTCCAGGGCGGGATGAAGGGCGCCGAACTCTGCCTCGCCATCCCCGCCTTCCTCCAGCGGTGCGGCGAGCACGCCCAGCACCCCGGCGGACAGGCGCGGCCGGCGCAGCGCGGCGAGCGCGACCGGCGTGCCGGCGCGCAGCATCCGCCCTTCCAGCAACGGCGCGGAGAGCCAGTCGCCGCCCGGCCCGCGCGTGAGGCGCAGGCCGCAGACGGGCAGGCCCAGCGCTTCCACCAGCGCCGCCGCCTGCGCCTCGCCCTCGGCGAGGTCCTTCGGTGCGACCTCGGGGGGGAGCGGGGCGAGAGGGTTCCCCGTCTCCCACGCCTCGGCCAGCCAATTCGCTGCGCCGCTCATTGCAGCGGCGGCAGTTCGGGCATTTCCTCTTCCTGGAAGCCGCCGGAGGGCGGCGCGTCCATCTGCACGGCGGGCGGCCCGCTCTGGCCGCCGTAGAGCGTCTCGGGCAGCCAGGTGACGATGGCGGGGAAGATGTAGACCATCAGCATGGTGAAGACGACGATGAAGATGAAGGGCATGCAGCCCCGGAAGATGTCCTCGATCCTCACGTGCTTCGGCGCCACGCCCTTCAGGTAGAAGGCGGCCATGGCGACGGGCGGCGACAGGAAGCTGGTCTGCAAGTTCAGCGCGATCAGCACGCCGAAGAACAGCGGATCCACGCCGAAATTGTCCAGCAGCGGCAGGAAGATCGGCACGAAGATCACGATGATCTCCGTCCATTCCAGCGGCCAGCCGAGCACGAAGATGATCGCCTGCGCCAGCAGCATGAAGGTGAAGGTGTTGAGCGGCAGGGACTTCACGAACTCCTCCACCACGCCCTGGCCGCCGAGATAGCCGAAGACCGAGGAGAAGATGTAGGAGCCAACGAAGAGCCAGCACACCATGGCCGAGGTGCGGGCCGTGAGGAACACGCTCTCCTTCAGCTTCCCGAAGGTGAAGGCACGGTACGTGATGGCGAGCAGGATGGAGCCGAGCGAGCCCATCGCCGCCGCCTCGGACGGGGTGGCGAGGCCCAGCAGGATCGCGCCCAGCACCATGGCGATCAGCAGCGCCAGCGGCAGGAAGCTGGTCAGCAGCGCCCAGAGGATCTTGCCGAAGGGCACGGCCACCGCGTCGGGCGGCAGGCGCGGCGCCACCTCCGGCTTCACGATGGCGATGCCGATCGCGTAGGCGATGTAGAGCCCGGCCAGGGTGAGGCCCGGAATGAAGGCGGCGGCGTAGAGCTGCACCACCGACACTCCCGCCGTCGCGCCGTAGAGGATCAGCATGATGGAGGGTGGGATCAGGATGCCGAGGCAGCCGCCCGCGCAGATCACGCCGGAGGCCAGCTTCACGTCGTAGCCGGCGCGCAGCATGGCGGGGAAGGCGAGGAGGCCCATCAGCGTCACCACCGCGCCGACGATGCCCGTCGCCGTGGCGAAGAGCGCGCAGGTGGCGAGGGTGGCGACGGCGAGCGAGCCGGGAATGTTGCCCGAGGCCATCTGCAACGCGCGGAACAGCCGGTCGAGGATGTTCGCGCGCTCGATGACGTAGCCCATGAAGACGAAGAGCGGGACGGAGATCAGCACGTCGCTCGACATCACCGCGTAGGTGCGCTGGATCAGCAGGTCGAAGACCCGGTCGCCCATGCCGAGATAGCCGAAGAACAGCCCCATCGCCATCAGGGTGAAGGCGATGGGAAAGCCCAGCAGGATGAAGAACAGGAAGAGCAGGAGCTGGGTGAGGCCCAGCGCGGCGTCGGACATCATGGGCTCAGGTGCTCTTGTTCGTCAGGGTCGTGTCGTCGCCCTCGGCGATCTTGCGCGCGAGGTCCTCCAGGTCCTCCGCCTCGGCGGCGCGGGCGAGGATGATCTGATCCAGCTCCTCCACGTCGGAAAGGCGCTGCGGCCAATGCCCGGTGCGGATGCAGCGCACGCAGCGCACCGTCTCGACCAAGCCCTGGAGAAGCATGATGAAGCCCACGATCGGGATGATGCCCTTGAAGGGCCAGATGATCGGCCCGGAAGGGCTGAACATCGAACGCTCGTTCTGAATCCAGCTCAGCTCGAAGAAGTGCCAGCCGGCCACCATGAAGGCGAAGATCGCGGGGAAGAAGAATAGGACGTAGAGCAGGCAGTCGAGCATGGCCTGCTTGCGCGGCTCCATCATGCGATACAGGAAGTCGCCCCGCACATGCCCGTTCCGCGACAGCGCATAGGCGCCGGCGAACATGAACAGCATCCCGTACAGCATGTACTGCACGTCGTAGCCCCAGTTGGTCGGGGAGGAGAAGAAGCGCCGCGCGAAGACCTCGTAGACGATGGACGCTGTCAGGAGGATGATGGTCCAGGCGAAGACTTGGCCGATCAGCGTGGAGAACCGATCCACCGCCAGCAGGGCCCGCTGCACAAAATGCGCGCCGGAGAAGGCGATGCCCACGATGAGCGCCGCAACGACGAGGCCCGCGAGCCCCCCGACCACGAGGCTGTCCGTCATCCCCCTACTTCTCCCTGCACAGGCCCGAAAAAAACCGGCCCGGTGCGTCTGCAACCGGGCCGGGTAGACATCAGGCTGAACTCAGCCGCGCGCGAAGAAGTGGTTGTAGGACACCACCGGGCTGACGTTGTAGCGCAGCATGAAGTTGCCGACGCGGCGGCACCACTCCCGCTGGCTGTCGCAGACCTTCTTGAAGAACGGCCCGGCCTGCGGGTTGGAGTTGTCGCCTTCCATCTTCTGGATGACGCGGTCCCAGGCCTGGAGCTGCGCGTCCAGGATGGGGCGCGGCGTCGGGCGCACGTTCACGCCCTGCTGCTGCGACATCGCCAGCAGGTCGCGCGAGTAGCGGTCCTGCAGCTTCCACGACATGTCGGCCGAGGCTGCCTCCGAAGAATGGCGCAGCACGGCCTGGAGCTCCTGCGGCAGCCCTTCGAACTTCTGGCGGTTGAACAGCACCTCGAAGCATTCCACCGCCTGGTGGTAGCTCTGGATGTAGTAGTTCTTGGCGACGTCGGGGAAGCCGAGCACGCGGTCGGAGGAGGGGTTGTTGAACTCCGCCGCGTCGATGACGCCGCGCTCCAGCGCCGGAACGATCTCGCCGCCCGGCAGGGCCACGACCGCCGCGCCCATCTCCTGGAACAGGTCGGTGGCGAGGCCGACGGTGCGGTAGCGCAGGCCGCGCACCTGGTCGGCGCGCTCGATCGGGTTGCGGAACCAGCCCAGGGGCTGGGTCGGCATCGGGCCGGACATGAAGCCCACCGCGTTCATGCGCAGGATGTCGTGCAGCAGCTCGCGATACAGGGCCTCGCCGCCGCCGTAATAGAACCAGCCGAGCATCTGGTTCGCGTCGCCGAACCAGGGCGGCGTCGTTCCGAAGAGGGAGAAGGCGCGGTTGCGGCCGAACCAATAGGCCGACACGCCATGCCCGCCATCCAACGTGCCGGAGTGCACGGCGTCCAGCACCTGGAAGGCGCCGACCACGGCGCCCGCCGCCAGCAACTCCAGCCGCAGGCGGCCGCCGCCCATGGCGTTCACGCGATTGACGTAATCCTGTGCGAATTCATGGAAGATGTCGCGCTGCGGCCAGGTGGACTGGAAGCGCAACGTCACCGTCTGGGCCCGGCTCACATTGGGGGTCGCCAGCACGGCGGCACCGGCAGCAGTGACGGCGCCGGCCTTGAGAAGTCCGCGGCGGCTGCCGGAGACGGTTTCAGTCATGTCCCACTCCCTATGATCAATGCCCCTGCGGGCGCACGGCCCCCGCTCTCTTGGCGGATCTCTGCGATTAAAGAACGACTTCGCCACTTGCAATCCCGCATTGCATCTGACGCTTGACTCGCCAGCTGTTGCGGCGCAACCAAGCGAAACGAAGCCGGGACCGTGATGAGCGAGATCCTCGACCTGATCGCGCCTTCGGGCGCCCTGCCCGAACGGGCCTATCGCCTCGACGCCTCGGCGGGGCACCTGCTTCGGCGCGCCCATCAGCGGTATCAGGCGGTCTTCAGCGAATGTGCCGCGGGGCACGGACTCACCGGGCCGCAATTCGCCGCGCTGCTGCGGCTGTCCGAAGCCGGGCGCGCCACGCAGAACCAGCTCGGGCGGCTCGCCGCCATGGACTCCGCGACGGTGCAGGGCGTGGTGCGGCGCCTTGCCGCGCGCGGCCTCCTGCGCGCCGCCAAGGACCCGCTGGACCGGCGCACGCGCGTGCTGTCCGTCACGCCGCAGGGCCACGACCTGCTCGCCGAGGCGAAGGAAGCCGGGCGCCGCGCCAACGAAGCGCTGCTGGGCCCCCTCTCCGCCGGGGAGCGCGCGCATCTCCTGTCGCTGCTGCAGCGGCTTTCCGAGTAGGGCCGCGCCTCAACCGGGCTCCGGCCAATCGGGCCGGTCGAAGCGCTGCACCTCCAGCAGGTAGCCTGCCGGGTCGCGCAGAAAGAAATGCGTGACGCGGTATGCTTCCGACCATTGGGGCGCGGGCGGCAGCGCGACGCCCTTGGCGGCGAGGCGCGCATGCCACGCTTCCACATCCGGCGTGACGAAGGTGAAGACCACGCCGCCTTCAGCGCGTGGATTCTCTTCGCTCCGCGGTGCGCGGGCGCGGCACACCCCCAGGAAGGCGCGGCCGCCTTCCGCCGTTTCGTAGATGCGGCACGTGCCCTGGTCCTGTGCGAGCGGAAGTTCCAGCACCTCCTCGTAGAAGCGCCAGCTCGCTTCCGGATCCTCGGCGTAGAGAAACGTCACCTGCTGCGCGAATCGGGGCATGGCGCAGCTTCGCACGTCGTGATTCAGCCGGGGAAGCGCAGCGTCCCGCTGCCCGCGAGCAGGGCCAGGCGCGCCTCGATCGCCGCTTCCGCCCCCGATTCCAGACCCAGCATCCGCACGATGCCGAGCGCCGCCTCGGCCTCGGTCGTCATGGGGCGCGCTTCCAACAGGGTGCGCGCCGCCGCCTCCAACTCGCGCGGATGCAGCGCGGCGGCGCGGCGCAAGGCAGGCAGGGCTGCGCGTCGGTCGCGCGGACGGAAATCGGGCGCCGCCTCGCCGAACCAGAAGCCGCCCTCCTCGCGCAGCCCGTGCAGGGAACGGGCGAGGCGCAGCGCCTGGACCAGCGCCGCGCGCTCGGCGGCGGAAAGCGGCGCTTCCCCGCGGGCGAGGCGCAGCCGTTCGGCCAGCGCCTCCTCCGGCATGGGAGCCTCGATCGCCACGACCTCGGCCGCCGCCTCGGCAAGGCGGGCGAAGGGCATGGCGTCGAGCGGCGCGTCGAGATGGGGCGACGCTTCCGCGTAGGACTCGGCCAGCCCGGCATCGTCCGGGGCGGGCGCCGCTTCCTCCGCCGCGGCGAGGCCGAGCGCGTCGCGCAGCCGTTCCTCCGCTTCGCGCGGGCGGTCCAGCCAGTCGAGCGTCCAGCTCGAGGCCAGGCGCCAGCCCATGGATTTCAGCGCCTC
The DNA here is from genome assembly GCF_026183895.1 of Sabulicella glaciei. GTDB lineage: Bacteria > Pseudomonadota > Alphaproteobacteria > Acetobacterales > Acetobacteraceae > Roseococcus > Roseococcus glaciei. The sequence continues at coordinate 41,312 of NZ_JAPFQI010000023.1, read as the reverse complement.
GGTCCAGCCATTGCTGCGGTCGCGCGCGGAGCGCAGCCCGGACCAGTCCGCGCCGTCGGATTCGATGCCCCATTCGAAGCGCCCGTCGCGCCGCGCCGCCACGTCCACGCGCAGCTGCCCCGCGCCCACCCCCGAAACCGGTTCCAGCCCATTCGCGCGCAGGACCGGCCCGACCAGCGCGCCGAGCGGCGTGTCCGCCGCCTCCCCCTGCTTCGCCTCGTCCGCTGAGGCGGCGAATTGGAGGAAGGCCCGCAGCGCCGCCACGCCGCGCCCACCGGCGCGCGACAGGTCGATCTCCTCCGGCGCCAGGCCAGTGAAGACGACGCAGCGCCGCCGCGCCCGGGTGATGAGGACGTTGAGCCGCCTTTCGCCGCCCTCTGTCGCCAGCGGCCCGAAGCGCAAGGCGAGGCGCCCATCGGCATCGCGCCCATAGCCGACGGAGATCAGCATCGCGTCGCGCTCGTCGCCCTGCACGTTCTCCAGGTTCTTCACGAAGAAGGGCTCGTGCGGGTGGGCGGTGAAGAAAGCTTCCGTCTCCGGGCTGTCGCGCCGCAGCGCTTCCAGCGTAGTGAGGATGGCGTCGCGCTGGCCGATGCCGAAGGCCGCGATGCCGAGCGACTCCCCTGGCGTTTCGCGCGCGTGGCGCATCGCCGCCTCAGCCACGGCTTGCGCCTCCTCCGCGTTGACCCCGGTGCGGAAGCGCCCCTCCACCCGCACCAGCGTCAGGCCCAGCGCCGGGGAGCGCGGCAGGGGCGAGGGCAGGACCAGCAGCCGCCCGCCATAGAACTCGGCATTGGAGGTGGCGATCAGGCTTTCGTGGCGCGACCGGTAGTGCCAGCGCAGCAGCGCGTTCGGCACGCCCCGCGCGGCGGCGAGGCCGAGGATGCTTTCCACGTCGCGCGCCGCGGGGCCTTCCGCCTCATCCTCCTCGGCCTCGGCTTCGTCCTCCTCTTCCGTCACGCGGCGGAAGAATCGCGTGGGCGGCATCTGCCGGTCATCGCCCACCACGGCGAAGTGCCGCCCGCGCGCGATGGCCCCCAGCGCGTCCACCGGCTCGATCTGCGACGCCTCGTCCATCACCACGAGGTCGAAGAGCGGAAAGCCCGGCTGGGTGGCATGGTGCGGGTTGGCGAGAAACCGCGCGACGGAAAGCGGGCTCATCATCAGCACGGGCTTGAGCATGCGCAGAGCCGCGCTGCCGCGGGCCAGCAAGGTTCGCACGGGGGCGTGGCCGCGCCGCCGCTCCATCTCGCCGCGCAGGAAGCCCATCGACGCCGGCTCCGCCCCGCCGCGCAGCGCCGCCGCGCGCTCGGCATGGCGCAGCAGCGCCTCATGCCGCGCGAGGCGCACCCGCGCGGCATCAGCGGCCTGGAAGGACTCGACCAGCCGGTCCATCGCCGCGCCGTCAAAGGCCGCGAGTTCGGGATGGGCGCGCAGCGCCGCGCGCCAGAGCGCCTCGAGCAGGGCGCGCTCAAAAGCCGCCTCCGCCCGCTCGGGCGGGAGGGCGCCGCCCGCCAGCGCATCGGCCAGCGGCGCCAGTTCGGGCGCCGCCTCCCGCGCGCGCAGCCACAGGCGCCAGCGCGGCAGCGCGTCGGTTTCCGCCGCCAGCGTGGCGAGGCGCGCGGCGAGGTCGCCGAAGCGCCCGGACAGGGGCAGGCCCAGCGCGGAACACGCGTCCCGCGCCGCTGCCAGCGCGTCGCGCGCGGTGTCGTCCAATGGCGGCGTCGCGCCATGCGCCGTGTGCCAGTCCAGGGCCGTGCGCAGCGTGGCCGCATCGCGGGGCAGGGAGCTGGCGGCCACGCGACGCGCCGCCTCGCGCGCCGCGAGCAGGGCGGGCAGGGCGGCGGGATCGCGCAGCGCCGCATCCAGCACGCGCCCCGCCGCGCGGCGCTCGCCGTCGAGGAAGCCGAGCAGGCCGCCGGGACGCGCCAGCCGCGCCGCCGCCTCCTCCACCCCGGGCATGTCCAGGGAGGCGATGCGCGCATCGGCCCGCGCCCGGGCGATGGTTTCGAGGTCGGCCAGCAGGGCACGGACCTCCGGGAGGATTTCGGCGGGCAAGGGCGGGGCGCCCGCTGCCTCGGCGCGCAGCGCCTCCTCGACCGTGCCGGGCGCGGCAGCGAGGCGGCGGATCAGGGACGGGAGGGGCGGCAGCGCCTCTGCGGGCGCGGTGCCCGCCCAGGGGCCACGCGCCGCCTCCGCCCGTTCCGCGAGCGTCGGCACCGCCTCGCGCAGCGCATCGCGCCGCGCCGGGTCCCAGCCTTCCGCGCCGCCGAGGCGGAAGGGCGGCGCCGGCCCTTCCTGTCGCAGGAGGGCAAGGCGCTGCGCCACCTCGTGCACCGGCAGGCCGCCGACGCGGTCGCGCATCGCGGCGGCGTGGCGGTTGAGGCGGCCGCGCAGATCGCCCAGCCGGGCGACCGCTGCCTCGCGGTCCATGGGTTCGGGGCGCGGCGTCGCCAGCGCATCGCGCAGCGCATCCAGCACGGCGCGCGGCCCGGTATCCTCGTCGTGCAGGGCCAGGATGGCGGGGGCGAGGCCCAGCGCGGCCAGGCGCCGCTGCACCACCTCCAGCGCCGCCGCCTTTTCCGCGACGAACAGCACGCTGCGCCCATCCAGGATGGCCTGGGCCAGGATGTTGACGATGGTCTGGCTCTTGCCCGTGCCGGGCGGTCCCTGAATGACGAGGTCGCCACCGCGCCGTGCGGCTTCCGCCGCCAGCGCCTGGGAGCCGTCCACGGGCACGACATGGTCCAGCCGCTCCACCGGGATGGCGGCGTCCACGTCGGAATCATCCTCGAATGGCGGCGCCTCGGCGGGCGGGGTGGGGTCGAGCAGGCGGCGCAGCGGCGCATGCGACAGCAGGCCCGGATGCAGCGCCGGATCCAGGTCGCGCCACATCAGGAAGCGCGCATGGCCGAACAGGCCCAGCACGATGCTGCCCTCCTCCACCCGCCATCCCTCCGGCAGGTGCGGGGCGAGCAGCCCGGCCCAGACCAGCGGGGCGGCGGGGTCGAAGGGGGGAAGCTCGCGCCGCAGCTCGCGGGCGAATTTCTCGCGCAGCGGCAGGTTCTCCTGCGCTTCCCCCGGTGCCAGGCGCAGGCGGAAGCGCGACGACACGCCCTCGCGCGTCAGCGTCACCGGAAGAAAGGCAAGCGGCGCCTCCCGCTCGCGCTCGGGCGTGCGGGTGTCGCGCCAGTGCAGCGTGCCGAAGGCCAGGAAGAGCGAGGCGACGCCCGTCTCCTCCCGCGCCGACCGCGCATCGGCGGCGATGGCGCGCAGCCGCGCCTCAAGCTCCTTTGCCGGCAGGGGCGAGCGGAAGGGGGCGGAGGGGCCGAAGGCGATCGCGTCGCCGGATTCCAGTCGCGCCAGGATGGCGGCGGGATTGCCCTCCAGCCGCAGGACGCGGCGGCCGCGCGCCTCGCCGGGCAGGGAGAGCATGCGGTTGCGCGTGGAAAGATCCAGCAGGGCGCGGCGCGCTTCCTCCAGGGCGGGGGCGATCGTCATCCCAGGGCGCGCTCCACCCGGCCTTCCTCCAGATCCAGTTCCTCGTTCAGCTTCACCAGGAACTCCTCCGGCAAATGACCCTCCGCGTGGCGCTGGTGCAGCACGGCGCGGGCGGCGTCCAGGGCGAAGGCGGTGAAGACGGCGCAGCCCACGGCGAGCAGCAGGATCGGGCGCAGGTTACGACGGAAGGCCTGCCAGTCCGTGCGGTAGGCGCTGCCCATCAGCAGCGGCGGCAGGACGAAGGCCAGGGCCAGTTCCGGGTCGAGCGCGAGGCGCGGCACGCCGGGGGCGAAGGCCAGCGCCATGCCGGCCAGGATCAGGACCACGGCATAGGGAAGCCGCAAGGCCCGTGCCACCAGCGCGAGGAGGATGCAGGCCGCCATCAGCTCCAGCACGGCCTGCAGAATCGCCATCGGGCGGGAGGATAGCCACCCCCCGCCGGAATGTCAGCGGCGGGAAGACAGGCCGAGCGCCAGGATGACGGCGGCGACCAGCAGCAGCGCCACCATGCCCTGCATCACGGGATGCAGCGCGGAAAGCGGCGGCACCAGCAGCGCGGCCAGGGCGCCGGCAGCGGCGAGGATCAGGCGGATCAGCATGGGCATGGGCGGGGCCTCCTCCGTTGCTCCTGTCCCATGGCGCGGGGCTCGGCGCCTTGCGCCCGCGCAAAGGAAAGGGGCGCCGCGGGGTGGTCCCGCGGCGCCCCTGGTCGGGCTGCGATGGGGCGGGGTTCAGCCCGCCATCGCGGCGTCCTTGCCCTTGCGCATGTTGGGCAGGAGCATCAGCGCCAGGGCGAAGGCCGCGATGCCGAGCATGGTGGCCGAGATCGGACGCTCCACGAACACGATCCAGTCGCCGCGCGACAGCAGCATGGCGCGGCGCAGGTGCTCCTCCATCATCGGGCCGAGCACGAAGCCGATCAGCAGCGGCGCCGGCTCCATCTTCAGCTTCGAGCACATGTAGCCGAACACCGCGAAGAGGATGGTCGTGTAGACGTCGAAGACGTTGTTGTTGATGGAGTAGACGCCGATCGAGCAGAACACGAGGATCGCCGGGTAGAGGTACTTGTAGGGCACCTGCAGCAGCTTCACCCACATCCCGATCATCGGGAGGTTGATGACCAGCAGCATCACGTTGCCGATCCACATGGAGGCGATGAGGCCCCAGAACAGGTCGGGCTGCGCCTCCACCATGCGGGGGCCGGGCTGGATGCCCTGGATGATCAGCGCGCCCACCATCAGCGCCATCACGGCGTTGGAGGGGATGCCCAGCGTCAGCAGCGGAATGAAGGAGGTCTGCGCCGCAGCATTGTTCGCCGCCTCCGGACCGGCAACGCCCTCGATGGCGCCCTGGCCGAACAGGTGCCGGCCCTTCGACATCTTCCGTTCCATCATGTAGGCGCCGAAGGCCGCGAGCGAGGCACCACCGCCTGGCAGGATGCCGAGAGCGGAGCCGAGCAGCGTGCCGCGCAGCACCGAGGGCGTGGCGCGCTTGAACTCCTCCTTGGTCAGCCACAGCTTGCCGACCTCGGTCTTCAGCACCTCGCGCGCCTCCGGACGCTCGAGGTTCAGGATGATCTCGGCGATACCGAACATGCCCATCGCGATGGCGGCGAAGCCCAGGCCGTCGGACAGCTCGGGGATGCCGAAGGTGAAGCGCTGCTGGCCGGTCTGCACGTCCGTGCCGACGAGGCCGAGCGCCACGCCCACCACCACCATGCCAATCGCCTTCAGGATCGAGCCCTGCGCGAGCACGCAGGCGATCACGAGGCCGAGCAGCATGAGCGAGAAGTAGTCCGCCGGGCCGAAGGACAGCGCGATCTGCGTCAGCAGCGGGCCCGAGGCGGCGACGAGGATCGTGGCCACCGAGCCGGCGAAGAAGGAGCCGAGCGCCGCCGTGGCCAGCGCCGCGCCGGCGCGCCCGTTGCGGGCCATCTTGTAGCCCTCGAGCGTCGTCACGACGGACGACACCTCGCCGGGCAGGTTCAGGAGGATAGCCGTGGTCGAGCCGCCATACTGCGCGCCGTAATAGATGCCGGCGAGCATGATGATGGCGGTCGTCGCCTCCTGCCCGAAGGTGATGGGCAGCAGCAGCGAGATGGTCGCCACCGGGCCGATGCCCGGCAGCACGCCGATGGCCGTGCCGATCAGCGCGCCGAGCAGGGCGAACGACAGGTTCTTCAGGGAGAGCGCGACGCTGAAGCCGTGCGCCAGATTGTCGATGAGGAGTTCCATGGTCGCCTTGTCCCTATCGCGCCGTCAGAACTGCGGCCACAGGTTTACGCGGATGTCGAGCTCGTAGATGAAGACCCACCAGCAAAGCACCAGCAGGAAGACGAGCATGCCGGCCACGCCACGCACCGTGTGCGTGCGCTCGGCCATGGACGCGACGATGATCAGCCCAATCAGTGCCGCAAAGAAACCAAACTTCTCCAGCAAAAGGGCGAACACAGCCATGGAGGCGCAGATCAGCCCGATCTTCCGCCACCCGGCCGACCAGGAGACGACGAGCATCCCGGCCAGGACGCCCAACCCGACGCCGTTGTAGGTCTGGGAGAAGAAGGGACCCAGGTTGGTGGCGATGGCCCAGACGATGAAGCCAGCCGCCACGCCGAGGGCGAGCGACGCCATATCCAGGCCGGTCCACTTCTCCAGCGGATCGGGCCCACTGAACAGGCCGATCAACGTCACCGCCGTGCCCAGCCCGACCTGGATCCAGAACACCAGCATGGGCATGTAGCCTGGTCCCATGCGCCGCGCCGAGCCGAGGTTGTGATCCTGATTCAGCCAAAGTCCGATCAGGGCGAGGAGGATCAGGAAAAGCCCCGATACCACATCTTTCATGTTGATCCTGAGCTGCATCGCCCGTTCTCCCGTCAAGCCAGCCGGAAAATCCGGCATTTCACTGAAACTGCCAAGTCTTGCCTGTTCGACATGAAGAAAATTACAGATCAGTCAGGTTTCGCGCCACTTTCCCGCACCACCGGCTCCCATCGCGCCAGCTCGGACGCGACGAACTGCGTGAAGCCTGCCGGGTCGAGCGTGCCGGGCGTGCCGCCGAATTCGGCAAAGCGCGACTGAACCTCGGGCCGTGCAAGGACCGCCAGGACCTCGCGCGACAGCCGATCCGTCACCGATGCGGGAAGCCGTGCGGGGGCGGACAGGCCGAACCAGGAGGAGGTGACGAGGTCGAACCCCGCCTCGCGCAGCGTCGGCACCTCCGGAAAGGCGGGGTGCCGCGCTTCGCCGCTCGTCGCCAGGGCGCGCACGCTGCCCTGCCGGATATGCGCCGCCGCGCTGGGCAGGCTGTCCGACATCAGCGGCACCTGCCCGCCGATCACCGCCGTCATCGCCGGGCCGGCGCCGCGGAACGGGATGTGGTTCAGTTCCTTGCCGAGGATCTGGCCGAGGCGGACGATCAGGAGGTGGTTGGACGAGCCGGCGCCGGAACTTGCCATGTCGAGGCCGCGCCCGTCCTCGCGGTGGCGCCGCGCCAGATCCGCCATGTCGGCGGGGCCGAGGCGCGGATGCGCCACGATCACCGAGGGGTTCAGGCTCAGCAGCGCGACATGGGTGAAGTCGGTGAGCGCGTCGTAGCGCACGTTGGAATACAGCGCCGGCGCGATGGCGTGGCTGGCGATGGAGGACAGTACCAGCACGTGCCCGTCCGGCGGCGATTGCGCGACCTGCAGCGAGCCTAGCGTCGCCCCGGCGCCCGGCCGGTTCTCCACCACCACCGGCTGGCCGAGGCTTTCGCCCAGCGGCGTGGCGACGAGGCGCGCGATGAGGTCGGTGGTGCCGCCGGGCGCGAAGGGCACCACGAGGCGGATGGGCTGCGAGGGCCAGGATTGCGCGAGCGCGGGAGCGGCGAGGGCCGCCAGGGCCAGGGCAGGGGCAAGGGACAGCGCGGCGCGCCTCGGCGTGGGCTTGGACAACCCGCTCTCCTTTCCCCCGGAATGGTTCTGCTTGGCAACGGCTATGGCATGCACCTCCTCGGGCTGCAAGCGTCTGGACACCGCCGGATACCGCCGCGAGGATGCCCCATGCCCGAGAATCGCATCGCGGCCCTGCCTGCGCCCGAGGTGGCCGCGCGCGTCGCGTCCGGCCATGCGGTGATCCTGGCGCTCGGCAGCACGGAAACCCATGGTCCCGCCTTGCCGATGGGCGACTACCTCCTGGCCGAGGCGGTGGCCTGCCGCATCGCCGCCGAGGCGGGGGAGGCGCTGGTCGCCCCGCCCCTTCCGTTCGGCGGGGCGGATTTCTTTCGCGGCGTCCCGGGCGGGGCGGCGCTGTCCCCCGCCACCCTCGCCGCCGTGGTGACGGAGGTGCTGGAGGCGCTGCGCGAGGGCGGCGCGACGCGGCTTCTCGTCGTGAACGGCCATGGCGGCAACATCGGCGCGATCGAGGCGGCGCAGCGGCGCCTGCGGGCGGCCGGGATGCTGGTGCCTGCCTTCCACATCTGGCGCAACGCCGCCACCTGGCACGCGGAGGAGGGCGGCAGCCCCGCCGCGCTGGGCCATGGCGGCGACCCGGTCGCTTCCGTTGCGCTGCATCTGTTTCCGGGGCTTTGCGACCCGTCGCGCCTTGGCCCCGGCGCGGCGCCGGGCGCGGCCTTCGGGCTGCCGGCGACCGGCTTCGGCACGGTCCGCGCCGGCGGGGCGGAGTTCGCCCTGCCGCTGGAGATCGGCGAGATCGCGCCGGGCGGGGCGCAGGCGGCGGATGCGCGCGGCGCCTCCGCGGAACTGGGGGCGCGGCTGGTCGCGCGGATGGCGCGCGCGGGCGCGGCGATGCTGGAGGCGATGCGGGAATGAGGTTTTGCGTGTTTGGCGCCGGGGCCATCGGCGGCCATTTGGCGGCGCGGCTGGCGCGCGGCGGGGCGGAGGTGTCGGTGGTGGCGCGTGGCGCCCATCTCGCCGCCATGCGCGAGCGGGGGCTGACGGTCGAGACGCCGGAGGAGCGCTTCACCGTTCCCGTGCGCGCCAGCGACGACCCGGCCGCGCTCGGCCCGCAGGACGCAGTGCTGGTGACGGTGAAGACCCCGGCGCTGGAAGCGGCGGCCGCGCAGATCCCGTCCCTGCTGGGACCGGACACGCCCGTCGCCTTCGTGCTGAACGGCATTCCCTGGTGGCACGAGGCCTCGCCGCCGCACAGGCTGCACGAGGCCGTGGGGCTGGGCCGCACCCTGGGCGGCGTCGTCTGGTCCGCCTGCACGGTAGAGGAGCCGGGCACCATCCGGGTGCAGACCGCCGCCAACCGGCTGATCCTGGGCGAGACGCAGCCCGGCCCCTCCGAGCGCGCCGCCCCCATCCTGAGCGCGCTGGAGGCGGGGGGGATGAGCGGCGTCGCCAGCAAGGACATCCGGCGCGACATCTGGCTCAAGCTGCTGAACAACCTCAGCAACGGCCCGATCTGCCTGCTCAGCCGCGCCGACATGCGGACCACCTTCAGCGACCCGGCGGTGCGCGAGGCGGCGCTTTCCGTGCTGCGCGAGGGCCTGGCCATCGCCGCCGCCGAGGGGCACGACGTGTCGAAAGGCGCGGAGGAGCGCGCGATGCGCTCCGTCACCCTGCCGCACAAGCCCTCCATCCTCCAGGATGTGGAGGCGGGGCGGCCGACCGAGTTCGCCACGCTGTTCGAGGCGCCGCTGGCCATCGCCCGCGCGCGGGGCGTGCCGACGCCCACCCTGGACCTGCTGGTGGCGCTGGCGCGGGTGGCGTCCTTTCAGCGCTGACGGGGCAGGGCCGTCTGGCCCATCACCCACCCCTCCCAGCGCCGGACCCAGGGATCGTCGGGGATGAAGTCGGGCGCCGCGCCGTCCAGCACGGCGACGAGGTTCAGCAGGCCCAGCACGCAATCCAGCCGGTCCTCGCCGGCCGCGTCGGCGCCGAACCCCGCCACCGCCGCGTCGCGCAACGGAGGCTCGGGCGTGACGGAAAGCGCCTCCATCGCCGCCAGCAGGGCGGGGCCGAGGCGGCGCCGCGCCTCCGGGTCGCGCTTCGACCCGCCGAGCCGCAGGCCGAGCAGGCGCAGCGCCTCGGCCGGATACACCTCCGCCAGCACGAGGCGCCCGGGGGCGAGCAAGCTTCGGAGGTCGCCCTCGAAGGGCCAGAGCGCATAGGGCGCCTCGGCGGCGAGGGCGGGGGCCAGCCAGTCGCGCCACGCGCCGATCGCCGCCTTGCCCGACTGGTTGGCGCCCAGGGTCCAGAAGGGCGGCGCGCCCGCGGGGCGGGTGACGGTGGCGCGGTCGCACCAGCGCTCCAGCGCGGCCGCCCCCTCCAGCCCCAGCGCGGCTGCGTGGGCGGCGCGCGTCATGCCGCGCAGGCCGCGCGCCGGGTAGAAGGGCGCGTCCGGTCCCACCGCGTCGAGCTCCGCCGCCACGCCGAAGAACCGCGCATCCCCGGCGCGGGCGCGCAGGAAGGCGGGGAAGTCCGCCTCCGGGCGCCCGGCGGCATAGGCGCGCGGCAGGCCGAGCGGCAGGTCGAGGCCCAGCGCCGCGGGAGCGCCGCCCTCCAGCAGCGCGCCGGCCAGGGCGAAGGGGTCACCCACCGGGCGCGGCGCCGCGGCGCGCCAGCCCTTCCCCTCGCGCTCCGCCAAGCAGGCCCAGCGCTTCTCCGGCCGCACCGACCAATCCGCATGCGCGGCGCGGCGCGCGATGCTAGGCTCGGGCATGGGCTATGCCGCACCCGCCAAGTGGTTCCACTGGATCACCGTCGCGCTGATGCTCGTGGCGCTGCCTGCAGGCTTCGTGATCGGGCACATCCGCGAGGCCGACAAGATGAGCTCCTACGCCATCCACGAGAGCGCGGGGCTGACGATCTTCCTGGTCTCCCTCGCGCGCCTGGCCTTCCGCATCAGCCACCCCCCGCCCGAGGCGGCGCACCAGCCGCGCCTGTTCCGCATCGCCGCGACGACGGTGCACCACGCGCTCTACGCCGCGCTGATCGCGCAGCCCGTGCTGGGCTTCCTGGCGACCAACGCCTTCGGCTTCCCCATGCAGGGCGCGACCGCCTATCTCGGCTTCATCGACCTGCCGCGCTTCATGGACGCGAATGTCCCGCTGGCGGAGGCGCTGCTGAACGCGCATCGCTGGCTGGGCTGGACGATCGCCGCGCTGCTCGTGCTGCACGTCTCGGCGGTGGTGTTCCATCAGGCGATCCGCCGCGACGGCACGCTAGAGCGGATGATCTGAGCGCAGCCTCGCGATCTCCTCCGCCACGCGCTCCGGCTCAGGCGTGTCGGGAAAGGCGGCGTCGCGCTCGACCGCCGCGGCCAGCGCGGCCTTGTACTCGGCGCGCGGCACCTCGACCGTGCCGAACTGCGACAGGTGCTCCGTGGTGAATTGTGCGTCGAGCAGGGTGAAGCCGCCGATCCGCAGCCGCGCGACAAGGTGGACCAGCGCGACCTTGGAGGCGTCGGTGGCGCGCGAGAACATGCTCTCGCCGAAGAAGGCCCCGCCGATCGCGACGCCGTAGAGCCCGCCCACCAGCTCGCCCTCCTGCCACGCCTCTACCGAATGGGCGTGGCCCATCGCGTGCATCGCGGTGAACAAGGCTGCGATCTCGCTGTTGATCCAGGAATCGAAGGAGCCGCGGCGCGGCGCGGCGCAGAGCGCGACGACGCGCGGGAACTCCCGGTTCGCGGTGATGGTGAAGCGCCCCTGGCGCACGGTGCGGGCGAGGCGGCGGGACAGGTGGAAGCCGCCGAGCGGGATCACGCCGCGCCGCTCGGGGTCAAGCCAGTAGAGGCGGTCGCTGTCCCGGCTCTCGGCCATGGGAAAGAGGCCGATGCGGTAGGCGCGCAGCATGAGTTCGGGCGTGATCTCGATCCGCCGCCGGCTCATGCTGCGCCCTCCATGGGAACGGAAGCTAGGGAAGGGCGCCGGCGAATGCCAGCGCCGCCTCGCTCATCCCGCGCGGGAAACGAACCGCTCCAGCCAATGGATCGTGTAGTCGCCGGACTGGAATTCCGGGTCGTCCATGATGCGGCGGTGCAGCGGCAGCGTGGTGCGGATGCCGTCCACCACCATCTCGTCCAGGGCGCGGCGGGCGCGGGCGATGGCGCCCTCGCGCGTCGGCGCATGGACCACCAGCTTGGCGACGAGGCTGTCGTAATGCGGCGGCACGGAGTAGCCGCTGTAGAGCGCGCTATCCACCCGCACCCCGAGCCCGCCCGGGGCGTGGTAGGTGGAGACGCGGCCCGGCGAGGGGGCGAAGCTTTCCGGATCCTCGGCGGTGATGCGACATTCGATGGCATGGCCGCTGAAGCGGACATCCTCCTGCCCGTAGCCCAGCGCCTCGCCGCCCGCGATGCGGATCTGCTCGCGCACCAGGTCCACGCCGCAGACCATCTCCGTCACCGGATGCTCCACCTGCAGGCGGGTGTTCATCTCGATGAAGGCGAACTGTCCGTCCTGCCACAGGAATTCCAGCGTGCCGGCGTTGCGGTAGCCCAGCTGCCGCAGCGCCTGCGTCACCTGCGCGCCCAGCGCGTCGCGCTCGGCGGCCGACAGCACGGGGGAGCCCGCCTCCTCCACCAGCTTCTGGTGGCGCCGCTGGAGCGAGCAGTCGCGCTCGCCGAAATGCACCACGTTGCCGTGAGTGTCGGCCAGGACCTGCAGCTCGATGTGGCGTGGCCGGTCGAGATACTTCTCCAGGTAGACGCTGTCGTCGCCGAAGGCGGCCTTGGCCTCCGTGCGGGCGACGCGCCATGCCTCCTCCAGCTCGTCCTCGTGCCGGGCGACCTTCATGCCGCGCCCGCCGCCGCCGGCCGCGGCCTTGATCAGCACGGGATACTTCACCTGCTCGGCGACCGCCCGCGCCTCCTCCAGCGATTCCAGCGCGCCGAGCGAGCCGGGGACGAGGGGCACGCCCAGGCGGCGCATCGCGTCCTTGGCGGCGATCTTGTCGCCCATCATGCGGATATGCTCGGCGGTCGGGCCGATGAAGGTCAGGCCGTGCGCCTCCACCATCTCGGCGAAGCGGGCATTCTCCGACAGGAAGCCGTAGCCGGGATGGATTGCCTCCGCGCCCGTGATGGTGGCGGCGGACAGGATGGCGGCGACGTTCAGGTAGGATTCGCGGGCCGGGGGCGGGCCGATGCACACGCTCTCATCCGCCAGGCGCACATGCATGGCGGAGGCGTCGGCAGTGGAATGCACCGCGACGGTGCGGATGCCCATTTCCTGGCAGGCGCGGTGGACGCGCAAGGCGATCTCGCCGCGATTGGCGATCAGCACCTTGGAAAAGGGACGCGGCATCACTCCACCAGCACCAGCGGCTCGCCGTATTCGACGGGGGTGCCGTTGTCGATCAGGATGCGCGTGACGGTGCCCGCCTTCTGCGCCTTGATCTGGTTGAAGGTCTTCATCGCCTCGATCAGCAGCAGCGTCTGCCCGGCCGTGACCTTGGCGCCGAGGGTGATGTAGGCGGGCGCCCCCGGCTCCGGCGACAGGTAGGCGACGCCGACCATGGGCGAGGTGACGAGGCCCGGGTGGCTCGCATCCAGGGTCGGGGCCGAGGCGGCCGGGGCTACGGCGGGGGAAACGGACGCGGCCTGGGCCGGCGCGGCGGTGGCCATGGCCTGCATGGGCGCCATGGCGGGGGCGGCGAAATACTGCGCCGGGGCCGGGGCCGGGATCACGCGGGCGACGCGGATGCGCGCATCCTTCTCCGCCACCTCGATCTCGGTCAGGTCGGTGTCGCGGAGGATCTCCGCCAGCTTGCGGATCGCGTCCGCGTCCACGGTGACGCCGTTGCTCATGTCAGTCGTCCTGATCCTCGTCTCCCGCCTCGGCCAGGATGCCCGCCATGGCGCGCAGCGCCAGCGCGTAGCCGCCGATGCCCAGCCCGGCGATCACGCCGGTGGCGATGCGGGAAACGTAGCTGTGATGCCGGAATTCCTCCCGGCGATGGATGTTGGTGATGTGCACCTCGATCACCGGCAGGTCCACGGCGGAAAGCGCGTCCAGGATGGCGACCGAGGTGTGCGAGTAGGCGGCCGGGTTGATGACGATGCCTGCGGCACGTCCCCGGCATTCCTGGATCCAGGACACCAGCTCGCCCTCGATGTTGCTCTGGCGGAAGTCGATCGCCAGCCCCAGTTCCTCCGCCGTTTCGGCGCAGAGGCTTTCCAGGTCGTCCAGCGTCGCGGCGCCGTATTTCTCCGGTTCGCGCGTGCCGAGCATGTTGAGGTTGGGGCCGTTCAGGACGGCGACGAGCTTCATCGGGAGCGGGGTCCGGTGTCCGGGAAAGGGGGGCGGGGTATCACGGCGCGGCGCGCCGGGGCAACCCGGGTTTCCCCCAAGACAATCCTAGAACCGGAACGAGACGCTGATCGAGCCGAAGATCTGCGTTCCCCGCTGGCCGTAGAACTCCTCCGATCGGACCACCTGGGTGTAGGCGATGCGGGTGCCGCGCCAGTAGATCGCCGCGCCGGCCGTCGCCTCGCCGACCAGCCAGCGCCGGTGCACGGAGGGGGAGTTCTCGCGGAAGGTGCTGCCGTCCAGGAAGATGTCGCGGGCCACCACCCGCCCGTCCACCCCGGCGAAGAGGTACCAGCCGAAATCTCGCGTCGGCTGGAAGAAGGAGGAGCCGGCGGGGGAGGGGCGGATGCGCGTCGGGCCCCAATCCGCCTCCAGACCCTGGCCGATCCGGAAGACGGCCCCGCCGCCCGCATTGATCGCCACGTTGCCCAGCGCCGCCGTGGCGGAGGGGATCAACTCCGTGTCCAGCGAGCCGATGCGGCCCATCGGGATGCGCCAGCGTCGCTCCAGCATCGCGTTCAGCGTCGGCTCGTCCTTGAGCTGGTATTCCCAGCCGTTCAGGCGCTTCACGTTGATCAGCCGGTGGTAGTTGTTCTGCACCTGCTCGCCGAGCGCCGAAGGGCCGACCATGCCGGCCTGCAGCTCCAGCAGGGTCTGCGTCCGCTCCGTGGAGCGGGACAGGCTCACCGTGGCGTAGAGGTGCCCGGCATAGGGCCGGTCGCGCGGGTCGGGAATGTAGCGTCGCTTGTCCTCGGGCGTGTAGATGTTCTGGCCGAGCGACACGCCCCAGCGCAGGTTACCTGGCCCGAACAGCCAGGTCAGGCGCTGGTCCAGCCAGGCGAGGGGGCTGGGCAGTTCCGTCGAGGGGGAGCGCCAGGTCAGCAACAATCCGTTGCTGTAGTAGCGGTCGGTGAGCCCGCCGAAGAGGTCGTTCTCCGTCGTCAACGTCAGCGTGCCGCGCGGGTCGGGCGGAAGCGGGCGCACCGGAAGCTCCGCGGCGGGCGTCTGGGCGGCGGCCGGCAGCGCGAGGAGGGACAGGGCCAGGGCCAGCCCCGGCGCATGGATGCGGATCATGCCCCTTCCAACGCCCGACTGGCGCCCGCGTCCATCCCCGCCTTGTTCTGCTTGGTGGACCGGTCCACATAACGGGACATGGACCAGGCGCTGCACAGCCGCATCACGCTTTCGGTGAATGGCGAGAAGCGCGCCCTCCCCGAGGGCGCGACCGTGGCCGATCTCCTCGCGGAAATCGGCCTTGCGGCGCGCAAGGTGGCGGTGGAGCGCAATCTCGAGATCGTGCCGCGCTCGCAATACGGCGCCACGGTACTGGCGAGCGGCGACGCCATCGAGATCGTCCATTTCATCGGGGGCGGGTGATCGCATGGATGGCATGACCGAAACGCAGGACGACCTCTGGGAGGTCGCGGGGCGGCGCTTCCGCTCGCGCCTCGTCGTCGGCACCGGGCGCTACAAGTCGCTGGAGGAAACGGCGGCCAGCATCGCCGCCAGCGGCGCCGAGATGGTGACGGTGGCGGTGCGGCGGGTGAACCTGTCCGACGCCTCGGCGCCCATGCTGCAGGATTTCGTCCCGCCTGACCGCTACACCTACCTGCCCAACACCGCTGGCTGCCACACGGCGCAGGAGGCTGTCCGGACGCTGCGCCTGGCGCGCGAGGCGGGGGGCTGGAATCTCGTCAAGCTCGAGGTGCTGGGCCCGCCGCCCTTCCTGTATCCCGACATGGCCGCGACCTTCGAGGCCGCCGCCGCGCTGCTCGCCGACAATTTCGAGGTCATGGTGTATTGCGCCGACGACCCGGTGGCGGCGAAGCGGCTGGAGGAGATGGGCTGCGTCGCCATCATGCCGCTGGGCGCGCCCATCGGCTCCGGCATGGGGGTGGTGAACCCCTACATGATCCGCGCCATCAAGTCGCAGGCCAAGGTGCCGGTGCTGGTGGATGCCGGCATCGGCACGGCGAGCGACGCGGCGCTGGCGATGGAGCTGGGCTGCGACGCGGTGCTGCTCAACAGCGCCATCGCCCACAGCCAGGACCCGGTGCGCATGGCGGTGGCGATGAAGCACGCCGTCCTCGCCGGCCGCGCCGCCTTCCTGGCCGGTCGCATGGGCCGCGACTACAAGGCCGACGCGTCGAGCCCGATGGACGGGCTGATCCGCAAGGGCGGCTGAGGCCGGCGCGCCCCGGGGGCGCGTCGCGGCCGCAATATCAGATCAGCCGCGCCTCGCGCAGGGCGGCGCGCAGCGACGGGGGCAGCTTGTCCAGGCCGCGCACCGCCTCCGTGCCGGCCACCACGTCGGCCGGGGCCTCGGCGTGCTCCAGGTAGCGCCAGCCCTGGAAGGCCTTCACCGCCCGCGCTTCCACCGGCACCAGCTCGGGGTCGAGGATGAGGCCGCAGCAGGCGGAGCCGTCCTCCCAGCAATCCTCGCGGATGTCCATGATGCGCTGGCGCACCTGCACGAAGCCAGCCACCACCCAGAAGATTGAGCCGCCTTCCAGGATCTCGGCGCGCCGCCGGGGCACGGTGCGGGTGCGGTGGCGCAGCGGCGGTTCCGAGACCGCGCGCTCCGCCTGGATGCGGCGCAGCTGCGCCACGTCGCGCGGCCCGACCGAAAGCTTGAGGAGGTGAAGCACGGGGCAATAGGTGCGACGGCATCCGCGCCCCGGCAAGAGGGGCGCCCCCGCGCGAATCCCGCGCGGGGGAGGGGCGTCAGGCGCCGTGCCGCTCGACCAGGAGCTGCTTGATGTTGCCGATGGCGGCGGCCGGGTTCAGCCCCTTCGGGCAGGTCCGGGTGCAGCTCATGATGGTGTGGCAGCGATACAGGCGGAACGGGTCTTCCAGATTGTCCAGGCGCTGGCCCGTCGCCTCGTCGCGGCTGTCGGCGATCCAGCGATAGGCCTGCAGCAGCACGGCCGGGCCCAGGAAACGGTCGCCGTTCCACCAGTAGGACGGGCAGGCGGTGGAGCAGCAGAAGCACAGGATGCATTCCCACATCCCGTCCACCTTGGCGCGCTCCTCCTTGCTCTGGCGGCGCTCCTCGTCCGGCGGGGGCGGGGTCTCGCTCTTCAGCCAGGGCTCGATGGAGCGGTACTGGGCGTAGACCTGCGACAGGTCGGGTACCAGGTCCTTCACCACCGGCATGTGCGGCAGCGGGTTGATCCGCACCTCGCCCTTCACCTCGTCGATGGGCTTCAGGCAGGCGAGGGTGTTCAGCCCGTCGATGTTCATCGAGCAGGAGCCGCAGATGCCCTCGCGGCAGGAGCGGCGGAAGGTCAGCGTGCTGTCGATCTCGTTCTTGATCTTGATCAGCGCGTCCAGGACCATCGGGCCGCACTTGTCCATGTCTACCTCGTAGGTGTCCATGCGCGGATTCTCGCCCGTGTCCGGGTCCCAGCGGTAGATCTTGAAGGCCTTGACGTTCGTGGCCCCCGCGGGGGCCTTGAAGGTCTTGCCGCCGCCAACCGTGGAGTTCTTGGGAAGGGTAAAAGTGGCCATTGCCTCAGTACACCCGCGCCTTGGGCGGGAAGACCTGGACCTCGTTGGTGAGGGTCCGCATCTTCACGCCGCGATAATCCAGGGACACCTCGCCCTTCTCGTTCACGGAGGCGAGGGTGTGCTTCATCCAGTTCTCGTCGTCGCGCTCGGGGAAGTCCTCGTGCGCATGGGCGCCGCGGCTTTCCTTGCGCGCCTCGGCGCCGACGATGGTGGTCAGCGCGTTGTCGACGAGGTTGTCCAGCTCCAGCGCCTCGACGAGGTCGCTGTTCCAGATCAGCGAGCGGTCGGCGATCTGGAGGTCGCTCAGCCCGGCATGGACCTTGCGCATCTTCTCCACGCCTTCGGAGAGCAGCTCGCTCGTGCGGAACACGGCGGCGTGGTTCTGCATGGTCCGCTGCATCTCGAGACGGATCTCGGAGGTGTGGGTCGTGCCCTTGGCGTTGCGGAGGCGGTCGAACCGGTCCAGCGCCTTCTCTCCCGCCTTGGCGGGCAGCGGCGCCTGGGTCGCGCCCGGCTTGATGGTCTCGGCGGCGCGGTGCGCGGCGGCGCGGCCGAACACCACGAGGTCGAGCAGGGAGTTCGTGCCCAGGCGGTTCGCGCCATGCACGGACACGCAGGCCGCCTCGCCCACCGCCATCAGGCCGGGGACCACCGCGTCCTCGTCCTCGCGGGTCGGGCGCAGCACCTCCGTGTGGATGTTCGTCGGGATGCCGCCCATGTTGTAGTGGACGGTCGGGAGCATCGGGATCGGCTCCTTGGTCACGTCCACGCCCGCGAAGATGCGCGCCGTCTCGCTGATGCCGGGCAGGCGCTCATGCAGGATGTCCGCGCCCAGGTGCTCCAGGTGCAGGTGGATGTGGTCCTTCAGCGGGCCGACGCCGCGGCCCTCGCGGATCTCCATGGACATGGCGCGGGACACCACGTCGCGGGAGGCGAGGTCCTTCGCGGTCGGCGCGTAGCGCTCCATGAAGCGCTCGCCCTCGCTGTTGGTGAGGTAGCCGCCCTCGCCGCGCGCGCCCTCGGTGACGAGGCAGCCGGCGCCGTAGATGCCGGTCGGGTGGAACTGCACGAATTCCTGGTCCTGCATGGGCAGGCCCGCGCGCAGGATCATGCCGCCGCCATCGCCCGTGCAGGTGTGGGCGGAGGTGCAGGAGAACCAAGCGCGGCCATAGCCGCCGGTGGCCAGCACCACGCTCTGCGCGCGGAAGCGGTGGATGGAGCCGTCCTCGAGGTTCCAGGCCACGACGCCGCGGCAGGCGCCCTCCTCGTCCATGATGAGGTCGAGGGCGAAGTATTCGACGAAGAACTCGCAATTGTGCTTGAGGCTCTGCTGGTAGAGCGTGTGCAGGATGGCGTGGCCGGTGCGGTCGGCGGCGGCGCAGGCGCGCATCGCCGGCTCCTTGCCGTAATGCTTCATGTGGCCGCCGAAGGGGCGCTGGTAGATGCGCCCATCCTCCGTGCGGCTGAACGGCACGCCGTAATGCTCGAGCTCGATGATCGCGGGCACCGCCTCGCGGCACATGTACTCGATGGCGTCCTGGTCGCCGAGCCAGTCCGACCCCTTCACGGTGTCGTACATGTGCCAGCGCCAGTCATCCTCGCCCATGTTGCCGAGCGCGGCGCCGACGCCGCCCTGCGCCGCCACGGTGTGGGAGCGCGTGGGGAAGACCTTGGTGATGCAGGCGGTTTTCAGCCCCGCGGCGCCCATGCCGAAGGTGGCACGCAGCCCCGCCCCGCCCGCACCGACCACCACCACGTCATAGGTGTGGTCCACGATGCGGTAAGCGCCGCTGGAAGGCATGGTGATGGCGTTCATCGCGAAATCCCGCTCCGCTCGCGCCCCTTGTCGGAGCACCCTCGAAACCGCGGCCGGAACCGCCCGGCCTCGAACAACAAATCAGGCGCGGGACGGCCCCGCGCCAGCATCGTTACGCCGCCGCGACGATCCGGATGACCGCCACCGCGCAGGCCAGGGCGAGGAGGATGGACACGCCCTTGATCGCCAGCACGACCAGCATCTGCGTCGTGTCGGGGCGGACGTAATCCTCCGCCACGACCTGCAGCCCGCTGGCCATGTGGTGGAAGGTGGCGGCGATCAGCGCCAGCAGCAGCACGGCGTTGAAGGGCCGCGCGATCCACAGCACCGTCTCGACATAGGAGGCGCCGGCCAAGCCGATCATGCTGAACACGAACCAGAAGGTCAGCGGCAGCAGCGCCAGGGAGGTGACGCGCGCCATCCACCAGTGATGGGTGCCCTTGCGCGCCGAACCCAGCCCCCGCACCCGCCCGAGGGCGGAGCGCATGGAAGCCGGGCTGCTCGTCTCGTTCGCCATGTCTTGCGTCAGCCCCAGAAGATCAGCGCCAGGATCCAGGTCAGCACCGTCAGCACCGCGGTGCCGATCAGCACGGCGCGGCCCGTGGCGTACATGGTCGGCAGCTCGAAGCCGAAGCCCCAGTCCCACATCAGGTGCCGCAGCCCGGCGAGGGTGTGGTACCAAGTGACCGCCGTCAGCCCGAACAGCACCAGCAGCCCCAGGAAGGATCCGAGGAACCACTGCACGCGGGCGAAGGACTCCTCGCCCGTCGCGGCGGCCACCAGCCACCAGACGAGCAGCAGCGTGCCCGCGGACCAGATCGCGCCCGTGATGCGGTGGGTGATGGAAAGCGCGCTGTTCATCTGCAGCATGTCGTAGACCTGCAGATGCGGGGAAAGCGGGCGCCGGACGGTGGTTCCGTCGGAACGCCGGCCCGTCATCAAGGCCTCGCGCGCGTCGTGTGGAGTCGTCATTCGAGCTGGGCTCCGGCCTGCCTTGCCTCGGGCCCGTCTTTAAGGACGGGCTGCCACCGGGTCAATCCGCGCCCGGGCCGGATTCGGGCACGGCGAAGCCGTGGCGCAGCACTTCCTCGCCCTCCAGCCGCAGCACGGCGTAGCCCGGCGCCTCGCCGGTCGGGCGGAGGCGCTGGCCGGGGCGGAAATCCAGCGCGAAGGAGGAGGCGGTGCCCCGCACCCCGAAGGAGGGGATGCCGTGCCACGTCCCGGCGATGTCGCGATGGACATGGCCGTGCAGCATCGCCCGGATCCGGCCGCGATGCGGCCGCACCACCTCCAGCAGGGCCGGGGCGTCGCGCAGGCCGATGGCGTCGAAGCCCGGGATGCCCACGCGCATCGGCGGGTGGTGCAGGGCGAGGATCACCGGCCCCTCCGACTTGCCGAGTTCCCGCGCCAGCCAGTCCAGCCGCGCGCGGCACAGCGTCCCGCCCGCCTCGCCGGGGGTATGGGTGTCGAGGGTGAGGAGCCGCCCCGCCGGGGTGTCGCGCGCCTCCTGCACGAAGCCGGCCCCGCCGAAATGGCGCCGGAAGGCGTCGCGGTCGTCGTGGTTGCCGATCAGCGGCACGACCGGGAAGGGCAGGGCGGCAAAGCGGTCGCGCAGCCAGGGATAGGTGTTCTCGTAGTCGTCATGCCCGATATCGCCCGTGGCGACGGCCAGCGCCGCCGGCCAGACGCTGCCCGGCCCGTGCAGCGCGACGAGGCTGTCCAGCACCGCCCCCAGCCTTTCGCGGCCGCCCTTGGGGGTGCCGATGTGGAAATCCGACAGGTGCAGCAGGATCATAACGCGGCGCATGATTGACCCGCGCGGCCCGGGAGGGAAGTCTCGCCGGAGGCAACCGGCGGAACGGGGCCGGGATTGCGCTTCCGTCGCCACGTTGCCCGGGGAAACGCCGTGAAGCGCCTGCTCGCCCTGCTGCTTTGCGCCTGCCTTGCCGGCGGTGCCGCGCGTGCGGAGGAGCCGGTGCGGCTGCTTGTCGGCCTGGCGCCCGGCAGCGCGGTGGACCAGATGGGCCGCCTCCTCGCCGACGGTCTCGCCGCCGAGCTGGGCCGCGCCATCGTGGTCGAGAACCGGACCGGCGCCCGCGGCAACGTGGCGGCGGAGGCTCTGGCGCGCGCCAACCCGGACGGATCGGTGCTGGGAGTGGTCTCGGCCGCCACGCTGGTGCTGAACCGGCACCTGTCGCGGCGGATGGGCTATGATCCACAGGCAGACCTGACCCCCATCAGCCGCTTCGCCGCGCAGCCCTTCCTGGTGCTGGTCCCGCCGCGCGACGGGCCACGCGACCTGGGCGAATTTGTCGAGGAATTGAAAGGAAAAACAGGCACTTGCGGCACGCCGGGCGCCGGGACCCAGGCGCATCTGGTGCTGGACATGCTGCTGCGCTCGGTGGGGGCACGCTGCGACCTCGTTCACTACAGAAACAGTGCAAGCGCCATTCCAGATTTGCTTGATGGGTCGCTTCAGGTCTATGTCGGCTCCGCTGTCATCGGATTGCCATGGGTCCAGGAGGGGCGCGCGCGGTTGCTCGCCGTCACCTCCCGGGTGCGTTCCACCCTGTTTCCCGAGGCGCCCACGGTGGGTGAGACGGTTCCCGGCTTCGAGGCCGAGACCTGGATCGCCCTGATGGGTCCCCGCGGTATGGAGGAAGCCCTGGTGGCCAGGATCGAGGCAGCCGCCATCGCCGTCGCGCGTGACGTCGCGGTGGTGAATCGGCTCCGGGCCATGTTCGCCGAACCCGTTGGGGAAGGGCGGACGGAACTCGCCGCCACCATCCGCGCGCAGGATTCCATATGGGGGCCGGTGGCCCGTGCCGCCGGAGTGACCGCTGATTGACGCTGCACAGGAAGCCACCATTCCCCGGAAGCTTGGCTTCAAGCCCGGGATGGTGTGCGCCGTCCTCGAACCGCCGGCCGGCTTCAAGCATGGCCTTCCCGCGACCAATGCCTCGGAGCCCGAGCTGATCCTCGCCTTCGCGCCCGACCGTGCCGCGCTGGCGCGGGTGGCGGCGAAGGCGCTGGACCTCTACGGCGTCGGCGGGCGGCTGTGGTTCGCCTATCCGAAGAAGACCGCGAGCATCCGCACCGACCTGGACCGCGACCATGGCTGGGAGCCGCTGACCCAGGCCGGGCTGCTGCCGGTGACGCAGGTGCCGCTGGACGCCACCTGGTCGGCGCTCCGCTTCCGGCTGCGTGAGGAAATCCCGACCCTCACCCGCAAGACCTGAGGCGCGACGCGCAGGTTGATCCTGCGCAAGGCGCTTGCTTGCATTCCGGGGCAAGGGAGAGACATGCTCCCTTGCCTCCTCCCGCCCCCCGGCGCAGGTCTCGCCCGATGAACGCCACACGCTCCCGCTTTCTCGACCATTGCCGGCAGGGCCTCGACACCCTGCGGGCGGAAGGGCGCTACCGCGAGTTCGCGCGGCTGGAGCGGGAGGCGGATCGCTTCCCGGTTTATCGCCACGAGGGGCGGGACGTCATCGTGTGGTCCTCCAACGACTATCTGGGCATGGGACGGCACCCGTCGGTGATCGCGGCCGGGCAGGAGGCGCTGGCCGCGCATGGCGCGGGGGCGGGCGGCACGCGCAACATCTCCGGCACCTCGCCGCTCATCGCGGCGCTGGAGGAGGAGCTGGCGACGCTGCACGGCATGGAGGCCGCGCTGCTCTTCGGCTCGGGCTATGTCGCCAACCAGGCGGCGATCTCGACGATCCTGACCTCCCTGCCCGGCTTCCACGTCTTTTCCGACGCGAAGAACCACGCGAGCATGATCGCGGGGATGCGCGGCCTGCCGGGGGTGACGCGCCACATCTTCCGCCACAACGATGTCGCGCATCTCGAGGCGCTCCTGGCCAGCGTCCCCGCGGACGCGCCGAAGCTGATCGCCTTCGAGAGCGTGTACTCCATGGATGGCGACGTCGCCCCGATCGGCGCGATCTGCGACCTGGCCGAGCGCTTCGGCGCCATGACCTACCTGGATGAGGTGCACGCGGTCGGCCTTTATGGCGAGACCGGCGGCGGCATCAGCGAGCGCGACGGCCTCGCCCATCGCCTGGACCTGATCGAGGGCACGCTGGCCAAGGGGTTCGGCGTGGTGGGCGGCTACGTCGCGGCGCGGGCCGAGGTGGTGGACCACATCCGCTCCAACGCTTCCGGCCTGATCTTCACCACGGCGCTGCCGCCGGCCACCGTCGCCTCCGCCCTCGCCTCCGTCCGGCATGTGAAGGGGGATGGGGCGCTGCGTGGCCGCCTCGCGGCCCAGGCGCGGCTGCTCAAGGCCAAGCTGGACGCGGCCGGCATCGCCCGCCTGCCTAGCGAAAGCCACATCGTCCCCGTGCTGGTCGGCGAGGCCGAGGCCTGTCGCGCCGTGGCGCGCCGCCTGCTGGCCGAGTTCGCGATCTACGCCACCCCCATCAACTACCCCACCGTGCCGCGCGGCGGCGAGCGGCTGCGCCTTTGCGCCACGCCCTTCCACGCCGAGGCGATGATGGACGCGCTGGTGGTGGCGCTGCGCTCGGTGCTGCCGCGCGCCGCTTTGTCCCGGGCCGCCTGAAGCCGCCGGTCAGGGCGTCGCTGCCATCCCGTTGGCGTTGACGGTCAGGTTGGGCGTCTCGCAGGGATCCACCCCCGCCACCTCGCCGGCGCGGCCCGTGGCATAGACCACGCGGAAGGCGCGTGGACCCGGGCCGATGCGGAAGATGCGCTGGGCGCCCGGCGCCAGCGTGCCGGGAGCCAGCAGGTCCTGCCCCCACTGGCCGGGCCCCCCGGCGAAGAACTGCTCCACCTCCACCGGGGCCGCGTTGCGGACGACCAGCACCCCGTCGCAGCCGCGCCCCGCACCGCGATCGGCCACCGGCGCGGCACAGGCGGCGAGGAGGAAGGGGAGGAGAAGGGTGGGGGCGCGCATGGCCCTCATCCTACACCCAGGCCGGGTCCACGGGCGAGATCGGCGCGGGGGCCAGCGCCTCCCCGGCCAGCAGCAGCAGGTCCTCCCGGTAGCGCCCGGCGACGAGCTGCACCCCGACCCCCACCGCGCCGGTGGTGACGGCCAGCCCCGGCAGGCCGAGCAGCGGCAGCCCCACCTGGGGAAGCTGCGCCTCGATGATCCCCTCGAAGGCCTCGAAGCCTTGCGTGTCCAGCCCGTCGGGGAAGGGGGTGCGGCCACAGACCGGCATCAGCACCACGGGGTAGTCCTGGAAGAACAGGTTCCATTGCCGCAGGAAGGTGGCGCGCGCGGTCAGCGCGTCCTGGAAGGCGGCGAGGTCGGGGGGCGGGCAGAGCCGGGCCATGTGCTGGTGGACGGCCAGCGCGGCTGGCTCCGCCTCCCGTTCCACCAGCGCCATGCCGCCGCGCGGCAGCATGGCGAGCCAGAGCTGCGCCTGGAGCCGTGCCGGCTCGCGCATCGGCGGCAGGGTTTCGGTCTCCTCCACCTCCCAGCCCGAGTCGCGCAGCCGGGCGGCGGCGTCGCGCAGCGCTTTCTCCACCGCCGCCTCGACCTCCATCCCATCGGGGCGCACGCAGAGGGCGACGCGGCGCGGCGCGGGCGGCCCTTCCAGCGGCGCCGGCACCCACCACGGGTCGCGCGGGTCGAACTCGCTCATCGCCGCCAGCGCCAGGCGCAGATCGGGGATGGAGCGGGCCAGCGGGCCGGACACCGCCATCAGCTGCCCGCCGATGTCGCGCTCGGGCAGGGAGGAGTTCCAGGCCGGGATGCGCCCCAGCGTCGGCCGCAGCCCGTGGATGCCGCACGCATAGGCGGGAAAGCGGATGGAACCGCCGATGTCGGTGCCATGGCCGATGGCGCCGATCCCCGCCGCCGTGGCCGAGGCCGCGCCGCCGGAGGAGCCGCCGGGGGTCAGCCCCTTGTCATGCGGGTTGAAGGTGGCGCCGTGCAGCGCGTTGTCCGTGAACCAGCGCACGGAAAAGGCGGGGGTGTTGGTGCGCCCCAGGATGATCGCTCCGGCTTTGCGCAGATTCGCCACGACGGGGTTGTCCACCTCCGCACGGTGGTTCGCCTGAAGCCGCAGCCCGTTGGTGGTGGCGCATCCCGCCTGGTCCACGTTGACCTTCACCGTGACGGGCACGCCGGCGAGCGGGCCCGGCGCCTCACCGCGCGCCAGGGCGGCGTCCACGGCCGCCGCCGCCTCGCGCGCTTCCGCCTCCAGCGGCTGCACCACGGCGTTCAAGGCCGGATTCACCGCCGCCATGCGGGCCAGCGCCGCCTCCGTCACCTCGCGCGCGGACACCTCCCGCCCCCGCACCCGCCGTGCCGTCTCCGTGGCGGTCCAGCCGTGAATCGCTTCCATCCGCACAAGCCCGATACGGGGCTCCCCCAATTGCAGAAAGGATGGTCCCGGCGGCATTGTCCGGCGTCAAGGAGCCGCCATTTCGTCATGTCCGCCGTTCTTCGCCGCGCCGAGGTTCAGCCCCTGCACCGTCCCCGCTCTTCCTGCGCCTGGCTGCCCGAGAAGCGCCGTGCGCATATCGTCCTCGAAGGCGATGTGTCGGGGCCGGATTATGTCGGGCTGATGCGCCAGCTGCTCGCGGCGCATCCCGAGGCGGCGCTGCATGACTGGGTCTTCGACCTGCGGGCCTATCACGGCTCCATCCGGCACGATCACGTGGAGGAGATCGCTTCCCTCTACCATTCGGTCGCGCGCGGGCGCGACGACCGGGCGATCACCGTGCTGGTCACGCCCGACCGGGGCTTCGTCCACTGGGCGGTGCTGCTGCGGGTGCAGTTCCGCCCGCGCCGCTTCGAGGTGGTGCAGAGCATGAACGAGGCCGAGGCGATGCTCTCGGCCCCGGAATGGTGAAGCGGGGCTAGCCCAGCTCCAGCACGTTCTTGCTGATGATGTTGCGCTGGATCTCGCTGGTCCCGCCATAGATCGTCGTCGGCCGCGCCTGGATGTAGAGCGCGCCGGGGTTGAGGTTGCGGTTCCCCTCCATCGGGCCGAACAGCGCCCCGTTCTCGCCCGCGATCTCCAGCGCCGTTTCGGTGATGCGCTGGAACAGCTCGCTCTGCACGATCTTCAGCTGCGACACGTCGGCGCCGAGCGGCCGGCCAGCCTTCAGCACCGCGACGTAGCGGGAGTAGAGCGACTTCAGGTCCTCCAGATCACAGCGGTGCTTCGCGTAGGTGGCGGCGAAGACGGGGTCCTCCGCCACGCCCATCCGCTCCGCCAGCTGGCGCAGCCGCGTCAGCGCATAGGCGGATTGCCGGGGCGAGCCGAGATAGATGCGCTCGAAGGACAGCAGCGCCTTGGCCATGTCCCAGCCCTTGTTGAGCTGGCCGACCAGGTTCTCCTTCGGCACCTTCACGTTGTCGAAGAAGACCTCCGAGAACTCATCGTGCATCTCGAGGTTGATGATCGGTCGCACGGTGATGCCGGGCGTGGTCATGTCCACCAGCAGGAAGGAGATGCCCTCCTGCTTCTTCGCTTCCTTGTCCGTGCGGACCAGCAGGAAGATCCAGTTCGCGTCGCCCGCCAGCGTGGTCCAGATCTTCTGGCCGTTGACGACGTAGTGGTCGCCCGCATCCACCGCCTCGGTCCGCAGGCTGGCGAGGTCGGAGCCGCTATTGGGCTCGGAATAGCCCTGGCACCACACGTGCTCGCCGGACAGGATCTTGGGCAGGAAGCGCTGCTTCTGCTCCTCCGTGCCGTAGCGGATCACGAGGGGGCCGAGCATGACGATGCCGTGGTCGTTGGTGCGGGCGCAGCCCCAGCGCTCCAGCTCCTCCGTCCAGATGATCTGCTTGGCTGGCGACAGGCCGAGCCCGCCGTATTCGCGCGGCCAGCCGGGGCAGAGCCAGCCCTTCTCGGCCAGCTTCATGTACCAGGGCTTGTTCTCGTCCCAGTGCAGCCGCTTTTCCGGGTTGCGGATCTCGGCCGGGTAGTTCGCCTCGATCCAGGAGCGGATGTGCTGGCGGAACTCCTCGTCGGGGAGGAGGTTCAAATCCTGCGTCTCGCGGGGGGTGATGGCGTTCATGGTGCGATTCCTTGTTGGGCGGGCCGCCTGGGGCCGGCGGAGCCAGGGCATCCGCCGGCCATGCGCGGGCTAGCGCCCTGCGAAGACCGGCTTGCGCTTGCCCAGGAAGGCCTCGCGCCCTTCCTTGTGGTCGGACGTGGCGAAGAGCGCGGCCTGCCAATCGGATTCCTTGGCCAGCGCCGCCTCCATCTCGTCGGAGAACCACTGCTTCATGTAGGCGATGGGCAGCGGCGCCTCGGCCGCCAGGGCCCGCGCCTTCTCCATCGCCGCCGACAGCGCCTGCCCCTTGGGCGCGACCGCGTCCACGAGGCCGATATTGAGCGCCTGCGCGCCCGTGTACTGGGTGTGGAACAGCATCATGTCCCGCGCGCGCCCCAGCCCGATGCGGGCGGGCAGCGTCATCGGCAGGGCGAGGTCGGCCATCAGCCCGATCTTGTGGAAGCCGAGCACGAACTTGGCATCTTCCGCCGCCACCACGTGGTCGCAGAGCAGGGCGAGGGAGCAGCCCGCCCCCGCCGCCCAGCCTTCCACCGCGGCGATGATCGGCACGTTGCCGCGCGCCATCAGCCGCACGAGGCGGTGGGTGCGGCGCATCCGCTCCCGGCCTTCCAGCGCCGTTTCCACGTTCATGCCGGAGATGTCGCCGCCTGCGGAAAAGATCCCCTCCGCGCCGGTCAGCACGATGCAGCGCGTCCCGTCGCTCTGCGCCTTTTCCAGCGCCGCCTCCAGCTCGGTGCGCAGGGGCACGGCGAGGGCGTTGCGCCGCGCCGGGTAGTCGAGGGTGAGGACGAGGACGTCGCCCTCGCGCTCGGCGTTGATCCGCATGCGCGGGGTCTGGTTGCCGTCCATCACGCGTCCTCCGTCTCGGGTTCCAGGGCCATGAAGCGGGCGCGGTGCAGCGCCGCCCCGCCGAAGCTGGGCACCAGCACCATGGCGCGGCGCAGGTGCAGGCCCTGGTCGTACTCGTCCGTGTAGCCGATGCCGCCATGCAGCTGCAGCGAGGCCTGCTGCACTGCCATGGCCGCGTCGCTGGCCCGGGCCTTGGCGCGGGCGACGATGGCGGGTCCGCCCGCGCCCTCGTCCAGCTCGAAGGCCGCCTCCTCCACCGCCGCACGGGCGAGGGAAAGCTGCACGCGCGCATCCGCCGCCTTGTGCTGCAGCGCCTGGAACTTGCCGATCACCGTGCCGAACTGCTTGCGGGTGCGGAGGTAGTCGAGCGTCATGGCGAAGCTTGCCTCCATGCCTCCCAGCAACTCCGCCGCCGTTCCCAGCGCCGCGCGGTCCAGCGCCGTCGCGATGGCCTCGCCCATCCCCGTGGCGATCGGGGCGGGAAGGCCGTTCTTCGGCCGCACCGTGCCGAAATGCCCGCCATCCTGCCGCTGCTCGGTTTCGAGCGCGACGTCGGCGGCGGGCAGGAGGTGCAGGTCGCCGCCCGACACGAACAGGAAATGCGTGGCGCCTGCCGCCATGGGCACGAAGCGGCGCGCTCCATCCCCCGCCGCTGGCTCCAGCGTGCCGGCGCGGTCCTGCCAGGCGGTGAGCACGATGGCCTCGCCAGACAGCGCCTGCTCCAGCAGCTCGTGCCCAGCGGCGGCAAGCAAAGCCGCGGAAAGCTGGAGCGCCGTCAGCGGCTCCGGCGCGCAGGCGCGGCCCATCTCCTCGGCCAGCGCCACCATCTCGGCATGGCCGAGGCCAGTGCCGCCCTTCGCCTCCTCCACCATGAGGCCGATCCAGCCCGCCTCGCCCATCGCGCGCAGGAGGGCCGGGTCGAAGCCCGGCTCGGTGAAGCGCAGGGCGCGGACCCGCTTCATGTCGCTGCCCAGCAGGCCCTGGGCGCTGTCGCGGATCATGCCGATGCTTTCGGCGCGGTCCTCGCTGAAGGGGGCGAGCCCCGTCGGATCTGCGCTCATGCCTGGGCGTGCAGCCTGGCGCCGGAGCGCGCCTGGAGGTCGGCGAGGCTCATCCCCGGCACGATGTCGCGCACCACGAAGCCCAGACCCTTCACCACGTCCAGCACGGCGAGGTTGGTGTAGACGCGCGTGACCGTGCCCAGCGCGGTGAGCGGGTAGCCGCAGCGCTCCACGACCTTGGGGCGGCCATCCTTGGTCTGGTGGTCCATCGTCACCCAGATCTGCTTCGCGCCGGCGCCGAGATCCATGGCGCCGCCCACCGCCGGGGCGGTGTCGTTCTCGCTCGTCGCCCAGTTGGCGAGGTCGCCATTCTCCGCCACCTCGAACCCGCCGAGCACGCACAGGTCGATGTGCCCGCCGCGGATCATCGCGAAGCTGTCGGAATGGTGGCAGAAGGAACCGCCGGGGCGCAGCGTGACCATCTGCTTGCCGGCATTGATCAGCCAGGGATCCTCCTTGCCCTTCGCCGGCGCCGGGCCCATGCCCAGCACGCCGTTCTCGGACTGGAAGATCACCTCGCGCTCCAGCGGCACGTGGTCGGCGATCAGGGTCGGGATGCCAATGCCCAAATTCACCACCCAGCCCTCGGGGATGTCGGCGGCGGCGCGGGCGGCCATCTCGTTGCGGCTCATCGGCTGCATGGCATGTCTCCTCTGCCGGCCAAGCTAGGACCGTGCGGCGGCCTGGTCCAGACGCACCCGGCGCGGCGGCCTGCCCTCCGCTCCCAGCGGGACAGGCGCCGCTTCGACACATTGTATCAAGGACTTCGCTTTTGTATGGAGAAGCCACGTTGGCCCAGCCGGGGCAGGCGACGGCTTCTGGCGGGAGGGTGACAAGGGTGGAGCGGGTCCTGGGACAGCTTTCCCGCGCCCTCGCCGAGCACATCGAGGCGACCGGCGCGACGCAAGAGCAGATGCTCCTGGAAAGCATCGAGTATTTCCGCGGCATCGCCGACGCCTCCCCGGGCGTGATCTGGCTGACCGACCCCACGGGCGAATGCATCTTCGTCAACCATCGCTGGACGGAGATCACGGGCCAGGACGGCGAGGCCGCGCAGGGCATGGGCTGGCTGGACCGGGTGCACCCGGAGGACCGGCCCGCGGTGGAGCGCGGCTTCGCCGAGGCCAATGCAGTGAAGGGCCATTTCCGCGCCGAGTACCGCCTCCTGCGCCGCGAGGGGGAGGAGGTCTGCTGGGTGCTCGACACCGCCTCGCCCCGTTTTTCCGCCGCCGGCAAGTATCTCGGCTATATCGGCGCGGTCACCGACGTGACGGAACGGCGCCTCGCCGAGGAGCGGGCGCTGTTTCTGGCCTATCACGACCCGCTGACCAGCCTCGCCAATCGCCGCCTCCTCCGTGACCGCTTGGCGCACGACCTCGCCGGGCTCCGGCCGGGGGAGGGGCTGGCCCTGCTTTGCCTCGACCTCGACCATTTCAAGGCGATCAACGACACGCTGGGCCATCCGGCGGGCGATGCGCTGCTTTGCGAGGCGGCGGAACGCCTGCGGGACTGCGCGGGACCGCGCGACCTCGTGGCGCGGCTGGGCGGGGACGAGTTCGCCATCCTGGCCGCCACGGATGGCGACGGGCTGCCGGAGGCCAGCCTCCTGGCCGAACGGGCGCTGGAGGCGCTGCGCCGTCCCTACTACCTCAACGGGCAACCCTATGTGGTGAGCACCAGCATCGGCGCCGTGCTTGCGCCGCGCGACGGCCTGTTGCCGGACGAGCTGGTCCGTCATGCCGACATCGCCCTGTACCGCGCGAAGCGCGACGGGCGCGACGCCGCGCGCTTCTTCGACTGCGCCATGGCGGAGGAGGCGGAGCGCCGCCATGGGCTGCGGCGGAGCCTCGCCAGCGCCCTGGAGCAGGCCGAGCTGTCCCTGCGCTTCCAGCCCCTCCGGCGGCTGAGCGACGACCGCGTGACCGGGTTCGAGGCGCTGCTGCGCTGGTTCCCGGAAGGACAGGATGCGGTGCCGCCGACCGAGTTCATCCCGCTGGCCGAGGAAAGCGGCGCCATCATTCCCATCGGCGAATGGGTGCTGCGGGAAGCCTGCAAGGCCGCCGCGCTCTGGCCGGACGACGTGCGGGTTGCGGTGAACCTTTCGCCGGTCCAGTTCCGCTCGCCGCGCCTCCTGGCGGCGGTGCGGGAGGCGCTGGCCGATGCGTCCCTCGCGCCCAACCGCCTCGAGCTGGAAGTGACGGAGTCGGTGCTGCTGCAGGAGGACCAGGCCAACCTGGACATCCTGTGCCGCCTGCGCGACCTGGGCGTGCGGATCGTGCTGGACGATTTCGGCACGGGGTATTCCTCGCTCGCCTATCTGCTCCGCGCGCCTTTCGACAAGATCAAGGTGGATCGGTCGTTTGTCGCCGGGCTGCCCGACCGGCGTGAATCCAGGGCGATCGTGCGCGCGATCGGCGGACTCGGCCTTAGCCTGGGCATCGCCGTGACCGCCGAAGGGGTGGAAACCGAGGCGCAGCTTCGGGCCGTCGCGGAAAAGGGTTGCAGCGAGGCGCAAGGTTCGCTGATCGGCTTTCCCATGACGGCCCGCGAGGCCGGCGCGCTGCTGACGGGGCTGCGGCGCGTGGCCTGAGCCGACGCGCTTGCCCTGGGGGCATGCGTGACCCGACCGCAGGTCATGGCCGGAAGCCGTCCGGCCAGCGCGGGGCGGGAAGCATGATTTTTCCAGGCTTTCCGCGAGCGTCCTGGGGGCCTTCCGGCGCCGTGCCGGGGCAGCGCGAAAAATCTTTGCCTCCAGGCCCGATGTCACTTGCATATGCCGGCCGGCGCGCGTATCTGCCCCCTCCACAAGACGCAGTACGCACGTGCCTCTAGGCCCCAGGCCCACGGAGCGGAGCCCCGAGTAAGGCTCGCCACCGCGGCGCAAGGTTTACGCAACGACGTCAAGCGTTCTGGCACCCCGCGGGTCGCAAGCCTCGCGGTTTCTTCTTGGTCGCTGGTTCGTTCGACCGTTTCGTCAATCTGGGGCCGCCCCACGAAAAGGGGAGGGTTCCACACATGCTGGTGGAGGATGGTGCGATGACCCCGAAGGTCGCTCGCTATCTCGCGGAGATGGAGCCTGCCACGCCGTGCCTCGTCATGGACGTGGATCGCGTGGAGCAGAACTATGCCCGGCTGAAGGCCGCGCTGCCGCTGGCCCGCATCTACTACGCCGTGAAGGCCAACCCCGCCGCGCCGATCCTGGAGCGTCTGGTGGGCCTCGGCTCCTTCTTCGATGCCGCCTCCTTCCAGGAGGTGGAGATGTGCCTCGACGCCGGCGCGGCCGGCGAGCGCGTCTCCTACGGCAACACGATCAAGAAGGAGCGCGACATCGCGGCGGCCTATGCGCGCGGCGTGCGGATGTTCGCCTTCGACAGCGAGGCGGAGCTGCTGAAGCTCGCCCGTTCCGCCCCCGGCGCGCGCGTCTATTGCCGCATCCTGGTCGGCAATGACGGCGCCGAGTGGCCGCTGTCGCGCAAGTTCGGCTGCGAGGTCGAGATGGCGCGCAAGCTGATGGTGCAGGCGAGCGAGCTCGGCCTGGACGCCTTCGGCCTGAGCTTCCATGTCGGCTCCCAGCAGGTGAAGACCGCGGCCTACGAGGCGGCCATCGCCAAGGTCGCCATGCTATTCACCGACCTCGCCGAGGCGGGGGTGAAGGTGCGCATGGTCAATCTCGGCGGCGGCTACCCCGTGCGGTACAAGAGCGAGGTGCCGGAGATCGGCGCCTTCGGCGACGCCATCATGGGTGCGATGACGAAGCATTTCGGCAATGCCCTGCCGGAGATCGTCATCGAGCCCGGCCGCTTCCTTGTGGCCGATGCGGGCGTGGTCCAGAGCGAGGTCGTGCTCGTTTCCCGCAAGGGCGAGGACGATCCGGTGCGCTGGGTCTATCTCGACATCGGGCGCTTCGGCGGGCTGGCGGAGACGGAGGGCGAGGCCATCAAGTATGGCTTCCGCACCCCGCATGACGGCGCGGAGGAAGGGCCGGTGACCATCGCCGGGCCGACCTGCGACAGCACGGACACGCTCTACGAGAAGAGCAACTACCGTCTGCCGCTGGCACTGCGCGACGGCGACAAGGTGGAGCTGCTGGCCACCGGGGCCTATGTCACCACCTATGCCAGCCAGAAGTTCAACGGCTTCGCGCCGCTGAACGAGATCTACATCTGACATCCCCGGGCGGGGTCCACCCGCCCGGCTTCCCGCCGCGATGGGACGGTGCCGCGCTTCCCCTTTGCGCGGCAGACCGCCTGTCGCGGCGGTTTTCCTTTTCAAAGGCTCCAATGCCGTATAGAGTCCGGTGATGGACGAGATTGACCGGAAGATATTGCTCGCGGTGCAGGCGGACGGTGCGGCCGGCCTCGCCGAGATCGCCAAGGTCGCCGGGCTTTCCGTCTCCGCTACGGCCGAGCGCCAGAAGCGGCTGGAGGAGCGCGGGCTGATCCGCGGCTGGCACGCCGCGCTGGATCCTGCCCTGGTCGGCGTGCCGCTTCTGGCCTTCCTTCGGCTCGACATGCGGCCGGGCAAGGAGGACAGCGCCTTCCGCCGCCTAGTCCGCAAGCAGCAGGCAGTGCTGGAATGCCATCAGCTCACTGGAGAGTGGTCCTACCTCCTCAAGCTGCGTGTGCCCGACATCTCCGCCCTGGACGAGCTGATCACGGAGGAGATCCGTCCCCTGCCGGGGCTGGAACGCCTGTCGGTGGAGATCGCCCTGGCCTCGGTGAAGGAGTCCGGCCTCCTTCCCATCCCGCCCGTGCCGGAGGAGGACGAGTAGCGCCGCCTTGAAGCGGAGTCTCGTTCTCTCTATGTTCTAATCATGGCCAAGGATCGCGCGCGCTATGTCTGCCAGTCCTGCGGGGCGGCGCATCCGAAGTGGCAGGGGCGCTGCGACGCCTGTGGCGAGTGGAACACCTTGTCGGAGGAGGTGGTGCAGGCCGGCCCCGGCCCAGCCGGCAAGGCGCCGCGCGGCAAGGGGCTCGACTTCGTCGGGCTGAAGGGGCAGGGCGCCCCGCCGCCGCGCCACATCACCGGCCTCGCCGAGCTGGACCGCGTCCTGGGTGGCGGCTTCGTCCCCGCCTCCGCGGTGCTGGTCGGCGGCGACCCCGGCATCGGCAAGAGCACCATCCTCTTGCAGGCTGCGGCCCGCATGGCCGTTTCCGGCAAGCGCGTCCTCTACATCTCGGGCGAGGAGGCGGTAGAGCAGGTGCGGCTGCGCGCCCGCCGCCTGGGCCTCTCGGAGACGCCGCTCGCCCTGGCCAATGCCACGGCGCTGCGCGACATCACCGCCAGTCTCGAGGCCGAGCGCGAGGCTGCGCTGGTCGTCATCGACTCCATCCAGACCATGTGGCTCGACACGCTGGACTCCGCGCCCGGCACCGTCGCCCAGGTGCGCGCCTGCGCGGCGGAGCTGATCCGGACCGCCAAGGCGCGCGGCTTCGCCCTGGTGCTGGTGGGCCACGTCACCAAGGAGGGCACGCTGGCCGGGCCGCGCGTGCTGGAGCACATGGTGGACGCGACGCTGTATTTCGAAGGCGATCGCGGCCACCAGTTCCGCATCCTGCGCGCGGTGAAGAACCGCTTCGGCGCGACGGACGAGATCGGCGTCTTCGAGATGACGGAAGGCGGTCTGGTCGAGGTCGCCAATCCCTCGGCGCTGTTCCTGGCGGAGCGGCGCGGCAACATCAGCGGCTCCGCCGTCTTCGCCGGGCTGGAGGGGACGCGGCCCGTGCTGGTCGAGGTGCAGGCTCTGCTTTCGCCCTCGGCCGGCGGCTCGCCCCGGCGGCAGGTGGTGGGGTGGGATGGCGGGCGCCTGGCCATGCTGCTGGCGGTGCTGGAGGCGCGCTGCGGCCTGACCTTCGCCCAGGCCGATGTCTACCTGAACATCGCCGGCGGGCTGCGCATCAACGAGCCGGCGGCCGACCTGGCCGTGGCGGCGGCGCTGGTTTCGGCCATGACCGACCGGCCCACGGAATCGGACGCGGTGTATTTCGGCGAGGTCGGGCTGAGCGGCGAGGTGCGGCAGGTGGCACAGGCGGAGTCGCGCCTGCGCGAAGCGCGCAAGCTGGGCTTCGGCGCGGCGGTGCTTCCCCGCCGCCTGGCGCGCGGCCAGAAGCCCCCCGCCCCGGTGGAGGGGCTGCGGCTGGACGAGATCGGCCACCTCGCCGACCTTGTGGCGCCCTTCGCCGCGCAGACGGTGAAGCGCAAGGAACGGGCGTGACGCTTCAACCCCCACCGATCCTCGCCTAAACCCTCCCCATGATCTCTCCCCGACATGGAACGCCGCGATGACCTGGGTGGACGGCGTGCTCCTCCTGGTAATGGTGCTCTCCGCCATCCTGGCCTTCATGCGCGGCTTCATCCGCGAGGTGCTGGGCATCGGCGCCTGGATCGGCGCGGCCTTTGCCGGCTTCGCCTTTCGCGGCGCGGTGCGGCCCTTCATGGACCAGCTGGTGGAGGTGGACTGGATCGCCGACGGGCTTTCGGTCGCCGTCGTCTTCCTGGTGGTGCTGATCGTCCTGAAGCTCGTCATCCATGTCATCGCGGGCAAGGTGCAGGGTTCGGCGCTGGGCGGGGTGGATCGTTCGCTGGGTGCGCTGTTCGGGCTGGCACGGGGCGTCGCCATCGCCATATTGGCCTATGTCCTGGCCGGATTGCTCGAGCCCGACACGGGGGAATGGCCCGAGCCGGTGCGCGAAGCCAGGACGCTGCCGCATATCGCGGATGGCGCGCGTTGGGTTGTGGGGTTGCTCCCGCCGGAGTATCGCCCCCGCATCGCCGCCCCACCGGAACGCCGCGTGCCCACGCAGGAAGACCTGCTGCGCCCGCCCGCCCGGAACCGAACGTAAAGGGCCAGGTCGCCATGTCTCTTCCGTTGTCCGACGACGACAAGTTCCATGAGGAGTGCGGCGTCCTTGGCGTGTGGAACGCCAAGGATGCGGCGGCGCTGGTCGCGCTCGGCCTCCATGCCCTGCAGCACCGGGGCCAGGAAGCCTCGGGCATCGTCGCCATGGGGGAGGGCGGGCAGTTCCGCACCCACAAGGGCCTCGGCCTGGTCGGCGACATCTTCGGCGACGCCAAGGTGATGGCCGGGCTGCCCGGCCGTGCCGCGGTGGGCCACAACCGCTACGCCACCACGGGCGAGACGGCGATCCGCAATGTCCAGCCGCTCTTCGCCGATTTCGAGTTCGGCGGCTTCGCGGTCGCCCATAACGGCAACCTCACCAATGCCGCGCAGCTGCGCCGCGCCCTGGTGCGCCGCGGCTGCCTGTTCCAGAGCTCGACCGACAGCGAGGTCTTCGTCCACCTCATCGCCATCAGCCTCTACTCGACGGTGCTCGACCGGCTGATCGATGCGCTGAAGCAGGTCCAGGGCGCCTATTCCCTCGTCGCCCTGCACAATGGCGCGCTGATCGGCGCGCGCGACCCGCTGGGGGTGCGGCCGCTGGTGCTGGGCCGCCTCCATGACAGCTGGGTGCTGGCCTCGGAGACCTGCGCCCTCGACATCGTCGGCGCCGATTTCGTGCGCGACGTGGAGCCGGGCGAGATCGTCATCATCGACGACAACGGCGTGCAGAGCGTGAAGCCCTTCACGGCCGCGCCCGAGCGCTTCTGCATCTTCGAGTACATCTACTTCGCCCGGCCCGACTCGGTGGTCGAGGGCACGCCGGTCTACGACACGCGCAAGCGCATCGGCGCGGAACTGGCGCGGGAAAGCCACGTGGAAGCCGACCTCGTCGTCCCGGTGCCGGATTCGGGCGTGCCGGCCGCGATGGGCTACGCCTCCGAGGCAGGGATCCCCTTCGAGCTGGGCATCATCCGCAATCACTATGTCGGCCGCACCTTCATCGAGCCGACGGACCAGATCCGCCATCTCGGCGTGAAGCTGAAGCACAGCGCCAACCGCCCCGCGCTGGAGGGCAAGCGCGTCATCCTGGTGGACGATTCCATCGTGCGCGGCACCACCTCCAAGAAGATCGTCGAGATGGTGCGACAGGCCGGCGCGGCCGAGGTGCACATGCGCATCTCCTCGCCGCCCACGACGCATTCCTGCTACTACGGCATCGACACGCCGGACCGCGCGCATCTCCTGGCCGCGCAGAACGATGTGGCGGCGATGGCGAAGCTGATCGGCGTGGACAGCCTCGCCTTCATCTCGCTGGACGGGCTGTACCGGGCGCTGGGCCGGCCGGGGCGCAACGCCGCCAATCCCGGCTATTGCGACGCCTGCTTCACCGGCGACTACGCCATCCCGCTCACGGACTGGCCGGCCAACGAGGAGCAACGGACCAAGCAGCTCCAGGCCAGCCTGTGAACAGGCCGGCCTTGTTGATGCCCTCAGGCGCCGGGCGCGGCCTCCGGCCGCTTGGCTTTCGCGCCGTGAGCTGCCGCGCCGGCTGCGCGGGTGGCCTGGGCGCGGCTCGCGTTGCGAACCGTTTTGCCCGCATCGCGGGGTGCGCATGACCTTCGCCGGACAGGTCGCGCTCGTCACCGGGGCATCGCGCGGGATCGGGCGGGCGACCGCGCTAGCGCTGGCCAAGCGGGGCGCGCATGTGGTGGCCACCGCCCGCTCCCAGGGCGGGCTGGAGGAGCTGGACGATGCGGTCCGCGCCGCCACCGGCCAGGGCGCCACGCTGCTGCCGCTGGACTTGGTGAAGGAGGCGGAGCAGCTGGACGCGCTCGGCCCTACGCTGCTGCAGCGCTTCGGCCGCCTGGACATGCTGGTGCACGCGGCGGGGCTGCTGGCGAAGCTGACGCCTGTCGCGCACATCATGCCGCGCGACTGGAACGAGAGCCTCGCGGTCAATCTTTCCGCCTGCTGGCGGTTGATCCGCACCGCCGACCCGCTGCTGCGCGCCGCCCCCGCCGGGCGCGCCCTGGTGTTGACGGACCATCGCGCCGAGGAGCCCGAGGCCTATTGGGGCCTCTACGGCGCCGCCAAGGCGGGGCAGCACCACCTCGTCCTCGCCTGGGCGCGCGAGGTGGCGAGCACCCCCCTGCGCGTCGCCCTGGCCGATCCCGGCCCGACCGCCACCAACCTCCGCCAGGTGGCGATGCCCGGCGAGGATCCGAAGACGCTGCGCCAGCCGGACGAGGCGGGCGAGTGGATCGCGGCGCAGATGGAGGCCGGCTTCGGCAACGGCGCCGTCCTGCGGGCTTGAACTACCGCCACGCCTTTCACGCGGGAAATTTCGCCGACTGCATGAAGCACGCGCTGCTTCATGCCCTTCTCGTCGCGCTGCGGCGCAAGCCCGCACCCTTCCACGTGCTGGACACCCATGCCGGGATCGGCCGCTACGACCTCCATTCCTCCGAGGCGGAGCGGACCGGCGAGTGGCGCGCGGGCATCGGCAAGCTGCTGGGCATCACGGAAGGGCCGCTCGCGCCCTGGCTGGATCTCGTCCGTAGGGAAGGGGGCCCCTACTCCGGCTCGCCCGCCCTCGCGTCGGCGATGCTGCGCGAGGGGGACCGCCTGACCCTGGTCGAGCTGCACGAGGCGGATCATGCCACGCTGCGCGCCGCCTTCCGCCGCGACAAGCGCGTTTCCGTCCACCGGCGCGACGCGGCGGAAGCGGTGCGCGCCCTGCTTCCCTTTCCGGAGAAGCGCGGCCTCGTCCTCCTGGACCCGCCCTTCGAGCAGCCGGGCGAGTATGGGCGCCTTGTCGCCGCCATGGCCGAGACGTGGCGACGCTCGCGCGGGCTGGTCCAGGCCGCCTGGTACCCAGTCAAGGGCCGCGCCCCGGCCCGCGCCTTCCACGCGGCGCTGCGCGACAGCGGCATTCGCGACATCGTCGCCGCCGAGCTTCACCTCCGCGAGCCGACCGATGCGGCGCGGCTGAACGGCAGCGGCCTCGCCATCGTCAACCCGCCCTTCGGCTTCGAGGAGGAAGCGCGCGCCATCCTCACCGCGCTGCATGCCGCCCTCGCCACCGGGGAAGCGGGCGGCGGCTGGACCCTGGAGCGGATCGCGGATGAATAGCCTCGCTGTCCTCGGCGCGGGGGCTTGGGGCACGGCCCTCGCCATCCACGCCGCGCGGCAGGGCCGGGCGGTCACGCTCTGGGCCCGCGACGGACGCCACGCGGCCGAGATGGCGGAGGCGCGCGAAAACCGGCGTCGCCTGCCGGGCTACGGCTTCCCGCCCTCGCTGCGCGTCTCGGCGGAATGGCCGGAAGGGGCGTCGCTGGCGGTGGTGGGCGTGCCGATGCAGCCCCTGCGCGCCACCCTCGCCACCTGGCCGGCGCGCCTGCCGCCACTCGTCCTACTGTGCAAGGGGCTGGAAGGCGGGAGCCACCGCCTGCCGCTGGAGGTGCTGGAGGAATTGCGCCCCGGCCAACCGGCCGCCATCCTGTCCGGCCCCAATTTCGCGCACGAGGTCGCGGCCGGCCTGCCCGCCGCCAGTGTCGTCGCCAGCCGCGACCTCGCCCTGGCGCGGGCGGCGCAGGCGGCGCTGTCCGGAGGGCGGCTGCGCCTTTACCTGAGCGGGGACCCGGTCGGCGTGCAGCTAGGCGGCGCGGCAAAGAACGTGCTGGCCATCGCGGCGGGCGTCGCGATGGGCGCCGGCCTGGGCGAGAATGCGCGCGCCGCCCTGGTCACGCGCGGCCTCGCCGAATTGTCGCGCCTGGTCGTGGCCTTTGGCGGCGAGGCGGCGACGGCGGCGGGGCTTTCGGGCTTGGGCGACCTGCTGCTGACGGCGACGGGCGAGCGCAGCCGCAACACCTCGCTCGGCCTCGCGCTCGGGCGCGGCGCCTCGCTGGAAGAGGTGCTGCGCGGACGCTCGGCGGTGACGGAGGGGGTAGCGACGGCGCCCGCCCTGCTGGCCCGCGCGGCGACGGTGGGGGTGGAGCTGCCCGTCTGCGCCACCGTGGCGGCGCTGCTGGAAGGGCGGCTGGATGTGCAGGGCGCGCTCCATTCCCTGATGGAGCGGCCGGTCCGGGAGGAGTAGTCCGCCCTCCCGGTGGGAAGCGAAGAGGCGCCTGGGCGCCTCTCCCGGTTGCTCAGGCCCAGACGTCGTAGTTCAGGGTGAGGGTGACGCTGGAGCCATTCGCGACCTGCGTGCTGAAGCCGCCATTGAAGGACACCGCGCCATCGGCAAGAGAGGCGAGGGCGACATTGACCTGGCCGCTGTAGTTCTGCAGCACCTCGGTGCCATCCGAGTTCGCCGTCCCCCCGAGGGTGAAGTCGACCGAGTTCGGCCGCGGCTCGACGTCCAGGAAGAAGGTCTCGTTGGTGGCGTTCAGGTCCGCATGGAGCGCGATGTCGATCACACCATTCTGCGCGCCGCTCTGGGCCTGGAGGCTCCCGTTGAAGGTGAGGTTGCCCCCGCTCTTCGTGAAGGTGAAGCTCTCCGACTTGTAGCTGTAGAGGTCGGCCGTGCCGGTGTAGTTGATCGTCAGCGAGTTCGGGATGACGTGCCCGGCTGAGTCCGTGATGTCGTATTCGACCTTCACGACCATCATCTCGTCCTTGAGAAGATCCGTAGAGGTATCGAACACCACGACGCCGTCCGTGATGGTCAGGAAGGACGGCTTCGCGGGCTGGACGACGCCGTCGACCGTGAACTTGTAGCTCCCCGCCACGATGCTGAGCGCATCGCCATCAAGATCAACCGCGTTGCCGAGCAGGTCGATGGGGGCGGAAAAAGAAGCAGCCTTGCCCAGGGTCTCGGTCAGGTTGACCACGATGGCTTCGGCGGTCGGCGCCACGTTCGTCACGGGCTCCGGCACCACCGCCCAGTCCGTGTCGTACTCGCCGACCGAGAGCGAGGTGAAGAACTCGCGCGTGTGATAGACCGTCTCGGTCGTCTTGCCGACCTTGCTCGAGGTCGTCCAGGTCTCCGTGTCGAGGCCGCTGAGGATGCTCGAAAGCTCGAAGGTCTCGCCCAGGACGGTCAGCTTCGGGGCCGGGTTGTTGACGGCGGCACCATCCACGGGGCCGGTCTTGCTCTGCGCCGCGCCGAAAAGGTCGGACAGGGTGAACTGACCCGCGGCCACCGCTTCCTTCACCGCCAGCGCGGCGTCACGGTCGCCGGTCCGCTCAAAGGCGAGGAAGCCGAAATAGTCGGCAACCGTCTTGATCTCGCTGCTCAGCGCCGCCGTGTAGGCGGACGAAAGCTGGCCCTGCGCCGAGGCGGACAGGGACGAACTGTACCCGCTCGCCATGAAGGACGAGGTGAAGAAATCGCTCATGTGACTTTGCTCCCTAACAGGCTGCTGAAAAACGGTCGCGTTGGTGTCTTGGCTGTGATTCCTTCTGGTCAGGCAGGGGGACGAGCGATGCGCGGGACAGACGAGCGGACGGAGAGCTTGTTCAGCTACGTGAG
>NZ_JAPFQI010000022.1 GCF_026183895.1 Sabulicella glaciei | reverse complement strand
ACGGCACCCTCAAACGCCTGCACGATCGGCTGCGCGAGCACGCCCGCGAGAAGGCGGGGCGAAGCCGCAAAGCCTCGGCAGGAGTGATCGACTCCCAGACAGCACGCGCCACGGGCGCAGGCGGCCCTGAACGCGGGTTCGACGCAGGCAAGAAGACCTTCGGGCGCAAACGGCACCTGCTGGTGGACGCCTCAGGCCTGATCCTCCTCGCCCACATCCATGCAGCTAGCCTGCACGACACGGCAGGGGCGCAGCAGATGGTCGAGGTGACGTCGTCTAGCGCGTTGCCCCGTCTCGAACTTGTCTGGGCGGACGGAGCTTACACTGGCCCTTTCGCCAGGTGGCTGGACCAGGCCAGAGGATGGCGTGTCGAGGTGCCATTTCACCGTCAACGCCAGGCGTGGCGTCCCGGCCTGGAGGACAAGCCCAAAGGCTTCCAGGTCATCCCGCGCAGGTGGGTGGTGGAACGCACCTTCGCATGGCTTTCGCGCTCCCGCCGCCTCGCCCGTGACCACGAGCGGCTGCCCGAAACCGGCATCGCCATGATCCACACCGCCATGAGCCGCATCATGCTCCGCCGCCTCGCTTGATCAACGGAAGCCACTTTGCGGACAGTCAGTCAGATGTAGGACCACCCCTGCTCGGCACTGCCGGGCACGACCAACCCGAATATTACGGGTTTGACATTTTCGATCGGGCCGTGTTTCAATGCTCGGGCGGGAGAGATCGCGGCGGCTGTAAGGTCGTTGCGGCGCCGAAGGAGCAACCGCCCCGGAAACTCTCAGGCTCAGCACCGCGACCGATTTGGAACTCTGAAAAGTGGAGCAGCCGCTCCCGCCGACGGTGTAAGCCCCTGCCCCAGGACGGAGCAGAGGTGATGCTCTCAGGCCAATGACAGAGGGGGCATTCGAACCGCGCTTCGGCGCGGGAGGAGAATGCGCATGCCCCGCTCGCGCCCTCAAACCGTCGCCGTGATCGGCGCCGGCATCACCGGCATCACCACCGCCTACAACCTCGCCCGCCGCGGTCACTCGGTCACCGTCTTCGACCGTCACCCCTACGCCGCGATGGAGACCTCCTTCGCCAATGGCGGCCAGCTCTCGGCGTCCAACGCCGAGGTCTGGAACAGCTGGGCCACCGTGCTGAAGGGCATGAAGTGGATGTTCACGCCGGGCGCGCCCCTGCTCATGAGCCCCAAGCCGTCCTGGCACAAGCTTTCCTGGATGGCCGAGTTTGTCGCTTCGATCCCGCGCTACGAGGAGAACACCGTCACCTCGGCCCGCCTCGCCCTCGAGGCGCGAGCGCATCTGCGCCGCATGGCCGAGGAGGAAGGGATCGACTTCGACGCCGAGAACCGCGGCATCCTGCATTTCTATCACTCGAAGGAAGACTTCGAGGCGGCTGCCCGCGTCACCGAGCTGCTGCGCAGGGGTGGGCTGGAGCGGCGGGCCGTGACGCCGTCGGAGATCCGCTCCATCGAACCTGCTCTGAAGGGTGAGGTCCATGGCGGCTTCTACACGCCGAGCGACTTCACCGGCGACATCCACAAATTCACCCACGGCCTGGCGCTGGCCTGCGTCCGGCACGGGGTGACGATGCGCTTCTCGACCGAGGTGCTTTCAACCGCCGCGTATACCCATGGCGTGACGGTCACCAGCCGATCCGCCGAGCCGGGTGCCGATGGCGCCCTGCCCCCGCCCGAGACGCAGGACTTCGACGCGCTCGTGGTTTGCGGTGGCGTGATGTCGCGCCAGATCGGCAGGACGCTGGGGGACCGGATCAATATCTATCCGGTGAAGGGCTACTCGATCACGGTCACGCTTGAGGACGCTGCGGACCAGGAAGCCGCGCCTTGGGTCAGCCTGCTCGACGACAAGGCCAAGATCGTGACCAGCCGCCTGGGAGCGCGCCGCTTCCGCGTAGCGGGGACGGCCGAATTCAACGGCTACAACCGCGACATCCGGGCGGATCGGATCGCGCCCCTGGTCTCCTGGTGCCGCGCCCACTTCCCAGGCATGAGCACGCGAGCGGCGGTACCCTGGGCCGGGCTGCGGCCGATGATGCCCGACATGATGCCGCGCGTGGCCCGTGGCCGGAATCCGCGCGTGTTCTACAACACGGGTCACGGCCACCTGGGTTGGACGTTGTCGGCCGCGACCGCGGAATCCGTCGGCGCGCTGGTGAGTGCCGGCTCAAACAGCTGAGCAAGGCCGGCGCCGGCGGCTTTCGTCGGCGCCTTGACGCCTCCGCTCTCGACATGAAGGCTCCGCGAAATGGCACAGCAGGATTTGGCAGAGCAGCGCCATGCTTCCACGGAGCGACGAGCGGCATCGGTTGACGCGATGCTCGTTGCGGCCCTGAGTCGCCACCAGTCTAAGGAGCAGCCCCGGCCAGCGCCTCGGATCTCCTGGAGGTCGCTGATCCCGCGAGGCAGCGCCTCCGCCGCCGTGGAAGGGAGAGGCATCATCAGCGGCTTGGGATCCGACGACCCGGCTCAGAGTGCGGGTCCGACCGAGAACCACGCGCGTGTCATGATCATCGGGGCCTTGTTGGCCGCGTGGCTTGCCACGCACTTGCTGTTCTGGTGGCAGCCAGATCTGGTGCTGCCCCTCAGGTGACCGAAGCGAAACCCCCGATCCTTTCCGGCCTTTGGACCAGTGGCGTGAGCCCATAGGGGCATGCGGTGGTTGGAAGAGCGCTTCGGGTCCTGTGGGTGGCGGTCGCGCTTCTTCTGGTCGCGGCTGTGGGCCTTCGCCTGCTTTTCCCTCTACCGCCTCTGGAGCCTCGCCAAGCCTCGACCGCTGTTTCAGCGCCAGGGGCCACGCCAACCAGCCCCGGCGCGTGGCTGGCCGCATCAGGGCCGCCAGGCCAGAGTGGCGTTTATCTGCTGAACGATGGCCCTGCGGCTTTTGCCGCCCGGGTGCTGCTGG
This sequence comes from Sabulicella glaciei, assembly GCF_026183895.1. Classification (GTDB taxonomy): domain Bacteria; phylum Pseudomonadota; class Alphaproteobacteria; order Acetobacterales; family Acetobacteraceae; genus Roseococcus; species Roseococcus glaciei. The sequence continues at coordinate 68,994 of NZ_JAPFQI010000022.1, read as the reverse complement.
CACGGGCGGCGACGCGCAGCCTCGATCTCCAATACTACATCTGGAAGGGCGACCTTTCGGGCTCGCTGCTGCTCGACGAGATCCGGGCCGCCGCCAGCCGCGGCGTCCGCGTCCGCCTGCTGCTGGACGACAACGGCACATCCGGCCTGGACGGGCCGCTCGCCGCGCTGGACGCCCTCCCCGGGGTCGAGGTCCGCCTGTTCAACCCTTTCGTCCTGCGCTGGCCCAAGGCGCTCGGCTACCTCGCCGACTTCCGCCGGCTGAACCGGCGGATGCACAACAAGAGCTTCACCGCCGACAACCAGGTCACTGTCGTCGGCGGGCGCAACATCGGCGACGAGTACTTCGGCGCCCGGGAGGAAGGGCTTTTCGTCGACCTGGACGCGCTGGCGATCGGCCCCGTGGTGCGCGATGTCTCGGCTGACTTCGATCGCTACTGGAACAGCGCCTCCGCTTATCCCGCCTCACGGATCCTCCCCGCAGCCCCGGAGCGAGACGTAGCGGAGATCGAGGATGCGGCCGAATTGGCCCGCAGCACGCCGGCTGCGCAGGCCTATGTCGCATCCGTCCGGTCGCTGCCCATCATCGAGCGGATCTTCGACGGAACGCTGCCATGGACTTGGGCACCGGTGACGATGGTGAGCGACGACCCGGCCAAGGCGCTGGGGCTTGCGCCGCGCGAGGACCTGCTCTGGCCGACCTTGCGGCGCGCCATCGGTGAGCCGCGCCGCAGCCTCCGCCTCGTCTCGGGCTATTTCGTGCCGACCGATGCCGGCGTCGACGCCTTTGCGGGGCTGGCCCGCGGCGGCGTGGATGTGGGCATCCTCACGAACGCCCTGCGGTCGACCGACGTGCCCGTGGTCTACGCGGGCTATGCCCACCAGCGCGAGGCGCTGCTGCGCGCCGGCGTGCGGCTCTACGAACTCCACGGCATCGGCCGGGATCCCGTCGTCGCGGAGGGTTCGCGACTTTTGCTCGGCTCCGGTTCCGGGTTGGGGGGATCAGAAACCTCCGCTGCCTCGGCTCTGCACGCCAAGACCTTCGCCGTGGATGGCGAGCGCCTCTTCGTCGGGTCCTTCAACTTCGACCCGCGCTCCATCCATCTGAACACCGAGCTGGGCTTCGTGATCGAAAGCCCTTCCCTGACGCAGGCCCTGGAGGCGAGCTTCGCCGAGCGGCTCCCCGCCCAGGCCTACGAGGTTCAGCTTGCCTCCGATGGCGAGCTTGAGTGGGTCGAACGACGCGATGGCACGCTCGTCCAGCACCGCACCGAGCCGGGCACGACCGCTCTGCGGCGGGCCATGGTCTGGCTGCTGTCCTGCCTGCCGATCGAATGGCTGCTGTGACACTTAGTCGCTGGTGGTCGCAACGGTCGATACGCAAAATCTTCAGCCCGGAAAGAGTTCTTCCGTCGTCCTTTACATCGACGGCGTCGAAGCAGGCCGAAGGAACGTCGAACAGCAATCCACCAGCGCTGCTGCCAGTGTGGCGAGTCCTGGGCGACACACCGCAGAGGCCCACTGCTCGAATGTTCGGGCCGACGCTTTTCGATGCGTGATCACAATCACTGGCGACAATGTCACCGTGATCCAGTGACCGCTTCGGCGCATGTCGGAAGTTCTTCGCTCGCGGTGGAGCTTCGAGGCGGCGTCACGGTACCGGCGCCACCACTCGCAGAGTTGAAATAAAATCGGAATTTTACTATATTGTTTTTATTATGCAGATGCGCGGAATTTACTGCCGGCACCCGCGCCATGCGGGAACTCTCCTCGCGGGAGCCTAGCCCCGAGCCATTGGCTCGGGGACAGCGGACGAGAGTGTTTGATGGGGTGCTCACGCTTTCGCGGCGATGCCCCTCCCCGCCCCGAATAAGGTTCTGCCCATGTTGACCCCTGATTTGGTGGATCGCCTCCGCTTCATTCGCTTCGAGCCCGCCGCGCCCTGCGCCCGGTTCGATGGCGCCTTCGCGAGCGCCAAGGAAGCGGCGCATGAGCGGGCTGGCACGCCGATACGGACTCGGCAGCCCCCACCCGGCGAAGCGCGCGGAAGCACGGAAGACCGGGCCTACGGAAAAGCAGGCTCGCTCCTTGATCGTAGGCGTCTTGTTCGTGGCCTGGGTCACGGCAAGGATGGTGCTGTGGTGGCAGCCCGAGTTCGCTTGGGCGGTGGGCTGATTTCTTTGGGTTGAGCCCAAGCCGGCAGGCGACGCGCGATCGGCAAAGACGCGCGTCCGCCTGCCGCATCCTGAAGCCAGATTCCTCGACGCCGCGCGATCGCAAGAAAAGCCTTGCGGACAAGGGCGGCTGGCATGCCGGAGCCCCGGACCCGCGCCCTCACAATCCCAACTGATGATGTGCCCTGAAGGAAAAAGGCCATGACAACCGACACCACACTGCTTGAAGGCCGCCGCGCCAAAAAGCGGACCCAGCCTCCCATCACCCTCTCTACGGCGGACGAGGAACGGCTGTTCACCCTTGCCACTGCGACTGCGCGTCGCAACCCCGAAGTCGCCGCTCATCTTCTGCGCGAGATTGATCGCGCTCGGATCGTGCCTCCCGGCCGGATGCCGCCGGACGTGGTGGCAATGCACTCCCACGTCGAATTTCGCGATGGCGGCACCGGGACGGTCAGCCGTGTCCAGCTCGTTTATCCCCACGAGGCCGACATCGAGGCGGGCCGTGTTTCGGTCCTCACCCTCGTGGGGGCCGGCCTGATCGGCATGACCGCCGGCAGGTCCATCTCGTGGCCGACGCTGCAAGGCAAAGAGCGCGAACTGACCGTGCTGCGCGTCTCGCCGAAGCCCTTCGCCGAGACGGACCGTCTTGCGAGGTCACGAGAATGAACGAGCAGCTGCGCCGGATCGCAGGGCCACTGGCCGCCACGCTGACAAGCGTGGGACTGCTTCTGGCGCAGCCGATGCTGGTGCCTCTTTTCGGGGACGCGAATGCTGCGCCGCCCAGTGGCCAGGTTCTCCGGCTCCTTTTGGGCAGCGCCGCCTACTTTAGCGCGGCCTGGCTCGCCATGCGCCTCGCCGATGTCGTGCTTTCGCGCAACCAGCGAGGACGCGGACGCTCGCCCAAGTTGCTCAAGGATCTCCTTTCGGCCGCCGCCCTTGCGACCATCGCCCTGGTCTTCGAAGGCTCGGCGCTGGGCGTCGCCGCGACGTCCGGCGTCATCGTGGCCGTGCTCGGCTTCTCCTTGCGTGGCGTGATGGGCGACGTCTTTGCCGGCATCGCCCTGGGGCTTGAGCACACCTATCGCATCGGCGACTGGGTGGAGCTGGAAGCCGGACTCAGCGGCCGCGTGATCGAGATCACTTGGCGTGCCACCCGCATCGAGACGCGCGACAAGGTTCAGGTGGCCGTGCCCAACGGCCGCATCGCGCAACAGCGCGTCACCAACTACAGCGCGCCCCGGCCCCAGTATCGTCAGCAGGTCCGCATCACCCTCGACCATTCGCTCGCGGCACAGGACGCGCGCCAGTTGCTGGCCGAGAGCGCTGCGGCGGCTCCTGGTGTTCTAGCCGATCCGCCACCCGATGCGCGCCTGACCGCCCACGAGCCGGACGGCCTCGCCTACATGGTCCGCTATTGGGTGCCGAGCTTCGCCCAGGAGATCGACTGCCGCGACGCCGTGCTGACGTCGGTGGATGAAGCGCTCCGTCGACGTGCCGTGCCGGCTCCGCATCGGCGGTACCGGCTGCGTCTGGACCGACCGGGCGGCGATGCGGCGGAAGCAATCCGACTCCTGGGCCAGTGAGGCAGATCAGGCCCAGTGCTGGGTCGTCCGCGCCTCCTGCTGCATGTCCGAGAAGCAAACTCACGAAGGGTATACTTCATAGGACCAATGAAGAAACTTCATGACAGACTTGTGCTCTAGCAGAAACAGTCAAAATGACTTGAAAGTAAATTCAGATTTAGATATATAACTTCACATGAAGAAGCGCGGAATTCTTTGCCGACACCCGCGCCATGCGGGAACTCTCCTCGCGGGTGTCTAGCCCCGGGCCATCGGCCCGGGGACAGCCAACGAGAGATCTGATGGGGTTCGGACGCACTCGCGGTGTCTCCCCTCCCCCGCATGGAGGTTCTTCACATGATGACCCATGGCTCAGCCTGGGCTGAGCGCGCGGCGATGGATGCCCGGCTCGACGACGCTCTGGCCGATACTTTCCCCGCCAGCGATCCGATCGCGATTTCCGTGACCCGCTCGCGCCCGAGGCGTGACGGAAACAGCGCGAACCCTCGCGAAGGAGGTTCGGCATGAACGGGCGTCGAGACGTCGCCCCGCGTCAGCGGGCGCATTACGAGCGTACCGGACAGACCTGGATGGCAGGCGACACCGCCTGGGATCCACGATCGATGGACAGCCAGGCACCCGTCTGGATGATCGGGTCCCTGGCGGTGGCCTGGCTCACCGCACGGATGCTGCTGTGGTGGCGGCCCGAACTGGTCCAGGCGCTAGGCCAGTAGCCTCCAGCTAAGCCGAGGCCGGCAGGCGGCCGGCCTTCCGCGAGGAGGTGCCGCCGCCTGTTTTGCCGGAAGGGTTGGGCAACGCTTTCACGCAACACTGCCAGAAGGAGGAGAAGCCGCCATGCACCTCCATGGAATTCATCACCTGACCGCCATCACGGCGGACGCGCGCAGCAACCACGATTTCTACACGCGTGTGCTCGGGATGCGGCTGGTCAAGAAGACCGTCAATCAGGACGACACCAGTGTCTACCACCTGTTCTACGGTGATGGCGTGGGAAGCCCTGGCACCGGCCTGACCTTTTTCGACTGGCAGGATGAGCGTGAGCATCGGGGCACCAACTCCATCGTGCGCACCGCGCTGCGCGTATCAGGCGCGAACGCCATGCACTATTGGGCCGCGCGCTTCGAAAACGAGGCCGTGCCGCATGGCCCTGTCCACGAGCTGGACGGCCGATGGCATCTCGACTTCGAGGACCCGGAAGGTCAGCGCCTGAGCTTGGTGGAAGAGGATCGTGCTTTCTTCTTCCATCCCTGGTCCGGCAGCCCCGTGCCGGCGGCGCATCAGATCCAGGGCCTGGGCCCAGTCACCATCAGCGTGCGCGACCTCGAGCCCACGGACCGGTTCCTCACCAAGATCCTGGCGATGCAGTCTGCCCGGAGCTATGTCGCAACCGACTCCCCTCGGGTGACGGTGCAGGTCTACGAGATGGGCGAAGGCGGTCCGGCCGCCGAGCTGCATGTGCGCGCCGACCCGGACCTGCCCCCTGCCCTGCCCTGCCCGGCGCCGGCGGCGTGCACCATGTCGCCTTTCGCATCCCGGATGCGGCCTATGGCCAGTGGACGGAGCGCCTGGGCGTCCGGTCCAGCGGCCCGGTGAATCGGTTCTGGTTCCGCAGCCTCTATGCGCGGGATCCGAACGGCATTCTCTACGAGGTCGCCACGGATGGCCCGGGCTTTGCCGTGGACGAGCCTGTGGGGTCCTTGGGAGAAAGGCTGGTCCTGCCGCCCGTCCTGGAACCGAGGCGGTCAGTCATCGAGCGGGACCTCGTGCCGATTTGAAAGGCGCGCTGGGCGCCAATTGGCCGAAGACACGATCGGCGGGAGATCCATCCCGCCGGGCCGTTGTGAAAGCCGCCTCCATCGAGGTGCGCGCGGGAAGCGTGCCTGCAGCGAGGATGAAGGCGAAGCCCGGGGCTCTGCGATCCCTGGGGAACTCTCATAACCGCTTGGACACGCTCCCTTTGTGCGGGGGACGCTCCGGGAAGAAAACGCCTGAGCTGGAAGCGAAAATTCCCCTCCGCCATAATCAGCGCAAAAATCTTGCACTGACTCTGCATTGATTTTCGTTTGCCTTATATTTTCTGTCAAACGAGGTTTGTCGCTTGGGATAGGACCAATGGCGACAACAGACCGATCGCATCCTTGCAGCAGCACCGCGGCGCCTTTCAGCGGGTGCCAGCTTGTCGGCGATACGCACAGAAACCGGCAAAATTCCTCAGCTGCAGCTTCCGCAGTTCTTGCCCCGCGATTGTCGGTCGTCGTCATGGTGACAACACGAGCGGAAAAAAGCCCATGAATGGATATCACGCGCGCGAGGAAGCGGCCTCGCGCGAAGACGACCCCGACATCCCCCTCGTCTCCTGCAGTTCGCCGCCCTGCTTCCTGCGCGAACTCTCGCCTTCTTTCCTCGGTCCCCTGACGCGCGCTGAGATCCTGGTGTTGCTTGAGAACCTCCTCGCAGTGCGGTGGGCGCGCACCCCTCTTGAGCGCGCTTGGCTCGGCAGCATGCTGCACCGTCACATCGCGCAGATCAGCGGCAAAGATGCGAAAGCCGCATCGCCGGCGCAATTGGCAGCCATAGGGGTGGACCCCTCCCGCGAGACGCTTCGCAAGCTGGCCCTTGATCTGCGCAAGGCATTGCCGCGCATCGAAGATCGGAGCCTGCGACGCGACCTCCAGGACGTGTTGGCAAGCCTGGAGCATTTCCTCCGCAGGCGCTGTGCCGCACTGCGAGAGGAGCTATAGACGGGGCCATGCCATGCTGGGAGGACGTGCGCACCTGGCGACGAGCGGAGCGGGAGCGCCTCATCTCTCGAAGGCCCCTGGTGCCGCGAGATCTGCGAGAGGCCCGGGATGGCATCATCACCGACCACTTGCTCAGCCTCATGATCGCGGCGACCGAGAGCGCACCCCGCGTCCTTGGCTTTTATTGGCCTTTCAAGGGCGAGTTCGACCCGCGGCCCCTGGTGCGCATGCTGCACCGCCGGTGCATCCGCCTGGCGCTGCCGGTGGTCGTGGAGCGAGGGCGGCCGGTCATTTTTCGGGAATGGCAACCGGGCGCGACCATGGTGCCCGACCTGTGGGGTATTCCTGTCCCCGCCCGGGGAGAAATCCTTCTCCCGGACGTCTTGCTGGTGCCGCTGGTCGGGTTCGATGGCTGCGGCCACCGGCTCGGCTATGGCGGCGGCTATTACGACCGGACCCTAGCCGACATGACACCGAAGCCGTTCGCGATCGGTGTCGGTTTCGAGATGTCACGCCTGGGTACGATCTATCCACAGCCACACGACGTACCGATGGATCTGATCGTCACGGAACGCGGCACGGATTGCGCCAGGCCCGTCACCTCGCCAGCGACAAAGGAGAAAACGCCATGTGCGGTGGGGAAATGAGTTCTTCGGAACTGGACCGGGTCGGTCGGGCGCTCCTCGATACCGCAGCGGACGCCATTATCGTTTCCGACCAGCGCGGCACCATCCGCTTCTGGAACCCGGGCGCCGAGCGCATTTTTGGCATCCCCGCTGCCGAGGCGCTGGCCCAGTCGCTCGACATCATCATCCCCGAGCCGCAGCGGCTCCGGCACTGGACCGGGTTCCAACAGGTCATGGAGTCGGGCGAGAGCCGCTACGGCGCGGGCGCGTTGCTTGCTGTTCCAGCGCTGCGAGGGGATGGAAGCCGCATCTCGGTGGAATTCACCATCGTGCCGCTGCACGGGCCCGACGGGCGGATGGAGGGCATGGCCGCCATCCTGCGAGATGTGACGCGCCGCTACGAGGAGGTGCGAGCCCTGCGGCGGGAACTGGCCACAGCCCGGGGAAGGCAGCCGGAAGGATCGCCGCCAGCGAGCACGTCTTAGCAAGCGCCAGCAGGACCACGGGGAAGTGGTCATGCAAGCTGGGTCGAACTGGCCGGCCAGCTACCACGTTGGTCAGTCCTGACAGAGGCGAGCAACAAGGAGACTTGGCGCTATGGGCCGGAATGATGATACCCATCCCGTCTACACGGTCGGCCATTCCACGCGTTCGATCGAGGAGTTCGTCGATCTGCTCAAGGCCGGCAATGTGCAGCGGTTGGTGGATGTGCGGAGCATCCCGCGTTCGCGCACGAACCCTCAGTACAATCTCGACACTTTGCCGGATACCCTAGCCGAACGGCAGATCCGACATTTCATCATTCCCGAACTCGGTGGCCGTCGTAGCCGCGTGAAGGACGTGGCGCCGGAGGTGAATGGCTTCTGGGAGAATCAGAGCTTCCACAACTACGCTGATTACGCGATGTCGAAGGAGTTCTACCGGGGCCTCCTGCAACTGATAGACCTCAGCGTGGAGGCGCCCTGCGCCATCATGTGTTCGGAAGCCGTCTGGTGGCGCTGCCACCGTCGGATCATCGCGGACTACCTTCTGGTCAGTGGCCGGACAGTGCTGCACCTGATGGGCCAAGGCAGGATCGAGGTGGCGAAGATGACCCCTGCTGCGGTGCCCCACGATGGCATGCTGACCTATCCGAAGGCTGCTTAAGCTGGTTCGACGGCGAGCAGCCGCTGCCGAAGCCAAAGCTCGCAGGTGTCCGAAACACGTCAGCGAAGCCCCTGCCTCCCTTGGACGGACCCGATCCAAGAAGGCTGGATCCGCGGCGGAGCGGAGATCCCGCGAGTTGTGTTGAGCAATCCAAGCAGGAATTTTGCATTCAACCGTGCGAGGATGCCCCCATGGACACCGAACTCGCCCGCACCTTTCTCGCCATCGTTGCGTCCGGAAGCTTCGTGGGCGCCTCGGAGCGCCTGCACGTGGCGCAGACAACGGTCAGCGCGCGGATCCGCTCACTCGAGGAGCAACTCCGCCGGCCGCTTTTCGTCCGAAACAAGGCTGGCGCGGTGCTGACCTCGGCCGGCGAGCAGTTCCTTCGCCATGCGCCGCAAATGATCCAGCTCTGGGAGCGGGCGCGTCATGAAGTCGCCGTACCGCCGGGCCGGCGCGCCATGCTGGCGGTCGGAGGGGAGCTGAGCCTGTGGGAGCCGTTTCTGCGGGAGTGGCTGCTATGGATGCGCCGCTCCGCACCCGATGTCGCCCTGCGTGTGAGCGTCGGCCTCGCAGACGACCTGGCCAACCAGGTCGCAGGAGGAATCCTTGATCTGGCCGTGGTCTATGCGCCGCGCTACCGCGCCGGCCTGAAGATCGAACTCGTGGCGGAGGAACGGCTCGTCCTGGTGCGGACACCCGGACGGGGAGCCAAGAGTGATGACGATAACTACGTCTATGTGGATTGGGGGCCGGAATTCGCGGTGCGGCACGGCATGGCGTTTCCCGACAGGGCTGAGCCGGGCCTCCATGTCGGCCTTGGCCCCTTGGCACTGACCTACATCCTCCAAGCAGGCGGATCGGGCTACTTCCGCCTCGGCGCAGTCCGATCATTCCTGGCGGATGGCCAGCTCAAGCTTGTGCGGGGCGCGCCAGAGTTCATTTACCCGGCCTATGCTGTGTACGCCGAGAGCGGCGGGGATCGCGACTTGATGGAGACAGCCTTTGCAGGCTTGCGGCATGCGGCCCTCTTGTCGCAGGCGGGAGCCCCCCAAACAGGGGAACCGAGCAAGACGCGCGAGACCAGATCGCCTCGCCCGAAAGCTTCAAAGGCCGGCGCCCGACGCGCCAAGCGACGTCAGAGCGCCTGATAGAGCAACTCGGGCGGCATCACTGCGGTCTTGTCCACCACCTCCTTCACGCCGGGGACGCCCCAGGCCAGAACCCGAAGCCCGCGCTGGACCGCTGGGTCTCGCGAGAAGCCGTGGAAAGTGACCACGCCCGCGTCAACGGTGGCATCCGTGTAGGGGCTGTAGGCCCAGGATTCGCGCTGCATCGCCGCAACAACGGCGCGCTTGATGCGCTCGTCGGACGTCTCAGATGCCTCAGCTCTCGGTTCGTCGAGGGCTTGAAGCAGATCGGCACGGCTGACGATGCCGCACAAGCGCCCCGCCTCGACCACCAACACCCGGCGGACGTGTCGCTGCTCCATCAATGCGGCGATCTCGGCCACCGGAGTCTCCGGCGCGACGGTCACGAGGTCCGTCGTCATGACCTCCTCGGCCACGAAGCCGTGCGCCCGGGCATAGCGATCCGCCTCTTCAGACGGATCGGCGAATAGGGACTTGAACCAGGAGCGCGGCTTCTCGGCCATGGCGACGAGGCGACGCATAAGGTCGGCCTCCGTGACGATCCCGATCAGGGCGCCCTGCTGGTCGACGACCGGCACCGCCGAGATCCTGTGCTGCCGCAGCAGAGATGCGATCCTCAGGATCGACGCATCCGGCGGAACAACCACGACATCCGATGTCATCAAGGTCCTTGCGGTCGCGTTTTCCATGACTTCCTCCTGGTCGCTTGGTAAGTCATCGGTGGTCGTCTCCAGACTGGGACGCCACCCGAGCCAGAGACGCTGCCACAAGTAGAATTAGGGCTCCGCCGTGAAGCGGTCCAACGAAATTCAATGCACGATGAATGCGAAAACTCTGCGTTTATTCGGTCCACTCACTTGGATCGGGGCAAGCATTGGAAGAAGGGAGAAGCCGAATGACTCGCTACACCGTGGCTTTGCTTGTCGGATCGCTCCGCAAGGAGTCGCTGAACGCCAAGCTCGCCGGCGCGCTTGTGAAGCTGGCTCCGGCAGAGGTCAGTTTTCAACGCGTCGAGATAGGCGACCTGCCGCTCTACAACCAGGACGACGACGCCAACCCGGCGCCCCAGGTCGTCCGCCTGAAAGAGCAGGTGGCCACGACGCAGGGCGTGGTTTTCGTCACACCCGAATACAACCGCTCAATCCCTGGCGTCTTGAAGAATGCTCTCGACCACGGATCGCGGCCTTATGGGCAGAGCGTCTGGGCGGGAAAGCCCGCAGGCGTGATGGGCATCTCCCCGGGCGCGCCCGGCACGTCGATGGCGCAGCAGCATCTGCGCAACATCCTCGCCTATCTCGACATGCCGACGCTCGGGCAGCCCGAAGTCTTCCTGCAGGCCAAGGAAGGGCTGTTTGATGCCGATGGCAGCATCGGCGAGGGCAGCCGAGGCTTCCTGCAAGGCTGGATGGACCGCTACGTCGCTTTCCTTGGGCGCAACGCCGCCTAGAAAGGAGACCACGTGCTCGATTCCATAGGGCCTCTGATCCAGGCCATCCAGGAGGCGGCGGACTGGCTCCTGGGGCTGGACCGCAGCATCGAGGACGTCAGTTCGGGCCAGATGATGCTCCGGACCGTTCTGATCTACGGCCTCGCTCTGCTGCTGATCCGCATCGCCAGCAAGCGCTTCCTCAGCCAAGCGACAGCCTTCGACGTCATCGTCGCTATCATGCTCGGCTCCATCCTCAGCCGCGCCATCAACGGATCGGCACCCTTCCTGCCCACGGTTCTGGCCGCCGCCGCTCTCGTGGCGGTGCACTGGGTTCTTGCCTTCGTGGCCCTGCACACGAGCATCGGCTCGGTCTTCAAGGGCGAGCCGCAACTCCTGATCAAGGACGGACAGGTCCGGGAGGAAGCCATGCGGGGGGCCAAGATCACCTCCGCGGACCTCGACGAAGCCCTGCGAATCAACGCCAAGCACACAGATCGTTCAAGAATCAGGCGGGCCTATCTTGAGCGCAACGGCAGCATCAGCGTCATCCCGTATCCAAGCGAGCCGCAGGTCCTGGAGGTCTCGGTCAAGGACGGAGTGCAGAGCGTCCGCATCAAGCTCGAGTAAGGCCTTTCGCTGCCCTGCCGCTCAGGCTCTCATGGGAGAGTGGCTGGGTGGATCGCTCGCGGGGAACGAGCCGTCGGAAGCTTCGTCCACCTCATCCCAAGGCTCGCGGGGCGGCGAGCGCATCGCCTCCGGGCCCGCCGGGCGGATGTCGTTGAAGTGCCGCGTCGGACCGTCATGAGCGTCGGCCGCCTCCAAGGCATCTCGCCTCCATTGGCCGCTTCGCTTGACCACGATGGCGAGGATCACGAGGCTCGCCGCAAGGGCAATGATCCCCGCGATCGGGAAACTGTTGCGTTGACCCATCATCGCACGGCGCCTCCCGACGACCTGGCCATTGAACGGGGGGCATCATGGGCGGTTGCCGGTGTCCCGTTCAGGCTCCCCACCACCATCCTGATCGCCCAGCGCGTCCTCGACGTAGAGCATCCGGATCAGGATCATCGCCACCAGCAGAAGCGGGGTCGCGAAGAGGACGCCATAAGTGCCGAACAGGACACCAAGGCCGACGATGGCGAGGATGCCCAGCGCCGGCGGGATGGCAACGGCCCGTCGCTGCAACATGGGCGTCACGACGTAGCCCTCGAGGCTTTGGATCACGACAACAAGGACCAGTGTTTGGAGCGCCTCGGTCGGCCCTTGGGCGAAGGCCACCAGCACGGCAGGCACGCCGGCCAGGATAGGACCAAGGTAAGGCACGAAGTTCAGCAGGCCCGCCAGGATGCCGAGCGCCAGCGCCAGAGGTATGCCCAGAAGCATCAACCCGGCGGCCGTGGCGACCGCAGCAATGAGCATGGCGATCGACTGTCCCAGGATCCATCGCCAGAGCCCGGTGCCCATCGCCTCAAGTACCTCCGCCGCTCGCGCACGCCGGGCGGGCGGCACGAGACGCAGCAGTCCATTGCGGTAGGAACCGGGGTCGGCGGCAAGGAAAAGCGCCACCACCAACACGAGCAGCAGGTCCGAAAGAGCGTTGAAGACCGTGCCGACCAAGCCCGTGGCCAGGCTGAGCAAGGTGGCGGGCCGGGGGCCCGTGCCCGCCTCGACTAACTCGCGTCCCCAATCGAAGCGTTCAAGAAAAGCCCGGAACTGAGCCAGCGCCCCCGGCAGGGTGCGCCACAGTTCGCCGAACTGCTCGGCGACCCGGGGACCTACCGAGACCGCGAAGGCCACGCCGAGGCCGATGGATGCGATGACCACAACGGCCAGGGCGGCACCGGCCGGCAGCCGCGTCCACCGCGACAGCCCTACGGCCAGATTGCGCAGCAGCACGGCCACGAGCACGCCGCCAAAGCCGAGCAGCAGCACGTTTGACAACTGCCAGGCCACGAAGATCAGAATGGCAGCCAACAGAACGACCAGAAGCGCGCGGGTGCGATCCGTGAAAAAAGCTCCGTCGCGCATCGCCGGACCTCAGCCTAGAGACGATTTTCGTCCGTCGTCCGCCCTCCGCCCCCATGCTTCATCGAAGCTCCAAGCGCCGGGGCCTGTGAAGACGAGGAGCAGGAAGACGAAGCAGTAGAGGATGGCGGCATCGCCCCCATTGAGCAGGGGGTAGTAGTTCCGGGGCGCGTGGAACATCCAGTAGGCCACTGCCATCTCACCGGACAGCAGGAACGCCACCGGACGCGTGAACAGGCCAACGAGAACAAGCAGGCCGCCCGCGAACTCCATCACGGCCCCAATCCAGAACAGGGAGAAGACTTCGGGCAGTCCGCTGCCAGGCGGGGCAGGAAAGCCGAACAGCTTCTGCGTGCCGTGCAAGATGAAAATGGACGCGGCCGCGATGCGCAGCGCCGCGAGCGCGTAGGGAGCAAAGCGGTCGAGGCGGTCGGCCATTGCCATGAGTTGACCCTCCGGGCGACGGTGCCGTGGTGCGGCCTTCGCGGGTCTTGGCCCAGGAAGGCCGCAGCAAGGCAATACCGGTTCGGCCATACCGTTGCGGCCGCCCCGCCTCGACAAACCTCGCCGCCGATCAAGCTGCGAGAAGCTCTTCCTCGACCACGGCCTCTGCCGGAACGGAAAGGTGTTCGTCCAGCCCCAGCAGGTGCAGCGCTTGATCCAAAGGCACGGGCTTGGGCAGCCACGGGACCGCCCGGAAAGCCAAGGGAACGCCAGCGCGACGGAAGGCGCCCGCGAACACAAAGGGAAGGCGCCTGCGCCACAGGATGGAGGCCACCGGAAACACCAACTCGCCGTGGAGATCCACGTCCAGGACCGCGGCAGCGATCCCCTCCTCGCGCTCCAGCATCCGCAGCGCGGCGGAGAGCGTCCCAACGGGGCCTACGACCCTCACACCGGCCGCTTCAAGCGACCGCGCGAGTGCGCTGGCGAGCGTGTAATCGTCCTCGACCACCAGCACCTTGGGGCTGGCGGCGGTCCTGTTCAGGTTCATTGAGAGGTCTCGGAGTTCCTGTCTTGGCCATAAGGCCGGCCCTTGCGCGCGGTCCACAGGAAATACGTAGTCTTACTTAAAAGAGAGCCGTCGCTCAGGAGCAAGAAACAGTGCCAAGACCGGAGCCAGCGTGTGCGCTGCGGGACTGTATCGGTCACTTTACCGGTCCTTGTCGCTCTCCTCTGTGGCTGCACGAGCGGCGTATTCGTCGGTGAAGGGCCGGCTGAGGATCAGGACCAGGACCACGCTGAGGCTGAAAAGCCCGCCGAGCCAGAGAAAGCCCATGCCACAGGTGATCCCAATCGCGCCGGCCCCCAGGATGGAGGCCGCGGATCCTGCGCCGTGGACCACATGCTTCTCCCGGAACAGAGCACCGGCCGCGATGAAGCCGATGCCCGTCAGGATGCCGCTCACCACCTTGGCCGGGTCGACGGAAAGCTGCGGGTCGTCGGTCCGGTAGGCCAGTTCGACGATGCCCATCATCAGGACGCAGGCCCCCAGCGCGATGATGACAAAGGGGCGGAAGTCGATCGGCTTTTTGTGCACGAAGCGCTCGACGCCCAGCGCAAGGGACAGAAACAAGGCCGCCCCAATCCGCACCAGGGTCTCCACCCAGGAGAGGTGGACTGGATTGAAGGCACTGATCTCCATGGCCGATGAACACTTCGGCAAAGCCGGGGTTTGGCTGGGCTTTGCCTCGTCACAGGCAGGGGTGATCCTGAACGGACCTTCATGAACGACATGTTGAGAACTGACTACAGTTCCTGCGCCCTGGGAGAGACGCCGCCGTGCACCCCGCCTCCGCCCTCGCCATGCTTGCCGTCACCGCCCTGGTTGCCTGCGCCCCCACCGAAGAGGCACCCACCGCCGCCGTAGCGACCGCTCTGACCGCCGCGCCCACGGTACCCGTGGCTGCCGCCGCCACCCCTGCCCTTTCGGCGCCGACAGGCCGATCGGCGCTCCCAGTCTTCTTTTCCTCATGGTCGGCCGACATCGACAACCCGGCAAAGGAGGCACTGCGCGAACTGGCAGAGCTGGCCAAGGAACGCCCCTCCGCGCGGCTACGCATCTTGGGTTACACCTCCCCGCGCGGCACCGACGAGGCGAACAGCCTGTTGGCCCGCCTTCGGGCCCGCGTCGTCTACGACTTCCTGGTGGCCGAGGGCGTGCCGGCAAACCGCCTGCGGCGCGTCAATCGTGGACCGACGGCCGGGATGGGAGACCTGGAAAGCCGAAGGGTCGAGGTTCGGTTGGATGGGAGTGGACGATGACAGTCCACCTTGAGCCGCTGAAGCGGCCCAACATCCTCCTGATTGTCGTGGACGACATGGGCTTCTCCGACATCGAGCCCTATGGCGGCGAGATCCGCACGCCGGTCCTCCAGGCCCTGGCGGAACAAGGCACGCGGTTCCGCAACTTCCACGTCTCCTCGCTCTGCGCTCCTACGCGCGCCATGCTTCTGACCGGCGTGGACAACCACCAGGCAGGCCTGGGCACCATGCCGCCCTTCCATTCAACGAACCAATATCTGCAGCCTGGCTACGAAGGACCGCTCAACCACCGCGCGCTGACCCTCGCGGAGATCCTGAAAGCCGAAGGCTTCCGCACCTACATGTCCGGCAAGTGGCACTTGGGCGAACTGCCCGGCTACCGGCCGGAAGATCGGGGCTTCGAACGGGTCTTCTCGTTCCTGGCGGGCGGTGTCAGCCACTTCCATGACGCTCGGCCCCTGAGTGCCGCGGAGGCCACACACAGCCGCTACGACGAAGACGGCCGAGACGTCACGGAGGAGCTTCCCGAGGGCTTCTTCTCGTCCGATTTCTACGCCGACAAGATGATCGCTTACCTGTCCGAGCAGGAGGACGACGCGCCTTTCTTTGCCTATCTCGCCTTCACCGCGCCCCACGACCCACTGCAGGTGCCCGACGCCTGGCTCGACAAATACCGGGGCGCCTATGACGGCGGCTACGACGCCATCCGCGACCGCCGGCTGGCCCGGATGAAGGAGCTGGGCCTCGAGCCGGAGGGGCTGCCGCCCAATCCAGGCAGCGGCTTGTTTCCCGCTTGGGATGACCTGGACCCGCAGGAAAAGGCCGAGCAGGTGCGCAAGATGGAGATCTATGCGGCCATGGTCGAGAACATCGACCACAACATCGGCCGTGTATTCGACCTGCTCAAGCAGCAGGGCAAGCACGAGAACACCCTGATCCTCTTCTTCTCGGACAACGGGGCGAACCCCAAGGAGCCACATTTCTACCCGCCCAACACCGAGGAGCAGATCGAGCGCGACTTCGACAACAGCCTCGAGAACATGGGACGGATCGGCTCATTCATCTCCCTGGGCGGGGGCTGGGCCGAGGTCACCAACACACCGCTCTCCTACTTCAAGACCACGACATACGAAGGCGGCACGCAGGTTCCGCTGATCCTGGCAGGGCCCGGCATCGGACGTGACGGCATCGACACCTCGCAGCTGCTGCATGTCTCGGACCTCGTGCCCACCATCCTCGACTTCGTGGGCGTGAAGCGCCCCGAGGAGCGCGACGGCAAGCCCCTGGCTCCGATCTATGGCCGGTCGTGGAAGCCCTACCTCACGGGCGCCACCCACACGCCGGTTCGGGGGCCGTTCGACGCCCTGGGCTTCGAGATGTTTGAATGCCGCACCGTCCGAAAGGGCGACTGGAAGCTGATCTTCGTCCCGCCGCCCTATGGGGAGAATGACTGGCAGCTCTACAATCTGCGCGACGACCCGCGTGAGATGAACAATCGGGCGGAGCAGGAGCCTGCCAAGTTCAAGGAACTGATGGCCGATTGGGAGGCCTACGCGGCCTCCGTCGGCTACATCAAGGCCGGTGCCAAGAAGCAGCTCGACGTCATGTCGCCGGAAGAATTCTATCAGTATCGAGGGCTGGATTAGCCTCTGAGTTCAGCTGAGCTTCCGCCCCGCATTGCAAGGGAGCGGGGCTCAGCGGTCCGCGTGGGCCGTTGGGGGCCGCCTCGCCGTCCTCCGGCCCGTCGCCCTTCTCGACGACCTTGATGCCCTCATCCGCGAACCATGCCAGGGTGTCCTCGATCAGCTCCGGGTGAGCCACGCCGCTCGGCAGCGTGGCGTTCAGCTCGCCAACGGTGACGTATCCCCGCTTCTTGCCGGCCACCATGAGGCGCCGCAAGGCGGCCGACTCTGCGTTCAGAAACACCATCATCGGGACTCTCGCGCCCGGCCAAGGGCGGCGAGCCGGTCCAGATCCGGGCCCCACGCATCGGAAGTCATCGGTTCCTCCCGCTGTCAAAGGGCGCCTCCGCACCCGATTGCAAAGGCCGAGGGCCAAGCGGCCCACCGGGGCTCTCGGCGCCCGCTGCGCCATCCTCGGGCCGGGCCCTTGCGTCGATGTTCACCCCCATCTCCGACAGCATCACCATGACAGCGCTCACCTTCTCCGAAGGCATCTCGGTGCAAGGCAACGCATCGCGCAGTTCGGCGACAGTGATGTAGCCCCGCTTCCGGCCCAATTCGACGAGCCGGTCCAGAGCGGGCTGCCATGCGTCAAAAGTCATCCTGCCCCTCCTGCTACCAGGACCGGAGCGACACATGGGATGCAGCCCGGGGCCGCGCCATGCCGCAGGACTGACCGCATTCAAGATTGGGTCCGCTGGTCTCCCGTGGCGCTTGCCGCTTTGCCGCCGCCGACCTCCTCGGCGGGTGGTCCATCCCCGTCGTACCGCCACACCTTGGCATCCTCCATGGCCTCGCGGGTCGAGGCCCCAAGGCGGTCCGTGGCCGCGTAGAGGGCCACCTCCTTGTCCTCCGAGAGCCGGCACACCCGGATGAGCGGCTCCATGATCGCGGGATCGAGGCCCGTGAGGTAAAGGCGGCCGCCCGCAGCCTTCAGCCGGCCCGCGTATTCCTTGA
Source organism: Sabulicella glaciei (assembly GCF_026183895.1). GTDB lineage: Bacteria > Pseudomonadota > Alphaproteobacteria > Acetobacterales > Acetobacteraceae > Roseococcus > Roseococcus glaciei. The sequence goes on along the minus strand of NZ_JAPFQI010000022.1, from coordinate 51,213 downwards.
GCACCTCCACCAGCGTCGCACCGACGTGGCTGTGCCCGCGCAGGCGCAGGATGACCACCGGGCGATCGGCGCCCTCCGGCGCGGGAAGCAACCTGGCCAGCGTGCGCGCGCCGGCAAAGAACAGGCTGCCGTAGACATTGATGACCATCACGGCATGGCGATGGCCCAGCTTGGTAGGAACGTCCGTCTCCACCATTGCGCCGCTCTTTTCGCGTCGCAGCTGGCGCAGCCGGACGTCGTTGCCGGCTCGCACCACCGCGAGCACCGTGGAAAGGACAATCCCAACCAGGATCGCGATGGTCAGCGAGAAGACGATGCCTGCGAGGAAAGTGACAAAGGCCGCGATCCGTGGCGTCCAGCCCACTGCCCAGATCGCGCGGGCATCGTCCACATCGATGGCCCCAATCCCAGCGATGATCATCAGGACCGCGAGCGCCGTCATCGGCACGAAGCCCACCGGCCTCGAAAAGAACAGCAGGATCAGCAGCAGGAAGACGCCGCAGGCCACACTCGCCCAGCGTGTCTGCGCGCCCACGGACATATTGAGCGCGGTCTGCCCGACTGAGCCGCCGGCAGGGATCCCTCCGAATGCGCCAGCGGCGAGATTGCCCGCCCCCTGCGCCAGGAGGTCCCGGCCCACGCTGATGGGCTTGCCGTCGATGTTGGTGAGGCTTTGGCTGACCCCGGCGCCTTGGATGGCGATGATCGCGGCCACGGAAAAGGCGCTCAGGATGAGATCCGGGGTGATCAGCGACAAGGCAGGAATCCCCGGAAGGGGAAACCCCCCTTCCATCCCCCCGGCATCCGCCACCACCCGGACCTCTGACCAGCCCAGCCACAGGACCAGAAGAGCGGGGACGATCATGGTGATGATCGAGGCAAAGGTGGCGAGACGCGTGCGCGCGAGAATGAGTGCCAGCGCGAAGGCCACCGCCCCCACGATCACCGTCCGCAGGTGAACGTCGCCCAGATTGGTCAAAAGGCTCCAGAACTGAAAGAGCGTATTCCCCTCGGGCGGGTCATAGCCCGCGAATGGGATGGTCTGATCCATGATGACGACGCAGGCCACGCCGATCAGGAAGCCGGTCATGACGGCGTGGGAGACGTACTTCATCAGCCGGGCGGCGCCCAGTAGCCAGAACAAAGCCAGGAAGGCACCAGTCGCGACCGTCACGAGAGCGATTGCATCCATGCGCTGCTCATCGGGAACACCGCTGATTGCTTGCCCAGCCGCAAGGGCCGAGGCCGCGGTGGCCGAGATGAACATCCGCTGGGCAGACACCAGGAGGCCGCCCGCGGATGGAGCAAAGATGCTCGTGTAGATGCCGGCGATGGGGTTCACCCCGGCCAGGGATGCGGTGGCGAGCCCTGAAGGGACGCTGGCCACGGCGCCTACGAGGCCGGCGATCAGATCTTTGACGAGGTTCCCACCTTTTCCTGTGTCCTCACTCATCGCGCCGGCGCCTTTCGCCCTCAGCAGGCATCGCTCTGCGCCAAGCCCGTCTCGGCTCCGGTCACGGATACCTATGCCAAATCATGCTAGGCTCGAACAAATCGGAGGCGCAACGTTCTCGTGGCACCGTAAACAGGACGCGCCCGCGACTGCCTTTCCAGACTTCTATTGCAAAATCGGGCCACCGTCATTCCGGTGGCATACCTCGGCGACTGAAGTTCAGGTGCGGCCGCAGTCCAGGCTTCTTCCTGAAGGTCGCGGCCGACCTCCTCTCCGAACCCGAAGCAGAGGAGAGGTTGACCAGCCCCCACGAGGAGGGCCAAGCAAATTTTCAGTGGAGCATGGCTGTCGCCGAGCCTGAGCCAAATGGTGCATTCGAGGGCGGCGGCCATGGCAGCAGGAGCACTTGTGGTGCGGGTGGCCGGTAGCCCAGCGCCGAGTGCGGCCGGACAGTGTTGTAGTGGTGTCGCCACTGCTCGATCAGAACCTTCGCCTCGGTCAGTGTGTGGAATACCTCCGCATTCAGCAGCTCGTCGCGCAGCCTGGCGTTGAAGCTCTCCACATAGCCGTTTTCCCAGGGGCTGCCTGGCTCGATGAACGCCGTCTTGGCGCCCACGCCACTGATCCAGCCCCGCACAGCCGTGGCCACGAACTCAGGGCCATTGTCCACGCGGATGACATCTGGCGCACCACGGCAGGCGGCAATCGCCTCCACGGCCTCCACCACGTGCTCGCCGCGGATGCCCCCGTCCAACACGATCGCCAACGCCTAGCGCGTGAAGTTGTCCACCAGCGTCAGGGCGCGGATCCGGCGTCCGTCGAACAGCGCGTCGGAGACGAAGTCCATCGACCACTGCTGGTTCGGCTTGGCCGCAACCTCGCGCTCCCCTCGTCGGGCCGCGGACACATGACGCCGCGGACGCTTGCGCCGCAGGCTCAGGCCTGCCAGGCGATACAGCCGGTAGACCCGCTTCCTGTTCACGGCCCAGCCCTCGCGCCGCAGCAGGATGTGGATGCGCGGATAGCCATAGCGGACGCGCACCGCGGCGATCTCGCGGATCCGCAACCTCAGGGGCGCCTGGTCGCCGCGGGTGGCTCGGTATCGCTGCGAGGAGCAGTGAAACCGCAGCGCCGCGCAGCCACGCCGTTCGCTCACCCCGAACCGGTCCTGCACGTGCTGGACCAATTCGCGACGACGACCAGGCGTCAGGGCTTTTTTGCCAGAACCTCTTGGAGTATGGCCTTGTCCAAGCTGAGGTCGGGCACGAGCTTTTTGAGCTTCGTGTTCTCCTCCTCGAGCTGCCGGAGCTTGCGCAGCTCCGACGGGCCGAGGCCGCCGAACTTCTGCTTCCAGCGGAAAAACGTCGCCTCCGACACGCCCATCTTGCGGCAGACCTCGGCCACCGCCGTGCCCAGCTCCGCCTGCTTCAGGGCGAAGCCAATCTGCTCCTCGGTGTAGCGGCTCTTTCGCATCATCCAGCCTCCGGTCAGGTCAGCAATCCTGCCCGAAAAACTCTCACAATGGCTGGACCAGTTTTCCGGTCTAGGGTCACCTTCCGCGCACAGGTATCCTAAAAAGCTGCAGGTCCCCCTTGCTCAATCATGTCGCGGATGCGCGTGGCGAGCGCCTCAATGGCAAACGGCTTCGTGATCATCTGCATGCCGGGCTCCAGGAAGCCGTTCGCGATGGTGGCGTTCTCAGCGTAGCCCGTCATGAACAGCACCTTCAGGCCAGGGCGGTGCTGCCGTGCGTAATCGGCAAGCTGGCGCCCGTTCAGGCCGGGAAGGCCGACATCGGTCACGAGCAGGTCGACATGCATATCGGACTGCAGAAGCTTGAGACCAGATGGCCCGTCGACTGCCTCGACGACCCGGTATCCAAGCTCCTGCAGCACGTCGACGACGAGGTCGCGCACCGCCGTCTCGTCTTCGACAACAGCCACCACCTCGCCCATTTGAGCGCTATGGGCCTCCAGCACCTCGCCCGGTCCTTCACCGGCATCCTCGCCCTCGCCGTAGTAGCGCGGCAGATACAGCTTGACTGTCGTGCCCTGTCCCACTTCGGAGTAGATCTTCGCATAGCCTTCCGACTGTCGCGCGAAACCATAAATCATCGACAGGCCCAGCCCCGTGCCCATGCCGATCGGCTTGGTTGTGAAAAACGGGTCGAAGGCCTTGGCGATCACGTCCGGGCTCATGCCGGATCCGGTGTCCGTCACGCAAATGCAGATGTACTGGCCAGGCTTCACCTCGCGGCTCTTCGCGGCGTAGGCAGTGTCGAGATGCGCGTTGCATGTCTCGATGGTGAGCGTCCCGCCACCGGGCATGGCATCACGCGCATTGATGGCGAGGTTCAGGATCGCACTCTCAAGCTGGTGCGGATCGCAGAGCGTCTGCCAGAGGCCACCGGCCGTGACCATCTCCAGCCGGATCGCTTCCCCGATGGTGCGGCGAAGGAGTTCCTCCATGCCGGTGACAAGCCGGTTGGCGCTGACGGGCTTGGGGTCGAGCGGCTGGCGGCGTGAGAAGGCCAGCAAGCGGTGCGTGAGCGCGGCCGCCCGGTTAGCCGACGTGATCGCGATCGTGGTGTACCGCTCGATGATGTCCGTCTCGCCCTTGGCAATGCGCCGTTGCATCATGTCGAGTGAACCGATGATGCCGGTGAGGAGGTTGTTGAAGTCGTGGGCGATGCCGCCTGTGAGCTGCCCCACGGCCTCCATCTTTTGGGACTGGCGCAGGGCTTCCTCCGTCTTGGCGCGCTCCGTCACCTCCTCCTCGACCCGCCGCTCAAGCGTGTCGTTCAGCTCGCGCAGCTGCTCCTCCGCGCGACGGCGCTCCTTGATCTCGCGCTGTGCGGCCTGGAACAGGCGCGCGTTGTCGGTTGCGATCGCTGCCTGCCCGGCCAGGCCGAGCATGAGCCGCTCGTGGCGTTCGGTGAAGCGGCCCGGCTCCGGGTGGCCGAAGAACAAGCCACCGACCACCTCTCCTGAACGGGAGGTCACCGGCACGGCCAGGTAGCTCCGGACCGGCAAGTGGCCTTTTGGCATGCCGTGGTGCGGCTCATTCTTGCCGTATCGCACATCGGCCAGGATATCTTCGGACCGGATCACGCCCTCTCCCTGGAAGGTCGGCCGGAACACCGCCGTCGCCCGCGGCATCGGGAAACCCTCGAAGGCAGCCCTTTCCACGCCCGAGAGCGTGTAGAGCATGTAGCTCTCGCCCGCCTCACCGAGCACGTTGCGGAAGAACGCGCCGAAGGCAGCACCGGTCAGCTCGACCCCAGCATCGGCGACCATCTGTATGACACGCTCAAGATCCAGTTCCCCTGCAAGGGCCGCCCCGGTCTGATTGAGGGTTTCCAGCGTGCGCGTCTCCTCGGCAAGGCGCTCGTAGGCGGACCGACGGTCAGCTTCGCGCTCCTTCTCATCGGCGATGCTGCGCACCTCGATCACGGTACCGACTGGCTCTCCCTCGTCGTCCAGGACGGGGCTTGCCGTGAAGGCCACCGGGTAGAAGGACCCGTCCGGCGCGACGAACAGCTCCTCGCCTGACATCTGCGCCCGCTCTGGGAAGGCGCGGTCGATGGGGCACTCCTCGAGGGGGTAATGGGAGCCGTCGGGACGCTTGTGATGGACCACGTCGTGCAGCGGACGGCCCCGCATGTCCTCGAAGCGGTAGCCCGTCAGCTTCGCGGCCGCCGCGTTGGCGTAGACGCATTGCTGCTGGTGATCCATCAGAAACACCGCCTCGCGGGTGTTGGCGAGGATCGCGTCCAGTCGGCGCGAGGTTTCAGCCAGCTCGATCTCGGCACGCTTGCGGTCGGTGATGTCGAAGGTAACGCCAGAGAAGCGGGTGGCACGGGCGTCCTCGTCAGAGAGACAGCGTCCGCGCGCAACGACCCAGCGCATCCCGTCATCGCGACCCAGAGTGCGGTACTCGGCACGATAGTCGCCGCCGGTCTGCACGGCTTCCTTCATCAATCGGCCCACCCTGTCCCGGTCGTCCGCATGGACGCCCGCGACGTAATCGGCCATGGGACGGCCTTCATTCGCTGCCCTGGGATCAAGACCATACATCTCGGCGAAGTGTGGGCTCGCATAGACACGGTCGGCCGCCACATCCCAGTCCCAGGTCCCAATTCCTCCCGCCGCCTCAAGCGCAAAGCGGAAGCGCTCCTCGCTCACCTTCAGGGCTGCCTCGGCCTGCTGACGTTCCGTCTCATCCCGCCCAATCTTCAGGAAGCCGGTGGTCCGGCCCTGGCCGTCGTGGATCGGGCGCACCGACCCATTCACGAAGACCAGGGTGCCATCCTTGCGAAGGTGCCAGCGCACGTCTGGCGCAGAACCCTCGCGCTCGGCTGTGGCGACCTCCCATTCCGGCCGGTCTACCTCCCGGTCCTCGCGGGTGAATAGGATGTCGGATACCTGGCCTAGAACCTCATCGGCGGTGTAGCCGAAGGTGGCTTCGGCCCCTGCGGACCAGCTCGTGATCCGCCGCTCGAGGTCGGTGGTGAGGATGGCATGATCGCGCGCGCCTTCGATCACGCCGCGCAGCTGTTCCTCGCTCGCGCGCAGGCGGTCCTCGGCCCGCTTGGCCTCGGAAACATCGCGGTAGAAGATCGCGAGACCGTCCGCGACCGGGTAAGCCCGCACATCGATCCAGCTCGAGCGGCCGTCGTCTTCCCACTCGTACCGGTGCACGAGACTGACGGACGCCCTTTCGACCATGGCCCGCTTGTAGAGCCGTCCGAGTTCGCTGTCCTCCGTGCCTGGCCAGACTTCCCAGTGCACCCGCCCGATGATCTCATCGCGCGGGCGATGCTCCAGGCGCATACCTTCGGCATTGATGTCGAGCACGCGGAACTCGTAGTCGAGCAGCACGAAGCCTTCCGCCATGCCGTCGAGGACGCGCCGGCTGCGGTCGCGCTCCTTGTGCAGCTCGCGTTCGGCGCACACGCGCTCAGTTGTCTCGGTCACGACCGCTAGCACACCGGCCGGCCGGCCACTCTCGTCGAGCACTGGCGAGTAGGCTAGGTCCATCCAGACCTGCTCGGGGTATCCATGGCGATGGAGGGTGAGCTCCTGGTCCTTGTAGGCAAGCGTTCCGCCCGCCAGGACCGCATTCATCACATGGTCGTGGAAATCGGCGACTTCCGGCCAACCTTCCCGCAGATTGGAGCCCAGAAGCTCCGGATGTCGCGCCCCTGCGAACACGGAGTAAGCATCATTGTAGAGCATGACGCCGTGCTCGCCCCACAGCATCACCATGGGCACCGGCGAGCGCAGCAGGAGGGCCGTAGCCGTCTTGAGGCTCTGCAGCCAGGTTTCGGTCGGGCCTAGGCTCGTGCGTGACCAGTCGCGGGCCGCGATCAGGGCGCCGGTCTCGCCACCTCCGTCCAGAAAGCCAGTCTCTGGCCTCGCGGCACCTGGTGCGTCCGTCACTCGTGTGCCCTCGGAGGTGTGTACGAATGTTCTAATAACCACGAAGGAGCGCCGGTGGGCACCCCATCTCGCTCGGGGCGCCGCTCCTGCCGCAAGCGGCCCTGGAATGCGACCGAGAGGCCAGGGCCGATGCGACAGTTTCGCGTTCGCGGAATCTATCCGTGGTCGGGAAGGTGCTGCAGAGCCCTAAGCAGATTTGATCGCATGGCTGACTTGCCGACATTCTGAACGCCAGCCAGCACCGCATTCGCCGCAAGTTCGGCCGCGCTGTGGGCGCTCGCCGGGACAAACGGCACCCCGTCCCCTACACGGGCCAGCGTCCCTCGCGCACCATGGCCGGGAAGGCACCGATGATGCTCGGGATCGCCGGCAGCTCCAGAGGCAGCGCCGGAGCCGAGACTGCGCCGGTGAACAGCGCCTCCGTGCGTGGCGTGCGGCCGAGTGCGACGACCAGCGGCGTCCCAGCTTCCGTCATTGGTGTGCTCCCTGGGCAGTCCGTTGCAGACCAGGCCATCAGGGTCAATCGGTGCGCCATGCGCGACGCTCCGGTGCTCCCTCATGACGTTGGGACGGAACCCTCGCATCGTCTGGAGTGTCTCAGGGCGATGAGGCAGCGAATGCCCGCTCCAGATCGGCCAGGACGGACTGCTCCGCCTCCGAGATCTTGGACCCAAGTCCCAGGAAGCCGCCTGCTGCCTCCGCCACGGCACGAGCATGGCCCAACAGCGCGGCTCTGAGCGCGTCGCGGGCATCCTGCCCCAGCGTCGGCGCCAGCGCCCCGATGTACGCCTTCCAAGACATAAGCAGATCGGGTGACGGCTGCCTCGTGAGCCATCCTTCAAACATCTGGTAGCCCGGGTCGCCCTTGGTCAGCCCGAGCCCCTCGGCTCCGGACAGGGCCGCGGCCCGCTCCCGTTCCTCGATCCGGCCGTCCGCCCAGGCGATGGCCACGAGCGGAATTAGGGAGAGGGCAGCCGCTGTCTCGCCGGTGATGCCGAGCGCTTCCAGCCTCTCAAGCGTGGCGTGGTCGGTGATGCCGGACGCGGACGATAGCGCTTTTCGCCGGGATCCTGTCTCGTCGGCCTCGCGCAGCCGGCGGCGGAGGAGCGCGTCCTGCTCCGCAAAGAACGCATCTTCCAGGCCCTTCTTGCGCCCTGCCAGAAAGTCCTCGCTCAATTTGGCCCCTCCCCTGATTTATGACTGTGCTCTGAGCACGACGGTCGTAACCCGGTGCCTGAGGCATCGCGTCAGCCGATCGGTGCGCTCCCCCTTGTGAGAGGAGCGAATGCACAGCGTAGCAGGCGGCCCGCCAGACCGCCTAGGTCTGCCGGACAGGCTGAGGTCGCCCGTGAACCGTCGCCGCAGCGCGTTTGACCAGCACCGCTGGCCGGGTGCCGGAATGGTGTATCGCAGGCGAGGCGGCGGTTCGGCTGCGCGGGGCGCGCCGCCGCGATTTACCCGAACGGCAAGACGGTGGCTCAAACTGGGCTCGAGAGGCGTGTCCTCGCAGGTTTCAAGGAACGGCTGCTCTGGCCGCGAGGCGATCGCGGTGGCTTTGGAGAAGGCCCGGCTGGCCCAGGTTTCGCGAAGGCGCGAGGCGATGCCGAGGAAAGCCGGCTGCGCCGGCGCCTATGCAAGGCGACGCTCTCCCTAGACCGCTTCGTCGATGCCGTCGCTGAGGGCACTCCCGCCCGGCAGATGCGGGATCGCATGCAAACGTTGGAGGAGGAACGGACGGCCATCAAGGCGCGGCTATCGGATCTGGCGAAATCCCACACTGAGGTCCCCGCCAAGCCCCATCTGGCGCTGGCCGCGGCCAATCGGCGCAAGGTTAAGGAACTGGAGCAAGTACTGGGCGGCGATAGTGCGGAGGCCCGCGAGGCGTTGCAGATGGTGCGGAGCCCTGATCCGACCGCACGAAGACAGAGACACCGATCCGCACCTCATCGCCAGCGGCAGAGCTGGACCACCTTCGTGAGATTGTTCAGCACAGGACGGCAGGATGTCCGCTCAAATGTGATGCCAAGAGCCTCCGCGCTTCCTCCTTCGTAGAAGGCGGGATCTTCGAGAAGCACAAAGACTGGCCCGGGGTGCGAGTGGACCTCCCGCACCACACGTGCCGCATAGCTGGCTTGATCGCGGGTCTCACCGGCCCACTCCGCATTGAGCTCGCCAATGAATCGCACGCCCGACGCTTTCAGGAAGGGGGGCAACAAAGGAAACGGCAGGGCCTAGGAGGACAGCCAGCGAGCCTTCGGGCATTGCCATGGGGGCCACCGCGACAACGGTGGCTCCCCGAGGCGGACCCTCCCAGCAAAACGCCTCACGTGGGTGAGCGGGGTAGTCCGTGAACAAGGAGCAACCGCCGAAGACTGACCAGCCCCACGAGCGGGTCCAGGCGAATTTTTAATGGAGCATGGCTGCGGCTTGGCCTGAGTTGGAGGAGGGTGGGCCTGCGGGAAACGGCGGACATGATGTCAGGAGCGCCTCGGGTGCGGGTGGGCGGTAGCGCAGCGAGGAGTGTGGCCGGTCAGTATTGTAGTGCCGTCGCCATTGCTCGATGAGGATCTTGGCCTCGGCCAGCGTGTTGAACACCTCCATGTTGAGCAGCTCATCGCGCAGCTTGCCGTTGAAGCTCTCCACTTAGCCATTTTCCCAAGGGCTACCGGGCTCGATAAACGCCGCCTTGGCGCCGACGCCGCTGATCCAGCCCTTCACGGCTGTGGCTGCGAACTCCGGCCCATTGTCTGAACGAACATGGCTCGGAGTGCCGCGCAGGATGAACAGGTCGGACAGCACGTCGATGACGTCCGTTGCCTTGAGCTGGCGGCCGACCCGGATCGTCAGGCGCTCGCGGGTGAACTCGTCCACCACGTTCAGCAAGAGCGGGATTGGCTCGAGAGCTGCAGGGTCCAGATTTGGGCCAGTGGATGCATTCAGGCTTACGGGCATGCGAAAGTCCCTGTCCTGTCTGTGCAGAGTCTAGCATGCTTCGCCATTGGGAGCGGATCAGAGCGGACCTCAAGCCAAACGCAGTGAACTTGGAGGCAGACATGGATCCGGATTGCCCAGGGCAGCGCAAGGCGATTGTCGCGTTGGTCAGCGAGCGTGGCGCCGGAGACAAGCCGCCCGTTCTTGCCCTCGCGGCCGCACTCCGGAACCGCGGCCACACCGTGCACGTGCTGTGCGACGGCGATGTCGCCGACGCGGCCCGACCGACCGGGCTGGCAATGCTGGGGCTGCCGCAGGCCCTGCGTCAGTCCGCATTCTACGATCCTTTCCATTTCCGCGCATGATGGGGCGCGGGGAGACGATCGAAGCCAACACGCCCGATCCACTGGCTGCGTGGGCGGAAGCCTGTCTCCCCGACGCCCTCGCAATGCTCCGTCCTCTCGGCCCAGCCTTGCTGCTGAGCAGCCTGTTCTGCATGGGCCTGGCCGAGCGCCTGGCCAAGGCGCTTGGTTCTCCCTGGGTGCTCGTGAACCCGAGCTTCTACTTCGGCGACGACGCCCGCCGCCCCTGGGAGGAAGACTTCCCCGGGCTCGGGGCAGGTGCATTTCGGCACTGGCTCCTGCCCCTGGTGCAGCGTGCGACTGCCGTCCTTCACGCGACCGACCCCGTCTATGATCCGCCGCCGCTCCACCTGCCCCGGAACCACCACTACGTCGGTCCACTCGACCTGGCGCCAGCGCCCACTCCAGGGGACACCGCGTTCTTGCATGAGGCAGGAAATCCCTGGGTCCTGGTCACACTCAGCACTCTGCCGCAGTCGGGGGAGATGGCGATCGCCCGCGCCGCCCTCGCCGCGCTTGCAGACCGGCCCGTGAGGGTTCTGGTCACGCTTGCGCCCGGACATCCGCTGGAGGAACTCGGCCCCGCCCCACCGAACGCGCGGATCAGCGGCTATGTGCCTCACGGCCCCGTTCTGGACAAAGCCTGCCTGCTTGTTGGTCACGCAGGGCACGAAATGGTCATGCGCGGCTTGCGGCATGGCGTGCCAATGGTCCTGGTTCCCTGGGGCCGCGATCAAGCGGGCGTCGCCGCCCGGGCCGCGGCGATGGGCGTGGCTGAGATCGTTTCGCGGAGCGATTGCACTCTGGAGCGGCTGGCCGAGGCGGTCAGCCGAGTGCTGGCGGAGCCGAGCTATGCGGGGGCAGCGCGTCAGGCCTCTGCGCGGCTGCGCGCAGTGGACACGCTTTCGCGTGCCTGCGAGGTCGCGGAAGAGGTGGTGAAAACTCATGCTCAGTCATTATGAGGGTCGGAGGGCAGCAGCCTCTCCGCTCAGACGTGGCTGCCGCCGCAAGGAGTGACGGCCCCGCTAGGCGCAATCAGGCTTGATCACGATTTTTTCATCCGGCGATCTGCATCGCGCGGAACGGGACCGTGGAAGGTCAGAGAGCTATCCCTAGCAGTCCGCGCAACTCGGCCTCGGGCTCAGCTATCGCCTCGAGCGTCGTGTCATCCAGCACCCCAAGGAAAGCCTCTCGGGCGGTGTGCAGCGCATGCTTGAGACGGCAGGCGGGCAAGATGGCGCAGCATCCTCCACCGAAACAAGGCACCAAGGCAAAGTCGGGTTCGAGGCGGCGTACAACCTGCCCGACTGTGATCTGGTCCGCTGATCTTGCCAGGACCAAGCCGCCTCCCCGGCCGCGTACCGTGTTCACGAAGCCTTCCTGACCGAGCAGCTGAGCCACTTTCATCAGGTGGTTCTCGGAGATGCCATACGCCTTCGCGACTTCGGAGATCGTCACCCGTCCCTGCGGCCTCAGCGCGAGGTGCATCAACATCCGAAGTGCGAAGTCAGTGAGGGTCGTGAGGCGCATGCCGATAAGATGCATGATTGATATTGCTTTACAAGCTTGCTCCGCTATAAGATGCACGAACGAGACACCTTATGAGGCTTTCCATGAACCCGACGCAACTCTTCCTGCTGCCTGGAAACCTCGTCAGTGACGTCTTGCACGTGGATGAAGCTGACAGCCGCACGATGATTCGGACCCTCGTGAACATGCTGTTCTGGAACCTTGTGGTCGTCTTGTCGGTGCTGCCCTTCATCTGAGAGGCCGGACCCTGATAAGGCTTGGCATCGATGCGGCGGCCTTAAAACCGGGGACGAAACCTGATCTTGGTCGTTAAGGGGCGATGGCAGCCCTTCTTGTTCCTGACGATCTCTGGGCGGCGATTTCGCCCTTGTTGCCGGCCGATCCACCGAAGCCGCAGGGCGGACGCCCGCGCGTTCCGGACCGGGTGGCGCTGGCGGGATCCTGTTCGTGCTGCGCACCGGCATCCAGTGGCGCGACGTGCCCGCCGAGATGGGCTGCAGTGGCAAGACCTGCTGGCGCCGGTTGGTCGAATGGCACGCGGCTGGGGTCTGGCGCGCCTTGCATCGAACGCTGCTGCAGCGGCTGCGCCACGCCGACCGGCTGGACTGGAGCCGGGCGTCGCTCGACAGCGCCTCCGTGCGCGCCAAAGGGGGGGTGCGGAGACGGGGCCCAATCCGACGGGCCGCGGCAAGGCGGGCACCAAGCGGCACCTGGTCGTCGATGGCGAGGGCACGCCGCTCGGCCTGACGCTGAGCGGGGCCAACCGGCACGACAGCCGGATGCTGCCACCCACCTTGGACACTGTGCCGCCGGACGGCGGGCGGCAGGGCCCTCCGTGCTGTCGACCGCATAAACTCCACGCCGACAAGGGCTATGATCATCGCCGGTGCCGCCGCGAGTGTCGCGCCCGCGGCATCGTCCCGCGCATCGCAAGGCGCGGCATCGACAGCAGCGAGCGGCTCGGCCGTCATCGGTGGAAGGTCGAGCGAACCTTCGCTTGGCTCGCCCAGTTCCGCCGCCTGGCCATCCGTCATGAGCGCCGCGCCGACGTGCATCTCGCCCTCACCGTCCTCCGCCTGCGTCAGGTCAGGCGGTTTTGCTCCTGACTTTAAAGGGTGCCATCCCTCATCGATGCTCAGGCGGAAAGATTTCCTTGGCATGAATGCCCAGGGCAGGATTAACCTCCCTGCTGCCAGGGGCCCGACCCAGGCGGCCTCGGCCCGGAGGACGCCGTCATGCCGTATCCTGTCTTCGCCCGCGCGCTGCTCGCCGCTGGTCTCGCCGCTGCGCCGCTTGCCGTCTACGCCCAGTCGCACGATCACGGCCATGCAGGGGGCGGCGCCGCCGTGCTCGGCCGCGTGCACTTCCCCGTGCAGTGCTCCCCCGAGGCGCAGGCCGCCTTCGACGAGGGGATGAAGCTGCAGCACTCCTTCTGGTACCAGGCCGCCGGCCAGGCCTTCCAGCAGGTCCGGCAACACGACCCGGGCTGCACCATGGCCTATTGGGGCGAGGCGCTGTCCCTGCTGACCAACCCCTACAGCCCGCCCTCCCCGGAGAATCTGCGCCGGGGCCGCACCTTGCTGGACGAGGCGCGGCGCGCTGGCGCGCGGAACGAGCGGGAGGCCGCCTACGTGGATGCGCTTTCGCAGGTCTTCGCGGGCGACGATTTGACGCAGCACCGCGCGCGGCTTGGCGACTTCCGCGACGCGATGGGCCGGCTGCACGCCCGCTTCCCCGATGACGCCGAGGCGGCGATCCAGTACGCGCTGCTCCTGGGCGTCGCCGCCTCGCCGGCCGACAAGACCTATGCCGACCAGCTTCGCGGCGCGACGATCCTGGAGGCGGAATGGGAGCGCCAGCCGGAGCATCCGGGCATCGTCCATTACCTCATCCACCTCTACGACTACCCGCCCCTCGCGGCACGTGGCGTCCGTGCCGCCGAGCGCTACGCGACGCTGGCCGCCGACGCAGCGCACGCGCTGCACATGCCCTCGCACATCTTCACCCGGATCGGCCGCTGGGAGGGCTCGATCGAGAGCAACCAGCGCTCGGCCGAGCGCGCCGTCGCCACGGGCGATGTGGACGGCGAGTTCCACGCACTCGACTACATGGTCTACGCCTACCTGCAGACCGGCCAGGACGAGGCTGCGCGGCGCGCCCTGGCGTCGGCTGGCCGCGCGCGCTCGGCGCAGCCACCGCGCAACACCCATGCCTTTGCCGCGGCTGCCATGCCGGCGCGGCTGGCCCTGGAGCGCGGTGCTTGGCCCGAGGCCGCTGCATTGCCGGCCCCTACCCAGGCGGGAGCGTACCCTTACACCAATGCCTTGACGCATTTCGCGCGGGCCATAGGGCTGGCCCGCTCCAGCCGGCCAGCGGAAGCCGCCGCCGACATCGACGCCTTACGCCACATCGCCGAGGCGCTTCGCGCGCGCGACGCGTACTGGGCGGAGCAGGTGGATATCCAGCGCCAATCCGCCGAGGGCATCGCGCTCCTCGCGGCGGGCCGGAACGAGGACGGCCTTGCGGCCCTGCGCATCGCTGCGGAACGTGAAAGCCGCACCGACAAGCACGTGGTGACCCCGGGCCCGCTGGCGCCGGCGCGCGAGTTGCTGGCAGAGGCCTTGCTGGAGACGGGCCACCCTGCGGACGCGCTGCGCGAGTTCGAAGCCGTCCAGCAGACCGAGCCGCGCCGCTTCCGCGCCGTCGCGGGCGCCGCGCGTGCGGCGGAGCAGGCAGGGGATCCCGCCACGGCACGCCGGCACTACGCCGCGCTGCTGGAGATCGCGCCCAACGCGGATGCCACCCGCGCGGAACTGGCTCAGGCACGCGCCTTCGTCAGCACGCGATGATCCGAGATCCGAGGCCACGTTCTTTCGATGGAAGCAGAAGTACGGCGGCCTGGGACCGTCGGAACTTCGACAGCTTCGCCAGTTCCAGGAGGAGAACACCAAGCTGAAGAAGCTCGTGGCCGACCTGAGCCTGGACAAGGCCATGCTCCAAGAGGTGCTGGCAAAAAAGCCGTGACGCCTGGTCGTCGTCGCGAACTGGTCCGGCACGTGCAGGACCGGTTCGGGGTGAGCGAGAGGCGGGGATGTGCGGCGCTGCGCTTCCACCGCTCCTCCCAGCGCCCTCGCGCCACCCGTGACGACCAGACACCTCTGAGACTGCGGATCCGCGAGATCGCCGCAGTGCGCGTCCGCCCCGGCTATCCGCGCATCCACATCCTGCTGCGGCGCGAGGGCTGGCCCGTCAACAGAAAGCGCGTCTATCGGCTGTACCGGCAAGAGGGGCTGAGCCTCCGACACAAGCGACCCAGGCGGAACGTGATGGCGGCACGCCGGAGCAAGCGGCCAGCGGCGACGCGTCCGAACGAGCAGTGGTCCCTGGACTTCGTCTCAGACGCGCCCTTCGACGGACGCAGGATCCGGGCCCTGACACTGGTCGACAACCACACGCGGGAGGCGCTGGCGATCGTGGTGGATAGCGGCATCCGCGGCGTGCCCCGCCTCTCTCGCGTGGATAACCGTCCGGAGTTTGTCTCGAAGGCGCTGGACCGCTGGGCCTACAGCGCGGTGTGACGCTCGACTTCAGCCGGCCCGGCAAGCCCACCGACAACTGCTTCGTAGAGTCCTTCAACGGGCGGCTGTGGGACGAATGCCTGGACACGCATGGGTTCTTGTCGCTCGAGGACGCCAGGAGCAAGATCGAGGCCTGGAGGCAGGACTACCATGCGTTCCGGCCTCACACTGCCCTGGGGCACCTGACGCCCCAGGAATTTGCTGCCAAAGCAGCCCGGAAGGGCTGCCGATGAAGCCCGGAAGCTCTCTCCCTTCGGGCGGACCAGTTTCGGGTCCACAGTCACTGGGACCATTGAACGTGAAACGCGCTGGTGTGCTGACATCGCTGGCGCCGCCCGACAGCAGCTACCTCGGGCGCAACGCCGCTTAGACGACAAACGATCGGCAACCATCCGCTGCAGGAGAAGCATGTGCGCAGTTCATCTAACCTCTGGTGCATTTCTTGCAAGAGGCTGCCGACGGGCTCCCCGGATTGAGCGAAGCATAGAGTACATCAGTTCTGGGCCGATGGCGCTCTATGCCATCCTAATCTACGGCCCCGCGCTGCTGTCGATCCGCGTCGGGAGCGAACTAGACCGCCACGCTGCCATGAAAGATCGACGGACTCTCTCGATGACGCCGCTCAATCGCAACTCATCGAACCTGGCACGGGGAGCTGGTTATCCTCGTTGAGTTTCCGCCGTCACGCTTTTCTCGAGAGGCGCGCCTCAGGCCGCCTGCTGAGCCAGATGACTTCGGGGTTCGCGCTGCCTCGGCGGGTTGATCCGGCATGAGGCGAGGTAGAAACCCGAAACGTAGAGAACGATCCAGGCGAAATTCGCTACTCGCAGAGGAGAGACGGCGAAGCCTGTCACCACGATGGCCGCTAGCGAGACCAGCGCCGTAATCCCCAGAGCGACGCGCGGGACGGCGAGCACCGTCCGTATGGGGTTCGCCTGACCTTCCTTGAGGCGGCGGAGGATGCCTTGAACGAGAACGGCGACAAAGGCGCCACTAGTGGGCTGACCGGCGGAGGCGATAAAATCCATGAGATCCCACGGGGCCGGATCGTGCCACCGGAGCGCCAGCGCAAAAATCCCCACGAGGCAGCTGACGCCGAAGATGGCGATTGAAAGCTCGGGTCCGCGGGTGCGGTCTGCGACGGGCTGGAACACGCGGTCGAGCAGAAAGCGATCCATCCGTTCCTTTCCCATTATTTCGCGGGACACGTGGCTCAGGCCCTTGAGTACTAAGTCGGATGGAGCGGCCTGGGTTGCGGAGAACCTCCCACGACACGAAGCACAGCCTGAGGTCGCTTTGTGCATCCGATGCCACGATAAGCAGCGGCATGCCCAAATACCACCGGCGCCCTTTTCAGATGAAGAACGCTTCGCGTTGAAGGGGGCACACGAGGCGCCCGTCACGGGATTCCATGACAACGCATGCTGGGACCGGGCCAATCGCGGACGCAACGTTCATCATAATCTCAAGCCGCTCTCGATCGTCTCGCTGACGATGCAGATACACTCGCTTGAGAGGCTTTCTCTCGGTTATCCCATCTTGCTGACGAAGCTCCGCAGTCCACCTGGAAGGACATCCGGAAGCCAGGCGCCGGCCATTCCTTTCTCAACGTCTCCATCGCCTGCCAGCGCGACCAGTCGGCCGACCAGAAGCGATATCGGACAAGGGCTTGGCCTGGGACCAACGCCTTCTTTTCTTCCTTGGTGATCGGCACCTCCTCGACGCGACGCAGGGTCCAGGTGGTACCCCAGGTGGCGGCCATCCACTGGATGGACTTCGGGTCGTGCGGCCCGAGCTGCAGGATTGGCCAGGGGATCGGCACCAGGCTGTGCATGTCGAATGGGCAGTCCGCCCTTCCGCCGTGCTCGCCTTAGCGGGCCAGGGCCGCTGCTATGCCAATGCCTGATTGTAAGGAGCCCAACTGCATGCAGCGAGTCAGCCTTTCCCGCTTCCTTATCGAGCAGCAGCAGGCGGGCAGCGCCCTGCCGCCCGAGCTGCGTCTGCTGATCGAGGTGGTGACCCGCGCCTGCAAGGCGATCAGCCACACCATCAAAAAGGGCGAACTCGGCGGCGTGCTGGGCTGCCTCGGTCAGGAGAACGTCCAGGGCGAGGTTCAGAAGAAGCTGGACGTCATCGCCACCGACATCCTGCTGGAGGCGAATGAGTGGGGCGGCGACCTTGTTGCCCTGGCGTCCGAGGAGATGGAGGCGGTCCATCCCATCCTGCACCGCTATCCGCGCGGCGAGTACCTGCTAGTCTACGACCCGGTCGACGGCTCCAGCAACATCGACGTCAACCTCAGCATCGGCACTATCTTCTCGGTGCTGAAGGCGCCACCGCATTTCTCTGACCGTCCCGCCGAGGAGGCCGATTTCCTCCAGGCCGGGCAGCACTTGGTCGCGGCGGGCTACGCCCTCTACGGGCTGCAGACGACGCTGGTGCTGACCTCTGGCCAGGGCGTGTTCGACTTCACCTTGGATCGCGAGGTGGGCTCCTTGGTGCCGACACAGCCCAACAAGACCAATCCAGGCGGGCACCGCGAGTTCGCCGTCAACATGTCGAACGAGCGCCACTGGGCGCCGGGCGCGCGGCGCTACATCTGAGACTGCCTCGCAGGAAGGGAGGGTCCACGCGGGGCGGACTTCAACATGCGCTGGACCGGCTCCATGGTGGCCGACGTCCAGCGCATCCTGACCCGTGGTGGCATCGTCCTTTACCGGTGGGACGCGCCAGAGCCGGACCGGGCGGGCAAGCTTCGCTTGATGTACGAAGGGAACCCCCTGGGGATGCTCATTGAGCAAGCAAGCGGGAGCGCCAGCGACGGCACCGGCCGCATCTCGACATCGTCCCTACAAGCCTACACCAGCGCGTTTCGGTGATCCTGGGATGCCGGGAGGTAGTGGCGGAAGCCGTCAAACACAGGGCGTGATCGAGCCGATCCTGCGAGCGAGCACTCTGCTGGTGGTTGGGCCGCCGCAGGAGGCGATCAGGGAGGCGCAGGGCCGGTGGTCACCGATACGGCCCCTTCACGGGGCAGGCTCGGGCCTGTCGGCGTTCGGGAAGAAGAGCTGCTCGCCGTTGACCCTGTAGCCGGCGATTGCGCCTTGCCCGGCAGGCGAGGTGATCCAGTCGACGAAGCGCTGTGCCTCGGCTGCCTTCACGTGCGGATGGCGCTCGGCGCTCACGACCATGACGCCGTACTGGTTGAACAGACGCTCATCGCCCTCGGCCAGGATGCGCAGATCCTGGCGGTTTCGGAAGGACAACCAAGTGCCCCGATCCGACAGCACATAGGCGCCCTGCGCGGCGGCGGCGTTCAGCGTCTCGATCATGCCCTGGCCCACCTCGTGGTTCCACTGCCCGCGGCCTTGCGCTGGGCTCACGCCAGCCAGCTGCCACAGGCGAAGTATGGCTGTGTGCGTGCCGCTGCGGTCGCTGCGGCTGACGAAGCGCGCGCGGGCCTCGGCCATGCGGCGCATTGCCTCCGTGATGTCGCGAAGCCCGGAGATACGGGCGGGGTCGCTGGCCGGGCCGATCAGCACGAAGTCGTTGTACATCACGTGGCGGCGCGGGCCTCCGAAACCCCCGGCGACGAAGCGCTCCTCCGCCTCACGGTCATGCGTGAAGACCACGTCGGCATCGCCGCGACGCCCCGCGTCCAGCGCCCGCCCGGTGCCGAGCGCCAACACGCGGACCGCGATGCCCGTCTCCCGCGTGAAGAGCGGCAGGATGTGGCCGAACAGCCCCGACTGCTCTGTGCTCGTCGTGCTGGCGACGGTGATCGCGCGCTCCTGTGCCATGCTCGGCAGAGCAAACCCTGCGAAGGCCACAGCAAGAGCGGACCGGCGAAGGGCGTTCCACATGACATGAGTCATGCAGACAATCTCAATACATGTCCATGGTCTCATATCCGATCCGTCCGCGCGCAGCTTCACGAGCCTACGCTTCGACGATGCGGCTGGGGGGCCGCCCAGAAACCCGGCTAGAAAAGCATCTGCCCAAACCGCCCGCGCGGAGGTGGTCGCCCCCGCCCTGTTCGAGGGGCTGCCGGAGGGGCCGCGCCTCATCGCCTACGCTCGAGTGTCCACAAGTGAACAAACGGCCGAGCTGCAACGCCAGGCGCTGGCCGAAGCCGGCGCCGCGGTGGTCCATGTGGACGACGGCGTCAGCTACTCGGTCATGCAGCGGCCCGGCCTCGAGGCGGCGCTTGCCGCGCTGCGGCCCGGCGACACCCTGGGGGTGTGAATGCTCGATCGGCTCGGTCGCACAACCGTGGGCGTGCTGCAACTGCTCCGGGACCTGGATGAACGGGAGATCCACTTCCTCAGCCTCACGGAGGGCTTCGACACGCGCACGCCAGCCGGCCGCACCTTGATGCAGATGGTGGCGGTCTTCGCAGAACTGGAGCGCAGCACCATCCGCGGGCGCGTCATGGCCGGCCTTGATGCGGCGAAGCGCAACGGACGGATGCTGGGGCGCCGGCCCGCCTTGACGGCGGCGCAGCGCGATCACGCCCGCGAATTGCTCGCCGCCAGCCGCAGCCAGGCCGAGGTGGTGCGGATCCTTGGCGTCGGCCGGTCCACCATTCAGCGGCTTGAGGATCAGACGGCCGAGGACGACTTCGGAAGCAAACTGGTGGCGTCGAAAGGGACGGTTTCGCCAGGCGCGCTCTCGGGCGAGGATAACCGCGGCGTTTGACGAGGTCCTCCTCCCCGACGAGGCTGAGCCATGATCCCAGCCGACGAATGCGAGTGGGAAAGCCGTTGTGCGTGGATCGCCGCGTTGGTGCCGGCTCTGAGGCGAGCGCCCCAGGCCTTGCCGATCGGCTGGCTGGGTCTCGTCGAGGACGCCGCGGAGCAGTTGGCGGCTGCGGGTCTCGGGGACGTCCTGTCGCACGCGCATCTGCGGGAGAAGTTCGGTGGCATCGATGTGGCCGCGAAGCCGGCGCCGGAGGCGAACCCGCTGCGCGTCAAGGCGGCCCAGGCGATCCTGGCCCAGCTGTCGGACGCGTCCCGGCGAACCTGTGCGCGCCATGGCACGCCCGATGGCCGGCTTCGCACCCTGGGGACATGGAAAGTCACGCGGGGCGAGCGGGCCTGGGCCGAGGCCCAGGCGCATGGCCGCTCGACTTGCACCCCTTCGCCAGGCCCGCTGAAAGCGGCCGTCCGGGGACCGCAAGGAACTGAGCCGTGAAGGCCATGTCCTGCGCCATGCTGCGCCGCATCAAGGAACTCTGCCGCGAGGCCGGCGTCGAGCCGGAAGGCCTATGGCTGATCCAGGCCGGTCACGCGGTGAGGCAAGATCACTCCTCCAGGACCTCCAGCGACCCGTCGGCCCGCTGTCGCACCAGGCGGCCCTTCTCGTCGATGCCTGAGGCGCCCGTCCGCTGCCCGATCGTGGCGTAGAACTCGCGGATCTCCGCGCTTGGGTTGCGGAAGTTCTTGTGCATCCGGGCCATCACCTCGGCCCGCTCTGCTTCGGTGAGGCGGTGAAAGGGCACGCGACCGTCCGGGGCAGCTGGGTCAATGGCCTCGGGCCGGTTCGTCATAGCGGCGCTCCTGCTCGGCTGCTGCGCTATCATATAGGTTTCGTGACGATGAAAGTGTCGCCTGCGAGCAGCGTCACGTCGGCCTCCAGGGCCGGTGGCTCGAAGCCTCCGAACTCGCAGTGAAGGTCGGACAGGACGTGCAGGCGCATCAGTAGTCCGGCTCGACTACGTACCTCTCCGCGGCCCTGACAACGGCTCGTGGATCATACGCGATCACCTCAAGCGGGATCCTCCAGTCGGCAAATTCCGCATTGGGGCCCGTCAGCCAGACGGCCAATTGCCAGCCCTCGAGCTTGCCGCGCATCGCCCGCAGCAAGGGCCGAAACTCCGGCCGCGGCTGTCCGGCCGGGTCGAACTGGAAGAGCGGATAAAGGGGTTGGCCGTTCTCGTTGACGGCAAAGACCCGCTCGGCGTCCAGCCAGGCCTGCACCTCAAGCCGCTTGAGCTTGGCGTTTTCTTCCTCAAGCTGCTTGAGCCGCCGGATCTCCACCACACCCATCTCGGCGAACTGCTTCTTCCACCGGTAGAACGTGGGCTCGGACACGCCGAGCTTGCGGCAAATCTCGGCCACCGCCGTGCCGCTTTCCGCCTGCCGCAGGGCAAAGGCAATTTGCTCGTCCGTGTATCGCTTCTGCTTCATGGCACCTTTCCCCCTCCTCAGGGGTTCAGCGTGTGAGGTGACACGGCGGAAGTGGTCCGGTCCTGATGTTAGCTTTTCGGCGGATTTCCCCAGATTGGACGGAGGAGATTGGCCATGAAGAAGCGATACTCGGTGGAGCAGATTGTTGCGGTGCTGAAGCAGGCGGAGCTGGGCCTGTCGGTCGTTGAGCTGACGCGCCGGGTCGGCATTTCGGAGCAGACCTTCTATCGCTGGAAGAAGCAGTACGCTGGACTGGAGACCGACCAGGTCCGGGAGTTCAAGCAGCTCGCGGAGGAGAACACCCGGCTGAAGAAGCTCGTCGCGGAGTTGAGCCTGGACAAAGCCGTGCTGCGGGACGTGCTGTCAAAAAAGTTTCCCGGCCCGCGCTCATGAAGGAGGTTGTGGCCTACGTGGCGAGCCGCCACGGCTACAGCGAGCGCCGGGCTTGTTCTCTGACGCGTCAACACCGCTCGACGCAGCGCAAGCCGAGCACGCGGGATCCGCGTCTCGAGATCCGTCAGCGCATGCGCGAGATCGCGGCGACCCGAATCCGCTATGGCTACCGACGCATCCACATCATGCTCCGGCGCGACGGCTGGGAGGTCAGCCGCAACCTCGTCTGGCGTCTATACCGCGAGGAGGGCCTGTCCCTGCGCAGCAAGCGGCCAAGGCGGCGCAAGATGGCAGTGCACCGGGAGGCACGCTGCATTCCCAGACGACCAAACGAGGCCTGGAGCCTGGATTTCATCCACGATCAGCTCAGCCAGGGCACCAAGTTCCGAGCGCTGACGGTGGTCGATGTCTACAGCCGTGAAGGCTTGGCCATCGAGGTGGGCCAGCGGCTCCGGGGCGAGCACGTGGTCGAAGTGCTGAACCGCTTGGTGCGCCAGCGCGGTGCCCCGAAGTATGTGTTTGTTGACAATGGGGCGGAGTTCACTGGTCAGCTGGTCGACCTGTGGGCCTATCACCACGGCGTACGGATCGACTTCTCGCGCCCTGGCAAGCCGACGGACAATGCGTTCATCGAGACGTTCAACGGCTCGCTGCGCGACGAGTGCCTGAACCTGCACTGGTTTGAAACGGTGGCCGAGGCACGGGCGGTGATCGAGGCTTGGCGACGGGACTACAACGAGAGCCGACCTCAGATGGCTCTTGGCCAGCGGACGCCGCAGGAATACCTTTTGCTGACACGCCCTTCACCAGCGGTGGAGGGTTCGACGACCGGCGGAGGCTAACACTGCACCTGGACCACCACAGCCAAGCGCCTCACGTGCCCGAAAAATTTGCGCTTCACCTGGACCAGTTTCCGGGGTCAGGACCACCATAAGTAGGCAACAAAAAGAAACGCGCCCAGGTCACTCCCGGACGCGTCAGACGCTTGAGCAGATTAGAGCTGTCTCAGTGCGTATCGCTCTTAATCCTGCGACGACGAACCAAGCCTAGGCCCGTCAATGCGGTGCCGAGGAGGACCAGCGTCGCCGGCTCCGGAACAGGCCTTGGCCCTGTCACGACTACGCGGCCGCCGACGACACAAGTGGCAGAGCTACAATCCCCACGAAAAGCATTGTCATCCCCGTAGGAAGCCTCGAAGCGCCCGTTACTAAGCGTCAAGGAGAAACGGGAGCCAGACTGCGAGCTGATGACGCTTCCCGTGAAATTTTGTCCGAACGGACCACTGCTGAACGTATAACCATCGCCCCCCGAAGCTAGGCTGTTACCAGATACCAAGAGAAATTGATTGTCGAGTACCGCGACTACCTCGTCCCATGGAGTATAGGTAAACGTAAACCGCAGATCAGGAAGCGAGGATAAATATGCCGGGAGGCCTGGATCATTGGGCAGAACTGAATTTCGGTAATCGAAAGAGAACCCATTGATGTACTGCTCATCCGTTACAATCAAGCGTCCGTCGAATCGTGTGCTGCCCTTGGCTCCAGCAGGATCCCAATTATCGCCTGGACCAAAACTAACAAGATTAGTCGGACCTGTCTGATTAAAATTGAATATTACGTCCGCTTGAGCCGATTGTATGCTTATCAGAGCGCAAAGGCTCACTGTCAAACCAAGCGCAAGGCGCGTAACTCGCGAAGTGATGCTTCCTCGCATTTTTCCTCTCCCGAACCGCACAAAAAGGTGCGCGAGGAACTCAGAAGCAAAATATACACCAAGTCTTAAGCGACTGAATTCACTGATGATATGGGGTGGTAATAAATCGAGTGGCAAATTTTCCGACAGCAGTTGAAGGCGAGAGCGGTGAGCTAAATCGGTGACAGAGCTATCCATCCTGATTGCTCGTAGGTCGACGTGCCAGGCTCCCTGCTTGCTGAGTCCACCGCCATAACTGCCATTACCGGCGGGTCAATGCGGCTGCGCACGCATTCCTACGTATGAAAATTGTGGAGAACGGCGCAGCGGAAAATGCTAAAGGGAATCAAGCCTTTGCCGCTCTCCCCCCAATCCCAGCGGCTGAGGTGAGGCCGTGCGGGCTCCCCCCGCCCGCACGGCCGCGCTCCCCATTTCCCCAGAGCGCCCGGCCAGTTTTCTGCACGCATCCGATGCGACGGCATAGGTCGTAATCCTACGTAGGTGCCGTGGCATCAGAATTGCACCCAGCCTCTGCCTTCGTAAGTCGGCGCTGCCGGTTCCTGGCTCGCCGGGCCACCGCTATGGCGAACGCCACCAACTGGTCGATCCGGCCGCGCGCTTCCTGCTCAACTTTCGCCCACCAGCTGGGTCCACGTCCACCATCGCGTTTGCCACGGCCCAGCGCGGCAGCGCGTTGCCATTATGACGAAGGGTGCAGCCTAGCACCGACGCCTTCAGCGCCCTCACGCTCGGCGCCATACCTTTAAAATCTTGGCCCTGGGGGCGGCGAGGCAACGACACGCCTCTGCGGTCCATCACCTGGAAGAAGGTCGTTCCGCCCTTAACGGTCATGCGCCACGGCCATCAGTTCCACGACTTCAGTCTCGCACGCCAGCGGCTCCACCAGCCACGCGTGATCAATGGTCTGGCAGCGCATTACCGGTTACGACGTGGCCACAATAGGCATGATCGCGTTCAACCTCTGGTTGCTGCCGGGAGCAACAATTGCCGTCATCGGAGCATCGGGCGCTGATCGCCCCCGATGCTCCGAGAAACGCTTTATCTGCCTACAAGTGTCTTCCCCTCTGGCTGCCGACCGTCCAGATTGGCCTCGACAACGTCCGGCGCCAGCAGCGTCAGCCGCAGTACATGAAAGACGTAGGATGCATTGATCCTCTCGATGGTCTCTGGCGTCACAGTAGTAACAGGGCTTCCACGGTTCTCTGAATATAAGCCAGCACGACAGATCGAACGGCCTCTGGCGTGATGGAAGCGCCCACGCCTTTCGGGGCGGGGACGCCCGGCGCGGTTGGTGTGATACATCAGCGCGTCAGTGCAACCCGATGCTATGGGGCTGGTGCCATGAGTCGGAAGGGCACCGCTGGGAATCCACAGGCAATGACCCTTCCCTGGAAACGTCGTGCCGCCAGCGAGCCACGGCCTCTCGCTTCAGCACACCCCGATTCTTTCAAACTGTTGGGGCCACGCACGCTGCGAGCGCTTGAAGAAACGCTCCGAGAAAGCGTCGTACACCCCGCAGCCGGGAACTGTGACCGTCTCGTCACAGGTTGACCCCCGGATCCACGCTCGATGCCGCGCGCCCCGACACCCCACTGAACTGAAACCTTAGCCCGAGTGAAGACGAAAGAAGCAAACGCGATGTGCTCCAGACCGACCGAAGAGCGCCATGAGGTTCACTGCCGCCGCCAATTCAAATGCGAACCCTCATCAGGGGAGACCCGCCGCCCGCGGCGAGACCAAAACACGTGGCGGGAACCCAGACCCAAGAACTGCACGACGTCGCGGCGGCGAGGAGCCTGGACAGGTGGTTCCGGCGGATCTGGCTTCCGGAACGGAGGTCACCTTGCTCGTCACTGACGAGCGCGGCCGTCCCGCGTCAACCCGTCAGGCATCGGGGCGGCTGACGATCCAGTCGGGTGGGCGGACCACAACGGTTCCGCTCCGGGGTGCGGAGCCGAACCGCCTCGTCGGTACGCTCCAGGCGCCGCTCACACCGGGCGCTCGCGGCGTCATCCTAGACATCTGACGCCGCATCGCCCGGAGCAGTAGCTGAGCGTCAAGTCCACTGACAAACCGCCCAGAGGGATGACAGCGGACAGCACAACCTGGAGGGCGTGGTCCGAGAGAAAGGCACCGCGCCAGATCTCGCAGACGGCCTTGTACGACTATTTGCACTTTTGCGCATGGGTTCTCGCCGCTAGACAGACATCAGAACGGGGGCGGCACTCAATGCGCCGCCGAACCTGGACCGAGTAGCCGATGGGTGACCCCTCCGTGACAGACCTGGCCGGCCCCGCTGCGCTGTTCGCGGCATCTCCCGCGCCCATGCTGCTGCTTGCGCCCGACGCGCCCCGGTTCACGATCACGGACGTGAACGACGCCTACCTCGCTGCTGTCATGAGGGCTCGCGAGGACCTCACCGGGCGGGGCGTTTTCGAGGCGATGCCGGATAATCCGGACGATCCGGGTGCCGCGGGCGCCGCCAATCTGCGCGCATCCATTGAGCGGGCCATCACCGGAAAGCAGCCGGACAGGATGCCGTTACAGAAGTACGACATCCCGCGCCCCGACGGCGGGTTCGAGGAGCGTTGGTGGAACCCGGTGAACGCGCCCGTCCTCGACGCAGATGGAGAGGTGGTCGCGGTCATCCACCATGTCGTGGACGCGACCGAGCGGGTCCGCGCGGAAGCGGTGATGCGCGAGAGCGAAGCGCGCTATCGCGCGCTGTTCGAGACGATCGAGTCGGGCTTCTGCATCGTTGAGGTGGACCTCGATGCTCCGGGCGGACGGATCGACTACCGCGTCGTCGAGGCAAACCCCGCTTTCTATCGGCAGGCGGGCTTTTCCGAGGCGGTCCTGGGACAATGGCTCCGCGAGGTAGCTCCCGGTCTCGAGGAGCAGTGGTACGAAGTCTATGGACGCGTCGCCCTCACTGGCAGGCCGGAACGCTTCGAGCAGCACTCGGATATGCTCGGGCGGTCGTTTGAAGTGTACGCGTTTCGCGTGGGTGAGCCCGAGGCCCGGCTGGTTGCGATCCTCTTCAACGACATCTCGGCACGCCGCATTGCCGAGGGCCGACTGCGGGAACTCAACGAAACGCTTGAGCAGAGGGTGGCGGTCCGCACCGCAGAGCGCGACCATCTTTGGAGCCTTTCGCAGGACATGCTCGCCCGGGCCGACTACAGCGGCATGATGTCGGCCGTCAGCCCGGCCTGGACGCAGGTCCTGGGCTGGAGCGAGGCCGAACTGCTGTCGCGCGGCTACGCGACCTTCATGCATCCGGACGACATGCCGCCAACCCTGGAAGCCATCGCGCGCATGGCCGAAACCCGCCAGCCCACGCGCTTCGAGAACCGCATCGCCACACGTGACGGCGGCTTCAAGCCGATTGAGTGGACCGTCGCCCCAGAACCGGATGGCGTCAACTTCATCGCGGTCGGACGCGACCTCAGCCTAGCCAAGGCTCGAGAGGCAGAACTCCTGGCCGCCCAGGACGCGCTCCGCCAGAGTCAGAAGATGGAGGCGATGGGGCAGCTGACCGGTGGCGTGGCCCATGATTTCAATAACCTGCTCACCCCGATCGTCGGCGGCCTGGACATGCTGCAGCGACAAGGCCTGGGCGGTGAACGCGAACGGCGATTGATCAATGGCGCCATGCAATCGGCAGAGCGCGCGAAGATGCTGGTGCAGCGATTGCTCGCTTTCGCCCGCCGGCAGCCGCTGCAGGCGACCGCCATCGACGTCGCCAAGCTCATGGAAGGCATGGCGGATCTCCTTGCCTCGACGACCGGGCCGCAGGTCCGAGTGTCTGTCGACATTGCGAGCGGCCTGCCTCCGGCACACGCCGACCCCAACCAACTGGAGATGGCGCTTCTGAACCTTGGCGTGAATGCGCGAGACGCCATGCCTGACGGCGGTACACTCCGCCTGACGGCCTTTCTCGAGGAGGTGCGGGACACCCATCGGGCGGGGCTCCGACCCGGCACCTACGTCTGCCTGTCGGTGTCGGACACCGGTGTGGGCATGGACGAGGCGACGGCAAAGCGGGCGATCGAGCCGTTCTTCTCGACAAAGGGGATTGGCAAGGGAACGGGCTTGGGGCTGTCCATGGTTCACGGTCTCACGTCGCAGCTCGGCGGCGGACTTTCGGTCGCCAGCCGCCTTGGGGTCGGCACGAACGTCCAGCTCTGGCTACCGGCTAGCGGCGCGACACCTGAGGCAGAGCAGCCTCAGCAATCGCAAGTAGTTGGGCAGGGCGTTGGCACCACTCTGCTCGTCGATGACGAGGAAATCGTTCGGGCAAGCACCGCCGACATGCTCGCCGACCTTGGATACGAGGTCGTGGAGGCGAGTTCCGCAGAGGAAGCTCTGCGCCTCGTCGGCGGTGGATTACGTCCTGACTTGGTAGTCACGGATCATCTCATGCCAGGCTTGAGCGGCACCGATCTCGCCCGGCGCCTGAACGAGCTTCGACCTGGACTGCCGGTGGTCATTGTGTCCGGCTACGCCGAGGTGGATGGGCTGGCCCCCGACCTCCCACGTCTCGCCAAACCGTTTCGCCGGGCGGATCTTGCTGCGAGCCTCGCGGCCGTGGTGCGGCACCGCTGAGTAATCGTGTGAAGGTGAGCCGCTCCCGAACTCTATGACAGCGGAACGTCCAGCGAAGGGCCTGCGTCGCTCCCGACAAGCCGGGGATTGGCAATCCCGTGCTTCCGTGAAGTCTCCACGTCAAAGGTTCCGATCGCACTCGCGAGCTGACCGCCTGGAGCAGGAAGACTTCGAGAAGCTACAGCGGCTCATGCCGCGAACCTGTCTTTCTCGGGGTTGTCCACAACGGATAGTGACCCGCAGTCCTGATCCCGTCTCAGTAAGCGCAGGGCGCGGCCTGCGTGCGTTGACTTTGGCAGCGAAGCCACATGGCGGAAGGCGAAAGGAATATCTCTGGCAGGCTGCTCCATCACGAAGGCAAAGGGAATGCCCTTGCGCTGCAGCATCGCAGCGATGGGAAAGACTGACTCACCGTGCAGTTCGACATCAAGCAAAGCACCCGTGATTCCGGCTTCGCGCTCGAGCATCCGCAGCGCGGCGACCACCGTTGCAACTGGACCCGCGACCCTCGCTCATGCTGCTTCGAGCGAGCGCGCCAAAGCACTCGCGTGAAGGTAATCATCCTCCACCACCAGCACCTTGAGGGTGGGAAAGGTCATATCCGGGTTCATGAAGCGGGGTCTCGGCGTCCAGCGAGGGCCCATATAGCTGCTCGAGAGCACGGTCTATGAGGGAAATCAACAGTACCAAGTAAGCGGACGTGTCCTCGGCAACCAGCGGCGGCCCTCGCGCGGGAAGAGGGATTTGGCCGGAGAGCGCGTCCCAGATCGCTGCAGAATTGTTGCCGCTCCGCGCCGCAACCCGCCTTGGGCTGCCTAGGATATCAGCTCCTACGCGCAAAAGCACGGTGTTCGAGTTGGCAAGTGTCTCGATCGCGTCGTTGCACGCCACGTCGCGCAAGCCAGTAGCATTCCATCGGGCGCCTCTCAACACCACTTGGCAGCCGGAACCTCAGTTTGCCTCGGCTCGTCCTCCTCCCTTCTTGCGGCGCCCGGCCTCACACCGTTTGTCGCCGAACGGCTCGGCAGAGTGCGCAGTGCGCTCTCGCCTCAGCTCCTTGTCACACGCTCAGCCACGCCGCGCACCAACGCACCGAAGTAAGTGCGAGTGTTGCCAATGGCTCCTTCGCGGGTGTGAGGCCATGTCAAGATCGCAGCATGCTGCTCGGCCCGAGTCCCTAGGCGCAGAGAGACCCTGACCGGGTCGTGGAGCGGGCTGGAACCGCATCGTGAACGAGTTTTGCGCAACCGGCCGAAAGTTCTCGTTTTCAAGCGGAGAAGCGTGCCTACTTACATGCGCCAGCACCGTAAATGGCCTAGACTGCGTCAATGACGGGGGTGCGAATGGTATGTGGGGGACGGTTCTGGCGTCGCAGTGGACCTGGGAAGGAAGACCATTCGCGCGATGGTCTACCGTGGCACGAGGCGGTGCGTCTCCTCCTCGTGATATCGGTTTTGCTGTGGCTGATCCTCTTTGTCTCCTGTGAGATATCGCCGCAACCGCTTCGCAGCTCAGACCACATGCAAGCCGAGTCAGAAGGCGGTCTGGGTTGTTGTTTGCCTTGAGAGGAAAGCGGGCACCGTCCCTACGGGAGCTTCTGGTAGCCAGCGGGCGGATTCGCCCATCCCTTACGACGAATAATTGCAGATGGCCCCCTTTGAAGAGGTGCAGCTGCCGCGCCGGGCTCGGTCACGCTGCCAGTGGACCGGTGGAAGACAGGTCTGCAGCGACCGGTACATTGCGTGTCAGCGCCAACGAAGAAACAGCCTTCGCCCGCCGCTTCGAGTCGACAGCCATGAATATGAAGTTGCTGACGTAGCCACCCGCTCGATCCGGGCGCTGATGCTCCTCCAAGGAGAACGCGTCGGCCGGCACGATGTCATCCCCCCACAGAAAGCACCCCTCGTAGCCGCAGTCGGAAAGATACTGGAAGAATTCGAGGGGTTGGCCTTCCTGGTGCACAGCCTTTGCTGTGATCAGAAGCGTGGGGCGGTCGCGATGGAGGATTTCCTCCGCGCCGCGAAGCACGGACATCGCCTGGCCGTCTACGTTGATCCTCAGGAAGCCGACCGGATCGCACACCACATCATCCAGGCGCCGGAGCGCAACGCAGATTGTTTCGCCTTGGGTCGTGTCCGCCGGGTGAAGCGACGAGCGCCTGTTGTCACCGTGCACGCCCCGAAGCTCTGCGAAGCCAGACTGGTCCGAAAGGGCGATACTATGGGTTGTGACGTTTGGCGGAAGCTTGCGCTGCAAGTCCGCCGCCAGCCCAGGTTGCGGCTCGAAGCAATGGACATAGGGACAAATGCGGGAAAGCCGCTCCGCGTAGACCCCGCCCCTAGCCCCAACGTCCACCGCAGCACGGGCGGGATCGGCCAGTCCCTGGAGGAGGTGCCATTCGGGTTCGCCCTCCCGCCGGCGCTCACGCCACATCTGCTCCAACCGGAAGGCGATGCGCGACGGCGCTAGGCGCTTCGCAGTCTTGATAAAAGGGGAGAGCAACATGGTCGGGCGTCCTCATGCCCTGCTGTCGCCGGGCGCTTGCGCTCCGACAACCTTGCACAACTCAAACATTCGTTGGCAAGACCAAGGAGAAAATGTAACGAAAATTCTATTTTTCTGTATGAGCACTGGTTCCGCTGCTGTTGCTCCCCCGGAGAAAGATCCAACCGAAACCCAAAGGTCCTCTTCATGGCTCTAGCACGGAGGTGTCGGGCGACCCTGCGACACGCCACGCCCAGTCCGAAGCCCGCCATTGCGCTAGGCGTCGTATATATGCCGACGGACCTGGACCGAGCCAGCGGTGAACGCCGAGCAGAGGGCGCGATCAAACCGAGCCGCCGGTGAAGGGTCTCAAGCTGTTGGCTGGCCCTAGACCGGAAAACTGGTCCAGCCACTGTGAGAGTTTTTCAGGCAGGATTGCTGACCTGACCGGAGGCTGGATGATGCGAAAGAGCCGGTTTGCTGGCTGCTTGCGAGTGCTTTCATCGAAGCACTCGCCGCGTTTCTCGCGAACTTCCGCTCCGCGCCAGGATTTGCCTTTGGCAAATCTCAAGGGCCAGAATGTTGAAGATTACCTCCGATCCTTGGGAGGCAATATCTGAAGCAAAGAAGGGATCGTCGCCATCGCCTTTGATTGCACCCCGAAGCATCACTCGTGACGAGTAAGCGAAGCAGCGTTCTGCCCCCGGGCAAGGTGGGTGCCATTTGGACTCGGTCCAAGGGCTTCGTCCTTTTGTGGCTGTCCGCGTTCATGGTCCCACTTTCTGGGTTTCTGGCGGCTGCCTGGCTCGAATGGGCTCAGACCGCCGAGGAAACCCACGTGCGATTGACGCGCACGACCGAAATGCTGCGCGAGCACGCGCTTCGTGCCTTCGAGGCGCAGAACGCTGCAATCGTTGCCGCCGCTCTCCTGACCGGGGAAAGGAACTGGTCGGAGATCCGTGACGCGGCTGACCTGCACGAGGCCCTCCTCAATCTCGACCGGGCCGCGCCCGCGACGGTGGGGATCGCTCTAATCGACCCAGAGGGGAAGCTTGCTCTCACAAGCCGCGTGGCCCTTCCAACCCCTGCCGTGGATCTTTCCGGCCGCGACTATGTCCACGCACACCAGGACTCCGAGGCCGGCTCAAAGGGCATCATGGAAGGTGGGACGTTTGTCGGCGCGGTTTCCGAGGGAGCTGTGACGGGCCGCCCCGTCTTTCGGCTCAGCCGTGCCCGTCTTGGAGCAGCCCGCCAACCTGATGGGGGAGTGGTCAGCACCGCATTCTTCCCGGCTTACTTCGAGGAGTTCTGGCGAGGAATCATCGAAACAGAACGGGACGTCGTGCTGCTGCTTCGCCATGATGGGGCGGTGCTGGCGCGCCATCCGGCGCCTGCAGCGCCTGTGGGCTTGTCGGTCCCGAGCGGGACTCTTCTTCAACTGATCCAGGGTCAGGAGGCGAAGCGTGACGGCCCGGGTCGCCTTAGGCTCGAGGCTGGCGAGGCCGAGCGCTTGGTCGTCGTCCGCGGGCTTGGAGATTTCCCTGTCTCTGTCGCCTATGCGCTGAATGCCTCCGTTCAGTGGAGGAACTGGGCAGCACGCCTGCCAGCACCGGCCCTCCTCGCCGGGCTGGCAACGATCCTGTTGATGTTCCTCACTTGGCGTGCGCAGAGGGAAGCCGGCCAAGCGCGACAAGAAGCGGAGCGCCGGGCGGAGATGGAAGAGCAGCTACGCCGCTCGGAAGCGCGAACGGCCTTCTCGCAGTTGGCGGCTGGTGTTGCCCATGACTTTGGCAATGCGGCACAGGTCGTTATGGCAGGTGCGCATCGGATCGAGCGGAGTGTCGAGGATCCTGCGCGCGTGCGGGAGGCGGTAGCGCGCGTCGTGGGGGCGGCCGAGCGGGCGGCGGGCCTTGCGGCACGGATGATCAGCTTTGCACGGAGAGGGGCGCCCGAGGGCAATACAGCGTCGATTCAGCCGGTCGACCCGAGCGCAATCCTTTCCGAGTTGGTGGAGCTGCTATCATCCACCCTCGGACACGGGGTCACGACTCGCTACCAGAGCGGGCAGCCTCGGCCTCCGCGAGTCAATGTCGACCGGGGTGAGTTGGAAAGTGCCGTCATCAATTTGTGCCTGAATGCGCGCGATGCCATGCCTGACGGTGGGGAGGTGCTCGTGTTGAGCCAGGGGGATGCTGTGGCGCAGGCAGAGGGCCATCCAGCCGGGCTTGCTCCAGGGGCGTACGCACGCATCGAAGTGCGCGACAAGGGCATGGGGATGGATGAGGCCACGCGCGCCCGGGCGGGAGATCCTTTCTTCACCACCAAGGGCGAGAAGGGCACAGGGCTCGGCCTATCTATGGTCCGTGGCTTTGCGGTGCGGGCTGATGGCGGTCTGCATGTGTCCAGCCACCCGGGACGCGGCACCACAGTGACGCTGTGGCTCCCGGCGGTCCGGCCTGAGCGATTGTAAATCCAGACTCCGCGCGCTTCTCTCGAGAGGGGGTCTGGAGCGGGCTCGAGGTCCTACCCTTGTGTGGATTTGAGCAGCCTGGGGCTTTCTCCGGCCGAAGCCGGACCGGCGTCTTCTGCCTTCTCCACGGCGAGAACATGGCCCTTGCCCGGAAAAACTGTGCCGTTCCGCGCGGCATCTGTAGCGCGCGGCGGACACCTGAATGGATCCGGTGCGGGCGGCCTTGCCAAGCATTCCCGCCGCACCTCCCCGCCACGTAGCCGTGGACCGACGGGCACTTCGGTTGAGACTGAAACCGGTTCCGGCCCACGAAGCTTCGACTGAACTCATGCTAGGTCATCGCCATGGAAACCATGCCTCCCGTCCCACTCGCCGTCCTCGTCGGCATCCAGACCCCCGAAGTCGATGACGTGACCCATGCCGCCAGCCTTGAGGAGTTGGGGCGCTTGGTGAAGACACTTGGCTACCAGGTTGTGGGTGCGGTGTCGCAACGGCGCGAGGGCACCGGTGCCGGATCGCTGCTGGGGACGGGCAAGCTGGCGGAGTTGGCCGCGCTGACCGGCGGCACCGGCGTGGTCGGTTCGATGGCAGCGCCACCAACCGCGAAAGCGCGCGGGCGCTTCGGGGGCGCGGTCGAAGCCGTTCCCGTTCTGGGGTCGGAGGAGAATGCGGCTCGGAAACCAGAATTCGTGATCGTGGATCACGACCTCTCGCCAAGTCAAATTCGCAACCTGGAGCGGGCCACCGGCGCTCAGGTACTCGACCGCACTGGCGTCATCGTCGAGATCTTCCACCGCCACGCCAACACCCGCGAGGCGAAGCTGCAGGTGGAGATGGCTCGGCTGAAATACGTCGCACCGCGCCTTCGCGAGTCCTCGGGCGGCGGTGGGCGACAGCAGGGACCGGGTGCAGGGGAGACGACGCTAGACCTCGACCGCCGCAAGATCCGTGACCGGATCTCGGAGCTGCGGGAGCAGCTGGAAGCGGTGCAGCGCGACAGCGACAACCGCCGCACGGGCCGACAGGACCAGCTGCGGGTCGCTCTCGTGGGTTACACCAACGCGGGCAAGTCGTCGTTGATGCGGGCGCTGACGGGCAGCCAGGTGCTGGTGGAGGACAAGCTCTTCGCGACCCTCGATACCACTGTCCGCGTCCTGCAGCCGGAGACCCGGCCGCGGGTGCTCATCTCCGATACGGTGGGCTTCATCAAGCAGCTGCCGCACGACCTGGTCGCCTCGTTCCGTTCCACCCTGGCGGAGGCCCTTGAAGCCTCGCTACTGCTTTTCGTGGTGGACGCGTCTGATCCTACCTACGAGGCACAGCTGGAAGTGAGCCGCAGCGTGCTGCGCGAAATCGGGGCGGACGCCGTCCCGTACCACCTCGTGCTGAACAAGATGGACCGTGTGGCCCCCGCGCGGCGCGCGGCTCTGGTCGAGAGGCATCCGGATGCGATCCTGCTCTCCGCCCACTCGCCGGAGGATGTCAGAGCGCTGCGGGACACCATCATCGGGTTTTTCGAGGCTGCCATGGTGGAGGATGTGCTAGTGATGCCCCACGCCAAGCAGGCCTTGATCGGCGAAATCTACGAAAGCGCCCACGTGCTGTCAGAGACCTACGACGAGATTGGGGGCGTCCTGAGGGTCCGCGGTTTGCCTGGAACGATCATGCGGCTGCGAAGGAGTCTCGCTGCGCCCTGAGTTCTGCTGCGCCAAGTCGTTCATCGAAGCCGAACATGGTGCAATCAGGGAAAGGACAAAGTCGGCGAAACGTCTATCGGCCGCCTCCCTCTGGCGGCGCCGATGATCCTGGGCCATGCCACCGAATACAGTCCGAGCGACAAATGAGCATGACCGCGCGGCGTCTTGCCGCTCGGATTGACGCTCCTCCGTGCTAGGCGCTCCAATACCACCGGGTCACGCAGCGCCTCGTTTGCCGAGGA
Source organism: Sabulicella glaciei (assembly GCF_026183895.1). GTDB lineage: Bacteria > Pseudomonadota > Alphaproteobacteria > Acetobacterales > Acetobacteraceae > Roseococcus > Roseococcus glaciei. Next base: position 16,123 of record NZ_JAPFQI010000022.1, on the reverse strand, counting down.
GTTCATGAGCGCCACGACCTCAGAACGACGTGCCGCGCGGATCCGGGGCTACTGCCTTTTCGGAAGGGAGATCCTCTCGGGACGCCAGGAGCGTCGACACGGCTGGGATCATAAAGCAGAGCACAGGGCGGGCCCATCTTCTCGCAACGCCGCAGCATCGCCCAGGAGTGCTGCTGCGAGGGCATTCCTTTCGTGTTCGTGTCCGAGCAGCCCTGCAACGGGCCCCCTCGCGCTTCGGCAAGTGCCCTTGCTGCCGAATGTCGAAGCCGATGTCCGCAAGCCCAGTCTTGCGTCTCCTGGGGGGGTATCGGGCCATCGCGCGTTTGTCCGTCGAGGGCGAGGCTGAGTGACCGTTTGAGAAAGGCTTGGCGCGACGCGGCTAGGGGTCATTCAAACTCGGGATGTGGACCCGAGAAACCCGAGGCCGGATGGCCGAACTTGGCCGAAAGACGAAGCGCTACCCCTCTGACCTGACGGACGAGGAGTGGACGCGGATTGAGCCGTTGCTGCCAAAGCCGTCGCGGCAGGGCCGCAAGCCCTCGGTTGACCTGCGCGAAGTGCTGAACGCGATCCGATACATGGCACGCAGCGCGGGCGGCTGGCGCATGCTGCCGGTGCACTTCGGTCCTTGGCAGACAGTCTATTGGTGGTTCCGGCGTTTCGTTCGGCGCCTGCTGTTCCAGACCATCCAAGACGTGGCGCTGATGCTGGACCGCGAGGCGGCAGGCCGAGAGGCGAGCCCCACGGGTGGTGTGCTCGACAGCCAAACCGTGAAAGCACCCTTCGCCGAGGTGCGCGGCTTCGACGGGGGCAAGCGGACCGTCGGGCGCAAGCGCCACGTCGCGGTGGATACCGATGGGCGCCTGCTGATGGTAAACCTCACGCCCGCGGACGTGTCCGACAGCGCGGGGGCGCAGGTGATCCTGGCCGCCATCCGCAAGCGCTGGCCATGGCTGAAGCATCTCTTCGCCGATGCGGGCTACGACCGAACCAAGCCGTCCGCATCCGAATGGATCAGCCGCGCCCGCACCGCGGCCTGCTCCATTCGCTACCGGACCGTAGAGGGAGGCGCTTGACTTGAAGCCAGCAGCAGAGGGAAGTCGGTGGCGGCATCCACCGTGGCCTGAGGCTTGGTGGGTGGCGTGCCCCTTGGCTCCTTCCGCGTGACGTCCCTTGATGGCTGGCTCCAGGTTGAGCCGGCCATCAGCGCTGTTCCCAATCCTTACTTCTTCCCAGTCGGCTGACTGCTGGACGGCTTCTGCGTCAGCGCGGAGGCTGCTGCCGTTTTCGCATCCGCAGAGGAACTATTGTCCGCGAGCACCTTGCCCGCCGCACTCGCCGCCTTGGCCGAAGTCACTTCGCCCTTTTTGGACGCCATGGGATCCTGCTCGATATATGAGCCCCGTTGCCCATTCAGCTGGCCCGCCTTCAGCTCTGGTCCGGCGCTGCGGCCAGGGTGGCGAATTTCGACTTCGTCGCGACGGACGGTCTCGCGCACCGTCTCAACGCGCTGGCTGCGCTCCATCCGCACCACGACCTCTTCCCGCAAGCGAGTTCGCTTCTCGACAGTCGGAACTTCCTCGGTCTCGATCACCTCGATCGACACCTCGGTCAGGACCTCGCCGGTGACCTTGTCGCTCACCGGGCGACGGCGCTCCACGACCACCCTTTCGCTCTGCAGCGTGACCTGACGCTCGACCGGGGTCTCGACCACAAAGCGACGGATGCTGGCCGTGCCGCGGTTCTCCGTGCGCTTGCCGACCTCGAGGACTTCCTCGCCCAGGGGGATGACCTCTTCCATGGCCGCGGGGCCACGAACGGCCGCGGAGGATCCCGGCCGCTGCGCGTTCGGCACCATGCTCATCCAGGGCCACAGGAACATGTTGGTCAGGGCCGATGCCTGAGCCTGGGCACGCTGGCCCACCTCTGCGGTGGAGGCAGGACGACTTGTCACGGCCACAGCCTTGGCTGCCGCGACGATCGGGCTCAGGGCCGCATCGGCCACACGGCGGATGTTCTCGCTGGCGCGCTCCTCGGCGGCTGCCTGCTCCCGCTCGGCCGCCTGAGCCTGCTCTGCTCGCAGCTCGGCCTGGCGTGCCTGGAACTCCTGCTCCTCGCGCTCCTGTCGCGCCTGGGCCCGACGCTCCTCGGCCTCGTCCTGCCTCGCCTGCTCAACCTCGGCCAGGCTGGCTTCCATCTTCTCGGCGACGCCCTGCACCTGCTCGTCAGTCAGTGCACGCTGCACCGCGGGAAGCAGCTCCTTCTTTTCATCTCGCGCATGCTGGCGGAAGGCCTTCTGCAGGTCCTGCAGCGTCTCGGCGAAGGCGGGGTCGTTCTTGGGCATGGCTTCGAGGTCGTTCAGCTTAGCCCGAAGCTCCTTGTTGTCCCGGATCGCGTCCGCCACGAGCTCGCGGGTCTCGGGGTTCTTCCGCAGGATCGGGAACAGGTGCTGCTCCTCGAGCCTGACATGGAGTTCGAGTTCGCCCTTGAGTTCGGCGAAGAGCTTCTCCCTAGTCTTAACCGCGCCATCCGAGGTTTCGGAAAGCTTGGCGAAGAGTTCGTTGGCCTTGGCCGGGCCGGCCTGCATGAGGGCGCGGAAGGTCATGGTGATGTCCTTGTCCTGTCGCAGTGCGGGCCTGCGACGTGAATGTGCAAAGGATCTCCAGACAGAGCTTGCGCTGCATCTCGGCCCACATGCCGGTTGGAGCGATCGTGCCAGGCAACAAATGCCTGAAAATGCTGCACTGCACACAAGTAATGCTCGGTTGGACTGAAAGTTAGGGCCCAGAAGATATAAATTATGGCGGCCGCACTGACCCAGTTATGGAAGGTTGGCGAATTACCTGCTACGAGTGATGAAGGCAAGTTACCTGGACACCTCGAGAGCATCTGCTGCTGACGGCTGCAGGCTGCTTCACTGTTGCTTGTGACGGTGAGAGCGAGGCATCGCGGGACAGCCCGGTTCCTTTGACGCGGAGGAGCGGCTGCATGGCTGTCGGTATCGGGGGAGCCGCTGGAGCGTCTGCGCGCCGTGGTGGAGTTCGAGGCGCTCCGCGCGGAGCTGGAGGAGGCGCTGCCGCGGGCCGGCCGCAGCCGCGGCCGCCGTCCTCCTTATGACGTGGTGCTGATGTTCCGCGTGCTGGTGCTGCAGGGGCTCTATGCGCTGTCCGAGGAGCAGGCCGAGTACCAGCTGCACCACCAAATCAGCTTCATGCGCTTGACGACTTCGCTGCGCTGTACGTGCTGCGGCCCTGCGTCTTCGGCCGCGTGCGCGACCCCTCGGGCGGGTCTGGCGGGCACCTCGAGCCGTGCGTGCCGGCCCGGCAGGTCCGCGATATGCTGGCCGCAGCCTCCGCGGGACCGCGGTTCGGCTGGGGCCGCTGAGCACATCTGGCTGGGCAGCGGCGCCGGGCGCGGGCAGTGGGCCAACCGTCCTGAAGCGGCCGCCTGGGCGCCCCGGCCGGTCGAGCCGCTGGGACGCGCTCAGAGAATTTCATTCGACAGTTCTCACCGCTGCCGCCGTGAAAACCGGAACACGAAAGTCTTTGACGAGATGCTTGAACCAAATATTGCAAAGGCAAATCTAGGCGTCGTTAGCGTCCGGTCGCCACCAGGAGCTGCTGTCACCAAACGCAGATCCTGGTTTGAGGGTTGGCTGCTGCGGCTTTGTGGCTCGCACCAGGCCTTCCGGAGGGCGACGGTCGCACCAGTGGAGGAGCAGACAGAATGACGGAATCCAGGGAAGCTAAGCTGCTTGCGGCGGCCGCATCCGGCAATCTTGCCTTGCTGGAGACGCTTCTGCCGGCTGCGGGCGACCTCACGCCTTTTGATGGTCCTGAGGGCGTGACGCCCTTGATGGTCGCGGCATCCGCCGGGCACCACGCAGCAGTAGAACTCCTCTTGGAGCGCGGCGCCAATCCGTCGCGACGTGACGCACAAGGCCGCAGTGCCTCGGAATACGCTCGCCGGGCGGGTCACCCACATTTGGCGGCGCGGCTCGACGGGGTCGTTGACCAAGAACAAACGATCTGGTGAGGCCGTGCGGGAAGGAAAGCCCGCACGGCCTCACCGCTGGAGAAGGCGCGTTAGGCAGCTTGGCTTTCGATCGGTGGCTGCCGCTCCAAGCTGTCCTGGGAAGTGTCGATCTCAATGTGACGCGGCCGCGTCGCCTCGGGCACCTCGCGGCGCAGGTCGCTCAGGAACGTTTCCATCGACCGGTTCTGGGCTTTCCTGCCGCAAGCACCGAAAGGAGCAACACCGTGCACGTGGTCACAAGCCCGTGAGAAAGGTCCACTCATTTCGCCGTCCCTAAAGACAGCTTGGTGCAGCGGGCTGGGTCGATCTGGCCACGTCTTGCCAGCCCAAGCTTGCCTCGGAGACCTTTAGCGTCGGTGCGCCCCGCTTCAGCCCTCTTCATACCCGACGAGGTTCTTGATCGGGTCCATGCCAGGCTCCATCGGCACGACCCAGCCTCGGACGCTGTGGCCCTCATGCACCCGCTCGCGGTCGCCGCACATCAAATGATGCCACTCAGGCAGCGATCTGCCTTCCTTCACCAGCCGGTAGGCACAGGTGTTGGGCAGCCAGTTTCCTACGCTCTCTGGGGTCAGCGTGTTGCAGTGCGACATGCGTTCCTTGCGGTTGGCGTAGTCCATGCACCGGCCAGTGTCCGGTGACAGCAGAGGGCAGCCCAGCCGAGTCAGGAGCCTGAAGTTCGCCCGCTTGAGCCGGACCGTGCAGCAGCGTCCGCAGCCGTCACACAGGCTTTCCCACTCAGTCTGGGTCATCTCCGCCAAGCTCTTTTGCATCCAGAAGGTCATGGCTTCAGCCCCTGCCCGCAACGTCCATGGCTCATCTGGAACGATGGACGCAGCGCATGGTTCTCCACGCGACCGTTCCCTAAGTGCCGAAAGAAGCGGGAGAGGCTGCGGGTCAGGACCGGCGGATGGCGGACAATGCTCCAAAGTTACTCCCGACCGCTGGGGGCTGGCTGCGATCCGATCGCCAAAGCCCAGCGGAGGACGCGGTGGGCTTCCGGTGAAGCGAGAACCGGGTGTCAGGTCCATGTACGACCTGCAGTAACCAGTTGATTGCCTCTTATTGTTCCATCCGACCCTCGCAGCCGCAGATCCCTTGCAGGGGCTAACCAGGCGGCTCCGCGCGCAGCCCTACCAGTTCATTCCGCAAGCAAACAAACTTCTCGCTGACGAGTTCTTGCGTGATGACGCTCCATCCCCCCTGCCCTCGCCCGGCGAGAAGGCGCCTGGAGTGTGATCGGGTGCGGACGGCGCCGCGGCTACGGAAGCACGGCTGTGGAGCGTCCAGCTAAAGTATCAGCATCAGTGAAGTAACCTAAAACAACACCCAGGAAGGCATCCTCCATGCGGGACGAGTCTCTGAGCTTCCTTAAGCGCATCATTACCGCCGTCTCGCCGAGCGGAAGCGAAGAGCCTGTCGCCCAGCTCTACAGGGAGTACGTGGAGCCCCTCGCGGACGAGGTGACGACCGACATCCACGGCAACGTCACTGCGACTTTGAACCCGGGTGCCCCCACGAAGATCATGCTCGCCGGGCACATGGACGAGATCGGCTTCATCATCCACCACATCGGGGATGACGGGCTGCTCTACTTCAGCGCCATCGGCGGGCATGACAGTGCTGTGCCTGTTGGGCAGCGGGTCTGGGTGCATGGGCGTCGGCGGATCACCGGTGTCATCGGACGCAAGGCGTTGCACCTCCTCGGTCCTGATGAGGCCGGAAGCAAACCGAAGCTTGGGGAGTTGTGGATCGACATCGGCGCCGCTTCACGAAGCGAGGCGGAGGAGGCGGTCGGCGTCGGGGACCTGGCCACCTATCAGTACGATTTCCAGCCACTGCTTGGCGACCGTGCCGTCGCACGAGGCTTCGACAACAAAGGCGGCCTCTTCATCGTAGCCGAGGCGCTGCGCCTCCTCAAGGAGGAGGGCGGACTTCACGAGGACGTGGGCGTGTGGGCGGTCGGGACGGTGATGGAGGAGATTGGCTCGCGCGGTGCCTCGGCTGCGGCGGCTGCGCTAGCCCCGAGGACTGGCATTGCGGTCGACATGGAGCATGCGATCGACCTTCCTGGGCTGACCCCGGCGCAGTTCGGCCAGCTCGACATGGGAAAGGGGCCGAGCATCTCTCGGGGCGCCAACACCAACCCAATCGTCTTCAAGCTGCTCTGCAAGGCCGCGTCCGAGGCGGGCATCCCATTCCAGGTGCGCGTGGCGCCAGGGGCCACGCCCACCGATGCCAAGGCGATGCAGACCAGCGGGCATGGGATGGCAACTGGCTTGGTGGGGATCCCGCTGCGATACATGCACACGCCCAGCGAGGTGCTGAGTCTCTCCGACCTGGAGAATTGCAGCCGTCTGGTGGCGTCGTACTGCCGCCAGGTGAGACCAGATACGGATTTCACGCCGCACTAGGATGGAGCGCGGCTCGAAAACCGCCATGCGTCGTCCTGCTCGCCAAAGATGGGATGTCCACCAGGCCGCACACACCGAGACCATCCCCTCAGGCGCTGCGCGGATGATGCGGTCTCACCTGAACACCTCAGAAGGTGCCGAAGCCCGCGTTCTTCGTCGGCCCCCCACAGCCATGCTGCCGACCTCAGGCCGAGTTCCTGGTCCAGCAATGTCCAGGCTGCGGTCGCGCTGGATTGGGAGATCCGGCGGGGGTGATGCCGCAGAAGCTGCAGAATGAAGCCGAACGACCCCGTCCTCCCTTGGGACACGGTGCAAAGGTCGCCTGAAGTCTCTGCTGTACCTGCATCCACGGAGCTTCGGGGCATTGCTTCTTCTCGAGAACGAAAGGCCGAGACGGCATGGTGAATACGAACCGGGCCCGGGCGATCTGGGATGCGGTGCGCACGAGCCTCTGGCTCGTTCCTTCCGTGATGATCCTCGCGGCAGCCGGACTGGCCTGGGCGATGCTGGCGGTGGACGCTGGAAAAGGCGGCGAGGACGACGTGCGCGCCTGGTGGATGAACAGCGGCAGCGGCGAGGATGCGCGCAACCTCCTGTCCTCGCTGCTGACCGGGGTGATCTCGATGGCCTCCATGGCCTTCTCCGCCACCGTCGTCGTGCTCACCCTGGCCGCCAGCCAGTACGGACCGAGGCTGATCCGCGTCTTCCGTGCCGACTTTACCACCCAGGCCACGCTCGGCACCTTCGCCATGACCATCGTCTACTTGGTGCTCGTCCTGCGTGCGGTCCGGGGCGATGCCGAGTTCCACGATGTCCCCCACGCGGCGATCAGCCTTGGCACGGTGCTTGCCTTGGGCTGCGTGCTAGCGCTGCTGGTCTTCATCCAGGAGCTGAGCACGATCGCCGTTGCCAACGAGGTCGTGGCGCGCGTGGGCCGGGAATTCGACGAGGCGATCGAGCACCTGCCCCGGCTAGAAAATGACGCGGAGACCGAGCTGGAGGGAGAGGAGGAAGCCGCAGAGGATCTCTGGCGGACAGCCGCGGCCCTGGAGCAGCGCCAGGAGGGCTACGTCCAGTCGATCGACCACGACGCCCTGCTGGCGTGGGCCGACCAACATGGTGCAATGCTTCGCCTCGACTTTCGCGCTGGTGACTTTGTCGTTGCGGGGGACCGCCGTATCCTGGTCTGGCCGGCGGAAATGGCCGAGGCTGCCGAGCGCGACAGCATCTGCGAACTCGCCACGGTGGGCCGGGAACGGACGCCGACTCAGGACCTGGAGTTCGCCGTCCGGCATCTGGTCGAGGTGGCGGTGCGGGCCTTGTCGCCCGGCATCAACGACCCGGCCACCGCCATCGCGGTGGTAGACCGGTTGCGGGGCTGCCTCAGCCGGCTGGCGGGACGGCAGCTGCCGCGGCGCAGGCTGCGCGACGCCCAGGGTCGGCTTCGCGTCATGCGTCAGACGACGACATTCGCGGGAACCCTGGACGCCGCCTTCAACCAGATCCGCCAAGCTGCGGCGAAACATCCGGCGGTGGTCATCCACCTCCTTGAAGCCATTGCCCGCATTGCTGAGCACGGCAGAACGGAGGAGCAATGCGTCACCCTGGCGCAGCACGCACGCATGGTCGCGGCGGCTGGCCTGCGCGAGGCTTCCGAGCCGCGCGACCGCCACGACATCGAACGAGCCCTCGAGAACGCAGAAGGAAAGCTTCGGCCGGAGGAGGCATCACACCGGGTGGACCGCGGTACTCGCCTTCGCGCGACGCCGGGCGCCCTGTTGAGGCCCACGGCATAGCGCCCTCTGACTTTCACGAGGCCCAGGCCCTCCGCCATGGTGGCCGTCCCCTTGTCGATCCAAAGCGCGCTCGAGGATAGGCACCAGGCTCTCGCGGTCTCAGGGGGGCCGGCCCTGGCAGAGGTCGCACGACGTGTCCTTTCGCCCTATGGCGGGTCCGGCCGGATGGAGGCCGACGGCGCGCCAATCTGGGTCGCGGAGGATGCGGCGGAGGTGCTCAACCTTGCCTTTCACGAACTGGCCACCAACGCTGCGAAGCCGGGCACCCCTTCCGTGCCGAATGGTTGCGTCACGGTGTCGTGGCGCTTGGGGCGTTTGAGGAAGCCTGATGCAAGCGTTCTGATATGAAGAACAAGGGCCGCGTCGGCCGTTGCGCCCCAGGGCATCCTTTCCAGCACCCTGTCCGTGATCCCTCCCTCTACAGTGGTCCGCCTTGAGATATAGGTTTGAACCGGAGGAGGACCGAGACGGCGGGGCGGGGGAAGCACCGGTCTGAAGAGGCGCTGACCAAGCTGCGGCAGGTGGATGTGCTGCTCTCACAGGGCAGTCCGTGGCGGAGTCGATCCGGGCGACCGGCGTGACGCAGGTCGGCTGTTATCGCTGGCGCTCCCACATCCACATGACGAGCATCCACAAGCCCGACTTCGCCTTTGTGTTCCGGGATCGCGGCGAAACCATCGCGACCGGAAGCGCCTCGACACCGCGCGTCGTCTACCTCCTTTTCGAGGAGTTCAAGCGCGGGCGGCTCTCAGCCGATTGATGCTCGCAGCGCCCCTCGCCACCCACACCCGGTCTCGAATTCTTTCAGCTGCACTTCGTTCGGCGGCCTCGCGACCTGATCAGTCTCTCAAACGCGGGACCAGTCCCGTTCGGTGCTGGCGCGAACGAAGCGCTCCATGATGCCGTCGGCGTAGCGGATGACCATTGTTTCGCGAAGCCGACCGTCTGTCGCTGGAACCAGCGAGAAGCACATCTCCAGAGCCTGAACATTCCGGAATGTCATCGTCTTTTCTCCATCGCCGGCTGTGCTTCATTCCGCGACTTCGAGACCTAGTTGAAACTCGAACTCCGAGGTGCCCCATTTGTTGCTGCACCTTGCGCCATTCCCAGCATCGTACCGCTGTGGTGTTGTTTGACGCCATAGGGCCAATTGGTCAGACCTGAGCCGTACAAGGGCATTATAGCTCCAATTGGAGGGCTTTGCTCGCCTTGGACGAGTGCAGCGCGGCAAAGGAAGAGGAGAAAGCGGAGCCACAGCCCAGACGGGTGCTGCCCCTGCTGCCGGGCGCCCGAGCCAAAGGTCGAACTACACTCCCAGTCGCGCTGATCGCCTCTGACAGAAAGCCTTCGAAGCCTCCGCAGGTCAGGCCGCGAGCAGGTCTTTCTCGGACACGCCCACAACAGACAAAGGCTCGAAGACCTGATCCTGCCCCAGGAGGCGCAGGAGCTGGACTGCGGGCGCAGGCTTCGGCAGCCAGGGAACGTGCTGAAAGGAGAAGGGGACGCCTACGGCGGGCTGCTCCGACACGAACACGAAAGGGATGCCTTTGCGCCGCAGCAATACGGCCACCGGAAACACCAGCTCACCATGCAGCTCAACGTCGAGCACGGCTGCCTTGATATCGGCTTCGCGCTCAAGCATCCGCAGTGCCGCGGCCAGGGTGGCCACCGGACCCGCGACCCCTGCCCCCGCGGCTTCGAGCGAACGCGCCAGGGAACTCGCGTGAAGATAATCATCCTCCGCCACCAGCACCTTGAGGGTGGGAAAGGTCGTGTCCGGGTTCATGAAGCGGGGTCTCGGCGTCCAGCGACGGCCCATACAGCCGCTCGAGAGCGCGGTCCATGAGGGAAAACAACAGTACCGCATAAACGGACCTCCTCGATTGCCAGCGGCGGACCTCGCTAGCAACGAAGGCTTCAGCCGGGCCGCCAGCCCCAGGTGTCAAGCTGTTGGCCATCGCAAACTGGGAGCTACGCGCGCGACCCAAAAAGCACTGCGGCCGGGGTTTTCTGATGCGGCGGCATGTAGGTAGGATTACGATCTATGACGCCGAATCGGATACGTGCAGAAGCCGGTCGGGGTACTCAGGGGGACTGAGAAGACGGCCGTGCGGGAGGGGGAATCCCGCACGGCCTCACCTCAGCCGCCGGGGTTTGGGGGAAAGAGGCGGCAAAGGCTTGATTCCTTAAAGCATTATTCGCTTCGTCGTTCGCAACAAACTCCATAATACAGCATGTTACCGCCCTGGCCTTGTGCGCGAGGGGGCGTCGAGCGGACGCAACTGGCAAGTGGCGGACGCCGTCCTCAGCGCCATGCGAGCCCTGCTAGGTAGGCTTCACTTCCCCAAGCTGCCCCCGATCGCTGCCGCCACGCCAGCCTGACTTTCCGGGTCGGCGGCACAGCCGTGCCGCACTCCTGCGCCGCAACCTCGAAGTCTGCCACCTTCTCCCTTTAGACGCGCGTGACCCTCAGGGGCGCGAAGACCTGTCGGATATCCTCGTAGACGGCTGCGACGGAGAGAGGCCGCCCCGCCCGGACGAAAACATTGATGTTGCTGCGGGCTGCCGTGCCGGCGACCGCGACACCAGTCGTGTTTGGATCGGTTCGCATGGCAGCAAGAAAGCGCCTCGCGCCGGTCACGCCCAGCAGGTGCACAAGGTACAGATCCGCTGGCTCGACCGTGCGTCCCAAGGATTCTTCCAGGCGTGGGCGTGCCGCCCGAAGCCTTTCGGCAGCCATCGCGACCGAAAGGCGCGGATCCTCCCGGAGCTTGAGAATGTGGCGCAGCGCCCTTGGGTCCTGCGTAGTGATGTTGCCGTCGCGGTCGGTCCGCAGGAGGGCGGCGTAGCCCCGGAGGCCGTGCTGCGCGCCGAAGTCACGAACCGCTTCGAGCCAGGTGTCGTCCGTGAACTGCATCAAGCCTGTGGCGGACGAGCTGCGGTTGCGGGCCTTCGGATTGAGGCTGCTTTCCCGCTCCGCGATCAGCCGGAGGAACTCTGCACTCAAGCCCGTCGCCTGCTGCGCCGAGACAAAGGCAGTGAGCACGCGGTTTCGCGTGAGTTCGGGCGTCTGCGGCCGCGGTGCCGGGCTTGCCCGGCGGACCTGCGTCCGGCGTGCCGACAGGCGAGCAGAGGAAGAGTCTCGTCTCTGCCTCGCGTCAGCGCGGTCGCGCGCCGCCGGGCGCTCGCTGTGCGTCGCCCTCTCGCGCGCCTGCGACGAGGAACGAGCCTCTGCTTCCGGAACCATCGCGGGGACCACCAGGATGGTCGCAGCAGCGGCGATGGACTTGAGGTGGCGGCACAACCACGGAACCGTCAGACGCAGCGCTGTCGAGATCGGAGCAGCATGGGCTGAGGAAGAAGTGGTCTGGCTCACGCCGGTCTCCTCGAAATGATCAAGGGCGTGGCCGCCCAGCGAGCGCTTAACTCAAGATCGAAAGAATGGTTCTCAGAAGAAGGGCCGAGATCGATGCCTGGAACGTGCAACCTTCTCGTTGCGTCCTCTCGTGTGAGTGAGCCTCCTGTTCTTCGGTTGTGGACGAGGGATATTCTCAGCAACCAGAAGTTTGGTGGAGAGGCGAGTTCAGTCCGGGCCCTGGCGCTTCAGCCGTAGCTCCATCGCAAAAGAAACTCAGTGCGGGGTGGCGTTTCGTCGAGAACGCGAGCCTTGCCACCTCCTCGCGCGTTTGTGCTCGGACTGCTGCGTGTGCGTGACGCGGTTCAAAAAAATGCAAGAGAAGGATGAGCAAGCGGCCTCATAGCCGCTGTGCTGGAGCTGGGAGTGCGGGCTTCGGTCTCGATGGGTTGCAAGCGATCGCTGGCCGCTCTCTCGGCGCGTTGCGCCGCGTCACGTGGCCAGATTCGCCTGCGCAGACAATCCTCGACACTCCGACGTCAGCGGTCCGTCCGTTCCACGACGGAAGAGTGGATCCAGCCCCAGGCGGCGCCGTTCTGGCCGACCTGGTACCACCCGCCCGGCGCCTCGCCGAGCACCTGCAAGGTGCTCGAGCGGGGAACCACGCGCAGAACCTGACCTCCCTGGGGTGCGGAACGGAGGTTTGCGCCGCTGCGGGCCGAAGTGACGACGGTCCTGAAGGAGGGTGCGGCCGCCGCAGGGGGCGCGGCTGACGACGCAGGCGGGGCAGCAGTGGGCCTGTCGCTGCCTGCCACGGTGGGCGCAGCTTCGGGCGCCGATTGTGTCGGCAAGGGCGGGAGAGGCCGCGCTGGCATGCGCCCGGAAGGCGGGCCGCCCCCCTCGAAGCATCGGTCGACCAGTTCGGTGAACACGCGGCTCGCCTCGGGACCGCTTGCTCCCAAGACAAAGCTGGTGACCTGCGCCTCATCCCCCGCGACGGACACCACCGCCACCCAGGGCAAAAGCGGCTCACTCGCACTGCCCGAGGCGGTGGCACGACCGCAGACCGCGAAGCTGTTCGGGACGGCCTGGGCAAAGACCTGTACCCCGCGCGATTGCGGCTCACCGGAAGCGCGCATGCGCTCCCGGAGGCGGCCCTCCGCGGCTTGGCGGGCGGCCTGCAGGCGCGGATCGGGAGTTGCCGCCTTCTCGGAGGGGGGATCCTCCCGGCACGCCAGGAGCGTCACGGCGGCAAGGGTCAGGAGCAAGCCACAGCGGAAGTGCATGCGCGTCAAACGCCGCAGGTCAGTCCAAGAATGCAGACGCAAATGCGTGGGGCCTCGCGTGTTCCAGGAACATTCTCCTGAATGTAAACGCCTCTGTCCCCTGCTGCCTTCGGGTAGCGGAGCCTTTTCCGTTCCGGAAGCCGGACGACGCTTGGCCGCGGTGCTCGGCTTTCGTTGCTTATTTCCTTAACAATCCAATTGGAGCAGCCGGCCCAGTAGGCCTCGCCTCGACGAGCCTAGAGCACGGAGAAGCTGAGACACGGGAAGCGAAGGGTTTAATCTCTTAGAAATCGTGCAACCACAAGGAGTGCAGGCGACCGCATTTACTAACATGGTCAGCTGGGGCCCAGTGGCGACCATGCTCACTAACAAATGGGGGGAGGTTTCGGTCGTACTTGAGTAGTCGCGCAAGGGGTCGTGCCCACTTTAGGGCCTGTCATCGCTTGAAATGATCGAGTGTGGCGGCGTGGCAGAGCACGCCGAGAAAGGACCTGGCGGTTTTCTCGTATCGTGTGGCGACAGCCCGCCACTCCTTGAGCCGCGCCCAGAGGCGCTCGACGCGGTTTCGGCTGTTGTAGATCCAGTCCGGGCAAGAGACCGGTGCCTCGTGACGTTGGGGTGGGATCGCCGGCCGCGCTCCCATGCTCCAAATGTGTTCGCGGAGGTCGTGGCTGGTGTAGCCGCGATCGCCGACCACCCAGCGGGGCACCTCTGGCAGCGCGTCAAGCAGCGGGATCGCGTGCGGGAGTTCATGCGCCTGTCCTGGTGCAATCCGGAACGCGATCGCCCGACCGGCACCATCGGCGATCACGCAAGCCTTGGTGCCATATCCGCCACGAGAGCGGCCAAGCGCCTCACGACCGTCTCGCTCAGCCCGAGATCCCCCCTTCGTGCAGCACCAGCCGCCTTCTGATGGGCGCGCACGCTGGTGCCATCGAGGAACACCATGCCGAGCTGGATCCCGCGTCTTGCACAAGATGCAGCAGCCGCTCCCAGACGCCGGCACGGGCCCAGCGGATGAAGATCTGTGGCGCCCGCCACCATGGCCCGTACTCCTCAGGGATGGCTCGCCATTTGGCGCCGTTCTGATGACGCCAGAGGATCGCGGCCATCGTGCGCCGCAGGTCACGGGGCGGCGTCTTCCCTTTGGGCCGGCACGCCTCCACCAGAGGCTCGAGCATCGCCCATTGATTGTCGTCCAGCATGGGTCCCTCCTGCTCAAAGCAGGCAAAACCCCAGCGAAGCCAACAAGTTCAAGCGATGACAGACCCTAGAAGATCCGCCCCTCCTCAATGCCAAACTGCAGGTAGTGCCCGAGTGGGTCGACTCCGGCGGCCAGGACATCAGGGTTGGCCGCAAGATACCGCGAGGTGCTGAAGGAGGGGCCTGGATCGCGGCCCTCCATCCAGCCCCATAACTGGTAATGCAGCAACGGCTCAACACCGGCGGCCGCGACATCCGGATTGGAGGCCCGATAAAAGTCGGGATCGAAGTAGGGGTTGGGGTCGCGGCCCTCGCGCCAACCATAGATGCTGTAATGCTCGAGCGGATTGACCCCAGCGGCGGCGACATCAGGGTTGGACGCGAGGTAAAAGCTGGTCTTGAACGCCGCGTCAGGGTCACGCCCTTCCCGCCAGCCAAACTGCTCGTAATGCGTCTGCGCATCGACTCCCGCCGCCGCAACGTCCGGGTTCCTCGCCAAGTAAAAGTCTCGGTCGAAGAGCGGGGCAGGATTGCGTCCGTTGGTGCCTGCCGCCTCCGAGGCCACCTGGAACGTGTAAACCTCAATTCGATGGTTCGCTGGATCCGCCCGCAACAACTCCCTGAAGTCAGAGACCTGATCGACACTACCATCGAGGCTGGGGAGCAGCACGGTGATGCCGCGGTTCTCGTAGTCCCGCGTCAAGGACGGCAGCGAAGCAAGGGCGTCGGCCACCGTGAGGCCAGGGAAGGTGTCCGCGGCAATAAATGCGGCTCCTCCAGCGAGGAGCGGGTTGGCACGCAGCTCCGCGCCGGTCTCCGCACGGTTTTCACCCAGATAAACGGCTGGGTCACCGGCGATCACGTAGTCGCGGCTGCGTGGGTCAGTTCCCTCGCCGAGCAATGCCCCCGGCGAACCGAAGGTGACGGCGAGATACTGGGTCGCCGCACTGGGATGCTGAGACATGTAGAGCTGCGTCATGGCGCCGCCGAGGCTATGCCCGGTGACCGCGACGTTACGCACCTCAGTGGCGGTCACGTAGCTGTCCAGCGCGCTCACCAAGGGTGCGAAATCTGGGTAGTCGGCATTGATGTCGCGCAAGGAGTTGATCGAGTCCTCGCGGTCGTCAGAGCCTCGGAAGGCCAGGACGACCGTTGGCTCGCCATTGAGGGAGCCAGTGACCACCAGCGCCGCCGCGTTCTGGTTGCGGTAAATGCCATCAACAAAGCTCGCGCCCAAGCTGGGATCGAGGGTCAGCGCTGTAGTCGGAAGGGGCGTGAAGCCAGCGGGAAGAGGAGGGTCCGCGTTCGAATAGGCGGCCAGGGCGAGCCGGGCGAGGGAGACGTCGCGGGCGGTGGTCATGGCCATCTCGCTGTCAGGAGGGTTGCTGATCCCTCCATGCGGATGAACCACTTGGTTGCCTGCTGGTTGCCGGGACGGCCACGTAGTTCAAAGCGCGTACGCCACCCGCCACGCGAAGGCCGCCCGGTCCTTCATCGGCGCCCTACACCACGCCACTGCGCTCGGCTGGCTCAAGCGCTAACGGACCTTAGTTGATCTCGGCATACAGTCTGAGCTCGACTTTGGCCATTTGCGGGAGCTGAGGCGGCGGAGCGGGTGAGCGGCTAAGCTGGAGGCGTCCCGGCCAAAGGACAGCCGCCATGCTGCGCCTACCAGCCCGCTTCGCCGCGGTGATCCTATGCTTCGCGCCGCTCTTCCGGCAACGGAGTTGGCGGCACGCTCAGGTGCTACTGATCGGGTCCATTCTGGCACCAGGCCGACGCATGGTGACCAGCATCCTGCGGATCACCGGGCTCAGCCGGGAACGGCGGTTCGTGAACTATCACCGCGTGCTCAATCGCGCTGCCTGGAGCGGGCGGGCGGCTGCCCGCGTGCTGCTTGAGCTTCTGCTGGACGCGTTCCTGCCGGCAGGGCCGGTGCTGCTGGGCCTTGATGACACGATTGAGCGGCGGCGCGGCAGGCGCATCAGCGCCAAAGGGATCTATCGGGACCCGGTCCGCTCCAGCCACGGGCAT
>NZ_JAPFQI010000021.1 GCF_026183895.1 Sabulicella glaciei | reverse complement strand
CCAGCACGGCGACCCCCAGCCCGGCGCGCAGCGCCCGCTGGTCCCGCGCCGCGAGGCCGGGGCGCGGCCAGCCCACGCGCAGCCGCCCGATCCGTGCCCGCATCCGTTCCTGGTGCGCGGCCCAGAGCCCGGGGTCGCCACCGGCCGCGCGGTCCTCCAGCGCGGCCAGCGGGCGGTGGCGCAGGCCGGATTCCGCTTCCAGCCGCCGGTCCGCTTGGGCGGCACCGGGCCGCCGCAGCCCACGCCAGCCGACACGCAGCGCCAGGACCAGCCCCGCCGCGAAGCCCAGCAGCACCAGAAGATGCGTCCAGCCGGGCAGCAGCGCGGGCAGGCCGCTCCACGCGAAGACCAGGAACAGCCCCAGCACCGCCAGCACCGGCCAGGCCGCCAGCCAGGCGCCTTCCCACCACAGGGCGAGGCGGGCGAGGCGGCGCTTCAGGGCGAGGTCACGCATGGGGAGGGCTCCATCGGCGGACACCAAGCGCCCGCCGACCAATTTCCGGCCGCGACGCAACTGGCGCCGCCAGACTGACCAACCCGCCAACTTCGCGGCGAAGCCAAGGCGCCGGAGGCGCCGCCCGGCGCCTGAGGGCGACAATAAAACTGCTGGCCGGCCGTCAACGGGCCTCACCAGGACGGGTGATCCATCCCGGGATGCGCTGCCCGGCCAGCAATTGTTCGTAGCCCTGGCGTTCGCGCACCACGGACCAGTCGGACCCGTTCACCATCACCTCCGCAGCCAGGGGCCGGGCGTTGTAGGTGCTGCTCATGCTCGCACCGTAGGCGCCGGCATCGAGGAACGCCACGAGAGAAGCGGGCGGCAGGGCCGGAAGGTTGCGCCCCTTGGCGAAGGTGTCGCTGCTCTCGCAGACCGGGCCCACCACGTCGGCCGGGGTTTGCGGCGCGTGGAAGGCGGCGGGCGAGACGGGCAGGATGCCGTGCCACGCCTCGTACATGGCGGGGCGCAGCAGGTCGTTCATCGCCGCGTCCAGGATCACGAATCGCCGCCCCGCGGATTGCTTCTCGATCACCACGCGCGACAGCAGCACCCCGGCCGGGCCGGCGATCCAGCGCCCCGGCTCCAGCATGAGCTTCACCCCGGCATCGCCCAGCCCGGCTTTGATGGTGCCGGCCAGCGCGGCGGGGCTGGCCGGGATCTCGTCACGGTAGGGGATGCCGAGGCCGCCGCCGCAATCCACTCGCTCCACCGGCAGGCCCTGGGCCCGCAACTCCCGCACCAGCGACCCGAGCCGGGCATAGGCGGCGGCGTAGGAGCTCACGCCCTGCGTGATCTGCGAGCCGATATGCGTGGCGAGCCCCACCACCTCCAACCCCTCCATGGCGCAGAGCCGCGCATAGAGCGCGGGGGCGAGGGCGATGGGGACGCCGAACTTGTTCTCCGTCAGGCCGGTGGTGATCTTGGCGTGGGTGCGCGCATCCACGTCCGGGTTCACGCGCAGCGCCACGCGCGCCCGGCGGCCGAGGGATCGCGCGAGGGCGTCGAGCATCTCCGCCTCCTCCGCGCTTTCCAGGTTGAGCTGCAGGATGTCCTCGGCGATGGCGAGGCGCATCTCGCGCTCGGTCTTGCCGACGCCGCTGAACACGATGCCCGAGGCGGGCACGCCAGCGGCGCGGGCGGCGCGCAGCTCACCCTCGCTCACCACGTCGGCGCCCAGCCCCTCGCCCGCCAGCAGCGCGACGACGGCGAGGTTCGGGTTGCTCTTGGTCGCGAAATGCACGGTGGCGTCGAGCCCGGCCTCGCGCAGCGCGTCGCACAGGGCGCGGGCGCGGCGGCGCAGCGTGCCTGCGGAATACACCCAGGTCGGGGTGCCCACCGCCTGGGCGATGCGCGCCAGCGGCACCTCCTCCATCATGAGGCCGGCGAGGGCATCGGTGGACAGCGCCGGGCGCTGCGCCAGCAGGTCGGCGAAGGAGGGTTCGGGCGCGTCGTCGCGACGCGGAGCGGGGGCGGCCATGGACGAAAGATATGCGTCCGGAGCAGGAAAACGGGTAGGGGTGTGCTATCATCTTCCCCCAAGGGGAAGGATCACCGCGTGACCGAATCCGTGCCGGAGGAACCGGCGACCGTTGACCTCGTGATCGCGGATCGCGAGGGGAGCCACCGGCTTCATTCGCGCGGGCAGCCATTGCTGATGCTACCGGACGGCGAGTTCGCGATGGACGTGGATGGGCGCGTGCGCAAAGTGGCGCTCCTCACCCTGGGATGCTTCGCGGCGCTCGGCGGACCGCTCTCCTTCGCGTATCTGGACGAGAGGCTGGAGGAGGCTTCCGCTCCCGCCAGAGAGCCCGGCCTTGCGACGCTGCCCGCTGGAGCGCCCCGTCCCGCGAGCTGGGACCTCGTCGAGCGCCACATCGCCGAGGACGGCGAAAGCTTCGGAATTCCCGTCGAGGCGCTGGAAGCGTGGTGGGGCCCGGATGATGAGGCGGGGGATCCGTGGCCTGATTCCGGCGAGATCCGCATTATCCGCTACGACAGGGAGTCCTGAAGCATGGTCACGATCCACGGCGTCCTCCGTTCCCGCGCCTCGCGCAATGTCTGGCTCCTGAAGGAGCTGGGCGTGCCCTTCCGGCATGTCCCGGTCATCCAGGGCTATCGCCTGCCCGATGCCTCGGCGCACGACGCGCCGCTCAACACGACCTCGGCCGAATTCCGCGCCGTGAACCCGAACGGACGCATCCCGGCCATGGAGGATGACGGGCTGGTGCTGTGCGAAAGCCTGGCCATCAACCTCTACCTCGCCAAGAAGCATGGCGGCCCGCTGGCGCCGAAGGATCTGGCCGAGGACGGTCTGATGACCCAGTGGAGCATCTGGGCCATGACCGAGGCGGAGCCGCACACGATCAACGTGCTGTACCACCGTGTGGGCTACCCGCCCGAGCAGCGCGACGCCGCCGTGGCGGAGGCCGCGATCGCCGCGCTGCGCCAGCCCTTCGCCGTGCTGGACGAGGCGCTGGCGAAGGATGGATGGCTGGTGGGCGGCCGCTTCACCGTGGCCGACCTGAACCTCGCGGAGGTGTTCCGCTATGCCCAGCCCGCGCCGGAACTCTTCGAGGCCGCGCCGCGGGCGAAGGCGTGGCTGGCGGCGTGCCAGGCGCGGCCGGCCTTCCGGGAGATGATGGCGGAGCGGGAAAAGGAGCCCGCGTGAGGCGCAGGGCCCCCCGCTAAAGGCCGGACTGCGCCCGGCCGGTCCTCGTGGCATAAGGCCGGCCACCACGGTTCCGAAGCCTTCGCCACCCCAT
This sequence comes from Sabulicella glaciei, assembly GCF_026183895.1. Classification (GTDB taxonomy): domain Bacteria; phylum Pseudomonadota; class Alphaproteobacteria; order Acetobacterales; family Acetobacteraceae; genus Roseococcus; species Roseococcus glaciei. The sequence goes on along the minus strand of NZ_JAPFQI010000021.1, from coordinate 69,706 downwards.
GATCCGCCTCGACAACGTCAGCAAGCAGAACGGCCGCCAGCTCCTGTTCGTGGAGGCCTCGGCGGCGCTCCAGAAGGGAGAGAAGATCGGCCTCGTCGGTCCCAACGGCGCCGGCAAGACGACGCTCTTCCGGCTGGTCACCGGGCAGGAAGCCCCCGACGAGGGCCAGGTCCTGGTGGATCGCGGCATCACCATCGGCTTCTTCAGCCAGGATGTGGGCGAGATGGCCGGGCGCCCGGCCGTGGCCGAGGTGATGGACGGCGCTGGCCCGGTGAGCGAGGTCGCCGCGGAGCTGGCGGCGCTGGAAACCGCCATGGCGGACCCCGGCCGCGCCGACGAGCTGGACAGCATCATCGAGCGCTTCGGCGAGGTGCAGGCCCGCTTCGAGGAGCTGGGCGGCTATGCGCTGGAAGGCCGCGCCCGCGAGTTGCTGGCGGGGCTGGGCTTCACCCAGGCGATGATGGATGGCGACGTGGGCGCGCTTTCGGGCGGCTGGAAGATGCGCGTGGCGCTGGCCCGCATCCTGCTCATGCGGCCCGACGTCATGCTGCTCGACGAGCCGAGCAACCACCTGGACCTGGAAAGCCTCATCTGGCTGGAGCAGTTCCTGGCTGGTTTCGAGGGCGCGCTGCTGCTGACCTCGCACGACCGCGAGTTCATGAACCGCGTGGTCCGCAAGGTGATCGAGATCGACGGCGGCGCGCTCACCACCTACTCGGGCGACTACGCCTTCTATGAGGGCCAGCGCGCGCTGAATGAGAAGCAGCAGCAGGCGCAGTTCGAGCGGCAGCAGGCCATGCTGGCGAAGGAGATCAGCTTCATCGAGCGGTTCAAGGCGCGCGCCTCGCATGCCGCCCAGGTGCAGAGCCGCGTGAAGAAGCTGGACAAGATCGAGCGCGTCGAGCCCCCGAAGCGGCGGCAGAGCGTGTCCTTCGACTTCCCCCCGGCGCCGCGCTCCGGCGACGACGTGGTGAACCTGCGCGCGGTGCACAAGCGCTATGGCGAGCGGACGATCTATGACGGGCTGGACTTCATGGTGCGGCGGCGCGAGCGCTGGTGCGTGCTGGGCGTCAACGGCGCGGGGAAATCCACCCTGCTCAAGCTGGTGGCCGGCGTGACGCAGCCCGACGACGGAACCATCTCCGTCGGAAGCAGCGTGCGGATGGGCTACTTCGCGCAGCACGCCATGGAATCGCTGGATGGTGACCGCACCGTGTTCGGGTCGCTGGAGGATGCCTTCCCGCAGGCGGCGCAGGGATCCCTGCGGAACCTGGCGGGCTGCTTCGGCTTCTCGGGCGACGAGGTGGAAAAGAAGTGCCGCGTCCTGTCGGGTGGGGAGAAGGCGCGCCTCGCCATGGCGCGCATGCTCTACAACCCGCCGAACTTCCTCGTGCTCGACGAGCCGACGAACCACCTGGACATGGCGACCAAGGAAATGCTGGTGGCGGCGCTGGCGCAGTACGAGGGCACGATGCTCTTCGTCTCGCACGACCGGCACTTCCTGGCGGCGCTCTCCACCCGCGTGCTGGAACTGACGCCCGAGGGCGTCCAGCAATATGGTGGCGGCTACACGGAATACGTGGCGCGGACGGGGCAGGAGGCGCCGGGGCTGCACGCCTGACGCGGCCCTGCCGCGCAGAAACCGCGTCGTCGCCGGCCGCGTTGCCCCGCTGAGACGCCGTCCTGGCCGCGCTCCCGCGCCGCCGCGGGCCGCGTCGCAGCGAGAGGAACAGCCATGTCCGCCACCTCCGCCTCCATCCTCTCGAGGCCGGTCCACCCGCTGCACGCCATCCTGCTGGCCTTTCCCCTGCCGCTCTTCCTGGGCGCGCTGCTGGCCGACCTGGCCTATTGGAAGACCTTCCAGATGCAGTGGGCCAATTTCGCCTCCTGGCTCATCGCCGGCGCCCTCCTGATCGGCGGCTTCGCGCTGCTCTGGGCGCTGATCGGCCTGTTCCGCGTTGGCGCCGGCCGCCGGAGGAACGCGGCGCTGTACTTCGTCGTGCTGCTCGCCATGTGGGGGCTCGGCCTCGTCAACGCCCTGGTCCACGCCAAGGACGCCTTCGCGATCATGCCCGAGGCGCTCGTGCTGTCCGCCGTGGTGACGTTGCTCGCGCTCGTCGCGGCCTGGATGGGCTATTCCGGCTTTTCCTCCCGAGGAGCGATCCGATGAAGCGCGCGACCTTTCTGCTCGGCGCCGCGGCGCTGGCGCTCGCCGCCTGCGACGAGAATCCCGCCGCCGAGCAGCGCGGCCTCGACCCGCAGCTTCCGGAGCCGCAGCGCGGGCTGCTGCCCAGCATGACGATCCCGCGGCCCACCGCCTGGGGCAACGAGCTTCCGACCGTGCCGCAGGGCTACCGGATTCAGGCCATCGCCACGAACCTGCGCATCCCGCGCCAGACGCTGATCCTGCCGAATGGCGACATCCTGGTGGCGGAGGGGACAGGCGGCAACGCGCACGCGCTGCGCCCCAAGGACATCATCGCGGGCATCATCAAGAGCTGGGGCAAGACCTCCGTGCCGGGCGGCAACCGCCTCACCCTGCTGCGCGACGCCGATGGCGACGGCAGCTACGAGACGCAGGGCGTCTTCGCGGAGGACCTCAACGCCCCCTACGGCCTCGCCTTCAGCAACGGCGCGATCTACGTGGCCAACCAGGACGAGCTGGTGCGCTTCCCCTACACGGACGGCCAGACGCGCGCGAACGGCCCGCCGGAGCGGGTGGCGGCGCTGCCCTCGGCGATCAACCACCACTGGACCAAGGCGCTGACCGCGAGCCCGGATGGCCGCTTCCTGTATGTCGGCATCGGCTCCAACAGCAACATCACCGAGCGCGGGATGGAGGCCGAGGTCAACCGCGCCATGATCTGGCAGATCGATGCGCAGACCGGCGCGCACCGCCCCTTCGCGACCGGGCTGCGCAACCCCACCGCCCTCACCATCCAGCCCGGCACGGACCGGCTCTGGGCGGTGGTGAACGAGCGGGACGAGATCGGCCCCAACCTCGTGCCCGACTACCTCACCTCCGTGCGCGAGGGCGGGTTCTATGGCTGGCCCTACAGTTACTGGGGCCAGAACGTGGACACGCGCGTGCGCCCGCAAGATCCGGAGCTCGTCGCCGCGGCGATCCGCCCGGACTACGCGCTCGGCTCGCACGTCGCGGCGCTGGGCGTGGCCTTCTCGAACGCCGCGATGGGCGAGCGCTTCGCCGACGGCGTCTTTGTCGGCGAGCATGGCAGCTGGAACCGCAGCCAGCCGGTGGGCTACCGCGTGGTCTTCGTGCCGTTCCGCGACGGCCGTCCCGCGGGCGACCCGGTGGATTTCGCGACCGGCTTCCTCACCCGCGACGGCAATGCGCGCGGCCGGCCGGTCGGTGTCACGGTGGATCCGCGCGGCGCCGTGGTCGTCGCCGACGACCTGTCGAACACGGTCTGGCGGATCACGCCGGAGCGATGACGCGGCGGGGGATGGGACTAGCCCATCCCATCCCGCCCATGCGGCGCGTCCCAATCCACGATCGGCCCCAGCGGCACGATCCCGCCTGGGTTCAGCCGCACGTGGCTTTCGAAATAGTGCCGCTTGATGTGGGCAAAGTCGGTCGTCTCGCCGAAGCCCGGCTGGGCGTAGAGGTCGCGCGCATAGGCCCAGAGATGCGGGTAATCCACCAGCCGCCGCAGATTGCAGCGGAAATGCGTGACATAGACCGCGTCGAACCGCACCAGCGTCGTCCAGAGGCGGATATCGGCCTCGGTCAGCCGGTCGCCCATCAGGTAGCGCTGCCCGGATAGTCGTGTCTCCAGCCAGTCCAGCGCCTCGAAGAGCGGCGCCACCGCTTCCTCGTACGCCTCCTGGCTCGCGGCGAAGCCGGCGCGGTACACGCCGTTGTTCACGTCGCGGTAGACGCGCTCGTTCACCGCGTCGATCTCGGCGCGCAGCGCCTCCGGATACAGTTCTCCCGACCCGCCGAAGGCGCGGTCCAGCATGCGCAGGATCTCGCTGCTCTCGTTGCTGACGATGCGATCCGTCGCGCGGTCCCACAGCACCGGCACCGTCGCCTTGCCCGAATAGTGCGGGTCCGCCTTCGCGTAGAGCTCATGGAGGAAGCGCGCCTGCATCACCGGGTCCGGGAGGACGCCCGGCCCGTCGCGGAAGCTCCACCCGCCCTCGCGCATGCGCCAATGCACGACGGACAGCCCGATCACGCCTTCCAGCCGCCGCCGCGCCCGCTGGATCAGCGTGCGATGCGCCCAGGGGCAGGCCAGCGAGACATAAAGGTGATAGCGCCCTTCCTCCTCCGGGAACTCGCCCTCGCCGAGCGTGTGGCGGAAGGCGGATTCCGCGCGCTGGAAGCGGCCATCCTTCGCGGCCTCGGTGGCGTCGCCTTCCTGCCATTGCCCCTCGATCAGATAGCCCATCGCGTCGCCTCCTGTGTCCTGGCGAAGCTTGGGGGCGCCAGGCGCCGCCGCAACCGCTAGGCTGCCCCGCGTGATGCGCCGCGCGCTGCTTCTTCTCCTGCCTCTGCTCCTTGCCCTGCCGGCGGGACTCTGGGCGCTGGATCGCGCCTTTCCGCCCGACCTGTCGCGTTTCGAGCGCGTCTCGGCGGAGGTTCCGGCCCGCGATGGGCGGCTGCTGCACGCCACCCCCGTCGCGGGCGGCACCTGGCGCCTCCGCACCGCGCCGGAGGACGCGCCGCCCCACCTGCTCGCGCAGCTCCTGAGCGCCGAGGATGCGCGCTTCCCCTTCCACCCGGGCGTAGACCCGCTGGCCCTGGCGCGGGCCGCCGGACAATGGGCGCGCGCCGGGCGGGTGGTGTCGGGCGGCTCGACCCTGTCCATGCAGGCGGCGCGGCTGCTCCATCCGCGCCCGCGCACCCTGCGCTCCAAGGCGATCGAGGCGCTGCGGGCGATGCAGCTGGAATGGCGCCTGGGCAAGCCGGGGGTGCTGGCGGTCTGGCTGACCCTGGCGCCGCAAGGCGGCAACCTCGAAGGGCTGCGCGCCGGGGCGCTGGCCTGGTTCGGGCGGCCGCTCCACGCGCTGGACCCGGCCGAGACCGCCCTGCTCCTCGCCCTGGCGCGGCAGCCGGCCCGCGCCCGGCCCGACCGCCACCCGGAGGCCGCGCGCATCGCCCGCGACGCGGTGCTGCACCAGCGTGCGCCCGGCCTCGCCACCCCAGCCGAGATCGCCCACGCCGCCCTGCCCGCGCGTCGCCACCCCCTGCCCCGCCACGCGCCGCTCACCGCGATGCCCACGCTCGACCTCGACCTGCAGCGCGGCGTGTCCTCCCTGGCGCGCGAGGCGCTGGACCGCCTGCCGCCCGCCGTGTCGCTGGCCATCGTGGTGCTGGAGATCGAGACGGGCGAGTTCCGCGCCCTGTTCGGCGGCGACTGGAACAACCCGCTGCGCGCCGGCCACCTCGACCTTTCCCGCGCCGTGCGCTCGCCGGGCTCGGCGCTGAAGCCCCTGGTCTACGCGCTGGGCTTCGAGGCCGGGCTGGCGCGGCCCGACACGCTGCTGGACGATCTGCCGCGCCGCTTCGGCGCCTACGCGCCGGAGAATTTCGACCGCGCCTTCGCCGGGCGGCTTTCCGTCGCGGATGCCCTGCGGCAGAGCCTGAACGGACCCGCCGTGGCGATGCTGGAGGCGGTGGGCCCGGTGCGCATGGCCACCGCCATGAAGCGCGCCGGAGCCATCCCGCGCTTGCCGCCGGGCGCCGCTCCCACCCTGCCCCTGGCGCTGGGCGGCGTCGGCATCACGCTGCGCGAGCTCGTCACCCTTTATGCCCGCCTGCCCGAGGCGGTGGAGCGCCGCGCGGCGGATGCGGCGCTCGCCGCGCTGGTGCAGCCGTTCGGCGGCCCGCCCGGCATCGCCTGGAAGACCGGCACCTCCTGGGGCGGACGCGATGCCTGGGCGGTGGGGCTGGACCGGCGCCATGCGGTCGGGGTCTGGGTGGGGCGGCCCGACGGCACCGCCATGCCCGGCGCCACCGGCGCGCGCCTTGCCCTGCCCCTCCTGGCGCAGGTCTTCGAGCGCCTGCCCGCCGCGCCGCGCGCGCCCCTGCCCGCGCGCCCGGCCGCCGCCGCCAGCCTGGCCGGCACCGACGCGCTGCGCCTCGTCTTCCCCCCGCCCGGCGCCGCCCTGGCCGAGGCCGGGCGCGTCGTCATCCGCGCCGGGGGCGGCCAGCGCCCGCTGTCCTTTCTGGTGGATGGCGCGCCCATCCCCTCCGACCCCGCCCGGCGCGAGACGGCCTGGACCCCGCCCGGTCCCGGCCGCTACCGGCTTTCCGTGCTGGATGCCGGTGGCGCGGCGGCGGGGGTGGAGCTGCGGGTGCGATGACGCGCGCGATCCCGGCCGCGATCTTCTACGTCCTGGGCGCCTTTGCGCTGGGCATGCTGCTCGGCCCGCTGCGCGAGTTCGTGCTGGCGCCCTGGACCGGCCCCCTGCTCGCCACGCTGCTGGAATTGCCGCTGGTGCTGCTCTGGTCCTGGCTGCTCGCGGGCTGGATCGTCGGGCGCATGGAGGTGCCACTCGGCGGGGCGCGCTGGCTGATGGGCGGGCTGGCGCTGCTGCTTCTGCTGGCGATGGAACTGGCGCTGGGCCGGGTCCTGCGCGGGTGGGATTTCGCCGCCTGGCTCGCGCATCTCGGCACCGAGCCGGGACTCGCTTCGTTGGCCGGCTACTTGGTCTTCGCCGCCCTTCCGGCGCTTCAGCGGCAGCCCTGAGCGCCGAAGCCCTCGCGCACCAGGCGCAGGCGGAAGCGCGCATTCTCCAGCGCGACCCCGATGCGCGCGGCGCTGCCCTCGCTTTCCGCGGGCGCGGCCGCTTCCGCCGCCTCGCGCGCCAGCGCCGCCAGCTCCCGGCAGCCGCAGGCGAGGAGGCGCGGCGGCAGGGCCTCCGCCGCCGCGCGCAGCGACGCGCCCAGTTCGCGGCCCTGCAGGAGGCCGGAGACGGGCTGCGCGGCCATCGCCTCCGCCGCGCGCAGCGTCGTCATGGCGCCGGCGAAGTCGCAGCGCGGGCGTGGCAGCCCCTGCCCCATCAGCGGCAGGGCCAGCAGCGGCAGGATCAGGGCGCGCCGCATCGCCGCCACGCCTCCTCCATGTGCGGCGGCAGCTTCGCGGTGGCGCCCACCGGCGGCTCCAGCTTCAGGCGCAGTTCCCGCGCCAGCAGGTGCAGCCGCCCCGCGCCGCCGCCATAGCGCTCATCCCCCAGGATCGGCGCGCCGAGATGGGCAAGATGGGCGCGGAGCTGGTGCGTCCGCCCCGTGCGCGGCCGCAGCGCCACGGCCACGAGCCCGCCGCCGCGCCCCAGCACGCGCCACTCCGTCCGCGCCGCCTGCCCCTTCGGGTCCACCGCCATCCACCAGCCCCGCTCCTTCGTGGAGCGCTTCAGCAGCGGGGCCTCGCAGACGCCCTCCTCCGGCAGGTCGCCGCGGATGACGGCCCAGTAGGTCTTTTCCGCCTGCCCCGTCGCGAAGAGGCGCCCCAGCGCGGCCATGGCGGGCCTGGTGCGCCCGAAGGCGAGGCAGCCCGAAGTGTCCGTGTCCAGCCGGTGCGCGGGAAGCGGCGCGTGGCGCCGCCCCTGGCGCAGCGCCTCCGCCCAATCCTCCAGCGAGGCGCCGCCGCGCGGCCCCGGATGGACGGGCAGCCCGGCGGGCTTGTCCAGCACGAGCACCGCGTCATCCTGGTGGAGGATTCGCGCGAGGATCTCCCGATGGCCCCAATGCGTCTGCACTGCTTTCCCGAGTCCGGCGGCTGCTACAAGGTCGCCCTCATGCTTGCGCTTTGCGGCGCGGAGTGGGAGGGCGTCTGGGTGGATTACTTCCGCGGCGAGACGCGCACCCCCGAATGGAAGTCCCGCATCTCCGTGATGGGGGAGGTGCCGGTGCTGGAGCACGAAGGCAAGCGCTTCACGCAATCCGGCGTCATCCTCTCGCATCTGTCGCGCCATTCCGGCCGCTTCGCCGCGGCGGATGGCGACGAGGCGCTGCGCTGGCTCCTGTTCGACAACCACAAATTCACGTCCTACCTCGCCACCTGGCGCTTCCTGCTGGGATGGGTGGAGAACCCGGACCCGGCGGTGCTCGCCTTCTTCCGGGCGCGGGTGGAAACGGCCTTCCGGGTGGTCGAGCAACAGCTCGAAGGGCGCGACTTCCTGCTGGGCGATGCGCCGTCAGTCGCCGACATCTCCATGCAGGGCTACCTCCATTATCCGGAAGCGGAATGGCCGCTCGACCACGCGGCGTTTCCGCGCATCGCCGCCTGGCGCGCCCGCTTCGCCGCCATGCCCGGCTACGCCCCGGCCTACGACCTCCTGCCGGGGCCGCGCACGCCAGGGCGGCTCTTCGCCTGAGGGGCGTCCCTTGCCCCTCCGCCACGGGACGGGCAAGGATGCCAAGGGACGCAAGGGAATGCGCGTGGACGACCATCCGGAAACGCGGCGCGGCGCGGGCGCGCTCGCCTTTCTCGCCGGAGAGGGCGAGATGGCGCGCCGCATGGCCGGGCTGGACTGGTCGGCCTCGCCCCTCGGCCCGCCGGAGGGCTGGCCCGCCGCGATCCGCACCACGGCCGCGCTCATGCTCGGCTCCAAGCTCCCCATGTTCATCGCCTGGGGCAGGGAGCTGGGCTTCCTTTACAACGATGCCTGTGCCCGCCTCCTGGGCGCCAAGCATCCGGCGGCGCTGGGCGCGCGGTTCCACGACATCTGGGCGGAAATCCGGCCCGACATCGCGCCGCTGATCGACGCCGTCCTGGCCGGCGAGGCCAGGGTCCACGAGGACCTGCCGCTTCTGGTGCAGCGGAGCGGCAGCGGCGCGGAACGCGCCTGGTTCACCTTCTCCTTCTCGCCGCTGCGCGACGAGATGGGCGCGGTGCTCGGCCTGTTCTGCACCGTCAGCGAAACCACCCAGCGCGTCCTGGCCGAGCGGCGCGACGCCCTGCTCCAGGCGCTGGGCGAAAGGCTGGACACCCTGGCCGAGCCGGAGGCGGTGCGGCGCGCCGCGGCCGAGGCGCTGGCGCGGGAACTGGGCGCCGGCCGCGCCTTCTTCGCCGAGCCGGATGGCGAGGCGGTGCGGGTGATGGGCCTCTGGAGCGACGGCTCCCTGCCCGAGTTCGAAGCGAGGCTGCCGCTCGGCAGCCTTCTCGCGGGCTCCGGCGCGATGCGCGACGGCGCCGCGACGGTGGAAGGCCGGACGTCGCGCCTCGCCGTGCCGCTGCTGCGCGACGGGCGGCACGCGGCCCTGCTCTGCGTGGACGCGCCGCCGACGCGCGCCTGGACGGCGGGCGAAGCCCGCCTCGCCGAGGCGGTGGCGCAGCGCGGCTGGGCCGCCTCCTCCCGCGCCGCGACCGAGGCGCAGGCCCAGGTCAGCGAGGCGCATCTCGCCGCCATCTTCGCCCAGGCCACGGTGGGCATCGCCGAGGCGGACAGCACCGGGCGCTTCCTGCGCATGAACGACCGCTACTGCGGGATCGTCGGCCGCCCGCGCGAGGCGCTGCTGGCGCTGCGCATGCAGGACATCACCCATCCGGGCGACCTCGGGGACAACCTGCCCCTCTTCGACCACGCCGCGCGCGACGGCGCCTCCTTCGAGATCGTGAAGCGCTATCTCCGCCCCGACGGCTCCACCGTCTGGGTGCACAACAACGTCACCGCCCTGCGCGAGGCCGATGGCCGCGTGGCGACCATCCTGTGCATCACGGTCGACCTGACGGAGCAGCGCCGCGCCGAGGAAGCGCTGCGCGACAGCGAGGCGCGGCTGCGCCTCGGCCTGGAAGCCGGGCGCATGGTGACCTGGGAGATGGACCTCGCCACCCGTGACATCCGCCGCTCCGCCAATGCCGAGGCGGTGTTCGGCCCGGGCGGCCGGTCCGAGGACTTCTACAACCGCATGCCGCCCGAGGATGCGCGCGCCGTGGCGGAGGCGATGCGCGCCGCGGTCGAGGATGGGGCGCCCTTCGAGGCGGAGTTCCGTTACCACCATCCGGATGGACGCATGCTCTGGCTGCACAACCAGGGGCGCATCCTGCGCGACCCGGCGGGGCGGGCGGTGCGCGCCCATGGCATCTGCCGCGACGTCACCGCCCGGCGGCGCGCGGAGGAGGCGCTGCGCGCCCTGAACGAACGGCTGGAGGCGGAGGTGGACGCCCGCACGCGCGAGCGCAACCGCATCTTCGAGCTGTCCAACGACCTGTTCGGCATCCTGGGCGGCGACGGCTTCCTTTCGGAGGTGAACCCCGCCTGGTCCAGGCTGCTCGGCTTCAGCCGGGCGGAGATCCTGTCCCGCCCGCTCAGCGCCTCCGTGCATCCCGACGACGTGCCGCGCATTGCCGCGCTGCTGGACAGGCTGCGCGCCGGCCAGCCCGTCGAGGGGTTCGAGGACCGGATGCGGCGCGCCGATGGCGGCTACTCCACCATCGCCTGGACGGTGGTGATGGAGGAGGGGAAGTTCTATGCCGTGGGCCGCGACGTGACGCGCGAGCGCGAGCGCGAGGAGGCGCTGCGCCAGCTGCAGAAGATGGAGGCGATCGGCCAGCTCACCGGCGGCATCGCGCATGACTTCAACAACCTGCTCGGCGCGGTGGTGGGCGGGCTGGACCTGATCTGCCGCCGCCCGGAGGACCCCGCCCAGGTGCGGCGCTGGGCGGAGCACGGGCTGGAGGCGGCGGAGCGCGGGGCGCGCCTCACCGCCCAACTCCTCGCCTTTTCCCGCTCCCAGCGCATCGAGAGCCGCCCCTTGCGCCTCGCCCGGCTGGTGGAGGGGATGCGCGACCTGCTGGCCCGCACCCTCGGCCCCGCGGTGGCGATCCGGCTGGCGCTGGAGGAGGGCGAGGCCTTCGTCCTGTCCGACCCCACGCAAATGGAGATGGCGCTGCTCAACCTCGCCATCAACGCGCGCGACGCCATGCCGGGGGGCGGGGAATTGCTGATCGGGACGCGCCGCGTCGCCATCGCGCAGGATGCGGAGCTGGAGCCGGGCGAATACGTGGAGCTTTCCGTGTGCGACACGGGGGGCGGCATGACCGCCGAGGTCGCGGCGCGCGCCTTCGACCCGTTCTTCACCACCAAGGGCGTCGGCGAGGGCACCGGGCTCGGCCTGTCCCAGGTTTATGGCATCGCGCGCCAGGCCGGCGGCACGGCCCGGATCGAGAGCGTGCCGGGCAAGGGCACCACCGTGCGCCTCCTCCTCCCGCGCAGCGAGGCCGCGCCGGGGGGAAGCGAGGCGGATGCCGCCCATGCCGAGGCCCGGCCGAGCGGCGCCGGGATCCTGGTGGTGGATGACGACCCGGAGATGCGCGGCATGCTGGCGGAGCAGCTGGCTGCTCTGGGCCACGCGGTGCGCGTCGCGGCGGACGGGCCCACCGGCCTTGCCGCGCTGGAGGAGGGCGTCCCCGACCTCGTCATGCTGGATTTCGCCATGCCGGGCATGAACGGGGCGGAAGTGGCGCGGCGCATCCGCGCGAGCCGCCCAGATCTGCCCATCCTCTTCGCCACGGGCTTCGCCGATACGGCGGCGATCGAGGCGGCCGCAGGCCCCGGCGTTCCCGTGCTCCGCAAGCCCTTCCGCCTCGCCGAGCTGCAGATGGCGCTGGCCGAGGCGCTGCGGCGCGGCTGAGCGGCGGTGCGCGCCTCCTTTTCCGCAACCCTGTCCCGCGCCGGGCGACGCTGGATGCCCGCCCCGGGCAGGAATAACCCTCCGCGCCGGCCAGAACCCCCCTTCGAGGCTTCCCAATGTCCGCCGATCCCAACCGCAAGCTGACGACCGCCGGGCTGATCGGCGTGCTCGGCGTCGTCTACGGCGACATCGGCACCTCGCCGCTCTACGCGCTGAAGGCGGCGCTCTCCCACTTCACCGAGGGCGGGATCGAGGATTGGGAGGTGCTGGGCATCCTGTCCCTCATCTTCTGGTCGCTGATGCTCACCGTGACGATCAAGTACGTGCTGATCGTCATGCGCGCCGACAACCGCGGCGAAGGCGGGATCATGGCGCTGATGGCGCTGGCCCAGCGCACCGCCACGCGCCCGCGCGGGCGGCTGATGATCGCCTTCCTCGGCATCGCCGGCGCCGCGCTGTTCCTGGGCGACGGCATGATCACCCCCGCGATCTCCGTCCTCGCGGCGGTGGAAGGGCTGGAGGTGATCGAGCCGGGGCTGAAGGAGATGGTGATCCCCATCTCGCTCGGCGTGCTGCTGGCGCTGTTCCTGGTGCAGTGGCGCGGCACGGGCAGCATCGGCGCGCTGTTCGGGCCGATCTGCGCCGTCTGGTTCGCCGTGCTCGGCACGCTGGGTCTGATGGAGGCGCTGCACTACCCGGCCGTCTTCGCCGCGCTGTCGCCGCACTACGCCGTGCAGTTCTGCGTGCACTACCACCTGGCCGCCTTCATCGCGATGGGCAGCGTGGTGCTGGCGGTGACGGGGGCCGAGGCGCTCTATGCCGACATGGGTCATTTCGGCCGCAAGCCGATCCAGCTCGCCTGGGTCGCCTTCGTGCTGCCGGCTCTGACGCTGAACTACATGGGGCAGGGGGCGCTGCTGCTGCGCGACCCCTCGGCCATCGAGAACCCGTTCTTCCTGCTGGCGCCGGAATGGTTCCGCTTCTTCCTGGTGATCCTGGCGACGATGGCAACCATCATCGCGTCCCAGGCCATGATCTCCGGTGCCTATTCCATCGCGCGGCAATGCGTGCAGATGGGCTTCTCGCCGCGCCTCGAGGTGCGCCACACCTCCGCGACGGAGGAGGGGCAGATCTACATGCCCCAGGTGAACAGCGCGCTGCTGATCGGCGTGATCATCCTGGTGCTGGAGTTCCGCGATTCCGAGGCGCTGGCCGCCGCCTACGGCCTCGCGGTGACGGGCACCTTCCTGTGCACCACCACCCTGGCGCTGATCGTGTTCCACCGGCAATTCGGCTGGAACCGCGCACTGCTGGCGCTGGTCTTCGGGCCGATCCTTCTGCTCGACATCGCCTATTTCATCGCCACCGCGCTGAAGATCCCCGATGGCGGCTACGTGCCCATCTTGATCGGCGCCGTCGCCTTCACGCTGATGTACGTGTGGTATCGCGGCCGGCAGCTGCTCTTCGCCCGCATCCGGCAGGACGGGCTGCCGCTCGCCTCCTTCCTGGCGCGCCTGCCGCAATCGCGCACCACGCGCGTGCCCGGCATCGCCGTGTTCATGACCGGCCAGGCCGACCACCTGCCCGGCGCGCTGCTGCACAACCTCAAGCACAACAAGGTGCTGCACGAGCGCGTGCTCTTCGTCACGGTGCTGAACGAGGACATCCCCCAGGTCGCGCCCGAGCGCCGCTCGGAGGTGACGGAGCTGGCCGACCGCATCCACCGCGTCATCATCCGCTACGGCTTCCAGGAAAGCCCGGACATCCCGCGCGATCTGGAGCGGCTGCACCAAGCGCAGTTCATCACCTACGAGCCGATGCAGGCCTCCTACTTCCTCGGCCGCGAAACGATCGTCTCGGCGGCCGTGCCGCGCATGCGGGGCTGGCAGCAATGGCTCTTCACCGTGATGAGCCGGAACTCCCTGCCCGCCACCGAGTTCTTCCGCATCCCGCCGGACCGCGTGGTGGAACTCGGCGTGCGCATCGCGATCTGACCCGGGCCTGCGCGCCGGGCCGCCTTCCGGCAGGGTGGACTTCCGCGCGGTTCCGTTGCACCCCGCGCCGCATGCTCGCCCTGCGTTCCCTCCTGTTCAACGTGCTGTTCTTCGGCCTGACCGCGACGGTCGGCTTCCTGGCCCTGCCCCTGTTCCTGGGGCCGAACGCCTTCGTGCGCCGGATGATGCATCTCTGGTGCGGGCTGATGGTGAGGATGCTGTACGTGGTCTGCGGCACGCGCGTCGAGCTACGGGGGCGCGAGCACCTGCCCGCCTCCGGGCCGGCGCTGATCGCCTCCAAGCACCAGTCGACCTTCGACACCTTTGTCTGGTTCGCGCTGGTGCCCGACGTCGCCTTCGTGATGAAGCGCGAGTTGTTCCTGCTGCCGATCTATGGCTGGTACGCGAAGTGGACGGGGCATCTCGGCGTGGACCGCACGGGCGGCATGGCGGCGATGCGAAAGCTGATGCGCGACGGCAAGCACGCCGCGGCGGAAGGCCGGCAGATCGTGATCTTCCCCGAGGGCACCCGCACCGCCCCTGGCGAGCGCATCCCCTACCAGCCCGGCGTGCAGGCCCTGGCGCAGACCACAGGGCTTCCCGTCACGCCCGTGGCGACCAATTCCGGCCTGTTCTGGCCGCGCCGCTCCTTCCTGAAGCGCCCCGGCACGCTGCGCATCCACATCCTGCCGCCGCTTTCGGGCCGGGGCCAGCTGATGGAGCGGCTAGAAGCGGCGATCGAGGCCGAACAGGCGCGGCTGGACTAGGGAAGCAGCCGAGCGCGCACCGCGCCGAGCTTGTCCGGATTGCGCATCACGTAGATCGCGACCACCTGTCCGTCGCGGATCTCCAGCGCCGTGGTCTGCGGCAGCCCGTCCGCCTCCCGCGTCACGAAGCCGGGCAAGGCGTTGATGCGGCCCAGATGCAGCAATTCCGGCGCCGCGGCGCGCTTGCGCGCCAGCCCGGCAAAGAACCGCCCCACCTTCTCCGCGCCTTCGATCAGGTTTCGCGCCGCGGGGCGGATGCCGCCGCCATCCGTGTGCAGCACCACGTCGCGGGCCAGCAGCGCGCGCAGCCCCGCCTCGTCGCCCTCGCGCGAGGCGGCGAGAAAGGCCTCGGCGATGCGCCGCGCCTCCGCTTCTGGCACTTCGCGGCGCGGCTCCTCCGCCTCCAGCCGGGCCCGCGCCCGCTCGGCCAGCTTGCGGCAGCCGGCCTCCGTCCGCCGCAGCAGCGCGGCGATCTCCAGGAAGGGGGTGCCGAACAGGTCGTGCAGGATCCACACCGCGCGCTCGGCCGGATTGAGCCGCTGCAGGGTGAGCAGGAAGGCGACGGACAGGTCCTGCGCGCGCATCCGCTCCGCCTCCTGCGGCGGCTCCTCCGAGTCCAGCACCGGCTCGGGCAGCCAGGGGCCGACATAGATCTCCCGCCGGTGCCGCGCCGATTTCAGGTGGTCGAGGCTGAGCCGCGCCGCCACCTTCAGCAGCCAGGCGCGCGGCACCTCGATCCGGTCGCGCTCGGCGGCGTTCCAGCGCAGGAACACCTCCTGCGCGATGTCCTCCGCCGTCGCGAGCGAGCCGGTCATGCGGTAGGCGAGGCCCACGAGGTCGCCGCGCAGCGCGGCAAAGGGCGCCGCGACCTCGTCGGGCCCGGCCATGGTCAGGCCGCCCGCGCCGCCGGCAGGGCCGGGCTCTTGCGGAAGCCGATGGCCAGCCGGTTCCACGCGTTGATCGAGGCGATCTGCAGGGACAGGCTCACGATCTCGGCCTCGGTGAAATGCGGCCGCAGCGCGTCGTAATCCGCATCCGGCGCGCGGGTGGCGGCGACCAGGGTCAGTGCCTCGGTCCAGGCGAGGGCCGCGCGTTCCCGGTCCGTGTAGTGCGGCGCCTCCCGCCACGCATCGAGCAGCAGCAGGCGCTCCTCGCTTTCCCCGGCGCGGCGGGCGTCGCGGGCGTGCATGTCGATGCAGAAGGCGCAGCCATTCACCTGCGAGGCGCGCAGCTTCACCAAGTGGATCAGCCCGTGCTCCAGCCCGCTGCCGGCGATGGCGGCTTCCAGCTTTATCAGCGGCTGGAGCAGGGCAGGGGCGGTGGCGAGGAAGTCGAGGCGGGGGGTCATGGAACCAGTCCTTTCCGGGTTTTCCACCCACAGGACGAGGCAGCGCGCCCGCGCGTGACGGCGCGGCGCGAATTATTCCTTACCAGACGTTCTTTCGCTCGTAGTGGCGGAAGTACTTGTCCGTTACCAAGTCGGTCTTCACCACGACGCAGACATCGGTGGTGTTGAACGGGTCGTCCAGCACCGCGCCCTCGCCGACGAAGCCGCCCAGCCGCAGGTAGCCCTTGATGAGCGGCGGCAGCTCCAGCATGGCGCGCTTCGCGTCGAACCCGCCGGGCGGCAGCCGGTCCATCGGCACGTAGCGCTCGGGCAGGGCGCGCGGTCGCAGCGCCTCCGGGGCCAGGTGGTGGTGGTGCAGGTAGGAAAGCTGCGCCGCGTTGCGGTCGAGGTCGGTGCCGGGCAGGGAGGCGCAGCCGAACATCAGCCCGATGCGATGCGCGAAGACATAGGCCGCGATGCCCTGCCACAGCAATTGCAGCGTCCCACGCGTGCGGTAGGCGGCATCGGTGCAGGAACGGCCGAGCTCCAGCACCTCGCCCGGGAAGTCGAGCACGGGGCGGATATCGTACTCGTCCTCGGAATAGAAGCGACCCACCTCGGCCGCGGCCGCGCGGCGGATCAGCCGGTAGGTGCCGACAACGGATTCTGGCCCTTCGCCGCGGTCGTGGTCCAGCACCAGCAGGTGGTCGGCCACCGCGTCATAGGAATCGGCGTCGCGGCCGCTCTCGGCCGTCGCGGCATCGGGGCGGGCGCCCATCTCGCCGAAGAAGACGCGGAAGCGCAGGGCCTGCGCCGCCTCCACCTCCCGCGCGTCGCGGGCCAGCCGCACCCCGAGATTGCCGGCGCGCAGCTCTTCGAAGGGAAGGTCGTTCATCCGCGTTTTGCCGGTGCCTTGCGCCCGAAGATCTCAAGACGGAGCTGCACGAGGTCGAAGCCCAGGCGCCGGGCGATGGTGCGGGCCAGTGCGTCGTGCTCCGCATCGGCGAATTCGATCACCGTCCCGGTGTCCACGTCGATCAGGTGATGGTGGTGGCCGCGATCGGCCGGGTCGAAGCGGGCGCGGCCGCCGCCGAAGTCGCGGCGCTCCAGGATGCCCTTCTCCTCCAGCAGCCGGACGGTGCGGTACACCGTGGCGACGGAGACGCGGGCATCCAGGGCGGAGGCGCGGCGGTACAGCTCTTCCACGTCGGGATGGTCTTCCGCCTCGCTCAGCACGCGGGCGATCAGGCGGCGCTGCCCCGTCATCTTCAGACCGCGCTCGATGCACATGCGCTCGATCCGCGAGGGATCGGGGCGCTCGGCGGCAGGGCGTGCGGTGGCGGCGCGCAAGCTCAGCCCTTGGCGCCCTTGCGGCCCTGGGTGCCGAGCCCGATCTTCTTGGCCAGCGAGGAGCGATGCTTGGCGTAGTTCGGCGCGACCATGGGATAGTCGGGCGGCAGGCCCCACTTCTCCCGGTATTGTTCAGGCGTCATGCTGTAGGCGGTCTGGAGATGCCGCTTCAGCATCTTCATCTTCTTTCCGTCCTCCAGGCAGATCAGGTAGTCGGGCGTCACCGACTTCTTGACCGGCACGGCGGGCGTAAGCTTTTCCGGCTCCGGACGGGGCGCGGGACCAGAGCCGAGATGCAAAAGCGTGCGATGGACTTCAGTGATCAGGTTAGGGAGATCGGTCACCGAGACGGAATTGTTGGAAACATGCGCCGAGACGATTTCGGCCGTCAATCCGAGCAGGTCTGCGCCGGCCGTTGTTTCGGACATGATCAATCTCCCTCCGTCGTAGGGGGAAGGGATATTCACTTTCAGCGCCGATCCGCAAGCCTCATCTTGAGAAATTCAGCGCGATTTTCATGGGAGTTCAAATGAAAGCACCGGATCACTGCCTCGACATCACGCGCGAGACATGCCCGATGACCTTTGTGCGCGCCCGGCTGCAGCTGGACCGCATGGCGTCGGGCGAGGTGCTGGAGCTGCGCTTCGCCGGGGAGGAGCCGCGCCGCAACCTGCCCCGCACCCTGCGCGAGCAGGGCTACGAGCTGCTGGAGGAGGGCGAGGACGTGCTGTGGGTCAGGAAGCCGTGACGGGCTTCAGCGGCAGGCGCAGCACCGCCGCGTCGCGCCCCGCGCCGTAATAGCCCGGCCGCCGCCCGACGCGCCGGAAGCCCAGCGCGGCATAGAGCGCGAGGGCGGGGGCGTTCCCCTCCTCCACCTCCAGGAACAGCGCCTCCGCCCCCAGCGCCGCGGCGAAGGCGGCCGCGTCCTCCACCAGCCGGCGCCCCAGCCCGCGCCGACGCGCCGCCGGCTGCACGGCCAGGGTGATGATCTCCGCCTCGCCCCCCGCCGCGCGGGCCAGCACGAAGCCGCCCTCCGCGCGCAGGGCGAAGCAGCCGGGGCTCCCGAGCAGGCTGGCGAAGGCGTCCTCGTCCCAGGCATCGCCGGGGGGAAAGGCCTCGTGATGCAGCGCAGCGAGCAGCGGCGCTTCCTCCGGTCCGGCGAGGCGTGGCGTCACGTGGTGGCCGGCGGCTCGACATAGAGCGGTTCCGCCATGCGGGGCGCGACATCGCCGCGCAGGCGGCGCAGCGCCACGCGCGCCAGCCCCGGCGCGCCGGGCCGCCGCACCGGCGTCAGCAGGACCCGCGCCCCCCGCGCCAGGAGGCGGGCAGCCGCACGCGGCGCCGCATCCCCGGCGAGGCGTACCGGCCCCTCCGGCATGGGCAGCGCCGTCTCCGCGAGGGCCACGGCCTCGCCCGGCCCTTCCAGGAAGAGCGCGCCGCGCCGGTTGTCCGTGGCGCTCCAGACCGGCCAGCCCGGGCCGCACTCCGCGGCCATCGCCTCGCCGGCCGAAACGCCGCAGAGCGGCAGGTTCCGCGCCAGGGCGAGGCCCTCCGCCAGGGCCAGGGCGGCGCGGATGCCGGTGAAGGAGCCGGGGCCGACGCAGACCGCCACCGCCTCCGGCATCCCGGCCTCTTCCAGCACCGCCTCGACGAGCGGGGGCAGGGCGGCGGGCTGGCCGTGGCGTCCCGCCAAGCTCCGCTCGGTCAGCAAGGTTTCCCCGTCGCAAAGGGCGGCGAGACAGCGATCGCCGGCGGCGTCGAGGAGGAGGAGGCGCATCGCGCCCCGCTTCGCACCCGCACCGGCTCAGGGCAAGCGGCGCAGCCAGGCGCGCAGCGTCAGCCGTGCCGTCAGCCAGCCGATCGCCGCGGCGGCGAGGGGCAAGGCCGCCAGCCCCGTCCAGGGCAGGTCGTCCCAGGCGGCGGGGCGCGACAGGGCAACCGGCACCGCCGCCCCGGCCAGGAACCACAGCGCCAGAGCCGCGGCGGCCGTGCCCGCCGCCGCCCCGCCCAGGCACAGCACGGCCAGCCGCGTCGCGAAGCGTCCGGCGATGTCGGAATCCCGCGCGCCCAATTCGTGCAGGATCACGATGGTTTCGCGCCGCGCCGCGATGCCGGCGCGCGTCGCCACGGCCACCAGCGCCGCTGCCACCGCCGCGATCACCAGCAGCAGCAGCAGGGACAGGGCCCGGAGCCCGGCGGCCAGCGTCACCGCCTGGGCCACGCTTTCGCCGCGCCCCTCCAGCCGGGCGCCGGGCAGGGCGGAAACCGCCGCCTCCAGCCCCGCCCGGTCGGTGGGCGTCACCTCCAGGATGCGCGGCAGCGGCAGGCCCGGCACCTCGCCCACCCAGGGCGCGAGGAGTTCGCGCATCCGCGCCTCGGGCACGGGCGCGACCTCGGCATGGGGGGAAAGCGCCGCGGAGGCCGCCGCGAGGTCGGCCCCGGCGGGCAGCGTCACCAAGGCAGGGCCGGCGGCACCCGCCTGCCAGCGCTGCGCCAGCTGCCCGGCGCCATGCGCCCCGGCCAGCGCCAGGGCGGCGAGCAGCGCCATGGCCGCCACCAGCGCCGGCAGCAGCCGGTCGGCGAAGGCGCGCCGCAGTCCCAGCGGGTCGCGGCCGCGCAGCCCGCGCAGCGCGCCCCTAGCCATGCGACACCAGCCTTCCCTCCTCCAGCCGCAGGGCGGGGGCGGGGTATTCCACGGGCAGGGTCTCGCTGTGGGTGGCGACCACGACGGTGGTGCCCATGCGGTGCAATTCCCGCAGCAGGGCGATGACGCGCCGCGCCTGCGCCTCGTCCAGGTTCGCGGTCGGCTCGTCAGCCACCAGAAGGGAGGGTCGCGCCACGATGGCCCGCGCGATGGCGAGGCGCTGGCGCTCGCCGCCCGACAGGATCTCCGGCGGCTCCTCCGCCCGGTGCTCCAGCCCGACCCAGCGCAGCATCTCCCCCACATCGGCGGTGAGACGCATCTCCGTCACGCCCTGGATGCGGAGCGGCAGGGCCACGTTCTCGTAGGCCGAAAGATGCGGCAGCAGCCGGTCATCCTGGAACACCACGCCGATCCGCCGCCGCAGCCCGGTCAACGCCCAGCGCGACAGCCGCGCGACATCCTCGCCCAGCACCTCGACGCGGCCTTCCGTGGCGCGCAGCGACAGGTGCATCAGCCGCAGCAAGGAGGACTTGCCCGCGCCCGAGGGACCCAGCAGCCAGTTGAAGGAGGCCGGCGCCAGCTCGAAGGACACGCCCAAGAGCCCCCAGGCCGCCCGTCCGCGCGGCCCCCCGTAGCGCATGCCGACCCCGGTGAAGCGAACCAATCCCCTGCCCCTTTCCGTCCAGCGCCCCTTGTAGGCCACGGGGCGGGCTTGGCACATTCCGTCCCACGATGGACATCACCTGCCCGCAATGCGGCGCCGCCTACCGCGTGCCCGAGTCGCTCCTGGCGCCGGGCAAGAAGCTGCGCTGCGCCGCCTGCCGGCAGGATTGGGTGCCCGCGGCGGCCGACCCCGCCCCGCCGCCCGAGGCGGCCCCGCCCAGCCCTGCCCCGGCCGCGCCCCCAGCGCCGCGCCTGGAGGAGGCGCCCATGCCGCCGCCCGGGCTTCCGCCCCTGCCGCGCGGCCGGACGGAACTCGGCTCGCTTCCGCCGCCGCTCATGCCGGTGGCCGGGCCGCGCCCCATGCGTGACGCGCGGGAGGAAGCTCCCCGGCGGCGCGGCGGGGCGGGGCTTGCCCTGGCCTGGATCGCCAGCCTCGCCGTGCTGGCGGCGCTGGGGGCCGCGGTGGTGCTGCGCCACGGGGAGATCGCGCGCGCCTGGCCGCCCTTCGAGCGGGTGAGCCAGTTGCTGGGCGGCTGAACGCGAAAACCCCCGCGCGGCGGGGGCCACGCGGGGGTTCCGGAGGATCGGACGCTCAGGCGGTCCGGGGCAGCGCCGCCGGGCGGCCGACCGGAAGCCGCAGGGCGAAGGAGCCCGCCCCCAGCCCGGCCTGGGCCAGCGCCAGGACGGAAAGCAGGGCCGGGAACTCCCAGCCGCCGCCGGGGGAGGTGAAGAGCCAGCCCTGCCCGGCATGCTGCCAGGTGGCGCCGAGCAGGATAGGCAGCACAAGGAGGCTGGCCGGGCGCACCAGCACGCCGGCGATCAGCGCCAGCCCCGCCGCCGTCTCGCCCAGCGCCACGACGGCGCCGAGGATCGGGGGAAAGCCGAGCGAGCCGAAGAATTCCATGGTCCCGCCGAGGCCGAAGCCCAGGATCTTCAGGACGAAGCCATGGGCGAGCAGCACGAGGCCGAGGGAGATGCGAAGAAGGGCGATGGCATGGGACTGGGTGTTCATGGGGAGAAGTCTCCTGTTCCGTTGCCCAGAAGCTGACGCAGCGCCGCGAACCCTTCCAATGGGAAAGGCGAAGCTTCATCATCACCGGCGCGAATGACCGACCTGTCCCAGCTCGACCTCAACCTCCTGCGCGTCTTCGACGCCGTGGCGCGCGAGCGCCACGTCACCCGCGCGGCGGAGCGGCTGGGCCTGTCGCAGCCGGCCGTGTCCAACGCCCTGTCGCGGCTGCGCGCCGCGCTGGGGGATGAGCTGTTCCTGCGCCGCCCCGGCGGGGTGGAGCCGACGGCCTTTGCCCTCGCCCTCGCCGCCCCGGTGGCGGAGGCGCTGGACCGGCTGGCCGAAACCCTGGCCGCCCAGGCGCCCTTCGACCCCGCGACCAGCCGCCGCGTCTTTCCCGTCGCCTTCAGCGAATACGCGGAGGCTGTGCTGGCGCCGCGCCTCCTCGCCCGGCTGGGGCAGGAGGCGCCGGGCTGCCTGCTGGCC
Source organism: Sabulicella glaciei (assembly GCF_026183895.1). Classification (GTDB taxonomy): domain Bacteria; phylum Pseudomonadota; class Alphaproteobacteria; order Acetobacterales; family Acetobacteraceae; genus Roseococcus; species Roseococcus glaciei. The sequence goes on along the minus strand of NZ_JAPFQI010000021.1, from coordinate 47,864 downwards.
ATCCGCCATGGCGACCGCACCAATGCCGAGGCGCTGCTGGAACGCGGCGACGCCATCCTCGCCGTCGCGGTGCTGCCAGAGCCGGGCGCGCTCTACACCCGCATCCGCCTGGTGCCCGAGGATTTCCGCACGTTGATGCGGCCCGACCATCCATTGGCGGAGGGCGGGCTGACGCTGGACCGCTTCCTGTCCGCGCCGCAGCTTCTCCATTCCCCCAACGGCTCGCGCGACGGGGCGCTGGACGTGGCGCTGGAGGGGACGGGACGGCAGCGGCGGCTGGGCGCGGTGGTGGCGCACCTGTCGGCCGTGCCGCAGATCCTGTTGCAGACCGACCTCCTCATCACCCTGTCCGCCCGCCTCGCCGAGGCGATGGCGGCGTCGCACGGCCTCGTCACCCGCCCGACCCCGGTGAATGTGCGTCACACGCGCCTGTCGCTGGTGTTCCACCGGCGGCTCGAGGCCGATGCCGGCCATGCCTGGCTGCGCCGCCTGATCCTGGCGGAGGCGCGGGAGGTTTGACGCTCCCACGAGAACGCCGCGCGTTTTCCGAGGGGTGCCGGTTTCTGCGCGGTTGCGCTCCTGGTGAACGCTAGGGGGTGCGTGCGGCCTTGAGAAAGGCCGCAAAGGCCGCGAGGGCGCCGGCGGCCGCGGCTTCGCGCCAGGCGGGGCCGGCGTCCTCCGCCTCCAGCAGCGCTATCACTGCGCGCCACAGCCCAGGCGGCGCGGGGGTCCGGAGAAAGGCGCCCGGCCATTCCGCCGGCACCTGCCGCGCCAGCATCGCCCCGCCGAGGCGCGAGCCCTCCAGCACGTAGATCGCGCCCAGCCGCGCCGCCTCGCCCGGCGGCAGCGCGAGGGGGGCGGGGGGCGGCATCGCCTCGCCCAGCGCCGCGAGGTCGGCTTCCAGCAAGGGCCCACGCCCGCGCCAGGGCGGCAGCAGGGCGCTAGGGTCCAGGTCGTGCTCCATCGCCGGCAGGACGCTGGCTTGGGCGCGCAGGAAACGGGTGTAGCCGTCGCGCCCGGCCATCGCGTAGGCGCCGAAGGCCTCGTCCACCGCGTCATGCGCCGCGCGCGTCGCCTGGCGCAGGAATTCGCGGCTTCCCGCCTCGGCCACGGTCACGGGCGCGCCGTGGTGGGCGTCCCGAGACGGGCGAAGGCGGCCAGCAGGCTGTCCGCCTCGAAGGGCTTCTGCAGCACCGGCACGTTCTCCATCGCGTCGGAGATGAAGGAGGCCTCGCCATAGCCCGTGGCGAAGACAAAGGGCACGCCCATCGCCTGCAGCCGCTCCGCCACCGGCACGGAGTTGCCCCGCCCCAGGTTGAAGTCGAGGATGGCGAGGTCGGGCCGCAACTCCTGCAGCAGCCGGAACGCCCCTTCGGCCGAGGCCGCCGTCTCCACCGAGCGCGCGCCGAGATTCATCAGCAGGTCCTCGGTTTCCAGCGCGATGATGAGGTTGTCCTCCACCAGCAGCACCGTGTCCGGCAGCCCGGCTCCGGAGGCGGCGGGCGCGGCGGCGGGAAGGGGCTGCGGCGTGCCCTCGCCCGTGCCGTCGCGCAGGTGCTGCGCCGGCAGGGTGAAGCGCGCCACCAGCCCGTCGGGCCGGTAGTCCAGATCCGCCGTGCCGTTCAGCTCGTGCGGGATGGTGCGCTCGATGATGGTGGAGCCGAAGCCGCGCCGCGACGGCGCCTGCACCGGCGGGCCGCCGCTTTCCGTCCAGTCCAGCACCAGCGCGCCCAGCGCGTCGCGGCCGATGGTGATGCGGATCAGCCCGTGCGAGCCGAGCAGCGCCCCGTACTTCGCCGCGTTGGTGATCATCTCGTGCAGCACGAGGGCGAGGGTGGCCACGGCGCCCGGCTCCACCGTCACGTCGCCGCCCTCGATGATCAGCCGCTCGCGCGACACGCCCAGATAGGCCTCCGCCTCGCGCAGGATCATGCTGCGCAGCGACACCGACTCGCCGCTGCCGTCGTTGATCTGGTCATGCGCGCGCGACAGCGCCTGGATGCGCTGGCTGACGATGCGCGAGAACTCCGCGACCGAGTCCGCGCCGCCGCGGCTCTGCGCGACGATGCCGCGCGTGAGGCTCAGGATGTTGCGGACGCGGTGGTTCAGCTCCGCGATCAGCAATTCCTGCCGGTCCTGCGCGGCGTGGAAGGCGCGCTCCGCGCGGTCGGCGAGGCGCAGCGCCACTTCCAGCAGGGTGACGCGCAGCGATTCCGCGAGCGTCGTTTCCGTCAGGCCCCAGGGGACCGAACGGCCGCGCACCGTTTCCTCCCAGGCCTCGAAGCTCTTGCGCGGCGACAGGCGCAGCCCGTCCGCGCTCGGCTCCAGCGCCTTGGCGGGGCGGCCGGCCCAGGTGACCTTGCGCGCCGCCTCCTTGCGGAAGAACAGGATCCAGTCGCGCGGGGAGCGCGGCAGCGGCACGGCCAGCATCCCGCTGCCGATCGCCGCGAAGGCAATGGCCGGCGGATGGATCGCGCCCAGCGAGTCCATCGCCAGCACTCGCCCCTCCGAACGCGTTTCCAGCAGGGTGATCAGCGAATGCAGCGCCTCCTGGGAGGGCACGTCGCCATCCGCCGTCACCCGCCCGCCCAGGCACAGCGCCAGCCCGTCCGCCTCCATCTGCGCGCGCAGCGGCGCGAGGTGATCGGCCAAGCCGGCCAGGCCGGAGCCGCGCGACAGCAACGCATCGGCCAGGCGGGCATGGGTCTCGTAGGCCACGCGCTCCGCCGCGCGTCCCGCCTCGCGCTCGCGGCTTTCCAGCAGCCAGGACAGCATCTGGCCGAGGAAGTCGATCGCGGAGCGCTTGGCCAGAGAGAGGGTGCAGGGCTTCAGGTTGTGGCAGGCCAGCAGGCCCCAAAGCCGTCCCTGCCGCAGGATGGACACGGAAAGCGAGGCCGCGACGCCCATGTTGCGGAGATATTCGAGATGCACGGGCGAGACGGCGCGCCCCACGCTCATGGACAGGTCGAGCGGCAGCCCCGAGGCGTCCAGCGCCGGAACGATGGGGACGGGCAACGCCGTCGCGTCGGCGATGACGCGGATGGTGTTGCGCTCGTACAGCGCCCGCGCCTGGCGCGGGATGTCGGAGGCGGGGAAGCGCTGTCCCAGGAAGGAGCCCAGCCCGGCGCGCGCCGCCTCCGCCACCACCTCGCCCGAGCCATCCTCGTCGAAGCGGTACATCATCACGCGGTCGAAGCCCGACAGGGCGCGCAGATGGCGCGTCACCGAGCGGCACAGGGCGGGGTAGTCGGCGATGTTCTGCAGCCGCCCGATCGCGTCGCGCACCGCGGCGGCGGCGCCCGCATCCTCCGGCGCGTGGCGCTCGAACTCCAGCACGAAGCCGTCGGCCGCCATGTGCACCGCCACGTCCACCGGCGCGCGGCCGGGAAAGGCGTGCAGGCCGAAGAGCGACTCCACATGCGCCGTGCCCATCAGCATCTGCAGGCGCGAGCGGATCTCGTGCACCGCCTCGCCATCCAGGATGTCGCGCGCCTCCGTGCCGATCAGCGCCTCGGGCGCGATGCCGGTCCATTCGGCGGCATTGGCGGAGGCGCGGCGAATCTCCCAATCCGGCGAGATGGCGAGCAGGAAGCCGAAGGGCTGGATGCCGCCAAGCAGGTGGATGGGTTCGCGGTCGCAGGCCGAAAGATCGGTCTGGTTGGGGGCGCCAGGGCCGGTTTCTCGCATGATCCAGCCTCCGGCGCAGCGCCGCGCGCAGGATGCGCGACGTGGCCGAATGCAGCAGAGATTCCATGCCCCGTCAAAAAAGGCGGGACCGGGGCGAAGCCTCCGGCGATGTCACTCCGCCGGCTGCACGCGCGGCCCCGAAGGCTCCGTCCACAGCTCCGGCCGCAGCTCTTCCGGGCGGTTGGGGAAGAACAGGGCGCAGAGCAGCGTCACCGCCGCCACCCCGGCCAGCACCAGCATGGTGAGGGCGAGGTTGCCCGTCGCCTCGTGCAGGAGGCCGACCAGCGGCGCGGCCACGGCGGCGCCCATGAAGCCGACCGTGAAGCGCACCGAGTACAGCTTGGCGCGCAGTTCCGGCGCGACGTAGCGCGCCGTCATCGTCTCGTTCACCGTCACCTGGCCGAAGATCGCGGCGGCGACGATCGCGGAGACGGGCAGCACCGCCCAGCCCTGGAGGAAGGACAGCGCGAGCAGCCCCGGCACCAGCACCAGTGCCAGCGGCATGAAGACAGATTTCAGCGTGCGCCGATCGATCATCCGCCCCACCGTGTACTGGGTGACGCCGCCGCAGATCGTCGCCAGGAAGGCGAGCATGCCCACCACGGGCAGGAGGTCGGGGCTGTCGGCCAGCCGCTCCTCCATCAGCTTGGGCAGCAGCAGGGTGAAGGCGTTGAAGACGAGGCCGGACACGGCGGCGATCAGCAGCAGCGTGGTGACGGCGCGGCGCACCACCGGCTGCGGGATCACCGGGAAGGGGCGCGTGGAGACGCCGGCCTTGCGGGCGTCGTAGGCCGGCTCCCGCATGTAGAGCAGCCCGATGGCGACGGAGAACAGCCCGGGCAGGATGAAGCCCCAGCGCCAGCCCAGCGCGGCGGCCAGGAAGGCGGTCACGACCGGCGCCAGCGCCACGCCGAGGTTGCCGAACACGCCGTTGATGCCCATGGCGCGGCCCACGCGGTCGCCCCCCGCCTCGGCCACGATGGCGGTGCCGATCGGGTGGTAGATCGCCGCGAAGGCGCCGAACCCGGCCAGCCCGAGCGCCAGCGAGACCGGCCCCGTGGCGAGGCCCGCCAGCACCAGCGAGGCCCCCGCGCCCAGGAAGAATGCCACCATCAGCGCCTTGCGCCCCCACCTCGCCGCGAGGTGCCCCATGGGCAGCGCCCCGATCCCGTAGACCACGAACATGGCGGTGCCGAGGGCGAGGATCGGCCCATATTCGCCCCCGAACCGCCCGGCTTCCTGCTGCGTCATCGCGAGCACGGCCGTGGCGAGGATCAGCAGCCCGTAATGGGTCAGGCTGTGCGCGGCATTGATGAAGGCGATCTGGCGGGTGGTGGCGCTCATGGGCGCCAGTCTATGCTGTCCACCTCGCGACGTCCGGACGGATCATGTCGGCAAACGGACAGAACCCGCGCACCCTGGCGCAGGAACAGGTGGACCGGCCCCTGGCCGCCTTCGCGCGCGACTATCGCGGCGGCGAGGTGACGGGCTGGCACCACCACGCCCGCGCCCAGCTCCTCTACGCCACGCGCGGGGTGATGCGCGTCGGCACAGAGGCGGCGGGCTTCACCGTGCCGCCCGGCCGCGCCCTGTGGGTGCCCGCCCGCATGGGGCACGAGGTCCGCACGGAGGGCGAGGTGGCGATGCGCGCCCTGTTCTTTCGCGAGGATGCGGCGCGGGTGGGCGAAAGCCGCGCCGCCGTGCTCGGCGTCTCGCCCCTGCTGCGGGAGCTGATCCTGGCCGCCTGCGCCGAGCCGCTGGAATGGGACGAGGCGGGACGCGGCGGCCACCTCGCCGCGCTGATCGCCGAGGAGGTGGCGCGCGCCCCGCGCCTGCCCCTCGCCGTGCCGGCCCTGCGCGACCCGCGGCTGCGGCGCCTGGCCGAGGCGCTGCGCGCCGACCCGGCCAGCAAGCTGACGCTGGAGGAGCATGCGGCGCGCTGCGGCGCCAGCGCCCGCACCCTGGCGCGGCTGTTCCGGGGGGAGACGGGGATGGGCTTCGCGCGATGGCGCCAGACGCTGCGCCTCGCCGAGGCGGCGGCGCTGCTGTCCCAGGGCGCGACCCCGGCGCGGGCCGCGGCCGCGGTGGGCTACGACAGCGCCCCGGCCTTCGGCGCGGCCTTCCGCGCCGCCTTCGGCGTCACGCCGGGGGCGGGTCGCTGACGGGCTCCAGCAGGCCCATCCGCCAAAGCTTCTCCGCCAGGGCACGGTCGGCCGGGACCGCGCCCTCGGCCAGGGCCACCACCGACTCCGCCTCCTCCGGCGTCAGGGCGAGCCGGCCGCCGCTCCAATGCAGCGAGGCCGCGCCATCCGGCGCCTGGGCCAGATGGTGATGCATCCCGTCGGAAAGCCGTAGCGCCCCCTCCGGCATGGGGGCGAAGAGGCCGCGCGCGGGTAGGGGCTGACGGTCGCGCGACAACTGCTCCAGCAGGAGGTTGGCCAGCCGCTCCGCCTGTTCCGCCCCGGCGAGCCGCGCCAGCTTCGCCGCCAGCGCCGACTCGAACTCGGTCTCGCCGATGCGCCAGGTGGGCACGGCCTCGCGCAGCGCCGGGTCGTCCAGCTCCGCCGCGTCCACCAGGGCGCGGATCGCCTGCGCCCAGGACGGCTCCAGCAGCCCGATCGTGATGTGCAGGGAGCGCTCGCCCGGCTCCGTCGCCGCGTCGTGCATCACCCCGCGCGGGAGGTAGAGCGCGTCGCCCGGCGCCAGCGACACCAGGTGCGGCTCCCCCTCGGGCGCGAGGTGGCCGGGCCAGGGGGTGCGGCGCGTCGGCCGCTCCACCCGCTCCCCGTCCCAGACGCGCCAGCGCTTGCGGCCTTCGACTTGCAGCACCAGCACGTCATGCGTGTCGTAATGGGTGCGGAAGCCCTGAGCCCCAGGCGGGGTCAGGTAGATGTTGGCCTGCACCGCGTGGAGGAACAGCTTCTCCAGCCCGCGGCAGAAGCGCTGCAGGGGCGGGTGCGTCTCGTGGAACTGCGACAGGACGAGCGACGCCCCGGCATCGAAGCGGCCAAGCAGGCGCGGCAGGTCCACCCGCCCATCGGGCAGGGCGAACTCGTCCTCCGGCACGCCGGCGCTCCCCTCGCGCGCCTCGTCTGCCATGGAAACGCGCGGCGAGCGGGCGCCGTCCGTCCGCAGATGCGCGTCCAGGTCGGAAACGGACAGCAGCCCGGCGAAGCGCGCCGGGTCGTTGCCGCGGAACAGGCGCCAGTCCCGGCCTTCGCGCAGCGCCAGCACCTCCTCCACCGCCAGCCCGGGAAAGGCGGTGGCGAAGGCCTCCTCGGCGAGGCTCACCAGCCGGTCCGGCCCCGGCCTGGGGCGTCGCGCGGGTCGCTGTCGGTCCGGCCGGTGCGGTAGGGGACGGTGACCCCGCGCCCGCGCCCCGGCGCGTCGCGCGGATCGCTGTCCGAACGTCCGCTGTAGCCGCCGCGCCCCTGGCCCACCCCGTCGCGGGGGTCGCTGTCCGTGCGGCCGGTGGCGTAGCCGAGATTGCCGCGCCCGGCGCCCACATGGTCGTTCGGGTCGCTGTCCGTCCGGCCGGACCCGTAGCCATAGCCGCGCCCCTGGCCGACGCCGTCGCGTGGGTCGCTATCCGTGCGGCCCGTGCCCACGGGACCGATCGGAACCGGCACGGGCACGGCATAGACCGGCTGCGGCTGGACTGGCACGCAGCCCGCCAGCGCCGCTGCCCCAGCGGAAAGCTTCAGCGCCAGGAGGCGCCGCCCCAGCCTGCCCTTTCCGGCCTCATCCTCCGCCATGGCTCAGCGCCTCCCCCGGCCGACCCCGTCCGACGGGTCGTTGTCCGTCCGGCCGGAGCGGCCATAGCCCGCCGCGTCGCGGGGGTCGTTGTCGGACCGGCCGGTGCCGGCGCCACGCCCGCGTCCCACCCCATCCGTCGGGTCGTTGTCGGTGGGGCCGCGCGCTCGGGCACGGCCGCGTCCCGCCCCGTCCGTCGGGTCGTTGTCGGTGCGGCCCGAACGGCCATAGCCGGCGGCGTCGCGCGGGTCGTTGTCGGACCGTCCGCTTTGCGCCGCAGCACCCCCCGCCACCACCGCCCCGGCCCCCAGGCCGAGCGCCGCGCGCGTCACGAGGAGGCGCCGCCGCAGGCGCGGGGAGCCGGAACCGGATGGATCGGAATCGCTGGACATTTCGTGCTTCTTCGAGCTTGCCTCGATGGGCAGGATGCGCCGATCCGTTGTGCTCCCGCAAGGGAGGGCTATGGTCCCCGCGCCGAATTTCCGGCAGGAGTCCCCGATGCCAGACGCCGCCGCGCCGCCCGTGATCCGCCTGCCGCCGCTTTATTCGCGGATGGAGCCGCTGAACCCGGCCGCCCACGGCAAGCTGCGGCTGCGCGACGCCGGCCACCACTTTGCCTCCGAACTGGCGGCCGTGCCCGTGGCGCTGGAGGAGTTCGCCCACGCCGCGCGCCACATGGCGATCGTCTTCGCCTCCGACGTGCCGCACATGCCGGTCGCCGTGACGGGGCTGCGCGCCAACTCCAACCACTTCGTGCAGGACGGCAAGTGGCGGGAGGGCGGCTACGTCCCCTCCTATCTCCGCCGCTTCCCCTTCTTCCTCGTGCGCATGAACGAGCAGGGCGGCGACCTTGCCTTGTGCCTCGACCCCTCCGCGCCGCAGATCTCCGAAACCGAGGGCGAGCCCCTGTTCGACGCGAAGGGCGAGGCGACGGAAACCGCCCGCCGCGCCTTCGAGTTCAGCCGCGCCGTGGAGAACGCCTTCGTCCGCACGCGCGAGATGGCGGAGGGCCTCGCGAAGATGGGGCTGCTCGGCCCCTCCTCCATCGAGTTCATCGTGAACGGGCAGCAGCGGCGCATGGACGGGTTCCATGCCGTTCAGCGCGACGCGATGGCGAAGCTTTCCGCCAAGGACCTCGCCACCCTGCGCGACAGGGGATGGCTCGAGGCCATCTACGCCCACATCGTCTCCATGGGCGGAATCCCCGAACTGGCAAGCAAGGTGACCTGACCGATGATCCCGACGCGCCGCGCCCTGCTGGGCGCCTCCCTCGCGCTTCCCGCGCTTCCCGCCGCGGCGCAGACGCGGCTCAACACGCTGCACATGTTCATCCCCGCCGGCCCCGGCGGCGGCTGGGACGGGCTGGGCCGCGCCATCGAGCAGGTGGCGCGCGGCGCCAACATGGTCGGCACCATGCAGTTCGAGAACGTGGGCGGCGCGGGCGGCACGGTGGGGCTGCCGCGCTTCGTGTCGCAGCGGCGCGGGCGCGGCGACGCGCTGATGGTGGCGGGCTCCGTCATGGTGGGCGCGGTGCTGACCAACCGCGCGCCGGTCGGGCTGAAGGACGTGGTGCCCATCGCGCGCATGACGCAGGAAGTGGGCGTCGTCGTGGTGCCCGCCTCCTCCGACATCCAGGACATCGCGGGGCTGCTGGCGGCATTCCGCGCCAACCCGGGCGGCGTCGCGGTGGCAGGGGGCAGCGCGGGCGGCACGGACCACATCACCCTCGGCCTCATCCTCAAGGCGCTGGGCCGCAACGCGCGCGAGGCGAGCTATGTCGCCTTTGCCGGCGGCGGCCCGGCCCAGGCGGCGATCCTGGGCGCGCAGGTGCGCGCCGGCATTTCCGGCTATTCCGAGTTCGCCGAGCAGATCAAGGCCGGCCGGATGCGCGCCCTGGCCACCACGGGCGAGACGCGTTCCGACCCCGCCATTCCGACGCTGAAGGAAAGCGGGCTGGACGTGGTGACGGCGAATTGGCGCGGCGTCTTCGCCCCACCGGGCATCCGCCCCGAGGCGCGCGAGACGCTGACGCGCTTCATGACGGAGATCCACGCCCTGCCCGCCTGGCGCGACCTGCTGCAGACGCGCGGCTGGGACGACGCCTTCCTCGCGGGCGCGGATTTCGAGCGCTACCTCCAGGCCGACATCGCCGCGACGGAAACGGTGCTGAAGGAACTGGGCCTGGCGTGATTTTGGGACGCGCTTGAGGCGGAGCCTCAAGCGCCCCTCAGACGCCGGGCGCGCCGCATCCGCGGCGCTTGGCTCCGCCGCGCCCCGGGTGCGTGGGTTGGCCAGTCAGTCTGGCGGCGCCAGCCGCATTGCGGCCGGTGGTGGCACGGGTGCACTGGAATAGCGGCTGACTCGCCTTTCTGTGCTGCGCGGCCTGGAAGACCTGGCCTCTCCACGCCCCATGAAGGCTGCGGCACCGGTTTCGCAGGGAGCTACTCCAGGCTGATGCCGCGCCTTTGCACCACGCCGCTCCAGCGCTCGCGCTCCGCGCGCAGCATCGTCGCGATCGCCGCTGCGTCGCGCGGCGGTTGCACGACAAGGCCGAGCGAGTCGAAGCGCTGGCGGAACCCGGCGTCGCGCTGCGCCGCGGCCAGCGCCTCGCGCAGCCGCGCCTCCACCGGCGCGGGCAGCCCGGCGGGCGCCGCGACGCCGAACCAAGTCGAGGCCTCGTAGCCGGGGTAGCCGCTTTCCGCGAGGGTCGGCACCTCGGGCAGCACCGCCAGCCGCTCCCGCGTCGTCACCGCCAGCGCGCGCAGCTTATTGTCGCGGATGAAGGGCAGCGAGGTGAGCACCACGTCGAACATCACCTGCACGTCGCCCGACAGCAGCGCGGTCAGCGCCGGGGCGCTGCCCGGGTAGACGATGTTCTGCAGCTCCACCCCGGCCGAAAGCGCGTAAAGCTCCGCCGCGAGGTGGATGGGATTACCGATGCCCACCGAGGCCACGTTCATCGGGCGCTGCTTCGCCAGCGCGGTGAACTCGGCCACGTTGCGTGCCTGCACCTGCGGTCCCACCACCATCACCAGCGGCGTTTCCACCGTGACGGAAAGCAAGGACAGGTCCCGCTCTGCGTCATAGGGGATGCGGCGCATCACCAGCGGGTTCAGGATCATGCTGGCGCCCGAGGCCATCAGCAGCGTGTGCCCGTCCGGCGCCGCCTGCGCCACGGCCTGGGTGCCGATCACCGTGTTGCCGCCCGGCCGGTTCTCCACCACCACGGGCTGACCCAGCTCGCGCGACAGCAGCTCGGCGAGGGAGCGGCCAAGCTGGTCCGTCGTGCCGCCCGGCGCATAGGGCACGACGAGGCGCAGCGGGCGCGAGGGCCAGGATTGCGCCCGCGCCTCGGGCAGCAGGAGCGGCGTGGCCAGCAGGCCGAGCGCGGCGCGGCGTGTCGTCATGGGTCGTGTCCTTCCGGTGTTCAGTTCTTGTCAGCGGCGTCGCGGGCGCGGATGCGCTCGCGCGCCGCCTGCCATTCCGCGTCGCCCCAGCCCAGGTAGTTCGTGAAATAGGCGCCGTTCGCCAGCCAGTCGCCGCCATCCAGCGCCACGGTCTGGCCGTTGATCCAGCCCGTATCCGGCGCCAGCAGGAAGGCCGCGAGGTCGCCGATCTCCTCCAGCTTGCCCACGCGCCCCAGAGGGTTGCGCTGCGCCGGCTCGCTGTGCCGCGTGTCGCCGGGCCGCAGCCGCGACGACGCGCCTTCCGTCGGGATCACGCCGGGTGCGATGCCGTTCAGCCGGATGCCGTGCCGTCCCCATTCGACGGCCAGCGACTTGGTCATCGCCTCCACCCCCGCCTTGCTCATCGCCGAGGGCACGACGAAGGGCGAGCCGGTCCAGATCCAGGTGACGACGATGGACAGCACCGCACCGCCCGTCCCGTCGGCGATCCAGCGCTTCCCCACCTCCTGCGTCACGTGGAAGGTGCCGTGGAACACGATCTCGGCGATGGCTCGGAAGCCACGCCGCGACAGATCCTCCGTGCGGGAGATGAAGTTGCCCGCCGCGTTGTTGATCAGCCGCGTGAAGGGCCGCCCTTCCTCCCAGGCAGCGGCGACGGCGCGCTCCACCGCCTCGCCGTCGCGGATGTCCACGGCGCGGAACGAGACGCGCGGCGCGCCGCCCATGGCATCCGCCGCCTCCTTCAGCACGGCGTCGCGGCGGCCCCAGATCTCCACCTCCGCCCCCAGGGCGAGCAGGCGTTCCGCCATGGCGCGTCCTAGCCCGGTGCCGCCGCCCGTCACCAGCACGCGGTGCCCCGCGAAGAGGTCGTCCCGAAACATGATATATCCGCCTCCGTCCCCCGCGCAGGGTGACAGGATGGGCCGGGATGTCGAGAGGCGGCGCCCGATGGGACGCGGCGGGATCCTGCAAGCGGCGGATGGTGAATGCCCGTTATCACCCAGGCCGATTTCCCGCAGCCGGAGATGCTTCCTATCTCCGGTGGGAACCCGACAGGGAGATTCTCGATGACCAGCCTGTTCACCCCGATCCGTCTCGGCGCGCTCGACCTTCCCCACCGCGTCGTCATGGCGCCGATGACGCGCAACCGCTCGCCCGGCGGCGCGCCCAACGCGCTGAACGCCGAGTACTACGCGCAGCGCGCCTCGGCGGGCCTCATCATCACCGAGGGCACGACGCCCGACCCCTCGGGCCACGGCTACATCGACATTCCCGGCCTCTACGATGCGCGCACCCAGGAAGGCTGGCGCGGCGTGGCGAAGGCGGTGAAGGCGCGGGGAGGTCACATCTTCGTGCAGCTCATGCATGCCGGCCGAATTTCGCACCCCGACTTCTTGAATGGCGAGGCGCCCGTCGCGCCTTCCGCCGTGCAGGCGCCCGGCGAGATCTTCACCCATGAAGGCCCGAAGCCGCATGGCATGCCCCGCGCGCTGGAGGCGCAGGAGATCGAGGCTCTGGTCGGGTCCTTCGGCCGCGCGGCGACGCTGGCCGTGGAAGCCGGGATCGACGGCGTGGAGGTGCACGGCGCCAATGGCTACCTGCCGGCGCAGTTCCTGGCGCCCAACGTGAACCGGCGCGAGGATGAATGGGGCGGCACGATCGAGAAGCGCGCCCGCTTCCTGCTCGCCGCGACCGATGCCGCCATCGCGGCGGTGGGCGGCGATCGCGTCGGCGTGCGCCTCTCGCCCGGCGTCACCTTCAACGACATCCAGGACCCGGAGGCCGAGGCGACCCACGCCCATGTCATCGCCGAGCTGGCGAAGCGGCCCATCGCCTACCTCCACGTGGTCGATGCGCGCCCGGGCTGGGACGTGGCGGGGCAGGTGCGGCGGCTCTTCCCCGGCACGCTGATCCTCAATGGCGGCTACGACCGCGCGCGGGCGGAGGCCGACCTCGCCGCCGGCAAGGCGGAGATGATCTCCTTCGGCGCGCCCTTCATCGCCAACCCCGACCTGCCGGCGCGGCTGCGCGAGGGGGCGGCGCTGAACCAGCCGGACAAGTCCACCTTCTATGGCGGCGACGCGCGCGGCTACACCGACTACCCAGCGCTGGCTGCCTGACCCTCGCGGCGGGCGAGCCACACGGTCCGCCCGCCGCATTCCACGTCCTCCGCGCGGTGCGCCACCACCGCGAAGCCCGCCTCGCCCAGCCTGGACCGGTATTCGGCCGGGTCGAGGCTGGCGTGGAACAGCGCCTCCCCCTCGAAGCTCCCGATCGCCTCGCTGGCCTCCGGGCCGCTGGTGAACATCAGCGCGGCGCCCGGCGCGGCGTGATGCGCGAAGACGGGGAACATCGCGCGCTGGTCGGCGCGCGACAGGTGGAAGAAGCTGTCCCAGGCCAGGATGCCCTCGAAGCGCCGCCCCAGCGCGAGGCCGCGCATGTCCGCCCCGATCCAGTCGCCTTCGGGCAGGCGTTTCCGCGCCAGCGCCAGCAGGGCGGGCGAGGCATCCACCCCCGTCACGCGCCGCCCTGCTTCCAGGAGGAAGCGCGCCACCGGCTCCCCCATGCCGCAGCCGAGGTCGAGCACGGCACCGCCTGGCGGCACCAGGGCCAGGAAGCGGTCCAGCCAGGCGCGCTCGAACAGGGTGCGGCCGCGCAGCCGGTCGAAGGCGGCGGCGTGGCGCCGGTAGATGCCGGGAATGGCGGCCGCCGCCAGGGAGGCCCGTCCGGCCTCGGTCAGCACCGGCGCCCCGTCGGGCCCCGCGCGCACCAGCCCGGCTTCCGCCGCCCCTTCCCCGCCTTCCGCATTCCCGGCACCCCCCTCCGCAACCATCTGGAGGAAGCGGAGCAGGCGCCCGGACGGGGCGATGGGCTCGGAATCCATGGGGCTCGCTCCTCCCTGGTTGCGCGGCGGCGCGTTTGCGGCTTGAGATGCCGCTTCGAGGATGCGCGAGGCGTCATGCGTCAGGAACCCTCCCGAGCCGATCTGGGCGCCGGGCTGTTTGTCGTCGGCTTGGGGGTGCTCGCGCTCTGGCAGGCGGCGGTGATTCCCGTCTCGCCGCTCTATGCCCAGGTCGGGCCGAAGGCGATCCCCTTCCTGGTCGCGGGGGGGCTGCTCCTGCTCGGCGTGCTGCTCACCCTCTCCGCCTGGCGCGGCGGCTGGTCCCACCGCATCGAGGAGGTGCAGGAAGCCGGGCCACCCAACCTCCGCGCCCTGGGGCTGATGGGGGCGGGGTTGCTCGCCAACCTGGCGCTGATCGGCCCGCTGGGCTTTTCGGTCGCGGCCTCGGCGCAGTTCGTGCTGGTGGCGGCGGCCTTCGGGTCGCGCCGCCTGGGGCGCGACATCCTCATCGCCCTGCCGCTCTGCCTCGGCACCTGGTTCCTGTTCGTGCAGGCGCTGGGCGTGAACATCGGCGCGGGCGTGCTGGAGGAGGCGGTGCTGCGCCTCCTCGGCCAGGACGTGCCTTGACGTGTCAGTCCTTGGGGATGCGCAGCACCTGGCCGGGATAGATGCGGTCCGGATGCTCCAGCATCGGCCGGTTCGCCTCGAAGATCTTCATGTAGGCGTTGCCGTTGCCGAGATGCGACTTGGCGATGGCCGAGAGCGTGTCGCCCTTCTGCACGGTGTAGAAGACCGGCTCCGGCCCGGCCGCGCCTTCCGTGCGGTCGTCCACCTTGCCGATGCCGGCCACGTTGCCGACGGCGAGGACGAGCTTCTCGTGCTCCGCGGGGTCCATCCCCTTGGCGCCCTCGAGCACGACCGTGTCGCCTTCCACCTTCACCGTGACGCCGGCGGCATTGATGCCCAGCCGGTTCACCTCCTGCTGCAGCATGTCGGCCGAAGGCGCCGCGGGGGCGGGTTCCTTTTCCGCCTCGGCGGCGGTGGCGGTGGTGCCGAGGCCGAGACGGCGCCCGACGCCCTGGATGAAGCTGAAGAGTCCCATGCCGCCGGAACCCGGCGCCCCACCGAAAGTTGCCCCTGATGGATGCGATCGCCGGACTTTCTCTCGGCTTCTCCCAGGCCCTGACCTTGGCGAATCTGGGCTGGGCGATCCTGGGCTGCTTCCTCGGCACGGCGGTCGGGGTGCTGCCCGGCCTCGGCCCGGCGCTCACCATCGCGCTGCTGCTGCCCATCACCTTCCAGGTGAGCGCGACGGGCGCCTTCATCCTGTTCTGCGGCGTGTTCTACGGCGCGATGTATGGCGGCTCGACCACCTCCATCCTGCTGAACGCGCCGGGCGAGTCCGGCTCCATCATCACCGCGCTGGAAGGGGCGAAGATGGCGCGCTCCGGCCGCGCCGGACCGGCGCTCGCCACCTCGGCCATCGGCTCCTTCGTGGCGGGAGTGGTGGGGACGGCGGGCATCGCCTTCCTGGGGCCCGTCATCGTGGACCTCGCCCTGCGCCTCGGCCCGGCGGAGTACTTCGCGCTGATGGTGCTGTGCTTCGTCACCGTCTCCGCCGTGCTCGGCGGCTCGGCGCTGCGCGGACTCACCTCGCTCTTCTTCGGGCTGGCGCTGGGGCTGGTGGGCATCGACCTGCAGACTGGCCAGCCGCGCATGACTTTTGGCATCCCCGAATTGCTGGACGGGGTGAACGTGGTGCTGGTGGCCGTCGCCCTCTTCGCGGTGGGCGAGGCGCTGCACATGGCTTGGCGCCATCGCGGCGGCGAGCCCACCGTGCTGCCCGTGGGCCGCGTCATGCTGTCGCGCTCGGATTTCCGCCGCTCCCTCGGCCCCTGGCTGCGCGGCGCCGGGCTCGGCTTTCCCTTCGGCGTGCTGCCGGCCGGCGGCACCGAGATGCCGACCATGCTGAGCTACTACGCCGAGCGCCGCCTCGCCTCGCCGGAAGCCAAGAAGGAATTCGGCACCACGGGCGCGATTGAGGGCGTGGCGGGGCCGGAGGCGGCCAACAACGCCGCCGCCGCCGGGGTGCTGGTGCCCATGCTCACGCTCGGCCTGCCGACCAGCGCGACGGCGGCGATCATGCTCTCCGCCTTCCAGAGCTACGGCATCCAGCCGGGGCCGCTGCTGTTCCAGACCCAGGGCGAGCTGGTCTGGACGCTGATCGCCTCGCTCTTCATCGCCAACGTGATGCTGGTGGTGCTGAACCTGCCGCTGGTCGGCCTGTGGGTTCGCATCCTGAAGATTCCCCAACCCCAACTTTATGCCGGCATCCTGGTCTTCGCGACGGTCGGCACCTACGGCATCTCCAACTCCATCACGGATCTCGTGCTGCTCTACGTGATCGGCACCATCGGCATGTTCATGCGCCGGTACGACTTCCCGGTGGCGCCGGTGGTGATCGGCATGATCCTCGGCCCGATGGCGGAGCAGGCGCTGCGCCAGGCCCTCACCATCTCCCAGGGCGACTGGAGCGTCTTCCTGACGCGCCCCGTTTCGCTCGCGATCCTGCTCATCGCGGTGCTGGGTCTGGTGGGGCCGCGGCTCTGGGTGGCGTGGCGCGTGCGCCGGGGGTAACCCATCCGGCATGGCCGAGATCGCGCCCCTCCTGAAGCCGGACGCGGCGCTGCCCGTGCGGCGCCGCTTGGTTTCGCCGCTCTTGCGCCGCATCCTGCTGGTGAACGCGCTGCCGCCGGCCCTGCTGGCGGCCTCCTTGCTTTATCTCGACCAGTATCAGGACGGGCTGCTGGCGGCCGAGGTGGAGGCGATGCGCACCCAGGCGCGCATCTATGCCGGCGCCATCGCCGAGGCCGCGGTGCGCGTGCAGGATGACCGCGCGACGTTGGTGCCCGAGCAGGCGCGGCCGCTCCTGCGCCGCCTCGTCGAGCCATCCCCTGCCACCCAGGCGCGCATCTTCGACGCCGCCGGCCTCGTCATCGCGGATTCCCGGGTGCGCGAGGGGGCGGGCGGCACGGTGATCGCCGAGCCGCTTCCCGCCCCCGCCGTGCCGGGCGGCTGGGGCCAGCGCCTGTCCGTCCTGGCCGAGCAGGTTTCCGCCCTCGTCCCGCGCCCGCGCCGCGCTGATGTCACGCTGGACCGCTCACCGGCGGCGCAGAGCTTCGAGTGGCAGCCTGATCTGGGACCGGAGCGGCAGGCGGAACTGCGCCTCGCCCTGGAAGGCGGCGTGGTCCCCTATATCCGCCGCACGCCGGAAGGGCGGCTGCTGGTCAGCGTGGCGGAGCCGGCGCGGCGCGGCGGGCAGAATCTGGGCATCGTGCTGCTGACGCGCGAGGCGCGCGAGGTGGATGCGCGGCTGCTGGAAATCCGCGTCTCGGTGCTGGGGCTGTTCCTCCTCGCGCTGGTGCTGACCGTGGGCGTGTCGCTCTTCCTCACCCGCACCCTGGCGCGCCCCATCCTGCAACTGGCCGGCGCGGCGGCGGAGATGCGCCAGGGGCGTGGCCGCGGCGGCTCCGTGCCGCGTCACCTGCGCGCGCGCGACGACGAGATCGGCATCCTCGCCCGCGACCTCCAGGCCGCCGCGCGCGCGCTCTGGGCACGCATCGACGCCAACGAACGCTTTGCCGCCGACGTGGCGCACGAACTCAAGAACCCGCTCACCAGCGTGCGCTCTGCCATCGAGACGCTGCGCCGCGTGGAGGACCCGAATCAGCGCGCCCGCCTGCTGGCCATCATCGCCGAGGATGCGGTGCGGATGGACCGGCTGATCGGCGACATCAGCGACAGCTCCAAGGTGGATGCGGAGCTGTCGCGCGCCGTGGCGGAACCGGTGGAGCTGTCGCCCATGCTCTCCGTGCTGGTGGAGCTGCACAATGCGACGCGGCGCGAGAAGGACCCGGTGATCACGCTGGAAGTGCCGCCCCGCCTCACCGTGCTGGGGGTGGAGGACCGGCTGGTGCAGGTGTTCCGCAACCTGATGGGCAACGCCGTTTCCTTCTCGCCGGAGGAGGGCACGGTCTCCATCCGTGCCCGCGCGGCGGGGGCGGAGGTGGAGGTGGTGGTGGAGGACGAGGGTCCCGGCATTCCCGAGGCCAAGCTGGACGGCATCTTCGACCGCTTCTACTCCGAGCGCCCGCGCGGCGAGCGCTTCGGCCAGCATTCCGGCCTGGGCCTCTCCATCTCCAAGCAGATCATCGAGGGACTGCGCGGCCGCATCACCGCCGAGAACCGCCGCGGCGCCGAGGGGCAGGTGCTGGGCGCGCGCTTCACCCTGCGGCTGCCGAAGGCGTAAGCGCGGCTGGAACGAGTTCCAGCTCCGGCGGGAGCGCATGGGATGGCCGCGCGAATGGGCGACAGGATTCGTCTCAGGCCTGCTCGAAATGGCGCAGAACATCCAGGAGGCTGGGCCATACCGCCGCGCACAGCGCCTCGATCTCGGCCGTCGGCGGCAGCAGATCGGGGATCATCACCGTCGCCATTCCCGCGGCTGCGGCGGCCCGGACGCCATTATGCGAATCCTCCAGCGCCAGGCACTGGCACGGACGCGCGCCCATCGCAGCCGCCACAGCCAGAAAGGTCTCGGGATGCGGCTTGCCATTGCGAACGTCGCTGCGTGTGACCAGCGCGCCAAAGAATGGGAGGAGGCCGGCCCGCGCGAGCCGGGGCACGGCCCGATCCCGGCTGGTGGAGGTCGCGACGCCCATCGGGATGCGCTTCGCCTGCAAGTGGCGCAGGAGTTCCATCGCTCCGGGCCGGAGCGGCACGCCATCCTTGCACAGCGCATCGAAATCATGGGCGCAGGCCGCGTGATAGGCATCGAGGTCGAAGGCATCGCCGAAAGAGCCGCGCAGCAGCGCGTCGCCCGTCTCCTTGGGCGTTCCGATCAGGCTGAGGTGAAGCTGATCCGGCATCGCGCAGCCCTGTTTCGCGCACGCTGCGGCGATCGCCTTTCGGTACAGTTTCTCCGTGTCGAGAAGCAGCCCATCCATGTCGAAGATCACGGCGTCGGTCGGATGCGGAATCACGCGCCGTCCCCGGTGCGGGCCGTGAAGCACGGCACCGTCATGGCCCGGCCACGGCTTCCACGACATCCCCCACGCGCACCACGCCGCCCTCGATGATCCGCGCCGTGATGCCGCCCTGGCCGCGCGTGGCGTTGTAGCCCCCCGGCCCCAGCACCTCCTCCATGCGCGAGCACGGGTGGCACTCGCCGGAATGCTCCAGCAGCGCCGCGCCGATGCGGAAGCGCCTCCCCTTCAGCGCCAACAGGTTCACGCCTTCCACCAGCAGGTTGCGGCGCAGTGCTTCCGGCGGGATGGCATCGCGCGCAAGAAAGGAGGCGATGGCCTCCAGGTGCTCGCGCGCCAGGATCGTCACCTGCCGGTTCGCCTTGCCGGTGCCACGATACCGGTCGCCCTCCACGCCGTGCCCCGCCACTAGCCGCGCCTCGGAGACGGGCAGGACCGGCGCGCGGCGCTCGGGGCGCAGCCCGATCCACAGCAGCCTTCCCGGCGCGATCGGCCCTTCCAGCAGCCGCGCCAGCGACGAGCCGGGCGGGAAGCCGCCGCTCACAGGAAGCGCCCCGGATCGGCGACCCAATCCTCGCCTTCCCAGAACATCCATTGCCGGGTGACGCGCGCCGCGCACCACAGCCAGGCCAGCACCAGGATCGGCCACAGTCCGGACACCGCGCCGCCCACCAGCCCCAGCACGCCGACCCAGAAGGTGCGGACGGCATAGGCGTGCTGCGTCGCCCAGAAGGTGCCGCGCGCCGGGCCCCACCAATGCGCCAGCACGCCGGCGGCGAACCAGGGCAGGATCAACGCCAGCCCGGCGGCGAAGAGCAGGTTCATCCACAGGACGCGCCGCCTCACTCCTCGGCCTTCCCGATCTCCAGCGCGCGGGCATAGACCTGCTTGCGCGGCATTCCCGTCGCGGCTGCGACATGCGCGGCTGCATCGCGCAGGGACAGCGTCTCCAGGGCGCGGCGCAGCAGCGCGTCCAGCGCCTCCTCGGCCGGGGCGTCGGGCGGCGGGGCGGGGCCCACCACGAGCACCACCTCGCCACGCGGCGCCCCGGCCGCGTAGTGCGACGCGAGTTCGGCGAGGGTGCCGCGTCGCACCTCCTCGAAGCGCTTGGTCAGCTCGCGCGCCAGCGCGGCCGGGCGATCGGGACCCAGCGCGTCGCGCAGCGCGGCCAGCGCCTCTGCCGCGCGATGCGGCGCCTCGTAGAACAGCAAGGTGGCAGACAGCCCCGCAGCCTCGGCGGCGCGCAGCCGCGCCAGCTCCGCCTTGCGCGGGCCGCCGCGAACGGGCAGGAAGCCGAGGAACAGGAAGGGATGCGGCGGCAGGCCGGACAAGGTCAGCGCCATCACCGCCGCGTTGGGCCCGGGCACGCCGGTCACCGCCACCCCGGCCGCGATGGCGGCGCGCACCAGCCGGAAGCCAGGGTCGCTCATCAGCGGCGTGCCGGCGTCGCTCACCAGGGCCAGCTTCTCGCCGGCCAGCATGCGCTTGACGAGCGGCGCGGCCTCCGCTTCCTCGTTGTGGTCGTGCAGCGCGGCGAGGCGCGTGGCAACGCCGTGCCGCGCCAGCAGTTTCGCCGTCACCCGTGTATCCTCGCAGAGCACGGTGTCGGCCCCGCGCAGCGCCTGGAGCGCGCGGGCCGAAATGTCGTCCAGGTTGCCGATCGGCGTGGCCACCAGGGTCAGGCCGCCGGAAGGGGGGAGAGGTGATGCCGCGTCGTCCATGGGCTCTGCTGCCGGGGGCCCTGTTCCTGCTCCTGATCGGCTGCGCCCCGCAAGCCCCGCAGGGCTTTCCCGGTTACGCCCCCGCGCCTGGCTGGGGCCCGCCCCCCATGGCCGGCCCCGTCCCGATGGAGGCGCCGCGGACCCGCGTCGCGCTGCTGCTGCCGCTGTCCGGCGGCAACGCCCCGCTCGGCCAGGCGATGCAGAACGCCGCCACCCTCGCCCTGTTCGAGAGCGGCGACCCCAGCCTCGAACTCGTGCCGCGTGACACGCGCTCCAGCGCGTCGGGCGCCTCGGAGGCGGCGCGGCGCGCCATGGCGGAGGGCGCGCAGGCCATCGCCGGGCCGCTCACCCTGGGCGAGACGGCCGCCGTGTCCGGCGTGGTGCGCGGCAGCCCCGTGCCGGTCTTCGCCTTCACCGCGGACGAGGCCCAGGCCGGGCCGCAGGTCTGGGTGATGGGCATCACGCCGACGCAGCAGGCGCGGCGCATGGTGTCCGCCGCGGCCCAGGCCGGGGCGCGCCGCTTCGCCCTGCTGGCGCCGGAGGACGCCTTCGGCCAGCGCCTCGCCTCCGCCATGCGCGGCGCCCTATCCGAGCTGGGCCTGCCGCCGCCCACCGTGCAGTTCACGGCGCCGCGCGGCGGCGACATGGCGGGGCCGGTCGAAAACCTCGCCGCCGCGCAGCCGGATGCGATCCTCCTGGGCGGGGGCGGCGCCTTTGCCCGGCAGGCGGGGCCGGCCATCGCCACCGCCTTCGGGCCGAACCGGCCGCGCCTGCTCGGCACAGTCCTTTGGGCGAACGAGGCCGGGCTGGGCAGCGAGCCGAGCCTGGCGGGGGCGTGGTTCCCCGGCGCCGACCCGCAGGGGCGCGGGCGCTTCGACGGGCACTACGCCGCCGCATTCGGCGGCCCGCCGCCGCGCCTTGCTGGCACGGCCTATGACGGGGCGGCGCTGGCGGCGCGGGCGGTACGCGAGGGCACCGCGCCGGTGGGCATGACCTTCCTGGGCGCGGACGGACCGATGCAGATCCTGCCCGGCGGGGTGGTGTCGCGTGGCCTGGCCGTCTTCGCCCTGCGGCCCGGCGGCGACCCGGTCGTAGTGCAGCCGGCCCCGGCCCCCGGCGGGGCGGGAAGCTGAGGCGCCGCACCGCCCTCCTCGCCACGCTGCTGCTCGCCGCCACCCCGGTGGCGGTGCTGATCGCCCTGCTGGGCGCGGGGGCAGTTTCCCCCGGCCCCGGCTTGGCCGCGCTGTTGGCGGTGCTGGCGGGGGCGGGGGCGATGGGGGTGGTCTGGGCCGTCGCCTCGGCCCGACTGGTCGCGGCGTTGCGCGCCGCCGCGGCGGAAGGCCCGCGCGGCGCCCCGGTCCCCCTGCCCGCCCTGCCCGGCCTCGGCGCCGTGGAGGAGGAGCTGTCCCGCCTCGCCCGCGCCACGGAGGCGCGCGCCGCCCTGGTGGGGCGGCTGCGCGCGGGGGGCGAGGCGGTGGTGGAATCCCTGCCCGACCCGCTGCTGGTGCTGGATGCGCGGCTGGCCCCCATCCGCCTCAACCGCGCCGCCCGCCTGGCCTTCGGCGACGGGGCGCGCGGGCGGCTGGGCGCGCTGCTGCGCCACCCGGCCCTGGCGGCGGCGCTGGACCGCGCCCTGGCGGGGGCGGGGCCGCAGCTCGTGGAGGTGGCGCTGCCCGGCGCCGCGCATCGCGAATACGCCGCCCAGGCCCTGGCGATGGACCCGCCCCTGGACGATGGCGGCCGCGTGCTGCTCGTGCTGGGCGACCGTTCCGGCGCCCGCGCCCTGGACCGGATGCGCGCCGATTTCGTCACCAATGCCAGCCACGAGCTGCGCACGCCGCTCGCCAGCATGATGGGCTTCGTGGAAACGCTGCGCGGCCCCGCCGCCGACGATCCTGAGGCGCAGCAGCGCTTCCTCGCCATCATGGCGGAGCAGGGCGAGCGAATGCGCCGCCTGATCGACGACCTGCTCGGCCTTTCGCGGGTGGAGGCGACGGAGCACCTGCCCCCCTGCGGCGAGGCGCCGCTCTCCCCCCTCCTGCGCGGCGAGGCGGCGGCGATGGAGCCGCTCTTCGCCCAGCGCGGCGTGCGCCTCGTGCTCGACCTGCCGGAGGAATCGCTCACCGCTGCCCCGGCCGATGCCGACCAGCTGGCGCAGGTGGCGCGCAACCTGCTGGACAACGCCCTGCGCCACGCGGCGGAGGAGGTGCGCCTCGAGGCCTTCCGCGACGGGGCGCGCGTCGGCTTCGCGGTGCGCGACGACGGGCCGGGCATCGCGCGCGAGCACCTGCCCCGCCTGACCGAGCGCTTCTTCCGCGTGGACAAGGGCCGCGCCCGCGCCCAGGGCAACACCGGGCTCGGCCTCGCCATCGTGAAGCACATCATCCAGCGCCACCGGGGGCAGCTTTCGATCGAAAGCGAACCGGGGGTGGGTGCGACCTTTCGGGTGATGCTGCCGGGGGGCTAGGCATTTCATGCCGGGCGGAAGCGCTTGGTGGCTCGACAGACATGCATGAACGACAATCTGGACCCGTTCTGCCGCATCCCGATGCGGTGGAAGGAAGGCCCAGGGACGGGCCGCCGGAAAAATCCCGTGCATCGCGCACGCACCACGATCATGGTTTCCTTCGCATAAAAAACCGGGCGAGGAGGGCGTGGCGTGGCGAAGAACATCGTCCTGCTGTCGGATGGCACGGGCAACAGTTCGGCAAGCCTTTGGAAGACCAATGTGCGGCGCTTCTACGACGCGCTGGACCTCGCGGATCCGAAGAAGCCGGAGATTCCGCGCCAGTTCGTTTTCTACGATGACGGGGTGGGCAGCACCGGCTTTCGTCCCTTCGCCGCCCTGGCTGGCGCCTTCGGCTTCGGCCTCGCTCGCAACATCCGCGAACTTTACGCCTTCCTTTGCCGGACCTATGAGCCGGGGGACCAGATCTACGGACTGGGCTTCAGTCGCGGCGCCTTCACCATCCGTGCTGTCGCGGGGATCATCAGCCGCCAGGGACTGCTGCCCTATGACGGCAGCGAGGAAAGCCTGACCCGGCGCGTCGCCGCCCTTTATCGGCGCGATCGCCGGAAACGCTACGAGGATAGCTGGTCCATCGCAGGGTGGTTCTGGTGGCTGCGCAATCGGCTCGCCAAGGCGTTTCGGCCCGGCCGCCCCGGGGAGTCGGATGCCGCGCAACCTGCGGGCAAGGAGGTGCGGATCCGCTTCATCGGTGTGTGGGACACCGTGGACGCTTACGGGTCGCCTTTCGAGGAACTGACCCATTTCATCGACCGCTATATCTTCCCCTTCACCTTCAAGGACGCGGACCTAAGCAAGAAGGTGGATTGCGCCCGACAGGCCTTGTCCCTGGACGAGGAGCGCCAGACCTTCCACCCGCGCCTGTGGAACGAGGCGGACGAGGAGGATCCCGAGCGCATCCGGCAGGTATGGTTCGCGGGCGTGCATGCCGACGTGGGCGGCGGATATCCGGACGGCAGCCTGTCCTACGTGCCGTTGCTGTGGATGATCGAGGCCGCAAAGAAGGCGGGGCTGCGCTTCAGCCCCGCCATCCTTGCCGAGCAACGAGCGCTGGCCGACGCGAACGGCCCCATTCACGACCCCCGCCGCTCCGTGGGTGGCTATTACCGCTATAGGCCGCGCGATGTGCGGGCGCTGTCGAAACAGGATCGCGGGGACAGGCCGATTCCGGGACGTCCTCTGGTGCGGATCGACCGTCCGCGCATTCATGGAAGCGTGTTCCGGCGGATGAAGGACGGGCATGACGGCTACGCGCCGCTCGGCCTCCCCGCCTGCTTCGAGGTGGAGGGGGAGGTGCCCACGCCGCCTGGGGAGGAGCCTCCCATCGCTGGGCAACAGGACTTGGCCCCGGAGTTCGAAGCGCGGAAGAGGCACGCCTGGAACCTGGTCTCGTTACGGCGCGCCGCCTACTACGTCGCCCTTTTCGGCTCGCTTGGCCTCGTCCTCGCGCCGCTTCTCCTGGAAGCGGGAGGCTGTTCCTCGTTCAACTGCTTCCTGGCGCAACCGATCCTCCTGCTCGGGGCCTTGCTGCCCGACTTCGCTTCCCCCTCGATCGCCGCGCTCTCATCGAACCCCAACTACGCCCTGACCTGCCTGTTCCTGATCGGGGCCGGCGTCTGGATGGGAAGCCTGCTCAAGACGCGCATCGCGGACGAGATGCGGCGGGTCTGCTACGGGCTGCTTCCCCGGCTCCGTCCGAACGCGGTGAAGGAGCCGCACGGCGGTGCCGCGCCGGCCGCAGCCGTGCCGGGATGGCTCGGCCGGATCGTCGGGAGGCTGCGTGAAAGCGCACGCCTTCAGGCATTCAGCCGCTTCATGAGCTGGAAGGTCATGCCGGTCGTGACTTCGCTGGGGGCGCTCCTTCTCGTCCTTGTGGTGATGAACGCTTTCCTCCTCGACATTCTCGAGGCGCGGGGCGACGTCTGCAGGGATGCCAATGCCAGCCACATCCCGGTGAACGGCGTTGCCATCCGGCACATCGACACACGTGAGCCGTGCCAGCCCCTGGCCGTGCTGCTCGACGGCGGAGCGACCTACCGCATCCGCGTCACATTGCTCGGCGGGGATGACGCAGGAGCGGGAAGGGCGTGGCGGGATGGGAGCCTCGCCGCTTCGCCGCGCGGGCTCGAAGCGCTGAGTTTGTCGGACCGTTTCCTCATGGGTGTCGCCTCCCCCCTGCGTCGCCACCTGGGCGAACCCTGGTTCAGGCTTATGGCGCGCGTTGGCGAGAAGGGGATCGAGCACTATGGGCCGGACTGGCGGCTTCTTCCGGAAGCTTCCGCCGCTGCAACCTACGAGGCGGAGCTGACGCCATGGCAGACCGGTCCGCTCTTCCTCTACGTCAACGACGCGATGCCCGTCTTTTTCTGGCGCGGCTTCTATTCGAACAACAAGGGAGCAGCCATGGTGCAGGTGGAAGAGCTGCACCGCCGGACCACGCCGCGCTGAGCCACATGACTTTGAGCCGGTTCCGGCTCGGCTGGAACGACCTCCGGCGTCGCGTTGCCGAGCGGCGGCGCCGGCGGGGCAAAGATCAGCCTCATCGCATCCCAATCGGGAACGATGGCTTCCAGCTGCAAGCCACCGCCGATGCACTGCATCCCGTCGAAACCCACGCGGTTGATCGTGGTGCCGCCCGGCGGGACGTCGAGTAGGCCGGTGAGGGGCGCGGCGCTGGCCGAGCCACCCAGCATCCCGAGTCCACAAGCGGCCATGCAGCCAGGCAACGGATCACCCCGCCTCCCTCTCGAAGGAGGCGGGGTGGCAAGTCCGCAACGAGGCGTGTCAAGAAAATCGACGATCGGGACTGCGCCGGGACGTCCGCTCAGCCCCCGACCGGCACGCCTTCCAGGGCGTGGCTGCCGGAGCGGTAGCGGTGGGTCGAGCCACCGAAGGCCACCACCTGCCCCGCATCGTCCAGCACCTGCCCCTGCGCGAAGAACACCGCCCGACCGGCGGTGACCAGTCGCCCTTCGGCCCGCAGCACCCCGCCGATCCGGCCCGGCGCGGTGAAGCGCGCATCCAGGTCGAGGGTGACGGCGGAGCGGCGCCGCCCCGGCACCGGGCAGAACAGCCCGGCAAAGGCGTTCACCTGGTCCAGCATGGCGAGCATCACCCCGCCATGGACGATCCCGCCGCGGTTGCCGTGCTGCGGACCCGGGCGGCAGACCAGGCGCGCGAAGCCGTCGCGCCATTCCTCCAGCTCGATGCCGAGCAGGTCGTGGAAGGGCGAGGCGGCCTGGGTGAGGAGATGCGATTCCATCCCCTCCGGGTGCCGCGCGCCGGCCGTGCTGGCAAGCGGGGTCAGTCCACCCATTCCGGCTCGGCGACGGCGTCGAGCTCGGGCAGGTTCACCACCACCTCCTCCGTGTCCGAGCGGACCAGGGCGCAATGCAGTTCCTCCGTGGCGGAGGCGTTGATCTCCTGATGCGGCACGTAGGGCGGCACCAGAAAGAAATCCCCCGCCTTGGCCTCGGTGATGAACTCCAGCCGGTCGCCCCAGCGCATGTGCGCCGTGCCGCTGATGATGTAGATCACGCTTTCCAGCGCGCCGTGATGATGCGCGCCTGTGCGTGAATTGGGGCGGATCCGGTTCGTCCCGGCCCAAAGCGAGGTGGAGCCGGTGCGCGAGCCGCTGATCGCCACCTCCCGGTTCATGCCCAGGGTTTCCGGCGTGTCGTTGCTCTTTTCCGCGCCCCTGACGCGGCGAATCCCCTTGTTCCGCCAATCCGCCTTGCGCACGTCGCCATCCGGCATGGTTCGTCCTCCTGTCGCCCGGCAGAGCGCCAAGCTTTCAGATTCAACGTAGGAACCATGTTCTTCCGCGTCAAATGGGCGCTTAATCAACGATTGAATTTGGTGATTAAGGCGGGGCAGGTCAGAAGGAGCCGCCGGTCCGGAACCCTCCGCCGCCGATGGTGCCACCCGTCCGGAAGCCGCCTCCACCGAAGCCGCCCCCCCGGCCCCAGGGCCCTCCGCCGCCCCAGGGGCCGCCCCCGCCGCCTGGAATGCGGTGCTGCTCCATCCGGTCCCAGAACCCGCCACGGCTCAGCGCCCCGGTCAGCACCTGCCCCAGAAGCAGCCCGAGCAGCGCCCCGTTGCCGAGGCTCCAATGGTCCTGGCCGTAGCCGCGCTGGCGCACCTCCTGCCGCAGCGCCAGGAGCTGCTCCACGTGCTCGCGCGCGGTTTGCGCCTCCAGCCGCCGCATCGCGATCTGGCGCTCCAGCTCCGCCCGTTCCTGCCGCAGCGGGATCATCTGCACCACCAGCGCGTCGTCCTCCGGCGTCGGGGTGCGTTCCGCCGCCTCGCGCAGCCCGCGTAGGCTTTCCGCCGACAGTGCCTGGGCCAGCAGGGCGGAGGCTTCCTGCGTCGCCGAGTCCTCCCCGGCGGCGAGGGCGGCGCGGCGGTGCTCCACCTCCGCCAGCGCGGCATGGGCCGCTTCCAGCGCGTCCTCCGCCTGCTCCAGCGCGGCGCGCAGCGCGGCGGCTTCCGCTTCCTCCGGCACGTTCGCGGCATGGCGGCGCTCATGCGCGAGGAGGGCGGCTTCGGTCGCCTCGGCCTCCTCCTCCATGCGGCGAGCATGCTCCGCCAAGCGCTCGGGCAATTCGTCGAGCAGAGCGAAGGCGCGCCGTGCCGGCTCGAAACGGGCCACGCGCGCGACGAACCCGTCCAGCATCCGCGTGAAAGGCCCGGCGCGGTAGCGCGCGGTGCCGTAGCCGCGCTCCCACAGATAGCGGAACAGCGGATCGGCGAGATAGGGCGCGCCCTTGGCGGCGCGGTCCTCGCGCGCGAAGCCCGCCTTCTGCGCGGCATGGCCGGCGATGCGCGCCGCTTCCGCCGCGCGGTCGCGGATCCGGTTCCATTCGGGGTCGGCGGCCAGCCGCGCGCGGGCCTCCTCCATCGCCGCCTCGATCCGGGCTTCCACCGCCCGCAGCCGCTCCGCCGCCGCATCGCGCTCGCGCGTGCGCTCCTCCATCACGACGCGGCGGGATTCCGCCTCCCCCTCCGCCGCCTCGGCGGCGCGTCCGCGCTCCTCCAGCAGCGCGCGGACGCGGCGCTCGGCATCGCCGAGGCGATGGAGGTCGGCATCCCCACCCTCGCCCAGCGCGGCGAGGCGCATCCGCGCCAGGTCGCGCACCGCGCGCGCATCGGCGGCGCGAAGCGTGTCCAGCCGGGCGGTGATGCGGTCCGCCTCGGCCTGCGCCGCCGCAGCCTCGCGCTCGGCGCGCCGGAGGCGCTCGTCGAAGCGTTGCAGGAGCTGGCGTCCGTCGAGTGTCGCTACCATTGCAGGATCGCTCCGCCCGTCGTGTTGATGCTCCATTCCGGCGCCAGCGTGCCGGCGCGCTTGCGCCCCACGACCGGGTCGCCGATCACGCCGTCCTGCAGCTTGTCGCGCCGCACGCGCTCGAACTCCTCGGCCGTGACGCGCAGGCCCCAGCGGCTGGTGACGACGCGGCGTCCATCCTCCTCCGAGGTCACGGGGATCTCCACCGGCCGCCCGTCGCGCCCCACCGCCTCCACGATCAGGTAGAAGTTGCGCGCGCGCGGATTGGCCTGCGGCACGCGCCACACGCCGGAAGGCTCGCCGGGGCGGGACACGATGCGCACCGTGTAGTCGCGCGTCAGCGTCGCCTGCACCTCGCGCAGCCGCGCCAGACGGTCGCGCGCATCCTCCAGCGCGCCGGCCTGCGCCGCGGCCTGCCCCTCGGCCGCCAGCCGGTCCGCCTCGCCCAGCGCCTCGGCATTGCCGGCGGCGGCGATGCGTTCCCGCTCGGCGCGCAGCGCCTCGGGAATGCCGGTGGAAAGCTCGATGCGCTGCGCCGCCTCGCGCCGCTCGGCCGGAAGCTGGAGGCCGAAATACCACCCCCCGCCCAGCAGGAGGACGGCCCCGAGCGCCAGGAGCAGCTTGCGCCCCCATGTGGCGCGCGTGACCCAGAGCATGGCGACGCTGCGCGCGAAGGAGGGCGGCGTGGGCTGATAGGCGAAGCGCTGCTCCTCCAGCGTGGCGACGCCCTGCTCCAGGATGCGGTCGGGCACCTCGATGCCCTGGGTGGCGTAAATCTCGCGCAGCCGGTCCTTCAGCCGGCTGCGCCGCTCCTCGCCGCGGAGTTCGCGCTCGACCAGCCGGTCGGCGTGGCGGAGCGTATCCACCACGTCCATCGCCAGCATGGTCTCGTCGAGGGCCGGGGCGTCAGGCGGCATTGGCGGGAAGCGCCGTTCCCTCCCGCGCCAGTCGGGCCAGGCGCCGCTTCGCCTCCTCGACGGAGCGGCTGATCTCCTGGCTGTTCTCCGTCGCGGAGCGGCGCATCTCCTCGATGATCTCGCGCGAGCGCTCCTGGTAGGCGACCACGGAGTCCACGAGGCGCTTCACCGCCTCCGCCCGGATGGTCGGGCCATAGCCGGCGCGCAGCGCCTCCTCCTGCACCTTGCCGCCGATCTCGGCCAGCACCTCCAGGCTCTGGTTCACGCCGGACTTCATGCCCTCCAGGGTGCGCGTGCTCTCGTGCAGCCCGTGCAGCCCGGTGAAGGTGGCGGTGAGCGCGGTCAGCACCGCCTCGTTGGTGGAGAAGAAGGCGACGGATTGCTGCCACACACGCTCCTTGGCGCTGGTGGTCTGCACCAGCCGCGCCATGATCACCTCGGAGGTGTTGTAGGAAACGGTGAGGTTGTCCGACAGGTCCTTGGCGACCTGGTACACGCCCTCCTCGGCCTGGAGCTTCCGCAGCGCCTCGTCCCGCGCCAGTTCCAGCCGGGCGCGCTCGGGCGGTGCGGCCTCGCTGGCGGCCTCGACCTGCTGGGAAGCCTGGTCCATCGCCTCGCGCGCCGTGCGCAAACGCGCCTCGGCCTTCTGCAGCACCTCATAGGCCATCACCTCGGCCTCTTTCAGCGCGCCGCGGAAGTCGCGATAGGCTTCGAGGATGGCGTGCTCGCGGTCCACCTGGTCCTTGGTGTCGCGCGTCACTTCCATGTAGGTGCGGCGGATCGTGTCGAAGCGGCCGGCGATGTCGCCGCGCGTCACCTTCTGCCAGATGTTGGACAGGCGCTCCATGGTCGAGATACGGCCGTCCTCCACCTGCTTCACCATCTCCCGCGCATCGTCGCGGATGGAGTTGAAGGCGTTGGTGATGGTCTCGTAGCGGCTGCCGATCTCCACGCCGCGCACCTGCTCGCGCACCATCTCATTGAAATGCGTCGCCTGGACCAGCACGCGCGCGATCAGGGCCACGCGGTCGGGGTCGAGGTCGCTCACCTTCTGCAGCAGGCCGGTGATCGGGTTCTGCTCCGCCATGCCGGGCTCCGGCAGGGGCAGGCCCATGTCGCGCAGCGCCATCATCGCCTTGTCGAGATAGCGCATGGGCTGCCCGACGCTGGTTCCGCTCGTTTCGTTCGCCATGGCCTGTCTCGCCCTCTGTCTCGCCGCGCGCCGTTCCGGCCGCGACGCTGAAAAGACCCCGCCGGAGCGCCGGGTTGCACGGGAGTGGGCTCCGCCGGGCGGAGGTCAGCTCAACCTCCGACAATGGCACTCCCCCGACGGAAGACTTCAATCGATGTTCTCGATGGTATCAATCATGAAAAATCGTTTCCAGCGATAACGGACCCTCCCTAGGCTGCCCGCAGCAATCCAGGGAGGGACTGACGCCATGGACACGAATCAACCGAGCGGTCCGCTGAGCTGCCCCATGAAGAAGCCGGGCGCGCTGCGCTCGCTGCTCGGGCGGACCAATCGCGACTGGTGGCCGAACCATCTTTCGCTCGACATCCTTCACCAGAAGGGTCGCACCGGGAATCCGATGGGCGACGGCTTCAACTACCGCAAGGAGTTCCAGACCCTCGACTACGAGGCGGTGAAGCAGGACCTCCGCGCGCTGATGACCGATAGCCAGCCCTGGTGGCCGGCCGATTACGGGCATTACGGCCCCTTCTTCATCCGCATGGCCTGGCACAGTGCTGGCACCTACCGCACGGGCGACGGGCGCGGCGGCGCCTCCTCTGGCGGGCAGCGCTTCGCGCCGCTGAACTCCTGGCCGGACAACGCCAATCTCGACAAGGCGCGGCGCCTGCTTTGGCCCATCAAGCAGAAATACGGCCAGAAGCTTTCCTGGGCCGACCTGATGATCCTCACCGGCAACGTCGCCATCGAATCCATGGGCGGCCCCGTCTTCGGCTTCGGCGGCGGGCGTGAGGACGTCTGGGAGCCCGAGAAGGACATCTACTGGGGCACCGAGGAGGAATGGCTCGGCGACACCCGCATCGACCCCTCGGCGGAGAAGGCGCTGGAAAGCCCGCTGGCCGCGATCCAGATGGGCCTGATCTACGTGAACCCGGAAGGTCCTGGCGGCGTGCCCGATCCGGCCGGCTCGGGCCGAGACATGCGCGAAACCTTCGCGCGCATGGGCATGAACGACGAGGAGACGGTGGCGCTCACCGCCGGCGGCCACACCTTCGGCAAGTGCCACGGCGCGGGCGACGCCAAGAAGGTGGGCGCGGAGCCGGAGGGTTCCGATATCGCGCAGCAGGGTCTGGGCTGGCAGAGCGGCCATGAGAGCGGCTTCGGCGACCACACCATCACCAGCGGACTGGAAGGCGCCTGGACCCCCACGCCGATCGAGTGGGACAACAGCTACTTCCACATGCTGCTCGACTACGAGTACGAGCTGGTGGAAAGCCCGGCGGGAGCCAAGCAGTGGCAGCCCGTCAACCAGAAGCCCGAGGACATGGCGCCCGGCGCGCACAGCCCGGACAAGCGCCTGCCGACCATGATGACCACGGCCGACATGGCGTTAAAAGTGGACCCGGAATACCGCAAGATCTCCGAGCGGTTCCGCGCCAACCCCGGCGAGTTCGCCGACGCCTTCGCCCGCGCCTGGTTCAAGCTGTGCCATCGCGACATGGGGCCGAAGATCCGTTACCTGGGCCCCGAGGTCCCGGCGGAGGACCTCCTCTGGCAGGACCCGATCCCGCAGGCCGACTACGCGCCGATCGACGAGGCCGACATCGCCGCGCTGAAGCGCAAGATTCTCGATTCCGGCCTGTCCACCGCCGAACTCGTGGCGACGGCCTGGGCCTCGGCCTCCACCTATCGCGGCTCGGACCATCGGGGCGGCGCCAACGGCGCGCGCATCCGCCTCGCGCCGCAGAAGGACTGGGAGGTGAACGAGCCGAAGCGCCTGGCCAAGGTGCTGAAGGCATATGAGGGCATCAAGGCCGAGTTCGACGGCGCGGCCCAGGGAGGCAAGAAGGTCTCGCTGGCCGACCTGATCGTGCTCGGCGGCACCGCCGCGGTGGAGAAGGCGGCGAAGGATGCCGGCCACGACGTCCAGGTGCCCTTCGCCCCCGGCCGCACCGACGCCAGCGCCGAGCAGACCGACGCGGCGAGCTTCGACGTGCTGGAGCCCAAGGCGGACGGGTTCCGCAACTACCTCCAGGTGTCGTTCAACGTGCCGACGGAGGAGCTCCTTCTGGACCGCGCGGCGCTTCTCGGCCTCAACGGGCCGGAGATGACGGTGCTGGTCGGCGGGCTGCGCGTGCTGGGGGCCAACCACGGCGGCTCGAAGCACGGCGTCTTCACCGATCGGCCAGGGCTGCTCACCAACGACTTCTTCGTGAACCTGCTCGACATGGGCACGGCGTGGAAGATGGTGGATGGCCACGCGGACGAGGTCTTCACCGGCACCTGCCGCAAGAGCCACGAGGAGAAGTGGACGGCGACGCGCACCGACCTCGCCTTCGGCGCCAACTCGCAGCTTCGCGCGCTGAGCGAGGTTTATGCCTCGGCGGATGCGGGACGGAAGTTCGTGGGTGACTTCATCGCCGCCTGGACCAAGGTGATGAACGCCGACCGCTTCGACCTGCGGCGGCCGTGAGGCGACGCGGCGCGGCGGGCATCGTCCCGCCGCCCGCACCCCTTGCCACAGGATGACCGCAGTCGCTCACCTCCTCAGTGGCTTGACCATCGGCGGCAAGGAACGCGCGGCGCTTCGGCTCGCGCGAAGGGGACTGCGCGAAGGGCAGGACCACGCGCTGGTGCTGTTCGACCAGCCTTTCCGCGGCCCGGAAACCGATTTCGACCCAGGCGAGGTCCCAACCCATTTCCTGCCGCGGGGTGGCGGGCTGGACCTGCGCTTCGCCTGGCGGCTGGCGCGCTTGCTCCGGCGCATGGGAGCGGGCGCCATCCATGCGCACAACGACACGGCGCTGTTCTATGCCGCCCTGGCATCCCGGCTTCTCCTCCGGCGGCCGCCGAGGGTCGTCGCGACCTTCCACACCTGGCCCAGCCATCCCACTTCCCACGCGCGGCGACTGAATCGCCTGGCGTCCCGCGTGGCCGAGGTCGCGGCGGTTTCCGACGAGCTGTCGGAGCGGCTTCGCGTGGCGGGTTGGCTCGGCCCGTGTTCGACGATCTGGAACGGGGTGGACCAGGGCGAGTTCTTTCCCGCCCCCGCGCCTCCATCCTGGCGACGCGAAATGGGCATAGGCGACGACGCGATCCTCGTTGGACATGTGGCGCGTCTCGATCCCATCAAGCGGCACGCGGATCTTCTGGAGGCTGCCGCCACGCTGGCCCGCACGGCACCGCGGGTGGTCTTCCTGCTCGTGGGCCAAGGGCCATTGGCGGAGCAGGTCAGGCGGGATGCGGCCGGTCTGGGGAATATCCGCTTCCTTTCCCAGGCGGCGGACATGGCGGCGCTGATGCGCGGCCTGGACCTGATCACGCTGTGCTCCGCCCACGAAGCGGCACCGCTGGTGCTCCTCGAGGGCATGGCCTGCGGCGTGCCAGTCGTCGCGACCCATGTCGGCGGCATCCCCCACATGGTCGGGACGGGCGGCGATGCGGCCGGGCTGCTCGTGCCGCCCTTTGACCCTTCCTCGCTTGCTGCGGCCATCGGGCGCTTGGCGGCGCATGCGGAAGAGCGGGCGCACTTCAGCGCTGCTGCGGCGCGCCGGGCCGCGGCCTTCTCCTTCGAGGCCGAATGGTCCGCCTATGACAGGCTGTATCGCGGCGAGGCCTAGGTCACGCGCTCTCCTTGGGCAGGCTCGCATAGCGGAGGCGGCTTGGAAGATGCTTCTGGATGCGGCTGTCGCGTTCGCAATGGCAGTTCGGGCAGTTTAGCTGGAAGGCGTCGCGTGCCGCTTGCCGATGCGTCGGAGTGAAGAGCATGTCCCTCAGCGGGCTTTCGCGGATATTGCCCAGCTTGAAGGTGACGTAGCACAGCTGCACCGAGCCATCGGCGCCAACCCAGATCAGATTGCTCACGTCGCAGGGCACGCGCATGTCCGGGCCCTTGAGCAGCCAGTCCGGGATGGAGTGGATGCTGGCCAGGCTTTCGCGCACCCGCAGCGGATTCGCTTGCTTGAGACGGCTGAGTTCCGCGACGACGCGGCGGATCTCGGGTTCCTGCTCCTGCGTGAAGTGCAGCCCGCCTTGCTGGCCATCGGTGAAATAGGGCAGGGAGTAGTGGACGAGGTCCGTGTGGAAGCTCATGTCGAAGCGCTCGGCGAAATCCCATGCCGTGCGCAGCGCCTCGACCGTGCAGGTCGGACGCATGATGAGGTAGTTGAGCTGCAGCGACAGCGCCGAGCCGTAGCGGGCACGTGCGTAGGTCAGCCCCTCCTCCAGCCGCGCGAAGGAGGCCTTGCGGTTGACGTAGCTGTCGTAGCCCTCCCCCGTTCCGTAGAAGCCGATCGTGATGTTCCGCAGCCCGGCCTCGAACAGCGCGTCGATCTTCTGCCGGAGCAGGGTGCCGTTCGTCGTGACATAGGTCGCGAGGCCAAGCCCTACCGAATGCTGGACCATCTCCGGCAGCTGCTTGTGCAGCAGCGGCTCGCCGCCATAGAGCCGCACCAGTTCGACCCCACCTGCCTTGGCGTCGTCGAGGAGGTTGCGCACCTCGTTCAGCGAAAGCTGGTGGCCCGGCATGAAGTCGCGGCCATAGCGGCAGCCAGTGCAGCGCAGGTTGCAGTTCGCGGTGACCGCGACGGTGATGCGCCGCGGCCGGGGCTGGATCACCGAAGGGACCATCTGCCCAATTGAGTGCTCCACCAGGCCCACGCCCTGCTCGATCTGCCGCAGGCTCCGCTTGAGGGCCGGCATGGAGCGGGTGGCGGCGCGGGCCGATTCCCGCATGGCGTCCGTCAGGCGCCGGAGCGCGGGTCCGGAGCGATGGTCGATCGTGATGATCCGGGTCAAGCCTGTGTCGCCTCCCCTGCGAGCATGCGGCCGTAGCGGCGCATGGATGGGACGTCTTTCTGGATGCGCGTCTGCGCCTTGCAGGTGCAGTTCGGGCAGTTGAGCTGGAAGCCGTCGCGAGCGGCCTGCGCGTGCGCCTCGGTGAACAAGAGGTCGCGCAGGCGGTGCGTGTTGACGTTGCCGAGCGGCAGCGCGACGTCGCAAAGCTGCAGCGTGCCGTCGGCGCCGAGCCAGAGCAGTTCATAGGCGTCGCAGGGGACGCGCATGGCAGGCCCCTTCAGCAGCCAATCGGGCACCGAGCGGATGAATTCGGGTGAGTGCAGGAAGCGCTCTGGCTCCGACCTCTTGAGGTCCAGCAGGGCGCGCGTCACGGCCTCGACGCGCGGACGGTCATCGGGCTGGAGCTGCAGATCGGCCTCGCGGTCCTGGACAAAGAACGGAGCCGCGTAGTTCGCGAGGTCGATGTGGAAGAACATGTCGTATTTGCGGGCGAAGGACCAAGCCAGCTCGAGGTCGGCGAGGTTGCAGGTTTCGCGGATGAGGACGAAGTTGAGCTGCAGCTCGAAAGTGCTTCCGTACCTCTCCCGGACCTGGGAAAGGCTGCGTTCGAGACGCTCGAAGTGACCCCGGCGCCGCGTGTAGTCGTCGTAGCGCGCGCCGATGCCGTAGAAGCCGATGGTGGCGAGGCGCAGCCCCGCGTCGAAGAGCGCCGGGATCTTCGGGCCGAGATGCGTGCCGTTGGTGGTCACGTACGGACGCATGCCGAGGCCGATCGTGTGCCGCACCATGGCCGGCAGGTCGGGATGCAGCAGGGGCTCGCCGCCATAGAAGCGGACGCGGTCGATCCCGGCCTCCCGCGCATCCTCCAGCACGGAGCGGATCGTCTCGAGGGAAAGGCGCTCGCCGGCCATGAAGTCGCGCCCGTAGCGGCAGCCCTTGCAGCGCAGGTTGCAGTCCGCCGTGACGGCAATGGTCAACTGACGCGGCTTGGGCTGGATCACGCCGGGGGCCCAACGCGCGACGGAATGCCGCAACTGGGCTGCGGCCTGGTCAACGCGCTTGGCGGCCGTCCTGATCAGCGGAAAGGGGCCGAGGGCTTGCGCCGCCGCTCTCGAAATAGAGATGCGCCTCACCGACAACGGCGCGTCTTACGGTTATTGTGTCGAGTGGCGGATTGCCGAGGCGCTGTTCTAAGCATCGCCGCAACGCTCGGGCAAGATTAACGGCAGATCAAGCCAATAAATGCGATTATCTGCCATCTTTGATGCTTATATGCGGGCACATTATTTTTTTTGGAAGCGAGATTCTTTTTTCTTCTGTTGTTGCTTGCTGGGGTCTGTCATCTCTTGAAATGATCGATCGGGACGGTGAGGCACGGCGCGCTGAGGAAGGGACTCGGCGGTTTTCGCGAATCGCGTGGCAACGGCTTGCCATTCCTTGAGCCTCTCCTGACCTGCCCCCTTGGAAGCGGGCCGCCGGCGGAATGAGTTCGACGGAGCCGAGGAGAGCACTGAGAATGGCGAGGAAGCATCACAAGCCGAAGGAAATCGTGCCGAAGCTGCACCCGGTCGAGGTTTCGCTCGCATAGGGAAAATCCGCTGTTGAGGCGGTGCGGACGATCGGGGTGACGGCGCAGACGTATTCTCGGTAGCGGATGGAACTCGGCCGGCTTGAAGCTGGACCAGGCGAAGCGGCTGAAGGAGTCGGCGCGGGAGAAGGCGCGGCTTCGGAAGGCGGTGTCGGACCTGACGCTCGAGAAGGTCATCCGAAGGAAGCCGCCTCGGGAAAGTGGGAGCCCGCGCGGCGGCGGGCCTGAGTTGGGCACGTCATGCGCGAGCTTGGCGTGTCGAACGCAAGATTCCCTATGGGGCGCGAGGCGCTGGATCGAAGAGCGCGGCCAACAACCTCGACGCACACGGTCGGCATAACGCGTCAGCACGCCGTAGTCGCGAAGGTAGTTGGGAAAGCGGAGCAGCGGCTTTCTAAAAGCCAGCTCATTCAAGTGTTTAAAATGGAATGGTGGTGGAGCTGAGGGGAATCGAACCCCTGGCCTCGTCATTGCGAACGACGCGCTCTCCCAACTGAGCTACAGCCCCGTATCCACGCGCCGCGATGGGGCGCGGCGTGGGGCCGGTGTGTGACCCGTTCCGCGCGCGGAGTCAACAGCGCCCCTTGCGGCAAACCCCCCTATCCGCGACAAACCGGGCCACGCCACGGAACCACCGGACGCCATGATCCTCGATGCCTTGTTCTTTCTCGTGATGGCTGGCCTGAACCTGTTTTTCTGGGCCATCATCATCGCCGCCGTGCTGTCGCTGCTGACCGGCTTCGGCATCCTGGACACGCGCAACCGCGTGGTCTGGACCATCGGCGACTTTTTCTACCGCGTGACCGAACCGGCCTTGCGCCCGGTGCGCGACCGGCTGCCCAATCTGGGCGGCATCGACCTTTCGCCCCTCGTGGTGCTGCTGCTGATCCAGGCCGCCATGCTGCTGGTCGCGGCCATCCAGGGCTACCTGATCCGCGGCGGGGTGTATTTCTGACCATGGCGCGAATCCTCGACGGCAAGGCCGTGGCCGCGCGGCTGCGCGCCGGGCTGGCCGAGCGCGTCGCCGGAATTGGCTTCCGCCCCGGCCTCGTCGTCGTGCGCGTGGGGGAGGACCCGGCAAGCGGCGTCTATGTCCGCAACAAGGACCGCGCGGCGCGGGAGGCGGGGTTCGAAAGCCGCACCCTGCACCTGTCCGAGGACACCGCCGAGGACGCCCTGCTGCGCGAGATCGCGGCGCTGAACGCCGACCCGGCGGTGGACGGCATCCTGGTGCAGCTTCCCCTGCCGGGCCACATCCGGGCCGAGGCGGCGATCGCCGCCGTGGACCCGGCAAAGGACGTGGACGGGTTCCACCCGATCAATGCCGGGCGCCTCGCCTCCGGCCTGCCCGGCCTCGTGCCCTGCACGCCGCGCGGGGTGATGCACCTGCTGCGGGAGGCCGGGGTGAAGCTGCGCGGGGCGCGCGCCATCGTGCTCGGCCGGTCGCAGATCGTCGGGCGGCCCATGGCGCAGCTCCTGCTGGGCGCCGACTGCACCGTCACCATGGCCCATTCCCGCACCGACGACCTGCCGGCTGAATGCCGCCGCGCCGACATCCTGGTGGCGGCGGTCGGGCGGCCGGAGATGGTGCGCGGCGGCTGGATCAAGCCTGGCGCCACTGTGGTGGATGTGGGCATCAACCGCCTGCCCGACGGGCGCCTCGTCGGCGACGTCGCCTTCACTGAGGCCGAGACGATGGCCGCCGCCATCACCCCCGTGCCGGGCGGCGTTGGCCCCATGACCATCGCCTGCCTGCTGGAGAACACTCTGGAAGCCGCGCTGGCGAGGCGCGCGTGATCCTCCACCGCTTCCTGCAGGTCGTGGGCGCGCTGGCGGTGCTGATGTGCCTCCAGCTGGCCTGGGAGGCCTCGCCGCTGGGCGGCGATGGCTGGTCGCGCGCGCGGATGCTCTACGCCATGGCGGGCCTGGTTTCAGCCCTGGCGCTGATCGCGATCGGGGGCCTGGGCATTGCCCTGGCACGGGCCGAGAGGCAGGCGGCCGAGATGCGCGAGGCGCTGGCGCGGCTGGAGGCATTGCTGCGCGACCGGGCCGGGTGAGCCTCCTCCTCGCCGCTTCCTACATCCTGATCTGGGGCTCGGCCTTCAACGCGGCGCGGGTGGTGGCGCTGGAATGGCCGCCGCTCTGGGCGCTGGCCCTGCGCTTCGTCCTGGTGGTGCCGGCCCTGGCCCTGATCTGGTCCCTTCGCCGCGCCTCCTTTCCGCGCGGCGGCGATGCGTGGCGGCTCTTCGGCATGGGGGCGCTGGGCATGGGCGGCTACCTCGCCTGCGCCTGGGTGGCGTCCAAGCACGTGCCGTCCGGTCTCGTCGCGCTGCTGGCCGCCACCTCGCCGCTCTTTGTCGCCCTGGGTTCCGCGCTGCGCGGCGAGGCGATGGCGCGTCTGGGCTGGCTGGGCCTCGCCCTGGGCTGGCTGGGTGTCGCGGTGCTAGGGCTGTCGCGCTCGGCGGATGGGCTGGCGGCGGCGGAGGCCTGGGGCCTCGGACTGACGCTGCTGGGTGCCCTGCTGCAGGCGGCTGGGGTGCTGATCTACGCCCCGGCGCGGGCGCGCATGGATCCCTGGGTGGCGAATCTCGGCCAGACGGCGGTGGCGGCGCTGGTGCTGGTCCTGCTGGCCGTGCCCTTTGGCGGCCCCCTGCCCACGAGCGCCTCCACCCCCTTCATCCTGGGCATGGTGTATTCCTCCGTCGTGGTGGGGATGGGCGGCTACGCGCTGTTCTTTGTCGTGATCCGCCGCTTCGGGCCGAGCAACGCGGCGGCGCTCCAGCTCCTCTCGCCCCCAGTGGCCGCGCTGATCGGCTGGTCCCTGCTCGGCGAGCGGCTGATCTGGGGCGACCTCGTGGGCGGCGCGCTAACCCTGGGCGGGCTGCTGCTGATGTTCCGGGCGCGGGCGCGGGGCTGAACCCACGCCCGCGCGGCCGGCTGGCGCTACTGGCGGCCGGCCAGCCGCATCGCCCGCTCGATCGCCTGCTCCGGCGACATCTGCGCCCATTCCAGCGGGTCGGGCATCAGCGGCGCCTCGCGCGGGCGCGGGGCGGCCTCGGGTGCGTCGGCGATCACCCGCTCCGGGTCGGCGAGGCCCCAGGCGGCGGCGCTGTGCCAGGTGGAGTGGATCCCGGCATCCAGGATGAAGGGACCGGCCACGCCGCCACGGCGCACCGCTTCCTCCACCCCCGGGCCGATCGGCGCGCCATGCGCCAGCCCTTCCAGCGTCCAGGCCTCCACCGCCGTCCGCCCCGCCCCGTCGTGCCATTGCAGGCGGCGCGCGCCATCCACCGTCACGCTCGAGCGCGGCGCGCCCGTGATGCCGTGCAGGTCGAGCCATTGCGCGGCGAGGTCGGCGGCGTTGCGGGGGGCCACGGTGGTGTCGGCGGCCCCCTGCCAGATGGACACGCTGGGCCACGGGCCGCGATGGTTGGAGGCGCGGCGGACCAGGTCGCCCCATTCGCGCGGCGCGTGGCGGACGCCGCCGCGCATCGCCAGCAGCGCCTCCTCCATCGTGCGGGCCGCGCCGAAGGGCAGCCCGGCCAGGACCGCGCCGCCGGCGAACAGCGCCGGATGGGCGGCGAGCAGGAAATTCGCCATGGCGCCGCCGGCGGAAAGCCCGGACACGTAGACGCGCCGCGCGTCTAGCCCCTCGGCGGCGACGAGGTGGCGAACCATCTGCGCGATGCTTTCCGCCTCGGCGCGGCCGCGCTCCATGTCGAACCAGTTGAAGCAGCGCATCGGGTTGTTGGGGCCGCGCTGCTCGGGCGCCAGCACGGCGAAGCCCTCGCGCTCGGCCAGGGTGGTCCAGCCGGTGCCGCGGTCATAGCCGCGCGCATCCTGCTGGCATCCATGCAGGATGACCACGAGGCCGCGTGCCCCGGGCGGCACGAAGCTATAGCCGTCCAGCGCGCCCGGATTGGCGCCGAACCCGACCAGGCGCGACAGGGGGGAGGGACCGGAAGGACCGGAAGAAGCGACGTGCCGGCGAACCAGATCGTCAAGCGAGGCAAAAGGCTTGCGCACCGGCATGTTCCTTATCAATGGGCGGCGCGAGAAGGCGCCCTGGGAGGAACGTGACGTGGGGCCGGTCGTTGTGCGCTGCAACATAAAAAGGGAGGGGGGCGCCCCGCGCCAAGCGCGCCCCTCCCTCCCGGGTCAGGCGCTTTCGTAGAGGCGCGTGAGGCTGAACTCGCGGTGGCCGAGCAGCTCGGCCGCCGTCAGCTCGCCATCGGCGGTGCGCAGCATGCAGTCGAGCAGCGCCTCGCCCGCGTCATCCATGTTCATGC
Source organism: Sabulicella glaciei (assembly GCF_026183895.1). Lineage (GTDB taxonomy): Bacteria > Pseudomonadota > Alphaproteobacteria > Acetobacterales > Acetobacteraceae > Roseococcus > Roseococcus glaciei. Next base: position 6,818 of record NZ_JAPFQI010000021.1, on the reverse strand, counting down.
GCTTCTGCAGCAGCCCGGTCACGTCCACGTCGATATGCTCGCCCATGGTGCGCTGGGTGCGCGGATTCGCCGTGATCTTGATGACCGGCAGGATCGGGTTGCCGATCACGTTGCCCTGGCCCGTCGGGAAGAAATGCACGGCATAGCCCGAGGCGGCGCAGAGCGTGACCATCTCGGCCGCGGCGGAGGATGAGTCCATGAACCACAGGCCGGGCCCGTCCGGACGCTCGGCCTTGTCCAGCACGCCGTCCACGGTGCACTTCTTGCCGATCTTCTGGATGTTGCCGAGCGCCTTCTCCTCGATGGTGGTGAGCCCACCCTCGATGTTGCCCTTGGTGGGCTGGCTTTCGCTCAGGTCGTTGGTCTTGTTGGTCTCGACCACGCGCTGGTAGCGGTCGAACATCGCCTGGAACTTGTCGGCGATCTCGGGCGTCTTGCAGCGCGCCTTCACCAGGTGCTCGCCCCCCGTCAGCTCCGTCGTCTCGCCGAACACCAGCGTGTGCCCGTTCTCCCACAGCTTGTCGAAGGCGTTGCCGACAGTGGGGCAGGAGGCGAGGCCGGAGGTCGTGTCGCTCTCGCCGCACTTGGTCGAGACCCAGAGGTCCACCAGCGGCGCCTTGGACTTCTTCAGGCGGGAGGCGTGCTTCACCATCTTGTAGGCGGCGCGCGAGGCGTTCGCGATGGTGTTGATGTCGCCGTTCTGCTCGATGGCGAAGCCCTCGACCGGCTTGCCCGACTTCGCAATGCCCTCGACGATCTTGCCGGTCCAGCCCGGCTCGATGCCGATCACGATCACGGCGGCGACGTTGGGGTTGCAGCCGGTGCCGATCAGCGTGCGGAAATGCAGGTCCAGATCGGCGCCGAACTGGAGGCGGCCATAGGCGTGCGGGATCGCCATCGCGCCCTTGATGTTGTTCGCCACCGCCTCGGCGGCCGCATTGGACAGGTCGTCCACCGGCAGGATGATCACGTGGTTGCGGACGCCCATGCGCCCGTCCTCGCGGCGCCAGCCCTCGAAGCTGGAACCCTTCAGGTCAATCGCCATTGCTCGCGTCTTTCCTTACCAGCGCTTGGTCTTGACGTTGTGGACGTGCAGGTGCTCGCCGGGCTGGATGTCCGACACGGCCTTTCCGATGTCCACGCCGTACTTGATGATGGCCTCGCCTGCCTTGATCGGCTTGATCGCCAGCTTGTGGCCGATCGGGATGTCCGACTTCGCGTCGAACTCAATCATCTTGTCCTGATCCATGATCCAGCCGTTGATGCGGTTGGAGGCCTTCAGCCCCTCGACCACCACAACCCCCACCGAATCCCCCTCGTCATGCACGACGAAATGGATGGTCATCGCGCGCCCTCCTCTTTGACTGAGTTACAAGACTGGACCCATTCGGCCAGGGCGGCAACATCCCCCCGGAACGCGGTCGGCGCCCCGCGTGGTGCCTCTTCACGCCGCAGAGAGGGCTTCAAGGCGCCCGGCTGACATGGCAGGATCGGGCCAGAGACAGGAGAGCGCGCATGGCCGGCGTGTATTGGTATGACGGGCAGTGGAGCAGCGAGGAGCCGAAGATCATCGGCCCGATGGACCACTGCTTCTGGCTCGGCTCCGTCATCTTCGACGGGGCGCGCTCCATCACCGGCTGGGCGCCCGATCTGGAGAAGCACTGCGCCCGCGCCGTGCGCTCCGCCCGCGTCATGGGCATGAAGCCGACCAAGACGCCCGAGGAGATCGAGGCGCTGTGCCGCGAGGGCATCCGCCGCATGGGGCCGGAGGCGACGCTCTACATCCGGCCGATGTTCTTCATCCGGCGGGGCCTGGGCGCGTCGCGGCCCGATCCCGACAGCACGGATTTCCTGCTGGCGCTCTACGAGGCGCCCATCCCTGCCTGGGCCGGGTTCTCCGCCGTGCTGGCGCCGTTCCGCCGCCCCGCGACGGACATGGCCCCCACCGACGCCAAGGCGGCCTGCCTCTACCCTAACGGCGCCCGCGCCACGGCCTGGGCGGTGGAGCGCGGCGCCGAGATGGCGGTGCTGTGCGACGCGCTGGGCCATGTGGCGGAGTTCGCCGCCTCCAATATCTGGCTCGTGAAGGACGGGGTGGTGGTGACGCCGGCCGCGAACCACACCTTCCTGGCCGGCATCACCCGCTCCCGCGTGCTCGGCCTGCTGCGGGCGGATGGGATGACCGTGGAGGAGCGGGCGGTGCGGCCGGAGGAACTCGACACGGCGGACGAGATCTTCTCCACGGGCAACTACGCCAAGGTGCAGCCCTGCAATGCGATGAACGGCCGCGCCCTGCCGGTCGGCCCCGTGGCGACGCGGGCGCGCGAGCTTTACTGGTCCTGGATGCAGTCGCAGCCTAAGGTGGTGAGCGAGGCCCAGGCCGCGGAGTAGCGCCGCGGCTTGACGCCCCGACGCAACCCAGGGTTACCCTGATGGCAGGGTAAGCCGGGGGGCTTGGGGTGGATTATCCGGAAAGCGGCGCGGGAACCGTGCCTGCAGGCGTGGCCGAAATCAGCGCGGGCTTCCGTCATGCCGTGCCTGACGAGCGTCCCTTCGCCCCGCCCGAAGCCTATGCCGACGCGCCCTCGGGCGCCCCCGCTCGGCCTTTCCCCGGCACCGGGCCGCAGGGCCACCGCCAGCGCATGCGCGACAAGCTGGTGCATCGCGGCCCCGACTCCCTGGCCGACTACGAATTGCTGGAGATGCTGCTCTACGCCGCCTTCCGCATGGGCGACACCAAGCCCCTCGCCAAGGCGCTGATCAACCGCCACGGCTCCTTCAGTCGGGTGCTGGCGGCGCGGGCGGACCATCTGGCGCGGGAGCCGTCGCTGGGGGTGAACGGGGCCGCGGCGATCAAGCTGGTCCATGCCGCCGCGCTGCGCCTCGTCCAGGCGGAGGTGATGGAGATGCCCGTCCTGTCCAACTGGGACCGGCTGATGGAATACCTCACCGCCGCCTTGGCGCGGGAGCGGACGGAGCAGTTCCGCGTACTGTTCCTGGACCCGCGCAACCGCCTGATCGCCGACGAGGTGCTGCACCGGGGCACGGTGAACCACGCCCCGGTCTATCCGCGCGAGGTGGTAAAGCGCGCGCTGGAGCTGCACAGCACCGCGCTGATCCTGGTGCACAACCACCCGAGCGGCGACCCGACGCCGAGCGGCCCCGACATCGAGATGACGGCGGCGGTGAAGGCGGCCGCCGCCGTGCTCGACATCGCGGTGCATGACCACGTCATCATGGGCAGCGGCAATTGGACCAGCCTGCGCCAGATGGGGATGATGTAGGGCGGGCCGACGCCCCGATCGGCAGGCGGGCGGCGCCGCAAGGCATCCTTGGCGCGATCTGTGGCCCCCACGAAACCTGCGATGCAGGTTTCGTGGGGAGAGTTTTCAGTGTCCCCGCAGGATCTGCGACAGGAACAGCTTGAGGCGGTCGGTCTGCGGGTTGCTGAAGATCGCCTCGGGCTCGCCCTGCTCGACGATTTCGCCGCGGTCCATGAACACCACGCGGTCCGCCACTTGGCGGGCGAAGCCCATCTCGTGCGTCACGCAGATCATGGTCATGCCGGTGTCGGCCAGCATCACCATGGTGTCCAGCACTTCCTTGATCATCTCGGGGTCGAGGGCCGAGGTCGGCTCGTCGAAGAGCATGATCTTGGGTTGCATGCAGAGCGCGCGCGCGATGGCGACGCGCTGCTGCTGCCCACCGGACAACTGGCCCGGATACTTGCCCGCCTGCTCCGGGATCCGGACGCGGGTGAGGTATTCCATCGCCAGCGCCTCGGCCTCCTTCTTGGGCATCTTGCGGACCCAGATGGGGGCGAGGGTGCAGTTCTCGAGGATGGTGAGGTGCGGGAAGAGGTTGAAGGACTGGAACACCATCCCGACCTCGCGCCGGATGGCGTCCAGCGCCTTCAGGTCGTCGGACAGCTCGATCCCGTCCACGCTGATGCGGCCTTCCTGATGCTCCTCCAGCCGGTTGATGCAGCGGATCAGCGTGGACTTGCCCGAGCCCGAGGGGCCGCAGACCACGACGCGCTCGCCCTGCGCGACGCTGAGGTTGACGTCGCGCAGCACGTGCAGCGACCCGAACCACTTGTTCACCCGCTCCAGCAGGATGGCGGGCGGCGCATCGGCCTTGACGGCCGAGGTGAGGGTTTCGGCAGCGGACATGCGGGGTCTCCTCAGCGGCGGCGGTGGCGGTTGAACTCCGCCTCGAGCCCGGCGCTGTACTGGCTCATCGCGAAGCAGAACATGAAGTAGATCAGGCCGAGCGTGATGTAGACCTCCACGCCGAAGCCCTGCCATTGCGGCTCGATCAACGCCGTCTTGCCCGCGGTCAGCAGGTCGAAGATGCCGATGATGAGGACGAGGGAGGTGTCCTTGAAGAAGCCGATGAAGGTGTTCACCAAGGGCGGGATCACGAGGCGCAGCGCCTGCGGCAGGATGATGAGCCCGGTCTTCTTCCAGTAGGACAGGCCGAGCGCATCGGCCGCCTCGTACTGGCCCTTGGGCAGGGCCTGGAGGCCGCCGCGCACCACCTCCGCCAGGTAGGCGCCGGCGAAGAGGATGATGGCGATCTGCGCGCGCAGCAGCTTGTCGATGTTGATCCCCTCGGGAAGGAAGAGGGGGAACATCACGCTCGCCATGAAGAGCAGCGAGATCAGCGGCACGCCGCGGATCAGCTCGACGTAGAGGACGCAGAGCGCCTTGATGGCCGGCAGCTGCGAGCGCCGTCCCAGCGCCACCAGGATCGCCAGCGGAAAGGCGAAGGCGAGGCCGAACGTGGCGAGGATCAGCGTGATGGGCAGCCCGCCCCAGCGCTCCTGCGGGACAAAGGAAAGGCCGAACACCCCGCCCCACATCAGGATGCCGATGACGGTGAGCGTCACCGCCCAGATCACCGCGAGGCGCCAGTTCCAGAAGCGCCGCATGGCCGAGACGATGTAGAGGCCGACAAACAGCGCGCAGACCAGCAGCGGCCGCCAGTGCTCGTCATAGGGGTAGGTGCCGAACAGGATGAAGCGATGCTTGTCGGCGATGATGGCCCAGCAGGCGCCGACGCCCTTGTTGTCGCGGCAGGCGCTGGTGTCAGGCTGGCCGGCGGCGTTGTAGGGCACCGTCCAGATCGCGTTGACGAAGGCCCAGTCCACGAAGGACACGGCATAGCGGATCAGCAGGTAGCCCAGCGCCAGGGTGATGGCCGTGGACCACCAGTTGCTGAACAGGTTCTCCCGCGCCCAGGCCGCGGGGCCGAGGAGGCGCTTCGGCGCGGTGCGCGGCAGCGCGTCGTTGGGCATGTTCTCGTTGAGGGCGACGTCGCTCATGGCTCAGCGCTCCACCAGCGCGATTCGGGCGCGCGTCACTGGCCTGCGGCCAGCGAAGCAGGAAAGGGACAACGCGCTCATCGGCGTCACCTTTCCACCAGCGCGATGCGCGCGTTGTACCAATTCATGAACAGGCTGATGCTCAGCGAGATGGTCAGGTAGACCAGCATGATGATGGCGATGCCCTCGATCGCCTGGCCGGTCTGGTTCAGCGTCGTGTTGGCGATGGACACGATGTCCTGGTAGCCGATGGCGACGGCGAGGGACGAGTTCTTGGTGATGTTCAGGAACTGGCTGGTCATCGGCGGGATGATGACGCGCAGCGCCTGCGGCAGCACCACCAGCGACATGACGCGCCCGCGCGGCAGGCCCAGCGCCTGCGCCGCCTCCCACTGGCCCTGGTTCACCGCCAGGATGCCGGCGCGCACGATCTCGGCGATGAAGCCGGCGGTGTAGAGGGTGAGGCCCAGCAGCAGCGCGAAGAACTCGGGGCTGACGGTCAGCCCGCCCTGGAAGTTGAAGCCGCGCAGAAAGGGGATGTCGGGCTGGAAGGGCGCACCCAGCGCCCACCACACCGCGAGCGGCAGCGCGCCCATCAGCGCCACGCCCACCGGCCAGACCGGCCGGGGCTGCCCGTCCTGCATCTGCCGCGCCCGCGCCCAGCGGCGGTACAGGAAGGTGCCCACCACGCCGAGCACGAAGGCGATCAGGGCCCAGCCATGCGCGTCTTCCCAGCGGAAGGAGGGCAGCTTGAGGCCGCGATTGGACAGGAACACGCCTTCCACCGGATTCAGCGCCTGGCGTGGCCCGGGCAGGGCCTGCAGCAGCGCGTACCAGAAGAGGAGCTGGAGCAGCAGGGGCAGGTCGCGCACGATCTCCACATAGGCGCCGGCAATGCGCGCCAGCAGCCAGTTGCGCGACAGCCGCGCGATGCCGAGCAGCGTGCCGAGGATCGTCGCGAGCACGATGCCCACGACGGCGACCTTCAGCGTGTTCAGCACGCCGACCAGCAGCGCGCGGAAATAGGTCATCGAGGGGTCGTACTCGATCAGGGATTCGGCGATGGGCAGGCCCGCCTCGCGCTCCAGGAAGCCGAAGCCGGTGGCGATGCGCCGGACTTCCAGGTTGTAGGAGGTGTTGCGGTAAAGCCAGTAGAACACCGCCAGCACCGCGCCCACGACCAGCACCTGCCAGACGATGTTGCGGACGCGCTCGTCCGACCAGGACAGGCGCAAGGGACGGCGGGGCGCCTGTCGCGCAAAGCGCGGGTCGGCGGAAACGTCGGACATGGAAAGCCTTATCCCTGTTCACGTCGCCGAGGCGTTTTCGCCTTCGGAAGAAAGTGGCGGGGGGGGGGGGGCCCCCCCCCCCCCCCCGCCGCTCGCGCGGGTGGCGCAAGCACATGCGCAAGGTGAAGGCGCAGCAGCGCCGGAGCTGAGTCCGGCTCCCGCGGCCTCGCCGCGGGACCATGGTGCCATCGCCCGGGAAAGGC
>NZ_JAPFQI010000020.1 GCF_026183895.1 Sabulicella glaciei | reverse complement strand
GAGAAGCGCCGCTCGGGCCTGCTCCGGAGCACCACGCCAGAGCCCGCGGCAGTGAAGACCTAAAACAGGGGGGAGATTTCATGGCGACAAGGGGGGCGTTTCCGGTGTCGCTTGACATCATCTTCAACCGACGTTGCCGCGTAGCTCATCCGCCAGGACTTTGAGCGCGAGCGCATCCCCTTGAAGTGCTGTGAACGCGTAAGGATTAAGGAACTGCCGCCCCCAGAGCAGGTTACGGTCGGCCTCACTCAGCGCCGCCTCCTCACAGACGAGCGTCCAGTTCTGACCGATGCAGGTCAACTGCTCCCCGATTAGCGCGAGCGCCTCCGGCTCCGAGAGCAGGAAGTGATGGGCGGCCGCAAGGCAGGTGGCGATCCGGCTCATGCGGTTGTCGCCGGTGATGAGCATCGCCTGGGTCGCTTCCTGACCGGCGCGCCCCTGCGGACAGATGTCATAGGCCGGAGTGAGGGTGAGCGCCTCTCCATCCCAGAATGCCGCATGGTTGCGGGCATGATCGTCGGTGTTACCGCAGAGGATGTTGAACACGATGCGGGCAAAGAGCTCGCGCAGCGTGGCGGCGGGGTTCGTGAACCGGTGACGGACGATCTCCGCGAAATCCTCGTAGCTCGCATAGCGCGCCATCATCTCATCGAGGCCGAGCATGGTCAGGGCCGAGACCATCGACCTGCGGTGCCAGCCGCCGTTGGCACGTACCCGGTCGAACCGCTCGACGAGCAGCACGTCCTTGCCAGCCGCCCGCACCAGCGAAACCGGCGCAGCATTGATGCCGCAAAGGGTGGCAAGGCGCATGGCGATGAACTCGCCTTTGACGACACTGTAGAGGTCTGAAGAGGAGGAGAACTTGGCAACGTGCTTGACCGCGCCGTCCTCGATCAGCGCCTTCGGGCGGGCTCCGCCAATCGAGCTTCCGTGGTGGAGCGCCTGGTCGAGGTCGGGCGAGAGCGGGATTCCCTTTTCAACCCGCTCGGCGGACTCGATCAGTTCTTCGAGCGTCGCATTGATCGGCGCGCGCGGCTCATAGACGCTCGCCGAAAACTGAAAATCGAGCGCGCCGATCCGGTCCGAGCCGGATTCCAGCAGGAAGGTGAGTTCCGAGAGATCGAGCTCGGCGACTTCATCCCCTTTGACCCCGAACTTGCGATTGAGGATCACGCGCCGTCCCCAGGCATCGGGCGCGGCATCGCGGATGCAGCCCGGCATGGTCAGCCCGGCAAGAAGGGGAAGCTCACCCGCTTGCAGCGGCAGTTCGGGGAGATAGAGCGGGATCGCGCCGCGCCGCTCGCGATAGCTTCTCCCGTAGTTGAAGGTGACGATGCCGTCATGGGCATGCAGCCGTCCGGCAACGACGGGCTCGGCCGCTCCCGGGAGCCACACCCAGACGAAGGCCTCGTCATACTTGGGGACCCTAGAAGTCATCGTCGACCTGTTTACCGGCTTTGTAGATGTGCTTGGGCAGCACGGCGATACGGTCATCCGTGCGAGCCGCAAGGGCGGTGATGCCCTTCTCGTCCGCATCGAACAGCTTGACGCCGACGATGGCGGCAGCCTCGAACATCAGGCCCACCTCGACCTTGGGGTCGCCCTTCTCGATACGCTGGAGCGTGCTGCGGGACACGCCGATCCGCTCGGCGAGCTCCTGCGCCGTCAGCCTGCGCTGCATGCGCCCGAGCCGGATCATCTTGCCCAGCAAGGCAAGCCCCTCCAGCCCGTAGCGGGAATATGTCCGCTTCGTCGTCGGCATCTCACAACACCAATTGACCCCTGCATGAGCCATATCACTATGATTTGGCTCGTATATAGGTCATTCTACACTCTACGGAGTGCATTAGTCAAGGAATGGATCATATAAACTCCAAATCATCCAGATTGGGATCATACATGGGTCACAGCGACCGAACCCGAGCTGTTAGTCGTCCCTCCTGTACCCATAGCCCTTGCGGCGGCGGTGTCTGTGACGGGGCGGCCCGCCATCGTCGTCGTCATCATCGTCGGCCTCGTTTCGCAGGTCCGGCGCGTAGCCGTCATCGCCCTCGTCGGCCTCATCCGCCCCATGCGCGAAGTCGGCAGCATCATTAAAACGCTCCCGCAAATCGCCTTCCGCGAACTCCTGTTTCTTCCAGAAGCCCTGATCGCGAGCTGCGTCATAGAAGTCCTGCATCGCCATGTCGTCCGCGCTGCGCGTCTGTTCCGCATCGCGCACCAACGCGAGGCTCGCCGCCTCCTCAAGCCGCTCCGCCTTACGCATGGCCTTCTCGAGCGATGCCCGCTCGCGCGTATCGAGGCGCGCATGCAGGCGCCGGAGCCTCTCGATTTCCAGCTTCTCGCGCGCATGACGGCGCGAGAGCGCACCGTCTTCGAGGCGATGCCGCTCCTTGGGATCGAGGTGGGTCATCTTCTGGAGATGAGAGAGGACCGAGCGCAGGCCCGGCGTGCGGGAAAGCAGGTCCGCGACCGCGCTGCGCACCCGGAACAGGAAGCCCCTGCTCTCGGTCCTCTGCGCCGCATGCAGCGCGAGCTTTTCGGCTTGCTGCCGGACGAGCAGTTCCTGCGCGGCCTGTTGCAGCGCGAGCCGCCTTGCCGCCATTTTCCTCGCGAGCTTGCTTTCCGCCTGCCGTCGCAACTCCTCCAGCCGCTGCCGCGCGCTCTGACGCTCCTGCTCGCGTTCCCGATCATGCCGCTGCTCGCGCTGCCGCTCCTCAAGCGCCTCCGCGTGCTTACGCACCAGCTCCCTTGCCTCATCGACGCTCGGCAGTTCCTCGGGACGAAGGGCGGCGAGCCGCTCCTTAACCGCGCTCGCCTTGTGGCCTTTGATGTACCGCGTGAGGCTGTGCACCTCGCCGAATTTATCCACGACCACGAGACTGCGACGGTCTCCCTTGGCGAGCACATAGCCCTTCTGCTCGAGCGCGGCCCGGAGCGCCTCGGCGGTATCCGATGCTTCGTAAGCCGCCGTGATTTCGGCGCGCCGCTCCTCGGGCGCGATGCCGGTCGCCTCCGCCTGCGCCTTCTCGGCGAGCGTCGCTTCGAGCTTCTCCTTTTCGTACTTGTGCTTCTCCTCCCAGGCCTTGAGGCCCGGCGGCATGGAAAGACCGAATTTGCGTGAGAGCGCGACCGCCATATCCATGAGCTTTCTGCGGTCGTGCGCCATGTGCACCGCGCGCATCTTTTCAAGATTGATGCGCGACCAGACGACGTGCGCATGCTCGCGCCCGTCCTTCACATGGAAGACGACGGCGCGCGGCTGCCCGGCGAGGCCGAGCCGCCCCTCGATCATGCCGATGGCCTCGAAATACTGTTCGCGCGTGAGCGGTGACGGCGGACTGATCGAGAGGCTGTAGAGATACTCGCGCGCGCGGGTGCCGAGCGACACCGCCTCGAATTCCGCGAACGCGCCGAGCAGGTCGTCCGCAACCGCGCCATACACTTCCGCCACCTCGATGGACTCGTTGTCGAACGAATTCATCAGGTGGATGGCGAGGTCCGCGCCGTTGCCGCGCTGGTTGCCTTTCAGGATCACGGCTCCCTCCCCAGCGCCTGAAAGAGCGCGGCGCGCATCTCGGCAAGATCGCGGTGGGCCGCCTCGATCCGGGCATCGGTTTTTCCCGGATTGCCTGCGTCTGCGCACGAGCGCAGCGCAGAGGCGAGCTGCCCCATTTTGCCGATAAGATGGGCGGCCATTTCTTCATTGATGGTGGGCTGGCGGCTCGCGCGCAGCGGCGGCTGGCCCAGCACGGCATAGCGGATAAGAGAGGCAACAGACACAGCGGCCCGGTTCGCCTGCTCTGTAATCAGAGCGGCTTCCTCGTCGGTGAAGCGCGCCTTCAGTGTGATCTGGCGCTGCCTCGTCTCGCTGCCGCTGCCTGACATCTCCTCTCTCCGGTTGCCGCGGCAGGGACGCTCCCTGCCCGTGGTCCAGCGCCGGAACGCTGGTCGTCCTCCAGGGCGCGAAAGCCCTGGTCGATGGGTTCCACAGGGAGAGCCGAAGTCTCCCTAGGTCGAAGCCGGTGCCGAAACACCGGTCGTGGGTCCGGGGGCGCGAAAGCCCACGGTCGATGGGTCCAGGGAGAGCGAAGTCTCCCGGTCCGGTTTCCAAAGGGCACGAAGGCTCTTTGGTCGTGATGCACCGGCGAAACGGTGCGCTCGGCTGGGATGGGCTCGATGCCCGGATCAGCCGACGCCGGGGGGATGCAACGGGGGGCGGCTTTAGCGCCCCCTTGCCAAGATGGCGCGGGGACCCCGCGCACATCTTGTATCCGGCTCTAACGACCTATTCTCTCTATTATCGGCTCTCAAGATTAAGGAAGCTTTAACCATCCTTAACGGGCAGATACAAGGCAGGAACGACAAGAGATTATCAGCACTTAGCCTCGTTGGTCAAATACTGGTCACGGCGTTTTACATGGACACTCGCCCGAGCCGATGGGCTTGTGCGAGCGGCACTTTTTTCAGGAGGGGTTTTGCCGCAGGAACAGGGCTTCCTGTTCCACGATGTAATCGGAGAGTGTCTCGTCTGCGTGACACTCAGCGGCAATCAGCGTCGGCCAGCGCCCGAACTTGTCCGGGAAGAACCGTGCACTACACTCCTCGATGAGGAAGCGGCACAGGGCCAGGTCATTATTCCCGATGGCGATGTGCAGTGCGGATATCCCCATATCGGGGTGCCTTGCATCGATGTTCGCGCCCTTCTGGAGCGCGGTGCGGATGCCGTTGACGCTGTGAGCATCGGCGGCAAGAAGAAGCTCAAGGTCGGCAAGGCGCGCATCCGGCTGGGCGACGCCTAATTGCCTCAGGTCGTCAAGTTTGGTCGGCATCAGGCGTGCTCCCGCGCTGCCGCCGCGACGAACCGCACGCGCTCCTGGATAGGGCGCATGCCATCCATGAAGGCTGGTTGATAGGCTTCGCCTGCAAGTACGCCCTCCTCGTCCGGGGACGCGGCCCGCTTCATCAGGTGGATGATCCTGAGCTGACGGGTGAGGCCATCGCGCAAGACGACGTAAATTCCGGAAGCGCTCAGAACCATCACGCCTTCGCGGGAGCGGCGGCGCACGGCAAGCTCGTCGCCCTCCCGCCCGGACTCCTGATCGGACGCCAGCAGGCAGGTCCCCAGCTCGTGGGCGTGCAGATAAGGCTGCCGCTCCACCGCTGTCAGCGTGAGCCTTGAGCTTGCCGACTCATAGGAGCCTGCAAACTCGGCAGTGAGCCGGGCCGTCAATTCTTCCCGGTCGCCCGCTTCCGCGTGCCCTTGCAGGAAGGTGAAGAGGGCGCTGCCGAACTGCGCGATATCCCGGCCTTCCCCGTACCACGGCAGCTCGCGCACGAAGGCATGACATACGGCGACATGGTGATCCTGCGTGCGGTGCGCGCCGGTGATGAAGCGCTGCAACGTCGCGAGCGGGATTTCGCGGTGGCGCGGCGGGACCACCCTATCCCGCCCCGCACGGCTCGGGCTGCGCCACCGCGTCTTTGCGATAGCGCGGCTCGATGGTGCGCAGCTTTCCCTTGAACTCTCCTCTGATGTGCCCGGCAATGACCTTCGCCGCGAACATGTCCGGCGTCAGTCCCGGCGCGGGATCGGCATGGATGCCAAGAAAGCTCCGGTATCCCGTCTCGCTGATGAACGGGCGGAGATGATCGACCGCGCGCGCGGCAAAGCCGGGCCAGTAGCCAAAGCCGCAGCCGATCCCGAACATGCCGTCCATCTCGATGCGCACGCGCATCCCGCAAACCTCGATGGTGAATTCGCCTTCCTGTCCCCAGAGCGGCACCGCACCCGGCGCGGCGGCGGTCTCCCGCGCCAGCACGCAGCCCGGCGCATCCTCGCCCGCGAGGATGCCCGGCTCGCCGTCATTGAGGCGCAACGCGAGCCGTTCGGCCTCCTTGCGCAAGCCCATCGCCGCATCGACATCGGCGGCGAACATCGCCGCATGATGCTGCCGGATCAGGAGGCGATAGAACGGGATCGCCTCCGCCATCGTCCCCGGCAGGTGGGCGGTTTCCCGCTCCACCTTGCGCTTGCGGTTCTCTTCCGAAGCTGCGGACAGCAAGGCGTCAAAGCCGAGCTGCCCGCCCTGATCCTGCGCCCTGCTCATTCTGCGGCCTCCGCGAGTTGCGAGGCTTGCAGCCCGTTCAGGTAATCGGCAGCGCGCTGCGCGTGAGACGCGGCGGTAAAGATCGCCCGCTTGTCGTTCTTCAGTACCTCCAGCCATGAGCCGATATAGGCGGCGTGATCCTCGCGGGGCTCCGGGGTGAGATCGAGATCAGCGGACAGGAAGGCTGCGCCAAGCTCGGCGACGAGCTCCTCCATCGCATAGCCTTCATCGCCCCAGCGCTTGCGGCCAAAATCCCGCTTTAGCCGCGAAGGGTGCCGCGTCCAGTGCGTGAGCTCATGCGCGAGCGTCGCGTAATTGCTCTCCGCATCGCGGAAGGCCTCGAAGGGCGGCATCTGCACCCGGTCTTCGGCCATGGTGTAGTAAGCCCGGTCTCCGCCGTGCCGCACATCGGCACTCACTGCCGCGAAGAACTCATCCGCCAGCGCATTGCGCTGCACAGGATCGAGCCGGGGTTCCGCGAGCCCATAGAAGTGCTGCGGCAGTTGTCAATGCTGAGGCCGAGTTCCTCAAAAGCGTGGAGTGACCCCTGAGGGCGGGACAGTTCTACGCCGGGGTTTTGACCCCCTCCTGGGCGTGTTGCCGTTCAAACTCGGCGGGGCTGCGGTAGCCTAGCGCCGAATGCAGTCGCCGCTCGTTGTAGATCGCCTCGAGGAACCGCGGCAGATCAGCCGCGACCTCCTCGAAGCTCTTATACTCCGTCCGGTACACCGCCTCCACCTTCAGCGTCTTCATGAAGCTCTCCGCCTTGGCGTTGTCGTACGGGTTGCCGCGCCGTCCCATGGAGCCGACCAGGCCGTGCTCGGTCAGCAGCGCCCGTTACCGCTCCGCAGCATACTGACACCCACGGTCCGAGTGATGCACGCAGCCTGCGGGCGGCCGGCGTGTCACGATCGCCGCCTGCAGCGCGGCGAGCGTCAGCCTCGCGTCGATGAAACGCGCCAGCCCATAACCCACCACCCGACGCGACCAGGCGTCGAGGACGATCGCGAGATAAACAAAGGCGCCTGAGGTCAAGCCGATATACGTGATATCGGCGACCCACAGCTGATCGGGGCCGTCCGGCGCCATCGTCCTGGCGAGGTTCGGAAAGATCGGCCCGTCGTGCGCGCTGTCGGTCGTGACGACGTAGCGCCGCCTCGGCTGCACGCACAGGCCGTGCCGCCGCATCAGCCGGGCCACGCGCTTTCGGTTGATCGGGATCCCCTCGGCCCGGAGCTGCGCGGCCATCCGCCGGTATCCGTAGCGTGGCCACTCCTCGGCGAGAACATGCAGCCGCTCGACGAGCGCGGTGTCGTCGACCACCGCTCGGCTGTCGCGATAAAAAGAGCTGCGTGGCACCCCCATCACACGGCATCCTTCGGCGATGGAAAGACCGCGGGGCCGGTGACGACGGAGGGCGTCGCGGCGCTCGGCCGGCGTGAGGTGGCCGAGGCCCCCTTTAGCAGCTCGTTCTCGAGGGCTAGGCGCCCGACCATTCGCTCGAGTGCGGCGATCCGGGCCTCGTAAAGTTCGAGGAGGTTTGCCGCCTCCGCCTCGTCGTCAAACTCGCCCTTCTCGTACTTCTCGACCCAGATCCGGATGAGGTTGCGGCAAACATCGTGACGACGGGCGAGGCCGTGGAGCGAGGTCCCGCCCGCAAGGAACTCCTGCGCCAGCTGCCGCTTGAACGCGATGGGGTAGGTGCGATGCCGTGCCATGGTCGATCCCCGATGGCCCGGGAGAACTGTCAATCCTCGACGCTCAACCTGTCCACCCGAAAGGGGTCACTCCAAGCGCTGGCTGAAAATTCCCCACTTCGGCTGGTGGCTATGTCGCGGCGCTGAGGTTGCCCGTTCGGAGCTTAGGTGGCCGCCCGCGCCGACGCGGTGCCAGTTCGGGCTGATGAGTGGATTGTGCGGCTGAGCTGTCGGGCAGCAGGTCGGCGTGGCGGCGGAGGCGATAGCTGGCGCCCTCGATGCGCACGACGATGGCGTGGTGGAGGAGGCGGTCGAGCAGCGCTGTGGCGACAACGGTGTCGCCGAACACCTCGCCCCATTCAGCAAAGCCGCGGTTGGAGGTGAGGATCATCGCGCCACGCTCGTAGCGGGCATTGACCAGCTGAAAGAACAGGTTTCCGCCGCCGGCGATGACGGGCAGGTAGTCGATCTCGTCGACCACCAGCAGCTGCGGCCGGCAGAGGAACCGGATGCGCTCGCGGAGCGTGCCCTCGCGCTCGGCCTTGGCGAGCGATCCGATGAGTTCGGCCAGCGTGGTGAAGTAGACGCTGCGACCTGCCTGCACGGCTTCGACGGCCAGCGCGATGGCGAGGTGCGTCTTGCCGCAGCCTGGCTGGCCGAGGAAGTGCAGCACCTCGTGGCGGCTGACGAAGTCGAGGCCGGCGAGGGTGAGGATGCGGTTGCGGTCGAGGGAGGGCTGGAACGAGAAGTCGAACCCGGCGAGCGTCTTGATGTTCAGCAGCCGGCCCATCTTGAGGGCCGCCTTGACGCGGCGCCCCTCGCGCAGGCTGAGTTCCTCGTCGAGCAACTGGTCGATCGCCTCGAGGGCGGAGATCTCGCCGCGCTCGAGCTGGCGCAGGAGGTGCTCCAGCACCTCGAGGGAGCGTGGCATCCTGAGGCCGACCAGATGGCGGCGGATGCGGTCGAGGGTGGCAGGGGCGGCCGTCATCGCGCCGGCTCCCCGGCGGCGAGGCGGCGGCCGATTGCCTCGTAGATGGCCAGCGAACGAGGGGCCACGCCGGCGGCCGCGGCGGGTGCTGGGGGCGATGCCACGGCACCTGCGCGGGTCGTGGTGCTGTTGTGTGGTGGCGGCAGGCTGCGATGGCCCTCGGCGATGCGACGCCGGCCGCGGCCCTCGAGCACGGGATGCGCGGCGACGAGCCGGCCATCCTCCAGGATGTGGACCTCGGAGGCGGTGACCTGGACCTCGACGGGGCGGCGCCGCGTGCCGTCGGGGACGGAATAGAGATTGCCGCCGACCGAGATCATGCCCTCGTGCGAGATGCGCCGTTCGAGGCGGATGACGGCGTTGAATGGTCCAGCCGGCAGACCCTTGAGGGTGGGCCGCTCATCGGCGAAGTGCTCGATGACGATGCGCCCCGTGGTGCCATGCAGACGGCGGTTGGCGACCTGGTCGAGCCATTGGGCGAACTGCGCGTTCATGTCCTCGAGGTTGCGGAAGCTCCGGGCAAGGAAGAAGTCCTCGCGGACGTAGCGGAACGGCCTCTCGGCCTTGCCCTTGGTCTTGGCCCTGTAGGGGCGGCAGGCTTTTGGCACGAAGCCGTAATGCGCGGCGAGACCGAGGAGCTTGTCGTTGTAGACGATGCCGCGATTGTCGACCTCGCCAAGGACGGCGGTGCGCATGCGGTCGTAGAGGATCTCCTCCGGCACGCCGCCGATCGCCTGGAAGGCGGCGATGTGGCAGCGGAGCACGGTGGCGAGGTCCTGCTGGGCGACGAAGCGGGCCCACATCAGGCGGCTATGGCCGAGAACGAGGGAGAACAGCCAGACGATGCGTTCGGCACCGGGCTCGTCCTCGAAGCGGACCCGGAAGTGGGCGAAGTCGACTTGTGCCTGGCGCCCCGGCGGGGTCTCGAAGCGCCGTTCAAAGGCGGGAGCGGCAGGCGGTCGGAGGGTGCGCAGGAAGTCGGTCACGGTGGAGTAGCCGCCGGCAAAGCCCAAATCGCGGACCTCACGCCACAGGCGTCGGCCAGTCAGGTCAGGGAAGCGGCCGACCCGCTCGCGCAGGAAAGCCTCAAAGGGCGCCAGTGGCGAAGGCGCCGGTTCGCGGGGCTTATAGGCCGGCGGCTCGAGGCCGCGGGCGATGTAGCTGCGGATGGTCTTGCGGTCGCGGCCGGTGCGGCGCGCGATAGCCGAGACGCTCAGGCCCTGCCGGGCGAGATCCAG
This sequence comes from Sabulicella glaciei, assembly GCF_026183895.1. Taxonomy (GTDB): domain Bacteria; phylum Pseudomonadota; class Alphaproteobacteria; order Acetobacterales; family Acetobacteraceae; genus Roseococcus; species Roseococcus glaciei. The sequence goes on along the minus strand of NZ_JAPFQI010000020.1, from coordinate 72,115 downwards.
GAACATGACGAGCTCCCCAAGGGTGACCACCGGCTGCTCCCATGATGCCGGTCGGCATCCTGGCGCATGGCCGGCGCCGCCCGCGCCCGGGGGCTCGCCCCCGGGTGCGGGCAGTCGCGCTGAACTGAGGAATTTTCAGCCAGCACTTCCGGAGAGAATTCACCCAGCCGCTACAGCAGTCCCTCGACCTGCTCCACATTGAAGACGGTGTAGCCTTTGAGGAACGGGATTTCGCGCTCGGCCTCCTCGCCGGTCGCCTCGTCGCGCTCGGTTCTCCTGATCCGGTCGGCATAGACGACAAGGCTGCCATGCTCGCCCTTGCGGACATGCCCGCCCATCTCCTGCGCCTGTTTGAAGGTCATCCAGATCGGCGCGGCAAAGCCCTTCGCCACGGACTCACCCCACAGCATCAGGACATTGATCCCCTGATAGGGCATACCGTTGAAGCGCAGCGGCCTCGTGATCCGCCCGGCGGCATGCTCCACGCTCCACGGCTTGAGCCACGGCCTGACGCCCTGCTCCAGTTCGGCCACGATCCTGCCTGTGATCCTCTCGTAAACGTCTGTTTTCACTTTCTTTCTCCTAGTCTTGAAGGCGGTTGTGCATGCAACCGGACTAGGCCCGCGCCAATGAGCGGGGGGAGGCCGTCAGGGCCGTCTCCGGCGGAGGGGGATCACCCGGCCTGCACGACCGAAGGGAGGAAGGCCGGGGATACCGCCGGGGACGCCCGCAGCGCAGCGGAGGGCTTGGCCTTGACGGAGGAAGGGGCCGCAGGCCCCAATCGAAAGAAAAGAAAGCGTCAGCGGGAGGCTGTCATTGTCTGATCGCGCGAGGGATCGTCACCGCATGGCGGAGACGGCCGCAGGCGGCTCCGCGAGCGCAGCGAGTAGAGCCCGGTGCGGCGAAGCCGGACGCGCCGAGACGAGGAGGCAGCTCGAGCTGCTGCGTTAATCTAAGGCTTTGCGAGAAGGTACAGCGCGAGTTCGCGGGCTCCGCTCTGGGGCGCATTGATCGCAATATGCCGCTGGCGCAGGATACCGATCAGCAACGAGGCGGCGAATATCCAGAAATGGTCGTTTGCGGGCAACGGCGTATTATCGAGCAGCGCGTGCAGGCGATCCGCGAGCGAAAAATACTGGCAGTTTCCGCCCTGCTCCCACAACGGCGTGATCTCGTGCAGGATCAGAGCGGCAACCGCGAGACCCATCGACCGCTTGCGCAGCACATCCTGATAGATGTGCCCATTTTTCAGGGCGTATTGGGCAAGATGCGCGGTCAGGAATGAACGAGCCCAGACATCACACGCCATTTCTTCCTCGCGGAGATCGCCGGGCCGTTCGTTATCGCGGTCCAACATGACGTGCCGGAACTCGTGAAAGTAAGTAAACGCGGCAGCAAGGCAGCTAAGGTCGAACGCTGACTTGTACTGCATGTCCTCCATAGCCTCGCGATCCGCTGACGGGCGCGGAAGATCAGGTGGCCAGGGCGAAGAGGTTGCGTCGGGTGCGGCGATCAGGTCCTGCACCGCGGCAATCCGTTCCTTGTAGGCTCGCTCGACTTCGCCAAGCTCCTCGTCGGCACGCATAAGATCGGCGACAGTCCCGCCTCCTGCCGCGGAAATCACAACATGCGGCGAATAGCATTCGATGGCCCGCCAGCCGCTGAATCCGATGAGCCAGAACACGTCCATCGTTTTCGCAGAAACGGTGATGCGCTCCTTGCAGGCGTTCAGCGTGATGTGCCTGCTGTCGTCGCTCAGCACCACGTCCGGGTCGTACCTGGCCCATAGCGAGTCGATATCATCGGCACGTTCGGGAACCGCCCCTTTCATCAGGGCTATCACGGCTTGCCTGGGTGTAACCTGGCCTTCGCTCATACAGATCCCCCTTGACCGACTGACGCAGCCTCGGGAGGTGTGGCAACCGGCGAGACAAGCTCGGGAGCGTGCTCCTTGATAAGCGCATAGGTTAGCTGTTCTCCGCGTCGGCTCAGTCGCTCGATCCAGTCCTCGCTCATCGCGCAGAAGTCGGTCGGGTACGCGTAGGACTCTCCCCTCGTCACAAGGTCGTCCGGCTTGTACTTCAGCCTGCTGTCGTCCTGCCCAAGGTAGGGAAGAATGACGCTGCGCAACCTCCCGGATTCGCGCAATTCGAACAGGCGCTTCATCGCCGCGTTCTGAGCCCGGTCGTGAATGCAGGCGATCGCGCTCTTCAGCCGCGCGATCATGAACTGGCTGGGCGGATCGTGGCGCAGCCCGTACCCCGCGCGGCAGCATATGATTGTGTCTACCGGCTCGACGTTGAGGCTTATCGACGGATCGCGATCCGGCCATAGGGGCGCAAGGCCAAGATTGTCGTAAACGCCGCCGTCAGTCAGGGTGACCCGTTCGCTGCGGCGCGCACCGTCGCGCTTGTCGAACGGAAGTTCTTCATCGAGCGCCGGCAGAAACATAGGATAGGCGGCCGACGCCGTAACTGCGTGGGCGAGCGTCACGTCCGGCGTAGCGAGACGGCCAAGCCGCCAGGAGCCGGAGTGATTTGGGGTGAAGTAGAAAGCCGATCCGGTGCGGAGTTCGGCGGCATTGATCACGAGCAGTGGCGCGCGACCCCGGAGATCGCGAAGGCTCTTGCCCCTGAACAGCTCTTTGTCGACCGCCCGCCGCAAGATCGTCGTCCGACTGGCGAAGCGCCGGAATGGCAAGTGCCAGGTTTCACTCCGCCATTTGGGGCGAATTCGACCGGGAATGAGCAACCAGCCGAACCAGAGCAGCCATGTGAGCGCAACGAACAGGATATTTGCCGCGCCAATAACCAGGCTACAGAAAAGCGCCTTCGCGCCTTCCAGTGTTGAAAAAGCCACACGGAGCGCAGGACGCACCAGGCCGGTCGAAAGTAGCGAGCGGACCCGCGCCTCGAACATTGGAAACGGCTCGTCGTTCGCGGCGTAGATGGCGCCGATCACGCTGCCCCCGGACACGGTCGAGAGTATCTTCACCCGTTCGAGTATTCCCAGATTGTGCAAGGCACGCAAACAACCAAGATGAAACGCAATGGCGCGGGAACCGCCGCCCGAGAGAGCAAGTCCAATCTTGTGATCGGCCATCTTCATCTCTCCCTTCGGGCGGCGTCTACGCAGAGCGGCGGCAAGGGCTCCGCATGCTGGTCGGCGAAGATCACGGCAAGCTCTCGCTCAGCTGCGATCACCATCAGCGCCGGCATCGAGTCCATACCCATGAGCGCGGCGAGCCAGTCAATCTGTTCCCCGTCGACGGCGCTGGGCCTTGCGGACGAGCGCGGCGGGTGAGAATGCCACTCGCCGACATAGCGCACTTGCCCCGCCGTGCGCCGCCGCACGCTCTCCATCATTTCCTCGACGCCGGCCACCCCGCGAACGAAGCTGCCCGGCTGTTCAGTGCTATCGGGCGGGGCAGCGGACGCTTCGACTATGTGAATGTGCTTGGCGGGGATGTCGACGATGCCGAATAGTACACCCCCGGTCTCCGAAGGGAGGCGTGCGTCCCTCATCTCGTGAAGGCGCGCTACCAGCCCGGCGTCGAAAGCAATTTCCCATTCGCCGGCCCGGAAGCGCGTCACTGTTTGAGGCGCCGTCGTGTCGACCGTCACACCGCCATCCGGCGTAAGGGACCAGATACAAACTACTGCCGCTTCGCTGTCGATAGCGGCAGCAAGGCCAGAGCCCGCCAGGCCGCTCAGGATCGATGCCCGCGACTGCGGAATCCGGTTCGTGATCGCGCGGCATGCGCCAGTGTAGGCGACCGTCTCTGCGGGCTGGCCAAGGTGATCGGCAAGGCGCTCAGTTCGCAAGACAAGCCCGTGATATTGAGCTTCAAGATCACGCAGCGTAAGAGCGCGGTCCGCCGGTTCCGCGAGTAGCACAGCACCGGTGCCCGCAGGATTGAAGAACACGCAGGCTCGTCGCGCCTGCGTCTGGTGATCCGAAAGATGCCGTGCGGCAAGCACCGAAGCCGTTGCATCGATGACGATATCTGCGCTTCGCAGCGCTTCTTCAATCGCGGCGCTGTCGTCTCCGTTAGCGAACAGATTGGCAGCGATTGCGCTCGCGCGAGCCGGGCCGGTGAGCGTAAGATTGATATGATCCGCGAGAATTCTCGCCTTGGGGCGGGTCACCGCGTCGCCGCGCGCAACGTGACGCGCAAGATTGTGCGGCAGGAGCCGGTCATCATCGATCACCGTCCACCGAAAGCGTCCCTCGCGCGCAAGGTCATCGGCAACATGCGAGCCGATGGCGCCCGCGCCAACCAGGACAACACTCCGGTCATCAGGCGCGCTGCGGCCAGCAAGCCGCGCCGCGAAGTCCGGCTCGAACGCAAGATACACCTCTGCGGATTGCACCTCGATAGCGGCAATGGCCGTCTCGTCTGGAGCCGCCGCGCCGAACCTCTTGACATAGCCGACTGCGCCCATGCCCATCGATTGCTGCGCGATACCGAGGGCAACGGCGATGTCGCCTGCGCTGTGCGCCGTGACGAAGGCCCGGTGGTCGAGCCCGTCCTGCTGTACCCCCCGTGGCGATACGATCGGCATTTCAACAATGACGGCAAAGCGGCCGTTCAGGCGCCACGCAGCCGCAGGCCCTTCGGCGATCCAGCCGCCGAGCCGTGTCCTGAGATCAGCGAATAGATCGATCCCGCGCTCGGCCAGCATAGCCCCGAGGCTCGCCAGCGTATGGGGCGCGAACGTCAGGCGCTTCATGCGTTCGCCGGGCACTTTGTAGGTGGCGATGGAGAAGGGCTCGGCCGATCCAAGTTTGCCCTGCTGTGCCGGGCGCACGCAGAGAATGGTACCGTCGCCCGGATCGTGCTCGGCAATGAGATCCTGCGGGGTACCCGCATCCAGCACCGAGCCCGCAATAAAGAAGCTGAGCTGGCTGCCGATCAAGACAGGATCGAGCGGCTGGCGGGCGTCGTGCAGTTCGCCGCGGCCTGCACGGCGAAACCATTTAAGGACGCGCTCGACCAATTCAGCCGGGGTCCAGGTAAGCCGCGCTTCAGCCCACGGCCGGTCGTCGATGCAGATCGCCGCCGGCATGCCCTCCGGCACAAGCTGTTGGTGCTCTGTGTCCGGAAAATCGTCCCGCAGCATCGTGACAAAGGGCTGGGCATTCTCGCGCGCGAAAAGGATGCCGATCCGCTCGGCGGGACGGATCGGATAGACGGGACGCTGTGGGGCCGCGGTCAAGAGGTCGAGGATGACGAGCTCCTGATCGCCGCGCCGTCGCCCTTCGACGAACGAGCCCGCAGGCGCCCCGTAACGGCGCATGAACTCCGCGACCGCCCGGGCTTCCGCAATGCGAAAGCCCGAGCCGTCGAAAGTCTCGCTAAAGGTGGACAGCCAGCTGTCGACGGTCATCAGCCAGCCCGCGGTGTGCTGGCTGCTGCGTAGGTGCTGACCATCGGGGCCGCTACGATGGCTGCGATCCCGTAGGCGGTGATCTCATAGCCGAACGGCGCCGGTCGCGCCTTCGAAGGGTTCTCCATCGTCACCGTGAACTGGCCCCCGAGATTACGGGTCACGCGGCGATGGTGGTTGGCTGCCTGCCGGTGCGGCGGCTGCACGTCGTCATCCTCCTTCGTCCCCTTAGCGGGAATGGGCCAGCTCGGCGACACGATGATGCCGCCCTGCCGCCCCTGCGTCTCGAAGAGCCATTTCACGTCGGGATGGGCCCTGGTTTCGTCCGTCCCCCGGTCAGGGCCGACCGAGAGGTAAGAGCAGTGGTGCGGCAGCTTCATCAGGTCCCACAAGAGGCGGTCGGAGTTGCCCTTCTTGCGGGTGACCTGCACGATCGCGGACAGGCTCTCGTAGTCGACATCCGAGCCGAGCAACGCGTAGGTGTCGCCGCCGCCCTCGCGGAAGGTGACCTGCATCACGATGGAATCCTGGTTGCGGTCGATCACGGTCTGCTCGTTCTGCCGCCACCCGAACGGGCTGTGGACGAAGAACTCGGCCTGGGCCGCACCTTCCTTGGTGTAACCGGGCACCAGTTTGCCGGCGTCGACGATCAGGTGCTTGCGGCTCTCGAAATCGATGCCGTTCTTCTCGAACCAACCCTTGAGTCGATCAGGACGCGAGAACACCCTGATCCCCTTTCCCTGCTTCAGGCGATGGCGGGCTTCCGCGCGGACCAGCCGTGCGTCCCCGTCAAGGCCTTCTTCGCAGATCGCCGCGGCCGGCACCCAGAGCTCGGTAATCCGGACGCGCTCGTCATCCTGGTACGCCTTGGCATGTTCAAGCCAGAAGAACTCGCCAAAGCCCCTGCAGTGATCATCGTCGAGATGCGTGATGCAGACGGCGTCGAAGTGATTCCGCCGCGTCTTGGCCAGATCGCGCCGCAGCTCTCCGGGCAGGTCGCAGCGCAGGTCATCGTCATCGTCGGCGCAGCGCATATTCGCGTAGTCGACCAGCACCTTGCGTCCATCCGCAAGGTCCAGGCGCAGCGTGTCGGCGTTGCCGAGCGGGAAGAAGTGAATTTTTGCAGTCATGGCCCCCTCCTTTTGTGGGAAAATCAGCCGGTTTAGAACAGATCGTGAACCAGTCCCGGCCGAGTACCCAGGGCGCGCAGTCGGGTGCCAAGCGGTCAGCACTTACTACGTTCCTGTTGACGCCGGACAGGAACGCGTATATAAAATAAACGCGCTCCTGTCAAGAGCGTATAGTTATTATCCGCATGCGGCGGGAGAGAGAATGCGCTGGGGCGTCGAGCAAAGGCTTGAATTCATTGAGTTTCGCCTGTTCTGGGAGGGGTCGATCAATCGAGCCGACCTGGTGGAGTTCTTCGGCGTCTCGGTCCCGCAGGCCTCGAAGGACCTGACCCTGTATCAAGAGCGCGCGCCGGGAAACACGGAGTACGACAACCGGAGCAAGCGCTACATCGCGGCGGACAAGTTCGTCCTGCGCTTCATCAACCCCGATCCCTACGTGTACCTGGGGCAGCTGCGTGCCGTCGCAGAAGGCTCTGCAGCGCCTCACGAGTCCTGGATAGCACGGCTGCCACAGGCCGATGCTGCGCTGACGCCCAGACGTGACATCGATATCGAGGTCCTGCGCCGCATCTTGGACGCGGTGCGCAGCAAGGGCTCGGTTGAGGTCCTCTATCAATCCATGAACAGGCAGCGGCCTGACCCGATCTGGCGGCGGATCACGCCTCATGCCTTTGGCTATGACGGCTTCCGCTGGCACGCGCGCGCCTACTGTCACATGGAGCACAAGTTCAAAGATTTTCTGCTGCCGCGTATTCTGGACATACGCAGCAAAGGCAAGCCAGGCGCGAATGCCGAATCGGATTGGCTCTGGAACAATTATTTCGATGTAATTATCGGACCGCACCCCGATTTGACAGAAAGCCAGAAAATAGTTGTCGCCAAAGATTACTGCATGGATGACGGTACCGCAGTTCTTCCTGTCCGGTATGCCATGTTGTTTTACGTCCTGAAGCGCCTCGGATTACTATCTAATCCCGAAAAAGAAGACCCCAGGCGGCAACATATAGTTGCTATAAACAAAGCAGAAGTGCTAATTGCTCTTGAGAAATCGAACATGTCGCAGGAAGTAAGCCGCAATATTCCGGCGCCGGCTGGGGGCGAGTAATGGTTACACTTGAGCACATACGCAACGGTGCGGTGGTGCGGGGGATCGCGCCGAACCAGACCGTCCAGATCGTATCGGTGGACTGGATCGGCGACCAGGCCCTCAATGTCGTATTCCGTGACCAGAACGGCTCGGTTTCCGAGAGCACGCTCTATCGCGACGACGAGCACCGGCTCGAGCTCGATGCCAGAGGCAGGCCCTGGTCCTTCGATGCCGACGGCGCGCTCCTGCGTCTCGTAACCGAAGCCAACCGCATCAAACTCGCCCACTATTTCGATCCTTATCTCGCTATCCATACGAGCCTCGTCGATCCGATGCCGCATCAGATTTCGGCGGTGTATGGCGAAATGCTGCCGCGGCAGCCCCTGCGCTTCCTGCTCGCCGACGATCCGGGCGCGGGCAAGACCATCATGGCAGGGCTGCTGATGAAGGAGCTGATCGCGCGCAGCGATCTCGAGCGCTGCCTTGTGGTCGCCCCTGGCAGCCTTGTCGAGCAGTGGCAGGACGAGCTCGGCGAAAAGTTCAGTCTCGAGTTCGATATCCTGACGCGGGACATGATCGAGACCTCCCGCTCGGGCAACCCGTTCAATGACCGCAACCGGCTGATCGTCCGGCTCGATGTTCTCGCCCGCAATGAGGAGCTTCAGGAGAAGCTCATCAAGTCGCAGGAGTGGGACCTCATCATCTGCGACGAAGCGCACCGCATGTCGGCGACCTATTTCGGCGGCGACGTCAAATACACGAAGCGCTACCAGGTCGGGCAGCGCCTCGGGCAGATTTGCCGCCACCTCCTTCTGATGTCGGCAACGCCGCATAACGGCAAGGAGGAGGACTTCCAGCTCTTCATGGCGCTCCTCGACGGCGACCGGTTCGAAGGACGGTTCCGCGACGGCGTCCACTATGCCGATACGGCCGACATGATGCGCCGTCTGACCAAGGAAGAGCTCCTGCGCTTCGATGGCCGCCCGCTCTTCCCCGAGCGCCGCGCCTACACCGTCAAGTACGCGCTCTCTCCGAAGGAGGCAGCGCTCTATACGGCCGTCACGGACTATGTGCGTACCGAGATGAACCGCGTCCAGCGCTTCGCCGAGGGCGACGGCAAGAAGCGCAACAATGTCGGCTTCGCGCTGCAGATTCTGCAGCGGCGGCTCGCCTCCTCGCCCGCCGCTATCTACCAGTCGCTCAAACGCCGGCGCGAACGCCTCGAAAACGAACTTGCCGAAGCGCGCCTCGCCGCCAAGGGCTACAAGGCCGATCTGGGTCAGCCTGCTGTGAGCAGCGAGGTGCTCCGGAACCTCGAAGAATATGGACAGGAAGAGATTGACGAGCTTGAGGACCTGATCTCCACCGGCGCGACCACCGCCGAGACGGTCGAGCAGCTTGCCATCGAGGTTGAGACGCTAAAGGGCCTTGAGCATATGGCCCTCGAAGTCCTGCGCTCCGGCGAGGACACCAAGTGGTCGCAGCTCAACAAGATTCTTGATGACGATCTGATGATCGACAAGGACGGCAACCGCCGCAAGCTCATCATCTTCACCGAGCCCAAGGACACGCTGCACTACCTGCTCGACAAGGTCCGGTCCCGGCTCGGCAACCCGGAAGCGGTCGACGTCATCCATGGCGGCGTCACCCGCGAAGAGCGGCGCAAGGTGATCGAGCGGTTCATGCAGGACCGCGACATGCTTGTGCTTATTGCCAACGATGCGGCGGGCGAAGGCGTGAACCTCCAGCGCGGGCATCTGATGGTCAACTACGACCTGCCCTGGAACCCCAACAAGATCGAGCAGCGCTTTGGCCGTATCCACCGGATCGGTCAGACTGAAGTCTGCCACCTCTGGAATATCGTCGCCGCCGACACGCGCGAGGGTGAGGTCTATGCCCGCCTGCTCGAAAAGCTCGAAGCCGCGCGCGAAGCGCTGGGCGGCCGCGTATACGACGTGCTGGGCGAGCTGTTCGACGGCGTTGCGCTCAAGGACCTCCTCTTCGAAGCCATCCAGTATGGCGAGCAGGAGGACGTAAAGGCACGACTCTTCAAGCAGGTCGATGGTGCGGTAGATCAGAACCACTTGCTGGAGCTCTTGAAGCGTCGCTCCCTCACCAATGACACGATGCCGGAAGCGAAGGTCCACGAGCTCCGGCTCGAGATGGAACGGGCCGAAGCGCAGCGCCTGCAGCCGCACCACATCCAGAGCTTCTTCGTCGAGGCCTTCCAGCAACTCGGGGGCAGGCTCAAGAAGCGCGAAGAAGGCCGCTGGGAGATCACCCACGTCCCCGTGCGCATCCGTGAGCGCGACCGGCAGAGCGGCACCGGCGCGCCGATTCAGAAGAAGTACGAGCGGATATGCTTCGAGAAGAGCTGCATCAATCAGCAGCCGGTGGCGACCTTCGTCTGCCCCGGCCACCCCCTGCTCGAAGCCGTGATCGGCATCGTCCGCGAGGATTACGAGCAGCTCATGAAGCAGGGGGCCATCCTCATCGATGACACCGACGCAGGTCAGGAGCTCTCGGCTATCTTCCTGCTGGAGCACAGCGTCCAGGACGGTCGCCGCACGAGCACCGGAAACCCGCACGTTATTTCGCAGAAGCTCCAGTTCGCCGCCATCGACAAGAGCGGCCAGACCACGAACGCCGGCATCGCCCCGCACCTCAACCTGCGGCCCGCCGAAGCCGATGAAGTCTCGCTCGTTCAGGACCTCCTCGATGAGGACTGGCTGCGCTCCGACCTTGAACGGACGGCGGTCCGGTTCGCCACGGTCGAGCTCGCGCAGGGCCATGTCGCGGAAGTGAAAGCACGCAGGCTGCCCGAGATCGAAAAAGTCGAGCGCGAGGTGAAGGCCCGCCTTAAGAAAGAGATCAATTTCTGGGACAGCCGCGCCTTCGAACTCAAGGAGGAGGAGAAGGCGGGCAAGAAGACACGCCTGAACTGGCAGAACGCGCAGCGCCGTGCCGAGGACCTGGCCGAACGCTTGAAGACCCGTCAGGCCCAGCTCGAGGAAGAGAAATTCATCAGCTCGCAGCCACCCCGCGTACGCGGCGGCATGGTGGTGATTCCGCGGGGGCTGCTAGAGGCACGCCAAGCGAAACATGCCACGAACGGCATCACATCCGGCTTCTCGGAAGACCCGGTCGCCCGCCGTGAGATCGAGCTTGCCGCAATGGAGGCGGTGATGGCCGCAGAGAAGGAGCTTGGCAACGTCCCAACGGACGTTTCCGCGCAGAAGATCGGCTACGACATCGCCTCCTACAGCCCGACCTCACAGCACCTGCGCTTCATCGAGGTCAAAGGACGGATCGTTGGTGCAGACACCATCATGGTCACCCGCCAGGAGGTCATCACCTCCCTGCATGAGCCCGAGAAGTTCATACTCGCCATCGTTCAGGTCGAAAACGGCTACGCGCGCGAGCCCCGCTACGTCCGCCGCCCGTTCTCACAGGAACCCGAATTCGGCGTCACCGCCCTCCAAGTCAACCTTAAGAGCCTGCTCGAGCGGGCGGAGCATCCCGCATGACCCACGCCTACAAAAAGAAATTGATCGAAGTTGCAATACCGCTTGAGGCGATAAATTCTGCAGCAGCAAAAGAAAAATCAATTCGCTTCGGCCACCCTTCGACACTGCACTTGTGGTGGGCGCGCCGCCCTCTAGCTGCGTGCCGCGCAGTTTTGTTTGCTCAGCTTGTTGACGACCCCTCGGGCTATCCAGAAGAATTTCCGACCCAAGAGGACCAGGACGCGGAGCGGAAAAGGCTGTTCAGCATCATTGAGGACCTCGTCAAATGGGAAAACTCAACTAACGAAGAGGTCCTCGAACGCGCCAGAGCTGAAATCAGAAGAAGCTGCGGTGGTGTGCTTCCGCCCGTCTATGACCCGTTCTCTGGGGGCGGCTCGATTCCGCTCGAGGCCCAACGACTGGGACTGCCCGCATTCGGGTCAGATCTAAACCCGGTTGCGGTCATGATCGGGAAGGCCATGATCGAGATCCCACCTCGGTTCAAAGACAGCGGGCCGGTTCATCCTGGTATCCGAGAGCGAAATCACTATCGCAATGCCGAAGGCCTCGCCGAGGATATCAGATACTACGGCGAATGGATGCGCGAGCGCGCCCGGGAGCGGATCGGCCACCTGTATCCCACAGTGCAGCTGCCGACCGAGTATGGCGGCGGAGTAGCGACCGTCATTGCGTGGATCTGGGCTCGTACAGTGCCGAGCCCAGATCCGGCGTTTTCAGATGTGCAAGTCCCAATCGCTTCCAGTTTCCTACTCAGCTCAAAGGCAGGTAATGAAGCTTGGATTCAGCCTATTGTTGATAAGAGTTCCAAGACCATCTCATATCGCATTCGTAAGGGCGGAACTAAGTCAGAAATAGAAAAGGCAAAGGATGGGACGAAAGCAGGATACGCGACGTTTCGGTGTTTGCTTTCGGATGCTGCGATATCTGGGGACTACGTGGACAAAGCTGCGGATGCGGGAAAGCTGGGCGTCACACTGATCGCGGTAGTAGCCGATACCAAACGCTCTAGGGTTTTTGTCGAGCCGTCATTGGTTGATACAACACACGTTTCTCATATGGTTCGAGAAAAGCTCGAGTCGATGAGCTTTGACATGCTGGAAGTTCCCTGCCGAGGGACATTCGCTAGCAATGCTCAGGGGCGCCGCTATGGGTTCAAGACATTCAGAGACTACTTCACCGATAGGCAGCTAGTGGCCTTGGGAACGTACTCGGACTTAGTGTCCGAAGTTCAAGAGATCATTATGAGGGACGCCCAAGCGGCGGGACTCGAATTGGACGAAGTGCCACTCCGTGATGGAGGAACAGGAGCTCTCGCGTACGCTGAAGCGGTATCAGTATACCTAAGCTTCGGAGTCAGCCGTCTATCGGACATTCAGAATTCTCTCTGTCGATGGGAGTCATCGAAGACTCAGGTGCGGAATCTGTTTGGGCGACAAGCTATTCCCATGATGTGGGACTTCGGCGAGAATAACGCTTTCGGTGATGCTGCCGGAGACTTCAGGACCAGTCTAGGCAGCATCATAAGGGTCGTTGAGAGATTTGTTCCATCGGAAGCTGGCACGCTGAGAAACGCGGATGCACAGACTGTTACATATCCAGCAGGGTCAGTGATTTCGACAGATCCTCCGTATTACGACAACATTGAATACGCAGATTTGTCGGATTTTTTCTACGTCTGGCTGAGGAAGGCACTTCGCAAGGTGGAGCCTGAGGTTCTTAGCGTACTGTCGACACCAAAGTCAGAAGAACTTGTAGCAACTCGATATCGTCACGGCGGCCAAGAGGCGGCTGACTCGTTCTTTCTAGCTGGCATGCGGCGGGCAGTACGCAACATGGCCACACATTCGAATGAAGGATTTCCGGCCACAATCTACTATGCTTTCAAGCAAAGCGAAATCGATCAGGAGGGTATTAGCTCGACGGGTTGGGCAACCTTCTTACAGGCAGTAGTTGAGGCGGGGTACGCGGTTGTAGGGACGTGGCCGCTGCGAACCGAAATGGCCAATCGCATGATTGCGTCAGGCACGAACGCGCTCGCCAACTCGGTGGTCCTCGTCTGCCGGAAGAAGGAACCTACCGCTGAGGTCGTGACCCGTGCGGAGTTCATCAGGGCTCTGAAGCGCGAACTACCCCCAGCGCTCGCTGAGTTGCAGGCGGCGAACATCGCTCCAGCCGACATGCCACAGTCAGCCATCGGTCCCGGCATGGGTATCTACAGTCGCTATAAGGCGGTCTTGGAGAGCGATGACAGCCCGATGTCCGTCAAAGCTGCCTTGCAGCTAATCAACCGCGAGTTGGACGAATACCTTGGCGGCATTCAGGGCGAGTTCGATCCAGACACCCGCTTCGCCATCACATGGTTTGAGCAGAATGGGCTGAGAGCGGGCGAATACGGAACCGCGAACAATATCGCCAACGCACGCGGAATATCGGTGGAGAGCGTGAAACATGCCGGGATCGTCGAAAGTCAAGCGGGAAAGGTACGCATCCGACGGCGAGACGAACTTGAAGAGGGATGGGACCCAGCAACAGATGGGCACCTGACAATCTGGGAGTGCCTACAGCATCTCGTGCGGCATCACGAAAAAGACGGTCTCGCGGACGGTACAGCGCTTCTACTAAAGAAGATCGGCGACAAGGCCGAAGCGGTCAAGGACCTCGCTTACTGCCTCTACGACATCTGCGCAAACAAACGTCAGGACGCCAAGGAGGCGACAGCCTACAACGCGCTGATCGCAGACTGGACTGAGTTGAGCCGGCAAGCAGCGGCAATCCACGACGTGAGCGGCGACCGCCAAGTCGCTATGAATTTCTGAGGGGGATGAGCAGTGGCGAAGAGCACGAGACAGTACGTTTTCGAAGGCATGGAGCTTCTCCCCGAAGCGCTTACCCCGTTTGTCGAGAAGCGCCTTGAGAGTTCCATCACGGGGCATTGGCAGATTGAGGTCGTTAACCGCGTGAGCGGCCTCAAAGCGAACTCTAAAGGGGATGTAGCCTGGGACCAGCAGGCACTGCTCAAGACCATGATGGCGTTCTGGAAGGATGCCTTTGCCATGGTGCTCGGCCACCCGGAGCGCTCCTATGTATCCGAACTTCTCGAGGTGCGGAACAGGCTCTCCCACAACGAGAACTTCACCTACGACGATGCCGAACGCGCTCTCGATACTATGCGCCGCCTAATGGAGGCCATCAGCGCCGGGGAGACCGCAGAGCAAATCAGCAAGATGCGCGACACGATCCTGCGCACCAAGTTCACGGAGCTGCAGCGGAACGAAGAGCGGCGGAAGACGCAGCGGCTCGACATTTCGGTTGAGACCGTGGCCGGTCTACTGCCGTGGCGCGAGATCGTCGAACCGCACCAGGACGTGGCGACGGGCGAGTTCATGCAGGCGGAGTTCGCCGCTGACCTGGGCAAAGTTCATTCCGGAAGCGCCCCGTCTGAGTACCGCGATCCGCAGGAGTTCTTCAGCCGCACCTACCTGACAGACGGGCTCAGCACGCTGCTCGTCGGCGCAGCCAAACGGCTCTCGAAGGCGGGCGGCGATCCGGTCGTCGAGTTGCAGACCAACTTCGGCGGCGGCAAGACGCACTCGATGCTCGCCCTCTACCACATGGCAAGCGGCACACCCGCACAGGACTTGCCAGGCCTTGACCGTCTTCTTGACGAGCACGGGCTCACGGTGCCCAAGAAGGTGAACCGCGCCGTCCTGGTCGGGACGTCACGCGGTCCCCAGGATGTGCTGAACGTCGACGGGCGGAAGATCCGCACGACGTGGGGCGAGCTTGCGTGGCAGCTCGGCGGGGCTGAAGGCTTCGAAATGGTTGCCGAGAACGACGCGGCTGGTATCGCGCCGGGATCAAACCTCCTGGAAGCGATCTTCAAGCGGTACGCCCCCTGCCTAATCCTTATCGACGAATGGGTCGCCTATCTGCGCCAGATCTACAAGGTCGAGGGCCTGCCGTCGGGTTCCTTCGATGCAAACCTCTCCTTTGTGCAGTCGCTCACGGAAGCGGTGAAGGCCAGCCCGGGCACACTGCTCGTCGCTTCGCTGCCGGCGTCTCAAATCGAAGTTGGCGGCGAAGGCGGGCAGGAAGCGCTCGCGCGCCTCAAGCAGACCTTCTCCCGTGTTGAGTCCTCCTGGCGTCCTGCCTCGCAGGAAGAGAGCTATGAGATCGTTCGGCGACGGCTCTTCAAGCAGATACCGGGTGACAAGTTTCACCACCGGGATAACACGCTCAAGCAGTTCGCAAAGCTTTACCGCGAAAATACCAATGACTTTCCGCAGGGCTGCGCGGACGAAGATTACCGCCGTAAGCTCGAGAAAGCCTATCCTATCCACCCTGAGCTCTTTGACCAGCTCTATACGAGCTGGGGCTCACTCGAAAAGTTCCAGCGAACTCGCGGTGTTCTGCGCTTGATGGCGCAGGTCATCCATGAGCTCTGGATGAGCAATGATCCATCGGTGATGATCATGCCGGGGAGCGTTGCGATCAGTTCCGCGCGCGTCGAGCCGGAACTGCTGCATTATCTCGATGTGAGCTGGCAGTCGATCATTGCGGCCGATGTCGACGGCACGACAGCCACACCTTATAAGATCGACCAGTCAGCCCCCAACCTCAACCGTTACTCCGCGACACGCCGCGTTGCCCGCGCGGTGTTCATGGGCACGGCTCCCACCCATCAGCAGCAGAACAAGGGCCTGGACGACAAGCAGATCAATCTGGGGGTGGTACAGCCGGGCGAGCGACCGTCGATCTTTGGCGATGCGCTGCGCCGCCTGACCAATCAGGCGAAGTTCATGCATGCGGACCTCGGGCGCTACTGGTACTCGATGTCAGCGAGCCTTAACCGGATTGCGGCAGACCGGGCAGGCCAGCTTGAAGAAGTTCTGGTCCTGATGACCATCGACAAAGAGCTTAACAAGTACATCAATTGCATCGGTGACCGTGGCCATTTCGATGCCGTCCAAGTCGCACCGGGCAGCTCGGCCGATGTACCGGACGAGGCAGGCGGTGTTCGCGCCATCGTCTTGGGCGTTGCACACCCACACACAGGACGCGACGGCTCCGAGGCCATGACGGAAGCCAAGGACATTCTGCTGCAACGCGGAAGCACGCCTCGCGTCTACCGCAACATGCTTGTGTTTATCGCCGCAGAGTCGCGCCAGCTCGATAACCTGAAGGACGCCGTCCGCTCGGCACTTGCCTGGGGCGAGATCGTTCGTGACACCAAGCGGCTCAACCTCACCCAGAGCGATAGTGCGCTTGCAGAGGCCAAGCTCTCCGAAGCCAACGAGACAGTAAAAACCCGCCTGAAGGAAGCCTGGTGCTATCTCTTGTACCCGGTTCAGGAGAGCGCACAGGCGGAGGTCGAGTGGACGTCGGGCAAGATACCTGCGCAGGACGGCCTGCTTTCACGTGCCAGCAAAAAGCTGGTGAGCGACGAGGGGCTGTTGATTGAGCTCGGGCCGACCCGGCTGGATCGTGACCTCCAGAAGTACATCTGGAACGGCAAGGCCCACCTCTCGCTCAAGGATATGTGGGAGTATCTCAACCGCTATACGTACCTTCCGCGCCTGAAGAATCAGGCCGTGCTCGTGAAAGCGGTTCAGGCAGCCATCTCCGGCATGATTCCCGGTCCATTTGCTTACGCAGAACGCTGGGACGAAGCATCACAGTCTTATTTAGGTCTGGTGATCGAGAAGGGCGGGAATGCTCTGGTCGTCGTCGACAGCGACAGCGTAATCATCAAGCCAGCTGTGGCTGAGGCTAACCGCCCGGCGCCTAAAGGCGATACGCCTGCTGCACCGAGCGGCGGCTCCGATGGGGCTGGAACCTCCGGGGCAGGTGGCAATGGCGCTACTCCTCCCGATGGCGGGAAAGGCGCACCTGCCGAGGAGAAGTTACCCACCCGCTTTATCGGGACGGTGATGATCTCACCGGACCGGCCAGCGCGGGAGATTCACCAGATCGTAGAGGCCATCATTGAGCAGTTGACGACGGTGCCGGGAAGCGAAGTCACGTTAAAGCTGGAAATCGATGCTGAGGTTCCGAAAGGACTGGATCGGTCAAAAGTGCGGACACTGATGGAGAACGCAGCGACGCTAGGCTTCATCGAGAAAGTGGTTCAATAGAGCTAAGGCCTATCAGCGCCTCTCCTGCAACCAACTCAGGCATAGTTAGGGCAAAAATGCTTCTTGAGCCGCGCATGATCGCGGCTCAAGGCTCAGATTGGCAACAACCCGAGAACCAGGACTCCGCCCGAACGATAGACAGGCTTCGGGGAAGCGGCCTGTATCGGGTCACACGAGTCACAAATCAGTCACACGCCCATTTGTGACGAGCTGGGGAGGAGCGGGTTTCCGCGGGCTACAGCGGTGAGTAAAACTGGGGGTTACTTGGTGGATAAACCGGGTTGGTAGCAGATAACTCGTTGATTTTAAATGGTGCCTCGGGGCGGATTTGAACCACCGACACAAGGATTTTCAATATCACGAAAACGGCTTCTAAGTTATTGATTTTGCTTATAGCGAAGAAAAAGAGTCACAAATCAGTCACAAGTTATTTTGAAACTTCGTCTCCGGACCGCTCAACTCACTCCGCCGCCATCAGCTCGTTTGCGATCTGGTTTGCCCGGTCCTGCCTCTTGTCCTCATGCGCCTCGAACAGGTGACCGTACACGTCGTAGGTCACCCGGATCGATGAATGCCCCATCAGGCGCTGGATTTCCTTCGGGTTTGCGCCGCTGTGGATTTCGAGCGAGGCTCGTGCGTGGCGGAGGCTCTTCGGCGGGTACTTGTGACGGCCATCCTCGTCGACGATGCCTGCCTCCTGCAGGAGGGGCTGCCAACCGCGCCGGTTCAGGTTGGACAGGAACTCGACCATGCCCGTCCAGTTCGGGAAGACGAGGTCGTGCTTGGATTTGGGGCAGAGAAGCCGCCACCGCTTCAGCTGGCGCATGTAGTGGTCGGGCATGTTGATGAAGCGGTAGGCCGCGCGCGTGTCAATGCCGGTTTGATGTTCCGCAGAAGTGCCGAGGTAAATGTCCTCAGTTGGGCGACGGCTCGGTTGTCCTGACTTTGGGTGGACGGCTGCGGCGGCGTGGTGGCGCCTGGCTGAACGCCGCGGACGGGGTGCGGATGGTGTCTGGTACAAGGTCGACGTGCTGACGCAGGCGGTAGCTTGAGCCTTCGATCTGCACCACCACGGCGTGGTGCATCAGCCGGTCCAGCAGGGCCGTGGCGACCACGGGGTCGCCGAACACCTCGCCCCACTCGGCGAAGCCCCGGTTGGAGGTCAGGATCATGGCGCCGCGTTCGTAGCGGGCGTTGACCAGTTGAAAGAACAGATTGCCGTTGCCCGGGGTGATCGGCAGGTAGCCGATCTCGTCGACGATCAGCAGCGAGGCCCGGCACAGGAAGCGGATCCGCTCGCGCAGGCTCCCCTCCCGCTCGGCGCGGGCCAGGGATGCGACGATGTCGGCGAGGGAGGCGAAGTAGACGCTGTGCCCGGCGCGCACCGCCTCGACGCCCAGGGCGATGGCGAGGTGGCTCTTGCCGGTCCCCGGTGGCCCGAGCAGGTGCACCACCTCGTGGCCGGACTTGAACAGTAAGGCGCGGCCTCCCGGAGTTGGGGGGCTGATTTCATTCAGCTTTTCGGTCCTGGAGCCGGTCTGAGACGCAAAATGTGGTGCCACGTTTGACGGTGCAGACCTAACTTTTCCCATAGCGAATCGGCCGGCGACGTGGTGCTCTCCTCGGCGCGCCATGTTCTTCCGCCTCAAGCCCTCCGGACCCCGCACCTACCTGCAGATTGTGGAGAACCGTCGGGAGGACGGCGCGCACCGCCAGCACGTCATCGCCACCCTCGGCCGTGCCGACGACCTCGCCGCGTCCGGCGCCCTGGCCAGCCTGCTCGCCTCCGGCGCCCGCCTGTGCGACCAGGTCATGCTGCTCTGCGCTCTCGAGCGAGATGTCGAGGGCCTGCGCATGTCCACCCGCCGCCTCGGTGGCCCGCTGCTGTTCGAGCGGTTGTGGCAGGAGACCGACTGCGCCGCGGTGATCCAGGCGTTGCTCGTCGGCCGCGGCTTCGAGTTCGCGGTCGAGCGGGCCATCTTCGCCACCGTCCTGCACCGGATCTTCGTCTCCGGCTCCGACCGCGCCTGCGAGCGCTGGATGGAGGACTATCTCATCCCAGGCACCGACGGCCTGGCGCTACACCACCTTTATCGCGCCATGGCTTGGCTCGGCGAGGAGCTGGACGCCGCAGACGGCGGGCAGGCGCACGCGACGCCCTTTGCCCCGCGCTGCGTCAAGGACCGGATCGAGGAGGCGCTGTTCGCGCGCCGGCGCGACCTCTTCAGCGAGCTCTCGGTGGTGTTCATGGACACCACCTCGCTCCGCTTCGAGGGCGCGGGCGGGGAGACGCTCGGGCAGCGGGGACACTCGAAGGACCACCGGCCCGACCTGATGCAGCTGGTGCTGGGCGTGGTGATCGATGCCGAGGGCCGGCCGGTCTGCACCGAGATCATGCCCGGCAACACCGCCGATGTCCGGATCCTGCTGCCTGTGGTCGATCGCCTGCGCGGGCGCTTCGGCATAGGGCGGGTCTGCATCGTGGCCGACCGTGGCATGATCTCGGCCGCCACCCTCGCGGGCCTGGAGGAGCGCGGGCTCGAGTACATCCTCGGCGCGCGCGAGCGCAGCGACGTCGTGGTGCGCGAGGTGGTGCTGGCCGACGAGGGCCCCTTCACCCCATTGCTGGTCGAGCGCGCGAATGGCGCCGAGACGCAACTCTTTGCCAAGGAAGTCCGCCACCAGGGGCGGCGCTACATTGTCTGCCGCAACGAGGCCGAGGCCGAGCGGGACCGCGCCGACCGGCAGGCGATCATCTCCGGTCTCGAGGGGCAGTTGCAGCGTGGCGACAAGGCGCTGATCGGCAACTCGGCCTACCGTCGCTATTTGCGCCGCGTCGCCCTGACCGATGGCAAGGGCGGCAAGGCCAAGCCCGGGCCAGCCTTCGAGATCGATCCTGGCAAGCTGGCCGAGGAGGCCAGGTACGACGGCATCTTCGTGTTGCGCACCAACGCCCGCGTGACGCCACTGCAGGCCATGCTGCGGTATCGCGAGCTTCTCGACGTGGAGAACCTGTTCCGCAGAACCAAGGGCGTGCTGCGTACGCGCCCGATCTACCACTCCTCCGACGCCGCCATCCGAGGCCACGTCTTCTGCTCCTTCCTCGCCCTCGTGCTGCAGAAGGAGCTGGATGCGCGCTGCCGCGCCGCGGGCTTCACGCCGGAATGGGGCGACATGCTGCGCGACCTCGACCGCCTGCAGCAAGCCGAGGTGAGCCAGGGCGGGAAGACCTGGAAGGTGCGCACCGAGGTCGGGGCGACCGCCTCGGCGTTGCTGCGGGCCTGCGGCATCGCCATCCCGCCGCGGATCCAGGGCATCCCACCGCCAGCTCCGGCCCCGCCCGCTCCACCCCCATCACCAAAGCGCAGGGGCCGTCCCCGGCGTGGTGCCACGCGCCCCTAATTTCTCGGGTTTTGCAGCCTAAATCAGCCACTTGCAGCTTCGAGGTGTTGAAGTCGGGCGTGGCGGCCAATGAAATCAAGCCCGGCCAGGGCCAGGATGCGGTTGCGGTCGAGCGAGGGTTGGAACGAGAAGTCGAAACTGGAGAGCGTCTTGACCGCGCCCAGGCGGGCCATCTGCAGCGCCGCCTTGATCCGCCGTCCCTCGCGCAGGCTCAGCTCCTCCGCGAGCAGGGCGTCGACGGCCTCCAGCGTGCCCATCTCGCCGCGCTCGACCTGACGCACGACGTGGTCGAGCACCTCGAGCGCGCGCGGCATGCGCAGCCCGACCAGGTTGCGCCGGACCCGCTCCAGGATGGCGGAGACCGGGATGTCGTCCCTCATGACCGGATATCCTCCCCGGCCAGGCGCCGAGCGATGGCGGCGTAGAAGGTGAGCGGTCGGCGGGCGACCGTCTCGCCCGGGCGGGCGGAGAGAACAGCCGTGTGGCCGGGCGCGGTCCCGCTGGCGGGCGGGCGGGAGCGGCGGTGGCCGTGGGCGACCCGGCGCTGGCCACTGCCCTCGAGCACGGGGTGGCTCGCGACCAGCCGGTTCTCCTCGAAGATGCGCAGCTCGTCCGCGAGCAGGTGCACCTCAACGGCACGGCGGCGCGTGCTGTCCGGCACGCTGTACAGGTTGCCATCCACCGAAACCATGCCGTCGCGGGTGATCCGCCGCTCCAGGCGCAGCGTGGCCTGGAACGGTCCGGCGGGCAGCGGCCCGAGGCTCGGTCGTTCCTCGGCGAAATGCTGGGCGACCACGCGGCGGGTGGTCGCGTGCACCCTGGCATTGGCCACCCCGTCCAGCCACGGCCGCAGTTGGGCATTGAGGTCGTCGAGGCTGCGGAAGCTGCGGGCGAGAAAGAAGTCCTCGCGCACGTAGCGGAAGGGCCGCTCCACCTTTCCCTTGCTCTGTGGCCGGTAGGGGCGGCACGCCTTGGGCAGGAAGCCGTAATGCCGTGCCATCTCGAGCAGGGTGGGGTTGTAGGCGATGCCTTGCGGATCCTCGCCCGTCACCGCGGTGCGCATGCGGTCGTAGAGGATCTCGGCGGGCACGCCACCGAGCGCCTCGAAGGCGGCGACGTGGCAGCGCAGCACCGTCGGAAGGTCCTGGTGCAGGACGAAGCGTGCCCAGAGCATCCGGCTGTGCCCGAGCACGAGCGAGAACAGCCAGACGATCCGCACCACCCCGGGCTCGTCGGTGAAGGCGGTGCGGAACTGGGCGAAGTCGACCTGCGCTTGCTGCCCGGCCGCGGTCTCGAACCGATGCTCGAAGCCAGGCACCGCCGGAGGGCGGACGTCGCGCAGGAAGTCGGTCAGCCTGGTATAGCCGCCCGTGTAGCCGAGATCGCGCAGCTCTCGATGCAGCCGCCGCCCGGTCAGCTCGGGAAACGCCGCGACGCGCTCGCGCAGGTATCGGCTGAACGGGTCGAGCAGGGTGGCTCGCGGCTGGCGCGGGCCGTAGACCGGCGCCTCCAGGCCGCGCTCGACGTATTTGCGCACCGTCTTGCGGTCGAGCCCCGTCCGTCTGGCAATGGCGGATACCGAGAGGCCCTGCCGGTGCAGGTCCAGGATCATGACGATCTCCCCAAGTCGGACCACCGGCGCCGCTCCCCTGAAGGACGGCAGCAGCACCTCATGGTGGCCGCCGTCGAGCACAGGTTCGGCCCGGTCAACCGGCTGCCTGGCCCCATCGAATGGCTCACCGACAACGGCAGCTGCTTCGTGGCGCGCGAGACCCGTCGCTTTGCCCGTGAGATCGGCCTGACACCGAGGACGACGCCGCTCGAGAGCCCACAATCTAACGGCATGGCGGAGGCCTTCGTTCGCACGCTGAAACGCGACTATGTCCGCGTCTCGCCGATCCCGGATGCCCAGAGCCTGCTGCGTCAGCTGCCGCGCTGGCTGGCCCACTACAGTGAGGTCCCCCCCCACCGCGCGCTGGGCTACCGCTCGCCGCGCGAGTTCATCGCCCAATCAACCCAGGAGAGCCTGTCCGGTCTTTAAGGGGCAACAACAGATGGCGCGTTGGTGGGAAAATGGGCGCTTGTCGATCTGATAATGGTCGCGCCGGCAAACGGGTCAGCACCGATAAGCCTGCGTCGTGCCGCTGCGAGCCAGCAGCGCCATAGAATGAGGATCGCAGTCGTGATGTACATGCGGCGCTCCTTCTCTTGGAAGCAAAGGCGCGGACTGCGGCCGCGCGGAAGACGATACCCTCCGGGGACCCGTCGATGTTCTCACGCTGCCCGGGCGTGACATTTCCGACGCGCCAGTTCGTCGTGAAGCGCATGATGGTGAAGTGCCCATCCGCCATTGCCTTGAGGACCCTCTCCAGCTGCCGGAGCAGCTGTGGCTCTTGGGCGATCATGAAGGTGAGATGCATCGCAGTTCTTGCTTGATGAGAAAGAGTGAAGACAATGGCGCAACTAAGGACGCGGCCGGCGAAGTTTGGAAACGGGCCGTCCGCCGCGCCCACGTGACGAGCTTCGTGAAAGTCTGAGATTCAGACTTCAGGCACGGAGCAGCCAGACGGCCTCATCGCGCGTACCCCATGCGCCCACCGGCATAGGCCCGGTCGTCGCGCGTCCTGGCGTGCTCCAGCATCACGTAGGCCACGGAGGCCGGATCCTCGCCTCGCCTGATGGCACCCATCACCTGGCGCAGCGCCACCCGCACCGTCCTTGCGCCAGACTCGCGCGCCATCGCGCACTGCAGCACCTCGGTGACGCCCGCGGGCAGCGGCGGCAGCCCCTCCGGTCCGGCGAGGCCCAGTTCCTGCGCGAGGTCGCGCAGCATGCCGCGGAGCAGGCCTGGGAGTGCCTCCGGCGGGGGGCCATCCACCTGAAGCACGAGCAGCCGGTCCAGCAGCGCGCCGGGCAACCCCGCTGTGTCGTTGGCAGTGAACACCCAGCCCACGTGCGACAGATCAGCCGGAGCCATGGCGAGCAGGTCGAGGTGATGGCGGGCGCTCTCCGGCTCGAGCAAGGAGAGGAGCACGGCCGCCACGGTCCCATGCCGGTCGTCGGCCGAGGCGCGGTCGATGTCGTCCATCACCAGCAGCGGGTTGAGCACCTGCGTGTCGCGCACCGCCTCCACCGGGAAGCAGGGCCGCGGCGAGCGCCAGCCACGCCCGTTGCCGGTCAGCGCCACGGCGGCGCCGCCGTCCGGCGCCGCGAGACGCCGCCACGGCAGCCCGCAGGCCTCGGCCAGCGCCCGGGCCCAGCGCGTCTTGCCGGCCCCGGGCGGCCCGACCAGCAGCAGCGGCGGCAGCCGGCACGCCCCGTCGCCCAGCGCGGCGAGGGCCAGCTCGCGTGCCACGGCTCGCGCCGGCGTGACCAGCCAGGGGAACTCCTCCACGAGGCGTGCCTCCACCTCCCGTGCGTCGGGCGCTGGGATCAGCGGGAGTGGCTCGGCCAGCGGGCGCAGCGCCTCCAGCACCTCGCCCTCCATCGGGTCGCCGGAGGCCGGCGGCGGCATCAGGAGCAGCGGCCGCGGCACCGGCACGGGAAGCGCCCCCGGTAACCGGGCCCCGGCCACCTGCTCCGCGGTGAGGCGCAGGAGTAACCGTGCTGCCTCCGCGCCGCGCAGCGCCTGCGTCACCTCCGGCGCGAGGCCGAGCGGCAGGCCCCAGGCGCCCAGCCCTGGGCGCGGGTGCAGCCCAGCGGCGCGGGCGAGTGGGAGGAGCCGCCGCGTACCAGGCGCGTCTGTGAGCCCGGGCACGCGCACCAGCAGGGCCGCCAGATCCACGGCGGCGTCCAGCGCCCGCCGGGCCGGGCCGTCTGGGCTGGCCGGCGTGGCGCGCAGCACCAGCGCCACGATGTCCGCGAGGCGGCGCGCCGCCTCGTCGGTGTCGTCGGCGCCTCCCTCCGGCGCCAGGTCGAGGCGCTGGCCGACCGCCCAGAGTCGGCGCACGTCGCCGCCATCAGGGATTGGACGCAGCTCCGCATGACCGGCCAGGCGCGTGCGCGCGATCTGGTCGGAGGCGGCGTAGGCCACCGGGCCGTGGATCGTGGGCACCACGTCGCGTGGAACCACGCGCAGCGCGGCGGAGGGCAGCCGCACCAGCACGAGGTCGCCGAGGTTCGGCCCCTCGTCCTCTGATGCGCAGTCGGGGCACCAGGGGCGCGGCGCGTCGGCGCGGACGAGGCACTCCAGGGCCAGGCGGGACGCGGCGACGGTGACGCCGGGGACCGGGCCAGGGTCGCAGACGGGGCGCGACAGGAAGGCGTATGGGCGAGAATGAGGCATCGGGATTTCCTTTCCTTGGGATGCCGGATCCCCCCTCCCTCCCGCCGGATGGCGGAACAGGACCGGCCAGGGCGGCCGGCGCGGGGGGTGGACGCATCCGCGCCACCCACCCGTGCCGGCGCCCAGGGCCGGTCCCCTTACCCCTTCATCCCTCTCCCCCGCCGGCAGGCGGCGGGGCGTGTGATCAGCGCGCCCGGCCGGGCGCGCCAACCGTCTCCGTCACCCATCTTCCACCCCAGACAGGGCCCGCGCCGCGGCCGCCACCGTGCGGTGGGCGTACTCCGCGCGCACGCGCGGCCCGAGCCCATCCGCCCGCGCGCCGGCGGCGATGACGTCGGTGACGAACGCGACGGACGCCCCCCGACCCAGCAGGCGGCGCGCCACCGCGAAGTCGAGGCGCGACCGGTCCAGCCTGAGCAGGGGCGGCAGGGTGAGCCGCACACGGCGCTCGGCCTCCCGATGCTCCTCCGCCGGGCTGCGCCAGCGGATCCGGCCCCGCGCCTGTGTCCTGGGCAGGAGAGACCCCGCCCCTGCCGCGCGCAGCGGTGCCGTGACGCGGCGCAGCGCCTCCTCCATCAGGGCCGCCCCACCGGGATCGACGCCACCCGGGGCGGCGCGCAGCCGCGCCCAGGGGAAGGATCCGTCGCTGCGTTGGTGCAGGAGCTTCCGGTTGGCGAGCCCCGGCAGCCGTCCCAGGTGTGTCGCGTCGGCCGCGCCGGGATCCCCGCCGAACCGCGCCGCGAGATGACGCGCGACGGCCGTCGCTACGGGAGCGGTGATCTCTTCCTCACTCACCGTCACCCAGGCCTGCAGGCAGTGCGGCGAGGTCTCGACGACGGCGGCGACGTGATGCGCGGCGCGCAGGGCGGCCAGCCCGTCCTCGCACAGGTCGTCGACCAGCACGTGGCGCATCGTCTCCGGCCGCACGAAGACGTGGAAGCCGTGCGCGTTCCGCGACCGGAGAAAGCCTGCGCCGCGCAGGAGCTGCGCCTCCGTGAAGCGCCGCCGCTCCGGTGTCACGACCTCCTCCGCCTCCGCGGGGACAAGGGCGACGCGAAAGATCTTCGACGGCAGCGCGCGGCAGAATCCGGCCACGGCCTCGCGAGTGCAGGCGAGCCCTGAAAATTTACAAGAGCTGCGCATTACGCCACTTCCATGCTGGCGGCGCGCCGGGCCATCAGGGTGGGGAAGTCCGCCGGCAGGCGCCGCACCTCATGCGCGACGAACAGGCCGAGCCCGCCCATGCGGAGGATCCCCGTCGTCGCCTGCGCGAAGCGCTCCCCCGCCTCGCCCGGCGGCTGCGCCACCGTGACCTGCCACAGGCCGCGGGTGCGGATCAGCGCCTCCAGCGCCGCCTCTGCCCGCGCGGTCCAGGAGCCGCCGGGCGAGGCGCACACCGTGCCCGGACCCGCCTCCAGCGCGTGCGCGCAGAGCGCCGCGTAGGCCCCGCTGGCGAGCAGCAGGCGCGTCACGCCCGGTGTATCGCCGAGGACGGTGAGGCCGCGCCGGCCGCCGGCGCCGAAACCGTAGCGCCCGGAGCCGGACATGGTGAGCACGCCGCAGGGAAGGCCCGCGGCGTCGCGCTCCTCGAAGCGCAACGCGTGCCGGTCGGCGCACACGTCAGGAGCAAGGCCCGCGAGGTGATGCGGGCGCAGGCCGTCACGCCGCGCGAAGGCCGGCAGTTCAATGGATTTCATGGATTGGTCTCCTTTGGAGGTGGGGTGAATCGCCCCACCGCGCGGTGCCCGGCGGGCCCGGGGCGGGGACCGGTCACGGCCCTGCCCCGGCGCCAGCGGGCGCCGCGCGGGAGGCCTCCAGGCCTCCCTCCCCCCCCCTCTGGGGGTTCTCCCTCCCGCGCGAGAGAATCGACCTGCCGCGCCTGCAGACTCTTGCGGAGACGGCGCGCGCGATTCACATGAGGGCTCTCCTCCCCGGCCGCGTGGTGCAGCGCGGCCCTCCATCGGCCCCGTCTGAGCCCAGACCAAAAGTCTGACTCTCAGACTTCCCTCGCCCGAACCGGGACGGAGATCCTCCCTTGAACCTGACCCACCTTGGCCGCGCCGCTGGCGCGGCCGCCCACGCGCCCCTGCGCCTCACCGGCCCCGAGCAGGCCACCCTCGACGCGTTGCTACGCGCGGGGCTCGGCCCGCTTCGCTGCCACGCCGTGGAGCTGCGCGGCACGCCGGACCTCGTGCTCGACAGCCACCGCGTGTGCGTGTTCGTCCACGGATGCTTCTGGCATCATCACCGTGGCTGCCAGCTGGCGCGCGTGCCCACGACGAACCGCGCGTTCTGGGAGGCGAAGTTCGCTCGCAACCAGGCCCGCGATGCCGCCGTCCTTACAGCCCTGCAGGCGCAGGGATGGCGGACGATCATGGTGCGCGAATGCGCGACCCGGCGGATGCAAGCGACCCGTCTTGGAGCGGAGCTGAAGCGTCTCCTTGAGAGTGGCGCCACTCACGCCGAGATCACGTCAGGGCCGCCAGATCCTGCCGCCGCAGGCAGCCATCTGTCGGCTGGCACCTCGCCCAGCCAGCTCCCCGCGTGACCATGACTTGGCTGCTGGAGTGACTCCCTCTGGCAGCCAAGTAGGGCCCCGGGCACCGGTCATGGATGCCAACCCACCTGTTTGACGCGCTTGCTGAAGACGATCACGAGGCTCCCGAGAGCGCTTCGGCGGTTGAAAGGACTAAGAACCGGCTGGATTTCGCCTGCACGCGGAGGGCTTTGCGAGAAACGTGAACGAGCCATTCACGGTATTGCGCCGGCACGCCCGCGCTCGGCGAAAACCAGCAAACTGAAAATTTGCGGTATTGCGCCCGCACGCCTCGGGAAGCCAAAGCCGGAGTGGAGGCTGGCTACGAGCCGAACGCGGGGTGGAAAGGATCCGCCATGAGTTGATCCGTAGTAGATCCTCAGTTGATCGCTGGTTGACGCTTGGTTGATCGCTGGTTGACGGGTGGTGGATCGCCGGTTGACCGGGAGCGAGCGTGCCGGTTCCGAACGGCGGGACGCGCATGGCGTCCTTCTAGACCGTCCCCCGTCCAGCCGGCTCGACCGCTGATCCAGATCAGGAAGCAGGGGGAATGGAGGAGAGAAGCCGGTCACGGCCCCTGCCCTTCTCATGCGCGGGATCCAGGTCATGCCGCGGGCCCGTCTGGCCTCCTGGGGACCGGTGCGGCTGCTCATCCAGCGAGTGATAGGATGGCCGGGAGCGAGGTGCCGTCACTCGGTCCTCTGCCGTCGCGAGCACGTCCGCTCGGCATCCGCCCGCCTCGACGCCGTCTTACGCCACTCCATTCGAACACCGTTGAGCGCGCCTGTCCCCAGCCGTGCTGTCGGACCGCGAAGAACTATGGGCACGTCCCGAACTAGATGTTGAGGAATTCGGCAAATGAATTCTCCGGGGTTTCGGGGAAATTTGCGAAACGCCCCAGCGAAACCTTGATCGATCTGGGGTGGGGGCGCGAAGAACAATGAAGGTCTTCGCAGTGCAAGTGGAAAGGCGCCGGTTTTGAAATGCGGAGGCCAGTGGTTCGAATCACGAAAGGATCCCAGGCAGATGGACAACACGCTCTTCAATCCGGACTCGGATTCCGAGAACCTCTCTCAAGCGGGCCCCGACAGGCCGCCCGACATCGCAAAGCCGGCAACCCCAGCTGAGGAGACAGCTGGCTCCTTCGACGGCCGCCCCGAAATTGAGAAAGAGGAAGATGGAAAGGAACAGAAGGACGGGAGCAGCGATCACGACAAGGGTGCGCTGGATGAAGGAACGCAGCGCAGTGACGGCAGTAGGTCCTCAAAAGCCGGCAGGCCGAGCGATGTTGACCAAGCATTCGATGCCCTCAGGGAAGCCTCTGAGCAGCTGACCGACACGTCGGCACGCTCGAGCCAGGCCCTGGCGTCCACGTCCGCCACCATTGCGGTGCATGCCTTGCGGCTCAAGAAGGATCCAAATGCCCTTCCCAGCCTCGTCCACAAGTTCAACGAGGCGAACAGGGCGCTGGGCAAGGACGCGCCGTCTGTCCTGTCGGTCGGCAAGCGCGCGATGGCCAATCCGTGTCTGCTCCTGGCGCGGCTCCTCATGCCGGCCGCTTACGACAAGCACCGCCGGACGACGGTCGCCCGCGCGGCCCTCCGCGCGATGGAGTACATCGTGGCCGACGCCGCGGCAAAGAACCGGACCCTGAAGAAGGCCGTACGGGCGGAATCGCTCCGGGACGATACGACCGCGTGGATCCTGGACCAGGGTGGCGTGACCTCGATCTACAACAGGGAGCGGGCCCTCACCCGGGGCAAACCGGACGGCGACACGGCAACCATCCCGTTGCGCGACGCGAGCTGCCAGGCCTACCAGGCCGGTCTGAAGACGAAGGCCTGCGCTCTGATCCTGGTGACACGCGGCGAGGACGGAAAGGTGCAGTCCCTCGTCGAGGGGCAGGACAGCGTCGATGTCGTGGCCATCAAGGACGGCTACACCCTCGCGCAGTGCAAGGAGGACCACCTGGGCCAGATCTGGGAGGACGATACGGGGTGCGAGATCTTCCGGGCGGACGTCACTTCCGCCATCCTCTGCGAGATCGCCGACGGACGGCTCGGTCTCTGGGTCGCCCCGAAGGCCGTGAAGGAGGAGGCGAAGGCCGCCCAGAAGTGACCGGGCCGGCCGGCGCGTCCCGCGGCGGTCACATGGTCATGCGCGAGCCGCGCCACGATGTCGCGGCGACCTGGACATCAATAGTACGGGACGCCGCCATCCTCTCATGATCCGGACAACCCTACGCATGTCCTGAAGCGACACCCGGGCCACAAGCACGAGGCTCACGAGCGCGCCCCCATCGTCCTAGCCTGATGCGGTGGACGGCCCCTGAGCGGCATCGCTGTGCCAGGCTCGCGGCTGTCGAAGGCTGCGAGCAGAGGAGCCGTCCACCATGGAAGTTACCACGATCGGGCTGGACATCGCCAAGCGCGTGTTCCAGGCACACGGAGTGAACGAGGCCGGCCGGGCGGTGCTCCGGCGCAAGCTGAGCCGCAGCGAGGTGCTCGACTTCTTCCGCGCTCTGCCGCCCTGCCTGGTGGGCATCGAGGCCTGTGGCACGGCGCATCACTGGGCACGGGCGATCAGCGCGTTTGGCCACGAGGTCCGGCTGATCCCAGCCTCCTACGTGAAGCCCTACGTCAAACGCGGCAAGACCGACGCGGCCGATGCCGAGGCGATCTGCGAGGCGGTGGGCCGGCCGAGCATGCGCTTCGTGCCGGTGAAGACAGCGGAGCAGCAGGCGGTGCTGGTGCTGCACCGGACGCGAGACCTGCTGATCCGGCAGCGCACCATGCTGGTGAATGCGCTGCGCGGGCACATGGCGGAGTTCGGCATCATCGCCCCGCAGGGGATCGCTCGCGTGGCGGATCTGCTGGCCGTTCTGCTCGGCGAGGATGAAACCACCCTGCCGCCCCTGGCCCGCCAGGCGCTGCGAGGCCTGGCGGCGGAGCTGGAGACGTTGAGCGCGCGGGTGGAGGAGATCGAGGCGGCGATCCTCGCCTGGCACAAGGGAAGCGAGGCCAGCCGGCGCCTCGCGGCCGTGCCCGGCATCGGTCCCATCACGGCGTCAGCAATCGTCGCGACCGTGGGCGACGTGTCGAACTTCGCCTCGGCCCGGCACTTCGCGGCCTGGATTGGCCTCGTGCCGAGGCAGAACAGCACAGGCGGCAAGCCGCGACAGGGTGGCATCTCCAAGGCAGGCGACCGCTATCTGCGGCGTCTCCTGGTGCTCGGGGCCTCGGCGGTGATCCGGCACACGCGGGCCAAGGCAAAGGGAGGCTGGCTTGGGGATCTGCTGGAGCGCCGCCCGACCATGGTCGCGGCGGTCGCGCAGGCCAACAAGACGGCTCGCATCGCCTGGGCGCTGCTGACGCGTGGCGTGAGCTTTGAACCGCAGCATGGAGGCGCGCAGCCCGTAGGCGCATAGGAAACGATAGCTTCCTCGCCGGAGGTCGCCGCGACCGGCGGGTGCGTGAGGGCGATGGTGGCGTGATGGCGAACCGGTCGAACCCGGGGCCCGGCAGAACCCGTTAGGCGTTAAGCGCCTTGAGCGCGATAGGCTGATTGGGAGCCGAGCTGCGGATTGCATCAGGGCCAGCGGCCGTGGGTGCCGCACAAACAGGCCGGACACATGACCGCACCCGACCGCGGCGCCAAACGTCAAATCGCCCTTGCGTCGAGGGGGCCGTTCTCTAATCGCCTTCTCCTTGTCAATGAGCAAAATGCTTCAGGCGCTGCCAGGCCGGGGTCACGGTTCTCTTCGCGGTCGAACAAGTCCGCCGCAACATTGGGTTCGAAGCACAGGCGCTGCAATGTCCACAACGAGCTCGCGTGCCGGGCACGTGGCTCAAGGCCCTCTTGCGCAGCCAGCCTGCACCTTCGCCCCGGGGGGCAGCCCTCACATCCGGCGTTGGGCCGAAGTGCTGGTCAGCAAACGGTCATGCGGGCTGCGGGCACCCTTGCCGCTCCTCCGCCGACCAGCGGAACGGCTCGCCAGAACGCCAGATGCTGTGCAGGATCACCGCCAGCTTTCGAGCCAGGGCCACACGTGCCTTGCCGAAGCCCGACCGGCTTGCGATCGCCAGCGCCCAATCCTTCAGGCCCGACGAGCGCTTGACGCGCGTCAGGATGACCACGGCCGCCTCGTACATGAGGGTCCGCGCGAGGCCATCACCGCACTTCGAGATCCTGCCGCTGCGATCGATGTCGCCCGACTGGTACCGCTGAGGCGTCAGCCCCATGTGGGCGCCGACCGATCGTGACCGGGCAAAGCGCGCCGGGTCCTCCACCGTGCTGATAAAGGACAGGCCGGATACGACCCCAATGCCGGGCACGCTCATCAGGAGGCGACAGGCCGGGCTTGCTCTCGCCAGCGCCCGGATCGCCTTGTCGAAGGCCGCGATCTGCTCGCGTAGCCCGCGCCAGGCAGCCAGCATGGGCCGGACGATGGGCGCCAGATCCTCGCGCTCGCCGAGCAAGGCTTCGACACGGCGGTCGAAGGGCAAGCCGCGCATGGCGCCGGGCAGCAGCCCGAACACCTTGAGCACGCCGCGGATGTGATTCGACAGGCGTGTGGTCATGCCGACCAACTGAGCCCTCGCGCCCAGCAGGGCACGCGCCCGGTGCGACTCATAGGACTTGACGTGCACGGCCCGGAACCATCCCGTCCGCATGATCTGCGCGAGACCCTCGGCGTCGTTCTGATCTGTCTTGTTGATCTGCATCTTGAGGGCTGCACGAGCATGCCTGGCGTCCAGGCAAACCACGTCGAGGTCGCGTCCGCGCAGTTCGTGGACCAGCCAGGGCGTCATCGGGCCTGTCTCCACCCCAACCGCGGCGCCATCGCCGGCATGCCGTCGAACGGCCTGTTCGATCTGCTCGGGCTGCGTGGCGCACTGGCCGCGCCAGACACGACGGCCGGTGCCGTCCACGACACAGATGGCCGTCACCTTCTGCGAAACGTCCAGGCCGACAAAATGGGTCATTGAGCGGTCTCCCATCGTGCGAGATGCCGGGCGACGCCGCCCGGATCGAGGCACCTTGAGCGGACTCCGCTCAGGCCGCGATTACCCAATGTCCACACAAGACGCTGAGTTCAGAAGGTGCCGCGGCAGGCACCGCCATCAAGCAGGACGTTCTGCCCCGTCATGTAGCCCGACAGGCTGCTGCACAGGAACGCGCAGGCTGCCCCGAACTCCTCCGGCGATCCGAGGCGGCGCATTGGGCTCTCCCTCAAGCGGAGCTGCCACATCTCCTCGAACGGGCGACCCTCCTTCTTCGCACGCGCCTCGACGACCTTGCGGATACGGTCCGTGTCGAAAGGTCCGGGCAGGAGGTTGTTGATCGTCACGCCCGTCGGCGCGAGATCGCGCGCAAGCCCAGCTATAAAGCCCGTCAGTCCGGCGCGCGCGCCGTTCGAGAGCCCCAGAACGGCGATGGGGTCCTTCACCGTGCTCGAGGTGATGTTCACAATCCGCCCGAAGCCGCGCTGGATCATCCCCGGAACCGTGCGGCGGATCAGCTCGATCGGCGTCAGCATGTTGGCGTCGAGCGCCGCGATCCAGTCATCCCTGCGCCAATCCTGGTAATTGCCCGGCGGCGGGCAGCATTGAACCAAGACCAAGTCAGCTCTCATTGAGCCTGGCACACCTCATGGATGCTTGTCGATCCAGCCCCGCGCGCCTCACGAGCAACCTGACGCCTGGTCAAAGGCCGAACACCAGGGCCTCGACGAAGTACTCGTAGTTGTCGGCAGTCCTGATCGCCCTCGCGGGGTCAGTGGTGGCGAGCTGGAGGCTGCCCCGTACCCCATAGTGCCTCCGGGAGTCAGTCGTGCCCCCGACGAGGTGGAAGTGCGTCATCTCGTGGATGACGACGCCCATCTTCGAGTCGAAGCCTGTCGTGCCGGTCTGGAAGAATGGCAGGCCGAGCAAGATTTCAAACGCCACGACGGGGTTAACATAGGCGTAGGGCACCCCATCTGGCAGCGCGGAGTTCAGGCACCGGAAGGTCACTCCATTTGCGAAGACCCGCGCGTTCGTGAGGATCTGGCGCACCCTCGCCACTGACGCGTCGGTGCGTGACCCGAACCACTTCTCCATCTGTCCTTGGACCCGCTCGTTCGGCGATGCCAAAAGTCCGATGACCTCATCTAGAGCGGTTTTAGCAGTCGCCAGGGCTGCTGCGGCGACGCCTTGCTCGGAGGCCGAGCAGGGGCCGGCCGCGGCTCGCGCCGGGGATGCCGCTGTCAACGCGATCCAGAGAAACACGAAACCCCAGATCCTCACTGCCACGGCAATCCTCCGTCCCTCTCGATCCAAGCGGCCAAAAACGATCCTCGCGCGCCTCTGCCCTGGTCCGTCGTCACCGACGTCAAAGCCGGCTTAGTACTCGCCATCTAAATGTCCCCTTCGGAAAGGTCCCATCGTTGTCGTCCATCTGGCCGTCACCTTCTGAGCCGACGCCGACCTTGTCTATGTCGAAGTCCTTCAGTACCCAGCTCGGCTGCACGGTAGGCCGCACGTCCCCGAACTGGTTCATGAAGTCGCCGCTGTTGGGAATGATGGCGTTCGGGTCCATCGCCCGCCACTCGTTCAGAGGGCCCGCTGTATCTATAAGGCGGACCTGAGTGACCGTCGAGCCGTCGCGGAACTCCACCAACCAGCTGTCCGCTAGCGCGGAAGCGGGTCTCGCAACCAGGAGGAGCAGAAGTACCGCCGCGCGGTACGCCAGGGAGAGCATGCGAGGCGCACGCCCTGGAGCGCGGACCAACGATGCACTTGTCATCGAATTTTTCCTCCTTCGCTTAAGGCGTCCGAAATCAAATGAGACAGAGCTTGCCCGGCATTTAGACGATTCCAGGCGCAAAGCAGACGGCGGGACAGCGGCTGCAGCCATTCCACGGCCGCCTTCGCGGCCACGTTCGGTGGTGCCCATCGTTCAGACAGCGACTTCGCCTCATCTGAGAGACGCGGCATAACACCCCCCCGAACAGTCCACCGCGCTATCATTCCGACCAACACGTTCCTATGGCAGGTCCAAGTCGCTGACCACGGTGGCCGTGATCTGGCCACCAATGCGCGTGCGGAAGGCCGCGACCTCCGATCGGACCTGCGCCTGCTGCACCTCAAGCGCCTGCTGCCAAGACTGCACGAGCATGATCTGATTTGAGGCGCCGGGAGTGTACTGGTCGGCCTCGCGTCGGGGGACCGACACCCGCTCGCCGCTGGATGAGCCAGGCGCGACTTTCTACAAGAACGCGATGAGGAGACAAGCCGATTGCGCACCCCTCTACCACCTCCACTGTTGGTCCGCGGTGTTTGGGTCCGACCGCCGATCGGACGGGATCAAATCTTTTTTGATGAAGGATTGTAAAGTAATTCCTTGTATGGTTGAGACCTTTTCCCGGCCGCACTGGCCAGAGGTTGGTCGCGGTGCACGATCGATCTCCGCTTTGCGAGCACGGGCGCCTTCGATCGCATTGCACGTGCTTTGGTCATGGCTGATCGGACGCAGACGGGCCGGAACGCGACGCCCGTGGCTGCGGTGGTGAATGCACGGGTGGTCCGCTCGGAGGACGTCGGGATTGTGGACCTGCGGGGATATGATGCGGCCAAGCGCGTGGACACCTCGAATAACCCGCTGATCAGGGGCTGCTGAGGACAGGTGATGGCCCGTTGGGCGCGGACCGTTCGGCTCCCAGCGCCTGATCCGCCTCGGGGGCGGATGGTATGGTCGTTCAGTGGCCGGATCGGTCGGGCGGGCACACTTTGAAGTTGCTCCACTTCCGTGGACGGTTATCGGTTAGGGATCAGTCGTTCTCGGCCATCGCTCTTGTTTCGTATTCGATGGGCGAGAGGTAGCCCAGGGCGGAGTGGCGCCTGGTGGGGTTGTAGAAGCCCTCGATGAAGGCGAACACCGCCATCCGCGCCTCGGCCTGGGAGCTGAAGCGACGGCGATCGAGCAGTTCGCACTCGAGGGTGGCGAAGAACGCCTCGGCCATGGCGTTGATGCTCCTATGTCGGTCAAGTGGTCCCGTGGGCGGCGAGACGGCGGGCATTGATGAGCGCGAAAGCCTCGCGCGCGACGTAGCGCTTGAGGCAGCGCATGATCTCGGGCTTGGTCTTCCCCTCCTTGGTGCGCCGGCGACATAGTCGATGGTCGGCCGGTGGATGCGCATCCGCGTGACGACGATGCGGTGGAGCGCGGCATTGGCCTGCCGGTCCCCTCCTCGGTTGAGCCTGTGGCGATTGGTCCGGCCGCTGGAGGCAGGGATCGGGCAGGCGCCGCAGAGCTTCGCGAAGGCGGCCTCGGAACGGATTCGCTCCGGATTGTCGCCGGCGACCAGCAGCAGGGCGGCCGCGGTCGCGTTGGCAATGCCAGGGGCTGCGGTCAGCTGCGGCGCCGCGGCGGAGACGAGAGCGTCGAGCTCGCGATCATGCGCGGCGATCTCCTTGTGGAGCATGAGCCAGCGCCGAGCCGTCGCCCGGAGGGCCGCCTTGGCGGACGCCGTGGTCGAGGTGATCAGCCCGGGCCGCAGCGCGGCCAGTCGGCGCGCCAACGCGACCGGGCCGCCAAGCCCTTCGAGCTGCTCGCGCAGCTCCGCGGGCGCGCCGACGATGATCGACTTGATCGTCAGCATGGCCTGGGTCTTTGCCTTGACCGCGGCGTCGCGCGCGATCTTGATGTGGCGGATCATCTCGACGGAGCTCGTGCCGGCCTTGGGCTCGGCCGTCGCTTGGCCGGCAAGGACGGCGCGGGCCGCGGCCTCGGCGTCGAGCATGTCGTCCTTGCCGTTGCGCCGGCGGGCGCTGCGGTCCGGGCGGTTGACCTCGACGACGCGGTGGCCGGCCTCGCGGAGCGCGCGGGCGAGGCCGGCGCCGTAGGAGCCTGTGCCCTCGACGCCGAAGGCCGACACCGCACCGAGGGACCGGGCCCAGGAAGTGATGCGCCGGTATCCGTCGCGGCTCGCCGGAGCCGTCGTGGCGCCGAGGCGGGCGCCCAACGCGCTGAGGGAGACTGCCGCATGGACGTGTTTGTGGGTGTCGACGCCGACGACGATGCCTCCGGCTGGTGACTGCAGGTCCAAGTCCGGCCTCCTGTGAATGCGGCACGGCCCGACGTTCACGGGGGGCGGACAGGACTGTGACGGGACGTCGCCCTCAGGCTCCTATCAGGTCACCTGCCCAGCGATCGGCGGGCGCCGCCCGGCAGGCCGACAGATCAACGCGAGGACACGAGGTCAGTCGTAAGGCGGGTTCAGGCCCGCCGGGCGGCCACGACATACTCACAGTCGTAGGCGTCGCCGACCGAGCCGGTGGAGGGGCGCACACCCGCTTCCTTGCATCTCAAGCCGAAGGCCAGCGACGTATATTGGCTGCCCTGGTCCGAGTGATGCACCACGTCGGCGGGCTTCCTCGTCGTCACCGCCATATCGAGCGCGTCCAGCACCAGACGCGTGCGAAGGTCCGTCGCCATCGCCCAGCCGACGAACCGGCGCGACCAAGCGTCCAGCACGACGGCGAGGAACAGGAAGCCCGCCGCGGTCGGCACGTAGGTGATGTCCGCCACCCAAAGCCGGTTCGGGCCAGCGGCGCGGAAGTCGCGGCCGACCAGGTCATTGGCGGGCCTGTGGCTCGGCTCGCGCTGCGTCGTCGTCGCGAAGCGGCGCCGGGAGACGCCGCGCAGCCCGGCCCCGCGCATCAGCCGGGCCACCCGCTTGCGGGCCACAGCCGTTCCCGCGGCCTGCAGTTCAGCGTGCACCCGCGGTGCGCCGTAGGTGCTGCGGGAAACGGCATGGATCGTGCGGATCCGGCGCAGCAGCGCCGCATCGCTCGTGGCATGGGCCGATGCTGGGCGGCTGCGCCATGCGTAGTAGCCGGAGGGCGAGACGCCCAGCACGCGGGCCATGGTGGCGATGGGGAATTCGGCCTGGTGCGCGCTCATGAATTCGAAGACCCGCCGTGGGTCGTTGATCGCCTTTGGCGCCCAACCCCGTCGCGAACCAGGCCGGCGCCTTTGCCAGGATGTCGCGCTCCTGGCGCAGGCGATGGTTCTCACGCCGGAGCTTCGTCAGCTCCTCCCGCTCGGGGCTGGTCGCACCGCCGTCCGCGCGAGACCCGCCGTCACGCTCAGCCTGGCGCACCCGGTTCCAGATCGACTGCGCCGTCGGCTCGAACTCGCGCGACAGTTCCTCCGGTGTCGCCCTGATCGGACCAACTCCACCATCTGCCGCCGGAACTCCGGCGGGTAGGGCACCCTGAATTTCGGCATCTCGGACACCTCCGTCTCAAGCCTCGGGGTGTCCACAGAAGCGGGTCAACTCCACTTCTTCCCTCGATCCAGACCAGTCGGCGCATGTTGTAGACCAGGTTGGCCAGCGTGATCCGTGCCGTGGCACGCGCCAATCCTCCGCACCCGCGCCCTGGTCGCGTTGCCGTGGGTGATGTGGTTTGGCATCGGTCGCCCTCGCGGCTTGGCGCGCTGCAACTCGAGCTTCGCCCGGCTGCGATAGCCGGTATCCGCCCAGACGTCGCTTGCGGTGTTGCCTGGACACCGTCCAGCACCATCCATCGCAACTCGCCCTTGTTGGTCACGGCCGAGATCAGGCCGAGCTCGGCCCGCTGATGGTTGACCCGCACCTCCGGCGTGCGCCAAGGGGGCGCATAGCTGCGGCCCCGCACGTCGGCGGAGCGCAGGCCGGTTTCGTCGCCCCAGAAGATGGCGCCGCCCTCGGCTTTGGCCCGGTTGGCGATCGCAGGGTAGTCCCGCCGCTGCCAGCGCCGCACCGCCACAGGGTCCTGCGCGTAGGCTCGTCGCAGCGGCTTTTGCGCCGTGAACCCCCAGCGCGCGAGGTAGGTGCCCATGGTTCGGACAGCCAGCCGCACCCCGAAGCGCCGCCCGATCAGTTCCCGCACCGCCGCCCGGCTCCACAGCGCGAAAGGCAGGTCCAGTTCGTCCGGCGTGTGGCGCCGGATCAGGTCGCGCGCCGCTGCCTCCTTAGCAGAAAGAAACCGGCCGTGCCCCGGTTCGGGCCCGCGTGGACCCGTCTTCAGCCCGGCCGCGTCATGTTCGGCATAGCGCTGGCAAATGTTGAGCACCGCGGTCGCGCTGAGGCCGACCTGGGCGGCGATCTCAGCGTAGGTCATGCCGGCTTGGCGCAGGCCAATCGTAAGCGAGGCGACGAGACCCTTGGCCTGGTGGAGATCTGCTCCGGCACCGCCGTCTGGCGCCACAGTGGCATGCCCGTGGTGCCGATCCGCTGGGTCCTGCTCCGCGATCCCAGCAAACGCTTCGATCCGCAGGCGCTGCTTTGCACCGACCCGGCGCAGGAGCCACTGCAGATCGTCTGCTGGTTCGTCCAGCGCTGGCAACTCGAGGTCACCTTCCGCGAGGTCCGTGATCACCTCGGTGTCGAGAGCCAGAGGCAGTGGTCGGACAAGGCGATCGCCCGCAGCACGCCCTGCTTGCTCGGGCTGTTTTCCGTCGTTGCCTTGCTGGGGGCTAGCCTCGACCGCCAAGCCAGAGCCCATGTTTCGGCCAGCGCCTGGTACCACAAACAGCGGCCGACCTTTGCCGATACCCTCGCCGCAGTACGACGCGAGATCTGGAGCAAGCAGGGTTTCGTCATGTCCGGACAGTCAGCCGATACCGCTAAACTCCCGCCAGCCCTCCGCGAGGGCATTGCCTACGCTCTCTGCAACGCCGCCTGATTGGCCGAAGTCGAGTTAAGACCACTGGAAAAAAGGCGGCGCCAGCCAGCCCAGCTGAGCTGAGCTGAGCTGAGCTGAGCTGAGCTGTTGAAAGCAAAACGGATGACTTGGGCTGGGGGCGGCCGATCCTCCGCGATGCCCAGCTTCGCGATTCTTTGTGTCGCCGGAAGCGATTATTGGTTCCTCGGCCTGACGAGCGGGTCAGACCCAGCCAGCGCTCCAAACTAATGACGTGACCGACCGGCCCGAATGAGATGTTGGAAAATTAATCTGAAATCACATGCATCATAATGCAATATGATACGATCTCCCCGGCAGTGAAGTGCCACAATCGCCGTCGCGGCAGAGTGCGATTAGCAGGGATCCGGACGATGCCCATAGACCGGTCAACTCCTTCAAGAGCCCAATTCTGCGCATGTCTCGCTCGAGGATTGTTGTGCAGAGAGCACCGAAATTTAGAACGCCGCCCTCTCCTTGGATTGATCTCTAGTCTAACCTCTGCGGCATCGCTTGGCATATTCCCCCACACATCGCGCTCGCAGCCAAACCCCCAAATCGAAAGGTGGGAGCAAGGGCCTGAGGGAAGTTGTGACTTCTACGCAGTAGAGCGGTTCGAGGCCGACGTCTACATTGTCGGAAGCTCACGGGATGCCGCTGAAATAATTAATTCTATTACTTCCGCCGTCGCTCTTCGACCGAATTTCGAAGCCCTACAAGCCAATGTTGGGAATGCACGAGCGGTACTTCGAAACGGCAAGAGGTACATTTTGTTTAGTGAGTCTTTTCTTAGCCAGATTCGAGCGCAGACTACTTCTGAGTGGTCCGCCTGGACTATTCTGGCACACGAGGTAGGGCATCATCTTAATGGACATACGCTAACATCCACCGGCAGCCAACCTCCGCTTGAATTGGAGGCGGACGTATTTGCTGGCTTCGCCATCGCAAGCATGGGCGGAACACTTGAACAAGCTCTACTACCATACCGACAAATACCCGACCGTGTGGCACCTAGTCACCCGCCTCGTACGGCCAGGATTGAGGCTGTCACATGTGGGTTCAACCGCGCCGCTGGCGGAGGCAGCCTTAGGCCGCGCCCGACGCAATACTCGAAACCTGGTGGCCGCTTCGAACGTCAGGGAGATCGCTGGGTTGAAATCAACGATGAGACAGGCGCCGTGTTTGCCACATTCGAGGACCAGGGAATCGTAGAGAATTATGTAAGCCTCTACGAGAGGTCACGTAATTTTTACCTTCGCTTTCCTATTGGTGGTGGTTTTGCAGAATGGAGCCAGCCGAATCCTCTTAACTGGTCAAGAGTCTATTTCGTTCGCCCCGTCCAAACTACTCGGATCTTTTCGGTAGGCTGCTGACCCTAAACACAGGAATTTGGTTTTTCAGAAGAGAAGTTCCAAAATTCCCTGACGAAGCCCCGCAACAAACTATTAGGAAGGGAGGAAAGATTATGCATAAGATACTTCTGGGCTTTTCAGCCGGCCTAGGCATGCTGGTACTGCCCGCCACGCTTTCATGGTCGCAGCCTGGGCCATCCCGACCTTCTCCGTCGCCAACGCCGTCGCCATCACCTCGTCCATCTCCATCACCGACACCTCCTTTTTCGTTTTCGCCACCTTCGATGCCCTCGCCTGGTCCCACACCCTCGCCTCAAGTCTTCGACGGTAGAGGATCGAGCAGTAGCTCCGGGTCAACAGGCGGCTCGTATCCAACGCCGAGGCCGAGCGGGGGAAACGTCGGGAGAGCGAACTAGGCCAGCACTCATTTCCTCTAAGAGAAGATACGAAGACTCTGACATGCAAGGCAGGAATGAGTGGTAGCATCTATTTTTGCGGGCGACCGCTAAACAGATTCAAGCGGAGGTAGCAGATGAAGCGCAGACGTTGCGCGAAGAAAAGCGCCTTAATTTACGCTCTTAGCCTGATGACCGCTGCGGTCGCAGGCTGTTCAAAAGTTGAAGTACAACCTTACAGTCCCGCCAGTTACCGCGAAGGCTTGAGGTTTTTCCGCCCTCGACCCTATTTGCTCGTGTCACAACTTTTGGACAACGACGGCAAGCCAAGGGGTTCTGGCATCCAGATAATCTACTTGCCTGACTACTCACAAGAATACGTCATACGTGAGCGAGTATTGTTCGGCACGGTTTCAATGAGACCGACGCTCGAGAACGGTTGGAACCTGACAAGCCTCGAGGCAACGTCCGATCCAAAGACGGCAGAGATAATCACAGCTCTTGTAGGCGCAGCACGACTTGGAGTCGCAGGGGCAGATCTACCCCCGGGCACGAGGACCGTAGAGACGAGCTTGGCGCCCGGGATTTATCCTCTGGTGTTTGATAGTGCGTCGGGCGTGCTCATCGGACTAGGCCAGAGGGTGGACTTTCGCTCTTGATCAAACCGATTCACAGGGAGGAGGACATGTTCTCCAAAATGCATTCATTAATGATTGTAGCTTTACTATCTTCCGGCGCCGCTTTCGCGCAGCCGGGAGACGTAAACATGCTTCCGAGTGCCCGGCGAGCTGATTTAAATGATGAGCAGGCGCGAAGATTACAGCAAATCGAAAGCCAGCCGTCGTCACGCCGCACAGAAGTGGTCATTGCGACTGACGAGTTTCTATCTAGACTGCAAAGCAGTAGTCAGGTCCAAATCCGGCCTTTTAATGAGAGGATGATAGCCCTCGGCGGGACCGCTGACTCAGCAGCTTCGAATTTTTCTTGGAACGGTGCTGCAGAGCCGGCCCCTCCTTCGGCCGGCGCAAATACAGCCGGCTCTAGCGACTCCGTCCTTATAATTCAGGGAGACTCGGTCACAGGCACCATAGATTTAGGCGATAGCTTCATAGAAATTCGCCCGCTTGGAAGAGGACTGCACGCTCTGACGGAGGTGGACCGAGCAACATTTCCTCCAGAACACCCACCCTCCTTTCGGAGCCGCGCAGGGCAGACACGTGACGCGCCCTCAATCCCCCTGAAAGACCTGAATGACAATCGCGTGACAGATATTAGTGTGGTAGTCGCTTATACCAACCAGGTCGCGGAGCGGGTTGACGATGTACGATCACTTGTTGCATTGGCGATAGCTCAATCCAACCGATCTTATGTTAACTCTGGAGTAAACATTCGCTTGGTTTTGGCGGGCGATCCGATCCACCTCAATTATAACGAATCCGGCTCATTTGATGTTGACTTAGATGCGTTTGCCCTTCGCGGGGATGGGAAAATAGATGAAATTCATTCGCTGCGCGACACGAGAGCGGCAGATATCGCGGTGTTGCTCGTGAATAATCGCTCTTACTGCGGACTCGCTCGCGACATTGAAGTCGGAGCCGACGCGGCGTTCGCCCTTGTGAATTTCGATTGCGCCACCCGCCAGTATTCTTTTGCACACGAAATCGGACATCTACAGGGTGCAAGGCACAATCCGGAGGCAGACTCGGCACCGGGTTATGCGCATGGTTATACTGATGAAGTGCGTCGTCGCAGGACAATAATGGGTTATCCGTGCAATTCCTCTCCTCTGTGTCCACGTGAACTTCAATGGGCACGACCTACCGAGTGGGGCAATGCCGAGAGGAGCCACGATGCTCGCCGGCTGAATGAAACGGCGGACTATGTTAGTTCGTTCCGAGGCAATCCAAATATGTCGGACTCGCCAGGGCGCTAGAGGCTAGTTTTGCTACACGGACGCGGGTATCAGACTGATCTTTGGTCCGATTTTGAATGCGTCGTGAAGGATTGCTACCGTTTGAGAGGAGGAGATGCAGCAGTCCTTCCGGTACTCTTCCATGCCATCCAAACGAGGGTTAATCATGGCCCATGGCCCATGGCCCATGGCCCGTGGCCCTCATAGGCTAATGCGAAGCGGCAGCTTAAGCGGTTTCTGTTCATTTTTGCACCGTATTCTGCGGCGGCGAATAGTTGGCCGCTCGTCGAGAGTGAAAGACGGATGGCTAACGGTCGAACCGGCGTTCCAGTAGCCTGATCAAAAATGTGGTGCCTGACACCGCGCGGTTTATGAGGCCTGGAGCGTGTGGAACCCATCTTCTCCAGGGCTTGGGCCCTGAGACCGATGGGGTGGATGGCCCCCGATCGGCATCAAAGTGCCAAGGTGAGGGTCGTCGAACACCTCAGGAGGAGGCCATCCGCCATGCAGATTGCCACGATCGGCGTCGATCTCGCCAAGCATGTTTTCCAGCTTCACGGTTTCGGTCCTGACGGCAAAGTCGTGCTGCGCCAGAAGCTGCGTCGTGCCGCGATGATGCCGTTCTTTGCAAGGCTGCCACCGTGCCTCATCGGCATGGAAGCTTGCACAACGGCGCACTACTGGGCGCGAGAACTGAGCGAGCTGGGTCACGAGGTTCGCCTAATGCCGGCGCACTACGTCAAGGCCTATGTCAAGCGAGGCAAGAACGATGCGGCCGATGCGGAGGCGATCTGCGAAGCCGTGACCCGTCCGACCATGCGGTTCGTAGCGATCAAGAGCCGGGAGCAACAGGCTGTCCTGGTCATGCATCACACGCGTGATCTGCTGGTCCGACAGCGGACCCAGGCCGCCAACTCCTTGCGTGGCCTCCTGGCAGAGTTCGGCATTGCCGAGGCGCAGGGCATTTGCCGTTTGGGACGGCTGCGCGCCCACTTGGAAACGGATACGGTCCCTGAGCCCGGGCGAAGGATCCTCGGCCTTCTTGCAGAGCAGATCGACGAGCTTGAGAAGCGCATCGATCAGGTTGATGCGGAGATCCTGGCTTGGCACCGGGCCAATCAGACCAGCCAGCGCCTCGCCAAGGTCCCGGGAATTGGGCCGCTGATCGCGAGCGCCATCGTCGCGACCATCGCCGACGCCTCGATGTTCCGCTCTGGCCGGGAGTTCTCAGCCTGGCTGGGCTTGGTGCCCCGGCAGAACTCAACGGGCGGAAAGCAGCGCTTGGGCCGGATCACTCACCAGGGAGACGGCTACATCCGCCGCCTGTTGATCATCGGG
The DNA here is from genome assembly GCF_026183895.1 of Sabulicella glaciei. Lineage (GTDB taxonomy): Bacteria > Pseudomonadota > Alphaproteobacteria > Acetobacterales > Acetobacteraceae > Roseococcus > Roseococcus glaciei. The sequence continues at coordinate 27,919 of NZ_JAPFQI010000020.1, read as the reverse complement.
GCACAACCCGCGCTGCGGGGCTCGCGGGAGGTGAAGGCCAATGGCTGGGTCCAGGGGCTCCTGCACCGGCATGCCCGGCTCAAGGTTGCGGTCGCGCTTGCGAACAAGATGGCGCGCATCGTCTGGGCCCTGATGGCCCGGGGAGACGTATACCGGCCAGCAGCCGTTCCCGCGGCATGAAGTAAGGCAGCCGGAAGGAGGGTGCTTGCGAGAGGACGAGGCGTGATGGAGTGAGCGGCCGTCCCGAAGAGTTTGGAGCAGCCTGGAACGTATCCGAGGTCGTTGAACCCGTGAGACCGATGAGGCCCCAGTTCGCGGACACCCATCAGGGCCAGCGGCCGTCGTGCCGCGCTGAAGGCCGGACACACGACTGCAAGCGACTACCGCTGCTCGATCGCCAAAATTCTTCTTGCAGGACAGGGGGCCATCCACGCGCGCAACTATAGTGCTTCCCTAATGGGCCTTGGTGCGTCAAGCCCTCCAAGTGAGTACCGCGTCGCCGGTTTCATGCTTCCGTCCGTGGTCGGCGCGGGGCCGCCACATCATGCGGTCAGACAGAGAAGCAGCGGCCCAATCCCAGGCGCGTGGTTCGGCCCGAGAGCCTTCCACAGCATGACACCCGGCCTCGCTGGTCCCCGCGTCCCGGCGACGGGACTTCGGAGGACGGGTGCGACCCCTTCGGTCCGCCCCGCCCAAACTCCTCCTTCGCGCGTCGATGACCTCCTACGCGGCGATCTCTGCCTCCTTGCCCCAGCGGAACTCGGTACCATCGACCCACATGCGATGGAGCACGGTCCCGATCTTGCGCGCCAAGGCCACCTTCGCCCGCTTCAGGCCGCGGCGTTTGGCGACGTCCATCGCCCAGCGCTTCATGGCCGAGAAGCGCGTCGGCCGGCTCAGCACCGCATTGGCAGCCTCGTAGAGCGCGGTGCGCACCATCGCGTCGCCCACCTTGCTGATCCCGCCCGTCACATCCGTCTCGCCGGACTGGTAGCGCTTCGGAGTGAGCCCGAAATGCGCCCCGACCGCTTTGGAGGATCGGAACCGGCCTGGGTCGTCGACCGTCGCCTTGAAGGTGATCGACACCAGCGCGCCCACGCCAAGCACCGTCATCAGGCGCCGGCAAACCTCATCGGCCCGCACGATCGCCAGCATGCGCCGGTGCAGGCGCATGAACTCAGCCAGGAGAGCCTCGCGGGCGGCCAGCATTGTGCCGGTTGACCGTCTCCAGCATGTCCTGCCCGGCAGCGAGTTCGCGGATCCGCACGGCGAACTTCGCCTTGCTGACCTCGTCCACCTTCAACCCGAAGCCACGCGAGATACTCCGGATGCTCATCTCCACATCCCGCAACTTGCCCTGCAGCAGCTTTCGTCCGACCAGCAGCGCACGCACCTCCTGGGCAGCGGGCGATTTGCGGTGCACCGGCCGGAACCAACCCATCCGCAGTAACTGCGCGATACCACGGGCGTCCTTGCGATCGGTCTTCACCGTCATCGCCGAGAGCGCCGCCTTCACGTGCCGCGTCTCCAGCAGCACCGATTCAAAGCCAGCGTTCTCGAGCCCGGCATGCAGCCACTGCGACGACGCCCCCCGCCTCGAGCCCAATCCGCGATACCTGAACCCGAAGGCCGCGAAGCCAGGCAAGCAGCGCCTCAGGCTCACTCGCCACCTTCCCCCTCGTGCACCATGCGGCCAGTGGCATCGACCACGCACACGCTGCTGTCTTTCAGCGAGACATCAGTCCCAGCATAGTGCTCCATGGCTGTCCCTCGATGATGCTTGGGGCCGACCCACTCGGACCCCGTTCCACAACACCATCACTCTGAGGGACAGCCGCCCTACCGCCCAAACCTGGATGGCCGGCCCATTACGGCATCTAGTCCAGCAGTGCATTCCTTAGAATTAATTTGCTTTGCGAGCCACGATACGTGGACCCTGTTTTAAGCCGTCAGGTACATCTGGGAAATGCGGGTGCAAGTGACCTCAGAGTGCCCCTCGCATGCTGAGGATCAAGCGCGGAACAGGGCCCTAGTCGGACGGAGAAGTCTAACTCACAGAGGAGACATCTCGTGAAATCACCAGCAATCAATATGACCCTATCAGCGAGCATAAAGCGTAGACTTGGTACTTCGTTTCGAAGTAATTTCGCTGGTTTGCTGCCCGCCCTTTTGATGATCGGTGCACAGGCGATTTCAGCAACAGCGTTGAGTCAAACGATTTCTGGGGCAACGGGGCAAACAGCTAATTCCGCGGGTCTTACAAGGGTTATCGTAAGAATTCCGACAAGAAGCGATCTCAGATTCCCTTCCGCGGATGAAGTTAGCGTCGCTCAAAGCGAATTTGATGTCGTGGCCAATCAAGTCAATGCAGCATTCATGCGGCGCCTTGAAGGGTTGCCCCTTGTTGTATTGGAGGTTGACAGTAATGGTTTGCAAGAGTTATTGCGCCGAGGGCTGTCAGTTGAACGCGACACAATTGACGCACCGCTTCTCGACGAGTCCGTGCCCCTGATTGGGGGACCTCAAGCATGGACCTCGGGCTTCCGTGGCGCTGGACAAGCAATTGCGATATTAGACTCGGGTGTGGATGTAGGTCATAGCACCTTTGGCGGCCGGGTAGTCGCTCAAGCATGCTTTTCATCTGCATCTGTTGCAGACAACGCAAGTTCCTTCTGTCCTTCGCCCGATCGCCCTAATGCCAATGTCGCCGCGGATTGTCCTTTAAACATAAATGGTTGCGGGCATGGGACGCATGTTGCTGGTATTGCGGCAGGCAGCGATGCAAGATTCCCTGGTGTAGCGCCGGACGCACAAATTATTGCGATCCAGGTGTTCTCTCGCTTTGATGATCGTCAGGGGGGTGCGACGCCATGCGCTGACGCGAGAACACAATCCCCATGTGCTCTTTCGTACCGTTCAGATCAAATCGCAGCTTTAAGACACGTACAAACATTGACCACTCAATTCCGGATTGCGTCTGTGAATATGAGCCTAGGCAGCGGTCTTCACAAGGCAGCATGCGATAGTACTTCACAACAAAACATAGACACTAAAGCGATAATTGATCAGCTTCGCGCGGCCGGGGTCGCGACCGTTATCGCTTCGGGAAATGGCGGCGCCAGTGATGGTATCTCCTCACCAGCCTGCATTTCGACGGCATTTGCCGTTGGGAACACCACAAAGCAGGACGCCGTGCGTCCGACATCAAATAGTTCTCGAATGCTCCGGTTTCTGGCCCCGGGGCACGAAATCGAATCTTCCTTGAACGGAGGAGGGTTCGGCGTAAAGGGTGGCACGTCTATGGCGGCTCCTCACGTTGCGGGAGCCTGGGCCGTCCTAAGGTCAGCGGTGCCACGCTCATCAGTTGATGACGTGGCGACGGTGATTGCTGAAACAGGGCGTCAAATTACAGACATCCGCAACAATTTGGCTAGGCCCCGCCTTGATGTTGGCCAAGCGGTGTCACGACTCCTACAAAACGAACGAGAGGGCGCAAATATGGGATCCATGGATGAGGATCTGCTTGCAAGAGCTGCACGCCAGGGTGCTGTAAGGCTTTCGGTTACCGTTGGTCCTGATAGGTCTAGCGGAGCCCCGACCGGTACGGTTCCAGCAGGAGACGCACAGCCAAATCGGGCTCGTGTGACCGAGATGCTGCGCGGTCCAGGAGTGTTGCAGGTCGAGCCGCAGGCCAGCCCGCGGAACTATATAGTGGAGTTGAACGCCGAGGCGCTGACGCGGCTATACCAGCTGCGAGAGCTTGGGCTTATACAGTCGATTGAGCGTGACCAGGTTGACTCGCCACAAGGCAGGTAAAAGAAGGTGCGAGTTGAGCGCGCGCAACCTTAATGCTGGTCGTAGACGAAGCTGGCTAAATGCTGATCCCTCAGCGCAACGGCAGCTTGTTCTTCCGCGGTCGCTACAAGGTTGCTCTACGAAATTGACTATCAGTCGGTGCCTCGCCGAGCGCGGCGAGGTACTCGGCCTCTCCAAAATGGCCACAGGAATGGTCGATTGACGAGACCGAACCTGCGCTCGACGGCCTCGACCATCATGTCGCGGACATGCTCCGAAGTGATACCGCCCTTGGTGCCGACGAAGGTGATGGCCTCCCGGTCGCAGCAGTCGAGGGTGAAGGCGACCCGGACCCGCTCGCCGTTGTCGCAGGCGATCTCGAACCCATCCGAGCACCAGCGGGTGTTGCGGGCCTCGACGGCGACACGCCCGTCATGGCGGCGGTCCGCCCCGCCCACATGCCGGGCCAGAAGCAGGCCGTGCGCCTTCATGACGCGCCAGACGCGCTTGTCGTCTAATCGCGGTCAAGCACTTTGGCGTGCGGCGACCCCAGCGCAGCGGACCTTGTCGTCTTCGAGGTCGAGACCGGCTCGCCTCATCATGGCCATCGTCAGCTGGTCCCCCAATGTGATTCACGCGTTCAGGTCCGTGTCGCGTAAGCGAGTGCGGGGTGACCCTGCCGACGTCCTCTGCCGGGGACGCCTCCCGCCGGAGCGGGAGATCAGTGGGCCGGGGCGGACACAAACTCCGTGCCGTCCAGCCACATGCGGTGCAGGATCGTCGCGAGCTTTCGTGCGACCGCGGTCTTAGCCGTAAGCGCGGCGTAGAGGCCCCTGCTTTCGGCAGTTGACGATCAGCCGTTCTCGCCGGTCCTCCAGCGCCAGGGCATGAGGTCGTCGATCCGGCTGTTGGGCCAGCCGTTGACGAGGCGGGTCAGCAGGTCGGTGAAGTACCGCTGCGGGTCGACGCCGTTCAGCTTGCACGTCTCCACGAGCGAGGCGACGGCGGCCCATCGTGCGCCGCCATCATCGCCCGAGGCGAACAGCGCGTTCTTGCGGCTGAGGCAGATCGGGCGGATGGCGCGCTCGACGGTGTTGTTATCCAGCTCGATGCGGCCGTCCTCGAGGAACCGCACCAGGCCTCGCGGTGGTTCAGCGCGTAGCGGATCGCCTGCGCGGTCGGGCTGCCGCCGGGCAGGCGCGCGAGTTGCTCCTCGAGCCAGGCGAACAGGTCCCCGACGAGCGGCCGGCTCCTCGCTTGCCGAGTTGCCATGCGGAGGTCCGGCGGCTTGCCGCGGACCTCGGCCTCGATGGCGTAGAGCGCGGCGATGCGCTGCAGCGTCTCCGTGGCGATCGGCGCAGCCTTGCCCGTGGCCAGCTCGATGAACTCGCGCCGCACGTGGCTCCAGCAGAATGCCAGCGTGAGGCCTTCGCTCGCCGCGGCCAGCGCCTTGTAGCCGCCATAGCCGTCGCACTGCAGGGTGCCCTGGTAGCCGCTGAGCAGGTCCTTCGCATGCTCGGCCCCGCGGCCCGGTGCGTAGTGGAACACCACCGCCGGCGGGTCCGCCCCGCCCCAGGGCCGGTCGTCGCGCGCAATTGCCCAGGCATAGCCCTTCTTCGTCTTGCCGCGTCCGGGGTCCAGCACCGGCATCGTGGTCTCGTCCGCGAATAGCCGCGGCGAGGCGAGCAGGATCTCGCGCATGCGCCGGACCACGGGGACGATCTCCAGCGCCCCGGTGCCCGTCCAGTCGGCGAGCACCTCGCGGCCGATCTCGATCCCCTGCCGCGCCAGGATCTGCGACTGGCGATACAATGGCAGGTGGTCGGCGTAGCGCGAGACCAGGACGTGCGCGACCGTCGCCTCGGTCGGCACGCCCCCCTCGATCAGGCGGGCCGGCGCGGGCACCTGCAGCACCACGCCAGGGCAGGCCCGGCAGGCGAGCTTCGGCCGTTTGGTCACGAGCACGCGGAACTGCGCCGGGATCACGTCGAGGCGCTCCGCGGCATCGCAGCCGATCTCGACGAGTGGGCCCTGGCAGCAGGGGCAGACCGTCGCCGCCGGGGCCAGGACCTGCTCGATCCTCGGCAGATGGGCAGGCAGCCGGCCACGTCCCCCGCGGCGACGCTTCGCCTGATTCTGGCGCAGCGTCGGCGAGGCCTTGCCCGCCTCGGCCGCGTTGCCGGCCAGCGTCGCCTCGATCTCCTCGAACGCGAACAGCAACTGGTCCTCGGGCAGGCGCTCCGACTTCGCCCCAAACTGCCGGCGCTTGAGCTTCAGCAGCAGGTGGTGGAGCTGCTCGTTACGCGCCGCCAGCGCGTCGCGCTCGGCAGCCAGATTGTCGCGCTCAGCGATGACCGACAGCAGCAGCGCGCGCAGCGCCGTTGGATCTTCCGGCAGGCTCGGCATGTCGGCGGCCGCGACGCGCATCGTGCGTGCGATTCTATGCAGGTGCGCTCGGCTTGGGAATCTCCCGCGATGCCTGCACGCGTCGCCAATCGATCCCGTCGAACAACGCGGCGAACTCGACCGGCGTGAGACGCAGCACGCCATCCACCACCGCCGGCCAGCGGAACGCGCCACCCTCCAACTGCTTCCAGATCAGCACGAGGCCACTGCCGTCCCAGACCAGGATCTTGACCCGGTCGGCGCGGCGCGACCGAAACACCAACACCGCGCCCGAGAACGGATCCGCGCCCAGCATCTCGGCGGCCAGCGCCGCTAGGCTGTGCGCGCCCTTGCGGAAATCAACTGGCTTGCTCGCCAGCAGGATCCGCGCGCCGGCCGGCAGCGCGATCACGCCGCCGAGGCCCGGATCGCCCGCAGCACCGTGGTCAGCAACGCCTCGTCGGTGTCGGGCGCGACCCGCAGCACAGCGCCCGCGAGCTTCACCTCGATCGCCGGGGTGCCGCGCGCCGGTGTGCACGCGTCTGCAGGTTTGGAAGTCGCCTCCACGACGACCGGCACGAAATCCAGCGGCTCGCCGATCCCGGCCCGCATCTCCCGCCGCCACGTGAACACCTGCTGCGGACAGATCTGCCAACGACGCGCCACCTCGGCCACAACCGCGCCGGGTTCGAGCGTCTCCGCCACAACCTTCGCCTTATCGTCGTCCGACCACTTCCGACGGCGACCAGGCCCCGTCAGCACCTCGAGCCGGCGATACCCGCCGGCCTTCGCGTCGTCATTAATGTCGACCATAATGTCGGCTCGAAGCTCCCAATCCCAGGCCGACCCAGCACAGTCCCAGCCCGCGACGGAAGACGGGCCTCTACGCCGCGCTTACTCTTAGCCTTTCGGCTGCCGATGCGCGCGGCGAGGCGTGCTCCCCAAAGTCCCAAGGCGCTGTCTTTGCCGACCCGCGTCATCAGCGCGTTCGCCGCCTCGAACAGAAGGCTTCGTGCCATCCGGTCGCCGGATTTCGAGATCCGCCCGGCCAAGTCCACCTCGCCGGATTGATGGCGTTTCGGGGTAAGGCCGAGATAGGCCCCAACATCGCACGAGCGCCGGAACCGCTTCGGATCGTCGAGCGTCGAGACAAAGGTGAGCGAGGTGATCGCACCAACGCCGGGCACCGTCGCCAACCGGCGGCAAACCTCGTCCTGCCGCGCCAAGTGAATGAGCTGGCGTTCGAGTTCCGTTTTCTGATCGCCGGCTGTCTTCCATGCACCGAGCAGGGCGTGGATCGCACTCTGGACCAGGGGGTCGTCCGGGCATCTCTCGTGGACCGCCCGCTCGAACGTGCCCCCTGTGCCAGGACCAAGCACCACCCCGAACGTCTTCAGCAAACCGCGGATCTGATTGTAGAGCGACGTGCGCACGCTCACGAGATGGCGTCGCGCGGCGAGCATTGCCCGCATCTTGCAGCTTGCCAGGCTCTTCACGGCGACCGGCCGGTACCAGCCAGAGCGCACCACCTGGGCGATGCCATGGGCATCGTTGGCATCCGTCTTGTTGACCTGCAGCGACAGGGCCGCGGCAACATGTCGCGCGTGCAGGCAGTCGATCGGAACATTGAGCGCCTTGAGCCCGTGCCAAAGCCATATGGCGAGCGGGCCCGTCTCCATTCCTACCCGCGCGGCGCCAGGGGCATGCTGTTCCAATGCGGCGGCGACCGCCTCTGGCTGGGAGGCGCATTTGCCGCGCCAGATCCGACGCCCCTCAGCGTCGACGACACAGATCTCCGTCTCCTTCTGGGACACGTCGAGGCCTACATAAAGCAGCATCGCTTCCTCCCCATTGGGCTGGTCAGAGGCCAGAGCTTACCGGAAGCCCCAATGCGATTAGGCCATGTGATTCACCGGCCAGCCCTCGCGCCGCAGCAGCACGTGCAGACGCCGGTAGCCGTAGCGAACCCGGGCCGCGGCCAGGTCACGCAGCCGCATCCGCAGTTCCACCTGCGGATCCCGCCGCGAGCGGTATCGCTGCGAGGATCGGTGGAACCCTGTGGTCTGGCAGACCCGCCGCTCGCCAATGCCGTAGGCGTCCTGCAGGTGGCGCACCACGTCCCGGCGAAGAGCGGGCCTCACCATTAATGAGATGGTCCGCCCCGCTCTCCACCACCAGACTGGGCCTGGGTAACCAGAAGGAGGAGCACCCATGAAAGTGCGCAACGCGCCGCGTGACGCCGCGATCTTCGGTGTCGACATCGGCAAGAACGTCTTCCACGTCGTTGGCCTCGATGCGGTCGGCACGCCCGTGCAGAAGGCGACGTTCCGACGTGACACGGTCCTGCAGTTCTTTGAACGGGCCTCGCCGACCGTGGTGGGCATGGAGGCCTGCCCCGGCTCCCAATGGCTGGCCCGCAAAATCATGGCCTTCGGTCACACGGTGCGCATCGTCCCGGCCAAGTTCGTGAAGCCCTACGTGAAGTCGAACAAAAACGACATCATCGATGCCGAGGCGATCGCCGAGGCCGTCTCGCGTCCGACGATGCGGTTCGTCGAGGTCAGGAGCCCCGAACAGATCGACCTGCAAGCGCTCCATCGCGTGCGCGACCGTCTCGTCGCCCAGCGCACGCGCGTGATCTGCCAGATGCGAGCGTTCTGCCTGGAGTACGGCATCGCGATGCATCAGGGGGCGGGGAAGTTCAAGGCCGATCTGCCGCGCGTCCTGGCGGATGACACGAACGACCTGACGCCCGCCATGCGGCGCCTGCTCGCGGCGCTGTTCGAGGACGTGAGGCAGCTCGAGGGGCGGATTGCCGAGGTCAGCGGCGACATCGAGGCAACCGCCGCGTCCAGCGACGTCGCTCGGCGCCTCATGACGATCCCCGGCATCGGGCCGCTGGGCGCGACCGCCCTGCTGGCGGCCGCTGGGGCGGGCCGGCAGTTCCGAAAGGCGCGCGACATGGCGGCCTGGCTCGGCCTTGTGCCGCGGGAGCACTCGACCGGCGGCCGGACGACGCTGCTCGGCATCAGCAAGCGGGGCAGCTCCTATCTGCGACGCCTGCTCGTTCACGGGGCACGATCCTGCGTGATGCACCTCGACCGGTCCCGGGACCGCCTGGGCGGCTGGATCGACGGGTTGGAGAAGCGCATGCATGGCAACAAGGTGACCGTGGCGCTTGCCGCGAAGATCGCCCGCGTTGCCTGGGTGGTGATCACCAAGCCGGGTGCGACCTACGAACGGCGCGGTCCGGCCATGGCCTGACGGCACCTACGACAGACTGCGAGGTTCGGGAACGTGATGACGAGACAGTGGATCGGCGCAGCGTAAGCTCTGAGCAAAAAAGCGGGCCTTGTGCCCGAAGCGTTATTCGAGAACGGTGCGCGCGGATCTCATCATGGCCTGGCTGCAACAGCAGCTCACTCGCGAGAGGCCGGATACATTTATGCAGACTGGAACCGTCGGAGCGATCACGACCCTTGCACGGGCGGGGCCGACCATACATTTTTTGACAGCACGTCCTGCAGCACGGCTTTGTCCAGGCTGAGCTCCGCCACCAGCTTCTTCAAGCGGGCGTTCTCTTCGGCGAGCTGCTTGAACTCCCGGACCTGGTCGGTCTCCAGCCCCGCATACTGCTTCTTCCACCGGTAAAAGGTCTGCTCGGAAATGCCGAGCCTGCGGATCAGGTCGGCCACCGGCAGGCCCAATTCGGCCCTGCTTCAGCGCCGCCACGATCTGCTCCACCGAGTATCGCTTTTTCATGGCCAATCTCTCCATCCAATCTGGGGAAATCCGCCGAAAAGCCAACATCAGGACCGGACCACTTCCGCCGTGTCACCTCAACGCTTCGACGGCACTTCACTTTGAAGCCGTGTCGACGTTTTCGCGCTGTACTAGATCACCACCGGCGCAGTCTCGTGGCTCCGGTGGCACAACTTGAATTGTGCTCCAAGCAGTCGACCAACCTAGGCGCGATCAGGTTGACTTTGCACCCGATAGCCGACAGAAGCTCAATCAAATTTTTGAGGAACAATGTTCTTGCGGCGCCAAGGGTCGCATGCTTTCCTCGCTTTGACAAAAGGAAGAGAGCAATGATCCGCCACACCTTGGGTGCTTTGCTGCTCGTATGTGGAATGCACGGTCTTGCTTCGGCACAAGGAGCCGCCTGCGCTTACGAGCAGAGGGCTTACAGTCTGGGGTTTGAATCCTGCTTTCGACGCGTCTCTCACCAATGCACGGCACCAAACGCGTGGCGTCAGCGCGGTTCATGTGCGTTTCCAGGTGTTCCTGGCGGGGGCTCTGACTTCCCTCCTGGTTCTTACCCGGGAACGCTTTGCACCGGCCACTTTTCTCCCGGCGCCGAACTCTGCCTTGGAACAACTTATCAGCAGTGCGGAGACAATGGTCAGTGGCGAGAAGTGACCCCGCCAATCGGCCATCCTGGCTGTGGCTAAGGCTGAGGCTTCACAGGACTCGGTCTTTCGCTTCTGTCCTAGGTCATCACAGGTGCTGGTAACGATAGGATGTCCCGAGGCTTCGGCCACGGAGAGCATTGTCACGCTGGCGTCAAGAGGCACCCGTACCGCCACACATTCTTATTGAGGAGAGCTTCGGGATGGTATTATGCGCCACACTTCTCCTTTCCTCTCTCGCCCCAGGAAGACGCTGCACTCGCGACTTCCGAATTATGGTGTGAGTACGAACGTAGAGAGTCGAGAGCCGTCGTCCGAGATCTCACCCGGGACAGGCCCAATGCCGCTATGAATGCATCGACCGGACGAGCGGCACCGATCAAGTGAGCTGCGGCGACGTCGGGCTCAATCCAGGATAGCAAGTCACTCAATCGGGCATGACCACAGCGGTCATATTTGAGGCGAAGACGCGCAAGATCGATTGCGACTAATTGCATCCGTCTGGAGAGGCTTGCTGTTACGTGCTCAGGTTAACCCGATATTTAAGTATTGATCCAGAGCTCGGCAATCGATCGCGGTTAGAGAGCAAGGCGCTTTCAAGCGGTTGGATCATTGAACAGGGAGCTGTCGCGTGACGCAAAACCTCTTCATCCGGCGACGAGAAGTCCTTGTCTCCCTTGCTGCCGCTGCTGTTCCTGCGAGCGCAGCAGAACCGCTTGACGTGAATGTGACGGCTACCGGTTTCACCGTGAACCGCGACGGTATCCCCGTCTGGGCAGTTCCCAGTCAAACGCTCAGGAATGCGTTCGGTGAGGAAGTGACGGTCGAACTCGTTAGTGGAGTGGCTAACAAACTCCTTTTGGTCAACGGCCGCCTTCTCGATCGCCCGACTCTGCTTAGGATCGCATTCGAGGAGCGAAACACATCCTGGTTTGTAAATGCAACGCTCACGATAGGGAGCGGTCCTCTTATCTCTTTCATACCCGCTCCTGTCCCATCTACCGCTGAAGCATCATTCGAGCTCGGGCGTGCCCTCACGGCCGCCATGGCGCGGCCCCTCGCGGCGATCTTGCCAGCTGAGACGAGGCTTGCCGGCGCTCGGCTCTGGCTGCGCCGTGACCTTTCCACTCACCTAGATCTCCCAAATGCAGGCGAGGTTTGGCTGGGGGTTCCTCGCGTCACGCAGTGGCGACTGCTTCCAGGGATCGCGGGAGACGGCGACGTGACCACCCTGGCGCGGGCGGAGTTGCCGACATCCATGCCCTTTGACGTTGAGATTGGGCGGCGGGCGGAGCGCACAGTGCGGCTCACTGGTAGGACGTCCACGGTCCGAGCCATCCGCTCACCCATTCTCCAGTCGGGTTTGGTGGTAGAGGGGACCGAACTGCGGCTCTCGGTGGGGTCGTTCGGGCTTCGCCTTGCCGATGCCGCAGGGGGACCGGAGCGAGCAGCATTCGGTCTCGACTCCTCTGGGAGTAAGGCGGCTGAAATCGTCCTGCGGGTGGCCGTGCGGGACCAACGAGTTTCGGCTCCCGGTGGCAACTTCATCGTAACGGGAACGCGCGACGGTCCCGCAGACGTGCGGCTCTCCGCACGGGCCGGCGCCGTCACGAAGTTTGATGTCAGCGCGGCGCTTACGCACTACGATATTCGCCTGCCGCTAGGTGACGGTGTGCCGGGGTACGCCGACCAGGGGCGGCTGGACTTTACAAACTACCCGCGCCTTGCGTTCTGGCTCGGGGCCGGGTCGGATGCGGGAATGGCGGGCATCGCGCGGCTTTCCGGGAGCGGGCCTGCTGTCGAGCTATCGCTGGATCAAGCGAGGTTGCGCGTTCGGCGGGAACGCGACCTTCTCAGCCTGGTCTTCGGGTTCGATGGTGTCGGGCTGGTGGTTGGGGACCGTGGCGCTATGTTGCGGCTCCCCAGTGGTGTGGGTGCATGCCCGACCGGTTCGGTCCGCTCCCCACTGCTGCGTGTGGAGTTCCCGCCGCAGCATGTGTTAGAACACGCCTACGCTCGCCGCCGCCCGCAGGTTCCCACTCCGGAGATTTCGGCTGATGCTCAGGACGGCAAACCGTCCGAGGCGGCCCGTGCCCGCTTGCCAGGGGAGCGGGCCGCGCTGGACAAGGAATTACGGGATAGCGGGCGCTACACGAAAGAGTTTGAGGATTTCCTCGTACGTTACCGTGAGCGCCTGAAGGCGTTGCTGATCGGCTCCACCGAGAGTCACCCCGACTATTACTGGTTCGGCGCCGATTTTGCCTTTACACCGCAGGCTCGCCGCGCAGCGCGCGAGGTAGTGACTGTACCTCGCCCGAGCCTGAGCCAATTGACCCTCGGCGTACCGCGTATCGTCGTCGCTGACCTCGTCGCCACCTACCCGCCGACGGACGAGGCAGGGGCTTCAGCGCTGCTACAGGCGCTGTTGCTGGAAGCAGAGCGACGCGACGACGATCATGCTCTAGTCCAGGCAGCGTGGCGGACTCGTCGAGCCGCCGACGTCGGGCGTGCGGGCATGCCTGCGCAGTTCTTCGATAAGTCGGCCTGGGGCGCCCCCAGCGCTTCGGGGGCGACGCCTTGGGAGGCAGAGTTTAGCGATCCCGCGATCGCCACCTCCATCCGGACGATGTGGGCCGCGACGAGGGACTTCCCCGATCCCGGCGCGTCGGCTGCGGTGGCGTCGGCGCTGCACGCGGCCTACGCGGAACCTTTCCCGTGGTGCGGTCAGAATCAGGGTGATTGCGTTCCTCACCAGCCACCAAACACGATCCTCCCGGTTGAGGCGCGCGCCGCGGGGGTTACCCATCTCGTGTTTGAGTGGCCCTGCTCCCAGGGGAGCGCCGCTACTGGCGTATCCGAGCGGAACTATACGTTGGCAGACCTGCTCAAATGGGACGATTTGCAACTGCGCGTCACGCGCCGCGCGCAACGCTTCGAACCGCGCTCCCCTTTCGAACTTGCCTTCGCCCTGCGCCATCAGGAGATCAGCGCCGGGGACAACCCACGTGCTCGCCTCGCAGAGGTTACCGCCGCGGCGGCTCGCAACGGCGAGCCGCCGCAAGTCGAGGACTGGGCCTCGACGGAACCCGCTACTTGGAGAGACTCCCCAAAGCACACGCGCATCACGCTACCCGCGCGAATGCACCTGTCTCCTGCCGCGGACGCCCGGTTTCGCACGTCGCCGACGCCAAGCGCTGATGGGCCGGTACCGCTATGGCGCGCGGAGTTGCGCGAGCAGCCGGGACAGCCCCCGACACTCCGCGCGATCGGCTCGCCCGACTTCGTCGCCGCAGCGCTCGGCGCAGGCGCGCCGACGCCCGACCGCGGTCCGAGCGCGAGTTGGACTCGAAGCGCCGGGGGCGCTCGCTTCCGCGGATCGCTCGATGCTTACGATCGACACCAAATCGTTGGCTTGTCTAGCGTTCACGGCCTTCCTGTTATCCCGCGCCGCGGACCAGATGGAAAGCTACACCTTAGCCAAGTGGCGCCCCCGCCTGCCTACCGGCTGAAGGATCTGCAACCCAACGATGTACGGGATCAAGCGCTCTACATTCCACAGGCTCTTTCAACGCGGCATCTCAGCCTCTCGGCAATGGGCGCAACGCTCGATCTCGACGCCCGCTTCACGCCACCTGCAGCGCTACGTGACGCGCTTGGACGTAACCTGTTTGAGGCGTTCAGCGTCGAACGGTGGCGCAGCCATGTTGTGCTCGGCCGCGAGGTGGTGACTGAAGTCCTATACAAGGGCTTTCTCTATCCACTCGGGCACAAGGCAACGCTTGTGAAGGTGACGGAGCGTCGCTTCGAGCCGCCGCCCGAGGGCGTTCCTGGGGGGCCGGTGGCTTACCTCAGCCAGCGCCTATTCATTCAAGTGGCCGCCGCGACGAAGACATACCGCGCGCTTGGCCAACCTTTCGAGGGGCGGGCGTGGCCCGCGCGCTCCGTGGAGATATTGACGTTACAGACACCAGATCTGATTGAGCCGTTCATATCGTCTTCGGCTGACAATGACGAATACGAAGAGAAGCCTCGTGGCACGCTCCGGCGAAAGGGCGGAATTGGCCTCGTCTTCTGGCCGCGCACGGCTCTTGGGAAGGAGAATGACGTGCGGTTTCGTTTGCGAGTCGATCGGTCATCCGACGTGCTCGATCTTCCGTTACTATTCGTGGATAACGCCGCCGCGCACGAGCCCGTAGAGATGCGGCGGGTGCAAGATTACTATAATGGAACGTACGACAAAGCATTGAAGTCGCACGACAGCCGCCGCCGCCTCAGCCACCGGGGCGCGGCACGTCGCTACGCCCTGGAGCGTCGTCCTGGAGACACAGTGTTCGAAACTCGGGCATGGGTGCTGCGCGCCGACAGCCGTGCCGGGGAGATCGAGCCAGGCGATGCACCGCATCCCTGGGACGATGTCGCGATCCGCCGCGACCACGCAATGGATTCGGCGCTAGAGAGCGACGACCAACCTCCCTTTTACCCCCGCCTCCACGAGTCGCTCCTTCGCCATGGCCCGGCCGCGCGCTTTTCTGGTAGCGATCCCGGCGAACTTACGGTCCGCTACGCGGCAGATTATCTACGGGACGGCTTCACCACTTTGTCTGAGGAGGAAGCCCGCAAGGGTGGTGGTCTCCGGAACGATACGTTTCTGCACGTCATCGCTCCGGTCAGCGCCAGCATGACCTTCGGCGAGGCAGGAGACCGCGGCGGTGCTATCGGGCGGCCAGAGCAGCAGATCAAGGGTGTCGCGCGCGTCGGCCCCGTCGGCGCACTTCCGGACTCCGGTGCGGGAGGGCTCCCACAAAAGTTCTTCGGGAACGGCGCGAAGCTGCTGGGCCTCATCAGCTTCGAGGAACTTTTGGAGAAGGTGGCAACGAACGCGGCCGCACCGCTTCTGCGAGAAGTTACGGAGTTCACTTGCTCCAACGAGGTCCAGAACGGCTTCGGTGCCCTCGGCGACATGCTGCACACGTTCCACGGCGCCATCTCCGGCAATGTGGTCGCGAGCGAAGTATACGGCAATCTTCTTAACTTAGTTGGGGAAGCGCGGGACAAAGTGCGTGCGGTCGCGGCGTGCGATGCGGGCGACTCGACCGGTCTTGTCTCTGCTGTAACTAGCGCTACGCTCGCGCTCAGAACCCTTTCGGCGGAACTAGAACGACTAGCAGCAGCGCCGCTCGCGCCGCTAAGCGAATTTGCGCGCGAGAGGCTGGAACGGGAGCGCCAGGAGATCGCCTCGAAACTCGAGACGGCGTCCAAAGAGATGCTCGCCGCCACGGGAATTGGGGAGCAGATTAAGCTCGCCCTGAACAGAGCGCGCGACCTCCTTCTGCCCGTGCGCGAAGCATGGCTTCGCGCCGCCTTCGTGGCATCGGAAGCAGAGCGCGCGCTGCTGAACGGGGTCCACCAGAAGATCGCAAAAGCTCTCGACGACTCGTTCGAAGAAGCCATTAAGGGTATGCCGCCGACCCTACCTGACCTCCGCACCAAGACTGCGGACGAGGTCCGTACGCGCCTTTTGACTCTCGCGGAAGAGGAAGGCGGGGCAGTCGAGCCTATACTGCGGCGCTTCGCAGCGGCGACGCGAAACACCATCAACGGGATGGCCATTCCTCCGGCCGTCGCAGGGATTTACGCGCTGGCAGTCGCATTGGCGAGAGCGGATTTTCCAGAAGTCGTCCGGCGCCTGAGGGCAGAGGTGGGACAGCACCTCTCGCAGTGGGCGGCGGGTGTCGCCCCTGCCGTATGTGAGAAGGCAACAGCCGTCCTCATACCGCTTCGCACGTTAATCGAGTCACTGGGGGACGGACTTGGCGTATGCAGCACGCACGATCGTTCCTGCGCCGCACCTGAGGCGGCGCCGGGAGGTCAATGGTGCACGGATCTCTGGGTAGCAACCTGTGGACTGGGGAACGAGGTCGCCGGCAAGACGGACCAACTGGTCATTGCGTTCCGTGATTTCGGGGACGCGAAGAACGGCCTCGCCGCAGCCATCCCAAGTGAGCCGAACTGCGTACCGGGCCTTCCTGTGGCAGAGTGGGACCGCGTCGTCGCCACATGGCGCAACTTGGCGACGGCAGCGAACGAATGGTTCGATGAGCTTATCAAGCGGGCGAATGAGTTGCGAACCGAAGTGGAGACAAGAGCGCGCGACGAGGCGCTGGAGCATGTCAAGGCTGTAGTTGACGTCGCCCGCAGGATGCTTGCGGCTCTTGTATTGCCATCCACTAGTGTTGACGCAATACAAACCGCTCTGGAAGTTTTGGTAGGCAGTGTCGAGGCCAAGAATGCGGTCGAGCCGCTGAGGACTGCCTCGACAAAGCTGACTGCGGCGCTAAGCAAGCTCAGCAACGACCCCGCGGACGCGGGCGCCGCGCTTCAGGCTGCACGAAAAGCTCTCTCTGATTTGCCAAAGACCCTTGAGGGAATTGGCACCAAGATTCTCGAACGGATTTTTTTCCTCCACGTCGCGCCAGCTGTAAAGGAGTGGCTGGAAGGCGTGGCGAGGCCTCTCCTCAAAGCGGCGGCGAAGGCATACGACGCATTTGCAGACGCGCGCGACATCGTTGCAACCAATCTTGCGGCAGCGGACCAAAGGCTAGGTGCGACAGGCGATGCGCGCCTTGCCTGCACGGTGTTCCTCGGCCTGCCTCCGGGCGCGGCCTGTGAGACGGGCGCTCTAGACGGATTGCGAGCGGAAGCCATGCGGTTCGAGGAGGCGTCGAAGGGCGCAGCGCCCGCCACGGCCTTCCTCACTGTGCTTAGGGAATGGGATTCTCGCCGTGCTGCGCCGCAACGCATCCTCGACAACCTGTTGCGAAATCTCGCAGGAGCCGCCGTCGCACAAATTGTGCAGCTTCTTGACATCGGCGACCTTCGCAAGCGGATCGAGGACCAACTTGCCGAACTCGTACCTAGCCGAATCACCCGGAGCTATGATTACAAGCTGAATCTGGCAGAGAATTACACGCTCGGCTCCATTATCTTCAAGCCAGGCGACGATAAGCTACTCTCACTCACGGCCACCGCGCGCGTCGCCGTGAAGGGCACGGGTGCCGATGCCAGCTTGGCAGTGGACGCCTCACTCACGCCATTCCAAATCGAGCTCAAAGACTATCTCACGCTGCACTTCAAGAAGTTTACCTTCACCGCAGGTACAGGCCGGTCACCCCATTTCGATGCTCCCTTCGACAAGGTCGTTCCCTCGGGACAACTCGTCTTCCTTGCCGCGCTCGCGGCTTACCTCGGCTACAAGAGTGGTGGCTCGACGGGTGCGAAGGCCAACGGACCCTACGTGGAGCCGCGGTTGGCCGGAGCAGGACTACGTGCCGGGTTCCGGCTCGCCGTCCCCAGCATGAGCATCGGCACCATTGGCTTTGCCAACATTGCCTTTGACGGACACGTTGAACTCCCCTTCGACGGCAAAGAGGGCGTCGCGCGCATCGCCCTTTCTTCGCGCAATGCTCCCTTCGTCATCTCCGCTGCGCCCTATGGCGGCGGCGGATTTGTCTACCTCGAGGCCGACGCCAATAGAATCCGCAGGACAGACATTAGCCTGGAATTCGGCGGAGCCGCTGTAATTAGCTACGGCCCGCTGGAGGGGGTGGGGCGGATTATGACCGGCCTCTACGTCACTCAAGCGGGAAGCCAGAATCCTCAGCTGTTTGGGACCTTCACCGCAGGCTTCAACGGTTCGATCGCTGGCTTCGGCATCGCTTCCGCATTCTACCTGCGCATGACCTACGAAGGTGGCGCGATGGCTGGACAAGCAATTCTTGAATACTCGTTCGACCTTGGCATCACCGATATCACGTTCCGTGTCGAGGTTTGGCGCAGCGAGGGCAGCTCTCTTGGGAGTAGCCCGAGCGATCAAAGTCGTGAGAACGTCTCGTGGCGCGGCGCAACTCCTCGTGTGATGCTCGCTTCGACGGGAGCCGTGCGGTCTGGTGCGGGGATAACCGAGGTACCCTCCCAATTGGAGGATTGGTCCAAGCACCGAAGCCTCTACGACACCAGCCTTCGCCTTCCACGGAGGAACGCCACGTGAGCGTCCAGGCCCATCCCTACGTCCAGATTGTGCCTGCCGGACTCGGTCCCGGACACAAACTTCGCGCGGCAATCGTGCTCATGCCGCGGCGCAACGGATCGAACCTCGCGTTCGCATTGCCGTCTTGGCCCTCGGCGGGTCATCGCTTCCTCGACGGGTTGCTTGGCAAGACGGTGAGCGCGCAGCAATGGCTGAACGGCGCCCCCCGGCAGGCTGTGCCATCGGCCTGGACCATCCAGCGCCCGGCGAACACCTCATCTCCCGATCAGAAGACCGTCGAATACCTAGACAGGTTGTGGGTACGGATCATGGCGGGAGGTCGGAGCGATCGGCCAATATGGGACGAACTCCTGAAGATCTGGCATCCTGAAGAAACGCCCACGGCAGCAACGGAGGCCACCTTGAGGCTTCCGACAGCGGAGGCAGGACTTGCCGTCCCGCTGGAACGCGGCCGGGGCGCGTTGGAGGCTCTGGCTGAGCCGGATAGCCCGCTCCTCTCTCGTCCGCCAACGCGACCCTTACCAACCGCCCTTGCGAGCCTTGGCCGTCCCTGGCTTGGCTCACCTAGCGAGACCGCGCTTCTCGCCGCGCGAAGCCCCAACTCGCTCTCGGATAGTCATCGCGAGCGTCTGTTCGGGCCACCCGATATCGGCGATTGGCTCGACGCACGCCGTCGCGGCGACCACGAGGCGAGCCGAGCTGGGAACCGCGCCTATGCGAACCCGCTGGACCCTGCTGCACTCGCGCGCGCCGCTATAGGAATTGACGGTGCAAACATGCTGGATGTGTTCGATCGCATGCACGCGTTGCACCACGCAGCGACCGAAGGTGTTTCCGGTGGAGCGGCAGCGGGTAAAGGGGCGACGGTGCAAGAGAAACCAAGACCGTCCTCCGACGATCGCCGACGCGTTACCCAGTTGATGTCATCACCGTCTCTGCTCCGGCTCTTCGGCTTCGTGCGCGATGTACTTCTTGACCCAGGCGAGCCGAAGACTGGTGTGACCTATTGGGCCCTTGGCCTGACAGGCATTAATGGGGACGGTGCGGCGAGATCAGCCGCCAAGTTAGTACCTACAGGTGGGGGCACAGGCGCCGCGCCTGCTCCGACGCCACCCACGGCGACACCCGAGGGCTTCTATCCCGTACCTCAGGCGGAGTGGGCGAAGGGCGCCCCAGCGGAAGAGGACGGCAAAGTTTTTGAGCGAGACGGCGTCGTCGTTCTTGGCGGCAAGCGCGCCGGTTGCCCAGACCACGCAATCATCACGTTGGAAGCGGCGCTCGCACTTCAATCTGACCTCAATGCACAGTGTACGGCGAACGATGCCGCTGTGCAGAAAGCCGATCCGCTCTCTGGCGGTCTAGCGCTTGTTCGACTTCGCGGCGAAATCGCGAGGGCGCAGTCTCGATCAAAGGACGATATTCTCTGCTCCGAGCACCTTCGTGCCTTCCACCGCCTGGACATCGGACTCGTCCTGCCGGACGGGACATATTGGCGAGGCGCCCAACACCGAAGAATCCGTTGGGCCGACCCGGACCGGGATGTCAGCGATGAGCCACTCGAGGACATCCTTGCCCGCCTCGGCACAGGGGGCCTGAAGCGTTACGAACTGGATGCAGCCTCATGCACTGAGTCGACCATCACGCCGTTACGTGGGGCCGGAACGAACATTAGATGTACCGATCCTCGGATAGCCATCTACGATGGCTATCCGGCCGGGGCCCCGGCGAGGGTGCCCATGTGGGAAGGCGTAGTCGGGTCACAGGAACGACGCCCAGGCTGGAAGCAGAATGAACTAAAACTTGAGTTTCCGCGAAACCTAGCCTTGAGCCAGACTGTGACCGTGCCGGACACCTCGGACGGGGCCGAAGCGCTCGCAGTGACTCTGCGCCTCCGCCATGCCTACCGGATGGCGCTGAAACTTGTCTGGATCGGTGGCATCACACGGCCGCTTAAGGAGGCATGGACGACTTACGAGGCAGTCCCCGAAGCGCCAATCCCGCCTCTATACAAGGTGGTTCCTAACCCGACTTCCCCACCGCTGCGCGAGGGCGGCCGCGTATACCTCCGGCACGAGGCAATTGGCGCCCCGCTCGTCGCATTGCCGCCGTCAGTTCCCAGTATCACCGAAGTCTCCCCGTACGAAGACATGTTGCAGACGGCCGAGCAGGCCGTAGTGGTGACATGGTCGTCGCCCGTGCCTCCCCAACATCGGACCGTCACCACCACCGCGCGCGTGCTCGTCGTGCCGCCTGTCTCCCTTGAACTAGCTGCGCTGCACGAGGTGTTCGACGATGATCAGGACATGCGACAGTATCTCGTGCGAATAAACGACCCCGCTGCAGCCCCGAACGATTTCACGCGGTCACTGCGAGTCAAGGTCCCCCGCGACATGCTGGGCCGCCTCGCGTTGGAGGGGCAGGTGGCGCCCGTCCCTCCCACTGAGTTAGGTGCTGAGCGCCCAAATCGGACGGGAGATATGCCACGTATTCGTGCTCTTCCCGCGAACGCCCGGCACGACAGGCCAGTGCCGTATTACCCCGATCCGGCCGCTGCCTACATTGCGGTCAGACTTCGAGAGGAAGCTAGCCAGAACTGGCTTTCCCCACCACGGCTTCTCCGTGTGCGCGGCGGCGTCGCATCCTTGCCTACCCATCGCTGGCCGGACGTGCTTCCTGTGCACGTGGAACTCCACGCCGCTCCGTCGGGGACGGATATACGGCTGGATGTCGAGCAACACCCGGTGCTGATGAACCTACCCGCGCCGAACGCAACTCACTTGCGCGTCGTCCGAGCCTATCTGCCACCGGGCCAGCGCACGGTGCTAGAGGCTTGGTTCGTGCCTGCGGTGGAGGATATCGCCGACTGGTTCGATATCTGCGATTCTGCAGCGCAACTTGCCATCACTGCTGCAACAGGTGGAGGCATTGCCGCTGAAAGGGACCTTGGAGCATCCTGCCGCGAGGGACTTGAAGCGCTTCTCGGGCGCAAGGCTTGCGCCGCCCTGGCCGCCCATGACACGGACGGCGGCATGGCCTCTGCTCGACGACAGGTCGCCTCACTTATTTGGGCGCGTCTCTCTGAGGAACCAGTGGCCGCGATTGCAAAAGTGCGCTCGGTGACGTTGCTGCATGCGGTCAGAGACCCAAGTATTGCGCCTGTACTAGTGCCCTCTGCGCCCTTGTCGCTCGCCCGCCGACGTGACACGGGAGACGAGGCGGTTGCGCGCTTCTTATCGAGTCTGCCGCATGAGCATCCAGACGAGGACGGGGCCGTCCAGCCGATTGTCTGGGGTGACGTGGAACTTGACCTTGCGACGACCTCTGGCCTCGTCGTCGAGGCTCTCATCGCGGAGCCAAATGGTCCACTAGACCCGCCGCCCCCCCCAACGCGCGACTCTCTCGTGCCGCTGGCTCCACCACGGCTGCGAGGTTACGATCCACGTAACGCGATGCCGTTCCGAGAGCGGGAGGCCGTGGTAGAACTCTTGACGATCAAAGGTATTCCGGCGCCGCAGGATGGCTGGTCGGGCAAGACTCGAGTCAGCCTTGCACAGCTTCAGCGCGACGCGGCACTTCGACGCGTACCAGGGCTCACCGCCGTTCGCGGTGCCCCGCTTGCCGACGGGGGCGCTCGTAGGGCGAGGCTCCGCGTAGTGGCGCTGCCGCGCCATGCAGCGAGCTTGGAGCGGCCGCCAGGGACTTTGCGCTTCGGCGAGACCGAGCCGCCTGCTGTGCGCCGCGTCTCGATGGAAACTGAGCCAGTCTGGCTTAAAGCAACTATTCGTCCTGCAGCGCCGGCTCCGAAGGAGCTTGTCCCCACCTTTACTTGGACAGAGCAGAAGCCGTCGCTTCTGTCTGATCGTCCGCTCGTTTGGACGAAAACGCGTGACGTGGGTGCGCGCATTTCGTTCCGACCGCCCTTCTTCTCGTCGGGGGAGGGCGAGCAGATCGCGATTATCATTTGGCCTCCAACGGGCCCAAGCATTCGCACCGCGGATGCATTAAACGAGTTGGACGACGCGACGCTCGCGCGCCTTATTGAATCGGACATCGGCCCTCTTGGACCTTTTGTTTCATCTTGGGGACGCGATCCTATGCGCGATCCCGAGCCTTCTGGAGCGCCCCCTGTGATCCCGCTCCGGCACAGCCACTTCCGCCCTGCGGCCGGTGAGACCGAAACTTGGGTGAACTCGGCCCTCATCCCGGTCGCTGGAGGCGAACTCAGTCGCGGTCTCGCAGAGGAGGCATCCGTGAGCCTCCTGCGCTTGACTCCAGAGCACGACGATGTCACGCGCACGTGGTGGGTTGACATCCCCTTCGCGCCAAATGCGTTAAGGCACCTAACAGATAGGTTCGTTCGCCTCGGAGTTGTGCGGTTCCAGGCGCATGCTCGGCCAAACCGAGATTCCGGGACGGACGCACGAAGCATCCGCTGCTCTCCGCCCGTGAGCGTCTGGACAGTGCTACCGCCTCGCCGTCGCGCCACAGTGACTCTCATTGAAATGGAAGGGGGCAAGGCGAGCCTTCTCACCGTCCAGCTTTCAGGACCTGGCGACGCGGTCCGCCGAGCAGCGGGGGACTTGAGCCCGGCGACTTCCATCACGATGACCGTGCTCCGCGTTGATGGTCGCCACGAGGCGCCGTCGAGAGGTGAGAACGAGCAAAATCTGACTGCTTCGACAGGCTCGGCAGACACGCTACCTGTGATCATGGGCCAGGATGGTGGCGACCGGACCTGGACGGCTGCTTTTAGAATTCCTCTTTCCCGGGACCAATTGCTCGGACGCTTTGCGGTGGTGGTAGAGGAAGCGGACGAGATGCCTGCAGCGGACGCCAAAGAAAGACCCTCCGGGCGGGTGACCGCCGGTACGCGGTTCTTCGCGCGTATCGAATTGCACCCGAGATGATGTCCGCAGCGCCTACGCTGGACGTCAGAGATAGCGTGCTGCACATGCCCTTGCGGAAGCGTGCTAGAACATTTTCGTCTTGCATGGATTCGAATGATCTGACTCGACGCTGTTGATGAAGCTGTCTCGCGACCTGGAATGTCCCGCCCTTGGCGACATGAAATCGCCCCCTGGAGAGAGGGATGTCGATGGCCGAGCACGAGTGATCCAGGCTTCCGTGCTGAACGAGGCGCCGAGGGTGCGGATGCGGACGGCGAACGAGGTGGCGGCGATGCTGGCGCTCAAGGCACGGGGCTGGGGCGTCAAGCAGATCGCCCGGGAGCTTGGCACCTGCCCCAAGCCGGTGCGGCGCTACGTCCGCACGGGGAGCTGGGCCGGCTACAGCCGGACCCAGCGCAGGCCCAGCCTCGCTGATCTGGCGGGCTGGCAGGAGGAGCGCCTGGTCCGGCACGGTGGCAACGACGACGTGGTGTTGCAGAAGCTGGTGGCCGAGCACCGGCTGGTGGTAGGGCCTTAAGGCCTGCGGACGGTGGAGCGGGCCTGCGCGCCCTTCCGTCAGCGGCTCCTGGCGGCGGCCCGGGCGACAGTGCGGTTCGAGACGCCGGCCAGGTGACAGCTGCAGATCGACTTCGGCGAGCGGCATGTGCGGATCGGGGGCCTGCCGGTGCGGGTGCACCTGTACCGCGACGCTCGGCCATTCGCGGTGGGTGCGTGCGGGCCTTTCGGGGCGGCCTTTCGGGTCGAGGCGCAGGTGAGCTGGTTCGAGGGGATCGAGGGCGCCTTCCACGCCTTCGGCGGCGTGCCGGAGGAGATGCTCTGTTCGGCCATGCCCGCGCCCTGGTGGACCGGCAGGACGCGGCGACGCGCGAGGTGGTATTCAGCGCCTTCCTCGACGCCTTTGCCCGGCACTGGCGCGTGCAGCCGCGCACCCGCGCTCCCTACCGTGCCCGCACCACGAACTGAACCAGGGCTTCGCGCGACACCCGCCGTCGCAGGACCACCGCGCCCCTGGCGTCAAGCCCTGTGAGACTGCAGCTCTTTTCTCCCAGCTCGATGCCGAGCACGGCGATGGGAGACTCCTTCAATCCCGGCGCAGCCCTGCGCCGGTTGGTGAGGGGCGGACCATCCCATAAGTCGCGCACGCGGCCGAGCAGGACAGGCCCGACGTCGCCGCGCGGCGCCAGGCCTGGTTCGACGCCCAGCCTGACCTCGACCCGCAGCGCCTGGTCTTCATCGATGAAACCGGTGCGACCACCAAGATGGCCCGCCTTCGCGGTCGCTCCCCGCGCGGGCAGCGCTGCCGGACCTCGGTGCCGCATGGGCACTGGAAGATCACCACCTTCACCGGCGCGCTGCGGCTGTCGGACCCGACCGCGCCCCATGGTGCTGGACGGACCGAGGAACGGCCGGGCCTTCCGTAAGCGTCCACTGATGGCTACCTTGTTCCCGCGCACACCCGCGACGCAGGTGCCGCCTGAGCGGGCCGTCTGCGCATCCACCGCCGCGCCGGTCGGCGAGGCGCCGCGCCCGACCCGCTCGCGGTCGGCCATCGTCAGCCCGTGGGCCATGCGCTCGAGGGCACCGCTGCGAGCCAGGCGCAGGAGCCAGCGCAGCGTCGTCGATCAGGGCGGGAAGTCGCGCGGCAGGTGCCGCCAGGCGCAGCCGGTCCGCAGCACGTAAAGCATGCCGTCCAGCAGCGTGCGCATCGGCCAGCGGCGCGGCCTGCCACAGCCGGCCGGGCCAGGAAGGAACGCCTGCGCGATCTGCCACTTGGCATCAGTCAGGCACGCTGCATATGGCTGGGCCGGACGCGCAAGCTCGGCCCGGGCGGCGGGGGTCCACATCGGCGGCCTCGGAGGACACACAGACATCCCTCGAACGCTGCGGACCGCCGCCGCTCACCTTGCCTCAGATCCAATCGATCCCGTTCCGAAGCGGGTTCTTTAACGGATGATACTGTGCAGGATTCGGTGCGAAGGCGCGCTAAGAACTCCGCGAGTTCACGGAGCGCCCTGCACACTTAACAATATTTCATCGATAGAGTATTTGTTTGACATTCACCTTGCGAAGCTGCGCGATGGGACTTGGCCCGGATGGAGGCATACCATGCGTAGTGTGCTGCTTAGCCTTGTGCTACTATTCGCATGCTCCAGCAAGAGTCCGGGTTCGCAGCCACCAGTCTTTGAGGATATTCGACTAATCACTTGGAACATTGCCTGGGCGACGGATCAGGTGAATCGTATACCTAGCAATACACCGTTTCGGAGATCCGATCAGGATTGGGCCAGTCTATCGAGCTTCATTCGTGGCTTACGTGGAGACATTTTCGCGTTACAGGAAGTCGATGGAGTTAGTGCTGCGCGCCGCTTCTTACCAATGGCCAATTTCGAAACCGTTCTCACAACACCTTCCGATCTAAACCAAACGCTCAGGCCGATACTCGCTGCAAGAAGAGGTATAGAAGTTCGACAAATGCCCGATTTAGCGGAAATTGGCAAAGGAGGCTTAAGGGCTGGGTTAGATGCCTCTGTCGTCACGAACGGTGTGGTATTTCGGCTTCTGATCGTGCATTTGAAGGCCGACTGCCGCAACGGCGAAGTGCCGTTGCACACGCCGGCTTGTCGTGAACTGCGCGAGCAGATACCCCACATTGTAGCTTGGATAAGGGAACGACGCTCAGACGGGACACCATATGTCATATTAGGTGATTTCAATCGGGAGCTAAACGGACCTGGGGACGAACTATGGCAGCAATTGAATGCTGCTGACACCCTCCACCTCGTGAGCCAACCTACCCACGATGGGTGTGCAGTGAGTGGCATTCGAGGCCGCCAGCCCGATGGTCGGCCGTGGCCCGCGATTGATCACATCATTTTAAGCAGTCAAGCTGCAAGTTGGCTGATCGGTGAGCCACAGGGACATCCCCTACCGAATCCTGATCCAGGACGGCCCGCATACTCTGATCACTGTCCATTAAGTCTAGTACTTCGGCCCAGGTAGCATTCTGATCGACTGATTTTATTTGCGCAATCGAAGTTGTAAAAGCATATATTCGGCTTAGGAGATGCTTCCTTGCTAAGGACAGTGATCCGTATTTGAAAGTCTACAACTTAGGGCAAGTCAGTTAAACACCTTAGAAAAGCTTTGGTGCTGATGGCTACGGGCGGCTTCGCTCTCGCTGGTGATAGTGGGAGCGAGGCATGAAGGGACAGCGCGGCTTCGTTTACGCGCAGGAGCGGCTGCAATCTGCGGCGGAGGCGATGCGCTCCGCACGGAAAAGGGGGGCCTCGCGCGCGCGAACCACGGCCTTGACGGTCGTCCCCCGCTGGCGAGATGCTGATATTTTGCATCTTGGCGTTGCAGGCTCTATACACTATCCGTCAGTCAAACCGAGTGCCAGCGGCGCATCCAGCTCGGTTACATACTGCTTTTCTGCCCTTCGCTTTAGGATCCGCTGCCTGATGCTAAGCCGATATGGCTGTTTCGCGCGTGTACAGCTGTGGCGCATTCAGATCATAGACCCTGGTGTTGCGGTGAGGCTTGGCCGAATGGTCGAGGCAGTCATTCGGCCCACGCTTGCGTTACTTGCGGACCGTCTCGGTGTTCACTCCGAAGCGGCGGGCCAGCACGCCGGACGGCTTGCTTGAGCGGGCGATCTCGGCCCGGACGGCCGGGGTGGTGCGGGCATTGGGGTGAATCTGGTGCATGGCTCACCTCCAGGCCGGTTGTGATGAGTGCAGGGCTTGGCAGCCGGGCGGACAGGACTGTGACGGAACGACCCGATCAAGCTCCTATGAAGTCACGCCCTCCTGACCAGCAGGCACCGCCTGGAGCGCCGACGGATCATCCGAATGACATGGGGTCGGTCGCACCAAGGGTCAGGCGCCCCAGACGGCAATCCCATACTCACAGTCGCACCATACGCCAGGACACGGAGGCCGTCCCAGCCGGACAAGGCAGGAACCGCGATCTACATACCGGTTACGAACCCGCTCGAACGGGTGAACTGCGAGATCAAGCGCCGCACCGATGTCGTGGCATCTTTCCTAACGAGGCCGCCGTCACGCGGCTCGCCGGCGCCACCTTGCTCGAGCAGATCGACGAATGGGCGGTGCTGCGACGTTACATGACGCTGGAAACCGTCGCCGCCGTCAGCGACACTGGCTACCTCAGCCTGTCCGCCGTGCCAGCCTGAGCAGCGGCCCAGACCGGCCAGGAGCCATCGCTCCTACATCACGTCGCGGGACACAACCTCGCTCCTACACCACATAGCCTAATCGCGCTTGGCGCCGCTGGTGCTGGCGTCGGCATCCTGATGGGCCGGGCCCCATGCCCGGTCGATGGAAAGCCGGAGGCGTGCAATGAAGACCTTT
>NZ_JAPFQI010000019.1 GCF_026183895.1 Sabulicella glaciei | reverse complement strand
CTCGTCCAGCGCGGAAGCCTGGATCACTCCAGCCTCGTCCATCGACATCCCTCTCTCCCTCTCCAGAGGGGGGCGATTTCATGTCGCCAAGGGAGGGTCATTCCATGGCGCCCGACAGATGAAGCTGTCTGATTCCGCAAGCGCGGGGCGTCGAACAGCAGGTTAAGGCGGTTGCATGCCCCCGCAACCATCTTAACCTGCTCGATCAGATCGGCCGTCCGGTTCTCCGGGCGGCCTTTCTCTTTGCCGCGCGGCAGGACAAGGCGGTTGCGCTTCCCCGCATCCCACGTTTCCAAGACTTCTCCAGAACGGCCGTTCCCCACCAAGGGAGCGGCCGTTTTGCGTTGAGGAGCCACCGAACTGAGGTCCAGCAGCGCGGCCAAGTCGCCCCGCAGCTCCACCGTGAGCTCGCCCCGCCGGGCACCGGGGAAGATCAGGATCGCATCGATTAGGCCGCGCAGGGCGGTGGCGGCTGCGGCCGCCGTGTTTGGCTCCTGCAGCGCCACCTCCAGCGCCTCCACCTTGCGGCGATACAGCTCGGGCAGGTTTGGATGCAGCACCGGCACCGGCTCCGCGGTCCCTGCCGCGCCAAGCTCCGCCGTCAATGTCGCCTGCTGTTGCTCCAGTGTGCGCAGTTCCCCGACCAGCGCCGCGCTCCCGTGGCCGTCCTTGATCAGCTCCACGAGATTGCGGATCTGCCGGTTCAGCTTGGCGAGCTTCTCGCTCAGCCCGGCTTGGCGCTGACCACGCTCGCGATTGGCGGCGTTGGTCTCCGCCACGTAGGTGCGCACGAACTCCTCGACCAGGTCCGGAGCCAACAGCCGTTCCTTGAGCCCCACCAGGACCCGCGTCAGCAGGCGGTCGCGCAGCACGGTGCGCGGATTGTCGCAGGTGCCGCGCTCCACATGGTTGGCACAGCCCAGGCGGCCGCCGCTGCCCATCACGCTCATCGGCCCATGGCAGACGCCGCAGCGGACCAGTCCAGAGAGCAGCCACGCCGGCCGTCGCGCCGCAGCGAGGCGCGCCCCCGTGTTGCGTCGGTCGGTGCCGTGACGCTCGCCTACTGAAGGCGAAGCTGCGGATGAGGCGAGGCGCAGCCGGTCCTGAACCGCCTGCCAGAGCCCTGCGTCGATGATGGCCAGCTCTGGCACCTGCGTGGTGATCCACGCCTCCCGCGGGTTGAGCCGGGCCACCCGGCGGCCCGTGCTCGGATCCTTGCTGAAGCGCTGGCGGTTCCAGATCCGCTGGCCCACGTAGAGGTGGTTGCGCAGCAGGCCGGTCTCGCGGGCGGCCCCACCCAAGAGCAGCGAGGCGCTCCAGCGCCCGCCGCGGGCGCCGGGCACCGCCTCGGCATTGAGCGCCTTGGCAATGGCGCGCGGCGAGACCCCGTCGGCATAGCTCCGGAAGATCCGCCGGACGATGGCGGCCTCCTCGGGCACCACCTCCAGCTCGCCGGTGACGGGCGTGCCGTCCGATCGAAGGCCACAGCGGATGCGGTAGCCGTAGCTCAGCCCGCCGGCGCTGCCGCCGGCCCTCACCCGGCCCTCCAGGCCGCGATGGGTCTTTTGCGCTAGATCCTGGAGAAACAGCGCCGACATCGTGCCCTTGAGGCCAATGTGCAGCTCCGAGATGTCCCCCTCGGCCAGGGTGACGATCCGCACGCCCGCAAAGCGCGCCTGCTTGTGCAGCGCCGCTACGTGCTCCTGATCGCGGCTCAGCCGGTCCAGGCTTTCGGCCAGGACGATGTCGGCTTGGCCCGCCCGCATCGTTGATAATAGCGCCTGGTAACCCGGGCGCAGCGCCGTGGCGCCGGAGAAGGCCGCATCGACAAAGACGTTGCCGACCGTCCAGCCCTCGCGACCCGCCCGCGCCCGGCAGATGCGCACCTGATCCTCGATCGACGCCTCGCGCTGGTTCTCCGAGCTGTAGCGGGCGTAGATCACGGCGCGGACCGGCTGGGTGGCGGGGGCTCGGCGGACGGTCATGGCGTGCGGCCCTTGCGGCTGGACGGGCGGCGCTGGGCCAGGATCAGAGCCTGGCATTGCTGCAGGGCCTTGCGCTGGTTCGCCGCGATGTAATGGGCCTGGGTCGTGGTGGTGCTGCGATGGCCCAGCAGGTCGGCCGCGAGCGAAATCCCCTCCGGATGCTCATCCGCCAGCGTCGTGGCCGCGCAGTCCCGAAACAGATGCGGGTTGATGTCGTGCCCAAAGCGAGCCCGGCAATGGCGACGCAGCTGCTTTTGCTGCGCGCCCGGTGTCATGGCGGTGCCGCAGCGGGTGACCCAGAGCGCGTGGCCCGCCGGATGGAGCCGATGCTGGCGGTCGGCCGGTCCCCGCATGTCGAGAAGAACAGGGCGATACACCGTCAGATAGGTCTCGAGCGCCGAGAGGAGCTGGGCCGGCACCACCATGTGCAGAGCCAAGCCGGTCTTGCACTCGCTGGCCGGGATGGCGATGCGCCAGCCTTCCGGCGTGCGCTGCAAATGCCGGCCCAGGATCAGGTTCAGGAAGTTGCCCTGCCGCAGCGGACGCAGGGCCAGCAGCGCGATCATCAGCCCGTCCCGGTAGAGGAGGGCGGGGTGAGACGGTCCGGCCGTCAGGTCCGGGGGCAGGGGCCGCGCCACGGCCTGCTCCATCAGGGAGAAGCCTAACTCCACCAGCTCCATCTGATCGACCATCCGCGCGGCTTTCACCCGGCTGGGTTGGGCCAGCCGCTGATGCCGGGCCTGGATCTCCCGCAGCCAGCGCCAGTTCCGCTCCGGCCAAAGATCGGTCAGGAACATCAGCAACTGCCCGAGATACGTGGCGACGGTGACCGAAGCACAGCGCCCCCTCAACATGCGCTCGTAGTGTCGGAGCCGCTCCGGCGTCACGCGCTCAGCCGGGCCCTCCTCCGCCAGGACCACACCCTCGCTCTGGAGAAAGCCCAGCCAGCGCGAGTAGGCCGCGCACAGCGACCGGTGCGTGGCCGGCCGCCACGAGGCCGCTGCGCCAGGATCATCGAAGGGGCTGCCGGGCGTGCAGGCGGCCAGATAGGTGGCGCGGTCGGCCTCGGGCCAGGACGCAAAGGGCAGGGCGGCATGGCCGCTGGGGCGCGCGCCCATCACCGGCCACCTGCGGAAATAATAGACTGGGTCCGTCGGCGCTCGATCAGCGCGTCGTAATGCTTGAGGGCGTGCTGCGTCTGGAACCCCACGTAGTGGCTGCGAGTGGTGTCCTGGCGCTTGTGGCCCAAGGCCCGGGTGACCAAGCCATCGTTGCCGGGGTTCGCGGCGAGAACCATGGCCGCCAGGAAGTGGCGAAACAAATGCGGATGCATTTCGAGGCCGTATTCGCGCGCGATGGCGCCGCTGATCTGATCGCGCAGGGCGCCGGTGGTCTTTTGCGTGCCGGGCTTGGCGCCCGGAAACAGCCATGGGCCGGAGGCATCGCCCAGCAGGGGCCGGTAGAGGCGGATGTACTCCCGCACCAGCGCTGTGGCGGTGGGTGGAAGGTCGGCCGTCAGCGGCACGCTGTTTTTGACCTGATCGGCCGGGATGGCGATGGACATCCGTCCGTCGTGATGCACGAGCAGCGTCTTGCCGATGGAAAGGCCCGCGAGGTTGCTGATGCGCAGAGCTGCGCTTAGCAGAACATCGACGGCCACGGCCGTCTGCATGATCCGTGCGAGGTGCTGGGTGGGCCGGCCGCCTTTCCGGACGCGCTCCGCGAGACGCGCGGGCAAGTTGATCAGAAGCTCCTGCTGCCGCGGGTCCATCAGCAGGGCGAGACGCCTCTCGTTGCGCGGCGTCAGCCCCTGCGTCTCCGGGCGGAGGGTCTTGCTCAGCCGCCGAAGCTTCTCGATCTCGTCGGCGGGCAGCTTGGCCCAGTGGCGGGCAATCATGAGCACGACGCCTGCCATCGCCGACAGGTGCAGGGAGGTGCGGTCGCCCTGCCGGCGATGCACGCGGGACAACGCGCGCTTGGCCATGGCCGGAGCCACCAGGGGCGCCAGCTCGGTCATGGTGGCCGGATTGACCCCGTCCGCAACCAGTTCCCCGAGATACAGGGACAGGTAGCGCTTGCGGCTCTGCAGGGAGAGCGGCTTGAGGGGCCGGAAGTCGCGATCCAGGAAAAGGTCGCCCCCTAACCAAGCGATCCAGCCCTCCACCTCCGCCTGCAGCGTGGCGGGGTACTTCCCCCAGTCCAGGCTGCGGCGGATCCTGTTGTCCGGCACGGTCAGGGTTTGCTGCGGCCACTGCGGGAATCTTTCCCGGGCCGCGTTCCAGCTCAGGATGGTGTCGCGCCCGCAGCGCAGGGGCGCGCTGCCCAGGCTCTGGGTGACCAGCAACTGGGTGTAGCGGGCGAGGACGGCGTCGTTGACCTCATCCGGCTCGATGTCGGCCTGGGTGGCGTAGCGGGCGAAGCGGCCCAGGTGGAACAGGTGCCGCGTGCCGCGCACAAGGCCGAGAAGCTCGCCCCAGGCGGGGGACGGGGCAATGTCAAAGCGCTGCGGCAGCATGTTGCGATTGGCGTGCCTGAGCACCGCCCCCAATAGGCTGCGCACGTTTTTCCAGCTCCCCGTGCTCAGCCGGACCATGGCCGGCGTCACCCGCTCCAGCATGGGGCGCAGCTGGGTTGGGTCGGCCGGCAAGCTTTCCAGCGGCTGCCCGAGGGCCCGCTCGACCGTGTTGAGGGCCGACGCCATGGCCTTGCGGCGAGCCTCCGGCAGGGTCGCATCGGCGAGGATCTGCTGGCGCAGCTGGGCGAGGGTTTGGGGGTCGGAGTAATTGTCAGAAGTTGCCATGGGGTGCCTCTGCTGATCTGTATTGGTCGTGACATGAAAAATGTGACTGCGCAACACCAATAACGTATCTGATTACTTGGGATACGCAGTCACGTCGTTCCGTCATATTGTTGAAATGAGACGATAATTCTTGACGTTCTATGCCAGGCGCTGACGCGTCAGATACGCCTGCAGATCCGCCCGGCTGATGCGCACGAGGCGACCCACCCGGTGGCGCCGCAGCGTTCCCTTAGCGACCAAGCGGTGGACCGTCCGCTCGGAGACCAGCAGCAGCGCCGCGACATCGGGGATGGTCAGCAGCGGCTCCGCGACGGCTGAAGACGAGGGAAGGGGCGTGGCGGCAGCCACAGACACACGACGTGGGGTCATGATAGGAGTTCCTCAGGAGAGGGGTTCGGGGCATGGCTACGCACCCAAGCCTCCCGCGCCGCTTGGCGGGCCAGTGCCCGCACCAGCTCCCGCAACAGGGCAGGGCCCTGGGCTGAAGCGGGGCGCGGGGAGGGCGTGCCAGGGGCCGCTCCGACCTCGCCAAGAGGCAGGTCGGAGGCGGCAAATCCGGGCCGAGGGTTGAGTGCGTCCATGCCAGCAGCAGGCCGTCACGACTTGCAAGCACCAAGGGCGTCAGCGCGGGACAAGCCGCACAGGCGGTCGCCCCCGGCAAGGGGAAGCGACGTAAGCTCCTGTTTTGGTGCAAAAATATTTTTGAGCGGTCCGCTCTTGCATCGGAGCGGGAGCGATGGGCTGGCTCGACGAATCGGCGGGATGCGGTGCTCGAAGGCGGCGCCCGGGTCCGGAAATCTCTCTTACCCGCTAAGAAAAATAGCGGTATCGTCGGGCCAGCGCGAGGCTGCTGTCACTTGGAGAACAGATCCGGCGGGCGACCCGGGCCGGCTGTCTTGCGTGCGGACCGCTTGGATCGAGTGGGGGCAGGACGGGGAATGCCCAACTCGCGCTCGATCTCCGCCAGCAGGGCCACCAGCCCCCTGTGGATGACCTTGTCGTTCGTCAGCTTGGTGCGCTTGCGCGCCTCCTTGAGAAGAGCGGCAACCGCGGGGGTGACCCGGATCGTCTTGAGGCCGTGTTCCCGGACATGCTTGCGCTGGTGCTCGGCGTTGCTCAGCGCCTCGGGCTTGCGGGGGCGTCCCATGAAAGCTCCATCCTCTTGACCAGGACCATCGATGTCGAACGACAAACCTGAAGTGGAACGCGGGCGCTGGGCCTCCCTGGCGGACGCCGCCGCCCTGGCCTTGCGCCTGCACGCGGACCAGACCCGTAAAGGGACGGAGATCCCCTACATCGCCCATCTCCTGAGTGTCTCCGCCCTGGTGCTGGAGCATGGCGGCGATGAGGAGCAGGCCATCGCCGGGTTGCTGCACGATGCCATTGAGGATTGCGGGGTCCAACATGAGGCGGCCATTGAGCAGCAATTCGGCCCAAGGGTCGCGGCCATC
Organism: Sabulicella glaciei; assembly: GCF_026183895.1. Classification (GTDB taxonomy): domain Bacteria; phylum Pseudomonadota; class Alphaproteobacteria; order Acetobacterales; family Acetobacteraceae; genus Roseococcus; species Roseococcus glaciei. Next base: position 77,882 of record NZ_JAPFQI010000019.1, on the reverse strand, counting down.
GTGCGGGCTTGCACCGATGCCGAAACCCTGCCGAAGCCGCCCTGGCGTGCCCGAAAGGAAGCCTATCTGGCGCACCTTGCGCACGCGGACGCCGATTCGCTGCTCGTTTCGGCCTGCGACAAGCTCCACAACGCCCGTGCCATCGTCGACGATCTGCACGAGCATGGGCCGGCCATGATGAGCCGGTTCAACGCAGGGCTCGAAGGCACACTCTGGTACTATCGGGCCCTCGCCGAGGTGTTTGACCGCCTCCTCCCGGGGAGGCTCGCGCAGGAACTTGCCCGGGCCGTCGGCGAAATGGAGCGCCTTGCTATCCGGCGCATACAGGCGTGATCAGTTCAGCCTGTAGCACTTTCTGTCGGGAGTTGGTCAAGTCGGCAGGCGCCTTGAAGATGAATCGCGGAAGGCGCTAAGCTATCCTTATCCGGATTGTGACCTTATGGACCAGGATCATAAGAGCGAAGCGCACTCCGCCGAGGGCTCGGCGCTGGGCTTCTGGTTCCAGGCGTATTTCGCGCTTCTAACCCTTGTGACCCTGACCACCGATGAGGCCGCGATCGGCATCGAACAGCTCGACGACGTTGAGTTGAAAGCCGACGGGCAAACGCTGCTTTATCAGCTGAAGCACTCTATCAGCGCCAAGCCACCACCCATCACGATCAAGTCGCGCTCGCTCTGGCGGACCGTGAAGGTATGGATCGACGTTCTACCCCAGGTGACCTTGGCGGAAACGACACTGCACCTGATCGCGGTGGGCGACATTCCGTCGGATAGCCCGCTTAGGGCGCTGACCGATCCGGACACCAACCGCGCTGACCTTGTCGCAGCGATGACGGCGGAGGCCGCGCGGGTCATTGAGGCGCGCGAAGCAGCTGCGAAAGCTAAAAAGACACTGCCGTTTCCGGACCGGGTCGACGGATGCCGCGCATTTCTTGCCCTCAGCGAGCCCGAGCGCTTGAACCTTCTGCGCCGCACCATCATCCGACCCGACAGTCCGACCGTGGGAGAGATTGAGCAGGAGATCGCCGGGCATTTCCACTTTGTGTTGCCCGAGTACCGCCCGGCCGTGGCTAAGCGACTCATCGAGTGGTGGGACCGCCAGATCGTCTACTCACTATGCGGTGAGCGAGACCGCGTCATCACCCGTGCCGAGCTGCAGAGCCAGGTCATGGCCGTGGTCGCCGACCTTGAGCAGGGTAAGCTCGTCGCCGAGTTCGAAACAGTGAGTCACCCCGAGGATTATCAACCGGACGGCATGCTCGCCCGTCAGATCGAGCTGGTGAAGGGCAAGCCATACGATCTTGAGCGCGCCATCCGCGAGGAGTGGAAGGCGCGCGCGCAGCGCGCCCGCTGGCTTGCCGACAACCCCGCCATGGCAAGCAAGATCAGCGCCTATGATGCGGTCCTTCGCGAGCACTGGTCCGACCGGCATGCCGAGCTAGTCGACGAGTGCGCCTCGCTCGAGGACGAGGGCAAATGCGCGTCCGGTCTGAAGCTGCTGCGGTGGACGCACCACGAGGCGCCTAGCACCGTTCGCCCAATCGCCGAGGGGTGGGGTGCAGCCTATTACGTGCGTGGCACCTACCAAGTGCTCGCCATCAACTTGAAGGTCGGATGGCATCCTGATTACGAGACACTGTTGGGGGGCGGCGAATGAGGGTCGCTCACGACGTCTACGCCGAGACGAATCCTGCCTTTTGTGCGGCCGTACTTGTCGAGTTCACGAAGGCCTACCTATCCGTCCGGCCCGAGGGTCCGGAGACGCCAGTGGCGTACCTCGCGCTGCCGGTGGCGCTGTCCGGAGAGCTGGCCGCCGCGTTCGACCGCACCAATAAGCTCACCGGTTTGCTCGAGTGGCTGGAGAGAAGCCCTCAGGTCCAAGTCGGGCTCGCCGAGCGAGTCAACGCGTCGCTGGAAATCGTATCCGATGCGATCCGCTTCGGCTGCTTCGCGGGCGTGCTCGTGATGAGGCAGGACGCCCGGCTCCAGTTGGGCGGCAAAAAAATGAAGCAGAGCGCGATCAGCGCTCTTGGGGAGGAGCCCGCCCAGGCAATGAAGCGCGCGGCGCGCCTCGGGCATTGGTTTTCGACCGCCGGCACGACCCGGACGATCTTCGATATGATGGGACTGACGGTATGACACGATGGAACATCGACACCATTTTCTTTCTTGGCGTCTCTGGTCAGCGGCGCAACGTCAGTTTCGAGGCGGATGCGCTGAACATCATCACGGGCGCGGCCGGCACCGGAAAATCGACGCTGATCAAGGCTATCGACTACTGTCTCGGGTCGAGCAAATGTGAGCTGCCCGCCCATGTGCGGCGACGTAGCCTAGCGGTCGGCGTCCGATGGGTGTCTGGCGACGCGCAGATGATCGTCGGTCGCCTCATTCCGCCTGTGGGCCAAGCGACCAGCACCCGCATGTTCGCGGCGAGTGGGCGGAATCTGCCCCTGCCCGACACCATCGACGAGTTCGAGGGAGCGACGACTGTGGAAGCAGCGAAGGCGTTCGTCGAGCGGGCGTTTGGGATCGGCGATTTGATCGACGAAGGCGAGGCGGTCGGCGGGCGCGGGCGTGCAACGGTCCGACACGTCACGCCGTACATGTTCGTGACGAAAGAGGTGATCTACAGCGAGTCAACTCTTCTTCACGGCTTGGAGAAGGCCGACAAGGCGCGCGACATCGTCGCTGCGATGCCCTACTTCCTGCGCGTCACCGATGAGGCGAGCGCCACAGACGAACGGAAGCTGCGCCAACTCCAGCGGGCGCTTGAGAAGGAAGAGACCCGCGCCCGGTCGCGCGCTACGGCTCAGACGGCGCTCAAGCAGCGTGCCATCGGTCTGCTCGAGGAGGCGCACCGCATTGGCGTCGCCGATGCGCCCTCGGCAGATGCGCCCGAGGCTGCGCTTCTTGCCGAGCTGAAGACGGTCTCCCAGACGCAGCTTGAGGCCAGCGCCTACCCGAGCGAGGGCGAGCTCAGTACGCTGAATCGGCGACGCCGGGAGATTCTGGCCGAGCTCGGCGCGCTTCGTCGGCGCTCCCAAGCCACTCGTACCGCGCTCCGAGAAGCAACTGGTTTTCAAGGCGCGGTGGTGCGCCAGCGAGACAAGCTGCGGTTGGCGGAGCACCTACACCTGGACGAGTTGTCCGGAATTTGCCCAGTGTGCGAGGCGCCCTCCGAACGTGGGCGCGAAACTGCGGCTGCGCTGCATGAGACGCTGACCAAAGTGCGCGCCGAGAGCGTTGCAGTTGAGCGCGTGAAGCCCCGCTTGGTCGAGTACGACCGAGCGCTCGAGGAGGAGAGTGGACGGCTGAACGGCGAGCTGCGCCGGGTGGACGACCAGATCCAATCCTGGTTACGACAAAGCGAAGAGACACGCCGCTTGGCCGATCTCGGGCAGCTTAGAGCTCACCTCCTCGGCCGGATTTCGTTCTTCCTAGAGGCAAGCGTGGACGAGCCGCGCCAAGTGACGCGCGATCTGAACGTGCTGCGCGCCGAGATCGCCGAGCTGGAAGCTCGGGTCGATCGGGAAGCCAGGGACATCAAGGTCAAGCGGGCGGAGGGAAAGATCTCGCATTTCGCGTCGGAAGCATTTGCGGTTCTGCCGACGGTTGCACCCTGTAACGGGTCCGAACTCGACTTCTCGTCGCGCCAGCCCGAGGTCACGGTAATCGAAGCGGGAAGTGGAGCCGTGCTCCGACTGCCTGACGTCGGTTCGGATCAGAACTACTTGGCCATCCACATCGCGCTGTCCTTCGCGCTTCAGCGCTACTTCGAGATGGTGAGCGCGCCGGTGCCGGGCGTGCTTATTCTCGATCAGATCAGCCGTCCCTACTTCCCACAGAGCGGGGAAGACGAGGACGAAGCGGAGATCGTCGGCCGGGAAGAGGATGAGGACGTGCAGGCGATGCGTCAGCACATCAACTTCCTGTTCGCCGAGACGGCACGACGGAAGGGTCTCCAGGTCATTCTCATCGAGCACGCCTACTTCGCGGATGACCCGCGCTACATTGAAGCTACCCGGGAGAGGTGGACGAGGGGGTCTGGCCGGGCGCTGATTCCGCTTGATTGGCCGACTCGCGACGACGGGTGAGCGGCTGCCGGTCGGAGGCGGAGCGGGGAGGGACCGGTAGGGACCCGGCTCTAACCTGCCAGAAACGCAAATAAATTTCTGACAGAGGCGGCGGCGCAACCGACGGAACAGCTTTTGGAGGTGGCGAGGAGCCTTCCTGGTAGCGCTCCTGACCGTAAAAGGGCTCATGCACCTCGGCGGGCGAGCGGCGGTCGGTCAGGCGCTACGCAGGCTCGTCGCTCACGGCAAGCTCCTGAGGGCGGGGCGAAAGCGTATGTTCGCGTGATGACGCGGCCCTCCGACACTGGAAGACCTCGCGCCGATCGGTTTAGACTTAGCTTCTGGATGGGGCTGAGGCATGGCGGGCAAGGTTGTCGTGGTGAAGCCGATGGTCTGGAACACCATGGGTTACCTGCACCCCGATGGAGTCATCCGGAAGAACGCCGGCTACGTGAGCAAAACTGGCTTCGGCCACGAGGAGTGGAACGGCGACCCAAACCGGACCTGGAACGGCTGGCGCGTGTTCCACACAGAGACGACCGACCGAATGAGGGCATGGGCTGATGGCGAGCGCCTCGGCATCATCATGACCGCCTACAACGGCGGCGTCCCGCATGCCCTCGGGGTCGCCACAAGCGTCCAAAGGAACACGGAGGCGGAGAAGTGGGCCATCTTCAAAGCGCTGCGCCTCCAAGACGAGGCCAAGCGGCTTTGGACCTTACCGAGTGTGCAGAGAGCCCATCACTCCTTTGCAGAAGTGCGGGCGAGGTGGCGAAACGAAGGGCATCACAACAACTGGCGTTGCCCACCATCCGAATTCGCATGGTTTCGCGAGCCGGTTCCGCTCGACCCCGCGGCTTTGTTCCCTCCGAAGGAGGCGGGGGGTAGGCCTCCCGTCTTCATCAAAATGCACAGCAGGTTCATGGCCATCAGGCCTGACCAAGCACTGAGCATCGTCGAGCAATCCCTGGACACCGACAGCCCAATCCTGCGCTGGCTCCGGATAGGGCCTTTTGACCTTGGCGAGGTCGCAGCGAAGACCCGGGGCTACCGTAAGCCGAAGTCGTCCTCTTCTGGAGCGGGGACGCAAACCGCGGCGTCAGCCGACCAGCCCTATGTTCGCTATTTCACAGAGCACGAGTTGAAGGTGACCCCGAGGCACGCTGACCTGCAGAAGCGGTTCAAGACGTATGCCGCCGCGCTTGGAGCCGCGAACCTCCGGGAGAACTTCGATGGCGTAGACATCGAATTCACTCTGCGCGACCGCGGGCACGTGCTGGGCGAGGTCAAGCCCTGCGAGGGGCCTGATGTGCGGTATGCCGTACGCACCGCTATGGGGCAGCTGCTGGATTACCGACAGAAGCGGTCAGCTTCCCCCAGCCTGCTTGTTGTCGTCGGCAGCCGGCCTGCTCCCAAAGACGCCGCTCTTGCACTGGAGAACGGCTTTGCCATTGCGTATCCGAGAGCAGACGGCTTCACCATCAAGTGGCCCACCGGTTGAGCAAGCCTATTGGCGGCGGCTTTCGGCGTTGCACATCCGCCCACAAAGGGAGACAGCTTTGAGGAGAGCGGCTAGAGCTGGGATAGGAGTCGAGGACCGAAATTCTTTGCTCTATCTGCTGACGCCACCTGTCCCCTTAGGTAAGCATTCCAGAGCAGTCATCTTGCCGGCAAGCGGAGTGTATTTTTGCCGCACATGCCTCGGAGGCCACTTGAAGTCAATCGGATCGGATAGAAGCGCGAAAGCGCCATGCTCAAGCGAAAAGAAATAAGGGGGGCGGAATGGCCGCTCATGACCGAACGGATCCATGTATGCGCAGGCTGCAGGATCAACGGATCTGCTTGACCAAAGACTCCGCTGGGACGTGGTGCGCAAAGTGAGTGCGGTTCCTCAACCTGGATCTGTGATCCAGCTCCGCTCTGCCACCTGGAAGGTGCTAGGGACTTCGACCCTGAAGCGCGGATTTCAAGAGGTACACTGCCGCGGCGTGAGCGGGCTCGTGCGTGACAAAGAGGCCCGGTTCGTCTGGAACCTCGAAAAAGGTGCGGCCGTCCTCGATTCGGCGGCGGTCCGGCTGGTCCCAGACACCTCGTCTGGGCTCATCGACACGAAGCTGCACCTCGAGGCCGCGTTCAGGGCGACGCCCACCACAGCACGCAGCCCCCTCACGCTCGGCCGGGCCGCGATCGACGACCTTACCTTCCAGCACTTGCCGGTGGAGCGGGCGCTAGCCCAAGGCCGGGTTCGGCTTCTGATCGCCGATGACGTTGGTCTCGGGAAAACCCTTGAGGCGGGCCTGATTACCTCTGAGCTTGCCTTGCGTGGCCGGGCGGACCGGATCCTTGTGGTCACGACCCGCGCGATGCTGACCCAGTTCCAGAAGGAGTTCTGGACCCGGTTCTCGATCCCGCTCTCCCGGCTCGACAGCGCCGCGATCCGGCGGATGCGGAACCGGATTCCAGCCCATTACAACGTGTTCGACCAGTTCGACCGGTCCATCGTTTCGATCGACACGCTGAAAAGGGACACCCAGATCCGGGACGCGCTGAAGCACTCCTACTGGGACCTGATCATCATCGACGAGGCGCACAATGCGGCCGAACGAAAGTCGGCGGCCGGGTCGAATTCGCAGCGGGCGGAGCTGGCCCAGCTTTTGTCCCGCCGGACCGACTCCCTGCTGCTGCTGACCGCGACCCCGCATGACGGGTCGCAAGAGAGCTTCGCGAGCCTGATCCGCATGCTGGACCCGACCCGCGTACCGGACCCGACCCGCCTGCACAGGTCCGACATCGAGGATCTTGTTGTCCGCCGGTTCCGGTCCTCGCCCGAGGTGGTCGCCGATATTGGCCGGGCTGTCCCGAAACGGCAGCTTTTCCCGCGCCACTTCCCGCTTAGCCCTCAGGAGGAGGAGGCCTATCAGGCAATCGCCGACCTCCACCTCGATCTCGACGAGGAGCAGACTCAGGGGCGCGCGATCGACCTGTTCCGGACCACGATCGCCAAGGCGATCTTCTCCAGCCCGGTCGCCTGCGTCGAGACGCTCGAGCGGCGGATCCGCGGAATCGAGAACGGGACCGCCCGCGGTACCGATGCGGACCGGGACCGGCTGCGGTCGCTGGCCGACCAGGTGGTCGCGATCAATACTGGCGCGTTTAGCAAGTACCAGGAGCTCCTGCAGCTTCTGCGCGAGTTGCGCTGGACCGGGAGGGCGCCCCGGGACCGGCTGGTGATCTTCTCGGAGCGGATCGCGACCGTCTCCTGGCTCGCCGAGCGGCTGCGTGAGGATCTGGACCTTTCACCGGATCAGGTGGCGCGGGTGGACGGGGGCAGCGTCGAGGCGGACGTCCGGACCCAGGAGGTGATCGAGGCGTTTGGCCAGGAGCGGTCTCCCATTCGAATCCTGATCGCTTCCGACATGGCGTCTGAGGGGCTCAACCTCCACTTCCAGTGCCACCGCCTGATCCATTTCGACCTCCCATGGTCCCTTTTGCGGTTCCAACAGCGCAACGGGCGGATTGACCGGTACGGCCAGGACCGGCCGCCGCAGATCAGCTATTTCGTGGGCAAGAGCACGCACCCCAAGGTGCGACAGATGTGGGTCCTCGAGAAGCTTGTCGCCAAGGACGAGGCGGCCCAGGCAGGCGTCGGGGATCCGGCTGTGTTCCTTGGCGCGGGGGACGCGGAGGGGGAGGAGGCGGTCGTTGCAGAGGCGGTCGCGTCCGGGATAGGCGCGGAGGCATTCGAGCGGCAGATGGATGAGCGCGCCGCTGAGGCGATCTCCCACATATCGGTCGACGACGAGTTCGCGGCCCTCTTCGGGGATTACGCGGCACCGGCACCGGCACCGGCTGAGGCGGCAACCTCCACGGACCAGGGCCCGCCCCGGCTCTACCCGGACACGTTCACCTACGCGCGTGCGATGATCGAGCGGCTGTCCCGGCCCGAGGAGAACGCCTTCCCCGAGTTGCCGCGGATCCATCAGGCGGACCGGCTGATCCAGGTCGCCATCCCGGCCGACATGCGGGCCCGGGATGGGTTCGGCTACGCGAGCGAGGGCGCCGTTGACGGCCGGTTCATGCCAGAGGAGGCGGTCGGCCCCGGGGGCCGGATCGAGCTGTCCGACCAACCTGGTGTGATCAACCAGGCGATCAGTGACGCGAAGGCGCAGGAGCGGGCCTGGCCGAGCGTGCAGTACCTCTGGGACGGGCATCCGATCCTCGAATGGTTCGCGGACCGGGCCAGCACCTTCTTCGCGGAACATGCGTCGCCGATAGCGTCGCTCGCGGGCCGGCTGCTTCCGGGGGAGGTTGCCGTCCTCCTGCACGGTGCGATCGCGAACGCAAATGGGGCCCCGGTCGTGGACCGGTGGGGCGTGATGATCTGCTCTCCGGACGGGACGATCCGGATCGAGGAAGTGGGGACGTTCCTCACCCGGACCCGCCTTTCGGAGGACACCCCGAGTCGCCCCCTGGAGGACCTGTCGGCCGCGAAGGCGGCCATCCCCATCGCCGTGGACCGGTTCCAGACCCACCTCGTCGAACTGCGGAAAGCCCGGGAGGCGGACATCGAGCGTGATCTTGACGCGGTGCTCGACCGGCTTGCCGTCCTGGAGACCCGGTTTCGGGCCCAGCTTACGCTCGACCTCGGCGATGTACCCATGGGCGATGCGGGGATGAGCCCGGTCGAGAAAAGACGCCTGACGATCCGCCGCAAGCGGGAGCAGGAAATCGAAAAGCTGTTCCACGACTGGGCAGAATGGTTCGACCGGACCCGTAAGATGGTGGCTGATCCGAACCCGCACGTGGACGTCAAAGCCGTATTTGTGGGTTGAGCGGATGGACCTGATCGGGATCGAAAACGAGGCTGAGTTCTTCCCGTCCGGGACCCTGTCGGACGTGCTCAAGGACGAGCTTCAGGACATCACCGCTCGCTGGGCGAGCCTTGAGCGGGATGCTCACCCCGTGGAGCGGCTCGTGCGGGTCGCCGGCCCGACGATGGAGGCGCTGAGGCAGGCCCGGAACAGCTCTGACCGGTCCCGGCGCGCCGAACTGGTCCGTGACGCCCATCATGCCCTCCTTCGCGCCCTCGGCTATGAGTGGCGGCGGGAGGGGGCTTTTGCTGCGCTCGACGGGGCGCCGGTGATCCCACTCGTCTCCCGTGCTGCGGATGCGACCGGCCGTGACGCGCTCTGGGTGGTCGAGGCGCCGGTCCCCCCGCCGGAGGACGAGGCCTCCGATCCGCTCGGCGCCTGCTTCAACGCGGACCAAGTTCCACCGGACCTGCGCGAAGCGGCTCTTCTGGACCGAACCATCGAGTCCGTCCTCGCAGAGGGGGTTTTTGAGTTGTCCGACGGGCCGCGTCACGTGCTCGTCCTCGGCCTGTCGCAGCTCGTCCTGATCGACAAGCGAAAGTGGCCTGCCCGGTCCGTCCTGCGGTTCGACCTGCAAGAGATCTTTACCCGCGCGGACCGGGACACGCTGACCGTCATGGCCTGCCTGATCTCCCGCGAGGCGCGCGTCCCGGACCAGGGGGTGCCGATCTCCGATCGGCTCGAGGAGGAGGCGCAGCGGAACGCCAACGCGGTCACCAGCTCGCTGAAGCGGACCGTCCGGGACGCGATCGAGCTGCTGGGTCAGGAGGTGATCGCGGTGACCGGCGGGAAGTACCCGTCCGCCTTCCCGGACGCGGCTCGGCGCGGGGTCTGGATCGACGGGCCTGAGCTGTCGCGCGAGTGCCTGCGCTACATGTATCGGCTCCTGTTCCTGTTCTACGCGGAGGCGAACCCGCGCCTGAAGCTCCTGGACATGCGCAACCCGATCTATGCGACCGGGTATTCGCTCGAGGCGCTGCGCGAACTCGAATCCGCCCCGCTCCGGACCACGGCGGACCGGGAGGGGGCCTTCCTCTGGGAGAGCCTTCAGCGGACCCTCGACCTCCTCTACACCGGCCTCGACCTGGCCGACGAGGAGCGGGGAACCGGGCTGCGCTTGCCGTCCGTGAAGGTGTCCCTGCTCGACCCGGAGAGCACGCCACTTCTGAAGGGGCTGCGACTACGCAACGAGGCGATCCAGCAGGTGATCCGGCTCCTGTCGCTCCGTTCCACCGGGAAGAGCACCGGCCGGATCTCCTATGCCAAGCTCGGCATCGGCCAACTGGGCGCGGTCTACGAGACGCTGATCTCCTTCACCGGGGTTGTCGCCAAGGCGGACATGATCGAGCTGAAGCCCCGCAAGGGGCGCTCGAACGGTGCGGGCGAGGACGGAGAGGAAGCAGGGGCGCAAGAAGCAGACGAGGAGGACGATGAGGTCTCCCCAGATGCCGAAGAGGCCGAGCAGGAAGACGAGTTCCGCCGCGACAAGGTCGACAAGCTGGCCCCAAGCTGGTTCGTCCCACGCAGCCGGATCGGCGAGTTCGCCCCGGACGAGATCGTGTTCAACGGACCGGAGGCCCTGGTCTACCCCAAGGGGACCTTCATCTACCGGCTCGCAGGTCGAGACCGGGAAAAGTCCGCCTCCTACTACACGCCCGAACCGCTCGCCCGTCTCCTCGTCAAGCACGCGCTGATGGAGCGGTGCCGGGACCTGAAGGCCGACCAGCTCCTGGAGCTGAAGATCCTCGAGCCTGCGATGGGCTCCGCCGCGTTCCTGGTGGAAACCACGAACCAGCTCGCCGACCTCTACCTCGAGCGCAAGCAGAAGGAGACGGGCCGGACCATCCCGCAGGAGGACATCGTCCTCGAGAAGCAGCGGGTCCGGGCCTACATCGCGGACCGGAACTGCTTCGGGGTCGACCTCAACCCGATCGCGGTCGAACTGGGGGCGATCTCGCTATGGCTGAACAGCCTCCACGGGAGCGAGTTCTCGCCCTGGTTCGGGGACCAGTTCCACGCCGGGAACTCCCTGATCGGGGCGCGCCGGGCCGCCTACGCCCCGTCCCTCCTCAGCGCCAAGGCGCAGGGAGACCTGTGGTTCAACGCAAAACCCGAGGAGATCGGCTGGCGCAACCGCCTGCCCGACGGGCATGTCTGGCAGTGGCTCCTCCCTGCCAAGGACATGGCGAACTTCGACAAGGACAAGTCGATCACCCCCTTCGCCAAACGCGCGCAGGATCAGATCAGGGAATGGCGGAAGGGCGGGTTCTTCAAGAAGCTGGAACCGCACGAGGTCAAGCTGGTCCAGAAGCTCAGCCGGATCGCCGAGGCGCTGTTCGACCAGGTCGCGGAGGACCTCGCCAAGACCCGCGCCGCGGCGAATGACGAGATCACCCTGTGGCCCGACAAGGTGATGCCGGGCAACAAGGGGATGGACTTCCACGAGAAGGCCCGTCGCAACGCCCAGCTGATCGGGGCCGACCACGCGACCAACACGCTCCCCTACAAGCGGCTGAAGACCGCGCTGGACGCCTGGTGCGCGCTCTGGCTCTGGCCGCTGGACCGGGCGGACCTGCTGCCCAGCCGGGCGGAGTTCCTTCAGGGGATGGCGATGATCCTCGAGGGGGGCTTCACCGCCGACGGCGCGCTGGCGGCGCCGAGCGTGACGGAGTTCGCGGACCCGGCTCCGGACTTCCTACACCTGCTGGAGCCGGACGCGCCCGCGAGCGACCTTTTCAAGGCGGCGGCCAAGCGGCAGGAAGTGCTGTTCCGAGAAACGAATGTCGAGGCGTTGATCGAGAATTTCGACTGGCTGAAGACGGCGGTCGAGGTGGCCGAGCGCGAGCGCTTCGTTCATTTCGACCTGATCTTCGCCGATGTCATGAAGGCGCGGGGAGGGTTCGACCTCATCGTCGGGAATCCGCCATGGGTAAGGCCAGGCTGGTCTGAGATTGATGTCCTCTGCGAGATCGAGCCCGCCTTAATTGCGAGACCAATGTCTGCTGTCGATGCGGCAAATGCGAAAGTTACAATTTTGAATTCAGCAAGAGCCAAATCGCGTTACTTGTCCGACCTTGTTTCCGCAAAGGGATCAATGGCTGTCACCTCGTCAGCTGAAATGCAACCCTTTGCGGGTGGCGGCAGGAACAATCTGTACAGATGCTTTGTTGATCTGGGCCTTAGGCTGTCGAGCGAATCCGGCACTCTGGCACTGATCCATCAGGACGGTCACCTCACAGACAGTGGAGCTACCCTGTTTCGGACGAATTATTACCGCAGATCCAGAAAACGTTTTCACTTTCGAAATGAACTTAAGCATAAAAACTTTGCGGAAGTTGGAAATCAGGCTGAATTCTCGCTCAACATTTACGGCTCCGACAGAGGTCTAGTTAATTTTGAGAACTTTTCGAGCGCTTTCATTGCGAGGCAAGTGGACGACTCCTACGCTCATGACGGCGCTGGCTCCGTGCCTGGAATTAAGGATGAGAGCGGGAAATGGGATACCAAGGGTCACAGCTCCAGAATTGTTAAAATTGATGAATCTGCTATTTCTGCTTTTGCCTCAGTTATGGGTGAGGCGGCCACTTTTGATCAAGGCGCCCCTTCGTTCATCGAGCCATTCTCGGTCAACGTAATGGCTGTTGTTGAGAAACTAGGTGAAAGTAGAAAAATCTCCGGCTCAATTGCAAATTTTCAAATGAGCACGCTCCTCGATGAAGCTGCAGCTCAAAAAGATGGGACAATTCTCAAATCTCCCGGGTTTAGATCTCAGAAGGAAAATCAGATACTTACAGGACCAATGATATTTGTGGGCAATCCGATGTTCAAGCAGCCAAGAAAAGGTTGTAAATCGCATCGCGATTATGAACCTCTTGATCTGGCCAACGTTGGGGCGTCTTTTCGGCAAAGGACTCTTTTTCAGCCGTTGATAAGTGGATCGGACCTCGAGGACAGAACCCCACGTTGTAAATGGAGCACGGAAGCGCATATCAGCTCGTTTAGGATCGCGATAAGGAGAATGCTTGCGCCTTTTGGTGAAAGAACTCTGATATCAGCCTTGATCCCCCCGAGCGTTGCTCATGTCGATGCATTGACTAGCTTTTCGTGTGAGAATGAGACGGATTTGATACGCGTAGGATGTTCGTTATCTGCGTTACCGCTTGACTTCTTGGTTAAGGCATCGGGTGAGTCTCAGTTTGGACAACCAGCTATAAGGAGAATGCCAGTTGCGGCTGCCTCTAGAACACTGACAAACAGGTTCTTGCGGCTTAATTGCATTACCGAGGCCTACTCACCCTTTTGGAATCGGCATTTCACTGATGGTAACGTCGTTAGTTGGTCCTCGTCTGACCCTCGCCTAAACCTCGAAGGCTCGGTGATTGGTCCCGCGACTTGGGACTTGACTGCCGGCCTCCGGACCGAGTTCGCCCGCCGCATGGCGCTCGTCGAGATCGACGTGCTGGTCGCTCAGGCGCTTGACCTGACGCTCGACCAGCTAATCGAGATCTACCGGATCTACTTCCCGGTCCTGCAGGAGAACGAGGCGGGCACCTGGTATGACCAGAACGGCCGAATCGTCTGGACCTGCTCCAAGGGCCTGCCCGGCGTCGGCTGGCTGGACGACCGCGGCAAAAGCCCAGGCCGTGCTGCGTGGGAGAAGATCCTCGCGGACGATCCGGCGGAACTGGCCTGCACCGCCATCGACGACACGATGCCCGGCGGTCCCCGGACCGCTACCCGCCACTTTGTCGGCCCCTTCACCCAGTGTGACCGGATCGAGGACTATCGCCGCGCCTGGGCTTATTTCGAGCGGCTGAAATTCGACAAGGCCGCCTGAGATGAACCCGGTCCTGCTCGCCCGTCATGTGCAGGACAGCCTGCGCGAACTGGTCCACACGACCCTGAACAGCACCAGCCCCGCCTTCCAAGGGATGGTTGATCGGTTCATGTCGGAGCCGGGGAGTTTCCTGAAGGGTCCGTGGGTCTCGGTGGACATGCCATTCCGGCAGATCGACGGGGCGGCTGACGGGACCTGGAAGCAGCCCTTCCCGGAGGTGCCGCTGCTCTTCGCGCCCTACCAGCACCAGACGGATGCCTTCGCCCGGCTGAGCGGGGAGGCAATGCGTTCGACACTGGTGGCGACCGGGACCGGATCGGGGAAGACGGAATCCTACCTTTGGCCGATCCTCGATCACTGCCGACGGCACAAGGGGAAGCCCGGGATCAAGGCGATCCTGATCTACCCGATGAATGCGTTGGCGACCGACCAGGCACGCCGGATCGCGGACGCCTTGAGCCGGATCCCGTCGCTTCAAGGGGTGCGGGCGGGGATCTATGCGGACGCGGAGCCGCAAAACCCGGCGCATGAGGTGACCTCGGAGAGCGTGATCACCCATCGCGAGACGATGCGAAGAGCCCCCCCCGACATCCTGCTGACCAACTACAAGATGCTTGACTACCTGCTACTGCGCGGGCGCGACAAGCCGCTCTGGGGGCAGAACGACCCGGATACGCTCCGGTTCCTGGTGGTCGACGAGATGCACACGTTCGACGGGGCGCAGGGAGCGGACCTTGCTCTTCTGCTGCGCCGCTTGAAATACCGTCTGAACACCCCGGATGGTCACCTGATCTGCGTCGGCTCCTCGGCCACGCTCGGCTCCGGCGAGGAGGCGGCGACAGACCTGAAGCGCTACGCAGAGACGATTTTCGGTGAGCCGTTCGACGCGGGCGCGGTGGTCCGGGAGACCCGCAAGACCCCGAACGAGGTGTTCAAGGACCCGGAATATCTGGACCGCCCGGACCCTGCCGAGATCCACGCGACCTTGTGTGAGGCGGCGGAGATAGACCAGCCGGGGGCAGCGCGCCGGCTAGCCGCTTGCCTTTTTCCGGACCGGACCGCTCCGGACCTCGCCTTCCTCGACGGGGGCGACCCGACGGACCCAGCCTGGCGGATCGCGCTCGGCGACCGGCTTGTCCAGCACCAACTGTGCCAGCGGACCCTGAAGATCATCGCCGAGCACAAGGGGCCTGCCTCGTTGGAGGTGGTCGCGGCTGGGCTCGGACAGGTCCGCGCCCTTCGGGACTGGTCGGAGGCGGACAAAAGCGCGCTGGCCGAACTGGTCGTGGCCTTGGTCGCTTGGGCCAGATCCGGAGCGATCGAGAGCCCGAGGCCCCTTTTCAGCGTTCGGCTTCAGCTTTGGATCCGGGAGATGTCCCGGATGGTGACGACCCTGCCGCGGCTCGAGGCGGGCGGGGTCCGCTCGCAGATGGACCTGTCCCATGCGCTGGACCTGGATCGGCACATTCTCCGCCGGGCCCTTCCCGTCGTGAACTGCAACAGGTGCGGAGCGACGGCGCATGTCGGGCGGCAGGACGCAAGGTCAAAGTCGCTCCATGCGGACCTCGAGCAGCTCTATGAGGAGTTCTTTGACGAGAACGGGGCGAATCGGATCCGACTGATCTATCACGAGTCGATCGACCGCATGGTCCAGGCGAGCGGCGCCGGGGGCCAGATCGTGAAGGGGGTGCTCCACGCGGAGACGGTCGAGTTCACGCCGGCAGATCACGACCATCTCGAGCCAGGACCAGCTTCGCCGGTCTGGATGTACAACCCGACTGACTCAAACGGCCGGATCGATCGGACCTGCCCCGCATGCGGGCAGGCGCGAGGGCTGCTCCTGTTCGGGATGCGCGCGGCGCGTTTGACGAGCGGTATTACCGGGACGCTCTACACCTCGGAGCATAACGAGGAGCGGCCGGAGGCGAAGCCGCGCTTCCTGATGTTCTCGGACTCGGTTCAGGACGCTGCACATCGCGCGGCGGTCGCCGAGACTCGGAACGCCCTGTCCGTCTACCAGAAGGCTCTCTACGGGGCTCTTCGCGGCACAGAGAGCGGCGCGATGAGCCTTCACGAGGTGATCGAGAAGGTCCCTCGCGCGCAGCTGGCCGATCTCGGCCCGAACGGGTTCACAGCCCTCTTCATCCCGAAGGAGCTGACATGGCGGCGCCGCTACCAAGATCTGATCGGGAGCGGGACGTCGATCACGGATCCGGTCTTCCTCGACCATATTCGGATCCGGCTTGGCTGGGAGTATTTCGTCGATCTGAGCTACCGGGCACATTTCAACCACACACTCGAACTGAACGGGATAGCGGCAGCGGACGTCCCGACGGACCTCCTCGCTTTCTCGGCTGACCGGCTGTCGCGTGAACTGCGTAACGAGCTGCCGGGCGCACCCGAGTTCGACCCGGTGCTGCTGACCCGGCTACTCGCCGGGGTGACTCAGCGGATGCGCCGACAGGGGTCCGTGGCGCATCCTTATCTCGAAAGCGCGATCGCGACCGGCAAAGGGCGCTATGGGCTTAACTGGTTCGCGGCCGCCATCCAGGTGGGGGCCGGCAAGACTGGCTCCCTGCCGAGCCCAGACGGTCGCCGGGGCCTCGCCCCAATCCCGGTGACCCTCGGCCACCCACCGATCGGGTCCGAACGGATCACCCGGACCGGAACCGCCAGTTGGTACCAGGACTGGCTTTTCCGGACGATCGGCCCTTCCGATTTACGCTACGCGTCGGACCCAGAAACGATCTATCCGATTTTGCTACGACGCCTTGAGGCTGACGAGATCGTTCGGCGCGTGAATGGGCCGGAGGGAACGAACCGCCACGCCTGGCTTCTGGTGCCAGAGCGGGTCACAGTTTCAACCGCCACGATCGGGCTCACCTGCGACCGGTGCGGCCGGCGCGAAACCGGGCTCGCAGAAAACGCGGAGGTCCTCGTCGGATCCCCCTGTACGCGAATAGGCTGCGACGGGCACTTCGCTGCCACGAAGCAACCTGACCGGCCCGCCCTGCGCCGATCCCTGCGCTCGGACCGCAATCACAGGGTGGTCGCCCGAGAGCATACCGGGATCCTCGAGACGGATGAGCGGCTACGGGTCGAGACCGGATTCATCAAGGGGGAGACCTGCTGGGCCCCGAACCTGATCTCGGCCACCCCGACCCTTGAGATGGGGATCGACATCGGGGACCTGTCCACCCTGCTCTTGAGTTCCGTTCCTCCAGAGGAGGCGAACTACGTCCAGCGGATGGGGCGGAGCGGGCGGCGTGACGGGAATGCCCTAAACATGGTCCTCGCGAACGCGCGCGCGCATGACCTGCAGTTCTGGGAGAACCCGACCCCGATGCTGGCGGGCCAAGTCCGCCCGCCGGGCGTGTTCCTGGCAGCGGAGGAGGTACTCCTTCGTCAAGTGACCGCGTTCACCCTCGACGTCTACGTGTTAGGCTCGACCGTGAGCGGGGATTACGGGAAGGTCCGTGACGTGCTCAAGCGCCGGACTTCGGGCGTGACCCAAGGGTTCCCGGTCGAATGGCTTGAGCTGGTGCGCGAGACCGGGCCGGAGCTGGCGAACCGGTTCCTTTCCGGCCTGCCGCAGGAGGTCCGGGACCGGACGGATCTGGCAGATCGGATCCGGTCCTACCTAACCGGGACGGATCCGAAATCGATCGGGTGGCGCGTCGGGGAGGCGTTCGACGCGGCAGCGACAGAGCGGGCCCGGCTCGTGGAAAAGCGGGAGGAGGCGACGAAGGAGCTCAAGCGGCTCCAGAAGCGCCGCGCGGAGCTGACAGATGAGGAGTATCAGCGTCGCGAGCAGGACCTCAACCGGGACCGGACCGAGATCAACCGGCTGATCCGCAGCGGGATCGACGACGTGCCGGTGATCAAATTTCTGACCGACAAGGGGATCTTGCCGAATTACGCCTTCCCAGAAGAGGGGGTGAAGCTGACCTCGATCTTGTCGCGGCGCAACGACGGTGCGGTCGCGCGCGACGAGGATGGCCTCCTGCACAAGGAATACTCCCGCCCGGCTAGCTCCGCTTTGTCGGAGTTTGCACCGGGCCAGTTCTTCTACGCCAACGGTCGCCAGGTCCAGATCGACCGGATCGAGATGGGTAAGGAGGACCTGACCGCTTGGACCTTCTGCCCTGGCTGCTCCCATGTTGCGCACCGCATCGAGGGGACGGAAGCCCGCACCTGCCCGAAATGCGGCGACGAGATGTGGTCGGACAGCGGCTCCGAACACAACGTGGTCCAGCTGAAGTCCGTCATCGCGGTGGACAGTGAGGAAAAGGCGGCGATCCGCGACGGAGATCAGCGGGACCAGCGCCAGTTCGACCGGGCCCTGATGCCATTCCACGGGCCGGAGGATATCGCCACCTCTTGGTTCACGAGCCGAGACAACGGCGCCCCGTTTGGGTTTGAGTTCCTCCCTCACTGCACCTTCAGGGACTTCAACTTCGGCCAGAAAACCAGCCTTCCAGGCCCGAAGATCGCGGGAGAGCGCCGGCCTGCGCAGCCGTTCCGGATCTGTCGGCACTGCGGGTCACTCCAGGGCCCGCCACGTGGCGCGGACGATCGCGGGACGCACCCGCCGAATTGCCTGGTGATGCGGGATCAGGACTTGCACCGGGACCGCTGGGAGACCGGCGTTTTTCTGATGCGGAGGTTCGACACAGAGGCGATCCGAATCGTGATCCCGGTGGTCGGCGACGCGGATGACGATGACCTTAAGAGCTTCGTTGCGGCGATCAACCTCGGGATGCGGCGTCATTTCGCGGGGAAAGTGGACCACATCCGGTCCACTATCTTCCAGGCGCAGCTTAACGGGATGACCACGGTCCGCAGTCTTTACCTCTACGACTCCGTCCCAGGCGGTTCAGGCTACCTGCGCCAGATCGCTGAGCATCCGGACACGATGCGCGCGGTGATCAGCCGCGCGGCGGAGGCGCTCCGAGACTGCCCCTGCAACCAGGAGCTGGACCGGAACGGGTGCTTCCGTTGCGTGAAGCCGTACCGGTCCCAGTTCGGACCAGGAGAGCCGGACCGGGATCGGGCACGGCAGATGATGGAGACGATTCTCCAAAAATGGGACAGCCTGACTCGGGCCGAGACCGGGATCGACGAGTCGATCCGGGGGGCACTGGTCGAGAGTGTGCTCGAGAAGCGGCTCCTACGGGCCCTTTCCGACCATTACGGAGACGGGGCGCTGACCCCGCAGGTCCTCCCGGGTGGACGTCGCGGCTTTGTGCTGCGCGCGGGCCGGTCGGACGCGCCGCGCCTCTGGACGATCGAGCCGCAGGTGCAGATCGACGCTCGGTTTCGGGGCCTCCCTCGCAAGAGGGTCGATTTCCTGGTCACGCCCGTCGGCCGCGGCGTGGGACTACCGGTCGTAATCGAGATGGACGGGATCGAATATCACGCGGACACGGTGGCGCAGGACCTGCTGGACCGGATGCTGATGATCCGGTCCGGGCAGGTGCGGGTCTGGACCCTGTCCTGGCGAGACCTAGACCCGGCGGATAGCGCCTACCTGAACCCGCTCTCCGAGACCGCCCTCGGCACGCAGATGACCGGCCCCCTCGGAAAGGCGCTGGCAAGCCCGCTCCTCGCCCCGCATGCGGAGGCGGTCCGTGCGCTTCAGACGGTCAGCACGGTGGAGGCGCTCAGGGGCTTCCTCGATGGGGACACCGACCGCGATGCGACGATCCGCTCCATCCTGGTCCGGGGGCTTGTGAAGGCGGGGCGGCCGCTCGATCAGCTCCCTCGACAGGCGGCCCTCTCCGAGGCAGGGTGGCTGTTCCTGCTCTCACCGGGGCTCGCGGAACATGTCGGGCTCGGGGCGCTCGACCTCTATATGGCCTGCCAGAAGATCACGCCGACGGAGTGGGCGCAGTCCGACCGCGACGTCCGGCTCCTTCTGCGTGCGGTCCTGCCGGACCCAGGCGCGAAGGTCCTTTACACGGAAGCGTGGCGCGGGCTCTGGCGGATCGTGAACCTGTTCCAAGGGGTGCGTGGACTCCATGTCGAAGTCGATGGGCTCGAAACGCTAGCGCCGCCGGACATGTCGGAGCCGGTCGATGAGCCAGAAGTGCTGCAGCGCACGGCGGTTTGGGAGGAGGCGCGCGCCCTCTGCGACGAGGCGTTCCACCCACTGATCGACGCGCTGATCGCGGCGGAAACCCCAGGGCCGGACCGGATCGGGGACGACCTGCTCGTGGGTAGCCGCGTGATCGGCATGATGGAGTTCGGATGGGTGGAGGCGCGCGTCGCCGTCGCTGAGAAGGCCCACGAAGTGGTTGACTGGGCCCTGATCCGGTTCGATCCGCAGGCCGACCAGGTCGGGGAGACAGTCTCGAGAATTATCAAGGCCCTTCAGGAGGCACGGACATGACGGGCACGATGGCCAAGCGGGTCTCCTACGACATCGGCTGCATGAAGAGCCTGCGGAAGTTGCCCGACCGGGTGGCGCTCAAGTTTATGGACATGATGACCCGTTACATGTCCGACCCGTCCGCGAACGGGCTGAATCTCGAGACCGTGGAGGGATCCAAGGACAGTTCGATCAAGTCTCTGCGGGTCGATCAGGGGTACAGGGCGATCGCCTTCGAGATTGGCCGGGACATCATGTTCGTGCACGTGAACGAGCACGACAAGGCCTACCGCTGGGCGGCCGGGCGCCGGGTCAAGCTCGACCCAGAGACGAACCGGATCCGGGTCATCGAGGAGGTCGACGCGGTGACCGAGCCTGTAGCGATCCTGGCCCGCGTTGCCCCGCGTCTTTTCGAAAACGTCCCTGACGCGCGGCTGCGTGCTCTTGGCGTGCCAGAGGAGGAGTTGCCGGCGGTCCGCAACATCCCCACGATCGAGACGATGGAGGGCGCGGAGGACCGGTTCGACCCACTCACCTATCAGATTCTCTACGCGATCGCGGCCGGCTATGAGGACGAAGAGATCAAGTCGCTGACCGGGGTCGGCGGGGAGCCGGACGCGGAGCCGCAGACACCCGTAGCGGATCTGACCTTCGGGCAGTTGATCGAGACGGAGCAGAGCCGCCAGACAATCTTCATTCCGGACAGCGAGGCGGAGCTGCGTCGCGTCTTTGAGGAGGGGCTCGAGGGGTGGCGCGTTTTCCTGCACCCCGAACAGCGCAAGATCGCCTACCGGGACTATAACGGGGCGGTCCTGGTCCGGGGCGGCGCTGGGACCGGCAAGACGGTCGTTGCGATGCACCGGGCAAAGCATCTGGCGGACCAGATCGAGAAGGATCCGACCCTGGAGGGCCGGCGGGTGCTTCTAACGACCTTCACGACCAGCCTCGCCCATGACATCGAGGCCAACCTGCGGACCCTCTGCCCGGCGCATCTGGACGCGCGCCCGCCAAGGATCGAAGTGGCCAACCTAGACCGGTGGGTTTCCCGATTCCTCAAGCGGAAGAGCTTCACGCGCGAGGTCGCCTTCTTCGGCGAGGCACGCGACCGCCTCGATCAGGTCTGGCGGTCGGTATTCGACGATCACGAGCTACCCGAGGGGCTGTCCGAGCCCTTCGTCCGCGCGGAATGGGCGCAGATCGTGCAGGCCAAGGCGGTGGCCGACCAGAGGGGCTACCTGAAGGCGTCCCGGGCTGGGCGCGGCACACCGCTTGACCGCAAGAAGCGGGCTGTCCTTTGGGATATCTTCGCCGATTACCGGGCGCGGCTGATCAGCGAGGGGCTTGCTGAGCCGGATGACGCGTACCGAGAAGCGACCGAAATCCTGACCTCGGAGGCACCGAACCTCCCTTACGCCGCTGTGATCGTAGACGAGGCGCAGGACATGGGGGAGCAAGCATTCCGGCTGATCCGCGCGATCGTTCCGGAGACCCCGTCCGGGGACCGGAATACTGTCTTCATTGTGGGGGACGCGCATCAGCGGATATATGGACGGCGAGCCAGTATGTCCGCCTGCGGGATCAACGTCCGGGGCCGATCGAAGCAGCTCCGGCTCAACTACCGGACCACGCAAGAGATCCGCGCTTGGGCCGTCTCCGTCCTTGAGGGCGTGAGTGTGGATGACCTTGACGAGGGGACGGAGACACTGCGCGGCTACGTCAGCCTCATGCAGGGGGCTGCCCCGTTGCTAGTCGGGTGCAAATCTGAGGCCGAGGAACTGGAGGGGCTGGTAGCTTGGCTCCGCAGGCTCCCGGCAGATCGAATTCGACTCTCCGACATAGGCGTGCTTTGCGCGCGCAAGGCGGACGTGGAGAGGGTCCACGGAGCGCTATGCGCCGCTGGGATTGAGACGGTGCTCCTTCAGTCCGGCGCGGACGATCGGGCTATTCCTGGAGTCCGGATCACGACCATGCACCGGGCGAAGGGCCTCGAATTCTTTGCGGTGGCTATCCCGTTCCTCTCCAACACCGCATTCCCGCCACCGGGCGTGCTTCGGGCGGCGGTCGATCCAGCGGACTGGGAGGACATCGTTATGCAGTACCGGTCTCTCCTCCATGTCGCAGCAACCCGTGCGAAGCAGGCGCTTCGCGTTTCTTGGTCGGGAACTGCAACGAACCTGATTGACGCTGCCACCTTGGATGCCCCGCCCGGAGCCACGGTTGCGTCCCGACTGGTGGTGTAGGAGACCCAAGCGGCGCGCGCCTGGCAGCACCGTCGGGCGGCCGGAGACCCAGGCATCTAAAGCCAGCCTCTTCGGCTCAGGCCGCCGACTTCGCATCGAGGATCCCGCAGCGCGTGGTTCTGAACAACGGGAAACGCTTAACCAAACTGATGGTCGAGCACGGTGTCCGGGTGCGAAGCAGCCGAACCGCTGAGTTCAAACGTAAGCGAGGCGCCGAGGCCCTTGGCCTAATGTTGGAAATAGGCCCGGAGCGAGGCGCTGGCCGCAGTTTTGACTGTCACAACGCTTGCAAGCGCCTCTCTCAAGATATTCTGCATTCGCCTAGGTGCTGAGCGAGGATGCTAAGCGCGCGGAGCACATTGAGCGGTATGAGGAGCAGGCGGAATTCGCAATCCAGTGGGAGACCATGTTCGGGCTTCGTCAGATCGCAACCGACACGTACTGGAAACGTCGGTTGCGTGTCCGGGCGCACAATTATCCGCGCGCCCCGGTGTCCGCACGCCGAGCAGCGGAGGCGGTCCAGCCAGTCCTGCGTGGACAGCGCCCCGGCCAGCCGCACGGCGCGGCGGATGCCCTAGCGACGCAGCGCCCGCTGCGCCGGCCGAACCAACAGCCCTCGCTCGAAGCTGTCGCCTTGGTTGCTCCGGCCCAGCGTATGCCGGGCGAGCCTCGCCTCACGGTATGGAGAGCGAGACTTCGTCGCTTCAGAGAGGAGGAAGACCGTTGGGTGGCGGCACGCAGCAGTTGGCCAAACGCCGCCTCCCTGAGGTCTTCTCTACAAGATCTAAGTGATCTCAACATGCCGACAGCAAGGTCGGGTCGACACTAAACCGCCACGGCCCCCGCCGAGCCGATCAACCACATACGCGCGAGTCAGATGCTTGGCATGAACACCGATCCCGCTGAGACTGTCTGTTGCGCCACCAACATTTCTGCAATAGTAAGGAACGCAAAGTTGTCGAAGGAGAGCGTCCATGCAAGAAATAAGCAATAATGGTAAGTACATAATTCGTTCAAGTTTTGGATCGTCGATATACGAAGGAACGCTTTCTGATCGGTCCGCCGGGTCGGGTGCAAGCGTTCAATTTGACATCATCCAGATTAATCCGGTCTACAGAAGCTTCTTCTGGCAAATTGAGCCAGTAACCGGACAAACCAGCGACTTCTGGAACATATTTTTTTCGAACAAAATTGGCGGAGAGCCGGCCAATCAATTCGCGTTGTCTGGCTTTGGAACGAATGCGGGTGGATCTGGCAATCAGATACTCCTCAACGCCGACAATGTTAGAGAGCGCGACGAGCAATTCGCTATTTCTTTTTATGTCAGCAATCTCGATCCTTTCTCTGGTGTGCCGCCGGTTGCACGAGCAACCTTTACCATTTTGAACGACGACGGCGTGACCTTCCGCTTCTTTCATACCCAAGCGGGGGGACATCTCTTCACAACCTCGGCCGTAGAGGCAGCCAGCGTGCGAGCGAACCTGCCGCACTATCGGGATGAGGGCGTTGCCTTCCTCACTGCCGACGCCAGTGTGGCCAACGCAGTACCAGTGTTTCGCTTCTTTCACACCCAGGCCGGTGGGCACTTGTTTACCACTTCAGCTGTCGAAGCGGATGCCGTGCGCGCGAACCTGCCGCACTATCGGGACGAGGGCGTGGGCTTCCATATGTCAGCCACTGCGGGCGAGGGACTGGCACCCATTTATCGCTTCTTCCATACCCAGGCCGGTGGGCACCTGTTCACCTCCTCTGAGGTAGAGGCGGCCAATGTGCGCGCGACCTTGCCGGTCTACCGCGACGAGGGCATCGCCTTCTATGCGCCCACGCGCATCGCAGACGAACTCTTCGGCTAGCTGTATTAAGGGCGAGCGGCCGCCTGCGATACGTGCAGGCGGCCAGTCTATAATGCATTCAATTTTTGTGCGGCTCCTGACGCTGACACTCTTCTTCTGAGCAAAGTTTCCCGAACCGTCTGGAAAAGGAGACGACGTGTCTGACAACATCGCGACCGTGGTTGACTGGTATGGCCCGTATTCGAAGTCGGAAGCAGTCACGAAAGCTCGTGAATGGGACCTTAAAGGTCTCTACGCCGCAGTCGGGCACATGGTCAAAGGTACACGCGGACCGAGAAAACTTTTGTATGTCGGCCTGAGCAAAAACGTCGCCACACGCGTAGGTTCGTCCCACCACAAGCTTGGGACAATCGGCGGCGGTAAAATTTGGTTGGGAGAGGTGTCGGTTCCGGCAATTCCAGGACGCAAGAGGAAGACAGAGCCACATGCCAATAGTGTGGAGTGGGCTTTGGTCCGCTTTCTCAGCCCTCTTTTGAACCAGAAGAAAAGGTCCGGAGCTCCGGACAAGTCTTGTATCGTTGTGAATCGGTGGTGGCACTACAACACCGAGACTGGAGATTACAAGGATCTACCTCGTCCCAGCGCGGGATGGCCCGACATCGTAGAATACGACGCCCATCGGGGATCAGCGAACCTAATTTGGTTGGGCAAGCGCGCCAGGGTCAAGCCAGTGTACTTCATGAGTTCCGTTAACGCCTAAGCTCGGGCCGCGGCGTCAGGCTTGCTTTGGGTAGGTAGGCCAGTGCTGGCCGACGATTTCTGTGCGCCACTCGCGCCAATAGGGGAAGTACGCAAAGGTCACTGCCGAGCGATAAAGGCCGCTCATGCGAAGCGCGGCGCCCGGTTCAGGACTTAGAGGATTTCCGGGTTTGACGGGTTCAGTAGGGCCGCGCCGGTCCTCGGAAGGATCGTTGAGCCAGCCACCTCGCCGCCGCTGTCCTCCGGTGCGGGTCTAACCAACCTGAAACGGCTCTAGTCAACCCGCGATGCATGACTATTTCCGCTTTACCGGCGTTCGTTGCCAACCGGCAGCAATGCGATTAGCCAGCAACCAAATTGTGTGTGAATGGAGTCGTGCCATGACCAGCAACAAGATGAATCTCGATGCGATGTCAGCTGAAGAACTGGTCACGTTGATTAACGAGGCCACCGCTATGCTGGAGAGCAAGAAGGAAGAGGCTAAGGCTGCGCTCGTCCAGGAGATGATCAAGCGGGCTGAGGCTTTGGGCCTGAGCCTTCAGGAAGTCCTGAGTGGCCAACCTGCTGTTGGGAAAGCTCGCAAGCCGCGCAGCGATGCCGGGAAGGCTCGTGACCCAAGGTATCGCGGTCCTGGCGGCCTGACGTGGTCGGGCAAGGGTCGCAAGCCCGGCTGGCTGACTGAGCTCGAGGCTCAGGGAAAGAGCAAGGATGATTTCGCCGTCTGATCGGAACGTGTACAGCCCACGCTAGCAGGAAGGAGTAGGTTTTGACCCAGCTCTGGCTTGTGCGTGCGGGGAAGAATGGCGAGCGCGAGACTGCAGTGATCTCGCAAAGCGCCCACCGCCTTGGCCCGAGCCGAAGGGCGATGCCGCTGTCCGAAGGCGGCGCCAGGATAGACTTCGCGGTCTCCCGGCTGGCCCTGCACGGCGAGGCGGGGCCGCTCCAGGCAGCCTGGTGGCAGCCGGCGCGGCTCACCGAGGCACGGTCGCTGACAACCGGATCTGCCGCCTACTGCGTCCACGATCGTGACATTGAGGAGCCTGTCTATATCGGGAAGACCTCGTCCCTGCCGGCGCGGGCCGCAACTCACGCTGCCGCGCCTTGGCCGGTTCGGGAGCCCTGGCTCGCGTACTCGCCGCTGCCCCAAGGGACACCGAGGCACGTCCTGCGGGAGCTCGAAAGCGATCTCCTCGGCTGGCACTTTTGGTGGTCCGGTCGGGCGCCGCTCGCCCAGTACAGCCTACGGCCACGCCGACCGACCAACGCGGCCAGGGAGACGGCGGAGTGACTGACTTCCTGGCGAAGGCCCCGACGCTCGACGCCAACTGGCGCGCCGTCGTCCTGTTTGGCCGCAACGTGGCCTCCTACAAGTTTGCCCTCGCCAAGACTTTGCTTGGGCTGACCGAGCGCGACGACGATCGTGTGCCGCTGGAGGAACTCGCTGCCCCGTTCGCCCGGCACCTGTGCGAGCACCTGACGCTCACCGATAAGCAGACCACCTCCCGCTCGAGCAAGTTCCTGGACGCGTGTCGCGCTTTCAACCGCGGCGAGCTGTCTGAAGAGGCGCTGGTGGGAACCACGGCGCGACTCGGCTTTGTCAACGTGATCGATGCCTTCCACGTGGTCGGCAGCGGGCCGGTCCCGGTTCGCTTTTTCGAGGATGAGAGAGGAGGGAACCGCGGCGGAGGTGGCGCTATCCGCCTGACCGACGACCTGCGGCGGCTCGCCGGCTCCGTGCAGGGTCTCGGGCTCGCCGACGAGGCCGAAGCGCGCTGGCGGCTGGTGGAGACTGCCTGGCAACTCGATCTGCCCCGGGCCGGTGTCGCAGTGCAGGCCGACGCTGCGCAGGACCTGCTGTTCGTCGAGGCCGATCGCGGGATCCGGCGCACGAGCCTGACCCGCGTCCGGGGCGCGCTGAACGGCTATCAGCGCGGGCGCTGCTTTTATTGCCGGGCGGAGGTGCCGCTCACCGCAACCGAAGTAGACCACTTCTTCCCATGGGTTCTGAAGGAGCGGGGCGAGATGCCGGACGCCGATTGCGTCTGGAACCTCGTGCTCGCCTGCCGCGGCTGCAACCGCGGCGAGCGCGGCAAGTTCGCAGGCGTACCCTCGCCGAAGCTGATCGCGCGCTTGCACGAACGCAACAACTGGCTCGTGGACAGCCACCACCCCCTGCGGGAAACCGTCATGCTGCAGACGGGCGTGGACGCCGACGCGCGCGCGTCATTCCTTCGGGCGCGCCAGCGCATTGCGCTCGATGCCCTCGTGCACCAATGGGAGCCGGAGGGGGCGGCCGCCGATGGCTGAGTGCGGCGTGGACTCAGTCGCTTACTATGACCGGAACGCAAAGCGCTTCGCCGCAGACACTGGCAGCTTGGACATGGCGGCGCTCCACGAGCGGTTCCTCCGGCATGTGCCGAAGGGAGGCAGGATCCTTGATGCCGGCTGTGGAGTTGGGCGCGACTCGGTGGCCTTCGTCGAGCGTGGATTCACGGTGCTAGCATTCGATGCTTCAGCCGAGATGGTGCGGCTTGCGAAGCAGTGGGTCGCGGGGCGGGCCGAGGTTCTGCAGATGCGCTTCGAGGACGTGGCGTGGCGGGAGGAGTTCGATGGGATCTGGGCCTGCGCCTCGCTGCTGCACGTCCCGAAAGCTGAGTTTTCAGCAGTCGCAAAGCGGCTTGCATCGGCACTTCGGCCGTGGGGCGCCTTGTACCTGTCTTTTAAGCTCGGCAAGGGCGAGCGCGAGATAGCTGGGCGCCACTTCGTAAACCACACCGAGGAGACCATGGGTGCAGCCCTTCATGGGACTAGCCTCGCGCTGACAGAGATCTGGACCACCGGAGACGTACGCCCGGGCCGTTCTGGCGAGCGGTGGATCAATGCCATAGCGAAGCGCACCTGCGTGGTTAGCTCTCCCGTCTCAGTACAGGCCGTAGTTCCATGACCATTCGCCTTGCAGAAATATGGCCTATCGCTGCTCCAGCCACCTTCAAGCTGCACTTTGCGCGTTGGAATCGAATAAACCAGCCGCTCGAGGCCTGGGCGCGGAGCCGTTCGGAATGGCAGAAATGGCAGGAGCATCGGCCTGCCCGGGACGATTTCAACCGCCCACTCATCTTCTCCTTAATGCAGTTCTACCATGAACCTGACACTTGGCTTTTTGGCGGCGTGTTTCGCGTGCTTGGTCGCCACCCTGATCGCTACGAGGTAGAGCTGGCAGGCGAGGGCGCAGGCTTCATTGGGCGCCTCAAGCTCGGCTCTTCGTATCGGAATCGCAGCACACGTGTGAACTTCGAAAATCACCACGCCGATCTCACGGTTCTAGAGATTCTTCGCGAACCCTATTCTGGACGAGCTTTTCCAGGGTTCGATGAAATCGACTTGGGCTTTGAGGAACTGGAAACGCTGGTCCGCAATGGCCGCCCGGATTGGAAAGCAGCGCTTGAGAGCGTAAAGGGCATCTATCTAATCACCGACACGATGACGGGCCTGCGCTACGTCGGCTCCGCTTACGGTGATAATGGAATCTGGTCTCGGTGGTGCAGCTACGCTGCGACAGGCCATGGCGGCAGTGTTGAACTGCGAAAACTCGCAGCAGAGCCAAGCCTGGCCTACATTCGCCAGGCTTTCCGGTTTGCACTGTTGGAACACCGGCCAGTCGGCACTGCAGACGAAGTCATCCTTAGGCGTGAGGCATATTGGAAGCAGATCCTGCTCACGCGGGATCAGTTCGGGTTGAACCGGAATTGATGCGCGCCACACCATCACATGCGGGGCTTGTTCGTCGTCCCCAGGTTCGGGGCAGGACTGGCTGTTGCTGACTGCGCAGCGCTGCCTCAGGTAGGAAATAAGCGCCTAAAACGGAATACCAATAAGAAACCTAAGGGCAGATAGGGCACTGAATGGGTTGACGGCTTCAGCGAACAGCGCTTCTTCAATTGCCTGCTCCAACGCCGAGTTTTCAATCCCAGTGTTGACCACCACAGCATCGCCGATCTTTGTCGCGACCTCGGAGGTCACCGCAAAGAGGATTTCTGGATGCTCATTCACTGCCGATGTCACGTAGCTGACGCTGTCCGTAGCCTTAAGTTGAATTTCCGAAACATCGTTGAGCCCGCCGAAAACCATGATGTCGGTCACCGGATGGTTGGTGGCTTCGAACATGGCGGCGTGTGTGCCCGCCGCTTCCAAGGCTTCGACATATTCCTGCTCGAAAAGAATGCCCTTGATATTGTTTATATGTCCGCGGACAGCTCCCGAATCGACCGCTTCAAAATAGGCGGCAATTTCTTCAGGAGACGATTTTTCTAGCGCGCTATAACCGCGCCGCACCGAGTCGAACACATCCGTTTGTGAAATGTTCAGGGCTTAGCTCCCCTTTCCATCAACAAACGAATTATACTGTTTTGATGATCAGACAGAGTGCGGAAGCCGTATCCAGCCAAAGCCAAGCTGCTTTTTTCTTCTTTCTGTCTCAAATTGGGGTCGGCTCCTTGGCTTAGAAGCAGTTCAACCACGTCAAGGTGCTTCTGCTGGCAGGCCCGCATCAGTGCGGTATGCCCATCGTGGCCCAACTGGTCGACGGCAGCCCCGGCTGCAAGCAATATACGGCAGAGTTCCAGCTGTCCGCGTTCCGCAGCGATATGGATTGGAGCCCAGTACGGGCCTTTCACGTTAACGGATGCTCCGCTTTGGACTAACGTTGAAGCCAATCTGTACTGGGCGCGGTGAATCGCGCTTAGCAGAGCCGGGTTTCCTTCCTTATCCCTCATGTTCATGTCTGCTCCGGCGTCCAGAAGGAGCTGGAGGATGTCGGCATCACCACGATGAAGCACAGAAATGAGCAATGGCTCGCCATCGGAGCTGCCAATGTTCACATTTACACCGTCCTGGATCAGCTGGCGCACTACATGGTAGGCTCCATACTGGTAGGCGGACAGCAAGGCGGCTTCTTTATACTTTCGTCCGAACCTTGCGCCATGTTTCGTCAGATAGTCGACGATGAACTGGTGCTGTTTAAAAAAGGCCCCGGTTAAAGCATTCCAGCCGTCTTCGCTGCAGATATGGAGGTCGGCGCCTTTCTCCACCAGAAATTCTACGATACGAGGGTAACCTTTTATAGAAGCCCAAATCAAAGGTGTCCATCCGAATTTGTCGCGCGCTGAGATCTCGGCGCCATTTCGCAGCAACGTTTCGGCCACATCGAAGTATTCGTTTTCTAAAGCGAAAAAGAGTGCCGTTCGACGATCCGGGCAAGCGAGGTTCGGATTGGCGCCCTTGGAAAGAACGTCATCAATGAGATCGAGGTAGCCAAGTTTGATGGTAGACCGAAGAACGGCACCGTCACCAAAATTGGGGTCGAAATTCTGGTCAGCGAGGCAGTTCCTTGCCGCGCCTTTAAAACCCTGTTCAAGTGCGTTTATGAAACGTGCAGCTGGGCAGCCAGACTCATCCTTGATATCGATGATTGCGGACAATTTCTCCCAGACCTTCTGTTCTGATCGATGGAAATGATTACCGCCGAGTTGCTTTGCGGGCCATAAGATGTGGCTTTCCCGATGAGATTCTTGCCATGAGAAAGATCTGCCATCACTCGATTGGTGGCTGCGTGTCGCGTAACATCTCCTTAATGCCCCAAGACGGCAAGGACTCCTGATGCAACTATGAAACGGAAATTTCTGCTGTGCAACCGTGATGCTGTAACCGAGGCGTGGCTGCTAGATTTTTGCCATTACTCTAGAGCATTTTCGGGTTACTCGAACGCATAGCCTGAGTGTTCAAGGTAGTTGCGACACTCGCTTGGGCTGAAGCGGCCGAGCAAGTTGCCGATGGTGGCCCACAGAGCCTCTTGTGTGCGGGCGGCGGCTTTGCGGAGCAGGGCCTTGAGCTTGGCGAAGGTCTGCTCAATTGGGTTGAGGTCCGGACTATAGGGCGGCAGGTAGAGCAGGCTCGCGCCCCGAGACCGGATCGCCGCCTCGATGCCGGCGACCTTGTGGGCGCCGAGGTTGTCCATCACCACCACGTCGCCTTTCGCAAGTTCGGGCGCGAGGAACTGCTCGACATAGGCGCGAAAGGCCGGGCCCGTCATCGGGCCATCCAGCACCAGCGGCGCAACGAGTCCGGTGCTGCGCAGCCCGGCCACGAAGGTGGTGGTGCGCCAGTGGCCGTGCGGCGCCGCATCGACCAGGCGCTCGCCCCTCGGGCCCCAGCCGTAGCGGCGAGCCATGTTGGTGGCGGCACCGGTTTCATCGAGGAACACGAAGCGCTCAGGGTCCATGAAGCGCTGCCACACCCGCCACTGAGAGCGGTGGGCCGCGACATCCGGCCGGTCCTGTTCAGCGGCCCGCAGCGCTTTTTTTCTAGGTCGGCAAAGCTTGCTGGCATGCCTGCTGCTCGAGTGCGGCCAGGTATCGAGCAGGATCGCGGCGAAAGCGGGTGCGTAGCGTTCTGGCGAGACGCCTCGGCTCGAGGCGTTGGCGGAGGTCGCGCCAGCGTTGGAGGCTGACGCGACCGAGGTCGCGCGCGCTGGGCGGATGCAGCCGCGTCGCGGTGGCGGCGAGCACGCGCACTTCGCCGCGCAGCACCAGCGCAGGGGAGGCCGTCTTGCGTCCGGTGGCGCGGCGTTCGTGGTAGCGCTGGGAGCCGAACATCTGCTCGAGATCGTTGTTGGTGCGTGGCAGCCCCGCGACCGCGGGGCAGTGGAACAGGCCCGGCCGGTAGCTGCGGGTGACCTTCAGGAAGTGCTCGACGGCGCCAACCAAGTTGCCGGCCTCGGCGCCGTGGCGGGTCATGGCGCCGATCAGCCCATCGAAGCGCCGACGAACAAGGTCAGCAGTCTCGCCAGCGGCGTTGCCGAGGATCTGGGCAGCACGGTGAACCCAGCCATAAGTCCGTTCGATGTCCGGCCACAGGGCGGCGGTCCCCTCCAGGCCGCGGCCGATCAGGACCCGGAGCCGCGTCAGCGCCGGCGTGAGCCCCCTTTTTCCGCAACCCGGTCCAGGCTGTCGGCCACGGCCGCAAGCCGGGCCTTGAGCTTCAGCCCCGAGGCGGCGAGCGGCGGGCGCCCGTCGTCGGTGATGGCGCTGCGCACGGCCGCACAGTAGCCCCGCGCGACCTCGGCCGCGGGCTCCTCAGCGCCTTCCACCGAGCGCTCGATGCGCCGCACGCCGCGGACCCGCTTCTTGAGTTCCTTCTTGGCGGTCCGGTCGGCCTCGAACACCGGGTGGGCCGCCTCGCGGAGAAAGTGGAAGTGGCAGAGCTGGTGCGGCACCCCCGGCAGCGCCTCGGCCACCGCGCGGCGGATCGAGGTCTGCCCGTCGCCGATCACGCCCAGAACCGGCACGCCCACGGCCGCCTTGGCCTCCTCGAGCAGCGGCACGAGATCCTCCGACCGGCTCGACAGCAGGCTGCGCGCGAGCAGCACCGCACCGGACAGGCAGTCGCGCAGCACCCAGAGCACCTCATGCCCGACATCGGGCTGCAGCCCGTCGAGGGCCAGAATGACGCCGCCCTGGGCCTTCAGCACCCGCCGCAGGTGCCGCCCGCCGGTCAGAGCGCTGGCCAGAAGCTCGTCGTAGCGGTCGAGCAGGTTGGTGACGCTGCGCTCGGCGATCTCCACCCCGCGGCCTCGCAGGGCGGCGTGGATCTCGGGAACGCTGCGGTGGTCGCGATGCCGCAGCAGGCCGACCAGGGCGATCACATCCAGGCCGAACTCGTGCTGGGGCAGCGCCAGCGCGCCTTCCGCCTCCGGCCGATAGGGAAGGTGAAAGCGTGGGCAGTCCGGCGCCTCGCAACGGCGGATCCGCAGCCGAAGCCGCACCATCCCCGACAGGGTCACCAGGTTGCGGCAGTTGTCGTAGCGCACCCGCATCCGCCCGCCACAACCAGGACAGACCTCACGGACCGGGGTCAGCCGCCGCTCCCGCTCCGGCCGCTCTCGTGCCGACAGCCTCGCCATCCCACGCCTCCCACACCCTGGGATCAGGCCACGTCAACGCACGAGATCAGCAAGCTTTGCCGGCCTAGTTTTTTTGTGTGACAGGCCAAGCCTGCGCAGCGTGGCCCAGATCGTCGACAGCGAGCCCACCTCGATGCCGCGCTGGCGGAGCGTGTCCCGAAGCTCGGCCAGCGTGATGCTGCGCTTGGCTGAGGTGAGTTCGCGCAGCAGGGCTTCGTGGCCATCCAGCAGCGGCTTGCGGTAGCCGCCGATCCGGGCGGGAGCGGCGCTGCCGGTCTGGCGCACCCGCTGCATCAATTTGATCGCGGCCGAGGCGCTGACCTCGAAACGGCGCGCCGCCTCTCGCGCCGAGCTGCCAGCCTCCACCGCGCGAACCAGGCGCCGGCGCAAGTCGGGCGACAAGGGTGACGTCATCACCAACCTCGCTGCTTCATCAACAGCGTCGAATCAGATCACCCGAATCTATGCAAGACGAAAATGCTCTAAATCGTCATCCGAGCTGGCGAGATAGTTCCTGCACTCGTCTGGACTTAAGGGTTCGAGCAGGCGGTCGATGGTGTGCCAGAGCGTGTCTCGCGTTCGCGCTCCTGCCTTGCGGAGGCCTGCTTTCAGCTTGGCGAAGGCCTGCTCGATGCGGACAGGTTGGGTAGAGTGCGCCCCATCAGACCAGACGCCCAACTGGGTTGGCTTATTGGTGGGCGATGAACTCACGCGGCGAGCGCATCTGCAAGCCGCTGTGAGGGTGAAGGGTGTTGTAGTCGGTGAACCAGGCCGGTAGCTGCCCGAGCACGGTGAGCGCATCGGGGCACGGGTTCACGCGGACATAGTCGCGCTTCAGCGTCTTCACGAAAGCCTCGCAGACCCCATTGCTCTCCGGGCTGCGAACCGGTGTGAAACACACCACCAGGCCTCGAGCCGGGTCCGGCGTACGCGCGTGCGGTTTGTGCACGTTCCCTGCCGCACGGAGGCCTTGCCGCTGGTGATGAATGGGCCGCCACACACCCTGCACACCACCTTGCCGCTGAGCAGCGTCGGCGCCCGCCCGTAGTGCCAGAGGTGATCGGGAGGCGTGCTGTCCTCCCCCGTAGCCGTATGCCGGGGCCGTTAGGCCGCGGTCAGGCGCTGCTGCACTCGGTCCCACAGACCCTGCTCGACGATGTGCAGCTCCGGCACCTCCTCCGTCACGAAGGTTTCGGCCTCGTTGCGGCGCGCCAGGCGCTGCCCCGTTACCGGATCCTTGAGCCAGCGGCGCCGGCTCCACACCAGTCGGCCGACGTAGAGCGCGTTGCGCAGGATGCCGGTGCCCAGCCGCGCCTGGACGCGCAGCGCGCCGTCGGTCCAGGCGCCACCGCGGGGCGCCGGGATGCCCTCGACATTGAGCGCCTTGGCGATGGCGATCGGGCTTTGAGCCGCCTCGCCTTTTCCTGGCTCATTTCTTGCGCCCTCGCTAGGGCGAGGTTGAGGACTCGCCCCAATGCTTTTAGCCCCTTCAAGCTGCCGCTCTGCCTCACCAGCCGCAGCCTGGGCGGCCTGCGCGGCCAACGCGACGGTGTTCCGATGGTCGCACAGAGGAGCGAGGTCACGAGGAGGCTGCCTCGACGCGTGAACTGCGCCATCGCCCGACCGTTCGCCCTCGACCATCCTACCCTCCCAGCCAGCCTCCTCGCCCGGCCGCGCTCCGGAGCCTGAATAATGCCTGAGCTGAGGCGCCGTGAGTCAAGCAAGAATAGGAGTACGGGGACTTCAGCCGAGTGGCCTAGGGTCTCGGTGTCGTCCATCGCGAGCTCGGGCGAACCTCGCGCTTACGCGAGATTACTTATAGCAGATGTGGGGCCCATATGGACTCGCCGCCAAGCGAGATTCCGGCGTAGGCAGATCCAATGCAGGCCGCGGCCCGTCAATGGACCCCTATGCCGAACCACCCGTGCAAAGCGAATTGCGATTGCACTTCGAGACAGACTTGGCATGCTTGCCGCAAGGAGAAACAGAGATGTCGCTTACCGAAGCTCAGCTTCAGGCGATCGAGTATGATGACGGCGATCTCCAGCTAATCGCATGCGCCGGCTCCGGTAAGACAGAAGTCGTGGCACGGCACATTGCGCGCCTGCTAACGCCGAGCGCAGCCGGCGGAGCAGGGCTGCTGCCGCGCAACATCGTCGCGTTCACCTTCACCGAGAAGGCCGCGGCAGAGCTGCGCCAACGCACGCTCGAGCGGTGCGCCGAAGCCATGTCAGACCTAGTGGGTGCAGCCGAGATGTACATCGGCACGATCCACGGTTTCTGTCTCGAACTGCTTCGCTCGGAGGTTCCGCAGTTCCTCAAATATGAGGTACTAAATGAGATACAGCAGACACTCTTCGTAAACCGCAGCTCAGCTCGGTCAGGACTCACCGCGACATCGACGCTGCAGGGGCGGCAGCTGCGGCGCTATATCGATACCCGTGTGTACGTCGACGCGCTTGGTCTACTGCGCGAAGCGGAGGTAGATGAGAGCTTGCTGCGTCAGGCGAGCGTTGCGGAAGGGTTGGACGCATACTGCGCCATGCTGCATGAGAAGGGCTATTTGGATTATTCCGCCATTCTACAGGAGGCGGCGCGGGCGCTGGCGTCGGACGCTGGCTTACGGGAAAGGCTTGCCGAGCGGCTGCGCGTGGTGATCGTCGACGAGTATCAGGATGTGAATCCCGTTCAAGAGCGGCTGATCGCCGGCCTCCACGCGCTGGGCGCGGCGGTGCGCGTGGTTGGGGATGACGACCAGACGATCTACCAATGGCGCGGGAGCGACGCCCGCAACATCCTCACCTTCGAGGAACGATACGGTGCGAGCGCAATCCGTCTCGAGGACAATTTCCGTTCGAGTCCCGGTATAACCGACGTCGCGCGGCTCGTCATCGAGAAGAACCCGGTCAGGCTGCAAAAGACGATGGAGTCAGCCGAGCGGCAGACTTACGAGCCGGGCGATATTGTGGCGCTGCAGTTCCCCTCACCCGACGAAGAGGCCGAGTACATCGCCCGCACCTGCCGTGCGCTCCATGGCACCCTGGTCCGGGACGGGGACGGTTTTCGCGCGATTTCCTGGTCTGACATGGCGGTGCTCATTCGCATGACCAGCATGGCGGGACCGATTCGTGCGGCGCTCGAGCGCGAAGGCATTCCTGTCGTCTCGGTCGGTATGGGAAGTCTTTTCGACACACCCGAGGCCGAAGCTGCGCGCCAACTGTTCTATCTCATGGCGGGTCAGGCCAATGCCGTCGATGTCATCGCCGCCTGGACCACCGCAAATCTTGGAGTCGATCCTGTGCTGATTGCGCAGGCCGTCCAGGAGGCCGAGGTTACCCGGACTCGTATGGAGGCAGAGGACCAGGAGGTCCGCTTCTCCGTCTACAACATCCAGCGGCAGTTCATCGGCTTTTTGGAGCGGCTGCGAATCCGCGAAGAGGCCGTGCCGGGTGGCAGGGGCGAGGTCGTCTTCTACAATCTGGCCAAGTTCAGCCAGGCCATCTCTGATTTCGAGGCGATCTACTTCCACTCGCGACCAGTTCAGAAATACGAGTCCTTTGCCGGGTTCCTGCGCAACCAAGCGGAGGCCGCCTACGACGAATCTACCGGCACCGAAGAGCGTCTGGTGTCCGTGGACACCGTCCAGATCCTCACTATTCACCGAGCTAAGGGACTGCAGTGGCCAGTCGTGTTTGTGCCGCAGCTCGTCCAGAACCGGTTCCCCCCGGCAGGGCGCGGCGGCATGTCGGTTTGGCATCTCGTGCCTGCGCAGAGCGTCAACGGGCACAGCCGGTACCTCGGGTCTGAGGAAGACGAGCGGCGGCTCTTCTATGTGGCGGTAACGCGCAGCCAGAAGCATTTGCACATGACAACCGCCCCGGCGCCCGGAAGCAGACGCAACGTCCGACCGTCGGTCTTCTGGTACGACGTTCTCGAGTCCCGCCATGTGCGACGCACACCACAGGATCTGAGGGGGCGTGAGCGGGGTGTGCCCCAGCCCCGCTCTGCTATCGCCAATGTCCGGCTGTCGTTCTCCGACATACGGTATTTTTTCGAATGTCCGTATCAGTTCAAGATGCGGACGCTGTACGGCTTCAATGCGCCGCTCGACGAGGCGCTTGGATACGGGAAGTCGCTGCATGACGCGCTCGCCGAGCTGCACATGCGTGCCATCTCGGGGGAGACCGTAGACATGTCGTGGGTCGATGGACTCGTCGATAGGCATATGCGCGTGCCCTATGCCTATCCCAGCCTAAGGGCAACAATGCATGAGGCGGCGAGACGCACCGTGGCGGCCTACATCGCCGCCCGGCAAAGCGAGTTCGCCCGTCTCGAATTCAGCGAGAAAGCGATTGAACTCAATCTCGGGAACGGCGTGTCAGTAGCCGGGCGGATCGATCTCGTCCGGCGCCGCGACAGCGGCGATGTGGCGATCGTCGATCTAAAGTCGAACGAGCGCGCGCAAGCCGAAGCGCTGACTGAAGCCCAACTACATATCTATGCGCTCGGCTACCGCGAACTTACTGGCCACGACGCGGATTTCGTCGAAACCTACGAACTTGACCAGCAACGGCGCAAGGCAAGAACCGTCGACGAGGACCTCATCCACGACGTCACCGGGCGGATCCATCGCACCGCGCAGGCGTTGCGCGACAACGACTTCGCGCCGGCACCTGAGGCCAGCCGCTGCGCAGGCTGTGATTTCGGGCGGCTGTGCTCTGCTGCTGATGGAGTGAGGATTCAACAATGAGCGTCGACTATGCAGCGCTAAGGGAGGAGAACCGGCTCGAGTATGGCCGCGCGATCGGCCGCATCGGCAAGATGCTGCTAGAGGACCGCTACGACAAAAGAACCCATTTCATCTATGAAGTACTACAGAACACCGAGGATGCTCTGCGCAGGCGCGCGGGTTGGAATGGCTCGCGCGCGGTAACCTTCGCGCTCACACACGAAGCGCTGCGCATCTCGCACTTCGGCGCACCGTTCAGTGAGCCGGACGTGCGCGGGGTGTGCGGGATTAATGCCAGCACCAAGGACGTCACGTCGATCGGCCGCTTCGGCATCGGGTTCAAGTCGGTTTATGCCTTTACGGAGCGGCCGGAAATCCACTCGGGGGACGAATCCTTTTCGGTAAGCGAATATGTCTTTCCGCGGGCAGTCGCTTCCGTCACTCGCCATCCCGATGAGACGCTTATCCTGCTGCCGCTGAGGGCGGAAGACACTGATGCGTTCAAGGAGATCGCAGAGGGCCTGCGGGCACTTGGCGCCGAGGCACTCCTGTTCCTGAAGCACGTTGAAGAAATCGTCTGGTCTGTTGAGGGTGAGGATGCGGGAAATTATCGCCGCTCGAGCACTGGCGATGGCTTTGCGTGTGAGGTCGAACTGACCACCTGCCGCGGCAGCAAGTCGTCGAGCCAGAGCTATCTGCGATACTCGCGTGATGTGGAGAGTAAAGGAAAGCGGGTCGGGCAGGCCGAGCTTGCGTTTCGCTTAGAAACGCTGGAGGACGGCTCCCGGGCTGTGCAGCCGATCTCGGACGCGCGGCTCGTCGTGTTTTTCCCGACGGTTCTGCCCACGCATACCGGCTTCCTGGTGCAGGGCCCGTATCAGACAACCCCGAGCCGGGACAATATTCCCGCGGACAAGCCCTGGAACATCGAGCTCGCGCAGCGCACCGGTGAGCTCTTGGTGGAGGTACTTGAGCATCTTCGGGAAAGCGGGATGCTAAGCGTCGCCACTCTACGTACGCTTCCGCTTGATCGCTCAAAGATGGCTGGCGGGCTGTTCCAGCCGCTCTACGACAGCGTTGTCGCTGCAATGCGCTCCAGGCGGCTACTGCCGACCAGCACCGGCAGCTTCGCGACCGCGGCCGAGTTGCGCCTTGCGCGCGCTCAGGATGTGCGCGAACTTTTCGGAGCAAAGCAGCTTTCCGCACTGATCGGGGAGCCGGGCATGGTGGTCTGGGCATCGGCGGACATCACTGCCGACCGTGCCCCGCAGCTTCGCTCCTTTCTCATGCAGGAACTCAAGATCCCCGAGCTGACCCTGGATCAGATGCTGGCACGCACCGCTGACGCCTTTCTAAAGGAACAGCCTGATGCGTGGATGATACGCTTCTATCGCCTGCTAGCCTCGCAGCCTGCCCTGATGCGGTCGCGTACAAAAGACATGGCGCTGTACCGGCTGGAGGACGGTACGCACGTGCCGCTGACAAAAAATGGCATCCGACAGGTCTTCCTGCCGACCGGCGAGAAAACCGGCTTCCCAACTTTGCGAGCGGAACTGGTCGCACCTCAGACCCAGGATTTTTTAGAAAGTGCCGGTCTTACAAAGCCGGACCCGGTTGATGACGTGATCCACCATCTTCTTCCAGCATACAGAGAAAAGTCCGTAAAAATCTCGAGCTACGCTGAGGACGTTGCGCGCATTCTGCGTGCGTTTGAGACCGACTCACACGCCCAGCGGGAGAAGCTGGTCGGCGCACTTAGGACGGCAACGATTGTAATCGTGAGAGACGCCAAAACCCAAAAAAAGTACATCTCGAGGCCCGGCGAGGTGTACCTCGCCACCGCGCGCCTGACGAAGGTCTTTGAGGGGGTAGAGCGCGTGCTTTTCGTCGACGCCGAATACGAGTGCCTGCGCGGCGAGAAAATACGTGAAATGCTCGAAGCCTGCGGTGCGACCCGGATTCTGAGACCCCAGACCTCGGTTTGTGATCTCAGCCAGGATGAGCGGCAGGCGGCCCGTCGCGCAGCGGGCTGGGAGGGCTATTCCTCTGAGAATGCCATCAACGACGTCGATATCGCGGGGCTGAAGGAATTACTCGAGTTGCTTCCCGGGCTGCCGGAGGAGGAACAGCGCGAGCGCGCTCTGCTTCTGTGGGAGGCGATGGCCGAGCTCGTCGATCGTCGCGGCGTCTCCATTCTGTCGATTCCGTACACTTGGATCTACCACCAGACTCGTTCCACCATGGTCGATGCGGGCTTTCTACGGCGCCTCAACCAGACCGCTTGGATTCCTGATGCGTCCGGCGTGCTGCGGCTGCCGTCTGAGGTTGTGTTCGAGGAGCTTGGTTGGCCACGGCACGCCGTGCTTGAAGCCCGAATCGAGTTTAGGCCTCCGGCAATTTCAGCGCTCGCCCGTGAAGTAGGCATCGATCCGGACGTGCTCGATGAGCTCAAGCGCCTAGGCGTTACCGATCTTGAGCAGCTCCGTTCTCGGCTGAGGGAGGAGGCTCGGGATGACGAAGGTGAAGCTACGAATGATGACGAGAGAGACGGCGGCGGCGACGTAGCTACCGGCCATCGCCAAGGCGATGGATCGGGCACCGGCGATGCCGGTGGCTGCGGCTCCAGCTCCGGCAGTGGTGGCCGCCCCGGTGGCGGTCACAGCGGTGGATCTGGCGGCCGGAAGCACAGCTCCGGAGGCGGCGGGACGCGCGAATTTATTTCCTATGTCGGCGTACGCCCGGACGGTGAGCAGGGGGATCCGGATGGTCTCACACAGCGCCAGCGCCTTGATCTCGAGGAGGCCGCGATTGCGCTGATTCTGCGCCTCGAGCCTGTTCTCGAGCGCACGCCGGCCGGCAATACGGGCTTCGATCTTGTCGAGAAGGACGTGGCCGGGGAGCCCGAGCGCTGGGTCGAGGTCAAGGCGATGAAGGGTAGCCTGGCGGACCGCCCCGTCGGACTTTCAGGACCTCAAATGGAGCAAGCGCGCCGATGCGGCGACCAATTCTGGCTCTACGTCGTGGAGCGCGCCGGCAGCGACCAGGCCCGCGTGCTCAGAATCCGCAATCCGCACGGGAGAGCTGGCACCTTTACCTTCGATCGCGGGTGGGAAGGAGTCGCCGCTGTCATAGAGGCTCGCTTCAACCATGCTGCCGAATGAAGGGTAGGCCCCGGGCGGATGGTGTCGAAGAGGCGGCTGCAACCGCAACAGACATGGTCACGGTGCGGCCCGGCGCGAGAGTTTCTGTAACCCGCTCCACAAATAGTGCCCTTGGGCCATCGATAAGCGTAGGCGCAAGCTGCAACACAGACAGCCAGAACTAAGCAAACAGCACGCTTGGCGATGATTTTCCGGCTATGCTTGCCACATATCCGCAGCGAGGAAAGGGATTGGGCCAACTCTGCGCCGCCACTGACAAACTGGTAGAAGTCTGCGCGGGTTGGGGCGGACAGAATGGGTCCGAGATCGCGGCACCGCAGCCGACCGGCTGCTGAAGCCCAAGAGGTACCTTCGTTCGTCTACGAGGAGAATTTCTTTCGAGTTTCGTCAGATTGCAACGGACACGTATTGGGATCGTCGGTTGCGTGTCCCCGATTTGAACCTGTGTGGCTTCGACTCCGATCGGCGTGCCGGCGCTCTGCCACCACCGGTTCCAGCAGCATGCAGTCGGGCGACCTCACGTCTCAGCGCCCGGAGCCCGTATGCTGCGTGGTTTCCCGCGCAGCCGGCGTGGCGGCTGGGATGCTCGAAGACTACCGGCAGCCTCGATCAGGCGATTCAGGTCAACAGCCGGAAAGGAAATCCGGTTCACCACAGTCGCGAGGTCGGTTTCCATGAAATCGCCGCCATAGGTGGCGGCTGTAATGCCTGTCCGCGCGTGCCCCATAAGGTCGGCAATCGCGGCTTGATTGACCCCCGTTCGGAAGAGGCGATTTGAAAAGGTATGTCGGAGCCCGTGGATGTCAGCCCCGCGGCCGGTGATCCCGACTGCGCGACGATAGGCCGTGTGGCGCTGTGTCTCTGCGTGGCCGAAGCGTCCATCCGAGCCACCACGCCGCACCTCCGGGAAGAGCCTTGCCTGGCCATTGCGTCGCGCTTCCTCAACCCAGTCCAGAAATCCAAGCCGGATAAGTGCGTCGTGCAGCGGCACGTCACGGCGCCGGTTGAGTCCCTTCACCTTTGCACCGTCGGCGCCGATGCACATCAGGGCCACCCCGTCACGGCGGACAATGTCCTTGGGCCGGAGTTGCAGGA
Organism: Sabulicella glaciei; assembly: GCF_026183895.1. Classification (GTDB taxonomy): domain Bacteria; phylum Pseudomonadota; class Alphaproteobacteria; order Acetobacterales; family Acetobacteraceae; genus Roseococcus; species Roseococcus glaciei. Next base: position 35,997 of record NZ_JAPFQI010000019.1, on the reverse strand, counting down.
CCTCCTCAAGGCAGGCGCCGCCGTAGAGGGCGAGAAGTGGTGTCCAGTACATGCCATCCCGGACCAAGTAGGGTCCAGGCTTCCCGCGATCGCGGCTGCCGTCGTGCCCCAGGAAGAGGGGCCCGTGAAAGATCCGGTGCAGCTGGTCATCGTCGAGCTGCTTCCGCACGAAAGTCGGCTCCGCCTCAACCTGCGCCTTCGTGTATCGTGCCGCGACCAGGGCGGTCCGTCCGTGTCGGTCCAGCGGGGCGTTGCCGTCAAGGGCAGGTGCGAGCGCACTCAGGTATCGGTTGACCGTTGCCAGGGACAGCCGCGGCACGGTGGGCGCGTCCTCGTCGCCGGTCGCGCAGGCCCGGAGGTCCATGCTGTCAGCGTATTCGATGGCTTGCCTCGGCGTCAGGTTCTTGTACTCACCCTTTCCGTGTCGTGCTGGAAGCCTCCCGAGCACCGCAACGAACCGATCAGCGACCTCTGGGACAAGAGCCTGGGCCGGCATATCGCCGATCAGATCGAGAAACATGCGACGTGCGAGGATGCGGTCGCTGACCGTGCTGACGCGGACCTTTGCGTTCTTAGCGGCGCGTGGGTCGCCCGACCGACCTTCGTCGATCCAGCGCTGGGCAAGGACCGACACCAGGGGTGCCTCGGTCTTTTCGCCGGCTCCCGTTGGTGTCGGAGTTGCAACGGCTCCTGAGACCGGTGCAGGTGCGACGGATGGGTTCGTGGCCGCGCGGTCGACAGCGGGCGGAAGAGTGGGGGGAACCACCAGCGGCGAAGCTTTGTCTACAGGGGAATCTGCATGCTTCAGTGAGATAGAGATCCGCAGGACAGGGTCCTGCCAGGGTTCTGTGGCTGGCGCGCGCTCGCGGTTGGCCATCTCTCGATGCGCCCAGGCCTGGGTCTTCAGTGCCCCTTCCTCGGCCAGCAGCCGCTTGTCGGGGGTGAGGGCGATGCCACGCCGGTCCAGGAAGCCAGCGAGATCATCCCGCGCAAGTTCCATATCGAGGCCGTGGACGGCAGCCTGGAACACGGCGGCCCGCCCGAGCGATCTTTGGGCACGTGCCTCGCGTAAGGACAGGGACTGCGTGCGTACTAGCTGATCTGAATGTGGCGCGGCCGCTTCGGCGAGCAGCGCCGTAGTCCCGCGTCCGAGCGTGTCGCCCGGTTCCGCTCCCATGAGCCCATCGAGAAGGGCGCGCGTCTGCGTGGGCGACAGCGTTCCGACCACTGTTGACGTTCGCGCGTCCGAGCCCCCTCCAGCCCGCACTCGCTGCACGGCGAGGCGCTGGACGAGGTCATCACGATATTCCGCCAAAAGGTCGGCAAGGGTTTCCGGGCTGATTGAGCGCATGGCGGCGGTCCGGGCGAAGAAGGCGTCGAGTTGCAGGGCGAGGATCCGCGCGTGGGCGAGGCTCCCGGTCCTCAGAGATAGCCGGACCTCGCGCCGTTTCGCCACAAGAGTGCGTGGCGCACCTGATGGGGGCGGGAGGCGCCGGCGCCAGGTGTAGCCGCCCGGCCGAAGCAGAAGGTGGGTGGGTGCGCCTGCCGCCTGAGATCGCGGGCGCGGACGGGCGGGACAGGCACCCTGGGGACCATTCTGGGGACCACAGATGGGGACCATGGGACGAGGCAGCCTCCGGTTCGGGCCGCGCCCGCCGTGAAGCTCCTGATTTCCTTGGGAATCCGTCCGGTCTGGTTGGGGCGCCAGGATTCGAACCTGGGAATGGCGGTACCAAAAACCGCTGCCTTACCGCTTGGCTACGCCCCAGCCGCGCCACCCTATAGGGCAGAATCATTGCCTCTGGAACCGGGGGTCAGCCGGTCAGGGCGCCACCTTCTCGCCACCACGCGGCGGGGAGCGCATCGCAGGTGGCGCGGGCCTCCTCGGCCGTCGCGAATAGGCCGAAGCAGGTCGCGCCTGATCCGCTCATCCGTGCCAGCAGGCAGCCGGGCAGGGCGCGCAGCGCCGACAGCACCTCTCCGATGGGTGGGCGCAGCCCGACGGCTGGCGCCTCCAGGTCATTGCCAAGTTGCGCCAGATCCGCCGCCATGGCGGCTGCGTCGGGCCAAGCGGCGGGCAGCGCGGCCGGGGGGCTGAAGCCGCCCGAACGGGCGCGGAACACCTCCGGTGTCGGCAGGGCGACGCCCGGGTTCACCAGCAGCAGGCCACATCGTGGCAGGGCGGGCGCCTCAGTGATGACGTCGCCGACACCCCCCATACGCGCAGCGCGCGAGGCGACACAGACCGGGATGTCGGCGCCCAGCGGCAAGGCGACCTCGCGCAACTCCGTCTCGTCGAGGGACAGGCCCCAGGCGCGGTTCAACAGGCGAAGCGCGGCGGCCGCATCGGCCGAGCCGCCGCCGATGCCCGAGGCAACGGGTAACCGCTTCACCAGGGTCAGCGCGGCACGGGGAGATACGCCGCCTCGCTCCGCCAGGGCGCGCGCCGCGCGCAGCACGAGGTTGTCCGCTTCCCCAGCCAGCGCGCAGCCGAACGGTCCCTCCACGCGAAGGGAGAGGCTGGAGGCGCTTTCGCCGCGCAACTCGTCCGCGGCGGGCCCGAAGACGGCGAGGCTGTCGAGCAGATGATAGCCGTCCGCGCGGCGCCCCGTGACGTGCAGGAACAGGTTGACCTTGGCCGGCGCGGCCTCGCGCAGGGACACCGCTCAGTCTTGGCGAACCGGGCGTGGCAGCCCGTCGCGCAGCTTCATCTCGATCTTCGCGGCCTCGTCCGGCTCATTTTCCATGGTAAGGGCGCGACGCCACTGGAAGCGTGCCTCCGCTTCGCGGCCCGCAGCCCAGTAGGCGTCGCCGAGATGGTCGTTGATCGTGCCGCTGCGCGGCTCCAGTTCGACTGCCTTCTCCAGCCAGTGGATCGCGCCGGCATGGTCGCCCTGGCGGAACAGCACCCAGCCGATGCTGTCGGCGATGTTGCCATCCTGCGGGCGAAGCTCCACCGCGCGTTCCAGCATGGCGCGCGCGCGGTCCAGATTCACGCCCTGGTCAGCCCAGGAATAGCCGAGGTAGTTCAGCACAAAGGGCTGCTCGGGCGCGAGTTCGAGGGCATGGAGGAAGTCCGCCTCCGCGCCTGGCCAGTTGCCCGAGCGCTCGCGCGCGATGCCGCGGGCGTAGAAGAGCGGCCAGTCATGGGCGCGCGGCACGCCAAGGCGCTCGATCGCCCCGTCATAAGCCACCGCCGCCTCGACGAAGCGGGAGCGGCGGCGGAGGATGTCCCCGAGGCGGATGCGCGGCTGCGGCGGATTCGGGAGGATCTCCATCACCTCGCGAATGATCTGCTCCGCCTCGTCCAACCGGTCGAGACGGTCGAGAAGCCCGGCGCGGCGCAACGCGGCGGCGGGTGCAAGCGGATCATTGGCGGGGATGGCAGCCAGGATCTCCAGCCCGGCCTCGAACTGATCTGCCTCCGTGAACTGGTCGCCAAGCAGGAGCAGGGCAGGGGCGAAGCCAGGCCGGATGCGCAGGGACAGCCGGGCGAGGAGGGTGGACATCTCCTCCAGCCCCTGACCGCGCAACGCCGCGCCCAGCGCGACATAAGCCTCCGCGATGCCCTCCGCAGGCGAGGTGATGCCACGCGCGGCCAGCACTTGCGAGCGCGCAGGCTCCAGGGCCGCCAGTGCCAACTCGTCATGGCCCTCGGCCAGGCGGTCCAGCAGCCGCGATGCCTCGGCCTGCTTGCCGGTGCGATGGAGGATGGAAGCGGCGAGCAGGGACAGGCGAAGCGTCGGTTCCGGCTGGTCGGCGAGGGCAAGGCGGACAAAGCGCTCCGCGTCGCGCGGGCGGTTGCCGAGGTCGGCGATCAGCGCGGCATGCAGCGCGTTGAGTGCGCGGAACCGCCCGCCTTCCGCCTGCGGGCGCAGCAAGGCCAATGCTTCGCCCCACTGGCCACGACCGGCCAGGGTCCAGGCGATGATGACCGGCTGCAGCGCCTGGATCGCCCCCTGACGCGGCAAGGCCCTGGCGCGGGACTCGGCGCGGTCGAAGCGCCCGCTCACCACGTCGCTGCCCATGAGGACGAGCTGCGAGGCGAGGTTGTCCGGCAGGCGGCGCGCGAGGCGAAGCGCCTCGGGCCGCCCGTCTAGCAGCGCCGCCAGGAAGGCGCGCTGCAGCAGCTCTGGCTGATCTGGCTCTGCGCGCAGGGCTGAGAGTAGGCTGTCGGCGGCGGCGCGCGTGTCCAGCTCGTCCGCGGCGAAGCGCCCGACCAGGAAGCTGCCGAAAACGTTGCCGGGATTGCCCGCGACGGGCGCGCGAAGCGACCCATCGCGGCCCGGCGCGTCGACACCGGCGGCACAGGCAGCGAGCAGAGTGACGGCCAGCAACGCCGCGCGGCAAAAGGGGCTTCCGGCCATGGGCCCCGGTCTAGCAGGAACCACCTGCATCGCACAGAACCCCCGTTGCGCGACGGCCACAAGTACCGTCGCATTCGTGCAAGAATGCAACAGGTGGGCGTGGGGCGTGGTTGCGCCCCGTCAGCGCCCGTAGCTGTCGAATTGCATGCGCGCCTCATCCAGTTCCGCCTCGTCCAGCATCACGGGCTGAAGCCCGGCGGCGAGTAGGGCGAGATACTGCGACGCGAGATTCTCCACCTCCATGGCCAGGGTCTCCGCGGCGGAAAGGCTCGCCCCGATAGCGACCACGCCGTGATTGGCCAGCAGGCAGGCCCGGCGGCCGACCAGCGCCACGGCGGCTTCGACAGCCAGGTCCTCCGTGCCGAAAGTGGCATGGCGCGCACAGGGAATGTCGGTCCCTCCGGCCAGGAGAACCATGTAGTGGAAGGGTGGGATGGGCTGCCGCGCGCAGGACAGGGCCGTCGCGGAGGGGGAGTGGGTGTGGACGACCGCCTCCGCCTCCGGCCGTGCCGCGTAGAGCGTCGCGTGCAGGCGCCATTCCGAGGAGGGGCGTCGCGAAGCGCTGAACGGCACGCCATCGGCATCGCACTCGACGAGGGCGTCCTCGGTCAGTTCCGCATAGGGGAGCCCGGCCGGGGTGATGCGGAAGCCACGCGGCGTGCGGACCGAAAGATTGCCCGATTTCGACGGCATGAAGCCCAGCGCGTCGAGGCGCCGGGCCGCCGTGACCAGGGACCCGCTCACCCTTCGCGCAGCTTTCGGGCCGCCAGGGCACCCGGACGGTTGAAGCAGCGCTCCAGCCAGGCGCGGCAGCGCGTGTGGCCGCCGAAGTCGAAGCGGTTGGACCAGGCGCCATAGAGAACGCCCGCAAGGTTGCAGTCGGCGATGGTGAAGGCCTCGCCGAGCAGATGCGGCTGCCCTTCCAGATGCGATTCGAGGACGTCCAGCCTCGCACCCAGACCCGATGCGCCCTGCGCGGCCTGGCCCGCATCGCGCTCGCCCTCGGGACGGAGATAGGTGTGGTAGGCCCATTGCATCGCGGCCGGCTCGACCTCGGTCGCGGCCCAGAGCGTCCACTGCAGGACGCGGCTCGCGTCGTCGCCCTCGGGCATCAGCGGCGGACCGGCGCGCCGGGCGAGGTGCAGGTTGATGGCAAGGCTCTCGAACAGCACGAGGTCGCCATCCTCCAGCGCTGGGATCTTGCCATTGGGGTTCACGCGCAGGTGGTCGGCCGAGCGCAGCGCCGCGCCGAAGCCCGTTTCCACCAGCACAAAGGGAAGCCCCGCCTCCTCGGCGGCCCAGATGCAGCGGAAGGCGCGGGAACGCGCGGTGCCATGGATGCGGATCATGAGTTTTCCTTGTCGAGCCCCGCGATGCTGCGCGCATGGACGACGGTGGCGCGCTGAAAGCGGACGAGCAGCGCGGCCCAGATGACGAGAAGCAAGAGTGCCCAGGGAAAGCCGTGGTGGCGCAGCACCAGCGCTGCCGCCACCACCCAGCCCAAGGAAAGCACCATGCCCTGGCGAAGCAGGGCAAGGAGCGGCATCAGCGCCGCCGGGCGGTGGCGTCGAGCGAGAGCGGCCCGCCGCCAGCCGCCGAGAGGTACAGGAATACAAAGCAGAAGAGGATCGCAAGATTCCCGCCGTTCAGGATGGGCAGGAAGCCGCGCGGCGCGTGGCCAAGGAAGTAGGCGAAGGCCATCAGCCCCGCGAGCACGAAGGCCACGGGCCGCGTGAACAGCCCGATCGCGAGCAGCGCGCCGCCGCCGAGTTCCAGGATGCCGGCGAACCAGTACTGGGTCATGAACTCGGGCATGGGCCGCCCCGAAGGCGGCCAGCCCAGGATCTTCTGCATGCCGTGCTGCATCAGCAGCAGCGCTGCCATGATGCGCAGGGCCGAAAGCAGCCAGGGTTGCGCGCGGGTCGCGAGGTCGTTCATGCGGATCACATCCCTCCAGGATAATTCGGCCCGCCCGCGCCTTCCGGCGTGCGCCAGTCGATGTTCTGCGTCGGGTCCTTGATGTCGCAGGTCTTGCAGTGGACACAGTTCTGCGCGTTGATCACGAGGTGGGGATTGCCCTCCTCGACACCGACCGCCTCATACACAGCCGCCGGGCAGTAGCGGCTTTCGGGCGAGCGGTACTTCTCCCAATTCTCGGGTAGCCAGCGGCCGGGGTCCTTCAGGACCAGGTGGGCGGGCTGATTCTCCTCATGATTGGTGTTCGACAGGAACACGGAGGAGAGGCGGTCGAAAGACAGCACGCCATCAGGCTTCGGGTAGTTGATGCGAGGCGCGTCGTCGGCGCGGCGCAGCGTCTCGTGGTCCTGGTGGTGCGTCATGGTCCAGGGCGCGCGGCCGCGGAACAGGTAGGTGTCGAGCGCGGCATTGGCCATGCCGCCCCAGAAGCCGAACTTGCCGAAGCCCGAGCGGATGTTGCGCACCGCACGAAGCTCCTCCCACACCCAGGACGCCTCCATCTTGCGCGGATAGGCGTCGAGGACGGGGGTCTTGGCTTCCAGCGCCTCGGCGATCGCCTCGGCGGCCAGCATGCCGCTCTTCATCGCGGTGTGGGTGCCCTTGATCTTAGGCACGTTCAGGAAGCCCGCCGCATCGCCGATCAGCGCCCCACCTGGGAAGACCAGCTTCGGAATGGCCTGGAACCCGCCCTCGTTCAGCGCGCGGGCGCCGTAGGAGATGCGCTTGCCGCCTTCCAGCATCGCCTTCACGGCGGGGTGGTGCTTGAAGCGCTGGAACTCGTCGAAGGGGGAGAGCCACGGGTTCGGGTAGTCGAGCCCGACGACGAAGCCGATGGAAACCAGGTTCTCGCCCAGCATGTAGAGCCAGGAGCCGCCATAGGTGTCGGAAGGGAGCGGCCAGCCCACGGAGTGCCAGACGAGGCCGGGCTGGTGCTTCTCCCTGGGGATCTCCCACAGCTCCTTGATGCCGATGGCATAGGTCTGCGGCGCCGCGCCCTCGCGCAGCTTGTAGGTTTCGAAGAGGCGCTTGGTGAGCGAGCCGCGGCAGCCCTCCCCGAAGAGGGTGTAGCTGGCGCGCAGCTCCATGCCGGGCTGGTAGCCACCGCCCTTGGCGCCGTCCTTCTCGATGCCCATGACGCCGGCGACGACGCCCTTGACCTGCCCATCCTCGATGATCGTCTCGGAGGCGGCGAAGCCGGGGTAGATCTCGACGCCCAGCGCCTCGGCCTTGGCGCCGAGCCAGCGCACGACGTTGCCGAGCGAGACGATGTAGTTGCCGTGGTTGTTCATGCTGGGCGGCGTGGGCAGCTTGAAGGCCCGCGTCTCCGTCAGCAGCATGAACTTGTCCTCGCCGGCCGGCGTCGCGAGGGCAGGGGGATCGTCCCGCCAGTCGGGGATCAGCTCGTCCAGCGCACGCGGCTCGAGCACCGCGCCCGAAAGGATGTGCGCGCCGACCTCGCCGCCTTTCTCCACCACGCAGACGGCGGCGTCGGGCGAGAGCTGCTTCAGCCGGATCGCGGCGGCGAGGCCGGCGGGCCCGGCGCCGACGATCAGCACGTCGAACTCCATGGCCTCGCGCTCTTCGGCCATCGCCTCCTCGTGATTCTCGCTCATGTCCCGGCTTTTCCCCATGAATGCTGCGGCGGAACCTAACGCGAAGCGGCGCGGCGCGGTAGAAGGGGGACGATGGAGGACACGACCCGACAGGCCCTGCTGGCCGCCTTGTCCTGGCAGGCCGCCATGGGCGCCGACGAGGCGATCCTGGCAGAGCCGCAGCGCCGCGACCTCCCGGTTCCCGAACCCGTTCAGGCGCCCACCCTGCCGCGCCCCGCACTGGCCTTGCTTCGCCCCCCAGGCGGCGTGGCGGCCGAACTCGCAGCCGGCGCAACGACCCTGGAGGCGCTGCGCGAGGCCATGGCGCGCTTCGAGGGCAGCCCGCTGCGCGAAACCGCCAGCCAGCTCGTCTTCGCGGATGGCGTGCCCAGCGCGTCGGTGATGGTGATCGGCGAGGCCCCGGGCGCCGACGAGGACCGCATGGGCCGGCCTTTCGTGGGGGTGTCGGGACGGCTGATGGACCGGATGATGGCGACGATCGGCCTGTCGCGTGAGTCGAACCTCTACATCACCAACATCCTGCCCTACCGGCCGCCAGGGAATCGCACGCCGAGCGACGCCGAGGTGGCGTTGTTCATGCCCTTCCTGCACCGCCACATCGCCCTGGCTCGGCCACACCTGCTGGTGCTGGCGGGGGGCGTTTCGGCCAAGGGGCTGCTCCAGACGCGTGAGGGCATCACTAGACTGCGTGGCAAGTGGCACAAGTTCACGTCAAGTCACGGCGAAGTCATTCCCGCGCTGCCGACCTTGCACCCTGCGTATCTGTTGCGAAATCCGATAGCCAAGCGTGACGCGTGGCGCGACTTGCTGGCGCTGCGCCGCAAACTGAATGATGGCGGGAATGTGACGATTTGAGCCTGCCAGTGGGGTTGCCGCGACACGGCCGAATCTTTCTGCCTGATATTGGACAGAAAGCTTTGGTTAAGGCTTGCGCGGGGGTCGGGGCGCTGTGTAGGGCAAGGGAACCATGAGCGCGCTCTGCCCCATGGCCCGCCGCCGCCTGGCCTTCTTGAGCCTGGCGGCATTTTTCGGCGCCGGGCTCCCCCCGGCCACCGCGCAGCGGGCCCAAGACCAGACCGCCCCTTCCCAGGGCCGGACGCGAACCACCACCGGGCTTCCCCAGCCCATGACCGCCCTTGACGCGGCCCGGATGCGCCGGGCCTTCGAGGCGCAGGGTCGAGGCGATTTCGCCGCCGCGTCCCGCGAGGCGGAGCGGCTGGAAGACCGGCGCCTGATGGGCCACCTCCTCGCCGACCGCCTACTGCGCGGGCAGGGCGGTGCCGCCGAGCTTCAGGCTTGGCTGTCGGATTTCTCCGACCTTCCCGACGCGCCTGCCATTCACGACACGCTGCTGGCCAAGCTTCCGCGCGGCGCGTCGGCCCCGCCGCCCCCGCAGCAGCCGGAACTGCCCGGCCTCGCGGAGATGCCGGAGGAGCGGAGCAATGGGCCGGAAAGCTTCACCCGAAACCCGGCGCTGGACCGCACCGTCGCGGCGCGCGCCGCCGAGGGCAAGGTCGATGCGATCCTTTCGCACCTCGCCCGGACCCGCGGTCTCACTCCGGCCTATGCGGCGCAGCTCAAGGCCGAGGCGGCGCAGGTCCTGTTCCGCCAGGGCAAGGATGAGCAGGCGCTGCGCCTCGCCCAGGACGCGCTGCGGAATATCCCGGGCCATGCGCTCGCGGCCTTCCAGGTGGGGCTGAGCGCCTGGGCGCTGGAGCGCTGGGACCTCGCCTACTCCTCCTTCGAGCGGGCCGCGCGGGCCGACTCGGCCGCGGCGGCGCTTCGGGCATCGGCCGCGTATTGGACCGCGCGCTCCGCGGTGCGGGCGCGGCGGCCGACGCAATACGTGCCCTGGATGCTCCAGGCGGCGCAGGAGCCGCGCACCTTCTACGGCATGATCGCGCGCCGCACGCTCGGCCTGCCGCCCGGCCTGGTCTGGGAGCGGGACGTGGCGGGCGAAACCCACGCCGCCGCCATTGCGGAGACGGATGGAGGATGGCGCGCCCTGGCCTTGCTGCAGGTGGGCCAGACCGAGCGCGCGGAGGCGGAACTGCGCCTCCTGCACCGGCGGGCGCGCAACAACCGGCTGGTGGTGCAGGGCATCCTTTCCGTGGCGCATCAGGCGGGCATGGCGAGCGTCGCGACCGCCGTCGCCAATGCAGCGCAGGGCGAGGATGCACGTGGCCGCGACACCTCCCGCTTCCCGCTGCCGACCTTGCTGCCGGCCAACGGGTTCCGCATGGACCCATCGCTGATCTACGCCATCGCCCTGCAGGAAAGCCGCTTCGACCCGAGCGCGGTCAGCCCGGCCGGCGCGCGGGGCCTGCTGCAGATCATGCCGGCCACCGCCTCCTATGTCGCGAACGACCCCACGCTGCGTGGGGAGCGGGTGAACCGGCTGCACGAGCCTGGGTTCTCGCTGGAGATCGGCCAGCGCTACATCCACTACCTTGCCCGGCACGAGGCGACGGGCGGCGACCTGATCCGGATCCTCGCCGCCTACAACGCGGGACCCGGCAACCTCCAGCGCTGGCTGCCGGCGCAGCGTCACCGGGACGACCCGCTGCTGTTCATCGAGAGCATCCCGATCACGGAAACGCGGAACTACGTCCAGCGAGTCCTTACCTTCTCCTGGATCTACGCGAACCGGCTGGGTTTGCCCTCGCCGAGCCTCGATGCCATCGCGGGCGGGCAGTTTCCGGAATTCCAGGGGACGGAAGCGGTCACGGCGATGTTGCGGGCGAGGCCCCAGAGGGGCAATTAGGCCGTATGCCCATCGACGAGTCCCGCCGCTTCATCCCGGTTAACATCGCCGTGCTGACGGTGAGCGACACGCGCGACCTGTCCACCGACCGGTCTGGCGACACGCTGGCCGCCCGCATCCAGGAGGCGGGCCACGTGATGGCCGCCCGCGACATCGTGCGCGACGAGGCCGACCTGATCCAGGCGAGGCTGCGTGGCTGGATCGCCGACCCGGAGGTGGATTGCGTCATCTCCACCGGCGGCACCGGCATCACCGGCCGCGACGTGACGCCCGAGGCCTTTGCCCGCGTCCTCGAGAAGGAGATCGAGGGCTTCGGGGAACTGTTCCGCATGATCAGCTTCGCGAAGATCGGGACTTCCACCATGCAGTCGCGCGCCATCGGCGGCGTAGCAGGCGGAACCTACCTCTTCGCGCTGCCGGGCAGCACGGGGGCCTGCAAGGATGGATGGGACGACATCCTACGCTGGCAGCTGGATGCGAGGCACCGCCCCTGCAACCTCGTCGAGCTGATGCCGAGGCTGCAGGAGCATCTGAAGGGCTGAGCGCCCCTCCAGACTAGATCGCGCCCGACCAGTCCGCCGGCACGAAGCGGAACCCGTCGCCCTGCCGGGCGATATACCCCGTGCCGGGGAAGTTGAAGTGATAGGCGCAAAGCCGCGCCCGCTCATCCGCGATGCGGCTGAACAGGCGGACCCGGCTTTCCGCGGCCATGGCGCCGTCGAAGTCGAAGACGGAATGCCAGTTCGGGTGCCGCAGGAAAAGCTCGGGACGCCCGGCCGTGTCCGCGGTCACGAACATCTGCTCGTTGCCGCTGGTGACGTGGAAGGCCGTATGGCCCGGCGTGTGCCCATGGGTCGCGATCGCGTGGATGCCCGGCGCCACCTCGGCCCCGTCATCGAAGGTGCGCATCCGATCGCGCAGCGGTGCGAAGCGGCGTGCCGTGTTGGCGAAATTGCCGCGCTGGAACTCGGGCGAGCGGTTGCGGTTCGCCTCGTCACTCCACCACGCCCACTCCGTCGCGGGGACGGCGATCTCGGCATTGGGGAAGAAGGGGCGGTTCTCGGCGGTCGTCAGGCCGGTGATGTGGTCGCCGTGAAAATGCGAGACGACGACCAGCGTCACCTCTTCTGGCCGGATGCCGGCGGCTTCCATGCTGCGCGGCAGCTGCCCGGTGCCCGCCGCCATCTGCCCCGCGCCAGTGCCGGCATCAAAGAACACGACGCCGTGCGGCGTCCGCAGCGTCGTGATGACATAGGGATTCACGAGACCCTGCGCGGGGAGCGCCGCCTCGTCCAGCGTGGCCTGGACCTGCTCGGCGGGCGCGTTGGTCACCAGACCCTGCAGCGCGTTGGGGCGCCGCACGAAGCCGTCATGCAGCGTCGTGACGGTCCATTCCCCCAGCCGGAAGCGGTGGAAGCCGGGCGAGGTCGGAGCCGGCTGCGCGGCGGGCGCGGAGCCCTGCGCGACAGCGCGATGCGCCAGCAACAGGGCGGGCGCGGCGAGAAGGAGGCGCCGGCTCACAGCGCGGTCGTCCAGTCGGCCGCGACGAAGCGGAAGCCCTGGCCCTGGCGCGCCACGTGGCCATTGGCCGGGAAGGGAAAGTGGTAGCCGGTGACGCGGATGCGGTCGGTCGCCACGCGGTCCAGCATGCGGCGCCGGGACTGGGCCGCCGCCTCCGGGTCGAAGTCGAACACGATCTGCCAGTCGGGGCGCGGCATCATGATCTCGGGCCGGTTGGTGATGTCGGCCAGGAAGATCATCTGCGCGTCGCCGTCGCTGACATGGTAGCAGGTGTGGCCCGGCGTATGGCCGTGCGCGGCGATGGCGCGGATGCCCGGCAGCACCTCCGCCCTGTCCTGCACCTGCCGGATGCGGTCGCGATACGGGGCGAAGCGTCGCGCCGTGTTCTCGAACGTGCCGCGCTGGCCCTCGGGGGAGCGACTGCGGTTGCCCTCGTCGGTCCACCACGCCCATTCGGCGGCGGGCACGAAGATCTCGGCCTGCGGGAAGGCGGGCTCATTCTGCGCCGTGGTCAGGCCGGTGATGTGGTCACCATGGAAGTGCGAGACGACGACAGCCCGCACCTGCGCAGGGTCCAGCCCGGCGGCGCGGAGATTCGCGCCCATCTGACCGGCGGTCGGCGCCATCTGCCCGCCCGTCCCGGCGTCGAACACGACCAGGCCGCGCGGCGTCTCCACGAAGGTGAGGGTGAAGGGGACGGTGAGGGTGTCGGTCGGCATGAAGCTGTCCCGCAGCACCTCCTGCACCTCGGCGACCGGGGCGTTGCGGACGAAGCCCTCCACCGGGCGACGGAAGAACCCGTCATGCACGGTGGTGACGGTGAGGTTGCCGACCTTGAAGCGGTAGAAGCCCGGCGCCTGGGCCTGGGCAGGAGGCGCTGCGGCGGCCGGTGCGTTCTGCGCGGCCGCGGGAAGCGCCATGGCCGTGGCGATGGCCGCGCTGCCTGCGAAAAGGCCACGACGATGGGTGCTCATTGGACGGATCCCTCCCAAGCTGGGTTCGGTCCAGCAAATAGGAAGTCACCGAGTAAAGGCAACGACGGATTCGAGGTGCGGCGACCACAGGAACTGATCCACCGGCACCGCCGACTCCACTTCGAACCCCGCCGCCCGCAGCGCCGCGCCGTCACGCGACAGCGCGGCCGGGTTGCAGGACACGTAGATGACACGCCGCACGGCCGAGCGTGCGATCTGCGCCACCTGATCCACCGCGCCGTTGAAGGGCGGGTCCAGCACCACGGCGGCATAGGGCTTGAGTTCCAGCGGCAGCAGGGGCTGGCGGACTAGGTCGCGCCGCTGCGCCCGGACCCGCCCGCCGCCCGCGGCGCGCTTCAGCGCCTCGACAGCCGGGGTGTCGCTCTCAAAGGCATCCACGACGCCGCGCGACCCGAGGGGGAAGGACAGGGTACCGATGCCGGCATAAAGATCCGCGAGGCGAGCGCGCGGCGGCATCTTGGAGGGCAGGGCGGCAAGAACGGCGGCGATGATGGTCGCCTCGCCCTCCGGCGTCGCCTGCAGGAAGGCGCCGGACGGCGGGGCGACGGACACACCGGCCAGGGTGACGGCGACGGCGCCGCGCTGCGCCGCCACCTCGTTCCGCCAAGCGATGCGGGGGATGCCCTGCTCCGCCGCGAAGGCGGCCAAGCGGCGCCGGTCCCCCTCGGTGAGCGGGCCGTCCGTGTCGAGCCGGAGGTCGGCGCCGGTGTCGAGCCAGTTCACCACCGCGGTGCCGAGACGCCGCAGCCCCTCCAGCCCGCGGAGCGCCGCGGCCAGCGGCCCGAGCAGCGCGACCAGTTCCGGCCGCAGGATGTGGCATTCTTGCATGGGCACCAGCGCAGTGCCGTGGCGCTCATGGAAGCCGATGGCGACCGAGCCATCCGCCTGGCGCTCCAACCCCCAATCGACGCGGCGGCGGGAATTGCGCGGCGTGACGAAGGCGGGCGCGACCGGCGCGTCGGGAAAGCCGGCCCGCGACAGCGCCTCGACGAGGCGCGAGCGCTTCCATTCGGCATAGGCGTCGAGCGACCAGTGCTGGAGGGCGCAGCCGCCGCAGGGGCCGAAATGCACGCAGGGCGGCGCGACGCGCTCGGGCGAGGGGGCAAGCACCTCCTCCAGCCGCGCGCGTCCCTTGGCGCCCGGCGTGGCGCGCACCCTTTCGCCGGGAAGTGTCCACGGAATGAAGAGAGGGCCGGGGGCGATCCCGTCGCCCCCGGCCCCCATTGCCTCGATCTTGGTTTCGACCGCTTCAGCCAAAGGCGTTCAGGCCAGTGATCGCGCGGCCGAGGATCAGCGCATGCACGTCATGCGTGCCCTCGTAGGTGTTCACCGTCTCGAGGTTCATGACGTGGCGGATGACGTGGTACTCGTCCACGATGCCGTTGCCGCCATGCATGTCGCGGCTGACCCGCGCGATGTCGAGCGCCTTGCCGCAATTGTTGCGCTTGATGAGGGAAATCATCTCCGGCGCGGCCTTGCCCTCGTCGAACAGGCGGCCGACGCGCAGCGCGGCCTGCAGGCCGAGCGTGATCTCCGTCTCCATGTCCGCCAGCTTCTTCTGGATAAGCTGCGTCTGGGCCAGCGGCTTGTTGAACATCTTGCGGTTCAGCGTGTAGTCGCGCGCCGCATGCATGCAGAACTCGGCGGCGCCCAGCACACCCCAGGCGATGCCGTAGCGGGCACGGTTGAGGCAGGAGAAGGGGCCGGCGAAGGAGCGCACGCCCGGCAGGCGGTTCTCCTCCGGCACGAAGACCTCATCCATCATGATCATGCCGGTGACGGAGGGGCGGAGGCTGAACTTGCCCTCGATCTTGGGCGTGGTGAGGCCCTTCATGCCGCGCTCGAGCAGGAAGCCGTTCAGCTCGCCCTCGTCGTTCTTGGCCCAGACCAGGCACACATCGGCGATGGGGGAGTTGGTGATCCAGGTCTTGGAGCCGGAAACCAGGTAGCCGCCATCCACCTTCTTCGCCCGCGTCCGCATGGAGGAGGGGTCGGAGCCGGCATCCGGCTCGGTCAGGCCGAAGCAGCCCACCCACTCGCCGGTCCGCAGCTTGGGCAGGAACTTCTGCTTCTGCGCCTCGGAGCCGTAGGCGTGGATCGGATACATCACGAGGCTGGACTGCACGGAGAAGGCGGAGCGGTAGCCGCTGTCGACCCGCTCGACCTCGCGCGCCATGAGGCCATAGGCGACATAGGACACGCCGGCGCAGCCATAGCCTTCCAGGGTCGCGCCCAGGAAGCCCTGCTCGCCGAAGGCGTTCATGATGGACCGGTCGAAGGTCTCGGTCCGGTTGGCCATGAGCACGCCGGGCATCAGCCGGTCCTGGCAGAAGGCCCGCGCGGCGTCGCGGATCATCCGCTCATCCTCGGTCAGCTGCTCGTCGAGCAGCAGCGCGTCCTCCCACTGGAAGGGGGCATGCCTGGTCTTGGCCGGCGTGACGACGTTCATCGGAATCATCCTCCTGGGGACGCTGTTTAGCGCGCGCGTCCCGCCCTTGTCAGTCGCCCGGGCCCTCCGGCCCGGGCGGGCCCGGAATCAGGCGGCCTCGGCCGCATCGCCCTCGGGGGCGCCCGTCTCCGCGCGCGGCTTCCGAGGGCGCGGAATGGGGATCAGCATGAAGGCAGGCACATCGTCGCCGAAGCCGCGCACCGGCGGGCCCAGATCGTCGCGGTCGCGGTCGCGGCGGCGATGGTCGTCGCGCTCCCGGTCGCGGCGCGGCTCGTCACGGCGCGCTTCGTCGCGGCGCGGCTGCTCGTCGCGGCGGGCTTCCTCGCGGCGCGGACGCTCGTCGCGCCGGCGGGCTTCCTCGCGGCGCGGACGCTCCTCCGTCATTTCCTCGGCAGCGGGAGTGGCAGGCGGGGCAGCAGCGCGGCGCGGGCGCTCGTCGCGGTCGCGCTCCCGGCCGCGGCCATGGCGGTCCCGGCCGCCCGAGCGCTCGCCGCGCCCGGCATCGGCCCGGCTGCCGCGCCCGCCGCGCTTGCGGGTCATCGCCTCGGCGATCTCCGCCTCGGTGATGGGCTCCATCCCCTCGATCTCCATCCGGGGGATGGGGGCGCCGGTCAGCTTCTCGACCGCCTGCACCAGCTTGCCGTCCTCCGGCGTCGCGAGCGTGTAGGCGTGGCCTTCGCGCCCCGCACGGCCGGTGCGGCCGATGCGGTGGACATAGTCCTCGGAGTGGAAGGGCACGTCGAAGTTGAAGACGTGGGAAAGCCCGCCGATGTCGAGGCCGCGCGCCGCGACGTCCGAGCACACTAGGAGGCGGATCTCGTTCGCCTTGAAGGCGTTCAGCGTGGCGAAGCGGGCCGACTGGTCCATGTCGCCATGCAGCGCGCCGACGGAGAAGCCGTGCTTCTTGAGCGACTTGTAGAGGATGTCCACGTCGCGCTTGCGGTTGCAGAAGATGAGGGCGTTCTGCACCTGCTCGCGCCGGATCAGGCGGCGCAGCGCCTCGCGCTTGTCCATCTCGGGCACGTAGAACAGCCCGGCGGTGATGGTGGTCGCGACCGTCGCCGGGCGGCTGACCGTGATCTCCTTCGGGTTGCGGAGAAAGGCATCGGCGATGCGGCGGATCTCCGGCGCCATGGTGGCCGAGAAGAACAGCGTCTGCCGCAGCGCCGGGATGATGGAGCCGATGCGCTCGACATCGGGGATGAACCCCATGTCCAGCATGCGGTCCGCCTCGTCGATCACCAACAACTTGCAATCGGCCATCAGGATGCGGCCGCGGTCGAACAGGTCGAGCAGGCGGCCCGGCGTGGCGATCAGCACGTCCACGCCCTTCTCCAGCGCGGCCTTCTGGTCGTCCATGCTTTCGCCGCCGATCAGCAGCGCGTGGGTCAGGCCCAAATACTTGCCGTACTTCACGAACTGCTCGGCCACCTGCAGCGCCAGCTCGCGCGTCGGCTCCAGGATCAGCGAGCGCGGCATGCGCGCCTTGGCGCGGGAACCGGCCAGGATGTCCATCATCGGCAGGGTGAAGGACGCGGTCTTGCCCGTGCCGGTCTGGGCGCAGCCCAGCACGTCGCGGCCCATCAGCACGATGGGGATGGCCTGTTCCTGGATCGGGGTCGGGTGCTTGTAGCCCGACTCCTCCACCGCGCGGAGAAGCTTCTCGGACAGGCCCAAGTCGGCGAAGACGGTGCGCGGCTCCTCGGCGACAGGCTCGGCCTCGGCAACCGCTTCGGCTTCCGCCACGGGCTCGGCCTCGGCGCGGCGCTCGTCGATGCGGGCATCGGCCTCGCCGCCGTCATCCGGCCCGGTCAGCGGGTCGGCGCCCGCGCGGTCGGCCTCCGGCAGGGAGTCGGGCGTCTCGGCAGGCTCGGCGCCGTCCACCACCGGCTCGCCCTCGCGGGCGGGCTCGGGCAGGGAGTCGGGGGTCACCGGCGTGCGGGTGGGGCCTTCGGTGAGGGTCTCCGCAGCCGGATCGGCCGGGGTATTCTCGGTGGTGTCGGTCAAGTCTGGGCTTCCTAGCGCCTTGCGAGGCCGCGTCGCCAGCCGGGGGTGAGCCCAGGGAAAAGGCGCGCGGCCGAGCGGGCGGTCAGGCCGCCCTCGTCTGCGAACACCGCGCATATGCGCCCGCGCGGCCGGAAAAGCAAGCACTCCCGGGGGATTTGCGGGGTTCTCGCAGGCCATCTATGCCCGGGGGATGGCCATTCCGCTTCTTCTCCTCCCTGGGCTGCTGTGCGACGCACGGCTGTGGCGCGACTGCCTGGGCGCCGTCGAAGGTGTCGCTGCGCCGGTCGTGGCAGACCTGACGCTGGACGAGACGATGGCGGGGATGGCGCAGCGCGCCCTCGCGCTGATGGAAGGCGCGGATCGGTTCGCCGTCGCCGGGCTGTCGATGGGCGGCTATGTCGCGTTGGAGGTGATGCGCCAGGCCGGCCCGCGCGTCGCCGCCCTCGCTTTGCTGGACACCTCGGCCCGGCCGGACTCGGAGGAGGCGAGACGCAAGCGCCTCGACCTCATCGCCCTGTCGCAGCGTGGCCAGTTCCGTGGCGTCACGCCGCGCCTCCTGCCGCAACTTCTGCATCGCTCGCGCCTCGACACTCCCCTGGCCGAGGAGGTGAAGGAGATGGCGGCGCGCGTCGGCGCCGAGGCATTTCTGCGCCAGCAGCGTGCCATCATGGGGCGGGCCGATTCCCGCCCTCTCCTTCCGAGCATTGCCGTCTCAGCGCTGGTCGGGGTGGGAGAGGCGGACGTACTGACCCCGCCCGAACTGGCGGAGGAAATGGCGGCGGCAATCCCGAACGCCGTGCTGCGCCGCTTCGCCGGCTGCGGCCACCTGCCGACCATGGAGGATCCCGAGGCGGCGGGCGCCGCCCTCAGGGAGTGGCTCGGCCGGGCCTGAGCACCGAGGGCTCCGGCGTTAGCCCAGCATGGTCCAGTCGGTCTCTGCCATTTCGCCGAGGAAGCCGGTCAGGCGTGCCTGCATGGCGGCAAAGCCCTGGCCTCGCTCGATCCGAGACTCGTCCATGTAGAGGGAGCGCGCGAGTTCGATCTGCACCACGTGGACCGCCTCGCGCGGGCGGCCATAGCGGCGGGTGATGTAGCCGCCGGCATAGGGATCGTTGCGCCGCACCCGGAACCCCAGGCGCTGTAGCGAGGTCTCGACATGGCGCACGGCGCGCGGGTTGGCGGCGGTGCCGTGCGCGTCGCCCAGCACGATCTCCGGCGCGGGGGTACCGGGCAGGGCCTGGCTCGGCATGGAGTGGCAGTCGAGCACGAGGCAGGAGCCGAAGCGGGACTGCGTTTCGCCGATCAGCGCAAGCAGGGCGGCGTGGAACGGTTCCCAGCAACCGCGCACGCGCCGCTCCGCCTCCTCGAAGGAAAGGCGGCGCCGGTAGATCGGCTCGCCCGAGGCGACGATGCGCGCGATGGTGCCGAGGCCGGCACCAACGCGCGGGCTGGCGCTATTCACCCAATGCGGCAGCGGCGTGTCGAACATGCCGGGGTCGAGTTCCCAGGGCTCCCGGTTCGCGTCGCAGAAGGCGCGCGGGAACTCCGCCGCCAGCAGCGGCAGGCCGAGCTCCGGCGCGGCAGCGAGGAGTTCCTCCACGAAGGCGTCCTCGCTCTTGCGCAGGGCAAGGGGGTCGAGGCGAGCCGCTTGGAGGAACTCAACCGGATAACGGCGCCCGGAATGCGCGGAAACGAGCACGACCGGGGCTTCCTGACGCGCCGGGCGCATCAGGGTGAAAGGAGGCGGGGCCAGTTCCGTGCCGGTGGGCGGCAGATCCATCGCCCCTCCTATACGCTCGGCTCAGCGCCGCGTCACAGCCCGGCTTCCTCCAGGCGCAGGATCGCGCGCGCCGCGGCCTGGGCGCGCGGCACCAGGGTCGAGACGTCGAGCCATTCCTCGGGGCTGTGCGCGTTGCCGCCCACCGGGCCGACGGCACAGATCGTGGGCGCGCCCATGTCGGCGGTGAAGCCGGAATCGGCGCAGCCGCCGGAGAACACGCCCTCCACCGGCGCCTCGCTGACCGAGCGGTACAGGTCGAAGAGCCGCGCCGCCGCCGCGTCCTGGGTCAGCGGACGGAACTCGCCCTTGATCGCGAGGCGTGCCTTGGTGCCCGGGACATGGGCGCGGGCGATGATCGCCTCGATCTTCGCCATCACCTCGTCCCGGTCCTCGGGGTTCACGTAGCGCAGGTCGATCTGGCCCTGGGCGTGCGGCGCCACGGTGTTGACGCTCTGCCCGCCGGCGACGAGGCCGACATTGAGCGTGATGCCGCGGCCGAGGTCGGTCAGGGCGTGGATGGCGGTGATCTTGTGTGCCAGCTCGCCGATGGCGGAGATGCCGGCCTCGAAATTGCCGCCCGAATGCGCGGCCTTGCCCTCGATGTCGAAGACCATGAACACGCCGCCCTTGCGACCCGTCACGACGCCATTCCCGGGCCGTCCCGGCTCCGAGTTGAGGACCACGCGGGCCCCGCGCGCCTCCTCCTCGATCACCGCGCGGCCTTCGGGGGAGCCAATCTCCTCGTCGCCGGTGAACAGCCCGACCAGCGGGCCGGGGGCGCCGCCGCACTTCGCGAAGGCCGCGAGCACGAACATGTTCATCACCAGCCCCGCCTTCATGTCGGCGACGCCGGGGCCGAAGGCCTTGCCGTCCTGGACGGTGAAGGGTCGGCGCTGCGGCTCGCCCTTCGGGAAGACAGTGTCGCGATGGCCCATGAGGACGATGTTCTGCGCTTGGTTGCCGCGCGCCTTGGCCGGACCCTCATGCGGCAGGATGGCGCGCAGGCAGTCGCCGTAGCGCTCGCCGCGCACCGTCTCGACCTTCAGCCCATGCTCCTCGCAGAAGGCGCGGATCTGGGCGCCGACCGCGTCCACCCCCGCCTTGTCGTAGGAGCCGCCATCCGTGTTCACCATCGCTTCCAGAACGCGCAGCATCGCGTCCTGCTGGGTGGCGAGCCATGCGGTGATCTTGGCCTCGGCCGATTCGGTGTTCATGCGTCCCGGTTTCCTTCGCCCTTGGGCCGTCGAGCCTAGGCGGATCGCGAGCCCTGCGCCATCCGGCCCGCTCGCCCAATGCGTGGAAGGATCAGGCGCGGCCGCCGAAAGTAACGCCGGGTTGCCAACCTTCCAATCCGTTGCATGATGACTTGGCTTCGCTTCGACGATACAGAGCCCTCGCATCTCGGCCCCGCGCCATGTTCGGGAGGGAGTGGAACTTTTGTTCGGACGACGTGCCATCTTGGCAGGCTTGACTGGCGCTGCCCCGCTCCTGCTCTCCAACCAAGCTGCCGCCCAGTCGCGACGCCCCACCGCTTCGCGCGAGGTGCGGCGGCTGGCCGTGCAGTTCACCCATACCGGGGCATGGTTCCGTGGCCCGTATCGCAACGAGTCGGGCCATGACCAGAAGGCGATCGAGGAATTCTCGGAGGTGATGCGCGACTGGCGCACCGGCGAGGTGAAGCAGTTCGATCCCGCCGTGCTCGACCTGCTGTGGCGCCTGGGGCGCGAGGCGCGGGTGAACCAGTTCTCCGTCCTGTCCGGCTATCGCAGCCCGCGCACCAACGCAGCGGTGGGCGGGGTGCCCGGCAGCCAGCACCTCTCGGCCCGCGCCCTCGACTTATGGCTGCCGGCGAACCGCCTTGGGACCGCGATCGAAAAGGCGGTGGCGATGCGCGGGGGGGGGGTGGGCGCCTATGGTGGCTGGATGCACCTCGACACCGGCGCGGTGCGCTTCTGGGATCATCGCCAGGGCGGCTCGGGCGGGCCCGAGCCCGAAGCCATCCTCGCCGTCCGCGCGCCGGCCGGGCGTGAGACGGTGCGCAACGGCACCACGCCCCTGGCCCGTGGCCGGCAATGGATGGTGATCGAGCCGCTGGAGCGGCAGGCGCAAGGCGGCCCGATCTTCCGGGCGCCGCGAATCCTCAACCTGCGCTGAGGCGCGGCTACTCCACCCGCCCGATGCGCTGCACCGCGCGCACGAGGCGAGCGCTGTCCTCCGCCAGGAAGCGGGCGAAATCCGGCGCATCCATGTAGCGCGGCGGGCTGCCTGCGGCCTCGAAGGCGCGCAGCGCCTCCGGATCCTGCATGGCAGCGCGAAAGGCCTCGCGCAGCCGCGCCTGAATGGGAGTGGGGGTTGCGACAGGGGCGAGCAGCCCGGCCCAGATGTAGAACTCCACGTCGCGGAAGCCGCGCTCCATGAAGGTCGGCACGTCCGGGAAGGCAGGAGCGCGCTGGGCGCCCCAGCAGGCCAGGACGCGCACCCGTCCGCCCTGCACGTGCTGGGTCAGCGTGCCCGGCGCGCTGGCGAGCGCCTGGATGTTGCCCGAGAGAAGCGCGGTGATCGCCGGGCCCGCGCCTTGGAAGGGCACGTGCAGCAGGCGGATGCCGGCGGAGGCACAGAACATCTCCATGGCGACGTGCAGCGTGCCGTAGGGACCGGAGGAGCCGTAGGGGATGTCGCCGGGCCGCGCCTTCGCCGCCTCGACGAACTCCTCCAGCGTGCGCCAGGGCGCGGAGGCCGGAACGGCGAGCATGGTCGGGTCGGCGTTCACCAGGCCGATCGGCGCGAACTGGCTCACCTCATAGGGGGCCGGACGGCCGAAGAGGCGTTCCGCCTCCGGGATCACCGCGAGGGAGGAGAGCGCCATCAGCAGCGTGTGCCCGTCGGCGGGCGCGCGGGCCACGAAGGCGCTGCCCAGCCCGCCCGCGGCGCCGGGACGGTTCTGCACCACGACGGGCTGTCGCAGGTTCCGCTCCATGGCCGCGGCGACGGGCCGTGCCGCGAGGTCCGCCTGCCCGCCGGGCGGGAAGCCCACCACCATGGTGACGGTGCGGGTGGGGAAGTCCTGCGCCAGCGCGCCGCCAGTGGGAAGCGCGGCGGCGCCGGCCAGGACGGCGCGGCGGTTCATCAGGGCCATGGTCGATCGTCCCTCCGAATGCGGCACGCGGCCGCGATCAGGCGGCGACGCGTCCAGGATGCGGCGTGGAGGGGGCAGGGGGCAGACACCGGCGCGCGTCGCTGCGTCGCGCCTCGGTCCAACCTCGTTCCCTCCAGCTTCGTGACGAGCAGGATGCCCGCCCGCATCCGGCAAGGGAAGCAGTGGCCCCCGCTGTCAGCCGCGCGGGCTGGTGCCGGTCTTGCGCGGCGCCTCGGCGGGCTTCGCCGGGGCGGCTTGGCGCTGCTGCGCCGAGGCGTCCGGGCGCGGCGGCGCGGGCAGGGTAAGCAGGCGGCGCCGGGCGGCGTGGGCGAGCGGCATGCGGAGCATTCTCTTCCTCCCTGACGGAGCTCTGCTGGTCAGGCGACCGGGTTCTCGAGGACGCCGATTCCCGGCACCTCGATGCGCACCACGTCGCCGGGCTGGAGGAAGACCGGCGGGTCGAAGCCGATGCCCACGCCCGCCGGGGTGCCGGTGGCGATCACGTCGCCCGGCTCCAGCGTGATACCGGCGCTGATGGCCTCGATCAGCGTTGGGATGTCGAAGATCAGGTCGCGCACCGGGGCATGCTGCCGCCGCTGTCCGTTCACCCAGGTGGTGAGCGTCAGCTCCGCCGGGTCGGGCACCGCATCCGCGGTGAGGATGGCCGGACCCATCGGGCAGAAGCTGTCCAGCCCCTTGCCGAGGATCCACTGGCTGTGGCGCTTCTGCAGGTGGCGCGCCGTCACGTCGTTGACGATGGTGTAGCCGAAGACATGGGACAGCGCGTCCGCCTTGCGGATGCCGCGCCCGCCCACCCCGATGACCACCGCCAGCTCGCCTTCGTAGTCGAGGCCACCGGTGGGGTCCAAGGCAGAGAGGATCGGCTCGCCATGGGCGATGACGGAGGTGTGGGGCTTGGAGAACACCACGGGGAAGGGGGGCACCACGTCCTTGGCGCCGCCGTCGAAGCCGGAGCCGGCGAATTCCTTCGCGTGCTCGTGGTAGTTCTTGCCGACGCAGAAGATGTTCTTCGGCGTGCGCGGCAGGGGCGCCAGCAGCTTCGCCTCCGTCACCACCGAGGCTTTCTCGCAGGCGGCGAGCAGGCCAGAGGTGTCGGCGATGGCGTCCATCATGGTCCGGGGGCCGAGGTCGCGAATCCCCGATGCCGTCAGCGCGCCGAGGCGCGCGCCCTTGCCGTCATCGAAGGTGACCAGCCGCATCCAGCTTCTCCATCCCGCTGGGCGGGGCGTGAAGCATGGTTGCGGTCTGGTTACAAGTCCGGGGCGGCGGGATGACGGACGGCGAGTTCCAGCGCCCGAGCCCCGCGAAAGGCGAGGTCATCGCGGTAGAGCGCCGCCGCAACCTGGACTGCGCGCGGCATCCCCTCGGAATCCAGCCCCACTGGGACGGAGATGGCCGGCTGGCGGCTCAGGTTGAACAGGAAGGTCCAGGGCGCCCAGTCGCGCCACAGCGCCATGTGCGGCTGCAGGGTGGGCTGGTCCGCGCCGAAGGCGGCGGTCGGGGTGCCGGGGCTGAGGATGAGGTCGAATCGCTGGTGGAACCGCGCCATCGCGTGCGCCGCCTCGATGCGCAGCGCGTCGGCGCCCAGGAAATCCACCGCCGACATGCGCGACTCGCGCTCCGCCACCTCCAGGATGCCGGGGTCGAGCAGGGCGTGCTTCTCGGCGGGCACGGTGGCGACCAGCCGCGCGAGGGCGACGCCCCAGACCCGCCCGAACACGGCGCGGATATCCGGCAGGTTCGGCTCCGCCTCCTCGACGATCGCGCCCATCGACTCCAGGGCGCGGGCGGCGCCGTCGAGCGCGTCCGTCCCTTCCTGATCGAGCGGCGCGTCGAAGCCCTTGCGCCGCACGAGGGCGACCCGGAGTCCGGACACGCCCGCCTCGATGCCGTCGCGCCAGTCACGCGCGTCGTCGGGCAAGCAGAAGGGGTCGCGCAGGTCGTGCCGCGCCATGGCGTTCAGCATCAGCGCCGAATCGCGCACGGTGCGCGCCATCGGCCCCGCGGCGGCGACATTGGCGAATGCGCCGAGCGGCCATTGCGGCACCCGCCCGAAGGAAGGCTTCACCCCCACCACGCCGCAATAGGCCGCGGGGATGCGGATGGAGCCGCCCGCATCCGTGCCGATATGCAGCGGCCCGAAGCTGGCCGCCGCCGCGGCTCCCGCTCCGGAGGAGGAGCCGCCCGGCGTCCGCTCCCGGTTCCAGGGATTGCGTGTGATGCCGTGCAGCGGGCAGTCGCCCGGCGTCTTCCAGCCGAACTCGGTGGTGGTGGTCTTGCCCAGGATCACCGCGCCCTCGCGCTTCAGTCCCATTACCGCCGGCGCGTCCTCCGTCGCCGGGGTGGCGTCGGTGGTGCGCGAGCCCCGCCGCGTCGGGAAGCCCGCGAGGTTCAGCAGGTCCTTCACCGTGCAGGGCACGCCATCCAGCGCGCCCATGGGGCGGCCGGCCATCCAGCGCGCCTCGCTCTCGCCGGCCTGCTGGATGGCGCGCGGGTTCAGCGCGGCGAAGGCGTTGACCCAGGGATTGAGCCGCGCCACCCGCTCGGTGACCGCCTTCAGGGCCTCGACGGGGGACAGGGCGCGGCGGGCATAGAGGGCAAGGAGGTCTTCCGCCGACATCAGGGCGGGATCGGTGGGCGTCATCCGCGCAGGATGCCCGCCCCGCGCAGTCGCGTCACCTCCGCCTCGCCCAGCAGGGGCGCCAGCACCGCCTCGTTGTGCTCGCCCAGCTTCGGTGCAGGGCGGGCCAGGATGTTGGGCGTGCGCGACAGGCGTGGCACCGCGCCGGTCATGGGCAGCAGGCCGCCCGGCATCTCGTCATCCGGGACTTCCACCAGCGCCTCGCGCCCGCGAACGTAGCCGTCCTTCTCCAGCAACTCAGTGTCCATGACAGGGCCGATGGTGACGCCCGCCTTGTCGAAGAAGTCGCAGCATTCGGCCAGGGTCATTCGGCCTACGAATTCGCCGATGATCGTGTCCAGTTCGCCCGCGTTGCGGACGCGCTGCGGGTTGGTGGCGTAGCGCGGATCGGCGACGAGGTCCGCACGGCCAATGGCGCGGAACAGCTTCTCCGTCATGCCCTGGGTGGAGGCACTGAGGCACACCCAGCCGCCATCGCCGGTCCTGTAGACGTTGCGCGGCGCGGTGTTGGTGGAGCGCGAGCCCGTCCGCGGCTTCTTGCGCCCGGTGAGGCGCCAATTCGCCATCTGCGGCTCCAGCACGGCGAAGAGCGGCTCGAACAGCGACAGGTCCACCACTTGGCCTTCGCCCGTCACCTCGGCATGGCGAAGGGCGATCATGGCGGCGGCAGCGCCGTGCAGCCCGGCATAGGCATCGCCCATGAACATGGGGGGAAGCACCGGTTCCCGGTCACCGAAGCCGTTGATGGCGGCGAAGCCCGAATACCCCTCGACCAGCGTGCCGAAGCCTGGCTTGTGGCGATACGGTCCGTCCTGCCCCCAGCCCGAGACGCGCAGGATGACGAGGCGCGGGTTGATCGCCAGCAGCACATCCGGCGCCAAGCCCATCGCTTCCAGCACGCCAGGCCGGAAGGATTCGACGAACATCGCCGCACCCTCGACGAGGCGTTTCACCACGGCGACGCCCTCGGGCGACTTCAGGTCGAGGCAGACCGAGAGCTTGTTGCGGCAGATCGTCTTCCAGGACGTCTCGATCCCCTCGACGCGCCACGCGCGCAGCGTGTCGCCCTCCGGCGGCTCGACCTTGATCACCTCGGCGCCGGCATCGGCCATTACCTTCGTGGCGGTGTTTCCAGCGACGAGGCGCGACAGGTCCACGATCCGCAGCCCATGCAGCGGGCCGCGCGAATGGGGGTCGAAATCCTTCCGTGGCAGCGCCATCAGTCGAGTCGGATATTCGCGGCCTGTGCCACCTCGCGGAAGCGGGCGATGTCGGCGGCGAGCGTGGCGGCGAACTCCTCCGGCGAGGAGGGAGCGGGGCGCGCGCCCTCCGCCTCGTAGATGCGGGCCAGTTCCGGCTCGGCCAAGGCGGCGCGCGTCGCCTCGTTCAGGGCGCGCACCACCTCGCGCGGGGTGCCGCGCGGCGCGAAGAGCCCCCACCAGATCGCGGCGTCGTAGTCGAGGCCCGTCACCTCGCGCACTGTGGGCGCTGGCGGGCTGCCCGGAGGCGCGCCGGGGGCGGTGTAGGCGAGCAGGCGCACGCGATTCTCCCGCACCGGGGCGGAGGCGCTGGCCATGGTGGTGATCAGCATCTGGATGTGTCCGGCGACAAGGTCCGTCACCGCCGGCGGCATGCCGCGATAGGGCACGTGGTTCAGCCGGATGCCAGCGCGCAGCGCGAAAAGCTCGGAGATGAAGTGGTTGATGCCGCCCGGGCCGGAAGAGCCGAAATCCACCTTGCCCGGATTGGCCTTCGCGTACTCGATCAGCGCCCCCACGTCGCGCGGGGGGAAGTTCGGGTTGGTCAGGATGAAGAAGGGCGCGCGCGCCAAGACCGAGACCGGATCGAAGGAGGTCTGCGCGTCATAGGGCGTGCGCTGCACCACCGCCGAGGCGGCGAAGGAGGAGGAGGTAATCATCAGCGTGGTCCCGTCGGCGGGCGCCTGCGCCACCTGACCCGCGCCGATGGAGCCGCCCGCGCCGGCGCGGTTCTCGATCACCACCGGTTGGCCGATCCGCGCCTGAAGCCGATCCGCCAGCGGCCGCGCGACCACGTCGTTGGAGCCGCCTGGCGGAAAGGGCACGACGATGCGGATGGGCCGGCTGAACTGGGCCGAGACGCGGCTTGGCAAAAGCGCGGGCGCGCCCAGCAGGGCGAGGGCATGGCGACGGAGCATGGCGGTAATTCCTCCCGTCCCGAGCATGGCGCGCCGCACGGGTTCCGGCAAACGGAGGCGTCCTTTCCCCGTTGGCAAGGAAGCGGAACGAGGAGACGCCGGAGTGGCCGAGGACCGAAAGGGCGTGGAAACGCGGCGTGGGACGCTGCTGCTGCTCGCGGGGGGCGGGCTGCTCGCCATCCTGCCGCCGGCGCGTGGCCAGGACGCGCGCCTGACGCGCGGCCGGTTGGAACAGCTCGTGGCGCCCATCGCCCTTTACCCCGACCGGCTGCTGGCGCAGGTGCTGATGGCTGCCACCTACCCGGTGGAGGTGGTGCAGGCGGAGCGCTGGATGTCAGACCCGCGAAACGCCGGGCTGTCCGGCGCTGAGCTGGAACGGGCCGCCGGCGCGGCTCCCTGGGACCCCGCGGTAAAGTCGCTGGTGGCCTTTCCCGACGTGCTGCGGATGATGAGCCAGAACCTGGACTGGACCCAGGCCCTGGGCGAGGCCTTCCTGGAGCGCGAAGCCGACGTGCTCAACGCGGTGCAGGTGCTGCGGCATCGCGCGCGGGAGCGCGGTCACCTGCGTGGTGACGAGCGCCTCGCCGTCTCCACCGAGCCCTTCGCGGCCCCGCCCCCCGCCGGTGCCTGGATCGTCGAGCCGCCGCCCGAGGTCATCCTGATCGAGCCGGCGCAGCCGGACCGCGTCTATGTGCCGGTCTATGACCCGCGCCTCGTTTATGGGGAGTGGCCCTATCCGGATTACCCGCCGCCCTACGCGCCGCCGCCCGCGTCCTACGGCCTGGGCGGGTCGCTAGGGACGGGCCTGGCCTTTCTGGGCGGTGCGGCCGTCCTTGGTGCGCTCTGGGGTTGGGCACGCCCCTCCTGGGGCCGTGGCGTGCTGGTCGAGCCGGCCCGATACGCGCGGATTCCGGGCGGGCGCCCGTTGCCGGCGGGCGGCTATTGGCGCCCGGACCCAGACCGCCGCGGACCGCGCAGCCCCGGCCCGGCGCGCTGGGACGGCCGCTTCCGCGGCTGGGAGCCGCCGCGCGCGGTAGGCGGCCCGCCCCGGGGACGAGGGCCGGACCGTGGCCCGGGCGGCGGACCGCCGCGCTTCGAGCGGCCGCGCGGAGGGCCGGAGCGGGACTTTCGCCCCGGGCCGGACCGCGGGCCATCACCTCGCCCATCGGCGCCGTCACGCGGCCCAGGCCCTGATCGCGGGCCTGCCGGTGGCGGAGGAGGACGAGGGCCGGGAGGCGGGCGCCCCTCCGGCAATCCCGGGGGCGGTGGCCGGGGCGGCAACCCGGGCGGCGGCGATCGCGGTCCGCGCGGCGGAGGAAATCCGGGTGGCGGCGGTAATCGCCACGGGGGCGGCAATGCCGGCCCACGCGGTGGCGGAGGAAATTCCGGTGGCGGCGGCGGAGGTGGTGGCGGACGCGGTGGGGGAGGGGGCGGTGGGCGGGGGCGCTGAGCCCCCGCCGCATCCTCAGCCTGCGGCCTTCGCCTCGCGGCGGAAGCGCGTCAGCAGGAACTCCGTGTAGCCATTCGGCTGCGTCGTCCCTTCGAAGACCAGCGCGCAGGCGGCGCGGAACGCCACGCCGTCGAAGCCCGGCGCCATGGCGTGGTAGAGCGGGTCGCCCGCATTCTGCCGGTCCACCACCGCCGCCATGCGCTGCATCGTCGCCATCACCTGGTCGGCCGAGACGATGCCGTGGCGAAGCCAGTTGGCGATGTGCTGGGCGGAGATGCGCAGCGTCGCCCGGTCCTCCATCAGCCCGACGTTGTTGATGTCCGGCACCTTGGAGCAGCCGACGCCCTGGTCCACCCAGCGCACCACGTAGCCCAGGATGCCCTGCGCGTTGTTGTCGAGCTCCGCTTGGAGGTCGGCTGGCGCCCAGTTGGTGTTGGTCGCAACCGGCACGGTCAGCAGGTCCTCCAGCGAGGCACGGCGGCCGCCCTTCGCGATCTCCTCCTGCCGCGCGGCCACGCTCACCTGGTGATAGTGCAGCGCGTGCAGCGTGGCGGCGGTGGGGGAAGGCACCCAGGCCGTGGTTGCCCCGGCCTTCGGGTGGGCCACCTTCTGCTCGATCATCGCGGCCATGGCATCGGGCATGGCCCACATGCCCTTGCCGATCTGGGCCTTGCCGCGCAGCCCGCACAGGAGGCCGATATCGACGTTCCAGTCCTCATAAGCCTTGATCCAGGCCGTGCCCTTCATGTCGTTCTTGCGGATCATCGGGCCGGCTTCCATCGAGGTGTGGATCTCGTCGCCCGTGCGGTCGAGGAAGCCGGTATTGATGAAGGCGACGCGGCTCGACGCCTCCTTGATGCAGGCCTTGAGGTTGACGGTGGTGCGCCGCTCCTCGTCCATGATGCCCATTTTCAGCGTGTTGCGCGCGAGGCCGAGCACGTCCTCGACGCGACCGAACAGCTCGTTCGCCCAGGCCACTTCTTCCGGTCCGTGCATCTTCGGCTTCACGATATAGACGCTGCCGGCGCGGGAGTTCAGGCGCTTGCCGTTCACGTCGTGCACCGCGATCAGCGAGGTGACGAGGCAGTCCAGGATCGTCTCCGGCGTCTGCGCGCCATCCAGCGTCACCGCATCCGTCATCATGTGATGGCCGACGTTGCGCACCAGCATGACCGAGCGGCCGGGCAGGGTGATCGTCCCCTTGCCATCGGACGTGGTCCAAGTCCGATCCGGGTTGAGCCGGCGCGTCATCACCTTGCCGTCCTTCTCGAGGTCGGCGGCAAGGTCGCCCCTCATCAGCCCAAGCCAGTTGCGATAGACCAGCACCTTGTCGGCGGCGTCCACCGCAGCGACGCTGTCCTCGCAATCCTGGATGGTCGAGAGGGCGCTTTCCAGCACGAGGTCGGCGACGCCCGCCGCATCCTCCTTGCCGATGGGGTGCGAGCGGTCGATCCGCAGCTCGAGGTGCAGCCCGTTGTTGCGGAACAGCAGCGACTTCGGCGAGGAAGGCTCGCCCGTGTAGCCGACGAGGACAGCCGGGTTCTTCAGCCCCACATCGCCGCCGCCCTGGAGCGAGACGAGGAGCTGGCCGTCCTTCACCTGGTACTTGATCGCCTCGGCATGGCCGGCGCCATCCAGCTTTGCGGCCTGGTCCAGCACCTGCCGTGCGAAGGTGATGACGCGCTTGCCGCGCGCGGGATTGTAGTCGCTGCCCGTCCGCTCTGCGCCATCCGACTCCGGGATGGCGTCAGTGCCGTAGAGCGCGTCGTAGAGCGAGCCCCAGCGCGCATTGGCGGCGTTCAGCGCATAGCGCGCGTTGGAGACAGGAACGACAAGCTGCGGCCCGGCGACGAGGCCGAACTCGGGGTCTGTGTTCGCCGTGGTGACCTGGAAGTCCGCGGGCTCGGGCAGGAGGTAGCCGATCTCGCGCAGGAAGGCCTCGTAGGCGCCGAGGTCGATGGGGCGGGCCGGGTTGGTCCGGTGCCATTCATCCAGCTTGGCCTGAAGGGCATCGCGCTTGGCCAGCAGGGCGGCGTTGCGCGGGGCGAGGTCGCGCAGGATCGCCTCCATCCCCTGCCAGAACCGCGCAGGCTCCACCCCCGTGCCAGGAAGCGCCTCGTTCTCGATGAAGCTCCGCAGTTCCGGGGCGACGTCCAGGCTCATCCGTATCTCTCCCTGCCGAGATGGGGGTTTTCCCGGCTTTAGGCGACATTGGGCGGGGGCGGAAGGGGCAAGGGTGGCTTGCCCGCGGGCCGCGCCGCGCCGACCATGCGCCGGACGACACAGGAGCGCCGCCGCATGATCCCGCACGTTTCGCAGCACTGGACCCTCCGCAAGCCCGCCGCGCGCGGGGAGGGGGGCATCGTCGCCTCCCAGGCGCGCGAGGCGGCCGAGGCAGGGGCGGCGATGCTGCGCATGGGCGGCACGGCGGCGGATGCGGCCGTCGCCACCGCCTTCGCCCTAGCCGCCGTCGAGCCCTGGAACAGCGGCCTGGGCGGGATCGGCTTCGCGCAGGTGATGAAGCCCGGCCATGCCGCCGAGACCTACGATTTCGGCCCCCGCGCGCCGGGCGGCCTCGATCCTTCCGCCTATCCGATGACCGGGCGGATGAAGCAGGACCTCTTCGCCTGGCCCGAGGTGCAAGGCGACGTGAACATCCACGGGCCGAAATCCGTCGTCATCCCCTCCGCCGTCGCCGGCTACGCGCTGCTGCACGAGCGCCACGGCACGCTGCCGATCCGCGAGATCCTGGCTCCCGCCGTGGCACTGGCGAAGCGCGGCCTGGCGCAGGACTGGTTCACCACGCTCAAGATCGCCAACAGCGCCGCCGTTCTGCGCCTCTACGAGGAAAGCGCGCGCATCTATCTGCCGAACGGCCTGCCGCCGGTCGCGCCCTACCAGGGGAAGCCGGGCTTTTTCCGCCTGGGCAAGCTGGCCGACACGCTGGAGCGGCTGCAATCCGCTGGGCTGCGCGACTTCTACGAGGGCGACGTGGCGCGCGAGATCGCAGCCGACATGAAGGCGATGGAAGGCTTCCTGTCCGCCGAGGATCTGTCCGGCCGCACGGCCCGAAGCGTCCCGGCGCTGGAGGTCACGTATCGCGGCCGCCGGCTGATGCTGGCACGCGGCCTCACCGCCGCCCCTACCCTTGCGCGCCTGCTGGAGCGGATGGAGTCGGCACCCTTCAGCGGCGTGCCCGACGCGGAATGGTACGCGCATCTCGCGCGCTCCCTGCGCGAATCCTACGCTGAGCGCCTTGCCGGCCTGGGCGAGGCGGAGCCGCAGGGCGCCGATAGCTGCACCACCCACCTGACCGCCGCCGACCGCAACGGGATGATGGTGGCGATGACCACGACGCTGCTTTCCTCCATGGGGTCGCGCATGGTGCTGCCGCGCACCGGCGTGCTGATGAACAACGGCGTGATGTGGTTCGACCCGCGGCCCGAGACGCCCAACGCCATCGGTCCGGGCAAGCGTCCGCTTTGCAACATGTGCCCGGTGATCGCGCTCGATGCGGAGGGCGACCCGCAAGTCGCGCTCGGCGCATCGGGCGGGCGGCGCATCATGGCGAGCGTCTACCAGATGCTGTCCTATGTCGCGGATTTCGGCATGGATCCGGAGGCGGCGGCGCATCATCCGCGGGTCGACGTCAGCGGGCCGGAAGGCGTCACGGCGGATGAGCGCCTGGGCGATGCCGTCGTCGCGGCGCTGGCTGCCGATGCGCCGGTCGAGGTGGTGGAGCACGCGGTGATGCCGGTGAACTTCGCCTGCCCGAACCTGATCCTGCAGCAGGACGGCACGCGCGTTGGCATCACCGACGTGATGTCGCCCTGGTCGGCCGCGATCTCCGAATGAGCCTGTCCCTGCCGGAGGAGGTGCTGCTCCTCACCCTCGACGAGGAAGGACGGCCCCTTGGCCGGCAGGGCATGGCGGCGGGGCTGGGCCTGGCTGGGGCGGTGCTGATGGAACTCGCCCTGGCCGGGCGCGTCGACACGGACCGGGAGGCGCTCCTCCTCGTCGCGGCCGAGCCGACAGGCGACGCGACGATGGACATCGCCCTGGCACGCCTGCCCGATTCACGCGATTCGCGCAGCGCCCTGATGCTTCTCGCCCGCGAGGAGGATGCGCTACGTGGCGCGGCCATGGCGGGGCTGGAGGCAAAGGGGCTGCTTCGGCGACAAGAAGGGCGGGTGCTGCTGCTCTTCCGTTCCCGCCGCTGGGTGCCGGCCGGCGACCGGCCCGAGGCGGGCGAGGTGCTGGCCCGGCTGCGCCGCGCGCTGGAAGGCGACCACGTGCCGGAACCACGAGAGGCGCTGCTGGTCGCCCTGGCCCGGGCCGCGGGGCTGCTGCCCGTGCTGCTGCCCGCGGACCTCCTGGCGGCGCGGCAGGACAGGCTGGACCTGCTGGGCCGCATCGAGGCGCTGGGCCGCAGCTTGGGCGCCGCCGTGGCAGCGCTTCGCGTCGCGAGGCTCGGCGGCTAGCGCACCGTGATCCTCCCACCCTGGACAGGGCAGGAAGGCTTCCGCACTCTGGCGCGACCGTTGAGGAGCAAGCGCCATGCAACTGACCATGCCGGAGGAGATCATGCTCCTCCTGCTCGACGACCGGACCGGGCGGCCGATCGGGCTGCCGGCCCCGGCGGGAGACTACGCCCTGTCCAGCGCGATCTTGATGGAGCTTTCGCTCCAGGGCCGCGTGGACACGGACCTGGAGCGGCTGATGGTCACCAGCCAGAAGCCCACGGACGACCCGGTGCTGGACGAGGCGCTGATTATGATCTCGTCGTCTCAGACGATGCGCGACAGCCGGCACTGGATTGTCGAGATCGGCCGCAAGACCGAGCACTTGCGCAGCATGGTGCTCGACCGCCTCACCGCCAAGGGCGTGCTGCGGCGGGAGGAGGGGCGCTTCCTCTGGGTGTTCCCCGAGCGCCGCTACCCCAAGCCGCCCGAGGGGCAGGCCGAGGTCAAGGAAGTGCGCGCCCGCCTGCGCGACGTGCTGCTGCATGATGAGATCCCGGAGCCGCGCGAGGCGCTGATGATCGGGCTCGCCCGCTCGGCCGGCCTCATCCCGCTGATCCTCTCTCCCGAGGAGCAGGACCGGGCGATGGCGCGGGTGGACCAAGTCGCGGACCTGGAGGAACTGGGCCGCACCCTCTCCTCCGTGACGCGCGAGGTCTATGCAATGATGCTGGCCTTCGCCGGGGCCCACTGAGGGGCCCCGCCGCGCCCGGCCGCTACTGCGCGGTCGAGGCGCGCTGGAGGTAGGCGAGCAGGTCGTTCAACTGCTGCGCGTTCCGGAGCCCCGGATAGGCCATGGAGCCACCGGGGACCACCGCCTTGGGATCGGTGAGGTAGGAACGCAGCGTCGCTTCGTCCCAGGTCAGGCCTGCAGCGGCACGCTCGCGCATCGGGTTCGAGTAGCGGAACCCTTCCACCGCTGCCGCCTTGCGGTCCCACACGCCATGCAGGTTCGGCCCGACGCCGTTGCGCCCGCCTTGGTTGATGGTGTGACAGGCACGGCACTGATTGAAGACGCGCTGCCCTGCATCCGCGTCCTGCGCCACCGCGCCACTGAAGGGTGCCGCCGCCAGGGCCGCGCCCAAGATCATCCATGCCCGCATGTCGTCTCTTCCTCCGTTGCGTTGCCGCATCTGATGCTCAATGCCGATGCGGCCGCTGGGTCACCGTGGCGGGCGATTTTCGCCGCGCAACGGGCAGCGCAAAATAAGCGTCCCATTCATGGCACGTCCAGGGTGGCCCTGGCGGGACGCGGCGCACGGGCTAGGATGGAGCGAAACGGAGGAAGCCCATGCTGGAAGAAGCGCAGCCCGTCCTGAACATTCCGAGCCTGCGGAACCAGGTGACGCCTCAGGAGTGGAAGGCGCGGGTGGATCTCGCCGCCTGCTACCGCCTCACGGCCCACTATGGGATGAGCGACATGATCGCCAACCATATTTCCTGCCGAGTGCCTGGGGAGGAGGGTGCCTTCCTGATTAATGCCTATGGGCTGATGTACGAGGAGATCACCGCCTCCTCGCTCATCAAGATCGACGTGAAGGGCAACGTCCTGCTCAAGCCGGATTTCGGCGGGCTCGAGTACGGCATCAATCGCGCGGGATATGTGATCCATGGCGCTATCCATGAGCGGCGGCACGACCTGGACTGTGTAATCCACACCCATACCTGGCCCGGCATGGCAGTGTCCTCGCTGGAATGTGGCCTTCTGCCGATGAACCAGACAGCGATGCGCTTCCTGAAGATCGCCTATCACGACTACGAGGGCGTGGTGCTCGACGTCGCCATGCAGGACAAGCTGGTGGCCGATCTGGGCGACAGCAACGCGATGATCCTGCGCAACCATGGGCTACTCACTGTCGGACACAGCATCGCCGAGGCCTTCAACGCGATGCACCGGCTCGAACTCTCCTGCAAGGCGCAGCTGGCCGCCATGGCCTGCAACGTGCCGCTGGTGCAGGTGCGACGCGAGGTGCTGGAGGAGACCTGGAACAATTACCAGCCCAAGACGCGCCGCCCCTATGGCGTCATGGAATGGCCGGCGCTGCTGCGGATGCTGGACCGGCTCGACCCCAGCTACCGCAGCTGATCACTCGCGCAGCACGATCGCGTCCCCGGGACTGATCCCTTCGTGGATCTCGACGCCCTCGGGGAGGGTGATGCCCAGAGTGACGGGGCGGCTCGCGAAGCGTGCCCCGTCGCGCATGCAGGCCACGTGCTGGCCGTTCTCCGTGCGGATCGCCTGGGGCGGCAGGACCACCGCCTCCTGCCGCTCACGCACCACGATGGACAGGCTGACGGACATGCAGACGGTGAGGCGCCGGCGGTGTTCGGGCGTCAGCCCATCCCCAAGCTGTGCCCCTTGCTGCTGGCTTGGGCGACGACCGAAGGCGACGCGGCCCCGCAGCGGCATCCCGCCGAAGGGATCGCCTGTCACCACGACGTCCTGGCCGGGTCGCACCTAGATGTTTGGTCCCGGCATTTGGTGGTGCGGATTTGCGGTGAAACGCTGCGGCTCCTCGGCCCATGCTTTGCAGATGGCTTGATAGGGCGTGAGGCCGCGTAGGGTCTTCAAGCGACGGG
>NZ_JAPFQI010000018.1 GCF_026183895.1 Sabulicella glaciei | reverse complement strand
GCTTCCATCAACGTGAGCCAGACCACGAACCCGCCGGTGGGTTCGGGCACTGCCGAAACCGACTACCTGCTGATCAACGGCACGGGCACGCTGCGTGCCGCTGGTTTCGACGACACCGCTGGCACCTTCACCTTCTCGGGTCAGACGGACGGCGTGAACCTGCTCGGCACCTTCACCTTCTCCGGTGGCTCTGCCGCGCTTCCGGGCCAGGTGCCGGTGCCCGCGCCGGCCGGCCTCGCCCTGCTGGGCGCCGGCCTGCTGGGCCTCGGCCTCGTGCGCCGCAAGGCCGCCTGACGCACACTTTTTCGTCAGAGAATACCAAAGCAGCGCTCCGGTCCCACAAGGACCGGAGCGTCTTTCCGCTGGCTTGGTCCAGCGTGGAGCATCTTCGGTCGGGGTCAGATACACGGGGCATCCGCGACAGGCGGCGGGCGCAGCCTCGAGGAGCAGCTTGCCGCGCTGCAGCACCCCCAGCCTTCAGCTTCACCCGCTTTCGAGGCCCCCGGAACCCTGCAAGTACCACGCCTTCATTCATCCATGGTCCGCACGCACCGCACGGGAAAACGTAAGCGAGGCGACGAGGCCCTTGGCCTGATGATCAGCTGGCGGTGGTGTCCCAGCGCCAGGGCATGAGGTCGTCGATGCGGCTTTGGGGCCAGCCGTTCACGAGCCGGGTGAGCAGCTCGCTGAGATAGCGCTGCGGATCGACGTTGTTCAGCTTGCACGTCTCCACCAGCGACGCGACCGTCGCCCAACGCGCGCCGCCATCGTCGCCGGAGGCGAACAGCGCGTTCTTCCGGCTCAGCACCACCGGACGGATGGCCCGCTCCACGGTGTTGCTGTCCAGCTCGATCCGGCCATCGTCGAGGAACCGCACCAAGCCGTCCCGGTGGTTCAGCGCATAGCGGATGGCCTCCGCGGTCGGGCTGCCCCGGGGCAGGTGCGTCAGCTGCACCACAAGCCAGGCAAACAGATCCTCCACCAGAGGCCGGCTCCTTGCCTCGCGGGCGGCCTGGCGGATGTCGGGTGGCTTTCCGCGCAGCTCGGCCTCGATGGCGTAGAGGGCGGCGATCCTGCGCAGCGCCTCCTCGGCGATCGGCCCCTTGCCCTTGGCGAGGCCAAAGAACTCCCGGCGCACATGCGCCCAGCAGAACGCCAACGTCAGGCCCCGCTCGGCCGCCACGGCCTTGTAGGCACCGTACCCATCGCACTGCACGATCCCGCCGTAGTCCCGCAGCAACGCCTTCGCGTGCTCCGCACCCCGGCCAGG
Organism: Sabulicella glaciei; assembly: GCF_026183895.1. Lineage (GTDB taxonomy): Bacteria > Pseudomonadota > Alphaproteobacteria > Acetobacterales > Acetobacteraceae > Roseococcus > Roseococcus glaciei. Next base: position 87,373 of record NZ_JAPFQI010000018.1, on the reverse strand, counting down.
GGCGTACAGAAACACCACCGCCGGCGGATCCGCCCCGCCCCAGGGCCGGTCGTCGCGCGCCAGCGCCCAGGCATAGCCCTTCTTTGTTTGCCCGCGCCCTGGGTCCAGCACGGGCATGGGCGTCTCGTCCGCGAACAACTTGGGCGAGGCGAGCAGGATCTCGTGCATCCGCCGCACCACGGGCATCACCTCGTGCGCCGCCGTGCCCACCCAGTCGGCCAGCATCTCGCGGCCGATCTCAATCCCTTGCCGCGCCAGGATCTGCGACTGCCGGTACAAGGGCAGGTGATCCGCGTAGCGCGACACCAGCACGTGGGCCACGGTCGCCTCCGTGGGCACGCCGCCCTCGATCAGCCGCGCCGGCGCGGGGGCCTGCAGCACCGTGCCGGGACACGCCCGGCAGGCGAGCTTGGGCCGCTTCGTGACCAGGACGCGGAACTGTGCAGGGATTACGTCGAGGCGCTCGGAGGTGTCGGCGCCGATCTCCACCAGCGGCCCCGCGCAGCAGGGACAGGCTGTCGCCTCGGGCCTCAGCACCTGCTCCACCCGAGGCAGGTGCGCGGGCAGCCGGCCGCGCCCCGCCCGGCGGCGCTTGCGCTGCTCCTCCCGCTGCTCCGGGGACGTCTTGGCTGCCTCGGCTGCGGTCTGGGCGATGGAAGCCTCCACCTCCTCGAACGCGAACAGCAGCTGCTCCTCGGGCAGGCGCTCGGACTTGCGGCCGAACTGCATCCGCCGCAGCTTCTCGAGCAGGTGCTCCAGCCGGGCGTTGCGCTCCGCCAAGGCGTCCCGCTCCGCCGCCACCCCATCACGCTCGACGACCAGCGCGTCCCGCTCGGCGTGCAGCGCGTCAACCTTGGCCAGCGCTGCGGCCAGCAGGGCGCGCAGGGCCCAGGGATCATCGGGCAGGCTCGGCGTGTCGGGTCCCGCGGCGCGCATCGTCCCGTGATTCTAGGCAGCGGCCGTGGGCCTGGGAATCCGTTTCGGCGTTTCGATGCGCCGCCAGTCGAGCCCGTCAAACAGGGCGGCGAACTCCACCGGCATGAGCCGCAGAATGCCGTCCACCACAGGCGGCCAGCGGAACCCGCCCCCCTCCAGCTGCTTCCACACCAGCACCAGGCCCGAGCCGTCCCAGACGAGGATCTTGATGCGGTCCGCACGCTTCGATCGGAACACCAGCACCAGGCCGGAGAACGGATCCTCGCCCAGCATCTCGGCCGCCAGCGCCGCCAGGCCATGCGCGCCCTTGCGGAAGTCCACGGGCTGGGTGGCCAGCAGGATACGGGCGCCCGTCGGCGGCGCGATCATGCCTCCAGCGCCGCAGCAAGGCGCGCCACCGCTGCCACATCCGCGCCCGCCCCGATGCGCAGCAGCCGGCCGTTGCGCAGCACCACCTCGATGGCCCCGCCCGGCCGCGGCTCCGGCTTCGCCTCGGGCAGTGCCGTCGGCATGGGGGGCTCCATCACCAGCGGCACGAGCGCAGGCAGGCGGGGCGCCGGCTTGGCCTTGGCTAGCGGCTTCAGCGGCCTCCCCTCCGCCTCGCGCCGCCAGCGATGCAGCAGGCTCGGCGAAAGGCCATGGCGCTGCGCCACTGCCAGCACCCGAGACCCGGGCTGCGAAGCCTCGGCCACCAGCGCCAGCTTCTCTTCGACCGTGTAGCTGCGCCGTCCACCACGGGTGACGATCTCCACCCGTTCCCCCGCCACAGTGCCAGCACCCGTGCTGGCATCAGTGCTGGCACCAGGCCCAGACATCCATCGCTCCATCGCCACTCCTCCGTGGCGATCCACCTCGCGGCTTCAGCTCCGGCCTTCAACAAGGGCCCCTACGCCGCGCTTACGGAAAACCAGTATTCCTGTCGCTCGTTCTTCACTGGCCAGGAGGTCGCTACCCTGTCCGAAGACCCAGTTGCAGATCCCGCCCGACTTGAGGCCCTTCACGCGACCATGCTGCTGGACACACCCGCGGAGGAGGGTTTTGACCAACTGACGCGGCTCGCCCGCGAGACGCTCGACGCGCCCATGGCCCTTGTCTCGCTCGTCGACCACGACCGGCAGTTCTTCAAAAGCCACTCAGGCCCTATTCCCGAGGATTTCGCAGCCCAGCGCGGAACTGCGCTGTCCCACTCCTTTTGTCGTCATGCCGTGGCCTCGGGCGAGGCCTTCGTTGTCGAGGACGCCAAGGAGCACCCCTTGGTCAAAGACAATCCGACGGCCCTCGAATACGGGGTCGCGGCTTATGCGGGCGTGCCTCTCCTCTCCGCCGATGGCCAAGCGCTGGGCACGCTTTGTGTTCTCGACACCAAACCACGCAAGTGGAGGCTTGCCACACCTCAATTTGGTGACACTTGAGCCAGGACCTGAGTAGCCTTGCCGTATCGGCCGCACGCGGCCCAGAGGGCAAAGCCATGCAGAGCCTTCACCGCCGGTCTTCCCTTATCGCCCTGACCGCATCGGCCGCCGCGTTGCTGCCGCGTCGCGCTCCGGCCCAGTCCGCGACTGTCGGCGCGGAGCAGCGGCTCCGGGACCTCGGGATCACGTTGCCGCCCGTCCCGACAGCCGTGGCCAATTACGTCCCCTACACGAGGATGGGGAACTTGGTGTTCCTCGCCGGGACCGGCGGGCGCAGGCCGGGCCTCCCGACCCCCAGAGGCCGGGTCGGGGCCGACGTGTCGGCTGAGGACGCATACCAGCACGCGCGGCTGGCCGGTCTGTCCCTGCTCGCGGCGATGCGCGACGCGGCAGGGAGCTTGGACAACGTGGTCCGCGTCGGAAAGGTCGTGGGCTTTGTAAACGCCGTCCCCGAATTCACGGAGCAAGCCAAGGTGATTGATGGCTGCACGGACCTGTTCGTCGAGGTATTCGCGGATCGTGGTCGGCATGCGCGCACGGTGTTCGGCGCCTCCACAGCCTTCGGCGTCACAGTCATCGTCGAGGCCGTCATCGAGGTCGCCTAAACCTTGACCCGGCTCAAGGAACGGCGGTCTGTCGCGACACGACACGAGAACATGGCGGTCCCTGTCCTGCGCGTCTTGTGCTGCGCCACCTCACTCGACCACCTCAGGCGATGACAGGCCCTAGCGTTCCACTGTCGCAGCGATCCAAGACGCTTCCGCAGAACTTGGGCAAGAGCGTGCCCGCCCGCCGAGAAAGGCGGTGCGTGCAGGAGATAAGGCCCATTCCCGCAAGCGCCTTGACCGCTGGGACTGCGTTCATCGTCCGCAGAAGGTCCCTAGACCCCGCATGCCGCATACGCATCGCTTCCGCAGCCTGCCTCGGATTGTGCTGGGTCATTCAGGACATATGCGGTTATGCATGGGCCAGTGTCCGGGTTTGGGTCATAGCGAGGGAAGCATTTGGCAAGCCACCACAAGCCCTTGCCATAGAAATGCCAGGACCAGGATCAGGAGACGGACCGCATCCTGCCAGGAAAGCCCTTCGTCGGTGTAATTTTCACCTCCGAAAAAATTGGAAAAAGGATCGCGTTCGCCGTCCCCCATCCTTGTTGTCTCCTCCAGCTAAGGATTGGTTACGGCACATGCTGAAGCAGGGCGCATTGCGTGCCATGCTACCGTGAAGGTTGAGCATCTCCTCACGCCACGCGAAGATCCGATCCTCCGCCTCCAGGATCCGCAGGAGACTTACGCTCCGGGCCCACATAAAGGAGCCGAAGACGATGTAGTCTGCGTAGTCGGGGTTGGCGCCACCAAGAAAAGGCGAGGACTCCAGGGCGATGCGGAGGGGCTCCAGAGAGATACGGAATTTTGGTAGCCGCTCCTCTCTAGCAGCGGTCACCTCGTGCAGCGGCTGCCCGAACTTCTCCTCGTGGCGCTCGATGAAGTAAATTCGATCAGCACCGTCGAGCAGATGCGGGATGTCAGATACGATCAGGCGCTCAAGCCCCGCCTGCAAGATGCTGTCATTCCAGCTCACGACAGCGCGATATGCCTCGGGGGCGTTCTGGAACAGCAGGGGCGTCTGCGGATATGCTTCGTCCAGATAGAGCGCGATGTCCCAGGAACCGGCGACTACTCGCTCTCCATCTACGAGCACTGGCGCGCGCGTATGATCGGTGAAGGCGAGGCGCTCCGGTTCGGTGAGGCGCAAAGGGATGCTCTCGAACTCCAGCCCCTTGTGCGCAAGCGCCATGCGGACGCGCCAGCAATGGGGGCTCAGCACCCGCGCGGGATCGGTTCCGCAAAGCTCGTAAAGCTGTCGTGCCTTCGCTGAACTCGGCTTTGCAGAGGGGGTCGTGCTGCGCAGCCCGCCGCGCACGTTGGCTTCAACATTCGTCATGGCCTCGCCTCCGGCGTCGGCGTTCCAAGCAACGAGAGAGCCTGCTGCAACGCGCCTTGCAGAAGGGCAGCGTCCGGGCGCGCGCGGGCCAACACGCGCATGCCCATCACCACTGCGAGCAGGAGACGCGCAAGATCTTCGGGCGCACGCTCACGACTGACACTTCCCTCCCGTTGGCCAGCTTCGACGCACCGAAAGAAGAAGCTCTCGATCTCGCCCAGGCGCTCTGCCACCACGGAGCCGATGGCCGGCTCATGCGGTGCGACCTCAAGCGCCGTGTTCACGAGTAAGCAACCTCGATTGTCGGCGATGGACCGCTCGGCCACCGCCGAGAGGAAGCGCTCCAAGGCCAGCCGTGGGGGCTGGTGTGCCTCGGCGCGCCGGATCCGCGCGAGTGTGTTTTCGTCCAGGTAGCGATCCAGGCATCGGGCGAAAAGCGCCTGCTTGTCGCCAAAGGCATTGTAAAGGCTTGGCGGTCCAAGTCCCGTCGCCGCACAAAGGTCGCGTACGGACGTCGCCGCGTAGCCATGCCTCCAGAAAACGTTCATCGCCGCATCGAGTGCAGCGCCTTCGTCAAAGAGGCGAGGTCGCGCCATAGCCGCTTCACTGTCAATTTTGAAGCGAACGCTATAAAATGGGTGACGGGGGAACGCAAGTGAAGTCTTGCCACTCGGCTAGGTTCAGTTTCCCGCGGGCGGCGGCCCTGCGTCCCGCGACACGTAGGCCATAAGCCGCACCTACACTGGTTCGCGCTCGCATCGCGGCATATCGCCGTCACTCACGCTGCAACGTAGCTCCTGGTCACGGATCGGAAGCGCCGACAGCAGTGGCTCCGCAAGCGCGGCAAGAAGAGTTTTGGTGATTTTGGGGACAGGGCGGAAATCACGATACGTGGTCACGCCCCCACCCTCCACGCCCTGCCGGAGGAGAGGTCCGCGACAGATGCGGCTGGGGCGGTGCAAAACGTCGCCCACTGGCTCATGAGGGATCGGCGTTTCTCTAGCAGGTCGCTGCGCTGATAGGCGCGCATCACATCACTGCCCACCGAATGCGCCAGCGCGGCCTCCGCGACCGCTTCCGGTGTCGCCGTACATTCGGCCACCCAATCCCGAAACGAACTGCGGAACTCTTCCAAGACCCGTGGAGTTCCCTGAATCCACGGATGCGGGTTGGGCGGATCGTCGCCGAGCCACTCCGCTTCAACGGCGGCGCCGAGGGGCGCGAGATTGCCGAGCGGGTGTCAGCCGTGCTCGAGGAGGTCGGTCTGGATCCGGCCTCCGCACGGAACTTCCCCCACGAGTTCAGCGGTGGGCAACGGCAGAGGATTGCCATCGCACGGGCCATCGTCGCGCGTCCGCGCGTCGTCGTGTTGGACGAGCCCGTCTCGGCGCTTGACGTGTCCGTCCGACTCCAGATCATCAATCTGCTCGTCGAGACGCAAAATCGGCTGGGGATGAGCTATCTGCTTATCAGTCACGACTTGGCGACCGTGCGCTATCAGGCGGACGAGGTGGCCGTCATGTACCGTGGACGGATCGTGGAGCAGGGGGCAGCCGAGGAAGTGTTCGGTGCGCCTCTGCATCCCTACACCCAGGCGCTTCTCGCAGCTGCGCGCTTTGTCCACCCGGAGGAGCGGGACGCAGAACCGAGCCCGTCGGCAGCGGCGAACGAGGCAATCCGCTCAGGTCACGGTTGCGCTTATGCGGACACTTGTCCCTTTGCGATGGAAGTCTGCCAGATCCGCGAGCCCGCTCTTGCGCGGCCCGGATGGCGTCAGGCAGTCGCCTGCCACTTGCACCCCGTTGAAGGAAACTCCCCGGCCGCGCTCTAGCAGGAGCGCTCAGTGCGTCGACTCCCCTGCCCTCCTCCACGTCTCCTGCTGTCAAGTTTGATCTCGGCGGCGGGCCAAAGTCCTTCCACCCCGGCACAGGGACCTCACCTCCTCCTGATCGCGAGCAGCAGCTCTGCGACCGCACGAACTAAGTCGGCCAGGGAATGAAGGAAGGGGATGAGGTCGGTGGGTTAAAAGCGGGAGGCTCCTGAAGGCTGGGCCTCGTCTTCATGGTGTCCGCAAGGGGCACCCTGTCAACGACGCTGACCAGAGCCTGCCGTCACGACTTGATTTCTCCGCTGCACCGGACGTTCCCGGCTGCCGGCTTGAGGGGCGCGAGGTCGTGACGCCCTCCATCGCCCGGAAGCCTGTGATCTGCGGGGACGACACCACGAAGGACGTCGTTGGGGGCAGTCAGGCGGCCGGCTCGAGCTGTCGGCTGGAGACCTGGAGGGCGACGCCGGCGTGGCTCTGCAAGGCCCGCAGGATGGCCAGGAGGTTCTCGGCCCGCGGATTGCCGGAGGGTCCGAGCATGCGCATCAGGCTGGGCTTCGGGATGTTGGTGGTCGCGGCCAGGACGTCGAACGTCGCCAGGGCATGAGCGCATTTGCGCAGCTGGCTGCGAGCGATCTCAAGCTCCCCGTCGAGGAGGTTCTGCGCCGCCTCTTCCAGCAGGGCCGCTCGGAACGCCGGATCCCGGCGGGCGCGGTCGATGACAGCGTCGTGGTAGCTCTTCGTCAGGGCCATCTCACTCTCCTCTGCGCTTGCTGACGGGCTGCGGCGCCTGCGCCTGCCCACCCCTCGACTTCTTGGAGTCCCGCGGAGGCGCCGCCCGCCGCTGTTTGTAGTCCTTCCACAGCCCTTTGGAGGTCTCGATGTCCTCTGGCTGCGTCCGCTTGTCGCCGCAGAGCAGCAGGATCACGAGCGCCTCCCCATCGGGCGCGAAGTACACCCGGTAGCCCGGCCCATAGTCGATGCGGGCCTCGTGCACGCCCTCGCCCACCGGACGGACATCCGGCCGTAAACCCCGCTCCAGCGTCTCGAGCGCCGTATCGATGCGGGCCGCCGCGCGGGCCTCTTGCTCAAGCAGGCGTTCCTCGAAGGGCGCGGTCCCATCGGACTGCAGGTATATCCTGATTTCAGGCCTTGATAATAACGTATGGGTGATCGAGTTGCAAAGCAACCCCGGCGTTGATGCTCCCGCCTCACTCCTCCTGACAGACGGGCAGCGGCCCGTCGCGCGCGATGGCCTCCGCGTTTCGAGTGTCGGCCCGAAACTGGATCGACGCGCCCCGGCTGCCGCACTCGATGCAGCGCAGCCGAGCCAGCCAGTCTTCCGTGCGCTGTCCATTGGCCAGTCGCACGGCGCGGCGAACGCCCATGTCCACCATTCGCTGGCAGCCCCGGCACGACAGGCTGAAGAAGTGGCGATCGGCCAGATGCAAGCTCGCCGCCAGGGGCAGCAGCGGCAGCTCGTCGCGGCTCACGAGTACGCCCCGCTCTGCATTCGCAGGAGGATCTGCTTCACGAGGTCCCGGCCCTCCTCGGTTCCCATGAAGCTGAGCGGCGTCCGATTGCCCAGGGCGGGCACCGGCCGCTGCATCCAGTTCGCCAGCCAGGCCGCGGCGTCGAAGCCCGCAGGATCGCCCGACTCCGCGACCATCGTTTGGACGAGGGTCACGAGATCGGAAGGCGGGTCAGAGGGGGTCATGGGAGGCCTTTTCTGTTCCTTGAGATCTTCGTCTCGATAGGGCACGAAATGACGGTCGATCGCCTCGATCGGCGCCATGTACAGGCCGGTCTGCGCCGCCTGCAGAAAGCGCAGCACCCTCACCAGATGTCCTGGCTCCCTGAGGTCACGAGGTCCATCGGAGCCTGGCCCCTGAATGGCGCCGCTTGGTGCGGCGTGGCGAGCCAGGCGAGGGCCTCCTGCTCACTGCCATGGAGGACGCGCAGCGCCTTGTGGATGTTCAGCACGATGCCGACCCGAAAAAGCATGTCCACCTCGAGGGTGAGCGGATCCCCTTGCCGAGCGGCTGTGGCCAAGGCCTGAAACGCAGCGGTCGGCCGAGGCTGGCGAGGCGCTGGGCTTCGGTGAGCCGCCACCGATCGGCGATGGCGAGAAAGGTCCGCAGGCCGGGACCACTCATGCGACGCAGTTTGTCGGGGCTGTCTCCGCTCATCGGCCGCTGCCCGGGACCTTGAGCCGCCGCGCCCGCTTCTTGTCGCCGAACCAGCGTGACCAAGCCATCAGACATTTCCTTCCCGGGGTGCGAGATAGGCGGGCGTGCTCAGCGCCATCGCCAGCTCGTCGAGGGCGATCTCCGTCACGATGTGCCGGCCGCCCGGCAGCAGCAGGATGGTCGAGCCGTCCTCGGTCTCGCAGATCGCCACGACGGCCGTGGCGGACAGGGCATGGCGGATGCCCTGCCGGTCCACGAGCACGACGAAACGCCCGACCCTCCGCACGCGCGATGCTCCAAGGCTTGCTGGAACAAAAAAAGAACATGAACCGCGCTCGGGTTGCAAGTATCCTGGCGCCATGAGCGACGACGATGACGACGCCAAGGCCGAGGCTCGCCGGCGCGCGGCCGTGTCAGCACGCTGGGATGAGTACCGCCGGGAGTGGCTCAAGGAGCATCCCTCGCTGCCGGCGTCGGAGTTCGTCCGGCACGCTGGCGTCGCCTCTCCCGACGCGGCTGGGGTGGTGCAGGGCTGGGAGGAGGTGGGCCGCGTCTCCGCCATCCTGCAGGGCGGCCAACGTCTGTATCCGCTGTTTCAGCTCGGCCCCAACGGGCAGCCCCGGCCGGAACGCCGGCCCCTTTTGCTGGCGATGCGGGGCCGACTGGAGAGTTGGCGACTTGCCGCTTGGCTCACAGGGAACAATGCGGAGTTCAATGACTGGGCGACCCCGCTCGAGGTGATCGGGCGAGATCCCGGGGCCGTTGTCGCCGCGGCGAAGAGGGCCATGGCTGAAGTTTCCTTCTGATGCGCCTGCACATCCTCTCCGACCTTCACTGCGAGTTCGGAGGCTTCGAGCCGCCGACCCTGGAAGCCGACGTGACGCTGCTCGCGGGCGACACCTTCACCAAGGGGCGTCTGTGCCCCTGGGACGATGCCGAGGTCGCCTTTGGCCGACCCGTGGTCGCGGTCTGCGGCAACCACGAATTTTACCACGGCAAGATCGACACCATGGTGCCGAAGCTCCAGGCGCTGACCCCGCAGAAGCGCCTCACGGTCCTGGAGCGCGAGGAGTGGCGGATGGGCGACAAGCTGCGCGTGCTAGGCTGCACGCTGTGGGCCGACTTCCGCCTGTCGCTCACCGGCCACGAGGAGCCACAGGCCGCCCTGGATGAGGTGCGGCGCCTGGCGAACATCTGCGTCGGTGACCGGCACCGCCGCCGGATCAACGACTTCCACGCGATCCGGGTCGCGAGCGATGCCTATCGGCGCTTTCGGCCCAAGGATGCGGCGCAGCTGCACGAGCAGTCGGTGCGTTGGCTGCGAGAGCGGCTTTCCGCGCCTTTCCCGGGCAAGACGGTGGTGATGACCCACCACGCGCCCTCGGCACGCGCCGTGCCGCCGCACCGGATCGGGGATCCGTTCATCGTGGCCTATGCGTCGAAGCTCGACGGGCTGATCGAGGAGCTGCAGCCCGACGTCTGGATCTTCGGCCACATCCACACGAGCCAGGACTTCCGCATCGGCCGCACGCGCCTGGTCGCCAATCCGCGCGGATACGTGGGGCATGACACCAATCCCGGCTTCCGGCCGGATCTCGTCGTCGAACTGTGAGAGCCCGCTTCAGGCTTCGTCGTCGCCAACAAAGTGCCGGGCCGTCGCCTCCACTTCCTCGAACCGACGCTCACGCAAAGCCTGAAGGGGAGTGGTCCCCAGGCTCTCGTTCTCTGCGATCAGCCATTGGAGGGCGGCCCATCCCCCTCGCTTCGATCGCACGAAGAGCCGAACCGCGTGGGCCAGGCCCTCGAGAAGCGTGATGCGGCCATCCTCCGCGGCGAACTGGACGGTGGGCACCAGGATCGTGCCTTGCAGGGTCTTTATCCCGAGCGCGGCGCCGTGCCGGATCTGCTCAAGAAGGGCCTCTGGGCTCAGCTTCAGGTCCTTGGCCGCTTGGGCAAGCGAAAGGGCGCCGCCCGCTCGTTCCAGGAGTTCGGCGGCCGCTGCCTCGAAGCGCGCGATCTGCTCGTCCGTCGCGTGTTCGTGGAGGTCCATGGGCTCCTTCCTGCCGTCCATGCCAATCAGTCGTCGTCTCGGCCGTGCGGCACAAATCCGCGGCGCACCAGTCTCGCACCCGCAGGGATGGCGGCCGAGGGCGCTTGTGGCCGATCGCGCAGCGGCTCCGCCTCGACATAGCGCACGGCCTCTTCGACCATCTCGGCGGTCAGGCTCGGATAGTCCTGCAGGATCTCCTCCATCGGCAGGCCGCGCCGCACCGCGGCCGCGACATCGCGCGCCGGCACGCGCGTGCCCCGCAGCACGGGCTCGCGCCCGCCCAGGATCCCAGGATCGATCACCACTGCGGGCCGCGGATCGCCTTGCGCCACTTCCGGCCTCCATCGCCTCGAACCCCTGTATGATAGCGCAGCAGCCGAGCAGGACCGCCGCCATGAAGACCCAGCCCGATGGCCACGATCCGAACGCCTCGGACGGTCGCGTGCCCTTTGACCGCCCCACCGAGGCGGAGCGGGCCGAGGCGCTGACCCGAATGCGCGAGAGCTTCCGCAACCCAAGCGCGGAGACCCGCGCCTTCTATGCCGCGCTGGGTGAGCGGCCTGGTGCCACAGGCCGCGACGCGCAGGGCCGGCTGGTACGCCGGCGGGCCGATGGGTCGCTGGAGGTCCTGAAGGAATGATCCCGCGTCACGCCGCGACGCCGTGCTCCAGAAGGTGGAGGTCATCCGGCGCGCGTCCGGTGCGTGGAGAGGTGCCGTAGAAGGCGGGCGAGGTAGAGGGCTGCCGTCAGAACGGCGCCGATCGCCATCCCGCACCAGAGCCCATCGGCCGGTCGCGCGGTAGCAGCGGTGAGGAGGTAGCCCAATGGCAGGCCGACGGCCCAGCTGCCGACGGCGACGATGACGAACGGGGCGCGCGCATCCCGGAACCCGCTGAGGGCGCCGCCCACCGCAGACAGCACGCCCTCCAGGAGGAGCAGGAGGGCCGCGAGGGGGAGGAGCGAGGCCAGCGCCGCGAGGTCCTCGGGCGTGTCGTCACCGAGGAGGAGTGAGGCGACCGTCCCGGGCAGGAAGGCGAGGGGCAGACCGGTGGCGAGGCCGACGAGGAGCGCGAGCCCGAGCGAGACCCAGGCAGCGCGCGCAACCGCGGCCCCGTCACCCAGGCCGACCGCCCGCGCAACCCGCACCGTTGCGGCCGAACTCAAGCCGAAGCTTGTGATCCCGAGGAGGTCGACGAGCCTGGACGCGAGGGCATGCGCGGCGACGGCGGCCGTGCCGTGCGGTGCGACGAGGAAGGCCGCCGCGGGCATTACACCCTCCCGGAGGAGGATGCGGGCGGCGAAGGGCACGCCAAGCCGGAGGAGGTCATGGATCGCTGCCCCGGTGGGGCGGGAGAGTGGCCTCAGGACGGCCCGACACGATCCGTGCGGGCTGCGCCGTAGGGCGAATGCGACGAAGGCAAGCGCCAAGCCGCCCGCGAGCGCACGGGCGACCCCTGCCCCGAAAGCGCCGAGCGCCAGCAGGCCTGGCCCACCAAGCGTGAGCCCGAGGCAGAGAGCGGCATGCAGGGGCACGACGAGGGTCATGGCGAGCACGGTGGTCCGGCTCGCCCCGGCCGCGACCGCGACCGAGCGGAACGCGACGAAGAGCACCCAGGCCGGCAGGCCGACCGCGGAACCGGTGAGGTAGGCCGCAGCGCTCTCTGCCGCGAGCCCCGGCTCGGCGAGGGCCGCGATTGGCGCGCGCAGGAGCAGGAGGACCAGCGCGGCCGGAAGCGAGGTGGCGAGGGCGACGAGGAAACCAGCACCGGTGCTCGCGCGCGCGGCCGCGAGGTCGCCGCGCCCAAGGGCGGTCGAGACGAGCGGGATGAGGGCGGTGACGACCCCAAGGCAAAGGAGGAAGACGAGGAGTTCGAGACCGGCGGCAAGGGCAACGCCCGCGAGGGCAGGAGCGCCCAGGCGCGAGACAACGAGGGTCTCGACGACCGAGAGCGCGAGCTGGGCGAGCATCGTGGACGAGACCGCGGCGGCGATGCCGCCGAGCGAGCGCGCCTCGTCGAGGAGAGCGCGGGTGGGGGAGGACATGGGAGACCTGCGAGTCTGACTCCGGGCGTGGCGCCGCGGAGCGGTGAGCAAGACGAGGCGGTCCGGGCACGGCGATTGCCGCACACGGTTGCGTCGTCAGGGCAGGTCCTTGGGGCGGCCTATCGAAAGGTCAGGTGGGCCGCCGGGCCAGCCCTGCGACGATCTGTCGCAGGGCTGAGACGGGTCCGCGGGGATGGTGCTGGTTGTACGCGGTCATTCAGCCCCCTCCTCCTCTCGGCGCGTCGTGATCTTAGCGGCGTCGGAGGCGTGGGGGCAATTCGAAGGTCACGCCTCGGAGCGTGGCAGCACCCTGCTGGAGATGGTGCGGCTGATGCGACACCGGCCGCCACACCGAAGCCCTCAGTCGTCGGGCCGCAGCATGCTCATGATCTCGTCTGTCCTCATGCCGGTGTCCGCCATTCCAACGGCACGCTCGAAGCGGCTCGGGGAGGAACCATCCACCAGGCGCTGCACGGTGGACCGGCCGGCGCCGAGGATCCGCGCCACCTCGGCCTGGCTGCGGCCGTCGGCGAGCAGCTCGCGGGCGTGATCGCGCTGCGCCGCCTTCAAGGCGGGCCGGCGCCCCAGCATCCGCCCATTGCGCTTGGCCGCATCGAGGCCGGCCATGACGCGCTCGCGAATGGTGCTGCGCTCCAGTTCCGCGAAGACCGCCACCATTTGCATGAGCGCCCGGCCGGCCGGGGTGCGTGTGTCGAAGCCCTCCGTGAGGCTGCGGAAGTGGATCTTCCGCTCATCCAGGTCCCGAAGCAGCTGGAGCACGCCCACGGTGGAGCGGCCGAGCCGATCGAGCTTCCACACCCCCAGCGTGTCGCCGGCCCGGAGCGCGGCCAGCGCCGCCTCCAGGCCGGGCCACCGCATGACCGATCCGCTGACGCCCTCGTCCACATGAACCACCGCGGCGCCGGCTTCGGCCAGCGCCTGGCGCTGCAGCTCGGCCGTTTGTTCACTTGTGGACACTCGGGCATAGCCAACGAGGCGCGGCCCCTCGGGCAGACCTTCGAACAGGGCGGGGGTGCCCACCTCCGCGCGGGCGGTTTGGGCGGATGCTTTTCGGGCAGGGGTTTTCAGGCGTCGCGGCATCCCGGAAAACTAACACCGGCGATTCTGCCCGAAAACTAATGTTTTCGGGCGGATTTCAAGAGAAAGCAGACCTGGCTTTCAGCCCTCTCTTCGACTTAGACGGCCTCTCCTGGCCGCCTTCTCTGGTGCACCTTCCACACCTCGCGTTGTTCTGGGCACGCAACAGCAGGCGGAAAGCGCGGTTGAATACGCCATGATCAAGTTCTTTGCACCCGGGGAGGACGGGCTTCAGCAGAGCGACGTCGCAACCCAGAATGTCGTGTGGATCGACCTGCACGCCCCAACACCCGAAGAAGAAACCTTGGCTGAGCAGATCGCAGGGGTCGACGTTCCGTCTCGCTCCGAGATGGCAGAGATTGAGGAAACGGCCCGGCTGTATAAAGATGGCGAGGCCCTCTACATGACAGCCGTCATCGTCACGGGCGCCTCCGGAAGCCGCCCTCCCGTCTCGGCCGATGTCACCTTCGTGCTCACGCGACGCCACCTCGTCACCATCCGCTATGCGGATCCGTCGCCCTTCCGCAAGTTCGCGGCGCACTGCGCCATGCAGCCCGGCCAATGTGGAACCAGCGAACTCATTCTTCTATCCCTGCTCGAAACCGTGGTGGCTCGAGTGGCAGACATTCTCGAGACGGGTGACACCACGCTGGACGAACTCTCCGCCGCCCTCTTCCAGAATGGCGACGTCGAGCAGGCGTCTTTGAAGCCCGCCGCATGGCGACCGAGCCCTTCCGCTGGAGGGCCACCGAACCTGAAGGCGGTGCTGCGGAAGATCGGGCGCGTCGGTGCGCTCGAGGCGAAGTTGCGCCAGAGCCTGCTCACCGTCAGCCGGCTTGTGGGCTTTTTCCGTCAATCCGATCCCGGAAAGGGATTGGCGCTGGAGCATCTGGCGAGGCTGGTGGAAATCGAGCGCGATATCCGTTCCCTAAGCGAGCACAGCGCGCAGCAATCCGCCTCTGTGTCGTTCTTGCTGGAGGCCACCTTGGGAATGATCGATATCGAGCAGAACGAGATCATCAAGGTGTTCTCGATTGCGGCCGTCCTGTTTCTGCCGCCGACGCTGGTGGGGACGGTCTATGGCATGAACTTCGACAACATGCCGGAATTGCACTGGACCTTTGGATATCCCTTTGCCCTGCTGCTCATGGTCGCCTCGACCGTCGTTCCGTATGTCTGGCTCAAGCGTCGGGGGTGGCTGTGAGGATTGGGTGATCCCTTGCGGGGGGTGATCCGCCGGCCGTTGCTGAGGGGCTGTGCGAACGTGCTCAGCGCAGGCCGATGATGCCGCGCTGCCCCCGGGCTGCGGGGGACGAGGATCGCCAGGACGAGCCCCGCGCCGCCCAGCAGACGGCCGCGGCCTCGGGGTTGTCCGACTGGGCCGCAGCGTCGCAGGCGTCCCGGACCGGGCTGGGAGCGCAGCCCGTCAGCGCGGACATGACGAGGCAGAGAAGGAGCGGCACCCTCCACGTGGCCCGACGGTTCATGCCACCTCCACCCGGGCGCTGTCCTCAATGTCGGCGCTCTCAAGCCGCATCAGATGAAACTCCGCGACGGCCGCGCCAAGGTTCGCGCCTGCATTCACCGATTCGAGGACCACGTGGTCGTCTCCTGCGTCAGAAGCCCACACGCAAGCGGAGTGCGAAAAGGTGCACGGGTCCACGGTCGGCGTTGTAAGCCGGGTTCGCCACGAACTGGTAATTGGCGGCGATGTTGACCCCGGGCGCCACGCGCGCGTCGTAATAGGCTTCCGTGACGATCTCGGGCCGGTAGTTCAGCCGCCCGTCCCCGGTGATGAAGCCGATTCCGCCCTGCTCGAGGTACTGACGCCGCCCGTCGGAAATCCAGCCCACATTCGCTGCCAGCCCCACCGTGTCCTCCGGCCGGTTCCAGCGCAGCCCGCGCAGCGAGGCCCCGCCCGAGACGGCGCGATCCATCTCGGTGAACATCCAGTTCTGGGTCCGCCCGTCATTCCACGACAGGCGGGCGAAGACGCCCAGATCGTCCGTCACCTCCTGCTCCCAGCCCAGGCTGAGATTGTTTTTGAGCCGGTAGCCGGCGGGGTTCTGCTCGAACGCGTCGAAGCCGTTGCGGAAGATCTCGCCCCAGGTGCTCTGCCGAGCGCGCGAGGCGCCATAGGTCAGGCGAAGCGCGCCAGGGCGGCCGTTGATCTGGTAGAAGCGGTCGATCTGGCCCAGCACCTGCCAGGCCCGCGTGAGGGCGGGGTCCATGAACAGGCCGTTGACCCGCCGCGCCACCTGGAAGGCGCCGACGCGCACGCCCCAGCTTCCGTTCTCCCATTCCACCGCGACGCCGGGGGTCCAGCCGCGCGCGTCGGCGGCGTAGTCGAAGGCGGCCCCGCCGACGTGCGCCCAGTTGAGGAACTGGGTGCGCGGGTCGTGGGCGTAGCGGTTGTCGTCGAAGATGTCCCACACGCTCATCTTGCCGGCCGTGATGGTGATGCGCTCGCGCGGCAGGGGCGTGCTGAAGCGCAGCGGGTCGTCGTCATTCGGCACGGTGTCGGACGACAGGCCGATGGTCTGCCGGAACAAGATGCGCGGTGTGTAGATGTAGGGCTCGGTCGTGCCGAGGCGGAACGCCTCGTTGTTCGGAAAGGCCGCGATGCCGGTGGAGTTCGACACCCCGAAGCCGCGCGTCACCGAGGCGTTCACGATGAATTCGGCCCCCTGCCAGAGCCGCCGGCCGAGGACCAGGTCGGCCGAGAAGGTGTTGCGCGCATTGGCGGCCGGCGAGAGGCTGCCCGGCCCGCGATAAGGCGAGCGAAAGGCAGGGTGCCCTTGGAGGATGAAGGTCGCCTGGCCGCGGACCATCCACCCTTGGTCCTCGAGACGGTCCTGAAGCGCTGCCGCGCCCGGGAGCAGCGCCGCCTCGGGTGGGCCGACATTCGCAACCCCCGGCGCGCGGGAGGGGGCGGGCGGCGTGCCCGGCCGATAGTCGGCGGCGGTGCGGGACCCCGGCTGCGCAGAGCCGCCCATCTGGGCCTTCGCCTCCGCCGGCGTCCCGAGGGCGCCCAATAGCCCGGCTAGCAGCACCAAGCCGCAGCGGCAGGGCCAAGCCCGGCCAAGGCTGATGCGGCTCGGCCGGGCAGCATACTCGGGCCCCAAGGCACCGGGCCCCATGGAGGTAAGCAGGGTGTGGCGCATAAGCATCATCGTGGAGTGCCCTACTCGGTGGTGGACAGCCCGCCGGGTGCGCGGGTCACTGGCTGAATGCATATGGGATGCAAAAGTCTGACGGCCTGGGCAAGTCCGCCTGAGCCGCGCTGTGCTTTCACGCGGTGGTCAAGAGCCACAGGCATGAGATGTGAGGAGGTGCTATCCCCACTTCGCGCCCGGACCACGCGGCCCACCCGACCTTCGAGCGGAACTGCACTCTTCAGCTTTCCCGTCTCAGCATGTCCCGACGCGCGGAAAGGGCCTGCCCGAGCAGAAAAACGGAAGCAGCCAGAAGAACCATGTCCTTCATCAGGAACTGCCCGGGATAGGGCGAGGAGAGAGGCAAGCCCTCCTGCCACACGATCACCCCTGGCGTGGTCAGGAGGAAGCTGAGTGTCACGAGATAGGTGACAACCGAGATGGCTGCGCCCAAGAGCGAGGGAAGCGAGCCGCGCGCGAAGAAACCCACGGCCAAGCCAAGGCCAGCCAGCAGCTCGACGCTGCCGATCAGGTTGGACGCCCCCTGCCGCCCGAGCAGATCATGAAGCCAGCGCAGCAGTGGGAAGTGGACAAGGAACGGCTCGATCGCGGCCGCCTCGTAGGCGGTGAACTTCTGCATGCCAAAGCTCAGGAAAATGAGAACCATCGTGAGACGGAGTAGTGTGGCACCCCATTGCTCAATCCCACTTTCGCCCTCTCGGCCTACAGGCCCAGCCACGACGCTTTGCATTCTGCTCTCCACTCCGTGACGGGCCGGCCGCAGGAGGGAGCCAAGAAACCCTGCCAGCACATAACGTCGATGGCGCGAAGGAGGTCGAGTTGGTTCCCCACCTTGGCTTGCGGCAGAAGCTTCTGACGGACGAAAGATCAAACAATCTTCAAGCCGTTCGAGGCACCCCGCCATGTCAGTGCCCGAAAACTAATGTTTTCGGGCAGGGCTGGCGATCGTCTCGTTGGGTCCGCATTGCTGAATGCACGGGCAAAGTAGGGTCCTGTGCAAAGGGAATGCTCCACTCCTTCAAAGATAGAGCACCCCCCGCACGACATCCTTCTGCATGAGCAGCTCGTCGGCATATCGATGAGCGTCTGGCCGCAACCCTATGTCGGAAAGCATCCGGTCGCTCGCATGGGCGAGTTCGTCCCGCTCCCCGAGCAGCTTAAAGGTTTGAAGCCACGCAATCAGACGGAGGTAGAGCCCTGTCGAGCGTCCTCCCTGCCGGCTGGTTAGCTTGGCGAGTGGGATTTGAAAGGCTGAGGTCGGAGCTGCGTAGGACATCGTAAGCCTCCCTGCTGGCTCGTTCGGCTTCCCAGACCATCTGGGCACTGCCGCCAAGCCGTTCTGCATCGGTGGCCCAAAGGTGCCTTGGCGGCCCGCCGCAGGTCCTGTGAAGGACGTGGAAGTCTTATTGAAACGATATGGAATCTTGCTGCGACCCCTCCTCTTCTATGCATAGACTTTTGAACGATGTCCGGGAGAACCGGCCATGGATGAAGCGAGGAGCGCTGCCGCCTTCCGCTTCGCGGGCTTCACCCTCGACCCGCGGCGCGGAGCGCTGATCGACGGCTCCGGCGGGGAGATTGCCCTGCGGCCGAAGACCTTCGACGTGCTTCGGCACCTCCTTGCGAACGCAGGCCAACTGGTCACGCGCGAGGAGCTGCTCGCCGCCGTATGGCCCGGGGTGTTCGTGGCCGAAGAGAATGTCACAGGCTGCATCGCCGAGATCCGCCAGGCCCTTCGAGACAATGGGCGCCTGCTCCGCACCATGCCGAAGCGGGGTTACCTGCTCGAAGCCGAGGTAACAGCAAATGACGAGACGGAGGCTGAGGGCGCCGGCCGGGGGATCCTTCCTGATGCTCGGCCGCTCAACGAGCATGCAACTCAGCCAGGTCGTGCTTCCCTCGTCATCCTGCCATTCGCGAACCTCAGCGGTGACCTAGAGCAGGAATACTTCGCCGATGGCATCACGGAGGAGTTGACGACGGCGCTAAGCCGGGTCCGTTGGTTCTTCGTCATCGCCCGGAGTTCCGCCTTCACCTACAAGGGGCGCGCGGTGGACGTGCGTCAGGTCGGCCGGGAGCTTGGCGTTCGCTACGTGCTTGAGGGCAGCGTCCGCAAGGCTGGCGGACGCGTCCGCATCACAGCCCAGCTCACCGAAACCGAGACGGGGCACCATGTCTGGGTCGACCGGTTCGAGGGCACATTCGACGACATCTTCGCCCTCCAGGACCAGGTGGCCGAGGCCGTGGCAGGTGCGGTGGAGCCAAGCCTTCAGGCCGCCGAGATCAGGCGGTCCGCCGCCAAGCCCACCGAAAACCTCGATGCCTACGACCTCTACCTGCGCGGCCTGAGCCGAGCTTATCGTCTGACGCGCGAGGACAGCGACGCGGCGCTTTCGCTGTTCCGCCAAGCGGTCGAACTCGACCCTGGTCTCGCACTGGCTAAGGCCTACAGCGCGGGCCATCGTTTGATCCGCCATGCGCAGGGCTGGTCTAATCCTGAGGAACTGGCCGAAGGAGTGGCTTGGGCGAGGGACGCCCTTAAACTTGAGCCGGATGATCCGGGGGTCCTACGGGCCGCGGCCGTGACGATCGTTCGTTTCGCCCAGGACTATCCAACCGGCGTCGCGGCCGTCGAGCGGGCTCTCGCACGGAACAGCGGTTCAGCCCAGGTCCTCTTGAGCTGTGCCTGGGTCTATATTTATGACTGCCAGCCCGAGAAGGCGATCCAGCTCTTCGAGCGGGCTATCCGTCTCAGCCCGCACGATCCCGAAGAAGGCCCCATGCTGTCCGGCGTTGCGCTGGCCTATCTCGCTGCAGGCGATTTCGACGCCGCTGTGCATTGGGCCGATCGTTCGGTGCGTCATGTGCCAACTTGGCTTGCAGGACGACGCACATTGATTGGGGCGCTCATGCTGTCCGGTCGGGAGGCGGAGGCCCGCGAGGCTGCGGCTGCCCTGCTGAACATAGCGCCGCAAGAGCGGGATCTTGAAACGGTCTTACCTCCTCTTCGGAACGACGAGATCCGGCAACGCTACATTGCGGCTCTGAGGGCCGCTGGTGTGCCGGGCTGAGACTGCCATACGAACGAGGCTCCATCAGCGCTTGAAGATTGATGTGGCATCCCGACGCGGCGAAGCGGTGGAAATCGCTGAGACTGCGCCCAAGGACAAATGACCTCCATGACAAGCGTCACTTTGAGCCGGATCCCAAGTCCAGCCGCTGCGCCTGCCTGAAAATTACAGTTTCCGGACAGCGAGCGGGTGCCAAGACCGCAGGCCATCCGCCGTCCTGTACGATTCTGGTCATGACCTGCCGGAGGAGGCGCTCGACGGCTATCACCGCCCGGGTACCTGGTCTGTCTGCGGCTCGGCCAAGATACACCGAGCGTGAGATCGCCGGTCTGTCGATCCGCCATGCCTGCACCCTTCCAGCCCTGAGCGCTTCGCGAATTGCGGTGAAGGACAGGATCGTCCATCCGAGGCCAGCGGCGACAGCCTCCGTCAGCTGCGCCAACGCGTCGACCTCAGCGACCGCCTGAAGCTTCATGCCGTGCCGACGCGCCATCTGGTCAATTAGCTCGCGAAGGCCGTGTGGTACCCCCGGCAGGATCATCGGGAGCTTGGCCAGTGTCGCGAAGGGTACGGTCCCGTTTCCATCTACGCCCAGAAAGCCAGCTTCCGGGGCGGCATCGGCTGGACCGACCAAGAAGAGTTGTTCCTCAAGCAGACGGCTCAGCGACAAGCCGCGCCCAGCCTCGGCGTGGAAGAGCATCCCAAGGTCGATCCGCCCATTCCGGAGCCAATCAGGGATGTATCCGGTCATGCTCTCGACCACCCGCAGCCGCACCTGAGGAAACTCCTTCAGCACGGCGCTCAACAGGGGAACCGTAAGCAGGCCGGCGACGGACTGCGGGAGGTGCAGCGTCACATCTCCAATTGGGGCGGCAGCCTCGCCGCGCAGCTCATCCCGGACTGCAGCGGCGCGTGCGAGGAGGTCGCGCGCATGACCAAGCAGACGCTGCCCTTCGGGCGTAGGCATCACGCCACGGGGCAATCGCTGAAGCAGCTGGCAACCCAGTTCCAATTCCAGCTTGCGTAGCTGCTGACTCAGCGCAGGCTGAGCAATACGCAGCTTCTCGGCCGCGGCGGTGAAAGAGCCGTTCTCGACGACGGCAATGAATTGCCGCAGGCCTCGCAGATCCATGAGCCACCCATAACGACATCATCTAGAAGGTAGATGAACTATGTTTTTGTGCTCTGGATGAAAAGGACCCACCATGCACCCTTGTCGCCGAAGTTCCAGGTGCGGTGCAACAAGACCGGCGAAAAAAGTACTGGGAGAGGATGTTCGTACTTGCTTGTGGCTTTGGCGCGCCGGAGCGTCCTCCTGTTCTTAGGCTCGGACCCCCCGGACAAAGTCGGCCTGATGAGTCACAGAAGTGGAGAAGCCCGCATGGGGGAAGGCGTCCGCTACGAGAGCAGCAATGGCATCGCCGAGATCACCCTGGCACGCGGCCCGGTCAATGCGCTGAGCGTTGAGTTCCTGGAAGCCGTCCTTTCTGCTTTTGGGCGTGCCGGCGCTGACAGCGCTGTTAGAGCCGTCATCCTGACGAGTGCGCTGCCTTCCCGCTTCTCGGCTGGGCTCGACCTCGATATCCTGACCGGCAAGGACGGGTTGGAGGCGCGACGCTTTCTGGAGCGTCTTTATGTCGGCCTCGCCGGTGTGCAGTGCGGAATGGGCAAACCCACCATCGCTGCCGTGAACGGCGCAGCACGAGGTGGTGGCATGACGCTCGCCATCTCATGCGACGTCATAATCGCCTCGGAAGGCGCCAGTTTCGGCTACCCAGAAATAGAATTGGGTCTCATTCCCGCGATCCACTTTGCGCATCTGCCGCGTATTGTCGGTCGTCATCGCGCCTTCGAACTGCTCTTCACGGGTCGCAGCTTTACCTCGACGGCGTCAGCCGAGATGGGGCTCGTCAGTCGCTTGGTTCCCGACGCTGCATTGGCCAGAGAGGCCAAGGCGCTCGCGGCCGAATTCCCCGCAAAGCCGCCCACGGCCATGCGCCTCGGACGCGCTGCTTTCATGCGCGCCAATGACCTGGACTATCGGCGCAGCATCGCCAGTGCGGTCGAGGATGTTTGCAATCTCGCCACGGCGCGCGAGGCCCGGGAGGGCCTCGCGACCTTCCGTCAGAAGCGCGCCCCTCCGTGGCAACACTGATCGTCAGCATGGACTGCTGGCGAAAGGCTGCATCACGTTCGGATGAAAGACCGATGCGCGACCAAACTCACGCCTAAACCCCCAGAAACAAGGCCAAGCCCGATGCTCAGTCTCAGCACTCTTCGGATCGAACATGACAAGGAGCAGCCGCGGATCGCGCGGCTGCTCCTCAACCGGCCGGAGCGGCTGAACGCCATCACCCGCGACATGCCGCGCGAGATCAGGCTGGCAGTTGAATGGGCTGAAGCAGACGATGAGGTCCACGTCGTCATCGTTGAAGGTTCGGGCAAGGGCTTCTGCGGTGGCTATGATCTCGTCGCCAGCGCTGAGAGCCGTGCCGGGCGCCCGTCGCAACAGGAAGCCCATCCTTGGGATCCGATGGTCGACTACGCCTTGATGAAGCGCTTCACAGAGGACTTCATGAGCCTCTGGCGGTGCAGCAAGCCCACCATTGCCAAGGTGCATGGCGCGGCGGTGGCCGGCGGCACCGACATCGCCCTGTGCTGCGACCTGCTGGTGATGGCCGAGGATGCACGCATCGGCTACATGCCGACGCGCGTCTGGGGCTGCCCGACCACCGCGATGTGGACCTACCGCCTGGGACCGACGCGCGCCAAGCAACTCATGTTCACCGGCGACGTCATCGATGGCCGGACAGCAGGCGAATGGGGCTTGGCCAATGTCGTCGTCCCCGCAGCTGAACTGGACGAGGCGGCCCGGAAGCTCGCGAGCCGGATCGCCGGCGTGCCGCGCAGTCACCTCGCCATGCACAAGATGGTCGTGAACCAAGTGATGCTGGCGATGGGCCTCGAGCAGTCGCAGATGATGGCGACCGTCTTCGACGGCATCACGCGGCATAACCCCGAGGGGCTGTGGTTCCGGCGGTTCGCGCAGGCGGAAGGCTTCAAGGCCGCCATCGAGTGGCGCGACAGCGGGCGTCCCATCCCTGAAGGAGACGAAGCACGAGCGCTGATCCAGGAAATGGAGCGAAAGATGTCGTAGCCAGCAGAGGCGGCACTTGCTTTCCTCCATAGCTGCGGCAGCTCGATACTGCAACGCAACATGTCGGGACCCTGGCGCGAGGCGTACTGCTCAGTGCGGTCACTCGAGGCAGCCGGCCACTGAGCGGAAAACCGAATGAAGCCGTCCGAGTATGAAAAGATCCTTCGTTTAAGGCTGCCGCTGGCGGACGCCTGGGGGATCCGCGTCCTTCGGGCCGGGGCAGGTGCCGCGCCTCGCGTTGCCCGCAAGTCTCCAGCTGCTGCGTTCAGGCGGCATCGTTTCGGGCCCAGCCATCATGGGGTTCGCTGACATGGCCATGTGGACGGCGCTTTACTCACTTCCCGGACTCAGGGGCGCGCTCCTGACCACGGCTCTCAATGCAGCATTCCTACACTGATGCGAGCCAGGACCTCTGGAAGCCGAGGCACGTCTCATCAAGGAGAGCGGAAGGATGCTGTTCGGCGAAGTTCAGGTGTTTCGTGCCGGTGACGACAAGGTTTGCGCATATATCACGTCAAGTTGGGGGCGCCCTCTGCCGCGCTGATTTCTGGCCGGAGAACTGAGCAAAGGCGACCGCGACCATGCCGCCAGTGAGGCCGAAGCGCTTGCCCCCGATCCCCGCCCTCGCAACATTGCCCGAGAACTACAGTTTCGGGCATGCCATGCGTGAACGGTCCATCCGACAGAAATACTGGGATGCAGGATGGGCGCGTGGCCTGCGAGAGGGTGCGACCCGTCCTCACCGCATGCCGGCGTATCCGCGGAGCCGGGCATAGGCCTCGCGCTGCCCTGGATCGAGCGCATCGCGCATGGCGATGTGGGTAGCGAGATGAACCTCACGGAGCCTGCCATTGAGCGCGCCGAGCGAAGCGGTCAGAGCCGCGAGCCGTCCCGTGTCGGCCGCGCCCCCGGCAAAGAGGCGGTCCAGCTCCTCCTCCATGGCGACGATCCGTGCGCCCAGAGCCTGCGCCTCCGCTGCCATGTGCTCGCGCAGTCCCTCCGCCGTCGCTCGCTGCCTACCTGTCAGGCCCAAGGCGTCCGCATGTACCAGAACGTGCATGGGCCCCGGATAACCGTTCAGCTCGGCCGCGAGGGCAAGGCTCATGCCCCGGCCGGCCAGGAGCCCCGCGACGTCCTCCTCGGACAGCGCCTTGATGCGCCGCCCGTCCAGGCCGGCATAGGGCTGCGCCGTCTGCGTGTGGCCATGCTGGGCACGGTGCTGCCCTGCGTGCGGACCCGGATGCTGGGCGGCGGCAGGCAGGGCCAGGAGGAGAGCCAGGGCAGCGGTCGGAAGGATGGCTGATCTTCGCATGGCAGGATGGGTAGCCGGAAACCCGCCGCAGCCCGTATGATTGCGGTCATATGGCTACTGATCTCCTCCAAGTCCTGCCGCCAGGGCACGACCGAAGCCTCGCGCGCGGCGAGGCGCTGTTCCGCGCGGGCGACCCCGCGCTCGGCTTGGTCCTCGTGCGGGAAGGGACGCTGGAACTGGTTCGCACCTCGCCCGAGGGACGCCGCCTGATCCTCCACCGCGCTGGCCCGGGCAGCACCTTTGCCGAGGCGAGCCTGTTCGAGACGCACCACCACTGCGATGCCGTCGCCGCCGCGCCAAGCCGCGTGACGATCCACTCAGCGACCGGGCTGCGCCGCGCGGCCGAGACGGAGCCGAGCCTGGGCTGGCGCATCGCTACGCATCTTGCGGCGCGCCTTGTCGCCGAGCGGGCGCGAGCGGAGCGCCTTGCCCTGCCGCATGCCGCCGACCGGCTACTCGACGTGCTGCACGCGCTGCCGCCCGAACCCGATGGCGCCCGGCGGCTTGGGCAGTCGTGGAAGTCACTGGCCGCCGAGATTGGCCTTTCCCACGAGGCGACCTACCGGGCGCTGGCCCGGCTGGAGCGTGCGGGGCTGCTGCATCGCGAGGGCGGCGACCGAGTGCGCTTGCCCGGGATGGCCGCGGCGTGAGGCCGCAGCGCTCCACTGCCATGGGTGAGGTCGGTGGCGCCTTTGGCGACCTCGGCACGCTGCTGCCGATCCTGCTGGGCGCCATTGCGGTCGCAGGGATGTCAGCCGGCGGCGTGCTCGTTGGCTTCGGCGCCTTTCTGCTGGCAACGGGTCTGATCTATCGGCTGCCCATGCCCGTGCAGCCGATGAAGGCGGTGGGCGCCCTGGTGATCGCCGGGGGGCTCGCGCCGGGCGAGGTGGCGGCGGCCGGGATCGCGGGCGGGCTGATCCTGCTCGCTCTCACCCTTTCCGGGGCGATTGCCTGGGCGGCGCGCGTGGTGCCGCGCTCCGCGGTGCTTGGCCTGCAGCTCGGCGTCGGCGCGACGATGGCCTGGATCGGGCTTGGTCTTGCCTGGACGGGTCCGCTCGCCGCTGGCATCGCGCTGCTCCTTCTCCTTGGCCTTCCGCGGTTGGTGCCCGGCCTGCCTGCCGTGCCACTGGCCCTGCTCGGCGCGATCGCCCTCGATCTCGCAGCGGGCGGTGCGCTTCCGCCGCTGCCTGTGCCGTCCTTCGCTCTGCCCGAGATCGTGCTGCCGGGAGGTTTCGAGGAGGCATGGCGCGGTCTAGTCGTGGGCGCCTTGCCGCAGCTGCCGCTTACCCTCGCCAATGCGGTGCTGCTGCCCGCCCTGCTGGCGCGCGAGATGTTTCCGCCGGCGGAAGCAGCACGCGCCGCGGAGCGTCGGATCGGCGTCGTCACCGGGACGGCGAACACGCTGCTGGCCCCACTGGGGGCGCTGCCGATGTGCCACGGCGCGGGCGGGCTGGTGGCGCAGTACCACTTCGGGGCGCGCACCGGCTGGGCGCCCGCGCTGCTCGGCCTGACCCTGCTCGCCCTCGGCCTGTTCTTCGCGGCCGACGCGGCCCGTCTGCTGGGCGCCATCCCTGCAGGTGCCCTTGGGGCCTTGCTCATCCTTGCCGGCTCCGACCTGGCCATGTCGCGCAAGCTGATGGAGGCGCGCGCCGAATGCCGCCCGGCGATCGCTGCTGCGGCCTTGACGGCATTCGTTCTCAACCCTGCCCTTGGCCTGGCCGCGGGCTGGCTCGTTGAGGGGGCGAGGACGCTACTTCGCCTAGAGCCGCGCAGGGCCAACGACAGCTGAGCACTGCGCCAGGCGGCACCATGCATCGAAGCCTTGAGGCCCGAAAACTATGCTTTCGGGCATGCTGGCGCTCGTGGGTGCGGCGACGGTGGCGAACGCGGAGCAGACTTACGAGCGTCTTCGAAACACCGCTCTTACGGGCGGAGGCGCCACCCGCCAGACGTGCGGATTGCGGGCGACAGCAGCATCAATGACGGGCCAGATCACCTGCGACCATCCCACGCCCTTTTCCGCAGCAAGACGCAATTCGTCCCGCACCCGTGATGGAGATAGCACCGCTCCGTCCAGGGATGCGTAGGCATCCCGCATGGCGAGCAAGAGGTTCCGCGGCGATGAGATCTTCGACGTCAAGCGCAGGACGGTTCGGTAGGCCAGCCCGAAGATCCCCCAGATGACCAGGGCTGCGTATGCGAGCAGCGCAGGGATTGTGAAGCTGGAATTCGATGAGAAGAGGTAGCTCAGGCCCAGGATTGGCAGCCCATAGAGGGCCACGGTTACAGCCAGGACCAGCCATCTCAATGACCGCTGGCCCCGCACAAACTGCAGATACGCCGCCCACTCCTGGGCCACGAGCGCGTCTATGACGCACCAGTCCAGATAGTCGTGCCACATCCATGGTCGGGCCATGTATTCGCTGACGCTGGCCTCAAGATCCCGCCTCTGGATTTCGCTGATCTCCGATCCTGCCGGATCGAGGATCACGTGATCCCGCAAGTGCCACCACATCCTCATTCGCTTGCTGGAATTAAAATCCCTGGGATGCAGGTGATAGTCCATATCCGCGACAACCTCCGTCGCATCCCGCGCCAAGCTATAAGCGGACTGCGGGTCACCACGTTTTCTGGCTTCTTCAAGAATGCCGGGGGTGAGCACCTCGACAGTGTCGAGAAGGATTCCCTGTTGGTGCTCCCAGTGTCTCCCGACAACAGCTTCCTCGAGGTAGCGGCGGACGGACACGTGCGTGCCGTCGAAGCTATTGGGGGCGTCTTCCATTCCTTTCTGAACCATGAGCTTCCCTTTTCTGGCAAGCTTACCTTAGAGCGGCTCTGTTCCAGTGAGATCTCCAAAACAGAGCGTCCGGCGCTCCAGAGCAGGGCGGCTTTGGCCGCGACCAGGAAAGCTCCCCAAAACCACTACCTTCGGATTTTCTCGCTCCTGGTGCTTCGGATATGCGTTAGCTTCGGGCCTCGGAACTCTTGAGGCTCGGAGGGGCGGTGTTCGGTTGGCTGGGGCGGATACTCGCAAGACGGCCATCCGAGGCTATTAGCCCAGGCCAAGCCTCGCTGCTCTCCGCCTCCATCGAAAGACGAGGGGAGCCGGCTCACGTCTCCGAAGATCGGGAAGTCGCTGGGACATTGCAGGCTGCGTCGACAGCGCCGGCTGACCTAGGACATTCAACGCACGCAGAGGGAAGCACACCAAGGCCCCTTGAGGCAGCTGTCACAGCCGACCCTTCTGCTCTCCCAACACCGCCACCCTGGCTCGCGGGTTTGCCGGAGCGAATCCTCTTTGTGGACGTCGAGACAACCGGCCTCCACTGCGAGGACAGAGTGGTTTCCCTAGGCGTTATCCTCGCTGAAACTCGGCATATGCCGGAACAAATTGCGGTGAAGCACACCCATTGCGTCTTCAATCCGGAGCGCGCGTGCCATCCCAAGGCATCTGCGGTGCATGGCTACGATGACTGGGTGCTCAGCCGCCAACAACGCTTCGCCGATAAGCTCGCTGACTTGCTCCCTTTATTTGAAAGTGCCGATCTCGTCGTCGCGCACAATGCACCATTCGACATGCGCTTCCTCCGCCGGGAGTTTGCTCTGGCGGGCGTCGCAATGCCGGAGCGTTCCGTGTTCTGCACCATGGCAGGGTGGCGGGCTCAGGGCCTGCTGGGGTCTGCGGGGCTTGAAAGCGTGGCTGCGCATTTCGGCCATTTCCGAGAGAACAAGCGCCACGGCGCCCTAGAGGACGCGTGGCTCGCGCAAGCCATCTACTTCGGCCTTCATACGCCCATCCGAATCCCTCGCTTTGAGTCCTTGGTGACCGATCCAGGACCCAAAAACTTGCGTCCGGTCCCTGCCCGGCCTCGGGGTTGGCGCCTTTCGGTGCCGGCTCCTACAGATCCGGCCGCTGCTGCCACGGATGCCATAGCCACTCCCAAGCGGCGGACCGGGCCTCGCCTTTCTGCGGAAGCCCTCAACCAAGAGGTCCAGAATGCCTCAAACGTTCTGGTCTGGGACGCTCTGGGTGTTGTTCAGGAACTCCAGCGCCACGGCAGGCTGGAAGACGCTCTACGCCTCGGGCTTGAGCTGATCGATCGCGTAGAAGCTGACCCAGAGAACCAACGGCACGGCGTTCCTCCGGCTCACTACGAGCAAGTAGCCATCATTTTGCGGAAGCTCGGCCGGCGGGACGACGAAGTGGCTATTCTAGAGCGATATCTTCGGCAGAAGCTCCCGCATTACGGGGCGCACCCAAAGATGCTCGAGCGCCTCGGCAAGCTCTCGGAAGCGGCAAGCGCGTTTAGCAAGTCCCCCTTTGATGGGCATCTGATTCCCCGCGCGGCTCCTCCTGCTCAATGGCGCTCTCGTAGCCCCTCAGCCGCCATCCGCTCAGGGATCAGCGGGCAGGCGAAGGACCGCCCCCGCTGCAAAGACGCCGCAACCATGAGTTGCCGTCTTGCTATGATGATCTGCGCTTCGAGCACTGTAGACGCCACACTTTCGGGACTGCGAAGGTAGGCTCAACTATGCATCCGAACAGTTCGGTTCTCGTTGGCAGAGCCCGCTTGTGTGGATCCCAAGCTGGATCAAGCTAAATTGCGTTCACCCACACACACAGACACTTCGCCTTGTTGGGTAATTTCCTGATCCCGTTTCTCTCCAACCCCAGCGAAGCCGTTTTCCTGGCCGCGATGCAGAAGGACAGAATGGCGCTGCAGTTCCTCTCGTCCCCGAGCCGGGAGGTTGCCTACCTCGCCATGAAGCAGAATCCCGAAGCTGGCCGCTTCGTGCCGTACGAGAAGCTGCGAGTGCGGCGGCAGATGCTCATCGAGGCCGATGAGCGGCGGAATGCGTGGAAAAACAGTCTGGCTCAGCCAGCTAGGAAGACCACGCTCCGCACGGCGTGGTCAGCTTATGCAGCCCAGGGACGGTGATGGCTCGGGAAGAACTCAAGCGGTTCCCTGCTCATGCAGGAGCGGGATGGGTCCCATGCCTCTTCTGCAGGGATAAACCGTCTTTTTTCAAGGGCTTCGCAGCGCCCGGCGTTCGCAAACGGGCACTTCAATCCCCATATCCGGAAGGTGCTGAGGCACACAGGAGAATGTGATGTTTGAGGTGGTCTTCGTGGGCGTCGTCATGGGCAGTTTGGCCCTTGGCCTCGTGACCCGCTCTGCTTTGCGGGAGGTCCGCTTGCCGGATCCCCGTCAGCCCGGCCTGGACGGCTGAGGCGCTCGTAACCCCAAAGGCCCCGCCGAAAGGCGGGGTTTTTTGTTGCGCGCTCTCCGGGCGGAAACTCGTCCGGCAGGAAGGGCGGCTTCTCCCTCACGGCCAATGGGATGCGGGCAGACCTCGTATCTCAAACCGGAAAAGGGTGAAGACCATGCAGAAGATGATTGTGGCGCTGGTGGTGATCGGCGCGGTGGTGCCTGCGATTCCGCTCGTAGCCCAGATTGCGGCCGCGGGGATCGTGGATCAGGTGCGGTCCGTGTCGGCGGCGCCGAGCGGCCCCCAGACGGGCTTCTGGCCCGACGTGGCCGCAGGCCGGGCGAGCGCAGCCACCTCGTTCCGCTCCGCCGAGGCGCGGATCTTCTGAAGGGTGCACAGGGCGCAGGAAAGCAGCGAGCGGGGCCTTCGCGCCTCACCCTTTTTGCGTGAGGCGACCGCCCACCCACTCCCGGAGGTGGGCGAACCCTGGAGGCTCTGCCCCATGTCCAACCGGTTCCATTCTCCCCGCCGTGACTCAGCGGCCGCGCCAGAAGCCAACCAGCGCGCCGAGCTGCTTTTCCCTCTGGAGGGGCGTCCAGGCGCGCCCATCGACACCTATGCTCACCGCGACCTGATCAAGGAGCACGGTGGCCGGTGGGACAGCCAGAAGCGCGTCTGGATGGTCCCCCACAGCAAGCTGGCGCTTCTTCTGGAGTTCTGTGCGGTGTCGGCCGGAGCCATCAGACGCCGCGACGCGGCCCGCACGTCGCGCCGCCTGGAGGAGGAGCGCCTCTTCAAGCTCCGCAGCGAGCAGGCGGTAGCCCTTAGAATGGTCCGGGACTGCCTTGCGAAGCTGGGTCCGGCGGCCGCGGCGATCACGGAGGCAGAGTGGCAGCGCCTAGCGCTTGGAGCCTTGGACGAGGCCCAGAAGCTCGAACTCGTGAAGGCGAACGGCTTGGCCCTCAAGTATCTTCCCGAACCCAGCCAGGAATTTGAGCTTCTGGCGGTCCAGCAGGATGGCCTCGCCCTCCCCACCTGACCCAGCGCGTGCCGGTCAGCGAGGAGGTATGCCTGGCTGCGGTGACGCAGAACGGGCTTGCGCTGGAATTCGTTCCCGACCCGAGCGATGCGGCCATCCGCGCCGCCTTGCAGCGAGATGCCTGCGCCATCCGGTGTCTTTGGGATCCGAGCAAGGAGTATCAGATGCTGGCGATCGAGCGGGACTGCTTCGCTCTTTGCAAGGTGCCCTCCCCCACTGAGCAGGTGCAGCTGGCGACGGTGAAGGAGTTCGGCGTCACCATCGTGTATCTCGAGAACCCCAGCGAGGCGGTGCAGGTCGCTGCGGTCCGCCGGGACTCCAACGCCATCATGTTCACCGAGAAGCCGGGCCGCCTGCGCCCGCTCCTCTGGAGTCCCGTCGCCGGGGAGCGAGAACGGTGAAGCCTCCATGGGGCAGTGGCACTGTCCTTGGACAGCGACTACGTTGACCAGATCGGCTTGCCGGTCCTCCTGACCGAATCATGTGTCGGCCCTCGATGCCGACCACGGACAGAAGCACGAACCTGCGACAAGACGACCATTTGGAGGACCTGACGACCACAGGCCCATCACAGAAGCAGCTCGCCCGAGGCCTTCGCGACCTAGCTGGCCGTTCAGTGCCGTGCGGCGCTCGAGGTGATCCGAACGGCCGGGATCACACTGGGCTGAAGGCACTGTCTCGCGCCTCAGCCGCAGCGCACGGACATGCCGCCATCCACCACCAGTTCCGTGCCGGTCACGAAGCGCGCCTCGTCCGAGGCAAGGAACAGCACCGCCGCCGCCGTGTCCCGCCCATCGCCCGCAAAGCCGAGCGGGATGCGCGCCAGGCGCTGCTTCACCAGCGCCTCCACGTCGCCGCCCGCTCGCTGGCCGGCCAAGCGCACCTCCACCATCGGCGTGTGCATCTGCCCGGGAACCACCGTGTTCACCCGGATGCCCTTGGGCGCGTACTGCACAGCCACCACGCGCGAGAGCTGAATGACGCCCGCCTTGGAGGCCGCGTAGGCGACCTGCGCCGCGCCGGTCCAGCGTATGCCCGAAGTCGAGGCGAGGTTCACCACCGCGCCGCCGCCCTGCTTCTCCATCACCGGCAGAACGTGCTTCAGCGTCAGGAAGACGCTCTTGAGGTTCACGTCGATCTGGAGGTCCCACACATCCTCCGCCATCTCGACCGGGCCGCCCGCGGCCGAGCCACCGACATTGTTCACCAGGATGTCGATCGTTCCGTGCCGTGCCACGATGTCGGACACCAGGCGCGCAATGGCAGCGCCTTCGGTCACGTCCAGCGTGTCCGCCTCGAAGCGCCCGCCCCCGGAGGCGATGCGCTCGGCGGTCTCGGTCATGGAATCCGGGTTACGGTCCACGCCGACCACAAGCGCGCCCTCGCGCGCCAGCCCCACCGCGATGGCACGGCCATTGCCCCAGCCGGGGCCGACGCATCCCGCGCCGGTGACCAGTGCCACCTTGCCCTCGAAACGCCCTGCCATAAATCACTCCGTCCTAATGTTCGCGTGCGACGCAACGTCGCGCCACTTGGTCAACTCGGTGCCGATGCGCGCATCGGCGGCGTCGGCGGGAAGCACGCCGGCCGTCGCGCCCTCGCTGGCCAGGGAGGCGGCGAAGCGCGCCTCCGCCACGGCAGCGCGGATCGCGGCGTTCAGCCGTTCGCGGATCGCCTCTGGCGTGCCGCGCCGCAGGATCGCGGCCCACCAGATCCCGGCCTCGTAATCCGGCAGGCCCGAGGCGTGCGGCGTCGGCGCGGCGGGCCAGCCGGCGACGACGGTTTCCGTCGTCCAGCCCAGCAGCTTGAGCCGTCCCGTCCCGACCAGTCCGGCAGAGGCCGAGAGCGAGGTGAAGGTGAGGTCCACCGTGCCAGCCAGCATGTCGTTCAGCACCGGGCCCGTGCCGCGATAGGGCATATGCACCGTGTTCAGCTCGCCCGCGTGCAGCGCGAAAAGCGCACCCGCCATGTGGCCAATGCTGCCCGGCCCGGCCGAGCCATAAGTGACGGCGCCCGGGCGCGAGCGGATCAGCGCGACGGCTTCGTCCATCGTCGCGGCGGGGAAGCCGGGGGCGGCCAGCATCAATAGCGGCGCCTCGGCGACGATCGCCACGGCCTGGAGGTCGCGCGCGGCGGAATAGGGCGTGGGCTGCACGGCGGCGGAGGTGGCGAAGGTGGAGGAGGTGACGAGCAGCGCGTGCCCGTCCGCCGGAGCGCGCGCCACCTCCGCCGTGCCGAGCGTGCTGCCGGCGCCGCCGCGGTTCTCCACCACGAAGGTCTGGCCCAGCTGCCGCGCCAGCGATTCCGCGAGCGGGCGCGCGATGGCGTCGTTGGACCCGCCAGGCGGAAACGGCACCACCACGCGCACCGGGCGGCTGGGCCAGGCCGGCTGGGCCAGGACAGGCGCGGCGAGGAGGGGCGAGAGCAGCAGCGCGCGGCGAAGCATGGTCGGGGCCTTCAATCGAGCACGATGCCGGAGGCCTCGGCGACGCGGCGCCAGCGGGCGATCTCGGCGCGCTGGAAGGCGTCGTATTCCTCGGGCGTGCCGCCGACGACCGTGTAGCCTCCGGCTTCCAGCGGCCCCGACACGGCAGGCTCGCGCAGGATGGAAGTGATCTCCTCAGCCAGCTGCGCGCGCATCGCGGCGGGCGTGCCGGCTGGTGCCATCACCGCCTGCCAGGAGCCGACCTCAAAATCTGGCAACCCCGCCTCGGCGGCAGTCGGCACGTCCGGCAGCAGCGGGGCGCGCGCGGGGGCGGTGACGAAGAGCGCCCGCAGGCGCCCTTCCCGCACCGGACCGATCACCGAGCCGAGTCCCTGGAAGGAAAGTGGGACCGTGCCCGCGACGAGGTCCATCACCGCCGTCGCGCCGCCGCGGGCCGGGACGTGCTGCGCCTCGGTGCCGGTGCGCTGGGTGAACAGCTCCATCGTCAAGTGCGGCGAGGAGCCGATGCCGGAGGTGGCATGGCTGACCTCGGCCGGGTTGGCACGCATCCAAGCGACGAGGCCCGGCAGGTCGCGCGCCGGGACGCGGCGCGTGTTTACCACTAGGATGTTCGGTGTGGTGATGGCGAGCATGACCGGGGCGAAGTCGGTGAGCGGGTCGTAGCCCGGGTTGCGCGACAGCACCGTGTTCAGCGCGAAAACGCCGATCGAGCCGACCAGCAGCGTCTGCCCGTCCGGCGCAGCGCGCGCCAGTATGCGAGCCGCCAACTGCCCGTTCGCGCCAGGGCGGTTTTCTACCACCACCGGCCGGCCCTGCCGCTCCGCCATCCGGCTGGAGAAGGCGCGGGCCGCGATGTCGGAGGCGCCGCCCGGCGCGAAGGGCACCAGCAGCACCAGGGGCCGCGCCGTCTGCGCGAGGGCCGGGCAGGAAAGGGCTGGCAGGGCCAGCAGCATCCGGCGGGCGATGGGGGGCATGGGCGTTCCTCCTGCGGCCGGTCTATGGGCTTGTGGCATTCCATGCAAGTTACTTTCATCAGATGAAAGCCCGTGCTACGCCCTGCCTATGCCTGACGCCATGCCCGCGCAGCGAGACACGGATGGCGGGGTGCGCGCCGTCGAGCGCGCCCTCGCCCTGCTGGCCGCCTTCACCGACGACGACGGCAGCCTGCCGCCGGCGGAGATCGCGCGCCGGGCCGGGCTGCATCTGTCCACGGCGCTGCGGCTGCTGGCGACGCTGGAGGCTCATGGCTTCGTTGCGCGGCAGGCCTCAGGCGCCTTCGCCCTGGGCCCGCAGCTGCTGGTGCTGGGCGAGCGCTTCCGCCGGGCGCTGCGGCTGGAAGAGGTGGTCCTTCCCGCGCTCGACCGGCTGCGCGTCGAGAGCCAGGAAAGCGCCGCCTTCTTCGTGCGCGAGGGCACGGCGCGGCGCTGCCTGTTTCGGCTGGACAGCCCGCAGCCCGTCCGCACCGTCGCAAGGGTGGGGGAGGTGGCGCCGCTCGGCATCGGCGCACACGGCCGCGCCCTCCTGGCGATGGAGGTGGCAAGCCGCCCTGCGCTTCCCGTCATCAGCCGCGGCGAGAGGCTGCCCGAGGTGATGGCCATCGCCGCGCCGGTGCTGGATGCGCAGGGGCGCGTCGCCGGCTCGGTCGGCATCACCCTGCCACTGTTCCGCGGCGACGCGGCGGCCGAGGCGCGCTGCGCCGCGCTGGTGCTGCGCGAGGCCATCGCCCTGACCCGTTCCCTGGGCGGCGACCCCGCCCCCCTGCGCTGAGGAGACGCCATGCCGCGACTGGACCTTCCCCCCGAGGAGACGATGAGCCTCGAGCAGCGTGAGGCCTGCGCGGAGGCGGTGGCCGGGGTGCGCGGCCGCGTCCCCGCGCCGATGATCGCTTGGATCCGCAACGCCGAGTTCGCGCGGCGCGGCCAGAAGCTGGGCGAGCTGCTGCGCTACCATACCACGCTGGAACCCGCCCTGTCCGAGTTGGCAATCCTGGTCTGCGCCCGGCACTGGACGTCGCACCACGAATGGACGGCGCATAAACGCGAAGGGTTGAAGGCCGGCATCACGCCGGAGGTGGTGGCCTCCATCGCCGCGCGGCGTGAGCCGGCGCTTCCCGATGAGCGCGCTCGCGCCGTCTACGATGTTTCGCGCACCCTGCTTGCCACCGGGCGCGTGCCGGCGCCGCTCTACGCCTCGGCGCTCGCTGCGCTGGGCGAGCGCGGCTTGGTCGAGCTGGTCGGCATCCTCGGCTATTACTGCCTCGTCGCGCTGACGCTGAACACCTTCGAGCTGGGCCTGCCCGGCAGCTTCGCGCCTGAGCTGGAGGAGGCGGCGTGAGCGCCCCTTCCCACACCCACCAGATCCCGGTGCGCGAGGATTGGCTCGCCTCCACGGTCGAGGAGGCGCTGGATCCCGCGCAGCCCATCGTGGACCCGCACCACCATCTGTGGGACGAGCCAGGCTGGCGCTACCTGCTGGACGAGCTGCGCGCCGACGTCGCGAGCGGGCACGACGTGCGCGCCACGGTCTACGTGCAATCCGCCCGTTCCATGCTGCGCGCCGATGGCCCGCCCGAGATGCGCGCGGTGGGCGAGACGGAATTCGCCAATGGCGTCGCCGCCATGTGCGCCAGCGGGCGCTACGGCGGGCTGCGCGCCTGCGTGGGCATCGTCGCGACGGCCGACCTGCGCCTGGGCGCGGCGGTGCGGCCGGTGCTGTCCGCGCATGAGCGGGCGGGGGGCGGCAGGCTGCGGGGCATCCGCCTGACCGCGACCTGGGACCCCGACCCCACCATGCTCAACCCGTCCTATGCGCCGCCAGAGGACATGCTGGACAGCCCCAGCTTCCGCGCCGGCTATGCCGAGCTGGCGCGTTTCGGACTGTCTTTCGACGCCTGGGTGTACTTCCACCAGATCCCGCGCGTCGCGTCCCTTGCGAGGGCCTTCCCCGAGACGCCGCTGGTGCTAGACCATTGCGGCGGCATCCTGGGCATCGGGCGCTATGCCGGGCGGCGCGACGAGGTGTTCCGCGACTGGTCGGTGGCGATGCGCGACCTCGCCACCTGTCCCAACGTGATGGTGAAGCTGGGCGGGCTGGGGATGCGCCTGCCGGGCTTCGGCCTGGAGCGCGGCGAGCGCGCCCCGGATTCCACGACGCTCGCCGAAGCGTGGCGGCCCTGGATGGAAGCCTGCATCGAGACCTTCGGCGCGTCGCGCTGCATGTTCGAGAGCAACTTCCCGGTGGACAAGGGCGGCTTCTCCTACGGCATCGGCTGGAACGCGATGAAGCGCATCGCGGCGGGAGCCAGCGCCGACGAGAAGGATGACCTGTTCTGGCGCAGCGCCGTGCGCTTCTACCGCCTCGACATCCCAGGACTGACCCAGAGCTGAGCAACACACGGAGGAACGACCCGCCATGAACCGACGCCAAGTCCTGGCCGCTTCCCTCGCGCCGCTCGCCGCACCGGCTCTCGCCCAGGAGGCCTGGCCCGCGCGACCGCTGCGGCTGATCGTTCCCTTCGCGGCGGGCGGGCCGACCGACATCGTCGCGCGCATCGTCGCGCCGCACATAGCCAACACGCTGGGCCAGCCGGTGGTGGTGGACAACCGCGCCGGCGCGGGCGGCGTGACCGGGGTGGACCTGATTGCCCGTGCGGCCGATGCGCTGACCTTCGGAATCGCTAGCGCGGGCGGGCTGGCCATCGCACCGAACCTGGACCGGCGCACGCCTTACGACCCCGTGCGCGACCTCGCGCCGCTGACTCTCGGCGTGCTGGTGCCGGAGCCGCTGGTGGTGCCAGCCGCCTCGCCCTTCCGTACGCTGCGCGAGCTGATTGAGGGGGCGAAGGCGCGGCCGGGCACGCTGAACTACGGCTCCACCGGCAACGGCTCCATGCCGCACCTCGCCGCCGAGCAGTTCCGCGCTGCGGCCGGGATCGAGCTGGTGCACATCTCCTACAACAGCGGCGGCCAGCTCGCGACCGCGATCCTGCGCAACGAGGTGCAGCTGGGCTTCGCCGACCTCCCCGTCCTGCTGCCGCACGTCCAGGCGGGCGGCCTGCGGGCGCTGGCCGTGGGAACGACGGAACGGCTGCGATGGATTCCGGACGTGCCGACCTTCCGCGAATCAGGCCTGCCCGAGGTGGATGCGAGCAACTGGCACGGCTTCGTCGCCCCGGCACGCATGCCGGAAGGGCCGCTCGCCGCGCTTGGTCGCGCGACCATTGCGGCGCTGCGCGACGCCGAGGTGCGCGAGCGGCTGGACGCGCAAGGCGCGATCCCGGGCGGCAACCCACCGGAGGAGTTTGGCGCCTTCATCCGGAGCGAGAACGCGAAATGGGCCGAGGTGATCCGTCGCAATCGAATCACGGCAGATCATTGATCCGGCCTGTATGATCTTGAGCTACGCAGCGTAGAGGAAAGTTCTGTGCCCGGAGAAGCTGCGGACCCGGTTTCGGGCAGCGTCGACAGCCAGCGCATGCGGCTGACGACGGCTCGCTTGAGTTGCGCCTTGCTGCGCGCTGGCGCCTTGCCAGTGACCGCCTGCTTTAGGTCGCCGTTGATCCCATCGTCTGGGTTCAATTCACGACTGTAGCCGGACAGGAAGAACATCTCGATCTCGGCTTCGCGCCCGACGAGCCAGTCGCGGACCTGGGCCGAGCGATGGACCGGCAGGCGGTCAAAGATCAGAAAGACCCTCTGCTCGGCGTCCCGGATCAACCGGGCGAGGACGCGGATCAGGTCCGGTGCCTTGATGGCAGCGTCCAGCACCATCCATTGCAACTCGCCCTTGCTGGCCACGGCCGAGATCAGGCCGAGGTCGGCCCGTTTATGGTTGACCCACACCTCCGGCATGCGCCCCGGGGGCGCATAGCTGCAGCCCCGCACGTCGTCGGAGCGCAGACCGGTTTCGCCGCCCCAGAAGATGGCGCCGCTCTCGGCTTTGGCCCGGTCGGCGATCGTAGGGTAGTCCCGCCGCTGCCAGCGCCACACTGCCAACCGGGTCCTGCTCGTAGGCGCGTCGCAGCCGCTTTTGAGCCGTGAGTCCCCAGCGCGTGAGGTAGGTGCCCATGGTGCGGACCGCCGGCCGCATTCAAAGTGGCGCCAGATCAGTTCCCGCGCCGCAGCCCGAAGGAGGCGCTGAGATCGCGTGTCTCGAGCATGATCGCGTCGACGGCCGCGACGGGTGCGGTGCCGATCAGGCCGCGCCTGTGAGCGCGCTTAACCACGAGGGCCTAGCGACGAGGAAGACCTCCTTGCCTCGGCGCCTGCGAGGATAGGGCGCGCAGCGTGGGCGAGCGCCGAACTCAGTAATCGCCGAAGCGGCCTGCCGCGCTCCGCTGCCCTTCAGCCCTGACTTACGAGTCCGCTCCAGCCATGTGCGAAGAACGGCCTCGCATATAGTGGCGTTCAGGACGGTACCGTCCCGTTGCGCCCGACCGAGAAACCAACGCCCTCCAGAGCCGCGCAAAAAGTCTCACTTCCACCCTCTCCGCATGTCATAGTCCAGTGGACAGCGCGCCCGGACCGGACGCGATCAAGGTGATCGAGGTCAGGCAGCGGCCCCGGAGCACCCGCCGCCAAGGGTCCGTGGCTACCGCGTCTGAACGGCCGCCGAAAACTCAGGGATTCTACGATCGCGGGGGCACGGAGACCCCGCATGAGGCGTTCCCGCGTCATGCGGATCCTCCCGGTTCGATGATGTCAAACATGGGCTGGAAGTCGTTCGGCATCGTGAGAAGCTCCGCAAGGATGGCAGGGTCCCCGTGGCGGTGGCTTCGCCTTTCGTGATGGCGTCACCCATGCTGGATGTCCCGGTCATGACCCCGTCGAGCGTGGTCCGCGATGTCGTCACGGCGACATCCGGCCTCCCGGCGGTCCGGCCGGGCAGATGCGTCAGCGTGGCGTTCTCGAGGGTCATTGCGAAGTGCTCGCCCAAATCCTCGAAATGCCAGGCGATGCGCCAGCTTTGGCCCGCGGTCTTCGAGGAATTCAGTCGCGCCGCCATGTAATCGAACACGACATCCGTGCTGAGCGCGGGCATCAGGCCCGGCCGTGTCACGGCAGTTCGTGCGCCGCGCTTGATGCCGTGGCGAAGCTCCTGCGCGCCCAGAATATAGGCGTTGCGCCAGGTCGCCGACCCCGCCTGATAACCCATCTGCCCCAGGGCATCCGCCGCAAGCTCGCGCGCCTCGCCGTTCTCTGGCTGCGCGAAGACGACCTGGTTCATCACCTGCGCGACCCAGCGATACTCCCCGCGCTCGAAATCGCCCCTCGTCCGCTCGATCACCTGCGCCGCGCCGCCCATGTATTCCACGATGCGAAGTTCGGGTCCGCTCACCATCCACGACGAGGCGACGCCGCGGCTGCTGACGGAGGCCGTTTCCGCCGTCCTTGATCTGCGCTCCCCCTGATGCTCAGGGCTGGCGCATACTCGGTCGCAGATCTCAGCCGCCGCGCAGCCCGAGTTCCGACACCAGCGCGCCGAAGCGGGCATGGTCGGCCTTCAGGCGTCCTGCCAAGGCTTCAGGGCCATCCCCCAGAGCTTCCGTGCCGGGCGGGAGGACACCCCTGAATGCTGGCGTATCCACCACCGCGCGGATCTCACTTGCCAACCGCTCGACGACGGAGGATGGCAGTTCGCGTGGCCCGAAGACAGCCAGCCAGGGCGAGGACACGGTCGCCGCCGGCGCTACTTCGGCCAACGTCGGGATGTCCGGGAAGGCGGGCATCCGCGCAGAGCCGGTGTAGACGAGGGCCCGCAACGCCCCCGACCTCACCCCCTCCGCCGTGATGCTCACCGGTTCCAGCGTCGCCTGCACCCTCCCCGCGAGGAGGTCCGTCAGATTTGCCGCGGAGGTACGGTAGGGCACGTGCTCGGCCTCGAAGCGCAGCGCGCGGCCGAGCGCCTCCATGTTCAAATGCGCCAGCGTGCCGATCCCAGCGGAACCATAGAAGACGCGGTTGGCGCGGGCGTGGCGAACAAAGCCCTCCAGATCGCGTGCGGGCAGGTCGCGATGAACGGCGAGGAAGGCGTGCGGCACCGCCACGGCCGCCACCGGCGTCACATCCCGCAGGGAATCATAGCCGGTGCCGCCAGGCGTCAGGTGAGGCTGTACCGCAAGAGCGGCCATGGCCGCGAGCACAAGCGTGTTGCCGTCGGCCGGAGCGCGAGCGAGGTTGGTCACGCCGATCGCGCCGCCTGCGCCCGGGACGTTTTCCACCACGACCGAGTGGCCCAGGCGCCTCGACAGTCCGTCGGCAAGAAGGCGCGCTACCGTGTCGGTGACGTTGCCAGCCCCGTAAGGCACGATGAGGCGGATCTGGCGGTCGGGCCGAGCCGCCTGTGCGGGCCGCCCCGCTGCCAAAACTGTTCCGGCCGTGGCGGCCAGGACGATGCGTCGGCGCATGCTGTGTTCCTCCGTCAAATCGCGCCGGCCGCCTTCAGCCGCGCCATTTCTTCCTCCGATAGGCCAAGCTCGCCGCCGAACACTTCGGCGTTGTGCTGCCCAACCTCCGGGCCCGCGCGGTGGACGGCACCGGGGGCATCGGGGAAGTGAGGCACGACGCCCTGCATCCGAAGGGTCCCGAGCTGTTCGTCCGGGACACTGATGATTGCCTCCCGTTCGGCGAGATGCGGGTCGGCGAAGACATCGGCGATGTCGTAGATCGGGGCAAAGGCCACTGCGTGCGCGTCCATCGTCTCCGACCAGTCGGACAGGTCGCGCGTCGCGAGCGCCTTAGCCACGATCGCATCGAGCGCCACGCGGTGCCGCACTCGCTCGGGGTTCGACAAGAAGCGCGGGTCAGCGATGAGGTCGGGACGGTCGATCGCGGCGCAGAGCCGCTCGAAGACGGTTTGGGTCGTCGCAGGCAGGCTCACCCAGCGTCCGTCGCGCGTGCGGTACACGTTGCCGGGCGCTCCATGCTGGCTCGTATTGCCGTGCCGGCCCCGGACAACGCCGAGCTGGTCGTACTCGGCAGGAAGGAAGTCCAGCACGCGCAGCATCGCCTCGAGCATCGAGAGGTCGATCTCCTGTCCGCCAAGATCCGGGTCCGCATCGCGGCGACGCAGCGCCGCCAGGATGCCCATGGCGCCGAACAATCCGCCCACTGCGTCGGCGATCGGGAAGCCAGCATGGAGCGGGGGGCCGTCCGCCTCGCCGCAGATCGAGGCAAAGCCCGACATGGCCTCGAACACGCGGGCGAAGCCGGGACGATTCCGGTAAGGCCCCGTCTGTCCGAACCCGGTCACGCGCAGGACCACGAGGCGCGGGTTCGCCGCGAATAGGCGCTCCGCCGTCAAGCCCCAGCGATCCATCGTGCCTG
Source organism: Sabulicella glaciei (assembly GCF_026183895.1). Classification (GTDB taxonomy): domain Bacteria; phylum Pseudomonadota; class Alphaproteobacteria; order Acetobacterales; family Acetobacteraceae; genus Roseococcus; species Roseococcus glaciei. The sequence goes on along the minus strand of NZ_JAPFQI010000018.1, from coordinate 46,140 downwards.
GGCGGAAATTCTCCACCAGGACATCGTACTTGGGCAGGAGGCGCTCCAGCAGCGCCGCGCCGTCCGGCGTGCGCAAGTCCATCGTCACGCCGCGCTTGTTCCGGTTGGTGACCTTCCACCAGAGCGGCACGCCATCCTTGAACGGCGGCAGGGCGCGAAGCCCATCTCCCCTTCCGGGCAGCTCGACCTTCAGCACCTCGGCACCGAGATCGGCGAGCAGGGTCGCGGACCAGGGGCCAGCGATGATGGTGGAGATATCCAGGACACGGATGCCCTGGAGGGGCGGATGGGCTGGCCGGGTCATTCGACGCGCACTCCCGTGCGGGCCACCACGGCGCGCCAGCGCGTCAGCTCTGATGCGACGAAACGGGCGAACTCCTCGGAAGAGGAGGCGACGATCTCTGCGCCCTGCTGCTCGACCCGCTCGCGCACGGAAGGACGGTCCAAGGCGGCGCGGATGCCATCCGCGAGCCGCGCGACGACGGCGGGCGGGGTGCCGGTCGGCACAAACACGCCGTTCCATCCTACCGCGTCGTAGCCAGGCAGGCCCGCCTCGGCGAGGGTAGGAACCTCCGGCAGCACGGCCGAGCGCGTGGCGCCGGACACCGCAAGGGCTTGGAGGCTGCCCTGCCTGATGTGGTTCAGGGTGGTGAGCACGACATCCATGGTGACCGACACCTCGCCGGCCAAGGTCGCCGCCACCTGCGGTCCTGCGCCACGATAGGGCACATGGGTCAGGGTGATTCCAGCCTGGTCCCGGAAAAGCTCGGTGAAGAGATGTGCGGCGGTGCCGTTGCCTGCAGAAGCATAGGTGACCGCTCCAGGCCGCCGACGGGCCAGCGCCACCAGCTCCGCCACGTTTCGCGCCGGGACGGAGGGATGCACCACGAGCGCATAGACCTGGGACGCCGCCTGCGTGACCGGGATGAAATCCCGGTCCGCATCGTAGGGCAGGTTCGGGTAGAGGGCCGGGCCGATGCCATGAGTGGCGATGGTGCCCATCAGCAGGGTCCGGCCGTCCGGCGCGGCGCGGGCCACCGCAGCCGCTCCGACGCTGCCGCCCGCGCCGGCGCGGTTCTCGACGACCACGGGCGCGCCCATTGCCTCGCCCAGCGGGCCGGCGATCAGGCGCGCGAGCACATCCGTAGCGCCCCCTGGCGGGAAAGGGACGACGAAGGTGATGGGGCGGTCAGCCGGACCGCCCACGCTTTGCGCCCCTGCGGGAAGCGGATCACCCCAGGACAAGACGACGGAAAAGAAGGCTGCAAAAGCGACCGCCGGACGTCTCATGGCTTGTGTTCCTTCCCTTGATCGCGAGGACGACCCTTCATCCAAGCATCTGTCTCTGCATCAGCGTATGGAAGAGTGTTTCAGCTATTCAGATTCCGGATAGGAGGCACAGAGATGGACTTTGCGCGGCTTGCTGGCTTCGTCCGCGTGGTGGAAGCAGGAAGCCTTTCCGCCCGTCGCTTGGGGTCTCCCAGCCCACCCTGACCCGGCACTTGGGGGAACTCGAACAAAGCCTCGGCGCTCCGTTGCTACACCGGACGGGCCGGGGCGTGGTCCTGACCGAGGCGGGACGACGCGCATTGACCCGGGCCAGATCGGCCTTGCTGGAGATCGAACGGATGCGCGCCGAGGTGACGTCGGAGCGGCAGAGCCCTTCTGGACCGGTCTCGCTGGGCATGCTGGCGTCGGTTGCGGAGAGGCTCATTCCGGCACTGGTTCTCCAGGTCCAGGCCTCCTTTCCGGACATCCGACTACGAGTGCGCGAAGGATTCAGCGCACAGGTCGAGGCTTGGCTCGCCTCGGGCGAGGTGGATCTCGGCATCTTCAACACCGCACGCGCGGCGCGTCGCGGCGCTTTCGAACCCCTCTTCTCGAGTCCGCTGCTTCTCGTCGGACCTCCCAACGCGCAGCTGAATTCAGTCGAGCCGCTGCGGGTGTTGGAGGGTCGTGGCCTGATCCTGCCGGCAACAGGGAACAACATCCGGCGAACGGTGGAGGAGGCCTGCGCCCGCATCCACGTGATGCCTCAAGTGATCTTCGAACTCGATTCGATCCATTCCATCCGACGGCTGGTCGCGGCCGGCGTTGGCTGGAGCTTGCTGCCGGAGCATGCCGTGATCGAACAGGCTGCAAATGGCCAGTTGAAGGTGGCGCGGATCCGCGAGCCGGCCCTCATCCAGCATATTCTTCTTGCTCCCACGAGAAGGTGGCAGCCCAGTTCGGCAGCCAAGGCCGTGATGCGGATCGTGCGGGAGGTTGGAAGGGCAGTCGCATGAGCGTCCGCAACGGGCACTTGGCGCAGCTTCGCCACTATCTCCTCCGGTTTATGATGCTCTCTCGTTATCTCAATGCCTTCTTCGGCTCAGCCGGCCTCACTCGACCGGCGGTTCGTCTCCAAGGAAGCACGTCACGTGAGCGCTCCCGTCTGCGGAACAAGCGGCATCCATCCGCGAAAGCCCTCCGTCTTGAAGACGCATCGCGCCGTCGCTTCACCGTCGGTGCCAGTTAGAGGGGCGGCGTTGCAGCAGCGCGCCCAGATCTGGGCTCAGCCAGATCGTCGGCGCAACCGCGCCCGGCTGTGCCGCAGCACCGTCCCGCGTAACGGTCGTCGCATCGAGGCTGGCCTGTGTGCCGTCCCGCATGAAAGCCACGGCGCCGAGCATGTCGACGCCCAGCACCGCCGCCAGGATCGCGTCTTCGATCTGGGTAACACCACGATGGTCGCGGCGCAGCGCGGTTGTGGACCACAAGACGTGTCTCAGCACGGGAGTTGTCTCCGGATGGCCGGGAAAGGTCATCTCGTGACGTATCCCCGCGGCCTTCCCCGCCAGGAGCCTCGCTGTGCAACTCCGTTCCGAAAGCCCGGGCGCTTGCCCTGTTCCTGCCGCAGAGAGCGTAAAGCTCCGCGACGAAGGCCCGTGGTGGGCGGCTTTACGAGGCGTCCTTGGGCGGCGGGTCGAGGCTGGCGGCAGCCAAAGCACTCATGAGGTTTCGGGTGGACCAGCTGCTCACACCTGTGCCGGCGAAGTCCCGGTCGTGACTCCAGATGTCGCAGCCCAGGACCCACGCCGTGGCGAGAAGGTGCGCATCCGTGGTGCTGCCGTTGCCGGACGCGACAGCCTGGGCGAGGGCCGCTTCGGCTTCGGGCAGGAGAGCCTCGTAGACGTGATGGGGGAGCACTGGAACGATCGCGAGTGCGGTGTCGAGGCGGGGTCGATAGGCCGCGATCCGTGGATCCTTGAACCGCCCCAACGCCTCCTCCCTGGCGCGCTGGGTGGTTCGCAGGGCGTAGCGTTGGGTCGCCTCCAGAAGCAGCGCGGTGCCGATGCGGCCCAGGCAGGCCGAGATGACGATGTTGGCATCCACGACCAGGATCGACGTGGGAGCCCGGCGCATCAGGCCTCGCCGATCTCCGTCAGGAACTCGGTGATCGCGGCTTCCTCGGAGGCCGTGCGGCTCACCTGATCGCCCTTCAGGTCCTCAAGGAAGCTCCGCACGCGCGCTGGGTCGGCCTTCGGGATCGGCACCAGCAAGGCCACCGTCTCATCCCCGCTCTTGATGGGCGTGGCCCCAGGCAGGGCAGCAATGGTCGCGGCTGAGATCCGCTGGAGTTCGCGCATGCTGATGGACGACATAGCCACCTCCATTCGGTGTATGTAAGGCTGTATGGCAGCCTTCGCAAGCTCAACTGGACGGATCGGTGTGGACTTGCTCGCTGTGTCCCCAAGGGCGGCGCCTGACGGCGAAGGGTGTCGCGGAACTCTGGAGGTGGGCGAGGCTGTCCAGAAGGAAAGGGAGGGAGATCCGATGGTGGACGCGACAGCGAGGTTGCTCCTGCAGCGCTGGCACGAGGCCCTTTCGAAGAGCCGGGAGACGGGCAAGCCGAGGCGCTAACCCTTGTCCCCGTCCCTGCGGGTAAGGGGAGACACACCGGTCGGCGCACGGCCGAACGCCGCGCAAAATTCGCCCCGCTTTAAAAAGATGCGTCGGAATATTTTACAAGCGGCGAGAGGCCTGGGAATCCGAATCCATAGCGCATTGTCTACAAAGAGAAAAATCCCTTGGCACGGCGCTTGCTTATCTTTGGAGTAACAGACCCTCGGGTCGCATCGGACGGTGAGCGCCATCATGAACAAGAATTCCATTTTTGCCGCAGCTGCCCTCGCCTGCGGCCTGGCCTTCGCCACTCCGGCCGGCGCGACCCTGATCCTTCAGTCCGGGCTGGTGGGCGGCTCGGGTGACGTGGACAACGTCATCTTCAACGCCTGCGGAACCGCCTCAAGCGGCATGACGGTGCAGGGCTGCCTGAACACCTCGCACAGCACCCGGGTGAACTTCACCAGCAACGAGACGCTCAACGTCAACGGTGGCGGCCAGGCCCGCATCACCGCGGCGGACGGCTCGTTCAACGCCATCAGCATCGCCCTGGCGGACCCGACCCTGGGCTTCGACAAGCTACAGTTCAACCTGGACGCCATCGCCGATGGCACGGCCAACTTCCAGGCTGTCGACCAGTTCGGCACCGTTTTCAACTTCAACAACATTGCCCTGGATGGCAACGGTCAGAACTTCTTCACGCTTGGCTCCCTGGATGGCCAAGTGGCGGTGAGCTTCTCCCTGACCTCGACCGTTCCTATCTCGAACATCAGTGACCTGGCCCAGGTTCGCCTGGGCGTCGCCGGCATCACGCCGACGCCCGTGCCGGCTCCCGCTGGCCTTGCCCTGATGGGCCTCGGCCTGCTGGGCCTCGGCTTCATGCGCCGCAAGTCTGCCTGAACCCAAAGACCTGCAGAGTCGACAGCAGCGCTCCGGTCCGCAAGGGCCGGAGCGTTTTGTTGTGAAAAGCACGAGGCGACCATCCAGCATCCCACGCGGCCTGGGCTCAGGCCGAGCTGCGCCGATCCTTCGAGGTGTCACAGCGTCAGCGGCAGCTTCGGGCACGCCACCGCGTGCGTTTGATGGGTCCTGAGCCCAACTGCCTGGTTGCAAGACCGCCTTGGCCGCCCCAGCCTTCTGGAACGCCGGCGAGAAGCAGTTGCCCCCTCGCAGCCAAAAAAGCGTCACTGCTCGGAGACGCGGTGACGCTGAAGGCAACCGGGGCCATGTCCAGGAAGTGTGGTTGAGGGCCCGGACCAATTGTTGGACTAGGGGCGACTGGCCATCCGGACGAAAACAGGTGGATTGCAAGAGGACACGCACTCGCTTCGCCGCTGATACCAAATCTTGCTGACCCGAACTCATAGGGAAAACCGTCTCGGCTATAGGCCAGACTGAAGCACGTTGAGCTACCCTGGCCTTGCGTAGGTGGAGGTCTGAGGGTTCTGGCATGACGCGATCACCGATCCGGTGAGCGGAGATCTGTCTGTGGCCTCCGACGTATGGCCCGGCAGCGTGAAAGTTTTGCTCCCCAGCACGCCAGAAGTTGGGCAAGGCGGACGGTCTCAGCAACTGGCCCCCTGGCCGCTTCCTTTGCGCGCCGTGCTCTGATCATCGGCAACGATTCGGGGAACGACCTGTTTGACAATTAGGTGTCTTGCGGGTGAAAGTTTCATTACAATGAAAGCAATCTCTCTGATGGATCGCGTGAGGCTGGAGATCGCGTCCCTTCCTCCGCGCCGCCCACGGTGCGTCGTCGCCTTCGCCCTCCTCCCGCTTCTTGCTGCACTGGCTGTCTTGCCGCTTGGCCTTGATGCCGAGCTGCTATTCCGCGACCCGGCGGCGAGCACGGGCGGACCGCCCTATCTCGGCTTCTTCTCCAACCTTGGCGTGCTGGCCTGGTCCGTCGCAGCGACCTCCTCGCTTCTCGCCGCGCTTGTCCTGCCGCCGTCGCGGGCACAGTCAGCGCTGGCAGCCGGTGGGCTGCTGGCCGCCGTGCTTGCATTCGACGACGTGTTTCTGCTGCATGAATCAGTGCTGCCCTTCTTCGGTGTGCCGGAGAAGCTGATCCTGGCCGGGTATGCCACCGCAGCCATCGCTTATCTCTGGACCTATCGCGACTTCCATCGGCGCATGGACTGGCCGCTCCTCCTCGCCGCTCTGGGTCTGCTTGGCTCGAGCGTGATGCTCGACGTGGTCGCGGAGGAAATGGACTGGCTCGTGCTTGAGGACGGGACGAAATTCGCCGGGATCTCTGCATGGTGCGCCTATCACCTGCTGGCGGCACGCTTTTGGCTTCGACGCGCCATCACAGGGCGAGGCGGCCAGCACGAGAGGGCGGCCACTTCTCGCTGAAGCTTTGCCCCCGAAAGGCCTCAGCCATGGCTACAAAAGAGCGCTCCGGCTGAATGATTGATCGTTGGCGCCCTCCGGCGTGACCGCTTGCTCTTCGCCATCCCCGCGTTCGCGCTGCGCGCCAAAATGCCAGGCCCCTCGGATCTCAATCTATTCGAGGTCGGGACTGCTTCATGCGGCGGCGGGCTACCCCTTGGCAGAGCGAGGCTCTCCTTATGGTTCTGATCCGTGGGATCGAGCCGAGACGCTGGCGCGGTGGGCAGCCTGGAATGCGCCGATCCAGCGGGTGCGGGCGCGTGTGGAGAAGATCTTCGGCACGGGGAAGCGCTGCTACGGGCTGAGGCGGATGCGATGGCGAGGTCTCGCCCGTGCCAGAGCCCAGGTTCACCTCACCGCCACCGCCTACAACCTCAAGCGAAGCCTCCATCTCCAGCCGGCGTGAGCGGCAAAGCAGGAACCCGCGCGCCGCGATCGAGGCGGAAGGGAATGCCACGGCCCGCACGTCAAAATGCCGCGCACCGAGCCTCCCGCGCGCAGATCTCATAAGTACTGATACCAATGAAAAACGCTCCGGTCCTTGTGGGACCGGAGCGCTGCCTTGGTGTGTTCTGACGAAGAAGTGTCAGGCGGCCTTGCGGCGCACGAGGCCGAGGCCCAGCAGGCCGGCGCCGAGCAGGGCGAGACCGGCCGGCGCAGGAACGGGCGTGGGGAGCGCAGCTGCGCCACCGGAGAAGGTGAAGGTGCCGAGCAGGTTCACGCCGTCTGTCTGGCCCGAGAAGGTGAAGGTGCCCGGGGTGTTGTCGAAGCCCGCCGCGCGCAGCGTGCCGAAGCCGCTGATCAGCAGGTAGTCGGTGGGCGTGGTGCCGGGGGGCGGCGGCGGGAGAGTAATTTGCGTGGCGATGATCTCCTTCAGGTCGAAGGACAGGCCGCCCACGGTGAAGAAGTCGGCGATGGGGCCAGCGAAAGAATCGAAGTTGAAGTCCTGGATCGTCCCGATGTTGCCCACCGATACAGGCATGTTGCTGTCGGCACTAACAGCGTTCACCAGGAAGGAACCGCCGGCACCGGTGATGCACGTGCCGGTGACGTTGGCGCAGAAGTCGATGGCCACCGCATCCGACAGGCGGACGTTGTTGCCGCTCGCGTCGGTGCCCTGGAATAGCCCCCCGAAGTCGATCGAGCCGGTGAGGGGGGCGGCATTCACGGCGACGGGGGCGGTGAGAAGGGCCAAGCCCAGGGCCACTTGCTTAAGGATCTGCATGGCTTGCTTCCTCTTTGTGCTGACCGGAAGAGGTCAGGGAAACACCCTCGTTGTGGGTGCAGCTTTCAAGCAGCAAGGAACGTGCCAAGAGGAAATTATATGGCCTAGCAATGGCTTGCGAAGCTATCCGCCGTGATTTGATGGCCAGTCGTCTAGGTCGCTGACATTGCTGGCAGTTGCAAGGTGCATGAAATATTGGCGGTTTGTGATCGGTGCGCTGCGCCCTGGAGGGCGCCGTCGCCAAACCATGCGAGGCGGCGCGTCGCCCGCCCACGTTGACGGACCGACACGATAGGCCGTTCGGTCCTGCTCGCCGCCCTGGACCTGCAGAACCGCACCCTGCCCTCACCGAGGAGCGGCTCGCCGCCGTCGCCCGACTGCTCGCGCGTGGCCGCGCCGATGCCCTGGCGCAGGCCGACTACTGGTCCGGTGACGACGCATGGAGCATTGGCTGCCGCGCCTACGCCTTCTCCAAGCACCAGCTCGCCCACGCAGCCGAGAGCGGGCGCTATGCCTGGCAGAGGATCCTCGACGAGACCCACTATTTCGTCTTCCTCATCAAGGGGGTCCCTGTGCGCTTCTTCCGGGGCGACGCGGAGGATCCCACGAAGCGCACGCTGCGCCCGCGGGAGGTGGAGGCGCAGCAGCTTGCCCTCACGCTTGGCAGAGAGGATGCCGAGGTGCTGATGTTCCGCCTCGCGGTGGAGACCGAGCCGGACGGGGCGCTGCGGCGCGTGGTCTTCCTGGCCCTGCGGGGCGAGGAGGGCCGGGTGGAGTGCTTCTGGCCCGTGCCGCTAGGCGGCTGCGAGGCGGAGGCCCAGACACCGGCAAGGGGCACAACAGCAGGGTCTTCATGCAGCTGCCGCTTCCGGTCGGCACGAAGCCAGCTGCCCGTCGGCGTCGCGCGCAGACCAACAGTCAGCTGCGACCGTCGGACACATAAAGGTGAATGCGATAGAGATGGAGAGGCGGGGAAGGCCATGCCCTCCCCGCCTCTCCAGTGTCACGTCTGCCTGGCCCCAGTGGAGCCTACGAGTCGGTGTGTCAGCAGTGAGGAGATTTTCTCGGGTCCGCTGGCAGCTTCATCATCTTGTTGTTGGCCCGATAGTGCGGGCCTGAAATCCGGCGTGCGCGTGACACCATCTGTCCGCCGTGAAGGACTGATAGCGGGAGCGTCGTCGCTGTCCAAGGCGTTTCGCAGCACTAGCCAGGGAATTTCTCCCAAACGGCCTGTCATCGGCTTCCGTCAAGGAATAGCGCCGCCCGCCCTATGCAGCAGCACTTCATCCGAGGCGGGATGGAGATCGCGAAGCTCGGGGGGGAAGGGGCGCGGGCGGCTCTCCTTGATGCGTCACGTTTGACGGTCTTTCTGGCGGCAAACCAGGCTTCACCGGCTCGATCTGGTGTTCGGCTTCGCCCGGAGAAACCACGCTCAATCATCGGCGCACTTCCTCGGGTGTGGGCACGTACGGCTCGCCTTGTTCGGTCACCGCTGGCAGTCCTTCTTGGACGAAGACGGGGCGTTCCTGCTCAAGCTGAGAATTGACAGGGCTGAGGGCAAGGCCGGACATGGGCGAAAGCGATCTCGCTGAGGGGAAGCTCAGTTCTCGCCGTCCTAGGTCTGCGTTCTCCCTAACAAGCATGGCCTGCTCATACTCGATCGCGGTCTCAGCAGCCGCTCAGCCCAGGCGCCGACACCAGTGCGCTTAACGCGTATGGTGAGCCGTCAGACGTCCTGCCAGTGCCTCAGGACCCCGCCCATGCCGGTCGCGCGGCCTCGGGCGAGACCGAAAGAGCGAACGCCGCTCTTTCCATTCCTGACGGGACTGACTGGTTCAGTGCCGTCGGAGTGCAGGAAAATGCACCAGCATCGGGTCTAAACGTCCGCTCGAATATTCCGCTTGCGTACAAGGTCGGTCCACCGCCGCGCCTCGCTTCGCATGAAGCTCTCGAACTGCTGAGGCGTCGTGTCGCCCGGAATGAACGCTCGCTGAGAAAGCTGCTGTCGAACGTCGGGCAGCCGCATGATGTCTTGCACCTCGGACGAAACCTGCCGAACAATTTCAGGCGAGGTGCCGAGGCGAGCGACCAAGCCGTACCAAGAGCTTGCCTCGTAGCCGGGGAAGCCCTGCTCGGCGATCGTTGGCACGTCCGGCAGAAGTTCCAGACGCTGAGCTCCGGTGATGCCGAGCGCACGCAGCCGCCCGTCAGCGATATGGGGAAGGCTGCTGCTGTCGAACATGGCCGAAACCCGTCCGGAAAGCAGATCACTATGGGCGGGCGCGCTCCCGCCATACGCAATCAGGTTGGCGCGCGTGCCACTCATCTCATAGAGCAATTCGCCCGCCAGATGAGTAATGGTGCCGACGCCCGTATGGGCCACGGCAATCTCGCCCGGACGGCGCCGAAGTTCAGCCACGAACTCCTGTACGTTGCGCGCCGGGAAGGAGGGATGGACAACGAGAATGTTCGGAGCTGAGGAAATCAGGCCCACAGCCGTGAAATCCTCGAACGGGCTGTATGGTAGGTTGGCGATCAGAACCGGATTGAGCGCAAAATTCAGCGACACCATGAGGTAGCTGGTTCCGTCGGCCGGCGCGCGTTGCACCGACTGCGTGGCGATAAGGGTGTTGCCGCCCGGCCTGTTCTCCACCACGACAGGAACACCCAGCTTCTCCGATAAGCGCTGGGAGACAGTACGCGCCGAGGTGTCGGCCGCACCGCCAGCCGTGTACGCGACAACGATGCGGATTGGCTTGTCGATCCCACGTGATTGAGCGTGGGCGGCCAATGGCGCCGCCACCATGCCGCCGATCAGGGTACGCCTGTTTGCCATCATGTTCGTTCTCCTCCCTCGGAAGTCTCGCGGATCAGCAAAGCTGTCGTAGCGGTGTCGCTGGATCGCGCAGCACGCCGCGGCTCATGGCCGTTCCCGATGCTATGATCCGCTTGACAGGTGTCGTCTCACGCCCGTTGTCAATCAGTATCGCGCCTCGAACCCGGCCTTCGGAATCGACGCCGAGATAGGCCAGCCTTCCGCCGTCCTCGCGGCACAGCCATTCTAGGCCCGCATCATGCGCGCCGAGGATCTGCACATTGTGCTTGTACTGATCGGTCCAGTGCCAAGGCAGCTCGGAATAGGGTTTGTCTATGCCGCAGAGAGCGCTCGCGACGGCGCTCGGCTGGTGTTGCGCAACTTGCCACGTCTCGAAGCGGACGTGGCGGCCGCAAGACTGGCGGATCCGGGCAACCTCGCCAGCAGCAAAGACGGTTGGGTGCGAGCTGCGGCCTGAGGCATCAACCAAGATGCCATCATCGACCGCGAGGCCCGCCTCATACGCTAGCTCGCTGTTTGGTACGGCGCCGACCGCGACCAGCAGGAGGTCAGCCTCAAATTCCCCACGACTCGTTGCGAGGCGCAAGGCATCTTTCTCGGGATTGACGACGGCCAGCCGGCAGCCGAACTCCAGTGCAACACCAGCCGCGCGGTGCCACCCCTCGATTTGATCACTGACTTCCTTGGGAACGCAGCGGGCCATGGCGCGTTCGCCCATCTCGATCACGGTCACCATGCAGTCGCATTGGATTGCCGCAGCCGCCACCTCCAGGCCAATGAGTCCTGCCCCCGCCACGGCGAGGCGCAGACCCGGTCTCAGCTGTGCGCGCAAGGCTCGCGCATCCGCCATGCTGCGGAGGGTCAGGATGCGGGGATCATTCGCACCCGGCACGAGCAGGCTACGCGCTCTCGCGCCAGTCGCGATAACCAATGAATCATAGGGGATGTGCAGACCTGCTTCCGTCTCCACGCGCGACGATTTCAGATCAACCCGTGCCACCCGCTCGCCGAGGCGCAGAGCTATGCGCTGGTCGGCGTAGGCTTTGGCGTCACGCTGCATGAGCCCCCTCGGCCGCTCCTCGCCGAGAAGGATCTCCTTGGAAAGCGGCGGGCGGTCATAGGGAGGCTCCGTCTCCTCGCCGAGGAGAAGGATTTCACGCTCCGCGTCCAAACCGCGCAGCAGTTCCGCCGTTCGACGTCCCGCCTGACCAGCCCCGATGATGAGCGTTCGCATCAGAGTTGGAACTGCACCACCCCGCCCTCGACGCGCGTGGGATAGGTGGCCAAGTCAACCTCTGCCGGCTCGTCCAGGGCCTTGCCCGTGCGGATGTCGAAGCAGGCTTGATGCAGCGGACATTCCACCTTGCCTCCCTCGCAAAACCCGTCGGAAAGCAGTGCGTACTCATGCGTGCAGATGTCGCTGATGGCGTAGTAGCCGTCCTCTAGGCGGAAGACGGCGATGCGGTCGTCACCGACCTGAATCACCTTCGGCACATCTGGCTCGAACTCGCCCTCCCTCGCCACGTCGTGCCAGGCCATCATTTCATCTCGACGAGGATGTACTGATCCTCCACCGACACCGGGAAGGTCTCAGCCACGAAGGGACCTTCGGCAAGTTCGGCGCCATCCTTTACGGTGACGGCGTAGGAGCGCGCCTTGATGCTGTCGGGGTCGCAGTAGGACTTGCCGGTGCGGATGTCGAACTCCCAGCCATGCCAGGGACATTGCAGCATCTCGAAGGGCCGCGTGCGCTCGTAGACACCTGGCTCACTGGATCGGATGAGCCCGATCAGCTTGCCGTGGCACAGGCTGCCGCCCTCGTGCGGGCACACGTTGCTGATCGCAAAATATTCGCCGCCCACGTGAAAGAGTGCGATCGGCCGTCCCTTCACTTTCACAAGCTTGCTGCCCTTGTCCGGGATCTCGCCCACCTTCGCGACAACATGCCGCGTCAGTGTCGCTGTCGCGCTCATGCCAGGAGGTCTCCGTAGATCGCCTGAGCGTTGCCGGCGAAGATGCCCTGCCTCTCCGCCTCGCTCATGCGGATCTTGAAGGCGTGGCGGGGGTCGTCCGAATCCCAGTGCGGATAGTCGGACGCGAAAACGATCCGGTCCCAGCCCATCCAATCGAGCAGCTGGCGCAGATGCTCGGGCTTCTCGGGCTCCTCCATGGGCTGTGTCGTCCACCAGAAGTTGCGGCGCAGGTATTCCGAGGGCTTCATTTTCAAATGGGGCACCTCGCCGCGAAAGCGATCGAAGAGCCCGTCCATTCGCCAGCCCAAGGGCGCTGCCCAGGCAAAGCCACCCTCGACGACGACAATCTTGAGGTCAGGCAGGCGCTCCGGCACGCCCTCGATGATGAAGCTCGTCACCATGGCGTGCAGGCTCATAGAGACGGCTTGGTGCTCCTCGAAATAGAAGGAAGGCGCGCCGCCGCCGGTCACCGCATGGCCGTTGTTGCCGGAGTTATGCAGGCCGAGCGGGAAGCCGTGATGGGCCGCGGCTTCATAGATGGGCCAGTAGCGCTTGCGGCCCAGCGGCTCGATCGGCCGGGTAACCAGCGCCACCTGCGCGAATCCCTTCATCTTTGCGCAGCGCTCAATCTCCGCCACCGCCCCTTCGGCGTCCTCAGCCATGACGGTAATGGTGCCCTTGAGGCGTGGCTCAGGCTCGATCCACTCCGCTACCTGCCAATCATTGATGGCGCGACAGACGGCATGGGCGCAGTCGATATTGCGCTCATCCAGCGCGCGGGGAAAAAGCGGAAATAGCATCCCACGGTCGATGCCGTTCGCGTCCAGGTGCTGGCGCTGCATCAAAGCGAGGTCCGAGCCGGGCGGGCTCCCATCCTCAGGCCAGGCATCGCGCCGAGCGAGCGCGGGCGTCGCCTTCGGGAAGGCCGTCGAGGAGACAAAGGCTTGCCGAAAGCGCTGACCGAAGCTGTCCAGATGCTCGCGCCAGCGGCTGGAAAGGTAAGGATGCAGATCCTTCATGGAGCGCACGGTGGGGTGGATGTCGCAATCCACCAGTTTGATCCCGGCGTCCTCGGAGCGGACCGGCGCCTGGAGCGTCGAACTGCTCATCACGTGGTCTCCTTCAGACGGGGGTAGGTGGCGAGCGGCGTGTCACGCAAGGCCTTGCTCAGCAAGGCCTTCGGCAGCCCCCGGGTGGGATCGCCGCCCTCGAAGCGCCAGTGCGGATAGTCGGTCGAGAAGAGGAAAATGTCGTCGGCGTCGATCTGTTCGAGCAGCTGATCGAGATAGGTTGGATCCTGCGGCAGATCCCAGGTCTGCAGTGAGAAACGGACCCGTTCGCGCACGATCTCGGCCGGCGAGGCGTCAACCCAGGGAATCTCCTTGCGCATTCCCCGCCACATCTTTGTCCCGCGCCAGAAGAAGCTGGGTAGCCAAGCGATGCCGGATTCGAGCATCACCACACGCAGCGCCGGGAACTTCGTGAAGACCCCTTCGGCGATCAGGCTAAGAAGCTGGCTCTGGAAGGTCAGGGTGAAGCTGCAATGCTCCTCGTAGAGCGTTGAGGGCCAGCCATTCGCGGTGGGCGCGTGGCGCATTGCGCTTCCAGCGTGAATGGCGATCGGCAGCCCGTGCTTCTCTGCCGCCTTGTAGATGGGCCAGTGATGGCGCTGCCCCAGCAATGCCTCGTGGGCACCCAGTACCAGGATCTGCACGAAGCGACGATCTGGCGCCCACCGCTCAATCTCGTCCACAGCAAGCTCGATGTTTTGTGTCGAGATGACGATGGAGGCGCGCAGCCGGTCGTCCTTGTCGAGCCATTCCGCTGCCACCCAGGCGTTGGTCGCGCGGCAGATGGCGGCGCTGAGATCCGCACTGTACATCGCCGGCCCGCCGTAAAGGCAGTTGAGGATGCCGCGGCTGATACCAAACGGGTCAAGCGCCTGGACCTGCATGTCCGCTAGGGTGGAGCCTGGCTTGCGGCCCGGGACACGCCAATCGGGACGCGCGCTGATCGGTGCATTGGGCGGGTAGTAGGCGAGGTCGAGACCATCAACGCCACGAGCGTCAATGACCTCCTGCCAATGTGCATCGAAGTAAGGGAGCAGCGCCTTCATGCCCGGCACAGCCGGATGAATGTCGCAGTCAATCATCCCGGTGGTGGCAATGTGCCCCATCCGCGTTCCTCCTCGAAGCCACGCGCAGCACTTGGACAGCGCCATTGGCAGAACGCTAGGGTTTGCGATACTTACTTGTCAATAAGTTTCCTGACCGCCTTGGGATGGGCGGCGCCCCAGCTCCGCTCAATAAGGTCCAACTGCACAGCGTAATGTTGCGACAATCCGCGAAATCCGCCGCTGTCGCGCGTGATATGAACCGCGTAAAGGAAGCAGCTTGCCACGAGGCGACCGATTTCCTGGCTCGGTGTTTCCGGCCGCAGCTCTCCATTGCGGACCGCTGTTTCGATCCCGACCGCAGCACTGGCCTGGATGTCGCGCCGGAAGGCCACGATGCGCTCGCGCATCACGTCGTCGAGGGCTTCACCCTCCGCAGACAGACGGGTGATGAGACTCCAGGAATTTCCTTCGGTCCCGGTCGGGTTCAGGCGAACGAATGCCTCACGGTTGAAGGCTACCGTGTCGTTAACCTTCTGTGCAAGAGTAGTTGCCGGAGACGTCCATATCGCGCGGTATCGGCCTCCCACTCGTTCGATATAGTCGGCGAGCACGGCCGCCACGAGCCTGGCCTTCGGGCCGAAATGATAGTGGATGTTGGTTGTTGTAATCTCGAGTTCGCTGGCGACGTCACCGTAGCTTACGCCACGGTACCCTCTCAGCGTCAGCAGCCTCGCTGCGACCCGCTTGATCTCGTCTCGCATCTGCACTCGGGGCTCGTTGGAAAGGGTCGTCACAGGCAGGATGCTCATTCAAAATTCCTTGACTCGTAAGTAAGTTATCATTCCGATGAAGGCAATGCGCTCGACAGAGGCGCGATCTTGTCTCGGAGGAATACCACCTTGCGCTTCAGAATTTCACGACGGGCGAGCCTCATAGCGGCACTCTCGTTCGGCGCGGCTCCCGGCTTGGCGCGCCCTGCCCTCGCCCAGCCTGCCTTTCCGAGCCGTCCACTCCGGATTATTGTGCCGGTCGCTGCCGGTGGCATCTCCGACACGATTAGCCGCTTCCTCTCGGAGACGCTGCGCGGTGAATTGGGACAGCCCGTGGTGGTCGAGAACCGGCCCGGCGCAAACGGAATTCTCGCCAGCGAGGCAATCGCCCGGTCGGCGCCCGATGGCTACACCATCGGGTACATGCTTTACGCTGCGATGACACTCAACCCTTTGCTGATGCCAAGTCTATCGTATCGCATGTCCGAATTCTTGCCGCTGACGCCCACCTTCAAAGCCCCAATGGTGTTGGCAGTCGGCAAGGCTGTCCCAGCAACGAACGTCCGCGAGTTTGTAGACTACGTGAAGCGTCAGGGTACGCTCAGCTACGGAACTCTTGGAAACGCCAGCACGGGACAGATTCTGATGGAAATGCTGCGGGGGCAGACGGGCATTGAGCTGGACAATGTTGGCTACCGTGGCGAGACGCTGGCGGTGACGGACTTGATTGCAGGCAACCTCCCGGCCGTCTGCATCTCCTGCATGAATGTGCTGGAGCAGCATCGTGCCGGCAACGCACGGATCATCGGGATCTCGACGCCTGAGCGCCTTCCAGCCCTACCTGATCTACCGACCTTCTCCGAAGCAGGCTTCCCGATCGACTACAGCTACTTCCACGGCCTCATGATGCCTGCAGGCACGCCAGCACCAGTGATCGAAAAGCTCCACCGCTCCATCGGTGGGGCACTCCAGAGTGAGGGTCTTCGCAATCGCTTGACGCCGGACATGCAGCCTTTCGTTCTTAGTCCGACCGAATTTGGGAGATTGCTCAGCGAAGAGACCTCGAAGCTCGGGGAACTTGTTCGGGCACGCGGCATCCGTCTTTGAAGAACCGTGCTTCCGGTGGGCTGATTGTGAGCCTGTGTGGCCTCGCGCAAACGGAAATCTTGGCAGGCATGCGCGCTGAGGACCTCTGGTCGCATACTGCCTCTCGCCCGCTGTCCAGAACGCCACGTGGTCGGCCGAACGAGGTGCCTCGATCAGCGCGCAGATGCTTTGTGTTCTCTGCTTGCCGTGGCGCTCGAAAGGATTTCGGCGGTTGGTTGGTGGCCATTAGCACTTCGCTGCCCACTATCCGCACTGCCAAGGAGAGCACTGCATGAGCATGACACGGCGCCAACTGCTGGGAGTCTCCGTCCTTCTCGCTGCACCGGGCTTGGCCTTAGCCCAGGGGAGCTACCCCACCCGCTCCGTGCGGATCATCGTGCCCTTTGCGCCGGGAGGAGCGGCCGACATCACCTCCCGCCTTTTGGCCGAGCGGTTGCAGCCCATCCTTGGTCAGACCTTTCTGGTAGATAACCGCGGCGGCGCAGGCGGGAACATTGGCGCCGATGTCGTGGCAAAGACCGAGCCGGATGGGCACACCATCCTTCTCAGCACAGCGGCCCTCTTGGCGGCGAACAAGTTCCTCTACCGCCGCTCCATGCCCTTCGACCCGGAGCGTGACCTGGCCCACGTGACCCGCGTCTCGACCGGGACGGTGCTGCTGGTGGTGAACGCCGACCGGCCCTGGCGGACCTTCGCCGATCTCGTCGCCGCCGCGAAGGCCGCGCCGGGGCGCATCAGCCTGGGCTCCTCCGGCACGGGCACAACGAGCCATCTGACGCTCTCTTCCATCAACCGCGCGGCAGGCATGGACATCGCCCACATCCCGTACAGGGGAGGTGGCCCGGCTATCACGGACCTGCTGGCCGGCACGATCGACATGATGTTCGACGTGATCCCGGCACTGATGCCGCATGTCCGTTCGGGCCGCTTCCGGCCGTTGGCCGTGGGCAGCGCCGAGCGCATCACCTATGTGCCCGAGCTGCGCGACGTGCCGGGCATGAAGGAAGTGCTCCCCCAGGCGAACATCGATATGCAGTCCTGGTACTCGATATCCGCCCCCGCGCGCACGCCGGCTCCCGTGATCCAGCGCTTGCACGAAGCCTTGGTGCAGGTCGTCCGCTCCGATGAGTTCAAGGCGCGGCTCGAGCCGATGGGGTTCACCACCGTGTGGGACGAGAGCCCGTCGGCCTTCACTCAATATGTGAAAGAGCAAGAGAAGGTCTGGCAGGGTCTGGTCGAAGCCTCAGGGGCATCGCTGGACTGAGGGCGGCGGGAGTGCGGTGTTCGTGCGAGTAGACCGCCCATCCACTCCTGGAAAAGGGGCGGCCAAGGAGACCGGCCATGGGCATCCCCCTCGATGAGTTGGACGAAGACGCGCTGGAGGAACTTCGCCTCGACCTTTACTGTCCGGACCGTGCCCTCGCCTTTGAGTCCTGGCAGCGACAGATGAAGGCCCTGGAGGCCCGAGGAACCGGCGTTGTTCAAGTGCCGCGTGGCGTGCAAGCACCCGTCCGGCTTCTCGGGATGCACAGGACGAGGCAAGAGCGTGATCTGCACCATACCCGGCCTTGCGGCCGGGTTCTTCTTTTCATGCGCTCGGCCGGAAAGGGAGCATAGGAACAAGGAGTTCCGTCTCCGCAAGACTTTGCGTGGGCGCTACCTGTCTTCCTCAGAAGATGATCACAGGCCGACCACGCAGACCGCCCGCCGTCAGCGCGCGCTGGGCGTCAGCGACCTGCTCGGGTGCGTACTCCCCCGTCACCCGGAGTTTGATCACGCCGCTTTCGGCCATATCCCGAAGCTGCTCCAGCCACTCGGTGCGCTCCAGCACCTCACCTGCCCACACGAGCTTGACCTGGATGCCGCGTTCGCTCGGGGCATCGTCCCAGCGGCGGACTGAGACGCACACGCCCCCGTCTCGGATGGCGGGGAAGGCGCTCTCGCGCAGGAGCGCCGTGTCGAGCAGGGCATCGACGCCCTCAGGCGCCGCCGCACGGATCGCCGCGGCGAAGCCTGGCCCGCGCGACACCACGACGTCCGCGCCGTAACTGCGCACCAGCCCGAACTCATCTGGCTTCGCATCAGCGATCACCCGCAGCCCCTGCCGCTTCGCAATCGCGATCGTGTAGCACGCCAAGAGGCCCGCGCCGCCGCTCACGGCCAGCATTTTCCCCGGGGAGAGACCGGCGATCTCCAGGGCGGACAAGGCAGTCAGGCCATTCATGGGCAGAGTGGACGCTTCCGCAAGCGAGACGCCCTTGGGGATGGGAACCACCGAGGCGGCCGGGGCGATGATATGCGCCGCCTGGGCACCGCCTTCGGCCCGGATCGGCGTGACGGCCGCCATCACCGCGTCCCCGACGCGGAGGCGCTGTGGCACCCCTCGGCCGACAGCCTCTACGTGGCCCGCTGCGTCCATGCCGGGGGTCAGGGGCGGCTCGCCGCGCCCGGGGTCGCGCACGACGATGTCGGTGGGGTTGACCGCCGCGGCCTGGACGCGGATGCGGACTTCGCCAGCAGCCGGCGCCCGCACGGTACGCTCAATGATCCGGATCACGTCGTAACCGCCTCGGGCAGTGTAGATGACCGCCTTTCCCGACACGGGCTGGGGAACCGGCTCGCCAGCCTCATCTGACACGGGTTTGGTCATCTTGCCTCTCCGTCGTTTGCTCGGCTTCACATAAGCCGCCCCTCAGGTTGGCGACTACGCGGTCCAGGAGTCCACGATTGAACGGCGCTTAGGCGTGCTGTGGAGATGCAGCCAAGTTTGCCTCTCGAAAGCATTGAAGAGAGCGAGCCGGCGCGTCGGCTATCGACCAGGGTCTAACCGGGTGACTGTCCGCAAGGGGCGTGAAATCCGAGGGAGCGAGCGCGGCCAGAGGATCGACAGCGGCTCCGGGCCAGTTTTCGATAGAGCCGAACGGGAGACCTCGACGTGAAGCTGGCCGCCTTTGCCCTGTTTGCTGCCACTGCCCTCGCTGGGTGTGCGACATCTCCCCTGCCCGCGCCAACCCAGCCTCATCAGCTTCAAGCCGTGCAAGCCGACTGGAGGGAGCGGCTTGCTGAAATGGAGCGGCGCTTTCCGCTGGAGCAGAGCGGCACCGAAGCCAGCGACGCTCTGTGGCAATGGAGCTTGCTCAGGCCCATCACAATGCGTGGTTAAGTATGGAACTGGTGCCCCGCCCATACGGGCTTCAGGCTGACACGGCACTTCTGACGAACCACCCGGTCGCTCAGGCCCAAAGCGTCCAAAGGGAAAGCCAAGCGCGCCGGGAGGCGGCACCTCCTTCGCCCCTCCCCTTTCGGCAAGAACAGGTAGGCGGCAACCCAGACCTTGGCGCTGACTGCGCCTGTGACCGCTTCACCGACAGGGTGCGATGCACGCTTTCCATTCGTCTCGGCATCGGGATGGGTGGAGCCAACATGGGAGGCTCCCTTTTCACGGTCGATGGCGGCCAAAGCTGGAGCATCGTCAGTGAGCGGCCCATCCAGGCTGCTCGCCTGCGAGTGGACCGCCACCCGCCGATCAGTGCGACCTGCCGGGGCGCCTTGGATAGCTGTCAGATCACCGGGCCGGCGGCTGCGGCACTCACCCGTCAACTGCGTGGCGGAACCACCCTCGCGGCGCAGCTCGTCGGCGTCCGGTCTATCTTGGACAACGATGTGTCCCTTGCCGGCGCCGATCAGCTTTGGCAGGTCACCGCCCCATTCCGCTGAGCCAGTTTCCGCATGGGTCACAACCTCCGGCCACGCCAGATCCGCGACCGAATCCTTGCTGGCCCGGCCGATGCCCTCTTGGGGTCGGAGATCACGCTCGACTGCGAGCCAAGGTGCCGGAGAGGCGTGCGGGTACAGCTTCAGCCCAGTCAGGTCAGGCCCGGCGAGACCGCCGCCGCCCTCCTTCGGCGCCTGCGTTGCTCGGCTTGCGGAAGGGAGCCGATGCGGATCTCTGTGCAAGTCATCCGGAGCGGGGCGCCGATGGAACTCGTGCTGAAAGGCCCAGGGGGCGCTGTCCTGAGCGGGGTGCTCAGTGCGAGAACCCGGACGGGCCGGAGGCATAGTTCTTCACGAAAGCATCCACGGCACTGTCGAAAGAAGTCTTGGGCTCGGCCAGCGACCGAACCTGCATGAGACGGGGCTTGGTCCCGTCGGTGGGCTCCCCCTCCATGATGAGCAGCCACCCCGCCAGCCCGCGCTCGCTGAGTGAGCCTTCGAGGTCCTCAATCCGTTCATCCGAGGGATCGGCGTCGCGGCCCAGCAGCATGAACCGGCCATCGGTGACGAGCACCACCCAGCGCCGCTCCTTCTTGAATCCGTCCAAGGCCCCTCCCCTATCGCTCACTGCTGGAAGGGATGAAACGCATCGCCCCGAAGCACGGCCGGTCGTGGAGGTGGCGTAGCACCTGCGCGGCCAGAACGGCATCCTCGTAGGCGCCGTGAATGTGACCATCCCGGCTCAGCCCGATCTCGGCGAGGACCAGATCGAGCTTGCCCCGCTTGCCCGGGTACCGCTTCCGCCAGCCATGGACGGTGCAGCACCGCGGCGCTGACGCGTCGAAGCCGCCAACCCCGAGGCGCCCGAACTCCTGGCCTCTCATCCGAAGATCGAAGGACAGGTTGTGCGCCACCAGCACCGCACCCGGCTGAAAGCCAGGATGCTCTCGGCATGACGCTCAAACGGGTCCTGCCGACGTAGATAGGCGTCGGTCAGTCCATGGACCGACTGGGCGAAGGGGTTGTTCGGCCGGCCCGGGTTGAAGACCAGATGCAGGCTGTCGATCAGTTCCAGCTCGGGTGAAAGACGCAGCATGCCCAGCGACACCACCCGGTCATGCTGGGACGTGCCGGTGGTCTCGGTGTCGAACACCACGACTTCCTCGGCTCCATCCAGGCGGCTCATCATCACCCCTTCATCCCCAGCTGGGGCCTCGATCATCGTTGCTTGCCTCACCACGGGACGGCCGTCCCATCAGCTGATCGCATTCATACCCTTGTCTCCCTGTCTTGGTTCGCCCAACCACCGAAACGGTCGAAGTCGGCTTCTCAAAATCACCACATCCCTGCCGCATCGCTGCGCCAAGGATGCACTCGTTTGAGCCGTCCCGGCCCACTCATGCGTTTGTTCTCTTTTCCCGACGCAGGCTTGCAGCAAAGATGAGACAGGGATGCGGCACATGTGGGCTCACGACCCCGTTTTATCCGTTCTTTGACTCATACTTGCTCCTCCCCGGCTCGTTTCCGGCGCAAGGCTGCGCCATCACGCCTCACCTTTGAGCGCGTCAGGTGCATCCGTGGGTCCCTGAGACGGAGCATCTGCCGCAGCAACTGGCGCATCGCCCGATTTTTTTCGGCGAGAACGCCGGGGTCCCACGGTCCGGCCAGTCCGAAATCGGCGCCCGGCACCACGCCAGGCCTCCACCTTTTCGCCGCCAACCCGGGCCTGAGACACGACCTCTAAAACACCGCCCAGCATCACGTCCGTGTCCACCGAAAGCGCCTCGGCCGCGATCAGAAGCGAAGCCATCTCACTCACGGCTTGCTCCCCATGCGGTGACCCGAGGCATCTATCCCCGCCTCGCCTTCCGGACAGGGGCACGGCACGATCGAGAGGGAAAAGGGGGATGGAAACTCAGTGTGCGCAATTACGCGCGATTGTGCTTCTTCTCGCCCTTGCGCAGCGAAAATCGGGGGATAGGTAGCCGCGAATTGGGGTGAGCGCTCGTGTGCCCTTGCACGCGGGATGAGGGGGCTTGGCGATGCGCACGTTGCACTTCCGGATGAGCCATATCAGTCGCAGCGGCGGTGCATCCGCGATGGCGATGGGGGCGTATGACAGCGGCGAAACGCTGACCTGTGCGCGCACTGGACGCACTTACAGCTACGACAAGCCCGACATTGTTTGCGCATCCATCATGGTGCCAAAGGGCTGCGATCACCTGCCCCAGGCGACGGATCGCGCTGCGCTTTGGAACTCTGCCGAGGCAGCGGAAGACGAGTGGGCTACGCGCCACTTCGCCCGCGCCGAAGGCCAGGCTCGGAGTTTCATGGCGGCCCATCCTGACCGGCCCTTAGCGGGTGAGGTGGTGCTTCCCGATGGGCTGACGGCCAAGGAGGAATCAACCTTGGTCAGCCGGATCATGCGCGAGCAGGTCCGTCCCTTCTTTCCTCCCGGCCACGCGGGGCTCGTCCTCACCCAGGATGTGCTGACTGACGAGACAGGCGAGCGCCTCCTGCGCTGGCAAGCGGTGCCTCCGGCGCAGCACCACACGGAGACGGCGCGGACGGCGTTACGCTTCATCATTGCCCTGCCCCGCGACCTGACAGAGGACCAGCAGCGCGAACTGGCCGAGGCTTGGCTGGAGGAGCGCTTCGTGCGGCACGGCTATGTCGCCGACTTCGCCATCCGTTGGACGGTGGGCAATCCCCACCTACATGTCCGCGTCACCCGACGTGCGCTCCAGCCGGATGGCACTTGGGCGGATAGCAAGGACCGGGGCATCACCACCGAAGACGGCTTGCGCGAAAGCCGGCGCTCCTTTGTCGAGGCGGCGAACGTGGCCATGGTGAAGGCCGGACTTGAGACCCGCTGCGACTGGCGCTCCTATGAGGATGCCGGGGTGGCGCTGCGGCCCACGGTCCATGAGGGCTACTGGTCGCGGGCCATGGCCCTGGCGGGTCAGGCTTCGGAAGCGCAGAAGCACAACGCCGAGGTCTGGGCCGCCAACGCGGAAGCGGTGCTGGAAGACCCCGAGATCATCATCCGCGAGGTCGCCCGTCAGCGGGCCACCTTCACCGAACGCGATCTCCTGGCCGAGCTGTGGAAGCGCACCCAGGGGGAAGAGGTGTCCTTTCTGGCCGCGAGCGAACGTCTCCTGGCTTCGCCCCTGGTCGAAGCGGTGGGCGCGGAGCCGGACAGCACGCCGCGGTACGCCCTCAAAGAGTATCTCGCCACCGAACGAGCGATGTTCGAGCACGCGGCCCGGCTCGCGGCGACGAAGGGTCATCACGGCGTGGACGGTGCGCGGCTGGAAGCAGCCATGGGCTCGGGCGGTGCCTATGCCAGGCTTTCGAATGGTACGCCTCGGGGCACCGGGTCCTGGGCTTGGCTCCCACCGGCAAGGCAGCCGATGGACTGGCGCGCGAGGCGGGCATCCCCACAGGGCGGACGCTCGCCGCCCTGTTCCACGCCGACGACACTATCCAGGTGCTGCGCGAGCAGTTGGCGAATGGCAGCGCGGATGGAAAACATCCGCCGTCAGCGACCCGATGCAAGCGATCCGGCCAACCCCGACTGGATGCGCAAGGCCTCCGAGCAGCTGGCCCAGGGCGAAGTGATGCCCGCGCTGCTCGCCTATGACAGGCGAGGCCGGGTCGGGTTTGGCGACGACACCGACGCCGCGGTGAAGCTGCTCGTGGACCGGTGGTGGGAGAAGAGGAAGGCCAACCCCGGCTGCTCGACCATCGCCCTGGCCTACACCCGCGCCCATGTCGGGCTGCTGAACAAGGCGATGCGCGACCGGCGGGTGATATGCGGTGAGTTGTCCGGCCCGGCGGTGACGGTGGGGGGGCAAGCCCTGGACGGTGGGTGACCGGATGGTGTTCGGCCAGAATGACCGCAACGGCGCAAAGGTCGCGAACGTCGCCAAGGGGCTCGCCGAGGCCGGGGTAAGCAACGGTGCCCACGGGACGGTGACGGCCATCGAGCAAGGCAAGGACGGGCCGACCTTCCGGGTGAAGCTGGACGGGGGCGGCCGGATCGGCCGCACACGCCTTGTCGCAAATCCGCGCGGCTATGTGGGCCACGAACCCAATCTCGCCTTCCGCCCGGATCTCGTCGCCGAACTGTGAGAAGGCGGTGCCATAAGCGAGTACGACGTGGACATCGGAGGCTGTTCGCCCGGCTCGGCCCTGTGAATTGGCCCGCTCTTGCATGATGGCGCGCACCCGGCCGGCGACCCATTGATGCGCGCGCAGCAGCCGCTGGGCGCCTGGCAGCGCGCGGTGCCGGACGCTGTCGTCGTCGCGGAGCCGCCAGATGCGGCCGGCGATGAGTTGCTGCCGTAACCGTTCCGCTTCCCCGGGCGCGAAGGATTGCGGGTCCAGCGACAACAGGCGGCTGGTCTCCGTCCAGGCGGCCTCGGCCGCATCGAGCAGCCGGGGACCACGCTGCGGCATGACACCCTCCGGCGCTTCGGCTTCGAAGAGCCGCGCGATCCATTGGCCGTCCATGAGCGGCGCGTCCGACAGGAGGGTGTGGCGCCGCGCGAGGCGGCGCAGGAGCGCGCCCACCTCCGCAACGGAGAGGCCATCCTTCAGTTCTTCGCGCCGGATCCCGTGCACCGCTGCGGATTGCTCGTCCCAATCCGCCCACCCTGGCGCCGGCCGGATCAAGCAACTCCCCGTCTCACCGGTGTCCGCCGCTCATCCCAGTTCGATCGGCACGCTGGCTTCGGACAGCGAGGTCGCCTCCAGGTCGATGAAACAGAGCGGTGCCGTTGAAACGCCCGACATGGCCGGTTCTCACATGGGCTCGTCTTTTCGATGCGAGCCGTCTGGGCTCCGTGCTTCCTGCCGTCGATGCCAATCAGCCGTCGTCTCGGGCGTGCGGCACAAATCCGCGGCGCACCAATCGCCCGCCCGCAGGGACAGCGGCCGAGGGCGCTTGCGGCCGATCGCGCAGCGGCTCCGCCGCGACATAGCGCACGGCCTCTTCGACCATCTCGGCGGTCAGGCTCGGATAGTCCTGCAGGATCTCCTCCATCGGCAGGCCGTGCCGCACCGCAGCCGCGACATCGCGCGCCGGCACGCGCGTGCCCCGCAGTACGGGCTCGCGCCCGCCCAGGATCCCAGTATCGATCACCACCGCAGGCCGCGGATCGCCTTGCGCCACTTCTGGCCTCCATCGCCTCAAACACCTGTATGATAGCGCGTCAGCCGAGCAGGACCGCCGCCATGAGGAACCCGCCCGAGGCCATTGACCCAGCTGCCCCGGACGACCACGTGCCCTTTGACCGCCTCACCGAGGCGGAGCGGGCCGAGGCGCTGACCCGAATGCGCGAGAACTTCCGCAACCCAGGCCCGGACATCCGCGCCTTCTATGCCACGATCGGGCAGCGGACGGGCGCCTCAGGCATCGACGAGAAGGGCCGCCTGGTGCGACAGCGGGCCGACGGGTCGCTGGAGGTCCTGAAGGAATAATCTTGCATCACCGCGTGACCGGCCTGGATCAGCCATAGGCCTTCCGGCTCGACGCCGGCCTCGCGGCAGAGTTCCTTGATGCGGCGCAGCATGGCGCAGGACATGGCCTTCACGGCTCAGTTCCTTGCGGTCCCCGGACGGCCGCTTTCAGCGGGCCTGGCGAAGGGGTGCAAGTCGAGCGGCCATGCGCCTGGGCCTCGGCCCAGGCCCGCTCGCCCCGCGTGACTTTCCATGTCCCCAGGGTGCGAAGCCGGCCATCGGGCGTGCCATGGCGCGCACAGGTTCGCCGGGACGCGTCCGACAGCTGGGCCAGGATCGCCTGGGCCGCCTTGACGCACAGCGGGTTCGCCTCCGGCGCCGGCTTCGCGGCCACATCGATGCCACCGAACTTCTCCCGCAGATGCGCGTGCGACAGGACGTCCCCGAGACCCGCAGCCGCCAACTGCTCCGCGGCGTCCTCGACGAGACCCAGCCAGCCGATCGGCAAGGCCTGGGGCGCTCGCCTCAGAGCCGGCACCAACGCGGCGATCCACGCACAACGGCTTTCCCACTCGCATTCGTCGGCTGGAATCATGGCTCAGCCTCGTCGAACGACTGGACCGTCATCAATCGTCGGCTCCGACGTAGGTCAGTGGCATTGGGCATGCGGCGTTTTAGAAGACCGGGTTTGCCGCGAGAGGTAGGATCACGGCACGACCAAGAGGCTTCCCACAATGACCTTTCCTCGTGAAGGCGGGTGCCAATGCGGGGCGATCCGCTATGTCGTGGACGAGCCGCCAAAGCTGATCTTTGCTTGCCACTGCAAGGACTGCCAGCGGCGCAGTGGCGCGGCCGTGGTCGTTTCCCTGATCGTCCGCGACCAAGCCTTTCGCATCACGAACGGACACCCGACGCCGCAAAGACGAACCAACGACCAGGGACGTGTCTTGGAGCACTGGTTCTGTGCCGATTGCGGCACCCCCTTGCTCGGCATGGCGCGCGGGACCACGCCGAACCTGTACCAGACGGTGCGGGTGGGCACGATGGACGATGTTGCTGGACTGTCGCCCTCTGTTCACGTCTGGACCCGCAGCGCCCAGGACTGGGTTTCGATGCCGTCGAACGCGAGATGCTTCGAGGGCAACCCTCCAGGGCCTCTTTTGGCGCTTGCCGAATAAGCTAGGTCCCCCAGCATGCCCCGTGCCCGATCATCAGCCACTGCTGCGCTGATCGACCCCGCAAGGATGTCGAGGCCATCTGGTGGCAGGTCTTCGGGCCGGTCGTCCCAACCGTAAGCACGCCTTGGGGAACCGTTCACTTCTGCGCAACCAGTCGTTTGCCGAACTCGTCCTCGTCGATCTCGGGCTGCAGACGCTGCACAGTGGATCGGCCGACGCCGAGGATCCGCGCCACCTCAGCCTGGCTGCGGCCGGCGGCGAGCAACTCGCGGGCGTGATCGCGCTGCGCCGCCTTCAAGGCGGGCCGGCGCCCCAGCATGCGTCCGTTGCGCTTCGCCGCGTCGAGACCGGCCATGACGCGCTCGCGGATGGTGCTGCGCTCCAGTTCGGCGAAGACCGCCACCATCTGCATCAGGGCGCGGCCGGCTGGCGTGCGCGTGTCGAAGCCTTCCGTGAGGCTGCGGAAGTGGATCTTCCGTTCATCCAGGTCCCGCAGCAGCTGCAGCACACCCACGGTGGAGCGGCCGAGGCGGTCCAGCTTCCACACCCCCAGCGTGTCGCCGGGCCGCAGCGCGCCAAGCGCCGCCTCCATGCCAGGCCGCTGCATGACCGAGCCGCTGACGCCCTCGTCCACATGCACCACCGCTGCGCCGGCTTCGGCCAGCGCCTGGCGCTGCAGCTCGGCCGTCTGCTCGGTCGTGGATACTCGGGCATAGCCAACCAGGCGTGGCCCCTCGGGCAAGCCTTCGAACAAGGCGGGGGTGACCACCTCCGCGCGGGCGGTTCGAGCAGATGCTTTTCGGGCAGGGGTTTTCGGGCATCGCGGCACCGCGGAAAACTAACACCGACGATTCTGCCCGAAAACTACTGTTTTCGGGCAGAACTGGCGGTGGCCTCGCTGGATCCACTCTGTTGGCCCCACGGGCGAAGTAGGGTCTGTGCAAAGAGCACGCCCCACTCCTTCAGAGATGGAGCAGCCCCCGCACGACATCGTTCTGCATGAGCAGATCGCTGGCGTACGGTCGCGCATCTTGCCGATAGCCCATGTCGGCGAGCATCCGATCGTTCACATAGGCGAGTTCGTTCCGCTCGCTCGGCGCCTTGAACGATTGAAGCCAAGCAGCAAAGCGGTCGAGGAAGCCTTTCGAGCGGCCTTCCAGCCTGCTGGCTGGCTTGGCGAGAGGGATCTCAAAGGCATAGATTGGCGCTGAAGCGGACATCGTAGACCTCCCCTGCAGGCCCGGCCGGCACCCCAGACCATCCGGGGTTTTCCGCCATGCCGTCCTGCATCGATGCCCCGAGGATGCGGCGACGACCACTAACGCGTCCTGAGAAGGAGGTGGAAGCCTTGTGGAAAGGATGTAGAATCTTGCTGCGCTCCCTTCTCTCCTGGGCCTAGGTTCGCCGGAAGATGTCCGGGAGAGCCGGCCATGGGTGAGATGAAGGGGTCCGCAGTCTTCCGCTTCGCGGGCTTCACCCTCGACCCGCGCCGCGGGGCGCTGATCGACCGCTCCGGCACGGAGATCGCCCTGCGGCCGAAGACCTTCGACGTGCTGCGGCATCTCCTGGCGAACGCAGGCCGGCTGGTCACGCGCGAGGAGCTGCTCGCCGCCGTTTGGCCCGGGGTGTTCGTGGCAGATGAGAACGTCACGGGCTGCGTCGCCGAGATCCGCCGGGCCCTTCATGACGATGGGCGATTGCTTCGGACCATGCCCAAGCGCGGTTACCTTCTTGAGGCCGAGGTGACGCAGGTTACCAGCGGCACATCAGAGGCCAAAGAGGCGGAGAAGCCTCCTTCCCTTGACCGCCAGGCGTCGGGTGAGGCCACACCAAATCCCCTCGTCCCGCCGGTCCGTGCTTCCCTGGTTGTCCTTCCCTTCACCAACCTGAGCGGTGACCCTGACCAGGAGTACTTCGCCGATGGCATCACGGAGGAGTTGACGACGGCACTGAGCCGGGTGCGCTGGTTCTTTGTCGTCGCCCGGAACTCTGCCTTCACCTACAAGGGGCGCGCGGTGGACGTGCGCCAGGTCGGACAAGAGCTTGGCGTGCGCTATGTCCTCGAGGGCAGCGTCCGCAGGGCCGGCGAGCATGTCCGCATCAGCGTCCAGCTGTCCGAGACCGAGACAGGCCACCACGTCTGGGCGGACCGCTTCGATGGCACACGTGAGGACATCTTTGCCCTCCAGGACCGAGTGACCGAGGCCGTGGCAGGGGCGATGGAGCCGAGTCTTCAGGCCGCTGAGATCGGACGCTCCGCCACCAAACCAACCGGGAGCCTCGACGCCTACGATCTTTATCTGCGCGGCCTCAGCCGCGCGTACCGGCTAACGCGCGAAGACAGCGAAGCGGCGCTGACCTTGTTTCGTCAAGCGGTCGCGCTTGACCCGGATTTCGCGCTGGCCAAAGCCTACGGCGCCGGTCACCGCGTGGTCCGCAAGGCACAGGGCTGGTCCGAGCCCGAGGAGTGGGCCGAAGGCGCCGTCTGGGCAAGAGAGCTTCTCTGGCTGGGCCAGGACGATCCAAGCGTTCTTCGGCTCGCGGCAATCACGGTCGCTCATCTCGGCCGCGACTATGCGGCGGGCGTCGCAGGGGCCGAACGGGCCCTCGCTCGGAACCGCGGCTCAGCCCAGGTCCTGCTGAGCTGCGCCTGGGTTTATGTTTATGCGTGCCAGCCCGAGACGGCGATCCCGCTCTTTGAACGCGCCGTACGCCTCAGCCCGCACGATCCCGAGGTCGCCTTCACGCTGTCAGGCATCGCACTTGCGCATCTTGTCGCGGGCGACCTTGAGGCTGCTGCCCACTGGGCCGATCGCTCGGTGCGTCATGCACCAACTTGGCTTGCAGGACGTCGCACACTGGTCGGTGCCCTTATGATGTCCGGCCAGGAAGCAGAAGCCCGCGCGGCCGCTGCTGCTTTGCGGAGCATCGCTCCACAGGATCGCAGTCTGGAGGACGTTATACCCCCTCTGCAGAATCAAAAGATTCGAGGCCGCTACATCACGGCCTTGAGGGCAGCTGGCGTGCCGGGCTGAGACTGCTTTTGAGTTGGTCCACGGTGTCCTCCTCATTGGGGTCCGCGTTTCGGCCACTCCGGCTCGTGGCTCGGCTTAAAGCCGAGAGCCGAATATGCGCAGCGGCAACGCTGGGCCCAAGGACGAACGGACTCCACGACCAGCGTCGCTTTGGGCCGGGTTCCGGCTCCTACCGGTGCACCTGCCCGAAAACTAGAGTTTCCGGGCAGCCCCTCAGCCGCGCCTTCAAAGCGCCAGCCAAATCAATCATCGGCGTCGCCTATCGCGCGCTTCGGTTCAATCGAATTCAGCGATGACGTGACGTCGATAGGATGGCCTCACTCCCGCAGCACGGGAGACATCGAGAGCCCAGGACCCAGACCATGACCAACAACTCCACTGCCCTTTCCGACGATCAGCTGGACGGCATCTCTGGCGGCATGAGCGCGCTCGGCGCAATTGGATTGGGCGTAGGCATTCTGGCCGGCGGCGCGCTGGTCGCTGCCACGGGTGGCCTGGCTGGCGGCATGATCGCGGGCATCATGGCCGGCATGGGCGAGGCCACCTTCGCCACCATGGCGGCGGCCCCCACCGTCGGCGCCGTGGTGGGCGGGATCGTCGGCGCGGGCGCCGGCGGCGTGGTCGGCCAGCAGATCGGCTCCTCCCTCGGCTGAGCGCCGCCTCTCACTCTCCCGGCTTCCCTGAACCCTTCTTCTTCACCCTTTCGCAGGAGACACGACCATGACGCAGACCCACGCCTCCTTCCCCGCCGCCGGCCTGACCCTGTCCGACGACCAGCTCGACGACGTCGCCGGCGGCCTCGGCCTCGGCACCTGGATTGGCGCGGGCGTTGGCCTCGTGGCCGGGGTGGCGCTCACCATTGCCAGCGCCGGGGCGGCCGCACCTCTGCTGGGTAGCGCGGCGGCGGCGATCTTCGCGGAAGGTGCCACCATGGGGGGCGTCATTGCCGCTGGCACCTACACCACGGCCGGCCTCACCGCCTCCGGCGCCCTGGTCGGAACCGCCGCGGATGCGCTGAGCTGAGGCGCACCCTTCGTGGCCGGGCAGCCGGACGATCCATGCCTCGCCCCAAAGGAGCGGGCCTGCCCGAACTAATGTTTTCGGGCCGTCCGCGCTTGTGGCTGCCGAGGGGCGAGCGCGGAGTTGAAGGAGGATTTACCTCCTTGCCCGCGACGCCCTCACGAGCGCCGCGATCGCGCCCAACAACGCAGCCAGGGCCGCTAAGGCCTGGGAGCGCTCGCAAATGAGCCGGTTCGACGTAGATGACGCCCTTCGCCCGGCAATCCGCCGTGCAGTGGCAATGGCCCAGGTTCTACCGATGGGACCCCAGGGCGAGCGGCTGGAAAGCGTGGTGGCAGCGGCGCGGCCGGGCGCCTTTTCTCCTCCCCCACCAACACGGACGAGTCAGGCCAAGCGCGAGGCGCGGCGCCTTGAGACCAAGCCTGCACGAGCGTCAGCTGCCGTGGCTCAAGAGCGCCGGGAGAGAATGGAAATCGCGGCGCAGGCGCTGCCGGGCGCACAGCCCAGTGTGCATCCAGACGCGAAGCCAGAGCTGCGGCTGGCACAAGGGCCAATGCCGGATCTTTGAAACAAGGTCGGCCGACTCGGTCTGCACGGACGCGCCTTCGCAAAAGGCGGCGTTGTGCGCTCGAAAAGAAATGAACAAACACGGATCGGCTCACGCCGCCCGCTGAATCCCTGAGCCGAATTCACCGATGGTGAGGAAAACGCAGTCGGCCTGACCAAGCCGCGGGCGCAGCATAGCGCGCATGAAATCAGGCGACGTGAGCATGTGACATGGGTCCTCAAGCTCATACGACGCGAACGAGGGATGGGCGTGGAGCACGGCATGCTTGAGATGGCTCAACTTATGGCGCGGAACAAGCAATCAGCCGAAGCGGCTTCAGACCCTGCAGAAGAAGCTCTGGAAGCCAGAAAATCGCGTCCTTCACCCCTTCTTTCAGTGGTGGCATGGTCTACACGAGTGCTGCGACGCTCCCCCAACAATTCGGATTTAGCGGGGCTTCCAGACCGAGAAATCCGCGACATGGAGATCAATCGCGATGATCTCTGCCGGGGTCCAAAGAAGCCGCATTGGCCTTGGTAAGCCAAGACCGAGTTCGAGACAGGGGGACAACGCAGTGAGTTGCGATGCAGAGAAGCTTAAGCCGCCGTCCATTCTTGCGGCAGAGGTGCCGCCGCGTGAAAGGGCGTCCGGCTATCCCGCCCCGTTCGCCGAGCGGGTTGCTGGAAGGGTGAAGCGTCCGCTGGGTGACTTCTTTGGTTTGCGGAACTTTGGGGTGAACCTCACGACGCTGCGCCCTGGCGCCGCGACGGCGCTGCACCATCGTCATTTAAAGCAGGACGAGTTTGTCTATGTGCTGGAGGGTGAGCCGACGCTGATCACGGACGCTTGGGAAACCTGCCTTTCTCCCGGCATGGCCGCAGGGTTCCCCGCCGGTGGCACGGCGCACCATCTGGAGAACCGCACGAGGCGAGATTGCCTGATCCTTGAGATCGGCGATCGTACGCCGGGAGACAGCGCCACCTATCCCGACGACGATATCGCAGCCGTGCTCGGCCCAAATGGGGGCTGGCTTTACACTCGAAAGGACGGGACGCCCTGGTGAGGCTCTCTGTCGTCTGCGCGGAAACGTTGAGGGCGGCCATCGCCCCCTACGAGGCATTCCTGATACTCGGTTCTCGCCTCCGGCTTGAAAGAACAAGCAGGCTCCCTGCAGCGAGGATGACGAGGGCGACCGTGACCACCGGTGAGGGATACTCAGCAAGCAGCGGGATGGCGAGGAGAGCTGTGACGGCGGGCACCGTTGACGTTGCAACGGCCGCTCCGATCGCGCCAAGCCTCGAAATTGCCCAGGTGTAGGCAAAGACCGACACCGTGCCGACCAGGACGCCCTGGATCGCCACTTGGAGGAGGATTGCTGACACCGGCGCCTCGCCTAGCTGGGAGTCCAAGAACACCAGATAGAAGGGCAGATAGACCAAGACCGACAGAGCGCCGATGGTGGCCGCGGTGCTGATGGCGTCCATCTTCACGCGGGCAGCCAGGATGCCGAAGGCGGACCAGGTAGCCGAAGCGCCGAGCAAGAGGGCGTCACCCAGAAGCTGGCGCGAGCCCGTGCCCCGTAACGTGTCCCATCCGACGAGCCCGAGGGCGACCAGGACCAGCCCTGCACCAGCGATCCGGCGTCCTTCGGCCCTGGTTCTTCCAAGCACAACGCCGATCACGAACGTGAAGAAAGGCAGCGCGCCGTGGAGGAGCGCGCCGCCATGCGAGGCCGGCACCAGCGCCAGCCCTGCAAACGCAAGCGTTGCGAAGCCAATGCCGCCGGTGAGCGCCAGCTTGAGGGAGTCGAGCGTGAGCAGAGCGGATGTGCCCCGCCTCAGAGCGAAGGGCAAAAGCAGCAGCCCGCTGGTCGCGAACCGAATGGCCATCAGATCCTGCGGGGCCAGGGCCGAGGTGTAGGCAAGGCGCGAGGCAAGAGTGAAGCTCGCGAGGATCGCCACGATGGCCACCCCAGCACCCACGTTGAAAAGAAGGGTGGTGCTCGAGCCCAATGAGCTGGTCGGCGTCGGCATCATCGGCACCTTTGGTTCATACGGTGGTGATCCGGCGCCCCACCTTTGCGCCTTCGCCAGATGTGACGTTTCGGCTGGGACGGCACGGAAGGCTCAGGCCTCCGCGTGACAGGCCGCTTGGAGATTGTAGCCGTCGGGATCGAGAACAAAGGCGGCGTAATAGCTCGGGTGACAATGTGGACGCAGGCCGGGCGGGCCGTTATCCATCCCTCCGGCTTCAAGCGCTGCCCGGAAGAACGCATCAACCTCTTCCCTCCCCCCGGCGCTGAACGCGAAATGGGGGAGAAGCGGCTGGGGCGCACCTTGGGAGAGCCAGAATTCCCCACCAGGGTCAGCGGACCTCCTGGGTGGTCCGGCAATGCCTTTCTCCCTGTGGCGGCGATCACGCTCCCACGAAATGGGGGCGGCGCTTCTCCACAAAGGCGCTGACACCCTCCTGTGCGTCATTGGTGGGGACAATACTGGCGAAAGCGGCCTCCTCGATGGCAAGCCCGTCGTCAATCGACGCATCCAGGCCGCGATGGATGGCCGACAGTGCCGCCGCGACCGTGAGCGGTGGCTTTGCAGCGACCCTCATGGCGAGAGCGACCGACTCCTCAAGAACCGCTTCGTCATCGACCACTCGGTTGACTAGGCCGAGCCTGAGGGCCTCTGCGGCCCCGAACTCCCGGCCCGTGAGGATCAACTCGATCGCCGCCTTGCGGCCCACATTGCGCGGCAGCCGTTGCGTGCCTCCAAAGGTAGGGACGATGCCGATGTTGATCTCCGACTTCGAGAAAGCGGCACTCCGTCCAGCGATGGCCATGTGCGCGGCCTCGACCAGCTCGCACCCCCCGCCATAGGCAAGGCCGTTCACCGCGGCGATGATTGGCTTGGGAAAGGTCTCGACAAGTCGCGTCATGCGCTGCCCCGGACGCAGGAAGTGGGCGACGGCCATGCGGGGGCCTGCCTTCATGTGGGGGGCGAAGCCTGCGATGTCGGCGCCCGCGCTGAAGGCGCGACCCGTGCCGGTAATGATCACCGCGTGTATCCGCGGGTTCAGCTCAGCCTCTCCAAGTGCCGCCATCAGGTCGGACAGGAGGTCGTTGCTCAGCGCGTTGAGCTTCTCCGGACGGTTCAGCCGAAGAACGCAGATCGCGCCGTGATGCTCACGGACGATCTGGCTCACGGGCGATGTGCTGTCATTGGGCACCGTTCGAAGCTCCTTGGTTTGCTGGAGTGTGCGTCTGTCACGCCCGCCAGAATGGCTTCCATACCTCGCGAAGGGCCTCGCATCGGGTTACGCCGATGTCCTTGAGCGCCTTATCGGAAAGTTCGGCCAGTTCCTGCCTTTCCTGCCAACGCTGCACCCAGATGCGCAGGATGCGGAAAGGGTTCCACCGGCGAACGCGGCCAGGCTCGGGGGCGGTCTGGCTGACCGCATAAATCTCGTGGCAAGGAAACTCCATCTTCTCGATGGAAACCTGGAGCCTTGGCGAAATGTCATTCACGGGAGTGCTCCTCAGCGTTCACTTCGGAGGGTCCAGGGTGCGATGCGCCATCCGGCCGTGCCAGCGCATCCTCCTCAGCAATGGTGAGCAGGCTTCACCGTAAGAGGTGCGCGCCGCAGGGATATTCAGAAGTGGCACTGGTAAATGCGCGGGAGCGCATTGCCGGCCCCCATCAATTCACGCCACCGGGCAAGCATCCGCCGAGGCTGCGGAGCCCGCCGTGACGCGAAGGGTAAGGCTTCTCGCGGAAGGCCGCAGGAAGGACTATATCTCCTGCCCGTTCGGCCAGGAGAAGGATGTTGGCGGACAGGCAGAGACAGAAGCTGGTGCTGCCGGAGATCGACGCTCCGCTACCCGAGCGGCTAGCCATGTCCGTTGAGACGTTGGTCCGGTCCGGCGCCTATCGTCCTGGCGACCGGCTGCCCACTCACCGGGAACTCGCCTCGGTTGCCGGCGTCGCGATCGGCACAGTAACCCGCGCCATTGACCTCCTGACCAAGCGCGGTGTGCTCCGTGGCGAGGTCGGGCGAGGCACCTTCGTCAATTTTCCGCCTGAGTCCCCCCAGGTGGTTGACCTGACCATCAACGGCCCGCCCTCCCTCATCACGGAGGAGGAGATGAAGGCTGCCGCCGAGCGGGCCGTCGCGCGGTCGCTGGCGCTGCCGGGCAGCGGATACGCCGACCTTCGTGGCACGCAGGAGCAGCGTGTCATTCTGGCGGACTGGCTGCGGCGGACACGGACCGACGTCTCGGAGGAGGAGATGCTTCTCTGCGTCGGCGCGCAGCAGGCGCTCCACCTCTCATTCGCCGACCTGAAGCCGCACACATCGACGGTGCTGACGGAGGCTGCGACCTTTCCCGGAGCGATCTCCGCCGCGGCCGATCTCGGGATGCGCCTCGAGGCCGTCCCGCACGACAGCGAGGGCATCGTCCCGGAGGCGCTGGATCAGGCGCTGCGGGAGACCAGTGCGCGCGCCATCTATCTCACCCCGGTCTGCCAGAACCCGCTCGGTTTTGAGATGGGCGCGGCCCGGCGGCGCGCCGTGCTGGAGGTCTGCCTCCGGCACGAAGCCATGATCGTCGAGGATGACATCTATGGCCTCTACGCCGCGAAGGGACGCTGCACCTTCCGGGAGCTTGCGCCCGAGCAGGTCTACTACGTCACCAGCCTCTCAAAATGCCTGACCCCATTGATGCGGCTGGGCGTGCTGGTGCCTCCGGGCGGTCGTCTCCACGCGCTCAAGCGCCGCTTGCGCGCAGCGGTGTGGGGCCCAGCGCCTTTCGCTGTCGATCTCGGCTGCGCCATGGTCGAGATGGGCTTGGACACGAGGATGGCCGCGGCGCTTCGGACGGAGGCCCGGCGACGCATGACCATGACCGCGCGGATCCTGGGGCTAGGGCTGGACAATGTGCCGATGCCAGATGGGGCCCCGCATCTTTGGCTCCCCATGGAGCGGTTGGAGGCCGAGGCGCTCGCGCGCCGCGCCGGGGAGCAGGGTATCCGGCTGACACCGCCTGGTGCCACCGCCATCAGCGCGGAGGGAAGCGGCGGGCTGCGCCTTTGCATCATGGCCCCGCGGGAAAGCGCCACGCTGGAGCAGGTCCTGTATCGCCTCGCCGCCCTGCGGGCCGCGCCCGAGGAAACGATTGTTTGAACCAAGCCGCGGGACCGTCCCGTTTCCGTTTGATGAGGCACCCCTGCCCGTGGGCCGGCGATTTTAGCGCCGCGATGGCCGTCCTCTCAGGACTGGGAGTGAACAGGCCTTTGTCGCCGCGCTGACGGCAACGGGATATGCATTTGCGATACGACAAACCGTTACGGATAGGGGTCACTGTGGGGGATCCGAGGAGGCGACCCCTCCCGGTCCATGGGGCCAAACGCATCCCGAAAGTGGCGCACGACGAGTGCGACGCTGTCCTGTGTTGCCCCGCCATTGCTGCGCGCGAAGACCCGGGCCCGCGTTCCATCGGGATGCGGCAGCATAGCCGTCGCCCCAGCTGAAAGCCCTTGCGCGTGGTCCCAGCCGTGGGTGGCCAAAGCGACCGCCTGGGCCCGCGGGTCGACCTGCAGGCAGGCCACGGCCTCTCCGGGATCGTCGGGGTGCAGCAGCAGCGTCGGAGCCGCGCGTCGAGCGGGGAGAAGGCCGCGGCAGGCCGGATAGAGTGCGGCAGCTGGTCCTTCGGACACTGCGAGCACGGCACGCCCGCCCGCGCCGAAGCCGAGAAGGCCGATGCGCGAGATGTCCAGCTTCACGGGCGCGAGATGGCGGACGAGGGTAAGCAACCCAGGCATCGATAGGAGTGGCAAGGCCTCCTCCGGCGCATCGGAGCCGAGCTGGATCACAGCGATGCCTGCGGCCAGGAGGTAGTCCGCGTAGGGCGCCTCTCGACCGTCGGGGCCGGTACGGTCAGCCAGGATAAGCACGACGGGGAAAGGGCCCTCCCCGCCCGGCAAGGAAAGCCACGCCGGACCATGCGGCGTCTCGAGCGTGGGGGGATCGGTCGCGCCCGTAGGGTAAGGTGCAGCCAGAAGCAGCCCCACTGCACAAGCGGCGGCACAAGCGCGGCGCATCACGCCAGCCCCCGCCGGGCCAGGTCGCCCCCGAGCAGGAGCAGGCCGACAAAGAAGCCGCGTCGGAATGTCTCGGGCCGCACGCGAAGGCGAAGCCAGCCGCCGAACCACATCCCGAGGAGCGCTGGGAGCACCGCTAGCAGCGACGCACCGGAGGCGGCAAGCGGCAGGGCGCCGTGCAGGGCAAGGCCGACGGCGAGCGCCAGGGTCGACACGGTGAAGGACAGGCCGAGAGCCTGCACGAGGTCATTCCGGTCCAGGTCGAGAGAGCCGAGATAGGGTACTGCAGGAATGACGAAAACGCCCGTGGCCCCTGTCACCAATCCCGTCACGGCTCCAACCAGCGGCCCTGCCCAGGGCTCGACGCTGGGCGGCACACGAAGTTGTGGTTTGAGAAGGCCAACGAGGCCGTAAAGGGCCAGCGCGATGCCGAGCGCGACGCTCGCATTCCGTGCGGCGGCCCCTGCGATGATCCCCGAGCCGGTCAGGGTGCCTGCGACGATGCCGAGCATCATGGGCCACAGCCGGGCGAGCAGCGCACCGAAGCGCGGCCCGGCTAGGAGCTGCCAGACATTCGTGACGAGCGAAGGAACGAGAAGGAGGGCGGCCGCCTGGACTGGAGGCATCGCGAGGCCCAGCAAGCCCATAGCGACGGTGGGCAACCCTAGTCCGAGCAAGCCCTTCACGGCCCCGGCAAACAGAAAGACCCCACACAAGAGCAGGGCGAAGGGGAGAGCGTCCATCATTCGCTCGACCCTGCGGGGCGGGGCACTGCCGCACAATGCGGATTTTGCTT
The DNA here is from genome assembly GCF_026183895.1 of Sabulicella glaciei. Taxonomy (GTDB): domain Bacteria; phylum Pseudomonadota; class Alphaproteobacteria; order Acetobacterales; family Acetobacteraceae; genus Roseococcus; species Roseococcus glaciei. The sequence goes on along the minus strand of NZ_JAPFQI010000018.1, from coordinate 7,989 downwards.
AGCCTGCCTCAGTCTCGAACGAAGGCTCACCACCTTTGCATTTTGACCTAACCGACCTCCGGCTGTTTCTCCACGTGGTGGAGGCCGGCAGCATCACGGCAGGCGCCACACGCGCCGGCCTTGCCCTCGCCTCGGCCTCAACCCGGGTGCGAGGGATGGAGGAGCAGGCCGGCGTGCCGCTGCTGGAACGGGGGCGGCGGGGGGTCCAACCGACGCCCGCTGGCCGGACTCTGCTGCGCCACGCACGGCTTGTGACCGGACAGATGGAGCGGATGCGCGGCGAGTTGGGCGAGTACGCTCGCGGACTGAGGGGTCATGTGCGCCTCCTGGCGAATACCGCAGCCGCAGCCGAATTCCTTCCCGAAGTCCTGGCCGAGTTCCTGCGGGCCAATCCGAACGTGGATGTGGAGCTTGGCGAGCGCTCCAGCCCCGAGGTGGCGCGGGCCGTCGCAGAGGAAGAGGCGGAGCTTGGAATCACGGCCGGTCATGCGGATTTATCAGGGCTGGAAACGCTGCCCTTCCGGACCGACAGGCTGGTCCTTATCACGCCGCCATCACACCCGTTGGCGGGACGAGGACAGTTGTCCTTCAGCGACACGCTGGGTTTCGAGTTCGTGGGACTATCGCATGAGAGCGCGCTTGGCGGTCATCTCGCCGGTCATGCCGCGCGATCGGGCCGGCAGATGCGGACGCGCGTGCGGGTACGCGGGCTCGACACGGCCTGCCGCATGGTTGCGCTGAGCGCCGGCATCGCCGTGGTGCCCGAGGCCGCAGCGCGGCGGTGGGACACAAAGGGGAGGCTTGCGGTAGTGAGCTTGGAGGACCCGTGGGCCGAGAGACAGCTGCTCGTCGTCCTTCGTCACCTCGATGCGTTATCGCGGCACGCGCGAAAGCTTGCGGAACATCTCGCGACGTCGCCGGATCAAAGGCGGCAATGAGGCGCCTAAGTCATTCCTATCTACAAATAGAGGTCAGCTCAGACGAAAGCTGCGGGACGCGCCTTTTGCATCATGGCCCAGCGAAAAAGCCACCCCGGAGCAGGTCCTGCATCGCCTCGCCGCCCTGCGGGCCACGCCGGAGGGAGCGATCGCCTAAACCCGGCCCTGGGAAGGCCCAGCCGGCATCGTCGCCAACTTCAGGGCCAGGATAGCGGCGAAAAGAAGCAGGGCCACGGCGACCATGCCGGGGCCATAGCCGCCCGAACGCTCCCAGGCCCAGGCCATGGCCAGGGGGCCTGCTGCGCGCGCTAGGGCACCCGCAGCGGAAAGCACGCCCGAGACCGTGCCGTAGCGGGCCGCCCCAAACAGATGCGCGGGCAATGCGCCCCGCATGATGGTGAGAATGCCGTTCGCCGCGCCGAAGAGCGCCACCGCGAGGCCCAGGAGCAGGATGCCATCGCCAAGTCCCATCATGACAAAGGCGCCCCCTACCCCCACCAGGGCAAGCGAGGTGACGGTGAGCAAGGTCAGACGCCCGCCGCCGGCGAACTCCGCCACGCGCCCCAGCACCTGCGATACGCCCACAAGCGAGGCGAGGATCGCTGCCGAGGCGCCCAGGCCTTTCTCCTGAAGAAGTGGCACGAGGTGAACGGCAACAGTCGCGCTGGCAAAGCCGGTCGCCCCATAGAGCAGAAGGAGGGCCAAAAAGCGTCGGCTCGCAATCGTATCGAGCGCGCTGCCCTGATCCGGGAGGCTGGCCTCTTCGCGCTGCGGGACCACGCGCCCTGGCATCAGGAGGTGCAGCGCCGCGCAGGCGAGGTTCAGGATGGCCAACGCGGCACAGGTCTGCCGCCAGCCCAGCGCTTCGACCAGGAGGTTCGTCAACGGCCAGAACACGGTGCTGGCGAGCCCGCCCGCGAAGGCCACGGCCGCGATGCCGCGCCGCGCGGCGCCTGCCCCGAAGGCCGCGGTTACCGCCGCGAAGGCAGATTGGTAGAGCGTGGCAGCCATGGTGGCGCCAATCAGGATCCACGCGGCGTAAAGCTGCGCGGGGGTCTGGACCTGGCCGGCCAAGACGAGGCCAAAGGCTGCGGCGAGCGAGCCCGTCACCATGACCGTTCGTGCACCGAGCCGGTCGAGCAGGAACCCTGCGAGCACGGCCGCGGCGGCCTCGGCCAGAAGGCCGGCGGAAAAAGCGCCCACCACCAGCTCGCGCCGCCAGCCCGTTTCCGCGATGATCGCCGGCATCAGCACGGAGAAGGCGTAGTAGAGGCTTCCCCAGTGCACCACCTGCGTCACGGCGAGCGCGGCCGGCACCCGCCAGGGCAGTGCCTCCTCGACGGCGGCGCTCACAGCCCGCCCGTCACGCGCAGCACCGCGCCCGTCGCGTAGGACGCGGCGTCCGAGACAAGCCAAGCCGCCGCTTCGGCAATCTCGGCCGGTTCGCCGACGCGACCCATCGGGACGCGAGGCGCGATCCGGTCCGGGCGGCCCGGGTCGCCGGCCAAGGCGTGGATTCCCGTACGCACCGTGCCGGGAGCGACCGCGTTCACCCGGATCCCCTGCCCTGCCACCTCCCGGGCAAGGCCGAGGGTGAAGGCCTCCACCGCGGCCTTGGTGGCGGCATAGTGCACGTATTCGCCCGGGCTGCCGGTCGCTGCCGCCACTGATGAGATGTTCACGATCGAGCGCCCCGATACCTCGCGCACGGCAAAGCGCCGCAGCGCCTCCCTCGCGCACAACATCGTGCCGGTGAGGTTCACGTCTGTGACTCGCCGCATCTCTGTCGCGTCGAGATCGACGAAGCGTCCGAGGGGGCCCGTGATGCCCGCATTGTTCACCAGCGCGTGCAGCGGCCCGAGACGCTCCTCGGCGGCAGCGAAGAAGCGCGCCACCTCCCCCTCCTGCACCACGTCCAAGGGGAGGGCCAGGGCTTGGCCGCCCTCTGCCTCAATGCCTTCGAGGAGTTGTCGCGCCTCAATGGGATAGCGGCAGCCTATCGCAAGGGCATACCCCTCCCGCGCAAGCCGCGTCGCGATGGCGGCGCCGATCCCGCGGCTGCCGCCGGTGACGATGATGAGCCTTTGTGCGCTCAAGATCCTGAACCCTTTGCTTCGGCTCCTCAGATCGTGCGGGCACCATCAGCAAGGCAAAAGGAAATCTTTTTGATGGCGCGCATCGAAATAAGTTTCCCTTCTGCAGGACCCACCTCTGGTAGCCCATGGCATGAGGCCCGGCGCGCCCCGCCCTCAGGAATTGTATCGATTACCACTTGCTATTGTATCTAAAACCCAAAGGCGCTCGCTTGGCGCATCAGATGACAGGGATGCTGTTGGGCTGCGAATCCTGCAATGACCGAATGCAATAACCGCATTTGACCGCCAGCCGCACAGTCGATTGTCTTATCGTATTGCGAGGAGAATCGAGACAATGAACCAGCAGCGTGCCTTGCTTTCACGGCGCGTCCAGGCCGTGCGGGGGTCCGAGATCCGCGAGCTGCTGAAGCTCCTCGACAGGCCCGGCATGACAAGCTTCGCCGGCGGCATCCCCGACCCCTCCCTGTTCGACCTGGACGCGTTCGGCGCGGCATGCGCCAGCAGCCTTCAGGGCGGCAAGGCTCTGCAATACTCCACCTCCGAGGGCTACCTGCCACTTCGCGAGTGGATCGCGGAGAGGATGCGCGAGAAGGACATCGCGTGCGGTCCCGAGCATGTGCTCATCACCAACGGGTCGCAGCAGGCGCTCGACTTGATCGGCAAGCTGTCCCTTGATCCGGGCGACACGGTGCTGACCGCGGCACCCACCTACCTCGGCGCGCTCCAAAGCTTCCGCATCTTCGAGCCGCGCTTCGACACGGTGCACTTCCGCGACGGCGGCGCCAGCGCCGGAGGGGCACGCGCGAAGCTGATGTATCTCGTCCCCGACTTCGCCAACCCGACGGGCGCGACGCTGGACCGCCACGACCGGGTCGCTGCACTGGAACTGGCGGAGGAGCATGGCGCCCTGCTCGTGGAGGACGCAGCCTATGTGGATCTGCGTTACGAGGGTGAGGCCCCACCCGCCATCGCCTCGCTCGACCAGCGCCGCTGCGGGTCGATTGAGGCCATGCGGACGCTTTATTGCGGAACCTTTTCGAAAACGCTCTCGCCAGGCCTCCGCATTGGCTGGATCTGCGGTCCTTCCGCCTTGATCCAGCGCTTGGTCCTCATCAAGCAGGCGGCGGATCTTCACACCTCAACACTGGGCCAATGGGTGATGCACGAGGTGGCCGGGGCTGGCTTCGGCGCTCGCTTGGCCCTGGCTCGCGACACCTACCGAGCGCGGCGCGACGCCATGCTTGAAGCTTTGGACCGCCACGCGCCGACGGGAATGCGCTGGACACGCCCGAAGGGTGGCTTCTTCATCTGGGCGACCCTCCCGCACGGCGTGGACGCCGCCGCCCTCCTGCGCGGCGCCCTGGAGCGGAACATCGCCTTCGTCCCCGGCCAGCCGTTCTTTGCGGATGGGAGCGGATCGAACACGCTGCGGCTGAGCTTCTCCCTCGCAGACCAGCAGACCAGCGCACGCGGCATCGCCGCCTTGTGCGCACTCGTAGAGGAGCGCCTTGCCGAGGCGCACGCCGTGTGAAGGAGGGAATGCAAGTGGCCCACCGAAAACTGCCGCCTCTCGCCGCGCTGCGTCTCTTCGAGGCGGCGGGGCGGCACGGCAGCCTTCGAGCCGCGGCGGAGGAGTTGGGCATCACGCCTAGCGCCGTCAGTCACGCCATGCGGTCCCTGGAGGACAGCCTCGGAGTTCCTTTGCTCCAGCGAGACGGGCGCGGCATGCGCCTGACACCGGCCGGGGAGGAGTTGCTGGCCGAGGCGACCCAGGCCTTCACCGGCCTCGCCGCGACGGTGGACCGAATCACCTCGGCGCGCGCCTCGGCTGGCTTGGCCGTGAGTTCGGCGCCGACCTTCGCCTCGCGCTGGTTGCTTCCAAGGCTTCCTGCGCTACGACGGCGTCACCCGGCTATTGCCCTTTCGATCACGACCGAGCTTCAGCCGGTCGATATCGGCGAAGGCGGTTTCGATCTGGCGATCCGCATGGCCGAACAGCCCTCTGGCCCCGGAGACTGGTTTCACCTCGCTCCGGAATGGCTACTCCCAGCTGTGGCGCCAAAGTTTGGGAGCCTCTCTCTTTCGGCTGCCTTGGATCGCTTGCCCGCGCTTCATGTCACTGGCATCCGAACGGACTGGGCGAGATACGCCAGCGCCCGAGGCCTCACCTCACCCGACCCCGCCAAGGGCCATCGCTTCGACACGGCCTATCTGGCCCTTGAGGCGGCCGCCAAGGGCGCCGGCGTCGTCTTGGCGCGCCTTCCGGTCTGCTTGGATGACCTCGCCTCCGGCCATCTCGTGGCCCTCGACGCGGCCATTGAGAGTGGCTTCTCTTACTGGCTTGTGACGCGACCGGGGTTGTTGCGCCAGAAGGCGGGACGTCAGTTCGCTGATTGGCTCCGCGAGGAACTCGCCGCGAGCATCGCCCAGCTTCCTGGAGGCGGCACGGGACAGATCTCCCAAACCGCTGACGGCGACCCTGCGCGGGGCAAGGCAGGAAGAACTGCTCAAGAGCGAAGAGGTCAATCAGCCCTCGACTTGATGCGCCACGGCACCAAGGCCTCGGCGAACACCCATTTGGCGCTCCCCGCTTGCTGAGACCGGCGCGGGCAAGAAGAGATTGTCACAAGTCACTGATGCCGTCGCACGACAGCCGGAATCCCGACGTGTCGACGCTGCCATGAAGAGGAGTGGATCATGCCGAACCCTGTCACCGAGGTGTTGCCCGTCGGACCTGCTGAGATGCGTGCGCACCTCTCGCGCCGCCTCGCTTTGGAGACAGACTGCGCGGATGTCTTCGCAGCGCTACGCGATGCCGCAACAAAGCGAGAGCCGCCCGATTTCGTCGTGCTCGACGTACGTGGCCGCGCCGCTTACGCCGAGGGCCACGTCCCCGGCTCGGTCAGTTTGCCCCACCGCGACATTACGGCCGAACGTCTTGCCGCCTGGCCGAAAGAAACGGTGTTTGTGACCTACTGCGCCGGCCCGCACTGCAATGGCGCCGACCGCGGGGCGCTTCGCATCGCCGAGGCAGGCCGCAAGGTGAAGACGATGCCAGGGGGGATGACGGGCTGGGTCGATGAAGGGCTCCCTTTGGCGGCGGGCCGCGAGCCGGGTTCGATCTTGTCCGGGCTTTAAGGAAGCTGTGAAGCGCGGGTTCAACGCTTGAGCGGCGGCTTGCTCAGTTCCAGCAAGGCGTCGAGCACCGTGCGAAGGCCGCGATCAACTATCTTCTCCTTGCGCAGCACGATCGCGAGATTCCGCTTCAGAGCGGGGCGAAGCGCGAACGCGACGGCTCCTCGCATGCCCGAGGCGATGGCCGAGCCAGGAAGAATGGAGCACCCAAGGCCGCCCGCGACCAGTGCCTTGATCGCCTCGACATTGCCAAGCTCCATGGCCGGCTTGGCCGGCCGCCCCTCCGCGCCATACCAGCCTTCGACAAGGCTGCGCACATTGGCGCCTGCCTCGAAGAGGATCAGCGGAAGCTGCGCAAGGTCGGCCGCACCAACGGGTTCGGAGAAGCGCGCCGCCTCGTGCTTTGGCACGACGGCCATCATGGGATCGGTGAGCAGGCGCGTGACGGCCAGGGAGCGGATCCTCGGCACCGGCAGAGTCACCAGGGCGACATCAAGCGTCCCGTCTTCCACTTGGCGCACCATGTCGTCCGTGTTGCCCATGGCGACCGAAAGCTGCAGCCCGGGCATGCGCTTCCGCACCGCGGCCAGGGCGGGCGGGAGCAAATAGATGCAGGCTGTGGCTCCGGTTCCCAAACGCACCTTCCCAGCCTCACCGCTCCGATGCGCGGCGACCGCTGCGGTCGCGTCGTCCGCTGCGGCCAGGGCGCGCCGCGCCGGAGCCAGCAGCGCCTCGCCCGCCGCGGTGGGCTTCGCCAGCCCGGCCGCGCGCTCCAGGAGGCGCACGCCCATATGGCGCTCCAGCTCGCGCATCTGCTGACTCGCAGCCGGTTGGGTAATGCCCAAGCTTCGGGCCGCGACCGAGACGCTGCCAGACGCCACAATAGCAAGAAAGGTCCGCAGCTGTCGTAAAGTTGGTTCAGACATAACCTGAGCTTATGCTGCCTCAGCGCCATGAAAAGACTTCTGATGGCGCGTGGGGCTCCGGCAAGGCGCTGCGTCGCGTGCTCTTGCAGATACGCGAGAGCCACGTAACACGGCACGGCTTCCTCCTATCAAGCAAGATCCCGCTGTTCTGGCGTTCTGCCGCCGCATTGCTGCCCCGGAGCTACGAGATGCTGATGATCGTCGAGGGCTCCGCTTGGCGGGCGGTGGAGGTCCAGGCCCAGGGCTCCACGATGAAGCTCTTCGGTACGATGGCCGAGCAGGACATTCTCGTGCGAGAGCTGGATCGCTCAAAACCCCCCACTCCTCCAGAATGCGGACACTGCATGGGTTCCTGGCAATTCCCTTCCGGTACGCGCCCTTTCCGCGTGGCAGCCGCTTTCGTCGCGCCGGGCAGCGCGAGGGTTGCCTGTACGCAGCCGAAGATGTCCGCACCGTGATGGCGAAGGATGCGTTCTACCGACTGCTGTTCGTGCTCGACGCGCCCACAGCACGCCCACCACGCAATCCGATCGAGCGCACGGCTTTCCGATTCCGCTACGCTAAGGAGGCCGGGGTCGACCTGACCGCACCTCCCTTGTCGGCCAATACCGACGTATGGGCCTACCCGGCTTCCTATGCTTCCTGCCAGGACCTGGCTGACGCCGCGCGAAGGCAAGCTCCAGATTCTTCGCTCGCGCTCAGTCCGGGACCCGGATGGCAGGGCCAACCTCGCGATCCTCGCGTGCCGAGCAATCGCGACGCGTAACCGACAGCTAGGAGACCTGTGCGCGGAACGCTTGCGGCGCGGCATCGTGTCTGATTCCCTTGCAGGCGACGGCACATGGAGTGACCTCGATGTCGCACCGCGTGATTGGCCAGGAGAGCCTCGACGCT
>NZ_JAPFQI010000017.1 GCF_026183895.1 Sabulicella glaciei | reverse complement strand
CTGGGCGCCGGCCTGCTGGGCCTCGGCCTCGTGCGCCGCAAGGCCGCCTGACACTTCTTCGTCAGAACACACCAAGGCAGCGCTCCGGTCCCACAAAGGCCGGAGCGTTTCCTGTCCGGGCTAGGCATCGTCACTCTCCAGGAACAGGCTAGCGTACGAACTCGAACTCATTGTGAGCAGCACCGCCCTTGCACTGACCGTAGTCCCGAAACTGATCCGCCCGAAGGGAGAGTTTTCGGGCTTCATCGGCAGCCCTTCCGGGCTGCTTCGGCAGCAAGTTCCTGGGGCGTCAGGTGGCCCGAGCGTGCGGCGATGCGCTCGGCCCATGCCTTCAGCTCGAGCTGTGCCGCCGTGCGGATGAGGATGACGTGTGCGGCCTCGAACAGGAGCTTGCGGACGAGCTTGTCACCGCACTTGGATATGCGGACTGTGGCGTCGACTGATCCCGACTGGTATCGCCGGGGCATCAGGCCGAGGAAGGCCACCACGTCCTTTGAGCGACTGAACCTTGCCGGGTCCTCGATGGCGCCGACAAAGGCGACCGCCGTCACGGCGCCGAGACCGGGTGCGGTGGCGAGGAGCCTGCACGCCGTGTCGTGCTTCGCCGCGACAATCAGCTGACGCTCGAGCTTCATGCGCTCGTCCACCACGGCGCGCCAGGCGCGGAGCATTGCTTCAATCAGACCCAAGAGCGCGACATCGCCCGACGGCAGCACCCGGCGGACCTGCGCTTCAAAGATCGCGCCCTTGCCAGAGCCGACGGCGATCCCAAACGTGCGCAGAGTCTTTCGGTTCTTATTGACGAGCCCGGTTGCCATGCCGACGACCTGCTGCCGTGCGAAGAGAACGGCACGGAGGCGGTGGGTGTCGAGTGCCTTGACCGGGACCTCCCGGTACCACCCAGAGCGGACCAGCCGAGCGAGGCCGAGCGCGTCGTTCCGATCGGTCTTGTTCATTTGCAGCGACAGAGCAGCCTTGGCATGCCGCGTGTGCAAGCATGCCACGGGCACCCCGCGCTCCGTCAACTCGCGCCAGAGCCAAGGCGTCTTCAGCCGGGTCTCCAAACCGACCCGTGTTAGGTCCGGCGGATGGTGCCGGAGAGCCTCGGCGATCGTGTCAGGATCGGTCGGCCGCTGACCCTCCCACAGCTTCTCCCCGCTCTCATCCACCACGCAGATCGCCGTCGCACGAGTGAATACGTCCAAGCCAACATACGTCGTCATCGTCGTTGCCTCTCGCTGCGTCGAGGACGGCGAGGCTAGATCGCGAGCCGCCCCTCGCGATTACGCCATGTGGTTCCGACCAGCCTTCGCGCCGCAGCAGCACGTGCAAGCGCCAGTAGTCGTAGCAAACCCGAGGCTCGGCGCATGATCGAGCGCTGGGGTTCGCTTCACGGGATGTGGTGCGCGCTCGGCTTCCTGGCGGCCCTGATCTTCCTCTGGGGGCCCCACCTCCTGACCACGCCCTCCAGCGAGAGCAGTCAAATGGCGATTGGCCCCAGTCCCACGCCAGATGCCACCAAGATCCGGCACCTGTCTCTTGGCCGAGAGCGGGATAGTAGGCGCCTCCACCAACCTAAGGTATACGGCGCCCATGTTTCAGCAGAGTTCCATGGGCACGGAAATCTACGTCCGAGATGCGGCGGATCCTCGCAAAGCCGCACGGGCTGTCGAGGATCTGGTCGGCGGCTGGAGGCAACGACGGCTCGCCTGGGCGCTGGCTTGGCTCGACACGCGAAACCGTTACAGGGGGTCCGTCTTTGGGCCGTTCTGGCTGACGTTTTCCACGGCCGTGATGGTAGGAGGTTTGGGCGTCTTATACTCGACGCTGTTCAAGCTTGATATACGGCTCTACCTCCCGTTCCTCGCGGTAAGCCTTCTCCTTTGGAACACGATCAATCAAATTACTGCTGAGGCGTGCGCAGCATTCACAAGCGCTGATGCAATTATTCGGCAAATGCGCCTTCCTTATACTGTTCATATTCTGAGAACTGTTTTCAGGACTTTTATTTCAGCCGCCCATAGCCTGCCGCTGATTGCCCTTGTTTTCTTGGTCTGCGGGCATCTGCCTGGCCCTGAGGCCTTCCTCATCGTGCCTGGCTTCCTGATTTTGATCCTCAACGCCATTGCTGGCGCATTTTTCCTGGGATTGCTTTGTGCTCGATTCCGCGACATCCCGCCTATCGTCGCTAACATCATGCAGCTTGCCTTCTTCCTTTCTCCCATTCTGTGGAAGCCGGAACTCCTCGAGGGCGGGCAGGCCTGGCTGTTCCTCAATCCATTCTATGTCCTCATCGAGGTCATCCGAGGCCCGCTTGTTGAAGGCGGCGTTCCACTCAGGGTGTGGGCCGCGGCCGTCGTATATTCGTCCGGCGTGGTTGCCCTCGCCCTCGTGTTCTTTGTCCGGTTTCGCAACCGGCTTGCATTCTGGATCTGAGGACGGCCCGCAATGGCTTTTATTCGGTCCCAGGAGATGACCGTTGAGTTTCCTCTCTATCATCTCGGGGCGCGATCCCTGAAGAAGCGACTCCTCGCGAAATCCTCGAGCCGTTTGCGGGACGATGCGAACCGGGTAGTCGTCTCCGCGCTTCGAGATCTGACCTTCACCATCAACCCGGGGGAGCGCGTGGCGCTCGTCGGCAGCAATGGGGCAGGTAAGACGACCCTCCTGCGCTGCCTCGCAGGCATCTACGAGCCGGTCAGTGGACGTATAGAGATGCAAGGAACGATAGGCGCATTGATCGACCCTGCTGCCGGCATGGATCAGGATGCGACGGGCCGCGAGAACATCGTGCTACGAGGGATGTTTCTTGGACGGACACCGGCTGAGTGCGAGGCTATGGCCGAAGAAGCAGGACAGTTCAGCGGTCTCGGTGAGTTCCTTGATGTGCCGGTGCGGACTTATTCTGCGGGAATGAGCATTCGCCTCGCCTTTGCAGCAGCGACCCTGATGTCGCCGCAGATCCTATTGATGGATGAGTGGTTCCTTGCCGGAGACGCAGACTTCCTGTCTCGTGCGACGACACGTTTGGAACAACTTGTCTCTGATGCCGACATCCTCGTCCTGGCGAGCCACGACATGAATGTCGTGCAGAGATGGTGCACGCGAGTTTTGAAGATGGACCAAGGTCGGATAGTAGTCGACCTGCCGGTCAACGACTTCTTCGCATCGTGACGGTGTCACCCAGTTCCGGGTGTCGGCACTGAGTTTAGGAAGCCGTGCCTCGGCAAGACGGCTGCGGGCCAAGGAAGAACAATGTCAGATCACAAGCCCGCTGGTGCGCCAGCTGACCAGGAGATCAGAGACCTAAGAGCGCGCATTCAGGCGCTGCAGGACGAGCTCCTTCTCGCCGAGCATCGCGCCCTGCACGCTCGTGCACAGGCCGAGCGCTACAAGCGTGTGGCCAAGGAGGCCAATCGCGAGAAAGAAGAGGCCGTCCGCAAGATCGAGGGTGCCTACCGCGTCGCGCGCGAGGCACGCCATGCGGCAGAGGCGGTTCTGAACTCGACGCTCTGGCGCACGATGACCCCTATTCTCGCCACGGCCAAGGCTGTGAAGAGCATGCGTGGCCGGCCCGCCGCGCCGTCCGCGTCAGGATTCGCAAGCCCGCCTGGGGCGTACAGTGAAGCTGCAGCAAATGCGGCAAACGAGCCGTTGCCCCAGGACCGAGGCCCGGCTCTGGATCCCGAATTTTTTGTCCGCTGGATCTCTCACAGCGATGCCCTGACGGATTGGGACCGGGGCGCGATCAAGGAGGACGTGTCCCGCTTCTCTCGGAGACCTGTCATCTCTGTCGTCATGCCGGTTTACAACACCCCGGAGGCAGGGCTCCGGCGTGCTGTCGCGGCGGTTCGAGCGCAGCTCTACGAGAACTGGGAGCTATGCATCGCTGACGACGCTTCGACAGCGGAACACATCCGTCCCTTCCTCGAGGCCAGCGCAGCCCAGGACTCCCGCATCCGCTGGATCGCGCGGCCGACCAACGGGAACATCTGCGCCGCGACGAACTCGGCTCTCAGCCTCGCAGGAGGCGACTACGTGGTCTTCCTGGACCACGACGACATCCTCTCTGAACGAGCCCTCTATGAGATCGCCGCTGCGGTCAACGACGCGCCCGACCTGGAGATCCTTTATTCCGACGAGGACCGGATCGAAGAAAATGGGGACCGGCGGCACACGCCCTATTTCAAGCCAGGCTGGGACCCAGACCTGCTGCTGGGACAGAACTTTGTCTGCCACCTCGCAGCGTATCGCCGCACCCTTGTTGAGGCCGTCGGCGGCCTGCGTGTGGGCTTCGAAGGCAGCCAGGACCACGACCTCATCCTGCGGGCATCTCGTCTCGTTGAGCCGCACCAGATCCGGCATGTGCCCGGGCTCCTCTACCATTGGCGCACACAGAGCGGGAGCTTTTCTTCCGAGCAGCTGGACCGATGCATCCAGGCCGCCCGTGTCGCAGTGAGGGACCACCTCGCCTCAAGGCCCGATGCGGACGGCGCCCAGGTTGTGCCTCATCCGAATGTGCCTGAGTTCCATCGCGTTGTTTGGCCACTTCCGGCGGAGGCCCCGCGTGTGACCACAATCATCGCGACCCGCGACCGCGCTGAGTTACTGCGGAGCGCCACAGCTGGCCTCCTACATCGCACGAATTACGCAAACCTCGAGGTCGTGATCGTTGACAACGGCTCCGAACAGCCAGAAGCACTCACGCTCTTGGAGGAACTGCGGCAGGACCCCCGGGTGCGTGTCCTGCAGGAGCCTGGGCCCTTCAACTATTCGAAGCTGAACAATGTTGGGGCGGCTGCGGCCAGCGGCGAAGTCCTGCTCCTTCTAAACAACGATATTCTTGTTATCGAGCCAGACTGGCTCCGCGAGATGGTGTCCCATGCCATCCGGCCGGGCATCGGCACGGTTGGCGCGAAGCTTCTTTTCCCCGACCGGACCATCCAGCATGCGGGCGTCGTATTGGGTATCGGCGATTTTGCCGACGGCCCCGGAGTTGCGGGTCATTTCGGCCTCGGCGACGAGCAGTCCGATCGTGGCTACTTCTCGCACAATTTCCTGACGCGGACCGTCTCGGCAAATACCGCCGCCTGCCTCACCGTCCGGAGCGAGGTTTTCAGACATGTCGGCGGCTTCAACGAGGTGGACCTCGCCATTTCGTTCAACGATGTCGATTTTTGCCTTCGGATCCAGGATCTCGGGCTTCGACACATCTGGACGCCTTTTGCGCAGCTATATCACCTGGAGTCGGCCTCGCGTGGTCGGGACGATATGACTTCGGAGAGCAAGGTTCGTGCGGAGCGCGAGGGGCGGTACATGCGCGAAAGATGGGGCGCGGTCCTCGACTCAGATCCCTACTACAACCCGCATTTCTCCCGCTGGAACCACTGGTACGAGCTTGAGATCCCCGATCGCATGCCGAAGCGCTGGAAGCGAGATAACCGGGCGACCTGACGGTCCAGGCCTTGGACCTTCTCTGGCTCCTGTTGAGGGGGAAATAGGCTGATGTGCGGCATTGTCGGGATTGTCGGACGGGACGAGGTGGCGCCCAGGCTGCTCGAGGCGCTGCGCCGGCTGGAGTATCGCGGCTATGACAGCGCGGGGCTGGCCACGCTGGTGAACGGCCACATCGAGCGCCGCCGCGCCGAGGGCAAGCTCGGCAACCTCGCCACCGTCTTGGAGCGCGAGGGGCTGGCCGGCACCACCGGCATCGGCCACACGCGCTGGGCCACCCATGGCGCGCCGGTGGAGCGCAACGCCCACCCGCACGCCACCGCGCGCGTCGCGGTCGTCCACAATGGCATCTTCGAGAACTACGCCGAGCTGCGCGCGGAGCTGGAAGCCGAGGGCGCCGTCTTCGAGACCGAAACCGACACCGAGACCTTCTGCCGCCTCGTGGACCACCTGCTGGCGGGGGGCATGGAGCCGGAGGAAGCCGCCGCCGCGGCGCTGAAGCGCGTCCATGGCGCCTTTGCCGTGGCGCTGATCTTCGCCGGGCGGCCCGAGCTGATGATCTGCGCTCGCCAGGGCGCGCCGCTCGCCGTCGGCTTCGGCGAGGGCGAGATGTTCGTCGGCTCCGACGCGCTGGCCCTGGCGCCGCTGACCCGCCGCATCGCCTATCTGGAGGAGGGCGACCACGCCATCCTCGACTGCGGCAGCGCGCGCTTCTTTGACGTGGATGGCGAAGAGGTGGAGCGCGAGATCCGCACCACCGCCGTGTCCGGCGCCGCGACGGGCAAGGGCAACTACCGCCACTACATGGAAAAGGAGCTGCACGAGCACCCGGCGGTGCTGGGCGACACGCTGCGGCAGTACCTGGACCCCAAGACGCTGGAAGTGCGGCTGCCGCGCCTGCCCTTCGACCCCGCCCGCGTGCCGCGCCTCACCGTCTCGGCCTGCGGCTCCGCCTTCCTGGCCGGGCAGGTGGGGCGCTACTGGATCGAGCGCCTGGCGCGCATCCCCGTGGATGCCGACGTGGCGAGCGAGTTGCGCTACCGCGACCCGCCTTTGTCCGAAGGGGGCGCGGCCATCCTCGTCTCCCAGTCCGGCGAAACGGCGGACACCATGGCGGCGCTGAAGCTGCTGCGTGAGCGGGGGCAGAAGGTGCTGTCCGTCGTGAACGTGCCCGAAAGCTCCATGGCGCGCGAAAGCGACGCGACGGTGCTGACCGTGGCGGGGCCGGACTTGCCACGCGTGTCCATGCACGAAGCATACAGCGGGGCTGAGGAGGCAGGCAGTCGCACGCGCCCGTTCGTGCGGCGCCGACTGCCACGCCTGCATGCCCGCCCCAGCTTGGCATGCTTCGCAAAGCCCCTAGGACGAAGGAAAGGAAGCGCTGCAACGCGCCGGCCCTGGTCTCAGACGAGACCACGAAACCGCGCTGGCACAACCAAACTCAAATCACATCCACATAGAAGACCGTGCCATCGTTTTTGAAGTGAGGCAGGCTCGCGAGAACCGTGTCCCGCTCGAATTCTGAGGTGGTGTAGAGGTGCGTTCCTGTCTGACTGTTGAACAGCCTGAACACCTCTTCCTGCGCGCCCAGATCATGTGTGTAGGCCTGGTAAGCGACTCCCTCGAACCGGTAGTGCGGCAGGTTCTCGAGGATGCTGTCACGCTCCACGGTGCTGGCCGTGTACAGATGGCCGCCGGCCTGGGTATGGAAAAAGCGGAAAACGGGGGCTGTGCCCGCGCTTCCTTCTGGGGCCGTGCGAAAGGACCCGCCTTCGAAGGCGAACTCGGGCATGTTCTGCAGGATCCAGTCAACCTCGACGCTGTTCGTCGTGTAAAGATGTGCGCCTGTCACCTTGTTGAAGAGTCGCGAGACGAGAGCACCCTGGCTGGCGGCTGGCCCCAAACCGCTTGGAGGCCCGCTCGGTTCAGGGAAAGGGAATTGATCGGGCGATGAGCTCGGCAAGGAGGGCAGCGCCTGCACGTCGACCGCCTCGCTCTCGGTGAAGAAGATCCGCTCGATGCCGGTTCCGTGATTGACTTCACCGGTGAGGAGGTTCTGCATCCAGAGATGGTCCTCCTGACGCACGACTTGCCAGGCCTCACGGCTTCCAGTGAGCACCGCGGTGTCGAAACCGAGCCCACCATGCAAGGTATTGCTCCCGCCGCCGGCAATGAGGACGTCATCTCCATCGCCGCCGATGAGAAGGTCATTCCCATGCTGCCCATCGAGAGTATCGCTTCCGACGCTACCGATGAGAGTGTTATTGCCCCCATCACCGATGAGGATGTCATTGAGGCTGGTGCCTATTACGTTCTGAAAATTGTGGATCTGGTCGGTGAACCCCCAGGCGTCGCGGGCGAAGAAGCGCGAAAGGTCCACATGCACGCCCATCTGCACCTCGCCCAGGAAGACGAGGGTGTTCAGCCCAGCACCGCCATCGAGGTAGTCGTCACCGGCGCCGCCGCAGACCGTGTCGTCCTGCGGGCCGAGGCGGATCTGGTCCTCCTTCGGGCCGCCGACAAAGACCGAGAAATTCGCCAGATGGTCGATGCCCCAGAGCACGCCGTCGAGGCCGAACTTATGAACCAGTACGGGGAAATCAGCTACGCCAGACTGCCAGACATGGATCCGCGCGCCATTGCCAGCGTGATATCGGTTCACGCCGGCGCTCCCATCCAACGTGTCGTCGCCGTTGGAGGCGTAAATCAGGTCATCCTGCGCGGTGAAGGTGCCCGAGACGAAGGCGGACGACACGCCAGGGACGATCACGTCGTCCTCGACCGAACCCGTGACCACGTTGACACTACCGCTCATGATCCCCACCCCGCGCCCCGCTACCGGGTTGCATGCAAGACTGGCACTTCACGCACTGGTTATGGGATTAGCCGCGACAACGCATCGGTGATTATCCTTACTCAACCATAAATTGTTGTTGCAGCACCGAACCCCGCGCCTGTTCGGCTGAGGACGCCAAGCTCTCAGCTGGCCTTTTTGCGCCACCGAAACTGCCGCCCGTTGAGCGACCGAAGAGGCGCAATGCACAGCCTTTGGAGAAATGTGGTAGACATCTCAAGCGTGGCATCGTCCAGACCGGATTCGAAGCGCGTCTTGACGAGCTTCAAACTCATTTGCATTCGAGGCCACATAGGGCGCGGAGGTCATCTTGATCCGCGCACACGGGACACTCCGCCCTGCCGGCGAGAAGGCTTTTTTCTCGACGACCGATGGTGCGACTTGCCAGGGCGAAGCGTTATTTTCGTCTCCATGGCTCCATTCCCGTCCCTTGGCGAGCTGCCGGAACAAGGGACGATGTCTTGCGGCGGTTCTGATGGACGAGGGCATCGCCGTGGTGCTCCCCGTCTCAACCCGCGTCAGGTGGAAGAGGCGGACTCGGGAGTGATAAGCCGCGCTTCGGGCGAAACTGATGCGGAAGCCTTCCGGAACCAGGGCCTTCGGCCAGTAAGACGGGAATGCATCGGCACCTCCACGCCGTGATGGAGGAGCGCTGCCAGCGCGATGCAAGCGCCAAACGCCAGTATTGGCCCGGCCGGATCGATGAGGCCTTCGATGCGCTTGAGGTAGAACCACTTCATGGTGATCTGGTGCACCATGTAAAGCGCGAAGCTGATCTCTCCGAGCCAGACCAGGGGCCTTGTTGATAAAACGTGCCCGATCAAACCTTTGCCCTTCGAAAATACCGCGATCACCAGCGCGAAGGCGAAGCATGATCCACCGACTGTAAACCACCTGAGCAGAATGCTCGGCGCCTTCTGAAGTAGAAGGCCATACACGGCGGGAAAGCCATAAACGAACCACGCCACCAAGATGAGAAGAGCCGCTGCCTCGGCTGCCGTCTGGAGCCAAACACTGATGTTCGCATTTCTCCAGCGGTGAGAGAGGGCGTAAGCACTCATCCCAACCACAAACTCAGCTAGGCGAAACAAGGGAGAGGAATAGGTCAAAAATTCCTGCCCCAGCGAAGTAAAATTGTTCACCACTGGAACTGAAAACACGTCGAAGGCAATGCCATAGAGCAAGATAAACCCGAAACACCCGAATAGTTTTATATGCCAAGTCCCCCGCAGACCGAGGAGAAGCATCGGAAAGGCCAAGTAGAATCCGATCTCTGTCGAGATCGACCACGAGACCGAATTCCAGGAGAACACATAGAGTTCGAATGGGATGATCGAATGAACGAGAAAGAGATTCGCGACCATCGCCAGACGAGGGTCAAACCAGCCTGTGCCAGGAAGTTGTTGGCTGTCTGGACGTATGAACAGCAGCACCATCAGGAGCGTCGCCGCATGGACAGGCCAAAGTTTCGCGAAGCGCGCCCACATGAAGCGATTGTAGCTGGTCGGACGCTGGCTATAGACATGCGTCAGAATGAACCCGGACAGTACGAAGAAGAAGCTCACCCCATACACCAGGGGAAATCCTCGAAAGACGCTAGCCCATGGAAAGTAAAGCATGGAGTGCAGCATCACGATCGAAAGGGCCGCGAAAAAGCGTAGCGAAGTAAGCGGCTTAAGGATCTCCACTGATGACTGCACCGGGAAACTCCACCTTCTTCGGTTCAACGTATAGAGCTAGCCGAACTTGGCCCCGATCCTTAACCAAGCCTGAGGGAGAGGCTGGCCATGGGGGAAACGCTGGCAGCGTAATCCGACGTCTGACGCTGGTTAGGGGTTTGTGCAACCTCCCCCGACAGCCTTGTGCGCGGGTAACGAGGTGAAGCCCTGCCGGTGGGGTCATCCTCGGACTTTGGCCATGCACCGGTCGGGGGCAAACAGGGTAGGCGGTCTCAGCGGTGCCGAAAGGTGGCCTTCACGCCTGAAGGCCCCATCCTCCTAGTGACGCGAAGGGGGACGCTCATGCAACCTCCCACGTTCCACCTCCGTCGAACACTACAACGGCCGAACCAGCAGGCGAGCGCCTTCAGAGCCTGCTACGGGCGGGATACGCGGCCAAAGCTGGTCTCGCAGCGTGAGACACGGGCATGGCACTGTACTGAAACCGGCGGGCGAGAGGATCTCATTGCAATCCTGGCCCAATTTTAGGCTCATAAACCCTCAAACGCTGGCCAATGCCAAGGACGCTCTTTGCCCAACCGGATCCTTTTCGACATTTCCGCACATGGCAGGGGCCATCTCGCGCAGACGGCGGCCGTCATCGCTGGCCTGCGGGCTCTAGAGCCCGAGCTAGAGGTCCTGGTGCGATCTGGAAGCCCCAGGAGCCTCGTCGAGACGCGGACCGGCCCCCTCGCCGGCTTCCTGTCATCCCAGACGGATTATGGCTTGGTCATGGGACCTGACCTGCAGGTCGATCGCGCTGCCACCCGCGCCTACTACTGCAAAATCCACAGCAATCTCGCGGGACACATTGCCGATCTTTCTGAGCAAATTCGGGATCTGAAGGCCGAACTCGTCGTCTCGAACGCAGGTTATATCGCCATCGAAGCTGCATCGGCCGCCCGGGTGCCGACCTGCCTGGTATGCTCTCTGTCCTGGGATGAGCTTCTTTTGAGCTTGTTGCCAGACGAGATTGGCCAGTCCCGGATTATCGCTGAGATCGTGAGGGGGTATGAAAAGGCCGATCTTTGCTTCCGGCTGGCCCCGAGAATGCCCATGCCAGCCATCCGAGGCGTAGATCTGGCCGCAGCAATCGGAATGCGGGGAAAGAATATACGAGACGCACTCCTGGATTACTTTCCATCGAAGCCGACTTCAATTGTTTTGTTGGCTTTTGGTGACTGGGATGTGGCGCGCCCGCCAGCGCTCGAGACGAGAAGCGATGTTCTGTTCCTCGTCCCTGAGCGGTGGAAGTCCGCATCAGGTGACGTCATGGGCGTCGACGATCTTCCGTTCCCGTTCAGGGATATCCTGGCGTCTGTCGACCTCGTCGTCAGCAAATCGGGCTATGGGATCGTGACGGAACTTGCCTTGGACGGGCGAGCCAGCTTGCTCCTGGAGCGTGCAGATTGGCCCGAGGAGCCCTATTTGCTCCGGTGGCTCGGGCGCTACGCGCCCTTTGAGCAGCTCTCAGCGATGGCCGACCTCACACTGGAGCGCGTCAGGGATTCGCTTCGCGGTGCGCGTGCACTCGCACCGCTTGAGCCGGCGCTGGGAGGGGGCGAATTGCAGATCGCAAGAGCGATCCTCGAACGCCTCAACAGCTAAGCCACGCCGCACGCGGCGGGACAACGCATGCGTTCGAGCATCTTGCGGTCCGAGCAGACCCGTCCGCTTGGGCCCGGGCCAGGGGTAAGCACGCGCCTCAGGGCCAGCAGCGCCAGGAACAGGCAGGGGCGGCTCCAGCATCCCGCATTGCCCGAAGATCAGCGCCGCCGCCTGCCGCTCCGCCACCAGGGCGCAGAACCCCCGAAGCGGGATACACGTCCGCGCCGTGCTTGGCTTGCGCCCGCGCTTATCGTCGGACCAACCTCACCTCTGCAGCGGCCCCTTCAGAATGGCCAAAAGTGATACAGCCGGAGGCGATGGGAGGACCCTGCTCTCCATGGGGCTCTTCGCCTTGACCGGCCAGGGAAATCCGGCGAGACAAGGCGCGCTCGACGGTAGGGTCGCGGTTTCCTGGAGATCTGAAGATGGCGCTTGGATTGCTCGAGGCGGAGAAGCGCATTGCTGGCAAGAAAGTCCTGGTCACGGGCGCCGGAGGCTTCATCGGGAGCAACCTGACGGAGCGACTGGTGCGGGCCGGCGCAAAGGTCCGTGCGATGGTGCACTACAATGCGCTGTCGAGCTGGGGCAATCTTGAGTTCCTTCCCCGCGATGTGCTGCAGGAAGTCGAAGTCGTCGCAGGCAATGTCGAGGACGGCGATTTCATGTTCAGCGCCGCCCAGGACCAAGAGGTCATTCTCCACCTTGCTGCGCTGATCGCGATCCCGTTCTCCTATGTGGCGCCACGCTCCTACGTCCGGACGAACGTGGAAGGCACCCTCAACGTGCTTGAGGCCGCGCGCCGCCTGGGCGTCCAGCGCGTCGTGCACACCAGCACATCGGAGGTCTATGGCACGGCTCAGCGAGTGCCCATCGACGAGGACCATCCTCTGCAGGGGCAGTCGCCCTATTCAGCCTCGAAAATCGGGGCCGACAAGATCGCCGAGAGTTACTGGCGCTCTTTTGGAACTGAGGTCGTCACGCTGCGGCCGTTCAACACCTTCGGCCCCCGGCAGTCCGCGCGGGCCTTCATTCCAACGGTCATCTCGCAGGCACTCTCCGATGGGCCCGAGATTCGCCTCGGGGCCTTGGACCCGGAACGGGACATGACTTTCGTGTCGGACACCGCAGCTGGGTTCATTCTGGCAGGAATTGCTGACGGCGTGGCCGGCGAAACCATCAATCTCGGCACCGGCCAAACGGCTTCGATCGGTGAGATCGCCAAGCGTATCCTCGCACTCATGATATGCGAGAAGCCCCTCACCCAAGACAGCACTAGACTGCGTCCGAAGCTCAGCGAGGTCATGCGCCTCGTTTCAGACAACTCGAAGGCACAACGTCTTCTCGGCTGGGCGCCCCGTGTTGATCTCGATGCCGGCCTCCTTGAGACCATCGACTTCATGCGGGAGCATAAGAGCCTTTACCGCCCCACAACATACACGGTCTGATGAGAAGCGCGATGAAGGCAGTCATCATGGCGGGCGGTCGGGGAACACGGCTTGGCCCCTATACGGCCCTGTTCCCAAAGCCCCTGGTGCCGCTTGGCGAGGGGATGCCGGTGCTTGAACTCCTGTTGCGCCAGCTCCGTTCGGCTGGGGTCGAGGAGGTAATCCTGGCCGTGAATCACCTTCACCATCTTCTGCGGGCCTTTTTCGGCGACGGAGAGCGGATTGGCTTGCGGATCCGCTACAGCCTCGAAGACAAGCCCCTGGGCACGGCAGGCCCTCTCGGTGCCGTGCTCGACGAAGTCGGAGACACATTCTTTGTCACCAATGGTGATCTGCTGACGACGCTCGACTTTAAGTCGATGCTGCAGGAGCACGAACAAACCGGTGCCGCAGCGACGGTTGCAAGCTTTCGCCGGGAGGTGAAGATCGATTTTGGCCTTCTTGAGACCGACCCCAAGATGCGGATGACCGGCTACATCGAGAAACCTTCCTATCCGCACCTTGTGAGCATGGGCTGCTACGTGCTTCAGCGCGAGGCGGTTCGAAATCATGTCCAGCCGGGTGCGTATCTCGACATGCCCGACCTCATGCGAGCCCTAGTGCGCGACGACCACCATGTTCACTGCCACGCGCCTGATTGCAGGTGGCTCGATATCGGCAGGCCCGACGACTATGCCACTGCGCAGGAGCTTTTCCAGAACTCGCGCAACATTTTCCTATCGGACGAGGGATAGCCATGTCCCGGCCGCGGTTCCTGGTCACTGGAGCGAACGGCTTCCTGGGCACGCACGTGCTCGCGGCTCTCCAGGCCCTGGATATTCCGGTCTGGGCACTTGGAAGGAATGCGCCGCAGTCCGTGCGCCCCGAGCAGTGGCTGCCGCTTGAGGATCCCGGCGACGCGCCCGCCATGCAGCTGGCTCTCGAGAAGGCTCAGCCCGAGGTCATCGTGCATCTTGCCGGTGCGGCAGTTGGCCCTCTACCGGAGCTTTACCGAGTGAACGCGATCTATGGCGCGACACTTCTCGCCGCTGCCAGCAAGGTGGTACCTGCTGCGCGCGTTGTTCTCGCCGGCTCCGCGGCGGAGTACGGTCCAGTGGAAGCAGATGCGCTCCCGGTGACGGAAGAAACTCCGCACAGACCTCGTGATGGCTACGGCATCACGAAGCTCGCGCAGACGCATCATGCGCTGGCTTCGTTGGAGCGGGGTCAGAACTTGGTGGTCGCTCGCCTCTTCAACTTCGTAGGGCCGCACATGCCAGGCCATCTCGCGCTAGGGGCCTTTGGACGCCAGGTTGCGGCAATGCCCCCGGAGGGTGGCGTGCTGCGCACGGGCGACCTCTCCACCGAGCGGGATTTTCTTTCGGTTCATGCGGTGACACAGGTCCTCCTCGCGCTGGCGAAGCGGCAGGACGTAACCGGGGTGCTCAACGTCTGTTCCGGAGTGCCGACCCGCCTGCGGAGCCTCGTTGACGAGTTGGTGAGGCAGTGTCCTTTTCCGGTCGAGGTTCAGGAGGATCCAGGGCGTGCGGGCGTCACTTCCGTCCGCCGGCACTACGGAAGTGCGGAGCGCTTGAAGAGCCATGGAATTGAACCTCCTGCCTTCGACCTCCGCACGGTGATGGCCGAGCTTGCAGTGTCGGTGCGTCCGCAGCGCCCCGCGCCTTGAATTTGGAGGCTTCCGGTGCCAGAGGCCCCCCTTCCCTTGCCGCCTCACACGAATTTCGTCCAAGGCGCCGCAGCCGCAGCGGAGCTTCCGACCCATGATTCGGGTGGGTTCAGCCGATGAGCAGTTCTGCGAGCGGATCGGCCCCTATGTTCAGCGTGGTCATCCCTTGCTTCAACTATGGAGACTACGTTGCCGAGGCGGTCGGCTCGGTGCGTGCGCAGACCTTGAAGGACCACGAGATCATTGTGGTCGAAGGTGGCTCGACCGATGGAAGCACGCCGGAGCGCGTTGCGGCCCTGGCAGACGGAACGGTCCAGGTGCTGGTGCAATCGCAGCCCCATAGGGTCGGCGCGAACCGGAACCTCGGAATCACCCACGCGCGCGGGAAGTATATCGTCTGCCTTGATGCGGACGACATGCTGCATCCCACTTACCTCGAAAAGGCTGCCTACCTACTCGAACGCCGCGGCGCAGATGTCGTCTCCGCTGGCATGGAACTGTTCGGCGCGGAGACGGGCACACTCTCCATCGTGCGTCGTCCTGACCTAGCAACACTCCTTTCGGGCAACCACGTCCTGACTTGCGCTGCGTTCCGTCGCCACTTCTGGGAGACGGCGGGAGGCTTCCGTGATGATGCCGGTGGCTCGGACGGGCATGTCCATGAGGATTGGCTCTTTTGGACTCGTGTTGTCGCGCTTGGAGCGAAGGTGGTGAATCTCGCCGATGACTTCCTGCTTCGGTACCGGGTGCATGCGGCCAGCCTGAGCCGGAGTGCCTCTGTCCTGCCTATGGACAAGCAAGCGGCCCTGGTTCGGGCAGGGAACGCAGATGTGCTGACCGACGAGGCCATCGGCACATCGCGGGCCCTGAAGGCGCGAAGGGCGGCGTTTCCAACGTTGCCGCACCCAGCAAGCGAGGCACATACGAAACCGGTCCTTCTCATCGCCGTTCCGTGGCTCGTTCTCGGTGGTGCGGAGAGGCTCCTCGCCGAGGTTGTCCGCCATCTCGTCGGCGAGGGATGGGAGATCAACATCATCTCGACGCTGAGCCCGGGGCCCGAGGCAGGCAACACCACTGATTGGTTTACCCGTCACACGGATCGTGTCTTTGACTTGCCTCGTTTCCTCGAGGAAGAGGATTGGGCCGACTTCATCCTGTCGACGATCGCGGGACGTCGGGTCAGCACCTTACTGATCGCCGGGAGCACCTTCACCTACCGCATGTTACGTCGCATCCGGGTCCAGTTCCCCCACCTCAAGGTGGTGGACCTTCTCTTCAACACGGTCGGGCACACGAACGACAACCGCCGCTACAAAAGGTTGATCGACCTCACGATCGTCGAGAACGACGAGGTCCGCGGCTGGCTGCTTCAGCGTGGAGAGAGGACGGATCGGGTCCGACTTGTGAAGAGTGGCATCGATCTCACGATGGCTCACCCGAATCTCAGAACAAGCGCAACACGCCGCGCCCTTGGAATGCCGGAGGACGGAGTCGTGGTGGGATTCGCCGGGCGGTGGTCAGAAGAAAAGAATCCGCTCGGTTTCCTGGACCTCGTGATCGCCTGCCCGCCTGATTGGGACATCCACTTCGTCATGGCGGGAACGGGCCCGCAGCGCGCCCAGGTCGAGGCCCGGATCGCAGGAGCGCCTGCAGCCTATCGCCGCCTTCACCTCCTCGGCTTGGTCGACGACCCGCTCTCCCTTCTTGCAAATGTTGATCTGCTGGTGCTGCCCTCCCTGCTGGATGGCCGGCCGACTGTTGTTCTGGAAGCACTCGGGGTCGGCACGCCAATTCTCGCCTCGGAAGTGGGCGGCTTGCCCGAGCTTGTTCGGCCCGGCGAGACGGGGTGGCTCGTGGAGCCCGGAAATGTCCCAGCGATGCTGGAGGTGTTGAGGCAGATCCGGGAGCGATCAGGGCTGCTTGCCGAGATGCGCAGTCGGGCTCGCTCTCACGCGATGATCGAGGCCGACCTTGGCAAAATGACCGCGGCCTTCGAGTCGGCACTTGACCCCGAGCCGGCACGCGCCCGTCCTTTGGAAGCCCTTCCGTGAGGTTTCGCGAACGACTCAAGCGCGCGATCATCCGGCGCCTCGTGGCCCGCATGCCTCCCGATGCGCACGTCGCCACGGAAAGCCCGGAGTTGCGGACAAGGCTCGAGGCTGTCTTCGACGCCCCCTTTTATCTGGCTGCGCAGCCAGATGTGGCTCGTGCGGGCGTTGCCCCGCTCGAGCATTATCTGGAGCATGGCTGGCGGGAGCTGCGCGATCCCTCACCCGCCTTCGATGTTTCCTGGTACCTCAGCACCTATGCCGACGTGGCCCGCGCTGGCGTGGAACCCCTTTCCCATTATCTGCAGCACGGAGGCGCAGAGGGGCGCAGGCCCGCCCCCAATTTTGACCCGGATTTCTACCTGTCCCAGCTACCGGACGCCCCGACGGGGCTCGAGACCCCTCTCGAGCATTTCCTGCGAGTCGGGGCGGCGCTCGGACTGAGGATCCACCAGGTTGACGTAGCCCAGATCTCCATGACGCGCGCTGCCCAGATCGAGGCGAGCGGGTGGAGTCCGTCTCAGGCCCTTCTTGGCCTGGCAGCGCAAACGCTGACCGCGCACGCTGGGACGGAACCCGCGCTGGCAGCACTCGAAGGGACGCTTTCGGAGCTTCCTTTCCTGCCGCATACGCCGCATTCACTGGACCGGAAATGGCGGGAAATCTTTCAGTCGCTGCGGTCCCGGCCTCATGTCTTGGTACTCGTGGACCGCATCGACGACCGGGAGGTCTCCGACTTCCTGGACGGCTTCGCGCGCGCAGCGGACGAGGCAGGCTGCCTGCCCAATGCCTTCGTGCTTGCGGTGGACGAGGCCGAGCCATCGGTCGGCCTCGACCTATCGTCTGATTTGGACTGGATGTCACTGTCCGAGTTCGACCCGCCAAATTCGCGCGAAACCCGCGAAGCGCTTGTGGCAGCCCTTCTCTGGTCCATTCGTCCGCCGGTCGTGATTGCCTTCCGGACGGAGATTGGGTTGCACGTTCTGCGCCGGTACAGCACCCAGCTTCGGCGCCATCTGCGCATTGTGGTCGCCCTGGTTTCGCCTGAGGGATCCGATCGTCCTGCCGCGCTGGCCGGTGCCCTGTCGCATCTCGAATTCGCGGACCTGGTGCTGGCTGGAAGCCATGGTATCACCGAGGACGAGCGACTGACCCACGGCCTTCCCAAAGAGGCCGCCACGCGCGTGCTGCCGCTCGACATGGAGGTCGGAGGGGGAGACAGGACCTGGGACAGGCTCGCTGCGCTTCTAAGGGTAGATGTCCCCCCGGATCCGAGGAGTGTCCTGTGAAGGTCACGGCGGTCGTCAACATGCACCGGGAAAAGTGGCTAGCGAACTCGGCGCTCCGGAGCGTCCAGCGAAATCTCGCGGCCCTGGACAACGCGGGTCTCGCCGCTGAGGTCATCCTGCTTCTCGACACCCCTGATGACCTCACGCGGGCGTTCGCCCGAGAGTTCTGTCCCGCTCATGGCCGACTGCTTGAAGTGTCGTGCCGCGACCTTGGCAGCGCCCGAAACGCAGCCGTTGCGGAAGCAAGGGGCGACTACATCGCCTTCCTCGATGCCGACGACATCTGGGGCGATGAATGGCTCCTCCGAGCCCACCGGGCGGCCCAGGAGGCAGGCGAAGACGTCGTCTGGCATCCCGAAGCGTCGATCTTTTTTGGCACCGCAGAGCCATACTGGCTCGTTCATCGTGACGACGACGTCCTGGGTGCAGATTGGCAAACACTGGCCCTTCGCAATCACTGGACGTCGCTGTGCTTCGCCCCGCGCTGCCTCTTTGACCGCGTCCGCTACCAATCCGTGGAGATCGAGAAAGGGCTCGGCTATGAAGACTGGGCCTTCAACATGGCGGCTGTCGCGGCAGGCTACCACCACCGGGTGGTGCAGAGCACGCTCCACCTGGTTCGCATGACCCCGGACTCTCTCGTGCGGAGGAGCGCGCGCCACGATATCCTAGTCGCTCCGACGCAGCTGTTCATCGATCGGGTTGGGCGGGGCGATCGGTAATCCTCGCGCGCAGCACTCTTTTCCCTGTGCTAAGGCTGCGGTGCCGAGCCGACTCGAGCCTACAGGGGAAACTCGGTACGGACACAGACGCCCTTCCCCGCGGCCAAGCCTTCTAGCGCTGGCTGTTTCTTTCTTCCGCCAGCGATTTCCAGTTCTCTGCCTGCGCTTGCCACCATGATTTTGCTTCGATTACCTGTTCAAGGTAAGCGCACAGTTCCTGTTTCTCGGCTGCTAGGCCTATGTAGGCCACATGCAGATCTTCATGCAACGTCAACAGGCTCCTGTAGCTACTCTCCAACTCCGAATACAGGGCTGTGATCTGGCGATACCTAGAGACCATTTCCGGATCTAGGACGGCGCGGGTCCGCATTGGATCCACCTCCGCCAGCTTCTTGAAGAAGAAGCGATTCCCATAACCGGCCTGTTCTAGAATCACGGCCTCATCTTCGCGCCCCAAGGCATCGTAAAGTGAATCGACGCCGAACCCCCGGGCCGCCAATGAGGGAGATTCAAGAGCGGCGATTGCTAGCGCGCTTGATGCGGAGAGGCCCTTTTGGAGGAGCGGCCTGGTTTCAGGAAGCACCTGGATCAGCAACTCCCGATTCTCCAGGAGCGTGAAGCGCTGCCGGACCCGTTGCATCTCCCAGGCGAGACGCGCGTCCGTATCGGGGTTGCTCACATGCATATTGGCGCCACCGTCCAGCACGCGGTAGGCGACCGTCGGTTCCTCGAGAACCTGGATCGGTGCGGCGATGCAGAGGCGAACCCACAGATCGTAGTCCTGCGTCTGCCACAGACAGGGCTCCAAACGGCCAACTTGCAGCAGGAGGTCGCGACGGATCATGGCTGTCGGTGCGGAGAAAATATTGCCGACATGGAACATGTGCCTAAGCGCCACAACACGGTCGACGCCCTTGGGTTCGAAATAGGGGCTAATAGGCGTGATGGGCTCGCCGACTTGGTTGGTGGGGAGCATCCAGCTGAAGACCGTACCGAGATCGGGTTGGCGAGCAAAGGCAGCCAGTTGCTTGCTGAGCTTCCCAGGCAGGAAGACGTCATCAGATGGCAGAAGAGCAATAAACTGTCCGCGAGCTCGGCTGAAATTCAGGTTCGCCGTTGCACTCGGCCCTAAATTCCGCTCGTTGCGGAAGAGGCGGATACGAGGATCCTGGATCGCCTCGATTCTGGCCACAGTCGCATCAGTTGAGTTGTCGTCGGTGACAATAACTTCAATGTCTGAAACGTCCTGCTCTAGAGCGCTGAGGACTGCCTCGGCAACATAGGCTTCGTGATTGAAAGCGGGAATGCAGACGGAAACGAGGGGTGGGCCGCTCACATGAGCCTCTCTAGCTGAGGAGAACCGACTGTCCCTACCACAGGTATGCCCTCTCCCGTGCACCCGCAATTGACAGGACGGTGACACAGAGGAACAAGGCCACGAGCGAACCTTCGGGACTACTTATGAACCGCGCCGCGAACCTGCTCATTGCCGTTTTATGGCGCCTCCAGCACCTCCTGTATGTCACGGTTGGCGGCGCTGCGGCTTACGTCACGTTACTCTCTAGGTCGAAGGACGTCCGCTTGGACGTATATCGCCAAAGCTTGCGGCCGGGCAGCCTTGGCGCGCTTCTGCCCCGTGTCCACTTGGCATTCATGGGGCTGCGCCGCGGAATCTGGCCTGCGGGAACCTTCAGCGCCTCCGCCAAGAGGCACGCCGGCGAAGGGAGCTGGCTCACCCGAGGTCACCTGCAAGCCTTACTGGCGCCAGTTGCACCGCCAGAGACGATCCTGTCTAGCGCAGCGTCCGCAGAACTCGCTGGCCGTGTCCAGAGTGTCGTCCCTCTGACGACAGCCGGCCGGGACGAAACCCACAATGGGCCGGCAGAGGTGGCTCCCTCCCACGCAGCGGCGACCGCGGATACGCCGGTTGGAGACACGCAAGCCCGATCTGGAGACGTGTCATTGATTGACGCCACTGTGCTAGCTGACGCCTTGGCCTCAGTCGCCAGTGCAGAGGAGAAACAGGACACGAAGGCCGATGAGTTGGCGGAGGCTGAGGCCGCCGAAGCTGCGGCAGAGCCCCCCAAGAAATTCGACCTCCTCCTGTCGACAGTCCGCGCCGAACTGGAGTCCATGGAGGAACCCCCGCCCCAGCTCGTGCCGGACGATTGGTTCGAGTACAAGGTCAAGGGACAGTTCATTGAACTGGCAGCGCCAGCATCGCTGTCCATCGAGGCCAGCTTCATGCAGGCCATTCCTACGGGCACGCGGCACATCCTGTTGGTGCCTTGGCTCGGCGTCTCGGGCGGTTCCGAGCGCATCACCCAGCTGCTGATCAAAGCCTTGCACGAGACCTATGGGCATCGGGGCGTGTGCGTCGTCGCACCGGACCTCCAGTATAACCTAGACAAGAGCGATCGCACCCAGCACGCGGTGCCAGTCGCTGCCATCAATGACGTTGCACCCGACTGCGATCTGGATGGACGCATCGAGATCTTGGACCGCATGATGAAGGAAGTCATACCTGATACGGTGCACAACCTGAACTCCGATACAGGCTGGTTTATGTTTATGGAAAGGGGTCCCTGGCACGCCCAAAACGCCGCGTTGTTCGGAAATATCTACAGCGATATCCTCTACGGGGATCGCTTCCGGCTCGGGGCCTTCTGGCAATACCTCCCGAGATGCGTCGAGTTCATGCAGGGCATCATCGCCGACAACGGAGCGGTGGTCCGTAGTGCAGTGGACACCTTCAGCCTTCCCTCCTCGCTGCAAAAGAAGTTCTTCCTTCTGCGCACGCCGGTCCTGGGGCTGCCCGGCGCGGGCGGCGGCTTCGTGAACCACCCCTACCGCGCCAATGCCAAACGGGGGACGCTGTGGATGAGTCGCGTCGCACGCGAGAAGCGGATCGACATCCTGGCGCAAGTCGCAGCCCGCATGCCGGACCACCCCTTCGCCATGTATGGCGCCATCTTTGCAGCCGCGGCGAAGCCGGATCTGGATTGGCTCCCGAGTACTCCCAACGTGGACTTCCGGGGACGCTACGGCGCCATCTTCGATCTGCCTCTCCAAGAGTTCTCCAGCTACATGTTCACAAGCGCTGCAGAGGGCATGCCCATTGCGTTACTCGAGGCTGCCATGCTCGGCCTGCCGCTGATTGCGCCGCGGATCGGGGGGATACCTGAGCTGGTTGACCACGAGACCGGCTGGCTTGTTGCGGGCCCGGATGATGTCGATGGCTATGTCAATGCCATTGAAGAGGCCGACCGGGATCGAGGGGAAGCGGCGCGCCGCGTGGCCGCGGCACAGGCACGGCTGTCGGCCGAATACTCCTGGGAAGCCTTCCACCGCACACTCGCCCAAGTGCCCAACTATCTGTCTGCTGAGTTGAGGTCCTAACCATGTCCAGTGTCTCGATCCTGTTGGTGGCCTCACAGGAAACGTTTCGCCTGAAACGTAGCGTTCGTGACCTGGAACGCGCACAGGTCATCGCGGCAGCCGAAGGCCACCAGGTTACCATCTCCACGCTGCCGTATCGTACCTCGGAGGAGACGCGCGCTTGGTTGGAGCATTATGCACCGTCGGAGTGGAAGATCCTGCGGAGCGAGGAGCAAGGCCTCTCCTCCAGCATTTCTGCCTGGGCGGCGGGGAATTCGAGCGAGCAACTTGGCGTCATCGGCACGGAAGAATCTGTCTCAGGCCGTTGGCTTGCAGAGTGTGCGTCTCGCCAGCCGCACCGCTGTAAAGCTTGGCACCCGGAGGCGCTTGTCACCTACGGTCCCAACTTCTTCGACAGAGGCGAGATGAGCTTGATTGCGATGCCACCTCGCATCGACAAACGGAGTGCTTCTTCAGCGGTCAATCCGCTCCCGGCGAGCTTTATCGCCTCGCGCGAGTCGCTGTCATCATATTCCTATCCAGACGTAGACCCCGCGCGCAGCTGGGGGGAGGAAGGCTGGACACCTCTGATGCGCTGGTGGTGGGTGAATCGCCTGCTCGTCGCCGGGGTCGAATTCGAAGCCGTTCCCGGCTGCACGCACTTCCGTGCCATGCCAGATGGCGAGGGTCCCGAGATCCTTCTTACGCCCAGCAACGCGTCTCGCATGGGGCCCTTCCTGAAGGAAGCGCCTCGCCCGAGCGCGGCGCCCCGCTTTCAAGGATGGCCGTTGCCCGAGCGCCAGGGGCCAAGTCGGATGATGCCCCGGGACAAACACAAGCGTGAAATGGAGGATTTGAGGGGCTACCTGAAGCAGGTGGAGGAGGCGCGCGATTGGTTTCGCGACCAAAGCCAGCGCTGGGAGGCGGAGGCTCGGCGTCTCGCCGCCCTGTGAATGTTGTTGCTGTGGCAGAAAACGAGAGCGGGCCACCTTGTTGTTCGGGGCGCCGTAGGCTGATTGTTCCCCACTTCAGCCCTGCCTATAGTGCGCGGCGGAACGCCAACGGGAACTGAAAGCGATGGACGAGAAGGATCGCGAGCAGGCCCGCCGCTTCGCGAACCTGAGTTACGAGGGGTTCCGTGAGCTGGCCGCTCGTGCGGATCTCAGCCCGTACGAGCAGATCGGCTTCCCGGACAGCGTCCGGGCTGGCCGCGATCAAGCGATTCTCGATGATATATGCGCAAAGCTGCCCGAGATGGCGCAGGCGTCGAAACCAAGGACCATCTTGGATATCGGGCCCGGCTCAAGCCCACTCGCACTGCGCATCATCGACCACTGCCAAGCCTGCGGGCATCGTCTTTGGCTGGTGGACTCGCCGGAGATGCTGGCGCCCCTCCCCGAGGGGCCGCTTGTCAGAAAGGTAGCGGGCCCTTTCCCCGACTGCGCCAACGACTTGGCAGCGCTCGTCGGGAAGGCCGACGTGATCATCTGCTACTCTGTCCTTCACTACGTGTTCGCAGACCAACCCCTGTTCAGTTTTATCGACGCTGCGATGCGGCTTCTCCGCTCCGGTGGAGGCGCGATGCTGCTGGGTGATCTTCCCAACGCGTCGATGCGCCGACGTTTTCTCGCGAGCGAGGCCGGCCAGGCATTCCACCGCAGCTACATGGGACGCGACGAAGCGCCGAACCTGGGAGTCCATTTGGAGCCATCGGGAGAATTGGACGACGCGATCTTGTTCTCCATCATCGCGCGTGCACGTGCTGTGGGAAGCGACGCTTGGCTCCTCCCGCAGCCCCCGGAACTCCCGATGTCCAACCGGCGTGAGGACATCCTGATCCGCAAGCCCTAGGAGATACTCATGCCCGAGAAATCCAAGGATCTGGTGCTGATCGGCGACAGCGCCTTTGCGGAGGTCGCACACGAGTACTTCGAGGCCTACACGGACTACCGTGTCGTGGCGTTTACGGTCGAGCAGGCCTACATGACGCGGGAGGTGTTTCGCGGCCTTCCGGTGGTTCCCCTCGAAGCGCTGCATGAGACGCATCCGCCAGCGACACACCACGTCCATGTCGCAGTCGTCTACACCCAGCTGAACCGGCTGCGAGCAAGGCTCGTCGAGACCGCGCGCGCAAGGGGTTATCCACTCGCCTCGTTTATCAGCCCCCAGGCCTTCATTGCGCCCAGCGCAAACATCGGGGAGCACTGCTTCATTTTCGAAAGCAACGTCGTGCAGTCTTTCGTTTCTGTCGGGCGGAACGTTGTGCTCTGGTCCGGGAACCATATCGGTCACCACAGTCACATCGCAGACAACGTGTTCGTTTCCTCGCACGTGGTGATCTCGGGCTTATGCCGCGTTGGCGCAAACTCTTTCCTCGGCGTGAACAGCGCGCTCGCGGATCGCACGGTGCTCGCCGAAGATTGCTGGGTCGGACCCGCCGTCACCTTGTCGGGGAGCACGAATGCAGGACAAATGTTTCGTGGCCCAGAGACCATGGCGTCGAGGGTCGACGCCCGGCGGTTTTTTCGTATCCGCGCCGAAGCGTCTGACCGTCTATGAAATGGCGCAAGCTCGGTTGCTTGTGGAAGCCGGACGGCAATATTCCCTGGGCACGCACGCACGCAATGCTCCCCACTCCCGCTTGGCTGCCGGATGGGAGGCTTCGCCTCTTCCTGGCCAGTTGCGACGAGGCCACGGTCTCGCGCGTCGGGTGGATCGATCTCGACGGGCGCGACCCGACGCGGATCGTGGGACAGGCGAAAGAGCCTGTTCTCGATATTGGATCCGCGGGGTGCTTCGACGATAACGGTGTCAACCCGTCGTGCATCATCCAACTGCCCGATGGGACGACGCGCCTTTATTATGTTGGTTACCAGAAGCAGGTGAAGGTGCCCTACACGCTGTTCACCGGCGCTGCCGAGGCCCCGGGTCCCGAATCTTCGTTTGTCCGCGCGCAGGATGTGCCGGTGATGGACAGGGGGCCGGGTGAACGCTTCTTTCGGACGGCGGCGCTCGTGCAACCGGGCCTGGACGATGAAGGGGTTTGGGACGCTTGGTATATTGGCGGTGGCGACTTCACTGTGTCCGCTGGACGCGAGCAGCCGAAGTACAGCTTGCGGCGAGCCACCTCTGCAGATGGTCTGATCTGGCCTTCCTGGGGACAGCCGGTGCTGCAACCCGAGGACGGAGAACTGGGTTTCGGACGACCCTGGCTCCATCGGCTCGATTCCGATAGGTGGACCCTTTGGTATTCCATTCGCACGGCTTCCGGTTACCGCCTTGGTTACGCTGTCTCTCACGACGGCCGTTCCTGGATTCGGCGCGATGACCTCAGTGGGCTTGAAAGCACCGGAGGGGATTGGGATGGCGAAATGCAGTGCTATGGCGTGGTCCAGGAAGTAGGCGGAAATCTCTATATGTTTTACAACGGAAACGGCTACGGCAGGACTGGCGTCGGTCTCGCGGTACTTGAGTGCGACTAAAGAAATGACGAAAAATACCCCTGAGCTTCAGGTCGAGCTTTACAAGGACACTTCCGCCTCCGCATGGGACGATTTCGTGGAAGCCAGCAAGAACGCGACATTCCTGCACAAGCGGCGCTACATGAGATATCACGCGGATCGCTTCGAGGACGCGTCGCTGATGCTGCGTCGGGGATCAGAGATCGTCGCCATTCTTCCAGCGCACACGACCGAGGGTGGCATCGCAAGCCACAATGGGCTTACTTACGGTGGATTTCTTGTCTCGGAGCGGATGACAACGCCGCTCATGCTTGAGGTCTTTGGCACCGCCCTCGGCTGGCTCTCGAGGCAAGGTGTCAGAAAGGTTCACTACAAAACCATCCCCCACATTTATCATCGTCTCCCGGCAGAGGAGGATCGCTACGCGCTGTTTCGGCATGATGCGGTCCTCGTTCGTAGGGACCTTCTGAGCACGATCGATATGGCGCGCCGTCCGATGCCACAGGAGCGCCGGCGGCGGGGCGCGGCCAAGGCCTTGCAAAAAGGGGTTACGGTTCAGGAGGACGCGGACTGGGAAGGCTTCTGGCAACTGCTCGAGAAGCATCTTGCGGCACGCTATCACACCAGACCTGTTCACAGCATTTTGGAGATCAGGCATCTGCAGGTCAGTTTCCCGCGCAGTATTCGTCTCTTCACCGCGCGTGGTCCGTTGCGGGCGCTCTTGGGCGGTGTGGTCATCTACGAAACCGACGAGGTGGCGCATCTCCAGTACGCTGCCGCAACCGCAGAAGGCTTTGCCTGCGGATGCCTGGACCGCCTCTTCCTTCATCTTCTCGATGAGGTTTTTCTTGCCAAACGGTGGTTCGACTTCGGAAACTCAACCGAACTCGAGGGACGGTGGCTGAACGACGGTCTTATCAACCAGAAAGAAGGCTTCGGCGGACGTGCGGTCGCACACGACTACTACGAAATCGCGGTCTGAAGCGCACGGACGGCGTTGCACCGCCATAGGTGTTCTTGCAGAAGTCCGACTCCCGGCCGCTGGGGCCGCCAGGCAAACGGCCCCAGCACTTTGCTCATCCGAACAGTGGGTCTGCCACGGTTGTGGGCGCGTAGAATGCCACGCCCTCGTACCGGTAGTTCGGAAGCGTGTTGATGGTGACGTCTCGCTCCACCGCAGAGGACGTGAACAGGTGTCCACCAGCCGTCGTGTGGAAGAAGCGATAGATCGGCACGAGTCCCTCGCCCGGGGTGGCGGACATGTGGAAGCCTACGCCCTCATCGCGGTAATGGGGAAGGTTCGCACGCACGCTCTCCGCTTCCACCGCCGAGGTGGTGAAGAGGTGGCCACCCGCTTGGGTGTGAAAGAAACGGTAAACAGGGACTGCGTTGGGAAATCCCTGATCGGCGGTGAGGAACGTTTCACCCTCGTAGCGGTAGTGAGGAAGGTTCTGCTGGACGGAGTCACGCTCGACCGTCGAGGTCGTGAAGAGGTGCCCGCCAGCCTGCGTGTGAAAGAACCGGTAGGTCGCTACGTTGGCGAACTGCAGATTCTCGATGCCGTAGAGAAGATCGGTGCCGTCACGGCCAGCAACCGGATCTTGGATCGCCAACGACCCGTCGGGCTGAGTCTGGAAGCGGTACTCAGACCGCTGACCACGATACAGAGCCGTGTCGAAGCCGACGCCACCTACGATGAGGTCGTTGCCACCCCCGCCAGCGAGGCGATCGTTCCCGTTCCCGCCGATCTGTACGTCATTGCCGCCAGCTCCGTGCATGGCAACGCCCGTCCCCAGCAGGTGAGCATTCGCGGCGGTCGTCAGGCTGATCCCATCCTGCGCCTCGGTTCCTCTGATGGTGACCTGCGCAGGGAAAGGAGAAGCGGACGTCGAACTGACACCAACAAAGGCTCGATCCGTCCCGCCTGCATCTCCAAAGTACAGATAAAGACCTTGCGGGTCGAATGGGGCGTTGAACTTGAAAGCAATGGAGCCGCCAATTCCCAGAGAAACAGAACCCCCGGGCGTGACACCGTTCAGTCCATCGCGGACCCCCAGGGTGGCGAGCCCGAGATCTACGCCTTGATTTCCGGGCGTCGCTCCAAACAGCGTGTTGCCGCTCAGCGCAGGCGTTGCACCCGCCGGTGCCGGCGCAATGTAGCCCGCTCGATACGCAATGCTGCTGAAGTCAAAGGGAATGACCGTCCCGAGCGCCCCAGCTACGTTGGGATCGTCAGTCAGCACATTTGAGATCTTGACGAAGTCAAGATCGAACCCTGACTCAGCGCCAGAAGTCAGGCCCAGGAAACCGCTGTCATTGAGACTGATCGCCTGGACCTGCGATTGACCCAGCTGTGCCAGAGAGATCCGGTAGATAGCCGTCTGGCCAGCAGTGCCGATTAAGGTTGGGGAAACACTCATTGGGAAGCCTCACGCCGAAACCTTACTAATAATTCGGGAGAAAGCGTCAGGGTTTCAACCCGAGCAAGATTCCTGTCACGGCTTCCCCAGCCCGGTCAGTACGTTGCGCGGCAGGGCGGCTCTTGGGTGCTACCCATCTGTAGGCGCCTTCCCGTCAAAGCAAGCGGGTGTGACAGTGCGGCAGATCGCCCACAAGGAAACAACCCGCTGTCTCACGTTAGAGGAAGGAGCACGCCTTGCCTTGTTAATCTCCCCCTATTCGCGCGACGCCTGCTGCCCTGTCCGCGGGCACCTCGGCCCATCGGGCTAAAGCGCCCGTTTGCGCCCCAGGTGTGAGACGTACGACAGGAAACAGAGGATGCTGCAGCCGACACGGCCCGCCAGGGCAGGTCGTGTCCCTGGAGATGGTGTAGGAGCGCCATGGCGTCCTGAGCGGGGCTGGGCCGCGGTCAGACTGCGACGGCTGGCAGGCTGACGTTGGGAGCATCGCTGATGGGCGCGAGCGTCTCAAGGCTCATGTAGCGGCGCTGCACCGCCCATTCGTCGTTCTGCTCGAGCAAGATGGCGCCGACGAGCCGCGTGACGGCGGCCTCGTTGGGAAAGATGCCGACGACATCGGTGCGGCGCTTGATCTCGCAGTTCACCCGTTCGAGCGGGTTCGTGCTGTGGATCTTTGCGCGATGCTCCCGGGGGAACGCCATGAACGCCAGCGTTCGGACGAGCCCTCGAACCGGTGGCGGGCCCGTCCTCACCCTCCTCGGCGGCGTCCATCAGGCCGGCGAGCTTTGGGACCCTGGGACGAAGTTGGTCCGCGACCCTGCGCCACTGGCGGCTGGCCCCATCCGCGTCCGGCTCGGCGAAGGCGGTGCCGATCCAGGCCGACACCAGGCGGCGGTGACCTTTGCCGGCGTGCGCCAGGGCGTTGCGCGTGAAGTGCACGCGGCAGCGCTGGGACGTGGCGTGCAGCACGCGCCGCACAGCGGCCTTCAGTCCCTCATGGGCATCAGCGATGACCAGCTTCACGCCACGGAGGCCGCGCCGGGCGAGCGAGCGCAGGAAGTCGGTCCAGAACGTCTCGGCCTCGCTGACGCCGGTCGCCATGCCAAGCACCTCCCGTCGCCCGTCGCTGTTGACGGCGACCGCAATGGTGGCGGCCACGGAGACGATCCGCCCAGCCTGACGCACACGGACGTAGGTGGCGTCGAGCCACAGATAGGGCCATTCGCCCTCGATCGGGCGGGAGAGGAAGGCGCCGACCCGTTCGTCGAGTTCGGCACACAGGCGGCTGACCTGGCTCTTGCTGACGCCTGACGCGCCCATGGCCTGCACCAGGTCATCCACCGCCCGGGTCGAGACACCGTGCACGTAGGCCTCCTGGATCACCGCCACCAAGGCCCGCTCGGCCGTGCGTCGGGGCTCCAGGAAGGCCGGGAAGTCGGAGCCTTTGCGCAGCTTGGGGACGCGCAGCTCCACCGTGCCCGCCCGGGTCTGCCAGTCCCGCTCGCGATAGCCGTTTCGCTGCACCAGGCGGTCCGGGCTGCGTTCGCCATGGGCGGCGCCGGTCAGGCCGCCTACCTCCAGCTCCATCAGCCGCTCGGCCGCGAAGCCGATCATCTCACGCAGGAAGGAGGCATCCGTTCCTTTCGTCAGAAGCTCGCGAAGGGCAGTCTCTTGCTCGGTCATCGTGGGGTTCCAAAGCAGGGGTTGCGTGTCGCAACTCAACCCTACCCCGGTTCACCGCGGTGGCCGCCTCCTACACCACGCCTCGGGGCACGACCCCAGGGCACGGGCCTCGGGTAAAACCTTGCGCAAGGGAACGACAGAACGAGGCCGGAAACCCGACCTGACGGCGATCTTGCGAAAGTCCATCCTCAGAAAGGTGGGAGTCTCAATTTTTCAGAGCGGTCACCCGAACAGCTGATCTGCCACGGTGGTTGGAGCATAGAAGGCAATCCCCTCATACCGGTAGTGCGGCAGAGTGCTCAGCGTGACATCCCTCTCCACCGCAGAGGAGGTGAACAAATGCCCACCGGCTTGCGTGTGGAAGAAACGAAAGATCGGCACGAGCCCTTCTCCGGCGACTGGTGACATGTGGAAGCCAACTTCCTCGTAGCGGTAATGAGGAAGGTTCTGCAGCACCGCGTCGCGCTCTACGACGGACGTCGTAAACAGATGGCCACCCGCTTGGGTGTGAAAGAAACGGTAAACAGGGACTGCGTTGGGAAATCCCTGATCGGCGGTGAGGAACGTTTCACCCTCGTAGCGGTAGTGAGGAAGGTTCTGCTGGACGGAGTCACGCTCGACCGTCGAGGTCGTGAAGAGGTGCCCGCCAGCCTGCGTGTGAAAGAACCGGTAGGTCGCTACGTTGCCAAATTGGAAGTTCTCGATTCCCAAGAGAAGATCGGTCCCGTCTCGGCCAGGGACTTGATCCTGGATGAGCAATGACCCGTCTGGCTGAGTCTGGAAGCGGTACTCAGAACGCGGGCCACGAAACAGCGCCGTGTCGAAGCCGCTGCCGCCCGAGATGATGTCGCTTCCCGCACCACCCCCTAAGCGGTCGTTCCCATTCGCGCCGACAACGAGATCATCACCATCCCGTCCAACCATCGCGACACTGGCGCCGACCAAGTGAGCGTTGACGGGGGTATTGAGGTTCATCAGATCTTGAAGCTCCGTCCCCTTGACCGCAACGCGTTCCGGAAAGGGAACAGCGGATGTTGAGCTGGCGCTGACATACGAACCTTCGTTGGCGCTCACCTCCCCATAGTATAGATAGAGGCCCTGCGGATCGAAGGCCAAATCGAACCGGAAACCAATAGATCCACCAATTCCGAGAGAAACAGCACCACCAGTTGTAGAAACGGCGAGACCATCTCGCACACTCAAGGTCGCTATTTGAAGGTCGACGCCCTGATTTCCTGGAGTTGTACCGAAGAGCGTCGGATTGTTCAGTTCCGGCGCGGACCCTGGCGGCACTGGCGCAACAAATCCAGCCCTGAGGACTGTGGTCGAAAAATTGAAAGGAATAACTGATCCAATCCCTGCAGCCGCGTTAGGGTCGTCTGTCAGAAGATTGGAAATCTTGACAAAGTCTAGGTCTAGGCCCGACCCAGCGCCAACACTTAGACCCATTTGCCCGGTGTCGTTGATGCTTAAAGAGCGAATCGGTGCTTGGCCAAGTTGGCTCAACGGCACTCTGTAGATACCCGTTTGACCAGCGACACCAATAAATGTCGGAGTAACGCTCATACCGGCCGCTTCCCTCAAAATTTCCCTGACGGAGAGAAATAGCACGCTAGTTTCGCGAGGGGCTGGTTTTGTTGTTGCCTCAGCCGCGCCGCCAGCAACTCACGTTCGTTCATTGGCCCGCCTGCAACCATGCGCTTCTCCGCTGCTCCTTCTTGAAATTAGCAGTTTATTTCCAGAAGCTTAGCACAGCATCCTTCATCGCGACATGCGTTTCGAGG
Organism: Sabulicella glaciei; assembly: GCF_026183895.1. GTDB lineage: Bacteria > Pseudomonadota > Alphaproteobacteria > Acetobacterales > Acetobacteraceae > Roseococcus > Roseococcus glaciei. The sequence goes on along the minus strand of NZ_JAPFQI010000017.1, from coordinate 66,762 downwards.
TTACTGCCAGAACACCACTGGAGCGTGCCGAAGCAGAGCTGCCTCAATCGAGTGGGCTGCGATGACCACCTCCCCTCAGCCTCATCGCGTCACACAGAAGTTGGCCATTTCAAAGCTTTGGCCTGACGCAAGAAGCCCTGTCGCTGGAAGGCGACAGGAAAGGAGGAAGCTGTTGGCCGCCGTCGGGGACGGGTCGGCGTTTCCCAGAGGACGCGACCTTCCGCCTGGCTTGGGCTGCCCCCCAGCGCAACACTCGACCGGAAGGAGAACTAGGCTGCTGGGGATCAGCAAGCGCGGCAACAGCTACCTGCGCACGCAGCTGATCCACGGCGCGCGAGCCGCCATGGCTCATTTCGCCCGCAAGCAGACAGCCATAAGGGCTTGGGTGCGCCAATTGCTGGCACGGGCGCATCCCAGCGTCGTGGTGGCGGTCGGCGCCAAGCTCGCCAGCATCGCCTGGGCCGTACTGCGGGAGGAAAAAGGGGGGGCCACGCCGGCGCTGACGCGGCTCCGTGCCCTGATCAGCCGAGGCCTGGAGGGGACCGCCGCCCTGTGGCCGGACATCGAACGGACTTATGGCTGGGTTCACCGTGCGGCCCAGATCCTCGGCAACGCCGCTGGCGAGACTGCCAATCCTGCTCGGCAGCGCTTCGATGGGCTGATCGGCGCCATGACCCGCCACCGCGCCGAGGCCGGCAGCCTGGTTGGCGCCGTCGAGCACTTCCTGAAGGTCACCCGCAGCTACCGGCCGGGCCTGTTCCACTGCGCCGCGGTCGCGGGGCTGCCGCGCACCAACAACGATCTCGAGCAGATGTTCGGCTCCCAGCGCTACCACGAAAGGCGCGCCACCGGACGCAAAACGGCCTCCCCTGCGCTGGTGCTGCGCGGCGAAGTGCGCGTGATCGCCGCCACCGCGACGCGGCTGCATCCGCCGAAGGCGCGCGACCTCGGTCGCGTTAGCCTCCGACGCTGGCGCGACCTCCGCCAACGCCTCGAGCCGAGGCGTCTCGCCAGAACGCTACGCACCCGCTTTCGCAGCGATCCCGCCCGATACCTTGGGACACTCGAGCAGCAGGCAAGCCAGCAAGCTTTGCCGGCCTAGGAAAAAAACCCCCGCCATCTCACAGATAGCGGGGGTAAAGTTTGCAGATTCTGAAGCGTCTTCCAAAAATGGGAGACGTGGTATGTTGCGCCCAGGTGGTCCGCTTAACAAGCGATTTTTCGCGGACCTCCTCCGCTCCACTGTAAGTTCATCTTGTGGCCATCTTCGCGAAGGATTCTGTTCAGATCAGGCCTTACTCTCGCCATGTGAGAAGGTCTCTCACTCGGTGTCGTGGTGCATCAGCGGTTCGTCGGAAGCAGCGGCGAGATCACCGCCCATTGCTGGTCCGACAGCTAGAACTTTGCCGCCATGCTCCGAGTTCCGAAACCTCGAAGCTTGTTGGGGTGGACGGCTTAGCTGCATCGCGATGTGCCATTGTTTGGCTGTTGAAGGACAAACAAGGAGCCGCCCGATGGCATTCAAGCGCATTGCCGTCGACACGTCCAAGGCCATGTTCACCGTCCATGGGATCGACGAGGCGGACCGCGCGGTGCTGCGGCGCAACCTGTCTCGCCCCCGGTTCACGGCTTTCGTGACCTCATTCGAACCAACGGAGCTCGTGACGTAAGTCAGCGGCGGAGCCCACCACTGGGGCCGCCTGCTGGAAGCGCACGGACCAGATCAGGGCCATCGGCAACACGGCGACGCGGCTCGAGGGCCGGGGCGGCGACGACTACCTGACCGGCGGCGGTGGGGGCGGATGTGAGCGTCGGCGGGCTGGGCCAGGACCGGATGACCGGCGGCGGCGGGCCGGACCGGTTCGTGTTCACCTCGACGCTGGACTCCATGCTGGCGGCGCCGGACCGCATCACCGACTTCAAGCCGGGCCAGGACCTTCTGGCCTTCGAGGGGCTGGGCCACAAGAACTTCATGTGGCTGGGCGCGAACGGCTTCACCAAGCTGGGCTTCACCCAAGCCCGCTTCAACGACGCGACCTCGACCATGCAGCTCGACGTGAACGGCGACGGCATGGCCGACATGGCGGTCGTCATGGACGGCATCAAGGCCGCCATGCTGTCCCAGAAGGACTTCTCCTTCCTGTGACGCAACACCCGCCGGGCCCCGCGAAACGGGGCCCGGCTTGCTTACTCGACCTTGCGGTCAGTGCCCGCGCTTTCCCCAGGGGTCTTCCGCTCGGAAGGCCGTCACCGACACACGGGCCGTGCGACGTCAGCGCGGATGGCACCGTTCCACGCTTCATCAATTTCTTGCCGGCGCACCCATAGGAATAGCGGGCGGCTCGGTCTGTCTGCCCATATGAGGCAGCCATGTAGGCTGCTTGGCCGGATCGTACGCGCCGACCGTCACCCATGGAAGCGCGCGCCCGGATCGCACCGGACGCGCGCTCTGCTGCACCAGGGCTGCGGTGCTAGGCCGCCTTGCGGCGCATCAATCCAAGGCCGAGCAAACCGGCCCCGAGCAGCATGAGGCCCGCAGGGGCCGGCACCGGCACCAGAGTGTCGTAGAAGCTGATGTTCGACAGGCCGCGCAGGTTGCCGCCCGGGTTGGTGGGCGTGAAGACGGTGTCCGAGCCGGAGCCGGGGGTGGTGAAAAGGTTGAAGTTCGGGCCGCCCTTCACTGCCACATACTGGAGCAGGGGGTCACCCGCGCCCGGCGTATAGGTGTAGGTGGCGTCGCCTGTACCCCCGGGCCCGAAGGCGAAGCTGAACTCCCACCCATCGATCGTGGGGAAAATTCCAGGCGTGAACGCCGTAACGATGCCATTCTCGTTGAAGTCGAACTTGGCGATGAGCGGGGTCTGATTCAGGGTCACGCCGTTATAGGTGCCCGAAGTGACACAATTCGGGGGCGTGCCGAACTCACCCGCGCAAGCATTGCCTTCGATCGTCGCGATGAGAGCGGCCTGTGCGCCGGGAGCAGCCAGAGCAACCCCCACCAACGCAACGGTCGCCAAGAGAAGCTTCCGCATTTCTTGCCCTCATTAGATGCAGCCTGGGTGGAGGATCTTTCTCCTCCACGATGTACCATGCAATTCACATGCCATGGAATATTCCTTCTTGCTTTCAGGGGCTTGAAATCCAGCACGACGTCTCATTTTCTGGACTGCAAAGACCGCCGAACCTCCTCTCCTTTCGGAAGCCAATCACTTTCCGTTGTGGACTCGAGCGCAGGCGCCGCACCGAGTGCCCACATGCAGGGCACGCGTGCAGTTACCCGCGGATCGCACCCCATCGGCCGGTTTCATGGCGAAAGGCTGAAGGCGCCACGGCTGTCGAGCACGGGCATCACCGCAAGTCAGGCTGGAAGCCGAACCGCCGCGGAGGCAGCCCCCGGACCTCAGTCCCGCCGCGCCTTCTCTACCAGACGCGTCGTGCTCCGCCCCGGCAACAGGTCGAGCAGGACGGTCTCCCCGCCCCAGGACGCCATCTCAGGCGCACCCACCACCTGATCCAGCCGGTAATCGCTGCCCTTGAATAGGCGGTCGGGCCGCAGCTGGAGGATCATTTCCAGCGGCGTGTCCTCACCGAAGCTCGTCACCGCGTCCACCGCCGCCAGCGCGCCGATCACCGCGGCCCGGTCAGCCAGCGAGTTGAGCGGACGCCCCTCCCCCTTCAGCCGAGCCACGCTCGCATCGTCGTTCAACGCCACCACCAGCCGGTCGCAATGGCGCCGCGCGTCGCGCAGCAGCCGCACGTGGCCCGCATGCAGGATGTCGAAGCAGCCATTGGCGAACCCCACGCGCAGCCCCGCCGCCTGCCATTCCCGCACCAGACGCGCCGCATCCGCGCCTGCCAGGGCCTCGCCCACCGCGCCTTCCGCCTCGCGCAGCGCATGGTCCAGCTCCGCGGCGGAGCATGTGGCGGTGCCCAGCTTGCCGACCACGATCCCCGCGGCGGCATTGGCGAGGCGCATCGCCTCCTCCAGGTCGCGCCCATTCGCGACGGACAGCGCCAGCGTGGCGATTGCCGTGTCGCCAGCACCCGACACGTCGAACACCTCCCGCGCCTGGGCGGGGACGGAGGCGGCCGCGCCGTCGCGCGGCACCAACAGCATTCCCTTCTCCGACCGCGTGGCGAGCACTGCCCTTACCGGCACGCGTTCCAGCAGGGCGCGCGCCGCCGCCTCGGCCTCGGCATCCGACGCGATGGGCATCCCCGTCGCCTCGGCCAGTTCGGCGGCATTGGGGGTGAGGAGGTCGGCGCCGGCATAGCGGGCGAAGTCGCGCCCCTTGGGATCCACAAGGCAGGGCACCCCGGCCGCGCGCGCCATGGTGATCGCCTCGGCGCAAAGCCGCGGCGTCAGCACGCCCTTCGCGTAGTCGGAAAGGACCAGCGCCCCGGCCCCCGGCAACGAGTCGGCGAGGGCCTGGATCAGGGCCTCCTCCTCCGCAGTGTCGGCGGGGCGCTCCTGCTCCTCGTCCACCCGCACCACCTGCTGCCGCGCGGCGATGACGCGCAGCTTCACCGTGGTGCGGCGACCGGGGCGGCGCACCAGGCGCGCGGCCGGGCCGAGCAGACCCGCGAGTTCCTCGCCCTCCGCATCCTCCCCCGCGAGGGCCAGCAGGGAGGGTTCGCCGCCCAGGGCTTCCAGGTTGCGCGCCACGTTGCCCGCGCCGCCCGCCATGGAGTCGCGCCGGCCGAGCCGCACCACCGGCACCGGCGCCTCGGGCGAAAGCCGCCGTGCCTCGCCATACAGGAAGCGGTCGAGCATCACATCGCCGAGCACCACGACGCGCCGCGGCAGCAGCGGGGTCACCCGTGATACTCCCGCCACCAGCGCGCCCAATGGCCGACGCCGTCGCGCAGCCGCGTCGTCGGCGCCCAGCCGAAGTCGCGCCGCATGGCGGAGGTGTCGGCGAAGGTGGTAGGCACGTCGCCGGGCTGCATGGGCAGGAGTTCCAGCTGCGCCTTCACGCCGAGTTCCTCCTCCAGGGCCGCGACCAGCTCGGTCAGCTCCTCGGGCTGGCTGTTGCCTATATTATAGAGACGATGCGCCGGCGCCTCCGGCGGATGGTCCAGCGCCGCCAGCACCCCGGCCACGATGTCCTCCACGAAGGTGAAGTCGCGACGCATCCGTCCCTCGTTGAACAGGCGGATCGGCCGGCCTTGGGTCATCGCGTCGGTGAAGAGCCAGACCGCCATGTCCGGCCGGCCCCAGGGACCATAGACGGTGAAGAAGCGAAGCCCCGTCAGCCGCAGCCCGTAGAGGCACACGTAGCTGTCGGCCATGACCTCGCCCGCCTTCTTGGTGGCGGCGTAGAGCGAGGCGGGATGGTCGGTCCGGTCCCCCTCGCGGAAGGCGCCGTCCGTGCGAGCCCCGTAGACGGAGGAGGTGGAGGCATAGACGGTGTGACGGATGCGTCCTTCCGCCCGGCGCACCCCTTCCAGCACCGAAAGCTGGCCGGTGACGTTGCTCGCCGTGTAGGCGAAGGGCTGCTCCAGCGACCAGCGCACCCCCGCCTGCGCGCCAAGATGCGCGACCCGGTCCAGCCCCGCTTCCGCCGCCATCAGCGCCAGCACCGCCTCATGATCCGCGAGGTCAAGCTGGTGGAAGCGGAACTGCCCTGGCCGTGCCCCCTCGGTCAGCGCAGCAAGGCGTCGACGCTTCAGCGCCGGGTCGTAATAGGGGTTGAGGTTGTCGAGCCCCACTACCTCCTCGCCGCGCGCGAGAAGCGCCCGGCAGAGATGCGCGCCGATGAAGCCGGCCGCGCCGGTGACGAGCACGGCGCCCATGTCAGCCGGCGTCTCGGGAAGGGAGGGAGCCGGTCGGCGCGCGTGGGATCATGGCTGATGCTCTAGCCGTCCTCTCCACGCGGGGGAAGCCGGTTGCGCACCGCCGCCCCCCTGCTATCACCCCTCCAAGATGCCCACCGAGACCTTCCTCCGCCGCCAGCTCCGCCGCAGCCGGCGCATCGTCGAATGGACGCGCGAGGGCCGGCTGCGGCACGAGCTGTGGGAGCGCCGCGGCTACGTGAAGGCGCGGCTGTCCTTTGTCGCGGAGCGGACGCTGGTGGCTTTGGGATGGCGCCTCGACATGCGCGGCAAGCTGGGGCTTCCCGCGCCTTTCCGCCTGCCCGACCCAAAGGAGCTGCGCCTTCCGACCTCGGAGCAGCCGGTCATCTCGGTGGTGATCCCGGCCTATGGCCAGCTGACCCATTGCCTGCGCTGCCTCGCCACCCTCGCCGCCTATCCCCCTGCCCTGCCCTTCGAGGTGATCCTGGCCGAGGATGCCTCGGGCGATCCCGAGATGGTGCGGCTGCGCGACGTGCAGGGGCTGCGCTTCTTCGAGTGGCCGGAGAATCTCGGCTTCCTGCGCTCCGCCAACGCGGCCATGGCGGAGGCACGGGGCGAGTTCCTGTTCCTGTTGAACAACGACACCGAGGTGATGCCCGGCGCGCTGGACGCGCTGCACGCCGCGATCACCGTGCCGCATATGGGCTTTCCCGGTCCGGTCGGGCTGGCCGGGGCGCGGCTGCTTTACCCAAAGGGCTGGTTGCAGGAGGCGGGCGGGCTGCTCTGGCGCGACGGCTCGGCCTGGAACTGGGGCAACTGGCAGGACCCGCGCCGGTCGGAATACACCTATCTGCGCGAGGTGGATTACTGCTCCGGCGCCGCCATCATGCTGCCCCGCGCCGCATGGGAAGCGATGGGCGGCTTCGACGAGGAGTTCCTGCCCGCCTATTGCGAGGACACGGACCTCGCCTTCCGCCTGCGCGCAGCGGGATGGCGCACCCTCTACGTCCCGAGTGCCACGGTGATCCATCACGAAGGCGCGTCGCATGGAACCGACGTGACCAAGGGGATCAAGGCGCACCAGGTCACCAATCTCCGCAAGCTGCACGCGCGCCACCGCGCGGCCATGGATCTTCGCGAGGAACCCGCGACCAACCTTATCCGCGCGCGCGACCGGGCGCCGAAGGGCGGCGCGCGGCGCGTGGTGCTGCTGGCCGACAACAACCTCCTCACCCCCGACCAGGATGCCGGCTCGCGCGCCACGCTCTCGCTGGTGGAAGCACTGCTGACCCAGGGCCACGTGGTGAAGTTCTGGGCGCTGAACGGACTCGACATGCCGGGCTACCGGCAGGCGCTGGAGGCGCTCGGCGTCGAATGCCCCATCGGCCCGCGCCGCCCCAGTTTCGAGGATTGGGCCCGCACCCATGGCGCGGAACTGGATGAGGTCATCCTGTCCCGCCCGCACGTGGCGGAGGCGCTGCTGCCAGCACTGAAGCGCCACGCCCCGCACGCGCCCATTCTGTACTACGGCCATGACCTGCACCACGAGCGCATGGAGCGCGAGGCCGCGCTACTGGACGCGGAATCGCCCGAGCGCGCCGCCACGCTGCGCGAGGAAGCGGCGCGCCTGCTGGAGCAGGAGCGTACCGTCTGGGCCGAGTCCGACCTAGTGATCTACCTGTCCGACGAGGAAACGGAGGCGGTGCGTCGCCTCGTCCCCGGCACGGCGACGAGGACGCTGCTCTCCTTCACCCTGCCCGAGGCGACGGCGGAAGCGCCCGGGCCCGAAGGCCGCGAAGGGTTGCTCTTCGTCGCGGGCTTTGCGCATCCGCCGAACGTGGACGCCGCCACCTGGCTAGTCGGCGAGATCCTGCCGCGCATCGAGGCCGTCCGGCCCGGCACGCGCCTCGCCCTAGTCGGATCAAACCCGACCCCGGCCGTCGCGGCCTTGGCGGGGCCGAGGGTGGAGGTGACGGGCCGCGTTTCCGATGCCGAGCTGCGCCGCCGCTATGCCAAGGCGCGCGTCGCCATCTGCCCGCTGCGCTTCGGCGCCGGAGTGAAGTTGAAAGTGGTGGAGGCCATGCAGGAGGGCCTGCCGCTGGTGACGACGCCGGTAGGCGTGCAGGGGCTGCGCGACGCGCCCTGCGCCGTGGCGGACGACGCGCAAGCCCTGGCTGATGCAGCGCTGCGCCTGCTCAACGACGAAGACACCTGGCGGACGACCTCGATCGCGCAACACAGCTACGTGCGCGAGCGGCTTTCCCCCGCAGCGGTGCGCGCGGCGCTGGAGGATGCCTTCACGGTGGCGCGACGAGCAGCCAGAGAGTCAGCAGCGCATCCCCCAGCGCCGCATGGTGGCGGAACCCTGCCTCCCGCCTGAGACGCAGCCGTTCCGCCGGGCCGACTTCCGCCATGCGGCGCAGCTTCGCGGCCGCTTCTCCTGCCTCCGGCGACAGGACGACGCCCTCCAACCCACGCAGATGCGATCGCAGGAGGCGCAGCCCGTCCGGCCTTCCGCCCCGCAACGCGCGCAGCGCGCGGGATGGCAGGCTGGCTGCGCCGCCCACTTGGTTCGCGCCATGCAGCCGGTAGAGCATGCACGGCTCCTCGTCGAAGAGGAGACGCCCGCCCTGTCCCGTCACCAACAGCGCGCACCACCAGTCGTGCATCGTGCCAGGTGGCGGCGGCGCGGCCAGGGCCATATCGCGGCCGCGCGGCGACATCGCCATGGTGCAGCCAGCTGCAACATTGTGTGCGAGCAGCGAGGCGAAGCGCGGCGGAACACTCGGAACGGCTGAAAATCCCAAGGGGTTTAGCCCCGAATCAACGAGGCGCAGCCGCCCGCAGACCGCTTCCCGGCCCTCGCTTAGGAGGCGCGCGGCGCGGGCGAGCTTGCCCGGCAGCCACACATCGTCTTGGTCCATGAAGGCATAGGCGTCGCCCCCTTCCGCCGCGCGCAGCAGCGCGGTGAAGGAGGGGAGCGCCCCCAGCCTTTCCCCGCCCGGCAAGCGCCGCACCCGCCCCGGATGCGCCGCCGCGAAACCGTCGAGCAGCGCCGGCGTCCCGTCGGAGGAGCCGTCGTCGCGGACGAGGAGGCGCCAATCCACCCCCTCCTGCCGCGCGAGGCTGTCGAGCTGCGCGCCGAGATGCGCTTCCCCGTCGAAGGTGGAAAGCAGGACGAGGATGCGCGGTAGGCTCAGGGGTGCAGCGCCCGGATCACCCGTTCGAGCCCCTGCTGCCAGGGCGGCAGGGCGACGCCGAACACGGCATGCAGCTTCCGCTGGTCCAGCCGCCCATCGGCGGGGCGCGTGGCCTTCATCGGATATTCGTGCGTGGCGATGGGATGAACGACCGGCCGCGGCTCGCCGAATGGCGCCGCGGCGGCAAAGATCGCCTCGGCGAATTCGTGCCAGCTGGCGTACCCGCCGCCGGCCATGTGGAACACGCCGCGATGCGCGTCCCGCCACCCCTCGTCGCGGATGCGGGCCAGCACGCCGGCCAGCGCGTCGGCGAGGTCGGGCGCTGCGGTGGGATTGCCGTGCTGGTCCGCCACCACGCGTAGCTCGGGGCGCTGCGCGCCGACGGCCAGCATGGTCTTCACGAAGTTGCGGCCGACCGCGCTGAACACCCAGGCGGTGCGGAACACCGCCGTCTTCGGGTTCACCGCCAGCGCCGCCCATTCCCCCGCCAGCTTGGTGCGCCCATAGGCGCCGAGCGGATTGGGCGCGTCATCCTCGGAGTACGGCGTGCCCTTGCGCCCGTCATAGACGTAGTCCGTGCTGACCTGCAGCAGCGGCAGGCCGCGCGCTGCGCAAAGCCGCGCGACCAGCTCGGGGCCGATGGCATTGGCGCGGAAGGCACCCGTCTCGTCATCCTCCGCCGCGTCCACGGCCGTCCAGGCGGCGGCGTTGATCACCGCATCCGGCGCGGCATCGCGAAAGGCGGCCTCCACCGTTGCGGGCTGGTCGAACTCGAACTCCGGCTGGCCCACCAGCAGCGCCTCGAAGCCCAGTGCGGGAAGGCTTTCCGCGAGGCCGGTGGCCAGCTGCCCGCCCTTGCCGGTGACGAGGACGCGCTTCACGACCGGAACCCCTTCGGGAAGGGCGGCGCGATGTCACGCAGGCGCGGCGCCTTGCGGTCCTTGTCCGACAGCACTGGCCCGCCGGGCGGCAGCGGCCATTGGATGCCCAGATCGGGATCGTCCCAGGCGATGCCGGCATCCGTCGCGGGGTCGTATTCGGCGTCCACCTTGTAGAGCACCTCGCAATCCGCGGTCAGCGTCACGAAACCGTGCGCGAAGCCGCGCGGCACCCAGAGCTGGCGCCAGTTCTCCGCCGAAAGCTCCACCGCCACGTGGTTTCCGTAGCTCGGGCTCCCCTCGCGGACATCCACCGCCACGTCGAGGATGGCGCCCCGCACCACGCGCACCAGCTTGCCCTGCGGCGTGGGCGGGCGCTGGAAATGCAGCCCGCGCAGCACGCCCCGCTCCGCCGAGAAGGAATGGTTGTCCTGGACGAACTCCGCGTCCAGCCCGGCCTCGCGCAGGGCGGAACGCTTCCAGACCTCGGAAAAGAAGCCGCGCGCGTCGCCGAACTTCCGCGGCTCGATCAGCAGCACCTCGGGAATGGGTTGTGGCGTGACCTTCATCCGTGCAGCCCTTCCGCGACCTCGATCAGGTAACGGCCATAGGCCGTCTTTCCGAGCGCCGCGCCGCGCTCCCGCAGCACGTCGGCGGAAAGGAAGCCGCGGCGGAAGGCGATTTCCTCCGGGCAGCTCACCTGCAGGCCCTGGCGCTCCTGCACCGTCTGCACAAAGGTCGCCGCCTGGAGAAGCGAGGCGGGTGTGCCAGCGTCGAGCCAGGCGCAGCCGCGCCCCAGCTGCTCGGCCCGCAGCGTGCCGTCCTGCATGTAGAGCGCGTTGAGGTCGGTGATCTCCAGCTCGCCCCGCGCCGAGGGCTCGATCTGGCGCGACAGATCCGTGACGCGGCTGTCGTAGAAATAAAGCCCGATCACCGCCCAGTCGGATTTGGGCTGCTTCGGCTTCTCCTCCAGCGAGATCACCTCGCCCTCGTCGTTGAACTCGGCGACGCCGTAGCGCTCCGGGTCCGCCACGCGATAGCCGAACACGGTCGCCTTGCCGCGCAACGCATGCTCGCGCGCCGACATCAGCCGTTCCGACAGGCCTTCGCCGTAGATGATGTTGTCGCCGAGCGCGAGCGCCGCCGGGCCGCCCTGCAGGAACTCGGCGCCGATGTGGAAGGCCTGGGCCAGCCCGTCCGGCGAAGGCTGCTCCGCATAAGACAGGCGGATGCCGAATTGCGAGCCGTCGCCCAGCAGGCGCTGGAAGGATGGCAGGTCGGTGGGAGTGGAGATCAGCAGGATGTCCTGGATCCCCGCCAGCATCAGCGTGCCGAGCGGATAGTACACCATCGGCTTGTCGTAGACGGGCAGGAGCTGCTTGGACGCGGCCAGCGTCATCGGGTGCAGCCGCGTGCCGCTGCCCCCGGCCAGGATGATCCCCTTCACGACTTCACGCCTCCCAAACGCTGGCCCGCATAGGCCTTTTCCCGGATCGGCCGCCACCAGGCCTCGTGATCCAGGTACCAGCGGATCGTGTGTTCCAGACCACTCTCGAAATCGAAGCGCGCCTTCCACCCGAGCGCCGCCTCGGCGCCCGAAGGGTCCATGGCGTAGCGGAAGTCATGGCCCGGCCGGTCCTTGACGAAGGTGATCAGCCGCTCGCGCGGGCCGGCGGGATCCGGACGCAGCCGGTCGAGCGTGGCGCAGATCGCCTTCACCACGTCCAGGTTGGTGCGCTCCTGGCGCGGGCCGATGCAGTAGGTCGCGCCGGGCTGGCCGCGGAACAGCGCCAGCGCCAGCGCCTCGGCATGGTCCTCCACGTGCAGCCAGTCGCGCACGTTGTCGCCCTTGCCATAGACGGGGAGTTGCTTGCCCTCCAGCGCATTGAGCGTGACGAGCGGGATCAGCTTTTCCGGGAACTGCCACGGCCCGTAGTTGTTCGTCGTGTTGGAAACGAAGGACGGGAAGCCGTAGGTGTGGTTCCAGGCGCGCACGAGATGATCGCTCGCCGCCTTGCTGGCCGAATAGGGCGAGCGCGGGTCGTAGGGCGTCTCGGGGGTGAAGGGCGGATCGCCGGGATAAAGCGAGCCGAACACCTCGTCGGTCGAGACGTGGTGGAAGCGGAACGCCGCCTTCGCCTCGCCCTCCAGGCCGGACCAGTATTCGCGCGCCGCCTCCAGCATCACCTGGGTGCCGACGACATTGGTGCGGATGAACTCCGCCGGCCCGTCGATGGAGCGGTCCACGTGGCTTTCGGCCGCCAGGTGCATGACGGCGCGGGGCCGGTGCGTGCGGAAGGCCGAGCGCATCGCCTCGGCGTCGCAGATATCGGCCTGGATCAGCACGTGGCGCGGATGCGCGCGCCAGGCTTCCAGCGCCTCGGGGCTGGCGGCGTAGGTCAGCTTGTCGATGTTGACCACGGCCTCATCGGTGGTGCCGAGGATGTGGCGAACCACGGCCGAGCCGATGAAGCCGCAGCCGCCGGTGAGAAGAAGGGTCACGAGGCCTCCGCGAAAGGATGCCCGGCAATACCCTAATCCCTTCATGGGTCAACCAAGGGATATCCCCCATGCCGCGAGCAGGGCCAGCGCGGCCAGCGCCGCGAAGGCTAGCCATCCGCCGCCCCGCATGGCCAGGCGTGGCGCCAGCAGCATCGTCCCGATCGGTGCCAGCGCCAGGAGCCAGTCTCCCGGCGCGCCGCGCGCCAGGGCGGGGCCGAGCGTCACCCCGGCCAGGCCGAGCGCGAAGGGCACGCGCGCCGCGAACGGCATCGCCGTCCCCGACGCCAGCGCCCCGCCTGTGGCTGCAGCCCAAGCCAGGCCCAGCATCAGCCATGGCCCTGGCGGCGCGGCCAGGACGAGCAGGGCCGCCGCCAACGCCGCCACCGCAGCCGCGCGGCGCGCATCGCTCGCCTCTGCGGTCGCAAGGGCGGCGGCCAGCGCGGCGGCCAGCATCACCGGCAAGGCGCGCGCCGCATCGGGTCCCCAAAGCGGCGCGCCGCCCAGCCACCAGCCGCCCAGCAGGACGGAAGCGGCCGCCAGCGCCCCCGCCGCCCATCGTCCCCGCAAGAAGCAGAGCGGCAGGGACAGGAGGACCGCGCCCGCCATCAGCGCTGGCAGGCGCTCGAAGCTTTGCCGGGGCGAGGCGAGGCTGATCCCCAGGATCAGCGCGAACCCCGCCAGGGCACCAAGGCCGAGCGCCAGCGCCCCTAGGGGCCGTCCGCGCAGCAGCGCGGCCCAGGCAAGCGACACGAGGAGGGGCAGCAGCGGCCCCTGCCAGAAGGCAAGAGAATCCGGAAGCATCGGCCCCAGCTTGCCGCAACGGCGCCCCGACCGCGACGGGCCGGCGCCGCTTGATGCGCTCAGGCCACCTGTGCCTTGGGTGCCCGCCCCCCGGCCACCGCCCTGCCCACCATCAGGACCCAGATCGCCAGTGTTGCCACGCCTAGCGCCCCAGCGATGGGTCGGCTGAAGAATTCCAGCCAGTCGCCATCGGCCTTGATCATGTTCTGCACGAAGGTCTGCTCCAGCATTTCGCCGAGCACGAGGCCGAGGATGAGCGGCGCGACCGGGATTCCGTGCTGCTCCAGGAACCAGCCGAACAGCCCCATCGCCAGCATGAGCGACACGCCATACAGGCTGTTGGTCATGGCGAAGGAGCCGACGACGCAGAACAGCAGGATGACCGGAAGCAGGAGGTTGCGCGGCGTCCGCAGCACCTGCCGCGCGCCCTTGATCGCCGCCCAGCCCAGCGGCAGCAGCAGCAGATTGGCGAGGATGAAGATCAGGAACACCGCATAGATGAGCTGCGGGTTCTCCAGGAACACTGTCGGCCCCGGGTTCATCCCCTTCATGTAGAGCACGCCGATGACGATGGCGGTGATCGAGTCTCCGGGAATGCCGAAGACCAGCGCCGGGATCCACGCGCTGGCCAGGGCGGAGTTGTTCGCCGCCGTCGCGTCCACCACGCCTTCGACATGGCCGGTGCCGAACTTTTCCTTCTCGCGGGAGAAGCGCTTGGACACGGCGTAGGAAATCCAGGCCGCGATATCCGCTCCCGCGCCGGGCAGCGCGCCGATCAACGTGCCGATGCCGCTGCCGCGCAGGAAGTTGAACCAGTAACGCCGCCACACCGCGCCCAGGCCGCGGAACACGTCGCCCACCTGCTCCACCACCGCGCCGCCGCTGCCGCGCACCGTCACCGCGCCGCGCAGCAATTCCGACACGGCGAACATGCCGATCATCGTGGCGACGAAATTCACCCCCTGCATCAGCTCCACCTCGCCAAAGGTGAAGCGCGGCACCCCCGCCGAAGGATCGATGCCGACCGTGGCGAGGAGCAGGCCGATCAGCAGCGACAGCACGCCCTTCACCGGGTCAGCGTTGGACAGGAACACCGCGCAGGTGAGGCCGAGACAGGCGAGCCAGAAATACTCGAAGGAGGAGAAGTTGATCGCGACCTCGGCCAGCAGGGGCGCGCAAAGCACCAGCACGGCGATGCCGATCAGCCCGCCCGCGACCGAGAAGACGAGGTTCACCCCCATGTTGAGGTTCAGCAGGCCGCGCCGCGTCATGGCGTAGGATTCGTCGGCATAGGCGGCGGAGGCCGGAGTGCCCGGCATGCGCAGCATTGCGCCCGGGATGTCGCCTGCGAAGATCGCCATGGCGGTGGCAGTCACGATGGCGCCCAGCGCGGGCACAGGGTCCATGAAGAAGGTGACGGGCACCAGGAGCGCGGTCGCCATGGTCGCGGTCAGGCCGGGCATGGCGCCCACGAACAGCCCGAACACGGCCGAGATCAGGATCACCCCCAGCACGGCGGGGTCGAAAACCAGCGCGAAGGCCTGGAGGATCGCTTCCACGCTACAGCACCGCGTCCAGCCAGCCGCGCGGCAAGGGAACACGCATCATCCCTGCGAAGAACCAGTGGACGGCCAGGGTCACGCCGGCCGCCACCGGCAGCGCCACGACAGGCCGCGCCCGGAACCACAGCGTCAACCCCAGCAGCAGGACGAAGGCGAGCGGGATGAACCCCACCCAGTCCGACAGGAGGATATAGAGCAGCACTGCCCCCGGCACGGCGAGAAACGAAAGGAGGCGCACCGGGTCGCGCGCCCACTCCTCCACCTGGAGGACAGGCCCGCCTTCGCGCAAACCGCGCAGGAGCAGCAAGGCGCCGCACAGCGCGATGCCGGACCCGAGGACGCGCGGGAACAGGCTCGGCCCGTAATCCTGGCCGGGGAAGGCCGGAAAGAACCCGGTCAGCCACCAGATCCAGGCCGCGAGGCCGAGGAGCAGTCCCCCCAGCGCTGCGTCGTGCAGGCGCAAGGCCGCGCCCTCAGCCGCGCGCCAGCCCGGCGGCGCGCATCGCCTCGCCCATGCCGCGGTCGGATTCGGCCATGAAGCTCGCGAAGCCCTCCGCATCGCGCCAGACCGTGCCGAAGCCGCGGCTCGCCATGAACTCCTTGTACTCGTTGCTGTCATAGGCGCGCTTCAGTGCCTCGCCGAGGCGTGCGACCACCGGGGCGGGCAGGTTGCGCGGCCCCGCGATGCCGCGCCATGCGCCGGTGGAGTAGTTGATGCCCAGCGTCTCGTTCAGCGTCGGCACCTGGGCGAATTGCGGGTTGCGCTCGGGCGCCATGATGGCCAGCGACCGGGCGCGTCCCGCATCCAGCATCGCACGCGCCTCGGGGACGGAGCAGGACACGATGTCCACGCCGCCCGCCGCCAGTTCCTGCATGGCAGGCGCCGCGCCATTCGAGGGGACCCAGCGCACGTGGTCGCCGCGCAGCCCCATGGCCTGCAGCCACCCCACCAGGGCGAGGTGCCAGATCCCGCCCTGCCCTGTGCCGCTGGCGCGGAACGTCCCGGCGGGGCGCGACTTGATGGCCTCGGCCAGGGCGCGGATGTCGGCATAGGGCGCGTTCTGCGCCACCTGCACCCCCGGCGGGTCCTGGTTCACCAGGCCGATGGGCGTGTAGCTGGTGGGCTTGAGTTCCGTCAGCCCCTGCCAGTGCATCATCGCGATCTCGACGGTGATCATGCCGATGGTGTGGCCATCGGGCGGGGCGGTGGCGATGGCGGAATGGCCGACGACGCCGGAGCCGCCGGTGCGGTTCACCACGTTCACCGGCTGCCCCAGGTCGCGCTCCAGCAGCGAGCCGACGATGCGCGCGGTGGCGTCGGTGCCGCCCCCCGCGCCCCAGGGCACGATCAGCTGGACCGGTCGGGACGGGTAGCGGCCCTGCGCGAGGGCGGGCGTTGCAAGCCCTCCACCGGTGATGGCGGCGGCAAGCAGGGTGCGGCGGCGCGTGGGCACCATGGCGTCTTTTCCTCCCTGGCGCGGCTTGGCGCCGCGTCCGAGAGGGAAGGCTAGGCTCTCCGATGCCGCCGCATCAAGCGCGCCGAGCCTGATCCACCGGTGAGACCGCCGAGGCGGTGAATCAGGCTCGCAGATCGCCTGGTGCGGCCGGCTGCGGACTGCGCTAGGCGCTGGCCTTCTGCGGCAGCACCGAGGGCGGCTCCGTCCGCTCGCGCTTCACCAGCAGCTTGTTCAGTGCGTGCACATAGGCCCTGGCCGAGGCGACGATGGTGCAGGTGTCGGAGCCCTGCCCGTCCACCAGCTTGCCCTTCTCCTCGAAGCGCACGGTGACGCGCGCCTGGGCGTCGGTGCCGCCGGTGATGCTCTGCACCGCATAGAGCTTCAGGTCGATCTCATGCGGCCAGGCCTGGCGCAGCGCGTTGAAGGTGGCGTCCACAGCTCCGTCGCCGATCGCCATGCCGTCGCGCCGCTCGCCATCCACCTCCAGGGTGATGGTCGCCATCGGCTTGGTGCCCATGCCGGTGGAGACGTTCAGCCCCGTCAGCACGATGCGCTCGGAGCCGCGATGGACCTCCTCGTCCACCAGGGCCGCAATGTCCTCGTCGTAGACGACCTTCTTGCGGTCCGCGAGGTCCTTGAAGCGCTTGAAGGCATCGTTCAGCTGGTTGTCGCCCACCTCGTAGCCCAGCGACTTCAGCCGATCGCGGAAGGCGGCGCGGCCGGAATGCTTGCCCAGGATCAGCGAGTTGGTGGTCCAGCCCACGCTCTCGGGCGTCATGATCTCGTAGGTGGAGGCGTCCTTCAGCACGCCATCCTGGTGGATGCCCGATTCGTGCGCGAAGGCGTTGCGGCCGACGATCGCCTTGTTGGGCTGCACGTCGAAGCCCGTAGTGGCGGCCAGCAGCTTCGACACCTTCAGCAGCTTGGTGGTGACGATGTTGTTCTGCACTGGCACGGCGTCGTGGCGCGTGCGCAGCGCCATCACCGCCTCCTCCAGCGACGCGTTGCCCGCGCGCTCGCCGATGCCGTTGATGGTGCACTCCACCTGCCGCGCCCCGGCACGGATCGCGGCCAGGGTGTTGGCGACGGCCAGGCCCAGGTCGTTGTGGTTGTGGGTGGAGAAGATCACCCCGTCCGCACCCGGCACGCGCTCGCGCAGCATGCGGAAGATGTGCGCCATGTCCTCCGGCACGGCATAGCCCACCGTGTCGGGGATGTTGATGGTGGTGGCGCCGGCCTTGATCGCGGCCTCGACGCAGCGGCACAGGAACTCGTGCTCGGTGCGGGTGCCGTCCTCGGCCGACCACTCCACGTCATCCGTGGCGTTGCGCGCCATGGTGACGGAGGCGGTGACCAGGGCCAGCACCTCCTCTGGCTCCATGCGCAGCTTCACCCGCATGTGCAGCGGGCTGGTGGAAACGAAGGTGTGGATGCGCTTGCGGGCGGCGGGCTTGATCGCCTCGGCGGCGCGCTGGATGTCGGCGGGGGCGGTGCGGGCCAGGCCGCAGACCACCGGGCCGTCCTTCGCGAAGCGCTTCGCGATGGCCTCGACGCTCTCGAAGTCGCCGACCGAGGCGATGGGGAAGCCCGCCTCCATCACATCTACGCCCAGATCCGCCAGGGCCTCGGCCATGCGGATCTTCTCCTCCAGGTTCATGGAGAAGCCGGGCGACTGCTCGCCGTCGCGCAGCGTGGTATCGAAGATGATGATGCGGTCGTCGGCAACGGCGCCGAAGGAAGGATGGGAAATGGGCATGGGCTCAGCTCTCGTTGGGGTTTCCGCTTTCGTATCCCCCGGGTGGAGCGGGCCGCAGCGCGCGGCTTCGCGTCACGCCCGGGGGCGGAGAAGTCGAAGCGGAAGGAGGGCGAGCGCGAGCGACCGGGCAGGAACCCCGGCGGGAAGCACGGAATGTGCGGTCCGCATCGCCATTCCGGGAGCCTAACGGGCCAGGGCGCGCCGATCAAGCCGCCTTTGCCATTCATGCCGGGAGCCGCGGCGATGGACAGGGGCGGCGATCCCCCGGCAAGCTTCCCCCAACGACAACGGAGGAGGAATCCATGCACCGCTTCGCGCTTGCGCTCTGCGCATTGATGCTGGCCTTGCCAGCCGCCGCACAGAACTGGCAGCCGGACCGTCCGGTGCGGATCATCGTCCCCTTCCCGCCCGGCGGCGCCACCGACCTGATCGCCCGCATCTTCGCCGAGCGCGCCTCCCGCGACCTGCCGAATCGCTGGGTGGTGGAGAACCGCTCCGGCGCCAACGGCAATATCGGCATGGATGTCGTGGCGAAATCCACGCCCGACGGCTACACGCTCGGCGCCTGCACCATCGGTAACTGCGCGATCAACGCCGCCATCTATGCGCGCATGCCCTACGACATCGAGCGCGACCTCGTGCCGGTCTTCTGGTCCGGCTCGGTCATGAACGCGCTGGCTGTGCGGCCCGACCACCCGGCGCAGAACTTTCAACAGTTCGCGGAATGGGCGCGGCGCGAGAACACACGCGTCAACTTCTCCTCCTCGGGCTTCGGCGCCTCCAACCACCTGCTCGGCGAGTTCCTGAACGGGCGGCTCGGCCTGCGCATGACGCACGTGCCGTTCCGCGGCGGCGCGCCGGGGATGCAGGCGGTGATCGCCGGCAACACGCATTTCTTCTTCGAGAACACCCCGACCCTGATCGGCGCGATCCGCGGCGGGCAGCTGCGCGCGCTGGCCGTCAGCGGCCGCACCCGCGACCCGGCCCTGCCCGACGTGCCGACGCTGGAGGAATCCGGGATGACCGATGCGGTGATCGAGCCATGGTTCGGCTACATGGCGCCGCGCGGCACGCCGCCGGAGATCGTGGCGCGGCTCAACGCCCTGTTCAATGAGGCCAACAGCGACCCGACGGTGCAGGAGCGGCTGCGCACTCTCGGCACCCGGCCGGAAGGCGGCCCGCCCGAGCGCTTCGCTGCCCATGTCCGCAGCGAGGTCGCGCGCTGGCGCGAGGTGGTGGAGCGCAACAACATCGAGCGGATCACCGAGTGACCATGCGCCAGGTTCTGCTCTGCCGCGATCTTCACCCCGCCGGCCGCGCCCTTTTGGAGGCACGGCCCGACATCGCCTTGACCACGCTGCACGACCCGCCCGTGCCGCAGTTCCACGCGGCGCTGCGCGCGGCGGAAGCGGTGCTGTGCTGGCTGGAACGCGTGGATCCCGCGACGCTGGAGGCCGCGCCGGGCCTGCGCTGCGTCTCACGCTACGGCGTCGGCTTCGACACGGTGGACATCCCCGCCTGCACCGCGCGGGGAGTGGCGGTGATGGTCGCCAACGGCTCCAACGACCTGTCGGTGGCCGAGCACGCCATGATGCTCATGCTCGCCCTGGCGAGGCGAGCGGTTCAGTTCGACGCCCGCGTGAAGGCGGGCGGGTGGTGGCCGGAATCGCTCGGCAAGGGCGGGCCGCTTGCGATGGCCGACCTGCATGGGCGCACCGTGCTGGTGGTGGGGTACGGGCGCATCGGCACGCGGGTCGCGCGTTACTGCCAGGCCTTCGGGATGCGCGTCCTGGTGCTGGACCCCGGCTACACCCCGGCGCGGCTGGCGGCGGATGGAGTGGTCCCGGCGCGCGACCTTCATTCCGCCCTCGCGGAAGCGGACGTGGTGACGCTGCACTGCCCCCTGTCCCAAGCGACGCGCCACCTGATGGATGCGGAGGCCTTCGCCGCGCTGAAGCCCGGCGCGATCGTCGTGAACACGGCGCGCGGCCCTGTGGTGGACGAGGCAGCGCTGCTGGCGTCGCTGGGGGCCGGGCGGCTGCACGGCTTCGGCTCCGACGTGCTGGAGGTGGAGCCTTGCCTGCCGGACAACCCCCTTCTCAAGCGGCCGGAGGTGATCCTGTCCCCGCACCTCGCCGCCTCGACGGAGGAAGGCTTGGCGCGCATGGCGCGGATCGCGGCGCAGAACATCCTGGACGTGCTGGATGGGCGCCCCGACCCGGCGATGATGGTGAACCCCGAACTGGCGCGCTAGCATCGTCACATCATCGGGGGTGCGGGCATGGAAGCAGGGCGGCGCGTGCGGGTCTGGGATCCCTGGATCCGGCTGGTCCACTGGGGGCTGGCGCTGCTGGTGCCGCTGGCCTGGGTGACGATCACCCAGCACTGGTTCCGCCTACACACGCTGATCGGCTACTCGGTGCTGACCCTCGTGGTGTTCCGCCTGCTCTGGGGCCTCTTCGGCAGCGAGAGCGCGCAGTTCCGCTCCTTTCTCAAGCCGCCGCTGCAGGGGCTGCGCCACCTGTCGCACCTGCACCGGCGGGAGGCAGACCGGGAGGTGACGCACAACGCCGCCGGGGGCTGGATCGTCGTGGCATTCCTGCTGCTGCTAGGGGCCCAGGCGTCCCTCGGCCTGTTCAGCAACGACGACAGCTTCCAGGCCGGGCCGCTGCGCTTCCTGGTGACCAAGGAAACGAGCGACTGGCTCACCTCCTGGCACTACGCGATCTATTGGTGGATCGTCGGGCTTGTCGTGCTGCACGTCCTCGCGGTGCTGGCCTATCGCGTGCTGAAGGGCCAGAATCTCGTCCGCGCCATGATCACCGGCACCAAGACCCTGCCGCCGGAGGTGCGGGGCCCGCGCATCGCGCACCCCGCCCTCGGCGCCGCGCTGCTTGCTCTCAGCGCGGCGCTGGTGGCGGGGGCTTCCTACCTGGGCTAGCGCGCCGGGGCGCGGAACGGCCGGTGGCAATTGCCGCAGGCCGCGCCTGCTGCCTGGAAGGCCGTGGCCGTCGCGGCCCGGTCGCCGGAGGCGGCGGCGTCGCGCAGATTGGCCAGGGCAGTGACCACCCCCTGCCCGGCCCGATGGAAGCCGTCCGAATCGACCCAGATCCCCGGCAGGGCGCGCGTTTCCAGCCCTGGTGTGCCCTGCTGGGTGCCGGTCGGGAAACGCGCGGGGAAACCCTGCGCGAAGAAGTCATGCGCCTCGGCGATGCGTGGCGCGAGGGCGGTCGGGTCGCCGCGTCCCTGCACGCTCTGCTGCACCGCTTCCATCGTCGCGCCCACGCGCCGAAGACCCTCGCGCCGTTCCTGCACGATCTGCGCCGGTGTCTGGGCCAGCGCCGCGCCTGCGGCCAGGCCCAGCATCACGAGGCCGATTCCCCACTTCCCCATTGGATTCTTTCTCCGTCCAAGGAGGCAATGATGGGACGGCTTCCCAACGAAAGGGAAGGCCTCAGCGCGGGGGATGCGTTGCCCACCAGTGGCGGGCGATTTCCTCGCGCGTCGCGACCCACACGTCCGGGCAGGACCGGACATGGTCCAGGAAGCGCGAAAGGGCACGGGCGCGACCGGGACGGCCGACGATGCGGCAATGCAGCCCGACGCTCATCATGCGCCCGCCCTCCTCGCGCAGCTGTTCCAGCGCGTCGCGCAGGTGGCGCTCGAACCCGTCCGGGTCGCCGAAGCCGGGCGGCACGGCGAACTTCATGTCGTTGTTGTCGAGCGTGTAGGGGATGATGAGTTCGGGCTTGCCCGCGACATCCACGTAATGCGGCAGGTCGTCGTCATAGGCGTCGGACTGGTAGAGGAAGCCGCCATGCGCGGCGACGAGGCGACGCGTGTTGGGGCTGATCCGCCCCGTGTACCATCCCACCGGCGACTTGCCGCACAGCCGCTCGATCACCTCGACGCAGCGGGCGATCTCCTCGCGCTCCTTCGCCTCGGGCATGCCGTGGTAGTCGATCCAGCGCCAGCCATGGCTCGCCACCTCGTGCCCCGCATCGACGAAGGCGCGGGCGGCGGCGGGGTTGAGTTCCAGGGCGCGGCCCACGCCGTAGACGGTGAAGCGCAGATCCCGCTGCGCGAAGAGGCGCAGCACGCGCCACACCCCGGCGCGGGCGCCGTAGTCGAACTGGCTTTCCACCGTCCGGTTCCGCGCGCCAAGGAGCGGCTGGCCGCCCGGGACCTCGTGCAGGTAGATCTCGCTGCCCGCATCCCCGTTCAGGACAGTGTTCTCGCCCCCTTCCTCGTAGTTGAGGACAAAGGACAGGGCGACCCGCGCGCCATTCGGCCAGTGCGGATCGGGCGGATGCGGGCCGTAGCCCGCGAAATCGCGGGGGAAGAAGCTGCTGTCGTCGCCGATGCGGGTCATGGCGGGAGAGTTCCGGCCGGGGGTCCCGGGGTCAAGGGTGACAAAGGGTCGGGAGCGACGCAAAATCTGTCCCATATCGGGAAAGAATCCACCATGCGCCTCGCCCTTGCCCTGCTTGCCGTGACCGGCCTCGCTGCCTGCGCCCCACGGGGCGAGGCGCCGGTCGCCGCTTCGCCAGCCGCCGCCCCGGTCGCGGCCGCGCCGGCCGCACCGGCACCCTCCTCAGCCACCCCCGCGCCCGCGCGCCCCTCGGCTCTGCCTGTCTTCTTCCAGCCCTGGTCCGCTGACATGGACGACCAGGCCGAGGAGGCGCTTCGGGAATTGGCGGCGCGGGCGAAGGCGCATCCCTCGGGCCGGCTGCTCATCGTTGGCTATGCCTCGCCGCGCGGCACGGGCGAGGCGAATGTGTTGCTGTCCCGCCTCCGCGCCCGCGTGGTCTATGACTACTTGGTGGAACAGGGCCTGCCGGCCAGCCGCCTTCGCCGAGCGAGCCGCGGGCCGACGCCGGGCATGGAGGATCTGGAAAGCCGCCGGGTCGAAGTGCGCCTCGACGGCGCGAGGAACTGAGGGCGGGCACAACCCTCCCCCTGGCCTCCGTGTTGGGAATAGGGCAACCCTGCCCCAACCGGAGGCCGCCAATGATCCAGAAGCCGCTTTTCGCCGCCCTCGCCGTCACGGCGCTTCTCGCCGCCTGCGCCAACCCGGCGCCCCCGGCCCGTCCGGTGGCGCCGCAATCCGCGCCGGTTGCCGCCGCGCCCCCGCCCCCCGCCGCGCCCACCGGCGATGGCCGCGTGACGCATGTGCGCTTCGATCCGACCTCGAGCACCCTGCCCGACGAAGCGATGGCCAATCTGGGCCCGGCGGTGGACCGGCTGAACGACAACCCCCGCACCCGCATGACGATCACGACCTATGCGAACCGACAGGGCACGCAGGTGGCCCGCTCGCGCGCCCAGGCGATCCGCCAGGCGATGATCGAGCGCGGAATTCCGGCAAACCGAATCCGCGTCGTCAATGCGGGCATGGCGCGCGGGGCGGAACCGGACATGGTCCAGGTCGCGGTCCGCTGAAACGAAAAAGGCCCGGCGGGTGGTCCCGCCGGGCCTCCTCACGCCGGATCAGTTCCGGCTCTTGTCCACCAGCGCGCCCTTGGTGATCCAGGGCATCATGGCGCGGAGCTTCTCGCCCACCTCCTCGATCGGGTGCTCGGCCAGGCGGCGGCGGGTCGCCTTGAAGCTGGCCTGGTTCACCTTGTTCTCCAGCATCCAGTCGCGGGTGAACTTGCCGCTCTGGATGTCGTGGAGGACGCGCTTCATCTCCGCCTTGGTCTCGTCGGTGATGATGCGCGGGCCGGTGACGTACTCGCCGAACTCGGCCGTGTTGGAGATGGAGTAGTTCATGTTGGCGATGCCGCCCTCGTAGATGAGGTCGACGATCAGCTTCACCTCGTGCAGGCACTCGAAATACGCCATCTCGGGGGCGTAGCCCGCCTCGACCAGCGTCTCGAACCCGGCCTTGATCAACTCCACCAGGCCGCCGCACAGCACCACCTGCTCGCCGAACAGGTCGGTCTCGCACTCTTCCTTGAAGGTGGTCTCGATGATGCCCGAGCGGCCGCCGCCGACCGCGGAGGCGTAGGAGAGCGCGATCTCCAGCGCATTGCCCGAAGGGTTCTGGTGCACGGCGACGAGGCAGGGCACGCCGCCGCCCTTCTGGTACTCGCCGCGGACCGTGTGGCCGGGGCCCTTCGGCGCGATCATGAACACGTCGATGTCGGGGCGCGGCTCGATCAGGTTGAAGTGGACGTTCAGCCCATGCGCGAAGGCGATGGCCGCGCCTTCCTTCAGGTTGTCGTGCAGCTGGTCGCGGTACAGGTCGCCCTGCAGCTCGTCGGGGGTGAGGATCATGACGATGTCGGCCCACTTCGCCGCATCGGCCGGGGACATCACCTTGAAGCCGGCCGCCTCGGCCTTGCGCCAGGACCCGCCGGGGCGCACGCCGATCACGACATCCTTCACGCCGCTGTCGCGCATGTTCATGGCGTGGGCGTGGCCCTGGCTGCCGAAGCCGATGACCGCGACCTTCTTCGCCTTGATCAGGTTCACATCCGCGTCGCGGTCATAATACACACGCATCGTCGTTCTCTCTCTCCGGTGGTCCGGCGCCGCCTTTCTTCACCTATTGAAGGGGCGGTCGCTCCTGAATGATCCGATGGATGAATCCGAGCTTCTCGGCAACCTTGTCGCTCAGCACGAAGGGGTAGAGGTCCGGCGTGCCCATGCAGCGATTCATCGCGTTCATCGCGACGGTGAGTGGCGTCCAGGCCAGGAGGATGTCCTCCATGCTCGCCTTGTAGGGGTTGAAGTCCACCTCGGCCTCCATCACGCCCTCCTTGTCCAGGCGCGGACGGACGCTCATGCCAAAGCTCGCGGCCATCTCCAGGCTGTCCACCATATGGAGGTAGTGGGCGAAGCTCTCGGCCCAGTCCTCGTGCGGGTGGGCGGCGGCGTAGTGGCTGATGAACTCGCCGCGCCAGTCGTCCGAGGGCGGCTTGTCGTAATGTGCCTTCAGCGCGGCGGCGTAGTCCTGCGTCTCGTCGCCGAACAGGTCGCGGAACTCCTCGGTCCGCCCTTCCCGCTCCACCAGAACGGTGTGGTAGTAGTGGCCGACCTCGTGCCGCATGTGGCCCAGCAGGGTGCGGTAGGGCTCGTGCAGCTCGTTGCGGCGCTTCTCCCGCTCCGCGTCATCCGCCTCCGCCAGGGCAATGGTGACGAGGCCGTCGGCATGGCCGGTCATCACCCGGTGCTCGGGCGTGTCGGCCAGGAACTCGAAGCGCAGCTCCTCCGGGTCGTGGGGCAGGCGCAGCCGGTCCAGCGTGTAGATCAGGCGGCGCTTGGCGATCTCCAGCTTCTGCCAGAGCGGCAGGTTGCCCTCCACCGACAGGTCCGGAACGACGCGGTTGTGGCGGCAGGCCGTGCAGAACTCGTTCTCGTCCTCCACGGGCAGCATCCAGTTGCAAACGCCGTGGACGGAATTGGCGCAGTTCTTCCAGGGCTTCTCGTCCGCCCGCGCCTTGCCGTCGCGGAAGGCGGAAAGCACGCCCGGCCCCGGCAGGTAGCCGAGGGCGGAGGAGCAGGATGCGCAGACGACGTTCTCGAAGTGCAGGAGGTTGCGGCACTCCTGGCAGGCGAAGAGGCGCATGGCGGATGGTTCCGATGGGGTGCAAGCCGCGAAGTACGCCATGCCGCCCAAGGTTTCAGGCCGCGAGCGCGGAACTGCCCCGCGCGATCGCCACCGCCCCGGTGCGCGACACCTCGGCCAGGCCCAGGGGCCGCATCAGCGCCAGGAATGCCTCGATCTTCTCGGCATTGCCCGTCATCTCGAAGACGAAGCTTTCCGTGGTCGCGTCGACCACCCGGGCGCGGAAGGCGTCGGCGAGGCGCAGCGCCTCCACCCGGTGCTCGCCCCGGCCCGTGACCTTGATCAGCGCCAGCTCCCGCGTCAGGTGCGGGCCTTCCAGCGTCAGGTCGCTGACGCGGTGCACGGGCACCAGCCGATCGAGCTGCGCCTTGATCTGCTCGATCACCATCTCCGTGCCCGAGGTGACGACGGTGATGCGCGACAGCTTGCCCGCCTCGTCCACCGGGGCGACGGTCAGGCTGTCGATGTTGTAGCCGCGGCCGGAGAACAGGCCGATGACGCGGGCGAGGACCCCGGCCTCGTTCTCCACGAGGACGGCGATGGTGGCACTGCGCTGCATCAGACCAGCACCTTGCCTTCGTCGGTGACGGCCCGGGCATTGCCGTCGCTGTCCGGCCCCAGGATCATCTCGTTGTGGGCCGCCCCGCTCGGGATCATCGGGAAGCAGTTCTCGTCCTTGGCGACGCAGATATCGGCAATGACGGGCCCCGGATGGGCCAGCATCTCGCGGATCACGCCGTCCAGCTGGTCCGCCGTCTCGGCGCGCAGGCCCTTGGCATGGAAGGCCTCGGCCAGCTTCACGAAATCCGGCAGGGCATCGCTGTAGGATTCGCTGTAGCGGCCGCCATGCAGCAATTCCTGCCACTGGCGCACCATGCCCATGTACTCGTTGTTGAGGATGAACACCTTCACCGGCAGGCGGTACTGCGCCAGCGTGCCCATCTCCTGGATGTTCATCAGGATGGAGGCCTCGCCCGCGATGTCGATGCACAACGCGTCCGGATGGGCAATCTGCACGCCCATGGCGGCGGGCAGCCCGTAACCCATCGTTCCCAGCCCGCCCGAGGTCATCCAGCGATTGGGCTTCTCGAAACCGAAATACTGGGCGGCCCACATCTGGTGCTGCCCCACCTCGGTCGAGATGAAGGTGTCGCGCCCGTCCTCCTTGGTCAGCTCGAAGAGGCGGTGGACGGCGTGCTGCGGCTTGATGATGGAGCCGGACTGGACGTAGCGCAGGCAGTCGCGCCCGCGCCACTCATGGATGTTCTTCCACCAGCCGGACTGGGCTTCCTTCGCCACCGGCGTCTCGTCGGCCTTCCAGGCCTCGATCAGCGCAGCGATGATGCGGCCGGCATCGCCCACGATGGCGACGTCCACCTTCACGTTCTTGTTGATCGAGGACGGGTCGATGTCGGCGTGGATCTTCTTGGAGCCGGGCGAGAAGGCGTCGAGCCGCCCGGTCACGCGGTCGTCGAAGCGTGCGCCCAGGTTCAGCATGACGTCGCAGCCATGCATGGCGAGGTTGGCCTCGACCGTGCCGTGCATCCCCAGCATCCCGAGAAAGAGCGGGTCGCTGGACGGAAAGGCGCCGAGGCCCATCAGCGTCGAAGTGCAGGGCATGCCGGTCAGGCGCACGAACTCGCCCAGCAGGCGCGACGCCTCCGGGCCGGAATTGATCACGCCGCCGCCGGTGTAGACCACGGGGCGCTCGGCGCGCTTGAGCATCCGCACCGCCTCCAGCACCGTGTTGCGGTCTGGTTCGGTCCGGGGGCGGTAGGAGCGATGCGGCTCCTCCTGGCTCGGCGCCTCCGTGTAGGGGGCAGCCTTGATCAGGATATCCTTGGGCAGGTCCACCACCACCGGGCCCGGGCGGCCCGACTTCGCCACGTAGAAGGCGTCATGGATGGTGCTGGCCAGGTCCTCGGAGCGCTTCACGAGGTAATTGTGCTTGGTGGCCGGGCGGGTGATGCCGGTCGTGTCCGCCTCCTGGAAGGCGTCGTTGCCGATTAGGTGCGTCGGCACCTGCCCCGTCAGGCAGACCACCGGGATGCTGTCCATCAGCGCGTCCACGAGGCCGGTGACGGCATTGGTCGCGCCAGGACCGGAGGTGACGAGCACCACGCCGACCTTGCCGGTCGAGCGGGCATAGCCCTCGGCCGCGTGCACCGCCGCCTGCTCGTGCCGCACCAGGATGTGGCGGATGGCGTTCTGCTGGAACAGCGCGTCGTAGATCGGCAGGACTGCGCCGCCCGGATAGCCGAAGATGACGTCCACGCCCTGGTCCTTCAGCGCGCGAAGGACGACCTCCGCGCCCGAGCGATGCTCCGTGGCGGCGGGGGCGTGGGCTTGGGTGGCAGACATGGCGGCTCCGATTCCTTTCACGGCTCCAATGACCGCCAACTAGGCCCCGTGCTGCAGCGCGTCAACCGGTCCCGTCAACAAAAGCGAAGATTTGATCGCGTTGGCTTTGCGAAAATTGCGACAGACCCGCGATACGCGCATTGATGCTATGCACCGCCTCGGAAGGTGCCAGCGCCTGATGCCGAAACCACGTCGCCTGGCGCCGCGTATAGGCGCCGGTATTGGCGATGGCCCGGCGGGATGCATCCTCCAGCGTGGCCTCGTTTCGCAGCATCGCGGCGAGTTCCGGCACGCCATGGGCGCGCATCGCCGGCAGGACGGGGTCCAGGCCCTGGGCCAGCAGTCCCCTCACCTCCTCCACGGCGCCGCCGTCCAGCATCGCCGCCCAGCGCGCCACGATGGCCTCGCGCAGCAAAGGCCGCGGGGGATCGAGCAGGAGGACGCGGAAATCGTAGGGGGCGGCGGGCAGCGCCGGCGCCTCGCGCTGCCAGGCAGCGAGCGGCTTGCCGGAACTCCGCCACACCTCGAAGGCGCGGGCGATGCGCTGGCTGTCGGAGGGGCGCAGCATCGCCGCATCCTCCGGATGGAGCCGAGCGTGCAGCCCAGGCGCACCGAGCGCGGCGAGGAGGGAGCGCGCCTCCTCCCGCGCTTCGGGCGCCACCTCGGGCAGGGCGGCGATGCCCTGGGTCAGGGCGCGCAGATACATCCCCGTGCCGCCGCAAAGGATGGGCAGCCGTGTCGATGCCATGGAAGCCAGCGCCGCCTCGCGCCACCACGCCACGCTTCCCGGCGTCGCGGCGGGCAGGACGCCATAGAGCGCGTGCGGCACGCGCGCCTCATCCTCCGGCGTCGGGCGCGCAGTCAGCACGCGAAGCTCCTGGTAGCACTGCATGGCGTCGGCGTTGATCACCGTTCCGCCCAGCGCTTCCGCGAGCCCCAGAGCCAGGGCGGACTTCCCGGAAGCGGTGGGACCGGCGACGATGATCGCGCGGGGTTGCCTCATGCCAGGGGCGCCGCCATGGTCCGGCCGCCATGCCGCATGTCCTGACCCTGATCGCGCCCGCGGGCGCCCTTGTTCCCGCTCATCTCGCCGCCGCGCGGGGCGCCTTGTCCGCGCTCGGCGCCGTGCTGGAGACGCCCGAGTGGCTGGCAGAAGGCGAGGCGGCCGACCTGCCTTTCGAAGACCTGTCGCCTGACCAAGCGGTGGCCGCCGCCCGCGTCGCGCTGAACGGTGCGCTCGTGGACCTCCTCGCGCAGCCCGCCGAGGGGCGGCGCAAGAAGCTGCTCCTCGCCGACATGGACAGCACGGTCGTCACGAGTGAGACCCTGGACGAACTGGCCGCCGCCGCCGGGCTGAAGGAGCGCGTCTCCGCCATCACCGCGCGCGCCATGAATGGCGAGCTGGATTTCAAGGCGGCGCTGCGCGAACGCGTGGCGATGCTGGAAGGCCTGCCCCAATCCGCGCTGGAGGAAACCTGGCAGGCGACGGAGGCGATGCCTGGCGCCGCCACGCTGGTCGCCACCATGCGGGCGCATGGCGCGCACACGGCGCTGGTGTCCGGTGGCTTCACCTTCTTCACCGGGCGCGTGGCGGAGCGGATGGGCTTCCATGAGCACCATTCCAATACGCTGCTGCTGGAAGGCGGCCAACTCACCGGCCGCGTGGCAGAGCCGATCCTGGACAAGGATGCGAAGCTGGCGGCGCTGAAGCGCCTGGCGGCGGCGCGCGGGCTGAGCCTCGCGGAAAGCTGCGCCGTGGGGGACGGGGCCAATGACCTGCCGATGATCCAAGCGGCCGGGCTTGGCGTGGCCTTCCGGGCCAAGCCCGCCGTCCAGGCCGCCGCGCGCCACATCGTGACGCATGGCGACCTTTCGGCGCTGCTCTTCGCGCAGGGTTACCGGCGCGAAGAGTTCAGTAAGGGCTGATCAGCCCGGGTTGCCCTGGCGCGGGGCAGCGAGGCGCAGCGGGACGAAGCGCTGGCCCTGCTGGCTTTCCACCAGGAACAGCGCGGTGGCACGGTTCTGGCGGCGCAGGCGCTCGACCCGTTCCTGGATCTCCTGCGGCGTCGTCACGCGCTCCTGCTGCACCTCGACGATCACGTCGCCGGCGCGGATCTCCCGCTCGGCGCCGGCGGAGTTCGGCGAAACCTCGACCACCACGACGCCGCGCTGCTCGGGGCGAAGGCGGAAACGCTCGCGCAGCTCCGGCGTGACGCCGGCCACGCGCATGCCGAGGCCGGAAAGCTCCACCGTCCGGTCGCCGCGCGGTGTCTGCTGCTGCGGCGTGGCGGCGGCCTGCTGCTGCTCGGCCGGAAGCTCGCCGAGGGTCACGGTGACCGTCTCCTCCTTGCCGTCGCGCCAAACCACCACGGGCACCTGCGCACCCACGTTGGTGTCGGCCACGATGCGCGGCAGGTTCCGCATCTCGCGCACTTCCTGGTTGTTGAAGCGCAGGATCACGTCGCCGCTGCGGATGCCGGCCGCGGCGGCGGGCGCCCCCTCCTGCGCGCGGGCGATCAGCGCACCGCGCGTGCCGTTCCGCAGCCCCAAGGACTCCGCGATCTCGTCCGTCACCTGCTGGATGTTCACCCCCAGCCAGCCACGGCGAACGCGGCCATCCGCGGCCAGCTGCCGGGCGATGCCCTGGGCAAGGTTGGAGGGGATGGAGAAGCCGATGCCGATGGAGCCGCCGGTCGGCGAATAGATGGCGGTGTTGATGCCCACCACCTCGCCCCGCAGGTTGAAGAGAGGCCCGCCGGAATTGCCGCGGTTGATGGCGGCATCGGTCTGGATGAAGTCGTCGAAGGGCCCCTGCCGGATGTCGCGGCCGCGCGCCGAGACGATGCCCGCCGTCACCGTGCCACCCAGGCCGAAGGGGTTGCCGATGGCCAGCACCCAGTCGCCGACCTCGGCCGTGTCGCTGTTGCCCCAGGAAACGGAAGGGAGCGGCTGGGGCGGGCGGACGCGCAGCACCGCGATGTCGGTGCGCGGGTCGGTGCCCACCAGCTCGGCGCGCAGGCTGGTGTTGTCCTGCAGGATCACGTTGATCTCGTCGGCGCCGTCGATCACGTGGTTGTTGGTGATCACGATGCCCGACGCATCCACGATGAAGCCGGAGCCGAGCGACTGGGCGCGGCGTTGCGGCTGCTGCGGGCGCTGCGGCTGGGCGTCGCCGCCCTGGCCGGGCGGGCGGTTCCGGTTGAAGAAGTCGCGGAAGAATTCCTCGAACGGGGAGCCGGGGGGCGCCTGCGGCGGCTCCGGCGCATCTGGGCGCGTGGTGGAGCGGCCCTGCGGATTCTGGGTGGTGGAGATGTTCACCACCGCTGGCAGAAGCGAGCGGACGAGGGGAGCGAAGCTTTCGGGGGCGCCACGTGGCGTCACCACCACATCGGGCGTCGGCGGCTGCGCCGCGGCGGTGGCCGGCGGCTCGGGCCGGGGCTGCGCCAGGGCCGGCAAGGCCGCAAAGGCCAGGATGAAGGCGGGAACGACACGTCGCATCGCGTGACCTCGAATGGGGGGTCGGGCGTGGGTCCGCCCGAGGAGGGAAAAGCTAGACCCGCACCGCAGCAGGCGCCAGCGGGCCGACCCCTGAGTTGGGGTTGGCCCGGCGAGGGGTCAACGCCCCTCGGCAGGAGTCCCGGCCGGGGCAGGCGTGGCCGGCTCCGGCTGGGCGGCCGGAGCCGCGGGGGGCGCCGCCGGCTGCGGCGCGGCGCCATTCGGCGCGGCCCCGCCCGGCGGAAGCGTCGCCGCGGCGGCAGGCGAGGCGATCGTCGGGATTTCCCGGAAGAAGCGGAAGAAATCGCTTTCCGGGGTCAGCACCATCCGGCTCTCGCCATTGGCGAAGACCTCGCGGTAGGCCTGCATGGTGCGCCAGAACTGGAAGAACTCCGGGTCACGGCGGAACGCCTCCGCGAAGACCCCGATCGCTTCCTGCTCGCCCGAGCCGCGCAGGATGGCGGCATTGGCCTCCGCCTCCGCGAGCAGCACCGTGCGGTCACGGTCCGCCTGGGCACGGACGCGAGCCGCGACCTCTGCACCCTCGGCGCGGGCCTCGCGGGCGACGCGCTCACGCTCGGACTGCATCCGGTTGAGGATGGCCTGGGTGTTCTCGTCCGGCAGGTCGGCGCGGCGGATGCGGACATCCACCACCTCGATGCCGAAGCGCCGCGCCTCCTCGTCCACCTGGCGGCGGATCTCGCCCATCACGCGCCCGCGCTCGGCGGACAGCACGTTGACGAGGCCCTCGCTGCCCAGCACGCGGCGCAGCGAGGACGAGACGATGGAGGAAAGCCGCGCGCGGATGCCCTGCTCGGCCGCGCCGACCGTTTGGTAGAACAGCAGCGGGTCGGTGATGCGGTAGCGGGTGAAGCTGTCCACGATGAGGCGGCGCTGGTCGCCCAGGATCACCTCCTCGCCCGGCGCGTCGTAGTCCAGCAGGCGCCGGTCGAAGGGGATCACGGTCTGCACCAGCGGCACCTTCACGTTCAGCCCCGGCGTCCGCACCACCCGGATCGGCTCGCCGAACTGGGTGATCAGCACCTGCTGCGTCTGGTGAACGGTGAAGAAGGCGGAGGCCGCGACGAAGAGGACGAGCGCGAGGCCGCCCAGCACCAAGGTCATGCGGTTCATCGCTGCTGCACCCCCGGGCGGGCCTGGTTCATGATGGGCGCGGCGGCGGGCGAGGGCACCGGCACGCGCTGGCCTTGGCCCTGCCCTTGCCCCTGCACGCCGATGCGGTTCTGCCCCTCGCCGAGCGGCAGGAAGGGCACGAGACCCTGCAGCCGGTCATCCACGAGGATCATGTTGTTGCGACGGAGGATGTCTTCCATGGTCTCCAGATAAAGGCGCCGCACGGTCACGTCCTGCGCCTGCGAATAGGCCGCGAGCACGGCGTTGAAGCGGCCCGCCTCGCCTCGGGCGCGGGCGATCTGGCTGTCGCGGAAGCCGGTGGCCTCCTGCACCATTCGCTCCGCCTCGCCTCGGGCGCGGGGGATGATGTCGTTGCGGTAGCTTTCCGCCTCGTTGCGGAGGCGCTCACGGTCCGCATTCGCGCGCTGCACGTCGCGGAAGGCGTCGATCACCGCGGCCGGCGGGTCCACCTTCTGCATCTGCACCTGGGTGATCTCCACCCCCGCGCCGTACTGGTCCATGATCCCCTGGGTGCCGCGGCGCACATCCTGCTCGATCTGGGCGCGCGCCTCGGTCAGCGCCGCCTGGATGGGCGTGCGGCCGATGATCTCGCGCATCACGGATTCGGCGGCGGACTTCACCGTGTCCTCCGGATTGCGGGTGTTGAACAGGAAGTCGCCAGCATCGCGGATGCGCCAGAACACCGCGAAGTCGATGTCCACGATGTTCTCGTCGCCCGTCAGCATCAGCGATTCCGCCAGCACGTCGCGCGCGGGGGTGATGCGCCCGCCCTGCGCCGGGCCGTCCACGTTGGAGCGGAAGCCCACGTCCACGCGGTTGATGCGCGTGACGCGCGGCGTCGTCACCGCCTCGACCGGCCAGGGGATGCGGTAGTTCAGGCCCGGCGGGGCGGTGCGGTTGAAGGCGCCGAAGCGCATGACCACACCCAGCTCGTCGGGCTGGACACGATACACGCCGGACAGGCCCCAGAGCCCGAGCAGCACGACGGCCGCCAGCGCCAAGCCACGCCCGCCGCCCATGCCGCCGCGGGGCAGCCAGCGGCGCACGGTCTGCTGTGCCTGACGGATGATCTCGTCCACGTCCGGGCCGCCACCGGGCGGCGGGCGGTTTCCGCCGGGGGGCGGGTTGCCCCAGGGTCCGCCGCCACCGGGCCGCGGATTGCCCCAGGGGCTCGGTCCGCCGTTGTTCCACGCCATCTGAGTCGCCTACTCCCCTGCGTATGGGCTTGAGCATAGGGTGCGGCACCGCCCCGGGCGAGGGGTGTGCCGCACCGCGCAAGGATGCATATGTGGTGCCCAACGCGTGAAGGAAAGGTCATAATTCCATGCCGAGTCCCCTCCCCGAGGCTGTCCGCGCCGCGCTCCGCGCCGTGGTGGACCCCGCCACCGGGCGTGACGTCGTGTCCTCCGGCATGGTCGAGGCGATCAACGAGCGCGACGGGATGGTCCAGTTCGCCCTCGCCGTGCCGCGCGAAAGGGCGCGCGAGATGGAACCCCTGCGCCTCGCCGCCGAGCGCGCCGCCGCCGCCGTGCCCGGCGTGCTGTCCGCGACGGTGGTGCTGACGGCGCACCGCGCCGAGGCTCCGGCGCAGCGTACTGCCGCCAAGTCCCCGCCCGGCCAGGGCGCCATGCTGCTGCCGGGGGTGAAGCGCATCGTCGCCGTCGCCTCGGGCAAGGGGGGCGTGGGCAAGAGCACGACGGCGGTGAACCTCGCCGTGGCGCTGGCCTCGCAAGGGCTGCGGGTCGGGCTGCTGGACGCCGACATCTACGGCCCCTCCCTGCCGCAGATGCTGGGCACCAATGAGCGGCCGCGGGCCGTCGGGCAGCGCATCATCCCCATTTCGCGCTGGGGGCTGAAGGCGATGAGCATCGGCTTCCTGGTGGAGCAGGAGACGCCGATGGTCTGGCGCGGCCCCATGGTGATGGGCGCGCTGGAACAGATGATGGGCCAGGTGGAGTGGGGCGAGCTGGACGCCATGCTGGTGGACATGCCGCCCGGCACGGGCGACGCGCAGCTGACCATGTCCCAGCGCGTGCCGCTGGCGGGCGCAGTCATCGTCTCCACCCCGCAGGACGTGGCGCTGATCGACGCGCGGCGCGGGGTGCGGATGTTCGAGAAGGTGAACGTCCCCGTCCTCGGCCTCATCGAGAACATGTCCTTCTTCTGCTGCCCGAAATGCGGCGAGCGGACCGAGATCTTCGGCCATGGCGGCGCGCGGGAGGAAGCGACGCGCCTCGGCACCGAATTCCTGGGCGAGCTGCCGCTCAAGCTGGCGATCCGGCAGATGGCCGATGCCGGAACCCCCGTGGTGCTGGCCGCGCCCGACAGCCACGAGGCGCAGGCTTACCAGTCCATCGCCGCGCGGCTCTGGGAGAAGCTGGAAGCGCCGGCCGCCGTCTCCGGCCCACGCATCGTCATGGAGTGAGAAAGGGGAATTCGCGACGAAGCTCCCACGGCCTGCCGCGATACCACCACAGGCGCAGCGCCGCGACCCGCGCCGGGCGCGGCGTCCATTCCGCGAGCAGCCGCGCATGCAGCGCCCGCGCCACTTCCGGCGCCGCCTTGTTCTGGATCGTCGCGTGGGGCCGCCAGCCCTGCCGGTCCTGCGGCGAAAGCCAAGGCGCCCATTCCCGCGCGAGGCGGGCGCGCAGCGCGGCCAGCGCCTCCGAGCGCAGTTCCAGCGCCACGCCGCGTCCCAGGAAGCGCGGCGGGCCAAGCATCGCTTCGGGCGAGTTGGCGCCGGAGGTCACGGCGTCCAGCGCTGCCTCGACCGAGGCGAGTTCCGCGCCGGGCAGCGCATGGAACAGCGTGACATGGGCCGGGACGATGTTGCGCTCCGGCGGGAAATGCGCGTCGCGCAGCGACTGAAGCTTGGATTGCGCCGATGGCTCCAGCAACGCCGTCAGGATCAGCGGGTCGCTCACCCGAGCAGCGCGTCGGTTTGCGCCGCATCGGGCATGGCGATGGCAGCGCCGGGGCGGGTGCAGGCCAGGGCGGCGGCGGCGTTGGCGCGGCGCATCGCCGCCTGCAGGGGGAGGCCGCGGCCGAGCGAGGCGGCCAGTACGCCGCACCATGCGTCCCCAGCCCCCACCGTGTCCGCCACGCGCACTGCGAAGGGCCCGGCCTGGATCAGTCCTTCGGTGGTCGCCGCCTCGGCGCCGCGCTCGGCAAGGGTGACCGCCACATCCGTGCTGGTCGCGGCGCGCAGCGCGATCGCCCCCGTTCCGCAGCCCAGATGCGCGGCCAGCCAAGCGGCCTCGGTCTCGTTCAGCACGAGCAGGCGCAGCGCGGCCAGCGCGTCACGCGGAAAGGCAAGTGCCGGGGCGAGGTTCAGGATGGCGTGCGCGCCCGCGTCGCGCGCCAGGCGCAGTTGGCGGAGGTTTTCCTCCACCCGCACTTCCATCTGCATCAGCACCGTCTCGCCGGGGAGGCAGGAAACGGCACCGGCCTGGAGGTTGGCGCCGGGCGAGACGGCGATCTGGTTGCGGCCCTCCGCATCCACCATGACGCAGGCCAGCCCGCTCGGCCCCGCGCCCGTCGCGGCCAGCAGGGTCGTGTCCACACCGGCAGCGTCCAGCGCGCCGTGCAGCATGGACCCGTTCGCATCGGTGCCGACGCAGCCGGCGAAGCGCACCGCGGCGCCGTCCCGCGCCGCCGCGATGGCCTGGTTCAGCCCCTTGCCACCCGGCAGCGGCGCCCCTGCCTCGCCCAGCAGCGTCTCGCCCTCGCGCGGCAGGCGGTCCATGCGGAACAGGAGGTCCGCGACGGCAGAACCGAAGACCAGCAAGCTCATGGCAGCAGCAGTCCCTTTGCCAGGGCGCGGTCGTAGAGCGCCTCGATCATCGGGGCGAAGGGCGCGCCCAGCGCGATGGCCGGCGCCATGCGGACCAGGCTGCGTGCCTTGGTGAGCCCCACCGCCTTCCAGGCCGGCGCGCCGCATTCCACCTGCTGCGCGAAGCCCTGCAGCCGGTCGCAGCCCATGGCGAAGCCCGCCTCGGGCGTCGCGCCTGCCTCGAACTCCACCCAGAGCGCGGCCACCTCGGCGGCGAGGTCGGGCGGGAGGAGCCGGAAGATGCGGCCTGCCGCCTCCGCCTCTCGCGCCGCCTGGGTGGCGAGGCCCTTGTCGTCGAAGGCGAAGGTGTCGCCGGCCTCGATCTCGACGAGGTCATGCACGGCGATCATGGACAGCACGCGCGCAAGATCCGGCTTCGGGTCCGGCGCCTCGCCGTGCAGCAGCACGGCGATGAGGGCGACCTGCCACGCATGCTCGCCGCTATTCTCGCGGCGCGCGCCAGTCATGGCCGCGCGCTCCACATGCTTCAGCCGGTCGGAAAGGGCGAGGAAGCCCAGGAGGGCGTCGCGCCGGGCAGCGTCCATCAGGCGCGTGCGGGCTGGTTCCAGCCGATGAAGCGGTGCAGCACCGAACCGAAGCCCAGGGATTTCGCCAAGACCGGATCGGCGGCGATCACCGCCTCGGCGGCCGTGTCGTCCGGCGCCTCGAACACCGCGAGGCCGTAGACACCCTCGTCGCCCGCGACCGGCCCGAAGCCGGAAACCCGCCCCTCGCCCATCAGCCGCGTCCAGTAGGCCATGTGCGCCTGCATCGCCTCAGCCTCGGTCGGCGTCATGTCGGAGGGGAAGGTGTCGCGCGGCGGCAGGAGGCGGAAGAGGTAGTGCATGGCGTGGCCCTCAGGCGGTGCGTCCCAGCACCTCCATCAACTCACGCCATTCCCGCTTCGACAAGCCGCTCTCCGCCTGGGACGGCGCCTCGCCGTCCAGCATGGCGCGCAGCACCTTCATCGCCGGGCCGCTGAAGGCAACGGCGTCGCGCATGTAGTCGGCGAAGGCCTCGTGGACCAGCGGGACCCAGGTCTCGACGACGGAAAGCATCGCGTCGGCATAGGCGCGGATCTCCATCTGCGCGTGTGGGTCGGCGCGCAGCTTCAGGAAATGCAGCAGGTTCCAGAGATTCGCCTGCCAGTAGAACTGCGTCATCACGTTGATGGGCAGGTTCATCCGCGCCAGCTCGCGCGCGAGGCCGGTGCGGGATTCATCGATCACCCGCCCCTCCTCGTCCTCGTTCAGCAGGTGCAGGTAGTGGTCGTAGCAGCGCGTGGCGTCGTCGCGCAGCAGCGCCAGCGCGACCTCGGCCTGGTCGGGCGGCAGGGATTCGGCGCGGCCCTGGCGGTTGGTGGCGCTCTGCGCCGCCATGTCCTCCGGGCGGGGGAAGTAGAACTCGCGCTCTAGCACGGAATAGCGGGCCGAGTACTCGTTGATGCTCGCCGTGCGGTGGCGGAACCATTGCCGCGTCACGAAGATCGGCGCGCGGATGTGGAACTTCGCCACGCACAGCTCGAAGGGCGTCGTGTGCTTGTGGCGCATCAGGTAGCGGACGAGGTTGCGGTCGTCCGAAACGGACTTCGTCCCCTTGCCGTAGGAAACGCGCGCGCCCTGCACCACGGAGCCGTCATCGCCCATGTAGTCCACGAGGCGCACGAATCCGGTTTCCAGCACGGGACGCGCCTCATACAGCGCCGCCTCGGCGCCCGGAGCGACGGGGCGCAGCGTCGGGTTGGCGCCGGCGCGGGATTCCGCGATCTCGGCGCGCTGGGCGTCGGTCAGCATCAGCGCCGCGCCGCGCGCACGGCGTCGGACAGGCCGCGCACCTGGTCGAGCACCTTGCGCACCGTGTCCGGCCGCGCCCGCCCCTGCTCGTCCAGCGTGGAGGCCAGCGTGTCGCAAAGCGCCGAGCCCACCACCGCGCCATCCGCGACGCGCGAGGCATGGGCCGCTTGCTCCGGCGTGCGGATGCCGAAGCCGATCGCGACCGGCAGGTCGGTCGCGGCGCGGATGGGCGGGATCGCCGCCTCCAGCGCCGCCGGGTCGGCGGAGCGCGTGCCGGTGATGCCGGTGATGGCCACGTAGTAGACGAAGCCGGAGGAGGCGTTCAGAACCACCTCCAGCCGCTTCGCATCCGAGGTCGGCGCGACCAGGCGGATGATGTCCAGCCCTTCCCTCTCGCAGAAGGGCGCGAGCTCCTGGGCTTCCTCCGGCGGCATGTCCACCACGATCAGCCCGTCCACGCCGCTCGCCGCCGCGTCGGTGCAGAAGCGCTCGGGGCCATAGGACAGGATGGGATTCAGGTAGCCCATGAGGATGATGGGCGTCGCGTCGTCCTCGCGCCGGAAGTCCCGCACCATGGCGAGGGTGCCGGCCAGCGTCGCGCCGGCCTTCAGCCCGCGCTGCCCGGCGAGCTGGACGCTCGGCCCATCCGCCGCGGGGTCGGTGAAGGGCACGCCGATCTCGATCAGGTCGGCCCCTGCCCCCGGCAGGCCGCGCAGGATCGCCATGGAGGTGGCGGGGTCGGGGTCATAGGCTTCCAAGAAGGGGATCAGCGCGCCGCGCCCTTCCGCCTTCAGCGCCGCGAAGCGCGCCTTGATGCGCGACCGGGTCATGACCTCGCTCACAGCTTCACCCCCAGATGGGAGGCGACGGCGAAGATGTCCTTGTCGCCGCGCCCGCAGAGATTCATCACGATGATCTTATCCGCCGGCAGGGTCGGCGCCAGCTTCAGCACGTAGGCAAGGGCGTGCGAGGGCTCCAGCGCCGGGATGATCCCCTCCAGGCGCGAGCAGAGTTGGAAGGCCGCCAGCGCCTCGTCATCCGTCGCGTTCACGTATTGCACGCGGCCGATCTCGTGCAGCCAGGAATGCTCCGGCCCCACGCCCGGGTAGTCGAGCCCGGCGCTGATCGAGTGGCCTTCCAGGATCTGCCCGTGCGCGTCCTGCAGCAGGTAGGTGCGGTTGCCGTGCAGCACGCCCGGACGCCCGCCGGTCAGCGAGGCGGCGTGGCCGGTCTCCGTATGGACGCCGTGGCCACCAGCCTCGACGCCGTACATCTCGACCTGCCCGTCATCCAGGAAGGGGTAGAACAGCCCCATGGCGTTGGAGCCGCCGCCGATCGCCGCCACCAGCGCGTCGGGAAGGCGCCCCTCGGCCTGCATCATCTGGCCGCGCAGCTCCTCGCCGATGATGCTCTGGAAGTCGCGCACCATGACGGGATAGGGGTGAGGCCCGGCCACGGTGCCGATGCAGTAATATGTGTCCTCGACATGAGCGACCCAGTGGCGCAGCGCCTCGTTCATCGCGTCCTTCAGCGTGGCGGCGCCGCTTTCCACCGCGACCACCTCCGCGCCCAGCAGCTTCATGCGGAACACGTTGGGCTGCTGCCGCGCCACGTCGGTCGCGCCCATGAAGACGGTGCAGGGCAGGTTGAACAGGGCGCAGGCCGTGGCGGTGGCGACGCCGTGCTGCCCCGCCCCCGTCTCGGCGATGATGCGCTTCTTGCCCATGCGCTTGGCCAGCAGGATCTGGCCCAGCACGGCGTTGATCTTGTGCGCGCCGGTGTGGTTCAGCTCGTCGCGCTTGAAATAGACCTTGGCGCCCTTGTCCGGCCGGCCTGCGGCCTGGGCGCAATGCCGAGTGACGCGCTCCGCGAACCAGAGCGGGCTCGGGCGGCCCACGTAATGCGTCAGCAGGCGGCGCCATTCCGCGTCGAAAGCGGGGTCGGCCTTCGCGGCGGCGTAGGCGGCCTCCACCTCCAGGATCAGGGGCATCAGCGTCTCGGCGACGTAGCGGCCGCCGAAGCCGCCGAACTTGCCCGAGGCGTCGGGGCCGTTCTTCAAGGTGTTCGGAAGGGTCACAGCAGGGGTATCCGTGTCGCGGCGTCAGCCGGGGGTGATAGCCCGGCCGGCCGCCCGAGTCAGCCGCCCCGCGCCGCCTTCACGAAGGCCGAGACCAGCGCCGGGTCCTTCACCCCCCTGGACGCCTCAACGCCGGAAGAAACGTCCACCCCCGGCGCCCCGCTTTCCGCCAGGGCGGCGGCGACATTGGCGGGGTCCAGCCCGCCGGCCAGCAGCCAGGGGCGCGGGATGGCGACGCGGCGCGGCAGGGACCAGTCGAAGCGCGTGCCGTTGCCGCCGGGCAGTGCCGCCGGCTTCGCGTCCAGCAGCAGGCAGTCCGAAACGAGGGCGTAATCGGCGATGGAGCAGAGGTCCGCCTCGCTGCCGATGCCGATCGCCTTCATCACCGGCTTGCCGAAGAGGGAGCGGATCTCGGCCACGCGGGAGGGGCTCTCCTCCCCATGGAGCTGGAGCACGTCCAGGGCCGGCAGGGCGGCGGCGATCAGCGCGTCGGGCGCATCCACGAATAGGCCCACGCGCTTCGGCCCGGCGGGTGCCACCGCGGCCAGGGCGATGGCCTGCTCCGGCGAAAGGGCGCGGGGCGAGGCCGGATAGAAGACGAAGCCGACGAAATCCGCCTCGCGCGCCGCGTCCAGCGCCTCGGCGTCGCGCAGCCCGCAAATCTTGACCAGTGGGCGGGTCACCGCGGCAGGCCAGCGGTGATGGCGCGCGCCGCCTCCCCAGGGTTTCCGGCGCCGCTCACCGGGCGCCCGACCACGATCCAGTCCGCGCCGTCGCGCACCGCCTCCTCCGGCGTCGCCACGCGGGACTGGTCGCCTGCGGCGGCGCCGGCGGGGCGGATGCCGGGAACGACCAGCGCCGGTGCCTCGCCGAGGGAGTCGCGGATAGCCCGGATCTCGCGCGGGGAGCAGACCAGCCCGTCCGCCCCAGCCGAAACGGCCATGCGGGCCAGGCGCACCACCTGCGCCGCCGCACCGCCGCTGACCCCCGTCGCCTCCAGCGCCGCCTCGTCCATGGAGGTCAGCACCGTCACGGCGAGGAGGAGCGGCCGTTCCCTGCCCGCTTTTTCCGCCGCCTCGCGCGCGGCGGCGATCATGGCGGGGCCACCCCCGGCATGGAGGGTGAGCATGGACGCGCCCAGCGGCGCGAGGGAGCGCACCGCTCCGGCGACGGTGTTGGGGATGTCGTGCAGCTTCAGGTCCAGGAAGACCGGCGCGGCCCTGGCCAGGCGGCCCAGCACCCCCGGCCCCTCGGCGCAGAAAAGCTCAAGGCCCAGCTTCACCAGCCCCGCATGGGGCGCGACCTTGTGGGCCAGCGACTCGGCCCGCGCCGCTTCCGGCACGTCGAGCGCCACGATCAGCCGGCCGGCGGGGCCGGACGGGCGGGAGATCATGCGCGGCGGGGCTTGTCGCGCGAAGCCAGCTCCGCCTCCATGAGGCGCGAGGCCTGCTCCAGCTCGGCGAGGCGGCGGCGCTTCCGCAGCCCGGCGCCCGAGGCCACCAGCGCCCCGGCCAGGAAGGCCAGCGCAGCCGGGACCAGGATCGCCTGCCAGAGCGGCATCTCGGCCACCCAGCCGCGCGGCCAGAGATTCACGTCCACGGCCTGGGGGTTGCCCAGCGCGAAGACGGCGACCAGCACCGCCAGGATCAGTGTGACGACAATGCCCATTCAGCGTCCCTCGCCGGGGTCCTTGCCGCCATTCACCCGCACGCGCAACTCCTTGCCCGGCCGGAAATGCGGCATCCCCTTGCCCGACACGGCAACGGCCTCCCCGGTGCGGGGGTTTCGCCCGGTCCGGGCGGCGCGGCGGCGCGTGGTGAAGGCGCCAAATCCGCGCAGTTCCACCCGCCCGCCCTCGGCCAGCGTGGCGGAGATGCGGTCGAAGATCGTGGCGACCACGACCTCCACGTCGCGCGCGCGCAGGTGCGGATATTCCTCCGCCAGCCTCGCGATCAGCTCGCTTCTCGTCACCCTCACCCCCTCGGCACGCGCGGCATCATTGCAGGCGAAGCCCGCGCCCCTGTCCAGCATCCCGGTTCCACGGCTCAGCGCGGCGTCAGCAGCGTGGCCAGCGACTCGATGGCGGCGCCCCAGACCAGGGCGGCGCCGCGGCTGAAGATGCGCTCCGCCGGGTTGCGCGGATCAATATCCCGGATTGGCAGGGATTCGGAAACGTTATGCTGCTGCGCCAGCCAGCGCCGCGCCTCCGCCTCGCCGCCGATCGCGTCCACGAGGCCGACGCCCAGCGCCTGCCGCCCGGTCATGACGCGGCCATCGGCCAGCTCGCGCACCCGCGCCGGCTCCATCCGGCGCCCGGTGGCGACCATGGCGACGAACTGCTCGTGCATGTCGCCGACCACGGCGGCGAGCGCAGCCCTCCCCTCCTCGGTCAATGGGCGGAAGGGGCTGGGTTGGTCCTTGAGCGGGCCGGAGGCGATGGTGTTGGCCCGCACGCCCAGCGTCGCCATCAGCTCCGTTGCCTCGAAGCTGTGCAGGATCACGCCGATGGAGCCCGTCAGCGTCGCCTCGCGCGCGAAGACGCGTTCGGCCGGCAGGGCGACCATGTAGCCGGCCGAGGTCGCGGTGCCGCCCATGGCGGCGACCACCGGCTTGCCGGCGGCACGCATCCGGGCCAGCGCGCCGTGCAGCGCCTCGCCGCCCGAGACGCTGCCGCCGGGGCTGTCGATCGTCACCACGACGGCGCGCATGGACGGGTTGCGGACGGCCTCGTCCAGGGTGCGGATCAGCCGCGAATCATCGCCGATGAAGCCGCGCACTGGCAGGCGGGCGACATGGGCGCCCCCCGGCAGGGACAGGCGCGGCGCGAAGGCGAGGAAGGCGCCGAGGACGAGCAGCAGCACGGCGGCACCGCGCCACCAGCCCAGGCGGCGCTTCAGCCGGCGGCGTTCGAGCAGGAGGTCGGTGTCAGGAGGCATCCGTGGGGTCTATCAGGCAGCCGGGGCGGTTGCCAGCTGCCCGGCCTTGGAGTAGGAGCCTCGCCAGAGCCGGGCCGACGTAGCACAGCGGTAGTGCAACCGATTCGTAATCGGTAGGTCGGGAGTTCGATTCTCCCCGTCGGCACCAGCTTTTCCCGTCAGAACAGCTCCATCAGCGCGGAATGGTCGCGGAAGCGGTCCGGTGTCCCTTCCTGGATCACCCGGCCCGACTTCATCACGATCACGCGATCGCTGATCGCCAGCGCCTCGCGGATCTGCTGCTCCACCAGCAGCAGCGCCACCCCGTGCTCCCGCCGCAGCCGGGCGATGGGTTCCAGCAAATCCTGGAACAGCTTGGGGGCGAGGCCGATGGAAGGCTCGTCCAGCAGCAGCGCGCGGGGCTTCAGCAGCAAGGCGCGGGCGATGGAGACCATCTGCTGCTGGCCGCCCGACAAGGTTCCCGCCCGCCGCGAAAGGAACTCGCGGATGCGCGGCAGCACGTCCAGCACTTCCTCCACCCGGCGGGGCTGCTCGGGCTTCGGGACGCCACCGGCCCAGAGGGCCAGGCCGAAGATCTCCGTCACGGTCAGGTCGGGAAAGACGCCGCGCCCCTCGGGCACCAGCGCCACCCCGGCCGCGTTCAGCGCCGCCGGGATGTGGGAGGGAAGCTCCCGCCCGAAGACGCGGATGCGCCCGGCGTCGGGACGGTGCAGCCCGAACAGCACGCGCAGCAAGGTGGACTTGCCGGCGCCGTTGTGCCCGATCAGGGTCAGCGCCTCCCCCTCTGCCAGGGTGAGGGACACATTCTCGACCACCGCATTGCCGCCATAGCCGGCGGTGAGCCCCGTCGCCTCGATGGCGTTCACGCCGCGCGCTCCCCGAAATAGATGGCGGCCAGCGCCTTGTCGCGCAGGATGGCCTGCGGCTCGCCGACCGCGAGCACCACGCCGCGGTCCAGGAAGGCGATCTCGTCCGCCAGCTCCGCCACCACGTCGAGATTGTGCTCGATCAGGCAGATGGTGATGCCCCGCGCGTTCGCCGCGCGCAGCAATCCCGCGAAGCGCTGGCGGGAGGACAGGTCGAGGCCGGAGGCTGGCTCGTCGAGCAGCCAGATCCGCGCCTCG
Organism: Sabulicella glaciei; assembly: GCF_026183895.1. GTDB lineage: Bacteria > Pseudomonadota > Alphaproteobacteria > Acetobacterales > Acetobacteraceae > Roseococcus > Roseococcus glaciei. Next base: position 22,464 of record NZ_JAPFQI010000017.1, on the reverse strand, counting down.
GCGGCCAGGATGCGCGCCATGGAAAGGAACTTCCGCTCCGCATAGGCGAGGTCCACGGCGCGGCTTTCCGCGAGGTCCGAAAGCCCCGTCGCCGCCAGCGCCTCCTCTACCCGCGCCGCGCGGGCCTTGGCATCCCCCGCCTGCCAGAACCAGGAGCCGCGCTCCGTCGCCGACATGGCGTTCTCGCGCACCGTCATGTGGGTGAAGAGGCGCAGGTCCTGGAAGGAGCGCGCGACGCCGCGCCGCGCCACCTGCCAGGGCTTCAGCCCGAGGAGGCTTTCGCCATCCAGCGTGGCCTCGCCCGCATCGGCGCGAAGATTGCCGGTGACGAGGTTGAACAGCGTGGTTTTGCCCGCGCCGTTCGGACCCACCAGCGCCAGCACCTTGCCGGCCGGCAGCGCCAGGGACACGCCCTGCACCGCCTTCACGCCCCCGAAGGAGATGGACAGGTCCCGGCAGACCAGGGGATGCGCAGCGCCGCTCATGCCTTCCTCCCCGTCCGCATGTCGCCCAGCAGCCCGGCGGGGCGGAAGATCATCAGCAGCGTCATGGCGGCGCCGTAGAGGATCTGCTGCACCGCGCCGATCTCCGTCGGCGGGATGAACGGCAGGAAGGACAGGCCGGCCGGCAGGGAAAGCAGCAGCACCGCCCCCAGCAGCGGGCCCCAGAGCGTCCCGGTCCCGCCCACGATCACCATGGCCATGATCAGCACGGACTGGTCCAGGGTGAAGCTTTCCACGTTCACGAAGCTCATGTGCAGGGCGAAGAGCGCGCCAGCCACGCCGGCCCCGGCGCAGGCAAACGCGACAGCCAGCGCCTTGGCGGCGTTGATGTTCTTGCCCAGCGCCTCCGCCGCGCTTTCCGCGTCGCGGATGGCGCGCAGCGTACGGCCGAAGGAACCGCGCGCCATCAGCCAGGTGGCCAGCAGGATCAGCACCAGCGCCGTCAGCGCCAGGGCCAGCGTCGGGACCTCGACGCCCAGGATCATCGGGCGCGGGATGCCCACGAGGCCACCCATGCCGCCGGTCAATCCCTTGGCTTCGGTGAACAGGGTGGTCGCCATCATCTGAAGGCCCAGGCTGGCGGCAACGAAGTACTCGCCGCGCACGCGCAGCGCCGGCAGGGCGAGGCAAAGCGACAGCCCGCCCGCCACCAGCGCCGCGACCACCATGGCCAGCAGCGCATCCGGCACGACGAGCAGGGCCAGCTGCGCCCCGGCATAGGCGCCCAGGCCGAAGAACACGGCATGGGCGACGGAGAAGATGCCGGCATAGCCCACGGCGACGTTCAGCGTCGCCGCCAGGATGCCGAAGATCGCGGCCAGCGTGGCGAGGTTGGCGAGATAGGCGGTCATCGCGCCACCGCGTGGCCGAACAGGCCCGAGGGCCGGAAAAGGATGAAGCCGAACAGCACGACGAAGCTCGCCGCCTCGGCCCATTGCGGGTCGGCGAAGTTCAGCACCACGCTTTCCGCAACGCCGAGCGAGAGACCCGCCAGCGCCGCGCCCTTCAGCGAGCCGACGCCGCCCACGATGGTCGCGGCCATGGAGATCAGCATGACGTGGTGGCCCACCGCCTCGTTCATGCCGGTGGTGATGGCGGTCAGCACCGCCGCCGGCGCCGCCAGCGCCGAGCCGAGCGCGAAGGCAAGCAACGAGAGGCGGTGCGAGGACAGGCCGTAGGCGCGAATCAGGTCGCTGTTCTGCGACAGCGCCCGCAGCGCCACCCCCGCCGGATGCCGCGTCAGGAAGATGCCGAGCGCCAGGAACAGCACCGCCGCGACAGCGAGCGAGACCCAGAAGACCGGGGCCAGGAAGACCTCCGGCAGCACCTCCGTCGCGCGGGACAGGGAGCTGTCGGCCACGACGAAGCCGCGCCCCGCCCACATGCCCACGAGGTTCTGCACCACGAGCGACACGCCGAAGGCCGCGACGAAGACGGTAAAGAACCCGCCCTCGTGCCGCTGGATCGGGCGGTAGACGAAGCGCTCCATCGCCACGCCGAAGCCGGTGGCGACCGCGATGGCCGCCAGCACGCCCAGCCAGGCCGGGTGGCCGTTGTTCCACAGGAGGAGGAACAGGTAGCCGGCCAGGGTGAAGGAGGCGCCATGGGCGAAGTGGAACACCTTGGTGGCACCGAAGATCAGGGCGAAGCCGCAGGCCGTGAGCGCGTAGAGCGCCCCGGTCTGCAGGCCGCCCAGCAGCAGCTGGAGGAAGAGCATCAGCCGGTGACGACGTTCACGCGGCCGCCGCGCACCTCGTTGATCTGGATGGCGGCGGTCATGCTGCCCTGCTCGTCGAAGGTGGCGCGGCCGCCCACCAGGTCGAACTCCTTCTGCTCCAGCAGCGCGGCGCGCAGCGTGTCGCCGTTCACTTCCTTGTTCTCCCGCTCCAGCTTCCCGGCGAGGAGGCAGAAGAGCCGTGTCGCGTTGTAGTAGTTGGTGTTGTAGGTGCCCGGGTCGCTGCCGAAGCGCGCCTTGAAGTCGGTGGCGTAGCGGCGCGTCAGCTCGTCGCCCGAGGCGAAGTCGGTCTGCTGCGAGGTGAAGAGCAGCCCCTCCGCCTCGGCGAGGTTGCGGATGCTTTCCAGGTTCATCGCCGAATAGGAGGTGAGCGGAACGGAAACGCCGTTGTCGCGCAGCCCCTTGATGATCTGGCCCTGCTGCGCGCCGAAGCTGGCGATGTAGACCGTGTCCGGACGCGTCTGCCGGATGCGGGCGGCGACGGGGCCGAATTGCTGCGCCGTGCGCGGAATGGAGAAGGAGCCGACCAGTTCCCCACCCGCGCGCGGCAGGTCGTTGCGGAAGATGCCGAGGATGGCGTCGCCCAGCGGGTCGTCCACGTAGACCAGCGCGACGCGCTTCAGGTTCCGCCGCATCATGAAGGGCAGCATCTCCCGCGTCTCGAGATGCGCCAGCGGGATGGTGTTCCAGAAATAGGGCGACAGCCCAGCGAGGTCCGGCCCCACCGCGCCGCCATTCACCATGACGGTCTTGCTGCGATCGCCGATCGGCGCCACGGCCTTGGAGACGGCGGTGAAGCCGACCATCACGTAGTTCGCGCGGTCCACGTTCACCAACTTGGTCATGCCCACCACGGCCTGCTGCGGCAGGGCCTGGGTGTCCTCCGCCTGGAGGCGGAGCGGGCGGCGCAGCATCCTTTCCGCCTCCGCGTGCTGCATGGCCAGCTGCACGCCCTCCGTGAAGACCTTGCCGTATTCCGCGTTGGGGCCGGAGAGCGGGAACAGCGTCCCGAGGACATAGGGGTCGCCGCCCTGCGCGCGGGCCAGGGTCGGTGCTGCGATCGCGCTGCCCAGCAGGGCGCGGCGGGAAAGGCGCATAGGGGCTTCCTCCGAATATTCCGTCGTTGGAAGGAAGCCTAGCCTCGCCCGCGCGGGGGACGCAAACCCCGGCCCGGCGCTACATGCGCCGGGCGACGCGCTGCGCCACCACGCCGGTCAGAACGCCGAACAGCGCGTGCAGCCCCGCATGCTTCGCCTGCGAGCCGGCGCTGTCGCGCCAGGGCGGCGGGACCAGCCCCAGCGCCGGCCCCACCACGCCAAAGGCCAGGGCGTGGAAGCCGAGGCCGAAGGCCAGCCCGGCCATGAGAGGCGAATGCTCGTCCTTCACCGTCGCGCCATAGGCAGCGCCCGCCACGGCCGACAGGACGAGGTGGCCGCCATGCCCGGAGAGTTCCTCCAGCACGCTCGGCGCCTCCTCCTTGCCGCGATGGTCGAGGCCGGCGCGGTCGGCCGCCTTGCGCTGCAGCTTGACGAGGTCCGAGGGCTCGCCACTCGCCGCCTCGGTGCCGAGAAACAGCGCGGAAACCAGCGCGCCCGCCGCCAAGCCACCCGCCGCCCCGGCCAGGGCGTGGCGGAAAGTGGGACTCATCGGCTGCGTCCAGGCGCCGGGGCGCGCATCCGGCGTGTTCGGGCGCCGACCCTCCCGGCCCGGCGCGGTGCCATAGGTCTGAGCCTCCGTGTCGGGCAGGACGAGGCGGGTCTGCGGCGCATGGAGCGGGCAGCCATTGCGCGCGGAGCGGAACTGCGCGGCCTCGCGATACGCATTGCGACGGGCGCGGTTCATCGCGCCGAGCGGCCGGTGCGCGGCGATGCCGTTCCACGGGCTGAAGGACAGCCCGTCATCCACGATGCGCGCCCGCGCCTCGCTCCAGGCGGGCTGCGGCGGCACGGTGATGCGCGCGACCGGCAGATAGGGGCTCTCGCTTTCCGGCCAGGTGACGGAGGCATCCTCCACCGGCATGGTCTCGGCATTGGTGCGGAGCTGGACCCGCAACTCCCACTCGCCGCCCTGGCGGCGGAAGAACTCGATCGCCTCCTCGCGCAGCCCATTCGGGCGGCCGCTCAGATCCACCTTCTTGTTCTTCAGCGCGACCAGCTCGCTCGACACCGGGACGACCGAGAACTTCGCCACGTAGTCGCCATAGCGGAACGGCACCTGGGTGTAGAAGGTCTCGCCGAGCGGATGGGTCAGCGGGTGGCCACCCATCATGGACAGCATCACGCTCTTGCCGCCCACCGCCTCAACCGCGCCCTCGGCGGCACGCGCCACGGCGGAGAAGGCCTTCTTCCAGGCCTGGCCCGTGTCGGTGCTGGCCGCCAGCAGGGACAGGTTGCCCGCGAAGGCCCTGGGGCCCGGCGCTGCGAAGGCCGGCGCGTTCGCCATGACGAAATCCTGCGTCGCCCCGCCCTCGGAGCCGTCCAGCCGCTCGCCCTCGACGCCGATCACCTTCACGGCGAGGCCGCGCGGCGAGGACACGTCGTCGTCCAGGATGTCGCCCGGATTGGTGGAGATCCGCAGGATGACGGGATAGGTCGCACGCCGGCCGAAAAGCCCCTGCGCGAGGGAGGGTGGCAGGTTGCCCAGCACGCGAAGCTCGCCTTCCAGCAGGGCATGGCTCTTGGCGTGGACGGAACGCAGCGCGTGGCCGTAATCCCGGAAGGTCGTCTCCTGGATGCCGCGCATCGTCTCGATCAGGCTGGCCTCGGTTTCCCGCTCCCCGGCCTCGATCTCCTCCACGGCGGGATCGTAGCGGAGCGGGGACAGGGCGGCGCGGCTGGCGGACATGGGCGGAGGCTCCGGTGCGGGAGGATTCCGGCGGGCAACGCGACCCACGGGGCCGGGTTGCCGCGCGTCCGGTTTGCAAACCCCGTCCCGCTTTGCCAAGCTTCGGAGGCAATGCGGCGCCAAGCCGCGCGATGGAGGAATCGGGACATGGGCATCACGCGGCGCGACGCCGTGCTCGGCACGGCTTTCGGCGGGCTTCTCCTTCCATCCACGCTGCGGGCGCAGCCCGCGCAGCGGCCGCAGGAACTGCGCATCGGCATCACCACCTTCCTGTCCGGCCCGGCCAGCGTCTTCGGCGTGCCCGGTCGCCAGGCGGCGGAAATGCTGATCGACGAGATCAACCGCGGCGGCGGCATCGGCGGCGTCCCCATCCGTCCCTTCTTCGTGGATGAAGGCCCCGGCGTGGAGCACCTGCTGGGCGAGTTCCGGCGGCTCGTGCTGAACGAGCGGGTGGAGGTCATGCTGGCCTCCATCTCCTCCGGCTCCTGCCTCGCCTGCACGCCGCTGGCGGAGGAGCTTCGCCGCGTCACCCTGCTGTGGGATTGCGGCACGCAGCGCATCTTCGAGGAGCGGCGCTACCAGTACGCCTTCCGCACCCAAGCCAATGCGACGCCCGAGGTGCTAGCGCCGCTGCTCTACCTGCTGAAGCGCAAGCCCGATTTCCGCACCGTCGCGGTGCTGAACCAGGATTATGCCTGGGGCCGCGATTCGTGGGAGCTGTGGCGCGCCGGGATGCAGGCGCTGAAGCCGGATGCGCGCGTGGTGGCGGAGCTCTTCCCGCGCTTCGGCGCCACCGACTTCTCCACCGAGGTCACGCGCCTGCTGGCGCTGCGGCCGGACGTGATCCTGTCCACCTCCTGGGGCGGGGAGCTGGACACCTTCATCCGGCAGGCGGCGGAGCGGCGCCTGTTCGAGCGCTCGACCTTCGTGCTGCCGCTGGCCGAATCCTCGCTGGAGCGCGTCGGGCGCTCGCTGCCGGCTGGGCACATCGTCGGCTCGCGCGGCGACCATTGGTTCCAGCACCCGGCGCCGGCGGACAAGGCGCGGCTCGACCGCTTCGTGAACAACTACCGCCAGCGCTTCAACAGCTACCCGATCTACCCGACCTATCACATGTACCAGGCGCTCTCCGCGCTCCAGGCCGCCTATGCCAAGGCGATGGCGGCGAATGGCGGCAACTGGCCGAATGAGCAGCAGTTGGCCGCCGCCTTCCCCGGGCTGGAGTTCGACAGCCCGACGGCGCGCATGACGATCCGCGAGGACGGCCAGGGGCTGGAGCCGCAGCTGATCGGCACCTCGCGCCACACCGACGCCCTGCCCTTCGCCACCCTGTCCGACATGATCGTCTTCCCGGCGGACCTGGTGACGGCCCCGGTCGGGCGGAACAGCGTGGAGTGGCTGCGCGGCCTGTCGCGCGACATCCTGGACCGTGTGCCGGCCCCCGCCGGCTGATGGGGGCGTGGTTCGCCGATAACGGTCTGCTGCTGGGGCTGGCCTTGCTGGACGGGCTGGCCTCGGCGGCGCTGATCTTCCTGGTGGCGGTGGGGCTGAACCTCGTCTTCGGGGTGCTGCGGGTGCTGAACATCGCCCATGGAAGCCTCTACGCCATCGGGGCCTATACCGCGGCAGGGCTGGGTGCGGCGCTCGGGTCCGGGTCGCTTCCCGCCTGGGCGGCCTTGGGCGTGCTGGTTCTGGCGGCCGCCCTGGTCGGCGCCGTGCTCGGCCCACTGATCGAGCGGATGCTGCTGCGGCGCATCTATGCCGAGGAGAACGTGCTGCAGCTCCTCGTCACCTTCGCGCTCTTCATGATGCTGGAGGACGTTCAGAAACTGATCTGGGGCGTGCAGCCCGTGCATCACGACGCGGCGATGCGCCTGTTCGGCACGGTCGACGTGCCCTTCGGCAGCGACTTCATTCCCTTCACCGCCTACCAGCTCTTCGTGCTGCCTGGCATCGCGGTCCTGGTTCTGGTGGGCCTCGTCTGGTTCCTGCGCGCCACCCTGTCCGGCCGGATGATCGTGGCGGTGACGACGGATCGCGAGGCGGCGACCGCCATCGGCATCAACGCCGACCGCGTCTACCTGCTGACCTTCACCGCCGGGGCGGTGCTGGCCGCGCTGGGCGGGGCGCTTTCCTCCCCCACCGCCGCCATCGTGCCGGGGGTGGGCGCATCCACCATCGTGCTGTCCTTCGCCGTGGTGGCGACGGCGGGGCTGGGCCGCATCGAGGGCGCGGCGCTGACCGCGCTGATGATCGGGCTCGGCCGCTCCGTCGCGGTGTATTTCTTTCCGGAGGCGGAGGTGCTGATCCCCTACCTCATCATGGTGGCGGTGCTGCTGGTGAAACCCCAGGGGTTGTTCGGCACGCTGGAGACGCGGCGCATATGACGCACCGGCGCGAGGCCCTGCTGGCCCTGCTCTTCGCCCTCGCCGTGCTGGCGGCCGCCTTCGCCGTGCCCTGGCTGCGCTTCGTGCTGACGCTGGCGCTGGCCAAGGGCATCGCGGCGCTGGGCGTCATGCTGCTGCTGCGCGCCGGGCAGGTTTCCTTCGGCCATGCCATGTTCGTGGCCTTCGCCGCCTATGCCGTGGCCTTCCTGGCCGGGCAGGTGGGCGAGGCGTTGCTGCTGCTGCCGCTGGCGATCCTGCTGGCGGCGCTGCTCGGCCTCGTGATCGGCCTCTTTGTCGCGCGCTACCGCGAGATCTTCTTCGGCATGCTGAACCTGGCCCTGTCCATGGTCTTCTATTCTCTGCTGGAGAAGTTCTACAGCATCACCCACGGCACGGACGGCATGCGCGTCCCAGCCGTCACCTGGGCCGGCATGGCGACGGAGCGCGTGGGCGGCGAATGGGCCGTGCTGGTCGCCGCGCTCGTGCTGGCCATCGGCTTCGCGCTGCTGGCGCGCCTCTACCTCGCCAGTCCGCTCGGCGAGGCACTGCAGGGCATCAAGACGCGCGAGGCGCGGCTGGAGTTCATGGGGCTGCCGCCGCGCCGCGTCCTCCTGGTCGCCTATGTGCTGTCCGCCGCCATGGCGGGCACGGCAGGCGCGCTGATCGCGCTGACCACGCGCCACGTCACCCCGCTGATGGGCTACTGGACCGCGAGCGGCGAGCTTGTGTTCATCGTCATCCTCGGCGGCGCGGGCGGCGTGCTCGGTCCCTTCCTCGGCGCCATCGCCTATGAGCTGGTGCGGGTCTATGCGGCCGCCTCCGTCGCCGATGCGTGGCAACTCATCCTTGGCGCGGTGCTGCTGGCGGTGATCCTGTTCGCGCGGGGCGGATTGTTCAGCCTGCTGCGCGGGAGGCGCGCGTGAAGCCCATCCTCCAGGCCCAGGGGCTGCGCCTCGCCTTTGGCGGCGTGAAGGCGGCGGACGGCATCGACCTCGACGTGGGCGAAGGCGAATTCCTGGCCATCATCGGGCCGAATGGCGCGGGCAAGACCACCTTCATCAACATGTGCACCGGCTGGCTGAAGCCACAGTCGGGACGCATCCTGTGGCGCGGCGAGGACATTGCCGGGCTGCCGCCGCGCCGCATCACCCAGCGCGGCATCGCCCGTTCCTTTCAGCTGCCCCAGCTTTTCACCGAGCACACGGTGCTGCGGAACCTCGCCCTCGCCATCGCGGCGCGCGAGGGGGCCTTCTCCCTGCTGCGCCCCCTGCTCCGTCCCGGCTGGACGAAGGAGGCGATGGAAATCCTGCGCGGCTTCGGGCTGGAATCCCTGGCCGACACGCGCGCCGACGCGCTGAACGAGGGGTCGCGCAAGCTGGCCGACATCGCCATGGCGGTGGCGCTCAAGCCGCGCCTCCTGCTGATGGACGAGCCGACGAGCGGCGTCGCCGCCTCCGAGAAGCTGGGCATCGTCGAGACGCTGGCGCGGGTGCTGCGCGAGACGGGTGTCTCCGCCGTCTTCGTGGAGCACGACATGGAGGTGGTGTCCCGCTTCGCCGACCGCGTCGCCGTCTGGTCGCAGGGGCGCATCGTCGCCAACGGACCGCCCGAGGCCGTGCTGGCCGACCCGGAGGTGCGGCGCGAGGTGATCGGCATCGAGGACGCCCATGCTGCGCCTTGAGGATGTGCAGGTCTCCATCGCTGGCGCGCCGGTGCTGCGCGGGGTGCGGATGCACGTGCCGCCGGGCGGGCGCGTCGCGCTGATCGGCCGCAACGGCGCGGGCAAGACCACGACCTTCCGCGCCATCATGGGCCTCCTGCCCATCGAGGCCGGGCGCATCGTCCTGGGCGGCCAGGATGCGTCCGCGATCGCGGCGCATGAGCGCGCCCGCCACGGCATCGGCTACGCGCCGGAGGAGCGGCGCCTGTTCGGCGGCTTTTCCGTGGAGGAGAATATCCGCCTGCCCGCCGAGGTGCTTCGCCTTCCCGCCGCCGAGACACGGCGGCGGCTGGAGCAGGTCTACGCCCTGCTGCCCGAGCTGGCCGACCTGGCAGGTCGCAAGGCAGCTGGGCTTTCAGGGGGCCAGGGCAAGATGGTGGCGCTGGGCCGCGCGCTCATGGTCGGCACCCGCGCCGTGCTGCTGGACGAGCCCTTCCAGGGCCTCGCCCCGGCGCTCGCGCAGCGCTACGCCGAGGCGTTGAAGCGGCTGCGCGACGCCCTGCCGGACGTCGCCATCCTGATCAGCGAAAGCAACCCGGAACTGCTCCGGCCCCTGGTGGACCGGAGCTTCACCATCGAGCGCGGCGAAGTGTCAGGCTGAAAGGGCCTCGCGGATCGCCGCCAGGGCCTCTGCCGCCTTCGCCGCCTCGGGACCGCCAGCCTGGGCCATGTCGGGACGTCCGCCGCCGCCCTTGCCGCCCACCGCCGCCGCGCCCGCGCGCACCAGCGCCACGGCATCGGCCTTGCCTTTCGCCGCCTCGCCCACGCCGACGACGATGGAGGCCTTGCCCCCCTCGCCCGAAACCAGCGCGGCGACATCCGCGGTGCCGGACTTCAGGATCGCCTCGGCCAGGCCCTTGAGGTCGCGCGCCGGCACCTCGCCCACGTCGCGCAGCGCCACGCGCAGCCCAGCCAGCGTCTCGACCTCCGCCGCGGCGCCGCCGGTGGCCAGCTTCTTGCGCGTCTCGGCCAGTTCGCGCTCTAGCTTGCGGCGCTCCTCGAGGAGCGCGGCGACGCGCGCCGGGATCTCGGCCGGGTTGGCCTTCAGCGCGGCGGCAGCCTCGCGCAGCAGGCGCGCCTCCTCGGCGGCGACGGCGAGCGCCGCCTCGCCGGTCACGGCCTCGATGCGGCGCACGCCGGCGCTCACCGCGCCTTCGCCCACCAGGCGGAACAGGCCGATATCGCCGGTGCGGCGCACATGGGTGCCGCCGCACAGCTCGATGGAATAGTGGCCCTGGCGGTCGGTTGCGTCCTCGTCGCGGCCCATGGCGACGACGCGCACCTCCTCACCGTATTTCTCGCCGAACAGCGCCATGGCGCCCTCGGCCACCGCGGCCTCCGGCGTCATCAGGCGGGTCGTCACCTCGGCATTCTCGCGGATGCGGGCATTCACTTCCGCCTCCACCGCATCGAGGTCGGACTGGGCGATGGGGGTGGGCTGCGACACGTCGAAGCGCAGCCGCTCCGGCGCGACCAGCGAACCCTTCTGCGCGACATGCGTGCCCAGGCGGCGGCGCAGCGCCTCGTGCAGCAGGTGAGTCGCGCTGTGATGGGCGCGGATGGCGGAGCGGCGGGTGTGGTCCACCTCGGCCACCACGGCGGTGCCCACTTCCACGTCGCCCTTCTCCACCACGCCCACGTGGACGAAGAGATCGCCCAGCTTCTTCTGGGTGTCGCGCACGCGGATCACAGCGTCGCCGGCGCGGATCACGCCCGCATCGCCCTGCTGGCCGCCGCTCTCGCCGTAGAAGGGAGTCTGGTTCAGCACCACCGCCACCTCGCGGCGTTCGGCGGCGCTGTTGATGCTGGCGCCGTCGGCCACCAGTGCGGTGATCGTGCCCTCGGCGCTCTCGGTCGAGTAGCCGAGGAACTCGGTGGCGCCCACCTTCTCCTTCAGGTCGAACCAGAGCGTCTCGGTCGCGGCCTCGCCGGAGCCGGCCCATGCGGCACGGGCGCGCTTCTTCTGCTCCGTCATCGCGGCCTCGAAGCCGGCCACGTCCACGGCGCGGCCCTCGGCGCGCAGCGCGTCCTGCGTCAGGTCGAGCGGGAAGCCGTAGGTGTCATACAGGCGGAACGCCACGTCGCCGGGCAGGGCCTCCCCCTCGCCCAGCTTCGCCTTCTCCGCCTCCAGCAGGCCCAGGCCGCGGTCCAGCAGGGTGCGGAAGCGCGTCTCCTCCAGCTGCAGCGTCTCGGTGATCAGCGCGGCGGCGCGGGACAGCTCCGGATAGGCAGCGGCCATCTGCCGCTCCAGCGCCGGGAAGAGGCGGTACAGCAGCGGCTCCTGCGCGCCCATCATGTGGGCGTGGCGCATGGCGCGGCGCAGGATCCGGCGCAGCACGTAGCCGCGCCCCTCGTTGGAGGGCATCACCCCGTCCGCCACCAGGAAGGAGCCGGCGCGCAGGTGGTCGGCCACCACGCGGTGCGAGGCTCGGAACGGCCCGTCCGGGTCCTGGCCGGTCAGGTTGGCGCTTTCGGTGATGATGGCGCGGAACGTGTCCGTGTCGTAGTTGTCGTGCTTGCCCTGCAGGATGGCGGCGAAGCGCTCCAGCCCCATGCCGGTGTCGATGGAAGGGCGTGGCAGCGGGTTCCGCACCCCGGCCGGCTCCTCCAGGTACTGCATGAAGACGAGGTTCCAGATCTCGATGAATCGGTCGCCATCCTCGTCCGGGGAGCCGGGTGGGCCGCCCGGGATGGAGGGGCCGTGGTCGAAGAAGATCTCGGAGCACGGGCCGCAAGGGCCGGTGTCGCCCATGCGCCAGAAATTGTCGCTGGTGGCGATGCGGATGATCTTCTCGTCCGGCAGTCCGGCGATCTTGCGCCACAGCGCGGCGGCATCATCGTCCTCGGAGAAAACGGTGACGAGCAGCCGGTCCTTCGGCAGGGCGAAGTCCTTGGTGATCAGCTCCCAGGCATGGCTGATCGCCTGCTCCTTGAAGTAGTCGCCGAAGGAGAAGTTCCCCAGCATCTCGAAGAAGGTGTGGTGGCGGGCGGTGTAGCCGACATTGTCCAGGTCGTTGTGCTTGCCGCCGGCGCGGACGCATTTCTGCGCCGTGGTGGCACGGGAATACGGGCGCCGCTCCTGCCCGGTGAAGACGTTCTTGAACTGCACCATGCCCGAATTCGCGAACATCAGCGTCGGGTCGTTCCGCGGCACGAGGGGGCTGCTCTCGACCACGGTGTGGCCGTTCCGGGCGAAATACCCCAGGAAGGTGGCGCGGATGTCGTTGCTGCTGCTCATGAAGCGGGCATTACCGCGCGCCGCGTCCCCCCTCAATAGGCAGGGTCGTGGCGCGCGGCCGGGACGGCCCCGTGCCCTTTCGCGTCAGCGGTTCTGCTTCAGCCGCCCGTCATGCGCCGGGTCCTTCACCTGACCCTGGCCGTCGTCCTGATGGCGGCGATCAAGCCTGTTGCTGGTTGGCCATGTCCTGCCTCTCCTCCGCATCGCGTGAGGCTTCGGCGATGGCACGGGCAAGAAGCGCGAGGACAATCTGGGCCGCAGGCGGGAGGCTTCACGAATAAAAAGGGCGATGCCACGCTGGCATCGCCCCTGCAGGACAGTCATTCGACCCTAGCCGGCAGAATAACCTTCCCTCATTCGTCGTCAGCTTCGGGCGTCGTGGCCATGGCTTCCGCGACCACGGCGCCCTGGCCGCGAATGCGCGCCTCGATGCTGGCCGCCATTTCCTTGTTGTCACGCAGGAACTGCTTCGCGTTCTCGCGCCCCTGGCCGATGCGCTGCCCGTCGCAGGAGAACCAGGCGCCCGACTTCTCGACGATGCCGGCCTTCACGCCTAGGTCGATCAGCTCGCCGACCTTGGAGATGCCCTCGCCATACATGATGTCGAACTCGACCTGCCGGAACGGCGGGGCCATCTTGTTCTTCACCACCTTCACGCGGGTCTGGTTGCCCACCGCCTCGTCCCGCTCCTTGATCGCGCCGATGCGGCGGATGTCCATGCGGATGGAGGCGTAGAACTTCAGCGCGTTGCCGCCCGTCGTCGTCTCCGGGTTGCCGAACATCACGCCGATCTTGAGCCGGATCTGGTTCAGGAAGATCAGCATGCAGTTGGAGCGCGACACCGTGCCGGTCAGCTTGCGCAGCGCCTGGGACATGAGGCGGGCGTGCAGGCCGACATGGCTGTCGCCCATCTCGCCCTCCAGCTCCGCCTTCGGCACCAGCGCGGCCACGCTGTCGACCACCAGCACGTCCACGGCGCCGGAGCGCACCAGCGTGTCGGCGATCTCGAGCGCCTGCTCGCCCGCGTCGGGCTGGGAGATCAGCAGGTTGTCCACGTCCACGCCCAGCTTGCGGGCATAGCCGGGGTCCAGCGCGTGCTCGGCGTCGATGAAGGCGCAGGTGCCGCCCTTCTTCTGCGCCTCGGCGATGGCGTGCAGGGCGAGCGTCGTCTTGCCCGAGGATTCGGGGCCGTAGATCTCGACGATGCGCCCCTTGGGCAAGCCCCCGATGCCAAGCGCGAGGTCAAGGCCGAGCGAGCCGGTCGAGACGACCTCCACATCCTCCATCGGATGCTTCGCGCCCATGCGCATGATCGAGCCCTTGCCAAAGGCCCGCTCGATCTGGGAGAGCGCCGCATCGAGCGCCTTGTTCTTTTCCATCCTGGAACCTCTCGGAAGGCTGCAACCCAGGGATGAAGCCGCCCCGGACCGCTCGCAGATAACACGGGTGCCGGGCCGCGTAAGCGGGCCACGGGCGTCGCCGTTGCGTTCCTTATATGTTCTTTCACGCCCCGTTTCGCAAGCAGATTCGTCCTGCGTGGCGCAGGAATCTCAAGGCGCAAAATCCTGTCGATTCAATGCCTTGAGCGAATGCTGCCGAGGCAATTTCTGCCTCGCCATCGACAGCGCATCATGGGCCTCGCGAGACGCCAGCTTCCATTGACGACGCCGGGCGATTCGCACCAATCAGGTGCGCCCGCGCAGCTTCATCACATAGGCGATCAGCCGCGCCACCGCATCCCAATGTTCGGCCGGGATCTCGGCATCGAGTTCCAGCCGGTAGAGGGCGCGGGCAAGGGGCGGGTCGGGCATGACCGGCACCCCTGCCTCGCGCGCCGCCTCGCGGATGCGGCCGGCCATGGCGTCCACCCCCTTGGCGACGACGCGCGGCGCCGCGGCCTGGCCCGGCTTATAGGCCAGGGCCACCGCGTAGTGCGTGGGATTGGTGATGACCACGGCGGCCTTGGGCGCCTCGGCCAGCATGCGGCGCCCCAGCACCTGCCGCATCTGGCGCTGACGCCCCTTCACCTCGGGGCTTCCTTCGCTGTCCTTCATCTCGTCGCGCACTTCCTTGCGGGTCATGCGCAGGCGCTGGAGGAAGCGGTAGTTCGTGATCAGGACGTCGCCCAGCGCCAGCAGGAAGAACACGCCCAGCGCGACGGCGAGAAGCCGCAGCACGCCCGACCCGGCTGCGTCGAACAACGCAGCGGCCGGAACCTCCAGCAACCCGTCCGGCTCGGCCAGCCCCAGCGCCGCGAGCCAGAGCGCCGCCCCCACCCCGCCCAGCTTGAGCAGCGTCCGGCCGAACTCCAACCACGCCTCGCCGCCGAAGAGCCGCTTGAAGCCGGCCAGCGGCGAAAGCTTGCCCAGATCGAAGGAGAAAGCGCGCAGCGTGACCACGCCACGCGTCTGCGCCAGCGTCGCCGCGACCGCAGCCAGGATCGCCGCCCCGGCCACAGGCCACAGCACCCCCAGGAACAGGTGCAGCCATTCCCGCGCCGCCGCCATGCTTTCCCACTCGTGCGCCCGGCCCAGCGTGCCGCGCAGGGCGGCCTGGAACTGCGCGACCTGGCGCGGCAGGGTCAGCGCTGCCGTGGCGGATGCGGCGAGCAGCGTGGCGAAGCCCACCGCCTGCCCCATCCCATGACCCGCAGCGGCACATCGTCGAGACCCAGGGACATGAGCAGCGCCGAGGCCAGCCCCGCCGGCATCACCAGGAAGGTGGTGAGCGGCACCGCCACCGCATTGGCCGCGACGCCATAGAGCTGCAGTCGCCCGAAATGGTGCAGCCCGAAGGGCGTCGTCGCCGCCCACGCGACAAGCGAGGCAACGAGGCTCCCGCCCAGCACCAGCAGCGCGCGGTGCCACCACGGGCGCGGACCGGGCGTGCGCCGGGACCGTGCCGTCTCCGCCGCCGCGATCAGCGCCATGACCGCCGCGAAGCTCATCTGGAAGGAAGGGCCGAGGATGGCCGCCGGGTACAGCAGCAGCACGGCCGCCGCCGCCAGTGCCAGCGCGCGCTGGGTCAGGGCCCGTCGCCCCGCGAGGATGGCGAGGGTGACGACCACAGCCATGGCGAAGGAGCGCAGCATCGGCACCTCCGCCCCGGTCAGCAGCATGTAGAACCCGCCCGCCGCCAGCGCGCCCACCGCCGCCGCCGGCTTGGTGCCGAAGCGCAGCGCGAAGCGCGGCCAGAGCGCCAGCCCCGCGCGGAGGAGGAAGAAGGCTATGCCCATCACGATGCCGATGTGCAGGCCCGACACGGACAGCAGATGCGCGAGTCCGGAGTCGCGCATCCAGCCCATCGCCTCGGCGGAGATGCCGCTTTGCCCGCCGGTGAGCAGCGCCGCCGTGACGGCGCCCACGTCGCCGGGCAAGACCTGGAGGACCCGGCGTTCCATCGAGGCGCGCAGGCCGGACAGCGCGGGGGCCTCTCCACCTTCGGCCAGGATCTCCACCGGCCCCAGCGCGAAGCCGGCACCGCCCTGGCCAGCGAAGAAGGCGGCGCGCTGGAAATCCCAGGCTCCGGGAAAGGCGGGGGCCGAGGGCGGCCGCACCAGCGCCCGCACCCGCACCGTGTCGCCAGGGCGGGGCCGCGCCCCGTCCCGCCCTTGCAGCCGGATGCGCAGGTCGCGGCGCAGCGGCGCCATCTCCTCGGCCCATCGCGCCCCGCGCAGGATGATGCGCGCCCCGCCGGGCAGCGGGTCCAGCTCCGCCACCGTGCCGGTCAGCACAAGGGCGGTGCGCGGCAGCTCGGGCAAGGGTGGAGCGGCAGCGACGTGCCAGGCGGCAACGGCGAAGCCCAGCCCGGCTGCGCCCAGCAGACCGGCAAGCCAAGCCGAAAGCTGAAAGCGCTGGGCAAGCGCAAGAGCCACGAGGGTCGGCAGTGGCGCCATCCAGGGCAGCCAGCTGGGCGGGTCGGCGCGCGGCAGCAGGAAGGCCAGCACCCCTGCCCCCATCGCCACCGGCAGCCACAGGGCAAGCCGCCCCGTCTCCGCCGCGAGGGCGCGCTGGAGGAAGGAAAGCGGCGCCGGCGGCATGCCTGCCCTGAGTGGCGCAAGCCGGGGCCACGGGCAAGTTCCGCCTCGCGGGGCTTTGCGCTATCGGGGGCGGCATGACCGTCCGCACCCGCTTCGCCCCCTCGCCCACCGGCTTCCTGCATATTGGCGGCGCCCGCACCGCGCTGTTCAACAAACTCTTCGCACGGCGGCACGGCGGGCAGTACCTGCTGCGGATCGAGGACACGGACAAGGCGCGCTCCACCCAGGAAGCCGTGCAGCAGATCCTGGACAGCCTCGCCTGGCTCGGCCTGTCCCCGGACGAGGAGCCGGTCTTCCAGTCGCGGCGCGAGGCGCGGCACGCCGAGGTGGCGCACGAGCTGCTCGCCGCCGGCAAGGCCTACCGCGCCTACGAGACGCCGGAGGAGCTTGTGGCGATGCGCGAGAAGGCCGTCGCGGAGAAGCGCCCGCCCCGCTATGACGGGCACTGGCGCGACCGCGAGCCGGGTGCGGAGCAGGAGGGCAAGCCCTTCGCCATCCGCCTGAAGGCGCCGCGCCCAGGGGACGGGGCTGGCGACACGGTGGTGGAGGATCTCGTCCAGGGCACGGTGCGCGTGGCGAACACCGAGCTGGACGACATGATCATCCTCCGCTCGGACGGGACGCCCACCTACCTGCATGCGGTGGTGGTGGACGACCACGACATGGCGATCACCCACGTCATCCGTGGCGACGACCACCTGACCAACACCTTCCGCCAGTGCATGGTCTATGACGCGATGGGCTGGACGCGGCCGCGCTTCGCCCACATCCCACTGATCCACGGCGCAGATGGTGCCAAGCTGTCCAAGCGCCACGGCGCGGTGAGCGTGCTGGAGTTCCGCGAGCAGGGGATGCTGCCCGAGGCGGTGTGCAACTACCTGCTGCGCCTCGGCTGGGGCCATGGCGACGAGGAGATCATCCCGCGCGAGCGTGCCGAGAAGATCTTCGACCTCAAGGATGTGGGCCGCGCCGCCTCGCGCATGGATTACGCGAAGCTGTCGCACCTGAACGGCGTCTACCTGCGCCAGGCCGACCCGGACGCGCTGCTGCCCGAGGTGCTGTCGCGGCTGACGGCCATGGGCCACGGCTTCGGCACGGACAAGATCGCGCGGCTGCGCCTCCTCCTCCCCGCCCTGCAGGAACGGGCGCGCAGCCTGAACGAGGTCGCCGCCTCGGCGGCCTTCGCCGTGGCGGACGAGGCGCCGGAGCCGGACAGCAAGGCCGCCGCCCTGCTGACCCCCGAGGCGAAGGCGCGCCTCGCCGACCTCGCGGAGTTCCTGTCCGCCGCGCCGTGGGAGCGCGCCGACCTGGAGCACTGGCTGCGCGACTACGGCGAGGTGAAGGGGCTGAAGCTGAAGGACGTGGCCCAGCCCCTGCGCGTCGCGCTGACGGGCAGCACCATGTCGCCGCCGATCGACATCACCCTCGCGGCCTTGGGCAAGGAGGAGGCGCTGCGCCGCATCCTGCTGGCCTCAACCCCGAATTGAACCAGTTGTCGGGAAGACAATCCCTGCTAGCTTGTCCGCGATGAACCTGGTCTGCCCCGGCTGCGAGGCGCGCGACGCCTTCCTGCCCGCCATCGCCTTCGCCTTCCAGCCGATCCTAGACGTGGAGGCGCAGCGCATCTTCGCCTTCGAGGCGCTGGTGCGCGGCGCCGGGGGCGAGGGCGCGGGCACGGTGCTGGCCGCCGTCACCTCCGAGTCGCGCTACAGCTTCGACCAGGCCTGCCGCACGACCGCCATCGCCGAAGCGGCGCGGCTGGGGCTGCCGGAGACGGGGGCGCTGCTGTCCATCAACTTCCTGCCCAACGCGGTGTACGAGCCGCGCAACTGCCTGCGCGCCACGCTGCGCGCGGCGGAGCGCGTGCGCTTCCCGCTTTCCGCCCTGATGTTCGAGGTGACGGAGGGCGAAAAGCTCGACGACCCGGCCCATCTGCGCCACGTCGTGGAGGCCTATCAGGAGATGGGCTTCACCGTCGCGATCGACGATTTCGGCGCCGGCCATTCCGGCCTGTCGCTACTGGCCGATTTCCAGCCCGACATCATCAAGCTGGACATGGGCCTGATCCGCGGCCTCGAAGCCAGCATCCCCCGGCGAGCCATCGTCCAGGGCATGGCCGGGATCTGCGCCCAGCTCGGCATCCGCCTCGTCGCCGAGGGGGTGGAAACGCGCGCGGAATACGAGGCGCTGCGCGGCTGCGGCGTCTCGCTGTTCCAGGGATACCTGTTCGCGCGGCCCGAGTTCCGCGCCCTGCCCGTCCCCGCCTATGCCTGATCCACGCGGCGCAGGCCGCGGGCGAAGCGGCGGGCGTTGTTGACGTAGCCCAGCGCCGAATCGCGGAGGCGCTGCGCCGAGGCCTCGTCCAGGGTCCGCACCGCCCGCGCAGGGCTGCCGACGATCAGCGAGTTGTCAGGGAATTCCTTCCCCTCCGTCACCAGCGCATTGGCGCCGACGATGCAGTTGCGGCCGATGCGCGCGTTGTTCAGCACCGTGGCCCCCATGCCGATCAGGGATTCGTCGCCGACCGTGCAGCCATGCAGGATCGCGTGGTGGCCCACCGTCACGTCGCTGCCGACCGTCAGGGGGCTTCCGCGGTCGGAATGCAGCATCGCGCCTTCCTGGATATTGGTGCGGGCGCCGATCCGCATCTCCTCGTTGTCGGCGCGAATCACGGCGCCGAACCAGACGCCGACGCCATCGCCCAGCACCGCGCGGCCGATGACGTGCGCGTCAGGGGCGACCCAGACCTCGCCCTCGATCACGGGCTCATGCTCATCCAGCGCGTAGATCGGCATCCGCTTCCTCCCCGAATACCTCCTGATTGTGCTGACCCGGGCGCGGCAGGTCCAGCCGCACCCCCAGGCGCTGCCCGTCCATCTCGATCGGCAGGGCCGGCACTTTGGTCGCCCGCCCGTCCGGCAGGGTGATGGGCAGGAGGCCGCCTCCCGCGCGCAGATGCGGGTCGTCGTAGAGGTCGCCGGGCGTGTTGATGCGGGCATAGGGCAGCCCGGCCGTCTCGCACATCGCCTCGATCTCCGCGACGGGCCGCGTGCCGAGGATTTCCTGCACCAGGGGGATCAGCACCTCGCGATGGGCGGAGCGGTCGTTGTTGGTCGCGAAACGCGGATCGGCGAGGGCCGGCGCCGCCAGGGCCGCGGTGAAGATCTCCCATTGCCGCTCCGTCACCACGCCGACGAAGATCTGCACCCCGTCGGCAGCGGTGAATACGTCGTACACGCCCCAGGCGCGGCGCCCGCCCGGCATTGGGGGCGGCGCGGTCCCGGTCACCGCGCCCTGCAGCATGGCGGTGGAGACCAGGAAGGCCGCGTTCTCGAACAGGCCGGATTGCAGCCGTTCGCCCACCCCGGTCGACTCGCGCCGCCGCAGCGCGGCGAGGACGGCGATGGCGCCGAACATGCCGCCCATCATGTCGTTCACCGGCGCGCCGGCACGCAGCGGGCGCCCCGGCGGCCCCGTCATGTAGGCGAGACCAGCCATCATCTGCACCACCTCGTCCAGCGCGGTGCGGTGCTCATAGGGGCCGGACAGGAAGCCCTTGAGGGACAGGTAGATCAGGCGCGGGTTGCGGGCGGAGAGCGCGTCCCAGCCCAGCCCCTTCGCCTCCAGCGCGCCGGGGCGGAAATTCTCGATGACGACGTCGGCGGTGTCGACGAGGCGCAGCAGGCGCTCATGCTCGGCTGTGTCGTCCATCGCCACGGTCACGCTCTTCTTGTTGCGCGACAGGGCCGGAAAGAAGCCGGTGCCGCTGGCACGAAGCTGGCGCGTGCGGTCGCCGCCCGGCGGTTCCACCTTGATCACCTCGGCGCCGAGATCGGCCAGGATCAGGCCGCAGGTCGGCCCCATGACCATGTGCGAGAACTCGACGACCCGCACGCCCTCCAGCGGCAGCATTAGGCGGCCCTCCTGATGCCCGAGCGCAGCAGGTTGGAGGGGCAGGGATGGCCGACGATGCGCTCGGCGAGGTGGGCGGTCTCCAGCAGGGCGGGCAGGTCCACCCCGGTCTCCACCCCCATCTCCTCGCACAGGAAGACCAGTTCCTCGGTCGCGATGTTGCCCGGCGCACCGGGCTGGCCGGCAAAGGGGCAGCCGCCCAGCCCCGCCACCGCCGCGTCGAAGCGCGCGACGCCAAGCCGCAGTCCAGCCGCCGCGCAGGCGATGCCGAGGCCGCGCGTGTCGTGCAGGTGCAGGACGATCTCCTGCTCCGGGAAGCGGGAGCGGACGGCGCCGACCAGCCGCTCAATGCGCAGCGGCGTGGCCCAGCCCATGCTGTCGGCCAGGGTGATGCGGCGGATGTCGCAGCCCTCCTCCTTCGCAAGCGCCATGGCGTCCGAGAGCACATCAAGCGCGGCCTCCGCCGTCACCTCGCCGCCCCAGTTGCAGCCGAAGGCGGCCTGGACGGAGACGCGCTCCATCACCACCCCCGCCTCGCGATGCGCCGCGATGTTGGCGCGCTGCGCGACGAGCTGCTCGGCCTGGGTGCGGTTGAGGTTGCGCTTGGTGAAGGCCTCGGAGGCCGTGACGGTGACGGAGCCGAAGATGGACAGGCGATCGCGGAAGCCCATGGCGCGTCGCAGGCCCGAGGCGTTGAACCACAGCGCCGTGTACTCGACACCGGGGCGCGGGGCGAAGCCGCCCACCACCGCCTCGGCATCGGCCCAGCCGGGCACGATCTTGGGGGAAACGAAACTCGCCACCTGAATCCGGCGCAGCCCGGTGCCCGAGAGGGCGTCGATCAGTGCAATCTTGTCTTCGGTGGGGATGGGGCCGGGCTCGATCTGGAAGGCCTCGCGCGGACCTTCCTCGGTGATCTCGACCCGGCTCGGGAGGTCGCTCATGGGCCAGTCCTCGGCGGAAACGGAAGCGCCGAGACTAGACCCGGATGGCGCGGCTGTCGCGCCCGGAGGTCAGAGCTTCTCGACCTGCCCGTATTCCAGCTCCACCGGGGTGGAGCGGCCGAAAATGGAGACGCTGACCTTCACGCGGCCCTTTTCCTCGTCCACCTCCTCGACCGTCCCGTTGAAGGAGGTGAAGGGGCCGTCGGAGACGCGCACCTGCTCGCCCACCTCGAAGGTGATGGCGGGGCGCTTCGGCTTCTCGGCCGATTCGGTGAGCTGCTGCACCATCCGCATCGCCTCGGATTCGGGGATGGGCTGGGGCTTGTTGCGGGCGCCAAGGAAGCCGGTGACCTTGGGCGTGTCGCGCACCAAGTGCCAGGTCTCGTCATCCATCTCCATCTTAACCAGCACGTAGCCGGGGAAGAATTTGCGCTCCGCCTCGCGCTTCTGGCCGCGGCGGACCTCGGTCACCTGCTCGGTCGGGACGAGGATGTCCTCGATCCGGTCGGCGAGGCCGATCTTCTCCGCCTGATGGCGAATCTGCTCGGCGATCTTCTTCTCGAAGCCCGAATAGACATGGACAACATACCAACGCTTCGCCGCCATGGCCCGAACCTCGCTCCTCAGAACCCGAACACCAGGCGCATCACGAACTGGATGATCTGGTCCACCACCAGGAAGAAAACTGCCGCGAGCGAGGACAGGGCCAAGACGAGCCCGGTGGTCACCAGAGTCTCCTTGCGCGACGGCCAGGTGACCCTCGCGACTTCCTGGCGCACCTCCCGGGCGAACTGGACGGGCTCTAGCTTGGGCAAGTTCCTGCTTCCTGAATGCGCGCGACGGCGCGCGAAACCTGAAAAAGCACGGTGGCGGCCGTTGTGCAACGGGCCGCCACCGTTCCTCACATCTGGCAGGGGCGGAGGGTCTCGAACCCCCAACCTCCGGTTTTGGAGACCGGCGCTCTAGCCAATTGAGCTACGCCCCTGTTCTGCGGCGCCTCCCTGGCGGGAAGCGCCGCAGGATAGTCAGTTCGCGATGGAGGCGACGACGCCGGCGCCGACGGTGCGGCCGCCCTCGCGGATGGCGAAGCGCAGCCCCTCGTCCATGGCGATGGGCGCGATCAGCTCGACGTCCATCGACAC
>NZ_JAPFQI010000016.1 GCF_026183895.1 Sabulicella glaciei | reverse complement strand
CCAGATGCTCGCCGCCGTGGCGGTTCCGCGCACCTCGTCGCCGCCCTTCATGATGGCTCCTGCCCCGATGAAGCCGATGCCGGTGACGATGCCCGAGACGACACGCGCGACGGCTTCAGGGTCTTCGCCGAGCGACATCTCGGTCGCCTGCACGAAGCCACAGCTTGCGATGGCGACCAGGGGAAAGGTCCGTAGCCCAGCGCTTCGGGCCTCACGCTCGCGATTCCAGCCGATGACAAGAGCGAGCACATAGGCGATGGACAGGTCCCGCAGATGCGGCAGGTAGCCGCGCGCGAGCGCGGATGCCACTTCTCCGATCGACGAGAAATCCAAGCGGCGCCTCCTTCTGGCCTTGCCTCGGCTTCCGTATGGAGCGCCCCCGCAACGAGGAAGCTCAGGACTCAGGTCACGAGACGCAGACCTTTGATCGGACCCGGTCCCCTGGGATCTTTGCTGGCAAGTGCAGTGAGGGCCGTGTCGTAGCGTCTGGCGAGGGCGGTGCGGGCGCTTGGATCGCTCGTCGCCTCACGGGCCGCGTCGTGCGCGAGTTCCACATGGCGGCGCAGGACCCTGCGGCGCTCGGGGTCTGGCTCCAGCCGCGCCACCTCGGCCAGCACCTCGAGGAGCCGGATCATGACGGAAGGCTCACCGGCGCCCGACTGGCGGAGCATGTGAAACATGGCGTCCACCAGCCCCTCATAGTCGGTGGAGGGCCGTCGCAGCCGGACGACCCCGTTCCGGCAGGTCACGCCGGAGGGGAGGGTGCGACGCGCCGTCTCGCCCAGCCCCGCGCCGAGGTGATCCAGGACGCTGATTGCCGTGAAGGGGTCGTTGGTGCTGGGTGACAGGGCGCGCAGCCCCACCTCGACCAGTTGCCGCACGGCGAACTCCAGATCCTGCTCCACGTCGCGGGTGGGGCCGAGCGACGAGGCAGAAGCCAACGCTTCCTGGGCCTCCTCCTGCAAGCCCGCCGGGGAGACCCAGCCCACCACGCTGCCAGGAAGCACGTATCCGCCCGGCCGAACGGAGAGAAGCAGCACGGCATCGTGCTCCTCGGCCCAGTCGGCCAGCGCCTCGTCGTCCAGCACGCGTATGTAGCCGCTGCCAGACAGCTCGAGGGGGGCCGAGCCGGCCTCGGGCAAGGCAGGCTCGGCCTCCGCGTTGCTCGATTCCGCGTCCCGCTCCGGCAGGCCCCTGAGGGCGGCGACGAGGTCGACCTGCACCAGCGCGATCACGCGGTCCACGTTGATGGAGGTTGCCATGTGGTGGAGGAACCAGATCAGGGCACCCACGCTGGCGAAGGCCAGGGCCAGCGCCCCCGTCAGGGCCAGCTGCGGCACGAAGCTGCTGTTGTCGTTCTCGTGGACCGAGCGCAGCGCGACGAGGGCATAGACGAAGGTCGCCACCAGCAGGCCCAGCGCGTATTGGTTGCCCGCGTCTCGCGTGAAGTTCCGAAGCAGGCGGGGTCCCATCTGGCTTGTCGCCAAGGTCAGCGCGGCGACCGTGATGGAGAAGGTGGTGCCCGCCACGGCGATGCTCGCGGCGGCAATGGTCTGCAGCACGTCCCGCGCGCCGCCGACCCCGCCCGCATACACCCAGTCCGCGACGGCGGATGGCAGCTCGATTCGCCCTTCAAGCCGGACCAGCGTCTCCGACAGCACGACGGCGACAAGGCACATCAGTCCTGGCCGCAGCCAGAAGCGCGACAGCAGGTCCGCCCACCATTGACGGAGCCGCGCTGCGCTCACCGCGGCCTCGCTGCCGCGCCGCGCTCCTCGCGGGCGATCCACCTCGGGCGAGGGCTGCAGGCCCGGACCGGCCAGCCCGCATTGAAGTGCAGACCCCAATGGCCCGGCCTACGGCCCGTGACGTGGCTCGTGATGGCACTGATCTCGGTCTGGACGGAGTCAGGGCCCTGGCAAGGAACTGAGACTTCACCGAGAAGGGCAAAAGCCGGCCGCCAGCCCTCCTGCCCCATGGCTTGCCAGCGGAAGCCGCCAGCGGTGACGCCGGTATCCCGCCCAGACCTTTCGAAGTCCTGGGTGCCGCCGAGCCGGAGTTCCAGGCCTTCGGTCAAGCCGTACCTCATGGCAGGGCGAGGCGAGAAAGTGTCGCTCCCGTCCCGATTCCAGGTCCAACCGAGGCGCGCTTCGAGCTGGAAATCGCGATGGGACTGGGGACAGGCGTCGCGCACCGAGAAGGGCGAGCCCGCGCCGGGACGCATACCCTCACCCTGCGCCAGGGCAGGCGCCGGCACGAGGGCCAGCGCAAGCGCTTTAATCTTCTTGGCACAAGGCGAGAGCCCGAGGCCGCGCATCCCGCGTCAATCCACGCGCCGGATGGTGTCCCCGCCCTTCACCGAATGGCGCTTGCCAAACTGGCTCCGAAGGACCCTGGCGAGCTTTCCAGCCGCGCCCCGCACCGCCTCCTCGATGGTTGCGGCGGAGTGATCGGCGCCCACCGGTTTCGCGTTCTCGGGCCGCGCCTCCAGGGCGCACCGCAGGTCGGCAGAGCCCTGCCCGCCCCGCTTGCCGTCCGTCACATAAGCCTCCACGCGCGTCAGGTGAGGCGCGAGGTGCCGCAGACGTGCACGTACGATCCGCTCGACCATTGCGCTGAGTTGCTCGTGACCCTGGACCGAGGAATCCGTGTTGAGCAGGACCGGCAGGCCGACCCCCTCGGCCCCATCGTCGCTCGCCGCATCGTCTGCCTCCTCATCGCGCTCGTCGTCTTCCTCCGCCGCGCGGGCATCCTCGGCCTGGTCATTGCGCGAGCGGTTCTCGCGAAAGGCGCGGTCCGTCTCGCTTGGGCTCGCACCATCCGTCGCGTGCGACTTCGACGACCGCATCGGGTCCACATGGCTGTGCTTCGCGTCCCGCTCGCCTCCGCCGCCTGAGCGCATGCTGACGCTCGGGTTGGTGCTCACGGCATCCTCCGGATGCGCGGGAGGAGGCTCGGGAATGGGCTTGGTGGCATCCTCGTGGCTTGCGCCTGGGCCGCCCCAGCGGACCGTGTTCGGGTGCTTCTTCGGCATCCTGGCCATTCCTTTGTTTGAGAGAGCGTGCCGGAGTGTAACGGTCAGGACTGCAACGCGGCTGCCTCGCGCAAACCCCGGTGAAAGGCTGCCCAGGGTGTGGCCGCGGTGCCTGTGACGCAGGCGAGGTGGAGAACCTGCTGCCCGGCGATGGGCAGGCCGGCTAGCCGGTCTGCCCCTTAGGTATTCAGCGCGTCGAGCCCGTGCCGGACGTCGAGCCTGTGCCCGAGGTCGAGCCTGTGCCCGAGGTCGAGCCCGAGGTGGAACCTTGGCCTGGGTTCGAGGTGCCACCTTGCGAGGAGGATCCGCCCGTGGTCGCCCCCGGCGACGGACCCGACTGGGTCCCGGCCGCTTGACTAGGCTGGCTGCTCCCTGTGCTGCCCTGACTGCGCGAGGTCTGGTCTCCGCTGTCCTCTCGCATGGCCTGCCGGGCCTGCTGCAATGCCTGCTGAGCGGCTTGGCGGTCCCCGCGCTGGAGCGCCTGGTCCGCTTGGTTCAGCAGACGCTCGACCTCCTGCTGGTTGCGCACCGCATTCGCCTCACGCAGCGTCCGGTCCGCCTCATCCAGCGCCGAGCGCGCCCGCGACTGGTCGCCCTGCTGAAGTGCGTTGCGCGCCTCCTGCACCGACTGCCGGACCTCGCGCATGGCCTGCTGCTGGCGGTCGCGCTCGATCAGCAGGATGAGCACGCCCGGATCGGTGCCCGAGGACCTGCCCTGGCCCATGCCCGAAGGGCCATGGTGCATGGGGCCGTGATGGTAGCCCATCTGTGGCTGGCCGTATTGCTGAACCGCCTGCGACTGGCCCGACTGCGGCGGACCCGATTGCTGCCCGGTCGGCCACTGCCACGACTGGCTGGAGCTGTAGGGCTGGGAGCCCCAGTTGCGCTGGCCACTCTGGCTGTCGCCATAGGAAGGGCCAGACGGGTAGGATCCGGTGCTCGACTGGCTGCTCATGCCGCGGCGATCGCCGTCGCTGCGCTGCTGGTTCCAGCGCCGCTCGTCGTCGCGGCCCTGCTGGTAGCCGCGATCATAGTAATTCCGGCCAAAGCGGTCGGAATCACGGTCGTTCCAGCCGGAGGATCCGCGGTAGCTCTGGTCCTGCGACTGCGCCACGGCCGGCAGCGCCGCCGCGCTGCCGAGAAGGACGATGGATAAGGCTGGGATGGCCAAGCGTTTCATTGTCATTGTCGGTTTCCTCTCTGAAGCCCGGCGGGCACGTGGCCCTGCCCCGGGGTGGTGAGCCGACGCACGATGGCGCGGCCCTTCACGTGGAGCCTTCTGCCCGCGTGTGTCGGGCAGGGGGCTCCAGCACGACCCTGCGGGACGCGCCATAACGTCAGCTTGGGACCGCAGTTCGCTATCAGGGCCACAGAGCGCCGGTGGATGGCCCCGATTGCCGCGGTGATGGGTTGATCAATCACCGAAGTCGCGCTCGCCGAACATGCCACCGAAGCGTCCCTCGCGCTCGAACTCGCGCTCGCCGCTCCAGCCTCGCGGGCCCATACCCATGCCGAGGCGCTGACGCTCGCGGCGCTCCTCCATCTGACCCTGGCGATAGCCGCGCTCGTAAGCCTCACGCGAGCGACGCTCGCGATCCTGGCCGTCGCGGAAGCCGCGGTCATACTCGGAGTAGCCCCGGCGGGAGGACCCGTCGTCGCCCTGCGCCAGTGCAGGGATCGGGGATGCGGCGACACCGGCGAGTGTGCCAATGGCGATGATCGGCAGGATGAACTTCTTCATGTCTTGTCTCTTCTAATTGCCCCGCGGGCGGCAAAGGCGCCGCCCTCGGATTGGTCGGATCATGGATGGCTTGCTGTCCGCTCAGCCGCGCCAGCCGCCTTGCGCACGGGCCGGCCCGACCTGATCCCCAGGGCCGAACCCGCCGCCATCCGGGCGGAGGTTCTCGCTCCGCTGGCTTGGGAGCCAGGTCATCGCGTTCTGCAGCTGGATCAGGGCCTGCGTCGCTTCCACCAGGGCCGTATTGTTTCGTGGCAGGGATGGGTCGCGATGCATCAGCATGAGCGCGCGACGAAGGTCGGCCGCGGCGTGCTCGAGCAGCTGATAGGCCTGACGCTGGGCCGCGTTGTTCCACCCCGGTCCCGACTGGAAGTTCCGTCGCTCCTGCTCACGTCCCGCGCGGTAGCCGCGGTCGAAGGCATCGCGCGCCATGCTGTCGAGGTCGCGGTCCTGCCCCTGGGCACCGCCATCGCTTCCTCGATCATACCCGGGCGAGCCGTGGCCCCCGGAGTTGGGCGAGGCGAAGCCCCAGTCGTGGCGCTCGTTGCGCGGCCCCCGATCCTGCGCCGCTGCGCTGCCGGCCGCGAGGGAGCCGCCAAGCAGGACGGCCAAGGTCAGCGCGGCGCAGCGCGCTCGCGGCTGGCGTCGGGTCGTGGTGGATTCGGTCATTCCTCAGCCTCCCTTCGCTGGGGCGAGGGCCACGCCTACGTCGCGTGCACTGCGCCCTCGTCGAGGCGCGGGAGATGGGAAACGCAAAACCCCACGAAACTCCGTGGCGATACGGAGGCAACCGTCGGGGCAAACCCATGGGAAAGGCGAAGGTATTTGTGCGCCAGGGCAGTGCTGTGCCCTCGGGCTCCGTGAGGCGGTATCCACATATTCTGAGGGCGAGGCTTCTCTCGAGGCCACGCTGCGGCCCGAAGACGGGCGTCACTTCTCGGGGAGCAGCGACGCCAGGCAAGAAGCGCGGCAGGTTTGAAGCATGGTTGAGAGCCTCCCTAACCGTCTTTTGCAGGTCAGGGCCGACCGCCGCCTCCACGAGGCGCGTGGTCTGCCTGAAGGCACACACGTCTTCGGGGCTTATGACGGCAAGGTCAAGAACGTCTTCCAGCGTGTCTCCGGCATGGAGTTCGCCACGCCCTCACCTACCACAAACACCAAGGCCTGCCGGTGGAGAGGACCATTTGACGCTGCTGGAAGCTGATGGTTTGGGCCGCTCCGTTGAGATCGGCACCAACCCCAGGCCACGCGTCCTCGGCAATCAGAGCCGAGTGTCGGCCCGAATAGAGAGGAAGAAGCTGAAGCTTCAGGGGCGCCGCTCCTCCTGAACGGGTGGCCCACGCGCGAGGCCTCTTGTGGTGAAGGCCCCACCCCACCGCCCGAAAGCGATGGGATGGGGCCTGACCACTCTTGAGAGGACAAACATGCGGAAAGCAGTAGTCCGGTAGTACCCTAAGAACACATGCTCAGGAATGTGGTTTCGTTGAGGCCGAAAGTCCGGTTGGTCCACGTGTTCGCCGGTTCAGCCTCGCTGCCTTCAGTATTCGTTTTGGAGCTTCCCTGCTCTGTTTCCCCCCGACGTGCGCATGCAGTGGCACAGAGTTTCACTGCCCTTTCACCGAGCGGCGGGAAGTAGGCACCGTAAGACAAACGGAGCAAAGCTCCAGAAAGCCGCTTGCAGACGTCCCTCCGATAAAGAACCAGAGGAGCGAGGCTTCCCGCACCTCTTTGATGGACATTGCGGCAGAGGCCCTCACAGCGCCGTCCTTGCGCACCGTGGCGTAACGTGTTTCGCGCTTGGCCGTTCGGCGCATGGGACGCTGAGGCGCCTCTCTCTCTGCAGGGTTCCCGCTGGATGGATGACGGAGGTGGAATGCGCGAATGACAAGTGGAAGGCCAGCGCCACGCTCTCCCCGGTCAAAGCCGCTGAGCTACCCGCTTGCCTCGGCCGGCGAAAAACTGGAACTTCGGATTGTTCTGCTCCTTTTGCTGCCGGCCGTGACTGTCTGGGGCTTTGTCGAACTCGCCGATGCAGTTCTGGCAGGGGAGACGGCGGCAATTGACCGTGCCTTGCTTCTGGCTCTGCGCTCCCCAACGAACCCGGCCAACCCTCTTGGCCCGCCATGGCTGGCGGAGATGGGGCGCGATGTCACAGCCCTTGGCGGCGTCGCCGTGCTGACGCTGCTCACGTTCCTGGTCGCGGCCTTCATGGCATTGCGGCGCCTCTGGCATGCGGCGTGGCTGCTTTTGGCGGCGGTCAGCAGCGGCATCTTGGTAAGCATGGCGCTGAAGGGTGCCTTCGAGCGGGCTCGCCCTGATCTGGTGCCACACGGCTCCTACGTCTCGTCCGCCAGCTTCCCGAGTGGGCATTCAATGATGGCCGCGGTGGTCTACCTCACCCTGGGCGCCCTGCTCGCCCGCGTGGAGCCTGATAGAAGCGTGAAGGCATTTGTTCTTTCTGCCGCCGTCCTGTTGGCGCTGCTGGTCGGGGTGAGCCGCGTCTATCTCGGTGTGCACTGGCCGACGGACGTGCTGGCTGGCTGGACTGTCGGTGCTGGGTGGGCACTGTTGTTCTGGCTCATCGCGCGCGCGCTCCAGCGGCGCGGCAGCGTGGAAACCGATACGGGCGGCTAGACCGAGTGGTCGGCCGGGGGGCCACTTCCGAGAAGGAAGGGCAGGATGGCAGCCCGCAGTTCGGCTGGATGAGAATAGTTCATGCCATGTGCTACGGAAGGCATGACGACGAGGCTGGCATTGGGCATCAGCCGCACCATGCGCTCCACCCAGCCCTGTGGGACGAGGTAGTCGCGTGCACCCCGGACGATCAGCGCCGGCGCGGCGACATACGGCAGCTTGGCCGACAGGCTGTAGCCGTGCATGTGGCGAAAGGTCTGGACGTAGCGCCGCACACCGGCGCGGAGATAATCCGTGAGGGCGACCCATATGATGCCTGGGTTCTCAAACAGGCTCGTCAAGAAGAACATCGCCAGTTGCCGTATAGCTGAGGCATGCTCCCTGTCTGGCGTGGGCCCCTGGAGCACTGCCCGCGCGACGAGGTCCGGTCGTTGCATGGCGAGTTCCACCACGACCTCGCAGCCGAGCGAGTTCGCCACCAGCGCCGCCCGACTAAGCCCGGCCTCATCCATCCAAGCCGCCAGCGCGTCAGCCATCCCGGGCACCGTCAGCGCGCGCGGAGGATCATCACTCAGCCCGAAGCCAGGCAGATCGGGCGCGAGGACAAAGGCATCGCGTGCGAGGCACCGCGCAAGCGGGGCCATGTACCGGCTCGACATGCCCAGGCCATGTACCAGCACGACTGGCAAGAGTCCTGCCGGCACGCGCTCCGTGGAAACCAGGGCGTGCATCATCCGCCCGTCGACTTGGCTCCACCGGCTGGCAAGGTGCCCCGGCGCGGGACCGCAAGACGCGCTCACGAAACGTGACCGGCTGGGCCGAGCGGCGGCCAGGAAAGACCCAGGGCGGCCAAGATCATCGCGACACAGGGTCGTGACCGCAGCAAGCGCTTAAGTCGGTGTCGCGCCACCACGGGACAAGGCAGACTCCAGTGCGACCTCGTTGCCTGATGCATCTCCCAGCAAACCGGGGAGGTGGATCGGCAGTTTCTTGAGCTGCGACGCCAGGGGCGGCCCCTTGAACCACCCAAGCCTGCTGCGCTCATCTTCACTCTTTGACCGTTGCCCCGAAACTGGTCCGCCCGAAGGGAGAGTTTTCGGGCTTCATCGGCAGCCCGAGGACTTGCGTAGACCCCGGACCAGAGTTCGGGGCAGGACCAACCTGCCGGAAAACTCTCACAATGGCCGGACCAGTTTTCCGGTCTAGGGTCAGCGGGGCATGATGCGCCGCCGAACTGGAAGCGTGCGGATCTTCTCCTGGAACAGGCCAAGCGGATGTTTTCAGGGATCCGCACGGCTGAAGTCACGCGCTGGCATGGCATCCGGCCAAGCCTGCCCGATGGGCTCCCGGTCTTGGACCGAATGCCAGGAGTGGAGAATGCCTTCCTCGGCTTCGGCAATTCGAATTTCGGCATGACGGCGGGACCAGTGATGGGACGCGCTGTCGCCGCCATGATGGGGGGGCGGGAGACGGGGCTCCCGATCGGTGAGTTAAGCTTGGCACGTTTCGGAGCCAACGCCCGCCACTGAGTGCAGACGCCCAAAAGCAGCTTTCAAATCTACTACTTCGACGAGCCGCTTGCCGAACGGATGCCTAATCGACCTCAGCAGCTCTCAGCGTGTCACCGGCCATCGACGCGCTGCGACACGTGCCAGGGCAGCATGATGCGCTCGGCGGCTTCCACTACATAAAACAAGGTCGTTCCCATCACGCCCAGAACCGCCAGGGCGGCAAACACGCGGACCGTGTCGAACTGACCTTGCGCCACCAGAATGACGTGGCCCAGCCCAGCTGAGCCGCCAACAAACTCGCCCACGATGGCGCCAACCAATGCAAAGGAGATGGCCACCTTCATGCCCACGAACAAGGCAGGCAATGCGTTGGGAAACCGGACTTTCCACAAGATGCGCCAAGCGGACGCTCGGTGCACCCGCGCCAGCGCGACTGCCTCCGGATCTACGGAGCGTAGCCCCAGCACCATGTCGGCAACGATGGAGAAGATAGCGAGCATCACGGCGATGGCGATCTTCGGCTCTGCGCCCGTCCCCATCCAGATCACAAACAGCGGCGCCAGTGCCACCTTGGGCAGCGAGTTCATCACCACCAGCACCGTCATGATCAGCCGTTCGGCCAAGCGCGAGGACACGACCAGCACCGCAAGAAAGACGCCAAGTACCACGGAGAGGCCGAAACCGGCGACCGTGGTCCACAATGTGTAGAGCGCGTGCCGGCCATAATAGCCGGGCGTCTCCAGGAAATCGGCCACGACAGCGGACGGAGCGGGCAGCAGCAGCGGCGATGACGCGAAGGCCCAGACCGCCAGTTCCCAGAGGAGCAGCAGCGCCACGAGGACACCGGCCGTACCGAGCGCCCCAACCGGCCCGGATGGGGCTCCCGCACTCATGCCTTCTGCACCCCGAGCTGCGCGAAGATGGCCCGCAATCGCGCCACCTCCCGTCCGAACTCCGGCGCCTCGCGCAGGGAAAGCGGCCGGGGGCGTGGAAGCCCGATCTCGACGATCTTCACCACGCGGCCGGGTCCGGCGGACATCACCGCCACGCGGTCGCTGAGGAACACCGCCTCCGGAATGGAATGCGTGACAAACACCACCGTGCGCTTTCCCTCCTGCTGGATGCGCGCCAGTTCGCCGTTCAGGTCGTCGCGCGTCATCGCATCCAGCGCTCCGAAGGGCTCGTCCATCAGGATCACTTCCGGCTCGCACAGCAGAGCGCGGCAGATCCCTGCCCGCTGTCTCATGCCGCCTGACAGCTCCCATGGATAACGATGGGCAAAAGCGGCAAGGCCGAAGCGGTCCAGCAACGCCATGGCGCGCGGCTGCATCTCGCGGTGCGGCCGCCCCTCGAACTCGGCGGCAAGCAGAACATTGTCTATCACGTTACGCCAGTCCAGCAGCACGTCGCGCTGGAACACCATGCCGAAGCCGGGCGGCGGAGCGACCACCGGCGCCCCGTGCAGCAGGACCCGCCCTTCGGTCAAAGGGTCCAGCCCCGCAATGGCGCGCAGCAGCGTGCTCTTGCCGCAGCCCGACGGGCCGAGGAGCGAAAGGAACTCCCCTTCGCGCACCTCGAGCGACACGTGGGCCAGCGCGGTCACGGCACCGGCGAAGGTCTTGCCGCCCTTCTCGACGGCGATGAGCGCGGCGGCGCTCAGCCCACCACCTCGTTGGTGAAGTAGCTCGCCGCGTTCCAGCCCGGCTTGATAGCACCGGCGGCCTCGAGCGACCGCAGCGCCGCCACCCAGTCCTCCTCCGCCTGCCAGCCGATCGGACGGCCGCGGGTCGCGGGGGTGTCGAAGAACTCCAGCGTCAGGCGGATCTGCTCCCGCGTCACCGCGCGGTCCAGCCGCGCGTCGGGGCGGTTGCGGATCATCGCCTCCACCCCGTCATCGGGGTTGGAGCGCAGGTGCGTCCAGGCGCGCTGCTGGGTCTCGACCAGCTTGCGCAGCGCCGGGCCGCGCGCGCGGATCGTCGCCTCCGTCGCCATGAGTCCATAAGAGGGGAAGAAGATCCCGGCATCCTCGGCCAGCAGGGCGCGGGAGGGACGCGGCCGCTCCGCCACGGGAATGGCGGAGGAGACCGTGGACATCAGCCCGTCGGCTCGCTTCGCCGTGTAGGTACCCCAGAGCGCGGAGGGATCCACGAACATCACGTTCACCGAGGACCGGTCCAGCCCGCCCGAGCGCAGATAGGCGTCGATGAAGGGCGCCCAGGGGCTGGCGGCGAAGACCACCAGCGAGCGTCCGCGCAGGTCCGCCGCGCGCTGCACTGGGCTGTCGCGGTCCACCAGCACGCACAGATCGGTGCGGCGGGAGAAGCCGGCGAAGCCGCGCACCGTCGCCCCCTGCTCGCGCGCCTGCGCCAGCAGTCCGAGCTGGATCTGCCCGACATCGACCTGCCCGGCATTCACCAGCTGCAGCGTGTTGCCGGAGCCGCGGCCATCCTGGATGTCCACCGTCAGCCCCGCCTCGCGGAACCAGCCCCGCGCCTCGGCCAGGTGGATGGCGGCCTGCACGCCCCAGGGCGAGAAGTCGAGGCGCAGCGACAGGCGCTCGCCCTGCGCGCGCGCGAGGCCCGGCAGGGCCAGGCCGCCTGCGGCGGCCAGCGCCGCGCGGCGGTTGATCGTGGTCATGCTTATGCCCTCTCCCTTTCACGCAGCCGCGCGGTTTCCGCACGGTCCAGGATGCCGGTCCGCCCGTCCACCACGACGGCATAGTCCCGCCGCGCGGCCTCCGCGCTCACCTTGCCGTTCCACACGTCGCGCGCCACCGCCTCGGGGTCGCGCGCGCGCGGGTCGCCATGGCCGCCGCCGCCTGCTTGATGGTGGCGCAGAAGCTGCCCGCGGCGCATCGTGCCCGTCACTTTGCCAGGCACCGGGGCGCCATCCAGCCAGTTGCCCGCACGCCCGCCTTGCTGGCCGCCATCGAGCCCGTAGGGCCCGAAGCGGACGCGGTCGGCGCGAAGCTGCATCACCGCCTCCTCCGCCAGGAGGCGGTAGGATCGCGCGAGTCCCATTCCGCCGCGGAAGCGCCCCGGCCCTCCGCTGTCGGCGACCAGCGCGTATTCCTCCACGCGCACGGGGTGCTGGCGCTCCAGCACCTCTACCGGCGTGTTGGACAGGTTCTGCGAGGGGTTGGTGATCGCCTCCACCCCATCCTTGTCGGGGCGGCCGCCCCAGCAGCCACTGATCATGTCCACGATGATGAAGGGACGATTATCAGGGTGCCGGCCACCCAGCACGACCACCGTGTTGCCCCCCTCCCCAGCCGCCGGGATCACCTCGGGCACGATCTGTGCCAGCGCGCCAAACATCGTGTCCATCACGCGGTAGCCGGTGAGCGCCCGGGCCGCGACGGGGGCGGGCGAGACCGGGTTCAGCACGCTGCCCTCCGGCGCCGTCACCTCGACGCAGCGGAACACGCCGGCATTGTTCGGGATGTCGCCGCGCAGGGCGCAGCGCACTGACAGGAAGCTGTTGCTCTTGGTGAAGGACAGCGTGGAGTTGATCGCCGCGCGCACCTGCGGCGAGGAGCCCTCCCAGTCCACGCGCAGCGTCCCGTCGTCGCGCACCGTGACCGCGACCGAAAGCCGCACCGCCTCCTCGGAGAGGCCGTCGCTGTCGATGTGGTCGGTGAAGCGATAGGTGCCGCGCGGCCAAGTCTTGATCTCGGCGCGGGCCATGCGCTCGGCGTAGTCGAGCAGGGCCACGAAATGGCCCCGAAGCCCTGCGGCGCCATAGCGGCGGACAAGCGAGGCGATCTCCCGCGCACCGACGCCGCAGGCCGCATACTGCGCGCGCAGGTCGCCCAGCACGCGGTCGGGCACGCGCACGTTCAGGCCGATCAGCGCTTCCAGCGCCTCGTCCATTTCGCCTTCGCGGTAGAGGCGCAACGGCGGGATGCGCAGCCCCTCCTGGAAGATCTCGGTGCTGTCGGCGGCGTTGGAGCCGGGCACGCGTCCGCCCACGTCCGTGTGGTGGCAGATCACCACCACCCAGGCCAGCACCTCGCCTTCCGCGAAGACGGGAAAGAACATGAAGATGTCCGGCAGGTGCATGCCGCCCGAATAGGGGTCGTTCATGATCACCGCGTCGCCCGGTTGCAGCCTTCCGCCCCAGCGCGCCTGCACCGCCGCCATCGCCTCCGGAATGGCGCCCAGATGCTGCGCAATGGTCTTGGCCTGCGCGACCATCTCGCCCTTCGCGTCGCAGATGGCGGCGCTGTAGTCCATCACGTCCTTCACGATCTCCGATCGCGCGGTGCGGATGACGGTGTAGGCGACCTCGTCCACGATGCTGTCCATCGCGTTCTTCACCACCGCGAAGGTAATGGGGTCGGGGATCGGCGCCTCAGGCATCGGTGGGCTCCAGCTCGATCAGCACGCAGCCGGCGCCGCCGGGACGGGCGGTGCACCCAGGGGGGATGACGACGGTGGTGTCGTAGCTTTCGAGGATGGCGGGCCCCTCCACCGCGCCCTCCTCCAGCGCCGCGCGCGGCAGCAGCCGCGTTGGCACGGCCGGGGCGCCGCGCGTGAAGTGGACGGGCCGCGTACCCGCCTCCCCGGCCAGGGCCTGGGCATCCAAGGAGAGGGCGCCGAAATCCAGCCGCGCCGTGCCGCGCCCGATGGCGGAGAGCCGGAGGTTCACCAGCTCCACCGGCTCCTCCTCGGCCGCGTAGCCGAAAGTCTCGCGATAGAGCCGCTCGAAGGCGACGCGCAGCGCGGCCTCGCCCTCCTCCAACGGCACGGTCAGCCCGCCGGACTGGCCCAGGTAGCGAAGGTCGGCCGCGAAGCGCAGCTCTACCCCCTCCCCCGCATAGCCCTCGGCGCGGAGTGCGGTACGACCTGCGGTGGCGAGACGTGCGCGCGCCGCCTCCAACGAGGGCCAAGCGTCGTCCAGCGGACGGAGCAGCGGCTCGACGAATTCGTGCGCCGCCTCGGCCGCGAGCATTCCGGCGGCGGAGAACACGCCGGCCGCGGGCGCGACCAGCACGCGCCGGATGCCCAGCAGCCGCGCCACCTCCACCGCGTGCAATGGCCCGCCGCCGCCGATGGCGAGCAGCGCCAAGTCGCGCGGGTCCTTGCCGCGCTCCACCGTCACGGCGCGGATTGCGCGGGCCATGTTCACGTTGGCAACCTGGCGGATGCCCTGCGCCGCCTCCTCCGCCGACAGGCCAAGCGGGGCGGCGACGTGCCGCATCACGGCGCGCTGCGAAAGCTCCGGATCGACGGGCAGAGAGCCGCCAGCCAGCGAGCGCGGGTTGAGGAAGCCCAGCACCATGTTGGCGTCGGTGACGGTGGGCCGGTCATTGCCGCGCCCGTAGCAGGCCGGCCCCGGATCGCCGCCCGCGCTTTCTGGCCCCACCACCAGCAGCCCACCCGCATCCACCCGCGCGATGGAGCCGCCGCCTGAGCCGACCTCGGCGATATCCACCGCAGGGACCTTCAGCATGTAGCCGGCGCCCTTGGTGAAGCGCGACGGGGTGGAGATGCCGTCGCGGAACTCGTACTCGGTGACGAGCGACGGCAGCCCATCCTCCACGATCGCCGCCTTGGCCGTCGTGCCGCCCATGTCGAAGACGATCAGGTCCGCGGCGCCCAGCGGCGGGCCCAGCCGCGCCGCCCCCGCGACCCCGCCGGCCGGTCCGGAACCGACGGCGAAGACCGGGCGGTCGCGTGCCGCCTCCAGCCCCACCATCCCGCCATTCGACGCCATCACCTGCACCGGGGCGGAAAGGCCCAGCTCGCGCAGCCGAGCCTCCAGCCGCGACAGGTAGCCGCGCATGGCGGGTAGGATGTAGGCGTTCACCACGGCGGTGGAGGTGCGCTCATACTCCTTGATCTCGGGCAGCACCTCGCAGGAGGCGGTGACAAGCAGGCTCGGCGCGGCCTCGCGCAGGATCGCCGCGGCGCGGCGCTCATGCGCCTCGTTGCTGTAGGAATTGATGAAACAGATGGCGACCGCCTCCACGCCCTCCTCCAGGAAAAAGGCGGCGGCCTCGCGCACCTCGCCCTCGTCCAGGGGCTCCACCACCGCGCCGTCGGCGCCGATGCGCTCGGACGCCTCTCGGCGCCAACGGCGCGGCACCAGGGGTTCCGGCTTGCTCCATGAGAGGTCGAACATTCCCGGTGTGCGGATGCGGCCGATCTCCAGCACGTCGCGAAAGCCTCGCGTGGTCAGCAGCCCTGTGCGCGCGCCAACCTTCTGAAGGATGGTGTTGGAGGCGACCGTGGTGCCATGCACCACTTCCTCCACCGCCGCGCCCTCCAACCCTGCCTCGCGTAGGACGGCCGCGATGCCGGCCGCTACCCCCTCGCCGGGGTCGCGGGGCGTGGTGCTGGTCTTGTTCACGAGAACTCGGCCACCGGGCAGAGACAGCACGACATCGGTGAAGGTGCCCCCCACATCCACGCCAATCCTTGCCCGCATCAGCCCCCACCTGCTTGATTGACCGGTCGGTCAAAGGTGTTGCAGCGTGTTCGAAGCCATGAGCCAGCGTCAACAGGAATCTTCGCCCGGCGCAGCGGCACGCGCCGCCATTCTGCGCGCCGCTATCAGCGAGTTCACGACCAAGGGCCTCGCCGGCGCCCGTATGGCCGCGATCGCCAAGGCCGCGGGGGTGGCCAAGGGTCTCGTCTTCCATCACTTCGGCTCCAAGGACGAACTGTGGGCGGCGGCGCTGGAACACGTCTACCGTCTCCTGCGCTCGGGCCAGGACGAGGTGGCGCTCATGGCGCTCGGACCTATTGAGGGGATGCGGCGGTTGACCACGGAGACTTTTCGCCTCTTTCGGGAGCACCCTGAGATCACCGCGCTGATGAACGAGGAGAACCTGCATCGAGGGCGCCATCTGCGCGCAGCAACGAAGGTGCCGCTGCTGTATTCGCCTCTCTTTGCCACCATGGAGCGGTTGCTGGAGGAAGGGAGACGCCAGGGACTGTTCCGGTCCGATGTGGATGTGCGTGCCCTCTACGTCGCGCTGTCGGGCCTGGGCTATTTCCCCTGCGCCAACCGCTGGACCCTCTCTGCCGCCTTCGCGGGCGACCTATTCGAGCCCGACCGGCTGGTCGCCTACGAGGCGCTGGCGGGCGAGATGGTGGTATCCTTCCTTCTGCGGCGCGAGGACAGCACGGCACCGCGCAGACGGACTGTCAGGGAGCGGAGGAAGATGTAGTCCTGAGGACCGGCGAAGTCTCTGTGCACCGACCGGGCACTACTCGAGCCTCAGGGCGGCTCTACATGGGACTGCAGAAACTCCGCATCCGCCCGAACCGCCTCCTCGATGAAGTGCGCGAAAACACGGCTCCTCGGCTGGGCGGCGACGTCTCCATGCACCGCGAGCCAGACCGGACGCTTGGTGCGAATGGTTTGCGCAGCACTAACACCAGCCGGCGATCGCACGCACCGGCAAACGATGTCACCGGCTGCCGTCCGGGCTCGCTTGCATGACGGTGTGACGCGTTGAGGCGAAACGCGGACCTGGAGTGAAAAGGACCAACACACTGGCAAGGCGAGCGCATTGCACCAGTGCACCTGTTCACGGTCGGATTCGGCCCGCCACCATCAACGTCTCCCCTACTTTCCGCAGCACCACACCTTCGGCGGAAAACGGCACGATGCCAGTCAGGGCAGTGATGTTCACCTGGTGCGTGCTGACAAACAGAGCGCCGGGGCCGGTCCAGGCCAAAAGGATCTCGCGAGCCGCTGAGGTCCGCGCGGGACCTGCACCAGCCTCCGCGAAGAAGGAGTTGAAGGCAGGCTCAGCCACGACGCGGCCGGGAAAGGCAAGCTCAGCGGTCTCCAGGGTGCGGCACCACTTTGAGGCAAGCACAGCGCCTACGCTTACCCCTGCGCTGCGGAATGCCTCTCCGATGCGCCGGGCCTGATTGCGTCCCGCAGTGCTGAGGTTGCGCTGCGTCGCGCAGTCACCGAGGCACATCCCGGGCGGGTCGCCACCGCCGGGCGCGGTGGCATGCCGGAAAAGCGCGATACCACCGTCACCCCGCAGCGCCTACCATGCCACTTTCTCTTCGGTTCCGGCCACTGAGGGGCAAGACAAGCCCGCGAGGGCGGCAATCGGGAACCAACGCCGGAAAAGGGCCATTTCACGCACGGACATGGCGGCGCCGTCTCAGATGAAAAGGACCGCACGGGGCAGATCATATTGAAAAGGTGTTGCGGAACGCTCAGGCGATAGAGCATTTTCGAGTTGCACGCGTTCAGAACTGGCGCCCGTTTGACCAGAAGCGGCGCCGTCAGGGGGCCTGCCGACACCTGCCCTCGGACACTGAGTTCGTCTAAACGCAAAATGGTCTAATGTCGTGATCGCGAGTCTCCTACGATTCTGATGGTGATCGTGGGGATGCGGCGATGGGCAAGTCAGCGGTGGCGATCGATCTGACGGCAACGGAGCGGCGGGAGCTGCAATCGTTGGCCCGCGCCCATCGGACCGGTCCGGCCCTGGCGCGCCGGGCGCGGATCGTGCTGGCGGCCGCAGCGGGGCAGGAGTCCATCTTGGTAGGTAGTTGCTCCAAGGGTGTTCCAGTCGGGAGCACGAACTTCGTCCCTCGCCGCATTCGAACTGCCGAGCGCTGAGGTCTTCCCCCCATCGTCAGTTCAGCGCCGCCAGTGGCAGACCCAGAGCTTCGGCCACTGCTCGGTGCGTAACCTCGCCTGCATGCACGTTGACGCCCGCCGCGATATGCCGGTTCTCCGCAGCGGCAAGCCTCCAGCCCTTTGCGGCGATCTCGGCGACGAATGGCAGGGTCGCGTTGTTCAGGGCCACCGCAGAGGTTCGTGCCACCGCACCCGGCATATTGGTCACGCAGTAATGGACGACGCCGTCGACCACGTAGGTCGGGTCTGCGTGCGTGGTCGGACGGGACGTCTCAAAGCATCCTCCCTGGTCAATCGCAACGTCAACAAGCACGCTGCCTTGCCGCATCCTGGCAACGGTCGCGCGCGAGACAAGCTTGGGGGCAGCGGCACCCGGCACGAGAACGGCACCGATCACGAGGTCGGCGTCGATAACTGCCCTTTCCACGGCGTCGCTCGTCGCGAAGATCGTCTCGACGGTGCCTTTGAACTCGATGTCGAGCGCCTCCAGCGCACGGAGGTTGCGGTCGAGGACTGTGACCTGTGCACGCATGCCCTGCGCAATTCGTGCTGCATTCGATCCGACAACCCCGCCGCCGATGACGGCCACGCGACCCGGCTGCACCCCGGGCACACCCGAAAGCAGAACCCCTGCGCCACCCGCCTCCTTCTCGAGGCAGCGCGCGCCAACCTGGACTGCCATCCGGCCCGCGACTTCGCTCATTGGCGCCAGCAGGGGCAGCCCGCCCTGCTGGTTCGTCACCGTTTCATAAGCAATCGCGGTCGCTCCGGACGAGATGAGGCCCATGGTCTGTTCACGATCCGGAGCGAGATGAAGGTAAGTGAAGAGAACCTGTCCCTCACGAAGCCGCTCCCATTCGGCAGGCTGCGGTTCCTTCACCTTAACGATCATCTCCGACTCGGCGAAGATACGCGCGACGTCAGCAATGACCTGCGCTCCCGCCTTTTCATACATGTGGTCGGTGAAACCTATCGCGGCGCCGGCCCCGGCCTCGACCATGACCCTATGCCCGTTTGCGATCAGCTCTCGGACCGACGCGGGGATCAAGCCAACCCGGTACTCGTGGACCTTGACCTCTTTAGGGACACCGATGAGCACGATTCTCTTCTCCTGATGCTTTACAACCTTGCCTCCGGACCAAGTTAGGCGAGCGTGGTCGAGTACAATGGTGGAATGCACTCGTTCAAACCCGAAAGTCGACGGGCTGGTTGACTGCTGCGCGATATGCCCACGCAGGCAGCGCATCGTTTCGCTTCAATCCTGGAGCAGAGGCCACCCGTCGTCATTTATCTCCCTGCCCTGGTCGGTAATCGCCGCCATCGGTCGGCCGTAGCGCCTCGAACAGATCCGTGACGGCGGCGTAGTCACGATAGCCGCAACGCGCGAGAGGTTGGGCGGCGACCGTGTCGAACCGGCCATCGCGGAGAAAGGCGTCGTCAATATGCACGCCCACCACCTGCCCAATGATGAGCCAGCCCGACAGCATAGTGCCCTCCAGGTCGCGTAGCTGCATCGAGGCCACGACCTTGCATTCCATCGATGCGGGCGACGCGGCAACGCGTGGCGCCGCGACGACCTGAGATGGCGCCGCCTCAAGCCCCGCTGCCTCGAACTCGCTCGCCCCAGCCGGCAACGTATCGGACGAGACATTCATCGCATCGAAAAGCGCGCGGCTGCATAAATTGAAAACAAACTCTCCGGTGGCGATCGCGTTCCCGGCGCTGTTTTTCATGGTCTCGCTTGTGAAAGCGAGCATCGGTGGACGCGAATGTACAGCGTTGAAGAAGCTGTACGGCGCCAGATTTGCTCGCCCCTCGCGATCAAGCGTAGAGATCCAGCCGATCGGCCGTGGGGCGATGATTGCCTTGAACGGGTCGTAGGGGAGGCCGTGCCCAAGGCGGGGTTCATAAAACATGCGACGTTCCTTGCTGATGACCTTGAAAGCTCGGCCGATGTGAACTTGGCCATGTCACGAAGCCTCTTTGTA
The DNA here is from genome assembly GCF_026183895.1 of Sabulicella glaciei. GTDB lineage: Bacteria > Pseudomonadota > Alphaproteobacteria > Acetobacterales > Acetobacteraceae > Roseococcus > Roseococcus glaciei. Next base: position 79,515 of record NZ_JAPFQI010000016.1, on the reverse strand, counting down.
GGAGGCGGGGCAGGCGATGAGGAGCAGTCAAGCCGAGGGCACTGGTGCGGCGCCTGAAGTATGATCGTCCTCGTTGACGCAAAAAAGCCCGGCGTTCCCATAAGGATCGCCGGGGAGTTTGCATTCTGGGAGGAAACACCATGACAGGACGCTTGCCTGCCCTCCCGGCGTCCTGCGACCATCCAGCATTTCATCGATGGATGCCGGGGTGATGCCGAGACAGCTCGACTGGAGCACCTTGCTCTTCTTCCTGGAGCTGGCGAGACAAGGTCGGCTTGCCCCAGCGGCGCGCCGCCTCCGCGTGGATCACACGACAGTGAGCCGGCGCGTGGCGGAGCTGGAGAAAGCGCTGGACCTCAAGCTGTTCGACCGCACCGCTGACGGCTTCGCGCTTACGGAGGCCGGCCGGACCCTCATGCCGCATGCCGAGGCAATGGAGGCACAGGTCCTTGCCATAGCCGACCATTGCGCAGCCCCAGGAGCCGGCGTCTCGGGCCGGGTGCGGGTGGCGAGCATGGAGGGCATCGCGGCGCAGTACCTGGCGCGGCGTCTGCCGCGGCTTGTGGAGCGCCACCCTGGGCTAACGGTCGAGCTGGTCACCTCGCCGGCCCTGTTCAATCTCACGAAGCGTGAGGCGGATATCAGTCTTTCCTTCGTGCCGATGCGTGGGCCCAAGCTCGAGATCCGGCGGATTGGCGGTTTCGCGCTGTTCCTGTATGCGTCCCCCGCTTACCTTGCGGCACATGGCACGCCTGAGGCGCCTGAGGACCTCGCGCACCACCGTTTCGTGGACTACGTTGAGGACTTGGTGCAGATCCCTGAGGTGCACTGGCTGCTGGATGTCGTATCCTCACCGCAGGTGTGCTTCCGTTCCTCGTCCATGTATGCGCAGGCGACCGCGGCAGCGAACGGGGCCGGGCTGGTGCTGCTGCCCTCCTTCGCAGGTGAGACCGATCCGCGCCTCGTGCCCGTGCTCAAGCCGCATGTCCGGACGGAACGGCCGGTCTACCTTGCCGTGCACGAGGACTTGGCCTGGGTGCCGAGGCTGCGCGAGACGGTGCGCTTCCTGGAGGAGACGCTGGCTTCCGACCACCGTTTCCTGCTGGAGGGTGCGGAGGAGTGACGTCGCGCGTGGCTGCACGGCCCCTCGCGCTGATGCCGTCTTCATCTGCGGCTCCTGATTGGCGCAGCCTTCCAGCATGACCGAGATGCCTGAAGCAGCGCCGCGCGTTACGCTGGATCCTCCCGGGCTGACGCGCCGCATTCCCCTGCAGCCGCACCAGATGACGGCCACGGTGACGCCGACCGACCAGCTTTTCATGCTGGCCCATCTGGGCGTCGCGCGGCCTATGGAGGCGGGATGGATCCTGCGGGTCGACGGCATGGTGGGGCGGAAGCTGCGACTTTCGCTCGACGACCTGATGGCGATGCCACAGACGCGAGTGGAGGCGGTGCATCAGTGCGCCGGCAGCCCGCTCGAGCCGAACGTGCCGACACGCCGCGCCGCCTGTGTCATCTGGGAGGGCGTGCGGCTGGCGGAGGTGCTTTCGGCGGCCCTTGTCGCGCCCGAGGCCTCGTTTCTCTGGTCCGACGGCGCTGATGGCGGCACCTTCGCAGGCGAGGCGGTGCCCTTCTACCGCAAGGACCTTCCTCTCTGGCGTGCGGCAGAGGACGTCCTCCTCGCGACCCGCCTGAACGGCGCGCCCATTCCGGACGAGCATGGAGGGCCCTTGCGGCTGGTGGTGCCGGGCTTCTTCGGCACCAACTCGGTGAAATGGCTCTGGCGCCTCACCCTGGCTGAGCGCCGCGCCGACGGCCCCTTCACCACGACGTACTACAACGACCGCCTGCCCGACGGGACGGCCCGGCCAGTCTGGGCGCTGGCGCCCGAGGCCGTCTTCACCACGCCGGCCCCCGGGGATCTCCTGGGCGGCACCGCCCATCTGCGCGGCTGGGCATGGTCCGACGCGCCGGTCACCCGCGTCGAGGTCAGCGACGATGATGGTCAGACTTGGCGGGTGGCCCGGCTGGATGGGAGGCGAGGACGGGCATGGCAGGCCTGGTCGCTTGAGTGGAGTTTCGCCCGCCGTGGCGCGGCCCGGCTGTTGTGCCGCGCCACGGATGCGGCGGGGGCCACCCAGCCGATGGAGGGCGCCCGGAACGCCGTCCATGCCGTGGAGGTCGTGGCGCGGACCGGCTGAGAGCGTCAGGCCGCGGCGTGCTGGCCGCCGAAGAGGAAGTCCAGCAGCTGGTGCTTCAAAGAGGCATAGCCCGGCTGTTCGGCCAGGGTGCGGCGGTCGCGCGGCCGCTGCAGCGGCACCGGCACCACGTGTGCGATCCGTGCGCCAGGCCCTGTGCTCATCAGCGCGATGCGGTCGGCCAGCAGGAGCGCCTCGTCCACATCGTGCGTGACGAGGAGCACCGTGGTGCCGCTCTCCTCGACGATGCGGGACAACTCGTCCTGCAGCCCGCCCCGGGTTAGAGCGTCCAGCGCGCCAAACGGCTCGTCAAGCAGCAGCACTTCAGGCTCGATCGCCAGGGCACGCGCGATGCCAACGCGTTGCTTCATGCCACCGGAGATCTCGTTGGGCCGGCGCTCGGCCGCTGCGGAAAGTCCCACCTTCGCCAGGGCGGTGTCGGCCCGTTCCCGCAGCCGCACCCGCGCTTCGCCCCGGAAGCGGGGGCGCAGGGCCAGCAGCACGTTGTCCCGGCAGCTGAGCCAAGGAAGGAGGGCGTGGCTCTGGAACACCATGGCCCGGTCTGGCCCAGGACCGATGACGGGACGACCGCCCGAAGCGACGCTCCCGCCGACGACCGCCTGGAGCCCGGCGACCGCATTCAGCAGGGTGGATTTCCCGCATCCCGAATGGCCAATCAGGGCCACCACCTCTCCCGGCCGCACGGAAAGGGAGGCGCGATCCAGCGCCAGGTAGTCGCCGAAACGGACCGACAGGTCACGGATCTCGACGGCGGCGCTCATTCGGCGAAGCCCCATCGCCGCCCGGCCGCTGCCAACGCATGGTCCAGCGCCAGTCCGACGCCGCCAATCAGGAAGATGGCTACGATCATCGCGGCGATCTGCAGGTTGTTCCATTCGTTCCAGATGAAGTAGCCGATGCCCGACTGCGCCCCGACCATCTCGGCGGCGACGATGACGAACCAGGCGATGCCGATCGAAAGCCGGGCGCCGACCAGGATCATCGGCACCGTCGCCGGCAGCACGACGCGCCACACCGTCTCCAGCCGCGACAGGCCGAAGACGCGCGCGACGTTGCGCCATTCGGCACGCAGCCCGGCAGCGCCTGCCGCGGTGTTCAGCAGGATGGGCCAGAGCGCTGAGATGAAGATGATGAAGATGGCCGCTGCCGCGCTGTCCTTCAGCGCATAGAGGGCAAGCGGCATCCAGGCGAGAGGGGAGATCGGACGCAGGATCTGGAAATAGGGGTCCAGCGCAAGGTTGAGGCGCGGCGACAAGCCGATCGCGAAGCCCAATGGCAGCCCCACGGCCAACGCCATCGCCCAGCCCAACGCAACGCGGCCGAGGGAGACCAGCAGGTGAAGTCCGATGCCGAGATTGCCTGGCGTCGACCCGTCGAAGGCGCGGGAGGCCAGCTCGCCAGCTTTCTCCAGCACTGCGAGGGGCGAGGGCAGCCCGGCGCCCGCCTGCGCGGCGGCACCGCCCATCAGGGCCGCATATTCGGGATCGGCCGCCTCGGTGACGGAGCCCCCGGTCGTCGCCCAATGCCACGCCGCCAGCAGAACGACGCCGAGGAGGATGGCCCCCACACCGGGCCGGTCAAGCAGATGGATCCTGCGACGCGGCCGCGTCATGGGCGGCTGCTCACCCGCGTCGAGCGGCACGGAGTTCGCCTTCCGGGTCGCTGCTGTCGAAGGGTCGGCCCAGCACGGTCAGCCGGCCAAAGCCAGGCTCAGGAGCCGCAGCGCCAGCCTCGCGCAGGAGACGCTGCGCGTCGGTGGCCAGCATGACCTCGCGCGCCAGCGCCTTCGCATCGGTGGTGCCGGACAGCATGTTCCAGCGCTGCATCTGCACCGTCAGCCACACCGCCATGGCATAGTCGGGGAAGGGATTGTAGGTGACGCGGTCCGCGGCGGTCCTCACCTGCCCCAGCCCATCGGCGTAGCGGCCGGTCAGGACCTGATTCAAGACCACCTCCGGCGCGTTCACGTACTCGGCCCGCGCCAGGATCGGTGCCATGCCGGGGCGTGAGGCCGGATCTGCGCAGTGGACGCCGGCCTCCACCGCGCCACGGAACGCCGCCAGGAACGTGTTGGGGTGCTGCTGGATCCAGGCACTGGTGGCCGTGATGGAGCAGCAAGGATGACCGTCCCAGATCTCCTTGGATAGGGCATGGATGAAACCCACGCCTTCATAGACGGCACGTTGCGGCCCCGGCTCGCCGCCAAAGAACCCATCCACGCTGCCGACACGCAGCTGGGAGACGTACTCGCTTGGTGGCGTGACACGGATGGCGATGTCGCGGTCTGGGTCCAGGCCAGCATTGGCGACATAGGCGCGCAGCTGCAGGTTCTGGTGCGACTGCTCGAAGGGGACGGCGAAGCGAAAGCCGCGCCAGCTCCGGGGATCGCGATTCTCCCGGTGCCGGCTGGCCAGCACCAGCGCGTTCCCGTTCTGGTTCAACACGGTCAGCACCTTGGTCGGGATCACCGCGCCGCCGACGCCTGCCGTGGTGGACAGCGCGACCGGCATGACCTGCTGCGAGATGTCGAGTTCCCCGGCGAGCATGCGGTCGCGGATCAGCGCGATGCCGGGCACCTTGACGAGGTCCAGCGCGATCCCGTGCTTGGCATAGATGCCTCGCTCGTGCCCGATCACCAGCGGGGCGGCACAGGTCAGAGGCAGGAAGCCCGCCTTGAGGGTGCGTTTTTCGGGCGTCCCACGCTCCTGCGCGAGGGCGTGCAGGTCGCCGAGAGGCAGCAGGTCGCCGAGCGCGGCGAGCAGCGTGCCGGCACCGACGCCACGCAGCACCCGCCGGCGCAGGACGGAGTCCGGAAAGACGGCACGGATCAGCCCGTCCTCCACCGTGGCGGAGGTCGCCTCGACCGGTGAGCAGCCGAGGGCCTGGTTGCCGCAGCCGCACAGCCCCGGGCCATGGCGGCCCGCCATCCTCGATCCCATTCTCGCCTCCTTGTCGTTGGCGGAAGGCTAACAGAGGGCAAGGGAGGGCCGCCCGGGAATTTGCGCAAGGGCCCTCGCCGGCGCGCAGCCGTCGTGTGGCGGAAGGGCGCCAGCGCAGACCCCGGATATCCAGACAAACGTTTCGTGCGCGGGAGGAGTGCCCCGCGTCGAGGCAGTCATCCCGCGCGGGCAGGAGTCCCCACGATCCGAAGCGGTCACCTTGCCCAAATTGGTCAGAGGAAGCACCTCCGCCACGCGCACTCTGGCCGGTGTCCTGAAGGAGTGCTTCCGCAGCGCCTCAGCGTCCACCCTCTCGCCCGATATCCCCGCAACGAAGAGCGCCGTCACCTCACCCAACAGGGCGCGCCAGCCCAACCATCGTCTGGTCACGCGCTTCCGGAATGAGCGCGGTCACCTCCTTGGTGGCGGAGGAGCGGATCGAGTTGCGACTTCACAATGCTTCTGCCGCGAGGAGGGAAGCAACCGGGCAAGGTACTGGCTGGCGATGCCTTCCATGGTCGCCAGACGGACCTGCCCTGCCAAGCGTCCGGGGCGCAGGCCCGCCGCTGCCTCCGCCAGGCACTGCATGCTCTCGACGCCCGGCAGTAGGCGCTGTCCGACCTCGGTCAGCGCGAAGCCGCCACCGTCCGTTCGAACAGCTTGCGTTCGAACTGCCGTTCCAAGTTCGGCGACGCGGCGGCGCACGGTGGCGCTGCCACACGGAGGCGCCAGGCGCCCCTGCCGCGCCAGTCCAAGGAAAGAACCGCAGATGGTCCCAGTCGAAGTCTTACATACCCACGCGCGACAGAATGGCGTCTCAGGCGGCACCCTGCCAGCCGAGTCAGACGGCGCGCCTCCCCTCAGGCGACGTCCTGCCAGTCCGGGTCGGGCGGGCTGGGCCGTGGCGCCGCCTGGCTGAAGATGGCCGGCTGCAAGGCCGTCCGGTTGACCTGGAGCTGGAAGATGTCGGGCCGCTGGTAGTAGCCGACCACGTCGTGGAACTGCTTCGGCTCGACGCAGTCGCCGAGGTCGACCGTGACGGTCAGGATGCCTTCTTCGCGCTGGGACTGGCCGATCTGGCGTCCATCGGGCCCGATGACGAGGGAAACCGCCCGGGGCGTGCCGGAAAGGACATGCTCCGCCTCCGCGCCCAGCGTCTCGAGATGGCGGGACGCCACTTCGTCCAGCACGTTGGAGGCGACCACGACGAAGCACTTCGCCTCGAAGGCATGTGCCGCGCAGCGCACGCGGATCGCCTCCTCGATGTCATAGGCATGGGTCTCGCCGGGCGGGCGTGTCGGCCAGATGGCGGGGAAGCTGGCGAAGTGGAGTTCCTCGCCCTGCGCCATCAAGGCATAGCGCGCCAGCGGGTTGGTGTTCTCGCCGCAGATGAGCATGCCGACCCGGCCCAGGGCGGTCTGGCTGACGCGCAGCCCCGCGCCGTCGCCCGGGGCCCAGACCAGCTTCTCCCAGTAGGTCGGCACGAGCTTCCGGTGGTGGTTCAGCAACGCCCCGTCCGGGCCGATCAGCAGGTTGCTGTTCCACAGGCAGCCGACCGAGACATCCGTCGACTCGGAGATGCCGAGCGAGACCAGCATTCCATGCCGCCGCGCCGCCTGCCGGATGCGCGCGACCTGGGGGCCATCCACCCGCACGCTGGCGGCGGCGAAGGCCCGGAAGAACTCGTGCGTCCGGATCGGCGGCGCCAAGCCGGCCCAGGCCGGAAAGCCCGGCAGGAAGCTTTCGGGGAACACCGCCGCCTGCGCCCCGGCGCGTGCCGCCTCGGCAATCAGGGAGACGGCCTTGTCGGCCGTGGCGTCGGCTTCGAGCCAGACCGGCGCGGCGTGGATTGCCGCGACGGTCACAGGCCGCGGGGCGACAGCAGGGCGCGGGCCGCTGGGTTCGGCCATGGTCAGAGCGCCTGGGTGCTGAAGTCGAAGCGCGGGGGCAGGCCCTCGGCCAGGCTCTCCTTCGTGACTTTGTGCACCGGGGCCAGGACATTGTCGGTGACGCGGCTGATATACGTGTCCACCATGCCGCTGTGGTCCTGCTTGCGCAGCGTCTTCGCCCCCTGCGGGTGCGCCAAGCTGTTCGGCATCTCCATGCCCTCCAGGGCCTCGACCATCGCAGGGTCGTCCCGCTTGGTGCGCCAGCTGGAGACCTCGATGGCGCGCTTCAGGAGGAACAGGTTCTCCCAGGCCTGCCAGGCATGGCTCTTGGCATAGACGCGGCGGCTGCCCGCCTCCCGCGCATGCACCTCGTCCACCTCCATGAGGCGCAGGTGCTCGCGGTGGAACTCGTCATCCTTGGCCGCCAGCACGCGCGGGAAGTTCTCGACCACCACGACGCCTTCGGCGGCACCGTCGATGTCCTCGGGCGCGATCGCCTCGATCGTGCCGGACACGCTGTACATCCTCATGGTGCGCGCGAGGCCCATGGATTTCGCCTGGGTGTAGAAGGCGATGGATTGCGCGCCGAAGAAGACGCTGAAGAGCACCTCGGTGTCCTGCGGGATGCGCGTGAGGTAGGGCAGCAGGTCGCGCGCATCCAGCGGCACCGCGATGGGGTCGTGCACCTTGCCCCCGAGGCGTTCGATCACCGCCTTGTGCTCCTGGTGGTGGCTGTGTCCCCAGGCATAGTCAGGGAAGATCATGGTCCAGGTCTTGCCGAGGTTGTTGAACGCCCAAGGAGCTGCCGCGCCCGCGAGGGAGTACGTGTCCGACCCGGTGCGGAAGGCCCAGCGGGAGCCGCGGGAGCCCGTGGCCTCCGTCGCCTCGCCGGTTGAGAAGTAGATGGTCTTCAGCTCCGTGGCCAAGGGGATGGAGGCCAGCATGACACCGGAATGGACCGAGCCCTGGATGAAGGAGGCGCGGTTGCGCTGCACTAGGCTGCGCAGCTTGCGGGCCCCTGCGGCGGGATTGCTTTCCGTGTCCTCGGTGATCAGGTCGAGGCGGCGCCCGGCGATGCCGCCGCCCTCGTTGATCAGCTTCGCCGCTGCCTTGGCCGCCTTGTCGTGCCAATAGCCCCAGGAGGAGAAGCCGCCCGTCAGCTCGATCTGATGGCCGATGACGATCGGCCCTGAGGCCTGGGCATAAAGGTCGCGGGTGATGGCGAGCGAGGCGACGCCACCGGCGAGCGCGGTCTGGAGGAAACTGCGACGATGGGTCATCGATGGTTCTCCTTTGGGGGCTTCACGGGATGCCGACGCCAAGCAGGCGGTGGACGAGATCCGGATCGGCACGGAGGCTCGCCGGCGGACCGGAAAAGGCGGAGCGGCCGCGCTCCATCACGACGACGTGGCCGGCGAGGGCGAGGGCGGCCTTGAGGTTCTGCTCGACCAGCAGCACCGCAATGCCGCTGGCCGCGATCTCCGCGATGAAGCGGCGGATCTCGCCGACGAGCCGGGGCATGATCCCCTCCGTCGGCTCATCCAGGATCAGCAGGCGCGGCCTGGTCATGAGCGCGCGGGCGATGGCGAGCATCTGCTGCTCGCCGCCCGACATGGTGCCGGCCTTCTGCGACAGCCGTTCCTGCAGCCGCGGGAAGCGGTTCAGCAAGGCCTCCTCGGTGCCGGGATCCGGCACCCCGCGCACGCCGAGGCGCAGATTCTCGCGCACGGTCAGCAGGGGGAAGATGCCGCGCCCCTGCGGGACGTATCCGATGCCGAGCCCTGGCCGCCGATGGGCTTCCAGCCGGGTGATGTCCGCGCCGGCGAAGGAGATGCTGCCCCCGGTTGCGGCGACCGTGCCCATCACGCAGCGCAGCGAGGTTGTCTTTCCGACGCCGTTCCGGCCCAGCAGCCCCACGACGGCGCGCTCGGCCACGGAGAGCGAGACATCCGACAGCACCGGCACGCGCCCAATGCTTGCGGAGATGCCACGGACTTCGAGCAGGGGCGCGCTCATGCCGCCTCCTCGTCCTCGCCCAGATAGGCCTCGCGCACCGCCGGCTCCCGGGCGATGACAGCGGGTGGCCCATCGGCCAGCACGCGACCCTCGGCCAGCACCACGACGCGGTCCGCAAGGCCGAAGACAACGTCCATGTCGTGCTCCACGATCACCACGTCGGTGGTGGCGCTGACGGCGCGGATGCGGGCCACGGTGCGCTCGGTCTCGGAAGGGGACATGCCGCAGACAGGCTCGTCCAGCAGCAGCAGGGCGGGCTGCGTCGCAAGGGCCATCGCGATCTCAAGCAGCGCGATGTCGCCATAGGCCAGGCTGCCGGCCTGGCGACCCGCCATGGCCTCCAGTCCCATCGTCTCGAGCGCGGCCTCGGCCGCGGCGCGGGTGGCGCGGTCATCGGAGGCCCGGCGGAAGGGATCGAGCGGGCGATGACGCTGGCGAGCCGCGATCCAGGTGTTCTCTAGCACTGTGAGGCCTGCGAAGACCTGCTTGATCTGCAGGGTGCGCGCCATGCCGAGCTTGGCGCGACGATGCGCCGGCAGGCCGGTGATGTCCTGGCCACGGAACCGGATGCGGCCGCTGCTGACAGGGAGCAGGCCCGACATCAGATTGAAAAGCGTGGTCTTGCCGGCGCCGTTCGGGCCGATCAGGGCTGTGATGCCCGTGCCGATAGAGAGTGTCACGCCATCCACCGCCCGCAGGCCGCCGAACTGCCGGGAGACACCTTCGAGTTCCAGCACGTTCATCGGCCGAGCACCCGCGCCAGCATGAGGTTCCAACCCCCGGCAATGCCCCTGGGCGCGAAGACGACGACAGCGATGGTCAGCGCGCCGACGGCCAGCGGGTAATGCTCCCAAACGGTCGAAAGCTCCTCGCGCACCAGGATCAGGAGCGCCGCGCCGATCGCCGGCCCCAGGAGCGTTCCTGCGCCGCCGAGCACGGTCCAGACCACGGCCTCGCCCGAGACCGTGTAGTACATGTGGGTGGCGGAGGCGTAGCGGCCGAACAGCGCGAAGAGCGCCCCGGCCAACCCGGCGAGGCCGCCGGCGATGACGAAGGCGATCCAGCGGACGCGCAGCACGTCGATGCCTAGCAGCGAGGCCTTGCGCTCTCCCTCCCGCACCGCCGCGAAGGCGCGGCCGAGGGCGCTGGCGCGGAGCCGCGCCTGCAAGGCAAAGGCGAGCACCACGATCAGCAGGACGAACCAGTACTGCGTCGCGTCGTCCGACAAGGTCAGGCGCAGGCTGCCCCAGTCGAGGATGGGCGGGGCCGAGAAGGACAGGCCGTCATCGCCGCCGGTGATCGGCTTCAGCCGCAACGCCAGGAAGTAGAAGATCAGGGAGAACACCACCGTGATGATCGCGAAGTAGTGCCAGGTGAGCCGCACCGCGACCAATCCCGCCACGGCTGCCATGCCCAGCGACGCCGCGACCCCCAGCCCCATCGCGGGCCACAGGCCAAGGCCGAAGCGGTCGATGCCAATCGCCACGCCATACATGCCGAAGCCGAAATACAGTGCCTGCCCGAAGGAGAGCAGGCCGACCTGGCCGAAGAGCAGATTGGCGGAGGATGCGAAAAGCCCCCAGATCAGGATCTCGGTCATCACGGCCAGCCAGAAATCCACCTCCATCCAGCCGAGAAACAGCGGGGCGGCTACGAGCGCGAGCAGCAGGAGCAGCGTCAGCGCGCGGTTGACGGACAGCACGTTCATGCCCGCGCCCCCGCGAAGAGACCGTGCGGGCGCAGGAACAGGACGGCGCACATCAGGCACAGGCTGACGATTCGCGCGGCGGAAGGGTCGAGCACCGCGCTGACCACGCCCTCGGTCACCGCGAGAAGGATGGCGGCCGCGGCTGTGCCGGGCAGGTTGCCGAGACCGCCGATGATGACCGCCATGAAGCAGGTCGGCAGGATCTCGATCCCGGCACGGAAGTCCACGGTCGTGATGGGGGCAGCGATGACACCGCCCAGCAAGGCCAGGCCGGCCCCGATGCTGAAGGTGAGGAGCTGGACGCGCTCCACCGGGATGCCGAGCGTCATCGCGGTTTCCCGGTCATGGCGCACGGCGCGCATCCATGTGCCGAAGCGCGTCCGCTGCTGGAAGGCGAAGAAGGCCAGCAGTGCCAGGGCCGCCGCCGCCGCGGCGACCAGGCGGTACGTGTCATACAGGAGGTCACCCGGCAGCGTGACTGTGCCTCCCACGGGCGCCAGGAGGCGGCGTGGCGTCGCGCCGAAGGTGGCGCGCACGCCCTCCTGCAGCATGAGGCCAAGGCCGTGCGTGGACACGACGGTGAGGACGATGGTGGACAGCACCGGCCGGATGGCGACGCGTTCCGTGACGGCCCCCAGCAACAACCCGAAGAGTGGCACCAGGACCAGCGCGATGGCGAAGCTGCCCGTCACATCGACGGCGACCCAGGCCAGCACCGTGCCGACCATGAAGAAGTCGCCATGCGCGACATTGATGACGTCAAGCAGCCCGAAGATGACGGACAGCCCAAGAGCGATCAGCGCAATGATGAGTCCCCAGGCGAGCCCGTTCAGGGCCAGTATGATGACGTCTTGCATGCATCTCCGATCCATCCGAGGCCGGCCGGCACTTCCCTGTCACGCAACCTTAGCCGCCCTGGCGAAGGCCGCCACCTGCATCGCTGCAACGGCACTTGCAGCGGTTCCACGGCCCGGGGTGGTCAACCCGTCGCCACTGCCGGCGTCTTCACGCCGAGCCGCGCCGCGATCCGCCGGGCTGTCGCTTCGCGCTTCTCCGTGATAGCGGCAACCGCCGTGCGCGCGGCGGCGAGGACCTCGCGAGGGGCGGTGTCCGGCGTGCCAGATGAGAAGGGCGGCTCCGGCGCATACTGCATGTAGAGCTGGATCGCCTGGGCCGCCGCGTCGCCCCGCACACGCGCCGCGACGCGAAGGGCACCGTCGATGCCGGCGGTGACCCCGGCGGCGCTGATCATGGTGCCGTCCTCCACGACCCGCTCATCCACCGGGTTCGCGCCGAAATAGGGGAGCAGGTGGAACGCGGCCCAATGCGTGGTGGCACGCCGACCGCGCAGCAGGCCAGCGGCACCGCAGACCAAGGCCCCCGTACAGACCGGAAAGAGACAAAGTGCACCCGCCGCCTGGGCGCGCAGCCAGTCAAGGACCTGCGCATCCTCCATCAGCGCCTCCTGCCCGAAGCCACCGGGCACGTGGAGGATGTCCAACTGCGGTGCATCCGCCAGCTGCGCATCCGGGGAAAGCCGCAAGCCACGGACATCGCGGACTGGCTCCTCAGTCTTGCCGAAGATGCGGTAGGTGGAGTTCGGGATACGCGACAGCACCTCGAATGGTCCCGTGAGGTCGATCTGGTCGAGTCCCTCGAACAGCAGGGAACCGATCTGCAGGTGGCGGTCAGGATCGATCATGCTCTGAGCTCTTCTGGAGAATGGGGATTTCCTGCAACAGGGCGCGATGCGCAGACCCCATGCGAGCGTAGAAGTCACCAGGATGGGGGGAGCACTTCGCCTTGTTCATGCCGATCTTGAACGCGAAGAAGACGGGTCCGCAACCGCAAACCACTCCCCGCGCCAGCGCCCCGAGCACGGCTCTGGATGGACCACACGAAGCTGGATGCGTGATCCGCCCTCGAGCCACCACCAGCGAGGGGCTTCGTTCTCCGAGGGCGACAGGCCGGCCCCCAAAGCCAGAGCCAAGCCCGCCGCACGGCGCAGCGCCGCAACTGGCCTCGCAATTTTCCCGCGACAACATCGGCACGGCCTCTGCCATGCTGGACGCCACCACAGCGGGGACCTCAACCCATGGCCGCTCCTTATCACGTGAAATCGGTGGAGCCCGTGATGACCGGGACTGACATCACCGTCCGCCGCCTCACCCTCGCGCCAGGGGAGGAGATCCCCTGGCACCGACACGGCGCCACGGACGACCTGTGCGTGCTTCTCGAGGGCACATTGAACGTCGAGCTTCGTGAGCCCCAGGAGGTGCTGCGGCTCGCGCCCGGCGGCAGCCACCGGACGCCGCCCGGACGGCCGCATCGCCTGTCCAATGCGGGCGGGGCCGACTGCACCTTCCTGCTCATCCAGGGCGTGGGCACGCGCGACTTCCAACGACTGGGGGATGCATGACCCCGCGCCGCCTGCTGCTGGCCCTCCCTGCCCTCCTAGCCGCGAAATCGGGACAGGCGCAGAGCTGGGCCCCGACACGCCCGGTGCGCCTTGTGCTTCCGCTTGCCTCCGGCGGCAGCCTGGACGCGCTGGCCCGGCTCATCGGCGCGAAGATCTCCCCGGCATTGGGCCAGCCGGTGATGGTGGAGCCCCGGCCCGGCGCGGGTGGCAACCTGGCCTTCGAGCACGTCGCCCGTGCCGCGCCGGACGGCCATACCCTCCTGGTCGGCTGGGACTCCCTGGTGATCAACCCGGCACTCTACGGCCGTGTCACCTACGACCCCCTGAGGGATTTCGTGCCGGTGATCCAGACGATCGCGGCGCCGCAGACCCTGGTGGTCCGCGCCGAGGGCCCGCGCGATCTGCCCGCGCTCCTCGCCGCCGCGCGGAGTGGCCCGATGAGCTGGGCATCCCCCGGGAACGGCAGCATCGGCCATCTGACCGGCGAGATGTTCCGCGGCGCGGCGGGTCTGCGCGATTTCGAGCATGTGCCCTATCGCGGGGCGGCACCGGCTGCGACGGACCTGCTGGCGGGCGTGGTCGATGCGCTCTGGGTCAGCCTGCCTGCGGTGACCGAGCATGTGCGTGACGGCCGGTTCCGGGCGCTGCTCGTCACCGGGGAGGCGCGCTCGCCGGCCTTGCCTGCCGTGCCGACGGCGCGGGAAGCGGGTTTCGCCGATCTGGTGGTGGTGTCATGGCAGGGTCTGCTGGCTCCCGCGGCCACGCCCGACGCCGTTCTGGGCCGGCTCAACGCCGAGGTGAACGCGGCCCTCGCCACGGACGACCTGCGGAGCTGGCTGGCCGCCCAGGGCTCGGAGCCTGTGGGCGGCCAGCCGGAGATCCTGGCAGCGCAGCTACGCGCCGATCTGCCCCGCTGGGCCGAGGTGGTACGCCGCTCGGGCGCAAAGCTGGACTGACGGGCCGGTCGGCCTCCGGCCTGCCGCGCGGATAAGCCGCCCACAGGCTCACCGCACGCGGTCTGCTCACACGCGTCTTCTTCGGCCTATGGCCGAGGTTTATCGGCGAGGGGGAGGCCGCTCGAGGGCGCTCAGAAGGCACTCGTGCCGAGCAGGATGCGCCCGATAATGAGGTTGTTGATCTGCGTCGTGCCATCCGGGATGGTCAGCATGCGGGTACTTCGGAAGTGGCGTTCCACAGGAAACCCCCGACTGATCCCGAAGGCGCCGTGGACCTGGATCGCCTTTGAACTGATGCGGACCGCCGCCTCGGTGGCGAAGGCCTTCGCCATCGCCGCCTTGATGTTGGAGCGGGAGCCCGAGCCCAGAATGCTCAGCGCGCGGAAGACCATCAGCCGCGCCGCCTCCAGCTCGATGGCCATTTCGGCGATCAACTGCTGGACAAGCTGGTGGCCCGCAATCGGCTTCCCGAAGCTCACGCGCTGCCGCGCATAGTCGATGCTGGCATCCAGGCTCGCCCTCGCCATACCGGACTTCTCCGCCTGAACCGTTGTGGGGGCGCAGCCTGTCACCAGCAGCAAAAGCAACAACGAGGCTGCTTATGAGAGGGTGCCTCGCGCGGCGCGGGCTGACCAGCCCATGTCTTTTGCTTCTCCCCCTCCGAGATCCAGAGGATCAAGAGGGGGTGTGCTTCCGATGTCAGCCATTCGCCCTCGATTCTGAGGCAATTCGGCAGTGCGAATGCCCCCCTATAGCCGACGAGCAGGCGGAGGGAGCTTGCCCGTCAGGCCTCGAGAACCCCCGTTGGGACTGCCCCCTTCATCGCCAGCAATCTCTTGTCGAAGTCGTCCTCTTCGGCGTGGGCCACCAGCCACTGCGCGGTGGACCGGCCGACCCCTAGGATCCTGGCGACGTCAGCCTGGCTCCGGCCTGCCCCCTGCAGCTCGCGTGCATGATCGCGCTGCGCCGCCCTCAGCGCCGGCCGGTGCCCCAACGGCTGGCCGTTTCGCTTTGCTGCATCGAGGCCAGTAACGACCCGCTCGCGGATACTGCTCCGCTCCTCACCCTGCAGCCCTCCACGGCACGCCGCATCGGGCGCACCCATGAGGGCACGGTCGTGGCGCCTGCCTCCAACCAACGCTTGTCCTCGGACCGGCTGGAGATCCCGTGCTGGAACGGTGAGGTGGTCCGCGTCGCGTTGCCATCGACACCCACGATCGGGAGATCATCTCCTGGGTCGCCACAGCCGGCGGCGGCATCTCGGCGGACAACGGCTCGCCCTAAACGGCAGGCGAGACCATCGATTTCGCCACGGCTCTCGGGCTGGTGGCGTGTTTCACGCCGGTTCGCAGCCCAGAGAGCAATGGGGTCTGCGATGCGTTCGTGAAGACGCTCAAGCGCGACTACGTGCGCGTGAACCCCTGTCCGGGTGCGCTCACCGTGCTCGGGCAGCTGCCCTCCTGGTTCACCGACTACAACACCATCCACCCTCACGGCGGCTTGCAGATGCGCTCGCCCCGTGAGTTCATCGCCGACCAGTCAGCCAACCCAGTCGGGTGTCCGGTTTGATGGGGTGCACTCCACCCGCTTCTTGCTCGACGGTAGAGGTGCGGGCGTAGCCGATGGTCATCCCCGTGAGGGTGTCTCCCATACCGGCGGTCCGTCCCGCACGGCTCATAGAGATAATGGGATGTTCCATCTCAGAATGTCATTGGTGCTCGTGCGAGACGCCATCTGCGCCTTTCTCGATGGCTCACATGGGCCTGCTTCAGAGCGAATACCCGCGCGAGGCCTGTGGTCGCATCCAGGAGTTCTGCCGCGAGCGTACCTGGCGTCTGGCCAGGTCTCAGCCAGCACCTGCCCGCGCAGTCGAAGGCCTTGCGGTCTATTGGCCTGCCTTCTTCGCGCCGCTGGTTGCATGGTGGCAGGCGCCGGAGTGCTGCGTGCATCAACGCCCTTGAAATTGGGGCGGCCAACTTTTTGAAGCCCGTGCGCGATGACCTTACCCATGGTCCACGCTGGCGTAGCAGCGGTCGCCCGCAGCCTTGGCGAGAGCCCGGTCTGGGAAATCACCGCGCCTCGTCAACTCCTGGAAGCGACAAGTCCATTGCTGGTACCGTCAATTGCCTGCACAGTTTCCAAGTTCGGGGGATTGGGCACATGACAGGACCCGTGCGGACGGCGCTGGTCACAGGCGCGCAGCAAGGCATTGGCCGTGCCGCAGCGCTCGCCCTCGCCGCCGACGGCTGCGACGTCGTAGTCAACTGGCTTGACGATGAGGACGCCGCCCACTCCGTTGCCGACGAGGTCATTGCCCTTGGGCGGCGCAGCGTTCTGCTCCGTGGCGATGTCTCTTCCGTCGATTTCTGCCGTCGCCTAGTGGCCGAGACCGTCCGTTCCTTCGGCCGGATCGACGTGCTGGTGAACAACGCCGGCATCTTTCCCCGTGTGCCCTTTCTGGACATGGCGGAAGCCGAATGGGACCGGGTGATCAGCGTCAACCTAAAGGGCAGCGTCTTCTGCGCGCAGGCCGCGGCGCAGGCGATGGCCGAGGCGCAGACACCCGGCGCGATCATCAACCTCAGCTCCGCCGCGCTTCGTGGCATGCCGCTGGGCGTCCACTACGCGGCGACCAAAGCCGGTATCGTGGGCGCGACGAGATCCATGGCACTGGCCCTCGCGCGACACGGCATCCGCGTGAACGCCATCGCGCCCGGCCTCACCGATACCGCCCAACCGCGCCACGGTCACTCCGAGGAGGAGCTGACCGACATGGCGAAATCCATCCCCCTGGGTCGCATCGGACATCCCACCGACATTGCAAATTTGATTGTCTTTCTTGCGTCTGACCGGGCGGAATGGATCACGGGTCAGACCTACCACATCAACGGTGGCGCCTACTTGCGATAGCGCCCCCCAAGCTGCTGGGAGAGAGTGGACGATGAAGCACGACACGAGTCTCGCGCGCCGTACCCTGCTCGTTGGGGGTGGCGCGGCACTGGCCACACCCGCGTCTGGGCAGGGACGCGCTGGACGTACCGACAAGGTCGTCTTCGGGATCGGCCTGTCCGCCCCCTTCGCGCCCTATGTTGCCCTAGTTGACCGCGGCATCGCGGCTCGGCACGGACTGAACGCCGAGTACCGCATCTTCGAGTCTTCAATCGGCGGGATGGAGGCGGTTGTCACCGGCAACGCCCATGTGGCCTTCGGAAGCGAACTCTCGGCCCTGCGGCCGCGGGCCTCAGGTGCTCGTATCCTAGGCGTCGGACGGCCACTCGTGTCTGACAAGGACATTGGGATTGGGGTCAGTGCAGCCATCCAGGGGCCGCAGGACTTCCGTGGCAAGCGCGTGGGCATGATCCGCGGCACGGCGGCGGATTACCTGTTCCATCTGTTCTGCCGGCGCCATGGGCTCACCGAGGGCAATGGACCGAACGATGTCCGCGTCCTGGCCGTCCAGGCCCCTGAGTGGGTGCCGGCACTGCAGCGCGGCGACATAGACGCCTTCTTCGGCTGGGAGCCATGGCTGACGCGCTTACCCACGATCGTGCGCGGTGCCCGGGTCTATGCCTACTCGTCCGACGATGGGCTGTATCAGCTCTGGTACACCATGGTGTTCCGCGAGGATTGGGCGCGGGAGGACCCCGACAGCGCGGGTGCCACCTATCGTGCGGTCGCAGACGCCATGGCCTGGGTGAATGCGAACCGCGATGAGGCGGCCCAGCTGGCCGCGCGCACCTTCCGCACGCCGCTCAACGACATGCGCGTGCAGATGGCAGGCAACACATATCTGCTCGACACGAAGCGCGAGCATCCTGTGCGGATCAAGCAGGTCGCGGCCTGGGCGAAGGGCCGGGGCCTCCTCAACGTCGAGGACACGGACAGGCTGGTCGACGACTACTACTATCCGGAGATCGCACGGCGCTATGCGCCCCAGCTGACGGATTTCTGACCCGCATGGGCTTCATCCGCTTCTCCGGGGTCGACTTCCACTACGGCCCTGCCGGGTCTTCTGCTGTCTCCATCCTGAAGGGCCTCGAACTAGAACTCGCACAGGGCGAGTTCTACGTCCTTCTGGGCCCCTCGGGCTGCGGGAAGACCACGGCGCTGAACCTGCTCGCAGGCTTCGAGCGGCCGAGCGCGGGCACGATCGTCATGGAGGGCCATGCCATCGGGGAGCCTGGCATGGACCGGGTCGTGATCTTCCAGGGCGACGACAGCCTTTATCCCTGGCTGACGGCGCAGGAGAATGTCGAGTTCCCGCTGCGCATGACTGGCGTCGGCGCGGCCGAGCGGCGGAGGCGGGCCGCGACCTGGCTCTCGCGGGTCGGCCTCGCGAATCACGGGCAGAAATTCCCACACCAGCTCTCGGGCGGCATGAAGCAGCGCATCCAGATCGCGCGCGCCCTCGTCTGCGATGCGCCCGTCCTTCTCATGGACGAGCCCTTCGGCGCGCTGGACGCGCAGACAAGGACGATCCTGCAGGATGAGCTTGTCTCGATCTGCAATGGCTCCGGTGCGACCGTCCTGTTCATCACCCATGACATCGCCGAAGCCATCATCCTCGCGGACCGCATCGGCGTGATGCGCGCCGGTCCGGGCAGCGCAGTGAAAGACGAGTTCGCACTCGACCTCCCTCGCCCCCGCAACCGCGGCAGCGTCGAGTTCGCGGCGGCCTATGACCGCATCCAGCGCGTCCTCGGTGAGGAAGTGAGGAAGGTTGTCACCCGCGAGGCTGCCGCGTGAGCAGCGCCAGCCGTCATCTTGCCTGGCTTGCGCTGCGTGTCCTGCCCTTCATCGGCTTGATCATGCTCTGGGATGCCGCCGCGAGGGCCTACGACGTGCCGGTGCTCTTCCCGACGCCATTTGCCACTTGGGACAAGGCGGTGCAGCTGATCGGCGAAGGTCAGCTGCAGAGCGACATCGCCATCAGCCTCTGGCGCATCGGGGTGGGTTTCGCTGTCGGATGCGTGCTCGGCACGGTCCTTGGCCTGATGATGGGCTTGTCGCGGCCGGTCGCCGATTTCCTTGGTCCCTTCGTCCACACACTCCGTTTCATCGGACCGATCGCGTGGATCTCGGCCGTGATGATCTGGTTTGGGCTCGGCGAGACCTCGAAAATCGTCCTGATCGTCTACACCACGACCTTCGTGGTGCTCGTAAGTGCCATGATCGGCGTGATGACCGTCCATCCCAACAAGCTGCGCGCGGCCCGCGTCTTTGGCGCCAGGGGCTGGCGCCTGTTCCTCCATGTGACCTTGCCTGCCACCTTGCCCCACATCCTCGCCGGCGCCCGGCTCGCGATGATGAACTCCTTCATGACGATCATCGCCGCCGAGATGGTCGCGGCGCGCGAAGGGCTCGGGTTTCTGATCTTCAACTCGCGCCAGTGGATGGAGGTCGATGCGATCTTCGTCGGCATGATCACGCTTGGCGTCCTGGGCCTCTTGGCCGACGTGCTCATGGTCCTGCTCACATCGCTCCTCTTTCGCCGCTTCAGGCCAGCCGCGGCATGACGACGGCCTCCCGACAGTCGCTGCTCCGCAGCGCGTTCGCCGTGATCGCCCTGCTGACAGCCTGGGAGATCGCTGGGCGGACGATCTTCATCCCAGCTGTCCTGCCGGCCCCCAGCGTGATCCTCGGCGAGACGTGGACACGCACGCTGTCGGGCCTGCTGGTCCTCGACGTCGCGATGAGCGCCTCGCGGATCCTTGTCGGCTTCCTGGCGGGTAGCCTGCTCGGTGCCGTCCTGGGCCTCCTGTTCGGCGCCCTGGAGCCCGTCCGCCGCGCATTCGAGCCCATCGTGCAGTTCTTCCGCTTCATTCCTCCGATCGCTTGGCTCACCCCCGTCTTGATCTGGTTCGGCATCGGGGAGATGGGGAAGTGGGTGCTCATCACCTACACCACGACCTTCATGGTGCTGCTGAATACGCTGGCTGGCTTCGCCGAGCCGCTCCGCGACCGCATGCGCGCCGCCCGGGTGTTCGGCGCGGGTCCCTGGCGGGCCTTCTGGCACGTGCGGCTTCCCGCGACGGTGCCCTGGATCGTCGGCGGGATGCGCATCGGCATGGGGAACTCCTTCCAGACGCTGATCGTGGCGGAGATGCTCGCGTCGAACGAGGGGCTGGGTCACCTCATCCTGAACAGCCGCATCCAGCTCTCAACCGAGGGCATGTTCGTGGGCATCCTCGGGATCGCGGTCCTGGGAATAGCCGCCGACTTTGGCTTCCGTGCCCTGACACGTCGCGTGTTCAGCCGCCACCGTCTTGGCTGGTGAGGGCAAACCGCTCGGGTGTCTCGTCTTTCGCGTTTGGTGACGACGGGATGTTGGCGCGCGCCTGCTGATGTGCGGCCACTGCAAGTCTCGACGCGCCCTTCAACTGCATCATTCGGCCAAGGGCCCGGCGACCGGGCGCGGGTGAGGAATGCGCCCGGAGCAAATTCAGAAGAAGCGGCTCCTCCCTGCCGAACCACCACCTGCGGGCAGTGACGGCGGGTCCGCCTTCGCGGGGGCAGCGTAGGTTGCCCGGCGCTGCCGCACGCGGCGTGAACTTTAAGCTGGCAAGACAAAGGGCTTCGCGGCAGCTTCGTAGGCACCGTAGCCCAGTGTCGCGCGGAACTCTTGAGGCGAGAGAGCGCTACCTGCCTCCGAGTGGCCGGCCGCCAGCGCCGCCAAACCCGCCTTCATGCCCGCCATGGCGGGGGAGAGCGTGCCGGTCGGGAAGGTGCCGATCTTCAGACCCAGTTCTGCCGCGCGCGCCTGGGTGGGTGTCTCGCGCGGGGCGCCCGGGGACAGCACGGCGAAATGCGGCTTGCCCTTCGACGCGGCGACGGCGCGGCGCACCTCCTCCTCATCCTTCGGGCTGTCGAGGAACAGGAGGTCGGCGCCCTCCTCGACATACATCTCGATGCGCGCCACGGCTTCGTCGATGCCGGCGGTGGGGCGGCAATCGGTCCTCGCCATCACCAGGATGCCGCTCTCCCTGGCCGCCTCGACTGCCGCACGGACCTTCATCCGCATCTCCTCGCGCGGCAGGCATGGCTTGCCCGCGGACGTCAGGGCACGCGGCGTGATCTTGTCCTCGATCAGCACGGCAGCGGCGCCGGCACGGCCATAGGCGCGCACGGTGCGCTGCACGTTCATGGCGTTGCCGTAGCCATGGTCGCCATCGGCGAGGACCAGCAGATCCGGCGCGGCCCCGCGAACCATCTCCAGGCTGTTGAGCATCTCGGCGAAGGAGATCAGGTCGAGGTCGGGCCCACCGAGGCGGCTTGCCGCAACACAGGATCCGGACAGGAACGCCGTCTGGAACCCGGCTTCAAGGGTGAGCTTCGCCGTCAGCCCATCCCAAACAGCTGGCATGACGATGAAGCCAGGCTTGGCAAGAAGCGTGCGGAAGCGGTCGGGTGGGGTCATGGCACGGTCCATTCCATGGTTGATTGTCGGAAGCGGCAGTTTTCTTCGGCGCATGTCACGCACGCGCAGGATCTCATCCTGTTGGCACCTGAGACACCACTCTGGCCCGTCGGCGGCTCGGGCGGCAGTCACGGCAAAGCAGCCGAGCATCGCTCGCGCCGCCGCCGTTGGCATCGAAATGTTCCATCACTTGACCGCCCGTGCCTGCGGCGGCGCGGGCCCATAGGCCGGATACGATTTCATGGGACGCAATTAGATTCCGATAAACGAAACTTCGTCAAGCCGCGCCCGGGGGATGTCCACCCGGCGGCCTAGCAGCGATAATTTCATTGCATGGGATGCCGTTTCGAGTAACGGTATGATCCTCGGACG
Organism: Sabulicella glaciei; assembly: GCF_026183895.1. Taxonomy (GTDB): domain Bacteria; phylum Pseudomonadota; class Alphaproteobacteria; order Acetobacterales; family Acetobacteraceae; genus Roseococcus; species Roseococcus glaciei. The sequence continues at coordinate 57,580 of NZ_JAPFQI010000016.1, read as the reverse complement.
TCGCGGCCCCGTTTGCCGTCGCGGCTTCTGCGTGCGCGCCGCTTGAGGACTCACTGAATGGATCTTGCGAAGATCAAAGCGCTCATCGATCTGGTTTCGCGTTCAGGCGTCACCGAACTCGAACTGACTGAGGGCGACACCACCCTCAAGATCGGCCGCGGGCCTCACTTCCCGCCCGCGGGGCGTGCGGATGCAGAGCAGCCCTCTCCGAAGCCCGCCGCGATGCCGTTCGTGGCACCCTCAGCCGAACCCACCCCTTCCAGCACGCGCGACAACGAGGTGCGCGCACCCTCTTTCGGGGTCTTCCACCTCACGCCCGACCCGGGTTCGCCGCCCTTCGTCACGGTCGGCACGACGGTCGAAGCTGGCCAGACCCTCTGCCTGATCGAGGCCATGAAAGTCTTCACTTCGCTCACCGCCCCGTCCGCCGGGGTGGTCCAAGCCATCCTCGCCGAGGCCGGAGACGAAATTGAAGCCGGCCAGATCCTGTTCCGGCTGCGGGCATGATGCGCTTCGACACCGTCCTTGTCGCCAATCGCGGCGAGGTGGCGCTGCGTATCATCCGTGCCTGCCGCGAACTGGGCCTGCGCAGCATCGCCGCCCATTCGGCCGCCGACCGCGGCGCGCCCTGGCTTGCGCTGGCCGATGAAGCGATCTGCATCGGCGCGGCCCCCTCGCGCGACAGCTACCTCAACATCCCCGCGCTCCTGCTCGCCGCCGAGGCCTGCAATGCTGGCGCGGTCCATCCGGGCTACGGCTTCCTCAGCGAGAACGCCAGCTTCGCGCAGGTGGCCGAGGATGCGGGTATGGTTTTCATCGGCCCCACCGCGGAATCGATCCGCACCATGGGCGACAAGATCGCCGCCAAGCGCACCATGATCGAGGCCGGCGTTCCTTGCGTGCCCGGCCCCGACCAACCGCTGCCGGAGGATGCAGCCGAGATCGAGCGCATCGCCGCGCGGATCGGCTACCCGGTGATCGTGAAGGCCGTGGGCGGTGGCGGCGGGCGTGGCATGCGCGTCGTGAGGATCCCTGACGCGTTGGCCGAAGCTGTCGCCGTCACGCGGAGCGAGGCGGGCCGCGCCTTTGGCCGCGCCGACCTCTACATGGAGAAGTTTCTCGAAGCTCCGCGGCATGTCGAGATCCAGGTGCTCTGCGACATGCATGGCAACTCGGTCTGGCTGGGCGAGCGTGACTGCTCCATGCAGCGGCGGCACCAGAAGGTTGTCGAGGAGGCCCCTGCCCCCGGCATTGTGCCGGATGTTCTGCGCGGCGTCGCGGAACGTTGCGTCGCGGCCTGCCGGCACATCGGGTATCGTGGTGTAGGCACCTTCGAGTTCCTCTACGAAGACGGCGCCTTCTACTTCATCGAGATGAACACCCGCGTGCAGGTCGAGCATCCGGTCACCGAGATGGTCACGGGCATCGACATCGTCCGCGAGCAGATCCGCATCGCGCAGGGCGAGACGCTGGGCTTCGCCCAGCCCGACGTCGCCCCGCGCGGCCATGCCATCGAATGCCGCATCAACGCCGAGGATCCCTTCAGCTTCACTCCCTCGCCAGGACGCATCACCGCGCTCTCCCTGCCTGGCGGGCCGGGGCTACGCGTCGATACGCATATCGCGGCGGGCTACACGGTCCCGTCCCAGTATGACTCCCTGATCGCCAAGGTGATCGCACACGGCGCGACGCGAGAGCAGGCGATCGCGCGCATGTCCTCGGCACTGACCGAGTTGCGGGTGGAGGGCATCGCCACCAATGCCCCGCTCTGCGCTGCCATCATGCGGGATGCGCGCTTCCGCGCCGGCGCGGCGGATATCCATCATCTCGAACGCTGGCTCAACGAGCGTACCGCAGGAGGCACGGATGCTGGTTGACAACCACCTCACGCGCCCAAATGTCAGCATGCTCGGGACGAGCGCGATGCTGTTCGAGGCCCCGGGCGCTTTCAGCCTCGCCACGCAGCGGCGCATTTGGACGCTGGCCCGCATGGTCTCCGCTTGGCCGGGCGTGCAGGAAGCCGCCCCCTGCATGACGAACGTGATGCTCACTTTTGTCACGCCGCCCGAGGAGCCCGAACGCCTCGAGGACGCGCTGCTTGCCGCTTGGGAGGCCGCCGAGCCGGATCAGACCGAAGGCCGTGTGGTCGATGTGCCGGTCATCTACGGCGGCGAATACGGGCCGGACCTGCTCGACCTTGCGGCCCACGCAGAGCTGCCCCCGGAGGAGGTCGTGCGGCTGCACGCCGAAAGCCGCCTGATCGTCTTCGCTATCGGCAGCCATCCGGGCAATGCCTATCTCGGCGGGCTCGACCCGCGCATCGCCATGCCGCGGCGAAAGATCCCGCGGCTGCGCCTGGAGGCAGGGTCCACCTCGATCGGAGGCCTGCAGGCCGGATTGGGCGGCACGCCGGGGCCGAGTGGCTGGAACTGCATCGGCCGCGCCAGCATCCCGGTCTTCGACGCCCAGCGCGATCCACCGGCGCTGCTCGCCCCCGGTGACACCGTGCGCTTCCACGCCGAGCGGGTGATCCTGTGATCGAGATCCTCGACACCGCGCCGCTCTCCTCCGTGCAGGATCTCGGGCGCGCGCCCTATCTGCGCTATGGCGTGAGCTGTTCCGGCGTGATGGACCAGCTCGCCCTCAGGACGGGCAATGCGTTGCTCGGCAACGCGGAGAATCTGGCCTGCATCGAGATCCAGGCCTTTCCCTGCCGCATCCGCTTCCGAACCGCACGGGCCTTCGCGCTGACCGGCGCGGATTGTGCCGCCACGCTGGATGGCCTGCCGCTTCCACCCTGGTGGGCCGCTCCCGCGAGAGAGGGGGCCGAGTTGACGCTTTCCGCACCGCGACGAGGGAGCCGCGCCTACCTCACCGTCGCGGGCGGGATCGACGTGCCGTCCGTGCTCGGCTCGCGCAGCACCCAGTTCCGCGGATCATTCGGCGGGCATGAGGGGCGGTGGCTGCAATCGGGCGATCTGCTGCCGGCCGGCGCGACTGCCGACGCAACGGTGATGGCGCCGGGCTTTGGCGCCGAGCCACCGGAGACAGCCTTCCCCGCCGACTGGGCTCACTTCGACCTGCAACCGAACACGACTTCCGTCCGCGTCCTGCCTGCCGGCGAGTACGGCCTCTTCACGGAGGAATCGCAACGGCGCTTCTGGGACACGGCGTGGAAGATCACCGGCCAGAGCAACCGTGCGGGCTTCCGCCTTGCCGGCCAGCCGCTCGAATTCGCGCAGCGCATCGAGATGCGCTCACATGGCATCGTGCCAGGCGTTGTTCAGGTCCCACCCTCCGGCGAACCCATCATCCAGCTCAGCGACGCGCACACCGCGGGCGGTTATCCAAAGATCGGGACGGTGATCGAGGCGGATCTCTGGCGGCTGGCACAGGCACCGCTCGGCAGCCGGCTGCGCTTCGTCCCGGTTACCTACCGCGCCGCCCTCGACGCGCTGCGGCAGGGTGACGCCTGGATCGCCGCGCTCCGCCGTTTGGCGGAACAGTACCGGTCCCTCTGCAGCTCGGGCCGCGCGCCATGACCGCAGAGGAGATCGGACAGATCACGGCTTGGCTCAAAGCCGCGGGCCTCGACTCCCTCGAACTGGCCTCTCCGCGGGCAAAGCTGCGGCTGAGGCTCGGTGCCCCAGCGCCTGCCGAAACCGGAAACCTCGCGCCCCAGCCAAGCGCCGCGCCGGCGAGCATCGATGCGCGCGCGACGGGCCTCTTCCTGCCGGCCCACCCCTGGCGCGCGACCCCTCCCGTCCAGCCGGGCCAGCGCGTGCAGGCAGGTGAGATCGTCGGATTCCTGCGCATCGGCCCGTTGTTGCAGCCCGTCACGGCGACAAGCGACGGCATCGTCGGACGCTGCCTCGCCGCGCCGGGCAAGCTGGTCGGCTTCGGCACAAAGCTGTTCGAATTCAGCCCTGAGGGGAGAACGCCATGAAGATCGACCTCAACTCCGACATGGCCGAGGGCTTCGGCGCATGGCGCATGGCGGAGGACGAGACGCTGCTCGGCATCGTCTCCTCAGTGAACCTCGCATGCGGCTTCCATGCCGGCGATGCCGTGATCATGGACCGCACGGTCCGCCTAGCCAAGGAACGCGGTGTCGCCATCGGTGCGCATGTCGGCTTTCCCGACCTGATGGGGTTTGGCCGGAGGCTCATGCAGATCGAGCCGAAGGAGATGGAGAAGTACGCCATCTACCAGCTTGGCGCGCTGGAAGGCATCGCACGCGCCGCCGGGGCACGGATGACGCATGCGAGCTTCCACGGTGCGCTCGGCAACCTGATCTCCGTCGACCAGTCGATGGCCGACGCGATGGCCCGCGCCGTGCGAGCCTTCGACCCGACACTCTTCGTCTCGTCTTCCCCCGGCACCGCCATCGCGCGCGCCGCCGAGGCACAGGGGCTCCGCGTGTTCACCAAGTTCCTCGCCGACCGCGCCTATGACGCGAAGGGCCTGCTTGTTTCGCGCAAGCTTCCCGGCTCGATGGTCAAGGATGCCGATGCGGTGCGCAAGCGGGTCGCCCGGCTGCTGACCGACGGGACCGTCGTCGCGGTCACCGGCGAGGCTCTGCGCATGCAGGTCGATTCCATCCTGATCCACAGCGACACGGCGGGTGCGGTTGATCTTGCGCGCACCATCCGCGGAGCAATCGAGGCGGCGGGAGGCAGCGTCGCACCGTTTCCCCAGACCCTGGGTGGAGTTCGATAAGCTAAGCTGACGCCCTGGCACACAGGCGAGGCGAGAATGACGGCCAAAGACGCCGCGCCACACGGGCAAAAGGTCAGGGCGGCCCCAGCGCCGCTCGCGCATGTTGAGGAGATGGTTTATGAGGCGATTCTTCTGCGCTGCGGCGCTCCTGGCGATGTGTGGCGGGATGCCCGCTGCTGCGCAGGCGCCTTTCCCAGAGCCCGGCCGGCCCATCACGGTCATCGTGCCCTATCCTCCGGGCGGGGGCAGCGACATCACGGCCCGCATGCTGGCCCCGGAACTCGAGCGCGCGCTTGGCGCTCCCGTCGTCATCGTGAACCGCGCGGGCGCCGGATCTCAGATCGGCATGACGGAACTCACCCGCGCGCGGCCCGATGGACACACCATAGCCTATGGGCTCTGGCCCTCCACTTTCACCCTGTATCTCGACCCGTCACGGCGGACGCCCTTCAACCGCGACAGTTTCGCGCCGTTGGCGATGCATGTGATTGATCCGGGCGCCATCCTCGTCCCGGCGGCCAGCCCGATCCAGAGCTTTGCCGACCTCGTCGCCGCGGCACGTGCGCGGCCCGGCGCGATTTCCATGGCCGACCCGGGGATGCTTGGCTGGGAGCACATCTCCTCGCTGCAGCTTCAGAAGGCGCTCGGCATCGAGTTCAACCAAGTGCATTTCCCGGGCACCGCGCCGGTGATCACCGCCCTGGCCGGGCGCCAAATCGACGTTACCATGGCCTCGGGCGGCACGGCGGTGATCCAGAGCAGGGCAGGCGTCGTGCGCGTCCTTGCCGTCCTGTCCGACCGGCCGAACGACTCCCTTCCTGGGGTGCCAACACTCGCCTCGTTGGGCGTGCCGCTCTCCGCCGGGTCCGCGCGGGGCTTTGTGGCCCCGGCGGGGACGCCCGAGCCGGTCGTGCGGCGCCTGGCCGAGGCTCTGGAGCGCGCGATCACGAGCCCGTCGCACCGGGAACAGCTCCAGCGCATTGGCCTCGACATCAGCTTCATGGGTCCGGCAGAGTTCGACAGCTACTGGACGCGCGAGGAGAATGCGATGCGCCCGGTGATCACGGAGATCGTGCGCCAAGGCACCAATAACTGAAGCGTCCGCGTCAGCGCGTTCCGCCCCTGGGGCGACGGGACGTGCTGACATCCCTGACCGGCACCGCGCCTCGTGCCGGCGAGACGTCCGGGCGATAGCCCAGGGTGGCGGAAAAGGCTTCCGCCTGGGCAGAAAGCTTTGGCCCGTGCTGTTCCGCCACTTCGCTGGTGAGCCGGAACGCCGGCCCGGACACGGTCATCGCGCCGACCACGTCCCCTTCGGCATCATAGACAGGGGCGCTGAGCGAGGCCGTCTCCGGGTCGGTGACGCCCGAGGTGAAGACGGGACTGAAAGGCCCGCCTGACGGCGCTGCCCCCCTTCCCCTCAACCCGCGCAGCACCAGTCCGGCGGAAGTGTCATCGAGCGCCATCGGGACAAGGCGACGCGTGCTGTCCCGGACGCTTTGTTCAGCCTCCACGCGCACAAGGCAGATCCGCGCATCCCCATCCCGGATGAACAGAGACGCGCTCTCCCGGCATTCCTCGGCCAGTCGCTCGAGGAATGGCTGCACCTCCCTGTCAAGCCGCTGCGAGGCACGGAGGATGGCCGAGAGCTTGAGGATGTTCGTCCCCAGCCGGAACTCTCCGGTCGCGGTTCTCGTCAACATCCCGGAGCTTTGCAGCGAGACGGCAAGGCGAAGGATTGTGGTCTTGTGCAGGCCGGTGCGGTTGGCCAGCTCGGTGAGCGAGAGACCCTCATCGCCCCACCGGAATGCATTGAGGATGTCGATGGCGCGGTCCACGGCAATGACCCCGCCGCTCATTCGGCGAACAGTCCCGGGGCGTTGCGAGGATCGGACATCATACCCAGGCCGGTATCACGCAGGCCGCGTCACGAGAAGAGACTTGACGGCCTCATTTCGCTCAATGAAACTCTATACCGACAGACGGCACGCGCTGTGCCCTCGCCTGGAGTGCCCTGGATGCCCGGAATCGCCGACCGCCTCGCCAATGTCGAAGTCTCGGCCAGCGCCGCGATGACCGCACTGGCGCGCGACATGCGCGCGCGTGGCATAGCGGTGATCAGCCTCTCCCAGGGCGAGCCCGATTTCCAGACGCCCGAGCATGTGGTGGAGGCCGCCCACGCTGCTGCGCGCGCCGGCGACACCAAGTACCCCCCCACCGAGGGCACTGCAGCGCTGAAGGCGTCCATCGCGCGGAAGTTCAAGCGAGACAACGGGCTCGACTACGCCCCAGATGAGATCCTCGTCGCCAACGGCGGCAAGCAGATCATCTTCGACGCGCTGATGGCCACGGTGAACCCAGGCGACGAGGTCGTAATCCCGCGCCCCTCCTGGATCAGCTATGCCGACATGGCGAAGTTCGCAGGCGGCGTGCCGGTCAGCGTCTCCTGTCCGCAGAACAACGGCTTCAAGGTGCCCCCTGAGGAACTCGACGCCGCGATCACCGCGCGCACCAAGTGGCTGATCCTCAACTTCCCGAACAACCCGACCGGCGCCGCGTGCTCTCGCAAGGAGATGCAGGCTATCGCCGAGGTGATGCTGAAACACCCGCATGTCTGGGTCATGACGGACGACATGTATGAGCACCTGCTCTATGACGGCTTCGAGTTCGCCACCATTGCTGCGGTGGAGCCGCGACTGCGCGATCGCGTCTTGACCGTGAACGGCGCCTCGAAGGCCTATGCGATGACCGGATGGCGCATTGGCTACAGCGGCGGCCCCAAGCGGCTGATCAAGGCCATGGCCAATGTGCAGGGTCAGTCCACCAGCGGCGTCTCGACCGTTGGCCAGGCGGCCACGATCGCCGCTTTGGATGGACCGCAGGATCTGCTCGCCGAACGGGCTGCGGTCTACCGCGACCGGCGTGACCTCGTGGTGGACATGCTCAACAAGGCACCCGGGATTAGCTGCCACAAGCCCGAGGGCGCATTCTACGTGTTCCCCAATGTCGCGGGCTGCCTGGGCAAGACCTCCAAGGGCGGTCGCAGGATCGAGACTGACACGGATTTCGTCACCGCCTTGCTCGCCGAGAAGCAGGTCGCCGTGGTGCAGGGCGCTGCCTATGGCATGAGCCCGTATGTCCGCGTCTCATACGCCACCGACACGGACAGCCTGCGCGAGGCCTGCGGCCGCATCCAGGAGTTCTGCCGCGACCTGGTCTAAGGACTGGACAGGACGCATTGGACGTCCCGTCCGCCGGACCTTCCGCATGGAGCCGACAGACGGCGCCGCGCCGATTGCGCATGCCGTCGCATGAGTGCCGGCGCGACGGCGCGCGCCGGGATGCCGCGCCAGTCAGCGCCCCAGGAAGCGCGGCGGGCGTCTCTCGGCTCGTGCACGGCGGCCCTCGGCGTAGTCCTCGCTGGCGTAGCAGCGGTCGGCGGCGGCCTGGGCGCGCGCACGGTCGGAGGGGCCGTCGCGCCGCATCAGCTCCTGGAAGCCGATCTTCGCCGCCGCGAGCGAGAGGGGCGCGAGCCCCGCCATCTCGCGGGCCAGCGCCTCCGCCGCCGACATCGCCGAGGCGCGGTCCGGCAGAACCCGGTTGGCCAGCCCCATTGCCAGCAGCGCGTCACCCGAATAGGACCGGCCGAGCAGCACCATCTCCCGCGCACGGGCGGGGCCGGTCACGGCGGCCACCGTCTCGATGTCCTCCAGCCGGTAGGGCAGGCCCAGCTTCACGGCCGGGACGCCCATGCTGGCCTGCGCCGAGCAGATGCGGATGTCGGACATCAGCGCCATCTCCAGACCGGCCCCGAGGCAATGCCCGTGCACGGCGGCGATCACGGGCTTCTCCAGTCCGCGCAGACGCTCGCCCACCTCATGCTGCCACGCGTTGTAGCGCGCGGCGGCCTCCGGCGTGGCGCGGATGGTCTCGAACTCGCTCACGTCGTTGCCGGTGCAGAAGGCGCGGTCGCCCTCACCGGACAGAATCAGGACGCGGATCGCAGGATCCTCGGCGACGCGTCCCAGCAGGCCAGGAAGGGCCTGCCACATCTCGGCGTTGATGGCGTTCAGCCGGCGCGGGTTGTCGAAGACCAGGCGCGCGACGCCATCGGCCACTTCCAGCCTCAGCAGGGCGGTCACAATGCCTTCTCCTGACGCAGCGCCACGATCTCGCCCGGGCTGAAGCCGAACTCGGCCAGGACCTCGTCCGTATGCTCACCACGCTCGGGAGTGGGGCGGCGCGGTGGCTCGACGCCAGGCATCTGGACGGGGTTTCGCACCACGGTGATGTCGCCAAGCCTCGGATGCGAGATGGGAAGCCCGAGCGCCAGGTGCCTGACCTGCGGGTCGGCGAAGACCTCGGACATATCGTTGACCGGGCCAGTCGGGACGCCCGCCTGGTTCAGCCGCTCGATCCAGTTCGCCGCGGTGTCGCCCAACAGCCTTGCCTGGAGCGCGGCGTTGACCTTGGCGCGGTTGGCGCTCCGTGCCGCCTCCGTCGCCAATTCAGGCGCCCTCGCCTCCTCCTCAAGGCCAAGGGTCTCGACGATGCGGCGCCACATCTCATCCCCCCCTGCGGCAAGGTTGATGACGCCATCGGCGGTGTGGAACAGGCCGGTGGGCACCGTTGTCGGGTGGTCGTTGCCCGCCTGCTGGGGGACCTCGCCGGCCATGGTCCAGCGCGTGGCCTGGAAGTCCATCATCGCCACCATGGACTCCAGCAGGCTGGTGTGGACCCAGCGGCCCCTCCCCGTCCGGTCGCGCTCCACCAGCGCGGCCAGGATGCCGATGGCGCAGTAGAGGCCGGTGGAGAGGTCGGCCACCGGGATGCCGGCGCGCACCGGCCCCTGGCCAGGCAGGCCGGTCACGCTCATCAGCCCGCCCATGCCCTGGGCGATCTGGTCGAAGCCGGGTCGCCGCGCGTATGGGCCGTCCTGACCGAAGCCGCTGATCGACCCCAGGATGATGCGCGGGTTCTCGGCCGCCAGGGCCGCGTAGCCAATGCCCAGCCGGTCCTTGACGTCTGGGCGGTAATTCTCGACCACCACATCCGCCTGGCGGACCATGCGCAGGAAGGCGGCGCGTCCCGCTGCCTGCTTGAGGTTCAGCGTGATGCCGCGCTTGTTGCGATGGACGTGCTGGAAGTCCGGCCCGTGGCGCTCGCCGCCCATCCCCTTGCCTGTGTCCACCTCGTCCGGCGCCTCGATTTTGATGACGTTGGCGCCCCAGTCGGCCAGCTGGCGCACACATGTCGGTCCGGAGCGCACCCGCGTGAGGTCGAGCACACGGATATGGGACAAAGGAAGGCTCATCACACGACCTCATGCTGGTGCTGGCCCTGCCGCGTGACGGCCAGAGGCAGGTGGATGACAATGTTGCCGGAGGCCTCGACCACTGCGCGGGCACCGGGAGGCACAAGAAGTGTCGACATGGCCTCCTCGATGACGGCCGGGCCCGGAACCTCCACGCCGGCGGGCAGCCGGGAGCGGTCCAGCACCGGCGTGTCCATCTCCTCGCTTCCGAAACGCGCGTTACGGGCGCCGGTCCGCGGCTCCCCGAGGGAGGTCTCGGGGACTTCCGGGTCGAGCGCGCCCTCCGCGGCGCTGCCGGTGACGGAGACGCGGATGTTGATCATCTCGATCGTCGCCACACCGGGCCGCCGCGAGAATACCAGCTCATAGGCCCTCTCGAAGGCAGCCCGGATCATGTCCTCGGAATCTGGGCCGTACGGGCCGGCGGGCAGATCCGTCACGACCTCGTAGCCCTGGCCAGCGAAGCGAAGGTCGGCACCGCGACGGATGCTCAGCGCCGCCGTGGCGCCCAGCGTGGCCGCGATCACCGTGCGCGCGTCCTGCTCCATCGCCGAGAAGCTGGCTTCCAGCGCCGCCCAGTCCATCCCGGCAAGGGGCCGCGAGATGGTGGCGACGCGGTCCACCCGCGCCGGGGCCAGCAGCAGCCCGAGCGCCGAGGCGACGCCCGCCCCAGGTGGGCAGATGACCCGGGAGATGCCCAGCCGGCGTGCCAGCTCGCAGCCATGCAGTGGCCCCCCGCCCCCTGTCACGAGCAGCGCGAAGTCACGAGCGTCATGCCCCTGCTCGGCCACGTGGACCCGGGCCGCCGCAGACATGGTCTCGTTCACGACGGCGTGGATGCCCTCCGCGGCGCGTGCCGCGCTGAGTCCGGCCTCACCTGCCAGGGCGCCCACCGTGGCTTCCGCCGCGCCGGTGTCCAGCCGCATGGTGCCACCGGCAAAAGTCTCCGGGTCCAGATAGCCCAGCAGGAGGTTGGCGTCCGTCACGGTCGGGTGGGCACCGCCACGGCCGTAGCAGGCCGGGCCGGGCATGGAGCCCGCGGAACGTGGGCCGACCTTCAGCAGTCCCAGCGCATCATGCGCGGCGATGGAACCTCCACCGGCACCGATCTCGATCAGCTCCACTGTGGAGATGGTCAGTGGCAGGCCGCTCCCTGTGGTGAAGCGGCGCTCACGCCCTGCCTCGAAGCGGTGGACCACATGCGGTTCGCCGTCCTGCACAAGCGCCAGCTTGGCGGTGGTGCCGCCCAGGTCGAAGGCCAGGAGGTCTCTCTCGCCGGAGCGCGCCCCGAAGAACGCGGCTGACAGCGCCCCGGCCGCCGGGCCGCTCTCCAGGAGCTGCACCGGCACGCGCTTCGCCTCGTCCACGTGTGTCAGTCCGCCGTTGCTCAGCATCATGAAGAGCGGGCTCTTGATCCGCAGAGCCGTCAGGTCCTCGGAGAGGCGGTTCAGATAGCGCTCGGCCAGCGGCTTGATATAGGCGTTGGCGACGGTGGTGGAGGAACGCTCGAACTCGCGGATCTGTGGCGCCACCTCCGACGAAAGCGACAGCATCAGCTGAGGGTGCCGTGCGGCGATCAGGCTCGCCGCCTCCTGCTCGTGCGAGGGGTTGGCGTAGGCATGGAGGAAGCAGATGGCGGCCGACTCCACGCCTTGCGACACCAGCGCGTCGGCGGCCTGGAGCACGCTGTCCGGCTCGAGAGCGACCTCCACGGAGCCATCGGGTGCCAGGCGCTCGCGCGCCTCCAGCCGGCGGGCGCGGCGGACCAGCGGCTGGGGCAGCGGCAGATGCAGGTCGTAGAGTTCGTATTTCCGCTCGTGGCCGATCTCCAGCGTGTCCCGGAAGCCCTCGGTGGTGATCAACCCGGTGCGCGCACCGCGCCTCTCGATCAGCGCGTTGGTGAACAGCGTGGTGGCGTGCACCACCCGGCCGACGGCCGCGGCTTCCACGCTCTCACGCGACAGGAGCCGCCTGATGCCGGTGATGACACCCCATGCGGGATCTGCGGGCGTCGTCAGCTCCTTGTGCGCGGCGAAGCGCCCGGTGCGGGAATCGTACAGAACGATGTCCGTGAAGGTGCCGCCGATGTCGATCGCCAGCGCGTGGCGGTCCGCGCTCATGCCTGTGCCTCCCCGAGCAGGCCGTCCTCGCGGTCGCGCGTGATCCGCTCCTGTGCGCGCTCTCCAGGGTCTCCATGGCCGCCGCCACCGGGCGTGCGGAGTTCCACGACGCTGCCGGGCTGCAGGATATGCTGCCGCTTCGGGTCTACTGGGACGCCGTCGATCAGCACCGCGCCCGGAGTGCCGGGCCGCCCGCCCGCGAGGCCGGGCGCGGCGGCCTCGGACTTCGTCCGCTCCGCCATGAAGGTGACGGCGACCGGTGTCGTGGAGCGGCTTTCGAACGCCCACTCCTGCCCGGTGCCGCCCCGGTGGCGCCCCTCGCCGCCCGTGCCCCTGCGCAGCCGGCGGTGACGGATGCGGAAGGGATAGCCCTGCTCGATCATCTCGACGGGGGCCGCGGAGACGTTGGAGGGCCAGGAAAGCACGTTCGGCCCGTCACGCCCCGCGCTGGCCCCGTAGCCGCCGTTCATGAAGAACTGGTTCGCGATCGGTGTGCCGTCCGGCCGCGTGCCCGCGAAGTTCAGGCTCCAGAGGGGAGAGCCAGTTCCCGCAATGACCCGGTCTGGGAGTGCGGAGGCGAGCGCCTGGAGGATCATCGGCGGGATGAAGTGCCCCGTCAGGGCGCGGTTCGCTCCCGCCGCGGGAGGGGTGGAGTTGAGGATGCAGCCCTGCGGAGCCGAGACGGTGATGGGGCGGAAAGCGCCCTCGTTGTTCGGAACCTCGGGGCACAACGCCGCCTTCACCGCAAACGCGGTGTAGGCCAGGGTGTAGGCGAGGCAGACATTGATGCCGCGCGGGACCTGGGAGTCCGTGCCCGCATAGTCGGCATGGATGGAGTCACCCTGCTTGCGCAGGGCGAGCTTCAGCCGAATCGGCCGCTCCAGCCCGTCGGTCAGCACTTCGGCGTGGTAGGTCCCATCGGGCACGGCACGGATGGCCGCGCGGGTGGCACGCTCCGAGCGGCCGTGGATCTCGTCCGCAAGCTCCTCCAGGGAGGCGAGCCTGTGCTCGGCCAGCACCCCGCGCAGCCGGCGCTCCATCAGGTCCAGCGCCGTGAACTGCGCCTGCAGGTCGCCCAGAGTCTGGTCGGGCATGCGGGTGTTCTTGCGGAAAAACCGCAGGAAGGTGTCGTCCATCACCCCCCTGCGTACGACCTTCATCACCGGGATCTGCAGCCCCTCCTCGAAGACCTCGCGCGACTCCGCAGTGCGGATGCGGCCGCCGATGTCCGGCGCATGCGCGACGGAGCCGGCGAACCCCGCCAGCCGCCCGTCGAGGAAGATGGGCTTGGCCACCGTGATGTCCGGCAGGTGTCCGGTGCCCAGCCAGATGTCATTGGTGATGAGGACGTCACCCTCCTCTAGCGTCTCCGGTGGGAACTCACGCAGGAAATGACCGATGGTGCGCGGGACCGTGCAGAGGAAGGAAGGAACGCCATCCGTCGCCTGCACCAGGGAATGGCCGCGCGCGTCGGTCAGCACGCAGGCGAAGTCATGGCTCTCCCGCACGATCGTGGAGAAGGAGGTGCGCACCAGCGCCGCCGCCGCCTCATCCACGATGGAGACGAGGCGGGTCCAGATCAGCTCAAGATGAACGGAGTCAAAGGCCCGTGGCGCGTCGTGCATCGGCTCAGTTCACCCGGATGTCTGCGGTCTGGATGACGCGCGTCCACTTCTGCGTCTCTTCGGCGAAGAAGCGCCGGCTTTCCTCGACGGAAAGGCCGCGCTTGAGGGCGCCAAGCTGGGTCAGCCGCTGCTGGATCGCAGGCTCGTTCAGCACGGCGACTGTGTCGGTGTTGAGGCGCTGGAGCAGTGGCACCGGCACAATGGATGGAGCCGCCAATGTCATCCAGGCCGTCGCCACATAGTCGGGGAGGCCGGCCTGTGTCGCCGGCGGCGCGTCGGGAAGCGCGCTCACGGGCTCCGCGGAGGTGACGGCCAGCACGCGCACGTTGCCCGCCTGGGCCAGGGGCGGCACGGTGGGCACGTTCTCGAACATCACCTGGATGCTTCCGGCCACGAGGTCGTTGAGCGCGGCCGCGCTGCCGCGGTAGGGGGCATGGACCATGCGCACGCCCGCCACTTGCATGAAGAGTTCGCCCGCCATGTGCGTGGAGCTGCCGCTGCCGGCAGAGCCGAACGTCAGCCCTCCGGGCCGCTGCCGCGCCAGCTCGATCAGCTCCCGCAGGGTCCGGGCAGGAACGGAGGGGTGCACGATGATCGCGTTCGGCATCTCCGCCAGCACGGTCACAGGCGCCAGGTCGGTGTCAGGGTTGTAGGGCAGCTTCGAATAAATCGAGCTTGCGGCATGGATGCCAATGGTGCCGAGGAGCAGGGTGTAGCCGTCCCCGGGCGCGCGCGCGACCTGCTCGGCCCCGATGTTGCCCCCGGCCCCGGGGCGGTTGTCGATGATCACCTGCTGGCCCCACTTCGCCGACAGCCGCTCCCCCACCAGGCGAGCCAGCACGTCCGCCGTGCCGCCGGCGGCAAAGGGCACCACGATGCGCACCGGCCGGCTCGGGAACGGCGCGGATTGCGCCCCCACGGCCCGGGGCAGAAGGCCCGGCGCTGCGAACGGCAGGATTGCAAGGCTACGTCTCAGCATGGTTTGCATCCTTCTGTTGTTGACGGAGTCCCATCCCAGTTTCCTCGCAGTGCGTGTCGTTGGCGCCGCTATTCTCTGTAGGGTACTGGATCCGTGACGTGGCCAGAAGCAAGGTCTGCTTCAATCGCGCGCGGGTCACGCGCCGCTGGGTCGCCATGGCCACCACCGCCCGGTGTCGCGAGCAGCACCGTCTCGCCGCGCTGCAGCACGTACTGCCGCTTCGGATCCACCTTTTCGCCGTTGATGCGCAGCACACCAGGCGCGCCGTCCCGGCCGCCCTCGACACCGAAAGCAGGGAAGATGGTGCGCTCCGCGAGGAAGGAGACGGCGATCGGCGTCTCCGACCGGCTCTCGATAAGGATCTCCTGCCCGAGGCCCCCACGATGCTTCCCCGCCCCCCCGCTGTCCGGACGGAGCCGCTTGTGGTGGACGCGGATGGGGGCGATGTGCTCGCTGATCTCGATCGCGGTGGACGAGACGTTGGACGGCCAGGACAGGCAGGAAATGCCATCGCCGCGCACGTTGCCGCCCATTCCGCCGTTGAAGAAGAACATGTTCGCGTAGGGCTTGCCGGCGGCGTTTACGCCCGACTGGTTCATGCCCCACATGGGAGAGCCGGTGGCCGCCATGACCCGCTCCGGCACCACCTGACCCAGACAGCCGAAGACCAGCATGGGCAGGTAGTGCCCGATCAACATTCGGGAACCGCCAGAGGCCGGGAAGACCGGATTGACGATGCAGCCTTCCGGCGCGGCGACTGAGATCGGCCTCCAGGCACCCTCGTTGTTCGGCAGGGCGGGCGTGGTGCAGACCTTCACCCCGTACATCGTCATCGCGTAGGTGTAGCAGAGCGCACAATTGATCGCGCGGTCCACCTGCGGGTCAGTGCCAGAATAGTCGACGTGGATGCGGTCGCCTGTGATGGTCAGCGCCATACGGATGGTGACCGGCTTGTCCATCAGCCCGTCGGTCTGCAGTTCGCTGCGGTAAGTGCCATCGGGCAAGGCGGCGATGGCAGCCCGCATCGCGTTTTCGCAGCGCGCCTGCACCTCCCGCGCCAGGTCCGAGAGGTCCTCGAGCCCGGCCTGATCCATCAGGACGATCAGCCGCTCCTCCATGAGGTCCAGGGCGACAACCTGCGCCCAGAGATCGCCCATGGTCTGCTCCGGCGTCCGCACGTTCTTGCGGATGATCGCGACCAGAGTGTCGTCCGCCTGGCCACCGCGCATCAGCTTCATGGGGGGAATCTGCAGCCCTTCCTCGAACACCTCGCGTGGCTCCGGGCTGCGGATCTTCCCGCCGATGTCTGGCGCATGCGCCGTGGAGGCGCTGAAGGCAACCACCCGCCCATTGCGGAAGATCGGCTTGGCCACGGTGATGTCGGGAAGATGGCCTGTTCCCAGCCAGAGGTCATTGGTGATGAGGACGTCGCCGGGCTGCAGCGTCTCCACCGGGAAGAAGCG
The DNA here is from genome assembly GCF_026183895.1 of Sabulicella glaciei. GTDB lineage: Bacteria > Pseudomonadota > Alphaproteobacteria > Acetobacterales > Acetobacteraceae > Roseococcus > Roseococcus glaciei. Next base: position 41,360 of record NZ_JAPFQI010000016.1, on the reverse strand, counting down.
CAGGAAGTGCTTCACTGTCTCCGGGAGCGTGCCGATGAAGCTCGGGATGCTCTCCGTCGCCTGCACGAGAGACTGGCCCTGCGCGTCGGTGACGACGCACGAGAAGTCGTAGCTCTCACGCACCAGAGTGGAGAAAGAGGTGCGGACCAGCGCCGCCGCGGCCTCATCCACCAGCGAGATCAGGCGGCGCCAGAGAAGCTCCAGCTCGACAGCATCGAAGCGGCGTGGGGTTTGCTGCATGGCTTGCACCGTCAGGCTGCGCGCTCGGCCAGGATCGAAAGGTCCCGCAGCACGCGGATCCGTGCGCCGGGACCGACGACGAAAGTGCTTTCGTTCTCCTCGAACACCGCAGGGCCCTCCAGCTGTGCGCCGGCCGGCAAGGCGTAGCGGTCGTAGACCGGGGTCTCGAGCGTGCCGCCAGCCTCCGGGAAATAGACAGGACGGCGGCCCTTCAGGGTCGCCTCGGCGGCATGGGTCTCCAGCCGCAGCGCCGCCCCCGCGCCGGGCATCGGTGCGGCCACGGACAGCCGGAGGGCAACGAACTGCACGGCAGCGCCCGGCGGCGTGCGGCCGAACAGGCGGCGATAGGCCACCTCGAAGGCCTCCAGCACGCCGTCGGTCGAGAGTGGCTCCGGCAGGACGACGGTGATCTCAGATCCCTGCCCCACGTAGCGCATGTCCGCCAGCTTGCGCAGGCGGCTCTGCGCGAGGTCGGCGCCGCTGGCGCGCACCACCTCCTCGGCGTCCGCTTGCAGCATGGCGAGCGTTCGATCGACCTCGGTCCAGTCGGTGTGGGCCAGGGCCCGGTTGAACGAGGCGACACGGTCGACCCGCGCGGGCGCCATCAGCATGCCGATGGTGCTGCCCACGCCGGCGCCGGGAGGACAGACCACGCGGCCGATACCGAGCTTGGTGCCGACCTGCCAGGCATGGACGGGCGCGGCGCCTCCGGTGGCAAGCAGCGCATAGTCCTGCGGGACGCGGCCACGCTCGGCGATGGCGACGCGGGCGGCGCCTGCCATGTTCTCGTTCACCACGTCATGCACGCCGAAGGCAGCGCGTGGCTCATCCAGCTCGAGGTCGCCAGCAAGTCGGGAAAGCGCCTCGCGCGCCAAGCTGGTGTCGATGCGCATGGCGCCGCCGAGAAAGAAGTCTCCATTCAGGTAGCCGAGGGCGAGGTCGGCGTCCGTCACCGTTGGCTCCGTCCCACCACGGCCGTAGGAGACCGGCCCGGGTTGCGCGCCGGCGCTGTCGGGACCGACCTGCAACGTCCCGAGGTCGCTGCGCCGCGCGATCGAGCCGCCGCCGGCGCCGATCTCGATCAGCTCGACGGTCGCAATCTGGATCGGCAGCCCGCTGCCGCGCAGGAAGCGCTTGGTGCGGGCGGCCTCGAAGCCCCAGGCGACCAGCGGCTCGCCTCCGTCCACCAAGGCGAGTTTCGCGGTGGTGCCGCCCATGTCGAAGGCGAGCACACGCTCCAGCCCGGCGTGCCGGCCGAACCAGGCTCCGGCGAGCGCGCCGGCGGCGGGCCCGCTTTCCAGCAGTTGGACGGGCGCCCGCTTCGCCTCGGCGACATGAGTGAGACCGCCGCTGGAGAGCATCAGGAACAGCTCACCCCCGACACCGACGCGCTTCAGTTCGGCCTCCAACCGATCGAGATACGTCTCGGCAAGAGGGCGGACATAGGCGTTGGCGACCGTGGTGACGGTTCGCGGGTACTCGCGGATTTCTGGCGCGATCTCGGAGGAGAGCGACAGCGAAAGCTGGGGAAAGCGCCGCGCAATCGCCTCGGCCGCCTGCCGCTCATGCTCAGGGTTCGCGTAGGCGTGCAGGAAGCAGATCCCGAGGCTCTCCACGCCCTGTGCCACCAGTGCGGCCACCTCGTCCAACATCGCGGCGACGTCGAGCGCCCTCTCGACGGTGCCGTCCGGTCCCAGCCGCTCTGGCGCCTCCCGTCGCCAGGGGCGGGGAACCAGCGGCTGCGGCATCTCCAGGAACAGGTCATAAAGCTCGTATTTCCGCTCCCGCGCGATCTCCAGCACGTCGGCGAAGCCGGCGGTCGTGAGCAGGCCGGTCGGCGCGCCCTTCCGCTCGATCAGGGCGTTGGTGAACAGAGTCGTCGCATGCACCACGCGGCCGACACGGCTGGCGGGAACGCCAGCCTTCGCCAGGAGCCGCTCGACGCCGGTCATCGCGCCGCGCGCCGGCTCGTCCGGCGTGGTGCTCTCCTTCCAGATCACCGCGCGCCCGTCGGAGGGATCAAGCAGGACGAGGTCGGTGAAGGTGCCGCCAATATCGATTCCAAGGGAGAGTGACGCTGTCATGAACATCCTTGCGAGGATTGTGCCGTGGCCGAGGTCTGTCAGTCGCTGCGGATCGCATTGGCCTCGATCACCTGCCGCCAGCGCTCGCGGTCGCGGCGGATGCGCGCCCCGAAGGCTGGGCCGGCTTCGGGCAGCGGCTCCAGCCCGCGCTGCCGGAGCGTGAGGGCGGTCTGCTCGTCGCGCAGCACGGCGCCGAAGATGCCGGCGAGGCCGTCCAGGATCTCGGGCGGGAGGCCGGCGGGCCCGGCAAGGCCAAACCAGTTCGTGATCTCGAGCTGCGGGATGCGGGCGGCAAGCGGGACGAGTTCGGGCACCATGTCGCTGCGCTGTGCGGAGGTGATGCCGATGCCCTTGAGCTGCCCGCCGCGGATCTGTCCTGCGACCTCGGCGACGTTCGCCACCATGATGTCCACGCGGCCGGCCGAGACATCCAGCACGGCGGGCGCACCCCCACGATAAGGGACATGCACCATGCGCGCGTCGATGGAGCTTGCGATCAGCGCGCCAGCCAGATGATTGATCGAGCCGTTGCCGCCTGAAGCGTAGGTTGCCGTGCCACCGCGCTGCCGCGCATAGGCGGCCAAGCCCTCGAGGTCAGAGAAGGGCGCGTCAGGCCGCGCCACGAGGGCCATCGGAGTGCCGGCCAGGTTCGAGACCGGCGTCAACTCGCGGTCGAGGTCAAGGGGCACCGGCACGCCCGGCATCACCGGCGCGACCGACATGGTGCCCATGATGGCGCTGGCCAGGGTGTGGCCGTCTGGCGCGGCGCGTGCTGCGGCCTGTGCGGCAATGAAGCCATAGGCGCCGCTGCGCACCTCAGGGACCGCGGTGATCCCGCGGACGCGCTGCATGCCTTCGCCGACAATGCGGATCAGGATGTCAACGGCACCGCCCGGTGGGAAGCCGATCAGCAGGCGCACTGGCTGACTCGGCGTCCAGGCGCTGCGTGCCCGGAGCGGCGCGGCGACGGCAAGGCCCGAGGCCAGCACGAGGCGGCGGGGCAGAGAATCATGGGCATTGGTCATATGCACCTCCCGGAAATGCGCCGCGATGTGCGCGTCCCTCCCGATGGCCGGTTCTGGCCCGACCCTGGAGGAGCGGTTTATGACCGGGCCGCATGATGTGCCCGGGACAACGGCTGCCCCTCATTCAGCTTTCCGCGCAAAGGCCACGCTCGCAACCGAAAACTTGTCATGCTTTCATGACGGAATGGAATGAACTTGTTGGGATCCGGGCCATGCGCCGCCACACGCCGCCGACCGCCCTGCTGCAGGCTTTTGAGGCCTGCGCCCGGCACCTCAGCGTCTCCCGGGCCGCAGAGGAACTGTCGCTGACGCAGAGCGCGGTCAGCCGCCAGCTTGCAGCACTTGAGGCGAAGCTTGGCCTCCGGCTGTTTCAGCGTGTGCGGCAGCGCCTGGTGTTGACGGCGGCAGCGGCGACCTATGGTCCGGAGGTGCGGGCCGCGCTGGCACGCATCGAGACTGCGACGCAGGAGGTGCTGGCGCATCGCGGCGCAGGCGGCACGCTGAACCTGGCCGTCTCACCCACCTTTGGCGCGCGCTGGCTCATGGCGCGCATGCCACGCTTCCAGACGCTCCACCGCTTGGTCGTGGTCAACATGCGCAATCACACCACCTTGCCCTGGCCGCTCGACTTCTCGGGGGAGGGAGTGCAGGCGGCGATCCAGATGGGCTCAGTGGAGCGGCCGGGCGTGGCAGTTCATCCGCTCGTGCCTGATGTGCGCGTTCCGATCTGCGCGCCTGCGCTGCTGGCGGGCGGCACGCTGCGCGAGCCCGCCGACCTGTCACGCCACACGCTGCTGCAGCATACTACGCGGCCGCGCGCCTGGGTGCACTGGCTGCAGGCCCATGGCGTGGCCGGGGTGGACGGTCTGCGCGGGCCGCAGTACCAGCACCACGCCATCGTCGTAGAGGCTGCGGCTGCAGGCCTGGGCGTCGCCTTGATGCCGCGCTTCATGGTGGAGCCAGAGCTGGCCGCCGGGCGGCTCGTCGTGCCATTCGACCTGCCGCTGGATGACGGACAAGCCTACTGCCTGGCTTATCCGAAAGAAATCGCGGCTCAGCCGGTGCTGCGCGCCTTCCGCGACTGGCTGTTGAGCGAGGTAGCCACCGAGATCGTGGGTCACACCAGTTCATCACTCGATGAAAGCCAACAGGCTCTAAACATGGAAACCTGATCTTGTGCCGTCGAGTCTTGCAAGACGGTGGTCTGACTGCGTAGTCGCCGCGAGCGAGAATGGCCCCCGGCCGCTGTCTATAGCGCGTTCGCGATGTTCAGTTCGCCCTTGATCCAGCTTTGCGGACCCGCGCAGCAACGCTTGACGAACTGCCCAGGTCTGCTGAACTGGATCCAGGTCGCTCGTATATCACGGCCGCCACCGGCTTGCCTTGTCCTGCCATCACCCTAACCTCGCCAAGCTTCCGCGCCGGAACGGCGCTCCGCACTCCGGCAACGGGGTCTCATCAAGACCGGGGCGGCGCGAGGGCTTGGTTATCGGGAGACAGGGCCTCGGCAGGTGCGTCCGGAAGGGGCCGGAATCCTTCGGGGACTTTGATCTGCGGGTTACGCGCGAAGAGACGTGACCAGGCACGGTCCGCCACCGCCTCCGCCTCGCGAATGATGCGCGCCTCATCCATCGTCAGCACTTGGCCATCGCGCATGATCCAGCGCCCGTCGACCATCACGTCCTCGACGTCCCGTGCCTGCCCCTGATGCACAAAGACCGAGACAGGGCGTAGGAAGGGCGCGAGGTGTGCGCGATCTACCCGTAGCATGATGAGATCGGCGAGGTTTCCTTCTGCCAACCAGCCGCCATCCGGCACGCCCATCGCGCGATACCCGTTGCGCGTGGCCCAGCGTAGCGCCTCCTCCGGAGCCGGGTTGCGTCCATCGCGCCGCCGCACCCGCTCCATGAAAAGTCCGGTGCGCATCACCTCCACCATATCCTCGGCCATGTTGTCGGTGCCCATGCCGACGTTGCACCCCGCCGTCTCTATCTCACATACGCGCGGGCTCAGGCCCCGCCGCGCGGCGATCGCAGAGTTGAAGGCAACGTTCACCCGGTGCTTGCCGAGGATCTTCTCCTCCAGCGGCTCCATGCAGCGGCAATGCGCCGCGACCAGCCGCTCGCTCAGGAAGCCGATGCTCTCCAGGAACTCGGAGGGCAGCATATTGTGGTGCGCCTGCACTGCCGCGACCTCGCCCCAGATCTGGTTGAGATGGATGGTGGCTATGGTGCCCAGCCGATCCTGCAACGCTCGCGCATCCCGCAGCAGCTCGGGGGAGCACATGTCGGGTGCCCAGGCTGCGACGCCGACGCGGATGCGCCCCTCTCCCGTGCCATCCCATTGCTCGTGCAGCCGCTCGATGCGCTCCAGCCCCGCACGGCCAACCGCCTCGTCGCGGCGGAACTCGGAGGGATCGCCGATCGAGGCGCCGGCGCGGTCCCAGCAGCGCTCGGCCAGAAGCATCCGCAGCCCGGTGCCCACCATTTCCTGCGCGTAGTTGGCGATGTCTACCCCGTCCTCCAGCAGCGCCGTGGTGCCGGACCGGATCGCCTCCAGCGCGCCAAGCTGGCACATCACCGCCTGTTCCTGCGGGGTCATCGGGGGCAGTGGGATCGGCGACAGCCCGCCGTCGAAAGGTGGTTCGTGAGGTGGGGACAAATCCTCGAAAACGCCGCGGGCGAGCGTCATCACCAGATGCGTATGGATGTTCGCAAAACCGGGCAGGATAACCCGGCCCGTGCCGTCCACCCGCTCCGCATCCGGAAAGCGGCCGGAGACCGCCTCGCGCGGGCCGAGTGCCGCAATCCGATTGCCCTCGATGGCCAGTGCCGCATCGTGGCAGATGGTGCCTGCTTCGTCACCTGTCACGACAATCGCACCTTCGATTAGGATGGTCATGAAGCCGGCCTCCCCTTCTGTCTTGTGCGAGTTTGGGCGAGAGATGATGCGGCGTCACGCCTCTAGATTGCCGTGGTCTACGCCTTCGGTTGCGGTACAGGCTGGGACAGCACCCGCGCCGACGCATTCGATCGAATTTTCGTTGCTGTGGGCGATAGCAGGTCTCACCATGGACTTCTGGCGACCAGGAGCCCCTCATGTCGATCAGCCGCCGTCACCTGACCCTCGTGGCCGCACCAGCCCTCCTGAGCGTGCAGTCGCGGCAGGCCATGGCTCAGGATCCGCGGCGCGTGATCCGTTCGGTGCCAATCGGCGATCTGCGCGCGCTCGACCCGATCTGGACCACCACCTATCTCACGCGCAATCACGGCTACCTCGTCTGGGACACGCTGTTCGCGATGGACGCCCAGAACCGGCCCCAGCCGCAGATGGTGGGCGATTACGGAAACAGCGGGGATGGCAAGGAGTGGACCTTCCGTCTGCGCGACGGCATGCTCTGGCACGACGGCTCCCCGGTTACGGCTGCGGACTGCGTCGCATCCATCCGCCGCTGGGGCGTGCGGGACGGCATGGGCCGTGCCCTGATGCGCGTGACCGAGAGCCTCGAAGCGCCCGACGTGCGAACCATCCGGCTGCGCCTCACGCGCCCTGTGGGCTTCGTGCTCGAGGCCCTGGGCAAAATCGACAGCAACGTGCCCTTCATGATGCCGGAGCGCCTGGCGCGTACGGATCCGAACACCGCAATCACGGACCCTGTCGGCTCCGGTCCCTTCCGCTTCCGGCGAGATCAATGGGTGCCTGGTGCACGCGTCGTCTATGAGCGCTTCGAAGAATATGTGCCGCGCGCGGAGCCGCCCAGCCAAGCGGCGGGTGGCAAGGTGGTCAAGGTGGATCGCGTCGAGAGCCTCTACACCCCCGATGTCGCGACCGCCGCGAACGGACTCGCGGCCGGAGAGATCGACCTGCTCGAGAGCCCGGCGCCTGATCTCGTGCCCCGCCTGACGCGGATGCGCAACGTCACCGTCGCCCCCAACGATCCGCTGGGCTACGTCCTGTTCCTGGCCATGAACCACCTTCACCCGCCCTTCGACAACCTCGAGGCGCGGCGGGCCCTGATGGGGGTGATCCGCCAGCCGGACTTCATGGTGGCCACCGTCGGGCAGGACCAGCCCTGGCGCGAATGCGGAGCCCCCTTCGGCTGCGCCCCCTCCGAGACGCCGCAATTCGACACCCTTGGCTGGCCGCGCCTGACCGACCAGCAGGCGCGCGACGCGTTCCGGGCCGCCGGTTACGACGGCCGGCCGATCGTGGTGATGGACCCGGCGGACAACGCCGTGCTCCATCCCGGTGCACTCCTGGCGGCGGAGGCGCTGCGGCGCATCGGCGCGAATGTGGACCTGATAGCGATGGATTGGAGCGGTCTGGTCCAGCGCCGGTCCTCCCGCAACCCACCTACCCAGGGCGGATGGAACGTCTTCGTCACCAACGCGACCATCACCGGTGTCCAGAACCCGCTGCTGAACGTCTTCGTCGGCAATTGCGAGAGCGCCTGGTTCGGCTGGCCCTGCGACACGCGCGTGCCCCAGTTGAACGACGCCTGGACCTACGAGACGGATCCGGTGCGGCGCCAGGAGATCCTGAAGGAGTTGGAGCGCGTTCATATCGGCAACGCCACGAACATCCCGCTGGGCCAGTACCGTGGCGTTGTCGCGCACCGCTCGAATGTGCGCGGCCTGCTGCCGGGCCCGGCCCTGTTCTACTGGAACCTCGAGAAGCTCTGACGGGAGGCACACCATGATCGTGCCTCTCCTGATCCGCAACGCGGCCTGGGCCATCGTCTGGGACGACGCCGCAGTCCGCCACGCTTTCGGCCGTGACCTTGACATCCTCCTGCGCGACGGACGGGTGGCGCAGATCGGCCCGCACGACCCGTCCTCCCCGCCAGAGCCGGACGCGGAAGTGGTGGACGGGCGCGGCCTGCTCGTCATGCCAGGGCTGGTGAACATCCACACCCACCCGACCACCGAGCCGGGCTACCGTGGCGTGCGCGAGGACCACGGCGTCCCGGAACAGGGAATGAGCGGGCTCTTTGAGCGCTCCCAGGCCTTCCGCCTCGATGAAGCGGGGCGAGAGGCGGCGATGCGCCTCGCTTATGCGGAGCTGATGTCCTCGGGGGTGACCTCGGTTGTCGACCTCTCGGCCCCGTTCCCACGCTGGCTCACGGTCATGGCCGAGAGCGGACTGCGGAGCTGGGCTGGCCCGGGCTATGCGGCGGCGCGCTGGGGCATGTCCGCACCACAGACCGTCACCTGGATGTGGAACCGCGAGGATGCGCACCGCCAGTTCGAGGCCGCGAAGCTGGTCATGCGGGAGGCCGAGGACCACCCTTCGGGCCGGTTGAGCAGCGTCGTCTTTCCCGCCCAGATCGACACGGTGGAGGAGGAGATGCTGCGCGAGGGCGTCGCGTACGCCGCCGAGACCGGCCGACCCTTCACCACCCACATCGCCCAGGCAGTCGTGGAGGTGCAGGAGATGATCCGCCGCCATGGCGTCACCCCCATCCAGTGGGCGGCCAGCATCGGGATGCTGACCCCGCGCACGATCCTCGGCCACGCCATCTTCGTGGACGAGCACCCCTCCATCCGCTGGCACACGGCGCGCGATGTTGGGCTGATGGCAGAGCATGGCGCGAGCGTGGCGCATTGCCCCTCCCCCTTCTCACGCTATGGGGAGCACCTGCGGAGCTTCGGGTCCTACCGGGCACGCGGGGTGCGGATCGGCTTCGGCACGGATGTCGCGCCGCACAACCTGATCGAGGAAATGCGGACCGCCCTCATCCTGGCGCGCAACGCGGAGCGCGATCTTGCGGCCGCGACCACGGAGGGCGTCTTCCACGCCGCCACGGTCGGCGGCGCGGAAGCGCTGGGGCGGAACGACCTGGGCCGGCTGCAGGTCGGGGCAGCGGCGGATGTGGTACTGGTGGATCTGCACCACCCGTTGATGGCGCCGCCGCGCGATCCGCTCCGCTCGCTGATCTACCATGCCGCAGACCGGGCGGTGCGGCGTGTGGTGGTCGGTGGGGAGACGATCTGGGCTGATGGCCGCCCGACGCGCCTCGACGTGGCCGAGGCCGCAGGGATCCTTGCGGATTCCCAGGCGCGAATGCTGCGCGAGGCCTGCGGCCGGGACTACCGTGGACGTGATGGTGACGAGATCGCGCCGCTCAGCCTGTCCATGCTGTCCTGACGCCCGGTTCCTCACCATAGCCCCCGCGCAGGTCGATGCGCCCGCCACGGCAAGCCGAGAAGCGGCGGGGCCGGCTGCCGCGGTTGCTGGCCTATGCGCTTAGCGGCCGTCCAAGAGGCAGAGCGGCCCGGCTGGAGTTGCCGGCACACGCCTCCGCGCGGCCACACAGAGGCCTCGTACTACAGGTGCTTCTGCAGGCGTAATCGGATGTGTGCGGCGCATGCCTCGGTTTGGTGCCGCCGTCGCCAGAGGGATCATTCGAGCAGCAGTTCGCGCAAAGGGGCGACGGCGAGCACAAGGTGCGCGAGCAGGTGTTGGATCTCGGGAACGGAGTGCGATGGCATCGCCCCTCCTCGCTGTCGTCTCAGGCGGCCTCGGCGAGACCGGCCGGACTCCTTCTGGGCGGCTTGCTTCCGGCGGCGCGGGTCAACCGGGCGCGAAGCCGGGCCAGGAAGCCAAGGGCAGCTGAATAAGCGTCGCCTCGGGAACCCCGACAGTCCGGCCAGCGATCCGGGCCCGCGCGGAGGTGGCCAAAGCCGCACGGTTCGGCCCCTGGTCATCACCGAGGGCCGCGTCACCGGCGACGACCCTGAACATCAGCGGCTTTCGTTGTCCTTGACACCCTCCTTCAGCCCGGCCGAGAGGATTGAGCGGCTTTCGCTGCACTTCGCTGGCGCCTTTGCCCTGGCGAGCGCGGCCTCGAGCCACAACATCCTTCTTTGCTTTCTCCAGACCGCGCGGCCCCGCCCGCCTCCGCACACAGGCCTCCCCGATGCCCGCCATCAAGATCACCCGCAGCCACTGGCCCGACATCCTTCGACGCGTCGATGCCCGGGAGCCGACCAAGAAGATCGCTGCCGAGTTCGGGGTCACCCCGGCCAACATTACCATCATCGCCCGCAAGCAGCGGGCCATTGAGGCAGAAGATCGAGGGCTTCCTTCGCCCACCGCAAGCGCTGCGGCTGGAGAGAAAGCTGAAAACATCCCCGTGGTCCCGGCCATCGTTGCGGCGGAGGATCTCGATGCAACGTGCGAAGCCAACGCGTTGGCAGCGAGCGCTTCCGCTTCCGAAACGGAGGCGACCGGCACCAGCGGGTCGGCAAGCTCCATCAATGAAGAACACGTCTCGAGGAATCGTGCGGCGGCCCCGGAAGCAATCGCGCCTTTGGCTTCGCGCACGCAAACAGAAGCGGAGGATTTATTCAGCCTCGCCCCGCCTATCGCCGCGGCACCTCCGTCGGCAGTTGAGGCGAAAGCGCGACAATTCCAGCCCGCCTCGGAAGCGCGGCCTCTGGTGTCCGATCCCGTTTCGCCCCCTCCCCCCGCGCCGGCCAAGGCTCCCCCTCCGGCGGCGCCCCCGTTGCCGATAACTCTGTCCGAGTCTCGATCCGAAGCAAAAGACACGGGAAAGGGCCGACGTGGACCCTCGCCGCCTTCTTTGTCCAAGGAGCGCGGCTCGGCCCCCTCGCGGCCCGGCAAGGCCCTTGTGATCAAGTCCGAGGATGGAGAGGAAACCGACTTCCCCTTCCGCTCGCTCGAAGACTTGCTTTCAGGCAGCAAGAACCTGCTGCGCGAGGCGGCCCGCCGGTCTGATCGGGTCGATTTCAGCATCAAGACCGTCGATCTCGCCGACTACGCCGAGGAGTGATCCCTTGCAGCCGACCGCTTCTGCAGGTCGCCTGCAGGTCCGAAGGAGGGCAGAGGGGCACTTTTCGGCTTCCGCGAGTGCTTCCGTGTAGGCTCGCAACTCGGGCTCACTTGAAACACAGCGGGATTCGGCTGGAGCGATGGATGCGATCGACAGGGCCATCACCGAAGTATCAAGGCCCGAAAGGAGAGCTCTGAAGCGGTCGTGGCCGCCGACCTTCACCTCCGGCGCGGCAGCGGCAACCCAGTGTGTACAAATGCTGCCAGCGAACATCTCGTCAGGATTGACCACACTTGTCCGCTTTGGGATCGTGTCCAGGCCATAAGGTGCGCAGCCTGCAGAGCGACCCAGGGCGACCAGGGCAAGGAGGAAACTGCATGTCCATCCGTTCCGGCGTGGCCGCGCTACTCATGGCGCTCGGCCTGACATCCGCTGCCACCGCCCAGCAGGTTTCCGATGATGTTGTTCGTATCGGTGTGCTGACCGATATGACGGGGCCCTACGCGGATTTCGCCGGACCTGGATCGGTCGCTGCCGCGCGGCTGGCTATCGAGGATCATGGTGGCCGCGCCCTTGGACGGCCGGTGGAGGTGGTCTTCGCTGACCACCAGAACCGCCCGGACACCGGCGCTGCGACCGCCCGCCGCTGGATCGACACCGAACGCGTCGACATGATCATCGATATGCCGAACTCGGCGGTCGCGCTGGCGGTTCAGCAGGTCGGAAGGGAGCGCAACCGCGTCATCATCAACACCTCCGCCGCCTCAACCGAACTCACAGGACGGCAATGCTCACCTGTCGGCTTTCATTGGGTGTCGGACAGCTACGCTCTTTCCTCTGGCACCACGCGCGCGGTACTGCAGCAAGGAGCACGATCCTGGTTCTACCTTACGGTGGACTATGAAGGGGGCTACGCACTTGAACGCGCCTCGGAAGCCACGGTGCGTGCAGAGGGCGGCACGGCGGTTGGACGGGTTCGGCACCCGCTCAACGCGCCCGACTTCTCATCCTTCCTGCTACAGGCGCAGGCATCCCGCGCACAGGTGGTGGCGCTCGCCAATGCGGGGACCGATACCATCAACTCCATCAAGCAGGCCGGGGAGTTTGGCCTGACGCGGCGCGGTCAGCGGCTTGTGGGCATGTTCGTGAACATCACGGACATTCGCGCACTCGGCCTCGAGACTGCGCAGGGGGTGGTGGCGACCGAGGCCTGGTACTGGGACCAGAATGACGAATCTCGCGCCTTTGCCCGCCGCTTCGCTGAACGTCACCGGGGCGCCATGCCGACGCAGTATCAGGCTGGCGTCTATTCGGCCGTGCGCCATTACCTGCGCGCCATCGAGGCGGCCGGGACGGACGAGGCCCAAGCGGTGGCGGCGCGGATGCGGCAGCTGCCAGTGAATGACATGTTCGCCCGGAATGGGCGTGTGCGGGAGGATGGGCGCCATGTGCACGACATGTATCTGGTAGAGGCCAAGCGTCCTGAGGACTCGCGCGGCGAATGGGACCTGTATCGCGTCCTCGCCACCATTCCGGCCGAGCAGGCGTTCCGGCCCTTGGCAGAGGGCGGCTGCCCGCTGGTGCGCCCGTGACCGCGAACGTCCTAACTGTCGGCTTTGTCGGCCTTGGCGCAATGGGTGGCCCGATGGTCGAGCGGCTGATCTCTGCGGGCCATCGCCTGCTGGTGCATGACGTCAGTCCGGCGGCGCTGGCGCAGGCGGAGGCCTTGGGGGCTACTGCCCTGCCATCTCCGGCTGCGGTGGCAGACGCTGCACCGATTGTTTTTGTCAGCCTGCCGACGCCGGATGTGGTGAAGCAGGTGGCCCTCGGCGCCGGTGGGCTCGTCGAAGGATCGGCGATGCGTATCTACGCCGACCTTTCGACCACCGGCGCACGCGTGGCATCCGAGGTGGCAGAGGGCCTTTCCGCCAAAGGTGTTGCGGTTCTCGACGCCCCCGTCTCGGGCGGTGTGGCTGGCGCGAAGGCGGGGACGCTCTCGGTCATGGCTTCGGGTGACCGAGCGGCCTTTGAGCAGGTGCGCGACCTGCTTGAAACGATAGGCCGAGGGACCATTCATGTCGGCGAGGAGGTGGGCCAGGGGCAGACCCTGAAGCTCGTCAACAACCTGATCGCCGCGACAGTTTGGGCGGCAACGGCCGAGGCGATGGTGATGGGGGCCAAGGCCGGGCTTGACCCAGCGGTCATGCACGCGGTGATCGCGAGAAGTAGCGGCCGGTCCTTCTCCACTGAGGTTTTCATGCCGAAAGCGGTGCTGGAGCGGAGCTTCGATTTCGGCTTCCGGCTGGAACTGATGCGTAAGGATGTGCGGCTGGCCCTGGCCGAGGCCGAGGCGCTCGGCACCACCATGTTGACTTGCACCACCGCCAAGCAACTCTACGACCACGCCTACGTACATGGCGGAGAGGGGCAGGACGTCACCGCCTTGATCCGGTTGCTCGAGTCCTGGGGCGGGGCCGAAGTTTCCTCGCAGCGGCGGAACTGAAGAGATCAGCGGCTCATCGAAGTGGCACCCGAGTTTGGTGGTGATAGGCCTTTGCTGAGTTTCGGGGGGTAGCCTCGAATTCTCAGGCGGCCCTGCCCCGCGCCCTGCTGAAGCTCCGGCCATTCCACTTGGAACGAGAGCCGGAAGCTGAGGGTGGGCCGGTTTTTTCTCAGCGTCTCGATCGCCTGCCAGGGCAACCAGTCGGCTGACCAGAACCGATACCGGGCGAGAGATTGGCCTGGCGGGACCATTCTCTTCTCTGCCTTCGCAAGCGGCACCTCCTCGACACGACGCAGCGTCTAGGTGGTGGGTGCTGCATCTACCATTCATCGTCGGCCGCGAGCATGACGGCGCCGATGAGGCGGGTGATGGAGTCCTCGTGGGTCACCGCCCTAAACTTCTTAACGAGCAGAGCCGTCCTTTCCCCTGTCGTTTCAGCAAGGATCTTATCCTTAGCCCTCATGACGGCGATCTAGCTCGGCGCAACTCAGCGTACGCGTCGCAACTGCAGATCGCGCGCCACCTCAAAGTCCTTGCACTGGCCGTGCAACCACGTAAGGAAGTTAGCGCGCGCATCACTCGATGCGCCGTCATGCGTCACGTAGTAACCGGCGCGCGCACGGACTGGTACGGCGCCCTTCAATACTCGCAGCCGCTTCGCCGCCAGTTCTTCCAGCACAAGGGCACTGCGTCCGATCGCCACGCCTTGGCCACTGCTCGCAGCCCGCAACGCGAGTTGCGCCAAATTGTACTGGTGCCCAGATCGATATGCGTCTCCCAGCCGCCGGCGCGCGGACGCGGGCAGGGCCCCCTCAATCCATTCCCTCCACTCGCAAAAGGCCGGGGCGCCCTCCCATGGCGCGGCATCATGAAGGAAGGTCGCCTCGTGCAACCGATCAAGCCCTGCAGACGGCTCCGGGCAGCCCCTGGATGGGAGGGGAGCGGTCACCGGAATCAGGTACTCCGGCAGCAGGAACTCTGCGCCAGGATGCCGCGCCATGTCGGGGTCATAGCGGATCATCAGTCCGCCTTGCGCCTCGGCTGCGCCGCTCGCGGCCAGGCCGATAAACTCGCCGTGGAAGCGGATCCCAACCTCGGGGTGCGCTTGGCTGAAGTCGTGAATGCGCGGAATCAGCCAGAGCATGGCGAACGAAGGCGGACATCCCAGCGCCAGTTGTGGTCCCCGGCGCCGTGGTTGAATACGAGAGACGGTATCGTCCAGTTCAGCAAGGAGGCGCCGCACCGCGGCCGCGAGCTGCGCGCCTTCTTCGGTCAATGCAAGGCCGCGTGGCAACCTGCGGAACAGGCGAATGCCGAGCCGCCCCTCCAATAAACGTAGGCGCTGGCTGACGGCCCCCTGGGTCACGTTCAACTCCGACGCCGCCTTGGTGAAGTTGAGGTGCCGCGCCGCCGCATCGAAATGGTGCAGCAGCGGCAGCAGCCCGCCCCACTGCCGCCCGCCGCGGCGGTTTGGGAGCTCCTCATCCGGTTGAGCTGCCATTCTCGCTCACCCTCCGAGCCTGCCAGATTCTGGATCGCCATTAGCATACCTAATGGGAGACCAGAGAAAGGATGACTTTTGCGGGGGCTATGGTGCCGCCAAGACTGCAGGAGCGATCATGACACACCAATCCGCCCCTGACCTGCTGCGCCAAAGCCTCGGCCGTGCCAAGCCGCTGCTTTGGCTGAACGAAGACCGTATCGCCGTTTCTGAGGCGCTCGCCGCCTCGTCCGTGCGCGGGGAAGCCGTGCGCGAAGCCGCCGACGCCTTCCAGCGTTGGCGACCCGCTCTGCGCACGCTTTTCCCCGGTGCGATGGTGGATGGCAGCATCGCCTCGCCGCTAGAGCGCCTGCGAGAGGCCAGTTCGGTGCTTGGTTATCCCCTGTCGGGTGATGTCCTGCTGAAGCGGGACGACTTGCTGCCCGTGGCCGGATCCGTGAAGGCGCGGGGGGGCTTTCATGAGGTGCTCGGCCATGCCGAGGCGCTGGCGATGAGTCGTGGGCTGTCGCGTGAGGAGGCGCTGTCCACCCCGGCAGCACGGGCCATCTTCGGGCAGTACGCTGTCGCGGTGGGCAGCACCGGCAACCTTGGCCTGGCCATCGGTACGGTGGCGGCGGCGCTGGGCTTCCGTGCCACGGTGCACATGTCGCACGAGGCCAAGGCATGGAAGAAAGCGCGGCTCCGCGAGGCTGGCGCCGAGGTGGTGGAGCATGCGGGCGACTACGCTGCCGCCGTCGCGGCCGGCCGTGCCATCGCCGCAGCACGCGACGACACCTACTTCGTGGATGACGAGAACTCCCTGCCCCTGTTTCTGGGGTACGCCGCCGCCGCGTGGGAACTGGCGGCACAGCTTGAGGCAGAAGGCGTCCGCGTAGACGCGGCGCACCCGCTCTTCGTGTACCTGCCCTGCGGCGTCGGCGGCGCTCCCTGCGGCATCGCCTTTGGGCTGAAGCAGGTCTTCGGGGACGCGGTTCACTGCTTCCTGGCCGAGCCGGTCGCGGCACCCTGCATGCTGGCACGCCTTGCGATTGGGCCAGGGATTTCTGTTTACGATATTGGCCTCGATAACCGCACGGCGGCGGACGGCCTGGCCGTGCCCACGGCGTCCGAGTTGGCCTGGGAGGCCACTCATCGCCTTCTCTCCGGGGCCTTCACCGTGCCAGATGATCTTTTGTTTAGTCTCGTCGCACGTGCCCATACCCTGCTGGGGCTGCGCCTTGAGCCATCCGCTGTCGCCGGCTTCACTGGACCAGGCTGGATCGAGGACAGCGAGGAGGGTCGGCGCTACCTGAGCCGACTTGGGACAGGCGTTCGGCCTACGCACCTGCTCTGGTGCACCGGCGGCTCGCTGGTGCCCGACGCGGAGCACGCCGCCAACTGCGAGCGCGGCCACGGCGCCCCCGCATGACCAAGCCTTGCGGCCTTTCCGCTGTGGAGCTTCGCCGACTGATTGGCGCCCGAGCGCTGTCGCCGATGGAACTGCTCGACCCCTGCCTCGCCCGGATCAATCGGGTAAACCCGGCAGTGAATGCCATTGTGACGCTCGACGAAGGTGGCACGCGCGCTGGCGCCCGCGCGGCGGAGGCTACCTTGATGCGCAGCGACGAGCTCGGCCCGCTGCATGGCCGGCCCATCGCCATCAAGGACACCGAGGATACGGCGAGGCTTCGGACAACCTACATCAGCGCGATCTTCTCCACCCATGTGCCTGGCCGCGACCTCGGCGTGGTGGCGCGCCTGCGTGCAGCCGGGGCAATTGTTGTCGGCAAGACCAACACACCGGAATTCGCAGCGGGGGCTAACACCCGCAACATGGTGCACGGCGCAACCGGCAATCGATTCGACCCCTCGCGCTCGGCTGCCCGATCTCGACCGGCTCGCCATGGCGCCGCCGATCGTGGCTCCCCCCAACTTTCGCGAGCCGGGACAGGAGTTCCTGTCTCGTGCGAGTGGATCGTCCGCTCGGCTCGAAGAAGATCATCATAGGCCGTGTTGCCAGGAGCTGGCCGCCCCGCAAGGACGCTGCTCTCTCCCAACACCGCCCTAACGGAGGTTCAGACCTATGTCATCGTCCTGCCCTCATCTGCTGCGCGCCTTGGCGCTCGGCCTCGCCCTGAGCGCTGGCCTCGTTGGGCACTCCGCCGCGCAGGCCTTCCCTGACCGTCCTCTGCGGCTGATCGTGCCCTTCGGCCCGGGCGGCGGTACCGACCTGCTCGCGCGCGTCGTGGCAGAACGGGCAGGCCAAGTGCTGGGCCAGAACATCGTGGTCGAGAACCGCGCGGGTGGTGGTGCGACGGTCGGCATCGTCGCCCTGACCCAGGCTCGTCCGGACGGCTATACCCTGGCCATCTGCCCCCCGATCTGCGCCACCGCCCCCGCCCTGTATCGTCCGGCCCCCTTCGACCCGAACACCGCGCTGGCACCTGTGATCGCAGTGGCCGACCTGCCTCTGGTGCTCGTGGTGCCGCGCAGCTTAGGTGTGACCGACGTACAGGGCCTTCTGCAGAAGGCGCGCGAGACGCGCAGGGGGCTTTCCTATGCCTCGCCCGGTGCCGGCTCGTCGAACCACCTCGCCGCCGAGATTTTCCGCCGCTTCAGCGGACAGGAGATGGTGAACATCCCCTATCGCTCCGGCGCTGCCGCCCTGACCGACGTACTCTCGGGGCGCGTCGATTTCTATTTCGACACGGTCGCCAGCGCGCTGGCGCAGGTCCGGTCGGGTGAGGTGGTCGCGCTCGGCGTTACGGGGCGGGAACGCGCGCCACAGCTTCCCGACGTGCCGACCATGGGTGAGGCTGGCGTGCCAGGCTTGGAGTCTTCTGCCCGGGCCAGGCTGGTGGCGCCGGCCGGCACCCCGCCCACGGTGGTCGCGACGCTGAATGAGGCCTTCCGCAAGGTGCTGGAAGAACCGGCCGTACGGCAGCGCATCATCGACATTGGCGCCGTTACAGTTGGCGGCAGCGCGAACGAGGCGAGGGAGGGGCTGCACGAGGAAACGGCACGGCTGGGGGCCCTGATCCGCGAGGCCGGCATAACAGCGGAATAGGCCCGTTCCCCGGGAAGAACCCGTCGGACTGGCTGGAAAGATGCTGAACCGCGAGCGCAAGCTGTGAAGGAGCGTCAACGATGGCATCGTCCACACTGAGCACCGTGTCCTCTCTGGCTTCCGACGCTCGCGCCTGGCTGGACAAGCTGTGGTCCGGGATTGCCGACCGAGGTGAAGCTTACGCGGCGGTCCCTGCCGCCTCCCTCCCTGCACTGGAGCGGGCACGGCAACTCGCCCGAGCCTTGCTGTCCGGACGCGGCGAGGCATCCGGCGCAGCAGTCGCACGCGAACTGCACGACACGTTGCGCGAACTCTCTCCCGATGACCGCATCAGTTTCCTGGTTTTCCTGGCCGAGAGTTTTGCGCCCGACCCAAAGGTGCTGCGCGCGGCGGCTGAGGCTTATCTCGCCGAGCCGACACCCGCGCGTGCCGCCGCCCTCGGCGAGGCCGCCGAGCCGCCCCGGCAGGAACTGCTTCGGCGCATGAACATGGCGCCCGGCAGCACCCATGCTCTGATCCTTTTGCGTGAGGAGCTGCTTGCGCACGCCGCTGATCACCCTGCGCTCAAGCTGCTGGACGCCGACTTTCATCACTTGCTGGCCTCCTGGTTCAACAGGGGCTTTCTCGAGCTGCGCCGGATCGACTGGCAGACCCCGGCTGCGGTGCTGGAGAAGCTGATCGCCTACGAGGCGGTTCACGAGATCCAGGGCTGGGAGGATCTCCGACGCCGCCTGGCGCCTGACCGGCGGTGCTTTGCCTTCTTCCACCCGGCGCTTCCCGGTGAGCCGCTGATCTTTGTCGAGGTGGCGCTCACGACCGGCTTGGCCTGTGCCGTGCAGCCGCTGCTGGCCATGGACAGGGGCGACACCCACGAAGGCCGTCGGTGTCGCGCCGAAGCGGCAGACACGGCAACGTTCTACTCCATCTCCAACTGTCAGGAGGGGCTGCGCGGCATCTCCTTCGGCAACTTCCTGATCAAGCAGGTCGTCGAGGAGCTGAAGGCCGAGCTGCCGACACTGACGCGCTTTGCGACGCTCTCCCCCGTTCCAGGCTTCCGCCGGTGGCTGGAACAGCATCTGGTGGAGCCCGATGGGGCGGGAGCCTTGCGCTCCGAAGAAAGGGAGACACTCGCTCGGGAGGCCGGACTTCCTGCGGATAGCAGCCCGGCCGAACTGGTCGTCAAGGCGGTGGCCAGCGAAGGCTGGCGCGACGGGAACCGCTCGGCAACTCTGGACAGGCTGTTGCTGCGCTGGTGCGCCTTCTACTTGACCCGCCCCCCCCGATCTGGGGCGCGGATCGACCCCGTCGCGCGCTTTCATTTGGGCAACGGAGCGCGCCTCGAGCGCATCAACTCGCGGGCAAACACCTCGGCGCGCGGGATGCGTGAGTCCTATGGCCTCATGGTGAACTACCTTTATGACCGCGACACGATCGAAGCCAATCACGAGGCCTTCGTCCGCAGCGGCCGCGTCATTCGCTCGTCCGAGGTGGAAGATCTGCTCTCCAAGCCGCCCTTTGTTCCCAGGACGTAGGCTTGGTTGAAGTTTTGGTGACCGCGGCAAAAGGGTGGAGAGGCGGAAGGCCAGGCACTGCACCGAGTTTCATCAGGCCCCTGCTGGCGCCGGGCCTTTAGTCAAAATCGCGGCACTCCCGAGTTCCTGAGCTGCCCTTCGGTCAGAGGCTGCAGCAGCCTCCCCTCGGCTGGCCTCGTTGATCTGCTGCAGGTCCGGCCATTCTACCTGGTAGGACAGCCGGACGCTGAGCGCTGGCAGCTCGCCCCTCAGCTTCTCGAGCGGCTGATAAAGCGACCAGTCGGCCGACCAGAAGCGATACCGGACGAGGGATTGGCCTAGCGCGACCATTTTCTTCCCCGCCTTCGCAAGCGGCACCTCTTCGACGCGGCGAAGCGTCCACGTCGTGCCCCAGTTCTCCCACATCCAGGCGAGCGATTTCGGATCATCGGGCCCGAGTTGCAGGACCCGCCAGAGGATCGGAACCAAGCTGTGGAGATCAAAGGAGCAGTCGGAGCGCACACCCACGGCCGAATGCACGAGGTCGGTCCCGTCGCGGATCCAGTCGCGCATCTCGCGGGCCAGTATCCTCGCGCCCTCAAGACCCATGCTGCGGCGCTCAGGCGGCTGTTGCAGCAGCAGTGCCACCAGTTCCGGCTCGATCTGGTCGTAATCGAGTACTCAGTTCACGGCCCCGCCGCCCCGCGCGGCAAAGCGGAAGGCACGCATGAGGGGAAACCCGCCGAAAAACTAACATCAAACATGGACCACTTCCGCCGTGTCACCTCACTCCTCCTCGGCCGAAAGGACGGTGGAGCGGACCTCCTTGGGCCCCATCGGCGCGTCAGCTGTGGTGGTCCGCTTGCGCCACTTCTGCACTGTGGTGGGGCTGACGCCGAAGCGCTGGGCCAGTGCCCTCACGCTTTCTTGACGTAGCTGGATCGCGCGACGGATTGCCTCCGTCGTGCGGGCGCTTCCGTGAAGAACCTGGCCCATAGCGCATCCCTCGCGGCATGGTGATCAATTGTACCACCACACCGCGGGATCAAACACCTAGAATGTTGCCGAAGAGATGGTAGCTTGGGGTGGCGCTCGACATCGCTGTTTCCTTCGCAGGCATCACTCCATTGAGCGCCCGACGCGATCCTCCCAGCCGCACTAGGTGCTCTGTGCGTCACGTCGTTTCTCCCACTTGGCCGCCGCTGCGGTTAGCCTTGGGAAAGGCTAACGTCCGTTAGCGCCTGAGCCAAACGAACGTGGTGGTGGGTCAACAGACGTGAGGAGGAGCAGATGATCATCTCGTAGTGGGACCCGGGCTTCGCGGGCGAAGTCACGGGCCTTGGCGAAGCCACCTCCGGATAGCCGTCCAGCCGCAGGTCGCGTTGGCGGTCATGCAGGCGGTAGCGCAGCAACCAGGCGGCTTGGCCTATGGGACGGACATGCAGATGCAGGGCCTCGCCATCGGTTTGGCGGCTTGGGCTCGCTACGCCACTGGTATTCTACGGCGGACGCGAGCGGGACAACCCGGATCGCGCGCAGGACTACGCCGTGCGTCCAGACGATCTGGTCATCAAAGTGCTCGACGAACGCATCGATCTGGGTTGCGTGGCGATCTTATCCGACGGCGCGCCGCGCGACGCGACATGTCGTCCCCGGCATCAACTCGTGATCAGCGACAAAGCCGGGGTAGGACGCCCGATGGGGTCAAAGAGCCGCACCGTGAATAGCGTCGCGGATGGCGTCACCCCGCCGGAGACCGGGTCGGCGATCGTGAATGGAACCGCGCCGACGCTGCCTGCGGCCATCAGCGTCGGGTCTTCGCCGGGCGCGGCGCGCAGCACCTCGTAGCGCCACGGCCCGAGCGCGGTCGGCGCCAGCCCCAGCGGATGGGAGATGGCGAGCGTCAGATCCTGCGTCCCGCCCGCGACCGTCGTCCCGCCAAAGCCGCCGAAGACAGGCGTCGCAGGCGCGACCATGGGCACGGTGGCGAGGCTCACGGGGTCAGAGGGACGGCTCCACATGCCCGGTACGTCCGATCCTGACTCTGGCGCGCCCTGCGCCTGCGCGAGCCACTGATAACGAAAGAAGGCCGCCAGCCGCGCGGCGGGCGCGATCCCGGCGGCACCGACGTCGCGCAGCACCACTCGTTGCTGGCCCGAATCGGGGTCCGGCGCGGAGAAAGGCAGGTCCGCCACCAACGGCGCGTGCATCGGATCAGCTTGCGTGCCGCGCGTGCGGAAGATTCGGGCCGTCTGCCCGCGCGTCATCCCGGCTTCCAGGATCACCGTCACCTCGACGACCAGATCCGGCTCGCCGGCCTGGGGCTCGACCAGCCTGACCGTCACAGATGGGCGCGGCGGCGGATCCGAGTTCGGAACGCCGTAGAAGACCATGTCGAGCCCCGAAAGGTCTGGCCGGGCACCGCTTTGCCCGGCTTCGGCCGCGATCTTGTACGCGTTGAGGATGCGGCTCGACCCGGACACGGCATGGCGCAGTCGCCGCTGCGTGGCGCTGGGCGACACCACCGCACCTGGCAGTCGCTCGAACAGATAATCCGGGAAATCACCCTGAATGGCCCGCATCATGCCGGCGCGAGCGGCACGATCCTCGGTCGCGGCGATTGCGTTCGCCTCGGACGTGCGGCCCTCTGCCCTGAGCCATGCGAGCAACCGATTTTCGTCGGTGTAATAGGCGGCATAAGTGGCCTTGTCGCTCGCCGCCACCGGCCAAGCGCGCTCGACCCAGGCAAGGCCGGTCGCGTCGGGGCGCGACGAATAGAGCAGCGTGTCCGGGATGGCGAGCTGGGCGGGCGGCCGCGGATCGGTCATCGTCAGACGCAGCGGCTCCGACACTTCGGAGCCCTGGCCTGCCGTGTCGAACCAGCGCGCGGTGATGACCATGCGGCGCTGCGCGCTCGCTGCCAGCACCGGGCCCGTCACCGTGACGGGTACGGCGCGTTGCGGCGGCTGCCCGAGCGGGGGAGGTGCTTCAACGACGATCGCGCTCGCCGCGGGCGCATCCACGTCGGGCATCGCGATCTCGGGCCCTCCGGACACGGTCGCGTCAGAGTGACGGAAGCTCATCCGCACATGCGAGAGCGGATAGGATCCCGGCGCCAGCGCGGCGGGCTCGGGCAGCGCCACGCGCAGCGAGAAGGTGCCGCCGGTGATCGCGGCTGCGGACGGCGGGGCAGGCTGCTGGTAGCTGCCCTGCAACACCGGGCGCGGCGGCTTCGGCCGCGGCCCGGCGGCCGCATCGCGTGCGGCGAAGTTAGACCAACGCCCGAAGCGATCTTGCTGCGCGAAATAGTAGCGCGCAGCATCGGGTCCGGCATATCGGTCGCCGATGCTCCCCTGGCGTCCGTCGGCAAAGACCAGCGGCGTACCATCGGCTTGGCTGGTCAGCCCGAGGGTCAGCAGCGCATGCCAGGGCCGCGCCCCGACCGACCGGTTTAAGCCGATAAGTCCGCCGCCAGGCAGCGGCTGCTGGCGCTCGCCGGCAAGCGTCGCGCCAACGAGCAGGCCGCGGATCGGGCAGTCGACTTCGCGCACTGCCGTAGGCGGCGCTGCGGGAAGCCATGCGATATGCTCGGGGGCCAGCAGCTCGGGCGACGCTGGCGGCTCCGGCGGTGCACGGCGATCAACTGCGGCAACGGCGCCCATCATCATATAGTCGCCGGCCGGCTCGAGCTCGCCGACCAGTGCCTCGCTCTCGGTCTCGAGGACATTCCCCGCCAGCTTGATCCAGGTCCGGAACGTCTCGGGCGCGGACATCGTGCGATCCGGCTCGGGCACCACGTTGACCGGCACGCCCTGCAGTTGCTTGGGGTCGGCGCCGGCGCCGAGCGGGTGGCGGAAGAAGCCAAAGACGCGGTAAAAAGCGACGCCCTCCGGCGGGTCGCGGTCGTCGATCCCCTTGTAGCCTAGCCAAGCGGCCACCCCAGGATCCAGCGTCGCCTGCAGCACGCGGCCGAGATGGCTGATCGCGATCGAGCTTTCCTGCGCCGGGTCATCGCTCAGGCGATGGCCCGCCGCGTCGGTGACCTCGATCGTCTCGCTCGCCGTCAGCGGCGCGGCCGCGCCGTCGATCAACACGTTGAGATCGGCGGCGAGCGGATCACCGAGCGTATGAACCCGGTCGCTTTCCTCGGGCTCGCTGAACGGGGGCGCCGCCGTGGGCGCGATCGCGCCGGACGTCTCCTGCAGCGGCGCAAGCTTGGGCGCTTGGCGCCGCAGACAGGCCTCGGATCGCTTGAAGGGATCGTTGACCGACAAGTAGCGGCGCCCCGCCTGGTGCGGCAGGTTGAGCACCTCAATCGTGCGCCAGTCGAGCCGGTCGAGGTCGCTCGCCCCGAGCCAGACCAGGTCGGCGATGATCCCCTGGCCAGTGATCACCACCTCCACGATGCCGGGTGCCGCGACGGTATAGGGCGGCCCGCGCCGCTCGCCGAGCAGCGTGGGCCCGTTGCCGACCGATGCGCCCACCGCTCGCATCACCAGAGATTTGCTGGACGTGTCGCTCGTTGCGGCGCGCGGCGCAGCCGTGACGACCGCGCTCAGCCGCTGGCCATCGAGGCGATCGAAGGCGTTGGCAGGGAGCACCGGCTCGCGCACGGCCAGCCGGCCGCGCCCGAGTGGCTGGCGCACCGGAGGCGTCTCGAGCGGCCGGGTCAGCATCGAGACCAGGATGCAGCTCGTCGCCGTGCCCTGCACGATGGTCGCATGGACCTCATCGCCCTTGCGCACCGTGATCGGCAGAGTGAGCGGCACGCCGTTTCGATCGCGAAACACGACGTCGCGCCGCACCGCGAACTGGTCCGGCAACCGTTCAAGCGTCGCTCGTTGGACAATGAACGGCGCGACCGGCAGGCCGAGCAACGGGTGGTGCGCGACGCGCAGGTGATTGCCGTTGCGAATGTGCGGCTCGCCCGGCAGCCCGGGAAGCACGGCGAGGTTGAGCAGTGTCGGCGGAACGATCATCGGCATGATCAGAACCCTTCCGTGTCGAGCATGAGCGGACGTGCGCGCAACGTGCGCTTGCCGATCAGCATGCCACCCGGCGCAACGCGCAGCCGGAAGGCGAGTTCGCCTTCGGCGGCGGGGGCAACCGGGCTGGCGGTGACGAACAACACCCGCGTCCAGTTGAGCGTGGCACGGACCGGCAGGAACGCCGTGCCGTCGACCAGCAGCCGGTCAGGCTCGCACCGCACCGAGTCGACGGCCGCGCTGCTGACCAGCACCGCGGCCTCACGGCGCATCGGTTCGGGCGAGTCAGCCAGGAAGCCGACGATCCGGTAGCCGGTGCCCACCCGCCGCCAGAGCGCGATCGTCCGCGGCCGATCTCCCGGAAGCGGCAGCGTGTCGGCGCCGATCGCTGCCAGCGCGTTTGCCATGTCGCGGTCCGAAACCGATAGCGGGCCGGTCGGCAACGTCATCGCGTCGCCGAGCAGCAGCTCCTCGGGCGGAATCGGCGCGGCGCCGCTCGTCGCGAACCCCATTGCCTCGAGCAGCTCGGCCGGCGTCGCGTAGCGCGAGGTCTTGAAGCGGGTCGCGTTGACGACGACGGGATCCCGCGCGGCCGGTGGCGCACCCTTGCGTACCGCGAGCAGGTTGAAATCGTACATCGCGTTCGGCGCCAGCTTCCACCGGCCGCCGATCGACCGGCCACCGACCGCCGGGTCGTCCGGCAGGCACGGCGCGTCGAGAATGGCCTGGTTGATCCGCTGCTCGGCGACCGAGATCACCGACTGAACGCCCTTCGCCCTGATGATTTCGATGAGTAACGGGAAGACCACCAAGTCCATCGACGCTTGGTCCGGCTGCGGCGGCGGATCGGTGCGTTTCACCTCGAGCACCAGCTCGCGCTCGTAGCGATCCGCCAGCGCCTCGACGTGCCCGGCGTTGAAGTGCACCCAGAGCGGATCGTTGGTGAAGACGACGTCGCGGCCGTCGGCCGGTTCAGTGCGGCCGAGGTAGCGAACGATGTCGCGCGGATCGAACTTGAATTCGTTCAGCCCGTCCTGCGTGCCGGTCGGGGCCAGCTCCTCAGCCGCCACGCGGAAGCGGAACGTCTCGGACGCGCCGGGCTGCCACTTGGCGGGATCGGGCGCGCCGGGGCTGTCCGTCCCGGCCGGGTTCGAAGTCCAGGCCTGCCAGCTCCAGAGGACCTCGATGCGATAGGTCTCACCCGGTTCGAGCAGCACTTCGCGAGAGGGAACGGCGGGATCGGCGCTCGATGCGCCGCCGACCGTCGCGCCAAGATCGGCCCGCGCCGCGGCATCTTGCGCCTGTGCAACGTCCGCAACTGTGTCCACGCCGCACACTGATAGCAGCGTGACGCTGAGGCCGGCCGGAGCGACGATGTCGAAACCCGGTGCATCCACCAGCGTCGCCGGCTGATCGAAGCGCATCAGGCGGCAGGGGCGACCTTCCTGCGATACGACGGCCCCCACGACCGTTCCCGGCCAGCGCTCGACCTGCGCGCCGAGTCGCGTCGTCACCATGGGCAGCCCGCCGGTCGTTGCCGCGCGCGCGAGCATGCCGGTCTGCGGCGCCTCGCTGCACACCCGCGTCACCGCGGCGCGGCCGCGCGCGCTCACCTCAACCCGGACGATGCCTGCGGCGGCGACGACAAGGCGCACCAGCGAGTTGCCCGCGCCGCCGCCCGTCGCCGTCGCGAGCTTCGTGCCCGCTGCGTCGAAGGCAGCCGCCTGGACGCGGGCATCGCCGAGCGCGAGCACGAACAGCGTCAGCGACGCGCGCGGCGTGCCGGTGGCGATCACCAAGCCCTTGGGAGGCACGATCAGTTCGACGGAACCATCGCGCCCGGCTCCGACCGGCTCGGTTTCGCGCCCGATATCGGCGAGGATCAGTGTCTCGGCATCACTGCGCGGCGTGAACGTCAGTCCATTCCGTTCGAGCGTCTTCAGCCCGCGCTGCGCCTTGTCGCCGAAGGTCACGCATTGGTCGGCCAGCGCGGTGCGGCGTCGGCAGACGCGGAACAGCACTGCCTCGTTGCTGCCGCCGGAGACGATTACCCGCACGATCCCGGGACCCTGCAGATGCAGCGCGACCGGATCGTGCGCATCGGCGCGCGTCTGGTCGATCACGTTACCGCGCGTGTCGAACGCGGTCGCGACGATTCCGCCGCCGCCGCTCCAGACGCCGAGGTCTATCGCGTCCCACGCCTCCGCCAGGCGCATCTCGAGCCCCTTGTCAGGGAAGCGCAGCTCTGCCGTGTGATCCTGTCCGCGCGTGGCAGGGGATGGCCGCGCGTCGACCCAGTCGGCGAGGTTGAAGCCGATCGTCGGGTCGAGCACGGTGAAGGTGACGCCGCCATGGCTGAAGCTGCCTTGCGCGACCGCGCGCAACGGCACCTTGCCGAAGTCGAAGCAGGTGTGGTCGCCGCCGGCCTCGGGGGTGCAGATCTCGGTTAGGAAGAGCATCCCGCCCTTCACGCGAATCGCGATCTCGGCGAGGTCGGCCGACGCATCGATGCGAACCGTCCTGGCGCCCTGTTCGTCCGGTTCGAACTTGATCACGTCGCCGTTGCCGGCCGCGTCCTGCCAGTTGATCGCGGCCGACAGCGGGCCGCCGCGAAAGAAATGCAGCTCAATCGCGCGGACGGGCGTGGTCGGCCGGATGACGAGGCCGGGCTCGGCGATCAGCACGTCGGGCTGCTGGTCGGTACCGAGCATCCCGCCGCTATGCGTCAGGTCGACGCGATCGGTGATCGTGAACGGTCGCTCCGCACGCATGGCCTCGAGCTTGAAACGCGGCACCTCAAGCGCGGAGAATTGCTTGCCCAGCGGCAGCCCTGTGAAGCGGTAGCAGTCGCGCGGCGGCTCCGTCGCGCGACCGCCACGCGCGTCGCAGATCAGGAGCAGCAGCGACCCGCGCCGGATCGTGCGGTCGAACTCGGCAAGCCACGGCAAGGTGGTGACCGAAACCTGCCCCGGCGTCGCCAGCTGCGCCGCAGGGAGGCGATAGCCTTGCTGGAGCGACCCCTGCGGGCCGGCGACCGGCTGCGACAGCGTGATCACGCCGCCCGGGAGCGGCAGCGCGCCCGCCGACGCGACGAGCCCGGTCAGCGCCGGTCCTTCGAGGACCGTGCCGCCGATGCGCAGGCCGGGCCGGCCGATCAGCGTGAACCAGCTCGGATAGGGCGCGGACGGTGGTGTCTCGTGGAACAGGCCGATCCGGTCGGGTCCGAAGCCGCGCGCGTCGCGCCCGAACAGGCAGGACCGCGTGGGCGTCGGCAGGGGCTGGCAGAGATTGCCGACCGTATCAGCCGGATCGCCTGGCGCGGATTCGCCGCCGTCGGACATCGGCAGCGCCCACCCCCAGGGCTGCCAATCGAGCAGCTTGAGGCTGAGCGTCTCCGCGCCCGACGGAACCACCGGACCCCCGCTGCCGGGCTGCCGCGCCGGCGAGGTCTGCCAGCCGGCCTTGAGCGGCTGCGCGCCGGTGACCGGCGCGCCGTCGGAGTCGCGCACCAGCCGGACACCATCCAGCCGATAGGCGTATTTCAGGCGGTTGGAGCCGAACCAGACCTGCCCCGAATACTGCGCCGCCCGCTCAAACTGCCGCGTGCCGGCCTCGGCATCGATGATGTAGTGGCGGAAGTTGACCAGCGGCGCGGTGTCGGCCCACACGGTATGGTTGCCGCTGGGCGCCACGCCACGGTTCTCGACCTTGTCGCCAATCTGCACGAAATCGAAGATTGGCAGCGCTTGGATCGTGCCCGTGCCGTCGCGCAGCGCCTCGCCCATCACCCGGCCGCCGCGGTCGGTCAGGAAGATGCTCGCGACTGGCGCAAGCGGCGGCGGCGGCGGGCCTGTCATGTCGCTGCCGATCCGGAACGAAACGCAGCCCTTCAGCGAGAAGAAGAACAGGTCGACCTCGCCGCAGAACTCGCCGTCCATCCAGATCCGGCTGTCCTGGTAGGTGAGCAGGATCTCGCCACGCGCCGAGATCGAGATGACGACGAGATCAAGCTCGCCCTTCACGAAGATCCCGGCCTTGATCAGCAGCGGGTCGGTGCCCATCCCGGCGAGCAGCTTGATCGAGGCGGACAGGCGGATCGGGCCCGCCTTCCACTCCAGTCCGGCGCCGGCCCCGAAGCCGACCGAGAAGCCCTGGAACGAGAAGCGCGGGTCGCCGCCCAAATTGGGCAGGCCATCCTGCTCGATCATCAGGTACGACCAGGCCTTCAGGTTCAGCGTCGAAGGCAGCAACGTCAGCGTGACTGGCTCGCCAGCGCGGCCCGACTGCCCGTCCGACCCGATGCGGACATAGGTGCCGACGCCCGAATAGGGGAAGTAAGCCGCGAACGGGACGGTGACCTGCAGAACCTTCGGGATCTCGTACCGTGCCTGCGCGGCGAGCGCGACCGCCTCGTCGTTGATGACGATCAGTCCCGTGATCGACGCGCTCTGCCCGTCCTTCTTCTCCTTGGGCGTCTTGTCCGGGACAGAGAGCAGCGAGATCTCGACCGCGAAGATGACCTCGGGATCCGGGAAGGCGACGACGATCATCCCGGTAGCCGACAGCGAGAAGCTCGCATCGGGCAGCGTGCCGACCACGGCGCCGATGCCGAGCGCGTGCTGGTTCTTGAGCGGCTTGTACTTGTCTTCGGGGTTCTTGCGCCACCAGCCGATCTCACGGGCAACGATGTCGGTCGAAGCGATCACGTCGCGCGTGCCGTTGATTACAGTCTGCCCGATGAAGCCGTGCAGCGCGGCGCCCGACGGCCCAAGCGGGATGCCAACGGGGAACTGCACCTTCGCGTAGAGGTTCACGAAGGTGAACGGCTCCGGCGTCGTCATCTGCGCCATCGCGAAGGCGGCGGAGGCCTTGAGCTTGAGCGGAATGACCTCGAGGTCGATGCCCGCCTTGATCACGCCGCCCGGATCCTCGATCCGCAGCCGCCCCTCGCCTTTCACGGTCGCCGGAACGTCGATCTTCGCGACCAATCCGCGCAGCGAGAAGGCGGGAATCGGGCTCGATCCGTCGAAGGTGACGCGGATGACCGCCTCGCTGACCTCGACCACGCCGATAGACAGCGCGAAGGCGAAGCGCGTCTCGATCCAGATCGAGCCCTGGCCGAGTGCCGTCTCGACCGCGCGGAGCAGCTGGCCAAGCACGCCGTCGATCTGCCAGCGCCCGGGATCCTCGATGCTGAGCGCATCGGTCGGGTATGCGAGAGCGATCTTGTCCCAGAAGTTGGACTTGGACTGGTCGAAAACGATCCCGACGTCCTTGTAGCGGAACTTCGCCGGCTGGTCGGGATGCGTGCGAAGGCCAAGCCGGCCCGTATTGACGTGAAGCGTGGTCGTATAGTCGCTTGTCAGGCTGATCTTATAGTCATCACCGACATCGTCGACGTTCTTGATCTGGGCCGTTGCCTCGAGCTTCTTGATCGCGGCCTTGGACGCGGTGCCGAGCAGCGGCCCACCGCCGAGATCGACCTGTGCGAAGGCGACGCCCGCCGCCAGCGCGGCCACCCGCGCGCCGGTTTCCACCGCATCGGTCGTCGAATTGACGCCGGACAACAGCACCGGGCCAAGCGCCAGGGCGGCGACAAGATTCTGTTGGTCGATGCGGACCAACCCGTCGGGATCGCCGTCCGAGCGGATGCCGAGCTGCGCACGCGTGAAGCCGCTCGCGTCGTCGTGGCGCCAGTTGCCGTAGACGGTCAACACCTCAAGCGTGACGGGTTTTCCGCCCAGCGACGGCAGCGGCTGGTCCGCGGGCGACCACGCATACTCGAACTCGGCCTTGGAGGGTATCAGGTCCTTCCATCCCTCCCCTGTCGGCTTGTCCCAGGCGGCCAGCAGCTTCACGCGATAATCAAGTTCCGGTGTCGTCACCGTCGCTGGCACCGGATCAGCCGTCTCGCCGGGCATCAGCATGCGACGCAGGTCGGGCGCGCGGCCCGGATCGAGCTCGCGGCGGACGGCGCCTGCGGCAGGTGTTCCGCCGACGGCGTAGATGTCGGCGCGTCGGAACGGCTCGCGCCGCGGCTCGGTCGGGGCGGCCGCGCCGCTGATCCAGTCACTGCGATCGGTGAGCGGATTACCGCCGGCGTCGGTCGCGAGGACGAGACGCTGCGCCGCTTTCTCCTCGTCGTCGAGCGGGCTGGTCGCGACGCTGCCAGGCTGCCCGTCCTGTTCACCCCAGGCGGTGATCCTCGACGGATCGATCGCGACGAGGTTGCTGCCCGCCGGCGCGGTCGTCAGGAAGCGGACCACGGTATCGCGGCGGGTACGGGCGAGCGTCGCGTTCAGGCTGTCGCTGCCGACATCGTCGCAGCGCCCGACGACGAGGAACTCGGCGCCCGGATAATTGGCCGCCCATTGCAGCAGTTGGCGCTGCAAGCCCGCCTCGTCGCCGCCCTGGCCGATGCCCGCTGGCCGGTCCGCGCCCCAACGTAAGGCGCGCCCGGTCGCGAACTCGAACAGGATCTCGACATGGCGGTCGTGCTCGACGGTCGGCGGCACCCCGACCGATGGGATCGTGACCAGCGCCAGTCCGCCCGACGGCACCATCACCTTCTCGGGCCGCGAGGTGTCGATCTCGGCATCGTCCAGGATTGCGGTGAAGCGCGCCCGCGCATGATAGTCGGGCAGGTCGTACGTTCCCTCGACACCGGCCGGCGTGATCGGGCTCGTCGGGGAAGGCGCTGCCACCACGCCGTCCTCGCTGCCGACAAGCAAGGTCACGCCCTCGACGACCTGCAGGCGTATCCGCGCGATCCGGGAATGGCCGCTCGCGTCGGTCTCGCGCAGCACCAAATATTTGTCGCCGGACAGCTCGCCGGTCGGGATCGTCACCGACGTGCCGGTCTGCTCGGCGCCGTCGGGCTCGACCTTCCAGCGAAACGTGCCGGCGACTGGGGCGGTGGAGCGGGCGCGGAACGACAGTCCCGCGATCTCGGCCTGCGGACCAGCGATGTGGACCGCGTTCACGACCGAGGTACCGGCCGTGATGATGTCGATCTCGGGCACTTCGCCCGCGGCGATGAAGCGGAACACGATCTCGGGATGGCGAACCATGGGCCGACCCGGGATGCGTTCTTCTGGAACGACGCGGAGCACCTGGCCATGGCGCACCTGACCGGTCGCGGCATCGCCGTTGCTCTCGCTTCCGTCGGGCCAGCGCCAGGTGGCGCTCCAGTCCGTGACGGCGCCGCCTTCGGGCGGCTGCGAGGCGACGAAGCTCGCGGTCATCGCGACGTCGTCGTTTTGGCCGCCGGTGATCGCGACCAGGCGGGCGTTGCCGCTCCCGGTCGCGCCCGTCTGCGGGTGGCCGGCCTGCGTAAATACGAAGGTCGACGGATCGAGCGGCGCGCGCCCCCATTGGATCTCGAACTCGCCCTGCACGCCGCGCGGGCTGCCGATCAGCAGGTTGCGCACGCCGCCGGAGAAGCCGCCCCGGCCTATCGCGTTCGGCGGTGCGTAGAAGGTCGCCTCGGACACGGCGAACCCAATCCACTCGTTCGTCTGCCCCTGACCGATCACGAAGCTGGGCGAGAAGGTCGCGGAGGCGTCGAACAGCACCTCCGCCAGCGTCATGCCGAACTGGGAAGTGCCGAAAAAGAAGTGCTTGGGTGTGCAGCGTAGTTCGACCACCGCACCGGTGTCGGCGAGCGGATCCGCAGCAGACAGGTTCTCGACGAACAGCAGGATCACCGGTGCGTCGGCCGAGGCCTTGGCAAATCGGATCGTCGCGTCGCCCGAGATCACCACTGCGGTGTCGGTCGCGCGGCGGATCAGCCGCCGCGGGGTCGTTCCGCTTTCCTTGACGAAGTCGGCGCCGTACAGGTCGCGCAGCTTGAGGCTCAGCCCGTTCGAGACGATGTCGAGGTGCCAATGCCCATCTGGGCTATCGAACTCGGCAAGGCGAAACGGAACACCCGCGGTGATCCCCAGCAGTTCCAGCTCGCCGAAGCCGAGGTCGATCGGGTCGGTTCGGACGGATTTGAGCGTGCCACTATGCTGGACTCCGCCAGCAAAGGGCGTCGAGGTGACGCCATCCGTCGTGAAGCGGTCCGCAATGTCCCGAAAAAGGGACCCGAAGGGGCCACTGAACAGGTCGGCCAGCGGCGTCGACATCGGCACATCCTCCCTACTCTCCCGAGAGAACTGGAGACAATGCGACCGCTGGTGATTCTTTTGCCCAGTGTCGCGTGACCTGCTCCGCGATGGTAGTCCGGTGGAGTGTTAGTCCGGAAAATTCATGAGGGTTGGCGGACATGGCGCAGCCCGTTGGACGGTCGCAGGATTCGGCTGCGAGGCCAGAATCTCGCCGCTTCCGGGCGTCTCCCGAGCCACGACTGCACCCAATCCGTCACAAGATGTTTGCTCACGCCAATAGGAGAAGCACAGCCCTCGCATGAACAAGCTCCCTCCCCGCTTCTCCGCAACGTTGCATTCCTCGGCATGAAAAAGCAAATCATTTGAGCCGCCTGCGAGATGATCATGAGGCGTCGGAGATCCATGGATCTCAAGAGATTTGCATTTTCTGTTCTTTGGCTATTTCGCGATCATCAAATCATCCTTGTGATGTGATCGCATAAAGGGAAGCAATAGACGACGTGGCGGCATCGGAATGAGAAATTCGCCAGAGCCTCGGTGGCCTGGTGTGAGAGCTCGCTTCGGAACGACTTCGCAATGATTGCGGGAGGGGTGAGCGGCGGGTCTCGTGCGTTCGAGGGATGTCTGTGTGTCCTTCGAGGTCGCCCATGTGGACCCTCGCCTCCCGGGCGCAGCTTGCGCGCTCAAGCCAGCCCTATGCAACATGCCTGACCGATGCCGAATGGTCGCCGGCGGCGCCGTTCCTGCCCCCGCCCGCCCTTTGCGGACGACCACGGCGCTGGCCAAGCTCGAGACAGAACTCCGGGAGGCTGGTCAGGTGGCCAAGGCCCCTGCCCTGCATCCCCGGTTGCCGGATCTTTATCATCAGCGCGTGGCGTCGCTTCGCGAGGCGATGGCTCGCGAGGGCGGCGTGGAAGTCTGTGAGGCGCTGTGGGCTCTGGTCGAGCGCGTGGAGGTGCATCGCGACCACATCGAGCTCCAGGGGACCCTTTCGGCGAAGCTTGGTATGGGGCTTAGAAACGCCGAAAGCCCGTCTGCGGATTCAGACGGGCTTTCTTTGTTCACCGGTTCGGTAAAGGTGGATGCGGGGACACGCAAACATCTTGATTTGCTCTTGGTAGCTTAAGCCAGACACTTCCCAAGCGGGGCATTACGCTACGGGTCAAGCAGGGAGGGGTGGTTTTCCCCCCTCCCGCTCTAATGCTCTCCTATCAACGCGTCGGCGCGTTGGCCGGGGCAGACTGCCCGGGCGTCGTGCTGGTGCCGGCGGGAACGCCCGGCCGCGGCGCTGTGCCGTCCGTCGTGGTGCCAGTGACGGAGTCACGCCTTGTCGTGCGATCGGAGTTGGCCCGATTCCGGTTCCGCCCGAACTCGTCAAGATTGAAGACCGGCATTGCACGGAGTGTCTCCTGCGTGGCGTTCGGCAGGACCCAGCGGTTGCGCTCGGCGTTGTGCTGCAGCTGGCTGAAGGGCACGGCGACGTGCCGCTCACCCATGCCAAGGAAGCCGCCGACCGAAAGCACCACGACGAGGCCTCCCGTCCCGCCTTGCGGGATGATGACGTCCTCGACCTCGCCGATCTCACGGTCGTTGGCGCCATAGATATCCGCATCGATCAGCCGTTGGGCGCTCAGTGCACCACGCAGGCTTGCGGCATCAACGGTCATCGGGGAGGTCGAGGTCGTCGCGGGCATGGTCGTTGCGCCTGTCGCCGCGCCCGATGGGTTTGCGCCCGTGGTGTTGGTGCCGAGGGGGCTGTCAACGGCGCGGCCCACGGCCGTGCCGGGCGGGTTGCCGGGCGTACCGTCCGGACGGGGCACCTCACCCTGCGCGCGATCCACGGCGCGTCCAGTCGCGGTCGAAGGTGGGTTGCCAGGCGTGCCGTCGGGCCGAGTCTGTGCATATGCAAGGGGTGTGCTTGCCAAAATGGCAGCGGTGGCGAGCAGCGACAGTGAATGGTGGATGGTCATGGGGCATTTTCCTCCTTGCTTTCTGAGGTCCACGCCATTGCGTGGCGCCGCAGGCTGCAAGAACCGGTAACCGGCGAGGTGGGTTTCCAGGGATGCGATTTCAGATCTGCTCGCCTGTGACGGCCTTCAGGCCGTGGTTAGGAGGATAGTCCGGGCACCATAGACGATAACGTACGGCACGTCGCGGAGCCTATGGTCCACCTCCTTCAAGTTCCGCGACCCGCAACGCGGCTGGCCATTCTTCACATTGAAGACCACCAGGGTGCCCTTCCAAGGTTCAGTATTCCCTGACAACATTCGAGGCCATTCTGGAAATATACCTTCTGAGAATTATTCATTGCCCAAAGAAAGCCACAATCCATTCGGGCCATCCAACAGTATCCTCCCATAATAATAAATACAATACGAAGATTTGTCGCTGATTTTTTCGGAAACTCGATAGAATGGCATGTGTTTTGACTCGGCCGGCACCACTGTCGGCAAATAACGAGGGAGACTATCACATGTCTGAGGACCGTCTTGCTGCTCCGATGGAGCTGACCGCTGCCGAACTCGATGCCGTGGCTGGCGGGCTGATCAATGTCGTCGCGGTCGATGTCGTCGACATTGAAAACAACAACGTGGCGGTTGCCATCCCTGTAAACGCTGCGGTGGCCATCGGCGTCCTTGGTGGCGCAGTGGCCGGTGCAGCACAGGGTAGGCCGGGCCGTATCGTCCAGGCCTGAGCCTCGACCATCACATGGCCTCCGCCGCCAGCCCGGGATAGTCATCCAGGCTGCGCGGCGGAGGCGCCTGTTTCGCAATGATTGACCACTCGCCTCCCGAGCCAAGCATGCGGATCGGCCGTGATGTTGCAATCTCTCGAGCGCGGATGAACCAGCCAGTCGACCCTCCAGCACCTCAGCGTGCGCTGTTCCGCTCGGAAGCGCTGGCGTTTCAACGCGACCGTCGGCAATGGGGCGAGGTCGCGCTTCTCCAGCCAGTTTCGACCAGCATCCTGGTCTGGGGGGCCCTCGCGGCCCTTGTCCTGATCATCGCATTTCTGTTCATCGCGCCTTATGCGCGCAAGGAAACCGTGGCCGGCTACCTTGCTCCGACAACCGGCACCGCCCGCATCCATGCCCTGCAGTCCGGCATCGTCAGCGCGGTCCATGTGGAAGAAGGTCAACTTGTTCGCGAGGGCCAGCCACTTCTCAGCGTGACGACACCGCAAGTTTCGGCCGACGGCCGGGACGTAAACGCAGCCGTGCTCGACGCACTCAACCGGCAGCGCGATGTGCTGGCGCGCCAGATCGCGGCCGAGGGCGAGCGCGACCTGTCCGAGCGCGCTCGCCTTACCGCCCTCATCCGCGGATCGGAGACAGAAACGACCCACATCGAGGGCCAGGTTACTACCCAGCGTGAGCGCATCCGCCTGGCCGAGGAATTTGTTGCCGCGGCCACGCGGCTGAATCCCCGCGGCTACGTCTCGGATCTCGACCTCCGGCGTCGTGAGGAGAATCTGTTTGAGCAGCGACAGAACCTCGATGCGCTCCGCCTGCAGCTGGCCGCGCGGCGGAACCAGATCACCGAGCAGCGCTTCACGCTGGAGCAGCTCCCCATCGCCGTGGCTGACCGCATCCGCATCCTGGAGGGAGAGCTCTCAGCCACGGATCAGCGCATCGCCGAGATCGGGGGACGCCGGGCGTATGAAATCCGCGCGCCCATCGCCGGACGTGTCTCGACCTTGCAGGCAACGGTCGGGAGGCCCGCCGACCCCCGTCAGCTCCAGCTCACCATCGTGCCTGAAGGCAGCCTCCTGCAGGCCGAACTCTTCGTGCCGACCCGCGCCGCCGGCTTCGTCCGTCAGGGACAGCGCGTTCGCATCCTCTACGACGCCTTCCCCTACCAGAACTTCGGCACCTATGGTGGGCGGGTGATCAGGATCTCGCACACGGTGCTCACCTCCGCCGACATCACGGTCCCGGTCCAGCTCGACGAGCCCGTTTACCGAGTCACCGTTGAGCTCGAGCGGCCGGACGTGGACGCCTATGGCAACCGCATCCCGCTGCAGCCCGACATGCTCCTGCGAGCCGACATCATCCTCGACAGCCGCACGCTTGTGAGCTGGCTCGTGAATCCACTCCTCGGCGCCGGGGCGCGGGCGCTGCAGCCGTGATCGAGAGCCGGCTGGACTTCCGTGGCCGCGCTCGGCTGCCCGTGATCCGGCAGACGGAGGCCGCGGAGTGCGGCCTCGCCTGCCTGGCGATGGTCGCCTCCTATCACGGGCACAAGATCGACCTGAACACGCTGCGCCGCCGCCACCCCGCCTCGCTGAAGGGCGTGACGCTGCGGGGCATGGTCCAGGTCGCAAGCCAGATGAACCTCGCCTGCCGAGCGCTCCGCTTCGAGCTTGACCACCTCGGCCAGCTGCGCCTGCCAGCGATCCTCCACTGGGATCTCAGCCACTTCGTCGTCCTGAAGTCGGTCACGGCCAAGGGGATCGTGGTGCACGACCCGGCCCTTGGCGAGCGAAGCTACTCGCTGTCGGAAGCCTCGCGCCATGTCACAGGCGTCGCGCTGGAGCTTTCGCCCAGCGAGGACTTCGCGCGAAAGGACGAGAGGTCGCAGCTTCCCTTCTCGGCCTTCTGGTCGGGCACGCGCGGGCTCACGCACCCGCTGGTGCAGATCTTCGTCCTGTCCGCGGTGCTGGAAATCCTGGTGATTGCCGGGCCGCTCTACATGCAGATCACCGTGGACGAGGTGATCGCACGTGGTGACGCGGACCTGCTGCTCGTGCTGGCGCTCGGCTTCGGGCTGCTCATGCTTCTCACGGTCGCCACGACGGCGCTGCGGGGTCAGGTGGTCCTCATCGTGCAGAACCTGCTGCACTTCCGCATGGGCGCGCGACTGTTCCACCACCTCCTCCGGCTTCCGCTCGCCTGGTTCGAGAAGCGTCACGTGGGCGACGTGATGTCCCGCTTTGGCTCCATCGAGCCCGTGCGGAACCTGCTGGCCGAAGGGTTGATCATCGCGATGGTGGACGGGATCATGGCGCTGGCGACGCTGGTCATGATCTTCCTCTACAGCCCTGCCCTGGCAGGCGTCGTGGTAGTGGCGCTGCTGCTCTACGCGGCGCTCCGGCTCGCCCTTTTCCCGATCCTGCGCCAGCGCAGCGAAGCCCTGATCCAGAGCCGCGCGCAGGAGAGTTCGACGTTCATCGAAACCGCGAGGGCCGTGCAGAGCCTGAAGCTGTTCAACCGCGAGAGCGAGCGCGAGGGCCAGTGGCTCAACCGCCATGCGGAGGTGGTGAACGCGAATGTGCGTCTCGGCCGGGCCAGCATCACCTTCAGGACCCTCAACGACCTGATCTTCGGCGTGGAGAATATCTTGGTCATCTATCTGGCCGCGCGGCTGGCGCTCAACAACGCCCTCACCGTGGGCATGATCTTCGCGTTCATGAGCTACAAGCGTCACTTTATCGAGAAGGCGGTCCTGCTCGTCGAGAAGGGGATCGAGTTCCGGCTCCTGGGATTGCACCTGGAACGAATCTCGGACATCGCGCTCGCGGAGCCCGAGCCTGGCCACGACGCCCCGCTCGACGCCTCCCGCCCGATCCGGGGTGGGATCGAGCTCAGGAACGTGTCGTTCCGCTACGCCGAGACCGAGCGCTTCGTCCTGGAGAATGTTAGCCTGACTATCGCGGCAGGGCAGTTCGTGACCATCACAGGGCCGTCCGGAGGCGGGAAGACCACGCTGATGAAGATCATGCTCGGCCTGCTCGAGCCCACGAGCGGGGAGGTGCTGATCGACGGCGTGCCGCTTCCGGTCATCGGAGCGCGCGCGTACCGCGAGAAGGTGGGCGCGGTCATGCAGGAGGATCAGCTCCTGTCCGGATCCATTGCCGACAACATCTGCTTCTTCGAAGCCGGCTTCGACCAGGAATGGATAACCGAATGCGCGCGAATGGCCGAGATCCACGACGAGATCATGGCCATGCCCATGGCCTACAACAGCCTGATCGGCGACATGGGCAGCTCCCTTTCCGGAGGCCAGAAGCAGCGCGTGCTGCTGGCGCGGGCACTCTACCGGCGA
Organism: Sabulicella glaciei; assembly: GCF_026183895.1. Taxonomy (GTDB): domain Bacteria; phylum Pseudomonadota; class Alphaproteobacteria; order Acetobacterales; family Acetobacteraceae; genus Roseococcus; species Roseococcus glaciei. Next base: position 2,515 of record NZ_JAPFQI010000016.1, on the reverse strand, counting down.
CCGAGGGTGCTTTTTCTTGATGAAGGCACTGCCCATCTCGACCTGGAGCGCGAGCGGCGGATCAACGTGGCGCTCCGGAGGCTCGACATCACCCGGATCAGCATTGCCCACCGGCCCGAGATGGCTGAGGGGACCGACCTGATTGAGCTAGCGTCTCGCGCTCCCGGCACTTGAAGGCTGATCGCGGGCCATGGGTCGACTTCTCTTACGCCGGGAACCAACCGGAAACCCGCATGCCAGTCAGAGGAGCCACGCGCCTCGGTCCCTGCCACGACCATGGAAATCATTTCGGAACCGGGCCCGGAGCGCCTTGCTGAGTGAGGGTTTGTGCCAGGGCAAACTCAGGCCCCTGACCTCGGAGACTGGTCCGGCCGGAGCGAAATTTTCGTGCGCACATTGAACCCCTGAAGAGGCGGAAAAGGTGCCATGAAGAAGAAGCGTTACACGGTAGAAGCAGGTCGCCTCGCCCGGCCTCACGCAGAAAGCGGCACAACCATCTCCGAGATCTGCCGCAAGCTCGGAGTCTCGGAGCCGACGCCCTGCCGATGGAAGAAGCAGTTTTCCGGCATGGGTCTGTGGGACTTCAATGCCGCGTCAAGCCACCCGAAGGCGCCGCAGAACATCCTGGACGTGATGTCCTGCAAAGGACTTGCCGAGCAACGGCCAATCCGGGAAATGCAAACGCATGGCATCGATCCGCTCGCCTGTCGTAAGCACGGTCAGCACCTTCCGCTGAGCGAGTTCGGCCAGCAGCTCCTCATGGCCGCGCTCGTGGGCGATGTCGGCATCGACCAGCGCCGCCGTCGGGTGGTCCTGCTTAAGCGCCATCAGCGCGTCTGGGGCATGAATAAAGGGGCCAAGGACCTGGGCGCCCTGTCCAAGAAGCCGCGCCGCAACAAAAACCCCAACGACAGGAACTCCTTCCAAAATAAGGATGCGAGATTGTGTAGCTTCGACCTGCCCGCTCTCAACGTCAAAGCTGCGCCACTGAGGAATTTGATGTGCATCCATTGACCGCGTGCCCTGCACCTTGACGAAAACAACTCCGTCACCATGCGCCAGGATGCAGACCCCGACTGGATTTGGCGAGTACTTGCATAAGTTCTCGCCCGGAAACCTCCGGGTGGGCGGTAGAAATTCCGTTCCTGATCATGGGATTTCGGGATCGGGCTGTCTGTCGAGACAGGAGGTGTGGTCAGTCGGACTCCAGCGGCAGGGTGCCTTGGGCTTGGCGCCGTCTATCGAGCCAGCGCATGGCGGGTGTCACGGTCGCACCGTGGAGCAGGATTGAGACCAGCACGGTGAAGCCGATCACCGCCCATAGCTCCTCCGCTGCCTCGAAGCGCTCCTCGTTCAAGGCATAAGCGAGGTAGTAGAAGCTGCCGATCCCGCGGATGCCGAAGAAGGCCACGGCTGCGCGCTCGCCCAGGGGTTGCGGCGCGCCTGCCAGGGAGGCCATCCCCGCCGCCGGCCGCACCACGAAAAGAATGACGACCACCGCTGCCACGCCTTCCCAGGTCAACGCCTCCAGCAGCCCGCCCGCCAGCGCGCCGCCAAAAAGCACAAGAAGGACCATCAGCAGCAGCCTCTCGGTCTGGTCGACGAAGTCGTGCAGCCGCTCGTGGTACTCGTGCTCGCGCTCGGCCGCGCGCACCGCCAGCGCCGCGACGAAGACGGCAAGAAAGCCATAGCCGTGCGCAAGCTCGGTCAGGCTGTAGGCGAGAAACGTGATGCCGAGCGCAACGAAGCCCTCCCCGGTGCGCGACAGCCCGGCGCGGTTCGGCACGCGGAAGACCAGCCAGCCGAGCGCCCACCCAACTCCCAGCCCCACGGCCAGGCCGGCGCCGAGCTTCCAGGCCACGTCGTCGGCTGCCCAGTCGAGCAGCCAGGGTCCGGGCAGGCTCCCGTGCGCGGCAGCGGCCACCGCGAGGTTCACGAAGGGAAAGGAAAGGCCGTCATTCAGCCCCGCCTCGGCGGTGAGGGTGAAACGCACCTCGTCCTCCTCGCCCGAGCGTGGCGGGCCCACCTGCACGTCGCCGGCGAGCACCGGATCGGTCGAGGCCAGCGCGGCGCCCAGCAGCAGCGCAGTGGCCAGGCCAAAGCCAAGCATCTAGTGGCCAACCAGCGCGATGCCGAGGATGGAGAGCGGCATGGCGATGGCGAGCAGGCGCCAGGTCATCGCCCAGGTGCGCCACCCGAAGGGTCGGTCGAGCTTGAGGCCGGCACCGGTCAAGGCGATGATGACGACGATCTCGGTGAGCCGCTCGGTGATCTCCGGGTGATCCTGCGGGTGCGGGGTGTTGCCGCTCGACAGGCCGAAGGCGACGAAGCCAAAGGCGACGCAGAACATGGGCAGGGACAGCGGCAGTTCCCGCAGCACCATGGGCAGCCAGGCCATCAGCAGGATCAGCACGCCCACGCCTGCCAGCAAGAGGATGTAGGGGTCCATCAGGACTTTCAGCCAGTGTGAATGTCCCGGGCAGAACGCGCCTGGAACGGTCGCGTATCCGCGCCG
>NZ_JAPFQI010000015.1 GCF_026183895.1 Sabulicella glaciei | reverse complement strand
CTGGGCGCCGGCCTGCTGGGCCTCGGCCTCGTGCGCCGCAAGGCCGCCTGACACTTCTTCGTCAGAACACACCAAGGCAGCGCTCCGGTCCCACAAAGGCCGGAGCGTTTCCTGTCCATTCCAAGGCAATCGCAGACAAGGAAACAACGTATGAATGTCCTGAAATCCTTAGCCTGCACCGCTCTCCTCGCTTGCTCCGTGGCGCTGCCCGCACAGGCCTCGCTAATCCCGCTCGGCCCTTCGCCGATTTCGGGAGCGGGTATCGGCAACGTCGGGACGATTCTCACCGTGCAAAACACGGGCACCGAAACCGGTGCCGTCCGCTGGAATGGCATGACCAATGTCATCACGGGCGACGCCAAGACTGGTGCTTCGCAGACCCAGACGCTTTCCTTGAGCAGTCTCGGCCTGACCAGCGCAGAGGATCTGCGCATCGTCCTCAACATCAACGAACCGCAGAACGCGAGCGGCGAGAGCATCACGCTTGAGAATCTGGTGCTGAGCATCTTCAGCGGCGCCGGCACGGAACTCTTCAACTCGGGCGCGTTCACGCCAGTCACGTTCGCCGAGAGCTTCCCGGGCATCGGCAATGCGGGCTTTGCCTTCGGCTTGGACGCCACCCAGGCGGCTCTGGCTCAGCCTTTCTTGGGCGATGGCAACAACCGCCTTGGCCTCTCCGCCACGCTGAGCGGCGCCGCAGGTGGCCCCGAGACCTTCTTCGCCTTTTCGATGGTAACCCCGGGCATTCCGGTGCCGGCCCCCGCAGGCCTAGCTCTGCTCGGTGCTGGTTTGCTCGGCCTCGGCTTCGTGCGCCGCAAGGCCGCCTGACGCACACTTCTTCGTCAGAGAATACCAAAGCAGCGCTCCGGTCCCACAAGGACCGGAGCGTTTTTCCGCTGGTTTGCTCCAGCGTGGTGCATCTTCGGGCGGTGTAGAACGCCTGGCAGTCGCGACACGCGACTGGCTCAAATGCGGGCGCACCTTCGGAGCGGCCCGCCGCGCTGCACCCCCACCGACCAGATTTACCCAGTCTTGAGGGCCCCTGGAGCGCTGCAAGTACCAAGGCTTCATTCATCCATGGTCCGCACGCACCGCACGGGAAAACCAGTATTCCTGTCGCTCGTTCTTCACTGGTCAGGAGGCCGCTACCCTGTCCGAAGACCCAGTTGCAGATCCTGCCCGACTTGAGGCACTTCACGCGACCATGCTGCTGGACACACCCGCGGAGGAGGGTTTTGACCAACTGACGCGGCTCGCCCGCGAGACGCTCGACGCGCCCATGGCCCTTGTCTCGCTCGTCGACCACGACCGGCAGTTCTTCAAAAGCCACTCGGGCCCTATTCCCGAGGATTTCGCAGCCCAGCGCGGAACTGCGCTGTCCCACTCCTTTTGTCGTCATGCCGTGGCCTCGGGCGAGGCCTTCGTTGTCGAGGACGCCAAGGAGCACCCCTTGGTCAAAGACAATCCGACGGCCCTCGAATACGGGGTCGCGGCTTATGCGGGCGTGCCTCTCTTCTCCGCCGATGGCCAAGCGCTGGGCACGCTTTGTGTTCTCGACACCAAACCACGCAAGTGGAGCAAGGAGCAGCTTGAGCGGCTTTCGGCCCTGACCGCTGTGGCCTCGTCCCTGATCGCCTACCGGACGAAGGCACTGGAGGCTGCACCCCTTGGAGAACCGGCAGGAGCAGAAACGCAGACCGCCCATCTGGAATGGAGCAGGAGGCTGTCTGGTGCCGTGGCCGCTTATCTCGCGCGCCTGGACGCCTATCGCCAAGTGGCGGCGCAGGTTGAACCCAGTGAGCAGGGCCTGGAACAAGAAGTCCGCAGCCGCGCCGCGCTGCTGGCCGCGGAGGCTGGATGGGAGGCGATGCTTGGTTCCGCGGCACTGGCGGAGGAAGGGCTAGCCAGCGGGGATCTCACAGCCCTTGTCGGAGCCTGCCGGGATCATTTCACGGCCCAACGTCAAAGGGCAGAAGTCATGCAGCGCTTCCAGAGGGCGGAAGCCCATCTCGCCGAGGTTGAGAAAGCCAGTGCTTTTGTTCAGCAAACCGAGCAAGAAGTTCGATTTGCGCTGCGAAACCTTTCCCTAAGGCGAGGATAAGAGGGGCGCGATCTCATGGCCGCTCTTGTCCCCACGCCGTGCTCCATATGCAGCCGCTCTCAGGAGTCTGGTCCCGATACTTGTTGAGCCGCGTTCTCTATTATGCCGAGCGCTGTTGTGTCGCTTCACGCACCATCTGCATCACGCGCGCGCAGTCGCGGCGGCAGGCGCACAGCTGTCGCTCCGCTGTCATCGAGCGGACACCGGACCTCCCAGCGATCACGTCGCAGCCAGGCAAAGTCCAAGGTCACGAACGCCGGCCCTAGGCGCATGTCCACCAGCACCAGAGGCGTCCGCCGGTCTTCCGATCCTGGAGCGTCATCCATCGCTTGCAATTAGGGTGCGCTGACGCGCAGCGCCTCTGCGGGCGCTTGAATGCGGTGTCTTACGGATGCCGCGCGGCGCGTAGTTCGCTATCCGCGAAAAGCAATGCGGAGGATGCAATGAAGGTCTACGTCGATGAGGATGGGCACAAGCGGCTGATCGGGCGCGCCGAGATCCCCGATGACGGGGGCGCTGTGCATCGCGAATGGCTCTTCGGTGGCGAGAGCGCGATCTATGAGGACTTCACCCTGGGCAGCGTGACCCCTTTCGGCAGCGACGGCAGCACGACGGTGGAACGGGCCGTGATCCTCAGCCCACTGCAGCGCGCCGACTTCCTGCCAGGCTGGGCACCGCTCGTTTCCTGAGATGGAGATGCCGCTCCATCCAGGCCTGCTGATGCTGGTGGAGGACGTGCTGCCGCCGCTTGGCCTCACCCTGCCCCGGGCGGCGAAGTTGATGGGACTGTCGCATCAGTTGCTCTACAAGCTCCGGGACGGGCGCATCGGCATTACGCCCGCGATGGCACTGCGGCTGGGCAAACTGACGGGCATGGATCCGCATGTTTGGCTCAAGATGCAGGCGGTCTACGACCTCGCCACGCTGGCTCCGGACATGGCCAACGAACTGGATGCCATCCCCATGCTGAAGGCCCTCGCCGTCTCCAGGAGCCTCGCGCCTGCATCCAAACGGAGGCCTCGCAAAAGCAAAGGCAGCCCGCGTGTCAGCAGGAGGGCAAAGGACGGTAATGAACTGGGATCGCCGCTGCGCCAGCCAGTTAGGGCGAGAAAGCGGATTGCGGCAGCGGCGTGAGGCCACATGGCGCGGCGTGGCTTCTCGCCTTCAGCGGAGGAACGCATTGTCCTGTCCAGGCCACGTGCAAGCGCGGCGTACTCGTCGTCTGTCAGCCTCCGGTCGCGCTTGCCATCGGCAGGACGCAGCACGCCGCGCGCCGGGTTGTCAGGGCGCATTCCCTTTCTCACGGCAAAGGCGAGGATGGCGCCCAGTAGCCCCACAGTGCGGGAGGCGGTGCCGATGCCGCCGCGCACCATCCGCACCGCACGCGCCCGCCCTAGGTGCTCCCGGCGGTGAGTCTTGCCGTCCGCTACGTCATGCATGAATGCCTCTATATCCGCGGTGGTGAGGCTGCGGACCTTGCTGGCACCCAGCAGGGGGAGAATGTGGCTGTTTATGCGGCTGTGGTCGGTGGCGAGCGTGCTGGCCTTCTTCGTGCCGCCGCGACGGGTGGGGAGCCGCCCCGCCTCCACAGCCGCCAGATACTCTGCGCAGAGTTCGGCTACCGTGGGGGCCTCGCGAAGATCTTTCTTCGCTGCAGCGGGGTCATGGCCTCCCATGGCGGCGGCCAGCACCTTGCGGGCCTCGTCTCGCGCCGTGTCAGGCGTCCAGGGCGCCCCATGTCGTCCGATGGTGAAGCGCCGCGAGCGCCCCTCCGGGGTCCGATAGAGCACGACATAGGCCACAGCATCGGATTGCTGACGCCTGATACCGAATCCGGTCACCGCACCAGGGCCGGCGTCCCACACTTCCTCCCCCGGCCCCAAGGCGCGCACCTCGCGCAATCCGATCTTGCCGCGTTTCGCCGCCATCCGCCTGCCCTTGGCCGCTACCTAGCCACGCCTAGGTAGCAGATAGGTAGCAGGATCGCGCAAATCACCACAAGGAAGGGCAAAGGCCATCAAGAAAAATGTGGCGGATTTCCTTAGTTTTTTGGGAGATCCGCAAGCTGCCGCAAGCTAGGTAAAAGCGCTAATCCTGCCTTCACACGGCAGGGGTCACAGGTTCAATCCCTGTCGCGCCCACCATCCTTTCCAGGCACTTTCAAGTCGTGGCGAATTAGCGGCAAGAGCCCAGAAGCCGCACGCGACCTGCCTTGCGAATCGCCCAACGGACCCCGGGGAGCGCTCAGCCCGCCCGGATCTCCACCTTCCGGAACCGCACCACGCCGCGGTCGTTCACCGCTCCGCCCGGACCCGGCACGCCCGGACCGTGCTGCAACGCGATCCGCCCGGTCGCGAAACGGGGATCGCGGACGGCGTCGGCGGTTTTCTGGCCATTGAACACGACTGTGAAGGCATCGCCGGCGGCGGTGATCTCGTAGAGGTTCCAGCGCCCGCCGGCCTTCGGCATCGGATCCACGGCGGCCAGATCCACGATCGCGCCGGTGCCGTAGCGTGGCTCCGGCCGCTCGTCCCAGATGTTCACCTCGTAGGCATTGGCCGTGCTGACCATCGCGGGGTTGGTGCAACGGATGTAGATGCCGCTATTGGTGCCGCTGTCCACGAAGAACTCGGCGCGTAGCTGGAAGTCCCGGTAGTCCCGCTGCGTGACCAGGAAGCCGTTGCCGCGGTCGGCGACGAGGGCACCGTCCTCGACCCTCCAATTGGCGTCGCCGATGCGGTCCCAGCCCGCGAAATCACGGCCGTTGAACAGGGGCGTCCAGCCACCGGACTGGGCCAAGGCCGCTCTGTGCCCTGAAGCGATCCCGGTCGTCGCGGCCAGCAGCGGCACCAAGGCTCGACGCTTCACCATGCGTTCCTCCCGATCGCTCTTCCTTGCAGCACCAGCCTAGAGGAGACCGAGCATGCGCTTCAACAAGAAGGCTCGGGCGGGTGGCCGGCCGTCCCGCATCCGCCTCAGCAGATCAACGCGGAACTCGTAGTCCCTTGAAGCGGAATTGGCCCTTTCGAATCTCCTCGGGCAGCAGGCGGCGGCGCCGGCACCTGCGCCGTGCGTTTCGTCCAGGTCGTCCCGCCGTCACGATCACTCTCGGCTCACTTGCTTCGGAAAACGCCAGTCCTGGATCACGCGAAGCCGATCCGCCTCGCGCCCTCCCGGAACAGGCTTTCGCCATCCGGCGCCGGTTGCATCGCGGTGACGAGGTCGTCCACGCGATAGCTCGGCAGCGTCTTCCGGATCGCCGCGACATGGGCGCGCGCCTCGTCGAGCCGGCCAGCGAGCGCGAGGGAGATGGCGGCGATCGCCAGGATGTGGGCGTGGGCATTCGGGCGGGCAGCGGCCTTCCTCCCCGCCTCGGCCGCCTCCTCGAGCCGGTTGAGGCGTACGAGCGCCATGGCGCGTGCCCCGAACATGCCGAAGACCATCGGGTCGTAGGGGCTGAGGCGGAGCGAATGGCCGGAGGCCGCGACGGCCGTATTCGGGTCGCCGGTCAGAGAGTGGACGAAGGCAAGCGTGTAGTGGCCGAGGGCGAAGTTCGGGCTCAGCTGCACCGCCCGCTCAAGCTCCTCGACCGACTGGTCGTGGCGGCCCCGCAGCCAGAGGGCGCGGCCCATCGCCCAATGCGCGGCGGGGTCGCGGTCGTCGGCCATCAGGCCCTGCCCGGCCGCGGCGTAGGCGCGCTCGACCTCGGCCCCACGCTCCGCCCAGCCCTGGAACGCGTTCTGCCAATGCGTGAAGGACAGCCCGGCATAGGCGCGCGAGAAGGTCGGGTCGAGGCGGGTGGCCGCCTCGAAGAAATGCCGGGCCTTCTCGTTGTCCGGCCTGGTGAACCGGTACATGTGCCACAGGCCGCGGTGATGCGCCTCCCACGCGTCCAGCGAGTCGGGAGGGCGTAGGACGGCGCGGTTGCGCTCGGCCGCCTCGATCTCGCCGGCAATGGAGACGACCGCCCGGTCGCTGATCTCGTCGAGGACCAGGAAGGCATCCTCCGTCTCCTGGTCGAATACCTCCGCCCAGACGATCCGCGCGCTCCGCGCCTCGGCGAGCTCGACCGCCACGGACAGGCGCTTGCCCCTGCGCTGCACAGAACCGCTGACGACGTAGTCCACGCCGAGCAGCCGCCCGGCCTCCGCCGGGGGGACGCCCCGGTCGCGCAGCGCGAACACGCTTCCCTGTCCGATCACGAACAGGGAGCGCAGCTTCGCCAGCCGCGCGATCACGTCGTGGACCATCGCGTCGGCGAGGCTGCCGCCGGGCAGCTTCGGCCCCGCGGTCAGGTCGGCGAAGGGCATCACCGCGACGGAGCCCCGGTGTGGCCCGGCGGCGCCGTCCTCCGTCACGGCGCCGGGAGGAGCAGGTGTCGCGACGGCCACCGGGGCCGCCCAGGGGCGCGGCGCCTGCTCAGCCTGGGCGCGGGCCTCCCGCCACAGGGCACGCAGGGGCGCGGCGTCGAGACCGTCGGCCTCGAAGAGCCGCGCCGTCGCCGCGAGGTGCTCGTCCCCCTCCCGGATGCGGCCGCGCCGGGCCAGCGCGGCCAGCACGGCCTGATGGGGTCGAAGGTCGAAAGGGACGAGCCGGATCCACTGGTCGAGCGTGTCGAGCGCTTCTTCGTCCGACAGCCGCTCGGTGAGCTTCTCCAGCAGCGTTGCGCGAAGGTCGCGGAAATGGCGGCGCTGCGCGACGAGCCAGCCCTCGAACTCGGGCAGACGGTCGAGTTCCAGCCCTTCCAGGACGTCGCCGACGAAAAGTGCGGCGAGCGACTGCAGCCGCTCGGTGGAAAGCGTCTCTAGGCCGGCCCGCGCGGCGCGGTCCACTTCCACCGCATCCACGAAGCAGCCGGAAAGCTCGAGCCGGACCGCATCCCCCCGCGTCTCGATGCGGCCGGGTCCATCGAGGACGCTCCGGATCCGGCTCAGGCACCAGCGGAGCTCGCCGCGCGGGTCATCGGGAACGTCCCACAGGATTTCGCAAAGGCGGCTCCGTGTCACGGGGTGCGGAGCCAGGGCGAGATAGGCGAGAAGCGCGCGCGCCTTGCGCGACGCCGGCAGCGCCACGGCCCCGCGCCCATGGGCGACCGTCAGCGGGCCAAGGAGCCGGATCTCGAGGGTCGTGGCGTCCTCACCCGGGGGCGGATCCGTTTCCATGCTCACTCCCACGCCGGCTCCCACACCGACCTCCATGCGCCGCCGCTACGCAGGGGCCAAGGAGAGACATGCCGGGCACCGAGCCCGCGGGGCCTCTCCGCGCAGCGGGCGGCGAGCATAGCAGCGAACCGCCAGGACGGAGAGCGATGGTGCTCGCCGCCTGGCGCATGTCCTGCGCCGCCCGAAGCAGCGCCATCCCCGCCCGGGGTGGCGCAACAAGAGCCACTTGAGGAGAAAGACCATGTCAGCTTCCGCCGTCCTGCCGAGCCAAGCCCCCGCCGCCCCCGTTGACCTCGCGGCCGTCAAGGCTCGCCAGCAGGCGACCTGGGCGACCGGCGACTACGCCGTCGTCGGCACCACGCTGCAGATCGTCGGCGAACGCATCTGCGAGGCCGTGGACCTCCGCGCCGGCGAGCGCGTGCTCGACGTTGCCGCCGGCAATGGCAACGCCACCCTCGCCGCGGCGCGCCGCTTCGCGCAGGTGACGTCCACGGATTATGTCGGCGAGCTGCTTGACCGCGGCCGGGAGCGCGCGGCCGCCGAGCGCCTGGTCGTCGCCTTCCGCGAGGCGGATGCCGAGGCCCTTCCCTTCGCCAACAACAGCTTCGACGTCGTGCTCTCCACCTTCGGCGTCATGTTCACGCCGGACCAGGACAAGGCTGCCGCCGAGCTGATCCGCGTCGTGCATCCCGGGGGCGGCCGGATCGGCCTCGCCAACTGGACGCCCGAGGGCTTCATCGGCCAGGTCTTCCGCACGATCGGCAAGTACATGCCGCCGCCGGCCGGCGTCCGCTCGCCCGCGCTCTGGGGCACCGAGGCGCGCCTGGCCGAGCTGTTCCCCGGGCAGCGGATCGAGGCCACCAGGCAGGTCTTCAACTTCCGCTACCGCTCGGCCAGCCACATGCTCGAGGTCTTCCGCACCTTCTACGGGCCGGTGAACCGCGCCTTCGCGGCGCTCGACGCCGAGAAGGCCGCGGCGCTCGAGAAGGACATCAAGGACCTGAGCGACCGCATGAACCGCGGTGGCGCGGACACGCTGATCGTGCCGAGCGAGTACCTCGAGGTCGTCGTCACGCGGCGCTGACGGAAGCGGCCGGCGCGGCGGATCGCCGCCGCGCCGCCAACCCCACGCGATCCCCCTTCAAAGGAAAATTGAGATGACCAGAATGAGTCCAAGCCGTCGCGCGCTGGGTGCGGCGCTGCTCCTCGGCTCCAGCTTCGTCCTGTCCGGGACTGGCTTGGCGCAACCCAGGCAAGGCGCGCAGCCGGCGCATCCCGGCACCTGGCAAACCTGGGTGCTGACCTCCGGCCAGCAGTTCCGCCTCCCGCCGCCGCCCAACGCCGCGGCGACGCGCGCGGAGCTCGATCAGCTTCGCGGCATGGTGGCCTCCCGCGATGCGGAGACTCTGCAGCGCATCGCCTGGTGGAGCGCCGCCGCGCCGTCCTACCGCTGGAACCAGATCGCGATGGACGAGGCGTTGCAGGCGGGCGTGCCGGTCAACCTCGCCTCGCGGCACTTGGCGCTGCTGCACACCGCGCTGGCCGACGCGATGGTCGCGGCGTGGGACAGCAAGCAGGCCCACAACCGCGCCCGGCCCGGGACCACCGACCCGGCGCTGCGGCCGGTGGCAGCGCCCGCCAGCCCGTCCTACCCGGATGAGCACGCCGTCGCCGCCGGGGCGGCAGCGGCCATCCTCGCCGAGATCTTCCCGCGCCGCGCGGCCGAGTTCACGCGCCTTGCGGAGGAAGCAGGCCGCCTGCGGCAGGTGGCCGGCGCGGCCTATCCCAGCGACGTCGCGGCGGGCACCGCCCTGGGACGGCAGGTCGCGGCCGTGGCGCTGGAGCGGGCGCGGCGCGATGGCACGGACCAGCGCTGGACGGGCACGGTGCCGGCGCAGCCCGGCCAGTGGAACGCCGCCAACCCGGCCCTGCCGCAGGCCCCGAACTGGGCGCCGTGGCTGCTTTCCTCGGCCGCCGAGTTCCGGCCGCGGCCGCCGCCGGCCGCCGACTCGCCGGAGCGCGCGACGGAGATGGCGCAGCTTCGCACGCTGGAGCGCACGCCCCTCACCAGCGCCCGCGCCATCTTCTGGGAAGCGGCCGCCGGCGGCCTCCGCAGCCACGAGTACTGGAACAACCATGTCGGGCGGCTGCTGTTCGAGCACGGCCAATCCGCGGACGCGCCACGTGCCGCGCGCGCCTACGCACTGCTCAACGTGGCGATGTTCGACAGCGGGATCGCCTGTTGGGACGCGAAGTACGCCTACTGGACGATCCGTCCCACGCAGCTTGACCGCGAGTTCCGTCCAGTGATCGCGGTGCCGAACCACCCCAGCTACCCCTCGGCGCATGGCTGCTTCTCCACCTCGGCTGCGAGGGTGATCGGGCATCTGTTTCCGCGTGAGGCCGCAACCATGGCGTCGCTGGCACGCGAGGCCGGGGCTTCGCGTATCTGGGCGGGGATTCACTACCCCAGCGACGTCACCGCAGCCGACGCGCTCGGCCGCAGCGTGGCGGAGCGCGCGATCCAGCGCGCGGTGGGCGACGGTTCGGACGCGGCCCCTCGGTGAGGAATTCCGAAGCCGATCGTGCCGGTGCGGATGCCCGCGTCACCCACCGGCCGTCCGGATCCTTGGGGCGGAGGGTCGAGGACCTTCCGGCCGTCGCCGGCAGGACCAGCATTTCAGGAGGTACCGACATGATCAAACGTCATCTTCCCCTTTCATCGTGCGCGGCTGGGCTTCTCGCCGTGTTGACGGGAGGATCCGCACTGGCCCAGGCCGGACCGGCCCCCGCTGTGCCGCCAGGCCTGACCGTCGTGGCGACCACCCACGCGCAGGGCGCGCAGATCTACGAGTGCCGCGCCGGCGCGGATGGTCGCCTTTCCTGGGCATTCCGCGAGCCGGTGGCGACGCTGCTGGAGGAAGGCCGCACGGTCGGGCGGCACTATGCCGGACCGAGTTGGGAACTCGCCGATGGAGGACACACGGTGGTGGGGCGCGTCGCGGAGCGGCTGCCGGGGGCAGGAACAGGCGACATCCCGTGGCTCCGGTTGGAAGTGACGGAGCGGCGCGGCGCAGGTCATGGCAGGCGGCTCGGACCGGTCACGGTGATCCTGCGCGTGAACACGGCAGGCGGGGTCGCGGAGGGACCGTGCCCAATGGCCGGCGCCTTCCGGGCTGTGCCCTACGCCGCGGACTACGTGTTCCTCGCGCCATCAGGCGGGGGTTGATTACAGCCTCCTCCTCGACGCCCGGAGGGTGGGAGCTGGGCTCTCAGCCGGAGCCGGCGGCGCCCGCCGACGGGTCGCGGGTCCGCCCTCCCCTTGGCGCATGCGTGCGGCCGCACCTGAGCGCGCCGCCCGCACCGCCGACGGGCCTGCGTGACTGCGAACAGGTCGATTATCGCGCGTCCCTGCGCACTCACGGATCGAGGATAAAGGGAGCGCGCAGCGGCGATGACGGCGACCGCTTCCCGTCCGCAGCGAAATTCCACGTCCAAGCCGTTCTTCCCAATCTGGTCCAGGCATGAACTTCTCAAGGCGAACCGGATCGAGCAACCTGTTTGGCTGCGGAAAGGCTCCTCGATGACACCTGCTTCGCCCGGGACGGAACACAGCGGCGTCGGCATGGTCGCCAGCGCGCATCCGCGTGCTTCACAGGCTGGCTGTGAGATCCTGGAAGCCGGCGGCAATGCCTTCGACGCAGCCGTGGCGGTGGCCGCGGCGCTGAACGTCGTCGAGCCCTACATGTCCGGCCTGGCCGGCATGGGCTTCGCCACCATGTGGGTCGCCGCGGAAAGCCGCGTCCGCGTGCTGGATTTTGTGCCGCCGATCCCGCACTCCTTCCCGGCGGGGCGTTTCACCTCCCGCGAGGAGCTGCTTTCGGGACCCGCCGCCGTGGCGAGCCCGGGCAATCTTGCCGGCTGGTGCGCGCTGCACGAGGCCTATGGCCGGCTCCCGCTGCGCCACGCGATCGCGCCGGCCATGGCGCTTGCGGAGGAAGGCTTCGAGTTCTCCGCCTTCGGCATCGAGGAGGTGACCGGCTTCGGCCCGGGCCATGCGGCGGCCGCCGGGACAGGCGAGGCCTTCGCTGCTGCCTTTCCCTTTCACACGACGCTTCGCGCTGGGGACCAGGTGCGCCTGCCCATGCTCGGTGCCACGCTGCGGCAGGTGGCGGAATGTGGGGCTGACGTGCTGTACCGAGGGGAAATCGGGGCAGGCATCGTTGCCTTTCTGGCCGAGCACGGCGGTACGCTGACGCACGACGATCTCGCGGCCGTGTCGCCGGTTTGGCGCGAGCCGATCTCCGTCCCGTATCGAGGCCTGCGCATTCATGTGCCGCCGCCACCCTGCGAGGGCTTCCAGTTCCTGTTGACCCTGCGCCTGCTTGAAGGCTTCGATCTCCGATTGCTCGAGCCACTCTCGGTCGATCACCTCGACCTGGTCATCCGCGCGGTTCGAATGGCCGCCGCCGTGCGCATCGCCAACAACACGCCCGACGAGGAGCAGCTGCGCGTGATCCTCTCGGAGGCGAACGTCCAGTCGCTCCGCGACCGCCTGCGGGCAGGTGACGGGCTCCAGGGTCCGACCGAGCAGTGGACGAGCGAGCCGCCGCCTGGCGCCGATCCGGGGCATACCACCTCCTTCTCCGTTGCCGATCGCGAGGGAAACCTCGTCTGCATCACCCAGAGCCTGGGCTCGGTGTTCGGCAGTGGGGTTGTTGTTCCGGGTACGGGCGTCGTGCTCAACAACTTCCTGTATTGGGCGGATGTGCAGCCTGGCAGCCCCAACCGCGCCAAGCCTGGGCAGCCGCTGGCGATGTGCATGTCGCCCAGCATCGCGACCAAGGATGGCGAGCCCTGCCTGGCTCTGGGCACCCCGGGCAGCTACGGGATCTTGCAGACCCAGGCTCAGGCATTCGTCAGTCATCTGGATTTCGGGCTTGGGCTGCAGGCCGCGATCGATGCGCCGCGTGCCCGGCTCTGGGATGGGCGGCTGGTGGAGATTGAAAACCGGGTCGCGCCCGAGGCGTTGGCGGGCCTGCGTGCGAAAGGGCACGACGCGCGGTTCTTCCCTGCCCCATTCACCATGCGCGTCGGCGGCATGCAGGCGGTCGGTCGCGACCCTCGTTCAGGCCGGCTGTGCGGCGCAGCCGATCCGCGGCGGAACGGGGCCGTAGTCGTCACTCGATAAGAGACACCCTCCTGCCGGCACTCGCCATGTCCGTGCCATGATCGGGCTTCCTTCCAGCCAGCGATCGTGGCTGCTGGTCCATGAGGCGGCTGGCCCGCGGTTCCCGGACGTGCCGCAGGTGACCTCCCCGCGTGTCGCTTCGCCTCCACCTGCCAGTTCGGATGCACGCATCCTTGGGGAACTGCGCGGGTCGCTCGACGCGGATCTCCGCCGCGAATCACGTTCGGATCGTGAGGTCGATCCTGCGGGCGCGGAGGAGGTCATGCCTCCAGCGGTGCAGGTCCGGGCGCCTGGGACGAGCGCCCTTCCCCAAGCGAGTCGAGGAGCATGCTTCGAAGCCAACTACAGACGATGAAACCTTATGCGGCGCGATGAGTTTCGGTGATACGACCGAACTGAGGCGTGCCTGTTCGTGGATCCGCTTCCGTCATCGTCTGGTGATAGGTGGGACCTTCGACGTAGCGCCGCATCGCAATAAAGAACCCCCGCCGCCTTAGCAGCAACGGGGGTGGAGTTTACAGATTCTAAAGTGTCTCCCAAAGTAGGAGACATCTCAGCATGCCGGCTTGGTGTTCGAGCGACAAGAGATTTGTCTTCGGAAACCCATTCTCTGGCAGAAATGTCATCCATCGGATAACGGGCAGGACCGCTCCGCCGCGGCGGAGCGGTCCTTCAGCCTTTCCGTCCATGTCCCTGCCACGCAGGCGGAACATTCACTCTCGATCCCGCCCCTTCAGGACAACCCAGTCCAGTCTGAAGCACAAGGGGTCACTCGCCCCGAGACGATCCGCCAGTCCTTCTTCCAGGAGGTTCTGGGCCGCCTGATCACGGCCGACGGCGATCCGCTTCGCACGCGGCGCAGGGACATCCGCGTCCTCGAATCGGCTTGTCGTCAACAGCAGAGGCGACGAGGGAGAGCGCGCGCCGGTTGGCGGGCGCGGCTCCTTCTCGCTGTGCCAGCCCCCCTTCGACGATCCGAAGGCTGGGAGGACCCAAATAGCGGTTGGTGGTGATCCCTACCGTCAGGTCCCAGACTTCGTCAGGGCTCTGAAGGGGATGAACCGGATGCATGTCTGGAATGTTGTCGGCCATACGGCCCTCCAAAGGACCTTCGCGGCCCTCGAACAAAGGAGTTGGTTCTCAGGGCAGTTTGCGCCAGTCCCAAATGAGGCGCAATTGTGGCGAAGCCCTCGTGGTCCGAACGGAGTGCAACAAGACACCGCTCGCGGAGCCCCATCCCTCGCGCTCCCAGACCTGAGGCACGACCCCAGCAGTCAAACGTCACCATCGCCTTCCAGGAGTTGGAAAATCGGACCAAACATCGATCTGGCGTACCTGCGTGTGCGCGGCACCGCCGCTTGGTGGCTTCTACGCTGCATCCAGGAGGCTCGCCTCGCGGAAAACGGTCTCAAGCACCGCGGCAGGCAGCTTCAGTTCGCTTTCACCCGCAGGCCAGAATCCTGGCGAGGTAAGGTGGCGAAGCAGTTCCCAAAGAGGCGGGAAGGCAACGCTTCGCCTCACGGTCATGACGAGTGTGGGATCCGCGTCCACGAAGCGCACGAGGTGCCCATTCATCGTCACTTCGATGGTGTCCCCGCAGGCAACAATCACCAGGCTAGGGGCGAAGAAGGAGCGGTCTTGCACAGGCGGGGCTTCCGAAGGAGTGGCAAGACAGCAGCCCCCATCCTGGGGGCCATAAACCAAGCCAACTGTTCGATCCTAGCCCTAGCGGAGCGTGAATGGTTTGATCCACAACAAATGCGATGAACCCAGTCGCATGACAAGAAAGAGAACCACGCTCCAGCCGATGCAGCTTTCCTCCTTTGGTCGCGGGCGCTTCAGGTGCAGCCGCGGAACAACACGAAGCCCTGGTTGGCACGTCGCAGCGACCGCGACGTGGGGATGAAGTGAGAACGAGTAAATCCGTGTCGGCACCTCGACCAGCTTTGCCGTGACTGGCGCCATGCGGGCCGGCGAGCGTGCCCCTCACGGCCGCCACAGCGAGAACTCGGTGCCGAAGTCGGTTACGACGAGAGGACGGCACCGTGACGGCTCATCGCGACAGGGGGGACCCGGCACGGCCGCGAGGCGCCCGTTCGGGGCCACCTCGAAGGTCAGCGGCACAGGCGGCTCGGATCGCTTCGCGTAGGCCAGCTCGACCTGGAACCGGATCGTGTCGAAGCGGTCCGGGTCGGCATAGAAGATGAGGTCGCGCGACACGGCCTCCCCCGGGTTCAAGGCCGACGGCTCGCTCGGCAACTCCGTAGCGCCCTCGAACAGCACCCCGTGACGAAGGAGCACCTCGCCTCCCTCGGCCTCGTCATAGTACCGCGCCTGGGCGATCGCGCTCGATCCGGGCAAAGCCTGCGGAAAGGCGCCTGCCTCTCCGGCCTCGCGGAACCGCACCCGGACGCCGATGACGTTGTAGGTGAGGGCCAGAACCCTCACTTCGGCTTGGCCGACATTGGTTCGGGTCACCGTGGAACGGATCGCGACCAAGTTTCCTTTCTGGCCAACCCTTTCCAGCGTGCTCGTGACGGACACGCTGGGTGGTGCAAGTCCCGGCGCGATCTTCGCTTCGTAGATGAAGGTGTAGACGCCCCAGGCTCCGGCCAGCACGATGGCGAGCGTCTGCACCGCGCTGCTCAACACCTCCATGCTGAAGCCGGAGGTGGTTCGCCCGGGCTTGGCTTCCTCGCTCATCGTGCGTCCTCACGCGAAGGGAGTGGACAGTAACCGCGCCGGGAACGACTTGGTTGTTCGCGCAGCTTTCACGAAACGTGAAGCAGGCGGCCCGTTCGGAAGCGCACGCCCATCCGACCGAACCCTCCGGTGCCGGTTCTCGCTGCCTCGTCTCCGAAAGCCGGGGCGTGGTGGTCACCCCTTCTGCACGCTCCACGGGGCGCGACCTCGTCCGATGGACGCGCCCATTCAGCGGGCGACGAAGCATCGCAAGCTTGCCACCTGAGAACATGCCCAAGATTATTTTGCCAAGAACAAAAGAATCTGCTCCCGATACAGGGATGAAGGTTCTTTCCCCAAGTGGTCGGGGACAAAAGGGAAGCGGTTGATGGCTGCGATTGAGGGCAACGGCATGGGAGTCCTGCCCAAATACAGAAACATTCCCTCCAATGTTTCAAATAGACGAAACGCTGTCCGGATCAGGACGATCAGGAACGCCAGGATCAAGTTCGGCAACACCAACCTGGACTGCGTCCTCCTCGACTTCTCCTCGAGGGGCGCGCGCGTGAATGTCGGCAGCGCGACGGACCTTCCGAAGAAGCTCGTGATTGTCCTGCACGACAACTCTTCTCACAACGCCACCCTGCGATGGGCCAGGGATCGTGAGATCGGACTCGAGTTCATCAAGGACAGCGAGGACAGCCCGGCAGACGGCCCATCGGCCGCGCGGTCGGATGCGGCCTCGGAGCTGGGCCGGATGTTGTTCCAGGGGGATGCAGGGCGCCTTGCCGATGCCTCGCCGGCGCAGCGGGCGCGCGTCGCGAAGGCGGCGAAGGCAATGGAAGAAGCCTGCCAGGATCTGCGGAAGGCCCTCGAAGCCTGCGACCACTGAGGGCAGAAGCCGCAATCTTGCGGCTCTTCTCAGCCGGATGGCTGGGCAAGCGGGCGCTGTTCAGTCGAACAGCGCCAGCAGGGCCTCGCCCGCGCAGCGCCTCGGCTCAAGGATCGGCGCCTCGCCGGCCTTGATCAGGATGACGCTCACCACCTCGATGATCCAGGCGGTGTGCGCCTCGCGCGACAGCCAATACCAGCCCGACGCTTCGCCGCTTTCCAGCGCCTTCCGCACCTGCGCGCGGGTGTCGGTCAGCAGGGCTTCCAGCGCGGCCCGGGGAAGGCGCCCCTCCGGGGATTGCAGCGCTTGGCGCAAGGCCTGCGCCGCGTCGGTGGCGGCTTCCAGCGCGAGTTGATCGGGCTTCCGGAGATGGCGGAGGCGCGCATCCTCGATGAGATCCTCGATCAGGAAATGCAAGGCGTCGGCGACCTGCATAGCTGGCTCCGTGGCTCTTTCCCGCTCAACGCGCACCGTCGCAGCCCGTCACACGAAGTGGCGAGCCACGTGATTTCTCAATCCGCTGTGATGCGGGCTGCACGGATCACCTCCGTCCACTTGCCGATCTCGCGCCGCAGGTGGGCCGCGAGTTCCGCAGGCCCCGCCGCGAAGGGCTGCAATCCCAGCTCGGCGAAGCGCGGCGCGAGGTGCGGAAGCGCTTCCTGCGTCGCAGCGTTCAGGCGCTCCATGACCGGTGCCGGCGTACCGGTTGGGACGAACAGCCCGGTCCAGACCCCCATCTCGAATCGCGGCACCGTCTCGGCCACGGCCGGGATCTCGGGCAGGCTCGGAAGCCGCTCGGTGGAGGTGACGCCCAGCGCGCGCAGCCGTCCTTCCCGCGCATGCGGCAGGGCGGAAGGCAGCGTGTCGAACATCACGTCCACCTGCCCCGCGACGAGCGCCGTGGCGGCGGGCGCCGTGCTGCGGAACGGCACGTGAAGCAGGTCCACCCGCGCCAGCGACTTGAACAACTCCCCCGCAAGATGGCTGGAGGTGCCATTCCCGCCGGAGCCATAGGTGAGCACCCCCGGCTCGGCCCGCGCCCGCGCGATGAGCGCAGCGACATCGTTGATCCCTTTCGACGGATGCGCGACCAGCAGGTTCGGGCTGGTGGCGACGCCGGAGACGGGGGCGAAATCGGCAACGGGGTCGTAGGGAAGCGTGCGGTAGAGGCCGACATTCATCGCCTGCGTGCTGATCGTCCCCATCAACAGCGTGTGCCCGTCCGCCGCGCTCCGCGCTGCCGCCTCGGTGCCGATGATGCCCGCCGCGCCGGCGCGGTTGTCCACCGTCACCGGCTGGCCGAGCGCGGCGCCGAGCCGTTCCGCGAGGAGCCGCGCCGCGATGTCGGTGAAGCCGCCCGGCGCGAAGGCCACGATCAGGCGGATCGGTCGCGCGGGCCAGGACTGGGCGGAAGCGCCGCGCGGCGCCGAAGCGGCCAGGGCCGCCGCACCGGCAGCCAGGAGGTGACGTCGGGTGGACATGATGGGCGTTGCTCCCTGAACCTCGTTCATCCGTGCCGCGAGGAGGCACGGGACCGCGCCGCATGGCAAGCCGTGGCCACTCCCGGGACGGCCTGCAACGATGGATCGAATCCGTGACGTCACGCCATGGCCTGGAAATCCGCACCGCCACGCCGGGGGATGCCGCAGGGCTGGCCGAGCTTCTGGAGAGCGCGGGCCACGCGCTTTCCGAACGCGACCTGACCGAACGGCTGGGCGCGCTGCGGCACGCCTCCGGCACGGTGCTCGTCGCGGTGCAGTGGGGCCCGCCCAGCGGGCTCGTGGTGCTGCACTGGTATCCGACGCTCGACGATGCGCGCCCCACCGCGCAGGTCACCACCTTGCTGGTCGGGTCGGAGGAGCGACGGCGCGGCATCGGCCGGCTGCTGATCAAGGCCGCCTCGCAAGCCGCGCGCTCCGCCGGCTGCGGCCGGCTGGAGGTGCTGGTGGGGCCAGAGGAACCATCGCTGCGCGGATTCTGTCGCGCCACCGGCTTCAGCGAGGCAGGGGGACGCTTCACCCGGTCGCTGCGCAAGCAGGGGTGACACCCGCCTGCCGCGCTTCAAGGGATTTCCAATCCTGAAGCCGCCGCCACCTCCGCGAGAAGCCGCGCTTCCTGGCCAAGGTAGCGCGGCGAGAAGTGGAAGGGCTCGATGCGGCGCACCCTCGCCGCGCGCGCGATCTCGCCCGCGGCCTGCGTGGTCAGGTGCCGCCGGTCCAGCGCGACCGCGGCATCCGCGGCGGCGAAGGGCGCCTCGATGAACAGCATGTCTGCGCCCTGTGCCAGTGCGACGGCGGCGTCGCGATTGGCCGGGATATCGGCGAAGTCTGTGAGGTAGACGAGGCGCTGGCCGGGAGTCACCCGGACCAAGTCCCGCAATTCGCCCAGCGGCCGCCTGGGCGCCGCCACGGCCTCCGAGCGGCGGGCATAGATCGGGACCGGGTGGTCGTCGGGCTGCCCCGACACCACCGCATCCTTCAGGCCATCCAGCCAGGGTCCGGTGGGGAGCGACAACGCATCCAGCCCGGTGCGCCAGATGTTCAGGTGGGCCGTTTCCTCGACGGCGAAGCCGAGGCAGGGCGTGCCGTGATCCAGCACCGCCGCGCGCAGCCGTAAGGGGCCCAGCCGGAGGACCGCGCCGTCCGGCGCCGCCGCCTGCGGGGGACGATCCTCCCACGCGAAGCCCCGGTGGAGCCGAAACCGCACGCGCTTCCATGGCTCCGTCGCGGTGACCTCCGTCACCTCGAAGGAAAGATCGGCCGGGATGCGGTCCACGAGGTTCCAGGTATAGGCCTGCAGGCGGTGGAACAGGCGCTGCGCGAAGCCCTGCGGCCCCACCACGGGCAGCGTCTTCTCGCGGCCGATCAGCAGCCGCAGCAGGCGGTCGAACCCGGCCCAATGATCCATGTGCGCGTGCGACACCGCCAGTGCGGACACCCGCAGCAGGTGCCGCGGCGACAGCGCGGACAGATCGCCGCAATCCAGGAGGATCGCCTCCGTCCGGTGCAGCGCCTCCACGTAGAGCGCCGGGTCCCCGGTCCGGCCATTCAGCAGGCGCGGGTGAAGCGTCGGCCTCATCCGCCCCCGCGCCTCAACCCGAGGTGCGACCGGCCGCGTGCAGGAAGTTCAGGTGCCGCTCATACTGGGCCAGTACGTCCGCGATCAGTTCCTCGCGCGAATAGCCCATCACGTCGTAATCCTGGCCGCCCTCTCGCAGGAACACCTCGGCCCGGAAATAGCGGCGGCTCCCGTCCTCTGCGACCGGGCCGCGCTCGAAATAGGCGAAGCTCGGAACGGTGAAGCCGCGGACGCGGAGCCCGTAGCGGAATTCCTCCGGCCCGCCGGGCATCGCGACGAGGCGGATGCGGTCCTCGTCGCGCAGCAGCTTCGCCTCCACCCCGCGGTTGCCAAGCTCCTGGCACACGGCCTCCAGCGCGGGCGCGGCGACGCCGGCCAGGAAGCCCCGGACCTCAGCCTGGGAGGGGTGGTGGAGAATGGTGTGAAGCTGCCTCTGCCAGGAATGGTCGGTGCCGCCTGTCGCGGCCGGTGCCGCCTGCATGAGCGTCGCCCGCAGCGCTTCGAGGCGTAGCGCCCGCAGCAGCCCGTAGCACATCGCCAGCATGACGAACGTGAAGGGCAGCGCACTGGCGATGGTCGCGGTCTGCAGGCTGCGGAGCCCGCCCGCGAAGAGCAGAACCGCCGCCACGGCGCCGGTGAGCACGGCCCAGAACACGCGCCGCCAGACCGGCGTGTCCTCCGCGCCGCCCGAGGTGATGGTGTCCACCACCAGTGCGCCGGAATCCGCCGAGGTGACGAAGAAGGTCACGACCAGCAGCGTGGCGACGGCGGAGGTGAGGGTCGCGAAGGGGAACTGCTCGAAGAAGGCGAAGAGGGCGAGCGGAACGCTCTGCGCAACAGTTTCCGAAACGAAGCTCGTGGTTCCGGAGAGCTGCAGCCAGAGCGCGGTGTTCCCGAAGGCGGTCATCCAGACCAGCGTGAAGCCGGTCGGCACGAACAGCACGCCGAGCACGAATTCGCGGATGGTGCGCCCGCGCGAGATGCGGGCGATGAACATGCCGACGAAAGGCGACCATGAGATCCACCAGGCCCAGTAGAACAGCGTCCAGTCGGCGATCCAGTTGTTCGGCTCATAGGCGTAGAGCAGGAAGGTGCGGCTGATGAAGTCGTCGATATAGCCGCCCGTGTTCTGCACCAGCGCCTTCAGGAGGAAGACGGTCGGCCCCGCCACGCCCACGAAGAGCAGCAAGGCGCCCGCCAGTACCATGTTCAGCACGCTGATCCGCCGGATCCCGGCATCGAGGCCGAGCATGACCGATACCGTCGCCATGCCCGTGATCGTCGCGATGAGCACGACCTGCGTCGTCAACCCTTCCGGCACTCCGATGAGGTGCGCGAGGCCCGCATTCACCTGAAGCACCCCGAGGCCGAGCGAGGTGGCGACACCGAACACGGTGCCGAGCACGGCGAAGACGTCGATGGCCTGCCCGAGCGGCCCATGGATGCGCTCCCCGATCAGTGGATAGAAGGCCGAGCGGATGGTGAGCGGCATGCCGTGGCGGAAGCCGAAATAGGCCAGGGACAGCCCGATCACGGCGTAGATCGCCCAGGCATGCACGCCCCAATGGAAGAAGGTGATCCGCATCGCGGCGCGGGCTGATTCGATCGTGCCCTCCTCGCCCACGGGCGGCGTCGTGAAATGCATCACCGGTTCCGCCACGCCGAAGAAGACGAGGCCGATACCCATCCCGGCGCTGAACAGCATCGCGAACCAGGAGCCGTAGCTGAACTCGGGTTCGGAGTGGTTGGGGCCGAGCTTCACCAGGCCGTGGCGGCTGATCGCGAGAAAGAGCACGAAGAACAGGAAGATCGCGACGGACAGCATGTAGAACCAGCCAAGCCGGTCCATGATCCAGGCCTGCAGGGCGGTGAAGATCCGGCCGACCGCCTCCGGGGCGACGACGCCGCAGACGACGATGGCAACGATCAGAACCGCCGAGGCCAGGAAAACCGGCCCCACTCCTTTGACCGAGCCGCCCTCCCGCACGGGTTGCGACGTGTTGAGCATGGATGCCCCTTTCGCTTCCGGCTTGGCTGCCAACGCGCGGAAAGGAGTTCGGTTCGGGATCAGCGCCTTTTCGGTCAGCGGTGACGGCGCGGGGCTGGAGCGGCCTGCGCGAGCCGGTGCTCAGGCGCCAAGGCCTCGGGCGAGTTCCGCCCATTCCGCCTCCAGCGAAGCAGCGGGACGGGGGCGGCCCGCCCGGCGGTACCAGTAATCCGCATTCGCGAGGTCGCCTTCCTTGCGGTGCAGATAGGCGTGCATCCAGGCGCCCTCCATGCTCCCGACCGATTGCGCGAGGCCATGGGCCTTCTTCCAGTCGCCGCGCGCGTCCCACCACAACGCCGCGAGAAGCGGCGGCAGGCCTTCGGGGCTGGGGCAGTCTCTCAGTTCGTCCGCATCCATGTCCTGCTTCCTTCCAGTTGCCGGTCCGGTGGTGTCCGCCCCGCGCAGCGCACCATATCCTGGCACGGCCTCCCACACGGGAACGGCCCGGCCCCTTGTCCCTGGAGTCCTGCATGAGCCAAACGTCCGACTACACCCCGCCCAAAGTCTGGAGCTGGAACAAGGCGAATGGCGGCCATTTCGCCAACATCAACCGTCCGGTCGCGGGCCCGACTCACAAGAAGGAATTGCCAGTCGGGCGGCACCCGCTCCAGCTCTATTCGCAGGGCACGCCGAACGGCCAGAAGGTCACGGTGATGCTGGAGGAGCTTCTGGCCCAAGGCCATGCGGGCGCCGAGTACGATGCTTGGCTCATTCGCATCGGCGAGGGGCAGCAATTCGGCAGCGGCTTCGTCGCGGTGAACCCCAACTCGAAGATCCCTGCCCTGCTCGACCGCAGCGGCCCCTTCCCCGTGCGGGTCTTCGAGTCCGGCGCGATCCTGCTCTATCTCGCGGAGAAGTTCGGCGCCTTCCTGCCGCGCGAGGGCGCCGCGCGAGCGGAATGCTTATCCTGGTTGTTCTGGCAGATGGGCAGCGCCCCCTATCTCGGCGGTGGCTTCGGGCATTTCTACGCCTACGCCCCGAGCAAGATGGAATACCCGATCGACCGCTTCGCCATGGAAACCAAGCGTCAGCTCGACGTGCTCGACCGCCGCCTGGCCGAGGCCGAATACGTCGCGGGCGCCGAGTACACCATCGCGGACATGGCGATCTGGCCCTGGTATGGCGGGCTGGTGAAGGGCTGGCTCTACGGCGCCGCGGAGTTCCTCGACGTGCAGTCCTACAGGAACGTGGTGCGCTGGGCGGATGCGACCGGGGAGCGTCCTGCGGTGAAGCGTGGCCGCATCGTCAACCGGACCCAGGGCGACCCTGCCAGCCAGCTCTGGGAGCGGCACGAGGCCAGCGATTTCGACACCAAGACGCAGGACAAGGTGGCCGCCGGGGCCTAAGGCGACGCGCCGGGGGCGGTCCTCCTGGCGGCCGCCCCCTGCGCGGCTCGGCTGCCGCGCGGATGACCTCGCCCGCCCCCGGAGCATCTTGGCCCCGGGTTGGGAGCAGGCAGCTAGGCGCACGAGGCCGCGCTGCGGGCTGCCAAGCCATGCATTCTGGCCTCGGGCGAAGGGAAACCGTTGCGGCCGGCTCCTCGGCGGCCGCGGGTCGCGTGGCCGATCAAGCGCGGAGGCGATGACCTTCAGGCCCCGACCTGCATTGATGCTTCCAGCATGTGCACGCAAAGCTGGCCTCGGGCTGGCCTCCACCTCGACCGGCCCCTGAACGGATGGCGGAAATGGCGCTGAATGCGCGCGCCGAGCGCACCCTGGATGCGCTCAGCTTCTTCATCTCCGACGCGCGCTACGGGCTCGGCGCCTTTCTGGGCGTTTATCTCCTGACCGAGCATGGCTGGGATGCCGGCAGCATCGGCGCCGCGCTTTCGATCGGCGGGCTGACCGGGCTGGTTTCCCAGGCGCCCATGGGCTCGCTCGTGGACGCGGTGCGGGCGAAACGCGCCCTGATCGCCGGCGCAGTGTGCCTCGTGACCGCGACCTGCCTCGTCATCCCGCTTTTCCCGCAATTCTGGCCGGTGGCGCTGGCCGGGGTGGTCGGGGCGCTGGCGGGCGTCACGATCGGACCAACCCTTTCCGCCATCTCGCTCGGTATCGTGGGGCCGGAGCGCTTCGCGCGCCGCGCCGGGCGCAACGAGGCCCTGTTCCACCTGGGCGACGGGACGATCTGCCTCGCCATCCTCGTCACCGCGCCATTCTTCGGCAGCCCGGTGCTGTTCTGGAGCATGGGCTTCACCATGGTGGCGAGCGTGGTGGCCGCCGCGGCGGTGCCCGCGCGCGCCATCGACCATTCCGTCGCGCGCGGCCTCCATTCCGGCGAGGTCGCGGCGCCCGGACGCTCGGCCTGGGCGCTGCTGCTGGAATCGCGTCCGCTCCTCGCCTTCGCGATGTGCGGCGCCCTGTTCCATTTGGCCAATGCCTCGATGCTCGGCCTCGTCTCGCAGAAGCTGGCGCTCGGCAATCTGGGCCAGGGCATCACCCTCACCGCCGCCTCGGCCATCGCGGCGCAGGCGGTGATGGTGCCGGTCGCGGCGCTGGCCGGGGCGCGGGCCGATCTTTGGGGGCGACGGCCGCTGCTGCTGGCGGCCTTCGCGGCCCTCGCGCTGCGCGGCGTGCTCTACACGCTTTCGGACAACGCGGCCTGGCTGATTGCCGTGCAGCTGCTGGACGGGGTCGGCGCGGGGCTGATCGGCGCCCTTTTCCCCGTGGTGGTCGCGGACCTGACGCGGGGGAGCGGGCATTTCGCGGCGGCTCAGGGCGTGGTGGGCACGGTGCATGGGGTGGGCGGCGTGCTCAGCGCGGGGATCGCCGGGCAGATGGTGGTCTGGGTGGGCTATGACACCACCTTCCTGGCCCTGGCGGGCGTCGCCGCGCTGGGCGGGCTGCTCTTCTGGCGGATCATGCCGGAAACACGCGGCATGAACCCGCCGTGACTGCCGGCTAGGGCGTCGGCGCCGCCTCGGGCAGCAGCTTCTCGCTCTTCAGCGCCTGCCAGAATTCGCCGGGGATAGGCTGGCGCATCAGCGCGGCATTCTCCCGCACCCGGTCCGCATGCTTGGCGCCCGGAATGACGGAGGCGACCACGGGGTGCGCCGCGCAGAATTGCAGCGCGGCGCTGCGGAGGTCCACGCCGAAGCGGGCGCACATCTCGGCCATGCGGTCGCGCGCCGCGACACGCTCTGCCGACGCCTCGACATAGTCGAAGTTCCGTCCGCCCGCGAGCAGACCGGAATTGTAGGGGCCACCCACCACCACATGCGCACCCCGCTCGGCGCATTCGGCGAAGAGACCACCCAGCGCCGAGGTGTCGAGCAGGCTGTAGCGCCCCGCCAGCAGGAACAAATCCGGGTCGGACATGCGGAGCGCGCGAGAGCAGGGTTCGGTGCGGTTCACGCCCAGGCCCCAGGCCTTGATCACCCCTTCCTCGCGCAGGCGGATCAGCGCCTTGGCCGCGCCGTTGCGCATCGCCTCGTCGAACACCTCCATCCAGTTCGAACCGAGATGGTCCTCGGCGATGTCGTGGATGAAGGCGATCTCGATGCGGTCGGTGCCGAGGCGCTGCAGGCTGTCCTCGATCGAGCGCAGCGTGGCGTCGAAGGAATAGTCCACCACGACCCGGAACGGCAGCGGGTCGAGAAAGGGTTGGTTCACGGGACGGCTGGCATCGGGCCGCAGCAGGCGACCGACCTTGGTCGAGAGCACGAACTCCTCCCGCGGTCGGTGGCGCAGCGCCTCGCCGAAGCGATGCTCGGAAATGCCGGAGCCGTAATGCGGCGCCGTGTCGAAGTAGCGGATTCCCGTCTCCCACGCCGCGTCCAGCGCGCAGCGCGCCGTCGCGTCATCCACCACCGCGAACATGTTGCCGAGCGGTGCGCCGCCATAGCCCAACGGTCCAGGCGGCGCGAATCTCGTTTCAGCCATGCGTCATCTCCAGGGCATGCGTTCCGGACCACGGCGCAGCAGGATCACTGCCGCGAGACCCACATAGAGCCCGCTGGCAGCGTGCAGCATCAGGTGAAGCGGCGAGGCAAAGCCGCGGATCGTCAGGATCAGCAGCAGGTCGCTGGCCGGAATCAGCACCGTGATGGCCAGCACGATCCCTGCCGCCCGGCGCCCCGCAAGCCACGCGAGCGCCAGCACATAGCCGCCAAAGGCGAGGTCGCGGATGCCGATGGCGCGCAGATAGCCCAGCGCGTCGCCTTCCGGCGCCGGTAGCCCGAACAGCGCCGCTCCCGCACGGGGCGCGAGCACGAACATTATGCCCAGTGCCGCGAGGACGAGGGCGGGCGAAAGGGCGAACCAGTCGAGCGGCCCCCAGGAGGGAGCGTCGCCCTCAGCCAGATCCGAGCCCTTCCCGCGGGACGGGCCAGCCCGGCTCAATCGTCCCCGGCCAGCGCTTGCAGCTCGACGACGAAGCGGTCTTCGCGCCGCCACCAGCCCGGCTGGCGCGCGATGGCCTCGTCGTATCGGCCGGTGGTCGCGAGGGACTTCACGGCCTCGGCCAGCAGCGTCGGGCGGGGCGGGGAATGGCGCGCGTCGAAGACGCCCGGCTCGTAGCGCCCGGCCTTACGGCGCAGCAGGGAGCACCAATCAACCGCGCCGAACAGGGACCACACGGTCACTGCGCAGAGATCCGCGCCTTCCTGCCGCAGGCGGCCGGCGGCGTTCCACACCTCCATCAGCCAGCGGACGCATTCCTCGGACTCGATGCAGCCGAGATGCGCCTCGGTCACGGCGATGGGGAGGCGGTAGCGCTCCCACGCCTCGCGCAGCCGTGCCTCGGGGCCGATGCGCGCATCGGGCGGCATGGGCACCCGCACCGCCTCGGTGTCGGCATAGGCCATCTTCCCGTTCCCGCCGATCGTCTCGGGCGGATAAAGATGCGTCCGGTGATCGAGGAAGCGGTCGCTCGTGACGTAGTGGTTGATGCCGATGAGGTCGGGCGCGCAGGGCTCGGCCACCATCTCGTCCAGGTGCGCCTGCTCCACGCCCTCGGCCAGCATGATGCGGTACCAGGGGTGGTGCCGGTCCACGCGGCCGCACAGTAGGTCGAAGCTGAGCCAGCGCCGCTCATTCTCGTGCGCCGCCTGGCCGGCCAGCGGTCGGGTCGAGAAGACGCGGCCGAGATCCTCCGTCTGGACGAGCCGCGCATCAGGCCGGACGCGGCGGATCGCGCGCATCGCAAGGGCAGTGCCGCGGATCTCGTTCATCAGCGCCTGCAGGAAGCTGCGCGCGTCGTTTCCGTGCGGGAACCAGTGGCCGTAGAGACCAGAAAAGCGCGCCGTAGTCAGCGGCTCGTTCACCGGGGTCCAATCGCGGACCCAGGAATAGCGCGCAGCCGCCTGCGCGGCGTAATTGGCCAGCTTTTCCGGGAACTCCGGGTCGAGCAGGCTCGTATAGGCCGGCCCCGAACCGTGATGCACCAGGCCCAGGATCGGATCGCAGCCCAGCTCGCGCAGCCTGCCGAGGCGCGCATCGGACCAACTCCAATCCAGGCGGGAAGGATCCTCCGGAGCCACCCGCTCCCAAAGGACGGGATAGCGCAGCTTTCGGATGCCGAGATCCGCGATGAGGTCCAGGTCGCCTTCGCGGTCGTGATGGCCGGTCTCGTGGACCTGATCGCGCCAAACACCCCCCGAACGCAGGACGGTGCACTCCACACCGCCCCATAATTCAAGTTTCTGCATGCATCCAAGCCTCGTTTACCCGACTGTTCACCTGGGACATTTCCGGAACGAGCCTTTTGCCTAGCGCATGCGAGAGGTGTCCGTTTCCTTGCAGGCAAGAAAAATTCCGCCTGGAGCCAACGAGCGGGCTCAAGTTTGATTGCTTGGGAAGCGGCATTCCCACGGGGGATGCCTGCGCGGCCACCATCGCCGCGAGCCAGAAGCAAGGGGTCAAGCAGACGAATGGCGAATTTGTTGAGGCAGCGCCCATGAAGGTGATCATGCTCCCCTGTGTCGAGGGCGGCATCGGCCACGTGTCCCGGACGGCGACGCTGGCCCGGGCGTTGAAGCGCGCCGATGCGTCGGTCGAGGTCGAGTACGTGATCGACATGGTCCGGCTGCGGCCGCCCAACATCGAGATGACCATGCAGATGGGCTACCAGCCCCGCCTGCTCCCCGCGATCTCGCGCCGGGACCGCGACGCGATCGCCCGCGCCTGCTTCGGCGATGCCGATGTGATCGTGGACGACACGGCGCGCTACCTCCTGCCGCTTCGCGCCTGCGTTCCCCGGGCCGCCTGGGTTTCCATCCCGATCCCGCCGGTGGGCGACGAGCTGTTCGGCGACTGGCCGATGATGAAGCAGATGGACGCGATCATCTGGGCCTACTCGCCCGTGGTCGCGATGCCCGAGGAACTGTCCCTGGTCGAGGACCTGATCGTGAAGACCGGCCCGTTCCTGGACCTAGCCTCCGTGCCCGACCGCGAGCAGGCGCGCGCCAGCCTGGGCGCCGAGGCGGGAGGCCCAATGATCCTCTACGCGGTGCGGAATTTCCCCTTCACGCGGGAATTCGGCACGCGCGTCCTGCGCAGCGTCTTCGGCGCGGCGGAGCGGCTGCGGCAGGGCTCCCACCCCGGGCTTCGCCTCCACCTCATCGCCACCCATGACCGGGCGGAGCTCCGCTCCCTCCTCGGCCTCGACGCCTTCCCGGACTGGGTGCGGCTGGAGGGCGTCGTGCCGCAGGCCGAGGCGCTGCGCCACATCAGCGCCGCCGACATCGTCCTGGCGGAAGGTACCAGCACCATGCACGAGGCCGCCGCCCTCGGCACGCCGATGGTGCTGGTGCCCGGCCCCATCTCGGAGACGCGGCTGCTCGGCGAGGCGCTGGGGCGCCACCAGGCCGCGCCCTGCCTCCTCCCCGATGCGGTCACCCCGGAGGCGATGGAGGCGGCCTTCCGCGAGATCCTTGACCAGCCGGAGGCGACGCGGGACAGGATCGCCCAGGCCCGAAGCCTCGTCACCGGGGGCGGGGGCGTCGAAGCCGCCGCCCGCCTCGTCCTGGAGATTGGCGCCAAGCGCCGCGCCACCACCCGAGCCTGATCGCGGATCCCATGCAGCACATGTCCAACGACCTCCGGGCGGCCCCGCCCGAGCTGAGCTTCCGCCCGAGCCTGTTCCGCAGCTTCTTCCTGGGCGGCTTCGAATGCTCGACGCATCGGCGCCGCGACGGGCAGCGCCTCGACCTGTTGCGGACCACGCGCCACGATGTCCTCGTGTCGCAGGATTACCGGCAACTGAAGCGGCACGGAATCCGCTCCGTGCGCGACGGGGCGCGCTGGCACCTCGTCGAGACGGCGCCGGGCCACTATGACTGGTCCTCCGTGCTTCCCATGATGCGGGCGGCGCAGGAGGTGGGGACGCAGGTCGCGTGGGACTTGTGCCACTATGGCTGGCCCGACGGGCTGGACGTTTTCTCCTCCGCCTTCGTGGACCGCTTTGCCGCCTTTTCCGGCGCCTTCGCGCGGCTGCACCTGGAGGAGACGGGGGAGCCGCCGATGGTCTGCCCCGTCAACGAGATCTCCTTCTTTTCCTGGGCGGGCGGGGAAGCCGGGCTGATGAATCCCGGCTGCACCTCACAGGAACACAGCGATGATCTGAAGCGGCAGCTGGTCCGCGCGACCGTGGCCGGCGCAAGGGCGGTGCGGGAGGCCGCGCCGGGATCGCGCATCCTCCTGATCGACCCGCTCATCAACATCGTCGCGCGCCCCGAGCAGGACCCCGCCGAGGCTGCCGCCCGCAACGAGGGCCAGTTCCACGCCTGGGAGATGATCGCGGGCCACATGTCACCCGAACTGGGCGGTGCGCCGGAGCTGCTCGATGTGATCGGCGTGAATTACTACTGGAACAACCAGTGGCTCCACGGCGGCCTGCGCGAGGCGCTGGTCCCGGGCGACCCCGGGCACACGCCGCTGCGCGACCTCCTGGTCGGGGTCCACGCGCGCTATGGGCGGCCTATCTTTCTCGCCGAGACCAGCATCGAGGGCGAGGAGCGTGCGCCTTGGTTGAACTATGTTTGCGAGGAGGTGCGGGCCGCGATGCGGGCCGGCGTGCCTATAGAGGGGATCTGCCTCTACCCCGTGCTGTCTCATCTCGGGTGGGACGACGACCGCTACTGCCCGAACGGGATGCTCGAACTGGCGGTGGAGGGGGAGGAGAGGACCGTCCACGAGCCGCTGGCCCAGGAGGTGGAGAAGCAGCGCCACCTCTTCGCCGCCTTGTGCGGGGCGTCCTAGGAAAAGGCGGGCACGAAGCTCGAGGGAAGCCGCAACGAAGGGGCCAGCCCCGTAGGCGAGGGTTTCGGGTGCTTTTCCCCGCGCCCTTGCCTACCCTGCCGCTCTAGCCTGGGCACGGCGAGGCTGCGCCGCCGCCATGATGGAGTCGCTGGTGACCCAACCACCGACCATGCCAGGCGGCCTGCCATTTCTCGGCAAGCTGCCGGCCCTCGCGCGCAATCCACTTGCCGTGTTCGAGCAGGCAAGGTCGCTTGGCGATGTTGTCCGGATTCCGGTCCCGCTGCGCTTCCCGCTTTTCGTGCTGACGAACCCCGCGCATATCCGGCACGTGCTGCAGGAGAACGCGGCCAATTACCGCCGGACGCCGTTCCACGACCGCCTCAAGGCGGTGCTCGGCGAAGGCATGCTCACCAGCGAGGGGGCGCTCTGGCAGCGCCAGCGCCGCCTGCTGCAGCCGGCCTTCCGGGCCGAGCGGATCCGGCGCTTCGTGCGCATCATGGCGGGTGCGGCCTCCGACCTGGCAGAACGCTGGGAGGCGGAGGCGGGCCGGACGATCGATGTTTCGCAGGCCATGTCCGACCTTACCCTCGACATCGCGGTGGGCTGCATGTTCGGAGGGCAGCAGCGAGGCGGAGATGCGCGGATCACCGCTGCCGTGCTGGAGGTGCAGGATTGGATCTCGGGGCGGTTCTGGTCGCTCGCGCCGGAATGGACGGAGCGCCTGCCCACCCCCGCCAACCGTCGCTTCCGCCACGCCCTGTCCGTGCTCGACGAGGCGATCGAGGAGATCATCGCGAAACGCCTCGCCGCCGCGGAGCCGGGAGACGACCTTCTCGGGATGCTCCTGGCCGCGCAGGGGGACGGCGACAGGGGCGTCGATGCCCGGCAGGTGCGCGACGAGGCGATGACCATGATCCTCGCCGGGCACGAGACCTCCGCAGCCGCGCTGAGCTGGGCCTGGCACCTCCTCGCCCTTCATCCTGAGGTCGAGGCCAGAATCCGGGACGAGGTGGCACGCGTGCTCGGACCCCGGACGGTCCCGACGCCGGGCGACCTAGCCCAGCTTGCGTATACGGAGGCGACGCTGCAGGAGGCGATGCGGCTCTACCCGCCCGCAGGCTGGTTTCCCCGCCTCGCTGCCGCGCCGGACCGGCTCGGCGGCCACGACATCCCGGCCGGCTCCATCATCGCCCTGAG
Organism: Sabulicella glaciei; assembly: GCF_026183895.1. Taxonomy (GTDB): domain Bacteria; phylum Pseudomonadota; class Alphaproteobacteria; order Acetobacterales; family Acetobacteraceae; genus Roseococcus; species Roseococcus glaciei. The sequence goes on along the minus strand of NZ_JAPFQI010000015.1, from coordinate 87,418 downwards.
CCCCTGGGTGGTGCAGCGGGACGCGCGCTTCTGGCCGGATCCGGAAAGGTTCGACCCCACCCGTTTCATCGGCGAGGCCCGACCGGCGCCCTACACCTATTTCCCGTTCAGCGGTGGGCCTCGCACCTGCATCGGCAACCACTTCGCCATGACCGAGATGCTTGCCGCGCTGGCGGTGATGGTGCCACGGGTGCGGCCGCGCCATGGCTCGAATGCGCCTGTCGAGCCGCATCTCCAGATCACACTGAGGCCTGCGGGCGGCCTGCCGATGCGGATAGAGCGCGTGCTAGACCGCTGAGCTGGCAAGGTCCGACAATCGCGTCGGATTGCCATTCTTGCCGCGTGCGACCCCATCAGGCGGAACGAGTCCGATAGCGAGCCAGTGCGGGAGCGGTACAGAGCCAATCAGATGGCGCCAGACCCACGTAGGCGCCTTGAAGCAGAACGGCCCCGGCTCGTTGGAGCCGGGGCCGCCCCTTTCACACCGCTAAAGGATGCGGTTTGTGCTCAGGCCGCGACCTTGCGGCGAACCGCGGCGAGACCGAACACGCCAAGGCCGAGCAGGGCGAGGCCGGCCGGGGCCGGCACGGCGACCTGCGAAGCGCTCGCGTTGCCGCTGACGCTCGCCGTGAAGCCGCAGATCGTCGAGCCGCAGATGTTGAAGGCGGAAGAAAGCGCCGTGAAGGTGAAGCCGATCGCCGACGGATCCTGCAGATTGGCGGCCGGAATCAGGGCGGAGGTCAGGTTCACGGTGCCCGGCGGATCCGAGGCAATCAGGCTGGCCTGGAAACCACCCGCCGGCCCACCGATGCGTGACCCGTTCAGGGAGATGTCGGAGAAGTTGCCCGACAGGTAGTTGGTGCCCGAGCCGCCCGCGCCGGAGGTGATGGTGAAGGTGCCGGCGAAGGCCTGGCGGACATCGTCGCCGCCCACGATCGTCGCGGCGCCCGTGCTGGTCGCGGTCAGGTTCAGGAAGGCAGCGAAGGGCGTCGCGACGCCGTTCGCATAGCCCGACACCGTGATCGCGACATCGCTTCCGGCGAGGGTCGTCTGCGTGTTGCCGCCGTTGGCAGTGGCCGTGATCAACTTATCCGTCGTGTTCTGCGCCCAGGTGATGATGGTGATCGGCGCCGCCTGAGCAATGGCGCTCAGACCGACAAAGGCGGCGGTCGTCGCCAGTAGTGCCAGCTTCTTCATCGAGATGCTCCTCAAACCAGTGTGCCGTTGCTGTTTCCGAACCCTGCCGGAACCGGGATCACGCCCGTCAAGGTTTCGCGGCGAGCGGTGCGGCTCGCCCGCTCCTACCCAAAGCAAGCACCATGCCAAAACTCTAACCCTTTGGGTGGCACCAGTTTTCGTGGGCACAGGTCTGCGACATTGTCCAGGTCGTAAAAAAAGCCGACGATGGTCTAAATTCTTTCGAAGCAGGCGACGACGAGCCGACGCGTATATGCGGCGCGCACCCGAGAAGCAGAGCTGGGTGGACGGTTCGGCAGGCAATATGCCCCTGCGTGAGGCGTAGAGATCCCACCGGCTCACCTCGCAGTCGCCTCAGGGCCACGAGGCACCGATGTCGGTAGCAAGCGAGGCCCCCGGACGCGCCTTCCTGCAGTTCGGGTGGGTTTGGCCACCCCCCTAGCTGGGTCTTGGGCAATCGATGGAACACCCACCAGACTCACTCCATAGACAAATCCTCTATTCGGTCATGATTTGAGAACTGGCTCTCCGCAAGCAATTATGCCTATCTGAAAATCATACGATAACGCCGACGGCGATTGCGCAGAACGATGGGGGGATGCCAATTGTTGGATAGAAAGCAGATGCGCCGTCGCGCAGAACAATACAGGGACAGTTACTCGCGCAATGGCTTACCTTGGCAGGAGGCTGTTCGCTTCCTTTTCGTGGCGTCGGTTTTGTTCTGGCAAGCGCTGGTCACTGCGTGCGAGATGTTTCCCGCACCCTGAGAGTTCGTCCTCCTGAACCCAGTTCAGCTGGTGCCGCCCCAGGGCCCGTCTCGAATTTCATCGGACCTGAGACGCTGGTTGTCCATTTGACGAACAGCGCGGCGCTGCCGGCCGAGCATGGCCTACGCGAGGAGACTCCGGCGGAGCGCCACTCGGTGCCCTGGTCCACATGACATTCTCGCGCTCCTCGACGCGCGATCGGCGCCACGGCCGCACGCTTCAGCCAGTTCTGCGCGAAGTGTCATGTCGTTTCTGATGGGCCGACGCGCTTCTTCGGGAAGCAGGGCAGATCCGGCGGACCTGCCCTGCCTGAGTCCTCAGTTCCGACGGAGCGCGGGACATTCGCTCTCGTTGGCGGGACGGAAAGCCTGATCGCCCGGAATGGTCCCGACCACCTCCAGCAGGTCCCACTCGCCACGCGCTTCAGAAGGGCGCTTTGCGCGCATGAGGTACATGTCGCGGATGATCCGGCCATCCTCGCGGATGCGGCCATTGCGCGTCATGAAGTCGTTGATCGGCGTCTCGCGCATCTTCGCCATGACCGCCGGCGCGGCGTCAGTCCCGGCGGCCTGCACCGCCTTCAGGTAATGGGTCACGGCGCCCCACATACTCGCCTGGAACATGGTCGGCGGCCGGCCATGGTGCCGTGCAAAGCGGGTTGCGAATGCGCGCGTCTCGTCGTTCTGATCCCAGTAATATGCCTCCGTGAACACAAGGCCCTGGGCGGTATCCAGGCCGATTGCCCTGACGTTGGTGAGCAGGCAAAGCAGCGCGGCGGGCTGGATGCCGCGTCGGATGAGGCCGAACTCACCCATCTGCTTCACCGCGTTGATCAGGTCCACCCCGGCGACTGCGAGGCCCACCACGTCGGCGCCCGACTGCGCCGCGCGCAGCAGGTGGTTGGAGAAGTCGGTCTCGTTCAGCGGGGCCTTGGCTGAGCCGACCACCTGCCCCCCGAGCGCGCGCACGACCTCCGTGCCGTTCGCTTCAAGGGAGTGCCCGAAGGCATAGTCGGAAGTGATGAAGAACCAGCGCCGCTTGCCTTGGTTGATCATGGCGGAAACGGTGCCGCGCGCGAGCGCGTAATTGTCGTAGGTCCAGTGCAGGCCGTTCGGCGTGCAGGCCCGCCCCGTGAGCTCGGTCGTGCCCGCGGCGACCGACACGTTGATTCGGTTCTTCTCCCGGGTGAGTTGCTGCACGGCAAGGGCAACGGCGGAGTTGCCGATGCCGAAGATCGCATCCACCCGCTCCTGGTCATACCAGCGGCGGGCGAGCCCCATTCCGACATCGGGCCGGTTCTGCAGGTCACCGTAGATCAGCTCGATCGGACTGCCCAACACCTGGCCGCCGAAATCCTCGATGGCCATGCGTGCGGAGACGACGTCGCCCATGCCCTGCTGGTCCGCAAAGGGGCCAGACATGTCGTCGAGCACACCGATCTTGACCACGTTGTCGGAGGCCTGGGCGAGAGCGCGCCCTGAATGCCAGATCGCCGCGGCGGAGAGGCTGGCGCCGGTCAGCAGGACTCCTCGGCGTCCTGCTCTCAGCTGCGCCAACCCCGTGTGAGGCGTTGCAAGATTCTTCATCCTTGTCGTTTCCCTTCCCGTGATGCCGCCACATCGGCCCGCACTTCGCGATCGATGTGGGCCCGCGAACCAGGCAGGCTGGCTGCCCGGCATGAGCAATCTCGTGAGGCCTGCGTAGACCGCTTCAGGCAAGCTGAGGCCTGCCCCAGCCGCTTGCTCGCCAGAGTGGCGGCGCATCTTCGTGGATTGTGTCCACTCATTCGTCGTCACTGAGCGGCGCGTCGGACCAATCTTTGAAGCATTGCTTCCTCCCACTTCATGAGGAAAGGCTAGCATTCTGGGTTATGAACGAAGCAAGCAGAATGCTTCCGACCGAAGCGGGAGCTTTCGGCCGAGCGGCTGGGCTTTCGCGCCCTGCTGGAACCTGGGGCAGTTGCTGGATGAGTTCGTGTTGACCACAGGAGTGGGACTCGAGGAAGGCCCGCGTCGCCGTCATCAAGAGGCGCCCTGCTGCATGCGCACGGCGTTTGCTCCCTGTCACGGCGGGCCCTAGCCAGCCGTTCCCTCTCGTGAAGCCTGCCTGGATGTGCGCGTAGAAGTCAAAGCATCCGTATGCTCTTCCGTCAGGGCGAACAGTGAGCCGAAGGGTGCGGCTCCCCGTTCCAACGGCGCGTGTAGATGATCGCAGTAGTCGAAGAACTAGCGCGTGCGGTGCGCAGCAATGCACCCGCGTTCGGATCGCAGTGCTGCGGTTGGCCTAGCTGACGCTGCTGGCGCAATGGCATCCCCTTATGGCGCCATTGACGCTCGTGGCCGACCTGCGAACCAGACGTGACGAGCCCTGTCGCTCGAGCTGCATCGGCCGTCCAATAGCAAAGAAGCTGAGCCCTGCCGGAGCCGCACCGATCGCGGCAGACGGCCTTGCGGCGCACCATGCGAGGACCAGCAGTCCCGCGCCGAGCAAAGCCAGGCCGGTAGGCGCCGGCTCGCCGCCAAGTGCGCTACCCGCTTGATGACAGAGGGGCCGCCACGGTGCGCCTGCTGCCAAGGCTGCGAGCGCGCGTGCTGGATCTGGTGTGTGAGGCGGCGGAGACTGCCCCCCAAGCACCCGCTTGTTCTCTTTAAATTCTACGCTCATCCTCCCTGGGTGTGGACTCGTGACACTCCGCTCGGCGCCTGTGTGGGCTACGGCTCCGGACCCTCTGCCCTTGCGATCTCAGCTACGTACCGGTGCTGATGCTGCTCGAACGCGGCGTGTCACCGCGCCGACCCTATGGGCGAAGTCGCTGCTCGGCTGCGATGCGAGAAATGCAGCGGCAGGTCACGCGAGGTGCATCTCGTACACTATCCATCCGGGCCGCCAGCTTACCGGGTGGGCGAAGGTGAGCCGGGCCGAGTACCGCTGCTGCCGTGAGATCGGTCCGTGCACCGGAGCTCGTGGAGCGCGATGATCGATGGCGGTGTGTCTGGAGAAATAGACCCCCGCCCGCCGGGCGAGGGTCGTAGATCCGTTAGGCGGGCTGCCTGCGCCGCACCATGCCGACGCCCAACACGCCGAGCGCCAGCAAGGCAAGGGCACCTGGTGCGGGCACAGGCACCCGGGGAACGGAAATCTCGCCCGCGAAGAAGCAAGGCTGGTTGAAGCAGCCAAAGCCGGTGCCGGCGGTCCTGCCAGTGAAGTCATCGCGGTCGAAGGCAAAGGCCACGCCGAACTCCCCGGGTGGGAAGCCATTGTACCCTGGATAATTGGCGTCATCGAACCGGAAGGTTCCGGACAAGCCGCGCCCAATTCCACCTTGGAGAGAGAAAGACTTGCTGTCCGAAATGCCGATCGGGTGTTGCGCAGCACGCAAATACGCAAGGTCGACACCCATCGACGGGAACCAGCCTGGACGATCAAGATTGGTCAAAATGACGCTAAGGTCCAGCAATCCGTCTGTCTGATCGAGATAGCCGAGCCCCTTGTGCGGGTTGCCCTGCTGATCGGTCCAAGCTCCACTGTTCTCGAAACGGAAGTCGAAGCCCTTTCTGAAAGCTTCGGCCGTGACCGTAAGGGCGCCCATCACCTCAATGCGGTCCCCGGGCTCGGATGTCTCGCCCTTCCATCCGAAGAAGGTGGTGTAGAAGCTGATTGTGACCGGATCATTCGGTGCATTGTTGTTCGGCAGCCCACCCAATGGGGCCGCCTGCGCCGCACCTCCCAGGATTCCCGAGGCGAGTAACAACAAGCCCAGCGCGCTGCGCCGGAACGCTCTCCAGAACATGAGACCTCCGCTTATTTGTGGCCGGTCAGCCGACCAACTTTTGGGAATGGATGGTGTGGTCGCCGCAATGGGAAGGTCGCCCATTTGAAGCCAAGCGTTCCACTTGATCAGGTGTGCTCCCGTCTGCGCTGTACGATGCTCAACCCGGCCCAACCGAGCGCCAGGAAGGCGAGGCCAGCCGGTGCAGGAACAGCGACAGTGGTCTGACCTGTGAAGAGGCAATGCGGCGACGGGCTGTAGCAAACATCGATGCCTGAGACGCTAATGAAGTCTCCCGAGAAGCTATTATCTGCCAGAAACTGAATGCGAGTCCCGAAGAGCTTGCGGTTGGAACCGTAGGTATCATCATCGAAGGCGAAGGACCCAGTCATGCCGCTCGCAGCGCTTCCGTTTAGTGAAAAGAATTTTGTTTGCGGAGTTTCCTGCACACCGCCGCGACCGCTGCGGAGGTACGCCAAGTCGACGTGGTTGGTAAAATAATGTGAAGGCCAGTCGAGCCGCGAAAACTCGACGCGGATATCTAAAAGTCCGTTTGTCTGGTCAATTGATGGCGGTTCGCTGACCGTCCCATCAGGCAGCAAAAACGCCTGCCCGTTCTCGAATCTGAGGTCGAAGCCGTTCTGGAAAGCCTCCCACGTCAGGGTAATAGAACCTTCCATCTTTACGGGGCGGAGCACGCTACCGCCATCAACGTTCCCCGTGAACGTTGTCTCGAACTTGATAATTGCGTGTGCGCCCGGATCGGGATTGTAGGTTGGCCAAGGTGCCGCATGCGCCACCCCGCCCGAGGCGAGCATCAGCAATCCCAGCGCGACGCGCCGGCCCAATCTTCGGATCATGATTTCCTCCCGAGTGCTTAACGGAATGACGCTACCACCGCCTGGGAAGGTATATGCAAGCCCCCTCATGAAAGAAAAAAGAAAACCGCTCGTTCCGAGGCGATGGTTCAGCGCAACGGCCAATCCGCGTTGGCGCAGAACATGAAATTGTGGGCGTAGCCGCCCATCCGGTCTTCCCGCTGGTGCGTCTCGGGGGAGAATGCTTCGACCGACAACCGTTCGCCCTGCCAAAGAAACCAGCCCGCATAGCCTCGATCAAAAAGGTGACGAAAGAGCTCGAAAGGCTGGCTGGGCTCGTGCATGGCTTCGGCCTCGACCAAAAGCGCGGGTCGGTCGCGACGGATGATTTCCTCTGCGCCGCGGAGCACGGCCATCTCGTGCCCCTCGACGTCGATCTTCATGAAGCCCACTGGCTCGCGCACCACATCGTCTAGGCGCCGCAACGGAACGAGCAGCGTATCGCCCCTGACCGCGTTCGCCGGATGGAGCGACGCCCGCCCATCGTCGCCCGGCGGAACCCGAAGCGTCGCAATGCCGGTCGTATCCGAAAGAGCCATGTTGTGGATCGTGACGTTGCGCGGAAGCTTGCGCTGCAACTCCGCAACGAGGGCGGGCTGCGGCTCGAAGCAATGCACCTGTGGACAAAGGCGCGCGAGCTGCCCCGCATAAAGCCCATGGTTGCCTCCCACGTCCACGGCGGCCCGGTCCGGATCGGCCAGCTCATGGAGAAGCCGCCACTCGGGCTCGGTGTTTCCCCACCGTGCCTGCCGCATCTGCTCAATCCGAAAGGCCATGCGGGGCGGCGCGACGCGCATCGCCAGATCCACAAGCGGAGATATCAGCATGTTGGACGACTCCCCCGGCCCCGCTTTGTGCGTGGGCAGACAGGCAAGTCTGTCCAAAAATATGAAGCCTCGCAAGTTTATTGGCGGGGCCTTGGCTTGAGCGCCACAGCCGCCCCCCACGCGACATTCGCCTATACCAAGGTCAAGGCAGGGCATGTTGGCACCTCAAGCTCCCTGGTAGCCAGGGAGGATGCCAGATGACCTCGAACTGATCGAACAGGTAGGCCCTGAGGGCGGGCCGCGCTTCCGCTACCGAAGCGCCGAAATCCACTGCAACAAGGTGGGTGCCGTCTGCTCACTGCGGATGGAAGGCCACCCCCTTGATGGCATCCAGTTCGGCGCGCCGGGCACCATCACGGATCTGGTGGACCTATGGCTGACGGAGCAGAGACTGCCGCACTGGCTCAAAGCGGTCCCGAAGAATGAGAGACGACGCTAGGCTCAGGACCCGCTAATCGCTTGCATCGGCGCGGCGGCCTGCGATTCTGAGCGTGGCGGAGGTTCCTCCATGCCAGCCCAAAGCCGCACTTCCTACCGACGCCTGCCCAGCTGCGCCGCCTGTCGCCGCACTTTCCACTATCGCATGGCGTTTCACGGGTGCATGACCGCCGTGTGCTGAGAGGCATCATCTATGTGATCCGCCGCGGCCAGCAGTGGCGCGATGCTCCCACAGCCTACGGCCCCCAAAAGACGCTCTACAATCGCTTTGTGTGCTGGAGTCGCATGGGCGTGTTTGACCGCATCGCGGCGCTGGCGGCTGAGGCTGGGCCGCCTGAGCGGCTCATGATCGACAGCACTCATCCGAAAGCGCATCGGACGGCGGCCAGCCCCCTCGAAAAGGAGCTTTTCTCCGCCTTCTCAGCCGCACCATGGGTGGGCTGAACTCCAAGCTCCACGCCGCTTGCGACGGCCACGGCCGGCCCCTCGTGCTGCTGCTCCCGAAGGACAGCTGAGCGACCACCGAGGCGCCGCACTGATGCTGCCGAAGCTGCCGCGCCCGGGAACCGATCGCTGGCCGCGGCTAGGACAGTGCTTGCTTTCGGCAGGCTCTGCAGCAAGGCGGCACAGCGGCCTGCATCCCTTCGACCCGGTCTCGCAAGCAGCCCATCCCGCACGACGCCACCATTTATCGCCAGCGCCACCGCACCGGGATCATGTTCGGCCGCCTCGAGGGCTGGTGGCGCATTGCCATACGCTACGACCGATGCGCCCACACCTTCTTTGCAGCCATCACGCTGGCGGCCACCGTCACCTTCTGGCTCAATCAGCGAGTCCTGAGCCTAGCTGCCAGACCAATTCCCCGGCATCCTCAATTCACAGATGAGGCAGATGGAGATCCCGATTTGAAAGATTTGCCAAGGCCCGCAGCTTCGCCGACATCATTTGGCATCTACGAAGCCGCCCGATTGAATCCGCATCGAATCTACCTCGGTTTGGCAGCGCTCGTAATCCTTTTTGGCGTTGCCTTGCGCCTGATAGTGCGACTCGAACTTGGCTTATGGGAAGACGAGATCATTGCAGTGACCCACGCGGTCCAGCCGATCGCTCAGATCATCCCACAAATCCTTCGGAACGACGTTCATCCACCGGTCTACTTTTTGCAGTTACATTTTTGGGGTTGGATTAGCCAAACGGACTTTTGGTTCAAGGCAAATTCCATCTTTTGGTCTTTAGTGGCGCTCCCCTCGCTCTGGTTCGTCCTCAGGCGCATCGGAACCAGCGAACTAGCCTGGACTGGTACCGCGATCCTCGCGGCGTTGCCGAGCGGCTTATGGGCGTCACAGGAGGTCCGGCCTTACGCGTGGCTCACTGTCCTGCTGATCTGGTCGTACTACTACTGCGTGCAGGTTTTCGACAGTCGGCACGTGAGAGGACGAGACCGCATCGTCCTTCTCATCCTTCTTCTGGCGATCATTTACACCCATGCGGTCGGCTTCATAGCCGTCCTATTCAATGGCTTGTTCGCGCTTACTCTGCTTTCCGGCCGCGGGGCACCACGGCGAGACTACATGATCTGGCTGGTTCTCTATGGAGCCGCAGCGCTGGCGAGCGGCCCGGTTCTGGTGAAGAACTTGCTGCACGACGCCAACTTGGCTGAGGCGTCCTCTCTAGTAGGTGTCATGTCCTGGCTCTCGTCCGTTGTCACGACGAGCCTTCCCGTAGCGGTCGGTTGGTGGGCCGGACTGCTAGTTTACCTCGGCACGGTCTTTGCGGGGCTCAGCGTGCGCCGCACGCGCGCGACCACGATTTTTTTCCTTGTCGCACCACTCGTCGTCGCAGCGGGCCTGGACGTGATGCTGAAGCCGATCTTCAAGACGAACCTCTTCGCAACAATGATGGCGCCCTTTTTCGCGATTGTGCTCGCCCATTTGTGCTTCACCGTGAGCGCCCACGCGAGGAACACCGTTGTCGCCAGCCTCCTCCTAGTGCTTCTGGCCATCCCGATTGTAGGTTGGGCCGACCGGACGACGTCCACCGACTTCCGACGTGCCGCATCAGACATCCAAGCACAACTCCAGCCGAACGACGTTGTCTATGCGCCGCAGCTATCCATGTTTTGGGGAATGGCTTGGTACATGATTGGTCCGAACTGGGGATCAGCCCTCTCCGTCGCCAACCCGCCAAGCCCGCAATGGAGTCGGGTGTACGATGTTCTCGGCCCACGTCTTGTCGAGTTATTTCGCCTTATGCCCGTCACTCAATCGATTCCCCTTGCGGGAGAAACAAGTCTTGTGGTGGGCAACGACTCGCTCGGGCCGGTTTTGGAGCGGTCGAGACGGGTATGGCTCATTACTTATCCGCGGGTGGATCTGCCGAGCGGCTTACCACCCGCACAGATGGGTTCTCTCCAGCGACGCGGTGAAAGATCCTATGGCAGGCTGGTCGTGTCCCTTTACGAATGACGATGAGGCCTCGGTCGGCGCGCAGGCGGGGAAGTGAGCGAAGGCGTTTTTCGAGATGTCTCCATTCGCGCCCGGAGCCTCCACAAACAACATCGCCATTCTCACTCCTTGTCGCGATAAGGAGGTGGCAATGCCCGCCAAGGGCGCGGACTTCCGCTCGGCGCTCCTGTGCGCGATGATCCACGTCGACGACAACATTGAGACCTATGCGGCGCAGTCTTCTGACGTGTGCGCCATTGTCTGCCCGCCTGAGCTGCATAAGGACCGCCATCACCCGACACCGCAACGGCCGCATCTCCGCCGAACTGTGCACAGCGCTGCCACTCAAGGCAGGCAGCTACGAGGCTCTTGTGGACTGGATTGTGGACTACCTCGCCGGCCGCGCGAGAAATCTCTGCAAAATCAGGATTCTGTGGGCAAGAACTGGCGGAGGGGATGGGATTCGAACCCACGATAGGACTTGACATCCTATAACGGTTTAGCAAACCGCCGCCTTCGGCCACTCGGCCACCCCTCCGCAGGAGTGGAAAGTCACACGGCGTATGCCCCGCCCTGATACAGGCGGGGCCTCGCCGCGTCAAACCTCGCGTCAGGACAGCGGCACCTCGAAGCCGCGCCGGGTCGCGGGGCGGGCCATCATGCGCTCATACCAGGCCGCGACGTGGGGCAGGTCGTCAAAGGGGACCTGGTGCCGCTCGTGCCGCCAAGCCCAGCCGAGGATGGCGAAATCGGCCACCGAGGGTTCGCCCTCCGTCGCCACGAATTCCCGCCCGGCCAGGCGCCGGTCCAGCACCCCATAAAGGCGCCTGGTTTCCTTGTGGTAGCGGTTGAAGCCGTAGTCGCGCGCCGGCCCCTCGGGCTGCATCAGGAAGTGATGCACCTGGCCCGGCATCGGGCCGAACCCGCCCATCTGCCACATCAGCCATTCCAGGACCGGAATGCGCGCGCGCAGGTCGCGCGGCAGGAAGCGCCCCGTCTTCTCACCGAGGTAGAGGAGGATCGCCCCGCTCTCGAACACCGTGATGGGCTTTCCATCCGGCCCGTCCGGGTCCTTGATCGCCGGGATGCGGTTGTTGGGCGAGAAGGCCAGGAATTCCGGGTTGAACTGCTCGTCCTTGCTGATGTCCACGGTCTTCACCGTATAGGGCAGTCCCATCTCCTCCAGCGCCACGCTGATCTTGCGGCCATTGGGGGTATTCCAGGTCCACAGTTCGATCGCCATGCGGGGTCTTCCTTGCGAGGTAATGCTTCCCCATATCCTAGGCTTGGAGAACTGGAAGGCACAGATGCCCCCATCCGACGATGCCCTGGCCCGCATGCGCTTCGATGCGAACCGCAAGTCGCTGATCGCCGCCTACGTGCTTTGGTTCCTGCTGGGCTACGGCGGCGTTCACCGCATGTACCTGGGCCGCTGGGTGTCGGGCGTGATCATGCTCGGCCTCTTCGCCATGTCCTGGGTGCTGACCTTCGTCTTCATTGGCTATGCCGGACTCGGGCTGATCTTTCTCTGGTGGCTGCTCGACGCGCTGCTCATCCCGGGCATGGCGCGCAGCGCGGATCAGCGCATGATCGACACGCTGCGCCGCTGACTGTCGGAGGCAGCGCACGGAGGCTCCGTGCGTTGGACAAGCTTCCCGTGATGCCGAAGGAGGGAGTGCCGATGGCAGACATCAAGATCGAGATCGAGGGCGACAGCGAAGAAGCCGTGGCCCTCGCCCTGCTCAAGCTCATCATGGAAAAGGACGAGGACGCGGAAGTGGACCGCGCGTGGATCCTGGAAACCTACTCGGCCTGTCTCGCCACCGTGCGCGGCGCCCTTATCCTCGACGCCGATGACGAGGAAGATGAATACGACGAGGAGGACGATGACGAGGGGATCGGCGAGGACGACGAGGATACCGGCCCCCTGAAAAGCTGAGCCGACACGAAGCCCCAGGCCGGTCCCGCCGCACTTGATGCGGCGGGACCGGCCTGGCCATCGTTTCGGAGCTGCGAAGCGCCCCAGCTCAGCCCTGGAGCTTCGCCTTCAGCACCTCGTTCACCAGGGCCGGGTTGCCCTTGCCCTGCATCGCCTTCATCACCTGCCCGACAAAGAAGCCGAACAGCTTGTCCTTGCCCGAGCGGAACTCGGCCACCTTGTCGGCATTCGCGGCCAGCACCGCATCCGCCGCCGCCTCGATGGCGCCCGTGTCCTTCACCTGCTTCAGGCCGCGCGATTCGACGATGGAAGCGGGATCCTCGTCCGCCTCCAGCATGATCTCGAACACGTCCTTGGCGATCTTGCCGCTGATCGTGCCGTCGGCGATCAGGTCCAGGAGGCGCCCCAGGTGGCGCGCGGACACCGGGCTGTCCGACACGTCGCGCTTGAGGCGGTTCAGCGCAGCGAAGTAGTCGCCCGTCACCCAGTTCGCGGCCAGCTTGGCGTCGCGGCCCCCCGCCACCTCTTCGAAGAACACGGCCGTGTCCTTCTCCAGCGTCAGCACATGCGCATCGTAGGGCGACAACCCCATGGCGACGTAGCGCGCGCGGCGCGCGTCGGGCAGTTCCGGTAGGGCCGCCTTCAGCCCGTCCACGAAGTCCTTCGTGAACACCAGCGGCGGCAGGTCCGGATCGGGGAAGTAGCGGTAGTCGTGCGCATCCTCCTTGGAGCGCATGGAGCGGGTGACGCCGCGCCCGGTGTCGAACAGGCGCGTCTCCTGGTCCACCGTGCCGCCGGATTCCCAGACCTCAATCTGCCGGCGCGCCTCCGCCTCCACCGCCTGCATCACGAAGCGGATGGAGTTGACGTTCTTCACCTCGCAGCGCGTGCGGAACCCCTCGCCCGGCTTGCGGACGGACACGTTGACGTCGGCCCGCAGGGAGCCCTCGTCCATGTTGCCGTCGCAGGTGCCGAGGTAGCGCATGATCTGGCGCAGCTTGGTCAGGTAGGCTCCTGCCTCCTCCGGCGAGCGCATGTCGGGCTCGGAGACGATCTCCATCAGCGCGACGCCGGAGCGGTTCAGGTCGATGAAGGACTTGGTCGCGTGCTGGTCGTGCAGCGACTTGCCCGCATCCTGCTCCAGATGGAGGCGCGTGATGCCGACCGTCTTGGTCGTGCCGTCCGCCAGCGTGATCTCCACCTCGCCCTTGCCGACGATGGGGTGCGCGAACTGGCTGATCTGGTAGCCCTGCGGCAGGTCCGCGTAGAAGTAGTTCTTGCGGTCGAAGCGGGACCAGAGATGGATCTCCGCGTTCAGGCCGAGGCCCGTGCGGACCGCCTGCGCCACGCATTCGCCGTTGATGACGGGCAGCATCCCCGGCATCCCGGCATCCACGAAGGAAACCTGGCTGTTCGGCGCCGCGCCGAAGGCGGTGGCGGCGCCGCTGAACAGCTTGGCCTGCGAGGTGACCTGGGCATGGACCTCCAGCCCGATCACCAGCTCCCAACCGTCGATCGTGTAGCTCATGCGACCATCCCCGGCTTGGCGGAAAAGTTCGCCGCGCGCTCCAGCGCCGCGCCGGCGGCGAAGAGCGTCTCCTCCTCGAAGGGGCGGCCCAGGATCTGCAGCCCCAGCGGCAGCCCCTCGGCCGAAAGCCCGGCCGGGACGGAGATGCCCGGGATGCCGGCGAGGTTCGCGGTGACCGTGAACACATCGTTCAGGTACATGGTCACCGGGTCGCTCGGCTGATCGTCCAGCGCGAAGGCGGCGGTGGGCGTGGCCGGCGTCAGGATGGCGTCGCAGCTTTCCCAGGCCTGCTCGAAGTCGCGGCGAATCAGGGCGCGCAGCTTCTGCGCCTTCAGGTAGTAGGCCTCGTAGTAGCCGGCGCTCAGCACATAGGTGCCGATCAGGATGCGGCGCCGCACCTCGGCCCCGAAGCCGGCGGCGCGGCTGCGCTCGTAGAGGTCGTTCAGCCCGTCGCCCTGCCCGGCGACGCGCAGCCCGTAGCGCACGCCGTCATAGCGCGCGAGGTTGGAGGACGCCTCGGCCGGCGCCACGATGTAGTAGGTGGCGAGCGCGTGCTTCGTGTGCGGCAGGGAGATGGGCACGATCTGCGCCCCCGCCTCCTTCAGCCATTCGAGGCCCTGGTCCCAAACGCGGGCGATCTCGGGCGACAGGCCTTCGAGGCGGTACTCCGCCGGCACGCCGATCCGCATCCCCTTCACCGAGCGGCCGCAGGCAGCGGCGAAGTCGGGCACCGGGACATCGGCGCTGGTGGAATCCTTCGCGTCATGCCCCGCCATCTCGCGCAGGAGGATGGCGCAATCCTCCACCGTGCGGGCCATCGGCCCAGCCTGATCGAGCGAGGAGGCATAGGCGATGATGCCCCAGCGGGACACGCGCCCGTAGGTCGGCTTGATGCCGGCCACGCCGCAGAACGCCGCGGGCTGGCGGATGGAGCCGCCCGTGTCCGTCGCCATGGTCCCCGGCGCTAGGCGCGCCGCGACCGCGGCGGCGGAAGCGCCGGAGGAGCCGCCCGGAACCAGCTTCCGGTTGCCAGGAGACCAGGGGTTGATCGTCGGCCCGTGTGCGCTGCTGCTGTTGGTCGAGCCCATGGCGAACTCGTCCAGGTTCAGCTTGCCGAGGGAAACGGCGCCCGCCGCCTTCAGCTTCGCCGTCACCGTGCTTTCATAAGGCGGCACGAAATCGCCAAGGATCTTCGACCCTGCCGTGGTCCGCACGCCCTCGGTGCAGAACAGATCCTTCAAGCCGAGCGGGATGCCCTCGAGCGCGCCGCGCTCCTTGCGAGCGTCGCTTTCGCGCGCCGCGTCCAGCGTCCGCTCGGCGTGGAGGGTGACATAGGCGTTGAGCCGCGGGTTCAGCGCCTCGATGGCGCGCAGATGCGCCTCGGCCAGTTCGACGGCGTTGGTCTCACCCGATTCCAGCGCCTTGAGGGCGCCGACGATGGTCAGTTCGGTCAGCATCACTCCACCACCTTGGGCACGCCGAAATAGTCGCCCTCGCGGTCCGGGGCGTTGGCGAGCACCTTCTCCACCACCCCGCCACCCGTCACGCGGTCCTCGCGCCAGGGCAGGCTGGCGCCGCCGGGATTGCCGCCCGCCAGGGGCTCCACCCCTTCGGTGTCCACAGCCCCGAGTTGCTCCACCCAGCCGAGGATGCCGTTCAGCTCGGCCTGGAGGCCGGGGATCTCGTTCTCTTCCACGCGCAGCCGGGCCAGCCGGGCCACGCGCTTCACCGTCTCGGCGTCGAGCGACATGGGATTCGCCAATTCCGCTAGAGGAGGGCCATAAGGCCGGTCATGCCCCTTCTATCCATGGCGTCCCTCCGCGCAAGCCTCGCGCCCGGTCAGCGCCTGCTGGGGCTGGACATTGGCAGCAAGACGGTGGGCCTCGCACTGACCGACGTGTCGCTCATGCTCGCCTCCCCCCATCCGCCGATGAAGCGGGACAAGCTGTCGCGCAATGCGGCCGAGGT
Source organism: Sabulicella glaciei (assembly GCF_026183895.1). Taxonomy (GTDB): domain Bacteria; phylum Pseudomonadota; class Alphaproteobacteria; order Acetobacterales; family Acetobacteraceae; genus Roseococcus; species Roseococcus glaciei. Next base: position 71,663 of record NZ_JAPFQI010000015.1, on the reverse strand, counting down.
GGCGCGCATCGCGGCCGCCATGGGGGTGGGTGGGCTGGTGGTGGGACACCCGCTCTCCATGGACGGCTCGCGCGGTCCGGCGGCCCAGGCAGCCGGCGACTGGGCCCTGGCGCTGTCCGAGGCGACGGGCCTGCCCTGCGCCCTGTGGGACGAGCGCCTGTCCAGCGCTGCCGTGAACCGCGCCATGATCCAGGAGGCCGACTTGACCCGGAAGAAGCGCGCGGCGGCGGTGGATTCGGCCGCGGCCGCCTGGATGCTGCAGGGCGCGCTGGACGCGACCCGCCCCGTCTGAGGCCCCCTGCCCTGGGCAACCCGCCCGCCCCGCGCTACCAAGCCCCGGCAGCGCAGGGGATGGGCACGGGATGACTCGTGGGCACGTTGGCGGGGATGCGGGGCGATGAGCGGCTTTTCCTTTCCCATCCTCCCGACCGGCCACCTCCTCGCCATCGAGGGGCTGGAGCCGCCTCATATCTCCGCCCTGCTCGACCTCGCGGAGAGCTATGCGCTGCTGAACCGCCAGGGGAAGACGCAGCGCGACCTGCTCAAGGGCCGCACCCTCATCAACCTGTTCTTCGAGGATTCGACCCGAACCCGCACCTCCTTCGAACTGGCGGGAAAGCGGCTGGGCGCGGACATCGTGAACATGTCCGTCTCCACCTCCAGCGTGAACAAGGGCGAGACGCTGCTGGACACGGCGGCGACGCTCAACGCCATGAACACGGACCTGCTGGTGGTGCGCCACGGCCAGTCCGGCGCGCCGGCGCTGCTGGCGCAGAAGGTGGATGCGGCCGTCATCAACGCGGGCGACGGCACGCATGAGCACCCGACCCAGGCCCTGCTGGACGCGCTGACCATCCGCCGCCGCAGAGGCCGCCTGGAGGAGCTGGTGGTCGCGATCTGCGGCGACGTGCTGCACTCGCGCGTCGCGCGCTCCAACATCCACCTGCTTTCCGCCATGGGCGCGCGGCTGCGGGTCGTCGGCCCGCCGACCCTGATCCCGAGCGAATGCGCCCGCCTGGGCGTCGAGGTGTTCCACGACATGCGCGCGGGTCTGGAAGGCGCCGACGTGGTCATGATGCTGCGCCTGCAGAAGGAGCGCATGACGGGCGGCCTCGTCCCCTCCAGCCGCGAGTACTTTCGCTTCTTCGGGCTGGATGCTGCCAAGCTCGCCGTCGCGAAGCCGGACGCCATCGTGATGCATCCCGGCCCGATGAACCGCGGCATCGAGATCGACAGCGCCGTGGCCGACGACCCCGCGCGCTCGGTGATCGGCGAGCAGGTGGAGATGGGCGTCGCGGTCCGCATGGCCGTGCTGGACGTGCTGTCGCGCCGCCTCCGGCGTAACGCCTGATGCCTCGCCTCGCGAAGCCTGGCGAGGCGGAGGCGCTGCGCGACCTCGTGCGCGGCGCCTATGCCCATTACGTGCCGCGCCTGGGACGCGAGCCCTTTCCCATGACCGACGACTACGCGGCGCGCATCCGCGCCGGCCAGGCCTGGGTGGAGGAGGAGAACGGGCAGATCCTCGGCGTGCTGGTGCTGGAGGACACGCCCGAGGGGCTGCTGTTGGACAACATCGCCGTCGCCGCCTCGCTGCGAGGGACGGGGATCGGCCGGCGCCTCCTGCGCTTCGTGGAGGAGGAGGCGCTGCGGCGCGGCCATCCGCGCGTCTGGCTCTACACCAACGAGAAGATGACCGAGAACATCGCCCTCTACGCACGGCTGGGCTTCGTCGAGACGCATCGCGGCGAGGAGAAGGGATTCCGCCGGGTCTTCATGGAGAAGCGCCTCGCATGACGAAGCTGCTCATCACCAATGCGCGCATCCTCGACCCGGGGTCGGGCCTCGACACGGTGGGGTCGCTGCTGGTGGAGGACGGGCGCATCGCCAGCCTGTCCGGCGCCCCCGCCGAGGGGGCGGAGACGCTGGACGCGGGCGGCGCGGTGCTGTGCCCCGGCCTCGTGGACCTGCGCGCCACGGTGGGCGAGCCGGGCGCCGAGCACCGGGAAACCATCGCCAGCGCGGCCGAGGCGGCGGCGGCGGGCGGCATCACCACGCTCTGCGCCCTGCCCGACACGGAGCCGGCGCTGGACGACCCGGCCCTGGTGGAGTTCGTGATCCGGCGCGGCGAGGCCACCGGGTCGCTCACCATCCTGCCATGGGGCGCGGCCACCAAATCCTGCGCCGGCAAGGAACTCTCGGAGTTCGGTCTGCTGCGCGAGGCGGGGGCGGTCGGCTTCACCGACGGCGCCCGCGCCATCGGCCCGGCGCGGACCATGCGCCTCGCCCTCTCCTATGCGCGGGCCTTCGGCGCCATGATCGTGCAGCACCCGGAGGAGCCGAGCCTCGCCGGGACCGGCGCCGCGACGGAGGGCGAGCTGGCGACGCGCCTCGGCCTGCCGGGTATCCCGGCGGCGGCGGAGGCGATCCAGGTCGCACGCGACATTGCCCTGGCGCGGCTGACCGGCGGGCATGTCCATTTCGCTCATGTCAGCACCGCTGCCGCACTCGACCTGATCCGCGAGGCCAAGGCGGAAGGGCTGCGCGTTTCCTGCGACACCGCACCCCCCTACTTTGACCTGAACGAGACGGCGATCGGCGGTTTCCGCACCTATGCCAAGTTGTCCCCGCCCCTGCGGCGGGAGGAGGACCGGCTCGCGGTGGTGGCGGCATTGAAGGACGGCACGGTGGATGCCATTGCCTCCGACCACACGCCCTGGGACGCGGACGACAAGCGCCTGCCCTTCGCCCAGGCCGCGCCGGGCGGGGCGGGGCTGGCGACGCTGCTGGGCGTCACCCTGGCCCGCGTCCATGCGGGCGACCTTGCCTTGCCCGAGGCCTTGGCGCTGCTGACCTCCCGCCCCGCCGCGCTGCTGGGCATCGAGGCCGGGCGGATCGCCCCCGGGGCCCCGGCCGATCTGTGCCTGTTCCATCCCACCCGCGCCTGGCAGGTGCGGGACGGCAAGCTGCCGGGCAAGGCGCAGAACTCGCCCTTCGATGGGCGGGCGCTGGAGGGCCGTGTCATCGGCACCTGGAAGCGTGGCAAGAGGGTCTTCGGATGACCAACGCGCTGGGCGCCGCGATCCTGGCCGCGCTGCTGGGGTCCATTCCCTTCGGCCTCCTCCTCACCCGCGCCGCGGGGATGGGCGACATCCGGGCCATCGGCTCAGGCAATATCGGCGCGACCAACGTCCTGCGGACGGGCAGCCGCAAGCTCGCCGCCGCGACGCTGCTGCTGGACGCGTTGAAGGGCACCGTCGCGGTGCTGGTGGCGCGCTGGCTGTTCGGCCCGGAATGGGCGCCGCTGGCCGCGCTGGCTGCCGTGCTGGGCCACTGCTTCCCGCCCTGGCTCGGCTTCCGCGGCGGCAAGGGGGTGGCGACGGCGCTGGGCGTCATGCTCGGCCTGTCCTGGCCGGTCTTCGTCGTTTCCGCCCTGTTCTGGCTCCTGGCGGCGAAGCTGTCGCGCATCTCCTCCGTCGGCGCGCTGGCGGCCATGGCCGTGGCGCCCCTCGCCGCGCTGGCCTTCGCCGACGGGCGCACGGCCCTCGCGCTGCTGGCGGTGGCGGCGATCGTGTTCTGGCGCCACCACGAGAACATCGCACGGCTGCGCGCCGGCACCGAGCCGCGGATCGGCGCCGGCAAGTGAGCCTCGCGCGGCTCCGCCTCGCCCGAACCGAGGGGGTCGGGGCTGCGATGCAGCGGCGCCTCCTCAGCCGGCACGGCTCGGCCGAGGCCACCCTGGAGGCGCTCGGACCGCGCGCCTTTTCCCGCGACGCGGCCCGGCGGGAGGTGGAGGCACTGGAGCGGCGCGGCGCGCGGCTGCTGTTTCCCGGCGACCCGGACTACCCTCCCCTGCTCGCCCTGCTCGACGATGCGCCGCAGGTGCTGGCGGTGGAGGGCTCGCTGGCGCCTTTCGGCCTGCGCGGCGTGGCGCTGGTGGGCGCCCGCAACGCCTCCGCCCATGGCTGCCGCTTCGCCGAGGAACTGGCCGAGGCCCTGGCCCTGAAGGACATTGCCGTGATCTCCGGCCTGGCGCACGGCATCGACGGGGCGGCGCATGTGGGCGCGCTGCGGACCGGCACCACGGTCGCCTGCATCGCGGGCGGGCTGGATGTGCCCTACCCGCGCGAGAACGCGAAGCTTCAGCGTCGCATCGTGGAGGAAGGCGGCGCCGTGGTCAGCGAGGCGCCGCTCGGCACCGCACCGCTGGCCCGGCACTTCCCCCGCCGCAACCGCATCGTGGCCGGGCTGTCCCTGGGTGTCGTGGTGGTCGAGGCGGCGCGGCAATCGGGCACGCTGATCACCGCCCGCCTTGCCATCGAGGCGGGGCGCGAGATCTTCGCCGTGCCGGGCCATCCGCACGACCCGCGCTCGCACGGCGCCAATGATCTGATCCGCCAGGGTGCCCACCTAACGGAGGGGGCGGAAGACGTGCTGATGCACCTTCCCGACGCGCCGCTTGGCCGTCCAACCTTGCGGCAGATGGAACTGCCGGAGCTTCCGATCATGGAGCCCACGCCCCTCCCGGCCCTGGGAGGCGCCGCGCAAGTGCTTGAAATGCTTGGCGCAACGCCCATGCCCGTTGACGAGTTGGGACGGCGCTGCCAGCTATCGCGGCCCGAACTCGCGGCTCTTCTGACCGATCTGGAATTGGAAGGCCGTATCGAAACCCTGCCCGGCAACCGGGTGGCGCTGGCCTCCTGAGGCCCTGAAGGATCGCAACGTGGCGAATGTCGTCGTCGTCGAAAGCCCCGCCAAGGCCAAGACCATCGAGAAGTACCTGGGGTCCGACTTCCGCGTCCTCGCCTCATTCGGCCATGTGCGCGACCTGCCCCCCAAGGACGGCTCCGTCCGGCCAGAGGAGGATTTCGCCATGGATTGGGAGGCGGATGACCGCGGCCAGAAGCAGGTCCGCGCCATCGCCTCCGCGTTGAAGGGGGCGGACCGCCTTTATCTCGCCACTGACCCAGATCGCGAGGGCGAGGCGATTTCCTGGCACGTGCAGGAGATGCTGCAGCGCCAGGGCGCGCTGCGCGGCAAGAAGGTCGCGCGCATCACCTTCAACGAGATCACCAAGCGCGCCGTCCAGCACGCCATCGCCCACCCGCGCGAGCTCGACACCCCGCTGATCGAGGCCTACCTGGCCCGCCGCGCCCTGGACTACCTGGTGGGGTTCCGCCTTTCCCCGGTCTTGTGGCGCAAGCTGCCCGGCTCCCGCTCCGCCGGCCGCGTGCAATCCGTGGCGCTGCGCCTGATCTGCGAGCGCGAGGCGGAGATCGAGAGCTTCGTCCCGCGCGAGTACTGGACGGTGCAGGCCCGTTTCGCCACGCCCTCCGGCGCGCCCTTCACCGCACGGCTGACCCATCACGAGGGGCGCAAGCTCGACCAGTTCGACCTGAACGACGAGGCCAAGGCGATGCGCGCCAAGGCCGCCGTCGAGGCGGGCGAGTTCAGCGTCGCCACGGTCGAGAAGCGCCGGGTCCGCCGCCACCCGCCGGCGCCTTTCCAGACCAGCACCCTCCAGCAGGAGGCGAGCCGCAAGCTGGGCTTTGGCGCGCAGATGACCATGCGCACCGCCCAGTCCCTGTATGAAGGCGTGGAGATCGGCGGCGAGACGGTCGGCCTCATCACCTATATGCGGACCGACGGCGTGCAGATGGCGCGCGAGGCGATCCAGGAGCTGCGTTCGCACATCAAGGGCGCCTTCGGGGAGGACTACATCCCGGCCGCGCCGCGCGAATACTCCTCTCGCGCCAAGAACGCGCAGGAGGCGCACGAGGCGATCCGCCCCACCGACGTGTCCCGCACGCCGGAGAAGGTCGCCCGCTACCTGTCCGAGCAGCAGCGCAAGCTCTACGAGCTGGTCTGGAAGCGCGCCGTCGCCTCGCAGATGCAGTCGGCCGAGCTGGACCAGACCGCCGTCGAGATTGCCGACCGGTCGGGCCGCACCAAGCTGCGCGCCACGGGCAGCGTCATCGCCTTCGACGGCTTCCTGAAGCTGTACAAGGAGGACCGCGACGACGCGGGAGATGATGACGACGAGACCCGCATCCTGCCGCCCATGCGCGAGAAGGACCCGCTGAAGCGCGGCGAGGTGACGGCGGAGCAGCACTTCACCCAGCCCCCGCCCCGCTACTCCGAGGCGTCGCTGGTCAAGAAGATGGAGGAGCTGGGCATCGGCCGCCCCTCCACCTACGCCTCCATCCTCCAGGTGCTGCAGGACCGGGAGTACGTCCGGCTCGACCGCAAGCGCTTCGTGCCGGAGGATCGCGGCCGCCTCGTGACCGCCTTCCTGGTCAGCTATTTCGAGCGCTACGTGGATACCGGCTTCACCGCCGGGCTCGAGGAGCAGCTGGACGACATCTCCGGCGGCCGGGCCGACTGGCGGGCGGTGATGCGCCGCTTCTGGGAGGATTTCGCCCGGGCGCTGGACGGCACCTCCGAACTCAAGATCAGCGACGTGATCGACCGGCTGGACGAGGAGCTGGGCCCGCATTTCTTTCCGCGCCAGGCCGATGACGGCACCGATCCCCGCCTGTGCCCCGCCTGCAATTCGGGGCGGCTCGGGCTGCGGCTCGGGCGGACTGGCGCCTTCATCGGCTGCTCCAACTACCCGGAATGCCGCTACACCCGCCCGCTCGCGGTGCCGGGGGCCGAGGGCGAGTCCGGGGGCGGGTTCCAGGAAGGCATCCGCGTGCTCGGCACCGACCCCGCCTCCGGCGAGCAGGTGACGATGCGGCGCGGCCCTTACGGGGTCTATGTCCAGCTCGGCGAGGGCACGACGGACGCCAAGGGCAAGGCGGTGAAGCCGCGTCGCGCCTCCCTGCCGCGCGGCTCCGACCCGGAGGGGATGGACCTGGAGCGCGCCCTGGCCCTGCTCTCCATGCCGCGCATCGTGGGCGTGCACCCCGAGACGGCCGAGGAGATCTCCAGCAACCTTGGCCGTTTCGGGCCGTATCTGAAGATGGGGAACCTGTCCAAGTCGCTCGACCGGGACGACGACCCCCTGACGATCGGGCTGAATCGCGCCGTCGCGCTGCTGGCCGACGCCAAGCCCCGCGGCCTCACCCTGGGCGAGCACCCGAAGGGCGGTGGTCCGGTGGAGGTGCGGCGCGGACGCTTCGGTCCCTTCGTCATGCACGGCAAGCGCGTGGCGAACCTGCCGCGCGGGACGGAGATGGAGCAGGTGACGCTGGACGAGGCCGTGACCCTCCTGGCCGAGAAGGGCAAGGAGATGGCGCCGCTGAAGGGACGCAAGGGCGCCACGAAGGCGAAGCCTGCCGCCAAGGCGGCGAAGGGCGATGCGCCCGCCGAGGCCGCGCCCCGCAAGGCCCCGGCGCGCAAGGCGGCCGCGGCCCCGGCCAAGAAGCCCGCCGCGAAGAAGCCTGCGGCGAAGAAGGCGCCGGCCGCCAAGAAGCCCGCGGCCCGCAAGACCGCCGCCGCGAAGAAGGCAGGCTGAGTTGGTGCGCCGCGGCCCCCCGGCGAAAGGCCACAAGGCGCGGCCGGAGGCGAAGGCGACACGCGCGCCACGCACCAAGGTGAAGGGGGCGCCGCGCACCGACGCGCTGCCCTCCCGCGCCGAGATCCGCGCCTTTCTCGCCCAGGCGCAGGGCCGCGTCGGCAAGACGGAGATCGCACGGCATTTCGGCCTTCCGACCGAGATGCGCCCCGCGCTGCGCCAGCTTCTTTCCGAGATCACGGCCGAAGGCGGCGCTGCGCCGGTCGGCAAGCGCACCCTGCGCGCGCCGGAACGCCTGCCCGACACGGCGGTGGTGGAAGTCACCGGCACCGACCCGGATGGCGACGCCATCGCCCGCCCCGTGAACTGGGGCGGCGAGGGGCGGCCGATCGTCTACATGCACGCGGAACGGCGCGGCCAACCCGCCCTCGCCCCCGGCGAGAGGGTCCTGGCCCGGCTGCACCACGTTTCCGGCGAGAAATACGAAGGCCGCACCCTGAAGCGCCTGGGCACGGCCGGCGAGGCCCGTCGGGTGCTGGGCATCTACAACAAGGGTCGCATCACCCCCACCGACCGGCGCCACAAGGCGGAATGGGAGGTGCCGGAGGGCGAGCATGGCGGCGCCGAGCATGGAGAGATCGTGCTGGCCGAGGCCCTCCCCTCCACCGGCTTCGGCCTGCGCCCGGCGCGGGTGGTGGAGCGGCTTGGCATGTCGGGCGAGGCGCGTTCCGTTTCCCTGATCTGCATCCACCAGCACGGCATCCCGGACGTCTTCCCGGAGGAGGCACTGGCCGAGGCGAAGCGGGCGCGGGGCGTCGCGCTGGGCAAGCGCACCGACCTCCGCGACCTCCCCCTGGTCACCATCGACGGCGAGGATGCGCGCGACTTCGACGACGCCGTCTTCGCCGAGCCGGATGGCGAAGGCTGGCGAGTCGTCGTCGCCATCGCCGATGTCGCCCACTACGTGACGGCCGGCTCCGCCCTGGACCGCGAGGCCTGGGCGCGCGGCAACAGCGTCTACTTCCCCGACCGCGTCGTACCCATGCTGCCCGAGGCGCTCTCGAACGGCTGGTGCTCGCTGAAGCCGGAGGAGGAGCGCGGTTGCCTCTTCGTCGAGATGCGCTTCGACAAGTCGGGGACCAAGACCGCGCACCGCTTCGGGCGTGGCCTCATGCGTTCCTTCGCGCGGCTCACCTATGAATCGGTGCAGGCGCATCATGATGCGGGGACCGACCCGGAGGCGCTGGAGCGGGGCCATGTCGGACGCCTCTACGGCGCTTTCCGCGCCCTGCTGGCGGCCCGGGAACGGCGCGGCACGCTGGAGCTCGACCTGCCCGAGCGCAAGGTCGAGCTGGACCCGGACGGCAAGGTTCTGGGCGTCTCGCCCCGCCCGCGCCTGGACAGCCACCGGCTGATCGAGGAGTTCATGGTCGCCGCCAATGTCTGCGCGGCGGAGGAGCTGGAGCGGCTGGGCCAGCCCTGCATGTACCGGATCCACGCGCCGCCCAGCGAGGAGAAGCTGCTTTCCCTGCGCGAGTTCCTGTCCACGCTGGGATTGTCGCTGAACCCGCAGGGCCAGCTGCGCCCTGGCGATTTCGCCAGCCTGCTGGCCCAGGTGGAGGGCCGGCCCGAGGCGCGGATGGTCCACGAGACGGTGCTCCGCTCGCAATCCCAGGCGGCCTACGAGCCGGACAACATTGGGCATTTCGGCCTCGCCCTTGCCCGCTACGCCCATTTCACCAGCCCGATCCGGCGCTATGCGGACCTCCTGGTGCACCGCGCCCTGGTGCGCGGGCTGAAGCTCGGCACGGATGGGCTGACCGAGGCTGAGGCCGCCCGCCTCGTCGAGACGGGCGAGCACATCACCGGGACGGAGCGCCGCGCCGCCCAGGCCGAGCGGGATGCGGTGGACCGCTACCTGACCGCCTTCCTGGCCGACAAGGTGGGCGCCACCTTTGCCGCCCGCATCTCCGGCATCCATCCCTTCGGCCTGTTCGTGACGCTGGAGGAGACGGGTGCCAGCGGCTTCGTGCCCATCAAGGCCTTGCCCGACGACCACTGGCTCGTGGAGGAAGGCAATCGCCGCCTGCTGGGCCGCCATTCCCGCCAGGTCCTGTCCCTGGGCGACCCGGTGGAGGCGAGGCTCCGCGAGGCCAATCCCACCACCGGCTCCCTGGTCTTCGACCTCCAGATGGGCGGGGCCCCGGCGACGATCTCGGGGCGGGGGCGCCGAAGAAAGGGTTGACCCCTGGGTCTCGGGCGCTAGAAACGCCTTTCCGATTTCCCACAGCGCGCGAAGACCACCGACATGGCCAAGGCCAACACCATCCTCATCAAGCTGAACAGCACGGCCGACACGGGCTACTACTACGTCACGAAGAAGAATGCCCGCACCGCGACCGGCAAGCTGGAGCTGAAGAAGTACGATCCCGTCGCGCGCAAGCACGTCGTCTTCCGCGAAGGCAAGATCAAGTAAGCAGCGCCGGGCGGCCAGCGAGGCCGCCTGAGCCCGGCGGCGCCGGATGGGTTCACCCCGTGACCGGCTCCGCCACGCGGACGCAATTCCGCCCCTCGGCCTTCGCCCGATAAAGGGCCCGGTCCGCCTGCTCGATCAACGCATCCGCCAGGGTTCCGGCCACGCCCGTCGCGACCCCGATGGAAATCGTGACCGGCAGGACGATATTCGCCGCGACCACGGGGTCAGCCGACACCACCTCCCGCAGCCGCTCCGCCGCCATCAGCGCGAAGGGCGCGCGGGCATTCGGCAGCACGATCAGGAATTCCTCGCCGCCCCAGCGCGCCACGACATCGGCCACGCGCACCTGCGACTTCAGGCGGCCGGCGACCTCCTTCAGCGCGACGTCGCCCACCCCATGGCCATGCGTGTCGTTGATGGACTTGAAGCGGTCGATGTCCAGCAGCAGCACCGCCGCCTCCTCCGAGCGGAGCAGCGCGTCCAGGTGGCGGCGCACGTAGCGCCGGTTCCGCAGCCCGGTCAGCGGGTCGGTGACGGCCAGTTCGAGCGAACGGTCCAGTTCGGTCTTCAGCCGCTCCTGGAAGCGCTTCCGGCGGATCTGGTTGCGCGCCCGGGCGCGAAGCTCGTTGGAGTCCACCGGGCGGAAGCAATGGTCGTTTGCCCCCAGGTCGAAGCCGCGCAGCACCTGCTGCTTCTGCGTCGTCTCGGCGAGGAGCAGTAGGGGGACGTCGCGCGTTCCCGCATGGGCGCGCAGGCGGGAGGCGATGCGCAGCTCCTCCGCCCCCTCCTCCGACAGGGACAAGAGGACGAGGTCGAAGCTGCGCTCCGTCACCTGGCGCCAGCACTCCTCGGCCGAGGAAACGGAGGCGACGGAAACGCCGTCCTGCGCCAGAGCCTCCGTGACCGTCAGAGCCTCGCGCGCATCCGCCGTCAGAAGCAGCGCCGCCGCACCTGAGATCGGGACATCCAGGCCGCTCAGCCCCTCCACGCCCAGGTTCTGCGCCGTTTCGGCGCGCAGGCGCCAGGCGTCCTGAACTTGCTTCACGCGCAGCAGCGCCCGCAACCGCGCGAAAAGGGTCGCGTTGTCCACGGGTTTCGTGAGGAAGTCGTCGGCCCCCGCCTCGAGCCCGCGCACCCGCTCGGTGCTGTCGGTGAGGGCCGTGACCATCACCACTGGGATGTGCTGCGTCCTCGGGTCGGCCTTGAGGGCGCGGCAGACTTCGTAGCCGTCCATCCCCGGCATCATGACGTCGAGGAGAATGATGTCGGGCAGTTGCGTGAAAGCCGTCTGCAAGGCCTCCGGGCCGCTGGAGGCGAGCATCACCTCGTAATATTCGCTGACGAGCTTCGCCTCGATCAGGCGGAGATTGGCCGCGATGTCATCCACCGCAAGGATGCGCGCGGTCATTCCGCCCCCCTCAACACAAGGGCCCCCGCCGCATGTCCGACATCACCCTGAACCCCGGCTCCGAGGAGGCCAACAAGGCGCTCTTCTTCCGCCGCTGGCTCCGCAATCCGCTGCAGATGGGGTCCATCATCCCCTCGTCGCGGACGCTTTGCCGCAAGATCGCGGCCGCGGTGCGGCGCGAGCCGGATGAGCACGTGCTGGAGCTGGGCGCCGGGACCGGCGTTATCTCGCGTGCCCTGCTGGAGCATGGAGTGCCCGCCTCGCGCCTCACGGTGGTCGAGATCGTGCCGGAGATGGCCGGGTACCTGCGCGATTCGCTGCCCGGCGTGAACGTGGTGCAGGGCGATGCCTTCGACCTCCGCGCCGCATTGCCGCCCGCGATGCACGGCCGGATCGGGACGGCGATCTGCGGCATCCCGCTGGTGCTGCTTCCGCTGGAACGGCAACAGGCCTTCGTGGATGCGGTCGAGGCGGTGGCTCCCGGCAAGGGCTTCCTGCTCTACACCTACTGCGCGACCTCGCCCCTGCCCTATCGGAAGCTGGGCCTCGACGCGACCCGCGTGGCCTTCACGCCGCTGAACTTTCCGCCCGCGAGCGTTTGGCGCTACACGCCGCGCCCAGCATGACGCCAAATGAAAAGGAAGCCGCATTGACGGCTTCCTAACATGTCTTCGACCGGGGCGGGAGGGATGACTTGGCAGCCCCGGTTGGATCGGCGAAGGCGTCTTCGCCAATCAGGCGCTTGTCAGGACCTTCTCGCCCCCATCCGGCGTCTTCAGCCGCGCGATGAGACGCGGCCGAGGGCCGCGCCGGACCCGCATCGCCCCTTCCAGCCCGCGATCGGCCAGCGCCGCCAGGACCTGATCGGCCTCGGGATGCTCCGCTTCGAGGCCGAGAAGCCGGCAATGGCTGTCACGCAGCCGCTTGCCCGCGCGCTCGCCGCGCCACTCGATCAACGCGGGGACGAGGTTGTCCATGTCCTGGCGCTGCGGCGGGATGGCCATGCGCCAGTGCAGGTCGCCGCGCCGCATCTCCCGCAGCTCGCCGCCGCGCGGGCCGAGGCGCGCGACCAACGCGTCCATCGCCCCCGTGCGCGCGACCCAGCCGACCAGCGCCGGCCCCGTTTCCAGCATCAGCCGCACGGCAGGCTCGTCGAGGTCGAACAGGCGCGGGTGGACCGGCTGCGGCTGCTTGGGGTCGGGCGCGATCACCTCCAGATAGGAATCGGGGCCGAGGCCGAGCAGCATGTTGTGGGTGCCCGCGCCCTCGTGGATGCCGCCCGCCTGGCACTTCACGCCCAGCTCGCGCTCGATGAAGGCGGCGCCTTCTTCCAGCGTCCGCGCACCGAGGACGATGTGGTCGATCTCCGCCATCGCTCAGCGCGCCCCGGGCGGGCGCCGCCCGGCCAGCATGGAGACGGGGCAGCCCTGGCGAGGCGGCAGGCTGTGCAGGCAGATCCGTACGGGCATGTCGTTCCCTCTTCCCTTGGAAGGAAACGATGCCGGGGCCGCCGGGCTGCGTCCAGCGAGTCGCCGCCCTCAGGCGAAAGCGCGTTCCACGCGCGGCCCGGGCGCCGGGACCGAAGCGACCTCGCGGATGATCTTGCGGCGCACCGCCTGCTCGAAGCTCTCGAAGCCCTCCGCCACCATCAGAAAGGCGCCGGGCCCACCGATCACCCGCTCCTGGTAGTACTCGTCCAGCGGCTGCATCTGGCCGAGCCCTGCGGGGGGCGGCGTGCGGTCCAGCACGGCGAGGCCGTTCAGCACGATGCCCTGGTCCAGCGCCTCCTGCCGCGCCAGCGCGATATCGCGGCCCGAGTTGTTGATGCCGTCGCCGGAAATGTCCACGACGCGGCGCGTCCCCTCATAGCCCTGCCCGAACAGCCCGGCCGCGAAGTCGATGGCACCCGAGATGGAGGTGTAGAGATGCGTCCGGCGGGGCGCGGTGTCCAAGAAGTGGGCAAAGCGCTCGCAGGCGGCGGGGCTGTCCAGCAGCATCCAGGGCACGAGGTGCTCCTGGATGTTCCAGTCGGACCAGGTGAACAGGGTGACCGCGACGCTGCCGACCGGGCCGCGCATCATGGCCTCGGCGAGGCGTGGGTCACGGAAGGCACTGGCATAGCCGCGGAACTGCATCTCCTGCTCCTCGGCATCCACGGAGCGGGACACGTCGACGGCGAGGACCAGCTCCACATCGACAGGTTCCAGCGCCTTGGCTGGACCGGCGCGCAGGATGGCGGGCGCGGCCAGGGCCGCGGCAAGAATGGAACGACGAAGCATCCGACCCTCCTTCGATCAGGGGAAATCGCCTTCCCCCGGGCCGTGCCGCGTTCACTCCCTTTGTTGCGAAAAATGGTAAGACGAACAGGTCAGGCCGCAAGACCTATTTGCTGCACCGCACAAAAAATTTCCGATTGCATTGCTCCCGGAAAGCGCGAGGCAGGCCAGGGGTTGCGAGCGCAGTTTTTTGGATGTCAAGGAAATTTTTACAGCAGCGGTCAACCCTGAAACCGGGTGGAGGCGAATCGTTCATCGTCCTGCAAGCGGTCCCGCAGGGCACGCACCCGCGACGGCACGTCGCCAGCCATCTTCGGCATGGTGGTCTCGATGAAGTCCACCAGCACCGCCGTTGTCACGTCGGCCTGGGTCAGGCGCCCCAGGGCGAGAAAGTCCGAACCCGCCAGTCGCTCGTCGAGCGTGCGCAGCGCCGCGAGCGCGGTTGCGACCTGGTTGGCGATGCCCTGCTGCCACCGGAATTCCTCCGGCCGGCGCGCGCTCTCGTAAAAGGCCGCAACGGTCCTTTCCGTCGCGCCGAGCGCAAAGGCCGTGGCGCGCAACACTTCCCGCCGGGCCGCGCCGGAGCGGGGCCTCAGCGCCGCCTCTCCCGCCACCTCGTCGAGGTGGTCGAGGATGGCGCTGCTGTCCACCAGCATCTCGCCGCCATCCAGGATCAGCGCCGGCACGCGCCCGAGCGGGTTCACCTCGCGGATCTTGTCCCACTCCGTGACGACGGAGAGCGGCAAGCTTTCCCACTCCATCCCGTAGAGATTGAGCGTCACTGCGACGCGACGGACGAAGGGCGAGAGCATGCGGCCGACGAGTTTCATGGCGAAGTCCTTTCGGGCTTTCCGCGCGGGCGAGAGTACCGGTCAGCGAAGCCGGATTCGGTAGGCGCTGGAAGCGCCGGCCGGGCCTCAGAACCCAGCGCCGGGTTGTGCGAGGTAGGCGCGCTCGGCCTCTGTCGATTCGCGGCCCAGCGTCGCGTTGCGGTGCGGGAAGCGCCCGAAGCGTCGGATGACCTCCCAATGGCGCCACGCATAGTCGATCGTTCCCCCCGACGCGGCATGGGCCGGGTGGTCACGCAGCCCCTCGAACAGCGCCACCGACAGGTTCTGGTCCGCCATGGCCTCGCCATGCTCAAAGGGGAGGTAGAAGAACACGCGCTGGGTCGGCGTCAGGCGCAGATCGTGCTGCCGCTCCAGCACCGACGCCCGTGCGACCTCGCGCGCATGGGCGTCGCTGGCGAAGGCGTCCGGCGTGCCGCGATGAAGATTGCGCGGGAACTGGTCCAGAACGAGGAGCAGCGCCAGCGCCCCTTCCGGCGTGTCCGCCCAGTCATCCATCCGCCCTTCCCGCGCCGGCCGCACCAGAGTGCCGAAGCGTTCGCGGATCTCGGCATCGAAGCTGTCGTCGCGCATGAACCACGCGCGGCGATAGCCGTCCGGGCCGTCGCTGAACCAGAAGCCGAGGATGTCGTCTTTCACAGGGCGCGCTCCAGCAGGCGGATGGAATGGATGGCCTCGCGGCCCGACAGGTCGCGGATCTGGTGACGGCAGGAGAAGCCGTCCGCGACCACGACCTCCTCCGGCGCGGCGGCGCGCACCGCCGGCAGCAGGGACAATTCCGCCATGGCCTTCGACGCCTCCTGGTTCTTCGCCTCGTAGCCGAAGGCGCCCGCCATGCCGCAGCAGGAGGAGGCGATGGGCTTCACCTCCATTCCCGGCACCGCGCGCAGCGTCTTCACCGCCGCCGGGAATGCGCCGAAGGCCTTCTGGTGGCAATGCCCGTGCACATGCGCGGCCGGGGCGACGGGCTTCAGCCCTTCCGGCCCTCCACTCTTCTCCAGCCACTCGCTCGCCAGCAGGGCGCGCTTCGCCAGCTTAGCGCTCGCCTCGCCGGGCAGCAGGGCCGGGAACTCGTCGCGCAGCGTCATGAGGCAGGAGGGCTCCAGGCCGATCACCGGCGCGTCGCTGCCGGAGAGCGCCTCGATGGTGCGCCGCGCCTCGCGCTTCGCTTCCTCCACCATCCCGGCGGCAAGGTAGGTGCGGCCGCAGCAGAGCGGGCGCGACTCGGTCGGGTGCCGCGCGGGGCGGACCGTGTAGCCGGCGGCGCCCAGCACCCGCACCGCGGCGCGGAGATTCTCCGGCTCGAAGTTGCGGTTGAAGCTGTCGCCGAACAGCAGCACCTCGCCCTTGCTGCCCTCGGCCCGGGCCTCTTCGTCGCGGAAGATGTCCGAGAGGAAGGCCGGGAAATGGCGATCGGCGGCGAGGCCCAGGCTCCGCTCCGCCAAGCGGCGCAGCGCCTTCATCCCGAACAGGGCGTTCGGCACGGCGGGCGCCCGGCTTGCCCAGCGCGCCAGGCGCGGCAGGTGGCCCAGCAGCTTGTCGCGCAGCGCGAGGCCATGCGTGGCGCGTCGCGCTGCCAGCGCCTCGATCTTCATGCGCGCCATGTCTACGCCAGTCGGGCATTCGCGCTTGCAGCCCTTGCAGGAGACGCAAAGCGAAAGCGCCTCCATCACCGCGTCGCTCGCCAGCCCTTCCGGCCCCAGCTGCCCGGTCAGGGCAAGGCGCAGCGTGTTGGCGCGGCCCCGCGTCAGGTCCCGCTCATTCCGCGTGACGCGAAAGGAGGGGCACATGACGTTGGCGTCGAACTTCCGGCAGGTGCCATTGTTGTTGCACATCTCGACCGCACCGAGCAGCGAGCCGGGATGCTCCGACCAGTCCAGCACCGGCTGCCCCGCGGTACGCGGCCCGTATTCCGGCGCGTAGCGGAACAAGGTCCGGTCATCCATCTTGGGCGCCCGGACGACGCGGCCCGGATTGAGCAGCGCGCCGGGGTCGAAGATGTCCTTCACCTCCTCGAAGGTGCGGGCCATGCGGGAGCCGAACATCGGCTCGTTGAACTCGGAACGGACGATGCCGTCGCCGTGCTCGCCGGAATGGCTGCCCTTGTACTCGCGCACCAGGGCGAAGCATTCCTCGGCGATCTCGCGCATGCGGCGCACGTCGCCGCCATCCTTCATGTTCAGCACCGGGCGGACATGCAGACAGCCGACGCTGGCATGAGCGTACCAGGTGCCCTTCACCCCGTGCCGGTCGAACACGCCGGTCAGCCGCTCCGTGTAGTCGGCCAGGTCCTCCAGCGGGACGGCGCAATCCTCGATGAAGGAGACAGGCTTCGCGTCGCCCTTCATGCTCATCATGATGTTCAGCCCGGCCTCGCGCACCTCGGCCACGGCGGCCTGGGTCGCGGCGTCGGTGACGCGCACCACCTGCCCCGGCAGGCCCAGCGTCGCCATCATGTCGTCCAGCGCATCGAGGCCGCGCAGGAGCGGCGCATCCTCGTGCCCGTGGAACTCCACGATCAAGAGGCTGTCCGGCTCGCCGATCAGCATCCCCTCGATGGTCTTGCGGTAGATGGGGATGGAGCGGCCCAGCTCGATCATGGTGCGGTCCACCAGCTCCACCGCCTCCGGGTCCAGCTGGACCAGGTGCTGCGCCGCCTCCATGGCGCGGCGGAAGGTGGGGAACTGGCAGATCCCCACGACCTTGCGCGGCTTGATCGGCCAGAGCTTGAGGTCAAGCGCGGCCGAGAAGGCCAGCGTCCCCTCGCTGCCCACCAGCAGGCGCGACAGGTTGCCCCGGCCGTTCGCCCGCGCATCCGGCGTCAGCGCGTCTAGGTTGTAGCCGCCGACGCGGCGCAGCACGGGCGGGAAGCGCTCGGCGATCTCCGCCGCTTCGCGCTCGCCCAGGGCATGCAGCCGGGCGACGAGGTCGGTGTTGGGCGCGCTTTCGCCGAAGACGTGGCGCGAGCCGTCGGCCAGGATGGCGTCGATGGCGCGCACGTTGTCGGCCATCAGCCCGTAGCGGATGGACTTGGAGCCGCAGGAATTGTTGCCCGCCATGCCGCCGATGGTGCAACGCGCCCAGGTGGAGGGATCCACTGGAAAGAACACGCCCTTGGGCTTCAGCGCGTCGTTCAGCGCGCCCAGCGTGATCCCAGGCTCCACCCGCGCCGTGTCGCCTTCGACGGACAGGACGCGGCGCAGGTGCTTCGTGCAGTCCAGCACCAGGGCGCGGTTCACCGTCTGCCCGCATTGGGAGGTCCCACCGCCGCGCGGCAGCACGGGCACCCCCTCCTCGCGGCAGATGGCGATGGCAGCCTCCACGTCGGCGGCGCTGCGCGGCACCAGCACCCCGATGGGCTCGACCTGATAGATGCTGGCATCGGTGGCGTAGCGGCCGCGGTCGCCCTCGGTCCACAGCACCTCGCCCTCCGTCTCGCGGCGCAGGCGCTCGGCCAGGCGGGAATCGCCGATGCGGTTCTTGGGCAGGGTGATCGCGTTCATGCCGGGTATCTAGCGCGGGCGGCCGCGCCCGTCAGATGGATAATCCTCATCGCAGCCAACAGCCGAACTCATTGGCCATGCGGCCCCGGATGCGGCAGGAAGGGGCCACGTTTCGAGGAGCCTTCCCATGGCCTACTACCAGAGCAAGCCCGCCGCCGGCCGTCACTTCCTGCAGATCCCCGGCCCGACCAACGTGCCCGACCGCGTGCTGCGCGCCATGGACAACCCGACCATGGACCATCGGGGCCCGGATTTCGGCAAGCTCGGCGCCTCGATCCTCGCCAAGGTGAAGCAGGTCTTCAAGACGCAGTCGCACGTCATCATCTACCCCGCCTCCGGCACCGGGGCCTGGGAGGCGGCGCTGGTCAACACCCTTTCCCCCGGCGACCGCGTGCTGATGAGCGAGACGGGCTGGTTCGCCTCGCTGTGGCGCGAGATGGCGGAGCGGCTGCAGCTTCGCCCCGAGTTCCTCCAAGGCGACTGGCGCTCCGGCGCCGACCCGGCGGCCATCGAGGCCTATCTGCGCGGCGACAAGGGCCACGAGATCAAGGCGGTCTGCGTCGTCCACAACGAGACGAGCACGGGCTGCACCTCCCGCATCGACGAGGTCCGCAAGGCCATCGACGCCGCCGGCCACCCGGCACTGCTCCTGGTGGACACCATCTCCTCGCTCGGCTCGATCGACTACCGCCATGACGAGTGGGGCGTGGACGTGACCGTGGCCGGCTCCCAGAAGGGGCTGATGCTGCCGCCGGGGCTGAGCTTCAACGCGGTGAGCGCCAAGGCGCTCAAGGCCAGCGAGACGGCGAAGCTGCCGCGCTCCTTCTGGGACTGGAAGCCGATGATCGCAGCCAACGCGACCGGCTTCTTCCCCTACACCCCGGCCACCAACATGCTCTACGCGCTGGACGCGGCGGTGGACATGCTGCTGGAGGAAGGGCTGGACAACGTCTTCCACCGGCATGATCGCCACGCCGAGGCGACGCGCCGCGCCGTGCGCGCCTGGGGCCTCGAGATCCAGTGCGACGAGCCGCGCCACTACTCCAGCAGCCTGACCGCCGTGCGGGTGCCCGAGGGCAACAGCGCCAACGCGCTCCGCGCCGCCATCCTGGAGAAGTTCAACATGTCGCTCGGCAACGGGCTGGGGCAGCTGAACGACCGCGTCTTCCGCATCGGCCACCTGGGTGACTTCAACGACCTGGCGCTGATGGGCACGCTGTCCGGCGTGGAGATGGGGCTGCGCGTCGCCGGCGTCCCCCACCGCCCCGAGGGCGTCCGCGCGGCGATGGACTACCTGGCAGGGAACGCTTGAGGGGTCGTTTCCGCCCTCAAGCGCTGGGCGCGCTCCGCGCGCTTGGCTTCCGCGCCTCAGACGTGGTGCAGCGGTCGGCAGCTTGCGCCTAGGCGCGCGATGGACGGATGGGGCCGGTCGGCCTAGCCTCCGCGCGCCAGCATCCGGGAGGGGAGAATGCCGAAATTCGCGGCCAATCTGAGCATGATGTTCAACGAGCTTCCCTTTCTCGACCGCTTCGCCGCCGCCCGCGCGGCGGGGTTCGAGGCGGTGGAGTTCCTTTTTCCCTATGAGCACCCCGCGGAGGAGATCGCGGCGCGGCTGAAGGGCAGCGGCCTCCAGAACGTGCTGTTCAACGCCCCGCCCGGCGATTGGAACGCGGGAGAGCGCGGCATGGCCTGCCTGCCCGAGCGGCGCGCCGAGTTCCGCGACGGCATCAAGCGCGCCCTGGACTACGCCACGGCGCTCGGCTGCCCGCGGCTGCACGTCATGGCCGGGCTCGCGCCCGCCGGCGGGGCGCGCGACACGCTGCTGGCCACCTACGCCGCCAACCTGGACTTCGCCGCCGAGGAATGCGCGAAGGCCAGCGTCAAGCCGGTGATCGAGCCGATCAACCATCGCGACATCCCCGGCTTCTTCCTCAACACCACCGCCGAAGCGGCCTCCATTATCGAGGCGCTGGGGCCGGAGCGTGTCGGCCTCCAGTTCGACCTGTACCATTGCCAAATCACCGAAGGCGACGTGACGCGCCGGGCGCAGGAGCTGCTGCCCTTCATCGCGCACATGCAGGTCGCCGACACGCCGGGCCGCAACGAGCCGGGCACGGGCGAGGTGCGCTGGGACTTCGTTTTCGACGCCATCGATTCCATGGGCTATCGCGGCTGGATCGGCTGCGAGTACCGGCCCAAGGGCGAGACCCTCGCCGGGCTGGGCTGGATGCAGAAATATCGGGAGCACGACGCATGAAGATCGGATTCATCGGCCTCGGCATCATGGGGCAGCCCATGGCCGAGAACCTGAAAAAGGCGGGCCACGAGATCCTGGCGCCGGAGCGCGCCAGCCTGAAGCCCGAGGCGCGCTCCGGCTTCACCATCCTGCCCGACATCAAGGCCGTTACCGAGGCGGCCGAGATCATCATCCTGATGGTGCCCGACACCCCCGACGTGGAGCGGGTGCTGCTCGGCGTGGACGGCGTGGTCGAGGCCCTGTCCCCCGGCAAGCTGGTCATCGACATGTCCAGCATCAGCCCAACCGCGACCAAGGATTTCGCGGCGCGCGTGAACGAGAAGGGCTGCGACTACCTCGACGCGCCGGTGAGCGGCGGCGAGGTCGGCGCGCGCAATGCCGCGCTGACCATCATGGTCGGCGGGCCGGAAGCGGCCTTCGAGCGCGCCCTGCCGCTGTTCCAGGCCATGGGCAAGAACATCACCCTGGTCGGGCCGAACGGCGCCGGGCAGACCACCAAGGTCGCCAACCAGATCATCGTCGCGCTGAACATCGAGGCGGTGGCCGAGGCGCTGGTCTTTGCGAGCAAGGCGGGGGCCGACCCGGCCAAGGTCCGTCAGGCGCTGATGGGCGGCTTCGCCAACAGCCGCATCCTGGAGGTCCATGCCGAGCGCATGATCAACCGGGCCTTCAACCCCGGCTTCCGCATCGCCCTGCACCAGAAGGACCTGAACCTGGCGCTGCAATCGGCGAAGGAACTGGGCGTGGCCCTGCCCAACACCGCCTCGGCGCAGCAGCTTTTCTCCGCCTGCGTCGCCATGGGCGGCGATGGCTGGGATCATTCGGGGCTGGTGCAGGCCATCGAGACGATGGCAGGCCACAAGCTGGGCTGACGTTTTCCGGGGTCAGCCGAGCTGGGCGGCGAAAGCCTGGAGGGCTGGCCCCACTTCCTTCCGCAGCTGCGCCATCGCTTCGGCGACGGCGCCTTCCTTTCCCGCACGGCAGGCCTCCTCCAAAGCCTGCAACGGCGGGAGCAACGTCGCCATGCCGAAATTCGCGGCCAGTCCGCGCAGCGCATGCGCGTTGGCGTGCATCGCCCGGAGGTCGCGCAACGCGAAGGCGGCATTGAGGCTGTCGAGTTTGGCGGAAACCTCCTCCTCGCAAAGGCGGCGCGCCTCGCTCATCGCTGCTTCCTCCGGGTCCCACTCCAGGAGGGTGCAGCCGTTTTCCAACAGGCGGGCAATGAACTCGCGCCCCGAGAAGGAACGGCCGCGCCAAAGCGCCTCCGGCTGGGCATGGCGCGCGAATTCGCGATTCCAGGCGAGGAGCCGGCCAGACGCGTCCAGTATGGCAGCCGGGCGTGGCCAAGCTGCCAGCAATGCGTCACCGAAGTCGGGCTTGCCAGTCGGCACCCTCAAATCTCGTTGATCTCGGCCAACCGGGGGGCGGGCTATGGTGGAAATCTGCTGCATGATGCGCTCGATCCGGGTGCAAAGAATCTATCATGCGACCCAGAGTTGCAATCGGTGATTCTACGGGGCTGGCTTGATGGCAGGACAGGGCGATGCGAATGTGCGCCCCGCATTGGAAGCAGAAGCGGACTGACCCCGCACGGGGCCCCAGTTTTGCGGAGTTCAGAGGGCAAGCACCGAAATGGCCAAGATCAAGGTAAAGACGCCCGTCGTCGAGCTCGACGGCGACGAGATGACCCGCATCATCTGGGGCTTCATCAAGGACCGCCTGATTCTTCCTTACCTCGACGTCGACCTCAAGTATTACGACCTCGGCATCCAGTATCGCGACCAGACCGACGACCAGGTGACGGTGGACGCGGCGAATGCCATCAAGCAGTACGGCGTGGGCGTGAAGTGCGCCACCATCACCCCGGACGAGGCGCGGGTGAAGGAGTTCGGCCTGAAGAAGATGTGGCGCTCCCCCAACGGGACGATCCGCAACATCCTGGACGGCACGATCTTCCGCGAGCCGATCATCTGCCAGAACGTGCCCCGCCTGGTGCCGCACTGGAACAAGCCGGTCGTGGTCGGCCGCCACGCCTATGGCGACATCTATCGCGCGGCCGAGACCAAGATCCCTGGCGCCGGCACGGCGACCCTGACCTGGACGCCCGCCGGCGGCGGCGAGCCGGTGACCATGGAAGTGACCAACTTCCCGGCCGGCGGCGGCGTGCTGATGGGCATGCACAACACCCGCGCCTCGATCGAGGGCTTCGCGCGCGCCTGCCTGAACTACGGCCTTGCCCGCAACTACCCGGTGTACTTCAGCCACAAGAACACGATCCTCAAGGCCTATGACGGCGAGTTCAAGGACATCTTCCAGCGCGTCTTCGACACGGAGTTCGCCGACAAGTTCAAGGCCGCCGGCCTGACCTACGAGGACCGCCTGATCGACGACATGGTGGCCTGCGCGCTGAAGTGGGAAGGCGGCTATGTCTGGGCCTGCAAGAACTACGACGGCGACGTGCAGTCCGACATCGTCGCGCAGGGCTTCGGCTCGCTCGGCCTGATGACCTCCGTGCTGCTCTCCCCCGACGGTTCCACCGTCGAGTCCGAGGCGGCGCATGGCACGGTGACGCGTCACTACCGCGAGCACCAGAAGGGCCGCGAGACGAGCACCAACCCGATCGCATCGATCTTCGCCTGGACGCGCGGCCTCGCCTATCGCGGCCGCTTCGACAACACCCCCGACGTGACGGCCTTCGCCGATACGCTGGAGAAGGTGTGCATCCAGACGGTCGAGGGCGGGCAGATGACCAAGGACCTCGCCATCCTGATCGGCAAGGACCAGCCCTGGCTCAACACCCAGGCCTTCCTCGCCGCGCTGGACGAGAACCTGCAGAAGGCCATGAAGGCAGCCTGATCGCATGTGGTGGGGGCTGCCGGCGCTGGACATCCTGGCGCTGGCCGTCTTCTCCCTGTGCTGGGCGGGCTATGCGGCCGTCGTGGACCGCGTGCCCGCCATCCGCGCCCGCTCCGTCATCACCGCGATGGACGAGTACCGGCGCCGATGGATGCTTGCGCTGCTCGAGCGCGACAACCGGATCATGGACACGCAGATCATCGGCAACCTGATGAACTCGACGTCCTTCCTGGCGAACACCTCCATCTTCATCCTGGGCGGCCTCGTCGCCCTGCTGGGCGCGCCGGACCTCGGTCACCGCGTGCTGTCCTCCCTCCCCTTCGCCGCGCCGCCGACCAACGACTGGGCGTGGGAGATGCGGATCGGGCTGCTCGTCCTCATCTTCATCCGCGCCTTCTTCGACCTCACCTGGGCCCTGCGGCAGTTCAACTACGCCTCCATCGTCGTGGGGGCGATCCCGCCCGGGCCGGGCCATTCCGGCCAGGCAGAGGCAGCCGCCAAGGTGCTGAATCGCGCCGCGCGCCACTTCAACACCGGGCTGCGCGCCTACTACTTCGGCCTCGCCGCCCTCGCCTGGATCGTGCATCCCGTCGCGCTGGTGCTCGCTTCCCTGCTGGTGCTGCGCGAGCTGCATCGGCGGGAGTTCCGCTCGGTGTCGCGCGAGGCGCTCACACAGGCACCTCCCCCGGCGGCTTGAGCGTCGCCAGCACGAAGGAGGAGCGCGTCTCCTTCACCCCGGGCATGCGCAGCAAGGCGCGGGTGGCGAACTCACCGAAAGACTCCATGTCGGGCGCCAACACGTGCAGCAGGTAGTCCATCTCGCCGCTCATCGTGTAGGCGGCCAGCACCTCGGGGCGCTGCGCCAGCGCGGCGTGGAAGCGCTCCACCACCTCCTCCGCGTGGCTGACCAGGGAAACCTGGATGAAGGCCTGCAAGGGTAGGCCCAGCCGCGCCGGGTCCAGCCGCGCGGCATAGCCCTGGATCACCCCCTCCTCCTCCAGCCGCCGCATGCGGCGCTGGCAGGGGGTCGGGGAAAGCCCGGCCTGCTCGGCCAGCGCCACGACAGGGATACGCCCGTCGCGCTGCAAGGCGCGCAGGAGGCGCCGGTCCGTGGCGTCCAGCGCAACTGGAGCGGATTTCGCCACGAAATGGTCCTCCCCGAGTGAAATCCGGCGCGATCCTGGCTTGTCATGGCCAAGATCGCCGAAAACCACCCGGGCCGCCAGGGTATTTCATGAAGATGAAGGCAATCGCCCCCGCCCCGAACCTGCGCGGCGACTATGCTTCCGCCGCGCCGGACTACACGCTGCCGCAGCTTCATGCCGCGATCCCGACGCGCGGCCACGCGACGTGGCGCGAACTCCATCGCCGGCAAATGGCGCTTTTCCCGCGCCACGCTGCCAGCGCCTACCGCGAGGGCGTGGCGCGGCTCGACTGCGCGCAGGGCATCCCCAACCTCGCCCGCGCATCGGACAAGCTGCGGGAAACGGGATGGACCCTGGTCGCCGTGCCAGGGTTGATTCCGGAGGACGCGTTCTTCGCTCATCTGTCGGCGCGGCGCTTTCCGGTCACGAACTGGATCCGACGACCGGAGGAGATGGACTACCTGGAAGAGCCGGACATCTTCCATGACTTCCTGGGCCACGTGCCGCTGCTGACCAACCGGCACTTCGCCGATTTCCTGCAGGGCTACGGAGCGGTCGGGGAATTCGCGCAGCGCCATGGCGCCGTCCGCATGCTGGCGCGCCTCTACTGGCACATGGTGGAATTCGGGCTGATCGAGGAAGGGGGCGAGGTGCGCGCCTATGGGGCAGGCATCCTGTCCTCGGCCAAGGAGACGGTGCACGCCACCTCCGCCGCCGTGCCGCGCCTGCGCTTCGCGCCGGACCGCGTGCTGCGGACGGAATACCGCATCGACGACCTCCAGCCTCTCTACTTCGTCATCGAGGATTACGGCGAGTTGTTCGACCTGCTCGACACCCTGCCCGAGGCACTGCTGCGCGCCCGCGACGCCGAACCCATCCCAGCCGGCGCCATCCTGCCCGGCGACACACGCCTCTAGGAGCGACACGACCATGGACATCCCTCCCGACAGGACCGACGTGGCGGGCCGCGTCTGCGACCCCAATCCGATGGGCACGGACGGATTCGAATTCGTCGAGTTCACCGGCCCCGACCAGGCGCAACTGCGCGACGTCTTCTCGCGCATGGGCTTCCTCCAGGTGGCGCGGCACCGCTCCAAGGACGTGTCGCTCTGGCGCCAGGGGCAGGTGAACTTCATCCTGAACGCCGAGCCGGCGAGCTTCGCCCAGGCCTTCGCCCGGGTGCACGGCCCTTCGGCCTGCGCCATGGCGTTCCGCGTCGCCGACGCGGCCGCGGCCTTCGAGCGCGCGGTGAGCCTCGGCGCCCGCCCCTTCCACGGAAGGGTCGGCCCGATGGAGCTGAACATCCCGGCCATTGAGGGGATCGGCGGCAGCCTGATCTATTTCGTGGACCGGTTCGGGCCGCAGGGCTCAATTTACGACGTGGATTTCCGCTTCGAGGACGGGGCGGAAAGGCACCCCAAGGGCAACGGGCTGACGGTGATCGACCACCTGACGCACAACGTCCATCGCGGCCGCATGGACGCCTGGTCCGGTTTCTATGAGCGCCTCTTCAACTTCCGCGAGATCCGCTACTTCGACATCGAGGGGAAGCTGACCGGGCTGAAATCCAAGGCGATGACCAGCCCCTGCGGCCAGATCCGCATCCCCATCAACGAGTCGAGCGACGACAAGAGCCAGATCGAGGAATACCTGCGCGCCTACAACGGCGAGGGCATCCAGCACATCGCCATGGGGACGGAGGACATCTACGCCTCGGTCGAGGGGCTGCGGGCGCAGGCGGTGCGCTTCCTCGACACGCCCGACACATATTACGAGCTGCTGCCTCAGCGCCTGCCGGACACGGGCGAGGATCTGGAGCGGATGGCGCGCAACCGGATCCTGATGGACGGCTCCCCCTCCGGCGGACGCCTCCTGCAGATCTTCACCGAAACCGTCCTAGGACCGATCTTCTTCGAACTCATCCAGCGCAAGGGCGACCAGGGCTTCGGCGAAGGCAATTTCCGCGCCCTGTTCGAAAGCATCGAACTGGACCAGGTGCGGCGCGGAGTCCTGAAGCCGACGGCGGGGTAACGGGCATCCGGTACGGCTGCCGCCCTCCGCGGCGGCAGCCTGCCCGGGCATGCGGCATTGCCCTGCTGCGGGTGCGAAGCAGCCTTGCGCTGGCCTCTTGCGCCGGCGCGGCACAGCGGTCATTCCCGGTTCATGTCCGCAACCCCCTGGGCGCTTGAGGTCGAGGACCTCTCCATTACCTTCCGCACCGATCGCGGCACGCTGCGCGCGGTCGAGGGCGTGTCCTTCCGCGTCGCGCCCGGTCGCACCCTGGCGATCGTCGGGGAAAGCGGCTGCGGGAAGTCCGTCACCTCCCTCGCGGTGATGGGGCTGCTGGCGCCCAATGCCCGCGTCGGCGGGACGGTGCGCCTCGCCGGGCAGCCCCTGGACGACGCGGGACGGCGCGCGGCGCGCGGCCGCGACATGGCGATGATCTTCCAGGAGCCGATGACCAGCCTGAACCCGGCCTTCACCGCCGGAGACCAGGTGGCGGAGGCCATCCGCGCGCATGAGGGCGTCAGCCTCCGCGCCGCGACGGAGCGCGCCATCGCCCTGTTCGAGCGCGTCCGCATCCCCGAGGCGGCGCGCCGCGCCCGGCAATACCCGCACCAGCTTTCCGGCGGCATGCGCCAGCGCGTGATGATCGCCATGGCGCTGGCCTGCCGCCCAAAGCTCCTGATCGCGGACGAGCCGACCACCGCGCTGGACGTGACGGTGCAGGCGCAGATCCTCGCCCTGCTGGACGAGCTGAAGCGCGAGACGGGCACGGCTGTCGTGCTCATCACCCACGACCTGGGCGTGGTGCGCGACCACGCGGAGGAGGTGCTGGTGATGTATGCCGGCCGCATGGCCGAGCAGGCCCCCGCCGCCCGCCTCTTCGACCGGCCGGAGCACCCCTACACGATCGGCCTGTTGGGCGCCGCGCCGCGGCTGGACGAGAAGCGCGGCCGCCTCGCCTCCATTCCCGGCACCGTGCCGGACCTGTACCGCCCGCCGCCCGGCTGTCGCTTCGCCCCACGTTGCCCGTTCAGCATCGCTGCCTGCGACGCCGGCCAGCCGGAGTTCCGCCCCCTGGAGGAGGCGCATCGCGCCGCCTGCATCCGCGCGCCCCTCGAAGCGGCGCTGGCGGCATGACCGCGTTGCTGGAAGCGAAGGGGCTGGTCCGCCACTTCCCGATCCGCGACGCGCTGGGCCGCGCCAAGGGCGCGGTGCGCGCGGTGGATGGCGTGTCCCTCTTCGTGTATCGCGGCGAGGTCCTGGCCGTGGTGGGCGAAAGCGGCTGCGGCAAGTCCACGCTCGGCCGCTTGCTGCTGCGGCTGATCGAGCCCGATTCCGGCACGCTGCATTTCGAGGGCGAGGATCTGCGCGCCCTTTCCGCTTCGGCGCTGCGGAAGCGCCGCCGCCGGATGCAGCTGATCTTCCAGGACCCGTTCGGCAGCCTGGACCCGCGCATGACGGTGGAGGCGGCGATCGCCGAGCCGCTGAAGCTGCACGGGCTGCACAAGGGGCGCGAGCGGGAGCGCGTGGCCGAGCTCCTGTCCCGCGTCGGGCTGCGGCCGGAGCTGGCGCGGCGCTGGCCGCACGAGTTCAGCGGCGGGCAGCGCCAGCGCATCGCCATCGCCCGGGCGCTCGCCTCGGAGCCGGAGCTGATCATCGGCGACGAGCCGGTTTCCGCGCTCGATGTCTCGGTGCAGGCGCAGGTGGTGAACCTGCTGGCCGGGCTGATCAAGGAGCTGGGGCTCACCTTCATCCTAATCTCCCACGATCTCGGCGTGGTGCGTCAGGTCGCCGACCGCGTGGCCGTCATGTATCTCGGCAAGATCGTGGAGGAGGGCGCCGCCGAGGCCCTGTTCCGCAACCCGCGCCACCCCTACACCCGCGCGCTCCTCGCCGCCGTGCCGGGCCAGGGGCAGAAGCCGGCGATGCTGGAGGGCGACATCCCCTCGCCCGTCGCGCCGCCCTCCGGATGCCGCTTCCACACGCGCTGCCCCTTCGCGCAGCCCTATTGCCGCGAGGTGGAGCCGGAGCTGGACGGCCTCACCCACCGCGCCGCCTGCCACTTCCAGGACTCGCTTCCCCCTGCCCCGCCCTTGCGCGAGGCGGAGCCGGATGCGCGACTGCGCCACCTGCAATCCTTCTTCGACCGGGAGACGACGCCATGACATTCCGCCGTGTTCTTCTCACCGCCTGTGCGGCGCTCGGCCTCGGCGCCGCCGCGCACGACGCCCAGGCACAGGGGCAGAACCTCCGCATCGGGCTGCGCGAGGACCCGGACATCCTCGACCCGACCCTGGCGCGCACCTTTGTCGGGCGCATCGTCTTCGCGAGCCTTTGCGACAAGCTGTTCGACATCAACGACAAGCTGGAGATCGTGCCGCAACTCGCCACCGGGCACCGGTGGGAGGATCCACGCACGCTCGTCATCACGCTGCGCGACAACGTGCGCTTCCACGACGGCGAGCCGATGGACGCCGAGGCGGTGCGCTACTCGCTCGACCGCCACCTAACCATGCAGGGTTCCTTCCGCCGCGGCGAGATCGGCATCATGGAAGCGGTGGAGGTGGTGAACCCGCGCACCGTCCGCATCCGGCTGCGCCAGCCTTCCGCCGCCTTTCTGTCCCAGCTGACCGACCGCGCCGGCATGATCGTCTCGCCCAAGGCGGCCGAGGCGGCGGGGCGCAACTTCGGCAACCGCCCGGTCTGCGCCGGGCCATACCGCTTCGCCGAGCGCATCGCCCAGGACCGCATCGTGCTGGAGCGCTTCCCCGAATACTGGAACGCCGCGGCCATCCACATCCCGCGCGTCACCTTCCAGCCCATCCCGGACAGCACGGTTCGCCTCGCCAACCTTCAGTCGGGCGCGCTGGAGATCGTGCAGACCATCGACCCGGACGACGTGGCGGCGGTGCGCCGCAACTCCCGCCTGCGCGTCGCGGTGAGCGACGAGCTGGGCTACCAGAGCATCACCTTCAACATCGGCAACGGCGCCCGAGCCCAGACGCCGCTCGGCCAGGATGCGCGGGTCCGCGCCGCCTTTGAGCTGTCGCTGGACCGCAACGCGCTGAACCAGGTGGTCTTCGAGGGGATGTACACCCCCACCGCCCAGCCGGTCCCCCCCGCGAATCCCTTCCACGTCCGCGCCTTCCAGCCCGAGCCCCGCAACCTGGAGCGAGCCCGCGCCCTGTTGCGCGAGGCGGGCGTGCAGACCCCCGTCCGGGTCGAGCTGACCGTGCCCAACAACCCCGACCTCCGTCAGGTGGGCGAGGTGGTGCAGGCCATGGCGCGCGAGGCCGGGTTCGACGTCCGCATCAACGCCATGGAATTCGCCAGCAGCCTCCAGGCCGCGACGCGCGGCGAGTTCGAGGCCTACCTGCTTGCCTGGTCGGGCCGGGTGGACCCGGACGGCAACACCTGGACCTTCATCCATTCCCGCGGGCCGCAGAATGACGGCCGCTACTCCAACCCCGAGGTGGACCGGCTGCTGGATGAGGCGCGGGTGGAGCAGGATGCGGAGAAGCGCCGCGCCCTGTACGGCCGCATCTGGGAAATCGCGATCCGGCAGGACCGCAGCCGCATCTACCTGTGGCACCGCAAGAACATCGTCGCCCACACGGCGCGGCTGCAGGGCTTCAGCGTGAGCCCCGACGGGCTGATCCGTCCGCAGGGGCTTCGCCTGCAGTAATGGCCGCCTTCCTCCTCCGCCGGCTGGGGCAGGTCATCCCCACGCTGCTGATCCTGTCGGTGCTGGTCTTCGCCCTGCAGCAACTGATGCCGGGCGACCCCGCGCTGATCCTGGCCGGTGAGGAGCGCGGCGACCCGGAAGTGCTGGCGCAGATCCGGAGCGAACTCCTGCTCGACCGCCCGTTGGTCGAGCAGTACCTCCACTGGCTTTGGCGCGTGCTGCACGGGGATTTCGGCTTCTCGTGGCGCATCCGCCTGCCGGTGGCGGAACTCATCCTGTCCAAGCTGCCTGTCACCTTCCAGCTCGCCTCCATGAGCTTCGTCATCGGCGTGGCGCTGGGCGTGCCGCTCGGCGTGCTGTCGGCCGTTTGGAAGGACCGCCCGGCCGATTGGCTGATCAACGGGGTGGCGCTGTTCGGGATCTCCATGCCGAATTTCTGGCTTGGCATCATGATGATCCTGCTGTTCAGCGTGCAGCTTGGTTGGCTGCCCCCCTCCGGCTACGTGCCGCTCTGGGAGGACCCGGTGCAGTCGCTGGCCACCACCATCATGCCGGCTTTCGTGCTCGGCACGGGCGTCGCCTCCATCCTGATGCGCCACACCCGCGCCGCCATGCTGTCCGCCCTGGCGCAGGACTACGTCCGCACCGCCCGCGCCAAGGGCTTGGCCGAACGCCGCGTCGTGTTCCGCCACGCGCTGCGCAACGCGCTGATTCCGGTGGTGACGCTCGGCACAGTGGAGTTCGGCAAGCTGCTGGCCGGCGCTGTCCTGACCGAGCAGATCTTCACCATCCCCGGCTTCGGCAAGCTGGTGGTGGATGCGGTGTTCAACCGCGACTACCCGGTGGTGCAGGGCGTCGTCCTGGCCACGGCGCTGATCTTCGTCACCCTCTCGCTCATCGCGGACCTCCTCTACATGGCGATCAACCCGCGGATGCGGCAGACATGAGCGCGTCGCTGGCCGAGGCCGGGGAAAGCCCCGGCCGCCGGGCGCTGCGCCGCTTCCTGCGGCACCGCCTGGCGATGTTCGGGCTCGTCGTCGTCTCGCTCTTCGTCCTGGCGGCGCTGCTGGCGCCCTGGATTGCCCCTTACGACCCGCTGGAAACCTCCTGGTCGCGGCTGCGGCAGGCGCCCTCCTGGGCGCACCCCTTCGGCACGGACGAGAACGGACGCGACGTGCTGTCGCGCGTGCTGTTCGGCGCCCGCGCCTCGCTCATGGCCGGGGTGGTGGCAGTGTTGGGGGCGGTGGTGATCGGCGTGCCGGTCGGGCTGGTCGCCGGGCTGGCGAAGGGATGGGTGGACGCCGTCATCTCGCGCATCTCGGACGCGATGCTGTCCATCCCCTTCCTGATCCTCGCTATCGCGCTCGCCGCCTTCCTCGGCCCGGCGCTGGAGAACGCGATGATCGCCATCGCCATCTCCATCTCGCCGGTCTTTGTCAGGCTCGCGCGCGGCATGGCGCTGGAGGCGACGGGGACGGACTGGGCGGAGGCGGCGCGCGCCCTGGGCAACCCGCCCTGGCGCATCGCGGTGCTGCACGTCCTGCCGAACATCCTGCCGCCGCTGCTGGTGCAGGGCACGCTTGCCATCGCGGAGGCGATCATCGCCGAGGCGTCGCTGAGCTTCCTTGGCCTGGGCCAGCAGCCGCCCGCGCCGTCCTGGGGGTCCATGCTGAACTCGGCGCAGCGCTTCATCGAGGCGGCGCCGTGGCTCGCCATCTTCCCGGGCCTGGCGATCTTCGTGGTGGTGCTCGCCTTCAACCTGCTCGGCGATGGGCTGCGCGACGCGCTGGACCCGCGCGGGTCGCGCTGAAACAGGAAGCCAGGATGGAAGGGGGGGGTGGATGGTCGGAGCGGCGGGATTCGAACCCACGACCCCCAGTCCCCCAGACTGATGCGCTACCAGGCTGCGCTACGCTCCGACTGCCGGGGCTGTAGCACCGCTTTTCCCGCCGCTCAACCCGCCGAAAGGATGATCCGCCCCGTCACCTTCCCATCCCGGAGCCGGTTCAGGGCGGAGTTGGCGGCCTCGAAGGGCTCCTTCGTGATGGGGATGGGCGGCACCTGCCCCTTCTGCGCCATGGAGACCAACGCCCGCAATTCCTTCAGCGAGCCCACGTAGGAGCCCTGGATGGTAATGGCGCGGATCGGCATCAGCGGCAGCGGCACCCGCATCTCGCCCCCGAACAGCCCGACCTGCACCAGCTTGCCGCCCTTGCCCAGCGCATCGAAGGCGGCCATCGCGGTCTGCGTGCCGTTGACGAGGTCGATCACCCCCATCACCGGCCCACCGCACGCCTCGACGATCCGCTTCGCCGTGTCTTCGCCGCCCAGCACGGTGGCGGAGGCGCCCTGCGCCTTCGCGGCCTCCAGCTTGGAGGCGTCCACGTCCACGGCGCAGATGGCGCGGTGGCCCATCGCCTTCAGGATGGCGACGCATTGCAGGCCCAGCCCGCCCGCACCCACCACCACGATCGCCTCGTCCGGTGGCATGGGCATCAGCTTGCCGATCGCCGAGTACACCGTGACGCCGGAGCAGGCGTAGGTTGCGGCCAGGGCCGGGTCCAGCCCGTCGATCGGGATCAGGTGCTTCCAGTGCGTCGCCAGCACATGCGTCGCGTAGCCGCCATTCTGGTAGACGCCGAGGGCGCGCGGGCGGACCGCGCACATGTTCTCCTCATCCGCCTTGCAGCGGGCGCACTCGCCGCAGCCGACCCAGGGGAAGACGAGACGGATCTCGCCCTTCTTGACCTTGCCCTCGGCCCCCGGCCCCCACTTCGCCACGCGGCCGACGATCTCATGGCCCATGGCGAGCGGCAGCTTCACCCCGCGGTCGGTCATGCGCAGCTTGCCGCGCACACCCAGGTCGTACTCGCCTTCCCAGATGTGCAGGTCGCTGTGGCACACCCCGGCATGGGTGACCTCCAGCAGCACCTCGTCGCCCTGCGGCTCCGGGGTGGGAAGCTCCATTTCCTCGAGCGGCTTCCCGCATTCGACGACAGCCCAGGCCTTCATGGATTCCTCCGTGTTTTCCCGGATGGGAAACCAGCCCTCACCGGGGGTCAAGCCGCCTTGCCGAGGCCGCGATTCCATCGCAGGGAAGGTAGCATGACCCGGCTCATGATCGCCTTCTTCCTTTCCGGATTCGGCGCCCTGCTGTGCCAGATCATCTGGCAGCGCATGCTGGGTGTCTTCGCCGGGAGCGACACGGTTTCGGCCGCCCTGGTGGTGGGCGCCTTCCTTGCGGGGCTGGGGCTCGGCTCCATCCTCGGGGCGAAATGGGCGGACCGGCTTTCCCCGCGCGCCGCCCTGGCAGGCTTCGCCCTCTGCGAGGCGGGGGTCGCGGTCTGCGCCCTGCTTTCCAAGTTCTTCCTGTACGACTTCATCGCGATGGGCCTGTCGGAGAGCGTGACCAGCGTCCCGGCCATCTTCGCCCTGTGCTTCGCGGGCCTCGTCGTCCCGACCACGCTCATGGGCGCCTCCCTGCCCTTTCTCGCGCGCGCGGTGGCCACCAGCCTGGAGACGGTGGCGGAACGGATCGGCACGCTCTACGGGCTGAACACGCTGGGGGCGGGGCTGGGCGCGCTGCTCGGCGGTTGGTTCATCGTCGGCAATCTCGGCTATGTCGGCGCGCTCGGCCTCGCGGCTGGGCTGGATCTCGTGGCGGCGGGATTGGCCTTGACGCTGCTGGGCGCGACGCCGCGCACCGCGCCGGCCGCGGAGAAGGTGGCGGACGCGAAGGGCGGCGAGCCCTTCGGCAACCTGCCGCTCTGGTGCCTGCTGGTCTTCCTGTCCGGCTACGTGATCGTGGCGCTGGAGATCGTCTGGGTGCGGGTGCTGGGCCAGTTCGGCCAGTACCACGCCTATCTCTTCCCGACCGTGCTCGGCATCTTCCTGCTCGCCGACGGGCTCGGCATGGCGCTGGCCGCGCGCATGGTGCGCCGCATGAAGGACCCGCGCCCGGCCTTCTTCCTGACGCAGGGCGGCGGCTTCGCCCTGGGCGCGCTGCTGCTGGGCGCGCTGTGGTGGGCCATCGGCGAAAACCCGCTGCGCGACTGGATGGGGGTGGATTTCGACCGCTTCGGCCCGCGCGAGATCGCGGTCTCCACCTTCATCATCGTGCTGGTGGTCGCGCCGCCCTCCTTCATCATCGGCATGACCTTTCCCTTCGTGCAGCGCGCTGTGCAGCAGGACCTGGCGAGCGTGGGGGCGCGCGTCGGATGGGTCCAGCTGGCGAACATCCTGGGCAACGCCGCGGGCTCCATCCTCACGGGCCTCGTCACCTTCCACTACTTCGGCACGGCGGGGACGCTGCGGCTGCTGGCGGCGCTGTCACTGCTCCTGCTGCTGTTCTGGCTGTTCCAGGCGCGAGCGGCGCGGCGGCCGATCCTCGCCCTCGCCGGCGCGACGGCCCTGATCCTCTTCGCCGTTCCGGGCAATGCCGCCTTCTGGACGCGCATGCACGGCATCACCGCCCCGACCCTGACCGCCTGGGGCGAGGACCGCTCGGGCGTGGTGCTCTACCGCGAGCGCGCGACCCTGCCGGGGCGCGAAGACGGGCGCTTCTTCATCATGGGACACGGTCAGGGCTTCGTGCCCTTTCTCGACACCCACATCCTGCTCGGCATGCTGGGGCCGCTGCTGCATCCGGAGCCGAAGCGCATCCTCGCCATCGGCGTCGGCTCGGGCGGGACGCCCTACGGCGCGACGGTCAGCCGCCGGACGGAGGAGATCCGCGCGATCGAGCTGGTGCGCCCCGTGCTGGACGCGCTGGAGGACATCGCGGAGGAGCGGCCGGACGGCGCGGTGGCGTCCATGCTGGCCGACAGGCGCGTCACCCTGGAATATGGAGACGGACGGCGGGCGCTGACGCGCGTCGACGGCCTTTACGACGTGATCGAGGCGGATGCGATCCGCCCGCAATCCAGCCATTCCGGCCTGCTCTATTCAGCCGAGTTCCTCCAGCAGGTGCGCGCGCGCCTCGCCCCCGGCGGGCTCTACGTGCAGTGGGCGCCCACCTGGCGCGTCATCGACACCTTTGCCGCCTCCTTTCCCCACGCGATCCTGCTCACGCCGGTCCAGGTGATGATCGGCAGCGACCGCCCCATTCCCTTCGGCCATGCCGCGCTGCTGGAATTGCTGCGCAGTCCGGAAGTCCTCGCCCATGCGCGCCGTGGCAATCCCCGCTCCGACGACCTGTCCAGGCTCGTGGACGGGCCGGTGACGGTGTGGAACGAAGGGACGCCCCGCGCCGAGCCGCCGCTGACGGACATGTTCCCGCGCGACGAGTTCTTCCTGAATCACACCCACCTGGATTCCTGGCGCCCGCGCGACGCCCCGCGGTGACCCGCCGGGCTAGGGCGTCCCGCGCAGCATGAAGGGCGGGGGCGGGGCAAGGTCCACCGACACGTGGCGCACGCCCGGCACGCCTTCCGCCAGCACGCGCAGCGCCCGCGCCACCTCGGGATTGCGGGCGAAGCCGGAGAGCGTCACCGCCCCTTCGCGCACCGAGGCATGGAGGAAGTGGCGGTCCGCCCAGGGCTGCTCGCGCAGGCGGCGCGCCAGTTCGCGCCGGATCTCAGCATCGTCCGCCTGCGTCGCTTCGGGGCTTTCCGCGAGCAGGGCGCGCAGCAGGTCGGCGCGGGACACGACGCCGAGCAGCATTCCCTCCTCCGTCACAGGCACGCGCCGGATGCCCCGCTGTTCCATCAGCGTGGCAATGGCGGGAAGCGGCGCCCCGGGCGTGACCGTCTCCACCTCGCGCGTCATCACATCCGCCACGGTGCGGCCATGGGCGCGGCTGAACTGCGCGGCAAGCGTGCCGGCATCGCCGAACAGCCCAGCTAGCAGCCCCGGCTTCTCGTCGCGCGGCGCGGCGATGCGGCGCAGCAGGTCGCCCTCGGTCACGATGCCGAGGAGGCAGCCCTTCTCATCCGTCACCGGCACGCCGGAAATACCCCGCTCCGACAGCAGGGAAGCGAGGCTCGCCACCGGCATCTCGGGCCGCACCGTCACCAGGGAGCGGGTCATCACGTCGCGGGCGATCATGCGTGTCCTCCTGTGCTGCTCCCGGGAGGATAGCGCATCGCGGCAGCCCGGCCTTTGCGGCCGATCAAGTCAGGCGTCGGCGAAGGCCTGGGAGCGGACCAGCCGGGCATAGAGCCCGTCCTGCGCCATGAGTTCGGCGTGGTTGCCCTGCTCGGTCGCCGTGCCGTCCTCCATCACGACGATGCGGTCCGCGTCCTTCACGGTGGCGAGGCGATGCGCGATCACCAGCGTCGTCCGACCGGCGCGCAGCCGCGCCAGGGCCGCCTGGATTGCCGCCTCGTTCTCCGTGTCGAGGGCGCTGGTCGCCTCGTCCAGAAGGAGGATGCGCGGGTCGCGCAGCAGCGCGCGGGCGAGGGAGACGCGCTGGCGCTGTCCGCCCGAGAGCGCGCCGCCTCCCGGGCCCAGCATCGTGTCGTAGCCCTGCGGCAGCGCGGCAATGAACTCGTGCGCACGGGCGGCGCGGGCCGCTGCCTCCACCTCGTCGCGGCTGGCGCCGGGGCGGCCGCAGGCGATGTTGGCGAAGGCAGTGTCGTCGAAGATCACCGCATCCTGCCCGACATAGGCGATGGCGTCGCGCAGGCTGGCGAGGGTGACGTCGCGCAGATCCGCCCCATCCATCGTGATGCGGCCCGAGCCAGGGTCCGCGAGGCGCGGCAGCAGCGCCAGGGCGGTGGATTTCCCGGCGCCGGAGGGACCGACCAGCGCCACGGTCTGACCAGGCGCGGCCACGAAGGACAGGTCGCGCAGCGCGGCGCCCTCCCGGCCCGGATAATGGAAGCCCACGCCCTCGAACGCGACGCGGCCTGGGCCGGGCGGGAGCGGCTCGGCGTCCGGCGCGTCGGTGACGCGGCGCGGCGTGTCCATCACGCCGAAGACGCGCTGGAGTCCCGCCAGCCCCTCCTGCAGGGACGCGTTGAGCGAACCCAGCGCGCGGGCGGGGCGCGAGGCGATGAGGGCGGCGGCGACGAAGCCCGTGAACTCGCCGATCGTTCCCTGCCCGCTCGCCACGCGCCAGCCGACGAAGGCGAGCACCACGGCGACGGTCAGCCCGCCCAGCGCTTCCAGGATCGGGTCCACCCGCGCGCGGGTCAGGGCGATGCGGTAGAGGCTGGCGCGCAGGTCGGCGAAGGCGCGGCGGGCGCGGCCCTCCTCCGCCTCCTCCAGCCGGTAGGTGCGGACGACGCGCGCGGCGGCGAAGCTTTCGTTGAGCAGCGCGTTGGTCTCGGCCATGCGGTCCTGCATGCCGGAGGAGGCGCGGCGGATGCGCTTGCCGATGGACAGGATGGGCCAGAGCGCGACCGGGTAGAGCAGCGCCGCCAGCAGAGCCAACTGCCAGTCGAGCCACAGCATGGAGGCGACGAGGCCGATGATGGTGAGCGCGTCCCCCAACCCGTTCACCGAGCGTGCCATGGCGTCGCGGATCGCCACCGCGTCGGTGGTGAAGCGGCTGGCGTGGCGCGCGGGGGCGTGGGCCGCGACCTGTGCGTAATCCGCGCGAGTCAGCGCGCGAAACAGCGCGTTCTGCAGGTGCTCCACCGTCCGCAGAACTGCCCCCTGGATCGCGGCCTGCTGCCCGAACATGAACAGGCCGCGCGCCGCCGTCACGCCGATGATGACCGGCGGCAGCAGCCAGACCACGAGCGGGTCGCCGCGGCCGAACAGGTCGAAGGCCTGCTGGATCACGATGGGATACAGCGCCGTGGTCCCGGCGAGCAGAACGGTGAACAGCACGGCGAGGGCCATGCGCCCGCGCTGCGGCGACCCGTGCTCGCGCCAGAAGCGCCGGACTAGGGAAAGGCTGGAAAGGTCGGCCATGCTGCGGCCGTGCCTATCAGGCGGGGGGCGATCCGGCCAGTTGGCGCAGATGGGCAAGGCATTCCTCGCGCCCCGCCGCCGCGCCGCCCTCGATCCACCATTCCCGCGTGGCGGCGAGGAGGCGGCCCATCTCCGGTCCCGGCTTGATGCCGGCGGCCAGGGCGTCGCGGCCCAGCAAGGGGAAATCCGGACCCGGGCCGAGGTCGAACAGCGCCTCCAGCCCCGCTCCCGGCTCGGAGGCGGCGGCGATGCGCGCCACCTCGCCGGGTGTGGCGTGGGGGCCGCGCGTCCGGACACGGGCGCCGAAGCGGCGCAGGCTGGCGGGGTCGCGCCCGGCGGGCACCGCATCCGTGCCGTGGAGGGCGCGCAGCCGCGCCAGTTCCTCGCCAGAAAGGCGCAGCCGGGCGGAAAGGGATTGGAGGTCCGTCCCCACCGGCAGCAGCGCCGCGATGCGCAGCAGCGGGTCGCGGGAGCTGAGGACAGAAGCGAGACGCTCGGGCAGCCCCGCCTCGGGCAGGATGGCCTGCAGAACGCCCGTTTCCCCCATCAGCAGCAAGGAATCGCGCGGGTCGGGCGCTTGCAGGAGGCGCTTGATCTCGGCCCAGACACGCTCCGCGGAAAGCCGGGCGAGGCCGGGCACCGCCTCGGTGATGGCAGCGATCGCCTCGGCATCCGGCGCGCCACGGCCGTAGCGGGCCTGGAAGCGGAAGAAGCGCAGGGCGCGCAGGTAGTCCTCGCGGATGCGCGCGGCGGCGTTCCCGACGAAGCGCACGATCCCGGCGGCGAGGTCCGCCTCGCCGCCATAATAGTCGTGCAACGTGCCCCCGGCGTCGAGCGACATGGCGTTGATGGTGAAGTCGCGCCGCGCCGCGTCCTCCTGCCAATCGGCGGTCCAGGCCACCTCGGCGTGGCGGCCATCGGTGGAGACGTCGCGGCGCAGCGACGTCACCTCCACGGGCGGACCGTGCAGCAGGGCGGTGACGGTGCCGTGGGCGACGCCCGTCTCGATCACCTTGAAGCCGGATTGCTCCAGGCGGCGCGCGATCTCCTCCGGCGGGAACGGGGCGGCCATGTCCACGTCGTGCAGGGGCAGGCCCGCCAGGGCGTCGCGCACGCAGCCCCCCACGGCGCGCGCGCCGGGCAGCGCAGCGAAGATACCCTGCGGCGCAGGCGCCAGCAGCGCCTCCGGCAGCGTCACCGCCGGATCGTCCCGTCCTCGATGCGGGCGGGGACGTAGCGCTCGTTGCGGTCCAGCGCGCGTTCCTGGCCCAGCCAGAAGGCGACGGCGATGGCGGCGACGAGGCCGATGGTCGTGAGGGCGAGCACGGCGGCGGAAGGGGAAAGCGCCCGTCCGCCCATCCTCAGCCAGAGAGCGTAAAGGGCGAAGGGGGAGATGAAGAGAAGGAGTTGGAGGATCACGCCCATGCGGCGTTTCGCTGCCGGTCGTCGCCGCGCAAGGCGCGAGCGAGGTTCACCAGGATGGCGGCGGTGGCGCCCCAGACATGGTGCTCGCCATGCGGCCAGACCCAGTACTCGCGCCGCCGCCCCTTCCACATCGCGGAATCGCGCCGTGGTGCCGCGGGGTCGAGCAGGATGGAGATCGGAAGCTCGAAGGCCGCCGCCACCTCGCCCGGATCGGTGGTCAGGGAGACCGGCGGCTCCACGCTCGCCACGATGGGGGTGATGACATAGCCCGTGCCGGTGAGGTGACGCGGCAGGCGGCCGATGACGACGGGCAGGCGCGGGTCGAGGCCGACTTCCTCCGCCGCCTCGCGCAGCGCGGCCTGCTCTGGCGTCTCGCCCGGCTCCATGCGGCCGCCGGGAAAGCTCACCTGCCCGGCATGGGTGGAAAGATGGGCCGCGCGACGGGTGAGCAGGATGCCCGGCACGCCCTCGTGAAGGATGATCGGCACCAGCACGGCGGCGGGCTTGATGCCTGTCTCGGAAAGCCCCTCTGCGTCGTCGGAGAAACTTTGCGGCAGGCCGTCGAACAGGTCCGGCCGCGCCAGGGTGGATCGAAGCTCGGCGGCGGTCACTCGGCGGCGGAGTCCAGCGCGGCGACCTCGTCGATCGGAAAGAAGACGCCGTCGCTCCACACGCCCAGCACCTCGCGCCCGTTCACCCTTTCGGGATTCGCCAGGGCCACCATCTCGTAGAAGACGGCGCGGGTGATCCGCGCCTCGAGTCCGGGGCGGATGGTCACGTAGGGCCGCGGCTCGCGGGTCTGGGGATCGAGATGGATGCGGATCGGGTGCTCGGCGCCCGCGGTGACGACCTCGTCGCAATTGGTGCGGAAGCTGAGGCACTGACACTGGCGCCCGTCATGCCCTTCGCAGTCGCGCCACACCATCTCCACCGCGATGAAGGGCGCGTCCTCCACCTCGATGACGCCGCGTTCGACGGGCGTCTCCAGGATGAAGGAGCCATCGTCCCCGCGCTGCAGCACGGAGGCAAAGAGGCAGACCAGTTCCTTCCGGTTGATCGGACTGCCCTTGTAGTGCCACGTCCCGTCGCGGGCGATCCGCATGTCCAGCCGACCGCAATCGTGCTTGGGGCGTTTGGCCCATGCGGGGGCGGGCATGTGCGCCTGATGGGCATTGGGCGCT
The DNA here is from genome assembly GCF_026183895.1 of Sabulicella glaciei. Classification (GTDB taxonomy): domain Bacteria; phylum Pseudomonadota; class Alphaproteobacteria; order Acetobacterales; family Acetobacteraceae; genus Roseococcus; species Roseococcus glaciei. The sequence goes on along the minus strand of NZ_JAPFQI010000015.1, from coordinate 31,280 downwards.
TTGTTCCGGCGTTCCGTCAGCATAGGCTTCCCTGGCAGTCCGCCACGAGGGCGCGTTTTGGGGCGGAAGGGCAACATCTCCCCTCCTGCCGCGTCAATATGGGAGACGGTTCCGGATGAATGAAGTGCCCTCCGCGGATTCCCTGATCGGAGAGGTGGAATCGCTGGGCGAGCGCCTCGCCCGCGCCCGCGCCGCCGTGGGCCGCGTCATCTTCGGGCAGGAGACGGTGGTGGAGCGCACCTTCATCACCTTGCTCTCCGGCGGGCACCTGCTCTTGGTCGGCGTGCCGGGCCTCGGCAAGACCAAGCTGGTCGAGACGTTGGGAACGGTGATGGGGCTGGATGCGCGCCGCGTGCAGTTCACCCCCGACCTGATGCCGGCCGACATCCTCGGCTCCGAAGTGCTGGAGGAAGGGCAGGACGGACGGCGCGCCTTCCGCTTCATCGAGGGGCCGGTCTTCACCCAGCTTCTCATGGCCGACGAGATCAACCGCGCCTCGCCTCGCACCCAGTCGGCGCTGCTGCAATCCATGCAGGAGCGCAAGGTGGCGGTGGGCGGGCGCATCCTTCCCCTGCCCGAGCCCTTCCACGTCCTCGCCACCCAGAACCCCATCGAGCAGGAAGGCACCTACCCCCTGCCCGAGGCGCAGCTGGATCGCTTCCTGCTGGAAGTGGAGATGGACTATCCGGACGAGGCGGCGGAGCGCGAGATGCTGCTCGCCACCACCGGCGCCGCCGAGGCGCGGGCGGAACCCGCGATGACGGCGCGCGAGCTCATGGCCGCGCAGGCGCTGATTCGCCGCATCCCCGTCGGGGAGGGGGTGGTGGACGCCATCCTGCGCCTCGTGCGCGGGGCGCGACCGGGGGTGGAGGGCGCGCTGGCCGAGGCACAGGCCCACCTCGCCTGGGGGCCAGGGCCGCGCGCCGCCCAGGCGCTGATGCTGGCCTGCCGCGCCCGCGCCGTGCTCGACGGGCGCCTGGCCCCGTCGGTGGAGGACGTGCTGGAACTGGCGGAGCCCGTCCTGCGGCACCGCATGGCGCTGAGCTTCGCCGCCCGCGCCGACGGGGTGCGGCTGGCGGAGGTGATCGCCGCGCTCAAGGCCTCCGTTGGCTGAGGGACTTGCCCCGCGGGCGGAGGAGGCCGCTGCGCGCCTCCCGCCCCTGGTGGTGGAGGCGGAGCGCGTGGCCGCCACGCTGATGCAGGGCGCGCATGGCCGCCGCCGGGCCGGGATGGGCGACGCATTCTGGCAGTTCCGGCCCTACGTGACGGGCGATGCCGCCGCCCGGGTGGATTGGCGGCAAAGCGCCAAGGGCGATCGCCTTTTCGTGCGCGAGACGGAGTGGGAGGCAGCCCAGACCGTGGTGCTGTGGCGCGACCGCACCGCTTCCATGGACTGGCGTTCCGGCCGCTCCCTTCCCACCAAGGCAGAGCGGGCCGACCTCCTGCTCCTCGCCCTTGCCGCCCTGCTGCTGCGCGGCGGGGAACGGGTGCGGCTGGCGCCCGGCCCCGTGCGCTCCTTTGCCGGGCGTGGCGCCCTCCCGGCCCTGGCTGCGGCCCTGGCCCGCACGGGGGCGGAAGGCCCACCGGACGACGCCGCCATTCCTCGCCACGCGCGCATCGTCCTGTTCGGTGATTTCCTTCAGCCCCTGCCGGAGGCGCAGGAATTGCTGCACCGCTTCGCCGCCCGTCCCCTGCGCGGCCAGATGCTCCAGGTGCTGGACCCCGCCGAGGAAGCCCTGCCCTATGGGGGAAGGGTCCGCTTCGAGGGTCTGGAGGGCGAGGCGCCGACCCTGGTGCCGCGCGTCGAGGATGTCCGCGGCCTGTATGCCGAGCGATTGGCCGGGCATCGCGCCGCCCTTTCCGCCCTGGCCCGCACCGCCGGATGGGGCTTCGCCACCCACCGCACCGACCAGCCGCCCCAGCTTGCCCTTCTCGGACTGTGGCAGGCGCTGTCCCCGGCATGATCCGCCCATGATCTCCTTCGCCGCGCCCACGCTGCTTTTTGCCCTCGCCGCCCTACCGGCGCTGTGGTGGCTGCTGCGCGTCACCCCGCCCATGCCGCGACAGCAGGATTTCCCCGCCGCCATCCTGCTGCGCGACCTGCCGACGCGAGAGGAGACGCCGGCCCGCACCCCCTGGTGGATCCTGCTGCTCCGCCTCCTGGCCGCCGCGCTGGTGATCCTGGGCCTGGCGCGGCCGGTGCTGGGGCCACAGGCCGGGGGCTCCGGCCAGGGCCTCCTTCTGCTGGTGGTGGACGATGGCTGGGCCAGCGGGCCGGATTGGCCGCTGCGCGCCGCGCTCATGCAAGCCGAACTGGACCGTGCCGCGCGCGAGGAGCGCCCAGCCGCCCTGCTCGCCACCGCACCCGGCGAGGGCGGGACGGCACCGCGCGTCCTCGGCCCCATGCCCGCCGCCGACCTCATGCCGCGCGTCGCCGCTTTGCGCCCTCGCTCCTGGCTGCCCGACCGCGCCGCCGCCCTTGCGGCGCTGGAAGCCTGGGAGCGCGGCGGGCATGGCCGCTTCGAGACGATCTTCCTTTCGGACGGGATGGCCCATGGCGACGGCGCGGCGGAGGCGCTGATGGCCCGGCTCGCCCCCCTCACCGTCGCGCGCAACGAGGAGCGGCCCGTGCGTCTCCTTCTGCCACCCCGCGCCGAGGGGGACCGCATGGTGGCGGCGTTGCACCAATCGCCGGCCCCCATCGCCTCCGAGGCGCAGCTGGTCGCGCGCGGCCAGGACGGGCGCGCCCTGGCCCAGGCGCGCATCGCCTTGCCGGCCGGCGCCACCTCCGGCGAAACGGCGCTCGACCTGCCGGCTGAGATCCGCAACCAGATCTTCCGCCTCGACGTCGCCGAGGAGGCGGGGGCCGGCGCCACCGTGCTGCTGGACGAGCGCTTCCGCCGCCGCCCCGTGGGCCTGCTGCCCGGCGCCGAAGGCGGTGCCGACGCCCCGCTGATCGGCGAGTTGTTCTACTTGGAGCGCGCCCTGCTGCCCTTCGCCGAGTTGCGGCGCGGCGAGGCGGAACGTCTGCTTTCCCGCCCGCTTTCCGTGCTGATCCTCGCCGACCGTCCCTTGGAGGGACCTGAGCTCGCCGCCGTGACCCGCTTCGTCGAGGAAGGCGGCACGCTGGTCCGCTTCGCCGGGCCGCGCCTCGCAGAGGAGACCGATGCCCTGCTCCCCGTGCGGCTGCGGGCGGAGCGGCAGCTGGGCGGCTCCTTGTCCTGGGAACAGCCGCAGCGCCTCGCCCCCTTCCCTGAGACCTCGCCCTTCGCGGGCCTGCCCATCCCGGCCGAGGTTTCGGTGACGCGGCAGGTACTGGCCGAGCCCTCCGCCGACCTTGCCCCACGCATCTGGGCCCGGCTGGCGGATGGCACGCCGCTGGTGACCGGGCAGGCGCGCGGGCGCGGGCGCGTCGTGCTGTTCCATGTCACCGCCAATGCGGAATGGTCCGACCTGCCACTCTCGGGCCTCTTCGTGCAGATGCTGCGGCGCCTCGTCGCGCTTTCGGGCGGCGTCGCGGGCAACGAGGCGGAAGGGACGCTGGCGCCGGTGGAGGCGCTGGACGGGTTCGGGCGCCTCGTCCCGCCGCCACCCGGCGCACAGCCCATCCCGGCCCAGGGCGAGACGGCGATCACCGCCCGCACCCCGCCGGGCTGGTATGGTGCGCCGGGGGCGGAAGGCTTCCGCCGCGCGCTGAACCTGGGAGGCGCGGTGCCGCTGCCCGCGCCGCATGCCGCGCCGCCGCCCGGCGCCGCCACCCGCGCCATCGCCGGCCTGCCGCCGGAGCGCGACCTCGGGCCCTGGCTGCTCGCCGCCGCGCTGGTGCTGCTGGCGCTGGATCTGCTGCTGTCCCTGCGGCTGCGCGGGTTGTTGGCTCTGCGCGCGGCGGGGGTCGCCCTGGCCTTGCTGGCCGCTTCACCGGCCTGGGCGCAGGATGGCGAGCACGCGCTGGTGACGCGCCTCGCCTTTGTCGCCACGGGTGACGCCTCGGCGGACGAGACGGCGCGCGCCGGGCTCTCGGGGCTGTCGGAGTTCGTGAACCGCCGCACCTCCGCATCGCTCGCCGAGCCGGTGGGCGTGGTGCCGGGGCGGGACGAGCTGTCCTTTTTCCCGCTGCTGCTCTTCGTGGTGCGGCCGGACGCCCAGACGCTGGACGCGGCGGCGCAGGGCGCGCTCAACACCTTCATGCGCGATGGCGGCATCATCCTGTTCGACACGCGCGACGAAGGCTCGGGCGAGGGCTATTCGCCCGGGGCCCGCGCCGCCCTGCGCCGCGTCACCCAGGGCCTGACCATCCCGCCGCTGATGCCGGTGCCGGAAGACCACGTGCTGCGCCGCGCCTTCTACCTGCTGCCCGAACTGCCCGGCCGCTTCGCGGGCGGCACGGTCTGGGTCTCGCGCGAGCAGGACCGGGCGAATGACAGCGTCAGCCCCGTGGTGATCGGCGGGCATGACTGGGCCTCCGCCTGGGCCAGCGACGCGCGCGGCAACGCGCTGCATGCCGCCATTCCCGGCGGGGCGCGGCAGCGCGTCCTGGCGCTGCGCTTCGGCGCCAACCTCGTGACCTATGCGCTGACCGGCAACTACAAGGGCGACCAGGTGCACGTCCCGGCCATCCTGGAGAGGCTTGGCAACTGATGGACCGCACGAGCTTCGCCCTCGACTTCGCACCCATCCTGCCGCTCTGGCTGCTGGGCGCCCTCGCCCTGCTGTGCCTCCTGGCGCTGGCGCCGGCGGTGATGCACCGGGCGCGCGGGGCGTGGTGGCGCGCCCTGGCCTTTGCGCTGATCCTCGGCGCGTTGGTCGGGCCGCGCCTCGTGGAGGAAACGCGCGAGACTCGGCCCGACATCGCCCTGGTGCTGGTGGACCGCACGGACAGCACCGTTTCCGCGACCGGCCATGCCGCCGCCATCGAGACGGCGCGCCGAGGGCTGGAAGCGCGGCTCGGCCGGCTGCGCGACCTGGAGCTTCGCGTGGCCGAGGTGCCGGAAGGCGGCAACCAGGGCACCCGCGCCTTCGCGGCGATGGAACGCGCCCTGGCCGAGATCCCTGCCGCGCGCCTCGCCGGGGTGTTCCTGCTTTCCGACGGGCAGGTGCACGACGCGCCGCCGCACTGGGCACCGGGCGGCGAGGTGCCGCTGCACCTGCTGCTGCCCGGCCGCCCCGCCCAGGTGGACCGCCGCATCCGGCTGGTGGAGGCGCCGAGCTTCGGCATCGTCGGCCGCACCGTGGAGATGCGCCTCCTCGTGGAGGATCTGGGCCTGGCCCGCTCCGAAGGCGCGGCGCGCCTCACCATCCGGCGGGACGGCGCCGCCCCGGTGACGGAAAGCGTGCCGGTGGGGCGCGAGCACGTCATCGCCCTGCCCGTGGAACGCGCTGGCCCTTCCGTGATCGAGGTGGTGGCGGAAACCCGCCCCGGCGAGGTGAGCGAGGCCAACAACCGCGTCGTGCTGAACCTGAATGGCGTGCGCGACCGTCTGCGCGTGCTGCTGGTGAGCGGCGAGCCCCATGCCGGGGAGAGGACCTGGCGGCGCCTGTTGAAATCCGACCCCGGCGTGGACCTCGTTCACTTCACCATCCTGCGCCCGCCGGAGAAGGACGACCTGACGCCGCTGAACGAGCTGGCGCTGATCGCCTTCCCGGTGCGCGAACTGTTCCAGGTGAAGCTGCGCGATTTCGACCTCATCGTCTTCGACCGCTTCGCTAATCGCGGCATCCTGCCGCCAACCTACCTGCGCAACATCGCCGATTACGTGCGCCAGGGCGGCGCGCTGCTGCTTTCGGTCGGGCCGGAATATGCGGGGGCGGTGAGCCTCGCCAACACGCCGCTCGGCGCCGTGCTGCCCGCCCGGCCGCTTTCGCCGCAGCAGGCGATTCTGGAGCGCGCCTACCGCCCGCGCGTGACGCCGCAGGGCGCTCGCCATCCGGTGACGGAGGGCCTGCCCGGCGCCAACACTGAGGGGCGCGACGCGAGCTGGGGCCGCTGGTACCGCACCATCCGCACCGAGCCGCGCGCCGGGACGGCGGTGATGGAGGGGGCGGAGGGTGCGCCGCTGCTCGTCCTCGATCGCGTGGGCCAGGGGCGCGTCGCGCTGATGCTCAGCGACCACATCTGGCTGTGGTCGCGCCAGCACGATGGCGGCGGTCCGCAGGCCGAGCTCCTGCGCCGCGTCGCCCACTGGCTGATGCGCGAGCCGGAGCTGGAAGAGGAGGACCTGTCGGCGCGGATCGAGGAAGGCCGCCTCCGCGCCACGCGGCGCAGCCTCGACGCATCGCCGCCGCCCGAAGCGGCGGTGACGGCTCCCGATGGCGCCACCTCCCGCCACGCGTTCCGGATGGAGGGAGGCCGCGCCGTGCTCGACATCCCGGCGGAGGCGCAGGGGCTTTGGCAGGTGAGCGACGGGCGCCGCAGCGCCTATGCCGCCGCGGTGCCCGCCAACCCGCCCGAGTTCGACGATCTGCGCGCCGATGCCGGAAGGCTGGAGGTGCTGGTGTCGGCCAGCGGCGGCGCAGCCCGCCATGTCGGCGACGGCTCCCTCCTGCCCGAGATCCGGCGCGTCGGGGCGGGACGGGATGCGCAAGGCGCCAACTGGGTCGGGCTGCGCCAGCGCGGGGACCACACGGTGACCGGCATCGCCGCCGTCCCGCTCCTGCCGCCCTGGCTCGCGCTTCTGCTGCTGGGCGGCGTCGCCCTGGTCGCCTGGCGGCGGGAGGCGCGGTGAGCCGCGCTCAGGCCATCAGCCCCGCCCCGGCATAGCCGCCATCCACGGCCAGGGCGTGGCCGTTCACGTAGCCCGCGCGCTCCCCATCCAGCAGAAACAGCGCCGCCTCCGCCACCTCCTCCGGCGTGCCGTAGCGGCCGAGGGGAATGCGCGAGGTCCAACCCGCGCGGGTCGCGGCGTCGTGCAGGTCGCGTACCATGGGCGATTCGATCGGGCCCGGGCAGATGCAGTTCACCCGGATACCGCGCGGCGCGAGGTCGATGGCCATCACCTGCGCCATGTTGACCACCGCCGCCTTGCTGGCCCCGTAGGCGATGCGCCCCACCGACCCGCGCAGGCCGGAAACGGAGGAGATGAGCACCATCGCCCCACCCGGGGCCATGACGCGCGCAGCGGCGCGGGCCGCAAGGAAGGTCCCGGAAACGTTCACGTCCAGCACGTGGCGAAACGTGGCGGCGTCCGCCTCGGGCATCGGCGTGTGGGCGCTGATGCCGGCGCAGGTGACGAGGCCGCGCAGGTCGCTCAGGCCGCCGATCCAGGCCTCCATCGCCACCTCGTCCGTCACGTCCAGCGCGGTGATCCCCTCGCCCGGGCTGCGGTCCGCCCCGGCGACGACCCATCCCGCATCGCGCGCCCGGGCCGCCAGGGCGGCGCCCAGCCCCGAGGCCGCGCCCGTGATCGCCAGCGTGCCCGTCATGGCCATTCCTCCCCGGCTTGCGCGGTGGGTTTCCCGCGTCGCATGGTGTGAGGGCAAGCGCGGCGCCGCAAGCCGCCCGGAGGAACCGCCCCATGTCCCTGAACGCCACGCGCCGCGCCATGCTGCTGGGCGGCCTCGCCACGCCCTTCGTCGCGGCGGCACAGCCGGCCTACAAGTCGGAGTACAAGCTCTCCGTGGTCGGCAACCGCCCCATTCCCTTCGCCGAGGGCGCCTTCCAGTGGGCGGAGCTGGTGACGCAGCGCTCGGAGGGGCGGATCAACGTGCGTGTCTATCCCGGCTCGCAGCTGGTGGGCGGGGACCAGACGCGCGAGCTGCTGGCGATGCGCCAGGGCATCATCGACATGTGCGTGTTCAGCACCATCAACATCGCCCCCCAGGTGCGCGAGGCGGGGATCTTCCAGCTTCCCTTCCTGATGCCCGATCATCGCGCCTTCGACGCGCTGATCAACGGCGAGGTCGGGCGCGACCTTTCCGCCATCATGGACCGGCGCGACGTCACCGCCCTGGCCTTCGGCGAGAACGGGTTCCGCGAGATCAGCAACAGCAAGCGCACCATCCGCGCCCCCGCCGACCTGCGCGGGCTGAAGATCCGTTTCGCCGCCGGCGCCATCTTCAACGACATCTACAACGCCCTCGGCGCCAACCCCCTGCAGATGTCCTTCGCCGACCTCCAGCCCGCCCTTTCGACGGGCGCGGTGGACGGACAGGAAAACCCGGTAAACCTGTTCCTGGGCTTCCGCATGGACACGCTGGCCCAGAAGCACATGACCATCTGGAACTACGTGAACGACGCGCTGATCTTCGGCATCAGCAAGTCGGTGATGGCCAGCTTCACCCCACAGGACCGCGAGCTGATGCGCGAATGCGCGGTGGAGGCGGCGCGGCGCAACATCGCGCTGGCGCGCCAGGGCCTGGGCATCCCCGGCACCGACGACAGCGCCCTGCAGGAGCTCCGGCGCCGCGGCGTCGAGGTGACGGTGCTGAGCGCTGACGAGAAGCGCGCCTTCGCCCAGGCGCTGCGCCCGGTCTTCGACCGCTGGAGCCAGACCGTCGGCGCCGAGCTGACCCGCAAGGCCGAGGCCGCGATCCGCGCCGTCTCCTGATGGCGGCGGAGTTCGACCCCGGCTTCACCCCGCCCGAGCCGCGCACCCGCATCCCGCTGACGCTGGAGCGGGTGCTGCTGGCCGGGTGCATGGCGGCGATGGCGCTGATCACCTTCGCCAACGTGGCGACACGCTACCTGTCGAACATCTCGCTCGCCTTCACCGAGGAGTATTCGGTCGCGCTCATGGTGGGGGTGGCGCTGACCGGCACGGCGCTCGCCACCGCCGCGGGGCGGCACATCCGCATCGGCTATTTCGTGGACAAGCTGCCGCCCCGCCCCCGGCGCGGCGCGGAGATCGCCGCCATGGCGCTGCTGCTCGTCTGCTTCGGCATCATCGCCTGGTACGGCGCGTGGATGACCTATGACGAGTGGGATTTCGAGGCGCTTTCCGCCGGGCTGGGCCATCCGCAATGGCTCTACACGGTGTGGCTGCCGGTGCTGTCGCTGCTGGTGATGGCGCGGGCCCTGGGTCGCATGATCCGCCTGGCGCGCGGAGAGGATGGGTGATCGGCACCGTCCTTTTTCTCGCCTTCGGGGTGATGCTGCTGGGCGGCGTGCCAATCGGCGTGGCGCTCGGCCTCGCAGGGGCGCTGGCGATCACCCTGGCGGGTCAGTCCATCATGGCCATGCCCACCAACGTTTATGCCGGCATCGCCAAGTATCCCTTGATCGCCATCCCGATGTTCGTGCTGGTGGGCTGCGTCTTCGACCGGACTGGGGTCGCCCTGCGCCTGGTGCGCTTCGCCAATGCGTTGGTCGGCGCGGGGCGTGGGGCGCTGGCCTCCGTGTCCATTCTTGTCGCCATGGTGATCGGCGGGATTTCCGGCTCCGGTCCCGCCACGGCGGCGGCCGTGGGCAAGGTGGTGACGGACGGCATGGTGAAGGACGGCTATCCGCGCCCATTCATCGCCGCCACGGTGGGCGCGGCTGCGGCGACGGACATCCTGATCCCGCCCTCCATCGCCTTCATCGTCTATGCGGTGATGGTACCGGGCGTGTCGGTCCCTGCCATCTTCCTGGCCGGGATGCTGCCCGGCATCCTCGCCGGCTGCGCGCTGCTCGTGCCCATCCTCCTGATCTCATGGCTGCGCGACTTCGGCGGCAAGAACCCCGAGCGCGGCGGCGCCTCGGTGTGGAAGGCCTTCAAGGACGCCTTCTGGGGGCTGATGGCTCCGGTCGTGATCCTGGGCGGCATGCGGATCGGCGCCTTCACCCCCACCGAGGCCGCGGTCATGGCCGTGTTCTACGGACTCTTCGTCGGCTTCGTCATCTACCGCTCCATGACGCTGCGCGACCTGTGGGAGATGCTGGTGGAGGCGGGCGAGATCTCCGCCATCATCCTCATCATCGTGGCCCTGGCCAGCGTCTTCGCCTGGAGCACGGCGACCCTCGGCATCGTCCAGCCCATCGCCGCGTGGATCGTCGGCCTCGGCCTCGGCGAGTTCGGGACCATCGCGCTGCTGATGCTGGCACTGGTCTTCATCGGCATGTTCCTGGACGGCGTCTCGATCTTCCTGATCCTGCTGCCGGTGCTGATCCCCATCGCCAACGCCTTCAACTGGGACCTCACCTGGTTTGGCGTGCTGCTCACCATGAAGATCGCCATCGGCCAGTTCACGCCGCCCATGGCGGTGAACCTGATGGTGTCCTGCCGCATCGCCCAGGTCTCGATGGAAAGTACCATCCCCTGGGTGCTGTGGCTCATCCTCGCCATGTTCGTCGCGCTGGCGCTGGTGGTGGCGTTTCCGGAGATCGCGCTGTGGCTGCCGCGCGTCGCGGGGGTGCTGTGACCTTCGCGAAGCTGCAGGCCCTCGCCCAGCGCGAGATCGGACACCGCCTGTTCACGGTCATGCGCCACGGCGGCGTATACAACCAGCGCGTCTGGTCCTCGGATCCCGAATCCTACCCGCCCGGGGGCGCCAAGGAGGTGCGCGAAACGGAATGGACGCGCATCCTCCTGCGCGAGGGGCGCCCCTTCATCGGGCGCGACGCCGCCGACATCCGCACGCATTTCCCCGATGCCGAGACGATCCTGGCGCTGGGCTGCGAAAGCGTGCTGAACCTGCCCGTCCTGCACGAGGGGCGCGTTCTCGGCACGGTGAACCTGCTGCATCGCGCCGGCCATTACGGGGAAGCGGAGGCGGAGCGCGGGATGCGTCTTCTCGCCCCGGTCGCGCTACCCTTGCTCCTGGGGGACTTGCCCTCCGGCGGAAGCTGACGCGCAATGCGGCCCAAGCATCCACAGCGGAGGAAACGATGGAAAAGCTGCGTTCGCCGGAAAGCCTGAAGCGCCTTCTCGCGCCGCGTTCGGTGGCGGTGATCGGCGTCTCGGCCGAGCCCACGGGCTTCGGCGCGCGCACGGTCCAGAACATGGCGAATTTCGATGGCCCCGTCTGGTGCGTGAACCCGAAATATGCCGGGCAGGATCTGCACGGGCGCCCCTGCTTCGCCAGCGTGGACGAGCTGCCTTCCGCCCCCGACTCCGCCGTGATCGCCCTGCCGCGCACCGGCGTCCTTCCGGCGGTCGAGGCCCTCGCCAGGAAAGGCGCCGGCGGCGCCGTGATCTACGCTTCCGGCTATGGCGAAACGGACCTGCCCGAGCGTGCCGTGGAGGAGGAGGAACTGCGCGCCCGCGCCCGCGAGCTGGGCCTGCCGCTGCTGGGCGTGAACTGCCTGGGCTTCGTGGACCACGTGCAGCGCTGCGGCGCCACCTTCATGCCGGAATACGCGAAGATGACCGCCCCGGCAGGCGGCGTCGGCGTGGTCAGCCAGTCCGGCGCCATGGGTTATGCGCTGATGCAGGCGGCGGAGCGCGGCTTCGCCATGGCGCACATGCTCACCGCCGGCAACTCGACCGACCTCGACGTGTGCGACCTCGCGGCCTTTCAGCTCGCCATGCCGGAGGTGCGCTCCATCGCGCTGGCCGTCGAAGGGCTGCGCGACGCGCGGCGCCTCCTGGCCCTGGGTGAGATGGCGCGGGCGGCGGGCAAGCCGATCGTCGTGCTGAAGCTGGGCCGCGGCGAGATCGGCGCCCAGGCGGCAATGAGCCACACGGGCTCCCTCGCCGGCTCCACCGCCGCCTGGTCGGCCGGATTCAAGCGGGCCGGGATGCTGGAGGTCGAGGATTTCGACGCGTTGCTGGAAACGGCGGGCTTCCTGGCCAAGGCGCCGCCGCCCAAGGCGCGCGGCGTGGGCATCGTCACCCCCTCTGGCGGGGCAGGCATCATGGCCGCCGACCATGCGGAGTTCGCGGGGCTGGACCTGCCGCAGCCGCGCCCGCACACGGCGGAAACGCTGCGCGCCTCCATCCCGGAGTTCGGCTCGCCCCGGAATCCCTGCGACCTCACGGCGCAGGTGGCAACCAACCCGAAGCTGTTCGAGGACTGCATGGCGGCGATGCTGGAGGACGACCAGTACGCCACCGTCATCTTCCCTGTCGTCTACCACAACCCGGCCACCACGCCGTCCCGCATGAAGACGCTGGACCCGATGGCGGAGCGCTCGGGCAAGCCGATCTGCATCATGTGGATTCCCGAGAGCCTGGAAGGCGCGGGGCCAGAGTCGGTGGACACCGCGCCCCACCTGTCGCTGTTCCGCTCCACGCGGCGCATGATGAACGCGATCCGCCTTTGGCTCGAGTATCACGACCAGAAGGCGGAGGCCGATGCGCCGCGCGTCGCCGCCCCTGCCCTGCCGGGTGGCGAGGCGACGCTGATGGAGGCCGAGGCCAAGGCGCTGTTCCGCGAGGCCGGGCTGCCGGTCGGGGAGGAGCGCTGCGCCGCCGATGCCGAGGGCGCGGTGCGCGCCGCGGAGGCCATCGGCTATCCGGTGGTGCTGAAGCTCGACAGCCCGGACGTCGCGCACAAGACCGAGGTGGGCGGCGTGCAGCTCAACCTCGCCGATGCGGGCACGGTGCGCGACGCCTTTGGCCGCATCATGGAGGGCGCGAAGCGCCACGCGCCGGATGCGCGGGTCGAGGGCGTGCTGGTGCAGCGCATGGAGCGGCGCGGGGTCGAGCTGATCCTCGGCGCGCGGCGCGACCCGCAATTCGGCACCATGCTGCTCGTCGGCCTGGGCGGCGTGCAGGCGGAGCTGTGGAAGGACGTGGCGCTGGACGTCGCCCCCGTCTCGTCGGCGCGGGCGGAGGCGATGCTGCGCGGCCTCAAGTCCTGGCCGCTCTTCGACGGGTTCCGTGGGGCGGCCAAGGTGGACGTGGCCAAGGTGGCCGATGCCATCGCGCGGTTCAGCGCCTTCGCCGCCGCCTGCGGCGACCGGCTGGAGGAGGTGGAGATCAACCCCCTCCTGTGCCGCGACGATGGCTGCGTGGCGGTGGACGGGCTGATGAAGCTGTCAGCCGCGCAGGGCCAGCCAAAGGCCAAGCGCCACGAGGCCGAGCTGGAAGGCGCGACGGAACGCTGATTCCGAAAGCCGGGAGCGCAGCGCCTCGCCGAGGCGCTGCCCCAGCAGGGCAGGCACCACCGCCAGCGCCGACAGGCCGAGCTGTGCCCAGGACAGGCTCCGCCCGCCCAGCAGCAGCGCGCCGAGCGCCAGGGTGGAGACGGTGAAGCTGAGGCCCAGGGCGCGCACGAGGTCGTCGCGCGACAGGCCGCGCGCCTGCAGCCAGGGCACGGCGGGCAGCACGAAGACGCCCGTCGCGGCGGTGACCGCGCCCGTCACCGCGCCGACCGGAAATCCGATCGCCTCGGGCAGGCGCGGCTTCCACGCCGCGAGGCCGAGCAGACCGTAGATCACCAGCAGCACGCCCAGCGCCAGGTCGGCATGGCGCCCGCCAAGGCCGCCCCAAAGGAAGAAGCCCAGCGCCGTCCCCGCCACCACGCCGAGGAACAGGGCGCGGAAGCGCAGGGCGAGGCGCCAGGCCACCGCCGCCGGGCGCATCTGCACGAGGTTGGTGATGAAGGAGGGCAGCAGCAGCATCGCCGCCGCCTCGGGCGCCGGAAAGGCCAGTGTCAGGAGCCCCATGGCGACCGTGGGAAGCCCCAGCCCGATCACGCCCTTGACGAACCCGGCAAGCAGGAAGACCGCGAGAATCAGCATGGCCCCGAGGCTACCCCCGGGGCCATGTGTGGTGCTTCGCGGACGAGCGAAGGATCAGGCGGCCTTGCCCGCGTAGATGTCGATCATGTCGCCCAGCAGCTTCAGCGCATCCTCGCGCGAGCGCTGGAAGGCGTTGCGGCCGACGATGGAGCCGTTGCCGCCGCCGGCATGGATGGCGCGCACCTCGTTCAGCAGCGCGTCGGAGCCCTTGGCCTCGCCGCCCGAGAACACCACGAGGCGACGGCCGTTGAAGCAGGACTTCACCACGTGGGCGAAGCGCGCCGCCGCATCGTCCTCCACCGGGGAGTTCTCGTAGGTCTTCTTCGCGGCGTCGAGCGAGATCGCGGCGGTGGGCGGCTTCACCTTGATGATGTGCGCGCCGATCAGCGCCGCCATGTGCGCGGCATAGGCGCAGATGTCGAGCGCCGTCTCGCCGGTCTTGTCCAGCATCGGGCCGCGCGGATAGGACCACACCACCACGGCGAGGCCGACGGCCTTCGCCTCGGCGGCCAGCTCGCGCAGCTCCTCCATCATCTCGAACTGGTATTCGGAGGAGGGGTAGATGGTGAAGCCGATGGCCGAGCAGCCGAGGCGCAGCGCGTCGGACACGGTCGCGGTCACCGCCTGGTCCTTGGTGGTGGACAGGCTGTTGGAGGAGTTGACCTTCAGGATGGTCGGGATGGAGCCGGCGAAGGTCGCGGCGCCCGCCTCCAGCATGCCGAGCGGCGCGGCATAGGCGTTCAGCCCCGCGTCGATCGCCAGGCGGAAATGGTAGTGCGGGTCATAGGCGTCGGGGTTCGGGGCGAAGGAGCGGGCCGGGCCGTGCTCGAAGCCCTGGTCCACGGGCAGGATGACCATGCGGCCGGTCCCGCGCAGGCGGCCCTCCATCAGGATGCGGGCGATGTTCGCCTTGGTCCCGGGATTGTCGCTCTCGTACCAGGAAAGGATCTGCCTGACCTTGCTCGTCAGCTTCATGGCCCGTGCCCTCGCGCAATTGGTGGTGCGCGGTCCTTAGTCCATCCTGCCCGAAGCGTGAAGGGCAAGGAGGCGGCGCAGGTGCGCACGTCCGGCCGGGCGGTCCAGCGCGATCCGCCCCAGCGCGATGGCCGGGGGCCGCACCGGCAGGATCTCCGCCCCCGCCTCGCGCGCCAGCCGCTCCAGCGCCGGGAAGGCGGAAAGTTCCGGCGCCAGCACCAGGGACCGCGCGCCCAGGCGCAGCGCCTCCAGCGCGAAGCCCGGCGCTTCGCCGCAATCCAGGATTCCCTCGGGCCAATGCTCGCCCAGCAGGGCGCGGAATCCCGCCGCGCCGAGGAAGGCGGCCGCCCCTGCTTCCGACAGGAAACGCAGCTTCGCGCCTGACGCAGCCTCCAGCGCCGCGTCGCGTTCGAGGCGCGAGCGGACGACGACGATCCGCGGTTGACCCATCCCAGGCTGCATGCGAACGCTCCACACCATGGCTGAAGCCCCTTCGTCCAGTTCCGCGCCCAGCGACCCGGCACTCGAGGCCGTCGATCGGCTGGAAACGGCGCTCGAGCGCCTGTTCGACCTGCTGGAAGCGCGCTTCGCGCACCTGGAGGAGGAGCGCGTCCCCCGCAGCGAGGTGGAGGCGCTGTCCCGCCGCCTGGACGAGACCTTGGAGAAGCTGAAGGCGGCGATGGCCGATCAGGGGGAATAGTGATGGGCCAGGTGAATGTGCGCGTGAACGGCTACAACCACACCATCGGCTGCCGCGATGGCGAGGAGGAGCACGTCCGCCAGCTTTGCGCGATGATGGAGGAGAAGGTGCGGATGATCCGCGCCATGGGCGGCCAGTTCAGCGAGGCGCGCATGCTGCTGCACGTCGCGCTGCTGCTGGCCGACGAGGCCTCCGACCTCCGCGCCGACCTCGTGAAGCTCCGCAACGGACAGCCCCTCCCCGCCCCCGCCGCGCCCGTGATCGCGCCGCCTGCCCCGGCGCCGATC
This sequence comes from Sabulicella glaciei, assembly GCF_026183895.1. Lineage (GTDB taxonomy): Bacteria > Pseudomonadota > Alphaproteobacteria > Acetobacterales > Acetobacteraceae > Roseococcus > Roseococcus glaciei. Next base: position 15,718 of record NZ_JAPFQI010000015.1, on the reverse strand, counting down.
GACCCGCAGGTGACCGAGCGCCTCGTCGCCCTGGCGGAGCGCATCGAGACCATGGCGAACCACCTCGGAAAACCCTGAGGCCGGGTTGCGGCAGGCATCGCGGACGCCTAACTGATGAGGGCGAGGCTGCCCGGTGCGTCTGGCACAGACATCCCCAGGGCCAATACGCAACTCCCGGGAACTGGCGCTGGCCGGGCCGTGGTCCGGCTATCTGGTGCCCACCTGCTTATGGCAGGCCTTGGGAGGATGCAGTCGCCGACGGCCAGGGTGGCTTCGCACCCCCCTCTTTCCCCCGATGAGTGAGGCTGCCAAGGCCGCCCTGCGGCGTCTGGTGCTGTCGCGCCGCGACCCGCCGCCCGGCGCCGCGGAGGCGCTGGCCGCCCACGTGCTGCGCGACTGTCCGCCGCCCCCTGGCGCCGTCATCGGCGGGTTCTGGCCGATGGGGACCGAGATCGACATCCGGCCCCTGCTCCTCGCACTGCACGGGCGCGGCCACCTGCTGGCCCTGCCCTTCACCCCGCCACGCGGCCGCCCGCTCGAGTTCCGCGCCTGGGCGCCGGGCGACGCGCTGGCCCCCGGGCCGATGGGCACCTCCCATCCCGCCACGGCGGAAGGGCGGGAGCCGGACTGGCTGCTCGTCCCGCTGCTGGCCTTTGACCGGCGCGGCGGGCGCCTCGGCTATGGCGGCGGGTATTACGACCGCACCCTGGCGCTGATGCCGCGCGCCTTCCGCCTGGGCGTTGCCTGTTTGGCGCAGGAGGTGGAAGAGGTCCCGATGGAGCCGCACGACATCCCCCTGCACGCCATCGCTACGGAGCAAGGCCTCCTGCGCGTATGAGGATCCTGTTTCTGGGCGACGTGGTCGGCCGTTCCGGCCGCGACGCGGTGGTGACGCACCTGCCGGGGCTGCGCGAAAGGCTGGGCGCGGAGCTCGTGGTGGTGAACGGCGAGAACGCCTCGCACGGCTTCGGCCTTTCGCCCGACATGGCGCGCGCCTTCCTGGCGGCGGGGGCGGATGTCATCACCCTGGGCAACCACGCCTGGGACCGGCGCGAGATCATCCCCTATCTGGAGGAGCAGCCGCGCGTCATCCGCGCGCTGAACTTCCCCCCCGGCACGCCGGGCCGCGGCGCGGTCGAGGTCGCGGTCGGCGACGGGCGCCGCGCCCTGGTGATGCAGGTGATGGGACGGCTGTTCATGGACCCGCTGGACGACCCGTTCCGCACCGTCCAGTCCGAGCTGGCGAAGCACCGGCTGGGCGTGACGATCCAGGCTGCCATCCTCGACATCCATGCCGAGGCGACGAGCGAGAAGCAGGCCATGGCGCATTCCTTCGACGGGATGCTGAGCCTCGTCGTCGGCACGCACACCCACGTGCCGACCGCCGACCACCGCATCCTGCCCGGCGGCACCGCCTTTCAGACCGATGCGGGGATGTGCGGCGACTATGACAGCGTGATCGGGATGCAGAAGGGCGGCGCCGCGCTGCGCTTCTGGCGCAAGATGCCCGGCGAGCGCCTGGCGCCCGCCGAGGGCGAGGCGACCCTGTGTGGGTTGTTCGTGGAGACGGAGGATTCGACCGGGCTCGCGCGCCGCGTTTCCGCGCTGCGCATGGGCGGTGGGCTGGAGGCGGCGCTGCCCGCGTGACGGCTCAGCCGTTCTTGCGCGCCGCCCAGAACATCAGCCACTTCGCCGGCCAGGCCCAGAGGATCCCCACCGCCGCGTAATAGACGAATTGCAGCGTCCAGTGACGATGCACCACGAAATCGCCCAGCGCCACGACAACGCCGACATAGGCGAGGAAGCCAAGGACGCCGAGAAGGAAGGCAAGGGGAACCCGGGACATGCACGCGACATGGACCGCCCTTGCCGCCTTGCCAAGCCCGAACCGTGGATGCTGGACGCGCCGCGCCGGCCCGACCTATCCTTCGCGGGGCGCGCTGCCCTTCGACGCCCCGACGCGGCGCCTCCGCGCAACAATCCGCCAGCCAGACGAGATCAATGACTGAAGCCGAACTGAAGAGCCACATCCGCGGCATCCCGGACTTTCCGAAGCCCGGCATCCTCTTCTACGACATCTCCACCCTGCTGCGGCATGGTCCCGCCTGGAAGGAAGCCACCTCGCAGCTCGCGGAGCGGGTTGCCGCGCACAAGCCGGATGTGCTGGCAGGCATCGAGAGCCGCGGCTTCCTGCTGGCGGCGCCCATGGCCCTCGCGCTCGGCCTCGGCTTCGTCATGCTGCGGAAGCGGGGCAAGCTGCCCGGCGGTACGGTCGGGCTGGATTACAACCTGGAATACGGCACCGACCGCATCGAGATCCAGGAGGACGCGGTTCAGCCGGGCCAGCGTGTCGTCCTGCTCGACGACCTGCTCGCGACGGGCGGCACCATGGCGGCGGGCGTCGCGCTGCTGCGCAAGGTGGGCGCGGTCGTCCCGGCCACGGCCGTCATGATCGAACTCACCTTCCTGAAGGGCCGCGAGCGGCTGGACCTGCCGGTCGAAGCGCTGGTCGCCTACGACGATTAGGGTGCGATGACCTCCTCCCTCCCCGGGCCGTCCGACCCGCCCCGCCTGACGCGGGATGCGGGCGGGAACGCGCTGCTCGAAGGGTGTGACGGGGCGATCGCCGCGGCGGGGCTGAATGGGGTGCTGGCCCTCGCCATCGCCGCGGCGCCGACGGGGATCACGGTGGCGGACCCTTCCCTGCCGGATTGCCCGCTGGTCTTCGTGAACCCGGCCTTCAGCCGCATCACCGGCTACGCGGCCGACGAGGTGCTGGGCCGCAATTGCCGCTTCCTCCAGGGCGCGGGAACGGAGCGCGAGGCCCTGCTGCAGCTGCGCCGCGCCATCGCGGAGCGCAAGCCGGTGACGGTGGAGCTCACCAACCACCGCAAGGATGGGCGTCGCTTCGTCAACGAGCTTCGCATGGCCCCCGTGCTGGCGCCGGATGGGCGGCTGGTCGCCTTTGTCGGCATCCAGCACGACATCTCGGCCCGCCGCCGCGCCGAGCGCAGCGCCCTGAAGGCCCGCCGCGCGGCGGAGCGCGCAAGCCAGGAAAAGAGCGACTTCCTCGCCTTCGTGTCGCACGAGGTCCGCACACCGCTGCACGGCGCCATGGGCACCCTCGCGCTGCTGCTCGACACGCCGCTGGACGCGGAGCAGCACGCCTATGTGGAAACTGCGCGCCGCTGCGGCCAGTCCATGCTGCGCACGGTGAACGAGTTGCTGGACCTGTCGCGCATCGAGGCGGGCAAGCTGGAACTCACCCAGGCCGCCTTCAACCTCGGCGAGGTGGTGGGCGAGGTGCTGGACTTGCTGGCCCCTGCCGCGGCGGAGAAGGGGCTGCAGCTTTCGGCGAGCCTCGACCACCTCCTGCCCGGGCAGATGGTCGGCGACGCCGGGCGCATCCGGCAGGTCCTGCTCAACCTCGTCGACAATGCGGTGAAGTTCACTCATCGCGGCTCGGTGGAGATCCGCATCGCCGCCTTGCCGGACGGGCATGTGGGCTTCGCGGTCACCGATACGGGCATCGGCATTCCGCCCCGGCTGCGCGCCACGCTGTTCCGGCGCTTCAGCCAGGGCGACCCGGCTTCGGAGGAATCGGGCTCGGGGCTTGGCCTCGCCATCTGCCGACGTCTGGTGGCGCTGATGGGCGGGCAGATCGCGGTGGATTCCGCGCCCGGGAAAGGCTCCACCTTCTTCTTCGACCTGCCGCTGCCCGCCGTGCCGGAGAGTGTGCCGCCGCCCGTGCGCCTCACCCCCACCCCGCCGGCCCCGGCCGCGTCCCGCCGTCGCGGGCGCATCCTGCTCGCCGAGGACGGCAAGGCGAACCAGATGGTCGCCGCCGCCATCCTGCGTAAAGAGGGCTACACGGTGGAGCTGGCGCGCGACGGGGCCGAGGCGCTGGCAGCGGCGGAATCGGCGGATTTCGACCTCGTCCTGATGGATCTGCGGATGCCGATGATGGACGGCATCACGGCGGCCAAGGCCATCCGCGCGATTCGCGGCCCGCGCGCCCGCGTCCCCATCCTCGCCATGACGGCGAGCGTGATGCCGGGCGACGAGGATCGCTGCGCCAAGGCGGGAATGGACGGCCACCTCCCCAAGCCGGTGGACCGGGCGAGCCTCCTCGCCGCCGTCGCCAAGTTCGTGAGCGGCAAGCCACGCCAGGAAGCGGCGCCGGCCCCGGCCGAGCCGTCCCCCGCCCCGCCTCTTCTCGACCGGGAAACGCTGGAGGAGCTGCGCGCCGCCGTGGGGCCGGGCCGCCTGCCGCGCCTCGTGGCCCTGTTCATCGAGGAAAGCCGCAACCGGGCCCAGCGCATGCAGAGCCAGCGCGACCCGCGCGCGCTGGAGGACGAGGCGCATGCGCTGAAGGCCGCCGCCGCCACCTTCGGCGCAGTGGCCCTGCGCGATGCCGCGCGCGCGCTGGAGGAAGCCTGCCGCATCGCGCCGCGCGAGGAGCTTTCGATCCGTGCCGCGGAGTTCCTGCCGCTGGTGGAACGCACCGCCCTCGCCTTTCCCGGGCAGCGCTCCTCGGTGCCGCCCCGGCGCGCGGAGCGCTGAGGCGCCTCAGGCGTCCCGGCGACTGAGCCGGCGCAGCGCCACGGCGATGGCTTCCAGCTCCTCCATCAGCGCCCCTTCCCCGCTTTCGCTCGCGGGGGGCGCCTCGGACTCATCGAGGACGCGCTGCACGCCCTTGATGGTGTAGCCCTGGGTGTAGAGCAGGTCGGCAATCCGGCGCAGCAGCGCCAGGTCCTCGGGCCGGTAGTAGCGCCGGCCGCCTCCGCGCTTCAGCGGCTGCAGCCGCGAGAACTTGGTTTCCCAGAAGCGCAGCACGTGTTGCGGGACGTTCAGCTCCTCCGCCGCCTCGCTGATCGTGCGGAAGGCGCCGGCCGCCTTGCGGGGCCGGGTACGCTCAAGCGGCTCGGCGTGGCTCATGCCGGCACGGGCTCCGCCGCGATGGGCTCGTCGTTGATGCGGGCGCGCAGCTGCTGCGATGGGCGGAAGGTCAGGACACGACGGGGGGAGATCGGCACCTCCTCCCCGGTCTTGGGGTTGCGGCCGATGCGCTGCCCCTTGGAGCGAACGGCAAAGGTGCCGAAGCCGGTGATCTTCACCGCATCCCCGGCCTCCAGGGAGCGGGACATGGCCTCCAGCACCGATTCCAACAGCAAGGCGGACTCGCTGCGCGACAGCCCGACCTGGGCGAAGATCGCTTCCGCGAGGCCGGAACGGGTCAGGGTTTCCATCGAATCCTGCAAGGCTCGGACGCAGCAGGAAAGCCGGGAAAACCGGCCCGCGTCAACGGCTTCGCGGATCACGTTTCAAAAGCGCGCCAGCGCGGCGCCCCAGGTCAGCCCGCCACCGATCGCCTCCAGCAGCACGAGGTCGCCCTCGCGGATGCGGCCCTCCCGCCAGGCCTCGTCCAGGGCGAGCGGAATGGAGGCGGCGGAGGTGTTGGCGTGGCGGTCCACCGTGACCACCACGCGGTCCTTCGGCAGGCCGAGCTTGCGGCCCATCGCGTCGATGATGCGGATATTGGCCTGGTGCGGGACCAGGAGCTGGACGTCGTCGCGGGACAGCCCGTTCGCGTCCAGCGCCTCGTCCACCGCGGAGGCCAACTTGGTGACGGCGTGCTTGAACACCTCGCGCCCCGCCATGCGCAGCAGGCCCGTGCCGCCGGTGGAGCCGGCACCGCCCTCGACATGGAGAATGTCGGCGTGGCGGCCATCGGAATGGAGGTGGGTCGAGAGGATGCCGCGCTCGCCTTCCTCGGCGCGCAGCACCACCGCGCCGGCCCCGTCGCCGAACAGCACGCAGGACGCGCGGTCGCTCCAGTCGATGATGCGCGAATACACCTCCGCCCCGATCACCAAGGCGCAGCGCGCCTGGCCCGAGCGAATCATCGCGTCCGCGAGGGAAAGGGCATAGACGAAGCCGGTGCAGGCGGCCGAGACGTCGAAGCCGAAGCCGTGCGTCATGCCGAGAAGCGCCTGGACGCGCACCGCCGTGGCGGGAAAGGCGCTGTCCGGCGTCGCGGTGGCCAGCACCAGCACGTCCACCTCATCCGCCGTGACGCCGGCCGATTCCAGGGCCCGCCGCGCGGCTTCCGCAGCGAGGGTGGAGCAGGTGTCGCCCGGCCCCGCGAGGTGGCGCTGCCGGATGCCCGAGCGCTCGCGGATCCACTCGTCGCTGGTGTCCAGGTTGAAGCGCTCCGCCAGCTCGTCATTGGTGACGATGGTGGGCGGCAGGTATCCCCCGCAGCCGATGATCGCGGAACGCAGCGCCATGGGTCAGTCCTGGGTGACGGGAGAGGCCGCGAGGCGGGACAGGCTGTCGCGGATGGTCTGGGTGAAGCCGTGGGTCACCATGTCCATGGCGACGTCCACCGCATGGGCGAAGCCGGTGGCGTCGGTGCCGCCATGCGACTTCACCACCACGCCGTTCAGCCCAAGCAGGATGGCGCCATTGTAGCGGCGCGGGTCCATCCATTCGCGCAGCCGCTCCAGCGCGGGGCGCGCCAGCAGGTAGCCGGCGCGGGCCGGGATGGAGGAGGTGAAGACCTGGCGTAAGAGGTCGCGCATCAGCTTCAGCGCGCCCTCGCCGGTCTTGAGGGCGACATTGCCGGTGAAGCCGTCCGTCACCACCACGTCCACCGTGCCGGCAGCGATGTCGTGCCCCTCGACGAAGCCATGGAAGGCGAGGCCGGGCTGGGCGCGCAGCGTTTCCGCCGCCTCGCGCACGCGGTCGTCGCCCTTCAGCTCCTCCGAGCCGACGTTCAGCAGGCCCAGCGTGGGCGCGGGCAGGCCGAGCACGGCGCGGGCGAAGGCGTCGCCCATGATGGCGAACTCGATCAGGTTGCGCGCGTCGCACTGCACGTTGGCGCCGAGGTCCAGCATCACCACGTCGCCGCGCGCGGAAGGGGTGATGGCGGCCAGCGCCGGCCGGCTGATCTCCGGCATGGTCTTGATGACGATCTTGGCCAGCGCCATCAGCGCGCCGGTATTGCCGGACGAGACCACGGCCGCCGCCTCGCCCTGCGCCACGGCGTCGATCGCGATGCGCATGGAGGAGTCGCGGATCCGCAGGGCCTGGGTCGGCTTCATGTCGCCGGGAACGGCTTGCGGCGCGTGGCGCAGCACGCAAAGCCGGGCCGCGCGCGGCCGGGTGGCGAGCAGGGCGGAAAGACGCGCCTCGTCGCCCACCACCAGAAAGGAGGCGCCGGGGTGGCGCTCGGCCGCGAGCTCGAGCCCGTCCAGAACGGCCTCGGGCGCGTTGTCGCCGCCCATCGCGTCCACCGCGAGGGAGAAACGCCGCAGATTTCCGTCGGCGGGAGCCGTCATGTTCACGCCAGGATGGCCCCGCGCCGTTCCGTCGCCGTCAGAGGCGGACCACACCCTTCACGGACTCGGCCGCGACGACTTCCTTGCCGTCATAGTGGCCGCAGGACGCGCAGACATGGTGGGGGCGCTTCAGCTCGCCGCAGTTGGAGCACTCCATGCCCGACTCCTTCGGCAGGGCGTGGTGCGAGCGGCGCATGCCCATGCGGGAGGGCGAAACCTTCTTCTTGGGGACGGCCATGGCGGCTGCCTTTCAACTCGTTCGAAATGGGGGCGGATGCCCATGCGGGAACCACCGCGGCATGCGCCCCGGCAGGAAGCGGGGCGGATAGCACCGCCCCGCCCGCCGCACAACCTATTGCGGCTTCCTGAGCCTCGACAGCGCTGCAAAGGGGCCATGCGCGGCGTCGCCAACCCCCTCCTCCGGAAGCTCCGCGCCGGGCGCGCGGGGATAGGGATCGAGGGCCAGGGAAAGCTGCTGGGCCAGGGTCTCGCCCAGGTCCACGACACCGTCCTCGCTCGGGATGTCGTCGGGGTCCTCGTCCTCGTCCGAAGGCTCAACCCCGTCCGGGAGGAGGCGCCAGGCGAAGCCTTCCTCCACCCGTGCCTGGAGCGGCGCGAGGGAAACGACGCATTCCTGCTCCACCTCGGCCCGGATCGTGCCCAACACGGCGATGCGCCCGCCCGATTCCGGCGCGAGGCGGAGCTCCCCCTCCATGGAATGGATGGCGAGCAGGCCGAAGCGGCGCGCCAGCGCCTCACGCTGCGCGGCATCGGGGACGAGGCGCAGGCTGAGGCCGGTGGAGGGCACGTTGGCGAGGACAAGGGGGTGATGGAATTCCGCGCTCATGGAAAGCGCGCCTCCCCGCGCGCGAAGCCTTCGATGGGCTGGGTGGCGAGGTGCGCGGCGACGGCGGCGGCGTGGCGGGCCAGGGCCTCGGGCGCGCCGGGCGGCGGTTCCGCCTTCACCCAGGCGTTGCGGGCTAGGGACGCGGCCAGGGCCGCCTCGTCCCCCGCCTCAAGCGCCGCGTCATAGGCGGTGGCGCGGCCATGGAAGCCTTCCCAGAGCATCTTTACCCGCTTGCCCACGGCCAGGTCGCTGATCCCCATCTCCCGCAGGTTCACGTCCATGTCGGCGAACATGGCATCGAACACCGCCTGGGCGAGGCGGTCCGTCCGCTCCGTCGCCTCGGCCCGGATGCGGCGGATCAGCAGGCCGGTGTGCAGGCAGACCATCTCGAACCGGCCGGCGGCGGTGTCGGGCACGCCGATCCCGGCATACAACCCGGGCGCCCGCGCCGCGGCCACGGCGGCGCCGTAGAGAAGGAAACCCTCCCGCTCGAAGGGAGGGCGGCGGAACAAGGAGGCGAAGCCCATGGCAGCGTCCAGCAAGCCCGCGCGATTGACCGCGCGGCCGGTGTCTCGGTAAGTCCCGCACATGGCGCGCGCACCCCTCACCGTCAACATTCGCCTCCTGGCAGCCCTGCTCGCCGGGGGGACGCTCGCGGGCTGCGCCTACCTGCCGCCCTTGCCCGAGCGCCCGCGCGAGGTCTTCTCGACCCCGATCATCCCGCGCGGCCATGCCGTGCCGGAGGAGGCGCTGGCCCAGGTGACGCCGGGCGTCTCCACCCGCCAGGACGTGCAGGCGGCGCTGGGCTCGCCCAGCCACACCTCCACCTTCACCGACAATTCCTGGTACTACATCAGCAGCGCCAGCCAGTTGCGGCCGGGCCGCACCCTCGCCATCCGCAACCAGCAGGTGGTCGCGGTGGATTTCGCGGAGAACGGCACCGTCAGGGATGTCCGCCGCCTGGGCGAGCAGGATATGCGCTCGGTGGATGTCGTGTCGCGCGAGACGCCGACGCCGGGCAACGAGCGGACCCTGCTCCAGGCCCTGTTCGGCAATATCGGCCGCTTCGGCGCGACGCCGGGCGGGCTGAGCGGCTCCGGCGGCGGCACCACGGCCGGCGTCGGCGTGCCGACCCCGGGCATGATGCGCTGATCCTCGCAGCCCGGCGCCGGGCGCATGGCAGTTCCGCCTTGCGCCGGGCCGGATTTCGGGCATCCTGGCGGCTTCCCCCGCGCGCAGCCGCGCCCGGGGCTGATCGCGCATGAACAAGGAGCGCAGCCACGTGATCCCCGCCCTGATGCCCACCTACAACCGTGCCGACCTCGCCTTTGAGCGGGGCGAAGGCGCCTGGATGTGGACGGTGGACGGGCGACGATTCCTGGATTTCGGCTCCGGCATCGCCACCAGCAGCATCGGCCACGGCCACCCGCACCTCGTGAAGGCCATCGCCGAGCAGGCGGCGAAGGTGATGCACGTCTCCAACCTCTACCGCGTGCCGCAGGCCGAGGAACTGGCCCGGCGCCACGTGGAGGCGTCCTTCGCGGACTCGGTGTTCTTCTGCAACTCGGGCGCCGAGGCCAATGAAGGCATGGTCAAGGCGGTGCGGAAGTACCACGCCGAGAACGGCCAGCCCGAGCGCTTCCGCATGATCTGCTTCGAGGGCGCCTTCCACGGCCGCACCCTCGCCATGCTGGCCGCCACGGGCAACGAGAAGTACCTCGCGGGCTTCGGCCCGCCGGTTCAGGGCTTCGACCACGTGCCCTTCGGCAACATGAATGCCGTCCGCGACGCGATCACGCCGGAAACGGCGGGCATCATGATCGAGCCCATCCAGGGCGAGGGCGGCGTCCGCCCGGCCGAGCTCCGCTTCCTGCGGGAGTTGCGCGCGGTGTGCGACGAGTTCGGCCTGCTGCTGGCGCTGGACGAGGTGCAGACCGGCATGGGCCGCTCCGGCAAGCTCTGGGCGCATCAATGGGCCGGGATCGAGCCCGACGTGATGTCGGCGGCCAAGGGCATCGGCGGCGGCTTCCCGCTCGGCGCCATCCTGGCGAAGGAGAAGGTGGCGCAGCACCTGAAGCCCGGCACCCATGGCACGACCTATGGCGGCGGCCCGCTGGCCTGCACCGCCGGCAATGCCGTGCTGGACGTGGTGCTCGCCCCCGGCTTCCTCGATCAGGTGGACCGCGTCGCGCGCCATTTGTGGCGCGGCTTCGAGGTCCTGGCCGAGCGCCATCCGACGGTGGCGGAAGGCGTGCGCGGCGCGGGGCTGCTGATCGGCCTCCAGCTTCGCCCCGGCATCGCCAACACGGAGATGCAGGCCGCCTGCGTGGCCGAGGGGCTGCTGACCGTGGCCGCAGGCCAGAACGTGCTGCGCGTTGCCCCTCCCCTCATCATCACGGAGGCGGAAGTCGACCAGGCGCTGGAAATGCTGGACCGCGCTTGCCGCCGCATGACGCCCTCCGCCTCGCAGGAGGCGGCGAAGTGAGCGCAGCCTTGAAGACGGTCGAGACCGGAGGTGGCGCGCCGCGCCACTTCCTTGAATTGATGGACCTGGACGGGCCGACCCTCCGCCACATGCTGGAACTCGGCAAGCGTGCGAAGCGCGGCGAGATCAGCGGCAAGCCGCTGGCGGGCAAGACCGTCGCCATGATCTTCGAGCTGCCCTCCACCCGCACCCGCGTCTCCTTCGAGGTCGGGATCCGGCAGCTGGGCGGCGAGCCGCTGGTGCTGACCGCCAAGGAGATCCAGCTGAAGCGCGGCGAAAGCGTGAAGGACACGGCGCGCGTCCTGTCGCGCTACGTGGACGCGATCATGCTCCGCACCTCGGACGTGTCCAACATCCGGGAACTGGCCGAGCACGCCACCATCCCGGTGATCAACGGCCTCACCAACATCTCCCACCCCTGCCAGCTGATGGCGGACGTGATGACCTTCGAGGAGCATCGCGGCCCCATCGCCGGGCAGGTCGTGGCCTGGACCGGCGACGGCAACAACGTGGCGCAGAGCTTCATCCAGGCCGCGGCGCGCTTCGACTTCACGCTGCGCATCGCCACGCCGGAGATGCTGCGCCCGCCCGCGGAGCTCCTGGCCTGGGCGAAGCGCGAGGGCGCGCGGATCGAGCTGACCGGCGACCCGGCCGCCGCCGTGCGCGACGCCCGCGCCGTGGTGACCGATTGCTGGATCTCGATGAGCGACGAGAAGACGGCGGAGGGGCAGAACCGCCACAACCTCCTCGCCCCCTACCAGCTCAATTCCGCCCTGCTGCGCCATGCGGCGCCGGATGCCATCGTGATGCATTGCCTGCCCGCCCATCGCGGGGAGGAGATCACGGACGAGGTCATGGACGGCCCGCAGAGCGTGGTGTTCGACGAGGCGGAGAACCGCCTGCACGCGCAGAAGGGCATCCTGCTCTGGGCGATGGGACTGGCCTGACGGCCAGCCCCGCCTCTGCGGCGCCTCAGTCGATGCTGAGGTTCAGGCGCCGCACCATTTCCTGCTCGTAAATCACCCGTTCCCGCGCGAAGGCCAGGTATTCCGCGGGGCCGAGATATTCGCGCGGCATCTCCCACCGGGTCATGATCGCCTGGGAGGTCTCGTCCTCCATGGCTTTCTTGAACAGCCGGTGCAGCCGGTCGACGATCTCGGGGTCCAAGCCCTTGGGACCGGCGATGCCATAGGGGCTGGTCACGCTCATGCCGTAGCCCAGCTCGCGCAGGGTCGGCGCATTCGGCGCGCTGCCGAGGCGCGTGGGCGTCCAGGCGGACAGGAGGCGGAAATCCCCGTTCTCCACCTGCGGGCGCCACGCCTGGGCGTCGCTGATCATGTCGATCTGCCGGCCCAGCAGCGCCGTCACCCCCTCCTGCGCGCCGCGCATCGGGATGTGCTCCATCCGCGCGCCCTCCCGCGCCAAGATCTCCTCCTTGGCGATGTGGTTGGTGGTCGCGATACCCGAGGTGGAATATGTCAGCCGCCCCGGATTGGCCTTGGCGTGGGCGATGAGCTCCTGCCAGGTGCGGAACGGGCTGTCGGCCCGCACCACCGTGCCGAACACGAAACCCGTCAGCTGCATGATGTAGGAAAAGTCGTTCACCGGGTCCCAGGTCTGCGCCCGCGTCAGGTAGGGGTGGCGCAGGATGGACAGGTGGTGATGCGCCAGGGTGTAGCCGTCCGGCCGCGCCTGCTGGATCAGGAAGATCGCGGCGCGGGTGCCGCGGGCGCCTGGCATGTTCTCGATCACCACCGGCTGGCCGGTGTCCTTGTGGATCACCTCGAACATCGCGCGGTGCAGCGCGTCCAGGCTGCCACCGGGCGGCCAGGGGATCAGGAAGCGGATAGGCCGGTTGGGGTAGCGCGCCTGGCCGAAGGCCGGCGTGGCCAGCGGCGCGGCGGCGAGCGCGCCCAGCAGCGCGCGGCGTCTCGTGGTCATGCTCATGAAACCTCCCTGTATGCGCCCGGCCTTTCCGGCCGTGGCGCTTTCACCCTGCCTCGTCCCGCCTGATGGCTACTCCATCTTGATGCCGAGGCGGTTCACCATGTCGCGCTCCCAGGCGGCGCGGCGGACGATGAAGTCCTGGTATTCCTCGGTGCTGAGATAGACCAGCGGCATGTCGAACTGGTTCCGGACGCGCGTGTTCTCCTCGCTCATCAGCGCCGTGCGGAACGTGTCGTGCAGCACCTTCACGATGCCCGGATCCATGCGCGGCGGGCCGCTGATGCCGTAGTTGCTGGTCACGACGATGTCGTGGCCCAGCTCTTTCAGCGTCGGCACGTCGGGGAAGCGTGGGGCGCGCTCCGCGCTCCAGACGGACAGCAGGCGCATGGAGCCCGCCTCCACCTGCGGCGCCCAGGCCGAGCTGTCGGCCACCATGTGGACCTGCCCGCCCAGCGCCGCCGTGACCCCCTCGTTGGAGCCGCGGAACGGCACGTGCAGGAACTCCACCCCTTCCCGCAGCGCGAGGTCTTCCATGGCGAGGTGGTTGGTGGTGGCGATGCCGGAGGTCGAGTAGGTGACCCGGCCCGGATTGGCCTTCGCGTAGGTGATCATGTCGCGATAGGTGCGGAACGGGCTGTTGGCCGGCACCGCCATGCCGAAGAGCCAGCCGGTCAGGCCGATGATGTTGGTGAAGTCGGTCGTCGTGTCCCACTGCGGCCGGCTGACCAGGAAGGGGCGCCGCACGACGGAAAGGTGCATCTGCCCCAGCGTGTAGCCATCCGGCCGCGCCTCGCGCGCGAGGTGGATGGCGTGCAGCGTGCCGCCGGCGCCGGGCCGGTTCTCGATCACCACGGGCTGGCCCAGGGCGCGGCCGGCCAATTCGCCGAGCGAGCGGAGCTGCGCGTCAGCGGAGCCGCCGGGGGGCCAGGGGACGATCAGGCGGATCGGACGCTCGGGAAAGCGGGACTGGCCCAGAGCGGGCAACGAAAGCGTGGAAGCACCACCGACCACACCCAGGGTCGCGAGGGCGGAGCGGCGCGTCAGCCGTGACATGGACAAAACCTCCGTAGAATCTTCCCGGCGCATCTTGCGGCGCCGTCATCTCCCGATTTGGCCACGGACCGGCCGCGCTTGCCAAGCGGTTTCGGGCCGGCGCGATTGGCGCGATTCCCGGCATGGGCTAAGAGCCGTGGGCCCACGCGTGAGGAATTCCATGTCCGACAGTTTCGACGTCATCGTCATCGGCGCCGGCCCCGGCGGCTATGTCTGCGCCATCCGCGCCGCGCAGCTCGGCATGAAGGTGGCCTGCGTGGAGAAGCGCGCGACGCTGGGCGGCACCTGCCTCAATGTCGGCTGCATCCCTTCCAAAGCGCTGCTCCAATCCTCCGAGCATTTCGAGGAGGCGAAGCACAAGCTGGCCGACCATGGCGTGCAGGTCGGCTCCGTGGGGCTGGACCTCGCGCGGATGCAGGCCCGCAAGGGTGAGGTCGTGTCCTCCAACGTCAAGGGCATCGAGTTCCTGTTCCGCAAGCACAAGGTGACCTGGCTGAAGGGCGAGGGGCGGATCACGGCGCCGGGCAAGGTCGCCGTGAATGGCGAGGAATACGCGGCCAAGCACATCGTCATCGCCACGGGCAGCGAGAGCATCCCCCTCCCCGGCGTCGAGGTGGACGAGAAGCGCGTCGTCACCTCGACCGGCGGGCTGGAACTGGAGGAGGTGCCCGGGCACCTCGTCGTGATCGGCGGCGGCTATATCGGACTGGAGCTGGGCAGCGTATGGCGCCGCCTGGGCGCCGAGGTGACGGTGGTGGAGTTCCTGGACCGCCTCGTCCCCGGCATGGATGGCGAGGTCGGCAAGGCCTTCGAGCGCATCCTGGGCAAGCAGGGCATGAAGTTCCGCCTCAAGACCAAGGTGACCGGGGCGGCGGTCGGTGATTCCGGGGTCGACCTCACGCTGGAGCCGGCGGCGGGCGGCGAGGCGGAAACGCTGCGCTGCGACGTGGTGCTGCTGGCCATCGGCCGCCGCCCCTATGTCGAGAGCCTGGGCCTGAAGGAAGCCGGCGTCGAGCTGGATGAGCGCGGCCGCGTCAAGACCGACGGGCACTTCGCCACCAATGTCCCCGGCATCTGGGCCATCGGCGACGTGATCGTGGGCCCGATGCTGGCCCACAAGGCGGAAGAGGAGGGCGTGGCCCTCGCCGAACAGCTGGCCGGGCAGCAGCCCCACGTGAATTACGGCGCCATCCCCGGCGTCGTGTACACCTGGCCCGAGGTCGCTTCGGTCGGCGAGACGGAGGAGCAGCTGAAGGCGCGCGGCCAGGGCTACCGCGCCGGCAAGTTCCCTTTCACCGCCAATGGCCGCGCCCGCGCCATGGGCGACACGGACGGCTTCGTGAAGCTGCTGGCCGACGACAAGACCGACCGGCTCCTGGGCGCCCACATCATCGGGCCGGATGCCGGCACGCTGATCGCGGAGCTGGCGCTGGCCATCGAGTTCGGCGCAAGCGCCGAGGACGTGGCCCGCACCAGCCACGCCCACCCCTCGCTGAGCGAGGCGGTGAAGGAAGCGGCGCTGGCCGTGGACGGGCGCCCGCTGCACATCTGAGCGGCGCGGGGCTTCGGCCCCCGCTCCCCGTCAGCCCGCCGAGCTCAGGATGTGGATGACGCGGCTCGCGATCATCTCGCGGGTGCGAGCGGCGTAGGCGGCCATGTGCGGAGCCGCCGAATGAGCCTTCAGCGCCTCCGGGCTTTCCCACTTCTCGATCACGACGAAGCTGTCGGGACCGAAGGGGGTCTGCACCTTGCCGAAGCCCTCGGCATCCACGGCGGGGGCGTACTCGATGCAGCCATTCTCGGCATGGACGGCGGGCATGTTGGCGCGGAACTCCGTGAGCACGGCGTCGCGCATGCCTGGCTTGGCGGTGATGATGGCCAGAACGTGAATCATGGTTTCCCCCTTGTCGTGGAAGGGGAAGCCTGGGAGACCTGTGCGCGGGAGTGTCTCGGCGCGGCATTCTGACGTGCGGGCCGTGGTCTTCCCTTCGGCGTCGCTCGCAGCACGCGGGCTCCTGCTTCGCCGCTCACACCGGCTGGAGA
>NZ_JAPFQI010000014.1 GCF_026183895.1 Sabulicella glaciei | reverse complement strand
GCGGCGGTGGAGGCAGCGCGGCTGGCATTGTCGGAGGAACGGGGGCGCGAGGCCGAGGCGCGCGGCCGCGCCGCCACGTTGCGCGTCGAGCGCGAGGCGCTGGAAGCCCGCCGCGAGGCCGCTGCCGCCGAACGCGCCGCCTGGGCCGCCCGCCTCGCCGAGGCGGGAACGCGCCGCGCTGCACTGGAGAACCGCACGGAAGCCGCGCTGCGCCGGCGCGACGCCCTGCTTCGCGCGCCGGAGGAGGTCGCGGCGCGCTCGGAAGCCGCCGCCCGCGCCGTCGCCGCCGCGGAGGAGGCGCAGGGCCGCGCCCGCGCCGCGCTGGAGGATGCCGAAACCCACGCCCGCGCCGCCGCCGAGGCCCGCCGCGCGGCCGAAGCCGCCCTGGCGACCGCGCGCGAGGGGCGATTGCTGGCCGAGGCGGCGCTGGGCTCCGCCACCCAGTCCGGCCAGTCCCTGGCCACCCGCATCGTGGAAAAGCTGGGCGAGGAGGCGGAGCTGCCCGACCCGCCCGAGGACCTGTCCGACGCCGCCGAGGAACGCGCCCGCCGCCGCGCCGAGCGCCTGTCGCGCGAACGCGAGGAGATGGGCCCCGTCAACCTCCGCGCCGAGGTGGAGCTGGGGGAGCTGGAGGCGCGCATCGCCGCCACCCATGCCGACCGTGAGGAAATCGCCGCCGCCATCGCCAAGCTGCGCGGCTCCATCGGCCACCTGAACCGCGAGGCCCGGGAGCGTCTGCGCGCCGTGTTCGACCAGGTGGACCGGGAGTTCCGCTCCCTGTTCTCGCGCCTCTTCGGCGGCGGGCGGGCGCATCTGGCCTTGGTCGGCTCGGAGGACCCGCTGGAGGCGGGGCTGGAGATCTATGCCGAGCCGCCGGGCAAGAAGCTCTCGGCCCTGTCGCTGCTGTCGGGCGGGGAGCAGGCGCTGACCGCCTTGTCGCTGATCTTCGCCGTGTTCCGCTGCCACCCCGCCCCGGTCTGCGTGCTGGATGAGGTGGACGCGCCGCTGGACGACGCGAACGTGGAGCGGCTCTGCGATCTGCTGGACGCGATGGCGGAAGGCGGCACGCGCTTCCTGATCGTCACCCACCACGCGCTGACCATGGCGCGGATGCACCGCCTGTTCGGCGTGACGATGCAGGAGCGCGGCGTGTCGCGCCTGCTCAGCGTGGATCTGGGCGAAGCCGTGAAGATGGCGGAAGGCTGAGACGTAACCACTTCATGGGCGTTACCTTGACAGTCCATTGCCGCCCGCATAGACGGCCCCTGCCTCCGGCGGCGTGGATGCAGGAGGAGCCGTGGTGAACGACCGGGACGCCTTCAAGCAACGCCTGGACGCCGCAAGGGCCCGACAGGGCCTGGACCGTGCGACCGGGAAGGATGCTGGCAAGGGCGGACTTCCCGGCGGCAACTGGGGCATCGGCTTCCGGGCCGGCGTGGAGGTCGTCTCCGCGCTGGTGGTGGGTGTGGGGCTCGGCCTCCTCCTCGACCGGTGGCTGGGCACCTGGCCTTGGCTCTTCCTCGTGTTCTTCGTGCTGGGGTCTGCTGCGGGCATGATGAACGTCTATCGTCTCTTCACTCCCCGGCGGCTTCGCAAGGACTAGGCTCATCTGCTTGGGGGTTGACCGGTGGCGGTAGAAGGCAAGGCGATCGACGCGCTCTCGCAGTTCGAGCTGGGCACGACGTTCGGCCCCATCGGGCGGGCCGTGGGCTTCACCCATTCCAACCTCCACATGCTGATCGCGGGCGGGCTGATCGTCGCGCTGATGATCTACGGCATGCGCCCCCGCGCCATGGTGCCGGGCCGGCTGCAGTCCGTGGCGGAAAGCGCCTACGGCTTCATCGACGACATGCTGCTGGCCCAGGTCGGGCCCGAGGGGCGCCGCTTCTTCCCCTTCGTCTTCACGCTCTTCATGTTCATCCTGTTCGGGAACATGCTGGGCCTGTTCCCCTACGCCTTCACCTACACCAGCCACATCAGCCTCACCTTCACCCTGGCGATGCTGGTCTTCGTGCTGATCACGGTGGTGGCCATCGCGCTGCACGGGACGAAGTTCTTCGGCTACTTCTTCCCTGAGGGCGCGCCGCTCTGGCTCGCGCCCATCATCATCCCGGTTGAGATCGTCTCCTACCTGTCGCGTCCGGTTTCCCTTTCCATCCGTCTCTTCGCCAACATGGTCGCGGGGCACGTGATGCTGAAGGTCTTCGCCACCTTCGTGGTGATGCTGGGCGCGCTGGGCACGCTGGGCCCGGTCCTCTCGATCATGCCGCTCGCGATCAACGTGGCGCTGGTGGGCTTCGAGGTGCTGGTCGCCTTCCTGCAGGCCTACGTCTTCGCGATCCTCACCTGCATCTATCTCCACGACGCGGTGCATCTGCACTGAGCGCCCGTCGGGCTGAACCCCTCACTTTCGTCTTCAAGGAAGGACTGAGAACCATGGAAGTCGCCGCCGCCAAGGCCCTCGGGGCCGGTATTGCCGTCATCGCGCTGTTCGGCGTGGGTCTGGGCATCGGGAACATCTTCTCCTCGCTGATCACCAGCGTGGCCCGTAACCCCTCCGCCCGCGACGCCGTGTTCCCGATCGGCATTCTAGGCTTCGCCCTGACGGAAGCCGTCGCGCTCTTCGCGCTGCTGATCGCCTTCCTCATCCTCTTCGCCTGATCCCCCGCCGGGCGGGGCGTCCTGCCCCGCCCGCGCTGCGAGGATTCACGCGACCAGGGGGCCGGCCATGCCGCAGTTGGACTTCTCCAACCCGCTGATGCTCAGCAAGCTCGTGTGGCTGCTGATCATCTTCGGGTTGCTCTACTTCGTGCTGAAGAACTACGCCCTGCCGCAGGTGGCCGCCGTGCTCGACGAGCGTGCGGCCCGCATTGCGGCCGACCTCGACGCCGCGCGCGACGCGCAGGCGGCGGGCGAGGCCGCGATGGCGGAGCTTCGCGCCGCCACCGCCGCCGCGCGGTCGGAAGCGCAGGCCGCGGTCGCCAGTGCCATCGCCGAGGCCAACGCCAAGGCGACGGCCGAGGCGGAGGCGATCAACCGTCGCCTCGACGCCCAGGTGGCGGAAGCGGAATCCCGCGTCCGCGCCGCGCGCGACAGCGCGATGGGCGCCCTGCGCGAGGTGGCGCTGGACACGACGCAGGCCATGCTCGGCCGGCTCCGGGTCCATGCCCCGGCCAACGACGTCGCCGCCGCGGTGGACCGCGCGGCCGGGGGGAGGGGCTGATGCTCGCCGATCCGAAGTTCTGGGTCGCCGCGTCCTTTGTCATCTTTGTGCTGCTCGCCGGCCGGACGGCCTGGCGCACCGTCACGAAGATGCTGGATGACCGCGCCGCCCGCATCCGCATCGAACTCGACGAGGCGGTGCGGCTGCGTTCCGAGGCCGAGGCCATGATGGCCCAGGCCCAGCGCGACCGCGAGGCTGCCGAGGCCGAGGCAAAGGCGATGCTGGCACGCGCCAGCGCCGAGGCGAAGCGCCTGGGCGAATCCGCCGCCGCCGAGGCGCAGGCCGCCGCCGGCCGCCGCGAGCGCATGGCGATGGACCGCATCGCCGCCGCCGAGGCCGGCG
This sequence comes from Sabulicella glaciei, assembly GCF_026183895.1. GTDB lineage: Bacteria > Pseudomonadota > Alphaproteobacteria > Acetobacterales > Acetobacteraceae > Roseococcus > Roseococcus glaciei. The sequence continues at coordinate 115,494 of NZ_JAPFQI010000014.1, read as the reverse complement.
CGGTGACCGAGGTGCGGCAGGCTGCCGCCGCCATCTCCACCGCCGCCGCGCGCGACGTCATCGCCCAGTCCCACACGGCCGAGGCCGATGCGGCGCTGGTGAACGAGGCGATCGCCGCCATCCCGACGGCGCTGCGCGTGGCCTAACGCCCCGCGCCGCGCGAGTGAAGGAGGCCGCTCCCACCCGGGAGCGGCCTTTTTCATGCGCGCCCTTTCCCAGATCCGCCGTCCCTCGCTAGCATCGGCCGCGAATCAACGCCTCAGGGATGGCTTCATGCTCCGACGTTTCCTTCTCGCTTCCGTGGCGATGCTGGGCCTTGCCTCCGCCCAGCCCGCGAGTGCCAACGTGTTCCGCTGGGCCAATGACGGCGACGTCAACTCCATGGACCCCTACACGCGGCAGGAGACGTTCCTCCTCACCTTCAACGCCAACATCTACGAGCCGCTAATCCGCCGCGACCGCAACCTCGGCCTGGAGCCGGCGCTCGCCTTGCGCTGGGAACAGGTGGAGCCGACAGTGTGGCGCTTCCACCTGCGCCAGGGCGTCCGCTTCTCCGACGGGACGCCCTTCACGGCCGACGACGTGGTGTTCTCCGTCGCGCGCGCGCGCGGTCCCGGCTCCAACGTCGCGTCCTTCTTCGCCTCCGTCACCGAGGCCCGGAAGGTGGACGACCACACGGTCGAACTCGTCACCGACGTGCCTAACCCCATCCTGCCGAACCAGCTGACGAGCTTCGGCGTGATGAGCAAGACCTGGCTGGAGCGCAACAACGCCGCCCGCGTCGCCGACCTCACCTCACGCGAGGAGAACTTCGCCACCCGCAACGCCATGGGCACCGGCCCCTTCATGCTGCAGTCGCGGGAGCCGGACCGGCGCACCGTGCTGGTGCCGAACCCGAACTGGTGGGACCGGCCGGAGCACAACCTGACCCGCGTCGAGTTCAACGTCATCGCCAATGACGCGACCCGCGTCGCCGCGCTGCTCTCCGGCGAGGTGGACATGGTCTACACCGTGCCGCCGCAGGACATGGACCGCATCCGCCGCACCAACGGGCTGCGCATCATCGAGGGGCCGGAGCTGCGGACCATCTATCTCGGCATGGACCAGGGGCGGGACGAGCTGCTGAAGAGCGACGTGCGCGGCCGCAATCCGTTCAAGGACGTGCGGGTGCGCCGCGCCATGCTGCTCGCCATCGACATGCAGGCGATCCACAGCCGGGTCATGCGCGGCCAGTCGCGCGTCACCAACCAAATCTTCGGCCCGGGCGTGAACGGCTTCATGGAAGCGAATGACCGCCGCCCGGCCGTGGACCTGGACGCGGCGCGGCGCCTGCTGGCCGAGGCGGGCTACCCGAACGGCTTCGGCGTCACGCTGGATTGCCCGAATGACCGCTACGTGAACGACGAGGCGATCTGCACCGCCGTCGTTTCCATGCTGGCGCGCATCGGCGTGCGGGTGAACCTCAACGCGCAGACCCGCGCGCGCTTCTTCGCCGAGGTGAACCCGCCCCGCTACAACACCAGCTTCTACATGCTGGGCTGGACCCCCAACACCTATGACGCGCACAACGCGCTGTTCAACCTCGCCGGCACGCGGGACGGAGTGCGTGGCGTGTTCAACAACGGCGGCTACAGCAATCCGCGCTTCGACGAGCTGCTGGGCCAGATCGCGGTGGAAACGAACCCGCAGCGCCGGCAGGAGATGATCACCGAAGCCTCGCGCATCCTGCAGGAGGACGTGGCCTATCTCCCGCTCCACCAGCAGCAGGTGGTCTGGGCCGCGCGCAACACGATCCAGCTGCAGCAGCAAGCCGATAACGGCTTCCCGCTGCGCTACGTGCGCGTCGGCCAGTAAGCGAGGCAGGGGGCGCGCCTTGGCCGTGGCCGTCACGCCGGTGGAGCGATCGCGGGAACGGTCGCTCCTCTTCGCCCTCCTTGCCGACGCCTCCATCCTCGTCGTGTTCACGGTGGTGGGCGTACTGTCCGGCTCGCTCTCCGTCCTGGCCGAGATGCTGCGCGGCGTGCTGCTCATGGTGCTGGGCTGGTACAGCCTCCACGTGATGCGCCAGGTGCACCGCGCAGCGTTGCACGACTACGACTACGGCACCGGCAAGGTCGAGCAGTTCGCCAATTTCCTGGTCGCGGTGGGGCTGCTGATCGGCGCCGCCTGGCTGCTGTATCGCGGCATCTCCAACCTCGTCACGCCGCCGCCGCCGCGCCCCGCCGGCCTGCTGCTGATCGGTGGCCTCGTCTCGGCGTTGAACGTCGTCCTCAACTCGGTCGCCTTCCTGGCGCTGTGGCGAAGCGGGCGGGACGGGGCCTCGGTGGTGATGCGCGGCCAGATCCGCTCGCGCATGGGCAAGCTGATCGTTTCGGTCCTCGTCACGGTCGCCATCCTGGTCGCCGCCTCCGTGTCCGACCCGGCTGTGGCCCGCCATGCCGACGTGGCGGGCGGCTTCCTGGTGGTGGCGGTGATGGTGGTGATCGCCGCCGGGCTGTTCCGGCAGACCGTGCCCGACCTGCTGGACCGCACCCTCGCCGATGCGCGCCAAGCCGCGATCAACCGTGTGCTGTCCCGCTTCTTTGACCGCTACGACGCGCTGGGCGGCATCCGCTCCCGCCAGTCGGGCGGGCGCATCCACGTGGAGGTGACGCTCGGCTTCCGGGGCGATCTTCCCTTCGCCCAGGTGGCGGCGACCTCGCGCGAGATCGCCGCGGCGGTGGAGAAGGAGATGCCGGACGCCGAGGTGGTGGTGCGGCCGGTGCAGCACCCGGCACTGGCCTGAGCGGTCAGGGCGTGCGGGCCAGCAGCCACACGGCGGCGGCCAGGAACAGTCCCGCCACCGAGAGCACCATGCTGATCACCGGCCAGGAGCGGCGCGGCCCGGCCTGGAGCACTAGCGCATTGGCCGCCAGCGAGCCGACGAAGCCCGAGACGGGCTGCCACCAGGGCAACTTCCACAACCCCCACAGCAGCAGCACCAGCCAGATGGTGAAGGCGAAGCGGCCCAGCATCCGGAAGGCGTAGTCGGCGCCTGGATCGCTGGGGCGCAACGCCGGGATGGAGGAGCGCGTCTCGATGAAGCCCGCGACGGAAAGGGCGATCAGGGCGGGGAAATAAGCGTCCATGGCGAATCCCGGCCGCGCCCGCCCGGTGCGGAACGCGCTGGGGGGTGCTTGGCGCAGAAAGCCGGACAGGGAAAGATGCCGCATGGCCCGTTTCCAGAGTACCAGCCGCTACATCGCCTCCCGCGACCTCGAGGTCGCGGTGAACGCCGCCGTCACCCTCCAGCGCCCGCTGCTGGTGAAGGGGGAGCCCGGCACGGGCAAGACCGTGCTGGCGCAGGAGATCGCGGGGGGCCTCGGCCTGCCGCTGATCGAATGGCACATCAAGAGCACGACCAAGGCGCAGCAGGGCCTCTACGAATACGACGCCGTGGCCCGGCTGCGCGACGGCCAGCTCGGCGAGGAGAGGGCGCGCGACGTCCGCAACTACATCATCCGCGGCAAGCTGTGGGAGGCCTTCACCCACGAGACGCCGGTGGTGCTGCTGATCGACGAGATCGACAAGGCCGACATCGAGTTCCCGAACGACCTGCTGCTCGAGCTCGACCGCATGCAGTTCCATGTCTACGAGACGCGGGAAACGGTACAGGCGCTGCATCGCCCCATCGTCGTCATCACCTCCAACAACGAGAAGGAGTTGCCGGACGCCTTCCTGCGCCGCTGCTTCTTCCACTTCATCCGCTTTCCCGACCGCGAGACGATGGAGCGCATCGTCGAGGCGCATTACCCCGACGTGGGGAAAGAGCTGGCGAGCGAGGCGCTGAATGCCTTCTTCCTGCTGCGCGAGGTGGACGGGCTGAAGAAGAAGCCCGCGACGAGCGAACTTCTGGACTGGCTGAAGCTGTTGATGGCCGAGGAGATGCCGCCCGAGGCGCTGCGCACCGCCGACATGAAGGTGGCGCTGCCGCCGCTGCACGGTGCGCTGCTGAAGAACGAGCAGGACGTGCACCTGCTGGAGCGGCTGGCCTTCCTCCATCGCGGGCGGCGGGGATGAGGCTCGCGCCCCTCCTGCCGCTTCTCGTGCTGCTGGGGGGATGCACGCCGCAGGAGGGCGCCTCCGTGACCGGCGCCGCGCCTGCCGCCTGCGCCGCCGACTCCGCGCGCTTCGTGCCGGTGGGGGGCGGCTGCCTCGCCGCCGACGGCTTCGGCGCCGCCACGAGCGAGACGCTCGTCGTCGTGCTGCATGGAGACGTCTCCACGGGCGGGCCGGCGCGCTACCATCGCGACTTGGCACGGCGCATCGCCGAGGCATTGCCAGGCAACGCCGTGGTCGCCCTCGTGCGGCCCGGCTACCCGGCGGGCGACGGGCGCGTCTCGAGCGGGGCGTTGAACGGGCGGGTCGACCACTACACTCCTGCCAATCTGCGTCTGGTGGCGGAAGCGGTGTCGGCGCTGCGTGCGCGCAGCGGGGCGCGCCGCGTCGTCGGGGTGGGGCATTCGGGCGGGGCGGCGACCCTGGCCGGCATCCTGGCCCTCCATCCGGACGTGCTGGATGGGGCGGTGCTGCTGGGCTGCGCCTGCGATCTTGTATCCATGCGGCTCGGGCGGCGGCCCTGGACCGCCAGCGTGGATCCCCTGGCCGTCGCCTCCTCCGTGCCGGCCAGGGCGCGGGTTGTCGCCTATACCGGCGCGGGCGACACGGTCACGCCTCCCTCCATGGCGCAGGCCTATGTGCGGGCGCTGGCCGCGCGCGGCGTGCAGGCGCGGTTCCACGACATCCCCGGCTCGCACAACTCCGTCGTGGACGGCGTCTGGGATCATGGCTTCGCGGCGGAGCTGCGCCGCTTGGCGGAGGGCTGAGCCATGTTCGCCTCCTTCCTCCTCAAGCTGCGGGCCGCCGGCCTGCCCTGCTCGCTGACGGAGTGGCTCGCCCTGGTGGGCGCCACCAAGGCCGGCGTGGCGGAATACAACGTGGAGGATTTCTACTTCCTCGCCCGCGCGACGCTGGTGAAGGACGAGCGGCACATGGACCGCTTCGACCGCGTCTTCAGCGAGCATTTCAAAGGCGTCCTGCCCGAGACCACCATCACCGGCGAACTCATCACCCGCGACTTGCCGGAGGAATGGCTTCGCAAGCTGGCGGAGAAGATGCTCTCCGACGAGGAACGCGAAGCGATCGAGCGGGCCGGCGGGTTCCAGGCGCTGATGGACCTGCTGCGGCAGCGCCTGGAGGAGCAGAAGAAGCGCCACCAGGGCGGCAGCCGCATGATCGGCACCGCCGGCACCTCGCCCTTCGGCGCCTATGGCGACAACCCGGAAGGGGTGCGGATCGGGCAGGAGGGCGGGCGCCGCCGCTCCGCCGTGAAGGTGTGGGACAAGCGCGAGTTCCGCGACCTGGCCGACGATGCCGAGCTTGGCACCCGCGCCATGAAGCTCGCCCTGCGCCGCCTGCGCCGCTTCGCCCGCCAGGGAGAGGCGGATGAGCTGGACATGGCGGGCACGATCGGCGCCACGGCGCGCAATGCCGGCACGCTGGACCTGCGGATGCAGCCGCCGCGCCGCAACGCGGTGAAGGTGCTGCTGCTGCTCGACATCGGCGGCTCCATGGACGACCACATCCGCGCCAGCGAGGAGCTGTTCTCCGCCGCCCGCTCCGAGTTCAAGCACCTCGTCCACCTCTACTTCCACAACTGCCCCTATGAGCGGCTGTGGAAGACCAATGCCCGCCGCTCGGAGAACCTGATCCGGACGGAGGAGGTGCTGCGCACCTACGGCCCCGACTGGCGCGTCGTCTTCGTCGGCGATGCCAGCATGAGCCCCTATGAGCTGGTCGAGCCCGGCGGCAGCGTCGAGCACTGGAACGAGGAGGCGGGCGAGGTGTGGCTGCGGCGCATCTGCGCGCATTTCCGCCGCGTCGGCTGGATCAACCCGGTGCCCGAGGGGCATTGGAGCTACACGCGCACGGTGATGCTGATCAACCGCATCCTGGAGGACCGGATGTTCCCCATGACGCTGGACGGGCTGGACCGCATGGCCAAGGCGCTGCGCTGAGCGCATGAAAAAGGGCGACCCCCGCGAAAGGGCCGCCCCGTTTCGGCTGCGGCAGGCTTACCGGGCAAGGCGGAGGTTGTCGCCCCAGCCCTGCTCGCGGCCCTGCTCGGCCAGGCGGTTGCTCTCGTAGCGCGGCAGCCGCTCCAGCTCCTCCCGCGTCATGTTGAGCGTGGCGCGCTCATTGCCCTGGCCCATGCGGATCCGGTCGATCGGCACCAGTGCCTCGCGCGTGCCCAGGCCCAGGAAGCCGCCCCACTCGACCAGCGCGGCGCGCACCTGGCCGCTGCTGTCCACGACGAGGTTCCGCACCTCGCCGGCGTCACGCCCGTTCGAGCCGACCACGTTTGTGCCGATCAGGCTCTGCGCGCTCTGAAGGTTGGTGGCCGCGCCCGGGGAAACGGTGCGCTGGACGTTCGCCGCCCCGCCCTGGTTCGTTTGGCCGGGCTGCGAACCCTGCTGCGCCTGCTGCGTGTTCCGGCCGCCCTCGGTGGTGACCTGCGGCTGACCGGATTGCTGCACGCGCACCTGCGGCTCACCCGGCTGCTGCACGGTCACCTGCGGCTCGGCCTGCTGGACGCGCACCTGCGGCTGCTGCTGCTGAACGGTCACGCGCGGCTCGGGCTGGTTGATCGTGACCTGCGGCGGCGGCTGGTTGATGGTCACCTGCGGCGGGGGCTGCTGCACGGTGATCTGCGGCTGCGGCTGCTGCACCGTGATCTGCGGGGCCGGCTGCTGCACGTTCACCTGGGCCTGGCCCTGCTGCACCGCCACCTGCTGCTGGCCGGTGGTGCCCTGGGCGGAAGCGGTGCCGCCCATGCCGCGCATCAGCGCGCCGAACGAGTCCGCCGCCTCACGCAACTGGGTCGCCACCTGCTGGCGATCGGGCTGCCCGCCCTGCATGGCCTGCTGCGCCTCGGAAAGCTCGCGCTGCGCATTGCGGAAGCTGTCCTGGCCCTGCGCGTTCTGCGGCACGCGGCCCAGCACCTGCTGCCCCGCCTGCACCGCGGCGCGGGCCTGGTCGAAATTGGGCGTCTGGCCGGCCTGGGCGGCATTCAGCTGCTCACCGGAATTGCGCAGCGACTGTTCGACAGCGCGAAGCTGGTCCGCCATGCCCGCCTGCTGCGATGCGCCGCCCTGGGCGCCAGCCTGCCCAGTCGTGCCGGTCTGCCCGGCGGCGCCCATCTGGCCCATGCCGGTCTGACCGGTGGCGCCCGTCTGGCCCGTGCCCTGGGTCGGGCTCGCCTGCGGCGGCGCGCCGGCCCCCGACGGGGCGGTGGTGCCCTGCGCGAAGGCGCCCCCGGCCATAAGGCTGAAGGCCGCGGCACCCGCCAGCAGCGCGGCGCGGCCGGGGAGGGCTGGAATGGAAACGTGGCGCCCTTCGGCGCGGGTCATTTTCGTCATGGCGTTTTCCCTTTGATTGCGCGGCAGGCGGGAAGGGGGAGGGCCCACGCCGCGTCCAGCCAGGAAGCTGGGGACCCGCCTGACGCGCCGGCACCCGTATCCGCACGGAGGCCACGCCCGGCAACTCCTGCATCCATGCGGCGTTCCCGCGCGTTCCGCCCGTAACCGACGGAGCAGCGGATGACCGGGACGTCCGGCGCCTGCTACGTGGTGGATGACGACCCCACGCTGCGCGATGCCGTCGCGCTGCTGCTGGAGGAGACGGGCCGCCACGTCAGGACCTTTCCCAACGGGGCGGCCTTCCTTCGCCTCGCCGGGGCTCTGCCGCGCGGCTGCGTGCTGCTCGACATCCGCATGCCCGGCTCCTGCGGCCTCGGCATCCAGCGCGAGCTGGCGCAGCGCGGACTGCCGCACCCGGTGGTCATCATGACCGCCCATGCCTCCGTAGCCCTGGCGGTGCAGGCGATGAAGGAAGGCGCCTGCGACGTGATCGAGAAGCCTTTCTCCGCCGAGGCCCTGCTGCGCTGCGTGGAAGCGGCGCTCGCCCATGGACAGGCGCCCACGTCCTCCCCCGGGGCGGAGGCCGCAAGCCGGCTCGGGCGGCTTTCGGCGCGGGAGACGGAGGTGCTGCGCCATGTCGTCGCCGGGCGGCAGAACAAGGAGATCGCGCGAGACCTCGGGCTGAGCCCGCGCACGGTGGAAAGCTATCGCTGCAACGCCATGGGAAAGATCGGCGCCACGAGCTTGCCGGAGGCGGTGCGCATCGCCCTGGAAGGCGGGCTTCATCCACTGGAGGCACCGTGAAGCCCGGCTAGAGCGTCCGCACGCGCCAGCCTTCCTCCGTCGCCTCGTGCGCCTCAATGCCCAGCGGCCCGTCACCGAGGGTGAGCTTCAGCCAGCCCATGTGCGAGCCCTTCGTGCGCGGCGACAGGGCGGTGGGGGCCAGCACCTGCTCCGGCTTGCCGGCGATGCGCGCGGCGATGTGGAGGTGGCCGGACAGCACGGCCTCGACTCCCAGCTGCGCCAAGACCTCAAGGGCGGTGTCGGCGCGGCGCGGGCGCTGCCGTCCCGTCAGCCCCGCCGGGTGGCGCAGCGGGTGATGGCACAGCACAAGCCGCCGACGTTCGCCGACCATCGCGACCCGCGCTGGAAGGGAGGCGAGCTGCGCGCGCGACACCCCGCCCGCCGACCAGTCGAGATGCCTCTGGATCCGACGCACCGTATCGAGGCCCAGAATGGCCCAATTGCCGATCACCAGCTCGCCATCGGCCACGGGAAGCCCGGCTTCCGCCCAGGCGGCGCGAGGCGAGGTGAAGCGCGCCCAGAGGTCGCCGCGCGGGATGTCGTGATTGCCTGGCACCACCAGCACTGGCCGCTCCAGCCGCGCCAGGAAGCGCTGCGCCGCCGCGAACTCACGGGCGCGGGCGCGGCGCGTCAGGTCGCCACCCACGAGCACGGCGGAGGGGTCGGCGGCGAGGAGGTCGTCGAGCAACGCCTCTTCGGCCTTCAGCGTGCCCTCGCCGAAATGCAGGTCGGACAGGAAAGCGAGGCGGATCATGCGCGCGGCAGCACGGCAAGCGCCAGCGGCGCGAGGCGGAAGCGCAGCGGCGGGACCAGCATGCGCATCTCTCCATCCAGCGACACGCGCAGCAGGCGTGCGCGCCCATGCACGGCGAAGCGCTGCCCGAACAGCGTGATGACGGAAGCATCCTCTGCCAGTCGGCCACGGAACCAGCGCCACGCGAGGCGAATCCGCCCGCCAGGCCCCGCGGGTTGGATGAGCTGCAGGGTGAGGCTCGACCCGTCGCCGGGCGCCGGCATGGTCACCACGGCGGCGAGGCCGGTGGCACGCGTCGCCGGGGCGAGCGGCACGATCACGTCGCGCCAGGGCGGGCGGAACAGGTTGCGGCAGGCGGTGACGAGGAGTGGCCACCAGGAACCGCCGGCGCGCTGCATCTCTCGAAAGCGCAGGAGCCGGGCAGGGCGCCCGACGATGCTCTGGTAAAGCATGGGTTCACCGTTCACGAAGCCGACATCCAGCCCTTCGGGCGGAAGCGGGCGGTAAAGGCGGGCGGCCTCCACCGGATCCTCTGGCAGGCCCAGGCGCAGGCAGACGCGGTTCATCGTCCCACCTGGTAGCAAGGCGCAGGGCAGGCGGGCCTCGATGAGGCGTTGCACGAAGGCGCGCAGCGTCCCATCGCCGCCGGCGATGAACATCGCCTCGGCACCGGCTTCGCGCGCGGTGTCCCATTGCGCGTCAAGCGTGCCGTCAGGAACGGGGAGTGGGGTGAATCCGGCTTCGCGCATCGCGGCCTCGATGGCGGCGCGGGGCTCCTCCATGCGGGACAGGCGGCCAGAGAGCGGATTGAGGAGGAGCGCGGCCTTCATGCCTGGACGGGGGAAGATGGGACTGGGCCAGCGAGGGCCCAGTCCCGTTCGCGTCAGCGGCGGGTGCGCGCTGCGCGGTTCGCGGCGCGGCTCGCGGCCGTGCCCGGCGGGTTCGCCGCGGTGCCATCGGACTGACCCGGATAAGCGCCCGAGACATTGGTGCCGGCGGCACGGTCCACGGCGCGCGTGGCGGCCGTGCCCGGCGGGTTCGCCGCGGTGCCATCGGACTGGCCCGGATAAGCGCCCGAGACATTGGTGCCAGCGGCGCGATCCAGGGCGCGGGTCGCCTCGGTGCCGGGCGGGTTGCCGCGGGTTCCATCGCGCGTATCGGCGCAGGCGGTCACGCCAAGGGCCAGCACGGCAGCCGGCAACAGAAGCAGGTTTCGCATCAGCTTATCCTTCCTGATGAAGTCAACCCTTTCGGGTGCCAATCGAACGCGCCCGGAAGGTTGCGGTTGCCGGAAACCCCCCCTGCGCAGGCAACGTTCCCGGGCCATGGGCATCCTGCCCATTGCAGCAAAGGAAACAGACCATGCGCGGCATCCTGTTGTGGCTGATCGGCATTCCTATCCCCATCATCATCCTGCTGTGGCTCTTCGGCGTGCTGAGCTGAGCGAGGCCACGAGCGGCGCCGGGTTCACGCGGCGGAACGGTTGACCTCCGCGTTCAGCTCGGCGCCGAGCAGCACGACATAGGTGCTGACGTAGAACCACATCAGCAGCGCCACCGCGGCGCCCAGCGGCCCATAGGTCGCGTCGTAGCCCGCGAAGCTGCTGACGTAGAAGGAGAAGAGCGCGCTCGCGATCGCCCAGAGCAGTGTCGCGGCGATGGCGCCGGGGCTGAACAGGCGCCAGTTCTCCGGCGGATGCGCCGGGCCGAGGCGGTAGAGGATGCTCACCGCGCACAGCACCGCGCCCAGCAGCAGGACCATGGAGGCGATGCGCACCAGCAGCGCCGTGAACTCGTCGAGCCCAAGAAAGGCCAGGGCCTGCGGCAGGCCGACCAGCAGGGCGATGCCCACCACCACCGCGAGGATCGCGCCGATCGTGATGGTCAGTGCCGTGCCGTAGAAGGCGAGCGCGCCGCGCTCCTCCGCCTGGTCGTGCGCGAGGTTGAGCGCCGCCATCAGAGACCGCACCCCGGCCGAGGCCGACCACAGCGCGATCAGAAGGCTGATGCCCATGCCGATCCCCAGCGTGGGGCGTGGGGTCGAGACCAGCTCATGCACGCGCGTGGCGATGAGGAAGAAGGTGCTCTCGGGCAGGACGCGGCGCAGGATCTCCAGCTGCGGCTCCACCGTCACCGGGTCGAAGACCATGCCGTAGATGGAGATGGCGAGGCTCAGCGCCGGGAACAGCGCCAGCATGGCGTAGAAGGCGCACCCCGCGGAGGTGAGCGAGATCTTGTCCGAGGTTGCGACCGCGTAGGCGCGGCGCAGGATGCCGGGGCGGCGTTCAGCGGCGATGGCGAGGTCGGACACGGCTCACCTTGCGGGCGCGCGAGCATGGAAAAGGGGCGGCGCAGACGCGCCGCCCCCATGTTGAGCCACCCCGATCAGGAGCGGCGCAGGCTGCTGTAGTCGAAGGCCGGGCGGTTCTGCAGCTGCTCCTTCGACGCGCCGGGCAGCATGATCCGCTCGCGCTCCTGGTTCCACTGCAGGTCCGAGATCGGCACGGCCACGAGTCGGGCGCCGAGGCCCAGGAAGCCGCCGACGGAGATGATCGCCGTCGGCTGGCTGCCGGTGACGACGATGTCGTCCACCTCGCCGATCGTCTCGTTGCGGTCGTTGTAGACGCGCGAGCCGATGATCTGGCTCATGCGCTGCCGTTCCGCCAGCAGCCCGCCCGCCGTGCCCAGCGCACCGGCGGCACCGGCCGCGGTGGTGGAGACATTGGCGCGGCCATCCGTCGTGGCGCCAGGGGCCGGTGTCGACGTGGTGCTGCTGCCCATCGTGCCCATGGCAGAGGAGCCGGTGTGCCCGTGCTGGACGGTGCCCGTGCTGCTGCTGGTGCTGCCAGACGTGCCGCTGCCCGAGGTGCTGCTGGTCGTGGTGTTGCGGGCGCCTTCGCGCGCCGCGTCACCCGCGCGTTCCGCCGCGCGGCCGACCGCCGTGCCGGGCGGGTTGTTGGCCGTGCCGTCCGCGTTCTGAGGGTTGGCGCCCGAGACATTGGTGCCGGCGGCGCGGTCCAGGGCGCGCGTCGCGGCAGTGCCCGGCGGGTTGCTCGGCGTGCCGTCCGGCTGGCGCGACATGGCGGTGTCAGGCGCAGTGCCGGGCGCTGTGGTGGACTGGTTGGCGGCCTGGCCGAAGGCCAGCATCGGCGCCACCAGGGCGCCCGCCAGAACCGTCATGCCCAGCGTGTGCTTGGTTTGCATTTCCGTCTTCCTTTCGCGTTTCCCTGTTGTCGCTCAGCGGCGAACCAGCGCCGCCACGATGAAGCCCGCGAGGGCCGCAAGGGCGAGGGCCAGCAGCGGCTGCTCGCGCACGCGCTCGCCGATCCGCTCGCCGCCGTCGCGCAGATGCGTGCGCGCCGCGTTCATCGTCGCCTCGGCTTGGTCGGCCGCATGGTTCAGCGCGGGCGTGACGCGCTCGCTCATCAGCGTCTCGACCTTCTCGCGCAGCGCCATGAGTTCGGCACGGGCGTCCTCGGCAAGATGCTGGGCGCGGTCGCTCACGTCCCGGGCCAGGTCCTGGGCCTTCTCGGACATGTCGTCGGCCATGCCCTGCGCCTTGCTGCCAAGGTCGCGGGCCTTGTCATCCGCGGTGTTCCGCAGGTCGCCGTAGGTGGTGGGGGTGTCCATCATCCGCTTCCTTGCTTGGGTGTCTTCGAAACGGGCTCGCCGCCCCGGGGGTTTCAGCCGAGGTGGCTGGAGAGCATCCACGCCGCCTTCTCGTGCACCTGCACGCGCTCGGTCAGCATGTCCGCGGTGGCGAGGTCATCCGCCTCGTCGGCGTCGAGGGCGAGTTCCTTCGCGCGCTCGGCCAGGGCACGGTTGTCGGCGGTGAGCAGGCGCACCGCCTCATCCGTCGCATGCACCTCCTTCGCCTCGTCGAGGCTGGCGAGGCCCAGCATGTCGGCCAGGGAAACAGGCGCATCGCCGCCCAGGGCGCGGATGCGCTCGGCGATTTCGTCCACGGCCTGGAACAGCTCCCCGTATTGTTCCTCGGTCAGCTTGTGGATGCCGTAGAAGTTCTTGCCGCGCGCGTTCCAGTGGCAGGCCTGCGTCTTGGCGAGGAGCACGTAGGTGTCCGCCAGGAAGCCCTTCAGACCTTCGGTCACGCCCTCGTTCTTGCCGGACATCCCATGTCTCCTATGAACTGAATGTCAATTCCGGGCCAGCAACGCCCGCGCGCGGCGCCGCGTTGCAGCGGGGCCGGAGGACTCATGGCACCCTTCCAGACGCACTACGCCGTTCCCTCGCGCTCCGATCTCGTGCAGAGGCTGCTTGTCGTCGCGGGTGTCGTGGCCGTGCTGTGGCTCGGGCGGGACATCCTGGCCCCGCTGGCGCTGGCCCTGCTGCTGACCATCGCCGCGCTTCCCATCGCAAACTGGCTGGAGAAGGTGGGCGTGCCGCGCGTGGTCGCCGTGCTGGCGGTGATGCTGCTGCTGCTGGGGGTGATCAGCGGCGTGCTGTGGACCGTGGTGTCGCAGGCCCTGGCCCTGGCGGCCGAACTTCCCTCCTACGAGACCACGCTGCGGGAGAAGCTCGTCGCGCTGACCCAAAGCTCCGGCCCGATCCAGGGGGTGATGGCGCTGTTCGAGCGGCTTTCGGCTGCGCTCGCCCCGCCGCGCGAGCATCCGGCGGCCACGGTGGCCGTCGCCGCCGGCGCGTCGTCGCCGCTCGCCACCATGCTCGGGGTGCTGCACATGGTGATGGCGCCCGTCGCCACCGTGCTGATCACCTTGCTGCTGATGGCCTTCCTGCTGGTGTATCGCGAGGATCTGCGCGACCGCGTGCTGCGCCTCGCCGGGACGCACGACCTGCACCGCACCACCAATGCCATGCTGGACGCGACGGACCGCGTCGGGCGCTTCCTGCTGATGCAGGTCATGATGAATGCGGTGTTCGGCGCCTCCATGGGGATCGGGCTGTGGCTGCTCGGCCTGCCGAATGCCCCGCTTTGGGGCGCGCTGTGCTTCACGCTGCGCTTCATCCCCTATCTGGGCGCCCCGCTTTCCGTCCTCTTTCCGATGGTGCTGGCCTTTGCCGCCACGGAAGGGTGGTGGGCGGTGCTGGGTGTCATCGGGTTGTTCGTCGTCGTGGACGGGCTCGTGACCTATGTGCTGGAGCCGTGGATCTACGGCCATTCCATCGGCGTGACGCCCATCGCCCTCGTGCTGGCCGCCGGGTTCTGGGCGGTGCTGTGGGGGCCGCTCGGCCTGATCCTCGCCCCGGCGCTGACCGCCTGCATCGTGATCGTCGGGCGCCACGTGCCGGGGTTCCGCTTCCTGGACGTGCTGCTGGGCGACAGCCCGCCGCTTGAGCCGCAGGCGCGGTTCTACCAGCGCCTCCTGGCCGGCGACGCGGATGGGGCAGGCCTGATCTTCGACCGCCACGCCACCGCCGAGGACCTGAACGACGCGCTCGACCGGTTCGTGTTCCCCGCCATCGCTCAGGTGGAAGCCGACCGCCGGCACGAGGGCTTCGGCCCCGCCCTGGCGCTGCGGGCGTCGCGCACCCTGCTGCGCGTGCTGGAGGAGCGGGGCGAGGAGTCGGCGGAGCCTCACATCGTCGTGCGTCCCATGGCCGGGGCGCTGGACCACGCCGCGGCGGCGGCGGTGAGCCTCGCCCTGGTGGAGGAGGGGCATTGCGTGACGCTGGAGCCGCGCCGCGCCGACCTTGCGGTGCTGGTGATGGCATCGGGCGCCGGGCGCCCGCGCCTTTGGCGTGCCCTGCGCACGGCGCGGCAACTGGCCCCGCGCTCCATCCTTTTCGCCGTGACCGACGAGGCGGAGCAGGCCGTTTCGGGCGCCGCGATCGGCCCCTGGATCACGGAGCTGCCGCGGCTGATGGACGAGGCGCGCCCGCTTCTCCCCGAGGAGGAGGAGGCGGAAGAGGAGGGGCCGGAGGCCAAGGCCGAGGCCGCGCAGTGAGCGCGGCGGATCGAGGGATCAGCCCTCGCCCTCGGGACGGGGCAGTGTCGCCTCCGGCGCGATCCGCAGCGTCGCGCGCAGCCCCTCCTTTTCCCAGAGGAATTCCGCCTCGCCCTCCAGCGGCCCGTTCACGTTCGCCTCGATGAGGCGGGAGCCGAAGCCGGGCACGGGGGGCGTGCCGGGCAGCTCGGGGCCGCCGCGCTCCTCCCAGGTGAGGACGACGCCGCCATCCGCCTCGCGCCGCCAGCGCACGAGGACCTGGCCGGTGCCGACGGAAAGCGCGCCGTATTTCGCCGCGTTGGTCGCCATCTCGTGCAGCACCATGGTCAGGGGCTGCGCCGCCTCGCTGGACAGGCGAAGTTCGGGCCCCTCGGCCTGCGCCGCGCTGCCATAGGCCTCCAGCTCCCCGCGCACCAACTCGCCAAGTTCGGCCCCGGTCCAGCGTTCGCGCGCCAGTACGGTGTGGACCCGCGCCATGGCCGAGATCCGGCCTTCCAGCGCCTCCACCACGGCCTCGGCGCTGCCATGGCCCTCGGCCAGGGACAGCCGGGCCAGGGAGCGCACGACGGCGAGCGCGTTCTTGGCCCGGTGGTCCACCTCCCGTGACAGGAGGCGCTCCACGTCCTCCGCGCGCTTGCGGGCGGTGATGTCCAGCACGGCGGCGGTGACGGCGGCCGCTGCCGGGCTGGTGTCGTACACGGGCCGAAAGCCGCAGAGCAGGACGCGGCGCCCCTGTTCCGTGTCCAGCGTGACCTCCACCTCCTCATGCGCCTCGCCGTTTTCCACGACGGAGCGCAGCAGGGGCATGATCTGCGGGGCAAGATCGAGTCCCAGGTCCTCCGGCGTGTGGCCCACGTAGTCGCCCGCTTCTCGGTCATCGAGGGCGGCGAGGCGACGATTCACCGCGATGAAGCGCAGGTCGCGGTTCAACAGGGCCAGCCCGGCGGGCGCGCTTTCATAGGTGGCGCGGAGGCGGCGGGCCGCGGCCTCGGCCTCGGCCTGTGCTTCGCGAAGCTCGTGCGTGTCCACGGAGATGCCGATCCAGCCCATCGCCTTGCCCGCCATGTCGCGCAGCGGGCGCGCACGCACCACCTGCCAGCGATAGCTGCGGCTGGCGGCGTGGAAGATGCGCATCTCCAGCAGGTGTTCCGCGCCCGTCGTGTCTGCTCGCGCGACGGCGGCCGTCCAGGCCTCGCCGGTGCGGGCGCGGTCGTCCGGGTGGATGGGGGCGGCCCAGCCTGTGCCCAGGCCGGAGCCCTGGGGCTGGCCGGTGTATTCGTACCAGAACCGGTTGATCCAGGTAATGTGGCCGCGAGAGTCGGCGGTGAAGACGATCTGCGGCGACAGGTCGAGCAGGGCGGAAAGCCGGCTCTCGCTTTCGGCCCGTGCTGCCTCGCGCGCCTGCACCTCGGCCGCCATGGCGTCGAAGGCCTCGGCCAGGCGGGCGAATTCCCGCCCGCCCCCGATCGGCCCGACCCGAGCATCCCAGTCCTGCCGCCCCCAGCGCCGCGCGGTGGCGAGGAGGCGCCGCACCGGCCTCTGGACCGCCGCCCCGAAGCCGGCGAGGGACAGAAGGAAGGTGAGCAGGAGCGAGCCGAGGATCAGCGACACGGAACGCCGGTCCCGCGCCGCCGCGTCGCGCAGCACCCGGCTGGCGTCGAGGCCCATGGTGATGAACAGCCCCTCCGGCGCCGCCTGGACGGGAAGATAGGCGGCGACGCGACGCACGCCGTCCAGGGCCGGCGCGTCGATAATGCCGGGCTCCGGCTTGTTCAGCAGCGCCATGGCAAAGGGCGCCATGCGCCGCCCCACGAAGCTCTCCGGGTCGCGCGACCGGGCCAGGATCGTTCCCTCGCGATCCGCGATGGTGGAGGAGGAGCCTTCGGGCAGTTCCAGCGACAGGAGGTCGCGGACCAGCCAATCCACCGACAGGCCCAGCACCATCACCGCCCGTACCTCGCCCGCGTCGTTGAAAAGGGGCGCGGCGAGGTGGATGCTCGGGGTGCTGGTGGCCCGGCCCGTGCCGAACGTGCCGATCACGAAGCTGCGCGTCCGGAGGACCTCGCTGAAATACCAGCGGTCGCGGACGTTGATGTTGCGCATCTCCTCCGGCCAGGGGGAGCAGACCGAGTTGCCGGCAAGGTCGAAGACGTTGGCGATGGTGTAGCGCGTGTAGCTTTGCAGAACGCCGCGCAGGAAGTCTTCGCATTCGTCGCTGGGCCGCAGCGCCTGCACCGCACGGTGCGCGGCCATGGCGGCGAGGACCTGCTGTGCTCCTTCCAGCGTGCGGACCTGCTGCGCCGCGACCAAGCGCACGAGCCGCATCGACTGCTCGGCCACCTGCTCCGCCCGCGTCTCACGGGCTTCGCGCTCCATCCAGACCTGCACCAGCGCGGCCGGAATCAGAGCGAAAAGGAGCAGCAACAGGGCGCGAAGAACCAGGGGCAATGGGGACCGGCGGTTGAGAGGATGGGTTCGACTCACTCTTGCATGAATCGCCCCGGCGCGTCACGCCGCGAGGCCGGCCGCCCGTCCGCTGCTCCAGGCCCATTGGAAATTGTAGCCGCCGAGCCAGCCGGTCACGTCCACCGCCTCGCCCACCACGAACAGCCCCGGCACGCTGCGCGCCTGCATGTCCTTCTGCGACAAATCCGCCGTGTCCACGCCGCCCAGCGTCACCTCGGCCTTTGCGTAGCCTTCGGTGCCGGAAGGAACCGGCTGCCAGTCCGACAGCCGCGCGGCCAGGGCCGAGAGGCTGCGGTCCGGCAGGTCGGCGAGGCGACCCATCCCCTCAGCCAGAGCGGCGGCGAGGCGTGCGGGCAGGCGGGTTCCCAGCACGGTGCGCGCCTCGCTGCGCCCCTGGCTTCGCTTGAGGGAAAGCAGCCAGTCCCGTGCATCGACCCCCGGCAGCAGGTCGAGCGCGAGAGGCATGCCTTCGCGCCAGAAGGAGGAGACCTGCAGGATGGCGGGCCCCGAGAGGCCGCGATGGGTGAAGAGCAGCGCTTCCTCGAAGCGCGCCCCGCCGCAGGCGGCGCGGACAGGCAGGGAAACGCCCGACAAGGGCTGCATGAGGTCGAGCGACGGACCCTCGAACCGCAGCGGCACCAGGGCCGGGCGCAGCGGCGTGACGCCGAGGCCGAAGCGCCGAGCCGCCTCGGCGGCGAAGCTGGTGGCGCCCATCTTCGGGATGGACGGGCCGCCCGTGGCGAGGACCAGGGACGGCGCCTCGAAGGTGCCGCGATCGGTTTCCACGCGGAAGCGTTCCGCCCGGTCCAGCGCGGTGATTCGATGGCCGCAGCGCAGATCCACCCCGCCCGCGTCGCATTCCGCCAGCAGCAGGCCGAGGATGTCGCGCGCCGAGCGGTCGCAGAACAGCTGACCCAGCGTCTTCTCGTGCCAGGGGATGCGGTGCCGCTCGACCAGGGCCAGGAAATCCTGCGGCGTGCAGCGGGCCAGGGCGGAGCGGGCGAAGCGCGGATTGCCCGACAGGTAGCGCGCCGGGTCGGCGCCGTGGAGGTTGGTGAAGTTGCAGCGCCCGCCGCCGGAGATCAGGATTTTGCGCCCCGGTTCCGGCGCATGGTCCAGCACCAGCACGCGCCGCCCGCGCTGCCCCGCCGTGGCGGCGCAGTAGAGGCCGGCGGCGCCGGCCCCCAGCACCACCACGTCGAAGGCTTCCGGTTTCAAGCGGGCGACATCTCCGTCCAGGGGGCGGGCAGGGCCTCTCGCAGGGCCGGGGAGGCCCTGGGCCGGAAGGCGGCGTAGAGCCCGCGCGAGCGACCGAAGACCGGGTGGGGGCGGTACAGCACCCGGTCGAATCCGGCCTGGAGCAGCAGGTGCAGGATCAGCGGCGGATTCGGCCCCCACCAGTTGGTCGCGTCGCCCACCAGCTCGTCGCCCGGATAGAAGATCATCGCCGGGCGCTTTTCCTCCAGCGCATCCTGGTGCGTTTCCAGTAGCAGCACCTGCCGCGTCACCTGGCCCAGCGCGTCCACGACCGGGATCGGGTCGCGCAGGTGGTAGAACACGCCCAGGAACAGCACGAGGTCGAAGGGATCGAGACCGGCCGGCAGCTCGGTCGGGTCCAGATGCCGCGCCTCGGGCCGGAGGCCGGAGGCGGCGCAGGCGAGGTCGAATGTTTCGCGGCCGCGGAAATGCGGCGCGTCCCAGGTGAAGCTGTCCGTGGCCAGCACGCGCCCCGCGCCGCGCCGCAGCGCCGCCAGGGTGAAGCCGCCATTCCAGGCGCCGATATCCAGCACGGACAACCCGGACAGGTCGAAGGAGCCCAGCAGCGCCTCCTCCTCCGCATGCATGATCTCTGGCGTCTTCAGGCCGGGCGTGACGATGCCGGGGCGCAGCTCGATGCTGTGGAACCAGAAATGCCGGGCGATCGCGGCGCGGAGGGCTTCGTCATCCATGGGCGCGTGTCTAGCGCCCTATTCGGGCCAGCGGAAACGCCCGCCCACCCTGGACCTCCGCCCGGCCGCGCCGCACCATGGCGTCATGCATGTCCTGGTCCTGGGCGCGGGGGTCGTCGGGCTCTCGACTGCGCATCTGCTTGCCGCCGAAGGCTGGCGCGTCACCGTGCTCGACGCGGAGCCCTCCCCGGGCCGGGGCGCCTCCTTCGCCAATGGCGGGCAGCTTTCCTATTCCTATGTCGCGCCCTTCGCCGGGCCGGGCGTGCTCCGCAAGGTGCCGTCCTGGCTGATGGACCCGGATGGGCCGCTGCGCTTACGGCCGGAAGCCGACCCGCACCAGTGGAAGTGGCTGCTGCGCTTCATCCGCGCCTGCAACGCCGACACGGCGGAGCAGACCACGCGCCGCCTCCTGCTGCTTTCCTACCTTTCGCGCGACCTGATGCGCGAAACCGTTGCGCTGCCCGACCTCGACTTCGACTTCACGCGCGCCGGCAAGCTGGTGGTGCAGCCGGACGAAGGGGGCATGGCGGGGGCGCGGCGCCAGATGGAACTCCAGGCGCGGCTGGGCAGCGAGCAGCGCGCCCTGTCGCGCGAGGAATGCCTGGAAGCGGAGCCGGCGCTGCGCCACATCGCCCATCGCATCGCCGGCGGCATCCTGACCGAGAGCGAGGAGGCGGGCGACGCGCGCCGCTTCTCTGAGGCGCTGGCGGAGCGGCTGACGCGCGGCAACGCGGCGGTCACGCTGCGCCTCGGCGCGCGCATCCGCCAGATCATCCGCGCCGATGGCCGCATCCGCGCCGTGGCGACGGAGGAGGGGCCGATCGAGGCGGATCACTTCGTCGTCGCGCTGGGCAACGGCGCGCGGCCGCTGCTGCGGCCCCTTGGCCTCGACCTGCCGATCTACCCGCTCAAGGGCTATTCCCTCACCCTCGACGTGGTCGACGAGTCGGAAGCGCCGCGGCTTTCGGTTACCGACAGCGCGGCCAAGGTGGTCTATGCGCGCCTCGGCAAGCGGCTGCGCGTGGCCGGCATGGCCGACCTGGTCGGCCATGACCGGCGCATCGAGGAAAGCCGGCTGACCACCCTGCTGCGCCAGGCCCGCGCCACCTTCCCTGGGGCCAGCGACTGGGGCGAGATCCGTCCCTGGGCGGGCCTGCGCCCCTCGACCCCCACCGGCCTGCCCATCCTCGGCCCGACACTGGCGGCGCCCAATCTTTGGCTGAACCTGGGGCATGGATCGCTCGGCTTCACGCTGGCGATGGGCAGCGCCGCGGTGGTGGCGGCGATGATGGTCGGTCGCCCCGCGCCGATTCCCACAGATGGATTCACCCTGCCTTGACCCCCGCGCCGCACCCTGCCAAGGGGTGCGGCGCGCCGCCATCGGCAGGCGCTCCGACCGGGGGTGTCCGGTTCCACCCAACAAAGCGACAAGAGGCCGAACCACGCCATGCGCGACAAGGGCGAGTACCTGTTCACCTCGGAGAGCGTCTCCGAGGGCCACCCCGACAAGGTGGCGGACCGCATCAGCGACACCGTGCTGGACACCTTCCTGGAGGCCGACCCCTATGCGCGCGTGGCCTGCGAGACGCTGGTCACGACGAACCGCATCGTCATCGCCGGCGAGACGCGCGGCCCCGGCTCCATCACACCGGAATTGCTGATGCACAAGGCCCGCATGGCCGTGGCGGATATCGGCTACGAGCAGGACGGCTTCGACTGGCGCCATGCCACCGTCGAGTGCCACCTCCATGCCCAGTCCGCCCACATCGCCCAGGGCGTGGACGCCGCCGGCAACAAGGACGAGGGCGCGGGCGACCAGGGCATCATGTTCGGCTACGCCTGCACCGAGACGCCGGACCTCATGCCCGCGCCGCTCTACTACGCGCACCTGATCCTGCGCCGCATCAGCGAGATGCGCCGCGCCAACGACGTGGCGGTGCGCGGCCTCCTGCCCGACGCCAAGTCCCAGGTGACGCTGCGCTACGTGGACGGCAAGCCGGTCGGCGCCACCTCGGTCGTGCTCTCCACCCAGCATGTCGAGGGGATGGAGCAGGCGCAGATCAAAACGATGGTGCAGCCCATCATCGAGAGCAGCCTGCCCAAGGGCTGGATGTGCCCGGATTCCGAGCTCTACGTGAATCCGACCGGAACCTTCGTGATCGGCGGCCCGGACGGCGATTGCGGCCTGACCGGCCGCAAGATCATCGTGGACACCTATGGCGGCGCGGCCCCGCATGGCGGCGGCGCCTTCTCCGGCAAGGACCCGACCAAGGTGGACCGCTCGGCCGCCTATGCCGCGCGCTACGTCGCGAAGAACGTGGTCGCCGCCGGCCTCGCCGAGCGCTGCACCATCCAGGTCTCCTACGCGATCGGCGTGTCGAAGCCGCTCTCGGTCTATTTCGACCTGCACGGCACCGGCAAGGACGTGGACGAGGCCAAGCTGGCCAAGGTGATGGACGGGCTCGTGAACCTGTCGCCGCGCGGCATCCGCGAGCACCTGCACCTGAACCGCCCGATCTACGTGCCGACCGCCGCCTACGGGCATTTCGGCCGCACGCCCGACTCGGAGAAGGGCACCTTCACCTGGGAGAAGACCGACCTGGTGGACGAGCTGAAGCGCGCTTTCGGCCGCTGACACCACCGCCTTCCTGATGGCGCTGGAGGGCGGGGCCTCGGTCCCGCCCTTTGCATTTCTTGGGGGAGAGAAGCCGGATGACCCTGCCCGAAGGCGTCCCGCTGCGGCTCTATGGCCGCCGGCGCGGCCACCCGTTGCGCCCGCGCCAGGAAAGGCTGCTGGCTGAAACCTTGCCCCGGTTGCGCTTCGACCCGTCGCAGGGTCCCTTGCCCGATCCGCTCTGGCTGGAGGTCGGCTTCGGCGGCGGCGAGCACGCGCTGGCGCAGCACGCGGCGCATCCCGAGGTGACACTGGTGGCGAGCGAGGTGTTCGAGAACGGGCTGTGCTCGCTCCTGTCGCGGCTGGTGCCCGACGGCGAGGAGGGGACGGCACCATTGCCGGAGCGGCTGTTCCTGTGGCCGCAGGATGCGCGGGACCTGATCGCCGCGCTGCCGGATGCGTCGCTGTCGCGCCTGTTCCTGATGTTCCCGGACCCCTGGCCCAAGGCGCGCCATGCCAAGCGGCGCTTCGTCCATCCGGCCATGCTGCCGGTGGTGGCGCGCGTGCTAAAGCCGGGCGCGGAATGGCGCATCGCCAGCGACGACCCGACCTACCAGGATTGGGTGATGGAGACATTCCGCGACCAGCGGCATTTCGAGCAGGTCAGCTGCGTCGCGCTGCGCCCCGAATGCTGGCCGCCGACGCGCTACGAGCAGAAGGCGCTGCGCGAGGGGCGGACGCCCTTCTACTGGGTGTTCCAACGGGCATGAAAAAAGGGGGCCGAAGCCCCCTTTTCCCGATCCCTCGAAGAAAGCGCCTCAGCGGCGCAGGCCGAGACGGCCGATCAGCGCCTCGTAGCGGCCCTGGTCCTTCTTCTTCACGTAGTCCAGCAGGCCACGGCGCTGGCCGACCAGGACCAGCAGGCCACGGCGCGAATGGAAATCCTTCGCGTGGGTCTTCAGGTGCTCGGTCAGGTTGGAGATGCGCTCGGAGAGCAGGGCGACCTGCACCTCGGGGCTGCCCGTGTCGCCGGGCTTGGTGGCGTAGTCGGAGATGAGCGCTGTGCGGCGCTCCGCGGTGATCGACATCGGGTGTGTCCCTTGTGTCTGGAGTGCGAAGCCGGTGCGCCGCGCCGTCAGGCCTGTGCCATCAGACGCTCGGGCCGCAGCCGCCCTTCCTCCAGGCGGCAAAGACCCACGAACCGTCCTGCCGCCGTCACGCGCACCAGGCCCCCATCGGGGTTGGCGGCGTCCGGAACGCGCCCCATGAAATCCACCAGGCTGAGATCCTGGCCGAAGCCGAGACGCGCGGCCTCCCCTTCCGAGACGGCCAGTGCCGGGATGTCGGCCAGCGCGGTCGCGAGCGGGAGAAGGAAGTCCAGCGAAGGAGGCGGGGTATCGCCCGAAGCGGCGATCTTGTCCAGCGCGACGGCGTCCTTCTCGTGGAAGGGTCCGACCCGCGTCCGGCGCAGGGCGGCGATGTGGCCCACCGTGCCGACAGCCCGCGCGAGGTCGCGCGCCAGGGAACGCATGTAGACGCCCTTGCCCGACTGCACCTCGAAGATGGCGGTGTCGGCATCCGGACGCTCGATCAGCTCGTAGCGGTCCACCCGCGCCGGGCGGGCCTCCAGCTCCACCGCCACGCCGTCGCGCGCGAGGTCGTAGGCCCGCTCCCCATTCACCTTGATGGCGGAATAGATGGGCGGCACCTGCATGATGTCGCCGCGGAAGGCGGGCAGGGCGGCCTGGATCGCCTCGTCCGTGGGACGGGCGTCGCTGGTTTCCGTCACCGCCCCGTCCGCGTCGTCGCTGTCGCGCGCCTCGCCGAAGCGCAGGGTGAAGCGGTACACCTTGGTGCCGTCCATCACGTAGGGAACGGTCTTGGTGGCGGCGCCGAAGGCCACGGGCAGGAGGCCGGTGGCCAGCGGGTCCAGCGTCCCGCCATGCCCCGCCTTCTGCGCCTGGAAGCCGCGCTTGGCGATGTTCACCACCTCTGTCGAGCCGATGCCCGTGGGCTTGTCCACGATCAGCCAGCCATCGATGGGCCGGCCCTTGGGCTTGCGGCGGAAGTTACGCATCCCCGTCCTCGTCTTTCTTTTGAAGGTCGCGCGCGATCTCGGGCTGGCGCATCAGCGCGCTCATCCGCACGGCGTGGTCCAGCGCCGTGTCGGGCTGGAAATGGATCTCGGGGGCGAATTTCAGCCGCACCCGCCGCGCCACCTGCTGGCGCAGCCAGGGGGCATTGGCCTTCAGCGCCGCCATCTTGTCCGGCGCGAGGTCGCGGCCCAGCCCGGACACGAAGGCCGTCATGTGCTTGAGGTCCGGCGAGGCGCGAACCTCGGTGACCGTGATGGGAACGCCCCACAGGGCCTCGTCCTGCCAGTCGCCGCGCTCGATCACGGAGGCGAGGGCGTGGCGCACCTCCTCCGCGACGCGAAGCTGGCGCTGGGATGGGCCCTGGGCGGGGTCATGATGGGGGCGCTTGTTGGCCATGGGAACTCCTTCCGGGGATTGGGACCCCGCTGTGAGAAGCCGGCCGCACGGCGGCCGGCGCGCCCAGGCTGAACGCGCCGCGCACGAAACCGTGGCGGCGCGTTCAGCCCAGGCGGCTAAAGCCGCCGCCCGGCGTCTGAGGGCAGGGAAACTGCCGCGGCCTAGGCCGCGGCGACGGTCTCCGTCTCGAAGCACTCGATCTGGTCGCCGATGCGGATGTCGTCGTAGTTCCGGAAGCCCATGCCACACTCGTAGCCGTTGGTGACTTCCTTCACGTCATCCTTGAAGCGGCGCAGCGTCGAAAGCTCGCCCTCGTGGATCACGACGCCCTCGCGGATCAGGCGCACGCCGCAGCCGCGCTTCACCACGCCCTCGGTCACGCGGCAACCGGCCACCTTGCCGAGGCGCTTGACCTCGAAGACCTGCAGGATGGACGCGTAGCCGATGAAGTTCTCGCGCTGAACGGGGGCGAGGCGGGACTTGTAGAGCGCCTCGATGTCGTCCTGCACCTGGTAGATGATCGAGTAGTAGCGGATATCCACGCCGTCGCGCTGCGCCATCTCCCGCGCCTGCGCCGTGGCGCGGACGTTGAAGGCGACGACCACGGCGTTGGACGCCTTGGCCAGCTGCACGTCGGATTCCGTGATCTGGCCGACCGCCGAGTGCAGCACGCGCACGCGCACCTCCTCGTTGCCGAGCTTGGACAGGGTGGCGTTGATCGCCTCCGCCGAGCCCTGCACGTCCGCCTTGACCACGACGGCCACTTCCTTCTGCTGCCCCGCCTGGATGCGGGCCAGCATGTCGGACAGGGTGCCGCGGCCGGCGCTGATCGCCGCCGCCGTCTTTTCGCGCGCCTTGCGCTGGCGGAACTCGCTCACCTCACGGGCGCGGGCCTCGCTTTCCACGGCCAGCACCGTCTCGCCGGCACCGGGCACGCCGGACAGGCCGAGCACCTCGACAGGGGCGGAGGGGCCGGCGACCTTGGCCGGGCGGCCCTTGTCGTCCACCAGCGCGCGCACGCGGCCCCACTCGGAGCCGGCCACGACGATGTCGCCAGTGCTGAGCGTGCCCTTCTGCACCAGCACGGTCGCCACCGGGCCGCGGCCGCGGTCCAGCTTGCTCTCGATCACCGTGCCCTCGCCGGCGCGGGCCGGGTTGGCGCGCAGGTCCAGGATCTCGGCCTGTAGCAAGATGGCTTCCAGCAGCTTGTCGAGGTTGGTGCCCTTCAACGCGCTGACCTGGATCTCCTGCACGTCGCCGCCCAGGCTCTCCACCACGATCTCGTGCTGCAGCAGCTCGTTGCGGACGCGGTCCAGGTTCACGCCCTGCTTGTCGATCTTATTCACCGCGACGATCAGCGGGACTTCGGCCGCGCGGGCGTGCTTGATGGCCTCGATCGTCTGCGGCATCACGCCGTCATCCGCCGCCACCACGAGCACCACCATGTCGGTGACGGAGGCGCCGCGGGCGCGCATCGCCGTGAAGGCCTCGTGGCCCGGCGTGTCGATGAAGGTGACCTTGCCGCCGCCCGGCACCTCGACCTGATAGGCGCCGATGTGCTGGGTGATGCCGCCGGCCTCCCGCGCCGCCACGTCCGTCTTGCGGAGCGCGTCGAGCAGCGAGGTCTTGCCGTGGTCGACGTGGCCCATGATGGTCACGACGGGCGGGCGGGGCAGCATCTCCCCTTCCTCGTCCACCGCGCCTTCCAGGCCCGTCTCGATGTCGTCCTCGGCGACGCGCTTCACGCGGTGGCCAAATTCCTGCGCGACCAGCTCCGCCGTGTCGGCGTCCACGCTCTGCGTCAGCGTGGCCATCACGCCCATGCGGAACAGGGCCTTCACCACCTCGCCGCCACGGGCGGCCATGCGGTTCGCCAGTTCCTGCACAGTGATGGTCTCGGGGATCACCACGTCGCGCACCACGCGCTCCTGGCCCGAGCGCAGGCGGGCCAGCTCGGCCTGCCGCCGCTCGCGCTCGCGGGCGCGGCGGATGGAGGCGATGGAGCGGGAACGGTCGTCCTCGC
Source organism: Sabulicella glaciei (assembly GCF_026183895.1). Lineage (GTDB taxonomy): Bacteria > Pseudomonadota > Alphaproteobacteria > Acetobacterales > Acetobacteraceae > Roseococcus > Roseococcus glaciei. The sequence continues at coordinate 89,012 of NZ_JAPFQI010000014.1, read as the reverse complement.
CCTCAAGCGCGGCGTTGACGTCGATCCTTCCCTCGCGGCGCGGGCCGGCGAGGGGGGTCTTCTTCGGCGGCGGGCCCGCAGGGCGGCGCAAGCCGGCCGGACCGCCGGGGCCACCGCCCGGGCGGCGCGGCGGGCCGCGACGGTCATCCTCCTCGCCTTCGCGGGCACGGGGGGTAAGGGACAAGCGCGAGGACGGCCCAGAGGGAGCCGGCGTCTGGCGCAGCGGCGCCATCTGCGCACGGGCCGCGAGCGGCGTCACGCGCGGACGCGCGGTCTCGGCCGGGGCAGCAGCGGGGGCGGGCGGCGTCGCAGGCGCGGTGGGCGTGGCAGCGGCGGGCTTCGGCGCGGGCTGGGCTGGCGGCGGGGCCACCCGGGCCTCGGCCTCGCGCTTGGCCGCGCGCTCGGCAGCCTTGGCTTCGGCCTCCGCCTCGGCGCGGGCCTGCGCTTCCTCTTCCTCGCGGCGGCGCGTTTCTTCCTCGCGGCGAGCGGCCTCCTCGGCAGCGGAGCGCAACATCAGGGCCTGCTGCTCGCGCTGCTCGCGCTCGCGCTGGGCCTCCAGGCGGCGCTGCTCCTCCAGCACGCGCTGGCGCGTCGCCAGCTCGGCCGCGGTCAGCGGACGGCCGCCGGGACCGGAGGGGCGGGACGGGGGCTGGGCCTTGCTGCCGGGCGGCACGGCGCGCGGGGAGCCGCTGGGCGGACGCGCGCCGCCCGTCGGGGCGGGGGCCGCGCCCGGGGTGCGCTTCTTCACCACCTCGACCTGCACCACCTTGGAGCGGCCGTGGCTGAAGCTCTGCCGGACGCTGCCCGCGTCGACGGTCTTGTTCAGCTCCAGGCGGCCCGCCGGGCGAAGGCTCAACCGGCTCTTGGCCGCATCCTGATCATTCTGGTCGCTCATTCGCCGTTCCGAACCACATTCCCTTGCGGCCGGTTCCTGGGAACCGGCACGAAACCTGTCAATCGAGGGTCGGATTCGCGCCTGCGGCCCCTGCCGCCGGCGCATCCGGCCCAAACTCCTGCGGCCGGGATCCGTGCCCCCCGGCTTCCGCCGCGGCCGATCCCGGACCTGCGGGCAGGAGGCCAGCCAGTCGCGCCGCCTCCGCCTGCAACGAACCCGCCAGGCGCCCCGGCAGCACCGCCACGTGAACCGCGCGGTCCCTGCCGAAGACGGACCCCAGCTCGGCACCGGACAGCGGGGTGTAGACCGGGATTTCCCGCCTGCCCACCAGCCGATCCCGTTCCGCCGGGCTGCCGTCCGAGGCCTGGAGCAGGAACGCGACCTCGCGCGTCCTGAGCCACTCCAGCACCGCCTCCCGTCCGGCCACCGCCTCCCCGCCGCGGCGGGCAAAACCGAGGAAGTCGCGGATGCGGGCCTGGAGCATCCGGATCACCAGCTGCGCCAGTTGATCCGGGACCTGGACCGGCCCCCGCGCCGCCTTCGCGAAGGCGCCTGTCTTCAGGGCCTTCCGGAGAATCTCGTCCTGCGCCGTCAACCATAGTCCCCGGCCGGGCAAACGTCCACCCGGATCGGGAACCAACTCCCGCGATGGTCCCAGCACGAAGCGGATCATCTCCTCCTTCGGGCGGGTCTCGCGCGAAACGATGCAGCGGCGGAGCGGCCCCCGCTCGCGGTCGGGGTCATCCGTTCTGGGGTTCACCCTCTTCCCCGAACCAATGGGCGCGCGCGGCCATGATGATCGCGTTCGCCGTCTCCTCGTCCATCTGGTCCTCGCCGAGCATTTCGACAAGCTCGTCGGAGGCGAGATCGGCGAGGTCGTCGAGGGTCTTCACGCCCTTCTCGCCCAGCGTCACCAGCATGGCAGCCGTGAAGGAACCCAGCTCCACCAGCTCGTCCGAGACGCCCAACTCCACGCGCTTCTGGTCGGCCTCGACCTCCTTCAGCTCCAGGAAGGCGACGGCGCGGCGCTTCAGCTCCGCGGCGATGTTCTCGTCGAAGCCCTCGATGGAGGCCAGCTCCTCGTCATCGACCTCGACGATCTCCTCGATCGAGCCGTAGCCTTCCGTCACCAGCAGGCCGGCGATCACGTCGTCCACGTCCAGCCCCTCGACGAACAGGCCGGAGCGCTTGCGGAAGTCTTCCTGGCGGCGCTCGCTCTCGCCCGCCTCGGTCAGGATGTCGATGTCGTAGCGCGTCAGCTGGGAGGCGAGGCGCACGTTCTGGCCGCGCCGGCCGATGGCCAGCGAAAGCTGCTCGTCCGGCACCACCACCTCGACGCGCTTGCCCTCGTCGTCCAGCACCACCTTGCTGACCTCGGCCGGAGCCATCGCGTTCACGATGAAGGTGGCGATGTCGGAGGACCAGGGGATGATGTCGATCTTCTCGCCCTGCAGCTCCGCCACCACCGCTTGCACGCGCGAGCCGCGCATGCCGACGCAGGCGCCGACGGGGTCGATGGAGGCATCGCGCGAGATCACCGCCATCTTGGCGCGGGAGCCGGGGTCGCGCGCCACGGCCTTGATCTCGATGATGCCCTCGTAGATCTCGGGCACTTCCTGCGCGAAGAGCTTGGCGAGGAAGCCGGGATGGGTGCGCGACAGGAAGATCTGCGGGCCCCGCGGCTCCTCGCGCACGTCATAGATGTAGGCGCGCACGCGGTCGCCGTTCTTGAAGGCTTCGCGGGGGATGGTTTCGTCGCGGCGCAGCAGCGCCTCCGCGCGGCCGCCCAGCTCCACCATCAGGTTGCCGTACTCGGTGCGCTTCACCGTGCCGTTGATGATCTCGCCGACGCGGTCCTTGAACTCCTCGAACTGCTTCTTGCGCTCCACCTCGCGCACGCGCTGCACGATGACCTGCTTCGCGGTCTGTGCGCCGATGCGGCCGAAATCGATGGGGGGAAGCGGGTCGACGATGTACTCGCCGGCCTGGATGCCGGGCTTCACCTTCTGCGCGATGCGCAGTGGCATCTGCGTTTCCTCGTCCTCCACCGCGTCGTCATCGACGACCAGCGTCCAGCGGGAAAGCTTCACGGCGCCGTTCTTGCGGTCGATCTCGGCGCGGATGTCCTTGTTGATGCCGTAGGTCTGGCGACCGGCGCGGCCCATGGCCAGCTCCATCGCCTCCAGCACCTCCTCCTTCTCGATCATCTTCTCGCGCGCGACGGCTTCTGCGACCTGGAGGAACTCCGGGCGCGGGGGCGCGATCTCGAGGGCCATGTCAGTTCTTCCCTTGGGTCTGCGCCGCGGCGGCGGCGATGAGTTCGTCGGTGAGCACGAGCTTCGCGCGGCGCATGCCGGCGCGGGGCAGGGTGATGTCGCCGCCCTCGTCCAGGCGCAGCCGCGCATTCTCCGCGTCCGCGCCCAGCACGATGCCGCGGAAGCGCTTGCGTCCGTCCAGCGGCACCAGCATCTCCACCGTCGCGACGTGGCCGGCGAAGCGCTCCCAGTCCTTGGCGCGGGTCAGCGGGCGGTCGATGCCGGGCGAGGACACCTCGAGCGTCCATTCGGCCTTGATGGGGTCGGACACGTCGAGCACGGCGCCGACCGCATGGCTGATCTGCTCGCAATCCTCCACCGTGAAGGGCGTGCCGTCGGCGCGGTCGGCCATGATCTGGACGACCGGGCGCTCCTTGCCGCTGACCTGCACGCGCACGAGCTCATAGCCCATGTGCTCGATCGTGGGGGCGACGAGGTCGGCGATGCGGGCGTCGAGCCCTTCGTGCCGGGGACGTTCGAGTGGGGGGCGTTCGGGCGTCATGATGTTTCGATCGGGCAAACAAAAAGGGCGGCCCCGGAAGGCCACCCCCCTTAAGGACCGGGTTGTGTTCAGGCCGGGTTTATGGGGGTTTTCGGGCCACGTTGCAAGGCCAGAAGCGCTTTCCCCTTTTCCCGACGGTCCATCCGGTCCATATACCCGCCGCCGACCGGCACGTCCGGCGGCGCAACCCCGCGATCGCGGCGGGTTCGCAGAGCCTCCAGGCACATCCCTTCCGGCAACGGGTCTGGCGGCGTTTCCGGCCACATGGCACCCGCCGCGGCGCTTGCGCCCGGCCCCCCATGCGCCCCGAGACGCCGAGAGCCTCCCAACCGGGGCGGACCGTGTCCGGACTGCCACCTTGCCGTGCGTCGCGTAGATTGGGACGACGCATGTTCGACAACTACTTCCGCAAGGAAATCCCCTGGGGCGGCCAGATCCTGACGCTGGAGACCGGCAAGGTCGCGCGCCAGGCGGATGGCGCCGTGATGGCGCGGCTGGGCGACACCATCGTGCTCTGCACCGTGGTCGGCGCCCGCAACGTGAAGCCGGGCCAGGATTTCTTTCCGCTCACCGTGAACTACCAGGAGAAGGCCTTCGCCGCGGGCAAGATCCCCGGCGGCTTCTTCAAGCGCGAGGGTCGTCCCTCGGAGAACGAGACGCTGGTCTCGCGCCTCATCGACCGTCCGATCCGTCCCCTCTTCCCCGAGGGGTTCCGCAACGAGGTCCAGGTCATCGCGACCGTGCTGTCGCATGACGGCGAGAACGACCCCGACATGGTGGCGATGGTCGGCTGCTCCGCCGCGTTGACCATCTCCGGCATTCCCTTCTTCGGCCCGATCGCCGGCGCCCGCGTCGGCTACGTGGACGGGCAGTACGTGCTCAACCCGACCCTGCCGCAGCGCAAGCTGTCCCAGCTGGACCTCGTCGTCGCCGGCACGGCCGAGGGCGTGCTGATGGTCGAGTCCGAGGCGCAGGAACTGTCCGAGGACGTGATGCTCGGCGCCGTCGAGTTCGGCCACAAGGGCTTCCAGCCGGTGATCGAGGGCATCATTGCCCTGGCCGAGGTCGCCGCGAAGGATGCCTGGGCGCTGCCGGAGGAGGATGCGAGCCTCGCCGCGCTGCGCAACCGCATCTCCGCCTTGGGCGCCGCACCGATGGCCGAGGCATACAAGGAGACGCAGAAGCTGGTCCGCCAGGGCAAGGTGGGCGAGGCCAAGAAGGCCGTCGTCGCCGCGCTGGAGGCCGAGGGGCTGGACGCCGCCGCTGCCAAGGGCATGCTGAAGCAGCTCGAGGCCGACGTGGTCCGCGGCGCCATCCTCGACACGGGCATGCGCATCGACGGGCGCGACACCAAGACGGTGCGCCCCATCATGGCCGAGGTCGGCGTGCTGCCGCGCGCGCACGGCTCCTCGCTCTTCACCCGCGGCGAGACGCAGGCCCTTTGCGTCGCGACCCTGGGCACGGGCCAGGACGAGCAGATCATCGACGCGCTGGTGGGCGAGTACCGCGAGCGCTTCATGCTGCACTACAACTTCCCGCCCTACTCGGTGAACGAGACGGGCCGCATGGGCAGCCCGGGCCGGCGCGAGATCGGCCACGGCAAGCTGGCCTGGCGCGCCATCCGTCCCGTGCTGCCGGGGCCGGACAAGTTCCCCTACACGATGCGCGTCGTCTCGGAGATCACGGAGTCCAACGGCTCCTCCTCCATGGCGACGGTGTGCGGCACCTCGCTTTCCCTGATGGACGCGGGTTGCCCGCTGCTGCGGCCGGTGGCGGGCATCGCCATGGGCCTCATCAAGGAGGATCGGGGCTTCGCCGTGCTGTCCGACATCCTGGGCGACGAGGACCACCTCGGCGACATGGACTTCAAGGTGGCCGGCACCGAGCAGGGCATCACCGCCCTGCAGATGGACATCAAGATCACCTCCATCACCTTCGACATCATGCGCACCGCGCTGGGTCAGGCGAAGGACGGCCGCCTGCACATCCTGGGCGAGATGGCGAAGGCCATCAGCGGCGCCCGCGGCGAGATGGCGGCCACCGCGCCGCGCATCACCGTGATCAACGTCCCCAAGGACAAGATCCGCGAGGTGATCGGCACCGGCGGCAAGGTGATCCGTGAGATCGTCGAGCAGACCGGCACCAAGATCGACATCGAGGATGACGGGACGATCAAGATCGCCTCGACCTCCCCCGAGGCCACCCAGGCCGCGATCGACAAGATCCGCGGCATCGTGGCCGAGCCGGAGGTGGGCGTGATCTACAACGGCAAGGTGGTGAAGACCGCCGAGTTCGGCGCCTTCGTCAACTTCCTGGGCGCCAAGGACGGCCTCGTCCACATCAGCGAGCTGGCCAATGAGCGCGTCAACCGCACCACCGACGTGGTGAAGGACGGCGACGCGGTGAAGGTGAAGGTCATCGGCTTCGACGACCGCGGCAAGGTGAAGCTGTCCATGCGCGTCGTGGACCAGGCGACCGGCGCCGACATCACCGAGCAGGTCGGCGAGCGCCGCCCGCGCGAGCCGCGCGAGGGCGACGGCGAGGACCGGCCCCGCCGTGAGCGCAGCGACCGCGGTGACCGCGACCGGGGCGACCGCCCCCGCCGCGAGCGCCGCGACGACTGACCTCGCATGAAATAAGGGGCCAAGGCCGTGCGCGGCCTTGGCCCTGGTCATTTGAGTGACATATATCGAAACGTGACACGGCAAGGCTTGGCGAAGTGAAGGCGATCAACGCGATCCGGATGGGCGGTGCGGACGTCCTCCCCCTGGTGGAAGGCGGCAAGGGCGTCGCCGTCTCGAACGGGCTCACTGCCGGTGCCTGGGCGGCCGCAGGCGGCGTCGGCACCTTCAGCGCCGTCAACGCCGACAGCTACGACGCCGAGGGCCGGACCATCCGGCAGGTCTACCACGGCAAGACCCGCCGCGACCGGCACGAGGAGCTGGTGGCTTACGGCATCGCCGGCGGCATCGCGCAGGCCAGGGAGGCGCGCGACGTCGGTGGCCCGAAGGCGCGCATCCACGCCAACATCCTGTGGGAGATGGGCGGGGCAGAGCGCGTGATCCGCGGCGTGCTGGAGGGGGCCAGGGGCATCATCAACGGCATCACCTGCGGTGCCGGCATGCCCTACAAGCTGGCCGAGATCGCGCGCGACTTCGGCGTGCACTACTATCCGATCGTCTCCTCCGCCCGCGCCTTCAGCGCGCTGTGGAAGCGTTCCTACGGCAAGGTGAGCGAGTGGCTGGGCGGCGTGGTCTACGAGGATCCCTGGCTGGCGGGCGGCCATAACGGCCTGTCCAACAGCGAGGACCCGCGTAAGCCCGAGGCCCCCTACGAGCGCGTCCGCAAGCTGCGCGAGCAGATGCGCAGCTTCGGCCTGGACGACACCCCCATCATCATGGCGGGCGGCGTCTGGTGGCTGGAGGAGTGGGAGGACTGGATCGACAACCCGGAGCTCGGGCCGATCGCCTTCCAGTTCGGCACCCGCCCGCTGCTGACCCGCGAATCCCCGATCAGCGAGGCGTGGAAGCGCAAGCTGACCGAGCTGAAGCCCGGCGACGTGCTGCTGCAGCCCTTCTCGCCGACGGGCTTCTATTCCTCCGCCGTCCGCAACGACTTCCTGCGGGACCTGGAGGCGCGCAGCGAGCGCCAGGTCGCCTATTCCTCCGAGAAGGTGGGCGAGCACACGGCCGAGTTCGGCATCGGCCCGCGCAAGCGCCTCGTCTGGCTCGCCCCGGCGGATCGCGAGCGGGCGCAGAACTGGACTGCCTCGGGCTTCACCGAAGCGATGCGGACACCGGATTCCACCCTGATCTTCGTGACGCCCGAAAGCTCGCGCGAGATCCTGGCGGACCAGGTGGCCTGCATGGGTTGCCTCAGCCAGTGCCGCTTTTCCAACTGGGCACAGCACTCGCCCACGCTGGACAACGGCAAGAAGGCCGACCCGCGCTCCTTCTGCATCCAGAAGACGCTTCAGGACATCGCCCATGACGGCAGCCTGGAGGACAACCTGATGTTCGCGGGGCACAACGCCTACCGCTTCGGCTCCGACCCCTTCTACTCCAACGGCTTCGTGCCGACGGTGAAGCAGCTGGTCGAGCGGATCATGACCGGGCGCTAAGCCGGCTTTCGCTTGCCGCGCCGGCGCGGCGGTGCTTCCCTTTTCGGAAGGATGTTCCGACGAAAGGGGGCGCCGCATGCGCGCTGGCTTCTTCCTCGCCTTCCTCCTTTGCGCCACCGCCCTGCCGGTCGCCGCGCAGCCCGACCCGATGGCCGAGCAGCGCTGCGTCTGGTCGTGCCTGGCGCAATCCCGCGGCGCCAACGACCCGCGCTACCATGCCTGCGTGGAGCGAATGTGCAGCGGGTTGGGCGCGCCGCCCCGATCGGCGCCGCGTTGCTCCGAACCAACCCGCGCCGCGGAGGCCACTTGGCGCGTCAAGTCGCAATCCGGCCGCCCGGCCGCCGGCCTCTGCGCCCCCGAGGGAGTTTGCCTGGAGATTGCTTGCGCCGCGCTTGGCGCCCTGAGGCTTCGCCTCGATCCGGCGCATGAGCGCTTCCCGCCGGGCCACCTGCTGCTGCTGCGCGTGGACGGGCAGGATTTCCACCTTTCCGCGCCGCCCCCCGGTCGCGACGGCCTCCTTGCCTGGGAGGCGACGCCGCCGCTGCTGGCGGCGCTGCGGAACGGCGCCAGCCAGGAATTGCTGACCGGCCGTGGCCGCGTGCCGTTCAGCCTGCGTGGCAGCGGCGCCGCGGTCTCGACCGTGGAGCGGCGCTGCTGATCACACCGGCACGCGCGGCCGCCGCTTCAGCGGGTTCTTCAGCCCCGGGATCTTCCAGCGCGGCTGCTGCCGCGGCGGCCGCGGCGGACGGGTGAGGCGCGCCCCGCCCTCGGCCTTCTGCAGCTTCAGCGTGCGGGTGTGGAAGGCTTCCAGCCCCGGCCGATGGCCGATGGAGACCAGCGCGCTTTCCGGCAGCTCGTCCAGCACCATCTGCATCATCGCGTCCTGGTTGCGCTCGTCGAGCGCGGCCGTCGCCTCGTCCATGAAGATCCAGGCCGGGCGGTGCAGCAGCAGCCGCGCGAAGGCGAGGCGCTGCTGCTCGCCGAGACTGAGCACGCGGTCCCAGCGCTCCTCGTCGTGCAGGCGTTCGGGCAGGCGTACCAACCCGACACGCTCCAGCGCCTTGTGGCACTCCTCGTCCGGATACTTGTCGGGCCCGGCGGGATAGCTGAGCGATTCCTTGAGCGTGCCGAGCGGCAGATAGGGGCGCTGCGGCATGAACATCATCGTCTCGCGCGGCGGGGTAACGATCTCGCCCGCGCCCCAAGGCCACAGCCCGCCGATCACGCGGAACAGCGTGCTCTTGCCCGTGCCGCTCTCGCCTTGGATCAGCACGCGCTCCCCGGAATGGATCTCGGCGGTCGCGTCCTGGATGACGGTGGTTCCGTTGGCGAAGGCGACCTCGATCCCCTTGAACACCAGCGTGTCCGGATCACCTTCCGTCACCGTGATGGTGGGCTGGCTGGGGTCGGCGACCAGCGCGTCCAGCTCGTCAAGCACCTCGCGAAAGTTCACCATGCGGTTCACCGCAGCGCGCCATTCGGCGATGCGCGGGAAGCTGTCGACCAGCCAGGAAAGCGAACTCTGCACCTGACCGAAGGCGGCGCCGATCTGCATCAGCCCGCCCAGGGTGATCGCACCGGAGAAATAGGCAGGCGAGGCCACGATGGTCGGGAAGATCATCGCCAGCGAGTGGTAGCCGCTGGTGAGGTACATGAGGTTGCGCTGCGAGCGCATGAGCCGCCGCACCGCCCCGCGCACATTGCCGAACAGCCGCTCCAGGCCGCGCCGCTCGTCGACCTCGCCGCGGATCAGCGCGATGCCCTCGCCGGATTCGCGGGCGCGGGTCAGGCCGAAGCGGAAATCCGCCTCCGCCGCCACGCGGGCGAAGTTGTGCCCCACCATGGGCCTCCCGACCACCAGGGTCAGGGTCGTGCCGATGATGGCGTAGGTGAGCGCCGCCCAGACCATGTAGCCGGGAATGGAGGCGTCGATGCCGACGAAGCCCAGGTGCAGCGGGCCCGAGATGGTCCAAAGGATGCCAACGAAGGCCGCGAGCATCATCGAGCATGTCAGGAGGCCGCCGACGAAATCCACCGCGAGGTCCACGGAAACGCGGATATCCTCGGCAATGCGCTGGTCCGGGTTGTCGGCGGAGGCCCCGGCCATCTCCAGCTGGTACTGGCGCCCCTCATGCAACCAGGATTCCAGGATGCGCTTCGTGAGCCATTCGCGCCAGGCGAGCTGGATGAGCTGCTTCGTGTAGAGCTGGTACACCGCCACGGCCATGGCCCCGACGGCGAGCATGAGGAACACGACCATCTGCCAGCGGAAGGCCGCGAAGTCGCGATTCTCCAGCGCGTTGAAGAAGTCGCGGTTCCAGATGTTGAGGCGGATCTGCACGGCGACCTGCCCCACCGTTAGCAGGACGAGGGCAAGGATCAGCCAGCGGGCATTGCCACGGTCCGGCGCGGTGAGCCAGGCCTTGGTAAGCTTCCAGAAGGCGGCCATGGGCCGCTTGACGAGTTCGGCCTCGGGAAGGGCTCCGGCTTTGGTCTCGTCCTTTTCCGCTTGTGCGCGGGTTTCGCTCACTGGCGGTTTTCCTCCGGCAAGGGTTCGAGCTTGTCGGGTTCCCGTCCCAGCCGCACGGCGTCGAGGGCGACGCTCTCCTCGCGCCGCGTGCCGAGGCCGGCGGCCGCAACGATCTCGCCGGGCCGCAGCCAGTCGAAGCGCTCATTCATGCCCACGGGGAGGCGCACCAAGTGGCCCTCCTCCGTGATGACGCCCATCGGCTCGCCCTGGGGGGAAAGGAGCGGCGCGCGGATCCGGCCCTGGAGCGACAATTCCTCCGAGCCGCGGCGGTCGGAGGCGAACCAGGACGGGTTGGCGACGAAATTCGCCGGTTCCCGGTCGTTGCGCGCCCAGGCGAGCATGATGACAACGGGGGCGGTGCGGGCCCTGACGCCATAGGCGGTCAGGGTCTGGTCCTGCTGGATCGTGCTCGTCAGCGCCTCGGCCTCCGAAGCGGGGAAGATGATCTGGGTTCCCTCGCGCAGCAGGGCGCGCGTCACCTCGCCGGCGGGATCCATCAGGAAGCGCTCCAGCCGCCCGGTGTAGGAAGGAAGCTGGGTCGGGTCGAACCAGAGGCCGCGCGGCGAGCGCGCAAGGGCAGGAGAGGCGACCAGCGCGGCAAGGCTCGCGAGGAGGAGGGATCGTCTCTGCATGGTCAGCCGGCAATGCCCCGCCCGGTGATGAGGGACACGGCGAACAGGACCAGGAACACAAAGAACAACACCCGGGCGATGCCACCCGAGGTCGAGGAGATGCCGCCGAAACCCAGCACGCCCGCGACGATGGCCACCACGAGAAAGACGAGGGACCAGTACAGCATTTGCCTACTCCTCACGGGACTTCCGTGCCGCCGGAACGCGGCGCCGCGAGGGGAGGTTGATCCGCACCCGTCCCAAATCGCGGAGAGGCCCGGAAGCGAGACGGCCCCCATGGGGGGCCGCCTGCGGGTTCAAGCGAAGCTGGGCCGGGACGGGGCCCGCCTCAGTCGATGGGCATCTGGCCGGCCGTCACCGCCTGGTAGGTGGAGATGGCGAGGGTAAGCGGATCGAAGGGCTTCGACATGATGAAGGCCGGCTCCACCTCCTCGGCGGTCAGCAGACGCTCGGGATAGGCGGTGACGAAGATCACCGGCACCTTCACGCTCTGCATGATGCGGCGGACCGCGTTGATGCCGTCGCCGCCGCGGCCGAGGTTCACGTCGGCCAGGATAAGGCCGGTCGGGCGCTCATTGGCGAGGCGCACCGCCTCCGTCTCGCTCGACGCCACGCCGACGACACGGTGGCCGCAGCGCTGCACCAGCATCCGCAGGTCCATGGCGATCACCGGCTCGTCCTCGATGATCAGCACGTCGGTCGCCGTCGCCTCGCGCAGGTTCTGGCGCGCCTGCTCCAGCAGGCGCTGCGCCTCCGCCTGCTCGACGCCAACGACCCGCGCCGCCTCCTCCACATCCAGCTCCTCCAACGAGGTGAGGAGGAGCAGCTGCCGCTCCAGCGCCGACAGGCGGCCCGGCGGCGCCTCCGTCCCGGCGAGGCGGGTCACCCCCGCATAAAGGGCAAGGCGCCCGGGCAATTCGGGAAGGCCGGCGCGCAGGGCGCCCGCCACCATCGCATCCCCCGCCGCCTGGCTGCCGGCGAGGGCGCGGGCGTAGCGGCGGGCATAGGGAAGGGCCTGCATCAGCTCGGCATCGGGCAGGGAAGTCATGCGTGGGGGGACTCCTGAAACGGCAATCGTTGAGAGATATTAGACGGCGAATGGATTCCTTCTCCATCCGTCCGGAACTGCCCCGGCTTCTGCCGGCGCTGCGTGCCTATGGCCGCACGCTGGCGCGCAGCGCCGCCGCGGCGGATGACCTCGTGCAGGAAACGATCCTCCGCGCACTCCGGGCCGAGACGCAATTCGAGCCGGGGACGGAGCTGCGGGCCTGGCTGTTCACCATTCTCCGCAACGTCTGGCTCGGACAGGCACGCAAGGCGGGCCGCGAGCGCCGCGCGTTGGAGGCGCAGCGTCCGGAGGAAAGCCGCCCCGCCAGCCAGGGTGACCGGCTGGAACTGGACGAGTTGGCGCGTGCCATGGCGGAACTCCCCTTGGCCCAGCGCGAGGCGCTCATGCTGGTGGGCGTGCAGGGCATGACAACGGCGCAGGTGGCGGAGGTGGTGGGCGTGGCGGAGGGCACCATCAAGGCGCGCGTCAGCCGTGCCCGCTCTGCCTTGCGGGCCGCGCTGGTCCATCGCGCTGGGCCGGACCTGGACAGGACGAACACGCATTCCTCCTCCTAAATAGGAAGGCTTAAGGGGGGTTTCATCAATGGGATGAAAAGATCGGAAATTTTCTCCTCGCTGCGTCGCAACGATACTCCTTCGATCGGTATTGCCTTGGCATGAGAATGGAGAGGACTAACCCGATGCGCGACCCGAAGGCCCCCACCGTGATGGACCAGATGGGCGCCACCGATCCCGGCACCCCCTTCCATGAATTGATGGTCCAGGCCCTCCCGGCCCTCCGGCAGCAGGCCTTCGCCCTGACGCGCAACCGGGCCGACGCGGATGACCTGGTCCAGGCCGCCGTCACCAACGCCTTGGCGGCGCAGCATTCCTTCACGCCGGGCACCAATTTCAAGGCGTGGATGAGCCGCATCCTGCGGAACCGCTTCCTGTCCGACATGCGCCGCCGTCGCGAGACGGTGGAGGTCGAAGAGGCTCCGGCCGATGCTTTCGCCCGTGCCGCGGGCCAGGAGGACAGCATCGCCCTGCAGGAACTCCGTCACGCCCTTGGGAAGCTGCCGGCCGACCAGCGCCTCGCCCTGATGATGGTGACGGTGCAAGGCATGTCCTACGAGGAAGTGTCGGAGCAGCTGGGCGTCGCGGTCGGCACGCTGAAGTGCCGCGTCTTCCGCGCCCGCAAGCAGCTCCAGGCTTGGCTGCTCGGCGAGGAGCCGGTGGCCCAGCGCCCGGGTGTGGCGCAGCGGCCTTCCGCTGGCCGGACCGCTTCCCCCCGCTCCCCTCAGCGTCGTATGTTGGCCACGGATGAGCGGCGCAGCGGCGCGGTGTAAGGGAGCGTTGGTGAGCGAGACGCCACAGAAGCCAGCAAGGTCGCACTCTGAAATGAGGCCGGATGGCAAGTCGAGCGGGCGGGGACGTCGGTCCTCGCCCGACGCGGCGTTCGATCTGTGGCTCCAACGAGGTCTTCACTCGCTCTTCGACGATGTCGCGAAAGAACCGATTCCGCCTGAGATCCTTGCGTTGATCGAGCGCGACCAAGCCAAGAGCAAATAGAACAGGAGCCGTCCCGGCCCGGACGGAGTACCGCATTGGGCTGGATGATCTTCTCCGGCATCAGGTCAAGGCTGGTCGCGCTTGTGCTGGTCGCCGGAATCCCGGTGGCCATCATCGCCGGGGCCAATGCCTGGCAGAAATACGAGCAGTCGCTCACCGCCATTGCCGAAAGGGCGACGGTCATTGGCGAGGCCGACGCGGTGCGTCACGCCCTGGCCCTCAACGACCTCGAGAACCTCGTTCGCGGGCTGGCCCGCTTCCAGAACTTCGCGAGCCTCAGCCCCGTGGATTGCTCCCGCATCCTCGGCCGGATGCGTGGCTTGTTCGACGGCCGCTACACCGACCTCTGGTTTCTCGATCCGGATGGGCGGCTCCTCTGCAATTCCCATGGCACGCAAGGCAGCGAAACGGCGAATGCCGGCTTTCTGGCGCGCCTGCGGCAGGAACGCAGCTACATCCTTGGCAAGTTCGTGCTCGATCCCGGTTCGGGTCGGGTCGAATTGCCAGCCGCCGCGCCGCTGCTGGAAGGCGACGCGGTGATCGCCGTGGCGGGGGCCTCCATCCGTGCGGACTGGTTCACCGCCGAGAATCGCGAGGATGCGACGCGCCACCACACCTGGTTGCTCGATTCCGCTCACCGTCCCTATCCGCCGCAGGATGAACGCCAGGCTGCGCTGCTGCCCGAGGCGACGCTGATGGCGGCGCTGAGCGAGGCGCCGGGACGATACACGCGGGTGGGCGCGAGCAGCGTGGGCGGCGACTTCGCCTATTCGATCTCGGCTCCCGACCGGGGGATGCGGGTGCTGGTCGGCGTCCCTGCCGCCGAAGCGCGGCGCGAGGCGCGCAATCAGTTGATCACGCGCCTCACGGAGCTGACCTTCTTTCTGCTAACCTGCCTGTTCATCGTCCTGGCCGGAACGGAACTGTCCTGCGCCCGCCCGTTGCGCCGGCTGGCCCATACGGTGCGCGCCTGGAAGCCCGAAACGACCTTCGCCCCGCCCACCACCGCCTGGGACCCGGCCGAGGTGTCGGATGTCGGCTCCGCCCTCGCCTCAGCGTCGCGTGCCATCGCGCGGCGCGAGGCGGATCTGCGCAAGGCCCTCAGCCAGCGCGACCGCCTCCTTTCCGAGATCCACCACCGGGTGAAGAACAACCTGCAGATCGTCGCCTCCCTGCTGAACATGCAGTGCGACCGCATCGGCGATTCGGAGATGCGCGCCGAGTTCGAAACGGCGCGCGACCGGGTGCAGGCCCTGGCCACGCTGCACCGCTACCTGGACACGGAAGGGGCCGGCACCGTTGTGCCAGTGGCGCCGCTGCTCCGCGAACTGGCGAGCCAAGTGGTCGCCGGGTCGGACACCGTCGTCGAGGCGGAGAACGTGATCCTGCCGGCGGAACAGGCCACCTCGCTCGCCCTTCTCGTCACCGAGGCGTTGCTGAACGTGTCCCGCCACGCCTTCCCGGAAGGCGAGTCCGGGCGGGTCACCATCACGCTGCGGCGCAAGGCCGGGCAGGCCGTGCTGGAGGTGCGCGATGACGGACGCGGCTTGCCCGACGGCCGGGAGGAGGGGATGGGGCTTTCGCTGATCCGGGGCTTTGCGGCGCATCTGGGTGGCACGTCGCAGTTGGAGCAATGCGACGGCACCGTCCTGCGCGTGGAGTTCCCGCTCCCCGGCCCCGCGATGGGGGAAGCGGCCTAGCCGCGCGGGCGCGTCACCCCGGCTGCTGCACCCGGGCGTGCAGCAGCGCCGCCTCGTGGATCTCGTCCGGCACGCCGGCGCGTCGCGCCGCCTCCAGCAGGAAGCCCAGCACCGCCTCGCCCTCGTTGCGCGCGCCGCGCTCGATGTCGCGCAGCATGGAGGTGACGTAGGCGCTGCCCGCGTCGCTGAACAGGGCGCCGTATTCGGCCATGAAGGCGTCCGTCACCGGGTGGCCGTGGTGGGCGGCGATGGCGGCGTTGCGCTGCAGAACGCGGTGTAGCAGCCCGGTCCCGCCCGCGCGCACGATGCGCCCCACATCGCCCCGCAGCAGCACCGTGCCGATGGCTGAGGTGCCGAGATGGACGATCTTCTCCCACAGGCGGCGCTCCATGTCCGGCACCTGCTTCGCCACCACGCCCTTCGCCGGGACGAAGGCTTCTTCCAGCGCCGCCGAGACGGGGCAGGGGGCGCCGTCGAGGCGGCCGAAGAACAGCCAGCGCCAGTCGTTGAAGTGGCGCACCGTGCCCTCGGGGGTCAGCGTCGCCTGGATCTTGGCCAGCCCGCCGAGCACGCGCTCCGGCCCGAAGGCCTCCTGCAGGGCGGCGATGTGGGACATGCCGTTCAGCACCGGCACCACGGGCGCGCCGGCTTCCACGGCGGGCCGCACCGCCTCAATGGCGCCGGGCAGGTCGTAGCTCTTGCAGGTCAGCAGAACCGCGTCGAAGCCCGGTCCGGCCTCGGTGACGGCGCGGACGGGGAGGTGGGCGTCGCCATAGGGGCTTTCGATCCGCAAGCCGTCCCGGCGCAGAGCCTCGGCGCGGGCGGGGCGGACCAGGAAGGCGACGTCGCCCCCGGCCTCGTGCAGCCTCCCGCCGTAATACCCACCCAGGGCGCCCGCCCCCAGAACCAGGAGACGCATGTCACCCTCCTTCCCTGTCCAGCAACACGGTTGTTACAACGATCACCCTATATGCGGGGCACGATGCGCCGGCCACTCGCCTTCCTCCTGATCCTGCCGCTCCTCGCGGGCGGCGCCTATCTCTGGGGTGCCCCCGCCCTTGGGGTGCTCGGCCTGGGTGCTGCCGCGGAGGCCGGGCCGCGCCTGCGCCTCGCCGAGGCGGATCGCGGGACGATCACCGCCGTGGTCAGCGCCACGGGCACGGTGAACCCGGTCAACAGCGTCATCGTCGGCTCGCAGCTTTCCGGCCAGATCCGCGAGGTGATGGCCGACTGGAACACCCGCGTCACGGCCGGCCAGGCCCTGGCGCGCCTCGACACCCAGCAGCTGGAGGCCACGCGCGCGGCCGCCCAGGCCGACCTGCTCGCCGCCCGCGCCGCCGTGGTCGTGGCCCGCGCCCAGGCGGAGCGCGCGGCCGCCGATGCAGGACAGGCCCGCGCCGCCGTCGCCGCCGCCAAGGCCGAGGTGCAGCGCTCCGAGGCGCTGCTGCGCGACGCGACCTTCGAGCGCAACCGGACGGAGGAACTGCGCCGCTCCGGCGTCGGCGCCGTGCGCGACGCGACCCGCGCCGGCTTCACCTTCGAGGGCGCGCAGGCCGCGCTGGCCACGCAGCGCGCCCAGGCCGAGCAGGCCGAGGCCAACCAGCTCAGCGCCGAGGCCGCCGCCCGCACCGCCGCCGCCCAGGTCGAGACGGCCGAGGCCCAGGCCGAGCAGCGCGCCGCCGTGCTGCGGCAGGTGGAGGTGAACCTGTCCTTCACGGTCATCCGCTCGCCGATCGACGGCATCGTCGTGTCGCGCTCGGTGGATCTGGGGCAGACCGTCGCAGCCTCGTTGCAAGCGCCGACCCTGTTCACCATCGCCGCCAACCTGGACGAGATGGAGGTCTGGGCCACGGTGGACGAGGCCGATATCGGCCGCATCCGCACCGGGCAGAGCGTCACCTTCACGGTGGCGGCGCACCCGCAGCTGAACCTGCGTGGCACGGTGAAGGACATCCGCCTGACGCCGGCCACGGTGAACAACGTCGTCACCTACACCGTCATCATCGCCGCGCCGAACAACAATGGCCGCATGCTGCCCGGCATGACCGCGACGCTGCGCATCGTGGCCGACGAGCGCCGCGACGTGCTGCGCGTGCCCAACGCCGCGCTGCGCTGGCGCCCGGCGGGCCAGTCCGCCACCGCCGCCAATGCGCCGCCCGAAAGCCCGATGGCCGCCGCGCTGCGCCAAATGGAAGACCTGAGCCCCACCCAGCGGCAGGAGGTGGAGGCAGCCCTGGCCGAGATGCGTGAGCGCATGGCGGCGATGCCGGGCGAAGCCGAGGCGCGGCGCCAGGGGATGCAGGCGGCGCGGCAGCGCCTCCAGTCCCGGCTGAACGCCGTGCTGACGCCCGAGCAGCGCGCCCGCCTCGCCGCCGCGCGTGGGGGTGGCGGCGGACGCGGTGGCGCCACGGGCACGGTCTGGGTGGTGGAGCGCGAGGGCACGGCGCCGCGTGCCGTCCCGGTCCGCATCGGCCTTTCCGATGGCAGCGTCACCGAGATCCTGTCCGGCGAGATCGCCGAGGGCGCGCAGGTCGTGACCGGGACGGAGCGCGCCTCCGGTACTGCCGGACGCGCGCCGCCCTCGCGGAACTTGTTCTGATGGACGCGCTGATCGAGACGCGCGACCTTACCCGCCACTACCCGTCCGGCGAGGGGGTGGTGGCGGCGCTGGAGGGGGTGAACGTCTCCATGCGGCCCGGCGAGTTCGTCGCCGCCATGGGCCCCTCCGGCTCGGGCAAGAGCACCTTCCTGAACCTGATCGGCTGTTTGGACCAGCCGACGCGCGGTTCCTACCGCCTGGCCGGGGAGGAGGTGGGGACGCTATCGCCCGAGCGCCTGGCCGCGCTGCGCGGCGAGAAGATCGGCTTCGTGTTCCAGTCCTTCCACCTGCTGCCGCGCTCCGACGCGCTCAGCAACGTGATGATGCCGATGCTGTATCGCGGCATCCCGCCGAAGATCCGGCGGGAGCGGGCGGAGATGGCGCTGGAGCGCGTCGGCCTCGCCTCGCGCATGCACCACACGCCGAGCCAGCTCTCGGGCGGGCAGCAGCAGCGCGTCGCCATCGCGCGCGCCCTGGTCTGCGGCCCCGAACTGCTGCTGGCCGACGAGCCGACCGGCGCGCTGGACAGCCGCACGGGCCTCGAGATCATGGCGCTGTTCCAGGCGCTCAACCGCTCGGGCGTGTCCATCCTTTGCGTCACCCACGACCCGGACGTGGCGGCCTTCGCCGGGCGCACGCTGCGTTTCCGCGACGGGCGCCTCTTCGAGGACGAGACGCACCCGCCCGTGGACGCGGCGGCGATGATCGGGGTGCCCTTCGCATGAACGTGATCACGCGCGAGGTTGCGCGCCCCGTCGCGACGCCGCTTCCCCCGCTGCCACCCGGCCGCGCCGGGCTTTCCTTCGGCGAGGCGGGGCTGGCCGCGCTGTCGGCGCTTGCCGCCAACAAGCTGCGCGCCGCGCTCACCGCGCTCGGCATCTTCATCGGCGTCGCGGCGGTGATCGTCACCGTGGCGGTGGGGGCCGGGGCGCGGCAGCAGGTGCTGTCGCAGATCCAGTCGCTCGGCGCGAACCTGCTGCTGGTCTGGGGCTCGAACGTGCGGATGGGCGGCGTTTCGCTCGGCGCGGGGCAGCGGCCCAACATGTCGTGGGACGACGCCCAGGCCATCCCGCGCGAGATCCCGGCGGTGGAGGCCGCCGCAGGCACGATCCGCCAGCAATTGCAGATCGTCTACAGCAACCAGAACTGGTCCACCTGGGTCAACGGCACCGACCTGGACTGGTTCGTCGCCCATGAATGGGTGGTCGCGGAGGGCCGCTTCTTTTCGGAGGAGGAAGCCACCTCCGGCCGCAAGGTCGCGCTGATCGGCCAGACCGTGGCGGAGAACCTGTTCGGCGACGAGAACCCGGTGGGGCGCGAGATCCGCATCCGCGCCACGCCCTTCGAGGTGATCGGCGTCCTCGGCCGCAAGGGGCAGAACCCCATGGGCCAGGACCAGGACGACATGGTGGTGATGCCCTACTGGACGGCGCGCCGCTCCGTCATGGGGGCGAGCCGCGCCTTCGCCCGCTCGGTCGGCTCCATCTCCGTGAAGGTGGCGGAAGGCGAGGACATGGCCGAGGTGGAGGAGCAGCTGCGCGCCTTCTTCCGCCAGCGCCACCGCGTGGCCGCCAACGAGCCGGAAACGGTGAACATCCGCAACCTGAGCGAGATCGCCGCGACGCGCGACGCCTCGGCGCGCACCCTGTCCCTGCTGCTGGCCGCGGTCGCCGCCGTGTCGCTGCTGGTGGGTGGGATCGGCGTGATGAACATCATGCTGGTGAGCGTGACGGAGCGCACGCGCGAGATCGGGCTGCGCCTTGCGGTCGGAGCGCGGCGGCAGGACATCCTGCGGCAATTCCTGCTGGAGGCGGTGCTGCTGGCGTTGCTCGGCGGCGCGGCCGGCGTCGCGGTCGGCATCGCGCTGGCGCACACGCTGGGAGCCGCCGGCGGCTGGCCGGTCCTGATCCAATGGGACGCGGTGGCGCTCGCCGTCGCCGTCTCAGGCCTGACCGGGCTGTTCTTCGGCTACTGGCCGGCGCGGCGCGCCGCGAGCCTCGACCCCATCCAGGCGCTGCGACACGAGTGAACGCGCCGCGCGTGAGCAGCGAGGAACTGGAACCGTCTGCTCGTCCTTTCCTGGCCGCAATTAAAGCATCTAACAGAACCGCTTGATTTGGCTGAGGCAGACGAGGGCTGCGGCGAGGGTGGCGAAGGCGAGGTGGATGTCGGCGCGACGCTCGTAGCGCACGACGAGACGACGGAAGCGAGCCATCCACGCGAAGCTGCGCTCTATCACCCAGCGATGACGGCCGAGGCGTCTGCTGTCGTCGACGCCGCGGCGGGCGATGCGCGGTGTGATGCCGCGTTTTCGCAGGGCCTCGCGGACGGGGCGGCCCGTGTAAGCCTTGTCGGCGTGCAGCTTCTTCGGCCGCCTGCGCGGTCTACCGCGCCTGCCGCCACTGACGGGCGGCACGGCATCCAGCGTGGCCGCAGCCATCTTGCTGTCATGGCGGTTGGCGGGGCTGAGCGTCAGGCTGAGCGGCGTACCCTCGGCATCCGTGACCATGTGCCGCTTGGTGCCCGGCCGACCGCGATCCGTGGGGTTCGGGCCGGTCTCCGCGCCCCCCTTTTTGCTGGGACAGAGGTGCTGTCCAGCGCAGCGCGCTCCCAGCGGATGCGGCCCGCCGCCTCGAGCTTGTTCAACAGGAGCTTGTGCAGCCGCGCCCAGACGCCGGCCATCTGCCAGTCGCGAAGTCGCCGCCAGCAGGTCATGCCAGAACCGCAGCCCATCTCGGCGGGCAGGTGCTCCCAGGGCGTGCCCGTTTTCAGCACGAACAGGATGCCCGTCAGCGCCGCACGATCCGGCACGCGCGGACGGCCGCCCTTCGGCTTGGGCCTCTCGGGCGGCAAAAGCGGCGCTACCGCCGCCCACAACTCGTCGGAAACAAGAGGCTTCGCCATGAGAGCCCCAACGCTCAGAACCCAGTTCTGTTAGGCGTTTTTAGCCCCAGGCTTCGGCCAGGGCCCGTCCCACCGCGGCCAGCGCGGCGTCACGCTGCGCCAAGGGCAGGGCGGTTTCGGTGAGGTAGGCCGCGACCAGGATCGGCGCACGCCCTGGCGGCCACAGGATGGCGACGCAATTGTTGGTGCCGTGACCGCCGCCCCCGGTCCGGTCGCCGCATCGCCAGCCCTCCGGCAGTCCGGCGCGGATCTTCGCGCCGCCCGTGCGGCAGGCGACCATCCAGGCTGTGAGGCGCTCGCGCCCCTCGGGCGGCAGGGCGTCGCCCAGCAGCAGGCGCTGCATCGTGCCGAGCATGGCGGTGGGGGTGGTGGTGTCGCGCGGATCGCCGGGCGTCGCCTGGTTCAGCGCCGTCTCGATCCGGTCCAGCCGAAAGGCCGGATCGCCCAGGGAGCGGGTGAAGCCCGTCAGCCCCGCCGGTCCGCCGGCGATGGGCAGCAGCAGGTTCGCGGCCGGGTTGTCGCTCCAGACCATCGTCGCCTCGCACAGCGCGCCGACCGTCATGGTCCCGCCCACCTGGCGTTCGGTGACCGGCGCGTGCGGCACGATGTCGGCAGCAGAGACGGGCACGGCGCGGTCCAGCGATTCGCGGCGCTGCGCCACGGCCGCGAGCACCGCGCCGGTCAGCACCATCTTGAAGGTGCTGGCGAAGGGAAAGCGCTCCTCCGCGCGATGCGCCGCGCGCCGGCCCGTCCCGGTGTCCAGTGCGGCCACGCCCAGCCGGCCACCGCCCAGCGCCTCGGCCTCGCGGAAGGCATCGGTGAGCGTGGGCGCGGCCAGGGCGGGAGAAGCCAGCCCGGCGGCGAGCAGAAAGGAGCGGCGTCCGGTCATGGCGGCGGGGTGTCACGCCGGGCGCGGCGCGTCAACGCGGCCCTTCGCAACCGTCCCGCCCCGCGCCACCATGCAGCGAGGAAAACGCGAAGGGAGAGGCGACCATGGCCCGCAAGATCATCATCACCTGCGCCGTCACGGGGGCGATCCACACCCCGTCCATGTCGCCGCATTTGCCCATCACCCCGGCGGAGATCGCCCAGGCCAGCATCGAGGCCGCGGAAGCCGGCGCCTCCATCATCCACCTGCACGCGCGCGACCCCGAGACGGGCGAGCCCAGCCCCGACCCGGCGCTGTTCATGCAGTTCCTGCCCGTCATCAAGCAGAGCACCGATGCGGTGGTGAACATCACCACAGGCGGCGGGCTGAACATGACGCTGGACGACCGCCTCGCCGCGCCACTCCAGGCGAAGCCGGAGATGGCGAGCCTCAACATGGGCTCGATGAACTTCAACATCTCCGGCAGCGCGGGGCGCGTGAAGGAGTGGAAGCACGACTGGGAGAAGCCCTACCTGGAGCGGACGGTGAACCACATCTTCCGCAACACCTTTCAGGACATCGAGCAGATCGTGGAGCGGCTGGGCAAGGGCCACGGCACGCGCTTCGAGTTCGAGTGCTACGATGTCGGCCACCTCTACAATCTCGCGCACATGCTGGATCGCGGCGTGGTGGAGGGGCCGCTCTTCGTTCAGACCATCTTCGGCATCCTGGGCGGCATCGGCGCCGAGCCGCGCAACCTCATGTTCATGAAGGAAACGGCGGACCGCCTCTTCGGCGACCAGTACGTGTGGTCGGTTCTGGCGGCGGGGCGCCACCAGATGAACTTCACCACCATCGCCGGCATGCTGGGCGGCAATGTGCGCGTCGGGCTGGAGGACAGCCTGTGGATCGGCCCCGGCAAGGCCGCCACTAGCAACGCCGAGCAGGTGCGGAAGATCCGCCGCATCCTGGAGGAGCTGGGCAACGAGATCGCCACCCCGACGGAAGCGCGGCAGATGCTGGCGTTGAAGGGCGGCGACCTAGTTGGGTTCTAGAGGCGCGGTCGCGAGCGGGCGGTCGGTTGTCTTGAAGCTTCGGGCCCTCCCTCGGCTCTTTGCCATCGGCGCGCTGATCGCTTGCTGGGCCGGGCCGGCGCGGGCCACGCCGCCGGAAGATGCGCGGGCGGAGGAGTGCTGGCGGCGCCTGCTGGCCGATCTGGGCCACGCCCGGCCGGACGAGGCGCCGGTGCGCGTGCCCTTTGTCGGGTATACGCTGCGCGTGCCGCCCTCCTTCCTGGGCGGTATCCCGGACCCGAGGCGGGGCGCGGATGGCGCGGTGGTGCTGTTTGCCTGGCCACCCCGGCTGGCACCGCCGACCGAGGAGCAGCGCCGCGTCCTGACGCAGCCCTCCTCACCCTATGTGCGCATCACGGTGTTCGGGCATGAACCCTTCCTGCACGGGCAGGCGCTGCTGGACGCGATGAGCAACCTCGCACGCTTTGAGGACACTCGGGAGCGCGACGAGGCCGGCTTCACCGTGCTCCGCGCAACCTCGGCCATGGGATTGAGCAACAATTGGGCTGAGGTGCGAGTCTCACCAGACGGGCCTGAGCATCTCTTCCACTGCATGATCGCCCGTCCGGAGCCCGACGGGAGGAAAATGCCGCCTAATCCGCTGTGTACGACACAGCGGTGGATCGGCGGCCCGCTGCGGCTGGAGATGACGTTCCAGCGCGTGGCGATTCCCCAGTACCGCGCCATGGCGGCTTCGCTGGAGCGCATCTTTGCTTGCGCGCTGGACCCTGAGGAAACACGGAGCCGGGCATGGCCACCGAGGTAACAGCGGAGGCTAACGAGGCTCGGTGCGCTCCACCCCCGCCAGCCAGCATCCCGGCCTCGCGGTGTGGATGTTGACGAAGTGGACGCGCGGGTCGGCGAGTCGCTCGCGCAGCGGCGCCTCCGCCTCCGCGCCCGGCAGCACGAGGCCGAGGTCGTAGAGGCACATCCCCGCCGCGTCGTAGTGCCGCAGCGACACCAGCGGGTTGGCCAGCACCGTCTCGGGCAACGCGTCCTCTGCCGCTTCCGGCTCGCAATCCCGCGCGTGCAGGAAGACCGGCGAGGGCGTCCAGTATGGCCCGAGCGGGCGCGGCAGGTCCCAGCTCAACAGCAGCATCTCCTCCCCCGGCCGGGCGAGGCGCAGGCAGCGGCGGCAGGGAAAGCCCGGCCCGTCCGCGACGCGGGAGTGGGCGTCCCCGCCACGGTCGTCGCGGCGGGTGGCGCGGAAGCGCCGGGCGGAGTCGGCGTCCATGGGGACGCAGCGAAAGCGTGTCATGCACCCACGGTGCATCCGGCGGGCCCCGCGCCGCCTCCCGCCCGTTGCGGCGGAACGCGGCGCGGGCGCTGTCGTCAGCGCATCGCCGCGACGTCGATCACTTCCGACCCGGTGGGCAGGCCGGCCACGGCGCCCAGCGTCTCCACGCGGCCATCCTCCAGGCCGATCGTGTGCAGCGCGCCGCCGGCGATCAGGAAGCCGCGGTTGTTGCCGGGACCAGTGGACAGGATGTCGAAGGCGGTGCCGGCCGGCAGCGGCATGGACACGCGCCCGCGCGGCGCCTGGACCCCGTCATTGGGCGGGTTCTGCAGGTTCAGCAGCCCGGCCGTGGTGTCGAGCGTCAGCAGCATGGTGGAGGTCGTGCCGGCCATGCTGTTGGTGTAGGCGCCCGCCGTGACGCGCGGCGAGGTTCCCGACCACTCGCCCGGCGCATACTTCAGCGTGCCGTCCACCACGGCCTGGCCGTTCTCCACATTGACGCGGAGGTTCTGGCCGGACAGGCCCATGACGCGCAGCCGGTCGGCCGCCGGGTTGAAGTCCACCACGGCGCGCCCGCCCGCATCCAGCCGCTCGGACAGACGGGAAACCGCGGTGGCGCGGCCGGTCATGGGATCGAGCGTCACGATCTGCCCCGCATCCGTCAGCCCGTAGAGCCGCCCATCCGCCGGGCGCTGGTCGATGCCGAGCAGCCGCCCCTCTGCGCCGGAGACGCGCACCGGCGCGGAGGCGCGGCGGCTTTCCCCATCGATGCGGACCAGCTGGTTGTCGGCGGTCAGCGCCACCATGGTCTGGGCGCTGGCCGTGCCTGCGAGGGCGGTGGAGGCCAGCAGGAGGGCGGTCGCGAGTCTCGTCATGTTTCGGCTCCGTGTTGCGCTTCGCGGCCGGGGCAGGACCCCGTGCCGTGCGCCTTACGGAGCCGGGATGCGCCTGGACGCAGCGCCGGGCGAAAAAATCACGTGCCCCGCGCCGGCATCAGCCGGCCGATGAACAGGATGGGGCCGGTGGGCCGCCCGGTGGGCGAGCCGCCGGGCGGCTCCAGCGTGATCTCGATCAGCATCCCCGCTTCCGGCCGGATGCGGCCGGGCGGGACCGTGACGCGCCCCTCGGTCGGGATCAGGCCCAGCGAGGTGGGCGCCGTCGCCCCCTGCGGCAGGGCCCAGAGTTCCGCGACCCGGTCCGGCGCGATGCCGCGCGGGTTCACGGCCGCGAGGCTGATCGCCCCGCCCCGCGCCTCGACCAGCCAGGCGGGCTGGTCGCTTTCGGTGAGCAGCACGGTCATCAGCGGCGAGGGCTCGGGCCGGATCAGCAGCAGGAGCGCCAGGCCCGCCGCGACCGCGGCCGAGGCGGCGGTGAGCGCCGGCCAGAGCAGGGCGCGGCGGCGCGGCCGTGCGGCATCCAGCGTGGATTCGATGCGGTTCAACAGGCCGGGCGGCGGCCTTTCCGGCGCGGCCAGCGCGGCGAGGGGATGCAGGCGCCGCTCCCACGCCTCCACCGCCTCGCGCAGCGCGGGGTCGGAGGCCAGGCGGGCGCGGAGGGCCGCCGCCTCGCGCGCATCGAGCGTGCCGAGGACGTATTCGCCCGCGAGTGCGTCGCGCTCCTCCGGCGTCATGCCAGGCACTCCCGCAGGGACAGCAGGCCGCGCCGGATCCAGGCCTTGGCGGTGCCGAGCGGCACGTCCAGCCGCGCCGCCACCTGCGGGTGCGACAGCCCGTTCACGAAGGCGAGCAGGATTTCGGTGCGGTTCTTCTCCTCCAGTGTGGCGAGGCATTCGCGCAGCCGCACCCCGTCCTGCGCCGAGGCGAGGGAGTGAAGCTGCGTCGCCTCCTCCGCCGGCTCGGGCAGGCCCTCGGCCGGGATCTCGCGACCTCGGGCGCGGGCGAGGTCGAGCGCGGCGTGGCGCACGATGGCGGCGAGCCACGCTTCGGCCGAGCCGCGCGCCGGGTCGAACTGCCCGGCGGCGCGCGCCACCTTGACGAAGGCGTCGTGCAGCGCATCGGCTGCCGCGTCGCGGTCGCGCAGGATGGCGAGCGCGATGCCGAAGAGGCGCGAGGCCTGCGCCTCGTAGATCTCGCGCAGGGCGGCGCGGTCGCCGCGCGCGACGCGCGGCAGGAGGGAATTCACAAGAAGAAGCTCCGCAGCCGCAGGAGGATGTCGCGCAGGTCGAGACCCGGTTCCGGCGCGGGCGGCGCGCTGCCCGGCGGCTGCTGGCGGCGGAACCGCTCCAGCGCCTGGGCGGTGTTCGCGAGGCGAAGCTCCGCGGGCTCGGCGCCCGGCGTCGCCCCGCTGCCCATGCCGCCCATGCGGATCAGCGCGCGCGCGGCGCCGGCCAGCTCCTCCGCCGCGCGCGGCGCGTCGGCGGAACGCGGCGCGCAGATCAGCGAGCGCCCCTCCAGCCCGCAGGGCAGCTCCATCATCGGGTTGGTGTCGAAGCGAAGCTGCGCCGTGCCGGTGAGGGCGAGGAGCCCGCGCGCCGCGCCGTCCAGCGAAAGGTCGCGCGCCGTCACGGCGGGCACGAGGCGCCCGTTCCGCTCCACCACCTCCAGCGCCAGGCCGGGCTGCGCGCCCGGGCGCTCCACCCAGTCGCGATGCCGCATGGAGCAGGCGACGCGGTCGGTCATCCGGTCGTTGAAGCAATGAAGGCGCCACGAGCCGATCTCCTCGCCCTGGGGCTGCGCCAGCGCAGGGGTGGCGAGCAGGGCCAGCAGGGCCAGTGTGCGGAGCGGCGTCATGCGTGCGAGGATAGCGCAGCGGGAGAGGCGGCGGAAACCATGCGGATGATTGCGTTCCCCGATGGGCGCGAGGTGCCGGCGCTGGGCCAGGGCACCTGGCGCATGGGCGAGGACCCGACACGCCGGCAGGAGGAGGTGGCGCGCCTGCGCGAGGGCATCGAGCGTGGGTTCTCGCTGATCGACACCGCCGAGATGTATGGCGAGGGCGAAAGCGAGCGCGTGGTGGGCGAGGCCATCGCCGGGCAGCGCGAGCACGTCTTCCTGGTCAGCAAGTTCTATCCCTGGAACGCGTCCCGCCGCGCCGTGCCGCAGGCCTGCGCGCGCTCGCTGAAGCGCCTCGGCGTGGAACAGCTGGACCTCTATTTGCTGCACTGGCGCGGCGACACGCCCCTGGAGGAGACGGCCGAGGCGCTGGAGAAGCTGCGCGAGGCTGGCGACATCGCCGCCTGGGGCGTCAGCAACCTTGATGTCGACGACCTGGAGGAGCTGGGGCCGGACCTCGCGCGCTGCGCCACGGACCAGGTGCTGCTGAACCTCGAGCATCGCGGTGCGGAGTTCGACCTGCTGCCCTTCTGCCGGAAGCAGGGCATGCCGGTCATGGCCTACTCGCCCGTGGGGCAGGGCGGCAGGCTGCTGCGCCACAAGGCGCTGCGCGCGGTGGCCGAGGCGCGCGGCGTCACCCCCGCGCAGGTGGCGCTGGCCTGGGTGCTAGGACACGAAGGGGTGATCGCCATCCCCAAGGCGACGAGCCTCGGGCACCTGCGCGAGAATGCGGAAGCCGCTGCGATGGTGCTGACGCCGGAGGAGCGGGCGGCGCTGGATGCCGCCTTCCCGCCGCCCCGGCGCAAGCAGTCGCTGGCGATGCTGTGAGGCCTCAGCCTTCGGAGGTGGAGAGCTTCAGCACGACGATGCCCGCGAGGATCAGCGTCGCGCCCGCGATGCGGCCCGGCGTCGCCGCCTCGCCCAGCACGAGGATGCCGAGCAGGAAGGCGCCCGCCGCGCCGATGCCGGTCCAGACCGCATAGGCGGTGCCGAGCGGCAGGGTCCGCATCGCGATGGCCAGCAGCACGACGCTGGCCAGCATCGCCACCAGCGTGACGCCCGTGTCGAAGGGGCGGGTGAAGCCCTCCGACCGCTTCATGGAGAACGCCCACAGGATCTCGAGCAGGCCGGCGAGCAGCAACAGAATCCAGGCCATGCCGGCCCTCCTTTCAAAGGGCCGGGCCGTCCCGGGCTTGGGGACCCGCGCTCGTGGCGCGGGCGGGGGACGTGGCCCCCTGTCAGGCGGTCAGGCCTCGACCTGCTCGACCGCCACCACCTCGGGAATGTAGTGGCGGAGCATGTTCTCCACCCCGTGCTTCAGCGTGGCGCGGGAGGAGGGGCAGCCCGAGCAGGCGCCCTGCATCTTCAGCCGCACGATGCCGTCGCGGAAGCCGCGGAACACGATGTCGCCGCCATCCCCGGCCACGGCTGGGCGCACGCGCGTGTCGAGCAATTCCTTGATCTGGGCCACGGCCTCGGCATCGGCGGGGTCGAAATCCTCCTCGCCCGCCTCGTCGGCGCCCTCGATCACGGGCAGCCCGGCCATGAAATGCTCCATGATCGCGCCCAGGACCTGCGGGCGCAGCGCCTGCCAGTCGAAATCGTCGCCCTTGGTGACGGTCACGAAGTCGGCGCCCAGGAAGACGCGCGCCACGCCGGGCAGGGCGAGCAGGCGATGCGCCAGGAAGGAGCGCGTGGTGTCGTCGCCCGCCACGAAATCGGCCGTGCCGGCGGCGCCCATCACGTCCCGGCCAGGCAGGAACTTCAGGGTCGCGGGGTTGGGGGTGCCTTCGGTCTCGATGAACATGGCGCGTCCTTGGCTGGCTAGGTCGATCCCGACCGATGTGGTCCGCTTTGCGCCGAGGTGCAAGTCGCGCCCCGGTCGCCCCTGGCATGAGGCTTGCGAGGCCCTGTCACCCACGATGGCGAGGGCCGCCGCGCATGATCTTCCCTGTCAACGATCCCATTCGCCTGGCCTTCCGCCCGGCCGGCAGCGCCGACCTGCCCGCGCCCGCCGATGGCGGCCCGCCGCTGGACGGGGACCAGGCCATTCCCATCCCCGGCGAGATCACCTTCGACGAGGTGGTGGAGGGGCTGAACCCGCTGCACCACCTGCCGGGGGTGGGCATGATCTACCGGGCGGCGACGGGCGCGCAGATCCACCCGCTGATGCGCGTCCTCGGCGGCGCGGTCACGGGCGGGCCGCTCGGCATGGCGATGGCCGGGGTAATGGCCTTCGTGGAGATGAGCCAGCCGCTGGACCGCATCCGCGCCGGGCTGGAAGGGCGGCCGGACCCCTGGCTGGACGCGCCGCCCGCCGCAGCCCTGGCCTCGGCGCGCAATGCGACCGAGGCCTACGCGAGATGGGCGCGCGACCACGCCGCGCCGCGGACCGCCCTGGCCTAGAGGGCGATCCGCGCCCCGAAGATCGCCGAGCCGACGCGCACATGCGTCGCCCCTTCCTCGATCGCCGCCTCGAAATCGCCGCTCATGCCCATGGAAAGCACCGGCAGGCCGAACTCGCCTCCCAGGGCGGCCAGGGTGCGGAAATGCGGGCGGGGATCCTCCTCCGCCGGGGGGATGCACATCAGGCCGCGCACCGGCAGGCGCCATTCCTCCAGGCAACGGCGGATGAAGCCCGGCGCCTCCTCCCGCGCCACCCCCGATTTCTGCGGCTCGTCGCCCGTGTTCACCTGGACCAGGAAGTCCGGCCGGCGCGCTTCCTTCTGCATGGCCTCGGCCAGCGCCTCGGCGAGGCGGGGGCGGTCCAGGCTTTCGATCACGTCGGCGACGCGCACGGCATCGCGCGCCTTGTTGGTCTGCAGGCCGCCGATGATGTGCAGGCGCAGCCCCGGATGGGCCGCGCGCAGCGCCGGGAACTTGCCTTGCGCCTCCTGCACCCGGTTCTCGCCGAAGACGTGCTGGCCTTCCGCCAGCGCCTCCTCGACCGCCGAGGCCGGATGGGTCTTGGACACGGCCACCAGGGTGACGCTGCCCGGGGCGCGGCCGGCCCGCGCGCTGGCGGCCTCGATTCGCTCGCGCAGCCGGGCCAGATTGGCGCGGATGGATTCGGTCATGCGCGGGAGGATAGGGCAGGGCAGGGCGGTGCCGCGAATCTGGCTGCTCACCGACCGGGCGCGCCTGCCGGACCCGACCAAGCTTCTCCGTCGCCTTCCCCGAGGGGCGGCGGTGCTGCTGCGCGACATGGACCGGGAAGGGGCGATCCGCGTGGCCCGGCTGTGCCGGACCCGGCGACTGCGCGTCATGGTGCAGGAGGATGGGCGCCTTGCCCTCGCGGCGCGGGCGGGGTTGCACGTGCCGGATCGGCGGGGGGCGCGTCATCTCCTGCCCTTCCTGTTGAACCGGCGCGGGCGCCTGTTGACCGTTGCGGTGCATGGCCGGGCCGGCTTGGCGCGGGCGCGGCGACTGCATGCGGATGCTGCGCTGGTTTCCCCGGCCTTCCCGACGCGAAGCCATCCGGGCGCGCCGGCGCTTGGTCCGCTGCGCTGGCGGGCCCTGACCCGGGCACTGCCTTGTCCCGCCATCGCATTGGGCGGCATGGATGCCGGGCGTTCCCGCCAACTGGGTCCACGCGCCGCAGGTTGGGCGGCGATCGATGCCTGGGGGTGCCGCAGGGGCCTGTGTTCTCTCCGCCACAGTGTGTGACGGATGTCGCGCCACCCCCGGAAACCCGGTTGCCGCCTCCCGCTACCGGAACGCATAGTCGGCGCGGACCCAGGTGATGGCCGGCTTGCCATCGCGCTCCGCTTCCGGGCGGGGGCAGGCATCGTCGGGGTCACCGCCCATCCGTCGGATGGGGGGTCAGGGGAACAAGCCGGGCGTGCCCGGCGCGTGAGGAGAGTGTAACATGCGCAAGATTTTGCTGGGCACGACGGCGGTCGTCTCGGCGGTCGTCGGCGCCGCCGTCATGGCGCCGGAGGCCTCCGCCCAACAGGCCCCGACGGTCCGCATCGGCGGGTCGATCCAGGCCTACTGGGGCTACATTCAGCAGAGCGGTCAGCAGTCCGATCCGGGCTGGTCGCCCACGACGCCGATCGGCGTTCCGGGCGCCAATGGCGGCGGCGCGGCCGCGGCCCCGACGGGCCCCACCGGCGCCTTCGGCCGCCTCGGCAAGCATGACTTCGTGACCATCCCGCAGTTCAGCGTGATCGTGACGGGCAAGCTGGCCAACGGCATCACCTACGGCGGCAACATCGACCTGACGTTCAACAACCAGGAGAGCCGCGCGGTCATCAACCGCAACGTCGGCGTCTCGCGCTCCGCCCCGGCGGTTGACGAGGCCTACGTGTTCATCGCCCACCCGCGCCTCGGCCAGATTCGCTTCGGCGACGAGGACGGCGTCATGGGCGGCCTGATGAACTCGGGCTGGATCACGGGCTTCGGCACGGGTGGCGTGTTCGGCGTGTGGGAGAACTTCCAGACCCGCCAGAACGGCAACCGTACGCAGACGGCGCCGGGCGGTCTCGGTGACAACTCCAAGATCGTCTACATGACCCCGCAGTTCTTCGGGTTCGACTTCGGCGCGTCCTACGCCCCGAACTTCGGCTCGATGGGTCAGCACGGCTGTATCTCCGACGCCGTCAACACCTTCTGCGACCGCGCCTATGCGTTCCGTGGCGCCACCGACGCCGCCATCCCGGTTCGTGGTGGTGAGCTCGCGGCCCGCCGCAACGAGTGGCAGGTCGCGGCGCGCTGGCGCGGCAACCTGGCCGGCGTCGGTCTGGCGGCCACCGCGGGCTACATCGGCTCCGGCACCGCGCTCGACATGACGCTCGACAACCGCCAGATTCGCACCCTGAACGGTCTGGATGTGTGGCAGGTCGGCGTGCAGGCCTCGTACATGGGCTTCACGGCTGGTGCGGCCTATTTCCGCGGCAACACCAACTTCTTCTGGGGCAACACGATCCGTGGCTCGCGCCCGGGTGAGCAGCTGACGGCCGGTCTCGCCTACACCGCCGGTCCGCTGACGGTCGGCGCGAACTTCATGAGCGGCCTGTTCGAGGGCAACGGTCCGAGCACCTTCGACCCGACCACGGGCGCAGTGACGCGGAACGCCACGGCGGGCCGTGCGCGGATGCGCCGCTGGGGCATGGGCGTCGGCGCCAACTACACGCTGGCTCCGGGCCTGAGCCTGATCGCCGAGTACGTGCACCACTCGATCCGCGAGCAGGGTACGGACCAGGACGTGGGTCGCGCGGGTCCGCAGAACCGCGGCTACTCCAACACCTTCATCCTCGGTACGCGCCTGGCCTTCTGAGCCAGTCGCTCCGGGAACGGAGTGTCTCCGGGGGCGGCGAGGGTTTCCTCGCCGCCCCTTTTCTTTTTCCGCCGGCGCCTCTAACGAGGGGCGCCATGTCGCACATCCGCAAGAACGCCCTCGCGCTCACCGCCGTCGCGGCGCTGCTCGCCGCCTGCAGCAACAGCCGTTTCGTCGGGAACGAGGAATACGGCACCGACAACCAGCGCGAGATGATCCTGCGCCAGACCGGCGGCGACCCCGGCGCCTCGGGCCTCGTCGTGTTCGGGGTGGACCGTTCGCGTCAGAACCAGGCGGCCGGCGGCGGCGGCGCGGGCATGACCGTGAACGCCTTCCTGTGGCGCGCCACGCTCGACACCCTGTCCTTCATGCCGCTGGCCAGCGCCGACCCGTTTGGCGGCGTCATCATCACCGACTGGTACACGCCCCCCGCCGCCGAGGGCGAGCGCTTCAAGGCCACCGCCTATGTCACGACGCGCCAGCTTCGCTCCGACGGCGTGCGGGTCCAGGTCTTCCGGCAGGTGAACCAGCGCGGCGCCTGGGTGGACGCCCCCACCTCCGCCGCCACCAACTCAGAGCTGGAAGACCGCGTCCTCGCCCGCGCGCGGGAGCTGCGCTCCCAGTCCGCCGGGCTTCGCTAGGCCGCGCTCACTCCACCCGCACGCCGGAGAAGCGCACCAGCTCCGCATGGCGCGCCAGCTCGGCGTCCAGCAGCGTGGCGAGCTGCTCCGGCTCGCCGCCGATGATGTCGAGTCCTTGCGCCTCCATCCGTGCGCGGCTTTCGGGCGCGGTCAGGATCTCGTTCACCAGCCGGTTCATCGTCGCCACGATCGGCGCCGGCGTGCCGCGCGGCGCCATGATGCAGAACCAGGAGCCGAACTCCAGGCCGGGCATTCCCAGCTCCGCCGTGGTCGGCACGTCGGGCAGCACGGAGGAGCGGCGGTCGGACAGGATGGCGACCGGCGTCACCTGCCCGCCGCGCACCTGGGGCGCCGCCCCCGTCACCAGGTTGAACATCAGCTGGATGCGCCCGGTGAACAGGTCGGTGAATCCCTGCTGGATGGTGGCGTAGGGGACGTGGGACATCTCCGTCCCCGTGCGCTGGCGGTACAACTCCCCCGCGAGGTGCATGGAGGAGCCATTGCCCGAGGAGCCGAAGGAGAGTGCCCCCGGTTCCCTCCGCAGCCGCGCCGTCAGCTCCTCCAGCGTGCGGACGCCGATCCCGTTGGTGACGACCAGGATGTTGGGCACGTTGCCCAGCAGGATCACCGGCTCGAAGTCGCGCTTCGGGTCGAAGCTCAGCTCGCGGTAGAGCGCCGGGCTGGTCGCCAGCGTCCCGGACCAGGAGAACAGGAAGGTGTGGCCGTCCGGCGCGGCGCGGGCCACGGCGGTGGCGCCCACGTTGCCGTTGGCGCCGGGCCGGTTCTCCACCAGCGTGCGCTGCGGCAGGCGCTTGTCCAGCTCGATGGCCAGCAGCCGCGCGATGGTGTCTGCCGTTCCCGCGCCGCCGGCCGCCGGCACGACGAGGCGGATCGGACGATCCGGCCAGCCGGCAGGAAGGGCCTGCGCCGCGGCGGCAGCCGGCATTCCGGCGATGCCGGCGAGGAGGTGGCGGCGGGACGGAAGGGGCATGGCGCTTCCTTTCAAGGGATTCGCCCCGCATGCTGCCGCGCTGTCGCCTCTCGCGCCACCGATTTGCGGCGCCGCAGCGCGAATGACAGGATAGCTGTCCCTTCAACCCGCACGGACCCATGATGAACCACGCCGCCCGTCCCGCCCCGCCACCCGGCCTCTTGGCCCTGGAGCGCCGCGTGGCCGCAGACCTGGAGGCGCTGACGCTGCCGCCGAAGCCCTGGGTGCCGCGGCTGGAGCGCAACGGCGAGGCGGTGCTGGACGTGGCGGTGGTGGGCGCCGGGATGAACGGCATCGCCGCCGCCGGCACCCTGATCTTCAAGGGGATCGGCAACGTCCTCCTGCTGGACGAGAACCCGCCGGGGCTGGAAGGTCCCTGGGTAACCTGGGCGCGCATGGACACGCTGCGCTCGCCCAAGACCCTGGCCGGCCCCTGCTTCGGCATCCCCAGCCTCACCTTCCGCGCCTGGTACACGGCCTCGCGGGGCGAGGCGGCGTGGGAGGCGCTCTACAAGATCCCGAATGCCGTGTGGCAGGACTACCTGTCCTGGCTGCAGCGCGTCCTGGCCCTGCCGGTGCGCCACCGGACCAAGGTGACGCGCATCGTCCCGGAAGAGGGCGTGCTGCGCCTTCTCTTCGCGGACGGCGCCTCGTTGCTGGCGCGGCGCGTCGTGCTGGCCACGGGGCGCGCCGGGTCGGGCGGGCTGGCCCTGCCGGAGGTAGTGGACCGCTCGCTCTGGCCCGACCTCGCCGCCCATGCCAACGCGCCCATCGATTTCGAGCGGCTTCGCGGCAAGCGGGTCGCGGTGATCGGCGGCGGCGCCTCGGCTTGGGACAACGCGGCGACGGCGCTGGAGCGCGGTGCGAAGGAGGCGACGCTCTACGTGCGCCGGACGCATCTGCCGCAGATCAACAAGGGGCGCGGCTCGGCCGGGCCGGGATACCAGCTGGGCTGGGGCGACCTGGACGACGCCTCCCGCTGGCTGCTCGTGACCTACATGTACGACAACCAGTCGCCCCCGCCGCACGAGACGGTGCACCGCGCCCTGCGCCTGCCGGGCTTCGGCATCCAGCTCGGCGCCCCCACCCTGGCGACGCGGCGCGAGGGAGACGAGGTGGTGCTGACCCTGGGCGGTGCGGAGCCGCGCGAGGTGCGCGCCGACTTCCTGATCGCCGGCACGGGATTCCGCGTGGACCTCGACCACGTGCCAGAGCTGGCCGGGCTGGCGCCGCACATCGCCCGCTGGGGCGATTGCTACGTGCCGCCCGACCATTTGCGCCGTCCGGAGATGGAAGCCTTCCCCTATCTTGGCCGCGCCTTCGAGCTGACGCCCAAGGGCGAGGCCGCGCCGGAGGAGATCGGGCGCATCCACCTGCTCAGCTACGGCGCCCATGCCAGCCATGGCGGCATTGCCAGCGACATCCCCGGCGTGGCGGCGGCCTCCGAGCGGCTGGCCAACGGCATCGCCGCGCATTTCTTCCGCGAGGACCAGGAGGCGGTGCGCGCCGAGCTCGCCGCCTTTGACGAGCCGGAGCTGGAAACCACGCCCTTCTTCATCCCGCGTGGCTGAGGCATCCTCCGCCCCGCACAGAGCCAAGGACCGGGAACGCATGCAGGACGTGGTGGACGAGATCGCGGGGATCGCCGAGGGCAGCACGCTCCACGCGCTGAGGGCGATGCGGCCCGATGTGCGGGCCGCGACCTCCGGCAGTGAGGAGGCGATCTTCCGCGGCCCCTCCGGGCTTTCGGAGGGCGAGCGCCATGCCGTCGCCGCCCATGTCGCGCGGCTGCACGGCGATGCCCGGCTGGAAGCACGCCATGCCGCCCTGGCCGAGGAATCGCCGCGCCTCGACGCCATGCGCCGCTTCGCCGACCTGCTGACGCTGCGGACCGACCAAGCGAACCCGCAGGCGATCCGCGCGCTGGAGCAGGCGGGGCTGGCGCCGCGCGACATCGTCATGCTGGCGCAGCTTGTGGCCTTCATCGCCTATGCCACGCGCATGGCGACGGCGCTGGACCTGCTGGACGGCAAGCCGGGCGCCGGCGGAACGGAGGTGAGGCTGGCGCCGCAATCTCCCGGCACGGCGGATTTCGGCTTCACCTCGGACTCGCTGGACTGGGACAGCTGGGTGCCGGTGCTGGACGTGGCGGAGGCCACACCGGAGCAGCTGGCCATCCTCGACGCCAGCCACGCCAGCGCCCGCACCTCGCCCTACTACCTGCTGCTGGTGCAGGAGCCGGCGGTGCTGCGCGAGCGCTCAAAGCTGTTCAACACCATCATGTACGGCCCGCGCGGTGCCTCCCGCGCCGAGCGCGAGCTGGCGAGCGTCGCGGAAAGCCGGGTGAATGGCTGCCCCTACTGTGCCTCGGTCCATGCCCAGCGATGGGTCCAGCTCAAGGGCGACCCGGAGGTGATGGAGCGCATCCTCCGGGAGGGCGTCTCCACCGACATGCCTCCCCGGCTGCGCGCCATCGTGGATTTCGCCGTGCGCCTTTCGGCCGCCCCGGCGGCGGCGACCCAGGAGGACATCGCGGCGCTGCGCGAACAGGGCCTGGCCGATGCCGAGATCCTCGACATCGCGGCCGCCGTGGCGATGTTCGCCTGGGCCAACCGGCTGATGCAGACCCTGGGCGAGCCGGTCCGGAAGGCCACGGGAAGCGCCGCGGCTTGACCCGGTGGGCGGTGCCCGTCAGGTTCCGCCCATCGCCATGCTGCTGCTCATCGACAACTACGACAGCTTCACCTGGAACCTCGTGCACTTCCTGGGCGACCTGGGGGCCGAGGTGGAGGTGGTCCGCAACGACGCGCTGACGCCCGCCGAGGCGCTGGCCCGCCGTCCCGCCGGGGTGATCCTGTCCCCCGGCCCCTGCACGCCCAACGAGGCCGGGATCTGCCTCGACCTGATTGCCGCCTGCGCCGAGGCACGGATGCCGCTTCTGGGCGTCTGCCTGGGCCACCAGGCCATCGGCCAGGCCTTTGGCGGCGAGGTGGTCCGCGCCCCGGTGCCGGTGCACGGCAAGGTGTGGGACGTGGTGCATGAGGGGCAGGGGGTCTTCGCCGGCCTGCCCAGCCCCTTCCGGGCGACCCGCTATCATTCCCTGGTGGTGAAGCGGGAAACCCTTCCCAATTCCCTCGTCGCCACGGCGGAAACGGAGGACGGGCTGGTGATGGGCCTGTCCCATGCCGAGCTGCCGATCCACGGCGTGCAGTTCCACCCCGAAAGCATCGCCAGCGAGCACGGGCACCGCATCCTCGGCAACTTCCTGGCCGGAACAAAGGCCCCGGCATGATCGGGCTGAAGCCCGTCCTCGCCCGCCTCGCCGATGGGGAGACCCTGGCGGAGACGGAGGCCGAGGCTGCCTTCGCCGTCATCATGGCGGGCGAGGCGACCCCGGCGCAGATCGCCGGGCTGCTGATGGCCATGCGCGTGCGCGGCGAGACGGTGGCGGAGATGACCGGCGCCGTCCGCGCCATGCGCGCCCGCATGACGGCGGTCGAGGCGCCGGACGGTGCCATCGACATCGTCGGCACGGGGGGCGACTCCTCGGGTAGCCTGAACATCTCCACCGCCGCCGCGCTCGTGGTGGCCGGGTGCGGGGTTCCGGTTGCCAAGCACGGCAACCGGGCGCTTTCCTCCAAGTCGGGCGCGGCGGACGCGCTGTCGGCGCTGGGCGTCAACCTGGACGTGCCGATGGACCGCCTGCCGGAGGTCATCGCCAAGGCGGGGCTGGCCTTCCTGATGGCGCCGCGCCACCACGCTGCGCTGCGCCACGCCGGCGGCGCCCGGGTGGAGCTGGGCACCCGCACCATCTTCAACCTGCTCGGCCCGCTGGCGAACCCGGCCCGCGTGACGCGGCAGCTGACCGGTGCCTTCCATTCGCGCTGGCTCCGCCCCATGGCCGAGACCCTGGCGCGGCTGGGCACGGAGCGCGCCTGGCTGGTGCACGGCCAGGGCCTCGACGAGCTCGCCCTGTCCGGCCCTTCCGAGGTGGTGGAGCTGCGCGACGGCGCGCTGCGCCACTTCACCGTCTCGCCGGAGGAGGCGGGCCTCACCCCGGCTCCGCCCGAGGCGGTCCGCGGCGGCGACCCGGCGGAGAACGCGGCCGCCCTGCTCGCCCTGCTGGAGGGCGCCCCCGGCCCCTATCGCGACGTGGTCCGCCTCAACGCCGGCGCTGCGCTCCTTGTCGCCGGTCGCTGTGCCACCCTTCGCGAGGGTGCGGCGTTGGCGGCGGAGAGCATCGACACCGGCCGCGCGCGCGAGGCGCTGGAGAAGCTCCGCCGCGCCACCCACATCCAAGAACCCGAGCATGCCTGACACCACCGTCCCGGACGCCCTCGCGACCATCATCGGCGCCAAGCACATCGAGGTGCGGGAGGGGCTGCGCGCCACCTCCCTCGCCGAGATGGAGCGGCTGGCCAAGGCGGCCGAGCCGCCGCGCGACTTCCAGGGCGCGCTCTGCACCACGGTCGCGCAGGGCCGCACCGGGCTGATCGCCGAGATGAAGCGCCGCTCCCCCTCCGGCGGCGAGATCCGCCCGGGCTTCGACCCGGCGCAGCTGGCGCGCATCTACGAGGCGGCGGGCGCCACCTGCCTGTCCGTCCTGACCGACGAGAAGTGGTTCGGTGGCCATCCGGACGACCTCAAGGCCGCCCGCGCCGCCTGCGCCCTGCCGGCGCTGCGCAAGGACTTCCTGGTCCACCCGTGGCAGGTCTTCGAATCCCGCGCCATGGGCGCCGACGCCGTGCTGCTCATCATGGCGGCGCTGAGCGACGAGCAGGCGGTGGAGCTGGAGGAGATCGCCCGCTCCCTCGACATGGCCGTGCTGGCCGAGGTCCATGACGAGCGGGAGATGGAGCGGGCGCTCGGCCTGCAGACGCGGCTGATCGGCGTGAACAACCGCAACCTGAAGACGCTGACCACCGACCTCGCCACCTCCGAGACGCTGGTGCCGCGCATCCCGGCCGACCGCATTCCGGTGGCGGAAAGCGGCATCCGCACCGCCGCCGACGTCCATCGGATGGCCAAGGCCGGCGCCTTCTGCATCCTGGTCGGCGAGCACCTGCTGCGCCAGCCCGACCTCGGCGCCGCCACCACCGCCCTGCTGGCGGCATGAGCGGCCTCACCCATTTCGACGGCGAGGGCCGCGCCGTCATGGTGGATGTGGGCGGCAAGGACATCACCCAGCGCCGCGCCGTGGCCGAGGCCCGCGTGGTGATGCAGCCCGAGACCCTCGCGCTGATCCGCTCCGGCGGCGCGAAGAAGGGCGACGTGCTGGGCGTCGCGCGGCTGGCCGGCATCATGGGGGCCAAGCGCACCGCTGACCTCATCCCGCTTTGCCATCCGCTGGCGCTGGACAAGGTGACGCTCGACCTCACGCCCGAGGGCGATGCTTCCATCCGCATCGAGGCGACGGTGGCCTGCACCGGTCGGACGGGGGTGGAGATGGAGGCGCTGACCGCCGCCTCCGTCGCCGCGCTCACCGTCTACGACATGTGCAAGGCGGTGGACCGCTCGATGCGGATCGAGGGGCTGCGCCTGCTGGAAAAGGAAGGCGGGCGCTCGGGGCGCTGGAGCGCCGCATGATCCCGGTCGAGGAGGCGCGGCGCCGCATCCTCGCGGGCTTCGCCCCCACGGGGCCGGAAACGATCCCGGTGGGCCAGGGCAGGGCGCGCGTCCTCCAGGCGCCGCTGCACGCCCGCCGCACCCAGCCCCCCGCCGATGTTTCCGCCATGGATGGCTACGCGCTGCGCGCGGGCGAGGCGACGCTCGGCGCCGTGCTGCGCGTGGCGGGGGAAAGCGCCGCCGGGCACCCCTTTGCCGGGTCCTTCGGCGCGGGCGAGGCGGTTCGCATCTCGACCGGCGCCTTCGTGCCGGAAGAGGCCGATGCCATCCTTCTCCAGGAGGACGCGACGCGCGAAGGCGACCGCATCACGGTGAACGAGGCGCCGCGCCCCGGGCGCTGGATCCGGCGCGAAGGGCTCGACTTCGCCGAGGGCCAGGCGCTGCTGGAAGCCGGACGGCGGCTTTCCGCCCGCGACGTGGGGCTGGCGGCGGCCTGCGGTCATGCCTGGCTGTCGGTGCATCGCCGCCCGCGCGTCGCCATCCTCGCCACGGGGGACGAGATCGCGTTGCCGGGCGACCCGGTGCCGCCGGGGGGCATCGTGTCCTCCAATTCCTTCATGCTGGCGGCGCTGCTCGAGGCGAACGGGGCGGAGGCGCTGGTGCTGCCCGTCGCCCCGGACGACCCGGCGGCGATCCTGGCGGTGGCGCAGGGCGCCCGCGGCTGCGACCTCCTGCTGACCACAGGCGGGGCCAGCGTGGGCGATCACGACCAGACGGCCGCGGCGCTGGGGCGCCAGGGCTTCAAGCTGGATTTCTGGAAGATCGCCATGCGGCCGGGCAAGCCGCTGATCTTCGGCGACTGGCGCGGCCTGCCGGTCCTCGGCTTCCCGGGCAATCCCGTCTCCACCCTGGTCTGCGCCGTGGTGTTCCTGCTCCCCGCCCTGGCGAGGCTGTCCGGCGCCTCCGCGCCCGGCCTGCCCGTGGTCAGCGCCCGCTGCACCACCGCCCTGCCGGAGAATGACCGCCGCGCCGACCACCTGCGGGCGACCTTGCACCGCGACGTGGGCGAGCTGCGCGTGACCCCGGCCCCGGTGCAGGACAGCTCCATGCTCCGCACCCTGGCGGAGAGCGACGCGCTGATCCTGCGCGCCCCCTTCGCTCCGGCGCTGGAGGCGGGGGCGATGGTGGAAGTGGTGGACCTCGCCGGGCTGGGCGTCTGACGCCTTCCCCCCCGGCGCGCGGAAGGGTATTCCGGGCGGCCATGAACGACATGCCCGAGGGCGCGTCCGCCCAATACGACTTCGCCGCCGCCGAACCCCGCTGGCAGGCGGCCTGGGAGGAGTCGCGCTGCTTCTCCGTCCCCGACGTGCCGCCGGCCGATGCGCGCAAGTACTACGTGCTGGAGATGTTCCCCTACCCCTCGGGCAAGATCCACATGGGGCATGTCCGGAACTACACGCTGGGCGACGTGGTCGCGCGCTACAAGCGCGCCCGCGGCCACCTGGTGATGCACCCGATGGGCTGGGACGCCTTCGGCCTGCCCGCGGAGAACGCGGCGCGGGAGCGCGGCATCCATCCGGGCCAGTGGACCTACAACAACATCGCCAACATGCGCGACGAGCTGAAGCGCATGGGCCTGTCCATCGAGTGGGACCGCGAATTCGCCACCTGCGACCCCGAGTATTACGGCCAGCAGCAGCGCCTTTTCCTGGACTTCCTGCGCGCCGGCCTCGTCGAGCGCAAGGAATCCTTGGTCAACTGGGATCCGGTGGACGGCACGGTGCTGGCGAACGAGCAGGTGATCGACGGTCGCGGCTGGCGCTCCGGCGCGCCGGTCGAGAAGAAGCTGCTGAGCCAGTGGTTCCTGTCCATCACCAAGTTCGCGCCCGAGCTGCTGGACGCGCTGGGCGGCCTCGACCGCTGGCCCGAGCGGGTGAAGCTGATGCAGGCCAACTGGATCGGCCGTTCCGAGGGCGCGCGGGTGCGCTTTCCCATGGCCGAACCCGTGGATGGCGTGGCCGAGGTGGAGGTCTTCACCACCCGCCCCGACACGCTGTTCGGCATGTCCTTCCTGGCCGTCGCCGCCGAGCATCCGCTCGCCGCGGCCGCCGCCGCGCGTGACCCCAGGGCCGCCGAGTTCATCGCCGAGTGCCGCGCACTGGGCACGAGCGAGGCGGTGATCGAGCAGGCGGAGAAGCGGGGCTTCGACACCGGCTTCCGCGTGAAGCACCCCTTCACCGGGGAGGAATACCCGGTCTGGATCGCCAACTTCGTCTTGATGGAATATGGCACGGGCGCGATCTTCGGCTGTCCCTGCGGCGACCAGCGCGACCTCGACTTCGCGCGGAAATACGGCCTGCCCGTGCCTGTCGTGGTGATGCCCAAGGGCGAGGAGGCCGCCGGCTTCCACGTGGGCGACACCGCCTTCACCGGCGACGGCGTCATCGTGAACAGCCGCTTCATGGATGGCATGGACGTCCCCGCCGCCAAGCGCCGCGCCATCGAGGAGCTGGAGCGCCTCCGCGCCGGCGAGGGCGTGGTGAACTGGCGCCTGCGCGACTGGGGCGTGAGCCGCCAGCGCTACTGGGGCTGCCCCATCCCCGTCATCCATTGCGACGAGTGCGGCGTGGTGCCGGTGCCGCCCGACCAGCTTCCGGTGCGCCTGCCGGAGGACGTGGATTTCACGAAGCCTGGCAACCCGCTGGACCATCATCCCAGCTGGAAGCACGTCGGCTGCCCATCCTGCGGCAAGCCGGCCCGGCGCGAGACGGACACCTTCGACACCTTCGTCGACTCGTCCTGGTACTTCGCGCGCTTCTGCTCGCCGCGTGCGGAGCAGCCGGTGACCAGGGCGGCGGTGGATGCCTGGTTGCCGGTCGACCAGTACATCGGCGGCATCGAGCACGCGATCCTGCACTTGCTCTACAGCCGCTTCTTCACCCGCGCGATGAAGGCCGCCGGCCACGTCACCCTGGACGAGCCCTTCGCCGGGCTTTTCACCCAGGGCATGGTGCAGCACGAAAGCTACAAGGGCGCGGACGGGCGCTGGCTCTACCCAGAGGAAATCGAGAAGCGCGCCGACGGCACCGCCATCGTCAAGGGCACGAACGAGCCGGTGACGGTCGGCCGCGTCGAGGCGATGAGCAAGAGCAAGCGCAACACGGTGGACCCGGGCGCGATCATCGCGCGCTACGGCGCCGACACGGCGCGCTGGTTCATCCTCTCGGACAATCCGCCCGAGCGCGACATGGAATGGAGCGAGAGCGGCGTGCAGGGCGCCTTCCGCTTCACCCAGCGCGTCTGGCGCCTCGCCCAGAACCTCGCCGAGGCTGACAAGCCGGACGAGGCGGCGGGACGCAAGCTGCGGGTGGCGACGCACCGCGCCATCGCCGCCGTGACGGAAGCGTGGGAGGGCTTCGCCTTCAACGTCGCCGTCGCGCGGCTGCACGAACTGGCCAACGCCATCGCCGAGGCGCCGGGCGCACCGCTGGCCGCGCGGGAGGAGGCGCTGGAGATGCTGCTGCGCCTCGCCGCGCCCGCCATGCCCCACCTCGCGGAGGAGGTGATGGCACGGCTGCGCCCCGGCGCCGGCCTCGTCGCCCGGATGCCCTGGCCCGAGGCCGATCCGGCGCTGCTCAAGGCGGAAACGGTGACGCTGGCGGTGCAGGTGCTCGGCAAGCTGCGCGCGACCATCGAGGTGCCCGTGGAAGCGACGGACGAGGAGGTCTTCGCCCGCGCCGAGGCGGAGGAGAACGTCCAGCGCGCGCTGGACGGCAAGCCCATCCGCAAGCGCATCCACGTCAAGGGAAGGGTGGTGAACCTTGTCGCATAGGCGCGCCCTGCTGGCGCTGGGCGGGGCCGGGCTGCTGGCCGGCTGCGGCTTCCGCCCGCTCTACGGACCGGACGGGGAACGGCGGGCGCCCGCCACCGACCCGGGCCTCGCAGCGGAGCTGGCGACGGTGCGCGTCGCCCTCATGCCCGAGCGCTTCGGGCAGGTGATGCGCCGCTACCTGCAGCGCCGGC
Source organism: Sabulicella glaciei (assembly GCF_026183895.1). Lineage (GTDB taxonomy): Bacteria > Pseudomonadota > Alphaproteobacteria > Acetobacterales > Acetobacteraceae > Roseococcus > Roseococcus glaciei. Next base: position 45,728 of record NZ_JAPFQI010000014.1, on the reverse strand, counting down.
TGGAAGGCAGCCGGCCCGGCACGCCCAGCCGCTACATCCTCTACGTCGCGACGACGAGCGAGGTGGAGCCGCTGGGCTTCCGCCAGGATGGCACCGCCACGCGCGTCCGCACCGTGATGACGGCCAACTGGTCCCTCACCACCGACGCGATCCCGCCCACCCTGGTGGACCAGGGGCGCGAGCGGACGCTGGACGCCTTCAACATCCCCGACCTCCAGTTCTTCGCCGCCGAGGCCTCGCGCGAGGCGATGGACCGGCGCCTGGTGGAGGAGTTGGGCGACCGCGTGGTCGAGGCCGTCGCCCTGTCGCTGCGTCGCCGGCAGGCCACGCCCGGCTGATGGCCGGGAAGCTTGACCCAAGGCGCCTCGCCGCGTTTCTCCAGTCCCCGCCCGAGGATTGCCGCCTCGTCCTCCTTGTCGGCGACGACGAGGGGCTGATCGCCGAGCGCGCCGCCACGCTGGTGCGCGCCGTGGCGGGCGACGATCCGCTCTGCCGCGCCGAGGCGGGCAAGGAGGAGATGCGCGACGCGGGCGCGCTGGCAGCCACCGCCGCCGCCATGCCGCTGATGGGCGGGCGCGTCGCCGTGCGGGTGCGCGACGCCCGCGATGCCTGGGCCGAGGCGGCGCGCCAGGCACTCGGCGGGCCGGGGGCCGGCCTGGTGGTGATGGAGGGCGCCGGGCTCACCGCGCGCTCCAAGCTCCGCACGATCGTGGCCGACCATCCGCGCGGCATGGTGATCGAGTGCTATGCGGAGCGCGGCCGCGACCTCGCCAACAGCATCGGCCGCATCCTCGGCGAACTGGGCGCGGCGGCGGAGCCGGAGGCCTTGGACTGGCTGACCGAGCGCGCCGGCGAGGATCGGCTGGCGCTGCGCCGCGCCCTGGAGGTGCTGGCCCTTCATGCCGAGCCGGGCGCCCGCATCACTGTCGAGGACGCGATGGCGGTGCTGGGCGAGGGCTCGCTGCTCGACCTCGACGAGGCGCTGCTGGCCGCGACGATGGGCGAGGCCGGGGCGGCGGACCGCGCCATCGCCCGCGCCATGGCGGAGGGCGCGAATCCCATTCAGGTCATCCGCGCCGCCTTGCGCCACGTGCAGCGCCTGCACCAAGCCGCGCTGGCGGTGGCGAATGGCGCGAGCCCCGGAGACGCGATCGGCGCGCTGCGTCCGCCCGTGTTCTGGAAAGCCAAGCCGGGCATGGAACGCGCGCTGCGCAAATGGAACCCCGCCCGGCTGGAGGCGCTGGGCGCCGCGCTGCTGCGCGCCGAGCGGCATTGCAAGACGACGGCGCTGCCCGCGGAAACCGTGGCACGCCAGGCGGTGCTGGGAATCACGCGGGGCGCGCGTTAGGCCCTTCGCCGCGGCCACGTCGCCAGCAGCAAGCTCGTCATCATCAGCGCGAAGCCCGCCGCATGGATCGGGCCGAAGCTTTCGCCCAGGAAGATCACCGCCGTCACCGCCGCGCTTGCCGGCAGAAAGGCGGTGAAGGATCCGGCCACCCCCGCCGGTACGCGCCGCAACCCGCCGAACCACAGCAGCAGGCACAAGACGGAGGCGGTGACGGAGTGGAAAACCAGCAGCCCCAGCAACCAAGGGTCCCGCAGCACGGACACCGCACCCATCCCCGGCAGGGCGAAGGGCAGCAGCACCGCCGCCGAGAAGAACTGCATCCAGAGCGAGGCGGTCAGCACCGGCACGCGCCCGGCGACACGCTTGGCCAGCAGCACGTAGATCGCCTCGCCCGCCACGCCGCAGAACACCAGCAGGTTGCCCAGGGCCGAGCCGGCCGATCCGCCGAAGCCCAGCCGCGCCAGGGTGATGGCCGCCATCCCAAGTCCCGCCAGCGCCGCCGCCAGCCATTGCCGCGGCGCCAGGCTTTCCCGCAGCCACAGAAAGGAGCCGAGCGCGACCACGGCGGGAAGCGTCGCCAGCACCAGCCCGCCCTCCAGCGCCGTGGTCAGGCGCAGCCCGGCCAGCAGCCCGGCATTGTAGAGCGCCGTGCCGAACACGGCCTGGAGGAACAGGTTCCGCTTCACCTCGCGCGAGACCGGCACGGGCGGGTCGAGCCATCGCACCAGCGGCAGCAGCAGAGCCACGGCGAGGCAGCAGCGCAGGAAGGCGATCATCGCGATCGGCAGTTGCTCGGCCAGCAGCTTGGCCACGCCCACATTGGCTCCCACCAGGATCATGGAGGCCGCAAGCTGGGCGTAGGCAAGGATCACCGCGGCGTGAAGCGCACCGCGTAGAGCGCCCCTTCCGCCGTGCGCGCCGCGCAGCCCAGGTCGGTCCAGGCACCGGTGGGCGAGAGCCGTGCCTGGCACTCCCCGGTCACCCGCCATTCGCGCGCCATTCCTTCCGTCACCACCCGCACGTAGTCGAGGGTGAGCGTGTAGCTGTCGGCGCTGGCCTGATGGTCGCGCGTGCCGACGAAGTTGATGGCGGAGCGCGGGCCGAAGGGGATGAAGACAAAGGCGCGCCCATCCTCCAGCACCGAATACACGGCGCCGGGCGGGGCGCAGGGCACCTCGCTCTCGCCCAGGCGCAGCGGCGTCGTGCAGCGCCCCGGGATCTCCAGGACGAGGCGCGGCGTCACCGCCTGCGCGGCGGCAAGGCCGGGCAGCAGCATGAGCAGCGCCGCGAGCCGTCTCACGCCTCGCCTTCGCAGCGATAGGGGGACAGGGTGGAAAGGCCTTCCATGCGCTCGCGGATCGCTGGGCGCTCGGCCTCCAGGAATTGCGCGACGGCGCGGCGCAGGCCGGGATGGGCGATGAGGTGCGCGGAATGCGTTTCCACCGGCAGGTAGCCACGCTGGATCTTGTGCTCGCCCTGCGCGCCCGCCTCCACGCGCGGCAGGCCGTGCTCGATGGCGAAGTCGATGGCGCGCAGGTAGCACAGCTCGAAATGGAGGAAGGGAACCTCCTCGACGCAGCCCCAGTTGCGGCCATGCAGCGCGTCGGGCCCCATCAGGTTCAGCGCCCCGGCGACAGGGGTGCCGTCGCGCTCCGCCCACATCATCACGACCTTGTCGCCCATGCGCTCGCCCAGGAGGCGCCAGAAGCGCTCCGTCAGGTAGGCGCCGCCCCAGCGATGCTCCACCGTGTTGCGGTAGAAGCGGTTGAAGGCGCGCCAGTGGGACGGCGTCATCTCCGGCCCGCGCAGGGTGCGGATGGTCAGCCCGCTTTCCTCCACTGCGCGGCGCTCGCGCCGCAGCGTCTTGCGCTTGCGCGAGGACAGCGCGCCCAAAAAGTCCTCGAAGCTCGCATAGCCGCGATTGTGCCAGTGGAACTGCGTGCCGAGGCGCGGCAGCCACCCGCAATTGCCCAGCGCCTCCGCCTCCTCCGCCGTGCAGAAGGTGACATGGACGGAGGAGCATTCGAGCGCCTCCATTGCTTGCCGCATCCCCTCGGCCAATGCGGCCACCGGCACGCCGCCGCGCCGCAGCAGACGCGGTCCCGGCACCGGCGAAAAGGGAGAGGAAACCTGAAGCTTGGGGTAGTAGCGCCCGCCCGCGCGCTCGAACGCATCGGCCCAACCGTGGTCGAAGACGTATTCGCCGTAGGAATGCGCCTTGGCGTAGCAGGGCGCGCAGGCAACCAGGGCGCCGCCTTCGTCGCGCAGGGCGACGTGCTGCGGCAGCCATCCCGTGCGCGGCCCGGTGGAGCCGCTCTCCTCCAGGCACGACAGGAAGGCGTGGGACACGAAGGGATTGCCGTCGTGGCATTCATCCCACTCCTCCGCCGGGATCTCGGCGATGGAAGGGTGCAGGGACAGGCTCAGCGCGGCATCCATGCCACGGGATATGGCGGCTTTCAGCCCAGTTCCAGCATCGCCTCGACCTCGACGGCGACATTGCCCGGCAGGGCGGCGACGCCGACTGCAGAGCGCGCATGGCGCCCCTTCTCGCCCAGCACTGCCACGGCGCAGTCGGAGGCGCCGTTCACCACGGCGGGCTGGTCGCCGAAGCTGGGGGCGGAGTTCACGAAGCCGACCAGCTTCAGGATCCGCACGCGGTCGAGGTCGCCTCCCGCCGCCACCTTGGCATGGGCCAGGATGGCGAGCATGCAGATCTCGGCGGCCTTCTTGCCGTCCTCCAGGGAAACGCCATTCCCCAGCTGCCCGATGGGCCACAGCTTGCCGTCCACGCGCGGCACCTGGCCGGAGATGAAGACGATGTTCCCCGTCCGGGTAAAGGGGATGTAGTTCGCCACCGGGGCCGCCGGTTCCGGCAGGGAAAGCCCAAGTTCGGTCAATCGCGCTTCGGCGCCCATGATTCAGCCCACCAGCTTGAGGTTGCGACGGCGTTCCGACACCGGCAGGTCGAGCGGCAGCAGCGGCGCCTGCTCGGCGGGTCGCGCCATGGAGCCAGGCACCACGTCGTCCGCCTCCGGCTGGGGCAGCGCCCCGCCGAGATGGTCGAGGGCGAGGCGGCGGAAGGCCCAGTCCAGCACGGAGGTGGCGCGTGGGATCTCCGGGTCGCCCTCCACCACGCCGGCCGGGCCGAAGCGCGTATAAGCGAACTGCTCCACGTAGTCGGAAAGCGGCACGCCGCGCTGCAGTCCCGTGGAAACGGCCTGGGCGAAATGATCCATCAGCGAGCGATAGGCCGCGCCTTCCTTGGCGAGCGAGAAGGCGATCTCCCGAAGTTGGCCATTCTCCTCCGTGGTGCGCAGCGCCACGCGGTGCCCGCCGACCGTGACGTGGAGCACATGGCCGGATTGCCGGCGCAACGCCGGACGGGGCGCGGCGGCCGGACGCGGCGCGGCGGGGGCGGCGACGGGCTGCGGGGGGGCGGCGCACAGGAACGGCGTGACCGCATCGGCCATCAGCCGCCGCGCGCCAGGGCCGGCGGGGGCGAGGAGGACGGCGACGCGCGACTCGGGCAGGCGGCGGGCGGCGCGGGTCGGCACCTCCACCACGCCCGATCCGGTCGAAACGGCGCGGGTGGCGCCCGGCGCCGGGGCCAGCCCGGCCACCTCGGCGCCCAGCAGCACCTCGACGCCGTCGGCGGGGGACAGGGCCAGCACGCCGGCATGGCGCAGCCCCGGAGAGGCGGCCGCGGCATCCAGCGCCGCGCGGGCGGCCGCGGCGAGGCCGGGAACCGGGGTGACGGAAGGTGGCTCGGGCCACAACAGGGCGACAGGCTCCCGCGCGCCCAGATGCGCGGCCATCGCGCCACTCTCGGCCTCCGCCGCACCGCGCAGCAGGGCCGCGAGCGCCGCGGCGGTGTCGCGCGCCGCCTCCGAGTCGTAAGGAAGGTTCAGCCCGGCCAGCAGCCCTGAAAGGTCGGCGAAGCCGAGGCGAAGCCTGGTGGCACGGCCGCCCGACCACGCATCCAGGAAGCGCATCCCGAGTCGGGCCGCCTCGGCCAAGCCTTCGAGGTCGAGTCCGCCCTCAGGTTCAAGGAAGGCGGGCAGGTTCAGCACGAAGCGCGGCTCGGCCTTGGTGTCGCCGCGCCACGCCTCGGCGCCGGGGGCGCCGCGGCGCGTCAGCAGCAGGGCGCGCCAGCCTTCCGCGAGGCGCGACGCCTCCGCCTCGCCCACCACGCCGGCCTTGCGGCCGCGCGCCAGGGCCTTGGCGATCCAGGCCTCGACAAGGCGGGGCAGGGAGGCCGGGCCTTCGCCGGGTGCCAGGGCGGCGAGGGCCGTGGCGGCCTCCTCCTCCCAGGCGGCGGGAAGGGCGACGGGGCGGGGCGGGGCGTCCGGGTCCGCGCCCAGCCGCAGGCGCCGCAGCGCCACGCCTTCCCACAGGGTTCCGTTGTATCGCGCCATGACGGGGAGGATAACACGCGAAAGGCCCAAAGGAAGCCGGATGCTGTGGGAAGCATGGCACTTCCCCACAACATCTTGTGGATAACGCGCCGCCCTTCCGGCGCATCGCGCGGCGTGCCATATCCGCGCGCATGTCCGCCCTCGCACTCCTGACCGCCCGCCTCTTCGGCCGCAAGATCGGCACCGACGAGATGGGCAACGTCTATTACGAAAGCCGCCGCGTGGTGCCGACCTACAACCGCACCCGGCGCTTCGCGGTCTATGCCAAGGGCGTCGACAGCAGCAGCGTGCCCGCTGAGTGGCATGCCTGGCTGCACCACATGACCGCCGGGCCGATCCCGCGCCCGAACTATCCCTGGCTGAAGCCGCATCAGGTGAACCTGACCGGCACGCCGCTCGCCTACCGCCCCAAGGGGCATGACTATGCCGGCGGGCTGCGCCGCCCCACCGGCGGCGACTACGAGGCGTGGACGCCGGGAAGCTGATACCCATGAAGGGCCGTTCCCTGGCCGAGCTTCTCGCCGGCTTCCTGGTGCTCGCCGTGGCGGGGGGCTTCCTCCTCTATGCCGTGCTGCATGGCGGCCGGGCGCCGCAGGCCAGCGGCGTCGAGCTGACGGCGGAGTTCGACCGCGTGGACGGCCTCGCCTCCGGCGCCGATGTCCGCATCGCGGGCGTGCGCGTGGGCAGCATCACCGGGCTGCGGATCAACCCCGAGACCTTCATGGCCGAGGTGACCTTCCGCGTCGGCAGCGACATCCGCCTGCCCACCGATTCCTCCGCCGAGATCACCTCCGAGGGCCTGCTCGGCGGCAAGTACATCTCGATCGTGCCGGGCGGCAGCGAGCGGCTGCTGGCCGCCGGCGGCCGCATCACCGAGACGCAGGGCAGCGTGTCGCTGGAAAGCCTGCTGGGCCGCTTCATCTTCTCCGTCACGCAGATGAACTCGGGCGGGCAGAATGGCGGCGGGACAAGCCCGCAGTGACCACGCAGCCCCCCGCCACCTGGCCGGGCAAGGATGGCGAGCCCGTTTCCTGCCGCGAGAAGCTGAAGGTGCTGTCGGAGAACCACGCGGAGGCGGCGCAGGTGCTGCAGGACGCCTTCGAGGACGCGCTGCTGATGGGGGTGGACGAGGCGGCGATGCGCCGGATCCTCCACGAACTCGTGGACGGGCTACGGACACCGTGAAGCGAATCCTGCTGCTTCTCGCGCCGCTGCTGGCCCTGCCGGCGGGCGCGCAGGAATGGGTGCAGCGCCGCACCGCCGAGATCCAGGCGCTGGACAAGGTGAATGCCCGCGTCACCGTGCTCACCGCGCGGGTGAACGAGCCGGTGCCCTTCGGCACGCTCACCATCCTCGTCCGCTCCTGCCAGGGCCGCCCGGCCGACGAGGTGGCAGACGCCGCCGCCTGGATGGAGATCACGGACAAGCGCTCGGGCACCGGGAGCAGCCCGGTGTTCCGTGGCTGGATGTTCGCGGAGAACCCGGCGCTGAACATGCTCGAACACCCAGTCTACGACATCCGCATCCTGTCCTGCCGCTGACCCTCCGACCCGCCGGATGAGCCTCGCCCGCGTCACCTCCTTCGCGTTCAGCGGGATCGAGGCCGTGCCCGTCGAGGTCCAGGTCCAGCTTTCCGCCGGGCTGCCCGCCTTCCTCGTGGTGGGCCTCGCGGACAAGGCGGTGGGGGAAAGCCGGGAGCGGGTTCGCGCGGCACTGTCCTCGCTCGGCCTCGCCCTGCCGGCGAAGCGCGTGCTGGTGAACCTCGCCGCTGCGGGACTGGCCAAGAAAGGCTCGCATTACGACCTGCCCATCGCCCTGGCGCTGCTGACGGCGATGGAGGTGTTGCCGCCGGAGGAGATGGCCGGGTTCGCCGCGCTGGGCGAGTTGTCGCTGGACGCGGCGCTGCTGCCCGTGCCGGGCGTGCTGCCGGCCGCGCTGGGCGCGGCATCGCGCGGGCTGGGGCTGATCTGCCCCGCCGTCCAGGGCGGGGAGGCTGCCTGGGCGACGCGCGGACAGGTCCTGGCGCCCGACGGGCTACCCGCGCTGCTCAACCACTTCAAGGGCACGCAGATCCTCGGCCCGCCCGCGCCGCCGCTCCTGGTGCCGGAGGAGGGGCGCTTCCCCTGCCTGTCCGAGCTTAAGGGGCAGGAGACTGCGAAGCGCGCGCTGGAGATCGCGGCGGCCGGCGGGCGCAACCTCCTGCTCGTCGGCCCGCCCGGTGCCGGAAAGTTCATGCTCGCAGCGCGCCTGCCCGGCCTCCTGCCCGAACTGTCCCCCCGCGAGGCGCTGGAACTTTCCATGGTCCATTCCGTCGCGGGTCTGCTGCGCGACGGGCGCCTCCTCACCCGCCCGCCCTTTCGCGAGCCGCATCATTCGGCGAGCCAGGCGGCGCTGGTCGGCGGCGGGGCACGCGGCAAGCCCGGCGAGATCAGCCTCGCCCATCACGGCGTGCTGTTCCTGGATGAATGGCCGGAATTCCCGCGCCCGGCGCTGGAGGCGCTGCGCCAGCCGATGGAAAGCGGCCGCGCCGTGATCGCTCGCGCCAATGCCCACGTCACCTTTCCGGCGCGCTTCCAGCTGGTCGCGGCGATGAACCCGTGCCGCTGCGGCCATCTGGGCGAGCCGGGGCGCGAATGCGCTCGCGCTCCGCGCTGCGGCGACGACTACGCCGAGCGGATCTCCGGCCCGCTGCTCGACCGCATCGACCTTGCGGTGGAGGTGCAGGCCGTCCCGCCCGCCGATTTGTCCCGCGCCCCGCGCGGCGAGCCGAGCGATGCGGTGGCCGCGCGCATCCGCGCCGCGCGCGAGCGCCAGCGCAGCCGCTACGGCGCTGACGGCCCGCGCCACAACGCCGCCGCCGAGGGCGCGGTGCTGGAGGAGACCCTGACCCTGGAGCCCGAGGCGCGCGGGTTGCTGGAGCAGGCCGCGGAACGACTCGGCCTTTCGGCGCGCGGCTTTGCCCGGGCGCAGCGCGTGTCCCGCACCGTCGCCGACCTCGCCGCCAGCGCCACGGTCGGCCGGGCCCATGTGGCGGAGGCGCTGTCCTACCGGCGAAGAACGTCTCGCCGCGCGTGACCTTCCTATCATTTCCAGTCTAAGCGCGGGGGATGCGCTCGCTCGTCCTGGCCCTGATGCTCCTTTGCCCGCTTGCCGCGGGGGCGCAGACGCGGCCGGTCATCGCCGCGCCCCACCCGCTGGCGACGGAAGCAGGCATGGCCATCCTGCGGGAGGGCGGCTCCGCCCTAGACGCGGCGGTGGCGATCCAGGCGGTGCTGACCCTGGTGGAGCCGCAATCCTCCGGCATTGGCGGCGGGCTGTTCCTGCTGCACTGGAACGCCGGGGCGCGCGAGGTCTCGGCCTGGAATGGGCGCGAGACGGCGCCGGCCGCGGCGCGCGGCGACCTGTTCCTGCGCGACGGGCAGCCCATGTCCTTCCTAGACGCGGTGGTGGGCGGGCGCTCGGTCGGCGTGCCCGGCGCGCTGCGGGCGCTGGAGGCGGCGCATCGCGTCCACGGCAAGCTGCCCTGGGCCGCGCTCTTCGCCCCGGCCATCCGCCTCGCCGAGGAAGGCTTCCCGGTTTCCGCGCGCCTCGTGCGCGACATCGCGGCGGCCGCGCCGTCCCTGGCCCGTGACCCGGCGGCGCGCGCCCTGTTCCTGCCGCGCGACGGCCAGCCGCCGGAGGAGGGCGACCTGCTCCGCAACCCCGCCTTGGCCGCGACGCTGCGCCTCGTCGCCGAGGGTGGCGCGGACGCGCTGCATGGCGGGCCGGTCGCGGCGGACATCGTGCGCGCGGTGCGGAGCCACAACGGCAACCCCGGCCTCCTGACCGCCGACGACCTCGCCGGCTACGAGGCGCGCCGCGTCCAGCCGGTCTGCCGCCCTTATCGCGTCTGGACGGTCTGCGCCGCGCCCCCGCCCTCGGGCGGCATCGTCGTGCTGCAGATCCTGGCGCTGCTGGAGCATTTCGACCTCGCCTCCCCCGACCCCACCGGGGCGGACGCGGCCATGGTGCTGGGCGAGGCGGGGCGCACCGCCTTCGCCGATCGCAACATGTTCCTGGCCGATCCGGAATTCGCCCCCGTGCCGGTCGCCGGCCTGCTCGACCCCGCCTATGTCACGCTGCGCGCCCAGTCCATCTCGCTGGACCGCGCCCAGCCCGCGCCACGCGCCGGCAATCCGCGCCGCGGCGCGGGCAACCTCGCCAGCCAGCCGCCGCAGCCCGAGGGCGGGACGAGCCACGTCAGCATCCTCGACGCCGAGGGCAACGCCGTCAGCTTCACCACCACGGTCGAGGGGATGTTTGGCGCCCGCCTCGTCGTGCGCGGCTTCGTCCTCAACAACCAGCTGACCGACTTCTCCTTCCAACCGGAAGTGAACGGGCGGCCGGTGGCGAACCGGGTGGAGGGCGGCAAGCGCCCGCGCTCCTCCATGTCGCCGGTCCTGGTGTTTCGGGACGGGCAGCTGGAAGCGGTGGTGGGCTCGCCCGGCGGGGCGCGCATCCTGGGCTACGTGGCGCAGGCGCTGGTGGCGCTGCTCGACTGGAACATGGAGCCGCAGGCGGCTGCCAGCCTGCCGCATGTCGGCGCGCTGAACGCGACGGTGGAGCTGGAGCAGGGCACGGCCGCTGCCGGCCTCGCGCCCGCGCTGCTGGCACGTGGCCTGCCGGTCGAGCTGCGCGAGATGAACTCGGGTCTCAACATCATCCGCATGCAGCGCGGCCGCGCCCAGGGCGGCAGCGACCCGCGCCGCGAGGGCAGCGTCGTGAACGGAGACTAGGCGCCCGCGCCGCGCAGCACCTGCCGCCAGACGCGCAGGAAATTGCCCGACCACAGCAGCGCCAGCTCCCGCTCGCCATAGCCGCGCGCGCGCAGCGCCGCCGAGACATTCTGCATCTCCCCCGCATGCATCCAGCCCGAGACGCCGCCGCCGCCGTCGAAGTCGGAGGAGATGCCGACATGCTCGATGCCGATGCGGCGGACCGCGTGCTCCACGTGCTCGGCCACGTCCTCCACCGTGGAGGGCGATGTGCCGTCCGGCCCGGCGGGGCGCAGGAAGCTCGCCACCGCCGTCACCTGCGCGATGCCGCCCACTTCGCGGATCATGTCCAGCTGCTCGTCATCCACGTTGCGCGGATGCGGGTGGAGCGCGGCGCAGGCGGTGTGCGTCACCACCACCGGCACGCGCGACAACTCCGCCGCCTGCATCATCCCGGCCTTGGAGACGTGCGAGCAGTCCACCATCAGCCCGACGCGGTTCATTTCGCGGATCGCGGCGCGGCCCAGGGCGGAAAGCCCGCCATGCTCGCTTGGCCCGTCGCCGAGATGCGGCTTGGGCTTGGCGGCGTCGGCCAGGGCGTTGTGCCCGTCATGCGTCACGGTGAGGTAGATCGCGCCCAGCTTCCGCCAACGCGCGATGAGGCCGAGGTCGACCCCCATGGCATGACCGTTCTCGACCGCGCTGAGCACGGCGGGGATGCCCGATCTCATCGCCGCCTCGAATTCGGCGGGCGTGGCGCAGAAATGCGCCGCCATCCCGTCGGCGCGCGCGCGAATATGCTCGAGCATCGCCACGGACCGTTCCTCCGCAGCGCGCAGCGAGGCGAAGTCGCGCTTTCCCTGCGGCACGAAGGCGATGAAGACCGTGCCGGCCACGCCGCCGGCGCGCATCCGCGGCAGGTCCACGCACATGCCGGATTCGCAGGTCCAGTCCGGCGGCTCCGGCCACCTGATGTCCACGTGGGTGTCGAGGATCACGCGCCGAAGCCTCCCAGGAAGCGGGCCAGAAGCTGACCGATGATGTCCGTGTTGTAGCCGCCTTCCTGGCAGATCGCGGTCGGCAGGCGCAGCGACGCCACCGCCTCGCCCGCCCGGGCGAAGCCGTCCTCGGTGACGGCGAGGGCGTTCAGCGGCTCGTCCTTGCTGGCGTCGAATCCGAGGGACAGCACCAGCGCATCCGGGCGGAAGCCGCGCACCGCCGCCATGCCTTCCTCCAGCGCGGCGAGCCAGGCCGCGTCGTCGCTGCCGAAGGCGAGAGGCAGGTTGAGATTCGCGCCCGCACCGTCGCCGCCGCCCCGCTCCTCCGCGAAGCCCACATACCAGGGGTAGTAGCGGCCCGGGTCGCCATGGACGCTGACGGTCAGCACGTCGCCGCGATCCCAGAAGATGCCCTGCGTGCCGTTGCCGTGGTGGCTGTCGATGTCCAGCACGGCGACGCGCTGCGCGCCCCGGTCGCGCAGGCTCTGCGCGGCGAGGGCGGCGTTGTTGACGTAGCAATGCCCGCCGGCCCGCGTCGCATAGGCGTGGTGGCCGGGCGGGCGGCACAGCGCATAGGCCGTGCCGCCACCCGCCGCGACGTGGTCCGCCGCCGCCAGGGCGCAGCCCGCCGCCGCCGCCGCCGCCTCGAAGGTGCCGGGGCCGATGGGGCAGGCATTGTCGGCGGTGTGCGCCCCGGCGCGGGCGATGACATGGCCGTTGGAGCGCGAGGATTGCGCCAGCATCTCCGGCGTCGGGTGGACGTTGGGCACCACTTCCGGCCCCGCCTCGGGCAGCGCCACCCAGTCCCGAGCCGCATCCTCCAGGAAGTCGAGATAGGCGGCCCCGTGCACCGACCGCATCGCCTCGCGCGAGGCCGGCTCGGGCGCCTCGGAGGAGAGGCCGAGGCTGCGCAGCCCTTCGCGCAGCGCGGCGGCGCGGGCCGGAACCTCGAAATTCGGGCGCAGCCGGCCGCGCATCAGGAAGAATTGCGGCGCGTGGCGCGACTCGGCCGGATGGTCGAACACCTTCATGCGCCCATCCTGCGGGCCACGCGCCCCCTCGACAACCGGCCCGGCCGATGTTGCGATGCCCGACGATGAGCAATCTGGACCCGGGCGCGCGCCGCGCCATCCTCGAATCCTGCGACGCGCTGCGGGAGGAGACGCTGGACTGGCTGTTCCGCCTGGTGCGCCACCCCTCCACCCTGGGGCGGGAGCAGGGCGCGCTGGCCGAGATGGAGCGGCTGTACCGGCATCTCGGCCTCGCGCCGCGCCGCATCCCGACTGTGCCAGAGACGCTGTCCTCCCATCCCGGCTGGTCGCCGCCGCTGGTGGACTACGCGGGGCGCGACAACGTGGTCGCGGTGCACACGCCGCGCGAGACGCGTGGCCGCTCGCTTACTTTCCAGGGCCATGTGGACGTGGTGCCGGAAGGCGCGGCCGACATGTGGGCCACGCCGCCCTACGAGCCCGCGATCCGCGACGGCCGCGTCTACGGGCGCGGCGCGGGCGACATGAAGGCGGGCATCGTGTCCTACTGCATGGCCTTCGAGGCGTTGCGCCGCGCCGGGCTCCAACCAGCGGCCGAAGTCCAGATGCACGCGGTGATCGAGGAGGAATGCACCGGCAACGGCGCATTGGCCTGCATGGCCGCGATGCCGAAGACCGACGCGGTCATCATCCCCGAGCCGGGGCCGGGCCTGGACGGCTACTACACGGCCGAGGTCGGCGTGGTCTGGGCCTGGGTGACGGTGAGCGGCCGCCCCGCCCATGTGCGCGACATGCAGGCCGGCGTGAATGCGATCGAGGCCGCGAACGCCATCGCCTCCGCCTTCAAGTCCTACGAGGCGGAACAGAATCGCGGCGAGCGCATCCATGCCGCCTTCCGCGGCCTGAACCACCCGGTCAACGTCAATTTCGGCACGGTGGAAGGCGGCGAGTGGAACAGCAGCGTCGCCACGCGCTGCCGCATCGGCATGCGCGTCGGCGTGATGCTGGGCAACACCGCGCGGCAGGTGAAAGCCGACATCGAAAGGCTGGTGGCGGAAGCCGCCGCACAGGATGCGCTGCGCGGCGCGAAGGTGGAATTGGCCTTCCGCGGCTTCATGGCCGATCCCTGCGAGTTCCCGAAGGACACGGAAATCGCGAAGCTCGCCTTCCGATCCTATGCCGAGGCAACGGGCGGCACGCTGCGCGACTACCCGGCCACCGGGCTGACGGATGGGCGCCACTTCGTGCTGCACGGGGACACGCCCTGCGCGGTGTTCGGTCCCGACGCGGTGGACATCCACGGCATCGACGAGAACGTGGGCATCGAGAGCATCCACGGCATCACGCGCACCCTGGCGCTTTCCCTCGCGGAGTGGTGCGGTGTCGAGCGGATCTAACCTCCCCCTTTCCGGCACGCGGCTCTGGGCCGACCTACACGACATCGCGCGCATCGGCGGGACGCCGCGCGGCGGTTGCGACCGCCAATCCCTGACTGACGCCGATGCCGAGGGCCGTGCCTGGCTTCAGGAGCGCGCGGAGGCGCTGGGCTGCCACCTCGTGCTCGACCGCTTCGGCAACATGGGCTTCCTGCGCCCGGGGCGCGACGCGTCGCGGCGGCCCGTCGCCTTCGGCTCCCACCTCGACACCCAGCCGACCGGCGGGAAGTATGACGGGGTGCTCGGCGTGCTCGCGGGGCTGGAGATCATGCGCGCCCTGGCCGAGGCAGGCGCCGAGACGGAGGCGCCGCTCCTCCTCGTGAACTGGACCAACGAGGAGGGCGCGCGCTTCTCGCCGCCTATGCAGGGCAGCGGCGCCGCCATGGGCGTGTTTTCGCCGGAGCAGGTGCTGGACACCGCCGATGCCGAGGGCAAGCGCTTCGGCGCGGAACTGTCGCGCATCGGCTGGAGGGGCAGGGACACGCTGCCCGAAATGGGCGCCTATCTGGAGCTGCACATCGAGCAGGGGCCGGAGCTGGAGCGTGGCGGCCATTCGGTTGGCGTCGTCACCCACGCCCTCGCCCAGCGCTGGTACGAGGTGGAGGTGACCGGCGAATCGGCGCATGGCGGCTCCCGCATGGAAGGGCGGCGCGACGCGCTGATGGCCGCCGCGCCGCTGATGGCAGCGGTGGAGGAAATCGCGCTGAGCCATGGCGGGCGCGGGACCGTTGGCATCGTCCGCGCCTATCCCGGCAGCCGCAACGTCGCGCCCGAGCGCGCGTGGTTCAGCGTGGACACGCGCCATGGCGACGAGGCGGCGCTGGAAGCCATGGGTGCCGCGCTGCGCGCCCGCGCCGCCGAGCTCGCCGCCGCGCGCAAGGTCGGCGTGGAGGTGCGGGATTTCTGGCACTCGCCCGGCCAGGGCTTCGACGCGCGGCTTCGCGGCTTCGTGCGCGACGCCGCCGCGCGCCGGGGCATCCCGGCCCGCGACATGCCCACCGCCATCGGCCACGACGCCGTCTATGTCGCGCGCCGCGTGCCGACCGCCATGGTCTTCGTGCCATGCCATGGCGGATTGTCCCACAACGAGGCCGAGAGCATGACGCCCGAATGGGCGGAAGCGGGTCTGCTCGTCCTCGCCGACGCGGTGCTGGATGCCGCGAACAGCCAGGAGCCCTTCTGAATGCGGATCGCCGTCGCTGGCTTCCTCCACGAGAGCCATTCCTTCGCCCCGCGCCCGACGCGCTGGGAGGATTTCCAGCATCCCGGCGGCCTGCCCGCCCTGTGCCGGGGCGAGGCGATGCGGCAGACGCTGCGCGGCACCTCCACCTGCGCCGGCGCGGCCATGGAGGAGGCCAAGGACCACGACACCGTGCCGCTGGCCTGGTGCTTCGCCATGCCCGCCGGCCCGGTGACGCGCGAGGCCTTCGAGCGGATCTGCGCGCTGATCTGCGCGCCCCTGTCCGACTCCATGCCGGTGGACGGAGTGTTCCTCGACCTGCACGGCGCGATGGTGAGCGACGACTTCCCCGACGCCGAGGGCGAGGTCATCCGCCGCGTCCGCGCCATCGTCGGGCCGAACGTGCCCATCGCCGTCACGCTGGACCCGCACGGCAACATGACCCGCGCCATGTGCGAGATGGCCGACGTGGTCGTGCCCTACCGCACCTATCCGCACGTGGACATGCGCGCGGTGGGCGCGCGGGCGATGCGCCTGCTGATTGAGCGCATCGCCCGTGGCCGCCCCTGGGCCATGGCCTTCCGCGAGATGGATTTCCTCGTCCCCATTACGAGCCAATGCACCATGGTCGCGCCGATGCAGGGGGTGATGGCGGCGCGGGAAAGCCTGGGCGCGGGCGTCGCCGAGCTCGCCTATTGCTTCGGCTTCCCCTACGCGGATTTCCCCGGCTGCGGCCAGGCCATCGCCGCCTGGGCCGACACGCAGGAGGCGGCGGACCGGGCTGCCGATGCGCTTGTGCGCGAGATCGCGTCGCGCGAGGGCGAGTTCGCCGGCGGCGTGATGGAGGCGCCGGACGCCGTGGCGGAGGCGATCCGCCGCGCGGGCAACGGCAAGCCCATCGTCATCGCCGACACGCAGGACAATCCGGGCGGCGGCGGTCATGGCGACACGACCGGCCTCCTCGCCGAGCTGCTGCGCCAGGGCGCGCAGGGCGTGGCGCTGGCGCCCATGAACGACGCCGAGGCTGCCGCTGCCTGCCACGCGGCCGGGGAGGGTGCGACGGTGACCCTCACCCTGGGCGGCAAGAGCGACGGCGCGCCGATCACCGTGACCGGCGTGGTCGAGAAGCTGGGCGATGGCCGCTTCATCCTGGAAGGCCCAATGGGGAAGGGGAACCCGGCCGACCTCGGCCCCTCGGCGCTGCTGCGCGTGGATGGGGTACGGATCGTCGTGGTGTCGCGCAAGATGCAGGCGCATGACCAGGCGATCTTCAAGCAGCTTGGCCTGGAGCCGGCGGAGCAGCGCATCCTGGCGCTGAAATCCTCCGTGCATTTCCGCGCGCATTTCCAGCCCATCGCCGAGGCGGTGCTGGTCGCCGCCGCGCCCGGCCCGGTGGTGGCCGACCCGGCGACGCTGCCCTTCACCGCGCTGCGCCCCGGCATCCGGCTGCGTCCCGGCGACAACCGGAGGTTCTGATGTTCAGCCACGCGACGATCGGCGCCAACGACTACGCGAAGGCCAAGGCGTTCTACGACGCCGCGCTGGCGCCGCTGGGCATTCGCTGCTTCCAGGAATGGCCCGATGCGGGCTGGGCTGGCTTCAAGGCCAAGGGCGACATGCAGACCTTCTGGCTCTGCCGCCCACAGAACGGCGAGCCCGCGGCGCCTGGCAACGGGAACATGACGGCCTTCCTCGCCGCCGACACCGATGCCGTGCATGCGGCGCACGCGGCGGCGCTGGCCCATGGCGGAAGCTGCGAGGGCCCGCCCGGCCCCCGCCCGCAATACGGTGATTTCTACGCCGCCTATGTGCGCGACCCGGAGGGCAACAAGCTGTGCTTCGTGCACCGTGTCCCGTCCAAGGGCGGCGCGCCCGCCTGAAACAGGAAGGGCCGCGGCGGGTCGTCCCCGCCGCGGCCCCTTGAGGCGTTCAGAAGCTGAACGTCAGGCCGACTGGCCGCTCTGCAGCCCGCCCTTCTCCATCAGGCTCTCCACCACGTCCCAGGCGACGAGCTTGTTGAGGAAGTTGTCGAGGTAGTTCGGGCGCACATTGCGGAAGTCGAGGTAGTAGGCGTGCTCCCACACGTCGCAGCCGAGGATGGGCGTGCCCTCGCCGGTGGAGATCGGATTGGCGCCGTTGGGCGTCTTGGTCACGGCCAGCTTGCCGTCGCCCTTCATGATCAGCCACGCCCAGCCCGAGCCGAACTGCGTCACGCCGGCCTGCTTGAAGGCCTCCTTGAACTGCGCGAGGCCGCCGAAGCTGTCGTTGATCGCGGAGGACAGCTTGCCCGGCAGCGACTCGCCGCCGCCATTCGGGCTCATCACCTGCCAGAACAGGATGTGGTTCCAATGCTGGCCGGCCTGGTTCAGCACGGGCATCCCGTCGGCGCCGCCCTTGCCGGCATCGGCCACGATCTGCTCCAGCGTCTTGCCCTGGAGGTTCTTGCTCTCGACCAGACCGTTCAGGGCCGTGACATAGGCGTTGTGGTGCTTGCCGTGATGGAGCTCCAGCGTCTCCTGGCACATGCCGCGCTCGGCGAGGGCCGAGGTGGAATAGGGAAGCGGGGGCAGCGAGAAGGCCATGGGACGTGTCTCCTTTGTGGACCGTCCGGCAGCTAAGCAGGGCAGGCGGCCCCGTCAACCGATTGCATCCCCGCGCCTGAGACGTCACATCGCCGTCATGCCCGATCTCAGCGCGGTGGGCGCCATCGCCCGCGCGCACGACCCCGACCGTTTCCTGTGCGCCCTCTGGACCCCGCCGGAGCGGCGCGAGGCCGCCTTCGCCCTGATCGCCTTCAACCACGAGCTGGCAAAGGCGCGGGAGGTGACGGACAAGCCCCTGGTCGCGCTGATGCGCCTGACTTGGTGGCGGGAGGTGCTGGAAGCCGAAGCCCCGCGCCACCACGAGGTGGCGGAGCCGCTGCACGCAGCCATCGCCGAGGGCACGCTGCGTTGCGACGACCTGCTTGCCATGGTCGAGGCGCGGGAGGCCGAGGCGGAGGAGGAAGGCTTCCCCTCCACCGGCGCCTTCCATGCCTTCCTGTCCGGCACGGCGGGCGGCTTCGCGGTGACGCTCGGCCGCGCCCTGGGCGCACCGCCGGAGCTTCTGCCGGCGTTGCAGCGCGCCGGGATGCTTTACGGCCTCGCGGGCGTGCTGCGCGCCCTTCCGGCCCATGCGGCGCAGGGGCGCTGCCTCCTGCCGGCGGACCGCGTGGATCCGGCTTCCGTCATCGCCGATCCGGAGCGGGCGCGCGACGCGGTCCGCGCCCTGGCGGCGGAAGCCCCGCCCGAGCCGGATTTGTCGGCGCTGCCGCGCGGCGCAGTGGCGGCCGCGCTGCCCCTGGTCCTGGCGCGGCGCGACCTGCGCCGCCTGGCGCGCGGCACCCCGGCGCGGCGCGGGACGCTCGATCGCCTGGTCGTCACCCTGGCCGGGCTGCGGGGGCGGGTCTGAGCGCGGCGCCAGGCGGCTTCTGCCGCAGGGTCAGCCCCGGCAGGATGGCGAGGAGGCAGATCATCCCCGTCACGATGAAGGCGTCGCGGAAGCCGAGCATCAGCCCCTGCGCCTCCACCATGCGGGCGAGGAACTCGTGCGCCGCGTCACGGCGGATCACCTCCGGCAGCCCGCCCTGGGCGTAGAGGTTCTCCAGCAGGCGCCGCGCATCCAGCGCCGCCGCGCCGCCTTCCAGCCGCGAATTCAGCGCCTCGGCATGATGGGCGGTGCGGCGCTCCAGATGCACGGCGAGGAGGTTGGTGCCGAAGGCGCCGCCCAGCATCCGGAAGAAGTTGATCGCCCCCGCCCCTTGCGCCAGAAGCGCAGCCGGCAGGGCGCGCATCGCACCCACATTCATGTTGGGCATGGCGAGGCCCAGCCCGATCCGCCCCAGCAGGATCCAGATGGCCAGCGTCCAGAAGGGCGTGTCGGTCCCTACCGCCCCCATGAGGACGGAAGAGGCGGCGAAGATCGCCAGCCCCAGGCAGATCGGGATCCAGGGCGGCAGCCAATCCGCCATCCGCCCCGCGAACAGGAAGACAAAGGCGACGACGAACCCGCCCGGCATCAGGATCAGGCCTGAGCGCGTGGGCGTGTAGCCCTGCACGAGCTGCACCAGCAGCGGCAACAGGTAGGTCGAGCCGAACATCGCCGCGCCGTAGATGAAGGCCACCATCGCCGCCGCGACGAAGCCGCCGTGCCGGAACACGGCGAGGTTCATCAGCGGCGCCGGCGTCACCGCCTGCCAGCCGACGAAGCCGATCATGGCGAGGGCGGCGCCGACAAGCTGCAGCCGCACCGTGTCCGACCCCCAGCCATGGTGCTGCCCATTGGTGAGCCCGGCCAGCAGCAGGCCAATCGCCAGCGCCAGCAGCGCCGCGCCCGGCCAGTCGAAGCGCCGGTCGGACGCGCCCGCCCGCCCCGGCATGAAGACGAGACCAAGCAGCATCCCCAGCAGCGCGGTGGGCAGGCAGAGAAAGAACACGGCATGCCAGGAGAAGGCATCCACCAGCAGCCCGCCCGCCGCCGGCCCCATGGCGGGCGCCATCACCACCCCGAAGGAGAACATCCCCATTGCCGTGCCGCGCCGCTCCGGCGGGAAGACCAGGAAGATCACCTGCATGGAGAGGGGTTGCAGCAGCCCGGCCGAGGCGCCCTGCGCCACCCGCGCCAGCACCATCACGGTGGCGCTGTCCGTGACCCCCGCCAGGACCGAGGCGATCACGAACAGGGAGATGGAGGCGACATAGGTGATGCGGAAGCCGAAGCGCTCCACCGCCCAGGCGTTCAGCAGCATGAAGCCCGTATTCGCGGCCAGGAACCCGGTTGCGAGGAGCTGTCCTTCCTCGTGCCCCATGCCCAGCGCGCCGACGATGTCCGGCTGCGCGACGACGACGATGGTGGAGGACAGGATGCAGGACACGGTGCCGGTCAGCGCCGCCAGCGTCACCCACCAGCGATAGGCCGGGCCGTAGCGGGCGAAGAGTTCCGCGACGGAAGGCCCGCCGCTAGTCACGGGCCTCGGCTTCCACCCGCACCAGCATGCCGGGGCGCAGCATGCCGGGCGGCGGCGGCGGGTCCAGGCGGATGCGGACCGGCAGGCGCTGGGTGATGCGGGTGAAGTTGCCGCTGGGGTTGGGGCTGGGCAGGAGGGCGAACTCGCTCGTTGCCGCCTCGATCACCCGGTCCACCACGGCGGGAAAGGAATGGCCCGGCCAGGCATCCACCGTCACGCGCACCGGCTTGCCGGGGCGGAAGAAGCGCACATCCGTTTCCTTCACGTTGGCCTCGATGCGGATCTCCTCCGGTGCATGGACCAGGACGATGCGCTGCCCGGCCAGGACGTATTCGCCAGGGTCCACGAAGATGCGGTCCACGATGCCGTCGAAGGGCATGCGCAACGCGCGGTCACGCTGGTCCAGCGCGGCGCGGTCGCGCGATGCCGCCAGCTCGCGCGATTGCGGGAGGAGCGCGTCCAGCTGGCGTTCGATCACCCGCAGCTCCTCGGCCGCCGCCTCGGCCGCGGTCAGCAGGGCCTCCGTGTTGCGGATCTCCGCCGCTGCGCCGACGACGCGCTGCCGCGCCCCGTCGGCCAGGGCGCGCAGCTGTTCCACGCGCTGCCGCGTCCCGGTGCCGGAGGCGATCAGACGCTCCGCGCGCGCATGCTCGGCCTCGGCGAAGGCGTGCTCCGCCTCGGCGGCGGGAAGGGCCGCTCGGGCGGAATCCAGCCGCGCGGCCGCGGCGGCGCGCTGGCTGACATTCTGCAGCCCGACCATGGTGCGCCGGGCTTCCAGCTCCGCGCGCCGCGCCTCCAGCCCCGCGAGACGTGCTTCCAGCTCCTCCACCGCAAGCGCGGCGTCGCGCGCATCCACCTGGACCAGCAGGGCGCCGCGCGCGACGCGGTCGCCCGCCGTCACCGGCACGCGCTCCACCCAGCCGGGCACGCGGCTGGCCAGCGTCACCATGTCCGAGGCGACGCGGGCATCGTCCAGCACCACATGGGAAAGCTGCCAGTGCAGCCAGTGCCCCCCGGCGCCGAGCAAGGCGAGCAGGAGAAGCGCGCCGCCGAGGAGGCGCATCCGTCGCCGCGTCGGGCGCGGCTTCACGTCCAGCTTGGGCTTCGCCGGCCCGATATCCATTCAGACGCATCCTCGCCGGCCACGGAGACGTGGCGGCGGGATCAGCATAGGCCCGGCTTGGCGCGAGCCGGAAGGGAGGGGGGCTCAGGCGCCCGCGCGCAGCGCCTCCACCATCTGCGCGGCCGGCATCGCGCCGCTCCACAGCACCTGACCGTCCAGCGCGAAGCTGGGCACGCCGGAGATGCCGAGGCGCCGGAACCCGGCATCCTCGGCGCGGATCTCGGCGTCCAGCGCGTTGCCAGCCAGGAACTCCGCCGCGCCCTCGATCCCCTGCGCCTCCGCGATGGCGGCCAGCACGGCGGTGTCGCCGATATCCTGCCCCTCGGCGAAATAGGCGCGGAACAGGGCCTCGACCAGCGCGTGCTGGCGGGGGCCCTCGGCGAAGCGGATCAGCCGGTGCGCCCTGACCGTGTTGGGGGTGCGGGTCATCCGATCGTGTCGGAACTCCAGCCCGGCCTCCGCGCCCATCGCGGCGACGCGGGCATCCAGCTCCCGACCCCGCTCCACGCTGCCGAACTTGGCCGCGCGATAGGCGGACCGGTCCACCCCTTCCTCCGGCATGTCCGGGTTCAGCTGGAAGGGGCGCCAATGCACCTCGTAGCCGTCGCGGCCCAGCGTCTCCAGCGCCGCGTCCAGGTGGCGCTTGCCGACCCAGCACCAGGGGCAGATGGCGTCCGAGATCACGTCGATGCGGGGCATGATGCTTCTCCTGTTGCCGGAAGCCCCAATCTGCGCCAACAGCGCAAGGGCGGCCAGGGAGGGACTCGTGCGGACGCAGGTGGGCATCATCGGGGCCGGTCCGGCCGGGTTGCTGCTCGCGCACCTGCTCCACCGCGCCGGGATCGACTCCGTGATCCTCGAGCGCCAGTCGCGCGTCCACATCGAATCCCGCATCCGTGCCGGCCTGCTGGAGCAGGGCAGCGTGGACACGCTGACCGAGGCCGGGCTGGGCGAGCGCCTGCACCGCGAAGGGCTGAAGCATGACGGGCTGGAGCTGCGCTTCGCCGGCGGCAATCAGCGCATCGACCTGTTCGGCCTGACCGGCAAGCGCGTGACCATCTACGGCCAGCAGGAAAGCGTGAAGGACATGGTGGCGGCGCGGCTCGACTCCGGCAGGCCGCTGCTCTTCGAGGTGTCCGACGTCGCGCTGCACGACATCGCCGGCGAGGCGCCGCGCATCACCTTCACCCATGAGGGCCGCGCGCAGGAATTGCGCTGCGACGTCGTTGCCGGCTGCGACGGGTTCCATGGCCCCTCCCGCGCCGCCATGCCGCCCGAGGTGCTGCGCGTCTATGAGCGCGTCTATCCCTTCGCCTGGCTCGGCATCCTCGCCGAGGCGAAGCCGATCTCCCACGAGCTGATCTATGCCCGGCACGAGGACGGCTTCGCCCTCGCCACCATGCGCTCGGAGCGGCTGTCGCGCCTCTACGTGCAGTGCGCCCCGGAGGAGGACGTCGCCAACTGGCCGGACGACCGCATCTGGGAGGCGCTGCACACGCGGCTCGGCCGGGTGAACGAGGGACCGGTGATCCAGAAGGGCATCACCGCCATGCGCAGCTTCGTGGCGGAGCCGATGCGGCACGGGCGGCTGTTCCTGGCTGGCGACGCGGCCCACATCGTCCCGCCCACCGGGGCGAAGGGCATGAACCTCGCCGTGGCCGATGTGCGGGTGCTGGCCCGCGCCCTCACCATCTTCTTCCGCGAGGGGGACGAGCGGCTGATGGACGGCTACAGCGCCACCTGCCTGTCGCGCATCTGGAAGGTGCAGCGCTTCTCCTGGTGGATGACGGCGATGCTGCACCGCTTCAGCGAGGACGACCCGTTCGAGCACCGCGTGCAGACGGCGGAACTGGACTACGTGTGCGGAAGCGAGGCGGCGCGCAGGACGCTGGCCGAGCAATATGTGGGACTGCCTTTTGATGAATGACCTCGGGATCATCGGCTTCGGCATCATGGGCGAGCGCCTCGCGTGCGCGGCCGTCGCGCATGAGGATTGGCGCCTCACCGCTGCCTGGGACCCGGACCCCGGCGCCGCCGCCCGCCTCGCCGCCATTGCGCCGGAGGCGCGGTTCTGCGCGACGATGGAGGAGGCGATCGCCGCCTCGGACGCGCTGCACGTCGCCTCGCCACCCGGCGCGCATATCGGGCAGGGGCGGGCGGTGCTGGAGGCGGGGCGTGCCCTGCTGATGGAAAAGCCACTGAGTCACGATGTCGCGGCCTCGCAGGATTTCGTGCGCTGGGCCGCGGGCTACCCGGCGGCGGTGAACTTCCCCATGGCGTCCTCGCCTTCCGTGGCGCAGCTTCGCGCTTGGCTGCCGGAACTGGGCGAGGTGCGCTCCGTCTCCATCCTTGTCGCCTTCGCCGCGTGGCCGCGCTCCTGGCAGCGCGGCGCGGCCTTCTGGCTGGCGGGCCGCGCGGAGGGCGGCTTCACGCGGGAAGTGGCGTCGCATTTCCTGTTCCTGGCTGGGCGACTCTTCGGAAAGCTGTCCCTTCTCGAGGGGCGCGCGGTGCATCCGGATGGCGATGGGGCGGAAGCGGCGGTGGCGGCGCGGCTTTGCGCCGGCCGGGTCCCGGTCACGCTGCAGGGCAGCGTCGGCACGACCGCGGCCGATGACCACAACCTCTTCGTGGTGCGCGGCGAGAACGGAGAGGTGCGGCTGCGCGACTGGTCCATCGCCGAGCGCCTGGTGGACGGCGCGTGGCAGGAGGCCCCCGATGCGCGCCCCAATGCGGAGATGCGGCCGCTGACGCTGCGCGGCCAGCTGGACAAGCTCGCCGCGCTGCGCCGGGGCGAGGCGACGGCGCTGGCGACGCTGGAGGAAGCGCTGGCGGTGCAGGAGGCCGTGGAGGCGATCCTGAAAGGCTAGGGACGCTGCCGCGCCCAGCCGCGCAGCCGGTCGCCCCAGTGGCGCGACAGCGGGTGGCCTGACTGCCCGGTCGCGATTTCCAGGAAGGCGCCATCGGGCGTGGAAAGGTCGGCGACGAAGCGCAGCCCTGCGCCATGCGCGGAGATGTAGCCGTCGCCGCGCACCGCCTCGCGCCGCACCGTGTCGCCGTCGCCGCCCACCGGCGCCTCCAGCCGCGTCCAGCCCGACAGCACCGGCACGAAGCGCAGCACCGGATGCTCGAAGCGCGCGCGGTGCGCATTTCCCCATCGCCAGCTTGCGGGGTCCGGCCCATGCGCCGCCTGAAGCGCGGTCACCGCCTCGGCCAGGGCGATGCCGGCCAGGGAGCGGCAATCGCCGCCGCACCACCACGCGGCCTCCGGCGCGGTCAGCAGGAACTGGCCGAACTCGGTTCCTGCGGGCGCGTCGGGCACGCCCGCGCGGCGCAGCGCCGCCGCCCGGAAGCGGCGGTTGAACTCGGCCCAGATCAAGGGCTCCGGCCGGTCGGCCGCCATGGTGCCGTCCCAGTCCGTCAGCAGTGCCTGGGCACGGCCCAGCGCCCCGTCGCCGCGCGGCAAGGCGTTCAGCACCGGCAGCGCTTCGCGCGCGGGCAGCGAGACAATGTCGCGCTGGATCGCCGCCATGCGGGCGATGTCCTGCGGCGCATCCTCGGCCACCAGCGCGTGGATGCGGCGGAAGCGCCAGTCGCCGTACCATTCCCGGCCGAGAAAGACGGGGTGCCCCTCCGGCTGGACCTTGTTGTTGGCGTTCACCAGCACGCCGCTCGCCGGGTTCTCCCGATGCGGCATGGCGTCGAAGGCCACGAGGCCCTCCCAGCCCGGCCCGTCCCAGGGCAGGGAGCCGTCATGACCGGGGGCGCGCAGCGGCGTGCGGCCGGTGAGGAATATCGCGATGCCGCCGTCGCGCGAAGCCACCATCAGGTTCTGCGGCGGCGAGGAGATGAGGGAAGCCGCCGCCCGCGCCCCGGCAAGGTCGCGCGCGCGATTCAGGGCCAGCAGCCCCGCGGCGGCGGTGTCGCCCGGCTCCAGATTGGCCATGCGGACCGAGATCAGCGGCGCCTCGCCCACGACCGGGCCGTGCTCCGTTTCCCGCACGCGCAGCACTTCCTGCCGGCCGCCGCGGATGCGCAGGATCTCCTCGCGCTCGCGCACCACCGCGCCGCCGAGGAAGACGTCCTGCGTGTCGGAATGGGTGGTGGTGAAGCCCCAGGCGAGGTCGCGGTTGCGGCCGATCACCAGGAAGGGCACGCCGGGCGAAGTGGCGCCCAGGCGCGTGTCGTCGGGCAGCTCGATCCGCGCGAGGTACCAGAGGACCGGCGCGCCATAGCTGAGATGGGGGTCGCTTGCCAACAGCGGCGCGCCGGTCGCGCCGCGCGCCACGGCCCAGGCATTGCTGGCCCGGTCGGGCAGGGGCGCGTCCACCCCGAAGACCGGGATGGCGGCCAGGGCGCGGGCGGCGCCGGGCAGGGCGGCGATGTCGGGCCGGCCCGCCGTCCGGTCGGCGGGCCACAGATCCCACAGCCGCTCGGCCGGCAGCCGCTCGGCCAGGGCGGCGCGCTCCAGCTCGGTCCGCCAGTTCCCGGACAGCCACAGCCCCATCACCTTGCCCCAGAGCAGGGAGTGAGAGGGCTGCCACGGCTCGGGCGCGCCAAGGGGCAGGAACTCGGGAGCGATCATCCGGCCGCGTTGCGCGATCCGGGCGTTCACCCCATCGGCATAGCGCTGGAGCATGGTGCGCGTGCCCGCATCCAGCGCGGCGAAATCGGCCTCGGCGCGCTGCGCGAGGCCGAGGTTGCGGCTCATCCGGTCCACGCGCAAAGCGGGCTCGCCCAGGATCTCCGCCAAGCGGCCCGCCGCGCCGCGCCGCATCATCTCCATCTGGAACATGCGGTCGCGGGCGTGCAGCCAACCCAGGGCGAAGGCGGCATCCGCCTCCGTCGCGGCGCGGATGGTGGGCATCCCGCCTGCGTCGAACTGCAGGGCGACGGGCTCGGAAAGGGATGGGTCCTCCAGCCGCGACACTGAGCCGGGCAGCGTGATCCAAAGCAGGCCGACGGGAATCGCGGCGAGGATCAGCAGGGCGAGAAGGAGGGCGCGGCCCCAGCGCCAGCCGCGCCGCCGCCACCGGCGGGGCATGTCAGGAAGACGCCCCGCCGCGCCAGGTCACTCCGGCTCGATTCCGGCGCCGCGGATCATCTCGCCCCAGGCCGCGATCTGCTCGCGGATAAAGGTGCCGACCTCCTCCGGCGTTGAGGTCATGCCGTCGAACCCCACCTCGGCGAGGCGCGAGCGGTACTCCGGCTTGGCGCCGACGCGACGCATGGCGGCGCCGTATGCGGCGGTCGCTTCCGGCGCCATGCGGGCCGGGCCGAGCAGCACGGCAAAGGACAGCAGGTCGAAGCCGGGCAGACCCTCTTCCGCCAGGGTCGGCACGTCGGGGATCAGCGCCGAGCGCTGGCCGCTCGTGACGCCGAGCGCGCGCAGCCGCCCGTCGCGCACGTGGCCCTGGCTCGGCGTCAGGTCCACGACCATGGACTGGACGCGCCCGGCGAGCAGGTCGGTGATGGCGGGCGGCGTCGAGCGATAGGGGACGTGCAGCATCTCCACCCCGCCCATGCGGGCGATGGTGGCGCCCGCCACGATGCCGGTGCCGTTGCCCGAGGCGTAGGAGATCTGGCCCGGACGTGCCTTCGCCAGCGCCATGAGCTCGCGCAGGTTGCGGGCCGGGACTTCCGGGTTCACGGCCAGCCAGAACACGTAGTTGCCGAGGCGCGAGATCGGCGTGAAGTCGTTGATCGGGTCGTAGTCCAGCCGCTTCAGCAGCCACGGATTGGCGGCGTGCGTCGTGTTGGTGGTGACGAACAGCGTCTGCCCGTCCGGCGGTGACTGCATCACCGCGCGCGCGGCGATGGTGCCGTTGGCGCCGGCGCGGTTGTCCACCGTGATGGTGGCGCCGCCCATCTCCTGCGACAGCATCTGCGCCAGGATGCGCGCCACGGCATCCGTGCCGGAACCGGCGGCGAAGGGCACGACCAGCGTGACGGGGCGGCTCGGGCGCCACTCCGCCTGCTGGGCCAGGGCAGGGGCGGCGAGCGGGGCCGCCAGCGGGGCCAGAAGCAGGGCGCGGCGCGGGGTCATGGCGAAATCCTCCTCAGCGGCGGATCACCTTGGCGGGATCCTCTCCATAAGGTGGAGAATAGATCACGAGCACGCGCACCGGCGAGTCCCCGAGGACCTCGAAGCTGTGCTCGCAATCGCCCGGGAAGTGGCAGGCATCGCCCGGCCCCATCTCCTCCACCACGCCGCGGCAGGACACGCGGGCACGTCCTTCCAGCAGGTAGCAGACCTGGTCGAGCCCCGGGTGCGCGTGTGGCAGGGCGGAGCCGCCGGGCTGGAGATGCCCGTGCAGCAGCTCGATCCTGGTGTCGCCCACCGTCTCGGGCGCGATGAGGCGGTGGTTCACCGTGCCGTGGTGGTTCGCCGGCGAGTAGGGCGAAACGTCGGACATGCGCACGACGAGCTTCATCGGCTGGTCTCCATTTCCGCGAGGGCGAGGATGGTGGTGAGGCTGGTGCGCATGCCGCGCAGGCTTTCCTCCTCCTCCACGTCGATCCACTCCTCCAGCGAATGCGCCCGCCCGCCGCGCCCGCCTGAGCCGATGCGCAGCGCCGGGATGCCGAGGCTCATCGGCACGTTGGCGTCGGTGGAGGACCACTCGAAGGAAGGCTGGTAACCCTCCGCCGCCACGGAGGCGAAGGCGATGCGCGCGATGGGCGCGCCGTTGGGCGTGTGCCCCGCCGGACGGTCGCCGACGCGCTGCAGCTCCACCTTGAGGCCGCCGGTGCGCGCGGCGTTTTCCGTCGCCACGGCGGCGTCCACCGCCGCCAGGAAATCCGCCTCCAGCCGGCCCAGCACCTCGGCAGAGGCGGAGCGGAGATCCACCTCCATCACCGCCGTCTCTGGGATCGCGTTGATGGAGGTGCCGCCCGAGATCACGCTGACGCAATGCGTCGTCACCGGCTCGCGCGGGACGGGCATGGCGGCGAGGGCGCGCGCCGCGTCGGCCATGGCGTAGACCGGGTTCACCAGGCCGAAGGCGGCGAAGGAATGCCCGCCCGGGCCGCGGAAGGTGACGCGGAACCGCTTGGAGCCGATGCCGCCGGTGACGATGCGGTCCACCTCCGGGCTGTCCACTGTTAGGAAGCCGCGGATGCGCGACCGCTCCGGGTGGTTGGCGAAGAAGTGGCGGACTCCGCGCAGGTCACCCAGTCCTTCCTCGCCCACATCGCCGAGGAACAGGATGTCGTGGCGCGTGCGGATGCCCGCGCGGTCCATGGCGCGCAGGAAGGCGAGGTTCACGGCCAGCGAGCGCGTGTCGTCGCCCACGCCGGGGGCGAGGAGCTTGGTTCCTTCCCGCCGCACGCGCACGTCGGTGCCGGCCGGGAACACCGTGTCCAGATGCGCCGCGATCACCAGGATGTCGCCATTGCCGAAGCCGCGGCGCAGCCCCATCACGTTGCCGGCCTCGTCCTGGCGGCATTCCTCCAGACCGTGGTCGCGCAGCATCTCCAGATAGGCCGCCGCGCGCGGTGCCTCGCCGAAGGGCGGGGAGGGGATCTCGGTGAGGCGGATGATGTCCTCCACCGTCCGCCCATGCTCCTCCCGCATCACCGCGCAAGCCGTCTGGAAGCGCGAATCCTCCCGGATCGCGCGGATCGACTCCTCCGTGCCCGACATCAGACGACCGCGTTCACCAGATCCTGGCCAGCCCGGAGGCGGCGCAGGTTTTCCTCCATCAGGTCGAGCACGTTGTCCTCGTACTTGCGCGTCTCGCCGGCCGTGTGCGGCGTCAGGAAGACGCGCGGATGCGACCAGAGCGGGCTCGGAGTGGGAAGCGGCTCCTCCACCGTCACGTCCAGGCCGGCGGCGGATAGCTGGCCGGATTCCAGCGCTGCCAGCAGCGCCTCCTCCTCCACCACCTTGCCGCGCGCGCAGTTCACCAGGATGGCGCCCTGCTTCATCTCGCCCAGGGTGCGGGGGTTGATCAGCCCCGTCGTCTCGGCGGTGAGCGGGCAGACCAGCAGAACGGCGTCGGCGCGGGGAAGGATCTCAGGCAGGGCGGACAGGGCGTGCACCTCGTCCGCGCCTTCCTTGCCCGCGCTCGGATTGGCGCGGATGCCGATGACGGTCATGTCCAGCGCCTTGAGCAGCCGGATCAGCCGCCCGCCGATGCGGCCCATGCCGACCACGACCGCCGTCTTGCCTGCCAGCTCGTCCTCGCGCACCGCGAAGTCGCTCTTCATGCCGGACCAGTGCGTGCGGTGCTGGTCGTCGCGCGCGGTGAACAGGTTGCGCGTGATGCCAAGCAGAAGCGACAGCGCGTGCTCGCTCACCGCCGCCGCATTGGCGCCGGCGGCGGAGGCAAGGCGGATCTTACGCTGGCGGAACACGTCGCGGTCGTACTGGTCCGTGCCGGCCGAGAGCGACTGCACGAAGCGCAGCTTCGGCGCCATTGCAGGCAGTGTGTTGCGCCACAGCCCGCTGACGACGAGCACGTCGGCCTCGCCGATGCGCGCCTCCAGCTCGGGCAGAGAGCGCACCTCGAAGAAGGGGTGCGGCGCGCCGCGCGCCTCCCACCGTGCGCCGCACTGATAGGCGACATGGGCGAAGCAGATCGTCGGGTTCTTGAGCATCTTAGGCAGCAGCTTCCTCAAGGAATACCTGGACGGCCTGGAACAGCGCGCCACGGTTGCGCTCCATCCACATGCCATGCGTGCCCTCGCCCAGCAGCACGAGGCGCTTGCCGGGGCTGGCGGTGAGCAGGGGGAACAGGGTCTGGGCCATGTAGGGCGGCGTGTCCTGGTCCCATTCGCCGAGGACCAGCAGCGTCGGCGCGGTGATCTTCGCGGGGTCATAGAAGGGCCTGCCGGCCCGCCAGTATTCGCGGCTGTCGGCGACGCTGCCGTTCGGCGCGCGCAGGGCGGGCGGCGAGCGGCGCAGCCCCTCCGGGTCCGTGGCCCAGGTGACGCCGGCCCAGTGTTCGAACCATCCGGCGGGAACGAGGTTTCCCCGAGCCGCCTCCGGCACGCCCGCCCCGCGCCGCGCCCGCGCCGCTTCCTGCGTCACGAAGCGATAGGCGCCGAGATCGCCGCCGGGATCGGTGAGCGAGGCGCCCTGCCGTAGCCAGACCGGCGCGTAGAGGACCAGGCGCTCGACCGCGCCCTGATTGTCGGCGGCGAAGCGCCCCATCAGCGCCGTGCCCCAGGAATAGCCCAGGTGGACGCAGCGCGGGATGGAGCGGCGCTGCCGCACGAACTCGGACACGGCGGCGATGTCCTGCACCGCCGTCTCGCCGCGCACCAGGGGCGGGTTGGCCTCGGGCGGCTGCGCCATCTCGGCCGGACGGGTGGAGCGGCCATAGCCGCGAATGTCCATGCACCACACGTCGAAGCCGCGCCCGGCGATGTAGTCCATCCAGGACAGCCCGCCGAGCGGCAGGTCGAAGGCGGTGTGCGCCGGGTAGGTCGCGCCGTGCACCATGAGGAGGGTGCGGCCCGGCGTGAAGCTTGTCATCGTCTCGGGCCGCTTGTTGCGGACGAAGAGCTCGATGCCGCTGTCGCGCGCGGGCACCATGAACTCCTCGCTGACGATCCGGGGCGCCTGCGCGGCGGCCGGAAGGCTCGCGAGTGTGGCGCCGCCGGCCGCGAGGGCGGGCGCGGCGAGCATCGCGCGTCGTTGCATGGGCGTCTTCCCTATTTGTCGGCCGGGACGCTAGCAGGGCGAGGCGGGGCCGGGGAGGGGCCTACCTTTCGCAGCGGATGAACAAGGTGGAGCGGTGGGCGATCTCCCCCACATCGGCGGTGGGGCGGTCCGGCCCGGTGCTGTCGGCCATGCGCGGCTCGACCCCGGCGCGGCGCAGGAAGTCGCGCGCCGCATTGCCCTGCACCGCGAAGTTCACGTTCTGCGCGATGTCGCCGGTGCGACGGCTCACCGCCTGGGCGTTCAGCTTGCTCACCACCACGCCGACCAAGTTGCCCTGCATGTCTACCAGCGGGCCGCCGCTGTTGCCCGGCTGCACCTCGGCGCTGATCTGGTACTGGTTCGGGTTGTCGCCCAGGCCGCGCAGCCCGTTCACCTCGCCGCGCGTCAGCTTCGGGTCGCTGGAAAGCAGCCCCGCCAGCGGGAAGCCGTAGGCCACGACGCCTTCGCCGCGCCGCACGGCGGGGCCGGAGCGGAAGGCGAGGGCCGGGCCCACGAGCCCCGGCACGTTCAGCAGAGCCAGGTCCAGCGCAGCGTCGCTGCGCGCGGGCGGCGTGGCGGCGAGCCAATGGCCCGTCGGCGTGCGCAGCAGGATGCGGTTGCAGTTGTCGATGACGTGGTGGTTGGTCACCACCCGCGCATCGGCGACCAAGAAGCCCGTCCCGCTTGAAACCTGCCGTGCCTGTACATTGGGCTGGGCCAGCGGCACGTCGCGGCTTGCTGGTCCGGCGGCGCGCGTCGTGGCCGGGGTGGTGCGAGGCGGAGCCGAGGGGCGGGAGGTGGTGGCGAAGTCCAGGTTGCGGTTGGCGCAGATATCCTGGTCCGGCAGCACCGCCTCCCTGCCGTCGGTCAGGACAAGGCGCAGGTCGAAGCGGCACCCGGTGCCAGCGGCCGGATTGACCCGGAAACCCTGGCCCTCGCCGAGGGGCCGGTCGGGGCGGAGCAGGTTGCCGCCCCAGTCACCCTGTGCCCCGCGCGGCGACCGCACCGCGTAGAGCTGGGTGGCATCGGCCCCCGCGCGGTTCACGACGCGGAAGCCTTGCGCGTCCTGCGCGGGGGCGGGACCAGCGAAGACAAGGGCGAGAAGGAGCGGGATCGCGATGCGGCGCATGGCTCCCATCTGTCCTCCGCTGGGTTCGGTGTCCAGGCGGCTTGACTGTCACGCTGCCGGAATCCCCACATTCCGCCCATGAGCATGACCATCCCCGTTTCCGGCATGACCTGCGCCAGCTGCGCGACACGGGTCGAGAAGGCGCTTTCGCGCCTGCCGGGCGTTGCCTCGGCCCGCGTGAACCTCGCCGAGGACCGCGTGGCGCTGGAGGGCGATGCCCCGCTGGGGGAAATCGCCCGCGCCCTGTCCCGCGCCGGCTACGGGCTGCGCGAGGAAGTCTGGGACTGGGGAGTCGAGGGGATGAGCTGCGCGACCTGCGTCGCGCGGGTGGAGAAGGCGCTGGCGGCGGTGCCGGGGGTGCTGGAGGCGCGCGCCAACCTCGCCGGCAATCGCGCGGTGATGCGGGTCGTGGCGGGCACCGACCCTGCGGTCGTCGAGGCTGCGCTGCGCCGTGCCGGCTATGCCCTGACCAAGGAGGAGACAGGCCCGGCCCGCCGCATGGGACGACCGGAGTGGGAGTTGCTGGCGGCGGCCCTGCTCGCCGCGCCCTTCCTGTGGGGCATGGTGGGAATGGCCTTCGGGCAGGACTTGATGCCGCGCCCCTGGTGGCAGCTGGCCCTCGCCGCGCCGCTGCAATTCGGCTTCGGCTTCCGCTTCTATCGCGGCGCCTGGGCCGCGCTGCGCTCGGGCACCGGCAACATGGATCTCCTGGTCGCGCTCGGCACCAGCGCCGCCTTCTTCCTGTCCTTGTGGTTCCTGCTGGCCGAGCCGCACGCGCACCACCTCTATTTCGAGGCGTCCGCGCTGGTGATCTTTTTCGTGCTACTCGGCAAGTGGCTGGAAGGGCGGGCCAAGGCGGCCACCGGTGCCGCGATCCGCGCCCTGCTGGAGCTTCGCCCACGCACCGCGCTGCGCCTGGACGCGGAAGGACGGGAGGAGGAAATCCCCGCGCCGCTGCTGCGCGTGGGTGACCGCGCGGCGATCCGCCCCGGCGGCCGCATTCCCGCCGACGGCACGGTGGAGGAAGGCGAGGCAGGTGTGGACGAGAGCGCCCTGTCCGGCGAAAGCCGCCCCGTCCACAAGGAGCCGGGCACCCGGCTTTCCGCCGGGACCACCGTGCTGGACGGCCGCCTCGTCATGCGGGTGACGGCGGTGGGCGAGGAAACGACCCTGTCGCGCGTCGCCGCCATGGTCTCCGCCGCGCAGGCCAGCCGGGCGCCGGTGCAGAAGCTGGTGGACCGCGTGTCGGCCGTCTTCGTGCCGGCGGTGGTGGTGCTGGCGGCGCTGACGCTGCTGGGCTGGAAGCTGGCGGGGGCCGAGTGGGGCGAGGCCATCCTGCCGGCCGTCGCGGTGCTCGTGGTGGCCTGCCCCTGCGCGCTGGGCCTCGCCACCCCGGCCGCGATCATGGCCGGGACGGGCGCCGCGGCCAGGGCGGGCATCCTCCTCCGCGACGCCGAGACGATCGAGCGCGGCGCCCATATCGACCTGGTCGCCTTCGACAAGACCGGGACGCTGACCGAGGGGCGGCCGCGCCTCGCCGCCTTGCATGAGGTGGAGGAAGGGGCACTCGCCCTCGCCGCCGCGCTGCAGGCCGGCAGCGAGCATCCCCTGGCGCGCGCCGTGCTGGCCGCGTCACCCGGGACGCCCCCCGCCGTGGGGGATTTTCGTGCGCTTCCGGGCCGCGGGGTACGCGGGACCGTCGGGGGGCGTCCGCTCCTTCTCGGCTCCGCCCGGGCGTTGCGGGAGTCCGGCCTCGCCAATCCCTTTGCCGCCGAGGCGGAACGCGAGGCAGCGCAGGGCCGCACCCTTTCCTGGCTGGTGGAGGAAGGGAGGCGGGTCATCGCCCTGCTGGCCTTCGAGGATACGGAGAAGCCGGGAGCTGCCCCCGCCATCGCGGCGCTCCGGTCGCGGGGGCTGCGCGTCGCGGTGTTGACGGGCGACAGCGAGGCAGCGGCCCGCGGCCTTGCCCAGCGTCTGGGTCTCACCGACGTCGCCGCGTCTCTCTTGCCGGAAGCTAAACTTGAGCGGATCGCCGAGTGGCAGCGTCAAGGATTGAAGGTTGCCATGGTGGGAGATGGTGTGAACGACGCTCCATCCCTGGCAAAAGCAGATCTCGGCATCGCCATGGGAACTGGAACGGAAGCAGCGATCGCTGCCGCGCCGGTCACATTACTGCGCGGCGATCCTTCCCTTGTGTCGGAATCTTTGACGGTCGCGAGACGGACCTACCAAAAAATTAAAGGCAATTTGCTGTTCGCCTTCGTTTACAATGCAGCAGCTTTGCCGCTTGCGGCGTTTGGGATGCTGAACCCGGCCATCGCCGGGTCTGTGATGGCAATGTCCTCGGTTTCCGTCCTCGCCAATGCCCTGGTGTTGGCTCGGTGGCGA
The DNA here is from genome assembly GCF_026183895.1 of Sabulicella glaciei. Taxonomy (GTDB): domain Bacteria; phylum Pseudomonadota; class Alphaproteobacteria; order Acetobacterales; family Acetobacteraceae; genus Roseococcus; species Roseococcus glaciei. The sequence goes on along the minus strand of NZ_JAPFQI010000014.1, from coordinate 11,314 downwards.
CCGGCAGAGGAGACACCGCGATGAACATCGGCGAGGCCGCCGCGCAGAGCGGCGTGAGCGCGAAGATGATCCGCCACTACGAGACGCTGGGCTTGGTGAAGCCTGTGCGCCGCGCCAACAATTACCGCTCCTATACCGCCCAGAACGTCGCCGTGCTGCGGTTCATCCGCCATGCGCGTGACCTTGCCTTCCCGCTGGCGGAGGTGAAGCAGCTCCTGGCGCTGTGGCAGGATGAGGGGCGGGACAGCGCCGAGGTCCGCCGGATCGCCCTGTCCCACGTGGAGGCTCTGGAAGAAAAGGCCCGCTCGATGCAGGCCGTTGCGGCGTCGCTGCGTCACCTCGCCGACCACGCGGCCGGGGATGGGCGCCCGGAATGCCCGATCCTCGACAACATGGAGGGTGGGCGCGACGACCGGAGGATGGCCGAAGCCGGCGACTGAGGCTTTCGCGGGCTCCGGACATGAAAATGCCCGGCGGGGGAACCCGCCGGGCTTTTCCGCGTGGGCGTTGCGCCCGTCGCGTCACTCCTGGTTGCGGCCGCCCATGAAGCTCAGCAGCAGCTGGAACAGGTTGATGAAGTTCAGGTAGAGGCCGAGCGCGTCCATGACCGAGCGCTTGGCGGCGAGGTCCGTGCCCTCGGCGTAGCTGTGCTCGATGTAGTCGTTCTTGATGCGCTGCGTGTCGAAGGCCGTCAGGCCGCAGAACACCACCACGCCGATCACCGAGATGGCGAAGGCCAGGGCCGGCGAGCCCAGAAAGATGTTCACCACCGAAGCCAGGATGATGCCGATCAGGCCCATGAGCATGATCGAACCCATCTTCGACAGGTCGCGGCCCGTCGTGTAGCCGATGAGGCTCATCGAGGCGAACATCGCGGCCGTGATGAAGAAGGTGCTGGCGATCGAGGTCTTCGTGTAGATCACGAAGATGTTCGCCATGCTGGCGCCCATCACCGCGCAGAAGGTCCAGAACAGGGCCTGGACGGTCGTGCGGCTCATCCGGTTGATGCCAAAGCTCAGCACCAGCACGAAGACGAGCGGCGCGAAGATGGCGGCGTAGCCCAGCAGCGTAGGCGCCGTGGCGAGGCCGCGCGGCGTCCGGACGACGCTGTAGAACACCTCCGAAAGACCGGTATGCGCGATCAGGTAGGCGACGATGCCCGTCAGGAGCAGGCCCGAGGCCATCCAGTTGTAAACGCGCAGCATGTAGGCGCGCAGCCCGGCGTCAATGGTCGCCGCGTCAACGGCGGCGCCACGGCCCCATCCTTGCTGCGTCGCCCCGAGCGGGTTGGACCACCGCGATTCGGGTTGAAAGGCCATGAGTGTCGGATCCTCCAAGGGAAGAAGCGCGGACGGATGCCCGCAGAGCTATAATATGGAACATCTGTAATCCGAATCAACTGGTTGATTTGGGTCCGCCTCACTCATTCCTGAGCATTGGTGCTGGCCGGACGCGCAGGGCAAGCGCGGTGCCGGCGTAGCCGAAGGCCAGCACCAGCACGACGCACCCCGCCACAGTCGCCAGCAGGGTTCCGGGCAGGAAGACAAAGGGCTGGCCCATGATGCCGCGCACCACGCCCCAGGCCGCCGCCGTGCCCGCCGCCGCCGCCAGCGCCCCAGCGAAAAGGCCCAGCACGCCGAACTCTACCAGGAAGGCGCGGCGGATCTGGCCGCGCGCCGCGCCCAGCACCTTCAGCACGATCGCCTCGCGGACGCGCCGCGCCTGTCCCGCCGCGACGGCCCCGGCAAGGACCAGCGCCCCGGCCAGCAGCGTGACGGAACCGGTGGCGGTGAGCGCCGTGCCGATGCGCTCCAGCAGCTCGCCGACCTTTTCCAGTGCCTCGCGCACCCGGATGCCGGAGACGTTGGGCAAGGCGTCGGTGACCCGGCGCAGCAGAGCGGAATCCTGCGCGGGGTCGCCACGCACCGTGGCGATGTGAGTGTGCGGCGCCGCCGAAAGCAGCCCGGGCGAGGCGATCAGGGTGAAGTTCATCGCCAGGGACCGCCACCGCACCTCGCGCAGATTGGCGATGGTCATGTCGATGTCGCGGCCCAGCACGTTCAGGGTCAGCGTGTCGCCGATCCCCACCCCCCAGCCGCGTGCGAGATTGGCATCGAAGGAGACGAGGACGGGGCCGCGGTAACCGGCGTCCCACCACTGCCCGGCGACGATGCTCGTCCCCTCCGGCGGGGTCGCGCTGTAGGTGAGGCCACGATCGCCGCGCAGAGCCCAGGCGGATTCGGGCGTGGTGCGCCATTCCTCGGCCGGGACGCCCTTCACGGCAGTGACGCGGGCACGGAGCGAAGGGACGCGGCGCACCTCCTCCACCCCTGGCACGGAGCGGGCGAGGGCATCGAATCGCTCCACCTGGTCGGGCTGGATGTCGATGAAGAAGAAGTTCGGCGCCCGCTCCGGCATCTCCTGGCCAAGAGCGTTGCGCAGATTGCCCTCGATCTGCGCGATGGCGGCCAGGGTGGTGAGGCCGAGGCCGAGCGCCACCAGCATGACCGGCGTGCTGGCCCCCGGCCGATGGAGGTTGGCGAGGCCCATGCGCCATTCGGGACGGCGCAGGCCGCGCACGCGCCGCGCCCCGGCCATCAGCAGCGCGGCGCCCAGGCGGAACAGCGCCAGCGCCGCAACCGCCCCGGCGCAAAAGGCCGCGGCGAAGAAGGGCTGCTCCGCCGTCAGCACCACCAGCGCGACCAGGGCGACGGCAGCGGCCGCATTGGCGGCGACGACACCCCAGCCGGGAAAGCGGGTCGAATCCGCCACCGCGTCGCGGAACAGGGCGGCGCCCGGGATGCGCCCGGCCCGGCCCAGCGGCCAGAGCGCGAAGCACAGCGCCGTCAGCGCGCCATAGAGCGCGGCGAGCGCAAGCGGCGCCGGATAAAGGCCGAGCCGCGGCGGGACGGGCAGCGCCCCGGCCAGCGCCTGCGCCGCCAGCCAGGTCAGGCCCCACCCCCCGGCAAGGCCGAGCACGATCCCCACCGAGCCCAGCACCGCCACCTGCCACAGATAGGCGGCAAGGATGGCGCCCTGCGGCGCGCCCAGGCAGCGCAGCGTGGCGATGGTGCGCGACCGCGCGGCCAGCCAGGCCCGCACCCCCGTCGCCACGCCGATGCCGCCCACCAGCAGCGCGGTCAGCCCCGCCAGCGTCAGGAAGGAGGCGGCGCGGTCCAGGAAGCGGTTCACCCCCGGCTCCGCCGCTTCCGCGAGGCGGACGCGCCAGGGCGCGCCGGGAAAGGCGGTGCGAAGCGCCTCGGCGAAGCGGCGCGGCTCCGCGCCCGGCGGCAGGCGCAGGCGGTATTCGTGGTTGATCAGGCTGCCCGGCTGGATCAGCCCGGTCTCCGGCAGCAGCGCCAGCGGCATCAGCGCGCGCGGGCCGAAGATGGTGGGCGTGGCGACCTTGTCCGGCTCCTCGGTGATGACGCCGCCGAAGCGCAACGTCGCATCGCCCAGCCGCACCATGTCGCCTGGGCGCAGGGCGAGGCGCTCCGCCACCGACGGCTCGGCGAAGAGGCCTTCCACCGGGCCGGGCGGGTCGAGGCCCAGCTCGCCGACCAGCGGATAGGCGCCGTCCACGGCCTTCAGCTCGACGAGGATGCGCTCGCCCTCCGGCGCCACCAGCATGGCGCGCAGCAGCCGCACCTCGGACAGCGCGGCCCCGCGCTCGCGCGCCCAGTCCAGCACGGCGGGGTCCACGGGCTGGTAGCCGGCGCGGATCTCCAGGTCGCCGCCCAGGATGCGGGCGCCATCCGCGCGCAACCCCGCCTCCACCCCCGCGCGCAGCGTTCCGACCGCCGCGATGGCCGCGACGCCTAGGGCAAGGCAGGCAAGGACGAGCCGCAGCCCGCGCACGCCGCCGCGCAGCTCCCGCCGCGCGAGGCGCCAACCCAGCAGGGCGTTCCTCATTCCGCCGCCACCTTCACGGCAGCGGAGTCGGCGGCGATGCGCCCGTCCTCGATGCGAAGCTGCCGCGGGCAGCGCGCCGCCAGGGCCGGATCATGGGTGATGAGGATGAGCGTGGTGCCGTGCCGCTCGCGCAGGCCGAAGAGCAGGTCCATCACCTGCGTGCCGGTGGCGCGGTCCAGATTGCCGGTCGGCTCGTCGGCGAGGAGGAGGCTGGGCGCCGCGACGAAGGCGCGGGCGACCGCCACGCGCTGCTGCTCGCCGCCCGAAAGCTGACCGGGATAATGGCCAAGCCGGTGGCCGAGTCCGACGAGGCGCAACGCCTCCTCCGCCCGCGCGAAGGCGTCGGCGCGGCCGGCGAACTCCAGCGGGATCGCCACGTTCTCCAGCGCCGTCATGGTCGGGATCAGGTGGAAGGCCTGGAAGACGATGCCGACCTGGTCGCGCCGGAACCGGGCCAGCGCCTCCTCGTCCATCGCCGAGAGGTCCTGCCCCGCGACGCGCAGCGAACCCCGAGTGGCGCGCTCCAGCCCCGCCAGCAGCATGAGCAGCGAGGTCTTGCCCGAGCCGCTGGGGCCGACGATTCCCACTGCCTCGCCGCGATCCACGCGCAGCGAGACGCCCTTGAGGATGTTGACCCTCTGCGCGGCTGCCCCCACCTCGAAGGAAAGGTCGCGCGCTTCGATCAGCGGGGTGTCTGCATTGTCCATGGGACGTTCATATGGTCGGCGCGCTGCGCTGCGAAAGGCTGGCCTCGTGGCCGGAATGGGAATGATGGGCGCGCCGGCCCTGGCGCAAGGTGGCGGGCCGGTGACCCTGCTCGCCCTCGGCGACAGCCTGACCGCCGGCTATGGGCTGCCGCAGGGCCAGGGCTTCGTGCCGCGGCTGGAAGCGGCGCTGCGGGAGCGGGGTCGCAACGTCCGCGTGGTCAATGGCGGCGTGTCGGGCGACACCATGGCCGGCGGCGCCGCGCGCCTGGACTGGCTCCTGGCCGAGAACCCGCGCGCGGCCATCGTGGCGCTGGGCGCGAATGACGGGCTGCGCGGCCTTCCAGCGCCCCGCATGGCCAAGGCGCTCGACACCATCCTGGACCGGTTGGAGGCGCGGCGCATTCCGGTGCTGCTGGCCGGCATGCATGCCCCGCCCAATCTCGGCGCCGAGTACGGGCGCGAGTTCCACGCGGTCTTCACCCGTGCAGCGGAGCGGCGGAACGTGGTCTTCATGCCCTTCTTCCTGGAGGGCGTCGCGGGCGAGCGCGCGCTCAACCAGGGCGACGGCATCCACCCCAATGCGCATGGCGTTGCGCTCATGGTCCGCACGATCCTGCCGCAGGTCGAGGAACTGCTGGACCGTGCTGTCGCGCCGCCCGCAGGATAGGGCAGGGGAATCGGGAAAGGGGGTCTCGGTCATGCGTCTCTTTGTCGCCTTGGACCTCCCGGAGGATGTGCGGGACGGGCTGGCCGGTCTCGCGGGCGGCCTGCCGGGGATGCGCTGGGTTCCACCGGCCAACTACCACCTGACGCTGCGCTTCATCGGCGAGACCCCGCCCTACCGCGCGGAGGAGGTGGACGAGGCCCTAGCCGCGATCCGTGCCAAGCCCTTCGAGCTTCGCCTGGCCGGGCTCGGCACCTTCGAGAAATCGGGGCGTGTCCATTCCCTGCACGTCACGGCGGAGCGGACGCCCGGGCTTTCGCACCTCCAGTCCAAGATCGAGACGGCCCTGCAACGCGCCGGCTTCCCGGCCGAGAAGCGCCGCTTCACGCCGCATGTCACGCTGGGCCGCGCGGATGCCGTGCCGGTGCCGAAGCTGGTGGATTTCCTCCAGACCCACAGCCTGTTCCGCTGCGAGCCGGTAACGGTGGAGCACTTCACCCTCTTCTCCTCGCAGCTGGGCAAGGAGCAGGCGGTCTACACGCCGGAGGCCGACTACCCCCTGGCCGCCTGAACACCCATCCGGTAAGGCGGTCCCGTGGCCCGCCTCCGCAAGCCCTTGCTGCGCCTGCTTGCCGCCCTGCTGTTCCTGCAGTCGGGCGTTGCGGTCGCGAATTGCCTGCGCACGATGGCGGGCGACTCGTCGCTCCTCGTCGAGATCTGCACGGCCGAGGGCAAGCGGATGCTCGATCTCGGCGAGCATGGCGAGGCGAAGGGTGAGGCCGGCGTCTGCGCGGTCTGCGCCGACCTGCCCGCCGTCGCGCTGCCGGCGCCGCCTTCCGTCTGGCAGCACGTGCTCTACGTCTCGCTGCGCTTCGAGCCGCTCGCCGCCGTCGCGGCGCCGGTCGCGCGAGCCCGCGCCCCGCCGCTCGGTTCCCGCGCCCCACCCGCCATCGCCTGAACGCCGAAGCCGGCCTGCGTCCTCTTGCGCGGGCCGAACTGCGCTCACGCCGATGGATCACGCCTCATGCCACCCCTGCGCGCGGCCCTGCCGCTGCTTCTCCTGGCGGCGCCAGCCGCTGCCCAGCACCAGCTACCCGAGACCGTCGTCACCGGCACCGCGCCGCGCCTGACCGTCCCGACCAACGAGGAGGCGGAGATCCGCCTCCGCCTCTCGCCCGGCGCCAACACGATGGTGCCCGCCTCCGAGTTTCAGGAGCGACCCGGCACCACCACCCTGCGCGACATGACCGAATGGGTGCCCGGCGTCTTCGCCCAGCCGAAATGGGGCGAGGATTCGCGCCTTTCCATCCGCGGTTCCGGCCTTGCGCGGAACTTCCACCTGCGCGGCGTGCGGCTCCTCCAGGACGGTGTGCCGGTCAACCAAGCGGATGGCTCGGGCGACTTCGCGGAACTGGACCCGCTCACCTTCCAGCGCGTCGAGGTGCTGCGCGGCGGCAATGCCTTCGCCCTGGGCGCCAACACGCTGGGCGGCGCCATCAACTTCGTGACGCCGACGGGGCGCGACATGCCGGGCGGCCTCCTGCGCTTCGAGGGCGGGTCCTTTGGAATGCTGCGCGGGCAGGTCGCCCATGGCGCCTCCTCCGGGCCGGTGGATGCCTGGGTCAGCGGCACGATGCGGCGGGAGGACGGGTTCCGCCAGCATTCCAAGGGCGATAGCGGCCGGATGAACGCCAACGTCGCCTATCGCTGGAGCGAGAATGCGGAGACGCGGGTTTTCCTCGCCTACAACGCCATCGCCCAGCGGATCCCTGGCGCCGTCACCCGTTCCGAGGCCCTGCAGGCGCCACGCCGCGCCAACGCCACCAACATTGCCCTCGACTACCAGCGCAACATCGAGAGCTACCGCCTCGGCACCCGGACGGCGGTGCGGGTGGCGCCTGGCACGGTGCTGGAGTTCGGCGGGTCCTGGGTGACGCGGCAGCTGGACCATCCGATCTTCCAGTACGTCGACAACCGGACCAACGATCTCAACGCCTTCGGGCGCGTCACCTGGGACGGGACGCTGGGCGGGTTCCGCAACCGGCTGGTGGCCGGGGTGAACTTCGCCGCTGGAACGAACGACAACCGGCGCTTCGTCAATCTCGCCGGGGTGAGGGGCGCGCAGACCTTCTCCTCCCGCGACCGGGCGCAGACGCTGGATGCCTATGCGGAGAACAGCTTCTACATCCTGCCGCGCGTCGCCCTCGTTGCCGGGATCTCCGGCGGGCAGGCGGTGCGGCAATCGGACAACCGGCTGAACCCGGCCCTCGGCGGCTCGCTGCGGACGGGCTTCGTCAATCCGCGCGCCGGGCTGCTGTGGCAGGCGACGGACACGGTACAGCTCTTCGGCAACCTCACCTGGGCCACGGAGCCACCGACCCTTTCTGACCTCGTCGCCCTTGTCCCGCTGGGCGGCTTCTCCCTGCTGAAGGACCAGCGCGCGATGACGCTGGAGGCCGGGGCGCGCGGCACGGCGGGGCCGCTCGATTTCGAGGCGACGTTCTACCGCGCCTGGATCCGCAAGGAGATCCAGCTCTTCCAGGGCCCCGCCCCGGGCTCCGCCTTCGCGCAGAACGCGGACCGCACCATCCACCAGGGCGTCGAACTGGCCGGGCGCTGGACCGTGGCACGGGGCGTGGCGGCGGCAGGCGATGCGGTGTCGCTGCGCGCCGCCTATGCCCTCGGCGACTTCCACTTCGACGGCGACCGCCGCTTCGGCGACAACCAGCTTCCCGGCGCGCCGCGCCACCTGCTGCGCGCCGAACTTCGCTACAGGCATGGCTCGGGCGCCTGGATCGCACCCAACCTGGAATACGTGCCCGAGGGGTTCTTCGTGGACAACGCGAATACCACCCGGACGAACAGCTATGCGCTGGTCGGTCTGCGGGCGGGGGCGGAGTTCCTGGACGGCCGGCTCTCGGCCTTCCTGGAGGCACGCAACCTCGCCGATCGCCGCACCATCTCTAGCGCCTCCGTCACCACGCGCGTGACGGGCAACCCCGCCCTCTACGAACCCGGCATGGGCCGCGCGGCCTATGCCGGGCTGCGCCTGCGCTTTTGAAGGAAATCCTGCCATGAGGCTCATTCTCGCCCTGCTGGGCTTCGCCGCGCTGCCGGCCGCGGCCCATGTGACGGTGCAGCCGGCCGAGGCGCCAACCCAGTCCTATGCGCGCATCGCCTTTGCGGTCCCGCATGGCTGCGCCGGCCAGCCCACCACCGCCATCGAGGTAACGCTCCCCGAGGGGGTGGCCTCGGCACGCCCCATGCCCAAGCTGGGCTGGGAGATCGCCATCGAGACCCGGGCGCTGGCGCGCCCCGTGCCGACCGGCCACGGGCTGGTGCGCGAGGCGCCGGCAACCATCTCCTGGCGTGGCAGCCCCTTGCCCGACGACCATTACGAGGAATTCGTCATGACGATCCGCACCCCCGACCTTGCCGGCCAGGCGCTGCGTTTCGCCGTGGCCCAGATCTGCGCCGGCGGCGGGCGCCAGGACTGGTCGGGCGAGGCGGGCAGCCCGCATCCCGCCCCCGCGCTGCAGCTGGTGCCCCGGTGACGCGCGCCCTTCTCGCCGCGTGGCTCATGGCCGTGCCCGTCGCCTGGGCGTGCGACCCCGCGGAGATGGAGGCCGCGATGACGGAGATCTGCCGCGGCGCCACGGCCGGCGCCGCCGAGGCCATCGAGGCGGCCCGGCCGCATGCCAGTGCCGCCGAGGCGCAATCCCTCGCTTCCGGCCTCGCGCGGCTGGAGCGGCTCTGCGCCGAGGGCGACCCGGTGGCGGCGTCGCGCTCCGCTTCACTGCTGGCGCGCGACGCCGGGCGTATTGAGGCCCGCGCCAGCCGCGCCCAAACTGCCTTGCTGAAGGATGAATCGTGATGACGCGTCGCTTGTTCCTCGCCTTGTTCGCCTCCGTGCCGGTGGCGGGCGCCCTCGCTCAGCCGGCCGTACTTGTGGAGGAGGCGTGGACGCGCGCCGCGGGGCAGGGGGCCACCGGCGCGGGCTACATGACCCTGCGCTCCGGCGCCGGCGACCGGCTGCTCGGTGCCACGAGCCCCCTGGCCCAGCGCGTGGAGCTTCACACCCATCTCCGCGACGGCGACGTCATGCGGATGCGTCCGGTGGAGTCGGTCGAGGTCCAGCCCGGGACGGCGGTCACGCTGCGGCCGGGCGGGCTGCACCTGATGCTGTACGGGCTCGCGCGGCCGCTTTCGCCGGGCGAGCAGGTTCCCATCACGCTTCGCTTCGAGCGGGCCGGGGAAGTGCCGGCGCAGCTTCACGTCCAGGCGGCGGGGGCGCGTGGGCCCGGGGGGCACGGACGGCATTGAACATCGTCGTCCTCACGGGGGCCGGCATCTCGGCCGAGTCCGGCCTCGCCACCTTCCGGGACCTGGGCGGCATCTGGTCCCAGGTGAAGCTGGAGGAGGTGGCGACGCCCGAGGGCTTCGCGGCCGATCCGGAGCGCGTCCAGGCCTTCTACAATGCGCGTCGCGCCCAGCTGCGCGAGGTGGAACCCAACGCCGCGCACCACGCCCTGGCGCGGCTGGAGCGGGAGTGGCGGAAGGGTTCCTTCCTGCTGGTGACGCAGAACGTGGACGACCTGCATGACCGCGCGGGCAGCCAGGCGCTGCTGCACATGCATGGCGAGCTGCGCCGGGCGCGCTGCCTCGCCTGCGGGACGGATCACCGCTGGGAAGACCCGATCACCGCCGAAAGTGCCTGTCCGGGCTGTGGAGCCCGGGGGCGGCTCCGTCCGCACGTGGTCTGGTTCGGCGAGATGCCGCTGCACATGGAGCGGATCGAGGCGGCGCTGGCGAATTGCGACCTGTTCATCGCCATCGGCACTTCTGCCCAGGTCTGGCCGGCGGCCGGCTTCGTGCGGATGCTGCCCCGGCGTGCCCGGGGCATCGAGGTCAACCCGGAGCGAAGCGCCATGGCCAGCAGCTTTGCGGAGGGACGCCGGGGGCTTGCGACGCAGGAGGTGCCGCGCCTCGTCGAGGAGTTGCTGGCGTGAGGCTCGCGGCGGTGCTGGCTTTGCTTCTGGCCGCGCCTGCCGCCGCGCAGTACCCCCCGCCGCGTGGGGAACTCCCTGGGGTTCGAGTGGACGACCCGCGGCGCCCGGTGGATGTGCGCCACGCGCCCTGGAGCGCTATCGGGAGGGTGCAGACCGAGCTGGGCGGGCGCTGCACCGGCACGCTGGTCGAGCCGCGCCTCGTCCTCACCGCCGCGCACTGCCTCGTTTCTCCGCGCAGCCGCCAGCTGGTGCAGCCGAGCTCGGTGCATTTCCTCCAGGCCTATAACCGAGGTCATTATTCCGCGCATGGCCGCGTCGTCGGGTTCCGCACCGGGGATGGCTATCGCCCCGACGCCAGCGGCCCGCCGGATTCCGATTGGGCGCTGCTGCTGCTCGCGGAACCGCTGCCCGGTCCTGTCCTTCCCGCCTGGGCCAGGGGATTGCCTCCCAGGCTGGAACTCGCTCTAGGCGGTTACCAGCAGGATCGGCCCGAGCAATTGCTGGCGGACACGAGCTGTCAGCTCCTGGCCGTCGCGGCAGGGATGGTCGTCCATGATTGCGCGGGAACGCGGGGAGCGTCGGGGGCGCCGCTGCTCGCCGTGATCGGCAATGCCTGGCATGTCGTCGGCATCGCGAACCGCGTCCGGCGTGACGTCGCGATCGGGGAGGCGGTCGGCCTCCACGGCGTTCGCCGGTTCGTCGAGGGTCAATAGCGGTGCAGAGGAAATCGGCACCGACGGCCCATGACCTACGCGCATGACTTCGACGTTTGACACTTCTTTGGAGCGGGGATAGATACCCCCTCACGGCGCTGATGGTTCCTGCGGGGATTGGAGGTGCTGGGGTTGAGGTGGTTGACGGGCGCTTTTGGTGTTCCTAGATTGCTTCCCCTGGTTTTCCTGCCTGTGACATGGTGGGGTTGGGATGGGCTCCCTGACGGTGTTGGGGTGTTGATCCTGCGTTGTTTGACAGTTGCATCTGTTGTGCAGTGATTTGTTTGCGTGTTCTGGTGATTTGAAGCG
>NZ_JAPFQI010000013.1 GCF_026183895.1 Sabulicella glaciei | reverse complement strand
GCTCCGCTCCATGAACCGGCCGCGAACAGAACCAATCCCGTCTTCTGACGCCGTCCGGTAGACCCGCCCGCAGCCCAGAAATCCTCCGGCCCAGCCGACTTCTTCAGCAGCCTGCTAGAGCTGGTCCGCGAAGGGCCAGGACAGCACCTCGCGCACGCGCTGGCCGAAGGGCCGCGCCTGCCACTGCTCCAGCGTCACCTCGCGCGCCCCGGCCATGCGGTCCCGCAGCAGGCGCTCCAGCGCCCCGCCGAACTCGGGGCCGAGCAGGATGGTGTCCACCTCGTCATTCCAGGCGGCGCTGCGCCGGTCGAGGTTGGAGGAGCCGACGGCGGACCATTCGCCGTCCATCACCGCCAGCTTGGCGTGCATCACCCGGTCATGCACCTCGAAGATCCGCACCCCCGCCCCCAGCAGGTCGCCATAGAGCGAGCGCTGGATGTGCAGTGGCACGGCGTGGTCGGAGGCGCCGGGCAGCAGCAGCCGCACCTCCACCCCCCGCCGCGCCGCGCGCAGGATCTCCGTCATCTCGCGCGGGGCGGGGACGAAATAGCCGGTGCAGATCACGGCGCGCCGCCGCGCCTCCTCCAGCGCCGCCAGCCGGACGACGTGGAAGAGTGGCCGGCCCCGGACAGGCGAGGAGCCGAGCACGCGCATGGCGGTGCGGCCCGGGCGGCGGGGCGGGGGGAACCAGTTCCGCTCGGAGAGCGGTCCGCCGCCCTGGTTCGTCCAGGTGTCGAGGAAAAGTCGCTGGAAGGCCGGCACGGCCGGCCCCTCGATGCGCAGCGCCACATCGTCCCAGCACGCCTCCTCCGGATCCTCCTCCGGGTCCACGGCGCCGGGACCGCAGCGATTGGCATAGACACCCTGGAGGTTCGCCCCGCCGGTGAGCGCCACGCGCCCGTCCACGACCAGGATCTTGCGGTGGGTGCGGTGGTTGGGACGCCAGGCGCCACGCGCCTCCAGCGGGTTGGCCGGGTTGAACGAAAGGAGCCGCGCCCCCGCCTCGCGCAGCGCGGCGAACTCCGCCCGCGTGGTGCGGGAGGAGCCGAGGCTGTCGTAGATCAGGTTCACCGCCACGCCCTCGCGCAGCTTGCGGTGCAGCAGCGCGAAGAGCGAGGCGCCGCTGCCCGGCCGGCGCACATCCTCGACGATGAAGAACTCCAGATGGACGTGGTCGCGCGCCGCCTCGATCATGCGGAAGATCTCGAGCAGGATGCGCTGCCCACCCGCCAGCAGCGCGACCGCGTTGCCGGGCAGGACCGGCGCATCCGCCATCGCTTCCCGGAACAGCGCGTGGCCCGCGATGCCAGCTTCCGGCAACTCGGGGAAGGAAGCGCAGCCGCCCAGGCCGAGCAGCAGGGCCAAAGCCTCCCGCCGTCCCGTTGTGCCCTGCCACGCCATCGCCGCCCTCATCCTTCCTTCGGCAGCAAGGCGGGAGGACGGGCCAGGGTTGCATCGCATGGGAAGGCTGCGCCGCCGGAGGTTTTCGCCCCGGCCCTTTCGCTCTAGACCGCGCCGGAACCCGCCACCGGAACCCGCCATGACCGACCGCATCCCCGTCCGCCGCGCGCTGCTTTCCGTTTCCGACAAGACCGGCATCGTGGAGTTCGCCCGCTTCCTGGCCGGGCAGGGGGCGGAGATCCTGTCCACCGGCGGCACCGCGGCGGCGATCCGCGCGGCCGGCATCCCGGTCAAGGACGTGAGCGCGCACACGGGCTTCCCCGAGATCCTGGAAGGCCGGGTGAAGACGCTGGTCCCGCAGGTGCATGGCGGCATCCTGGGCCGGCGCGACGCCGCCGATCACCTGGCGCAGATGGACGAGCACGGCATCGCGCCGATCGACCTCGTGGCGGTGAACCTCTACCCCTTCGAGGCGACGGTGGCGAAGGGCGCGCCCTTCGAGGACTGCATCGAGAACATCGACATCGGCGGCCCGGCGATGATCCGCTCCGCGGCCAAGAACCACGCGCATGTGGTGGTGCTCACGGATGCCGCCCAGCTCGACGAGGTGCGGGCCGAGCTGGAGGTGGGCGGCACGAGCGCCGCGCTGCGCCGCCGCCTCGCCGCCGCAGCCTATGCGCGCACCGCGGCCTATGACGCGGCGATCAGCCAGTGGTTCAGCTTGCAGCTGGGCGAGGAGTTTCCGCAGCGCCTCGCCTGTGCCGGCGTGCTGCGCCAGACGCTGCGCTATGGCGAGAACCCGCACCAGCGCGCCGCCTTCTACCTCGACGGGTCGGGGCGTCCCGGCATCGCCACCGCACGGCAGGTGCAGGGCAAGGAATTGTCCTTCAACAACCTGAACGACACGGACGCCGCCTTCGAGTGCGTCGCCGAGTTCGAGCGCCCGGCCGTGGTGATCGTGAAGCACGCCAATCCCTGCGGCGTGGCCGAGGGCGCGACGCTCTCCGAGGCCTGGGACGCCGCGCTGCGCTGCGACCCGGTGAGCGCCTTCGGTGGCATCATCGCCGTGAACCGCCGCCTGGACGCCGCGGCGGCGGAGAAGATGGCGAGCCTGTTCACCGAGGTGGTCATCGCCCCCGAGGCGGATGACGCCGCGATCGCCGCCTTCGCGCGCAAGAAGAATTTGCGCCTGCTGCTGACCGGCGGCCTGCCCGACCCGGCCGCGCCCGGCACGGTGTTCCGCTCCGTTTCCGGCGGCTTCCTGGCGCAGTCGCGCGACAGCGGGCGCATCGCGGCGGACGCGCTCAAGGTGGTGACTAAGCGCGCGCCGACGGAGGCCGAGATGCGCGACCTCCTCTTCGCCTTCCGCGTCTGCAAGCACGTGAAGAGCAACGCCATCATCTACGCCAAGGACGGCGCGACGGTGGGCATCGGCGCGGGGCAGATGAGCCGCGTGGATTCCTCGCGCATCGCCGCCTGGAAGTCGGGCGAGGCCGCCAAGGCCGCCGGGCTCGACACGCCGCTGGCCCAAGGCAGCGTCGTCGCCTCCGACGCCTTCTTCCCCTTCGCCGACGGGTTGCAGGCCGCGGCGGCGGCGGGTGCGACGGCGGTGATCCAGCCCGGTGGTTCCATGCGCGACAATGAAGTCATTGCCGCCGCCGACGAGGCGGGGCTGGCCATGGTCTTCACCGGGATGCGCCACTTCCGCCACTGAGCCCGGCTTGCGACACTTCCCGCGATTCGGGGGGGTGCGCGCATGTCGGTGGAAGCCTTGCTGCTGGTCGGGGTGCTGGCCATCCAGGCCCTGTTCCTGGCCATCCTCCTGTTCCGGCGTGCCCCGCCGGACCCGGCCCTGGCCACCTGCCAGTCCACGGTGGAACGCCAGGGCGAGCGGCTCGGCGAGCTGGCGGCGGATCTGCGCGGCCTGCCGGAACGGGTGCAGGCGCTGATCGGCCCCGCCATCAGCGGCTTCACCGTCGAGCAGACGAAGGCCCTTGCCGCCCTCCAGCAGGGGTTGGGCGACCGGCTGGCCGAGGATGCGCGCGCCGGCCGCGCCGAGCAGGGCACCAAGCTGGAGGAGCTCCGCGCCGCTCATGAGCGCATGCAGCACGCACTGGCCCAGGGCGCGCTGGACCAGGGGGCCGCGCTGGCGCGCATGGAGGCGGCGCTGCTGGAGCGCCTCGCCACGGACGCGAAGACCAGCCGCGCCGAGCAGGCCGAGCGGCTGGAGAAGCTGCGCGAGGCGACGGACGGGCTGACGGGCAAGGTGACGGCGGCGCTGGCGCAGCAGGAGAAGGCGGTGCTGGAATGCCTCGCCGCCGAGGCCAATGCCTCGCGCGACCTGCTCGACCGCAAGCTGAAGGAGATGGCCGAAACGAGCGAGAAGCGCCTCGGCGAGATCCAGCGCAGCGTCCACGAGCAGCTGGCCGGCGCGGTCGAGAAGCAGATGAACGAAAGCTTCCAGCGCGTGCTCGACCAGTTCGCCGCCATCCAGCAGATGATGGGCAACGTTCAGTCCGTTGCCACGCAGGTGGGCGACCTGAAGCGGCTCTTCGGCAACATCAAGACGCGCGGCGGCTGGGGCGAGGCGCAGCTGAAGCAGATGCTGGACGACTTCCTGCCCCCCGGTGCCTACGAGACCAACGTGAAGCTGCGCGAGGACAGCCTGGACGTGGTGGAGTTCTGCATCCGCATGCCGGGCGGCGAGGATCGCGTCCTCCTGCCGCTCGACGCCAAGTTCCCCTGCGAGGATTACGAGAGGCTGATCCTGGCGCACGAGGCCGGCGACGCGGCGGAGGAGGCGCGGGCCCGCAAGGCGCTCGAGATGCGCGTGCGCGGCGAGGCGGCCAAGATCGCGAGCAAGTATATCTGCCCGCCGCGCTCCACCGACTACGCGCTGATGTTCCTGCCCACCGAGGGGCTCTATGCCGAGATCGCGCGCATGCCGGGGCTGATCGAGGACCTCGCGCGCAATTCCCGCATCTATGTCGCGGGGCCCTTCATGCTGCCGGTGATGCTGAAGAACATCCAGCTCGGCTACGTGCAGTACGCGCTGTCGAAGAATGCGGAAGGGGTGCAGAAGCTGCTCTCCGCCACCAAGGGCGAGATGCGGAAGATGAACGAAGTGCTGGAGAAGCTGGACAAGCAAGTCAGCACTGTTGGTAAAACCATCGGCGAAGCGAAGACCCGCACCAGGGTAATCGACAAGAAACTGCGCGCGGTGGACGTCCTTCCCGACGAGCAGGGCACCGAACTCCTCCAGCTCGACGCCATGGTCGAGGAGGAAGAGGAGGCGTGAGCCTCCTCCAGCTCCAGTCCGCCCTCGGGCTGGTTGCGTTCTGCTTCCTGGCCTGGGGCTGCGGCGGGTTCCGGCGGGGCGTCGCGCCGCGTCTCCTCCTGGCCGGGCTGGGCGGGACGCTGGGCCTCGCCGCGCTGATGCTGCACGTCCCGCCGCTGCGCGCCGCTCTGGGCTGGCTGGGAAATTTGGTGGAGGCGCTGGCGCGGGCCACGCGGGCCGGCACCTCGCTGGTCTTCGGCTTCCTGGGCGGCGGGCCGCTTCCCTACGCCGAGACTCTGCCCGGCGGGTCCTTCATCCTGTTCTTCCAGGCCCTGCCGCTGGTGCTGCTGGTCGGCGCGCTTTCCGCCGTGCTGTACCACTGGCGCGTCCTGCCTTTCGTCGTCGGGCTGATGTCGCGGGTGCTGCGGCGCCTTTTCGGTCTGGGCGGCGCGGCGGGGTTCAGCACCGCCGCCAATGTCTTCGTCGGGATGGTGGAGGCGCCGCTGCTCATCAAGCCCTGGCTCGCGCGGCTGAGCCCCTCGGAGATGCTGCTGGTCATGGTGGCGGGGCTCGCGACCATCTCGGGCAACATGCTGGTGGTCTATGCGGCGATGATCGCGCCGGTGGTGCCGGGCGCGGCGGGGCAGCTTCTCACCGCCTCCGTCATCTCAGCCCCCGCCTCCGTCCTCGTCGCACTGCTGCTGCGCCCGGGCGAGGCGGCGACGGAGGGCGGCGAGGCCCCCCGGCTCTACGAGGGCACACTGGACGCGTTGGTGCGCGGCACCACGGACGGGCTGCAGCTCCTGCTCGGCATCATGGCGCTGCTCATCGCCTTCGTGGCGCTCGTGGCGCTGCTGAACGAGGCGCTGGTGCCGCTGCTGGGCGTCACGCTGGAAGCGGTCGCCGGCGCGCTGTTCCGGCCCGTGGCCTGGCTGATGGGCGTGCCGTGGGGGGAGGCGACCGAGGTCGGCCGGCTGCTCGGCATCAAGCTCGTGGTGAACGAGTTCGTGTCCTACCTGGAGCTGGCGCGGTCGGGCGCGGCGCTGAGCGAGCGATCGCGCCTCATCCTCGCCTATGCACTGTGCGGCTTCACCAATTTCGGCTCGCTCGGGATCATGCTGGGCGGGCTCACGGCGATGTGCCCGGAACGGCGGGCGGAGATCGCCGCGCTCGGCCCGCTGGCGCTGCTGGGCGCGACGGTCGCCTGCGCCATCTCCGGCGCCGCCGTGGGGCTGCTGACGCCGCCGTGAGAGAGCGCTAGCCTTCCCCTCATGCCGCAGCTCATCCACCGCCGCCTCGACACCGCCCCGCCCCTCGCCGTGAAGGGGGAGGGGATCTGGCTCACCGCCGCCGACGGGCACCGGGTGATGGACGGGTCGGGCGGGGCCGCCGTGGCCTGCCTGGGGCATGCGCACCCCAAGGTGCTGGCGGCGATGCGGGCGCAGATGGACCAGCTCTGCTACGCCCATACCAGTCTCTTCTCCTGCGAAAGCGCCGAGCGCCTCGCGGAGCTGCTGGTCGGCCACGCCCCGGGCGGGCTGACCCACGCCTATTTCGTTTCCTCCGGCTCCGAGGGGATGGAGGCGGCGCTGAAGATGGCGCGGCAGTATTTCGTGGAGGCCGGGCAGCCGCAGCGCACGCGCTTCATCGCGCGGCGGCAGAGCTACCACGGCAACACGCTGGGCGCGCTGGCAGCGGGCGGCAACATGATGCGCCGCGCCATCTACGAGCCAGTGCTGTCGGAGGCCTTTTCCCACGTCTCGCCCTGCTACCCCTATCGCGGCCGCGCGGAGGGCGAGAGCGACGAGGATTACGTCGAGCGCCTGGCGGCGGAGCTGGAGGCCGAGTTCCAGCGCCTCGGGCCCGCGAACGTTGCCGCCTTCTGCGCCGAGACGGTGGTGGGCGCGACGCTGGGCTGCGCGACGGCGGTGCCCGGCTATTTCCGCCGCGTGCGGGAGATCTGCGACCGCCACGGCGCGCTGCTGATCCTGGACGAGGTGATGAGCGGCATGGGACGCTGCGGCACCACCCATGCCTGGGAGGCGGAGGGCATCGCCCCCGACATCCAGGTGGTCGCCAAGGGGCTGGGCGGCGGCTACCAGCCCATCGGCGGCATCCTCGTCTCCGGTCGCGTCATCGCGGCGCTGCGCGACGGCTCGGGCGGCTTCATGCACGGCCACACCTACCAGGCGCATCCCATGGCCTGCGCGGCGGCGCTGGCGGTGCAGGGGGTGATCGCGGAGGAAAACCTGCTGGAGAACGTGCGCGCGCGCGGCGCGGAGCTGGAGGCGGCGCTGACCGAGCGCCTGGGCAACCACGCCCATGTCGGCGAGATCCGTGGCCGCGGCCTGTTCTGGGCAGTGGAGCTGGTGGCGGACCGCGCCACCAAGGCGGTGTTCGACCCGGCGCTGAAGCTGCACGCGCGGGTGGGCCAGGAAGCCTATGCGCGCGGCCTCGCTTGCTATCCCATGGGCGGCACGATCGACGGCCGCCAGGGCGACCACGTCGTGCTTGCGCCGCCCTACAACGTCACCCGCGAGGAGGTGGCGATGATCGCCGACCGCTTCGGCGCGGCGGTGGAGGCCGCTATTCCCTGACCCTGCGCAGGAAGGTGGGGTCCAGCTGCGACGGGGCGGTGATGCCCAGCAGCGCCATGTTGCGGTGGATCTCCTCCTTCAGCAGGGCGATGGCGCGTGCCACCCCCGCCTCGCCGCCCAGCGCGGCGGCGAACAGGAAGGGTCGCCCGACGAAGACGAAGCGCGCCCCCAGCGCCAGCGCCTTCAGCACATCCGTCCCGCGCCGGACCCCGCCATCCAGCAGCAGGGGATAGCCCGGCGCGGCGGCCGCGGCCTCGGGCAGGACGCGCAGCGGGGCAACGGCGCCGTCCAGTTGCCGCCCGCCATGGTTGGACAGGATCACCGCATCCGCGCCGTGTTCGCGGGCGCGCAGCACGTCCTCCGCCGCCAGCAGCCCCTTGATGACCAGGGGGCCCTTCCACAGCCGCCGGATCAGCGCGACGTGGCGCCAGTCCAGCCGGTCGCGGCTGCCCACCTGCCGCACGAGGTCGCGCGACAGGATGGGCGGGCCGCGATGCGCGTCCATGTTCTCGAAATGCGGCATGCCGTGGCGCAGCAGGGTGCGGGCGAAGGTGCCCAGCAGCCAGCGCGGATGCGCCGCCCCCTCCCAGACCAGCCGCGCGCTGGGCTTGATCGGGACGGAGAAGCCTGTGTGGACATTGGGTAATCGCGGCCTGAGCGGAGTCCGCTCAAGGTGCCTCGATCCGGGCGGCGTCGCCCGGCATCTCGCACGATGGGAGACCGCTCAATGACCCATTTTGTCGGCCTGGACGTTTCGCAGAAGCTGACGGCCATCTGTGTCGTGGACGGCACCGGCCGCCGTGTCTGGCGCGGCCAGTGCGCCACGCAGCCCGAGCAGATCGAACAGGCCGTTCGGCGGCATGCCGGCGATGGCGCCGCAGTTGGGGTGGAGACAGGCCCGATGACGCCCTGGCTGGTCCACGAACTGCGCGGACGCGACCTCGACGTGGTTTGCCTGGACGCCAGGCATGCCCGCGCAGCCCTCAAAATGCAGATCAACAAGACGGACCAGAACGACGCCGAGGGTCTCGCGCAGATCATGCGGACGGGATGGTTCCGGGCCGTGCACGTCAAGTCCTATGAGTCGCACCGGGCGCGTGCCCTGCTGGGAGCGAGGGCTCAGTTGGTCGGCATGACCACACGCCTGTCGAACCACATCCGGGGCGTGCTCAAGGTGTTTGGGCTGCTGCCCGGCGCCATGCGCGGCTTGCCCTTCGACCGCCGTGTCGAAGCCTTGCTTGGCGAGCGCGAGGATCTGGCGCACATCGTCCGGCCCATGCTGGCTGCCTGGCGAGGGCTACGCGAGCAGATCGCGGCCTTCGACAAGGCGATCCGGGCGCTGGCGAGAGCAAGCCCGGCCTGTCGCCTCCTGATGAGCGTGCCCGGCATTGGGGTCGTATCTGGCCTGTCCTTTATCAGCACGGTGGAGGACCCGGCGCGCTTTGCCCGGTCACGATCGGTCGGCGCCCACATGGGGCTGACACCTCAGCGGTACCAGTCGGGCGACATCGATCGCAGCGGCAGGATCTCGAAGTGCGGTGATGGCCTCGCGCGGACCCTCATGTACGAGGCGGCCGTGGTCATCCTGACGCGCGTCAAGCGCTCGTCGGGCCTGAAGGATTGGGCGCTGGCGATCGCAAGCCGGTCGGGCTTCGGCAAGGCGCGTGTGGCCTTGGCTCGAAAGCTGGCGGTGATCCTGCACAGCATCTGGCGCTCTGGCGAGCCGTTTCGCTGGTCGACGGAGGAGCGGCAAGGGTGCCTGCAGGCCGCATGACCGTTTGCTGACCAGCACTCCAGCTCGCCGCTGGATGTGAGGGCTGCCCCCCGGGGCGAAGGTGCAGGCTGGCTGCGCAAGAGGGCCTTGAGCCACGTGCCCGGCACGCGAGCTCGTTGTGGACATTGCAGCGCCTGTGCTTCGAACCCAATGTTGCGGCGGACTTGTTCGACCGCGAAGAGAACCGTGACCCCGGCCTGGCAGCGCCTGAAGCATTTTGCTCATTGACAAGGAGAAGGCGATTAGAGAACGGCCCCCCTCGACGCAAGGACGATTTGACGCTTGGCGCCGCGGTCGGGTGCGGTCATGTGTTCGGCCTGTTCGCGCGGCACCCATGGCCGCTGGCCCTGATGCAATCCGCAGCCCGGCTCCCAATCAGTTTCGCGCGCTCGGTGACGCGGGATTCTCAACGGGCTCTGCCGGGCCCCGGGTTCGACCGGTACGCCATCACGCCACCATCGCCCTCACGCACCCGCCGGTCGCGGCGACCTCCGGCGGGGAACCGTCAACGCCTAGGCGCCTGCGGGCTGCGGGGATCCCTGCCGCGGCCGGTAGCTCTCGCCGCGCGCCAGCAGCGCCCACGCAACCCGTGCCATCTTGTTGGCCTGGGCCACGGCCGCGACCAATGTCGGGCGGCGCCCGACGAGGTCCGCGAGCCAGCCCTCCCGTGCCTTGATGCGGGTCTGGCGGATGACCGAGGTCGCCCCGAGCACCAGCAGACGCCGCAGGTAGCGGTCGCCTGCCTTGGAGATGCCGCCCTGTCGCGGCTTGCCGCCCGTGCTGTTCTGCCGCGGCACCAAACCAATCCAGGCCGCGAGATGCCGGGCCGAGGCGAAGTTCGACACGTCGCCCACGGTCGCGACGATGGCTGACGCCGTGATCGGACCAATACCCGGCACGGCCGCGAGCCGCTGGCTGGCCTCGCTCGCCTTGTGCCAGGCCAGGATCGCCGCCTCGATCTCCTCCACCCGCGCGCTCACCGTCTCCAGCTCCGCCGCCAGGCCTCGCAGCGCCTGGCGGCCCAGGGGCGGCAAGGTGGCTTCATCCTCGCCGAGCAGAACGGCCAGCAGATCCGCCACGCGAGCGATCCCCTGCGGGGCGATGATGCCGAACTCCGCCATGTGCCCGCGCAGTGCATTCACCAGCATGGTGCGCTGGCGGATCAGCAGGTCCCGCGTCCGGTGCAGCACCAGCACCGCCTGCTGCTCGGCGGTCTTCACCGGCACGAAGCGCATGCTCGGCCGGCCCACCGCCTCGCAGATCGCCTCCGCATCGGCCGCGTCGGTCTTGCCGCGCTTGACGTAGGGCTTCACGTAGGAGGCCGGGATCAGCCGTACCTCGTGGCCAAACGCGCCGATCTCGCGTGCCCAGTGATGCGCCGTGCCGCAGGCCTCGATGCCCACGAGACAAGGCGGGAGGGCGCGGAAGAAGTCGAGCACCTCGCCGCGGCCCAGCTTGCGCCGGAGCACCGCCCGGCCGGCCTCGTTCACTCCGTGCGCCTGGAACACGCGCTTGGCGATGTCCAGCCCGATCGTGGTAACTTCCATGGTGGACGGCTCCTCTGCTCACAGCCTTCGACAGCCGCGAGCTTGGCACAGCGATGCCGCTCAGGGGCCGTCCACCGCATCAGTTTCGGAGGTTGTTCTCGCGGTTCGCCGGCACCGGCACGTCGGCGGTCAGCACGAAGGTGCCGTAGCCGGCGCGGGCGACGCGCTCCACCAGCGCCTCGATGCGTCCCTCCTCTCCGGGCAGGTAGGCCTGGTACCAGTCGCTGCCCGCCGCGCGGATCTCCTCCAGCGGGATGAGGGAGGAGGCGCTGGTCACCATGGGGATGCCGGCCGACGCCGCGGCGCGGGCCAGGACGATGTCGCTGCGATAGGCGCAGATGGCGCCCGCCCCCATCGGCGCAATGCCGAAGGGAGCGGCATGGGTCGCGTCCAGCAGCGTCGCTTCCTGCGAGCGGCCGGAGGTGTCCGCCAGGGCGCGCGGCACGAAGCCCCATTCCGCGAAGGCGGCGCGGTTGTCGCGCAGGGACTGGTCCGTCTCGGCCGCGCCGGCGACGAAGCCGTGCAGCATGCGCGGCAGGTGGCGGCGCCCGGCCGCCTCGAAATCAGACAGGGCGAGGAAGCGTTCGGCGCGGCGCATGACGGTGTCTCGCAACCGGGCGGGTCGGGCGTCAACAGCGCCACGCGGCGGTTTCACGGATGTGAAGCACCCAGCGCCGAGACCTTGTCGCGCATCAGCTTCAGGATGCCGCGCGCCTGGCGCCGCATCCGCCCCAGCGGCCCGCTGACGCCGATGGCGAGCGGCCGGTGCCCTGCCGCCACCGGCAGCGCCATGGCGAGCATCATCGTGTCCGGTACCACCGCCGCCTCGCTGCGCGCGAAGCCCCCGGTGCGGATCTCGCCCATCTCGGCCAGGAATGGGCGGAGAGGGATGGGCCTCTCCGCCCCGCGCGCGGCATTCACCGCGCGCAGGATGGCGGCGACCTCCGCATCCGTCTGCAGGGCCAGCAGCACCTTGCCCGCGGCGGGAAGATGGATGGGGCGGCGGGAACCGGGGCGGATGAAGAAGCGCACCGGCCGGATGGATTGCAGGATGCGGATATAGTCCACGTGCAGCCCGTGCTGCATCGCCAGCACGATGGTTTCGCCCGTCTCTGCCTGGAGTTCGTCCATGAGGCGCGGGATGCCGCCCTCCTCGGCGAAGAAGCGCTCGAAGATCCAGGTGCCGAGCACGGCGAAGCGGATGGTGGGCGTGTACTCCCGCGTGCGCGCATCATGGTCGAGGTAGCCGAGGGCGCGCAGCGACTTCAGCAGCACCGAGGTGGAGGAAAGCGGGAAGCCCAGCGCCCCGGCCACCTCGGAGACGGTGGCCGGGGCATGGCGATGGGCGAAGAACTCGAAGATCTCGAGCCCGCGCCCGGCGGATTTCACGACGGCGTCCATGCTTCACGGATGTGGAATCAAATCACCGCGCTGAAAAGCTGGTTGCGCGGCGGCAGGTCCGGCGGCGATACCCTGGAGGGAACGACCTTGGGGAAACGGACCATGCAGATCATCCCGAACCCGGGCGGCGTGGGCGCGCGCGTCACCGGCATCGACCTCGCCGCCCCGCTGGAAGAGGGCGATTTCCGCACCCTGCTGCGGGCCCTGGCGCATCACGGCGTCCTTTGCTTCCCGGACCAGTCGCTGGAAGCGCCCGAGCTGTCACGCTTCGGCGCCCGCTTCGGGGAGCTGGAGGTGAACGTCGCCAACCTGTTCCATGCCCCCGACCATCCGGAGGTGATGATCCTTTCCAACATGAAGGAGGGGGGGAAGCCGATAGGACTCAACGATGCCGGCCAGGGCTGGCACACGGACATGAGCTACTCGAAGGAGATCGCGCTGGCGAACGTGCTGCACGCCAAGAAGGTGCCGCTGCGCGACGGCCAGCCCCTCGGCGACACGCAGTTCCGCGACATGCATGCCGCCTACGAGGACCTGCCTACGGAGGTGAAGCATCGCCTGGAAGGCAAGGTCGCCATCCACGACTTCAACAAGTTCTGGGAGATGATGCGCGCCCGGCCCGGTTCCGCCCGCGCGCCGCTGACGCCGGAGCAGCGGGCGAAGAAGCCGCCCGTGCCGCAGCCCATCTTCCGCGTGCATCCGGTGACGGGGCGCCGCGTCCTGTACTGCAACCCCGGCTACGCCATGCACATCGAGGGCATGGACAAGGAGGAAAGCGACGCGATGCTCGCCTTCCTGTTCCACCACCAGGACCAGGAGAAGTATCTCTACTCGCACCGCTGGACGCCGGGCGACGTGCTGATGTGGGACAACATCAGCACCACCCACAACGCCGTGGCCGATTACGGGCCGGAGGAGCATCGCTTCATCCTGCGCGTGCAGGTGATGGCGACGCTGGACTACGCGGCGCTGGCCGCCTGATGCGGCTGCTGAGCTTCGAGGGGGAGGGAGGGCCGCGCGTGGGCGCGGCCCTCGGCGATTCCGTCGTGGACCTCGCCGCCGCGCTGGCGGCGCTGGGCGGCGACGCTGCGGCCATTCCCGGTGACATGACGGCCTTCCTCGCGCGGGGGGAGGCCGCGACCGTGGCCGCCGCGCGCGCCCTGGCCTTCGCCGCGCGAGGGGAGAACGCGGCGCTGCGGCGCCCGCTTTCCTCGGTGACGCTGCTCGCCCCCGTGCCGCGCCCGGGCAAGATCCTCGGCATCGGGCGCAATTACGGCGCCCATGCCAAGGAGGTGGGCGGGCCGGTGCAGGAGATCCCGCGCATCTTCTTCAAGCCCGCCACCGCCGTCGCCCCGCCCGGGGCGCTCACCCGCATCCCCGACGCCGTCCGCAAGCCGGATTGGGAGGCGGAGATCGGCGTCGTGATCGGCCGCCCGGCCCGCGCGGTGCGCGAGGCGGACGCGCTGCGCCACGTCGCCGGCTACACGCTGCTGGACGATGTTTCGGCGCGCGAGTTCCAGTTCGACGTGCAGCCGCCGCAAACCTCCTTCGCCAAGGGCATGGACGGCTTCTGCCCCATGGGCCCTTGGATCGTGACGCCGGAGGAGGCCGGTGAGCCCTGGGACCTCCAGATCCGCTGCTGGCTCAACGGGGAGCTGGTGCAGGAGGGCAACACGCGGGACCTCATCTTCCCCGTCACGGCACTGATCGCGCACCTGTCCCGCTACATGACGCTGGAGCCGGGCGACGTGATCGCCACCGGCACCCCCGCCGGCTCCGGCGCCTTCCGCGACCCGCCCCGTTGGCTCCGATCCGGCGACCGGCTTCGGATCGAGTGCCCGCGCATCGGCGTGCTCGAGCACGGCATCGCCTGATGCTGTTCGACTTCGCGTCGCTGCCTGCGGTGGACCAGGGCAAGCTCCTGCGCGCCACGGTCACGCCGCGCCCCATCGCCTGGGTGACGACGCAGCACGCGGATGGGCGCACCAATGCCGCGCCCTTTTCCTTCTTCAACCTGCTCTGTTCCGAGCCGCCGCTGCTCGGCCTCGGCATCACCCCGCGCGCCGGGGAAGCCAAGGACACCGGCAACAACATCCGGCGGAGCGGCGAGTTCGTGGTGAACCTCGTCTCCCATGCCCTGGCCGAGCGGATGAACGCCACCTCGGCCGAGGTGGGGCCGGAGGTGGATGAGCTGGCCGCGAACGGGCTGGGGGCGCTGCCCTCCCACCACGTCGCCCCGCCGCGCATCGGCGGCTGCCCGGCCGCGCTGGAATGCCGCCTGCACACGCTGCTGCGCCCGGGCGGAGAGGCGCTGATCGTCATCGGCGAGGTGCTGGCCCTGCATCTGGAGGATCACGCCGTGCTGGATGCCGCGCGCTGCCACGTGGACACGCCTTCCATGGACCTCGTCGCGCGGATGCACGGGCGCGGCTGGTATGCCCGCTCCACCGATCTGTTCGAGATCGGACGGCCCATCACGCAGGAAGCACCAAGGGAAACGCCATGACGCTCCATCGCCGCGGCCTCGCCGCGCTCCTCGCCGCCCTCGCGCCGCTTCCGGCCTACGCGCAGGGGGCCGCTTGGCCGATGCGGCCGGTGCGCATCGTGGTGGGCTTCGCCGCGGGCGGTCCGACCGACGTGATCGCGCGCGTGCTGGCGCAGGATCTTTCCACCATCCTCGGCCAGCCCGTGGTGGTGGAGAACCGCACCGGCGCCAACGCGCTGGTCGCGACGGAGGCCGTGGCGCGCGAAACGCCCGATGGCCATACGCTGCTGATGAGCACGCTGTCGCACAGCGTGAACGCCATCCTCCTGCCCAATGCGCGCTACAGTCCCTTGGGGGATTTCGCGCCCGTCTCGCTGGTGGCGCGGCTGCCGCTGGTCGCGGTGACCGGCGCCTCGACGCCCTTCCGTTCCTTGCAGGACGTGGTGGAGGCGGCGCGCGCCCGGCCAGGGGAGGTTTCCTACGGCTCGGCCGGGAATGGCGGCTCGGCGCATCTTGCCGCCGCCCTGCTGGCGACGCTGTCCGACACGCGGATGACGCATGTGCCGTTTCGCGGCAACACGCCCGCGCTGCAGGAGGTGATGTCGGGCCGCGTCTCCTTCATGTTCTATCCGATGATCGGCATCTCCGACATGATCGGGCGCGGCCAGCTGCGCGCCCTCGCCGTATCCACGACCGAGCCGCACCCCGATTATCCCGGCGTGCCCACCACGGCGCAGGCCGGGTTCCCGGGCTTCGAGGAATACACCCAGGGCCTCGGCATCCTCGCGCCCGCGCGCACCCCGGCCCCGGTGGTGGAGACGCTGAACCGTGCCATCCGCACGAGCCTGGAAAAGCCCGAGACGGCGCAGCGCCTTGCCGGGCTGGGCGCCATCGTCGCGCCCTCGACGCCGGAGGAGTTCGCGACCTTTCTGGAAGGCGACCTCGATCGCTGGCGCCGCGTGATCGAGACCGCGCGCATCACGGTCGAGTGAGGCGAGGCGGCCTCAGCGCGCCAGGTTCAGCCCCGCCGAGCGCGTCGTGCCGGGGACGGGGTCGGGCCGGGGGGACAGGTAGATCTTCTCCCGGTCGAAGCCGACATAGTAGCGCCCGCCGTCATCGGTGCAGGGGAAGCTGAGGTTGCAGGTGGCGGCGCTGCCCGGCGGGGCGCGCGGCGCCTCCACCGGCAGCTTCAGTGCGACGGGGATGATCGTCGCCTGCGTGGGACGCGGCGCCACTGCCTCCCGCAGCGCGGCGCTGCGGGGCGGGGCGGGGCGCTGGGCCGCGCGCGGTGCGGCACGAGGCGCTGCGCGGGACGCGGCCGGGCGTCGCGCTTCCGGCGTTCGCCGCGCCGCTGCGCTTCTCGCGGCTCTCGCGGCGGGGGCCGCACGGGATCGGGCCGGGGTGGCAGAGGCTGACGGCGCGCGCGCCGTCGCGCCGCGCACCTCGCGGCTGGACGCGCGAGCGGCATCGGCCTCCGGCACCAGCTCCGGTCCCATGGCCAGGACCAACCCGGCCAGCAGCATCCATGGGCGCATCGCGTCCTCCTTGCCGTCGAGCCCCGGATAGGACTTGACAGGGGACGAAACAGGTTTTCAGCCGCGCGGGTTTCCTTGCAGCCGTTCACCCGATCTGTGCGTTGGGGTGGGTAAGAGCAAGAAGTGAAAGGATTTCCCCCCGTGTTCTGGCTGATTCTGGTTGCTCTCTCCCCCGTGGGCACCGGCAGTGCCGTCCCCCCGCCAGCCGTGCTGGAACGCCCGATGGACCTCGCTTCCTGCGAAGCCCAGGCGGCCATGCTCAACGAAGCGATGCGCGACCCCGTGCGCGACGGCGTGTCCCTTGCCCTGTGCCTGAGCGACGCGCAGATGGGCCGCAATCCGCCCGACCGCCCGGTGCGCTGGGCCTCTCGCTAGTCGGCGTCAGCCGCGCCGGAGGTTCCACAGGAACGGATTCGGCCCCTGCAGGACGCCGGACAGGTCGGCGCGGAAGGCAGTGCGGAGGCGGAACAGCCCGGTCGGCGCGATGGGCACGCTTTCCCAGGCCAGTTCCTGCAGGCGACGCATCGCCACCTCCTGCGCCTCGGCATCGGCGGCGGACAGCCAGGCGGCGACCTGCTCCTCCACCGCCGGGTCCTCCGGCCAGCCGGGCCAGGCCTGGGCGCCGTTCATGCGGATCACGAAGGACACGGCCGGGTTGGCGATCGTCGCTGCCGGGGCATTGGTGTTGTGCAGATGCCAGCCGCCCTGCGCCGGCGGGTTGCGGTTCGCCCGCCGCGCCAGGATGGACGCCCAGTCGCTTTCCACCGGCTGCATGTTCAGCCCAAGCGATCGCATCACCTCCACCGTCACGCGGCCCTGCTGCGTCACCGCCGGGAAGTCGGTCGGGTTGATGTGGATGATGGGTTCGCCGCTGTAGCCCGCCTCGCGCAGCGCGGCGCGGGCGCGTTCAACGGCCTGCGGGCCGCGCGGCGCGGGCGGGAATTCCAACGCGCCGGGCAGACCGCATGGAAACATCGAATGGCATTCCTGCCAGTCGCCCGGCAGCGCCACGGCCTGCATGAAATCCGGCTGCACCAGCACGTCGCGGATCGCGCGGCGCACCCGCACGTCGCTGAAGGGCGGATGCAGGTGATTGAAGCGCAGGAAGCCCAGGAAGCCGTTCGGGTCGTAGATCTGGGTGCGGATGTTGCGGTCGCGCTGCAGCAGCGGCACGAGGTCGGGCAGCGGATATTCCACCCAGTCCACCTCGCCGGTGCGCAGCGCCGCCGCCGCCGTGCCGCCATCGGGCAGCCAGACCAGCTCCAGCCGGTCGAAATGCACGCGCTTGCCGCCCGTCGCCGCCTCGGCCGGTTCGTCGCGCGGCTCATAGGCCTCGTTGCGCAGATAAACGGAGCGCGAGCCCTGCACGTACTCGCCCGGCTGGAAGCGCCAGGGGCCGGAGCCGATCATCGCGTCCGGTCCCAGCGCCCGGTCGGCCGGCGTCGTGGCGAAGCGCTCGGGCATCATGAAGCACGGGCTGCTGCCGGGCTTGGCCAGCGCGTCGAGCAGGGCGGGGAAGAGGCGATGGAGGCGGAAGCGGATCACGCGATCCTCCGGCGCATCCAGCTCCGCCGTGGCGCGCATCAGGGCGAGGCCGAAATTGTCCCGCGCCGCCCAACGCCGGATGGAGGCGACGCAGTCCCGCCCGCGCACCCTCTCCCCGTCATGGAAGCGCAACCCGTCGCGCAGGGTAATGCGCCATTCGAGCCCGTTCGCCGAGACCTCGTGCCCCGCGGCCATCTGCGGGCGCGGGCGCATGGCGCGGTCGGCGCCGTACAGCGTGTCCCACACGCAGTAGCCGTGGGTGGTGATGATGGTGGAGGGGTTGAAGACCGGATCCAGCACCGCCAGCGCCGCCTGCGGCATGAAGCGCAGCGTCCGCGCGCGGGCATTCTGCGCCTGGGCGCCCCGCAGGACAGGGGCGGCAAGGGCGGCGGCCAGGATCGCGCGGCGTTGGGTCATCGGATGCTTCCCTCCTCGCGATGCCGGAGGGGAGGGGCGCGCGGCCGCGCCCGACACCCTTCCCTCCGCCGGTGCGAACCGGATCAGGTTCCGGGGTCGCGGGGCTGTCCCCCGCCTCTCAGCGCCGCGCGACGGGCGCACCCCCATGTGTCGCCCGGGGAGATGGCCCATCGGCGTGCACGGCGCAAGCGCGGCCCCGTGGATTCCGGGGCGGCGACGGGTCTAGGCTTTCCCATGCGTCCGCATAAGGGCGCGAGGAGGAGAACGCGATGCACATGACCCGCCGCGAGGCCTTCGGCCTGGCCGCCGCGCTCGGCACCCTGGCCGCCGCCCCGTCCGCACGGGCCGCCGCGCCGAAGCTCGGCACCCAGGCCCCGGCCTGGTACCGCTTCACGATCGGCGATTTCGAGGCGACGGTGGTGAGCGACGGCGCCCTGCCGCTGGGCCGCCCGGCCGACGGCTTCCCCCGCGCGCCCGCGGAGGAGATGCAGACCATCCTGCGCGAGGCCTACCTGCCCGCCGACGGGGTGGTGCTGGAGCAGAACGCGCTGGTGGTGAACACCGGGCGCCAGC
Source organism: Sabulicella glaciei (assembly GCF_026183895.1). Classification (GTDB taxonomy): domain Bacteria; phylum Pseudomonadota; class Alphaproteobacteria; order Acetobacterales; family Acetobacteraceae; genus Roseococcus; species Roseococcus glaciei. The sequence continues at coordinate 115,076 of NZ_JAPFQI010000013.1, read as the reverse complement.
TCATCCTGATCGACACCGGCATGGGCGACAGCATGGGCGAGGCGAGCCGCATGTTCGGCCCCACCACCGGCAAGCTGCGCGAGAACCTCCGCGCCGCCGGCTTCCAGCCCGAGCAGTTCGACATGATCCTGCTCACCCACGCCCATTGCGACCATGCCTGGGGGCTGGTGGACGCCAACGGGCAGCGCGTCTTCCCCAACGCCCAGGTTGCGCTGGCGGAAAGCGACCTGCGCTACTGGACCGACGACAACAACAAGCGCGGCCCCGCCTTCATGGTGCCCTTCATCGACGGCGCGAAGAAGAACCTGGAAGCCTATCGCGACCGGCTGGTGATGATCCGCGACGGGGCGGAAGTCGTGCCGGGCATCACCGCCATCGCCGCGCCGGGGCACACGGTGGGGCATCATTGCTACGCCGTGTCCTCGGGCGGAATGACGGTGGTGAACACGGGCGACCTCGCGCACCACCAGGCCATCATGCTGCGCCGCCCCTCCTGGGAGTTCGCCTACGACACCGACCCGGCGCAGTCGGCGCGGACCCGCGTACGGATGCTCGACCGGCTCGCGACGGACCGGCACCACGTCCTGTCCTACCACTTCCCCTGGCCCGGGATCGGCCACGTCGCGCGGGCGGGCGAGGGCTATGCCTGGATGCCGGCAGGGATGAACCTCAGCGGCGTGGGCTGAGCCTCCCCCTTGCCACGGGGGCGCGATGCGGGTGCCATGGCGGAAATCCGAACCGAGGAAACCGCCATGCACCGCCGCGCCCTGCTCGCCTCCGCCCTTGCCGCGCCGCTTGCGACGCCTGCCTTCGCGCAGGGGGCGACGGTGCGCCTCGTCGTGCCCTTCGCGCCGGGCGGCACCAGCGACATCCTCGCGCGCATCCTCGCGCCGGAAATGTCTCGCCTGCTCGGGCAGAGCGTGGTGGTGGAGAACCGCACCGGCGCCAACGGCAATCTCGGCGCGGAACTCGTGTCGCGCGCCACGCCGGATGGCAGCGCGCTGCTGATCACCGATGCGGGGGCGCTGGCGACCGCGCCCTCGCTGTTCCCACGCTTGACGTTCGACGTGCTGCGCGACCTGGCACCCGTGAACCTGCTGATCTACGCGCCCTACATCCTGGCCGTGCATCCGTCGGTGCGGGCGCGCAACGCGCAGGAGTTGGCGGAACTGGCGAAGCGCTCGCCGGACACGCTCAACGTCGCCAATTCCGGCGTCGGCGCGGCCAACCACCTGACCGCCGTGCTGCTGGCGCAGCATTGGGGCGCGAACCTGACGCAGGTGCCCTATCGCGGCGGCGCGGCCGCGCTGACCGCCGTGGCGGGGGGCGAGGCGCAGATCATCATCAACGGCGCCACCGCGACCGCGCCCTTCACCCGCGACGGGCGGCTCCGTGCCATCGCCGTCTCCGGCCCGAAGCGGCTGGAGGGGCTGCCCGACGTGCCGACCTTTGCGGAGCTAGGCTGGCCGGCGACGGAGAGCGGCACTTGGCAGGGCATCTTCGCCCCCGGCCCGACGCCTGCCCCGGTCATCGCGCGGCTGGACGGCGCGCTGCGCCAGATCCTCGCCCAGCCGGAGATCGCCCGGCGCATGGCGGATCTCGGCGCCGATGTGCGCGCCATGGGGCCGGAGCCCTTCAAGGCGTGGCTGGCGAACGAGGCGGAAAGCTGGGGCCGCGTGGTGCGCGCCAACAACATCCGCCCGGAATGACGGAAACGCCGGAAGGGCTGCTGGCGCGGCTGGAGGCGGCGGGGATCGAGGCGCGCACCGTGCCCCACCCGCCGCTCTTCACCGTGGCGGAGTCGCGCGCGCTGCGTGGCGATTTGCCGGGGCTGCACAGCAAGAACCTGTTCCTGCGCCGCAAGGAGGGAGGGTTCGCCCTTGCCGTGCTGGAGGAGGGGCGACAACTCCGCGTGAACGAGCTGGCGCGCCGCGCCGGATGGGGCCGCGTTTCCATGGGCAGCGCGGAGGAGTTGCGCGCGGTGCTGGGGGTGGAGCCGGGCAGCGTCACCCCCTTCGGGCTGGTCCACGCCGCGCCGGGCACCGTGCGGGTGGTGCTGGACGCGGCGCTGGCCGAGGCGCCTGCGCTGGTCTGGTTCCACCCGCTCGTGAACACCGCATCCACCGGCCTCGCCCCCGAGGCGCTGCTGCGCTTCCTGCGGGGGCTGGGGCACGAGGTGACGGTGCTGGATCTCAATCCAGCGTAATTCCGGCGGACCGGATCACGTCGCCCAGCTCGCGCACCTCGCGTTCCGCCAGCGCGTCCAGCTCCGCCAGCGTCATGGCGCGGGTGGCGGCACCGCCAGCCTCGGCGCGGGCGCGGATGGTGGGGTCCTCGGCGAGGCGGCGCAGCTCCGCGTTCAGCCGCTGCCGCGCCGGCTCCGGGATGCCGGCGGGGGCGAAGAAGGCGAACCACGCATCCAGCGCGAAGCCGGGCAGCCCGGCTTCCGCCGTGGTGGGCACGTCGGGCAGGCCGGCCGCGCGCGCGGAGCCCGCGATGGCCAGCGCCTTCACCCGCCCGGCCTGCGCCAGCGCGATGGCGGAGGAGGGGGTGGTGATGAACAGCTCGATCCGTCCGCCCGCCACGTCCTGCAGGGCCGGCGCCGCGCCGCGATAGGGCACGTGCGTCACCTCGACGCCGGTGGCGCGGCCGAACAGCACCCCCGCGATGTGCTGGATGGAGCCGGTGCCGGAGGAGGCGTAGTTGATGCCGCCCGGACGTTCCTTCGCCCAGGCGATGAACTCGCGCAGCGTGTTCGACGGCACCTGCGGCGACACGAAGATTCCGTGCGGCGCCATGGTCGCCATGCCGACCGGCTTCAGGTCGCGCAGCGGGTCCCATTGCAGGTTGCTCATCATCGCCGGGTTGCCGGCGTGATAGCCGTTGTATTGCAGCAGCAGCGTCTGCCCGTCGGCCGGGGCGCGCACCGTCGCCAGGATGCCGATATTGCCGTTGGCGCCGCCGCGGTTGTCGATCACCACCGGCACGCCGAGCGCCTGGGACAGGCCTTCGACATAGAGCCGCGCGGCGAAGTCGGTGCCGCCGCCCGGCGGGTTGGGCACGATCACCGTGATGGGGCCGCGCGGCTGCCAGGCGGGCTGCGCCGAGGCAGCAAAGGGCAGGGCGAGGGCGGATGCGACGAGAGCGCGGCGCTTCATGGCAGGAACTCCTCCAGGGCTTCGAGCACCTCTCCGGGTGCCTCCTCAGCCAGATAATGCCCGCTGTTCACCGCGTGGCCAGTCACTTCCGCCGCGGAATAGGCGCGCCATACCGCCAGCGCATCGTACCACTGGCCGATCTTGCCCTTTTCGCCCCACAGCGCGAGCAGCGGGCAGGCGACCTTCACCCCTTGCGCGCGGCTTTCCCGGTCATGCTCCAGGTCGATCGTCGCGGCGGCGCGGTAATCCTCGCAGATCGCCTCCACCGTGCCCGGCTCGCGCAGCGCGGCGAGGTAGTCGGCCCGCGCCTCCGGGTGGAAGAACCCGTCATCCTTGGGCTCGCGCGAGGTGTGGATGCGGAACCACATCTCCACGTCCTGCCGGATCAGCGTCTCCGGCCCCGGATGCGGCTGGGCCAGCCAGAACCAGTGATAGTAGCCGAGGCCGAATTCCATGTCGGCGTTCTCGAAGTGATGCAGCGTCGGCACGATGTCCATGACGCAAAGCCGCTCCACCGCCTCCGCGTGATCCAGCACGAGGCGATGCGCGAGGCGCGCGCCGCGGTCGTGGCTGACGACGGAGAAGCGCTCATGGCCGAGTTCGCGCATGAGGCCGAGCACGTCCTTCGCCATTTCACGCTTCGCATAGGCGGCGTGGCCGGGCGCGGGCTTCGGCTTGGCGGAGAAGCCATAGCCGCGAATATCGGGGCAGATCACCGTGAAGCGCCGCGCCAGCACGGGCGCGACCTTGTGCCACATGGCGTGGGTCTGCGGGTTGCCGTGCAGCAGCAGCAAGGGCGGGCCGGATCCGCCCCGCCGGAAGCGCACGCGCATCCCCGCCACGTCACGCTCTTCCAGCGCGAAACCCTCGAAGAACATGCGCCATCTCCCGGCCCGTTTCCGGGCGGGAGGGTAGGTCAGCGCGAAACCGGCCGGAAGCCGTAGCGCCCCGCCTCGGCATCGAAGGCGATGTCGTGGCCGAGCAGGAAGCGCCGCCCGGTGTTCACGAAGGGCACGCCGTCATGCACCACCAGCACGGATTCCGGCCCGGGCGGCGAAGGCGTCTCGCTTGCGACCGCCACCCATTCCGCCCCGCCCGGCAGTCCCACGGAGATGCGCGTGCCGGCCGGCGCCGGGCCGCGCGGTAGCGCCACGCCGTCGGGCGGGGAAAGGAAGGCCTCGCCGATCCCGGTGTCCACCAGCACCCCGCCCGGCGCCGTCGTGCCGTTCACGCCGATCGGCGCGGGCACCGCGTTCCAGTCCGGCCGCCCTGGCAGGGAGGAGGCAGTGCGCGGCGTCAGGGACACGAAGCGGAAGCCTTCCGTCTCGCCCAGGCCGGGATGCAGGCCGTGCCGCGTGATGACCCAGCCGCGCCGCCCGTGCCCGCCCCGCGTGAGGTTCAGCAGCGGGTTGTAGTCGGGCGTCGCGTCGGCGGCCGGGCCGTGGCCGGGCGCAAAGCCCACGCCCATCATGGCGACGTGGCGCGCCTCCGCCTGCGGGGTGCAGCGCCGCGCGCTGGGCAGGCATTCGATGCGCCGCACCTGCAGCACCGGCACGCGCGCCCGCGCCGCCTCGCGCCCGCTTGGGGCGTGCAGCGCGATTTCGGCGAGGAACCACTCGCCCACCTCCACCACGCCGGAGGAGGAATAGGCCCGCCGCCCCGGCCCCAGGGATCGCGCGCCCGGCTCCGGCCGGAAATGGTCCGCCGAGGCGATGACACCCACCGATCCCGTGTCCATCGTGAAGGGGATGACGGCTCCCGGCGCCTGGCTGCCCGGAAATGACACCCCAAGCTGCGGCGAGTGCGACAGGTCGCGATTCTCCGCCGCGTTCCAGAAGGGGATGAAGCCTTCCTCGCCGCGCGGGGAGGCGCAGGCGGAAAGCGCCAGCAGGGCAAGGGCGAGGAGCGGCCGATACGTCATGGCGCCAGCTTGCGCCGCAGACGCGCGATAAAGAATCCGTCCATTCCCTGATCCGGTCTTGTCCGCAGCCAGCCCTCCGGCGCCCCGGGCGCGGGGTCCAGCGCGAAGCCCTCCGGCAGGGCGCGCAGATGCGCCTCGCCCTCCTCGGCCTGGAGGGAGCAGGTTGAGAAGACCAGCCGCCCGCCCGGCTTCACGAGGCGCGCAGCGGCGTCCAGCAGGGCCTTCTGCTGCGCCGCCAGGGCCGGCACGTCCTTGGGGCGCTTCAGATGCGGCACGTCCGGATGGCGGCGGATCGTTCCGGTGGCAGTGCAGGGCGCGTCCAGCAGCACGGCGTCGAACCGGCCCTCCGGCTGCCACCGCGCCGCGTCGGCCTGAACAAGTTCGGCGGGCAGGCGCAGCCGTTCCAGGTTCTCGCGCAGGCGGAGCAGGCGCTTCGCGTCGCGCTCCACCGCCACCACCTCGGCCCCGGCGGCGGCCAGCTGCGCGGTCTTGCCGCCAGGCGCGGCGCAAAGATCGGCCACGCGCTCGCCGGGCTTCGCGTCCAGGAGGCGTGCGGGCAGGGCCGCGGCTTCGTCCTGCGCCCAGAACTCGCCCTCCGCGAAGCCGGGCAGTTCCGTGATGCGCGTTCCGGCGGGAAAGCGCAGCGTCCCGCCCGGCAGGGCTTCGCCGCCCGGCGGCGGGGTGGCGCCCGGCTTGAGCGACAGGTCCAGCGGCGCTTCCTCGCGGTGTGCGCGGGCGATGGCGCGCACCGCCGGCCCATGCGCCGCGTGCCAGGAGGCCCAGAGCCAGGAAGGGGTGTCCAGCCGCTCCGCGTCCAGCCCTTCCAGCACCGCTGGCCCGGCTTCCGTCACCCGGCGCAGCACGGCGTTCACCACGCCGGCCAGCGGCTTCGGGACCACGGAAACGGCGGCGGAGACGGCGGCATGGGCCGGGGTGCCGAGCAGCAGCAACTCCGCCGCGCCGATCCGCAGCGCGCGCAGTGCCGGGGCCGGGGGCTGGCGGCGCAGCCAGGGCTCCAGCGCCGCGTCCAGGCTGCCCAGGCGGCGCAGCACCGTGGCGGCGATGCGGTGTCCGGCCGCCTTGTCGCGCGCCTCCATCGCGGGGGCGGTGTCCAGGGCCTCCTCCAGCGACCGGCCGCGCTCCAGCACGGCTTCGAGGAGGTGGGAGGCGGCAAGGCGGGCTGGGTTCGCTGGCATGCAGGCCGGTTTATGGCCCCGGGGCATCCCGCGTGCTAGACGCGCGCCCCGATGACCTCCGCCACGGCTTCCGACGCATTCGCGGCCGCCGCCCAGCGCCGCCCGCGGCTGATGCTGGTCGTGCTGTGCCTGGCGCTGTTCCTGCCCGGCTTCTTCAGCCTGCCCGCCGGCGACCGCGATGAAAGCCGCTTCGCCCAGGCGACGCGGCAGATGCTGGACAGCGGCGACCCGGTGCGGCTGCGCGTCGGCGAGGAGGAGCGCAACAAGAAGCCCGTCGGCATCCACTGGGCGCAGGCGGCCACGGTGCATCTGGTGGAGGCCGCCGGGCTGGGCTCGCGACGCGACATCTGGGCCTACCGCATCCCCTCGCTGCTCGGCGCCATCACCGCCGTGCTGCTCACCTTCACCCTGGGGCGGCGGCTGGTCGGGCCGCGCCCGGCCCTGCTCGCCGCCGCCATGCTCGCCGGGACCATGGTGCTGATGGTCGAGGCGCATATCGCCAAGACCGACGCCGCGCTGCTGGCCGCCGTCACCGCGGCGATGGGGCTGATGGGGGCGGCCTACCTCCAGCCTTCGGGCTTCACGGCGCGGCAGGCGGCGTTGTTCTGGATCGCGCTCGGCATCGGCGTGCTGCTCAAGGGACCGATCGCGCCCATGGTGGCGCTGCTGGCCGGCATCACCCTCGCCGTCGTGGACCGGGGCAGGGCGCCCTGGCTGCGGGCTCTGCACCCGCTCTGGGGCGTGCCGCTGATGCTCCTGATCGTGCTGCCCTGGATGGCCGCCATCGGCATCGCGACCGAGGGCCGCTTCTTCGCCGAGGCCGTGGGCGACGACATGCTCGGCAAGGTCGGCTCGGGCGACGAGAAGCATTGGGGCCCGCCGGGCTTCTACCTGCTGACCTTCCCCATCGCCGCCTTTCCCGCCGGCATCCTGGCGCTGCTGGCGGCGCGCGGCGTGTGGGCGGAACGCGCCCTGCCGCGCACCCGCTTCCTGCTCGCCTGGATCGTGCCCTCCTGGCTGGTCTTCGAGGCGGTGGCGACCAAGCTGCCGCACTACACCCTGCCCACCTACCCCGCGGTGATGCTGCTGGCCGCCGCCTGGGCCATGGACCCGCTGCGCCTCGCCCCGCCGCGCTGGTTGGCGATTCTGGCGCGGGTGCTGGTGGCCGGGGTCGCGCTCGGGCTTTCGGCGGTGGCGCTGCTGGTCCCCTGGCTCGCCACCGCGCACGAGCCCGTGGGCGCCTTCCTGTCCGTGCCCTTCGCCATCCTGCTCGCCGTGCTGACCTGGCGCGCCATGGCGGCGGCGCGCTGGGCGCGGGCGGCGGTGCTGGGCGTGCTCGCCGCCATTCCGCTCTATGCGAGCGTGATGGAGTTCACCCTTCCGCGCGTGGAGCCGATCTGGATCGCCCCCCGCCTCCAGGCCGCGCTGGAGCGCGTCGCGCCCGGCCTGCCCGCCGCGCGCTTCGGTATCACCTCCCACGCCGAACCCTCGACCCTGTTCCGCATCGGCGCGGAGACGCGCTTCCTCCGACGCGGCGAGGACGCCGCCCGCTTCCTGGCCGAGGCGCCAGGCCGCGCCGTCGCCGTGGGCAACCGCGCGCTGGACGATTTCCGGCGCGAGGCCGCCACCCTCGGCATCGCCCCGCGCGAGCGGGACGCGGTGCACGGCTTCAACTACACGCGCGGCCGCGCCCTGACCCTCCACATCTTCACCCTGGACTGACCGCCCCGCATGATGGACCTCGTCACCTCCTGGGTGGCCGCTGCCGGCTACCTGGGCGTCTTCGCCCTGATGTTCCTGGAGAACCTGTTCCCGCCGATCCCGAGCGAAGTGATCATGCCGCTGGCCGGCTTCGCGGCGGCGCGTGGAGAAATGTCGCTCTTCGGCGCGATCCTCGCCGGCATCCTGGGCACCATCGTCGGCAACGCGGCGTGGTTCGAGGCGGCGCGTGCCTTCGGATCCGACCGCACCCGTGCCCTGGTGGCGCGCTTCGGCGGGTGGATTGGCGTGCGCGAGCGCGACATCGGGGAGGGCGAGGCGGCGCTGCGGCGCTGGGGACCGCTGGCCGTGTTCCTGGGGCGCATGATGCCCGGCATCCGCACGCTGATCTCCGTCCCCGCCGGGCTGATCGAGATGCCGCGCCCGCTGTTCTACGGCCTCACCACGCTGGGGACGGTGATCTGGGTCGGCGGCCTCGCCGTGCTCGGCTATGTGCTGGAGGAGCGCTACACGGCGATCGAGGGCTATATCGACCCGCTTTCCAAGCCGCTCCTCGCCCTGGCGGCGCTGGTGCTGGTCTGGTGGGTGTGGCGCGCCTGGCGCCGCAAGGACTAGCCGGCCAGCAGCCCGGCCAGCGCTGCCACCGCCGCGACGAGGAGGCCCAGCGCGCCCAGCGCCAGGATGAATCGCTGAAAGGGTGAAAGGCGTCGCATCCGCATCTCCTTGGGGCACGGGGACCCAACGCCGGAGGCGGCGCGGATTCACCGATCCGTCGTCATTGCGTCATGGACGCGACCTGCCCGGCAGGTTAACCCCATGCCATGGCCGCATTCCAACCCGCGTCCCCGCCATCCAGCGCCCCAGCGGGGGCGCGACGGCTTCGGCGAGACCGGCCGCTGCGCTTCCGTCCCCGCCTGCCGGGCCGCGCCTGGGCCGACGTGCTGGGCCACGACCGCCCGGAAGGCGGACGGGTCCGGGCGGTGCGCCGCATCGCGCTCGTGCTGCTCTTCACCGTCCTGTTCGGGTTTCCGGTGCAGATGGTGCTGATCCGCCTGCCCGGGAATGCGAAGCACCGCTTCAGCCGCTTCTACCACCGCACGCTGTGCCGCCTGATCGGGTTGCGGCTGCGCGTCATCGGGTTGCCCTCGCCGGAGCGGCCGACGCTGCACGTGTCCAACCACTCCTCCTGGCTGGACATCATGGTGCTGGGTGCGGTGCTGGATGCGCGCTTCGTCAGCAAGGCGGACGTGGCGGGCTGGCCGCTGATCGGCACGGTGGCGCGGCTGGGCAGCACGGTCTTCGTGTCCCGCACCCGCAACCGCACCGGCGCCGAGGCGCAGGAGATGCGCGCGAAGCTGGAAGGCGGCGAAAGCCTGATCCTGTTCCCCGAAGGAACGACCAGCGACGGGGCGCGGGTGCTGCCCTTCCGCTCCTCCTTCTTCGCCATCGCCCCGGCGGCGCGGGCGGTGCAGCCCGTCACCGTGGTCTATGACCGGCTGGGCGGCCTGCCCGTCGGCCGCAAGGACCGCGCGGTCTTCGCCTGGTACGGCGACATGGAGACGGCCTCCCATGCCTGGCGCCTCCTCCGCCGCACCGGAACGCGGGCGACGGTGGTGCTGCACCCCGGCTTCGTCCCGGATGTCGCCTCCGACCGCAAGGACCTAGCCATCCGGGTGGGGCGCACGGTGACGGAGGCCGCGGCCGCGCTGCGGCAGAACCGTCCGGTCGAAGCCGAAGCCGCTTGACCGGCGCGGAAGGGTTTTGCCAGCCTCGCTTCCGATGAGCCGGACAGCCCTCCGCATCCCCGGCCGGGACCGCGCTGCTTGACCGTGCGGCCCCCGCCCCGCATGTCCCCGCCCTGGATTTCCGGGGAACTTCCCTCATGAGCAACAAGAAGCGCCTCTTCATCCGAAGCTGGGGCTGCCAGATGAACGTGTACGACAGCGGCCGCATGGCGGACCTGCTGGCGCCCCTGGGCTATGCCCCGGCCGAGGCGCCGGACGGCGCGGACATGGTCATCCTCAACACCTGCCACATCCGCGAGAAGGCGACGGAGAAGCTCTTCTCCGAACTGGGCCGCCTGCGGAAGCTGAAGGAGGAGAAGCCAGGGATGATGCTGGCCGTGGCCGGCTGCGTCGCCCAGGCAGAAGGGGCGGAGATCACCGCACGCGCGCCCTTCGTGGACATCGTGATGGGGCCGCAGAGCTACCACAAGCTGCCGGAGATGGTGGCACGCATCAGCCGTTCCGGCGGGGTGGCGATCGAGACCGAGTTCCCGGTCGAGGAGAAGTTCGACCACCTGCCCGCCGAGGCCGCGCCGCAGGGCGTTTCCGGCTTCCTGACCATCCAGGAAGGCTGCGATAAGTTCTGCTCCTTCTGCGTCGTGCCCTACACGCGCGGCGCCGAGTATTCGCGCCCCGCCGCTGCCATCCTCGCCGAGGCGCGGCGCATGGCGGCCCAGGGCACGCGCGAGATCACGCTGCTCGGCCAGAACGTGAATGCCTGGCACGGCGAGGGAGCGGAGGGGCTGGCCGGCCTCCTGCGCCTCCTGGCCGGCATCCCGGGCGTCGAGCGGCTGCGCTACACCACCTCCCACCCGCGCGACATGGACGAGGCGCTGATCGCCGCGCATCGCGACATCCCGCAGGTCATGCCGTTCCTTCATCTGCCGGTGCAGTCCGGCTCGGACCGCGTGCTCGCGGCCATGAATCGCGGCCACACGGCGGAGGAGTACGAGCGCTTGGTGGACCGGCTGCGCGCGGCGCGGCCCGACCTGGCGCTGTCCACCGACATCATCGCCGGCCATCCGGGCGAGCGGGAGGAGGACCACCAGGCGACGCTGCGGCTGATCGAGCGCATCGGCTTCGCCCAGGCCTTTTCCTTCAAGTATTCGTCGCGCCCCGGCACGCCGGCCGCGGCCGCGGCGGCGCATGTCGACGAGGCGACCAAGGACCGCCGCCTCGCCGAGGTGCAGGAGTTGCTGCGGACGCAGCAGGCGGACTTCAATGCGGGCAAGGCCGGCACCATATGCGACGTGCTGGTCACAGGACCCGGCCGTCATGCCGGGCAGATCGCCGGCCGCACCCCCTGGCTGCAACCCGTCCATGCCTTCGGCTCTTCCACTCTCGTGGGCCGGATCGTTCCGGTCCGCATCGTGGCGGGCCACCCCAACTCGCTTTCGGGCGAGATCGTCGAGCAGGAGAAAGACGCCGCTTGAACAACGCCCTCGCCCTCCGCCCTCGTCAGGCGGCGCCCAATTCCGAGACGCGCAGCGTCACGCTGCAATTCGAGGACAACGCCCTCCTGCCCCTGCTCCATGGCGAGCACGACCGGCACCTGGCGCGCATCGAGGGCCGATTGGGCGTGAAGGTCGCCAGCCGCGGCAACCGGCTGACGATCAGCGGCTCGCCCGCCCAGACCCTGATGGCCGAGCAGGTGCTGCGCGGCCTGTGGCGCGGGCTGGAGCGCGGCGCGGCGATCGGCGTCAGCGACGTGGAGGGCGCGATCCGCATGGCGGAAGGCGAGGCCGAGCAGGACCCGCGCCTGCCGCTGCAGGACATCCCGCAGATCCGCACCCGGCGCGGGGCCATCGCGCCCCGCACCCCGGCGCAATCCGCCTACATGGACGCGTTGGCTCGGCACGAGATGGTGTTCGGCCTGGGCCCCGCGGGCACGGGCAAGACCTACCTCGCCGTCGCGCAGGGCGTGGCGCTGCTCCAGTCGGGCCGGGTGGACCGCATCGTCCTGTCCCGTCCCGCCGTGGAGGCGGGCGAGCGGCTGGGCTTCCTGCCCGGCGACATGAAGGAGAAGGTGGACCCCTATCTCCGCCCGCTCTACGACGCGCTCCACGACATGCTGCCGGCCGAGCAGGTGGCGCGCCGCCTCGCCGCCGGGGAGATCGAGATCGCGCCGCTCGCCTTCATGCGCGGCCGCACCCTGGCGCATTGCTTCGCCATCCTGGACGAGGCGCAGAACACCACCCCGGCCCAGATGAAGATGTTCCTTACCCGCATGGGGGAGGGGTCGCGCATGGCCATCACGGGCGATCCGTCCCAGGTGGACTTGCCGCCCGGGCAGAAATCGGGATTGGTCGAGGCGATGAACGTGCTGGACGGCGTCGCCGGGATCGGCTTCATCCGTTTCGACGAACGCGACGTGGTGCGGCACCCGCTGGTGGGGCGCATCGTCGCGGCCTATGGCGCGGTGGAGGCCCAGACAACTCGCGATGGACTGCGGAAGTAGAACGCCCGGGGACGGTTTCGCCGCTCCCGGGCTCGACATCACCATGAACGCCCCGGGCTGGCGCGCTGCCTTGCCCCGGGTGGAAAGCCTTGCCCGCCGCGCGGTCGCCGCGGCCCTGGCCGATGGGGGCGAGGACGGGCACGTTTCCATCCTCCTCACCGACGATGCGGAGATCCGGCGCCTCAATGGCGGGTTTCGCGGCAAGGAGAAGGCGACCAACGTCCTGTCCTTTCCCGCCCCCCCTGGCGCGCTGACCCTGGGCGACCTCGCCGTCTCGCTCGGCACGGTGCGGCGGGAGGCCCTGCGGGAGGGACGTTCGCTGCCCGCCCATTTCACCCATCTCGTGGTGCACGGCACGCTGCACCTCCTCGGCCACGACCACATCGCCCCGGGCGAGGCGGCGCGGATGGAGCGGGCGGAGGCGCGCATCCTCCGTCGCCTCGGCTTCCCCAATCCCTGGCGGGTGGCCGCCTGATGCCGAGCGATTCCCCACCCCTCCTGCTGAGCCGCATCCGCTCGCTCTTCGCGCGGCGGGAGGCCAATCTGCGCGAAAGCGTCGAGGCGCTGCTCACCGAGCAGGAGGCCCCCAGCGTCGAGCAGGAAGGCGAGCAGGCCGAGGCGCTGGGCCCGCATGAGCGCGCCCTGCTGCGCAACGTGCTCAAGCTGCGCGGCGCCACCGCCTATGACGTGATGCTGCCGCGCGCCGACATCATCGCGCTGCAGGTGGACATGGACTTCGCGCAGGTGCTCGACTTCGTGCAGCGCGAGGGCCACAGCCGCTACCCGGTCTATGGCCGCGAGCTCGACGACATCCAGGGCATGGTCCACATCAAGGACGTGATCGCCCGGCTGGGCCGCTCGGAAGGCTTCTCGCTGCGCGCCATCCTGCGCAAGCCGCTGCTGGTGGTCCCCTCCGTCCCCGTGCTGGACCTCCTGCTGCGGATGCGGATGGAGCGCGTCCACCTCGCCCTCGTGGTGGACGAGTATGGCGGCATCGACGGCATCGTCACCATCGAGGACCTGGTCGAGACCATCGTCGGCGACATCTCCGACGAGCATGACGAACTCGCCGCGCCGCAGATCATCGAGCGCGCCGAGGGCGTGCTGGAACTCGACGCGCGCACCCCGGTGGAGGCTTTCGAAACGCGGCTGGGCCCCGTGCTGACGGAGGAGGAGCGCGCCTCGGACATCGACACGGTCGGCGGGCTGGTCTTCACCCTGGCGGGGCGCGTCCCCGCGAAGGGCGAGATCGTTTCCCACCCCTCCTCCGGGCTCGAATTTCGCGTGCTGGATGCCGATGCGCGCCGCATCCGGCGGCTGCGCGTCCGCAAGCCCCCGATCAAGGCCGCCGCAGAATAAGGGAAGCCCCGCTAGCGGCACCCCCCGCCTTCCGCGTTAGGGTGGCGAATGCGCCTCTTCCGCATCCCGCTCGGCCTGCCCTTCCTGCCCACTCTGGCGCGGGGCGTGATGCAGCGACTGGGTGGCGAGGCGGATGCGCTGCCGCGCAGCCTCATCCTCCTGCCCACGCAGCGCTCCGCCCGCGCGGCGCACCGCGCCTTCCTCGACGCGTCGGAAAAGGAGGCGCTGCTGCTGCCGCAGCTTCGCGCCCTCGCCGGTCTGTCGGTGGAGGATGCGGACGAGCTGCAGCTTCCCGCCCTGCTGGAGCTGCCGCCGGCGGTGGAGGCGTTGCGCCGCCAGGCGGTGCTTGCGCGATTCGTGGCGCGCTGGCCGCGCCATGCCGGCGGTCCGCCCACCGCACGCCACGCCTGGGAGCTGGCCGGCGAACTCGCACGCCTCCTGGACGAGATCGCGCTGGAGGAGGCGGAGCCGATCCCCGACGACCCGGCCCGGCTCACCGATGCCTGGCTCGCGCGGCTGGAGGATCTGGCGCCGGAGAAGCTGGCGACGCACTGGCAGATCACCACCACCTTCCTGCGCGGCGTGGTGGGGGAGTGGCAGGGCTGGCTGGATGCGGAAGGGCTGCTCGACATCGGCGTGCGCCGCGTCCTCGCGCTGAAGGCGCAGCGCACCGCCTGGGAGGACGACCCGCCTGAAACGCCGGTGATCGCCGCCGGGATCGGGCTGGGCGGCACCGTCCCCGCCGCCGCCGACCTGCTGCGCGTCGTCGCCACGCGCCTCCCGCGCGGCTTCGTGGTCCTGGCCGGCGAGGACCCGGCCACCGCCCGCGTGCCGGACGAGCACCTGCTGGACAGCTGCACCCATCCCTTCGCCGGGCAGCGCCGCATGCTGCGCCGCATGGGTGCGACGATGGCGGATGCACGGGACTGGACCGCGGACCAGCCGCCCCGCGCCGACCGTCCGGCACTGCTCGGCTCCGCGCTGCTGCCCGCCGAGGGGCTGCGCGCCTGGATGGACCGCCGTCCGCGCCGCTGGAGCGAGGCCATGGCGGGGATGACGCAGATCGAGGCGCCGGACGCGCAGGCGGAGGCCGCCGCCATCGCCCTGACGCTGCGCGGCGCGCTGGAACGGCCGGGCGCCCGGGCCGCGCTGGTGACGCCGGATCGCGACCTTGCCTGCCGCGTCGCCTCCGAGTTGCCCCGCCATGGCATCCTGGCGGAGGACAGCGCCGGGCAGCGCCTTTCCGCCACGCCCAACGGCAATTTCCTGCGCCTCGTCGCCCATCTCGCCGCCGGGGAATGCGGGCCGGTCTCGCTGCTTTCGGTGATGAAGCACCCGCTTGCCGCCTGCGGCTGGGAAAGGCCGGACTGGCTCGCGGCGGTGCGGCGGCTGGAGGTGGCGGTGCTGCGCGGCCCCTCGCCGGGGCCGGGCTTCCGTGGGCTGCGCGCGGGAATCGCCGCTGCTTTTGCCGGCGACCGCGCCGACCTGGACCGGATGGCGCTGCTGGAGCGCCTCGTCTCGTCGCTGGAGACGGCGCTCGGCCCCTTCCACTCCTTGCCGCGCACCGCGCCGCTGCGCCCCGCCCTGGACCTGTTCGACGAGCATCTGGCGGCGGCGGAGCGGCTGGCCGAGACGCCGTCGCGCCCCGGCGGCCTGCGCCTCTACGCCCATGCGGAAGGCGAGGCGCTGGCCCGCCACCTCACCCTGTTGCGTCCGGCCATGGCGGAGATGCCGCCCGTGCAGCCCGCCGAGTGGCCCGCCCTGTTCGAGGCGGCGCTGTCGCTCGGCACCACCGCCTGCCCCCGCGTGTCGCGCGGCCGCAGGGAACAGGCGCACCCGCATGTGGAGATCCTGGGCCTGCTGGAGGCGCGGCTCCTCGACTTCGACTGCGTGGTGCTGGGCGCGCTGGACGAGACGGTGTGGCCACTCGCCGCCGATCCCGGCCCCTGGATGTCCCGCCCGATGCGTCGCGATTTCGGCCTGCCGCCGCCCGAGCTTCGCATCGGCCGCGTCGCGGCGGATTTCCTGTCCGTCGCCTGCTCGGGGCGCGAGGTGACGCTGTCCCGCGCCGCGCGGCGGGGCGGCTCCCCCACGGTGCCGGCGCGCTGGCTGACGCGGCTTTCCACCTTCCTGCGCGGCCAGCGTCCGGGGCTCGGCGTGCCGCTTTCCGCCGCCCCCGCCTGGGCGGAGGCGCTTGACCGCTCGGCCGAGCCGCCGCGCCCCTGCACCCGCCCCGCCATCGCGCCTCCCGCCGAGGCGCGGCCCAGCCGAGTCACGGTCAGCGACGTCCGGACCCTGCTGGCCGATCCCTACGCCTTCTACGCCCAGCGCATCCTCCGCCTGCGCGCGCTGGCGCCGCTGGAACAGGAGCCGGGCTCGGCCGATTACGGCACGCTGGTCCATTCCGCGATCCACCGCTTCCTGGACGCGCTGCCCCCCGCCTGGCCGGGCGAGGCGGCGGCAAGGCGCCTCTGGGACGCCGCGCAGGACGAGGCCATCGCGCGCGCCCATCTGCGCCCGGCCGTGGAGGCGCTGTGGCGCCCGCGGCTGGGGCGGATCGGCGGCTTCGTGCGCGGGCTTGAGGCGTCGCTGCGCCCCGGCCTTGCCGAGGCGCATGCGGAGGCGGAGGCCAAGCTCACCCTGCGCCGCCCGGCTGGGGCCGTTGCGCTGGAAGCGCGGGCCGACCGGCTGGACGTGCTGAAGGACGGCGCCATCCGTATCGTGGACTTCAAGACCGGCCAGCCCCCCTCGCAGAAGGCGGTGCGCGAGGGTTCGGAACCGCAGCTTCCCCTGGAAGGGCTGCTGGCCGAGGCCGGGGCCTTCGAGGGCATCCGCCCCGGCCCGGTGCGCGAACTGGAATACTGGCAGCTTTCCGGCGCGCTGGAGCCGGGCAAGGTCCGCCCCCTGGGCGCGGAACTGGAATCCCTGCTGGAAGAGGCGCGGCGTTCCGTGGAAGGGCTGGCGGATCGCTTCCTCCTCGGCAGCGCCCCCTTTCTGTCGCGTCCCCATCCCGCGCGCCCCGCCAGGGGCGACTACGCCCACCTCGCCCGCATCGCCGAATGGTCCTCCGGGGCGGCAGGCTAGGGCGCGGCCCCCTCGACAAGTGGCTTTGTTGTTGACATCCGGTTAAGCTCCCGCAGCATAGGGTTGGGACTGCAACAATCCGCCTGGGGAGGGTCATGCTCGACCGGCATGAGAAGCTGACTCGCGCCCATGCACTGCTGCGCCGGCACGGCGCCGCCGTTTCACGGGAACGCACCGAATGAGCACGCATGACGACCCCGCCCGCGACCGGGCCCTTGGCTGCTTCCTCGGCCTCGCGGTCGGTGATGCCCTCGGCACCACGGTCGAGTTCCGTGCGCGGGGCACCTTCGCCCCGGTGGCGGAGATGACCGGCGGCGGCCCGTTCCGCCTTGAGCCGGGCCAGTGGACCGACGACACCAGCATGGCGATCTGCCTCGCCGAAAGCCTGCTGGCTCACCCACGCCTGGACGAGCGCGACCTGATGGAGCGCTTCTGCCGCTGGTGGCGCGAGGGCGAGAACAGCGCCACCGGCACCTGCTTCGACATCGGCAACGCCACCCGCGCCGCGCTGGCGCGGTTCGAGCGCAGCGGCAATCCGTTCGCCGGCGACCCTTCGCCCGATGCGGCGGGCAATGGTTCCATCATGCGCCTCGCCCCCGTGGCGCTGCGCTTCTGGCGCGACTCGGGCCGGGCGGAACTGGTGGCCGAGCGACAGTCGCGCGTCACCCACGCCACGCCCGTCACCCTCGCGGCCTGCATCCTGCTCTGCGAATTGCTGTGCGACCTCATAGCCGGGCGGGCGGATGCGCTGGCGCCGCGCCCGCGCAAGGGCCTGCCCCCGCGCATCCGCGCCATCGCCGCCGGCAAGTGGCGCGGGCAGCCGGAGCAATCCATCTCCTCCTCCGGCTACGTGGTGCACACGCTGGAGGCGGCGCTCTGGTCGCTGGACGGCGCGGCGGATTTCGAGGAGGCGGTGCTGCGCGCCGTGAACCTGGGCGACGACGCGGACACGGTGGGCGCCGTGACCGGCCAGCTGGCCGGCGCGCTTTGGGGGCTTTCGGGAATTCCGCGCCGTTGGCTGGACCAGCTGCACGATGCGCCCCGGCTGCTGGAGCTGGCCGGGGCGCTCTACGATGCGGGTCTCGAGGAAGGCTGAGGGGCGCGTCAGCCCGCCATCCGGCCCCGCTCCGAGCAGGCCCAGCCGTGGGAGTGGACCAGCCCTTCGTCGTGCTCCATCTGAGCGGGGTGCGCGTTCATCGCGGCGGCGATCTGCGCGCGCGACGCGGCGGGGGAGGCAGCCTCGCGCGCCCAGCCATGCGGATGCACCAGGCCGTCGTCGTGATCGTCGTGGTTCATGGTCGTGTTCTCCGGTTGGTGGGGCCGGACTGCCCGGCCCCTGTTGATCGGGTCAGGCGTGGTGGAACTGCGCGGTCTCGGTGGAGTCCTTCATGGCGGTGGTGGAGGACTGGCCGCCTGCAGCCGCATTGGCGACGGCGTCGAAATAGCCGACACCCACCTCGCGCTGGTGGCGCACGGCGGTGAAGCCCTCGCCTTCCGCCGCGAACTCGGCCTGCTGCAGCTCGCTGTAGGCACCCATGCCGCGCTCCGCGTAGCCGCGGGCGAGGTTGAACATGGACAGGTTCAGCGAGTGGAACCCGGCCAGGGTCACGAACTGGAACTTGTAGCCCATGGCGCCCAGCTCGTGCTGGAACTTCGTCGCCGCCTCGACGCCCATCTTGCGCTGCCAGTTGAACGAGGGCGAGCAGTTATAGGCCAGCATCTTGCCCGGGAACTCGCGGTGGATCGCCTCCGCGAAGTCGCGCGCATCCTGCAGGTCGGGGTCCGAGGTTTCCCACCAGAGCAGGTCGGCATAGGGCGCGTAGGCGAGGGAGCGCGCGATGGCGTATTTCTTCCCCATGCCCTTGGTGATGCGGTGGAAGCCCTCCGGCGTGCGCTCGCCGCTGATGAAGGGACGGTCGCGCTCATCCACGTCGCTGGTGAGGAGCTGGGCCGATTCCGCGTCGGTGCGGCACAGCAGCACGGTGGAGGTCCCCTCCACGTCGGCGGCGAGGCGCGCGGCGTTCAGGGTGCGGATGTGCTGGGAGATCGGCACCAGCACCTTGCCGCCCAAGTGGCCGCACTTCTTTTCCGAGGCCAGCTGGTCCTCGAAATGCACGCCCGCCGCGCCGGCCTCGATCATCGCGCGCATCAGCTCATAGGCGTTCAGCGCGCCGCCGAATCCGGCCTCGGCATCGGCGATCACGGGGGCCATGTAGTGGGTGCGGTCGTCGCCCGTCCCGTCATGCCGCTCCAGCGTCGCGATCTGGTCAGCACGGCGCAGCGCGTTGTTGATGCGGCGGATCACGGTGGGGACGGAATCCACCGGGTAGAGCGACTGGTCCGGATACATGGTGGCCGCGCTGTTGGCGTCCGCCGCCACCTGCCAGCCCGACAGGTAGATCGCCTTCAGCCCGGCCTTCACCTGCTGCAGCGCCTGCATCCCGGTCAGCGCGCCCAGCGTGTGGACGTGGTGCTCGGTCTTCAGCAGGTGCCACAGCCGCCGCGCCCCGTTCTCCGCCAGCGTGTGCTGCACGCGGAAGGAGCCGGCGAGGCGCGCCACGTCGGCCGGGGTGTAGTCGCGGCGGATGCCCTCGAAGCGCGAGGGGTCGTGGCCCGGGCCGGCCGGCGGCGTGCCGTGGCCGCCATCGGGGGCGTGGTGGGGCTGGGGTGCGTGGCGCATGTCCGTCTCCGTGAAGGTGCCGGTCGGTCCGGCTGAGTGAAGAATTGACATTGCAACGCAGAAAAGCGCCCCTCATTGTCGATGGTGCGGCGCAAGACTGTGAATGGCTTGACGGCGCGGTCCGAAAATCCGTGAAGCTTGTAAATCGGAGATGCCATGGCGAAACCCCTGATCGGCCGCACCATCCGCCGCCTGCGCGGCGATCGCGGGCTGACGCAGCAGGCCCTGGCCGTGCGGCTCGGCATCTCCGCCTCCTACCTGAACCTGATCGAGCACGATCAGCGCGGCGTCACCGCCTCCGTCCTGTTCAAGCTGACCGAGGCGCTGGGCGTGGATCTCGCCGCGCTGTCGGGCCAGGCGGAGCGGCAGATCGAGGCCGGGCTGCGCGAGGTGCTGTCCGACCCGCTGCTGGGCATCGAGGCGCTGCCGGAGGAGGAGATCCGTGCCATGGCCGCCGCCGCGCCCAACGCCGCGCGGGGGGTGCTGGCGCTGTATCGCGCCTGGCGCGTGGCGCGCGAGGATGCGAGCGGCATCGCGCTCCCCTCCGGCCGCCGCCTTCTCCTGCCGACGGAGGAGGCGCGCGACTTCTTCGGCGAGCGCAACAACCACTTCCCCGCTCTGGAGGAAGCCGCCGAGGCGATGGGGCGCGAGATGGGCGCTGCCCCCGCAGAGATGAACCACGCCATCGCCGAGCGCCTGCGCCGCACCCATGGCGTGCGCGTCGAGGTGGCGCCCATGCCCGAGGCCGATCGCCGCTTCGACCCCGCGACGCGCCGCCTGACGCTGAGCGAATCCCTGCCGCGCGAGGGGCGCGGCTTCCGCCTCGCCTTCCAGCTGATGCTGCTGGAGGCGCGCGAGGCGGTGGAGGCCGCGATGACGGGCGCCGAGCCGAGCACAGCGGAGGCGGCGTCGCTGATCCGCATCGGCCTGCTGAACTACGCCGCCGCGGCGCTGCTCATGCCCTATGCGCCCTTCCTGCATGCCGCGCGGATGCTGCGGCACGACGTGGACGCGCTGGCCGCGCGTTTTGGCGTGTCCTTCGAGCAGGCGGCGCATCGCATGGCGACGCTGCAGCGCGACGGGGCGCGCGGCGTGCCCTTCTTCTTCCTGCGCCTCGACCCCGCGGGCAACGTGACCAAGCGCTTTTCCGCCGCCGGCTTCCCCTTCGCGCGCTTCGGCGGCAACTGCCCGAAATGGGTGGTGCACCACGCCTTCGCCTCGCCGGGGCAGGTGCGGGTGCAGGTGGCGGAGCTGGAGGATGGCGCCGCCTTCCTGTGCTTCGCCCGCGCCATGCACGGCGTCGCGCCGCGCTGGGGCGAGCCGGCGCCGATGCAGGTCGTCGCCATGGGCTGCGACCTCGGCCGCGCGGCGGAGGTGGCCTATGGCGACGGGCTGGACCTCCAGGCTGCGAAGGTCGGCATCGGCCTTTCCTGTCGCCTGTGCGAGCGGCCCGATTGCCGCTCCCGCGCCTTTCCGCCGCTGGAGCACCGGCTGCGTCTGGACGCCAACGAGGACAGCGCGGCACCCTGGCGCTTCGAGAAGCGGGAAACGCGATGATCACCCTCTACGGCCGCGCCAACAGCATCAACGTCATCAAGGCGCTCTGGACCTTCAACGAGCTGGACATGCCCTATGAGCGCGTGGATGCCGGCATGGCCTTCGGCCTGGTGGACACGCCGGAGTATCGCGCGCTGAATCCCAATGGCCGCATCCCCTCGCTGCGCCACGGCGATGTCGAGCTTTGGGAAAGCAACACGATCTGCCGCTACCTCTGCCTGCTGGAAGGCGGCGACGCGCGCGGCCTCTACCCGGCCGAGCCGGGCCGCCGCGCGGGGGTGGATCGCTGGCTGGACTGGCAGCTTTCCACCCTCTCCCCCGCCGAGCGCAACCTGTTCTGGGGCATGGTGCGCACGCCGGAGGACAAGCGCGACATGGCGCTGGTCCAGAAGGCAGTGGAGGACAGCGCCGTGTGCTGGTCGATCCTGGACCGGCGCCTCGCCGAAGGGCGGCGCTTCATCGAGGGCGACCGCTTCACCCTCGCCGACATCGCGCTGGGCAGCTTCGCCCGGCGCTGGTTCGGCGAGGAGGTGCGGGTGCCGGACATGCCGCGCTTCCCCGCGCTGGAGGAGTGGTACGCGCGGCTCGGCGAAAGGCCGGGCTTCCGGCGCTGGGTCGCGCCGCGCCTGCATTGACGCGGCGCGAGAAGCGTCAGCCCCGGGGGTCGATCCGGCTGATCTTGGTGCCGTTGATCGCCAGCGCCGCCATCAGCCCCTGCTGGTTGAAGGTGATGGCGTAGACCGGCTCCGCCAGGGTGGTGGCGGTGACGTTGGCCTGCACGCCGCGATCGAGCACCACGACGGAGGGGCCGGTGCCGATCTCCCACCCATCGGCCGCCATCAGCGCCTGGAGCGCATCTTCGGTCATGAAGAACATGGCGAGGCCCGCGGACTGCGCGCCGGCCAGCAGCCCGAAGGACGCGCCGGCGATGTTGTAGTAGCCCACCGTGCGGCCGTTCTGGAGCGCGGCGCCTTCGCCATACTGGCCACCGACGATGAAGCCGCCCTGGATGATGCGCGGGAAGACCAGCACCGCCCGCGCCTGGCGGAAAAGCGGTGCCGCGTTCTCCATGCCGCGCAGGCGCTGAAGTGCGGCCTGCACCTCGGCGTCGATCTCGGCGCGGGAGGAGCCCTGGGCCTGGGCGGGACGGGCGAGGGCCGCGCCGGTCAGCGCGGCGGCGGGAAACAGCGCCGCGAGGCTGCGGCGAGTGAAGCAGGGCATGGCGGAGCCTCCGAGGCATCGGGATGCGCTGGCAACGCCATCCCGTGCGGGAGGTTGACCGGCGCGCCGAAGCGTTCCGCCTGCGTGGCTCAGATGGCGGAGATGGCGTCCGCGCGGGGATGGGAAAGGCGGAACAGCCGCGCACCCTCCGGCGTCGGAAGCGGGGCGACGTCGCGCTCCGTCATCCGCAGCGCCAGCACGGGACCGGCGGTGGGCGCGCCGAAATGCCACAGCCCGGCATGGAGCAGGGGCCGCAGCGCCCCTTCCGTCATGAACAGCACCGCCAGCGCCGCGCTGTCTTCCTCGCCCAGCACGGCGAAGGGGGGCGCGGCGAGGCCGAAGCGCCCCAGCGGACCCTGGGGGCCGATGCCGGTCCCCTCCGCATGCTGGCCGGGGACGGTGAAGCCGCGCCGGGTGATGCGGGGGAAGAGCAGGGCCGCATGCGCTTCACGCGCCAGCCCGGAGGCCGGCCCCTCGCGCAGGCGGTCGAGCAGCACCCAGGCCTCCCCGTCCGAGGTGGCGCGGGCGGCGACAGGGGCGAGGCACAGGGCGGAAAGCAGCACCGGAAGGGCGCGGCGGGGCAAGGGTGACATGGCAGTCCCGGGTGTTTCCCAGGGCAACGCGTGGGGGCGCCATTGGTTACTTGGGATCTTGAGGCGGATGGGCGCGCAGGGCGCGCCCCCTTGCCCCCGCCTGAACGTGAAAGGCTGGCTGCGTCAGCCCTTCACGTCCATCGCCTGCCGCAGCCCGTCGGAGACGAGGTTGAAGCAGATGGAGGTGACGAAGATGCAGGCGCCGGGCAGCACCGCCACCCAGGGCTGCACGTAGATGGCGGTGCGCAGCGTGTTCAGCATCAGCCCCCATTCCGGCTCCGGCGGGCGCGTGCCGAGGCCCAGGAAGGACAGGCCGGAGGCGAGGATCATGCACACGCTGATCAGGCTGGTGGCGTAGACGAAGATCGGCCCCAGCACGTTGCCCAGCACGTGCACCCGCACGATGGTGAAGGCCGAGGCGCCGGAGGCGCGCGCCGCCTCCACGAAGTCCAGGTTGCGCACGCCCGTGGTCACGCTTTCCGCCACGCGGATGATCTGCGGCACGAAGACCAGGGTCAGCGCCAGGATGGCGTTCACGATCCCCGCCCCCAGCGCGCCGGAGATGGCGACGGCCAGCAGCACGGAAGGGAAGGCGTAGAACACGTCGGTGACGCGCATGATCAGCATGTTCACCCGCCCGCCCGCGAAGCCCGCCAGCACGCCCAGCGTCGTGCCGATCAGGAAGGCGAGGAAGACGGGCACAATGCCCATG
This sequence comes from Sabulicella glaciei, assembly GCF_026183895.1. Classification (GTDB taxonomy): domain Bacteria; phylum Pseudomonadota; class Alphaproteobacteria; order Acetobacterales; family Acetobacteraceae; genus Roseococcus; species Roseococcus glaciei. Next base: position 91,634 of record NZ_JAPFQI010000013.1, on the reverse strand, counting down.
AACCAGGACAGCCGCCCGCCGAAGATCAGGCGCGTCAGCATGTCGCGCCCCAGCTCGTCCGTACCGAGGAGGTGGTTGTCGGTGCCGATGGGTCGCAACCTTCGGATCATGCTGCCCTGGTAGGGGTCGTGCGGCGCGACCAGGGGCGCGAAGACGATCACCAGCAGCATGAGGAGGAGGACGGAGGCGCAGGCGATGGTCACCGGGTCGCGGCGCAGCCGCTTCCACACCCCGGCCCAGTAGCCCTCGGAGCGGAGCGCGGCTTCCTTCGCCTGGACGGCAAGCTCGGCAGCGGCGGCGGTGGTGGTGCTCATGCGCGCTTGATCCTGGGGTCGAGGGCGGTCTGGATGAGGTCCACGCAAAGGTTCAGCGCCACGAAGAACATGGCCAGCACCAGGATCGTGCCCTGGAGAACCGGCAGGTCGCGCTGAAAGATGGCGCTGTTGAGCAGGAGGCCGGTGCCGGGCCAGGAGAACACCGTCTCCACCAGGATGGACCCGCCCATCAGGTAGCCGAGCTGGAGCCCCATCACCGCGAGGGCGTTGGGCGCGGCGTTCTTCACGACATGGAGAAAGATCGCCATGCGCGTCAGCCCCTTGCCGCGCAGGGCGGTGACGAATTCCTGGTTCATGATCTCCGCCACGATGCCGCGCACGGTGCGGGTGACGATGCCCATGGGGATGACGGAAAGTGTCACGGCCGGCAGGACGAGGTGCTGCAGGTGCTCCCAATCCCAGACCCAGTCGGAGGAGCCGCCCGGCCCCGCGCCCATGGCGGGCAGCCAGTTGAGCTGGACGGAGAAGATCACCACCAGCACCATGCCGAGCCAGTAATGCGGCACGGACACGCCGGCCACCGCCGTCGTCACCGCCACGCGGTCGAGGACCGAGCCGCGGAAGGTCCCCGCCAGCCCGCCCAGCACGCAGCCCAGCACGAAGCCGATCAGGGAGGCCGCGACGGCCAGCGTCAACGTGTTGCCGATGGCGGAGGAAAGATCGGCCCAGACCGGCCGCCCGGTGGCGAGCGAACGGCCGAGATCGCCCTGCACCACCTTCAGAAGCCACAGCCCGAACTGCACCGGCAACGGCTTGTCCAGCCCGTAGTCGCGCCGCACCTGCTCGACTAGCTCCTCCGAGGCGTCGGGCGGCACGATGGCGTTGATCGGGTCGCCGGGAGCGATCTGCACCAGCATGAAGCACACGAACCCCACCGCGAGCGCGATGGGAATCGCGTAGATCGTCCGCTTCACGAGATAAAGGAACATCAGCCGGTCACCCCGCCTTGATACCTGGCCCGCCGGTGAAGGACCGGCGAGCCTCCGAAACTGGCCCCCTGCGGGGGCCTCCCGCGGTTCTGCCGCGGGAGGATGCTGGACCGTCCAGGAACTGGCGCCCGAACGGGGACCCCGCGAAACGGCGAAGCGGATTCGCGGGGATCACTGAATGTAGGGCAGGCGCAGGTCCACGAACCAGCTTCGCGGCTGGATGTGGCCGCGCACGCGCGGGCTCATGGCGCGGGGCCCCACGTCATGCGCGATCCAGATGAACAGCGCCTCGTCCACGCCGGCCGCGTGCAGCCGCGCCAGGGCGGCGTCGCGCTCCGCCGGCTCGAAGGCGTTGCGCGCCTCGGCCACCAGCCGGTCGAAACGGGGGTCGTTGAACATGCCCCAGTTGTTGGAGGTCGGCGCGGCCATCTTGCTGTCGTAGAAGCGCACCAGGGCGAAGAACGGGTCCATGGCCGAGAAGGACACGTTGATGGCATGCGCCCCGCGCGCCGAGGCGTGGCCGCAGCCGTTGCGCCAGTTGGTGAACAGCGCGTTCCACTCGATCACGTCGAACTCGACGTTCACGCCCACCTGCCGCAGGTCCTGCTGCAGGAACTCGTTCATCGGCAGCGGCTGCATCTGGCCGGAGCCGGAAGCGCTGATCTGCACCCGCAGCGTCAGCGGCCGCTGCTGGGTGTAGCCCGCCTCGGCCAGCAGGCGCCGCGCCTCGGCCTTGTCGGTGCGGATGTTGAAGGACGGGTTGCCGTACCAGGGATGCCCCGCCGGGTAGGTGCTGACGGCGGGCTGCATCATGCCGCTCAGCAGCTGTCGCAGCCCGTCGCGATCGATGGCGAGGTTGATGGCCCGCCGCACGCGCACGTCGCGCAGCGGCGAATGCTCCAGGAAGCAGGGCTGCCAGGGCCAGACATGCGGCTGCGGGTTGGAGGCGATCTGCATGTTGCGCGAACGCAGCTGCTGCACCGCGTCGGGCGCTGGCGCCTCGATCCAGTCCACCTGGTTGGAGAGCAGCGCGGCGGTGCGCGCATTGGCCTCCGGGATCGGCAGCAGCACGATGCGCTCGGCGCGCGCCTTCTCGCCCCAGTAATTGTCGTAGCGCGTCATCTCCGCCCGCTCGCGCGGGACGAAGCGCGTCAGGCGGAAGGGACCGGTGCCGGACGGATTGGCGGCGAAGGCGTTCCACGTCGCCTCGGCATTCGGGTGCTGCGCGCGCAGCCGCTCCCAGTGCGCCGGGCTCGCCATGAACAGGTTGGTGAGGTTAATGGGCAGGAGGGAGTCCGGCTCGCTGGTGAAGAGAGCGACCGTCATGTCGTCGATCTTCTCGGCGCGGCGCAGCGTCGGCATGCGGCTGGCCGTCACGCCCACCTGGCGCGGATCGAAATGCGGCGCCTCGCGGTCCAGCACCTTGCGAACGTTCCACACCACCGCGTCGGCGTTGAAGTCGCTGCCGTCGTGGAACTTCACGCCCGGCCGCAGGCGGAACACCCAGCGCGTGCGGTCGTTCGGGTCCACCGACCATTCCGTCGCCAAGCCAGGAATGACGGTGGAGGCGCGATCCGCGCTCGACAGGTCCCACGCGGTGAGCCCGTCATAAAGCGGGATGCCGGTGAAGCGGTTGCCCTCGAAGCCCTGGTCGGGCTGGCCATGCGTCAGCGGGATGTCCGCCGCCGTCATGCCGATGCGGATGGTACCCTGGGCGGCGGCTGGCTGCGCGGCGAGCAAGGCCGCCGGCAGCAAGGCCGCGAGGAGCGCGTGGCGCAGGCGCATGTTGTTGTCTCCCTGATGACGGGGGCGATTGGAAAGGGGCCGCGCTCCCGGCGCAAGCATTTCCGCCTCACCCGTTTGCGACCTGGGGCCTTGCCTTTGCCCAAGGAGGCGGCATCACTGCCCGCCGATGAAGCTTCTCCTCCTCAACGGCAACACCGACCCCGCCATCACCGAGCGCCTGGCTGGAGCCGCCCGCGCCCTGTGCCCGCACGAGGTGGTGCCGGCGACTGTGCGTTTCGGGGCACGCTACATCGCCACCCGCGCCGCCGCCGCGATCGCCGCCCATGCGGTGCTGGACACGCTGGCCGAGCGCGTGGGGCGCGGCAACGGGGAAGGCTTCGACGCCGCGATCATCGCCTGCTTCGGCGATCCGGGGCTGGAGGCGGCGCGGGAGGCGCTGCCCATCCCGGTGCTCGGGCTCGCGGATTCCTCCATCTCCGCCGCGCTGCGGGTCGCGCCCACCGTCTCGCTGCTGACGGGCGGTGAGGCCTGGGTGCCCATGCTGCGCGAATTCGCCCTGCTGCGCGGCCACGGACCGGACCGGGTGCGCGTCGCCGCCGTGCCGCCCACCGGGGACATGATCGCCCGCGAGCCCGACCGCGCCCTGGCCCTGCTGGCCGAGGTGGCGCAGGAAGAGGCGGCGGCAGGCGCCGGATGCCTGGTGCTGGGCGGCGCCGGCCTTGTCGGGCTGGCGCCTCGCCTCCGCCCGCTGGTGCCGGTGCCGGTGCTGGACTGCCTGGAGGCAACGCTGGAGGACCTGCCCGGCGCGCGGCCGGGCACGGCGCCGATGCAGCCGGCGCCTTCGGTGGGTCTCTCCGCCCCGCTCAGTCGGATTCTGGCGGGATGACGTTGGTGCGCCGCCCGCGCACCAGCACGTCGCGCATGGTTTCCGCCGCCTTGAGCCGGATGTCGTCCCAGGCTTCGGGCGAGTGGAAGGCGATGTGCGGCAGGATCAGGAGCCGGCCGCGGAGCCAATCCTCCCCCGCCCGATAGGCCTGGAGCAGCGCGGGCTCGGGCACGGGCGGCTCCACCGGCAGGACGTCCAGCCCCGCGCCCGCAATGCGGCCGGAGCGCAGCCCGGCCTCCAGCGCGTCCAGGTCGAGGATGGGGCCGCGCGCCGTGTTCACCACCACCGCGCCCTCCGGCAGCGCCGCGAGTTCCGCCGCGCCGACCAGGCCGCGCGTGTCCCGCGTCAGCGGGCAATGGATGGACAGCACGTCGGATTCGCGCATCAGCGCCTCCAGGCTGTCCATCCGCGTGAGGCCCAGCGCCCGGTCTGCGCCGTTGGGCAGATAGGGGTCGAAGAAGGACACCCGGAAGCCCAGCGCCTTGGCCCGCAGCGCCGCCGCCGTGCCGATCCGCCCGAGGCCCAGCACGCCGAAGCCCTGGCCGCGGAAACGCCGCACGATCGGCGAGCGGATGACGCCCCAGGGGCAGGGCGGGTCGGCGCGCATCGCGTCGTGATACAGCGGCAGGCCGCGCCGCAGCGCCACCGTCATGGCGATGGCGGTGTCCGCCACCTCCTCGGTCCCGTAATCGGGGATGTTGCAGACGGTGATGCCGCGCCGCGCGCATTCGGCGCGGTCCACCCGGTCGTACCCGACGCCCATGCGGAGCACGACGCGCAGCTTGGGGAAGCGGTCCAGCGCTTCCTTCGGCACGGCCATGCGCAGCGTCATCAGCGCATCCGCCTGGTCGCAGAGTTCCTGCGGCAGTTCCAGCAGCGACTTCTTCGCGTTGCCCTGGAGGACGCGGATCGTGTCCCCCAGCACGCGCTGCTCCAGCGCGGTGTCGGGGTAGAGGGATTCGGGTTCGAGGAGGGTGAGCAAGGACTTTCCTTATCGTTGGTCGCGGAAGCTGAAGGCCATGGCGAGGCTGACCGCCGTCGCCGCCATGATGATGAAGGCAGGCATCATCTCATCACCACTCCGCGCGATCAGGAAGGCCGCGACCAGCGGCGCGCAGCCGCCCAGCGCCCCCAGCGCCAAGTTCTGCCCCAGCGCCATGGTCGTGCAGCGCAGGTCGGCCGGCGCGGCGCGCATCAGCGCGACCGGCAGCGGCGCGAGATACAGCCCCACCAGCACGACGAAGCCCAGCTGGCCGAGCTGTATCATCAGCGGCTCGGGATGGTGCATCAGCAGGAAGAGCGGCCAGGTGGCGATGAGCGCGGCGACCAGCACGACGCGCATCACCGCGAACTGGCCGAAGCGATCCGCGAGCCACCCGCCCAGGACCACCATTGGCAGCATCAGCGCCATGGAAAGGGTGTTGATCTCCAGCGCCGCGGCGGGCGGGATGCCATCCACCACCTGCAGCCAGGACACGAGGTAGACGAAGACCAGGTAGAAGGCGACGCCGGCAAAGGCGGCGAGCCCGGTCATGCGCGCCACGAGCCCGCCCTGGGTGCGCAGCACGGCGCGCAGCGGCGCGGCGTGGCTTTCGCGCGAAGGCGCCTCCACCATGTGGCGGCGGAGCAGGAAGCCCGCCAGCGCGACGACGGCGCCGAACAGGAAGGGGATGCGCCAGCCCCAATCGGCCAGCGCCTCGGGCGACATGACGGCGTTCAGCAGGGCGCCGGTGCCCGAACCCAGCAGCAGACCGCCCCCGGCACCGGCCGCGACGGCGGAGATGGTCAGGCCCTGGCGGCCGGGCGCCGCGTGCTCCGCCACGAAGACCATGGAGGCGGTGAACTCCCCGCCCACGGACAGGCCCTGCATCATCCGCAGCAGCACCAGCAGAGTGGGGGCGAGGATGCCCAGCGTCTCGTAGCTGGGCAGCAGGCCGATCAGCACCGTGGGAACGGCCATGGTGACGATGGAAAGGTTGAGCGCCGCGCGCCGCCCGTGCCGGTCGCCGATGGCGCCGATCAGCGCGCCGCCCAGCGGACGCATCAGGAAGCCGATGGCAAAGACGCCGAAGGTGGCAAGGATCTGCGCCGTGGGGTTTTGCGCCGGAAAGAAATGGCGGCCCAGCACGGCGGCGAAGTAGCCGAACACCGCGAAGTCGTACCATTCGAGCACGTTGCCGACGACGCCCGCCGCGATGATGCGGCTGCGCGGATGAGAGGTGGTCATATTCAACCCCTGGTTGCGTTTTCCGCGCGATATCGGCTTCGCACGGGCCGCAACAGAGGAGGTTTACGGAGAAGCGGGCGCTTCGCTCACATCGTCGCGCCCAGCACCCAGGGCGCGAACTCCGCATCCCCGAAGCCCAGCGCCTCGCTCTTGGTGCGCTCGCCGCTCGCCACGCTCAGCATGTGGCGGAAGATGCGCGCGCCGCACTCCTCCACCGTCTCGCTTCCGTCCAGCACCGTGCCGCAATTGATGTCCATGTCCTCTTCCATGCGCTGGAACATCGGAGTGTTGGTGGCGAGCTTCAGCGACGGCGCGGGCTTCATGCCGAAGACGCTGCCGCGTCCGGTGGTGAAGCACATCAGGTTCGCGCCACCCGCCACCTGGCCCGTGGCGCCCACCGGGTCGTAGCCGGGCGTGTCCATGAAGACGAAGCCCTTGGCCGTCACGGGCTCCGCGTAGCGCACTACCTCCACGAGGTTCGTCGTGCCCGCCTTGGCCATGGCGCCCAGCGACTTTTCCAGGATGGTGGTCAGCCCGCCCGCCTTGTTGCCCGGCGAGGGGTTGGCGTTCATCTCCGCCCCCTCCCGCTCCGTGTACTCCTCCCACCACTTCATGATGTCCACGAGCTTCTCGCCCACCGCGCGGCTGGTCGCGCGGCGGGTCAGGAGGTGCTCGGCGCCATAGGTTTCGGGGGATTCGCTGAGGATCACCGTGCCGCCATTCCGCACCACGAGGTCGGAGGCGAAGCCCAGCGCCACGTTGGCCGAGATGCCGCTATAGCCGTCGCTGCCGCCGCACTGCAGCGCCACGCAAAGCTCGCTCGCCGGCACTGCCTCTCGCCGCGCCGCGTCGGCCTCGGCGAGCACTTCCTTCACGAATTCGATGCCGGCTTCCACGGTCTTCCGCGTGCCGCCGCTTTCCTGGATGTTGAGCGTGCGCAGCCGCCCGGCGAGGCGCTGCTCCTCCAACAGCCCGCCCAGCTGGTTCACCTCGCAGCCCAGCCCGATGGCGATGACGTGGGAAAAGTTCGGATGCCGCGCGAAGCCCGCGAGGGTGCGGCGCAGCACGCGCAGCGGCTCGCCCTCCGTCATGCCGCAGCCGGTCTTGTGGGTCAGCGCCACCACTTCGTCCACGTGCGGAAAGGCCGCAAGCTTGTCGGGCCGGTCGCCGAACGGGTCGCGCGCGAAGTGCCGCGCAATGAGGTCGGCCACATGCGCTGAGCAGTTGACCGAGGTGATGATGCCGATGCTGTTGCGCGTCGCCACGCGCCCGTCGGCGCGGTGATAGCCCAGGAAATGCGCCGGAACCTCGGCGGGGGCGGTGGGCCGGGCATCCACGCCGAAGGCGTAGTCGCGGCTGAAATCGCCCATGGCGCAGTTCTGCGTGTGCACCCATTCGCCGGGCGCGATGGCTTCCGTGGCGAAGCCGATGATCTGGCCGTAGCGGCGGATCGCCTCGCCCGGCGCGTGGCCGCGCGTGGCGACCTTGTGCCCGGCCGGGATGCGCGCGCGGGCGACCACGTTGGGCGCGACCGGCGTGCCGGGCGGCAGGGCACGGCGGGCAATGACCACCCCGTCCTCGGCGTGCAGGCGGATGACAGGCGGCGCCTCGGCGATCGCGTCCATGGATGTTCCTCCCTTTCCCGCCAGATTGCGCCGGGCGGCCACAGGGCGGAAGGGGGATCAGCGCCCGCGGATCAGCACATAGTTCACCGTCAGCTCGATCGTCACGGTGGGGTCGGAATTGGCCGGAAAGGCGGGCAGGCGCGCGCCGTTGAAGGGCCGCGAGGTGGCGCTGTTCAGCGAGGGCGAGGTGGAGGGCATCGTCATCCGTACCCCGCGCACCGTCCCGTCCGGATTTGCGGTGATGGTGACGCGCACCGCCCCGTCCTCGCCGCGCTGCGCCGCGTCGATGGGGTAGTGGATGTTCTCCTCCAGCCAGCGGCGGAAGGCGGCGCGCCAATCGGCGCCGACCTGCGCGCCGCTGACGCGCGCCATCGGGTCGGTGGTCGCGCGGCCCTCGGTGAAGCGCGGGTCCAACGAGGTGTCGAGGCCACGGCTGCGCGGCCGCCCCGCCGGCGGCGCCGACCGTCCGCCCAGCTGGAATCCGTCGGGCACGGTGATGCCGGGCAAGGGCGGGCGGGGCGCGGGACGCGGTTGCGCCTGCTGGCGCGGCGGGGGCGGGGCCTGGACGGGCGGCAGCGGCAGGTCGAAGCGGTCGGGCAGTTGCAGCGCCGTGGGCGGCACGAACTCCACCGCGGGCGGGGGCTGCGCCAACAGGGGAGGCGGCGGCTCCAGCCGGGGCGGAACCGGCGCCGGTGGCGGCGGTGGTGGGCCTGGCAGTGCTTCTGCCAAGGGCGGTGGGGGTGGTGCGGCGGCCGGGGGGACCGGCGCGGTGCGCTCCGGTGGCTCCGGCGGTGGCGGTGCGGCCGGCGGGCGGGGCACCGGGGCCTCGGCCAGGGCCGGAGGAGGTGCCGGAACCGGGACCGGCGGCGGGGCCTCGGCGATGGGCGATTCGATCGGCGCGGGCACGGGCGGCGGGGCCGGGACTGCCGGGGGCGGCGGCACGGAATCCGGCATGGGCGGTGCCGTCGGCAGGGGCGGGGCCTCCATCCCTTCCGCCGGTTCCTCCTCCGAACGTTCCGGCTGGCCGCCCTCGAACACCATGTCGAAGGAGGGTGGCGGCAGGGTCGGGTCGCTCATCGGTCGCGGGTCGGGCCAGAGCAGCAGCGCCGCCACCAGCCCGGCATGGAGCAGCAGCGAGGCGAGGACCGAGGCGCCGAAGGGCCAGGCGGCGGCCGGGCGCGAGGCGCGCCAGCGGCCGGAGGCATCGGCGGCGAGGGCGGTCGGCGCCAGGGGCTCGCGCCGCGCCGTCCCGCGCCGGAGCCGGGCGAGGAAGGGCGAAACCTCGTTCACGCGCGCGTCCGGGCCATCAGCCTCGGCTTATCGCAGAATGACGCGGCGCGGAAACCTCGCGCGGATACCCAGGCCGCCCATATGGCGAGGCATGACGATGCTCCGCCGCTCCCTTCCCCTGCTTCTCGCCCCCGCCCTGGCCCGCGCGCAGGATGCCACGGCGGTGCGCACCGGGCGCGGCGCGGTGCGGGTGACGGAGTGGGCCAGCGGCTTGTCGCATCCCTGGGGCGCGGCGCTGCTGCCCGATGGCGGGCTGCTGGTGACCGAGCGACCGGGCCGCCTGCGCTACGTCGCGCCGGACGGGCGGGTCTCGGCGCCGCTGGCGGGGGCACCGCCCGTCGTGGCGGAAGGGCAGGGCGGGCTGCTGGACGTGGCGGTGCCGCCCGATTTCGCCCGGTCGCGCGAGGTGTTCCTTTCCGCCGCCACGCTGGTCGAGGGCGGCGCACTGACCCGGCTCTGGCGTGCCCGCCTGGGACAGGCGGGGCTGGAGGCGCTGACGCCGGTGCTGGACGCGGCCCCCGCCCAGCCCAGCGGGCGGCAGCATTACGGGAGCCGCGTCCTCGTCTCGCCGGACAACGCCCATCTCTTCATGACCACGGGCGACCGCAACCAGGATCGCGAGCGGGCGCAGCGCCCGGGCGACCTGGCCGGCAAGGTGCTGCGGCTGACGCGGGACGGGCGCGTGCCGGCGGACAATCCCTTCGTCGGCCGGCAGGGCGCGCGCGGCGAGGTGTGGAGCCTGGGCCACCGCAACCCGCAGGGCCTCGCCTTCAACCCCGCCACGGGCTCGCTGATCCTGGCCGAGTTCGGCCCGCGCGGCGGGGACGAGCTGAACCTGATCCAGCCCGGACGGAATTACGGCTGGCCGCTCGTGACCACCGGGCGGGAATACTGGGGCGGGCAGATCGCGGGCGGACGTACGGCCGGGCCCGGCTTCACTGACCCGATCCGGTTCTGGACGCCGGCCGTCTCGCCCTCCGGCATCGCCTTCGCGCCCCGGGATGGGTTCTGGCGCGGCGACCTGTTCATGGCCTGCCTGAATCCCTCCGGCCTTCTGCGCCTACCTATGCAGGGCGACGTGCCGGGCGAGGAGGAGCGTCTGCTGTGGAACCAGGTGCGGATGCGCCAGGTGGTCTTCGCTGCCGACGGCGCGCTGCTGATCCTGACCGACGAGAATCGCGGGCGCATCCTGCGCGTCACGCCGGGCTAAGGCCCGGCGCGCAGGGCCTGGCTGGCGGGATAGGACCCGGCGCGCGGGGCTTGGTTGCCGCCGCGCTAGGGTCCGGCAGGCAGGGCGCCTCGCCACGATCCTCTTGCTTCCGGCCGCGAGGCTGCGCCACGCTCGTTTCGCTAGCGTCCAAGGAAGCAAGGAAACAATGGAACGTCGTCACCTGCTCGCCGGCTCGGCGGCCGCAGCCGCGCTTGCCGCGCCCAATCTCGCCTCCGCCCAGCCGCGAATCCGCTGGCGCATGCCGGGCTCCTTTCCCAAGTCGCTCGACACGCTCTACGGCACGCAGGAACGAATCTGCCGCCGCGTCGGCGAGATGACGGACGGCGCCTTCCAGATCCTGCCCTTCGGCCCTGGCGAGGTGATGCCGGCCCTCTCGGTGATGGACGGGGTGGGTTCCGGCACGGTGGAGTGCGGCTACACCTCCGCCTACTACTACCTCGGCAAGGACCCGGCGCTGTCCATCGCCACCTGCCTGCCCTTCGGCATGTCCTCGCGCCAGCTCTGGTCCTGGCTGCAGGAAGGCGGCGGAAGGGCGCTGCTGGCCGATGTCTACCGGGACCAGGGCGTCATGGCGATCCCGGCCGGCAACACCGGCGCGCAGATGGGCGGCTGGTTCCGGCGCGAGATCAACACGGTGGGCGACCTGAACGGGCTGAAGTTCCGCATCGCCGGCCATGGCGGCGCGGTGCTGCAGAAGCTGGGCGTGGTGGCGCAGCAGATCCCCGGCCCCGACCTGTACCCGGCGCTGGAGCGCGGCGTGATCGACGCGCTCGAATGGGTCGGCCCCTATGACGACGAGAAGCTCGGCTTCCAGCGCGTCGCGCGCTTCTACTACGCGCCCGGCTGGTGGGAGTATTCGCCCTCCATCGACCTGATGATCCATCCCGCCGCCTACGAGGCCCTGCCCAACCACTACAAGGCGATCCTGGAAGCCGCCTGCACCGAGGCGTGGCACTGGATGATGGCGCGCTACGACCATCTGAACCCGCAGGCGCTGCGCCGCCTCGTGGCGCAGGGGACGCAGCTTCGCGTCTTCTCGCGCGACATCCTTTCCGCCTGCTACCGCGCGGCGCAGGATCTGTATGCCGAGATCGGCAGCAGCAACGCGCGGTTCCGGCGCATCCACGCCGAGTGGGACAAGTATCGCGTGGAGGAGGTGCAGTGGTTCCGCCTCGCGGAGGACACGCAGGCAAACTTCCTCGGCCTCATGGCGCAGCAGCAGCAGCGCTGACCTGGCGGGGCGGGGTCAGAAGGCGGCGCGGACCTCGCCCTCCACCACCTCCACGGCGACGGGTTCCAGCACGTCGCCCATGCAGGGTCCGGAGATGCACTCGCCATCCTCCACCCGGAAGCGCGCGCCATGGGCGGAGCAGACGATCAGCTCGCCCTTGCGGTCGAGGAAGCGGTCCGGCACGGGGTCGAGCGGCACGCCCACATGCGGGCAGGAATTCACGTAGGCGAAGACGCGCTCCCCCCGCCGCACCACGAACATCCCGATGAAGGAGCCCGGCGGCCCGCTGAACCCCTTGGCGCCGCCATCCGGGATCTCCTCGAACCGGCAGAGCGCACGCATCGGTGCGCTCACGCCGCCGCTTCCGCCGGGACCAGCCCTCCCATCTCGCAGATCACCTGCCAGTGCGCCGGCTCCAGCGCCATGCAGGACAGGCGGGACTGGCGCACCAGCGGGATGCCCTCCAGCCGCTTTTCCGCCCGGATGGCGGCCAGGGTAACGGGGCGGGGCAGGGGGCAGACGGCGCGCACGTCCACGCAGACCCAGTTGCCCTTCGTGGCGGTGGGGTCCGGATAGGCGGTGCGGACCACCTCGACGATTCCGACCACCTCCTTGCCGATGTTGGAGTGGTAAAAGAAGGCGCGGTCGCCCAGTTCCATGCCGCGCAGCACGGCGGCGGCCTGTGCGTTGCGGACCCCCGTCCAGGGCTCCACGCCGCGTGCCACCTGCTCCTCCCAGGAGAAGGCGTCCGGCTCGGATTTCAACAGGAAGAACCGCATCCCCGTCCCTTGCATTGATTCGCCGCAAATCCACGTCCGTGCGCCCGGCATGGCGCCCCATCCGTTGCGCGGACGGTCCCGCGCTTCATTTCAGGCAGGGTAGCGCCTATTCTCACGGTTGTGGACACCTCGCCCCGCACCCTGGCGGCCGCGCCCCCGGCGCCAGGCCGCCTGCACCGCTTCGCCAATCCGGGCCGCTTCCTGCGGCTGACGGATGCCTGGCTGCTGCCGCTTGCCGTCGCGGCGGCCCTGACGCTGGGCGGGGCGGCGGCCTGGGCGCTGTTCCTGGCGCCGCCCGACTGGCAGCAGGGCGAGACGGTGCGTATCATGTTCGTCCACGTGCCGATGGCCTGGCTGGCCATGGGCGGCTATCTCGGCCTTGCCATCCTTTCAGTGATGTCGTTGATCTGGCGCCACCCGTTGGCCGACTTGGCCGCGCGGGAATTGTCGCCCGTGGGCGCGGCGGTGACGGCGCTCTGCCTCGCCACCGGCTCGCTCTGGGGCAAGCCCATGTGGGGGACGTGGTGGGTTTGGGATGCCCGCCTCACCTCCGTCCTGGTGCTGTTCTTTCTCTGGCTCGGCCATGCCGCGCTGGTGCGCGCCTTCGACGACATAGAGCGCGGGGCGCGCATGGGCGCGATCCTGGCGCTGGTCGGCGTGGTGAACCTGCCGGTCGTGAAGTTCTCCGTGGATTGGTGGAACACGCTGCACCAGCCCGCCAGCGTCACCCGCGCCGCCGCGCCCGGGATGCACGTGGACATGCTCTTCCCGCTGCTGGCCTGCACGATCGGCTTCGGCCTGGCCTTCGCCGCCGTGGTGCTGGCCGGCACCCGCGCCGCGGTGATGGAGCGCCGGGTGCGCGCCCTGCAGATGGCCGCCGCACGCCGCATGGAGGCCGTTGCGCCATGACGCAGCATTGGTGGCACGTCGCCCTGTCCTGGGGGCTTTCGCTCGGGACGTTCCTGGTCCTCGCCCTGCTCGCCGCCGCGCGCCACCGCGCGGCGAAGCGCCAACTGTCCCGATTGGAGCCGCGCCGATGACGCGCAAGCGCCGCCGCCTCTACGTCCTGCTGCTGTGCGGCCTCGGCATCGGCTCGGCCGCCGCGCTGACGCTGACCGCCTTCCAGGACAACCTCGTCTTCTTCCGCTCCCCCTCCGACATCGCGGCGGAGCGCCCGCCCGAGGGCCGCGCCTTCCGCCTGGGCGGGCTGGTCGAGGCCGGCAGCGTCGAGCGCCACGGCGCCTATGATGGCCGCCCCGCCATCCGCTTCCGCGTGACGGACGGGCAGCACACCGTCCCCGTGGTCTTCACCGGCGTCCTGCCGGACCTGTTCCGCGAGGGGCAGGGCGTCGTCACCCAGGGCATCCTCGGCACGGACGGGGTGTTCCGCGCCCGCGAGGTGCTGGCCCGCCACGACGAGACCTACATGCCGCCCGAGGTCGCGGACGCGCTGAAGCGCGCCGGCCACTGGGACCCGGCGCAGGGCGCACCGCCCCCGGCCGCCGAGTGGAACACGGCCCGGCCGCGCTCATGATCCCCGAACTCGGGCATTTCGCCCTGATCCTGGCGCTGATGCTGGCCCTGGCGCAGTCGGTCCTGCCGCTCTGGGGCGCGCAGGCGCGCGACGCGCGGCTGATGGAATCCGGCCCGCCCCTGGCGCTGGCGCAGATGGTGGCTGTCGGCGCCGCCTTCGCCGCCCTGCTCTGGGCCTTCGTGACCAACGACACCACCGTGTCCAACGTGGTGGCGAACAGCCATTCGGCGAAGCCGATGATCTTCAAGCTCTCCGGCGCCTGGGGGAACCACGAGGGGTCCATGGTGCTCTGGGTGCTGGTCCTGGCCCTGTGCTCCGCCGCCGTGGCGGGGTTCGGGCGCGACCTGCCCTCGGCGCTGCGGGCGCGGGTGCTCGCGGTGCTGGGGATGATCTCGACCGGCTTCCTGCTGTTTATCCTGGCCACCTCTAACCCCTTCGACCGGGTCTGGCCGCCGCCGCTCGACGGGCAGGGGCTGAACCCGCTGCTGCAGGATATCGGCCTCGCCCTGCACCCGCCGCTGCTCTACCTCGGCTATGTCGGCTACGCCGTGACCTTCGCCTTCGCCGTGGCGGCGCTGATCGAGGGGCGGGTGGACGCCGCCTGGGGCCGCTGGGTCAGGCCCTGGAGCCTCGCGGCCTGGAGCTTCCTGACGCTGGGCATCGGCCTCGGCTCCTGGTGGGCGTATTACGAGCTGGGCTGGGGCGGCTACTGGTTCTGGGACCCGGTGGAGAATGCCTCGCTGCTGCCCTGGCTGGCCGGGACGGCGCTGCTGCATTCCGCGGTCGTGGTGGAGAAGCGCGAGGCGCTGAAGATCTGGACCGTGCTGCTGGCGCTCCTGGCCTTCGCCCTGTCGCTGCTCGGCACCTTCCTCGTGCGCTCGGGCGTGCTGAACTCGGTGCATGCCTTCGCCTCCGACCCCGCGCGCGGCGTGTTCATCCTCGTCCTGCTGGGGATCTACATCGCCGGGGCCTTCGCCCTCTTCGCCTTCCGCGCGCCGGCCATGGCGCCGCAGGGTGTCTTCGCGCCGGTGTCGCGCGAGGGCGGGATCGTGCTGAACAACCTGCTGCTCTGCTCCCTTTGCGCGGTGGTGCTGGTGGGCACACTGTACCCGCTCTTCCTGGACCTGCTGGCGGGGCGGATGATCTCGGTCGGGCCGCCCTTCTTCAACCTCGCCACCCTGCCGCTCGCCCTGCCGCTGGCCATGGCCATGGCGGCGGGGCCGCTTCTGGCCTGGAAGCGCGCCGCGCTCTGGCCCGTGATCCAGCGCCTGTGGTGGGCGGCGGCGCTCGCGCTGCTCGCCTTCCTGCTGGCAATGTTCCTGGCTGGCGCGCCGGTCATGCCCGCGCTGGGCTTCGCCATCGGCCTGTGGCTGATCGCGGGGGCGGCGACCGACATCCTCGACCGCTCGGGGTTGGGCCGCACCGGGATCGGCAACGCGCTGCGCCGGGCGGGGGGCCTGCCGCGCGCCGCCTGGGGCGCCGCCATCGCCCATGCCGGGGTCGGCGTCACCGTGCTGGGCATAGCCGGGATGGGGATGGCGACCGAGAAGCTGATCGCCCTCACCCCCGGCGCCTCCACCGAGTTCGCCGGGTATGAGTGGCGCCTCGAAGGGGTGCGAGACTTCCAGGGAGCCAACTACACGGCGCGCCGCGCCACGGTCACCGTGCTGCGCGACGGCCGCACCGTGCAGGTGATGGAGCCTTCCAAGCGCTTCTTCCCCATCGGCCGCACCACCACCACCGAAACGGCGATCCGCACCAATGGGCTGCGCGACCTCTACGCCGTGCTGGGCGAGGAGCGGGACGGCGCGGACGGGCGGCGCGAGGCGGTGCTGCGCCTGCACTACAACCTGCTGGCCCCCTTCCTGTGGATCGGCTCGCTGATCATGGCGCTGGGCGGCGGGCTGTCCCTCACCGACCGGCGGATGCGCGTCGCCGCCCCCGCCCGCCGCGCCGCGGCGCAGGGCGCGCCGGCATGAGCGCGATGTCGCCCTCGCGCCGCCGCGTCCTGGTCTATGCGCCGCTCGCCGTCGCCGGGGCGGCGGGGCTGGGCTTCTGGGCCATGCTGCGCGGCCTGCAGGACGGGTCCTTCAACCCGCGCGGCGTCCCCTCGGCGCTGATCGGCCGCGCGCCGCCCGACTTCGCCCTGCCGGAGGTGGAAGGGGCGGGACTGCCCGCCTTTGCGGCCAGCGACTTGCGCGGGACGGGGCGGCCCGTGCTGGTGAATTTCTGGGCCTCCTGGTGCGTGCCCTGCATCATCGAGCATCCGCAGCTCATGGCGCTGCATCGCGAGGGCGTGCCGGTGCTGGGGGTGAACTACAAGGACCGCCCGGCCGATGCCCGCACCTTCCTCGGCCGCCACGGCAATCCCTTCGCGCGGCTGGGCGCCGATCAGCCCGGGCGCGTCGCCATCGAATGGGGCGTGTACGGCGTGCCGGAAAGCTACGTGATCGGCCGCGACGGGCTGGTGAAGTGGCGCTGGGCCGGCCCCATCACCGCCGAGATGATGCCGGAGCTCCGACGGCTCCTCGCATGACACGCATCCTTCTGCTTCTCGCGCTGCTGCTGGCAGCGCCCGCGCTCGCCCAGGTCGGCGACACCACCTACCGGCTGGAGGACCCGGCGCTGGAATCCCGCGCCCGCGCCGTCGGGCGGGAGTTGCGCTGCCTCGTCTGCCAGAACCAGAGCATCGAGGACAGCGACGCCAGCCTCGCCCGCGACCTCCGCATCCTGGTGCGCGAGCAGATCGCCGCCGGGGCGACGGACGAGGAAACGCTGCGCTTCGTCCACCAGCGCTACGGCGACTTCGTCCTGCTGCGCCCGCCCGTGGGGGTCCACACGATCCTGCTCTGGGCGACGCCTTTCCTGTTCCTGGGCGGCGGGCTGGCCGCCATCCTGCTGATGCGCCGCCGCCGCGCCGCCACGGGGATCGGCGACGCGGAACTTTCGGCGGAAGAAAAGGCGCGCCTCGCGCGGCTGGAAGGCCCCCCGCCCCCGTGACCTGGCTTGCCCTTGCTCTTCTCGCCGCGCTGGTCCTGCTGCCGGTCCTGCTGGCGACCCTGCGCCCGCCGCGGCCGCGCGGCCGGGCGGAGGCGGACCGCGCCCTTTATGCCGCGCAGATCGCCGAACTGGACACGCAGCGCGCCGAAGGGCGGCTGGACGAGGCCGCGCACCGCGCCGCGCTGGTCGAGGTGCAGCGTCGCCTGCTCAACGCCCCCGCACCGGAGGAGTCGGAGGCCACGCTGCGCCCCGCCCCCGCGCTGCTGCTCGCCCTGGCCCTGATCCCCGCCGCCGCCGTGGGCACCTATCTGTGGCGCGGCACGCCGGGCATGCCCTCGGCCACCCTGGCCCAGCGCAACGAGGCGGTGAGCCGCGACGACACGCTGATCGCCACGCTGCGCGAGCGTCTGGCCCGCGCCGACATCAACTCGGAGATGGGGCGCCAGGGCTGGATCCTGGTCGGCAATGCCGAGCGCAACCGCGGCCGCTTCGCCGAGGCCGCCAAGGCCTGGACCCGCGCCCTGTCCGCCCGCTTCGACCCCGGCCTGGCCGGCGACCTCGCCGAAGTGGAGATCGAGCGCGGCGCGCTGGAGGAGGCGCGGCGCTGGCTGGGCGAGGCGCTGGCCGCCCAGCCCGGCGACCCGCGGCTGCGCTTCCTGTCCGGCATGGTGGAGGCTCGCGCCGGGCGGCCCGAGAATGCCCGCGCCACCTGGCGCGCCCTGCTGGCCGATGCCCCCGCCGACGCGCCCTGGCGGGAACTGGTGGAAGCGCGGCTGCGCGCCCTGCCTTGACGCACCCCCTCTCCGCCGGGCATCGCCCGGGGGAACGAGGAGGAACGTCATGCCCCAGCCCGCCCACCCCGCCGCCGTGAACGGCCTCACCCTCGCCCAGGCGGAGATCATCGCCGACGCCGCGCTGCGGAAGGGCCGCGAACTCGGCCTTCTGCCGCTCTGCGTCGTCGTGCTGGACGCCGGTGGGCACCTGAAATCCGCGAAGCGCGAGGACGGCGCCTCCCTGCTGCGGCCCGAGATCGCGACGGGCAAGGCCTTCGGCGCCCTGTCCATGGGCTTCGGCACGCGGGAGCTGGCGCGCCGCGCCCAGTCCATGCCGGGCTTCACCAACGCCTTGTCCGACCTGACGGGCGGCAAGGCCGTCCCGGCCCAGGGCGGCGTGCTGGTGCGCGACGCGAACAACGTCCTGCTCGGCGCCGTCGGCATCTCCGGCGACGTGTCCGCGAAGGACGAGGAGTGCTGCATCGCCGGCATCGAGGCGGGGGGGCTGATGGCGGATACGGGCGACCCAGCTTAACGGGGAGTTAACCCGCTCGCGACCTTTCCCGGCTTGCCGCGTTTCCCGAAGGGTAAAGCCTGCGGGCAGGAAAGAAGGGAGGGGCCCCGCCTTGCGTGTCTGGTTGCGTCTTGCCTTCCTGCTGCTCCTGCTTCCCTGGGCCGGCTTCGCCCAGGACCCCCCGGAGGAACCGGACCCCGATACGCGCCCCTACGAGGTCACGGTGGAGCCGACCGGCAATGGCGCGCTGGACGCCGCCATCGCCGCCGCCTCGCGCCTCGTCGCCCTGCAGGAACGTGCTCCGACCGACGTGCCGGGCCTCCTGGCCCGCGCGCGCGGCGATGCGGAGCGGGTGCGGGCCGCCCTGGACAGCGAGGGCTTCTTCGCGGGCACCTTCCGCATCCTGGTGGCGGGTCAGGATCCCACCACGGTGGAGTTCCGTCCGCCACCCGCAGGCACCCCCATCCCGGTCGCGATCAGCACCACGCCCGGCCCCCGCTATGCCATCACCCGCGTCACCACCCGCGCCACGGAGGCGGAGGCAACGGCCGCGCGCGCCGCCGCACCCTTGCAGGACCTCGTGGGCGAGCCGGCGCGCGGCGCCAACGTGGTGGAGGCGCAATCCTCACTGGTGGAGCGCCTCCAGGCCGCCGGCCACCCCTTCGCGAAGGTGGAGGCGCGCGACGTCGTGGTGGACCACGACCGCCAGGCCATGGAAATCGCCTTCACCCTCGATCCGGGCCCTTTCGCCCGCTTCGGCAATTCCGAGGTGTCGGGGACGCAGCGGGTGAATGAGCGCTTCGTGCGCCGCTACACCGACCGGCGCCTCACGAACTATCCCTTTGATCCGGCCCGCGTCAGCCGCGCCCGCGCCGACCTCACCGCGCTGGGCGTCTTCGATTCCGTGCGTCTGGAAACGGGCGACGCGCTGGGGCCGGATGGGCGGCTGCCCGTCTCCGTCGCAGTGTCGGAGCGGGCGCGCCGCGCCATCGGCCTCAACGCCGCCTACGAAACGCGCTTCGGCATCGAGCTGGGCGCCTTCTTCGAGCACCGCAATCTGTTCGGCAATGCGGAGCGGCTGCGGCTGGAGGCGGCAGCGACGCGGCTCGGCGCCTCGGACACCTCCCGCACCGGCGGGCGGCTGGGCTTCACCTTCCGCGACCCCTTCCTGTTCAACACCGACTATGCCCTCGTCGCCTCGCTCTTCCTGCTGCGGGAAAGGCTGGAATCCTACGACCGCGACGCGCTGGTCGGCTCCTTCCTGGCGGAGCGCAAGCTCAGCGACCGGCTGACGATCAACACCGGTCCGGTCTTCGAGATCGGGCAGAGCGGCCCCTCGCGCGGGACGCTGGTGCCGAACCAGGTGGTGGGCTGGCAGCTCGGCGCGCGCTGGGACAGCACGGACAGCCTGCTGGACCCGCGCCGCGGCATCCGGGCGGAGGCGACGCTCACCCCCTCCTACTCGGTGCGCGACGCCAACCCGTATCTGCGGGTCCGCGCCTCCGCCTCCACCTATTTCGACATCGACGGCCAGGGGCGCTCCATCCTCGCGCTGCGCGCCTCCTATGGGCAGCTGCTCGGCACCAATGCGCTCAGCGTGCCCATCTCGCAGCGCTTCTTCGCCGGCGGCGGCGGCTCGGTGCGCGGCTACGATTTCCAGAGCATCAGCCCCCGCGCCCCGGGCACGCGGCAGCGCATCGGCGGCACCTCGCTGGCCGAGGCCTCGGTGGAGTTCCGCCAGCGCTTCGGCACCAACTGGGGCGGCGTGGTCTTCGTGGATGGCGGGCGGGTCGGCGGCGGATCGGGCGGCGACGCGGCCTGGCGCCTCGGGACCGGCGTGGGCGTGCGCTACTACACCGCCCTCGGCCCCATCCGCGCCGACATCGCCATCCCGCTGGTCAAGCAGCAGGGCTCGCAGGGCTACGGGCTCTACATCGGCATCGGGCACGCCTTCTGATGCGGCGGCGCCTCGTCCTCCTTCTCGCCCTGCCCATGGTGCTGCTGCTGGCGGCCTGGTCGCCGCTGCGCACCGGCCTGCCCACCTGGCTTGCCGGGCTGGCCCTGCCGGGGCTGACGATCGAGGGGCTGAACCCAGGCATCCGGCGCATCTCCGCCACCCGCATCACCTATGCCGACTCCCAGGGCGTGTGGCTGGTGGTGGAGGGGCCGGAGCTGAACCTGTCCGGCCGCGCCCTGTTCCGTGGCCGCGTCACCGCCACGCGCCTCACCGCGGCCGAGATCCGCGTCGAGCGCTGGCCGGTCAGCGACCCCGATACGCAGCCCGCGGCGCCGTCCAGCGGCTTCGCCCTGCCGCAGCTTCCCGTCGCGGTGGAAATCCAGGAGATCGAGCTGCCGCGCATCATCCTGCCCGAGGCTTCGCTGGCGCTGACCGGCCGCGCCAAGCTGGACGATGCCGGGCTGGACGCCGCTCTCCAGGCCCGCGAACTGGAAGGCGAGGCGCGCGCGGACGTGGAGGCCCGCTTCGACGGAACCCAGCTCCTCGCCCGCATCGAGGCGGAGGACCCGCAGGGACGCTTCGCCGGCGCCCCCGCTTCCGCCCGCCTGTCCCTCGACGGGTCGGTGGAGGGCGCCGCCTTCACGCTGGAGGCGCGCTACGACGCCGCCTCCGCCTCGCTCACCGGCACGGTGCGGCGCGAAGCGGCGGCGACGGAGGTGGAGGCGCGCGGGCCGGTGGAGGGTGCCGCCTTCCTGCCGGAGAATCTCCGCCCGCTCGTCGCCGGCTCGCGGCTGGACCTGCGGCTGCGCCACGAGGATGCGGGCACGCTGACCCTCGGCCCCTCCTCGGTGGAGGCCGCCTTCGGCACGGCGCGGGTCGAAGGGCGCGCCCTGCCGGAACTCGACCTCGCCGTGTCCGTGGCCCTGGCGGGGTCGGACCGCTTCGCCGGCCTCGTGCCCGAAGGCATCGCCTTCACCGGCCTGGCCGCCGATGCGCGCGTGTCTGGCCCGACCTCCCGCCCGCTGGTCGAGGGGACGGCCGTGCCGCAAGGCCTCGCGACCGGGGTGGAGGCGGCGGACACGTTGCTCGGCCCCACGCCGCGCCTGGCCTTCCGAGTCACCCCAGACCTCGCCGGCACGCGCGTGGAACTGACGGGGGCGGCGCTGACGGCGCTGGTGGAGGGCGACCTCGGGGAAACGCTCGACGCGCGCGGCGAGGCCCGCGTTTCCGCCATCCCCGGCGGGGTGGAAGGGGAGGCGCTGCTGCGCTTCACCGCGCGAGGCCCGCGCACCGACCCCGCGCTGAGCCTGAACCTGGATGCGCCGCGCCTCGCCGTCGCCGGGGTCACGGCGCGCGACCTCGCCATCTCGGCCGAGATCGCCAACCCGCTTTCCACCCCCTCCGGCACGGTCCAGGGCGGCGGGGTGGTGCTGGACCTGCCGCTGCGCCTCGACATCGCCGCGCGGCCGGAGAATGGCGCGGCGCGGCTGGAACGCGGGCGGGTGGAGTTCGGTCCCGCCGTGCTGGAAGCCTCCGGCCTGCTGGACCCCGCCGCGCCGCGCGGGGTGGGGAATGCGCGGCTTTCCGTCCCGGACCTTCGGCCCTTCTCCGCCCTGGCGGGGCAGGAACTCGCCGGGCGCGTCAACGCCACCGCCGAGGGGGACAGCGCCGGGCAGTGGCGCCTCGTCCTGGAAGCGCCTGCCCTGACCCTCGCCGGGCAGAGCGGCAATGCCCGCCTCGCCCTGGATGGCCGCGCCGACCGGGCCGAGGTGAGCTTCGAGGCGCGCGGCCCCGCCATCCGCATCACCCTGGGTGGCACCACCCGCCTCGCCCTGCCGCTGGAGGCGGAGGTGCGCCGCTTCACCCTGGCGGCGGCGGGGGAGAGCCTGAACCTCGTCGCGCCCTTGCGGCTTCGCTATGACGGGCAGGACGCGGTGCTGGAGAACATCGCCCTCGCCACCGGGCAGGGCGGGCGACTGACCGGCAACCTCGCCGTGCGGGGCGAGCAGCAGAACCTGTCCGGCCAGCTGCGCTTCACCGGATTGCCGCTCGGCCTCGCCCGTGCCGCCCTGCCGGACACGCCGCTGCGCGGCACCCTGGCTGGGGAAATGAGCGTCTCCGGCACCGTCGCCGTCCCGGTGGCCGACCTCACGCTGCGCGGCACGGGGCTGGGCGTGAACACGCCGGAGCTTCGCGGCCTCCCTCCCGCCACGCTGACCGCCGAGGCGCGGCTGCGCGGCACCTCCGTGGAGGGGCGCGCCACCCTGGCCGCCGGGGCGGCGACGCGGCTGGAAGCGCGCTTCTCCCTGCCCGAGGGCGAGCGCATCAGCGCCACCGTGACGGGCGAGGCCGATGTGGGCGTGCTGTCGCAGCCCTTCCTCGCCGGCGGGGCGGACCGGGTGCGCGGGCGCGTTTCCCTGCGGGCGCAGGCCGAAGGGCCGCTCGCCTCGCCGAACCTGTCGGGCGGGGTGGATTTCCTGGGCCTGTCCTACGCCAACCCGGATACCGGGCTGCGCATCAACAATCTGCGCGGCCGCGCCGTGTTCCAGGACGACCGGCTGGTGTTCCAGAACGTCACGGGAAGCACGCCGGGCGGCGGCACCGTCGCCCTCGCCGGCAGCGTGGCGCCGCTGGAGGCGACGATCCCCGTGGATCTCCGCGTCACCGCGCGCGGCGCCGCCTTCGCCTCGCCCGATTACGGGCGCGTGACCTTCAACGCCGACCTTTCGCTCACCGGCGCGGTGCAGGGCGGGGCTCGGCTGGGCGGGCGGCTGCTGATCACGGGCGGCGAGTTGCGCGTGCCCGACCGCCTGCCGCGCGCCGTCACCGTGCTGGTGCCCTTCCGCGAGACCGGGCGCACCCCGCCCGGCCGGGCCGCGCAGCGCCCGCCGCCCGCGCGCCGGACCGCCGCCGCCCAGCAGCCGGAGCCGGCCTTCAACCTCACCCTCGACATCACCGTCGAGGCGCCCGAACGCCTCTTCCTGCGCGGGCGCGGGCTGGAGACGGAGCTGGTCGGGAGGCTGCAGGTGCTCGGCACGCTGGCCGCCCCCGAGATCCGCGGCGAGTTGCGCGGGCGGCGCGGCACCTTCGCGGTGCTGGGGCGCACCCTAACGGTGACGCGCGCCATCCTGCGCTTCAACCAGGGCGGACTCCTGCCGACGCTGGACGTGCTGGCGACCGTGCGCACGGCGAACTACACGGTCGGCGTCGGCTTCACCGGCCCGGCGAACGAGCCGCAGGTGGTGCTGGAATCCCAACCGCCCCTACCGCAGGACGAGATCCTGGCGCGGCTGCTCTTCGACCGCGGCACCAGCCGGCTGTCCCCCTTCGAGATCATCCGCATCAGCGAGGCCCTGGCCCAGCTGACCGGCGTGGAGCTGCCCGGCGGCGGCACGGAAGGGGCGCTGGCGGGCATCCGGCGCTTCCTGGGCCTCGACCAGCTCGGGGTGGGCGGCCCTGGCGGCGGGGCGCAGGCCGGGCGCTACCTGCTGCCGGGCGTGTATCTCGGCCTGCGCCAGGGCATAGACGGGCAGACCGGCGTGGGCATCGAGGCGGAGGTGACGGAGCGGCTGAAGGTCGAGGGCAGTACCGGCACGGCTGGCGGGCGCGTCGGGGCCACCTACCAGTTCGAGTGGTGAGGGCAGGGGGCGGAGTTTCCCGCCTCCGCCCGCCTCCGTAGAAGGGTGCGCGTGGGCGGGACGATCCGTCCGTGGAGATCCCCGCCGCATGTTCCGCAGCCTGCCGCCCGCGCCCGCCTGGTCCTCGGCGCTGATCGCCGCCCTGGTGGGGTTCGGCGGGACCGTGGTGCTGGTGGTGCAGGCCGTGCGCGCGCTGGGCGCCACGGTCGAGCAGACCGGATCGGCGATCACGGCGCTGTGCCTCGGCATCGGCATCGCCGGGATCGCGCTTTCGCTCCGCTGGCGGATCCCGGTCGTGCTGGCCTGGTCCACGCCGGGGGCGGCGCTGCTGGCGGCCACGACGCAGGGCGTGCCCTGGCCCGTCGCGATCGGCGTGTTCCTCGCGGCGGCGCTCCTGATGATCGCGCTCGGCATCGTGCCGGCCCTGGGGCGATGGGCGGAGCGCATCCCGTCCACTGTCGCCGCGGCGATGCTCGCCGGCGTGCTGCTGCCCTTCTGCCTGAACCTGTTCCGCCTCGGCGAGTCGGAGCCGCTGCTGGTGGCCGTGCTGGTGGCGGTGTTCATCGCCGCGCGCCGGCGGGTTCCCCTCCATGCGCTGCTGCTCGTGCTGGCGGCGGGCGTCGCGATGGCGCTGGGGCGCGGCGACGTGGGCCCGCTTCCGCCCGGCGCCACCTTCGGGACGCTGCTGCCCGTCGCGCCCGTCTTCGACGCGCGGGCGATCATCAGTCTGGGGCTGCCGCTGTTCCTGGTGACGCTGGTTTCGCAGAACCTGCCTGGGCTGGTGGTGCTGCGGGCCGCCGGCTACGCGCCGAAGCCGGGGCCCTTGCTGCGCGGGACCGGCCTGGCGACGCTGCTCGCCGCGCCCTTCGGCGCGCCGGCGGTCAACCTCGCCGCCATCACCGCCGCGATCTGCACCAACCGCGAAGCGCATCCCGAGGCCGCGAAGCGGTGGACGGTGGGCGTGATCTACGGAGGGCTCTACCTCCTGCTCGCGCTCTTCTCGCCGCTGCTGGTGCGCTTCTTCCTGGCGCTGCCGCCCGGGGTGATCGCGGTGCTGACCGGCCTCGCGCTGGTTCCGGCGCTGACCGGCGCCATGGAGGCCATGCTGGCGGCGAAGGAGGATCGCGACCCGGCGATCCTCACCTTCCTCGCGACCGGCTCCGGGCTTTCGCTCTTCGGGCTGGGCTCCGCCTTCTGGGGTCTGGTGGCGGGCTTCGCCGCGCTGGGCGCGGGCGTGCTGCTCAAGCGGAACTAGGCGCTGGGGGCGCCGCGCGGAACCGGCACATGCCGCTCCCGCGCCGCGGCCAAGCAGGCCAACCGCCTACGACCCCCTGGATCCCCGCAAGACTGCGAAGCGGTCTTGCAGAGCGCGGTCAATCCTCCGTACGCCGGGCCAGCACCTCGCGCTTGCCGACATGGTTGGCGGGCGAGACGACGCCCTCCTTCTCCATCTGCTCGATCAGCTTGGCGGCGCGGTTGTAGCCGATGTTGAGGTGGCGCTGGATGAAGCTGGTGCTCGCCTTGCCCTCGCGCGTCACCACGGCCACGGCCTGGTCGAAGAGCGACTTCTCCGAATCCGAGGCGCCGGCGATGCCGGACATGGCGAGCGCGGCTTCCTCCTCCTCGGCGGCCTCGGTCACTTCCTCGATGTAGTCGGGCTCCGCCTGCTCGCGCAGCCAGTCGGTGATCTTCTCCACCTCGCCATCCGCGACGAAGGGGCCGTGGACGCGCGTCACGCGCCCGCCGCCGGCCATGAACAGCATGTCGCCCTGGCCCAGCAGCTGCTCGGCGCCCTGCTCGCCCAGGATGGTGCGGCTGTCGATCTTGCTGGTCACCTGGAAGGAGATGCGGGTGGGGAAGTTCGCCTTGATCGTGCCGGTGATCACGTCCACCGACGGGCGCTGCGTCGCCATGATGACGTGGATGCCGGCCGCGCGCGCCATCTGGGCCAGACGCTGCACCGCCGCCTCGATCTCCTTGCCGGCGACGATCATCAGGTCCGCCATCTCGTCGATGACGACGACGATCATGGGCAGCTTCTCCAGCGCCAGGGGCTGGTCCTCGAAGACGGGCTTGCTCGTCTCCGGGTCGAAGCCGACCTGGACGCGGCGCGTCAGCACCTCGCCGCGCGCCTGCGCGGCGGCGACCTTCTCGTTGTAGCCGCCGATGTTGCGCACGCCGATCTGGCTCATCGCGCGGTAGCGGCGCTCCATCTCGCGCACGGTCCACTTCAGCGCGCCGATCGCCTTGGGCGGCTCCGTCACCACGGGGGCCAGCAGATGCGGGATGCGGTCATAGACCGACAGTTCCAGCATCTTCGGGTCGATCATGATGAAGCGGCACTCGGCGGGGGAGAAGCGGTAGAGCAGGGACAGGATCATGGTGTTGATCCCGACCGACTTGCCCGAGCCGGTGGTGCCCGCGATCAGCAAATGCGGCATGCGCGCCAGGTCGGCGATGACCGGCGCGCCGCCGATATCCTTGCCCAGGATCAGCGGCAGCTTGCCCGAATGGCGCCCGTAATCGTCGCTCGCCAGCATCTCGCGCAGGAAGACCGTCTCGCGCTTGATGTTCGGCAGCTCGATGCCGATGACGTTGCGCCCCGGCACGGTGGCGATGCGCACCGCGACCACGGACATGGAGCGCGCGATGTCGTCGGCGAGGCCGATGACGCGCGACGACTTGGTGCCCGGCGCCGGCTCCAGCTCGTACAGGGTGACGACGGGACCGGGGCGGATCTCGCTGATCGTGCCGTTGACGCCGTAGTCGCTCAGCACCTGCTCCAGCATGCGGGCATTGGCCTGGAGCGAGTCGGCGGAGGGGCCCGAGGCGATGCGGGCCGGCGGCGGGGCCAGCACGTCCAGCGGCGGGGTGCGCCAGCCGCTCGCCGCGAGGTCCAGCGCAGGCTGGGCGGCCGGGGCGGGCTTGGGCTTGGCGCCGGCGGCGACGCGCGGCGTGGAGCGGGGGGCGGGGCGCGCCTCGGGCGCCGGGATGGCCGGTCGCAGCCGCGGCGCCTCGGGGGCGGCGGCGGCCTCGTCGGCGGCGCGCAGCACGGAGGACAGGTCGGCCGCGGGCTCGGCGCGGAAGCGCGGCTTGGGCACGGCGCGCCACAGGGCCCGCCCCATCCAGCCCAGCGGCCGCGTGACCCAGTGGCGCCGCTGCGCACCCACGCGCGCGGCGCCCATCCCGGCATGGGCGGTGACGCGGGCCGCCCGGCGCCATTCGCCGAGCGACAGGCCGAAGCCGACATAGAGGGTGAGGAAGGCCAGCCCGCCCAGCGCCAGCTGCGCCCCCAGCCGGCCGATCGGGCCCAGCAGGTGCTCCAGGTTGAACAGCAGCGCGGCGGAAACCAGCGGCCCGGCCGCGCCGGATTCCGTCCCGGGCAGCACGGCCAGCGCGGCGGCCAGAAGCGGCATCGCCGCGGCCAGCGCCGCGATGCGCAGCGGCATCAGCGTCACCCCGCGCTGCAGGAACATCCGCATCGCCCAGGCCAGCAGAACCAGCGCGGGCAGCCAGGCGGCCCAGCCGAAGCCCTGCACCAGCACGTCGGAAACCTGCGCGCCCAGATGCCCCGCGAGGTTGGAGGGGGTGCGGTCCGTGGCGGTGGAGAAGGACGGATCGGCCGGGTTGTGCGACCCCACGGCGAGGCCGAGCACCAGCCCGCCCAGTCCCAGCACCACCCCGCCCAGCTCGTTCAGCCGGCGGCGAATGGCGGCCCGCACGGCGGGCGAGGCAAGGCGTCCGGCCGCTTGGGGAGCGGCGTCCGCGGTGGTGTGCGACATGCGCGCCATGGCCTTCAGGGGGGAAGGTGGAAACGGCCGGGGGGACCGGCTTCATAGCAGAGCATGGGCGGCGCTCCTAGCAGCAAGCGCGCCGTCACAGCCCCTCGAACAGCTCCGTCGAAAGGTAGCGCTCGGCGTAGCTGGCGGCGATGCCGACGATCAGCTTGCCCTCCATCGCCTTCTCGCGCGCTAGTTCCATCATGGCGTGCAGCACGGCGCCGGAGGAGATGCCGATGGCCAGCCCCTCCACCCGCGCCGAGAGCCGCGCGGCGGCGAAGGATTCGCGCTCGGCGACGCGGCGCACCTCGTCCAGCCTTTCCAGTTCCAGCACCGCCGGGCGGAACCCCGCGCCGATGCCCTGGATGCGGTGCGGCCCCGGGTCGTCGCCGTTCAGCACCGCCGACTCCGCCGGCTCCACCCCGATGACGCGCATGGAAGGGCGGCGCGGCTTCAGGGCGCGGGCGATGCCGGTCAGCGTGCCGCCGGTGCCGATGCCGCCCACCACCGCGTCCACGCGGCCTTCCGAATCCACCCAGATCTCCTCGGCCGTGGTCTGCTCGTGGATGGCGGGGTTGGCGCCGTTGTCGAACTGGCGCGGCATCCAGGCATTCTCCGTCCGTGCCACGATCTCCTCCGCGCGGGCGATGGCGCCGCCCATGCCCTTGCGCGCCGGGGTCAGCTCCAGCTCCGCGCCCAGCAGGCGCAGCATCTTGCGCCGCTCCATGCTCGCCCCGTCCGGCATGACCACGATGAGGCGGTAGCCGCGCGCCGCCGCCGCCACGGCCAGCGCGATGCCGGTATTGCCCGAGGTCGGCTCCACCAGCACCGAGCGGCCGGGGGAAATCTCGCCCGCGGCCTCGGCGGCGCGGATCATCGCCAGACCGATCCGGTCCTTCACCGAGCCGCCGGGATTCATGAACTCCAGCTTCAGCGCGAGCCGCGCCCGCAGCCCCTCACGCTCCATCAGGCGGGGCAGCAGCACCAGCGGCGTCCGGCCGATCGTGTCCAGCACGCCCGAGCGCAACCCGGCTGGAATGTCAGTTGCCATATCACGAATCATGGGCGTATTTCTGGCCCCTGAGACTGGAGAATGTCCAGTCGGAAGCGCATATCCACAGAACGGAATCAGGGGATTCACCATGCTGCTGCGCCAGGACCGGGCGCTTCTTGCCCTCGACATCGTGCTGGACATCGCCTTCCACGCCGGGCGCGGCGGCGAGGTGACGGGCGCGGCCGAGGTGGCGGAGCGACTGGGCGCGGCGCGGCGCGGCATCGAGCCGCTGCTCCAGGCCCTGGTGCGTGCCGGCATCCTGGACAGCCTGCGCGGCCCGCGCGGCGGCTACCGCATGGCCCGCGCCCCCCGCGAGGTCCGCCTCGCCGAGGTGGTGGAGGCGGTGGTGGACTCCGAGCCGCCCTCGCCGCCTGCCGGGCGCCTCGCCAACGCGGTGACCGTTCCGCTCTGGGCCGAACTCGATGCGGTGCTGGACGAGCGCCTGGCCGCGCTTTCGGTGGAGGACCTGCTGAAGCGCGCCGCCGCCGCCGGGCTGCGCCGCCCGGTGACGGAGCCGCTGCACTTCGTGATCTGAGGCCGGGCCGTGCCCCGCATCGACGACGCCGCGCTGCACGAGGCCGCTCTGGCGCACCTCGCGCGCTTCTCGGCGACGGAGGCGGGGCTGCGCCGCGTCCTGGCCAACCGCATCCGCCGCTGGGCGCGCGAGGCGGGGCAGGGGGGGCGCGACGCGGAGGAGATCGCCGCCGAGGCGGCCCGCGCCACCGAAGCCGCCGCGCGCATCGCGCGCAGGCTGGTCGAGGCGGGGGCGGTGGACGACGCGGCCTTTGCCGCCTCCCGCGCGCGCCGGCTGCGCGGCTCCGGCCGCTCGGGCCGCGCCACGCTGGCGCATCTGCTGCAGAAGGGCGTCGCCCCGCCCCTCGCCGCCGCCGCGCTGGAAGGAGAGGAGGTGCCGGACGAGACCCATGCCTGCCTCGTCGCCTGCCGCCGCCGCCGCATCGGTCCCTTCGCCGCGGCGGCCCCCGATCCGGACACGCGCCGCAAATGGCTCGCCACCCTGGCGCGGGCCGGGTTCGGCGGCGAGGTGGCGCGGCGCGCCCTCGCCATGAGCCGCGACGAGGCGGTGGAGCGCCTCGGGTGAAGCCCGGGCCGGTGGTCTTCACCCGCGTGGGGGCGCTGCGCGGGGCGCGCCTCGCGGTGGGGCTGCTGCCCGCCATGGTGCCCTTCGCGCTGGTGGTCGGCGTGGTGGCGGACAGCAAAGGGCTGTCCTTCCTGGAAACGGTGCTGATGAGCGCGCTGGTCTTCGCCGGCACCTCGCAGATCGTCGCGCTGGAGCTGTGGCGCGAGCCGGCGCCGGTGCTGGGCGCGACGCTGGCGGCGCTGGTGATCAACCTGCGCCTCGCGCCGATGGGGGCGGCGCTGTCGCCCTGGCTGGACCGGCTGCGTGGGGTCCGCCTCTGGGGCACGCTGGCGACGCTGGTGGACAACACCTTCGCCGTCTGCATCGCCGACCAGCGCCAGGGCGGGCGGGACGCGGCGCTGCTGCTCGGCATGGGGCTGACCATGTGGGCCGGCTGGACCACGATGACCGGGGTGGGACATGCCGCCGCCGGGCTGATACGGCTGCCGCCCGGCCATCCGGTGTTCTTCGCCGGCATCGCCACCATCCTGGCGCTGATGGTGCCGATCTGGCGCGGGCGCGGCGACGCCGTGCCCTGGCTGGTCGCGGGAATCGCGGCGGCGCTGGCGCATTTCGCCGGGCTGGGGCCGCCCTGGCCGGTGCTGGCCGGGGCGCTGTGCGGCGCGGCGGCCGGCGCCTGGCGGGACGGTCGGCGATGAGCCTGCGCCCCGACGTGCTGCTCGCCATCCTCGGCATGGCGATCGCGACCTATGTGCTGCGCGCCGGGGGCTACGCCCTGCTGCGCGCCTTCCGGCCCGGCCCCTTCGTGCAGGCCATGCTGCACCACATGCCGGGGTGCATCTTCGTGGCCTTTGTCGCGCCGCCGCTGCTGCAGGGCGGGGTGCCGCACCTGCTCGCCGGGGCGGTCACGGTCGGGGCCATGCTCGCACTCCGCTCCTACCTCCTGGCGATTGCAGCGGGGGTGGGGGCTTTGTGGGCTCTGGCTCTGGCGGCTTGAACCCCTCGCGGCCGGCGCCCGCGGCCCAGAGGCGGATGCCCGCCGCGTCGAAGGCCTGCTTGAGGCGGCGGTTCAGCTCGCGGCCCACGGCGACGCGGCGCGCCGGGGGCGTCATGATGCGGGCGCGCAGCACCACGCCGCCATCGCCCATGCGGTCCACCCCCATCACCTCCAGAGGCGCCAGCAATTGCGGCGCCCAGGCCTCGTCCTCGCGCAGCGATTCGCCGACGGAGCGCATGACGCGGATCGCCTGGTCCGTGTTCGACGCGTAGTCCACGGGGATGTCCACCACGGCGTATCCGAAGTCGCGCGTCTGGTTGGTGACGGTGGTGACGGCGGAGAAGGGGATGATGTGGATCGCCCCGTCCAGCGCCCGCAGCTTGATGGAGCGGATGGAAAGCTGCTCGACCGTGCCGGACAGCGCGCCAACCGTCACCGAATCGCCCACCGCCACCGCATCCTCGAACAGCAGGAAGATGCCGGTGATGACGTCGCGCACCAGCGTCTGCGAGCCGAAGCCGACCGCGAGGCCGACCACGCCGGCGCCGGCCAGCAGCGGCGCCACGTTCACCCCCACCTCGCTGAGCGTCGTCAGCCCGAACACCACCGTCAGCACCACGCCCAGCGCGGTGCGGAGCATGGGCAGCAGCGTCCGCACCCGCGCCGATTGCGCCGCCTGGCCCGAGGCCGGGAGGCTGGCGAGGTGGCGCTGGATGGCGGCATTCGCCGCCTCCCAGATCGCCAGGGCGAGGCCGCCGGTCAGGGTGATGGTGAGGATGGCGGAAACCGCGCGTCCGCCGATCCGCCCGGGGCGGAACCAGGACAGCGCTCCCAGCCCCCAGGCTTCCAGCAGCAGGATTAGGGTGACCAGCAGGATCAGGAAGGACAGGATGCCGCGCAGCGCCGGCAGGTAGCGGTTCGTGCGCGCCTCCAGCCCCGGATAGTTGCGCGCCAGCTCCGGCGAGATCCGCATCAGCCGACCGAGGCCGCGTCGCATCATCTCGTCCACCAGCTTGCCGAGGGCGATGATGACCACCGTCATCACCGAGGCGGTGATCAGCCGCTCGAAGCCGCGGTCGATCTGCAGCGCCCAGACCGTCCAGGCGGCCAGGAGCCAAAGCACGGCGAGGACGTGCCACGCCTCCGCCAGGCGGTCGCGCGCCCCGCGCAGGAAGCGCCGCGCACCGTCCGGCTCGTCGCCCTCCTTCAGGGGCGGGGCGGCGAGCAAACGCGCGACGGCGGTGCGGTTCTGCATCACCACCACCGCCAGCAGCACGGAAAGGCCGAGCAGCCCCAGGCGCCAGATCGCCACCTGCGCCGCCGGCGGCAGGCCGAAGAACAGCGCGAGTTCCGACAGAGCGTAGAAGGTGACGGCGGTGAGCGCGAGGCGGCGGATCCACAGCGTGGCGTAGTGCGCCGTCTCGTCGTCGCAGCGCACGAGGCGCAGCTTGGTGGAGGAGGGGGCGAAGACCATGCGTCCCACGGCCATCACCGCCCGCGCCGCCATGTAGGAGGTGGCGATGGTTTCCATGATGACGCGGTTGGACGGCCAGGTCGCCAGGAACCCCACCGTGCCGATCGCCACCACGCCGAAGGCGAGGATGGGCAGGAGGTCGAGGGCGAGGTTGCCCAGGATCCAGGGCAGGCGGCGCAGCCCAGGCAGCGGCCCCTCGATGGCGGCGGCGCGGCGTTCCAGCCAGGCGCGCGGCCGCCGCAGCGCCCGGGTCACCAGCCATTCGGCGAGGAGGCCGCCGCCCAGCACCAGAAGGAGCTTCCACAGCAGCGAGGCCACCTGCTGCCGCAGCCGCTCATCCTGGGCCAGGTCGCCGAGCCATTGCCCGACGCCGCGCAGGTCGGTGGCGGCGGAAAGCGCGTCCACCGCATCGCCCAGCAGGTTGCCGAGGCGCCCGGCGATGCCGGCGGCGATCTCCGCCGGGGCGGGAAGGGCAGGGGCCTCCGCGGCGGGCGGGGCCGCCGGCGCCTCGCCCGCCGCGGGTGCGGGCGTGCCGGGCTGGGCTGCCTCAAGGGCGCGGATCAGCTCGGCGCGGCGGGCTTCGTCCCGCAGGACCTCCAGCAGCGCCGCCACCTCGGGCGAGGCGGCGGGCGCGGCCGGGGCCGGTTCCGCCGGGGCGGCGGGGGCTGCCGGCGCGGGCGCGGGCACGACCGGCTGTTGGGCCTGGGCCGGTGCGACGAGAA
This sequence comes from Sabulicella glaciei, assembly GCF_026183895.1. Taxonomy (GTDB): domain Bacteria; phylum Pseudomonadota; class Alphaproteobacteria; order Acetobacterales; family Acetobacteraceae; genus Roseococcus; species Roseococcus glaciei. The sequence continues at coordinate 58,814 of NZ_JAPFQI010000013.1, read as the reverse complement.
GCAGCAGGGCAAGAAGCAGCCGGATCATGCGGGAGGGTTTCGCGGCGCCGATGGCCGGGGTCAACCCGGTGGACGGGTGCCGCCCCGCATCGCAGCATGGGAACCCCATGCCACGTGAACCCTCTGTCTGGACTGTCATGCTCGCCCTCATGGGCACGCACCTGGCAGGGATGGGGGCCTTCCTGGCGGTGCCGGTGCTGGCGCCTGCCATCGCCGCCGAGACGGGGCTGCCGGCCGGGTTGGCCGGGTTCCACACCTCGCTGGTCTATGCCGGGGCGCTGTTGTCCGGGCCGCTGTCGGCGGGGCTCCTGCGCCGCCATGGCGGGGTGCGGGTGTGCCAGGGCGCGCTGGTCACCGTGGGTCTGGGCATTGCCCTGGCCGCCTTCGGGCATCCGCTGGCGCTGGTCCTGTCGGCCCTGCTGTCCGGGCTGGGTCATGGGCCGATCACCCCCGCCGGCTCGCACCTGCTGGCGCCGCGCACCCCGCCGGCGCGGCGCTCGCTGATCTTCGGGCTGAAGCAGTGCGGCGTTCCCATGGGCGCCATGCTGGTGGCCGCGCTGGCGCCGCTGCTCGCGCTGATCTTCGGCTGGCGCGGCGGCGTCCTGGGGGTGGCGCTGTTCTCCGTCCTGCTCGCCCTGGCGCTGCAGCCGCTGCGCGCCGTGCTGGATGCCGACCGCCAGCCCGACGCGCCGCCCCTGCGCCCCTTCGCCGAAGCCCGTGCCTCGCTTTCCATCCTGCGCGACGACCCACGGATCCGGGCCCTGACGGTCGCCTCTGCCTCCTTCGGCATCGGGCAGTTCTGCTTCTCCAGCTTCTTCGTGGTCTGGCAGGTGGAGGTGCTGGGGCGGGGGCTGGAGGCGGCGGGGCTCGCCTTGGCCCTGGCTCAATGCGCGGGCATGGTGGGCCGCGTGCTCTGGGCACTGGTCGCGGACCGGATCGGGGCGCCGCCCGTGCTCGTCGCGCTGGGCGTGGTCATCGCCCTCGCCTCGGCGGGCTTCGCCCTGGCCGGTCCCTCCTGGCCCGAGGCGGCGATCCTCCTGCTGGGCGCGGCCATGGGCGCCAGCGCCGTGGCCTGGAACGGTGTCCTGCTGGGCGAGGTGGCGCGCCTCGCCCCCGAGGGGCGGGTGGGGGCGGCGACGGCGGCGCTGGGCTTCGTCTTCGCCGCGACCATGGTGGTGGCGCCCTCGGGCTTCTCCATGCTGGTTCTCGGCACCGGGGGCTACGGGCCGGGCTTCCTTCTTTGCGCCCTGGCGGCCCTCGTCGGCGTCGTGGCGGTGCGCCGGCTGCAAGGGATGCGCGGCTGAGCCATACCGCTTCGGCCGGAACGACCTTATGTGCGGGGAATGACAACCTTCCTCACCTTCCTGGTCGGGGCCGCGATGCTGGCGGTGCTCGGCGTCCTGTTCGCCGGCCTGATCGGCATGGCGCGCGGCGGTTCCGCCCAGACCTCGCAGAAGCTCATGCGCTACCGCGTGCTGCTGCAGGGCCTCGCGCTTCTCCTGTTTGCGGTGCTGATGCTCCTGATGCGGTAGGGTTTTCCCGAGCCACAAGCCTCTTGCGCCGGGCTGTCCGGATCTTCACCTTGTCTTCATGGATGCTGCCCGCTTCACCCGGCGCGTGCCGGAGGGCGAGGACCGCGAGCGCCTGGTTTGCGGCGAATGCGGCTTCATCGCCTACGAGAACCCGAAGGTGGTGGTCGGCAGCGTCGTGTCGGAAGAAGGCCGCATCCTGCTGTGCCGCCGCGCCATCGAGCCGCGCAAGGGGTTCTGGACCCTGCCCGCCGGTTATCTCGAACTGGGCGAGACGGTGGAGGAGGGGGCCCGGCGCGAGGCGTGGGAAGAGGCGTGCGCCCGCCTTTCCCTGGACAGCGTCCTGGCCGTGTATTCGATCGCCCGCATCGGCCAGGTGCAGGTGATCTTTCGCGCCTCCCTGGCCGAGCCGGGCTTCGCCGCCGGGCCGGAAAGCCAGGAAGTGGCGCTTTTCACGTGGGAGGAGATCCCGTGGGACAGCATCGCCTTTCCCTCCGTCCGCTGGGCGCTCCATGCCTGGCGGCGGAACCTTCCGGGGGTGGAAACGAACCCGTCGGAAGACTCGCGCGGCATGGCAGGGCTTTGATCCCGCTTCTGCCGCTGCTGGCCCTGCTGGTGCCGCTGGGCGCCGCACCGGCCCGCGCGCAGGAATTCGAGGTCCCGGCCGTCGCGCCGCCCGCGCCCCAGGCGGCGCAGCCCACCGCGCCCCGCCGCACGCCGCCCCGGCGCGCCCGCCCGCGCAACCCGCGCGACCGCGCCTGGATGGATGGCGGCGTCCCCGGCACGGGCGGCACCCCCGGCGCGAACGGCTTCGGCGGCTTCGCGGGCGTGCCGCAGCCCGTGGCCCCGCGCCCCGAACTGGCCCCGCGCCCCAATCTCGACCTGGAAGGGCCCAGGGTCGGCCGGTCCAGCCTGGCGGAGTCCGGGCTGGAGCCGGCGCTGATCAACCCGCGCCTGCCCGGACGGGGCGTGGCGCAGGACGGTGCCTACGCGACGCGGGAGAACCGGCTGTTCCAGAACCCGGCACCCGGGCTGCGCCTCACCACGCCGATGGCGTGGTAGGGAGGATCAGGAAGGCAGGAGCAGGGTGAAGCGGCTGCCCGCACCGGGCGTGCTTTCCACCCGCACCTCGCCGCCGGACTGGGCCAGGAACCCATGCACCTGGGCGAGGCCGAGCCCGGTGCCCTTGCCCGCCGGCTTGGTGGTGAAGAAGGGCTCGAAGAGCCGTTCCAGCACCTCGGGCGGCATGCCCTCGCCCGTGTCGGCAACGGTCAGCGCCACGCGGCCATCCTCCATCGCCGTCGAGAGGGTGAGCGTCCCCCCCTCCGGCATCGCGTCGCGCGCATTCATCACGAGGTTCAGCAGCGCCGTTTCCAGCTGCGCCGGATCCAGCGTCACCGGGGGCAGCCCCTCCGCGAACTCCGTCTTCAGCGCGATGCGCTGGCCGAGGGAATGGCGCAGCAGCTCCCGCATCGCCCGCAGCCTTGCGTTGAGATCCAGCGTCGCGGGCTCCAGCGGCTGCTGCCGCGCGAAGGCGAGGAGCTGACGGGTCATCCGCCGCGCATTCTCCAGGGAGGCGCCGACCCCGTCCGCCACCTCCAGCCGCTCCTCCCCCGACAGCTCCTCGCTGGCGAGGAGATGGATGCCGGAATCCACCACCTGCAGCACGTTGGAGAAGTCGTGCGCGATGGAACCGGTAAGCTGGCCCATGGCCTGCAGCCGCTCGCTGTGGCGCAGCGCCGCCTCGGCGCGCATCAGCTCGGACGTGCGCGCGGCCACCAGCCGCTCCAGCTCGTCATGCGACCGGGTCAGGATCTCGCGCGCGTCGCGCTGGTCGTGGATGTCGGTGGCGGTGCCCACCCAGGCCGTGATCCGGCCCTCCGCGTCGCGCGCCGGCAGGGCACGGCCCAGGTGCCAGCGCCACTGTCCCGTCGCCGCATCGCGGAAGCGGTATTCCACCTCGTAGGGCTCGCCGGTGCGGAGCGAGTGGCGCCAGCGCTCCTGCGCGACGGGGAGGTCCTCGGGGTGGTAGACGTGCAGGCGCTCCTCGGGGGGCGGCGCGACGTCGGTGCGGGGGATGCCGGTGAATTCGTGCCAGCGACGATTGTACCAGAGGGTGTGCCCGCTCGGGTCCGCCCACCAGACGATCTGCGGCATGGCATCCGCCATCACCCGCAGCCGCGCCTCGCGCTCGGCCAGCGCCGTCTCGGCTTCCTTCTGGGCGGTGATGTCGGTGTGGGCGCCCACCAGGCGGATGGCGCAGCCCTCCACGTCGCGCAGCGCCCGGGCGCGCGACAGGATCCACAGCCAGCGCCCATCGCGGTGCCGCACGCGGTAGGTGGCGGAGTAGTCCTCCGTCTCGCCTGCCAGATGCTCGTGCAGCCGCGTCTCGACCGCCGGCCGGTCCTCGGGATGGATGGTGCGGAGCCAGTTCTCGTGGCTGCTGTCCCACTCCTCCGGCGCGTGGCCGAGCATCGCGGCAATGCGGGGCGAGTGGAAGCTTTCGCCGGAAACGATGTTCCAATCCCACAGCCCGTCGCTCGTTCCCTCCATCGCGAGGGCGAGGCGTCCCTCGGTCAGGCGCTGCTCCGTGACGTCGGCGCCGCTGCCCACCCATTCCACGACCGCGCCCTCGGCATCGCGGACCGGCACGCCACGCGCGCGCAGGGTGCGCCAGGCGCCATCATGCCGGCGCAGGACAAATTCGGCCTCGTAGGCCTGGCCCTCCTCCACCGCCGCGCGGGCGAGGTGGAGCAAGCGGCCCCGGTGGTCCGGGTGCACGGCCTCCAGCCATCCCATCCCGCTGCGCGCCGCCTTGTCCTGGCCGGTGAAGGCTTCCCAGCCGGGCTGGCCGCCGCCCATGCGCTGCGCCCCGTCCAGCGTCCAGACCAGCTGCGAGGACGCCTCGGACAGGGAGCGGTAGCGGGTTTCCGAGCGCCGCAGCGCTTCGTCCTTGCGCACCTCCTCCGACACGTCGCGCACGAAGACGGAGATCCCGCCCGGCTCCGCGGGAAAGGCCCGCACCTCGTACCAGCGGCCCTGATCGGGGTAGAAGGCGCGCTCCGTCCCCATCGCGCGGGTTTCGGCGACGCGGCGGTACACCGCCTCGAAGCGGGAGGCGACGAGACCTGGGAAGGCGTCCCAGATGACCGCCCCCAGCATCTCCTCCACCGGGCGGCCGAGGATGCGCGCGCCCTGCGGGTTGACGTAGGAGAAGCGCCAATGGCGGTCGAGCACGAAGAACCCGTCGCCGATGCTTTCCAGCAGGGCGCGGTGCCGCGCCTCGCTGTGCCGCAGCGAGGCTTCCAGCCTCTGCCGCCCCGTGGTTTCCACCACGGTGTTCAGCATGCCGCACACCGCGCCCAGGCCGTCGCGCAGCGGCGAGAAGGAGAAGGTGAACCAGGCCGGCTCCGGATAGCCGTGCCGCTCCAGCGTGAGCAGCATGTCCTCGCGCCACACTGCCTCGCCCCCGAAGCTCCGCGCGACAAGGGGGCCGAGTTCCGGCCATGCCTCCGGCCAGACTTCCTGCATCGGCCGGCCCAGCGCCTCCGGGTGCCGCGCGCCCAGGATCTCGGCATAGGCATCGTTGTAGAGGAGGATGCGCTCCTCCCCCCACGCCACGCTCATGGGAAAGCGCGAGGCCAGGATGAGGTCCACGGCCAGGCGCAGGGCCAGCGGCCAGCGCGCCCGAGGGCCCAGCGCGGTGGCAGACCAATCCGTTTCGTCGAATATCTGTCCCATCCCGACGGGCGCCAGGAGGGCTTCTGGCAACCCGTACACCATGCCCGCGAACATAACCGCGCCGGGTGGCCATGGCCAGAAAGAAGCTGATACGGTGCATCACGGTAGCGAAGCTGCCCAAGAGACCGGAGGAACCCATGCCGAGCACCACACGCCGGGCCGCACTGGCCCTGGCGCCGCTTGCCCTTGCGACGCCCGCCCTGGCCCAGTCCCGCCCCGTGACGATCGTCGTCCCCTTCGCGCCCGGCGGCTCGACCGACACCGTGTCCCGCCTGATGGCGGAGCGCATGTCCGCCGTGCTCGGCCAGAACGTGGTCGTGGAGAACCGGCCGGGCGGCAACACCATCGTCGGCGCCGAGGCGGTGGCCCGCGCCGCGCCCGACGGCAGCACCACGTTGATGGCGGCCGGCACAACGCTCACCATTAACCCGGCGATCCACCGCAACCTGTCCTACAAGGTGGAGGATTTCGCGCCGGTGATGCTCGTCTCCACCTTTCCCTTCGCGGTGATCGCGCGCCATGACGGGCCGGCCGACATCGCCGCCCTGGCCGCCGCGGCGCGGGAGCGGCCGGGCCGCATCACCTATGGCACCAACGGGCCCACCACCCTGACCAACGTCGCCATGCTCCTGGTGCTGGAGCGCATGGGCGTGACGATGCAGGACGTCACCTATCGCGGCGATTCCCAGTCGCTCGCCGCCTTCCTCGCCAAAGACATCGACCTGCTGGTGGTCGCGGGCTCCACCGCCCTGCCGGTGTTCCGCAACAACCAGGGTCGCATCCTCGGCTGGACCAGCGCGGAGCGCGTGCCCTCCACCCCCGACGTGCCCACCTTCGCCGAGAGCTATCCGGGCCTCGTCGCGGAATCCTGGTTCGGGCTGCTGGCCCCGGCCCGCACGCCGCCCGCCACGGTGGAGCGGCTGAACGCCGCCGCCAACGAGGCGCTGCGCGAGCCGCGCGTCCGAGAGCGCCTGACCAACGAGGCGCAGTTCCTGAAGGGCGGCACCCCGGCCGAGTTCGGCGCCTTCCTTGCCAGCGAGGCGCAGCGCTGGCGTCCCGTCCTGTCAAGGCTGGAAGTTCCGCAGAACTGAACCTTGCGCTCACCCCCGTGCGAGGCGACATAACCGCCGCCTTTCGCCTCGCACGGAGTGAATCCTATGTCCCGCCTTTCCCGGCGCGCCCTTCCCGCTGTTGCAGTTTCCGGCCTCGCCCTCCCGGCCCTGGCCCAGCCCCGCTACCCCGACCGCACCATCACGGTGATCGTTCCCTTCGCGGCGGGCGGGCCGACCGACACCGTGGCGCGGCTGGTGGCCGAGGGCATGGGCCGCAGCCTGGGCGGCACGGTGGTGGTGGAGAATGTGGGCGGGGCTGGCGGCACGCTGGGCGCGCAGCGCACGGCGCAGGCCCGCCCGGATGGCTACACGGTCCTCGTGCATCACATCGGCATGGCGACCATCCCGACCCTGTATCGCCGCCTCGCCTATGACCCGGTGAATGGCTTCGAGCCCGTCGGCCTCATCACCGAGGTGCCGATGACCCTGGTGGCGAAGCGCAACATCGAGGCGAACAACCTCCAGGAGCTGATTGCCCTGGTGCGCCGCCAGCGCGACCGGATCAACCTGGCCAATGCCGGCGTCGGCGCCGCCTCCCACCTGTGCGGCCTCCTGTTCCAGTCGGCGCTGCAGGTGCCGCTGACCACGGTGCCCTATCGCGGCACCGCCCCGGCCATGAACGACCTCGTCGCCGGCACGGTGGACCTGATGTGCGACCAGACCACCAACACGACGGAGCAGATCCGCGCCGGGACGATCCGCGCCTTTGCCCTCACCACGGAGAACCGCGTCAGCGCCCTGCCGGACGTGCCGACGGCGCGCGAGGCCGGGCTGCCGAATTTCGAGGTCAGCGTGTGGCACGGGCTCTACGCGCCGCGGAACACCCCGCGCGAGATCGTGAGCCGCCTGTCCACCGCCCTGCAGGCCGCGCTGAGCGACCAGAACCTGATCCGCCGCTTCAACGACCTGGGCACGGAGCCGGTGGCCCAGGACAAGGCGACGTCCGAGGCGCACCGCGCCTTCTGGCAGGCGGACATCGCCCGCTGGCGGCCGATCATCCAGGCCGCCGGCCAGTACGCGGACTGAACCGGGCCACGGGGGAGGGGGCCCGGTGCACCCTCCGCCTCTCAGCCCTTCAGGCGCCGGCTCACCGCCCGCAGCGGCGCTGTGACGCGCCAGCTGGTTGAGGCCGACATTTCCGCCAGTTGCTTCTGCGCATCGGCGAGCGCGGCTTCCAGCGCGGCGAGGCGGTCCTTCAGGACCGCCAGGTCCCTCTCGCGCGCTTCCATCGTCCGGCGCAGCGAGTCCGTCTCCTCCGCGCGCCGGCTCAAGGTCTGGCCAAGCGAGCGGATCTCCGCGTCGCGATCGCTCAGTGTGGCGGTTAGAGCCGTAGCGCGGTCCCGCAGGGCCTTTACTTCCGCCCCGCACGCCTCGATCTGCGCCTCTCGCTCGCCCAACGTCGCACTCAGCCGCGCCGCTTCCTCCCCCCTGCGCCCGGCCTCGTGCCGCACCTCGTCCAGCAGGCGTTGGTCCTCAGTCTTGGGCTCCGGGTTCAGCAGCCCTTCGACGCCGAGGCGGCGGACGTTCATGGCGTCCGGGAAGGCTTCCAGCATGAAGCGGCGGGGCGGCGTCACCGGGGCTTTTTGCAGTACGGCCACGAAGTCGTTCCATCCCACTAAGTCGGCGCGGCGCCGCAGTGTGCCGCTCTCTACCAGCGTTAGCGGAAAGCCCTCTTTGCGTGCCCATTCCGCGAGCGCCAGCCCAGCATCGGGATAGAAGCGCCAAATGTCGCGTGGATAGGCGTGGTAGGGGCCGTTGGACGGGACGTCCAGATAGATCAGCCCGCCCGGCCGGATGACGCGGGCGATGCGGCAAATTGTTTCCCAGAACACGCTGTCGTGCTCGAAGCAGGAGATGCTGACGCAGGCGTCGAAGCTATCTGAAGGGAAAGGAAGGTCCTCGCCGGCTGGAACCACGATGTCGACGCCCCGGCCCGGACCGAGATCCGCGCCCACGTAATCCGTGCCCAGCGGAGCTACGTCGCGCAGGCTGCCATTGACGTCGAGCGATCCGATCTCGAGGACGCGCTTGCCGCCTTCGGGCATGTAAGCGTCGAAGAAGGCCTTTCCGGCGGCGATGGCGGTGTCATGCATCGTGATGCCCTCCCTTCTGCTGGGGGATTAGGGTCAAAGCATTAGGCGAGGAGCCGTTAGATCAGCGGCTCGGCAGGGTAGGCGGGAAGCAGGATGCCGGCACCGCGTCGGAGAAGAAGGTGAAGACCGTGAAGCCGTGAGTGCGATGGAGGGTGCGGGAAGTCAAGCCGCAGCCCCTGTTGCGGAAATCCCACACTCCACCCCTTGCCGCGCCACGCCCGGCTCAATATCTCCCCTGTCGTCCACACCCCATCCGCGAGGGGCGGGACGCGGTGCCTCGCAAGGGCCGCTTCCCAGGCCGCCGCATAGGAGACACACGGATGAGCAAAGTCATCGGCATCGACCTCGGCACCACCAATTCCTGCGTCGCCATCATGGAAGGCGGCGAGGTGAAGGTGCTGGAGAACGCGGAAGGCGCGCGCACCACGCCCTCCATGGTCGCCTTCGCCAAGAATGGCGAGCGTCTGGTGGGCCAGAGCGCCAAGCGCCAGGCCGTCACCAACCCGACCAATACCCTCTACGCCGTCAAGCGCCTGATCGGCCGCAAGTACGACGACGCGATGGTGCAGAAGGAGAAGGGCCTCGCCCCCTTCGCCATCACCAAGGCCGACAACGGCGACGCCTGGGTCGAGGTCGAGGGCAAGAAGTACGCGCCGCAGCAGATCAGCGCGAACGTGCTCACCAAGATGAAGGAGACGGCCGAGGCCTATCTCGGCGAGAAGGTGACGCAGGCCGTCATCACCGTCCCCGCCTACTTCAACGACGCCCAGCGCCAGGCGACCAAGGAGGCCGGCGCCATCGCGGGCCTCGAGGTGCTGCGCATCATCAACGAGCCGACGGCGGCGGCGCTCGCCTACGGCATGGACAAGAAGGCCACCGGCACCATCGCGGTCTATGATCTCGGCGGCGGCACCTTCGACGTGTCCATCCTCGAGATCGGCGACGGCGTCTTCGAGGTGAAGTCCACCAACGGCGACACCTTCCTGGGCGGCGAGGATTTCGACCAGCGCGTGATCGACTACCTGGCCGACGAGTTCAAGCGCGAGAACGGCATCGACCTGCGCGGCGACAAGCTGGCGCTGCAGCGCCTGAAGGAAGCCGGCGAGAAGGCCAAGATCGAGCTGTCGTCGAGCAAGCAGACCGAGATCAACCTGCCCTTCATCACGGCCGACGCCTCCGGGCCGAAGCACCTCGTCATGCAGCTCACCCGCGCCAAGCTGGAAGCGCTGGTGGACGACCTGGTGCAGCGCACGCTGGAGCCCTGCCGCCAGGCGTTGAAGGATGCGGGCCTCGCGGCCGGCGAGATCGACGAGGTCATCCTGGTCGGCGGCATGACCCGCATGCCCAAGGTGGTCGAGACGGTGAAGGGCTTCTTCGGCAAGGAGCCGGCCCGCAACGTCAACCCCGACGAGGTCGTGGCCATCGGCGCGGCGATCCAGGGCGGCGTGCTGAAGGGCGACGTCAAGGACGTGCTGCTGCTGGACGTGACGCCGCTCTCGCTCGGCATCGAGACGCTGGGCGGCGTGTTCACGCGCCTGATCGACCGCAACACCACCATCCCGACCAAGAAATCCCAGACCTTCTCCACGGCGGACGACAACCAGACCGCCGTGACCATCAAGGTCTTCCAGGGCGAGCGGGAGATGGCGTCGGACAACAAGCTGCTCGGCAATTTCGACCTGACCGGCATCCCGGGCGCCCCGCGCGGCGTGCCGCAGATCGAGGTGACCTTCGACATCGACGCGAACGGCATCGTGTCCGTCTCGGCGAAGGACAAGGCCACGGGCAAGGAGCAGCAGATCCGCATCCAGGCCAAGTCCGGCCTGAGCGACGCCGACATCGAGAAGATGGTGCGCGAGGCCGAGGCGAATGCCGAGGCGGACAAGAAGCGCCGCGAGGCGGTCGAGGCCCGGAACGGCCTGGACGCGCTGGTCCACTCCACGGAGAAGACCATCCGCGACAACGAGGGCAAGGTGCCCGGCCCCGAGAAGGAGGCGGCCGAGGCCGCGATCCGCGAAGCGCGCACCGCCATGGAGGGCGGCGATGCCGAGGCGATCAACGCCGCGGCCGAGAAGCTCTCCCAGGCCGCGATGAAGATGGGCGAGGCCATGTACAAGGCCGAGCAGGCTTCGCCGCAGCCCGAGGCCGGCGCGCAGTCCCAGGCGGGCGGTGCCCCGGGCGGCGACAAGGTGGTGGACGCCGACTTCGAGGAGGTGGACCCCAAGAAGCAGAACAAGTCGTGAGGGCGCGCGAGCGCAACGCGACCGAGGCGCCCGGGTCAGCAATGACCCGGGCGTTGCTTCTTCCAGGGTTTCGTGGGACGGCCCTGCGCCGCCCGATCAAAGGCTGAACCATGGCCAAGCGCGACTATTACGAGGTCCTGGGCGTCGCGCGCGACGCCTCCGAAGACGACCTCAAGAAGGCCTACCGCAAGCTCGCCATGAAGTGGCACCCCGACCGCAACCAGGGGAATGCCGAGGCGGAAGGTAAGTTCAAGGAACTGAACGAGGCGTACGACACGCTGAAGGATGCCGAGAAGCGCGCCGCCTATGATCGCTTTGGCCACGCTGCCTTCGAGGCTGGCGGTGGCGGGCCGGGCGGCTTCGGCGGCGGGGCCGGTCCCTTCGGCGCGGGCGGCTTCGAGGACATCTTCGAGGAGATGTTCGGCCGCTTCGGCGGCGGCCGGGGCGGCGGGGCGCGCGCCAATGCCGGCCGCGGCGCCGACCTCGGGCAGGAAGTGCAGATCACGCTGGAGGAAGCCTTCGCGGGCGTGAAGAAGACGGTCCGCGTCCCGTCCAGCGTGGCCTGCGAGGCCTGCTCGGGCTCGGGCGCGGAGGGCGGCTCCGCCAACGTCCAGACCTGCGGCACCTGCCGCGGCGCCGGCAAGGTCCGCGCGCAGCAGGGCTTCTTCCTAATCGAGCGCACCTGCCCCACCTGCTCGGGCACCGGGCGCACCATCAAGAACCCGTGCAAGATCTGCCACGGCGCCGGGCGCGTGCAGCGCGACCGCACCCTCAACGTCTCCATCCCTGCGGGGGTGGAGGACGGCACGCGCATCCGCCTGTCCGGCGAGGGCGAGGCGGGGCTGCGCGGCGCGCCGGCCGGCGACCTCTACGTGGACGTGGGCATCGCGCCGCACCCGATCTTCCAGCGGGAGGGGCCCAACATCATGGTGCGCGTGCCCATCCGCATGGCGCAGGCCGCGCTGGGCGCCTCGGTCGAGGTGCCCTCCATCGAGGGCGGGCGCTCGGCCGTGAAGATCCCGCCGGGCACGCAGACGGGCGACAGCTTCCGCCTGCGCGGCAAGGGCTTCTCCGTGCTGCGCTCCGCCGCGCGCGGCGACATGTACGTGCAGGTCGCGGTGGAAACGCCGCAGAACCTCACGACGCGCCAGCGCGAGCTGCTCGAGGAGTTCGAGGCGGAATCGGCCAAGGAGGACAAGTCCTCGCCCGAAAGCGAGGGCTTCTTCGCCAAGGTGCGGGACTTCTGGAAGAGCTGATCCCGTCTTAGGACGGGATCGCGCCGCCACCCCAGAACACGTCCGCATCCGCGTAGGAGCGCCGGTCCATCGGGTCATGGACCGGCGCGCTTTCCAGCCGGTTCCGCGTGAGGTTGGGCACCACGTAGCCTTCCAGCCGCGTGTCGTAGGTCATGGCATGCCAGGGCAGGGCGTATTGCCGCGTCCCGATACCCAGGAAGCCGCCGAACTCGATCACCGCATAGGCGACCTGGCCCGAGCGCTTGCGGATCATCACGTCCACGACGCGGCCGATCTCCTCGCCATCCGGCCCGTAGACCAGCGTGCCGGCCACCTTGGCCGCCGCGATCATCGGGCCTTCCGTGCCCTCGGTCATGTCCTCGGTGGTGGGTTTCGCTTCCATGGGCGGGAAACGGCCTGCGCTTGGCAGGGGTTGCGCCGCGGTGCATGACGCAGGGACAGCGCAGGGGAGGGTCGGATGAGGATCGGCATCGCGGGGATCGGCGGGCGAATGGGCCTCCTCCTCCAGGAGGAGGTCGCGGCGGCCGGCGCGGCGCTCGCCGCCGGCACGCGGCGCGGCGACGACCCGCGCGCCCTGTTCGCCGGCAGCGATGCGGTGATCGACTTCACCCATGCCGCCAGCGCCGCCGGCCACGCGGCCCTGGCGGCGGAGACGGGCGTGCCGCTGATCCTCGGCTCCTCCGGCCTCGACCCCGAGCAGGAAGTGGCGGTGGCCGAGGCGTCGAAGCGCGTCGCCATCGTCTACGCGGCGAACTTCGCGACGGGCGTGAACCTCGTCCTCGCCATCGCCGAGAAGCTGGGCGCCGCGCTGCCCGCCGCGCAATACGACGCCGAGATCGTGGAGATGCACCACCGCCAGAAGGTGGACGCGCCCAGCGGCACGGCGGTCGCGATGGGACGCGCCGTGGCGAAGGGGCGCGGCACCACGCTGGAGGAGGCGGGGCGCGAGTCCGGCCGCGACGGCCATACCGGCCCGCGCGGCACCGGCACGATCGGCTTCGCTGCGCTGCGCGGCGGGCAGGTGGTGGGCGAGCACACGCTGCTCTTTGCTGCTGCCTCGGAGCAGATCAGCCTCACCCACCGCTCCTTCGACCGGCGCGCCTATGCGACGGGGGCGGTGCGCGCCGCCCTGTGGGCGCAGGGACGGCCGCCCGGGCTCTACGGCATGAAGGACGTGCTCGGCCTCGCGTGAGCTTCGCGGCGCGGCACCCAAGCTGCTGGCACGTCGTGGAGGCAGAGGGCCTGCCGCGCGTGGCACGCGAGGGGCTGCTGCCCGCGGCCGAGATCATGCGCCGCGCCGGCCGGGTGTCGCACGCGAACCGCGACGGCTTCGTGGCGCTGGAGGGCGCGGTGCTGCGCTTCCAGCAGATGCGCGACGACCGCCTGTCCCGCGTCCTCCGCGGGCGTTTCGCGGGCGACCCGGCCGCCTGGCGCGCGCATGTGGACTCGCACGTGTTCTTCTGGCTCTCGGAACGGCGGCGCGACGGATTCCGCGCCGCCGCGATCCGCGAGCGCCGCAAGGCCGAGCCGGGCGCGCCCGAGCTTGAAATCCTGGAGTTCGACACCGCGGCCTTGCTGGAAGGGGTGGGCGATGCCGCCTTCTTCTCGCGCGTGAACAGCGGCTCCATGGTGATGGGCGCGGGCCGCGTCCTCCGGGACGAGGCGCTCTACCAGCCCGTCTCCGCCTGGACGGGCGGGGAAGCGGCCGAACTCGCAATCCGTGGCGCCGTCCCGCCCACCCTCTTGCGCGCGGCGCTGCGGGGCGGTTCGCTGCCGCCATGAGGATCATCCCGCCCGAATCCCGCCACCGCGACGACTGGGAGCGGCTCTATGCCGGCTACGCCGCCTTCTACAAGGTGGAGCAGACGCCGGAGATGCGCGCCACCGTCTGGAACTGGATCCACGACCCGGCGCACGAGGTGAAGGCCGTGGTGGCGGAGGACGAGACGGGGCGCGCGATCGGCCTCGCGCATTACCGCCCCTTCGCGCGGCCGCTGCGCGCCCTGTATGGCGGCTTCCTGGACGACCTCTTCGTGGATCCCACGCATCGCGGCGGCCGCGTCGCCGATGCGCTGATCGAGCACCTGGCGGCGATCGGGCGGGAGAAGGGCTGGAACGTCATCCGCTGGATCACGGCGGACGACAACTATCGCGGCCGCGGCGTCTATGACCGCGTGGCGACGCGCACGGGGTGGATCACCTACGACAAGGCGCTGTGACCCTTGCCGGGCGCATTTTCCGAGCCGCGGAGCGACGCCGCTCCGCTTGAAAATGCTAGCTCCCCGCCAGCATCTCCTGCCGGAACTCGTCGAGCAGCTTGAGCGTGCCGTCGCGGCGCAGGAGGTGCCAGAAGGTCCAGCCATTGCAGGACGGCGCCTCCTGCACCGCCGCGCCGACGGCGTGGATGGAGCCGCGCGCCGTGCCGCACTGGATGCGCCCGTCGGGCAGTACCGTGGCGGTCCAGCGCCGGTGCCGGTCGCACAGCGCCTCGCCGGCCGCGACCAGGCCACGCTCCACCAGCGTGCCGAAGGGGATGCGCGGCTGCTCGCGCTTGCTGGGGGTGGGGGCGAGCATGTCGTCGGCCAGCGGCTCCACCGCGGCGACGCGCGCCATCGCGGCCTCGGCGTAGGACGGGTCGCGCTCGATGCCGACGAAGCGTCGGCCCAGGCGCCGGGCGACGGCGGCGGTGGTGCCGCTGCCCAGGAACGGGTCCAGCACCACGTCGCCGCGCTGCGTGCAGGACAGGATGACCCGGTGCAGCAACGCCTCCGGCTTCTGGGTCGGGTGCAGCTTGTTGCCCGACGCGTCGCGCAGCCGCTCGTTGCCGGTGCAGAGCGGGATGTGCCAGTCGGAGCGCATCTGCACGTCGTCGTTCAGCGCCTTCATGGCGGTGTAGTTGAAGCGGTACTTCGCCTCCTGCCCGCGCGCCGCCCAGATCAGCGTCTCATGCGCGTTGGTGAAGCGACGGCCGCGGAAATTCGGCATCGGGTTGGCCTTGCGCCAGACCACGTCGTTCAGGATCCAGAAGTTCAGGTCCTGCAGCGCCGTGCCGAGGCGGAAGACGTTGTGGTAGGAGCCGATCACCCAGATCGTGCCGTCCTTGCGCAGGACGCGCCGGCATTCCGCCAGCCATTCGCGGGTGAAGGCGTCATAGGCGGCGAAGTCGTCGAACCGGTCCCAGTCATCGTCCACCGCGTCCACCTTGGAGTGGTCCGGGCGCAGCAATTCTCCGCGAAGCTGGAGGTTGTAGGGCGGGTCCGCGAAGACGGCATGGACCGAGGCGGGCGGCAAGGCCCGCAGGGTCTCGATGCAGTCGCCCACCAGCACCTTGTCCAGCGGCAAATCGAGCCCTGCCCCCAAGCCCCGTCCCCTCAACGAATCGAGGCCGACAATGACGGCGCGGCCCGAGCCGCGTCAACCGGGCCGAACCCCTTCCGGTGATGCGCGCAGGGGCCGAGCGCCATGAGCGCCGCGCGGTGCGGCGCGGTCGGATAGCCCTGGTGCCGCGCGAAGCCGTAGCCGGGGTGGCGCCGGTCCAGCCGCGCCATGGCCGCGTCGCGCGTCACCTTGGCGAGGATGGAGGCGGCGGCGATGGAGAGCGAGCGCCCATCCCCCTTCACCACGCAGCGCACCGGGCAGGAAAGGGGCGGAGGCTGGTTGCCGTCCACCAGTACGAGGTCGGGCACCATCCCCAGCCGCCGCACCGCCCGCGCCATGGCGAGGTGGGTGGCGCGCAGGATGTTCACCGCCCCGATCTCCTTGGACGAGGCGGCGCCCACCGCCCAGCGCAGCCCGGCGCAGACGCGGATCGCCGCGAAGGCGCGTTCGCGCGCCGGGGCGGACAGCTTCTTGGAATCGTCCAGAAGCGCGGCCAATTCCGGCGGGCAGGGTTCGAGGAACAGCACGGCGGCGGCCACCACCGGCCCGGCCAGGGGGCCGCGCCCGGCCTCGTCCACCCCGGCCACCAGCCCGCCCGCCTCCGCTTCCAGGGAAAAATCCGGCATGAACCGGAATTACAGGAGAACGCCCTGCCGCTCCATCGCGCGGCCGTTGAAGGCGCCGCAATCCAGCGGCGCGTGGCTTTCGCGCGGCAGCAGGCCGAGCCGGGAGGCCGCCACGTGGAAGCGCTGCCGAAGCAGGTCGGCATAGGGGCCGGTGCCGGTCTGGCGCTGGCCCCAGCGCGAATCGTACAGCGCGCCGCCGCGCGTCTGCCGCACCAGAGCCAGCACGCGCGATGCGCGGTCGGGGTAATGCTCGGCGAGCCATTCCTCGAAGATCTGCCGCAGCTCGTGCGGCAGGCGCAACAGCACGTAGCCGGCGCTGCGGGCCCCGGCGTCGCGCGCGGCTTCCAGGATGCGCTCCAGCTCCGCATCGTTCAGCCCGGGGATCATCGGCGCGGCGAGCACGGCGGTCGGCACCCCGGCCGCGGACAGGGCGCGCAGGGCCTGGAGGCGCCGCACCGGGCTGGCCGCGCGCGGCTCCATGGCGCGCGCGAGGCGCGCATCCAGCGTGGTGACCGAAAGATACACCCGCACGAGGTTGCGCTTCGCCAGCCGCGACAGGATGTCGAGGTCGCGCAGCACCCCGGCCGACTTGGTGACGATGCCGACCGGATGGCCGAAGCGCTCCAGCACCTCCAGCACCTCGCGCGCGAGCGCCATCTTGCGTTCCGCCGGCTGGTAGGGGTCGGTGTTGGCGCCCAGCGTGACGGTGCGCGGCACGTAGCCGGGCCGCGACAGTTCCTTCTCCAGGAGGCGCGGCATGTCGGGCTTGAACAGCAGCCTGCTCTCGAAATCGAGGCCCGGCGACAGGCCGAGATAGGCGTGGGAGGGGCGAGCGAAGCAGTAGACGCAGCCATGCTCGCAGCCGCGATACGGGTTGAGCGAGCGGTCGAAGCCGAGGTCGGGGCTGTCGTTGAAGGTCATGGCCGTGCGCGATGCCTCGCGCGTCAGCGTGGTCCGCAGCGCCGGCATGTCCTCCGTCAGGCTGCCCCAGCCATCGTCGAAGGCTTCGCGACCCTTCGCCTCGAAGCGGTTGTCCGGGTTGGACAGGGCGCCGCGCCCCTTGGCCGCCGCTTTCGCCGCCCGGGAAAACCCGCCACCATCGGGCATGCGTTGTTCTCCGAAGAATCCATGCGGAGCATGAGGGTCCGACCCGGGACGGTCAAGAACAAAAGATGAACATCAGCGCCGTCATCCCTTGCTTGAATGCCGCTTCCGTCACGCCCCCCAAGGAGGTCGAGGAGGTGGTGCTGGCCTTGCCGCATGGCGCCGCGCCGCATCCGCGCTGGCGCAGCGTCCATGCGCCGCGCGGGCGCGGTCTACAGCTTCGGACGGGGGCCGAGGCGGCGCGCGGCGACTGGCTGCTGTTCCTGCATGCCGACACGCGGCTCGCGCCCAACTGGCGCCGCGCCGCGGAAGCCGCGCTGCGGGATGAGGAGGCGGCCGGCTACTTCCGCTTCGCCCTGGACGACGACGCACCTGCCGCGCGGCGACTGGCGCGCGCGGTGGCATGGCGCTGCCGCGTCCTGGCCCTGCCCTATGGCGACCAGGGGCTGCTCATCCCGCGCGCGCTCTACGACGCCGTGGGCGGGTTCCGCCCGCTGCCCTTGATGGAGGATGTGGATCTCGTCCGGCGCCTGGGCCGCGCCCGGCTGCGCGCCCTGGATGCGGAGGCCGTCACCAGCGCCGCGCGCTGGCGGCGCGACGGCTACCTGCGTCGCTCCTCGCGCAACCTGGTGGTGCTGGGGCTGTGGTTTGCGGGGGTGGGCGAGGAACGCCTGCGCCGCTTCTATGAAAGGGGAGGGGGCGCGGGCGCCCCCTCCGTACCGCCTCAGTAGCGGTAGGCCTCGGCCTTGAACGGGCCCTGCGGCGAAACGCCGATGTAGCTCGCCTGGTCGGGACGCAGCTTGGTCAGGCTCGCGCCCACCTTCTCGAGGTGCAGGCTCGCCACCTTCTCGTCCAGGTGCTTGGGCAGCACGTAGACCTTCTTGTCGTACTGCGACGTGCGCGTCCAAAGCTCGATCTGCGCCAGCGTTTGGTTGGTGAAGGAGGCGGACATCACGAAGGAGGGGTGCCCCGTCGCGTTGCCCAGGTTCACCAGACGGCCCTCGGAAAGCAGGATGATGCGCTTGCCGTCGGGGAACTCGATCTCGTCCACCTGTGGCT
This sequence comes from Sabulicella glaciei, assembly GCF_026183895.1. Taxonomy (GTDB): domain Bacteria; phylum Pseudomonadota; class Alphaproteobacteria; order Acetobacterales; family Acetobacteraceae; genus Roseococcus; species Roseococcus glaciei. The sequence continues at coordinate 40,673 of NZ_JAPFQI010000013.1, read as the reverse complement.
TCACGTTGTCCCACTTGTAGTTGCGCAGCGCCGCGACCTGAATCTCGCTGTCGAAGTGGCCGATGTTGCAGACGATGGCGCGGTGCTTCATCGCGCGCATGTGGTCGGCCGTGATCACGTCCACGTTGCCCGTCGCCGTCACGAAGATGTCGGCGCGCGGCGCGGCCTGCTCCATGGTGATGACCTCGTAGCCCTCCATCGCGGCCTGGAGCGCGCAGATCGGGTCCACCTCGCTCACCATGACGCGGCAGCCGGCATTGCGGAGGCTGGCGGCGCTGCCCTTGCCCACGTCGCCGAAGCCGCAGACCATGGCGATCTTGCCGGCCATCATGACGTCGGTGCCGCGGCGGATCGCGTCCACCAGCGACTCGCGGCAGCCATACAGGTTGTCGAACTTCGACTTGGTGACGCTGTCATTCACGTTGATGGCGGGGAAGAGCAGCTTGCCCTCCTTGGCCATCGAGTACAGGCGGTGCACACCCGTCGTCGTCTCCTCGGAGACGCCCTTGATGTTCTTCGCCAGCTCCGCGAACCAGCCCTTCTTCTCGGACAGGGTGCGCTTGATGAGGGCGAAGAACACCGTCTCCTCCTCGTTGGTCGCCTTGTCGAGGAAGGCGGTGTCGCCGTTCTCGGCGCGCAGCCCGTAATGGACGAACAGCGTCATGTCGCCGCCATCGTCCAGCAGCATGTTCGGCGTGCCGCCGTCACCCCACTCGAGCGTCTTGCGGACGTACTCCCAGTACTCCTCCAGCGTCTCTCCCTTCTTGGCGAAGACGGGAATGCCCGCGGCGGCGATGGCGGCGGCCGCGTGGTCCTGGGTGGAGAAGATGTTGCACGACGACCAGCGCACCTCGGCGCCGAGCGCCACCAGCGTCTCGATCAGCACGGCGGTCTGGATGGTCATGTGCAGGCAGCCGGCGACGCGCGCGCCCTTTAGCGGCTGCTGCTTGCCGTACTCGGCGCGGGTCGCCATCAGGCCGGGCATCTCGTCCTCGGCCATGTTGATCTCCTTGCGGCCCCAATCGGCCAGGGAGAGGTCCTTCACGACGTAATCGGCAGCCACCGGCATGGGCGTTCATCCTTCAGCGATGCGGGATCGCGGCGGCTTTACCAGCCCTGGCCGGGTCTGCCTAGAGGCATAAACATGTCTTTATGTCCCGGCCTTCCGACCCCCGGCGCGATTGACGCCCCGCATCCGGCGGGGCTACTCCTCCCGGGCCCTCGCGATTTGTCCGGCCAGCTTGCGGCGAGGTCCTGGAAGTCAGGTCGCCCCTCCTCCGCATGGGAAGGCGGAAAACAAGCGCGCTAAACGGCCCGCCGTCCCACGGTGCCGGACGCCTTTGTTCCGCATGAGGTGACGAACCCATGACCCGTCCCAGCTACCGCCCCGCCACTCTGCTCGTGCGCGGCGGCCTCGACCGCACCAACCATGCCGAGACGGCCGAGGCGCTCTTCCTCACCTCCGGCTTCGTCTATGACGACGCGGCCCAGGCCGAGGCCACCTTCAAGGGCGAGATCTCCCACTACCAGTACAGCCGCTTCGGCAACCCGACCGTCTCCATGCTGGAGGCCCGCCTTGCCACGCTGGAGGGCGCCGAGGCCTGCCGCGTCACCGCGACGGGCATGGCCGCCGTCCATGCCGCGATGCTGTCCCACCTCAAGACCGGCGACCGCGTCGTGGCCTCGCGCGCCCTGTTCGGCTCCTGCCACTGGATCGTCTCCACCCTCCTGCCGCGCTACGGCATCGAGAGCGTCTTCGTGGACGGCGCCGATCTCGCGCAATGGCAGGAGGCGCTGTCGCGCCCGGCGGCGATGGTGCTGCTGGAAAGCCCCTCCAACCCCATGCTGGAGATGGTGGACATTGCCGCCGTGTCGAAGCTGGCGCACGAGGCCGGCGCGCTGGTGGTGGTGGACAACGTCTTCGCCACGCCGCTGCTGCAGAAGCCCTTCGAACTCGGTGCCGACGTGGTGGTGTATTCCTGCACCAAGCACATGGACGGGCAGGGCCGCGTACTGGGCGGCGCCGTGCTCGGCCGCCGGAAATGGGTGGACGAGGTGCTGCAGCCCTTTATCCGCAACACCGGTCCCTCCCTCAGCCCTTTCAACGCCTGGGTCATCCTCAAGGGGCTCGAGACGCTGAAGCTGCGCGTGGACCAGATGTGCCGCAACGCAGCTGCGATCGCCGACTTGCTGGCGGAGCGCGTCGAGGTGTCGCGCGTCCTCTATCCCTTCCGCCCCGACCATCCGCAGCAGGCCTTGGCCATGCGGCAGATGACGGGCGGCGGCACCCTCGTCACCTTCGACGTGAAGGGCGGCAAGGAAGCCTGCTTCCGCTTCCTGGACGCGCTGCGTCTCGTGGACGTCTCCAACAACCTGGGCGATTCCAAGTCACTGGTGACGCATCCCGCCACCACCACCCACATGCGCATCGGCGAGGAAGAGCGCGCGCGCCTCGGCATCGCGGAGGGCACGGTGCGGCTTTCCGTGGGGCTGGAGGACGTGGCCGACCTGATCGAGGACCTTGCCCAGGCCCTGGATGCCGCCGCGCCGTCGCAGGAGGCTCGCGCGGCGGAGTAGCCCCGCGTTATACAGGGGGCATGAGCCTCGAAACCTGGCTGGCCTTCCTGGCCGCAACGGCGATCATGCTGGCCATTCCAGGCCCGACCATCCTCCTGGTGATCGGGCAGTCACTGGGCGCCGGGCGTCGGCACGCGCTGCCGCTCGTCGCCCTGGCGCTCAAGCGGTGAGCGGCGCCTACACCGCGACGACGCGCGGCATCCGCGTCTCCGTGCAGGCGATCCACCTGGAGGACCAGTCGAAGCCGGAAGCCGGTCGCTGGGTCTGGGCCTACCGGGTGGAGATCGCAAACCTTTCCACCGTCACGGTCCAGTTGCTCAAGCGCACCTGGCTGATCACCGACGCCGGGGGGCGCACGCAGCGCGTCCATGGCGAAGGTGTGGTGGGGGAGCAGCCGGTGCTGGAGCCGGGCGAGGCCTTCACCTACACCTCCGGCACGCCGCTCTCCACGCCCTCGGGCATCATGCGCGGCCTGTACCACATGGTCGCGACCGCAACGGGCGAACCCTTCGACGTGGTGGTCCCGCCCTTCTCGCTCGACAGCCCGGACGCGCCGCAGCAGGTGAATTGATGCCCGGCCCTCGGCGCGCCATCCTTCAGGCGAAACGAACCGGGAGAAACGAGTCGTGACGATTTTCCGCAGGGCCGCGCTGGCGCTTCCCCTGGCCATCCCCGCCCTGGCCCGCGCCCAGTCGGGCTGGCGGCCCAGCCAGGGGATGCGGATCGTCGTCCCGGCCGCCCCGGGCGGCACGACGGACATCATGGCCCGCCTCCTCGCCGCGCATCTCGGGCAGCGCTGGGGCGGGACGGTGGTGGCGGAGAACCGCTCGGGCGGTGGCGGCACCATCGGCACGCTGGAGGTGGTGCGCGCCCCGGCGGACGGCCACACGCTGCTTTCCGGCAATATCGGTCCGCAGGCCATCGGCTATTCGCTGTTCCGCAACCTCCAGTACCGGCCCGAGAGCCTCGTGCCGGTGGGCAACATGATCCGCGGGCCGAACGTGCTGGTGGTGCATCCCTCCGTGCCCGCGCGCACCGTGCCCGAGTTCGTGGCGCATCTGCGCGCCAATCCCGGCAAGCTCTCGTATGGATCGCCAGGGGTCGGCCAGTCGCCGCACCTTTCGGGGGTGTGGTTCCACCAGTTGACCGGCACGGAGGGCACCCACGTCCCGTTCCGCGGCGCTGGCCCGGCGGCGGTGGAACTGGTGGCGGGCAACATCCAGTACATGTTCGACAACCTCACCACCGGCATCCAGCAGGTTCGCGCGGGCCGGGTGCGCGCCCTCGGCGTGACGAGCGCCGAGCGCAACCCGCAGCTTCCCGACGTGCCCGCGATCCGCGAAACCATGCCGGAACTCGCGCCCTACGAGGTGAACACCTGGTTCGGCATGTTTGCCCCGGCAAACACCCCGGCCCCCCCGATCCAGGCGATCAATGCCGAGATCAACGCCCTGCTCGCCATGCCCGAGACCCAGGCGCGCTTCGCCCAGATGGGCGGCGTGCCCATGCCCGGCACCCCAGACGATTTCGGCGCCTTCGTGCGCGCCGAGACGGAGAAATGGGCCGCGGTGATCCGCCGCGAGGGCTTACAGATGGACGCCACTTGAGCCGTCCCGTGCCGCGCCGGCCGCAACGTCCCTTCCGGCGCGGCCGGTGCCGTGCTGCCATGCGCCCATGCTGATTCCTCTCTGGGTCGCGGCCACCGGCACGGCGGCGCTGTTCCAGACCTGGCGGACCGCCCTGCAGCAGCGGCTGCGCGGCCAGCTTTCCCTGAACGCGGCGGCAGTGGTGCGCTACCTCTACGGCGTGCCGGTGGGGCTGGTGATCCTCGCCCTCTACTGGCTGGCGACGGACGGCACACTCGGCACGCCGGGCGTGACCTACCTGCTGCTCGTCGCCCTCGCGGGGCTGCTGCAGATCTTCGGCACCAACCTCCTCATCTCCTCCTTCGGGCCGCGCGGCTTCGCGGTGGGGACGGCCTATTCCAAGACCGAGGCCATCCAGGCCAGCCTGATCGCCGTCATCCTGCTGGGCGAGGCGCTGAGCCCGCTGGCCTGGAAGGGCATCATCATCAGCGCGGCCGGAGTAATGTATCTATCCCTCGCGGGGCGCGGCCTCACGGCGGGGGAGGTGCTGCGCGCCACGGTGCAGCCCGCCGCGCTGCGCGGCATGGGGGCGGGGTTCTGCTTCGCCATGACGGCGATCTGCGCCCGCGCCGCCTATCCGGGGCTTCCAGCCTCCGATCCCATCCTGAAGGCGCTGTTCACCGTGGTGCTGATGAATGCGATGCAGACGCTGATGCAGGGCGGCTGGCTTTTCGTGAAGGAACGGCAGGCGGTGTTCAGCGTGTTCCGCACCTGGCGCTCCTCCGCCCAGGTGGGGGCGCTTTCGGCCTGCGGCTCGGCCTGCTGGTTCATCGGCTTCGCCCTGGCCCCCGTCGCGCTGGTGCGCGCGGTGGGGCAGGTCGAGATCCTGTTCACCCTGGCCTTCAGCCGCTTCTTCCTGGGCGAGCGGATGAAGGGGAGCGACGTGCTGGGTGCGTTGCTGGTGGTGTCGGGCGTGGTGCTGGTGCTGCTCGGCAGCCTTTGAGGCCTTTCTAGCGCTGGCGGCGCGGCGCCGGGTGGCGCAGCGCCAGGAAGGCGGGGATCCAACCCAGCGCGAGCAGGAAGGCGGCGAGCAGGGCGAAGGCGGGGTCGGTTCCGAAGATCATGATGTGTGTTCCTTTTCGCTCAGCGGCCGTTTTCCTGGCGGCGGATCTCCGCCCCCGTGTGCGCATCCATCAGCAGCTTGATGCGGCGGCCGTTCCGGTCGGTCGCCTCCACCTCGATCCGTCCGTCCTCCTCCTCCATCTCCCAGATCTGCAGCCCCTGGTTCTCGATGCGCCGCGCGACCTCGGCGAAGCCGAGCGGGGCGGTGGGGGCAGGAGCCTCCATCGGTACGACGCGCAGCGGATCTGTGGCGGCGAAGCTGTCATCCACCCGCTGGGCGAGGGCGAGTGCGGCGAAGCCCGCGGCGGCGACGAGGGCAATGGAAAGGTTCTGCCGGGTGAGCATCGGGTGAGGATCCTTCGCGATCGGCCAGGAGCGGCGTTGGCACCCTCATACCGGGGGGGCGCTGACACCCGCCCGACGGCCCGTGTCAGCGTCCTGTCAGCGGAAGGGGCGTAGGGTCCGGCCCATGGCCCTTTCCCGCCGTGCCCTCGCCCTCCTCCTTCTCGCCGCCACGCCCGCCTGGGCGAGCAGCGACCAGGAGCGCGCGCGCCGCGCCTTGCGCGAGGGGCGCATCCGGTCTCTTTCGGAGATCCTCGCCATCGTGCAGCCGCGCCTCGGCGGAAGGGTGATCGAGGTGGAGCTGGACGAGGAGGACGGGCGCTTCGTGTATGAGTTCAAGGTGATGACCCCGCGCGGCCGCGTCCGCGAGGTGGAGGTGGATGCCGCCACCGGCGAGATCCTGGAGATCGACGACTGATGCGCCTCCTGCTGGTCGAGGACGAGCCGCGCATCGCCGCCCATGTTAGCGCCGCCCTCGCGGGGGCTGGCTACGTGGTGGACCAGGCAGCGGATGGCGAGGAAGGCTGGTTCCGCGGCGACACGGAAGACTACGCCCTGGTCGTGCTCGACCTCGGGCTGCCGCGCATGGACGGGCTTGCCGTGCTGAAGCGCTGGCGCGCCGCCGGCCGCAACATGCCGGTGCTGGTGCTCACCGCGCGCGGCGCCTGGTCGGAGCGGGTGGAGGGCATCGACGCCGGGGCCGACGACTACCTGCCCAAGCCCTTCCGGGTGGAGGAGCTTCTGGCCCGGGTGCGCGCACTCTTGCGCCGCTCGGCGGGGATCGGCGCGGCGGTGATCGAGGCCGGGCGCATCACCGTGGACCCGCGCCGCAAGGAGGTGTCGCTGGACGGCGTGCCCCTCGCGCTCTCGGCGCTGGAATACCGGCTTCTGTCCTTTCTCGCGCACCATCGCGGCCGCGTCGTTTCGTCCGCCGAGCTGATCGAGCACCTCTACGGCGACGACGACGCGCGCGACGCCAACGCCGTGGAGGCGCTGGTGATGCGGCTCCGCCGCAAGCTGGGGCCGGAGGTGATCGAGACACGGCGCGGCTTCGGCTACGCTCTGCCCGGCGGCCCGGAGTGAGCTTCCGCTCGCTGCGGCTGCGGCTGCTGCTGGCCGGGCTGGCTTCCATCCTTCTCGCTCTCGGGGCCGCCACCTTCGGCCTCGCCCTGCTGTTCGAGCGCCACGCGGAACGCCAGGTGGCAGGCGAGTTGCAGGCGGTGGCGGAAGGGTTGGTGGCGCGGCTGGAGCGCGGCCCAGGCGGCGGCTGGGCGCTGGCCTCGCAGCCTGTGGACCCGCGCTACGACCGGCCACTTTCCGGCTTCTACTGGCAGGTCGGCCAGCCGGGCGGCGCGGTGCTGCTGCGCTCCCGCTCGCTTTGGGATGCGGAACTGGCCGTACCGGCGGCGGGGCCGGAGCCGTATCGGATGCCTTCGGCAGGGCCGGAGCGGGAAACGCTGCTGGTGCTGGCGCGCGACGTGGTGATGCCGTCGCGCATGGGCGGGGCGACGCTGCGCATCGCCGTGGCGCGCGACGCGACGGAGATCGCGGCGGCGGCGGCCGGGTTCCGCCGCAACCTCCTGCCCTATCTCGGGCTGATCGGCGCGGTGCTGCTGCTGGGCTCCTTCGCGCAGCTTTCCGTGGGGCTGCGGCCGTTGGTCGCGGTGCGGCGGCGGCTGGGCGCGATCCGCAGCGGCGAGGCGGCGCGGCTGGGCGATGGCTTTCCCTCGGAGATCCAGCCCCTGGCGCGGGAACTGGACGCGCTGCTGGACCAGCGCGAGCGCGACATCGCCGCCGCCCGCGCCCGCGCCGCCGACCTCGCGCACGGGCTCAAGACGCCGCTCCAGGTCCTGCTCGGCGAGGCGGCGATGCTGCGCGATGCCGGGGCGGAAGCGGCGGCGGAAAGCGTGGGCGAGGCGGCGGAGGCGATGCGCCGCCACGTGGAGCGCGAATTGGGGCGCGCCCGCCGCGCCGCCCGTGGCCCCGGCACCAGCGCGGCCGTGCGGTACGTCGCGGAGCGCCTGCTGCGCGTGCTGTCGCGCACGGAGGATGGCGCGCGGGTCGCGTGGCACCTCGACATCCCCGAGGGGCTGCGCGTTGCCTTGCACGAGGACGACCTGGCCGAGGCGCTCGGCACGCTGGCGGAGAATGCCGCCCGCTTCGCCGCGAGCGCGGTCACGCTCTCCGCGACGCCCGAGGCGGGCCAGGTCATCGTCGCGGTGCGGGATGACGGCCCTGGCATCGCCGAGGCGGACCATGCGGAGGCGCTACGCCGCGGGGGGCGGCTGGACGAGGGCGGGACTGGGCTCGGCCTCGCCATCGCGCGGGAGATCGCCGAAGGGGCGGGCGGTTCGTTGCGCCTTGGCCCGACCGGCCCGGGGCGCATGACCGTCTCGTTGGTGCTGCCTGCGGCTTAGCGGAACAGCCCCCGGATCGCCTTTGGGTCCACCTCCTCCAGCGTCGGCGGCGACCATTTCGGCGAACCGTCCTTGTCCACCAGCACGGAGCGCACGCCCTCGCGGAAATCCGGGTGCTCGTGCACCACGCCCTCGGTGAGGTGCAGCTCCTCCTCCAGGCAGCCGCGCAGGTCCAGCGCGGCGCCGCGCCGCAGCAGCTCCAGCGAGACGCAGAGGCTGGTGGGGGACATGCGGCGCAGCGTCTTCACCTGCTGCGCGGCCCATTCCGTCCCTTCCGCTTCCAGCGCCTGGATGATCTCCAGCACGGTCGGCTTGGAGAAGCAGCGGTCGATCACCTCGCGATGCGGGGCGAAGCTGGCCTCGGGCAGGGGGGCAGTGAAGCGCTCGATGACGCCCGCATCGCCCGTCTCCACCAGCGCGGCGCGCAGGGCAGGGAGGTTCTCGCGCAGGACGTAGTGCGTGGCGAACCCGCAATGGACGTTGTCGGCACCCGTGACGCGCGCGCCGGTCAGTGCCAGCCAATTGCCCAGCGCGCCGGCCAGGCGCGGCAGGATGTGGCTGGTCCCCACGTCGGGGAACAGGGCGATCGCGGTTTCGGGCATGGCGAGCAGCGCGTGCTCGGACGCCACGCGCGGCCCGTTGTGGATGGCGAGGCCGATGCCGCCGCCCATGCACACGCCGTCGATGATGGACACCCAGGGCTTGGGAAAGGTCGCGATGCCCTCGTTCACCGCGTATTCCTCGGAGAAGAAGGCGCGCACTGGGGCACGATTGCCCGCCACCGCCGCCTCGCGCACCGCGCGCACGTCGCCACCCGCGCAGAAAGCGCGGCCGCCTGCGCCTTCCAGGATGACCAGCGCCACCGAAGCGTCGTCGCGCCAAGCGTCGATCGCCTTCTGGAAGTCCTGGATCATTCCGAGGTCGAGCGCATTCAGCGCCTTCGGGCGGTTCATCAGCAGCGTGCCCGCACGGCCCTCCCGGGCCATGACGAGGTTGGGTTCGGACATCCGGTTCATCCCTGCGTTGAGCCATCGTGTTTAACGGGGTTGCGGAGGCCGGCAAGGCGCCAAGCTTCCCCATGTCCTCAGGAGGAGAAGCCTATGTTGATCCTGTCCCGCCGCTCGGCCCTGCTCGGTGCCGGCGCCGCCCTGCTTTCCGCCCGCGTCGGTTTCGCGCAGCAGCAGCAACAACAGCCGTCGCAGGGGCAACAGCCTTCCCCGCCGCAGATCGCGCCCGGTCCGCACAGCTTGCCCGACCTGCCTTATGGGCTGGACGCCAACGAGGCGGCGATCGATGCGCGCACGATGGAACTGCACCACCGCTTCCACCACGCGACCTATGTGAACAACCTGAACAACGCGCTGCGTGAGCACGAGGCCTTCGGCCGCATGCCGCTCGACGAACTCATGATGAACCTGTCCCGCGTGCCGGAGAACGTGCGCACCGCGATCCGCAACAATGGCGGCGGCCACGCCAACCACACCATGTTCTGGGAGATCATGGGCGGGCGCGGTGGCGAGCCGACGGGACGGCTGCTGGAGGCGGTCAACCGCGACCTCGGCGGCATGGGCGAGTTCCGCAACCGCTTCAACCAAGCATGCATGAGCGTGTTCGGCTCGGGCTGGGGCTTCGTGACCGTGGCGCAGTCCGGCCAGCTGGCCATCGCCACCAAGCCCAACCAGGACACGCCGCTGATGGACGGGCAGCGTGCCCTGATGGGCAACGACGTGTGGGAGCACGCCTATTACCTGCGCTACCAGAACCGGCGGCAGGAATACGTGAACAACTGGTGGAACGTGCTGAACTGGGAAAAGATCGGCGAGCGCTTCACCGCCGCGACGGAAGGCCGCCTGCGCGTCTGAGGCGGGAGTTGGGCTGCCGGGACGGGACCCGGTGGCCCTTTCCGCGCCGGGGGTAGTTATACTATAACATATCTATGTCTCTCGCGCACAACGATGTCTCGCCCCGGCCGGAGATCTGGCGCCGCCTGCCCGGCGATGACTGGGCCGCCTTCGACGCCCTCCCGGCCAGCATCCGCCGCCGCCTCGCCGAGCATGCCTATGACGCCTGGGCGGTGAACGCCCTGGCGCTGTGGCGCAGCTTCCGCCGGAGCCTTGGCCCGCTTCGGGCCGAACGCCGCCTCATGCGCTGGATCGAGGAATGCGAGCGGGAGGAGCGCAGCGCCTTCGCCGCCCGCCAGGGCGCCCCTCTGCCGCACGAGGCCGCGGGCGCGACCGTGATGCGCTGGGCTAGCCGGCCAGCCAGCGCCAGAGCAGGGGCAGCAGCAGGGCCGTCCCCAGCGCGTTGAGCCCCATTGCCAGGGCGCTGAACGCCCCGGCCTCCGCGTCCACGGACAGGGCGCGGGCCGTGCCGATGCCGTGGCTGGCCGTGCCCAGAGCCAGGCCGCGCGCCCGCATGTCCCGCACGCCGAGCAGCGTGAGCAGCAAGGGGCCGAGCGCCGCCCCCACCACCCCGCAGCAGATCACGATGACGGCGGTCAGGCTGGGCAGGCCGCCCAACGCCTCGCTGACGCCCATGGCCACGGGGGCGGTGGTGGCGCGCGGCGCTAGGCTCGCCATCAGCCCTGCGCCGCCGCCGAAGCCCCAACCCAGCGCAAGGCCGGACAGGATCGCGGCGAGGCTGCCCGTCCCCACCGCGGCCAGGATCGCCAGGGGCCGCGCCCGCACCGCCGCCCATTGCCGTGCCAGCGGCACGGCCAGCGCCACCGTCGCCGGGCCGAGCAGGAAATGCACGAACTGCGCGCCGGCGAAGTAGTCCCGATAGGCGATGCCCGCGAGGAGCAGTGCCCCAGCCAGCAGCGCGACCGCCAGCAGCACCGGGTTGGCGAGGGGATGGCCCCCGCACCAGCGCTGCACCCGCAGCGCCACCCACCACGCGCAGAGCGTCGCGGTCAGCGCCGCCAGCGGCTCCCGCGACAGGTAGACCCACAACTCGCCGAGCGGGTTCACCGCCGCCCCAGCAGGCGCTGCGCCACCAGCCCGGTCAGCCCCAGCGCCAGCAGCGTCCCGCCCAGGATGGCGAGGCCGATGGGCCAGGCCCCCGCCGCCAGCAGGTCGAGATGCAGCACGACCCCGACCCCGGCCGGGATGAACAGCAGGCCGAGATGCGCGAGCAGCCCGTCCGCCGCCGTGCCCACCGCTTCGGGCACGCGGCCGCCGAGCAGCAGCGCGGCCAGGAGCAGCCCCATGCCGAGGACCGGGCCCGGCACGGGGAGATGCAGCGCCCGCGCCAACAGCTCCCCCGCCAGCTGGCAGAGCAGCAGCGCCGCGAGCCCGCCGATCACCCGCCTTTCCGCAGCGCCTCGAAATGGGCGGCGGGCTTCAGGATGCGGTTCTCCATGCGGATCAGCATCCCGCCCTCGGCCACGCCCTTGAGGTAGACGCCCCAGGCCGGGTCGGCGGCCATGGCGTTGCGCCGCGCCTCGCGATCCGCCTGGTCCTTGTAGCCCCAGAGGTGGACGACCGTGTTCAGCTCGCCCTCGATCGTCGTGTACCAGCCCAGGCAGTTCTCCAGGTACTTGAGCTGGAGCGGCCAGGCCTTCTCCTCGTAGAGCTTCACGAAATCGGCCAGCCTTTGCGGCAGGCAGGTGTAGATGCGCAGATCCACGATCATGGGCGGCGTCCTCCTCGTCCGCCGCCCATGATGCCGGGGCGCTACTGGATGTCCACCCGCACGAGGTCCTGGAACCAGGACTGCGCCGGGGTGAAGCCGCGCACGCGGCGGCTCATCGCGCGCGGGTTCAGGTCATGCACGACGAACAGCCAGGGCGCGCCGTCCACGATGCGCGCATGGGCGCGGGCGTAGGCGGCGTTGAAATCCGCCTCGTTGGTCGCCCGCTCCAGTGCGGAGAAAGCTTCCTCATACTGAGGGTCGTTGAACTGCGGCCAGTTGAAGCCGTTGGGTGGCACGAAGGCCTGGGAGAAGTAGCGCGTCATCACCGACGCGTCGGAGGAGGGCGAGGACGGGTTGAGCGCCTGCGACCCGGCCAGCACCGGAGCGCCGGGCGCAGAGCGCGTGGCCTGGAGCAGCGTGTTCCACTCCGTCACCTCGAAGGTGACGTTCACGCCGCAGGCCTCGCGCAGGTTCTGCTGCAGGAACTCGTTCATCGGCATCGGCTGCATCTGGCCGGAGCCGGAGGTGGAGATCATCACCTTGAAGGAAAGCGGGCGCTGCGCGTTGTAGCCTGCCTCCTCCAGCATCCGCCGGCCGCGCGCCGCGTCGAAGCGGTAGCGGTGCTCGGGCTGGCCGAAATTGGGGTCGTTGGGCTTCAGCCAGCCGACGGAAGGCTCCGCCGTGCCGTTCAGGAACTGGACCAGCGAATCCCGGTCCACGCAGTAGTTCAGCGCCTGTCGCACGCGCACGTCGTTGAAGGGCGGCTGCGCCGTCTGGAAGAACCAAGGCCAGACATGCGGATAGGAGCCGGTGGAGATGGTAAAGCCCGCGCTGCGCAGCGCCGGGATGGCATCGGGCGGCGGCACCTCGATCCAGTCCACTTGGCCCGAACGCAGCGCGGCGAGGCGCGTCGTCGCCTCCGGCATGGGCAGCAGCACGATGCGGTCCAGCAACGGCACGCGGGCGCGGTCCCAGTATTCCGCGTTCTTGGTCAGCTCGGCCGACTGGCGCGGGACGAAGCGCGACAGGCGGAAGGGGCCGGTTCCCGCCGGCGGCAGAGCCGCGACGCGCGCCCAGTCGCGCCCGCCCGCCTCGAAGCTCTGCGGCGAGGTGAACAGGATATAGACCGCCATGTAGGGGAAGTAGGAGGCGGGGCGGTTGGTGCGCAGCGCCACCGTGCGGTCGTCCACCTTGCGGTAGCTTTCCAGGATGGTGACGCGGGCGCGGGTGATGGCGCCGCCCTGGGGGTCGAATTGCGGCGACTGGTTGTTGAAGAAGCGGTCCAGATTCCAGATCACCGCATCGGCATTGAAGGGCGTACCGTCATGGAAGCGCACCCCCTCGCGCAGGGTGAAGATCCATTCCTGCGGGTCGCCCTCCGCCTGCCGCCAGGACTCCGCGAGGCCCGGGCGCAGCCCCGCCGGCCGGTCGGTGGCCGACAGGTCCCACAGCACCAGCCCCTCGAAGGCCGGGTAGCCGAGGAAGCGCATCCCCTCGAAGCCGTTGTTCGGCAGGCCGCTGGTGGTGGGCACATCCGCCGCCGTCATCGCGATGCGCAGCACCTTCTCCCGCGCTTGCTGCGCGATGGCTGGCGCGGCTGCCATCGCCGCTGCCAGGCCGAGGGCCAGAATCCGTATCCGCATGAAGCCTCTCCCGATGGACACGTGATGCGACCAAAGCCCGTGGCGACGCGCAAGGTGGAATCGTCGCCTCAGCCGGGCAGGGAGAAATCCTTCCACTGCCGTTTCAACTCCGCCTTCCACAGCTTGCCGGTGGCGGTGAGCGGCAAGGTCTCCACGAACTCCACGCGGTCGGGCATCCACCACTTCGCCACCTTGCCCTCCAGCACCGCCAGCACGCTTTCCGGCGTGGGCGAGGTGCCGGGCTTCGGCACGACCAGCAGCAACGGGCGCTCGTCCCATTTCGGATGGGCCACCGGGATGGCCGCGGCCATCTGCACGTCGGGATGCGCGAGCGCCAGATTCTCCAGCGTGATGGAGGAGATCCATTCGCCGCCCGACTTGATGACGTCCTTGGCGCGATCCACGATCTCGATCTCGCCCAGCGCGTCGAGGGTGACGACGTCGCCGGTGCGGAACCAGCCATCCTCCGTCACCGCCGGGTCCTTGTCCCGGTTGAAGTAGCCGTTGGCGGTCCAGTGGCCCCGCACCTCCAGCTCGCCGAAGGCGGTCTCGTCCTGCGGGATGGGGTTGCCATCCGCGCCCAGCACGCGGAAATCCACGCCGAACTCGGGCCGCCCCTGCTTGCGCGAATAGTCGAGGAAGCGCGCCTCGTCCCAATCCGCGTTCTCCGCCTTGCGCGCATTGACCGAGCCGAGGGGCGAGATTTCCGTCATGCCCCAGGCATGCAGGATGGGCACGTCGTATTCCTTCAAGAATCCCTCGGTGATCGCCACCGGCAGCGCCGTGCCCCCGACGACGAGGCGCGGCGGCTTCGCGAAGCGGCGCGACGGATCCTGCCGCAGCCATTGCAGCAGGAGCGTCCAGATGGTCGGCACGCCGGCGGAGAAGGAGACGCGCTCCTCCTCGAAGAGCGAGAAGAGCGAGGCGGGGTCGAGGCGCGGCCCCGGCAGCACCATGGAGGCGCCGACCATGGGCGCGGCATAGGGGATGCCCCAGCCATTGACGTGGAACATCGGCACCACCGGCATCGCCACGTCCATCGCGGACAGCGCGAAGACATCGGGCTGCACCGCCGCCATGGCGTGCAGCACGGTGGAGCGGTGAGAATACAGCACGCCCTTCGGCATGCCCGTGGTGCCGGAGGTGTAGCAGAGCGAGGAAGCCGCGCGCTCATCCAGCTGCGGCCATTCGTAGTCGCCTGTCTCGGCGGAGATGAACTCCTCCAGCGTCACCACCTCGCAGGGCAGGTCGGGGTGCGGGGCGTCGCGCAGCAGGATGACGGTGCGGAGCGCCTTCGGCAGGCGGTCGGCGATGGCGGTCAGCGCCGGCGCGACCGTGGGGTCGAGGAAGAGATGCGTGTCGCCCGCATCCTCCAGGATAAAGGCGATCTGGTCGGCGAAGAGGCGGGGATTCACCGTGTGCAGCACCGCCCCCATGCCGGAGGCGGCGTAGTACACCGCCAGGTGTTCCAACCCGTTCCAGCCGAGGGTGGCGATGCGCTCGCCCTGCTGGACGCCTCGGCGGCGCAGCGCGGCGGCGATGCGCTTCGCCTGAAGCTCCAGATCCGGCCAGGAGGAACGGTGCCGACCTCCCTCGGGGTCCACACCGACCAGCCGGGCGCCGCGATGATGCTTCGCCGCATGCGTCAGGATGGAGGAAACAAGGAGCGGATGCTCCTGCATCAGGCCGCGCAGCATCGTCGTTGGACCTCCCTGTGGTCGCGTCGGCCGGGCCATGGTGCGCCCGGTGCTTTGACGGGGAGGTTACGCGATCAGGCGGCGCGCGGAAGGCCCAATTCGGCCAGGGAGTCGCGCACCGCCTCCACCGCGCGGCGCATCTCCAGCAGGCCCACGTCGCCGATGGCGCCGACGCGGAAGCTCGGCGCCTCCGTGGTGAAATAGGCGCTGATCGTGACACCATTGCGCTCCAGCGCCGCGATGAAGCGCGGGAAGTCCAGCCCTTCCGGCTGGTGCACCGTCACGACGATCGGACCCTGGTTCTCCACAGACAGGTAGGGGCGCAGGCCAAGCGCCGCGAAGCCCTCGTGCAGGGCGCGGGCATTGGCGCGGTAGCGCGCCAGCCGCACTTCCCGCCCGCCTTCCGCGTCCAGTCGGTCGAGGGCGACGCGCATGGCGAGGATGGCCTGCACCGGGCCGGTGAAGCGCATGGAGCCCCAGCCATTCACCTGCGTGTTCTTCCACACGTCGGCGAGGTCCAGCGACCAGGACCCGGCTTGGCCGGCGCATTCCTCCACCCGGTCCACCCGCGCCACGGCGAAGCCGAAGCCGGGCACGCCTTCCAGGCACTTGTTGGAGGTGAAGCAGGCCGCATCGACCTCCGGCTGCGAAGCGAGGTCGAGCGGCAGCGCGCCGAAGGCCGAGACGGCATCGAGGATCATGCGCCGCCCCGCCGTGCGCACCGCCGCGCCGATCGCGGCCGGGTCGTTGACGATGCCGCTGCCCGTCTCGCTCTGCACCACCGCGACGTGGGTGGCCTCGGGATGGCGGGACAGGGCCTCGGCCACCTCCTCGGCGCGGGCGCCGCGCGTGTCGGGCAGGGGAAGCTCGATCACCACCCGTCCCGCCTCGCGCGCCAGCCGGGCCATGCGACGGGCGTACTCGCCGTTCATCGGGACCAGCAGCGCCGCGCCCGGCGCCACGAAGCTGCGGATCGCGGCTTCCATCAGCATGTGTCCCGCCCCCTGCAGGGGCAGGGTGGCGTGGACGCCTTCGACCCCGCCGGCCAGGGCACGCAGCCGGTGGCGCACCTCCTCGTAGACCGGGCGGAAAGCCGCGTTCCAGGGCGCGACATCCTCGTTCATCGCGGCGCGCACGGTGGGGTGGGTCTGGACGGGGCCGGGAGTCAGCAGGATCATCGGCGGCCCATGCCTCGAAACTTCGGGGCAGGCAACTCGTGGAATCCCCGCCTCCCATGGCCGACACGCGCGTCACCGCCGCCATCGTGGCCTCGGCCCTGTTCATGCAGAACCTGGACTCCTCGGCGGTGGCGACGGCGCTGCCCTCCATGGCGCGCGACCTGGGCGAGGATCCGGCACGGCTGGGCGTGGCCGTCACCGCCTACCTCGTCGCGCTGACCGTGTTCATCCCGGTTTCCGGCACCATCGCCGACCGCTTCGGGGCGAAGCGGGTCTTCCTGCTGGCCATCGCGCTGTTTGGCCTGTCCTCCGCCGCCTGCGGCCTCGCCAACTCACTCGGCGAGCTCGTGCTGTGGCGGGTGGTGCAGGGCTTGGGCGGCGCAATGATGGTGCCGGTGGGGCGACTCCTCCTGCTTTCCTCCATCCGCAAGGAGGAGATGCTGACCGCGATGACCTGGCTGACCATGCCCGCCATGCTGGGCCCGATTTCCGGCCCGCCACTGGGCGGGCTGCTCACCGACCTGTTCGGCTGGCGGTCGGTCTTCTGGATCAACCTGCCGGTCGCGGCGCTGGGCCTCGCCCTGGTCGCCTGGAAGATCCCGCGCTCGGAGATCCGCCCGTCCGGCCGGCCCGATGTGCTGGGGCTGGTGCTGGTCGGCGCCGCGCTGGCGGGGACCATGGCGGGGCTGGAAACGGTGGGGCGCGGCGTGCTGCCCGGCCTCCTGCCCGAGGCGTTGCTTGTCGCGGGACTTCTCATCGGCTGGGTGGCGCTGCGGCATTGCCGGCGGGTGGAGCGCCCGGCCCTCGACCTGTCGCTGCTGCGCTTCCCGTCCTTTCGCGCCGCGACGCTCGCGGGGTCGCTGTTCCGCACCGGAGCGGGGGCGGTGCCCTTCCTGGTGCCCATGCTGCTGCAGATCGGCTTCGGCTGGGGCGCGACGGAAGCGGGGTTCATTGCCTTCGCCACCGCGCTCGGCGCCTTCGCCATGAAGCCGCTGGCGCGCCCGATCCTGCGGCGCTGGGGGTTCCGCACCGTGCTGGTGGCCAACACCGCCCTGGCGGCGCTGGGGGTGGGGGCGGGGGCGCTGTTCAGCGATGCCTGGCCGGTCGCGGCCATGTTCGCGGTGCTGGCGCTGGGCGGGCTGTTCCGCTCGCTCCACTTCACCTCGCTCAACACCCTCGCCTTCGCCGACCTCCCGCGCGAGAAGCTGTCGGCCGGAACCGGCTTCTACGGCACGGCGCAGCAGCTTCCGGGCGCGATCGGCGTGGTGATGGCGACGGCGAGCCTGGAGGTGGCGCGCCACCTGCGCGGGGGCGAGGCGCTGGTCCCCGCCGACTTCACCGCCGCCTTCGTCATCGCGGCGGCGGTGGTGCTGAGCGCCCTGCCGGGCTTCTGGATGTTGCCACGCGACACGGGGGCGGCCGTTTCCGGCCACCGCCCGTGACCTGTCACTCCGCCGGGGCGCCCGGCACGTGCGGCACCGGGCGACCGCGCCCGCGCGACAGCTTCCGCGCCAGGCTGTCGAAGCCCAGGTAGAGCACCGGCGTCACGAAGAGCGTCAGCGCCTGCGAGACGGCCAGCCCGCCCACCACGGCGAGGCCGAGCGGCTGGCGAAGCTCCGCCGCAGCGCCCCAGCCGGCCGCGATGGGCACGGCGCCGGCCGCGGCGGCCAGCGTCGTCATCAGGATGGGACGGAAGCGCAGGATGGAGGCCTGGCGCACCGCCTCCAGCGCCGACTCCCCGTCGCGCTGCCGCTGCAGTGCCACGTCCACCACCATGATGGCGTTCTTCTTCACCAGGCCGATCAGCAGCAGCACGCCGATCACCGCGATCACCGACAGGTCCAGGTCGAACCACCACAGCGTCGCGAAGGCGCCCAGCGCCGCCGCCGGCAGTCCGGACAGGATGGTGAGCGGGTGGATGAAGCTTTCGTAGAGCACGCCCAGCACCACGTACATGATCAGCACCGCCGCCAGCACCAGCCAGCCCTGGCCTGCCAGCGCCTGCTGGAAGACCTGCGCCGAGCCGGAGAAGCCGGTGACGACGGTGGGCGGCAGGCCCAGCTCCCGCTCCGCCGCGCGGATCGCCTCCACCGCGTTGCCCAGCGCCACGCCGGGCGCGGTGTTGAAGCCGATGGTCACGGCGGGAAGCTGGCCCTGGTGGCCGACCGTCAGCGGGCCGGAGCGCCGCTCGATCGTCGCCAGCGCCGAGAGCGGCACCAGCCGCCCCGTATTGGACCGCAGGTAGAGCTTGGCGAGGCCGCTCTCGTCCCGCTGGTCCTCCGGCAGCGCCTCCAGGATCACGGGATAGGCATTGGCCTGGCCGTAGATGGTGGTGATCTGGCGCGAGCCGAAGGCGGAGTAGAGCGCCTGCCGCACCTGATCGATGGAGACGCCCATCGCAGTGGCGCGGTCGCGGTCCACGTTCACCATCACGACCGGGCTGTCGAGCTGGAGGTCGGTGTTCACGTCCTGAAGCTGCGGCAGCCGCCCGAGGACCTGCTCCAGCCGCGGCGCCCAGTCATACAGCTCGTCCAGCCGCAGCCCCTGCATGGTGTAGATGTAGAGGGTGCGGGACTGGCGCGCGCCGAAGGAGATGTTCTGGATCGGCTGGATGAAGACGCGCAGCCCTGGGATGCCCGAGGCCTGCCGGCGCAGATCCTGGATCACCGTGCCCACCTCGGGGCGCTGCGAGCGGTCCTTCAGCTCAACGAAGAGGCGCCCCTGGTTGATGGAGGCTGAGCCGCCCACCGCGCCCACGGAGGAAACGACGCTGGTCACGTACGGGCTGCCCTCGAACACGGTGGCGATGCGGGCCTGCATCTCGGCCATCGCCTCGATGGAGGCGCCGCGCGGGCCTTCCGTGTTGACGGTGAGCAGCCCCGTGTCCTCGATGGGGAAGAAGCCCTTGGGCATCTTCACCGCCATCCAGCCCGCCGCCAGGACCGAGCCCAGGAAGATGGCCCAGACCACGAGGCGGAAGCGCAGCGACAGGTCGAGCAGCCAGGCATACGCGCCCTCGACCGCCACGAAGCCGCGTTCCAGCGTCCGGTCCAGCCAGCCCGGCTTGCCATGCTGCGCCGGCAGGCGCGAGGCCATGAGTGGGGTGAGGGTGAGCGAGACGACGAGCGAGGCGATGACCGCCAGCGAGACGGTGGCGGCGAAGGCGTTGAAGACGCGACCCACCACGCCGCCCATCAGCAGGATGGGCAGGAAGACGGCCATCAGCGACAGGGTGATGGACAGGACGGTGAAGGCAACCTCCTTCGCGCCGCGGATCGCGGCCTCCAGCGGGCGCATCCCTTCCTCGATGTGGCGCATGATCGCTTCCAGCACCACGATCGCGTCGTCCACCACGAGGCCGACGGCGATGGTCAGGCCCAGCAGCGTCACGTTGTCGATGCCGTAGCCCAGCGCGTACATCAGCGCGAAGGTGACGCAGAGCGAGATCGGCACGGCGACCGAGGGGATCAGCGTCGCCGAGACGCGGCGCAGGAACAGGAAGCAGACCAGCGTCACCAGCCCGATGGCAATCATCAGGTGATGCTGCACGTCATGGACCGCGGCGCGGATGGATTTCGACCGGTCGAGCATGACGCCGAGCCGCGCGCCGGGGGGGAGGGCGGACTGCAGGGCCTCGACGCTCTTCAGCACCCCGTCCACCACCTCCACCGTATTGGCGTCGGGCTGGCGCTGCACCGCGAGGACGAGGGCCCGCTGCCCATCGCGCCAGGAGGCGACGCGCTGGTTCTGTACCCCGTCCACCACCTCCGCGATCTCGCCCAGTCGCACGGGGGCGCTGGCGCGGCCGGAAACGACGAGGTGGGAGAACTGCTCCGCGTTCTGCGGCTGGTCGTTGGCGCGCAGCGTCAATTGCTGCCGCTCGCCGGTCAGCAGCCCCACGGGCGCGTTGCTGTTGGCCTGCTGGATCGCCTGCTGCACCGTGTCGAAGGCCATGCCCATCGCCGCCACGCGGTCGGCGTCGAGCCGCACGCGCACGGAAAAGAGCTGCTCGCCATAGGTGACGACCTGCGCCACGCCCTGCACGCGCGACAGGGCGGGGGCGATGATGGTCGAGGCGACGTCGTTCAGCCGGTACATCGGCACGTCGCCGCCCGAGAGGGTGAGCAGCAGCACCGGCGCGTCGGCCGGGTTCACCTTCCGGTAGGAGGGCGGGATGGTCATCTCGATGGGCAGGCGCCGCTGCGCGCGCGTCAGCGCGGCCTGCACGTCCTGCGCCGCGCTGTCGATGTTGCGGCCCAGCTGGAACTGCAGCGTGAGGTTCAGCGTGTCCTGGCCGGAGGTGGAGTTCATGCTCTCCAGCCCGGCGATGGTGGAGAATTCGCGCTCCAGCGGCAGCGCGACGGAGGTGGCCATGGTCTCCGGGCTGGCTCCGGGGAAGCTCGCGAAGACGGAGATCACCGGGAAGTCCACGCGCGGCACCGCGGCCACGGGCAGGCGCGTATAGGCCACCGCGCCGGCGACGATCGCCGCCAGCGACAGCAGCAGCGTCATGACCGGGCGGCGGATGCAAAGCTCGGAGATGTGCATGGGGTCAGCCCGCCTGTGAGACGCGCTGCGGCGTCGGCTGGGGGTTGCGCTCGTTGGCGCGGGCGCCGTCCGTGACGCGCTGCGCCCCGTCCACGATCACCTTCTCGCCATCCGCGATCTCGCCGCGCACGATGGCGCGGTCGCGCTGGCTGCGGATCAGCTCCACCGGGCGGCGTCGCGCGACGCCCTCGGGCGTCAGCACGAAGACGAAGCGCCCCTGCTGGCCGGTCTGCACTGCGGCGGAGGGGACGCTCACCGCACCCTCATCCTCGGCCGGAGTCAGGCTGACGCGGACATACTGGCCGGGCCAGAGCGCGCCGTCGGCGTTGCTGAACCGGGCGCGCAGCTGGATCGTGCCGGTCTGGGTGTCCACCGCGCTGTCCACGAAGACGAGGCGCCCGGTCGAGGGGTCCTGCCCCTCCGCCGCCGGGCGTGCCTGGACGGGAATGCCCTCGGGCTGGGCCAGGGCGGCGCGGATCTGCGGCAGCCAGCGCTCCGGCACCGCGAACTGCACCAGGATAGGATCCATCTGCGTAATGGTGCCGAGGGCGGTGCTTTCCGCCTGGCGGACGAAATTGCCGACGCGCGTGGGCAGGGCGCCCAGCTTGCCATCGGCCTCGGCCACAATCTGCGCGTATTCGATGTTGAGCCGGGTCTGCTGCATCAGCGCCTCGGTGGCGCGGGCGTTGGCCGCCGCCGCCGCCGCCTCCGCCTGGGCCAGCTCGAAGCGCTGCACCGCCGCGAAGCCCTCGCCGCGCAGCGACTGGTAGCGCACCGCGTCGGCCTGGGTGCGCGCCGCCTGGGCCCGCAGCGCCGTGAGCTGGGCTTCCTGCTGCTGGAGCTGCGCGCGATAGAAGCGGCTGTCGAGGGTGAAGAGCGGCTGGCCGCGCTGCACCATCTGCCCTTCGCTGACATGGACCTCGGTGATCTGGCCGTCCACGCGCGTGCGGATCGTCACCACCGATTCCGGAACGACCAACCCGTTCGCCAGCACCTCCACCGGCATGTTGCCCACGCGAGCGGGCTCGGTGGTCACGGGGATCGCCTGCTGTGCCCAGGCGGGCAGACTCACGGGCAGGTTCAGCAGCAGCGCGAGAGCGATGAGAAGGCGGCGCATTGTTTCTCCGGCATGGGTCTAGCCAAGGGCGCGCGCGGCTTCGCACGCCATCTCCCATCTGGGAGCATACCAGACTCTGAGCACCGCCCTGCCAAATGACAAGGCGTCCACGTTACTCTTCGTCACGGCCGTCGAGACATGCTCCCGCGCCGCCTCGCGCCAGTCTAGGCTCTGTCCATTGGGCGGGAGGACAAAGGCGATGCGGTTGTTCCGGTGGTGGCTGGCGCTGCTCCTGTTCTGGCCGCTCGCGGCCGGAGCCTTCGACCTGCCGGGCCTGTTCCGCGACAGCGCGGCCTATCGCAGCGGGCTGGAACGGCGCTTTCCCGCCGGGGGGACGCCCCAGGCCCGCGCTGCGGCCGAGTCGCGCATCGCCGCCGCCGAGCGCCGCAACGACCCCGCCGCCCTGGCCACGGTCCTGGAGGAGCGCGTGGCGCTGGGCGAGGCGACCCCCGCGCAATGGCTCGCCCTGGCACGGGCCCAGCTTCGCCGCAGCCCGCCCGAGGCGGAGCGTGCCCTTTTGGCTGCCTGGCAGAACTTCCACGCCGTGCCGACCGGGGAGGCGGAGATTCCCTCCCTGCTCGTCATCGCCGAGGCGCTGGGGCGGCTGGACCGCCACATCCAGCGAATCGCAACACTGGAGGCCGTCGTGCAGCGCGCCCCCGGCATGCCCCAATACGCCGAGGCGCTGCGCGAGGCGCGCCGCGCCGCTGGCCTCCTCGTCACCCGGCTGAACACGGAGCCGGAGGCCGAGCCGGCGCGAGCCTGCCTGGGCTTCACCGTCCCGCCCGCGCGCCGTGCCGACTGGAACCCTGCCGACTGGGTGCGGGCCGAGCCGCCACTGCCCGGCCTCGCCGTGACGCGCGAGGGAGACCAGATCTGCGCCGTCGGGCTGCCGCATGGTCAGGCCACCCGCCTCGTCCTGCGCGCCGGCCTGCCGGGGGAGGACGATCTGCGCCTCCTGCGCGACACGCCGGTGACGATCCGCATGCCGGACCGCCTGCCGCGCCTCGCCTTTGACAGCCGCGCCTTCCTGCTCCCGCGCGGGCAGGCGGCGCGGGTGCCGCTGGGCGTGATGAATGTCTCCGCCGCGCGGCTGCAGGTGCTGCGCGTCACCGAGCGCTCCCTGGTGCCGCTGGGCCGCGACTGGCAGCTGGGCCAGGAGCTGCAATCCTGGACCGCCGAGAACGTGGCCGAGAATTGGGGCCGCGAGATCTGGTCCGGCGCGGTGGAGATCCCGCGCGGCCCGGCCAACCAGCTGCAGCGCCTGGCCCTGCCGCTCCCCCAGGGCATGGACGCGCCCGGCCTCTACATCCTGCTGGCCCGTTCGGCGGATGGCACGCGGCCGGTGACGGCGGCGCAGGCGGTGATCGTCACCGATCTCGGCCTGACGGCGTGGCGCGGCGCCGGGGGGCTGGCCGTTCAGGCGCGGCGCCTGTCCAGCGCGCGGGCCGAGCCGGGGGTGCGCATCGCCCTGCTCGCGCGTTCCAACGAGGTGCTGGCCGAGGCGCGCACCGATGCGGAAGGCGTCGCGCGCTTTGCCGCGCCGTTGCTGCGTGGCGAGGGCGGGACGGCACCCGTGGCCCTTCATGCCGAAACGGCGGAGGAACTCGTCCCGCTGGACCTGTCGGCCGCCGCCTTCGACCTGTCCGACCGCGGCGCGGAGGGGCGGCCGCATCCCGGCCCGCTGGACGCCTTCCTTTACACCGATCGCGGCATCTACCGGCCCGGCGAAACGGTCCATGCCGTGGCGCTGCTGCGCGAGGCCTCCGGCGCCCCCGCCGCCCTGCCGCTGCGCCTCCGGCTGCGCCGACCCAACGGGCAGGTGGCGGCGGAGCAGGTGGTCCAGGACGGCGCCGCCTGGGACATCCCCATCCCCAACGCCGCTCCCGCCGGCCAGTGGCGGCTGGAGGCGCTGACGGACCCCGCCCTACCACCGGTCGGCGAAGTGTCGTTCCGCGTGGATGCCTTCGTGCCCGAGCGGCTGGCGGTGGAAGTGGGGCCGGCGCCCGGCCCGCTCGTGCCCGGCCAGGTGCTCGCCGTGCCGCTTTCCGCGCGCTTCCTGTATGGCGCGCCCGGCTCCGGCCTGCCGGGCTCGGCCGAGCTGCGCCTCCAGACCCGGCGCGACCTCGCCCGGCATCCGGGCTTCGCCTTCGGGCTGGAAGAGGAGGAATTCGCCCCCGACCTCGTGACCCCGGAGCTCGGCGAGACGGATGCGGAGGGCCGCGCGACGGTGGGGATCGCGTTGCCCCGCGCGCCCGACACCACCCGCCCGCTTTCCGCCACCCTGTCCGTGCTGCTCGAGGAACCGGGCGGCCGCGCCAGCCAGGCCGCGCCGCTGGAAATCCCGGTGGCGGCGCCCGCGCGCCTCGTCGGCATTGCGGGGCCGCGCGCGGTGGACGCGGATGCAGAGGCGGGCTTCTCCCTCCTCCTCACCGATGCCGCCGGCACGCCGGTCGCGGGCGAGCTGGCCGTCCGGCTGGTGCGGGAACGCCCGGATTGGCGCATCGTGCTGCGCGGCGGCACGCCCCGCTACGAGACGGTCTGGACCGACGAGGCCGTGGATTCCGCCACGCTGCGCGTCTCGACCGCGGAGCCGGCGCGCTTCAGCCGGCGCCTCCCCTTCGGCCGCTACCGGCTGGAGGCGCGGGACCGTGGCGGCCTCGCCATCGCCTCCTTCCGCTTCCGCGCCGGCTGGGTGGCGAGCGAAAGCGCCGAGGTCCCGGACAAGGTGGATGTTTCCGCCGACCGCCCCGCCTACGCGCCCGGCGCGACGGCGCGGCTGCGCCTGGAGGCGCCCTTCGCCGGCATCGCCTCCGTCGCCGTGCTGACCGACCGCCTCGTCTCCGTGCGCGAGGTGGAGGTGACGGCGGGCGGCGCGGAGGTGGAGATCCCCGTGGACGCCGCCTGGGGCGCCGGGGCGCATGTGGCGGTGACGGTGTTCCGCCCCGGCACGGCCGCGAATGGCGCGCCCGCCCGTGCCCTGGGCCTGGCATGGCTGCAGCTGGACCCGGCAGCGCGGCGGCTGGAGGTGGCGGTGGAAGCGCCGGAGCGCGCCCGGCCGCGCACGCGCATCGAGGTTCCGGTGCGCGTTTCCGGCGCGGAGGGGCCGGTGCGCCTTACCCTCGCGGCCGTGGATGAGGGCATCCTGCGGCTGACGCGCTTCCGCTCGCCCGACCCGCTGGCGCATTTCACCGCGCGCCGGGCCCTGGGCACCGACATCCGCGACGATTACGGCCGGCTGATCGCGCCCCCGGAGGGCGAGGCGGCGGCGCTGCGCCAGGGCGGCGACGAGTTCGGCCCGCCCGGTGCGCTCCAGGTGCCGCAGCGCACCGTGGCGCTGTTTTCCGGCGTGGTGGAGGCGGGACCAGACGGCGTCGTTCGCATCCCGCTCGACCTGCCCGATTTCGCCGGGGAGTTGCGGCTGATGGCCGTGGCCTGGGCCGGCCCGAAGCTGGGCGCCGACAGCCGCGCCATGACCGTGCGCGACCCGATCCTGGCCGAGGCGGTGCTGCCGCGCTTCCTGGCCCCGGGCGACGAAGCGACCGTGCCGGTGCTGCTGCACAACCTGGAAGGCCCGGAGGGCGAGGTGGTGGCGGAGGTGACAACGGAAGGGCCGCTCGCCCTTGCCGGAGACACGCGGCTTTCGGCGCGCCTCGCCGTGGGCGCGCGTGCCCTGCCGGG
Source organism: Sabulicella glaciei (assembly GCF_026183895.1). GTDB lineage: Bacteria > Pseudomonadota > Alphaproteobacteria > Acetobacterales > Acetobacteraceae > Roseococcus > Roseococcus glaciei. The sequence continues at coordinate 15,132 of NZ_JAPFQI010000013.1, read as the reverse complement.
CGTCACGCTGCGCGCCACCGGGGCGGGGGAAGGTGTGTTGCGCCTCGCCGTCAGCGGGCCGGGCGGATTCCAGGCGGAGCGCGAGGCGCGGATCACCCTGCGCTCCTCCCGTGCCGCGGTGACGGAAGTCGCCGCGCTGGAGGTCGCGCCCGGCGAGACGCGACGCATCGCCCCAGCCGTGGCGCGCTTCGTTCCCGGCTCCTGGCGCGCCGGGGCGCTCCTCGGCACGCCGGTGCGCTTCGACGCAGCGGGGATGCTGCGCTTCCTCAGCACCTATCCTCTCGCCTGCCTGGAGCAATCGGCCTCGCGCGCCCTCGCCCTTGCGGCGGCGACGCAGGAAGGGGCGCCGCAGCCTGCCTTGCAGGGCGCGGTTGAGGCAGTGCTGTCGCGCCAGCGCTATGACGGGAGTTTCGGCCTCTGGTCGGCCCAGGGCGAGCCGGAATACTGGACCGGCGCCTATGCGACGGAAGCGCTGCTGCGCGCCCGCGCCGCCGGGGCGGCGGTGCCCGAGGCGGCGCTGAACGGGGCGCTGGATGCGCTCTCCACCCTGCTGGAGGAAACCAGCGCCGACTCGCCGGAGGAGTTCGCGGCGCAGGCGGCGCGGCTCCACGCCCTGTCCCTCGCCGGGCGGCCGCGCCTTGGTGCGGCGCGGCGGCTGATGGAGGCGCTGGACCGGCTGCCCACGCCGATCGCCCGCGCGCAGCTGGGCGCCGCCTTCGCCCGCGCCGGGGACCGCGAGCGGGCAGAACGCGCCTTCGCCGCCGCCCTGGCCGCCCCCGCGCGGCGCGACTGGCTCTACGATTACGGCTCCGCCGCGCGCGATGCCCTGGCTGTGCTGGTGCTGGTGCGCGAGGCGGGGATGGACCTGCCGGCCGCGCGGGACCGGCTGCCGGGTCCGGAACTGACGCCCGAGCTCGCCTCCACCCAGGAAGCGGCCTGGGCGGTGCTGGCGGCCGCCGCGCTGGGCCGCGACGCGCGCCCGATCCGCGCGACGCTGGACGGCGCCCCGGCCGGGCGGCGCGTGGAACTGGCCGGCCCCGCCGAGCTTCGCAACGCAGGCGAGGCGCCCCTGCCGGTGCTGGTCTCCACGGGCGGCATCCCGGCCGACCCGCTGCCGGCGGGACGGGCCGGCTTCACGGTGCGGCGGCGCTTCCTCGCGCTCGACGGCACGACGACCCTGAACCTGGACACGCTGCGGCGCGGCCAGGATTTTCTCCTGGTGCTGGAGGCGCGGGCGGAGACGGGGCAGCGCCACCTCGCGCTGCTGCAGCAGGGGCTGCCGGCGGGGTGGGAGATCGTGGCGCGGCTGGGCCCGGGCCCCGTTCCCAGCCTGGGCGACCTGCCCGAACCCGACGCGGTCCCCGCGCTGGACGACCGCGCCGCCGCCGCCTTCACCTTCACCCCCGATCGCCGCGAGTTCCGCATGGCCGTGCGGATGCGCGCGACGACGGCGGGGCGCTTCGAGCTGCCGGGGGCGGAGGTGTTCGACATGTACCGCCCGGCGATCTTCGCGCGCGGGGCGGTGGGGCGGATCACGGTGGGGGCGCCATCGCCCTGAGTTGGGCGGCGCTTCCCGGCCAGTCCGGCGTCGCCACGCCCTCCGCCAGGGCGAGGCGGCGCAGGGCGGGGTCGGCGCTCATCAGCGCATCGCCGGGGCCGAGGACGGCCTCGGCCTCCTCCGGCGGCGGCGCGTCGATTCCCAGCGCTTCGAAGGCCCAGCGATGGGCGGACACGATGCGCCCACCTTCCAGCCGGCACGGCTCGGGCAGGCGGCCGGGCGCGCCGCGCCGCAAAGCCTCCAGCAACTCGCCGCGTGGCTGCAAGGCGATGTCGAGCCAGAGCCGCGGCTGGCGCGGCGGGGCGGGGGCGGTGCGCAGCGCGGCGAGGGCCAGCGCCTCGCCCGCCGCCCCGGCGACGCGACGCGGCAGCGGGATGTGGCGCAGCGCCGCCTCCGGACCGGGCCGGGCATAGGCCTCCTCGATCACCGCCTCGTAGAGCGCGGCGATGCGCGCGGGGGCGAGTTCCTCCAGCGCCCATTCGCGCCCGCGCTGGCCCCGTTCGGGCTCCCTTTGCGCGCGTAGGATCGCCTCGCGCAGCACCTCCGCCTCCGGCGGGTCGGGCAGGATCAGTGCCACCTCGGGCGGCAACTCGGCAAAGGAGCCGACGCTGTTCACCACAAGCGGCAGCCCGGCCATCAGCGCATCCATCGCCGCGCCGGAGGTTTCCCCCCGGCTGTCGCCGCGCAGCTGCACCGCCACGTCGGCAGCGCCGAGCCAAAGCAGGTATGCTTCGCGGCTCAGGCGGCCCGTCACCTCCGCGCCGGGAGGCGCCTCGCCGGGCAGCGCCTCGCCTGCGAAGACGAGGCGCGCGCCAGGGATGCCCGACACCGCCTCGGTCAGCAGCCCGGGAAGCTTGCGCCGCGTCACCAGGCCGAAGCTCACCACCAGCGTGTCCGATCCGGGGAGGCCCAGCGCCGCCCGCGCCGCCTCGCGCCCCGGTGGGTCGAAGCGCGCGCGCAGATGTGGGATGCGCCGCAAGGTGGAGGTGGCCGCGCGGCCGTGCGCGGCGCGCAGCAGCCGGGCGGCGTGATCGGAATGGACGACGACGCGCAGCGCCTGTTCTAGCACCGGTAGCGCGCCGGTGCCTTCCTCGAACAGGGCGGGGTAGCCTTCCGCCTCCACGCGCCGCGCCGTGCCGCCGATCCAGGCCTGGAGGTCCGGTAGCGCGGGATCGTGCAGCGTCACCACCGCCGGCACGCGCGGCAGCACGTGCAGCAGCGCCCCGGCGTGGAGCGGGTTGTTGCCCATCTGCACCAGCACCCGGTCGAAGCGCCGCGTCTCCTCGGCCAGGCGTGCTTCGGGCACGAATGGGAAGCGGCCTTCCAGCGCGTCGTCCGGCGGCTCTGCGCCCACCAGCGTCACGGCGTAGTGGGCGGAGAGCGCCTCGGCCAGTTCGGCGGCGTGGTCCGCGACGCCGGAGGCGGCGGGCGGGAAGGGCGAGACCAGTGCGAGGGAGCGGCGGCGCTTCGGCGCGGGGCGCGCCGCCACCCCCTCCAGCGCGTCCCAGGCGCGTTCGGCCACGCCGTGCCAGGAAAACTCGGCCGCGCGCCGGCGCCCATAAGAAGCGAGGTCGGCGCGCGTCGCATCGTCCTCCAGCCAGAAGCGTAGCCTTTCCGTGAGCGCGGCTGCGTCATGCGGGTCGAACAGCGCGTCGGCGCGGGTGATCACCTCCGGCAGCGCGCCGGCGCGGCTGGCGATGACGGGCGCGCCGCAGGCCATCGCCTCCAGCACCGGCAGGCCGAACCCCTCGGCGAGAGAGGGAAAGACCAGAAGCGCGCAGGCGGCGTAGAGGCCGGGCAGGTCCTCGTCCGGCACGAAGGGCAGGGCGACGGCCTCGCCCGCGCCCAGCCTCGCCTCGGCAAAGAGGGCGCGCAGATGCGCATGGTTGGTGTGGCCGATCGCCAGCATGTGGCGCGCCCGCAGCGCCTCGGGCAGGGCGGCATAGGCCCCGATCAGCAGGCGTTCATTCTTGCGCAGGTCCCCCGCGCCCATGAACAGCAGGAAGCCGGGGCGCAGCCCGAAGCGCGCGGGCAGGCCAGGGTCGTGGCGCTCCGGCGGGCGGAAGCCGGGGGAAACGCCGCCGCCGATCACCGGCAGCGCCTCGGGCGCCTGCGGCAGGAAGCGCCGCGCCTCCTCGCGCGTCGCCTCGCTGATGCAGAGCAGCCGGTCGCAGCGCGACGCTTCCTGCACGCAGCGCGCGTACCAGGGGCGCAGACCGGCCTCGCGCCACGCGCCATCCAGGTAGAGGGGGCGCAAGGAAAGCGGGATCAGGTCAAAGAGCGTGGCGGCGGTTGCGGGACGCTCCCATTCCGCTGGCCAAGTCGAAACCGCGTCGCGGTCCCAGCCCTCGAAGATGGAGGAGATATGCAGCACCTCGCATCGCGCGCCGAGGACGGCCTCGGCCCGCAGCGCCTCGGCGGCGCGACGCAGCGGGTGGTGCGGGTCACGTCCCGCCGCCGCGCCGCGTGGCGCGCGCCAGCGCAGGATGTTGCCCGGCCCCAGGGTGGGGGCGAATTCCTCGGCCAGGGCGGCGGCGCTTTCGGCGAGGGCGGTGTTCAGCAGCAGGCGCACCTCATGCCCGCGCGGGGCGCGAACCATCGCCCGCGCCAGCTCCAGCGAGTAGCGCCCCAGCCCGGCATGGCGCGAGGCGCCCTGCGCCCCTTGCAGATCAAGAAGCAACCGCATCGCTCAGCCCGCGAGGCGGCGTGCCCAGCGCCCGGCCTCGCCCGGCGGCAGGGGCGCGTCCTCCGCCCCTTCCAGCGCGGCAATGCGCTCGGCGAGGGGCAGGGCGGCGGGATGCGCCTCCAGCAGCGCGAGGCGCCCGGCGAGGTCGGATTCCGCCGCCCAGGCCAGGAAGACGGGCCGCGCGCCATCGAGCGGCAGGCGCACCACCCCGTCCTCCCCGGGCAGGAGGAAATGGCGGCGCGGCGCCTCCTCCCCCGCCACGCCGAGCAGGAGGTGGATGCGCTCGCCCACCGGCGCCTCGGGACGGAAGGTCAGCGTGTCGCGCCCCGGCGCTAGGGCCGCCCAGAGCGTCGCGTCGCCCGGGGCCACCGCCCGGCCGCGCGCGAGGCGCGGCGCCCCTTCCGGCAGCAGGGCGAGGCGGCGCAGCCCCATCCGGACCGGACGCGCATCTTCGGAGTCGGGCGCGGCATCCAGCGGGCCGGACAGGCGCAGCCGCACGGTGCCTTCGCCGCCCGGCCAGTCGAGCGACAGCGCCATCCCGTCGGAAAGCGGCAGGGAAGGAGCGTCGTCCAGCGCCACGCGGTTGTCCCCTGCCCAGGGCCGCGCCGCGAGGCTCAGCACCAGGCGTCCTGGCGGGGCCGAGATCCGCAGCGCCGCCGCGCGCCCCGCCACCCAGGCCACGTCGCCGGAGGGCGGCTCGAAGCCGGGGCCGAGCAGGGCGGCCAGGGCGGGAAAGCCGAGATCAGCCCCTTCCGCCAGCGCGGGCGCAGCGGCCGGGGTGCCGGGCGGAGCCTCGTTCAAGCATTCCTCGAAGGCGCGGCGGAAGTCGCGCCCCACATCGTCCCAGTCGCGCGGGCGGAAGCCTTCGGCGATGCGCGTCCGCTCCCGCGCCAGCTCCTCCGGGTCTTCGGTCCAGCACCGCACGGCAGCCGCGATGGCGCGCGGCGAGTAGGGGTCGAGCGGCGGGGCGAAGCCGGAAGCGGCCTCGGGTGTCGCGCCCTCGTGGCTGGCGAGGCAGGGCGTGCCCAGTGCCAGCGACTCGCCCACCGGCAGGCCCCAGCCCTCGGTGAAGGAAGGAAAAACGGAAAAGGCGGCCGAGCGGTACAGCGAAGCCAGTTCCGGATCGGAAATGCCGTGCAGCAGCCGGATGCGCCCGCCGAGGAACCCCGTCGCCTCCAGCTGCGCCAGAAGGTCGCCCACGCGCCAGCCGGGACGGCCGACGCAAACCAGGGGCGGCGGTTCCATCCCTTCCTCCAGAAGGAGCTTCCAGGCCTGGAACAGGGCCAGGTGGTTCTTGCGGCTTTCGATCGTGCCCACGCAGAGCACGAAGGGCTTCTCGCGCAGATCGGCCAGGGCGGCGGGCCAGCCTTCCGCCGCCGCGTCGCTGAAGCGATGCGCGAGCGGGACGGCGCGGACCGGCACGTCGGGCACGCCGCGCTCGGCCAGGGCCCGGCGCATCCCCGCCGCCGTATGCTCCGAAATCGCCAGCGCGAAATCCCAGCGCGGCGCGCCTTCGTCCAGCGCCTGGCGGAACCCGGCCACCGTCCCTGCATCCGTGTGCTCGGGATGGGAAAGCGGGATCAGGTCATAGGCCATCATGCCGAGCCGCAGCCCGCGCGTGCGCAGCCCGTCCAGCAGCGCGGTCGCCCCGGCGAGGAACCAGAAGGCGCCCAGCGTCAGGAAGGAGCGCGCGGAGGCGAGATGCGTCGCGCGCCCGCCATCCAGCGCCGCTTCCACCAGGGCGCGGGCGCGGCCGGGATCGTGCGGCTCGGCGGTCGCGTAGCGCAGCAGGGCGCGGAGGTCGTCCGGCGCCAGGGTCCAGATCGGGCCGAGCGGGGCCTCCAGCGCCACGAAGCGCCAGCGTTCCGGCTCCTCCGCCAGGAGGTGGGCGCAGATGCCGATCTGCACGCGCTGGATGCCCGTCGCGCGGCCCGTGGCGCGCAGCATGTTCAGGAGGTCCGTCACGTCGAGCAGGTGCGGCGGGCCGGGCTCGCCCTCCGCCTCGGCGATGCGCCCGGCCTCGCACAGCCTGTGCCAGCGGCGGCGGGTCGGCGAGCCGGCGAACTCCGCCTCCAGCGCCGCGAGGTCTGGGCCAGGCAGGGGACGCGGGCCGGCGCGCCGCACGGGGCGGGCGGGGCGCTCGCCCATCCGTTCCAGTTCCACCGCCGCATGGTTCACCGGAGCCAGCGCGTCCGACAGCCCATAGGCCTCGCGCGCCTCGTCGAGCCGGCCCTGCAGCTTCAGCGCGTGGCCGAGCTGCAGCGGGATGTCGTGGTCCTCGGGGCGCATCGCCATGGCGCGGCGATAGACGGATTCCGCGCCCAGCAGGTCGCCGTCTTCCTTCAGCATGTGGCCGAGCTGGACCAGGATGCCGGCATCCTTCGGCTCCCGCTCCAGATGCGCGTGGTAATGCCGCGCCGCCTCCGCCCAGTCGCGCCGGTCGCGCGCCGCGTCGCCCAGGTCGCGCGGAGGAGTCTGGGGCGTCTCCTCCGGCGATGGGGCCTCGGCTGGCGCCGCACGCCGGGGGGCAAGGAGTTTCTGGAGGAGGCGGATCACCGGCCCGTTCTAGGCCGGGTGGCGCCCCGTCTCAACGCGTCATCAGCGTCAGCCCGCCATCCACCACGATCTCCGCTCCCGTCACGTATTTCGCCTCGTCGGAGGCGAGGAACAGCGCGGCGTAGGCCACGTCCCACGCATCGCCCATGCGGCCCATGGCGGGCTGGGCGTTGCGCTTCGCCACGATGGCGGCCACGTCGCCGCCCGTGCGCTGACCGGCGAGGCGCGCCTCCACCAGCGGCGTGTGCATCAGCCCTGGCACCACCACGTTGCAGCGGATTCCGTGCGGCGCGTAGCGCACCGCGATCATGCGCGACAGCGCCATCACGCCGGACTTGGACGCGGCATAGGCCATCAGGTCGGTGCCGATGTGCCGCAGCGCCGCGACGGAGGACAGGTTCACGATCGCGCCGCCGCCCTGCGCGCGCATCAGCGGCAGCACGGCGCGCGTCGAGAGGTGGACGTAGTGGAGGTTGTGGTGGAACTGCGCGTGCCACGCCTCGGGCGTCAGTTCCTCCGGCCCGCCGGGGACGGAGCCGCCCACGTTGTTCACCAGGATGTCGATGCGCCCGAAGGCGGCGACCGTCGCGTCCACGACGCGCTGCACCTCCTCCTCCTTCGTGACGTCGGCGGACAGCGCCAAGGCCTGCCCGCCCTCCTTCGCGATCAGCGCGGTGGTTTCCTCCGCCGCCTCGATGCGCAGGTCCACGCAGGCGCATTGCGCCCCTTCGCGCGCGAAGAGCAGCGCCATGGCGCGCCCGTTGCCGATCCCCTCGCCCACCGATCCGGCGCCGAGGATGAGGACGCGCTTGCCCGCGAGACGCCCCATCAGCCCTGCCTCCACGGCGTCTCGGACCAGAAGCGCCGCCAGCCGCGCTCCTCCTCGCGCAGCCGCGCGAACCAGGGCTCGCCCACCTCGTTCTTCACCTCGCAGAAGCGCTGCTCGACGGCGCGGGCGAATTCGGGATCGGCCATGGTTTCGGCCACCGCGTCACGGATGCGGGCCAGGGCCGGGGCCGGGGTGGCGGCGGGCATGACGAGGCCGCGCTCGCTCGCCATCTCGACCGCCAGGCCCTGCTCGCGCAGGGTCGGCAGGTCAGGCGCGAAGCGGGACCGGCGCGGCCCGGCCTGGGCGAGAAGCCGCACCCCCTCAGGATTGGCCAGCAGGTAGCCGAGGTTGAGGCCCGAGGCCTGGATCTGCCCCGCCATCATCGCGGTGCGGATCTGCGGGTCGCCCGCGAAGCCCACGTGGTTGAAGCGCAGCCCCGCCGCGCGTTGCAGCAGGAACATCAGCAGGTGGTCGTCCGTGCCGATGCCGGGCGTGCCGAAGGACACGGATTCAGGCTCCCGCCGCGCCCGTTCCAGAAGCCCGGCGAAGTCGCGCACCGGGCTCGCGGTCGGGACGGACACGGCGGAGGGGTCGGTGATCACGTTCGCCACCGGCGCGAAATCGTCCAGCTTGAACTGCGCCTGCCGCTCGATCGGGATGGTGAGCAGGCCGGGCATGTTGGTGGTGCCGATGACGTGCCCGTCCGGGCGCGCCCGCGCGACGGCGGCCAGCGCCACCTCGCCGCCCGCGCCGGGGCGGTTCTGCACCACCACGGGCACGCCCAGCCGCGGCTCCAGGAAGCGCGCCAGGAGGCGGGCGTCGAGGTCGGTCGCGCCGCCCGCGACGAAGCCCACCACGATCTCGATCGGGCGTTCGGGCCGCCAGCCCTGGGCGAGGGCCGGGGCCGCGAGGAGCGGCAGGGCCAGCAGGGCGCGTCGCGTGGTTGTCATGGATGGATCCTCCCTGTGCGATGCCGGCGCTTCACGACCCGGCGCCTTTGGGAGGGCAGCTTAGGCACCGTGCGCGGCGCCTGTCATGGGGTGGGTGTCAGCGCCAGGAAACCGGCGGGACGCTGGCGACAGGAAAGCGCGCCGCCGAAAGCCGCCCGCCGCGCAATTCCCAGGGCAGGTCGAGGCGCGGCGCCCCGCCGCCCTCCGGCACCCGCGCGCCGATCTGCGCCACGATGGCGAGCGAGGCGGCGGCGGCCGGCGGCAGCATCCCGGCATCGCGCAGCACGCGCACGCCGTCCGCCGGGTTCAGCAGGACGAGGCCGCCACGTCCTTCGGGCTGCAAGGCCGCGTCCAGCGCGATGCTCCCCGTCGCCTCGAGCGCGGCCTCGGCGCGCCGCGCTTCCAGCCGGACGATCTGCACCTGGCCGCCAGCGGCGCGAAACGCCTCGGGCGAGGAAAGCGGCGCGTCGGAGCGCAGCAGCGCGGAAACGAGGTCAAGCTGGACCGGCCCGCTCCGCGCCCCCTCCGCGGTCGCGGTGAGGTGGCGGTCACGCCAGCGCAGGGCGATGCGCCGCGCCTCCACCGTGCCCAGCGCCACGTCCTCCCCCAGCCAAAGCAGGTCGGAGCCGTCCAGCGCGGCGCGGCCTTCCAGATCGGCGGTGCGCAGCGGGAACCAGTCGCCCCCCGCGCGAAGCGCCACATCGCCGCCGGGCGAAAGCAGCGCGGTCCGCGGCTCCCAGGGCAGCACGGCAATGGAAAGCCGCTCGGCGCGAACGCCCAGCCCGAGCGGCGAGGCGGCCTCGAAATCCGGCAGGGTCACTTCCGGCCGCCAGGGCAGGGGGCCGCGACGCGGCGCATCATGGACGACGCGCCAGCCCTCGGCGCGGCGCGCCTCGGCCCACGCTTCCAGCGCGCGCTCCATCCGGCCCAGCATCGCCTGCCAGGCAAAGGCCCCACCGCCCCCCAGGAGGATGAACAGGAGGAGCAGGAACGGCCATTTTCTCGACATGGGGTTGGGGTTAGACCGTCGTGGTTTCCTCGCAAAGCGCCGCATGTCCCCATTGCACGTCTTCGCCTATGGCTCGCTGATCTGGCGGCCCGGCTTTCCCTTCGTTTCGCGCGAGCCAGGGCTGCTGCGCGGCTTCCATCGCCGCTTCTGCCTGTGGTCGCGCCTGTATCGCGGCACGCCGGAACGGCCGGGCCTCGTGCTTGGGCTCGACCGCGGCGGCTCCTGCCACGGCGTCGTGTTCCGCGTCGCCCCGGAGCACGCGGACGCGACGCTCGCCTATCTCGACGAGCGGGAGAACCCCCATGGCGAGACGGTGTATCACCGCCGCCTCCTGCCCGTGCGCCTCGCCTCCGGCGCGACGCTGCGCGCCGTGACCTACGTGGCCGACCGCGCCCACCCCGCCTATGCACGCCCCTGCCCCGACACGGCGGCGCGGGTGATCGGCGCCGGGATGGGGCAGGCCGGCTCCAACCGCGACTACCTGCTGAACACGCTGGAACAGCTGCGCGCCCTCGGGCTGCGCGACGCGGGGCTGGAGGGCATCGCGAGAAGGCTGGCGGCAAGTCCCGGTTAACATAGCGGGGCGCATCCTCGCGGCATGGACGCCGCCCCGAACCCCGAGGAAATCCGCGAGGCGCGCGCCCGCTGCGCCCGCCTCCTCGGCGAGCTGCACCGGCTGCATCTCGCCATGGCCGCGGAGGCGCGCGGATTGAAGCGCTTCACCGCCGCCGGCCGTTCCTCCGCCGAGACGGAAACGGTGGCCGAGCTGCTGCAGCAGTATCTCTCCGCCTCCGACGCCTTTCTGGAGAACATGCGCGGCCGGATGGAAGCGCGCCTCACCCTGCTGCGGCGGGGCGAGCCGCTTCTGGCGGGACGCGACGCCGACCAGGTGCCGGGACACGGCCCGTTCTGGCTCGGCTTCTCCCGCCTTTGCGCCGTGCTGCGCCGGGTGGAGCGGCGCGTGGCGGGCTGACCGTCACAGCAGGTCGAGCAGCTTCCGCATCGCCCCCGGCAGGATGGCCCCCGCGCGGTCGAGCGAGACCGCTTCCAGCCCCTCGGGCATCGAGTCGGCCTCGGCGCGGAACAGGCGCATGGACAGGTCGCGATGGGTGAAGCCGTGCCGCGCCTCGCCCGGGCAGGGGCGCCAGGGCGCCGGGGCGGGGGCGTGGGGCAGAGCCTCCGCATCCTCCCACGGTTCGGCGCGCCAGGGCGTGCCGGGCAGGGCGGGCATCCCGCCAAGCAGCCCGCCCTCGGGGCGCCGCAGCAGGCCGACCCGCCCTTCGCGGTCAAAAAGGGCGAAATGCACGCCGAAGATCGCGCCGCGCGCCGCCTTGGGCGGCTTCACCGGCAGCGTGTCCTGGATGCCCCGGCGGAACGCCTCGCACTCCTCCCGCCAGGGGCACAGGGCGCAGGCGGGGCGGCGCGGGGTGCAGATCGTCGCGCCCAGGTCGAACAGCGCCTGGGCGAAGTCGCCCGGTCGCGCCCGCGCCGCCTCCTGTTCCATGAAGGACGCGGCGTGCCGGCCGATCTCGGGCCGCGAGCGGGGCAGGGGGGTCTCGATGGCGAAGACGCGGGACAGCACCCGCTCCACGTTGCCATCTACCGGCACCACCGCCTCATTCAGGGCGATGGCGGCAACGGCGGCGGCGGTGTAGGCGCCCACCCCCGGCAAGGCGCGCCACCCGGCGGCGTCGCCCGGCCAGCCCTTCGCGGCGACCTCCTTGGCGGCGGCGTGGAGGTTGCGCGCCCGCGCATAGTAGCCAAGCCCGGCCCATTCCTCCGCCAGTTCGGCCCAATCTGCGGCCGCGAGCCTCCCCACATCGGGGAAGCGCGCCAGGAAGCGGGCGTAGCGTGGCCCCACCGCTGCCACCGTGGTCTGCTGAAGCATGACCTCGCTGACCCATATGCGGTATGGATCGGGGGCGGGCGCGTCGCGCCAGGGCAGGCGTCGGCGATGCCGGTCATACCAGTGAAGGAGGGATTCGGCGCGCGCCATGGCTGGGGACAACACGGAAGACGCGGCCCCGTCCAGGGGGGTGTTCAGCAAGGACCTCAAGCCGCTCGGCGCGCCGGTGCGCCCGGCGCGGGCCAGCATCCCCCTCGCGCCGCCCATTCCCGAGCGGAGCTTCCGCACGCTAGAGCTGGGCGCGCTGATCCCGCGCCTCACCCGGCCCAGCTTCCGCAAGCGCTCCCCGGAATCCGCGCAGATCCTAGCCGACTGGCCGAAGCTGGCTGGCCCCGCCCTGGCCGCGATGGCCGAGCCGGTGCGGCTTTCCGCCGGCACGCTCACCCTGGCTTGCACCGGCCCGGCGGCAATGGAGATCGGGCTGATGGCCCCGGTCCTCGTGGAGCGGCTGAACGCCGCCCTCGGCCGCTCCGCCATCCGCAAGCTGGCCTTCGTGCAGCGCGCCCCGCGCCTCGTCCCGCCCGCCCGACCGGCGCGGCCCGAGCCCGGGCCGGTTCCGCAGGCGGTGCGCGACCTTCCGGAAGGCGATCTCCAGGCGGCGCTGGCCCGCTTGGCGCGCGGCGTCCTGGCCCGCCGCCCCTGATCGCTGGACAGCCCCTGCCCCCTGCGCCAGATGTTCCGCCGAATTGGAGGCCCCCGATGACCCTCACCCGCCGTTCCCTTGCCGCCCTGGCCCTTGCCGTCCCGGCCGCCCCCGCTTTCGCCCAGGGGGACCCGCGCCTCGCCGTCCGTGAGGCGGGGCGCGCCGATGCCCCCGTGGTGGTGCAGGAATTCTTCTCCTTGACCTGCGGCCACTGCGCGACCTTCCACAACACCGTCTGGCCCGAGGTGAAGAGCAAGCTGGTCGAGACGGGCCGCGTGCGCCTCGTCTGGCGCGACTTCCCGCTGGACGGCGTCGCCCTCGCCGCCGCCTGCGTCGCCCGTTCCCTGCCGGCGGAGCGCTACGAGGGCTTCATCACTATCCTGTTCCAGATCCAGAACCGCTGGGCCTATGCCGAGGGGCGGCAGCTGGAGGAACTGGCGCGCCTCGCCGCCATGGCCGGGATGTCGCGCCCCGATTTCGACAAGGCCGTGGGGGACGAGGCGCTGCGCCGCGCGGTGTTCGAGGGGCGGCAGGAGGCGGTGCGCCGCCACAACATCACCGCCACGCCGTCCTTCCTGTTCAACTCGCGCCTACATACCGGTGGGCTCGACTTCGCCCGCTTCCAGCAGGCCGTGCAGGACGCCCCGCGCGCGTGACCGAAGGAACGGTCCACCCCGCGCCGGTTCCGGAGGAGGGCGAAACGGAGGCGGAGGCCGAGCGCCGCCGTCTTTCCGCCACCCTCACCGGACTGCGCATCGCCGGCTTCAAGTCCTTCGCGGAGCCTGTGCAGGTGCCGGTGCTGCCGGGGCTGACGGGGGTGGTCGGTCCCAATGGCTGCGGCAAGAGCAACGTGGTCGAGGCGCTGCGCTGGGCCATGGGCGAGAGCAGCGCCCGGTCGCTCCGCGGCGGCGAGATGGACGACGTCATCTTCGCCGGCACCGCCACCCGCCCGGCGCGCAACCTCGCCGAGGTGACGCTGAGCCTGGAGGATGCGGAGGGCGTCGGCCCGGCCCCGCACGACAAGGCGCCGCAGCTGGAGGTGATCCGCCGCATCGAGCGCGGCTCCGGCTCCGCCTACCGGGTCAATGGGCGGGAGGTGCGGGCGCGTGATGTCCTGACCATGTTCGCGGATCTCGCCTCCGGTCCCCGCTCCTCCGGCATGGTGTCGCAGGGCCGCGTCGCGGCGCTGATCGGCGCCAAGCCCGAGGAGCGGCGCAGCGTGCTGGAGGAAGCGGCCGGCATCGCCGGGCTGCGCGCCCGCCGCCACGAGGCGGAGCTGAAGCTGCGCCAGGCCGAGGCGAATCTGGGCCGTTCGGAGGACCTGCTGGCGCAGCTGGCGCAGCAGGGGGATTCGCTGCGCAAGCAGGCGCGGCAGGCCGCGCGCTACCGCAACCTGAACGACTTGGTCCGCAACGCGGAAGCGGAGTGGTTCGCCCTGCTGGTCGCACGCGCCGAGGCGGCACTGGAATCCGCCCGCACTACGCTGGCGGAGCGGGAAGCGACCCTGCGCCGCGCGGAAATCGAAGCCGCCGCCGCCATCGTCGCCGCCGAACGGGCCGAGGCGGCGCTGCACGACCCGCGCGCGGAGGAAGGCTTGGCCCGCGCCCTGCTGGAACGCCGCCGCGTCGAGGCGGAGGGCTTGGCTGCCGAGGCGGAACGCGCGCGCCTTGCGCTGGAGGAGGCGGAAGTTGCCCTCCTCGCGCTGCGCGAGGATGCCGCCGACGCGACGCGTCTGGAGCAGGATGCCGCCGCCGCCGGAACGCGGGCGCAGCGCGAGGAGGCCGGACTGGCCGGCGCCCTCGCCACCCTGCCGGCGCGGCTGGAAGCGGCCGAAGCGGAGGCCGCGCGCCTCGCCGAGGCGAGTGCCACCGCCGAAGGGCGGCTGCACGAACGCACGGAAGCCGCCGCCGCCCTCGCGGCCCAGGCCAATGCGCTCGCGGCAGAGCTGGGTCTGGCCGAAAGCCGCGCCGCCCGCGCCCGGACCCGCCGCGCGGAGGCCGAGGCTGCGCTGTCGCGCGCCGAGGCCGATGCGGTGCCCGAGGCGGCGCTGGAGGAGGCCAGCACCGCCACCGCCACCGCAGAGGAAACCCTCGCCCGCTGCCGCGCCGCGCTGGAAGCCGCGGAGCGCCGCCGCGCCGAGGCCGGGGAACGCGCCGCCGAGGCCCTTCGCCTTGCCCGCGCCGCCGAGACGGAGCGCGGCGCCGCCGAGCGTGCCCGTGCAGCCGCCACGCAGCGCCGCTCCGCCCTGGAAGCCCGTGCCCGCGCTCTGGAGGCCGAGGCTGCGCGCCTGCCCGTCGCCGAGCCGCCCGAACCCGCCGAGCGCGACGCCGCGCTGGCGGCCGAGGCGAGGGCGGAAGCGGAAGCCCGCCTCGCCGCCGCCGAGGCGGCAAGGGATGCGGCGGCCAGGGAATCGCGCGCGGCGCGGGAAGCGGCGGAGGCCGCCCGCGCCGTCCTGTCGCGCCTCGCCGCCGAGTGCGAGGGGCTGCGCGCCGCCACGCAGGGCGGCAGCGAGGCCGAGCCGATCGCCCGCACCCTTTCGGTCCCTGCGGGGCTGGAAGCTGCCCTGGGCGCGGCGCTGGGCGAGGGGCTGGAAGGCGGGCGGGGTCAGGGCAACCGCTTCTGGCGCGCCCTGCCGCCGCTGGAGGACGCGCCGCCCTTGCCGCCGGGCGCACAGCCCTTGGCGGCGCTGGTGGAAGCCCCGCCGGAATTGTCGCGCGCCCTGGGCCAGATCGGACTGGTGGAGGACGGGGCCGCCACGCAGGCCGCGCTGCGCCCGGGACAGGCACTAGTGTCGCGCGACGGGGCGCTGTGGCGCTGGGACGGGTTCGTGTTGGCGCCGGGCGCCGCGGCCTCCGGCGCCGCGCGGCTCCAGGCCCTGACCCGTCTGCGCCAGGCCGAAGCCCGCCGCGCGGCCGCCGCGCCCGAGGCTGAGGGGGCCGAATCCCGCCGCGCTGAGGCGGCGTCCCGCGAGGCCGAGGCGCTGCGCGAGGCCGAT
>NZ_JAPFQI010000012.1 GCF_026183895.1 Sabulicella glaciei | reverse complement strand
TCCTACGCGTTACTCACCCGTCCGCCACTGACCCCGAAAGGCCCGTGCGACTTGCATGTGTTAAGCATTCCGCCAGCGTTCGCTCTGAGCCAGGATCAAACTCTCAGGTTCATCATCCATCCCCCGCAGCCAAAGCCACAGGACACAGACCAACCCACCAATCCTGAATAAACCGCAGCACCAACCAAGCCACCAACCAGCCCCAGGTCACAGCCCAGCACACCGGCACGCCATCAACGCCAACCCAGGCCAAAGCCCAGGCAGCGCCAACCACGCATCCCGATCCTCGCCGAACCAACAACCCAAAGCAGCCAGCCTCAGCCGCACCGCTTCAAATCACCAGAACACGCAAACAAATCACTGCACAACAGATGCAACTGTCAAACAACGCAGGATCAACACCCCAACACCGTCAGGGAGCCCATCCCAACCCCACCATGTCACCGGCAGGAAAACCAGGGGAAGCAATCTAGGAGCACCAAAAGCGCCCGTCAACCACCTCAACCCCGCCGCCTCCAATCCCCTCAGGAACCATCAGCGCCGTGAGGGGGTATCTAGTGGAGCCAGCCGAGGGTGTCAAACGCCGCTTCATGTGAACGACGCATGACAGCCCTGCGGCCGTTCTACTCGGGGTAATCAGTCCTCGACGGAAAGCGCGAGCTCTCCGTCCTTCACGGTGACGACCACCTTCTGGCCGCCGCGAACCTGCCCGGCGAGGATCTCCTCCGCGAGCTTGTCCTGGAGGCTCCGCTGGATCACCCGCTTCAGCGGGCGTGCGCCATAGACAGGGTCGTATCCCGCCTCTGCCAGCCAAGCCTCGGCCTCCGGCGTCAGCTCGATGGCGATCTTCCGGTCCTCCAGCAGGGCAACAAGCCGACTCATCTGGATCCGGACGATGCTGCCCATGTCCTCGCGCGCCAGGCGACGGAACAGCACCATCTCGTCCAGCCGGTTCAGGAACTCGGGCCGGAACCGCTCGCGAACCGCCCGCATCACGGCGGGTCGCGCCTGTTCCGTCTCTGCCCCATCCGGAAGGTCGGCGATGGCCTGGGCGCCCAGGTTGCTGGTCAGGACGATGATGGAGTTGCGGAAATCCACCGTCCGCCCCTGCCCGTCCGTCAGCCGCCCATCATCCAGAACCTGGAGCAGGACGTTGAACACATCCTCATGCGCCTTCTCGACCTCGTCGAAGAGGATGACCTGATAGGGTCGGCGCCGCACCGCCTCGGTCAGAGTCCCACCCTCCTCGTAGCCGACATAGCCCGGAGGGGCGCCGATCAGGCGGGAGACGGCGTGCTTCTCCATGAACTCGCTCATGTCGATGCGGGTCATGGCGCGGTCGTCGTCAAACAGGAACGAGGCCAGGGCCTTCACCAGCTCCGTCTTGCCGACGCCCGTCGGGCCAAGGAACAGGAAGGAGCCGATGGGGCGGTTCGGGTCCTGCAGCCCGGCCCGGGCGCGGCGGACGGCCTTGCTGACCGCGGTCAGCGCCTCCTCCTGCCCCACCACGCGGCGGCGCAGCTCGTCCTCCATGCGGAGCAGCTTGGCGCGCTCGCCTTCCAGCATCTTCTCGACCGGCACGCCGGTCCAGCGGCTCACCACCGCGGCGATGCTTTCCTCCGTCACTGCCTCGTTCACGAGCCGCGCGCCCCCATCGGCGGCCTCGGCCAGCTTCCGTTCCAGCGCGGGAATGGTGCCGTAGCGCAGCTCGGCTGCCTTGTTCAGGTCGCCGCGCCGCTCGGCCAGCTCCTGCTCGGTGCGCGCCTGGTCCAGCTGCTCCTTCAGCTTCTGGCTTTCGACGACCTTGCCCTTTTCCGCCTCCCAAGTGGCGGTCATGGCCGAGGACCGCTCTTCCAGCTCGGACAGCTCGCGCTCCAGGCGCGCCAGGCGATCGCGCGACGCCTCGTCCTCTTCGCGCTTCAGTGCCTCGCGTTCGATCTTCAGCTGCAGCAGGCGCCGGTCGAGCTCGTCGAGCTCCTCAGGCTTGCTGTCCACCTGCATGCGTAGCCGGCTCGACGCCTCGTCCATCAGGTCGATGGCCTTGTCGGGCAGGAAGCGGTCGGTGATGTAGCGGTTGCTCAGCGTCGCGGCGGCGACCAGGGCGGAGTCGTTGATGCGCACGCCGTGGTGCAGCTCGTACTTCTCGCGGATGCCGCGCAGGATGGAGATGGTATCCTCCACGCTCGGCTCGCCGACAAAGACCGGCTGGAAGCGACGCGCCAGGGCGGCGTCCTTCTCGATGTGCTTGCGGTACTCGTCGAGCGTGGTCGCGCCGATGCAGTGCAGCTCGCCGCGCGCCAGGGCCGGCTTTAGCAGGTTGGAGGCGTCCATGGACCCTTCGGCCTTGCCCGCGCCAATCAGCGTGTGCAGCTCGTCGATGAAGAGCACGACCTGGCCGGCCGCCTCCTCCACCTCCTTCAGCACGCCCTTCAGGCGCTCCTCGAACTCGCCGCGATACTTCGCGCCGGCCACCATGGCGCCGAGGTCCAGCGACATGACGCGCTTGTCCTTCAGCGCCTCGGGCACGTCGCCCTTGGCCACGCGCAGCGCGAGTCCCTCGACGATCGCGGTCTTGCCGACGCCCGGCTCGCCAATCAGCACGGGGTTGTTCTTGGTCCGGCGGGCAAGGACCTGGATGGCACGTCGGATCTCCTCGTCGCGGCCGATCACGGGGTCGAGCTTGCCGTTGCGCGCCGCCTCCGTGATGTCGCGCGCGTACTTCTTCAGCGCGTCGAAGCTTTCCTCGGCATTGGGCGCGTCCACGCGGCGACCCTTCCGCAAATGCGCGATGGCCTTCTCCAGCGCGTCGGCCGTCGCGCGGCCGGCCTTGAGCGCGCGGGAAGCGGGGCTGTCCACCGCGGCAACGCCCTGCAGCAGACGGTCCTGCGCGACATAGGCGTCACCGGCCTTGTTGGCGGCCTGCTGCGCGGCATCCAGCGCACGCACCAGTTCCGGCGTGGCCTGGGGCTGGCCGGCGCCGCTGCCCTGCACGGCCGGGATGCGCGCGATCTCGCGGTCATTGGCGGCGCGCACGGCGGCGGGGTCGCCCCCGGCGGCCGAAATCAACCCGCTCGCGGCCCCCTGCTCATCATCGAGCAGGGCCTTCAGCAGATGCTCGGGCGCGAGGCGCTGGTGGTAGTCGCGGATGGCGACGGTCTGCGCGGCCTGGAGAAAACCGCGAGCGCGCTCGGTGAACTTCTCGATATCCATTCCTGTCCCTCCTTGAGGCGACGAGAGAACGCACCCCCGGATGGGCAGCGCGTCGTTAAGAGTGTGGTATTAGTGCCACAGCGGATTCAAGGGGATTCGGGGTCAGAGCCATGCGCATCGAGCACATCTACCGTTACCCAGTGAAAGGGTTCTCCGCCGAGGCGCTGGAGGAGGTCACCCTTCAGCCCGGCGAATGCTTGCCCCATGACCGGGTCTTCGCCCTGGCGCAGACCGATGCGCCCATCGACCCGGACGCACCCGTCTGGATGCGGAAGACCAACTTCGCCTGCCTCGCCGCCAATGCGCGGATCGCAAAGCTCCATACGGCTTACGACCCGGCCACCCGGATCTGGCTGATCCGCCCGCCGGAGGGCGAGCCCCTGGCCGCCAACCTCGGCACGCCCGAGGGGCGCGCGGCCGCCGAGCGCTTCGTCACGGACTTCATGGGCGATGAGGCACGCGGGCCGCTGCGCCTCATCGAGGGCAAGGGCCACAACTTCACCGACATCCCGCAGAAATCGGTTTCCATCATCTCGCTTGCCTCGCTCGCCGCGCTGGAACGAGCCCATGGCATGCGGCTGGACCCGCTGCGCTTCCGCGCGAATTTCTATGTCGCCGGTGGCGCCGAGTGGGCGGATTTCGACCTCATGGGCCAGGAAATCATGCTGGGCCGCGCCAAGCTGCGCGTCTGGAAGCGCATCGTCCGCTGCGCCGCGACCGAGGTGAACCCCGACACGGCGGAGCGCGACGCAAACCCGCCCCGCGAGCTTCGCAAGGCCTTCGGCCATATCGACCTGGGCGTCCAAGCCGAGGTGATCGAGGGCGGCGCCGTCGCCGTCGGCGACGCCCTCGAACCGCTCACTCCGGCGTGACGGGCAGGTAGAGATTACCGCCGGAGTTGCGGAACTCCTCCGCCTTCGCCTGCATGGCGGCGGCGGCGTCCTGCACCTCCTGGCTGATCTTCATCGAGCAGAATTTCGGCCCGCACATCGAGCAGAAATGCGCGACCTTGGCGCCCTCGGCCGGCAGGGTCTCGTCGTGGAAGCGCTCCGCCGTCTCGGGGTCGAGGCCCAGGTGGAACTGGTCGCGCCAGCGGAACGAGAAGCGGGCGCGCGACAAGGCATCGTCATGCGCCCGCGCGCCCGGATGGCCCTTCGCCAGGTCTGCCGCATGGGCCGCGATGCGATAGGTGATGACGCCGGTCTTCACGTCGTCGCGGTCCGGCAGGCCCAGATGCTCCTTGGGCGTGACGTAGCAGAGCATGGCGCAGCCGAACCAGCCGATCATCGCCGCGCCGATGCCGCTGGTGATGTGGTCGTAGCCGGGCGCGACGTCGGTCGTGAGTGGCCCGAGCGTATAGAAGGGCGCCTCGCCACATGATTCCAGCTGGCGGTCCATGTTCTCCTTGATCTTGTGCATGGGGACGTGGCCGGGCCCCTCCACCATCACCTGCACGTCCTGGTCCCAGGCGATGCGCGTCAGCTCGCCCAGCGTCTCCAGCTCGGCGAATTGCGCGGCGTCGTTGGCGTCGGCGATGGAGCCGGGGCGCAGTCCGTCGCCCAGCGAGAAGGACACGTCATAGGCGCGCATGATCTCGCAGATCTCGCCGAAGCGCTCATGGAGGAAGTTCTCGCGGTGATGGGCGAGGCACCACTTCGCCATGATGGAGCCGCCGCGCGACACGATGCCGGTCACGCGCTTCGCCGTGAGCGGGATGTGCGCGAGGCGGACACCGGCATGGATGGTGAAGTAGTCCACCCCCTGTTCCGCCTGCTCAATCAGCGTGTCGCGGAAGATCTCCCAGTTCAGCTCCTCGGCCTTGCCGCCCACCTTCTCCAGCGCCTGGTAGATCGGGACGGTGCCGATCGGAACCGGCGAGTTGCGGAGGATCCATTCGCGCGTCGCGTGGATGTGCCGCCCGGTAGACAGGTCCATCACCGTGTCGGCGCCCCAGCGGATCGCCCAGACCAGCTTCTCCACCTCCTCCGCGACGGAGGAGGCGACGGCGCTGTTGCCGATATTGGCGTTCACCTTCACCAGGAAGTTGCGCCCGATGATCATTGGCTCGATCTCGGGATGGTTCACGTTGGCTGGGATGATCGCCCGCCCGCGCGCGATCTCGGAGCAGACGAATTCGGGCGTCACCACGTCGGGAATGCTGGCGCCGAAGCTTTCGCCGTCGCGGATGCCGGCCGCCTCGCGCTTCTGGTTCTCGCGGATGGCGACGTATTCCATCTCCGGCGTGATGATGCCGGCCCGTGCATAGGCGAGCTGGGTGACGGCGCGGCCGGGCCTGGCGCGCAGAACCTGCCGACCCGTGCGGTCGAAGAGTGGGACCTCGGGGCGCTCGCCGGGCTTCAGCCCGTCATCCTCGGGGCGCCAGGGGCGGGGCTCGACCGTTTCCACGTCGCCGCGCCCGTCGACCCAGGCCGCGCGCAGGGCGGGAAGGCCGGCGCGGATGTCGATCCGGGCCGCCGGGTCGGTGTAGGGGCCGGAGGTGTCGTAGAGGGGCAGCGGCGCCTCGCCCCCACCGACCGCGACCTCGCGCATGGCCACGCGCAGGCAGGGGTGCAGGCTGCCGGGGACGAAGATCTTGCGCGACCCCGGCAGGGGGCCGGTGGTCACTTCCAGGGAAGTGGAAGGCAAAGTGTCGGGCATGGCGTTCCTCGCTTCGATGCGCCATGCGGCGTTGGTCGAAACGGGACGCGCGGGGCGACCCCTCTCCTTCCCTCCGCCGGCATGATCCGGTTCAGGTTCGAGGGGTCTTCGCGACGGTCAGCGAACTCTCAGCCCTTGTCGGGGCTCCCCCAGGCCGGATCAGGCTGCGCCTGCGCCGACCGGGGGTCAAGCCTCAACGCTCGGTCGCCGGCTCCTCGGCCGGGGCGCCGGGCAGGCGCGGCATGGGCAGGGATTGCGCCTCGCCAGCCAGCTCGGCTTCGAGGGGGTGCAGCCCGTCCCCGTTGCCCTCGGCGCCCGGGGCCTCCTGGCCCGCGGCCTCGCCGCCATTGTCGCGGAAGCGGCGCTCCTGCTGCTGTGCCTGGGCCGCGTTCATGGCGCCCAGGATGCGGAAGTAGTGCTCCGCATGCTGGAAATAGCCTTCCGCCGCCACGCGGTCGCCGGCGCTGGTCGCGTCGCGGCCCAGCTGCAGGTACTTCTCGAAAAGCTGCTGCGCGGTGCCGCGCAGCCGTACGTCCGGGCCGCTGGAGTCAAAGACGTGGTTGCGGTTCAGCGGCTGGTTGCCGTTGTTGCCGCCGCCGCCGCTGTGCCGGAACCCGCCGCCACCCCCGCCGCCGTGGCGGTGGCCACGGCGCATGCGCTTCATGTTCATTTCGCTGTCGTGCTTCTGCTGTTCAGTCCGTGAGGCGGGCCGAGCCCGGCGCACGGAGTCCGTGCCGTCCTGCCGCGCCGGCGCCCTGGGCGTCCCGGCATGGAAGGCTTGCCGGCCGATCCCACGGACCCTGCCGACATCCAGATATTAGGGAGTCCGCAGCGCTTCGCCAATGGCCTTGAAGGCGACGGCCCGCGGAATCCCGCCCAAATCCGCTTCTCCCGCCAGGAAAACAAGCCCTTCGCCCTCTCCCAAGGAGCGAACCGGCCCCGCCTGGCCGATTCCGACCTCCAGAACCGCCACGCCGCCCGGCGCCAGGAGCCGCGGCAGGTCGGCGAGAATCGCCCGGTAGGCGTCGAGTCCGTCCACCCCGCCATCCAGGGCGGAGCCGGGCTCGAAGCGCGCCACCTCCGGCATCAGCCCCGCGACCGCTTCCGTCTCTATATAGGGTGGGTTGGACAGGACGAGGTCGAACCGGCCCGCCAGAGCCGCGCCCCAATCTCCGGCCAAGGTCGCGCAGCGTCCGCCCAGCCCGTTCCGCCCCGCATTGCGCCGCGCCAGCGCCGCCGCCCCCGGCCGCAGGTCCAACCCGAGGCCCCAGGCCCCTTCCCGTTCGGCAAGCACGGAGAGCAGCAGGCATCCCGTCCCGGTGCCCAGGTCGAGCACGCGCGCCGGGGCGGACGACAAGGCGAGGGCCAGCCGGACCACCGCCTCCGAATCGGGGCGCGGAATCAGGGTGTCGGAGCTCACCTCCAGGTCGAGGGTCCAGAACCCGGCATCGCCGGTGATGAGGGCCAGCGGCTCCCGCGCGCAGCGGCGCCGCAGCGCCTCCTGGAAGGCCGCTTCTGCTTCGGTGGCCACCTCGCGATCGGCGTCGCGCAGCAGGATCTCGCGCGGCACGCCCAGCGCATGAGCGAGAAGCAGCCGCGCTTCCAGCCGCGCCTCGGCAATCCCAGCCTGCCGGAGCGTGGCGCCTGCCTCGCAGAGCAGGCGGCCGATCGTCATTCGCCGGCTGCCGCCAACCGCGCGGCCTCGTCCTCGCTGAGGAGAGCATCGAGGATCTCGTCCATCTCGCCCATCATCACCCGGTCCACCTTGTGCAGAGTCAGGCCGATGCGGTGATCGGTGACGCGCCCCTGCGGGAAGTTATAGGTGCGGATGCGCTCGCTCCGGTCACCGGTGCCGACTTGGCCCTTGCGGTCCGCCGCCCGGGCGGAGTCCAGCGCTTGGCGCTGCGCATCGAAGATCCGGGCGCGCAGCACCTTCATCGCCTTGGCGCGGTTCTTGTGCTGCGACTTCTCCTCCTGCATCGCGACGACGATGCCGGTCGGGAGGTGGGTGATCCGCACCGCGCTGTCGGTCTTGTTGACGTGCTGCCCGCCTGCGCCGGAGGCACGGTAGGTGTCGATGCGGAGGTCCTTCTCCTCCACGCGGACATCCACCTCCTCCGCCTGGGGCAGCACGGCGACGGTGACGGTGGAGGTGTGGATGCGGCCCTGCGTCTCCGTCGCCGGGACGCGCTGGACTCGGTGCACGCCGCTTTCGAACTTCAGGCGGGCGAAGACCCCCTGCCCTTCGATCTCGGCCACCGCGCCCTTCACCCCGCCCAGTTCGCTCTCGTCATAATCCAGGACGGTGAAGCGCCAGCCGCGCGTCTCGGCGTAGCGCTGATAGGCGCGGAAGAGTTCCGCCGCGAAGAGCCCCGCTTCGTCGCCGCCGGCCGCGGGGCGGATTTCCAGGATGGCGCTTTTCTCGTCGGCCACGTCGCGCGGGAGGAGCATGAGGCGGATCTCGCGTTCCAGCGCCGGCAGGCGGGACTTCGCCTCCTGCAGCTCCGCCTCCGCCAATTCCCGCATTTCGGGGTCGGCGAGCAGGGCTTCCGCTTCCTCGCGGCTCGCTTCCAGCGTCTTGTACTCGGACACCTTCTCGACCAGCGGGTCGAGGGTGGAGAGTTCCTTGGAAAGCGCGCCGACCTGGCCGCCATCCGCGGTCTCCAGCATGGCGCGCAGTTCCGCCGCCCGTTCCATGAGGCGGTCCAGGCTGGCGGGCAGGCTCATCGGGCGAGGCGCGCGGCCAGCCCGTCCAGCGCCACCTCCTCCTGCGTACCGGCATCCAGGTCGCGAAGCTGCGCGATGCCGCGCGCCACCTCGCTTTCGCCCAGGATCACCGCAGCGCGGGCGCCGGCCTTGTTGGCGCGCTCCATGCGGCGCTTGAGGTTGCCCTTGTGCCCCATCTCGGTCGCGATGCCCGCCTCGCGCAGCGCGCCGGCGACGCGCAGCGCCTCCTCCTCCTCCGCCGCGGACACGGGAATGACATGGACGAGGCGCGGTGCCAGTGGGGTCAGCCCGCCCGCCTCCAGCAGCATGGCCAGACGCTCCACCCCCGCGCCCCAGCCGACCGAGGGCGTGGCAGGGCCGCCCATCTCCTCCACGAGGCCGTTGTAGCGGCCGCCGCCCATCACCGTGCCCTGTGCGCCGAGCCGGTCGGTGACGAACTCGAAGGCGGTGTGGCTGTAGTAGTCCAGGCCGCGCACGATGCGCGGGTTCTCGCCGAAGGGCACGCCGAAGGCGTCGAGATGGCGGCGCAGCGCGTCCCAATGGGCGCGCGCCTCGTCGGTCAGGAAGGCCTCGATGGTCGGCGCGTCGGCGACCAGCGCACGGTCCTTCGCATCCTTGCTGTCGATGATGCGGAGCGGGTTCTTTTCCAGCCGGCGCTGGCTGTCCTCGCTCAGCGCGTCCCGGTGCGCTGTGAAATAGGCGATCAGCGCGGAGCGGTAGCCCTCGCGGCTGGGCGTGTCGCCGAGCGTGTTCACCTCCAGGGTGACGCCCTCGCTGATGCCCAGCTCGCGCTGGATGTGCCAGCCGCAGGCGATCACCTCCGCGTCCGCCAGGGGCTCGGCCGAGCCGAGGATTTCCAGGTCGATCTGGTGGAACTGGCGCTGGCGCCCGGCCTGGGGGCGCTCGTAGCGGAAGACGGGACCGGCGGCGAAGACCTTCAGCGGCACAGACTGCGCGAGGCCGTTGGACACCAGGGCGCGGCAGATGCCGGCCGTCATCTCGGGGCGCAGCGTGATGCCCTCGCCGCCGCGATCCTGGAAGGAATACATCTCCTTGGAGACGACGTCCGAGGTCTCGCCCAGGCCGCGCGAGAAGACGCGGGTGTCCTCGAAGATCGGCGTTGCCCACTCCTCGAAGCCCCAGAGCGCGCTGACGCGGCGCGCCGTCTCGATCACGCGGTGATGCCGGCGGAACCCCTCGCCGATGAGGTCGTGCGTGCCGCGGACGGGCTGGAGCTTGGTGGCCATGATGCGGGGCGGATAGCACCGCCCCGCCCGGCCCGGAAGCTACTCCGCCGCCAGGACGGCGGCCTCGGCGGCCTTCTTGGCGTCCGCCTCGGCCTTCAGCAGGGCGGCGCGCTTCTCCACCAGCCCGACCAGGTGCTCCACCATCTGTTCCGTGCTGGTGTGGTGGCTCGTCTTGCCGCTGGCATAGACCATGTGCTTGTCGGCGCCGCCGCCGGTCAGGCCGATATCGGTCATCAGCGCCTCGCCCGGGCCGTTCACCACGCAGCCGATGATGGAAAGCGTCACGGGCTGTTCGATATGGGCCAGCCGCTCCTCCAGCATCGCCACGGTCTTCACCACGTCGAAGCCCTGGCGCGCGCAGGAGGGGCAGGAGACGATCTTCACGCCGCGGTGGCGGATGTGCAGGGACTTCAGGATCTCCCAGCCCACATGCACCTCCTCCTCCGGCGCGGTGCTCAGCGACACGCGGATCGTGTCGCCGATGCCGGCCCAGAGGAGGTTGCCCAGTCCGATCGCGCTCTTCACCGTGCCGGTGCGGCGGCCGCCGGCTTCCGTCACGCCGATGTGCAGCGGGTGGTCGCAGGCCTCGGCCAGTTGCTGGTAGGCGGCGACGGCAAGGAACACGTCGCTGGCCTTCACGCTGATCTTGAACTCGTGGAAGTCGTTCTGCAGCAGGTGGTCGGCGTGCCACAGCGCGCTTTCCACCAACGCATCGGGGTTCGGCTCCCCGTACTTTTCCAGCAGGTGCCGCTCCAGGCTGCCCGCGTTCACGCCGATGCGGATGGAGCAGCCATGGTCCTTGGCCGCCTTCACCACCTCCTTCACCCGCTCGGGCGAGCCGATATTGCCCGGATTGATGCGCAGGCAGGCGGCGCCGGCCTGGGCGGCCTCGATGGCGCGGCGGTAGTGGAAGTGGATGTCGGCCACGATGGGCACGTTCACCTCGCGCACGATCTCGGCGAGCGCGGCAGTGCTTTCCTCGTCGGGGCAGGAAACGCGGACGATGTCCACCCCCGCCAGCTCGCAGCGGCGGATCTGGGCGATGGTCGCCGCCGCGTCGCTGGTCAACGTGTTGGTCATGGTCTGCACGCTGACCGGCGCGTCCCCGCCGACCAGAACCTTCCCCACCCGGATCTGGCGGGACTTCCGGCGCTCGATGTGCTGGTAGGGACGGTAGCTCATGAAGGACCCTCGGCGTGCTGCCGCCCATATAGCGCCGCCGGGCCCTGAACCCAAAGCCCGGCCGCGTGAAGCCTCGGTTACTGGCGCGGTGCGGCGGGTTGGGGCCGCGGAGCCTGCGGTTGGCCGCGAAGCTGATCGGGTGCCAGGGCGATGTTGCGGCGAACCCCCGTGGCGGCGGAAAGCGCCGGCGAAACCTGCCCATCCACCACGATCTCGGTGTTCTGGGCGCTGCCGGTGGTGAGGAGCAGCCCCTCCCGGTTCGGCACCGGGAAGCTTTCCCCGGCCCGCATTACCTGGTTGAGGAGGACCTGGCCGCTGCGGGCGTCGCGCACCTGGGTCCAGGCATCGCCTTTGAATCGCAGCACGATGCGGCTGGCATCCGCCGGGGGTGGTGCCGGTGTGGCAGGCGCGGCCGGGGCGGAAGTCGCAGGGACCTGAACCGGAACCTGCACCGGGACGGGGAGCGGCGGCAGGCTCGGCGTCGACTGGACCGGGATCTGCGCCTGCGGCGCCTGGGCCTGCGGCGGCAAGCGCAGTGCCTCGCCATCGCGCGCCGCCGGCTCCAGCCGAGCGGGAACCGGGGGCACGGCGTCCACGGAGCGATCGCCCGCCCCGCTCCAGCTGTACCAAGCGACGTAGGAGCCGATGAGCAGCGCGGCGCCGGCCAGGATGGTCACCCCGGCGGGGAAGCCGCGCTCGGGGACCGGCTCGGGGAACACCAGGGCGGTCTTGGAAGCGGCGACGCCCGTGGCGGCGTCCCGGAAGCGGCGCACCATCTCCGGCGCGTCGAGGCCCAGGGCGCTCGCGTAGTTCCGCACGAAGCCGATCGTGTAGGCCGGGGAAGGCAGATCCTTCAGCCGTCCCTCTTCCAGCGCCGCGAGATAGACGCGGCGGATGCGGAGGTGGCGGGACATGTCCTCCAGGGAGGTGCCGAGCACCTCCCGTGCCGCGCGCAGCTCGTCGCCCAGCCGGGCAGCGTCCACCGCCAGGGCCTCCTGGTTCCGCGAGAAGCGCTTGACGTTGTCGAACACGGCGGTCGTTTAGCGCCGGGGACCACGCAGCGCCAGCGCGGCGGCGGCCTGCTCCATCAGCTCGGCCACGATCTCGGCGGCGGGCTGCTCGCGCGTCACCATGCCGACGCTCTGCCCGGCCATCAGCGAGCCGTTCTCCACGTCCCCATCCACGACCGCACGGCGCAGCGCGCCCGCCCAGAAATGCTCGATGTCGAGCTGCGCCTCCTCCTTGGACAGCTCGCCGGCCTGGAACCGCGCCAGCACGGTGGCCTGGTGCTCCATGAAGCGCTTCGTGCCCCCGTTCTGCAGGGCGCGGACCGGGATGACCGGGAAGCGCTCATCCAGCTGGACGGTGGGCAGGGCGTCGCGGGCGGCGCCGCGGATGAAGGCGCGCTTGAAGTTGGGATGTGCGACGCACTCTGTCGCGCAGACGAATCGCGTGCCGATCTGCGCGCCCGCCGCGCCCATCTCCATGTAGGACAGGATGGCCTCGCCGCGGCCGATGCCGCCGGCGACGAAGACCGGCACCTCCGTGATGTGCGGCAGGATCTCCTGCGCCAGCACGTTCAGGGAGACGGGGCCGATATGCCCGCCGGCCTCGCTGCCCTCAATCACCAGCGCGTCGGCGCCGGAGCGGACCAGCTTCTTCGCCAGCGCCAGGGCCGGGGCGAAGCAGACCACCTTCGCCCCGCCTTCCTTGGCGCGCTTCAGCGCGGCGCCGGGCGGGATGCCGCCCGCGAAAACGATGTGGCTGACCTTGGCCTCCAGGCACACATCCACCAGCTGCTCCAGCCGCGGGTGCATGGTGATGAGGTTCACGCCGAAGGGGCGCGAGGTCAGGGCCTGGGTGCCCGCGATCTCCACGGCGAGGCGCGGCGGCTCCATCGCGCCGCAGGCGATCACGCCGAAGGCCCCGGCATTGGACAGGGCAGCCACGAGGTTGCGCTCGCTCACCCAGGACATGGCGCCGCCGAGCAGGGCGTAGCGGCTGCCGAAGAAGGCCGCGCCACGCGCCATCAGCCGGTCGAGCTGAGCGAAGGCCGCCTCGGGCGGGGAAACGGGCACGTCCATCGGGGTCAGGCGTCCAGGCCGTAGACGGTGTGCAGGGCGCGCACCGCCAGTTCGGTGTAGTCGGCCGGCACCAGGACGCTGACCTTGATCTCGCTGGTGGAGATCACCTGGATGTTGATGCCCTTCTCGGCCAGCGCCCCGAACATGGAGGAGGCGACGCCGGCATGGGTCCGCATGCCGATGCCCACGACGCTGATCTTGGCGACGTTGTCGTCGGCCAGCAGCGCCTCGAAGCCGACCTCCGCCTTCCCCCGCTCCAGGATGTCACGGGCGCGGGGCAGGTCCGCCTTGCCGACGGTGAAGGTCATGTCGGTGGTGCCGTCGGCGCCCACGTTCTGGACGATCATGTCCACGTTGACGTTGGCCTCGGAAAGCGGCCCGAAGACGCGGGCGGCCACGCCAGGCCGGTCGGGCACGCGGCGCAGCGTCACCTTCGCCTCGTCCCGCGAATAGGCGATACCGGAAACGATCGGCTTCTCCATGATCTCGTCCTCATCCACGACCAGGGAGCCTGGCTTGTCCTCGAAGGAAGATAGCACCTGCACGCGGACGCGGGCCTTCATGGCCAGCTCCACGCTGCGGGTCTGCAGAACCTTGGCGCCCACCGAGGCCAGTTCCAGCATCTCCTCGTAGGAAATGCGCTCCAGCTTGCGGGCGCGCGGCACGATGCGCGGGTCGGTGGTGTAGACGCCGTCCACATCCGTGTAGATGTCGCAGCGATCAGCCTTCAGCGCCGCCGCCAGGGCCACCGCCGAAAGGTCCGAACCGCCGCGGCCCAGGGTGGTCACGCGGTTCCGCCCCGGCTCGATGCCCTGGAACCCGGCCACGACCGGAACCTGACCTTGTTCCATCCGGGCGATCAGCTCGGTCCCATCGATCTCCTCGACGCGGGCCTTGCCATGGGCGTTGTCCGTGCGGATCGGCACCTGCCAGCCCTGCCAGGACCGCGCCTCGACCCCGACGGCCTGGAGCGCGATGGCTGTGAGGCCGATCGTCACCTGCTCGCCCGTCGCGACGACCGTGTCGTACTCGCGCGCATCGTGCAGCGGCGACAGGTCCTGGCACCATTTCACGAGCTGGTTCGTCGTCCCGGCCATGGCCGACACCACCACCGCGACCTGATTCCCCGCATCCACCTCACGCTTCACGCGGGCGGCGACGTTGCGGATGCGGTCGAGGTCGGCGACGGAGGTTCCGCCGAACTTCATCACGATACGGGACATTGCGGTTCCTGGGCGGGCTGCCCGAACCTTGCGGGCGCTTTCCGGGCGGGTCAGATACCGGGCATGACCGAGACGGGCAACAGGGGCACCACCGCCGCCCCCGGGGAAATCGCCAAGTTCGATGCCCTTGCGCGGGAGTGGTGGGATCCGCGCGGCCCGATGGCACCCCTCCACGCCATGAATCCCGCGCGCATGGGCTGGGCCGCCGCGAGGCTCGGCCGCCTGGACGGGCTGCGGGTGCTGGATGTCGGTTGCGGGGCGGGGCTGGCCTCGGAATGGCTGGCCCGGCGCCGCGCCTCTGTCACCGGGCTCGACGCGGCCGGGGCGGCGCTGGAGGCGGCGCGGCGCCACGCGGCGGAGGGCGGCCTTGCGATCACCTATATCGACGGCCGGCCCGAGGACCTGGAGGGCGAAATCTTCGACGCCGTGCTCGCCCTGGAGGTGGTGGAGCACGTGCCGCCAGCCGAGCGCGCCCTGTTCTGCGCCTCGCTGGCCCGGCTGGTTCGGCCGGGCGGGGTCGTCATCCTTTCGACGCTGAACCGGACGCCGCGCGCCTGGGTGACCGCCAAGCTGGCCGCCGAGTACCTGCTGCGCTGGCTTCCGCGCGGGACGCATGACTGGCGGCTCTTCCCCCGCCCCGCCGAGTTGGCCGGACTGCTGCGCGGCGCCGGGCTGGTGGTGGAGGACACGGCGGGGCTGTCGCCTCGCCTGGGTGGCGGCTTCGCGGTCACGCGGGACATGGCGGTCAACTACATGATGGCGGCGCGCCGCCCCGGCTGAGGCCCGCCTCTCAGTCGCCCCGCAACGCCGCGCCCGCGGCCAGGGGCGCCAGGGGGGCGGCCAGCGCCAGCAACGCCGCCTCGAGCAGCAGGAAAGGCCGCGCCTCCAGCCCGCTCGCCGCGGCCTCGATTGCCGCGGCGCCGAAGATGACGACGGGGATGGCCAGCGGCAGGACCAGCAGGGGCAGGAGCACGCCGCCGCGGCGCGCGCCCAGCGTCAGCGCCGCCCCCGCCGTCCCCAGCGCCGAAAGCAGCCCCGAAGCCAGGGCCAGGGACAAGGCCGCCGTGCCCCAGGCCTCGACGGGCAGGTTGAGCAGCGCGGCGGCCACCGGCGTGGCCGCGACGAGCGGCAGGCCGGTGGTCAGCCAATGCGCCAGCGCCTTCACCGCCGCCAGCTGCGCCGGATGCAGCCCGGACAGGAGAAGCTGGTCCAGCATTCCGTCCTCCGCATCCGCGCCGAAGAGCCGGTCGAGCGGCAGCAGGGCCGCCAGCAGCGCCGCAGCCAGCAGCGCCCCGGGTGCCAGCCGCGCCAGCAACTCGGGCGACGGGCCCACGCCGAACGGAAACAGCGCCGACACCAGCACGAAGAACAGCACGGCGGAGAGCGTGTCGGCCGGGTGGCGCAAGGCCAGGCGAAGCTCGCGGAGGAGGAGCGGGATCACAGCCGGATCTCCCGCGCATCGGGCAGCGGCAAAGGCAGGTGCGTCGCGGCGAGGACGATGCCGCCCCGCGCGCGGTGCGCGGCCAGGAGCGGGCCGAGCAGTGCCACGGAATCGGCGTCCAGGCCCACGGTCGGCTCGTCCAGCAGCCAGAGCGGCGCATGCGCCAGGGCCAGCCGCGCCAGGGCGAGGCGGCGCTTCTGCCCCGAGGAAAGCACCCGCGCCGGCAGCTCCGCGAGCGGCGCGAGGTTGAGCGCCGCCAGCGCCGTCCCCACATCCCCTCCATGCAGCCGGGCGAAGAGGGCGAGGTTCTCCCGCGCGGACAGGCTGGGCTTCAGCGCGTCCTGGTGGCCAAGGTAGCGCAACCGGGCGCCGTGGGCGGAGCGGTCGGCGAAGGCGTCCTCGCCCTGCCAGAGCACCCGCCCCTCAGCGGGCGGGACCAGCCCGGCCAGGACCCGGAGCAGCGATGACTTGCCGGCCCCGTTGGCCCCGGTGAGCAGCGCCGCCTCCCCGGGGGCGAGGGCGAAGCCGAGGCCTGCGAAGACCAGGCGTTCCGCGCGCCAGCAGGCCAGGTCTTCCGCTTGCAGCAGGCGCGCCTCCGAGGCCTTGGGGGTGGTTGCCCTCGCGGCCCGGGGGCCAATGGACCGTCAAGCTTCGCCATGCTTAAAGGCGGGGCGCAAGAGTGGGGACACTTCAGATGCGCATGATCGGGCAGGACACGCTCCAAACCCGCCGCCAGCTCAATGTTGACGGCAAGACCTATCACTATTTCAGCCTGCCCGAAGCGGCGAAGGAGATCGGCGACCTTTCCCGCCTGCCCTTCTCGCTGAAGGTCCTGCTCGAGAACGTGCTGCGCCACGAGAACGGCCGCTCCTACACCGTGAACGACGCGCGTTCGATCGCGGAGTGGGTGAAGCAGGGCATGTCCGACAAGGAAGTGCCCTTCCGCCCCGCACGCATCCTGATGCAGGACTTCACGGGCGTCCCCGCCGTGGTGGACCTCGCCGCCATGCGCGACGGCATCATCGCGCTGGGTGGCAACCCGTCCAAGGTGAACCCCCTGGTCCCGGTGGACCTCGTCATCGACCACTCGGTGATGGTGGACGTGGCCGGCTCCGCCCAGGCAATGGCTAAGAACGTCGAGATCGAGTTCGACCGCAACGGGGAGCGCTACGAGTTCCTGCGCTGGGGACAGGAGGCGTTCCAGAACTTCCGCGTGGTCCCGCCCGGCGCCGGCATCTGCCACCAGGTGAACCTCGAGTATCTGGGCCAGGTGGTGTGGACCAGCACCGAGGACGGCGAGACCTACGCCTATCCGGATTCCTGCTACGGCACGGACAGCCACACGACCATGATCAACGGCATGGGCGTGCTGGGCTGGGGCGTGGGCGGCATCGAGGCCGAGGCCGCGATGCTCGGTCAGCCCATCGCCATGCTGATCCCCGACGTGATCGGCTTCCGCGTCCATGGCAAGCTGCGCGAGGGGGTGACGACCACCGATCTCGCGCTCACCGTCACGCAGATGCTGCGCAAGAAGGGCGTGGTCGGTCGCTTCGTGGAGTTCTTCGGCCCCGGCCTCGACTCCATGCCGCTCGCGGACCGCGCCACCATCGCCAACATGGCGCCCGAGTACGGCGCAACCTGCGGCTTCTTCCCGGTGGACGAGATCACGCTCGACTACCTGCGCCTCTCCGGCCGCGACCCGCACCGCGTCAACCTGGTGCGCGAGTACCACAAGGCCCAGGGCATGTGGCGCGACGCCACCACCCCGGACCCGGTCTTCACCGACACGCTGGAGCTCGACCTCTCCACCGTCGAGCCGTCCCTGGCCGGACCGAAGCGGCCGCAGGACCGGATCGGGCTGGGCTCCGTCGCCTCGTCCTTCAAGAAGGACCTCGCGGCAGGCGCCATGGGTGTCCCGGGCGACCAGGCCGATCTGCGTGTGCCGGTGGAAGGCGCCAATTACGACCTCGGCCATGGGGACGTGGTGATCGCCGCCATCACCTCCTGCACCAACACCTCCAACCCCTACGTGCTGGTGGCCGCCGGCCTCGTCGCCCGCAAGGCGCGGGAGAAGGGGCTGAAGCCGAAGCCCTGGGTGAAGACCTCCCTTGCCCCCGGCTCCCAGGTGGTGACGGACTACCTGGACTCGGCGGGGCTGCAGGACGACCTCGACGCGCTGGGCTTCCAGACCGTCGGCTACGGCTGCACCACCTGTATCGGCAATTCGGGCCCGCTGCCGGACCCGATGGTGGACGCGATCGAGGACAACAAGCTGGTCGTCTCGGCGGTGCTGTCGGGCAACCGCAACTTCGAGGGCCGCGTCCACGCCAATGTGCGCGCGAACTACCTCGCCTCCCCGCCGCTGGTCGTGGCCTATGCCCTGGCCGGCTCGGTGAAGGTCGACTTGGCCAAGGACCCGATCGGCACCGCGAGCGACGGGCACCCGGTCATGCTGAAGGACATCTGGCCGTCCCAGCAGGAGGTGGCCGAGATCGTCCACCGCAACGTGACGCCGGAGATGTTCAAGAACCGCTACGACAACGTGTTCAATGGCACGGAGCAGTGGCGGGCCATCCAGGTGGATGCGGGCAGCGACACCTATCGCTGGAATGGCGGCTCCACCTACGTCCAGAACCCGCCCTACTTCGAGGGAATGACGATGGAGACGAAGCCGCTCGCCTCCATCAACGGCGCGCGCATCCTGGCGCTGCTGGGCGACAACATCACGACGGACCACATCTCGCCGGCGGGCAACATCCGCAAGGTGAGCCCGGCGGGCGAATACCTGCTCGAGCACCAGGTGCGGCCCTTCGACTTCAACAGCTACGGCGCCCGCCGCGGCAACCATGAAGTCATGATGCGCGGCACCTTCGCCAACATCCGCATCAAGAACGAGATGGCCCCGGGCACGGAAGGCGGCATCTCGCAGCACTTCCCGTCGGGCGACGTCGCGCCGATCTACGACGTGGCGATGCGCTACAAGAACGAGGGCGTGCCGCTGGTCGTGTTCGGCGGCAAGGAGTACGGCATGGGCTCCTCGCGCGACTGGGCCGCGAAGGGCACCTTCCTGCTGGGCATCAAGGCTGTGGTGGCGGAGAGCTTCGAGCGCATCCACCGCTCCAACCTCGTGGGCATGGGCGTGCTGCCGCTGGTGTTCCGCGAGGGCGAAAGCCGCTCCTCCCTGGGGCTGCGCGGCGACGAGACGGTGGACATCCTGGGCATCGAGGAGCTGAAGCCCCGCATGATGCTCCAGCTGGTGATCACGCGGGCCGACGGAAGCGTGGTGCGGACGGAAGTCCAGTGCCGCGTGGATACGGCCGACGAGGTCGAGTACTACCGCAACGGCGGCATCCTTCACTACGTGCTGCGCGGCATGGCCAAGGCGGCCTGACGCACCGGGAGGGGGCCCTGCCCCCTCCGACACCCGGTCACAAAAAAGGGGGCCGCGAGGCCCCCTTTCCTTTTGGGCGTGCCCCCGATGCCGGGGGCCTCGCCTCAGTCGCGCGTCGCGGCGCCCAGCTCGGCGACCAGCTCGTCCTCGAGGGTGATCTCCTCCTCGCGCTGGATCTCCTCGCCACGGGCCTGCTTCTCTGCCTCCTCGGGGGAGCGGGCAACGTTCACCGTCACCGGCAGCAGCACCTCGGGGTGAAGCTCCACGCGCACGGTGGACAGGCCGAGCATCTTGATCGGCTGGTCCAGCTGCACTTGGCTGCGGCCCACCGTGAGGCCGGAGGCCTTGCAGCCCTCGGCGATGTCGCGCGCCGACACGGAACCGTAGAGGTTGCCGCTCTCACCGGCGGAGCGGATCAGGACGACCGACAGGCCCTCCATGCGCTCGGCGATGCGCTCGGCTTCCTCGCGGCGCTTCAGGTTCTGCGCCTCGAGCTGGACGCGGTCCTGCTCGAACTTGGCGATGTTCGCCTTGGTGGCGCGGATCGCCTTGCCCTGGGGCAGGAGGAAGTTGCGCGCGTAGCCGGGCTTCACCTTCACCATCTCGCCCATCTGGCCGAGCTTTTCCACGCGCTGCATCAGAATCAGGTCAATCATCACACGTCTCGCATCAGGTTGGGGGCGGCGCGGGGCGCCGCCGGATCTGTTCGAAAAGGCCCAGGCCGACCATCAGCGGGGCCATGACTTGCAGGAAGAGGAGCATGAGCAGGTAGAAGCCCACCAGAAAGGCCATGCGTCCTGGCCGGTCCCGCAGCCGCCGGTGTACCGCCGCCACGCCGAGCAGCAGGAAGGGCACCAGCAGGATCAGCAGCACCGACAGGGGCACCGCGCCACCCACGGCGAGCAGGCCGCCCAGCGCCAAGCCCGGCAGCAGCAGGTACCAATCCGGCACCCGCAGTGCCTCCGCCGGCGGAGAGGGATGCAGGGCGAGCCCACGGCGTTCCAGGATGCGCTGCGCGACGAGGCCGTTCACGACCATGGTCAGCGCCACCCAGAATCCCGCCGCAGCCGCCTTCACCCGCGCCACCTGCTCCACCATGCCTTCCGGCAGGGCAACGCCCATGCGCTGCGTGCCAAGTGCCACCGCCTCGCGCATCGCCCCTTCGAGATCGGGGATCAGCACGGCAAGGCCCAGGACGATGGCGGCCGGCCAGATGCCCAGCAGGGCCAGCGGCAACGCCAGTTCCATCCGTCCCGGCTGCTGCGCCGCCCCCACCAGCAGCGCCGCCGGCAAGCCGAAGGCGAAGAGGTAGATGGCGAGGCCCAGCAACGGGCTCAGCAGCAGGAGGCTCAGCGAGGCGACGACCACCGCGATGGCGGCGGCGCGTGCCCCGAAGCCAAGCCCCGCCAGCAGCAGCGGCAGGGGGGTGACCCAGAGCAGAAGCCCGCCCAGCGGCAGGCCGCGCATGGCCCAAAGGGCGCACAGCGCCGAGCACGCGCCCGCGGCCAGCGCCGCCGGCGTCGCGGCGGAGACCGAAGCCCCGCCCTGCCCCGTGCCGTGGCCGCTCACGCCACCCGGTCCTGCTCAGTCGTTGATCACGTAGGGCAGCAGGGCCAGGAAGCGGGCGCGCTTGATGGCCTGGGCCAGTTCGCGCTGCTTCTTGCCGCTGACCGCGGTGATCCGGGCCGGGACGATCTTGCCGCGCTCGCTCAGGAAGCGGGACAGCAGGCGCACGTCCTTGTAGTCGATCTTCGGCGCGTTGGGGCCGGAGAACGGGCAGGACTTCTTGCGCCGGTAGAAGGGCCGGCGGGCGCCAACGGCCGCGCGGCGGTTGGCGATGTTCGGTTCGGCGGTGGTCTCGCTCATGCTCTCAGACCTCCTCGTTCATGTTCATGTCCATCTCGTCCCGCGGACGGGCGCGGAACTCCTCGCGGTCGTCGCCGCGGGAACCGCCACGGCCCGACGCGAAGCGCCCGGCGGGCTTCGGCCCGCGGAAGCCGCGCTCACGCTCGTCGCCGCGCTTGGCGAGGATGGCGGAGGGCTCGTCGTTGATGGACTCGATGCGGATGGTCATTTCGCGCAGCACGTCCTCGTTCAGGCCAAGCTGACGCTCGACCTCCTGCATCGCGGCGGCCGGCGCCTCGATGCCGAGGAGCATGTAGTGCCCCTTCCGGTTCTTCTTCACGCGGTAGGCGAGGCCGCGCAGGCCCCAGTACTCGCGCTTCTTCACCTCGCCGCCGGCCTCGCCGATGACGGAGGCCATGGTTTCGGCGATCGCCTCGACCTGCTGCTGGGTGACGTCGTTGCGCGCGATAAACACGCATTCGTAAA
The DNA here is from genome assembly GCF_026183895.1 of Sabulicella glaciei. GTDB lineage: Bacteria > Pseudomonadota > Alphaproteobacteria > Acetobacterales > Acetobacteraceae > Roseococcus > Roseococcus glaciei. The sequence goes on along the minus strand of NZ_JAPFQI010000012.1, from coordinate 112,824 downwards.
GCGGCATGTTGTCTCCCTATGGATGCTCAGCCCCGGCGGCCCTCGGGATGACGGCGCGCAAACGGGCATAGCCGCGGGCGTGCCACGCCGGCGGCAGGGTGGCGGGGGTTAACCACAGCCGGGACGCGGTGTCCATGGCGGCTTTCGCCGCCCTGCCCTCACAGGACGGAATAGGCCGCGCGGGACAGGGCCTGGAGGGTGGGGGCGGCCTCCGCCCCGGCCGGGAGGGTCACGCGCAGCTTCACCGTCCAGCCCGCGGACTGTCCCACGCAGGCATAGGTGTCGGCCGCCTGACCGCCCGTGAAGCGCTGCTCCGCCACCACGCAGCGTGATCCGGTGAGCAGCGAGCCCCATTCGCGCGGCGCGCCCACCGTGTATTGCCGCATGGCGCCCAGGGAGCGGATGTCCTCCTGGGCCTGGGCGAGTTCCGCCTCCACCGTGGTGCCGCGGCGATACAGGTAGATCGTCGCCACGCCCGGCCCCGAGGCCGGCCGGTATTCAGCCGCCGCGCCCAGCCCGGCCCCGCCAGGACGGGTTTCCAGGTCGGTGACCCCCCGCCGCGACCAGCCCGCCGCTTCCGCCGGCAGGCGGGAGGCGAGTTCCGCCGGGGCCTGGGCGAAGGCCGGCACGGCAGCCAGGAGCATCAGCGCGGGGAGAAGGGGTCGCATCGCACGCATCCTAACGCCAGGATGGCGGCATGAGTCGCGTGGTTCCTTTCCTTCTCCTCGTCCTTCTGGTCCTTCCCGCCCAGGCGGCGGAGCTCAAGCTCGCCACCTGGAACATCGCCTGGCTGACGCTGCGCCCGGCGGGCGACCCGACCCTGCCGCGCGACCTCGTCGCCCGCGACGCTGCCGACTGGCGCCGCCTCGCCGAATATGCGCGACGGCTGGAGGCGGACATCCTGGCCGTGCAGGAGGTGGACGGCCCCGAAGCCCTGGCGCGCATCCTGCCCGAGCGCGACTACGCCTTCTTCTTCGCGCGGGAGGCGGATGTGCAGCGCACCGGCTTCGCCATCCGGCGCGGCCTCCGCGCCGTGCAGAACCCGGACCTGGAAGGGCTGGACACCGCGCCGCACGCCCGCTTCTCGCTCCGGCGCGGGACCGACGTGACGGTCTTCCCCGAAGGGGCGCCGCTGCGCCTCCTGTCCGTCCACCTCAAGGCCGGATGCCGGGAGGGGCCCATCGCCTCCTCGCGCGGACAGGATTGCGAGGTCCTCGCGCGCCAGTCCCGCATCCTCGCCGACTGGGTGGGTGAGCGCCGCAGGGAGGGCATCGCCTTCGCCATACTGGGCGACTTCAACCGCCGCATGGACCATCCGCGCGACGACATGACCGCCGCGCTCTCGGCCGAGGCGCCGGTGCTGCGCGCCACCGCCGGCGCCTCGAACCCGTGCTGGTCCGATGCGCGCGGCGGGCGGCCCTTCATCAGCCATATCCTGCTGGGCGGCGGGGCGGAGCGCCTCGTCCTGCCGGGCAGCCTGCGCGTCATGGTCTATGCCGAGCGCGACCCGGCGCTGCGCGAGCGGATCTCCGACCACTGCCCGATCTCGGTGCGGATGCGGCTTCGGTGAACGCGTTCCTGCGCGTCACCGCGCCGCTTGCCGCGGTGAACTTCCTGAACCAGGCGAGCCGCGCGGTGCTGGCGGTGATCGGCCCGGCCCTGGCGCTGGAATTCGCCCTGTCGGCGAGCGACCTCGGCCTGCTCGCCGCGGTGATGTTCATGGCCTATGCGGCGACGCAGCTTCCTGCCGGCCTCGCCCTCGACCTGTTCGGGGCGCGACGCGTGCAGGCGGCGCTGGCGCTGACCGCCGGGGCGGGGTTCCTGCTCTGCGCCCTGGCCGAGGGAATCGGCACGGTGATGCTGGGGCGGGTCCTCACTGGCATCGGCATCGCCGCTGGGCTCACCGCCATGCTCAAGGCCAACACGCAGTGGTATCCCCGGCATCGCGTCGCCGCGATGACCGGCACCGGCCTGCTGATCGGCGCCATGGGCGGAGTGTCGGTGACGCTGCCGCTTTCCGCCCTGCTTCCCCTCATCGGCTGGCGCGGCGGCTTCGCCCTGTTGGCCGGGCTGTCCCTCGTCGTGGCGCTGTGGATCTGGCTTTCCGTTCCCGATGCGCCGCCCGGCCAGTTGCGGCCCGCCCGGCGCTCCCTGGCTGCCGAGGCGCGGGCCTTCGGGCCGATCTTCCGGCATCCCGCCTTTACCGGCTTCGTCCCCGCGGTCTGCGTCCTGTCCGCGCTGAACTTCACCTATCAGGGGCTCTGGGCAGGGCCGTGGCTGCGCGACGTCGCGGGGCTGGGCGCCGAGGCGCGCGCCGCCGTGCTCTTCGCCTATGCGGGGGGCATGGCGCTGGGCTCCTTTGCCACCGGCCAGCTCGCTTCCTGGGGGCAGGCACGGGGCGCGCCACCCATGCTCGTCCCCTTCCTGGCGATGGGGGTGCAGATCACCCTCCAGGCAGTCTTCGCCCTCGCCGCGCCGACCGGGCTTGCGGCGCTTTGCCTGCTCTGGGGCCTGTTCGCGGTGGCTGGTTCAGCGGGGCCGGCTGCCTATGCGGCGATCGGGCAGCACTTCCCGGCGGAGCTTGCCGGGCGGGTCGCCACCGCGATCAACGCCGCCATGCTCTGCCTCGTCTTCGCCCTTCAGACACTGATCGGGGCGCTGCTCGACCTTTGGCCCCGCACAGCGGCGGGCGGGTGGAACCCGGCCGGGTATTCCTGGGCGCTGGTCTTCACGATAGCGCTTCACCTCCTTGCGCTGCTTTGGGCTTGGCGCGCCGCACGCCGGGTGCGAGCCTCCGCGGCATGAAGATCGAGACCGCGGCGATGCTTCGCCGCTTCCGCGTCGAGGACGGCAAGGGATTTACCCTCCAGCAGCACGACCCCGCCGACCTCGCGGGGTCGGGGCTCGACAAGAAATCGGCGGAGAAGCTGCTCGCCAACGGCGTCTCGCGGCTCTCCGCCCTGCAGGACATGCTCTATGCGCAGGATCGCTGGGGGGTGTTGTGCATCTTCCAGGCGATGGACGCGGCCGGAAAGGACGGGGCGATCAAGCACGTCTTCTCCGGCGTGAACCCCCAGGGCTGCCACGTCGCCAGCTTCAAGGCCCCCAGCGCGACGGAGCGCGACCACGACTTCCTTTGGCGCCACGCCGCCCAGCTCCCGGCCCGCGGCCAGATCGGGATCCACAACCGCTCCTGGTACGAGGAAGTGCTGGTGGCGCGCGTCCACCCGCGCATCCTGGCGGCGCAGATGCTGCCTTCGCGCCTGGTCACCAAGGACATCTGGAAGGAGCGGCTGGAAGACATCGCCGCCTTCGAGCGCTACCTCGCCCGCCAGGGCATCGTGGTGCTGAAGTTCTTTCTCCACCTCAGCCCGGAGGAGCAGAAGCGCCGGTTCCTGTCGCGCATCGAGGAGCCGTCGAAGAACTGGAAGTTCAGCCCTGCCGACGTGGCGGAGCGGCGCCACTGGGACAGCTACATGGCGGCCTACGAGGAGGCGATCGCCCGCACCGCCAGGCCGCACGCCCCCTGGTTCGTGGTGCCGGCGGACCGCAAGTGGTTCACGCGCCTCGTCGTGGTGGAGGCGATCGTGGCGGCGCTGGAAGGGCTCGACCTCCACTACCCGGTGCTGGACGAGGCGGACCGGATGGCCCTGGCCGAGGCCAAGGCAGCGCTCGACACATGAGCCTCGTCTTCTTCCACGGCGCCAACGTGGACGATGCCGACCGCGAGGATTGGCTGCGGCGGAACGGCCATGCCGGGAAGCCGCTGCGCGCCGTTTCCACCGCGCTGCTGCTCGACCGGTGCCTGTCCTTCGAGCGCTTCGGCCGCTCGCGCGGCGGCGGGGTCGTCACCTTGTCCGTTGCGCCCGGCCATGCGGTGGAAGGCGTGGTCTTCGAGGTGGAGGACGAGGCCCTTGCCCTGCTGGACCTGAAGCAAGGCCACCCCGACGCCTATCTGCGCGAAATGGTTCATGCCGTCCTGCCCGGCGGCGCCACTTGCGAGGCGTGGATCTATGACGCGCCGCCCTCCCGCCGCCAGGGCCATGTCCCGCCCACCCGCGCCTATCTGGACCTGATCCGCCGCGGCCTCGCCTCGCATGGGCTGGGCATGGCGGCGATGGAGGCGGCGGCGACCGGGCGGCCCGCCCGTCCTGTCGTGCCCTGGCTCTTCGTCTACGGCACGCTGCGCGCGGGGCAGGCCAACGCGTCGCTGCTGGAAGGGCTGACGCGCCACCCAGCCCGGACTCGCGGCGTGCTGCACGACCTTGGGCCCTATCCCGTCATGCGCCGGGGCGACGGCGAGGTGCAGGGCGAGATCGTGCCGCTGGAACCCGCGCGCCTCGTGAGGCTGGACGCGCTGGAGGAAGCGCTTCCCTTCGGGACGCCGGGCGGGGCCTATCGCCGGACGGTGCTGGAGGTGCGGCTCAGCGACGGCAGCCGGAGGCGGGCGCAGGCCTATGTGTCCGATGCGGAATGCGCGGCGCCGGTCATCGCCTCGGGCGATTGGTGCGCGCTGGGCGACCGGCGTCCCGCCTGGGACCGCCACGCCGCAGGCCGGCGCGGCTGAGGGGATTGGTCGGGGCGACTGGATTCGAACCAGCGACCTCCTGCTCCCAAAGCAGGCGCACTACCAGGCTGTGCTACGCCCCGTCGCCGCCCTCCTAGACCAGATCGGCGCCGCACGGAACCTCAGGGGGGCGGCAGCACCTTGCCCGGGTTCATCCGGCCCGCCGGGTCCAACACGTCCTTGATGGCGCGCATGACCGATAGGGTCACCGGATCCTTCAGCCCCGCCATGGCCGCGCGCTTCGACTGGCCGATCCCGTGCTCCGCCGAGAACGAGCCGCCGAGTTCCACCGCGATCTCGCCCACCCGCTCCTCGAACCCGGCGCCGCGCCGCGCCCAGTCGGCATGGGTGGTGCCGGGGGGCGCCTGGAGGGAAAGGTGGATGTTGCCGTCGCCCATGTGGCCGATCGCCACCATCTTTCCCTCCGGGTAGCGCTCCGCGATCAGCGCGCCGCAGCTTTCGAGGAAGTCGGGGATAGCACTGACCGGCACGGCGGTGTCGGTCGGCAGGCCCGGCGCCTCCTGGCGCGAGCAGGCCGGGAAGCCCTCGCGGATGTCCCAGAGGTTGCGGCGCTGGTCCTCGCTTTCGCAGAGGATGACATCCTCCGCCTCGCCCGCCTCCAGCGCCGCCATCAGCGCAGCTTCCAGCGCCTCGCGCACCGGGATGGAGAGATGGGTCGAAGCCGCTTCGACGAGGCAGAACCAGGAGGTCGAAAGCTCCATCGGCTTCCGAACATGCGGCGCGTGCTTCAGCGTGATCTCGATGCAGGGCCGGCCGATCAGCTCGAAGGCGACGAGCTCCGCGCCGCTGCCCTGGCAGCGGGCGAGCAGGCGCAGCGCCTCGTGCGGCGAGCGGACCGCGACCAGTGCCGTTTCGCGCTTCAGCAGGGGCGGGAAGAGCTTGAGCGAGGCGGCGGTAATCACGCCCAGCGTCCCTTCCGCGCCCATGAACAGGTGGCGCAGCGCGTAGCCGCTATTGTCCTTGCGGACCCGGCGGAGGTCGTCCAGCACGCGGCCATCGGGCAGCACCACCTCCAGCCCCAGCACGAGGTCGCGCGCATTGCCATAGCGCAGGGTGCGGATGCCGCCCGCATTGGTGGACAGCGCGCCACCCACCATCGCCGAGCCCTGGGCACCGAAATGCAGCGGAAAGAATCGCCCGGCTGCCTCCGCCGCCACCTGCACCGCCTCCACCGTGCAGCCCGCTTCCGCCACCAGGGACAGGTCGAGCGGGTCGAGGGCGCGGATGCGGTTCATCCGCTCCAGCGACAGGACGACGCTGGGCGGCCCCTGCTCGATCGGCACCGCCGCGCCGCAAAGCGAGGTGCGGCCGCCCGCCGGAACGACGGCGAGGCCCAGATCGGCGCAGAGGCGCAGGGCGGAAGCCACCTCCGCCGTGCTGGCGGGGCGCAGCACCGCCTCGGGATGGCCGCGATACACGCCGCGCCAATCCACGGCATAGGGCGCGACGTCGCCCGCATCGCGCAGGAGGCCCTGGGGGCCGAGGGTGTCGGCAAGGAGGTCAAGCGGTGGCATGGCCCCATGCCACGCCCGGCCATGGCTTGCGTCAAGCGGCGCGCCGCCGGACCATGCGGGAAAGGCGGCTCGAACAGGGAGAGGCAGGGATGGAGGAAACGGACATCATCGTGGTCGGCAGCGGCTCGGCGGGGTCGGCCCTGGCCGGGAGGCTGTCGGAGGATCCGCGCCTGTCCGTCACGGTGCTGGAGGCCGGCTCGCGGGACCGCAACGCCTGGCTGCACATCCCCATCGGCTACGCCAAGACGATGTACCACCCCACCATCTCCTGGAATTACCAGACCGAGGCTGAGCCGGGGCTGGGCGGGCGTTCCGTGCCCTGGCCGCGCGGCCGGGTGCTGGGCGGTTCCTCCGCCATCAACGGGCTGATCTACATTCGCGGCCAGATGGAGGATTACGACCAGTGGCGGCAGATGGGCTGCACCGGCTGGGGATTCGAGGATTGCCTGCCCTATTTCAAGCGCGCCGAGGGCAATGAGCGCGGTCCGTCGCACCTCCATGGCGCGGAAGGGCCGCTTTGCGTCAGCGACCTGCGCGACCGGAACCCGCTTTCCGTCGCCTTCCTGGAGGCCGCACGGGAGCTGGGCTTTCCGGTCAACCCGGATTTCAATGGCGAAAGCCAGGAAGGGGCAGGCTGGTACCAGGTGACGGTGCGCAACGGCGTGCGCTGCTCCGCCGCCACCGCCTTTCTCAAGCCGGCGCTGCGCCGGCCCAACCTTCGCCTGCTGACCGACGCGCATGCGCTGCGCGTGCTGATGGAGGACGGGCGGGCCGTCGGCGTCGCCTATCGCCAGCATGGCCAGGAAAAGGTCATCCGCGCCCGGCGGGAGGTCGTGCTGTCCGGCGGGGCGATCAATTCGCCGCAGCTCCTGATGCTGTCGGGCATCGGCCCGGCCGAGCACCTGCAGGAGATGGGCATCGAGGTGCGCCGCGACACGCCCGGCGTGGGGCGCCATCTGCAAGACCACTTCCAGGCGCGGCTGATGTTCCGGGCCAGCCAGCGCGGCTCCCTGAACGAGATGGTGAACAGCCTCTGGGGCATGGCGCGGATGGGCGCGCAATACGCGCTGACACGAAGCGGTCCGCTGACCTTCGCTGCGGGGACCAGCGGCCTCTTCGCCCGCGTCCTGCCGCAGAGCGCCACGCCGGACGTGCAGTTCCACTTCATTCCCTGGAGCGCGGACACCGTGAAGGAAGGGCTGCACCGCTTCCCCGGCTTCACCATGAGCGTCTGCCAGCTCCGCCCGGAAAGCCGGGGCGACATCACCCTGGCCAGCCCGGACCCGATGGCCAAGGCGCGCATCCGCGCCAACTACCTGGCGACGGAAACCGACCGGCAATGCATGGTGGAGGGGCTGAAGCTGGCGCAGCGCCTCGCCGACACGAGGGCCATGCAGCCTTGGATCGAATCGCGCTACGCCCCGGCGCCCGGCAAGGGCGAGACGGACGAGGACCTGCTGGAGTTTTGCCGCAACACCGGAGGGACCATCTACCACCCGACCAGCACCTGCCGCATGGGCTCGGACGAGGGCGCGGTCGTGGACACCGAACTGCGCGTGAAGGGGGTGGACCGGCTGCGCATCGCCGATTGCTCCATCATGCCAGCCGTGGTCAGCGGCAACACCAATGCCGGGGCCATCATGATCGGCGAGCGCTGCGCCGAGTTCATCCGGCGGGCGGCGTGAGGACGAAGCGCAGCGCATCGAGGCCGAAAATGTGCACCCTCCCCTCCTCGCGCATGCCGATCTTCGCGAGGACGCGGCAGGAAGCCGCGTTCTCCGGCAGGGCATAGCCGACAAGGCCCGGGAGACGGAGCACGCCGAAGCCGTAATCCCGCGCCGCCAGCGCAGCCTCGGTGGCGAGGCCCTGTCCCCAGGCCCGGCTGTCCAGCATGTAAAGGATCTCCGTCTCACGGCCGAGGTCGCGCAGCCCGGCATGGCCGAGCAGGGTGCCCGACCCACGATCCTCCACCGCCCAGGGTCCATAGCCGCCCGCCTCCCAGAGCGCGGCGAAGCGCGGGACGATGCGCTCCGCATCCTCGCGCGCGGTGGCGCAGAGCGCCATGCCGCCGGGCAGGAACCTCACCACCTCGGGCTTGGCGCGGATCGCGGCGTAGGGGGCGATGTCCCCGGCCCGGAAGGGGCGCAGCTTCAGGCGCTTCGTCTCGATCACGGGTCAAGCCTACGGCAAGGCCTTGCCGAAGCGCCAACCCACGGCCATGTTTCCGGGGCCGGCGCCTTGTCCGGTGCGATGGAGATGAAGCGATGGCCTGGAAGACCCCGAAGATCACCGAAATCTCGCTCGCGCTCGAGATCAACAGCTACGCCTGCGCCGAGATCGGCTGAGGCTCCTTCCCGCCCCCATGCTGCGCGCCATCATCTTGGGTGCCGGCGCTGGGGGCGGCTTTCCTCAATGGAACTCCGCAGGGCCCGGATGCCGGCGTTCGCGCGGCGGTGACCCGGCGGCCCCGCCGCGCAGCCAGGCGAGCCTTGCGGTCAGCGCCGACGGCGATCGGTGGCTGCTGGTCAATGCCTCGCCCGATCTCCGCCAGCAGATCGCCGCGACGCCCGCGCTGCATCCCCGTCCCGAACCGCTCCGCAATTCGCCCATTGCCGCCGTGCTGCTGACGGGTGGCGAGGTGGACACGATCGCGGGGCTGCTGTCCCTGCGGGAACGCCAAGGCTTCCGCCTCTACGCCGCGCCGCCGACGCTGCGCGTGCTGGAGGAGAACCCGATCTTCCGCTGCCTCAATCCCGATTTCGTCCGGCGCGAAGCGCTGCCCCTCGGCACCGGCTTCGAGCCGTGCGACTCCGCCGGCGCGAAGCTGGGGCTGCGCATCACCGCCCACGCCGTGCCCGGCAAGGTGCCGCTCTTCAAGGAGGGCGATGCGGCGCCCGGCATCGCCGAGGATGGCGAGACGCTGGGGCTGGAGATTCGCGCCGTTTCGGGCGGCGGGACGCTCCACTACATTCCCGGCTGCGCCGCCATGACCCCGGCCCTGCGCGACCGCTTGCGCGGCGCGGAGTGCGCGCTGTTCGACGGCACCCTGTACACCGATGACGAGATGATCCGCGCCGGGGCCGGCCCCAAGACCGGGCGCCGCATGGGCCACATGCCGGTGAAGGAAACGGTGGCGGAGTTCGCGCCGCTTGGGGTCCGGCGGCGCGTGCTGGTGCACCTGAACAACACCAACCCTGCCCTGCTCGCCGACAGCCCGGAGCGCGCGGCGCTGCGCGAGGCGGGGTGGGAGGTGGCGGAGGATGGGATGGAGATCGCCCTGTGACCGATTTGCTGACCCACACCGCCTTCGAGGGCGCGCTGCGCGCCATCGGCGCCGAGCGCTACCATGTCCACCATCCCTTCCATCACCTGCTGCATGACGGGAAGCTTTCGAAGGGGCAGGTGCAGGCCTGGGCGCTGAACCGCTACTGCTACCAGGCGCATATCCCGATGAAGGACGCCTCGCTGCTGGCGCGGCTGCCAACGCCGGAGCTGCGCCGCGAATGGCGCCGCCGCCTTGTGGACCATGACGGGGACGGGGTGGCGCCGGGGGGGGTGGAGCGCTGGCTGGCCCTGACGGACGGGCTGGGGCTGGACCGGGACTACGTCGCTTCCATGGAAGGCATCCTGCCAGCGACGCGATTCGCCGTGGAGGCCTATGTGCGCTTCGTGCGCGAGCGCTCGGTGCTGGAGGCGGTCGCCTCCTCGCTGACCGAGATGTTCTCCACCGACATCATCCGCACCCGCGTCTCGGGCATGCTGGCGAACTACTCCTTCGTGTCGGAGGAAACGCTGGCCTATTTCAAGCCGCGCCTGACCCAGGCCCCGGCCGACGTGGCCTTCGCACTGGACTACGTGAAGCGCGAGGCCCGCACGCGCGAGCAGCAGGAGCAGTGCCTCGCCGCGCTGCGCTTCAAGTGCGACCTGCTCTGGGCGCAGCTGGATGCGCTGCACTTCGCCTATGTGGAGCCGGCCTTGCCGCCGCCCGGCGCCTTCCGGATCCCGCCGTCATGACGCCGCGCTTCGCCCCCGGCGTGCGGCTGCACGAGGACAAGGCGCGCGGCCGCACCGTGGTGATGGCGCCCGAGCGGATGTTCGTGCCGGATGAGATCGCGCTGGCCGTGCTGCGCCTGGTGGACGGGAAGCGGGACGAGGCGGCGATTGTCGCCGCGTTGGCCGCGCAATACGACGCGCCGGAGGAGGTGATCGCCGGCGACGTGAAGGCGCTGCTGGACGACCTCGCCACGCGCGGGGCGCTGATCCGTGGCTGACGCGCCGCTCGCCCTGCTGGCGGAGCTGACGCATCGCTGCCCGCTGCGCTGCCCCTATTGCTCCAACCCCGTGGAACTGGCGCGGGCGGGCACGGAGCTTTCGACCGGGGAATGGGAGCGCGTGCTGGGCGAGGCGGCGGAGCTGGGCTGCCTGCAGGTGCATCTCTCGGGCGGCGAGCCGACTGTGCGGCGCGACCTTCCCGAGATCGTGGCGGCAGCGCGCGGGGCCGGGCTCTACGCCAACCTCATCACCGCGGGCGTGCTGCTCGACGCGCCGTTGATGGCGCGGCTGGTCGAGGCCGGGCTGGATCACGTCCAGCTTTCGATCCAAGACGCGGAGGAAGCGGGGGCCGAGCGCATCGGCGGGATGCGCGGCGCCATGCCCCGCAAGGCGGAGGCGGCGCGGCTGGTGCGGGAGGCCGGGCTGCCGCTGACGCTCAACGCCGTCGTGCACCGGCAGAACCTGCCCAACCTGTCGCGCATGATCGAGCGCGCCCTGGAATGGGGCGCGGCGCGGCTGGAGGTGGCGCATGTGCAGTATTACGGCTGGGCCCTGCTGAATCGCGACGCCCTCCTGCCCGACCGCGCCATGCTGGACGAGGCGACGCGGGTGGTGACCGAGGCGCAGCAACGACTCCAGGGCCGGCTCGTGATCGACTACGTGGTGCCGGACTACCACGCCAAGCGGCCCAAGGCCTGCATGGGTGGCTGGGCGCGCCGCTTCCTCGGCGTCTCGCCGGCCGGGCGCATCCTGCCCTGCCACGCCGCCGAGTCGCTGACGGGGCTCGACTTCCCCAATGTGCGCGAGGTTTCGCTGCGCGCGGCGTGGGAGGACAGCCCGGCCTTCAACGCCTTCCGGGGCACCGGCTGGATGCCTGCGCCCTGCCGCGGCTGCGAGCATGCGGAGCAGGATTGGGGCGGCTGCCGCTGCCAAGCCTTCGCCCTCACCGGGGACATGCGCGCGACCGACCCGGCCTGCGCCTTGTCCCCGCACCACGCAGTGCTGGCGGAGGCGGTGGCCTCGGCCGGCGCGCCCGACTTCCGTTACCGCGGCTTCACGCGAGAGGACATCTTGCCCTCGCATGATGTGCGCCTTTCTAATGCTTGAACGGCCCGAAACGCGGCCGGGGAGGAGAACGACATGATCCGACGCCGCCTCTTGGGCCTCGCAGCCGCCGTGGCCCTGCCGGGCCTCGCGCTTGCGCAGCAGCAGCAACCTGCCCCGCCCGCCTGGGCGCAGGGCCGCCCGGCCGAGATGGCGAACTCGCCCCTCGCCCCGCATGCGCCGCGCCTGACCGTCACGCCCCCCGACCGCATCCCGGTGAACAGCCTGCGCGTGCCCGAGGGGTTCCAGGTGGAACTCTGGGCGCATGGCCTGCCCGGCGCGCGCGCCATGGCGCGCGGCCCGAACGGGACGATCTTCGTCGGCACGCGTGGCCTTGGCCGCGTCTATGCGGTGAAGGACAACGGACAGGCGCGCGAGGTCTCGACCTTGATGTCGGGGCTGGACCAGCCTTCCGGCGTCGCGGTGCGCGACGGCGCCCTCTACATCGCCGCGATGCACCGGGTGCTGCGCATCGACAATGTCGAGAGCAACCTGCAGAACCCGCAGCCCACCGACCTGACCAGCGCCTTCGGCCAGGCGACGGAGCCGCACCACGGCTGGAAGCACATCGCCTTCGGCCCGGACGGGCGGCTCTACATCCCGCGCGGCGTGCCCTGCAACGTCTGCGAGGTGCCGGAAGATCGCTTCGCGCTGATCGAGAGCTGGAACCCCGACGGTTCCGACCGCCGCATCGAGGCGCGCGGCGTCCGCAACTCGGTGGGCTTCGACTTCCACCCGCGCACCGGCCAGCTCTGGTTCAGCAACCACGGGCGCGACTGGGCGGGGAACAACAACCCCTCCGACACGCTGCACGTGAGCCTGCGGCGCGGCGAGAACCATGGCTTCCCGTGGTGCGCCGGCGGGTTCCAGGACCCGGCGGTGGAGGGGCGTCTGTGCTCCGAATTCCCGCCCCCGGCGCTCATCCTGGGCCCGCATGTCGCGCCGATCGGCACGCATTTCTACACCGGCACCGCCTTCCCGGAGCAGTACCGCAACGCGCTGTTCATCGCGCTGCGCGGCTCCTGGAACCGCGCGCCCCTGTCGGGCTTCGAGGTGATCGCTGTGCGGGAGGGCGAGAATGGGCGCCTGACGCAGCAGCCCTTCCTGACCGGTTTCCGGGATGACGCGAACCAGCGCTTCTCGGGCCGCCCGGCCGGGCTTCTGACCCTGCCCGATGGCTCGCTCCTCGTTTCCGACGAGGATAACGGCGCGATCTACCGCGTTTCCTATCGCCGGTGATGCGCGGCGCGATGCTTCCGGCGGCGGCCCTTCTGGCCGCCGCCTTTTCCTTTCCTGCCCCGGCGCAGGATGCCTCGCGCGGCGCCGCCGTGGCGGAAGCGCGGCAATGCCAGGCCTGCCACGGCCCCCAGGGCCGCAGCGAAACGCCCGAGATGCCGTCGCTTGCTGGGCAGCAAGAAGATTTCCTCACCATCCAGCTCATCCTGTTCCGGGAAGGGCTGCGGCGCGTCCCCGCCATGACCGAGGCGGCGCGCGGACTTTCGGACACGGAGGCGCAGGACCTCGCAGCCTATTTCGCCACGCTCCCCTCGGGCCCGAAGCCGGATCGCGGCAGCCCCGACCCGGCGCTGATGGCGCGGGGCGCCGAGGTGTCGGCCTCCCGCAACTGCAATGCCTGCCACATGCCCAATTTCGCCGGGCGCGCCAACGTGCCGCGGGTGAACCACCAGCGCGAGGACTACCTGCTCCATACCCTCACGGAGTACCGGGACGGGGTGCGGGTCGGGGCCGACACGCAGATGAACGGGCTGCTCTACGGCCTCACGGATGACGACCTTCGCGCCGTGGCGCATTTCCTGGCGCATCAGGAATAAGGCCTTGTTCCGGGCTGGGTGCGGCCCGACATGGGCCGGACCATGCCGATTCCCTTCGACAACAGCTATGCCCGCCTTCCCGAGCGCTTCTATGTGAAGCAGGCGGGCACGCCGGTCGCGGCGCCGCGCCTCCTCAAGCTCAACCGGCGCCTCGCGACGGAGATGGGGCTGGACGCCGATTGGCTTGCCTCGCCGGAAGGCGTGGCGGCCCTGGCGGGGAATGCGGTGCCGGAGGGGGCGGAGCCCCTGGCGCAGGCCTATGCCGGGCACCAGTTCGGCGGTTTCTCGCCCTCGCTGGGCGACGGGCGGGCCCTGTTGCTGGGCGAGGTGATGGCGCCGGACGGGCAGCGCCTGGACCTGCATCTGAAGGGATCGGGGCCGACGCCCTTTTCCCGCCGCGGCGACGGCCGGGCGGCGGTCGGGCCGGTGCTGCGCGAATACGTGATCTCGGAGGCGATGCAGGCTTTCGGCATCCCGACGACGCGCTCCTTGGCCGCCGTGGCCACGGGCGAGCCGGTGTATCGCGAGAAGAGCCTGCCCGGCGCCGTCCTGACGCGCGTCGCCGCCAGCCATATCCGCGTCGGCACCTTCCAGTATTTCGCCGCGCGCAACGACGCCGAAGCGGTGCGGATCCTGGCGGACCATGCCATCGCCCGCCACGATCCCGCGGCCGCCGAAAGTTCCGAGCCCTATGTCGCCTTCCTCGAGGGCGTCGCACGGCGCCAAGCCTCGCTGGTCGCGCAATGGCTGCTGGTCGGCTTCATCCATGGCGTGATGAACACGGACAACACGACCATCTCGGGCGAGACCATCGATTACGGCCCCTGCGCCTTTCTCGACGCCTACCACCCGGACACGGTGTTCTCCTCCATCGACCATGGCGGGCGCTACGCCTACGGGCAGCAGCCGCGCATCATGCTGTGGAACCTCACCCGCTTGGCCGAGGCGCTCCTGCCCCTGCTGGCCGAGAACGAGGAAGCGGCGATCGAGCGCGCCCAGGCCGCGCTGGAGGCCTATGCGCCTCGCTTCAACGTCGTGTACCGCGCCGGCCTCGCCCGCAAGCTGGGCCTGCGCGAGCCGGACAATGAGCTGGCCGACGAACTCCTGCGCCGCATGGCCGCGAACGAGGCGGATTTCACCCTGACCTTCCGCCGTCTGGACGGGGATGCACGCTCCCTGTTCCGCGACCCCGGTGCATTCGATTCCTGGGCCGAGGGCTGGCGGGCCCGCGTGGCGGCCGAGGCGATGAACCCGGCCGAGCGGCAGGCCATGATGCGCCAAGCCAATCCCGCCCGCATCCCGCGCAACCACAAGGTGGAGGAAGCCCTGGCCGCGGCGGTCGAGCGCGACGACCTCGAGCCCTTCGAGGCGCTGCTGCGCGCCCTGGAGCACCCCTTTGAGGACGATCCGCGCTTCGACGCCTTTGCGCTGCCGCCCCAGCCCGAGCAGCGCGTCCTCGCCACATTTTGTGGTACCTGACGAGCGAACCATCGGCGATTTCCAGCGTTGCCCTTTCTGGAAGCTCATGGCGCAATGGACGCACATCCGGGGAGCGACGATGGCCTTGTATCTCGTGACTGGCGGAGCCGGATTCATCGGTTCCCATCTGATTGATGCCCTCCTCGCCCAGGGGCATGGCGTCCGCGTGCTGGACGATCTTTCCACCGGGCAGCGCGGCAACCTCGACGGGCGCGCCGAACTGGTGATCGGCGACGTGGCGGATGCCGCGCTGGTGCGCCGGGCGACGGAGGGCACGGCAGGGGTGTTCCACCTCGCCGCCATCGCCTCCGTGCAGCGCTCCAACGAGGATTGGTGCGGCACCCACCGGACCAACCTGTCGGGCACGGTCGCGGTGCTGGACGCGGCACGGAGCGCGGGCGCCATCCCGGTCGTCTATGCCTCCTCCGCCGCCATCTATGGCGACCAGGGCGATGCCCGGATCGCCGAGACCGCCACGCCGCGCCCGCAAACCGCCTATGGCGCCGACAAGCTCGGCTCCGAGCTTCATGCCTCCGTGGCCTGGGGGGTACACGGCGTTCCGACGCTCGGCTTTCGCTTCTTCAATGTCTACGGGCCGCGCCAGGATCCCCATTCCCCCTATTCGGGGGTGATCTCCATCTTCGCCTCGCGCGCCGTTTCCGGGCAGCCGGTCACGATCAACGGCGACGGCTTGCAATCGCGCGACTTCATCCATGTCTCCGACGTGGTGCGCGGCCTGCTCGCCGGGATGCGGAGCCTCGCGGAAGCGCCGCGGGCCGAGGTGCTGAACCTGTGCACCGGGCGCGGCACGACGCTGCTCGACCTCGTCGCCGCCCTGGGACGGGTCACCGGGAACAAGCTGGCGGCGAGTCACGGTCCGGCGCGGTTGGGCGACATCCGGACCTCGCTGGGCGACCCCACGCGGGTCGAGGCCGCGCTCGGCGTGACCGCACAGCTGGGCCTGGACGAAGGGCTACGGACCTTGGTCATGCCTGCGCGCCACGCGGCCTGAGGTTCAGCCCCGCCGCCGCGCCCATTCGCGCATGCGGCGCGCGATCTCCTTCTCCGCGCCGCGCTCGGTCGGCTGGTAGAGTTCGGCGCGGGCCATGCCTTCCGGGAAGTAGTCCTGGCCGGAGAAGGCGTCCTCCGCGTCGTGGTCGTATTCGTATCCTGCGCCGTAGCCGAGCGACTTCATCAGCTTGGTGGGCGCGTTGAGGATATGCGCCGGCGGCGCGAGCGAGCCGGTTTCCCGCGCCAGCGACTGTGCCGCCTTCCAGGCGACATAGACGGCGTTGCTCTTGGGCGCGGTGGCGAGGTGGACCACAAGCTGCGCCAACCCCAGCTCGCCCTCCGGGCTGCCCAGACGCTCGTAGCTTTCCCAGGCCGCGAGGGCGAGCGGCAGCGCCGATGGATCGGCCATGCCCACATCCTCCGCCGCGAAGCGGGCAAGGCGGCGCGCGATGTAGCGCGGGTCCTCGCCTCCATGGACCATGCGCGCGAACCAGTAGAGCGCCGCATCGGGGTCGGAGCCGCGCATCGACTTATGCAGCGCGGAGATGAGGTTGTAGTGCTCCTCCCGGTCCTTGTCGTAGAGCGCGGCGCGCTTCGCCAGCAGCGACTGCAGCCCTGCCTCGTCCAGCTTCGGCGCATCCGGCAGGGCCAGGACCTGCTCCGCGAGGTTCAGCGCATAGCGGCCGTCGCCATCGGCCATGGCGCGCAGCAGGGCGCGGGCCTCCGGCGTCAGCGGCAAGGCGCGGCCCTCCAGCGCCTCTGCGCGGCCGAGCAGGCTTTCGATCGCGCTGTCATCCAGCCGCTTCAGCACCAGGACCTGGCAGCGGGACAGGAGGGCTCCATTCAACGCGAAGCTAGGGTTCTCCGTGGTGGCGCCGACCAGCGTCACCGTCCCGTCCTCCACCACTGGCAGGAACCCGTCCTGCTGGGCGCGGTTGAAGCGGTGCACCTCGTCCACGAAGAGCAGGGTGCGGCGCCCGGCGCGGCGGCGGGCGCGCGCCTCCTCGAAGGCGCGCTTCAGGTCGGCGACGCCGGAGAACACCGCCGAGAGCGAGACGAACTCCAGACCCGCCGCCTCGGCCAGCAGCCGGGCGATGGTGGTCTTGCCCACGCCCGGCGGCCCCCAGAGGATCAGCGAGGGCAGCGACCCGCGCGCCAGCATGCGCGCCAGCGTGCCTTCGGGGCCGAGCAGGTGCTCCTGCCCCGCCACCTCCTCCAGCTTCCGGGGGCGCAGCCTTTCGGCCAGGGGGGCGCCTTCGGCCGCGGGCTGGGGCGCGGCGGGCGGGGGGCCGAACAGGTCATCGGCAGTTTCAGGCTGACGGCGCTGCGCCATTGGGCCAGACTACTCCGCAAGGACAGGGAGGAAAACGCATGACCACCAGACGTGGCGTCCTCGCCGCGGCTTCGTTCGCGCTTGCCGCGCCGGCCCTGGCGCAGACGCGGCAGGTTCGGCTGATCGTCTCCTTTCCGCCGGGCGGGTCCACGGACATCCTGGCACGGCTCGTCGCGCCGGTCATGGAGCGCCACCTGAACGCCACGCTGATCGTCGAGAATCGCGGAGGCGCCAATGGCGCGGTGGGGATGGGCGCGCTGGCGCAAGCCGCGCCGGATGGCAGCACCTTCGCCCTGGATGCCGGCGGCGCCGCCACCAACCCGCACCTGATGCGCGGCCTGGGCTTCGACTATGCCACCGCCTTCGCGCCGGTCACGCGCATGACGATCCTTCCGGCCCTGCTGGTGGTGCGGAGCGAGGCGCCACAGCAGGACTTCGCCCAGTTCCTCGCCCACATGCGCGCCAATCCGGGGCGCGAGAGCTATGGCTCCTCCGGCGTCGGCACCGGCTCTCACCTCGCCTCCGCGCTGCTGATGCGGCGCGCGGGGCTGGAGGCGACGCATGTGCCGTTCCGCGGCGGCGCGGACCAGCTGACGGCGCTGCGGCGCGGCGACACGCTCTTCACCTTCTCCACCATCCCGACCATCGCAGGCGGCATCCGCGACGGGGCAATCCGCCCCCTTGCTGCCTCCACCCCGGACCGTGCGAGCGCCTATCCGGACGTGCCCACCGTGGCGGAATCCGGCTTTCCCGGCTTCGGCGTCTACGACTTCCACGCGCTCTACGCGCCCGCCGGCACGCCGGCGGAGCATGTGGAGCGCATGGCAGCGGCCGGAATGGCCGCGATGCGGACGGAGGAGCTGCGCGGGCGCTTCAGCCAGCTTGGTCTGGAACCCGCCGCCGAAGGCACGGCCGCCTTCACCCAGTTCCTTTCGCAGCAGCGGGACCGCATGGGCGCGCTGATCCGCGAGGAGGGCATCCGCCTGGAGGGCTGAACGCCGCGCGGCGGCATGCTAACACCCCCGCAACGTCCGGGAGATTCCGACCATGCAGCGCCGCGCGCTTCTCGCCACACTCGGGGCCGGCCTCGCCGCCCCGGCCCTCGCACAGGGCCAAGCCGCGGCCTGGGCGCCCACGCGCCCGGTGCGCATCGTCGCCGGCTGGCCAGGCGGCGGCTCGGCCGATGCGTCGCTGCGCCTGGTCGCGCCGCATATGCAGCAGGGGCTGGGCCAGCCCGTGGTGATCGAGAACCGGCCCGGGGCCTCCGGCTCCATCGGCGCGGCGGTGGTGGCGCAGGCGCCGGCCGACGGCCACACGCTGCTCTTCGACGCGGCGGGGCAGGTGTCCAATCCCTTCCTGATGCGCGGCCTGTCCTTTGACTACCTGACTGCCTTTGCCCCCGTCACCGTCTTCGCCCTGCTGCCGAACCTGCTGGTGGTGCGCTCCGAAACCCCGGTGCGCAGCGTGCCGGAACTCGTCTCCTATCTGCGGGCCAACCCGGGCGCGCCCTTCGCCTCCACCGGCATCGGCATCGTCTCCCACCTCGCGGCCGTGATGTTCCTGACCCGCGAGCGGCTGGAGGCGACGCATGTGCCCTATCGCGCCAGCAACCAGTCCATTCCCGGGCTGCTGGCCGGCGAGACGGTGTTCACCTTCAACACCACCCCCCTCGCCGCCCCGCTGATCCGCGACGGGCGGCTGCGGGCGCTGGCGGTGACGACGCCGAACCGCATCCCCGCCTTCCCCGACGTGCCGACCATGCAGGAAGTCGGCTACCAGGGCTTCGCGATCAACGAATGGCTCGGCCTGTTCGCGCCCGCGGGCACGCCCCAGGCCGCCATCGAGCGCCACGCCGAACTCGCGCATGTCGGCCTCTCCGATCCCACCGTGCGGGAGCGCCACGCCAATCTGGGCATGGAGATCGTGGCGGGCGGGCCCGCCGCCATGGCGCGCTTCCTGGCCGAAAGCCGCGAGCGCGTCGGACAGGTGATTCGCGACAACAACATCCGGCTGGAGGGCTGAACCCATGCACCGCCGTGTCCTGCTCGGCTCGCTCCTCGCGACGCCGGCCCTCGCCCAGGCGCACTGGTCGCCGACGCGCAACATCCGGCTCATCGCGCCTTATGCGCCGGGGGGTGGGGTGGACACCGCCGCGCGGCTGCTGGCCGGGCCGATGGGTGCCCTGCTCGGCCAGACCGTGGTGGTGGAGAATCGCGGCGGCGCCGGCGGCTCCATCGGCGCGGCGGAACTGGCGCGGGCGGCGCCGGACGGGCACACCGTGATGGTGGACGCGCTGGCGCACACGGTGAACCCGGCGCTGATGCGCGGGCTGCCGTTCAACTACGCCACCGCCTTCACCCCCATCTCGCAGATCCTGGTCTGGCCGCAGATCCTGATCGTCCATCCTTCCATGCCGGTGCGGAACCTCCAGGAATTCGTGGCCTACGTGAAGGCGCGGCCGGGCCAGCTCTCCTACGGGTCCTCAGGCAATGCCACCGCGGCGCATCTCGCCTCCGCGCT
Source organism: Sabulicella glaciei (assembly GCF_026183895.1). Classification (GTDB taxonomy): domain Bacteria; phylum Pseudomonadota; class Alphaproteobacteria; order Acetobacterales; family Acetobacteraceae; genus Roseococcus; species Roseococcus glaciei. Next base: position 93,171 of record NZ_JAPFQI010000012.1, on the reverse strand, counting down.
GCTGCTCAACCGCGCCGGGCTGGACATGACGCATGTGCCGTATCGCGGCGGCGCGCCGGCCTTGCAGGACCTCGTCGCCGGCAACATCGCCTTCGTGTTCGGCACGGTCGCCTCGTCCCTCCAGCTGGCGCAGGACGGCCGGGTGCGGGCCATCGCCGTCTCCTCGGCTGAGCGCCTCGCCGGGCTGCCCGATGTCGGCACGGTCGCGGAGCAGGGCTTCCCTGGCTACGAGCTGAACGAGTGGAACGGGCTCTATGCCCCCGCCGGGCTGCCGCCGCGGGCCGTCGCCCGCTGGCACGAGGCGGTGCGCCATGCCCTGGCCGACACGGCGGTGCAGGCACGGCTTAACACGCTGGGTGCCATTCCCCTCGGCTCGCCGCCCGAGGAGTTCGCGCGCTATGTCGGCGCGCAGCGTGAGGCGATGGCGGCGATCGTCCGCGACACGCGCATCACCATCGAGTAAGCGCAAGCCGGGGCGAGCCATGTTGCCCGCCCCGCGCTGGCGTTTGGGTGGCGGCCTTCAGGCCTTGTCGCCCATGTCCCACCACATGCCGGCAAAGGCGATCAGGCCTTCGCGGGCAGGGCCGGGCAGCAGGTGCTCGTCCGGCCCGTGCTGCTTGCACCCGTTATAGGAGTGCGGCACCCAAACCAGCGGCACGCCGAGATGGTCCACGAAGACATCGCCCGGCAGGCCGCCCGAGGAGTTGGGGATCACCTGCACCCGCGTCGCGAGCGAGCGCTCCATGCTGTCCTGCGCCCAGCGCACCCAAGGATGGTCCGGCGCGGTGCGGCTGGCCGCCATGCGGATGCCCGCATTCTCGATCGCGACCTGCTGCAGCCCGTGCGCGTCGAGGTGGCGGCGCAGCGCATCGGCGAATTGCGCAGGTTCGCTGTCGACCGTGTAGCGAATCTGGCAATGGGCGCGCGCATCGGGCGCCACCGCGTTCACCGGGTTTTCCGGCCGGCCGCTGACCATGGCGAGGATGATCAGGCTGTTCCAGCCATAGATCTTCTCGGCCGCCGTCAGCCCCGGCTCGCCCCATTTCTCGTCCACCGTCGCGGCATCGCCGCCGCCCCCGACGGGACAGCCTTCGAGGACACCCCGCACCGCCGCCGGCACGCCGTTCTGGGGCAGCCAGTCGCGCACCAAGATCTTGCCGTCGCGGTCCATCATCGTCCCGATGGCGTGCGCCAGGATCACCGCGGGGTCGCTGGTCAGCCCGCCCCAATGGCCGGAATGGACGCCGCCCTCGCGCAGCTTCACCACCAGGTCGAAATGGAAGGTGCCGCGCGTGCCGGTGGCGATGGTGGGCAGGGCCGGATCCACGCGCGGCCCGTCCGAGGCGATCAGCACGTCCGCCGCCAGCAACTCCTTGTTCGCGGCCACGAACTCGCGCAGACCCTTGGAGCCGCGCTCCTCCGCCATCTCGATGACGAGCTTGACGTTGAAGCCGAGCTTTCCGCCCCGCGCCTCCATCACCGCTTCCAGCGCGAGGAGGTTGATGACGTGCTGGCCCTTGTTGTCGGCGGTGCCGCGCCCGTACCACTTGCCGTCGCGCTCCGTCAGCGCCCAGGGGCGCAGCCCTTCGCTCCACTGCTCGTCCAGGCCGCGCACGGTGTCGCCGTGGCCGTAGAGCAGCACAGTCGGGCGCGACGGGTCCTCGATGCGAGTGCCGGTGAGGATAGGGCCGAAGCCTTCGACCGGATTCTCGTGGATCGCCGTCTCGAAGCCCAGGCGCCCGAGCCAAGGGGTCAGCCCTTCCTCCAGGTACCGGCGCAGATGCGGCTCGTAGCCCGGCTCCTGCGCCGTCGAGGGAATGGCGACGAGTTCGCCGAGCAGGTTCCGCAGCCGCCCGGAATCGAACATCGCCGCCGCCTCGCCGAGGGCTGAGCTGCGCGGTGAGTCGGCGTTGGTCATGCGGTTGGTCCTGCAGTTGGTGGGGGCGGGAGAGTGTCGCGCCGATCGCCCGGCGTCCAGGGAGTCAGGGCGCGGCTTCGGCGCGGCGTCGCAGCCAGGCGCCCAGCTCAAAGAGACGGAGCGGCGCTGCGGCCGGGCCGGTCGCGCGCAGCGCCACCTCCGCCTCGCCCGGCCAGGCGAGGCGGAGGTCCACGACGTCGCGCGAAAGGTCGAGCCGGCCGGACAGGCGCAGCGCCAGCCCCCCCTCGGCGAGGAGCTCGCCCGTCTCCACCCGTCCGACGCCGCGGCCGAAACCCAGGGTGACCTCGGCCCGGTCCAAAGTGGTGGTGCCTCCCGCCATCGCGGCGCGCAGGGCGGCCTCGGCGCGCGGCGTGTCCGTCCAGCCGAGGGCGGCGGCGGCCGCGTTGGCATCGAAGCCCTGCACCACCGCATCGCGCAGCGCGATGCGCGCGGGGCCATCCAGGGACTCGATCAAGGCTGCCGGGGAGTGCCCCGCCGCGGCGAGGCGCCATTCTGCGGAAACCCGTCCCGCCACGACGTCGAAGGGCGTGCCGAAGACCGGTCCGGCAAGCAGGGCTTCCTCCAGCTTTCCTTCCGTTTCCAGCGCGGGGCGATCGCCACGCCGCCAGCGCAGCCCGCCCGAAAGCGCCCCACCCGCGAGGGTGGCGCGCCCTTCTTCCAGCCGCAGCGAGTCGGCGTCACCGCGCAGAGCGGCGGAGAGTCCGGTCAGCGGCGGCAGGCCGGGCAGCGTCGCCTGATCGGCGCGCAGGGCGAGGTCGAGGGCGGGCCACTCCCCGGGCAGCAGCGTGCCCCATTCGGGCAGAGGCAGCGTGTCGAGATGAAGCCGGCCGGACAGGGAGGGCCGCTCGCCCAGGGCCAGGGCAAGCTGGCCGCGCCCGCGCAGCCCACCCGCCACGAGTTCGAAGCCGTCGGTGGAGACGGCGTCGGGCCGGGCCTGCCAGTTCGCGATCAGGGAAAAGGAGCCTTCGCCCAGGAAGCGCGGCGGGTTGCCGCCCAGCGCGGCATGGAGGAACCGACCCGCGCCCGGATGGCGCACGGTCAGCCCCCCGGTGCCGCGGCGCGTGTTCCAGTCCAGCGTGCCCTGCACCTCGACGCGCGCATCGGCCACGTCGAGCTCCGCGCGCCCGGCCAGCGCGTCGAAGGGCCCGGAGAGTTGCGCGCGCAGCCGCATCGGCGCGTCGGCCAGGGCAGGCCGCGCGAGGCCGATGAGGGCGAGGCCGGGACCCGCAGGCCCCGTCGCCTCCAGCACCGCCTCGCCGACGCGGCCGCCCGCCACCACGCCGCTCAATGCCAAGTCGACGCCCTGGTGCCGCGCGGCGAGGCGCCGCACCGCCCAGCGCCCGCCCTCCGCCGCCGCGTCCAGCGCCGCCTTCTCCCAGTCCCCATCCTCCAGCCGGATCCGCTCGGCAGCGAAGCGAAGCTGGAGGTCCGCCGCGCCGGCGCCCTCCTGCACCGCCCGCAGGAGCGCCGGCGCGGCGACCGGCAGCGTGAACTCGTCCACCTCCAGCCCCACGGCCAGGGCCGGTCGGGCGAGGCGGCGCCAGGTGAAGCCGCCCTGCATCCGCGCGGTGCCGACCCGCATCGCCAGGTCGCTCGCTGCGATGAGCGGCCCTTCGGCGGAAAGCCGCATCTGCCCCTCCGCCGCGCCAGGCGGCAGCGGGAGGGGGGCGGGCCAACCGAGGGATTCGAGCAGCGCGCGGGGCTCGGCGGCGGCGAAGCGCAAGGCGAAGTCGAGGCGCGGCCCAGCGCTGGCCCCGGTCGCCTCGATCCGCGCCTCGCCGGGCAGTTCGGCCGAGATGTCGGAGAGGGTCAGCCTCTCGCCTTCCAGATGCGCGGTGCCGCGCAGACGGCGCAGGCGCAGGGGGCCGAGCGTCGCTGCCTCCGCCGCGAGGTCGAGCGCGACGGGCAGCGCGGCGCTGCCCGTTTCGCGCAACGCATCCAGCCAGGGAGCGAGATCGAGGCGCGACGCGGCCAGCGTCATCTCCAGCCGCGGCGCGGGGGCGAGGCGCAGCGCCGCCGCGCCCGTCATGGCCTGCCCTCCCAGTTCAAGGGACAGTCCGCTCGCCGCCAGCAATTCGGGCGTGGCCGAGAAGCGCGCCTGGGCGCGGAAGGGGCCGGGCGGCGAAGGCAGCAACGCGGCGAGGTTCGACCCGGTCGCATCCAGCCGCCCTTCGAAGCCGCCCGAGTCCGGCAGGATGCCGCGCGCCGCGAGGGTGGTGCCCGCGACGGACAGCGAAAGATCGAGCGGCGCCGCGCCGTCCTCGCCGGGACGGCCCAGAGTGGCAGAGAAACGAGTTTCCCGCCCGCCCCACTGAAACACACCCTCGGCGGAAAGCGCCTCGGCCGGGCCTCCGGCGAGGAAGCGCGCCTGCACCCCTTCCAGCACCACGTCGCCGATGAGGAGGCGGCCCTGCTCAAGCCGTGCGTCGAGGCCGGTGAGCCAGGGCGGCGGCGCCAGCCAGGCGAGGCTTTGCGGCGGCCAGGGCAGGCGGATCTCCGCGCCGACGAGCGCCGCCTCCCGCACCGCGAGGCGACCGATGAGCAGGGAGGACAGGTCGAGCCGCAGCCGCAGCGCGCGCGTGGACAGCCCCAGCCCATCCCCGCCCTCGCCGATCAGCACCTCGGTGGCTTCGAGGACGGGCTGCGGCAGGAAGGTGAAGTTCAGGTCGCCGGCCAGGACGACCGGACGGCCCAGCCGCTCCGACGCCAGCCGGGCCACCTGCCCGCGCCGCGACTCCCAATCGGTCAGCGACGGAATGGCGAAGACGGCGAGGCCGGCCCCGCCGACCAGGAGGATCAGGAGCGCAAGAAGAAGGGCCCGGACGGGGCGCATCAACCCCAGCCGCCGCCGCCAGGCGTTTCCAGCACCAGCACGTCGCCCGGGGCGAGGTCGGCCTTGCCGGTGTTGCCCGGCATGTCGAGGCGGGTCCCGTCCGCGCGCTCCACCCATTGCCGGCCCGGCGCGCCATCGGCGCCGCCATGCAGGCCGTGCGGCGGGACGTTCCGGCGCGAGGCGACGACCACCGCCTGCATCGGGCGCAGGAAGCGGATGCGCCGGCGCGACCCGTCGCCGCCGCGCCACTTCCCGGCACCGCCCGAGCCGCGGCGGATGGAGAATTCCTCCAGCCGCACGGGGTAGCGCATCTCCAGGATCTCGGGGTCGGTCATGCGGGTGTTCGTCATGTGGGTCTGCACCGCGCTTGCCCCATCGAAGCCCGGGCCCGCGCCGACCCCGCCGCAGACCGTCTCATAGTACTGGTATTCGGCGTCGCCGAAGAGGACGTTGTTCATGGTCGCCTGAGCCGAGGCGCAGGCGTCGAGCGCGGCCAGCAGGGCATTGCAGGTCATCTGGCTCACCTCCGTGTTGCCGGCGACCACGGCGCGGCCGGGTTCGGGCGACAGGAAGGAAGCGGGCGGGACGACGATCCGCAGCGGCTTCAGGCAGCCATCGTTCAGCGGGATGTCCTGCCCGACCAGGGCGCGGAAGCAGTAGAGCACCACGGCGCGGCACACGGCGGCGGGCGCGTTGAAGTTGTCGGGGCGCTGCGGGCCGGTGCCGGAAAAATCGATCACCGCCTCGCGCCGCGCGCGATCCACGCGCACCGACACGACCAGCGGCGTGCCGTCATCGGTGCGGGTTTCGAAGCGCCCGTCCTTCAGCGTGTCGAGGACGACACGGACGCTTTCCTCCGCATTGTCCATCACGTGGCGCATATAGGCGCGCACCGTGTCCAGCCCGAACTCGCGCACGGCGCGGCGCAGCTCCTGCACCCCCGTCTCGTTCGCGGCGATCTGGGCCTTGATGTCGGCCACGTTCACATCGGGGCTGCGGGCCGGGTAGCGGGCGCCGGAGAGCAGGGCGCGGAACTCCGCCTCCCGGAAGCGGCCGGCCTCGACGAGGGGGAAGTCGTCGATCACCACCCCCTCCTCCTCCAGCGTGGCGGAGCCGGGTGGGGTGGAGCCGGGGGTGAGGCCGCCCACGTCGGCATGGTGCCCGCGCGAGCCGACAAAGAACAGAATCTCCCTGCCCGCCTCGTCGAAGACCGGGGTGATGGCGGTGATGTCCGGCAGGTGGGTGCCGCCGTTATAGGGATTGTTCAGCGCCACCACGTCGCCCGGCCGCAGCGTCGCCCCGCGCGAGCGGATGACGGTCTTCACGCTCTCCCCCATCGCGCCGAGGTGGACCGGCACGTGCGGGGCGTTGGCGACGAGGTTCCCCTCGGCGTCGAAGATGGCGCAGGAGAAGTCCAGCCGTTCCTTGATGTTCACCGAGAGCGAGGTGTTCTGCAGCACCACCCCCGTCTGCTCGGCGATGGACATGAACAGGGCGTTGAACAGCTCCAGCATCACCGGGTCGGGCTCGCCCGTGGCCTCGGTGCGGGCGGCGGCGCGGGCCTCGGTGCGGCGGAGGACCACGTGGTTCTGCGCCGTCACCTCGCCGGTCCAGCCGGGCTCGACCACGATGGTGGCGATGGCCTCCCGCACCAGGGCAGGGCCGGGAATGCGGTCGCCGGCGCGCAGCGCCTCGCGGTCCAGCACCGGCGCCTCGTGCCAGGCGCCCGCGGCGAAGAGGCGCACGCGGTCCAGCTCGGGCATCGCCTCGCCGGGTGCGCGGGGGGCGAGCGGGGCTTCGCGCACCGCCTCGCCCGGCATGGTCACCTCGGCGAGAGCGGCCTCCACGATCACCGGGCGCTCGGGCGTGGCGAAGCCGAAGCGGGCACGATGCGCCTCGGTGAAGGCGGCCAGCACGGTCGCGTGGTCGCCCATCGACACGGGCAGGAAGGCATCCGTCCCGGCATAGCGCAGGTGCAGCCGGTGCTCCGCGCGCAGCGCCTCCGGCTCGGCGCCCTGGCGGGCGAGTTCGGCGCGGCCCTCAGCCTCAAGCGCGGCCAGCCTTTCGCCCAGCCCCGCCATGGCCTCCGGCGCGAGGGGCTGCTCCACCGCCGCCTCGCGGATCACGCTCTGGTCGGCGAGGCCCATGCCGTAGGCCGAGAGCACACCGGCGAAGGGATGGAGGAACACCGTTTCCATGCCGAGCTCGTCGGCCACGAGGCAGGCATGTTGACCGCCCGCACCGCCGAAGGAGGTCAGCGCGTATTTCGTCGCGTCATACCCGCGCTGGAGCGAGATCTGCTTGATGGCATGGGCCATGTTGGCGACGGCGATGCGGATGAAGCCTTCCGCCACCTCCTCGGCCGACCGTCCGGCCTGCTTCGCCAATTCGGCGAATTTCTCCCGCACCACACCGGCATCCAGGGGCTCGTTGCCGTCGGGGCCGAAGATGGCGGGGAAATGCGCTGGCTGGATCTTGCCCAGCATCACGTTCGCGTCGGTGACGGTGAGTGGCCCGCCGCGCCGGTAGCAGGCCGGGCCGGGCACGGCCCCCGCGCTGTCCGGCCCGACCCGGAACCGCGCCCCGTCGAAATGCAGGATGGACCCACCGCCCGCCGCGACCGTGTTGATCGCCATCATCGGCGCGCGCATCCGCACTCCGGCCACCACCGTCTCGAAGGCGCGCTCGAAGGCGCCGGCATAGAGCGCCACGTCGGTCGAGGTGCCGCCCATGTCGAAGCCGATGATGCGGTCGAACCCCGCCATGGCCGCGGTGCGCGCCGCGCCGACGATGCCGCCGGCCGGGCCGGACAGGATGGCGTCCTTGCCGCCGAAGCGCGACGCCTCGGCAAGCCCGCCCGAGGACTGCATGAAGTAGAGCCGCGTCCCCTCGCCCAGCTCGGAGGCGACCTGGGCGACGTAGCGGCGCAGGATGGGCGAGAGATAGGCGTCCACCACCGCCGTGTCGCCCCGCGGGACGATGCGCGGCAGCGGGCTCGCCTCGTGGGACAGGCTGACCTGGGTGAATCCTTCCTCCCGCGCGATGGCGCCGACCCGCGCCTCGTGCGCCGGATGCTTCCAGGCATGCATCAGCACGACGGCCACGGCACGGATGCCGGCGGTGAAGGCGTCGCGCAGCGCGGCGCGGGCCGCCGCCTCGTCCAGGGGTTCGAGCTCGGTCCCGTCCACCGCAACGCGGCCGCCGATCTCGGCCACGCGCTCGTGCAGGAGTTCCGGCAGGCGGACGTCCAGGTCGAAGAGGCGCGGCCGCGCCTGGTTGCCGATGCGCGCGAGGTCGGCGAAGCCGCGATTCACCAGCAGCAGCACGCGCTCGCCCTTGCGCTCCAGCAGCGCGTTGGTGGCGACGGTGGTGCCCATCTTCACCGCCTCGACGAGGCCGGGCGGCAAGGCGGCGCCGGGCTCCAGCCCCAGCACCTGCCGGATCCCGGCCACGGCGGCGTCCCGGTAGCGGCCCGGATTCTCCGAGAGCAGCTTGGCGGTGGAGAGCGTGCCGTCCGGTGCGCGCGCGACGATGTCGGTGAAGGTGCCGCCCCGGTCCACCCAGAATTGCCAACCGGTCGCGTTCATCAAAGACTTCCTTCGCCTCGCCTCGCGGCCATCCGTGCGGATGGGCCATCCCGTCGTCAACCGATGCCGGCGCCCCGCATACTGCCTGAGCATGACGCTGTCGCAAGGAGGCTCCCGGCGCCGAGCCCTGTCCGGCACGTATGACGAGGCTGCGCGGATCGCCGCCACCGTCTGACACACTCATGCGTTGGGCGCTCGCATGACCCTGCCCCAGATCATTGTCTTCGCCATCCTCGCCGTGATGATGGCGCTCTTTGTCTGGGACCGTATCCGCTACGACCTTGTCGCCCTGCTGGGGCTGCTGGCGGCCGTCGCGGCGGGAGTGGTCGCGCCCCAGAAGGCCTTCGACGGGTTCGGCGACGACGTGGTGATCATCGTCGCCTCCGTCCTCGTGGTCAGCGCTGGGATCGGAAAGTCGCGGCTGATCCGTCGGCTGATCCGGGTGCTGGAGCCGCGCATGCGGACGCCCGGCGCCCAAGTGGCCACGCTGACCGGCGCGGTGACCTTTTTGGCGGCGGTGATGAAGAACATCGGCGCGGTGGCGATCTTCCTGCCGATTGCGCTCCAGGTGGCGCGCCGCACCGGCACCTCGCCTTCCCTGCTGCTGATGCCGATGGCCTATGGATCGCTGGTCGGGGGCATCGTCACGCTGGTCGGCACCTCGCCCAACATCATCGTCTCCCGCGCCCGGCAGGAGATGACCGGCGAGGCCTTTGGCATGTTCGACTTCACCCCGGTCGGGCTGGGGGTGGTGGCCGTGGCGCTGCTCTTCCTGTCGGTCGGCTGGCGCCTGCTGCGCGGGGTCGGCCAGGGCCCGACCAACGGCGCCGCCATGCCCGCTCCCTACCTGGCCGAGGCAAGGTTGGGGACCGACTCGCCCTTCGCCGGAAAGACGGTAGGGGAGCTGGAAACGGAGGTGGAGGGCGAGGTCCATGTCGCCGCCATCGTGCGCGAGGAGGGGCGGCGCTACTTCCCGGCCGGCCATTGGCGCCTCCATCCCGGCGACCAGCTCGTCCTGCGCGGCGACCCGGATGCGATGCGTACCCTGGTGGCGGAGGCGCAGCTGGAGCTGGGCCACACCGGCAAAGACGGCGCGCGCGGCGCCGCCGCCGAGGAAGATGCGGTGGAGGTCGAGGAAGCCGTGGTGCTGCCCGGCTCCCCCCTCGCCGGCACGACGGCCCGCGCCCTGCGGCTGCGCGACACGCAGGGGGTGAACCTCCTGGCCGTGTCCCGGCGTGGCGAGGCGGTGACGGCGCGAGTCCGCGACCTGCGCCTGCGCGTCGGCGACGTGCTGGTGGTTCAGGGCGCCGCCGAGACGCTTTCCGCCTCACTGGACGAGCTGGGCTGCCTGCCCCTCGTCCCGGTGGCGACGGAACTGGGGAAGCGCCGGCTGGACTACCTGCCCATCGGCCTGATGGCCATCGCCATGGCGAGCGTGGCGGCAGGGTTGGTCCCCGTCGCCATCGCCTTTTTCGGCGCGGCGGTACTGACCGTGGCGCTCGGCGTCCTTTCGCTGCGCGAGGCCTATGAGGCGATCGACCTGCCCATCCTGGTCCTGCTGGCCTGCCTGATCCCGATCAGCGACGCGGTGACGGAGACGGGCGGCGCGGCCCTGCTGGCCGGCGGGCTGGCGCATGTGGCGGGGGCATTGCCGGCGATCGGTGCGCTGGGGCTGACCGTGGTCGCGGCCATGGCCCTCACCCCCTTCCTGAACAACGCGGCCACGGCACTGATCATGGCCCCCGTCGCCGCGCAGATGGCGGACCAGTTGGGGATGAACGCCGACCCCTTCCTGATGGCAGTGGCGATAGGCTGCGCCTGCGACTTCCTCACCCCCATCGGCCATCAGTGCAACATGCTGGTGATGGGGCCGGGCGGGTACCGCTTCCTCGACTATCCGCGGCTCGGCCTGCCGCTGACCCTGCTGGTCGCCACGACGGCGACGCTGCTGATCCCGCTCGTCTGGCCGCTGACGGGCTGACGCTGCCCCTTCCCATGCCCACATGCTATGGACCGGGGGCACGGAAAGGGCGGGCGGTGAGTTTCTGGGGCAAGATCATCGGGGGCATTGCGGGCTTCGCGACCGGCGGACCCCTGGGCGCCGTGCTCGGCGCAGCCGCGGGCCACGCGGCCGACTCGGCGCAGCTGGGCCCCGGTGCGGCCAACCTCGCCGCCCTGCTCGGCTCGCGTGAGCAGCTCTTCGCCATCTCCGTCGTCGTGCTCTCGGCCAAGCTGGCCAAGTGCGACGGGCCGGTGAAGCGGGAAGAGATCAACGCTTTCAAGCGCTTGTTCCGCATCCCTCCGGAGAACATGCGCGACGTCGCGCGGCTTTTCGACGAGGCCAAGCAGAGCGCCACGGATTTCGAGCCCTTCGCCGACCGGCTGGGCGAGGCCTTCGCCGACAACAAGGCGATGCTGGAGGACGTGCTGGCGGCGCTGTTCCAGATCGCCCGCGCCGATGGCTCCCTCACGAAGGGCGAGGTGCGCTTTCTCCAGCGCGTCCAGCTCGGCTTCGGGCTGGAGGCGCGGTCCTGGGAGCGGGCGCGCGACGGCGCGGCTCGGCCGGGTGCCGGGGATACGCCGGGCATCGACCCCTACAAGGTGCTGGGCTTGCCCGCCAACGCGACGGATGAGGAAGTCCGCGCCGCCTGGCGCCGGCTGATGCGGGAGAATCATCCGGACGCCCTTGCCTCGCGCGGGGTGCCGGCCGAGTTCGTCAAGCGCGCGACCGACAAGGTGGCCGAGATCAACGCCGCCTGGGACCGGATCAAGCGGGAGCGGAGGCTTTGACGCTTCCCCTCGTCGGCGGGCTTCGGGTCACGGAGCTTCCTTCCCCCAACCACGACCCGCGCCCCGACGGCACGGCGGTGGACATGATCGTGCTGCACTACACCGGCATGCGATCGGGCGCGGAGGCGCTGACCCGGCTGCGCGACCCGGCGGCGGTGGTGTCCTCCCACTACCTCGTCGAGGAGGATGGTGAGATCTTCCGCCTCGTGCCGGAGGATCGGCGCGCCCGCCATGCCGGGACCTCGTCCTGGCGGGGGCGGGAGGCGCTGAACGCCCATTCCATCGGCATCGAGATCGTGAATCCCGGCCACGAATGGGGCTATCGCGACTTCCCCGCGCTGCAGATGGGCGCGGTGGCGGAGTTGTGCCTCGACATCCTGGCCCGCCGCCCGGGCATCGAGCCGCGCAACGTGGTGGCGCACAGCGACATCGCCCCCGACCGCAAGCAGGATCCCGGCGAGCGATTCGACTGGCGGGGCCTTGCCTCGCTCGGCATCGGGGTGTGGCCGCGCCGCGACGGGGCGGCGAAGGGCGACCCGCTCACCCTGCTGGGGCGAATCGGCTACCGCACCGATCTTCCGCTGCCGGTGCTGGTTTCCGCCTTCCAGCGTCACTGGCGGCCGGAGCGGGTGGACGGCGTCGCCGATTCCGCGACCCTCGCCCGCATGAACGGCCTTCTCTCGGCGCTGGGCCTCGCCCGCCGGGCTTGACCGGGACCGGCCGTCGGCCCCATCTCCCGCCCCGGTGCCGGGAGGCCGGGCGACCGCTGGCGCGTCGAGCGATCGCGCGCTGGAGGAAAGTCCGGGCTCCACGGGAAGACGGTGCCGGCCAATGGCCGGCGGGGGGCGCGAGTCCCTCAGGGAAAGTGCCACAGAGAACAGACCGCCCGGACGCCGCAAGGCCTCCAGGCAAGGGTGAAACGGTGGGGTAAGGGCCCACCGCGCTTCCAGCAATGGCGGCGGCACGGCAAACCCCACCGGGAGCAAGGCCGAATAGGGAGGGCTGCCGAAAGGCAGGGGGTTCCCGCCCCGCCCTCCGGGTTGGCCGCGCGAAGCCAGCGGCGACGCTGGCTCCAGAGGAATGGTCGCACAGGCCCGAAAGGGCTGGACAGAACCCGGCTTACAGGCCTTCCGGCACCACTTTCCTGCTGCGGCATGCAGGCCGCAAGCACGTCACTGGCAAGTCACAAAGTTTCTTTTTTGTTCCCTGTGGCAGCTTGGCCACTGGCGGAAGCCGCCCCAAGGACCATTCCGTACAAACCCTTAAAAACCTCTCGTAACTCCTTGAACCAAATCATTTATAACAAAATTGCGGCAAAGGGGGCCCAAGCATTATCCCTTGCGCTCCCATCACGGCCCACGTAGAACCATTACAGCCCAGTTGGGGCCACATCTCGCTCGGGGGGGCGGGCGGCACTGACGGGCTGGTCGGGCGAGCCGGCGAGGTCGGGGGGCCTCGTCGGCCGCTGCTCCCCACCCCAACGCGTGGGGGGCGGCCCGGTCTCTCCCCCGTGGCGAGGACGTGATCGCACACCCCGGAGGCGCCCCGCGCCAATGGCGGTTCACTGCGGTCTGCAACGGGGGGGCATCCGGGCGCAGATGACCCAGTTCCGGGGCAAGTTCACCAACAAGCTGGACGCGAAGGCCCGCGTCAGCGTGCCTGCCCCGTTCCGTGCCCGCCTCGCCGGCGAGGGCCTGGTCCTGCGCCGCTCCACCCGCCACCCCTGCATCGAAGCCTGGCCGGCCTCGCATTTCGACGCCGCCGCGCGCGCCGTCAGCCCCCTCGACGAACCGACGGAGGAGGATGACGCCATCGCCTACGCCCTCCTCGCCGACGTGCTCGACATCGCCCCCGACCCCGAAGGCCGCATGGTTCTCCCCCGCGACCTGCTGGACCACGCTTCGCTGTCCGCCGCCGTGACCTTCATGGGAAGGGGCGAGTATTTCGAGCTTTGGGAGCCCGACGCGGCCGAGGCGCAGATCGCCGCGGCGCGCGAGCGCATGGCCGCCCGTGCCCGCGCCAAGGCCGAAGGGAGCGGGGCATGAGCCACGTCCCTGTCCTCCTCCACGAAGTGCTGGCGACCTTGTCCCCCCAGGCCGGCGAGGTGATCCTGGACGGCACCCTCGGCGGCGGCGGCTATGCCTCCGCGATCCTGGACGCCGCCCCCTGCACCCTCTGGGCCATGGATCGCGACCCGGATGCGATCCGGCGCGGCGCCGCCCTCGCCGCCCGGCACCCGGGCCGGCTGCACCTGATCGAAGGCCGGTTCGGCGACATGGCCGAGCACCTGGCCGCGCGCGGCGTTTCCCGGCTGGACGGCGTCGTGCTGGACCTCGGCGTGTCCTCCTTCCAGCTGGACGAGGCGCATCGCGGCTTCTCCTTCCGGTCCGACGGCCCGCTGGACATGCGCATGGAGATGGCCGGCCCCTCCGCGGCCGACCTCGTGAACGGACTGCCGGAGCGCGAGCTCGCCGACCTGATCTGGGAACTGGGCGAGGAGCGTCATTCCCGCCGCATCGCGCGCGCCATTGTTGCCGCCCGAGCGGAAGCCCCCATCACCACCACGCTGCGCCTCGCCGAGATCATTCGCGCCTCGGTTCCGCGCGATCCGTCGGGCCTCCACCCGGCGACCCGGGCCTTCCAGGCACTGCGGATTCGCGTCAACGACGAGCTGGGCGAGGTTTCCCGTGCGCTGGAATCCGCACTCTCCCTGATGGCGCCCGATGGCAGAATCGTTGTCGTCTCCTTTCATTCCCTCGAGGACCGATTGGTGAAGCGCGCATTCCAGACTGCCGCGGGCCGGACGCCCGGCGCCTCGCGCCACGACCCCCGCTCCCTGCTGCCGGGCGCCGAAGCCCCCGCAGGCTTCCGGCTGCTGACGCCCCGCTCCATTCGTCCTTCCGACAGCGAATGCGCGGCCAATCCCCGCGCCCGATCCGCCCATCTCCGTGCCCTCCAGCGCCTTCCAGAAAGCGCCGCCGCATGATCCATCCCCTGACCGCCATCACCTTCGCCGCCTTTTTCGGGGCCGGCTTCTATGTCTTCCAGACGAAGGAGGAGGTGGCGCAGCTCGACCGCGACCTGCGCGACATCCGCCGCCAGACCGAGGCGGAGATGAGCCGCACGCAGATCCTGAATGCCGAATGGGCGCGGCTGAACGACCAGGAGCGGCTGCGCCACATGGCGACCAGCCACCTGCGGCACATGCAGCCCATGGAGCCGGCCCAGTTCCAGCGCCTGGAGGACGCGCAGCGCCGCATGCCGCAGGCCATCGCCTTCACGCCGGTCGCGACCGGCTTTGGCCCCCGCACCGAACTCGCCTCCGCGCCCGGCGAGGCGCTGGTCTTCACCGTCGCCGATTTCCGCCCGTCGACCACCCCGGCCACCGCGCCGGCCGCCGCACCCGTCGTCATGGCCGAAGCCCCGCGTCCCGAGGCTGTGCGTCCCGCGCCCGAGGCGCCGCGCGCCGATGCCCCGGCCGCGCCCGTGCTCGCCGCCGCGGCCGCCCCGGCGCCTGCCCCGTTGGTGATCGCCGCCGTGCCGGAGGCGACCCGCGCCGCACCCCGCGTGGCCGACCCCATCCGCCCCGTCCGCGCCGAGATCCCGGTCGCCGAGGCCCCGCGCCCCGCCCCGCGCCGCGTCCGCACGGAAATGGCCTCCCTGCCTTCCGTCACCAGCGCCGGCCAGCCGCCGCGTCCAGCGCAGCCGCCGGTCATCCACACCCCGGCCTCGCCGAACTCGGCCATCCCGCAACCCGCCTTCCGCACCGCGATGGCCGCTCCCATTCAGGTCAGCGGCTCGCTTATCGGCGGCGGCATGGCCCTGCCCCCGCCGGTGCCCTTCGGCCGGTAATCCGTGACGCACCTCCCCCCACCTTCGCCGGACGCCGCGCCCCGGGGCCGCCCGGAGGCGCCCCTGCCGCCGCAGGAAAGCGCCTCCCGGGCCCTCGTGCGCGTCGCCCCGGGCGAGGCGCTCATGCGCACGCGCATGAAGGGGAGGCTGTTCTTCGCCGCCGCGGGCTTCGGCCTGCTGTTCACCGCGGTCGGGCTCAAGCTGACGGACGCCACCGTGCTGGACCCGGCGGCCTCGCGCATCGCCACCGCCCCGCGCTCCGCCCCCGTGGTCGAGCCACCGGTCGCCCGCGCCGAGATCACCGACCGCAACGGCGAGGTGCTGGCGGTGACGGTGCGCGGCACCGCCCTTTATGCGCGCCCGGCGCAGATCGACGACCCGCGCGCCGTGGCGGACCAGCTGGTCCGCATCCTGCCGCACCTGGAGCGGGATCGCCTGATCCAGCGCCTCTCCCCGCCGCGGCAATTCGCCTACATCGACCGCTTCATCACGCCGCGCCAGGAACAGGCGATCAACGACCTGGGCATCCTCGGCCTCCACTTCGAGACGGCCGAGCGCCGGACCTATCCGCGCGGCCGCGACGCCGCCCACGTGCTGGGCGTGGTGGACGTGGACGGGGTGGGCATCGCCGGCGTCGAGAAATGGTTCGACGAACGGCTGCGCGTGTCCCGCGCCCCGCTGCGCCTCTCCATCGACATCCGCATCCAGCGCGAGCTGCGCGAGGCGCTGGAATGGGCGATCGACCGGTTCAGCGGCATCGGCGGCGCGGCCATCATGATGGACGTCCACACCGCCGAGGTGCTGGGCATGGTGTCCCTGCCCGACTTCGCGGCCTCCGACCTCGCCCACGCTCCGGCGGAGCAGCGCTTCAACCGCGCCGTCACTGGCGTCTACGAGCCCGGCTCGACCTTCAAGCTGCTCACCTCCGCCATGGCCCTCGACCTCGGAACGGTGCAGCTGCATTCCGGCTTTGACGCCTCGCGCCCCATCCGGATCGGGCGGCACACCATCAACGACTTCCGCGGCAAGAATCGCTGGCTCGCCCTGCCGGAGATCATCGCCTACTCCTCCAACCTCGCCACCGCGCACATGGCGATGACGGTCGGGCCGACCCGGCACCGCGAGTTCATCGGCCGGATGGGGCTGCTGCAGCGCCTCTCGGTGGAACTGCCCGAGGCGGCGGTGCCCCTCGCGCCCTCCCAGCGCAACTGGCGCGACGTCAACACGATGACGATCGGCTTCGGCCACGGCATCTCCGTCACGCCGCTGCACGTCATCACCGCCACCAGCGCCCTGGCCAATGGCGGCATCCTCCGCCCGCCCACCGTCATCGCCCAGCCCGAGGGGGTGGAGCGCCAGGGGGTGCGCGTGATCTCCGAGCGCACCTCGGAGCAGATGCGCCGGCTGATGCGTGTGGCGGTGACGGACGGTTCCGCCCGTTCCTCCGAAAGTCCCGGCTACTTCATCGGCGGCAAGACCGGCACGGCGCAGAAGCTCAATGACCGCGGCGTGTACATCGAGAACCGCCGCATCTCCGCCTTCGTCGGCGCCTTTCCGATGAACGCGCCGCGCTACTCCATGTACATCATGGTGGACGAGCCGAAGCCCCGCGCCGACACGGGCGGCTTCGCCACGGCAGGCGTCGTTGCCGCCCCCACCGCGCGCCGCGTGCTGGAGCGCACGGCACCCATCCTCGGCATGGTGCCGGAAATCGAGCGGCAGCAGCAGATCCAGGCCACCATCGCCCTTCCCCTTCAGCCGGGCCGCCCGGCAGCGGTGCCGCGTGTCCAGCCCGCCGCACAGTCCACCCCCGCCCCGCGCCCCGCGCCGACCCTGGCGCCCCGCACCGCCGTGCCGCCGCCGGGCTTCGAGCCCAGCCAGGCGCCGCTGCGCCGCACCGATGCCGGGGATGGGGTGGCGATGCCGCGCCTCGTCATCCACGGGATGAGCCCCGAGTCCGGCCGTGCGGCTCGATGACCTGCGCGGCTGCGGTGTCGCGGTTCCCGAAGCAGCGGCGGATGCGTGCTTCACCCGCCTGACCGCCGATAGCCGCGACGTCGGCCCGGGCACCGTCTTCTTCGCCCTGCCCGGCAGCCGCCACGACGGCCGCGCCCATATCGGCGGCGCGGTGGAACGCGGCGCCGTCGCCGTCGTCGCGCCCGAAGGGACGACCTGGCCGGAGGGCGTTCCGCCGCGCCCACTGCTCCTCGCCGCCGATCCGCGCCGGGCGCTCGCCCTTGCCGCAGCGCGGCTGACGCCCGGGCAGCCGGAATTCGCGGTCGCGGTGACGGGCACCAACGGCAAGACCAGCACCGCCGACTTCCTGCGGCAGATGGCGGAGCTGGCCGGGCACAAGGCGGCGTCGCTCGGCACGCTGGGCCTCCTCGCGCCGGGCTTCCCGCCCGGGCCTTCCCTCACCACGCCCGACCCGGTCACGCTCCATGCGACGCTGGCTGCCCTCGACGGCGCGAGGGTGACGCGGCTGGCCATGGAGGCCTCGTCGCACGGGCTGGACCAGCGGCGCCTCGACGGGGTGCGGCTTGCCGGTGCCGGCTTCACCAACCTGACGCGCGACCACCTCGACTACCACGGCTCCCTCCCCGCCTATCGCGAGGCCAAGCTGCGCCTGTTCGAGGCGCTGCTGCCGCAAGGCGCCATCGCGGCCGCCGGTGCGGGCATGGACGGGGAAACGCGGGACGCACTGCGCGCGGTCGCCACGCGCCGTCGCCTCGAATGGCGGGAGGCGGCAGTAGAGGACTGGCGCCCCCTGCCGGACGGGCAGGTGGCCCGCATCGCCGGACGCGAGGTGGAGCTTCGCATTCCCGGCCGCTTCCAGGCGGAGAATGCTGCCCTCGCCGTCGCCTTGGCCCCGGCCCTCGGCCTCGCGGACCCGCTCGGCCTGCTGCCGCGCCTGACCGGGGTGCGGGGTCGGATGGAGCTGGCCGCCACCCTGCCCAATGGCGCCGCGGTCTTCGTGGACTACGCCCACACCCCCGATGCGCTCACCCGCCTCCTCGCCGCGCTGCGCCCGCATGTGGCGAAGGGCGCGCGGCTGCACGTGCTGTTTGGCGCCGGAGGCGATCGCGATCCCGGCAAGCGCCCCCTGATGGGCGAGGCCGCCGCGCATGGCGCCGACCGTGTCTGGGTGACGGACGACAACCCCCGCTCGGAGGACCCGGCCGACATCCGTCGCGCCGTGCTGGAGGGTGCCCCCGGCGCCGTGGATGCGGGCGCGCGGGAGGCGGCGATCGCCCGCGCCCTGGACGCGCTTGGCCCGGGCGACGTGCTGGCCGTGGCCGGCAAGGGGCACGAGCAGGGCCAGACGATCGCGGGCGTCACCCTTCCCTTCGACGATGTCGAGGTGGTGCGCCGCCTCGCCGGAGCGCGCGCATGACCCCCCTCTGGACCGCCGCAGAGCTGCGCGAGGCGACGGGCGGGGAATGCGACGACGCGCTCGCCGCGAACGGCATCTCGATCGACACCCGCACCGTCCAGCCGGGCGACCTGTTCGTGGCACTGCGGGCGGAGCGGGACGGGCACGATTTCGTGGCGCAGGCCTTCGCCGCCGGGGCCGCCGCCATGGTGGACCGTGACGTGCCGCCCGGCCCCACGCTGCGCGTCGCCGACACGCTGGCCGGGCTGACCGCGCTGGGCGCCGCCGGCCGCATGCGCTCCGGCGCGCGCGTCATCGGCGTGACCGGCAGCGTGGGCAAGACCACGACCAAGGAGATGCTGCGCCGCGCCTGTGCCGGCCTCGGCCCGACCCATGCCAACGCGGCGAGCCACAACAACCACTGGGGCGTGCCCCTCACCCTCGCCCGGATGCCGCGCGACGCGGAATGGGCGGCGGTGGAGATGGGCATGAACCATCGCGGCGAGATCGCGCCGCTGTCGCGCCTCGCCCGGCCGCATGTGGTGGTGGTGACCAATGTGGGCACGGCGCATATCGGGCACCTGGGCAGCCAGGAGGCGATCGCGGAGGAAAAGGCCGACATCGCCGCCGGACTCGTGCCGGGCGGGGTGGCGGTGCTGCCCGCCGAGAGCCCCCATTTCGCCCGCATGTCCGCGGTGGCCGCCGGATACGGCGCGCGCGTCATCGGTTTCGGCGAGGGGCCGGAATGCGAGGCGCGGATGCTGGAATTCGCGGGTGGCGAGGCTTCCTCCACCGCCACCTTTTCCCTGTCCGGCCGCCACGTGACCCTGTCCCTGTCCCAGCCCGGCAGGCACATGGCGCTGAACGCGCTGGCCGCGCTGGCCGCGATCCAGGCGGCGGGCGGCGACGCCGGGCTGGCGGCGGCAGCGCTGGAGGGCTTTGGTGCCGGGGCCGGCCGGGGCGAGATGCGCCGCATCGCCACCCGGGATGGCGGCGTCGCCCTGCTGCTGGACGAAAGCTACAACAGCAGCGACACGGCGCTGCGCGCGGCGCTGGGGGTGCTGGCGGCACAGAAGGCCAAGCGGCGCATCGTCGCGCTCGGCGACATGCTGGAAATGGGAAGCCACGGTCCGGCGTTGCACGAAAACCTCGCTCCGGAAGTCGCGTCGCACGCCGATCTGGTCTTTGCCTGCGGCCCCTTGATGGGCCGCCTCTTCGCTGGCATCCCCCCCGCGCGGCAGGGCTTCTGGGCGGACACGTCCGAGGCCCTTGCGCCCCAGCTCGTGGCCGCGTTGCGCGACGGGGACGCCGTTCTGGTCAAGGGCTCACTCGGCATGCGGATGGCGGCGGTCATCCGCGCGCTGGATGCCGCCGGTGGGAAGGCTTCCGCATGATTCCGCTGCTTCTCGGCCCTTTCGCCGAGGAATTCATCCTGTTCAACCTGACGCGCTACATCACCTTCCGCGCGGGCGCCGCCTGCATGACCGCGCTCGTGCTCACCCTTGTCTTCGGCCGTCCCATCATCGCCTGGCTCCGCACCTTCCAGCCCGCCGGCCAGCCCATCCGGGAGGACGGGCCGCAATCGCACCTCCTCACAAAGAAGGGCACGCCCACCATGGGCGGGGTGCTGATCCTGTTCTCGCTCACCCTGTCCTTCCTGCTCTGGGCCGATCTGCGGAACGGCTTCGTGTGGCCGGTGATGCTGGTGACGCTCGGCTACGGCGCGATCGGCTTCACCGATGACTGGCTGAAGGTGACCAAGCGCAACACCAAGGGCGTGTCCGGGCGGCAGAAGCTGGTGGCGCAAGGCGTGATCGGCCTGGCCGCCGCCTTCTGGTTCTGCATGCTCCTCCCGGCCGGGCTGGAGGACACGCTGGCGATGCCGATCTTCAAGCAGGTGCTGATCCCCTTCGGCATCCTTTTCCCGCTCGTCGCCATGTTCGTGATGATGGGCGCCTCCAACGCCGTGAACCTGACGGATGGGCTGGACGGGCTGGCCATCGTGCCGGTGATGATCGCGGCCGCGGTCTTCGCGCTGATCGCCTACCTGGTCGGCAACCGCATCTTCGCCGACCACCTGCAGCTGCACGGCGTCCCGGGCGCGGGGGAGCTGGCGGTGATCTGCTCGGCCCTCATTGGCGCCTCGCTCGGCTTCCTGTGGTTCAACGCCCCGCCGGCGGCGGTCTTCATGGGCGACACGGGCTCGCTTTCCCTGGGCGGTGCGTTGGGCGCGATCGCCGTCGCGACCAAGCACGAAGTCGTGCTGGCCATCGTCGGCGGGCTGTTCGTGGTGGAGACGCTCTCCGTCATGATCCAGGTCTTCTGGTTCAAGCGCACCGGGCGGCGCGTCTTCCTGATGGCGCCGCTGCACCACCATTTCGAGAAGAAGGGCTGGGCCGAGCCGACCATCGTGATCCGCTTCTGGATCATCGCCATGGTGCTCGGGCTTGTCGGCCTTTCGACGCTGAAGATCCGATGATGCCGTTCGCGGGGCAGCGCGTGGCGGTGGTGGGGCTCGGCAAGGCCGGGCTGCCGGCCGCGCGCCGCCTCACCCAATGGGGAGCGGAGGTGACGGCCTGGGACGACCGCGAGGAAGCGCGCGATGAAGCCCGCCGCGCCGGGCTGCCCGTCGCCGACCCGGCCGAGCGCTTCTCCTTCGACGTGCTGCTGCTCTCGCCCGGCATCCCGCACCGCCTGCCCCGCCCGCACCGCGCGGCCGAGGCGGCGCGGGAAGCGGGCGCGCCCATCCTGTCCGAGATCGAGTTCCTGTTCCGCGCCGTTCGCCATGCCGGATCGCGCGCGCGCTTCGCCGGCATCACCGGCACCAACGGAAAGAGCACCACGACGGCGCTGCTGGCGCATCTGCTGGAACGCGCCGGGCGCGAGGTCGCGGCGGGCGGCAATCTCGGCCCGCCGGCGCTGGACATGCCGATCCTCGGCGATGACGGCGTCTACGTGCTGGAAATGTCCTCCTACGCGCTGGAGCGGCTGGACCGGACGCGCTTCGACGTAGCCGCCGTGCTGAACCTCTCGCCCGACCACCTGGATCGCCACGGCGACATGGCGGGCTACCGCGCCGCCAAGGCACGCATCTTCGCCCATCACGGGCAGGACGACGTCGCCGTGCTGGGCCAGGGCGACGCGCTCACCGCCTCGCTTGCTGCGGAGATTCCTTCGCGCATCGTTCCGCTCGGCCCGGGCGGGGTGTGGTGGGAAGGGCGCATCCTGCGAGACGCGGCCGGTCCGATCGCCGACCTCGCCGGCTGCCCTTCCCTGCCGGGCGACCACAACGCCCAGAACGCCGCCGCCGCCTGCGCCATGGCGATGGCCCTGGGGCTGCCGCGTGACGCGCTGGCCGAGGGACTGCGGAGCTATCCCGGCCTGCCGCACCGGCAGGAGATCGTGGCCGAGCGCGACGGCATCCTGTTCGTGAACGACAGCAAGGCCACCAACGCCGACAGCGCCGAGAAGGCCCTCGCTTCCTACGGGCGCATCGTCTGGATCGCAGGCGGCACGGGCAAGGAGGGCGGGATCGCCCCCCTCGCGCCGCTCTTCGGGCGCATCGCCCACGCGCTGCTAATCGGGCGCGACGGCCCCGAATTCGCCAGCACCCTCGCGTCGCATGGCATCGCGCACGAGGTGGCGGGCACGCTGGAGGCGGCGGTGCCGCGCGCCATGGCGCTCGCCCAGCGCGGCGACGTGGTGCTGCTCTCGCCCGCCGCGGCCTCCTGGGATCAGTTCACCGGTTTCGACGCGCGGGGCGACCGCTTCCGCCAACTCGTGAGGGAGGCACTCGGCTGATGGCCGTCTCGCGCAACGACACTTCCGTGCTCGGCCGCTGGTGGTGGAGCGTGGATCGCTGGACCCTGGCGGCGCTCCTTTCCCTCGTGGCGATTGGCTACGTGATGATGCTCTCGGCCAGCCCTGCGGTGGCGGAGCGCATCGGCGCTTCCTCCCGTCATATGTTCCTGGCGCGGCAGGTCATGTACTCGATCCTCGCGGTGGGGGTGATGGTGGCGGTGTCGCTGCTCTCGCCCCGCTGGGTGCTGCGGCTGGCCATGCTGGGCACGGTCGGCGCGCTGGCGCTGACCGCGATGACGCTGGTGGTGGGCACGGAGATCAAGGGCGCGCGGCGCTGGATCTCCCTGCCCGGCATGTCCCTGCAGCCCTCGGAATTCCTGAAGCCCTGCCTCGCCGTGGTGTGCGGCTGGCTGATCGCCGAGGGCAAGCGCACGCCGCGCTTCCCGGGCCTCGTGGTGTCCTTCGTGCTGATCGGGATCGTGGCGGTGCTGCTGAAGCGCCAGCCCGACATCGGCATGCTGGCGGTGATCGTCGCGGTGTTCCTCGCCCAGGTCTTCGTCTCGGGCATCAACATCTTCTGGGTGGCCGTGGGGGGCGCCGGCGTCGCCGGGTTGGGCGTGCTCGCCTACACGCTGCACGGCCACGTGCGGATGCGCATCAACCGCTTCCTTTATCCAGAGACCAACAGCAACTCCGACGGCGACTTCCAGATCCGCATGTCGCTGGAAGCCTTCGGCAATGGCGGGCTGCTCGGGCGCGGCCCCGGCGAGGGGCGGGTGAAGGACGTGCTGCCCGACGCCCATGCCGACTTCGTCTTCCCCGTGGCGGCGGAGGAGTTCGGCCTCGTCGCCTGCCTCGTCATCCTGGGCATCTTCGCCTTCGTGGTGCTGCGCGGCCTGCTGCGCCTGTGCGAGGAACGGGACATCTTCGTTTCCCTCGCCGCCGCGGGCCTGCTGACGCAGTTCGGCCTCCAGGCCTTCATCAACATGGGCTCCTCCCTGCGCCTCATTCCCACCAAGGGGATGACGCTGCCCTTCGTCTCCTATGGCGGTTCCTCCGTCGTCGCGCTGGCGCTGGGCATGGGCTTCCTGCTGGCGCTGACGCGGCGGCGCGTGTCGCGGATGGACCCGGGCGCATGATCGCCATCGCGGCCGGGGGCACGGGGGGCCACCTCTTCCCGGCCGAGGCCCTGGCCGCGGAGCTGTCCGCGCGCGGCGAGCGCATCGCGCTCTTCACCGACGCGCGCTCCGCTGCCTTCGACAGCCCCGCCTTCGCCCAGGCCGAGCGCTTCGTCCTGCAGGGCGGCGGGGTGGCAGGGCGCAGCGCGCTGCGCGCCGCCCAGGGCCTCGCCCAGCTTGGCCAAGGGACGATGGTGGCGCGCGGACTCCTGCGCCGCCTGGGCGCGCGGGCGGTGGTGGGGTTTGGCGGCTATCCGGCCATCCCGCCGGCCATCGCCGCGCTCACGCTTCGCAGCACCCGGCCGGTGCTGGTTATCCACGAGCAGAACGCCGTGCTGGGCCGGGCCAATCGGCTCCTCGCCCCGCGCGCCGACGCGCTCGCCCTCACCTATGCCGAGACGGCCAAGGTGCCCGGCGGGGCGAAGCCGCATGTGGTGGGCAATCCGGTGCGCCCCGCACTCGCCGCCCTGGCCGGGCATGGCTACGAGGCGCCGCGCGAGGGGGCGATCCGGCTGCTCGTCACCGGCGGCTCGCTCGGTGCGCGGGTCTTTGCCGACACCGTGCCCGCCGCGATCGCTGCCCTGCCGGAATCCCTGCGCCACCGCCTGATCGTCACGCAGCAATGCCGCGCAGAGGATCTGGAGCGGGTACGCGCGGCCTATGCCGGCACCGGCATCCCGGTGGAGCTTTCACCCTTCTTCTCCGACATGCCGCGACGGCTGGCGACGGCGCATCTGGTGGTGGCCCGCGCCGGCGCCTCGACGCTGGCGGAACTGGCCTGTGCCGGCCGCCCTGCCCTACTTGTCCCGCTTCCCTCCGCCATCGACGATCACCAGGCCGCCAATGCGCGGGCGCTCGCCGAAGCCGGCGCGGCCCGGGTGCTCCCGCAGACGGAAATGGATGCGGGCGCCTTGTCCAGCCTTCTCTCGACATGGCTGCTTGCGCCGGAACGGCTTGCGGAAGCCGCCCGCGCCGCGTCATCCCTCGCCCGCCCGCAGGCGGCGCGCGACCTCGCCGACCTCGTCCTCGCCCTTCTTCGCCGGAAAGCCTCCTGAGATGCGCGCATTGCCCCTGTCCATCGGCACGCTTCACTTCGTCGGCATCGGCGGGATCGGCATGTCCGGCATCGCCGAGGTGCTGCACAATCTCGGCTATTCCGTGCAGGGCTCCGACATCGCGGAAGGCTACAACGTCGCCCGGCTGCGGGAGCGGGGCATCCCCGTCCATGTCGGCCACCGCGAGGAGAACCTCGGCGACGCGCAGGTGGTGGTCGTTTCCACCGCCGTGCGGAAGGACAACCCGGAGGTCCAGGCCGCGCGCAAGCGCCTCCTCCCCGTCGTGCGCCGCGCCGAGATGCTGGCCGAGCTGATGCGCCTGAAATGGGGCATCGCGGTGGGCGGCACCCACGGCAAGACCACCACCACCTCGCTCATCGCCTGCGTGCTGGAGCAGGCGCGGCTCGACCCCACCGTGATCAATGGCGGCATCGTCAACGCCTATGGCGGCAACACCCGCATGGGCACCGGCGAATGGATGGTGGTCGAGGCCGATGAGAGCGACGGCTCCTTCCTGCGCCTGCCCGCCACGGTCGCCGTCGTTACCAACATGGATGCCGAGCACCTGGACCATTGGGGCACGGAGGAGGCGATGCGCGACGGCTACGCGCAATTCGTCGGCAACATCCCCTTCTACGGCTTCGCCGTGCTCTGCATGGACCACCCGGGCGTGCAGGCGATGATCCCCAAGCTGGACCGCCGCCTCGTCACCTATGGCTTCTCGCCCCAGGCCGACGTGCGGGCGCAGAAGCTGCTCACCGACCGTGCGGGCGCCACCTTCGAGGTGACGGTGCAGGATCGCGCCACCGGCCGCTCACGCACCATGAAGCCGTTCCGCCTGCCCATGCTGGGCCAGCACAACGTGCAGAACGCCCTGGCCGCCATCGCCGTGGGCGTCGAGATGGAAGTGCCGGAGGACGTGATCCGCCAGGCCCTGGCCGGGTTCAAGGGCGTGAAGCGGCGCTTCACCCGCGTCGGCGAGACGGGCGGCATCGCCGTCATCGACGATTACGGCCACCACCCGGTCGAGATCGCGGCGGTGCTGAAGGCCGCGCGGCAGGCGGGGGCGCGGGACGTGATCGCCGTGGTGCAGCCGCACCGCTATTCGCGCCTGAAGCAGCTCTTCGCCGAGTTCTGCACCTGCATGAACGATGCGGGCACGGTGATCGTCGCTGATGTCTACGCGGCCGGCGAGGCGCCGCTGGAAGGCATGGACAAGGACGCGCTGGTGGAAGGGCTGCGCGCGCGCGGCCACCGCTCCGTCGTCCCCCTGCCCGAGCCCGACGCCCTGCCCGAGATGATCAACGCCATCGCCAAGCCCGGCGACTTCGTGGTCTGCCTGGGCGCGGGCAACATCACGAGCTGGGCCCATGCCCTGCCGGCGCAGCTTTCCGAGTTGCAGGCGAAATCGGGGCGGCTCGTGCCGCTCAAGCGCGCATGAGCGGGACCCTCACCCTTCCCGCACTGCGCGGACGGCTGGAGGCGGACGCACCCCTTGGCCCGCAGACCTGGTTCCGCGTCGGCGGCCCGGCGGAGTTGCTGGCGAAACCAGCCGATGCCGAGGATCTGGTCGCGCTGCTGGCCGGGCTGGAGCCTGCCATGCCGCTCACGGTGCTCGGCGCGGCCTCCAACCTGATCGTGCGCGACGGCGGCGTTCCCGGGCTGGTGGTCCGGCTGCCGGCACGTGGCTTCGGCACGGTCGCGGTCGAGGCGGACGGCATCGTGGCCGGCGCCGCCGCGCTGGACGTGACGCTGGCCGAGCACGCCGCCGCCGCCGGCCTCGCCGGGCTGGAATTCCTGTGCGGCATCCCGGGCAGCGTCGGCGGCGCCGTTGCCATGAATGCCGGCGCCTACGGCACCGAGGTGAAGGACGTGCTGGACTGGGCCGAGGTGGCGACCGCGCGGGGCGTCGAGCGCCTGCCGGCCGCCGCCTTCCGCTTCGACTACCGCCACGCCACCCTGCCGGAGCGCGGCGTCGTGGTCCGGGCCCGGTTCCGCGCCGCGCCGGGCGACGCCGCCGCCATCGCCGCCCGCATGGCGGAGATCCGATCCGCGCGGGAAGCGTCGCAGCCCGTCCGCGCCCGCACCGGCGGCTCCACCTTCCGCAACCCGGAGGGTGCGAAGGCCTGGGCGCTGATCGACGCCGCCGGCTGCCGCGGCCTCCGGCGCGGGGGCGCGATGGTGAGCGAGAAGCACGCGAACTTCCTGGTCAACACGGGCGGCGCCACGGCGGCCGAGATCGAGGGGCTGGGCGAGGCGGTGCGCGAACGGGTGCTTGCCCATTCGGGCGTCCCGCTGCATTGGGAAATCCGGCGCATCGGGGTCGCGCAATGAACACGGTGGCAGTGCTTTACGGCGGCATCTCGGCGGAGCGGGAAGTGAGCCTTTCCTCCGGCCGGCAGATCGTGGCCGCGCTGCGCGAGGCGGGCTTCGCGGTGACGCCGATCGAGGTGGGGAGCGACCTTTCCGCCACCATCGGGGCGCTCCAGGCCGCGCGGCCGGACGCGGTGTTCAACGCCCTGCACGGGCGCTTCGGCGAGGATGGGTGCATCCAGGGCGTGCTGGACTGGATGGGGCTGCCCTACACCCATTCCGGCGTCCGCACCTCCGCCGTCGCCATGGACAAGTCGGCCGCCAAGGCGGTGTTCGAGGCGCATGGCCTGCCCGTCGCCGCCCACAAGGTGGTCTCCCCCGAGGAGCTGGAGGAGGAGGACCCACTCCCCCTGCCCTACGTGGTGAAGCCACTGGACGAGGGCTCCTCCGTCGGCGTGTCCATCCTGCGCGAGGGCGACAACCGGCGGCGCGAGATCGCGCGCGGCTGGCGCTTCGGCCCGCGCATCATGGCGGAGCGTTTCATCCCGGGCCGCGAGCTGACCGTGGCGGTGATGGGCGACCGTCCTCTCGCGGTGACGGAGATCGCGACGGACAACCAGTTCTACGACTACGAGGCGAAATACGCCGATGGCGGCTCGCGCCACGTCCTGCCCGCGCGCGTCCATCCGGAGATCGAGGCGGAGGCGAAGCGCGTGGCCCTGGCCGCGCACCGCGCCCTGGGCTGCCGTGGCGTGTCGCGCTCCGACTTCCGTTACGACGACACGGAGGGCGAGCCGGGCAAGCTCTACCTCCTGGAAGTGAACACCCAGCCGGGCATGACGCCCACCTCGCTGCTGCCGGAGCAGGCGGCGCATCTGGGCATTCCCTTCCCGTCCCTTTGCCGCTGGATCGTGGAGCAGGCGCGCCATGGCGCGTGAGCCGACCAACGCACGGCCGCGCCTGGCGGCGGAATCGCGGCAGCGCGCCACGGCCAAGGCGCCGCAGCGCCCGTCGCGCCTGCGGCTGTGGATGCGGCGGCGGCGCAACTGGCTGAAGGGCGCGGGCATTGCGACCCTGGCCGTGGGCGGGCTGGGCGCGCTGTCGCTGGGCCTCCTCGCCCTCGACCCGGCGGCGCGGCTGCGCGACGCGGCACACCACCTCGCGGCGCTGGGGCGCGGCCCCGGCCTTTCGGTGCAGGAGATCCGCATCGAGGGGCGCGAATTCACCCCGCGTGAGGCACTGCTCTTCGCCCTGCGGACCCAGCCGGGCGAGCCCATCCTGGACTTCGATCCCCATGCCGCGAAGCAGCGCCTGGAGGAGATCGCCTGGGTGGACGAGGCGCATGTGGAGCGCCGACTGCCCGGCACCGTGCTGGTTCGCCTCGTCGAGCGGCGCGCCTTCGCCATCTGGCAGAAGGATGGCCGCTTCTCCGTGATCGACCGCGAGGGCCGCGTCATGGCGTCGGAGCGGCTGGAGGCCTTCGGCCCCCTCCCGCTGGTGGTCGGCAACGGGGCGGAGCGCCACGCCGCGGCGATGATCGACCTGCTGCGCGGGACGCCCGAGATCGGCGAGCGCGTGCAGGCCATCATCCGCGTTTCCGAGCGGCGCTGGAATCTCCGCCTGCTCAACGGCGCCGACATCCTGCTGCCCGAGGGGCACGAGGGCGCGGCCCTGGCCCGCCTTGCCGAGCTGCATGGGCGCGACAAGCTGCTCGACCGGCCGCTCGCCTCCGTCGACATGCGCCTGCCGGACCGGCTGGTGCTGCGCCCGCAGCCGAATGCCGCGCCCACGCCCGCAGCCGCCGCGACCCCTGCCGCCCCGAGCCGGTCGCCGCGCGGATGAAGGACCTCGTCCGCTTCCAGCCCCAGGCGGCCGAGCCGCCTGCGCGGTCCCGCCGCCTTGCCCCTGCCCGCTCCGGCCCCTTCGGCGTGCTCGACATTGGCTCCTCCAAGGTGGTTTGCCTGATCGCGCGCATCGAGGGCGACGGCGTCCCGCGCGCGCTGGGCTTCGGCTGGCAGAAGTCGCGCGGCGTCAAGGCCGGCTCCATCGTGGACATGGAGGCGGCGGAGCAGTCCATCCGCGCCGCCGTCGCCCATGCGGAGGAGATGGCCGACCACCTGCTGACCGGCGTCATCACCAACCTCTCTTGCGGGCAGCCGGAAAGCCGCCTCCACAACATCCTCTGGCCGGTGGGCGGGCGCGCCGTCACCGATGGCGACCTGCGCTCCATCCTGGCGGAAGGGGTGCGCCGCACCGCCTCCGAGGGGCGGGAGGCGGTGCACGCCTTCCCGCTTGGCTTCCAGGTGGATGCGACGGCCGGCGTCGAGGATCCGCGCGCCATGGTGTGCGACACCCTTTCCGCCCGGCTGCACGTGGTGGACGCGGCGAGCCACGCCCTCGCCAATCTTGGCGTCACGCTGCATCGCTGCGAGCTGGAGGCGGAGGAGATGGTCAGCGCGCCCTTCGCCGCCGGCCTCGCCACCCTCGTCGAGGACGAGCGTGAGATGGGCACCGTGGTGGTGGAGATGGGTGCGGGCACGACCAGCCTCGCCGCCTTCGCCGAGGGGCGGCTGACCCATACGGCGCAGCTTCCGGTCGGCGGCTGGCAGGTCACGAACGACCTGGCCCGCGTGCTGTCCACCCCGATCGCCCATGCCGAGCGGCTGAAGACCATGCACGGCTCCGTCCTCGAATCCGCCGAGGACCGGACGGAACTCATTTCCATCCCGCAGGTGGGCGAGGAGGAGGACCAGATCGTCCGCGTCCCGCGCGAGATGGTGGTGCGCATCATCCGCCCCCGGCTGGAGGAAACCTTTGAGCTGCTGCGCGACCGGCTGGACGGCTCCGGCCTGCCGCTGGAGTTGCGCCGGCGCATCGTGCTGACCGGCGGCGCCTCGCAGCTGATCGGCGTGCGGGAGCTGGCGACGCGCATCCTGGGGCGCGAGGTGACGGTGCGCCTCGGCCGGCCGCGCATGGTGCGCGGGCTGCCCGAAACCGCCTCCGGCGCCGGCTTTTCCGGCGTGGTCGGGCTCTTGGCTTGGGCCGCGGGCGAAGGTCGCCCCTTGTTGGACCTTGCGCCCGGCCCCGTCCCGCGCGATGGGGTGATGGCGCGCCTCGTTCGATGGGTCCGGGAGCGTTTGTGATTCTTCCGGGGGTCGGGAGTTTCACGAGGGAAGACCCGACTCGACACAGGTCCTATCCTGGGGGTGAGGAGAGACAGGCCATGACGCTGAACCTGACGTTGCCCGTGACGCAGCACACGGATTTCTCGCCCAGGATCGCCGTCATCGGCGTGGGCGGGGGCGGCACCAATGCCGTCAACAACATGATTGCCCTTGGCCTGGACGGGGTCGAGTTCATCGTGGCCAACACCGACGCCCAGGCGCTGCTGAACAGCCGCGCCGAGCGCCGCGTCCAGCTTGGCCCGCACCTGACGCAGGGTCTGGGCGCCGGCGCCAAGCCGGAGATCGGACGCGCCGCCGCCGAGGAGGCGACGGATGAGCTGGCCCGCCACCTCGAGGGCTGCCACATGGTGTTCGTCACCGCCGGCATGGGCGGCGGCACTGGCACCGGCGCGGCGCCGGTCATCGCCCGCATGGCGCGCGAGCGCGGCATCCTCACCGTCGGCGTCGTCACCAAGCCCTTCGACTTCGAGGGGCCGAAGCGCAAGCGCGCCGCCGATTCCGGCCTGGAGGAGCTGCAGCAGTTCGTGGACACGCTGATCGTAGTCCCGAACCAGAACCTCTTCCGCATGGCGAATGAGCGCACGACCTTCGCCGAGGCGTTCAAGATGGCCGACAACGTCCTCTACATGGGCGTGCGCGGCGTGACCGACCTGATGGTCAATCCCGGCATTGTGAACCTGGACTTCGCCGACATCCGCACCGTGATGGCGGAGATGGGCAAGGCCATGATGGGCACGGGCGAGGCCGAGGGCGACGACCGCGCCGTGAAGGCGGCCGAGGCGGCGATCAGCAACCCGCTGCTGGAGGACACCTCCATGCTCGGCGCCAAGGGCGTGCTGATCAACATCACCGGCGGCCTCGACATGACGCTGTTCGAGGTGGACGAGGCGGCGAACCGCATCCGCAAGGAAGTGGACGAGGAAGCCAACATCATCTTCGGCTCCTCCATCGACGACACGATGAACGGCCGCATCCGCGTTTCCGTGGTCGCGACGGGCATCGACGTGGCGAGCGCCGCGGCCAGCGCCGGTCCGCGCCTCGCCGTGGTGAACCCGGCCACCGCCGCTCCGGCCGCGACGCAGCGCCCGGCCGCGCCGGTGCAGCCCGCCGCGCGCCGCCCGGCTGCCCCCGGCATGGCCGGCATGCTGCGCCAGGCCGCCATGCCGGTCGCGCAGCCCGTCGCGCAGCCCCTTCCCTACGTGGAGGAGCAGCCGATGCCGCAGCCGGTTCCGGTGGCCGCGCCGCCAGTTTCCATGGAAGCGCCGGCCGCTGCCCCGGCGCCGGAAGTGTCGCCGGCCCTCGGCGGCGGGCTGCGTGGGCTGTTCCGTTCGGTCACTGGCCTTGCGCCCATGAAGCGCCCGGTCGAGCCGCAGCCCCAGGCGCCGCGGGCCGAGCCGGCGATGGAGCCTCGCGCCGCCACGCCGCGCCCGGTCGCCCAGCCGGACGAGAACGGCCTGGACATCCCGGCCTTCCTGCGCCGCCAAAGCAACTGAAGCACCGCCTTCGTGCATCTGCGCGGCCGCCCCGGAAACGGGGCGGCCGTTTGCATTTCAGGGCATGGAGAAATGTGGTCGAAATGGGGCAGTGAATCGCTTGTAATTGCTTTTCGAATCAATGCCTTGCGACGAAACATCAAGAAACAACGCTTGACTGGCCTTCGCGGGTGCGAAGTGGCATCTGAGCCTCGTAGCGGCACGGCGCGGGGGGCGTCCTGTCACTCAGCAAGGGGATTTCGTACCGCATGGATGGTTTCGCACAGCTTCCGCTCGGCCGTCGCCGGCGCCTCGCCGCCAGCATCTCGTGCCGTGGCGTGGGCCTGCACAGCGGGGCGTCCATCACCCTGACGCTGCGCCCGGGCCAGCCCGGCCAGGGCATCGTGTTCCACCGCACCGACATCGACGTCACCATTCCCGCACGCCACGACCACGTGGTGGACACGCGGCTCTGCACCGCCCTCGGCCTGCCCGACCAGAAGGAAGCCCGCGTGGGCACGGTCGAGCACGTGATGGCCGCCCTCGCCGCCGCTGGCATCGACGATGCGGTGGTCGAGCTGGACGGACCGGAAGTGCCGATCCTCGACGGTTCGGCCGAGCCTTTCCTGTTCCTGATCCAGTGCGCCGGCACCACGGAGCAGCCCGGCACGCTTCGCGCCATCGAGGTGCTGAAGACCGTCCGCGTGCAGGACGCGCAGGGCGGCTGGGCCGAGCTGGAGCCGGGCGAGGAACCCTTCTTCGACGCCGCCCTTTCCATCGAGTTCGCCGGCACGGCGATCGGCACGCAGCGCTTCTCCTTGCGCGTCACGGCCGACAGCTTCCGCGAGGAGCTGGCCAATGCGCGCACCTTCACCCTCGCCGAGGAGGTGAACCACCTCCGCTCGCTCGGCCTCGCCCAGGGCGGCGGACTGCACAACGCGGTGGTGGTGGACGGCCCGCTGGTGCTGAACCCGGGCGGGCTGCGCCGTCCCGACGAGTTCGTGCGCCACAAGCTGCTGGACGTGGTGGGCGATCTTGCCCTCGCCGGACACCCGATCCATGGCCGCTTCACCGGCCACCGCTCGGGCCACGCGCTGAACAACCAGCTGCTCCGCGCCCTTTTCGCCGACCGTTCGGCGTGGCGCTTCGCTGGCGCCGCCATCCCGGCCGCCGAGACGCGGGTTCCCGTCGCCGCCTGAGCGGCGCCGGTCGAGGGGGCGGGTGCGCCCCCTCGCGGCGGGCGCGTTCCGTGGTATGCAGCGCCCCGAAGGAGCCATGCCCGACCTCATGACCATTCCCTCGCGCCCGCTTCTGTTGCTGGCTGTCCTCCTCCCCCTTTCCGGCTGCGGCATCACGCAGTGGGACGGCTCGATGGGAAGCCTGTTCCGCGAACGATCCTCCACCGCCGGCATCGTGGACCGCTCGCCCGAAGGCCTCTACGCCGCAGGGATCGAGGCGCTGCAGGCGCAGCGCTATCCCCAGGCCGTCGAGATCTTCGACACGCTGGAGCGTGAGCATCCCTTCTCCACCTGGGCAACCAACGCCAAGATCATGGGCGCCTATGGCGAGTACATGCGCAACCGCTACACCGAGGCGATCGGCTCGCTGGACCGCTTCATCCAGCTCCACCCCTCGCATCGCGACGTGGCCTACGCCCATTACCTGCGCGCCCTCGCCTATTATGAGCAGATCTCCGACAGCCAGCGCGACCAGCGTGGCACGGAACTGGCCATGACGGCCTTGCAGGAGGTGGTGAACCGCTTCCCCGACACGGCCTATGCCCGCGACGCCCGGCTCAAGATCGACCTCGCCCGCGACCACCTCGCCGGCAAGGAGATGAATATCGGCCGCTTCTACCAGCGGCAGGGCCTGCTGAACGCGGCGATCGGCCGGTTCCGCCGCGTGGTGGAGGACTACCAGACCACCAACCACGTGCCCGAGGCGCTGCACCGCCTGACCGAGATCTACACCGCCCTCGGCCTGAGGGACGAGGCGCAGCGGACCGCCAGCGTGCTGGGCCACAACTTCCCCGGCTCCTCCTGGTACCAGGACAGCTATGCGTTGTTGACGCCGGGCGCCCTGCCCGCGCCGCAGGACCGTCCGGGGATGTTCCGCCGCGCCTGGAACACCATCTTCTGAGGATGAAGCCGCGCCGCAGGGCCTAGCCCCATGCTCGCCTCCCTTTCCATCCGCGACGTGGTGCTGATCGAGCGCCTGGACCTGCAATTCGGTCCGGGCCTTTCCGTGCTGACCGGCGAGACCGGCGCGGGCAAATCCATCCTGCTCGACAGCCTGGGCCTCGCCCTCGGCATGCGGGCGGAGGCTGGGCTGGTGCGCGCGGGCCAGTCCCAGGCCAGCGTCGCCGCCGTGTTCCTGCCCCCCGCCGCCCATCCCGCCCACGCCATCCTCGCCGAGCAGGGCATGGAGGCGGAGGAAGCGCTGGTGCTGCGCCGCGTCGTGCAGGCCGATGGGCGTTCGCGTGCCTTCGTGAACGATCAGCCGGTCGGAGTGGGCCTGCTGCGCCGCATCGCCGCGACACTCGTGGAGGTGCAGGGCCAGCACGATCAGGTCGGCCTCGCCGATCCTTCCACCCATGGCGCGCTGCTGGATGCCTTTGGCGGGCTCGAGGCGCAACGCGGGGTAGTGGCCGCCGCGCACCGCGCCTGGAAATCTGCCGAGGCGGCGCTGCGCGAGGCGGAAGAAGCCGTGGCCGCAGCGCTGCGCGACGAGGAATGGCTGCGCCACGCCGTCGAGGAACTCTCCACCCTCGCGCCCGAGGAGGGCGAGGAGGAGGCGCTGAGCCAGGAGCGCACCGCCTTGCAGCAGGGCGAGCGCCGCAATGAAGCCATCGCCTCCGCCCTGTCCGAGTTGCAGCCGCGCGACCGCCGCAGCACCAACCCCGCCGCCGCGCTCCGCAACGCCGCCCGTGCGCTGGAGCGCCTGCCCGGCGCGCCGGCCCAGAAGGACAACACGGCCGAGGCGGCGCTGGCCGCCCTTGCCGCCGCCATGGATGCGCTGGCGGAGGCCGAGCAGCAGCTGGAGCGCCTCGCCGCCGATGCCATGCCGGATCCGCGCCGGCTGGAGGTGCTGGAGGACCGGCTCTTCTCGCTCCGCGCCGCCGCGCGCAAGCACGCCGTGCCGGTGGTGGAACTGCCCGCGCTGCTGGAAACGCTGCGCGACCGCCTCGCCGCACTAGACGCCGGGACGGAGCGCGTCTCGGCGCTGGAAGCGGCGCGGCGTGAGTCGCGCACCGCCTATGCCAGTGCGGCCGGTGCCCTGACCGCCGCGCGGCAGGATGCGGCGCGCAAGCTGGAAAAGGCGCTGGCGCAGGAATTGCCGCCGCTCAAGCTCGACCGGGCCCGCGTGGTCCTCGAGATCCTCCCGCGCGAGGAGGCAGCCTGGGGGCCGGATGGGCAGGACCGGGTGACCATGCTGGTTTCCACGAATCCCGGCCAGGCGCCAGGTGCGCTGATGAAGATCGCCTCGGGCGGCGAGTTGTCGCGGCTGATGCTGGCGCTCAAGGTCGTGCTGGCGCGCGGCTCGCCGGTGCCCACCCTGGTCTTCGACGAGGTGGATGCGGGAATCGGCGGCGCCACGGCGGCCGCGGTGGGTGAAAGGCTGCAGCGCGTGGCCGAGCAGCTGCAGGTGCTGGTCGTCACCCACTCGCCGCAGGTCGCCGCGCGCGGGGCGCATCACCTGCGCGTCGCCAAGGCGGTGCGCGGCGAGGCGGCGGAAACCCGGGTCACCCCCCTGAAGGCCGAGGACCGGCGCGAGGAGATCGCCCGCATGCTGGCCGGCGAGCGTGTCACGGAAGCCGCACGCGCCGCGGCCGAGGCGCTGCTGGAAGGCGCGGCGTGATCCGCGCCGCCCGCGCCGGCGAGGAAGCGCAGGTCGCCGCCCTGATCAACGCGATCAACAGCCTCGACGGCCCGCCCCCGGCGCGGCCGATGACGGTGGAGATCGTCCTGCGCGACCTCCTATGCGCCGAGCCCAGGGCGCTGCTGCACGTCGCGGAGCATGAGGGCGCCCTTGTCGGCTTCGCCACGGCGGGCTTCGTTTATGACGCGGAGCGCCAAGCCGACGCGCTCATGCTGCTGGACCTTTACGTCGAGCCGGGCGCGCGCCGCCGCGGCCTCGCGCGCGGCCTGATGGCCGCCCTGGCGCGGGACGCGAGGCGCCATGGCGCGGGCTGCCTGTGGTGGGGCGTGGACGAGGGCGACGACGAGGCGCTGCTTTTCTACCGTTCGATCGGCGCGCGGAGCGAGGGCCTCTTCAGCGGCGAGATCGTGGAAGGCGCGGCGCTGGACCGGCTGGCGGACATGGCATGAGCGAGACGACCGAGGCAGCGGCGGCGGAGATCGAGCGCCTGACCGCCGAGATCCGCAGCCACGACAAGCTTTACTACGAGAACGACGCGCCCGAGATCAGCGACGCCGAGTACGACGCGCTGATGCGCCGGCTGAAGCAGCTGGAGGCGGAGCATCCGTCCCTGCTGCGCCCGGACAGCCCGACCCAGAAGGTTTCGGGCGCGCCCAGCGAGGGCTTCGCCAAATCGCGCCACCTGGCGCCCATGCTGTCGCTCGACAACGCCTTCGGCGAGGCGGATTTCGCGGAGTTCGAGGCGCGCATCCGCCGCTTCCTCGCCCTGCCTGCCGACGAGAAGCTGCCCTTCGTGGCGGAGCCGAAGATCGACGGGCTTTCGGTGAACCTGCTCTATGAGGATGGGCGCTTCGTGAAGGGCGCGACGCGCGGCGACGGCACGGTGGGCGAGGACGTGACCGCCAATCTCCGCTCGCTGAAGGACCTGCCCGACACGCTGCCTGCCCCCTTCCCCGCCCGCATCGAGATCCGCGGCGAGGTCTTCATGGACCGCGAGGATTTCCACGCCTTCCGGAAGGCCCAGGCGAAGCTGGCCGAGGAGCGCGAGGCGCGGCGCGAGCGTGGCGAGAAGCTGGGCCCGGCCGTGCCCGTCCCGGTGAACCCGCGCAACGCTGCCGCCGGCTCGCTGCGCCAGCTCGACCCCACGGTGACGGCGACGCGTCTGCTCAAGCTCTTCGCCTATGCGATGGGCGAGGCGAGCGAGGTTCCGGCCGAGACGCACTGGCAATGGCTGGAATGGCTGCGCGCCAAGGGCTTCACGGTGAACCCGCTTTCGGAACGGATCAGCGACGCCCCCGGCTTCCAGGCCCGCATCTCCGCCGAGCGGCCCGGCCTCGCCTACGAGATCGACGGGGTGGTCTACAAGCTGGACCGGCTGGACTGGCAGCGCCGCCTGGGCTTCGTCGGCCGCGCGCCGCGCTGGGCCATCGCGTGGAAGTTCCCGGCCGAGCGCGCGACCACCACGCTGGAGCGCATCGAGATCCAGGTCGGGCGCACCGGGGCGCTGACGCCGCGTGCCGTGATGCGCCCGGTGCCGGTGGGCGGCGTCACCGTCACCCACGCCTCCTTGCACAACGAGGACGAGATCCGCCGGCTGGACGTGCGCCCCGGCGATCGCGTGGTGATCCAGCGCGCGGGCGACGTGATCCCGCAGGTGGTGGAGGCCTTGCCCCCCACGGAGGGCGAGCGCGCCCCGCCCTACGACTTCCCGGGCACCTGCCCCGCCTGCGGCTCCCACGCCGTGCGCCCGCCGGGTGAGGTGGTGCGGCGCTGCACGGGCGGACTGGTCTGCCCGGCGCAAACGGTGGAGCGGCTGAAGCACTTCGTGTCCCGCCGCGCCATGGACATCGAGGGGCTGGGCGAGGAGCGCATCGCCCTGCTGCACGAGAAGGGCTGGCTGTCCTCGCCGGCCGACATCTTCCGCCTCCCGGAGCGCGAGGCCGAGCTCCGCACCCTGGAAGGCTGGGGGCAGCTTTCCATCCGCAACCTGTTCCGCGCGGTCGAGGGGCGGCGGGTCGTTCCCTTCGAGCGCTTCCTGTTCGCCCTCGGCATCCGCCGCATCGGCGAGCAGAACGCGAAGCTGCTGGCCCGGCACTATGGCGACGTGGCGCGCTGGCGCGCAGCCATGGAGGCGGCGCGCATCGTGGGCAGCGAGGCGCGGGAGGAACTGGGGGCCATCGCCGGCATCGGCCCCGCCATTGCGCAGGAGGTGGTGGAGTTCATCGCCGAGCCGCGCAACAACGCCGCGCTGGACGACCTGCTGCGCCAGGTGACGCCGGAGGCGGCGCAGACCGGGGGAGACGGCCCCTTCGCCGGCAAGTCCGTCGTCTTCACCGGCAGCCTGGAAACCCTCTCGCGCGCCGAGGCGGAAGCGAAGGCCGAGGCGGCGGGCGGGCGCATCGCCAAGAGCGTGTCCAGGAAGACGGATTTCGTGGTGGTGGGCGCCGATGCCGGCTCCAAGGCCGCCAAGGCCGCGGAGATGGGCGTCGCGGTGCTGACGGAGGCGCAGTTCCTCGAGATGTGCGCGAAGTGAGCGCGACGCTCGTCGAGGTCACCCCGCCCTTCCGCGCCTTCCTCGGGCGCCAGGGCATCCAGCTTTCGGGCGCCACCCAGCGCCTCCACCCCCATGCGGAGTTCGAGGCGCCCTGCGTCATCCACGCCGCCATCCCGGACTGGCACATGGTGCGGGTGGGGGCGATGACGGGGCTTTATGGCGGCAAGCTGGGCCACTCGCGCGTCGGGCGCTTCTGCTCGGTCGCACCCGAGGTGGACGTGGCCTCCGACCAGCACCCGACGGACTGGCTCTCCACCTCCATGGTGCAGTACGTGCCGGATGTGCATGGCTGGGACGGCTTCCGCGCGGCGCGCGGGATGCCCCGGCAGGCGCCCCTTCGTCCCTTCAACAGCAACAGCCCCGTCTCCATTGGCCACGATGTCTGGATCGGGGCGCGGGTCATCCTGCGTTCCGGCGTTTCGATCGGCGACGGGGCGGTGATCGGCGCGGGTTCCGTCGTCACGCGGGACGTGCCCGCCTTCCACGTCGCGGCCGGGGTGCCGGCGCGCCTCCTCCGTCCCCGCTTCCCGGAAGCGGTGATCGCCAGGATGACGCGGCTGCGCTGGTGGGAGCATGACGTGCTCTCCCTCGCGGGACTGGATTTCCGCGACGTGAACGGCGCGCTGGACCTGATCGAGGCGGCGCTGGAGGCGGGGCGGCTTCCCCCATTCCCGGCGCGGGCGCTGAGCATCACGGCGCTTCACGCCCAGTGGCTGGAC
The DNA here is from genome assembly GCF_026183895.1 of Sabulicella glaciei. Lineage (GTDB taxonomy): Bacteria > Pseudomonadota > Alphaproteobacteria > Acetobacterales > Acetobacteraceae > Roseococcus > Roseococcus glaciei. Next base: position 54,641 of record NZ_JAPFQI010000012.1, on the reverse strand, counting down.
GAGAGCTGACCGCAACCCGTTCCGCTGCCGTGCGCTCACGCCGCATGCGCGCTCTTCTCCTGCCCCTCCTCCTCCTTGCCGCCCCCGCTGCGGCGGAGGACACGACCCGAATCGGCCGGGTGAACACGGCCCTCACCAATCTCGGCCTGACGCGGTCGCATCAGGTGGTGGTGGAGCGCTTCGGCGACCCTGCGATCCCCGGCGTGTCCTGCTACGTCTCCCAGGCGCGGACCGGGGGGCTGTCGGGCATGGTCGGGCTGGCGGAGGATCCGGCGCGCTTCGCCCTGTCCTGCCTCGCCACGGGACCCATCACGCTGCCGGAGAACGTCCGGCGCGGCGAGCGGGGGGAGCAGATCTGGGAGGCATCCACCAGCCTGTTCTTCAAGGAAACGCGCGTCCATCGCTTCGTGGACGAGGCGAATGGCGCCTTGGTCTACCTCGCCTGGTCCACCCGGCTGGTGGAGGGGTCGCCGCACAACGCCCTGGCGGTGGTCCCCTACCAAACCACCCCCGCGCCCCGCTAGGCTGGGGGGCTTCTAGAGGAACCCCCCTATGGACAAGATCACCCCGCTCTTCACCGCCAAGGCCACCGCGCAGGGCGGCCGAAACGGCACGACGCGCGCCGAGGACGGCAGCATCGAGGCGACCCTCTCCGTGCCCAAGGCCATGGGTGGTCCCGGCAAGGAAGGCACCTCGACCCCCGAGCACCTCTTCGCAGCCGGCTACGCGGCCTGCTTCGCCGGCGCGATGGATTTCGTCGCCGGCCAGCAGAAGAAGAGCGCCAAGAACGCGAAGGTGACCGCCGCCGTCACCATCGGCCCGCGCGAGGGCGGCGGGTTCGGCCTGTCCGTCGTGCTGCATGTGGAAGACCCTTCCATGCCGACGGCCGAGCTTCAGGCCATCGCCAATGAGGCGCACGAGAAGATCTGTCCCTACAGCCACGCGACCCGCGGCAACGTGGACGTCAGGCTTGAGGTAGCGGGTGGGTGAGGCGTCCGGCGGGGCCATCCCGCCGAACGCGGCGCGCTTAGGCGCCTGGGAAAGGCTGGAGATCAGCCGCGAGGGCCTGACCCTCGCGGGTTGGGCGCGGCGGGAGGATGGAACGCCGCCCGTCGCCTTCGAGCTCGGCTGGGACCGCCATCGGGTGCAGATCCAGATCCCTCCTCAGGGACCGGAAGCGCATGGGCATGCCATCGGCTTCCAGACGCATGTCGGCATTCCCTTCGACCCGCACGAGGACTGGTCCTCCGCCGCGCTCTCCGCTCTTTGGGCCGATGGGGACCGCCTTCTCCTTCCCCCCACGCCGGCGCTGGAGGAGGCGCTGTTCCGCTTCTTCCGCTTCGAGGACTTCAAGTCCTTCCAGCTCCTGTTCCAGAATCCAGCCTTCCGGGTGAACGACCCGCTGCTGCAGGCCCATGGGGCCGCGCGGGCATTGAGGATCGCCGGTGATGACGTGGAGTTCCGCCTCGCCGGCACGATCGTCGCCCTCTATCGCGCCATCGAGGAGGGCAGCTTCCGTCGCGAGGAGGCCGAGCGGCTGATGACCCTCTGGCAGGAGGAGCAGGCCGGGCTGGGAGCGGAGGCCACGGGCACGAGGCTGCGATGGGTGACGTCCACGCATCTCGCCGCCGGCTATGCCGCGCTGGCCTGGGGCGATTCCTCCCGCGCGCGAGCCGAGTTCACGGCGGTCACGGGCTTTGCCGACCGGCTGGAAACCTGGCCGCAATTCCTGTCCAACCTCGGCATCGCCACGATGGTCGCCGGGCTGCTGGCGCATGACGCGGACGAACACGCCGCGGCCGCCCGCCTGCTGGAGGATGCGGAGCGCATGTATCCGCGCGGCGTCGCGCCGCTGCGGATCTGGAACTTCCACATGTTCGAGGAGCTTCGCGCCGCGCTGCATGTCTGGCAGCGCTGCTTCGTCCTGAAGAAGATCCTCGAGCGGGAGGAGGCTGCGCACATCCTCCCACGCGGCTCGAAGGTGGCGCTCAGCGAGGTGTCGCTGACCGTGCGGCGCTTGGTCGAGCGGGGGCTGGTCCGCGACGTGGTGGTCGCCGCGCCGGGCTGAGGGCGGTTCAGCCCAGCTTTGCGCATTCCCCTTCCAGCCAGGCGCGGTCCGCTTCAGCCAGGGCCGGCCCGACCTCGCGCAGCACCCGCGCATGATAAGCATCCACCCAGTCGCGCTCCGCCTCCGTCAGCATCGCCGGGACGACGAGGGCGCGCGCATAGGGGGCGAGGGTCAGCGTCTCGAACTCGAGGAAGCTCTTGCGCTGGCCCGGGCGGCGCGGCGCCTCGCGCGCCAGGAGCAGGTTCTCGATGCGGATGCCATAGGCGCCAGGGAGGTAGAAGCCCGGCTCGTCCGACAGGATCATGCCCGGCCGCACCGGGATCGGCTTGGCGGCGCGCGAGATGCTGACCGGTCCCTCATGCACCGACAGGAAGGCGCCGATGCCGTGCCCGGTGCCATGGTCGAAATCCAGGCCGAGATCCCAAAGCGGCCGCCGTGCGATGGCGTCGATATGCGGCCCGGCCACGCCCTCGGGGAATCGCAGCGTCGCCAAGGCGATGTGGCCGCGCAGCACGGCGGTGTAGCGGGCGCGCAGCTCCTCCGGCGCCGGGCCGGGGCCGGTCCAGAGGGTGCGGGTGACGTCGGTGGTCCCTTCCGGATACTGGCCGCCGCTGTCGATCAGGTAGCATTCGTCGGCGCGGATCGGCCGGTCGGTTTCCGGCGTGGCGCGGTAATGGACGATGGCGCCGTTCTCGCCCGCGCCGCTGATGGCCGGGAAGCTTTCCCCGGCGAAGCCAGGTACCTCCTTCCGGAAGGCGAGGAGCTGGGCGGCGGCCGCCACCTCCGTCGATCCGCCCTTCGGCGCCTCGCGCGCCATCCAGGCCAGGAACCGCGACAGGGCCACCGCATCCTTGCGCTGCGCCGCCCGCGCCCCCTCCTGCTCCACCTCGTTCTTGCAGGCGCGCGGCAGGCGGCACGGATCATCCCCCAGCACGAGTTCCGCCCCCGCCTCGCGCAGCAGCTGGAGCAGCCGCGCCGGGGTGGCGTCGGCATCCACACGGATGCGCTTGCCCGCGAAGCGGCGCAGCGCCTCGGGCAGGGCGGCGCGGTCGGCCATCGACACGCCATTGCCCAGATGCGTCCGCAGCGCCGCGTCCACGCGCTGCGGGGCATGGAGGAACAGCTCGGCATTGCCGTCGGCGTCCAGGAGGGCGAAGGCCAGCGCCATCGGCGTGTGGGCAAGGTCGCCGCCGCGCAGGTTCAGCAGCCAGGCGACCGAATGGGAGTCGGCCAGCAGCGCCGCATCGGCGCCGAGGTCGCGCGCGAGGCGCGTCCGCTTGGCTTCCGCCCCCTCGCCGGCAAACTCCACCCCATGCGCGCGCAGCGGCGCCGAGGGAAGTTCGGGCCGGTCGGTCCAGACCGCATCCAGCGGGTTCGCCGCCAGGGGGACCAGGGTGACGCCCGCCTCGGTGAAGGGCTTCAGCCCTCCTTCCGAGTGCAACCAGGGGTCATAGCCGATGCGCGCACCGGGCGCGTGGGTCTTCAGCCATTCGGCCGGGGGCTCCTCCGTGAGGTGGCGATGCTCCCAGGAGGCCGGATCGGTCTGGGACGCGGCCTGGGTGGTGTAGCGCCCGTCGGTGAAGAGCACCGCGCGGTCCCGCAGCACGAGCGCCATCCCGGCACTGCCGGTGAAGCCGGAAATCCAGGCGAGGCGCTCGCCGGAGGGCGGGACGTATTCGCCCAGATGCTCGTCGCCGCGCGGGACGAGGAACCCGTCCACCTCCGCCGCTTCCAACCGCACCCTTAACGCGTCGAGCCGATGCTTCATCTGCGCTTCACACATGTGTCCACAGGATGACATGCGCTCCAAGCATGGGAGTCGCATGGGCTTCGCACAACCGCAAGGCCGGGTTCCGCTCTACATCTTGCCTGCACCGGCGGCGAGGCCGCTGGGCCAGAAACGAAAGCGAAGACAATGAATTCCCGCATCACTTCAGCCGAAGCCGCGCTGCTGATGCCCGCCATCTCCCAGAGCCCGAGCGCCCGCCGCGTCGAGGTCCTGCTCGCCGAGGCGCGCCGTGCTCGCGACGAGGAACTGATGCGCCGCGTCGCCGGCTTCTTCCGCGGTTTCGGCCGCATCCTTGCCGCGATCCGCCATCGGCACGAGACGGTGCGGCAGCTCCGTGCCCTGTCCGACCGGGAGTTGGCCGATATCGGCCTGAACCGTAGCAATATCGGCGCTGCCGCTGCGCAGGCCGTTCCCATGCCTGCAAATGACGGTGCCTCGGGTCGTCGAGCGGCTTGAGCTGACACCCGCGCCGGGCGCATGACGCGCCCGGCATTCTTGCGTGTTGCGGGGGGCTCGGGCGTCCCGCAGCATCCTTCCCATGTCGCGCACCGCCCTTTGGGTGGCCATCATCTCGGCGGCCGCCACCTCCTCCATGGCCATGGGCATCCGGCAGACCTTCGGTCTGCTGCTCCTCCCCCTTTCCGGGGAGCATGATGTCGCGCCCTGGGCCTTCGGGTTGGCCGTCGCGCTGCACAACCTCGTCTGGGGCCTCGCGCAACCCGTTTCGGGCGCGATGGCGGACAAGCATGGCGCCGGGCGCGTGATGGCCTATGGCGGGCTGTTCTACCTCGTGGGCTGCGGTCTTCCGGCGCTCTTTCCCTCCAACGCGACGGTGCTGATCGGCATCGGGCTGTTCACCGGCCTTGGCGTCGCAAGCGCGGGCACGGGTATGGCCCTGGCCGCCATCGGCCGCCTCGCCCCGCCGGAGAAGCGCGGCGAATACATCGGCATCGCGTCGGCGGGCGGCTCGCTCGGCCAGGCGGCGATGGTGCCGATCGTGTTCGGCGCGATCGGCTGGTTTGGCGCGGCGGGCGCGTTGATGACCCTAGCCATCTCCGCCCTCGTCATCATCCCCATCGCGCGCAACATCGAGTGGCGCCCGGCACAGCGCGCCCCGGGGGCTGCCGCTCCAGCCGGCATCGCGGGCCTGCCGGCGCTGGCGCGCAATGCCCTGGCCGATCGCGACTTCGCCCTGCTGACCGGCGGGTTCTTCGCCTGCGGCTTCCAGCTGGCCTTCCTCACCACCCACCTGCCCTCGCACATCGCGCTGTGCGGCCTTCCGCCGGCGCTGGGGATGACGGCGCTGATGCTGATCGGCCTGTTCAACATCCCCGGAAGCTGGTTCTGCGGCTGGCTCTCAGCGCGGGTGAAGCCGGAGAACGCGCTGGGCTGGATCTACATGGTCCGCACCGTCTCCATCGCCCTCTTCGCCTTCGCCACGCCGACGGAATGGGGCACGATGATCTTCGCGGCGGTGATGGGCTTCGTTTGGCTCGGCACCGTGCCGCTGACCAGCGCGGCCATCGCGCGCCGCTTCGGGGTCAGCAACCTGGGCGCGCTGTACGGGGTGTGCTTCTTCTCCCACCAGATCGGCGGCTTCCTGGGCGCCGGCTCGGGCGCGGTGCTCTACAGCATGTCCGGCACCTATGCGGTGTTCTGGCCCGTCATGGTCGTGGTGGGAGTGATGGCCAGCGTGCTGAACTGGATGGCCAAGGCCCCGGGCCAGCGCGCCGCCCTGCCCGCCTGACGCCTATTCCTGCCAGAAGGCGACGCGGTCCGCCTCCAGCACCGCGCAGGTAAGCCTGCCGCTGGGATAGACCGCGCCCGTATCGAGGTTGATGCGGTTGGCCAGCATCTCCGGCACGCGGTCGCGCGTCGGGGTGTGGCCGTGCACGATCACGGCGCCGTGATCGGCCTCGCTGTCCAGGAAGGCGCGGCGGATGCAAAGCAGGTCCTCGCGCGCCTGGGAATGGAGCGCAATGCCGGGGCGGATCCCGGCATGGACCAGGAAATACGGTCCGACGCGGTGCCACAGCGCCAGCCGCGCCATGAAGTCGCGGTGCCGCTGCGGGATGCCGGCGGCCCAGCTTTCGCGCGGCGACAGGCTGTTGATGCCCCAGCTTGCCAGCGCCTCGCGCCCGCCGGTGTAGAGCCAGTCGGTGCAGGCATGCCCCGCCCCATCCAGCGCCGCATTCGCCGTTTCCTCGTGATTGCCCATGAGGTTGACGACCGGGCAGGCGGAGAAGCCCATCGCGGCGTCCAGGCAGCCGGCGCTGTCCGGCCCGCGATCGATGAAGTCGCCCAGATGCACCAGGACCGCGTCGCCGCAGGGCCGCGCCGTCAGGTCCCGCACGATCCGCTCATGCAGGGCGCGCAGCCGGGAAGCGCAGCCATGGGAATCGCCGATGGCATAGAGGCGCCGCCCCGGCTCCAGCCGCGCGGGGGCCTGGCGCCATTCCATCAGCGGGCGGAAGCGCTTGCCTCGGAGCGTGTGGCGCCGACGCGCTGCGCGAGGGCGGCGGCCATGAACTCATCCAGCTCCCCGTCCAGCACGGCGGCGGGATTGCCCTTCTCCACGCCGGTCCGAAGGTCCTTCACCAGCTGATAGGGCTGCAGCACGTAGGAGCGGATCTGGTGGCCCCAGCCGATATCGGTCTTGCCGGCCTCGGTCGCGTCGTTGATCGCCTCGCGCTTCTTCAGCTCCAGCTCGTAGAGCCGGGCCTTCAGCATGTTCATGGCGATCTCGCGGTTGCGATGCTGCGAGCGGTCCTGGGTCGAGGCGGCGACGATGCCGGTCGGGATATGCGTGAAGCGCACGCCCGACTCCGTCTTGTTGACGTGCTGCCCGCCGGCGCCGGAAGCGCGGAACGTGTCGGTCTTCAGGTCGGCCGGGTTGACCTCGATCTCGATCTTGTCGTCGACCACCGGGTAGCAATAGACCGAGGCGAAGCTGGTCTGCCGCCGCGCCGCCGCGTCGAAGGGGCTGATGCGGACGAGGCGATGCACGCCGGTTTCCGTCTTCAGCCAGCCATAGGCGTTCGGACCCGTAACCTGGAGAGTCGCGCTCTTGATGCCAGCCTGCTCGCCATCCGACTGTTCGGTCAGGGTCACCTTGTAGCCGCGCGCCTCGGCCCAGCGCATGTACATGCGCAGCAGCATCTCGGCCCAGTCCTGGGCCTCGGTGCCGCCGGCGCCGGCGTTGACTTCGAGGTACGCGTCGTTCGAGTCGGCCTCGCCGGAAAGCAGGCTCTCGATCTCGCGCCGCTTCGCTTCGGCAGCATACCGGTGAAGGTCGGCAATGGCGGCCTCCACCGTCGCCTCGTCGCCCTCGGCCTCCGCCATCTCGATCAGCTCGAAGGCGTCGGCCACCTCGCGCTCCAGCTTCTGGACGCCCTCGACCTGGTCGCTCAGCCGGTTGCGCTCGCGCATCACGCGCTGCGCCTCGTCGGCCTTGTTCCACAGGTCGGGGTCCTCGGCGCGGGCGTTCAGCTCCGCGAGGCGGGCGGTGGCGGCATCCCAGTCAAAGATGCCTCCTCAGCAGGGACACCGAAGCGGTGATCTGCTCTTGCAGCGATTGGGCGTCAGCACGCATGGGATGCGCTCAATACAGCCCGCCCAATCCGGTGTCCACCTGCTGCGCCGCCGCCGCGCTGCTTGTGGACGGCGCCATGCCGCCGATCGGCGCGCTGGCGCTGTTCTCCGTGCCGGGGCGGAACGCCTCCATGATGGTGCGGCCGCCATCGGTGTTCACGCGCACCAGGGCGACGCCGGGCGGGGCGCGGAAGGGCACGGCCGGGCTGTCGCGCAGCGCCGCCGCCACCACGTCGCGGAAGATGGGCGCAGCGTTGTTGCCGCCGGTCTCCCCGCTGCCCAGGGAGCGCGGCTCGTCATAGCCCAGCCAGACCGCCACCACGATGTCCGGGGTGAAGCCGACGAACCAGTTGTCGCGGTAGTCATCCGTGGTGCCGGTCTTGCCGGCCACCGGGCGGTTGAGTCCCTGGGCGGCGCGGGTGCCGGTGCCATTCTGCGCCGCGCCCTGGAGAATGCTCACCATCTGATAGGTGGCGATCGGATCGGCGATCTGCCGGCGGTTGTCGGTGACGCGCGGCGGGCCGGCCTCCGGCCCGCTCACGCAGCCCTCGCAGCCGCGCGCCGCGTTGCGCCACACGACCCGGCCACGCTGGTCCTGTACGCTGTCGATAAAGGACGGCTCGACCCGCCGGCCGCCATTGACGAAGGCGGCATAGGCTGCAGCCTGGCGCAGCACCGTGGTCTCGCCTGCGCCCAGGCTCATGGCGAGGTAGCGCGGCATGTTCTCGATCACGCCGAAGCGCGCCGCCGTCTCGCTGACCTTGTCCATCCCCACCTCCTGCGCGATGCGCACGGTGACGAGGTTGAGCGAACGCTCCATCGCGTTGCGGATGGTGACGTAGCCGTTGGTGTTGCCGCTGTAATTGGCCGGGCGCCAGATGCCTTGCGGCGTCGCCACCTCGACCGGCGCATCCAGGAAGCGCTGGTTGGGCGGGATGCCCGCCTCCAGCGCCGGCAGGTAGACGAAGGGCTTGAAGGAAGAGCCGGGCTGGCGCAGCGCCTGGGTGGCGCGGTTGAACTGCGAGCGGTCGAAGCTCCAGCCGCCCGCCAGCGCCAGCACGCGCCCGGTGTTCGGATCCAGGGCGACCACCGCACCCTCCACCTCGGGCACCTGGCGCAGTGCAAGGCGCTCCGGCCGGGCGGGCGTCCGTCCCTCGGCGGGGCGGGCCGGCTCGACCTCCACCAGCACCACGTCGCCAGGGGCGACGATGTCGCTCATCCGACGCGGCGCGGGGCCGAGGCGGTGCGCCTCGCCGGGGCGGCCGGGCGTGACGGGCCGCGCCCAGGAAAGGTCGCTGAAAGGCAGCGTGCCGGTGCGGGCCTCGGCAGGCGCGCGCGGCCCCGAGCGCACCACCCAGCCGAGCCGGGCCTCGTTGGGCCGCACTTCCAGCACCACGGCGCGGCGCCATTCGGGCAGGAGGCCCGGCGTGGGCGGCAGCGCGTCCAGCGCCGGCAGCCATTCGGTCGCCCCGTGCGCGATGCGCGCCACCGGGCCGCGCCAGCCGCCGCGGCGCCGGTCATAGGACAGCAGCCCCTGGCGCAGCGCATTTTCCGTCGCCGCCTGGAGCACGGGGTCGAGCGAGGTGCGGACCACGAGGCCACCGCCCTGGGTCTGCTCCGCGCCGAAGCGCTGGAGGAGTTCGCGCCGCACCTCCTCCGTGTAGTGGCCGCCGACGGGCACGACCTCGGGGCGGCGCACCGGGCGAGCGACGATGGGCTCGGCCTTGGCCGCGGCCACCTCCTCCGCCGCGAGGACGCCGTCCTCGCCCATGCGGTCCAGCACCCAGTCGCGGCGGATGCGCGCGGCGTCGGGGTAGCGCAGCGGATTGTAGTTGTTCGGCCCCTTGGGCAGGGCGGCGAGGAAGGCCGTCTCGCCCACCGTCAGCTCATCCAGGGACTTGTTGAAATAGGCCTGGGCGGCGGCGGCGACGCCATAGGCCTGCGCGCCCAGGAAGATCTCGTTCAGGTAGATCTCCAGGATGCGGTCCTTGCTCAGCGCCTGCTCGATGCGCAGTGCCAGGATCGCCTCGCGCGCCTTGCGGAGAACGGTGCGGTCGCTGCCGACCAGCATGTTCTTCGCGACCTGCTGGGTGATGGTGGAGGCGCCCTGCATGCGCCGTCCGGAGCCGTAATTCTGCGCGAAGAACAGCCCGGCGCGCATCATGCCCATCGGGTCGATGCCGCGATGCTCGCGGAAACGCTGGTCCTCGGCGGAGATGAAGGCCTGCTGGAGGCGGGGCGGGATGGCCTCGATCGGCACGAAGACGCGGCGCTCCGCCGCCAGCTCGGCCATCAGGCGGGAATCGGCCGCGTAGATGCGGCTCATCTGCGGCGGGTGGTAATCCGCGAGCCAGCGATAGTCGGGCAGGTCGGCCGCGATGGATCGGTACAGGCCAAAGGCGGCCACCCCGGCGCCGACCAGGGCGACGACGGCCACGACCACCGTGAAGCGGACGAAGCCGCCGAACAGCCCGACGCTGCGGCGCTTGGCCGTCGCGGGTTTCGGCGCGGCCCGCCGGGCTTGCGGCCGGTCCTCCGGCGCGGCGGCGGGTACGTTGGGCAGTTCGGACATGCAGGGGTTCTAGCACCTTTTCCCCTTTCGAACGCTGCGCGAATTGAGAAGGTTGTCGCGCATGGGCAGCAAGCCTCCCACAATTGGCACACAAGGACCGACCATCTGGCGCCCGGAGGAGCGATGCTGCTATGAGCCGTCGCTTCCGGGGGCTTTCTGGAGAGAAGATAATGGCTTGGAAGGGCGTGGCGCTGGCCTTGGCTGGCGCGATCGGGCTTTCGGCGCCGGCGACGGCGCAAACTCTGACCATGGCGGTCGGCGCGCCGGTAACGTCGCTCGACCCGCATTTCCACCAGCTTTCGCCCAACAACGCCGTCGCGGCGATGGTGTTCGATCGGCTGGTGAACACGGATGGCCAAGCCCGCCAGGTGCCCGGCCTCGCGGAAAGCTGGTCCACCGTCGCGCCGGATACCTGGGAGTTCAAGCTGCGCCGCGGCGTGCGCTTCCACAACGGCAACGAGTTCACCGCCGAGGACGTGGCCTTCACGTTCAGGCGCGTTCCCAACGTGCCGAACTCCCCCTCCTCCTTCGCGGCCTTCGTGCGCCCGATCCGGGAAGTCCAGGTCGTGGACAGCCACACGATCCGCCTGCGGACCGACGGCCCCTACCCCCTGCTCCCGCAGGACATGACCAACGTCTACATCCTCGACCGCGAGACGCACGAGAACGCGACGACCGAGGATTTCAACGCCGGCCGCGCCGCCGTCGGCACCGGGCCGTTCCGCGTCGTTTCCCACCGCCTAGGCGACCGGATCGAGTTCGAGCGCAACGACGAGTATTTCGGCGACAAGCCGCACTGGCAGCGCGTGAACTACCGCATGATCGTGAACGACAGCGCCCGCACCGCGGCGCTGCTGGCCGGCGACGTGGAGTTCATCGACCAGGTCCCCACCGCCGACCTCGCCCGGCTGCGCCGCGACGACCGCCTGTACATGAGCGAGGTGACGGGGCTGCGGATCATCTACCTCTCGCTGGACCACCCGCGTGAGGAGGCCTCGCCCTTCGTCACGGACAACAACGGCCAGCCCCTGCCGCGGAACCCGCTGCGGGACCTGCGGGTGCGCCGCGCCCTGTCCATGGCCATCGACCGCCAGGCCATCGTGGACCGGGTGATGGAAGGCGCCGCGACGCCGTCCGGCCAGTTCTTCCCTCCCGGCATCTTCTCCTACGTGCCGGACCTCCCGGCGCCGCGCTTCGACGCCGAGGGCGCCCGCCGCCTGCTGGCCGAGGCCGGATTCCCGCAGGGCTTCCGCATTACCCTGCACGGGCCGAATGACCGCTACCCGAATGACGGGCGCATCATCCAGGCCATCGGCCAGATGTGGACCCGCATCGGCGTGCGCACCGCCGTCGAGGCGCAGCCCTGGACCACCTTCGTCGCCCGCGCCGGGCGGCAGGAGTTCAGCGCCTTCCTCATCGGCTGGGGCTCGAACCCCGAAGGGTCGCATCCGCTTCGCAACCTCATCGCCACCTTCAACCGCGACCGCGGCTGGGGCGCCTCCAACCGGGGCCGTTATTCCAACCCCGAGGTGGACGCGCTGCTGATCCAGGCCCTGGGCACCATCAACGACGGCGAGCGCGAGCAGATCCTGATCCGCGCCCAGCGCATGGCACTGGAGGATGTCGCGATCATCCCCCTGCATATCCAGACCAATATCTGGGCCATGCGTAACCACCTTCGCCACGATTCGCGTGCGGATGAGCTGACGCGCGCACAGGACGTGAAGCCCGCACGATGACCGTCTACCTGCTGCGGCGGCTGTTCCAGTCGCTCCTCGTCCTGGTCGCCATGAGCGTGATCGTCTTCGTCGGCGTCTATGCCGTGGGTGATCCGGTGGAGATCCTGATCTCCCCCGATGCCGACCAGTTCGAGCGGGAGCGCGCGATCCGCGCCCTCGGCCTGGACCTGCCGCTGTGGCAGCAATACCTGGTCTTCGTGAAGAACGCCCTCCAGGGCGACCTTGGCCGTTCCTTCGTGTTCAGCGAGCCTGCGCTGCAGCTCATCCTGCAGAAGATGCCTGCGACGCTGGAGCTGGCCTTCGGCGCCATGTTCATCTCCATCCTCATCGGGCTTCCACTCGGCCTCTATGCCGGGCTGAAGCCCGACAGCCCGGGGGCGAAGGTGATCATGGCCGGGTCCATCCTCGGCTTCTCCCTTCCCACCTTCTGGGTCGGGCTGATGCTGATCATGGTCTTCGCCGTTCAGCTCGGATGGCTGCCCTCCACCGGGCGGGGCGAGACGTTGTGGGGCTGGTCCTTCCTCACCGCGAACGGCCTGTCGCACCTGCTGCTGCCAGCGATCAACCTCGCCCTGTTCAAGATCAGCCTCGTCATCCGCCTCACCCGCTCCGGCGTGCGGGAAACGATGCTGATGGACTACGTGAAGTTCGCCCGTGCCAAGGGCCTGTCCCCGGCGCGCGTGACCTACGTGCACGTGTTCAAGAACATCCTGATCCCGGTCGTCACCGTGGTCGGGCTGGAGCTTGGCTCGACCATCGCCTTTTCCGTCGTGACGGAAAGCGTCTTCGCCTGGCCGGGCATGGGCAAGCTGATCATCGACAGCATCAACGTGCTCGACCGACCGGTGATCGTCGCCTACCTGATGATCATCGTCCTCATGTTCATCGTCATCAACCTCATCGTGGACATCCTCTACTCCGTCCTCGATCCGCGGGTCCGTCTGGAGGGCCAGGCATGAGCGACGTCACGCTCGACAAGGCGCCCGTTGCGCCAAAGGAAGAAACCCCCTTCCGGCGCTTCGTGTCCGAGTTCATGGCGAGCAAGATCGCCGTGGGCGGGCTGCTGGTCTTCTCGATCATCGTCGTGGTCGCGCTGCTGGCGCCTTGGATCGCGCCGCAGAACCCCTACGACCTCGGCCAGATCGACATCATGGACGGGCGGCTCGAGCCCGGCGAGGTCGGCGGCAGCGGCATCACCCATTGGCTCGGCACCGATGACCAGGGGCGCGACATGCTCTCCGGCATCATGTATGGGCTGCGGATCTCGCTGACCGTGGGTGCCGGCTCGGCGTTGATCGCCTGCCTCGTCGGCGCCTCGCTCGGGTTGCTCGCGGCCTATGCGGGCGGGCGCACCGACACGGTGATCATGCGCCTCGTGGACCTGCAGCTTTCCTTCCCGACCATCCTGGCGGCGCTGATGATCCTGGCCTTCCTCGGCAAGGGCATCATGAACGTCGTCATCGCGCTGGTGATCGTCGAATGGGCCTACTACGCCCGCACGGTGCGCGGCTCCGCCCTGGTCGAGCGGCGGCGCGAGTACATCGAGGCGGCGCAGTGCCTCGCCCTGCCGACGCGGCGCATCCTGTTCCGCCACCTCCTGCCCAATTGCCTGCCGCCGCTGATCGTGGTGGGCACCATCCAGGTGGCCCGCGCCATCGCGCTGGAGGCGACGCTGTCCTTCCTCGGCCTCGGCGTGCCGATCACCGAGCCCTCGCTCGGCCTGCTGATCGCGAACGGCTACGAGTACATGCTGTCGGGCAAGTACTGGATCTCCTTCTATCCCGGCGTCGCGCTGCTGGTGACCATCGTCTCCATCAACCTGATGGGCGACCATCTGCGCGACGTGCTGAACCCAAGGCTCAAGAAGTAAGATGACCGCCACCCTCGAGGTCCGCGACCTCCAGACTCACTTCTTCACCCGGGCCGGGGTCGTGAAGGCCGTGGACGGGGTGTCCTTCACCGTGGGCCGCGGCAAGGTGCTCGGCCTTGTCGGCGAGTCCGGCTCGGGCAAGTCCGTCACCGGCTTCTCGATCATCGGCCTCGTGGACGCGCCGGGCCGGGTCGTGGGCGGGCAGATCCTGTACCAGGGACGGAACCTGGCGAAGATCAGCGAGGAGGAGATGCGGCAGCTTCGCGGCAACCGCATCGCCATGATCTTCCAGGACCCGATGATGACGCTCAATCCGGTCCTGCGCGTGGACACGCAGATGATCGAGACGGTGCTGGCGCACGAGAAGGTGGACCGCGAGACCGCCCGCCAGCGCGCCCGGGACGCTCTGGGCATGGTCGGCATCCCCTCCCCCGACGAGCGGCTCAAATCCTATCCGCACCAGTTCTCCGGCGGGATGCGCCAGCGCGTCGCCATCGCCATCGCACTGCTGCACCGCCCCGAACTCATCATCGCGGACGAGCCGACCACGGCGCTGGACGTCACCATCCAGGGCCAGATCCTGGCCGAGGTGCAGAAGCTGGCCGCCACCACGGGCACCTCGCTGATCTGGATCACCCATGACCTTTCGGTCGTCGCCGGCCTCGCCGACGACATCGCCGTCATGTACGCGGGCCGCATCGTGGAGGAAGGCGAGGTTTCCGCCGTGCTCGACGCGCCGCTGCACCCCTACACGGTCGGGCTGATCGGCTCCGTCCCCTCGCGCAACAAGCGCGGGGAGCCGCTGCGGCAGATCCCGGGCATGACGCCCTCGCTCCTGAAGCTGCCCGCCGGCTGCGCCTTCCGCTCCCGCTGCGCCCGCGCCGACGAGGTGTGCCTGCAGGAGCCGGCGCTGTTCGACTTGCGTCCCGGGCAGCGCGCCCGCTGCTTCCACCCCCATCTGGAGGAGGTCGCGGCATGAGCGCCGTCCTCGACCAGCAGTCCGCCACCGTGGCGGCCGACACCCCGATCATCGAACTGCGCAACCTGTCGCGCCGCTTCGAGAAGAAGCTCGACTTCGCCGGCAAGCTGGCGAAGCGCCTCGGCGCCCCGGTGCGGGAGGAGACGGTGCACGCGGTGGATCGCGTGAACCTGTCCATCCGCAAGGGCGAGGTGGTCGGCCTCGTCGGCGAGTCCGGCTGCGGCAAGTCCACCCTCGGCCGAATGGTGGCGGGCATCATGCCTCCCTCGGAGGGCACGGTGCTGTGGCGCGGACAGGACGTGCGGAGCCTGAACCCGGCGGAAGCGCGCGAGGCCAAGCTGCGCACGCAGATGATCTTCCAGGATCCCTACGCGTCGCTCAACCCGCGCATGCGCGTCGAGGACATCGTCGGCGAGGCCCCGCAGTTCCACGGCCTGGTCCCGGCGCGCGGCTTCGACACCTACGTGGACGAGCAGATGCGCCGCGCCGGCCTCGATCCGGCCTTCAAGAAGCGCTACCCGCACCAGTTCTCCGGCGGGCAGCGCCAGCGCATCGGCATTGCCCGCGCCCTCGCCGTAAAGCCCGAGTTCATCGTCTGCGACGAGGCGGTGGCGGCGCTGGACGTGTCGATCCAGGCGCAGATCCTCAACCTGTTCATGCGGCTGCGGCAGGAGCTGGACCTCACCTACCTGTTCATCTCGCACGACCTCAGCGTGGTGGAGCATCTCTCCGACCGCGTGGTGATCATGTATCTGGGCCGCGTCGTGGAGCAGGCGCCGGCGGAACAGGTCTTCGCCCGCGCGAACCATCCCTACACCGTTTCCCTCCTTTCGGCCGTGCCGCGGATCGAGGCGCGCAAGCGCGCCTTCACCACGGTGCAGGGCGAGATCCCGTCCCCGCTCAACCCGCCGAGCGGCTGCCACTTCCACCCCCGCTGCCCGCACGCGCATGAGCGCTGCAAGGTAGAGGTGCCGGCGCTGAAGGAGATCGCGCCAGGCCATTTCTCGGCCTGCCACCTCAACGACCGGGCGTGACGCCGCCCTTCTTCGCGCAATGGGAATCCGCCACGCTGGTGGCGGATTTCCTGGCCGGGCGGGACGCGGCGACCGACCCGCACTGGACCGGATCCGGAGCGGATAGCGCCACGGAATACGCCACCTGGGCCTCTCATCTCTGCGGCATGGCCTGCCTGAAGATGGCCCTCGCCACGCGGGGCGAAGCGCACCGCATCCACGATCTGCGCCGCGCCGTGCAGGCTCGCGGCGGCTACGTGGTCGAGGGCGAGGCGATCCACGGGCTGATCTATGCCGGCGCCGTGTCCTTCCTCCAAGAGCGCGGCATCCCCGCCCGCATCGTGCTGGATGAGCCGACGGAGGACATCCCGGCCAAGCTGGCCGGCGGGCGGCTCTTCATCGCCTCCGTCCACGCCTCCATCCGCCGCCCCGAGACGCAGCCGCCCCAGCGCGGCGGGCATCTCGTCCTCGTTTTCGGGGTGGATGAGGCGGGGCGGCTGCGCTTCCACAACCCTTCCGGCGACACGGAGGACACGCGGCGCGACGTGCGGATGACGCTGTCCACCTTCTCGCGCTTCCACGCGGAACGGGGCATCCTCCTCGGCTGAAACGTCCACGGCCGAACGCCCGTCCATGAAACGCCCCGATCTGGCGCTGATCCTCGCGACGGCGCTGACGCAGACCCTTGGCTGGGGCACGCTGTTCACGCCGTTCGCCCTGGTGGTGCAGCCGATGGAGGCGGATCTCGGCTGGTCGCGCGCGCTGCTGAACGGGGCCTTCACCCTGGGGCTGCTGGTGGCGGGCGCGCTGGCCATCCCGGTCGGGCGCCACGTGGACCGCGAGGGCGGCAAGCTGCCGCTGGTCGGCGGCCCGCTGCTGGGCGCGGCGGGGCTGGTGATGTGGTCCACCGCGACGCACCCCGCCGTGTTCTACCTCGCCTGGGTAGTGATCGGCTGCGCGCACGCGACGGCGCTCTGGACCCCGGCCATGGCGGTGGTGGTCGCGCTGGCGCGGGAGCCGATGCGCGCCATCACGCTGATCACCTTCCTCACCGGCTTCACGGGCACGATCTTCATCCCCCTGAACGCCGCGCTGGTCGGGGCGCTGGGCTGGCGCGACGCGCTGCTGGTGCTCGCCGCATTGGAATGCGTCGCGGCCGCCGTCGCGTGGTGGCAGTTCAGCGCGGCCCCGGCCCGCGTCGCCACGCCGCTGCCGGGCGGCGGACTGCGCGCGGCGCTGCGGCGCCCGGCCTTCTGGGGGCTGGCCCTCTGCTTTGCTGGCCACGCCTTCATCGGCACGGCGATGGGCGCGCATCTGGTGCCCCTGCTGCGCGAACTGGACCTGCCGGAAGCGAGCGTCATCCTGCTCGCCGCGCTGCACGGGCCCTTCCAGGTGGCGGCGCGGATCGGCCTGTTCCTGCTGGGCACCCGCGCCTCGACGCAAGTGGTGGGGGTGATCTCCACCTGGCTGCTGCCGCTGGGGCTGCTTTGGCTCGCTCTCGCCCCGGCGGAGTTCACCGCACTCCTGCCCTTCGTGCTGTTCTGGGCCATGGCGGATGGGCTGCTCACCATCGTCCGCTCCGCCGGCACGGCGGAGATCCTGGGGCGCGAGGGATACGGCGCGGTGACCGGCGCCCTCACCCTGGTCTCGGTGGGGCCACGCGTGGCGGCACCCATCCTGGTCGCGCTGATCTGGGAAGCGCAGGGCGGCTACGGCGCCGTGCCCTGGCTGCTGGCCGCGATCGGCGTCCTCGCCGCCTTGGCCTTCCTTTACGCCGTCATGTCGAAGGAAGCCGCTTCCTGAGCTCGTGCTTCTGGATCTTGCCGGTGCTGGTCTTGGGCAGCTCGGCGAACACCACGCGCTTCGGAGCCTTGAACCCGGCGAGGGCGGCGCGGCAATGCGCGATCAGGTCGCTTTCGGTCGCCTCCATGCCCGGTTTCAACTCCACGAAGGCGCAAGGCACCTCCCCCCATTTCTCGTCGGGCTGGGCGACCACGGCGGCGACCGCGACGGCGGGGTGCTTGTAGAGCACGTCCTCCACCTCGATGCTGCTGATGTTCTCGCCGCCCGAGATGATGATGTCCTTGGAGCGGTCGCGCAGCTGGACGTAGCCATCCGGGTGCCGCACCGCGAGGTCGCCGGAATGGAACCACCCCCCGGCCAAGGCTGCCTCGGTGGCCGCCTTGTCCTTCAGGTAGCCCTTCATCACCACGTTGCCGCGCAGCATCACCTCGCCCATCGTCGCGCCGTCGGCGGGGACGGGGGTCATGGTGGCGGGATCCATCACCTCCAACGCCTCCAGCGCCAAATACCGCACGCCCTGCCGCGCCATCAGCCGCGCCTGCTCGGCGGGCGACGCGTCGTTCCATTCGCGGTGCCATTCATTGGTGACGGCTGGGCCATAGACCTCGGTGAGCCCATAGACATGCAGCACGCCGAAGCCGTTGGCGCGCATGGCGGCCAGCACCGCCTCCGGCGGCGGCGCACCGGCCACGACAAAGGTGACGGGGCCGGCCAGGGCCGGGCGCTCCGCTTCCGGCACCTGGAGCAGCGTGCTCATCACGATGGGCGCGCCGCACATGTGCGTGACGCGCTCCTGTGCCAGCAAAGCCCACATGGCGGGGCCACGCACCGCCCGCAGGCAGACATGGGTGCCGGCCATGGCGGTGATGGTCCACGGGAAGCACCACCCGTTGCAGTGGAACATGGGCAGCGTCCATAGATAGGCCGGGTGCCGCCCCAGCGCCGCCGAGAGCACGTTGCCCACCGCCAGCAGGTGCGCGCCGCGATGGTGATACACCACGCCCTTGGGCTTGCCCGTGGTGCCGCTGGTGTAGTTCAGCGCTATGGCGTCCCACTCGTCGCGCGGAACCTCCCAGGCGTAGTCCGGCGAGCCCTCCTGCAGCAGCGCCTCGTAATCCACCCCGCCCAGCGTGTCGTCGGACGGCGCCTCGGCGTCGTTGAACTCGATCACCAGGGGCTGGTTGTCGGACTGCGCGAGGGCGGCGCGCAGCACGGGCACGAATTCGCGGTCCACGATCACGGCCTTCGCCTCGCCATGATCGAGGATGTAGGCGACCGTCGCCGCGTCCAGCCGCGTGTTGATCGTGTTCAGCACGGCGCCGGCCATGGGCACGCCGAAATGGCATTCAAGCATGGGCGGGATGTTGGGCAGGATCGCCGCCACCACGTCGCCGCGACCGATGCCGCGCCGCCGCAGCGCGTCGGCAAGGCGCACGCAGCGGTCGCGCGTCTCGCGATAGGTGCGGCGCGTCGCGCCGTGCACCACGGCGGTCTGGTCCGGGAACACCGCGGCCGAGCGCTCCATGAACAGGAGCGGCGTCAGCGACTGGAAATTGGCCGGCGTGCGCGGCAGGTCGTCGATCATCAGCGATCCGTCCAGTTGGGCGCGCGCTTGCCGAGGAAGGCGCCGATGCCCTCCTCCGCATCCGCCGCCATCATGTTCTCCACCATCACCGTCGCCGCGGCCTCGTAGGCGGCGGCGAGGTCAAGGCCGCATTGCCGGTTGAAGCCGGCCTTGCCCATGCGGATGGCGACGCCGCTGCGCCCCACGATGCGCGACGCCATCTCCAGCGCCGCTATGCGCGGATCGGCCTCCACCCGGTTCACGAGGCCGAGGCGCGCCGCCTCCTCCGCCGAAACGAAGCGGCCGGTGAACAGCATCTCCAGCGCCGCCTTGCGACTCACGGCGCGCGACAAGGCGACGGCCGGGGTGGAGCAGAACAGCCCGATCTCCACCCCCGGCGTGCAGAACTTCGCCCCGGGCGCGGCGATCCCCATGTCGCAGGCGGCGACGAGCTGGCAGCCGGCAGCGGTGGCGATCCCCTCCACCGCCGCGATGACGGGCACGGGGTGCTCCGTCACGGCGCGCATCACCTCGCCGCACAGGGCCATGGTGCGGGCGAAGAACTCGCGGCCGCCATCGGGCCGGCTGCGCGCCTCGGTCAGTTCGCGCATGTCGTGGCCGGCGCAGAAGGCCGGACCCTCGGCGGCGAGCACGATGCAGCGCGCATCCTCCGCCTCGCGCAGCGCCGCGCGCAGCGCCTCCAGCATGGGGAGGGACAGGGCGTTGCGCTGCGCCGGCCGGTCCAGCACCAGCAGCGCCACGCCGTCGTTGCGTCGTTCCGCGCGGATCATCGGGACAGCGCCTCGCTGATCTCGTCGAGGATCACCGGGTCGTCGATCGTGGGCGGGACCACGTAGTCCTCGCGGTCGGCGATCTTGCGGATCGTGGCGCGCAGGATCTTGCCGGAGCGCGTCTTGGGCAGGCGCGGCACCACGCGCGCCTCCTTGAAGGCCGCCACCGGCCCGATGCGCTCGCGCACCAGGGCGACGAGCTCGCGCGCCACCTCCGCCTCCTCCCGCTGGACACCGGCCTTCAGCACGACAAGGCCAAGCGGCGCCTGGCCCTTCAGCGCATCGGCTGCGCCCACCACTGCGCATTCGGCGACATCGGGGTGGGAGGCCAGCACCTCCTCCATCTGGCCGGTGGAAAGCCGGTGCCCGGCGACGTTGATGATGTCGTCGGTGCGGCCCATCACCCAGACGAAACCTTCCTCGTCCACCGTCCCGGCATCCGAGGTGTCGTAGAAATGCGGGAAGGTGGAAAGATAGGCTTGGCGGTAGCGCTCCTCGGCGTTCCACAGCGTCGGCGCGCAGCCGGGGGGCAGCGGCAGGCGCAGCGCCAGCGCGCCCTGCTGCCCGCGCGGCACCTCGTTCCCCTGCACGTCCAGCGCCGCCACGTCGTAGCCCGGCGAGGGACGGCCGCCCGAGCCGGGACGCGGCGCGAACAACCCGTACTCGCGGAACCCGGCGGTGATGGGCCAGCCCGTCTCGGTCTGCCACCAGTGATCCACCACCGGCACGCCCAGCTTTTCTGCCGCCCAGATCGCGGTGGGCGGGTCGCAGCGCTCGCCGGCCAGGAACAGCGCCTCCAGCCGCGACAGGTCGTGGCGCTTCATCATCGCGCCCTCCGGGTCCTCCTTCTTGATGGCGCGCAGCGCGGTGGGGGCGGTAAACAGCAGCTTCACCCCGTGATCGGCGCAGACGCGCCAGAAGGTGCCGGCATCGGGCGTGCCCACCGGCTTGCCCTCGAACATCACGCTCGTCACCCCGGCAAGGAGCGGCGCGTAGACGATGTAGGAATGGCCCACCACCCAGCCGACGTCGCTCGCGGTCCAGAACACGTCGCCGGGCTTGAGGCCGTAGATCATGGAGATGGAGCGGTGCAGCGCGACGGCGTGGCCGCCATTGTCGCGCACGATGCCCTTGGGCTTCCCGGTCGTGCCGCTGGTGTAGAGGATGTAGAGCGGGTCGGTCGCCGCCACCTCGACCGGCGCGTGCGGCTGGCCCGACGCCTCCTCGGCCGCGAAGTCGAAGTCGCGGCCTTCCACCATCTCGGCCCGCGCCTGCTCGCGCTGGAGGATGACGCAGAATTCCGGCTTGTGCGGCGACAGGCCGATGGCCGCGTCCAGCAGCGGCTTGTAGGCGACGACGCGCCCCGGTTCGAGGCCGCAGGACGCCGCGATCACCGCCTTGGGCGTGGCGTCCTCGATGCGCGCCGCCAGCTCCGCCGCCGCGAAGCCGCCGAACACGACGGAATGGATGGCGCCCAGCCGCGCGCAGGCCAGCATGGCGATGGCCGCCTCGGGCACCATGGGCATGTAGAGGATGACGCGATCGCCCCTGCTGACGCCGCGCGCCGCCAGCGCACCTGCCAGCTTCGCCGTTCGCTCCAGCATCTCCGCGTAGGTGAAGCGCTGCACCTGCCCGGTCATCGGGCTGTCCCAGATCAGCGCCACCGCGTCGCCGCGCCCCGCTTCCACGTGTCGGTCCAGCGCGTTGTGGCAGGTGTTCAGCCGCCCGTCCGGGAACCAGCGCCCGAAGGGACCCTGGCCAGGGTCGAAGGCGGTGCCGGGGAAGCGCGTCCAGGCGATGCCGCGCGCCGCCTCCATCCACCAGCCCAGCGGATCGCGTCGCCACTCGGCATAGGCGTCGTCGTAGCCTGACATCGGGCGCCTCCTTCGGTCGTTGGAAGCGAGACTAGGCTTCGGGCCATGGGCTTGCCAGCCCTTCGGGCGGCGCGGACAATCGGCGGATGAGGACGCGCTTCGCCGCCCTGCCGGGCAATCTGCGCGGCGCCATCCTGATGTCGCTGGGCGCCATGGTCTTCGCGGCCGAGGCGCTGTTCATCCGCTGGATGAGCGACCGCGGCATCCCCACCGCCACCCAGGTCCTGTTCCGCGCCGCAGGGCAGCTGGTATGGGTGACGCCGCTGATCGTCGCACGCGGGTTCTCGCTGTTCCGGACGGACCGGCCGTTCATGCACCTGCTGCGCGGCATGTCCTCCGTGCTGACCTGGGGGCTCTACTTCATCTCCTTCACGCAGCTTTCGCTCGCCGCGGCCACGGTGCTGTCCTTCACCAACGTGATGTTCACCACGATGCTGGCGCGGCCCGTGCTGGGCGAGCGCGTCGGCGCGGCGCGCTGGGCCGGCACGCTGCTGGGGCTGCTGGGCGTGGCGGTGATGCTGCGGCCCGGCACCGACCTGCCGCTGGGCGGCGCCCTGGTCGCGCTGGGCGCGGCGCTGACCTGGTGCGGCATCACCCTCACCTCCCGCATGCTCGCGCGGACGGAGCCGACCGGGACCATCGTGGCCTGGGTCGGGCTGGTGACGACCGCCTTCACCCTGCCTTTCGCGATCGCCACCTGGCAGCCGATCGGTCCCGCCGACTTCGCCATCCTCGTCTTCTTTGGGCTGTTCACGCCGGGCATCATCTGGCTGCTGACGGAGGCGCTGCGCGCCGGGGAAGCGAGCGCCGTCGCGCCTTTCCAATACCTGCGCCTCGTGGTCATCGCCGGCTTCGGCTGGGCGGTGTGGGGCGAGGCGCCGGATGGCTGGACCTGGCTGGGCAGCGCCGTGATCCTGTCCGGGGCGGTGGTGATCACGATCGCGGAGGCGCGGCGGCGGTGACGCTCGCCCTCCAGGCGCTGCCGCTCGCGCTGCTGCTGGTCCTGCTTGCAACCGGACGCGCCGGGCCGGCCACCGCATGCCTCGCCGCGCTGGCGGCGAGCCTGCCGGCCCTGGCCCTGACGCTGGATGGACCGGTGCTGCCCTTCCTGCTCGCCGAGACGCCGCGCGCCGCCTGGCTCGCCCTGCAGCCGCTGGCGATCATGACCGGCGGGCTGCTGTTCCACGCCGCGGTGGAAGGCGAGGGCGACGCCGAGCAGCGCCCGGCCAGCCCTGCGCGCATCTTCGCCGTCACCTTGCCGCTCGGCGCCTTTCTGGAAAGCGTGACCGGCTTCGCGGTGGGCGCGGTCTTCGCGCTTGCGGCGTTGCGCCGCATGGGGCTGCGCGGGCCGGTGGCCGTCGCGCTGTCGCTGCACGCGCTGGTCCTGGTGCCCTGGGGCGCGCTGGGGCCCGGCACGGCGCTGGGCGCGGCGCTGGTCGGCATCTCCGCGCATGATTCCGCCGCGCTTTCCGCCTGGCCCAGCGCGGCTTGGGTGGTGTCGCTGGCGCCGGTGTTGTGGTCCCTGCAGGCTCGGGCCGGACAGGCGCCGCCGTGGCAGGAGGCTTCCGTGCAGGCGCTCGGCCTCCTCGCCATCGGCGTGGGGCTGGTGCTGTGGCACTGCGTTCTCCCCTTCGAGGTGGTGGGCATCGCCGCGACCGGTCCGGTCGCGGCCTGGGCGCTGTGGCGCGCCGACCCGCCGCGCGACCTCAGGACGGCGTTGGGCGCCGCGTGGCCCTACCTGCTGCTGATCGCCTGTCTGCTGCTGGCGCGCGCCGTTCCCGGCATGCCCGAGATGCGGCCCTTCCCTGACCTGCCCGGCTTCTCACTCACCCATGTCGCCGTGGTGCTGTGGGCGGTGTCGCTGGCTCTGCTGCTGTCACGCGGGCGGATCGGACGCAGTGCCGCGGCGCTGGCACGGGCACGGCGTCCGGCGCTGACCCTGATGCTCTACGTCGTGTTCGGTCGCTGGCTGGCGGGGGGCGGGATCGCGGCGGCGCTGGCCGGTGCCCTCGCCGGCGCAGGCGCGGCCTACGCCGTCGTGCCGATGGGCTTCCTGACGGGCTTCGTCACCGGCAGCAATGTCAGCTCCAACGCCGCGCTGATGCCGGTGCAGGCGGCGCTGGGCGCGGCGCTGGGGTGGCCTCCCCTGCTCGCGCCCGCGTTGCACAACTATGCGGGCGCGAGCGGTGCGGGCCTCGCCATCGCGGGCACGGCGATGCTGTGCGCCCTGGACGGCACGGCGCGGCCGGGGCAGGTGTGGAGGCTGGCGCTGCCCATGGCCGGGCTGGCGCTGCTCTGGGGAACCGTTGCGATGCTGGCTTGGCGCTGATGTGGGACAAGGCCGAACGCGCGCTGCGCCGCGACCCCCTGTTCAAGCCGCTGATCAAGCGCATCGGCCCCTGCGCCCTCGTGCCGCAGCAGCGCGAGCCCTACGAGGCGCTGGTGCGCGCCATCGCCCACCAGCAGGTGCATGGGCGCGCGGCGGAGGCGATGCTGAACCGCCTGCTGGCGCTGCATCCGGGCGACGCCTTCCCGCCGCCGCGCTTCGTGCTCGACCTTCCGGCCGAGGCGCTGCGCGGCTGCGGCTTTTCCGGCTCCAAGGTCGCGGCGATCCGCGACATTGCGGAAAAATCCGTCGGCGGCCTCGTCCCCACGCTGGAGGAAGCGGCGCGCCTGCCCGACGAGGCGCTGATCGAGCGGCTGGTCGCGATCCGCGGCGTCGGTCGCTGGACGGTGGAGATGCTGCTGATCTTCACCCTGGGCCGGCCGGATGTGCTGCCGGTGGATGATTTCGGCGTGCGCGAGGGGTGGAAGATCCTCAACAAGGCCGAGACGCAGCCCAAGCCCAAGGAACTCGCCGTCATCGGCGCCGCCTGGGCGCCGTGGCGCTCGATCGCGGCCTGGTACCTGTGGCGCGCGGCAGACGAGAACAAGAAGGTGAAGGCGCCCGCCCCCTAGGCCGGACGGAACAGCCCTGGCAGCGGCGTGACGGCGATGCTGCCGGGGAAGGCACGCTCCAGCGCTTCCTCCGGCAGGGCGAGGTGATCGCGCAGCAGCGCCTTGGCGAGGCGCCGCAGGTCGAGCGTCGGAAGGAGGTCGCGCCCTTCCAGCAGTCGCGACGGCAGGAGCCCCGGCCAGTCGGCGATGACCCGCCCGCCCGCGACCGCGCCACCCAGCAGGAAGGCCGCGCCGCCCGTGCCGTGGTCCGTCCCGGCGGAGCCGTTGACGCGCGCCGTGCGGCCGAATTCGGTCATCACCAGCACTGCCGTGCGCCCCCAGGCATCGCCCAGCCCGTCACGCAGGGCCAGCAGCCCGGCATCCAGCTGCGCCAGCAGGCCGCGCAGCCGCGCCGCCTGGCCGACATGCGTGTCCCAGCCGCCCAGATCCAGCGCGGCCACGCGCGGCCCGGGGCGCTGCGCCAGCATCCGGCCGGCCACATGCGACAGACGGCGAAACCCATCGCGGTCGCGCAGCGCCGGGTCGCCGCCCACCGCCGCATTGCCGAAGCGGCGTCCCCGCAGCCCGTCCGAGAAGCCGGAGGCCAGAAGCGGGTCCGTGGCGTGCCAGCGCGCCAGCACCTCCAGCGTTTCGGGCGCTGCACGCGGCAGGTCCGGGACCGTGAAGCTGCCCACGGGCCGGTTGCCACGCATCAGCAGCGGCATGGCTGAGCCGAGCGAAAGGCCGATGCGCGGCTCGCCTCGTGGCTCCGCCGGAAGGACCGACAGGGCACGGTTCAGCCAGCCGCTCTCCGTGCGCCGTTCCGTCCCGCCCTCCAGCAGATCCTGCGCCTCGAAATGCGAGCGCGACCGCCAAGGGCCGGCGACGGCGTGAAAGACCAGCGCCTCCCGCGCCGTGAAAAGCGCGTGCATGCCCTCGAGCGACGGATGCAGGCCGAAGCGCCCATCCAGGTCGAGCGCGCCTCCCTCGGTTCCCGGCTCGAAGGCCCATGCCTCGCCGCGCAGGGCAGCCAGCCCGGAATCCCCGATGGGCGGGACGGCAGCCAGCCCATCCAGCGCTCCGCGCAGGTTCACCACGACGAGGCGCGCATCCCCCGCCGGTCCGGCGGCAAGGGCCAGGCGGGAGGCTCCTAAGCCGAGAGCGGAGATTCCGGACAGGAAGAGGCGGCGCTGCATCATCGGCGGTGCATTCCCGGATGGGCGAGGGCGAGGATGAAGCCCTCCCGGCGCGAGGGCGCGCGCGCCACGGCGAGGCGGACCTCCTCAGGCGCCAGGGGCCCGCGCAGCCGCTCGACCAGTTCGGGCGGGTCGAGCGGGAAGTTGGCGGCGAGGCCGGAGGACAGCGCGGACACCCAATCGAGGCGGCGCATCAGCTGCTCCGGCGCGTTCCAGCCCGGCGCCTTGTCGGGCCAGCCGATCGGTGCGGGCGGCATCCACAGCGGCTGGTCGAAGGCGCCGAGGCGGTTCAGCAGCGGCTCCACTCCCTCCTCCCCGGCGCCGATTCCGCGCAGCACCGCCACCGCGTAATCCTGCTGCGACGCCAGCTTGCGCAGGGGCTGCCATGCCTCCGGCAAGGCGACGAGGGTTCGCGCGGCCTCGCCCAGGTCGCCGCCGCTCGCGGAGAGCGACGCTTCCAGCCGCGCCAGCGCGGCGGCGGGCGGGTCGTCCGCGATGAAATGCGTGGCGATGCGGCGGGCGAGGTTGCGATAGGTGCACGGGTGCCGCGCCAGGAAGCGGAGCGCCGCGACCCCGCCCTCCTCCCCTTCGGGAAAGGTCTCGCCCATGAGGCGCTTCGGGCCGGGCTCGTGCCGGATGCCGCGGAACAGGAAGCCCTCCGGCTCCCGGTAGTCCGGACCGCGACCGATGTTCCAGCCGGTGAGGATGAGGGCGAGGGAGGCAACGTCCTCCTGCGCGTATCCGCCTTCGAGAGTGACGCTGTGCAGCTCCAGCGTTTCGCGAGCGAGGTTCTCGTTCGCCGTCAGCCTGCCGTTCTGGCCCGCACGGCTGCCCGGCCCGTAGGAGGCGACGTTGTCCAGGTAGTTGAGCATCGCCGGGTGCCGCATGGCGGCGAGGAACATGTCCTCGAAGCGGCCGAACACATGCGGCCGGATCGCGGTGCGGTGGTAATGGCCGCCCCAGGACGACACGCCCGCGGCACGTCGGCTCACGCAAAGGTGGTTGCACCACAGATCCGTCCAGCGTTCCAGGAACCCGTCCGGCGAAAGGAGCAGGCGCCCGAGCCACGCCCGCGCCTCCTGCGGGAAGTAGCCGCTGGGCATGAAGCCCGGATCGTCGCGCCGCAACCGCGACACGCGCCCGCAATCCGCCGCGTCCGGGCCGGGCAGCGGCGCGGGGGTGCGGATCTGCGCCCGCAGCCAGCGCTCCGGATCGGCCGGAAGGGGCTGGTCCGGACGGGGGCCGAGGCCGAAGCGGGTGACGGCATGCAGGGCGCGGGCGCTCATCGCCACGATCCTAGCATGCCCCACCCAGCCCGGTACCGGCGGGCCTCGGCCCGCCGGTGGTCTCAGCCTTGCGCGGGCTTCACGCCCATCGCCACGGTGCGCTCGTCCATCCGGGCCTGGTAGGAAAGGCCTCGCCGGGTCGCCCATGTGTGGTTGAGCTGCACCAGCGGGATGATCGGCACCTCGCGCGCCACCCAGCGCACGCAATCCTGCAGCGCCTTCTCGCGCTGCGCGTCGTCGATGACCGCGACCGCTTCCGACACCATGCGGTCCAGCTCGGGCGAGGAGAAGCGGCCGGAATTGGACGCGCCGGTGCGGCGCTGCGCATCGTAGGTCATCATGATGTTGGCGAGCATGTAGCCCGCCTCCGCCGTCACCGAGCCCCAGCTCGTCAGGCGAATCGCGAATTCCTGACGGTTCGAGCGGGCGGAGAAGGACGCCCAGGGCAGCGCGTCCACCTGGGTCTGCACGCCGATGCGCGTCCAGTACTGCGCCACTGCCTGGGCGATGCGGCTGTCATTCGGGAAGCGGTCATTCGGCGTGTGCAGCGTCAGGCGGAAGCCCTGCGGGAAGCCGGCCTCGGCCAGGAGGCGGCGGGCGCGCTCGATGTCCTGCCCCACCACGCGCACGTCGTCGGCATGGGAAAAGACGCCGGGCGGCAGCCACTGGCTGGTGGCGGTGGCCTGCCCCTCCATCACGCGCTCGGCGATGGCTTGGCGGTTGATCGCCATGTTCAGGGCTTGGCGCACGCGCACGTCGTGGAACGGGTTGCGGGCCAGCGGCTGGCCGTTGTTGTCCGTCACCCCCGGCGGGCTCTCCTGGCGGGAAAAGTCCGGCATCAGGTAGACGACGCGCAGCCCCACCGTCTCGCTCACCGCCACGCGCGGCTCGCGCTTCAGCCGCGCGAGGTCGGAGGAGGAAACCTGGTCCACCATGTCGAAGTCGCCGGCCAGCAGCGCGGCGGTGCGCGCCGCGTCATTGGCGACGAAGCGGTAGGAGACGCGAGCCCAGGGTTCCTTCTCGCCCCAGAATTCCTCGTTGCGGACGAGTTCCGTGCGGTCGCCGGGGCGGTAGGAGGAAAGCCGGTAGGCGCCGGTGCCGATCGCGGCGCGGCCGCTATTGTAGTCCTCGGTCGAGGCGCCCTCGCCCACGTGCTTCGAGATGATGAAGATGGACGCCATCTCGGTGGGCAGGATCGGGTTCGGGTAGCGGGTGCGGAAGCGGATCGTGTGCGGGTCCACCACCTCCGTCCGCTCGATGGAGCGGAGAAAGCCGCCGAAGCCGCCCGGGGAGTTGGGCACGTTGGGCGCGCGGGTCACGGTGAAGGCCACGTCCTCCGCCGTGAAGTCGCGACCGTCGTGCCACTTCACGCCCTCGCGCAGCTTGAATTCCCAGAGCTGCGGCTCCACCGCGCGCCAGGAGGTGGCGAGGCCGGGGATGAGCTTCGCGTCGTGGGTGCGCTCGACCAGCGTGCCGAAGATGTGCAGCGCGAGGGAGGAGTTGGGCGCTGCATTGAAGAAATGCGGGTCCACGGAGGTGATCGAGCCGCCGGTCGCGATGGTGAGGGTCTGGCCGCCTGCCTGCGCGCGAAGGAGCGATGGTGCGGCGAGCGCGCCCGCGGCGCCGAGGCCGAGGGCGCGGCGCGAAACTTGGAAGCTCAAAGGACTCTCCTTCCCGGAACGAAACATGGAGCGGTTGTTAGCCGCTCCCGTCCGGTCAGGCCAGGGTGCGGCGGCCGATGAAGGCGGTCACCGCCTCGGCCAGCGAGGCGGCGAGGCGGGCGCGGTGGTCGGCGCGGCGCAGTGCCGCCTCATCGCCCGAATTTGACAAGAAGCCACATTCCACCAGGGCCGCGGGCACGTCGGGCGCCTTGAGCACAACGAAGCTCGCGCGGCGCAGCGGCTGGTTCAGCAGCGGCACGCCGCCATCCAGCGCATTCACCGTGAGCCGCGCGAGGCGCTCAGACCCTGCCCGCGTTTCCTGCCGCATGAGGGAGAGCAGGATGCGCTGCACCTCCGGCGTGACGGAGGGCAGGCGCAGCCCCCCGGCGCGGTCGGCCAAGTTCTCGCGCCGCGCCAGCGCCGCCGCCAGCGGGTCGGTCGCCGTCTCGCTCAGCACGTAGACGGAGGCGCCGCGCACGGAGGGCTGGCCGGGCGGCAGGGAGTCGGCGTGGATGGACAGCAGCAGCGCCGCATCCCGCTCGCGCGTGAACTCGACCCGCCGGCGAAGGGACACGAAGACGTCGCGCGAGCGTGTCATCGCCACGCGCACCCTGCCCTGTGCTTCCAGCTGGCGGCGAAGCTGCTGGGCAACGGCCAGGGTGATGCGCTTCTCCTGCGTGCCGGCGCGGCCGATCGCGCCGGGGTCGGAACCGCCATGGCCGGGATCGAGCACGACCAGAGGCAGGCGCGTACGGGACGAGGATTGCGCCGACGCCAGGGATGGCGTCGCAAGAAGGGAAAGGAGAAGGCTCCGGCGCCGCAGCAAGATCATGATTCCGCGTACCCCCCCGAGCTCGCGAGGTGTCGCTTCTACCTCTCGCGCCGCCGCAAATCCAGTCGCGAGGATGAATGCCAGGAATGACGAAACGGGAGGGTTTGCGGCGCGTTGCACCGCCTCGGACCGAGGAGTGAACGAATGCTGCAGGGGATGGCGACCAAGCTGGACGCATTGAGCCGGAAGCTACGCGGCCAGGCGCGGCTGATGCGGCGCGACCCGCAGGCCTTCGCCACGAATCTGATGCAGTACACCCACCCAGCGCTGTTCGAGGAACGCCTGGTGGACATCATGAACCCGGTCCCCATGCATGTGCGCCTGGATCCTTCGCTCACCGGGAAGCGCCTGAACGTGCTGAATCCCACCCTCAGCGAGCAGGGGATGACCGGGGGGCCGAACACGATCCTCAACCTGGCCGTCCGCATCGCGCGGCGCGGCATCCCGGTGCGCTTCGTCACCACGGTCCCTGGGGGAAAGGGCGCCAGCGAGGCGTGGCTGCACGCGCATGCGGAGGCGCTGGTGGGCGGGGAGGTGCCGCCCATTGAAATCGCACCCGCGACCAACCCGGAGGCCCCGCTCGCCGTGGGCCCGGACGAGACCTTCATGGCGACGCACTGGACGACGGCGCAGCAGCTGAAGCCGGTGCTGCCGCAGATGCGGTCCCAACAATTCCTCTACATGCTCCAGGAGTTCGAGGCGGGATTCTATCCCTGGTCCAGCAACCACGCCCTCGCCCTCGAAACCTACACGATGGATTTCTGGCCGGTGGTCAATGAAAGGCTGCTTGCCGAGTATTTCTTCGAGCACCGCGTCGGCCGCTTCGCCGAGCCGGGCTTCCGCGAGCGCGTCACGACGTTCGAGCCGGCCATCGAGCGGCGTGTCTTCCACCCACCCGCCGGTCCGGAGGGGGATCGGCCGCGGCGCCTCCTCTTCTACGCGCGGCCCAGCAACCACCGGAACCTGTTCGGGCTGGGGCTGGAGGCGCTGCGCCGCGCCTCCGCCGATCCGGCCCTGGCCGGCTGGGAGATCCTGGCGATCGGCGGACGGGGCGGCGTGCCCACCCTGCCGCTTTCCAGCGGCCATTCGCTCGTCCCGACGCCCTGGCGCGGCTACCTCGCCTATGGCGACCAGCTCCGCGAGGCCGACGTGCTGCTGGCGCCCATGCTGTCGCCCCATACCGGCTATCCGGCGCTGGAAATGGCGGCGACGGGCGGGATTGCGGTCACCAACGCCTTCGCGGGCAAGAGTGTGGCCGTGCTCGAAGAGCTCTCCCCCAACATCGTGGCAACGGAAGCCACGGTGGAGGGCCTCGCGGACGGGCTGGTGCGCGCCGCGCGGCGCGCGCAGGCAGGGCGCGGGCGGAGCGAGGCGCTGAACCTCCCGGCGGATTGGGGCGACACGCTCGACCCCGCGGCGGAGCGCCTCGTGGGCATCCTGCACCGGCTGGGGAAGGGCTGAACGGGCGGTGCCTTGCCCTCCCCTTCGCTGATGCTATGGTGAAGCGCCCCAGCGACCGGTGCTGCGGCAAGGCATGGAGCCTCGCGCGTGGAAGCCGCCTGGACGCGGTGCACCGCTGGCCCGCCTTGCCCATGCGCCCGCGGTGCAGTGCCGCTCCCCTGGCTCGTCCCGGTTCCGGCTTGCCGCAGGTCGCCCGCCCCTAGGAGGGCGCGCATTCGCGGGGGTTCGCCATTGGGCGCGCCGCCCCGCTGCCTGCGATTGCAGGGACACGCGGCGGCCGTGCCCCCGGAACGAGGAAAGTCGCTGCGTGTCCCCGACATCGCCGCCGATCGGCCCCCGCCCGGACTCCCTTTCCTTCCCTTTCCGCCGCCGGCCGATGCGCTTTCCGCCCCGCCGCGGCGCGGAGTTCCCCTTCCATGACCAAGCGCATGCTGATCGACGCGGCACACCCGGAGGAAACCCGGGTTGTCGTGATGGACAATTCCCGCGTCGATGAGTTCGACCTCGAGGCCGCCAACCGCCTCCCGCTGAAGGGCAACATCTACCTGGCCCGCGTGGTCCGGGTGGAGCCCTCCCTCCAGGCCGCCTTCGTCGAATATGGCGGCAACCGCCACGGCTTCCTCGCCTTTGGCGAGATCCACCCCGACTACTACCAGATCCCTGTCGCCGACCGGCAGAGGCTGGTCGAGATGCAGGAGGCAGAGGCCCGCGAGGAGGCCGAGGCCGAGGCCCGCGAGGAGGAGCGCCGCTCCCAGCGCGAGGCGGCCGCCGCAGAGGCCCGCGCCGCCCGCCGCGCCGCGGCCGAGGCCGTGACCTCCGACGATGCCGCGCCCGGCGCCGAGGGCGACGCCCCCTCCATGCCCGGCCCCGATGCCGCCTTCCCCGCCGAGGAATCCGCCCCGGACGCCGAGGCGCTCTCCGCCGAGCTCGACGCCGAAGCCGCGAGCCGCGCCGCCTCCGATTCGGAGTCGGGCGAGGCCGATGACGAGAATGGCCGGGTCGAGCTGCTTCCTTCCGAGGACGCGCCGCCCCCCGAGACCATCGGCGAGGAAGCCAACGGCGAGAACGGGGAGAATGGCGAGGGTTCCGACGAGGAGTCCCGTCCCCGCCGCCGCGAGGCGCCGCGCTTCCTGCGCAACTACAAGATCCAGGAGGTCATCCGCCGCCGGCAGATCCTCCTCGTCCAGGTCGTGAAGGAGGAGCGCGGCAACAAGGGCGCCGCGCTCACCACCTATATCTCGCTGGCCGGCCGCTTCTCCGTGCTGATGCCGAACTCGCCGCGCGGCGGCGGGGTGTCGCGCAAGATCACCTCCTCCACCGACCGGCGCCGCCTGCGCGAGGTGATCGAGGAGCTGGAGATGCCGCGCGGCATGTCGCTGATCGTCCGCACGGCGGGCGCCCAGCGCCCCAAGGCGGAGATCCGGCGCGACTGCGAGTACCTGCTTCAGCTCTGGGACAACATCCGCACCCGCACGCTTTCCTCCACGGCCCCGGCGCTGATCTACGAGGAGGCGGATCTCATCAAGCGCGCCATCCGCGACGGCTATGCCCGTGACATGGACGAGATCCTGGTGGAGGGCGACGAGGCCTTCAGCCAGGCGCGCGAGTTCATGCGGATGCTCATGCCGGAGCACCTGCGCAAGATCCAGCCTTACCGCGACGGCACCGTCCCGCTCTTCGCCCGCTACTCGGTCGAGACCCAGCTGGATGCGATGCATGAGCCGACCGTGCAGCTTCGCTCCGGCGGCTACATCGTCATCAACCAGACCGAGGCGCTGGTCGCCATCGACGTGAACTCGGGCCGCGCGACGCGCGAGCGCAACATCGAGGACACGGCCCTCAAGACCAATCTGGAGGCGGCGGAGGAGATCGCCCGCCAGCTTCGCCTGCGCGACCTCGCAGGGCTGATCGTGATCGACTTCATCGACATGGACAGCAACCGCCACAACGCGATGGTGGAGAAGCGGATGAAGGAGGCGCTGCGCCATGACCGCGCGCGCATCCAGGTCGGCCGCATCAGCCATTTCGGCCTGCTGGAAATGTCCCGCCAGCGCCTGCGCCCCTCGCTGAACGAGACGGCCTTCATCACCTGCCCACATTGCCTCGGCCGGGGCACGGTGCGCGGACTGGAAAGCAGCGCCGTCGCCGTGCTGCGCGCGGTGGAGGAGGAATGCGCCCGCCGCCGCGCCGCCGAGGTCACGGTGCATGTCCGCAGCGCCGTCGCCCTCTACCTGCTGAACAAGAAGCGGGAGCGGCTGAACGACATCGAGGGGCGCTGGGGCGTTTCCGTCGTCTTCGAGTGCGACGACGCGCTGCACGGCGCCGAGACGCGCATCGAGCGCTCCCGCGCCCCCGCGGCGCCGCCGCGCGAGGAGGAACGCCCCGCCGCGATCCGCATGGACTACGCCGCCGATGCCGAGGAAGACGAGGACGAGGCGGAGGACGCACCCGAGCGCGGGACGGCCGAAGCAGGCGATTCCGAGGAGCGCTCCCGCCGCCGCCGCCGCCGCCGCCGGGGCCGCCGCGAAGGTGGCGAGAGCCAGGCGTCCGGTGAGGGCGAGGCCCAGGCTTCCGAGGAGCAACCGGCCGAGGCAGGGGACGTTCAGCCCGAGCAACCGGAAGGGCAGGACGTGGCCGAGGAACCGACCACAACGGAAACCGAAGAGGAGCGGTCGCGCCGCCGCCGTGGACGCCGGGGCGGACGCCGCCGGCGCGAGGATGGCGCGCCGGCCGAGGCGCAGACCGAGGCGATGCAGGCCATGGAGGTCGTGCATCGCTCCTATTCCGGCCCCACCCCCGCCGATCCCTTCGCGGGGCATGAGGACCACCTGATCGCCGCGATGGAAGCCGCCGAGGCCGCCGCGGCCGAGGCCCTGACCCCGCGCCAGCCGGAACCGGTGGTGATGCCGGAGAACCCGGCCTCCCCCGCACCCGAGGCGCCCAAGGCCAGCGAGACGCCGGCCGAGGCCGCGGAGCCCGATGAGGGTCCGGCGCCGGAGCCCGCCTCCACTCCTGCCCCCGCCGCACAGGCGGCGGAGCCGGAGAAGGCCGAGGTCACGGTCGGTCCCGCTATCCAGCCGAAATCCGTGGAGGAGCTGGCTGCCACGCCTCGCCGGGCCGGTTGGTGGAAGCGCTGAGGTGACGGAGGCGCCGCCGGTCCTCGTCTCGCGCGAGGGACCGGTCGTCCATGTCACGCTGAACCGCCCCACCCGCCGCAATGCCATCGGCGGCGGGATGGGG
This sequence comes from Sabulicella glaciei, assembly GCF_026183895.1. Lineage (GTDB taxonomy): Bacteria > Pseudomonadota > Alphaproteobacteria > Acetobacterales > Acetobacteraceae > Roseococcus > Roseococcus glaciei. The sequence continues at coordinate 20,375 of NZ_JAPFQI010000012.1, read as the reverse complement.
GAGGCGCTCGACGCCCTGCTAGAGGAGTTGCGTGGCGACAGCACGGCCCGCGTGGTGGTGCTGCGCGGCGCGGGCGGCCATTTCTGTGCCGGGCTCGACCTCAAGGAAGTTGCGGCCTCGCCTGACGCCCAGCAGGCGCGCAACCGCGCCATCGGCGCGCGCTACCTCGCCCTGTCCGAGTTGCCGCAGGTGGTGATCGCAGCCGTGGAAGGCGCGGCGCATGCGGGCGGGCTCGGCTTCGTCTGCGCGGCCGACATCGCCTTCGCCGCGTCCGACGCCCGTTTCGCCGCGCCCGAGGTCCGGCGCGGCCTCGTCCCCGCCCAGATCCTGCCCTGGCTGGTCCGCCGCATGGGGCGGCCGCAAGCGGCGCGGCTGGTGCTGGAGGGTTCGGTAATCGATGCCCCCGCCGCCTTCCGCAGGGGCCTGGTGCACGAGGTCGCGCCCGACCGCGCCGGGCTGGACGCGCTGGTCGCCGCCACCCTGCGCGAGGTGACGCAGGGCGCGCCGCTTGCGCTCGCCGAGACCAAGGCCCTGCTGCGGGCCCTCGGCCCCGTCTCACCGGACGGCTATGCCGAGGCTGGCGCCGCCTCCTTCGGTCGCACGGCCAATGGTCCCGAGGCACGCGAGGGCATCGCCGCCTTCCGCGAGAAACGGAAGCCGAACTGGGCCTGACCGGCCGGTTTTCCTCGCCTTCACGCCCGCGCCCGCCCTAGCCTTCCCCCAATGACCTGGGAGGAAATGGAATGCGCGCGCTGACGCTTGCCTTGATGCTGGCCGCCCTCGCCCTGCCGGCGCGGGCCCAGGCCCCCATCACCGTGGTGGTAAACTTCGTCGCGGGCGGGCCGTCCGACCTGATGGCGCGGCTCATGGCGCCCGAGTTGTCGCAGCAACTGGGCGTCCCGGTGGTGGTGAAGAACTCCGTTGGCGCCGCCGGTACGATCGGCGCGGCGGAGGTGGCCCGCGCGCGGCCGGACGGGCAGACCCTGCTGCTCTCCCCCGTGGGCGCCATGGCGGTGCAGCCGCATTTCCGGCGCGACCTGCCCTACCGCCCCACCGACCTCGTCGGCATCTGCCAGGTCGCCGACACGCCGGTGGTGGTCATGGCTGCGCCGAACGGCCCCGCCACGCTGCGGGAAGCGCTGGCCCGCGCGCGGGAGGCGGGGGCGGGCTTCAACTACGCCTCGACCGGGCCGGGCTCGATCCCGCACATCGCCACGGCCGACATCGCCCGGCGCGCCGGGATCGGCATGACCCACATCCCCTTCCGCGGCAATGCCGAGGCGGTGATGGCGCTGCTGCGCGGCGACGTGACGCTTTTCGCGGACCAGCCGGGCACTATCCGGGCCAACGGGTTGCGTGCCCTGGCCGTCATGGCCCCCGCCCGCTCCCCCGAATTCCCGGACACGCCGACCACGCGGGAGGAAGGGCTGGACCTCGTTTATTCCATCTGGTCCGGCCTCTTCGCCCCGGCCGGCACGCCCGATGCCTTCCTGGCCCGTGCCGAGGCCGCCTGCCAGCGCGCCATGGTGGCTCCCGCGGTGGTGGAAGGCTTTGCGCGCCTCGCGACGCCGATCACCTTCCGGGGCCGCGAGGCCTTCGCGCGATTCTGGGCTGAGGAGCTGGAGAAGTTCCGCGGGATTGTGGAAAGCGCAGGTCTGCGTCCGGGCGATTGAAGCCGCGGCCCGGCGGGGTGATATTGGGGTTGTGAACCAACGCCCGCGCCGCCCGCAATTCTTCTACACGACGACGCCCCTGCCCTGCCCGTACCTGCCCGGGCGCACGGAGCGGAAGATCGTGACCGAGCTGACCGGCACGGACAGCGAGGCGCTGCACGACCGCCTGTCGCGCGCGGGGTTCCGCCGCTCGCACAACATCGCCTATTCGCCGGTCTGCCCCGGCTGCCGCGCCTGCGTGCCGATCCGCGTCGTGGCGGCGGAGTTCGAGCCGAACCGCACCCAGCGCCGGATCGGCCGGCGCAACGCCGACCTGCTGGCCCGCGCCGTGCCCGCCCGCGCCTCGGCCGAGCAGTTCGCGCTGTTCCAGCACTACCAGCAGTCGCGGCACGGCGGCGGCGACATGGCCGCGATGGGCTTCTACGACTACCGCGCCATGGTCGAGGACACGCCCATCACCACCGGCCTCGTCGAGTTCCGCGACCGCAACGCGCGGCTGCTCGGCGCCTGCCTCACCGACTGGCTCACCGACGGGCTGTCGGCCGTCTATTCCTTCTTCGCGCCCGAGGAGGAGCGCCGCTCCCTCGGGACCTTTGCCGTGATGTGGCTGGTGGAGGAGGCGCGCCGCCTCGGCCTGCCCTATGTCTATCTCGGCTACTGGGTGCCGGAGAGCCGCAAGATGGCCTACAAATCGGCCTTCCGCCCGGCCGAGGTGCTGCGCCAGGGCAACTGGCGCCGCCTGGACGAGGCGGCGCCCGACGGCACGCCGGAGCCGCGCGAGGCGGCGCGGGGCCTCGTGCCGCTCGAGACGGTGCGGCTAAGTTCCGGTTGAGCGAGGCAGCGCCGCGCGTGAACGCATCCCCGTCCCTGGTCGAGGCCCAGGCCTTCCTGGAGGCCAGCCGCACCCTGCTCCTTTTCGGCCGCGACGCCGCCGGGATCCCGGCCGGGCGGTTCGAAGGCGCGCTGCACGGCAATCTGGGTCGCATCGCCCTGCCCGTGCAGGGCCTGCCGCTGCGCGGAGGCGACCGCTTCGCGGCCCTGCTGCAATTGCCGCCCATGCCGCCGCAGCAGATCCGCGCCTTGGAAGTCGCGCCGGGGCGCCTTGTTCCCTTCGCGCCTTCCTGCCGCGCCCTTTCGCCCGAGGAGGGCCTGGAACGCGCCCGCCGCGCGTTGCGCGAGGCGCCGGCCGAAGCGCGGGCCGCGGCGGAGCCCCTCCTCCCGCGCCGCGCCTTTTCAGGAACGGATACCTTGCCGCGGCTTGCGGCCTCGGCCGTGCACCTTGCCGTGGACCGGGCGGTGCGGCTGGGCGGCAAGGGCATGCTGCTGACGGGCTGGCTGGTGGATCCGGGGCGGCAACTCGCCGCGATGCGCGTCTGCACGGAGGCGGAGTCGCATCCGGTGGATCTGGCGGCCTGGGCCGTCATCCCGCGCCCCGACGTGCGGGAGGCGGCGGGCGCCGCCTTCGCGCTGGACCACGACGACTGGGGCTTCACCGCCTTTGTCCCGCTCTGCCCCGTTCCGGACGAGACGTGCTGGATCGAGGCGGAGCTTCGCGACGGCGAGGTCGGGCAGCGCGCCCTGGCCCCGGTGGAGGGGGCGGGGCTTCCGGTCATCCGGCAGGTGCTGGCAACGCCGCGCGCCGCGCCCTCGCGCCTCGCTGCCGTGATGGCGGGGACGATCGGCCCGGCTGTGGAGGCGCTGAACGAGGCACGCCTCCAGCGGCCGCGCGAGGCGACGGAGATCGCCTATGGCGCCCTGCCCGAGGCGCCGCGCGTCAGCGTCGTCGTGCCGCTGCATGGGCGCGTGGACTTCATGGAGTTCCAGCTGGCGCTGTTTTCCGCCGCCCCGGACCCGGAGGCGGAGCTGATCTACGTGCTGGACGATCCGCGCCGCCGCGCGGAAACGGAAGCGCTGGCCCTGTCGGCCCATGCGCGCTTCGGCCTGCCCTTCCGCCTCGTCCTGCTGGAGGAGAACTGGGGTTTCGCCCCCGCCTGCAACGAAGGCGCGCGCCGCGCCCGCGGGCGCCACCTCTGCATGCTCAACTCGGATGTCTTTCCCCATCCCGGCGAGGGGATGGGCTTCCTTGCCCCGCTTTCGGCGCGGCTCGACGCCGACCCGGCTCTCGGCGCCATTGCACCGCTGCTGCTGTTCGAGGACGGCACGGTGCAGCACCAGGGAATGCGCTTCGAGGCGGTGCGCGGCCTGCCGCCCTGGCCCTTTCCCATCCACGACCGCAAGGCGCGCCCGGCGCCGGAGGGGGCTGGTCTGATCGCCGCGCCGGCCCTCACCGGCGCCTGCCTTGTGCTGCGCCGCGAGGATTGGGATTCGCTGGGCGGCTTCGACGAAGGCTTCGTGATCGGCGATTTCGAGGATGCCGATCTGTGCCTGCGCCTACGCGAGCGCGGCCTGCGCTGCGCCGTGGACCCGGGGCCGCGCCTGTTTCACCTCGAGCGCCAATCTCAGGAGGAGGGCGCGGGATGGCGCTTCCACGCGACGCTGTTCAACGCATGGCGGCACGACCGACGATGGGGCGCAAAAGTCGCGCCGTGAGCGCGCCTGTTGCGCGCGAGCGGCGCGTGCTCGTGGTCAGCCATACCCATCCGCGCCTGACGCGCGGGGGCGCGGAGATCGCGGCCTATGAGCAATTCCGCCGCCTGAAGGAAACGCCCGGGGTGCGCGCGTTCTTCCTGTCGGGCAATGCGGGCTGGCACGCGCGCCGCACCGGCGTCGTGATCCAGCGCCCCTGGGGCGAGGACGAGTTCCTGGCCGAGGCGCCGGGCTACGACCATTTCCGCCACGCCAACCCCTCCCCCGCCCTGGCGCGCGAATTCGGCGAGCTGCTGGAGGAGCTGCGGCCCGACGTGGTGCACGTCCACCACTATCTCGGCCTGGGGGTAGAGCTGTTCCAGGCGGTGCGGCGCCATGCGCCCGGGGCGCGGCTGGTGCTGACGCTCCATGAGTTCCTGCTGATCTGCAACCATTTCGGCCAGATGGTGACGCGGCCGGACCTCGTGCTCTGCACCCATGCGAGCCCACAGCGCTGCAACCGCTGCTATCCGGAGCACGAGCCGCGCGCCTTCTTCCTGCGCGAGCTGTGGCTGAAGCGCTTCCTGGCCGAGGTGGACCTGTTCATCGCCCCGTCGCGCTTCCTGATGGAGCGCCACGTGGCCTGGGGCCTGCCGCGGGAGCGGTTCCGCGTGATGGAGAACCACCTGCCGCCGCACGACCCGGGCCCCGAGGCGCCGCGCCGGAGCGGACCGTTCCGCGCCGGGTTCTTCGGCCAGATGTCGCGCCTCAAGGGCATCGACGTGCTGGTGCGCGCCGCCGAATTGCTGGAGGAGCGCGGCGCCGACGCGGTGATCGAGCTGCACGGCTCCGCCGAGAACCAGCCCACTTCCTTCCGCGAGCACGTGGCGAAGGTGCTGGCCACGCCGCCGCGCCGCCTCATCCATCGCGGCCCCTACCGGAACGCGGAGGTGACGGAGCTGATGCGCGGCGTGGACGCGGTGATCGTGCCGTCCATCTGGTGGGAGAACTCGCCCCTCATCATCCGCGAGGCGGCGCGGGCCGGCCGGCCACTGATCGGCTCGGGCATCGGCGGCATCGCGGAGAAGCTGGAGGAGCTGCCCGGCAGCATGACCTTCCGCGCCGGCGACGCGCTCGACCTCGCCGACCGCATCATGGAGATGGCGGCGCTGCCGCCCGAGGCGCGCACCCCCGCGCCGGAGATGGAAGGGCCGGGGATCGAGACGCTGCTCGCCCTCTACGACGAGGCGGCTGCGCTGCCGCGCTGAGCCATCATCGCGCGCGCTCGGTCGAGATCCTCTTGCGTGTCCACGCCGAGCGGCACGTCGTCCACCGCCTGCGCGTCCACGCGCATCCCGGCCTCAAGCGCGCGCAGCTGCTCCAGCTTCTCGCGCAACTCCAGCGGGCTGGGCGGCAGGGCGACGAAGCGGCGCAGCGCGTCGCGCCGCCAGGCATAAAGGCCGATATGGTGCCAGAGCGGCCCCTCGCCCCAGGGTGCGGTGGCGCGGGTGAAGTAGAGGCAGCGGAAGCGGCCGGGCTTCCATTCGCTGCCGACCATCTTCACCACCTGGCTCGCCTCGCGGTCCTCCTCGCGCTCGATCGGCGCGACCAGCGTGCCGAGCGCCACGTCCCGCTCCTCCATCACCGACAGCACGGCGCGGATGGCGGCGGGCGCGATGGTGGGCAGGTCGCCCTGCACGTTCACCACCACCTCCTGCCGCCCTTCCGGATCCAGTGCCTCGATCGCCTCGTGGATGCGGTCGCTGCCCGAGGGATGGTCGGCGCGCGTCATCACCGCGCGGCCGCCATGCGCGCGCACCGCCGCCGCGATCTCCTCCGCGTCGGTGGCCACCACCACCTCGCCGATTCCCGCCTCCTCGGCGCGGCGCATGACCTGCACGATCATGGGCAGGCCGGCGATCTCGGCCAGCGGCTTGTCGGGCAGGCGCGTGGCGCGCATCCGCGCCGGGATGAGGACGAGGGCGCGGCTCACGACTTCGCCAGCGCGTCGAACGCCTTGAGGCGCGCGAGGAGCGCCGGCATCTCGCGCAGCGGGATCATGTTCGGCCCGTCGCTCGGCGCCTTGTCCGGGTCTGGGTGGCACTCGATGAACACCGCAGCCACGCCCACCGCCACGGCGGCGCGGGCCAGGACGGGCGCGAATTCGCGCTGCCCGCCGCTGCTGCTGCCCTGGCCGCCCGGCTGCTGCACGGAATGGGTGGCGTCGAACACCACCGGGTAGCCGGTGCGCGCCATGATGGGCAGGGCGCGCATGTCGCTGACCAGCGTGTTGTAGCCGAAGGAGGCGCCGCGCTCGCACAGCAGGATGCGCTCATTGCCGGTGCTGGCGATCTTGGCCGCCACGTTCGCCATGTCCCAGGGCGCCAGGAACTGGCCCTTCTTCACGTTGACCGCCGCCCCCGTCTCCCCGGCGGCCAGCAGCAGGTCGGTCTGGCGCGACAGGAAGGCCGGGATCTGCAGCACGTCCACCGCCTCGGCGGCCGGGGCGCATTGCTCGGCGGTGTGCACGTCGGTCAGCGTCGGCAGGCCCGTGCGCTCCCGCACCTCGGCAAGGATGGCGAGGCCCTCCTTCAGGCCGATGCCGCGCGCGGCGCCGACGCTCGTGCGGTTCGCCTTGTCGAAGGAGGATTTGTAGACCATCCCGACCCCCGCCTCCCGCGCCATGGCGGCGAGCGCGTCGGCCATCTCCAGCGCGTGGGCGCGGCTCTCGATCTGGCAGGGGCCGCACAGGAAGACCAGGGGCTCGTCGTTGCCGACGCGAAGGTCGCGGAGGGAAATGGCGGTCATCGGATGTGATCCCTCGTTTCAGGCGACGCCGGCGCGCAGAAGGTCATGGACATGGAGGATGCCGACCGGCGCGCCCGTCCCATCGACGACAAAGAGGGCGGTCACCTTGTTCTCGTTCATCAGCCGCAGCGCCTCCGCGGCCAGTGCGTCCGGCCGCACGGTGCGCGGCGATCCGGACATCACCTCGCCCGCCTCCAGGGTCAGCAGCGCGCCCGAGCGCGCCTCCAGCGTGCGGCGCAGATCGCCATCGGTGATGACCCCCGCGAGGCGCCCGTCGCGCACCACCCCGACGCAGCCGAAGCGGCCGCCCGTCATGGTGATCAGTGCCTGGTCCATGGGCGTCTCCGGTGTGACCAGTGGCAGCTCGGAGCGCGGGTGCATCAGCTCCTCCACGCGGGAAAGCTGGGCGCCGAGACGCCCGCCCGGGTGGAACACGCCGAAATCCGCCGCGGTGAAGCCGCGCCGGTGCAGCAGCGCGACGGCCAGCGCGTCGCCCAGCGCCAGCTGCATGGTGGTGGAGGTGGTGGGGGCGAGGCCCATCGGGCAGGCCTCCTTCACGGGGGGCAGCAGCAGCGCCACGTCGGCGGCACGCGCCAGGGCGGAGCCGGCGCCGGCGGTGATGGCGATCAGCGGGATGGCGAAGCGTCGCGTATGGGCGACCAGGGCCGACAGCTCGACCGTGTTGCCGGAGTTGGACAGCGCCAGCACCGCGTCGCCCCGCACGATCATGCCGAGGTCGCCGTGGCTCGCCTCGCCCGGGTGGACGAAATGCGAGGGCGTGCCGGTCGAGGCGAAGGTGGCGGCGATCTTGCGCCCGACATGGCCGGACTTGCCCATGCCGGACACCACGACACGGCCGGAAACTTCGGCCAGCAGCGAAAGGGCCTGGCCGAAGGAGGCATCCAGGGAGGCGGCCAGTGCCGCGAGGCCCTCCGCCTCCGTCAGGATGACCTGACGGCCCAGCTCCTCGGGCTCGTCGTCCCGCACCGCACGCGCGCTGCTCATCGCCAGTTCCTGCTTTCCTTCGGGCCGCGCCGCGGCAGCGCAACATCCGGCCAATCCAGCGGCCCCGTATACCCCCCCCGGCAAAGGGAGCAAACCGAGGGGCGCCCCCAGGGCGTTGAGGCGCCATGTCCGCCGCCGCCAAGCAGCCCTTCGACTTCGACGAGGCCTTCCACCACCTGCGCGAGGCCGTCGCCGGCGTGCCAAAGGCCGCCATGTTCGAAATGCGCGACCGCGGCTACGGATCCCTGTTCGAGCAGCTCGTTTCCAGCCTCATCTCCGCCCGCACCCGCGACGAGACGACGATGCCCGTCTCGCTGCGGCTCTTCGAGGTGGCGCGCACGCCAGAGCAGATGGCGGCGCTGGACGAGGAGACGATCACCCGCCTCCTGTTCGGCGCCACCTTTCCGGAGCCCAAGGCGCGCGACATCCTCGCCCTGTCGCGCCGCATCGTGGAGGAGCATGGCGGCGCCGTGCCCGACACGCCGGAAGGGCTGATGGCGTTTCGCGGCGTCGGGCCGAAGATCGCCGCGCTGGCGCTGGGCGTGGCGCTGAACCGGCCCCTGATCGCCGTGGACGTCCATGTCCACCGCATCACCAATCGCTGGGGCATCGTCGCCACCTCCACCCCCGAGCGCACCCAGGCGGCGCTGGAGAAGGTGCTGCCCGAGCGCTACTGGGTGGAGATCAACGAAAGGCTGGTCCCCTTCGGCAAGCATGTCTGCACCGGGGAGCGACCGCGCTGCTCCACCTGCCCGCTGGTTTCCATGTGCCAGCAGGTCGGCGTCACGACGCATCGCTGACGCGCAGCTTTCACAGGTTGAAGGCGACGCGGCCCAGCTCCTCCACCGCATAGCCGCCCATGCGCGCCGCCCGCGCCGCGAAAGCCTCGCCCCGCGCGAAGCCGAGCAGGGACTGGATGGCGGGGGCGAAGAAGTGCCGGTGCGCCATCACCAGGTCGAAGCGCTCCCGCACCAGCGGCACGAAATGAAGACCGCGCGCCGAAGCCTCGGCGCGGATGCCGAACCCAGCATCCGCGCGGTCCTCGGCGACGGCGGCGGCCACCTCGTCCTCGGCCAGGGCGGGTTCGGGCAGGAAGCCGATCTGATCGAGCCGGATGCCGGCCTCCGTCAGCAGGTGGGTCAGCAGCACGTGGCTTCCCGCCCGATTCTGCCGCCCAACGACCCGCAAGCCGAGCCGCGCCAAATCGGCGGCCGAGGCGAGGGCGAGCGGATTGCTGGCCGGCAGGATCAGCCCCTGCTCACGCCAAGCCCAGGTGATGCCGACCACACCGCGTCCCCGCATGGCCTCGCGCGCGGCTGGTTCGTTCCAGGCGCCGGTGTCGGGGTCGGGTAGGTGCATCGCGGCGGCCATGGCCTCGCCAGAAGCCAGCGCTGCGATGCCGTCCAGGCTGCCCACCGACCGCAACGCGAGGCCACACCCCGATTGCCGCACCGCCCAGTCCAGCAGCGGGTCGTGGCTGCCGGCCAGGATGGGAGGCGGTTCCGGCGCCGGGGCGCCGGGCAGCCCGGCCTGGGCGCGGAGCCACCGGTCCAGCAGGTCGCGCGGGAAGAGCCACTTGCCGCCCAGCTGGACCGAAGGCACGCGCCGGCCGCGCGCGAGGTCGTACAGGGCGCGCTCCGACAGGCGCAGGAACGCGGCCGCCTCGCGCAGGGTCAGGACATCCGGCATTGTGCGGCAAAATCCGGCAAATGCTGGCGGATGGTCAAGCGGCCCCGTCGTTGACCCTGCTTAACGGAGCGGCGACACCGATCCCGCACCGAAGGGGAACGTCTTGGGCGACCTGCATGCCGCCATCACCGCCGCGCTGGGCTTGATCCTCGCCGTCGACCCGGCGGTGATGGCGATCGTGGGGCTGAGCCTGCGGGTGAGCCTTTCGGCCGTGCTGATCGCCGCGCTGGTCGGGCTGCCACTCGGCGCGCTGCTGGCAGTGACGCGCTTCCCCGGGCGTCAGAGCGCCATTGTGGCGCTGAACGCGCTGATGGGGCTGCCGCCGGTCGTCGCCGGGCTGCTGATCTACCTGCTGCTGTCGCGCTCGGGCCCGCTGGGGCCGCTCGGCCTGCTGTTCACGCCGACCGCCATGGTCATCGCCCAGGCCGTGCTGATCGCCCCCATCCTCGCCGCGCTGACGCGCGAGGCGCTGTCGGGGCTTTGGGAGGAATACGCGGAGCAACTTCGCTCCTTCGGCGCAGGACCGCTGCGCGCCGTGCCTACCCTGCTCTGGGACGGGCGCTTCGCCTTGCTCACCGTGCTGCTCGCCGGCTTTGGCCGCGCGAGCGCGGAGGTGGGGGCGGTGATGATCGTGGGCGGCAACATCGAAGGCTTCACCCGCGTCATGACCACGGCCATCGCGCTGGAAACCAGCAAGGGCGACCTGCCGCTGGCCCTCGCGCTGGGCTTGGTGCTGATGGCCATTGTCGTCGCAGTGAACGCGCTGGCCCAGGCGCTGCGCGGCGCGGCCTCCCGCTGGGCCGGGTGATGCGGGCGCCCGATACCATCCTTCCGCTGCTGGTCGAGGCGCTGCGCTTCGCCGCCGGCGGCGTCGAAATCCTGCACGGCGTGTCCTTTTCCATCGAAGCCGGGCAGCCGACCGTGGTGATCGGGCCGAACGGCGCCGGCAAGTCGGTGCTGCTGCGCCTTCTGCACGGGCTTCTCCCGCCCGGTGGGGGCGCGGTGCGCTGGGCGGCTGCGCCGGATCGCGCCGCGGCGCGGCAGGCCATGGTGTTCCAGCGCCCCGTGCTGCTGCGCCGCTCGGTCGCGGCGAATGTCGCCTACCCTCTCGCCCTGGCCGGCATCGCCCCGCGCGAGCGCGCCCGGCGCGCGGAGGAGGCGCTTGATCTGGTCGGGCTGGCGGCGCTGGCGGAACGGCCGGCGCGGCGGCTTTCGGGCGGGGAGCAGCAGCGCCTGGCCCTGGCGCGCGCGGCGGCGCTGCGGCCGGAAGTGCTGTTCCTGGACGAGCCCTGTGCGAGCCTCGACCCATCGGCGACGCGGACGGTAGAGGAGATCGTCGCCGCCCTGGCGCGGCGCGGCACCAAGATCGTCATGACCACGCACGACATCGGCCAGGCGCGGCGCCTCGCAGGGGAGGTGATCTTCCTGCATCGCGGCCGCGTGCTGGAGCACGCCCCGGCGCCGCGCTTCTTTGCCGCGCCCGAAGCGCCCGAAGCCGCCGCCTTTCTTCAAGGAGACCTGGTATGGTGACCCTTCGCCGAAGCCTTCTCGCCGCCATCCTGGCGCTGGCCGCCTTCCCCACCTCCGCGCAGGAGCGTGCGATCACGGTCGCCAGCACGACGAGCACGGAGCAATCCGGACTGTTCGGCCACATCCTGCCGCTCTTCACGGAGGCGGCGGGCATCCGCGTCCGCGTGGTGGCGCTGGGCACGGGTCAGGCGCTGGATGTTGGGCGGCGCGGCGATGCCGACGTGGTCTTCGTGCATGACCGCGCGGCGGAGGAGCGCTTCGTGGCCGAAGGCTTCGGCGGACCGCGCCATCCCGTCATGTACAACGACTTCGTGCTGGTCGGTCCCGCCGCCGACCCCGCACGCATCGCCGGCGCTCGCGACGTGGCGGAGGCGCTGCGCCGCGTCGCAAGTGCGCGGGCCGGCTTCATCAGCCGCGGCGACCGCAGCGGCACCCATGCGGCGGAGCTTCGCCTGTGGCGCGAGGTCGGGCTCGACCCGGTCCAGGGGCGCGGCCAGTGGTACCGCGAGATCGGCCAGAGCATGGGCCCGGCGCTGAATGCCGCGGCCGCACAGGGGGCCTACGTGCTGGCCGATCGCGGCACCTGGCTGTCCTTCCGCAACCGCCAGGACCTGCGCGTCCTGGCCGAGGGCGATGAGCGCCTGTTCAACCAGTACGGCGTCATGGTCGTCAGTGCCGCGCGCCACCCGCACGTCAACGCCGAAGGGGCGCGCCGCTTCGTGGAGTGGCTCGTCTCGCCAGTGGGGCAGGCCGCCATCGCCAGCTACCGGATCAACGGCGAACAGCTCTTCTTCCCGAACGCCCCGCAGCCGGAACCCGCGCGCCCATCGTGACACGCGGGCTCCACGCTCAGCCGCCGAAGCCCTCCAGCACCACCTTGCCGCGCGACTTGCCGCTTTCCAGCGCGGCATGGGCGCGGCGCAGATTGGCTGCGTTGATCGCGCCGAAATGCTCGCCCAGCGTCGTCCGCAGGCTGCCTTCATCCAGCATGCGGCTGACCTCGGCGAGGAGGCGGTGCTGTTCCTCCATGTCCGGCGTTGCGTTCATGGGCCGGACGAACATGAACTCCCAGTGGAGGGAGGCGGATTTGCTCTTCAGCATCCGCACGTCGGGCGGCTGCTTCGGGTCGTCGATCAGGCACACGCCGCCCTGCGGCGCGACGATCTCGCAGATCGCGGCCCAGTGCGCCTCGGTCTGGGTGGTGACGAAGACATAGGGCACCTTCACGCCCAGTGCCTTTACCTGGGCCACGAGGTCGCCGCCGTGGTCCAGCACCTCGTGTGCGCCCATCTGGTGCACCCATTCCTTCGTTTCCGGGCGGCTCGCCGTGGCGAGGACCCGCAGCCCGGTCAGGCGCCGCGCCAGCTGCACCGCGATGGAGCCGACGCCGCCCGCTCCGCCGATGACCAGCACCGCCTCCTGCCGCGGCGTCGTGTCGCGGGGGATGCGCAGCCGGTCGAACATCGCCTCCCAGGCCGTGATGGCGGTGAGCGGCACGGCCGCCGCCTCGGCGAAGGACAGGCGCTTCGGCTTCGGCCCGACGATGCGCTCATCCACCAGGTGCAGCGCGGAGTTGGTGCCGGGGCGGGAAATGTCCCCGGCGTAGAACACCGCGTCGCCCGGCCGGAAATGCCGCACGTCGAGCCCCACCGCGCGCACGACCCCGGCCGCGTCGTAGCCCAGCACCTTTGGCGCGCCGCCCGGGTCGGCGCGCATCCGCACCTTGGTATCCACCGGGTTCACCGAGACCGCCCGCACCTCGACCAGCAGATCATGCCCCTTGGGCTCGGGCGGATCGGGCAGCGTCACGTCCTCGAGCGACTCGAACTCGGCGATCGGCAGGCTCTTGGTGTAGGCAACGGCCTTCATCGTCGGACTCCCTTCTGCCGCGACGGAAATGGGGATGCTCCGTCCGGACCCGTTTGTCCCTCCTGTCCGCCGAATCGCGCAAGCGGATTGCGTCGGCAGGAGACGCCCGGGCCGGACGGAGGCATTGGTCATCCCCAGTTGCGGTCATGCCGGGCATGGGTGCGGAGATAGGCGCCGGGCGCGTGGTGGCGGTCGTAGAACTCGGTGTCGAGCCGGTGCGCCTGGAGGTAGGTCTTGAGGAACACCGCCGGCACCGTCGCCGGGAAGCGCCCGAAGGTCGAGAAGACGTATTCCGACATCACGGTCGCGATCTCGATCGCCTCCGCGTCGATCGGCGCAGCGCTCGACCGGACGGCCGCGTTCTCGCGGTACGACCCGCCCTGCTTCGGGTCGAAGGGCCCGCCCGCGCCGAACTTGCGGGCGACCACCGTCTCGACCGCTGCGCGCATGCTCGCGTGGTGGGGCGGGACATGCGCCTCGAAGATCCCCGGCAATCCCGTGAAGTGCGGGAGGGGGTTGCCCGGCAGCATGTCGAAACGGAAGCCGAGGCCAGGCACCGCCGGATTGCCGCTCGCGCCCATGACGGTGAAGGGGTTGATCCCGGTGTACATCCAGCCGCCGAGGCCGAGCGCCTGGAGCATCAGGGCACCCGCGTAGCAGGCGGTGCCCATCTCCACCGACACGTCGCTGAGCGCGATCTGCTCGAGGAAGGTCAGCGGATAGGCGACCTCCAGGTTCAGCCGGTGCGTGTAGCGCTCCAGTCCCGGGATCTGCCGGCCGTTGACGTCGTCATAGATGCCGGTGCCGTTCTGCACGAGGTAGAGCAGCTGCAGGATCACGTGCTGCGCGACATCCGCTACCGGGAAGACGAGGGTGGAGCCGGGCACGTTGGCGCACCAAGTGTTGTGCCCCTCCATGTGCGGCATCTCCGCCGGGATGTTCAGCCGGCCATCGGCCAGCTTCACGATCCGGGCGCGGTGCGCGTCCAGCCAGCCGCGCAGATCTGTGCCGCCTTCGGCCGGTGCGGGCGTCATGTCCCGCGTCGGCAGGAAGTAGACGCCCGTGTCGTCGGTGAAGAAGAACTCCGACGTGCTGAAGCCGGCCGAGGACGGGAAGCTGCGCCCGCCCGCCGCCGTCGTGTAGTTGGGCAGGCGCCCCGCGTAGCCCGGATGGTGCGCGAAGAGCTCGGCCCATCCGGTGTTCCCGGCGACGGTCGCGATCAGCAGCATCTGCTCCAGCGGATCGAGCGCTTCGGGGGCGTGACGGGAGGTGAAGGCGAGCGGCCCGTTGGGGATCGCTGCCCCCTTGGCGAAGCGCCGCGACCGGCGGCCGTGGATCGCTTCGATCAGCGGGAAATTCGCGGCCTGCACGAGGCCCATGGGCCGCGCGGCGCCCGCGTCGAGCAGGATGCGGCCCCGCGTGGCGAGGTTTTCCGCCCGGGTGAAGCCGAGGCCGCCGAGAAGGACGCCGGCGCCGAGAAGGCCGGCCCCGTACAGCTTGCGTCTGGTGGTGTCGAACATTGGTATCTCCCGTTCGCTTGGTGATGACGCACCGCCCTTCGCACGGGGAGTCTTCGAGCCGTCAGGCACGGAATCGACGAAACCGGTCCAGACGTGCCACGCTTGCCGGATGACCACGCCCTTTGCCCCGGCCCGAGTCTCGGTCTGCCTGATTGCCGTGCCCGAGATCGCGACCGGGGTGCTCAACGGGTTCTTTGAAGTGCTCTCCTTCGTCGGCTCAGGTTGGGAGATGCTGACCGGCTGGTCCCCGGGGCCGCGGCGCTTCACGCCGCGCATCGTGGCGGCGAGCCGCGAGCCGTTGCGGAATCTGGTCGGGCTTCCCGTTACGCCGGATCTCAGCTTCGCGGAGGCGAAGCGCGCCGACATCGTGATCGTCTGCGACCTGGCGGTGGGGCGCGACGAGGAAACCCGTGGCCGATGGCCCGAAGCCGTCGAGTGGCTGCGGCGCCAGCATGCGCAAGGCGCGCTGGTCTGCTCGGTCTGCACCGGCTCGCTGATGCTGGCGGAGGCCGGGTTGCTGGATGGGATGGAAGCCACCTGCCATTGGGCCGCGACCGACCAGATCCGCAGCCGCTACCCGGATGTCCGCCTCCGCCCCGAGCGGGTGCTGGTGACGGCGGGGACCGGGCATCGGTTGGTAACCTCCGGTGCCAACGCCTCCTGGACCGATCTGGCGCTCTACCTCGTGGCGCGTTTCTGCGGGGAGGAGGAGGCGCGGCGCACCGCCAAGCTGTTCCTGTTCGGCGACCGCAGCGACGGCCAGCTTCCCTTCGCCGCGCGGGTTCGGCCGCGCCAGCATGATGACGCGGCGGTGGCAGCGGCGCAGGCCTGGATCGCCGACAACTACGCCCGCGCCAATCCGGTGGCGGGGATGACGCAGGTCTCCGGCCTCGCCGCACGCAGCTTCGTGCGCCGTTTCCAGAGCGTGACGGGCTATGCGCCGCTCGACTACGTGCAGTCGCTGCGCATCGAGGAAGCCAAGCAGATGCTGGAGACGACCGACGCGCCGATCGACGCGATCGCCGAGGAGGTCGGCTACACCGAGCCGGCCGCCTTCCGCCGCATCTTCAAGCGCAACACGGGCATTGCGCCGCACCAGTACCGTCAGCGCTTTCGCTGGATGGCCGTGCCGCATACGCGTGAAGGGGAAGGTGCGTCTCGAGAGGGACCGGCTGCCCAGCCTTGAGGCGCACGACCTACGCGGGGGGACGCCTGTTTAGCAGACTCTGTCTTTGGGGATCGGCTGGAGCGGGCGAAGGGATTCGAACCCTCGACCCCGACCTTGGCAAGGTCGTGCTCTACCCCTGAGCTACGCCCGCCCGCTCCGTGGGCGAGCATGTGCCACAGCCCCGCAAGGCTGGCAACCCGCCCCCAGGGGCCGGGTGCGGAAAATTCTCGCGCGGGTCAGGGCGCTTCCCACAGGAAGGTCAGCTCGTGCTTGTTGTGCGCGCCGTGGAACAGGCGCGCGCCGGGCAGCGCGGCGAACTGCTCCGCCGTCTCGTGGTCCGTGGCGCCCTGGAACTTCACCGTGCACAGCATGCGCCGCGCGAAGCCCTGCCAGCGCTGCACGAGGCCCAGCAGCCGCGCCGGGTAGCAAATCACGTCGCTGAACAGCCAATCCACCTTCTCGGGCGGGAGGCCGAAAGCGCTTTCCTGGCGCAGCGTGACATTGGGCAGCGCGGAAACACGCGGGTCGAGCGGCGCCTTGTCCACCGCCACCACCGCGCAGCCCAGCTGCGCCAGCGCCCAGCTCCAGCCACCCGGCGAGGCGCCGAGGTCGAGCGCCACCTCGCCCGGCCCCGGCCACTGCCCGAAGCGCGTCAGCCCCTCCCACAGCTTGAGATAGGCGCGGGAGGGCGGGCCCTCGCGATCCTCCTCGAAGCGCACCGCGCCGCGCGGAAAGGGCGAGGATTTGGTGGGCGAGGCGAGCAGAAGATCGGTGTCCAGCAACGTCCAGCCGCCCAGGTGCCCTGTCGGGGCCGGCTCCGGGAAGCGAAGCGGCCGCGCCTTCACCGGCGGCAGCCGCGCCTCGATGAGGGCGGAGCGGCGGTGGTGCAGCACCGGCACCTGCGACCAGTTGCGCTGGATGCCCCGCAGCGCATCCGCCGCCGCCTTCACCGAAGGCGCGGGAAGCTCGACCGGCGCATCCCAGATGTCGAGCGCCCAGGCGGCGGGGACCGGCGGCGCCTCGGTCAGGGCGAGCGGCCCGTGCCACCGCGCGATGGCGACGCCACGCCGCGTCAGCTCCTCCTCGAGCGGCGCTTCCAGCCCCGGATCGGCCAGGTAGGCGGCGCGGATCACCGGCGCCACGCGAGCACCGCCAGCGACGCCCAGCCAAGCATCATCGCGATGCCGCCGGTGGGCGCGATGGGGCCGAGCGACACGCCGGCATGGGCCCGCAGCAGCACCGCGCTGCCGAAGAGCAGCAGGCCCAGCGCCCAGAGCGCGGCGGCCGCCCCTCCCCGTCCCCAGGCCGCGAGGGCCAGGAAGGCCGGGGCATGCCAGCCCAGCAGCGTGGCGACCTGCCCGGTCATGACACGCGCCTCCTCCGCCCCATGCGCCGAAAGCGCGGCGAGCAGCACGGCCAGGAAACCGGAAATCCCGGCGAGAGTGACGAGGATGCGCGGCATGGCGGGAAACTAGGCGAGGAACGCCTTCCGCACCACCGAAGCGGCGTCATGCGCGCGGCGCGTCGGCTCGGGCAGCCGGCGGCCGCGCAGCGTCGCCCTCACCCAGCGCATCGCCGTGTCCAGCGAGATGCGGTGCCCGATGGAGATGTGGATGGGCTTGGCCCGCAGCCGCGAGCGCAGCAACATCCCGACCACCTCGCCCCGGTCGGTGATGGGCACGGCGCTGTCCACGGGTTCCGGCAGTTCCGGCCAGGTGCCGCAAAGGCGCGACTTGGCGACGCCGATGGCGGGCACGTCCAGCGTGACGCCCAGGTGGGTGGCGACGCCGCAGCGGCGCGGATGCTCCAGCCCCTGCCCGTCCACCATGAGGAGGTCGGGCTTCACCGGCAGGTCGTGCCAAGCCGAGACGGCGGCCGGCACCTCGCGGAAGCCAAGGAAGCCGGTGATGTAGGGCATCCTCGCCACCTGGCTCGCCCCGGCCCGCGCCACTTCGGTGAGGGAGGGCCATTCGAGCACCACGATGGCCGCATGGACCTCCTGCTCGAAGCGGCTGGCGGAAATGTCCACGCCGCCGATCAGGCGCACCTCGCCCAGCGCATCCTCGCGCACCGTCCGCGCAGCGAGGTCCCGCTGTTCCTCCCGCAGGACGGAAAGATCAGGCAGGGTCATTCCGCATGGCGGAAACAAGCAGGCGGGTGTTGTGGCGCATCATCGCCTCATAGGTTGCGGCAGGACCGTCGGGGGGCGAGAGCGCATCGGCGAAGAGCCTTCCGCGCACCTGCACCCCGGCTTCTGCGGCAAGGCGGCGGAGCGTCGCCGGGTTGCCGATATTCTCCATGAAGACGGCCGTGATGTTCCCCTGCCGGATCTGCCGGATCAGCGCCGCGACTTGCTGCGCCGAAGGCTCGGCACTGGTGGAGGTGCCCTGCGGGGCCAGGAACCGCACCCCGTAGGCAGCGCCGTAATAGCCGAATGCGTCGTGGCTGGTGACGACCACCCGGCGTTCCTCCGGGACGGTGGCGATCGCGGCGCGGATCTCCTCGTCCAGCGCGGCGAGGCGTGCCAGGTAGGGCGCCGGGTCGGTTTCCAGCGCCTGGGCGATGCGGCGGGCATAGCCTGTGGCGAGGCGTGCATCCTGCCAGGCATGCGGGTCGGAGGACCCGTGTGAATGGCCGCCCCGCGTCGCGGCGCTGCGCAAGGTCAGCCCTTCCGTCGCGGTGACGAGGCGACCGCGGAACCCGGCCCCGCGCACCAGGCGGTCGAACCAGCCATCGAAGCCGGCGCCATTGCGGATCGCCACCGTCGCGCCGCGCAACGCCTCGGCATCGGAGGGGCGCGGCTGGAAATGGTGCGCGTCCACGTCTGGTCCGGCGAGGGTGCGGATCTCCCATCTCTGCCCCGCTACCTGCTGGGCGATGTCCCCGAGGATGGAAAAGGAGGCCACGGCCACGGGCGGCGCGGAGGCACGGGCCAGGAAGGGAAGGGAAAGGGCGAGGAGCGGAAGGGTGCGACGCGCGAGCATGTTATATTATATCATGTTGCGCGTGCGGGCTCCAGCCGGATCAGATGCGCCTCCACCCGCCCCCACCAGCGTGTGGCGATCTCGACCCGCCCGGGGATGGCGGGGCCGTTCTCGTGCGGGCGGACGAACCAAGTGTGGATGATCTGCGGCTGCGCGGCCTGCACCGGGTCGCGCTGCGTCGGGATGCCGGCGATATGGCGGCTTTCCAGTTCGCAGCGCAGCCCGTCCGCCTCCTGCCCCACGGTGCGGGCGGCGAAGAGCGTCAGGCGGCGCGCGTCGAACATGCGCGCCGAGGCGTCGCAACGCGCCGTGCGGCTCACCTGCCGGGCCAGCATGGCGAGGGCGGAAAGGCTGTCCACCGTGCCCGGCAGCGCGTCTTCCGGGATCGGGGTTCGGGGCACGTCCTCCACCGGGTCGAGCACACGGACGCGCGGCACGGCATTCTCGTAGTCGATGACGATGCGGCGCGGCGATCCGCGGGTCTGCCCCTCCGTCGCGTAGCGGCGCGGCGCCACCGCGTCGCCCCGCCAGCTGCCGCTGGCCCGGGTCACGTAGGCGCCGCGCGCCACGAGGCTGGCTAGGCCACGCGAGCGGGAGCGGGACTCGACCCAATAGCCCGGCCCGTCCAAATCGAAGGTCACCTGGGCTTCCATCACCGTCACCCCGGCGAGCGTGACGGCGTATTCCGCCCGCCAGGGCGTGGCCGCCGCCGGAATGGCGAGGAGCAGGAGCATGGCGAGGAGGAGAGGCATGGAGCGCAAGTGGCCGCGCCTCCCGCTTGACACAAGCGCCCTGCGCCGCCAAACAGCGGCTTACCCGCCGCATGCACGGCACGGGCGCGTAGCTCAGCGGGAGAGCACTGCCTTCACACGGCAGGGGTCACAGGTTCAATCCCTGTCGCGCCCACCATTCTTTTCAAGCACTTACCCTCTCCGACGTGCTGTGTGGCAGAAGCCTAGGTAGCACATAGGTAGCAGTGGGAGGCTGTGGCGTGGTTCGTCTCCGGCGGGGCGACGCATGTGCAAAGCAATTCTACCACTCAGCAAGAGCCATGCACCTGCGCGGCGGCTGCAGTGGTCAGGAACAAGAAATCAAAGACGTTGCTACGCATCAGCGTTCCCCGTCTGGCCATGCCGCCTGTTTCCAGTCCACGTTAGCAACATAGCCCCGCCCGAAGCCACGCGTGATAATCATTCGCTGTATCGCTTGCGTGTTCCTTTTCAGCATCACTTGTGCATTTGAGGTCGGGAGGCGGCGAGAACTGCGTTCGCAGCGGGGAGCTTGAGCCGCCCGCGAGCAGTGCAACCAAGTGGCGGAGCAACCCTCGACGATAGGTCACATGCCCGGCTCAACAAAATCGAGCGCGTCGACGGCACCAGTCAACCTGCGCCGCGTCACGGCCAAATACGACCGAGCGGTTGAGAATGAAGCTGCCGGCGTCACCGCTTCTCGCTCACTACTGAGTGAGACGGGCGAGATCTCATGCCTAGATGTTTGATCCCAGGTTTTGATGGTGCAGTCTTCTCCCAGGAGTGGAAGGACGCGCTATGGGCCAGGTTCAACACGGCTGCGCCACCACGACAGCGGCGGTCCGTCGAGCGAT
>NZ_JAPFQI010000011.1 GCF_026183895.1 Sabulicella glaciei | reverse complement strand
TTAGCTTGGGTCGCTCACGCGGCAACAGCGGCGCCACCGCCGCCCATAACTCGTCGGAAACAAGAGGCTTCGCCATGGAAGCCCCAACGCTCAGAACCCAGTTCTGTTAGGCGCTTTAAGCCCTGAAGGGGCCCGATGTCCGGCCGGCGAGGCGAGGCATCGACCGTGCCGCCTCTCGCTCAAGGCTCATTCCCGCACCGAGCGGCCGCGCATGGGCGACGCGCTGCGGCAATCGGCCGTCCCGTCCGAGCAGCCCGCCCGGCCGCAGCCTGTGGCGACGCGCATGGCGATCATGGCACCCTCCCGGCAAAACCCCCCTGGGAGTGATGGGATGCCCCACACGAAACGCGACCTCTTGGCCCTTGCCGTGGCCACGCCCGCCCTGCTTGAGCCGGGCACGCTTCGCGCGCAGACGCCGTCCTTCCCGGCCCGCCCCGTCCGCATCGTCATGCCCTTCGCCGCGGGCGGGCCGACCGACGCCATCGCACGGGCCGTCGCGGCCCAGCTCGAGACGGAGTGGCGCCAGCCCGTGGTCGTGGAGAACCGGCCGGGCGCCGGCGGCAGCACCGGAAGCGCGGTCGTCGCGCGCGCCGCGCCCGATGGCCACACGCTGCTGATCACCGCCAACTCGCACGTCATCAACCCGGCGGTGCTGCGCAACCTGCCCTTCGACACGCAGCGCGACTTCACGCCGGTCATCCGCCTCGCCGACGGTCCCTTCGTGCTCGTCGCGCATCCCTCGCTCGGCGTCCGGACGCTGCCCGAGTTCGTCGCCCGCGTGCGCGAGCGGCCGGGCGCCTTCAACTATTCCTCCGCGGGGCACGGCACGAACAACCACCTCGCCATGGAGCGGCTGAAGGCCATGGCGGGGATCGACATCACGCATGTCGCCTATGGCGGGGCGGCGCCGGCCACCACGGCGCTGCTGGGCGGCGAGGTGCAGGCCATGATCAACAACCTGGTCAACTCGCTCCCGCACATCGCCGAAGGGCGCATGGTCGCCATCGCGATCGGCGGGCTGGAACGCTCCCCCGTGCTTCCGGAGGTCCGCTCGATGAGCGAAACCTATCCGGGACTGACGGCGGTGAACTGGTACGCGGCCTTCGGACCCGCCGGCATGCCGCCGGAGCTGGTCGCCACGCTCAACGCCGCCATGTCGCGCGCGGTGAGGAGCCCCGCCGTCGCGGACCGCCTCCGGGCCCAGGGCATCACCCCGGCCGGCGGGCCGGCGGCCGAATTCGCGCGTCAGGTGGAGGAGGAGCTTGCGACCTGGGGCCGCGTGGCCCGCGAGGCCGGCGTCAGGCCCGAATAGGACGGCCCGCGCGGGCCTCATCCGCCCGGACGAGGCGCCTCGGGAGGCCGCCGGACCACCAGGGCGATCGCGCCCAGCACGCAGGCCAGGGCCGCCACGTCGAAGGCGCCGATCTCCCGCTGCACCAGCCAGGCGCTGCTGGCGACGCCGAGGCAGGGCACGACCAGCAGCGAAAGGCTGGCGACGCTCGCCTTCAGCCGCGCCACCACGGGAAACCAGGCGGCGTAGGCCAGGGCGTTGGAGAAGACGACCATGTAGAACAGGCCGAACAACCCGCGCCCCGCATCGGGATGCAGGTAGGTGTGCTCGCGAAGCGCGAGCCACACCGCGAAGGCCGGCGGCGTCCCCAGCAGAAGCTGCCAGGTCGTGACCAGCAGCACCGGGCTGCGGAAGCGGAGCTTCTTGCTCAGCACCGTGCCCGCGCCGAAGGTCGCACCCGCCGCGAGGCCCAGCGTCACGCCCAGGCCGCTCGGCCCCCCGGAACCCGCCGTGCCCACCAGCACCAGCAGCACGGCGACGAGCCCGAGGCCGAGCGCCATCACCGTGCGTCGGTCGAGCCGCTCACCCAGCACGGGCACCGCGAGCAGCGAGGCCCAGAGCGGCATGGTGTAGTTCAGGATGGCGGCCTGCCCAGGCCCGACCAGCATCACGCCGGCGATCAGCGCGAAGGGAAAGACGACCATCATCAGCAGGCTGAGCGCGAGCACGCCGCCCCACTCCTCGCGATGCGGCAGGAGGCGCCGCCCCGGGGCGCGCAGGCAGAGCAGCAGGAGCAAGGCCCCGGCGCCGGCATTGGCCAGCAGGCGGGCGGTGACGAGGTCCACCGCCTCCAGGGTCCAGGACATGAAGGGATAGCTGAGGCCCCAGCAGAGCCAGACCACCAGCAGCAGCGGCAAGGTCACGCGGCGGCTTCCCCGCATCCGCGGCGCGGCAGCGCATGCGGGCATTCCATCTCGATCACCCCGAGAAGCGAGAAACCCCGATGCGGCGGCATCATGCGGGAATGGTGCCGACGTTAGGCGGCCCGGCCCTCCTGGTCCATCAC
Organism: Sabulicella glaciei; assembly: GCF_026183895.1. Lineage (GTDB taxonomy): Bacteria > Pseudomonadota > Alphaproteobacteria > Acetobacterales > Acetobacteraceae > Roseococcus > Roseococcus glaciei. The sequence continues at coordinate 136,129 of NZ_JAPFQI010000011.1, read as the reverse complement.
CTGTGCGGAGCGAGCCCCGGCGCGGCGTCGGACCGGCCTCCAGGCGCCATCCGCGGGAGTCCATGTTTCCTCCAGGCCGCTCCGGCGTTCGTGCATTCGTGAGCCACTCCGGAGTGACGTCCCCATGCGCGACCCCCGCCGTCTCCTCCTCGCCCTGTCCACCGTCCCGCTCCTCGCCGCGGGTGCCGCCGCGCAGGACCGGGCCGCGCAGCAGCCGGCCCTGACCGACTGTTCCGTCGTGCAGTCCGATGGGCTCCGCGCCCCCGCCGAGGCCGCATCCATCGGCCTCGCCTTTCTGGGCGACGGCCCGGAACGTCATGTCGTGGCGGCCCAGCCGCGCACCGGCCAGGCACCGGCGCCGCGGACCAGCTTCCGCGCCGCGCGTCCGGGCGTCTCCTACGGCGCAGGGCTGGAGGCGCCCTCAGAGGCCGAGCCCGGTCCCCAGACCGCCTTCACCCTGGTGACGCTTGAGCAGACGGGCATGGTGCTGCTGGAAACCTGGCGCTGGCGCACGGCGCAATCCGGCGAGCTTTCCCCTGCCTATAGCTGGGCGCGCCTGCGCTGCGGCGCCTGACGAGGCGGGCCGGGGCGGCAGAAGCAGGCAGCCGCGCCGCCAGGACGAGGCCCCGCCGGGCGCCAGGAGGTTTTCCGTGGCCCACATCGTGCTGGCCGGCGACTCGGTCTTCGACAACGGCGTTTATGTCCCGGGCCAGCCCGACGTGGTCCGGCAGTTGCGTGCGGCGCTGCCCACGGGCGCCGGGGCGAGCCTCGTGGCCGTGGACGGCGCCGTGGTGCGCGGCGTCCAGCGGCAGATCGCCGTCCTGCCCGCAGGCACGACGCACCTGGTGGTCAGCGTGGGCGGCAACGACGCGCTGGGCCAGGAATGGATGCTCGGCCGGCCTTCCCGCCTCGTGGCGGAGTCGCTCGACCTCTTCGCCGATCTTCGCGGGGCGTTCCGGCAGGATTACGGCGCGATGCTCGACGCGGCGCTGGCGCACGGGGTGCCGGTCGCGGCCTGCACCATCTACGACCCGCGCTTTCTCGACGCGGACCGGCAGCGGCGCGCCGTCACCGCCCTCGCCTTCTTCAACGACATCATCCTGCGCGAATGCTTCCTGCGCGGCGTCGCGCTGCTGGACCTCCGGCTGATCTGCAACGAGGCAGGGGATTACGCCAACCCGATCGAGCCGAGCGCGCGGGGCGGCGAGAAGATCGCCGCCGCCATCGCCGCCATGGCGCTGGGGGACGCCACGCGCGGCGCCCGCGTGGTGACCGGGCGCCGCTGAGGTCGTTCACTCGATGCGGATATTGGCGCGGCGGATCACGTCGCTGAACACCTCGCGCTGCTCGCGCAGATGGGCGGCGAAGCCCTCCGCATCCTTGTAGACCGGCTCCACCCCCGCGATCTCCATGCGCGACACCACTTCGGCATTCTGCATCGCCTCGCGCATCGCCTCGGCCAGGCGGTTGATGATCGGCGCCGGGGTCTGCGACGGCACCATCAGCCCGAGCCACGCGCCGAGATCCATCCCCTCCAGCCCCGGCACGCGCGACAGCGGCGGCACCTCCGGCGCCAGCTTGCTGCCATCGAGCAGCGAGATGCCGAGCGCCTTGAGGTTGCTGGCGCGGATGACGGGCTGCGTGGCGGCCAGCGTCTCCACCACATAGTCCACCTGTCCGCCCGCGACGGCCTGGACGCCCGCCGCGCTGCCGGTGAAGGGCACGTGCGTGACGTCGAGGCCGAGGCGGCGGTTGATCGCCTCCGCCACCAGATGCGCCGTGGCGCCGATGCCGGAGGAGGCGAAGCTGTAGCGCCCCGGCGCGGCGCGCACCGCTCGGATGAAGCCGGCCATGTCCTCCGCCGGGAAGCCGGGGCGGATCACCAGCAGGTAGGGCGAGTTGCCGGCCATGGCGACGGGCGCCAGGTCGCGCTCTGCGTCGAAGGGCAGGCGGCGCAGCAGCGGCGAGATGCTGACCGGGCCGGAGGAACCGGCGAGCAGCGTGTAGCCGTCGGGCGGCGACTTCGCGACGTTGTCCGTGCCGATCGTCCCGCCTGCCCCCGCCCGGTTGTCCGGCACCACGGACTGGCCGAGGCTTTGCGAGAGTGACTGTGCGATGAGGCGCCCGATGATGTCGGTGGCCTGTCCCGGTGGCCAGGGGATCACCATGCGGACCGGGCGGTTCGGATAGCTTTGCGCCGCGCCCTCGCGCGGCAGGGCGCCCGCCAGGGTGAGGGAACCAAGCGCGGCACCGCGCAACATCGTTCTGCGTTCCATGGCACGTCCTCCATGCGCCGCACCTTCGTGGGCGCGGCGTCCTCCCTTTTTGCGCCACGGATGCGGCGCCGGGGCCAGCTTAGTCGGGCCGCCGCGCGGGCCGGAAGTCCTGGGCCTGTGATTGACGCCACGCGGGGCCGGGCCGAAGCTTCGGGCAAGGAATTGGGATGGGAACGGGCCGCTCCGCATGACAGGACAGCGCGCACCGGGCGCGGCCTTGCCGCTGGCGGGCCTTTGCGTCTTCGAATTCGGCCACAGCGTCGCCGCGCCCTTTGCCGGGCAGATCCTCGGCGACATGGGGGCGGAGGTGATCAAGGTGGAGAAGCCCGCCGGCGACGATGCGCGGCGATGGGGCCCGCCCTTCTGGGAAGGCGAGAGCGCGATCTTCCAGACGCTGAATCGTGGCAAGCGCTCCCTCTGCCTCGACCTGCGCGACGCGGCGGCGATGGCGCGGCTGAAGGCCCTGCTCCTCGAGCGCGGCGACGTGGTGCTGCAGAACATGCGCCCCGGCCAGGCGGAGGCGATCGGCCTGGGCGCAGAGGCGCTGCTGGCGGCGAAGCCCTCGCTGGTCTGCTGCAACCTCGGCGCCTTCGGCCGCACCGGCCCGCTGGCGCAGGCGCCGGGCTACGACCCGCTCATGCAGGCCTTTGGCGGGCTGATGAGCGTGACCGGCGAGAGGGGACGCCCTGCGGTGCGCGTCGGCGTTTCCATGGTGGACATGGGCACCGGCATGTGGGCCGTGATCGGCATCCTGGCCGCGCTGCAGCGCCGCGCTACCACCGGCATCGGCGGCGTGGTGGACGTGTCCTTGTTCGAGACGGCGGCAGCCTGGATGAGCGTTCCGGTGGCGCAATACCTGTCCTCCGGCGAGGCACCGGAAAGGCAGGGCTCGGGCGCGCAGGGCATCGTGCCTTATCGCGCCTACCGCACCGCGGATGGCGAGTTGGTGGTGGCGGCCGGCAACGATGCGCTGTTCCGCGCCCTGGCGGGCGTGCTGGAACGGCCGGACTGGCTGGAGGACGGGCGCTTCCGCTCCAACCCCGACCGCGTCGCGCATCAGGACGTGCTGTATCCGATGATCGAAGCGGAGATGCTGAAGCGCCCCAATGCCGAGTGGATTCGGCGCCTCGACGCGGCCGGCATTCCCTGCGCCCCGGTGCAGGATGTGGGCGCGATGCTGGGCCATCCGCAGACGGCGGCGCTCGGCCTGCTGCAATCCCTGCCGGGCACGGGCGTCCAGGCCATCGGCCTGCCCGTCTCCTTTGACGGAACCCGGCCCGAGCCACGCGGCCCGGTGCCGGCGCGCGGCGCGGATAACGCGCTGCTGGGAGGCAACGCCGCATGAGCGCATCCTTCGAGACGCTGGCGATCGAGCATCCGTCGCCGGAGGTGATGGTGGTCCGGCTGAGCCGCCCCGAGGTGTCCAACGCCCTCAACACGCAGATGGGCCTGGACCTGCTGGAGGTCTGGACCCGGCTGACGGCAGAGCCGGGCAAGGTGCGCTGCGCCATCCTCACCGGCGCGGGCGACAAGGCCTTCTGCGGCGGCGGCGACCTGAAGCAGCGCAACGGCATGAGCGTCGCCGAATGGAAGCACCAGCACGAGATCTTCGAGCGCTCCTACTGGGCGCTGCATGACTGCCCGGTGCCGGTGATCGCGGCGGTGAACGGCCACGCCTTCGCGGGCGGGCTGGAAATGGCGCTGGGCTGCGACTTCATCTACGCCGTCCGCACCGCGCGCTTCGCGCTGACCGAGGTGACGATCGGCATCATGCCCGGCGGCACCGGCACGGTGACGCTGCCCCGCGCGGTGGGGGAGCGGCGCGCCAAGGAGATCATCCTCACCGGCCGCCCCTTCAGTGCGGAGGAGGCGCTGGAATGGGGCATGGCGAACCGCCTGGTGGAGCCGGGCGCGGCGCTGGAGGCGGCGATGGAGACGGCGCGGGTCATCGCCGGCAACGCGCCGCTTTCCGTGCGGCAGGCCAAGAAATCCATCCATTTCGGCTTGCAGATGGACATGCGTTCCGCCTTCCGCTTCGAGATCGAGGCCTATAACCGGCTGGTGGACACGGAGGACCGCATCGAAGGCGTGCGCGCCTTCAACGAGAAGCGCAAGCCGGCCTTCAAGGGACGATAGAAGATGGACCTCAATGCGACGGGCGGCAGCGCCCTCATGTCCCTCGAGCAGGACTATCCAGAGATCCGCGACAGCGTGCGCCGCATCTGCGCGGGCTTCCCGGGCGCCTATTGGCGCGAGCTGGAGATGCGCGAGGAATACCCGACGGAATTCGTGCGCGCGGTGACGGAGGCCGGCTATCTCGGCGCCCTCATCCCCGAGGAGTATGGCGGCTCCGGCATGCCGCTGCGCGCCGCCTCCGTCATCCTGGAGGAGATCCACAGCAGCGGCTGCTCCGCCGGCGCCTGCCACGCGCAGATGTACATCATGGGCACGCTGCTGCGGCACGGCAGCGAGGAGCAGAAGCGTCGCTACCTGCCGGGGATCGCCAGCGGCGCGCTGCGCCTGCAGGCATTTGGCGTCACCGAGCCCACCAGCGGCTCCGACACCACCAGCCTGCGCACCCGCGCGGTGCGGGAGGGCGATCATTACGTGGTCACTGGCCAGAAGGTCTGGACCAGCCGCGCGCTGCATTCCGACCTGATGCTGCTGCTGGCGCGCACCACCCCGCGCGACCAAGTGAAGAAGAAGACGGAAGGCCTGTCGGTCTTCCTGGTGGACATTCGCGAATCGCTCGGCAAGGGGATGGAGATCCGTCCCCTGCCCGCGATGATCAACCACAACACCACCGAGGTCTTCCTCGACAACCTTCGCGTCCCGGCGGAGAACCTGGTCGGCGAGGAAGGGCGCGGCTTCCGCTACATCCTGGACGGCATGAACGCCGAACGAGTTCTGGTCGCTTCCGAAGGGCTGGGCGATGCGCGCTGGTTCATCCGCAAGGCCTCGGCTTACGTGAATGAGCGCGTGGTGTTCGACCGCCCCATCGGCAAGAACCAGGCGGTGCAGTTCCCCATCGCCCGCGCCCATGTGGAAACGGAAGCCGCCGAGCTGATGATCCGCAAGGCCGCCGCGCTGTTCGATGCCGGCCTGCCCTGCGGCGCGGAGGCGAACATGGCGAAGCTCCTCGCCTCCGAGGCGTCGTGGAGTGCGGCGGAGGCCTGCCTGCAATGCCATGGCGGCTTCGGCTACGCCCGCGAATACGACGTGGAGCGCAAGTGGCGCGAAACGCGCCTGCTGCAGACCGCGCCCATCTCCACCAACATGATCCTCGCCTATGTGGGCGAGCACGTGCTCGGCATGCCGCGCACCTATTGAAAGGGGAAAGGCCATGACCGGACTGACGGAGGCGATCGGCACCTATGTGGCCAGCGCCCCCACGGCGCCGCCCGAGGACCTGCTGCCGCTGCTGCGCTCCGCCTTCATCGACACGCTGGGCACGATGATCGCCGGGCGGGACGAGCCGGCCGTGGCGCTGCTGCGCGAGCACCTGGCGGAGCGCGGCGCCAGCGCCGCCGAGGCCTCCGTGCTGTTGGGGGCGGAGCGCGCCCATTCGGCCGACGCTGCGCTGCTCAACGGCACGGCGGCGCACGCCCTCGACTACGACGACGTGGCGCTGGGAGGGCATCCCTCCACCGTGCTGGTCCCGGCCATCCTGGCCGAGGCGCAACGCATCGGCGCCAACGGCGCACGCGCCATGGCCGCCTACCTCGTGGGCTATGAGGTCTGGGGAGAGCTGATCGCGCGCGAGCCGGACCCGCTGCACGAGAAGGGCTGGCACCCCACCGCCGTGTTCGGCACGGTGGGCGCGGCGGCGGCGCTGGCCGCGCTGCACGGCATGGACGCCGCCCGCGCGGCGCAGGCCGTGGCGCTGGCAGGCAGCATGGCCGGCGGGCTCGTCGCCAATTTCGGCAGCATGACCAAGCCGCTCCATGCCGGGCGCGCCGCCGCCTCAGCGGTGGAGGCGGTGCGGCTGGCGGCGCGGGGCTTTTCCGCCTCGCCGGACGCGATGGAGCATCGCGCGGGCTTCCTGGCCGCGCTGTCGCCCAAGGGCCGGGTGGATCGCGAGGCGCCGGCGACGTTGGGCGGGGCGCTGCGCATCCGCGAGGTGGGGCTGAACGTGAAGCGCTATCCCATGTGCTACGCCACCCACCGCACCATCGACGGCGTGCTGGACCTCGTGTCCCGCCACGACCTCCAGCCCGAGGAGGTGGCCTCGGTGGAGGCGAGCATCGGCGAGACCCAGGCCGCCATGCTGCGCAACCACGCGCCGCGCACGGGGCTGGAAGCGAAGTTCAGCCTCGAATTCGCCGTCGCCTCCGCCGTGGTGGCGCGCAATGTCGGCCTGGGCGAACTGACGGACGGCTTCGTGGCCCGGCCGGAGGTGCGCGCGATCTTCCCCAAGGTTCGCATCGCCACCCGCGACACGCGCTGCCCGCTGGAGCCTGCCTTCGCCGAGACGGACCGCGTGGTTCTCCGCACGACGAAGGGCGAGGTGCTGGACAGCGGCGAGATCCGCTTCCCGCGCGGCGCGGCGCTGAACCCGATGGAGGAGGCGGAGCTTCACGCCAAGTTCGCCGATTGCACGCGCGGCTGGAATGGCGGCTCGGCGCTGCTGGACCAGTTGTCGCGGCTGGAAACCCTGCCCGGCCTCGCCGCGCTGGGTGGCCGCGCATGAGCGCGGCGGATTTCGACATCCGCGTCGCCGCCGTTCGCGACGCGTGGCTCGGCCGAAGCTGGACGGTCGAGGATGACGTGACGCGGGCCACCATGCGCCGCATCGCCGCCATGCTGGACATGGACCCCGATGCCTTCCCGCGCGGGGCGGAGGTGCCGGCGCACTGGTTTAGCCTGTTCTGCGCCGAATCCGCGCGCCAGGGCGAGATCGGCGCCGATGGCCACCCGGCGCCGGGCGTGGTGCTGCCGCCCATCCCGCTGGCGCGGCGCATGGGCGCGGGGCGCCGCGTCCAGCTTCATGGCGGGTTCCGCGTCGGCGAGGTGCTCTCCAAGCGCGCCGAGGTCGCGGCGATCGAGCCTAAGCAGGCGCGCACCGGCACGATCTGCGTGCTCACCATGCGCCATTCCTTCAGCGTCGGCGACCGCCCCGTGGCGGTGGACGAGTTCGACGCGGTGTATCGCGAGGCGGTCCCGCCCGGCACCGCCTCGCCCGTCAACACCGGCACGCCCGCGCCGACGGACGCCGCCTGGAGCGTGCAGAGATTCCTGCCGAGCACGCTGGTCTTCCGCTACTCCGCCATCACATGGAACGCGCACCGCATCCACTACGACGCTGACTACACGCGCGACGTGGAGGGCTATCCCGCGACCGTGCAGAATGGCGGGTTGACCATGCAGCTGCTGCTCGACGCGGCGGTGGCGCAGGCGGCGGGACAGCGCCTGGACAGCTTCACCGCGCGCCTCACCCGCCCCATCTCCGTAGGCGACACGGTGACGCTGGCAGGGCATGCCGTCGCCGACGGCGCAATGGCGGCCTGGGTGGCGGGCCAGGACGGCGCGCTCTGCGCGCAGATGGAGCTGCGCTTCGCATGAGCGGGCCGCTCGACGGGGTGCGCGTGGTGGACCTCACCACCGTCGTCGTCGGCCCGATCTGCACGCGCACCCTCGCCGACCAGGGGGCGGATGTCATCAAGGTTGAGGCGCCGGGCGGCGACATCCTGCGCTACCTGGCCGCCGGCAGCCGCTCCCCGGCGATGAGCGGCAAGTTCATCAACTTCAACCGCAACAAGCGCAGCATCGGCCTCGACATCAAGCGGCCGGAGGGCGCGGCGGCGTTGCGGGCGCTGCTGGCGCAGGCGGATGTCTTCGTCAGCAACGTGCGCCCGGCGGGGTTGGAGCGCGCGGGGCTGGATTTCGCGACGCTCGCCGCGCTGAACCCGCGCCTCATCCACTGCTCCATCCAGGCCTTCGGGCGCGGCGGGCGCTACTTCAACCGCCCGGCCTACGACCCGGTCATCCAATCCCTGTCCGGCGTCGCGGGCACCTTCGAGCGCGCGACGGGCGAGCCGCGCTTCGTGCCCATGGTGATGACCGACCACATTGCCGGCCTCGTCGCCGCGCAATGCATCGGCTTCGCCTTGTATCGCCGCGAGCGCACGGGCGTGGGCGAGGCGGTGGAGGTGCCGATGTTCGAGAACATGGCGAGCTTCGTCGCCAGCGAGCATCTGGGCGCCGCCACCTTCGACCCCCCGCTCGGTCAGGCGGGCGACGAGCGGCTGCTCAGCCCCTATTACCGCCCGCTGCCGACGAAGGATGGCTACATCACGGCCCATCCCAACGACAACCGCCAGGCCTTCGCGTTCTTCGCCGCGATCGGACGGCCGGAGCTGAAGGACGACCCGCGCTTCAACACGCCCAAGGCGCGCAGCGAGCACGCCGCCGCCTTCTTCGAGATCCGCGCCGCCGCGCTGCGCGAGAAGACGACCGCGGAATGGCTGGAAATCCTGGCGGAAGCCGACGTGCCCGCCGCCCCCTACAGCCGGCTGGAAGACCTGCTCGACGACCCGCACTTGAACGAGGTCGGGTTCTGGGAGATGGACGACCACCCGACGGAAGGGCGCATCCGGCGCGCGCGCATCGCCAACCGCTTCGGCGGCGGCATGCGGGAGGAAACGCTCCCCGCGCCGCGGCTGGGCCGCGACACCCGCGCCATCCTGCGCGAACTGGGCCATGACGAGGAAAGCATCGCCACCATGATCGAAACCGGCGCCGCCTTCGAGGACGCATCGTGAGGACCGCCCCCAACTGGCGCTCCCTCCTCTTCGTGCCGGCGACGGCGGAGAAGTTCGTCGCCAAGGCGCATACGCGCGGCGCGGACGTCATCATCCTCGACCTGGAGGACAGCATCCCGCCCGGCGAGAAGGCGGCGGCGCGCCAAGCCCTGCCCGGCGCGGCGCGGCTCGTGCGCGGCGGCGGGCCGGAAGTCTGCGTGCGGATCAACCGGCCGCTGGAGGTGGCCGTGCCGGACATCGAGGCGGCGGTGCTGCCCGAGGTCTCGGCGCTGATGCTGCCCAAGGCGATGGGGCCGGAGCATGTGCGCCTGCTGGCCGAGGTGGTGGCGGGGCGCGAGGCGGCGCTGGGCATCCCCGAAGGCCAGGTGCGGCTGATCCCCGTGGTGGAAACGGCCGAGTCGCTTCCGCTGCTTCCTCAGATCGCCCGCGCCCATCCGCGCGTCGCGGCAATCGGCGTCGGCGCGGAGGATCTGTGCACGGAGCTGGAGGCGGAGCCGGGGGCTGATGCGCTCTACGCCTTCGGCATGCAGGTGGTGGCGGCGGCGCGCGCGGCGGGCGTCCTGCCCATGGGCTCGGTCGGTCCCTTCGCGGATTTCTCCGACCTCGACGCCTATCGCGCCTCCTTGCACCGCTCGCGGCGGCTGGGCTTCGGCTGCGCCGCCTGCATCCACCCCTCGCAGGTCGCACCGATCAACGAGGAGTACGGCCCCTCCCCGGCCGAGGTGGACCGGGCGCGGCGCCTGATCGCCACCTTCGAGCAGGCGGTGGCGGAAGGGCGCGGCGCCGTCGCCTTCGAGGGCGCGATGATCGACCTGCCGGTGGTGGACCGCGCGCGCAAGGTGCTGGCCCGGGCGCGGTGAGCGCCTGGCCGATCGAGAGGAAAAATCCGTGACCCCCATGTCCCGCCGCGCCGCCCTGGCCGGCCTTTCCCTCGGCCTGCCGGCCCTGGCCCAGGCCGAGACCTGGCCCGGCCGCCCCGTCACCCTGGTCGTCGCCCAGGGGCCGGGCTCGGGCAGCGACATCAGCGCGCGGCTGCTCGCCGGCCCCATGGGGGCCGCGCTGGGCCAGCCCGTGGTGGTGGAGAACCGGACGGGCGGCGGCGGCGCCATCGCTCACCAATCCGTGGCGCGCGCGCAGCCGGACGGAAACACGATCATCTTCTCCTCCACCGCCGCGCTGCTGGTGCTGCCGCTGATCAACCCGAACCTCCGCTACGCGATGGAGGATTTCACCGCCGTGGCCCCGGTGCTGCGCGCGCCCTTCGCCATCCTCGCCTCCACCGCGCCGGGCGCGCCCGCGACCCTGGCGGAGCTGGTGGCGCGGCTGCGGCGGGACCGCACCGCCTATGCCTCGGCCGGGGTGGGCACGATGACGCATCTCGCGGCCGAGGCCTTCCTGCGCCGCGCGGGGGTGGAGGCGGTGCACGTCCCTTATCGCGGCAGCGGCGCAGCGCTCACCGACCTGATCGGCGGGCAGGTGGTCTTTGCCGCCGACTCCCTCACCGCCTCCATGCCGCACATCGCGGGCGGAAGGCTGCGCGCCCTGGCCGTGACGGGGGAGCGGCGCGAGGCAGCGCTGCCCGACGTGCCGACCCTCGCGGAAGCCGGGCTTCCCGGCCCGCCCATCGCCGTGCTGGGCGGGCTCTTCGCGCCGCGCGCAACGCCGGAGGACCGCGTCGCGCGCCTCGCGGCGGCGACGGACCGCGCCCTGGCCGACCCGGAGGTGGCGGCCCGCTTCCAGGCCTCGCAGACCGAGATCCTGCGCGAGGGGCGCGAGGAATTCGTCGCCCGGCTGCGCGAGGAGGAGCCGGCCTGGCGCGCCCTGGTGCGGCAGCTCGACCTGCGCCTCGAATGAGCCTGCCGGTCGTCCATCCTGACCCGTCGCGCACCGGCCCGCTTTCCGGGGTGCGCGTGGTGGACCTGTCGCGCCTCGTCGCCGGCAACATGCTGACTCTGCAGCTCGCGGATTTCGGCGCGGAGGTGATCAAGGTGGAGCCGGCCGGCGCCGGGGACACGCTGCGCGCCTGGCGGGAACGGCACCCGGATCATCCAGGCGGCTTCGACGGCTGGTGGCAGGCCTATGGGCGCAACAAGCGCAGCCTCGCCCTCGACCTGCGCGACCCGGAGGCGGGACGCTGGCTGCGCCGCCTTGTCCTTTCGGCGCAGGTGCTGGTGGAAAGCTTCCGCCCAGGCACGCTGGAGGCGATGGGCTTGGCGCCGGAGGCGCTGCATGCGGAGAATCCGGGCCTCGTGGTCGTCCGCATCTCCGGCTGGGGCCAGACCGGTCCCTACCGGGAATTGCCGGGCTTCGGCAGCCTCGTGGAGGGCTTCAGCGGCTTCGCCCAACGCCATGCCCGGCCGGACGGCACGCCGGAACTGCCCAACATGGCGCTGGCCGACATGGTGACCGGCCTGTCCGGCGCCTTCGCCGTCGCGGCCGCGCTGCGCGAGGTGGAGGTGCGCGGCGGGCGTGGGCAGGTGGTGGACCTGTCCCTGCTGGAGCCGATGGCCTCCATCATGGGGCCGGACGTCACCAACCGCGCCGCGCTGGGGGATGCGCCCCGCATCGCCAAGATCGCCTCGCCGCGCGGAGTGTATCGCTGCGCCGACGGGCTGTGGGTGTCGCTGTCCGGCTCCACCGAGGCCATGGCGCGCCGCATCTTCGCGGCGATCGGCGAGGCGGCGCTGACCGAGGATCCGCGCTTCGCCGACAACGCCGCGCGGCTGGCCCATGACGCGGAGGTGGACGCCATCCTCGGCCGCTTCATCGGCGGCATGACGCAGGAAGCCTGCCTGGCTCTGTTCCGCGCCGAGGGAGTCACGGTCGGGCCGATCCTGGGGCCGGCGGAGCTTCTCGCCGATCCGCATGTCGCCGGGCGCGGCGTCTATGTGCGGGCCCAGGACGGGGCGCGCGAGGTGGTGATGCACGCGCCAACGCCGCGCCTTTCGGGCACGCCCGGCACGGTGCGCCGCCTGGCGCCCCGCCTCGGGGAGGACACGGCGGCCATTCTCGGCGAGCTGGGCGCGGAGCCGGAGGAGGTCGCGGCGCTCAGCGCTCCGCCCGCCCGGCGCTAGAGCCTGTTGACGCCTGATCGGTCAAACGCCGCTGCTGCCCGCATCGGCGGCCACCCACATCAGGTGCGGAACAGAAGGACGTTCTCGCCACTCGTCAGGAAGTCGAACGAGCGGGTCGAAATGGCGGCAAACAAGGCCCTGCTTGTCGCCTCCCCCGGGAAAAGCCAGTCGTGGGTTTCCACGACAAGTGCCTGTGTGCGGTCCAGCCAACCCAGTTCCCCGGCAAACAGGCTTGCCTCTCCACCTTCGATATCGATCTTGGCCAGGAAGATTTCGTCCGCGCCCACCTTCTCCAGGATCTGCGCGACCGTCAAAGCCGGAACGTCTTCACCCTTGCCCTCGGGGCTGAAACGGATTGCCGAACCACACGCGGTTGGATCCGCAACGCGGAGACGGCCAGGGCTGCCTGCTATAGCGGCGTGCAAGACCAGGACATCCGGCTCGTCAGCCACGTTCTGTCGAAGAATTGCCAGATTGGCCGAGGATGGTTCAATCGCGACGATCCTCGCTTCGGGAAAGAGGCGTCGCCACCACAGCACGCTCATCCCGACATGCGCGCCCGCATCCAGGATCAGGGGACGACGACCTTGGGCGAGCGCTGCCCGGTAGGTCTCCATGAGAGCAGAGAACTGGTGCGGAGCCGCCCGCGCGAGATCGTACTCACGCTTGACCCAGACCTGCTGGAAGATCGAATGATCGCGGGTGGCGGCCCGCATCCAGACCTTTCCGAGTCCTGGCACAGAGACCGCGACGGCCTTTGGGGAGCCAGCCCTGTCCAGTCGGACCATGTGCCAAAGCAGGCCGGATCCCTGCAGTGGGCCAAACGTCTTGACGTAGTTCGGCAGCCAACGAACGTTTGAAACCGATGCGTGCTGGTTCATCGATGTGCCATCCGAATGCCAAGCTCAAATGATGAAACAAGACATGAATTTTCTGATCCGGTCATAACACACGATCGGCACGACACGCACAGAATCCGGAAAGCATCGACGAAGCGCCGCGCGGCTCACGCCCGAACTGAAGCGTGTGGTGGCGTCAGGTTTGCTTTCGGAGAGGCAAGTGGGTGTTGGCCGCCCATTGCCCGCGCGACGTCCCGCCGTGCCCATCAAGCGCAACGAGACGCCTTTCGCCCGCAGCACTCGGGCTTGCACCACGCGCCGCTGGGGCGGGCCTCAAAGAACGATGATCAGTGGCACCGCTCGTGACGCGAAGATCGCCGCGAACTCCCTCGGCATCGTCTTCCTCATGGGAATTCGGCTGGGTCAACCGCTAACGGGGATGCGGCTCTGGCGCGTCGTCGGCGCGCACGCAGCCACGCCCCGCCGCCTTGGCCTGGTAGAGGGCACGGTCGGCGCGGCGCAGCACCTCCTCCATGGTGGCGGCGGCCAGCGGCGCGACGCCGATGCTGGCGCCGATCCGCGCCTCGCGTCCCTCGCCCAGGGGGAAAGGCTGCTCCAGCAGGGACACCAGGCGGCGGCCGAGGTCGAGCGCCTCGCCCTCCGCCATGCCGGCACAAAGCAGCGCGAACTCGTCCCCGCCCAGGCGGCACACCACGTCGCCGGCCCGCACCGAGGCGCGCATGCGGCGCGCGACCTCCGCCAGCACAGCGTCGCCCGCCGCGTGGCCCTGGCTGTCGTTCACCGCCTTGAAGCGGTCGAGATCCACCAGCAGCAGCATCCCGCCCCGCCCCGACGCGAGGGCATGGGCGAACAGCGCATGGAAGCCGCGGCGGTTGGGCAGGTGGGTCAGCGGGTCCTCGACGGCCAATTGTTCCGCCGCGGCCTGGGCCAGCTTGAGCTCCGTGATGTCCATGGCGAAGCCGGCGACATGCCCGCTCGGCAGGGTGCGCTTGACGACGCGCATCCAGCGCCCGTCCGGGTAGCGCCGCTCATAGGCGCCTTCGTTCCGTTCATGGACCCGGATCGCCTCCTGCACCGCGGCCTCGAGGTCCTCGCCGGGGCGGGCGAGCGAAAGCGTGACGCGCATGAGGTCGTCGTAGCGCAGCGGTGGCGTCAGCCGGGCAAAGGCCTCGCGATGCAGCTCCGCGTAGGAGCGGCTGTGGGCGACGAGGTAGCGGTCCCGGTCGAAGACCGCGAAATTGCATCCCGTCTCGTCCACGGCCAGGCGAAGCAGCTCCAGGTCGAAGGGGGACGCCGCGGCGGACGCGCCCTGTGCTGCAGTTTCTGTGGCCTTGCGATCCATTCGTGCTCCGGGGAAACCCAAACACCGGGATAAGGCGCAAGGCAAGATGAAGGGTTGCAGAACTTCCCTGCCGCCCGGTCTCGTCCCGTGCCAGGATGGCGAGCCTCGCAAGAAGCCGAACCGCCCCACATCCTGGGAAGAAGGAGCCCGCCATGACCCCTGGACCCGAGACGGTGATCCTGCCCCGCGCGCACGATGTCGGCGGCTTCGAGGTGCGCCGCGCCCTGCCCTCGCGCGAGCGGCAGATGGTCGGCCCCTTCATCTTCCTGGACCAGATGGGGCCGGGCGAGTTCCTGTCGGGCAAGGGGCTGGACGTGCGGCCGCACCCGCATATTGGCCTGTCTACCCTCACCTACCTGTACGAGGGGGAGATCCTGCACCGCGACACGCTGGGGGTGCGCCAGCCCATCCGCCCCGGCGAGGTGAACTGGATGACCGCCGGTCGCGGCATCGCCCACAGCGAGCGCACAGACGAGGCGCAGCGCGGGCAGGTGAACCGGCTCTTCGGCATCCAGTCCTGGGTGGCGCTGCCCAAGGATGCGGAAGAAACGGCGCCCGCCTTCGCGCATCACGGCGCGGAGGCCCTGCCCTTTGTCGAGGACGGCGGCATGACGCTGCGCCTCGTCGCCGGGGAGGGCTGGGGGCTGCGCTCCCCGGTCGCCGTGTCCTCGCCGCTCTTCTACGCCGACGTCGTCCTGGCTCCCAGCGCCGCCGTGCCGCTGCCCGATGGGCATGAGGAACGCGCGGCCTATCTGGTGCGCGGCATGGTGAGCGTCTCGGGTCAGGAATGGGAGGCCGGGCGGCTCCTGGTGTTCCGCGCGGGCGACCGGCTGTCGCTCCATGCCGGTTCCGAGGGGGCGCGCCTGCTCCTGCTGGGCGGCGCGGCGATGGACGGGCCGCGCTTCCTGTTCTGGAACTTCGTGTCCTCCTCGCGCGATCGCATCGAGCAGGCGAAGCGCGACTGGACGGAGGGGCGCTTCGGGGCGGTGGCGGATGACGAGAAGGAGTTCATTCCGCTGCCCGAAGGCCGTGTCACCATCCGCGCCGGTTCGCGGGACGTGGGCCAGGGCTCGCCCACGACCTGACCCGCTCAGTAGTACTTCAACGCCTGCGCCTTGCCGCCGAACCAGCGCCAGACCAGCACGGTGTAGGCGAGGATGACCGGCAGCACGACCAGCACCCCAACCAGGATGATCAGCAGGCTTTCGGGCGCCGAGGCGGCCTCGAAGATGGTCAGCCGGTCGGGCACCACATAGGGCCAGAAGGAATAGGCGAGGCCCTGGAAGCACAGGATGAAGATGCCCGCCGTGGCCGCGAAGGGCACCCAGTCCAGCGCGTGGTCGCGGCGCGGCAGGTGGCGCAGCGACAGGAACACCACCAGGAACAGCGCCCCCGTTGCCACCGGGATGGGGGCGAGGCCGAGGATCTCGGGGAAGGCGAACCAGCGCTCCATGATGCGCGGCGAGGCGAAGGGCGTGGCGAGCGACACGGCGACGACGCCGATGCCGGTCAGGATCAGGGCGATCCGCGCCCAGCGCACCGCGCGCTCCTGCAACGCGCCTTCCGTACGCCACACGAGCCAGGAGGCGCCGATCAGCGCGTAGCCCGAGCAGACGAAGGCGCCGCACAGCAGGGCGAAGACGAAGGCGCCCCAGCCCGGCGCGAAGCCCAGGATATAGGCGCCGAGCATCCAGCCCTGCGAGAAGCCGGCGAGCAATGACCCGCCCTGGAAGGCGAGGTCCCAGCGCGGCTTCTGCGACTCCGGCGCCTTGGTGCGGAACTCGAAGGCCACGCCGCGCGCGATCAGCCCCACCAGCATGAGCAGGACGGGGATGTAGAGCGCGGTGAGGATCATGCCATGCGCCAGCGGGAAAGCGACCAGCAGCAGCCCGACGCCCAGCACCAGCCAGGTCTCGTTCGCGTCCCAGAACGGGCCGATGGAGTGGATCATGCGGTCGCGCTGCTCCTCCTCCGGCACCGCGCGCAGCAGGATGCCGACGCCGAGGTCGAAGCCGTCGAGCACGGCGTAGAGCAGCATGGCGAGGCCCATCAGCCCCGCGAAGACCATGGGCAGCCAGGCGCCCTCGGGCAGCGTGTCCATCGCCGTCACTCCCCCGGGACCAGCGTGGCTGCGGCGGGCAGGCCGGGGCGCTTGGGCTCGCCGGGCGCATCCGGTCCGGTGAGCGCCGGGCGGCGAGCGAGGTGCAGCAACGTGCCGAGATAGGCGAGCAGCAGGAAGGCATAGACCGCGAGATAGGCGGCGAGCGAGGTGGCCACCGTGCCCGCCGGGACCGGTCCGGCCGCCTCCCCGGTGCGAAGGATGCCGGTGACGAGCCAGGGCTGGCGGCCGATCTCCGTCGTGTACCAGCCGGCCAGTGTCGCCACCCAGCCGGAGAAGGTCATGGCGGCGAGCGCCCAGGCCGCCGGCCGCGACACCCGGCCGCGCCGCCAGAAGGACAGCGCCGCCCACCAGGAGACGAGCAGCATCAGCACGCCCACGCCGACCATGACACGGAAGGCCAGGAAGACGGGCAGCACGGGCGGGTGCTGGCCCTCGAACTCGTTGAGGCCGCGGATCTCGCCATCCCAGCTATGGGTGAGGATCAGCGAGCCGAGGCGCGGGATCTCCACCTCGAAGCGGTTGCGTCGCCCAGCGTCGTCGGGCCAGGCGAAGAGGCGCAGCCCGGCGCCACGCTCCGTTTCCCAGATGCCCTCCATCGCCGCGACCTTCTGCGGCTGGTGGTGCAGCGTGTTCAGCCCGTGCATGTCGCCGGCCAGGATCTGCAGCGGGATCAGCGTGGCGGCAACGAAGACGCCGACGCGCATGGCACGCAGCACGCCCGGGCTGTCGTCGCCGCGCAGCCAGCGAAAGGCCGACAGGCCCGCCACCAGAAAGGAGGCGGTGAGGCCGGAGGCGAGCAGCATGTGCGTGACGCGATAGGGCATGGAAGGGTTGAGGATGATCGCCGCCCAGTCCGTCGCGTGGGCCACGCCGTCGCGGATCTCGAACCCCGCCGGGGTCTGCATCCAGGAATTCAGCACCAGGATCCAGAAGGCCGACATGGTCGTGCCCAGGGCGACGAGAAACGTCGCCAGCGTGTGCAGCCGGTCGGGCACGCGGCCGTAGCCGAACAGCATGACGGCCAGGAAGGTTGCCTCCAGGAAGAAGGCGGTGATGACCTCGTAGGCCAGCAGCGGCCCGGCGATGTTGCCCACGCGCTCCATGTAGCCCGGCCAGTTGGTGCCGAACTGGAAGGACATGGTGACGCCCGAGACGACGCCCATGGCGAAGGAAAGCGCGAAGACCTTCACCCAGAACTTGTAGGCATCCATCCACGCCTCGTCCCGGGTCGCGTTGAAGCGCAGCTTCAGGAAGAGCAGGATCCAGCCCAGCGCGATAGTGATCGCGGGGAACAGGATGTGGAAGGAGATGTTCGCCGCGAACTGGATCCGCGACAGCATCACGCCGTCCATCGTCACTTCTCCTTCTGGCGGGACTTCTTCCCGCCCATGATCAGCTTCAGCTTGCGGCCAGAATCCAGGACCTTGGCGACGCCGCTGCCCATGCGCAGCAGGGCGACGATGCGGTCATCCGGCAGCTTCGCGATCTCGTCCGCCCAGGAGGTGAGGAGTTCGATCGCTTCCGTCATCTCGCGCAGCCGTTCCTGCGCGTGCTGCTCGGCTGGGCTGGATGCTTTCTGCATCGCGAGGTCGCGCAGCACGGACAGGGTCGGGTCCACCTCGCGCTTGCGCCGCTCCTCCGCCAGGGTGCGGATCACCGCCCAGGGATCCTCCAGCGCGGCGAAATGGTCGCGCCGGTCGCCGGGCAGGTGCAGGCGGCGGACGAGGCGCCAGGTGTCCAGCTCCTTCAGCCCCATGGACACGTTGGAGCGGGACACGCCCAGCGCCTCCACGATGTCCTCTGCGTTCAAGGGCCGGTCGGACACGTAGAGCAGGGCGTAGATCTGCCCCACCGTGCGGTTGATGCCCCAGCGCGACCCCATCTCCCCGAAATGGAGCACGAAGGACTGGATGAGGGGCGGCAATTCCATGACAGTCAGATATTTCTGCAAATCCTGAAATTCAAGAAGCCCTCACTCGACGGTGCCCTTCACCGGCAGCTTCAGGTAGCGGACGCCGTTCGCCTCCGCCTCCGGGAAGCGCCCGGCGCGGATGTTGACCTGGATGGAGGGGATCAGCAGCGCGGGCGGCGACAGCTTGGCGTCGCGCTCCTGCCGGAAGCGCACGAACTCCTCCTCGCCCAGCTTGAGGTGCGGGTTGTGCGCCTTCTGCTCCGCCACGCTGGACTGCCAGGCGAAGCGGTCCCGCCCGGGCGCCTTGTAGTCGTGGCACATCCACAGCCTTGTATGGTCCGGCAGGGCGAGGAGGCGGGCGATGGAACCCCACAGGGCGCGGCAATCGCCGCCCGGGAAGTCGCAGCGCGCCGTGCCGTAATCGTGCATGAACAGCGTGTCGCCCACGAACACGTCGTCACCGACCTTGTAGGCGATGTCGGCCGGGGTGTGGCCGGGCACGTGCAGCACCTCCACCCGCAGATGGCCGAGGGCGAAATGATCGCCATCCTCGTAAAGCTCGTCGAAATCGCCCGGGTCCGCCTCTACGTCGAAGACGGGGCGGAAGATGCGCTGCACCTCCGTGATGCGGGCGCCGATGCCGATGAGGGCGCCGGTGCGGGCCTTCAGCCAGGGCGCCGCGGTCAGGTGGTCGGCATGGGCGTGGGTTTCCAGGATGCGGGCGATCCGCACCCCCTCCTCCCGCGCCGCATCGAGGATGGCCTGGGCGGAGCGGGTCGAGGCCTCGCCCGCCGCTTGGTTCCAATCCAGCACGGGGTCCACCACCGCCCCCTCGCGCGTATCGGGGCACCAGACGAGGTAGCTGACCGTGTTGGTGGGTTCGTGAAAGAAGGCGCGGATCGCGGCCTCGGGCATGGCGGGGTCCTCCTGCCCGGAGGCTAGGTGCGGCCGCCTGCCCCCGGCAAGGAATGTTGGGCGGCCGCATCGCCGGGCGCGCGGTTCCGTCCTATGCACGGGCGATGCAAGACCCGCTGCTCTTCGCCCTGGCCGTGCTGGCGCTGCTGGGCACGCCCGGCCCCACCAACACCCTGCTGGCGACCGCGGGCGCCATGGCCGGGCTGCGCGCCTCGCTGAAGCTCATCCTCGCGGAGGCGGCGGGCTACCTCATCGCCATCCTCGGCATCGGGCTGCTGATCGGCCCGGCCGTGGCGACCTCGCCCCTCGTCTCGGGCGCCTTGCGGGTGGTGGTGGGGGCCTATCTCGTCCTGCTGGCCGTGCGGCTCTGGCAGCGTGGCGAGGCCGGGCCAGGACCGGGCGGCGCGGTGAGCTTCGCGCAGGTCTGGCTGACCACGCTGCTGAATCCCAAGGCGCTGGTGCTGGCCCTCGTGGTCATTCCCTTCGGCCATCCCGGCGTGGGCCTTTATCTTCTGGGCTTTACCACGCTGCTGATGATGTGCGCCCTGGGCTGGATTGCCTTCGGCGCCACGCTGGGCGCGGCGGCGGGGCGTGCGGGCAAGGCGCGATTCGTGCCGCGCGCCGGGTCGCTGGCGGTGGGCGGATTCGCGGCCTTCCTGCTGCTTTCGCCGATGCTGCGCTGAGGCGCTTGACAGGAAGCCGGGGGCTGCGCTGCCTTCGCGCCATGCCCGGCACCGCATCACCAGACATCCTCATCGTGGGCGGGGGCCCGGCGGGCTCCACCGCCGCCGCCCTCCTCGCCATGCAGGGACGCTCCGTCACCCTGCTGGAAAAGGAGGCGCATCCGCGCTTCCACATCGGCGAAAGCCTCCTGCCCCGCAACCTTGACGTCCTGGAGCGCCTCGGCGTGCTGGAGGAGGTGCGCGGCATCGGCGTGCACAAGCCGGGCGCCGAGTTCGTCAGCGACCGCACCGGGCGGTCCTGCGCCTTCCCCTTCGCCCAGGCGCTCAACCGCTCGCGCACCAGCGCGTGGCAGGTGCGGCGCTCGGATTTCGACGCGCTGCTGTTCCGCAACGCTCGGTCCAAGGGTGCCGATGCGCGGGAGCGCGTGCGCGTCACCGACATCCGCTTCGGCGCGCCGGGCGAGCGCGCCACCGTCCTCGCGGAGGGTCCGGAGAAGGAGGCGCTGGAGTTCCGCCCGCGCTACGTGCTGGACGCCTCCGGGCGCGACACCTTCCTCGCCGGGCGGATGCGGGTGAAGGACACCAACAAGTACAACAACACCGCCGCCATGTACGCGCATTTCGAGGGGGTGGAGCGCCGCACCGGGGAGCTGGAGGGCTACATCTCCATCCACCTCGCGGAGGATGGCTGGTTCTGGCTGATCCCGCTGCCGGGCGACGTGATGAGCGTCGGCTTCGTCGGCAACCAATCCGCCTGGAAGAACCGCAAGGGCGCGGCGCAGGAGGTGTTCGCGGCGCGCATTGCCTCCTCCCCCACCGTGTCGGACCGGCTGCGCGGCGCGCGGATGGTCAGCGACATCTACAGCACCGGCAACTACAGCTACCGCGCGCGCCAGGGCTTCGGCGACAACTTCCTGATGATCGGCGACGCCTATGGCTTCGTAGACCCGATGTTCTCGACCGGCGTCTTGATGGCGATGACGGCGGGCGAGCTGGGCGCGGAAGCCGCCCATGCCTGGCTGGACGACCCGGCGCGTGGGCAGCGCCTGGCGGCGCGCACCAACCGCGAGCTGGCCGACGCGATGGACCGCATCAGCTGGCTGATCTACCGCATCAACGACCCGGTGCTGCGCTCGCTGTTCATGGCGCCGCGCAACACGCTGTGGATGCGCGACGGCATCATCAACATGCTGGCCGGCAACCTGCGCGGCGACCCGCGCGCCACCCTGCCCATCCTGAGCTTCAAGGCGGTGTTCCACGTACTGTCGGCGCTGCACCGCTTCGGCCTCGGCCCCCGCATGCCGGAGGAACCGACGGCGCTGGCGCCGGCCGAGTAGCCGCTTTCAGCGCGTCCGGTCGCGCATCCAGTCGCCGGCACGGTCCAGCGCGGCGCCGGTGGATTGCGCGGCGTGCCCCAGCGCATCGCCGGTTCGGGTGCCCGCGCGGTCCAGCGCGGCGCCGGCCCGCGCGCCGGGCTGGCGGCTTTCGCAGGCCGAGATGAGGAGGAGCACAAGCAGCAGGGGAAGCCGTCTCATGAGGCGGGAGCATGTGACGCGGGCGCCTGGACCGCAAGAGCGTCTTCGGCTTGCCGCGCCTGGGAAGCAAGGCCATCATCCCGCCGCCAGACCAAGGGAACCCCGCCATGACCGCGCAACGCCGCACCCTCCTGCTGCTTGGCCTCACCCTGCCCGCCCTCGCCGCCTGCGGGCGGCAGGCCGCGCTGGTTTCCCAGGTGGATGGCGAGTTCGGGGGGCCGGGCAGCTTGGCCGAGCGCGCCTTGCAGATCCGCCGCGCCGGCGCCTCGCTCGGCTGGTCCATGTCGGACTGGCAGCCGGGGCTGATGCGCGGCACGCTGAACCTTCGCGGGCACCAGGCGGTGGTGGACATCCCCTACGACCGGAACCGCTTCAGCATCCGCTACGTGGACAGCACCAACCTGAACGCCGGGGCCGGCACGATCCACCCGAACTACAATGCCTGGGTGCAGAACCTGCGGAACGCCGTCATGCGCGAATCCGCCATGGGCGGGGTCAGCCCAGCCCGCCGCTGACCGCGATCACCTGCCCGCTGACATAGCTGGCGGCGTCGGAGCACAGGAAGCCCACCACCGCGGCCACCTCCTCCGGCCGCCCGGCGCGGCGGGCGGGCACCATCTCCCGGATGCGCTCGGGCGGGAGGGCGGCGGACACGGCCGGGCTCTCGATGATGCCGGGCGCCACCGCATTGGCTGTCACCCCGCGCGAGGCGTACTCGAGCGAGACGGTCTTCACCGCGCCGATCAGCCCCGCCTTGGCCGCGGCATAGGCTGCCTGCCCGCGATTGCCCATGAGGCCCGAGATGGAGGAGATGGCGACCACGCGCCCCCAGCGCGTGCCCATCATCGGCATGATCAGCGGCCGCAGCGCCGCGTAGAAACCCGTCAGCGACACCTCCACCACGCCGCGCCACTGCGCCTCGGTCATGGCGGCGAGCGGCACGTCGTCGTGGATGCCGGCGTTGTGGACCAGGATCTGCACCGGCCCGTCCGCCAGCACGCGCTCCAGCGCGGCGGCGGTACCGGGCACGTCGGTCAGATCGAAGCCCAAAGCGGCGGCGCGTCCGCCCCCGGCGCGAATCTCCTCCGCCAGCGCCTCGGCGCGCTCCAGTCCGGCATGGGCGTGGATCAGCACCTCGTGCCCCTGCGCGGCGAGGTGGCGGGACATGGCGGCGCCCAGCGGGCTGGAACCTCCCGTCACCAGGGTGCGGCGGGCCGTCGTCATGCGAGGATCACGGCCGCCTGGCCCTCCAGCAGCGTGGCCCCGGCGCCCCGGACGGCGAAGCGGTAGATGAAGCCCGAGGCCTCGGCCACCAGCGCCTCGGCCTCCACCGCCAGCGGGCCGGGCACCTCGTCCAGCCGGGGGACGTGCAGGGCAACGTCGCGCAGCGAGGACACGAATCCCCGGCGCTGCGCCGCGCCCTGCCCCAGAGCGCCGTGCAGCGCCATGGCCTGCAAGGCGAACTCGACGCCGCAAACGGAGGGCAGCATCCCGTCGCGGCGCAGCGGGTGCGTGGGATCGCGGTGGCGCGCGGTTTCGCACAGGATGCGCGCCTCCTCCCAGTGCAGCACGCGGTCGAGCAGGCACATGGCGCCCGCATGGGGCACGAGGCGCGCGACCGCCTCGGCATCGCCGGGCAGGGTCAGCATGGAAGGCAGCGCAGCTCCAGGTGGCTCTCGGGCCCGGCGGCGAGGCGCAGCGAAGCCTCGCGCCGCGCCGCCAGGGCGCGCAGCAGCGGCAGGGCGCGGGCGGCGGGGTTGCCCGTTTCCAGTGCCGCCAGGGCGTCCGCCGGCACGGCCTCGGGCACGGTGCCGGGGCGCGGGTCGAGTTCCAGCACGGCGCGCGCGCCCGGCGCCTCGGCGGGGCGCAGCACCAAGGCGGCGGCGAAGGGGAAGGCGGTGGGGCGCGCCCCGTGCAGCGGCGCGGGCATGGGCACGTCATAGGCGCAAAGCAGCACCGGCCCGCCGCGCACCAGGGCCGTCGCGGCGGCCGCCAGCAGCCCCGCCCCGAAGGCCGCGTCATGTCCGCCCAGCGACAGGGAGGGACGGGTGGAGCCGACCGCGATGTGCCAGTACCCCGCCGCCGCATTGTGCACCGAGTTGTGGAACTGCGTGGGCGAAAGGGCGACCTCCTCGCCTTGCAGCGCCTCCATCAGCGCGCCCACCACGGCGCCGTCGCCATTGGCGCTGCTGAAGACTGTTTCCAGCGCCGCGCGGTCGGGCTCCGCTTCCGTCGCCTCGGACGCGGCGGCGAGGGCGAGGCGCGTGGTGGCCCCGGCGCGGCGACGCTCCGTGGGGGACAGCAGGGCGGGGGCGGGCACGGCGCATTCCGCCTCGGACCAGGGGACGGTCCCGGCCAGCACGGCCTCGCTCGCCGCCCATCCGGAAAGGCCGGGACCCCAGACGGAAAGCCCGTGCACCGTGCAGCGGATCATGCGCGGCCGATGACCAGGGAGCAGTTGCTGCCGCCGAAGCCGAAGGAATTGCTGAGCACGCGCTGCAACGGGGTGGCCCGGTTTGCGGTCGCGATGGCCGAGCGGAACTCCGGGTCGGGCTGGTCCACGCGCAGGCAGCCGGGCACCAGCCCCTCCTCCACGCAGAGGGCGCCGATCACCGCCTCGATGGCGCCGGATGCGCCCAGCGTGTGCCCCGTCCAGCCCTTGGTGGAGGAGCAGGGCACGGCGGCGCCGAACAGGTGATGCACCGCCCGGTCCTCCATCGCGTCATTGGCACGGGTGCCGGTGCCGTGCAGGTTGACGTAGCCGATCTCCTCCGGCGCGATCCCGGCGGAGTCCAGCGCGGCGCGCATGGCGGAGACGGCGCCCAGCCCCTCCGGATGCGGGGAGGACATGTGGTGGCCGTCGCTGCTGGCCCCGGCGCCCAGCAGCAGCGTGGCGCCAGGGGGCGCGTCCGCCGGGCGTTCCAGCAGCAGCAGCCCTGCCGCTTCGCCGATCGTGATGCCGTCGCGGTCGCCCGCGCAGGGGCGGGTGGGGCCGCGGCTCAGCAATTCCAGCGCGTTGAAGCCCTGCAGCGTCAGCCGGCACAGGCTGTCCACCCCGCCCGCCACCACCGCATCCGCGACGCCTGCGGCGATCAGGGTCGCCGCCTCCATGATGGCGCGGGCGCCGGAGGTGCAGGCGGTGGAGATGACCAGCGCCGGGCCCGACAGCCCGAGCCGGGCCTGGAGGTATTGCGGCAGGGCTTGGAGGTCATGGGTGCGGCGGTAGTCGAAATCGGCGGGCAGCTCCGCCTGCCCCTCCGGGCGGCGGCGATAGGCCTGCTCGGTTTCCTCGATGCCGGCGGTGCTGGTGCCGACCACCACGGCGACGCGATGCGCGCCATGCCGCGCGACCGCCGCCCGCACCGCCTCGGCGAAGCCGTCGGCGCGCAGGGCCAGTTCGGCCAAGCGGTTGTTGCGGCAGTCAAACCCGGCGAGGCCGGGCGGCGGGGCGGCTTCCTCTAGCCCCGGCACCTCGCCGGTCCAGATGCCGTCCGGGGCGCTGGGGAAGCGTGCGGGGGCAAGGCCGGAAATGCGGTCGCGCAGCGCGGCCCGCAGCGGTTCGACCCCCGCCCCGAGCGCCGTCACCACCGTCCGGGCCGAGATGGCCAGCGGCCAGGGGGAAGCGCGGCCGCTCATGCCGCCCGCCGGGGCAGGAGGGCCAGGGCGAGCAGGAAGGCCGAGGCGACGCCCGCGCTGACGGTGAGGCCGATGCCGCGCAGCACGGGGGTTTCACAGACCAGCAGGAGGCCGAAGGTCAGGAGCGTGGAAAGGACGCAGGTCAGGACGGCTTCCAAGGTGCGTGGGTCCATCTCGGCACGGGCGAGAAACAGCGCATAATCTATGGCAAGTCCCGCCAGCAGCAAAAGGGCGGCGAGGTGGAACAGGTTCAGCGCCTCGCCCGCCAGGGCGAGGGTGGCAAGGGCCAGCAGCAGCGCGCCGCCGATCGGCCCCGCCGCGCGCAAGGCCGGGCGTAGCCCGCCCAGCCCCCAGCCGAGGATCAGCAGCACCAGCGCCCCGCCCGCCGCCGCCCAGCCCAGCGTCGCGGTTCCGTAGGCGAGCAGCAGCCGCTCCATCTCCAGCTTGGTGTCCAGGAAGGCGACGCCCGGTAGGCCCAGCCCCGCGGCCGCCGCTTCCAGCGCCAGCGGGTCCGAAACGCCGCTGGCGGGGGCGATGGCCCAGTGCGCGCCCTCCTGCCGGGCCAGCAGCGGCGAAAGCCGGGCGGACAGGACTGGGGCCTCCCGCGCGAAGGCCTCGGGGGTGATGGGGTCCAGGGCGCGGCTCTCCGCCACCGCCGCCTCGAAGCGGCGGAAGGCGGTGGGGCGGAAGGGCAGCCCGGCCGAGGCCGCGCGCAGCGCCTCCGCGAGTTCCTCCGGCGCCGGCAGCGAAGCCTGCCGCTCCCGCTGCGCGGCAAGGGAGGGCAGCCAGTCCGAGGGGAGGTCCAGGCCCGCCAGCAGCCCGCGCGCAAGGAGCGGCGCGGCGGCCTGGCGCAGCGCTTCCGCGCCCCGCAGCGCCTCCTCCTCCGAGGCGGCGGGGCCGAGGACGAACAGGGCGCGCACGTCGGGCGCGCCGAGCACCGCGCGCAGCTCGGCATCCAGGCTCTGCTGCGCCGCCGGCACGGGGGAAAGCGCGGCCATGTCGCGTTGCAGGCGCGGCCCGCCCGAGGCGAGCAGAGCCAGCACGGCCAGCCCCATCGCCCCCAGCGCCAGGGTGCGGCGTCCTTGCAGGGCGCGCAGCGGCCGCAGCACGGACGCGGGCAGCGCCCGCGGCTCGGCCGCGAAGCCGGGCGGCGCCAGGCGCGGCAGCAGCCAGCGCGTCGTCAGCGCCGCCGTCACCACGCCGGCGGCCGCGAAGCTGCCCAGCTGCGCCAGCCCCGGCAGGCCGGAGCCCAGCATGGCGATCAGCCCCGCCGCCGCCGCCCCCGCGGCGAGGCGCAGCGTCGGCCAAAGGCGCCGCGCCGCGTCCTCCATCGCCTCGCCGGGGCGGCGCAGGGTCAGCAGCAGGATCGGGTAGTCCACCGTGACGCCGAGCATGGTCATGCCGAAGCCCAGCGCCACCGCATGGACGGTGCCGAAGACCAGCAGCGTCAGCGCATAGCCCGCCAGCGCGCCGGCCAGCAGCGGCACCGCCACCAGCAGCAGCAGCGCCGCCGAGCGGAAGCGCCAGAAGAGAAACAGCGCCAGCAGGCTGGCTCCCAGCCCCGAGGCCAGCTGCACGTCGGCGCGGATGGAGGCGGCGGCCTCCGCCGCGAAGACGCCGGGGCCGCTCAGCAGCAGCCGCGCGCCGGGAGGCGGGCTGGCGGCGGCGAAGCCCTCGCGGAAGGCGGCCATGGCTTCTCGCTGCGCCTCCGCGTCCAGCCCCCCACCGGCCGAGCGGGCCAGCAGCAGGACGCGGCTGCCATCGGTGGTGAACCAGGCGCCGTCGCTGCTTTCCAGCCGGTTCTCCCCCAGCCACCGTGCCGCGAGGCGGGGAAAGGCCCCCGTCGGGTCGGCGAAGCCGAAGCGGGCCAGAAGCGGTGCGGCGGCGCCGCGCAGCCCGTCCAGCAACGCCTCCAGACGTGGGCGCAGCGCCTCCGCCGTGAAGGCGTCCGGCCGTGTTTCGCCCGAAAGCAGGTAGCGATGGCGGAACAGGAAGGCTTCCTCCGCCTCGCCCAGGCGCAGCGTGCCGTCGCCGACGAAGGAGAAGCGGCCCGATGTGCGCAGCGAGGCCGCGGTTTCGCGCGACAGCCGCGCCATCTCCGCGCGCGGCGCTCCCTCGATGGCGGCGAGAAGCAGGGTGGTGGCCGCGCCCGAGCGCAGCTCGCGGAACAGGAAGGTGCTGGCCGGGCTGTTGCCCGGCGGCAGGAATTCCGCGAGGTCGGCGCGCGGCGGGTGGCGGGCCAGCAGCGCGCCACCCAGCGCGGCGAGCAGGAGCAGGGCCAGGAAGGGGCGCATCAAGGGAGAGGGAAGATCCTCATGCGGCTGATCCCGCCGCCCTCCTGGGTTTCCACTTCCAGCACCTCCGTCCCGGTCCCGCGCAGGGTGAGGCGCTGCACCATCCCGCGCAGCCGCAGGGAGGAGGGGATGAGGCGCAGGCTCCAGCTTCCGTCGGCCTCGGGGTCGAAGCGGATGTCGTAGTGGCGCCCCAAGGTCGCGAGGTCGCCGGCCAGCGTGGCGCGCACCGCCTCCACCAGCGCCGCCATCTCGGGCTGGCTGGCGAGGGCGAAATCCTGGCGCTGGCCCCGGTCCGGCCGCTCCCAGGTCAAACGGGGACCGGCCACGACGAGGCGCTCCTCGATGGGGGAGACCGTGTGCTTCTCCAGGCGGTCGGGCGCCTGCCAGGTCAGCGTGCCGCTATAGGGGATGGGCACGTCCAGCTCCGGCAGGGCGCGCTCCTCCTCGAAACGGGAGCGGCGGCTGCGCACCGCCGCCATCCGGCGCATCTGCGCCTCCAGGGGCGTTTCCGCCCGCGCCGCGCCCGGCGCCGCCAGGGCGGCGAGGAGGAGGCGCCGCCTCACGCGCCCCAGAACCGGTGGAAGTTGAACCAGTTGTCCGGCGCCTCGCGCGCCGTGTCCTCCAGCCGCGCCGCGTAGCGGGGGAGCGAGCGGCGGAGGAATTCCTCCCGCCCGGCGCGGGGCACGGGGGCGGTGAGGTCTTCGAAGGGCTCGAAGCGCACCTCGTAGCGGCGCGGCCCGCGGCGCAGCCCGAAGGCCAGCATCACCGGCACGCCGAGCAGTGCGGCCAGCTGGTGCGGCCCGGCGGGCAGCGGCGCGGGGGAGCCGAGAAAGGGAACGGACACCATGCGCGCCCCTTCCGGCGCGCGGTCGGCCAGCAGCCCCACCAGCCCGCCGCGCTCCAGGCATTCGCGCACGCGCAGCATGGCGTCGGGCTGGCCCAGCGGGATGATCGCGGCGGCGCGCGCCTCGCCGCCCAGCGCGTCGGCCCATTGCTTCACGCGGGCGGCGTTGCCCTCGTGCATCAGCACGGCCAGCTCCACCGGGCAGCCGGCATCGGCCACGGCGCGCATCGCCTCGAAGGAGCCGAGATGGGCGCCCAGGAGCAGCACGCCGCGGCCTTCCGCCATCCGCGCCCGCAGATCGTCCAGCCCGCGCATCTCCAGTCGGAAGCCTTCGGTGCGCCCGGTGCAGAGCCAGACCCGGTCCAGGATGGTGCTGCTGAAGCTGAAATAAAGCCGCCACAGCTCGCGCCATCCTGCCTCCCGCCCGAGGGCGCGGCGGAGGAACTCGCGCGAGGCCCGGCGCGGGCGCGGCGCCGTCAGCAGGAAATAGGCGGTGATGGGGAACAGCAGCGCATGACCCACGCGCCAGCCGAGGCGCAGGGCGATGGCCGTCATCAGCCGCAGCAGCGTGGGCGAGCCGCGCTCGGGCGCTGCGCGCCAGTCCGGGGCCGCGCCGGCGTTTCCGGGAGGGTTCAGCGGGAGGGTGGCGCCGGGCATCCGAACTCCCCCCGCGCGACGACGCGCGCGCCCACGTGGCAGGTGAAGGACAGGCGCGGCCCGGCCGGGCCGAATTCCACCTCAACCGTTTCCTCTGGCGCGACGGGGGCGATGAACTTGGCCCGCAGCAGCGCGGTGGGCGCCGCCCCGTCCCGCCGGGCGATGGCCTGCATCACTTCATCCAGCAGCAGCACGCCGGGCACGATGGGATGGCCCGGGAAATGCCCGGGCAGGCTGGGATGGTTCGCCGGGATGGCGAAGCGTGTCACTTCCCCTCCAGCGCCAGCAGGGCGCGGCGCGGCAGCTTGCCCAGCGCGTCGCGCGGCAGTGCCTCCACCAGCCGGAGGCGGCGCGGCAGGAAGGCGGGATCGAGCCGCCGCCGCAGGCCGAGCAGGATGTCCTCCGCGCTGCGGCCGGGCGCGACGACCACGGCGGAAAGCCGGGCGGCGGGGTTCCGCTCCAGGTCGTCGGGCACGACGAAGACGCCGTCCTGTACCCCTTCCACATCGGCCAGGGCGCGGTTCAGCTCGCCCAGCGAGGCGCGCTTGCCGCCCAGCTTCACGATGTCGGCGATGCGGCCCAGCAGGCGGAAGCGCCCGTCCGGCAGCAATTGCAGCGCGTCGCCGAGGGGCACGCGGCCAAGCCCCGGCACAAGCGCCGCCGCTTCTTCCATTGCAATGCCGGGATAGGGCAGCCAAGCCTCCTCCTCCACGGTGCGGCGGCTGGCGACGGAGCCCGCCTCGGAGGCGCCGTAGATCTCCAGCACGGGGGCGGCCCAGCGCTCCTCCACCGCGGCCGCCAGCTCACGCCCCAGGGGGGCGGTGGCAGAAACAACGGCGGCGGGCGGCCGGGCCGGGGCGTCGCCGGAAAGGAGGGCGCGCAGGTGCAGCGGCGTGGAAACGAGGATGCGGCGGCCCGGCAGGCGCTCCAGCGCCGCCAGCACGTCGCCGGGGAAGAAGGTTTCCTTCGCCTCCACCGCGACCTGCGCCTGGAGGGGCAGCATGATCGTCGTCTCGAAGCCGTACATGTGCTGGGCCGGGACAGTGGCGGCGACGGCGGCGGGCGGGCCGTCCCCCTCGCGCAGGCCGAAGCGCGTGGCGGCAGCCTGCGCCGCGGCGACCAGCGCGTCCCAGGGCTTGGGATGGGCGCTTGGCGCCCCGGTGGAGCCGGAGGTGAAGGCGATGGCGGCGGTGCGCCCGGCGGGGATGTCCGGCCAGGGCGGCGCCTCCCCGGCAGGCGGCGCACCGTCCAGGCGGATCACCGGCAGGGGGCAGCCAGCCACGGGCGCGTCGGCCAGCACGTAGGCATCGGGGAAGCGCGCGGCGGTGGGCAGGAATTGCGCCGCCCCGGCCCGGCCGCCGCCCAGCAGCACCGGATGGCCGCGCAGCACCGCGGCGGCAAAGGCGACGAGGGAATGCGAGCGGTCGGCGCAGAGATCCACCGCATGGCCCTGTGCGGGCAGGCGCGCGGCCAGGGAAGAGGCCTCGCGCCGGAATGCGGCGACGGAAAGCGGAAGCCCGTCCCGGAAGGCGATCGCCTCCCCCGCCGCGCGCGGGAGGAGGGGCAGGAAATCAGCCATGGCGCGCGCCCAGGCTGCGGCCGATGGCGCCCAGCGTGCCCCAGGGCGTGACGGGGCGAAGCTGCGGGAAGCGGTGGGCGCGCAGCGCGTGCTCGCCCAGGAAGACGCCGACGAGCAGCACGGCCTGCCCCGCCAGGATCGCCCCCGTGCGCCCAAGACCCAGCAGCGGGAGCAGATGCGCCAGGGCCGACAGCAGCAGCAGCCCGGCCCAGAGCGCCGTGAGGGCGCGGGTGTAGCCCTCCACCTCCGGCGGCAGGCCCTGGCGGTCGAAGCGCGCGTAGTGGGAGATCAGCGGCACCCGCCCGGCGCGCAGCGAAAGCCCGAAGCGCAGCGCCACCAGCAGGTTCACCGCGGCGGCCAGCAGTGCCCCGCCCGCCGGCCCCGCCCAGCGCAGCAGCGTCGTGCCCGCCGCCACCTCGAGACCCCAGAGCGCGAGGCCAAACGGCAGCACCACCAGGAGGAGGCGGCGCCGGCTGGGCTTGGCTGGTTCCGCCGGAGGCGGGGAGATGTCAGCGGAGGCGCTGAGCGGCGACATGCGCGGCGAGGGAGCGGAGCGACGCGAAGATCCGATGGTTCTGCGCGTCGTCCGACCGGAGCTGCACCCCGTAGGCCTTGGACACGACCAGCGAGATCTCCAGCGCATCGATCGAATCGAGCCCCAGCCCGTCGCCGAAGAGCGGCGCCTCGGCGTCGATCTCCTCCGGCGTGGTTTCCAGGGACAGGGCCTCGATGATGAGCCGCTTCAGCTCCTCCTCGATGGCGAGGGTGTCTTCGCTCCCCGTCGGGAGCGGCTTCGCCATGGCATTCACGGTGTCATGTTCCTTACCTCGGCGACCAGCCGCCGGACAGGCGGATCGCACGGCATTTCCTTTACGGAGAGCAGGTTAGCAATCCGGACCCCCCCCTCGCAAGCGAGATGGAGGCTACGGTTTCGTCACGAGTCGGCCCGCTCCGCCACCAGAAGCACGTTGGGCAGGGGCGTCCAGCCCCAGCAGGGGGCGACCTGCACCCGGAACCCCGCCTCCTGGAATGGCGCGGCGAGCGCCTCCAAGGGCATGGGCCGGAAATGCGAGCCGTCGCGGCGGATGCGCCGTCCCGCT
This sequence comes from Sabulicella glaciei, assembly GCF_026183895.1. Lineage (GTDB taxonomy): Bacteria > Pseudomonadota > Alphaproteobacteria > Acetobacterales > Acetobacteraceae > Roseococcus > Roseococcus glaciei. The sequence continues at coordinate 104,539 of NZ_JAPFQI010000011.1, read as the reverse complement.
TCCTCCATCGCGCTGCCCAGGGCGGCGCGCCAGCCGGCGGCCGGGTCGAAGGCGCGGACGAGGACGCGGCGCCGCGCGGCGCCGGCGATGCGCCGCAGGAGCGGAAGCTGGGTCGCCTCCTCCATCTGCAGCAGCACGTCCAGCATCATCGCCGTGTCCGCCTCGGGCACCTCCGCCACCGACAGGTCGGCCACGGCGAAGCGCGCGGGCAGGTCCCGCGCCGCCTCCGTCGCGTCGCGGATCTTGGCGGGGTCGAGGTCGAGCCCCGTCACCTCCTCCGCCAGCCCGGCCAGGAGAAGGGCGAGCCCCGTCTGACCCCGCCCGCAGCCCAGATCCACGAGGCGTCCCAGCCCACCCCAACCGGCGGCGAGGCGCAGCAGCGCGGGCGTCACCGGGTCGGAAAGCAGCTTGCCGCGCACGAAGCCGCGCGACCAAGCGGGCGCCGCGGCGTAGCGGGCGCCCACCCGCTCCACCAGCGGCCAAAGGGCGGGCGGCTCCATGGCGCTCATCCGGGCTTGCGGGCCGAATAGGCGCGCATCACGCCCAGCTGGACGTCGCAGCCCACCTCCGCGAAGCCGGCTTCGCGCAGGTGACGGAGGATCTCGGCCGGGGGGACGCATTGCTCGATCGTGTCCCAGTAGTAGCGCATCAGCAGCGCCGCCCGGCGGCCGAAGAGGCGGCTGGCGGCCGGCACCACGCGGCCCAGCCAGAACCGCGCCGCGCGCAGCGCCAGCCGCCCCTCGGGCCGCGCGATCTCCAGCAGCAGGACGCGCCCGCCGGGGCGCAGGACGCGGCGGAACTCGGTGAACAGCGCGCGCAGGTCGCCCGCGTGGCGCAGCGCGTAGCCCATGCTGACGAAATCCACGCTCGCATCGGCCAGCGGGATGGCCTCTGCCTCCGCCTGCAGCAGCGGGATCGGGAGGTTGCGCCGCGCCACCGCCAGCATGCCGGCGGAAAGGTCCAGGCCGACCACGTCCCCTGGCCGGCCGAGGATCCGCACCGCCTCGCGCGACACGGCGCCGGTGCCGACCGCCACGTCCAGCAGGCGCATCCCCGGCGCCAGCCCGGCGCGCCGCAGGGCCTGGCGGCGGTACCAGCCGCCGGAACCCAGCGCCAGGGCGTTGTTGATGGGGTCATAGGCGCCAGCCGTGCGGTCGAAGAGATCCTGCACGAAACGCTGCCGGTCCGGCGCATCCGCGTAATAATCCCTGAGCACGCCATGCGGCGGCGCTGCCCCGGCCTCGTCCCGTTTCATGCTTCCCCGGCCAATCTGGACCCCTTGCGGGCCGGACGTGTAGCATGGCGGGGAGGGCACGCCAGGGAACTTCGCCACGAAATGACGCGCAGCACGGCCCCCGCGCTCCAGCCTTGGCCCTTGCGGCTTTGGTACGGCTTCGCCTTCCCGCTGTGCCTGTTCGTCTTCGGCAGCAGCTGCCTTCTCTGGGGCCTCGCGGCCCTGGTGCTGCGCCCCCTGCTGCCCGAGGCGCGGGGGCAGCGGATCGGGCAGTTCGCCATCATGGCTGGGTTCCGCTGGTCGCTCTGGGTGATGCGGATCACGGGCGTGCTGCGGGTGGATTTTTCCGCGGTCGATGCGCTGCGCGGCGAGCGGGGGCTGCTTCTCGCCGCCAACCATCCCAGCATGCTGGACGCGGTGCTGCTCATCTCCCGCCTGCCGCGGGTGGTCTGCATCACCAAGGCGACGCTGTGGGACAACGCCTTCCTCGGCCCCGGCATCCGGATGGCCGGCTATATCCGCAACGACGCGCCGCTCGCGATGATGCGCCGCGCCGCCGCCGCGGTGCGTGGGGGCGCGACGCTGCTGATCTTTCCCGAGGGATCGCGCACCGAGCACAAGCCGCTCGATCCTTTCCACCGCTCCTTCGGGGTGCTGGCGCGGCAGGTGGGCGCACCGGTCCAGACCGTTCTGATCGAGGCGGACAGCCCCTACCTCCAGAAAGGCTGGCCGTTGCTGCGCCGCCCCGTCCTGCCGCTGGTCTTCCGCCTCCGCCTCGGCGAGCGATTCGCGCCGGAGGGCGAGGTCGGCGCGTTGACCCGGCGCATCGAGGCCCATGTCCGCGCGAGCCTCGCGTGACGCCCGACCCGCATCGCCTCGTCCTGATCCCGAGCTTCAATGCCGGCCAACGCCTCGCCGAGACGGTGCGGGAGGCGCGCGCGGCCTGGGCGCCGGTCTGGGTGGTGGTGGACGGCTCCACCGACGGCAGCGAGGCGCCGGTGGAGGCGATGGCGGCGGCCGACCCCGGGCTGCGCGTGCTGCGCCTGCCGCGCAACGGCGGCAAGGGCGCGGCGGTGCTGCACGGGCTGCGCGAGGCGGCGAAGGAGGGCTTCACCCACGCCCTCACCATGGATTCCGACGGGCAGCACCCGGCCGGGCACATCGCCGCCTTCATGGAAGCTTCGGCCGGGCGGCCGGAGGCGATGATCCTCGGCGTGCCGGTCTTCGGGGCGGAGGCGCCTGCCATCCGCGTGAAGGGGCGGCGCGTGTCCAATGCCTGGACGCGGCTCGAAACGCTGGGCGCGGTGGCGGATTCCCTGTTTGGTTTCCGCGTCTACCCGGTCGCGCCCCTGCTGTCGGTGATGGAGCGCAATCCCTGGATGCGCCGCTTCGACTTCGACCCGGAGGCGGCGGTGCGCCTGGCCTGGGCCGGGGTGCCGGCGGTGAACCTCCCCGCCCCCGTGCGCTACCTCGCCGCCGAGGAGGGCGGCGTGTCGCATTTCCGCTACGGGCGGGACAACGCGCTGCTCACCTTCATGCATGCGCGGCTTGTGCTGGGGATGCTGGGACGGTTTCCGGCGCTGCTGCTGCGGCGGGCAAGGCAGCGGCGCTGAGCCCGGCGCGGGCCATCGCCTCCAGCAATCCGGGCAGCACTTCCAGCACCACCGGGGTGCCGCAGCGCTGCCGCGCCGCGTTGCCGTCATGCATCAGGAGGATGTCGCCAGGGGCCAGTCCGCCCGCTAGGAGGCGCAGGGCGCGGCGCGGGTCGCGCCACAGTGCGTCGTGGCCACGCCGCGTCCAGGAAACGAGGGAGAGCCCCGCCGCCGCCAGCACCGGGTCCAGCAATGGCGAGCGCAGCCCCATCGGCGCGCGGAAGAAGCGCGGCGCGACGCCCGTGGCATCGGCGATCGCGGCCTGCGCCTCTGAAACCTCGCGCCACAGCCAGAAGGGGCCGCGCGCGGCGAAGGCGGGGGAATGGCGGTGGGAATGGTTCTCCACCGCGTGGCCGCGCCGCAGCGCCTCTCGCAGCAGCGGGCCGTTCCGGGCGGCGCGGCGGCCGATGCAGAAGAAGGTGGCGCGCGCCCCGTGCCGGTCCAGCAGGTCCAGCACGCGGGGCGTCACCTCCGGATCGGGCCCATCGTCGAAGGTCAGCGCCACGCCGGCGGCCGGTTCGGGAAGCCGGCGCAGATTGGGGCCGAGCAGCGCGGCGCGCGGATGCATGGCGCAGCCGAGCAGGAAGTGGTTCAGCGCCACCGCCCCCAGCGCCTCGGCCCAGAGGGTGGGCATGGCGGCGGCCCCGCCCAGCACCGCCCCATGCCACCAGAGCGAGGCGCGCGGCAGCGGCGCGGGGGTCCAGTCGCGCAGGCGCTCCCGCGGCGTCACGGCTCCGGCCCCGCCAGCCAGCCTTGCCCCGCCGCCTCGGCGGGCAGGGGGGACCGAGGGTCGGCCATGAAGGCGAGGAGGTCGGCGACCACGCGCTCGCGCCCCTGGTCGCGCAGCAGCAGGTGCCAGCCATCGGGGTAGTGGGCGATGCGCGGCGCGTCGAGGCGGCGCAGTACGCGGTGCGAGATGTGGGTGGGCACGACCGCGTCCCGCGCGCCCAGCAGGAACAGGGTGGGCTTGTCCCCGCAGCAATGCGGAAGCGCTGCCACCGCCTCGTCCATCAGGTCCACCAGCCCCTTCGCCATGTCCACCCGCACCTCGCGCAGCACCAGCGGGTCGCGCGCCATGCGCAGCATCGCCTCGCGGTTGTCGGAGGGCATGATGCCCCCGAAGGAGGCTCCGCCCGCCACGGCGGGAACGAGGCGCGACGCGACGGCCAGCGTGCCGCGGACCAGGGGCGACATGTCGCGTCGCGACCAGATGGCGGGGGCGGCGAGGAGCAGCCCCGACGCCTCGGGCGGGTCGGCCAGGATCGAGACGGCGGCGCCCATGCTTTCGCCCAACAGGAAGAGCGGCACGCCGGGATGCCGCGCGGCGAGCAGGCGCGCCACGGTGCGCGCATCCTCCACCAGCGTGGCCGTGCCCGGCCAGATGCCGCGGCTCGGCGTCCAGCCGAAGCCGCGCTGGTCGTAGGCGTAGACCAGCGCCCCGCCGCGTGCGAGCAAGGGGCCGCTATCGGCCAGGAAGTTGCCGCCATGGTCGGCGAGGCCATGCAGCCCCAGCACCACGAAGCGCGGCGGTCCGTCCGGGCGCCAGGCGCGCAGGGGAAGCTGCGTCCCGTCCGCCATCACCAGCGCCGCCTCCGGTGCCGGGCCGGAGGGCCTGGGCGCGGGCGGCGGGGGCGCGAGCGCATAGGCCGGGCGCGGCATCCAGGGCAGGGCGGGGCCGGAAAAGGGCGCCTCGATCGCCGCCTCGCGCACCGCGGGGCCGGCGGGCAGGGTCAGCGGCGCGCAGCCCGCCAAGGCGGGCAGCAGGGCGAGAAGGGAGAGGCGGGCGGGCATCTGCCCTCAATGATAAGGCGGCTTCGCGCCGCGCGCACCGGGGATGCCTCCGTGTCGCGGAGAGGGTATGGTCCCAACCTCATCACATTCCGGATGTTCTCCCGCCCATGCGCGACAAGATGACCGGCTACGCCCCCCGCTTCACCCCCGGCGTGACGCCCACGGAAATCCTCATGGTCACCACCCGCACCCCCATGTGCGACGGCGGCGGCGGGACGCTGGGCCATCCGCGCGTCGCGCTGCGCATGGAAAGGGACGAGGTCGTCTGCCCCTATTGCTCGCGCACCTACCGCCTGGCCGAGGGCGCGGGGCATGACGACCACCACTGAGGCCGCGGCCGCCCCGGAGGCGGAGGCGTCGCAGCCGCACCTCGTCCTGGTGGACGGCTCCGGCTACATCTTCCGGGCCTACCACGCCCTGCCGCCGGTGACGCGCCCGGACGGCACGCAGGTCAACGCGGTGTTCGGCTTCTCGCAGATGCTGGAGCGCTTCCTGCGCGAGCACACGGCGACGCATCTCGCCGTCGTGTTCGACCACGCGCGCAAGACCTTCCGCTCGGAGATCTTCCCCGAATACAAGGCGCACCGCCCGCCCCCCGACCCGGAGCTGGTGCCGCAATTCGCGCTGATCCGCGAGGCGACCGCCGCCTTCGGCGTGTCCTGCGTCGAGCAGCCGGGCTTCGAGGCCGACGACCTGATCGCCGCCTATGCGCGCGAGTTCACGGAGAAGACGGGCGGGCGCGTCACCATCGTGTCCTCCGACAAGGACCTGATGCAGCTGATCCGCCCCGGCGTGGTGATGCTGGAGCCGATCAAGCGCACGGAGATCGGCGAGGCGCAGGTGCTGGAGAAGTTCGGCGTGCCCCCCACCAAGGTGGTGGAGGTGCAGGCCCTGGCCGGCGACTCGACGGACAACGTGCCCGGCGTGCCCGGAATCGGCGTGAAGACCGCCGCCCAACTCATCACCGAATACGGCGACCTGGAAACGCTGCTGGAGCGCGCCGGCGAGATCAAGCAGCCCAAGCGGCGCGAGGCGCTGCTGGAGAACGCGGAGAAGGCGCGCATCAGCCGCCGCCTCGTGCTGCTCGACGAGAACACTCCCCTGCCCGAGCCGGTGGAGGCGCTGAAGGCCAAGCCGCCGGAGCCGGCGCGGCTGCGCGCCTTCCTGGAGGAGAACAACTTCCGTTCCATCCTCGCGCGCACCGGCCTCGGCAACGCGGCGGAGGGCAAGCAGGATTTCCGCATCGTCGCCCCGGCCCGGCCCGCGGTCGTGGACCCCGCGGCGGCGCCCTTCGGCCCCTACGCCACGATCCAGGATCTCGATGCGCTGAACGCGGTGATCCGCGAGGCGCGCGAAACGGGCATCCTGGCCGTCGACACCGAGACGGACAGCCTGGACGCGCTGAACGCCAACCTCGTCGGCATTTGCCTCGCCACCGCGCCGGGCCGCGCCTGCTACGTGCCGCTGCGCCATCGCGGCCGCGACATGCTGGAGCCGGTGCCGCCCCAGATCCCGCTCGAGGACGCCGTTGCCGCGCTGCGCCCGGTGATGGAGGACCCGGCGGTCCTCAAGCTGCTGCTGAACGCGAAATACGACCTGGAAGTGCTGGCGCGACCGGAGAACGGGGCGCTCGCCGTCACGCCCTTCGACGACGTGATGCTGATCTCCTACGCGATGGATGCCGGGCGGCACGGCCACGGCATGGACGAGCTGGCGCTGGAGCATCTGGGCCACACCTGCACCACCTACAACGAGGTGACGGGCACGGGCCGCGCCCGCATCCCCTTCGCCGAAGTCCCGCTGGACCGCGCCACGCATTACGGCGCGGAGGATGCGGACGTGACGCTGCGCCTGTGGCGCCTGCTGAAGCCGCGCCTCCTGCCCGAGAAGTCGCTCGCCCTCTACGAGAAGGTGGAGCGGCGCATGGTGCCAGTGCTCATGGCGATGGAGCAGGAAGGCATCCGTGTGGACCGCGAGGAGCTGGAGCGCATCGGCCAGGATTTCACCGAGCGGCTGGTGGTGATCGAGGCCCGCATCCACGAGCTGGCCGGGCGGCCCTTCTCCGTCGGCTCGCCCAAGCAGCTGGGCGAGATCCTGTTCGACGAGATGGGGCTGAAGGGCGGGCGCAAGGGCAAGACCGGCGCCTACTCGACCGACGCCCAAGTGCTGGAGGACCTGGCCGCCCAGGGCCACGCCCTGCCGCGCGCCGTGCTGGAATGGCGGCAGATCGCCAAGCTGAAGACCACCTACGTGGACGGGCTGATCGCGCAGATCGCCACGGATGGCCGCGTCCACACCGATTTCTCCATGGCCATCACCTCGACCGGCCGCCTGTCCTCCACCGAGCCCAACCTGCAGAACATCCCCATCCGCACGGAGGAAGGCGCGCGGCTGCGCCGGGCCTTCGTGGCGGAGCCGGGCCACCTGCTGCTGGCGGCCGACTACAGCCAGATCGAGCTGCGCCTCCTGGCGCATCTGGCGGAGGTGCCGTCCCTGATGGAGGCCTTCGGCCGCGGCGAGGACATCCATGCCCGCACCGCCGCCGACATCTTCGGCCTTCCCCTGGAAGCGGTGGACCGCGAGGCACGGCGCCGCGCCAAGACGCTGAACTTCGGCATCATCTACGGGATGAGCGCCTTCGGCCTCGCCGCGCGGCTGGGCATCCCGACCGGCGAGGCGAAGGGAGTGATCGACGCCTATTTCGCCCGCTACCCCGGCATCCTGGCGGCGATGGAGCGCATCAAGGACGAGGCGCGCACCAACAAGTTCGTCTGCTCCCCCTTCGGGCGGCGGCTGTGGATCCGCAACATCGACGACCGGAATCCCGCCTTCCGCGCCGGCGCCGAGCGGCAGGCGATCAACGCCCCCTTCCAGGGCGGGGCGGCGGAGGTGATCAAGCGCGCCATGGTGCGCGTGCCCCGCGCCCTCGCCGATGCCGGGCTGCGTGGTCGCATGCTGCTGCAGGTGCATGACGAGCTGGTGCTGGAAGTACCGGAGGAGGAGGCCGAGGCGACGGGCACGCTGCTGCGCGGGGTGATGGAGGGCGTCGCCACGCTGCGCGTGCCGCTGCTGGTGGAGATCGGCACCGGGCGGAACTGGGCGGAGGCGCACTAGCCCGGCGCGGCCGCTGATCCGGCGAGAAGCCCGCCATCGAGGCTCAGCTCGGCGCCCGTCATGTAGGTGGCCTCATCGGAGGCCAGCATCACCGCCAGGGCGGCCACCTCCCCTGGCTCTCCGAAGCGCCGCAGCGGCGTGTCGGCGACCAGCCGCCGCATGCGCTCCTCCCGCTCGGCGCCGCTGCCGAGCATCGGCTCCCACATCGGGGTGAGGGTGGCGGCCGGGTGGATCGAGTTGGCGCGGATGCGCCAACCCTGCTGCGCGCAGTAGAGCGCCACCGTCTTGGTGTGGTTGCGGATCGCCGCCTTGGAGGCCGCATAGGCAGCGGCCATGGGAATCCCGACGAGGCCGGAACGCGAGGAGACGTTGATGATGGAGCCGGTGCCGCGGGCCTTCATTGCCCGGATGGCGTAGCGGCAGCCGAGAAAGGTGCCGTCGGTGTTCACCCGGTGCACGTGGCGCCAATCCTCCAGCGTCGCGTGCTCGGGATCGTGCGCCACCGCGCCCTCCTCGAAGCCGGTAATGCCGGCGTTGTTGACCACGACGTCGGCCGTCGGGACCTTTGCCTCGAAGCCCTGCCAATCGGCTTCCCGGCTCACCTCCAGCCGCTCGAAGCGGCAGCCGAGGGTGGTCGCCATGGCCTGCCCGGCTTTCACGTCCTTGTCGGTGGCGATCACCGTCGCGCCCTCGGCGTGGAAGGCCTCGGCGATGGCGCGGCCGATGCCGCGCGCCGCGCCCGTGACGACGCAGATCTTGCCGGACAGTCTCGGCATGGTTCCCTTTTCCCCGTTCCGGTCCGGCCCGGCTATAGCGTGGCTTCGCCCCGCCCCGCCAACCGGCACAGGGCAGAGGCGCTTTGGGGATGGGTGGCCTGTGCGGCGCCCCGCTGCCATGCTGGCGCAAAGATCCGAGGAACCGCCGATGAGCTTCGCGCCTGAGGAGCGCCGTGTCCTGACGAGCGTGTCCGGCGCGCATTTCGTCAGCCACGTCCACATCCTCGCCCTGCCGCCGCTCTTTCCCCTGCTGCGCGAATCCTTCGACGTGGGCTTCGTGGAGCTTGGGCTGGCGCTGACGCTGTTCAACGTCGTCTCCGCCGTCACCCAGGCGCCGATGGGGTTCTGGGTGGACCGGTTCGGGCCGCGCCGGGCGCTGGTGGGCGGGCTGTTGCTGGGCGGGATCGCCTTCGTGCTGGCGGGGATCATGGGCAGCTATGCCGGGCTGCTGGTGGCCGCCGTGCTCGCCGGCCTCGCCAACAGCGTCTACCACCCGGCGGACTACGCCATCCTCGGCTCCTCCATGAACGAGGCGCATGTGGGCCGCGCCTTTTCGCTGCACACCTTCGCGGGCTACCTGGGCAGCGCCATGGCGCCGGCCTTCATGCTGGGCGCGGCCTGGCTGTTCGGCGCGGGCGGTGCGCTGGTCGCCGTGGGGCTGCTGGGCCCGCTCTTCGCCCTGCCCCTGCTGCGCGACGCGGCCGGCGAGCGCATCCGGCCCCGCGCCGTCCATGCCGGCGGGGTGAAGCCGCGCATCCTGTCCCCCACCGTCATCGCCATGACCGGGTTCTTCGTGATGATCGCGCTGTCCTCCGGCGCGGTGCAGGGCTTCGCCGTCTCGGCCTGGAACCAGGCGCATGGGCTTTCGCTGGTGTCGGGCAACATGGCGCTGACCGCGTGGCTGGCGATGAGCGCGGCCGGCGTGCTGGCCGGGGGCTGGGTGGCCGACCGCACGCGGCGGCACGGTCTGGTCGCGGCGGGCGGATTCGGCACGGCGGGGGCGCTGATCCTGCTGGCCGGGCTGGTGCCCATGGGGATCGTGCCGCTGCTGCTGGTGATGGGGCTGTCCGGCTTCCTGTCAGGCATCATCATGCCTTCGCGCGACATGTTGGTCCGCGCCGCCGCGCCGCCGGGCCAGGCCGGGGCGGTATTTGGCGTGGTGAGCACGGGGTTCAACATCGGCGGCGTGGCCGGGCCGCCCGCCTGGGGCTGGATGCTGGACAACGGACGGCCGCTTTCCGTCTTCACCGCCGCGACCGCCTGCATGGGCATCGCGGTGGCCATGGCGCTGTGGCAGGAGCGGGGACGCCAGCGCCGCGCCCTGGCGGCCGCCGAATAGCTCAACCGTCGCGAAGCTGTGGGTTGTCGAAGACCGGCTCGCGGTAGCGGCGCAGCGCGGCGGCGAGCCCGGCTTCCAGGGCGCGCTTCTCCTCCGGCGGCAGGAAGCGGCCGATCTCGACGCTGCGGGCGCGGTGCCGCACCACCAGCCTTCCCTCCCCGTCCCAGGCCAGCCGGGCCCAGAACGGGTCGAATTCCGCCTGCATCTGGCGCCGCCCCTCGCGCCGCCGCACCAGCAGCCGCCCCTCGGTGAGCATCACCAGCTCGGCGGAGGTGGCGGCCCGGGTCCGGTAGGTGGCGAGGAGCAGGATGACCAGCGCCACCTCCACCCCGGCGAACACCGTCACCGGCCAGGCGCCCATCAGGGTGCAGACCGTGCCGCCGAAGGTGAAGCCGAGCAGCAGCAGCCCCGCCACCAGCCGGAATCCGCGCTCATCCATGCTGAGCAGGGGCGCGGAGCGCGCCTCGAACAGGGCGGGGCTGTGCGGCATCTCCCCATCAGATAGAACGCTCCGCGTGGAGAAAACCCCCAAGACGCCGCTTCACGGCACCGCCCGCGCCCCACGCTGCGCCCGGTTGATGCCGCGCGACCAGGCCGCCGCCTTCCTCCACGCCCTCGCCGCCGCCAATCCCACGCCGCAGACCGAGCTGATCTACACCGACGCCTTTTCCCTGCTCTGCGCCGTCGTGCTTTCGGCGCAGAGCACGGACGCCATGGTGAACAAGGTCACCCCCGCCCTGTTCGAGGCGGCGCCCGACCCGGCCGCCATGGCGGCGCTGGGGGCGGAGGGGATCGGCCCACTGATCCGCCGCCTCGGGCTGTGGCAGGGAAAGGCGCGCAACCTCGCCGCGCTGGGCGCGCTGCTGGTCGAGCGCCATGGCGGCGAGGTCCCGCGCACGCGGGAAGGGCTGGAGGCGCTGCCGGGCGTCGGGCGCAAGACCGCCAACGTGGTGCTGAACGTGATGTTCGGCGAGGAGACGATGGCGGTGGACACGCACATCTTCCGCCTCGGCAACCGCACCGGCCTCGCCCCCGGGCACAACCCGCGGGAGGTGGAGGACATGCTGGTGAAGCGCTGCCCGCCCGGCCTGCTGCGGGACGCGCATCACTGGCTGATCCTGCACGGGCGGCACGTGTGCAAGGCGCGCCAGCCCGAATGCTGGCGCTGCCCGGCGGTCCGCTTCTGCAACTACCGCGACAAGGTGCTGCCCCCCGCCGCGTGAAGCGCGGGGGCCACGAGCCTCACGCGGCGGCCTTGATGGCCACGGCCCTCACGTCCTCGCCGACGGCGCCGGCGAAGCTTTCGAAATTCGCCTCGAAGCGGCGCACCAGCTCCGCCGCGGTGCGGTCATAGGCGGCCTTGTCGGCCCAGGCCGCGCGCGGGTTCAGCACCTCGGCCGGCACGCCCGGGACCGATTTCGGGATCATCAGCCCGAAGAACGGGTCCTTCTCGAACTCCGCATTGGCCAGCGAGCCATCGAGGGCCGCGCGCAACAGGGCGCGGGTGTGCCCGATGCTCATGCGGTGGCCGGTGCCGTAGGCGCCGCCCGTCCAGCCCGTGTTCACCAGCCAGCAATCGGCGCCGTCGCGCGCGATGCGCTCGGCCAGCATCTTGCCATAGACCTCGGGGTGGCGCGGCAGGAAGGGCGCGCCGAAGCAGGTGGAGAAGGTGGCCTGCGGCTCCTTGCCCAGGCCCTTCTCCGTGCCCGCGACGCGTGCGGTGTAGCCGGACAGGAAGTGGTACATGGCCTGGGCCGGCGTCAGCTTGCTGATGGGCGGCAGCACGCCAAAGGCATCGGCCGTCAGCATCACCACGTTCTTCGGCAGGCCCGCCACCCCGCCCGGCGCGATGCCCGGGATGAACTCGATCGGGTAGCAGGAGCGGGTGTTCTCGGTGAAGCGGTTGTCGTCGAGGTCGAGCACGCCCCGCTCATCCGCCACCACGTTCTCCAGAACCGCGCCGAAGCGGTGGGAGGCGTCCCAGATCTGCGGCTCGGCGTCCTTGGAGAGCTTGATGACCTTGGCGTAACAGCCGCCCTCGAAGTTGAAGACGCCCGTGTCGCTCCAGCCATGCTCGTCATCGCCGATCAGCGCGCGCTCGGGGTCGCTGCTCAGCGTGGTCTTGCCCGTGCCGGACAGGCCGAAGAACAGCGCCACGTCGCCCTTCCTGCCCACGTTGGCGGAGCAATGCATCGGCAGCACGCCACGCTCCGGCAGCAGCCAGTTCATGACGGTGAAGATGCTCTTCTTGATCTCGCCGGCGTAGCTCGTGCCCGCGATCACGATGGTCTTCGCCGCGAAGGACAGGGCGATGCAGGTGGAGGAGCGGCAGCCATCGCGCGCCGGGTCCGCTTCGAATTCCGGGGCATGCACGATGGTGAAGTCGGGTGTGAAGCCCTCCAGCTCCGCCACCGGGGGCCGGATGAACATGTTGCGCGCGAACATCGCGTGCCAGGCATTGGTGGTGACGAGGCGCACGCGGATGCGGTGCGCCGGATCGGCGCCGGCATAAAGGTCCTGGGTGAACAGGACCGGGCGGGCGCCCAGCCACTCGCGGACGCGGGCGGCGAAGCCGGCGAACTTCTCCGGCGCCATCTTCTGGTTGATCTTGCCCCACCAGACCTGCTCGGAGACGGAAGGGTCGTCCACCACGAACTTGTCCTGGACGGAGCGGCCCGTGTGCTGGCCGGTCAGGGCAATAAAGGCGCCATCGGCCGAAAGGCGACCCTCGCCGCGGGAAAGCGCGTGCTGCACCAGCGCCGGGGCAGTGAGGTTGGCGTGAACCGTGGAGGCGGCGGCGACGCCGGTGCCGGCAAGGGCGGATGCGGACATGCGGTGTTCCCAAATGGCTCGAGCGCCGAGACTCGGATTCAGATCCCGGCGGGGCGCTGATGGAGCAAGGCTTTGGCGGAAATAGGGCCGCGCCGGACCGCCGGTCAATGACCTCACAACGCAGGCGCAGCAAAGGAAACCGCCGGCTTCCCCCAGTGTTATGCTGTCTTGGCCCGCGCTTCGCGGGCGGCCCGGACCAGCTCCTCCCGCACCGCCGCAGGCGTGGTCGCAGGCGCGCGGAAAGCGAGGCGCAAGGCCGCTTTTTCCCCGGATGCGAGGTCGCAGCCATCGGCATCCACGGTCACGAGGCGCCATTCCCCACCGTCCCCGCCCAGGGCGGCGGCGATGGCGGCGACGGCATCCGGATGGTCGGCATTGACGTGCCCAACAATGTCCGACTCGGCGGCGAGCACCGATTCGGCCGGCGGCGGCGCCAGTTCGGCGGCGGACAGACGGCGGGCGCGGGCGAAGCCGCCCACCAGCAGCGCCCCGCCCGGCCGGACCTGCCAAAGCCCGAAATCGGCGAAGTCAGCATAAAGCGCGGCATAGGGATGCACGGCTAGCCAACGCACCTTGAGCGCCGGGTCCTCCACCGCCTCGGCCAAGCCGGTCAGGGTGACGCGGGGCGCCGTCTGCGGGTTCGGCCCCTCGGCCGCGCCAGTGAAAAGCAGGGCGCAGCGCCCGTTGCGGCGAAGCTGCCGCGTGTGCTCAGACAGGGTGGACAGCCAGAGCAGCACCGCGCCGTCCGGCGCGGTGGCCGGTGTGACCAGCGAGGCGAAGGGCTGGCCGTCCGCCTCCGTCGCCAGAGTGGCGGAGCGGGCGGCACGGATCAGGCGGCGGGCGGCGAAGCCGTCATCCTCGGTCATGCGCCCTGTGTCCCGCCGGGCCGGGGGCGGGTCAAGGCAGCGTCGCCCGCCATGATGCGTTCACCCCTTGGCCTCGCCTTGCCACAATTGCCTGCCATATTCCGTGCAGATGCTAACCGGATTACCGCTGATGCCGCAGACCATCGCCCTCGTGGACGACGACCGCAACATCCTCACCAGCGTCTCCATGACGCTGGAGCAGGAAGGCTACGCCGTCCGCACCTACACGGATGGGGAAAGCGCGCTGCAGGGGCTGATGAGCAAGCCCGCCGACCTCGCCGTGCTGGACGTGAAGATGCCGCGCATGGACGGGATGGAGCTGCTGCAGCGCCTGCGCGCCCGCTCCACCATGCCGGTCATCTTCCTCACCTCCAAGGACGAGGAGGTGGACGAGGTGATGGGGCTGCGCCTCGGCGCCGACGACTACATCACCAAGCCCTTCTCGCAGCGCCTGCTGCTGGAGCGCATCCGCGCCCTGCTCCGCCGCAACGAGGCGAGCCGGGCGGAGGCGAGCGGTCAGGCGCCGGGCGGCCTCATGGTGCGCGGCGACCTCGTGCTGGACGAGACCAAGCATTCCTGCACCTGGCGGGGCAAGCCGGTGCAGCTGACCGTCACCGAGTTCCTCTTGGTGAAGACGCTGGCGGCGCGGCCCGGCCTCGTGAAGAACCGCGACCAGCTGATCGACTCCGCCTATGGCGAGAACATCTACGTGGATGACCGCACCATCGACAGCCACGTGAAGCGCGTCCGCAAGAAGTTCAGGGCGGTGGATGACGATTTCGCGCAGATCGAGACGCTCTACGGCATCGGCTACCGCTACAAGGAGCAGTGATCCCCTAGCGGATCGAAAGCGTCATCCGGTAGGGCGCGCCGCCGCGCTCGGTGCCCATGACCAGCAGGTATTCGCCGCTGCGCGGAAGGCTCAGGCGGAAGCGCTTGCCGTCGCCCGTGTCGAGCGGCTCCGGCGCGATGTCCACCGCGGTGCCGTCCACCGCGAGCCGCCATCCCGGCGCCCAGACGGACAGCGCCGCGTTGCGCTCGGGGCTTTCCACCCGCACCTCCATCACCTGGCCGGCGCGGGCGCGCAGGGTGAAGCAGTCCGGCGCGCCGCGCGGCACGGCACCATCCAACACCGTGCCGCTGGCACCCGCGACGAAGCGCAGCGGCGCGGGCGGGTTGCAGCCCTCGGCGGCCGCGACCCCGGGCGCGAGCGCCAGGGCGAGGGGGATCAGGAAGCGAGCCATCGCGGAAGCTCCGTCAGCTTGGTGATGTCGCCGCGCCCGCCCACGTGGCCCCACACGCCGCGCGGGATCAGGACGGGCCTCATCCCCGCCGCGCGGGCCGGCGCCACGTCGTTGTCCAGCCGGTCCCCCACATAGGCGATGCGCCGCGGCTCCGTGCCGCAGGAATCGGCAACGCGGCCGAAAAAGCGCGGATCCGGCTTGCTCACGCCCCAGTCGGCGCTGGTGGCGACGAACTCGACGCCGAGGTCGAGCGCGGCCAGCGCCTCGGCCACGCCGCGCGGCTGGTTGCCGGCGATGCCGAGCCGCAGCCCCGCCACGCGCAACGCCTGGAGGGCAGGGCGCACATCGGGGTAGAGATCCCCCTCCCCCGGGATTTCCAGCGCCGCCAGCCGCGCACGGTGGGTGGCAATGTCGAGGCCCGGCGCCAGTTCGCGCACCGTGCCGCCGATGCCCAGGCCGCGCTCGATGCCGTCGCGCAGCGCAGCGAGGAAGGCGGCCTCGTCCAGCCCCACCACCTCGGCCCAGCCGCGCCACATGCGCGCCTCGTTCACCAGCACCCCACCCACGTCGAAGACGACGTGCGTGATGCTCACCACGTCATCTCCGCGATGCTGATGCGGTTCTCGGCCAGCGGCAGGGCGCGGGCGGTGAGGGCTTCCGTGTTGAACACCCCCCGCACCGGGGAGCCGGCGCGATCGGCCGGCAGGCGCAGCGTGGCGGTGGCGACGCTCGCCACGCCCTCGCGCCGCTCCGCCACCTCGCGCCCATCCAGCAGCACCACGTCGCGCGGCCAGGAGAAATAGCCGCGCGGCCGCGTCAGCCGCACCAGCGACCCGGCGGCGCGGTCGGCCTCGGCCGGGGGCGCAGGCGGGCGCAGATGCAGGACCTCCGTCCCGCGCGGGAAGGGCGAGCGGAAGAAATGCGCGATGGGATGGCCGGGCGCCGCCAGCACGATCTCCAGGAACAAGGAGGGCTCGACCGCGACGGGACCCCAGACGCCGTCCGCACCGGTCTCGCGCGCGTGGAGCGCCTCGCCTTGGCGCTCGCCGGTCGCCGGGTTCACGCGGAACACCTCGACTCGCGCCCCGGCGACCGGGCGGTTGGTGGCCGCGCCGGAGGCCAGTCCGGTGACGAGGCCGTTCAGCACCGGCCGCGCCTCGGGCGAAACGTCGAGGTTCCGCGCCTCGCGCCCCGCGATGAAGCGGAAATACTCGCGGAAGGCGCGCCAGTGATACGCGACCTCGCGGTGGTCGAGGCCAGGCAAGAGGATGTTGGTGGCCCCGCGCAGGGAGGGTCCATCCCGGTCCACGCCGGTGGGGGTGCCGGGCCGGCCGACATAGCGCCCATCGGCCTGCGCGTAGAGATCGCTGTCCGAGCGCAGCGTGAGGAATGCCGTGCCCTCCACCACGTCGGTCGTTCCGCCATTCAGGCGGCGCAGGAAGGGGGCGCGGCCGTTGAACTCGCTGCCCTCGTTCCACTCCCAGTCATAAACGCCGCGATTGGGCGTGCCGCAGGTGACGGCGTGCGACACCTCCGGCGCGCCGCCCGCATGGGCGACGAAGTCGCGGATCGGGTAGCCGCCGCGGCTGTTGCCCACCAGCGCCACGCGCGGCGCGCCCGTGCGAGCGCGCAGCTCGCGCACGAAGGCGGCGAGGCGCTCGGTCTGCTCGGCGGCGGAGGAGCGGTTGGGCTGCGGCACCGCGTCATTCGCGCGCGCCAGTGGGTCGGGCATGTTCACGGCCAGGAGGCGGTCGCGCGCCACGCCGTTGCTTTCGAAGCGCCAGAGCGTGGTCATCCACAGCGCCGCGTGGTCGCCATTGCCATGGATGAGCAGGACCGGCGGCGGCGCCACGTCCTGCGCGCGGGCGAGGCGCAAGGCAGGAAGGGCGAGCGAGGCGCCCAGCAGGGCGCGGCGAGTCGGCATCATGCCGCAAGCCTAGCCGGCCGCCGCGCTTCCCAGGAAGGGGACGCCCCCGCGAGGCGCTATTCCGCCGGCAGCGCCGCGCGCAGCGCCTCGACATAGGCGTTGCGCGCCGTCTGCATCGCGGCCAGCCGCGCCTGGAGCCGGGCGATCTCGCCCTCGACGAACTGGATGCCCGCGACCTGCGCCCTGGCCGCCTCGGACAGCGTGTCGAGCGCGAAGCTGCGGCCCTCGAAGGTGATGGTGGACATGGCTCGGGTCTCCGCGACCGGGGTGGCGATGGGTTCGGAATTCGGCGCGTTTCCACCGGCCCCGAAGCGCTCGCATTCGGCGAGGCAGGCGGCCACCCATTTTGGGTCGGAGGCGAGCCCACGCGCGCGGGCGTCGCGGCAGGCGGCCAGCGCGGCCTTGCCACCGGTTTCCGGATGGGCGGCGAGGCCGCCGGCGGACAAGCGCGAGCGCAGGAGGGCGATCACCCCCTCCGGGGGCGGCGGGGCGCTGGCCAGCCATTCCTCGGCGAGGCGGAACCCGTCCCGCAGGAACAGCCCCGCCATGTAGACCGTGGCGGAAGGAAAGGAGACCGCGCCATCGGGCATGACCCCGATCATGGGCACCACCGGCGCGAGCGCGGGGAGCGCGTGGTTGGCGTAGAGCGTCATGCCCCAGTAGGACTTGGCGATCCCGGCGAAGTGGAAGGCGTCGCGCACGGGCTCCAGCCCCGCCTCCGCCATGGGCAAGATCTCGACCCTGGGCTTCGCGGGATCGACCGTGTCGTTGGCGACGTCCACGTAGAGCGCGCCGAATTGCAGCGCGGTCTGGAAATAGGTGTCGCGCAGGATGCCCCAGACGCAGCGCCCCTCCCCGCCTTTCGCGAGAAAGGCCTGCAGGGCGCGGCTTCCCCGGCAGCCTGGCCGCTCCATGCGCCGCTGCAGCGCCTCGAAGACGTGCAGCGTGATCTCGCGGCAATAGCCATAGGGATAGGGCTTGCCATAGGCGGCGGGGGCGCTGCCCCCCATCGCGGCATCCGTTTCGGCGCGCAGCGCGAGAAAGAGGTCCATGAGCGCCGCCCGGGCCGGCCACAAATGCCGCGCGGCGAGGAGGTGGGCGCGGCGCGACACGGGTGCGGGCTCCTGCGGGAGGAGCGGCCCCGGAACGCGCGGGCCGGGCGGGTTCCGGTCGGGCATCGGCCTCCTGATAGCGGCCTCCGGCAGGCGGGGAAAAGCGCCGCGTCGCGCGAGAGGGCCGTTTCCTTTGCCGCGCCGGGCCTAGGAGTCCAGCCGGATTCCCAGCTCCCGGATCAGCGGGCGCCACAGCGCGTTCTCGGCGCGCACGAACTCGGCGAATTGCGCGGGCGTCCAGGGCTGGTACTCGATGCCCAGGCCGCGCATCCGCGCCACCACCTCCGGCGTCTGGATGGCGCCGATCATCTCCTGCGACAGGCGCGCGACGACCGGCGCGGGGGTGGCGGCGGGGACGCTCATGCCCTGCCAGCCCCAGGCGACCGTGCCGGGATAGCCCAGCTCCACCATCGTCGGTGCGTCGGGCACGTCGGGGGTGCGCGTCTCGGTCAGCGCCGCCAGCACGCGCACCTTGCGGTCGCGGATGAAGGGAAGGCCGGTGGCAGTGTCGATCACCACCACGTCCACCTGCCCGCCCAGCAGGTCCTGCATGGCGGCGGGGCCGCCGCGATACGGCACGTGCGTCGCATCCATCGCGGTGCGGCGCTTCACCAATTCCATCGCGAGGTGGTGCGGCGAGGCGACGGCGGGCGTGCCGTAGGTGGGGGCGCGGCGCCGCGACGCCTCCAGCAGCCCGGCGAAGTCGCGCGGCGACGCGTCGTCCGGCCGCACGACGATGTAGAGCGGGAAGCGCCCGATGAAGCCGACCCCGGCGAAGTCGCGATCCGGGTCGTAGGGCAGGCGGCCGTAGAGGGCGGGGTTGTAGGTGAGGATGCCGTTGTCCACGTGCATCCAGGTGTGGCCGTCCGGCGCGGCGCGCGCGACGAGTTCGCTCGCCACCACGGCGCCGCCGCCCGGCCGGTTCTCCACCACCACGTTCTGGCCGAGGCGCTGGCTCATCAGCCCGCCGATCAGCCGCGCGAAGACGTCGGACGCGCCGCCGGGCGGATAGCCGACGATCCAGCGGATCGGGCGATCGGGGAAGCTGCCCTGCGCGCGCGCCGCCAGCGGCAGCGCCGCCGCGCCCAGACCCATCGCCCACTGCCTGCGCCCCAGCATCACCGCATCCCCCGCCGATTCATCCGCGCCATCCTGGCGCAGCAGGGCGGCGCTTCCAAGCCGTCTCAGGGCGCCGCCTCGATGCGGTTCCGCCCGTTCCGCTTCGCGGCGTAGAGCGCGGCATCGGCGCGCTCCGCGAGGCGCGCGCTCCCCTCCCCGGGCGCCGCGGCTGCCAGCCCGCCCGAGACGGTAAGGGCGAGGCGCGTCCCGTCCTCCAGCATCATGCCTTCGCGCGCGACGGCCTGGCGCAGCGCCTCCGCCGCGCGCATCGCGCGCTCGGGCGGGGTGGCGGGCATCAGCACGGCGAATTCCTCCCCGCCCAGCCGCGCCGGCAAGTCGGCGGCGCGCGCCGCCTCGCGCAGCGTGGCGCCTAGGTGCCGCAGCGCGAGGTCGCCCGCCGCGTGGCCATGCCGGTCCTTCACCGCCTTGAAGTGATCCACGTCGAGCAGCAGGAGGCAGGGTGGCTCCTCGCCTTCGAGGTGCCGCTCCAGCGCCGCCTCGAAGGCGCGGCGGTTGGGAAGGCCGGTGAGGGCGTCCGTCGCCGCCTCGCGCCGCGCTTCCTCCAGCTCCTGACGCAGCGCCTCGGCGCGGCGACCGGTTTCCGCGAGGCGACGCGCGAGGGTGGCGCCCTTGTCGCGCAGCGCCTGGGTTTCGTGGATCAGCCCCGCGAGCACCTCCGGCCAATCCGCCGTGCCGGAGGCCAGCGCGGCGGCCGCCCCCTCCAGCGACTTTCCGTAGCGCGCCGCATCCGTGGCGGCGCCGTCCAGGATGGCGGCGGCGTCGCGCACTGCCTCGCCGAGGCGCTGCGAGATCTCGGCAAGGGTGAGGCCGGAGGGGCTGCCGCCGAAGCGGGCGTGCAGCGCCGCCATCTCCGCCTCGCGCAGCGGGGACGGGTCGCGCAGCCGGTCCTCCAGCGCCGCGCGCAGCGCCGCGGTTTCGCCGGCGTGGAACTCGAACCACAGCGCGTAATTGGGCGGGGTGGGGCGAAGCCCATGGCGCAGCAGCGCGGCGATGGCGTCGTGGGCGTGGCGCATCGCCGGGTCGGGGCGCGCGATCGGTGGGGCGTCGCTGGGCATGGCGTCCCCTGACCCCTAGGGCCACCCGGTTAACGAAGCCTCACCCCAGCCCGGTGAGGCGCTTCGCCAGCAGCAGCCAGAGCGGCAGCGTCACCACGGCCAGCGCGTGCTCCGTGGTCGTGATGGCCGCCATGAGCGGCGCGTCGCCTCCCATGGCGCGCGCCATGACGTAGGAGGTGGCGGCGGTGGGCAGCGCCATGAACAGCACCGCCATGGCCAGCGCCAACGGCTCCAGCCCCAGGGCGAGGCCCAGCAGCAAGGTGAGTCCCGGCATGGCGAGGAGCTTCAGCGCGGCGGTGAGGAGTTGCAGCGCGACCCGGTCCGCCAGGGCGCGGGCGGAAAGCGCCGCCCCCACCGCCAGCAGGCCGAGCGCGACGGAGGCGCGACCCAGCGTCTCGGCCAGCGGCTTTACCCCCGGCGGCAGCCCGCCCAGCGCCGCCACGGCGAAGCCGACGAGGCAGGCCAGCATCAGCGGGTTCATCGCCACCTGCCGCAGCGCCGGCAGCAGCCGGAACGGGCCGGGCCGCCCCAGGGCGAAGGCGGCGTTGGTGACAAGCTGCACGAAGGGCACGATCAGCCCCGTCGCCACCGCCCCCAGCGCGATGCCGGGCAGGCCGAACAAGGCGCCCGCCACGGCGAAGCCGATCAGGTTGTTGAAGCGGATGCCGCCCATGACGACCGAGGTCATGGAAGCATGCGGCTGCCGGAACAGGCGCGACAGCGCGACGGACAGCACCGTGCCCGTCGCCAGCGCCAGCCAGATCGCCAGCAGCATCCCCCCCACCGGCACCTGCGCGAGGTCCACCGAGCCGATGGCCGCGACCAGCAGCGAAGGCAGGAGCACCCAGAAGATCAGCCGCTCGATCCCCGCCCAGACCGTGTCGTCGGGCAGGAGGCCGCGCTTCAGCAGCGCACCCAGCGCCAACAGCCCGAAGGCCGGTACGAATGCGTCGAGATAGGGGATCACGCGCCGAGTTCGAGGGGCGGGCCGCGTCCAGGCTCGGTGTTGCGGCGGCTACGCGCCTCGTCGCGCCGGGACTGGAGGTCGCGCAGGCACGCCGCCTCGGTGCGTTGGACAAGGCCGCCGGCACGGGCCTGCACATGGGCGACGCGCGGACCGCCCGCGCCCGGGTAGAGCACCACGTCGAGCTGGCAGCCCCCGGCGGCGTAGAGCCAGACGGAGGCGCTGCCCTCCTCCCGCCGCAGGGTCGGCTCGCCCAGCGCCTCCAGCAGCGCATCGGGGCTGGCGCCCAGGAATTGCGAGGCGGCCCGGCGGGTCGGCGCGGCGCGGGGGGGCGCGGCCGGTGCCGCAGGCGAAGGCGGTGGCGCATCGCCCAGGGCCTGGAGCGTGGCGCGGTGGCTTTCCAGCGCCGCCTGCGCCACCTCGGCCTCGCGCGCCGCATCGGGCGCGCAGGCCAGCAGCGGCAGCAGCAACAGGAAGGAAACGGTCCGGCGCGGCATGCGGCAGGTCCGGAAGCTGAAGTTCGGAAAGGATCGGCGCCGCCCCGGGACCGGCCAGGGGCGGCGGGCGGGGCTCAGCCCTCGCCCTGGAGCATCTCCATGGAGCCCATGATCTTGCCCCCTTCCTCGACGGAAAGGCGCTTGCAGCGGGCGACGCCCTTCACCGTGCCGGTGGTGCGGATGATCAGGTTGCCGCGCGCCGTCACCGTGCCGTCGAACACGCCGGCGATCTCGGCATCCTCGACCTGGACCTCGCCGCGGAACACGCCGGTCTGCGCGATCTGCAGCTCGGCGGCCTGGATCATCTGGCTTTCCACCGTGCCCTCGACCACGAGGCGCTCGGCATCCGCCACCGTGCCCTGCAGCGCGATGCCGCGGCCGACCACCAGGGTGCGGCGCTCCTGCGTGGAGGGGCGGGGCGGGGCGCTCACGCCTGGCGCGGCGGCGGGGCGCGGGGCGCCGCCATTGGCGGCGGGGGCCGGCGCGGCCGGCCTCGGGGGAAGGCCGACCGGGGCGCTGTTCGCCGCGGGGGCGCGATAGGTCGGAACGGCGAGCTCCGCGTCGCGCGCGGGAACCGGCGCGTCGTTCGCCTCGGTGCCGTCGTCCTTCTTGCGGCCGAAGATGGACATGATGTGATCCCCCTGTATCCGGTTCCGGTCGCGGTTATACCGCGCGCCCCCCGCGGCACAATGTGCGTAAGACCGGATTCGCGCCAGTTTCCAACTACGGGTTTTCCTTCTAACCCCTGGGCCTCCAAACAGCCGGAAGCCTTGCGCCGCATGAACAGCCAGAGCCTCGACATCCTCGGCATCGGCAATGCCATCGTGGACGTGCTGGCCCCCGTGCCCGATTCCTTCCTCCTCGACCGGGACCTGCCGAAGGGCGGCATGTCGCTGATCTCGACGGAGGAGGCGGAGGCGCTCTACGCCGCCATGCCGCCGGGGGTGGAATCCTCCGGGGGGTCGGCGGCCAATACCTGCGCGGTGGCGGCGGCGCTGGGGGCGAAGGTCGGTTTCCTCGGCAAGGTGGCGAAGGACACGCTGGGCGAGGTCTTCGCCCACGACATCTGCGCCGCAGGGGTGCATTTCCCGACGGCGAGGCTGGAGGGGGGCGCACCCACGGCGCGCTGCCTCATCCTCGTCTCGCCGGACGGGCAGCGCACCATGAACACCTATCTTGGCGCCTGCGTCTCCTTTGGCGAGGCGGATGTGGACGAGGCGGAGGTGGCGAGGGCGGCCATCGTGTACCTGGAAGGCTACCTGTTCGACCCGCCGGCGGCGCAGGCCGCCTTCCGCAAGGCGGCGCGCGTGGCGCGCGCGGCCGGGCGGCAGGTCGCCATCACGCTAAGCGACCCGTTCTGCGTCGGCCGCCACCGCGACGCCTTTCTCGACTTCGTTCGCAACGACGCCGACATCCTGTTCGCGAACGAGGCGGAGGTGTCCGCCCTCTACGGCACGGAGGATTTCGAGCAGGCGGCGGCCCAGGCGGCGCGCGACGTGTCCATCGCCGCCCTCACCCGCTCGGAGAAGGGCAGCGTTATCCTTTCGAAGAACGGGCGCGACGCCGTCGAGGCCGCCCCGGCGCGGGTGGTGGACACGACCGGCGCGGGCGACGCCTACGCCGCCGGCTTCCTCGCCGCCCATGCCCGGGGGCTGCCATTGGCGGAAGCCGGGCGCTGGGGCAGCATCGCCGCGGCCGAGGTGATCGGGCATTTCGGCGCCCGCCCGCAGGCCGACCTGAAGGAGATGGTGGCATGACGACGCGCATCCTCGCCCTGGCCCTGGCCATCGCGCTGCCCGGCACGGCGCTGGCGCATGAGCGGCCCTGGGCGCACACGCACTGGGCGCATCACGGCGCGGGCCATCCGCCGCCGAACGCCATGGCCCAGGCGGCGCCGCCGCGCGATTCCGCCATCCAGGAATTGCAGCGCCAGCAGGCCCAGCCCGGCGCGACCCCCTGGGTGCCGTCGCAGAACCGCGACGCGGCCGAGGCGGATGCCGCCAGCGTGGACGACGCCGCCGGCCTCCTGAACGCGGCTTACACGTCGCTGCGCGCCGGCCGCGCCGGCCAGGCCAACGAGTTCCTGGAGCGGGCAGAGTCGCGCCTCCTCACCCGCTCCACCCTGGCGACGCGCGCCGGCGAGGCGGTGCAGGGCGGGCCGGTGGGGCGCATCGCCGCCGCCCGCGCCGCGCTGTTGCGCAACGACCGCGCCACCGCGCAGCGCGAGGTCGAGGCGGCGCTGGCCGCGCTGGACCGCCCGCGGCGCCGCCCCCGGTGAGCCCCGCCCTGCCCGAGGCGCCGGAGGCAATCCGCGCCGCCATCCATGACTGGCTGGAGCGCTTCGCCGCCTGCGTGCGGGAGGTGGATTACCGCAGCGCCTACCCGTTCTGGCATCCGCGCATCCTGGCCTTCGGCACGGTGCAGGCCGTGGTGGAGGGGCTGGAGCCCTTTCGCGACCGGCAATGGAGCAGCGTCTGGCCAAGGACCAGCGACTTCCGCTTCCGCCTGGACGCGGCGCGGGTGCTGGCGAGCGCGGACGGCTCGATGGCCGTGGCGATCGTGCCCTTCGAAAGCACGGGCTACCATCCGGACGGTGCGCGCTTCGACCGGCCCGGCCGCACCACCCTGGCCCTGGTGCCGAACGGCGGCGAGGGCGAGCGCTGGGTCGCCGTCCATTCGCACATGTCGCTGGCCAAGGGCGTGCCGCCCGACAGCCACGCGGACCGGCCGGTGAAGGCGCAATAGCGCCTCCGGCGGCGCAAGCACGCCCCACCCCGCCACCCCGACGGGCCCCCGCGAAGATGCGGCGCATTCTCGTGGGGACCTACATCGGGCAGTTCAGCACGAGGCCCGCCGCGACTTCCGCCGTGGGCACGGGGCGCGGGCCCGGCCCGGCCGGGACCACCAGCACGTCCTCGCCGCCGACGCGGTAGGGCTGGTTGTCGCGCCGCGCCAACTCCCGCTCCGCCGCGCGTAGGCTCATGGTGAAGAGGATCGGCCGCCGCGTCGTGTTGCGGACGTGGATCAGGTAGTTCCACTGCCCATCCGAGCGCCGCTCCGCCTGCACCCGGTCCAGCAGCAGCCGCCCATCCGCGCCGCAGGAACCGCGCACGCGCGGGATGTCCTGCGCGGCGGCGGCGCCCGAGGCCAGCGCCGCCAGCAGGGGCAGGATGCGTGCGAAGCGGGTCATTCCGGTGGATATGGCTGGCATTCCGGCCTTTCACCCCCTATGTGTGCGGCGCACAAGCCACACAAGTTGTGACAACCCTGCCCGGGGCTTCCGAGACGCCCGGGCCAACCCATGCCCGGAAGCCTTCCGCCCATGCAGATGCGAAACCTCGCGATCATCGCCCACGTCGACCACGGCAAGACGACCCTGGTGGACCAGCTTCTCAAGCAGTCCGGCACCTTCCGCGAGAACCAGCAGGTCGCCGAGCGGGCGATGGACCGCAACGACCTCGAGAAGGAGCGCGGCATCACCATCCTTGCCAAGTGCACGGCGGTGGATTGGAAGGGCCACAAGCTCAACATCGTCGACACCCCTGGCCACGCCGATTTCGGCGGTGAGGTGGAGCGCATCCTGTCCATGGTGGACGGCGCCATCCTGCTGGTGGACGCGGCCGAGGGCGTGCTGCCCCAGACCAAGTTCGTGCTCGGCAAGGCGCTGGCGCGCGGCATCCGTCCCATCGTGGTGGTGAACAAGGTGGACCGCCAGGACGCCCGCCCGCACGAGGTGCATGACGAGGTGTTCGACCTCTTCGCCAATTTGGGCGCTTCGGACGAGCAGCTGGACTTCCCGATGCTCTTCGCCTCGGGCCGCCAGGGCTGGGCCGACGAGGTGATGGAAGGCCCGCGCCAGAACCTGGACGCGATGTTCGACCTGATCATCCGCCATGTCCCGGCGCCGACCGTCGATGCCGACGCGCCCTTCGCGATGAACGCGGCGATCCTGGAATACGACAACTTCCTGGGCCGCATCCTCACGGGCCGGATCGAGCAGGGCACGGCCCGCATGAACATGCCCGTGAAGGTGCTGCGCGCCGACGGGTCGCAGGTGGAGACGGGGCGGCTGACCAAGCTGCTCACCTTCCGCGGGCTGGAGCGCGTGCCGGTGGACGAGGCGCAGGCGGGCGACATCATCGCCATCGCCGGCCTGTCAGACAGCACCATTCCCGACACGATCTGCGCGCCCGAGATGCAGGCGCCGCTGCCTTCCGTGCCGGTGGACCCGCCGACGCTGGCCATGACCTTCCGCGTCAACGACGGCCCGCTGGGCGGCCGCGAGGGCAAGAAGGTGACGTCGCGTCAGATCCGTGACCGGCTGATGCGCGAGGCGGAGGGCAACGTCGCCATCCGCATCCGCGACTCCGAGGAGACCGACGCCTTCGAGGTGGCGGGACGCGGCGAGCTGCAGCTGGGCGTGCTGATCGAGACGATGCGCCGCGAGGGCTTCGAGCTGACCATCGGCCGCCCGCGCGTGCTGATGCGTCCGAACCCGGAAACGGGCGAGAAGGAGGAGCCCTACGAGGAGGTCCTCGTGGACGTGGACGAGCAGTATTCCGGCGTGGTCGTCGAGAAGATGTCGCTCCGCAAGGGCCAGATGCAGGACATGCGTCCGTCGGGCGGCGGAAAGACCCGCCTGACCTTCCACATGCCCTCGCGCGGCCTGATCGGCTACCACTCAGAGTTCCTGACCGACACGCGCGGCACCGGCATCATGAACCGGCTGTTCCACGGCTACGGTCCCTATGCGGGACCGATCGAGGGGCGCCGCAACGGCTCGCTGATCTCCAACGTGGATGGCGAGACGACGCAATACGCGCTCTTCGCCCTGCAGGAGCGCGGCACGCTGTTCGTGGATCCGGGCACCAAGGTCTATGAGGGGCTGATCATCGGCGAGAACTCGCGCGGCGACGACCTCGAGGTGAACCCGGTGAAGGAAAAGAAGCTCACCAACATCCGCGCCGCCGGCAAGGATGACGCGCTTCTGCTCACTCCGCCGCGCCGCATGAGCCTCGAGCAGGCGATCGCCTATATCGAGGACGATGAGCTGGTGGAGGTCACGCCTTCCGCCGTGCGGCTGCGCAAGCGCCACCTCGACCCGCATGAGCGCAAGCGCGCCCAGCGCCGGGCCGACGGCCTCCCCGTCAAGGGCGACCAGGCGGCCTGATCCCACTCCGCCCGGGGCTCGGGCGCATCGCATCGGAAACCCGTGGAGGCGACGCTTCCACGGGTTTTTCGTGTCCGCCTCAGCGCGCGATGGGGTCCAGCCCGACGGCGCGGATGGCCTCGTGCGCACGCGGCCCGGCGAGGAAGGCGATCAGCGCTCGCGCCGCCTCTTCCTCCCGCGCATTCGCCGCGATGCCGGCGCTGAACACCGTCACGCGCTGCAGCGAATCCGGCACCGGGCCGAGGAAGTCGAGCCCGGCGATGGGCAGCAGTTCGCTGACCTGCTGGAAGCCCAGCACCGTATCGCCCCGCGCCACCACGCTGCCCACGCGCTCGGAGAAGATGCGCCGCGCCTTGGGCATCACCACCTCGGCAAGGCCGAGCCGGGCGAAGAGCTCGCGCGACAGGTACTCGCCGCTGGCGCTGGCGGAATAGGCGATGCTCGGCGCCTCCAGCAGGGCGCGGCGCAGACCCTCCTCCGTGGAGATGTCCCAGCGCGGCCCGCCCGCGCGCACGGAGGCGCCGATGCGGCTGGCCACGAGGTCGGTGCGGCTGCCGGGGCGGACGAAGCCGCGCTGCGCCAGCGCGTCCAGCGCCTCGGCGGCGAGGATGATCACGTCCGCCGCCTCCCCGCGCGCGAGGCGGTTGGGGATGGCGTCGGGCGCCGCGCCCATGGAAGCACCGCGCAGCGTGACGAGGCGATGCCCGGTTTCCCGCTCAAAGACCGGGGCCAGCGCCTCATAGGGCGCGTTGAACCCGCCGGAGGTCATCACGGTGATCTCGGCGGCGCGCGGCGCGGGCGCGGCAAGGATCAGGGTGGCGAGGAGGACGAGGCGGCGGAGCATGGCGCGTTTCCCTTGACCCGCGAATCCTAGGGCGGAGCGGCGCGGATGCGATAGGCTCCGTGCCATGCCTGCCCTTCTCTTCGCTGCCCTGCTCTGGATCGGATTGCATGTGGGCGTGGCCGGGACCGGGCTGCGCGCGGTGCTGGTGGCTCGGCTGGGAGAGCGGGGCTTCCGGGCGGCCTTTTCCATCGCCTCCGCGGTGGCGATCACCCTGCTGGTGCTGGCCTGGAGGAACGCGCCCTTCATTCCGCTCTGGGCGCTGCCGGAGGCGGGGCGAATCGTCGTCGCGGCGCTGATGGTGCCGGCCTTCCTCCTCTTCGCCGCTTCCGTCGCCACCCCCAACCCGACGGCGGTGGGCGGCGCCCTGGCGGGGGAGCCGCGCGGGATCCAGCGCATCACCCGCCACCCGATGCTGTGGAGCTTCGCCCTCTGGGCCGGGCTGCATGCGCTGGCGGACGGGACGGCGGCGGGCGCGGTGTTCTTCGGCGCTTTTCTCGCGACGGCGCTGGCCGGGATGCCCTCCATCGACGCCAAGCTGCGGCGGCGCGACCCGGCGCTGTGGGCGCGGCTCGGCCCCGCCACCTCCATCCTGCCCTTCGGCGCCGTGCTGGCGGGGCGCAATCGCGTCGCCTGGGGGGAGATCCCAGTTCGCGCCTGGGTGGGCGGGCTGGCGGGATGGGCGCTGCTGCTTTGGCTGCATCCCCACATCTTCGGCGTCCCGGCCCTGCTCCCTTGATTCATTCGGCACCCGCCGTCATTCCTGGCGCGGGGACCGGGGAATCGCCACGCCATGCAGGAAGCCTTGATCGAAGCCGACACGGCCGAGACGCCGCGCGCCCGCGCCGCGCGCCTGGTGCTCTCGGATGGGTTCCAGCGCCTCGTGATCGGGCTGATCCTGCTCAACGCCGTCACGCTGGGTCTGGAAACCAGCGCCACGCTCAGCGAATCCTGGGGCGGGCTGCTGCGCGCGCTGGACGTGACGCTGCTCTGCCTCTTCACCGCCGAGCTCGCCTTGCGGATCTACGCCTTCCGCGGCCGCTTCTTCCGCGACCCCTGGGGCATCTTCGACCTGCTGGTGGTGGGCATCGCCTGGCTGCCGGCGACGGGGCCGCTCTCCGTGGTGCGCGCCCTGCGCGTGCTGCGCGTCCTGCGGCTGATGAGCATCATGCCCTCGCTGCGCCACGTGGTGGAGGCGATGCTGCACGCCCTGCCGGGCATGGGCTCCATCGTGCTGCTGATGGGGCTGATCTTCTATGTCTTCGCCGTGATGGCGACGAAGCTCTTTGGCGAGATCCTGCCCGAGCGCTTCGGCACGCTGGGGGAGAGCCTGTTCACCCTGTTCCAGCTGATGACGCTGGAATCCTGGGCCGAGGCCAATGTGCGCCCCATCATGGAGCAGCAGCCCCTCGCCTGGCTGTTCTTCCTGCCCTTCATCCTGCTGGCCACCTTCGTGGTGCTGAACCTGTTCATCGGCGTGATCGTGGAAAGCATCCAGACCCTGCGGGCGGAGCGGGAGGCGCCGGCCAGGGAAGCCAAGGAAAGCGCCGAACGGGTGGAGATGCGCCTCCTGCTGCAGGAGATGCGTGCCTTGCGGGCGGAGGTGGCGGCGCTGCGCGTGGCGGAGCGGCGCTGACGCCTCAACCCGGGAGCAGCGTGTGCAGGTATCGCCCCGGCACCGCGACCGCGGCCAGCCCGGCGGCGGCGAGGCCTCCGGCATTGATCAGCAGGGCACGGCGATGCGCCGCGATCCGGCCCCGCCGCGCCGCCCACACGGCATAGGGCACGTTCACCAGCGTGGTGACGGACAGGAGGTGGACCGGGGTGAACCGGCCGAAGCCCGGCAGCCAGAACGAGGACAGCGCCGCCACCAGCAGCATCAGCGCGCCGAGTCGGCCCCAGACACGGTGCGCACCCCTTCCCTTGGGCAAAGCAAGCACGACCACGATGCAGAGCAGGGCCAGCAGAGCGGAGAACAGGTGGAGATGGAGCATGGACATGACCGAATCTCGCTCTATGTTGACGACGTGAACTTCTAACGAGCTTATGTGAACGATGTCAACATCTGCGAAGCCCTATCATCATGGCGATTTGCGCGCCGCGCTGCTGGATGCGGCCGACTCCCTGCTGGACGCGGGCGGCGACGGCGCCGTGTCCCTGCGCGAGGCGGCGCGGATCGCCGGTGTTTCCCCCACCGCCGCCTATCGCCACTTCGCCGACAAGGAGGCGCTGCTGGCCGCCCTGGCGGCTCGGCACTTCGCCCAGTTCGGCGCCGCGCTGGGCGCGGCCGGGCTCGACGCCCAGGGCATTGCCTATGTGCGCTTCGCCCTGGCGCGGCCCGGACGGTTCCGGCTGATGTTCGGCCCGCTCCTGTCCCGCGCGAAGGCGCACCCGGAGCTGCTGGCTGCCTCGCAGGCGGCCTTCGACGCGCTCACCCGTATCGCGGGGGGACGGGAGGCGGCGATCCGCGCCTGGGCGCTGGTGCACGGGCTGTCGCACCTGCTGCTGGACGGTGCCCTCGCGGACGACGTTTCGCCGGAGGACCTGCTGACATCGCCGTGCTAATCGCGTAACCGCGGGGCATGAGCGAAGCCCCGAAGAAGCGTCCCGTCATGCTGGCCATCCTGGATGGCTGGGGCTGGCGGGAGGAGGCGGCGGACAACGCCGTGCGCCGCGCCCGCACCCCGCATTTCGACGCTCTCTGGACGCAGGGTCCGCGCGCCTTCCTGCGCACCTCAGGCCTCGATGTCGGCCTGCCCGAGGGGCAGATGGGCAACAGCGAGGTCGGGCACCTGAACATTGGCGCGGGGCGCGTGGTGATGCAGGACCTGCCGCGCATCGACGCCGCCGTGGCGGACGGTTCGCTCGCCGCCATGCCGGCGCTGCGCGGCTTCGCCCAGGCGGTGAAGCGGAGCGGCGGCACGGCGCACCTGCTCGGCCTGCTGTCGCCCGGCGGCGTCCATGCGCACCAGGACCATGCGGTGGCGCTGGCGAAGGCGCTGGTGGCGGAAGGCGTCCCGGTCGCGATCCATGCCTTCACCGATGGGCGCGACACGCCGCCACGCTCCGCCCCCGGCTTTCTTGCGCGCTTCGAGGCCGCGCTGCCCGAGGGCGCGCGGGTCGCCACCGTCACCGGGCGCTACTTCGCCATGGACCGCGACAATCGCTGGGAGCGGGTGGAGAAGGCTTGGCGCGTCCTGGTGCTCGGCGAAGGCGAGCGGGCGGATTCCGCCGCCGCCGCGATTGCCGCTGCCCATGCGCGGGACGTGACCGACGAGTTCATCCCCGCCACCGTGCTGCCCGGCCACGCCGGGATGCGCGATGGCGACGGAATCCTTTGCTTCAACTTCCGCGCCGACCGGGTGCGGGAGATCCTGGGCGCCCTGCTCGACCCCGGCTTCGCCGGCTTCGCGCGCCCCGCCACGCCGCGCTTCAGCGCCGCGCTGGGCCTCGTGGAGTATTCGCGCGAGCTGAATGCCTGGATGGAGACGCTGTTCCCGCCACAATCCATGGTCGACATCCTGGGCGCCGCCGTTTCCGATGCCGGGCGCACCCAGCTGCGGATGGCGGAGACGGAGAAATACCCGCACGTCACCTGGTTCCTGAACGGGGGCGAGGAAACGCCCTTCCCCGGCGAGGAGCGCATCCTGGTTCCCTCCCCCAAGGTCGCGACCTACGACCTCCAGCCGGAGATGAGCGCGCCGGAACTGGCGGAGAAGGCGGCGGCCGCGATCCGCTCGGGTCGCTTCGACATGATCGTGCTGAACTTCGCCAATGCCGACATGGTGGGCCACACCGGCAGCCTCGAAGCGGCGACGAAGGCCTGCGAGGCGGTGGATGCCGGGCTCGGCCGCATCCGCGACGCGGTGCGGGAGATGGGCGGCGCGCTGCTGGTCACCGCCGACCACGGCAATGCGGAGATGATGCGCGACCCGGAAACCGGCGGTCCGCACACCGCCCACACCACCAATGTGGTGCCAGTAGTGCTGGAAGGCGGCCCGGCCGGCCTGGCGCTGCGCGATGGGCGACTGGCCGACATCGCGCCGACGCTGCTGGCGCTGACGGGCGTGGCGCAGCCCGCGGCGATGACCGGGCGGAGCCTGCTTCAGTAGGCCGCGTTCAGGACAGCATCCAGAGCAGCAGGGCGAGACCCCAGAGTCCGAGGGCGATCAGGGACACGCGCTCGGCGTGCCAGAGCAGGCGTTCGCGCAGCACCTCCGCGAGCATGGCCTGCATCTCGGTGGTGGCGAGGCGGCCGCGCGGGAGGCCGGAATCGATCAGCAGCGCATAGACCTCGGAATGGCGCAGGTTGCGGTGCGGGGCGCGCCAGGCCGCCATGACCAGTCCGACCGCCAGGAGCGCCACGAGCTGCGCGCCGGAGCGGCAGGACAGCACCGCATCGAAGGACAGCGCGACCATCAGCGTCGCGGTGGCGAGACCCACGAAGGCGCAGGCCCGACGAATGGAAAGATCGGCATAAGCCTCGAAGACAGGCTGCATGATGCGCGTCCTGAAATGGGTGGCCGGCGGTGCGGCGAGTTCCTCGCCCACCGAACCCGCTGGCCGCGCCCCTGGTTGCCTCACCCCATCCTGGCAAGGATGCCGAGGGCGGTGAGCAGCGCGGCCCCGCCCAGCCACACGCGCAGCGCCCCACCGGGCGTGGCGCCCATGCGTTCCGCCACCGCCGCCGGCACGGCGGACAGCAGCAGCGTGCCGGTCGAGACGATGAGCGAGGCGCCGTAGAACACGATCTCGGCGGTGGGCGGCAGCATCTCGGGCAGCCAGACCGGGTGGAAGAACGCCACGATCATCAGCGCCGGGCTGACCAGCCCATGCAGCAGGCAGGTGGCGACGGTGAGGGTGAAGGCGGTCTCGTCGGTCATGCGGGCGGCACGATGCGGGGCGCCATGCCGGCGCCGATCATGAACAGGCCGGTGATCCAGCGCAGGGCGAAAAGCCAGCAGCAGGCGACCAGCGGCAGGAAACGCGGCCCCACGTAGCTCGGCACCAGCGTGCGGGCGACGCGCACCGCCCAGTCGGTGAGGAGGCGGAAGCCGCGCCAGATGTAGTTCGGGCTGTCGGGATGGAAGAAGGCGCCCATGGCGAAGCGGGCGATGCACGCCCAGGCCACCAGGGCCAGGGTGTAGTTCACGATCCAGAAGGGCAGATGCCCGGCGACGAACTCGTTCATGCAACTCCGACGGAAAACGGGCGGCCGCGTTTGGCGGCCGCCCGCAGGGTGAAGGAAGCGGGCCGCCCGTCCAAGCGGGGCGGCCCAGGGCGAGGCGGCGCTACTCCACCGCCTCGCGCGTGTCGGCGAGGCGCACGCCGCCCTTGGGGATGCGGATGTCCTCGATGAAGTCCTGCATCGCCTTCGAGGGCGCCGCCGTGAACTGGCTGACGGCCCAGATGGTGAAGAAGGAGAGCGGCACGCCGAAGATGGCGCCCGAGATGTTGTTGATGCCCCAGAGCCGTGCGACGACGCGGCCGCGCAGCACCGCGCTGTCGGAGGGCATGACGAGCTGGCCCAGCCAGGACAGCGCGCCGTCGCGGATCTCGCCCGCATTGCCGACCAGCGTCGCTGCATAGGCCTTCAGTTCGGCCGAGGCCTGGGGCAGCGCCGCCGCCTGGCGCGCCGCGGCGAGGATCTGGTCCCGCGTGCCGAACACCTCCAGAAAGGAAAGCCCGGCGAACTCCGTCCAGAGCAGGTAGCCGAAGGTCACGAGGTAGCCGACGGCCATGCCCCAGCAGGCGGCGGCATTCGTGGTCCTCTTGTACCAGACCCCCATCACCAGCGCGGCGAAGAGGCCGGCCGCGGCGATGGAGAAGGCCCAGGCGACGAGGAACAGGATGTCCGCGCCGAGATTGCCGGCCGTGTAGGCCGCCAGCACCGCCACGAGGAGCAAGAGGATGCGCGAGATGATGAGCCGCTGCTTGGTGGGCGCGTTGCGGTTGATCATCTTGTAGTACACATCGTGGCTGAGCGCGTTGGCCAGCGCCAGCAGCAGCCCGTCCGCGGTCGAGAGCGCGGCGGCGAGGCCGCCGGCGGCCACGAGGCCCGCGATGACATAGGGCAGGCCCGCGATCTCCGGCGTGGCGAGCACGACGACGTCGGCGTGGATGCGGAACTCGTTCCACTGCAGGATGCCGTCGTTGTTCACGTCCACGATGTTGATCCAGGGCGTGCCGTAGGGCGATGCGATCTGCCAGTTGCGCACCCAGTCCGGCAGCGAGGCGATCGGCTGGCCGATGAGGTTCTGGTAGATCTCGAGCTTGCCGAAGGCCGCGTAGGCTGGGGCGGTGAAGTAGAGCAGGAAGATGAAGAACAGCGACCAGGCGACGGAGGCGCGGGCCTCGCGCACGCTGGGCGTGGTGAAGTAGCGCATCAGGATGTGTGGCAGCGCGGCCGTGCCCACCATGAGCGAGAAGACGAGGGCGAAGAAGTTCACCGCCGCGTTCATGTTGAACTGGCCGTTCGCGCCGACGAAGGGCGCGGTGTGGAAGCCCGTCACCCCGGGCGGCGGCGCTTGGCCCGCGGCGCGCATCGCCTCCTCCAGCCCCTCGATCCGTTCCAGCGCGAAGCCGTACATGAGCTGCGGCACGGGCACGCCCGTCACCTTCACGCTCATCAGGATGGCGGGCAGCAGGTAGGCGATGATGAGGATGATGTACTGCGCCACCTGGGTCCAGGTGACGGCGCGCATGCCGCCGAGCATGGAGCAGACCAGGATGCCGGCGAGGCCAAGGAACACCGCGACGGCGAAGGAAACGTCGAGGAAGCGCTGGGTGATGATGCCCACGCCCACGATCTGCGCGACGACGTAGACGAAGGTGGCCGTGAGCAGCACCGTGACGCCGATGGCGCGGGCGAGGTTGCCGCCGTAGCGCGCGCCGAGGAAGTCGGGGACGGTGTACTGGCCGAATTTCCGTAGGTAGGGCGCGAGCAGGATGGCCACCAGCATGTAGCCGCCCGTCCAGCCCAGGATGAAGGCAAGCCCGCCATAGCCGAGGGCATAGAGCGAGCCGGCCATGCCGATGAAGGAGGCGGCGGACATCCAGTCGGAGCCGGTGGCCATGCCGTTGTAGATGGCGGGGACCTTGCGGCCGGCGACATAGTACTCCGCCACCTGCGCCGTGCGGCTGATGATGCCGATATAGGCGTAGACGCCGATGGTCAGGAAGACGAACAGGTAACCGATGATACGGTCGGGCACGCCCATCTGCTCGAGGATGGCGAGCAGGACGACGAAGACGGCGAAGCCGCCCGTGTAGCCGAGATAGATCTTGTTGAGGTTGGAAAGGAACGGGTCGCGGGTGCCGCTGGGGGTCGCCATGTCAGACGTCCTCCTGCACGCCGAATTCCTCGTCGATCCGGTTCTGCCGCTTCGCGAACCAGAACAGCCCCACCACGAAGGCGACGAGGCTGCCCTGCGCGGCGAACCAGAAGCCCAGCGGGAAGCCCATCACGTGGATGGTGTTCAGGGATGGCGCGAACAGGTGCACGACGAAGCCGAACAGGAACCAGATGGCCATGACGGTCCACATCAGGCTCGAGGTCTTGCTCCAATAGGCGCGCGCCACGCCGGGATCCACGGCAGGGGGGGCGCTGGATTGCGTGTTCTGGCCCGGTTCAACCAGGGGCATGGGTTTTCCTCCATCCGGCGCCGATTCGTCCCGGCGGCGCTCAGTCTTTTCATCTAGCCAGCCGGTTTTCGCCGCATGCCTTAAAGTTTTGTCACTTGTCGGCACTGTCGCAGCGGCGCCACGCCCGGCAGTCTCGCGCATGAGGGAGAGGAAACAGGCTTTGCGATTCCTGGATCGGTTCGGCCGCCGGCCCAGCGCGGCACCGGAGAAGCTGGGCGAATTCCTGCTCGGCCAGGGCGCGTTCGTGGCGCAAAAGACCGTGCTGGATTACTGCCGCGTAAAGGCGGGGCGGAACGAGCGGGCGCATTTCGCCGATCCGGGCTTCCAGGCGGCGCTGGAGCATTGCCGCTGGCAGGTCTTCCTGTCGGCCCTCGCCGACGTGACGCTGGTCGCCGAGGCGGCGCTGCGCCCGCATGCGCCGGGCGCGGAGGACGGGCTGACCCAGGGCCTGGCCGCGTTGCACGATTCGGCGCTCCTTGCCGCCGCGCCGCCCGAGGCCGAGCGGGAGGCCGCGGAGGGCGCGCGCCTCGCGTTGCCGCACCACCTTTCTGCCGCGCAGGCCGTGTCGCCCCTGCCGCCGCATCGCCGCCCGCTGCTGGCGGAACCGGTACTCTTCGCCACCCTGCCCGTCCACCCGGACCAGCGGCGCGGCGAGGAGGAGGCGATCCGCGGCGCGCTGCGCTTCCACGTCGTCACGACGGTGCAGGAGATGGAGCGGCGCTTCGACCTGCCGTCCCTCGCTGCCGCCGTGGCAGGAACCGCCCCGCGCCATTGAGGCGGCGCGCGCCCCATGCGACATGGATGGGAAATCCCAAGGAGCGACGAGGGGCATGGCGCTGCGCGTGGCGGTCCAGATGGACCCGATCCAGTCGGTCAACATCGAGGGCGACAGCACCTTCGCCCTGATGCTGGAGGCGCAGGGGCGCGGCCACCAGCTCTGGCACTACCACGTGCGCCACCTGTCCATGCATGCGGGACGCGTCATCGCCCATGCCCAGCCGGTGACGGTGCGGCGCGAGCCCGGCAACCACTACACCCTGGGCGAGACGGTGGAACTCGACCTGGAGCGCGACGCGGACGTGGTGCTGATGCGCCAGGACCCGCCCTTCGACATGGCCTACATCACAGCCACGCACATCCTCCAGCACATCCACCCGAAGACGCTGGTGGTGAACGATCCCGAGCACGTGCGCAACGCGCCGGAGAAGCTCTTCGTCCTGCGCTTCCCCGAGCTGATGCCCGAGACGCTGGTGAGCAGCGACGTGCGCGAGATCCGCAAGTTCCGCGCGAAGCACGGCGACATCGTGCTGAAGCCGCTCTTCGGCAATGGCGGCGCGGGCGTGTTCCACCTGCGCCCGGACGACCCCAACCTGAACTCCCTGCTGGAGATGTTCACCGAGAAGTCGCGCGAGCCGCTGATGGTGCAGCGCTACCTCCCCTCCGTACGGCAGGGCGACAAGCGCGTGATCCTGGTGGATGGCGAGGCGATGGGCGCCATCAACCGCGTCCCGGCCGAGGGCGAGGCGCGCTCCAACATGCATGTCGGCGGGCGGCCGGAGCCGACGACGCTGACGGAGCGCGAGAAGGAGATCTGCCGCGTCATCGGGCCGGAGCTTCGCGCGCGCGGCCTGATCTTCGTCGGCATCGACGTGATCGGCGGCCACCTCACCGAGATCAACGTCACCTCCCCGACCGGCTTGCAGGAGCTGGCGCGCTTCGACGGCGTCTACCTGGAGAAGGCGATCTGGGACGCCATCGAGGCGCGACGGCGCTGACGTAGCGGGGCGCACATGGCTGAGGTCTCGCCCGCGCTGCGCGTGACCCTGCCGGTCGCGGCCGCCATGAGGCCGGTGCCCCCTGCCCTTCCCCCCGATGCACCCCTCGCCGAGGCGGTGCGCGCCATGGCCATCGATTCCGCCGTGCTGGCGGTGGACGCGGAGGGAAGGCCGCTCGGCATCCTCACCGAGCGTGACGTGGCGCGGCGCGTCGCCTTCCGCCTTCCGCCCGAAACCCCGCTCGGCGCGGCGATGACGGCGCCGCTCATCACCTGCGAGGCCGACTCGCATCTGTGGCGCGCCATCGCCCTGCTGCGCGCCCATGCGCTGCGCCACCTGCCTGTGCTGGACCGCGCCGGGCGCTGCGTCGGCATGCTTCACCGGCAGGAGGTTCTGGCCGCGGTGGCCGGGCGCACCTTGTCGCACCT
The DNA here is from genome assembly GCF_026183895.1 of Sabulicella glaciei. Taxonomy (GTDB): domain Bacteria; phylum Pseudomonadota; class Alphaproteobacteria; order Acetobacterales; family Acetobacteraceae; genus Roseococcus; species Roseococcus glaciei. The sequence goes on along the minus strand of NZ_JAPFQI010000011.1, from coordinate 67,138 downwards.
GGACGCGCTGGCGGGCGACGACGCGGCGGTGAAGGCGGCGCAGGCCGGCCTCGCCCGGTCCTTGCTGGCGGAGGGGGTGGCGGCGCCTGACATCGTGCGCCTCGTCAGCGGCATCAACCTCGACCTGCACCGCCGGGTGATGGCGCGGGCGCTGCGGGCGCACGGGGCGCCACCCGTCGGAATCACCCTGCTGGTGATGGGCAGCGCCGGGCGCGGCGAAAGCCTGCTCCGACCCGATCAGGATAACGGCCTCCTCCTCGAAGCCTACGGGGAGGAAGCGCGCCCCGCAGTGGATGCGTGGTTTCCCGCCTTCGCGGAAACGCTGAATGCGGGGCTGGAGGAGGCGGGGTTTCCGCTCTGCACGGGCGGCATCATGGCGCGCAACGCCGCCTGGCGCGGGACTCGCATGGAATGGGCGGCGCGCTTCGGCCAATGGGCGCGGCAGCGCGCGGGCGAGGCGCTGCTGCATGCCGGCATCGCCTTCGACTTCATCGGCGTTGACACGGCCGGGTCGGTGGCGGGCAACCCGGCGGCCGAGCTGCGCCGGGCCCTGGGGCCGATGCTGCGCGCCCAGTCCGCGCTGCTCGGTGCCATGGCGGCGCAGGACCGGCAGCTGACCGTCGCGCTGAACCCTTGGGGCGGCTTCCGGCGGGACCGGGGCGGGCGCACCGATCTGAAACTGGGCGGGCTGATGCCGCTGGTCGCCGCGACACGTCTTCTCGCCCTCCAGCATGGGGTGGAGGAAACGGGAACGCCCGAACGGTTGGTGGCGCTGGCCGCGCGCGGCGCGCTGAAGGAGGGCGAGGCGGAAGGGCTGCACGGCGCCCATGCGGCGCTGCTGGGGGCCGTGCTGCAACAGCAGCTTCTCGACCACGAGGCGGGGCGCATGCCCGGCAGCCGTGTCGCCATCGCCGCCCTGCCGCGCGCCGAGCAGGACAGGCTGCGCGAGGCCCTGCGCGCCGTGCGCCGCTTCACCAAGGCCGCCTTCGCCGGCTTCACTGGCGAGGTGTGGTAGCGAGCAGGGGAGCGTGCAGCGGCCGGCGCCTTGGGCGCTCGCGGGGCATCGGCCACCATGGCATCGGTGATGCCGTGGAAGCAGGGGAAATGGGGCGGCCCGGCTGAACCAGCGTCCCGGACTCCGCCCCATCCGGCAGGCGCACCGCGCCGATGCAAACGAGGCGTTCGCCCCGGCTGGGCCTGAGCCCAGTGGATTCCAAGTCGAACACCACCACCGTCGCCTCTTATCACCCCTCCGGGCCAGGAAAGCGGCCCGCGCTAGAGCAATGCTTCCCCCTCCAGCACGCGGACGCAGGACCCGCCGACGCTGGCGCGCACCCCGTCCTCCACGCGCCAAGCGGCGAGGCGCAGCGTGGAGGGGCGGCCCATCTCCACGCCCTGGCGCAGGGTGAAGCGGTCGCCCTCGCCCAGGGAATGCAGCAGGGCAGCCAGCGGCGTGGCGGCGCTGCCCGTGGCCGGGTCCTCGATCGTGCCCGAAAGGGGCGAGAACATGCGCGCCCGCAGCGCGTCGCGCCCCTCGCGCGCCCAGAGATAAAGCGGCAGGCGCTCCGGCCCCGCCGCCGTCCAGTCGCGCGCCACGGCACGGAACCGGGCGAGGTCGGGGGCGGCGCGGCCCAGCGCCTCGGGCGTCACCTCAGCGACGACGAAGCTGTTGCCGCAGGAGGCGAGCACGGGGCCATGCCGGTCGGGCAGCACGTCCGCGGCGGAAAGCCCGACGCAGGAAGCGAGGGTGGCGGCGTCCATCGTCGCGCCGGTGGAAAGGGGCTGCGGCGCCTCGATGGTCGTGCCGCCCTCCTCCACCCGCACGTGGACCAGGCCCGCGATCTCCTCGAAGCGCAGCAAGCCGTCGCGGGCGCGGTCGGCCAGGACGAAGCCGGTGCCCACGTTGGGGTGGCCGGCGAAGGGCATCTCCGCCTTGCGGTTGAAGATGCGGACGCGCGCGGTGTTGGCCGGATCGTCGGGCGGCAGGACGAAGGTCGTCTCGCTCAGGTTGAACTCGGCGGCGAGGGCCTGCATCTCCGCGTCCGAGATGCCGCGCGCATCGGGGAAGACGGCCAGCGGGTTGCCGCCGAAGCGGGTCTCGGTGAACACGTCCACGGTGACGAAGCGGAAGCGGCGTGCGGTCACAGCGAAAGCTCCACCAGGACGGGGACATGGTCGCTCGCCTGGGTCCAGGCGCGCGCGGGCTTGTGGACGTGCTGCCGAGCCAGTCGGCCCTGGAGGTCGGGGCTGACCCAGACATGGTCCAGCCGGCGGCCGCGGTCGGAGGCCGCCCAGTCGCGGTTGCGGTAGCTCCACCAGGAATACAGCTTCTGCTCGGCGGGGACGAAGTGGCGCACCGCGTCCACCCATTCGCCCTTCTCCATCCAGCGCCCCATCGCCTCCACCTCGACCGGGGTGTGGCTCACCACGTCGAGGAGCTGCCTGTGGCTCCACACATCGTGCTCCAGCGGCGCGATGTTCAGGTCGCCGACCAGGACGCGGCGCGGCGCGGCGGCGCGGGTTTCGCCCCATGCCGTGACCTCGCGCAGGAAGTTCAGCTTGTGATGGAATTTCGGGTTCACCGCGGGGTCGGGCACGTCGCCCCCGGCGGGGACGTAGAAGTCGTGCAGCTCGACCGGACCGCCCGGCGCGTCGAGCGTGACGCCGAGGTGGCGGCAATCGCCCTTCTCGCACCAGTCCGGATCCTGCTCGCGCAGGGCGAAGGGGATGCGGGACAGGATGGCGACGCCGTTATAGCCCTTCATGCCCTTGGCTGCGACGTGGCGGAAGCCCAGCGCCTCGATGCCTTCGAGCGGGAAGTGCTCGTCCGGACACTTCGTTTCCTGCAGGCAGAGCACGTCCGGCGCCAGGGCGGCGTCCAGCTCCTTCAGGAGCGGCAGGCGCAGGCGGACGGAGTTGATGTTCCAGGTGGCGATGCGAAGAGGCTTGGGCATGGAACTCCAGCCCTAGCAGAACAAACCCCGCATGGGCAGCGGGCGGGCGCGGCGGAACCCTGCCGCGCCCTTCCACAAGCCGGCTTCAGGACGTCAGACGATCCTGGTGCGAACCTCGCCGACGCCTTCGACGAAGCCTTCCAGCAGGTCGCCGCGCCCCACGGCCGCGACGTTCTCCGGCGTGCCGGTCATGATAAGGTCGCCTGGCTCCAGCCGCACGAGGGTGGAAAGGTTGGCGATCACCTCGGGCACGGACCAGATCAGCTTGCTCAGGTCGCTGACCTGACGCTGGGCGCCGTTCACGTTGAGCTGGATCTTGCCCTTGGACGGATCGAAGGAGCCTGCCTGGATCAGCGCGCCCATCGGGGCGGAGTGATCGAAGCCCTTGCCCATGTCCCAGGGACGGCCGGTCTTCTTGGCCTCGCCCTGCAGGTCGCGGCGAGTCATGTCGAGCCCGGCGCAATAGCCCCAGACATGCTTCAGCGCGTCACCCGCGCCGATGTTCACGCCGCCCGCGCCAATCGCCACCACCAGCTCCATCTCGTGGTGCAGGTCCTTGGTGGCAGGGGGATAGGGCATGTCCGCGCCGTTGATGACGAGCGAATCGGCGGGCTTCGCGAAATAGAAAGGAGGCTCGCGCGTCGGATCGCTGCCCATCTCGATCGCGTGCTCGGCGTAGTTGCGGCCGACGCAGAAGATGCGGCGGACCGGGAAGACGGCGCTTGAGCCCTGGACGGGCACATAAGGCACGGGGGGCGGGCTGATCACGTAATCCGGCATGGGGGTCCTTCACCTCGCGGTTGGGCTGCCATAGACCGAAACCCGCAGGAGGGGAATGATGATGGGGGGTTGACGCGACAACGGCGCGTCTGAGAGTTTCCCCCTCATCCGAGTCGCCTTCCCATAATAGGAATGAAGGAAGCCGTGTTTCGGTTTCGCGGTCCGGAAAAAAAGAAGCGCCCGGCCAGGGGGGTGGCCGAGCGCCCATTTGGGGTACTGAAACTTACCGATCGGTAGTCTCTTTGGTCGGGCGAGCCGGAAGGGGATGCCGGATCGTCCACCAGGGCAAAGCTGCCCCGGCGCTCGGACTATAAGTGTTTTCCCGGAACATGCAACCCCAATTCCGCCTTATTCGGCGGCGACCTGCTCATGACGGAGGCGGGCCCAGTCGGCACATGCCTCGCCGAAGCTTTCGAAGATCCGGCGGCTGAACCCGTCGCGGTCCCAGTCGTACTCGGGGTGCCATTGCACGCCCCAGGCGAAGCCGCGCGCCTCGCGCACGCGAACCGCCTCGACCGTCCCGTCCGGGGCCCATCCCATGGGCTCCAGGCGCGGCGCGAGGCGCTGCACCCCCTGGTTGTGCAGGGAATTCACCGGGACCTCGCCGCAATTGGCGAGGCGGGCGAGCATGCCTTCCACCGCCAACCGGACCGTGTGCGCCTTGCCTGTGCGGACCAGCGGGATGGGCTGGTCGGACGGGGTGGAATGATCCATCCGGCCGGGCAGGTCCTGGATGCGCTGGTCGAGCGTGCCGCCCAGCGCCACGTTCAGCTCCTGCATGCCGCGGCAGATGGCGAGCAGGGGGACGCCCTGCCCGATGGCCGCGCGAATCAGGGGCAGCGTCGTGCTGTCGCGCTGCGGATCCTCCGGCGTGCCTTCGGCATGGGCAGGCCCGTCGTAATTGGACGGGTGCACGTTGGACCGGCTGCCGGTCAGCAGCAGCCCGTCCAGGCGCGGCAGGATGTCGGGCACGCTGGCCTCACCCGCTGCCGGAATCAGGATCGGAATGCCACCCACCGGGCCCAGCACCACCTTCACGTAGTGGTCGGACGCCGCGTGGTTGGGCGTGTTGAACAGGCCGAAGCCTTTCACGCAGCAGGAAATCCCGATCAGCGGCTTCACGCGCATCCCCTTGGGGCGAGGTGTCATCCGGCAGGAAGCCCATGATCAGGCTTCCCGTCTCCACCCTGCAATAAACGCGCCGCACGTGGCGCAATCAAGGCCGGAGGAATGCGGATTCAGCGGCCCTGCTCCAGCGCCTCGCGGAAGCGCGGGTCATTGAAGGCGAACAGGAAGGGGTCGAAGCGCAGCCCGATCTGGATCTGGTTCAGCGTGACGCGGGTGGCGCGGTTCTGCCCATCCACCACCACCCATTGCCGCAGCAGCATCGGCTCCTCTTCTAACGCCAACTGGATGCGGCCCTCCGCCGGGTGCCCGGTGCGAAACACGGTGACGCGCAGGAAGCCGCCCGAACGCTCCACCCCGGCCACCGTCACGTCGCCGGACAGGCGCAGCGGCGAACGGAGCAGGACACCGAGCGGGGTGGATTCCAGCGGCACCACGGTCGCCTGGCGCAACTCGCCATCCCAATGGAAGAACTGCCGGTCAGCCGCGACGAGCAGCGTCGGCTCCGGCGGATCGTACTCGAAGCGCATGCGCGACGGGCGCCAGATCCAGGCGGTACCTTCGGCGGAAGCGCCGTTGAAGGCGGTCTGGAGGAAGCGGGCGCGCAAGGTGGTCAGCCCGTTGAAATACGCCTCCACCCGCGCGAGAGCCGCGTTGGACTGGGCCAGCGCCATGCTGGGCAGCAGCAAGGCGGGAGCGGCGAGGAGGGAGCGGCGTCCGGTGATCATGCGGGAAGATGTGGAGGGGAAAGGGGCCCGTGGGTAGGGGCCCCTTCCCGCCCCCGCATCAGAGTGGCGCGCGCCGATGCGCCATGACGAGGCCACGCGTGCCGGATCGCGCGCCCAACATGGCGGCCCCGGCCCCGAGCAGCATCGTCACGAAGAAGTACAGCGCCGAGGTGGCAGCGGCGGTGGCAGCGGCATCCGCAGCTTCCCGCGCGCGACGCTCGGCCTCCTCGGCCAGGCGCCGCGCCTCGGCCTCGGCTGCGGCGACGCGCTGGGCGGCCTGGTCCTCGGGGATCCCCGCCTCGGCAGAGACGAGGCGAACGAGGCGCGCCCTGCGGGCGTCGTCCAGCCCACCCTGCGTCATGCCGGTTCCGACCAGCGAGGCGATCTCCGCCCCACGCTGCTCCGTCGTCATGGCGGCGGGGTCTTCCGGCCCGGACAGGGCCACGCGGACGCGTTCCGTCACCTGCTCGGGATCGACGGCGGAGGCCGCGGCGCCGGTGGCCGAGCCGGCGGCATCGGCCGCACCACGGGCGACGGAGCCCACGGCATCGGCCGCCCGGCCGGCGATGTTGCTGCCCACCTGGCCCATCACCACAACGGCGAACAGGAAGGCCACCGCCCAGGCGCCCAGCCCGTGATAGGCGGCATCAAGCCGGTCCGTGGTGCCGGCCAGCCGCGCCGCCACCATCCCGCCCAGGAACAAGCCGATGATGTTGGACACGGCGAACCAGATGGCCGCGCCCACGCCCATCGCCGTGGCGGAGGGCGTGTCGCGCGCGGTGACGTCCACCACCCCGGCGCCGACGGCGACGCCGAGCGTGTTGAGCATCAGCCCGACGGTGATGGCCACGACGGCACCGACCAGAAGGGCACCCCAAGAGGCCTGAGGTCGGAGCGCGGGCGCTGCCTCAGGCTGCGCCACCATGGGATCGTAGACGACCTCGCTCCGGTCGGATGTCGCGTGGCTCACCGGGCGCTACTTCTTGTCGACCGCGTCGCGGGCGGCATCCTTGACGCCGCCGACCGCGTTCTGCGCCTTGCCTTCGGCCTTATCCATCTTGCCCTCGGCCTCGAGCTTCGCATCGCCGGTCAGCTTGCCGGCGGCATCCTTCAGCGTGCCCTTCGCCTGCTTGGCGGCGCCTTCGATCCGATCCTTGTCCATTGGGGACCTCCTTGTCTGGTGGCGCCCAAGCGGGGCGCCTTACCGGACAGGAACGCGACCCGGGCGGGTTCGTTGGCCTTACCGTCCTGGGAGGCCAGGCGGCGGCAGGGCAGTCCCGCGCGGCAGCGTCGCCCCGGCGCCGGCCGGCACGTCCGAAGGCGCCTGCATCACCCGGAATCCGGTCGGACGCTCGAAGCGCCTGGGGTCGAGCGGCGTGCGGTCCACCGCCACGGCCTCCATGCGCCCGTTCTGGCCCTCGGCGCGCAGGATCAGCCCGTCCGTGGTGATGCAGGCGCGGGCGCTGCGGCCCGCATCGTCGACGCGCCACAGCGTGCAGGGAAAGCCGGCCACGGTGTCCGCGCCCTCGCGCGTGTAGTTCGCGCTCTCGTGTGGGAGCATGCCCGCGGTGCCGCTGCCGGGGGGCAGAACCACCACCGCGCGCTGCGCCTCGCTCACCAGGAAGCCGGTGCGGGCGCGGCTGTCGGCGACGATGTAGCCGCCGCCCGTGGGCAGATCCAGGCGGATCAGCTGCTGCGCGGCGAGGAAGCCGATGCGCATCTCGCTGAGCGAGCCGCCCGCCGCACCGCCCGGCGTGCCCTGGAGGCGATAGGTCACGGTCGCGTCGCGCGTCGGCGTGACGGATGGGCGTTCCTGCGCCACCGCCGGCGCGGCGGCGAGCAGGGCGGCGATGATCAGACGGTGCATGCAAGTCCCTCCAGCCGGGGAACGTCGGCCGGCCGGAGAGGATGCGTCAAGCGGAAGCCCGGCCTCAGGACCTGCCGGCCTCAGAACTTGAAGGAGATCGAGCCCAGGGCGCGTGCGGCGCAGATATTCTGCCCGCCGGCGCAGTCGGCGCGGCGGATCGAGGTGTCGTAGTAGCCCACCGCGGCCGTGACCGTGCCGATGCCGGGGATGGCGAATTCACGCGAGATGGCGACCGACCACCAGGCGTAATCCGGCGTGCCGAAGCGCACGTTGCGCTCGATCCATTGGTAGCCGATGCGGCCGCCCAGGGTGAGGTCGAAGATGCCGGTCTTCCAGTCCGCGCCGCCCTCCGCATAGAAGCCGTTGCCCGAGGAGCCGAAGAAGTTCGGCGAGTAGTTGAACTGGCCGAGCAGGTTGACCGGCCCGACCTCGTAGGACGCCCTGACCTGCGCCTCGGCGTAGTTGAGGCCGTAGGCGCCGGCCGGACGGCTGTAGCCAGGATAGGTGTACCAGATGCCGCCGAGGTCGAGCTTCAGCCCCCCCACGGCGAAGCGATAGCCGCCGAACAGATCCACCTCCTGCCGCGCATCGGTGCCGAGGAAGCGGACATTGCTGACGAAGCCGCCGATATAGAAGCCGCTGCTATGCGCCAGCTCGGCTGTGGCCTGGGTGGCGATGCGGGAGCGGGTCTGGCTGATGCCGCGGAACAAGTAGTCGCTCGCCACCGTGCCGGTGATGCTGGCTTCCAGCCCCGTGTTGCCGATGGCGACCTGCGCCGCCGCGGGCTGCGCCAGGGACAGGCCCGTGAAGGCTGTGGAGGCGAGGAGAATCTTGCGCATGGGCCTTGCCGCTTTCCGTCACTCCGACGCTCCTGGGCGCCGTTGTGCCGAAACTGTCATGGAAGCGGCGCCCGGACCCGGGGCGGACGCGGATGTTTTCGCGGCAAGGACGCAATTTTGCCCAGGAAACCGGCAGAAATCAGACGCGCAGGTCAAGAAGTGAGCCGCGCGGCAGGGGCTTGTCCGGGGCGGGCGGCACCGCTTCCAGCGTGCGTTGCGCGGCGGCTTGCTGGATCGGGGCGACATCGGGAGCGGGAGCAACCGGCCGGGCCGGCTGGCCGGGGCGGGCGCGCGTCACCTCTGGCGTGAAGGCGGCGAGGCTGTTGGTGCTGATCATGCGCAGCACTCTCCATCGCAGCCGTGAAGAATGGGTGAAAGCGGCTGCGATGAGGCGATTGCTGGACATGCCTCAAGATTGAGGCATGTCCCATTAATAAGTCAACGCAAAGTGAACATCTTCAGCGCGAGAGCGCGGCGACGCCCGGCAGTTCCTTGCCCTCCAGCCATTCCAGGAAGGCGCCGCCGGCGGTGGAAACGTAGCTCATTCGCTCCGCTACCCCGGCATGGCGCAGGGCGGAGACGGTGTCGCCGCCGCCGCCGACGCTGGTCAGGCTGCCGGCCTCCGTCAGCCGCGCCACCTCCTTTGCCACCGCCACGGTGGCGGAATCGAAGGGCGCGATCTCGAAGGCGCCAAAGGGACCGTTCCACACCAGGGTCCGCGCCGAGGCGAGGCGGGACACCACCGCCTTCACCGTTTCCGGCCCCACGTCGAGCGCCATGCGGTCCGCCGGCACCGCGTCCAGCCCGACGACCTCGTTGGGCGAATGCGCGGCGAAGGCCTCCGCCACCACGAGGTCCACGGGCAGCAGGATCTCGCAGCCATTGCTCTTCGCGTCGGCCATGATCTGGCTGGCCGTGTCGTGCATCTCCGCTTCCTGGAGCGACTTGCCGACGCCGTGGCCCTGGGCGGCCAGGAATGTGTTGGCCATGGCGCCGCCGATCACCAGCACGTCCACCTTCTTGGTCAGGTTGCCGAGCAGGTCGAGCTTGGTGGAAACCTTGGCGCCGCCGACGATGGCGACCACCGGGCGCTGCGGATTGCCGAGCGCCTTGTCCAGCGCCTCCAGCTCCGCCTGCATCAGCCGTCCGGCATAGGCGGGCACGAGGCGCGCCACGCCTTCCGTGCTGGCATGGGCGCGATGCGCGGCGCTGAACGCGTCGTTCACAAAGGCATCGGCAAGCTTCGCGAGTCCCTGGGCCAGGGCGGGGTCGTTCTTTTCCTCGCCCTTGTGGAAGCGGGTGTTCTCCAGCAGCAGCGCCTCGCCATCCTTCAGCGCGGCGACGGCCGCCTCGGCCTCGGGACCGATGCAGTCATCAGCGAAGCGCACCTCGCGGCCCAGGGCCTGCGTGAGCGCGGCCTGCATGGGCTTCAGCGACATCTCCGGCACGCGCTGCCCCTTGGGCCGGTCGAAATGCGAGCACACGACGAGGCGCGCGCCCTTGTCGAGCAGCTCGCGCAGCGTGGGCACCAGGCGCTCGATGCGCGTCATGTCGGTAATGCGCCCGTCCTTCACCGGCAGGTTCAGGTCGGCGCGCAGCAGCACGCGCTTGCCGCGCGCGTCCAGGTCATCAAGGGTGCGGAAAGCGGGCATGGAACCTCCGAGCGGGGCAACAAGGGAAGAACCCGCGCCGAAACAGGGAAATCCGGCCGCAAGGCGGCCGGCGCGCCCAGACCTACCGCGTCGCAGGCGCGCCAGTGGCGGCGCGAAAGCCAAGCGCGCGGATGCGCGCGCCCGGCGCAGCGGTCAGGCAGGGCCTGACCGCGTTGAGGGCATCAACAAACTTAGAGCTTGCCGAGCAGCGCAGCCGTGTCCGACATGCGGTTCGAGAAGCCCCACTCGTTGTCGTACCACGCCATGACGCGCACCAGCGCGCCGTCCACCACCTGCGTCTGCGTCGCATCGAAGGTGGAGGAGTGGGCGTCGTGGTTGAAGTCGATGGAAACGAGCGGCGCGGTGTTGTAGCCGAGGATGCCCTTCAGCTCGCCCTCCGAGGCCTCCTTCATCGCCGCGTTCACCATCTCCTTCGTCACGCCCGGCGTGTTGAGGTTCACGTCCAGCGAGATCAGGGAAACGTTGGGCGTCGGGATGCGGATGGCGGTGCCGTCCAGCTTGCCCTTCAGTTCCGGCAGGACGAGGCCCACGGCCTTGGCCGCGCCGGTCGAGGTCGGGATGGCGGAAACGGCGGCGGCGCGGGCCCGGTGCAGGTCCTTGTGCAGCGTGTCCACCGTATTCTGGTCGCCCGTATAAGCGTGGATCGTCACCATGTAGCCGCGGGCGATGCCCCACTTCTCATGGAGGACCTTCGCCACCGGCGCCAGGCAGTTCGTGGTGCAGGAGGCGTTGGAGACGATCTGGTGGCTCGGCTGCAGGATCTTGTGGTTCACGCCATAGACGATCGTCGCCTGCGCCGAGGCATCGGCATGCGCCTCCGCCCAGGTGACGGGGGCCGAGACCAGCACCTTGCGCGGGCCGGCCTGCAGCAGCAGCGCCGCCTTGTCCGAGTTGGTGAAGATGCCGGTGCACTCGGCGGCCACGTCCACGCCCTGCCAGGACAGCTTGGTCGGGTCGCGCTCGGCCGTCACCTTGATCGGCGCGTATTGCCGGCCATTGGCGCGGATGAGGATGCTGTCGCCCTCGACCTGCACCTCGCCGGGGAAGCGGCCATGGACGCTGTCGTAGCGGAACATGTGGGCATTCGCCTCGACCGAGCCCAGGTCGTTGATCGCGACGCACTCCACGTCGTCCCGCCCGCTCTCGATCATCGCGCGCAGCACGAGGCGCCCGATGCGTCCGAAACCGTTGATGGCAACCTTGACCGTCATCGTCCTAGCGATCCCCTTCCACAAGCTTGCGCGCCGCCGCGACCACCGCGGCCGGCGTGATTCCGAAATGCTCGAACAGCGCCTCGGCTGGCGCGGAGGCGCCGAAGCCCTGCATGCCCACGAAGGCCGAGCGCTCGCCGAGCCAGCGATCCCAGCCGAAAGGCAGCGCGGCCTCGATGCCGATGCGCGGGGCCGCGCCCAGCACGGAGGCCCGGTAGCCAACGTCCTGCGTGGCGAAAAGTTCCCAACAAGGCAAGGACACCACGGCGGCGCGGATCCCCGCCTCGGCCAGGGCCTCCCGCGCCGCGACCGCGACCGACACCTCGGAGCCGGTGGCGATCAGCGTCACCTGCCGCTCGCCGCCCTCGGCCTCCGCCAGCACGTAGCCGCCGCGGGCGCAGCGATTCTCGCCGGCCTCCGCGCGCAGGGCGGGCAGGCCCTGGCGGGTCAGAGCGAGCACGGAGGGGCCGTCGGCGCGACGCAACGCCATCTCCCAGCATTCCGCCGTTTCCATCGCGTCGGCGGGGCGGAAGACGAAGGTATTGGGGATGGCGCGCAGGCTGGCCAGAGTCTCGACCGGCTGGTGCGTCGGCCCGTCCTCGCCCAGGCCGATGCTGTCATGCGTCAGCACGTGGATGACGCGCTGGTGCATCAGCGCCGCGAGGCGCAGAGCCGGGCGCAGGTAGTCGGCGAAGACCAGGAAGGTGCCGCTATAGGGGATCAGCCCGCCATGCAGCGCCATGCCGTTCATGGCCGCGGCCATGCCGTGCTCGCGCACGCCCCAATGGACGAAGCGGCCGCCATAGTCGCCCGGCCGCACCACCGGGATGCCCTTCACGTTGGTGTTGTTGGAGCCGGTGAGGTCGGCGGAGCCGCCCACCATCTCCGGCACCGCCGGCACCAGGCCTTCCAGCGCCTTCTGGCTGGCGACGCGGGTGGCGAGCTTGGGCTTCGCCTCCGCCCATTCGGCGCGCAGCGCGACCAGCGCCTCGCTCCAGTTCTCGGGTAGCTTGCCGGCGGTGGCGCGCTCGAACTCCGCGCGCTGCGGATGCTTGGCCAGGCGCTTCAGCCAGGAGCGGCGCGTCCCGGCGGAGCGGCGGCCCGCCTCTTCCCAGCGGCCCTTCAGCCCCTCGGGCACGGTGAAGGGCTCGGCGTTCCAGCCGAGCGCCGACTTCGCCGCCGCGATCTCGTCGCCGCCCAGCGGCGCGCCGTGGGAGGCAGCGGTGCCGGCCTTTTTGGGCGCCGCGAAACCGATGATGGTGCGGCAGGCGATCAGCGTCGGCTTGCGCGAGCGCAGTGCCTGCGACATCGCGCCCGCCAGCTCCTGGTGGTCATGCCCGTCCACGCGGCGCACCGCCCAGCCATAGGCCTGGAAGCGCTTCAGCACGTCCTCGCTGAAGGAAAGCGAGGTGTCGCCGTCGATGGAGATGTTGTTGTCGTCCCACAGCACCGTCAGCTTCTCCAGCTTCAGGTGCCCGGCGAGCGAGGCCGCCTCGTGGGAGATGCCTTCCTGCAGGTCGCCATCCGAGGCGATGACCCAGGTGCGGTGGTCCACCAGCGACTTGCCGAAGCGCGAGGCCAGCATGCGCTCCGCCAGCGCCATGCCGACGGCGGTGGCGATGCCCTGGCCCAGCGGGCCGGTGGTGGTCTCGATGGCCGGGTGCTCGCCGAATTCCGGGTGGCCGGCGGCGGGGGAGTGGAGCTGCCGGAAGCGGCGCAACTCCTCGATCCCCATCCCCGCATGCCCGGAGAGGTGCAGCAGGGAATAGAGCAGCATGGAGCCGTGGCCGGCGGAAAGCACGAAGCGGTCGCGGTCGGGCCAGCGCGGGTCGGCGGCGTCGTACTTCAGGAACTTGGACCACAGCACCGTGGCCGCGTCGGCCATGCCCATGGGCATGCCGGGATGGCCCGACTTCGCCGCCTCCACCGCATCCATCGCAAGCGCCCGGATGGCGTCGGCCATACGGCGCTCCTCCGTGGCGGGGCGGGCGAGGATGGCGGCCTGCGCCGCCTGGGCCGCCGTGGGCTCGGCGCGCGGCTGGGTGTCGGGTTCGGTGGTGGCCAAGGCGGTCCTCAGGGTCCGGCGGTGGCCGGGTTCTATTCCCCCGGGGCGGGAGGGGCAAGGGACGGGCCCTTCCCCTCTTGGCGGGTCAGAGGCGCACGCCTTGGGTGGTGAAGCTGTCCTGCACCGGGCGCTGCACCGCGCCGTCCAGGACAAAGGCGGCGCCGACGGCGATGAGGACGGCGATGACGATACCCGTCAGGACGGACTTCATGATCTTGGTTCTTCCCGGTTCATTGCCGACTGGCTCGGCCTCCCTAAGGCGGAACGGCGCCGGATCGCAAGAGCTTCTCCGCCTCCGCCAGTTCCTCAGGCGTGTTGGCGTTGAAGAAGGGATCGAGCGGCGCGACGGGCCATTCCGCCTCCGCCACGCCGATCTGCGCCGTCCAGCGGTCGATCTTGCGCTCCCCTGCCTCCACCGCCGCGCGCAGCGTGGGCGCGAGGTCGCGACGCCACAGCCCGATCGGCGGATGCGCCCAGCCGCCCGACGCAGCGCAGGCGAGCGGCACCCCCGCCGCCTCCCGCGCCGCATGCAGCCGTGCGACGAGGTCGGGCGGCAGGAAGGGGCTGTCGCCTGGCACGGTCACCACCCATTCGGCGGGGCTGCTCTCCATCGCGGCCAGGATGCCGGCGAGCGGGCCCGGATGTTCGGGCAGCGTGTCGGGCCAGACCGGAAGGCCGAGCGCGGCGAAGCGCGCCGGATCGCCATTGGCGTTCAGCGCGACGCCCGCGACCTGTGGCACCAGCCGGTCCAGCACATGCTCCAGCATGGGCTTGCCGCCGAGGAGGCGCAGCGGCTTGTCCCCGCCCCCCATGCGCCGCGCGAGTCCGCCTGCCAGCACCACGCCGAAGGTGTCATTCCTCACGGGCATTCTTCCGCCAATGCTTGGCGCTTTCCTCTTCGAGATAGGAAAGCTCGGCGTCCCAGATCAGCCGCTCCTCGCCGGCCAGCACGGTGAAGCGCTTGCCCTTGCAGCGCCCGATCAGGGTGAGGTTGGCTTCCCGCGCCAGCTCCACCCCCCAGGCGGTGAAGCCGGAGCGGGAGACGAGGATGGGGATGTCCATCCGCACCGTCTTGATCACCATCTCCGAGGTGAGGCGGCCGGTGGTGTAGAAGACGCTGCCCCGCACCCCCTCGCGGAACATCCAGCCTGCGATCTTGTCCACCGCGTTGTGGCGGCCGACATCCTCCATGTAGCAGAGCGGCCGGTCGCCCTCCGCGAGCGCGCAGCCATGGATCGCGCCCGCCTCCAGGTAGAGGCTCGGGACCGTGTTGATGCGATGCAGCAGGCGGTAGAGCTCGCTGGTGCGCAGCCGCGCCTCCGGGTCCAGCTTCACCTCGGCGAAGCCCTCCATCAGGTCGCCGAAGGCGGTGCCCTGGGCGCAGCCGGAGGTGAGCGTCTTCTTCTTCAGCTTCTCCTCGAACGAGGTGCGCCGTTCGGTGCGGACCACCACCACGCCGAGGTCGTCGTCGTACTCCACCGCCGTCAGCTGGTCATCGGTGCGGAGCATGCCCTGGTTCAGCAGGTAGCCCACCGCGAGGTCCTCGGGCCGGTCGAGGATGGTCATCATGGTCACGATTTCCTGCCCGTTCAGGTAGAGGGTGAGCGGGCGTTCCACCGTGACACTGGTTTCCACCACCGCCCCCGTCTGGTCGCGTCCGGAAACGCGACGGGTCAGGCGGGGGTCGGCGGGGTCGGGAGCGACGCGCAGATCGGGCAGGTCCATGGAACCCATATGGGCCTGCCCTTCCGTCAGATCAGGAACTCGATCAGGAACGGGTTGTCCTGCGCCAGGCTCTGGCTGACGAGGTCGGCCAGTTCCTCCAGCGTGGAGGCGGTCGCGGCCTCGACGCCCATGCCGTTCGCCAGCTGCACCCAGTTGATGTCCGGGTTGCCCAGGTCGAGCATCTGCATCGCCGTCGGGCCGGGATTGGCGCCGACGTTGCGGTATTCGCCGATCAGGATCTGGTACTTGCGGTTGGACAGAACGATCGTGGTGATGGGCAGCTTCTCCCGCGCCTGGGTCCACAGGGCCTGCACCGTGTACATGCCCGAGCCATCGGCCTGGAGCGCGATCACGCGCCGCCCGCCGCCCGCCACGGCCGCGCCGGTCGCGACCGGGAACCCGTAGCCGATGGCGCCGCCGCGATTCTGCAGCCAGTCATGCTTCGCCGCGCAATGGGTCAGCGGCGACAGGCCGCGCCCATAGGTCACCGATTCGTCCACGATGATGGCCTGCTCGGGCATCAGCGCCGCGATCACCTGCGCGAGGCCTTCCGGCGAAGGCGCGCCGCGCGGCAGGTCGGGCTTGGGGCCGTTGTCGGGCATCGCCACCTTCGGCGCGCCCAGCTCCTCGGCCAGGGCGTTCAGTGCCGTGACCGCGTCCTGCTCCTGGCGCGTCAGGACGGTGATCTCGGCCTTGGGCGGGTAGTGGATGGAGGGGTGGTTCGGATAGCCGAAGAAGCCGACCGGCGCCTTGGAGCCGACCAGGATGATCTGCTCGTAGCCCTTCAGCCGATCGATCGCCACGTCGGGCGGATAGGGCACGCGGTCGAGCTGCATGCGGCCCTGGCCGCGCGCGATCTTGGCGTTGGAGGTTTCGGCCAGGATGTGGGCGCCGGTATGCGCGACGATACGTTGGGCGGCGATCTGCCCCCCCTCGGTCAGCGCGGTGGGGCCGCCCAGCAGGATCAGCACGTTCTTCTTCTCGCGCAGCACCTTGGCGGCGTTGCGGATGGCATGCGCCTCGGCCTGGGGCGTTTTGGGCACGGGCAGCGCCTCGGCGACCACCCCGTCGTCGTTCCAGCACGTGTCCGAAGGGAGGATCAGCGTCGCCACCTGGCCGGGCGAGGTCCGCGCGGCCTGCACCGCCACGGCGACGTCCTGGCCGACCTCCTTCGCCTCCGTGCTGGTGCGGACCCAGGCGGAGACGCCGCGCGCGAAGCCTTCCGTGTCGGCGGTGAGCGGCGCGTCCAACGGGCGATGATAGGTCGCCTGGTCGCCCACGCAGTTCACGATGCCCGAATGGGCACGGCGGGCGTCATGCAGGCCGGCGAGGCCGTTGGCGAGGCCGGGGCCGCAATGCAGCAGCGTCACCGCCGGCTTGCCGCTGATGCGGTAGTAGCCGTCCGCCGCGCCGGTCACGATGTTTTCCTGCAGGCCCAGCACGCAGCGCATGCCCGGAACACGGTCGAGCGCGGCGACGAAATGCATCTCGCTGGTGCCGGGATTGGCGAAGCAAACTTCGACGCCGCTCTTGAGCAGCGAGTGGACCAGGGATTCGGCACCGTTCAACGGGTAAGCTCCTTCGCTGAGGGAAAATTAACTTGGACGGGGGGCGAGCCTCCCCCGAAGATGGCGACGCCGCAAGACGGGGGGATGCAAGGTGGCCAGGGTGATCGCGCTCGGGTTCCTGATGGGGGCCTTGTCCATCGCCATCTTCCACCAGGGGACCCTGTTTCTCCTGTTTCACCACGCCAATGCCATCCCGGAGGCGACACAGGTGATCGGCCGCGTCGCGGCGCCGGGCTGGGACCTGTCGCGGATGATGCCGAACCCGCCCTTCGGCCTGCCCGTGCCGCTCCTGCTCAACCAGATGTTCTGGGGCGGGGTGTGGGGCATCGTCATCGCGGCGGTGCTGCACGCGACCCCGGCGCCCGACCTGCTTACCGGCTTCCTTGTCGGCGCGGTGGGCTGCACGCTGGTGGCGGTGACGGTGGTGGCCGGGCTGAAGGGCCTGCCGCCCTTCGCCGGAGGCAACGTGCAGACCCTGCTACGCGCGGCGCTGGTCAACGGGGCCTTTGGCTGGGGCACGGCGCTGATGCTGCGCCCGGCTCGGCTTCGGTCCTTCCGCGCCGCACCCCTGCGCCCGGTCCGGACCTGAGGCGCCCAGCGCGAAGAGGGCTTATGGCGCGGCGCCGAATCCGGCTCTAATCCGCCACGCCATCCAGGGAGCCGCCCCATGCCTCGATTCCGGGTGAACCGCCGCGCCGCGCTTGGCCTCGCCGCCGGTCCACTCCTCCTGCCCGTCGCGGGCCGCGCCCGCGCGCAAGGGATGGAGCGCCTGTCCTTTCTTTCGGACTGGCGCGCCCAGGCCGAGCATGGCGGGTTCTACCAGGCCCAGGCCGCCGGGCTCTACCGCGCGGCGGGGCTGGAGGTGGAGCTTCGCACCGGCGGGCCGCAGATCAACCCGGCGCAGCTTCTGGTCGCGGGGCGGGTGGACATGTCCATGGGCTCCGCCTTGGAAAGCTTCAACTACGTGCGCGAGGGGCTGCCCTTCCTCACGATCGCGGCGATCTTCCAGAAGGAGGCGCAGGTGCTGCTCGGCCACCCCAACACGGGGCTGACCGGCTTCGAGGCGCTGCGCGGCCGCACCGTGCTGGTCGGCGCCCAGGCGCGCACGACGTGGTGGCCCTTCCTGCGCCGGAAATATGGGCTGCGCGACGAGCAGGCACGGCCCTACACCTTCAACCCGCAGCCCTTCCTGGCCGACCGGATGCTGGTGCAGCAGGGCTACCTGGGCTCCGAGCCCTTCAGCCTGCGCCAGGCGGGGGTGGACCCGGTGGTGCTGATGATCGCCGATGCGGGGTTCGAGAACTACAACACCACGATCCAGATCGGTCGCCAGACGATGGAGCGGCGGCGCGAGGCGGTACAACGCTTCGTGGATGCGACGCTGCAAGGCTGGGCGCAATACCTGGACCCCGGCACCAATGTCGCCGACGCCCATGCGCTGATCCGCCGCGACAACCCCGACATGCCAGAGGCGCTGCTGGATTACGGCCGCCGCATGATGAACGAGGCGGGCATCGTCCGCTCCGGCGACGCCGTCGAGTCGGGCATCGGCGCCATGACCGAGGCGCGCTGGCGCCGCTTCTTCGAAAGCATGGCGGAGGTGGAGGTGGTGCCCCGCGCCCTCGACTGGCGCCGCGCCTTCGAACTGTCCTTCGTCAACAAGGGGATCGGCCGCGGGTGACGGGGCGCGCGCCGCCTCCGTGACGCTGCTGCGCCTGTCCGGCATCGGCCACCGCTTCCCCAATGGCGTGGAGGCGCTGGCGGGCGTTTCCCTCGCCGTGGCGCGGGGCGAGTTGCTGTGCCTGCTCGGTGCCTCGGGCTGCGGCAAGTCCACCTTGCTGCGCATCGCCGCCGGGCTGGTCGCGCCGACCGAAGGCGCGGTGGAGTGGCCAGAGGGCCGCCCGCGCGAGATCGGCTTCGTGTTCCAGGACCCGACGCTGATGCCCTGGGCACGTGCGCTGGAGAACGTCGCCCTGCCGCTGCGCCTCGCCGGCCTGGCGCGAGCGGAGCGCGAGGCGCGAGCCGAAGCCGCCCTGGCCGCGCTGGGGCTGCGCGGCTTCGAGCGCGCCTTGCCGCGCGAATTGTCCGGCGGCATGCGGATGCGCGTTTCCATCGCCCGCGCCCTGGTGACGGAACCCGACCTGCTGCTGATGGACGAGCCCTTCGCCGCGCTGGACGAGGTGGCGCGCATGCGCCTCAACGACGAGATACTGGCGCTGAAGGGCGCGCGCGGCGTGTCCGTGCTTTTCGTGACGCATTCCCTGCTGGAAAGCGCCTATCTCGCCGACCGCCTCGTGGTGCTGGCGCCGCGCCCGGGCCGCGTTGCCGCCGAGCTGCGCTTCGACGCCGTGCCGCGCGGCCCCGGCTTCCGCGCGACACCCGGCTTCGCTACGCGACTGGCCGAGGCGACCGCGGCGCTGGAGGCGGCGTCGTGACGGAACGCCTCGCCCCCGTGGTGCTGGGCATCCTCGTGTTGCTGGGATGGGAGGCGGCGCTGCGCGTCTTCGCCGTGCCACCCTGGATCCTGCCGGGACCGGTCGCCATCGCCGAGGCCCTGGTGGCGGACTGGCCGCTCTTGTTCCGCTCGCTGCTGATGACGCTGCGCATCGCGCTGCTGGCGCTGGCTTTGGCCGTGGCGGCAGGGGTGCTGCTGGCGGTGCTGTTCGCGCAGTCGCGATGGCTGGAACGGGCACTGTTTCCCTATGCGGTGATCCTGCAGGTGACGCCGATCGTCGCCATCGCGCCGCTGATCCTGATCTGGGTGGACAGCGTCCCGGTGGCGCTGCTGATCTGCGCGTGGATCGTCGCCTTCTTCCCCATCCTGTCTAATACCGTGCTTGGGCTGAACAGCGCCGATCCCAACCTGCGCGATCTGTTCCGCCTGCATGGCGCGACGCGCTGGCAGACCCTGCGCCTGCTGCGCCTGCCTTCCGCCCTGCCCTTCTTCCTGGCCGGGCTGCGCGTGGCGGGCGGGCTGGCGCTGATCGGCGCGGTGGTGGCGGAGTTCGTGGCCGGGGCGGGCGGCGCGGGCTCGGGCCTCGCCTTCCGCATCCTGGAGGCCGGCTACCAGCTTCGCATCCCGCGCATGTTCGCCGCGCTGGCGCTGATCTCCGCCGCCGGCATCGCGATCTTCGCGGCGCTGGGCTGGGTCCAGCGCCGCGCGCTGCGGCGCTGGGGGACAAGCGAGGAGTAGAGGCTCAGGCTCTACTGCACTGTGATGTTCTTGGCGCGGATCACCTCGCTCCACCGCTGGAGGTCGCTTTCCATCACGCGCCGCAGCGCCTCGCCGTCACCGCCGACCGGCGTGCCGCCCTGCTGCGCCAGGCGTTCGCGCACCTCTGGCAGGGCGACGATGCGCGCCACCTCGTCGCGGATGCGCGCCACCACCGCCGGGTTCATTCCGCGCGGGCCGAGCAGCCCGTACCAGAACGAATAGGCGAAGTCGAAGCCCTGCTCGCGCGCCGTGGGCACGTCGGGCAGGGCCGGGATGCGGCCACCCGTGGTTCCGATGGCGATGGCGCGCGCCCGCCCGTCGCGCACCGCGCCCAGCACGGTGGGCGGTGCCGCGATCAGGAAGCCGACGCGCCCGGCCAGGAGGTCCGTGAAGGCCGGCCCCATGCCGCGATACGGCACGTGGGTCAGCTGGATCCGCGTGAGGTCCTGCAGGTATTCCGTGTAGAGATGCGGCGAGGAGCCGGCGCCCATGGAGCCGTAGAACCCCGCCCCCTCGCCTTCGCCGCGCCGCCCTTCCACGTAGTCGCGCAGGTTGCGCGCGGGGCTGTTGCCCGGCACCACGAACACGGTCGGGTAGTCCACCACCAGCGAGACCGGCGTGAAGTCCGTGCGGATGTCGAAGCCCAGATTGGGATAGAGCGGCGGCGCGGTGGCCAGCGAGTTGTCCGTCAGCAGCAGCGTCGTCCCGTCGGGCGGCGAGCGCACCACGGCGGTCCAGCCGATCACCCCGCCGCCGCCCGAGCGGTTGTCCACCACGAAATTGCCGCCCGTCGCCTCGCCCAGGCGCTGCGCGAGAAGGCGCGCGACGAAGTCCGAGGTGCCGCCGGGCGGATAGGTGACGAGGATGCGGACCTGCCGGTTGCCCGGCCACGCCTCCTGCGCAGCGGCGGGCAGGGCGAAGGGCAGCAGCGCGGCGGCGGCAAGCAGCAAACGGCGGATCATGGGTTCCTCCTGTCCTGTGCCGGTTCCTCCGGCTTCTTCGGGGGCGCATCAGCCACGGGTCGCGGCGGCCGCGCGAGGCAAAGCCAGCACATCAGCCGAGCAGGCGGCGGGAGGCGATGTCGGCCCCCTCGCGCATGGAGCGCAACTTGGCCCAGACCACGTCGGGGGCGACGCGCCCTCGCCCGGCGGCGGTATCGAAGCCGCAATCCGTCCCGGCCATGAGGCGCGTCGGATCGCCGATGCTGTCGGCGATGCGCTCCAGCCTTTCGGCCACCACCTCCGGGTGCTCGACGAAATTGGTCAGCGTGTCGATGACGCCCGCGACGAGATACTGGTCGGAGGCCAGCGGCAGGCGGCGGAAGGCGCGGTGCTCATGCGCGTGGCGCGGATTGGCGAAGGGCAGGACGAAGCCCGCGACCCGCGCCTGGAGGATGGTGGGCAGGATCTCCTCCAACGGCACGTCGGCGTCGTGCGGGGCCTCGTAATTACCCCAGCACACGTGCAGCCGGATGCGGTCGCGCGGCAGGCCTTCGATGGCGCGGTTGATCGCCGTGACCACCTTTTCGCAGAAGGCGATGAAGTTGCCCAAGGGCTCCTCACGGAAGGAGGCGTGGCGTTCGAGGGCGAGGTCGGGGCAGTCGAGCTGCAGCGTGAAGCCCGCCTCCAGGATGGCGGCGTATTCGGCGCGCAACGCAGTCGCCAGCGCCTCCAGATACGCCTCCTCCGACCCGTAGTGGCGGTTCTGCACCACCGCGGCCACGATGCCGGGTGAGGGCGCGGCCAGGAAGGCGCCCGCGATGCGGTCCCGCGCCGGGGCCAGAGCCTGTCCGAACTCCTCGCACTCGGCGCGCATCGCCGCCTCGCCCACGTAGCGCACCGGGCCGATCGCGGCGGGCAGGTTCGCCGTCATGCTGGCGGTTTCCTTGCCCGCCCAGGCGGCCTGCAGCTCCGCCTTGAACTCCGGATAGGCATCCACGTCCTGCCAGCCGGTGCGGCGGCTTTCGCCGCCCAGCCCGGTGAGCCGGTCGCGCAGGTAGAGGACGAAGGATTCGCGCCCCTGCTCGCCATTGTTGGGGATGTCGATGCCCGCGGCGACCTGCTTCGGCACGATGGCCTCCACCGCGGCGCGGGCGGCCTGCCCCAGCGCCGCCTCGTCCACCGCCTCGCCGCGAGCGCGGCGGGCATGGAGTTGGGTCAGCGCGCGTGGGCGCGGCAGGCTGCCCGTGTGCGTGCAAAGGATGCGCGTTCCGTCCGGCCGCAAGCCCGTTTCCTCCGTGTTCGTTCCGCGCCACTCCACCGCGAAGCGGCGGGGTGGCGCAAGGGCGATGGGTCAGCGCCGCAACCGGTCCAGCGTGCCGGCGGTGGCCGCGTCCGCCATGGCTTCCGCATCCTCCGGGAGCAGCAGGCGCTCCGCCACCAGCCGTTCAGCCGCCGCGCGCACCGCCGCGACATAGGAATCGGGCGTCGGGTAGCGCTCCTCCAGCGAGGGGCCCGGGTCGTCCTGCGCCTCGCGCTCCGCCCGCGTCGCGACGAAGGGCATGACACCGCCGGTGTTGGTGCACAGCGCCCCGGCGCCGAACCCCTCGGCGCGCGGATTCCAGCCGAGATAGGTGGCGCGCGGCGCCTCGATGGCCGGGACGCGGATGCCGCCCAGCGCGTTGCCGTCCGCGTCGGGACGCGGCAGCAGCACCGCGTATTCGCCGCGCACCGCGGGCGGCATCACGGTGTTGTCCACGAGCTGCGCGGGCGCGTGGCTGCCCGTGTAGGGGAGGCCGGGAATGGCGGCATACAGCCCCTCCGGCGCGGCCAGCGTGCCGTGGGCGCGCATGGGGAATCGGCTGGCCGGCGGCTCCACTCCCTCGCGCATCCAGCGCTCGGCGGCCACCAGCAGGGCGCGCAGCGGCGCCCCGGCCTGGAGCGGGTTCACCGGCAGGGCGCAGCGCTCGTTGCGGATCATGGCGGCGGAGGCGAGGGCGAAATGCGGATGCCCGGTCAGCGCATAGGCGCGCACCTCGGGCGGCAGGTCGAGATGGCGGCCGCGCGTGTCGGTGACGAGAAGCGAGGCGCGCGCGCCCCAGAACTCGTACTCGCTGTCGGTCTGCATGATGACCGGGCAGGTGCCGGAGGTGCGGCAGCGGCGCAGCAGCCCGTCGCGGCGGCCGGACAGGTGGTCCTCCGTCTCCGCATAGGTGAAGGGGAACTGGTCCACCGGGTAGTGGCGGTCGCCATGCGGGGTGGGGTTGCGGCTGGGCTGGGCGAAGCGGGCGTTGGTGTAGCTTCGCCGCGTGCCCGGGATGTGCGGCAGCATGGCATCGTAGACGCGCCGCCCCGCCTCGTCCTCGTTGAAGCCGCCATGGAGGAAGTCGCGCACCACGCGGCCGGATTGCGAGACGCCGTGCAGGATGGCGCGGTCCACGCTCACCCGCCCGTCGCGCGCCAGCGGGTTCTCCGGTCCCTTCTCCCAGCGGAGGAAGGAGGCAATGTCGCGAAAGGCGGCAAAGGCCATGCCCTGCACCGTCGAGTCCTTCGCCTCGTAGATGAATTCATAGAGGGCAGCGGCGTCGAAGCCTTCGGGCCGCGTGATCTCGATGCGGCGGTCGTCCAGGAAGCGGAAGGACAGGCCGGGCGGCGTCTGCCGCGCATCCTCCGTCCGGGCACGCACCGTGAGCGTCGCGCCCTCCCGTCGCGCGGCAGGATAGGTGAGGGTCGCGGTGACCGGGCTGGTGCGATTCTCGAACAGGAACTCCTCGCGCGAGGGCGCGGTGATGCCCGGCACCACGGGGGCTTCCATGCGGATGCCCGCGCCGCGTCCCTCGCCGGGCGGGATGTCGCTCTGCCAGCCCACCCAGACCAGTGTGTAGCCCTGGCGCAGGAGGAAGCCGTTGCCCGGATTGCGCCCGAGCATGAGGTCGTTCGCCGCCGCGTCGTGGTACAGCTGCCCGGCCAGTTCGCGCCCACGATTGGGCACCTCCACCAGCAGCGTGCCGTTGCCGCGGAACGGGTCGGCGGGACGCAGGATCACCGCCTCCGCCACCGCCTCCACCTGACCCTGCGCGTTGCGCGGCGCGAGGGCGAGGTCGACGATGCCGGCGTTGCGCGCCTCCTCCGGGTCGAGGGCGATGGTGACGCGCGCCGCGATGCGCTCATAGGCGCCGGTGTTGCCGAAGCCGCGCCCCTCGAAGACCGGAAGCGGCGGGCCGGAGGGTTCGAAGCGCAAGACCTCCGCGGCGGCCGGGGTTGCGAGAAGCGAAAGCCCGAGCAAGGCCCCAGCGGCGCGTGACGTCATCAGCATGTTCCTCCGGCGCGATGCTAGGCACGGAACGTCGCGCCGGGAAACGTCCCTACCCGCGTCCCGCCAGCAGAGCCACGTTGCCGCCCGCCGCGGCGGTGTTCACCGTTTCCACCCGCTCCAGCGCGAAGCGGCGCAGGTAGTCCGGCCCGCCCGCCTTGGGGCCCGTGCCCGACAGCCCCATGCCGCCAAAGGGCTGCGTCCCCACCACCGCGCCGATCATGGAGCGGTTGACGTAGCTGTTGCCCGCCGGCACCGCGTCCAGCACCTCCCGCGCGAAGCTTTCGTTGCGGCTCTGCACGCCGAGGGTCAGCGCGAAGCCGCTCGCCGCCACGCCGGCCAGCGTCTCGCGCAGTGCGTCGCGGCGCCAGCGCACGACATGGAGGATGGGGCCGAACACCTCCTCGCGCAGATGCTCCGGCCGCGCGATTCCGAAGATGTGCGGCGCGACGAAGTGTCCGCCCTCCGGCGCCGTGCCGTCCAGCACCACCTTTGCCTCGCCGCGCATGCGCGCAATGTGGGCCAGCAGGCGCTCGCGCGCCTCGGCGTCGATGACCGGGCCGATCTCGGTCTGCGGGTCGGCGGGGTGGCCCAGCGCCAATTCGCGCGCCGCGCCGGCGATCATCGCCAGCATGCGGTCCGCCACGTCCTCCTGCACGCAAAGCAGGCGCAGGGCGGAGCAGCGCTGTCCGGCGGAACGGAAGGCGCTGGCGCAGACATCATCCGCCACCTGCTCCGGCAGGGCCGTGGCGTCCACGAACATGGCGTTGATGCCGCCCGTTTCGGCGATCAGAGGCACGATGGGCCCGTCCTTCGCTGCCAGGGCGCGGTTGATGCGCCAGGCCGTGTCGGTGCCGCCGGTGAAGGCGACGCCCGCGACGTGCCTGTGCTCCACCAGCGCCGCGCCCACCGCCCCGTCGCCGGGAACGAGGTGCAGCGCCCCCGCCGGGATTCCGGCGCGGTGCAGCAGCGCCACGGCGCGGGCGGCGACCAGCGGCGTCTGCTCGGCGGGCTTCGCCACCACCGCGTTGCCAGCCGCCAGCGCCGCCGCCACCTGGCCGAGGAAGATCGCCAGAGGGAAGTTCCATGGCGAGATGCAGAGCCACGCCCCGCGCCCATGCCGGATCAGCACGTTGCTTTCGCCCGTCGGGCCGGGCAGCGCCTCCGGGCGGAACAAGCGGCGCGCGCCATTGGCGTAGAAGCGCAGGAAATCCGCCGCCTCGCGGATCTCGGCCACGCCGTCCTCCAGCGTCTTGCCGCCCTCCCGCGCCAGGAGGGCGAGGAAGGCGTCGCGCTCCGCTTCCAGCAGGTCCGCCGCGCGCTCCAGGGTCGCGGCGCGCTCGTCGGCCGGGGTGCGGTCCCAGCGCGGGGCGAAGCCGTGCGCCGCCGCCATGGCGCGCGAGGCCGCCTCGGCGGATTCGGTCACCGTGCCGATGACGCGCCCGGTCGCGGGGTCGCGCAGCTCGCGCATCGCGCCGGGCAGGAGCTGCCCGTCCACCAACGGCGCGGCGTGCCAGGGCCCCTCCTCGCGCCGCACCCCCTCGGCCAGGCGGCGCAGCGTCGCGGCGTGGCCGAACTCCACGCCGCGCGAATTGGGGCGGTCGCCGTACAGGTCGCGCGGCAGGGGCAGGGTGGGACCGCCATCGCTCGCCAGCGCCGCCTCGGGGCGCTGCAGCAGCCGCTCCACCGGCACGGCGGGGTCGGCGGCGAGCGACACGAAGGAGGAGTTGGCGCCGTTCTCCAGTAGGCGCCGCACCAGGTAGGCGAGAAGGTCGGCATGGCCGCCCACCGGCGCATAGGTGCGCACCGCCACCTCGGGGCGCAGCTTGCGCAGCTTGGCATAGAGCGCGTCGCCCATGCCGTGCAGGCGCTGGAACTCGAACCCCTCCGCGTCCCCCGCGCGCTGGAGGATGGCGGCGACGGTCAGCGCGTTGTGGGTGGCGAATTGTGCGAAGACCCGCGGGCGCATCCCGAGCATCCGCGCGGCACAGGCCATGTAGGCGAGATCGGTGGCGGGCTTGCGCGTCCAGACCGGGTAGCCGTCCAGCCCACGCTCCTGCGCGCGCTTCACCTCCGTGTCCCAGTAGGCGCCCTTCACCAAGCGGACCATCAGCCGCCGGTCCAACCGCTCCGCCAGCGCCTCCGCCCAATCGAGCACCGCCATGGCGCGCTTGCCGTAGGCCTGCACGGCGAGGCCGAACCCGTCCCAACCGGCGAGGGACGGATCCTCCAGCGCCCGCTCCATCACCTCCAGCGAGAGTTCCAGCCGGTCCTGCTCCTCCGCATCCACGGTGAAGTTCAGCTCGTGGGCACGGGCGGCGCGCATCAGCCGGTTCAGCACCGGCACCAATTCGCGCAGGACGCGCGGGCGGGCGGTGGCGACGAAGCGCGGATGCAGCGCCGAGAGCTTCACCGAGATGCCCGGCCGCGCCGGCAGGGGCTGGTTGCCGGCGGCGCGGCCGATCGCCTCGATGGCCTCGGCGTAGGAGCGCTCGTAGCGCCGCGCATCCTCCGCCGTGCGCGCGCCCTCGCCCAGCATGTCGAAGGAATGGCGGAAGGCGCGTCCGGCGGGCGAGGCGGCGCGGCCCAGCGCCTCCCCGATAGTCTGGCCCAGCACGAAATGTCCGCCCAGCAGCTTCACCGCCTGGCGCGTGGCGGTGCGCAAGGCGGGCAGGCCGATGCGCCGGCCCAGCGCGGCCAGCACCCCCTCCGGCGTCTCGCCCGGGCGGATGACGCGCACGGACAGGCCCAGCGCCCAGGCCGAGGCATCGCCCAGCCAGGTGCCGCCGGTGCGCGGATGCGCGAAATCGGCGGAGCCGAGCCGGTCCTCGATCAGCCGGTCTGCCGTCTCGGCATCGGGCACGCGCAGCAGGGATTCCGCCAGCACCATCAGCGCCAGCCCCTCGCGCGTGTCGAGCGCGTATTGGCGCAGCAGCTCCTCCACCCCGCCCAGGCCGCTGCCCGTGCGCACCGCCTCTATGAGGCGGGTGGCCAGGGCGTCCACTGCCGCCTCGCGCTCGGGCGGCAGGCGCATCAAGGCTTCACGCAGCGGCCCGAGGGCGGCGTCCTGCGGCGGGGCGTAGGGAGCAGGCAGGCCCGGCGCGAATTCCGGGGCGGGGGCGAGGTCCATGGCAGGTCCAGTGCGGTGTCCTCCCCAAACTGAACCGGGGCCGGGCGGGCTTCATCCCCTTTCGTGCGCTGACGAAGCGGGGAAGATCCGGCAAGGATGCCGGCTCACCGGGAAAGCCACGCATGATCGACGAGACGGACCGACGCATCCTGCGCCTGTTGCAGAAGGAAGGGCGGATCAGCCTGTCCGAACTGGCGGAGCGCGTCGGGCTGGGCGCCACCGCCACCTCCGACCGGCTCAGGCGGCTCCAGCGCGACGGCTTTGTGCTGGGCTTCGGCGCGCGGCTGAACCCGGCCCTGCTCGGGCGCGGCCTCCTGGTCTTCATCGAGGTGCGGCTGGAACGGACGACGCCGGACGTGTTCGAAAGCTTCGCCCAGGCGGTGCGCCGCGCGCCGGAGGTGCTGGAATGCCACATGGTGGCGGGCGGCTTCGACTACCTGCTGAAGACGCGGGTGGAGGACATGGCCGCCTATCGCCGCTTCCTGGCCGAGGTGCTGCTCGCCCTGCCCGGCGTGCGCGAGACGCATACCTTCGCGGTGATGGAGGAGGTGAAGGCGACGGCGGAACTGCCGATCTAGAGGGTGGGACGGACCTGACCGGTGGTTGTGCGCGGGGGCAAGTCGGTTCGTACCTCTGACCTTTGCCCAGCGACCAAAGAGCTTGTTGATTCGTGGCACCGAGGCGACGCAATCTTGATGGGCTGCGTCCGTCCCGCAGGAGAAGTCAGATGCGACCAATCTCCACCGCCGCCAAGTCCGACTGGGCGGGGGGCCTTTCGCGTCGCTTGCTTTTGGCGCTCCCGGGCCTGCCGGTCCCAACCCTGCTTCATGCGCAGGCGCCGCAGCCAGGCGCGGCGGTCGCGCCGGGCGGCCGGTTGCGCGCCGCGATCATCACCTCGAACCCTGTGCTGGTGACCATGGGTCCCGATGGAAGCCCGGGCGGGGTCACCGTCGATCTCGCGCGGGCCCTGGCGGAGCATCTGAGTGTGCCGCTGCAGATCGTGCCTTATGCGAACCCCGCCCGGTACAACGAGAGCATCGGCAAGGGAGAGTGGGATGTCGGGCTGGCGGCGCGTGATCCGGCAAGGGAGGCGGTGCTGTCCTTCAGCGAGCCCTTCATGGAGGTGGATGGCGGCTTTGTCGCCCGCCCCGGCGGGACGATCCGGCAAGCCGCGCAGGCCGATGGGGAGGGCATTCGCATCGCGGTTGCGCAGGGGTCTGCCCCTGATGCCTTCCTGTCGCGCTCGCTTCGGCAGGCCATGCTGGTCCGCATCCCCGGCGGGTTCGCGCCCTCGCGCGATGCGCTGATCAGCGGTCAGGCGGATCTCTACGCCGACAATATCCACATCTGCCACCGGATCGCCGAGGCGGTGCCAGGTGCCTTTGTGTTGGAGGGCCGCTTCAATGCCGTGAAGATGGCGATCGCTGTGCCGAAGGGAAACGAGGCGGCGTTGCCGCCGCTGAACGAGTTCCTACGTGAGGCGAAGCGGCGCAATCTGATCACGGAGGCCATCGCACGCGCAGGCTTGCGAGGGGTGCGACAGGAGGCTTGATCTCCTGGCTGCTGGTGCATCGCAGTTACCCTCAGCCTGCCTCCGAGCATCAAGAGGGAGCCAAAGCCTGCCTCGCTCGACGCGGAGTAGAAGCGACTATCCGCGCCCTAACACCGCGAAGGCCTGAAGACCGCCCACGGCGCAATGTCATGATCGCTTTCGGCCTATCTCATCTTTCTGCATCTGCCATGGCTACAACCACCGGCTAGGTCCGTAACATCCTCTAGCCCGGCACCCGCTCCAGCAGCGCCGCCGAGGCGCGGTCGAACACCCCGTCCCAGGCCAGCGGCCCCGGCGCCATGCGGAACAGCCTCATGGAGGGATACCACGGGCAATCCTCCCGCCCCGTCAGCCAAAGCCAATGCGGCGCGCGGCCCAGCAACACCCAGACCGGCCGGTTGGTCGTGCCCGCGAGATGCGCCACCGCGCTGTCGGTCATGATCACGAGATCAAGCAGCGAAAGCGCCGCCGCCGTGTCGGCGAAGTCGCGCAGATGCGGCGCGAGGTCGGTCACGGCGGCGCGTTGGGGATGCTGCGCCAGTTCCGCCTCGGGCGGGCCCTTCTGCAAGGAAAACAGCCTCACCCCCGGCCACAGGAAGGCGTCCAGGAAGCGCCCCAGCGTCGCCGCGCGCCAATGGTTGGAGCCGAAGGTGACGGAGCCAGACCAGATGATCCCGACCTTCAGCCCCGGCCCGGCCATGTGCGGCCGCAGCCGTTCCAGCCGCGCCTCCTCGGGCGGCAGCGGGGGCAGCGGCGCGACCCGGGGCGAAAACAGGCCGGGCAGCGAGCAGACATGCAGGTGCAGATCGGCCGTCACCTCGGCGCCGGGGGCGACCACCTCGTCCACCAGCGGCGCCGCCAGCGCGGCAAGCTCGGGCTTCGCCTCCAGGACGACGTGCCCGCCGCGCTCGCGCACCCAGGTCAGGTAGCGCAGGATCCAGATTGTGTCGCCGAAGCCCTGCTCGGTGAGCAGCAGCAGCGTCTTTCCCTCGAAGCGCGAACCGTCCCAGCGGGCGCCGGGGCGCGGCCGGTCGGGGACGAGGCCGGTGGTGAGGCGGCATTCGTACTCCGCGAAGCCGCGGCGCAGGTCGCCCGCCGCCAGCCGCGCGCGGGCGAGGTTCCAGGCGGCCTGGGGGTGGCCCAGCCGCAGCGCCTCCTCGTATTCCGGGATCGCCTCCCCGTGCCGCTCGGCGCGGGTCAGCGTGGTGGCGAGGTTGTAGAAGGCGGTGCCGTTCCGCGGCTCCAGGGAAACGGCGCGGCGCTGCGCCGCCACCGCCGTCGCATCCCGCCCCTGCGCGGTGAGGGTGTTGCCCAGATTGCTCCAGATCGGGCCGCGCCGGGGGTCGAGGCGCAGCGCAGCGCGGTAGCACCGCTCCGCCTCCGGGTAGCGGCCGGCCCGGGCCAGCACCACGCCCAGGGCGTTGTGCGTTTCCGGGTCGCGCGGGGCGGCGCGGGCGGACTCGGCGGCCAGGGTCACCGCCTCCTCCAGCCGGTTCTCCTTCAGCAGCGCTTCCAGCCGCTCCACCCGGCTCACGCGGCAAGGCTCGCCGGGTCGGTGTTGCCGCCGCAGAGCAGGATTCCGGGCCGCGCGTCCTCAGGTGGCATCCAGCGGCCGGACAGCAGCGCGGCCAGGGCCGAGGCCCCGCCCGGCTCGACCAGCAGCCGCGCCTCGGCCCAAAGGCGGCGCTGCGCCTCGCGGATCGCCGCGTCGGGGACGAGGATGCTCTGGAGGCGCCCGGCGGCGTGCAGCCGCGCCACGAGCGGGAACATCAGCGCCCCCACCTGTCGCGCGCCCAGGCTGTCCGCCGCGACGCCGCCCACCGGGGCGGGGACGGGCCGCCCGGCCTGGAGGGCCTCGGCCAGGGTGGGGCAGCCCTCCGGCTCCACCGCGATCAGCGTGGGGCCGGACTCCGCATGCCAGGCGGCGAAGCCGCCGATGAGCCCGCCGCCGCCCACGGCGATGAGGAGATGCGAAAGTCCGGGCGACTGCTCCTCCCATTCGCGCGCCGCAGTGCCCTGGCCGGCGATCACCTCCGGCTGGTCATAGGCGTGGATGGTGAGGGCCCCGGTTTCGGCGGCGCGGCGCTCGGCGGCCTCGCGCGCCTCGTCATAGGCGGCGCCGCCCACCACGAGCCGGGCGCCGAAGGAGCGGATCAGCGCCTGCTTGGCCTGGGCGCTGATCGCCGGGACGAAGATCTCGGCCGTGACGCCGAGGCTCTGCGCAGCCGCCGCCACCGCCGCGCCGTGATTGCCGCCGGAGGCCGCGATCACGCCTGCCGCGCCCGCCCCCGCCGCGCGCAGGCAGTGAAAGGCGCCGCGTGCCTTGAAGGAGCCGGAAAGCTGCGTGTGTTCCAGCTTCAGCACGCCGAGGCCAGGCAAGGACATCACTGGGGTGCGCCGGATATCGCCCTCGATCAGGCGATGGGCGGCGGAGACGGAGTCGCGGTTCGGAAGAGTCATGCCCACCGGGTGCAACCGCCGGTCCCTTCCGCGCAAGCCCCAATCCTGCCATATTCGGGACAGTCCAAACTTCTGGACATTCGGAATGACTTTGCACGGAAGCGCCGTCGCTCTGGACGGGGAAGGGATCTTGCTCCTCGCCCCGCCTGGAAGCGGAAAATCCGATCTTGTCCTGCGCCTGCTCGAAGGCGGCTGGCGCCTCGTGGCCGATGACCAGGTGGCGCTGCGCCGCTCGGGCGACGCGCTGCTGGCCGCGCCGCCCCCTGCCCTGGCGGGAATGCTGGAGCTGCGCGGGCTCGGCCTCGTGTCCGGCCTCGCCTGGGCGGAGGCGCCGCTGCACCTCGTGGCGCGACTCCAGCCGGAGGAGGCGATCCCCCGCCTGCCCAGCCCGGAAACCTGGGAGGCGGACGGGGTGCGGCTGCCCCTCGTCGCTCTGGACGGGCGTGCCGCCTCGGCCCCCGCGCGGCTGCGCGCCGCGCTGGATGTCGCGCGCGGGCGCCTCGGCATGGTCGCGGGGGCGCTGGCGGCGTGACCGCGCCCCGTCCCTTCGTGCTGGTGACCGGGCTTTCCGGCGCCGGCCGCGCCACCATCCTCCGCGTGCTGGAAGACCTGGGCTTCGAGACGGTGGACAACCCGCCCCTTTCCATCCTGGAAGGGCTGGTGGAGGACGGGGCCAACCCGCTGGCCGCCGGCATCGACACCCGCACCCGCGGCTTCGAGCCGGGCGAGGCGCTGGCGGTGCTGGAGCGGCTGCGCGCCCGGCCCGGCCTCGCCGTCTCGCTGGTCTTCGCCACGGCGGAGGATGCGGTGCTGCTGCGCCGCTTCACGGAAACGCGGCGCCGCCACCCCCTGGCGCCGGGCGGCCCCCTAGGCAGCCGCGTGCAGGACGGCATCGCGCGCGAGGCGGCGCTGCTGGCCCCGCTGCGCGACGCGGCCGACCTCGTGGTGGACACGTCGGGCCTGCCGATCTTCCGGCTGCGCCAGATCATCGAGGCGCGGTTCCGGCCGGAAGGGACGCCGGGGCTTTCGGTTCTCGTGCAGTCCTTTTCCTTTCCGCGCGGCCTCCCGCGCGAGGCGGACCTCGTCTTCGACCTGCGCTTCCTCCAGAACCCGCATTACGAGCCACTGCTGCGGCCGCTGACCGGCCTGGACCCGGCGGTGGGGGACTACGTACGTGCCGACCCGGATTTCCCCGGCTTCTGGGAACGCCTAACAGGCTTCCTCGACCCCCTGCTGCCGCGCTATGTGGCGGAGGGGAAGAAATATCTGACCATCGCCCTCGGCTGTACGGGGGGGCGTCATCGTTCTGTCTTCCTGACCGAGGCTTTGGCCGATCACCTCCGCCGGCGGGGCTGGCGCGCGGATTCCGCGCATCGGGAATTGGACCCGGTGCCCCATATCCACGCCCCGGCCGAACCTGCGGCCCCCACTCCGTCCGACTCCCAGGGCCAGGAGGCCCCGACAAACCCTTCCATGTCCCATTCACGAGCAATGCCTTCATGATTGGCCTGGTCCTGGTGACCCATGGGCGGCTGGCGCTTGAACTGCGCCACGCCATGGAGCACGTGGTCGGCCCGCAGGAAGGGGTGGCGACGGTGTGCATCGGCCCCGAGGACGACATGGAGGGGCGGCGCGCCGACATCCGCGGCCGCATCGCCGAGGTGGATCAGGGCGACGGCGTCGTCATCCTGACCGACATCCTCGGCGGCACCCCTTCCAACCTCGCCCTGTCGCTGGCCGACCACCGCAAGGTGGAGGTGATTGCGGGGGTGAACCTGCCCCTGCTGGTCAAGCTGGCGAAGATCCGCGGGTCGGAGCCGCTGATGGAGGCGGTGGAGCACGCTGCGCGCGCCGGGCGCAAATACCTCGCCGCCGCCTGCGAGCTGCCGAACGGCGCCGCCGACATGGCGCCGCTGCCGGCCCGCATTTCTGGGAACGGCGCGTCGTGAACGAGTGGCCCGGCGAGGAGGACAGCCCCTCCACCCCCGTTTCGCTGCCTCAGGCGGAATCGTCTTCCTGCATCAGCTGCGGCGAGGGCGGCGGCCTCGTCCTGCGCCGCGCCGTGCCCATCGTGAACGCGCGCGGCCTCCATGCCCGCGCCGCCGCCAAGCTGGTGGCGCTGGCGGAGCGATATTCCGCCTGCATGAACGTCTCGAGGGGGGGACAAACCGTGCCGGCCTGCTCCATCATGGGGCTGATGATGCTGGGTGCCGGCAAGGGGAGCGAGATCGTGATCGAGGCCGAAGGCTGGGACGCGAAGGAAGCGCTGGAAGCGGTGGCCGGGCTGGTGGAAGCCGGCTTCCATGAAGACTGAGAAGGCGGAAACCCTCACCAAGGCCGACTCCCGGGGCGAGTCCCCGCGCAAGGGCCGCGGCCTCAAGGCGCCGGCGGAGCGCCGTTTTCATGGCATCGCCGTCTCGCCTGGCATTGCCATCGCCCCCGTCTACGACCTCACCGAGGCGCCGGCCGAGGCGCCGCGCCGCTCGGTCGCCGAGGGCGAGGTGGAAAGCGAGCGCCTGCGGCTGAACGAGGCTGCCGCCTTTTCCCGCAAGCAGGTCGGCAAGCTGAAGACCCGGCTTTCCGTGCTGCCCGAGGAGGCGAAGGAAGAGCTGGAGCCGCTGCTCGACGCCTACATCCTCATGCTCGGCAATTCGCGGCTGCTGCGGAACGCGCGCCGCCGCATCGGCGAGGAACTCCTGGCCGCCGAGACGGCCGTGTCGGACGAGGCGGAGGCGATCGCCGCCACCATCCTCGCCGCCAAGGACGACGACAAGCAGGGGCTGACCCGCCGCGCCTACGAGGTGCGGGAGATCGCGCGCCGCTTGGTCCGCAACCTCACCGCCACGCCCTTCCGCTCCCTGAAGGAGGTGCCGTCGGGCGCCATCCTCGTCACGGACGAGCTGACCCCCGCCGATGCCGCGCTGCTGGAGCCGGGGCGCGTCGTCGGTGTGGCGACGGAGGAGGGCGGCGCGGACGGGCACACCGCCATCATGCTGCGCGCCCTGGGCATCCCCGCCGTGCTGGGCTGCCACGGCCTGACCGAGGCGGCGCGGCGCGGCGACGCGGCCGTGCTCGACGGGCGCGCCGGCTTCATTCTTCTCCACCCGAACACGGACTCCCTCGCCACCGCGAAGGAGGGCCTTTCCGCCCAGGCGCGCGAGAAATCCCGCCTGGGCCGCCTGCGATCCCTTCCCGCCGAAACCACGGATGGCGAGAGGGTCGAACTCCAGGCCAATCTGGAGATCCCGGCCGAGCTGCCGCTGATCCACCAGGCCGGGGCAGAGGGGATCGGCCTCCTGCGGACCGAGTTCCTGTTCATGAACCGCGAGGACCTGCCGGACGAGGACGCCCAGGTCGCGGCCTACCGCTCGGTCGTGGAGGCCATGGCGGGGCACTGCGTCACCATCCGCGTGCTCGACTGGGGCGGCGAGAAGGACATGGAGGCACTGGCCCAGGGCGTGCCCGTTTCCACCGGGACGAACCCGGCGCTGGGGCTGCGCGGCATCCGCCTGCTGCTGAAGCGCCCGGAGCTGTTGGAGGAGCAGTTCGCCGCCATCCTCCGCGTCTCCGCGATGGGCAAGGTCCGCATCCTGCTGCCCATGGTCACCGTGCCGAGCGAGGTGGCGGCGGCCCGCGACATCTATGAGCGCGTGGCGAAGCGCCTCCGCCGCCGGGGCGAGGCCCTGCCGGAGAAGCTGCCGCCGCTGGGCGCCATGATCGAGACGCCGGGCGCGGCCCTCGCCGCCGACGCCATCGCGCTGGAGGCGGATTTCTTCGCCATCGGCACCAACGACCTCGCCATGTACACCCTCGCGGTGGACCGGGCGGAGGCGGATGTCGCCCATCTCTATGACCCGCTGCACCCGGCGGTGCTGCGGCTGGTGCAGTTCGCCACGGAGGCGGCGCTGCGGCTGCGCATGCCGTGCTCCGTCTGCGGCGAGATGGCGGGCAACCCATCCTTGGTGCCGCTGCTGCTCGGCCTCGGCATCCGGGCGCTGTCCATGAACGCCTCCGCCATCCCGCGGGTGAAGCAGGCGGTGCGCGGGCTGGACATCGACGATTGCGCGCGCTTCGCCCGGCGCGTGATGGAGCAGAGCGACCCGGCGCGCATCGCCGAGCTGGTGGGCGGTTTCGGCAGGGACTGATTCGCCACCCAACCATTCCGATCCTGCACGGTTCGGGATGGTCGAGGAGAAAGGCGCATGGCCACCGGATTGCTCGCCCTGCTGGACGATGTCGCGACGCTGGCCAAGGCGGCCGCCGCCTCGGTGGACGACGTGGCCGCCATGGCCGGCAAGGCGGGGGCCAAGGCGGCCGGCGTGGTGATCGACGACGCCGCCGTCACCCCGCGCTACGTCACGGGCTTCTCCCCGGCACGGGAATTGCCGGTGATCTGGCGCATCGCCCTCGGCTCGCTGCGCAACAAGCTGTTGATCCTGCTGCCCGCCGCCCTGGCCCTGTCCTTTTTCGCGCCTTGGGCCATCACGCCGCTGCTGATGCTGGGCGGCGCCTATCTGAGCTTCGAAGGGGCGGAGAAGCTGCACGAGGCGCTGTTCCCCCACGCCGAGGCCAAGGCCGAGGCGGTGCCCGTGGCGCCGGGCGAGGTCGCCGCCTTCGAGGACCGCAAGGTGTCGGACGCGGTCCGCACCGACTTCATCCTGTCCGCCGAGATCATGGCCATCACCCTGGCCGCCATCCCGCCCTCGGGCTTCTGGACCCAGGCGGCGGTGCTGGCCGTGGTCGGGGTCGGCATCACCGTCGCGGTCTATGGCGCGGTGGCGCTGATCGTGAAGGCCGATGATTTCGGCCTGCACCTCGCGACGCGTCCCGGCGCCAGCGCGGCGGGACGGCGCCTCGGCTGCGCCATCGCCGGGGCCATGCCCAAGCTCCTGCGCCTGCTGGGCTGGGTGGGCACGGCGGCGATGATCTGGGTGGGCGGCGGCATCATCCTCCATGGGCTGGAGGAATACGGGATCGGTGCGCCCTCGCACCTGCTGCATGACTGGGGCGTGGCGCTGGCGGGGATGCTGCCCGCCGGGGGCCCCGTGGCGGAGTGGCTGGTCCATGCCGCCGGCTCCGCCGTGGTGGGGCTTCTCGTGGGGGCAGTGGTGATCGGGGTGCTGCGCCTCCTGCCCCGCCGGCACGCGCCGGCCGACGCTTCGGTCGGGCGGCCCTTGCCCTGAAAGGGGGCGAAGTCTAGGGTCCGGCCGCACAATCTCGCGGCAGCGCAGCAAAAAGGCGGAACGGCCCCATGAAGCTTCTCGTCCCCGTCAAGCGGGTGGTCGACTACAACGTCAAGGTCCGGGTCAAGGCCGACAACACGGGCGTCGAGACGGCGAACGTGAAGATGTCCATGAACCCCTTCGATGAGATCGCGGTGGAAGAAGCCGTGCGCCTCAAGGAAAAGGGCGCGGCGACGGAGATCATCGCCGTCTCCGCCGGGCCGCAGGCTGCGCAGGAGCAGATCCGCACCGCGCTGGCCATGGGCGCCGATCGCGGCATCCTGGTCGAGCATGACGGCGTGCTGGAGCCGATCGCGGTCGCCAAGATCCTGAAGGCCCTGGTCGAGAAGGAAGGCCCCACCCTGGTGGTGATGGGCAAGCAGGCCATCGACGACGACATGAACGCCACCGGCCAGATGCTGGCGGCGCTGCTCGGCTGGCCCCAGGGCACCTTCGCCTCCAAGGTCGAGATCGCCGGCCAGGAAGCGACGGTGACGCGCGAGGTGGATGGCGGGCTCGAGACCGTGAAGCTCGCCCTGCCGGCGGTGGTTACGGCCGACCTCCGGTTGAACGAGCCGCGCTACGCCTCGCTGCCCAACATCATGAAGGCGCGCAAGAAGCCGATCGAGACGGTGAAGCCCGCCGATCTCGGCGTGGATCCGACGCCGCGCCTGTCCGTGCTGCGCGTGGAGGAGCCGGCGAAGCGCCAGGCCGGCGCCAAGGTCGGCAGTGTCCAGGAGCTGGTCGAGAAGCTCCGCAACGAAGCGAAGGTGATCTGACCATGGCGGTCCTGCTGCTCGCCGACCACGACGGGTCGGCCGTTTCCCAGCCCACGCGCTCCGCCGTCGCGGCCGCCGCGAAGCTGGGCGAGGTGCACGTGTTGGTGCTGGGCGAGGGCGCTGCCGCCGTCGCCCAATCCGCCGCCGCCCTCCCCTCCGTCGCCAAGGTGCTGCTGGCCGAGGACGCCGCGCTCGCGCATCGCCTGGCCGAGCCGGTGGCGGCGCTGCTGGTGTCGCTGGCGCCAAACTACTCGCACCTCGTGGCCCCCGCCTCGGCGGCGGGCAAGAACGTGATGCCGCGCGTCGCCGCGCTGCTGGACGTGCAGCCCATCTCCGACATCTCGGGCGTGGTGGATGCCGACACCTTCGTGCGGCCCATCTATGCCGGCAACGCCCTCGCCACGGTGAAGTCCGCCGACCCGAAGAAGGTGCTGACCGTGCGCGCCGCCTCCTTCGACCCGGTGGCGGCCACGGGCGGCTCCGCCCCGGTCGAGAACGTCGCGGCCGTGGCGGGCGAGGCGAAGTCCTCCTTCGTAGGCGCTGAGGTGAGCAAGAGCGAGCGGCCGGAGCTGACGGCGGCGCGCATCGTGGTCTCCGGCGGCCGCGCCATGGGCTCGGCCGAGAACTTCCACCTCATCGAGAAGGTGGCCGACAAGCTCGGCGCCGCGGTCGGCGCCTCGCGCGCGGCGGTGGATGCGGGCTACGCGCCGAATGACCACCAGGTGGGCCAGACCGGCAAGATCGTGGCGCCCGACCTGTACATCGCCATCGGCATCTCCGGCGCCATCCAGCACCTCGCCGGCATGAAGGACAGCAAGGTGATCGTCGCCATCAACAAGGACGAGGAGGCGCCGATCTTCCAGGTGGCCGATTACGGCCTGGTGGGCGACCTGTTCAAGGTGCTGCCGGAACTCGAGGCGGAACTCGCCAAGTGATGGCGCGTAGGGTTGGCGTGGCGGCTGCGCGCCAGGGAGAAACCGCATGACGATCCGCGTCGCCACCCTCCCCGATTCCGTGGTCGAGGTGCCGGAGATCGCCTCGCTGGGCATCATCGGCGCCGGGCAGATGGGCAACGGCATCGCGCATGTCGCGGCGCTGGCCGGGCTGCCGGTCGCCATGGTGGACATCAACCCCGCCGCGTTGGACAAGGCGCTCGGCACCATCGCGAAGAACATGGAACGCCAGATCGGCCGCAGGCTGATCACGGCGGAGGATCGCGACGCGGCGCTGGGCCGCATCACCACCTCCACGGACTACGCCTCGTTCGGCGAGACGGATTTCGTGGTCGAGGCCGCGACCGAGAAGGAAGCGGTCAAGCGCGAGGTGTTCAAGGCGCTCTGCCCGCACCTCAAGCCCACGGCGATGGTGGCTTCCAACACCAGCAGCATCTCCATCACGCGGCTCGGCGCTTCCACCGACCGTCCCGAGAAGTTCATCGGGATGCACTTCATGAATCCGGTTCCGGTCATGAAGCTGGTGGAGATCATCCGCGGTATTGCCACGGACGAGCCGACCTTCCGCGCGGTGGACGCGCTGGCGAAGAAGCTGGGCAAACAGACGGCGGTGGCCGAGGACTTCCCGGCCTTCATCGTCAACCGCATCCTGGTGCCGATGATCAACGAGGCCGTCTATGCCCTCTATGAGGGCGTGGGCGACATCCGCTCCATCGACACCGCGATGAAGCTGGGCGCGAACCATCCGATGGGGCCGCTGGAACTGGCCGACTTCATCGGGCTGGATACCTGCCTGAGCATCATGCAGGTGCTGTATGACGGGCTGTCGGACTCGAAGTACCGGCCCTGCCCGCTGCTGGTGAAGTATGTCGAGGCCGGGTGGTACGGCCGCAAGACCGGCAAGGGCTTCTACGACTACTCGCAGGACCCGCCTGTCCCGAGCCGCTGAAAGCGGCTAAGGGTTTTATGTGCCCTCAACGCGGCGGCCTTTGGCCGCCGCTACGCCGGGCGCCGGCTTGGCTTTCGCGCCGCTTCGGTTGCACTGATTGCACGGTCCGCCTGGGCGCGCCGGCCGCGTTGCGGCCGGATGCTCCTTTGATGCGGTCACGTTCTGCTCCTGTCGCCTGCGCTGGCGTGGCGCGCCGCTCCACGGCTAGGCTTCCGGCAAAACACCGGAGGCCACGTCCATGCTCATCGCCCGCCGCGCGGCGCTGCTGACCCTTGCCCTGCCCGCCCTTGGCCGCGCCCAGCCCGGCTGGGCGCCCACGCGCCCCATCCAGCTCGTCGCCGGCTTCGCGCCGGGCGGCGGCTCGGACGTGATCGCCCGCACGATCGCCGAGGCCGCCGCGCCGCTCTATCCCGTGCCCCTCGTGGTGGTGAACCGGCCCGGCGCGGGCGGCGCCCTGGCCGCCGAGCAGGTGTCGCGCGCCGCGCCGGACGGCCACACGATGCTGCTGGCCGGCGGCTCAGAAAGCACCTCCGTCCCCGCGCATCGCGACGTGCCCTATGACCCCAAAACCGGCTTCACCCCCATCATCCGCCTGACGCGGCACGGGCAGTTCATCGTCACCAAGGCGCGCGGCGGCCGGTTCACCGACATGCGGCAGGTGATCGAGGCGGCAAAGGCGCGGCCCGATGCCGTTTCCCACGCCTCGGCCGGGGTGGGGACGCTGTCGCACTCCATCTTCCTGCTGCTGGGCCGCGCGGCGGGGGTGGAGATGCTGCACGTTCCCTTCACCGGCGGCGGGCCGTCCTTGCAGGCCGTCGTGGCCGGGCAGGTGGACGTGTCCGTGGCGGCGCCGGAGGAGATGCGCGGCCTCGTGGATGGCGGGGAGCTGCGCGTCCTTGCCGTCGCCTCGCCCGAGCGCCTGCCTGCCTAT
This sequence comes from Sabulicella glaciei, assembly GCF_026183895.1. Lineage (GTDB taxonomy): Bacteria > Pseudomonadota > Alphaproteobacteria > Acetobacterales > Acetobacteraceae > Roseococcus > Roseococcus glaciei. The sequence goes on along the minus strand of NZ_JAPFQI010000011.1, from coordinate 27,162 downwards.
CCCGACGCGCCGACGCTGCGCGAGCTGGGCTGGAACGTCGTGGCGGAGAACATGAAGGGCTGGGTCGGCCCGCCTGGATTGACGCCGGAGATCACGGCCTTCCACCATGACCGCATGAAGCAGGCCATCGCCACCCCGATCTGGCAGCGCTTCCTGGAACGGGCCGGCGAGGCGGATGGCTATGCCGACGGCCCCGCCTTCCAGGCGGCGATGGACAACCTGCTGGACAGCATCCGCGCCGCGCTGCGCCGCGCCTGAAAGGAACCTCCATGCAAGCCATCACCCCGCCCGCACGGGCGGCCTTTGTCGGGCTCGGCGTCATGGGCCGTGCCATGGCCGCCAACATCGCGAAGGCGGGCTTCGACCTCGCCGTCTCCTCCCGCACCCCGTCCAAGGCCGAGGGGCTTTCCGCGCGGCTGTGCGGCACGGGGGCGGAGGCGGCGCGCGGCGCGGCCGTGGTCGGGCTTTGCGTGCCCGACACGCCGGACGTGGAGGCGGCACTGTTCGGCCCCGGTGGCATCGCCGAGGGGGTGGAGCGCGGCACAGTGGTGGTGGATTTCTCCACCATCTCCGCCGCGGCGACGCGCGGCTTCGCCGAGCGCCTCATGGCCGAGCGCGGCGCCATCCTCCTGGACAGCCCGGTGAGCGGCGGTCCGCAGGGCGCCATCGACGGCACGCTGACCTGCATGGTGGGCGGCGACGAGGCCGCCTTCGCGGCGGCGCAGCCCTTTTTCGCGGCGGTGGGCAAGACGATCACCCGCCTCGGCCCCTCGGGCGCGGGGCAGGTGTGCAAGTCGGCGAACCAGCTGATGATCTGCGCCAGCCTCGTCGCCGTGGCGGAAGCGTTGAGCATGGGGCGCAAGGCGGGGCTGGACCCCCTGGCGATGCGCGAGGCGCTGATGGGTGGCTCCGCTGACAGCGCCGTCCTGCGCAACCACGCCAAGCGCCTGCTGGACCGCAAGTTCACCCCTGGCTTCCGGGCGGAGCTGATGCTGAAGGATCTGCGCCTCGCCGCCGAGGCGGTGAAGGACACCGGCACCTTCGCCCCGGCCACGGCCATGGCACTGCCCCTGCTGGAAATGCTGGTGGAGCGCGGCGCGGGAGGCGAGGACGTGGTGGCGCTGGGGCGGCTGGTGGAGGAGATGTCGGGGCTGTCCTGACGGACAGGGCCGCAGCCAGCGCGGATCTATGAGCTGGGCGCACCGATACAGGATCCGGCTGCAAACGCGGCCGGCGCCGCCAGACCATCGGCTCAGCCAGCGCACCCGTGCCGCGGCGGAGCCAAGCCGCCGGAGACGGCGCCCGGCGTAGCGGCGGCTTTCAGCCGCCGCGTTGAGAGCATCAACGATTCAGTGCGCGCCAGCGCGCCACGTTCCGGTTGTGCTCCTCCAGCGTGCGGGCGAAGGCGTGGCCGCCCGTGCCATCGGCGACGAAATAGATGAAATCCGTCGCCTCGGGCCGGGTGACGGCCTCGATGGAGGCGCGGCCTGGCATGGCGATGGGGCCGGGCGGCAGGCCGCGGTTGCGGTAGGTGTTGTAGGGGTGTTGCTGGTCCAGGTCGGCGCGGGAGAGCGGCCGGTCCATGGGCATCCCGTTGCCCGCGCCATAGGCCACGGTGGGGTCGGATTGCAGTGGCATGCCGCGCCGCAGCCGGTTGATGAACACCCCGGCCACCCGCCCGCGCTCCGCCGCCACCCCCGTCTCGCGCTCGACGATGGAGGCGAGGATCAGCGCCTCCCGCGCCGAGTTCAGCGGCAGGTTGGGCGCGCGGTCGTTCCACGCCTCCTCCAGCGCCGCGTCCATCGCGGTTGTGGCGCGGCGGACGATCGCGGCGCGGCTGTCGTTTAGGGTGAAGCTGTAGGTTTCGGGCAGCAGCGCGCCCTCGTTGATCGTCGGCACCTCGCCGGACAGGCCCTCCGTGCGCTCCAGCAGGGCGGCGACCTGCCGCGCCGTCAGCCCCTCGGCAATGGTGAGGCGGCGCTGCACCGGCCGCCCCTGGCGCAGGATGGAAAGGATGTCGCGGATGGAGGCGCCGGCCGGGATAGTGAACTCCGCGGCGCGCAGCGGCCCCTCGCCGCGCGTCGCCAGTGCCGCCAGGGCGAAGAGCCGCGGCGAATTCACCGCGCCGCGCTCGGCCAGGGTGGCGGCGATCGCCTCCACCCCGCCGCGCGGGATCACGATGTTGGCTTGTTCCGCGAGGGGTCCCGGGGCGCTGGCCTCGCGCCACGCGAACCAGGCAGCCGCGCCGCCCGCCACCGCGAGCAGGGCGAGGGCCACAACCATGAGCTTGAGGAAGCGTCGCATCTCGGGCGCATTAGCGCCCGAGAGGGGGAAAAGTCACGGCGCTTGGCGGAAGATCACCGAAGCATTGGTGCCGCCGAAGCCGAAGGAGTTGGACAGCGCCACCTCGATGGGCCGCTGCTGCGCCTCCTTGGCCACGCGGTCGATCACCGTCTCGCGCGAAGGGCTGTCGAGGTTCAGCGTGGGCGGGGCCACGTTGTCGCGGATCGCCTGGATGGAGAAGATCGCCTCCACCGCGCCCGCCGCGCCCAGCAGGTGCCCGACCGCCGACTTGGTGGAAGACATGGCGATGGTCTTGCCGTCCTCGCCGAACAGGCGCTCCACGGCGGACAGCTCGATGTCGTCGCCCATGGGGGTCGAGGTGCCGTGAGCGTTGACGTACTGGATGTCGCCCGGCGCCAGCCCGGCGGAGCGCAGGGCGGATTGCATGGCGCGGAACCCGCCATCGCCATCCTCGGCCGGGGAGGTGATGTGGTGCGCGTCGCCGGAAATGCCGTAGCCGACGACTTCGGCGTAGATCTTCGCGCCGCGCGCCTTGGCGTGCTCCAGCTCCTCCAGCACGAGGACGCCGGCGCCCTCGCCCATCACGAAGCCGTCGCGGTCCTTGTCCCAGGGACGGGATGCCGCGGCGGGGTCGTCGTTGAAGGCGGTGGACAGGGCGCGGGCGGCACAGAAGCCGCCGATGCCCAGCTCGCAGATCGCCGCCTCGGCACCGCCGGCGACCATCACGTCCGCATCGCTCAGCGCGATCAGCCGCGCCGCGTCGCCGATGGCGTGCACGCCGGTTGCGCAGGCCGTCACGGCGGAATGGTTCGGGCCCTTGAAGCCGTACTTGATGGAGACCTGGCCGGAAGCGAGGTTCACCAGGGCCGAGGGGATGAAGAAGGGCGACAGGCGGCGCGTGCGCCCCGCCGCCACCAGGGTCGAGGCTTCCTGGATCGTTTCCAGCCCCCCGATGCCCGAGCCGATCATCACGCCGGTGGCGATGCGCGAGGGCTCGTCCTCCGGCATCCAGCCCGAATCCTGGATCGCTTCCTCCGCCGCCACCCAGGCGAGCTGGATGAAGCGGTCCATCTTCTTCTGGTCCTTGACGGGGATCCATTCGCCCAGGTCCAGGCCGCCCTCGTCCTTCTTCCCTTCCGGCACCTGGCCCGCGATCTTCGCGGGCAGGTCCTTCACGTCGAAGTGGGTGATCGGCCCGATGCCGCTTTCGCCGGCGACGAGCCGCTTCCAGACATGGTCAACGCCGAGCCCGAGCGGGCTGACGATCCCCATTCCGGTGACGACGACGCGCCGCGGCGCGAGCCCCTGAGCGAACATCCTTTCCCCCCGTCAGTTCCCGTGCGTCAGGCCGAAGCCTGCGACTTCTCGATGAAGTCGATCGCGTCCTTCACGGTCTGGATCTTCTCCGCCGCGTCGTCCGGGATCTCCACGCCAAAGGCCTCCTCGAAGGCCATCACCAGCTCGACCGTGTCCAGGCTGTCGGCGCCCAGGTCGTCGATGAAGGAAGCCTCGGGGGTGACCTTGGCCTCCTCGACGCCCAGGTGCTCCACCACGATCTTCTTCACCTTCTCGGCGGTCTCGCTCATTTCGCTCGGTCTCCTGCTGCCGGGGCCGCCCCCCGGATTCACAGTGGGAGGGGTGCGCCGCGTCCTGTGCTGGCCACCCGGTCCAGCCCCGGGCGGCATCGCGTTATCACGGAAGTGCCGGGCGCTCTAGGCTGCCTGGAAGCCCCTGGCAAGTCCGCAACTCCCCCGTCAGGGCGGCCCTACGCGGGGCGCATGGCGGGGTGGTGCGGTGCGGACAGAACGCACGGGCGCCGCCGCCGCTGCGCTTCAGGCTTCGGTAACGGGGCTGGCCCAGTATGGCGCCGGGCAGAGACGGGGACCGGCGTGGCGAAGCGGAAGGGCGCGGGGGGCGGCACCATCGTCCTCCGGCGGATCGAGGAGGGCGGGCACGGCCATCACGGCGGCGCCTGGAAGGTGGCCTATGCGGATTTCGTCACCGCCATGATGGCCTTCTTCCTGCTCATGTGGCTGCTGAACGCCACGACGGAGGAGCAGCGGCGCGGCCTCGCCGACTACTTCAACCCGACGCATGCCCTGTCCAATGGCGTGTCCGGCACCGGCCAGCCCTTTGGCGGCTCCACCCCGCACGCGGCCGGGCGCATGGCCTCCGAAACCGGGGCGATCCGGGTGGAGCGCGGCCCGCGCCCGATCCTTGCCGACCTGGAGGAGGAGGATGACAGCCCTACCCCTGCTGAGCCCTTCGCCCGCCGCGAGGGTCCGCGCGGCGAGGAGGAAACCCCGCCGCCGCGCATGGCTGCGCCCGGCGGCGCGGAGCTCGGCCGCGTCCTGCCCGGCCCCGAGGGGGAGAGCGACGCCGCCCGCCTCACCGACGCCGCGCTGCGCGCCGAGCTGGCGCGGCGGGAGGAGGCCGCGCTGCAGGAGGCGGCGGCGGCACTGCGGGACACGCTGCGAGACGACCCCAGCCTTTCCGCCGCCGCCGGCCAGTTCCTGGTGGAGGTGACGCCGGAGGGGCTGCGCATCCAGCTTCTGGAAGCCGACGGCCAGCCCATGTTCAGCACCGGCAACGCCGCGCCGAGCGAGCGGGCGCGGGCCGCGATCCGCGCCGTCGCCCAGGCGGCGCTGCGCCTCCCCAACCCGGTTTCCGTTTCCGGCCACACGGACAGCGCGCCCTTCCGCGGCGGCGGGCGCTCCAACTGGGACTTGGCGGCGGAACGGGCCAATGCGGCGCGGCGCCTGCTGACGGAGGCGGGGCTGCCCGAGACGCGCCTCGCCCATGTCAGCGGCCATGCGGACCGCGAGCCGCTGTTGCGCGACCAGCCGGGGGCGGCGGCCAATCGCCGCGTCGCGATCACCCTGCTGCGCCAGGCGGAGGCGCCGCGATGACCACGCTGCTCGGCTTCGCCTTTCTCCTCATCATGGTGTTCGGCGGCTACACGATTGCCGGGGGCCAGTTCGCCATCATCATCGGCTCCCTGCCCTTCGAGATGATGATGATCGGCGGGGCGGCGGTGGGCGCCTTCCTGATGGCCAACTCGATGCACGACGTGAAGCACACGGCCGGCGCCTTCGGGAAGGTCCTCAAGGGCGCGCGCTACCGAAAGGAGGACTACGCCGCGCTGCTGTCGCTGCTCTACTATTTCGTGCGCCTCGCCCAGACCAAGGGCGCCATGGCGCTGGAGCCGCATATCGAGAAGCCGGGGGAAAGCGCCGCCTTCCAGAAATTCCCGCGGATCCTCCAGGACCACCACGCCGCCGTGCTGATCTGCGACTACCTGCGCATGGTCGGCATGAACGCCGACGACCCGCACCAGCTGGAGGACATCATCGCGCGGGAGCTGAAGAAGCTGAAGGAGGAGGAGATGCACCCCTCCCACGCCATGCAGAACATCGCCGACGCGCTGCCGGCGCTGGGCATCGTCGCGGCGGTGCTGGGCGTCATCAAGACCATGGGCTCCATCGACCAGCCGCCGGCCGTGCTGGGCAAGATGATCGGCGGCGCGCTGGTCGGCACCTTTCTGGGGGTGCTGTTGGCCTATGGGCTGATGGGCCCCATGGCGGCGCGGCTGAAGGGCATCGTGGAGGAGGAAAGCGCCTTCTACGAAGTGATCCGCGCCGTCATCGTCGCGCATCTGCACGGCAACGCCCCGCAAGTGAGCGTGGAGGCGGGGCGCAAGGTCGTCCCCTCCGCCCTGATGCCCTCCTTCGCGGAACTGGAAGCGTCGCTGCAGGAGCTCCAGATCGCCTGACGGCTCAGCCGGCGCGGGCAGCGGCGCGACCGACCCCGCCGCGCCCGATCCGCTTGGCGCGGATCAGCGCCTGGTCCGCGGCTTCCAGCAGCCCGGCCGGCGTCCCCGCGTCGCGCGGCAGCGCCGCGATGCCCAGCGTGGCGCCAAGGCGCAGCAGGCGCCCCTCGATCTCCACCGGGCCGTTCAGCGTGTCGCGCAGGCGATGCGCCACCGCTTCCGCTGCCTCGTCCGTGCCGGCCAGGATCACCACGAACTCGTCGCCGCCCAGCCGCCCGGCGATGTCGCCCGCGCGCAGCGCGGCGCGGATGCGCTGCGCCACCGCCCGCAGCAGCGCGTCGCCCGTGGCGTGGCCGTGGGTGTCGTTGGCCTGCTTGAAGTGGTCGAGGTCGATCGCGATCGCCAGCAGGGGCGTGGCCCCGCCCGCCAGGGTTTCCAGCGTTTCCAGCAGCGCCCGGCGGTTGAGGAGGCCGGTCAGCGCGTCGGTGCGCGCCTCGTGCCCCAGGCGCCGCCGCTCGATGGCGGCGAGGCGGAAGCTTTCCAGGGCCCGTGCCATGCGGCCGATCTCGTCCGCGCGCTCCTGGCCCGGCACCGGGGCGCGGTCATCCCCCGCCTCCAGGGCGCGCATCCGCGCCGCCACGGCGTCGAGCGGAGCGATGACGGTCCGGCGCAGCAGCCAAGCGGCGAGGAACAGGGCGAGCAGCACCGCCAGCACGGCGGTGAGCAGGGTGACCTGCCAAGCCCGCTCGGCCTTGCGCGTCGCTTCCTCCGAGATCTCGTCCATGCGGCGGTGCAGGCGGGCCACCTCGGTCTGGGCCACACGGCGGAAGGACTCGAAGGCCGGAAGCCGTTCCTCCTGCAGCATGCGAAGGGCCCGCTCATCCTCGCCGGCCAGCAGCGCCGCCTCGATACGCTGGCCGGAATCGAACATGGTCTCGAAATGGCGCTCGATGTCGTCGAGCGCCGCGGTTTCCTTCGGCAGGACGTCCTGCGCGCGGGCGATGGCGTCGCGGAAGCGGCGCTGGGCCCTGTCCCGCTCCCCCAGGATGCGCTGGCGCGCCGGCATGTCCCGTTCTACGAACAGGCTCTGCAGGAGACGCGAATCATTATGGGCGTGCAGCCCGGCGCGGGTGACGAGGACCATGCCCGCCGCTTCCTGCTCCAGGACGCGGGTATAGGTCGTGTCGGTGCGCGAAAGCTGCGTGACGGCATGCACCGCCCCACCGAGGCCGACCGCGGCCATCTGGGTCAGCGCCAGGAGGAGGCGCAAACTGATGGTGAACCGGCCGATTGCTCCCACAGACCTTCCCAGACCCGCTGCCATGTCCGCCCGTTTCGCCCCGTGAGGAGGATTTGCGCCATCGGCAAGGCGGGGATACGGGAGCATGGGAGCGACCTTGTGCCACCGAACGGCGTCTTCAGGCTAGTCTTTTGCAACCATGACTGGAAGGCCTTTCCCAGACCGCAACGTCGCGAGCGGACGGGCTGGAAGGGAGAAATCGAATGCCCTCAGCCCCAATGCCCAACGACGAAGCGCAGCGCCTGGCGGCCCTGCGCTCCTATGACATCCTCGACACCGCGGGGGAACAGGCTTTCGACGACCTCGTGGCCCTCGCGGCGGAACTGACCGGCGCGCCCATCGCCCTGGTTTCGCTGATCGATGCCGACCGTGCCTTCTTCAAGGCCCGGCACGGCTTCGCGGCATCGGAAGCCCCGCGCGACCTCGCTTTCTGCTCCCATGCCATCCTGGACCCGAAGCAGCCCTTGGCGGTCTCCGACCTGCGTGAGGATGCGCGGTTCCGCGACAACCCGCTGGTGACGGACGATCCCTCCATCCGCTCCTATCTGGGCGTGCCGCTCGTGGGGCCGGAAGGCCATGCGCTGGGGACGTTCTGCATCCTCGACCACCACCCGCGGCCAATGGACGAAACGACGGTGCGGCTGGTGCGAAGGCTAGCCCAGGCTGCCCAGGCCAACCTGGAGTTGCGGCGGGCCATGCGGCGCCTCGGCACTTCCTCCGTCACCGACGCGCTCACCGGCCTGCCCAACCGCGCCGCCGCCATGACGGAATTGGAATCCCTGCTGGCCGGGGGCGGACCGCTCGCCGTGATCGCCATGGACCTCGACCATTTCAAGGAAGCCAACGACGCCCATGGCCACGCGGCGGGCGATGCGCTGCTGCGCGCCGCCGCCCAGCGCATCCGCTCCGCCGTCCGTGCGGGTGACCTGGTGGCGCGGCTCGGCGGCGACGAGTTCCTGGCCCTGCTGCCCGGCGTCGGCGACTGGGACACTGCCCAGAGCATTGCGGAGGGGATCTGCGCCACCGTGTCCCGCCCGGTCCTCCATGACGGGCGGAATTTGCGCCTGGGCGTCAGCGCCGGCGTGGCCCTCGCCCCGGAGGACGGGACGGAGGCCGGGCGGCTCGCCCGGCTGGCGGACGAGGCGCTCATCCGCAGCAAGCGCCGCCGCCGCGGCTCGGTGGGACGGACCGAGCCGGAGGATGCGGCGCGCATGGCGCGGGAGGCGACCCTGCTCCTCGCCTTCGCGGAGGGTCTGCCCGAGGGGCTGGGCTGCGCGATGCAGCCGGTGATCGGGCTGCGCGACGGCGAGGTGCGCGGCCTCGAGATCCTGGCGCGCTGGACCCATCCGGAACTGGGCGAGGTGCCGCCCGGCGAGATCTTCGCCGTGGCCGGGCGGCTGGACCGGGCCGAGGCGGTGTCGCGCCGCGTGCGGGAGATCGGCTTCGCCACCTATGCGGCGCTGCGGCGCCAGGACCTGGCGCCGGGCCGGATCGGCGTGAACCTCTCCGCCGGGGAGCTGGCGCGGGCCGACGTGGTGGAAACGCTGGAATCCCAGGTGGAGCAGGCCGGGATCAGCCTGTCCTGCCTGACGGTCGAGATCATGGAGGATGCGGTGCTGGACCGCATCGCCCATGCCACCGTGTCGCGCCTTGCCGCCCTGCGCGGCAAGGGGGCGCGGATCGTGCTGGATGATTTCGGCACCGGCACCTCCGGCCTTGCCCAGCTTCTGCGCATCCCGCTGGACGCGCTGAAGGTGGACGGGTCCTTTGTCCGCCGCCTGGGCACCGACCCGCGGGCGGAAAAAGTGGTGACTGGGATGGTCCGCCTCGCCCAGGCCATGGGCCTCGACGCCATCGCCGAAGGGGTGGAGGACGAGGCGGAGGCACGCACCCTGGCGCGGCTGGGCTGCGACGCGGTGCAGGGCCACTTCTTCGCCCCGCCCCTGGAGCCTGCGGCGCTGACCGCCTGGCTGCGCGTGCGGCGGGAAGGGCGGGACAAGGTGGTGGCCCTCCGCGGCGCGTGACGGCGCGGGACGCTCAGAAGGAGCGCGACAGCCCCGCGAAGATCCCGCGCCGCAGCCCGAATTGCGGCGCCCCGACCCCGATGCCGGTCCCGTCGCGCAGCTGGTAGCGGCGGTCGAACACATTCAGCACGTCCAGCCGCGCCGTCCAGCGCCCGCCATCCGGCCCCTCGAAGCGATGCGCCACGCCCAGGTTCATCGTCACGTAGGGCGTGACCGACTCGCTGTTGGCGAAGCCGCGCCGCATGCCCGAGCCGTAGAGCAGCGTGGCCGAGAGCGTGCCCCCCTCCCAGGCGCGCCAGGACGCCCCGGCGGAGGCGGATACGGCCTGGTCGTGGTCGGTGCGGACAAATTTCCGCGCCACCTGCGCCAGCTCCGCCGCCGACCAGAAATACTGGTTGGACACGAGGCCCTTCCCCTCGGAGCGCGACAGGGTGACGTTGCCGTGGAAACTCCAACGCTCGCCGCGCCAGGCGGCCGTCAGCTCCGTGCCGTAGACCCGCCCGCGCGCGTAGTTGTAGGGCGAGAACACATAGGCCGTGCCGAACTGGCCCAGATCCTGCAGGTCGCGCACGTCGCGCCAGAACGCCTCCGCGCCCAGGGTCAGGCGCTCGCCGATGCGGTGGCGCAGGCCGAGGTTGAAGTAATGCGCGCGCTCCGGCCGCACCGCGCCCGCCCGCGCCACCTCCGGCTCCAGCGTCGTGCCGGCATAGCGGGCGAGGTCGGGCCGCGCCAGGAGCTCTGCCGGGGGCGGGGTGAAGTAGCGCGCATAGCCGGCGGAAAGGGTGGTGGCGTCGGACACGTTCCACACCACGTTGAGGCGCGGCGACAATTGCGAGCCGGAGGCCGGGCCGCGCACCCCGTCCAGCCGCGCGCCGAAATTCACCGTCACCCGTTCCAGCGGCCGCCATTCATCCTGGAGGTAGAGCCCGCCGAGGCTTTGCGTCACCCGGTCGCGCTCGGTGATGGTGAAGGGCGCGTCCAGCGTCCCGCCCGACACGTCCAGCGGCAGCACCGTGCTGGCGAGGCGGTTCGCCGTCTCGTCGCGCGACAGGAAGAAGCCGGCGCGCAGCGTGTGCCGCTCCGCCACGCGCCAGGCGGCGTCGCCCTGCAGCCCGATCGCCGTGTTGCGCCGCCCCACCGACGAGGCGACGCCCGTGCCCAGCAGGTCGGCCAGCACATCCGGCAGGTAGGAGACGGTGGAGCGACGGAGGAAGCCGGAGATCTGCACGTCCAGCGCATCGCGCGAGTGCTGCAGCGCCAGCACCCCGAAGCCGGTGCGCTGCCATTGCCGGGCGCGCGGATCCAGCCCGTCGAAGCTGCTGCGGCCGAAGGCGGTGAAGGGCGACGAGCCGCCCGCCACCATCGGCACCTCGAAGCGCGAGGCGTTTCCCCCGGCGATGAGGGCGAGGCGCGTGCGGTCGTCCAGCGCATAGGCGGCGTTGAGCAGGCCGCGGAACTGCTCCGTCGCGTTGCGCGGCACGGTGCGGGCGGCGGTCGGGTTCTCGAAGCCGCGGTCGGAGCGAAGCATGGAGCCGGACAGGAAATACTCGAAGCGTCCGCTGCCGCCTCCATAGGACAGGCCCGGCTGGAAGGTGCCGAAGGAGCCGCCGTAGAGGCTGGCCGTGCCGCCCGGCTCCTGCGCGCCGGAGCGCAGGCGGATATCCACCACTCCGGCCGTGCGATAGCCGAACTGCGCCGGCAGCGCCCCGGTGATGAGGCTGACCGAGCGGAGCCCGCGCGCGTCGAAGAGCTGGCCGAAGCCGCTGATCGCCTCCGGGATCGTCACGCCGTTGATGCGGTATTGCAGGTTGCGGTGATCGCCGCGCACGTGCAGCTCGCCCTGCGGCGCCTGCACCACGCCCGGCGCCTGGAGCAGCACCTGGTTCAGCGGCGTTTCCTCGCCCTGCGGCAGGCGCTCGATCGCCTCGCGCGTGATCTCGGTGACGCTGGCGCCGAGCGAGGGGGCGATGCGGCTGCGCGCCTCCTCGAAGCGGCGCGACTGCACCACGACCTCGGGCAGTTCCATCACCGGCTCCTGCGCGCGGGGGCCGGCGAGGGGGAGCAGGAGAAAAGCGGGAAGCAGGCGGCGCATGGCGTCTCCGTTGCGGGAATGCCTGCACAGCTGTTCATCTCTGCAAGGGGAAAGCCTGTAGAGATGTGCATATTTGCAAGCAATTTCAATACTTTAACCATGAACGTTGCAGGGCCGTGCCGCAAGCCCGCGCCCGCTTCCGGCGTCGCGGCGCGCCGGGCATGTTGATCCTGACGACGGAAGGGATGCGCGTTTGATCGGGCCGGAACTGCGGGAAGCGGCGGTGCTGCTGGGTGCGGCGGGGGTGGTGGGGGTGCTGGCGCATCGCCTTCGCCTCAGCACGGTGCTGGGCTTTCTCCTGATCGGGCTGGCGATCGGGCCGCACGGGCTGGGCCGGCTGGTCGGCGAGGTGCCCGCCTTGTCCTTCCTCGTCCTCCACGAAGGCTCGGTCCATCTCGCGGCGGAGCTGGGCGTCGCCTTCCTGCTCTTCATGATCGGGCTGGAATTGTCGCTGGACCGGCTCTGGCGGATGCGCGCCCTGGTCTTTGGCCTGGGCGGCGCGCAGGTGGTGGTGACCGGGGCGCTGATCGCCGTCATCGCGTGGCTGTTCGGCAATGAGGGCGCCGCCGCGCTGGTGCTGGGCGCGGCGCTCGCCCTGTCCTCCACCGCCATCGTCATGCAGGTCTTGTCGGAGGGTGGGCGGCTCGGCACGCCGGTCGGGCGGGCTGCCTTCGGGGTGCTGCTGTTCCAGGACCTTGCCGTGGTGCCGATCCTGTTCGTGGTCGGCATCCTCGGCGCGCAGGAAGGCGGCGGGGCGTTCGGGCTGCTGCTGGGCGTCGCGGGGGCCATGGCGCGCGCGGCGCTCGCCATCCTGCTCATCATGGTCGCGGGGCGGGTCTTGTTGCGGCCCCTGCTTCGGATCATCGCGGACACGGGCAGCCACGAGGCCTTCCTGGCCGTGGTGCTGCTGGCGGTGCTGGGCACGGCGGCGGCGACGGAAGCGGCGGGGCTGTCCCTGGCGCTGGGCGCCTTCCTGGCCGGGCTGCTGCTGTCGGAAACGGAGTTCCGGCATCGGGTCGAGGTGGACCTGGGCCCCTTCAAGGGGCTGCTGCTGGGCGTGTTCTTTGTTTCGGTCGGGCTCGGCCTCGACCTGGCTGCCATCCTGGAGGAGCCGGTCTGGCTGCCACTTTCCGTGCTGGGCCTCGTCGCCCTGAAGGTGCTGGTGCTGCTCGCCCTGCTGCGCCTCTCAGGCGAGGCGGGCGCCGTTTCCGCCGAAACCGCGGTGCTGCTGGCCCAGGGCGGCGAGTTCGCGTTCATCGTCCTGGCGCTGGCGGAGGGCAACGGGCTGGTGCCGCCCGAAACGGCGCGGTTCGTGGCGCTGGTGACCGGGCTTTCCATGGCCGCCACGCCCTTCCTGGCCATGCTGGCGCGTCGCCTGGGGCGGCGGCTGGAGGTGCCGGAGGACGCGGCCCGGCCCGGCCCGTCGGAGGCGGAACTGGCCGAGCACGTCATCATCGCCGGCTATGGCCGGGTCGGCCGCGCCGTTGGCGAGATCCTGGACGCACAGCGCATCCCGCATGTGGCGGTGGATGCCGACGCGGCGCGGGTGCGCCGCCTGCGCGAGGCGGGCGCGGCCGCCTTCTTCGGCGACGCGGCCCAGGCGGAGATGCTGGCGCTGCTGGGCGCGGACCGTGCCGCCGCGCTGGTGGTGACGATGGACCGGCCATCCACCGCGCTCGAGGTGGTGCGCGCCGCGCGCGCCGCCTGGCCGCGCCTGCCCATCCATGTGCGCGTGCATGACGAGGCGCATGGCCGCGCCCTGCTGGAAGCGGGCGCCAGCGCCGTGTCGCCGGAGGTCACGGAAGCCAGCCTGCAGCTGGGCGAAGGGCTGCTGACGGCGCTGGGCGTGCCGGAGGCGGCGGCACGCGCCGCCATCGCGGAGCGGCGCGACGCGGTGCGGCGGGTGCTGCTCTAGGTCACGTGGGCAGGCTGCTTGGCCACCATCGAACCCGGTGGATCAAGCCTTGATCATCAGATCCGCAGGTTGAGCCGGCGGACCATCTCGCCTTCCTCGCGATAAAGGCGCTCGGCGAAGGCGGTGTATTCCGCGCTGCCCATGTACCAGGGCGCCATGTCGAAGCGCTCCATCACCTGCAGGTGAGTGGGATCGAAGAGCGCCTGGTGGAAGGCGTTGTGCAGGGTCTCGACCACCCCCCCGTCGATCCCAGCCGGGCCTGCGAAGCCGTAGGGCGACGCGGAGACGATGTCGATGCCGGTCTCGCGCAGCGTCGGAACCTCGGGAAACCGCTTGGAGCGCTCGGCGCTCCAGACCACGAGGAGGCGCAGCCTGCCTGCCTCGACCAGCGGCGCCCAACCCGTGGAGTCGGCCGTGGCATCGATCGTTCCCGCGAGGGTCGCCTGCATGTTCTCGGCACCACCACGGAACGGCACATGCACCCAATTGATCCCGAGGCGCTGCGCGATCTGCTCCATCGTGATGTGCAGCGAGCTGCCCACGCCCGGGCTGCCGTAGGTGACCTTGCCTGGGTTCTCCTTGGCGTAGGCGAGGAAGTCCTGCCAAGTACGCCAGGGCCTGTCGGCACGGACGACCACGCCAAACAAATACCCGGTGACGTGAATGACGTAGGTGAAGTCCTTCAGCGGGTCGAAGTTGGGCCGGTCCATCATGTGGGGAAGGCGGAAGACGGAGATTGGCATCTGCGCCAGGGTGTAGCCGTCCGGCCTCGCATCCTTCAACGCAAGCGCGCCCAAGGTGCCGGCAGCACCAGGCTTGTTCTCGATGACGATCGGCTGGCCGAGATGCCGCGACGCGACCTCCGCGATCGCGCGCATCTGGCCGTCCGTCGAGCCACCTGGAGGCCAGGGGACGATGAGGCGGATCGGCCGGTCGGGGAAGCGCGACTGGCCGAGGGCAGGCATCGAGAGCGTGGAAGCGCCACCCATGGCGCCAAGGGTCGCGAGAGCGGAGCGGCGCGTCAGCCGTGTCATGAATGAAGCCTCCCTGGCATTTCCCGACGTGTCTGGCGACGCCGGTGTCCTTTGATCAGGCCATGGTTGCGCCGCTCCTGCCAAGGGATTTCGCCGCGGTGCCCCGTCCTGTCCCGCGGCGCCGGCCTGGAAATACTGCCCAGGTGGAACCATCAGATCCAGCGCAGGGCCGTGCGCTCCGCAGCCGCACCGCGACGTGCGGCCACCGGCAGCCGCTCCGGCTTGCCCAGGCGGCCCTAGGCGTTTCCGCCCTTCACGAAGCGCCCGTTCTGCATGATGCGCGCGATGCGCTCCCCTTGCCCGGCCAGCATGGACAGGTCGCGCAGCGGGTCGCCGTCCAGCACCAGCAGATCGGCGAAGGCGCCAGGGGCGATGCAGCCGATCTTCCCTTCCATCCGCAACAGCCTCGCCGCATCCAGCGTGGCGGAGCGGATGACCTCCGGCACCGGCAGCACCTCGGCGCGGATGGCGAATTCCTCCGACTGGCGGCGATGCATCTCGCCCAAGAGGTCGGTGCCGAAGGCCATGGGCAGCCCGGCCTCACGCATCACCTCCAGCGAGCGCAGCCCGGCGAGGCGCACGTCGTCGATCTTCGCCACGCTTTCGGGCGGCAGGCCGAGGGTCGCGCCCTCCTCCTTCAGCGCCTGGTAGGTGACGAGGGTGGGGCAGGCCATGGCGCCCGCCTTGGCGGCGGCGCGCGCCGTATCCGCCGCGATCAGATTGCAATGCTCCAGCGACAGCACGCCGCAGCGGACGGCGCGGGCGATCGCGTCGTCCGTGTAGAGATGCGCGGCGACATAGGTGCCGGCCATCGCCGCCTCCTCGACGATCGCGCGCATCTCCTCCTCGGAGTATTGCAGGTAGGCGATGGGGTCGGTGGGCGAGGCGACGCCGCCATTGGCCATGATCTTGATGTAGTCGGCGCCGGCCTTCAGCTCCTCCCGCGCCGCGCGGCGGCATTCCGCCACCCCGTCGGCGATGCGGCCCAGGCTGCCGAGCCGTCCCTCGAACCACGTCATCGGCCGCGTGTCGTGCCGGCCGCGGAAGTCGCTGTGCCCGCCCGTCTGGCCCAGCGCCTTGCCGCACAGGACGAGGCGCGGCCCCTCGAACAGCCCTTCCTCCCAGGCCAGGCGCAGGCCGATCGTCGCTCCGCCAAGGTCGCGAACCGTGGTGAAGCCGCGCCGGAGCATGCCGCCCATGATGCGCGCGGCGCGGTGCGCCACCAGCGCGTCGGGCAGCAGCGCGTTGGCGCCCACGTTGACGGTCGTGGCGATGACGTGGACGTGGCAATCCACGAGGCCGGGCATGACCACCGCCCCCTTCAGGTCCAGCCGGTCGGCCCCCGGCGCGTGGATGGGCCGGTCCGACACCTCGCGGATGGTGTCGCCCTCGACCAGGATGGCCATCCCCTCCAGGGGGCGGTCCCGGCTGCCGTCCACCAGGGCGGCGTTCTCGATCAGGATCATGGCCTGGATTGAAGGCCGCGCACGGACCCTCGACAAGGCCCGTGCCTCCCGGCGATGGTAGGCGCAGGCTTCACGACCCCGAACGGGAGACGAAACGAATGAAACTCACCGCGCTTCGCGGCGCCCTGGCGGCCGCGCTCCTGGCCGGCAGCGCGCTCGCCGCCGCCGCCACCACCTTCACCTGGGCCACGGCCAACGACATCCTCGGCCTCGACCCGCACGCCAACAACCACGGCGTCACCAACGCCATGAAGAGCAACGTCTACGAGCCGCTGGTGCGGCGCGACGCCGACGGCTCGCTTTCCCCCGCCCTGGCGGAGCGGTGGGAAACGCCGAGCCCGACGCTGTGGCGCTTCCACCTACGCCGCAACGTGCGCTTCCACGGCGGCGAGCCCTTCACGGCGGCCGACGTGGTGCACAGCGTCGAGCGCGTGCGCCAGAACGACATGGCCTACACCGCGCAGAGCATCGCCGCCGTGCGCGCCGTGGACGACCATACGGTCGAGATCGAGACGCGCGGACCGAACCCGGTGCTGCTGCAGGACCTCACCCTGCTCTTCATCACCTCCAAGCCGTGGATCGAGGCGAACAACGCCTTCTCCGTGGCGCGTGCCGGGCAGCCCGGCGCCACCACCACCTTCGTGCAGCTCAACGCGAACGGCACTGGCGCCTTCCGCGTCGTCGAGCGCGCGGCGGATGAGCGCACCGTGCTGGTGCCCAACCCCAATTGGTGGGACCGCGCGGATCACGGCATCACCCGCGCGGTGTTCCGCCCCGTCGCCTCCGCCCCCACCCGCGTCGCGGCGCTGCTGAGCCGCGAACTGGACGTGATGTACCACGTGCCGCTGCAGGACGTGCCGCGGCTGCAGAACCAGCAGGGGGTGCGCCTCGTCCAGGGCCCGACGGCGCGGACCATCTACCTCGCCATGGACGTGACGCGACCCGAAAGCATCGACCAGCCTGGCACGCCCAACCCGATGCGCGACGTGCGCGTGCGCCGCGCCATGTACCAGGCGATCGACATGGAAACGATCCGCCGCGTCGTCCTGCGCAACAGCACCACCGCGAGCGGCCTGCCCATCGCCCCCGCCATCGTCGGCTTCGACGCGCAGAGCAACGAGCGCCTGCCCTTCAACGTGGAGGAGGCGCGCCGCCTGCTCACCGAGGCGGGCCACCCCAACGGGTTCCGCGTGACGCTGGGCTGCCCCAACAACCGCTACATCAACGACGAGGCGATCTGCCAGTCCGTCGTCGCCATGCTGCAGCGCGCCGGCATCCAGGCGCGGCTGGACGCCATGCCCTTCGGCCGCTTCCTCCAGCGCGGCGCCAACAACGAGTTCCAGTTCTGGATGCTGGGCTGGACGCCGGGCAATTTCGACATCACCAACCCAGCGCGTGAATTGCTGGGCGAGGGCAGCTTCAACTGGGGCAAGTTCAACGACCCCCAGATGAACGAGCTGGCCACGCGCATCGGCAACACCGCGATCGGCCCCGAGCGCGACGCGCTGGCCCGCCAGTACTGGGCCCGGTTTCGCGAGCTGCTGCCGATGATCCCGCTGCACCAGGAGCCGCAGATCTTCGGCGTGCGCGACACGGTGCAGGACTTCACCCTGCGCGTGAACGAGGACCTGGAGCTGCGCAACGTGCGGATGCGCGCGCGCTGACGCAACCGGCGCCGTGACTCATCCAGGGCACGGCGCCGCATTCGCCCCGGTTTCGCCACCGGGGCCGCGAAAACACCCCGATGCCGCCCGATCCCTGCCCG
The DNA here is from genome assembly GCF_026183895.1 of Sabulicella glaciei. Lineage (GTDB taxonomy): Bacteria > Pseudomonadota > Alphaproteobacteria > Acetobacterales > Acetobacteraceae > Roseococcus > Roseococcus glaciei. Next base: position 9,493 of record NZ_JAPFQI010000011.1, on the reverse strand, counting down.
GGCGCCCTTTCACCCTCCTCCCACGCGCCGCTCCAGTCCCGGATCCCGGCGCGGGATGAGGGAGTTCCGACATGACCGTCCGCCGCACGCTTCTCGCCACTGCCCTGCTGCTCGGCGCGGCGCCTGCCTTCGCGCAGAGCCAGGCGCCAACCGCCCCGACGCCCCGCCCGGCCGTGACGCCCTCCGCCACCGCGCCGGCCAGCGCGACGCCTTCGGCCACCACGCCGTCTCCCGCCCGCGCCGCACCGCGGCCCGCCCCGCAGGCCCAGACGGCCGCGCCGCGCCCGGGCGGCGTGTCCGGCACCTCCACCCCGGCGCCGGCCCCCGCCCCCGCCACGACCCGCACGAACTGACGCGGGCCCCGCCCCCTGGCCCATGCCAGGGGGCTCCCCCTCGCACCCATTGACGGCGCGCGAGGCGCCATGCGGATATCCTGGGCAAGGACGACCGAAGCCAGGGAAGGAACGCGCCGCATGGCCGACGACACGCTGATCGCCGTGAAGGAGGCGATAGCCTCCACCGCCAAGGTGGACGAGGCGAAGCGCCGCGCCATGGCCGAACGCGCCACAAGCGACCCCGAGGGGTTCTGGCGCGAGGAGATGCGCCGCGTCGCCTGGATGCGCGAGCCCACGAAGATCAAGAACACCAGCTTTGAGGGCGACGTTTCCATCAAGTGGTTCGAGGATGGGGAGCTGAACGCCTCCGTGTCCTGCCTGGACCGCCACATCGAAGCCGGGCGCGGCGACCAGGTGTCGATCCTGTGGGAGGGCGACGACCCGAACAGCGACAGCAGGACCACCTACCGGGAGCTGCATGCCCGCGTCTGCAGGCTGGCGAACGCCATGCGCCGCCTGGGCGTGCGCAAAGGCGACCGCGTCTGCATCTACCTGCCCATGATCGTCGAGGCGGCGGTGGCGATGCTGGCCTGCGCGCGCATCGGCGCGGTGCATTCCATTGTCTTCGGCGGCTTCTCGCCGGACAGCCTCGCCTCGCGCATCCAGGATTCCGAGTGCACCCTGCTCATCACCGCCGATGAGGGGCGGCGCGGTGGGCGAAAGGTGCCGCTGAAGACCAATGCGGACGAGGCGCTGAAGACCTGCCCCAGCATCCGCCACGTCATCGTCGCGAAGAACACCGGCACGGCCGTGGCCATGCAGGAAGGGCGCGACCTCGACTGGGCCGCGCTTTGCGACCGGGAGGCCGAGATCTGCGAGCCGGAGCGGATGAACGCGGAGGACCCGCTCTTCATCCTCTACACCTCCGGCTCCACCGGAAAGCCCAAGGGGGTGCTGCACACCACGGGCGGCTACATGGTCTGGGCCAGCTTCACCCACGACCTTGTCTTCGACTACCGCCCCGGCGAGATCTACTGGTGCACCGCCGACGTGGGCTGGGTGACGGGCCACACCTACATCGTCTACGGCCCGCTCGCGAACGGCGCGACGACGCTGATGTTCGAGGGCGTGCCCTCCTGGCCCGACAGCGGGCGCTTCTGGCAGGTGGTGGACAAGCACGGGGTCAACATCTTCTACACCGCCCCCACCGCCATCCGCGCCCTGATGCGCGACGGCGAGGAGCCCGTGAAGAAGCACAAGCGCAGCAGCCTGCGCGTGCTGGGCAGCGTCGGCGAGCCGATCAACCCCGAGGCGTGGCTCTGGTACTACCGCGTGGTGGGCGACGAGCGCTGCCCGGTGGTGGACACGTGGTGGCAGACCGAGACGGGCGGCATCCTGATCTCGCCCCTGCCGGGCGCGGTGGCGCAGAAGCCCGGCTCCGCCACCCTGCCCCTGCCCGGCGTGCAGCCGGCGCTGGTGGACGGGGACGGCAAGCTCCTCGAAGGGGCGGCCGAGGGCAACCTCGTGATCACCGACTCCTGGCCAGGGCAGATGCGCACCGTCTACGGCGACCACGCGCGCTTCGTGCAGACCTACTTCTCCACCTTCAAGGGGATGTACTTCACCGGCGACGGCGCGCGGCGCGACGCCGATGGCTACTACTGGATCACCGGGCGCGTGGACGACGTGATCAACGTAGCCGGCCACCGCATGGGCACGGCGGAGGTCGAATCCGCCCTGGTCGCCCATCCCAAGGTGGCGGAGGCCGCGGTGGTCGGCATGCCGCACGACCTGAAGGGCCAGGGTATCTACTGCTACGTCACGCTGGTGGCCGGCGAGGAGCCGACGGAGGCGCTGCGCAAGGAACTCGTCGCCTGGGTGCGCAAGGAGATCGGCCCCATCGCCACGCCGGACGCGATCCAGTGGGCGCCGGGCCTGCCCAAGACCCGCTCGGGCAAGATCATGCGGCGAATCCTGCGCAAGATCGCGGCCAACGAGACGGACAGCCTGGGGGACACCTCCACGCTTGCCGACCCGGCGGTGGTGGAGGAGCTGGTGGAGAACCGGGTGGGGCGCTAGGCCCCGCCCTTCACTCCTTCTCGATCCCGGCGACGCGCACCACCTCGCCCCAGCGGCGGCGCTCCTCGGCCAGCATGCGGTCCATGTCCTCGGGCGTGCCGCCCACCGGTTCGCAGCCCCAGGAGGCGAGGCGGTCGCGCACCTCGGCGACCTGGAGGATGCGGTCCACCTCGCTCGCGATGCGGCGGCGGATCTCGATCGGCGTGCCGCCGGGCGCGGCGTAGCCCACCCAGGCCGCCGCCTCGTAGCCGGGCACTCCCGCCTCCTCCATGGTCGGGACGTTTGGCAGCAGGGAGAAGCGCTGCCTTCCGCCCACCGCCAGGGGCTTCAGCGTGCCGCGCGCGAAATCCTCCAGGAAGGCGGGCGCCTGCTCGATCACCAGCTGGATGCGCCCGGCCAAGAGGTCGGTGCGCGCCGGGGCGCCGCCGCGATACTGCACCATCTCCAGGTCGAGGCCACCGGCGCGGGCGCGGAACTGCTCCACCGTCAGCCGCGACGCCATGCCCGAGGTGGCGAAGTTGATCGTGCCGGGCCGCGACCGGGCGAGGCGGATGAACTCCTCCACCGTGTTGACGCCGAGACTGGCCGGCACCGCCATCACGTAGGGGATCGCCGCGATCATGGAGACGCCGACCAGGTCGCGTTCCGGGTCGTAGGGCAGGGTGCGGTAGACGTGCTGGTTCACCGCCATCGGCCCCGGGCTGGCGGCGAAGAGCGTGTAGCCATCGGGCGCGGACTTCGCCACGGCATCGGCGCCGAGAATGCCGAAGGCCCCCGTGCGGTTCTCCACCGCCACCTGCTGCCCAAGCGGCCCGGCGAGGCGCTCCGCCACCAGCCGCGCGCCGAGGTCGGTGGTGCCGCCGGGCGCGAAGGGCACCACGACGCGTAGCGGCCGCGTCGGCCAGTTGCCGGGCGCCTGGGCGCGGGCGAGGCCGGGCGCCAGCAGCGAAAGAGCGAGGGCGGAGCGGCGGGTCGGGCTCATTCGGCGGCCTTTGCGGTCGGGGAGAAGGAGCGGTTGGCCGGGCGGGCGAGGCCGAGATTGTCGCGCAGCGTCCGGCCCTCGTACTCGGTGCGGAACAGGCCGCGCCGCCGCAGCTCCGGCACCACGAGGCGCACGAAGCGCTCCATCCCCACCGGCACCACGGGGGCGGCGACCATGAACCCGTCGCAGGCTTCCTGCCGGTACCACTGCTCCATCTGGTCCGCGACTTCCTTTGCGCTGCCCTTGAACAGGTTGCCCGCCATCTGCGGCAGGATGGAGCGGTAGGCTTCCCGCACCGTCATCTTCTGCTCCAGCGCCTTGGCGACGATGGCCTTGCCGATGCCGGTGGGGCCGACATGCTCGCCGGACAGGTCGGGAAAGGGGCCGTCCAGCGGATAGCCGGACATCTTCGTGCCGGTCATCTTGCTCAGGTAGTCGAGCCCCACGGCGGGCGGCACGAGGTCGTCCAACTCGTCGGAGATGCGCTGCGCCTCGGCGGCTGTCTCGCCGACGATGATCGTCACGCCGCTCAGGATCTTCAGGCTGTCGGGGGAGCGGCCGTATTTCTCCAGCCGGTCCTTCAGGTCCTTGTAGAGCACGCGCGCGCGCTCGATCGTGCCCTCGATCGCGAAGACGCAATCGGCGTGGCGGGCCGACAGATCCTTGCCCGTCTCGCTCTGCCCGGCGGAGAACACGACCGGGTGGCCTTGGGGCGGACGCGGCGCGTTCAGCGGGCCGGCCACCTTGAAGTTCTTGCCCGCGTGGTTCAGCGCGCGGACCTTCGCGGGGTCGAGGAAGCGGCCCGACGCCTTGTCCTGCGGAAAGGCGTCGTCGGCCCAGCTGTCCCACAGCCCCTTGACGATCTCGGCGAACTCGAAGGCCCGCTCGTAGCGGTCGCCGCGCTCCACATGCGCGTCGTGGGAGAAGTTCAGCGCGTCGCCGGGGTTGGAGGTGGTGACGAGGTTCCACCCCGCGCGCCCGCCGCTGATGTGGTCGAGCGAGGCGAAGCGCCGCGCGACGTGCCAGGGCTCGTCATAGGTTGTGGTGGTGGTGGCGACGAGGCCGACATGCTTCGTCACCATCGCCAGCGCGGAAAGCAGCGTCACCGGCTCGAACACGCCCGGCCGGTCGGAGGGCGAGGTGGCGGCGAAGAGATCCGGCTTGTCCATGTTCCGCACGCCGTTGCCGTCGGCGAGGAAGAGCAGGTCGAGCTTGCCTTCCTCGGCGATGCGGGCGAGGCGGACCGCGTTCTCGATGTTGCTCGCGGGACGGTCCCAGGCATCGGGGTGGCGCCACTCGCCCACATGGCTTCCCTGGGCGTTGGCGTTGGCGGCGATGATCATCGGCATGGGCAGCGATCTTCTTCGGTCGTTTCTTGGGGCGAAGCATCCCCCCCTTCTCCGCCATGGCGCAAGACCGCGGTGTGGCGCTACGCTCGCGGGAACGAGGGAGGAAACACCATGTCCGTCCAACGCCGCGCGACGCTGCTGGCCGCGCCGGCCCTGCTTCTCGCCGGCCGCGCCGGGGCGCAGGACTTCCCCACGCGCCCGATCCGCATCGTCGTGCCCTACACGCCGGGCGGCGTGTCCGACATCACCGCGCGCCTCGTCGCCGAGCCGATGGCCGCGACGCTGGGCCAGGCCGTGCCGGTCGAGAACCGCGCCGGGGCGGATGGGGTGATCGGCACCGACGTGGTCGCGAAGTCGCCGCCCGACGGCCACACGCTCGGCCTCGTTTCCGTCGCGCATCCGGTGAATGCCGCCTTCTACCGCCTGCCCTTCGACACGATGCGCGACTTTTCCTTCCTGACGCTGACCACGCGCACGCCGCTGGTGCTGGTGGCGGCACGCGGCTTCGGCCCGAACACGCCCGCGGAGCTGGTGGAGCATGCAAAGCGCGTGGGCGCCGGGCGCGTCACCTTCGCAGGCACGGGCGGGGTGGTGCGCCTCGCCCCCGTGCTCTTCGCGCAGCGCGCGGGGGTGGAGATGACCTATGTGCCCTATCGCGGCTCCACCCAGGCGCATCCGGACCTGATCGCCGGGCGCACGGACATCATGTTCGACACGGTGCCTGCCGCCCTGCCGCATATCCAGGGCGGCTCCCTCAAGGCGCTGGCGACGACGGGCGCGGCGCGCGCGCCACAGCTTCCCGACGTGCCGACCATGGCCGAGGCGCTGCTGCCCGGCTTCGAGGCCTCGACCTGGGGCATGGTCATCGGTCCGGCCCGCCTGCCTCGCCCCGTCGTGGATCGGCTGCACGGCGCGATCGTCGCCGCCCTGCAGCGGCCGGAGGTGGTGGCACGCCACCGTGCCCTGGGGGCGGAGGTGGTGCATTCCACGCCCGAGCAGACCCGTGACTTCGTCCAGGCCGAGCTGGAGAAATGGGGCGAAGCGGCGCGTTCCGCCGGCATCCAGCCCGGCCAGGCGGGATAGGGCAGCTTTCCCTGCCGGGCGGCACGGAGGATGCGCGCAAGCAACGAAAGGCCCGTTTCACGCGCGTGAAGCGGGTCTAGCCACTGGCCACAGGGCGCGCATGATCGGCGCGTGTCCCATCGCGCGCTGATTCTCACCTTCGGCCTCGCCGGCTTCGCGGCTTCCTTCGCCACTCGCCTGACCGACCCGCTGGTGGCGGTGCTCGCCCTGGACTTCGCGGCGGACCCGGCGCGGGTGGCGCTGCTGGCCACCGCCTTCGCCCTGCCCTTCGCCCTGGTGCAGCCCGTGCTCGGCCCCGTGGCGGATGCCTGGGGCAAGCAGCGCGTGATCCGCTTCGCCCTGGCCTTCCAGGCGGTGTTCCTGTTCGCCTCCGCCCTCGCCCCCGCGCTGCTGGTGCTGCTGGTGCTGCGTGCGCTGACCGGCATGGCCGGGGGCGGCATCTTTCCGGTGACCCTGGCCCTGTTCGGCGACCGCGTGCCCATGGCCGAGCGGCAGGTCGCCATTTCCCGCTTCCTCGCCTTCGCCATCGCCGGGCAGATGATGGGGGGCTTCGCCGCCGGGGTGCTGGAGCCGATCCTGGGCTGGCGCGGGCTGATGGCGCTGTGCGGCGCCGCCTCCGCCGTCGCGGCGCTGGTGGTGTGGCGCGACCGCGCGGCGCCGGAGCCACGCGGCGTGCTCAGCCTGGGCGGCGCCCTGTCCCGCTACCGCGCCCTGCTGTCGCACCGCCCCGCCACGCGGCTGTTCCGCGCCGTGGGGGTGGAGGGGATGCTGGTTTTCGGCGCCTTCCCGTTCTTCGCCAACCACCTCTACGAATCCGGGATGGGCGGCACGCGGGAAGCCGGCTTCACCGTGGCGGCCTTCGGATGCGGCGGCTTCCTCTACGCCATGCTGGCGCCGCTGCTGGTGCGGCGCCTGGGGCCGTGGCGGATGATGCGGCTGGGTGCGGGGCTGGCGGCACTCGCCATGCTGGGCCTCGCTGCAGCGTCGGGGGCGGCGCCCTTCGTGTCGGCGGGGCTGCTGCTCGGGCTGGGCTTCTTCATGCTGCACAACACGCTGCAGACCCGCGCGACCGAGGTGGCGCCGCAGGCCCGTGCCTCGGTGGTGGCGCTGCACGCCTTCCATTTCTTTCTGGGGCAGGCGGCGGGGCCGCTGCTCTACGGCGCGCTGCGCGCCACGCTGGGATTGCCCTTCGCGATGCTTCTCGCCGCGATCGGACTCGGGCTTCTGGGATGGATCATGGGGCGTCCTGGAACGCCCGGCGAACCCTTGCGCGGACCGTGATTCGGGGAAGCCCGGCAAATCAATACTCTCTGCCGAGTCGCGCGAACGAATCGCTAACCGGGCGAATCGGATCGTTGCGAAGCCGTTCTTCACAAGATGTAGAGGTCACGCCAAGCGCAAACTACAAGGGCGTTCCCTGAAGGTTCATGTTTGCACGGCCATCACGGCGGCTGCGAGATCCTCGCCGGCCCACCCCACCGACTTGAACAGGGTGATCTCCTCCGGCCGGGTCCGGCCCGGATGGGCGCCCCGGCACAGATCGGCGAGTTCCGCCGCCACGTGGCTCTCGTCCACCGCCCCCTCGGCGATGGCCTGCACCACGTCGCCCCCCTCGGCCAGCACCCCGGCCCGGGTGTCGGCGACGACCAGGACGCGCTGCACCGCCTCTGCATCCGCCTCGCGCATGGCGCGAGTGAAGGCGCCCACGAGGTCGAGATGCTGCCCGGGCTGGAGGTCGCGCCCGTGGATCAGCGGGGTGGTGGCGAGGGTGGCGGCACTGATGATGTCGAAGCCGCGCGGGTCGGGCGTGGCGGCCGGGCGCGCCGGTACCCCATGGTGGCGCAGCCTGTCGCACAGAGCAGCCGCCTGCTCGGGCCGGCGGGACCAGATCGCGACCTCGTCGAGCGTCCAGTGGTCGTGATGAGCCTCGGCCAGAGCGGCGGCGACCTTGCCGGCGCCGAGCACCAGCAGGCGCCTGGAGTCCGGCCGGGCAAGGAACGACGCGGCCAGAACAGAGGCGGCGGCGGTGCGCCGGTCGGTCAGCTCGCCGCCATCCAGCAGGGCGAGCGGCGCGCCAGTCACTGCGTCGGAAAGCAGGTACTCGGCATGGACGGCGGGCAGGCCGCGCGCGGCGTTGCCCGGTGCGACGTGGACGATCTTGACCCCCGAATGCGTCGCGTTGAGCGCGGGCATCAGCAGCAAGGTTCCACCTTCGGGCAAGGCGTGGCGGTGGCGCAGCGGCGCGGTGCAACCATCGCGGAACATGGCGCGCAATGCGGCAACAAGCCTCGGCCAAGGCAGCGCGGCGGCCACCGCCGCCTTGTCCAATTGCCGCAAGAGCGAGCCTCCCCCATTGCGCGATTGATCGGGAATCCTTCATAGCGCAGCATCGTCCAGCCGACGAACCGGTCCCGCCGGGGGCCCGGAACCAAGCATTTTGGGGAGACTTCGAACGTGACGACGCCCAAGCGGCACATCCTCGCCGGCGCATTCGGCGCCGCCATCCTGGCCACCGCCCTTCCCGCCGCCGCGCAGCAGCGCCCGGCGGGGCAACCCGCCGCCCCCGCGGCGCAGGCCCAGCCCGCTCCGGCCGCGCAGCCCCAGCAACAGCAGCAAGCCGCGCCCAGCGGCTCCACCATCGACGCCATCCGTTCCCGCGGCACGCTGGTCTGCGGCGTGAACACCGGCCTCGCCGGCTTCGGCGCGCCGAACAGCCAGGGCGTGTGGTCCGGCTTCGACGTCGATTACTGCAGGGCCGTCGCCATCGCGCTGTTCAACGACGCGAACAAGGTCCGCTACGTCCCCACCACCGCGCAGAACCGCTTCACGGCGCTGCAGTCGGGCGAAGTGGACATGATGGCGCGCAACACCACCTGGACGCTGTCGCGCGACACCTCGCTGGGCTTCGACTTCCCCGCGATCAACTTCTTCGACGGCCAGGGCTTCATGGTGAAGCGCTCGCTGAACGTGCAGAACGCCCGCCAGCTGGACGGCGCGACGGTCTGCGTCCAGCCCGGCACCACGACCGAGCAGAACCTGGCCGACTGGGCGCGCGGCGCCCGCGTCCAGATCCGCCCCGTCGTGATTGAGCGCCTGGAGGACAACGTGGCCGCCTACAATGCCGGCCGCTGCGACGCCTTCACCACGGACGTGTCCGGCCTCGCCGCCACGCGTTCGGCGCAGCAGAACCCCAATGACCACGTCATCCTGCCCGACGTGATCTCCAAGGAGCCGCTGGGCCCGCTCGTCCGCCACGGCGACCAGCGCTTCGCCGACCTCGTCCGCTGGGTGCATTTCGGCCTGCTGGGCGCCGAGGAGTTCGGCGTCACCGCCGAGAACGTGCAGCAGATGGCGCAGAACGACGCCCGCCCCGAGGTGCAGCGCATGCTGGGCCGCACCGGCGGCCTGGGCCAGATGCTCGGCGTGGACAATGCCTGGATGGTGAACATCATCCGCGGCGTCGGCAATTACGGCGAGATCTTCGAGCGCAACCTCACGCCCATCGGCCTGCAGCGCGGCCCGAACGCGCTGTGGACCACGCAGGGCGGTCTCCAGTACGCGCCTCCCTTCCGGTGAGGCGAACGGCGCGGGCCCGGGGGGAGCGGGGCGCCCCCCCTTGGTACCAAGGCGGTAAAGCCCCGGCGGACAGTAAAGGGGTTAAGGGT
>NZ_JAPFQI010000010.1 GCF_026183895.1 Sabulicella glaciei | reverse complement strand
GCTTCCGTCGTCTCGTCGTGCGCTACGAGCGTCGCGCCGACATCCACCTTGCCTTCGCCACCCTCGCCGCAGCTCTCGTCTGCCTTAGCCAAATCAAGCGGTTCTGTTAGATGCTTTTAGCGTTCCTCCTTGGAAGCCCCGCTGCCCAAAAGTGGGAGGCATCCGGAGATCAGCCGAATCGTCCCCACAGCGCGAGGCCTGCGGGAAGTGCGAGGAGCAGCGCAGCGAGGGCCAGCGAGCGGCCGGTCCACGCCATGACGAAGGCCGGCACGATGCACGCCGCGAGGAACGCGGCCGCGATCTGGCCGAGCGGTCGCGCGATTTGCCACGAGCGGTCCTCCATCAGCCCCCACCACACCAGGACGGCCGCGCCGCTCGCCTCTAGCACCGCCGTGAGCAGCAACGCCCGGCGCAACCACCGCCATGCGGCACTGGGCGGCGTGGTCACGGCCTGCTGTTCCAGCCCGACGCGGCCGGGGTGATGATTCGCGAGGCCAGGAGCCTGCTCGGAGATGTTCCGAACTGGCCGCCCCACGTCCTGACATCCGTGCCACAAGCCATGAACCGCGTCCCTTTCCTGGTCTCCCCTTGCCATGCTCCTGTACCAACGATTCTTCGACCGAATGCGCGATCCTTGCAGGGCGGCGCCGCCCGTTGCGCCGCCCGACCGTGCTGCCTAAGCTCGGCGGATCGCGCGCCGTGGGGGCCATTGGATGTTGGCGACGCTCTTGGGCCTGGACCATCTGGTGATCGCTGTGCGCGATCTCGACGCCGCGGCGGCGGAGTGGCGGGCGCTCGGCTTCACCGTGTCGCCGCGCGGCCTGCACAGCCCGCATATCGGCAGCGCCAACCACACCATGATGTTTGGCGAGGACTATCTGGAACTCCTCGGCGTTGTCGCGCCGCAGCCGCACAACGAAGCCCTCCGCGCCTTTTTGTCCGCCCGCGAGGGGCTGGAGCGCGCCGCCTTCACCACCACCGACGCGGCGGCGGGCGTCGCGGCGCTCCGGGCGCGCGGCCTCGCGGCGACGGGGCCCGTGGATTTCAGCCGCCCTGTCCCGCTGCCCGATGGCGGCGGGGCCGAGGCGCGCTTCACCGTCTTCCATTTCCCGCGCGAGGAGGCGCCGGCCGGGCTGCGCGTCTTCGCCTGCCAGCACCACACGCGCGACGCCGTCTGGGTGCCGACGCTGCAAAGCCATCCCAACGGCGTGACGCGCATCCTGTCCGCCCTTGTGGCGACGGAGGACCCGGCTGGGGCGGCCGCGCACCTCGCGCGGCTCATCGAGGGCACGGCGCGCAGGGACGGCGCCTTTCACCGCGTCGCCACCGGCCCCGGCCGTGCGGACATCGCCTTCGCGCCGCGTGCCGCCATCGCGGCCCTCGCCCGCTGCGCGGAGGAGGCGCTGCCGCTGGAGGGCGGGGCAGGCATGGTGCTGCCGACGCGCAAGCCGCGCCCGCCGGCTCTCGCGAGCGGTACGGCCATCATCTTCGAGGAGGCGGCATGACCGAATCCATGGGTATCTTGCAGCGCCGCCGCATCGAGGCGGAGATCATCAAGCCCCTCTACGAGGAGATGAAGGCGGCCTTCGGCGAGGAGGCGGCCAAGGCGGTGATCGAGCGCGCCGTGCGCAAGGCCGCGGTGAAGGCGGGCCAGGATTTCGCCGCGGCAGCGCCGGGCGGCGCCTCGCTGGAGAACTTCGCCGCCATCCAGCCCCTCTGGACCCAGGACGACGCGCTGCGGATCGAGACGCTGCGCCAGGATGGCGAGGTGATGGAATTCAACGTCACGCGCTGCCGCTACGCCGAGATGTACCGGGAAATGGGGCTGGGCGAGATTGGCCACCTTCTCTCCTGCAACCGCGACGCCACCTTCATCGAGGGCTACGAGCCGGGCATCGAGTTCCGCCGCACCCAGACCATCATGCAGGGCGCTTCGCATTGCGACTTCCGCTATCGCGCCAGGAGGCAAGAGCCATGACCGGACCCACCCGCCGCGAAACCTTCATCCTCGGCGCCGCCGGGCTGATCCCGGCCGCCGCCGTGGCGCAGGAGCAGCCGCGGCGCGGCGGCGTGATGACGGTGCATTTCGCGACCGAGCAGCGAATCCTCAACCCGTCGCTCCAGGCCTCCACGGGCGTCTACATCGTCGGCGGCAAGATCCAGGAGGCGCTGCTCGACCTCGACGCCGAGGGCAACCCGGTGGGCGTGCTGGCGGAAAGCTGGGAAAGCGCGCCGGACGGGCTGACGCACACCTTCCGCCTGCGACGCGGCGTCACCTGGCACGACGGGCGCCCCTTCACCTCGGCCGACGTCCAGTTCACGGCCATGGAGATGTGGAAGAAAGTCCTGAACTACGGGACGGAGCTGCAGCGCTTCCTTTCCGAGGTGCAGACGCCCGACCCGCACACCGCGGTCTTCAAGTACGAGCGGCCGATGCCCCAGGGGCTGCTGCTGCGCGCCCTGCCGGATCTCGGCTACATCTCTCCCAAGCACGTCTACGAGAACGGCGACGTGCGCCAGAACCCCGCCAACACCGCCCCGATCGGCACCGGACCCTTCCGCTTCGTCCAGTACGAGCGCGGCCAGTTCATCATCGCCGAGCGCAACCCGAATTATTGGCGCGACGGGATGCCTTATCTCGACCGCGTGGTGTGGCGCGTGGTGACGGACCGCGCCGCGGCGGCGGCCCAGATGGAGGCGGGGCAGATCCTGTTCAGCCCCTATTCCTCGCTCACCATCGCGGACATGCAGCGCCTCGGCCGCGACCCGCGCTTCGAGGCGACGACGCGCGGCAACGAAGGCAATGTCCGCAACAACACGCTGGAATTCAACTTCCGCAATCCCGTGCTGGCGGATGCGCGCGTGCGCAAGGCGATCGCCCACGCCATCAACGTGCCCTTCTTCATCGAGAACTTCCTCGGCCCCTTCGCCAAGGTGGGCACCGGGCCGATCCCCTCCGTCTCGACCGACTACTATCCCGGCGTCGTCGAGCCGCAGTACCGCTTCGACGCGGCGCTCGCGAACCGCCTGCTGGACGAGGCGGGGCAGCGCCGCGGCGCGGGCGGCGTGCGGTTCAACCTGCGCCTCCTGCCCGCGCCCTGGGGCGAGGACATCGCGCTGTGGTCCACCTTTATCCAGCAATCGCTGCAGCAGGTGGGCATCCGGATCGAGGTCGTGCGCAACGACGCCGCCGGCTTCCTGCGTGGCGTGTACAATGACTGGGCCTTCGACCTCGCCACCGGCTGGCACCAGTACCGCAGCGACCCCGCGGTCAGCACGACGGTCTGGTACCGCTCGGGCAGCCCGCGCGGCGCACCCTGGACGAACCAGTGGGGCTGGACCGACCCGCGCATCGACGGCATCATCGACCGCGCCGCGACGGAGGTGGACGCGGCGCGCCGCAAGGCCCTCTACGCCGATTTCGTGAAGGCGGTGCAGGAGGAGCTTCCGCTCTGGATGCCGATCGAGCAGATCTTCGTCTCGGTGTTCAACCGCCGCCTGCGCAACGTCGCCAACAACCCGCGCTGGGCCTCCTCCTCCTGGCACGATACCTGGCTGGCGTCCTGATCCTTGCGCGTCTTTCGCCTCGCATTCGGGCGCCTGCTCGCCTCCCTGCCGACCCTGGTGCTCATCCTGGTTGGCATGTTCCTGCTGCTCCAGCTCGCGCCGGGGGACACGGTGGATGCGCTGCTCGCCCAGATGGGTGGCGGCGACGCCCAGCTGGCGGAGGACCTGCGGCGCTTCTACGGGCTCGACCTCGGGATCGCGGCGCGGCTCGGCCAGTATCTCGGGCGGCTCGTCACGCTCGACCTCGGCTTCTCCGCGATCTACGGCAAGCCCGTGGCGACGGTGATCGTGGAGCGGCTGCCGGCGACGCTGCTGCTGATGGTCTCCGCCCTGTCCTTCGCCTTCTTCGCCGGCCTGCTCCTCGGCGTGGTCGCGGCGCGGCGGGTGAATCGCTGGCCGGACACGCTGATCTCCACGCTCGGGCTCATCTTCTACGCCACGCCCTCCTTCTGGTTCGGGCTGATGGCCATCGTGGTGTTCAGCGTCTACCTGCAATGGCTGCCGGCCGGCGGCTTCTCCGAGGTGGGGATGGGCTATACCGGGCTGACCGCCGTGCTGGACACGGCGCGCCACCTCGTCCTGCCGACGCTGACCCTGGGCCTCATCTTTCTCGCGATCTACCTGCGCATCATGCGCGCCTCCATGCTGGAGGTGCTGAGCCTCGACTTCGTCCGCACCGCCCGCGCCAAGGGCCTGACCGAGACGCGCGTGGTGGCGCGCCACGTGCTGCGCAACGCCATGCTGCCGATGGTGACGCTGATCGGCCTGCAGGCCGGAACCATGCTCGGCGGTTCGGTGGTGGTGGAGAGCGTCTTCGCCCTGCCGGGGCTCGGCCGCCTTGCCTATGAGAGCGTCGTGCAGCGCGACCTCAACACCCTGCTCGGCATCGTCTTCGTTTCCGCCATCCTGGTGATCGTGATCAACTTCCTCGTGGACCTGCTCTACGCGCGGCTCGACCCACGGATCGAGGCCTGATGCGGGCGCTGCGCGCCTATCTGCGCAGCCCGGCCGCCATCCTCGGCAGCCTGGTCGTGCTCGCGGTCCTGGGCATGGCGCTGCTGGCGCCGGTGCTTTACCCGAACGACCCGCTGGGCCTTGCCGGCCGACCGCTGCAATGGCCGGGGGCCAATCCGCGCTTCCCGCTCGGCACCGACCCGTCCGGGCGCGACATCGCCGCGCAGCTCTTTCACGGGGCGCGCATCTCCCTCCTCATCGGGCTGGTGGCGACGGGCATTGCGACCGCCGTCGGCATCGCGATCGGCGCGCTGGCCGGCTTCTATGGCGGCTGGGCGGACACGGTGCTGATGCGCGCCACGGAGGCGTTCCAGACCCTGCCGAACTTCCTTCTCCTCCTGGTCCTCGTCGCGGTGTTCGGCAGCACCCTCACGACCGTCACCGTCGCCGTGGGCGTCGTGTCCTGGCCGCCCGTCGCGCGGCTGACGCGCGCCGAGTTCCTGACGCTGCGCACGCGGGACTTCGTCCAGGCGGGACGCCTCCAGGGGCTGTCGGATGCGCACCTGATCCTGCGCGAGGTGCTGCCCAACGCGCTGCCACCCGTCATCGTCTATGCAAGCGTCGTGATGGCGGTGGCCATCCTGCTCGAAAGCGCGCTGGCCTTTCTTCAGCTTTCTGATCCCAACGTGCCGTCCTGGGGCAATTTGATCGGGCTCGGGCGCAACGTGCTTCGGACGGAATGGTACGTTTCGGCCATTCCCGGCGCGGCGATCCTGCTCACCATCCTCGGCGTGTCGCTCGTCGGCCAGGGCTTGAACGACGCGCTGAACCCCCGCCTCGCGAGCGGCCGTTGAAAGGGCTCTCGGTCGAGGGGCTGACGGTCCGCCTGCCGCCCGGCGCCGACCGCGCCTTCGCGGTGGAGGAGGTGTCGCTTTCCGTGGCGCCGGGCGAGATCCTCTGCGTCGTGGGCGAGAGCGGGTCGGGCAAGTCCGTCACCGCCTCCGCCGTGATGGGGCTGCTGGCGCCAGGGCTTTCCGTCACCGGTGGCCGCATGTCGCTGTCCGGGGAGGATCTGCGCGTGAAGACGCCGGAGGAGTGGCGCAGCCTGCGCGGACGGCGCATCGCCATGGTCTTCCAGGAGCCGATGACGGCCCTCAACCCGCTCATGACCGTGGGGCGCCAGATCGGCGAAACCTGGCGCACCCATCTCGGCCTCGACGCGCGCGAAGCGTCGCGGCGTGCGCTGGATGCGCTGCGCGAGGTGAACCTGCCCGACCCCGAGGGCGCGCTGCGCGCCTTTCCGCACGAGCTGTCGGGCGGGCAGCGCCAGCGCGTGATGATCGCCATGGCGCTGGCGCTCAACCCCGAGGTGCTGGTCTGCGACGAGCCGACCACCGCCCTCGACGTCACGACGCAGGCGCAGGTGATCGCGCTCATCAAGGAACTCCAGCGGCGCCACGGCACGGCCGTGCTGTTCATCACCCATGATTTCGGCGTGGTCGCGGAGATCGCGGACCGCGTCGCCGTCATGCAGCACGGCCGCGTGGTCGAGCAGGGCACGGCAAGCGAGGTGCTGACCGCCCCGCGCCACGCCTACACCCAGGCGCTGCTGGCGGCCGTGCCGGGAAGGAGCGCCCCGCCGCCGCGCGAGCTATCCTCCGACATCGTGCTGGAGGTGTCGGGGCTGACCAAGACCTACGCCTCCCGCAGGCTCTTCCGTCGCCGGAAGCCGGTCCGCGCCCTGGACAACGTGTCCCTCGCCCTGCGTCGCGGCTCGACCCTCGCGGTGGTGGGGGAGAGCGGGTCGGGCAAGTCCACCCTCGCGCGCTGCGTCGTCCGGCTGCTCGGGACCGATGGGGGGGAGGTGCGCGTCGCCGGTGCGCCGCTGCCGAAGGGGCGGCGCGCGGCCGCGGGCCTCGTGCAGATGGTGTTCCAGGATCCTTACGCCTCGCTCAACCCGCGCCGGACGGCGGGGGCGCAGGTGGCGCAGGGCCCGATCGCGACAGGAACGCCGCGCCGCGAGGCGATGGCCGAGGCGCGGCGGCTTTTCGGCCTGGTGGGCCTCGACCCCGAATCCGTCCTGCGCTTCCCTCACGAATTCTCCGGCGGGCAGCGCCAGCGCATCGGCATCGCGCGGGCGCTGGCCATGCAGCCTTCCGTGCTGGTGGCGGACGAGCCCGTTTCCGCCCTCGACGTTTCGGTGCAGGCGCAGGTGCTGGCCCTGCTGAGGGAGCTGCAGGGGCAGCTCGGCCTTTCCATCCTGTTCATCACCCACGACCTTCGCGTGGCCGCGCAGCTCTGCGACGAGGTGGTGGTGATGCGCAACGGCGTGGTCGAGGAGCAGGGACCCATCCGGGAGGTCTTCGAGGCGCCGCGCCACCCCTATACGCGCAGCCTGATCGAGGCGATTCCCGGCCGGCGGCTGATGGGCGTGCGCTAGGCTGCGGGACCCATGATAGGCGCGCCCGCGCGTGGCCGAGCGGCCGAAGCGCCCGGTTCGGCAAGGGTGCTATCTCAAGAGGAAACCTGGTGGAGCCAATCGGAATCGAACCGACGACCTCTTGAATGCCATTCAAGCGCTCTCCCAACTGAGCTATGGCCCCACAGGTGGGCGGGGCTATAGCCCCGACGCGCGGAGCCCGCAAGCCCACCCCGCGCTTCCTTTCGGGCCTTTCGCGCCGGCCGCCCCGCCGCTAGGTTCCCGCGCACCGGAACGGGACGAGGGTCAGAATGGGCAAGGTTTATCCCGACGCGACGGCGGCGCTGGCCGGGCTGCTGCGCGACGGCATGGTGATCCACTCGGGCGGGTTCGGCCTGTGCGGCATCCCCGACATGCTGATTGAGGCGGTGAAGGAAAGCGGGGTGAAGAACCTCACCGTCGTCTCTAACAACGCCGGCATCGACGACGTGGGCCTGGGCAAGCTGCTGCGCACCAAGCAGATCAGCAAGATGATCGCCTCCTATGTCGGCGAGAACGCGGAGTTCGCGCGGCAATTCCTGGCCGGGGAGCTCGAGATCGAGTTCAACCCGCAGGGAACGCTGGCCGAGCGCATCCGCGCCGGCGGCGCTGGCATCCCCGCCTTCTTCACCAAGACCGGCGTCGGCACCAAGGTCGCGGAGGGCAAGCCCACCGCCGAGTTCGACGGCGAGACCTACGTGATGGAGCGCGGCATCGTCGCCGATCTCGCCCTGGTGCATGCCTGGAAGGGCGACACGGAAGGCAACCTCGTCTACCGGCGCACCGCGCGCAACTTCAACCCCATGATGGCCACCGCCGCGACGGTGACGGTCGCGCAGGTGGAGCATCTGGTGCAGCCCGGCGAGATCGACCCCGACCACGTGGTCACGCCCGGCATCTACGTGAAGCGCATGATCGCTCTGCCTTCGGGCTACGAGAAGCGCATCGAGCAGCGCACCGTCCGCCCGCGCGGCGCCGCCGCCACGCCGGCTGCCGCCGGCACCGAGAAGCTGGCCTGAGGAGACACGACATGCCCTGGACGCGCGATGAGATGGCGGCCCGCGCCGCCCGCGAATTGCAGGACGGCTTCTACGTCAACCTCGGCATCGGCATCCCGACGCTGGTGGCGAACCACATCCCCGACGGGATGTCGGTCCAGCTGCAGAGCGAGAACGGCATGCTGGGCATCGGCGCCTTCCCCTTCGAGGGGGAGGAGGACCCGGACATCATCAACGCGGGCAAGCAGACCGTGACGATGCTGCCCACGACCAGCATCTTCAGCAGCGCGGACTCCTTCGCGATGATCCGCGGCGGACACATCGACTGCTCCATCCTCGGCGCACTCCAGGTGGCGGAGAATGGCGACCTCGCCAACTGGATGATCCCGGGCAAGATGGTGAAGGGCATGGGCGGCGCCATGGACCTCGTCGCCGGGGTGAAGCGCGTGATCGTGCTGATGGAGCACACGGCGGGCGGCAAGCCCAAGCTGCTGAAGCAGTGCACCCTGCCGCTCACCGGCCAGCGCGTGGTGGACATGGTCGTCACCGACCTCGCGGTCTTCTCCGTCGCCCGGCGCGGCGACACGGAGCTGCGCCTGGTCGAGATGGCGCCGGGCGTTTCCCTCGACGAGCTGCGCGAGAAGACCGAGGCGGAGTTCCTCGCCAACTGACCGCCCGGGGCGGGCGCTACTTCTCGTTGCGCAGCGCCTGCCCCGCGCCCGTCCCGGCGGCGTGGTCCTTCTCGGCCTTGCCCTGCGTGGCCTTGCTGGTCCCGTCGGTCGGGTTGCCTTCCGCCTCGGCGCGCGAGGTGGCGGGCTTCGGCTTGCCCGGCCCGTCCGTCGGGCTGGGGGCCACCCCGCCTTCGGTGACGTCGTCGCTCGCGGGAAGGTGGTTGCCCCGCACCAGCGGCTTCTCGTCCTGGCTCATCGCATCCTCCGTTGAATGGGGAGGAACCGCGTGGGCGTCCGCACGGTTTCCCCGCTAACCTCCCCCCATGCCGAATCCGCAAGCCCGGGACATCGCCGCCGAACGCCAGCGCCAGGCTTCGGACCCCGCCGTCTCGGCCTTCGTCACGGCCTCCGCCGGCTCGGGCAAGACCAAGCTCCTCACCGACCGGATCCTGCGCCTGCTGCTCGCCGGGGCGCGGCCGCAGGGGCTGCTCTGCCTCACCTTCACCAAGGCGGCGGCGGCGGAGATGGCGACGCGGCTCAACACGCGCCTCGGCGACTGGGCGGTGGAGACGGACGCGGCGCTGCTCGGCGACCTGCGCGCCCTGCTGGGCCGCGTGCCGGAGCCGGAGGAGGCCGCCCGCGCCCGCCAGCTGTTTGCAGAAGTGCTGGAACTGCCCGGCGGCATGCGCATCGCCACCATCCACGCCTTCGCGCAGTCGCTGCTGCGCGGCTTCCCGCTGGAAGCGGGCCTCGCCCCCGGCTTCTCCCTCCTGGAGGAGATGGACGCCGCCGCCGAACTCGCCGGCGCGCGCGAGGCGGTGCTGCCGGAAGCGGCGGAAGCCGCGCTCCTCGCCCCCCTCGCGGGCGGGGAGCAGCTGGCCCGGTTGATGACGGAACTTCGCGGCGCCGAGGCGCGGCTCACCGAGGCGGTCGCGCAATCCGGCGGGCTGGAAGGGCTGCTGGCGCGCATCGCCCGGCGCCTCGGCATCCCGGCGGGGATGGACGAGGACGGGCTGCTGCACGTGCTCACCCACCCGCCGGAGGAGGCGGCGATCGGGCGCGCCGCCACCACCCTGGCGAGCAGCCGCAACGGCAACGACGCCGAGCGGGGCGAGCAGATCCTGGGCTTCCTAGCCCGCGACGCCGAGGCGCGCGCCGCGACCGCCGCGGAGTGGGAGGCGATCTTCCTCACCGACAAGCGGCAGCCGCGCGCACGCCTGGCCACAAAGGACAGCGGCGACAAGGACGGCATCGAGGCGGTGCTGAAGCCGGAGGCCGCGCGCCTCGCCGGGCTTGTCGGTCTGCGCGCCGCCATCAACCTGTGGCGCGCCACGGGGGCGGCGCTGGGCCTCGCCCTGCCGGTGCTGCGCCGCTTCCGCGACAGCAAGGCGGTGCTGGGGCGCCAGGATTACGACGACCTGATCGCGGGTGCGCGGCGCCTGCTGGAGAATCCGGGCGCGGCCTGGGTGCTCTACAAGCTGGATGGCGGCATTGAGCACCTGCTGCTGGACGAGGCGCAGGATTCCAACCCCGAGCAATGGGGCATCGTCCGCGCCCTCACCAACGAGTTCTTCGCCGGGGAAGGGGCGGAGTTCCGCGGCCGCTCCGAGCGGACGGAGCTGCCGCGCACGATCTTCGCCGTGGGCGACGTGAAGCAGAGCATCTACGGCTTCCAGGGCGCCGACGCCGCCGGGCTGCCGCGGGCCCTGGACCAGTACGGGCGCGACATCCTGGCGGCGAAGGAGGCGTTCCGCGCCGTTCCGCTGGAGGTGAGCTTCCGCTCCGCCCCCGCCGTGCTGTCCCTGGTGGACGCCGTCTTCGCCGACGGGTCGGCGCGAGGCGGCGTGGTGGCGGAGGGCGAGGCGCTGCGCCACATCCCCGACCGCGCCGGGGCGGCCGGCCTGGTGGAGATGTGGCCGCTCCAGGCCGGCGGCGAGACGGAGGGCGCCCCCGCCTGGGACGTGCCGGGCGAGGCGCGCGACGAGACCGGCCCCGACGCCCGCCTGGCCGAGGCCCTGGCCGCCCGCATCCGTCACATGCTGGACCATGAGGTGCTGGAGGCGCGGCACGAGGGCGACCCGTCGCGCGGCCGCCGCATCCGCCCCGGCGACATCCTGGTGCTGGTGCGCCGCCGCAACGCCTTCGTCGGCCAGCTGGTGAAGGCGCTCAAGAACCAGGGCGTGCCCGTGGGCGGCGCCGACCGCATGGTGCTGATCGAGCAGATCGCCGTGCAGGACGTGCTGGCGACGCTGGACGCCATCCTGCTGCCCGAGGACGACCTCCAGCTCGCTGCCGCGCTGAAATCGCCGATCTTCGGGCTGGAGGAGGAGGATCTCTTCGCCCTGGCCTGGAACCGGGGCGGAAGCCTCCATGCCCGGCTGATGGCGCAGCGCGGCGCCGAGACGCCGATCGGCCGCGCCGCCGACCTGCTGGCCGCGCTGGAGGAACGCGCCGACCACGTGCCGCCCCACGCCCTCCTCGCCGAGCTTCTGGGCGAGCGGGGTGCGCGGGCGCGGCTGCTGGCCCGCCTCGGCCCCGATGCGGCGGACCCGCTGGACGAGCTGCTGAACGCCGCGCTGGGGCACGAGGCCGCGCATCCGCACGCGCTGCAATCCTTCCTTCACTGGCTGCGCCGCGCCGCGCCGGAGGTGAAGCGCCAGGCGGAATCCGGCGCCGACCAGGTGCGGATCATGACGGTGCACGGCGCCAAGGGGCTCCAGGCGCCCGTGGTGATCCTGCCCGACATCACCGGCAGCCGCCCGCGCGAATCCGGCCTGCGCTGGACGGCGGACGGGCTGCCGCTCTGGGCGCCGAAGCGCGAGGGCTTCGCCACGCCGGATTATGACGCCGCCGTGTCCGAGAGCGCGGCGCGCGAGGCGGAGGAGATGAACCGCCTCCTCTACGTCGCGCTGACGCGGGCGGAGGACCGGTTGCTGGTCTGCGGCTGGTATCGCGCCAAGCTGCCGGAGGATTGCTGGCACGCGCGCCTCCTCGCCGGGTTCCGCCGCCTGGGCGCGGAGGAGGCGCCTTTCGACCCGGAGGGCTTCGGCGCCCGCGCGGACGGGTTCGAGGACGCGCCGCTCCTGCGCCACGCGACGCCGCAGCGTGACCGCCGCCGCGACGAATCCCGCCCCGCGCGCGCCGAGGCGGAGGCGCTGCCCGCCTGGGCGCGGCTGCGCGCCACGCCAGCGGAGCCGGAGCCCATCCTCACCCCCTCGCGCCAGGACGACGAGGGCGAGGGGGACGGCCCGGCCCTGGCGCCGCATGGCGAGGGCGACCGGCGCGCGGCGCGGTTCCGGCGCGGCAACCTCGTCCACGCCCTGCTGCAATCGCTGCCCGGCCTTGCCCCCGGGCGGCGCGTGGCGGCGGGGGCGTCCTTCCTGTCCCGGCCCGCCCACGGCCTTTCGCCCCAACAGCAGACGGAGATCCTGCGCGAGGCGCTGGCGGTGATGGAGCATCCGGCGCTCCGCGCCGCCTTCGGCCCCGGCTCGCTGGCCGAGGCGCCGCTGGCCGCGCGGCTGCGCGGGCGGCTGGTGGCCGGGCAGGTGGACCGCCTCCTGCTCGAGCCGGGCTGCGTCACCATCCTGGACTACAAGACCAACCGGGAGCCGCCCGCGACCCCGGAGGAAGCGCCGGAGGCCTATCTGCGCCAGATGGCGGCCTATCGCGCCGTCTTGCGGCAGATCCATCCGGACAAGGCGGTGGAATGCGCCCTGGTCTGGACGGTGGGCGCGCGGGCCATGCCCTTGCCGCATGACCTCCTCGACCGTTTCGCGCCCGCTTGACCGCAGCCCCCTCCGACCCGACCTTCAGGGCAACCGAACGAAGGAACGCTTTCCATGAGCGAAGTGACCAAGGCCGTCAGCGACGAGACCTTCGAGGACGAGGTGCTGAAGGCACAGGGGCCTGTCCTGGTGGATTTCTGGGCCGAATGGTGCGGCCCCTGCCGCATGGTTGGCCCCATCCTGGATGAGATCGCCAAGGAGTATGCGGGCAAGCTGACGGTGGCGAAGGTCAACATCGACGAGAACCCGATGACCCCCACCCAGTTCGCGGTGCGCGGCATTCCGACCATGATCCTGTTCAAGGACGGCAAGCCGGTGGACACCAAGGTCGGTGCCGCTCCCCGCTCCGAGATGAAGGCCTGGGTGGAGCGCGGCATCGGCGCCTGACCCCGGGCGGAGGCATTCGCCTTCCCCCGCATCCATATTCGGTTGCATGGTGTTGTGTCCGCATGCGGAGATAGCACCATGCGCGAGTTCAAAGGCCGCCCGCCCGGTGCCGGGGCGGGCGACATGTCCCGGCTCACCGAGGCGCTGCGCCCCAGCATCGCCCTGACCCCACGCCAGGCGGGCGATGCCCGCCGGATGCGGCGCGAGGGCAAGGAGCCGCCCGAGATCGCTGCCCTGCTCGACGCCCCGGTGGACGAGGTGGAGAAGGCGCTGTGCCAGATGCGCATGCCGCGCCCCGAGACCACGCGCGGCACGCTGAACGTCACCCTGGCCGCCCATGCGGTGGTGATGCGCGAAAGGCAGGGCAACGAGCCGCTCTGGGTCACGATGGACCGGCTGCTGGACGAGCTGTTCCGCCTCCGCGCCGAGGCCGGGCAGCGGGTTTCGCCGCCCCGCCCCTCATCGCGCCGGCGCAGCGCGCCGGAAGCGCCGCTGCTGGACCTGCTGGGCGGCGCGCGGCGGCACTGACCGCCCGGCCCGTGGGCGGGCGGGCTCCCGTGCGGTAGGAACCGCACGGACCATGATGAACCCCGGAACCGACCTTCCCATCCAGGAGGCGCTGCCCGCCCTGCGCGACGCGCTGCGCGCCGGGCCCAACGCCGTGCTGGTCGCCCCGCCCGGCGCGGGCAAGACCACGGTCGCGCCGCTGGCGCTGATGGAGGAACCCTGGGCGGCGGGCGGCAAGCTGCTGGTGCTGGAGCCGCGCCGCGTCGCCGCCCGCGCCGCCGCGCGCCGCATGGCGGAATTGCTCGGCGAGGGCGCGCCGGGCGAAACGATCGGCCTCGCCACCCGGCTCGACCGTGCGGGCAGCGCGCGGACGCGGGTGGAGGTGGTGACGGAAGGGCTGCTGGTGCGGCGGCTGCAATCCGACCCCGGCCTCGAAGGCGTCACAGCGGTGCTGTTCGACGAGGCGCATGAGCGCCACCTCGACACCGATCTCGGCCTCGCCCTGTGCCTCGACCTGCAACGGGCATTGCGGCCGGAGCTTCGCCTCCTCGCCATGTCCGCCACGCTGGACGGGGCGCGCTTCACCGAGCTGATGGAAGCGCCGCTGGTGGAAAGCCGGGGTCGCGCCTTCCCCGTGCGCGTGGAGCACGCCAAGCGCGACATCGCCGAGCCGCGCGACCTGCCCGAGGCGATGGCTCGCGCCATCCGCGAGGTGATGGGCCGCGAGGGGGGCGACGTGCTGGCTTTCCTGCCCGGCTGGGGGGAGATCCGCCGCACCGCCGAGCGTCTGGGCGGGATGGATGCCGACGTGCTGCCGCTGCACGGCGAGTTGCCGCCTGCCGAGCAGGACCGTGCGCTGACCGCCGGCCCGCGCCGCCGCGTCGTGCTGGCGACCTCCATCGCCGAGACGTCGCTCACCGTCCCTGGGGTGCGGATCGTGGTGGATGGCGGGTTCCGCCGCACGCCGCGCCTGGATCCCGCGACCGGCCTGTCGCGCCTCGTCACCACCCGCATCTCCCGCGCCGCCGCCGAGCAGCGCGCGGGCCGCGCCGGCCGCACCGAGCCGGGCGTGGCCCTGCGGCTGTGGAGCGAGGCGACGCAGCGCGGCATGGCGCTGCAGGACCGGCCGGAGATGCTCGAAAGCGAGCTGTCCGGCCTCGTGCTCGACTGCGCCGCCTGGGGCGCCGCGCCTTCCGACCTCCTTTTCCCCGACCCGCCCCCCGCCGGGGCGGTGGAGGCGGCACGCGCCCTGCTGCGCGACCTGGACGCGCTGGATAGGGAAGGGCGCATCACCGCGATGGGGCGGCGCATGGCGCGGCTGGGCGCGCATCCGCGCCTCGCCCGCATGATGTGCGCGGTCGAGAACGAGGAGGAGGCCGCGCTGGCCGCCGAGCTCGCCGCGCTGCTGGAGGAGCGGGATCCGTTGAGGGGCCGCGAGCCGCCCGCCGACATCACGCTGCGCCTCGATCATCCCGCCGATAGCGACCCGGTGGCGCTGCGCGCCATCCGCCGCACCGCCGCGCTGCACCGGCGGCGGCTGGGGGTGCACGGCAATGTCCACGCGGCCGGCGATGCGGGGGCGCTGCTGGCCGCAGGCTTCCCCGACCGCATCGCCCTGCGGCGCGGCACCATGGATGGCGCCTTCCGCATGGCCTCCGGCCAGGGGGCGCGGCTGCCCGCCACCGACCCCTTGTCGCGCGAACGCCTGCTGGCTGTGGCCGACCTGGAGCTGAAGGGCACGGAGGCGCGCATCCGCATGGCGGCGCCGATCGGCTTAGCGACGCTGGAGGAGCGCTTTCCCGAGCGGTTCCGCGTGGAGGAAGGCGCTGCCTTCGACGCGCGCGCCGGGGCGGTGCTGGCGCGGCGGCGGCGGATGTTCGGCCCGCTGGTGCTGGAGGAAACCCCGCTGCCTTCCGCCGACCCGGAGGCGATGGCCCGCGCCCTGGCCGAGGCGGCGGCTGCGCGCGAGTTCCGCGACCTCGACTGGAGCAAGGCGGCGGAGCAGCTTCGCGCGCGCATCGCCCGGATGTGCGCCCTGGAAGGCGACCCCTGGCCCGAGGCGCTCACCGCCGATGCGCTGGCGCCGCACCTGTATGGGCTTTCAAAGCTGTCCGAGCTGAAGTCGCTGGACGTGGCGCAGATCCTGTTGCCGCACGATCTGCGCCGCCGCCTGGATGCGGAGCTTCCCGCGCGCATCGCCCTGCCGCAGGGCCGTTCCGCCGCCGTGGACTACGCGGCGGAGGTGCCGACGCTGGAGGCGCGGGCGCAGCACCTTTATGGCCTGTCCGCGCTGCCGCCGCTCGCGGGCGGGCGCGTGCCCTTGCAGGTGGCGCTGCTGTCGCCGGCCGGGCGGCCCATCGCCATCACGCGCGACCTCGCGGGGTTCTGGAAGGGCGGCTGGCTGGATGCGCGCAAGGACATGCGCGGTCGCTACCCGAAGCACGACTGGCCGGAGGACCCTGGCTCGGCGCTTGCGCCGAGCTAGGGTTTTGCTGTGCCCTCGGGCGCCGGGCGCCGCCTCCGGCCACTGGGCCTCGCCGCGCTTCGGCTTTGACGGACGGAGCCTGACCTTCGCAATTGACGCGCCCCTGCCTTCGCGGCGCAATGCGGGAAAGAGCGGGAGGGACCAGGGATGGCCGGCAGGCTGCAGGGCAAGCGCGTCTTCGTCAGCGCGGCGGGGCAGGGGATCGGCCGCGCCGCCGCGATCCTGATGGCGCAGGAAGGCGCGGACGTGCTGGCGACCGACCGGGACGTGGCGAAGCTGCGCGGACTGGAAGGCATCGAGACCCAGGGCCTCGACGTGCTGGACGACGCGGCGCTGCGCGACGCGATCACGCGCGGCGGGCCCTTCGACGCCATGTTCAACTGCGCGGGCTTCGTCCACCAGAACACGGCGCTGACCTGCACGGATGACGAGTGGGACTTCGCCTTCGCGCTGAACGCGCGCTCCATGTGGAAGGCGATGCAGGCGGCGTTGCCGGCGATGATCGAGCGCGGGCGCGGCTCCATCATCAACATGTCCTCCGCCGCCTCCTCCATCAAAGGGGCGCCCAACCGCTTCGTCTACGGCGCGAGTAAGGCGGCCGTGGTAGGCATGACGCGAGCGGCGGCGGCCGACGTGGTGAAGCAGGGCATCCGCGTGAACTGCCTCGCCCCCGGCACGGTGGAAACGCCCTCCTGGGAGGAGCGCGTGGCGGCGAATGCGGAGGAGGCGGGCGGGATGGAGCAGGCGCGCGCCGCCTTCGTCGCGCGCCAGGCCATGGGACGCCTCGCGCGGCCGGAGGAGATCGCCTCGCTGATCGTATATCTCGCGAGCGACGAGAGCGCCTTCATGACCGGGCAGGCGGTGGTGATCGACGGCGGCTGGACGCTGTAGCGCCCCGCCCCTTCAACGCCGCTGCGTTCGCCCCTAGGCTCTTCTCACCAAATCGGGAGAGGGAACTCCATGAAGCTCTTGCGCTACGGCCCCAAGGGGAAGGAAAAGCCGGGTCTTCTCGACGCCTCGGGCGCGATCCGCGACCTGTCGGGCGTCTGCGCCGACATCGCGGGCGAGGTGCTCTCGCCCAACGGCCTCGCGAAGCTGGCCAAGCTGGATCCGAAGACCTTGCCGAAGGTCGAGGGCAATCCGCGCCTCGGCCCGCCCGTCTCGGGCTTCACGCAGCTGATCTGCATCGGGCTGAACTATGCCGACCATGCGGCGGAGACGGGCGCCGACATCCCCAAGGAGCCGATCGTCTTCCTCAAGGCCAATGGCGCAATCAGCGGCCCGAACGACGACATCGTGATTCCCAAGAACAGCTCCAAGACCGACTGGGAGGTGGAGCTGTGCATCGTCATCGGCTCCAAGGCCACCTGCGTGGGCGAGGAACAGGCGCTGGACCACGTCGCCGGCTACGCCACGGGCAATGACGTGAGCGAGCGCGAATGGCAGATCGAGCGCGGCGGCGCCTGGGACAAGGGCAAGGGCGCCGACACCTTCGGGCCCGTCGGCCCCTGGCTCGTCACCAAGGACGAGGTGCCGGACCCGCAGGCGCTCGACCTGTTCTGCGAGGTGGACGGCACCATGCGGCAGAACGGAAGCACCAAGACCATGATCTTCGGCGTGAAGACCATCGTCTCCTACGTGTCGCACTTCATCACGCTGCACCCGGGCGACATCATCTTCACCGGCACGCCGCCCGGCGTCGGCCTCGGCGTGAAGCCCAGTCCGGTCTTCCTGAAGCCGGGACAGACGCTGCGCCTCGGCGTGCATGGCCTGGGCGAGCAGCGCACGCGCACCGTCGCGTATTCCGGGTGACGCGGCGCGTTCTCATCACCGGCGCCTCGTCGGGCATCGGCGCGGCGACGGCGCGTCGCCTCGCCGCGCCGGGCGTCGCCCTCGTCATCCACGCCCGCTCCAACGAGGCGGGCGCGGTTTCGGTGGCGAAGGAGGCCCGTGCCAAGGGCGCGGAGGCGCATGTCGTCCTGGCCGACCTGTCCGATCCGGAGGCCCCCGCCGGGCTGGTGGAAGCGGCGGCGGAACGCTTGGGCGGCCTCGACGCGGTGGTGAGCAACGCAGGCTTTGCCGACCGCACCCCGGCCAGCGACCTGTCGGACGCGGCGCTGGCGCGGAGCCTGGACACGATCCTCTGGGCTTTCCTGCGCCTCGCCCGCGCCGCCGGGCCGCATCTGCGGCGGGGCACGCAGGGGCGCCTCGTCGCCGTGTCCTCCTTCGTGGCGCATCTGTACCGCCACGACGCGCACAACTTCCCGGCCACCGCCGTCGGCAAGCTGGGGGTGGAGGCGCTGCTGCGCACCCTCGCGATGGAATGGGCGCCCGAGGTGACGGTGAACGCCGTCGCCCCCGGCTACACCCAGAAGGACCCCGGCGCCCACGCCGCGTATTCGGAGGAGCAGCGCCAGGCCCTCGTCGCCAAGGTGCCGATGCGCCGCCTGGGCACGCCGGAGGAGATGGCAGCGGCCATCACCTTCCTGCTCGGCGAGGAGGCCGGCTACGTCACCGGCCAAGTGATCCACGTGAATGGCGGCCTCGTCGTCTGAGGGCGGGCCGCCCGTCACCCCGGACGGGCGCTACATCGTGGTGCGGGGGCGGCTGTGGCGCCGCGCCAACCCCCATCTGCCGGGGGAAGAGCGCGAAGCCCTGGTCCGCGCCCTGATGGCCGCGCGACGGGCGGTGGGCGCGGCCCGCCGCGCCGGCGACCGCGACGCCCTTGCCAAGGCAGGCTCGGCGGTCCATGCCGCCAAGGTGGCTCTGGGAGAGCGTGGGCCGGTCTGGTGGCAGGATGGCGACCGCGACTGGAACCGCGTCATGGCGCGGAACTCTCCCTATGCCGAATGGTTCGCGGCCGCCGTGGGGCAGGAATAAGGCAGGCTGCGACATCCGCCTTCGCGGAGAGTTTTCAGGCGGAGCCAATCCATTAGGGAGAAGAGGTGAACTCCGTTTCCGGGCCGGCCCGCTCCGGCCTCCCTTTCCATTTCCATTCCGGTTCGGACGCCGCCGTGCCCCATGCCGGCTGGCGGCGCGCCCGCGCGGCGGTGCTAGGCGCGTTGCGGCCCGGGCAGCCTGTGCTGCTGCTCGGCCAGCCCGGCGCAGGCAAGACGCTGCTGCTGCGGGAGGTTGAGCGCGCCCTGCGCGAGGAAGGCCGTCCGGCGCAGCTCCACGAGCACGCCCTCACCGCCGAGCCCGATGCCCCCGGCACGGTGCGGCTGCTGGACGAGGCGGATGGGCTGGACGACGCGGCGCTGCGCGAACTGGGCGAGGGCGGGCCGGTGGTGCTGGCGGCGCTGCCTGGCTTCGCCGCGCGGCTGGAGGCGCTGGGGCTGCCCTCCTCCGTTGTGCCCCTGCCGCCGCTTTCCCCCGACGATGTGGGCGAGTTCGTCGCCGCGCGGCTGGAGGCGGTGGGCGAGCCGCCCGACCTGTTCGAGCCGGAGGCGATCGAATCGCTGGCCCTGCATGCGCGCGGCCTGCCCCGGCTGGTGGCGACCCTGGCCCAGGGTGCAATGTTCATCGCGCGGATGGGCGGCGCGGCGCGGGTCGGCCCCCATCACGTGGAGTCTGCGGATGCGATGCGCTCCGGCGGCCCTGCCCCCGTTCCGTCGGAGCCCGAGCCCGCACCGCCGCCCGAGCCGCCGCCACCCCCCGCGCCGGAGCCCGAGGCTCCGCTGCCTGGACCCCCGCCGCCCGAGCCGGTTGCCGCCCCGGTGCTGCGCCGGGAAGTCGCCTCGCCGGAGGCCGTGCCGCCCTTCGTTGTCGCCGATGCGCCCCTGGCCGCGTCACGCCCGTCCCCACGGCGGACACGGTCCCGGCGCCGCGTCTGGCCGTGGTTGCTGCTCCTGCCGCTGCTGCTGCTGGCCGCGCTGGTCGCCCTGGGTTGGGAATTGTCCGGCCGTCCGCTGCCTTCTTTCGGGGCCGGGCCGCCCGCCCGACCTGCCCCGGCCCGGGAAGCGGCGCCGGCCCCTGATGCGCCGGTCCCCGCCGCTCAAGCCCCGATCGCTTCAGAGCCCGTTGCGCCGGCTCCCGTGGCGCCGCCCCCTCTCGCGCCGGATCCGGCCACGCCCGTCCCCGCCGCGCGGCCACCTGCCGCATCGGCCCCCGTTGCGCCAGCCCCTGCTGCCCCGCCATCGGCCCCTCCCGGTGCGGCGCCCGCCGCACCGGGAGGAGGCCCGGGCTCGGCCGCCTCCCCGCCAGTGACGCCCTCCGTCGAGCGGGCCGGCAGCTTCCGCGGCTCCATCTTCAACGAGACGCTGGGACGCGGCGGCCGGCTGCGGCTGGTGGTGCGCCCGGACGGGGAGGGGGGTGCGGTGACGGTGCGCTTCGAGGCTTCGGCCGGGCTGGTCGGATCGGGCGAGCTTCAAGGACGGCTGGCCCCGGATGGCCGCCTTGTCGCCTCCGGCACGCTGATGATGGGGCGCAACCCCCATGTGACCGAGTTGGAAGGGCGCATCGCCGGCAATCAGCTCACCGGCACGGCGCGCTACGCCCGCGTGCCCGGCCCGGGCATCCGTGCCGGCCGAACGGAAGGCACCTTCCGCCTCCTGCGCGACTGAGGGGGCGCCGTCAGCGCCGAAAGGCGACCAGCAGGTTGTTGGCCGGCATCCCGGTGACCGCGGGCGGACCCCAGCCGTGCTGGGCCGCCAGCGCCGCCACGTCCTCCAGGCGGCGCACGCCCCAGCGCGGGTCGCGGGCACGGAGGTCGGCATCGAAGGCGATGTTGGAGGGGGCGGTGGGAACGCCGTCGCGGACAAACGGACTATACAGGAAGAGCGACCCGCCCGGTGCCTTGCGGAGCAGGCCCTCGCAGGCTTCCCAGGGCGCGATGTGGATCATGTTGATGCACAGCACCGCATCGGCGGGCGGAAAGGGCGCGTCGCCTGCGGCGTCGAGCGCCACGGGCGGGCGGAGATTGGGCAGCCCCGCCTCCTTCACATAGAGGGCGATGGAGGCGCGCGCCTCCCCGTCCGGGTCGCTCGGCTGCCACAGCAGATGCGGGAAGCGCCGCGCCAGGTGGACGGCGTGCTCGCCCGATCCGCTCGCCACCTCCAGCACCGTGCCGCGCGGGGGCAGGAGCGGCGCCAGCGCCTCGGCAATGGGCTCGCGGTTGCGCTGTGCGGCGGGCGACTCGCGCTTCACCCGTGAGGCACGCCCTTGGAGGTGGAGTACTCGAAATGCAGCGCCTCGCCAGGGAAGACGCGCGGGTGGATGGCGTGCGCCGCCATCGCGGCCTCCGAGAAGCCTTGCAGGATCAGCTTCAGCTTGCCCGGATAGGTGGCGATGTCGCCGATGGCATGGACGCCGGGGACATTCGTCATGCAGGTGGCCGGGTCCACGCGCACGTGCTTGTGCTCGATGCCCAGCCCCCATTCGGCGATGGGGCCGAGCTCCATGGACAGGCCGAAGAAGGCGAGCAGGTGGTCGGCCTCGACGCGCTTCTCCTCGCCCTTCAACGTCGCCAGCACCACGGCGGAAAGCTGGCCCGCCGTGCCTTCCAGCCCGTGAAGCTGGTAGGGGATCGCCATCTCCACCTCGCCGCGCGCAGCGGCCTCGGCCAGCTGGCGCGCGCTTTCCGGCGCGGCGCGGAACTTGTCGCGCCGGTGCACCATGGTGACGCGGGCGATGTCCTTAAGGCTCAGCGCCCAGTCCACCGCGCTGTCGCCGCCGCCCGCGATCACCACGCGCTTGCCGCGGAACTCCTCGCGCTTCGTGACCATGTAGCGCACGGCGCCGGTCGCCTCGTAATCCGGCAGGTGGTCCAGCGGCGGGCGGTTGGGGCCGAAGGCGCCTGCCCCGGCGGCGAGGATCACGGCCTTGCAGCGGATGGTCCGGTCCGCGCTGGTGCGCAGGGTGAAGCCCTCCCCATCCTCGCGCAGCGCGTCGACGCGCTGGCCCAGCAGGTAGCGCGGCTCGAAGGGCAGGGCCTGCTCGGCCAGCTGCTCGATCAGCTTCGCGCCCTCGATGCGCGGATGCGCCGGGATGTCGAAGATCGGCTTCTCGGGATAGAGCGCGGCGCATTGGCCGCCGATCTCCTCCAGCGTGTCCACCACGGCGCAGCGCATCTTCAGCATGCCGCACTCGAAGACGGCGAAAAGCCCGCAAGGCCCCGCGCCGACGATGCACACGTCGGTCTCGATCACGTCGCTCATGCCCGACCATTTCCCCCGCTTTGCCTCGCCCGTCCAGGGCATGCGACAAGCCGGCCATGGAGATGGTGCTGAACGGCCTCGCGGAGACCGAGGCCCTGGCCGCGCGCCTGGCCCGGGCAGCGCGGCCCGGGGATGCGATCCTGCTGAGTGGGCCATTGGGGGCGGGGAAATCGGCGCTGGCTCGGGGCTTCCTGCGCGCCCTGTCCGGCGATGCCGCGCTGGAGGTGCCGAGCCCCACCTTCACCCTGGTGCAGCTCTATGACATGCCGGGGGGCATGACGGCCTCCCATTTCGACCTTTA
The DNA here is from genome assembly GCF_026183895.1 of Sabulicella glaciei. GTDB lineage: Bacteria > Pseudomonadota > Alphaproteobacteria > Acetobacterales > Acetobacteraceae > Roseococcus > Roseococcus glaciei. The sequence goes on along the minus strand of NZ_JAPFQI010000010.1, from coordinate 117,634 downwards.
CCGCCTCGACGGTCCCGATGCGCTGCACGAGCTGGGCTGGGAGGAAGCGCTGGAGGGGATCGCCCTGGTGGAATGGCCCGACCGGCTCGGTTCCCTGGCACCGCCTGGGGCGCTGCGCGTGGAGCTGGCGCCGCTGGAAGGCGATGCGCGCCGCGCGGTCGTTTCGGGTTGGGAGAAGCGCGCGTGGTGACGGAACTCCTCCTCCGCGCCGGTTTCGGAACGGCGCGCGCCGAGTCGCTGCCCGGCGATGCCAGCAAGCGCTACGCCCGGCTGCATGGCGGGCCGCGCCCGGCCCTGCTGATGGAAACGCCGGGCCAGGACTACCTGGATGCCTTCCTGCGCGTGGCGCGCCACCTCGACGCCATCGGCGTGCCTGCGCCGGCGGTGCTGGCCGAGGGGCCGGGCGCCGCGCTGGTCGAGGATCTGGGGCCGCAAAGCATGGCCGATGCACTGGATGCCGGCGCCGACCCGGTGCCGCTCTACGCCGCCGCCGCCCGCACCCTGGCGAAGCTGCATGCCGACCCGCCCCCCGGCGGCCTGCCCGCCTGGGACGCGCCGCGGATGACGGAGGCGGCGACCGCCACCTTCCTTGACTGGTGGTGGCCCGCCGTGTTCGGCGCGCCGCCGGACGACGCGGCGCGCGCCGGGCTGCGCGCGGCGCTGCTGGAGATGCTGACCCCCTTCGCCGCCGAAGGGTTCGTCCATCGCGACTTCTTTCCCGCCAACCTCGTCCCCACCGCGCGCGGCATGGCGGTGATCGACTTCCAGGACGCCGCGCGCGGCCATCCGCTCTACGACCTCGTTTCCCTGATCGAGGATGCGCGGCGCGACGTGCCAGAGGCGGCGCGCGAGGCGGCGTTGCGCGCCTATGGCGGCGCCCCGGATGCGGCGGCGATGGCGGCGCTCGGCGCGCAGCGCCACCTGCGCGTGGCGGCGCTCTGGGTGCGGCTCGACCGCCGCGACGGCAAGGGCCACTACCTCGCCCATGGGCCGCGCTGCTGGGCGCATCTCGCCCGCGCTCTGGAGCACCCCGCGACTTCGCCGCTGCGCCGCTTCCTGGACGCGCATGTCCCGCCCCGGCTGCGCGGCAACCCGGCGTGATCCGGCGCGGCATGGTGCTGGCGGCCGGGCTCGGCACCCGGATGCGCCCGCTGACCGACACGACGGCGAAGCCGCTCCTGCCCCTGCTGGGCCGCTCCCTGCTGGACCACGCGCTGGACCGGCTGGCCGAGGCGGGGGTGGAGCAGGCGGTGGTGAATGCGCACTGGAAGGCGGAGAAGGTCGCCGCCGCCCTGGTCGCGCGCACGGCGCCGCCCCGCACCCGGCTGCAGCTTGAGCCGGAGCTGCTGGAAACCGGCGGCGGCATCCGCCGCGCCCTGCCCCTGCTCGGCGAGGAGCCCTTCGCCGTCATCAACGGCGATGCCTTCTGGCGCGAAGGGCCGGTGCCGGCGCTGCACCGACTCGCCGAGGCCTTCGACCCGGCGCGCATGGATTCGCTGCTGCTGCTGATGCCCACGGCCCGCATCGAGGGCGCGGTGGGGCGCGGCGACTTCTTCCTGGATGGCTGGGGAAGGCTGCGCCGCCCGAAGCCGGGCGAGGTCGCGCCCTTCCTGTTCGCCGGGGTGCAGCTGATGGCGCCGGCGCTGGTGGCACCGGAGCCGGACGGGGTGTTCAGCCTGAACCGCCCCTTCGACCGCGCCCTGGGGGCCGGGCGGCTGCACGGCATCGTGCATGACGGCGAGTGGTATCACCTGTCCACTCCACCCGATCTCGACCGCGCCGAGCGGCGTCTGCGCGAAGGCAAGGGAATCAACTGGCTGTGAAGCAATTTGTGCAGCGCCCTGCCGCCCTGGCCACCGTGCTGGGCGCGCTTTCCGCCCTCGCCCTGCCGCCCGTCCACCTCCTGCCGATCCTGCTGCTGACCGTGCCCGGCTTCCTGCGCCTGGTGGGCCAGGCGCCCTCCTGGCGACGCGCCGCGCTGCTCGGCTTCCTGTTCGGCTTCGGCCACCACGTGGCGGGGGTGTACTGGGTCACGCATTCGCTGTTCACCGATTTCGGGCGCTGGTTCTGGCTGGTGCCGGTCGCGGCGCCGGGCCTCGCCCTGCCGCTGGCGCTGTTCTCCGTCCTGCCGGCGCTGGTGGCCTGGCGCGCCGCTCCGGGGTGGCGGCGCGTGCTGGGCTTCGCTGGCGCCTGGGTGGTGGCGGAGGGGCTGCGTGGCCTCCTGTTCACCGGCTTCCCGTGGAACCTTGTCGGAACGGGCTGGGCCTTCCACCCGCTGCCGCTCCAGCCCGCCGCCCTGATCGGCACGCATGGGCTGTCGCTGCTGACGATGGTGCTGGCGGGGCTGCCGCTTCTGGGCCTGCGGCGGGCGGTGCCGCTGGCGCTGCTGATCCTGCTGCCCTGGATGGGGTTCGGGGCGTGGCGCCTCGGCCAGCCCGACCCGCCCGCGCCCGGCATCCGCCTCGTGCTGGTGCAGGGCAACGTGGCGCAGGACGTGAAGTGGGACGAGGCGCAGCGCCTGCCCATCTTCCGACGCTACCTCGACCTGACGCGCGAGGGCACGGCCCGCGCCGCCGGGTCCGGGGAGCGCGTGGTGGCGATCTGGCCCGAGACCGCCAGCCCCTTCCTGCTGGCGCAGGATCCGGAGGCGGTTCGCCTCGCTGCCCTGTCCCTCGCCCCCGGCGCGACGCTGCTGGCTGGCACGGTGCGGGCCGAGTGGGGGGAGGACCGGCGCCTTTCCGGGCTGTGGAACTCCTTGGTCGCGCTGTCGGCCGAGGGCGAGGCGCTGGCGGTGTACGACAAGTTCCACCTCGTTCCCTTCGGGGAGTACATGCCGCTGGGCGGGCTCATTCCCATCCGGGTCGTGACGGGGGGGATGGATTTCTCCGCCGGGCCGGGTCCGGTGACCCTGTCCGTGGCGGGGCTGCCCGGCTTCTCGCCGCTGATCTGCTACGAGGTGATCTTCCCTGGCGCCGTGACCGGGGCGGAGCGGCCGGCCTGGCTGGTCAACATCACCAACGATGCCTGGTTCGGGGTTTCGGCCGGACCGTTCCAGCATTTCGCGGCGGCGCGGATGCGGGCGGTGGAGGAGGGATTGCCCCTGGCACGTGCCGCGCAGACCGGAATCAGCGCGGTTGTGGACCCGAAGGGCCGTGTCATTTCACAACTAGGGCTTAACGCAACCGGAACCCTTGAAGTTAGTTTACCAGGAAGAGTCCCGCTTACCGTTTTTGGACAGACGGGACCGATTTTGCCGCTTACGATGGCGGTGCTCCTTGTGTTTTTGAGTTTTGTGCGAAATAGGTCGGAAACCGGCAACCCTGGCGTGCATTAAGCATGACTGCGGCGCCGATGAGGAGCGTTGCTTTCTTGAGACACGTTTAGATTATTGACCATACCCCAACAATCCCTTAATGGTTGTTCTCGGCAGCTCCCCCCGGTCCTGTCCGCCAGGTTCCCCCCGGTCCCAGGCATCACAGTCGGCTCGACGCGGGTGAAAGTCGAAGGAAGACGGACAGATGAGGCATGCGATGGCGACTGAGGAAAATGTGGAGCGTGCTGCGGAGCGAGAGCATCGTCCCAGCCCGATCGACGTGCATGTCGGCTCCCGCGTCCGGCTGCGCCGCACCCTCCTCGGCATGAGCCAGGAGAAGCTGGGCGAGGCCCTGGGCCTCACCTTCCAGCAGGTGCAGAAATACGAGCGCGGCGTGAACCGCATCGGCGCCTCCCGCCTCTACGACCTGTCGCGCGTGCTGGACGTGCCGATTTCCTTTTTCTTCGACGACATGCCGATGGGCGGGGGCAGCGTCTCCTTCGCGCAGCGCAACCACGGCGTCGCCGAACCCGGCCAGGACCCCTTCGGCGCTTCGGGGCATGCCGCCGCGGCCGGCATCCCGCCCGACCTGCTGCAGCAGCGCGAAACGCTGGAACTGGTGCGTGCCTACAACCGCATCCAGGATCCCTCGATCCGCAAGCGCGTCTTCGACCTCATCAAGGCGATGACCCCGCCCGAATGAGGCGGCCGGCGCGGGGATGGCCCCGCGCCCCCTCCGGTCAGATCGCCGTGCCGAAATGCTGCGGGCGCGGCACGTAGAGAAAGCCCTCGCCGTCACGGATCACCCGGCCGAAACCCGGCCAGGGCACGTGCACCCCGCCCATCGGCATGCCCTCCTCGGCAAGCAGGGTCAGCGTCCGCACGCGGCTTTCCACCCCTTCCGCCGGGTCCACGTCCACGCCGACGCGCCAGCGCGGCCGCGCCAGCTGGATCGTCATCTGGTGGGCGATGTCGCCCCAGATCAGCATGGAGCGGTTCTGGCTGGTGAGGCGGTAGGACACGTGGCCCGGTGTGTGGCCCGGCGCCGGCATCAGGAAGATGCCGGGAATGACCTCCAGCCCCTCGCGCATCTCCACCGTGCGGATGCGGCCCTCATAGGGGCGGATGGCGCGGCGTCCCGCCTCGATGAAGCGCTGGCCTTGCGGGACGCGGCTTTCCATCGCCGGGTCGGTCCAGAAGCGGTGGTCCACCTCCGTCACCACCACCTCGGCATTCGGGAAGTTGCGGGTAGTGCCGTCATAGGACAGGCCCAGCGCGTGCTCCGGATGGATGTGGGTGAGGATCACCGTGTCCACCTGCTCGGGCCGGTAGCCGCTGGCGCGCAGCGCCTCTAGCGTGCGGCCCGTGGTCGGAATGAAGGAGGAATGCCCGCCGCAATCGATCATGGCGAGGTTGCGGCCGGTGTTGACCACATAGGCGCCGACCGGCTGGTGCAGCCCGCCCCCGATGCGGAAGGAGCGGTCGCGCAGCGGGTCGATCTCCTCCGGCCGGCTGTCGGGAAAGAAGTTGCGGATGCCCTCGTTGGTGCCCTGCATCGCGCCGTCCAGCAGCGTCGTCACCTCGAAGTCGCCGAGCTTCACGCGCTGGAATTGCGGCGGCATCTCGCCCTGGGTCGGGGGCGGGGTGTTCTGCGCCGCGGCCGGGGCGGCGATCCCCGCGACGAGGGCGGGCGTGGCGAGCAGGGCGAGGCGGCGTCGGACGGCAAGGCTCATGGCGTGTCTCCCGTGGGGCGTCTCCGCCTCTGGTGTGGGGAGGCCGCGCGGGGTTGTCACCCTCCCCCAGGGGTCTAGACCGGTCGGGACACCTGGGAGAACGCCATGAAGGCCGTGGCCTACACGCAGTGCCGCCCCTCCTCCGACCCGGAGGCGCTGCTCGACCTCGAACTGCCCGACCCGCCCGCGCCGAAGGGACGCGACCTGCTGGTGGAGGTGCGCGCCGTGTCGGTGAACCCGCTGGACGCCAAGCAGCGCGGCCGCGCCGATCCCAAGGGCGAGCCGAAGATCCTGGGCTTCGACGCCGCCGGGGTGGTGCGCGCCGTGGGTCCGGAAGCGCGGATGTTCTCACCGGGGAACGAGGTATTCTATGCCGGGGCAGTGAACAGACCAGGGTCGAACGCGCGCCTTCAGCTGGTGGACGAGCGCATCGTCGGCCTGCGCCCGGCCAGGCTGGATTTCGCCGAATCCGCCGCCCTGCCGCTCACCTCCATCACGGCCTGGGAGGCGCTGTTCGACCGTCTGCGCATCCCGCACGGTGCGTCCGGCGGGGCACTGCTCGTGGTGGGCGGCGCGGGGGGCGTCGGCTCCATGGCGATCCAGCTGGCGCGGGCGCTCACCGGCCTCACCGTCATCGCCACCGCCTCGCGGCCCGAGACGCGTGAATGGTGCGAGGGGCTTGGCGCGCATCACGTGGTGGACCATGCGGGCGACCTCGCGGCGCAGGTGAAGGCGCTGGGCGTTCCCGTACCCTTCATCTTCTGCACCACCCAGACGGAGCGCCACTGGCGCGCCATCTGCGACATCGTCGCGCCGCAGGGCCTGGTCTGCGCCATCGACGAGCCGATGACGCTGGAGGTCGGGCGGCTGAAGCCCAAGGCGGCCGGTCTGGTGTGGGAGGCGATGTTCGCCCGCATCCTGTTCCGCACCGCCGACATCGAGGCGCAGCACCAATTGCTGAAGGAGGTGTCGCGCCTCGCCGATGCGGGCACGATCCGCTCCACGCTGACGCGCCGCCTCGGCCCCATCTCCGCCGCCGCGCTGCTGGAGGGGCACCGGCTGGTGGAGGAAGGGCGGATGATCGGCAAGGCGGTGGCGGAGGGCTGGGGCGACCCCAACTGAGCGGGATGGAATCGGTCCTCGCCCTCGTCGCGCTTTTCTCCCTCGCCCTATTGCTGGGCGGCATGGTGTTCTTTGCCGCCGTGGTGGCGCCGCTGGTCTTCACGCGGCTGCCACCCGTCGCGGCGGGGCCGTTCATCCGGCAGGTCTTCCCTGTCTACTACCTGTGGGTGCTGGCGCTGTCCGCCGCCGCCGCGGTGGCGCTCTTCCCGCTGAGCAAGGAGGCGGCGGGGATCATGGCCGCCACTGCCGGCCTCGCCTGGTTCCTGCGCCAGGTGCTCATGCCGCGCGTCAACCACTTCTCCGACGCCGCCCAGGCGGGCGACACGACGGCGCGCCCGGTCTTCGACCGGCTGCACCGGCTGAGCGTCCTCGCCAACCTCCTGCAGATGGTGGCGGCGGGCGCGGTGCTGGCGATGTTCGCGCTGCGCTGAAGCCGCGTTGCCGCATCCTGCGGCATGGACTTACCATCCCGGCGGGGCGTGGCGCCTCGCGGTCGCGCCTCCACCATGGAGGAAACACGACCATGCAACGCCGCAGCCTCGCCGCCGCGCTCGCCCTCGCGCCGCTTGCCGTCCCCGCCTTCGCGCAGGGCACGGCGCCCTGGCAGCCCGAACGGCCCATCCGCTTCGTCGTCGGCTTCGCGGCAGGCGGCAGCACCGACATCACCGGGCGCCTCGTCGCCGAGGCGATCTCCCCCGCGCTCGGCCAGCCCGTGGTGGTGGAGAACCGCGTGGGCGCGGCGGGCAACATCGGCTCGGAAGCGGTGGCGCGGGCGGCGCCGGACGGGCACACCTTTGTCGTCGCCTCGGTCGGCACGCATACGACCAACCAGTTCCTGTACCCCAACATGGGATTTCACGTGGTGAACGACTTCACCCCCGTGTCTCTCGTGCTGACCAGCAGCGCCGTGCTGGTGGTGCATCCTTCCGTGCGCGCGCGCAGCGTGGCGGAGCTCATCGCCCTGGCGCGCGAGAACCCGGGCGGGCTCAACCTCGGCACCAGCGGCACGGGCGCGACGCAGCATTTCGCCGCGGCGCTGTTCGAGGAAAAGGCAGGGGTGCGGTTCACCCATGTCCCGTATCGCGGCGGCGCGCCGGCCATGGCCGACCTGCTGGCCGGGCGGGTGCAGGTGATCTTCTCGCCGCTCGCGGAGGCGATGGGCGGAATCCGCGGAGGGCAGATCATCCCCCTCGGCGTCACGCGCAATGGGCGCATGCCCGCGCTGCCGGAGGTGCCGCCGATCTCCGACACCGTGCCCGGCTACGAGTTCAACTCCTGGATCGGCATCTTCGGCCCGCCGCGCCTGCCGGAGCCCATCGTGCGCCGCATGTCGCAAGTGATCGCCGAGGCGGTGCGCTCCCCCGCGACGCGGCAGCGCATGGAGGATCTCGGCTACCTGCCCGAGGGCGGCTCCGCCGAGGATCTCGCCCGCGTCCAGCAGCGCGACTTCGCGCTGATGGAGCATCTGGTCCGCGTGACCGGCGCGGCGCAGCAGTAAGGGGCCGCGGGCCGGTCAGTGGACCGGCACCGCCTCCAGCCCGGCCACTGGGATGCCGCGCGGTCCCGGGCGGCGCCTCGCCAGCAGGCGGCGCGCCTCCTCGTGCCGGCCGGAGGCGAGATAGGCCTTCAGCAGCGTGAACTCGACGAGGTCGATCTGCGCGCGGCTGCCGCCCATCCGCTCCCGCTCGGCGAAGACGCTCTCGATGCCGGTGATCGCCGCGTCGTAGTCCCGCTTCTCGAAGGCGATGAAGGCACGCGCCAGGGCGGCGACGACGTGCCCCGCCGGGTAGCGCCCGGCGCTCGCCATCCCGTCCATCTCCGCGAGGCGCGCCTCGGTCTCCGCCGGGTCGCCGTTCACGGCGTCCACCAGGGCGATGTGCCAGTCCGCGTAGGGCAGGCCCGGGCGCGGAAACAGGCGGCGCACGAAGCCGCGCAGCGCCTCCCAGCGCGCATGGTCGCGCGGATGTCCCGCCAGCTCGGCGCGCCACAGGAAGGAGGGCGCGTCGAAGATCTTGATCAGCGCCGGGCCCGGATGATCCTCCGCCGCGAAGCCCGTGTCGAAGAGCCGGGAGGCTTCGTCGAACTCGCCCTGGTGCAGCCGGACCACTGCCAGGTGCCAGCTCAGGTGGCCATGCAGGGCGCCGTTGCGCGGGTAGTCGGTCAGCCAGGAGCGGAGGAAGGCGGTGGCGGCCTCGGCCTCGCCGTTCTCGTAGTGGAAATGCGCCAGCGTGTGCGCCGCGTAGGCGTTGCGCGGGCATTGCGCGATGGAGGATTCGATGCGCGGGCGCGCGGCGTCCTGGTGGCCCAGCTCGGAAAGGGCGAAGGCGTAGTGGCTGTTGAACCACCAGTCGTCGCCGTAATGCGGTTCCAGCATCGCCAGAAAATCCAGCTGGTCCTGCTCGCGCGTCGGGCTTCCGGAGATGCCGATCAGCCCGGTCTGGTTGGCCGCGACGCTGACCGCAACCGCATCGCGCGGCCAATCCGCCACGTGGCGCCGCAGGGCTTCCAGCGACGATGCGGGCTTGCCACCGAGCAGCAGGTCGAAGACCTCCACGTGGCTGGCATCCCGGTCCGAGGCCCCGCTGCCGAGGGCGGTGCGTGCGGCGGCGATGGCCTCCCGCGCGCCGGCAACGTCGCCGCCGAGCTGCAGCGCCCGCGCGCGGCCGGCATGCGCCAGCGCGAATCCCGGATCGGCGTGGGCGGCACGCTCGAACAATTCGGCCGCGCCGGGGTACATGCGCAGCAGGATGTCGCATCCCTCGACATAGGCGTCGCGCGCCTCGGGCGATGAGGTGGAAAGGGGGAGTCCGTATTGGTCTGTGAGCATGGGCCGCGTCCCGTCGCGAGGGAAATTTCTCATTCGGCGGCGGAAGTCTAGGGGAATGGGGGGCGGGACCGCAACGAAAGACGCGGCCCCGCGCAGCCTCAATAGGCGCGCACCTCCTCCTTCGGCCGTGCCACCCCGGTGCGGCGCGCCTCCGCCGCCGCCTCACGCAGGGCGGCGGCGTATTCCTCCGCCACCTCGGCATGGAGGGGGTTCAGGTGCAGGTGGATGCCCTCCGGCTCCACCTGGCGGGAAACGAGCCAGCCGCGCCGCTCCAGCCCGTCCGCCACGGCGGCGATGGGCAGCGCCGGGTCGGCCGAGCGATACACCAGGATGGCGTGGTTGCCCGGCAGGGCCTCGAGGCCCGGGATGGATTCCACCGCCGCCACGATCGTCGCGCGCGCCCGCATCACCCGCTCCGCGCAGTCGCGGTAGCCGGCGCGGCCCAGGAAGCGCATCACCGCCCATGCGGCGGCGACCGCCCCGCCCGGCCGCGTGCCCTGCGCCGTGTGGGCGGCGTAGAGGCCGCGCGCCCAGGCGCGGCTTTCGAAGCGGTGGAAGCGGCGCAGCGCCTCGTCGCGCACCAGCAGCAGCGACGCGCCCTTGGGCGCCATGCCGTGCTTGTGGATGTCGGCGCTGATGCTGCTCACGCCGGGCACCGCGAAGTCCCAATCCGGCAGCCCCTCGAGGAAGGGATTGATGAAGCCGCCGACGCAGGCATCCACGTGCAGCCACAGCCCGCGCTCCGTCGCCAGCGCGCCAAGCTCGCGGATCGGGTCCACCGTGCCGAAGGGGTAGCCGGGAGCGGAACCGACGATCGCGACGGTCTTCTCGTTGCAGGCGGCCGCCATCGCCGCCACGTCGCCGCGCCGGTCCGCGCCCACGGGCACGCGCCTCACCTCGAGGCCGAGATACCAGCAGGCGCGGTCGAAGGTGAGGTGCGCCGTGTCGGGCATGACGACGTTGCCACCGACGGCGCCGGATTTTTCGCGCGCCGCCAGCATCGCCAGGAAGATGCTCTCGCTGCCGCCGGAGGTCATGGTGCCGCCCGCGCCTTCCGGCGCGTGCATGAGGTCCAGCGCCATGGAGACCACCTCGCCCTCCAGCTTTGCCAGCGAGGGGAAGGCGCGGCCCGCACCCAGGTGATTCTCCGTCCAGAACAGGCGGTAGGCGTCCTGTCCGATGCGCTCCAGTTCCTCGTCCAGGTAGTAGAAGAACACGGCCATGCGGCCCTTGCGCCAGGAATGGTCGCGCGCCTTGGCGTCGCGCAGCGCCTCCTCCAGGGCGGGCCAGGCCTCGCCCTTCTCCGGCAGCTTCATCGGACTTTCCTCCCCATCGCGTTTCCGCCATCACAGCATGAGGATGCGCGGGGAGGAAACTTCATGACGCTCGGCATGGTCGGACTGGGCCGGATGGGGGCCAACATCCTGCGCCGCGCGATGCGCGCGGGCATCGCGGGGGCGGGGTTCGACCGCGACGCGGGCGCCGTCGCCGCGCTGGTGGCGGAAGGCGCGGCGGGGGCGGACAGCCTGGAGGGGCTGGTGGCGATCCTGGACGCGCCGCGCACCGTCTGGGTCATGCTGCCTGCCGGCGAGGCGACCGAGGCCGCGCTGCGCGAGCTTCACGCGCTGCTCGCCCCGGGCGACACGATCATCGAGGGCGGCAACTCCCTCTACAAGGACAGCATGCGCCGCGCCGCCGAGGCGCGGGCGAAGGGGCTGCACTACCTCGACGTCGGCACCTCCGGCGGGGTGTGGGGGCTTGGGCGCGGCTACTGCCTGATGATCGGCGGCGACGCGGCCGCCGTGCAGGCGCACGAGGCGCTGTGGCGCGCCCTGTCCCCCGGCGAGGGGGCCGCCCCGCCCACGGGCGGCCGCGAGAGGCGCGACCCACGGCCAGAGGCGGGCTTCGTTCATTGCGGGCCGAGCGGCGCCGGCCATTACTGCAAGATGATCCACAACGGCATCGAGTACGGGATGATGCAGGCCATGGCCGAGGGGCTGGACCTCTTGCGCCGCGGCCCATTCCCCGAACTTCCGTTGCCCGACGTGACCGAGGCGTGGCGGCGCGGTTCCGTCGTTTCCTCCTGGCTGCTGGACCTGACGGCGCAGGCCCTGGCGCTGGACCCGGACCTCACGGAGTACGGCGGGGTAGTGAGCGACAGCGGCGAGGGGCGCTGGACGGTGGACGCGGCGGTGGAGCACGCCGTGCCCGCTCCGGTGCTGGCCGCCGCGCTCTTCGCGCGCTTCCGCTCGCGCGGGACGGAGAACTTCGCCGACAAGGCACTGAGCGCGATGCGCAAGGGTTTCGGTGGGCATCTGGAGCCGAAGGCTCCAGATGCGTGATTCCTGCCCTCAGACGCCGGGCGCGGCCTCCGGCCGCTTGGCTTCGCCGCGCGACGGGCGCGCTGATCGGACGGGCGGTCTGGCGGCGCCGGCCGCTGTGCGGCCGGATTCTTCCTGGGCGTCGCATCGTCGGGGCAGGGACTGGCTGGCTTCGGCGTGTCGGACCCTTCCGCCATGACCCCCCGCCGCGTCCTGGTCATGGGCGTGTCCGGCTCGGGCAAGTCCACGCTGGGGGCGCTGCTGGCCCAGCGCCTCGGCCTGCCCTTCGCCGATGCGGACGCGTTTCACCCGGAGGCGAATATCCGCAAGATGAGCGCGGGCAACCCGCTTTCCGATGACGACCGCTGGCCCTGGCTGGACGCGCTCGGCGCGTGGCTCGCGGCGCAGGAGCGGGGCGGGGTGATCGGCTGCTCGGCGCTGAAGCGTTCCTATCGCGACCGGCTGCGGGGCCATGCGCCCGGTCTCCTGGTCGTGCATCCGTATGGCGATTTCGCGCTGATCGCCGCGCGCCAGGCGGCGCGGCCCAGCCACTTCATGCCGCCCGCCCTGATGGAAAGCCAGTTCCGCACGCTGGAGCCCCCCACGCCGGAGGAAGGGGCGCTCGGCCTCGACGTCGCGGACCCGCCGGAGGCGCTGGCGGCGCGCGCCGCCGCCTGGGTGGACGCGCGGTCGGGCCGCGCATAAAGCGGTCGGGACCGAAAGGAAGGGGGAAGACACCATGGCGCTGTCCGCTGAGACCAAGAGCAAGCTGGAAGGCATCACCACCGCGACGCTGACGACGGTGCTGCTGAAGAAGGGCCTCCGCAACGTGTGGATGCGCGGCGCCGTCCCCTTCACCCCCGCCGCCCAGGGCAAGCGCCTCGTCGGCGAGGCCTTCACCCTGCGCTTCATCCCCGCGCGCGAGGATCTCGCGACGCCGGAATCCTGGTCCTCGCCGAAATCCACCCGCGCCGCCATCGAGGCGATGCCGGAAGGCGCCATCGTCGTCGCCGACGCCATGGGGGTGAAGGACGCGGGCATCTTCGGCGACATCCTCTGCGCTCGCCTGCACAAGAAGAACGTGACCGCCCTGGTGACGGACGGCGCGGTGCGCGACGTGGCCGGGGTGAACGGCACCGGCCTGCCCGTGTGGTGCGCGGGCGGCGCCGCCCCGCCCTCCGTCGCCGGCCTCACCTTCGTGAACTGGCAGGAGCCGGTGGGCTGCGGCGGCGTGGCCGTCTTCCCGGGCGACGTGATTGTGGCCGACCCGGACGGCGCCGTGGTCATCCCCGCCGACCTCGTGGAGGCGGTGACGGAAATGGCGGTGGAGCAGGAGCGGCTGGAAGGCTGGATCATGAAGCAGGTGGAGGCCGGACAGGCCCTGCCCGGCCTCTACCCCGCCAATGCCGAGAACAAGGCCCGCTACGAGGCCGACAAGGCGGCCGGCCGCATCTGACGTCCGCGCCCGGCGTTGGGAGGGGGATGACGCTCCGCCTCCTCCCCACCCTGGCCCTGCTGGCGGCCTGCTCCCCCGTGGTGGTGGTGCAGCCCATCGACATCCGCATCCCGGCCTGCGACGGCCGCTTCCAGGTGGTGAACGTCTCGGGCGCCACCGTCCGCAGCCTCGTCGTCCGCACGCCCGGCGGGGGCGAGCGCGACGTGCTCGGCCTCGGCAACCTGCCGCCGGGGACGGAGCTCACCGTGGCGGCGCCGCCCGGCCCCAACCTGGTGCGCGCCATCCTGGCCAGTGGGCAGGAAATGGCGCTGGGTGGCTTCGACCCCTGCCGCGCCGAGATCCTGCGCGTGACGCCGGTGGGGCTGCGCCCTCAATAGGCGTCGAACAGCGCCCGCAGCTCCGCCCGGTCTCGCGTGCGCGTCAGCCCGAGCATCAGCAATACCCGCGCCTTGGCCGCGTTGAGGTTGTCCGCCGGGATCAGCCCCGCCGCGCGGCTGCGCGTCGTTTCCACCACGCGGCCGCCCCCGGCGCGGGTGGTGGCGGCGACCGGCACGGGGGCGTCGCGCAAGGCCTCCATCAGCGCGGGCGTGCCGCCGCTGGGCGCGAACCCGTCCAGAACCAGCCCTTCCGCCCCAGCGCGCAGGAAGGCCTCCACCGCCACCCCGTCCGCCCCGGCATAGCAGGGCACGATGTCCACCCGCGGCAGCGCCGCCAGGCCGGACAGGTCGAAATTCCCGGGCGGGCGCAGCGGGCGGCGATACCAGTGCACCGCATCCGCCTCGGCCAGGCCCAGCGCGCCGAAATCCGGGCTTTGGAAGGCCTGGAGCCGCGCCGTGTGGGTCTTGGTCACCTCGCGCGCCGCGTGGATCTCGTCATTCATCGCCACCAGCACGCCGAGGCCCCGCGCCCCCGGATCGCCCGCCACGCGGCAGGCATTGGCGAGGTTCATCCCGGCGTCGCTGGACAGAGCGCTGGACGGGCGCTGCGCCCCCACCAGCGCCACCGGCGGCTGCTTGCCGCCCTGCGCGGTGAGGTGGAGGAAATACGCCGTTTCCTCCAGCGTCGCCGTGCCATGGCCGATGACGATCCCGTCCACGCCCCGCGCGGCCACGGCATCCACCAGCCGCCGCAGCTCCAGCCAGTCCGCCGGGCCGATGGCGGTGGATGGGACGGCGCGAAAGGCGATGGGCTCCACCGCCGCCACCCCTGCCGCTTCCGGCCAGCGGGCGAGCAGGGCGGCCGCTTCCATCACCGTTCCGTGGCGCCCGTAATCCTGGATGTCGAACGGCCCCTCGCCGAGCGAGGCGATGGTGCCGCCCGTGCCGATGAAGGCGATGCGCTTCTTGTCCGACTGATTCACGCTCCGCTCCGCGATCAGGCGGGGCCGCCTCACTTGCGTTCCACGATCGCGGTGGTGAGGCGGGACACGCAGGACAGCTCGCCGTCCTCGCGCCGCAGCTCGATGTTCCAGACATGGACGGAGCGGCCGATCCGCACCGGGGTGCAACGCCCGCGCACCGTCCCGCCCTTAGGCACGGGGCGGAGGTGGTTCGCGTTCACCTCCAGACCCACCGCGCCGAAGCCCGGATCGCAGCACATCACGGAGGCGAGGGAGCCCAGCGTTTCCGTCAGCACCACGGACACGCCGCCATGCAGGATGCCGAAGGGCTGCACGTGGCGCCCGTCCACCGGCATCTCCCCCTCGATCCAGTCCGGCCCGACCTCGGTGATGCGGATGCCGAGCAGGCCGTTCACCGTGTCCGCGCTGAAGCGCTGGTTGATCTCCTGGGCAGTGGCCGGTTGGCGCCAGATGGTCATGCGGGCTGTCCTTCGCGTATGAGGCGAGGCCACGCCAGGATGGAGGAGCTGTCAACCGCTGGGGGTCGGAAGTTGCAACCCAGGGGCGAAAACCTTTCGCTCGCCTGTTTCCATTGCGGCCCCGTCCCCTTAACCTGTCGTCATTCAATGAACAGTCCGGGGATCCAGGCGCTGGGATGAGCGGGGGCCGAATCCGCAAGCGAAACGGGGCATTCGGCCGGGGGGCCGTTGCCGTGGTGGGGGCGGCTTGCCGCCTGCCCGGCGCACCTGATCGCGCGGCCTTCGCAAGGCTTCTGATGGAGAGAAGGGACGCGGTCACCACCGTGCCCGCCGACCGCTTCTCCCAGGAACGCTTCCTCCATCCTCGCCCCGGCGAACGCGGCCGCGCGCTCCATTTCCAGGCTGGCACGATCGGCGAGGTCCATCGCTTCGACGCCGCCGCCTTCGGCATCTCACCGCGCGAGGCGGAGGAGATGGACCCGCAGCAGCGCCTCCTCCTCGTGCTCGCCCGCCGGGCGTTGGAAGATGCGGGCTGGCCGGAGGACAAGGCGGCCGGGCAGCGCATCGGCGTCTTCGCCGGCGCCTCGACCACGGACTGGTCGGACCTCCGCCAGCACGACATGGGCGGCGGCGACCGCTACGCCATGACGGGTGGCGCCCTGTCCATTCTGGCCAACCGCCTTTCCCACGCCTTCGACTGGCGCGGCCCGGCCATGACGGTGGACACGGCCTGCTCCTCCGGCCTTGTTGCCCTACATCAGGCGATGACGGCGATCCGCGCCGGGCTGCCGGCGGCGCTGGTGGCCGGGGTGAACCTGCTGCTGTCGCCCTTTCCCTTCGGCGGATTCTGGCGCGCGGGCATGCTCAGCCGCCGCGGCCGCTGCCAAGCCTTCGGTGCCGGGGCCGACGGCTACGTGCGCGCCGAGGGCGGGGTGGCGCTGCTGCTGAAGCCGCTGGAGGCGGCGCTGGCCGATGGCGACGCGGTGCGCGGCGTGATCCTGGCCAGCGGGGTGAACGCGGCCGGACGCACCAACGGCATCTCCCTGCCCGACGGCGCCGCCCAGGCCGCGCTGATCGCCGAGACCCTCGCCGCCTCCGGCCTCGCCTCCGACGAGATCGGCTATTTCGAGGCGCACGGCACCGGCACCCCGGTGGGCGACCCGATCGAGGCCGAGGCGATCGCGCACGGGGTCGGCGCGCGGCGCCGCCCGCTCCCGGTCGGCTCGGCCAAGAGCAATATCGGCCACACGGAGGCGGCGTCCGGCCTGGTTGGCGTGCTGAAGGCGCTCGCCGTGCTGGAGAGCGGGCGCATCCCGCCCACACTGCACGCCGACCCGCCCAACCCGGCCATCCCCTTCGCGCGGCTCGGCCTCGCCCCGGCGGTGTCGGCGCGCCGGCTGGCGGGGCGTGGCGTGATGGTGAACGCCTTCGGCTTCGGCGGCACCAATGGCTGCGCCGCCCTGGCCCGCGCGCCGGGACCGGCCCGCCCCCGCGCCGCGAAGGCCGCTTCCCCCGCGCCGCCCCTGCTGCTGTCCGCCCATTCGGAGGCGGCGCTGCGCGGCCTCGCCCGCGCCTGGGAGGCGCTGCCCGCCACCCCCGCCCTGCTGCGCGGCCAGGCCCGGCACCGCGACCTGCGCCCGCATCGCCTCGTCTTGCGCGACCCCGCTGCCCTCGGCCCCTGGCTGCGGGGCGAGGAGGTGCCGGGCGCGGTGTCCGGCCTCGCCGGGCCGGGCGCCGGGGTGGGCTTCGCCTTCAGCGGCAATGGCGCGCAATGGGCCGGGATGGGGCAGGGGCCGATGCGCCATTCCGCCGCCTTCCGCACGGCGGTGGAGGCGGCGGACGCGCATCTCCGCCCCCTGCTCGGCTGGTCGGTGGCAGAAGTGCTGGCGCGCGGCGCCACCGCCGAGGAGGCGGAGGGGACGGACCGCGCCCAGCCGCTGCTCTTTGCGCTGCAGCTCGGCATCGTCGCGGCGCTGGCTGAGGAGGGGATCCGACCCGACCTCGTGCTGGGCCATTCGGTGGGAGAGGTGGCGGCGGCGCAGGTCGCCGGGCTGCTCGCCCCCGCCGAGGCGGCGCGGCTCGTCGCCGTGCGCTCGCGCCACCAGCACGCGACGCGCGGCGCCGGGCGCATGGCCGCCCTCGGCGCCCCGATGGAGGAGGCGGCGCCGGTCCTCGCCGCGCTGGGCCTCGAACTGGCGGCCGAGAACGCCCCCGCTGCCCTCACCGTGGCGGGGGACGAGGCGGCGCTGGAGCGGCTGCGCACCGAGGCCGAGGCGCGGCGCTGGTCCTTCGTGCCGCTCAGCCTTCCCTACGCCTTCCACTCGGCGGCGATGGACCCGGTGCGCGACGCGCTGCTGCGCGACCTCCGGGGGCTGCAGAGCCACGCGCTGCGCCTGCCCATGATCTCCTCCGTTTCGGGCGCGGAACTGCGCGAGGCGCCGGCGGAATACTGGTGGCGCAACCTGCGCGAGCCGGTGCGCTTCCGCGACGCGGCGCGCGAGGTGGCCGCGCGCCGCCCGGCCGTCCTGCTGGAGATCGGGCCGCATCCCATCCTCCAGGCCTATCTGCGCGCGACCACCCGCGCCGCCGGCTGGGACGCCGCGACCTTGCCGACGCTGCGCCGTGCCCCCGAGCCGGAGGCGGCCGACCCTTTCCCTGCCATCGCCGACCGCGCCACCGCCGCCGGGGCCGACCCGCGCGGCGGCCCGGCCTTCGCGGGACCGGCCACGTGGCGCGACCTGCCGCCCCTTCCCATGGAGGGCGAGGCGTTGCGCCCCGCCGCCTCGCCGGAAGCGCGCAGCCTGGTCGTTCCGCACCGCGACGGAAGGCTGCTCGGCTTCCGCCACGACGAGGAAGGCGGCGAGGAATGGCGCCGCAGCCTCGACACGCTGGAGGAGCCGTGGCTGGCCGACCATGCGCTGCGCGAGGGCGTGGTGCTGCCCGCCGCCGCCATGGCCGAGATCGCGCTGGAAGCCGCCGCGCACCGGCACCCCCAGGCCCCGGCGCTGGAACTGCGCGACTTCGCCATCCTCCAGCCCATCCCGCTTTCCGCCGAGACGCCGCGCGAGATCCGCGCCCGGCTGGACGCAGCGGGCGGCTTTTCCCTGGAATCCCGCCGCCGCCTGTCGGGCGAGGCCTGGTCGCGCCATGCCACCGGCCGGGTCGCCGCCCTGCCGGGCCTCGCCGCCCCCGGCCCCGCCACCACCGATGCCCCCTGGCGCGACGGCGCCGCGCTGACGGAGCGGGCGCGGCTGCGCGGCCTCCATTACGGACCCGCCTTCCGCCCGGTCTGGCGCTGGCGCCTGGGCGCCGCGGCCTTGGAAGCCGAGCTGGCCTTGCCGGATGCTGCCCCGCCCGACAGCGACTTCGTGCTGCATCCGGTGCGGCTGGACGGCGTCCTCCAAGCGCTGCTCGGCCTGCCGGGCGAGGGCGACACGGAGGACGGGTTCCTGCCCGTGCGCTTCGGCCGCATCGCCCTGCGGCGCGGCGCCGCCGCCCCGGTGCGGGCGGAGCTTCGCCCCGTCGCGTCCGGCGCCCGCTCCCTCCTGGCCGATGCCGTGCTGCGCGACGCGCTGGGCGAGGCGGTGGCGGTGGTGGAGGCGGCGGAACTGCGCCGCGTCTTCCGGCCCGAGCCGGGGCAGGACCTCCTGTTCCGCGCCGAGATGGTGCCCGCCGCCCCGCCGCCCGCCTTTCCCGCCGCCCCGCCCGTGCTCGACCCGGCGCGCCTCGCCCCCAGGATGGAGGAGGATCTGCGCGAGGCGGCGATGCTGCTCGACGCCTTCGCGGAGGCCGCCCTGGCCGAGGCCGGGCTGGCCACCGCCCCCGGCGCCCTGGCCGAGGCGCTGCGTGCGCGGCTTCCCGACTCCGATGCCACCTCCCTCCCTGCCGCCGGCGACATCTGGGGCGAGGTCTGGGCGGAGCGCCCGGCGCTGGCGCATGAACTCGCCCTGCTGGCCGAGGCGCGCGAGGCGCTGCCGGCCGCGCTGGCGGGCGGCGCCGTCCCGAAGCTGCGCCTTTCGCCGCATGCCGAAAGCCTGCGCCGCCTCGCCGAATGCCTGGCGGAGGAGGCGGCGCGTCTGCTGACCGGCTGGCCCGCCGACCGGCCCTGCCGCGTCCTCGTGGCGGGGGCGGAGGAAGGGCCGCTGCTGCCCGCCTTGCGCCGCGCCCTTCGCTTCCTCGGCCCGGCGCTGCGCCTTTCCCTGGCGCCGCTGCCGGAAGCGCGGCTTCCTTCCGTGCCGCCGGAAACCGGCCTGGTCGAGTGGAGCCCGGCCGCCTCGCCCGAGGCGGAGGCGGAACTCGTGCTGGGGCTTGGCCTGTCCGGCCGCGCCGGCCCGGCCGCGACGATCGCCGCGCGGCTGCGCCCGGCCCTCGCCCCCGGCGGCGCCCTGCTGCTGGCGGAGCCGGCGCCGCACCTGTTCTGGGATCTTTCGGAGGGGCTGCACCCCGACGCCCGTGCCCCCGGCCGCCTCGCGGGGGCGGAGGGCTGGGAGGCGACGCTGCTTCAGGCGGGGCTGGACGGGGTGCGCGCCCTCGCCCTGCCGCCCGTGCCCTGGCCGGCCCTGCTGCTCTGCGGCGCGGCTCCGGCCGGGGCGCGACTCCTGGCCGCCGCGCCGGGGCGCCGCTTCGTGATCTCCCCCGCCCCGGCCACCTCCGGCCTCGCCGCCGCGCTGACGGAAGCGCTGGAAGCCGCGGGCGCCCAGGTTTCGCTGGCGGAAGGCGAACCCGCGCCGCGCCAGCTTCGCGGCGCCGCGCTGGTGGCGCTGCCCGGCTCGGGTCCCGATGCCCTGGCCGCGCTGGGCCGCCTTGCCGCCACGGCCGAAGGTGCTGCCGCTTCCTTCCATCTCGTCGTCCGCGACGGCGAAACGAATCCGGACTCCGCCGCCGCCCTGGCGCTGGGCCGCGTGCTGGCCAACGAGGCGACCCGGCTGAAGCCGCGCCGGCACGACCTGTCCCCCCGGCTGTCCCCCGAGGAAGCGGGCCGCGCCCTCGCCGCCGCCCTGCTCGCCCCGCCGGATGGGGAGGGGGAGCAGCGCGTGACGCCGGCGGGGCGCCTGGTCCCGCGCCTGCGCGCCGGGTTGGCCGAGGCGCCCCGGTCCGCGACGCTGCGGCTGGAGGCGGCCCGGCCCGGGCGGCTGGACAGCCTCGCCTGGCGCCCCGCCGCCCTGCCGGAACCCGGGCCGGGCGAAATCCGCATTGCAGTCGCCGCCGCCGGGCTGAATTTCCGCGACGTGCTCTGGGCGCAAAACCTCCTGCCCGAGGAGGCGCTGCTGCCGGGCTTCGCCGGGCCGGGGCTGGGCATGGAGGTGGCGGGCACGGTCGAGGCGGTGGGCGAGGGCGCGCCCTTCCGCCCGGGGGACCGGGTCTTTGGCGTCGCGCCGCGCGGCCTCGCCACCCATGCCGTCACCGGCGCCGCCGCCCTGGCCCCGCTGCCGCCCGGCCTGTCGATGGAGGCGGCGGCGGCGCTGCCCGTGGCCTTCCTGACGGCGCTGCATGCGCTGGAGGAACTCGGCCGCGTCGAGGCGGGCGACCGGGTGCTGATCCATGGCGGGGCGGGGGCGGTCGGCCTTGCCGCGCTGCAGGTGGCGCTGGCGCGCGGCGCCCGCGTCGCCGCCACCGCCGGCACCCCTTCCCGCCGTGCCCTCCTGCGCGCCGCGGGGGCGGAACTGGCGCTGGACAGCCGCGACGCCTCCTTCGCCGATGCGCTGCGCCTCCACTGGGAAACCGCGCCGGGCGAGGGCTGCGTGGATGTCTGCCTGAACTCCCTGGCCAGCGAGGCGATGGAGCGCTCCCTTGGCCTCATGGCGCCCTTTGGCCGTTTCCTGGAGCTGGGCAAGCGCGACTTCGCCGAGGCGACGCGGGTGGCGCTGCGCCCGCTGCGCCGCAACGTCGCCTGGTTCGCCGTGGATCTGGACGAGCTGGCCCGCGCCCGGCCGGCGGTCGCCGCGCGCCACATGGCGACGCTGACCCGCCGCTTCGCCGAAGGGGAGTTTCTCCCCCTGCCGGTGCGCGCCCACCCGGCCGAGGAAGCGGAGGAAGCGTTCCGGCGCCTCCAGGCCGGCGGCCACATCGGCAAGCTTGTGATCCGCCCGCCCGCCCCTGCTCCCACGGCGCCCCGCGCCTGGTCGGTCGAGGGGACGGCCGTGGTGACCGGCGGCACGGGCGGTTTCGGGCTGGAGGCGGCGGTGGCGCTGGCGCGGGCCGGGGTGCGGCACTTCGCCCTCCTTTCCCGGCGCGGCGCGGGGACGCCCGGCATCGCGGAGGGGCTGGCGCGGCTGGAGGCATTGGGGGCGGAGGCGCGGGTTCTCGCCGCCGACGCCGCCGACCGCGACAGCCTCGCCGCCGCCCTGGCGGAGATTCGGCGCGACCTGCCGCCCATCGCCCACGTAGTCCACGCCGCCGCGGTCTTCGCCGACGCGCTGGCCGCGCGCATGGACGAGACGAAGCTGCGCGCCGTGTGGGACAGCAAGGTGACGGCAGCGCTGCAGCTGGACGCGCTGACGGCGGGCGACGCGCTGCACTCCTTCGTCCTTTTCTCCTCCGCCACCGTGCCGATCGGCGCGCCGGGGCAGGGGGGCTACGTCGCCGCCAATGCGGGGCTGGAGGCCATCGCGCGCAGCCGCCGCGCGCGGGGCCTGCCGGCGCTGGCCGTGCAATGGGGGCCGATCGCCGATGCCGGGGCCCTGTCCGCCGATGGCGGCGCCGCCCTGTCGCACCGGCTGGGCGCCAGGCCCATGGCGGCCGCCGAGGCGCTGTCCTTCCTGCCGCGGCTCCTTGCCGGGCCGGATGCGGTGGTGGCGGTGGCGCGGCTCGACTGGGGTGGCGCCCGCCGTTCCCTGCCCGTCCTGGCCGAGGCACCCTTCCATGCCCTGGCCGGCGAGGCTGCGCCGGAGAACGAGGAGGGCGAGGACATCGCCGCCCTGCTGCGTCGCCTGGGTCCGGAGGAGGCGCTGGAGGCGCTGCGCCGGGGCATCGGGCGCGAGGTGGCGCGCATCCTGCGCCTGCCCGAGGGCGCGGTGGCGGCGCAGGCCCCCTTGCAGCGCCTGGGCGTCGACTCGCTGGGCGGGCTGGAACTCCGCACGGCGCTGGAGCGCCGCTTTTCCGCCGCCCTGCCGCTCGAGGGGCTTTCCGAGGAACTGACCGTGGACCTTCTCGCACGGCGCCTGCTCGCCGGGGCCGCCACCTTGCCGGACGCCGCCTCCCGGCCGGAGGCGGCGGAGTGATCCGCCGCGGCCTGTCCCCCGAAGCGCGCGCCAGCCTGCTGGGTCGCTTCTGCACGGGCGGCGGGGCGCCCGCCCCGTCCGGCTCCCCGGCGCGCGACTTCGCGACCCTGCCCAATGCGCGCGAGCTGGCGGAGGCGCGGCGCCTCGGCCAGCGGCACAATCTCAGCAACCCGTTCTTTCAGCCGCATGACGGCGTGGCCGGCGCCCGCACCCGCATCGCGGGGCGGGAGATGCTGAACTTCGCCTCCTACAACTACCTGGGCCTCAACGGCGACCCGCGGGTGAACCTGGCGGCGGCGGAGGCGCTGGCGCTGCACGGAAGCTCCGCCTCCGCCTCGCGCATGGTGTCGGGAGAACGGCCCGTCCACGCGCAGCTCGAAGCCGCGCTGGCCCGCAACTACGGGGCGGAGGAGGCGCTGGTGCTCGTTTCCGGCCATGCCACCAACGTTTCGGTGATCGGCCATCTGCTCGGGCCGGACGACCTCGTGGTCCACGACCAGCTGATCCACAATTCCTGCGCCGAGGGGATGCGGCTTTCCGGCGCGCGGCGCGTCGCCTTTCCGCACAACGACCCGGAGGCGGCGGAACGCGCCCTGGCCGGGGCGCGGGCGCGGCACAAGCGGGCGCTCCTGCTGATCGAGGGCCACTACTCCATGGACGGCACCGTGCCCGACCTCGCGCGGTTCCGCGACATGGCGCGGCGCCACGATGCCTGGCTGATGGTGGACGAGGCGCATGGGCTGGGCTGCCTGGGCCCCACCGGGCGCGGCGTGTGGGAGGCGCAAGGCGTCTCGCCCGACGCGGCCGATATCTGGATGGGCACGCTCAGCAAGACGCTCGCCTCCTGCGGCGGCTTCATCGCCGGGTCGCGGGCGCTGGTGGACTGGCTGCGCCACACCCTGCCGGGCTTCGTGTATTCCGTGGGCCTGCCGCCCCCCATGGCAGCGGCGGCGGAATGCGCGCTGCGGCTCATGGAGGAGGAGCCCTGGCGCGTGGAACGGCTGCAGCGCAACACGCGGCGCTTCCGCGCGGCGCTCCAGGCGCGCGGCTTCGACACGGGCGGCTCGACGGGCGGGTCCATCGTGCCGGTGATCCTCGGCTCCTCGCTGCGCGCCGTGCGCCTCGCCGAGAAGATGGCGGCGCAGGGCATCAACGTGCAGCCCATCGCCTTTCCCGTGGTGCCGGAAGGCCAGGCGCGGCTGCGCTTCTTCCTGTCCTCCGAGCACGAGGAGTCCGAGCTGGACGAGGCCGCCGAGGCGCTGGGCCGCGCGGCGCGCGAGGTGGCGGCGTGAGGCCATGCATCGCGCTCTTCACGCTCGAAGGCGCAGCCAGTGCCGAGGCGGCGCTGCGCTTCGCCGAGACCCACGCGGATCGCATCGCCCTGGTCGGCTGGTCCTCGCCCTTTCGCGCCGGGCGGGCGCTGAGCCGGGCGCTGCGGCGCGGCGGGCCGGGGCTGCTGCCCTATCTGTTCGTGAACCACGCCCTGCCGGCGCTGTCCGGCCGCCCCGGCCTCGCCGCCTTGTGCCGCGGGCGCGGCATCCCCGCCCTGCGCCTGGGCGACGAAGCGGCGACGATCCGGGCGCTGCGCGACAGCGGGGCCGAGCTGCTGGTCTCCTTCCACCTGGACCGCATCCTGTCCCCCGCCCTCCTTGCCGTGCCGAGGCTGGGGGGGGTCAACGTGCATCCCTCGCTGCTGCCGCGGCATCGCGGCCCCATCCCCGCCTTCCATGGCCTGGCCGAGGGGCGGACCGGCGTGTCGGTCCACGCGCTCACGCCGGAGGTGGATGCGGGCGGGATCTGGGCGCAGCGGGAGGTGGCGCTGCCGCCGGGGCTTTCCGCCTCCGCCGCCGCACGCAACCTGCACCTCGCCGCCCTGCCGCTGCTGGAGGAGGCGATCGCCCGCATCGCCGCGGGGGAAGCGCCGCCGGAGCCCCCGCCGCGCCTGCCCTACGCCCCCTGGCCCGACCGCGCTGCCCGCCGCCGCGCCGGCGTGCCCCTCTTGCGGCTTTCCGACATCGGCGCCGCCTGGCGCGCCCCGGCCGGGGGGTGGCGGTGAGGCGCTCCTTCCTGTTCCTCCAGGGGCCGACCAGCCCCTTCTTTCGCGAACTGGGCGCCGCGCTGGCTTCGCGCGGCCACGCGGTCCGGCGCATCAACCTGTGCCTGGGCGACCGGCTCTTCTGGAAGGACGAGCGCTCGGAGGATTTCACCGGCCGCGCCCGGGACTGGCCGTGTTTCCTCGAATCCCGCCTCGGGGGCGTGACGGATCTCGTCCTGCTCGGCGAGCAGCGGCCGCTGCACCGCGCCGCCATCCTCGCCGCCCAGGCGCGCGGCATCGCGGTGACGGTGACGGATTTCGGCTATCTTCGCCCCGACTGGATCGTGCTGGAGCGGGACGGGATGAACGCCCTGTCGCGCTTTCCCCGCGACCGCGCCGGCATCCTCGCCCTGGCGGCCGAGGCGCCACCACTGGACACGGCGCTGCGCCATCCGGGGCGCTTCGCCCTGCTGGCGCGGGGCGACATGGCGTTCCACCTCGCCTCCGCCATGCCCTGGCCCTTCCCGCACTGGCGCAGCTTCGCGGTCCACTCGCCCTTCCTGTCCTACCCGGCGACGGGGCTGCGCCTGCTGCTGCGGGGCCGGGAGACGCGGCGCGCCCAGGAATTCGTGGCGTCCATCCCGGCGGAGGCGCCGGTCTTCCTTTTCGCCATGCAGATGGAAACGGACTATTCCATCCGTGCCTATTCGCCCTTCCCGGACATGGACACGCCGCTGCGCGCCGCCATCCGCTCCTTCGCGCGCGAGGCCCCGGCGGAGGCCCGGCTGCTGGTGAAGCCGCACCCCTACGATGCCGGGCTGAAATCCTGGCGCGTCCGCGTCTCGGCCATGGCGCGGGAAGCGGGGGTGGCGGACCGCGTCGCGCTGGTGGACGGCATCCCGCTCGACCCACTGCTGGAGCGCGCGGCCGGGCTCGTCACGGTGAACAGCACCACCGGCATCCGCGCCCTGCAACTCGGCCGTCCCGTGCTGGCGATGGGCGAGGCGCTGTGGGACGTGGAGGGGCTGGCGCACCGGGGCGGGCTGGACTCGTTCTGGGCGGCGCCGCAAGGCCCGGATCCGGTGCTGGCCGATGCCTTCCTGCGCGGCATCGCGCACCACCTGCATATCCGCGGCGACTATTACGAGCCGGGCGGGCGCCGCGCCGCCGTGGCAGCGGCGACCGAGCGGCTGGAGGCGGGCGCCGGCCCGCCGGAGGTCGCCGCCCCGCCGCGCCCGCGCCTCGTCGTTTCGGTTACGCCGGAAGCAGCGGCTGCGGGTCCAGCCATACGGGCCCGAGCCCCAGGCTGAAATGGAGGTGCGGGCCGGTGACGCGGCCTGTCGCCCCGATATCGGCGATGCGCTGGCCCTGGCGCACCTCCTCCCCCGCGCCGACATGCTGCGCCGAAAGATGGGCGTAGAGCGTGTGGACGGCGTGGCCGTGCTCGACGACCAGGAGGCGGCCGAAGAAGTGGAAGTCGCCCGCCAGCGTCACCCGCCCGGCAGCGGCGGCCAGGACCGGCGTTCCCACCGGCCCCGCCACGTCCAGCCCATAATGCGGGGCGCGGGGCTGGCCGTTCAGCACGCGCTGCGAGCCGAAGACGCCGCTGACCCGCCCGCGCGCCGGCCAGGCGAAGCCCCCGGCGAAATCCGTGCGCTCGGAGGCGAGGGCGCGGGCGCGGGCCAACTCCTCCCGCTCGCGCGTGATGCGGCGCAGCGCCTCGGCATCGGGCGTCACCTGGGCGGGGGGCAGGCCGGAGATGTGCTGCACGTCCCATTCGCGCGGCCGCACCGGCAGTTCCTGCGCCGCGCCGTCCACGGAAAGCACGGCGCGCGGCCCGTGGTCGCGCCCGAAGCCCAGGGCGAAGAATCCCTCGGGCGAGACGCGCACCGGGCGCCCGTCCAGCGCGACGCGCCGCCCGGCCGCGCCGCTGCCTAGCACCAGCGCCCCCTGGGTGGGGGCGGAATGCAGCGTCACCGCTGCCCATGCCGGCCGCGCGAGGAGCAGGCCAGGCAAGGCGAGAAGGATCCGGCGATGCATCAGAACAGCCTCCCCTGGCGGTCGCTTTCCTCGCGCACCGTGGCGCTGCCATCGGCGAAGACGAGGGTGAGCTTCTCCCCGCGCTTCAACGCCGCGGCCTCGGTGACGGCGGCACCGCCGGCGCGCTGCACCAGGGCGAAGCCGCGCCGAAGCACGGAATTGTAGCTCACCGCCTCCAGCGCCGCCGACAGCGCCTCCAGCCGCGCCCGCGCCTCCCGCCCCGGCCGCCCGTCCGAGCCCAGCGCCTCCAGCCGCGCCCCGAGGTCGCGCAGGCGGTCATGGCCGGCGCGCAGCCGCGCCTGGATGGGAGCGGGGGACAGGCGCTGGATGGCGGGGGCGGAGCAGCGGCGCTGATGGGCCTGGCCCCAGGCGGCGTGGAGCTTGCCCGCCGTCTCGCCCAGCGTGCCGCGCTTCGCCGCGATCACCTCGCGCGGGTGGCGCAGCGCCCCGGCGAGGCGCGACAGGACGAGGCGGCGCCCGTCCAGGAAGCGGGGCAGGGCGCCGTCCAGTCGCTCCGCCCGCTCGTCCAGGCGCTGGCGGGCGTTGGAGACGAGCGAGGGCAGGTCGGGCAGGCCGCGCCCGGCGACGCGCAGCCGCAGCCGCGCATCGCCCAGGCAGGAATCCGCGCGCCCTTTGAGCCGCGCCCCAAGCTGGGCAAGGCCGGCCGCCATCTCGTCGCGCGAGGGGACGGCCATCTCGGCGGCGGCGGTCGGCGTCGGGGCGCGGCGATCGGCGGCGAAGTCGATCAGCGTGGTGTCCGTCTCGTGCCCCACGGCCGAGATTAGCGGGATCGTGCATTCCGCCGCCGCACGCACCACCGCCTCCTCGTTGAAGGCCATCAAATCCTCCAGCGAGCCGCCGCCGCGCGCGACGATGATGACGTCCGGGCGCGGCACCGCGCCCCCCGCGGCCAGGAGGGAGAAGCCGCGGATCGCCGCCGCCACCTGCTCCGCCGCCGCGGCGCCCTGCACCTGCACCGGCCACAGGATGACCCGGCGCGGGAAGCGCCGCGCCAGCGTGGTGCGGATGTCCTGGATCACCGCGCCGCTTTCGCTGGTGACGACGCCGATCACCTCGGGCAGCAGGGGCAGGGGGCGGCGGCGCTCGAACAGCCCTTCTTCCTGGAGGCGCTGGCGCAGCATCTCGATGCGCTTCAGCAGCGCGCCCTCGCCCGCGTATTCCAGCCGCTCGATGATGAGCTGGTACTTGGAGCGGTCGGCGTAGGTGGAGATGCGGCCGGTGGCGATCACCTCCACCCCGTTCTCGGGCTTGAGGCCGACGCGCGGCACGGTGCCCTTCCACACCACGGCCTCGACCTTGGCCTGGCCATCCTTCAGCGACAGGTAGACGTGGCCCGAGGAATAGGGCTTCACCTCCGTCATCTCGCCGCGCACGCGGATGCGCCCAAAGGCGGATTCCAGGGTGCGCTTGATGGCGCCGCCCAATTCGCCCACACCGTATTCGGGAATGTTGCCGCTGGCGCCGTCCATCATGCGTCCTCTTACCGCCGCGGCGTCCGAATGCGGAGTGGTCTCAATGAACATCCTCGTCGTCGGCTCGGGCGGGCGGGAGCACGCGCTGTGCTGGAAGCTCGCCCGGTCGCCGCTGCTCAGCAAGCTGTGGTGCGCGCCGGGCAATCCCGGCATCGCCGCGGTGGCGGAATGCGTGGAGGTCGGCGCGACCGACATCGAGGCGCTGGTCGCCTTCGCGCGCGACCATGCGGTGGACCTCGTGGTGGCAGGGCCGGAGGCCCCGCTGACGCTGGGCCTCGCCGATCGCTGCGCGGCGGCGGGCATCCCCTGCTTCGGCCCCTCCGCCGAGGCGGCGCGGCTCGAGGGCTCCAAGAGCTTCTTCAAGGAGATCGCCTTGGCCGCCGGCGCCCCCACGGCGCGCCACGCCGAGTTCACCGATGCCGCGGCCGCGCGCGAATACATCCGGCGCGAGGGCACGCCCATCGTGGTGAAGGCCGATGGGCTGGCCGCCGGCAAGGGCGTGGTGGTGGCGACGAGCGTGGCGGAGGCGGAGGAGGCCATCGCCGATTTCATGGAGCGCCGCATCCACGGCGATTCCGGTGCACGCGTAGTCGTCGAGGAATTCCTGGACGGCGAGGAGGTGTCCTTCTTCGCCCTGTGCGACGGCACGCGCGCCGTTCCCTTGCAGGGCGCGCAGGACCACAAGCGCGCGGGCGACGGCGACACCGGGCCGAACACGGGCGGCATGGGCGCCTATTCCCCCGCCCCGGCCTTCACGCCGGAGATGCAGGGGGCGGTGATGGAGTCCTGCATCGCCCCCGTCCTGGCCGAGATGGCGCGGCGCGGGTCGCACTTCCGCGGCGTGCTCTTCGCCGGGCTGATGCTGACGGCGCAGGGGCCGAAGCTGCTGGAGTTCAACGTCCGCTTCGGCGACCCGGAATGCCAGGCGCTGATGCTGCGCCTCGAATCCGACCTGCTTCCCGCGCTGCTCGCCGCCGCGCGCGGCGACCTGTCGGGCGTGGCGCTCGAATGGTCGCCGGAGCCCTCGCTGCTGGTGGTCCTGGCGGCGGA
Source organism: Sabulicella glaciei (assembly GCF_026183895.1). GTDB lineage: Bacteria > Pseudomonadota > Alphaproteobacteria > Acetobacterales > Acetobacteraceae > Roseococcus > Roseococcus glaciei. The sequence continues at coordinate 89,206 of NZ_JAPFQI010000010.1, read as the reverse complement.
GAACTACCCCGGCACGCCGCGCACCGGCACGGTGATCGGCGGGCTGGCGGAGGCCGCCGCCGTGCCCGGCGTATCCGTGTTCCACGCCGGCACGAAGGCGGGGCCGGACGGGGCGGTCCTGGCCGCCGGCGGGCGCGTGCTGGGCATCGGCGCGCGGGCCGCCACGCTGCGGGAGGCGCGGGACGCGGCCTATCGCGCCGTGGACGCGATAAACTGGCCCGAGGGGTTCTGCCGCCGCGACATCGGCTGGCGGGCGCTCGGGCGCTGAAGCATTTTCAAGCCGAGCGGAATCGCTTAGCGACTCGAAAAATGCGTGCAAACAATAGGCTAGATTCGTTTTGCCGCATCCGGATGTGGCGAAACGGGCCTAGCCCCCGGCCCAGTCCCGCAGCGCCTGGAGGTCGCGCCGCATCCAGGCGAAGTCGGCCTCGAACTGCTCGTCCGTCATGCCCGGCTGCCGGAACAGGGTGAGCATCACCTCCGCCCCCGCCCCGTTCGGCACCACCCGCATCGGGACATGGATCACCGACCCGTCGCCCGTATCCACGAAGTGGTCCATGACGCCGAAGGCGTTGTGGCCGGTGAAATGGATGCGGACCGGCCCCTCCGGGCCTTGCGCCGTCCACGCATCGCCCTCCGGCTGCAGGGTGGACCGGCTCAGCCCGGAGGCCCAGCGCGGAAAGCATTCCGGCCGCCAGATCGCCTCGTAGAGTTCCCGCCAGGGGCGGTTGACCGAGACGCTGACCGTCCGCGCGTCCAGCATGCGCGGTGCTTACCCCACCCAGTCCTTGGTGGTCAGCCGGTCGCCGGGCTGAAGCAAGGCACTCGCGCCGCGCCCGATCTCCGCCGCCGCCTCGGCATCGGCCAGCAGCGCGGCGCGCAGGAACAGCACGGCGAGCGCGGCGGTGCGGGCATGGAAGGTGGGCGCGACATGGCCTGCCCCAGCCTCCTCCCGCCCCGCAAAGGCGAGGTGCCCGGCCCCGGCGAAGATGGCGGCCGCCTGCGGCGTGCCCGCGATGGCCTCGAAGATGGCCAGCCTTTCCTCCGGCCCGGCGCGGTCCAGCAGCGTCCGGTCCTCCGTGCCCGTGATGTGCAGCAACGGCACGCGGATGGCGTTCGCGGCGGGCGGGCCGAAGAAGCCCAGAACGGGGGAAAGCAAGATGCCGGCGCGCAGCCTTGCGTCGGGAATGCGGGGCAGGGAGAGCGGCAGGGCCTGGCCCAGCGCGTGCTGCGCGGTCCAGGAGCCGAAGGAATGCCCGGCGATGGCGATGCGCGCGGGGTCGATCCGCGCGCCCAGTCTCCGCTGCGCCTCGTCGAGCGCGAAGGGCACGTCCAGCAGACGGTTCGCCGCCACCAGCGGGTCGCGCCCCGCGTTGCGCATGCCCGAGACCGGATCGGAAGCGCCGCGCCAGATCGCGCTGTCGCTGCCCAGGTGCTGCAGATGCACCGCGATGAAGCCCGCAGCCGCCATGGCCTGGCCCAGAAAGGCCATCCCTTCGCGCGAGCCGCCGAGGCCGTGCGAGACGAGCACGAGCGGCGCGGGCGCCTCGCCCGCCGGAAGGCGCAGGAGCACCGGCACGTCGCGGTCCCGCGCCGCATCGCGCCAGGTTTCACGCCGCTCCGCCGCAGCGGCGGCACCGGCAGCGGCGGGAAGGATGAAGGGCAGGCTCATGGCGAGGCGGCGGGGCGGCGTCATCCCGCCCCCAACGCGCCGGGCTTCGCGCGGCTGCCCCGAGGGGCCATGCTGACACGAAGCTTTCACGAGGGGGATTCGGATGGAACGGGTGGGATTCATCGGGCTGGGCAACATGGGCCGGCCCATGGCGGCCAATATCCGCCGGCGGCAATTTCCGATGACGGTGTTTGACCTCGCGCCCGGCCCCGTCGCCGCGCTGACCGAGCTGGGCGCCGAATCGGCGCCCGATGCCGGCGCGGTGGCGCGGGCCAGCGACGTGGTCATCACCATGCTGCCCGGCCCGCGCGAGGTGTCCTCCACCGTGCTCGGCCCGGTGCTGGACAACGCAAAACCGGGCGCGCTGGTGCTCGACATGTCCACGGTGGACCCGGAAACCACGGACGCGCTGGCCAAGGCTTGCGCCGAGCGCGGGCTGGGCTTCGTGGACGCGCCGGTCGGCCGCCTCGCCGCCCATGCGGAGCGGGGCGAGAGCCTGTTCATGGTCGGCGGCTCCGACGCCGACGTGGCGCGGGCACGGCCGCTGCTGGAGGCGATGGGGAGCACCATCCACCATTGCGGCGGGCCGGGTGCCGGGACGCGCACCAAGCTGGTGAACAACTACCTCGCCATCCTGCTCTGCCAGATGAACGCGGAAGCGCTGAGCCTCGCCACCGCCTTCGGCCTGGACCTGTCCAAGACGCTGGAGGTGCTGCACGGCACCACCGCCACCAACGGGCAGCTCCTGGTGAACTGGCCCAACAAGGTGCTGAAGGGCGACGTGCAGCCCGGCTTCGCCATCGACCTCGCGCACAAGGATCTGTCGCTGATCCTGGGCGCGGCGAACGCGGCGCGGGTGCCGCTGCCCATGGCGGCGGCGGGGCGCGAGGCCTTCACCGCGGCGCGGGCGCGCGGCATGGGCGGGCAGGATTTCTCCTCCATGCTGGACGCGCAATGCGCCGCCGCGGGGGTCGCGCCGCCGCGCCTCCCACGCTGACCGCCACGCGTTGGGCGAGCGATGCGCGAACTGGCCTTTCTCCTGGAATTCGCTGGCGAAGCGGCGCTGCTGCTCTGGGGGCTGCACATGGTGCAGACCGGGGTGCAGCGCGCCTTCGGCACGCGGATGCGGGCCGGACTCTCGCTTGCCCTCGGCACGCGGCGCCGCGCCTTCCTCGCGGGGCTGGTGACCACCTTCGCGCTGCAATCCTCCACCGCCACGGCGCTGATGGTGGCGGGCTTCGCCGCCTCCGGCACGGTGGCGCTGGCCCCGGCGCTGGCGGCGGTGGCGGGGGCCAATCTCGGCACCGCCATCCTGGTGCCGCTCCTGTCGCTCGACACGGGGCCGCTCGCCTTCGGCCTCATCCTCGCGGGGGTGGCGGTGTTCCGGCGCCGCCCCTCCTCGCGTCTGCGCGACCTCGGGCGGGTGGCGATCGGGCTCGGGCTGATCCTGCTGTCCTTGCACATGCTGACCGCGACGCTGACGCCCATCGAGCAATCGCCCGGGCTGCGCGCGGTGCTGGGGGCGATGGAAGGACGGCCGCTGCTCTTCGTGCTGATGGCGGCGGTGCTGGCCTGGGCGGCGCATTCCTCGCTGGCGGGGGTGCTGCTGGTCGCCTCGCTCGCCGGCTCGGGCAGCGTCACGACGCCCGATGCGCTGGCCATGGTGCTGGGGGCCAATCTCGGCTCCGCGCTCAACCCGCTGATCGAGTCCGCCTCCGGCCCCGCCGGGCGGCGCATGCCGGTGGGCAACCTGCTGAACCGGCTGGCGGGGGTGGCGCTGGGGCTCGCGCTGCTGCCCTGGCTGGCCGAGGGCCTCGCTGCGCTGGACCTCAAGCCCGCCACGGGGGTCGCGCTCGCGCACCTGCTGTTCAACGTGGCGACCGGGCTGCTTTTCCTGCCCTTCCTGCCCGCCCTGGCGCGCTGGCTGGAGCGCTTGCTGCCCGACCCGCCGCCCGGCCCCGACCCCGGCGCGCCGCGCTTCCTCGACCGCGCGGCCTTGCGCGCGCCCTCCGTCGCGCTCGCCCAGGCGCAGCGCGAGGTGCTGCGCATGGCGGAGATGATCGAGGACCGGATCGAAGGGCGCGAAGCCGGCAGCGCCGCCGATACCGGACGGCTCCAGGCCGCGATCCACGCCTACCTGTCCGAGCTGCCTTCCGAATCCCTGGGCGAGGAGGAAGCGCGCCGCGCCGCCGACCTGCGCCACTTCGCCCAGGTGCTGGACGGCACCATGCTGGCGCTGGAGGCGGATCTGCTGAAGCCGCTGGCCCGGCGCCGCCGCGCCGGCGAGGCCGGGGACGCGGTGCTGCACGCGCTCCGGACGCAGATGCAGCTGGCGCTGACCGTCATGGTGCTGGACGACGCCGCCGCCGCGCGCCGCCTCGTCCAGGCGAAGGAGGAGCTGCGCGAGACCGGCGGGGGCGAGGCGGCGCGCGAACTGGCGCGCGGGCTGCGGGTGGTGACCGGCCAGCTGGCCGCCATCGCCCACCCGCTGCTGCGGCGGCGCGGCGAGTTGCTGCCGACGCGCCTCGTGGGCGGGCTCAGCGCATTCTCAGGGCGGGCGGACACGCCCGACGCCCCGGAGAATGCTTGAAGGCCCGATGCCCGAGCGGAGGGCGTGAGCCCAGCGAACAGGGTCCGCCCTAGCTCCCCAGGCTGAGCACGAGCAGCATCACCAGCCCGACCGCGATCCGGTACCATCCAAAGGGCGTGAAGCCGATCCGCGCGATGAAGGCCATGACGAGGCGCACCGTCACCAGCGCCACCAGGAAGGCGGCGACGAAGCCCACCGCGATCAGCCCGAGCCCATCCGCCGACAGCTCGTCCCGCACCTTGAACAGGGAGAAGGCGGCCGCCGCCAGCATGGTGGGGATGGCGAGCAGGAAGGAGAACTCGGCCGCCGCCTTGCGCTCCACCCCGCACAGCAGCGCGGTGATGATGGTGGCGCCGGAGCGCGAGGTGCCGGGAATCATCGCCAGCACCTGCCCGAAGCCGATCAGCAGCGCCGCGCCGGGTCCCATCTCCTCCAAGGTGCGGATCGTGGGCACGCGGACCTTGCGCTCGATCACGATGATGGCGATGCCGCCCGCGATCAGCGCGAAGCACACCACCCAGGGGTTGAACAGCATCCGCGTGATCGTGCCGTGCAGCGTCGCGCCGATCACCATGGCCGGCAGGAAGGCCAGCAGCAGGTTCACGGCCAGCGCCCGCTCATCCGTGCCCGGGAGCCAGGCGCGCCGCGCCAGGGCGAGGAGCCGGGCGCGAAACAGCCAGATCACCGCCAGGATGGCGCCGAGCTGGATGGAGATCTCGAACACCTTGCCGGGCGGGCCTTCGAAGCCGATCAGCTCGCCGAGCAGGATCAGGTGGCCGGTGGAGGACACGGGAAGGAACTCGGTGAGCCCTTCCAGAATGCCCATGAGGATCGCGTCGAGCATGGTTCAGTCCTGCGTCAGGACGAGGTCGTCCCGGTGGATGATCTCGTCCCGGCCGCGCCAGCCGAGCAGGGTCTCGATCTCGTCGCTGCGGTGGCCGGCGATGCGCGCCGCGTCAGCGCTGTCATAGGCGCAAAGGCCGCGCGCCAGCTCGCGCCCTTCGCCGTCCCGCACGGAAACCGCGTCGCCGCGCACGAACTCGCCGGAAACCTGTCGCACCCCGGCGGGAAGCAGGGAGCCGCCGCGCCGCAGCGCCCCGGCCGCCCCGGCATCCACCACCAGCGCCCCCTGCGGCTGCAGCGATCCGCCGATCCATCGCTTGCGGGCGGTGCGCCCCTCCGGCGCCGGCAGGAACCAGGTGCAGCGCCCGCCGCCGCGCAGCGCGGCGAGCGGGTTCATGCCCTCCCCCTTGGCGATGGCCATCGCGCAGCCCGCGGCGGTGGCGATGCGCGCCGCGATCAGCTTGGTGCGCATGCCGCCGGAGGAATAGCCGGGCGGCGGCTCGCCCCCCATCGCCATGATCTCGTCGGTGATGCGCTCCACCACCGGAAGGTGCGCCGCGCCGGGGTCCACCCGCGGGTCGGCGGTGTAGAGCCCGTCGATGTCGGAGAACAGGATCAGCGCATCGGCGCCGATCATCTCCGCCACGCGGGCGGCGAGGCGATCATTGTCGCCGAAGCGGATCTCGGCCGTCGCCACCGTGTCGTTCTCGTTGATGACGGGCACGCAGCCGAGGCCCAGCAGGGTTTGCAGCGTGGCGCGGGCGTTGAGGTAGCGGCGACGGTCCTCGCTGTCCTCCAGCGTGAGGAGGAGCTGCGCGGCGCGCAGCCCCTCGGCGCCCAGCGCCGCGTCCCATGCCCCGGCGAGGCGGATCTGCCCCACCGCGGCGGCCGCCTGCTTCTCCTCCAGCCGCAGGGTGCGGCGGGTCAGGCCGAGCACGCGCCGCGCCAGGGCGACTGCGCCGGAGGAAACCACCACCACCTCGCGCCCCTCCTGCCGCAGCGCGGCCAGGTCGGCGGCGACGCTGGCCAGCCAGCCGCCACGCGGCTCCGCGAGGCTCGGCTCGACCAGAAGGGCGGAGCCGATCTTCACGACGATGCGGCGGGCGTTCTCGAGGCTCATGCGGCCTCTCCCTTGCGGCCTTCCCGCGCCTGGGACAACCCCTCGGTTCCGGCCCGGCCCCGCCCATGCCATAGGGCCGCCATGCGCCGCCTTGCCTGCCTCGTCCCGCTCCTTCTCGCCGGTTGCGGCGCCACGCTGGACGGGACGGCCCGCGCGGTGCGGAGCGGCCTGGGGCTGGGCGACGGGGAACCGGACCGCCTCGCCATCGCCCAGGCCGAAAGCGGCGACGAGGACGAGGGGGCGACGACGCTGCGCCTCGCCCTCGGCCGGCGCCAGGCCACGGCGACGCTGATCCAGCAACTGGGCGAGCGGCGCATGTGGCGCGCCCCTGGCGGGGTGGTGGTGCAGACGGACGGGCCACGCGTGGCCGCCACCGCCGGGCTGCCGCAGACGGTGATGGCGACGCGCTTCGATGGTCCCGACCCGCTGGAGGATCCCCGGTCGCTGCTCGGCCGGTCCGTCGAGGCGCGGCGCGTCGTGGACCTGGGAACGCCGGGGCGCGATCCGGCCACGATGCGCTTCGGCATCGCCTTCGATTGCCGGCTGCGCGGCTTCCGCACGGAAGACGAGCACGGGATCCTTGTCGAGGAAACCTGCCGCGCCACCGGGATGCGTCGCGTTTCCAACCAGTTCTGGGCCGATGCGCGCACCAACCGCGTCGGCTTCGCCGAGCAATGGGTGGGGCCGGGGCTCGCGCCCCTGGCCCTGGATTTCGAACCGGAGTGAGGCTCGGACGCCGCTAGGCCAGCCGGACCGGAAGCATGGCCGGAAGCGCCGCTTCCGCCTCGGCGGGCAGGGCGCGCCGCGCGGCGGCGAGCTTCGCTTCCAGCGCCGCCATCACCTCGCCATCGCCCTGCCGCCACTCGATTGCCGTCACGCCCAGGGCCAGGCTCACCGGCAGGGCGCCTTGGGGCGTGGGAATCGGCGAGGCGGTGACGTGGCCCTGCAGGCGCGAAAGGCTGGCCCGGGTCTGCGAAAGCCCGATGCTGCCGAGATAAACGGCGAACTCGGCCTCGCCGAGGCGGCAGGCGAGATCGCCCTGGCGCAGACTCGCGGCCAGCCGGTCGGCCACGCCGAGCAGCACCGCGCTGCCGACGCGATGGCCGAAGCGGGCGGCGATGCCCTCGAAGGCCTCGACACGGATCAGGGCGAAGCAGGGTTGCCGGCGCGGCTTGGCGCCGGGCAGAAGGAGGTCGGCGGCGATGGCCTGGAGCAGGGCGGCCTCGCCGCGCAGCCCGGTCAACTCGTCGCGTTCGCCGTCGAGATCATCCGCGTGGCTTCCCGGTCCGGCCGGGCGCCCCACCAGCACGGTGCAGGGATAGGGTCCTTCCGCCTCCACGAGGAGCGGCGCTTCGCGCAGGTCGAGCGGCAAGGGCACGCCGCCTTTCCGCCGCAGCGACACGCGCTGTCCCACATCCTCGGCGGCGCCGGCCCGCTTTTCCCGCTTCTCAAGCAGGAGGCTCAGCCTGGTCCCGCGAAGCTCCGCGACATGGAAGCCGCTCAGCCGGGCGCAGGCCGGGTTCACGTGGAGGATCTCGGCTTCCTCGGCGCCGGGGCGCTGCGTGGTGACGAGGACCGCCTCCTCCGTGATCTGCGCGACGGGGCCGAGGGCGCGCGCCACCTCCTCCGGCCTCGGAAGGCGCCCGGCCCCGGCCGGTGCGCTTCCGCCCTCGAGCCGCAGGGTGCGCAGCGCCTCCTCCGAAAGGGAGGCATCGAGGCCCTGGCCGCGCAGCGTTTCGACCCGCGCCACCAGGCTCGCCTCGTCGAAGCGGAGCTCGTAACTCTCCACGATCCGGGTCGCGCCATCCGGCCAGGTTTCCGTGCGGAGTTCGGGCACGCGCAGCTCCAACACCACGACCTTGCCACCTGCCCGACCGGGCCGAAGCTGGAAACCGGAGAACTGATCGGTCTCGGTCATGAACGAGGCCGTCCTGGACGAAACTGCGCTGGGTGGAGCAACGGCCAGACTCCCAAAATACTCAACTTGCGGTTGTGAGGAATTATGGCGGAAAATTAAGGGCCAGCAAGGTGCTGGCAAGGGGAATCGCCGGGGATTTCAACAGGGGAGGCCTGCGGAAAGCGGGGCTCAGCCAAAGCCGGCCGCAAGCCCCTTGCAGGACCAGGAGACGCTCAGCGCAGCAAGTGGTCCGGAACGGGCTGCCCCGCCGCGCGATAGCGCTCGATTTCCCGCGCACGTTCCGCGGGCGTCGGGGCCGGGTAGCTGCGCGGAAAGGCCACCGCCTCGGGCGGTCCGGGCGGGCGGGGCGGGCCATAGCGCCCGCAACCCGATAGGGCCAGCGCAGCGAGGAGCAACGAGGCCGCCCTCACGACAGCCGCTCCTTCCATTCCGCCGCCATGGCCCGCACGTTCTCCGGCGCCGTGCCGCCGAAGGAGCGGCGCGAGGCCACGGAGGCGGAAGGCGACAGGACGCCAAACACGCCGTCATGGATGCGCGGCTCCGCCTCGCGCATCTCCTCCAGCGAAAGCGCCGAAAGGTCCACGCCCCGCGCTTCGGCCTGGGCGACAAGGCGGCCCGTGACGTGGTGCGCGTCGCGGAAGGGCAGCTTCAACTCCCGCACCAGCCAGTCGGCGAGGTCGGTGGCGGTGGAGAAACCGGCCCCCGCCGCCTCGGCGAGGCGGGTCGCGTTGGGGCGCATGTCGCGCACCATGGCGGCGGTGGCGGCCAGGGAGAGGGTCAGGTTCTCCGCCGCGTCGAACACGCCTTCCTTGTCCTCCTGGAGATCCTTCGCATAGGTCAGCGCCAGGCCCTTCACCACGGTGAGCAGCCCGACCAGCGCGCCGGTGACGCGCCCCGCCTTGCCGCGCACCAGCTCCGCCGCGTCGGGGTTGCGCTTCTGCGGCATGATGGAAGAGCCGGTGGTCAGCCCGTCGCTCAGCTTCACGAAGCCGAAGGAGGGGTTGGTCCAGAGCACGATCTCCTCCGCGAGGCGGGAGAGATGCGTGGCGCAGATGGCGCAGGACGCCAGGAATTCCATGGCGAAGTCGCGCGAGCCGACCGCGTCCAGGCTGTTGCGCGCCGGGCCGTCGAAGCCCAGCGCCTGGGCGGTCATGTGGCGGTCGATGGGGAAGCCGGTGCCGCACAGCGCCGCCGCGCCGAGCGGGCAATCGGCGTTCAGCCGGGCGCGGGCGTCCAGCATCCGGCCGCGGTCGCGCCACAGCATCTCCGCATAGGCCAGCATGTGGTGGCCGAAGGTGGTGGGCTGCGCGGGCTGGAGGTGGGTGTAGCCCGGCATCAGCGTGTCGGCGTGCTCCTCCGCGCGTTCCACGAAGGCGCGGATGCAATCCTCCATCTGCGCCGCCAGCCCATCCATCGCGTCGCGCACCCAGAGGCGGAAATCGGTCGCCACCTGGTCGTTGCGGGAACGGGCCGTGTGCAGGCGCTTGCCCGCCTCGCCGATGCGCTCGGTCAGCCGCGCCTCGACGTTCATGTGCACGTCTTCCAGCGCCTCGGACCACTGGAAGCGCCCGGCCTCGATCTCCGTGGCGATGGCCTGGAGGCCGGCGCGGATTGCGGCCTCGTCATCGCGCGAGATGATGCCTACATGGGCCAGCATGGCGGCATGGGCGAGGCTGCCGCGGATGTCCTGCCGCCACATGCGGCTGTCGAAGCCGATCGAGGCGTTGATGGCCTGCATGATAGCGGAGGGTCCGGCGGCGAAGCGCCCGCCCCATTGGGTGTTGGTCTGCTGATCCAAAGGAGTGCCGCTTCCGTGATGGTCCCGCGCCGCCTGCTGGCGGCATCCCTGGCTCTACCCTTCGCCGCCGCGCGGGCGCAAGCGGCCACCGGCCTCGACCGGCTGCGGGAAGAGACGCGGCCCGTCCCCGCCGTGTCCTTCACCGACGCCGAGGGCAAGGAGCACGGCTTCGAAGCGTTCCGCGGCCGGGGCCTCGTGGTCAACCTTTGGGCGACCTGGTGCCCGCCCTGCGTGGCCGAGATGCCGGCGCTGGATCGGCTGGCCGGGCTGGTGGAGGGGGATGGGATAACCGTGCTGCCGCTTTCCTCCGACCGGGGCGGCAAGGCGCAGGTGCAGGCCTTCTACGAGCGCACCGGCATCAAGGCGCTCGGCATCTGGCTGGACCCGCGTGGCGCGGCGACGCGGGCGCTGGGCGTGCGCGGCCTGCCCACCACGCTGATCCTCGACCGCGCGGGGCAGGAACGCGCCCGGCTGACCGGCGAGGCCGAGTGGGACGCGCCGCCTTTGGTGGAAGCGGTGCGGCGATTGGCGGGAGGCTAGTTCCGCACCCGCACGAGGCATTCCGGCGTCACCTCGTCCAGCGAGTTCACGCCGAGCAGCGCCATGTCGCGGTCCACCTCGCCCTTCAGCAGGTCGATGGCGTGCGCCACCCCGGCCTCGCCGAACACGCCCGCGGCGTGCAGCATCGGCCGGCCGACGAAAACGAACTTCGCCCCCATGGCCACGGCCTTCAGGATGTCCGTGCCGCGCCGCACCCCGCCATCCAGCATGACGGTGATCCCCGGCGCGGCCTTCACCACCTCCGGCAGCACGCGCAGCGGCGAGGCGGTGCCGTCCAGCTGCCGCCCGCCATGGTTGGAAACGATGACGCCATCCGCGCCCTCGCCCTCCGACCGGCGGGCATCCTCCGGGTGCATCACCCCCTTCACGATCAGGCGGCCCTTCCAGCGGCGGCGGATCAGCGCCAGGTGCTCCCAGTTCAGGTGGTCGCGCGCCGAGAAGTCGCGCAGCACGTTGCGGGCCAGGATGGGGGCGCCGCGCTCGGCAAAGCTGTTCTCGAAATGCGGCATGCCGTGGCGCAGCAGAGTGCGCGTCCAGGTGTTCAGCAGCCAGCGCGGGCGGATCGCCCCGTCCCAGGCAAGGCGAAGCGACGGGCGCAACGGGGTGGAGAAGCCGTTGCGGACGTTGTTCTCCCGGTTCGGCAGCACGGCCGTGTCCACCGTCAGCAGCAGCGTGCCGAAGCCGGCCGCGGCCACGCGGTCCACCAGCGCCTCCACCCGGCGCGAATCGCCGGGCAGGTAGGCCTGGAACCAGGCCTCTGGATTCGCCGCGATGATCTCCTCCATCCGGATCAGGGAGGAGCCGGACATGATCATCGGGATGTCCGCCGCGCGGGCGGCACGAGTGAGGGCGAGGTCGCCACGCCAAGCCACCAGCGCGCTCATTCCCATGGGCGCGAGGCCGAAGGGCGCTGACCATTCGCGCCCGAACAGCGTCACCGCCTGGGAGCGCTTAGACACGTCGGTGAGGACGCGGGGCACGAAGCCCCATTCGGTGAAGGCGTCCGCGTTCTCGCGCAGGGAGGCGTTGCGCTCCGTCGCACCGGCGACATAGCCGAAGACGGGGCGGGGCAGGTAGCGGCGGGACAGGGGCTCGAAATCGTCCAGGCAAAGGACGCGCGACAAGGCAGGCATGGGGCGGGACTGTAGCGAAAGGGGGCGGCTCCGCCAGACCGGGCAATCCGTGCGATTTCAACAATTACGCAATGTTCGGTTCAACTTGTGTTCAGCATCGCAATCCGGCATACCGTTCCCATAGTGTCACGAGGTTGGGTTGCGTGCATGTCCATGACGGGTGCGGAGTTGAAGGCCACGCTCGGGCGAATCGGACTGACCCAGGCCGAGTTCAGCCGGCTGGTCGGCTGCCAGCCCCCGACCATGAGCCGCTACATTCATGGCGCGCTGCCGGTGCCGCCGATCCTGGCCGCCCTTGCCGGCGTGCTGGACCGGGTGCAGGAGGCGGGCGGCGATGCCGCGGCGCTGCTGCGCGCGGCGCGCCAGCCCCTTTCGGACCTCAGTGCAGCGTGAAGGCGCCGTTGGCGTAGCGCAGTTCCGCCGGACGCACCAAGGCGGAGGAAGCGACCCGCACCGAATGGAGCGGTCCGTGGATCTCGCGCTGCCAGAAGGCCAGGAAGCCCGACAGGCGCGGGAATTCCGGCGCCAGATCCTCCTTCTGCCAGTAGAAGCTCTGCAGCACGTGCGGATGATCGGGCAGGTGGTAGAGGATCTCCGCGGTGAGCAGCCGCCAATCCGGGTGGCGGATAATGGGCGTCAGCGCGTCGAGCATCGGGTCTTGGCCTCCTCTTGCCTGTCACTACCGGAACGCCAAGCGTGGCACGGTGGCTGCGGCGCAGGCAAGAATTTCGTTTGATTTCAAGGCATTGGCACTCGCGCTCGAAGAGTGCTGCCATTTGGCTTGACTCCTTCCTAAGCCTCTCCTAGATCGCTGGCACTCCTCGGCGGGGAGTGCCAACACCGCCGGGGCCTGACCCAGGAGAGAGAACCGCCATGAAGTTCCGCCCCCTGCACGACCGCGTCCTCGTTCGCCGCATCACGGCCGAAGAGAAGACTGCGGGCGGCATCATCATTCCCGACACCGCCAAGGAGAAGCCGCAGGAAGGCGAGGTGATCGCCGTCGGCTCCGGCACGGTGAACGACAAGGGCGAGGTCCGCGCGCTCGACGTGAAGGCCGGCGACCGCATCCTGTTCGGCAAGTGGAGCGGCACCGAGGTCAAGATCGACGGCGAGGAGCTGCTGATCATGAAGGAGAGCGATGTCATGGGCATCGTCGAGACCTCCGCCGCGACCGCGAAGGCCGCCTGAAGAACCCCCACCCCTTTTTCGGAGAACTGACACATGGCAGCCAAGGACGTTAAGTTCGGTGCCTCCGCCCGCGAGCGCATGATTCGTGGCGTGGACATCCTGGCCGACGCGGTGAAGGTCACGCTGGGCCCCAAGGGCCGCAACGTGGTGCTCGACAAGAGCTTCGGCGCGCCGCGGATCACCAAGGACGGCGTGACCGTCGCCAAGGAGATCGAGCTGGCCGACAAGTTCGAGAACATGGGCGCGCAGATGGTGCGCGAAGTGGCCTCGAAGACCAACGACATCGCCGGCGACGGCACCACCACCGCCACCGTGCTGGCCCAGGCGATCATCCGCGAGGGTGCGAAGGCCGTGGCCGCCGGCATGAACCCGATGGACCTCAAGCGCGGCGTCGACAAGGCCGTCGCCGAGGTCGTGAAGGAGCTCGAGGCCAAGACCAAGAAGATCACCACCTCCGCCGAGGTGGCCCAGGTCGGCACCCTCTCCGCCAATGGCGAGGCCGAGATCGGCAAGATGATCGCCGAGGCGATGGAGAAGGTCGGCAACGAGGGCGTGATCACGGTCGAGGAAGCCAAGAGCATCCAGACCGAGCTCGACGTCGTCGAGGGCATGCAGTTCGACCGCGGCTACGTCTCCCCGTATTTCATCACGAATGCGGAGAAGATGATCGCGGAGATGGATCAGCCCTACATCCTGATCTTCGAGAAGAAGCTCTCCCAGCTCCAGCCGATGCTGCCGCTGCTCGAGGCCGTGGTGCAGTCGGGCCGTCCGCTCGTCATCATCGCCGAGGACGTGGAGGGCGAGGCCCTGGCCACGCTCGTCGTCAACAAGCTGCGTGGTGGCCTGAAGATCGCCGCCGTGAAGGCTCCGGGCTTCGGTGACCGCCGCAAGGCGATGCTCGAGGACATCGCCATCCTGACGGGCGGCCAGATGATCTCCGAGGATCTGGGCATCAAGCTCGAGAACGTGACCCTTCAGATGCTGGGCAAGGCGAAGACCGTCCGCATCGAGAAGGAGAACACCACGATCGTGGACGGCGCCGGCGAGAAGTCGGAGATCCAGGGCCGCTGCGAGCAGATCAAGGCGCAGATCGAGGAGACCACCTCGGACTACGACCGCGAGAAGCTGCAGGAGCGCCTGGCGAAGCTGGCCGGCGGCGTGGCCGTGATCCGCGTCGGCGGCTCGACCGAGGTCGAGGTGAAGGAGCGCAAGGACCGCGTGGACGACGCGCTGCACGCCACCCGCGCCGCGGTGCAGGAAGGCATCGTGCCGGGCGGCGGCGTGGCCCTGCTGCGCGCCTCCGAGAACCTCGCCAGCCTGAAGGGCGAGAACAGCGACGAGCAGGTCGGCATCGAGATCGTCCGCAAGGCCATCCAGGCTCCGGCGAAGCAGATCGCCGCGAATGCCGGCAAGGACGGCGCCGTGGTGGCCGGTGAGGTTCTCCGCACGAGCGACTACAGCCACGGCTACGACGCCCAGAAGGACGAGTACAAGGACCTGGTGTCTGCCGGCATCATCGACCCGACCAAGGTCGTGCGCACGGCGCTGCAGGATGCGGCCTCCGTCGCCTCCCTGCTGATCACCACCGAGGCGATGGTCGCCGAGCGCCCCGAGAAGAAGGCGGCTCCGGCGGGCGGCCCTGGCGGCGGCATGGGCGACATGGACTTCTGAGACGGGACGGCCCGCAAGGGCCGGTCCAAGCGAGGGGGCGGTCCTGGTGGACCGCCCCTTTTTTTGTGCCCTCAGACGCCGGGCGCGGCCTCCGGCGGCTTGGCTTCGCCGTGCTGCTGGCCCGGCAGTTTGTCTGGCGGCGCCGGCCGCGTTGCGGCCGGATGCCCGCCCTCGGGCGCATCGCGGCTCCGCGCGCCGGCTAGGTGTTGCGATCAGGCTTTGGTCTTCCGCCGCAGCCGCGCCAGCAACTCCTCCGCCGCCTCCGCCATCGCCTCGGGCGTGGGGCAGTCGCGGCGCAGCAGCACGCGCCCGTCCTTGACTTCCAGCGGCGATGCCGCCTCCGGCGCCTCGCCAGCGAAGCTGGCGGCCGCGGCCTTTGGCCCTGCCTCCAGCCGCGTCACTCCTAGGCGCCGTGCCCGCAACCGCAGCCGGGCGCGGGTCAGCACCGCCTCCGCCGGCTCGGGCAGGGGGCCGAAGCGGTCCTCCATCTCCTCCGCCACCGCATCCAGTTCCAGAAGGCGACGCGCCGCGCCGATGCGCTCGTGCAGCGCGATCCGCAGCGCCTCCTCGCGCACGTAATCCTCGGGGATATGCGCGGGCAGGGGCAGGACCAGCGCGGCGGGCGGCGCTTCCTCCCGCGCCTCGCCGCGCGCCTCGGCCAGAGCGCGGTCCATGAGGTGCCGCGTCAGGTTCAGGCCGAGGCGGCGCACGTGCCCCGCCTGCTCCTCGCCCAGCAGGTCGCCGGCGCCGCGCTGGTCCAGGTCGCGCGCAGCGATGCCGAAGCCCGCGCCGAGATGGGATTCCTCCGCCAGCGCGCGCAGCCGCCGCGCGGCGGCCGGGGGTGGCTTGCCCTCCGTCAGCAGCCAGCACGCGCCCCGCTGCCCACCGCGCCCGACCCGGCCGCGCAACTGGTGAAGCTGCGCCAAGCCGAAGCGTTCCGCACCGCAGATCAGCATCGTCCCGGCGCGCGGCACGTCCAGCCCGGTTTCCACGATGGCGGTGCAGAGCAGCACCTCCGCCCGGCCTTCCGCGAAGCGCAGCATGGCGTCATCCGCATCGGCCGCCGCCATCTCGCCATGCGCCTCCGCCACGCGGAAGCGCGGCGCCACCTGCCGCAGCCGCGCCCGCATGGGCGCGAGGTCCTCGATGCGCGGCACCACGACGAAGCTCTGCCCGCCGCGTCGCCGCTCCCGCCGCAGCGCCTCGACCAGCAGTGAATCCTCCAGCGCCGCCACGGCGGTCCGCACCGGGCGGCGCCGCGCCGGCGGGGTTTGCAGCACGGACAGCGCCTGCAGCCCCAGCATCGCGCCCTGAAGCGAGCGCGGGATGGGCGTCGCCGTCATGGACAGCAGGTGCGCCTCCTCCGCCAGGCCGCGCAGCGCCTGCTTCTGCCGCGCCCCGAAGCGCTGCTCCTCATCCACCACCACGAGGCCGAGCCGCGCGAAGCGCGTCGCCTTGGCGAGCACGGCCTGGGTGCCGACCACGATGGGCAGCCGCCCCTCGGCCAGGGATTCGCGCGTCTGCCGCGCCTCGCGCGCCGGGGAAAGCCGCGACAGCCCGCCCACCGCGATGCCCAACGGCGCGAAGCGGCGGCGGAAGCTGTCGAGGTGCTGCCGCGCCAGAACCGTGGTCGGCGCCAGCACTGCCACCTGCCCGCCCGCCAGCGCCACGGCGGCGGCGGCGCGCAGCGCGATCTCCGTCTTGCCGAAGCCCACGTCGCCGCAGACCAGCCGGTCCATCGGCCGCCCGGCGGCGAGGTCGCGCCTCACCTCCGCCGAGGCCTCCTCCTGGTCGGGTGTCAGCTCGAAGGGAAAGCCGGCGCAGAACCGGGCAAAGGCGCGGCGCGGCGGCACCCAGGCCGGGGCACTCCTGCCTTCGCGCTCGCGCAGCGCAGCGACGAGGCCGCGCGCCGTTTCGGCCAGCGACGCCTCCGCCTCCGCCCGCCGCTTCGCCCAGGCATCGCCGCCCAGCCGGTCGGGCGAGATGCCGCGCGCCTCGGCACCGTAGCGCCAGATGCGGTCCAGCTCCTCCGCCGGCACCAGCCGCGTCGCGCCGCCGTGAAACTCCAGGCGCAGGCAGTCCATCCCCTCCACCGCCTCGATGCCCAGCAGCCGGGCCATGCCGTGCTCCTCATGGATCACGAGGTCGCCGGGGGCGAGGGGCGCTTCCTCCACCGGCAGCCGCGCTTCCCGCGCTCCGCCCGGCGGCGGCAGGATCTCGGCCGCCGCGGCGACGAGCATCCCATCGGCAGCGAAGGAGGAGCGCAGCGGGCGGCGCAGCCAGTGCAGCGTGCCGGGCTTCGCCTCGCGCAGCGCCAGCCACCCCTCCACCTCCGCCAGCATCCCGACGCGGGCACGCAGCAGGCGGGCAAGGCGCGTGGCCCTTGCGCCCGCCCCCGCCAGGGCGACGCGCGCGCCGCCTTCCAGCGCCGCCGTCACCGCATCCAGCAGCGCCGCTTCCGGCTCCTCGGCACCCAGGAAGGCGAGGGGCTCCGGCTCCTCCTCGGGTCGCGGCAGCGGGGTCGCCCGGCCGAGCACGGATTTCCAGGCGGCGGGGTCGAGAAACAGCGCGGCCGGCTCGCGCATCTGCGCCTCGCCCGCTTCCATCCCGGCGGCGAGGCGCAGGCGGAACCCGTCCTCCGCCTCGCGCCAGAATTCCGCCGCCTGCTCCGCCGCCTCCGGTTCCGCCAGCAGCGCGGCGTCCGGCCACAGCTCGAAGGGCGAGACCAGCTCCCCGCCCGTGTCCTCGCGCGCCGCCGGAAGGCGCAGCGAATCCTCCTCCGCCTCCGAGCGCTGCGTGTCCGGGTGGAAACGCCGGATGGCGGCGATGCGCCCCTCCTCCAGTTCCAGCCGCCGGGGCAGGGCGTCGGGCAGGGCGGGAAAGACGTCCAGCACGGTGGCGCGCAGCGCGAACTCGCCGGGGCTATCCACGAGTTCGTCGGCGGCATAGCCCAGCGCCTCAAGCGCCTCCGTTTCCACCGCGTCGCCGGGGCGGAGCAGGAGGGGGGGCGGCACCTTGGCCGGCAGGCGCTGCATCGCGGCGGCGGGGGACAGGATCAGCAGGCGCGGCCCGGCGGCCGGGCGGCGCATCGCCTCCAGCGCCGCCATGCGGGCCCCCAGCAGGGCAGGCGAGGGGCCGAGCCGGTCATAGGGCGGCGTGTCCCAGCCGGGCAGGTGCAGCACCTCCACCCCCGCGCCCAGGGCTTGCGCCGCCTCGGCCAGCCGCGCGGCGCGGCCCTCCGAGCGCGCGAGGTGGATCAGCCCCTCCGGGCCGGCCCGCTCAATCAGCCGGGCCGCCAGCAGCCCTTCAGGGTCCAATTCCATGCGGGTGCCGAACGCAGCCGGGCAGGGGACGTTGAGCGGCACGGCAGCCTGGAGGCCTTCTCGTCCGTTCTTCATCCATGAGACGCCGCATCCTCCTCCTCGCCGCCCTTGCCCCGCTGCCGGCCCTCGCGCAAAGCCAGGTCGGCGCCGCCCCGCCCATCGACCCGCCGCCGCGCCCCGGCACGGCCCCGATGCCCGACCGCCGCTTCCCCAGCGCCGAGCAGGCCGCGCAACCTGAGACGCGCCTGATCCCTGCCGTGCCGGGCACGCGCAGCCCCACGCGCGGATCGAGCTTCGCCGACCGCGACGCCAACCCGGAGCGGATGAGCAACACGCAGGCGCTGCGGCCCGAGCCTGGCGTCTCGCTCACCGCGCCGCTGCGCTGAGGCTCGAGGCGATCCAGCGGCCCGAGCGCCCGAACGGGCGCCGCCGCGCCCCGCCCGGCGACTGAGGGGCACGAAGGCAGAGCCTTCGTGCGGCCAGGAACTACCGCATCTTCTCGATGCGCACCTGTCCGTCCTGCCCGCCCACGGGCCGGCGGATGGCGGTGGCGAAGCGGGGCACGACGCGCGGGTCCACCTCGAACTGCGTTTCGCGGCCGAGGATGCGGATTCGGCCGATCGCCTCGCGCGTCACGTGGCCGCGCCGGCACAGGAAGGGCAGAAGCCATTTCGGGTCGGCCCCGTCGTCGCGCCCCACATCCATGCGAAACCAGTTGCCGCCGCCCGTGTCCTCGCGCCGCTCGCGCGGGGGCGGGGCCTGGCGTTCCGGCGCATCGGCCAGCTCCTCCGGCGCGGGAAGGGGCGCGCGCAGGAGTTTCACGAAAGCGGAGGCCAGGGCGTCCGGGCTCGCCTCCGCGACCAGCTGCGCGGCCAGGGCGGCGTCGCCATCCTCCCGCTCCTCGGCGAGCAGGGCCTTGGCCTGGACCAGGAGCCGCTCGGCGTCGCGCGCGCGCACCGCCTCGGCATTGGGGGCCGGCACGGTGGAGACGCGCAGCTTCGCGCCCGCAAACAGGCGCTCCGCGATGCGGCGCCGGTTGTGCGGCACCACCAGCCAGCTCACCCCCTTGCGTCCGGCGCGGCCGGTGCGGCCCGAGCGGTGCAGCAGCGTCTCGGAATCACGCGGCAGCTCGGCATGCAGCACGAGGCCGAGATCGGGCAGGTCGATGCCGCGCGCCGCCACGTCGGTCGCGACGCAGATGCGCGCGCGGCCGTCGCGGAGCGATTGCAGCGCGCGGGTGCGCTCGGATTGCGACAGCTCGCCGGACAGGGCGACGGTGGGGAAGCCGCGCTCGGTGAGGTTGGCGTGCAGCCGGTTCACCGCGGCGCGCGTGGCGCAGAACACCATGGCGAGGCGCGGATCCTCCAGGCGGAGGATGTTCACCACCGCGCGCTCCACCTCGTGCGGGGCCACGAGGCTGGCGCGGTACTCGATGTCGACGTGCTGGCGGCTTTCGCTCCCCACCTCGATGCGCATCGCGTCGCGCTGGTACTGCTTCGCCAGCGTGGCGATGGGCTTGGGCACGGTGGCGCTGAACATCAGCGTCCGCCGCTCGGCCGGGGCGGCGTCGAGGATGGCCTCCAGCTCCTCGCGGAAGCCGAGGTCGAGCATCTCGTCCGCCTCGTCCAGCACCACGGCCTTCAGCGCGGTGGCGTCGAGGTTGCCGCGCTCGATGTGGTCGCGCATGCGGCCCGGCGTGCCGACCACGAGGTGCGCGCCGCGCTGGAGCACGCGTCGCTCGGCGATCGGGTCCATGCCGCCCACGGCGGCCGCGACGACGCCGCCGGCGCGGGCATAGAGCCAAGTCAGCTCCGCGCGCACCTGCAGGGCCAGCTCGCGCGTCGGCGCGACGACCAGCGCCAGGGGCTGCCCCGCGCGCGGGAGGCGCGGCGCGTCGCCCAGCAGCTCGCTGGCCAGCGCCAGGCCATAGGCGACCGTCTTGCCCGACCCGGTCTGCGCGGAGACGAGCAGGTCGCGCCCCGTGGTTTCTTCCGCCAGCACGGCGGACTGGACGGGGGTGGGCTCGGCATAGCCGCGCTCGGCCAGGGCGGAGGCGAGCGTTTCGGGCAGGGAGGGGAAAGCCATGGCGCGGTTTACGCGGGTTCCCGGCGGAAGGGGAACCCGCGCCCTTTCATCAGGGCCGGAGGATGACCTTGATGCACCCGTCCTTCTTGTCGCGGAACGTGTTGTAGAGGCCCGGCGCGTCCTCCAGCGACCCGCGATGGGTGATGACGAAGGAGGGGTCGATCTCGCCCCGCTCGATCCGTTCCAGCAGCAGCGGCATGTACCGCTGCACCGGGGTCTGGGCCATCTTGAAGGTGATGCCGCGGTTGATTGCGCTGCCGAGGGGCACCTTGTCCAGGAAGCCGCCATACACCCCGACGATCGAGACGGTGCCGAAGTTGCGGCAGCAGTGGATCGCCTGGCGCAGCACGTGCGGCTGGTCCGTGCCCATGAAGGTCGCGACCTTCACCCGGTCCACCGCCGCCATGAGCGAGGAGGTGGGCGAGGGCTCGGTGCCCACTGCGTCGATGCAGGCATCGGCGCCGCGGCCATGGGTGCGCTGCATGATGGCGTCGTAGATGTCCTCCTCGCGGAAGTTCAGCGTCTCGGCGCCGGCCTGCTTCGCCATCTCCAGCCGTTCCGGCACGTCGTCGATGGCGATGACGCGCTCCGCGCCCAGCAGGATGGCGGAGCGGATGGCGAATTGCCCGACCGGGCCGCAGCCCCAGATGGCGATCGTCTCGCCGCCCTTGATGTCGCAGAAATCGGCGGCCATGTAGCCGGTCGGGAAGATGTCCGACAGGAACAGCGCCTGCTCGTCCGTGATGTGGGACGGGACCTTGATCGGCCCGACATCGGCATAGGGCACGCGCAGGTATTCCGCCTGCCCGCCCGGGATGCCGCCCAGCATGTGCGAATAGCCGAACAGCGCGGCAGGGGAGTTGCCCCACATCTCGCGCGCCATCTCGAAGTTGGGGTTGGAGCGCTCGCAGCCCGAGTAGTAGCCGCGCGTGCAGAAGAAGCACTCGCCGCAGGAGATGGTGAAGGGCACCACCACGCGGTCGCCCACCTTCAGGTTGCGGCATTCGGGGCCGACCTCGACCACCTCGCCCATCGTCTCGTGCCCGACCACGTCGCCCGACTTCATGGTGGGCATGATCCCGTCCATGAGATGCAGGTCGGAGCCGCAGATGGCGCAGGACGTCACCCGGATGATGCAGTCGCGCGGCTGCTCGATCTTGGGGTCAGGCACGGACTCGCAGCGCATGTCCATCTTGCCGTGCCAGGTGATCGCCTTCATCGCCGCCTCCGTCCTGTGTGACCGGGGCAACGCCGCGCGGGAGGGGGCGTTGCGGGGGGGAACCATTCCCTCGCAAGGAAACACTGCCATGAGCGGCAAGCCTCTCGCCCTTGTCACGGGCGCGTCCACCGGCATCGGCCTCGAACTTGCCCGCATCGCGGCGCGGGAGGGACACGACCTCGTGATCTGTGCCGACGAGGCGCGCATCGAGGAGGCCGCGACCGAATTGCGCGGCATGGGCGCCGAGGTGACGGCGGTGGAGGCCGACCTGGCGACGGAGGAAGGTGTGTTCCGCCTCCATTCGGCGCTGGGCAGCCGGCGGGTGGACGTGCTTTGCGCCAATGCCGGGCGCGGGCTGGGCCATGCCTTCCTGGACCAGGAGTGGAAGGAGGTGCGGCGCGTCGTGGACACCAACGTCACCGGCACCATCATGCTGATCCAGAAGATCGGGCAGGAGATGCGGCAGGCCGGCGCGGGGCGCATCCTCATCACCGGCTCGGTGGCTGGCTACCTGCCGGGCTCCTTCCAGGCTGTCTACAACGGCACCAAGGCCTTCATCGACAGCTTCTCCGCCGCCCTGCGCAACGAGGTGCAGGAGCACGGCATCTCCGTCACCTGCCTGATGCCGGGCGCCACGGAAACGGAATTCTTCGAGCGCGCGGGCATGGAGGACACCAAGGTCGGCGCGGGGTCGAAGGACGACGCGGCCGCCGTGGCGGAGACCGGCTGGAAGGCGATGCAGAAAGGCGACGGCCAGGTGGTGCACGGCTTCATGAACAAGGTGCAGACCACCCTGGCCAACGTCACCCCTGCCGCGGTGCTGGCGCAGCAGCACCGCAAGCAAGCCGAGCCCGGCTCGGCGAAGGAGTGAGGCGGACGGGATGGCGGCGCCGCGCGTGATCTGCCTGGGCAGCGCCGTCACCGACCACGTGTTCCGGGTGGACGAGGTGCCGACCGCCCCGGCCAAGGCCCGCGCCGGCGACTACCGCGCGATGATCGGCGGCATGGCGGCCAATGCCGCCATCGCCGTGGCGCGGCTGGGCGGCCGGGCCGCGCTGTGGGGCCGGCTGGGCGACGACCCGAATGGCGAGGCGGCGCGTGAGGCGCTGGAGGCGGAAGGGGTGGATGTTTCCGCCCTGCGCCTTTTTCCCGACGCCCGCTCGCCCGTCTCCGCCGTCATCGTGGACCGGTTCGGCGAGCGGGTGACGCTGGGCTGGCGCGGCGAGAACCTGCCCACCGACCCAGGCTCCCTGCCGCTGGAGGCCCTGGCGGAAGCCCAGGCGCTGCACTGCGACCCCCGCTGGCCAGAGGCCGCCGCGCGCGCCCTGGATGCCGCCGGCGAGCGCGGCCTTTCCTCCGTCCTGGACGGGGAGCGGGGCGAGACGCGCATTCTGCGCGACCTGGCGCCGCGCGCCACCCATGCGGTGTTCTCCGCCCCCGGCCTCGGCAACTACGCGCCTGGCCTGCGCCCGGCCGAGGCGCTGCGCCGCGCGGCGGGGGAGGGGCGGACGATCCTGGCCGCCGTGACGCGGGGCGAGAAACCGACCCTCTGGCTGCTCCGGGGCGAGGAGACGATGCGGGAGATGCCGATCTTTCCCGTCCAGGCCACCAACACCACCGGGGCGGGCGACGTGTTCCACGGCGCGCTGGCCTTGGCGCTGGCCGAGGGGCAGGAGCCGGAGGCGGCGCTGCGCTTCGCCTCGGCCGCGGGGGCGCTGCGGGCGCGGGACGGGGAAACGCCGCACCGCCCGGCCCTGGAGGCGATGCTGCGCGCCTGACCGCCGCGTGGCAAAACCTTCGCCTCCCCCTGGAGGTTATCCCGCCATGATCCGCATCCGCATCGAGAACATGACCTGCGACGGCTGCGCCTGCGGCGTCGCCGCCACGTTGCGCGAGGCGGCGCCGGACGCCGCGGTCGAGGTGTCGCTCGAGCAGCGCGAGGCGCGGGTGGAGGCGCCCGACGCCGCTCCCCTCCTGGCCGCGCTGCAGGATGACGGGTGGGAAGCGAAGGAGGTTCCATGATGCGTCCGGTCCTGGCCCTTGGCGGAGCGCTGCTCCTGGGGGCCTGCACCCTGCCCCCGCACGACCGCTATTACGGCTGGTCGATGGTGGAGGAGGACGATGACGACGACGTCGAGATCGTCACCTCCGGCAATCCCGACGTGGATTTCCTGCGCGCGATGATCGCGCACCAGCAGGAAGGGACGGCCATGGCGGCCGAGGCGGCAAGCGAGACGCAGAACCCGCAGCTTCGCAACCTCGCGCGGCGGCTGGAGCGGCAGGGAAGGCGCGACACGGCGCGGATGGAGGCGCTGGAGCGGCGCCTCGCGCCCTAAGGGGTCTTTGGGGGCGAGGGGCCAACCTTCCCCTCCCCCTCAACCGAAACGCCCCTGGATGGTTGTGCCCGCACAGCACGCAGACTCTTCGTTCCCGACTCCAGGAGGCCAGAATGAGCGACAGACCCGGTGGCGCCGATACGCCCCGCGCGACCCTGACGGGCGCCCTTGAGGATGCGAAGCACCTCGCCCACCGCGCCAAGGACGAGGCCGCCGAGACGGCGAGCCACGTGAAGGACCGTGCCGTCGGCCTCGCCCAGGAGGCCCGCGCCCAGGGCGAGGAGATCCTCGGCTCGGCGCGCGAGCAGGCCGAGGATTTCGTGGAACAAGGCAAGGAACGTGGCGCCGGTGCGGCCTCGGCCTTTGCCCAGGCGATCCACCGCATCGGCTCCGACCTCGACGAGGGCGCGCCGGAGATCGGACGCCACATCCACCGTGCCGCCGACGCGGCCGAGGGCATCGCCCAGGCCCTGCGCGAGCGCTCGATGGGCGAGCTGATGGGCGACGTTTCCGCCTTCGCCCGCCGCAACCCGACGGCGTTCTTCGCCATCGCCGCCGTGGCGGGCTTCGCGCTGGCGCGCTTCCTCAAGAGCGCCCCGCCCGCCCCCCGCCGTGCCCAGATGGCGCCGGGCTGGGTGGACCACGACGTGCAGGAAACGCCGCGCCCCGCCACCATGGCGGCGGCCTCGCTGGGGGGTGCCGTGGCGCACCGCGCCAACCCGGCGGGCGGCCAGCCCGGCACCATGCCGCAGGCGACCACCACTTCCGGCGGCACCGGACCCGGCGCCTCGTCCTCCGGGCTCAGCACGCCGAATATCGGCTCCTCGTCCGGCGGCACCTCGCCGGTGCCCAACCAGAACTCAGGCACGCCGCTATGAGGGAGAACACCGAACGCTCGGTCGCCGACCTGCTCGGCGACCTGGTGGACCAGACCACCACGCTGGTGCGCAAGGAGGTCCAGCTCGCCCGCGCGGAGCTGGGCGAGAAGGCGGGGCAGGTCAGCTCCGCCGTCATCTCGCTCGGCGCCGGGATGGTGCTGGCGATCGGCGCGCTGATCGCCCTCACCCAGGCGGCGATCGCCGCGCTGGTGGAGTATGCCGGGCTGTCCGCCACCGTCTCCGCCCTGATCGTCGCCGCGGTGCTGGCGCTGATCGGCTTCCTCGTGGTGCGCGGCGGCATCGCCACGCTCCGGTCCTTCAACATCACCCCAGACCGCACGGCGACGCAGCTTTCGCGTGACGCCCAGGTCGTCAAGGAGCAGGTGCGATGAGCGGCAACACCGACCCCGGCGACAAGAGCCCAGCCGAGCTGGAGCGCGAAGTGGAGCAGACCCGCAACAACGTGTCCGAGACGCTGGACACGCTGCGCGAGAAGCTGCGCCCCTCCCAGATCATGGATGAAGTCATGGGCGAAGCGACAGACTGGATCCGCGGCTCCGGCGGGACGGAGTTCGTGTCCAACCTCGGCGCCACGGTGCGCGACAACCCGCTGCCGGTGGTGCTGATCGGCGTCGGCGTCGCCTGGATGCTGCTGGGCGGCCGCTCCTCGCGCGACGCGGATGACTACTACGACTCCCAGCGCACGGCGCGGGCGGTGCCGCAGGGCGGAAGCCGGAGCCACACCCGCACCTACCGCATGCAGCATGAGCCGGTGCACTCCTCCGCCGGGCCGGTGCGGCGCTTCATGAACGATGCGCGCGACGCCATCGCCTCCGGCCCCTCGGCCGTGGCCTCGGCGGTGGGGGACGCCGCGTCGCGCGCGGCTTCCGCCGTGTCCGGGGCGGCGTCCTCGGCCGCCTCGGCCGTGTCGGGCGCCGCTTCCTCGGCCGCTTCCACGGTCAGCAGCGCCATGCCGTCGGGCTCCTCGTCCTCGTCGTCCTATGGCTCCTCCTCCTACGGCTCCTCGGGGTCGGGCGGCGGGATCGGCGCGCATGTGTCGCATCTGACCGGGCAGGTCGGTGACATGGCGAGCGACGTGGCGGACCGCGCCGCGCGGCAATACCGCCAGGCCGAGCCCTTCCTGTACGGCGCGCTGGGCCTCGCCATCGGCGCGGGCATCGGCGCGCTGCTGCCGGCGACCGAGGTGGAGAACCGCCTGCTGGGCGAGAAGCGCGAGGCTGCCTTCGATGCCGCGCGCGAAAGTATCGACACGGTGCGCCACATCGCCGAGGACAAGATCGCCGAGGCGCGGGACACCATCGTCGAGACCTATGAGGGCGCGATGGAGCAGCTGGACCGCGAGAGCCTGGTGGATGCGCCACGCATCATCGCCGACGCGGCGTCCAAGGTCGGCGAGGCGGCGCAGGACACGCTGCGCTCCGCCGCCACCGAAGCGAAGCGCGGCCTCTCCGGCCAGGGCTGAGACCCTTCCGGAAAAGCGAACCCCCGGGACTCGCGTCCCGGGGGTTTTTTCGTGGCGCGGTGCCGGCGGGCTACCGGCTGGCCGTTCCCTTCGCCGGCGCCCCGGCGCGGATCTGGTCCGGCGTCGGCACGTCGCGCGGGGCGACGCGCAGGATGGCCCAGCCGATCAGCCCCGCCAGCAGCGAGCCGCAGAGGATGCCGACTTTCACCTCGTTCTGCATGTGGAGGTTGTCCGCGAAGGCCAGCATCCCGATGAACAGGCTCATGGTGAAGCCGATGCCGCAAAGCAGCGACACGCCCAGCATCTGCATCCGTCCCGCGCCCATCGGCATGTCGGCGTAGCCGAGGCGGATCACCAGCGCGGCGGAGCCATAGACGCCGATCAGCTTGCCGAGGACGAGACCGAGCGCCACGCCCAGCGTCAGGTGGTCGGTCAGCGCGTCGACGGTCATGCCCGCGAAGGACACGCCCGCATTGGCGAAGCCGAAGATTGGGATGATGGCGAAGGTCACCCAGGGGTGCAGCGCATGCTCCAGCCGATGCAGCGGCGAGCCGTGCATGTCGTCCGGGTGCGCCGGGTTGGGGCGGATCGGGATGGTGAAGGCCAGCACGACGCCCGCGATGGTGGCATGGACGCCGGAGCGCAGCACGAAGAACCACAGGATCGCGCCCAGGATCATGAAGGGCCACAGGTTCCGCACCCCCGCGCGCCCCATGCCGAACAGCACGGCCGTGACCGCGGCGGCCAGCGCCAGGTCCAGCGTGGACAGGTCGCTCGTGTAGAACAGGGCGATGATCACCACCGCGCCCAGGTCGTCGATGATGGCCAGCGCGGTGAGGAAGATCTTGAGCGACACCGGCACCCGGTCGCCCAGCAGCGCCAGCACGCCGAGGGCGAAGGCGATGTCGGTCGCGGCCGGGATGGCCCAGCCGCGCGAGGCCACGGGGTCGTTCCAGTTGAAGAGGAGGAAGATCACCGCCGGCACGGCCATGCCGCCCGCCGCCGCCACGCCGGGCAGGACGCGGCGGCTCCAGGTCGCGAGCTGGCCGTCCAGCACCTCGCGCTTGATCTCGAGGCCGACGAGCAGGAAGAACACCGCCATCAGCGCGTCGTTGATCCAGTGCTGGACGCTGAGCGGGCCGAGATAGGCGTGGATCGCGCCGAAATATGCCTCCGAGAGCGGCGAGTTCGCGACGACGAGCGCGAGCGCCGCGGCGCCCATGAGGACCAGTCCGCCTGAGGCGGAATTGTCCAGGAAGGCGCGCAGCATCGAAGGCGGGCGGTGGTCGTCGGTCCTCGCGGGGGCGGCCATGCGCGTGTCTCCTGAAGCGTTTCGCGACAGCGCCCATAGATGGCGCGCCGGGGCATGGCAAGGAAGCTTCGGCGCCGCGAAGCCGCTTTTCGCCGCGCTTCAGGCGGCGGGCAGGGCCAGGGTGACGGTCGTTCCGCGACCCGGCTGCGTATCGATCGCCGCCTCGCCTCCCGAGTCCTGCGCGAAGCCGAAGACCTGCGCGAGGCCGAGCCCGGTGCCCTTGCCCTCCCCCTTGGTGCTGAAGAAGGGCTCGAAGGCGCGAGACGCCACTGCCGGCGCCATGCCGGTGCCGGTGTCGCCGACGGCGAGGCAGACCTGCCGTCCCCTTTCCGCCGCGCGGCCGAAGGTCCGCAAGGTGAGGCGCCCGCCCTTCGGCATGGCGTCGCGCGCATTGACGACGAGGTTCAGCACCGCCGCCTCCAGCGGGCCGGGATCGGCGAAGGCATGGGGCAGGGCGGGGTCGAGGTCGAGCACCAGCTCGATATGCGCGCCGAGCGAGCGTTCCAGCAGCGCGCCCATGGCGGCGATGCGGGCATTGAGGTCGAAGCCCTCGGGGGTCCGGGTCCCGCGCCGCGCGAAGGCGAGCAGCCTGCCGCACACATCCTGCGCCGCGCGCGCCGCCTCCGTCATGCCGGACAGGACCATCTGGCGTCCGCGCTCGTCCAGCGTCTCGCGCTCCAGCAGCGACACGCCGCTCATGATGACCTGGAGCCAGTTGACGAAGTCGTGCGCCACGCCGCCGGTCAGCTGCCCCAGCGCGGCCAGGCGCTCGGCGCGCCGCGCCTCCTCCCGCGCCTGGGCAAGTTCGGTGGCGCGGGCCTCGGCCAGGGCACGGAACCGCGCCTCGCTGTGCGCCAGCGCCTCGCGCGCCGCGCGAAGCTCGGTGATGTCGAGATGGGCGCCGCGCATCCGCAGCGCCCGCCCCGCGGCATCGCGCTCGATCTCGGCGCGGGCGTAGATCCAGCGCTCCTCCCCCTCGGGCGTCAGGATGCGGTATTCCTGCTCGTAGTGGGTCGTGGGCGCGAAGTCGCGCACCGCCTCCAGGAAGTGGCGCTCGGCACGCTCGCGATCCTCCGGATGGAGGCGCGCGACCCAGTCCCGATGCTGCTCCGTGCGCGCGGCGGCCGGATGGCCTTGCAGCACCATGTATTCGGGCGAGCGGAGATTGGCGCCCGTCGCGAGGTCGATCTCGAACCCGCCGACGCGGCCGATGCGCTGCACGCGCCGCAGCCGCGACTCGCTCGCCGCCAGCGCTTCCTGCACCTGGCGGCGCGGCGTGACGTCCAGCGCGATGCCGCGCCAGGGCGTCACGGCGGGTCCCGACCCCTCCGCCCGGCCGACGAGGCGCACCCAGCGCGGCTCCATCCCCTCCTCGGCGCGCAGCCGGTACTCGATGTGGAACTCGGTCGCGCCTCCCAGCGCCGCGTCGAACTCGCGCTCGACCCGGTCCTTGTCCTCGGGATGCAGCAGGGCGCACCACTGGGCGCGCAGGACCAGCGGCGCCTCGGGCAGGCCGTGCAGCGCGTGCATCCGCGCATCCCAGGAGGCGGCGCCGGTCCCGGGGTCGAGGCGCCAGGTGGCGAGGCCGCCCAGGGCAAGCGCCTCCTCCAGCACCGCGAGGCGCTGCGTCCCATCGGCCACCCGCGCCGCGTCAGGGGTGCGGGCCAACTCGTTCACGCGGGGCGCCGCGATGCTTGGGCGTGGGGCTGCACCCTCGTGTCCCTCCCAGGCCACCGGAATCGGCCGCCGCGGCCCCAATATGTGGCACCCTGTCCCCTTTCGGAAGGGGCGTCGCGCAACGCTTGCCTCGCCCCGCACGCTCTGCGATGGAGGATGGCGCGCGCCGCGCCGCCCTTCCGCCGGAGGCCGCCCCTGGACCCCATTCGCGCCGACGCTGCACAGCCACCGCGACGCGGGCTCCGCCTCTCGCTGGCCGCGCTCGCGCTCGTCGCGCTGCTGCCCCTCGCCCTCTGGGCGTGGGTCGCGCTGGAAGGGCGTTCCCGCGCCCTGGCGAGCGCCGAGGCGGAGATGGGCCGCGCCACCGCCATCCTGGCGGAACAGGCGCTGCGCCTGCTGGAAAGCCAGTCCACCGTGCTGGAGCTGGTGGATCAGGTCGCGGGTGAGCGCGCCTGCCCGGAGCTGCGCTTCGATCCCTCCATGCGCGCCTTCCTTCGCACCGCCGCGCATCAGGCGGCGCAGACCGAGGCGGCCTGGATCATCAACGCGGACGGGACGATCTGCCTCGGCAGCCGCGCCGGGCAGCTGGATGACCTGTCCCGGGCCGAGCGCGGCTACTTCACCGGCGCGCGGGACGCCCCGCGGGGCCATACCCACATCGAGCGGGCGATGACAAGCATGGCCGACGGCCTGCCCTTCTTCAGCCTGTCGCGCCGCCGCGGCGAGGACCGTTTCGACGGCATCATCGTGATCACCGTGGACCTGAGCGGGCTCGTGGCGTACTGGGGCCGCACTGTCGCGGTCCTGCCGTCCCAGCGGGTGGCGATGCTGCGGGCCGATGGCGCCTTCATCGCCCGGTCCTGGGCACCCATGGTGCCCGCGCCCGATGAGCGGATGGAGGCGGGGCTGGCCGCGCTGTGGGGCGAGGCGCCGCAGGGCGGCGGGCTCGGCATCGTTTCGCCGGTCGACCACAACCAGCGCATCGCCTCCTGGCGCCGCCTGCCGGGCTGGGACGTGGTGGTGACGAGCAGCATGGCGGCGGAGGAGGCGCTGCGCCCCTGGCGCCGCTTCACCCTGCTGTCTGGCTTGGTCGCCCTCGGCATTTCGACCCTGCTGGCCGCCTTCCTTTGGACCGTCGCGCGCGCGAGGATGCGGCTGGAGGAGGCCAATGCCGCGCTGGAAGGGCGGGTGGCGCAGCGCACCGCGCAGCTTCGCGAAAGCGAGGCGCGGTTCCGCGCCATCACCGACGCCATGCCGCAGATCGTCTGGTCCACCCGCGCCGACGGGTTCCACGATTTCTACAATCGCCGCTGGTACGAATACACCGGCACCACGCCGGAGCAGGTCCACGGCATGGGGTGGGCGCCCGTCTTCCATCCCGAGGACCAGCCGCAGGCCTGGGCGCGCTGGCGCCGCTCGCTCGACACGGGCGAGCCCTACGAGGTGGAGTACCGGCTGCGCGCCACCGATGGCAGCTATCGCTGGATGCTGGGGCGCGCCCTGCCGGTGCGCGACGATACGGGCGAGATCCTGCGCTGGTTCGGCACCTGCACCGACATCCAGGAGATCGTGGAGGCGCGCGAGGTGCTGGCCCGGTCGCGCGCGGAGCTGGAGACGCTGATCCAGGGCCGCACCCGCGACCTCCAGGCCACCCAGGCCCGGCTCGCCCAGGCGCAGCGCATGGAGGCGCTGGGCCAGCTGGCCGGCGGCATCGCGCACGACTTCAACAACGTCCTCCAGGCCGTGCAGGGCGGCGCCGGGCTGATCGAGCGCCGGCCGGGCGAGGCGGCCTCGGTGCACCGCCTGGCGCGCATGGTGGTGGAGGCGGCGGAGCGCGGCGCCTCCATCACGCGCCGCCTCCTGGCCTTCGCGCGGCGCGGCGACCTGCGCGCCGAGCCGGTGGAGGCCGCGCCGCTGCTGGCCGACATGGCGGAGATCCTGCGCCACACGCTGGGCACCGGGATCGAGCTGCGCGTCGAGGCGCCGGAGGGGCTGCCGCCGCTGCTGGCCGACAAGGGGCAGCTGGAAACCGTGCTGGTGAACCTCGCCACCAATGCGCGCGACGCGATGGACGGGCAGGGGCGGCTGACCCTTTCCGCCGCCACGGACTCCCCGCGCGAGGACGGGGCGCCAGGGCGGCCGGTGACGCTGCGGGCCGGGTCCTATGTGCGGCTTTCCGTGTCCGACACCGGCACCGGCATGTCGCCGGAGATCGTCGCCCGCGCGACGGAGCCCTTCTTCACCACCAAGCCGCCGGGCCAGGGCACGGGGCTCGGCCTCGCCATCGTGCGCGGCTTCGCCGAGCAGTCCGGTGGCGCCCTGGGCATCGAGAGCGCTTCGGGACGCGGCACCGCCGTCCATCTCTGGCTGCCCCTCGCGGAGGCCGAGGCGAGCGGGGAGCCTCCTTCCGTCGCCCCGGCCGAGGCGCCGCGCGACGGGGTGCGCGCGCGGCTGATGCTGGTGGACGACGACGCGGTGGTGCGTGGCGTGACCGCGGAACAGCTGGCCGAGGCCGGCTACGCGGTGCGGCAGGCGGCGGATGGCCCCTCTGCCCTGGCCTTGCTGGACGCGGGCGAGGCGGTGGACCTGCTGGTGTCGGACCTGTCCATGCCCGGAATGGACGGGGTGAGCTTGGTTCGCGCGGCGCAGCGCCGGCGCCCGCGCCTGCCCGCCATCCTGCTGACCGGCTTCGCGACCCATGCGGCGGAGCTGGCGCTGGGCGGGGCGTTGAGCGGCACCTTCTCCCTGCTGCGCAAGCCCGTGACGGCAGAGCAGCTGGCGGAGCGCGTCGCCGTGCTGCTGGAAGGTTCCGGCGTCGCGGATGCAGCCCCACCTTCGCGGAAACGTTAAGGCCGCAACGGTTTCCCCATCAGAGGAGGAAGGACCGATGGCCGACTCGAAACGCGAGTTGATCGATACCGGAACCGACAAGCGCTACGTGCGGCGCGACGAGGAGGGCCGGTTCAAGGAATCCGACGACGTGGGCCGCTCGCTGAGCCAGGACGTGAAGCGGAAGGCCTCGATGGAAGCCAAGAAGGGCCAGGGCGACAAGGGCGACCGCAAGAAGGGTTGAGGCGGCGGCCCGCGCCGTTGCACCATCCCGCCGCATGAGCGCGACCGACAGCCCCAACGCCCTTCCTTCCGACGCCGATGCCGCGGTGATCGCCGCCTTCTGGCGCGTCCTCGCCAGCCAGGGCTGGCACCGCCTGTCCATGCGCGAGGTGGCGGCGGAGGCCGGCATCACCAGCGCCGCGCTGCGGCGGCGCTTCACCACGCCACACGCCATCCTGGTCGCCCATGCCCGTGCGGTGGACGCCGCCGTGCTGGAAGGCACGGTGGACGACCCGCATTCCACGCCGCGCGACCGGTTGTTCGACGCGATCATGCGGCGCCTCGACGAGCTGCAGCCGCATCGCGATGGCGTCCTGCGCCTGTTGCGCGACCTGCCGGGCGCCCCCCTGACGGCGATGTTCCTGGCGGCGGAAACCGCGGCCTCCATGGCCTGGATGCTGGAGGCGTCGGGGATCAACGCGTCCGGCGTGCGGGGGCTGGCGCGGATCAAGGGGCTGGGCCTCGTGTGGCTCGATGCGCTGCGTGCCTGGTCGCGCGACGAGAACCCCGACCTTTCCGGCACCATGGCGGCGCTGGACCGCACCCTGGACCGGGCCGACCGCGCGGCCCGGATCCTGGGGCTGGGCGAGGCGCCGGTGCAGATGCCGGAGGAAACCCCGCCCGAACCCGTTTGACCTCCGCGCGTTCCCCTTCCTAGGGTGCTTGTGCCTGTCCAGGCAGCAAGGCTTCACCCACGGAGGAGAGCGCGATGTCGGGCTTCAACATGAACGAGATGATGAAGGGCTTCGGGCAGATGCCCGACATGCAGGCTCTGGCGGAGGCGCAGCGACGCAACCTGGAAGCCTTGGCCGCTGCGAACCGTGTCGCGATGGAAGGGGCGCAGGCCCTGGCCCGGCGCAACATGGAAATGCTGCAGCAGACCATGACGGAGATGACCGAGGCGGCGCAGCGCCTGGCCTCCGCAGAGGCCTCGCCCCAGGCCAAGGCGGCGCAGCAGGCGGAGATGATGAAGGCGGCCTATGAGCGCGCCGTGTCGAACATGAGGGAGATCGCCGACCTCATCCAGAAGAGCAACGGCGAGGCGGTCGGCCTGCTCAATCGACGCTTCACCGAGGCGATGGAAGAGGTGAAGACGCTAATGAAGCCGGGCAGCTAGACGACCGGCCTCGGTCCTTCCTCCGGCCGCAACGCGGCCGGCGCGCGGCTCGGCACCTTCCCGGCCGCGCCCTTGCCTGAGCGCGCGAGCCAAGAGGCCCGGCGCCCGAGGGCAGGCAAATGACCTGAGCGCGAAGCGCTCAGGTGTTCATGGCGTCGAAGAAGTCCTGGTTGGTCTTGCTGTACTTCAGCTTGTCCTGCAGGAACTCCATCGCATCCTGCACGCCCATCGGGTTCAGGATGCGGCGCAGCACCCACATCTTGCTGAGCGTGCCGCGATCCACCAGCAGCTCCTCCTTGCGGGTGCCGCTCTTGGTGATGTCGATCGCCGGGAAGACGCGCTTGTCGGAGAGCTTGCGGTCCAGCACGATCTCCGAGTTGCCGGTGCCCTTGAACTCCTCGAAGATCACCTCGTCCATGCGGCTGCCGGTGTCGATCAGCGCGGTGGCGATGATGGTGAGCGAGCCGCCTTCTTCGATGTTGCGCGCCGCGCCGAAGAAGCGCTTCGGCCGCTGCAGCGCGTTGGCGTCCACGCCGCCCGTCAGCACCTTGCCGGAGGAGGGCACGACCGAGTTGTAGGCGCGGCCCAGGCGGGTGATGGAATCCAGCAGGATCACCACGTCGCGCTTGTGCTCGACCAGGCGCTTCGCCTTCTCCAGCACCATCTCCGTCACCTGGACGTGGCGCGTCGCCGGCTCGTCGAAGGTGGAGGCCACGACCTCGCCGCGCACGGTGCGGGCCATGTCGGTCACTTCCTCCGGCCGCTCGTCGATCAGCAGCACCATGAGGAAGACGTCGGGGTTGTTGGCGGTGATGCTCTTGGCGATGGTTTGCAGCATCACCGTCTTGCCGGTGCGCGGCGGCGCCACGATCAGCGCGCGCTGGCCCATGCCGATGGGGGCGATCAGGTCGATGACGCGGTGCGTCATGTCCTTCATCGCGCCCTTGGCGGCAGGCGTCGCCTCCAGCTCCGGATTCTCCATCTGGAGGCGCCGGTTGGGGTAGAGCGGGGTGAGGTTGTCGAAGTTGATACGGTGGCGCAGCGCTTCCGGCTGCTCGAAATTCACCGCCGTCACCTTCAGCATGGCGAAGTAGCGCTCGCCATCCTTGGGGGCGCGGATCTGGCCCTCGACCGTATCGCCGGTGCGCAGGCCGAAGCGGCGCACCTGCGCCGGGCTCACGTAGATGTCGTCGGGACCGGGGAGGAAGTTCGCCTGCGGCGAGCGGAGATAGCCGAAGCCGTCGGAAAGGATCTCGAGCGTGCCATCGCCATAGATGGCCTGGTCGTTGTCCGCGAGCGTCTTGAGGACGGCGAACATGATGTCCTGCTTGCGGAGGACGGAGGCGTTCTCGACGCCAAGCTCCTCGGCGAAGGCGAGGAGTTCGGGCGGCGTCTTGGCCTTGAGTTCGGAAAGGTGCATCGGATGTCCGGAATGGGGATGCGGGCGGCGGACACGGCAGGCCCCGCAGGGCTGTGACGCATCGGCGGCGGACGGAAGGGAGGAGCCGGCGCGGAGCGACGGCCCCCCGAAGCTAGGCAGGGCGCTGCCCCGCGTCAACCGGCAGGCGGCGGGAAGCCAGGAGCAGGGCCAGCGCCAGGCCGAGCGCCGCCCCCTCGGCCGGCAGGCCCAGCCCGACTTCCGATGCGATCACCAGCGCGTTGAACCCGGCATGGAGGGGCAGGGAGGCGCGCAGCACCCCATAGCGGGCGGCGAACCCGGCGAGCGCCGCGTGCAGGGCGACGGAGGCCAGCCCGCCGGCCCAGGCGCCGCTCTGCCAAAGCTTGAACCCGCCCTCCAGCAGCCCGAAGCCCAGCCCGACCGGCAGCCACGGCAGGCGGAACCAGGCGACGCAAAGGCGCTTAGCCCCCTCCTCCATCGCGGGCGCGACCAGCACCGCCATCAGCGGCAGCGCGGGGGCGAGGGCGACGGCCAGCGGCAGCAGCGCCAGCTCCGCCGCGAAGGCCATGAAGAAAGCAGCGGCCGAGGCGGCTGCGGCGCGGCCCATGATCAGAACGGCTTCGCGATGACCATGGTGACGATGACGATCAGCAGCAGGGTCGGCACCTCGTTCAGGAAGCGCCAGCCGCGCTCGGTCAGGGGGCGGCCCCCCGCCTCGAAGCCGCGGCGCTGCCGGGCCAGCACCATGTGGAAGCCGGTCATCAGCAGGACGGAGGACAGCTTGGCGTGCCACCACCCGGCCCGCCAATCCACCACGCCGGGGGTGAGGACCAGCAGCAGGCCGAACACCCAGGTGGCGATCATGGCCGGGTTCATGATGGCGCGCAGCAGGCGCCGCTCCATGAGCACGAAGCGCTGATGCTCCGTCCCGTCGCCCGGGACCTGGTGGTGGTAGATGAACAGGCGCGGCAGGTAGAACAGCCCCGCCATCCACGCCACCATGGAAATGACGTGCAGCGACTTGGTCCAGGGATAGGCCGCGGCCAGGAACCCGCTCACCGGCCGAGGATCCCGGCCACGAATTCATCCAGGTCCCCGCCGGGAAACAGGTGCCCCGGGATGCCCGCCGCCGCAGCAGCCCGGAGGTCGGTGTCGCGGTCGCCGACCATGAAGGAGCCCTCGCGCCGCAGGGGGAAGAAGCGCAGGAGGTCGAGGATCATTCCGGGCCCGGGCTTCCGGCGCTCCGAATCGCGCCGGTAGTGGCCCTGCCCTGCCTCCGGGTGGTGCGGGCAATGGGCGAAGGCGGTGATCCGCCCCCCGGCCTCGCGCGCCAGGTCGCGCAGCCACAGATGCATCCGCGCCACGTCCGCCTCCCCGTAGAGGCCGCGCCCGACCCCGGCCTGGTTGGTGACGACGCAGACCGCCAGCCCGGCCTCGTGCAGCCGCCGCAGCCCGGCCAGGGCGCCGGGGATGAGGCGCGCCTCCTCCGGGCGGTGGGGGTAGCCCGTGTCCTCGATCAGCACGCCGTCGCGGTCCAGGAAGGCGGCAGGTCTCATCGCCCCTGTGTAGCCATCCGGCCGCGCCGGGACTAGACAACCCAGGCCATGCCGCCCCGCCAAGCCACGATCACGCGCCGCACCGCCGAGACCGACATCTCCGCCCGCCTGTCCCTGGACGGGACGGGCGAGGCGCGCATCGCCACGGGCATCGGCTTCCTGGACCACATGCTGCACGCGCTCACGCGCCACGCCCTGCTGGACCTCGACCTGGAGGCGAAGGGCGACCTCCACATCGACTTCCACCACACCACGGAGGATTGCGGCATCGTGCTGGGCCAGGCGCTGCGGCAGGCGCTGGGCGAGAAGCGCGGCATCCGCCGCTACGGCCACGCCATCCTGCCGATGGACGAGGCGCTGGCCGAGGCGGCGCTGGACATTTCCGGCCGGCCCTTCCTGGCCTGGACCGTGCCCTTCGCGCGCCCCAAGGTCGGCGAGATGGACACGGAACTCTTTGAGGAGTTCTTCCGCGCCTTCGCCTTCAATGCCGGCATCACGCTGCACGTGACGCTCAAGGCCGGGACCAACGCGCACCACGTCGCCGAGGCCTGCTTCAAGGCGGTGGCGCGGGCGCTGCGCATGGCGGTGGAGCCCGACCCGCGCGCGGCGGATTCCGTTCCCTCCACCAAGGGCGTTCTGGAGGCCTGATGCGCAGCTGGACCCTGCACCTGCCGCCCGAGGGCGCGGCGAAGGGCCCCGTGCTGCTGCGCGAGGGCTTTTCCTGGGGCGCCTTCCTGTTCGGCCCCTTCTGGCTGTGGTGGCACCGATGCTGGCTCGCCGGGCTGGCGGCGTTCCTGCTGCTGGTGGCGCTGAACTTCGTGCCGGGATCGATGGGGCTGGCGCTGGTGCTGGCCGCGCACATCCTGCTGGGGCTGCACGGGCGCGATCTCCGGCGCTGGACGATGGAGCGGCGCGGCTGGCGCCTCTCCCACGTGGTGCTGGCGAAGGACGAGGAGTCGG
Organism: Sabulicella glaciei; assembly: GCF_026183895.1. Classification (GTDB taxonomy): domain Bacteria; phylum Pseudomonadota; class Alphaproteobacteria; order Acetobacterales; family Acetobacteraceae; genus Roseococcus; species Roseococcus glaciei. The sequence continues at coordinate 52,256 of NZ_JAPFQI010000010.1, read as the reverse complement.
CGCTGGCGCGGCTCTTCCGCAAGGCGCCCGCCGTGGCGGCGCTCTGGCGATGAGGCGCGTGGTCATCGTGGACCCGGGCTCGGGCAACCTCGCCTCCGTGCGGCGGGCGGTGGAGCGCGCGGCCGAAGCGCCGCTCCAGGTGGAGCTGGTGCGCGAGGCTTCGGCGCTGCACGGCGCGGATGCGATCATCATGCCGGGGCAGGGCGCCTTCGCCGCCTGCCGCGCCGGGCTGGACGCGCTGGAGGGCATGGTCGGTGCGCTCTACGAGGCGGTGCGGGTGCGCGCGACGCCCTTCCTGGGCATCTGCGTCGGCATGCAGCTCCTGGCCGAGCGGGGGCTGGAGCACGGGGAAACCCCCGGCCTCGCTTGGTTGCAGGGCGAGGTCGCGCCGATGGACCCGCGCGGCCTTGAGGGCGAGGCGCTGCCCCTGCCGCAGATGGGCTGGAACGGGCTGGACTTCGCGCCGGGCGCGCACCCGCTGCTGGCGGGGCTGGAACCGGGCGACCACGCCTATTTCGTCCATTCCTATTCCTGGCGCGGCACGGCGTCGAACCAGGTGCTGGCGACCACGGATTACGGCGGCCCGGTGGTCGCCATCGTCGGCGAGGGCAACATCGCGGGCACCCAGTTCCACGTCGAGAAATCGGCCGCCACCGGCCTTTCCATCCTGCGGAACTTCCTCGCATGGCGACCGTGACGCACCGCCTCGCGGTCGAGCGCGCCGAATCGCTCGATCCGCATGACCTCGCCGCGCTGTGCGAGGCGACCAACGCCGCCATCATGGAAGGCGGCGGCTTCGGCTGGGTGGAGGCGCAAAGCCGCGCCGCGCTGGAACGCCATTTCCGCGGCGCCCTGCTGGTGCCCGAGCGCGAGCTGTTCATCGCCCGGCTGGATGGCGAGGTCGTGGGCTCCGCGCAGCTGGTCCGCCCGCCCCGCAACAACGAGGCGCAGGCCTTCAGCGCCACCCTGACCCACGCCTTCATCGCCCCCTATGCGCGCGGCCACGGCCTCGCGCGGCTGCTGGTGCGGCGGCTGGAGGAGCGGGCGGCGGCGCAGGGCGTGCGGGTGCTGAACCTCGACGTGCGGGCGACGCAGGAGACCGCCATCACCCTGTTCGAGGGGCTTGGCTACACGCGCTGGGGCACCCATCCCGCCTATGCGCGGGTGAATGGCCAGACCGTTTCGGGCTTCTTCTACTACCGCGTGCTGGAAACGCCGCGCGGCCGCTCCACCGAGGCGGCGCTGGGACCGATCGAATGAGCTTCACCCTGTATCCCGCCATCGACCTCAAGGGCGGCGAGGTGGTCCGGCTGCGGCGCGGCGCGATGGAGGAGGCGACGGTCTTCTCCGCCGATCCCGGCGCCCAGGCCGCTGCGTTCGGGGCGCAGGGCTTCCCCTGGGTGCACGTGGTGGACCTCGACGGCGCCTTCGCCGGCCGCCCCGCCAATGCGGAGGCCGTGTCGCGCATCCTCGCCGCCACGGCGGCACCGGTGCAGCTGGGCGGCGGCATCCGCACGCTGGACACGGCGCGCGCCTGGATCGAGGCGGGGGTGGCGCGGATCATCCTCGGCTCCGCGGCGGTGAAGGATCCGGGCTTCGTGCGGGCGGCGGCGCGGGAATGGCCGAGCCGCGTCGCGGTGGGCATCGACGCGCGCGACGGCATGGTGGCGACGGAAGGCTGGGCGGAAACCAGCGACCTGTCCGCGCGCGACCTCGCGCTGCGCTTCGCCGATGCGGGCGTCGCCGCGATCATCTTCACCGACATCGCGCGCGACGGGATGCTGGGCGGCGTGAACGTGGAGGCGACGGCGGCGCTGGCGCGCGACGTTCCAGTGCCCGTCATCGCCTCGGGCGGCGCCGCGTCGCTCGACGACATCCGCGCGCTCAAGGAGACCGGCGTGGTGGCGGGCTGCATCCTGGGCCGCGCGCTGTATGACGGGCGCATCATCCCGCACGAGGCGCTGGCCCTGGCGGCTGCGTGAAGTTCCGCACTTGACCCTGGCGGCATGGGGTTCCATTTCGTTCCGCCGGAACCTGGCGTCCGGTTGAACAAGCGTGGAAATCATCCTCGATGCCGCTGGCGCTTCGCATCATCCCCTGCCTGGACGTGAAGGACGGGCGCGTCGTGAAGGGCGTGAACTTCGTGTCCCTGCGCGACGCGGGCGACCCGGTGGAGCAAGCTGCCGCCTATGATGCGCAGGGCGCGGACGAGATCACCTTTCTCGACATCGCCGCGACGCACGAGAACCGCGACACCATGCTGGACGTCGTGTCGCGCACCGCGTCGCGCGTCTTCATCCCGCTGACCGTGGGCGGCGGCGTCCGCTCGGTGGAGGACATCCGCAAGCTGCTGCTGGCCGGGGCCGACAAGGCGAGCATCAACAGCGCCGCCATCGCCGACCCCGCCCTCGTCACCCGCGCGGCGGAGGCCTTCGGCTCGCAATGCATCGTCGTCGCGGTGGACGCGAAGCAGGTGCGCCCCAGCCACTGGGAGATCTTCACCCATGGCGGACGGCGCGAGACGGGGATCGAGGCAGTGGGCTGGGCGCGCCGCATGGCCGAGGCGGGGGCGGGAGAGATCCTGCTCACCTCCATGGACCGGGACGGCACCAAGGCCGGCTTCGACCTCGAGCTGCTGCGCGCGGTGCGTGCCGCCGTGCGCGTGCCCGTCATCGCCTCGGGCGGGGTGGGGACGCTGGAGCATTTCGCCGAGGGTGCACGCGCGGGAGCGACGGGTCTTCTTGCCGCCTCCGTGTTCCATGACGGGATCTTCCGCATCGCGGAAGTCAAGGATGCGTTGAACCGAGAGGGATTTCCGGTCCGCCGGGCAAGGGAGGCCGCCTGATGGCGAAGACCGAGAAGAAGAAGGCCACCCCGAAGAAGCCGAAGCTGCCGCTGCCCGAGGGCGTGCCCGCCGTGAAGGCGCGCATTCCCAAGGCGGTGCGACGGGCCGAGTCCGCCCACCTCACGCCGCTGCCGCCCCGCGGCGAGGGGAGTGCGGCGGTGCTGCAACGCCTGTGGGACACGGTGGAGCAGCGGCGCATCGCGGGCGATGCCGCGACCTCGCACTCCGCGCGGCTGCTGAAGCGCGGCACGCCCAAGGTGGCGCAGAAGCTGGGCGAGGAAGCGGTCGAGCTGGTGATCGAGGCCGTGGCCCGCAACCGCGAGGCCACGATCGGCGAGGCGGCGGACGTGGTCTACCACCTGCTGGTCCTGCTGGTGGACGCAGGCATCCATCCGAACGAGGTGTGGGGCGAGCTGGAGCGGCGCGAGGGTCTTTCGGGCATCGTGGAGAAGGCAAGCCGGCCCAAGGCCCTCCTCGCCATCGCGCAGACCACAAAGCTGCCCTGACCCCGGCCAGCCGGCTTGCCGCGCGGCGCGGGCCGGCCTAAGAAACCCGCCATCGGACAGGTGGCCGAGCGGTCGAAGGCGCGCGCCTGGAAAGTGCGTATAGGTCAAAAGCCTATCGTGGGTTCGAATCCCACCCTGTCCGCCAGAAATCATCCTCATGGGCAGGGAATCCCGCGGCTTTCCACAACCCTGTCGAGACCGTGCCCCAGGATTCACGATCGAGCCCCGCCTTGGCCGGCGTCCTCCTGCCTTCGCCGCTCCACCTTCGGTGCCGTAGCGCCTCGACGGGCAACGCGTAGGATCCGGAAGGCTGCGCCGTTCGAGGTCAGCATTCACCGGGGGGAGGACGATGCCGGGAAGCGACAACGAACCCATCCCGACCCGCCTGCGCCGTCGCCAGCTTGGCGCGCTGCTGGCTGCGCTGCCCTGGCTCGGTGGCTGCACCGGCGGGGGCGCGCTCCATGCCGGGCCGGTGAGCGACCATTTCGACGGGCAGCGCTTCTTCAATCCTGGCGGCGCCGGGCCGCGAAGCCTGCTCGAACTGGCGCGCTGGCGGCTGGGTGGGCAGCGCGAGGACTGGCCCGACGCCTATCCCAGCCCCTTTCCGCCCGACCGCCCGCCACCGCGCGTTGCCGGCCGAGCCTTGCGCGTGAGCTTCGTCGGCCATGCCAGCTTCCTTCTGCAAGGCGCGGGCCTCAACATCCTCACCGACCCCGTCTGGTCCGAGCGCGCCAGCCCCTTTTCCTTTGTCGGGCCACGCCGCGCCAATCCGCCCGGCATCGCCTTCGACGACCTGCCGCCCATCGACGCCGTGCTGGTCTCGCACGGGCATTACGACCATCTCGACGTCGAGACGCTGGCGCGGCTCTGGCGGCGCGACCGGCCGCGCATCGTCGCCCCGCTCGGCCACGACGCGACGATCCGCGCGCATGACCCTTCCATCGCCGTCACCACGGCGGATTGGCGCGATGCCGTGCCGCTCGGCCCGGGCGTCGAGGCGGTGCTGGAGCAGGTGCATCATTGGACCGCACGCGGCATCGGCGACCGCAACCGCGCGCTGTGGTGCGGCTTCGTGCTGCGGGGCCTGGGCGACGGCGTGTTCTTCGCGGGCGACACCGGCTTCGACGAAGGCCGGCCCTTTCGCCGCGTTGCCGAGCGCCACGGCCCGCTCGGCCTCGCGTTGCTGCCGATCGGCGCCTACGAGCCGCGCTGGTTCATGGAACCGCAGCACATGAACCCGGCCGAGGCCGTCGAGGGCTTCCGCCTTCTCGGGGCGCGGCAGGCGCTCGGCTATCACTGGGGCACGTTCCGCCTGACGGATGAGGGCGTGGCGCGTCCGGCCGAGGATCTCGCCGGGGCGCTCGCCGCATCGGGGCTGGAACCCGCGCGCTTCCTGGCCGCAAGGCCGGGGCAGGTGCTGGAGAGCGCGACGCGGGGCTGACGGCGAATGGGCCGCATGGTACCGGTGGGGGTCGGGAGCGGATGTCACGCAGGCTTCCCTGCCGGTCGCCGCAACTCTCTGCCCTGCCGGGCATCTTGGTCATGACGAACCCGGACCGGCGCAATAAGACGGCCTCACCCTTCCCGTGCTCCGATGGGAAGACAGGATCGAAAGGACCTCGACTGGCCGGCGCCCAGGACCCCGCGCATCATTCCGAGTTCCTGACGGGCGGCGGCGAGGCGGGCGCCCTGATGCGCGCCCATGACTGGCAGGACTCGCCGCTGGGGCCGCCGGCGGCTTGGCCGCAATCGCTGCGCTCGGTGGTCGGGCTGATGCTCGGCTCCAAGTTCCCGATGTTCGTCGCATGGGGGCCGGAACTCGGCTTCCTCTACAACGACCCCTACGCGGAAATCCTCGGCGCCAAGCATCCGTCGGCCATGGGCGCGCGCTTCCACGACATCTGGTCCGAGATCTGGCCCGACATCTCGCCGCTGATCGATGCGGCGCTGGCCGGGCAGGCGACCTACCGCGAGAACCTGCCGCTGCGGATGAACCGCAAGGGCTTCGACGAGCAGACCTGGTTCACCTTCTCCTACTCGCCGGTGCGGGACGAGGGCGGGGTCGTGGCCGGCATGTTCTGCGTCTGCACGGAAACCACGGAGCAGGTGCTGGCCGAGCGGCGGCGCGCCTTCCTGCTCGAACTGGATGAGCGGTTGCGCGACGCGGCGGGGCCACGCGCGGCCATGGAGGCCACCGCCGCGGCGCTCGGGCGCCACCTGGGCGCCTCGCGCGTCGGGTTCAGCGAGATGCAGGAGGACGGCGAGACCATCCTTTGCACCACCTGCCACGCGGATGGCGTCGCGCCGATCCTCGGCCTCTTCCGCACCGACGCTTTCGGCCTCGCGAGCATCGAACGGCAGCGCCGCGGCGCCACGGAGGTCGTTGCCGATGTGCGGGCGGACCCGGCGCAGGTGCAGGAAAGCTGGGACGCGATCGAGACCCGCGCCTTCGTGTCCGTGCCGCTCGTGCGCGAAGGGCGCTTCCACGCCTCGCTCTACGTGAACCACCGCGAGCCGCATGCCTGGACGGCGGACGAGGTCGCGCTCATCGAGGAGGTCGCCACCCGGAGCTGGGCGGCGGTGGAGCGGGCGAGGGCCGAGTACCACCTGCGCGAAAGCGAGGCCCGCTTCCGGCTGATGGCCGATGCCATTCCCCAGATCATCTGGATCACCGACGCGGAAGGCCGCACCGAGTTCTTCAACAAGCAGTGGTCCGACTACACCGGCATCCCCTACGAGTCGACCACCGCCCCCGAGGTCGCGGCCAACCACGTGCACCCCGAGGACGGCGCCGCCACGATGGCCGCCTTCGACGAGGCCCGGCGCACCGGGACGGCCTTTCTCGTCGAGCACCGCATCCGCTCGGCATCTGGAAGCTATCGCTGGTTCCTGGTTCGCGCCTTGCCCCATCGCGATCCGGCGACGGGCGAGATCGTGCGGTGGTTCGGCGCATCGGTGGACATCCACGATCGCAAGCTGGCGGAGGAGGCGCTTCTGGCGCTCAACGCCGATCTCGAGCGCAAGGTGGTCGAGCGCTCGCGGGAGCGGGGCCTGATCTGGCAGCACAGCCTCGACCTGCTTTCCGTCGTCAACATCGGCCGTGCGACTTTCGACGCCGTGAACCCGGCCTGGACCAGCGCGCTCGGCTGGCGGACGGAGGAGCTCGAGAACCGACCCTATGCGGATTTCGTGCACCCTGACGACATGGACGCGAGCGCCACGGCCTTCGCGCAGGTGCGCGAAGGCAACTCCGTGCTGCGCTTCGAGAATCGCTACCGCACCAAGGATGGCGGATGGCGCTGGCTGTCCTGGGTCGCGGTGCCCGAGGGCGGCAACCTTTATTCGGTGACGCGCGACGTCACCGCGGAAAAGGAACGCCAGGCCCAGCTGGAGGCCGCGCAGGAAGCGCTGCGCCAGAGCCAGAAGATGGAAGCGATGGGCCAGCTGACGGGCGGCGTCGCGCACGACTTCAACAACCTGCTGACGCCGATCGTTGGCGCGCTCGACATGCTCCAGCGCCGCGGCGTCGGCACCGATCGCGAGCGCCGCCTGATCGCCGGGGCCGCGCAATCGGCGGAGCGCGCCAAGACGCTGGTGCAGCGGCTGCTCGCCTTTGCGCGGCGGCAGCCGTTGCAATCCGTGCCCGTGGACGTGAGGAAGCTCGTGGCCGGCATGGCCGAGCTCGTGGCGAGCACGACGGGACCGCAGATCCGGGTGGCCATCGAGGCGGCGGAAGACCTGCCGCCCGCCAAGGCCGATCCCAACCAGCTTGAAATGGCGCTGCTGAACCTCGCCGTGAATGCACGCGACGCGATGCCCGAGGGCGGCACGCTCCGCATCTCGGCCAGCGCCGAACTCTTGGGCAGCGGCCACGGCCTCGCCCTGAGGCCGGGCGCCTATATCCGCCTCTCCGTGGCGGATACCGGCACGGGGATGGACGAGGCGACGGCGGCCCGCGCCGTCGAGCCCTTCTTCTCCACCAAGGGCATCGGCAAGGGGACGGGGCTGGGCCTGTCCATGGCGCATGGCCTCGCCTCGCAGCTGGGCGGCGCGCTGCGGATCCACAGCAGGCCGGGGCTCGGCACCAACATTGAACTCTGGCTGCCGCAAAGCGCCGTCGCGCCCGAGGCCGCCGAGGCGGAGCCGGAAGCGGTGCCCGACGCCGGCTCCTGCGGACGGGCCTTGCTCGTGGATGACGAGGAACTCGTGCGGCTGAGCACGGCCGACATGCTGTCCGACCTCGGCTACGAGGTGATCGAGGCTGCCTCCGCCGAGGAGGCGATCCACTTGGTGAACAACGGGGAGGCCTTCGACCTCCTCGTCACCGACCACCTCATGCCCGGCATGACGGGCACGGGTCTGGCCCACGCGGTCCGGTCGGCGCGCCCGGAGGTGCTGGTGCTCCTGGTGTCTGGCTATGCGGAGAATGAGGGGATCGCGCCGGACCTTCCCCGGCTGACAAAGCCGTTCCGGAAGGACGAGCTCTCGGCCAGCCTCGCGCAGCTCCTCGCCACGGGCTGACACGGCCGAAGCCCCTCCTGCCGAAGTTCCTTGCATTAGGCGTATATGCACCTATTATCCGCCTGCTGCCCCCGGAGCACGGTGATGGACAAGGGTCTTCCGCAACCTGGCCTCTGCAACTGCCTCGCGATCCGCAAGGCCGCGCGGCATGTCACGCAGTACTACGACAGCCACCTGGCCCCGACGGGGCTGCGCACGACGCAATTCTCGATCCTCGCGCGCCTCAAGCGCCTGGGGCCGCGCACCATCAACGAACTCGCGGCCGATCTCGTGCTGGACCGCACGACGCTCGGACGGAATCTCGGCCCGCTGGAGCGCGACGGGCTCGTCGCGGTGGGCGTCGACCCGCGGGACCGGCGCAGCCGCGTCCTCGACGTGACGGAAGCCGGTGCAGAGCGCCTGACCGAGGCGCGCCGGCGCTGGACGGACGCGCAGCGCGGCTTCGACGAGGCCTTTGGCGGCCCGCAGGCCGCCGCGCTGCGCCAGACCCTCGCGGTCCTCGTGAACACGGATCTCGGGGCGGCCGAGCCGCCCGGCCAATGACGCGCCCCGCCCTCACGTGACCGACGACACCACCCTGCCACAAAGGACGCACGCCATGTCCACGGGTTCGACCGCCTTGCCAGCCGGTGCGGCACCGCTCGCCGCCACGCTGGCGCCGCCGGTTCCCGGCGCGGAGCTGCTGCGCCGCATCCTCAAGCTCGCCGCGCCGACGACGCTTCTCGCCGCGGTGCAGGCGGGCGGGCAGCTCTTCGAGACGTGGCTCGCGGCGCGCCAGGGCACCGCGGCCCTGGCCGGCTGGGCCATCGTCCTTCCCTTCGCCCTGCTGATGCAGATGATGTCCGCGGGCGCGATGGGCGGGGGCGTGGTGTCCGCCGTCGCCCGGGCGCTCGGCGCGCGCAGGCCGGACGAGGCCGCGGCGCTGGTGCTGCATGCCGTGCTGATCGCAGTCACGGCAGGGCTCCTCTTCGCCGTGGCGCTGGCCGGGTTCCCGCGCCTGCTGCTCGGCCTGATCGGCGGCGCGGCGGTCGCGGACGCCGCGGCGCCCTATGCGATCTGGCTGTTCGGCCTCGGCGCGATCCCGGTCTGGCTGGCGAACACCCTCGCCTCGGTGCTGCGCGGCGGCGGGCGGCACGCGCTGGCGGCGCGCGTCCTGCTCGTCACCGGCCTGGCCTATCCGCCGCTGGCCTGGGCCCTGGCGGAGCCGGCGGGCATGGGCCTGGCCGGGGCCGGCCTCGCCTACGCGCTCACCATGCTGGCGGCGACGATCGGCCAGGGCGCGGTGGTGCTGGCGGGCGGCGCTGGCTTCAAGCCGACGCTGCGGATCCGCCTCAGCCGGTCCTTGTTCAGCCGCATCCTGTCCGTCGGCCTCGTCGCCTGCGCGCTGGCCACGGTGGCCAACCTCACCACCATCCTCGTGACGGCGCGGATCCAGTCCCATGGCCCGGCGGCCGTCGCGGCCTATGGGGTCTCCGCCCGGCTCGAGTTCCTGATGATCCCGCTGGCCTTCGGCGTCGGATCGGCGCTGACGGCCCTGGTCGGGCGGTCGGTCGGGGCCGGGGACTGGGCGACGGCGCGCCGGACGGCCTGGACCGGCGCGATGCTGGCCCTGGCCGTCACCGGACCGGTGGGCCTCCTCGTGGCGCTGTTCCCGCGCGAAACGGCGCTGGCCTTCGCCTCGGACCCCGAGGTCGTGTCCATCGCGACCCGCGCGCTGGCCGTGATCGGGCCTTCGCTGCCGGGCTTCGGCGTCGGCATGGCCTTCTACTTCGCCGCCATGGGCGCCGGACGCATGCGCTGGCCGGTGGCGGCCGGCCTGTCGCGGATTTCCATCGCGGTGGGCGGCGGCTGGCTGCTCGCGGACGCGCTGGGCTGGGGGCTGGACGGGCAGTTCCTGGCCGTTGCCCTCGGGGTGACGGCCTATGGGCTGCTGACGGCGGTCGCCGTCCGCCCGGGCGTCTGGTCCGCGCGCCCCGCGCCTGCGGCAGCGCCTCGCCCGTGATGCGGCCCTGCCCGGCAGGCGGCGCCCATCATGCCCTGAACCGGCGCGTTGCCTGCGCCCGCTCCAGCGATGCCGCCTTGCGGCGTTCCTCGCGCAGCACCTCGATGACCGGCTGCCACCAGCCGCGCGCCAGCTCATCCGGGCCCGGTGGCGCCCGCGCCGGCCAGGTTTCCACCAGCTCCGCGTGGGTCGGCCTGCGCCAGCGCGCCCAGAGCAGCGTGGCCGCGCCTGCGGCGACGCCAGGGTAGAAGCGGGCGGCGATGGCCGGCTCGGCCAGTTCGCCGCTGACTTCCTCGAACACCACGCATCCCCCATGGGTCATCACCACGCGGTCCAGCGGCGGGAGCGCATCCTCCGGCACGGGATAGCGGCTGCGCCGGCGCTCGGCCTCCGCGGCCCGCCTTTCCCCGTGCTCGGGGGACGCCTTGCGGCTTTCCTCTCGCTTGCGCCGTTCCTCGGGCTCGGCCCGGCGGGCGGCTTCCTCGATGGCGGGCCAGCGCCGGCTCAGTTCCTCGAAGGAACGGAAGGGCACGCGCCACGCCTTCAGGGCCGCGTCCCAGCGGGCCCAGGGCACGGCCCGCAACTCGGCGATCACGCTCCGCGAGAAGGGGGTGCGGACCACGAAGCCGTCCCCGACCTCGAGATAGGGGCTCGTGATCGGCTCGAAGGCGAATGCGTCGCGGCCGCGCTGGTCGGCATAGGCGAGCACGCCGGACCATTGGCGGCCCATCCACGCGGTCAGGCGCTTCTCCGCGCGGGTCCCCGGCACGAACCAGGCCTGGAGGTCGTCGCGCCACCGGGCGCGGGGAAAGGCCTCGCGGAAACGCTCCACGGTCATCCGGTCATAGGGAAAGGCGGCCACCGCCCCGGGCGCGCCATCGCTGGCGTTTCGCGGCGTCACGCTGAACTCCACCGTCTCGTCGGCCACCGGTCGTCCTTCGGCGGGGGCGCCCCGGTTCCATCACCGTCATTGGCGCCGGTGATTGGGACGGATGCGCCAGAAGCCCCATATCCTCCCTCAACGAGAACCTGCCCCGTCCGTTGGCTGCCGCCTCCCGGGCAGGTCGCATCCCTCACTGGATACTCCTTGCGATGAAGAAGATCGGCTTCCTGTCCTTTGGCCATTGGTCGCCTTCGCCCGGCTCGGGCACCCGCTCCGCCGCCGATGCGCTGCTGCAATCCATCGACCTCGCCGTCGCGGCGGAGGAGCTGGGCGCAGACGGCGCCTATGTCCGGGTCCACCATTTCGCGCGCCAACTCGCCTCGCCCTTTCCGCTGCTCGCCGCCATGGGCGCGAAGACGAGACGCATCGAGCTCGGCACCGCCGTGATCGACATGCGCTATGAGAACCCGCTCTACATGGCCGAGGATGCCGGCGCGGCCGACCTCATCAGCGGCGGCCGCCTCCAGCTCGGCCTCAGCCGCGGCTCGCCCGAGCAGGTGATCGATGGCTGGCGCCATTTCGGTTACGCGCCCACCGAGGGCGAGAGCGATGCCGAGATGGGCCGTCGCCACGCGCTGGTCTTCCTGCAGGTGCTCGGCGGCGAGGGCTTCGCCCGGCCGAACCCGCGCCCGATGTTTCCCAACCCGCCCGGCCTGCTGCGGCTCGAGCCGCATTCGGAGGGGCTGCGCGAGCGCATCTGGTGGGGCTCCGGCTCGGACGCCACGGCGGTCTGGGCGGCGCAGCAGGGCATGAACCTGCAAAGCTCCACCCTCAAGGACGACGAGACGGGCGAGGCCTTTCACCTCCAGCAGGCCGCGCAGATCCGCGCCTTCCACGCGGCCTGGAAGGAAGCCGGCCACGCCCGCACGCCGCGCGTCTCGGTCAGCCGCAGCATCTTCCCGCTGCTCGATGACCGCGACCGCGCCTATTTCGGCCGCAGCGGCAAGGAGGGGGACCAGATCGGCTTCCTGGACGAGAAGACCCGCGCCATCTTCGGCCGAAGCTACGCGGCCGAGCCGGATGCGCTCGTGGAGCAGCTTCGCGCCGACGAGGCGATCGCGGCGGCGGACACGCTGCTCCTCACCATCCCGAACCAGCTGGGCGTGGAATACTGCGCCCATGTCATCGAGGGCATCCTGAAGCACGTCGCCCCCGCGCTGGGGTGGCGCTGAGGCCGCGGGCGCCGCGCCTCAGGCCGGCTCCAGCCGCGCGGCGCAGAACTTGAAGCCTGGAATCTTGCCGTCGGGATCGAGGCGGGGGTCGGTCAGCAGGTTGGCCGCCGCCTCGCGATAGGCGAAGGGGATGAAGGCCAGGCCCGGCGGCAGGGCCGGGTCCTCGCGCGCCAGCAGCTCCACCGCGCCGCGCCGCGTCGCCACCCGCAGGCGCTGGCCGCTGGCGAGGCCCAGGCGCCGCAGCTCCGCCGGCGCCAGCGAGACGGTCGGGGCGGGTTCCAGCGCATCGAGGACGCGCGCGCGGCGGGTCATGGCGCCGGTGTGCCAGTGCTCCAGCTCGCGGCCCGTCGTGAGCACGAAGGGGTATTCGGCGTCCGGCATCTCGCCGGGATCCGACAGGCCGGCGGGCGCCAGCCGCGCGCGGCCGGAGGGGGTGGGGAAGGCGTCCCGGAACACGATGGCCTCGCCCGGCGCGTCGGGCGCGGCGCAGGGGTAGGTGACGCTGTTCTCGCGCTCCAGCCGCTCCCAGGTGATGTTGGCGAGGGAGGGCATGGCCTGCGCCATCTCCCCGAACACGTCGCGCGCCTGGAGTTGCGGCCAGTCGAGCCCGAGGCGACGCGCCAGATCGGCGATGATCCGCAGATCCTGCCGCGCCTCGCCCGGCGGAGGGACGGCGGCGCGGCCGACCTGCACCTGTCGGTTGGTGTTGGTGACGGTGCCGTCCTTTTCCGGCCAGGCGGAGCCGGGCAGGACGACATCGGCCAGCGCCGCGGTCTCCGTCAGGAACAGGTCCTGCACGACGAGGTGATCCAGCCGCGCGAGGGCGGCGCGCGCATGCGCGAGGTCGGGATCGGACATGGCGGGGTTCTCGCCCATCACGTACATGCCGCGGATCTCGCCGCGCTCGGCCGCCTGCAGGATCTCCACCACCGTCAGCCCGGGCTGCTCATCCAGCTTCGCGCCCCAGAGTTCCTCCAGGAAGGAACGGGCGACGGGGTCGGCGGTGCGGCGGTAATCCGGCAGCATCATCGGGATCAGCCCGGCATCGGAGGCGCCCTGCACGTTGTTCTGCCCGCGCAGCGGATGCAGCCCGGCGCCCTCCCGCCCGACATGGCCGCAAAGCAGCGCCAGCGCGATCAGGGCGCGGGCATTGTCCGTGCCGTGCACGGACTGGCTGACGCCCATGCCCCACAGAGTTAGCGCCGAGCGCGCGCCCGCGTAGAGCCGCGCGACGCGCCGCACCTGTTCCGCCGGCACGCCGGACAGGCGCTCCATCGCCTCCGGCGCGTAGGCGGCCAGATGCGCCCGCAACTCGGCGAAGCCGTCCACGCGCGAAGCGACGAAGGCGGCGTCGTAAATCTCCTCCTCCACGATCACGTGCAGCAGGGCGTTCAGCAGGGCGACATCCTGCCCGGGCGCGAAACGGACCACCTCCGTCGCGAAGCGATCGAGGCCGGTGCCGCGCGGGTCCATCACCACCAGCTTCGCGCCGCGCGCGGCGGCATCCTTCAGGAAGGTGGCGGCGACTGGGTGGTTCTCCGTCGGCCGCGCGCCGATCACCAGCAGCAGGTCGGCCTCGGTTGCGGCGGTGAAGGGCGCCGTCACCGCGGCGCTGCCGACATCCTCTAGCAAGGCCGCGACGCTCGCCGCGTGGCAGAGCCGCGTGCAGTGGTCCACGTTGTTGGTGCCGAAACCCGTGCGCACCAGCTTCTGGAACAGATAGGCCTCCTCGTTGGAGCCCTTGGCGCTGCCGAATCCGGCCAGCGCCGCCGGACCCCCGGCGCCGTCGCGGATGCGGGCGAGCCCCTGCGCGGCGCGCTCCAGCGCCTCATCCCAGCTTGCCTCGCGGAAGTGGCGGCGGGCGCGGGCGGGATCGAGGCAGTCGGCCGGGTCCTTGGGCGCGCCGTCCAGCCGGATCAGCGGCTTCGTCAGCCTTTCGGGATGGGCGATGTAGTCGAAGCCGAAGCGTCCCTTCACGCAAAGCCGCCCTGCATTCGCGGGGCCCTCGCGGCCCACCACCTCCTCGATCCGGTCGTCGCGCACACGGAAGCCAACCTGGCAGCCGACGCCGCAATAGGGGCAGATGCTCGCCACCTCCTTCGCGGGCGGCGCGGCGCGGCGCCCCGCCGCGTCCAGCACGCTCTTGGGCAGCAGCGCGCCCGTCGGGCAGGCCTGCACGCATTCCCCGCAGGCCACGCAGGAGGAGGCGCCCATCGGGTCCAGCAGGTCGAAGCTGACCGTCGCCTCCATGCCGCGGCCAGCGAAGCCGATGACGTCGTTGTGCTGCACCTCGCGGCAGGCGCGTTCGCACAGACCGCAGGTGATGCAGGCGTCGAGCTGCACCGCCATGGCCGGGTGGGACAGATCCGGCGCCGGCCGCGCCGTCTCCGGCGCGAAGCGGGAAGCGGAAACGCCCATCTCCCGCGCCCACTGCGCGAAGATGCCGCTGTCGTCGCGCGCCGCGCCCTCGGGCATGTCGGCCAGCAGGAGTTCGAACACCATTCGGCGGGCGCGGCGCGCGCGCTTGCTCGCGCTGCGCACCGCCATCCCGGGCGTCGGCACGCGGCGGCAGGAAGCGGCAAGCACGCGCTCGCCCTCCACCTCGACGAGGCAGGCGCGGCAATTGCCGTCCGGGCGGTAATCGGCACGCGGCAGGTGGCACAGATGCGGGATGGCGACGCCCACGCGGCGCGCCACGTTCCAGATCGTCTCGCCTGGCGCGGCCTCGACCTCCCTTCCGTCCAGGGTGAAGCGGACCCCCGTCACGGCACCTCCTCCGGAAAGAAGCGCAGCAGGCTGCGCACCGGGTTCATCGCCGCTTGGCCGAGGCCGCAGATCGAGCCATCCGCCATCGCCTCGCCGAGTTCGCCGAGCAGCGCGCGATCCCACGCCGGCGCGTCCAGCAGCCGCACGGCCTTGGCGGTGCCGACCCGGCAGGGCGTGCATTGCCCGCAGCTTTCCTCGCGGAAGAAGCGCAGGAGGTTGCGCGCCACCTCGGCCAGGTCGTCGCGGTCGGACAGCACGACCACCGCGCCCGAGCCGACGAAGCAGCCCTCCGCATCCAGCGCGCCGACATCGAGCGGCATGTCGGCCAGCCGTGCGGGGAGGATGCCGCCCGAGGCGCCGCCCGGCAGATAGCCGACGAAGCGATGGCCTTCCGCCATGCCGCCGGAGAATTCCTCGATCAGTTCCCGCGCCGTGACGCCGGCGGGGGCGCGCTTCACGCCCGGTTCGCGGACGCGGCCGGAAACGGAAAAGAAGCGCTCGCCCTTCGCGCCCCGGCGCCCGGCCGAGGCGTAGCGATCCGCACCCTCCGGCGCCGCCAGGATGCCGGGCAGCCACCACAGCGTCTCGACGTTGTGGACCACCGTCGGGCGGCCAAACAGCCCGTGCTCGCCCGGGAAGGGCGGCTTGTGTCGCGGATAGCCGCGGCGCCCCTCGAGGCTTTCGAGGAGAGCGGTTTCCTCGCCGCAGATATAGGCGCCGGCGCCGCGGCGGAGATGCACGGGCGGGCCGGCGATGCCGGCGCCGCGCAACTCCTCCAGCGCGTGTTCCACGACGCGGCGCAGGTCGGGATATTCGTCGCGCAGGTAGATCCAGCACGCCTCCGCGCCGATCGCATGGGCGGCGACCAGCATGCCTTCCAGCACGCGGTGCGGCTCCGCTTCCAGGCAGAAGCGGTCCTTGAAGGTGCCGGGCTCGCCCTCGTCGGCATTCACGACGAGGTGGCGCGGCGCCGGATGGGCCAGGGCGAGGCGCCATTTCCGCGCGGTGGGGAAGCCGGCGCCGCCGAGGCCGCGCAGGCCGGCCCGCTCCACGATGGCGACGGCCGCCTCGGGCGTCAGGCGGCCCGCCTGTGCGGCCTGCAGCGCGACATGGCCGCCGCGCGCGCGGTATTCCTCGAGGCCCTGCGTTCCCGGTGCGACGGCGAGGCCGGATCGCGCGGCGGCCAGCAGCGCCTCCGCCTTCGCCGGCGCGAAGGGTTCGAAGCCGACCGCCGCAACCGGTGCGCGGTGGCAATTGCCCATGCAGGGGGAGGCGAGCACGCGCGTGCCCGGCGGCGCCATCTCCCGCGCCGTTTCGAGCAAGGCGCCGGCACCGGCCATGGCGCAGGGCAGCCCCTCGCAGACGCGGATCGTCACGGGGGGCGGTGCGGGCGCGTCGTCGGGCAGGATCTCGAAATGGGCGTAGAAGCTCGCGGCCTCGAACACCTCGACGGGGGCAAGGCGGTGCCACTCCGCCAGGGCGACCAGATGGCCTTCCCGCAGGCAGCCGAAGCGGTCCTGGAGGGCGTGAAGCTGCTCGATCAGCAGGTCGCGCCGCGGCTCCGCGACGCCGGAGGCGGCGAGGGCCGCCTGCACCGCCGCATGCGCTTCCGCCGTGGCGACGCGGCCCCGCGGGCGAAGCCGCGGCCTGCGCGGCCCGGCAGCGCCTCCGAACGCCAGCGGCTTCGTCGCAGACATTCCCATCCCCAGCCCGTTCTTTCGTCTAGCGATAACGTAGTTCGGCGCAGGATGTGAGACCCTTCCGGCACCCGCCGGCGCTTGTCACCGGCCCGCCCGCGCTGCAAGGAACAGGAACCCGGTCGAACAGGGACGGAAACGACGTTGAAGCTGCCTTTGTGGGCCAGCGCCCTTGCCGGGACGCTGCTGGTCCAGACCGTGTGTTCCTTCGCCAGCATCTCGGTGCCGGTCCTCGGGCCGCCCCTGATGATGCGGGCGGGCCTGTCGCCCGAAAGCATCGGCCTAGTCTCGGCCCTTTCCGCGGCGGGGATCTGCTGGTTCCTCGCCTCCGGCGGCGCGATGCTCAGCCATTTCGGGCCCATCCGCACCTTGCAGCTCGGCATGGTCTGCATGGCGCTCGGCATCGTCGTCCTGTCGCAGCCCCTGGGCCTCCTCGGGCTACTGGGCGCGCTGGCGATGGGCCTCGGGAACGGGCCCAACACGCCGGCGGGCAGCCAGATCCTCATCCGCCACGCGCCGCCCGCGCATCGCACCCTCATCTTCTCGATCAAGCAGGCCGGCGTGCCGCTTGGCGGGGCGCTGGCCGGGCTGGTCGCCGCGCCGGTCGCCGCGGCTTATGGGCTGTCGGTGGCGCTGGGCCTGCTCGTCGCGATCCTGCTCGCCTGCTGCCTCCTCATCGAGGGGTTTCGCGGCGCGCTGGACACGGAAAAGGGCCCCCGCCAGCCCGGCTGGGCGCGCGCGCTGGTCCAGCCGGCGGAGATGGTGCGCTGCGTAGGCGCGCTGCGGGCGCATCCCTCCCTGCCGGTGCTGACGGTGATCGGCGCCTCCTACTCGCTGATGCAGGCCTGCCTGACGGCGTTCGTCGCCACTTTCGTCTACACGCGGCACAGCGCCTCGCTGGCGGAAGCGGGGCAGGTCGTCGCGGTGATGCAGTGCGCCAGCATGCTCGGGCGCATCGCGCTCGGCTGGGTGGCCGACCGGATGGGACATGCGCTGCGACACCTCGGCCTCCAGGCGATCCTGTCCGGCGCCGCCGTCTCGCTGCTGGTCGTGGCGGGGGATGAGGGGCGATGGGCGCTTTATGCCTGCGCGGGGCTGGTGGGCTTCACCGCCATCGGCTGGAACGGCGTCCACATCGCGGAGCTGGCAAGGGTCGCGCCGCTGGCTCTGGTGAGCAGCGTGACCGCGGCCTCCAGCCTGTTCGGCTTCGTCGCCTCCGTCACGGGCCCGCTGATCTTCATGGCGCTGGTGAGCGCGGGCGCCGGGTTCGAGGCCGCCTTCCACGTCATGGCCGCGCAGCTCGTCGCCGTCGGGCTTGCCTGCCTCTTCCTGAAGCCACGCTGATCCTCGCCACGCGGCGAAGCCTTTCATGTCAGCCGCGGGGATGGACGAGTTCCCGGCCCATGGAACCCATGCGCCGCATCGGCGCCGAGGAGGGCGTTCCCGCCAAGGCCCATGGCCGCATGGAGGAATTCGTGATGGGGCTGCCTGGTGGCTCGATGGAGGATGTCGTCGGCTGCTTCGCGCCGCCGCCGCGCCGGGGGGTGACCGGCTTCGGCGCGGATCACGCCGCCGCGGCCTCGGCCTGCCGCTCCTCCACGCCGGGGCGGAGCGCCCCCAGCGCATAGAGGATGGCGAAGACGTCGATGCCCTCCTGCACCAGCGCCCCGGCCAGCGGCGACAGCAAGCCCGCTGCCGCCACCCCCATCGCCAGGGCCGACATGCCGATGCCAAGCGCGATGGCCCGCAGCGCGACGCGACGGGAATGCCGGGCGATGGCGATGGCCTCCGCCACGCGGTCCACGCGGTCCACCAGCAGCACCACCTCGCCCGCCTCCGCGGCCGCGGCGGTGCCGCCCGCGCCCATGGCGATGCCGACATCCGCCGCCGCCAGGGCCGGCGCATCGTTCACCCCATCCCCCACCATGATGGTGGGCGCGGCCAACGCCTCCGCGCGCACGGCGGCGATCTTATCGGCGGGGGTTTGATCGGCCAGCACGGCGTCGAGGCGCAGCGCCTCGCCGACCGGCGTCGCGGCCTCCGCGCGGTCGCCGGTGACCAGCACCATGCGCCGCACGCCCAGGGCGCGCAGGCGGCGCATCGTCGCCGGCGCTTCCGCGCGGATGGCATCCACCATGACGAAGGCGGCGGCGCCCTGCCGGTCAGCGGCGAGCCAGGCGACCAGGGCGCCCCCGCGCGAAGCCTGGGCGGCGGCGCCGAAGCCCTGGCGCGGCACGATCCCCAGGCCGCGCAGAAAGGCCTCCGAGCCCAGGGCCAGGGCGCGACCCTCCACCAGCCCGGTCAGCCCGCCGCCCGGCCGCTCCGCGACGCGGGCGGGGACGGGCAGGGCGAGGCCGCGCGCCTGCGCCGCGGCCACCAGCGCGGCCGAGACCGGGTGCGTCGAGCCCTGCGCCAGCGCCGCCGCGAGGCGCAGCGCCGCGTCCTCCCCGAGGCCCGGCGCCGCCTCCACCGAGGCGAGGCCCGGATGGCCGGAGGTGAGCGTGCCGGTCTTGTCGAACAGCACCGTGCGTGCGCGTGCCAGCCGTTCCAGCGCGCCGCCGCCCTTCACGACGATGCCGCGCCGCGCCGCGCGGCCGATCCCCGACACCAGCGCGACCGGCGCCGCGAGGATCAGCGGGCAGGGCGTGGCGACCACCAGCACGGCAAGGGCGCGCAGGGGATCGCCGCTCAACGCCCAGGCGCCGCCGGCCAGGACGGCGGTGAACAGGATGAGGCCCACCGCCCAGCGATCGGCCAGCCGCGCCAGGGGCGCACGCGAGGCGGCGGCCTGCTCCGTCAGGCGGAGGATGGCGGCATAGGTGCTCGCCGCGGCCTCGTGCGTGGCGCGCAGGCGGAAGGCGCCGCCCGCATTGACGCCGCCGCTGCGGATGGCGGCGCCGGGGCTGAGCTCCACCGGCAGCGCCTCGCCGGTCAGGGCGCTCTCGTCCAGTGTCGCCGCGTCCTCCAGCGTCCCGTCGGCCGGAACCGTCTCGCCCGGCCGCACCAGGAGGAGGTCGCCGGAACGGAGGGCGGCGACCGCGATCTCCTCCATCCCGCCATCGCGGATGCGGATCGTGCGGCGCGGCGCCCGCTCCACGAGGTCGGAGAGGGCGCGGGTCGCGCGGCCGCCCGCCCAGGCCTCCAGCGCCTCGCCGCCGGCCACCATCAGCCCGATCACCGCCGCCGCAGCCGCCTCGCCCAGGGCCACCGCGCCGAGGATGGCGGCGAGGGCGATGGCATCCACCCCGACCCGACCGCCCACCAGCGACCGCGCCAGCCCCAACGCGACATGCGCCGCCACGGGTAGGCTGCCTGCCGACCAGGCGGCCTCCGCGAGACCGGGATGGCCGAGCAGTCGCAACACCACCCCGACCGCGAGCGCGGCGCAGACCCAGGCCAGCAGGGCGTAGCGGCGCAGCGTCACGCCCGCCTGCCTCAGCCCTTGCCCGCCAAGCGCCGCCGCGCCCATTTCTCGCCCTCCAGCACCAGCACCAGCACCAGCATCAGCATCAGCAGAAGCCCGGCGCCGGGGATGGGCAACCCGTCCGCGACCGGGTCGAGCGGGCGCGTGGCGAAGAGCGCCTGCAGCGGCGGCGAGGGCGCCGACAAGCCCCTGCCCTCAGGGAACTCCCAGGACGAAGGGCGGCGGCGGGGCGAGGTCCATCTCGACGCCCTTCACCCCGGGCACGCGCTCGGCCAGGACGCGCAGCGCCTTGGGCACGGAGGGCGAGCGGCAGAAGCCGTGAAAGGTGACCACCCCCGAGGACACGGCGGGATAGACCAGCGAGGCATCCGCCCAGTTCTGCTCGCGCAGCGCCGCCTCCACGGCGCGGCGGATCCGCTCGTCCGGCACCGGTCCGGCGGTGGCGGAGGGCGGAGCGAAGGCGAGGCCGAGCAGGTCGGCGCGCGAGACGATGCCAACGAGCTGGCCGTCGCGCAGCACCGGCACGCGCTTGACCTTCCGATCCTCCATGAGGCGGGCGATGTCGGCGGCGGGAGTGTCCTCCTCCACCGTCACCACCTCGGTGGTCATGACGTCCGAGGCGCGGGCGCCATGCATCCGGGCGTAGTGGTCGGCCTCGGTTCCGACGCGGCCGGTCACGACGGTGGAGAACCAGCCGGGCCGGCGCCCCGCTGCCTCGCCTGCCACGCGGCGCACCAGGTCGGCTTCCGTGACGATGCCGGCGAGGCGCCCATCCGCCTCCAGCACCGGGACCGCGGAAACCCCGCGGCTGGCCAGCAGGTTCGCGACCTCCGCGATGGGGGTGTCGGGCGTGACGGTGAGCAGGGAGGCGGTCATGAGATCGGCGGCGCGCATGGTGCTGCTTCCTTTCTTGTCTGGCCGAGGAGGGCGGGTCAGGCGGCGACCAGGGTCGGCAGGCTTGGCCCGCCGGACAGCAATTCCCGCGTCGCGCTGCCGAACACCATGTTGTGCAGCGGCGAATGGCGCTGCGCGCCCATGACGAGCAGGTCCGCCTCCGCGCCCCGCGCCGCTGCATACAGCGCCTCGGACACGCTGCCGCCATCGCGCGGCACCGCGACGAAGCGGGCCTTCGCCCCGTGCCGCGCCAGCAGGCGCGTCACCTCGACGCCCGATTGGTCCGGCCGGAAATCCTTCTCTTCCGTGACGGTGACGACCAGGGTTTCCGCGGCGCGCCGGATGAAGGGCAGGGCGCCGTGGATCGCGCGCACCGCGGCGGCCGAGGCGTCCCACGCCACCACGACGCGGCCGAACTCCGCAGCCGGCATCCCGCCATGCGGCGCCAGCAGGACGGGGCGGCCGCTTTCGAAGATCGCGGCGCCCAGCATCATGCGGTGCCCCACGCCCGCGCCGCCGCGCAGCGCCAGCACCCCGAGATCGGCGACGCGGAGATGGTCCACCAGGACCTCGCCGATGCCATGGGCGAAGCTGCTGCGGGAGCGGATCTCACAGGACACGCCGCGCCGCTCCGCGGCCTCGCGCACATGGGCGGCGGCCTGCGCCTCGTCGGCGGCCGCCAGCGTGTCCGTGGTGAAGACCAGCGTCGTGAGATGGGCGGACCAGGCCTCGGTCAGGGCGAAGGGCATGGCGAGGGTCGCATCGAGGGAGGCGGCCTCGCCCGGCTCGACGTGGGTGACGAGGGTCGTAAGCGTCATGCGTGTCATTCTTCCGGCCAGGAGGGGTGCTGCCGGGTGCTCCCGACTGTTCACGCCGGCACGATGCAGGACCGAGATGGATGCCACATTGATTTGCGTCAACCTTGCCCGGAAAAACGAAGGCTTCCCCGCGCACGGTGCTCTCCCGTTTGACCCGCAATCGCGCGGATGGCCCTCGGTTCGGGCGGGGGCGCCGGACAGCGCGCTTCTCGTGTCGAGGGTGATTTCAACCGCAGGGACCCTTGCAAGGTTAAGCGCGGGCCATGCTGCGCCGCCTGCTCCGACCTGCCTTGACCCAGTCCGTCTCCACCGCCCTGCGTTGGCTGGCGGCAGGGGGGCTCGTGCTGGTGTTCTTCGGCATCCGCGTCTCGCTGTTTCCCGAGCAGCAGGGGCTGCCCTTCCTGTTCTTCTTCCCCGCAATCATTCTTTCAGCCGTGGTGTTCGATCGGGGATCGGGCATCTTCGCCACGCTGCTGAGCGCGGTGCTCGCGGTTTATTTCTTTTTTCCGCCCCATGGCTCCTTCGCCGTGCTGGACCGCTCCGCGCTGGTCAGCATCGCGCTGTTCACCGTGACCGGCCTTTTCGTCGCGCTGGTGACGGAGGCGCTGCACCTTGCCTACCAGAACGTGGAAAAGCTGCGGGAGCAGGCGGAGGAGGCGCGGCGCCACGCCGAGGAAGTGGCCCACGAGCGCGACCTCCTCCTCGCCGAGCTGGAGCACCGGGTGAAGAACGACCTGGCCCGCATCAGCGCCACCATCTCGCTCCAGGCCATGGAATCCTCGCCCGAGACGGTGGCGGCGCTGGATGCGGTGAACGAGCGGGTACGGGTGCTGGCGCGGGTCCATGACCGGCTCGGCCGCCCCGATGGCACCCACCCGATGGAGATCGATGTCTGCGACTACCTGCGCGACCTGGTCACGGACCTGCGCACCAACCTCACCAACCTCACGCCCATCGCCCTCGCGCTGGCAGGGGAGAGCCACCTCCTGTCCATCTCCCGCGCCGGGGCGGTGGGGCTGGTCCTGAACGAACTCGTCACCAACGCGGTGAAGCACGCCTTTCCCGGGGACCGGTCCGGGACGGTGACGCTGCGCTTCAGCCGCGAGGGGGATGAATACCTGCTCGCGGTGAGCGATGACGGGGTGGGAATGGCGCAGTCGCCGCCCGAGGAGGTGCCCGAGGAGTTCCGCCGCCGCGCCGGCATGGGGCGGCGCCTGATGCGCGCCCTGGCCGCGCAGCTGGATGGCAATATCGTGACAGGCCCGACCGGCCCGGGTGGCGGCGTTACCCAGACGCTGCGCTTCCCGGTCCAGGCGCGTGCGGGCTGAGGCCGGACCTCAGACCCCGGCCAGCATCTTTCGCAGCAGGGCGTGCAGGTCCTCGTCAAAGGTCGGCTTCGGCGCCGTCGGCCGGTCGCGATGGTGCGATTCCCGAACGCGACGGTCGGAGGCGGTGATGAAGCCGAAGGGAATGCCCTGCGCCTCCAGCACATCGGCGATGGGAATGGAACTGCGCCCCTCGCCGAGGTTGAAGTCCAGCAGCGCGGCATCGGGTGCGCGGCTGCTGATCGTTTCCAGCGCGGTGGTCACGTTGCTGGCATGCGACACCGTCGCACCGAGCCCGGTGAGCACCTGCTCCAGCCAGCAGGCGATCAGGAACTCATCCTCGACGACAAGGAAGTGGCGCCCCTCCAGCTGAGGGTACCAGTCCTCCAACGTCGCGTTGTCGCTGCCCCTGTTTGTCATGCACCCCATGCGCCTGTCACGGCCGAAACCAAACGCGGCGTCCGGCAGAAGCCGGCCCCCTCGCCGCGTTGTCTCCACAATGCAACATCTTTGGGGGTGCGGTTGAAAAGTAAAGCGAGACCTGCGAAGCCCTTCGTATAAAAGTGAACGCTGCGCCCTGAAAGCCACAGGCTGCATTCCCGGTCATCCGCCCGCGTCCTGAGGCGTTGGGCACGGAAACACCTCCCCCACATCAACAGGAGCCTTCCGCATGAGGGCATTGCTGTCCCCGATCTCCGCATTGCTGCTGTCCGTCGCGATCCTCATCATGGGCAATGGGCTGCAATCCACCTTGCTGCCCGTGCGTGCCAGCTTCGAGGAATTCGACCCGACGGAGATCGGTCTGCAAGGCTCCTCCTACTTCCTCGGCTTCGTCGTGGGCTGCATCCTCGGTGGGCGGATGATCCAGCGCGTGGGTCATATCCGCACCTTTGCCGCGCTGGCCTCCGTCGCCTCCACCGTGGTGCTGATCCACGCGATGGTGATCGAGCCCTTCACCTGGGCGGTGCTGCGCGCCATCACCGGCTTCTGCTTCGCCGGCCTCTACCTCGTCATCGAAAGCTGGCTGAACGAGCGCGCGGGCAACGAGAACCGGGGCATGGTCATGGGCCTCTACACCATGATCAACCTGGGCGTGATCGTGATCGGGCAGATGATGCTCACCCTGGCGGATCCGTCGCGCTTCCCGCTCTTCGCGCTCGCCTCCATCCTCGTGTCGCTTGCGGCGGTGCCGGTGGCGCTCACCGCCTCGCCGCCGCCCGCGCCGCTGGCCGAGGCGCGGCTGCGGCCCATCAAGCTTTACCGCATCTCGCCGGTGGGGGTGGTGGGGGTGATGATGGCCGGCCTCGCCTCCGGCGCCTTCTGGGCGCTGGGCCCGGCCTATGTGGTCGCGATGGGCGCCGACACGCGGCAGGTGGCGATCTTCATGTCCATCGCCGTGTTCGGCGGCGCGCTGGTGCAATGGCCCATCGGCCGCCTGTCCGACCGGCTGGACCGTCGCATCGTGGTGATCGGCGCCTGCCTCGTCGGCGCGGCGGCGGCGATCGGCCTCGTCATGGGGGTGGGCGAGACGGGGCTGGCCATGGCGCTGCTGGCGGCGCTGTTCGGCGCGGCGGCATTTCCGCTCTACGCCATCTGCGCTGCCCATGCCTTCGATTACTCGGCGTCGTCGGAATTCGTGGAATCCTCCTCCGGCCTGCTGCTCGCCAATGGGATGGGGGCGGTGGCGGGGCCGCTCCTCGCCTCAATCCTGATGCGCGTCTTCGGGCCGTCGGGGCTGTTCATGGCGACGGCGATGGCGCATCTCGTCCTCGCGGCCTTCGTCGCCTGGCGCATCACCCGCCGCGCCGCCATCCCGGCCGAGCTGCGTTCCGATTTCGACCTCGCCGCAACGGCGCAGACCATGGTGGCGCCGCAGGAGGGGGCGGCGCCGGCGGGGGCGCGCTGAGGCCCGGTCAGGCGGCGGCGGGGGCCGGACGCACCCGCGCCGCCTGCCAGGCGATCAGCGCCACCGCGCCTGCCAGGGCAGGGAGGAGGAGGAGGTTCAGCGCCTCCCATCCCAGCCGGGCATGGACGAAGCCGGACAGGAAGGCGGTGGCCGCCACCGTGCCGAAGACCAGGAAGTCGTTGGCCGCCTGGGCCTTCACCCGCTCCTCCGGCCGATGCGCCGTGCCGAGCAGGTTGGTGGCGCCCACGAACATGAAGTTCCAGCCCAGACCCAGCAGGGCAAGCCCGGTGGCGAAGTGCCAGAACTCCTTACCCGCCACCGAAACCAGCACGGAGGCGGCGATCAGCGCCGCCCCCACGGCGATGATGCGCCGCACGCCGAAGCGCACGATCAGGTGGCCCGTGAAGAAGCCCGGCGCGAACATGGACACGGCGTGGAACTGGATCACCGTGGCGGAGGAGGCGACGCCGAAGCCGCACAGCATCATCTCCAGCGGCGTCGCCGTCATGGCGAGGTTCATCGCGCCATAGGACACCATGCCCGCGGCGGCGGCGGAGATGAATTGCGGCCGCCGCATGATCTCCAGCAGCGGGGTGCGCCCGGCGCCGCGCGGGGGCAGGGGCGGCAGGCGCAGCCCGGTCAGCAGCAGAAGGCACAGCACCGGCAGCACGGCGAGGACGAGATAGGTGCCCAGGAACAACGTCGGCGCGAAGGCGGCGTGGGTGTGCTTCACGATCTCCGGCCCGAAGATCGCGGACAGCACCGGCCCGGCCATCACCAGGGCGATGGCGCGCGGACGGTATTCGGGCGTCGCCGCCTCGGCCGCCGCGAAGCGGTAGTGCTGGCCGATGCCGATGCCGAGCCCGGCGAAGACCGCGCCCGTGCAGTAGACGACGAAATCCCCCATCCACACGCCCGCAGCGAAGGTGATCGAGCCCAGCAGCGACAGCATCGCGCCCAGCAGGAAGCCGGTGCGCCGCCCCCAGCGCGCGAAGATGAGCGAGGCAGGGATGGAGGCCGCCATCACCGCGGTCATCTGCACCGCCATGGGCAGGGTCGCGAGCGACTTGTCGGTGGAAAGCGAGTGGCCGATCAGCGCCGCCATGGAGACCTGA
The DNA here is from genome assembly GCF_026183895.1 of Sabulicella glaciei. Lineage (GTDB taxonomy): Bacteria > Pseudomonadota > Alphaproteobacteria > Acetobacterales > Acetobacteraceae > Roseococcus > Roseococcus glaciei. Next base: position 26,322 of record NZ_JAPFQI010000010.1, on the reverse strand, counting down.
CCCACCAGCGTGGTGTTCAGCAGCGCCTGGCAGAAGAACAGGCGCCAGACGGTGCGGCGCATGCCGCGCTCCTCGGGGGTCATTCGACGTGGCTCCATCCCAGCCGGCGCGGGGTGATGTCCCCCCCGGCCGCGTCGCGCAAGGTCACACGCGGCGGTCCTTCCGTGAAGCGACCGATGGGCGCGAGGCCGAGCGCGGCGCAGCGCGACGCATCCTCCGGCGCGGCGGCGAGCAGCAATTCGTAGTCGTCGCCGCCCGTCGCCAGCGCGGCGATGTCGGCGGAAGCGTCGGAAACGGGGATGCGCGCCGCCTCCACCTCCGCCGCGCAACCGCCGAGGCGGCAGAGATGCGACAGGTCCTGCAGCAGCCCGTCCGAGACATCGAGCATGGCGCGCGCCACGCCGCGCAGCGCCCGCCCGGTTTCGACACGCGGCTCGGGCAGGCGGTAGCGCCGCGCCAGCGCGCCCTCCGGATCGGGCCATTCGCCCCGCGCCGCCCGCAGCCCGAGCCAGCCATCGCCGATCCGCCCGGACACCCAGATCTCGTCGCCCGGACGTGCGCCGACGCGCCGGATCGCCTGCCCCGCAGGCACGGTGCCGAGGATGGTGAGGGACAGCGAAAGCGGCCCGGGGGTGGAGACGGTGTCGCCGCCCAGCACGCGCAGCCCGAACCGCGCCTGGTCCTCCGCCAACCCGGCGGCGAAGCCCGCGAGCCAGTCATCGCCGGTGCCACGCGGCAGGGCGATGGTCATGAGGTAGCCGAGAGGATCCGCCCCCATGGCGGCGAGGTCGCTGAGATTCACCCGCAGCAGCTTGCGGCCGATCGTGTCGGGCGGGTCGTCGGGCAGGAAATGCACCCCGGCCACCATGGCGTCGGCGGCCAGCACCAATTCCTGGCCCAGGGGCGGCGAGAGCAGGGCCGCGTCGTCCAGCAACCCGAGCCCGCCCGGCCCGGCCAGCGGCGCGAAATGCCGCGCGATCAGTCCGAATTCCGGCGGCGGGCCAGACATCTCAGAGGCGCATCGCTAGAAGTCGCCGGGCCGGAGGCTCCGCGCCATGGCGTCCAAGACGCCGTTGCAGAAACGCGGCTCCTCGCCCCCGAAGAAGCCGTGGGCGATGTCCATGTATTCCTTGATGACGACGCGGGCCGGCGGACCCTCGCGGTCGCGCAGCTCCGCCCCGGCGGCGCGCAGGATGCCGCGGATCACCGGGTCCAGCCGCGGCATGCCCCAGCCGGCGGCGAGGTGCTTGGCGATCAGCGTGTCCAGCGCGTCGCTTTCCGTCGCGGCGGAGCGGAGGATGCGGACGAAGAGCGAGGCATCCGCCTCCTCCACCCGCCCGTCCTCGAAGCCTTCCTGGCCGGGAACGGTGCCCAGGCGGTGGCGCAGGAACTGGTCCAGCACCGTCTCGACGGTCTCGCCCGAAGCCTCGGCGTTGAACAGGGCCTGCACGGCGGCGACGCGCGCGCCGGTGCGCTTGCGGCCCTTGGCGGGATCGCGCGGCTGCGCCTTCACGCCACGCCCCACTGGCGGCGCAGCGCCACCTGCAGGAGGCAGGCGGAGGCCGCCTCGGCGCCCTTGTTGTGCCGGTCGTCGCGGGAGCGCGCCTCGGCCTGGGCCAGGGTGTGGACGGTCAGGAGGCCGAACCCCACCGCCGCGCCCGTTTCCGCCGTGATGGCCATGACGCCGGAGCAGGCCTCGCGGCAGATATGGTCGTAGTGGTCCGTCTCGCCGCGCACCACGCAGCCCAGCAGCACGAAGCCGTCATAGGGCTGGGACAGGGCGAGGCGCAGCGCGGCCGGAAGCTCGAAGGCGCCGGCCACGTCCACCGTGTCGAGCGTGCCGTCCAGCTCCGCCACCACGCGCCGCACGCCGCGCGCCATGCCCTCCACCACCTCGGCGTAGTAGGGGGCCTGGATCAGCAGGATGCGTGGGGGCGCGCCCTCCAGCTTGGGGAGGGCGCGTTCGGGCGCGTCGGCGGTGCTCATGCGCGGCGTTCTTGCGCCAAGGGCCGGGTTTCCACAACCCGCAGGCCCCACCCGTCCAGCCCGACCAGGGGGCGGGGGTTGTTGGTCAGGCGCACGATGTCGCGCACCCCCAGATCGGCCAGGATCTGCGCTCCGATGCCGTAGTCGCGCAGCTGCGGGGTGGCGTTGCGGTCGCGGGTCTGTCGCAGCTGCGTGGACAGCCCGTCGGGCCGCCAGTCGCGCAGCAGCACCACCACGCCGCGCCCCTCCGCCGCGATGGCCTCCATCGCCGCGTGCAGCTCCCGCGTGCCGCGCCCGGCGACGAGATCGTTGATGACGTTGGCGGCGTGCATGCGCGCGAGCACCGGCTCCGGCCCATCCAGCTCGCCCTTCACCAGCGCCACGTGCTCGCCCGGCTCGATGGCGCTGCTGTAGGCGATGACGCGCCAGTCCCCGCCCACCGCGTGGTGGATCTCCGCCTCCTCCACGCGCCGCACCAGCTTCTCCGTGCGGCGGCGATAGGCGATCAGGTCGGCGATGGTGCCGAGCTTCAGCCCGTGATGCTGCGCGAAGGAAACGAGGTCCGGCAGGCGTGCCATGGAGCCGTCGTCGTTCATGATCTCGCAGATCACGCCCGAGGGGTTCAGCCCGGCGAGGCGCGCGAAATCCACCGCCGCCTCCGTGTGCCCAGCGCGCACCAGCGTGCCGCCCTCGCGCGCCACCAGCGGGAAGACGTGGCCCGGGGTGACGATGTGCTCGCGCCCCATCTCCGGATTGATGGCCACCGCGACGGTGCGGGCGCGGTCGGCGGCGCTGATGCCGGTGGACACGCCGTCCCGCGCCTCGATGGAAACGGTGAAGGCGGTCTGGTGCCGCGTGCCGTTGCTCTGCGCCATCAGCGGCAGCCCAAGCTGCTCGACGCGGTGGCGCGTCATGGCGAGGCAGATCAGCCCGCGCGCGAAGCGGGCCATGAAGTTGACCTGGTCCGAGGTCGCGAATTGCGCGGGAATGACGAGGTCACCCTCGTTCTCACGGTCCTCGTCATCGACGAGGATGAACATGCGGCCGCGGCGCGCTTCCTCCAGCAATTCCTCCGTGGGGGAGATGAATTCGTGCAGGGAGGTGGTGCGGGTCTGGGTGGTCACGCGCGGAACTCCAGGAGGCGGCTGACATAGCGCGCCAGCGTGTCGGTCTCGACATTCACACGGTCGCCGGGCTGCAGCGTCCCGAAGGAGGTGATCGCGGCGGTGTGCGGGATGATGTTGACCCCGAACTCGCACCCGTCAACCTCGTTCACCGTCAGGGAAACCCCGTCCAGCGCGACGCTGCCCTTGGGCGCGATGTGGCGCGCCAGCGCTTCGGGCACACGGAAGCGCCAGCGGACCGAGGCGTTCTCCGGATTGTTCGACACCACCTCGGCCACCCCGTCCACGTGGCCTGAGACGAGGTGCCCGCCCAGCTCGTCGCCCAGCCGCAGCGAGCGTTCGAGGTTGATGCGCCGCCCCTCGCGCCAGGATCCCATGGTGGTGCGGCTCAGCGTCTCGGCGGAGGCGTCCACGCTGAAGCTGTCGGCGTGAAGCTCCACCGCCGTCAGGCAAATGCCCGAGCATGCGATGGAGCAGCCCAGCTCCGCGCCGCGCAGGAAATCCGGCGCGACGCCGATGACGAGGCGCATGTCCTGCCCCGCGCCCATCGGCAGCACCTCGCGCAGCGTGCCGAGCCCCGTGACGATCCCGGTGAACATCCCACTCACTCCCTCTCGAACTCGGTCAGCACGTCCTGGCCCACCGTCAGGCTCCGCAGGCGGCGGAAGCGCGGCATGTGCCCCAGCCGGACGAGGCCGAGCGGCCCCACGGCCGGCAGCCCCTCGGCGCCCATCGCGCCCGGGGCATGGAACCAGGCGATGCGGTCCACCAGCCCCGCGCGCAGCAGCGCGGCGGCGAGGCCGGCCCCGCCCTCCACCAGCAGCCGCGTCACGCCGCGCGCCGCCAGGGCCGACAGCATGGGGCGCGGCAGCAGGCCGCCACCCGGCGCGCGGCGGATCGCCGCCACCTCCACCCCCGCCTCGATGAAGGGGGCGAGGGCGGCCGGGCGGTGCCCTGCGCCGGTGAGCAGCCATGTGGGGATGGAGCGCGCCGTCCGCACCACCCGCGCGGAAGCGGGCGTGCGGAGGCGGGCATCGGCCACGACGCGCAGCATGGGCACGCGCTCCATGCCCGGAATGCGGCAGGACAGGTCGGGGTCGTCGGCCAGCACGGTGCCGCTGCCCACCAGGATGGCGTCGTGGCGGGCGCGCATGGCATGGACGGCGCGGCGCGATTCCGGCCCGGTGATCCAGCGGCTTTCCCCCGACGAAGTGGCGATGCGCCCATCCAGAGTGGAGGCGAGCTTCAGCGTCACCAGCGGCAGGCCTTCGCCGATGCGGCGCAGGAAGCCCTTCTGCATGGCGCGCGCCTCCGCCTCGCCGAGCCCTTCCTCCACCGCGATGCCGGCATCCCGCAGGCGGTTGAGGCCGCGCCCGTCCACGCGCGGGTCGGGGTCGCGCATCGCCACCACCACGCGCGCGACGCCCGCCGCGATCAGCGCGTCGCAGCAGGGGGGCGTGCGGCCGTGATGCGAGCAGGGCTCCAGCGTCACGTAGGCGGTGGCGCCGCGCGCCAGCGGGCCGGCGTGGCGCAGCGCCTCCGTCTCGGCATGGGGGCGGCCGCCGGGCTGGGTCCAGCCGCGCCCGACCACACGCCCCTCCTGCACCAGCACGCAGCCCACCGCCGGGTTCGGCCACGCATTGCCGAGGCCGCGCCGCGCCAGCAGCAGGGCGGCGCGCATATGCGCCCCGTCCTCGCTCACGGGCCGGGGCTCACGGCGCCTCGAGGTCGCCGAGGAAGGCCTGGAAGTCCTTGGCCTCGTTGAAGTTGCGATAGACCGAGGCGAAGCGGACATAAGCCACTTGGTCCACCTCGCGCAGCGCCTCCATCACCATCTCGCCGATGCGGCGGGACGGGATCTCGGCCTCCGCCTCCATCTCCATGCGGCGCTGGATGGCGTTGACGATGCGCTCGATCCGCTCCTCCTCCACCGGGCGCTTGCGGCAGGCGATGCGGATGGATTTCAGCAGCTTGTCGCGGTCGAAGGGCACGCGGCGCCCGTCCGACTTCAGCACCGTGAGGTCGCGAAGCTGCACCCGCTCGAAGGTGGTGAAGCGATTGCCGCAGGCGGCGCAGAAGCGCCGGCGCCGGATCGCCGAGGCGTCGTCCGACGGCCGGGAATCCTTCACCTGGGTGTCTTCATGTCCGCAGTAGGGGCAACGCATCGCGTCCTCGTCTTCCCACGCCCGGCGGCTGCTGGCTGATCGCCTTCATCTAGGGTCGCGGCCGGCGGTTTGGCTAGACCAGGCGCCGGTCCGGGCACGCGGAACCTCATTGACCGGGCAGGATTTCTTGCTACGGACCGCCCCATGCGCACCCGGGTCAAGATCTGCTGCATCGCCTCGCCCGAGGAGGCTGCGCTGGCGGAGGCGCATGGCGCGGACGCGCTGGGACTGGTGGGGGCCATGCCCTCCGGCCCCGGGGTGGTGGATGATGCGACCATCGCCCGCATCGCCGCGGAAGTCCCGCCGCCCGTGGCCACCTTCCTCCTCACTTCCGAGTGCAGCGCGGATTCCATCGCCCGCCATGTCGCCGGGACGGGCACGACCGCGGTGCAGATCGTTTCCCACATCCCGCCCGACGAATCCGCGCGCCTCGCGGCGCTCCTGCCCGTCACGCGGCGCGTGCAGGTCATCCATGTCGAGGACGAGGCGGCCCTGGACCTCATCGAGGCCTACGCGCCCCACGTGCACGCCTTCCTGCTGGATTCCGGCCGGCCGAGCCTGGCGGTGCCGGAACTGGGCGGAACGGGACGCGTGCATGACTGGGCGGTGAGCGCGGATTTCGTCCGGCGCAGCCCGCGGCCGGTCTTCCTGGCGGGCGGACTCACGCCGGACAACGTGGGGCAGGCGATCCGGATGGTCCGGCCCTATGGGCTCGATCTCTGCTCCGCCCTGCGGCCCGAAGGCCGCCTCGATGCCGGGCGGCTGGAGGCCTTCATGGCGGCCGTGCGCGCGGCGGATGCCGCGCGCAGCGTATGATGACCTCGCCTCAGTAGATCGGGAACTTCGCGCAGAGGGCCTTCACCTCCTGCGCCACCTCCGTCTCCACCGCGCTGTTCGCCTCGGGCGCGTTGGCGGAAGCCAGCCCGTCCAGCACGCGGCCGATCATGCGGCCCACCTGGCGGAACTCCGCCTCGGTGAAGCCGCGCGTCGTCGCGGCCGGCGTGCCGAGGCGGATGCCAGAGGTGACCATCGGCTTCTCGGGGTCGAAGGGGATGGCGTTCTTGTTGCAGGTGAGGTGGGCGCGGCCCAGCGCCGCCTCCGCCGCCTTGCCGGTCAGCTTCTTGGGACGCAAATCCACCAGCATCAGGTGGCTGTCCGTGCCGCCGGAGACGATGGCGAGGCCCTGGTCCACCAGCTCCGCCGCCAGGGCGCGGGCATTGCTGACCACCTGCTTCGCATAGGCCCGGAACTCGGGGCGCAGCGCCTCGCCGAAGGCCACGGCCTTGGCGGCGATGACATGCATCAGCGGCCCGCCCTGCAGGCCGGGGAACATGGCCGAGTTGATCTTCTTCGCGATCGCCTCGTCATCCGTGAGGATCAGGCCGCCACGCGGGCCGCGCAGCGTCTTGTGCGTCGTGGTGGTGGTGACGTGCGCGTGCGGCACGGGCGAGGGATAGGCGCCCGCCGCCACGAGGCCGGCGTAGTGCGCCATGTCCACCATCAGGATCGCGCCCACCTCGTCCGCCACGGCGCGGAACCGGGCGAAGTCGATCTCGCGCGAATAGGCGGAGCCGCCGGCAACGATGAGCATCGGTTTGTGCTCGCGCGCCAGCCGCTCCATCGCCTCGTAGTCCAGCAGCCCATCCGCCTCGCGCACGCCGTAGGGAAGCGGCTTGAACCACTTGCCGGAGTAGTTCACCGGTGCGCCATGCGTCAGGTGCCCGCCCGCGGCGAGGTCCATCGCCAAGAAGGAATCGCCCGGCTGCAGGAGTGCGAAGAACACGCCCATGTTCGCGCCCGCGCCCGAGTGCGGCTGCACGTTGGCGAACTTGCACCCGAAGAGCTGCTTCGCGCGCTCGATCGCCAGCGTCTCCGCCACGTCCACGAACTCGCAGCCGCCATAGTAGCGGCGGCCCGGATAGCCCTCCGCGTACTTGTTGGTCAGCACCGATCCCTGCGCCTCCAGCACCGCGCGGGACACGATGTTCTCCGAGGCGATCAGCTCGATGCCGTCCTGCTGGCGCACCAGCTCCTTGCCGATGGCGGCGTTGAGCTCGGGATCGGCCTCGGCGACGCCCGCCTGGAAGAAGCGCGCGGGGAGGAAGCGGGCGGTGCTCTCGTTCATGGCGGGGCCTTTCAGGCGAGGGCGGTGGGGGAAAGCTTGTCCAGGCGGCGCTGGTGGCGCCCGCCCTCGAACTCGCCGCCGATGAAGGCGCGCAGCGAGTCCAGCGCGACCTCGACGCCCGTGGTGCGGGCGCCGAAGCAGGCGATGTTCGCGTCGTTGTGCGCACGCGTCAGCCGCGCCTCGGTGGAGTTGTGCAGCACCACGGCGCGGATGGCGGGGTTGCGGTTGGCCGCGATGCTCATGCCGATGCCGCTGCCGCAGACCAGCACGCCGAACCGTGCCTCGCCCGCGGCGACCTTGCTGGCGACCTCATGGGCGAAGTCCGGATAGTCGCAGCTTTCCTCGCCATGCGTGCCGGCATCGAGCAGCGTGTGCCCCTCCGCCTCCAGCGCGGCGAGGATGCTGCGCTTCAGCGGCAGCCCGGCATGGTCGGAACCGATGGCGATGATCATGAGGGGCGTCTAGCACGCCCCCAGGCCGCGCAGCATCCCCGCCGGGGTCATGGGAGGGCTGCCAGGAACTCCATGACCCGGCGCCGCGCCTCCGTCCGTGCGGCCCCGTCCGGCCCGAGGGACACGGTGCGCCCATCCGGCAGGGTGCGGCGGCGCAGCCCACCCGAAAGCCCGTCGAAGCCGTGATGGGCGCCGGGAAAGATGGTGACGGCGACGCGGCCCGCCGGGGCGCGGGCGGCCCAGCCTTCGCAGGGTGCGGCGGGCGTCCAGTCGTCGGAACCGCCGAGCAGGAGCAGCATCGGCACGGCGCCGCGCGGCGCGGGGGCGCCCAGGCAGCCGGGATAAAGGGCCACGGCGCCCGAAAGCGCGCCGGGTGGCGCGGCGGCCCAGGCCGCGAGGGTGGTGGAGCCGCCATGCGACCAGCCCAGCAGCACGGGCCTTCCCCAGCCCTGCGCCGTGGCCCAGGCGGCGGCGGCCAGCGCGTCGTCGCGCCGGACGGCGAAGGGGCCGGCGGGGAAGGGGCGCTGCCCGCAGGCCTCGCCGAGCCCGCGCGAGCCGAAGCTGTCGGGGAAAAGGACCGGATGCCCGGCCGCGACCAGGCGCGCGGCCCAGTCGCGCTCGCGCGCCCCCAGCCGGATCGGCGCCCCAGCCATGCCGATGCCGGAACAGCCATGCAGCGCCACCACCGCCGGGCCGCGCGGGGCCTCCGGCGTCATCACCAGGGTGCGCAGGGCGAGGCCGCCGGGTCCGGGCAGCGACACCTCGCGGGTCGAGGAGGGCAAGGGCGGCGCGGCCTCGTCCGGGGTGGCGCAGCCCAGGAGCAGCAGGAACAGCAGCGGCAGAGCCCGGATCATGCTTCCCCTTCGAGGAGGCGGCGCTTGTTGGCTACCCCCCAGCGATACCCGGTCAGTGCGCCATCCGCGCCGACCACGCGGTGGCAGGGCACGGCCAGCCCCACCGGGTTGCGCGCGCAGGCCGAGGCCACGGCCCGCACCGCGCGCGGCATGCCCAGGCTGGCGGCGAGCGCGCCGTAGGTGGTCGGCCTTCCGGGCGGGATCGCCTGCAGCGCCTCCCAGACCCGGCGCTGGAAGGCGGTGCCGCGCAGGTCGAGCGGCAGGTCCAGCGCGCGGGAGGGTTCGCGCAGCTTGGCCGCCACGGCGGCGACGATGTCGGCGAGGGCCGGATCCTCCTCCACTGTCGCGTGGGGAAAGCGGCGGCGCAGGTCCGCCTCCAGCGCCGGGAAGGGCTCCGCGAAGCCGATGAAGCACACGCCGCGCGCGGTGGCCCCGACCAGGAGCGGTCCCATGGCGCTGTCCGCCCGGCCGATTCCAATGCGTTCCCCCGCGCCGCCACGCCGGGCCGCGCCGGGCGTCATGCCCAGGGGCGGGCGTTCATAGACGCGGCTCTCGCTGCCGAAGCCGGCGCCGGCCACCGCATCCGCCACGCGCTCCCCCTCGCCGAGCGCGGCGGCGAGGCGACGGGCCCGCACCGCCTCGGCATAGGCGCGGGGGGTGACGCCGGACACGTCGCGGAACAGGCGCAGGAAATGGTGCCGGCCGAACCCGGCGCGCGCCGCCAGCTCGGCGAGGCTTGGCGGGGTTTCCGCTTCCTCGATCATCCGCGCCGCCTCCGCCACCGCTTCGCGGTGCAGCGCTGCGCGCTCGCCCAGAGGGTCGCAGCGGCGGCAGGCGCGGAATCCGGCGGCCGAAGCCTCGGTGGCATCGGCGAAGAAGCGCGTGTTGCGGCGCAGCGGCGCGCGGGACGGGCAGCCGGGGAGGCAGAACACCCCCTGCGTCACCACGCCATACAGGAAGGGCCCGCAATCCGGCTGGGGGTTGCGCGCCAGCACCGCCAGGAAGCGGCGCTCGTCGAGGGGGAGGGGGGCGTCGTCGGGCATGGGGCGACTATCCGCCCGGCGCGGCGCGCGGCGCCATCCGGGCGTTGCGGCGCTTCACATCCGCTCCCCTTCCGCCCGGCGTCGCAGCTCGCGCAGCCGCTCCTCGCCGCCGGGCAGGCGGGGATGGATCTCCAGCGCCTCTTCCTGGCTCCGCAGCGCCCCGGCGGCGTCGCCCGCCGCTTCCTGGAGGCGCGACAAGGACAGCAAGGCGGCGAAGTGGCGCGGCTCCAGCCGCAGCGCCTCGCGCAGGTCGGCCGCAGCGGCGCGGTTGTCGCCCGCGCGGGCGTGGGCCTGGGCACGCCAGTGCCATGCGTCGGCGAGGGTGGGGGAAAGGATGATGGCGGCGTCGAAATCCTCCAGCGCTTCCTCCATCAGGTTGGCGCGGAGGTTGCGGATGCCCCGATTGAGCAGGAGCTGCACGGCGGGGCTGGCCTGCCGCGCCCAGATCTGCCGGATCACGGCTTCGGCCATCTGGCCGCCCTCGGCGTCCGGCGCGGCGCGCAGCGCCTCGAAGGCGCGGTCCAGATCGCGTGCGGCCGGGGGCGGCGCCTGGGCGGGGGCCGGGGCGGCGAGGAGAAGCAGCACCGGGAGGAGAAGGGCCAGGGCGCGCATCGCCGCATGGTCGGCTGTTGCGGGGCGCGCTGGCAAGGCCGCGATCAGGCCTCTTCCCGAAGCATGGGCCGTCTGGGAGCGCCCCAAGGTTTCCTTGAGTCCGCTAGGTGGCGGTCCGGTCTTTCGGGCGCCGAACACGGCAGACCCATCCACGCCAGCAAGGAACCCCTCTCGAAAACGCCCGGCGCCGCAACTCCGGTGGCATGCCTCCGCCCTGCACAGCCCGTGCTGATCACTGTGCGGCGGTTGTTGACGGAGTCCTGACCGGCCTCACGAACAACGTCTTGTCGTTGTACCTTCCTTCAAAGACGCCGGTCTTCCTGACGAGATCGCTGAGCTTCTTGCAGCCATAGGTTCGAGGGTCGAAGTCGGATTCCAGGTTCGTGAGCAGGGTTCCGACCTGCGACAGGTTCACCCAGCTATCCTCGGTGGATTGAAGTTCGGAAACCGCCTTCAGCAGCAACACTTTTGCGTTCGGCACCTCCTGGATTGCCGTGCGCCCCTGCGAACCAGGCGGGGCGGCCGTTCCTTCGTTCCCGAGCACCGGCGAGCCTTGATGCCCCGGGGCGCTAGGCAGCAGGTTCTCGGTGTAGACGAACTTCCTGCAGGCTCGCCGGAAGCTTTCGGGAGTCTTCTGCTCACCGAAGCCGTAGACGTCCGACCCGTGCTCTCGCAGACGCGACGCAAGTCCGGTGAAATCGCTGTCGGAGGAGACGAGGCAGAATCCGTCGACCCGACCAAGGTGCAGCAAATCCATCGCATCGATGACGAGCGCGATGTCGGAAGCATTCTTGCCTGACGTGAAGGCAAATTGCTGGCGCGGTGTGAGCGCGAGTTGGTGGACGATTTCCGCCCAACTCTTCAGCCGCGACGACGAGAAGTCACCGTAGATCCGGCGGACAGTGGCCTCGCCGAACTTCGCGATCTCCTCGAACAGTCGAGGCGCAATCTGGGGAGAGGCGTTGTCACCGTCGATCAGGACGGCGAATCGAGGCAATCGAGCGTCTTCGGTCACGGGGATGCCTTCCGCAGGCAGGCGTCGGTCCTGGGCAGCGCCTTGGCTGTCCCAGGATGGTAAGAAACTGGGGCGGCAGCAAGATCACGATGCAGACTGACCCGAAGCCTCTCTCAATGGAGGTGTCCACACCGCGGTCCCTGGCGCTGCGGCGCCAGCGGCTTGAGGGCTCCGATCCGCGAAGGCGTGGAGAAGTTCGGAACGCTGCGAGGAACCGTCCTGGCCCCGCGGCAAGCCCTCATCCCCGCCCCAAACGCAGCCCGGTTTCGCGCACGATGCCCTGAAACTTGCGCAGTTCCGCCGCGACGAATTCGCGGGTGGAATCCGGGGTGGAAGGCTCGGCCGGATCGATGCCGGCGGCGGCGAGGCGGCGGCGCAGATCCGGCTCGGCCATCGCCTCGGTCGCGGCGCGGTTGATGCGGCCGGCCACCGCGTCGGGGATACCGCGCGGCCCCTGGAGGACATTCCAGGTGACGATGTCGAAGCCGGCGAAGCCCTGCTCCTGCAGGCTGGCCACGTCGGGCAGGAGCGGGTGCCGCCCCGGCGAGGTGACCGCGAGGGCGCGGGAGGAGCCGTCGCGCAGATGCGGCATGGCCGAGGCCAGCACCTCCACCGAGAAGTCGATCTCGGCCTTGCGCATCGCCTCCAGCACGGCCGAGCCGCCGCGATAGGGCACGTACTCGCCGCGGAACCCGGCGCGGTGGGCGAAAAGCTCGCCCGTCAGGTGGCCGATGCCGCCGGAGCCGGAGGAGCCCCAGAGCAGCGGCGCCCGCGCCGCCTTCGCCGCCTCCGCGAGCGCCGCGATTGACCGGTGCGGCGAGGCGCCCGGCACCACGATGCACATCGGGCCGCCGCCGATCACCGCGAGGTGGGAAAAGTCGCCCACCGGGTCGTAGCGCACCGTGTCGGGCAGCGCCGCCGGGTTGGTGCCGTGGGAGGAGGCGGAGGAGACGGTGAGGACATGCCCGTCCGCCGGCTGCCGCGCCACGTATTCCGCGGCGAGCGAGCCGCCGGCGCCCGGCCGGTTCTCGATGATGATGCGGGCCTGCGGGCCGAGGCGCGGGGCGATGCGGTCCGCCAGCAGCCGCGCGCCGATATCCACCGAACCCCCGGGCAGGAACCCCACCACGATGGCGATCGGCCGGTCGGGCCAGGCGGGCTGTGCCCCGGCGCGCGGCGCGGTGGCCAGCAGCGCCGGCAGGGCCAGGAGCGTGCGGCGTCGTGCCATGGACAGGATTCCCTCCGTTTCGTTGCCGGCAGCTTGGCGCGCCGGGATGGTGTCTTCAACGGTGGCGCGGCCGGGCGGGGATTCCTAAGCTGGGGCATGGATCTTCCCTGCCTCGTCCGGCGGCGCCGGCCGCTCACCTCGCGCCGCCGCGCGTGACGTCGTAAGAAGTCCGGCGATGATTGCCCTTTCTTTCCGCGTGGGAGCGCCGCGCCCATGGCACTGAGCGGCCCGATCTCCTGGTTCATCAACCTCGTGGGTGGCGGGGTCGAGGAGGCGCCGCCCGGCCCGGCGGCGCGCACCCCCCGCTCGCCCTCCGAGATCCGGCGTTTGTCCCGCGCCGCGTCGCGCGGCGATGCCACCGCGCAGCGCGAGCTGGGCGAGGCCTACCTGTCCGGCCTGGGCGTGCCCGAGAACACGGCCGAGGCCGCGCGCTGGCTCAATCTTTCCGCTGCCCAGGGCGAGAACACGGCGCGGCTGCTCCTCGCCATGATGCACCTGCGCGGCCAGGGGCACGGCGCGTCGGAGGAGCTGTTCGGCGCCGCCAAGGGCGAGCCGGACCCGGCGGAAGCGGCGCGGCTGGCCCTGGCGGCGGCGGAGGCGGGCGACGTCGCCGCCATGTCGCTCCTCGCCTGGCTGGCGGCGACGGGGCAGGGCATGGAGGCCGACCCCGCCCTGGCGGCGCGCTGGTACGGCAAGGCGGCGGAGATGGGGCAGCCCCAGGCCAAGCTCGGCCTCGGCCTCATGCGCCTTCACGCCACGGATGGGATCGAGGACAAGGCGCTGGCCTGCCGCCTGATCGCCGAGGCGTCGGAGGCCGGGCTGGCCACGGCGCAATATGTCCACGGCACGCTCTACGAGGCGGCGGTGCCGCCCTTGCCCTTCGACGAGGCCAAGGCCTTCGAGCTGTATCGCCGCGCCGCCGATGCGGGCCTGCGTCCGGCCTGTGCGCGCCTCGGCCTCGCCCTTCTCAAGGGTTGGGGCACCCCGGCCAACCCGGTGGAGGGCGAGCGCTGGCTGCGCCGCGCCGCGCTGGCGGGCGATGCCGAGGCGGCGGCCATGGTCGGCGACATGCAGATGAGCCCGGCCGACGGCTCGCCCGCCAATCCGATCGAGGCGCTGAACTGGTACCGCATCGCCGCCGAGAGCGGCCACGCCGTGGCGATGCGCGTACTGGGGCTCATGTACCATCGCGGCACCGGCACGGCGCCCAGCCCGCAGGACGCGATGCACTGGCTGGACCGCGCGGCCGAGCGCGGCGATGCCGAGGCCGCCGCGTCGCTGATCCGCATCGCCGCCGGGCTCGGTCCCGATTCCGCCGAGGCGCGGGGCGCGGCGGACCGGCTGGAGGCGCTGGCGGAGCGTGGCGACGCGCAATCCGCCTTCAACTACGCCGTCTGCCTTCGCAACGGCGTGGGGCGCGCGGCCGACCCCGCCGCCGCCCTGCCTTGGATGCGTCGCGTGGCGGAAGCGGGGCGTGCGGACGGGCAGTTCTGGTACGGCCGCCTGCTGCTGGAAACGGGCGGCGACGCCACGGAGGCGTGGCAATCCATCTCCGACGCCGCCGAGCAGGGGCACGAGGAGGCGCGGCAGGCGCTGGCGCAGCGCGCATGAAGCTCCTCTTCCTGCACCAGAATTTTCCCGGGCAGTACCTGCACATCCTGCGCCGCCACATCCGCGAGGGCGTGCACGACCTGCTGTTCCTGTCGCAGCCCAACACCAACTCGCTCGCGGGCGTGCGGAAGATGGAATACCCGCTGGTCCGCGCGCCGCTGAAGCAGGCCGACCCGCTGCTGCACGATTTCGACCTGGCGATGCTGCGCGCGCAATCCGTCGCGGCGCGGGCGCGCGAGCTGGTGAAGCTGGGCTACGAGCCGGACGTGATCCTCGGCCACAATGGCTGGGGGGAATTGCTGCACCTGCGCGAGGTGTGGCCGCGCGTGCCCATCATTCCGTATTTCGAGTTCTACTATCACACCTCCGGGCTCGACGTGGATTTCGACCCCGAATTCCCCATGGATGCCGACAAGCGCAGCCAGGTCCGCATCCGCAACGCCACGAACCTGCTGGGGCTCGAACTGGCGACGCTGGGCCAGGTGCCGACGCGGTTCCAGGGTTCCACCTATCCCGACTGGGCCCAGCCCAAGCTGCGCCACGTGCCCGAGGGCGTGGACCTCGACCTGTGCAAGCCCGATCCGGGGGCGGAGTTCGCGATCGGCGAGCGGCGCTGGCGCAAGGGCAGCGGGCGGCGCCTCGTCACCTATGTGTCGCGCAACCTGGAGCCCTATCGGGGCACGCATATCGTCATCCGCGCCCTGCCGAAGCTGCTGGCCGCCTGTCCTGACGTGGACGTGGTGCTGGTGGGTGGGGACAGCGTGTCCTACGGCGCCGCGCCGGCAGGCGGAGGCAGCTGGAAGGACCGCTTCCTGGCGGAACTCGACGCGCCGCTCGACCCGGAGCGCGTCTTCTTCCCCGGCAAGATCCCCTACGATTCCTTCCGTGCCATGCTGCAGGCGAGCAGCCTGCACCTCTACCTCACCTATCCCTTTGTCGCCTCCTGGTCGCTGCGGGAGGCGCTGGCTTCGGGCTGCACCATCCTGGGTTCCGACGTGGGGCCGGTGCAGGAATTCGTGACCCATGGCGAGACGGGGATGCTGTTCCCCTTCCTCCGCCACGACCTCCTGGCCGAGGCGGCGATCGACCTGCTGGCCGACCCGGCCCAGGCCGCCCGCCTGGGCGCCCGGGCCCGCGCATGGGCCGAGGCGCACCTGACGCTGGACGAAACCCACCGGACCATGCACGCGGTGATGGAGGAAGCCATCGCCCTGGAAGGGAGCGCCCGACAGGGGTTCCCCGCGCCGCGCCGATCCGCTAAGAAACGCGCGGGGACCCGTAGCTCAGCTGGATAGAGCGTTGCCCTCCGAAGGCAAAGGCCGATGGTTCGAATCCATTCGGGTCCGCCAGATATCCCCGCTAGAAGATTGAAGCGAAGGGATTTTTCGTTAAACCTTCGTGCTCAGTCCACAATTTGGTCCACAAGCCTCGCGAACGGTGTTGTCGCTAGCGGGTTGGTCAGCGCCGTGTGGGTGTAGCCGCGCTCGAGAGGAAAGCGGGTCTAGATAGACCTTTCATCTACGTTCGGCGGGGGGGATTGAGGCGCTGGGCTCGGCTCCTCGGGCGGAAGTTCTGACAGAAGGCGAGCGGTGAAAGCTTCTACACACTGACCAAACCGCCTCCGCGCCTCCACACCTTGAGCGCCGCTCAGATCAATTGATGCATGAGCGTCCAGCGTACCGCCGGGCCTGCGGACACCAATCCGTAGCGTGGAAACTCCGAGTATACCCGAAACGACTTGGCCGAGCCCCGCTGTTCCGCCAGCGCAAAAGCCGCCCTGCTCGCATCGAGAGCGAGTGACTTCTCGCAATCCCTCGTGACCGGCCCACGCTTCTTATCGAGGCGAAGCCGTGCACCAGCCTGGCCAGCCCTTCGAGCTGTTTCGTCACCTCTTTGATCGAGGCTACGCGGGCTGGTTTCTTTGGCGGGGTGAACGGGTGCCAGCCGAAGCTTTCTCGCCCGAGACACACCAGCGGTAGGACCGGATGGGCGGCTACGCTCACAACTTCGTGTTCAAGGCCAATCCGGATTGGCCGTTGCGCTGAGCCCTCGCATTTGAGCGAGTGCCCTTCTTTCATGAGGGGGCTTGCATATACGTTTCCATGCGGTGGTAGCATCCTTCCGTTAAACATCCGGGAGGAAATCATGATCCGAAGAATGGGCCAGCGGGTCGCGCTGGGACTGCTGCTGCTTGGCTCGGCCGGCGCCGCGCAGGCCGCGCCCGCCACCGTCAACATCAACTTCAGCGCCGCCTACTCCGGGCGGGTGGATGGCAACATCCCGACCCAGAACACGATGTACGGGCAGATCACCGTGACCGTGGCGGCGTTCAACAAGGGCTTCGACTTCGACTTCGACAATTCGTTCCGCTACCGCGAGGTGGACGGATCGGTCTTCCCCGGCCCCGGGATCGACCAGACGGACGGGCTGGTGGACCTGAAGGTAGTCTTCAACGGCGGCAGCAACCATGTGGACCTGGCCTATCTGCGGGACGTTCAGATCGGCCCCCATGACACCCTTCAGATCAAGCGCTTCGACCTCCAGGGCGGCCGGGCCACCGGGATCTTCGGCTCGTTCGAGTTCAACGACGACAACTTCATGCCCTACGGCAAGGTGCTTGGCGTGAACCTCGCTTTCAGCGGCTGGGGCTTCTCCGGCGATGCAGTCGCCCTGGGCACGGGCTGCAATGCCACTTTTGACCCGTGCCTGTTCTCTGGCCCGATCACCGCGGCCATGGCCGTGCCCGCGCCCGGCGGCGTCGCCCTGCTGGCCCTCGGCGTGCTGGGCCTCGGCTTCGTGCGGCGCGGCCAAGCCAGCGCCTGAAGGACCGAAGCCCTCGCCGGACTTGGCGGGGGCTTCGTCGTTTCGGGACTTTATTCCTCCAGCGTCACCGGCAGCGGCCCGTCGCGCTCGACCACATCGGGTGGGCGCGGATCTCCATGGACCGTGATTAGCGCGCCCCGGTGCCCGCATTCCCGGCAGCGCATCCGGGCCAGGAACTCCTCCGTGGACAGGTCGCCGCAAAGCCGCACGGCGCGGCGAATGCCCACGTCCACGGAGCGGCCGCAGCGGCGGCAGCTGAAGGCGAAGTAGTGGATGTGCGCGTGGGGCAGACTGATTGAGAGGGGGAGGAGCGGCTCGTCGCGGGGCATGGGGCGACCGTACCGGGCAGGGGCTCAGATGGGCAGATGGCCTTGGTCGTTTCCCGGAAATCCGCAGAATGCGAAGCGTGCAGCGTGAATGCCTTCGCCATTCATAATGCTAAGGCCAGTAGTCACATTCGCTCCGCATCCCGTGTCAGCTCGGCGATGCCTCCGCACTACCGCAGTGCGCCCTCTGCCGCCTCGCGCACCATCTCCACCACGCGTGCTCGCATGCGGGGCGGCAGGCGCACAGCAGCGGCACCGTAGGCATCGGCCGGGCCTCGCACCTCCCACCGGCCACGCCGCAGCCGCGCAAAGCCAAAGGTCACGACCGCCGGCCCCAGGCGCACGTCCACCAGCACCAGGGGCGTCCGGCGGTCCTCCGGCCCTCGCCGAACGCCCACCACAGCCGGGCCATCCTCGCCCCTCGCGCGCGCGCGCACATCCGCGCGTGATTTTCGGGCGGCTCCCTCGCAGGTTTGGGGACGTCGCAGTGGCTCGCTCATGGCGCCCCGTCTCCGAACGCGCGCTGCCACAGGGCGTCGAGCCACGCGGCGTCAGCGTGGTTGATGCGGACATGAACCTTCGCGCCCAGCAGCCTCGCCTTGAGGGCTTCGATGGCCGCCACCTGTTGCCGCGTCAGGCCAGGGCGCGAGGCCAGCAGCGCCAGCGCCTTGCGAGCGCCGCGGGGCGGTAGGGTGGCGAAGGAGAAGGCGGCGGCCGGTGCTGTCCCAGGGCGCACCGGCAGGGCGGCGTGGCGTTCCACCACCAGGGCCAGCGCATGCCAGTCCAGCCCTGCGGCCATTAGGGTGCGGCCGATGGCAGCAGCGGTTGCCGTCACCTCGCCGGGCTTGTCACTGCCCAGCAGGGGCAAGAGCTTCGCCACCTTGGCTGGGATCTGAGCGGCGCTCATGGATGCGCCTCCCTCACCGCCTCGGGCAGCAGTCGTTCGGCGCGCAGCCGCGCGACCATCTCCGGCGACAGGCACCACAGCAGGCCATCGGGCTTGGTCACGTCGAGGCCGCCAGCCGGGCACCAGCGCCATTCCGCACCAGCACTCACCAGCCCGGATAGGCGCGCCGCGTCCCACGTGAGGTGCCAGTCCACACCGGCCGGCCAGGGGGCCGCGGTGACAGGCGCGACCGGCTCCCCAAAATCCCCAATACTCCCAAAAACCCCCTGCGCCGGCTGCGGCTCGTTGGTGTTCGCGCTTCGGGGTGGCTCCCCAATATCCCCAAAATCCCCATAGGTCGGCGTCTGGGGCGCTGGCTCCGGCGTCGCGGCCCTCGCGAGGGCGCGTTGCAGGAAGCGGCTCATGGCGCCTCCCTCCGCGAACGCCACGCGGGCGCCACCTCCGCGAGCTTCGGGTTGACGCGGTAATCCCCACGCGGCCGGCCAGGCTTGGCCTCGTGCGACACGGGCAGCAGCACGTCATCGCGCCGCAGGGCCGCCACCGCCATCTTCACCGCGTCTGCGCACGATAGGCCGGGCAGGCCCGGCGTCTCGCGGATCGCGCGCTCGTTCACCACCTCCAGCCCGGCGGCGATGATGTGACGCAGCAACGTGCGCCCATGCCGGTCGCCCTCGCGCAGCGCGCCAGCCCCGAAGGCCCGCTCCGCCATGGGCAGGAAGTAGCCGTCGAGCAGGCCCGCCGCCGCCTCGGCCGCTGCCTCGCCCACCGCCTCCGGTGCCGGCTCGGTGGGCCGCTCCGCACACCAGCGCACCAGCTCCAGCACCAGCGCCAGGCGCACCATCTGCCCGCGCGCCTTGCCCAGCACGCCCAGCACCAGCCCGCCCGCGGATGCCTCGCGCCCCGCCCAGTCGCGCGCCGCCTCCTCCACGATGGCCTGCGCTGGCTCCGTGAAGGGCAGGAACCAGGGTCGCGCCTCGCCGTCCTCGTCCGGCACCATCGGCAGAGCCAGCAGCCGGCGGAGATCCGCCGCCCAGGCCGCCGGATCAGTGCGGCGTGTCGGCCGGGCGAATGGCCGCGGCTCGGGAAAGAACCACAGGAAGCGCGAAGGGAAGCCGTCATCGGCCCCGGTGGTGATCTCCTCCAACCGGTCGGGCTGGATCGTGCCGACGATGCCCGCCCCGAAGCGCCGCACGAAGATCGGCTCAGGGTGCTTCACCCGGTCAATCGTCTTGGGCCGGGCGCCGTAGCTTTCGAGCCATGCCGCGCGCTCGCCGCCCTTGCCGCCGGAGTAGGCGTCGAAGTTGCCGATGAAGGCCGCCAGCTCGTCCCGGTGCAGCAGGAGGCCGCGCGGGTTGTCGCGCAGCAGTTCGGCCACTTTCTGCACCGTGGGCTCGCTGGTGACGATGCGCGGCCGGATGGGACGGGGCGGCGCCGCGGCGCGGTCGGGTCGTGCGGGAGGCGGAGTGTTGTCCTTCACCGCCTTTCGCACCTCGCCTTCCCAGTTGCCGCGCGCCACTTCTGCTTCAGCGCACAGCATCTCCCATTCGCGCAGCTTGTCGGGGTAGTCGCCGGCCAGTTCGGTTTCCAGATCCGGCAGCACGTCGCCCAGCACCGCGTCGAGGCCGGGGCTCTTGCCGCTGGAGGGGTTGCCCACCGCCCCGCACCACAGGAAAGGCGGCTCGGCCCACCCCTCCCAGGGCGAGGCCCAGCGGCTGTTTCCGATCAGCGCGCAGGACGCGGCCAGCAACCCAGCCGCTACGTAGTCGGGCGGGCAATTCTTCGCCTCCGCCGCTGCTGCGATGCGCGAGGCCCATACGGAGCCGAACAAGGCCAGCGGCAGGGCCGGGGGCGGCTGCCGATCGCGCAGCAGTGCCAGCGAAGGCAGGGGAAGTTCCGCTTCGCGCGTCGAGTAGCCATCAGCCATGATTGCCGTCCCGCGCCGTGCGGCGCTGCAAGAGGTCGTTGAAGTCGCCGCGGTCGGGGGTCAGCACCTCCACGCGCAGCCCAGCGGCCGTGAAGGCGTCGGCGGCGGCCCAGGCGTGGCGCTGGCCCGTCGGGTCGGGGTCGGCAGCGATCAGGAGATGCGTCAGCCCACCCGGCAGAGGCATGCGCGCGAGGTTGCCGGCGGAGAGTGCCGCCCAGGCAGGCGCGCCCAGGATCAGCCCGGCCGATAGGCTCGTCTCGATCCCTTCGCCCACCACCAGCGGCCGGCCGGGTGTCCAGCGGCACAGACGCACCGCCCCGTCGCCCACCGGCCCCAAGGTCATGCGCGGCGGGTCCAGCGCGGCCTTTCCCGCACCGCCAGGCGCCAGCCACGTCCGGTGCACCGCCTGCGGCTTGCCGGCGGCGTCCGTCACCAGAGCGACCATGCACAGGCCCCGCGTGCCGGACGGCTTGTGCAGAGCGTCGGGGAGGCAGCGCAGCGCGCCGCTATCGGGCAGCGAAAGGCCACGCCCCGCGAGATAGGATTGCGCCGGGCTGCGATCGGCGGGCAGGGCCGCGTTCCACATTTCCAGCGCCAGCGCAGTCTTGCACGCGCCGTCAGGCGGCTCGCTGCGGTCGTGCCCAGCGCCGGCAGCGGTGCGCTGTGGCGCGCGGCCCAGCACCGCCTCCGCCAGCTTGTCGCGGTCGCTCCCACAGGAGGCGCACCACCACAGGGCGCGGCCGTCCTTCTCGCGGAGGGAGAAGGCATTGGCGTAGCCACAGGCAGGACAATCCCCGGCCCAATCGCGCCCACCCGTGCGGCGGCGCAGCCCGTGACGGGCGGCGAGGTCGGCGGCGGCGATCATGCGTCGCCTCGCGTGGCGGAGGCCGCCAGCAAGGCGCCCAGGCCGCCCAGCACGTGCAGCACCGGGCGCCGGGGATGACCGGTCGCCAGGGCTTCCACGGGGCCACCGGAAGGCGTTTCGAGGCCGGGGAGCAGCACGCGGCGCGCCGGCTCCTCGGAAGCCGCCAGCGGCGCCCGCAGGGGCGGGGTGATCCGGTCGGGGCGGCTCATGCGCGCGTCCCCCGAAGGTGACGATGGGCGCGAAGAAGCAAGCTGCACTCGGCCCAGGTCAGCAGCTCGGGATCGCGCTCGGTGACGATGGACTGAAAGGCATGCCACAGCGCCCCGCTGCCGATCCGGCTGGAGTGCTCGGCGCCCAGGTCGAAGGCGCATTCCCAGCAGCGCCGCGAGAGTTCGGGCGGCACAGGGACGATGAAATCCGGAAGGGTCGCGCTCACCGGCCGCCCTCCCGTCCCTCGTCGCGTTCGGGTGCGGCGCCAATCAGCAGTGTGTGCGAGTGCTCGCCGTCCTCGCCATCGCGCTTGGGCATGACCAGGACGCGGAGGCCGCCCAGGCGCCCCATGAGGTAGTGCACGCCCTTGGCGCTGGTCCGTCGGTAGAGCTTGCAGGCCGGGGCAAGGGCGCCCCCTTGGCCGGTGTTGCGGTAGTCGGTGGGCATGGCTTGCCTTTCGATGGCCGCCGCCCGGAAAACCTTGGAAATCGGTGGATCGCGCGCTAAGTCTCGGGTGCTGCCAAAGACTTCACGCATGTTGCGATCAGCGCCGTTCGGTCCCCCAGGCCGGCGGCGCTTTTCAGTTGTGAGGGATGAAGCGGGCGAGGCCAGCGCCAAGCGCAAGCCCCAGGAGCGATGCGCCGGTCAGCTCGGCAGCGGTGCGGAGGGCAGCGCGCATTTCACGCGGCCTTCCGGCGGGCATCGGCCTTCACCTCCGCCACGGGCAGCGAGGCGAGGAAAGCAAGGGCGCTCTCAGTGTCCACCAAGGTGGACGAGCCCAGCTTGCGGAGGATGATCTTGCCTTCCGCAGCGGCGCGGTAGATCGCGCTGCGGCTAAGGCCGAATACTGCGGGCGCCTTCGGCATGGGAACTGCTGCGGGGCGCTCGTTCCAGGGGATTGGGCTCATGTCACCGTCTCCAGATGTTGCGCAAAATGCGCTGGGACGGGCGAGCAGTTATCGCTGAAGGTGCAGCCAATCTTCCCCACAAGTTGCAGCGCTCGAAGTTGTGGCGGTCACAACTCAACAGGCCAGCAATGACGCCTTAGTGTCATAGCGATAGCGCTCTTGTCCGGCACCGGGCGTTCGCCAAGCAGATCCAAGGCACCATGAATGAAACGGACTGCTTCGCCTTCTCGGTCTATAGATGGCAAGCGTTTCATGCCCGGGTCAGCTTCTTTCGCCGCCAGCAGATATGCGCGGTGAAGCCGAGCGATGAGAGCGGTTTGCCTTCGATGGATGCCTGCCATCTTCGCTGGCGGGGACAGCTGCCGTTCGATGGCCTCCATCGCGACAACAAGCGCGGATTTTAGCCGTATGAAATCTTGCCGGTCGGCTTCGTGACCTGGGCCTTTGGGCACGAGGCGCTGCTGCACTCCAGGCTGAAGCTCCCATATCTGGTCGCCGTCATTGTCGAGCCAGTGTGAAACGGCCTTCAACAGTTCCGCCGCGGCCTTATGCCCTCGCGCACGCTCGCGCGGAAAATGGGGATCCAGCAGTTGAGGGCCTGCCACGCTCATCGGGGCGCACACCACCGCGATTGCTGCGTCCCGCATTGCTGAGGGAGGAAATGGAGGGCCACGCTTCCGAACGCGGCGAAACAATGCCTCCACCTCAGCGTAAGTAGGTAGAGCCTTCCTTCTGCCCTGCCGGATTGCTGGAAGGTCCAGAGTTTCCGCCAACTCCGGCGTGATCAAGTCTGACAGGTCCGCCTCCGCTGGCGCATCCGCATGGGAAGCGGCGAGGCTGCGCGGTGCGGAAACCGCGCGGGCTGGCCGGCCCCGCCCCGCCGTGTGTCACGCTACGCGTCGAAGCGGGCGTGTCGCTAGAGCCAAAGCCGGGCGCGATCGAGTTCGCATTCGGCCTTATGGTCAGCGCCGCCGCCTGCGCGGAAAGGAGGATTTTGGGGGTTTTGGGGATATTGGGAACGGAGCGCAGCCAGAGATGCAGCGCCCCTCATTCTTGGCGTTGCGATCCCTGAAATTAATATTGCCATTTTAGGAGGCTATAAGTGAAGCTGGGGCCATGAACCGTGCCGTTGCGTTGCTGGTCCTCATCCTGTTTGCGGGATGTACATCCACAAACGTGGTCCAGCTTGGCGCAAACCGTTTTCGTGCCACCGCTGAGAACACCTATACGGCCGCTCAGGCGGAAGTCGCGGCGCTGGAAGCCGCCAATGCTCACTGCGCCCGGCTGGGGCGTCGGATGGAGGCGGAAGTGGCGCGATCCGATACTCAGATGATGTATTTCTTCACAGGACGGAGCGTGGCGCCTGCTTCCTACGGCTCGGGAGCGGTTAACTTCATATGCATCTAGCTGCACGTGCTACTGTGCACGGGCTCTGAGGATTTAACGACATTGGGATGGGGCCGGGGTGGTGATGCAAGGTTATGCCCCGGCCCTCTGCGCCCGTGCGGAGGCTAGGTCCGCAACGGATGCGGCCGGAGCGGTGCAAAACGCGGCCCATGCCTCCATCATCGGCCGGCGCTCCTCCAGCAGATCGTCGCGCGCATAAGCCGCGCGGGCCTCGTTGTGATCCACATGCGCCAGGGCACGCTCGCCAAGGTGGTCCGGGTAGCCACGCGCCAGCGTCCATCCTTTGAAGGTGGCACGGAAGCCATGCGGCACGATGGCGCGGCCTTCCTTGTCCACCCACAGGGGCGCGCTCGCTTCGGCACCCCTCGACGGCTGGTTCATCCGCCGCACCACTGCCAGCAGCGTCATGTCAGACGGCGCCGTGTTGGCAGTGGTCGGGAAGATTAGCGCCTTGGGGTCAGGCTTGGCGGGCCGGATCGCGCGAAGGAGGTCGAGGGCCGGGCCAGGAAGGGGAACCCGATGCACGATGCCCCCCTTCATGCGCGCGCCGGGCACCACCCAGACAGCATGCTCCAGATCCACCTCGCCCCATGTCGTCTTGCGCGCCTCCCCGGACCGGGCCGCGGTCAGGATGGCGAAGCGCAGGGCCAGCGCCCCGGCGCCGTGATGCCGCGCGAGCGCCGCCATGAAGGCGGGCATGCGTTGGACCGGAAGCGAAGGGTGATGCCGCACCGCCCGCACCTTGCGGGCCTGCGGCAGCAGCGCCGCCAGATGCCCACGCCACCGCGCCGGGTTCTCGCCGCTGCGCCAGCCCTTCACGCGCGCAGCGTCCAACACATTTTCCAACCGGCCCCGCACCCGCGAAGCCGTCTCGGGCACCCGTGTCCAGATCGGGCGCAGCACCGCCAACACGTCCTCGGTGCCGATGCTGGAGACGGGCTTTGCCCCGATCAGTGGGAAGGCGTGCGTCTCCAGGCTCGTCAGCCATTGGGCCGCGTGTTTGGGGTTCCGCCAGCCTGCAGCCCTCTCCTGGCAGACGTGCCGCGCTGCTGCCTCAAAGCTGGTCGCCGCGGCTGCGGCACGGCTCGCGGCCTCTGCCTCAGCGCGTCGCGCCTCCAAGGGATCGGTGCCCGCTCGCAGCGCGGGGCGCAGCGCCTCGGCCTTGATGCGTGCCTCCGCCAGCGACACCTCGGCTGCACTGCCTAGGCCCATCTCGCGCGATTTGCCGGCCAGCATGTAGCGGAGCGTCCACTTGCCTGCGCCGGGCGCCGTCACCCGCAGATACAGCCCGCCCCCATCGGCCGTAGCGCCGGGCTTGCCCTTCGCCACCAGACCCCTCACCGCGGCTGCTGTCAGCTTGCCCGCCATCTGCGCGCCCCTCGGTCCACAAGACGGTCCACAACTAACTTGTGGACTGGCGGGGTTCAACAGGAAACGGCCAGGGACGAAGGAATGGAAGAAAGCGAGGCGTATCCTAGGTTCCTGAAACCGCCAGGAACAGGCGGGGATGGTTTAGTGGCAGAATTCGGGTCCGCCAATCGGTCCCCAAAAGCAATTGCTTCGAAAGAATTCTCGTGCCTAGCGCGAGTGGTGGTTCGCAAACCGGTCCCCGAAATGGACGCGGCATCCTTGTGCTTGAAGCCTTGAGTTCTTCCTGAGCCACTGCCACCGAAATTCAGGCGCTAGCTGTGCAGCCCCGCGATGGGGTGTGACGGGTCGAGCCTGAACCGGTCAGCTTCTTTCGCTCAGGTTTGGCAGACGAACTCGTGGGGCGTGAGGCCCCAGAGTGGTCTTCAGCCGGCAGGCATGGTTGTAGGCGTCCAGGAACAGCTTGAGGTGCACCCGCGGCTGGTCATGGCTGTCGCGGTGGAGGCGCTTGACGGCCGCCTCCTCCATGAGGTGGTTCATCTGCTCAACCTGCTCGAGCATCCGCGGATGGTTCTGCCTTGGGGAGCCGACGCCCTAAACCATTCGAACAGGGGCCGTTCTCTAATCGCCTGCTCCTTGTCAATGAGCGAAATGTTTCGGGTGCTGCCAGGCCGGGGTCACGGTTCTCTTCGCGGTCGAACAAGTCCGCCGCAACATCGGGTTCGAAGCACAGGCGCTGCAATGTCCACAACGAGCTCGCGTGCCGGGCACGTGGCTCAAGGCCCTCTTTCGCAGCCTGCCTGCACCTTCGCCCCGGGGGGCAGCCCTCACATCCGGCGTCGGGCCGAAGTGCTGGTCAGCAAACGGTCATGCGGCCTGCAGGCACCCTTGCCGCTCCTCCGCCGACCAGCGGAACGGCTCGCCAGAGCGCCAGATGCTGTGCAGGATCACCGCCAGCTTTCGCGCCAAGGCCCCACGCGCCTTGCCGAAGCCCGACCGGCTTGCGATCGCCAGCGCCCAGTCCTTCAGGCTCGACGAGCGCTTGACGCGCGTCAGGATGACCACGGCCGCCTCGTACATGAGGGTCCGCGCGAGGCCATCACCGCACTTCGAGATCCTGCCGCTGCGATCGATGTCGCCCGATTGGTACCGCTGAGGCGTCAGCCCCATGTGAGCGCCGACCGATCGCGACCGGGCAAAGCGCGCCGGATCCTCCACCGTGCTGATAAAGGACAGGCCGGAGACCACCCCGATGCCGGGCACGCTCATCAGGAGGCGACAGGCCGGGCTTGCTCTCGCCAGCGCCCGGATCGCCTTGTCGAAGGCCGCGATCTGCTCGCGTAGCCCTCGCCAGGCAGCCAGCATGGGC
>NZ_JAPFQI010000009.1 GCF_026183895.1 Sabulicella glaciei | reverse complement strand
CCTCCGACAAGGTTTTCGCCATGCCTTTCTGTCTCCACTCAGCAGGAAGGGTGAATCAGATCACCCCCGCGTCGGGGAAGCGCTTTCGCGAATCAGCTCGGGCGGAACGTGCTCTAGTGCAGGCGCACCCTTCACGGAAGCGCTCGCTGCCAACTTACATTCTAAGATATGTGTAAGTTTTCTTTACAATTCGGCCGCCTAAAGCCTACAAGTCTTGGTAAGTCACTGGTTGTCTTACATTCTTAGAACTGGCACGTTCGTTGCTTCTCCCTGGGTGTGGATCGGTCCACGCCTTGCAGCCCGGCTTTCAGGGCCTGCTAGAGATCCTTGGGAGACTTGTCATGAATGTCCTGAAGTCCGCCGCCTGCGCTGCCCTTCTCGCCTGCTCCGCGGCCCTGCCCGCCCAGGCCGCACTCATCTACGACAGCATCGTTCCGGTGAGCGGCACTGGCCATGGCGCCACACCGACCATCCTGGCCGTGCAGAACAACGGCACCGAGACCGGCTCGGTGAGCTGGAACGGCGCCACCGACATTCGCACCGGCCACGCCACGAACCAGTCCCACACCGCCGCCATCAGCAGCCTCGCGCCGGTCACCGCCGCCGATCTGCGCGTCATCTTCACGCCCAATGAGCCGCAAAGCGCTGCCGGCCGCAGCATCACCCTGACCAACCTGGTGCTGAGCATCTACAGCGCCGCCGGCAACCTGCTGTGGAACTCCACCGGCGCCTTCGCGCAGCAAACCTTCAGCGAGCACACGCAGGAAGGCAGCGCCTTCGGCTACGCCTACAAGCTCGACGCGGCGCAGGCCCTCGCCGCCCAGCCCTTCTTCGCCAACGGCAGCAACCGCATCGGCCTTTCCGCTTCGCTGAGCAATGCCGCCTCCGGCGCAGAGGCCTTCTTCGCGCTTTCCCTGACGTCTCCGACGGTGCCGCCGGTTCCGGTGCCCGCCCCCGCGGGTCTCGCCCTGCTCGGCGCCGGCCTGCTGGGTCTTGGCCTCGTGCGTCGCAAGACCGCCTGAACCCTCTTTTCCCCCCTGTAGGGGTTCAGGTGCTCGCGCTCCGGCCTCCCCCAAGGCCGGAGCGCATTTCTTTTGTCCTGGGTCAAGTCTCCTGCGTGGTCGGCCACCGCCCTATTGAGTCGGCGGACAGCGTGCCGGGGCGGAGCCTCAGGATTCCGCCGCTGGAGTCGCCCCTTCGCTCCATCTCTGAAACACCGCGCGTGAACCTCTCGCAGCGCCGCTAGTCGATACGAGGAGGCTGCACGTCGTCAAAGCGAGGCGCGCGGGGCCGATCCTTTTCCGTCGTCCTGGCGAGATCGCGAAGCGACGCCGCCAAGGCCGCGACCGACGCCGCCTTGCTCTCGAGCCGCTTCACCTCGGCCTCCGCCCGGGCCTGCACCACTTCCAAGGGCGTGCCGCTGCTCCAGAGGCCGAGCAGCGCCTTTACCTCCTCGAGCGGCAGCGCAAGTTCGCGGGCGTGATGGATGAAGCGCAGCATGGCCACCGTCTGCTCCGTGTAGGCCCGGTAGTTGTTGGCGCGTCGCTCGGATCGCACCAAGCCGATCAACTCGTAGTGTCGGATCAGCTTGGCGTTCACTCCGCTGCGCCGGGCGGCTTCACCGATGTTCACCGTGCTGAGATTCCCTGAGCTGCCCTGATGCCCAGCGCTCAGCAAATTTCGCGCCATAATCACATCTTGAGCAAAAACAGCACCTTGCCGGCGAGCCAAGCTTGACATTTCCAGATATGTAAAGAATTCCGTCACCGTTGGGTCAGTGGACATGGGTAAACGTCCCCGAGCAACTGGGGCGCTGCATCACAACAGCCCGAGCAGGAAACAGGTGGCACAGGAGGAAAGCCGTCACCTTCCCGGTCACGCACCACGGCCAGCAGCCACCGATCTCAATCCCGGCCCCAAGGCTCGATCATCATGCCTCGCACGACCAGCACTGCCAGCCGGCCCTGATGCTCACTCGCCAAAGACCCGCGACGGGAGCGAGAGGATGACCCGGCAGCGCGCCTCCAGGTGAGCTTGCATCGCTGCCTCTGCAGCGGCGGCATCCTGCGACAGGATCGCATCGACGATGCGACGGTGGTCCTCGGCTGAATCCCGGTGGAACGTGGCATCGAGCGATCCGCGCAACTCCACCATGTGCGCAGGCAACCAGAGCTGGCGGATCAGAGCGGCGAGTTGCGGGTTGCCCGACAGATCGGCGATCATCTCGTGCAGGCGGTAATTCTCGCGCCGGTATTCCTCGACCGATGAAATCTGGGCCGCATCCGGGGGCGCAACAGACAGCAGCCGCTCTCGGTGGTCCGCTTCGTGAAGGCGCTGTGCCGCGAGGGAAGCGGCCAGGCCCTCGAGCTGCGCGCGGATCTGGTATCGGTCCGCGACCTCCTTGCGGGTGAGGCGCCGCACGACGGCGCCGCGGTTCGGCACGATCTCGACGAGGCCCGCAGTTGCCAGCCGGTTCAGCGCCTCGCGAAGCGAACCGCGGCTCACACGAAGCTCGCGGGCCAAGTCGGCCTCGACCAATCTCTGGCCGAGGACGAGGCGGCCGGACCGGATCGCCTCCTCCACGTCCTTCACGATGTAGCTCACGGTCCCGCCGCTCCGTCGCTCTGCCACGGCGGCTGAGGGCGCCGAGGCAGGGGATCGTGGGGCACGCGGGCGCGCCGGCGATTTGCTGCTCGACATCATCCGGCACGATTGTTTGACAATCTTGTCTAACATCCGTTGACGGGCGGCGGCAAGCGCCACACCGTGCTCCTTGAACGCTGCGGCAAGTCATGCGGCGCGGTCCAGGGATGGGAGGAAACACGATGACCCAGGCCAGCCAGCTCCGCGCTAAGATGCGCGAAGACGGGATGATCGTGGCGCCCGGCGCCTATGACTGCATCACCGCCCGCCTCATCCACCAGGCCGGCTTCCCCGCCGTCTACATGACCGGCGCCGGAACGGCCGCTGCCGCCGGATTCCCCGACCTTGGCCTGACGACCATGACCGAGATGGCCGAGAATGCCGGGCGGATCGCGGCAGCGGTGCCCGTCCCCGTGATCGCCGACGCCGACACCGGCTTCGGGACTGAGCTGCATGCGTACCGCACCGTCCGCGAGTACGAGCGACGCGGCGTCGCCGGCCTCCATGTCGAGGACCAAGTCTTCCCCAAACGCTGCGGCCATCTCGACGGCAAGGCAATCGTGCCGCGCGAGGAGTTCCTGGCGAAGATCCGCGCGGCGGTGGCGGCGCGGATCTCGCCCGACTTCCTGATCATCGCGCGCACCGACGCGCGCGCCGTCGCCGGCATGGACGAGGCGATCCATCGCGCCAACGCGGCGCTGGAGGCGGGTGCCGACATGGCCTTCGTGGAAGCCCCGCAGTCGCAGGACGAAGCCGCAGCCATCCCCAGCCTAGTCCGTGGCCCCTGCCTCCTGAATTTCCACCGCGGCGGCAAGACACCGAGCCTGGACCTGAAATGGGCCGAAGGCGTTGGTTACAAACTCGCCATCGTCCCGGGCGTGCTGCTCCGCTCCGTAGTCGCGATCTGCGACCAGATGCTGGCGGAGCTGAAGGAAACGAACCGCCATCCGCTGACGGTTCGGGACTTCACCACGCCGGAGCTGTTCGACCGCCTCGGGCGAAAGGAATGGGAAGCGCTGCGTGAGCGCTTCAGCGTGCCCCCCACCTCGGCGGCCGCCGAGTAGCGGGGCGACCAGCCGTCATGACCGAACCCCGGACGATGCTCCAGAAGATCTGGGATGACCATCTTGTCCTTGAGGAAGACGGAAGGAGCCTGCTGCTCGTCGCCCGCCACCTCGCCCATGACGGGTCATTCCAGGCCTTCGGGATGCTGGAGAAGCGTGGCCTGACGCTCCGCTGCCCGTACCGGACCTTCGCCACGCCCGACCACGGCGTGCCGACGCTCAGCCATCGCCTGGACGACATCGAGGATGCCCAGCAGCGGCGGGTGGTGGATGCGCTGCACCGGAATGCGGAGCGGCACGGCTTCACGGTCTTCGGCCTGGAGGATGACCGGCAGGGCATCATCCACGTGGTGGGGCCCGAGCAGGGCATCACGCAGCCTGGCCTGCTGATGGTCTGCGGCGACAGCCACACCTCGACGCACGGGGCCCTCGGCGCATTGGCCTTCGGGATCGGCACATCCGAGGTCGCCCACGTCCTTGCCACGCAGACCATCTGGCGAAGGCGCCCGAAATCCATGCGCGTCATCGTCGAGGGCGAGAGGCCGGCGGGCGTCACCGCCAAGGACGTGATCCTCGCCATCATCGCCCGGATCGGGGCCAACGGTGCCGCGCAGCACGTCATCGAGTACGCGGGCTCGACCATCCGCGCCATGTCGGTCGAGGAGCGGCTGACGGTCTGCAACATGTCGATCGAGGCCGGCGCCCGAGCCGGCATGGTCGCGCCGGACGAGACGGCCTTCGCCTATCTCAAGGGCAGGCCCTTCGCACCCCTGGAGCGCGACTGGGAGGCCGCGGTCGCCCATTGGCGCGGCCTGCCGAGCGACCCCGGGGCACGCTTCGACGCGGAGATCACCCTGGACGCCGCCCTGCTGGCGCCCATGGTCACCTGGGGCAACAGTCCCGAAGATGCGCTGCCGGTCACGGGCCGCGTCCCAGACCCGGGCCATTCCACCAGCGGAGCCCAACGCGACGCCGTCGCCGAGACCCTCGCCTACATGGGATTGGTGCCGGGCCAGGCCGTGACGGACATCGCGGTGGACCAGGTCTTCATCGGCTCCTGCACCAATGCCCGCCTGTCCGACCTCCGCGAGGCGGCCGCGGTTGCGCGGCTTGGACGCGCCCGGGTGCCAGCAATGGTTTCGCCCGGCTCCACCCTCGTGAAGCACCAGGCGGAAGCCGAGGGGCTCGACCGCGTGTTCCGCGAGGCCGGCTTCGAGTGGCGGGAATCCGGTTGCTCCATGTGCGTCGGCATGAATGGCGACCTAGTGGATGCCGGCAAGCGCTGCGCCTCCACCTCCAACCGCAATTTCCGCGGGCGCCAGGGCCGTGGCAGCCGCACCCACCTGATGAGCCCGGCGATGGCGGCGGCGGCTGCATTGCACGGACGCATCACGGATGTGCGCGAGCTGGTGGCGGGGGGAGCCTGAGATGGAGCCCTTCACGACCCTCACCGCGGTCGCGGCGCCGATTGACCGTCCCAACCTCGACACCGACCAGATCGTACCCGCCCGCTTCCTTCGCCGTCCAAAGGACGAGGGCTATGCCGGGATCCTGTTCCACGACCTGCGCTTCGTGGCGCCTGAGCAGGAGGACCCAGGTTTCGTCCTGAACCGGCCGCCGTTCCGCGGCGCGCGCATCCTGGTCGCGGACCGGAACTTCGCCGGCGGCTCCAGCCGCGAGGCAGCCGTCTGGTCACTCGTCGATTACGGCATACGCTGCGTGATCGCCGTCAGCTTCGGCGACATCTTCTGGGAGAACGCGACCGGCAGCGGCCTGCTGCTCATCCGGGTGGACGAGGCGGCGGCCGCAGCGTGGCGAAGCCAGCTTCATGCCCGGCCGGGCGCGACCATGTCCGTGGATCTGGAGCGACAGGAGGTCGTGGCGCCCGACGGGACGATCCTGCCATTCGAGATCGAGCCTGCACGCAAGCGCCGCCTGCTCCTCGGCTTGGACGACATCGGCCTGACGCTCCGTCATGACGCTGCGATCAGGGCGGCCGCAGGGAAGGACCGTGCGAGACGGCCCTGGCTGTTCCGCCATGCGGCATCCCCAACCCCCCTGACGAAGCCGGGAGACGCGCCATGACGATCATCAGCCGCCGCACCGCTCTCGCCTCGGCCCTCGCGGCCGGCGCGGCCCCCCATGTCCACGCACAGCCCGCCTGGCCGGCGCGTCCGGTGCGCCTCGTGGTGCCCTACAGCGCCGGTGGCGTGGCGGACACCGTCGCGCGCATCCTGCAGGCGAACGTCGCGGAGCAACTCGGCCAGGCTTTCATCATCGAGAACCGGACCGGCGCCTCGGGCGCGATCGCGGCGCAGGCCGTCGCGCAGTCCCCCGCGGACGGGTACACCCTCCTCTTCGAAGGGCCGACCTTCGCGGTACTGCCGGAGGTGCGGCGCGACCTGCCGCTGGATTACACGACTGCCTTCGTGCCGGTCGTGCAGGTGACGGAGATGCCCTACATCCTTGGCCTCCGCCCGGGCTTCCCGGCCCGGGACCTAGCCGGCTTCGTGGCGGAGGCGAAGCGCCGCCCGGGGGAGGTCACCTACGGCACGCCCGGCATCGCGCACACCGGCCACCTCATGGGCGAGCAGCTGCAGATGATGGCCGGCATCAAGCTGGAGCATGTGCCCTTCCGCGGTGGCGCCGACGTGGCGCGGGAATTGGCCGCGGGGAGGATCGACGCCGGGCTCATTTCCTTCTCCAGCCTGCGCCCGGCCGTGGAGCGCGGCGCGATGCTCGTCGGCAGCACGGGCGGGCGGCGCCAAGCATCGCTCCCCGACATCCCTTCGGTCGCCGAGACCCTGCCCGGCTACGACATGACCTCCTGGATCGGCATCTTCGCGCCCGCAGGGACGCCGCGGACGGCGATGGAGCGCTTCACCCAGGCCATGCGGGGCGCGCTGGCGGACCCGGAGCTGAGGCGCCGCCTCGAGGCGAGCGGGTCCGATCCGGTCGAGTCCGATCCGGCCTCTTTCGCCGAGTTGGTCCGGCGCGAAAGGGAAACGGTGCGGCGGATCATTGCAGCCACGGGCCTGCGGATAGGCTGACGATTCGGCGGACGCGGCGAGCGGGGCGACCAGCAGACCGGACACTTGCCCGCAGGCGCGCCAGCCGACGCGGACGATGCGGGGCCGCGTTCCGCAGTCCGGAATGTCATATCGCTCCGTGGTGCGGCCGACAGTGTGCCTTGTCTGGCGATCTCCTTCCCAGTGGTACGCGGCGAGGGAGCACTTCGTCGTTGCGATCTGGGCTGGGCCCTGGCGATACTGCGGCCACGGCGCGGCTTGGGCCTGCACGAGAAAGGAATTCACGATGGTGACGCTGAACGTCAACGGGCGAAGCGTGCAGGTGGATGCCGATCCGGACACCCCCCTGCTCTGGGCCATCCGGGACCATGTTGGACTGACCGGCACGAAGTATGGCTGCGGCATTGCGCAGTGCGGCGCCTGTACCGTCCATCTGGACGGTCAAGCCGTCCGGTCCTGTGCCCTCCCGCTTTCCGCGGTTCAGGAAAGTCAGAGGATCGTGACGATCGAGGGGCTTTCGCCCGACGGCAACCATCCGCTCCAGGTCGCCTGGCGCGCGCTGGACGTACCACAGTGCGGGTTCTGCCAGTCGGGCATGCTCATGGCCGCCGCCGCGCTGCTGGCCGAGAAGCCGCGTCCGACGGATGAGGAGATCAACGACGCCATCACCAACATCTGCCGCTGCGGCACCTACAACCAGGTGCGCGCCGGCATCCACCAGGCCGCGGAACGCGGCATCTCAGGCTGAGGGAGCGGCACGCCATGACGACGCTGAACGCCTTGCGCCCCTCCCGCCGGGGGATTCTGAAGGGCGCCGTGAGCGCGGTGCTGCTTGGGTTCCACCTGCCGTCGCGGCAGGCCGTGGCCCAGGGCGCATCCACCGCATCCCCGCCCGAGCTGAATGCCTGGGTGGTGGTTCACCCGGATGACCGCGTGGTCCTTCGCATGGCCAAGACCGAGATGGGCCAGGGCGTCCGGACGGGCCTCGCGCAGATGTTCGCGGAGGAGATGCACTGCGACTGGTCGAAGCTCTCCACCGAATACGTCACGCCGGGACAGAGCCTTGTCCGGAGCCGGGTCTGGGGCAACTTCCTGACCGCGGGCAGCCAGGGCATCCGCTCGAGCCAGGAGATCGTCCGCAAGGGCGGCGCCGCGGCGCGGATGATGCTGATCCAGGCCGCCGCCGCGCGCTGGGACGTGCCCGCCGCCGAGTGCTCGGCAAGGGACAGCGTGATCACCCATGCGGGCAGCGGGCGCACGCTGCGCTACGCCGAGGTGGTGACGGAGGCCGCGCGGCTCACGCCGCCTTCCGACGTGCCGCTGAAGGATCCTGCGCAGTGGACGGTGATCGGCAAGCCGACCGCGCGCCTGGACACTGCGGACAAGACCACGGGCAAGCTGGTCTATGGCCAGGATTTGCGGATGCCCGGCATGCTCGTCGCGGTGCCACGGCGCTGCCCCGTCTTCGGCGGCACGGTGAGGTCGTTCGACGTTGCGGCAGTGTCTGGCCGGCACGGCGTGCGTCACGTCCTGAAGGTGGGCGAGTCCGCCGTCGCGGTGGTCGCCGACACCTTCTGGCAAGCCAAGACGGCGCTCGATGCCCTGCCGGTGGAGTGGGACACTGGCGAGAATGGCCGCGTCTCCTCCGAAGCGATCTCCACCATGCTGGACGAGGGGTTGACGGCGCGCGAGGCCTTCATCGGCAACCAGCAGGGCGACGCGCGCGCGGCCATCGCCGGCGCGGCCCGTCAGATCGAGGCGACCTACTCCTACCCCTACCAGAATCACGCTCCGATGGAGACGATGAACGCGACGGTGGTGTGGACGCCCTCGCGCTGCGACGTTTGGTGCCCAACCCAGAACGGCGAGGCGGCGCTGGCCACCGCCGCCCAGGCTGCGGGCCTGCCGCAGACCGCTTGCGACATCCATCGCGTGGACCTCGGCGGCGGCTTCGGCCGGCGCGCGGTGCATGACTGGCTGGTGGACGCGGTCCTGATCGCGCGGCAAGTGCCAGGCATCCCGATCAAGACCATGTGGACGCGCGAGGAGGACATGGTGCAGGGGCGCTACCACCCCGTCACCAAGTGCCGACTCGTGGCGGGTCTCGATGCGGAGAACCGGATCGTCGGGCTGCACATGCGCATTTCCGGTCAGTCCATCCTGGCCACCGCCTTCCCGGGCGGCCTGCAGAACGGGCGCGACCCGGTGCAGTTCCAGGGGCTGAACGCCACTGGAACGGAAAGCGCCCTCGGCTACACCTTTCCCAACCTACTGATCGACCACGCGATGCGGAACCCGCATGTGCCCGCCCAATTCTGGCGGGGCGTGAACCACAACCAGAACGCCATCTACCTCGAATGCTTCCTCGACGAGGTGGCGCATGCGACCAACCAGGACCCGCTGGCGCTGCGCCGTTCGCTGATGGCGAACCACCCGAAGCACCTGGCCGTTCTGAACGCGGTGGCGGAGCGGATCGGCTGGGGGACGCCGGCACCGGCCGGGGTCCATCGCGGCATCGCGCAGCAGATGGGCTTCGGCAGCTTTGTCGCCGCAGCAGCCGAAGTTTCGGTCGAGCGCGGAGAGTTGAAGATGCATCGCATCGTCGCGGCAACGGATTGCGGCCATGCGGTCAACCCACGGCAGATCGAGATGCAGGTGGAGGGATCCTTCGTCTACGGCCTTTCCGCCATGCTGCATGGCGCCTGCACGGTGAAGGACGGCGCGATCGAGCAGACGAACTTCGACACCTACAACGTGATGCGCATGAGCGAGATGCCGAAGGTCGAGACCACCATCCTGCCGTCCGGAGGTTTCTGGGGCGGTGTGGGCGAGCCGACGATCATGGTGGCGGCGCCGGCGGTGCTGAACGCGATCTTCGCCGCGACCGGCCGGCGCATCCGCGACATGCCGCTGGGGGATCAGCTTCGACAGCGGGGCTAGGGTGCGGGGGGCCGCGCACGTGCTGGCCCTGACCCTTCTCGCTGCTCCGGTGGCGGGACAAGTGGCGTCCTTCACGGTGACAGGGGACGCCATCGAGGCGCCGCTGGATGGGCTGCAGGGCGACCCGGTGCGGGGCGAGGCGGTGGTTCGGAACCGGGAGACCGCGAATTGCCTGATCTGCCATGCCATCCCCGACACGGCCGAACGCTTCATGGGGGAGATCGGCCCCCCGCTCGCGGGCGTGGGTTCGCGCCTGAGCCCGGGGCAGATCCGGCTTCGGGTGGTGGACCCGACCTTGTGGAATCCGCAGGCGATCATGCCGGCCTATCACCGCACGGAGGGACTGGTGCGGGTGGACCCGCGATACCGCGACCACCCGGTCCTCTCAGCCCAGGAGGTGGAAGACGTGGTGGCCTATCTGAGCGCGCTGGAGGCGCCGAGGCGATGATGATGCTGTCCCGCCGCGTGGTGCTGGCGGTTCCCCTCGCGGCCGCCGCCGGCCCTGGCGCGGCGGCGGATGACTTCGCCGCGGCGACCGGCGCCATCCTCCGCGGCCGCGTTCCGGCTGCGGAGGGGATCGCCCTCGAGATTCCGCCCCTGTCGGAGAACGGGAACTCGGTGGACCTTTCGGTCCGGGTGGACAGCCCCATGACGGCCGAGGACCACGTGACCGCCATCCACATCCTGGCCGAGAAGAATCCTTTTCCCCTTGTCGCTACCTTCTCGCTCACGCCGCGGGCGGGGCGGGCGGAGGTCGCCACCCGCATCCGCCTGGCCACCACCCAGACGATCGTCGCAATTGCCGAAACGAGCCAGGGCGCGGTCCACCGAACCGCGCGCGAGGTGATCGTCGTGCTCGGCGCCTGCGTGGAGACGGGATGAACATGCGGGCGCTTCCCATCACCGCGCGGATCACGCTTCCGCCCTCCGCACGGCGAGGAGAGGTGGTGACGGTGCGCGTCCTGGTCCGCCACCCGATGGAGCGCGCGGTGGACGCACCGGGGCTGACGCCGGTCCCGCGGAGGATCCTCCACACGCTGCGCGTCACCTATTCCGGGGAGGAGGTGTTCCGAATGGCGCTTTCTCCCGGCATCGCCGCGAACCCCTATCTGGAGTTCACGACGATCGCCGTGGAAACGGGCGATCTCGTCTTCACCTGGGAGGAGGATGGCGGGACGATCTACCGGCGCGAGGCGCGGCTGGTGGTGACATGACCCGCGGCGGGTGGGCACTGCTGCCGCTCCTCGCCCTTCTCCTCGGGGCCGCGGAGATCCGTCCGACCTCGGAGTATCTCTCGCCCGAGATCCGCGCGGCGCAGGAGGACCCCTCGCGCCACCCCGGCTGGCTCTGGGTGGAGGAGGGCGAGGCATTGTGGCGCAGGGGAGAGCCATCTTGCGCCACCTGCCACGGCAACATCGCCGGCATGGCGGGGGTGGCCGCGCGCTATCCGATGGTCGCGGCGGATGGCACGCTGCTGGACCTCGAGGGGCGGATCGAGCGATGCCGCACGCAGCACCAGGGGGAGCCTGCCTTTGGCCGGGAAAGCGACGCATTGCTGGCCCTGACGGCGGCGGTCGCGCTGCAATCCCGCGGAATGCCCGTCGCCGTGGCGACCGATGGGCCGGCTGCCTCCTTCCTGGAGGAAGGGCGCCGCTTCTACGAGACGCGGCAAGGGCAGTTGAACCTTTCCTGCGGCCAGTGCCACGACGACAATGCGGGCCGACGACTGCGGGGCGATGTGATCTCCAACGGCCTCGGCACCGGCTACCCGGCCTATCGGCTGGAGTGGAACACGATGGGCTCGCTGCACCGCCGCCTCAGGGCGTGCTCGCTCGGGGTGCGAGCGGAACAGCTCCCCCTGGGCTCGCGGGAGTATCTTGCGCTGGAACTTTTCCTCGCCAGCCGCGCGAACGGGCTCCCCGTCGAGGCGCCGGGACTGCGGCGATGATCCGCGCGGCCCTGCCTCTTCTTCTCCTCGCCACCGCCGCTGCGGCGCAGCCTGTAAGCCGCGTGGCCGAGGGCTGCGTCGCCTGCCACGGCCCACGCGGCGCGGGGTCCGGATCCGTGCCGCCCCTCGCCGGCCGGGACGCGGCGGAGCTTGCCGCCGCCATGGCCGCCTTTCGCGCGGATGAGCGGCCCGCGACCATCATGAACCGGATCGCACGGGGCTACACCGAGGCGGAGATCGCTGCCGCCATTGCCTATTTCGCGGGGCTGCGATGACCATCCCCCTGCCCCGCCGCGCCTTCCTCGGGGCCACCTTGGCTGCGCCGGCGCTGTCTCGCGCCCAGGGCGGGGCCCGCTTGCTGGTGGTCGGCGGCGGCTTCGGTGGCGCGACGGCGGCCTCCTACGCGCGACGCGAATACCCATGGCTCGACGTGACGCTGGTGGAGCAGCGGACGCGCTACATCACCTGTCCCTACTCCAACCGCGTCCTGGCCGGTGATCTCGGCCTTGCCGACATCACCCATGGATACGAGGGATTGCGCGCGCGTGGCGTGCGGGCGATCCACGATCGCGCCATTCTCCATGACCCCGTGGCGCGCAGCGTGCGCCTCCGCGGCGGGGAGATCCTCTCCTATGACCGCCTGATCCTTTCCCCCGGCATCGCCCTGCGTCACGACGCGATCGAGGGCTATGACGAGGCTGCGGAGGAGCGGATGCCCCACGCCTGGATCGCCGCCGACGGCGCGCAGATCGCGCTGCTGCGGCGGCAGCTGGAAGCCATGCCCGATGGCGGCGTCGTCGGCCTCGTCATTCCCGCGAACCCTTACCGTTGCCCGCCCGGGCCCTATGAGCGGATCAGCCTGATCGCCAGCTATCTCTCCAGGCACAAGCCGCGTTCCAAGATCCTTGCCCTCGACGCGAAGGATGCCTTTTCCAAGCAGGCGCTGTTCCAGGACGCCTGGCGGGCCCTCTATCCCGGCATGATCGAGTGGGTCTCCGCCACGGATGACGGGCGCGTGGTCCGCGTGGATCCCGGAGCCATGGTGCTGGAAACCGAGTTCGGCACCCGCCACCGGGTAGACGTGGCAAACGTCATCCCTCCGCAGTCGGCCGCTTCGGTCGCGGCCGACGCCGGGCTGGCCGACCGCACGGGCTGGGTGCCCGTGAACCCGCAGACGCTGGAGTCACGCATCGCGCCCGGCATCCATGTGGTGGGGGATGCGATGTTCCCCGGCCCCATGCCGAAGTCCGGCTTCCTGGCCAACTCCGAAGGCAAGGCCGCGGTGGCTGCGGCCGCTGCCCTGCTCCGCGGAGAGGCTCCGCCGGAGCCGATCTTCGTCAACACCTGCTACTCGCATGTCGGGCCGGACTACGCGATCTCGGTGGCGAACGTCTTCCGCGCGGACGCGGGAAGCGGCAGCTTCAAGGAGGTTCCGGGCTCGGGCGGCACCTCCCCTCGCGGCGACCTACCAGAGCAGCGGCGGCTGGAGGCCCGGCATGCCGATGGCTGGTACGCCAGCATGGCCCGCGACATCTTTGGCTGGCAGTGACCGCACCGGATCGACGCGATGAGCCGCACTGCCAAGCGGTCCGAGCATCCATCGGTTGTTCCTCGTTGCGTTGATCGTCACCGGGAAAGTCGAGGCCGCCACACTGAAGTGGGCTGACCAGTCCACCACGGCCTCTGCTCGGGATGCGCGGTGGACGAGGACCTCATCCGCCACGCGCCTGAACGCCTCCTGGTTCCTGTCCCTGGCCGATGCCAGGCAGCCCATCGAGGAGTGGAGGTACCACCCCAACGAGAAACGACGGCGCTCAGCGCTGAGCAAATTGGCCCCGGCAGCCTTCGCCAACGAGGCTTACACCGCCCGAGGGCTTGCATCGGCCCCGGGCCGGAGTCCGAGGCAGGACCAACATCGTTTTCCCGGAATTTCGGGCATTTCCGTCGACCAGAACATACGGAACTGCTGCGCCGTCCTCAGAACTGCAACCCCAGCGCGAGACCCCCGAGGAGGTAGCAGGCCCCGGTGATCAGCACGATGCCGATGAGGTTCAGCACGAAGCCGCCACGCGCCATCTGCGCGATGCTGACCGCACCCGTTCCAAAGACGATGGCGTTCGGCGGTGTGCCGACCGGCAGCATGAAGGCGCAGGTTGCCGCGAAAGCTGCCGGAATGAGCAGCGTCATAGGATCAGCGCCAATGCCGACAGCTACACCGCCGAGCACGGGGATGAACGTCGCAGCGGTCGCGGTATTACTCGTCACCTCGGTGAGGAAGAGTACGATCGCGCAGACGGCAGCGACCAGGAGCACGATCGGCAACGTCCCGAGGCCGGTGACCTGCTGGCCGAACCAGTTGTCGAGGCCTGACGCGGCAACGGCGCCAGCAAGGCTGAGGCCGCCGCCAAAGAGCAGCAGCACGCCCCAGGGCAGCCCGTCCTCGGCATCCTTCCAGGTGAGGACCATCTCGGTACGTCCGCGCCCTGGCAGAATGAACAGCGCTATGCCGGCGGCGACGGCGATGGCGGTGTCGTTGAGCTGACCAAACGGCCCCAACTGCCCGCCCATGCCTGGGATGTTGGCGACGACCCCGGGCACGACCCACAGGAACGCCGCCGAGCCGAAGACGGCCAGCACCATCTTCTCACCCTGGCTGAGCGGGCCGAGCTTTCGGATCTCGTGCTCGATCATCTGGCGCCCGCCGGGAATCTCGGCCACGTCGAACCTGTAGAGCACACGGGTCATCAGCACCCAGCCAATCAGGATGAACGTGAAGGCGAGCGGCAGGCCAACCATCATTCAGTCGAAAAAACCGATCCTGCGGCCGAGTTCGGTGGCAGCATAGCCAGCGACGATGGCATGGGTGGGCTGCCGAGCAGGGTGCCGAGACCACCCATGGTCGCCGACCAGGCAATCGCCAGGAGGAGGCAGGTGCCGAAGCGCCTGATGTTCTTGTCGGCGATGAAGTCGACGTGGCCAGGCCGGTGAGGTTCGTGGCCAGCGACATCCGTTGTTTCGCTGCTGCGCTCGGTGACCAGGGCAAGAACGGATAGGCCGATCGGCAGCATCATCAGAGTCGTCGCCGTGTTGGAAACCCACATGGAAAGGAAGCCGGTCGACAGCATCAGCCCGAGCACGATCCGCTTCGGCTCGACCCCGACACGGCGCAGGGTGAGGAGTGCGATACGCCGGTGCAGGTTCCATTTTTCCATCGCGATGGCGATCAGGAAACCGCCAAGGAAGAGAAACACGATGGAGCTGGCGTAAGGCGCGGTGGCCTGGGCGACGGTCCGCTGCGTCAGCATCGGGAGCAAGACGATCGGCAGGAGTGAGGTCGCAGAAAGCGGAACGGCCTCGGTCATCCACCACACCGCCATCAGCGTCGCGACCGCCGCGACCCACCGCGCGTCGGACGAAAGACCCTCCGCGCTGCCCATCGCGAGCCAAACCAGGAGTGCCGCGGCGAGCCCGAAAGCACGCAGGCTCCAGATCAGCGTGGCTGAACGCCCGCCGGGCGCCGCAGCCTCGGTGTACTCCTCGTATTCACCCTGCTGACGCAACTGCTCCGACATCTCCGTATCCTCCCGTTCCTTCTTGCCGGGCCGGAGTGGATGTCTTCGGCCCACGGACCTCCGATCACCAACGCCTTGCGGCGGCGAACCGCGCTCAGTCCCCGAGGAGGACGCCGCCGAACGTCCTGTTGCCGGAGCGCCGTACCGCACCCGAATGCCACGGCGGCGGGGCGCTGTGCGCGAAAGGGGCCGGCACGGTCGCCGCGGTGGCCCGGACCGCTGGCAGGAACGGAGCCGATCCGTTGATGCCGCGACTAAGGGTCGAGCCCAGCATGATGGCGAAGATCATGTCGAAATCCGTCGCCTCGCTGGGAAAGTGCTTGCTGGCGATGCGGATCAGCAGCAGGGCGAGGCCGCAGATCAAAGTGGCCCGGA
The DNA here is from genome assembly GCF_026183895.1 of Sabulicella glaciei. Classification (GTDB taxonomy): domain Bacteria; phylum Pseudomonadota; class Alphaproteobacteria; order Acetobacterales; family Acetobacteraceae; genus Roseococcus; species Roseococcus glaciei. The sequence continues at coordinate 133,637 of NZ_JAPFQI010000009.1, read as the reverse complement.
GCACCATCTTTCCCGAATTGAAGTGCTCGATGCTGCGCTCCAATCCGGGGAGCCAGCCGGAGGCCTCCTGCAGCACCTGCGCCAGGGAAGTCATGGAATCGAGCACACGGCCTCCCTTCTCGACGGCGTTGCGTCCAAGAAAGACAGGTCGCGATCCGTCTACCGCTGCAAAGAGCGTCGCCGTTCAGGCTGCGAGAAGCTCTTCCTCGACCACGGCCTGTGCCGGCACGGCAAGGTGTTCGCTCAGCTTCAGAAGGCGCAGGGCCTGATCCACAGGCACTGGCTTCTGCAGCCATGGCACTGGCCGGAAGGCCAGAGGGATGCCGCCGCGCGGGAAGGCGCCGGCAAAAACAAAGGGAATGTCACGCTTCCAAAGGACGGAGGCCAACGGAAACACCAACTCGCCGTGGAGATCCACATCCAAGATCGCGGCCGCAATGCCACCCTCGCGCTCCAGCATCCGCAGAGCAGCGGAGAGAGTCCCCACGGGACCCGCGACCCTCGCCCCAGCCGCTTCGAGCGATCGCGCGAGGGCACTGGCGAGCGTGTAGTCGTCCTCAACCGCCAGCACCTTGGGGCTGGAGGTGGTCCTGTTCAGGGTCATTGAGAAATCTCGGCGTTCCTCGGCGGTCCATACCGCGGGCCTCGACAAGCGGTCCACAGGAAATAAGTAGTATTACTTAAAAGAAAGCGGCCCTTACGGAAGTGGGTGACCTTTGTTGAAACCAACTTCCCCGCCCTGCTTCTTCATCCAAGTAGCCGCGCATGGTTCGCTGCGGCCCTCCGTTGTGGCCACGCGAGCGGGGGCGCGGAGCGTGGCTGCCGAGCGATCTGCCAGCCAACGCGCCATCGACCGCGCACGGGCCCATCCGTGGTCATACGAACCGGGGTCATACGAATGGCGCGCGGCCCATGAACGCTTGTAAGAAGTTCCTCAGCCCGGATCGCTTGACCCGGGCTGACGATGCGGCCGGCGCCGCACTAGTGCCGGATGTCGTGACTTCGTCTTGTCATGGCGTTTCCTCCCAGAATGCAAACTCCCCGGCCACCCTTATGGGCGCGCCGGGGCCTTTTGCGTTGGCACGCACGTTCTTCCTGTCTATGCGGCATCATTCCCTCGGCGTGGCTTCGGGCTGATGAGGCGCGCGGGGCGCCTGCGAGTGGCCTATGCCGGCACCGGCACGCCGCAGCACCTGGCCATTGAGTTGTTCCAGCATATGGCGGGCGTTCGGTTTACCCTGGTTGCCTATCCAGGCTCGGCACAGGCGGTGGCCAGCCTGCTGCGCGGGGAGGCGGACGTGATGTTCGACCCCGCGCCTTCCTCCATGCCCCATGTCCGGGCTGGGCGGCTGGTGGCGCTCGCGACAACAGGCCCGACCCGGTCGGAGGCGCTGCCGGAGGTGCCAGCCGCGACCGAGGCCCTCCCGGGCCTTGAGGGCGGAGCCGGGTTCGGGATCTGCTCGCCACGCGGCATCCCGGGCGAGCTTGCCGCCCGGCTCAACACTGCGGTGAACGAGGCGCTGGCGGAGGATGCAATCCAGGGTCGGCTCGCCGGGCTCGGTGCAGCGGCGATGCCCGGATCCGCGGCCGAGTCTCGCAGGTTCGTTGCCGCTGAGACCGCGCGATACGCCGACATCATCCGCATCGCGGGCATCCGGCGCGAACGATGACGTCCGGTTTCCACCCAACTTGGCGGGTCCGTCTGCTTGCAGTGCCCGAAACCATAAGTTTTCGGGCAGAGGGTATTTGCGGATGCGGCGCAGACGAGTGAGTGCCGAATAGGAGCCTTTAGGCAGGGACCAGGGGCCAGCCAACGAAGTGGCCCAGGAACAGCCCAAGATTGAGGGCATACGCCACGATGGCCGCGAAGCGCAGAGGCCCCGGGCGCCGGACACCGCAATGTGCCTCGTCGCGCCCCGCGAGGTGGATATACCACATCAGCTGCGCGGCGGTGACGAGCGAGAATAATCCGCTCACACCCATTGATCGGCCCCCATTGGGTGGTCTGCTGCGAATGTTAGTTCAGCATTGGCCTTGGCGCCACGACTTGTGTGGTGGGCGGGGCCGGTCGGCGTAGCGCCGCAGGCCACGCGGTGAAGCCCGGCAGCACCACCTCTGGCGCGGGCGGCCGGAAGCCGAGGGACGCGTGCGGGCGTATGGTGTTGTAGTGACGCCGCCAGCTCTCGGTCACCACCTCGGCCTCGCGCAGGCTATAGAAGATCTCCCTGTCCAGCAGTTCGTCGCGCAGACGGGCATTGAACGACTCCGCGCACCCATTCTCCCGCGGACTGCCAGGCGTGATGTAGGCCGTCTTCGCCGACCGCTGCGGTCCAGCCCCGCACCGCCTTGGCGACGAACTCAGGACCGCTGTCGGAGCGGATGTGAGCCGGCACGCCGTGCAGAATGAACAGGTCGGACAGCACGTCGATCACGTCGGCCGCCTTGAGCTTGTGCTCCACCCGGATGGCCAAGCATTCGTGGGTGAACTCGTCGATGACGTTCAGCAGCCTGAACCGGCGCCCGTCATAAGTGCGGTTCTCCACGAAGTCGTAGCTCCAAACGTAGTTCGGCCGCTCCGGCCGCCGCCGAATGCACGAGCCATCCGCCAGCCACGGCCACCCGTGCTTCTGCCGCCGCCGCGGCACCTTCAGCCCCTCCCGCCGCCAGAGCCGCTCCACCCGCTTGGCATTCACCCACCAACCGGCGTCCCGCAGAAGGACCGTGACCTTGCGGTAGCCGTAGCGGCCATACTGCCGGGCCAACTCGATGATGTCGGCGGTCAGCCGCTCCTCGTCGTCACAGCCCCGCGGCACCTTGCGCTGAGTCGAGCGATGCTGACCAAGCACCGCACAGGTGCAGCGCTCGGAAGCGGACAGCACACGGCAAACATGCTCGACACAGGCGCGCCGGCGCGCGGGGCTCAGTAGTTTCCCCGTGCCGCCTCCGCCAGGATCTGCTTGTCGAGCGTCAGGTCGGCGACCGACTTGCGCAGCCGGCCATTCTCCGCCTCCAGCTCCTTCAGCCGCCTCACCTGGTCCGACTTCAGCCCGCCGAACTCGCGCCGCCAGCGGTAGTACTTGACCTCCGTCACCCCAATCGCCCGGATCGCCTCCGCCAAGGACTGCCCCTGCGAGATTAGGACATCCACCTGCCTTAGCTTGGCCAGCGCATCATCAGGCCAGTGCTTCACCCTCGCCATCTCGGTCCTCCTCCAGTTCAAACCCATACCTCAAGGCAGACCACTTCAGAGGGGGAGGATCAAACGCCAGTTCCAGGCTCGAAGGCTAACGGCCATAATCGTCGTGGCCGCATTGTGGCACACGGACACAGGGCGTAGGTTCCGAACCGCGATGCCCATACAGCGCCAGTCCCGCAATATCTCCCTCACCCCAGACCTTGCCCGCTTCGTGGACGACCGCGTCATTTCGGGCCGCTATTGCACCGCGAGCGAGGTTGCCCGCGCCGGGCTGCGCCTGCTGCAGCGAACTGAACAGCAGGACGCCTCGTCATCGCCGCCAGAAGCCTCGCCCCTCCGTCGCCGAACAGAACGCTGATGCCCTTTCGAGCCTTCCTCGCCGGAGGAGGCGAGATGGGTGCCCACATCCGCGCACACGATTGGTCGCTCTCCCCACTCGGGCCACCCGAGACGTGGCCCACGCCGCTTCTTACGATCGTCGGCGTGATGCTTGCGGCAAGCCAGCCCATGTTCGCGGCGTGGGGTCCGGAGCGGGCAGTGCTCTACAACGACCCCTATGCGGAAATTCTCGGTGCCAAACACCCTGCGGCCCTCGGACGTCCCTTCTTCGAAGTCTGGCACGAGCTGCGCGAGAGCGTGGGACCCATCGTGGAGCGGGCTTACGCGGGCGAGCCGACAGCGATGGATGACATCGCGCTCGTCATGGTCCGGCACGGCTATCCGGAAGAAGCTCACTTTTCCTTCTTCTACGCCCCGCTCCGTGATGAGGGCGGGGCAGTCGCCGGTGTCTATTGCGGCTGCGCCGAAATTACAGACCGTGTCTTGGCTGAGCGGCGCAACGCGCTTCTCCTTGAGCTGGGCGAACGCCTCGTCGACCTCGTCGATGCGGAGACCATCATGGCGGAAGCCACGCGTCTTCTCGGCGAGCACCTCCGTGCCACGCGCGTCGGCTTCGCGGACCTTTCTCCTGACGGCGCCGTCGCGCGGAACGCGGGGGAGTGGCTGGCACCTGGAGCTGCGGGAACGGCAGGCGAGCATGCCCTCACCCGGTTTGGAGGCGGCTTCGCGGCCCACCTCGCGGCGGGACGAACATGCGCGGTGGCCGACATCCGCGTCGACCCCCGCACGGCTCCAGGGGCTCCAGCCTACCAAGCGCTCGGGATCGCCTCGCTCCTCGTAGCCCCGGTGGTGCGGGGCGGCCGGACGGCAGCGGCCCTCTACGTTCACACTGCCGCGCCGAGGTCCTGGCTGGCAGAGGATATCGAACTCGCCGAGGCGGTCGCGGCCCGCGCCTGGATTGCCGTCGAGCGTGCCCGCGCCGAGCGCGCACTTCGCGAGAGCGAAGCATGGCTCTCCGGCATGTTCGAGCAGGCTCCGACCTTTCTCGCCCTTCTCCACGGGCCTGAGCACCGCTTCCTTCGCGCCAACCCTGGCTATCTGCGCCTCGTGGGCGGGCGTCCTGTCCTGGGCCTGACAGTCGCGGAGGCACTGCCCGAGGTCGTGGAGCAGGGCTTTGTTGGGATCCTTGATCGCGTCTACCAAACGGGCGAGCCCTATGCCGCCGAGGGAGGCCGCGTCCTTCTGCAAGCAAACCCCGACGTGCCAGCCGAGGAGCGCCGCCTCGACTTCGTCTTCCAGCCCATCCGCGACGCGGAGGGTGCGGTCATCGGGATCTTCGTCGAGGGTGCCGATGTGACGGAAGGGGTGCGCGCCATGGCCGCGCTTCGGGAAAGCGAGGCTCGTGGCCGCCAGACCCTCGACAGCGCCACAGACTACGCAATCATCTCGACGGACCTCGGCGGCCGGGTGACGCGCTGGAATGAAGGGGCCCGCCGCATCCTCGGCTGGGACGAGAAAGAGATGCTGGGCGCGACCCTTCACCGCATCTTCACGCCCGAAGACGTGACGGCCCGCCGGGTCGACGCTGAGATGCGTGACGCGCTCACCACGGGGCGGGTTGCGGCCGAAATGCTCCAGCTGCGCCGCTCGGGGGCGCGCTTCCCGGCGAGCTGCGCCCTCACCCTGCTTCGCAACGACGAAGGCAAGCCTGTCGGCTTCGTGAAGGTGCTCCAGGATCGCACGGAGGAGCGGCGACGGGAGGGGCGCCTCGCCCTCCTGGCCCGCGCCTCGGCGGGCCTGCTGGAGGCACCCGACCCGGACACAGTCCTCGGCCCGCTGCTGGAGGAGGGCGCTGACCTTCTCGGCTACGACCAAGCCTACGTCTATTCCATCACTCCCGGCGAAGCCTCCGACGGCGCGTGCCTCTCCCTGACGCACTCCGTCGGCGTGGATGAGGATGCGCGCGCAGCCCTCGCCTCTGTTCCCTTCTCCGGCCCTCTCTGCGGCGTCGTGGCGGAGACTGGCCGACCGCTGATCCTTTCGCACCTCCTCGCGACCACGGAGCCGCGCTACGCCCCTGGCAGGGATGCCGGCCTGGACACCTATGCCGGCTATCCTGTTCTCGCTGACGGCCGCGTCGCCGCGGTGATCGCCTTTGGCGCCGCTGCCCGCCCGGCCTTCACGGCGGAGGAGCTGAACCTCTTCGCCACCCTCGCACGGTTCCTTTCCGTCGTGCGACAGCGCCTCGGCCGCGAGGCCAGCCGGGAACGCCGCATCGAGGAACGCACGGCCGAACTTCGTGAGCGGGAGGCGCAGCTCCAGCAGGCACAGAAGATGGAAGCCATCGGCCAGCTCACGGGCGGGCTGGCGCACGATGTGAACAACATGCTTCAGGGCATCGGCGGAGCCCTGGAGATGGTAGGGAAGCGGGTCGAAGACGGGCGGCTTGCCGATGTCCCATTGCTGCTCAAGGCTGGACGTGACGGCGTCGAGCGCGCGGCTGCCCTCACCCAAGGGCTGCTGGCCTTTGCGCGCCGTGGCCACCTGGATGCGAAGCCGATTGTGGTCGACGACGTGGTGCACGGCATGGCCGACCTCGTGCGCCGCACCGTCGGTCCGGCCATTGAGATGCAGCTGTGTCTGGCCGACGGCAATTGGACCGTGTGCCTTGATCAGAACAGGCTTGAAAGCGCGCTCCTGAACCTCGCGATCAACGCCCGCGACGCAATGCCGGAGGGAGGCCAGCTCGCTTTCTCGACGCGCGAGGCCAGCCTCGGGGCGGCGGACCTAGGAGCTGACGCGGCGACGGTCGGGCCAGGCGATTTCGTCCTCGTCTCGGTCACGGACACGGGAGAGGGGATGCCGCCGGATGTCCTCGGCCGCGCCTTTGAGCCGTTCTTCACGACGAAGCCCATCGGCCAGGGAACCGGTCTCGGCCTGTCACAGATCTACGGCTTCGTGCGGCAGTCCGGCGGCTTCGTCCGCATGGCCAGCGAGGTTGGCCGGGGCACCACTGTCCATCTCTACTTCCCGCGCGTCACCGCGGCGGAGGCCGTTGCACCGGCCTCACCCAGCCTCGAGACGACCGCGGGGGAAACGGTCGGTCGCATTGTCCTCCTGGCCGAGGACGAGCATACGGTGCGGACCCTGGCCGCGGAGGCTCTGCGCGAGCGCGGCTACGTGGTGCTCGAGGCGAAGGACGGACCTTCTGCGCTTGCCACCCTCGCAGGCGCCGGTCGCGTGGACCTCCTCGTCACGGATGTCGGACTTCCTGGATTGAACGGTCGCCAACTCGCCGACGCCGCGCGGGAGCGGAGGCTGGCGCTGCCGGTGCTCTTCATCACCGGCTACGCGGGCACGGCACTCGACGACGCGCTGCCATCCGGCATGGCCGTCCTCGCCAAACCCTTTTCCCTTGACGTCCTCCTCGCGAGGGTGGCGGCGATGGTGGCGCCGGCCTCGGCCTGACGCGCAGGGGGTCTGCGTCGCCCCGTCGTCTCCTCGCTTTGCGCTTGCGAGAGCCGGCCAAGCGTGCGTCAGTCGCACCGGCTTTAGAACGAGATGTCTTTCATGTTGAAGGCCCCACCCTGCCGCCTCGGAAGCGACGGGATGAGGCCCAGGCAACCCCTTTCGGGGAAATCGAGAGACAGGCAGTCCGTCCGATAGTGCCCCGGAAATATACATGGCGCGGCACAAGGTCTCACCGGCGCAACTGAAGATGCGCCTTCGCCGCGCTGGAGTGAGCTGGCCCCCGCGCAGGTGCTCTCCAGCTGAGCCTCGGGCTAATGCAGCGGCGACATTCCCGCCTCTCCGCGAGGGGACCCCCGGTCCTTGGCCCCCTCGGCGGGAGGGCGCACAATCCTGCCGCGACAAAGGGCGGTTGGAACCTGCAATGTACGCTTTGGTGTGGCTTCTGCCGATTACTCTTGCCATGGCCGGGGGCGGGTTGGCGCTCTTCCTGTGGTGCACGCGCTCGGGCCAGTTCGAGGACCTCGAGGGGGCAGCATGGCGTATCCTGCAGGATGATGAGAAGCCTCGCCCCTCACGGCGCGAGGCGGACCACCACGAGGGCTGAGCGGCCCTCCACGTCCCGTGCCACCGCCGTCACCTGCCAGTTGCCCGCATCCGGCAGCGCGACCTGGGCCGACCAGCTTCCATCGGCACGCGGGACGGCTTGGAGGGGGAGGTCGGATGCGGCATGAGTCGTGCGCTCGAGCCGCGCCTCGACGAGGGAAGCGGGCACCGGGGCACCTGTCGCATCCCGCAGCCGCAGAACCAGTTCGTAGCCATCCCCACGCCCCTGCGCCACGGACGCATCCAGCCGGAGTTCCGCCGTCGGGCTGAGCCGCGCCATGCCCAAGCGCCGCGGCGCATCGGCCACCATTCCCGGATCGGTCCGCGCGGCCAGCACCGCCATGACCGCGTCGGCCGCCATGAGGGCCAGCAGCGGCAGCAGCGCGAGCAGCGGGATCCAACGCGGGGCGGCGCGCCTATTCACCGAGACCCCGGACATGCAAGACCAGCTTGCGGATCATGTCGTCCGAAAGCCGGCCGCCAAAGGCGGGCATGACGCCTCCACGCCCATGCCAGAGTGTCTGGAACAGGGAGGCCCGCTCATTGCCGTAGAGCGAGATCGCGTCGGTCAGATTCGGCGCGCCGAGGTCTTGGTTCCCCTTCGCATCTTCGCCGTGGCAGGAGGCGCAATTCTCCGCAAAGACCGGCCCGGCGCGCTGCGCCGCCGCCGCGTCGTGCTCGAGCCCGCCCGAGCCGCGCAGCCACTCGACCATGTCGAGCACCTGCCGCCGGTCCATCATGCCCTGCGCGCCAAAACCCGGCATCTGGCTTGTGCGGGTCTCGTCGGAGCTGTGCCAGCGTATGCCGACGCGCAGCGTCTGCTCGATCGCCTCCACGTCGCCGCCCCAAAGCCAGTCGCCGTCGGCGAGGTTGGGGAAGCCGCGGGCCCCGCGTCCGTTGCCGCCGTGGCACGGCGCGCAATTCTCGCCGAACAAGCCGCGCCCCGCGGCGGCGCCATAGGCACGCAGCTCAGGGCTGGCCTCGATTTCCTCCCAGCTTGCGGCGGCGAAGTGGCGGGCGACGGGAGGTGCATTGGCCTCGGCGATGGCGGCAGCGCGCGGCAGGTCGCCGCGCGAGTTCCAGCCCAGGATGCCCGGCGTGGCGCCCCCGAACCAGGGCCAGGCCGGGTAGGCGACCCAGATCCAGATCGCGGCGAAGAAGGTGAGGAGGTAGATGTAGGTCCACACCTTGGGCGGGCTGCTGTCCAGCTCGCGGATGCCGTCGAAGGTCGGCAGGGTGTGGCGCAGCGGCGAGTTCGGGTCCCGCTCCGGGTCCGGCGCGCCAGGGGCCACCTGCGGCCTCGGCGGCACCCAGTCGCCCCTGCGTTCCTCACGGTCGGGCGGCAGGCTCATGCGCGAAGCTCCGCGTCGGACCAGGCCGGGCGAGGCGCGGCCAGCGCAGTCATCGGATCATGTCCGGACGCGGCCTGCGCCAGTCGAACTCCACCAGCGTGCCGAGCATCTGAAGATAGGCGACGAGCGCGTCCATCTCCGTCACGCCGGGCTGGCCGTCGAAGTTGCGCGCCTGCGACTTGGGGTAGCGCCCAAGCATCTCCGTCGCATCGTCCGCCGCGCCTGCCTGGGCGAGAAGGTCGGCTCGCGCATTCGCAAGTTGCTCCTCGCTGTAGGGGACGCCGACGCGCAGGTGTGCGCGCATCAGGCGGTCGATGCGCTCCACCCGCAGCGGTGTCGTCGCGAGGAAGGCGTATGACGGCATGATGGAGGCCGGCACGACCTCGCGCGGGTTGATCAGGTGCCGCACATGCCAGTCATCGGAGTACTTGTTGCCAACCCGGGCGAGATCCGGTCCGGTCCGCTTCGAGCCCCATTGGAAGGGATGGTCGTACATGCTCTCGGCGGCCAGCGAATAGGGGCCGTAGCGCTCCACCTCGTCGCGGAAGGGGCGGATCTGCTGGCTGTGGCAGACATAGCAGCCCTCCCGGATGTAGACGGCGCGGCCGGCCAATTCGAGCGGTGTGTAGGGCCGTATCCCCTCCACCTTCTCCACCGTGTTCTCCAGGGCGAAGAGGGGCGCGACCTCGACGATGCCGCCCACCGAGAGCACGACCAGAATAGCGAGGGCGAAGCGCACCGCGCGTCGCTCGAAGCGACCGTGCAACCGCGCGAAACGGGGGGATTTCTCGTCCGTGGCCATGGCCGCGTTACTCCGCCGGCACCGGCGCCGGCGCCGGTGCCGGACGCGGCTCCTGGATGGTGCGCCACACGTTCCACGCCATGACGCCCGCCCCGGCGAGGTAGAGCACGCCGCCCAGCAGCCGCATGGCGTAGTAGGGCTTCGCGGCGATCACGGTGTCGAGGAAGGAGTATTGCAGGAAGCCGAGCGAGGTGTAGGCGCGCCACATCAGCCCCTGCATGACCCCCGCGCCCCACATGGCGGTGACGTAAAGCATGATGCCCGTCAGCCCGAGCCAGAAATGCCATTCCAGCGCGGCGCGGGAGTGCATGGCCTCGCGGCCCCAGATGCGCGGGACGAGGTAGTAGATGGCGCCGAAGACGATGAAGCCGTTCCAGCCGAGCGCGCCGGAATGCACGTGGCTGATGGTCCATTCGGTGTAGTGCGACAGGCCGTTCACCGTGCGCACGCCCATGAACGGCCCCTCGAAGGTCGCGACCGCGTAGAACACGACGGCTACGATCATGAAGCGCAACACCGGGTCGGTGCGCAGCCTGTCCCACCGGCCGGAGGCGGTCATGAAGCCGTTCAGCGCCGAGGCCCAGGAGGGCATCCAAAGCATGATGGTGAAGGTCATGCCCAGCGTCTGCACCCAGTCGGGCAGGCTGGTGTAGTGCAGGTGGTGCGGCCCGGCCCACATGTACATGAAGACCAGCGACCAGAAGGAGATGATGGAAAGCCGGTAGGACCAGATCGGCGCGTCGGCTTGCTTGGGAAGGTAGTAGTACATGATGCCGAGGAAGCCCGCGGTCAGAAAGAATCCCACCGCGTTGTGGCCGTACCACCACTGCGTCATCGCATCCTGCACGCCGCTGAACAGGGACACGCTGTCTGCCTCGTTCCACGCCACCGGCACAGCGAGGTTGTTGACCACGTGGAGCACGGTCACCGCGACGATGAAGGCCAGGTAGTACCAGTTCGCCACGTAGATATGGGCCTCGCGCCGCTTCAGCAGCGTCCCGATGAACAGGCCGAGATAGGTCAGCCACACGATCGCGAGCCAAAGGTCGGTGAGCCACTCCGGCTCCGCGTATTCGCGGCTTTGCGTCACGCCCATGACGTAGCCGAGCGCGGCGAGCACGATGAAGAGCTGGTAGCCCCAGAAGACGAATTCCGCCGCGAAGCGCCCAGGAAGCCGGGCGCGGCAGGTCCGCTGCACGCAATAGAGGCTGGTGCCGATCACGGCATTGCCGCCAAAGGCGAAGACCACGCCGCTCGTATGGACGGGGCGCAGGCGGCCGAAGGTGAACCAGGGTTCGACGTTCAGCTGCGGCCAGACCATCTGCGCGGCGATGAGCACGCCCATTGTCATGCCGACAAGGGCCCAGAAGACGGAGGCGATGATGAAGAGGCGAACGACGTGGTCGTCGTAATCGGGAACCTCATCCACCGCCGCGCGCTTGGCCACGACTGCCACAGCCTCGCTCATTCGCGGTTCCTCCGCACAATAGTCATAGGATGAAACCTCACGCTTGCAGTGAAGTGCAAGCCGGGCTTGCATGCAACTGCAAGTTTTGCGCTTTCCAATCGCGTGGCGGATGTGGAAGGATTTCGCGATGGACGAGAACTCGGAGCGGCGTGGTTCCCCGGGCGCAAGCGGTTACGGGCTAGCCACCGGCGGATGGGCGCTCCTTGTCGCCCTGCTGGTGTTCGGCGGGCTCCTGCTGTCGGCCCGCGCGGGGGATGACTACATGGCGGCGAGCGGCCTGCTTTTCGCGGGGTTCGGGATGTTCCTCGGCTACCGGCTGCTGCACCGGTCGCTGCCATGAACGCCCCCGTTCCCGGCCGCTTCGAGGACCCGCCCGTCGGCGCCGCGGTCGATCCCGTCAGCGCTAGCGGCGAGCTGGTGGCGGCGGGCATCCCGGTGCGGCGCGCGCCGCCCGAGGCCGTGGCGCGATGGATGGGTGCCGGCTGGCGCGATTTCCAGCGGAAGCCCGCGATCGGCCTCGCCGTCGGACTGTTCTGCGCGCTGGTCGGCTGGGCCATCGTCGCCGCGATGTGGAATGCCCAGAGCGCGGTGCTGATCCTGCCGCTGATCACCGGCTTCATGCTGGCGGCGCCGGTCCTGGCCGTGCCGCTCTACGAGGCCAGCCGGCGCCAGATGCGCGGCCAGTCGCCGGGCGGCGGAGCGCTTTTCGCCGGCTTTTCGCGCAACCGCTGGGGCATTGGCCTGATGAGCGCGCTGCTCATGCTGTTCTTCTATGGCTGGATGCGCGTGGCGACCATGATCTGGTTCCTGTTCTTCGGGCTCGACCTGCCGCCGATCGACACCTTCCTCGCCACGGCCCTGGCGGATTACGGCTTTGTCGTCGCCTCGTTCGGGATTGGTGCCGTGCTGTCCGCGCTCGTCTTCGCGCTCAGCGCCGTCAGCCTGCCGATGCTGGTGGACCGGCGGGTGGACGCGATGACCGCCGCCATGACGAGCCTTCGCGCCTGCCTCGCCAGTCCCCTCACCATGGCACTGTGGGCCTCGCTCATCGCGATCCTGACGCTGATCGGGATTGGTGCCGGGCTGTTCGGGCTGGTCCTGGTCGTGCCCGTGATCGGCCATGCCACCTGGCATGCCTATGCGGAACTGGTCGGGGCCGTGGAAGAGGGCGCCGAGGAAGCAAGTCTGCCCGCCGCGCGCTAGACCCGATACGATGGGGCTTAACACCGAGCGCATGGCCGAGGCTGGCGCCGAACCCTCCGTCGGTGGAGTTCGGCGACAGCTACGACAACGTCTTGGCTGAGTGTATCAACGGCATCAACAAGCCAAGGTCATTCACCGGCGCAGCCCCTAGCGGTCGCGCGATGCCGTGAAATTCGCCACCCTCGAATAGGTCGACTGGTTCACCCTCGGCGTCAGCTGAACCTCATCGGTCACATCCCGCCCGCCGAGGCCAAAGCGCTCAACTACGCCGGCCAGGAGAACCTGCTCCCGGTGGCACACCACCGGGCAACCCTCACCTCTAGCAACAAAGGACACTACCGTTACGGCGGTTGGTTAGCCTGCATCGCCGCGACGTAGGCCGGACGCGCGATGGCGCGCACGGTAGGCGGTGAGGGTCTCGGTGAGCTGCAACCCGTAGGGCAAGGCCATCCCGAAGCACGAGGTCAGCAGGATGTCGGCGCCGGTGAAGGCTTCGCCCATCAGCCAGGGCCGGCCGTCGTCCAGGAGGTCGGACACGACCTGCGCCTGCCGCAGGAAGTAGCTCTTCGCTGCGTCGACTGCGGCCGGCGCCTCGCCATAGATGTGCGGCAGGCCGACGTGCCGGCGCGTGTCGCCAGGCCGGAGCGCGCTCATCGCTGCCTCCAGGCCGGGTTGCCGTGTGACCGAGCGGCCGATGCTGTCATCCACATGGACCACCGCCGCGCCGGCAGCGGCCAGCGCTTGACGCTGCGGCTCGACCGTCTGCTCGGCGTGGACACGCGGGCGTAGCCAATGAGACGCGGCCCCTCGGGCAGGTCGTCGAAGAGAACGGGGGTGACCGTCTCCGCGCAGACGGTTTGGGCGGACGCTTTTCGGGCAGAAGCTTTCAGGTGGCGAGACATCCCGGAAAACTAGCAGTGGCGAATCCCGCCCGAAGACTAGTGATTTCGGGCCGCCCTCCTGGGAGTTCGGATTTGCCGAGCCAACAGAAACTCGTGCTCCCGGGGTCACGTGACGCACTCAGCATCATGAAGCGCACGGTGTCTGTCGCCGCGATGGCCGTTGCGCGGTACCGACAAGATCGTCGCTGCTCTCAGGCTTGTCCACCAGATAATGGAGGCTCCCCCATGGCGAGGGCCGGACCCCCAGGGCGCCTCTTGTGCCACTCCGTCGCGCGCTCGAAGACATCGGCGACGCGCAGGACGGTGGCCTCGTCCCAGGCGCGGCCCACGATCTGCAGGCCGACCGGCATTCCCTCCCCCGTGAAGCCGCAGGGCAGGGAAAGGGCGGGCAGCCCGGTTAAGTTGAAGGGGGCCGTGTTGCGCATCCGCGGCCCCGTCAGCGCCGCCTCGTCCGCTTCCGCCCGGCAGGCTGGCAGCGGCGTGGTCGGCATCACCAGCACGTCGAACTTGGCCATCACCCGGGCGAAGCCCTCCCCCACGACCCGGCGCGCACGCTGCGCCTGCACGTAATGCACCGCGCTCACCAGCGAGCCCGTTCCGAGCGCGCCCTTGAGGCTGGGGCTGAGGAGTTCGGGGGTCTGGCGGAGCCGCTCGGCGTGATAAGTGGCGGCCTCAGCCAGCAGGATGGTCCGCACGAGGAGCGGCGCATCGGCGGCATGCGGCAGCTCGCACTCCTCCAGTGTCGCTCCGAGATCGCGCAGCGTGCCGATCGCCGCCTCCACCGCCGCGAGGGTCGAGACCTCGCAGCCCTCAAAGAAATGCCGCCGGGGCACGCCGACCCGCAGGCCGCGAATGTCGCCATCCAGGGCGGCGGCGTAATCGGGAACCGGCCGGTCCAGCGATGCAGGGTCGCGCGGGTCAAAGCCTGCGAGCACGCCGAGCATCAGCGCGGCATCGCGCACCGTGCGCGTGATCGGGCCGACGTGGTCGAGCGACCAGGCAAGGGGCAAGGCGCCGTGCTTGCTGACCCGGCCAAAGCTCGGCTTGAGGCCGACCACGCCGCAATAGGCAGCCGGGTGCCGGATGGACATTGCGGTGTCGCTGCCCACGGCGCCGAAGGCGAGCCCCGCTGCGACGGCCGCCGCCGAGCCGCCGCTGGAGCCGCCGGTGACGAAGCGCGTGTCCCACGGGTTCCGCATGGGGCCGGAATGGGACACGAGCCCGCTGGAGCCTGCCGCCGCCTCGTGCATGTTGTTCTTGCCGATGATGACCGCTCCGGCTGCGGCGAGGCGTTCCACGACGATCGCGTCATGGTCGGGAGCCCAGTCGGCAAAGGCGGCGCAGGCGGATGTCGTGCGCACGCCCCTGGTTGCGAGGAGGTCCTTCAGCGCGATGGGCACGCCGTGCAGCGGGCCGCGCGGGCGGTCCGAGCGCAGGGCGTCGGCGGCGGCGCGGGATGCGGCAAGCGCGGGCTCGGCCATGATGGTGATGTAGCTGTTGAGCACGCCATCCCGCTCGCCGATGCGGGCGAGGAGGGCCTCGGTCACCGCGACCGGGCAAAGCTCCCCGCGCGCCATCCGGGATGCGAGCGAGGAGATGGGGAGGTAGGCCAGCGTTTCGTTATCCATCGGACGGCTCCCCCGGCAGGTGGAAGGTGGTGGCGGGCGGCGTGTCGCCGAGTTCGGCCTGCCAGGCCTCCAGCCGCTCGATGGTTTGCGCCAGGATCATCAGGCGGGGTTCCGCCTGCAGCGCCTCTTCGGCCGAAAGGTCGCGGCCCAGGACCCTGCGCGCGAGGTGGCGAAGCTCCTCGGCCCGGGATTCAGTCATGATCGATCCTCCTCGCTTCCTCAATCCCGGCGGGCCACGGTGAGCAGGACCAGCCATTGCAGCACGACCCCGCTACCGCCCATGTAGCGCTCGGCACCTCGGATGATGGCCTGCTCGATGGCGGCCCCCGCCGCGGGCGCTTGCGCCTCGATCAGCATGGGCGTGCGCACGGTGCCCCGGTAGAGGAGGTCCAGCACCGACTCCGGCCCGCTGCCGGTCCAGATCAGCGGGATGCTTTGGAAGTCGACCTCCGCGAAGCCAGCTGCGCGGAGGGAGGACCGGCACGTGTCCTTGTCAGCGAGCGGAAGAAGGATGGGGCAGCTGGCAGCGGCACCGCCATGTTGGCATGGGCCTGGACCGCCTGTCCGACCAGCGTGAAGAGATCGCCCTCGGGGGCCCAGGCCGTCATGGCGAAGCGGCCGGTGCCGGGCCGGAGCACGCGCGCGATCTCGGCCAGCACCCGTTCGGGTCGTTCCATGTGCATGAGGCCAAAGGAGCAGGTGACAGCATCCAGGCTGCCATTGGGTACGGTGTCTCAATCGACTTCTCTGGCCTTGGAAAGCCAAGGAAAAAAGCGATTATTGAGGCGCTCAATGTTCGACTGTCGGCCGAGTCCCTGGACGCCTTGTGGTTCTCATGGTTCGCCGACACCCAGCAGCGCATTGCGGAATGGAGGCGGCACCAGAACGAGGAGCAACCGCAATCGGTGTAAGGAAACTTGACCTCGGCAGCCTTCGCCAAACAAGCTCAACCAGCCCAAGGACACTTGTAGAACCCGAACCAGAGTTCGCCCTCCGCCCGGGGACTTCTCTGGACTCCGAGTCAAAGCTTGGCACAAGATCAAACAGTCCGGGTTTTAAGCTCTAGCGGGCTTTAGATTGGATTACACCGTGAAACACCAAAGCAATAAAGAAAAATATAAATGCCGTCACAAGTGTTGAAATGAGAGGCACAATTTTTTGCCCCAGTGGGTCAAGATAAGGATCGGGATTAAACAGGCTCCAAACAAAGCAAACGACGGCCGCAATTAACGTCGATTTGAAAGCCTTCCGAAATACGCTGGGCCTTTGTGGCGGCTGGGCAGATACGGTCATGTTTATTGGATCAGATGATGCCTGATGTTGATTTTTAGCACCGCGCGACAGATCCAACGACGCGGTGTTGGTGCCGCGCTCAGGATCTGAGTTTCTTGGGGCAGGATGTAATTTCAGATCTGGTACTGCCACCGCTGGGATATCTGCGAGCGCTGTGGCTGGCTCTACTGTAATCTTCTGATACTCAATTGCGGGCGCCGGCCAAATAGCACGAAACGCAAAATAAACGACGGCACTCCCCATTGCAGAAATCACAATCGACCATTCTCCCGCCCATTCAATACTTAAGTAAAGAACACACATCAGTCCGGCAAGGAGGAAAAGAACTTTCAGCGCACGCCCGGAAACTAAAAGATTAGTAGATCTTATCACAAAGGAGTTAGGCGAAGCCTTCAGCAAGGGCGCACGAAATACTTCCATTAAGAAAAATGTTGCAGCAACGGCGGAAGAGGCAGTTATGTAAAGCCCTTCAAAATCGGACAATGAATTTTCCAAGTAAACTAGCTGCAAGAACGCGGTGAAGACCGCAAGTATCCAAAATACCTTCCAAGAGGCGGCAACTTGGAGTACTGTGTGACCTTTTCTCGCCTCGGCTATACGACGCTGAGGCGACGGGTAGAACAAGTATCCTAGCAGTCCTCTCTTTTTTTAGAGCGCTCAAGGAGCGAGACATAGAGTGCTGCGTCGCGCAACCACTCCAGAGCTTGGCCGTCGGCGTAGAACTCGCGGTCTGGCTCTGGGCTGCCGTGGCAGCGAACGAAGCCCAAACTAGAACAAACAAAAAACATTCTGCACGTTTACTGCACGGATATCTCCGCGATTCCGCGAACTTTCGCAGGCCAAAGCGAACCTGCGCGAACTCCGCGGTGGCCAGAAGCGCCTGATTTTCAAGGAATTCATGGTGGGCGCGACAGGGATTGAACCTGTGACCCCTACCGTGTCAAGGTAGTGCTCTCCCGCTGAGCTACGCGCCCGGGAGAGCGCCGTTTAGCCGCATCTCCCAAACAGCGCAACCCGCCCTCATGCCTCGCGCGGCCGCAAGGCAAGGCGCGCGAGCAAGGCCAGAACAGCGGCCAGCGCGATCATCCCAGCCATGGGAAAGCCCGTCCCGTCATGCAGGGCGGAGATGGCGGTGCCAGCCACCGCCCCCAGAGCGAATTGCATCGTGCCCATGAGGGCCGAGGCGGTGCCGGCCATCTGCGGGAAGGGCTGGATGGACAGCACCCCGGCCATGGGGAGCACCAGCCCCATCAGCGCGACATAGAGCCAGACCGGCGCGTAGATCAGCGGCAGCGCGCCCCCCAGCGCCGTCGCTGCCAGCAGCAGCAGCGCCACGACCGCGAGCACGCCGAGCGCGCGCGTCATCAGCGCCTCCCTGCCCCACAGCGCGGCCAGGCGCCCAGCAAGCTGCGAGGCGCCGATGATCCCGGCCGCCGCGCCGCCAAACAGCAGGCCATAACGCTCGGCGGGCACGCCGTGCAGTTCGATGAACACGAAGGGTGAGCCGGCGATGTAGGCGAACATCCCCATGATCGCGAGGGCGCCCGGAAGCGCGGCCGCCTGGAAGCGCCTGTCGCGCAGGAGACGCCCGTAGCTGCGCAGCGCCCCCGCCACGCCCTCCGCGCGCCGCTGCGCCCCTGGCAGCGTCTCCGGCAGAAAGAGCGCGCAGAGAACCAGCGCCAGCGCACCCACGCCGGCGAGAAAGAAGAAGATGGCGCGCCAGCCCAGCGCCGCCTGCACCCAGCCGCCGAGCAGCGGTGCCAGGATGGGCGCGACGCCCATCACCAGCATCAGCCGGCCCATCATCCGCACCGGGTCCATGCGGTCCGACAGGTCGCGCACCACGGCGCGGGAGATCACCATGCCGGCGCAGCCCGCGAAGGCCTGGAGGAAGCGCGCCGCGGTCAGCGCGCCGTTGTCCGGCGCTAGCGCGCAGCCCAGCGAAGCCAGGATGAAGCCGACAAGCCCGGCGAAGAGCGGCGGCCGCCGGCCGAACCGGTCGGCCAGCGGCCCGTGCAGGAGCTGCCCCGCCGCCATACCGGCGAAGAAAGCCGCAAGGGTGAGCTGCGCCCCGGCTATGCCCCCGCCCAGCTCCACGCCGATGGCGGGCAGGGCCGGCAGGTACATGTCGATGGAAAGCGGCCCGAACGCCGCCAGTAGGCCGAGGAGGAGAGCAAAGCGCGCCATGCCCCGTGATACCCCTGCCCCGCCCCGGAAGGACGCCGCCCGCGCGCATGGCAGGGTGGCGCCATGCGTGCGCGCTCAGCCCGGCGGCGGCAGGAACTCCACCTCGCACTCGGCGGAGATGCGGACCACCTCGTTCGGGTCGGACAGGTTGTGGATGCGCGAGAACAGCTCGTAGAGCTTGCGCGAGGGGCTGACATAGAACAGCGCCTTCACGTCGGCGCCGCTCTTGTTGAAGATGCCGTGCGGCATGCCCATCGGCAGGCGGATCAGGTCGCCCGGCTTCGCGTGCACGGTCTGCCCGTCCAGCAGGAACTCGAACTTCCCCTCCAGCAGGTAGATGAACTCGTCCTGCGTGGTGTGGATGTGCGGGGGCACGAAGGTGCCGTCGGGAAACAGCGTCTCGAAGGTGAAGCAGGCCTCGGAAAGCTGCTTCGGCTTGTAGGTCTGTCCCAGGATGTTCCAGACCACGCCCCCGTCACCCTCACCCGCGGGGGTGATTCCCGGTGTCATCATCATGATTTTCTCTCCCTTTTCTCAGACGTGCAGATACTGCTCGCGCAGCCCGGGCGCCGCTTCCAACGCCGCGCTGTCGCCGCTCCAGACCGTGCGCCCGCGCTCGATGATGACATGCCGGTCGGCGAGACGCAGCACCTGGACGAGGTTCTTGTCGATCAGGAGGATGGACTGCCCTTCCCCTTTCAGCCGCGCCAGCACCGCCCAGATCTCCGCACGGATCAGCGGCGCCAGACCCTCCGTCGCCTCGTCGAGGACGAGGAGGCGCGGGTTGGTCATCAGCGCGCGGCCGATGGCGAGCATCTGCTGCTCGCCGCCTGACAGGTCGCGGCCCATATTGGCCTCGCGCTCGCGCAGGCGGGGAAACAGCGCGTGGACGGAGGCGAGGTCCCAGCGTCCCGGCCGCGCGGTCGCCACCAGGTTCTCGCGCACGGTCAGGGTGGGGAAGACCTGCCGCCCCTCGGGCACCAGCCCCAGCCCCTTGCGCGCCACCGCGTGCGCCGGCAGGCCGAGCAGATCTGCCCCGTCGAAGCGGATGCGCCCCTCCGTCGCACGTCCGCCCAGGGCGGGCAGCAGCCCCATGACGGCGCGCACCGTACTGGTCTTGCCCATGCCGTTGCGGCCCAGCAGCGTCACCACCTCGCCCGCGCCCACGGTGAAGGCCACGTCGTGCAGGATGCGCGCGGGGCCGTAGCTGGCGGCGAGGCCCTCCACCTCCAGCATCAGCCCTCCTCCTCGCCCAGATAGGCGGCGCGCACCGCCGCGTCGGCACGAATCTCGGCCGGAATGCCGCTGGCGATCACGCGCCCCTCGGCGAGGACGGAGATGCGGTCGGCCAGGGCGAAGACAGCCGGCATGTCGTGCTCGATCAGCAGGATGCCGTAGCGCGGCTTCAGCGCGGACAGGATGCGGATCAGCCGCTCCGCCTCCTCTGGCCCGGTTCCGGCCAGGGGTTCGTCGAGCAACAGGGCGCGCGGGCGCATGGCGAGGGCGATGGCCAGTTCCAGCTGCCGCTTCTCGCCATGCGACAGGGCGCCGGCCGGCAGATCGGCGCGGCCATGCAGCCCGACCTCGCGCAGCGCCTCCATCGCCTCGCCGTTCAGTGCCGCCTCGCGCCCGGCGGGCCGGAAGAAGCGGAAGGAGGAACCGGCGCGCGCCTGCACCGCCAGGGCCACGTTCTCCAGCGCGGAAAAGCCGGGGATGATGCAGGTGATCTGGAAGGAGCGCGCGAGGCCACGCCGCGCCCGGGCGGCAAGGCCCAGCCGCGTCACGTCCTCGCCCTCGAAGCGGACCTGCCCGGAATCGGGGCGCAGCGTGCCGCTGACCTGGTGGACCAGCGTGGTCTTGCCGGCTCCGTTGGGGCCGATCAGCGCGTGGATCTCCCCGGTCGAGAGGGAAAGCGACACGTCGCGCGTGACCGCGAGCCCGCCGAAGGATTTGCGCAGCGACCGAAGCTCCAGCAGCGATTCAGCCACGGCGCAGCAGCCCTGCGATGCCGTCGCGCATGAAGAACACGCACAGGATGAGGAGCGGGCCGAAGATCAGACGCCAATGCTCCGTCAGGTGGGACAGCCACTCCTCGATCAGGACAAAGGCGAGCGCGCCCATCAGCGCGCCATGCGGCCCGGCCAGCCCGCCCAGGATCACCATGAACAGGAGGTCGCCCGAGCGCTGCCAGGTGAGATAGGCGGGCGCCACGAACTCTGCCGAGTTGGCCAGCATCACGCCAGCCAGCCCGGCGATGGCGCCGGCTATGACATAGGCGGCGAGGCGGAAGGGATAGGGCGCGAAGCCGACGGCACGGGCGCGCGTCTCGTTCTCCCGCGCGGCGCGCAGCACGCGGCCGAACCGGCTGCGCAGCAGCGCCTCCACCAGCAGCCAGGTCCCGGCCAGCAGGGCGAGGCAGGCGAAGTGGAAGAAGAGGCGGTTCTCCAGCAGCCGCGACCCGCCCAATTCCAGGCGGCCATAGAGGGTGTAGCCGTCGTCGCCGCCAAAGATCGCGAGGGACGAGGCGGTAAAGAAGGCCATCTGCCCGAAGGCCAGGGTGATCATGATGAAATGCACGCCGGAGGTGCGGATCGCCACCGCCCCGGTGAGCAGGGCGAAGAGCGCGGCGACCCCGATGGCGACGGGCATGACGACCAGCGCCTCCGTCACGCGCGCATGGTCCAGCACCACCACGGCATAGGCGCCGACGCCCAGCAGCGCGGCATGGCCCAGGCTGACCAGCCCTGCGCCCCCCACCAGCAGCGAAAGCGAGATCGCAGCCATGCCGAAGATCATCGCCCGCGCCAGCAGCGTCAGCGAATGGCCTTGGCCGAAGCCCACGAAGGGCGCCAGGGCCAGCGCGGCGAAGATCAGCAGCGGGAGCGCCGCGTTGCGCCACCTCATCGGCGAACCGGGAACAGGCCGGCGGGGCGCACGGCCAGGATCACCGCCATCACCACATAGACCAGCATGGAGGCGAGGGCCGCGCCGGTCTGCCGCGCCGCCGAGGGGTCAAGCATAAGGCGCATGAGGTCCGGCAGCATGGCGCGACCGATCGTTTCCACCAGCCCGACCAGCAGCGCGGCGATGAATGCGCCGCGCACGGAGCCGATGCCACCGATCACGATTACCACGAAAGCGAGGATGAGGAGGTTGTCGCCCATCCCCGGCTCCACCGACAGGATGGGCGCGGCCATGACGCCCGCGAAGCCGGCCAGCATGGCGCCGAAGCCGAAGACCAGCATGAAGAGGCGGTTCACATCCACGCCCAGCGCTCCCAGCATGGGCGCGTTGCTGGCCCCCGCGCGCACCAGCATTCCCGCGCGCGTCCGCTCCACGAGGAACCAGAGCAGCCCGGCCGAAAGCAGCCCCGCCGCAAGGATGGCGAGGCGGTAGGTGGGGTAGAGCAGCCCCTCCATGATCGGCACGCCGCCGGACAGCGCCTCCGGCACCGGCATCTGCAGCGGAGCGGCGCCGAACACCGCCTTCACCCCTTCGTTCAGGAACAGGATGACGCCAAAGGTCGCCAGCACCTGCGACAGGTGGTCGCGCGCGTAGAGGTGCCGGAACACCAGCCATTCGAGCAGGAGCCCGAAGACTAACGCCGCCGGCAGCGCCAGCAGCAGCCCGAGCCAGAAGGAGCCGGTCATCGCGGCCAGCGCCGCGCCCAGATAGGCGCCGACCATGTACTGCACGCCGTGGGCGAGGTTGATGAAGTCCATGACGCCGAAGACCAGGGTCAGCCCCGCTGCGACCAGGAACAGCAGGACGCCGAATTGCAGGCCGTTGAGGGCCTGCACCAGCAGCAGCGTCGTGTTCATGCCCGGGCGGTCAGAGCCGCGCGGGCATCCGGCACTCGCCCGCCCAGGGGTCCACGTTGGCTTCCAGCACGCGGCGCACCGTCTCGGTCTGGAACTTGCCGTCCGGACGGCGCGCCACGCGGCACAGCCAGAAATCCTGCACCGGGTAGTGGTTCGTGCCGAAGCGGAACGGGCCACGCACCGACTGGAAATCCGCCGCCTCAATGGCCTGGCGCAGCGCGTTCTTGTCGGACAGGTTGCCGTTCACGCGCCGCACCGCGCTGTTGAGCAGGTTGGCCGCGTCGTAGCTCTGTGCGGCATAGGTGGCGGGGACGTAGTTGAACGCCGCCTCGAACTCGCGCACGAAGCGCTTGTTCGGCTCGTTGTCCATGTTCGGCGCCCAGTTGGCGCCGGCGAAGAAGCCCAGCGCCGCCTCGCCCTGCGCGGGCAGCGTCGCCTCGTCCACGGTGAAGGTGGACAGGAAGGGGATGTTGGCCAGCCCCGCCTGCCGGTACTGCCGCACCAAGTTCACGCCCAGCCCGCCCGGCATGAAGGTGAAGACCGCATCCGGCCGCGCTGAGGCGATGCGCGCCAGCTCCGCCGAGAAGTCGAGCTGGTTGAGCGGCACGTAGATCTCGTCCACCACCTCGCCCCGGAAGCGCGACTTGAAGCCGGCCATGGCGTCGCGCCCGGCCTGGTAGTTCGGCGTCATGAGGAAGACGCGGCGATAGCCCTCGTCCTGCGCCGCCTGTCCCATCACGGAATGGACCTGGTCGTTGTTGTAGGAGGTGGTGAAGAAATACGGGTTGCAGCCGCGCCCGGCGAAGGTGGACGGCCCGGCATTGGTGGAGATGAGGAAGGTATTCGCCTCCGTCACCGGCCGCATGATCGCCTGCAGGATGTTGGAGAACACCACGCCGACCACGAAATCCACCCGGTCGCGCTCCAGCGCCGCGCGCACCTTGGTGACGGCGACGTCTGGGCGAAGCTCGTCGTCGATCACCAGCGTCTCGACCGGGCGACCACCGAGCTGGTTATTCAGCTGGCGCAGCCCCAGCGTCCAGCCGTCGCGAAGCTGGGTGCCGAGCGCGGCCTGCGGGCCGGTCTGCACGGCGACGAGCCCCACCTTGATCGGCGCGCCGCCCTGGGCGAGCGCCGGCGTGGCGAGGAGGGCGGCGCCCGTGCCGAGCGTGGCGCGGCGGGTCAGAAGCGGCAGGGACGCCATGGAGAACTCCCCGGTTCGTTGATGTTTCAAGGTTCAAGCATCCATTACCAAGCCGCATGCCTGCCCCGCAAGCATCGCGGCGCGGCGCGTCATGGGCTGTGACGGGTCGGAAAGCGGGTCGAGCACGGTGAAGTGGTTCAGCCCCTCTGGCGCCTCGAAGCTGCCGCCCCAGCCCTGCGCGAAGTCGCGGCTCTGGCGCAGGAACTCCGCGCTTTCCGCGCCGCCGACGACGAGGTGGAGCGGCTTGCCGGGCGCCGGCCGGAGCCCGGGCGACAGCTCGCGCGCCGTTTCCGCATCCAGCCGAAGCGCTGCGTTGAGGCTGGTGGGCAGCAGCGGCTCCAGCCAGAACAGGCCGGAGATGGGCAACGCCGCCGTGACATGCGGCGCGCGTGCCAGAAGCCAAGCCGCGAGGTGCCCGCCCGCCGAATGCCCTATCGCGAGCAGCTTCATCCCGAGGCGCGCATGCAGCGTGGCGGATGCCGCCTCCATCTGCGCACAGATGCGAGCAAGCGGCACGGAGGGGCACAAATCATAGGATGGCAGCGCCACCGCGACGCCCTGCGCGAGCAGGCCCGCCGCCCAGTGGCTGCCCCACTCCCGCCCCAGCGCCTGCCAGTAGCCGCCATGGATCAGCAGCGCCGCGCCGCGTGGCGTGCCGGTGGGCAGGAACAAGTCCATCGCCTCGCGCGGGCCCGGTCCGTAGCGCAGCGTCTCGGGTGGGTGGGCGGCGCGGAATCGGGCGGCGGATTCGGCCCAGCCGGCGATGATCGCGCCGCTTTCCCCCACGCGGGCGCGGTTGTTGTACTCCGCCTCGGCATCCATGGGCGCAGCCTTGCGCGGCGAGGGCGCGCCGGCAAGGCCGGTTCCGTGATACAAGGCATCCATGCGCCTCTACCTCGCCGGCCCCGAGGTCTTCCTGCCCGACGCGGACGCCATCGGCGCCGCGAAGAAGGCGCTCTGCGCCGCCCATGGCATCGAGGGGGCGTTCCCCCTGGATCCTCCCCTCGCCGATCCGTCCGACTGGCGCGCCATCCACGCGCGCTGCGAGGAGATGCTGCGGGGCTGCGACGCGCTGCTCGCCAATCTCTCGCCCTTTCGTGGCGCGGGGGCCGATCCGGGCACGGTGTTCGAGATGGGGCTGATGCGCGGCCTGGGCCGGCCGGTGCATGGATACATGGCGACGGAGGCCACGCTGCGCGAACGCATCGCGTGCCGCGAGGACGGGGGCGCGTGGCGCGACGCGGAAGGGCTGACCGTCGAGGATTTCGGCCTCGGCGAGAACCTGATGCTGGAAGGCGCGATCGCGGAGTCCGGCGGGATGATGGTGCGCATGGCAGCCGCCGATCCGTGGCGCGACCTGGCCCCCTTCGAGGAGGCGCTGCGCCGCCTCAGCCCACGCCGGTCGGACCGTCGATGACCAGCCGCACCTTCGCCGCCAGTTCGGAGCGGCGATAGGGCTTCTGGATCACGTCGAACTCCGAGCCTCCGGCCTCGATCCGCTCCAGGCTCATCTCCGCGTAGCCGGTGGTGAGCAGCACCTTGAGCCGTGGGCGCGAGCGCCGCGCGAGCCGCGCCAGCACCACGCCATTCATGCCGCCCGGCATGATGAGGTCGGTGAAGAGCAGGTCCACGCGCTTCCCGCCCTCGATCACCGCCAGCGCCTCCTGCGCATTGGCGGCGCGCAGCACCTGGTAGCCGAAATCCTCCAACACCGTTTCGGCGAGGTCGCCGACATCCTGCTGGTCCTCCACGAGGAGCACCGTCTCGCGCCCCGGGCGCGGGTCGAGCGGGCGGGCCTGCCCGGCGCTGCGCGATGCGTCAGCCTTGATGGACGGGAAGAACAGCTGCACCGTGGTGCCGATCCCCGGATCCGAATGCAGGCGCAACGTGCCCCCGGATTGCTTGGCGAAGCCATAGACCATGGACAGGCCGAGCCCGGTGCCCTTGCCCTGGTCCTTCGTGGTGAAGAAGGGCTCGGTGACGCGGCTCAGGATCTCGGGCGGCATGCCGGTGCCGGTGTCGGTGACGGAAAGCACCACGTAGTCGCCGGGCTGGAGCTCGCCGAACAGCGCGGCATCCTCGGCGTCGATGTGGCGCTGGCTGGTTTTCAGTTCGATCCGCCCGCCATCGGGCATGGCGTCGCGCGAATTGAGCAGGATGTTCAGCAGCGCCAACTCCGCCTGGGTGGAATCCACCCGCACGTTCGGCAGCCCGGCCGCGAGGCTGCGCTTCACCTGGATGGTGCCGCCCACCGTGCGCTCGATCAGCGGCGCCATCCCCTCGACCAGCGTGTTCAGGCTGGCCGGGCGGCCCTCCAGCCGCTGCTTGCGGGCGAAGGCGAGGAGCTGCTGCGTCAGCGTCGCCCCGCGCGCGGCGGCCTGGGAGATGGCCTCCACCGCCTTGTCCACCCGCGCCGGGTTCGTCCGGGTCCCGGCGTCGCGCAGCGCGTCCGCGTAGCCGATGATGACTTGGAGAAGGTTGTTGAAATCGTGCGCGATGCCGCCGGTCAGCTGGCCCAGCGCCTCCATCTTCTGCGCCTGGCGCAGCGCCTCCTCCGCGTCGCGGCGCCGCGAGATGTCGAGCTGGGAGGCGAAGAAGTAGATCAGCTGTCCCTGCGGGTCGAAGACCGGCGAGATGAAGAGCGCGTTCCAGAAGGCCGAGCCGTCCTTGCGGTAGTTCAGGACCTCGACCGAAACCTCGCGCCGCGCTTCGATGGCCTGGCGCACCTCTGCGACCACGGAACGGTCGGTGTCGGGCCCCTGGAGGAAGCGGCAGTTGCGTCCGTGGATCTCCTCCAGCGTGTAGCCGGTCATCTGGATGAAGGCCGGGTTGCAGAACACGACCGGGTTGTCCGGCTGGCTTGGGTCTGTGACGATCATCGGCATCCGCGTCGTCTCGACCGCCGCGAAGAAGATGTCGTTGTGCGCCTTGTTCCCTTCAGGGGGGCTCGTGTCCTCGATGACGGGGGACAAGCCGCCGACGGAGCCCGTCTCCGTGTCGTACTCCGTCATGCCGCGTGCGCTTCCAATGCCTTCACGAGAGCGGAACGCGCGCGGGCGCTCGCGGTTCAGCGCTGCGTCACTCGGACGGCGCCCAGCGTGGACGCCGCTTTTCCCGGAAGGCGGCAAGGCCCTCGCGCCCCTCCGCGCCGCTCCGCTGCATCCAGCTTTCCTGCGAAAGGACCACCACCTCGCGCTCGGACAGCGCAAGCCCGTTGGACTCCAGCAGGGAGCGCTTGGTGGCGGCGATGGCCGTGGGGGCAGAAAGCAGCGTGTCGGCCAGGATGCGCTCCAGCCGCGCCTCGACCTGGTCGGGCGGCAGCACCTCGTGCACCAGGCCGATCCGCATCGCCTCCTCCGGCCCGAATCGCTCGCCGGTGATGGCGTAGCGGCGGGCGTGGCGCAGCCCCATGGCGTGGGCCATGTGGGTGGAGATGGGGGTGGGCGCGACGCCGACGCGCACCTCGGTGATGCCGAAGCTGGCTTCCGTGGTCGCCAGCGCCACGTCCACGCAGCAGGCGATGCCGGTGCCGCCGCCGAAGCAGGCGCCGTGAATGACGGCGAATGTGGGCTTGGGGAGCTCGTTCAGCCGCTGCATCGCGCGCGTGGTGAGCATCGAGGCGGCCAGTGCCTCCTCCGGCGGGGCGCCCGCGGCGGCGCGGAGCCAATGGATGTCGGCCCCGGCCTGGAAGTGCCGGCCCGCGCCGCGGATCACCAGGGCGCGGATCGCGTCGTCCTTCGCCAGGGTCTCCAGCCCGCCGATCAGGGCTTCCAGCATTGCGCCGTTGTAGGCGTTGCCCAGGGCGGGGCGGTTCAGCGTGGCGGTGGCGATGCCGCGGCGATCCACCGCGAGCAGAAGGGGCGACTCGTCCATGGAGGCGCAACATCGCCGATCATCGCGGGATGGGCTAGCCTCGATCCATGCGACCGACCCTTTACGGCTCCCGCCACGCCGCCTCCGCCGGGCATCACCTCGCCGCCGCCGCAGCCCTCACCGTCCTGGAAGGCGGCGGCAACGCGGTGGATGCGGGGGTGGCGGCCGGCATCGCGCTGGGCGTGCTGGTGCCGGACCTCGTGAACGTGGCCGGGGTCGCACCCATCATGATCCGCCTCGCCGATGGGCGGGTGGAGACGATCGCGGGGCTGGGGCGCTGGCCGGCGACGACGCCGCCCGACGTGTTCCTTCGCGAGCATGGCGGCCAGATCCCGCCGGGCGTGCGCCGCACCGTGGTGCCCGCTGCGCCCGATGCCTGGATCACCGCGCTGGAGCGCCATGGCACGATCCGCTTCGAGGAGGCGGTGTCCTTCGCGATCCGCTGGGCCGAGGAGGGCTTCGCCACCCCAGCCATCCTGCGCCAGACCGTCGAGGCGCATCGCGACGAATATGCGCGCTGGCCGAGCAACGCGGCCATCTTCCTGCCGGGCGGCGAGCCGCCGCGCCTGGGCTCGCGCTTCGTGCAGACCGACCTCGCGCGCACGCTGCGCTTCCTGGCCGACGAGGCGTCGCGCCACACCGACCGGCTGCGCGGCCTCGCCGCCGCGCGCGATGCCTTTTACCGCGGCGACATCGCGCGGGCGATCACGCGCTTCGTCGGGGAGGAAGGCGGCTGGCTGTCCATGGAGGACATGGCGGCGCACCGCGCGCCGGTCCTGCCGGCGGTGCGCCGCCCCTGGCGCGGGCACGAGGTGCTGGCCTGCGGCCCCTGGTGCCAGGGCCCCGCGCTGATCGAGGCGATGACCGTCGCGGAAGCGGCGGGGCTGGCCGAGCACGCGCACAACTCGGCCGACTACCTGCACATCGTCGCGGAAAGCGTGAAGGCGGCGCTGGCCGACCGCGACATGCATTTCGGCGATCCGGATTTCGTGGAGGTGCCGCTGGAGCGCCTGCTGTCGCGCGAGCACGCGGCGGCGCGGGCGCGCGAGATCCGCATGGACCGCGCCCACCCTTCCCTGCCCGGCGAAGTCGAGCCCGGCCCGGTGGCGCAGGAGGCGCCGAAGCTGGAAGCGGACACCTCCTACGTCGCGGTGGTGGATCGCTGGGGCAATGCCTTCTCCGCCACGCCCTCGGACGGGTCGTGGGATTCGCCGGTGGTGCCGGGGCTGGGCCTCATCCCCTCCAACCGCGGCTGCCAGTCGCGGCCGGACCCGCGCCACAAATCCGGCATGGCACCCGGCAAGCGGCCGCGCCTGACGCCCAACCCAGCCATGATCGTCACCCGAGAGGGCGGGGTGATGCCCTTCGGGACGCCGGGCGGTGACGTGCAGATCCAGGCGATGATGCAGGTCGCCTACAACGTCTTCGCCTTCGGCATGGAGCTGCAGGAGGCGATCGAGGCGCCGCGCGTGGCGTCCTACGCCGCGCCGAGCAGCTTCGCCCCCTTCGAGGCGCATCCGGGGCTGCTGGCGGCGGAAGCGCGCATCCCCCAGGCGGTGCGCGACGCGCTGGCCGCGCGCGGGCACCGCATGCAGGACTGGCCGGACACGAGCTGGCTCGCGGGATGCGTCGAGGCGGTGCTGAGCCTGCCCGGCGAAGGGCTGGTGGCGGCGGGGGCGGATGTTCGCCGCCCGGCGGGGTGCGTCGCCGCCTAGCCAGGGCGAGCCAGCCGATACAGGAGGTGCCGACGCAGCGCGTGGCCCTCCGGCAGGGCGGGGTGCTCGAACTCGCCGGCACGCCGCATCCCCAGCTTCTCCATCAGCCGCCAGGAGGGTTCGTTCGCCGGAACGGTGAAGGCGACGATCTCGCCGAGCCCCAGCGCGCCGAAGCCATGGGCGATCCAGGCACGCGCCGCCTCCTCTGCGAAGCCGCGCCGTTGATGCGCGACGGCGATGCGCCAGCCGATCTCCACTGCTGGGGCGAAGGGCATGTCGGGCCGCACGCGCATCAGCCCCACCATCCCGGCAAGGCCGCCCTCCGGCAGAAAGGCCCCGGCGAAGGCGAAACCCTCCTCGCGCCAGCGCGCTTGCAGCCTTGCCCGCATAGTGTCGCTCTCGATACGGGTGAGCGGCGCCGAGAAATGGCGCATCACCTCGGCATCGCCGTTCAGCGCGGCGAACTCCCCGTCATCCGCGGCCTCCAGCGGCCGCAGCACGAGGCGCGGGGTTCCGAGCACGGTCATGATGCAGCGCGAAGCGCCCCCAGGCGTTGCGGCACCATGCCGCTCGACAATCTCGTGTACCGCGTCCCCCGCCTTGCCGCCACGGCGGAGCGTGTCGGGACGCCGCCCATCCCCGCCTGCCGGGACTGGGCCGGACGCTATGACGGGCGCCACGGCCCGCTGCTGGACCTCACCCAGGCCGTCCCGGCCGGCCCGCCGCATCCCGACCTCCTCGCCAGGCTCGGCGCGGCCAGCGCCGATCCGGCCCTGAGCAGCTATGGCCCGCTGGAAGGCGAGGCGGCGCTGCGCGAGGCGGTGGCCGCGGAAACCAACCGGATCTACGGCAGCGACGCCCGGCCGGACGACGTGCGGATCACCGCCGGCGCCAATCTCGGCTTCACCCTGGCGATGATGGCCCTCGTCGCGCCGGGGGACGAGGTGATCCTTCCCCTGCCCTGGTTCTTCAACCACCAGATGGCGCTCGCCCTGCGCGGCGTGTCGGCGCGCCCGCTTCCCGCGGGGCCGGATTTCCTACCCGACCCCGACGCGGCGGCGGCACTGATCGGTCCCAACACCCGTGCCATCGTGCTCGTCTCGCCGAGCAACCCGACCGGCGCCCCCATCCCTGCCGGGCACATCGCCCGCTTCGCGGAACTGTGCCGCGAGCGCGGCCTGTGGCTGGTGCTGGACGAGACCTATCGCGACTTCCTGCCCGAGGGGCACGGCGCGCCGCACGCGCTGTTCGGCCGCGCGGATTGGCGCGACTTCGTGGTGCAGATCTATTCCTTCTCCAAGGCCTATGGCGTGCCGGGCCACCGCATGGGCGCGGTGCTGGCGGGCCCGGTGGTCCGCGCGGCCTTCATGAAGGCGGTGGACAACATCCAGCTTTGCCCGCCGCGCCCGCCCCAGGCGGCGTTGGCCTGGGCCATCCCCGCGCTCGGGGGATGGCGCGAGGAACGGGCGCAGGCGATGCGCGAGGCGGGCCGATCCTTCCTGGCGGCGCTGGACCGGGTGCCCGGTTTCCAGGTGGACGCGGCGGGCGGGTTCTTCGCGTGGCTCCGCATCCCCGAGGGGGCGTTGGACGGGCGCGCGGCGGCCGAGGTCCTGGCGGCGCGCCACGGCCTCGTCACCCTGCCTGGCTGCTTCTTCGGCCCCGGCAATGAGCGGCACCTGCGCCTCGCCCATGCCTGCCTGCCGCCGGATCGGCACGACGAGGCAGCGGCGCGCCTCGCCGATTTCGCCCGCAGCCCGGATGCGGGACAGGATTTCTAGCCCGGGCCAAGCTCAGTCGTTCAGCCCGGGCTCTGCCGCCATCCGCACGCTGGGGTGCAGCACCGGGTCATGGGTGCAGAGGATGGTGATGTCCTCCGGCGCCTGCCGGCGGAGAAGGCGCAGCGCCTCGGCGCTGGCGTGGCGCGCGGTGGGGTCGGACTGCATCGCGCTCTCGTAGGCCAGGGCCAGGGGCGGTGCCTTGCCCGGCCCTTCCAGTTCGCGGGCATCGAAGATCGCGTCGCCGGCATGCACCACCCAGCCCTTCTCGGCCGGGATGGCGACGCCGGCATGGCCCGGCGAATGGCCGGGCAGCGGGACGAGGCGAAGCCCCGCGGGCAATCCGTCCACGGTCTCCATGCCGAAGAAGGGCTCGCCCGGGGCTTCGTGCCCGACGAAGTCGGCGCGGAGCTGACCTGGGCTCCAACGCAGCCGCGCCTTCACGCCGTCCCTTGCCTGCGCGGCGCTCAGCTCCTTCGCCGTGACGTGCACCTTGGCCCAGGGAAAGTCGGTCAACCCGCCCGCATGGTCGAAATCGAGGTGGGTCATGACGATGTGGCGCACGTCTTCCGGCGCGAAGCCCAGGGCACGCACGCGCGCGAGGGCGGAGCGGTGCGGCTGGATGTCCGGTCGGTTCATCAGCCGAAACGGCGCGGGAATGCGCTCCGGCTCGGCCTCGTCGGTGGGGCCGAAGCCGGTATCCACCAGGATGGGCCCCTCGGGGCCTTCCACCACCACGCAGCGGCAGGCGAGGCTGGCCGGACCGACGCCGGTGCTGTGACGGTCCCACAGCAGGCCACCCCAGGGGCGCATCCAGCCGCAGTTGATCGCGTGAATCTTCATGGGGCGCGAACGGGGCGGTCAGGGCGCGGTTGCACCGGGGGCGACGCGGGCCTAAGCCAAGGAAACGGTTGGCGAGCGCAGGAGGAAGCGGGCGATGACAACCCTTGAGGAAATGGCGGCCAGCGTACCGGACGGGGCGCTGCTCGCTTTGCCCCCCGACAACTCCCTGCCGAGCGTCGCGCTCGCCAAGGCGCTGATCCGTCGCGGCGCGAAGGGGCTGCGCCTGCTGGGCGTGCCGGTTTCCGGCTTCGCGACCGACCTCCTGATCGGCGCGGGCTGCGTCGCGGAGGTGCAGACCAGCGCGGTGTCGCTGGGCGAGGCGGGATTCGCGCCGCGCTTCTCCGCCGCGGTCCGGGCCGGGACGCTGAAGGTGGTGGACGCCACCTGCCCCGCCATCCACACCATGCTCCAGGCCGCCGAGAAGGGTGTGCCCTTCATGCCGCTGCGTGGCCTCATCGGCTCCGACATCCTGGCCAACCGCCCGGACTGGGTGGTGATGGACAGCCCCTTCGGCGATGGCGAGCGCATCGTCGCCCTGCCCGCCCTGTCGCCCGACGTCGCGGCCTTCCATGGCGTGATGGCCGACAGCCTGGGCAACGTCTGGGTCGGCCGCCGCCGCGAATGCGCCACCCTGGCCCATTCGAGCCGGCGCGTGCTGGTGACGGTGGAGCGCGTGATGGAAGGCAACTTCCTGGAGGATGAGCGCCTCGCCCCCGGCACGATCAGCGGCACCTACATCGAGGCGGTGGCCGTGGCGGAGCGCGGAGCGCACCCGGTCGCGCTGCTGGACGAGTACGGCTTCGACGCCAACCACGTCGCCGCCTATGCCCGCGCCGCGCGGACCGAGGCGGGGTTCAACGAATGGCTGGCGGAGCACGTCTTCACCCAGAGGGCGGCGGCATGAGCCACAAGCCGGAGGAGCTTCTCGCCGTCACCCTCGCGCGACTGATCCGCGCTCGGCCGACGCGGCACATCGCGGTGGGTGCGGCCTCGCCCATCCCCGCCGCCGCGTGCTGGCTGGTGTCAAAGGGGGGCTCGCCCGTGCGGCTGTCGCTGCTGCACAAGCGCAGTGGCAATCCCTTCACCGAAGGGACGCGCGAGCTGTTCGACCTCACGGGCCAGGGCCGCATCGACCTGTTCTTCCTGGGCGGCGGGCAGATCGACGGGCAGGCCAACCTCAACCTCATCGGCACGGGCGAATGGCCGGGGCGCGAGGTGCGCTTCCCCGGCTCCTTCGGCTCGGCCTTCATGTATTTCATGGCCGGCCGCACCATCCTGTTCCGCGAGGAGCATTCGTCCCGCGTGCTGGTGGACCGGGTGGCGCATATCTCCGCCCCCGGCGTCAGCGAGCCCGGCGTGTTCCGCCGCGGCCACGCCCAGGCGCTGGTGACCGGGCGCTGCGTCTTCGGCTTCGACCCAGCGCGCGGCCGCTTCACGCTGGAGACGCTGCACCCCGGCGAGACGCTGGAAAACATCCGCGCCGAGACCGGCTTCGATTTCGACGTGGCGCCCTCCCTCGGCGAGACCCCCGCCCCCACGGCGGAGGAGCTGGCGCTGCTGCGCGGCCCGGTCTGCGACGAGATGATGGAAACCTATCCCGAGTTCTGTTCGCGCGTGTTCGAAAGGAAGGCGGCCGCATGACCGACGGCATGACCGTGACCGAGGGCAAGGCCCTCCGCACCGGGCCGGGCGCCCTGGCCGGGCTGCGCGTGGTGGACCTCACCCGCGTCCTCGGCGGCCCGTACTGCACCATGATCCTGTCAGACCACGGCGCGGAGGTGATCAAGCTGGAGCCGCCCCAGGGCGACGAGGTGCGCGACTGGGGCCCGCCCTTCAACGAGGATGGCGACGCCTCCTACTTCATCGGCGTGAACCGCAACAAGAAGTCGGTCGGCCTCGACCTCGCCAAGCCCGAGGGGCGCGAGGTGCTGCTGCGCCTGCTCGAAGGCGCGGACGTGCTGATCGAGAACTTCAAGCCCGGCTCCATGGAGAAGTGGGGGCTGGGCTACGAGGCGGTGCTGGCCAAGCGCTTCCCGCGCCTGATCCATTGCCGCGTTTCCGGCTTCGGCGCGACCGGGCCGCTAGGCGGCTTCCCGGGCTACGACGCCATCCTGCAGGCCATGGTCGGGCTGATGTCCATCAATGGCACGGAGGATAGCGGCCCGACGCGTCTCGGCACGCCGATCGTGGACATCGCCACCGGGCTGTTCAGCGCCATCGCCATCCTGATGGCGCTGCACGACCGCGAGAAGTCGGGCCAGGGCCAGTATTGCGACATGACGCTGCACGATTGCGGTATGGCGCTGCTGCACCCGCACGCGGCCAACTTCTTCCTGAACAACAAGCGGCCGGTGGCGACGGGCAACCCGCATCCGAACCTCGCCCCCTACGCCAAGTTCCAGACGAAGACCTGCGAGATCTTCGTGGGCGTCGGCAACGACCCGACCTTCCGCAAGTTCTGCGCCTTCCTCGGCCTGGAGGAGCTTCCGGGCGACGAGCGCTTCCGCACCAATGGCGGGCGCGTCACCAACCGCCCGGCGCTGATGGCCATCCTGGAGGAGCGCTTCGCGGGCGAGGATGGGCACGAGCTGTGCCAGCGCATGCTGGCCGCCGGCCTGCCCGCCGGCCCGGTGCTGGGCGTGGACGAGGCGATGCGCGCCGCCCACACCGCGCACCGCGCCATGGTGACGGAGAAGGACGGGTTCCGCGGCCTCGGCACGCCGATCAAGCTGTCCCGCACCCCGGGCGACACCTCCGCCAAGCCGCCCCGCTTCGGCGAGCACACGCGCGAGGTGCTGACCGCCAAGGGCTTCAGCGAGGAGGAGATCGCCCGCCTCGCCGAGGCTGGCGTGCTGGTGGAGGCGCGGCGCAGGTAGTGCCGCTCCCCGAGCCGCCTCACCGCATCGGGATGCGGTGAGGTGGCTCGGGACGCATTTTCCGGGCTGCCAAGCAATCCCGTCTGGCTTGAGGCCGCTTCAGCCTGGCGGGTGCGTCGCCTCATGCTCCCGCGCAAGGCGCCCATAGGCCCGCGCGGAGAAGATCAGCATCCCCGCATAGATCAGCGCGGCCGCCGCCAGCGCCGCCCAGGGCTCCGTCACCAGCACCGCCACGAAGCCGCCGACACCGAGCAGGAGCGGCAGGACGAGGCGCGGCGGGATCTTCACCTTCTTGAACGACCAGGATGGCAGGGTGGAGACCATCAGTGCCCCCACCACCAGCAGCACCACGGCGGAAAGAAGGGGCCGGCGGAAGGCATCGGCCGTGGCCGTCCAGCCCCATTCGCCGAAGGCCAGCGAGGCGAAGAGCGGAAACAGCGCCAGACCCGCGCCGGCCGGCGCCGGGACACCGGTGAAGAAGTTCGACGCGAAGGCCGGGCGCGGCGCGGGCACCGATCCCGGCTCGACGATGGAGGCGGCGTTGAACCGCGCGAGGCGCAGCGAGGAGCAGACGGCGAACATCACGCAGGGCACGAAGCCCATCGGCCCGACCTGGTTCATGGTCCAGAGATACATGATCAGCGCGGGCGCAACGCCGAAGGACAGGAAGTCGGCGAGGCTGTCGAACTCCGCCCCGAAGCGCGACGTGCCCTTCAGCAGCCGCGCGATGCGCCCGTCCAGCCCGTCGATGACGCCGGCCGCGACGATGAAGGCCGCCGCCTGGGCGAAGCGCCCGTCGAAGGCGAAGCGGATCGCCACCAGACCGGCGCAGAGGCCCATCATGGTGAGGATGTTCGGGATCAGCCGGTTCAGGCTCGGCGCGCGCCCAGCCTGACCGCCGAACCGGCCTAGGCGTCGGCGAAGCCCGGCCCTCGGCGCCCCTTCCGCCATCAGCCCCGGGTCCCGAGTTCGGCCAGGACCGTCTCGCCGCCGATCATGGTCTGGCCTAGCGTCACCAGGGGCTTCACCCCCTCGGGCAGGTAGACATCGGTGCGCGAGCCGAAGCGGATGATGCCGAAGCGCTCCCCGGCCAGGATCTGGTCGCCCTCGCGCGCCGTGCAGACGATGCGCCGGGCGATGAGGCCCGCGATCTGCACGCAGCCGAGATTGCCGCCATCCGGCAGGTCGATGCGCAGCCCATTGCGCTCATTGTGCTCGCTCGCCTTGTCCAGCGAGGCGTCGAAGAAGGCGCCGGCGCGGTAGACGATGCGGCCCACCCGCCCCTGCACCGGGGAGCGGTTCACGTGCACGTCCAGCACGGACAGGAAGATGGCGACGCGGTGGCGCGGGGCGCTGCCCATCTCCAGCTCCGCCGGCGGCACGGCGGGGCCGACCAGCACCACCTTGCCATCCGCCGGGGCGAGAATGAGGCCAGGACGTGACGGCGGGACGCGGCGCGGGTCGCGGAAGAAATACAGGCAGAAGGCGGTGAAGGCGGCACCCAGCCAGAACAGCCAGGCCCCCAGGATCAGCCCTCCCAGCACGGCGACGGCGGCGCCACCCCAAAGAAAGGGACGCCCCACCGGGTGCGGCGGCGCGAGGACGAGGCTCATGCTGTTTCGGAGCGACATGGGCGCGGTTTATGGTCCGTTCATCTGCCTGGGGCAAGCTGAACCCTAGCTCACCCTCCGCACCTTCTTCGTCGCGCGCAACGGAACGCTGGCCCCGCAGGAGGGGCATGAGCCGCCAGCCCTGCGCTTCGCGTGGCGCGGCCGCCCCTGCGAGGCGCGGCTGGAACGGGGCCGGCTGTGGCTTTCTGCCCTGGCCGGGCGCATCCCCTCGACGGCGGAACCGGGCGCGGACCGGGTCTGGACGCTGGAGGAGGTGCGGCGCCTGCCGCCCGAGATGCCGCCCGGCTGGGCGCTGCGCGTTACCCCGAACCACCGGCTGCGGCTGGAAACGGAGGCCGAGCCGCGCGACACCGCCCCCGGGCTGTTGAGCGAGATGGTGCGCTTCGCCCTGTCCCTCGACCCTTATCTGGAGCGGCTGGAAGCCGCCGGCGTGGGCAACGCGAAGACCTGACCCGGGAAGATGCGGTGCGGGTCGCGGATCTGCGCGCGATTGGCGGCGTAGATCAGGGTGAAGCGGGCGCCGCGCCCGTAATTCTCGCGCGCGATGCGCCAGAGAGTGTGGCCCGGCTGGACGATGTGACGGGATTCCGGTGCCGCTGCCGCGGCGGCGGCGATGACCGGCGGCGGCTCGCGCAGGAAGGGCTGCTCCACCCGCGACGCCACGCGGCCCTGGGCGTCCAGCTGGTCTACGCGCAGCGTGTAGCGCCCGGGCGGCAGCCGGTCGCCAGCGGCGAAGCTCCAGCGCGCGGCGGCGTCCGAAGTGGCATCGCCCAGGTGCCGGCCATTCACGTAGAGCCGGACCACGGAACCCGGCGGGGCGGAGCCGGCGAAGCGGATGTCGCCGTCCATGCCGTAATCCACGAGGTCGAGCGCCAAGCGGGCGCGGGACGGGGCTTGCAGCGCCACCACCGGCGCGGCCTGGGCCTGCGGTACCAGCAGCGCCAGCGGCCCCGGCGCGGCCTGGGAGGCGGAGGCTTCGGCCTGGGGCCGTTCCCGGCGCGGCGTGGCCTCGGCCACGCGTTCCTCGCGCGCAGCGTGGGTCTCTGCGGAGGCCGCGTCGCCCACCGCGGCTTCGCGCGTCGCTTCCGCCTGGCCTGGCGCCACGGTGGCCAGAGCCGGGGCGGGGTCGGGCGGTAGCAGGACCACGCTGGCCTCGCCGGGCACCGGCTCGCCGCCCGGCGGGCGCATCATCAGGGTCAGTTCCCGCGCGCCAGGGCCGAGCGGCGCGTCCGGCAGGATCACCCATTCGCCGCGCGCATCGGCGCGGCCCCGGCCGATCTCGCGGCCATTGTCCAGCAGCGTGACCTCGGAGCCGGGCTGGGCGCGGCCAGCAGCCACCAGCATGCCGTTGCGGCCCAGCCGGGCCACGTCGAAGCGCGGCGGCGCGGGCCGGGCGGCCTCGGCAGGCTCAGCCCGCGGGGCAGACCGGCCCTGGGGCTCAGGGCGGGACGCGGCGGCCAGGGGCGGCTGCGGCGCGGGCACGGCGGGACGCGGCTCGGTCCGGTTCGCCGCTTCGCGCAGCGCTTCGACACCGACGCGCGGCGGCTCGGGCGCCGCGACCATGGGAGGGGCAGGCCGTGCGGGAGAGGGCGGCACGCCCGGCGGCAGCAAGCCACCCATCCAGGCAGCCGTCAGCGCGCCAGTGCCCGCCAATGCGATCCAGGCCAGACGGCTCAAGCCGCGCCTTCCTTCTCCCGATTGGCAGGAGTGTTAATTGAGCAAGACAGTCTCGTAAATGCGCCGGATCGTGGAATCCAGCGAAATCCGCGGCTTCCAGCCGGTCAGGGCGCAAATCCGCGCCGTATCGCCCAGCAACAACGGCTCATCCGCCGGGCGGAACAGCGCCGGGTCCGGCTCGGGCCGCAACGCGATTCCGCTGACCGATTGCAGGCGATGGATCAGCGACGCCACCGTTTCCGCCTCGGGCGCGCCGATGTTGAAGGCCTCGCCCGCAGCGGCCTCGCCGGCCTCGCCCAGCAGGAACAGGGCTTCGGCCAGATCCTTCACGTCCAGGATGGCACGGCGGCTTGCCGTGTTGCCGACGCGCAGCCCGCCCTCGCGCACGCCGCTCCGCGCCAGTGCCCCCACCCGTCCAGCGAGGTCGTTCAGCACGTCGCCCGTCTTGCCGGGGCCGGTGGTGTTGAAGATGCGCGCCCGCACCGTCCGCACCGGGCCGGTGCGATGGGCGGCGAAGGCCAGCATGTCCTGCGCCGCCTTGCTGACCGCGTAGGGCGTCAGCGGCAGCAGCGGCGCGTCCTCGCGCACCGCCTCCTGCCCGAGGCTCGCCCCATAGGCGGTGCCGGAGCAGGCGACCACGACGAGCGGCGCCACGCCCGAATCGCGCGCCGCCTCCAGCAGCGCCGCGGTGCCCAGCACGTTCGCCGCCAGGGTCGGGCCCGAATCGGCAAAGGCCAGCGCCGGCAGGCTCTGCCCGGCGAGGTGGTGGATCACTTCCGGCCGCTCCGCACGGATCAGCGCCAGCAGCGCCGCGCAGTCCCGGATGTCGAGCGCGAGCCCCTCGCCGGGCGGCGTTTCGGGCCCGCCGGCGGCGACGACGCGCCAGCCCCCTTCCCGCAGGCGCCGGACGAGGTGCCGGCCGATGAAGCCTGTGGCCCCGGTGACGAGGGCGGTCCGCATCGCTCGCTCAGCGATGGCCGTCTTCGGTCGCCAGGATGGAGACGGTGCGTGCCACCCCCTCCTCCAGCGAGGTCATCGGGGCATTGAAGCCGGCGGCGCGCAGCCGGACCAGCGCCGCCTCGGTGCGATACTGGTACTTGCCGCGCAGCGCCTCGGGCATGTCGATGAAGTGGATCTCGGGCTCCACCCCCATGGCCATGCCCACGGCCCGCGCGAGGTCGAGCCAGGAGCGCGCGATCCCCGCGCCGACATTGAGCAACCCCGCCCCCTCCCCCTTCGCCAGCAGGAAGCGGATCACGGCGACCACGTCCTCCACGAAGACGAAGTCGCGCAGCTGCTCGCCGTCACGGAAGTCGGGGCGGTGGGAGCGGAAGAGCCTCACCTCCTCGGCGCGCCGGAGCGTCTCGAACACCTTGTGGACCACGGAGCGCATCTCGCCCTTGTGATGCTCGTTGGCGCCATAGACGTTGAAGAACTTCAGCCCCCAGCAGGCGGGCGGCAGGGCGCCCCCCGCCTCGCGCCGCGCCGCGACCGCCTGGTCGAACAGG
This sequence comes from Sabulicella glaciei, assembly GCF_026183895.1. Taxonomy (GTDB): domain Bacteria; phylum Pseudomonadota; class Alphaproteobacteria; order Acetobacterales; family Acetobacteraceae; genus Roseococcus; species Roseococcus glaciei. The sequence goes on along the minus strand of NZ_JAPFQI010000009.1, from coordinate 94,270 downwards.
TGCTTGGACCAGCCGTAGAGGTTCAGCGGCCGCAGCGCGCGCAGGGACTGGAGGTCGTCGGCGTCGTCGAACCCCGCCTCGCCATCGCCATAGGTCGCGGCGCTGCTGGCATAGACCAGGGGCACGCGCTGGGCCGTGCACCAGTCGAGCAGCATGAGCGAGAAGCGGAAATTGCGCCGCATCACGTCGTCGCCATCCGTGGCCGTGGTGGCGGAATTGGCGCCGAGATGCACCACCGCCTCCAGCTCCCGCCCCTCCAGCCAGGCAGGCAGCTCCTCGGGCGGGACGAGGTCGGCGAGCACCGCCTTGCGGAGGTTGCGCCACTTGGCGCCGTCGCGCAGCCGGTCGCTCACCACGACGTCGGTGCGGCCCGCATCGTTCAGCGCGGCGACGACATGGGAGCCGATGAAGCCGGCCCCGCCCGTGACCAAGATCATGCCGAAAGCTTCGCCGGCTTCGGCCCGCCCGCCATCCAGTCCAGCAGTTCGACCGTGTGCACCACCGGCAGCGCATCGCCGGAAAGCTGCGTGATGCAGCCGATATTGCCGGCGGCGACGAGGTCGGCGTCGAGCCGCGCCATGTTCTCCAGCTTGCGCGCCCGCAGCGCCTGGGCGATGCCGGGCTGCAGCAGGTTGTAGGTGCCGGCGCTGCCGCAGCAGATATGCGGCTCGGCCGGCTCCTTCACCGCGAAGCCGGCGCGCTTCAGCAACTCCTTCGGCAGGGCGGTGATCTTCTGCCCGTGCTGGAGCGAGCAGGCGGAATGATAGGCCACGGTCAGCCCCGGCGCCTCGCGCGAGGGACGGTAGCCGAAGCGGTCCAACACCTCCGTCACATCCATGGCCAGCTCGGAGATTTTTGCCGCCAGCGCGGCCTCCGGCTCATCGCGGAACATGAAGCCGTAATCCTTCACCGTGGTGCCGCAGCCCGAGGCGTTGATGACGATCGCGTCCAGCCCCTGTCCCTCGATCTCGGCGCCCCAAGCCTGGAGGTTCGCGCGCGCCGCCGCCATGGCCGGGTCGTGCTGGCCCATGTGGTGCGTCAGCGCGCCGCAGCAGCCCTGGCCGCGCGGCACCACCACCTCAATCCCCATGCGGGTGAGGAGGCGGATCGTCGCCTCGTTGATCGTGGGGTCCAGCACCTTCTGCGCGCAGCCCGTCAGCAGCGCCACGCGGCCGCGCCGCGTGCCCTCGGCCGGGTGCAGCGGCGCCTCCTGCATCGGGGAGCGCGGCGGCAGGGCGGCGGGGGCCAGGGTGAGCATCGCGCGCAGGCGCTGCGCCGTGGTGCCGCGTCCGGGAATCAGCCGCGCCAGGGGCCGCGCCAGGGCGGCGGCGCGCAGCGACAGGCGGAACAGGCCGGGCCGCGGCAGGACGCGCGCCAGCACCGAACGCAGCGCCCGCTCGGGCCAGGGGCGGCGATAGGTTTCCTCGATGTGGCGCCGCGCATGGTCCACGAGATGCATGTAGTGCACGCCCGAGGGGCAAGTGGTCATGCAGGACAGGCAGGACAGGCAGCGATCCACGTGCCGCGCTTCAAGCTCCGTGGCGGCCCGGCCGTTCTCCAGCATGTCCTTGATCAGGTAGATGCGCCCACGCGGCGAATCCAGCTCATCCCCCAGCAGGAGAAAGGTCGGACAGGTCGCCGTGCACATGCCGCAATGCACGCAGGTGCGGAGGATCTTGTTGGCCTCCGCAGTGTCCGGATCCCGGAGCTGCTCGGCGGTGAAGGTGGTCTGCATGTCTCGTTCTTCTCACGCCCCGGCGCGCATGCGGCCGGGGTTCAGGATTCCGGCCGGGTCGAGCACCGATTTCACGCGCCCGCCAATGGCAGCCAGTGGCGCCGGCTCCTCCGGTAGCACGGCAACGGCGGCACTCAGCGCCTCGGGCGCGCGGAACAGGGTGAAGGTGCCGCCAGCCACGGCGGCTGCCGCCATCACCGCCGCATGAGCCTCGGCGGTCGCCGGGCCGGACACCCAGACCAGCCCGCCGCCCCAGTCCAGCAGCAGCCGCGCGGGGAAGGCCTCGCGCAACGCGGCGCAGACCCCCGGCGCGCGGCTCGGCGCGACGGAGATGCGCCACACCGCCCCCTCCGGCGCGGCGCCGAGGGGCACTGCGTCGCGCACCGCGCGCCAGGCGGCGCGGGAGGGCGCGCCCTCCAGCATCGACACCTCGCCGAAGCAGGACAGGGCGGCGCGCAGCCGCCCGAGGCGATAGGTGACGGATTCGGCGAAATCCTCGATCCGCACCAGCGCCACCGGCCCGTCGAGGCCGAGCGGTGCGTGCCCTTCGGGCAGCAGCGCAGCGCCCGAAACGCCGAAAGGCGAGCTGAGCGCAGCGGAAAGGACGGCGATGCCTTCCGCGAGGTCCGGCACGCGCACAGCCAGCGTGCCCGTCGCCTCGCCGGCCGGCTGCACCTTCAGCGTCACCTCGGTCAGCACGCCCAGCGTGCCGTAGGCGCCGGTCAGCAGCTTGCAGAGGTCGAGGCCGGTGACGTTCTTCAGCACCCGCCCGCCCGAGCGGAACACCTCGCCCTCGCCCGAAACGGCGCGGATGCCCAGCACGTGGTCGCGCATCGCGCCGCCGGTGATGCGGCGCGGGCCTGACAGGTTGGCGCCCACCACGCCGCCCAGCGTCGCACCCTCCTCCGCGCCGAACAGGGCGCGCAGATCGGGCGGCTCGGCGATCAGCATCTGGTTCTTTTCGGCCAGCGCCGCCTCGATCTCCGCGACCGGGGTGCCGGCTCGGGCCGAGATCACGAGTTCCGTCGGGCGGTAGAGGGTGATGCCCGTCAATGCGCGCGTGGACAGGGTGCGCGCCGCCTGGACCGGGCGCAGCATGGCGCGCTTGGTGCCGCGGCCCTCCACCGCCAGAGGCTCGCGCGCGGCCAGCGCGGCGCGCACGGCCTCGGCCACGCCCTCCTCCGTGTCGGGGGCGGTTACCTTGTCGAGCGCAGCGCTCATGCCGCCAGCGCCTCGTTCCCTTCGAGGGGAAAGACCTTGGCCGGGTTCAGCAGCCAGCCGGGATCGAAGGCTGACTTCACCGCGCGCTGGAGCGCCAGTTCGCGCGGGGTGAACTGCGCCACCATCAGGTCGCGCTTCTCCACGCCCACGCCGTGCTCGCCGGTCAGGCAGCCACCCACCTCGACGCACAGCCGCAGGATGTCGGCGCCGAAGGCCTCGGCCTTGCGGAAGCTTTCCGCGTCATTGGCGTCGAACATGATGAGGGGATGGAGATTGCCGTCCCCCGCATGGAACACGTTGGCGACGCCCAGGCCGTAATGCGCGCTCATCTCGCCGATGCGCTTCAGCACATGCGGCAGTTCGCCGGTCGGGATGGTGCCGTCCATGCAGAGATAGTCGGGCGAGATGCGGCCCACCGCGCCGAAGGCGCCCTTGCGCCCCTTCCAGATGGCGAGGGACTGCTCCGCGCTTTCGGCCAGCTTCATGCTGATGGGCTCGAAGCGGTCGCAGATCTCCTTGATGCGGTTCAGCAGCATGTCCTGCTCGGCCAGGCTACCTTCCACCTCGATGATCAGCACCGCCTCCGCATCGAGCGGGTAGCCCGCATGGGCGAAGGCCTCGCAGGCATGGATGCAGGGCTTGTCCATGAACTCCAGCGCCACCGGGATGACGCCCGCACCGATGATCGCGTCCACCGCCTGCCCTGCCACCTCCACGGAGGAAAAAGCGGCCAGCATGGCCCGCGCCCCCTCAGGCGAGCGCAGGATGCGGACGGTCACCTCCGTCACCATGCCGAGTTGTCCCTCGGAACCGGTGATGAGGCCCAGCCAGTCATAGCCGGCGGCGTCGAGATGCTGTCCGCCGATGCGCACCACCTCGCCCTCGATCGTCACGAAGGTGAGGCCGAGCAGGTTGTTGGCGGTGACGCCGTATTTCAGGCAATGCGCCCCGCCCGAGTTCATCATCACGTTGCCGCCGATCATGCAGGCAAGCTGCGAGGACGGGTCGGGCGCGTAGAAGAACCCGTCCCCCTCCACCGCCTTGGTGATGCCGATATTGGTGACGCCCGCCTCCACCACCGCGAAGCGGTCGTCGTAGTTCACCTCCAGGATGCGGTTCATCCGCATCAGCCCGATCACCACCGCATCCTCCAGCGGCAGCGCACCGCCGGAGAGCGAGGTGCCAGCGCCGCGCGGCACCACGCGGATACCGTTCGCATGGCAATAACGCAGCACCGCGGCGACCTCCTCCGTGGTGCGGGGAAGCGTCACGGCCAGCGGCATCTGCCGGTAGGCGGAAAGCCCGTCCGTCTCGTAGGGACGCAGCCGGATCGCCTCGCCGATCACCGCATCCTCGGGCAGGAGGCGCCCCAGATCGGCCAGGATGCCATCCCGGCGTGCGAGGATCTCGGGCTTCGGGGGCGGGAGGCGGATCATGGGGTCAAAATGTCCCTGCGCCTCGCCATCCGCAAGCGCCACGCGCGAAAGGGCCGGCCCCACGAGGAGGCCGGCCCGGTCTTTTCCGGAAGCCGGGGCTGGCCCGGCCCGTCGGTGTCTTAGTTGCCGCCGCCCGGCGCGGTGCCGGCGGCGCGGCCGGTGCCCGTACCGCCCGGCATCATGCTGGAGCCCATGGGGCGCGGGCCGGGCGTCACCTGCCCATCATGCCCGCCGGGGCTGTTGTCCGGCCGAAAGCCACCGGGACCGCCGCGGCCCTGGCCCACCATGCCCGAGCCCGGCATGTAGCCGCCCGGCGCGGACATGCCGCCGACGCCCATCCCGGCGCTGCCACCCATGCCAGCACCGCCGCCCATCGAGGAGCCGCCCATGCCAACCGGCTGGCCATTCTCGAGGATCATGCCGCCGCCCATGTAGGCCTGGTCTTCCGGGCGGGTGGACCGGCGGCTGCTGTTGGTCGCGCGGCGCTGCTCCGCCCGGCGTTCGGAGCGCATGTTGCGCTGACCCGACATGGAGTCGGAACGCATGTTGCGCTGGCCGGACATGGTATCCGCCTGGGCAGTCATGGAATTGGTGTTGCGGGCATCATTGCCCGACGCGCTGTATTGCGAGGAACCGTAGCTCTGCGCGGAGGCCGCGCCCGAGAGGAGCAGGGCCGCCGCACCGGCGAGCAGAATCGATTTCATGTCGCATCTCCTTCCAAGAGAAGTGAAGGGGAAACGACATGCATCCAGCGGGGTTGCAGCCCCGCTCCGCTTCGGCCCGGCCCAGCCAGGCCGGGAAGGCATCAGCCCTGGCGGACCTTCATGCGCGGGTTCTTCTTGTTGAGGACGTAGAGGCGGCCACGGCGGCGCACCACCACGCAGTTCTTGTCCCGCGTCTTCGCGGACTTCAGGCTGTTGCGGATCTTCATTGGAAACTCGCGGCAAAAACGGGTTCGGGGATGGCCTGCGCCATCCCCGGTCTGCGGGCGAATAAGCACCCTTTCCCCTTGAGTCAACCCGTCAGCGCTTTGCCTTGGCCACGCGGCGCTTACGGGAGGGAGCGTTCTGGCGCGCCTCGAAGCGCAGCCGCAGCTGGACCAGGGGCTCCGGATCGTCCAGCCCGCACAGCTCGTCATTGCCGACGGGGCCCAGCGTCTCGCCGCCCGCGGTCACGCCCTCCACGCTCACCGTGTAGCGCTCCGCGCTCGCGCCGCGCAGGGCGACGCGCAGGCCCTGGACCGGCAGCGTCATGCCGCGGCTGCCGCAGAACTCGCCGCCCTGCGACCAGGGCGAGGTCCAGCCCTTGCCGAGCACGACCTGATACTCCAGCTCCTCGGCCGGAACGCCTTCGGGCGGGGTGACCTGCACCCCCTCGATGACGCAGCCCGGCTCCCGCATGCCCAGCCATTCGCCGAGGGCGCCGGATCGGTCCCCCACCCGGGCGACGTGCACGAGCACCGGCTGCGGTCCGGACGAAGCGGAAGCGGCCGGCGGGGCGGGGGGCGGTTCGGCCGTCCCCGCCGCCTCGGGCGCGGGGCCGAGGCTGGCTTGGCCCGGCACGTCCAGGCGCTGCACCTGCATGCGCGGCGGCTTCGCCCCCTCTCCTTCCAGCAGGTTGTAGCTGGTAAGGAGCAGGCGCGCCTCGTCGCTGCCCACCGTCACCAGCAGCGCATCGCCCGGATGCCGCAGCCAGGGATTGCCGGGGAACTGCGCGATCTCCACCTCCGACCCCTCGCCGGGAATGGTGGAGATGGCGAGGCCGGGGAGCCGCGCGGCGGGGATGCCGGGCGAAACCTCGGCCACCGAGATGCAGAACTTGCCACGGGGGAGGACCAAGGTGTGCGCGGCGACGCGCACGTCGCGGACCCGGTCTTGGTTCTGGTCAGGCATGGAGCGGCGGTCTCTCACTTTGGCTCGGCATGGCCAAGCCTGCCATGCGCGCCAGCAACAAGTCATTGATGCGCCCGGGCGGCAAGCCCAGGGGCAAGGCGATGCCTCCGGATGCCGCCACCCTTTCGCCCTGGGCCCCCAGGGCGAAGGCGGCGACGGGCAGCCCGGCCGCGACCAGAACGGATTGGGCGTAGCACCAGGTTTCCGGCCAGATGGACGGAATGAAGCCGATCGCGGCGCGCTGCGCCCGCACCCAGGCCTCGCCGGTCCCTTCCGCGTATTCCCCTGTCACCGCGCAGCGGCCGGTGGCCCGCAGCGCCGCGTCGTCCATCGAACGCCCGACCAGCACGAAATCCATGGGCAGCTTGCGCGCGGCCGCGTCGGCTGCACAGTCGCGCAGAACCTCGAACCCCTTGTGGCGCGTCAGCCGTCCGGCGACGCAGATCCGGGGCCAGGGCGTCTGGCCTGGCGGTGCCGGTGGGGGTGGCGCTTCCTCCCAGGGTTCCAGGACCGGCTCGACGCCGGGGAAGTGACGCCGGATGCGACGGGCGCCGTCGCGCGACGCCACCACCACGCGCTCCGCCCGACGCAGCAGCGCGGCCGAGTCGCGGCGCAGCGCCGCAACGCCGCGCGGCGCTGCGACCGGCATCATGGCATAGCCGGAAACGCAGCTTGCGCAGGCCTCGGGGCCCGCTTCGCCGCAGAACCCGCCATCCGGGCGGGTCAGCGTGGCGCGGGGGCAAAGAAGCGACCAGTCATGCATGACCACGCGGAAGGGTACGCCGAGTTCGAGCGGCAGCCGCTTGAAGCGTGGCGCGTGGCTGCGGAGGTGATGGACCTCGATCCGTCCGACCGCCCCGCGCAGTAGGGAAAGGAGCGCCGCATGGCCTCGCTTCGGATCAAAGGTCAGGGGAACTTCGCCCGGGCGTTCGAGCCGGGCCGGGCCGCCAAAGGAATCGGGGCGGAGGAACCAGCAGGTCTCGCCCTCGGCCGCGAGGGAGGTGGCATGGCGCGCGACGAAGCGTTCGACGCCGCCGCCCTCGTCGTGCGTGATCAGAAGCACGATGCCCGGCCGGAGGGGGGAACCCTCCGAACCGGGCATGTGAACCTTCGCCTCGGCCATGAAGTGGGTGGCCGGGCGTCCGTCAGGCGGTCAGCTTGGACAGGTCGTTGTTCTCGACGCCGCTCAGCACGAGGGTCGTGCCGTCGGACAGCGTGAGGGTGGTCGATCCGCCGAAGGAGATGTTGCTCGTCACCGCATCCGCCGCGCTGCCGAAGTCCTGGAAGGACAGGCGGTCCGTGCCGATGGTGAAGTCGGTGATGGTGACGGTGTTGGTGTTGATGCCACCCGCGTTCTTGAAGAACTGGAAGACATCGCGGCCCTCGCCGCCGGTGACCGTGGCATTGCCGCGGCCCATGACGAAGAACTCGTTGCCGGAGCCGCCGACGATGCTCATCGTCGCGTCGCCGTCCTTGCCGACATACCAGTTCTGGCCGGTCGAGGTGCCACCAAGCAGGGTGACGTTGCCCGCCGCCGCCTTCAGCACATCGCCACCGGCGCCCGCCGCGACCAGCGTGTCGCCATTGCCGCCCGCGATCAGCGTGGTCTTGCCGAAGCCGGCGGTCAGGCTGTTGTTGCCCGACGCGCCGCCGACATAGTAGCCGCCGCCCTCGCCACCGGTGATGGTGGCGCTGCCGGCGCCGCCAATCACCGTGTCGGTGCCCGCGCCGCCGATGAAGTTCAGCTGGCCCGTCTTGCTGTGCACCGTCGTGTTCCCGGCGCCGCCATAGACCGTCATGTTGCCCGCGCCGCCTGTGATCCAGGCGCTGCCGCTGCCGGCGTGGATGGTGTTGTTGCCCTGCAGGGCGGAAACCGTGCCGCTCTCGCCGAGGCGCACTTCACTGCCCGTGCCGCCGCGCAGCTGGACCGTGTCCTTGCCCGAGCCCATGTCGATGCTGTGGCTGCCGCCATCGACCCAGATCTGGTCGTTGCCGGCACCGGCGAAGATGGTGCTGCTGCCATCCTTCGCGATGAGCGTGTCGTTGCCGTCGCCGAGCGTCACCTTGTTGGCGCCGGTCTGCAGGTGCAGACGGTTGTCGCCGCCGCTGGAGGCGATCGTGTTGGTGCCGCTGGCAACCCAGAACCGGTCGTTGCCGCTGCCCGTGGTGACCTGGAAGTCACCCTTGGCCATGATGCTGTTGTTGCCGCCCAGGCTCTCCACGGCGCCCGACCCGCTGTGCAGGCGGATCGTGTCGTCGCCCGTGCCGGTGGAAACCTCGGTGCGGGAACCGTCCCAGGAGGAGTTGACCTGGTTGTTGCCGCCCGCCGCGAACACCGTCGCGCTGCCGTTGATGAAGCTGGCATTCAGCCCGCCCTCGCCGGACACGACCAGCGCATCGCCCACCGTGCCGCCATTCACCGTGGCCGGCTGGTTGTTCGCGATGATGACCGTCTTGATGTCGGCGGTCAGGTTGAGCGGGCCGTCAAACGGCACGCTTCCCGTGAACACGACCGAGGTAGGGCTGCTGACGGTGGGAAGCGAACCGCCTGCCACCACCTGCCCGCTCGGCCGCGTGCTGAGTTGGTTCTGAATCTCTGCCTGAAACTGTTCGTTCACGGGGACAGAGATCGTTCCACCCCCGGCGCCCGGAAGGGTCACATCCGCCATCGTACCACCCTCTCACTTGCAGTCGAGGTCTCTCAGACCCTCGCCTGTTGCACTGCACCCGTCTGGGGTTATCGGAGGTGGTTAACGTTTGGTCAACACGTAGATCTGCGTAGACCTGGAGTCGCGCGATGTTTCCTTCACATTTTTAGAATAAATTCCATAAGTTGAAATTATGCGTGCGCTTCACAACTTTTAGTTGCATTTTCTCGGGAAATACAGGGAAAGAGCGAAGGCGGTAGGAACGCCCGCCCTAGCTCTTGTCGCGCAGAAGACGCGCCTTGTCGCGCTGCCAGTCTCGTTTGGCGATGTCAGCGCGCTTGTCGTGCTGCTTCTTGCCGGTGGCCAGGGCGATGATGCACTTGGCCCGACCCTGGTCGTTGAAGCGGATTTCCAGCGGCACCAGCGTCGCGCCCTCGCGGGTCACGGCACCGGTCAGCTCTCGCACCTGCTTCTTGTGCAGCAACAGCTTGCGCGGACGGACGGGATCGAACTTCGCGACCACGCTGCCCGCCTGCCATTCGCTGATGTGGCAGCCGAACAGCCAGATCTCGCCATCGCGCTCCCCCGCCCAGGCCTCGCCCAGGCTGGCGCGGCCGGCGCGCAGGCTTTTCACTTCGGGCCCCAACAGGACCATCCCCGCCTCGATCGTGTCGCCGACCTTGTAGTCGAACCGGGCGCGGCGGTTCTGCGCCGCCGTGCCGTGGCTGATCAGCGGCTTCTTGCGCTTCTCGGCCATCAGTTCAGCAGGCCGGCGCCCCGCATCGCCCCTTCCACTCCCCGCGCCGTCGACTCGGCGACGGGCGCTAGCGGCAGGCGGCAATGCGCCGTGCCATGGCCGAGCAGCGAAGCGGCATGCTTCACCGGCCCCGGCGAGGTCTCGACAAAAAGGGCGTCATGCAGCGGGGCCAGACTGTCCTGGATCTCCATCGCCTCCGCCACGCGGCCCTCGCGCCAGGCGCGGTGCATCTCGGCGCAGAGCCGCGGCGCCACGTTGCTGGTGACGCTGATGCAGCCATGCCCGCCCGACGCCATGAAGGCGAGGACTGTGTGGTCCTCGCCGGAAAGCTGCACGAAGTCGCGCCCGCATTCGCGGCGCTGCGCCAGCGGCCGGTCCAGCTTCGCCGTCGCGTCCTTCACGCCGATGATGTTCGGGTGCCTCGCCAGCCGTCCCATCGTCTCTGGCATCATGTCGATCACGGAGCGGCCGGGGATGTTGTAGATCACCACCGGCAGGTCCACCGCGTCGGCGATGGCCATGAAGTGCCGGTACAGGCCTTCCTGCGTCGGCTTGTTGTAGTAGGGCGTCACCACCAGCGCGGCATCGGCCCCCGCCTCGCGCGCATGGGCGGTCAGCTCGATCGCCTCGGCCGTGCTGTTGCTGCCCGTGCCGGCCACCACCGGAACGCGGCCGCGCGCCACCTCGACGCAGATCTCGACGACGCGCTTGTGCTCGTCGTGGCTCAGGGTCGGGCTTTCGCCCGTCGTGCCCACCGGCACCAGCCCTTCTGTCCCCTCGGTGATCTGCCACTCGATGAACTCGGCATAGGCGCGCTCATCCACGCTGCCATCCTCCCGCATGGGCGTGATGAGGGCAGTGAGCGAGCCCCGCAGGGCGAGGGTGGAGGACTTCATGGGTATCTTGTCCGTGCGCGGCGATCCTGTGCTTCCCTAACTAGGCTTGCGGCGCCCCCGCAACAAGCGGCGGATTCGCCGCGGCGCCTCCGCTTGCTCTACAAGCGCGGGATGTTCCGCCGCTCGCTCCTCCTTTCCAGCCTCGCCCTGCCCGCCTTCGCCCAGACCGGGCGGGATGCCGGGCGTGCCGCCCTTCTCGCTGCCCAGTCGGGGCGATGGGCGGAGGCCAGCGCCCTTGCCGCGAGCGCCGACCCGCTGCTCGCGAAGCTCGTCGCGTGGATGCGGCTGACGCAGCGCGGCGGCGCCGCCAGCGCGGCCGAGATCGTCGGCTTCATCGAATCCGCGCCCGACTGGCCGCAGCAGAACGCGCTGCAGACCCGGGCGGAGGAGTTGCTGGCGCTCGACCCCGACGACGCGCTGGTGCTGCGCTTCCACGCGCCACGCCCGGCGCGCACGTTGGAGGGCGCGGCACGCCATGCCGGCGCGCTGATCAATGCGGGTCGGCTGGACGCGGCGCGCGAGGTGGCGCGGCGCGCCTGGGGCGACGATGCCGGCTCCGACCTCATGGCCGAGCCCGATTTCCTGGCGCGCGTGGGCAACCTGCTCGACGCCGACGCGCATTGGCGCCGCTTCAACCGCTTGTTCTTCGCGCGCGACCTGGGCGGCGCGCAGCGCGTGGCGCCCCTGCTCGACCCGGTGCGCGCGCGGCTGGCGGAGCTTCGCCTCGCCTCGGGGACGGACACGGCGCATGCCCCGGCCGCCGCGCGCGACGCGGGTGCCACCCTCACCCTCGCGCAGGCTCTGCGACGCGCGGATCGCGACACGGAGGCCGCCGCGCTCTGGGCCGCCGCCGTGCCGGCGCAGCGCGACCTGCCGCCGGTCGCGCAGCGAGCCATCTGGACGGAGCGGCAGGTGCTGTCGCGCAAGCTGCTTCGCCTCGGCGATCCCCGCAACGCCTATCAGGTGGCGTCGCAGCACGGCCAGGCCATCCCCGGCGAGCCGCGCCAGGAAGCCGAATTCCTGGCCGGCTTCATCGCCCTGCGCTTCCTGGAGGACCCGGCACGGGCCCTGCAGCATTTCCGCACTGTGGGCGAAGGCAGCCGCTCCGCCATCACCCAGGCGCGCTCGCTCTACTGGCAAGGCCGTGCCGAGCGCGATGCCTCGCGCGCCCGCGCCCATTGGCAGCAGGCGGCGGGCTTCCCGGTCACCTTCTATGGCCAGATGGCCGCGCTCGCCCTGGGCGAGGATCCGGCGACGCTGTCCCGCCGCATCACCGGGCTTGCCATCCCCCGCCCCGCCGAGCCGGAGGCGCGCGCCTTCCTCCAGCGCGAACTGGTTCGCCTCGTCCTGCTGATGGCCGATCTCGGCGAGGCGAGGCGCGCCCGTCCCTTCCTGCTGCGGCTGGAGGAGCTTTCGGCCGACAATGCCGATCGGCTCCTTGTCGCGCGCCTCGCCACCGGGATCGGTCGGCCCGACCATGCGGTGTGGGTGGCGCGGCGTGGCGGGGCCCAGGGCGCGATGCTGGTGGAGGATGGCTGGCCGTCCCCCTACCCCGCGCCCTCCGACGGGGCGGAACCCGCCGTGGTCTTCGCCATCTCCCGCCAGGAAAGCAATTTCGAGACCGACGTGGTCAGCTCCGCCAACGCGCGCGGCGTGATGCAGCTCCTGCCCGCCACCGCCGCCGCGGTGGCGCGGCGCGTCGGGGTCGCGCACAGCCCCGGCATGCTGAACGACCCCTCGCACAACATGCGCCTCGGCTCGGCCTACATCGCCGACCGGCTGGACCGCTATGGCGGCGCCATGCCGCTGGCCTTCGCCGCCTACAATGCCGGCGCGGCCCGCGTGGATGAGTGGCTCGGCACCTATGGCGACCCGCGCTCGGGCTTCCGACCCATGCTGGACTGGATGGAGATGATTCCCTTCGGGGAGACGCGCAACTACGTGCAGCGCGTGATCGAGAACGTGGCGATCTACCGCGCCAAGGATCCCGCGACGCGGAACCAGCCGCACCCGATGGCGGCATGGCCGGTCTAGCGCGGGCGGTCGCCTCGCTGGGGGGCATCGGGCGGCTCGGCCCGGGGCCGGGCACCTGGGGCTCCGTCGCCGTGCTGCCCCTGGCCGCCGCGCCGGGCTGGGTTCCGCTCCTGGCCGCCACGCTCTTCACCATGGCGGGGCTCTGGGCGGTGTCGCGCCTGCCGGAAGCCGAGGCCGATCCGGGCTGGGTGGTGGTGGACGAGGCGGCGGGCATGTCGCTCGCCCTTGCCTTTGCCGATGGGCTCCTCGCCGCCGCCATCGCCTTTTCCCTGTTCCGCGCCTTCGACATTGCCAAGCCCGGCCCCGTCGGCTGGCTGGACCGGCGCGGCGGAACGATGGGCGTGATGGGGGACGACCTCCTGGCTGGATTGCTGGCCGGGCTGGTGGTGCTTGGGCTGAGGATGATCCTGCCATGATGGAAGACGCGATGCTGCGCGAGGCCGAGGCGCTGCTTTCCGCCTGCCAGACGCGCGGCAGGACGCTGGCGACGGCGGAAAGCTGCACGGGCGGGCTGATCGCCGCCGCCCTCACCGCCATCCCTGGCTCCTCCCACACGGTGCTTGCCGGCTTCGTCACCTATTCCAACGGGGCGAAATCCGCGCTGCTCGGCGTTCCCTCTGAGATCATCGCCCGCGCCGGCGCGGTGTCGGAGGAGGTGGCGCGCCTCATGGCGGAAGGCGCCCTGCTCCGGTCGGGCGCGGCCATCGCCCTGTCCTGCACGGGCGTCGCGGGGCCTGGCGGCGGCAGCGCGGAGAAGCCGGTCGGCTTGGTCCATCTCGCGGGCGCGGTGGCGGGGCACACGGTCCACCGCCGTTGCCTGTTTCCGGGCGACCGCGCCGCCATCCGTGCGGCCACCGTGCGCGAGGCATTCCGGATCGCGCACTCCCTGCTGTGACGACGCGCGTTATATAGGGGCCATGTCCGATGATGACTGGGAAGTGCCCGAGGCCTTCCGCCCCGAGCCCAGCGAGTTTTCCTGGCCCCTGGAGCAGCGCCTGCGCTCCGTGGTTTCGCTGCGCTCCCTCATGCCGCCCGACGCGACCTCCGCCGCCACGCTGGGCACGGAGCGCGAAGGCTCGGCCGTGTGGATCGACCATTCGGGATTGCTGCTGACCATCGGCTACCTGATCACCGAGGCGGAAACCATCTGGATCACCGATTCGCAGGGGCGCGTGGTGCAGGGCACGCCGCTCGCCACGGATTTCGAGTCGGGGCTTGGCGTTGTGCAGGCGCTCGGCCCGCTGCCTCCTGATTCGGAGGTGGCCGAGCTGGGCGACAGCGAGACGCTTACGCAGGGCGCGCAATGCGTCCTGGCCGCCTCGGGAGGGGCGGAGCATGCGGTCGCCTGCGCCGTCGCGGCACGACAGCCCTTCGCGGGCCAGTGGGAATACCTGCTGGAGAACGCGATCTTCACCGCCCCCGCCCATCCGCATTGGGGCGGGGCCGGATTGTTCGGGCCGGATGGGCGCCTCGTCGGCGTCGGTTCCCTGATCCTGCAGCAGGGCGGCGGACGCAACCGCGTGGACCTGAACATGGTCGTGCCCGTCGCGCCGCTCCTGCCCGTGCTGGAAACCATGCGGCACACCGGCGTGACCGGACGCCCCGTGCGGCCCTGGCTCGGCCTGTACGCGACGGAGGAGGACGACCAAGTGGGCGTCGGCTCCCTCGCCAAGGGCGGGCCGGCGGAACAGGCGGGGGTGCAGCCCGATGACCGCATCCTCGCCGTCGAGGGGCGCGAGGTGAACGATCTCGCCTCGCTCTGGACTGCGGTTCGGCAGGCCGGATCGGCGGGGGCGAAGGTGCGCCTGTCCCTGGCGCGGGGGACGGAGCGGCTGGACATCACCGTCACCAGCGGCGACCGCTCGCGCCACCTGAAGGCGCCGCGCCTGCACTGAGGCGCGGCGTCAGAAGCAGACCGGATCGAGGGCGGTGCCACTCGTGCCGTGCGTGCGGTAGCCGGGCCGGCGCAGCACGGCGGCGAGAAGCAGGGCGAGGCGGGTCACGCGATCCTCCGCAGATCGCGCACGTGCCTTTCCGGCTCAGCGTGGAACGCGAAAGCGGGCTCACGGCGCTGCCTGCCGTCGTCGTCGTCGGTCGGATGCTTGCGCGCATCGGAAACTCGCGGCGACGTTCCGTCGTTCGCAGGGGTGAAACGAGGACACCCATGCTTTCCCGCGCATTCACCATCGCCAAGGACACGGTGACCGGCTTCCTCGCCGATGACTGCCTCACGCGTGGGGCGGGGATCGCGTATTTCACGCTCTTCTCGCTCGGCCCCCTGCTCTACATCGCCACCGGCATCGCCGGAATGATCTTCGGCGAGGAGCAGGTGCAGCGCGCCCTCGCCTCGCAGATGCAGGACATGCTGGGCCAGGACGCCGCCGGCACGGTGGAGCAGATGGCCGACAACGCGCTGGGCGACGCGCGCGGCGGATGGGCGCTGCTGATCGGCGTCGTCACCTTGCTGCTCACCGCGTCGGGCGCCTTCGGTGCGCTGCAGGGCGCGCTGAACGCCATCTGGAAGACTCAGGCGCCCGATGCCGACACGGTGACGGAAACGATCACCGCCTTCGTGCGCGCCAAGGCAGCGGCGATGGGCCTCGTCGCCACGACGGCCTTCCTGCTGCTCGTCTCGCTTGCCGCTTCCGCCGCGCTCTCGGCCTTCGGCGATTGGGTGGGCTCGCACATCCCCTGGCTGGAGCCGGTGCTGTGGGTGGCGAACCTCGTCCTGTCGCTCGCCGTGATCACCGGGCTCTTCGCCGCGATCTACAAGGTGCTGCCCGACCGTTCCCTGCATTGGCACGACGTGCTGGTGGGCGCCTTCGTCACCGCGGTGTTCTTCACCGCCGGCAAGACGCTGATCGGCCTGTATATCGGCGCATCCGGCGCGGCGCAGGGCTACGGCGCCGCCGGCACGCTCGTTGTGGTGCTGCTCTGGATCTACTACTCGGCACTGATCTTCCTGCTCGGCGCGGAGTTCACGCGAGCCTATTCCGGCAAGGAGGAAGCACGGCCCGAGGCGGCCCGCGCACGCCAGGAGGCGGAGCACGCGCCGCCACCGCCCCCGCGCCCCGAACCCCTCGAGGCCGGTAGCCTCGTCAAGACGGCGGCGGCCGCTGGCGCGCTCGCGCTCCTGCGCCGCTTCGTTGCCCGCAGCCCCGCGAGAAAGGAGACCTGATCACATGAGCGGAGTTGGACTGATCGGTGCGATCATCATCGGCCTGTTGGCCGGCTGGATCGCCGAGAAGATCATGAACCGCAGCCATGGCCTGCTAACGAACCTGATCGTTGGCCTGGTCGGTGCCTTGCTGGGTGGTTTCCTGGCAGGAATGCTCGGGCTTGCCTACGACGGCTGGCTCCCGAGCCTCATCATTTCCACCATCGGCGCTGTCTTGCTGCTCGCCATCGTTGGCGCGTTGCGGCGTCGGGCTTGATAGAAGGAGGTATTGAAATGATCGCCAACAAGCTTCGCATGGCTGCCCTCGGCGTCCTGGCCCTCGGCGCGACGGCCTGCAGCAACCCCTATGACCCAACCCAGCGCGCGGTCGGCGGCGGCCTGATCGGCGCCGGCGGCGGGGCGGCCATCGGCGGCCTCGCGGGTGGCGGCACCGGTGCCGCGATCGGCGCGGTGGCGGGCGGCCTCGGCGGCGCCGCGATCGGTGCGGCCAGCACCCCGACGCCGCCGCCCAGCTACGGCTATGGCCGCGGCTATCGCCGCTACTGAGCGGAAGGGTTTCCGGAAAGGGGCCGGCTCGCGCCGGCCCCTTTTTGCTGCGCTACATCCCGGCGGCGAGGCCGATCCGCACCAGTTCGGGCAGGGAGCGGGCGTTGAGCTTGTCCATCAGGTTCGCGCGGTGCACCTCCACCGTGCGGGGCGAGATGCCGAGCTTGTGCGCGACCACCTTGTTCGCCATCCCCTGCACGAGACATTCCAGCACCTCCTTCTCGCGCGGGGACAGCGCGGTGACCTGGGCCGTGGCGCGCGTTTCCGCGGAGCGGCGGCGAGTCGCCTCGTCCCCGGCAGCAAGCGCCGCCTTCACCGCTTCCAGCAGTCGCTCCTCCGTGTAGGGCTTCTCCAGGAAGTCGATGGCGCCCACGCGCATCGCCCGGACGGCGAGCGGCACGTCGGCATGGCCCGTCACGACGATCGCGGGATGGGTGATGCCGCGCTTGCTCAGCTCCTCCATCAGCGACAGCCCATCCATCCCGGGCATCCGCACGTCAAGGATCAGGCAGCCGGGCGCGAGCCCCGTGCCGCGCGACGCGGCACCCAGCAGCGCCGCGGCATCCGCGTAGGTCTCGACATTGTAGTCGGCAGCCATGAGCAGCATCGCCAGGGAGCGGCGCACCGCCTCCTCGTCATCCACAACGTGCAGAACCGGTTCCATCGTCCCCACCTTGCATGGCAGATCATATGAACACTCGTTTGGCGCGAGGCTCAAGTCACTTCCGCCAGTGAAACGCGCATGATCGTCCCGCCCCCATCCGCGGGCAGCGCTTCCAGCCGCCCGTGATGCGCCTCGACGATGGCCCGGCAAATGGACAGGCCGATACCCATCCCGTCCGCCTTGGTGGATTGGAACGGCTCGAAGAGGCGCTCCATCACCTCGGGCGAGATGCCGGGGCCGTTATCCTCCACCTCCAGCCGCACCTCTCCCTCGGCGCGCGACAGGCGAAGGATGACGCGGGGCTCCGGCTCGCCCTCCGTCGCTTCCAGTGCGTTGCGGAGCAGGTTCACCGTCACCTGCTGCAGCTGGACCGGGTCGCCCATGACGGTGTGGTTGCGCCCGTCCATCACCACGGGCACCGGCGCCGAGCCGGGTCCACGCGCGGCGCGGGCAAGGGTGACGGATTCCAGCGCCATCCCGCTCATGTCCACCCTTCTCCGCTCCGTCTCGCCGCGCCCGATGAAGTCGCGCAGGCGCTGGATGATGGCGCCGGCACGGATCACCTGATCGGCCGCCTCGCCCATCGCCTCGCGCGCCATCTGCAGGCGGGCCGGGTCCGGCGCATTCCCGTCGGCGAGGCGGCGCGCGGCGCGAAGGTAGTTGCTGGCCGCGGTGAGGGGCTGGTTCAGTTCATGCGCGAGGCCGACGCTCATCGCCGCCATGCTGTCGGCGCGCGCGATGCGCCGCATCGCCGCCTCCGCATTCGCCAGCCGCCGCTCCGTCGCCTTGCGCTCCGTCACGTCGCGCGCGACGCCGATCAGCCCCGCCATCTCGCCGCTGCTGTCGCGCCAGGGCGCCTTCACCGACATGAACCAGGTCTCGACCCCGTCGAGGCGCTCGATCCGCTCCTCCTGCTCACGCGCCAGGTCGGCATCCATGACCAGCCGGTCCACGCGCGACATCTCGGCCGCGACGGCAGGCGCGAACAAGTCGGCGTCGGAGCTGCCGATCACCTCCTCGATCGGCCGGCCGATCATCGCCGCGCCCGCCTCGTTGATCAGCACGTAGCGCAGCGCCAGATCCTTCACGAAGACGGAATCGGGCATGCTGTGCATCACGGAGGACAGGAGGCGACGGTCATCCTCCGCGTCTCGTGCCAATTGCAGGTTAGCCGCGGCGGCACGATCGGCGTTCGCAGCCTCTCGCCGTAGCGCCTCCTGCATGGAGCGCACCGCGTCCTCCAGCTCCTCGAATTCCTGCACCCGAGCGCCGCTACGCTCCCACTCTTCCCCCGCTGCAAGCCGCGCGAGGGGCCGGGCCAAGCGGCGCGCCTGCCAGCTGACGATCAGGAACCCGACCAGCAGGAGGAGCCCGGCCGTCACCAGCAACCGCAGCGCGGGTTCGCGCCACGAGGCGACGAAGCGCGCCTCCACCTCCGCGGCCCCCACGATCCAGCCGCCACCCTCCGTGTGGTTGAAGGCAACGACGACGGTGCCAGCAGGGCCGGGCACGCGCGCGATCCGGTCGCCCTGCGCGGCAATGACGCCCATCGCAGCCGCATCCAGCAGCGGCTCCGCTGAGGTGGCGGCGATCTGACGCATGGCGCTGTCGAGCACGAAGAGCGTGAGACCCGGGCTGGCCTTCTGCTGTTCCTCCAGAAGCTGCACGAGGCGCAACATGTCGAGCGGCGCGGAAAGGGCCCCGATGGCCCGTCCTTCTCGCAGGATCGGAACGGCGACCGACACGGTCTCCCGTCCTTGCCCTAGGGGTGCGATGGCCGGGCGCCCCGTCGCCATGGCCTGCCTCGCCGGCTCGTCCGGCGGCGCGGGCGGCATCGCGGCGTTGGCGGGGTACCGCGTGTCGAGGAGCTGTCGGCCGGGTTCCTCGTCATGCAGCACGACCCAGGTGCCCAGCAGTTCGGCTGCCAGGGCCGCACGGGGGTGGAAGTCTTGCAGGTCCGTGCGCGGATCGTCGAGCTGTGGCGAGCCTGCGAGGGTCAAGAGGACGAGCACCGCGCCCTCCAGCTCCCGCTCGACCACGTGACGCGCCGCGCCCGCAGCGACGTGCAGCCGCTCCTGCTGACTGGCGCGCAGCCGCCCCGCGAGCTCGATGACGGTGAAGCCTCCAAGCGTCAGCATGGGCAGCGACGCCACAAGCATGACTGCGAGTAGATGTTGCCGGAGGCTTCGGGTTTTCTGAGTTTCAGACGCGGCCATATTCAACAATTCTGCCCCATTCCGCGCGTCTTAAGTAATCCCCCCGAATGTCAGGCTTTGGCGAACGCACCAAAATAGACGCATGGCGAGCAAGCGTGGCGAGAAGGACAGGAACGTGACGGGCACTCCCGCGCAGCCTGCCCGCGCGGCAGCGCGGCCCGACCCCGCGGAAGCGCCGCCGGCCAAGCCCGCCACCGCTTCGGCGAAGCGCCTCAGCGTCATCTGGCTGCGCGAATCCCGCCGCAGGACCGAAAAGGGCTGAGGCGTACGGCACCGCTCAACCGCCGGGTGCGATCCGCCCGCGCAGCAGGTTCTCCCACCGCTCCACTTCCGCCGCGACATAGCGCGATGCCTCTTCCGGCGAGTTGGCAAGGATGCGGTCCACGCCGAGCTCGCGGAAGCGCCGCTGCACCGCCTCGCCCGACAGGGCGGCAGCCACGGCGCGGTGCAACGCCGTCTGGACAGGGACGGGCGTGCCGCTGGCGACGAACAGCGCCTGCCAGACATTCATTTCCGCATCGAGCCCGGCCTCGCGCAGCGTCGGGGCGTCCGGCAAGGCGGGGGAACGCGCGGCGCTGGTGACGGCGAAGGCCCGCGCCTGCCCGCCCCGCGCGGTCTGCACGCCGGTCAGCGCCACGTCGAACACCATGGCAATGCGGCCCGCCGCAAGATCCAGCGTGGCCGGCGCGCCGCCGCGATACGGGATCTCGTTCATCTCCACCCCCGCGGCACGGAGAAAGAGAAGCGCCGCCATCTGCAGCGTCCCGCCGCCTCCGGTGCTGCCGTAATCCCACCGTCCGGGATTCGTGCGCGTCAGGGCGATGAACTCGCGCAGGTCGCGCGCCGGGTGGTTGTTCGCCACCAGCATCACCATCGGCATCTCGCTGAGCACCGTTAGCGGCGTCAGCGCCCGGGTCACGTCGATCGGCGCGTTGGGCACGACGAGGCGCAGGACGGAATGGCTGGTGTTGTTGATCAGGATCGTGTGCCCGTCCGCCGGGGCGCGGGCCACGGCCTCGCTCGCCACCAGCCCCGCGGCGCCCGTCCGGTTCTCCACGACGATGGGCTGGGATAAATGCGGCGACATGGCCTCGGCCAGCACCCGAGCGCCCACGTCAGTGGCGCCGCCCGCGGCGAAGGGCACTACGAGTCGGATCGGGCGGTCCGGGAAGCCTTGCGCCCAGGCTGGCAAGGCAAGGAAGCCGGCCGCGAGGGCGGCCAGGATGCGGCGCATGTCATGTTCCTCCCAGTTTGGGGCAGGCTAACCGGCCGGTCCGGCTTCTGGTAGCGTGAAACCATGAAGAGTGCGCTCATCACCGGCATCACCGGCCAGGACGGGGCCTATCTGGCACGGATGCTGCTCGGCAAGGGCTATCGCGTCCACGGGCTGCTGCGCCGTTCCGCCTCCTCCGACGCGATCGGCGAAAGGCTGCGCTGGCTCGGCATCGAGGCCGATGTCGTGATGCTCGACGCCGACCTGATGGACCTGTCCTCCATCCTGCGCGCGGTCGAGATGTCGCGGCCGGACGAGGTGTACAACCTCGCGGCGCAGAGCTTCGTGAAGACCTCTTGGACGCAGCCCCTCCTCACCGGCCAGGTCACCGGCATGGGCGCGGCGAACATGCTGGAGGCGGTGCGGATCGCCGCGCCGCGCGCGCGATTCTACCAGGCCAGCAGCAGCGAGATGTACGGCAAGATTCAGGCGCCCGTGCAGGATGAGCGCACGCCCTTCTATCCGCGCTCCCCCTACGCGGCCGCCAAGGCCTTCGCGCACTGGATGACGGTGAATTACCGGGAAAGCTTCGGCCTGCATGCCTCCTCCGGCATCCTGTTCAACCACGAGAGCCCGCTGCGCGGCATCGAGTTCGTGACGCGCAAGATCACCGACGCGGTGGCCCGCATCCGCCTCGGCCTCGCGGATCATGTCGTGCTGGGCAATCTGGATGCGCGGCGCGACTGGGGCCACGCCGCCGACTACGTGGAGGCGATGTGGCTGATGCTGCAGCAGGAGCATGCGGACGATTACGTCGTCGCCACCGGGCGCTCGACCAGCGTGCGGGAATTCTGCCGCCTCGCCTTCGCCCATGCCGGGCTGGACTGGGAGCGCCACGTGCGCGTGGATGCCGCGCATCTGCGCCCCGCCGAGGTGGACGTGCTGCATGGCGACGCAAGCAAGGCGCGGCGCGCCCTGCGCTGGGCGCCGCGCATCACGCTGGAGGAGATGGTGGCCGAAATGGTGGAGGCCGACCTCGAGCGGCTGGGCGGCAAGGGAAAGCGCCGCGTCGCCTGATCAGGCGTCGGGCAGGGTCCGTTCACCCTCGCCGAGGGCGCGCTGCATCGTCACCACGTCCACCCACTGGCCGAATTTCAGCCCGACCGCTTTCATCGTCCCCACCTGCCGGAAGCCGAGCGAGGAGTGGAGGCCGATGGAGCCGGCATTGCCGCTGTCGCCGATCACCGCCAGCATCTGCCGGAAGCCCTGCGCCGTGGCGCGCTCCAGCAGCGCCTGCACCAGCGCCTTGCCCACCCCCATGCCGCGCACGTCGTCGCGCACGTAGATGCTGTCCTCCGCCGTGAAGCGATAGGCGCTGCGGTCGCGGAACTGGGAGTAGTAGCCATAGCCGGTGACCTGCCCGTCCTGCTCCGCCACCAGCCACGCCCAGCCCGCCCCCTGCACCTTGGCGAGGCGTGCTGCCACCTCGGCCTCGTCGGGCGGCTCCTCCTCGAAGGTGCCGGTGCCGGTCTGAACGTGGTGCGCATAGATGGCGGTGATGGCCGGGAGGTCCCCTGGCCGCGCGTCACGAATGATCATTCCCCGATCCCAAGCTCGGCCGCCAGTCGCTCGGCCAGTTCCAGCAGCGCCCGGTCATGCCCCGGCGCCGCCGCCAGGGACAGTCCCACCGGCGCCCCTTCCACCTGCGCGGCGGGCAGCGTCACCTCGCACAGCCCGGCCAGCCCCGCATAGGCGGTCACGCCCATGGTCCGCTCCCGCACCGCATCCTGCTGGGCCAGGGTGACGCCCAACAGGGGGGCAGGGCCGGGCGAGGTCGGAAACGCCAGCACCGCGCCGCCTTGCAGCAGGGCGCGCATGGAGGCGGCGAAGCGCCGGCGGTGCAGCCGCCCGGCCGCGGCCTTTTCGGGGTCGGTGGCCTTGGCGGCGGCGAAGCGCTCGGCAACCCCGGGGCCGAAGCGCGGCTGCGTTTCCTCGATCCAGGCGCCATGCGTGACCCAGGCCTCCTGCGCCTGGACGGTGCGTGCCGCCTCGAAGGCGCGGCGCAGCCCGTTCGGCCCGGTCTCGGCACGGATCGCCTCACCGAGGCCCAGCACCCGCTCCACCGCTTCCAGCGCCGGGGTCAGCGCGGCGGCAGTCGCCGGCTCCGCGTTCATCCAGGCGGATTGGACCTTGATCGCCGGCCCCAGCCGGCGGGGGGTGGAGGGCGCGTCCTCCGGCAGCAGCGCCTCCCCCACCCGGCGCAGCACGGAGGCGGAGCGGGCGAACCAGCCGCAGGTATCGAAGGACGGAGCCAGCGCCATCGTCCCGGCGAGGCTTACCGCGCCCCAGCTCGGCCGGATGCCGAAGACCCCGCAATAGGAGGCCGGGATGCGGACCGAGCCCGCCGTGTCGGTGCCCAGCGCAAAATCGACGAGTCCCCCCGCCACGGCAGAGGCCGAGCCGCAGGAGGAGCCGCCGGGAAAACGGCCGGGCGCCGCGGGATTGAGCGGCGTACCGTGCCAGACATTCTCGCCGGTCAGCCCGTAGGCCAGCTCCACCGTCCGGGTCTTGCCGGCGAGGCGCGCGCCGGCCTCCAGCAGCGCCATCACGACGGGGGCGGTTGCGACGGCGCCGGGGTGGGTCCGCTCCCAGTCCGGGTTGCCGCCGCTCGTGGGCCAGCCGGCGATGTCGAACAGGTCCTTCGCGGCGAAGTCGAGCCCGTTCAGCACGCCGAGCCCGGCGGGTCCCAGGACGGCGCGCGGCCCGGGGATGAAGGCCTGAACGGTGTCCTCGGGAGGCATTGCGTGAATCCTGCGGGGGAGAAGGGCCTCGGTCAGTCTATGTCTTCCCCCCGCAGGCGGCGCAAGTCAGCGGGCGCGAAGCAGTTCCGGCACGCGCAGCAGCACCAGCTCGTTGTCGTCCACCCGCGAAAGGTGGCGGCCGGCGCTGAAGGGCAGGTTGTTGTCGTTGCCGACGATGATGTGATCCGCATCCACCATCGCGACATTCTCGATGGTGAAGAAGGGGAAGCCCAGCACCGTCTCGCTGGCGCTGGGGGCGCGGTCGCCGCGCTGGCGCGCGATGCGCTCGGGGTCGCGGATCGCCATCAGGTCCACATGGCCGATCTTGCGGACGAAGCCCTCCGCATCCGTGCTGCCCATGTCCACCAGCGTGATCCGCTTCAGCCGCGCCGGGTTGGCGAAGCAGGGGCGCTCATGCGTGGATTCCACGCCCGCGGCGCAGGCCAGAGAAGGGTCGCCCTCGCCATTGTCGCGCTCGATCACGAGGGCCCGGCGCTCGTCGATGAAGTTGAAGTCGCCGATCGCCGTCGCGCCCTCCGCAAGGCGGAACCGTGCGGTGCGGCCCGTCCACTCCATGCGGCCCACATCGAATTCCAGCACGCGCAGGAAGGCGCCCTCCGGACGGTTCTCCCCGGCGGCGAAGAGCGGCTGCTCAAGCATCGCCCAGGCGGTGCGGCCATCGGGCGTCAGGGCGAGGCCCTCGTAGCCGCCCGAGCGGCGGGCGCGGAACGGAATGGCCGCACCGGGCTGGGCCGGGATGGACAGGGCGTGGTGGTCCGGCGAGCGCAGAACCTCGCCATCCAGCCGCGTCTCGACGACACGCAGCAGGCGGCCCTCGCCGTCGAAATGCAGCAGGTAGGGGCCGAATTCCTCGCCGACGAAGAAGGTGCCGTCCGGCAGGGGCTGCAGGCTCTCGGGGTCGAAATCGGCGCCGGTCAGGTAGCGGCTGGAGGTCGCCTCCGTCGCTACGGGAAAGGGCGCGACGCGGTTCGGGTCGGACAGGAAGATCGTGCGCTCCACCGCCACGCCGCCGGCCTGGAAGTCGGGGCGGACGCGATGGATCATCAGCATCGCGTCGGGGGAGTTGCGACGGTTGCCGAAGCCGTTGTCGCCCGTCACCCAGTAGGCGCCGTCACCCGCCGGCTTGATGCCGGAGAAGCCCTGGAGCGGCTGGCCCCGGAAGGGCAGCGACAGCCCGGTCGCGCGCGCGCCATAGCCCGGCAGGCTCACGGAGGGGACGCTGCCCGCCGCCTCGTTCCGCGCCGCGCCGGTGAAGCGGCCGGACAGGTGGAAATATTCTGGCGCGTCGGCGGGGGGCGGCAGGAAGGTCGCGCCCGGCAGGACGGCCTGCCCGGCCAGCGTCGCCTCGAAGCGCTGGTCGGCCAGGACAGGCAGCGAAAGGGCAAGGCTCGCCACGGTGGCGAGGAGGATTCGGCGCATCAACTTCTCCCGGTTCGTTGAAAACCGGGCGTCGCCTATCGCCTCCCTGTTGCAGCGCCGTGACGCCGCCGTGTCAGCGCGGTCAAACCTGCCGCAGCGAGGCCCTCGGGCGCCCGTCGGAATCCCAGTTCGCGTCGTCCAACCAGGCCTCGATGGCCGCGCGGCGCAACGGCCACTCCTCCTCCAGGATGGAGAACCAAGCGGTGTCGCGGCGCCGCCCCTTCACCTGAAGATGCGCGCGCAGCGTCCCTTCATAGGTGAAGCCCAGCCGCGCGGCGGCCCGGCGCGAGGGGGCGTTCAGCGCGTTGCATTTCCAGGTGAGGCGCCGGTAGCCGAGATCGTCCATGGCGTGGCGCATCAGCAGGAACATCGCCTCCGTCGCCGCGCGGGTGCGCTGCATGCGCGGCGAGAACCAGATATGGCCCAGCTCGATATGCGCCTGGGAGGGGTGGATCTCCATCAGGGTCAGCCAGCCATCCACGGTGCCCGTCGCGTGCGGGCGCACCGCCCAGGCCATCGGGTCGTGCTGGGCGGCGAAGGCGGCGACATGGGCGCGCATCGCAGCCGCGTCGGCGAAGGGCCCGTAGCCCAGATAGGCCCAGCCGCCCCCCGAACGATCCGCCTGCGCCGCCTGCCAGAGTTCCGCCGCGTGGCGGACATGCAGCGGTTCCAGCTGGACGGAACGGCCATGATGCGGGATGCGGGCCGGGATGGGACGGGGCGTCGCGTCCACCACCGGCCCCACGGGCGGGTCGGTCGCCGGGTCGGCGGGGGGCTGGTATTCCATGGCGGTAGGTTGCCCCGCTTGCGCGCCGGCGTCACGGGCCGCAAAACCCGGTTGCCATGGACACCGCCTACGACCCGATCGCCGCCGCCCCCCCCGGCTTCTTCGCCGAGGAGGTGCTGTCCGTCCATCACTGGACCGGCAGCCTGTTCTCATTCACCTGCACGCGCGACCCGGCCCTGCGCTTCACCTCGGGCCAGTTCGCGATGATCGGGCTGGTGGTGAACGGCAAGCCGCTGGTGCGGGCCTATTCCATGGTGTCCCCGGCCTGGGAGGAAACGCTGGAGTTCCTGTCCATCAAGGTGCAGGACGGTCCCCTCACCTCCCGCCTCCAGCACATCCAGGTGGGCGAGAAGGTGCTGATCGGCCGCAAGCCTGTGGGCACGCTGATCCCGGACAACCTCCTGCCCGGCCGGAACCTCTGGTTCCTGGCGACGGGCACCGGCATCGCCCCCTTCATGTCGCTGATCCGCGACCCGGAGGTGTACGAGCGCTACGACCGCGTCATCCTGGCGCACACGGTGCGCGAGGTGAAGGAACTGGCCTATCGCGACTACATCATCGGCGCGCTGCGCGACGACGAGCTGCTGGGCGAGTTCGTGCGCGAGAAGCTGGTCTACCTGCCCGCCGTGACGCGCGAGCCCTTCCCGGTGCAGGGCCGCATCACCGCCCGCCTGGAGACGGGCGCTGCGGAGCGCGAGGCGGGCGTCGAGCCCCTCGACCCCTCCAAGGACCGGGTGATGATCTGCGGCAGCGAGGCGATGAACGCCGACTGCAAGGCGCTGCTGGAAGCCCGCGGCTTCGTCGAGGGCAACAACAGCGAGCCGGGCACCTTCGTGGTGGAGAAGGCCTTCGTCACGAAATAGCGCTGCCCCCCTCTCCGCGACGCGGGCGCTTCCTGCCAGAACGGGAAGCGCCGGGAGCACCGGCCAGCGAGGGAGAGGACGATGATCGTCGAGCAGCGCATCTACACCATGCACCCCGGCACGATCGGGAACTACGTGAAGGCCTACGCCGCCGAGGGGCTGGCCATCCAGAAGCCCATCCTGGGCCGTCTCGTCGGCTACTACACTACCGAGTTCGGGCCGCTGAACCAGGTGATCCACATGTGGGCCTATGAATCCTTCGAGGAGCGCGCCGAGCGCCGCGCCAAGCTGTTTCAGCAGCAGAACTGGCTGGACTACCTGGCGAAGGTGCGGCCCTTCATCGCCACCCAGGAAAGCAAGCTGCTGATGCCCGCCGACTTCACGAAGGTTCGCTGGGAGGAGTAGTTGACGCTCGGGGGCGCGGGGACTATCCAGCGCCCCACTGCGGCGGTCGTAGCTCAGGTGGTAGAGCGCCAGGTTGTGGTCTTGGATGTCGCGGGTTCGAGTCCCGTCGATCGCCCCAAAAGCCCCGCCCGAGGTTTTCCTCGGGCGGGGCTTTCGCCTTGAGGGACCTCACACGTCGAGGTTGGCCACTTTCAGCGCGTTGCCGACGATGAACTCGCGCCGCGGCTCCACCACGTCGCCCATCAGGGTCGAGAAGACGCTTTCCGCATCCTCGGCGTCGTCCACGCGCACCTGGAGCAGCGTCCGCACCGCCGGGTCCAGCGTGGTCTTCCAGAGCTGGTCGGGGTTCATCTCGCCCAGGCCCTTGAAGCGCTGGATGGTCAGCCCCTTGCGGCCCTGGGCCAGGAGGCGCTCCAGCGCCGCCAGCGGGCCGTGCAGCGGCGTCTCGCTGGCCTCCAGCGCCAGCTTCGCGCCCACCCCGTAATCGGCCCGCAGCGCGTCCCGCCGCTCGTCCAGCCAGCGTGCCTCGGCGGAGCGCAGGGCGGCGGCGGTCAGGTGGTGGCGCTCCGCCACGCCGCGCACGACGCGGTGCATGTGGATGCCGGCCTCGTCCACCGTCACCTTCCAGCCTCGCTCGGCCGCGGGTGCCATGGCATCCAGCCGCGCCGCAAGGTCGGGCGCACCTTCCAGGGCACGCTGCCCGTCGGGCGTCAGCACCCCGGCCAGCGCCGCCTGCTCGACGATCTCCGTCGGCACCTCGGCGGCGAGGCGGCGGATGCGGGAAGCGACCTGGCGCAGGCGCTCCGCCTCGGCGGCGAGGTCGTCGCCCGAAGCCTCGCGCCCATCGCCCAGGATCAGCCGCGCGCCATGCCCCGCCTTCTCCAGCAGGTAGTCCTCCAGCGCGCGGTCATCCTTCAGGTAGCGCTCCTCCTGCCCGCGCTTGGCGCGGTAGAGCGGCGGCTGCGCGATGAACAGGTGCCCGCGCTCGATCAGCTCGGGCATCTGGCGGAAGAAGAAGGTCAGCAGCAGCGTGCGGATGTGGGAGCCGTCCACGTCCGCGTCCGTCATGATGACGATCTTGTGGTAGCGCAGCTTGTCGGCCGAGAACCCGCCCTTGTTGGGGTCGCCCGGGCCGATGCCCGTGCCCAGCGCCGTGATCAGCGTGCCGATCTCGGCGCTGCTGAGCATCTTGTCGATGCGCGCCCGCTCCACGTTCAGGATCTTGCCCTTCAGCGGCAGGATGGCCTGGTTGGCGCGGTTGCGCCCCTGCTTCGCGGAGCCACCGGCCGAGTCGCCCTCGACGATGAAGATCTCGCTCCTCGTCGGGTCCTTCTCCTGGCAGTCGGCCAGCTTGCCGGGCAGGGTCGAGATGTCGAGCGCGTTCTTGCGCCCCACCTTCTCCCGCGCCAGCTGCGCCGCCTTGCGCGCCACGGCGGACAGCACGACCTGGTCGAGGACGTGCTTCGCCTCCTTGGGATGCGTCTCGAACCAGTGGGACAGCGCGTCGGCGACGGCCATCTGCACCACGGGCTGCACCTCGGAGGAGACGAGCTTGTCCTTGGTCTGGGAGCTGAACTTCGGGTCCGGCACCTTCACCGACAGGACGCAGGTCAGGCCCTCGCGCATGTCGTCGCCGACGAGGTCCACCTTCTCCTTCTTGGCGTAGTCCTCGGCGTATTTCGCCACGACGCGGGTCAGCGCCTGCCGGAATCCGGCCTGGTGCGTGCCGCCGTCGCGCTGCGGGATGTTGTTGGTGAAGCAGAGCATCACCTCGCGCGGGCTGCTCGTCCACCACATCGCCAGCTCGACGCGGATCCCCTCGCCTTCCTTGGCGGTCACGCTGATGGGCGGCTTGAACAGCGGCTCCTTGCCCTTGTCCAGCCACTCCACGAAGGCGCGCAGACCGCCCTCGAAGCAGAACTCCGCCTCCTGCGCCGGGACGTGCCGGTCGTCGCGCAGGGAGATCCGCAGCCCGCTGTTCAGGAAGGCGAGTTCGCGCAACCGCCGCTCCAGCACCGCGAAGTCGTACTCGGTCTTGGTGAAGGTGCCGGCGGAGGGCTTGAAGGTGACTTCCGTGCCGTTGGAGCGGTCGCCCTGCTCGCCCACCACGCGCAGCGGCTCCACCGTGTCGCCGTGCTCGAAGCGGATGAAGTGCTCCTTGCCCTCGCGGCGGATGCGGACCTCCATCCATTCGGACAGGGCGTTCACCACCGCGGCGCCGACGCCGTGCAGGCCGCCCGAGACCTTGTAGGAATTTTGGTTGAACTTGCCGCCGGCATGGAGGCGCGTCAGCACCACCTCGGCCGCGCTCACCCCCTCCTCGTGGTGGATGTCTACCGGAATGCCGCGCCCGTCGTCGCGCACGGTGACGCTGCCATCGCCGTTCAGCACCACGTCCACCCGGCTGGCATAGCCGGCCTGCGCCTCGTCCACCGAGTTGTCGATGATCTCGAAGGCCATGTGGTGCAGGCCCGAGCCGTCATCCGTGTCGCCGATATACATGCCGGGGCGCTTCCGCACCGCCTCCAGGCCGCGCAGGACCTGGATGGACTCGCCGGTATAGGCGTCACCGTTCGGGATGGGGGAGATGTCGCTCATCGAGGAAGGGGGAACCTGCCAAAAAACCAATCCATATATGGCATTGCAGGGGGCGTTACGGCAGGGGGGCCCGTCGGATTTCCCCCGATTCGACAAGGAAATGCTCGATTTCCGTCCCCGCGAAGGCCGAGGCCTCTGTCCCCGTGAGGAAGGCCTGCACAGGCAGGGCGGCGAGCGCCCCGACCAGGGCCCGCCGGCGCCCCGCATCCAGATGTGCCCCCGCCTCGTCCAGCAGCAGGAGGGGGGCGGTGCCGCGCAGCGCCGCCATCAGCCCGGCATGGGCCAGGACGGTGGAAACCAGCAGCGCCTTCTGCTCCCCCGTGGAGCACAGGGAGGCGGGCAGGTCCTTCTCCGCGTGGGTGAAGAGCAGGTCGGCGCGGTGCGGGCCTGTGAGGGTGGCCCCCGCCGCCGCGTCGCGCCGCCGCCCGTCGCGCAAGCCCTCCCGCAGCGCCTCCTCGGCCTCCAGCGCGGGCATGGTGTCCAGCAGGGTGGCCGCCGGGCATTCCAGGGCGAGGCGCGCGGCCGGGAAGGCCCCGGCCACCCCACCTTCCAACGCCTGGCCCAGCCGCCCCACCAGCGCCCGCCGCGCCGCGGCGATGGCGGTGCCGTGCCGGGCCAGCGCCTCCTCCAGCCCGCCCAGCCAAGCCGGGTCGGCCCCGCCTTCGGCGAGGAGGCGGTTGCGATGGGCCATGGCGCGCTCATAGGCACCGACCTCGCGCGCGTGGCGCGGCTCGAAGGCCAGGACGAGGCGGTCCAGGAAGCGGCGCCGCGCGCTGGCCGGGTCGCCGAACAGCCGGTCCTGCTGCGGCGTCAGCCAGACCATGGCGAGGCGTTCCGCCAGCTCGGCCTGGGTCGGAAGCTTCTCGCCATCCAGCCGGAAGGCACGGCGCTCCGCCGTGGCCTCGTCCAGCGCGCCGGTGCCGACCTCGAACCCGCCGGACCCGTCCTCGAAGCGGCCGGACACGGCCCAGGAGGGGGCGCCGCGCATCGCGACATCGGCCAGCCGCGCGCCCCGCAGCCCCCGCCCCGGGGCGAGCAGGCTGATCGCCTCCAGGAGGTTGGTCTTGCCGGCGCCGTTCGGCCCGGTGAGCAGCACGAGGCGTCCGCCCAGCCGGAACTCCGCCGCGAGGTAGGAGCGGAACCGGGTCAGCCGCAGCCGGGTGAGGCGGGGAACGGGAAGATCAGCGGAAATGTCCAACCAGACGCCTTTGGCGGCCCGGCGAAGCGTGGCTCCGCCGGGTGGCGCCCGTTGCGAGGATCAAGGCCCGTATATGGGGATCCCCGCTTCGTTTCGCAGCAAGGCCGTCGGCGTCAGACCCGCATCGGCATCAGGACATAGAGCGCGCCGTCATCCGCCTTGTCCTGCACCACCGTGGGGGCGGAGCCGTCGGAGAAGCGGAAGACCAGCGTTTCGCCGACCTGGCCCGTGATGTCGGCGAGGTAGCGGGCCTGGAAGCCGATCTCCAGCGGCGTGGCATCGTAGCGGACGAGGTCCCCGTCCAGCTCCTCGCGCGCATTGCCGGCCTCGGCGCTGTTGGCCGTCAGTTCCAGGTAGTCCTTGCCGAGGGAAAGCTTCACCGGGCGGGAGCGCTCGCTGGAGATGGCGGCCACGCGGTCCACCGCCTGGGCGAAGCCCTTGGTGTCCACCTCCATCACCTTGTCATTCGCCTTGGGAATGACGCGCTCGTAATCCGGGAAGGTGCCGTCGATCAGCTTGGAGGTGAGCACGACGGAGCCGATCCGGAAGGAGATCTTGGTTTCGGAAAGGCGGACCTCGATCTCGTCGCGCGTTTCCTCGGCCAGCTTGCGCAGCTCGGCCACGGTCTTGCGGGGGACGATGACGCCGGGCATCCCGCCCGCGCCCTCCGGCAGGTCCTCCTCGACGCGGGCGAGGCGGTGCCCGTCCGTCGCGGCGGCGCGCAGGACCTTGCGGCCCTCCACCTCGGCGGCGTGGAGGTAGATGCCGTTCAGGTAGTAGCGCGTCTCCTCCGTCGAGATGGCGAAGCGCGTCCGATCGATCAGGCCGCGCAGCCGCGCCGCCTCCAGCCGGAAGCCGTGGGGCAGCGCCCCCTCGGTCATGGCCGGGTAATCCTCGACAGGGAGGACGGACAGGCTGGTCTGGAAGCGGCCCGCGCGCAGGGCCAGGGGGGCGTCGCCGCCCTTGTGGTCCAGCTCGATCGTCGCGCCGTCAGGCAGCTTGCGGACGATCTCGTACAGCGTCGCGGCCGGGGCGGTGGTGCGGCCGGGGCGGCTGACCTGCACGCCGGGCACCTCCTCGACGATGGCGATCTCCATGTCGGTCGCGGTCAGCTTCAGCCCGCCTTCGCGCGCATCCAGCAGGACATTGGCGAGGATGGGGATGGTGTTGCGCTTCTCCACCACCGACTGCGTGTGGGCCAGGGCCTTGAGCAGGATGGCGCGCTCGACGCTGAACTTCATGGTGCCCTGTCCCCCAGGCTTCTCGTGCTGATTTTCCGGATTCCCTTTAGCAGGGAGGCCCCGCGGCCCCAAGGGGCGCGCGGCCCCCCTCCCCCCGCTTCAGGTCTCGAGCATCTTGCGGATCAGCGTGACCTCCTCGGCGAAGGCGGCATCCGCCTCCATGAGCTCGGTCACCTTGTTCACCGCGTGCAGCACCGTCGTGTGGTCCCGGTTGCCGAATTTCCGGCCGATCTCGGGCAGGGAGCGCTGGGTCAGCTGCTTGGACAGGAACATCGCCACCTGGCGCGGCCGCGCCACGGCGCGGGAGCGGCGGGCCGAGGCCATCTCCGTCAGGCGCATGTTGTAATGCTCGGCCACCTTGCGCTGGATGTCGTCGATGGAGAGCTTGCGGTCGTGGGAGCGCAGGATGTCCGCCAGGACCTCCGGCGCCGTTTCCAGCGTGATCGGCCGCCCGAAGAGCTGGGCATGGGCGACGATGCGGTTCAGCGCCCCCTCCAGGTCGCGCACGTTGGAGGCGATCTTGCGGGCCAGCAATTCCAGCACCCGCGGCGGGATTTCCACCCCGGCATCATGCGCCTTGGCCTGGAGGATCGACAGGCGCAACTCGTAGGTGGTGGCGTGCAGGTCGGCCACGATGCCGGCGGAAAGCCGGGTCCGCAGGCGGTCCTCGATGCCCGACAGGTCGGTCGGCGCCTTGTCGGCGGACAGGATGATCTGCTTGCCGGCGTCGATCAGCGCGTTGAAGGTGTGGAAGAATTCCTCCTGCGTGTTGTCTTTGCCGATCAGGAACTGCAGGTCGTCCACCATCAGCACCTGCACGGAACGGAGCTGGGTCTTGAACTCCGTCGTGTTGTGCGAGCGCAGCGCGGCGATGAAGCGATACATGAACTTCTCGGCCGACATGTAGGCGACCGGAAGTTGCGGGTTTCCCTCGCGCAGCGCCCAGGCGATGGCGTGCATCAGGTGCGTCTTGCCCAGCCCCACCCCGCCATACAGGAAGAGGGGGTTGAACCCGGCCACGGCCGGCGCCTCGGCGACGCGGCGGGCGCAGGCATGGGCGAACTCGTTGGGCTTGCCCACCACAAAGGTGTCGAAGGTGTAGCGCGGGTCGAGCGGCGCGACCCACTCATTCCCCCCCGCCCCATTGCCGGCGGCGGCCGCCGGCATGGCAGGAACAGGCGGCGCGGGCGGGGCCAGGAGGCTCTCGGCCAGCGGCATCTCGGCGGCGGGGGCGGCGGCCTCGGCCGTGGCAGGGCGGGCAGAGGCGACGCGAAGCTCGACCCCGCGCAGCCCCGGCATCTCGGCCTGGACCAGCAGGCGCAGACGGTCGCCGTAATGGTCGCGCACCCAGTCGCGCAGGAAGCGGGTCGGCAGGGAAACGAGGGCGGTGCCGTCCTCGATGCCACCCAGCGTCATCTGGCGCAGCCAGGTCCGGTACTCGACATCCCCCACTTCCTGCCGCAGCCGGCCGCGGATGCGCGCCCAGGCGGTGGCAAGGTCACCGGCCGCGACGGAAACCGCTTCGGTCCCAGGACGGGAAAAATCGTCCGGCGCTGTCTCCATTCCGCTCATCGGCCCCTTTCGACAGCACCACCCTTCGGCAACATGCCAAGGGTCCCTCCTGGTCAGGCTAACGCGTCCGGCCCCGGAAAAAAACGCCTACCCCCTGTGGATAACGGGGAGAGGCCACACCTGTGGCAAACAAGACGCGTTTCAGAAAGGTTACAGCGCAGGCAAGCGAAAGCACCGGAAAGCCAGATGGCTTACCGGTGATTGCAGCTTCGCAGATGGTTAGTTGGTTGGAATCAGGCCGTCTTGACCGCGGCCGCCTTGATACGGGCGGACAGGCGGGACAGCTTGCGGGCCACGGTGTTGCGGTGCAGCACACCCTTGGAAACGGCGCGCTGCATCTCCGGCGCCGCCGCCTGGAAGGCGGTCTGCGCGCCTTCCTTGTCGCCACCGGCCAGGGCCAGCTCAACCTTCCGCAGGAAGGTCCGCACGCGCGAGCGGCGCATGCGGTTGCGCTCGGTGCGCTTCTCGGTCTGGCGGATGCGCTTGCGCGCGGAAGCGGTGTTGGCCATGGGCGATCGGTGAACTTGCTTCTCGGGTGTACGGGGGCGGCGGGCGTGCCCGTCGCGGGAGGCCGGGGTTCTAGGACCCCTGCCCCGCCGCGTCAAGCACGCGGCGCCCTAGCGGTTGCGGAAGGCCGGCTTCCGCTTCTCGGCGAAGGCGCCCATGCCCTCCTTCTGATCCTCCGTGGCGAAGAGGGCGTAGAACACGCCGCGCTCGAAGCGCACCCCCTCGCGCAGCGTCGTCTCGAAGGCGACGTTGACCGCCTGCTTGGCCGTGGCGACGGAGGGGCCGGACAACTGGCCGATCTTCTCCGCGACCTTCAGCGCCTCGGCGAGGAGGTCGGCCGCCGGGACGATGCGGGCGACAAGGCCGGCGCGCTCCGCCTCCTGCGCGTCCATCATGCGGCCGGTCAGCACCAGGTCCATCGCCTTGCTCTTGCCCACGGCGCGGGTCAGGCGCTGCGTGCCGCCGGCGCCGGGGATGATGCCGAGGTTGATCTCCGGCTGGCCGAACTTCGCCGTGTCGGACGCGATGATCATGTCGCACATCATCGCCAGCTCGCAGCCGCCCCCCAGGGCGAAGCCGGACACGGCCGCGATCACCGGCTTGCGGATCGTCGTCACCGCCTCCCACTTGCCGATGAAGTCCTCGGCCAGCACGCCAGGGAAGGTGCGGTCCTTCATCTCCTTGATGTCGGCGCCGGCAGCGAAGGCCTTCTCGCTGCCCGTGATGACGATGGCCGCGATGTTGTCGTCCCGGTCGAACCCGGCCAGCGCCTCGGCCATCTCGGCCATCAGCCCGTCGCACAGGGCATTCAGCGCCTGCGGGCGGTTGAGGCGGATCAGGGCCGTGCGGCCATGCGTCTCGGTCAGGATCATCTCGAAGGCCATGGGCGTCCTTATCTCTGGGTTTGCGGGCAGTAGAAGGTCGAACGGCCAGACTGCACAAGCCGGGCGATGCCGGGGCAGCCATCCGGCCCCGGGCAAAGGCGGCAGGGCTGCCCCTCGCGGTCGTAGACGTCGAAGCGCTCCTGGAAGAAGCCGACCTCGCCATCCGCACGCACGTAGTCCCGCAGGGAGGAGCCGCCGGCCGCGATGGCCTCCGCCAGCACCGCCTTGATCGCGGGCACCAGCCGCGCGGCGTCCGGGCCCGGCACGGTGGTGGCGAGGCGCGTGGGCGCGATCTCGGCGCGGAACAGCGCCTCGCACACGTAGATGTTGCCCAGCCCGGCCACGATGCGCTGGTCCAGCAGCGCCGCCTTGATCGGGGTGCGCCGCCCGGCCAGGGCCGCTTCCAGCACCGCGACGTCGAACGCCTCTTCCAGCGGCTCCGGCCCCATGCCGGCGAGGAGGGGGTGGCTGTCCTCCGCCTCGCGCGGGGCAAAGTCCATGCACCCGAAGCGGCGCGGGTCCACGAAGCCGACGCGCCAGCCGCCTTCCGTTTCCAGCACGACATGCTCGTGCGCCTCGGGCGGGTTGTTGTGGCCGCGCGCGTCGGAGGCGGCACCCTGCCTGCCCAGGGACGGGACGGGCGGCGCGCCCAGGCGACGGGCCACCATGCGCCCGGACATGCCCAGGTGGATCAGCAGGGTGGGCCGGTCCGCCAGCCGCATCAGCATGTACTTGCCGCGCCGCCGGAACCCCTCCACCCGCGCGCCTTGCAGCGCCGCGGCCATGCCGTTCGGGAAGGGCCAGCGCAACCCGTCGCGCCGCGTCTCGGCGGTGCGGATCACCTCTCCGGTCAGCACGGCGTCGAGGCCGCGCATCACCGTCTCGACCTCCGGGAGCTCGGGCATCGGGGCGGTTTGGCGCGGGGCGGCGCGGGTGGCAAGGGCGTCCCGTCCCCCCTATGCTGGCGGGGCATGACATCCGACGACCGCACCACCGATTTCGGCTTCCGCGAGGTCCCGGCCGGGGAAAAGGCGGGGCTGGTCCGCCGCGTCTTCGACAGCGTGGCCCCGCGCTACGACCTGATGAACGATGCCATGTCGCTCGGCATCCATCGCGTGTGGAAGCGCATCCTGATCAACGCCGTGGCGCCGCGCCCGAACGAGACCCTGCTCGACCTCGCGGGCGGGACGGGCGACATCTCCTTCCTGGCGCTGCAGCGCGGGGCGGGGCGTGTCCTCTGCTCCGACATCAACGACGAGATGCTGCGGGTGGGGCGCGACCGGGCGGCGGAGCGCGGCCTCGTCGCCGGGCTCGACTTCGTGTGCGCCGATGCGGAGCGGCTGCCGCTGCCCGATTCCTCCGTCCACAAGATCACCATGGCCTTCGGACTCCGGAACTGCACCAACAAGGGCGCGGTGCTTCGCGAGATGCGGCGCGTGCTGAAGCCCGGCGGGCGGGCGCATGTGCTGGAATTCTCCCGCCTGGAGGTTTCGGCACTGGAGCCGCTCTACGACGCCTGGAGCTTCAAGGTGCTGCCGCGCATGGGCCAGCGCCTGGCCGGCGATGCCGAGAGCTACCGCTACCTCGCCGAAAGCATCCGCACCTTCCCCGACCAGGAGACCCTGGCTGCGATGATGCGCGAGGCGGGGCTGGAGCGGGTGGCCTATCGCAACCTGTCGGGCGGCATCGTCGCCCTCCACACCGGCTGGAAGCTTTGACGCATGGCCCATGAGGAACTGCAGCGCCGCATCGAGGCGAGCTTTGCGCAGCAGGGGCTGATGCGCGTGATCGAGGCGCGCATCGCCGAGGTGCGGCCGGGACGCTGCGTGATCGAGGCGCCGTTCCGCAAGACGATGACGCAGCAGCACGGCTTCCTCCATGCCGGAGTGTTGACGACGCTGGCCGACAATGCCTGCGGCTACGCCACCCTGTCGTTGTTACCCGCGGGGCAGGAAGTGCTGACGGCCGAGCTGAAGGTGAACTTCCTGCGCCCCGCGCGCGGCATGCTCGCCATCGCCCGTGCCGAGGTGCTGAAGCCCGGCCGCACCCTCACCGTGGCCCGCGCCGAGGTGTGGATGCGCGGCGAGGATGGGGCAGAGGTGCTCTGCGCCGCCATGCAGGCGACGCTCGTTCCGAGCGTCGCCATTTGATTGTGCCCTCAGGCGCCGGGCGCGGCCCCCGGCCGCCGGGCTTCGCCGCGCCCCTGCTGCGCCGGCTGATCAGTTGGTCTGTCGGCGCCGACCGCGTTGCGGCCGGACGGCCTTGGCCGTGCGGCGGGGATCGGCTGTGCCGCTGACCGGCAAGGCAATGCTGGCCGGGGTGACGGGCTGGCCGGTGGCGCATTCGCGATCGCCGCGTCTCCATGGGCACTGGATCGCGCGGCACCGGCTGGACGCGGCCTATGTGCCGCTGCCGGTGCGGCCGGAGCATTTCGCCGAGGCGATGCACGGGCTGCGCCTCGCCGGGTTCCGTGGCTGCAACGTCACCATTCCGCACAAGGAGGCGGCATTCGCCCTGGCCGATGCGCTCACCCCCCGCGCGCGCCGCGCCGGGGCGGTGAACACGCTGATCTTCCGCGAGGAGGGGATCGAAGGCGACTGCACGGATGGCTACGGCTTCCTCCAGTCGCTCGGGGGCCACGACCCCGCTTTCGGCCCTGCCGTGGTGCTGGGGGCGGGCGGCGCAGCGCGGGCCATCGCGGCGGCGCTGCTCGATGCGGGGTGCCCGCGCCTCACCCTCGTCAACCGCTCCCGCGCGCGCGCCGAGGCGCTCGCGGAGGCACTGGGCGGGCCAGTGGAGGTCGCGGAGCATCCAGGGTTGGAGACAACGGCGCTGCTCGTGAACGCGACCAGCCTCGGCATGACGGGGCAGCCGCCGCTGGAGCTGGACCTCTCCCACCTGCCCGCCCATGCGGTGGTGGCGGACATCGTCTACGTGCCGCTGGAAACGGCGCTGCTGCGCGCGGCGCGCGGGCGCGGCCTGCGCGGCGTGGATGGGCTGGGAATGCTGCTGCATCAGGCGCGGCCGGGCTTCCGCGCCTGGTTCGGCCCCGACCCGGTGGTGGACGACGCGCTGCGCGAGGCCGTCGCCGCCGACATTCCGCCGCGATGAAGGTGTGGGGCCTCACCGGCGGCATCGGCATGGGCAAGTCCACCGCCGCCCGCGTCTTCCGCTCCCACCGCATCCCGGTCTTCGACGCGGACGAGGCGGTGCATGCGCTGCAGGCCAAGGGCGGCGCGGCGGTGTGGCCCATCGAACGCGAATTTCCCGGCACGGTGCGCGACGGCGCGGTGAACCGCGAGGCGCTGCGCCGCGCCGTGCTGCCCGACCCGGCGGCTCTGACCCGGCTGGAGCGCATCGTCCACCCGCTGGTGCGCCGGGCCGAGGCGCGCTTCCTGGCTCGCGCGCGCGCGCAGAGGGCGAAGGCGGCGGTGCTGGACATCCCGCTGCTGTTCGAGACGCGAAAGACGCGCGAAAGCCTGCTTCCCTTCGACGCCATCTTCGTCGTTTCCGCACCGGCAGAGGTGCAGGCGCAGCGCGTCCTGCGCCGCCCCGGCATGACGCCAGCGCGGCTGGAGGCGATCCGCGCCCGCCAGATGCCGGACGCCGAGAAGCGCCGCCGCGCCACCTACGTCGTCCGCACCGGCCTGTCGCGCTTCCACACGGTCGCCCAACTGCGCCGCCTGTTGCGGGAGGAGGGGCTGTGACGAACCTGAGCGCCCAAGGGGCGAGCCGCGCGCCTCGCAACCCGACAACCCGCGCCCCATCTCTGAGGCGCGCAAGCCAAGCCGGCGGAGCCGGCGCCTGAGGGCAGCACCATGACCCGCGAGATCGTGCTCGACACCGAGACCACCGGCTTCGAGCCGGAGGAAGGCCACCGCGTCATCGAGATCGCGGCGATCGAGCTCGTGAACCTCCTGCCGACGGGCCGCTACTTCCACACGCTGGTGGACCCGCAGCGCGACGTGCCGCCGGAAAGCACGCGCGTGCACGGCTTCACCCGCGCCGACCTGCAGGGCAAGCCGCTCTTCGCCGCCGTGGCGCAGGAGATGCTGGATTTCCTGGCCGACGCGCCTATCGTCGCGCACAACGCGCCCTTCGACTTCAAGCACCTGGATGCGGAGCTGGTGCGGGCCGGCCTCCCGCCGCTCGACCCCGCGCGCATGGTGGACAGCCTGGTGCTGGCGCGCGAGCGCTTCCCGGGTGCGCCCAACAGCCTGGACGCGCTGTGCCGCCGCTTCGGCATCGACCTGTCGGAGCGCACGACCCACAACGCGCTGCTCGACGTGCGCCTGTTGGCCTCCGCCTATCTGGAGCTGCGCGGCGGCCGGCAGGGCGGCCTCGCGCTGGACGAGGCGCCGATGGTCGCCGCGCTGGTGCAGGAGGAGCGGCAGCCGCGCACGCCCCTGCCCATCATCCCGACGTCGGAGCAGGAGGAGGCGCATCGCGCCTTCCTGGCCTCCGCCGTCAAGGACGCGATCTGGCTGCGCGGCTGATACCAAATCTCTCTGATCCCGACCTATGAAAGGGTACGATCATTCGGTGCGGATCTCCCCAACGCTTGAGGGTCACCCCCTTCCAGCAAATTCTCCGAAGTCTAACGCGGCGTCTTTTGTCGGTCGCTCAGCGGCGCCTCAGGCGCCGGAATGGGGCCCGGCGGAGGACCCGCAGCGGCTGGCATTGCGCCCCCAGCCTCGTCGTCAGGGACGATCCGGATTCCCTGCTCGTGCAGTCCGACGGCGATCTCCTCGAACTGCTCGCCCCAGGTCCCGACTGGGATGACTTCGCGCAGCTCGGCCCGGGTCACGTAGCCTCGCTGCCGACCAAGGGCAACGAGCGCCTTCCAGGGACGGAGAATGGGATCGACAGCCATGGCCTACTCCTTTGTCTCGAAGCACACTTCCGCGTTGGCCACCACGAAGGGCCGGAGCTGTCCGATGACGACCGCACCGGCCCTTGGCGGCGTGCTTCACTACATGGGTTTGGAACAGCGGGAGTTCGTATGAATACCTGAGGCACTCTTGGCCTTGGACCTGCGCCTGTGACCCTCACCTCTGACCTGCAGCGCCGCCACCCGCATTCTGGCGTGGGTGAAGCGATGGCAGGTGGGACACAGGAGTTCGAAGTCGTCCTCTGTCGACCGCCGCTCTCCAAGGTGGAGGGGGACCTTGTGGTGAACGTCGAACAAGCTTCGGACCTCAATCCCGGCCTCGGCCGCCTTGGCCGAGGGGTCGAAGTCACATTGATCGCAGAACAACTGCTTCAGTGCGGCTCGACGTCCGTAGAACGTCTCGGCCAGTGCCTTGACGCGAAGAAGACGCCTTTCCTGTACCTCGACGGTCGAACCCTCAAGCTGACCGGCTTGCAGATCCACCTTGAGGTCGTCGAGAAGGATCTGACCAGGAGAGCCGGGCGTCTTTCGGCCAAGCTCGGTTAGCTGGTAAACCTTGTTGCGGCCCTGGTGCATGCCGTCCGTCGTCAACCAGCCGGTGAGTCGGTGTCGTAGTCCTCCTGCGTCTTGGCCCAGTCCAGCACCACGGCGTAGAGGGCTGCCCAGCTTGGGAAGCCATGGGAACCCTTCGACATCCGACTGCCTCTGAGAGCTTTCCGCTCTTTTAGCGGAACGTGTCCTAGAGATGTAATACTGAGTCCTGTTGATCAGAACCCATCGGCCTCCGCGACTGGGCCCATGGGTTCTGATCAACAGGACTTGGTATGAGCCGTCAGCGCGGCTCGCGCAGCTGCTCCGTGAACCCCGTCCCCTCCCCGCGCAGCAGGACGGCCAAGCAGCGCGCGAGGATGCCGACATCGCCCGCCAGCGTCACGCGCTCCACGTAGCGCGTCCTATTCCAGCCGCGCATCCCAGGGCACGGCGTCGCGGCCCTGCGCCTGCGCCAGCCCGCACAGGCCGGGCCGCACGCGCAGCCGCGTCGCCTCGCGCGGCGAGTAGCGGGGCAGGTAGTCGAGCGGCAGCGGGCGCGGCCCGACCAAGGACATCTCGCCGCGCAGGATGTTGATGAGTTGCGGCATCTCGTCCAGCGCTGTCGCACGCAGGAAGCGGCCGAAGCGCGTCAGGCGCGCCGCGTCAGGACCCGGTCCCCTCGCGCAGGGTGCGCAGCTTCAGCAAGGTGAAGGGCGCGCCATCCTGCCCCGCGCGGCGCTGCCGGAACAGCACCGGCCTCCCCGAGGTCAGCAGCATGCTCAGCCCAGCGGCAGCCAGGAAGGGCGCCAGCAGGGCCAGCAGCAGCGCCGCTCCGGCCAGGTCCAGCGCGCGCTTGCCGCGACGCCTATACATCGCGCCGCTCCGTGATCGCGACGGAGAGCATGAGTCCCAGGGCGAATCACGCCATGCGGTTGCCGAGATCGGTGGAAACCATCACCGTCGCCGCGACGGGCAGGGTCAGCGCCGCGATCTCGGCGGCGCTGCGCGGCGCCGTCGCGCGCAGGCGCAGGAGAAAGGCGGCCACCCCGCCGCCAAAGGCGCCGAGCCAAAGCAGCAGCCCACCGCGTCCCGTCCAGCCCTCCCTCCGGGCGCGTTAGCCGTTCCAGCGTCAGCAGCGCAGCGGCGCGGCCCGGGTCGGCCAGCAGCACGGCCAGGGCGAGCATCCCTGCGACCGCGACGCCGAGCGGCCAAAGCAGCGCGGCGCCCAGCCGCTCGCGCCGGCCCAACCACAGCGCGGGCGCAAAGGCAGCGCCGGCCCCCGCCGCCAGGAACGCCGCGCGCCCACCCGGCAGCAGCACCGCCGCGCCCAGCAGCAACGCCGCCGCGTCCCAGGCAAGCCGCGCCGCGCCGGACGTCATGACCATGCGCAGCGCCGCCAGGGAAGCCGCGGTGGCGGTGGCGAGGCCCGCGACCTGATACGGCATGCGGGCGCGCTCCGGATCCTGGCCCACCGCGTCGCCGAACACGATGCTGTCCGTCAGCAGCCCGAAGGCGATACCGGCGCCGACCAGGGCGCCGGCCGCCAGCGTCGCATCGGCCAGGGCGCCCCGCGCCGGCTCCACCGCACCCACCAGCAGGCCCGCCGCCAGCATAGGCGGCTCCATCAGCACCATCGCGGCCAGTCCTTCGCCCGCGCCATCCGGCCAGGAACTCCAGGCGGCGGCCAGCACCCACCAGGATCACAGCGCCCCGCAGCGGCGAGCGGCAGGGCCAGCGCGGCATGCAAGGTGAAGCGCCCGCCCTCCGCCAGCAGCAGGGCCAGGCCGAGCGACGCCGCGGCGGCGGGCAGCGCCAGGTCCAGCGGCAGCGCCGCGAAGGGCGGCACCGATTTCAGCGCCCCGCATATTGCAGCGTGGCGGCCCCCATGCGCAGCAACAGGCGCGCCGCCATGACCAGTACCACCATCCCCGACGCGGCCAGGGCGAGAAGGATCAACAGCAGCGGGCGGTTGGGAACGGAAGGGTGTCGCGCCGCTTCTCGAGCGGCATCGAGGTGGGCGGCTTCGCTACCTTTACCAACGTGCGTTTCCGCGATTTCGGGGAGGGCAGCTTCGACAAGGGTATCTTCGTCCGCATCCCCTTCGACCTGTTCGGTGCCAAGTCCCGCTCCCGCGCCGCGGTGAACATCCGTCCCGTCCAGCGCGACGGCGGGCAGCGCCTCGCCGTGCACAGCCCGCTCTGGGAGATGGCGCGGGACGGGCGCGCGGCGTAATGGCAGCGCGGGGCGCACTGGCTGCTGCGCTAGGCGATCGCGCGCAGCCGTTCCGCCGACTCCGCATCGGCCGGAAAGAAGGTCTCGATCGCGAGTTCAGAGAGCGTCACCTCGGCCGGCGTGCCGAAGACCGTGGTGGTGGAGATCAGCGACAGCACGCCGGAGGGCGTGTCTAGCACCAGCGGCACCAGGATCCCGCCCTGCGGCGCGGCGGAACCGCTCTCCGGTGCCGGTAGGGCGGAAAGCTCCGCCAGCAGCGCCGCCAACCCGGCATCGGCGCTGGCGGCCACCTCGCGCCGCAGCCGCTCCAGCAGGTGGGCGCGCCATTCGGCCAGGTTGCGGATGCGAGGCGCCAGCCCCCCGGGATCAAGGGACAGGCGCAGCACGTTGAGTGGCGGCGCCAGAAGCGCGGGGTCCACCAGGGCGCCGAGCAGGGCGGTCACCGCCGCATTGGCGGAAACAAGGTTCCAGCCCCGGTCCACGGCCAGGGCGGGGTGCGGCATGTGGG
Source organism: Sabulicella glaciei (assembly GCF_026183895.1). Lineage (GTDB taxonomy): Bacteria > Pseudomonadota > Alphaproteobacteria > Acetobacterales > Acetobacteraceae > Roseococcus > Roseococcus glaciei. The sequence goes on along the minus strand of NZ_JAPFQI010000009.1, from coordinate 51,376 downwards.
CGTGGAGCAGCGTCTCCACCGCCTTGCTCGCGGCCGCCATCTCGGGGTCGTCAAGCCCGCGCTCGCGGAAGGCGGGGGCGAAGCCGGCGGCCAGCAGCAGCGCGTTGCGCTCCCGCAGCGGCACGTCGAGCTCCGCCGCGAGGCGCAGCACCATCTCGCGGCTCGGCGCGGCGCGGCCGCTTTCCACGCAGGACAGGTGGCGCTGCGACACGGCGGCGTCGAGCGACAGATCCAGCTGCGAGCGGCGGCGTCGCTGGCGCCATTCGCGCAGCATCGCCCCCACGGGCGGCGGCGAGGCGGGACGGTGTTGAGCCTGGGCCATGGCTGGGAGGATAGGCCGCAGAACGCCGCGTCGCGATGACCTCCGAGGTCATCGCTTTGCGCCGCGCGATGGGAAAGGGTCGTCCCGTTGCTCGAAACACGGGAGTTCACGCCATGACGCTTCGACCCACTCGTTTCCTGCGCCTCGCCCTGCTGGGCGACGCGGCGGCCAGCGCCGCCACCGGCCTCCTGCTCGCCGGCGCGCCCATTGCCGGGCTTCTCAGCCTGCCGGAAGCCCTGCTGCGCGTGGCGGGGCTGGCCCTGCTGCCCTATGCCGCCTTCGTCGCCTGGGTGGGGCGCAGCGCCGCGCCGCCGCGCGCCGCGGTGCGGGCCATCATCGCCGTGAACCTGGTCTGGGTTCTGGACAGCGTCGCGCTGCTGGCCTTCGGCCCGGCCCTGGCGGGGCTCGCGCCCACTGCCCTCGGCACCGTTTTCGTGCTGGCCCAGGCCGCGGCGGTGGCGGGCTTCGCCGCGGCGCAGGCGGCCGCGATGCGCGGCGCGGCGGAAGCCCATCCCGCCTGAGCGCCCGGCGCGGGAGGCGTGTCGCGCGCCTCCCGCGTCAAAGCGCCGCCAGCCGCCCGCCATCCACGGCGAGCACCGCGCCGGTCGCGAAGCCGGCCTCCTCGCTCAACAGGAAGCAGATGGCGGCGGCGATCTGAGCCGGGGTGCCGACCGGCCCTTCCAGCTTCTCCGCACCGCTCGCGATGTTGGGATTGCCGCGCAGCATGGGCGTTTCCACCGCGCCGGGCGCCACGGCATTCACCCGCACGCCGCGCGGCGCGAACTCGATGGAGGCGGCGCGCGTCAGCGCCTCCAGCCCGCCCTTGCTGGCGGCGTAGGGCGCGACATTGGCCGTGGTCGCCGCCGCATGGACGGAGGAAACATGCACCACGGCCCCGCCGCGCCGGATCATCCCGCCCAGGTGATGCAGCAGCAGGAAGGGCGCGCGCAGATTGACCGCGATCACCCGGTCGAACTCCGCCGCGCCGGTCTCGAGGATCGGGGTGAAGCCCATCGTCGCCGCGTTGCTCACCAGGAAGTCCAGAGCGCCCCATTCCCGCCCGATCCGCGCCGTCACCTCGCCGATCGCTGCCTCCTCGGCCAGGTCGGCCGCGATGGCGAGGCCACCGATGCGCCCCGCCACCTCCGCGACCGCGGCCTTGTCGCGCGCCACCACGGCGACGTGCGCGCCTTCCGCCGCCAGCCTTTCGCAGGTGGCCCGCCCGATGCCGGAACTGCCGCCCGTCACCAGCGCATGGCGCCCCGCGAAGCGCATCACCCGTGCTCCCCCAAAGGTCGCACGGGCAGGACGAGGCTGTGGCTGTGGGTCGGCAGCACGCTGGACCATTCCTCGACGATGCGCCGGTACTCGCGCCCCACCGCGCGGATCTTGCGGTCGAGGTCGTAGAGGCCCAGCGGGTTCACGTTGCCGTTCGCCTCGCGCAGCGTCGTGTCCCAGTCCACCTGGTCGGTGAGCGAGTACCAGGTGAAGCCGAGCATCGGGATGCCGGCATTGCGGATGCGCAGCGCGTTGGCCCATTGCTTGCGCAGCCAGGCCACGGCCTCGCCCCCGGTCGGGCCTTCGAGGAGGTTGGTTTCCGTGTGCATCACCGGCATGCGGTAGCGCTCGTGATACTGCCGAGTGATCTCCGCATAGCCGAAGATGTCGCCCGCCGCGCGCGTGCGCCCGTCCGCCTCCACCAGGTGCTCGTTGGTCACGTAGTAGTCGGTGCCCAGGACGCAGTGGCGACGAAGGTGACGGCCCAGGAAGAAATGGTACTCGTCCCGCGTCATGCCGTTGTCGAGCAGGAACTCGTACATGCCGCTATCCACCCGCCGCCCGTAATTGAGGTCGAGCGACAGGAAGCGCTGCTGGTTCATCGCCTCCGCCGGCGCGATGGCGGCGGGGTTGACGGCATGGAAGTATTCGCTCGACTCGCTCTGGATGAAGAGCGCGTCGGGCCGCCGCTCGAGGATCGCCTCCATCGCCAGCACGTTCGCCTTCACGAGGTGCTTGAGCGCGGTGACGAAGCCGCGATCCGTCCGCTCCCCCTCGTTCCACCAGCCATAGCGGCCGGAGAACTGGGCGCAGATGAAGATCTCGTTCACGGGGGTGTAGAGCTGCACCCAGGGGAAGCGCTCGGCGAAGGCGCCGGCGTAGCGGGCGAAGAGGGCCGGGAAATCCGGGTTGCGGAAGTCGCCCACCCAGTCGGGCACGCCGAAATGGCAGAGGTCGACAATGGGAACGATGCCGAGGCGCAACAACTCCGCGAAGGCCTGGTCGGTCCATTCCCAGTCGTGGCGTCCATCGCCCTGCCAGACGCGGTGCAGTGGCGGGCCGTAGCGCAGGAAGCTGAGGCCCAGCTCCCGCACCAGGGCGAAATCCTCGCGCCAGTGGCGATAATGGCCACAGGCCTCCATCTGGTCCACGCGCCTGCCGGCGACGGTCGGGTAGCTGTTCTCGATGCCGGTGGCGAAGATGAATTGCGGGTACATCAAGCCGGCAACGCCGGAGCGGGGCGGGGGTTCGCCCCGCCCCATCCCGTCAGCCGGGAAACGCCTTCACCTCGGTCTCGACGAAGCTCAGGGGCGCGGCGCCCCCGTTCACCACGTTGTGCTCCACCCCGGCCGGGCGGTGATACGCCACCCCCGCCTTGAGTTCCGCACTGGTCGTGGAGCCGTCCGGAAACTCGATATGCAGCGTCCCGTCCGTCACCGGCACGACGACATAGAGCCACCCGTGCCGGTGGAAGCCGGTTTCCGCCCCCGGCTCGAAGTCCCAGCGGATGACGCGCAGCTTGTCGTCATCCACCTGGGTCGTCGGCATCGCCGGCGGGCGGCAGCGCAGCGGCTCCTTCATCACTCCGCGGCCGCGCGCGACGCGCCGGACAGGCCGGGCAGCGGGATGGCGCCGGTGGCGACCCACGCCTCCCAGGCCTTGTCGGCGGCCGCCTTGTCCAGCGGCAGGTGCGGCGGGCGGATGCGGCGCCACGCGTCGTCGTTGCGGGAGCGGGCGATCACCTCGCGCAGGTTGGGGATCAGCGGCGCGGCAGTGGCGGCCTTGCGCGTCGCGGTCAGCATGGCCTGGGCCTTGTCGGCCTCGGGACCCGTGCGCTTCGCGTAGACGATGCCGCCCCAGTGGCAGTTGGCGTTGCTCGCCGCCGTGATGCAGCCCGCGCCGCCCTCGGCCAGGATGCGCTGCACGTACTCGTCCGAGCCGGAATACACCTCGAAGCCGCGCGGCGCGAAGGCGTCGATCATCGCCTTCATGTTCGCGTAGTCGCCCGAGCTGTCCTTCACGCCCTTGAACACGCCCGGATGCGCGTCCAGCAGCTTGCCGAGGAGGTTCAGCGAGAGCGGCACCGCGCTCTGCTGCGGGAAGTGGTAGAGGTAGAGGGCGATGCCGCCGCCGACGCGCTTCGCCACCTCGTCGAAATGGGCGAAGAGCCCGTCATCGGACGGGTTCTTGTAGTAGAAGGGCGGCAGAAGCAGGACGCCGCGGCACCCCTGGGCGCGGGCGTGCTGCGTCAGCTCCACCGTCTCGGTGATGCTGCTCACGCCGGTGCCAGGCATCATCTTCGCCGCCGGGATGCTGCGCTGGATCAGCCCCTCGACGATCGCCTTGCGCTCGCTGCCCGAAAAGCTGTTCGCCTCGCCGGTCGTGCCCAGCACGCCGAGGCCGTTGCAGCCATTGGCGAGCAGCCAGTTCGCATGCTCCGCCATGCGGTCCAGATCGGGGGAAAGATCCTCCTTCAGCGCGGTGAGCACGGCGGCGTTGATGCCACCATAGAGGGCGTCCTTCATCGGGCGTTTCCTTTCGGGTTGGGAAGCGGTCGCGGTCCGGCGCGGCGGGGCCACTGCCCCGGCCAGCGCGCGATGTGATCCTCGAGGGCGCCGGCCTGGCGCTCGCTCACGCAGCGCCCGGCGACAGAGATGCCCGCGCGGCGCACGCTGTCCGGGTCGCCGGAGCGCAGCGGGTGCCATGGGGGTAGGTCCCGCCCCTCGGAAAGCAGGCGGTAGGCGCAGGTCGGGGGAAGCCAGTCCAGCCCGTCCAGCATGTCGGGCGTCAGGCGGATGCAGTCGGGCACGCGGCGGCGGCGGTTCGCATAGTCCGTGCAGCGGGCGGAGCCGACATCGAGCAGGCGGCACGCGACCTCGGTGTGATGGAGGCGGCCGGTGTCGTCCTCGCGCAGCTTGTGCAGGCAGCAGCGGCCGCAACCGTCGCACAGGCTTTCCCACTCGGCGTCGCTCATCGCGGCCAGGGGCTTTTCGCGCCAGAAGGGGGTGGCGGGTTCGGACACCAGGGGGTTTTAGCCCAGAACCGGCTCCGGGCCACCCGCCGCGTCCCGCGGGCCAGCCGGGTGCCTACCGCGTGGGTGCGGTGATGCGGGCAAGGAGGGCGCGCAGCCGGTCCGCGCCGGGATTTCGCCCCAGCCCTTCCACCACGACCTGCCGGGGCGTCAGCGCCTCGCCATAGTAATCCGCAAGCCAGCCGGGCCGGGCGGAAAGCAGCGCCCCTTCCAAAGAGGCCCCGACGAACAGCCCCCGCGCCCGCGCCAGGGACACGAGGTCCGCCCCGAGCGCGGCGGTGGTTGCACCCTGGAGCGTGGCGCCGAACCCGGCCACCGACACGCCAAGGTCGCCGCCAAGGGTGAAGGATTCCTCCATCAGCGCCCGCAGCCCCCGCTCCGTGCGGACCAGCATCATCAGCGCCATGTCCTGGATGCCGATCTGCAGGCCGAAGCCGATCCCGCCGAGCCCGTAGAAGGCGGGGGCGGACCAGCCCCAGGGCTCCCGCCCCATCAGCACGCAGCCGCCGCCCCGCCCGCCGATCAGGAAGCCGGCGCGCAGGATGCGCGGGCAGATCAGGACGCCGCGCGCCTCGCGCAGCAGCAGCGAAAGCTGGTCCCGCGACGCGGAGTCGAGGTCGCCCACGAGTTCCGGCAGCGCCATCGCCGCCTGGTCCACGAGGATCTGCGCCTCCTCGCGTCCCTGCGCACGGGCCGGGAGGGCGAGGAGGACAAGGAAAAGAAGCGGAAGAAGGCGCCTCACCTGATCGGGGCCAGAGGCGCGCGCGACACGCCGCCCCCGCCCGTGACCGGTCCGCGCCGGGTCGGCGCTGCGGGAACCGCGCTCATGGGAACGATGGGCTGCGGCCCTGGCGCCACGTCGGCCATCGGCGCCGGGGCAGGCATCGCACGGGCGCCAGAGCCCTGGCCGAAGCGCAGCAGCGCTCCGCGCAGCGGATCCGCCGCCGGGTTGTGCGCGACCATGTTCACCACGATGTCGCGCGGCGTCACCTCGCGCCCGTAATAGGCCGAGTTCCAGGCAGGCTGGGCGTTCACCACCGCACCCTCGATGGCCAGCCCCGCGAAGAGCCCCCGCGAGCGCGAGAAGGACAGGATGTCGGCGCCCAGCGCGGTTGTGGTCGCCGCCTCCACCGAGCCGCCGACATGCGCGACGGCGAGCGAGGCGTCGGCGCCGAACTTGAACTGCCCGTCGATGATGGCGTTCAGCGCGCGCTCGTTCATCAGCAGGAGCAGCGTCTGGCTGTCCTGGATGCCGGCCTGGAAGCCGATCGAGCCTGCCCCCACCCCGTAGAAGGCCGGCGAGGACCAGGACCCGGCGGCGTCACGCCCCAGCAGCACGCAGCCGCCGCCTTCGCCTCCAGCGAAGAAGGCGACGCGGAAGGAACGCGGGCAGATCAGCGCCCCGCGCGCTCGGCGCAGCAGGGAGGCGGCGTCGAGCCGGTCATTCCCGTCGCCCAGGATTTCCTGCACGGTCAGGGCCGAGCGGTCCACGAGCACCTGGGGCTCCGTCCCCTGAGGCGTCGCGCTGCACGCGGCCAGGAGCGCAGCCCCGGCCATAATCATCCATCGCCGCATCAACGGTCTCCCCCAAGCCCCTGTTACACCATATTTCTAGACGCGGCTCAGGCCGGGGTCCAGGGCTCCTCGTTCACCGCGACGACGCGCCAATCCGTCCCGTGCCGCTCCAGCCGCGTCAGCCCGAGATTGCGGATGGAGAAGGACAGGACCTGATGCGCGGAAAGCCCCAGCGCATGGGCCAGCGCGCCGCGGATCGAGCCGCCATGCGCCACGACGACCACGTCACCGCCACGGCAGGTCTGGGACAGGCCTTCCAGCACGCGGCCGACGCGGACACGCACGTCATCCAGGCTTTCGCCGCCGGGCGGTCGTTCCTCCGCGCCATGGGGCCAGAAGGGGTGGGCCGGGTGCCGCAGCCGCTCCACCAGCGCCTCGTGCGTGACGCCCTGCCACTCGCCCAGATGCTGCTCCTGCAGATCCTCCTCCGTGTCGAGGACCTGCTCCGGGTAGCCGGCGGCGAAGATCGCGGCCGCCGTGGCGCGGGTGCGCGACAAGGGCGAGGTGACCCAGCGCGCCGGCTGGGGCAGGCGCGCCGCCAGCCAGCGATACAGCGCCGCCTCCTCGCGCAGGGCGGCGTCGCACAGCGCCACGTCCATGGAGCCGTAGAGGACCGCACGGGCCGAGGGTTCGACGAGGGCGTGACGGAGGAGAAAGAAGCGGGTGACGTCCATGGAAGGGCGTGTAGCCCCGGGGCGCGGGCGCTGGTAGCCATGCGCCATGCTGCTTCGCGACCGCCGCTTCCTTGTCATGCTCGCCCTGGGCTTCGCCGCGGGGGTGCCGCTGCCGCTCACCGGCTTCGTCCTGCGGCAATGGTTCTCGGAATCCGGCGTGTCGCTGGCGGCGATCGGCTTCACCGCGCTGATCGGCCTTTCCTACTCGCTCAAATTCCTCTGGGCGCCGGTGCTGGATCACGCGACTCCGCCGCTGATGGCGCGGCTGGGACGGCGCCGCGGATGGATGGCCAGCATCCAGCCGCCGCTGATGCTGGCGATCGTCGCGCTGGGCTTCACCGACCCCATCTCCGCCCCCGCCGTCACGGCGGCCGTGGCGGTGCTGGTCGCCTTCCTGTCTGCCTCGCAGGACATCGTGGTGGATGCCTACCGCATCGAGATCCTGGAGGAGGAAGAGCAGGGCTACGGCTTCGCCTGCTATGTCTGGGGCTACCGCTTCGCCTTGCTGGCGGCCAATGCCGGGGCGCTGGCGCTGGTCGCCCTCATCGGCTGGTCAGGGGCCTTCGCCTATTGCGCCGCCCTGGTCGGCATCGGCTTCATCGCCGTCCTCCTGGCGCCCGAGCCCGATGCGCCGCCGCGCGAGCGCATGTCCTGGAGCCGGCGCATCCAGGTGGCGGTGGTGAACCCATTCCGCGATTTCATGGGCCGGCGCTGGTGGTTCGCCATCCTGCTCTTCGTCGCGCTGTTCAAGCTGGGCGAGGCGCTGGCGGGCATCATGACCGCGCCTTTCTACCGCGAACTCGGCTTCACCCGCGGCGAGGTGGCGGCGGTGGGCAGCGTCTTCGGCCTGGTCGCGACCCTGGCCGGGGTGGTGACGGGGGGCTGGTTCGTCCGCCGCATCGGCACCGGCAGGGCGCTGGTCATCACCGGGCTGGCGCAGATGCTGTCCAACCTGATGTATGTCGCCCTCGCCCATGCGGGGCGCGACATGGGGATGCTCTACGCCCAGGTGGGGGTGGAGAACTTCACGGACGGCCTCGCCGACGCGGCCTTCGTCGCCTACCTGACGAGCCTCACCAACCGCTCCTTCTCCGCCACGCAATACGCGCTGCTGTCCTCGCTGGCGGGGGTGCCGCTGCGCGTGCTGGGCGGCTGGTCCGGCCAACTGGCCGAGTGGCTCGACTGGCCAAGCTTCTTCCTGCTCACCACCTTCGCGGCCGTGCCGGCCCTGCTGGTGATGCTGTTCCTGCTGTGGAAGCTGCCGCCCCGGCCGGCCACGGAACCGCGACCGGCCTGAAGCGGCGCCCCTTCAGCGTGGCAACAGGTTCACCGCCCCTCGTTCCAGCTGCGAGTAGCCGCGGTTGCCGAAGCCCGGCCCGGGGCCGCCGCTGTAGTCGCGCCCAGGCCCGCGCGGCACCGTCACCACGGGGGGCTGGCCGCCGCGGTCCCAACGGCGCGGCCCCTCGGAGTAGCGGGGCCCGCCCCCGTAGTAGCGCGGCGACGGGGCCGCGTAGTAGCGCGGCGGCGGCGCGTAGTAGCGCGGCCCCGGGGCATAATACGCCGTGGGCGGGGCGTAGTATGCGGCGGGCGGGGCGTAGTAGCTGGGCGCGGGCGCCGCGTAGTAGCCGGGGCTGTAGCCCGGGCTGACATACCCTACGCCTTCGTTGACGACGCAGCCCGAAAGGGCCAGCGCCGCGAGCGGCATCAAGAAAATCTTGCGCACCATGCGTCGGTTCCTCCGGGTCATGGGTGAATCCTCACGACATGGTAACGCCGCGACCGAGGCAAGGTCGCGGCGGGCGCGCGGCGGGATTGGGGCAGGGGCCGCGCGCCCCGCGAACCCGCGGTGCCTTCAGTAGCCCTCGCCGATCAGCGGGAAGGCGCTGTGCACATGCGGCAGCGTCACCATCGGGGCGTTCATGTGAATGTGGCCGCGGTTGAGCCCGCCAAACCCGGTCACCCCGGTCAGGCCCAGGGCGCGGATCGTCTCGTCCTGGAGCAGTTCCAGCACGCGCTGCACCCCCGCCGAGCCCTCGGCAGCGAGGCCGTACAGGTAGAGCCGCCCGAGCCCGACATAATCCGCGCCGAGCGCCAGCGCCTTCACGAGGTCGGTCCCGCGCGAGAAGGAGCCGTCCACGATGGTGCGGGCGCGACCGGACAGCGCCTCCACCACCTCGGGCAGCACGTCGAGCGAGCCGCGCCCGCCATCGAGCTGCCGCCCGCCATGGTTGGAGACGTAGACGTACTCCACCCCGTGATCGAGGGCGATCAGCGCGTCCTCCGCCGTGCCGATGCCCTTCAGGATCAGCGGGATCTTATGCTTGGCCTTGAAGTGCGCGATGTCGGCCCAGGACAGCGCCGCCTGCCATTCCATGCCGGAATTCGCGGCGCGCCAGGTCTTCACGAAGCGCTTGGCGATGTCGCGCTCGCGCCGGCTGTAATGCGCCGTGTCCACCGTGATGCAGAAGGCGTCGTAGCCGGCGGCGATGGCGCGCTCCGCGATCTCGTCCACCCAGGCGCGGTCTCCACGGACGTAGAGCTGGAAGATCTTCGGCCCCTTCCCGGCCTGCGCCGTTTCCTCCAGCCCCGGCTGGCTGACGGAGGACAGCATGTAGGGCACGCCAAAATCGCCCGCGCCGCGCGCCACCGCGGCGCCGCCCTCGGGATGGAAGCTTTCCAGCGAACCGACCGGCGCCAGGATCACCGGCAGGGCGATGCGGTGACCGAGGAACTCGACCGAGGTGTCCACCTTTTCCACGTTGTTGAGCACGCGCGGACGCAGGGCGACGGAGTCGATGGCGAGGCGGTTGCGCTTCAGCGTCGTCTCGGTTTCGGTGGCGCCGACCAGGTAGTCCCAGATATTGCCGTTCAGCTTGCGCTTCGCCGCCTTCACGAATTCATGCAGGCACAGGTAGTCGCCTTGCGTCTCGCTCACCATCGGATGCGTCCCTCTCCTCGACTGGTCGGTCGGGAGGCTAGGCGTGGGCGGCTGGGGCGGCAACACTGCCACCATGACCCACACGCAACGCCGCGAGGCCCTGCGCGCCGTCCTTTCGGGCGCCTCCTGCCTCCATCCCGCCTCGGTGCACGACCCGCTCTCCACCCGCATCGCCGAAGAGATCGGCTACGAGCTGGGCATGTTCGCCGGCTCCACGGCGAGCCTCGCCATCCTGGGCGCGCCGGACCACATCCTGATCACGCTGAGCGAGTTCGCCGAGCAGGCGCGCCGCATCTGCCGCGCCGCCACCCGCCTGCCGGTGCTGGCCGATGCCGACCACGGCTACGGCAACGCGCTGAACGCCGCCCGCACGACGGAGGAGCTGGAGGCGTCGGGCATCGCCGGCTTCTCGGTCGAGGACACCGACCTGCCCCGGCCCTTCGGCGCGCCCAAGCCGCGCCTGCTTTCGGTCGAGGAAGGGGTGGGCAAGGTCCGCGCCGCGCTGGCGGCCCGCATGGACAAGGCGACCTGCGTCTTCGCCCGCACCGGGGCCATGTCGGTGACGGGGCGGGAGGACTGCCTGGGCCGCATCGCCGTCTATAACCGTTCCGGTGCCGACGCGATCTTCCTGACCGGGGTTTCCACCCGGGAAGAGCTGGACGCGGTGGCGGAGGCGGCGACCCTTCCCCTCATCCTGGGCACGCTGACGGAGGAGATCCGCGACCGCGACTACCTGGCCAGCCGCGGGGTCCGGGTGGCGCTGATCGGCCATGCCCCCTCCCAGGCGGCGGCGCAGGCGATTTTCGCCGCACTTTCGGCGTTGCGCGAGGGCCACGCCGTTCCCGGAATGCCGGAAAAAGGCGCCATGGCCCGCTGGACCCGTGAGGCCGAATACGCGGCGGAAATGAAGAAATACTTGGGCTGAGACGCGATACGGGGCGACCACCCTCCCACCATCGCATTCTTGGTTTGTTCGCGTGGCTGCGCTAGAAAAGGGGCATGACCAGGTCCCCACGCCGACGCAAGCTGAAGCCCGAAACCGTGCGCGAGGTGCTGGAGGCCGCCGAGGATTTTCGCGGCCTTTGCAACCAGGTACTGCGCGAAACGGCACCGGAAAGCATCCACTACCAGAAGGCCCGCCAGGCGATGGAGGCGGTGGACCACCTCGCCCTCGGCATGGTGGCGGAACGCGAGCACCGGCACCTCCGCAGCTACGCCTTGCATTAACTCCCCGCGAAGGTTGGTTCGCAGCTTTCGCGGGGTGCCGTCCTGGCGCCCATCCTGCACGGTCGCACCACGACGCCGCGGCTAAGCCGCGGCGTCATCCGTTTCACCCCGCCGCGTGCAAGGCCCGCCACACCGCCTCGGGCGTCGCCGGCATGTCGATGTGCTTGACGCCGAGGGCGTCGCACAGCGCATTCATCACCGCCGGAAGGCTGCCCGCGCAGCCCGCCTCGCCGCAGCCCTTGGCGCCGAGCGGGTTGGTTTCGCAGGGTACGCCATGGGACAGGGTTTCGATGGCCGGAAGGTCGTCGGCGCGCGGAACGCCGTAATCCATAAAGGTGCCGGTGATGGGCTGGCCGTCCTCGGTATAAGCTACGCGCTCCAGCAGCGCCTGGCCCAGCCCCTGGGCGATGCCGCCATGCGCCTGCCCCGCCACCATCAGCGGGTTCACGACCACGCCGAAATCGTTGACGGCCGTGTAGCGCACCACCTTCGCCACCCCGGTGTCGGGGTCCACCTCGACCTCGCAGACGTGGCAGCCGTTCGGGTAGGCCATCGGCGCCTGGTCGAAGACATGGGTAACGTCCAGGCTGGAGGGCACCTCGGGCGGCAGGGAATGGGTCTCGCGCAGCTTGGCCGCAAGCTCCATCACCCCGATGCCGCGATCCGTCCCGGCGATGCGGAACTGTCCCTCGGCGAACTCGATGTCCACTGGCGCTGCCTCCAGCACGTGCGCCGCCGCCTCGCGCCCCTTCTCGATCACGAGGTCGCTCGCCTCCAGGATCGCCGCGCCGCTCGCCATCAGCGACTTGGAACCACCCGTGCCGCCGCCCGCCACCAGCAGGTCGGAATCGCCCTGCATCAGCCGGATGCTCTCGAACGGGACGCCGAGCTTGGCGTGAAGCACCTGCGCGAAGGGCGTCCAGTGGCCCTGGCCGTAATCGAGTGTGCCGGTGATGATGGTCACCGTGCCGTCTTTCTCGAAGCGCAGCCCGCCCTGCTCCTTGGCGGGCGGGGCGGTGCATTCCAAGAAGTTGCCGATGCCGAGGCCGCGCTTCATCCCGCGCGCCTCGCTTTCGGCCCGGCGGGTGGGGAAGCCGTCCACGTCCGCCGCCTCCATTGCCTTGTCCAGCACGACGGAAAACTCGCCCGTGTCGTAGGTGGAGCCGCTGGCCGCCTTGTAGGGGAATTGCGTGATGTGGTTCCGCCGTCGGATCTCGTTCGCGGGGAGGCCGAGGCGAGGCGCGGCGGCCTCGATCAGCCGCTCCATGAAGTAGTTGCCCTCGGGGCGCCCCGCGCCGCGATACGCGCTGACCGGCGTGGTGTTGGTGAGCATGCAGCGGGTGAAGACGCCGATCTGCGGGATGGCGTAGTTGCTCTGCACGTTCTTGACGAAGTTCCCGGTGCCCATCAGCGGCGCCACGGTGGACAGATAGGCGCCCATGTTGGCGAAGGCGGTCAGCCGCACCGCCAGCATCTTCCCTTCCCTGTCGAAGGCCAGCTCGGCCTCCACCTCGTGATCGCGTCCGTGCTGGTCGGACAGGAAGGCGCCCGAGCGCTCATCCGTCCACTTCACCGGGCGACCGAGCAGCTTGGAGGCGTGCAGTAGCGGTAGGTATTCCGGATAGGCATTGGCCTTCATGCCAAAGGAACCGCCGACATTGCCCGTCAGCACCCGCACCTGCTCGCGCGGCAGCTTCAGGACGTCGTCCGCCAGCTGGTTCCGCAGCCCGAACACGCCCTGGCAGCCCACATGCAGGGTGAAGCGCCCCTCCGCATATTCGCCGATGGCCGAGCGCGGCTCCATGGAGGCCACGACGATCCGGTTATTGCGGATGGAAAGCCGCTCCACATGCGCCGCCCCGGCAAAGGCGGAATCCAGTGCCGCGCGGTCGCCATAGGAGAAGTCCAGCACGCAATTGCCGAGGATGTCGTCGTACAGCGCGGGCGCATCGGCGGCCTCCGACGCTTCCGTGACCGCGTCCAGCGGCTCAACGTCCAGCATGACGAACTCGCCGGCATCCTTGGCCTGGGCGCGCGTTTCCGCCACCACCACCGCCACCGGGTCGCCCACCCAGCGCACCTTGTCGGTCGCCAGGGCCGGGCGACGCGTCGTCCTCAGCCCGCCCAGGGGCATGGCGCAGACCATCTCTCCATAGGCTTCGAGGTCGGCGGCGGTGATCACCGCCAGCACGCCCGGCGCCTCCCTGGCGGCGGAAACGTCCACGCCGCGCAGGATGCCGTGCGCGTAAGGCGAGCGGACCACATAGGCATAGGCCTGACCCGGCAGGACGAGGTCGTCCGTGTAGCGCCCCTCCCCGCGCAGGAGCTTCGGATCCTCCTGGCGAGGCACGGGCTGGCCGATGCCGAACTTCATCCGGCTGGGGTCGAAGGCGAGGTTCGTGTCGGGCATGGCGTGAGTGTAGGCCGGGGCGGGGCTTCCGCAACCGGTCCATGCCTGCGAAGCTGCCCGCGCCGATGAACCCCAACCTCGCCGGAATGCTCTTTGCCGCCGGGGCGGGACTGTGCTTCGCGCTGCTGAACTCCCAGCTTCGCGCCCTGGCCCAGCTCCTGCCGCCCTTCGAGGTGCAGTTCCTCCGCTACGCCGCCGGAATCCTGCCGCTGCTGCCCTGGATCTGGCGCGCCGGCCTCGCGGCCTACAAGCCGAACGGAATCTCGGGGCAGATGTGGCGCGGGGCGGTGCATGCCTCGGGCCTGTTCTTCTGGTTCACCGCCCTGCCCCACATCCCCTTCGCGGAGATGACGGCGATCGGCTTCACCACGCCGCTCTTCATCATGCTGGGCGCCGTGGCCTTCCTGGGCGAGCGCATGATCTGGCAGCGCTGGGCCGCCGCGCTGCTCGGCTTCGCCGGGGTGCTGGTGGTGGTGGGGCCCAACCTGACGGGCGCGGGGGGCGGCTTCTCGCTCATCATGCTCTGCTCCTCGCCGCTCTTCGCCGCCTCCTTCCTCATCACCAAGGCGCTGACGCGGCGCGACGCTCCGGAGGTGATCGTCGCCTGGCAGTCCATCACCGTGGCGCTGTTCACCCTTCCCTTCGCGCTGTGGGACTGGCAGGCGCCCAGCCTCGCGCAGTGGGGCATCGTCCTTCTCTGCGGGGTGCTCGGCACGCTCGGGCATTTCCTGCTCACCACGGCCTTCAAGCTGGCCGACATCAGCACCGCGCAGCCGGTGCGGTTCCTGGACCTGATCTGGGCCACGCTGCTCGGCTACCTGGTCTTCTCGGAGGTGCCGGAACGCTCCACCCTGGTGGGCGGTCTGGTCATCTTCGCGGCCACGAGCTGGATCGCGCGTGTGGAAGCGAAGCGGAAACCATGAATCCTGAAATCGAAGCGCTGTCCTCCACCGCCGAGGTGATCCGCACCCCCTGCGGATCGGGCGAGGCGGTGTGGCGAAGCTGGGGCACGGGCACGCCGCTCGTGCTGCTGCATGGCGGCTCCGGCTCCTGGATGCACTGGCTGCGCAACATCGGCCCGCTGTCGCGCCATTACCGCGTCCTCGCCCCCGACACGCCCGGCCTGGGCGAGAGCGCCATGCCGCCAGCGCCGGAGCCCAGCCCTGAGAACGCCGCGCAGCCGCTGCGCGAGGGCTTGCGCCTCCTCCTCGGCGAGCGGCGCTTCTACCACCTGTGCGGGTTTTCCTTTGGAGCCAACGTGGCCGGGCACCTCGCCGCCGCGGAGGGGGCGCATGTGCGCTCGCTCACCGTGGTGGGCGCCGCCTCGCTCGGCCTCGCGCGGCCGCCGCTGGATCTGCTGAAGGTGCGCGACAAGCAGGGGGCGGAGCGGCGCGAGGCGAATCGCGAGAACCTCGCCCGGCTGATGATCTTCGACCGCACAAGGATCGACGACACCGCGCTGGACATCCAGGAGCACAACACGGTCCATGCCCGCCTGCGCTCGCGCGGCTATGCGCCGGGCGATTCGCTCAAGCGCGCCCTCCTGCGCGTCCACGCCCCGTTGGCCGGCATCTGGGGCGAGCGCGACGCGGTGGCCTGGCCCGAGGTGCGCGCGCGGCTCGACGTGCTGCGCGGCATCGACCCGGGGCTGATGGAGTACGTCTTCCCCGAGGCCGGGCACTGGGTGGCCTATGAGGCGGCAGACCAGTTCAACGCGGCGCTGCTGGAGGTGCTGGCGGCGCGGGGCGGCTAAGGCCGGCCAGCGCCCGGCCGCGTCAAAGCCAAAGGCGGAATACGACCTCGCCCTGCAGGTTCAGGCCCATCGGCTGCCAGCCCCTGGCCAGATAGAAGGATTCCGCCATCGTCCCGCGGCCCGTGGACAGGAAGGCTTGCCGGTGGCCCGCCTCCCTCAGCCGCGCCATCGCAGCATCAAGAAGACCGCTGCCATGGCCCTGGCCTTGTGCTTCCTGGATCACGAACAACGCCCAGACATAGCCCGTCTAGCGGTTGACGCAGATAAATCCCTGAACCGCTCCGGCGTCCTCCGAAACCAGGAAGATGGCGTGGTCCAGATACCAGGCGACCTCCTCATCCGTGACGAGCGCGGGATTTGTCAGGCGGTTCTCGGCCGTCCCATGACGGACCTCGTAGAGGCGTGGCAGGTCGTTCCGTGTTGCGGCACGCAGGCGTGGCGGCGTCATGGCAGGACCATACGGGCATCGAGGCCGGCGGGAAGCTCTGCACCAGCGGCGGCATCGCAGGTCCGGCGGCTGCACGGCCACAATCCGGCGTCCGGGCGACGACGCATCCTAGTTCTCTTCCCTGTTCACGGACAGCAGCATCAGCGCCGCGAAGCCGATCACCGACAGGCCGGCCGTCAGCCAGAGCGCCTGCGCGCCCCACCCTTCCACGGCAAATCCGAACAGTGCCGGCGCGAGGGCACCCAGGAACCGCGCCGGTGCGACGATCAGCCCCTGGCGCGCGCCGTATCCGGCCGCGCCGAACAGCGCCAGCGGCAGCGTGCCGCGCGCGATGGTCATGATGCCGTTGCCGCCGCCATGCAGCACCGCGAAGACCGGCGCGGCCGGCGCCCCCACCGCCATCAGCGCCGCCGCACCGGCCGGATGCATCAGCATCGCCATGCGCGCGGAAAGCAGCGGATGCAGCCGCCGCAGCAGACCGAATTCCAGCAGCCGTGCCCCCACCTGCGCCGGGCCGAGCAGCGCGGCGGCGGCGATGGCGGCGCCCTGCGTGGCGCCTCCCGCCATCAGCAGCCCCGGCAGGTGCGCCCCCAACGCCGAGGCGCCGAACCCGCCCACCGCGATGGCGACTGACACCAGGATGGCGGCGCGCAGCCCGGCCCGCCGCGCATCGGCAAGCGGCGCGGCCGGCGCGGCGGCCGGTTCCAACACCGCAGGCGGCCGCGGCAGCAGCAGGTTCAGCGGGATGCACAGGAAAAGCTGGATCGCCGCCCAGCCCCAAAGCGCCCCGCGCCAGCCGAACGCCCCTTCCATGGCGGCGGAAAGCGGCCAGCCCAGCGTCGAGGCGAAGCCGGCGATCAGCGTGATGCCGGTGATGGCGCCGCGCGCCTCCTTGCCCAGCAGCCGCGCCAGCGTGGCGAAGGCGGCGTCGTACAGCCCCGCCGCCATGCCGATCCCCATCACCGCCCAGGCGACGAACAGCATCGCCTCGCCCTGCGCCATCGCCATCAGCGCCAAGCCCAAGGCGAGGCACGCATTGCCGAAGGACAGCACGCCGCGCCCGCCATGGCGGTCGATCGCGCGCCCCACGCTGGGACCCAGGAAGGCCGTCAGCAGCAGCGCCACGGAAAAGGCGAGGAAGACGCGCGAAGGCGCGATGCCGAGCTCCCGCGCCATCGGCGCGGCCAGCAGCGCCGGCACGTAGTAGGACCCGGCCCAGGCGAAGGTCTGCGCCGTGCCGAGCAGGATCACGGTCCTCATGGATAGGCGATCCGCAGCACCTCGACCTCCTCCGCGCCCCCCGGCTTGCGGAGGCGGACCACGTCGCCCACGCGCTTGCCGAGCAGAGCCCGTGCGACCGGCGACAGCCAGGAGATGCGCCCCTGCCCCGCATCCGCTTCCTCCGCGCCCACGATGGTCACGGTCACCTCTCGGTCATCCTCGTGCACGAAGGTGACGGTGGCGCCGAAGAAGACCTGGTCTCGCCGGGTCTGGGTGGCGGGGTCCACCACCTCGGCACGGTCGAGGCGCTTGCGGAGGAAGCGCACGCGGCGGTCGATCTCGCGCAGGCGCTTCTTGCCGTACTGGTAGTCGGCATTCTCGCTGCGGTCACCGAGGCCGGCGGCCCAGGACACCACCTCCACCACCTTGGGGCGCTCCACGCTCCACAGCGCGTGGAGTTCGTCGCGCATGGCCCGGTGGCCCTCGGGCGTCATGTAGAAAGGGGTGTTGGGGGGCAGGCCGGGAATGCCGTCCTCGTCCTCATCCTCGTCGGGCGTCGCCATCCGGTCCTGTTTACAGTGGCAAGCCTGCCCACGAAACGCCATCATCGCCGTGCTTGTATAGGCCCCGCATGTCCCGCCCCGCCCTTTCCATCGTCGTCCCCTGCTTCAACGAGCAAGAGGTGCTGCCCGAGTTCCACCGGCGCCTCGTCGCCGTGATGGAGGAAACCGGGCTGCCCTGGGAATTGGTGCTGGTGAATGACGGCTCCCGCGACTCCACGCTGCGGATCATGGAGGATCTGGCAGCGCGGGACGGACGCGTGGCGGTGGTCAACCTGTCGCGCAACTTCGGCAAGGAGATCGCGCTGACCGCCGGCCTCGACCACGCGGCGGGGACGGGGGCGGTGATCGTCACCGACGCGGATCTCCAGGACCCGCCGGAGGTCATCCCCGACCTCCTCGCCGCGTGGCGGGAGGGCTTCGACATCGCCTACGCGCAGCGCAGCGTGCGCCACGGCGAATCCTGGCTGAAGAAGACCACCGCCGCCGGCTTCTACCGGCTGATGGAGAAGCTGGGCGGGCGCGTCGCCCTGCCCCGCGACACGGGGGATTTCCGCCTGATGTCGCGCCGCGCCCTCGACGCGCTGCTCTCCATGCGGGAGCAGCACCGCTTCATGAAGGGACTCTTCGCCTGGGTCGGCTTCCCCTCCGTCGCCGTTCCGTATGAACGCGCGCCCCGCGCGGCAGGCGAGACGAAGTGGAACTGGTGGAAGCTGTGGAACCTGTCGCTGGAGGGCATCACCTCCTTCACCGTCGGGCCGCTGAAGATCGCCACCTATCTCGGCCTCGCCGTGTCCTTCGCAGCCGCCTTCTACCTGGCGCTGCTCTTGGTCCGCACCATGCTCTGGGGCAACCCGGTCGCGGGCTATCCCTCGCTGATGGCGGTGGTGCTGTTCCTGGGCGGGGTGCAGATGATGATGCTGGGCGTTATCGGCGAATATCTCGGCCGCATCTTCAACGAAACCAAGGGAAGGCCGCTTTACTTCGTCGAGCGGCACATCCCCTCACGGGCGGCAGACCGTCAGGTCTCCCAGCGCGACGCAGCCTGACGCCGCCGGGTCCGTGCCCGGCAGGGCGATCCGCAATTCGCCCGGACGCATGGGGCCCGGCGCCTCGCAGCGCGGCGGGGTGCGCCAGCGCGCGACGTAGGCGGTGTTGACCGGGCGCGGCGTTTCGCTCGCCAGCAGCAGCAATTCCAGCAGGCGCACCCGCGACTGCCAGTCCTCGCGCGGGATGCAGGGCCAAGCGGGCAACAGCGTCACGGTCTCCGCCTCGCGCAGCAGCGGACGCAGGGCGGAGGCGTCGACCGTCCAGGCGGCGCGCTCATGCGCCCAGGCGCGTAGGGCGGCGCGCGCCGGCATCGCGTCCAGGAACTGCGCACCGGCGCAGACGCAGAGCAGCGCGCAGCCGCGCGGCCCGGCGCGGCGCAGCAGCAGCGCGGCGCCGATCAGCAGCGTATAGGCGACCGGCCAGAAGAAGCGGCCCGAGGCGCGGAACTGCTCCAGGAATCCCGGCACGGGCCGCAGGTCCAGAAGCACCGCGCTCCCCAGCCCGATCCGGAAAGACACGGCCAGCACGGCAAGGCCCGACAGAGCGAGGACAAGTCCCCAATGCCGCCCGATTCGCGCCGGGCGCAGCAGCAGCCCTGCCCCCAACGCCAGGATCAGTCCCAGCCCGAGCCAGGTGTAGCCCTCCCACCCGCCATGGCCCGTCGCATCCACCTCCGCGGAAACGAGGTGGCCGAGGAACCAGGAGCGATGCGGCCAGAAGGGCGAAAGCAGGTTCATGGCGTATTGACCGAACCCGCCATCCCCCTCCGCGCCCAGGTAGCCGAGCAGCGCCATCGTTGCGGCCATCGCGCCCGCCGCCCCCGCCGCGCCCAGCGCCGCGCCCCGCCATGCCTCCCCGCGCAGCAGCAACGTGAGCGGCGGCGCCGCCAGCAGCGCGAGCGCCATCAGCGCGAGGTAGGGATGCACCAGCAGCGCCAGCACCAGGAACGGAATCGCCACCATCCACCAGCGCGCATCGCCCAGCACGCGCGCGTAGAGCCCCAGCGCCAGGAGGATGACGAAATGCCCGGTCAGCGCGGCGTGGCCGAAGCGCATGACGAAGGCCGGCATGGAAAGCGCCATCACCGCGACGGCCAGGGCCGGCGCCACGCGCCGCTCGCCGAATCCGCGCAGGGCGAACACCGCCGCCACGGCCTGCCCTACCCAGGCCAGGGCGTAGAACAGCCCGATTCCATGGAATCCCTCCGGCAGGAGAGGTGCCAGGAGCTTGAGCGGCAGGGCGAGGGCTGGGATGCCATCCATGAAGGCCAGATTCGCTCCCGCCAGCGTCGCGATGTCCAAAGGCGGCCAGCGCCAGGCATCGGCCAGGAAATGACGCTGGGCGATCGCATGCTGCGCCGCATCGCCCGCCGCGCGCCAATCCTGCCCAGATTGGGGAAGCAGGAAGTCCAGCGGGAACAAGGCGCTGGCAAGAAACGCTCCAAGGAGGGCTGAGATCCCGTAGGCGAAAAAGGCGGCGCGCATGGCCCTGCTTGGCGCGCAAATCCAGGCGCAGCAAGGACGGGCTTGCCACAATCCTGCCATGGGCAGGTCCGAAAGCCGCCCTTGAGGCAAGGTTAAACCTGCTCCGTGGCAGGGGCGGGTGCACCGCTCCGCATCACGAAGGAAAGATCGGCACATGACCGGGCTGGACGCCTTCTCGTCCCTTCAGCGTGACACCGCGGCGCTCGGCGCCTTCGCCCCGCCCCAGGCAGTGCTGGTGTCGCGTGGTCCTGGCTGGCGCGCTGTGGCCAAGCGCAGCCTCGACGTGTTGGGCGCGGGGGCGCTGTTGCTCTTCCTGGCGCCGGTCTTCGGTTTGCTGGCCCTGCTGGTGCGCTCCGATGGCGGGCCGGCCTTCTTCGCTCATCCCCGCGTCGGGCGGAACGGCCAGGTCTTCGGCTGCCTCAAGTTCCGCTCCATGGTGGTGGACAGCCAGGCGCGCCTCGCCGCCCTGCTCGCCGCCGACCCCGCCGCCCGCGCCGAGTGGGAGGAAACCCGCAAGCTGCGCGTGGACCCGCGCGTGACCCGCATTGGCCGCATTCTCCGCGCCACCTCGCTGGACGAGCTGCCGCAGCTTCTCAACGTGCTGCGCGGCGACATGTCCCTGGTCGGACCCCGCCCGGTGCAGCAGGCCGAGCTGGAAAGCTACTACGGCGCCGCCGCCATCCACTACATGAGCGTCCGTCCGGGCATCACCGGGCTGTGGCAGGTGTCCGGCCGCTCGGAGACCAGCTACGCCCAGCGCGTCGCGCTCGACGTGGCCTATGTGTCGCGCCCCTCACTGCTGGCCGACCTCCGCATCCTGCTGCGCACCCCCGTGGCGGTGCTGTCGCGCAAGGGAGCGCACTAAGCTAGAAGCCCCCCCTCCGAGGGGTTCACGAAGACATGACCGGCGACACCGCCGAGGCCCGGGCCGGGGCGGGACGCCTCCTTTCCGGCCTGATCTGGAACGCGCTGGGGCGCGGCCTGCCGCTCCTGCTCGCACTCGTGCTCACCCCCGTGCTGGTGGCGCAGATGGGGCTGGAGCGCTGGGGCCTTTTCACCCTTGCCCTGGCGCTGGTCGGGGTGTTCGGCATCCTCGACCTCGGCATCGGCCCCGCCCTTACCCGCGCTTTATCGGAGCGCATGGCGGAGGGCCGCGGCGAGGAGGCCGGGCAGCTCGTCGGCACGGCACTGCTGGCGCTGGGCGGGCTGGCCATGCTTGGCGCCGTGCTGGTGTTCCTCGCCGTGCCGGCGCTGGTCGGCCGCGTGCTGAACGTGCCGCCCGCGCTTGAGGCGGAGGCGGTGACGGCCTTCCGCATCCTCGCCCTCGCCGCGCCGCTTGTCACCGCGAATGCGGCGCTGTGGGGCGTGCTGGCGGCACATCAGCGTTTCCGCGCCGCCAACCTCGCGACCATCCCCGTCTCCGCCATGTACTATCTGGGCCCGGTGCTGGTGCTCATGGTCTGGCAGAGCCTCGTCGGCGTGATGCTGGTGCTGGTGGCGTGCCGGCTTCTCAACACGCTCTCCTACGCATGGCTCGCGCGGCCGCTCCTGCCGCCGCTCGGCCTCGGCTCGCCGCGGCTGGTCGCGCCGCTGCTGCGCGTGGGCGGATGGATGACCGTGTCCTCCGTGCTGAACCAGGCGCTGATCTATGCCGACCGCTTCCTGGTCGGCGCGGTGCTGACGCTGGCCGCCGTGGCGCATTACGCGACGCCGCTCGACCTCGTGCTGCGCATGTGGATCCTGCCGGTCGCGGTGGCGCAGGTGCTGCTGCCGCCCATGGCCTCCGCCTTCCGGTCGCATCCCGAGGTGACGGCGGGGCTGCTGCGGCGCGGGGCGCTGCTGGTCGTCACGCTAGTGCTGCCGCCCTGCCTGCTTCTCGCTGGGCTGGGCGATTGGCTGCTCGGGCTGTGGCTCGGCGCGGATTTCGCGCGGGAGGGCGGGACGGTGGCGCGCATCCTCGGCGCGGGGGTGTTCTTCTCCTGCCTCGCCTTCGTGCCCAATGCGCTGCTGGATGCCATCGGTCGTCCGGATGCGGCGGCGAAGCTGATCGCCGCCGAGCTGGTGCTGTTCCTGCCGGTGCTCTGGGTGCTGCTGCAGGGTTTCGGCATCGAGGGCGCGGCGGTTGCCTGGGCGCTGCGCGCCACCGCTGACGCGCTGGGCAAGTCGGTGCTGGCCGCGCGGCTCTACCCTGCCGCGCGACCGGCGCTGCGCCGCATGGTCCTGCCCATCATGGCCGCCGTGCTGGCCCTGGCCCTCACCGCCGCCGCGCCCACCCTGCCGCTCGCCGCCGCCGCCGCGGCGCTGGGGCTGCTCGGAACGCTGCTGCTGCTGGCGCCGCTGTTGACGGTTGAGGAGCGAGGCGCGCTGCGCCGTCCCGCCGAGGCGCGGAGGCTCTTGCGCGCATGATCTTCCTCAATGGCCGCTTCCTGGCCCAGGGCCTCACCGGCGTGCAGCGCTATGCGCGCGAGATCGCCCGCGCGCTGGACGCGATGGTGGACCGGCCGCCGGTCGCGCTGCTCTGCCCGCCCGATGCGCGCGACCTCGACCTTTTTCCCCGCCTCGCACCGCGCATCGTCGGCACGCGCGGCGGCCAGATCTGGGAGCAATGGATCCTGCCCCGCGCCGCGCGCGGCGGGACGCTGCTCAGCCTCGGCAACACGGGGCCGCTGCTGGCGGGCCGGCACCAGTCGGTGGTGATCCACGACGCGGGCGCCTTCGACACGCCGGAAAGCTACGGGACCGCCTTTCGCCTCTGGTATCGCGGGGTGCAGACCACGCTGGCGCGGCGCGGCGCGCGAATCCTGACGGTCTCGCACTTCTCCGCCGGGCGCATCGCCCATCACCTCCGCATCGCGGAACCGCCAGCCACGCTGGAAGGCGGCGAGCATATCCTGCGCGAACCGGCGGACGCCGCCATCCTCGCGCGGTATGGGCTGGAGGCGGAACGCTTCGCCCTCGTGGTCGGCACCGGGGCGGCGCACAAGAACCTCGCCGCCCTGCACGCGGCGGGGGGCGCGCTGGCATCGCGCGGCCTCGTCCTGGCCGTGGCCGGCGCCAAGGACACGGCCGTGTTCCGCGCAGGCGGCGCCGACCTGCCCGGCGAGGTGCGCGCCCTGGGCCGGGTGAGCGACGCCGAGCTTCGCGCCCTCTACGAAGCGGCCCTCGCCCTGCTCTTCCCCTCGCGCTACGAGGGGTTCGGCCTGCCGCCGGTGGAGGCGATGTGGTGCGGCTGCCCCGTGGTCGCCGCGCCCCTCGGCGCCCTGCCGGAAGTCTGCGGCGAGGCGGCGGTGCCGTTCGACCCCCGCCGCCCGGCCTCGCTGGGCGAGGCGGTGGCGCGCCTCGCCGACGACGCCGCGCTGCGGGCTGGGCTGGCCGAAGCCGGGCGGCGCCAGGCCGCGCAGTTTTCTTGGGATGCGGCCGCGCGCCGCCTGCTGGGGTTCATTGCCGCATGAAGGTGGCCATCGTCCATGAATGGCTCGACAGCTACGCGGGCAGCGAGCGCGTGCTGGAGCAGATGCTGCTCTGCTTCCCGGATGCCGAGCTGTTCGTGCTGTGCGACTTCCTGCCGGAAGGCCAGCGCGGGTTCCTGCACGGCGTGGTGCCGCACACCTCCTTCCTGCAGCGCATGCCCTTCGCGCGGCGCATGTTCCGCAACTACCTGCAATTGATGCCCATCGCGATCGAGCAGTTCGAGATGCGCGGCTTCGACCTCGTCCTTTCCTCCTCCCACGCCGTCGCCAAGGGCGTGGTGACGGGGCCGGGCACGCGCCACGTTTCCTATATCCATTCGCCCATGCGCTATGCCTGGGATCTCCAGGGCCAATATCTCCGTCAGTCGGGCAGCGAGGGCGGGCTGAAGGGCGCCTACACGCGCTGGCTGTTGCACCGCCTACGCCTGTGGGACCAGGCCAGCGCGGCGCGCCCCGACAAGCTCCTCGCCAACAGCCGCTACATCGCCGAGCGAATCCGCAAGACCTGGCGGCGGGACGCGGAGGTGCTGCACCCGCCGGTGGACGTGGCCGGCTTTCCCATGGGCACGGGACCGCGCACGCATTTCGCCGTCGCCTCCCGCCAGGTGCCCTACAAGCGCGTGGAACTGGTGGCGGAGGCCTTCCGCCGCATGCCCGACCTCCGGCTGGTCGTCGCCGGGGACGGACCATCCGCGCCGCTGGTGGCCAAGGCAGCGGAGGGCGCGCCCAACATCCAGGTTCTGGGCCGCGTCCCGCAGCCGAGGCTGGTGGAGCTGGTGCAAACCGCCCGCGCCTTCGTCTTCGCGGCGGAGGAGGATTTCGGCATCGCGCTGGTCGAGGCCCAGGCCGCCGGTACGCCCCTGATCTGCTACGGACGCGGCGGCGCCGCCGACATCGTGCGCGAGGGCGAGACGGGCCTGCTCTTCGCCGAGCAGAGCGTGGACAGCATCGTCGGCGCCGTCCGCGCCTTCGTGGCAGAGGAAAATCGCTTTCAGCCCGCCGCATGCCGCAGCAACGCCGAGGATTTCTCCGAGGAGAAGTTCCGCGAGCGGCTGAAGGGGGCGGTGGCGGCATGATCTCGCTCGTCGTCGCTACGCGCAGCCGCGTCGCGGAGATCGGCGCGCTGTTCGAGAGCCTCGCGGCGCAGGAGCCGCCCTTCGAGGTGATCCTGGCTGACCAGAACGGGGATGGCCGGTTGGATGCACTCATGGCGGAATGGAGCGGCCGCTTCCCGCTGCTGCATCTCCGCAGCGAGGTCGCCAATGCCAATGCGGGGCGCAACCTCGGCCTGCGCCATGCGCGTGGGGAGATCGTCGCCTTTCCCGACGATGACTGCCTGCTGAAGCCCGGCACGCTGGCCCAGGTTCGCGCCGCCTTCGCCGCCGACCCCGCGCTGGCCGTGCTGACCGGCCCGGCCGAGGGGCCGGAGGGCGGGCTGGGCTCCGGGCGCTGGCGCGCGGAAGGCGGTCCGATCACCCTCGGCAATGCCTGGACCAGCGTGATCGAGTTCAACCTTTGGCTCCGGCGCGACATCGCCCTGGCGCTGGGCGGCTTCGACGAGCGCATGGGGCCGGGCACGCGCTTCGGCTCGGCGGAAGGCAACGACCTGGTCTGCCGTGCCATCGTCGCGGGCCACGCCGCGCGCTACGAGCCGACGCTGCGCGTGATCCATCCCGACAAGCGACTTTCGCCCGAGGCGGTGGCGCGCGCCGCCCGCTACGGCGAGGGGATGGGCTTCGCGTTGCGCCGCCACCGCGTGCCGGCGCGCGTCTGGGCGCCCTTCCTGTATCGCCCGCTGGCCGGGGCAGCGCTGTCGCTGATGCGCGGACGCGGGCTGCATGCGCGCTACTACCTCGCCACGCTGCGCGGGCGCTTCGCCGGGATGCGCGCCGCGCCCCTGCCGCCGCCAGGGCCGCTCGCATGAGGATCGCCGTCGGCATCGCCACGCGCGGCCGTCCTGCCATCCTGGCCGAAACCCTCGCGGAGCTGGACCGGCAGACACGCGCGCCGGACCGCATCCTGGTCTGCCACGTTTCGGACGATGACGTCTCCGGCATCGCCGCCCGCTTCCCCGGCGTCGAGTTGCTGCGCGGCGAGGCCGGGCTGCCGCGCCAGCGCAACCGCATCATCGCCGCGCTCGGCGATTGCGACGCCGTGGCCTTCTTCGACGACGACTTCCTGCCCGCGCCCGAGTGGTTGGCGGTGCTGGAGGCGGTGCTGAAGGACCGGCCCGATTGCTCCGTGGCAACGGGCGTCGTTCTCGCCGATGGCGCCAAGGGCCCCGGCCTCTCGCCAATGGAGGCGCGCGCCGTGCTCGCCACCGCTCCGCCAGCGGCCGCACCGCTGGACACCGCGCCGGCCTTCAACGCCTATGGCTGCAACATGGCGCTGCGCCTCGCCCCGCTGCGCAAACACGGCCTCCGCTTCGACGAGGAATTGCCGCTCTATGCCTGGTACGAGGACATCGACCTGTCGCGCCGCCTCCTGCCGCACGGCACGATCCTGCGGCTGCTGGCGGCGCGGGGGGTGCATCTCGGCACCAAGTCCGGGCGCGTGCCGGGGCGGCGGCTCGGCTACTCGCAGGTGGTGAACCCGGTCTACCTGGCACGGAAGGGGTCGTTTCCGTGGTCGCATGCCCTTCCCTCCGCCGGGCGGCACCTTTTGGTGAACCTCCTGAAGTCGCCCTGGCCGGAAAAGGAGGTGGACCGGTTCGGCCGACTGCGCGGCAATCTGCGCGGCTTGTGGGATTTGCTGCGCGGCCGCGCCCATCCGGGGCGGATCACGGAGCTTTAGGAGCGTTTCCGCTTGCAGGGTTGCAGCGACAGATCGGCGTCACTCAGACATTCTGCCGAGCCGGCGAGGCGAATCACGATCTCATCGTGTGCAGGAACGAGCGCAGCGCCGTGGCGATTCGCCGCACACGGCTGGGAGAATTGTGCCGCATGTCGCGATAAAGGATCTCGAACGCCTCCAGGAAGCGGGCGGAGCTGAAGTCTTCGGCGAGCCGTCGCTCGGCGGCATCGGCGAGACGCCGAGCCTTTTGCGCATCATTGGCCAACTCTGCGATTGCCCGAGCCAGGGCCTCGGGGTCGCCGGGAGGAACAAGAACTCCGTCCACGCTGTCCATGATGGCTTCGGGAGTTCCACCTGCATCTGCGCCAATGCGCGGAATGCGAGCAGCTGCCGCCTCGAGGAGAACAGTCGGGAAAGCGTCCTTCTCGGAAGGCATCAGAAGGATGTCGGCCACCTCCGCAAGCAGCGATGGAACATCGTCTCGCTGACCAAGGAACAGCACAGGCAAGCCCCGGGCGTGATCTTCCAGGGCTGCCCGCTCCGGCCCGTCGCCGATCACGAGCAGCGTCGTCCCCGCCAACAACTCGGCAGGGAGGTGCCGCAGTGCCTCGAAGGCCACATCAACCCGCTTCAACGGCAACAGGACACCGACCACCGCAAGGACAATGCTCGACGCCGGGATGCCCAGATCCGCGCGTAGCGTGCTGCGATCAATGCGTGACCGGGCCGCCCAATCATGACCGTTATGGATGACGACGCATCTGGCGTGGAGCGAAGGGTCCCCGAGGGAGGGCTCAAGAACGGCGCGCGAAACGCCAACGATCCGGTCCACGGCGTGAACGCCCAGAAGGACCCGCGTTCGTCGCGACAGGAATGAGTGGATATGGGCCAAGATCGGAATCCCGCACCACCAGGCTGCCAGTGCCGCCCAGTTGGAGAAGGTCGCGTTGTTGACGTGGATCAGTTCCGCCCCGGTTTCCCGGACGAGGCGCTCGACGAGTCGCGCTTGACGCAACAGGAGTGGCACGCTGGAGGGACCGAAGCCATGGTCAAACACCGGCTTCAACGTCTCCAGCCGCACCGAAGCGACGTGTCCCTGGGCCTCGGCGGCGTCAGCAAACTCAGCGTGGTTGGTCAGGACACACCAGCGGTGGTGCGGAAGGCCAGCCATGAGGTCAAGCATGACTTTCTCGCTGCCCCGAAGGACGCCCAACCCATCATGGATGACGAGGATGGTTGCCGGAGAATCCTTGCGGTCAGGGAATTGCTGTGCGTGAGCCCGGGCTGAGATAGCCGAACGTTCAGCGGCGCTGGACATCGCTTGCGACATTATCCCAACTTTGAAACCGCTGTCACGGTGGCCGCCGCGGCAATTCTCCAAAAAATGATGCTTGGCGCGCTTGGTGAACCAGCGATCCGCAGAGAAGCGAAAACTGGACTCTCGCTTTCACGAGCATTCCAAAATGGGCCGGCTGCTTGGGTGTGGCAGTGGATGTCGGCTTCGTCCTGCCTCAACCGGCTCTTGATCTCGGCGTCACCAAGCGGGGATCCTTTCTTGGGTCCACTGCCGGATCACGCTGGCTCACGAGACCTGGGCGCCGGAAACAGCGCGTCCGTGCGCCCCAACAGGTGGTAGGCCACGAGGCCCACGAACTCCCGCACCGCCCATTCCGCCTGCCCCAGCCGCATCGAGAGCGGGGGGTCGAACCATCCCGCCCCGCCTGGCAGGGTGGAGTAGTTCACGGGCCAAGCCGTGATGCGCCACCCGGCCTGCCGGAAGCACCCCACCGAGCGCGGCATGTGGCTGGCGCTCGTGACGAGCAGCCATGTCTCCCCCTCCCGCGGGTCCAGCAGGGCGTGGGTCTCGGTCGCGTTCTCCCAGGTGTTGCGCGAGCGGTCCTCGAAGATCACCCGCTCCCCTTCCAGCCCGAGCGATGCCCAGAGGCGCCGCGCCACCTCCGCCTCGGTGAGTTGGCCCGGGATGGGCGAGCCGGTGCCGCCGCTGAACACGATCCGCGCTTCCGGATAGCGGCGCGCCAATGCCACCGCCTCCGTCATGCGCTCCGCCGCGCCGTTCAGCGACGGAAGGCCGCGGCCCTCGGTCAGCTTGGTTTCCACCGCTCCGCCGAGGATCACGATGCCATCCACCCGCTCGGGCGGGGCGGGGCGCGGGAAGCGGTCCTCCAGCGGCAGGGTGAGCCAGGCGGCGAGCGGCGTCAGCAGCACCGCCGCATACCAGCAAAAGCCCAGCAGCGCCGGCCAGTGGCCCCAGCGCCGCCCGCGCCACAGCAGCGCCAGGCCGATGGCGAGGAGCAGCAGCGCGAAGGTGTTGGGCCGGGCGAAGAGCCAGAAGATCTTCGAGGCGAAGAAGAGGATGTCCTGAACCACGCTACTCCGACTCCAGCCGCCGCCACAGCTCCACCGTCCCCCGCTCCTCCACAAAGGAGGCGGCGAGTTCGTAGCCTTCCTCCAGCGCCTCGCTCAGCATCGCCATGGCGCTGACGCGCATGGCGAACCATTCCGAGCGGTCGAGCACGATGAAGCGCGGGCGGGATTCCAGGATGCGCCGCACCTCCGCATCCGTGTCCACCCCGGCCAGCGTGGCGAAGGAACCGGTCAGATGGACCGGAAATGGAAAGCGCGTCGGCAGCCGCGCCTCGGTGAGGAAGTACACGACGGGCTGGTAGTTCGGCACGAAGATCGTGTCGCCCTCCTGCAGTTCCTCGTTCATGAGGTTCGCTATGCGGCGCGGCGTGTCCGGGCTGCCCAGGGCGAAGCCGCGCGACAGCCGCGGCGAAAGGTCGCGCGCGACGAGGTCCGTCCCGACAAGGGCGAGGACCATCAGCATCGCGGCGCGGGCGCGCGCCGCAGCAAGAGCGCGCACGCCCAGGAACAGCCCGAGCGCCGCCAGCAGCGACAGCGGCGGCAGCAGGATCAGGAAGTAATGCCCGAAGAAATGCCCCGGCCCCACCACAGCCACCAGCGCGACGGCAAGCCACAGCAACCCGAAGCGTGCGACCCGGCGTGGCCCTTCCTCCGCCGCGTCCAGCGCCGCGAAAGCGGGCAGCGCCAGCAGGAGCAGCCAGCGGAACTCCAGCCCCGCCAGGGTGCTGCGCCACAGCGCCTGCTCCGCCGACATGCGGCCCGAGGCGTATTGCAGCGGCGCGAGGATGGAGGAGTTGAGCCAGTCCGAGAATTCGCCGCGCAGCGCATAGACCAGCCCGGTGAGCAGCGTCGGCGCGGCGCAAAGCACCGCATAGGCGAGCGCCATGGCCGCCACCTCGCGCCACCGCCGCGCGCGCAGCACCGGCAGGACGAGCAGGGCGAAGGCGAGGCAGCCTTCCGGCGTCGCCACCGGCTTCACCAGCAGCGCCAGCCCGACCAGCGCCCCCATGGGCAGCAGGCGCCGCCACGGCCCGCCCGGCGCCACGGCGAGGGCCAGGGCGGAGACGACCATCGGCGCGAACAGGATCTCGGTGTTCGAGGCCAGCCCGCCCAGCAGCACCGAATGCGCGGCGTAGAGAAGCGCCGCCGCATAGGCCATGGGCCGCCCGCCGCCGAGATTGCGGATCAACCAGATCAGCGCATACCCCGTCGCCGCGACGCAAAGCGCGCCGAGCAGCCGAACCGCCCAGAGATTCTCGCCGAACAGGAGGAAGGCCAGGGCGATCATCCCCGGCGCGCCCACCGGGTGCATGTCCCACACGCCGGACAGCGGCCAGTTCCCGCGCAGCCATTCCCGCGCCTGGAGGAGGTACAGGCTCTCGTCCCAGTCGATCACGGAAGGGAGAAAGGAAGCCCAGCGCAGCCCCAGCGCGATCAGCGGCAGAAGCAGGAGGGCCAGGGGCCAGGCGATGCGCGCGGGCATGGCGCCATGTGCGGCCGGAAGCCTCACCGCTTCAAGCCTGCCGCCATCGCCTCGCGCCGCCACAGCGCCAGCCCCGCCCCGACCAGCAGGAGGATCCCCAGCGCGTCCCAGCCATCCGGCGCCTCCGCCCAGATCAGCGCGCCCAGCGCGGTCGTCCAGACGATGCCCGAATACTCGAAGGGCGCGACCACCGTGGGCTCGGCGACGCGGTACGCCTCCGTCATCAGGATCTGCGCGAAGGCGGACACGCCGCCGATCACGGCCAGCAACAGCCATTGGGTGGGGGTGGGCCAGACCCAGCCCGGAACGCTCCAGGCCAGGGCGACGAGAGTGGATCCGAAGGAGAACCACAGCACGATGGCAACGCCGCTTTCCCCCTGCGCGCCCATGCGCCGGATGGTGATCATCGCCAGCGCCCAGGCCAGGGCCGCGCCCAGCACCACCAGCATGGTCCAGCCATCGCCGCCCGCCCCGGGGCGCACCATCAGCAGCACGCCGCCGAACCCCACCAGCGCGGCGAGGCCGCGCGCCGCCTCCAGCTTTTCCCCCAGCAGCGGCACGGCGAGCAGCGCGAGAAAGAGCGGCATGGTGAAGCCCAGCGCCGTCACCGTCGCGAGCGGCAGGTGCGCATAGCCGTAGAACGCGCCCACCATGCCCGCGAAGCCGAAGGCGAGGCGCAGCGCGTGCCCGCCCGGGCGCGTCGTCCGCAGCGCCCTCCAGCCCCCGGCGGCACGCAGCAGCGGCAGGAGCACGGGCAGCGCGAAGGCGGACCGGAACAGGATGATCTGCGCCAGCGGCACCTCCCCGCCCAGCGCCTTCACGCAGGCCGCCGCGCCCGCGAAAAGCAAGGCGGCCAGCAGGATGGCGAGGATGGCGCGCCTTCGGGCGGATTTGATGTCGGGGTTGGTCATGTGGACGGGCGTCGGGGGCGAGGCTAGGCTCCGCGGCCGATGAGCGCCAGACCAAGCAAGGCTCCGACGATCCCGCCGCATCCGGGACTCGAGGTGCGGGAGGATGAGGTGGCCTGGAATGGCCGCTTCCCCGTGCAACGCGTCCGCTTCACCTATCGCCGCTTCGACGGCGCCCGCTCGCCCGAGCTGGTGTGGGAGCTGTGGCGCCGTGGCGGGGCGGTGGCCGTGCTGCCCTACGACCCCTGGACCGACCGGATCTGCCTGATCGAGCAGTTCCGCCTCCCCGCCCTCGCCGCCGGCTTCGAGCCGGTGATGACGGAATGCGTCGCCGGGCTGCTGGAAGCCGGCGAGGACCCCGCGGATTGCGCCCGCCGCGAAACGGCGGAGGAAGCAGGGCTGGAAACCGACCGGCTCGAATCCATCGGCCACTACATGCTGATGCAGGGTGGCTGCGATGAGCACATCCACCTGTATTGCGGCCGCACCCGCCTGCCCGATTCCGGGGCCAACCATGGCCTCGCCGCCGAGGGCGAGGACATCCGCACCCTGCTGCTGCCCGCGGAGGAGGGTTTCGCCCGCCTCGACGGCGGCGCGATCCGCAACGCCACCGCCGCGCTTTGCCTGTTCTGGCTGCGGCAGAACCGCGCACGCCTGCGCGAGGCCTGGACATGACCGAAAAACTCTTCCTGGAAGACGCGGCACTGCGCGAATGCACCGCCCGCATCGTCGAGCACCGGCCGGCCGGCATCGTGCTGGACCGCACCGTGTTCTATGCGCGCTCCGGCGGGCAGCCGGGCGACACCGGCACGATGCGCTGGCCCGGCGGCGAGGCCGCGATCGGCGAGGCGCTGAAGGGCGAGGACGGCGTGGTCGTCCATCCCATCGAAGGCGAGGCGCCACCCGTCGGCGCGGAGGTGACGGTCGCGCTCGACTGGGCGCGGCGGCACCGCCACATGCGGATGCACACCACCATGCACCTGCTTTGCTCGCTCACGCCGGGCATCGGCGTCACGGGCGGGCAGATCGGTGCGGAGAAGTCGCGCCTCGATTTCAACCTGCCCGAGCCGCCGCCCAAGGAATGGTGGCAGGAGAGGCTGAATGCACTGGTGGCGGAAGATCACCCGGTGTCCTTCTCCTCCATCAGCGAGGCGGAGCTGGACGCCAATCCCGGGCTGGTGCGCACCTTGTCGGTGCAACCGCCCCGCAGCGGCGGACAGGTCCGGCTGGTGCGGATCGGCGACGAGGAGAAGCCCGTGGACCTCCAGCCCTGCGGCGGCACCCATGTCGCCCGCACCGGCGAGATCGGCCGGGTTACGGTGCTGAAGCTGGAAAGCAAGGGGCGGCAGAATCGCCGCATCTCCATCGGGCTGGAGGATTGAGACAGATGGAGCACCTCGTCTCCACCGAATGGCTGGCCGCGAACCTCTCTGAGGTGCGGGTCTTCGACACGACGAAGTACCTGCCCAACGAGCCGCACGATGGGCGCACGAAGTTCCGCGAGGCCCACATCCCGGGCGCCGCCTTCTTCGACATCGACGAGGTGGCGGATCCCGACGCCACCCTGCCGCACATGGCCCCCACCCCAGCGCGGTTCGAGCGGCTCCTGGGCTGGATGGGCGTAGGCAATGACACGCCCGTCGTGTTCTACGACCAGAAGGGGCTGCAATCCTCGGCGCGCGGCTGGTGGCTCATGCGGCTGATGGGCCACACGAAGGCCGCCGTGCTGGATGGCGGCCTGCCCAAGTGGCTCGCCGAGGGACGCCCCGTGGAGTCCGGGGAGGCGGCGGAGCGCCCGCAGTCCAGCTACACGGCCGATCTCTCCACGGCGCGGTTGCGCGGCATCGGTGACGTGAAGGCGGCGCTGCGCGACGGCTCGGCGCTGGTGCTGGATGCGCGCGCAAAGGGCCGCTTCGACGGCACGGCGCCGGAACCGCGCCCCGGCCTGCCCTCCGGCCACATGCCCGGTGCGGCCAACCTGCCCTTCAACGAGCTCTTCGCCGCCGACGGCACCATGCTGCCGCCCGAGGCGCTGCGCGCCCGCTTCGCCCAGGCGGGCGCGGACGGGTCACGCCCGCTCATCACCTCCTGCGGGACGGGGGTGACCGCCTGCATCCTTTCCCTGGGCGCACTGCGCGCCGGACTGCCCGAACCGGCCGTCTATGACGGCTCCTGGACCGAATGGGCCTCGCGCCCCGAAACCGAGAAGGTCGCTTCCTGATGCCTGAGGCTCCCCATGGCAAGCACGGCTTCGCCACCCGCATGAGCCATGCGGGGCGCGCCGGCGTTCGCATCCACGGCTTCGTGAACCCGCCCGTGCATCGCGGCTCCACCGTCCTCTTCCCCGATTGCGAGTCCCGAGTTGCTGGTGCGAAGAAGCGCTACGACCAGTTCATGACCTACGGCACCCAGGGCGGGCCGACGCACTACGCGCTGGAGGACGTGATTGCGGAGATTGAGGGCGGCACGCGCTGCACCATCCTCGGGACCGGCCTCGCCGCCGTCGCGGTGCCGCTGCTGGCCTTCCTGAAGGCCGGCGACCATTGCCTGATGCCGGACAGCGTCTATGGCCCGGCGCGAAACCTTGCCACCACGCTGATGCAGGGCTGGGGGATCGAGACCACCTTCTACGACCCCTGCGTGGACGAGGCGGGGATGGCGGCGCTGATCCGCCCGAACACCAAGGTCGTCTACACGGAGAGCCCGGGGTCCCACACCTTCGAGGTGCAGGACGTCCCCGCCATCAGCCGCGCCGCCCATGCGCGGGGCTGCAAGGTGCTGATGGACAACACCTGGGGCATCCATCATTTCCAGCCCTTCCGGCACGGGGTGGACGTCTCCATCCAGGCGCTCACCAAGTATGTCGGCGGGCATTCCGACATCCTGCTCGGCTCCGCGACGGTGAATTCGGAGGAGGATCACCTCGCCGTGCGCTCCGCCGCCTCCATCCTCGGCCAGTACGCCTCCCCGGATGATTGCTGGCTGGCGCTGCGTGGCGTCCGCACCATGGCGATGCGGCTGAAGGCCCAGGCGGAGGCCGGGCTGGAAGTGGCGCGCTGGCTGGAGGCCCGGCCCGAGGTCAAGCAGGTGCTGCACCCGGCCCTTCCCTCCCACCCGCAGCACGCGCTGTGGAAGCGGGACTTTTCCGGCACATGCTCCCTGTTCGGCGTGGTGCTGCAGCCGCGCTACAGCCAGGAGGACATGTTCCGCCTCGTGGACTCGCTGCGGCTCTTCGGGATCGGGGCGTCGTGGGGCGGGTTCGAGAGCTTGGCCATCCCGACCACGGGCTTCCTGACCCGCACGGCAGAAACCGGTGACTTCGGTGGACCGACCTTCCGCATTCATGTGGGGCTGGAGGAAGTGCCCGACCTGCTCGCCGATCTGGAGCAAGGCCTCGGGACGCTGCCGCGCTGATGATCCGGCCCGTGCTCGGCGGCCTCTCGCTGCTGGGCACCGGCCCTTAGATCTTTCCTTCGACGCGACCACGCCGGCTTGTTTGCGATCCAGCTGCACCGATCGGGCGGCGGGGGCGTCGGTCTCCCTTCGCCCGGGCAGCTTTGCTGGCTTTCTTCCACTGACTTTTGCCCTTCCAGCCTGTAAGCAGGCTGGCCACCCTCCTTAATTGTTAATGTCATGATTGTCTCAATCGCAAGTAATGCGACATCCCATATTTCAATGAACGGTTCGTTAATAAAACAGAATGCACGCATAACGACATGACCATTCCAGGAATTCTACTCATGACCCTGGCCCCATCAGGGTGCGCGCTGTGCGCGCCTTGGCCGGGGGGAGGTGCCGTGGAATGGCAAAATCAAAAATCATCCAAGGAATGGCCTTGGGGCTGGGGGTGCTGCTGGCCCCCATAGCCGCACAGGCAGTGCCTCTGAGCGGCTCCATCGATTTCACGGGTTTGTTCCAGGGCGAGGATGCCGGTGGTAACACCGTTCGTCTCGCGGACGCGGTGGCGGTCGATTTCTGCGCTTCCGTGTCGGGCCCCTGCGTCACCGATGCCGGAGCGGGCGGCGGGACCGGGGCCTTCCTGGTCAACAACGTGGATACCGGATCCAACCTGCCCGTCACGGCCGGCGACATCGGGACGATTCAGGACTTCGTCTTCGCGGGGTTCTCGGGACCGATCACCGACTTCTTCACGGTCGGCGGCTTGTCGTTCGACCTGCAGGACGTCGCGGTGACCCAGTACACGATCCCTGCTGCCTCGCCTCAGGCGCAGCCGACGGACTACCTGCTCATCAACGGCGTGGGGGTGCTGCGCGCGGCCGGGTTCGACGACACACCCGGGACCTTCACCTTCTCCGGTCAAACGGACGGGCTGAACCTCGTCGGCAGCTTCGCCTTCTCGGGCGGGTCTGCCACGATCCCGGTACCGGTTCCGGTCCCGGCGGGGCTTTCGCTGCTGGGTGCAGGCGTGCTGGGCGTCGCCCTCCTGCGACGGCGCCGCGCGGCCTGAGCGTTCTCCAGCGCTTCTCGGCCGGATACAAAAAGGGGGCGGCCGGATCCACCGGCCGCCCCCGCTTCACGTCCGGCGCTTCAGCGCAGGCCGAGGAAACTCAGGATCGCGATGACGATGACGATGGCGCCAACGATGTAAACAATGTTGTTCATGGTCCCACCTTCCTGTGATGACCTTGGAACAACGGCAATGTGCCGGACGGGTTTCTCCCATTCTGGGCAGACGCGCACCACCAGTCCGTCTTGACGGGCCGGCCATGCCGGAGAAAGAGAATCGCATGAAGCGCCGCACCCTTCTCGCCCTCCCCGCTCTTCTGCCGGCCACCGCGTCGGCGCAGAGCTTCGGCAGCCGTCCCATCCGCGTCATCGTGCCCTTTGCGGCCGGCGGGGCGGCCGACAGCGCCACGCGCGCCCTCACGCCCGGTCTGTCACAGCGCCTCGGCGCCACCATCGTGGTGGAGAATCGCACGGGCGCCGGCGGCTCGCTGGGCGGCAACGAGGTGGCGCGCGCCGCACCGGACGGGCACACGCTGCTGATGGATGCCTCTTCGCACCTGGTGAACCCCGCCCTGCTGCGCGGCCTCGCCTTCGAATACGCTACGGCGTTCGCGCCCATCTCGCTGGCCGTCACCTTCCCGCAGGTGCTGGCGGTGAAGAACGACCTCCCGGCCCGCGACCTGCGCGAGTTCATCGCCCTCGCCCGGCGCCAGACGATGAATATCGGCACCCAGGGCAACGCCACGGCTGGGCATCTCGGACTCGTGCAATTCGCCCGCGCTGCCGGGATCGAGCTGACGCATGTCCCCTACAGGGGCGGTGCCGACGCGGCTCGTGACCTCGCAGCCGGGACGCTCGACGGCGCCTTCATCACCATGCTTTCCGCCGGGCCGATCGTGGATAGCGGCCGCGCGCGTTTCCTGGCCGTCTCCGCGCCGCAGCGCGTTTCCCTGCGCCCCGATGTGCACACCTTCGCCGAGGCGGGCACGCCAGGCATCGAACTCAGCGAGTGGTGCGCCCTCTTCGCCCCTGCCGGCACGCCGCCTGCCCTTGTGACGCAGATCCACGGTGCCCTGGCCGCGACATTGGCCGAGGCCGACGTGCAGCGCCGCCTCGCGCAACTGGCCGCTGTGCCGGTCGGCAGCGATCCCGCCACCTTCGCGCGCTTCGTGGCGGAGGGCCGCACCGCCATGGCGACGCTGGTGCGCGAGGCGAATATCCGCATTGACTAGACGCGACCTCCTCCTCCTCGCCGCGGCACCGATTTCCGCGGAACTGCCGGAGGAGTTCGCCGGCCTGCCCGGCCAGCCCGTCCTGGCTCTGGCCGTGCATCCCGCGGTGACGCCGCGGCTGCGCCCGGTGACTGGCGGGCGGCAGCGCGTCATCAGCGACGCGCTGCGCGGCGAGGGCCCCGGCATCGCCTGGGAGGAGGGCTGGCTTTCCGGCCATGCCCACGGCCCTGCTCATGTCTTCCTGGCCTATTCGCCGATCAGCGAGCAGATCGCGGTGATGCTGTGGGAAGGGAACCGCCCTTCCCTCTTCATCCCGCCACGCTACGCCCCCTGGCCCGGCGGGCTGCGCGAGCCGTTGCGCCGCTTCAACCCACAGATTCCGGACCAGATGCGCTTTCTGTGAGGAGCGGCCGCACAAAGAAAAAGGGCGGCCGGGTTTCCCCGCCGCCCCTTTCGGTGGCCCGACCCTCGCGGGTTCAGACCGCCTCCTGCTCCTCGGCCGCCTCGGGCTTCGGGCCGCTATCCTGGCCCTTGGCGGCCGGGTCGCGGTCCATCAGTTCGATCACGGCCATGGAGGCCATGTCGCCGTAGCGGAAGCCGGCCTTCAGCACGCGGGTGTAGCCACCGCTGCGCGCCTGGTAGCGCTCGGCGATGGTGGAGAACAGCTTGTCCACCACCTTCTCGTCACGGATCTGCGCATAGGCCTGGCGCCGCGCATGCAGCCCGCCGCGCTTGCCGAGCGTGATGATGCGCTCGACATAGGGACGCAGCTCCTTCGCCTTGGGCAGGGTCGTCGTGATCTGCTCATGCTTCAACAGGCTCGTCGCCATGTTGCGGAGCATCGAGACCCTGTGGGCCGAGGTGACGCCGAGCTTCCGGCCGGCCATTCCGTGACGCATCTTTCAAACTCCCGGGCGCGCGGCCCGCCTATCCGTGCAGTGGCGGCGGGAAGCCTCCTCCCCGCCGTGGGATGCCGCTCAGAACGGCTCCTCGACCTTCTTCGCGAGATCCTCGATGTTCTCCGGGGGCCAGCCCGACACGGGCATGCCGAGGCTGAGCCCCATGGAGGCGAGGACCTCCTTGATCTCGTTCAGCGACTTGCGGCCGAAGTTCGGCGTGCGGAGCATCTCCTGCTCGCTCTTCTGCACCAGGTCGCCGATGTAGACGATGTTGTCGTTCTTCAGGCAATTCGCCGAACGGACCGACAGCTCGAGCTCGTCCACCTTGCGAAGCAGGTTGCGGTTGAAGGGCAGGTCGTCCTGCACCTCGTCGCGGCGCTGCTCGCGCGGCTCCTCGAAGGTGATGAAGATGCCGAGGTGATGCGTCAGGATGCGGGCGGCCAGCGCCACCGCGTCCTCCGGCGGCACCGTGCCGTTGGTCTCGACCGACATGACGAGCTTGTCGAAGTCGGTCTGCTGGCCCACGCGCGTCGGCTCGACGCGATAGGCGACCTTGCGCACCGGCGAGAAGATGGCGTCGATCGGGATCAGGCCGATCGGGCTGTCTTCCTTGCGGTTCTGCGAGGCGGGCACATAGCCGCGGCCAGTCTCGACCGTCAGCTCCATGTTGAGGTTCGCGCCTTCGTCCAGCGTGCAGATCAGCAGCTCGGGGTTGCTGATCTCGATGTCGCCAGTCACCTGGATGTCGGCGGCACGCACTTCGCCAGGGCCGGTGGCCGTCAGCATCAGGCGCTTGGCGCCCTCGCCCTCGTAGCGGATTGCCAGCTGCTTGAGGTTGAGGATGATGTCCGTCACATCCTCGCGCGCGCCGACCAGGCTGCTGAATTCGTGCAGCACGCCGTCAATGCGGACGCCCGTCACCGCCGCGCCCTGCAGCGAGGACAGCAGCACGCGACGCAGCGCGTTGCCGAGCGTCATGCCGAAGCCACGCTCCAGCGGCTCCACCACAAGCTCAGCCCCGCGGCCGTCGGCGCTGACGGAGTCAACGCGCGGCTTCTCCGGCTTGATCAGGGTTTCCCAGTTCCGTTCGAGCAAGGTGCTTCTCCTGGCCCCGGTCAGACGCGGCGGCGCTTGCGGGGGCGGCAGCCATTGTGCGGGATGGGCGTCACGTCGCGGATCGCGGTCACGTGGAAGCCCACGGACTGCAGCGCGCGCAGCGCCGACTCACGGCCCGAACCCGGGCCCGACACCTCGACCTCGAGCGTCTCCATGCCGTGGTCACGCGCCTTCAACCCCGCATCCTCGGCCGCGACCTGCGCGGCATAGGGGGTGGACTTGCGCGAACCCTTGAACCCCTTCGTGCCCGAGGAGGACCAGGCAATCGCGTTGCCCTGGGCGTCCGTGATGGTCACGATGGTGTTGTTGAAGGTGGCGAGAACATGCGCCACGCCGGAGGAGATGTTCTTCCGCTCCTTCTTCTTTGGGCGGGAACCGGCGGCGGGAGAGCGGGCCATGTTACTTGGTCACCTTCTTCTTGCCGGCCACGGGCACGGCCTTGCCCTTGCGCGTGCGGGCATTGGTGTGGGTGCGCTGGCCACGGACCGGCAGGCCACGGCGATGACGGAGGCCGCGATAGCAGGCCATGTCCATCAGGCGCTTGATGTTCATCGCCGTCTCGCGGCGCAGGTCACCCTCGACGCGGAAGTCGCGGTCGATGATCTCGCGCAGCTTCATGATCTCGTCGTCGGTGAGCTGGTTCACGCGACGCTCGACCGGGATCCCGACCGTGTCGCAGATCTGCTTCGCGTTCACCGGACCGATGCCGTAGATGTAGCGCAGCGAGATTTCGACGCGCT
Organism: Sabulicella glaciei; assembly: GCF_026183895.1. GTDB lineage: Bacteria > Pseudomonadota > Alphaproteobacteria > Acetobacterales > Acetobacteraceae > Roseococcus > Roseococcus glaciei. Next base: position 11,912 of record NZ_JAPFQI010000009.1, on the reverse strand, counting down.
TGTTGGGGGGAATGTTCACGCCAGCGATGCGCGCCACGTCTCAGCTCCTCTGGGGCCTCTCGGCCCACACACGTACGGACCGGAACAGCCGGTCCTATCCTCTATGATCCAAAAGCCGAACGCGGCCGAAGGCAGCCACACCCGGCACGCCCCGCCCGCGAGAGGCGGGGTCTTACGCCGTGAGGTCGTTTCCGTCAAGCCGCGTTCGCGAGGAGACGGTTCAATTCCTCCGTCACTACGGACATGTCGGCCATGCCATCCACCTGCCGAAGCTTTCCCTGCGCCGCATAGTACGGCAGCAGCGGCGCGGTCTGGCGGTGATAGGCCTCGAGCCGCGCCCCCACCGTCTCCGCCTTGTCGTCGGCGCGGCGGCTGAACTCGGTCGAGCCGCACACCTCGCAAACCCCTTCCTGCCGGGGGCGCTTGAATTCGTCGTGATACCCCTCGCCGCACTTGGCGCAGGTGAAGCGGCCGGAGATGCGCCGCACCAGGGCCGCATCGTCCACCTTCAGTTCGATCACGTGGTCGAGACCGAGGCCCTTCTCCTTCAGCATCCCGTCCAGCGCCTCGGCCTGCGGCACGGTGCGTGGAAACCCGTCCAGGATGAACCCCTTGGCGGCGTCGGGCTGCTTCACCCGGGCGGCGAGCATGGCCGTGATCATGGAGTCCGGGACCAGCGCCCCGCTCTCCATGATCGCCTTGGCTTCCTGCCCGATCGCCGAGCCGGACTTCACCTCGGCCCGCAGCATGTCGCCCGTCGAGATCTGCACGATCCCGAAGCGCTCCTCGAGGCGCTTCGCCTGGGTGCCCTTGCCAGCCCCCGGCGGCCCCAGAAGGATGAGGTTCATCGGTCTGCCCCCGTCTTACCGCGGCCGCGGCCCACGCCCGCCGAGGCGGGCCTTCTTGATCAGCCCCTCATACTGATGGGCGAAGAGATGGGACTGGATCTGCGCCACCGTGTCCATCGTCACCGTCACGATGATGAGGAGCGACGTGCCGCCGAAATAGAAGGGCACGCCGTAATTGCTGATCAGCAGCTCGGGAATGATGCAGACGATGCAGAGATAGGCCGCGCCGACCACGGTGAGGCGCGTCAGCACCCGGTCGAGGTAATCCGCCGTCTGCTGGCCCGGCCGGATGCCCGGCACGAAGCCGCCGTACTTCTTCAGATTGTCCGCCGTCTCCGCCGGGTTGAACACCACGGCCGTGTAGAAGAAGGCGAAGAAGGCGATCAGCGCCAGATAAAGCCCCATGTAGAGCGGCTGCCCATGCGCCAGAAGGTTGGCGACCGTGGTCAGCCAGCTATCGGCGCTCTGGTCCGTGGAGAAGCCCGCGACCGTTGCCGGCAGCAGCAGCAGGGACGAGGCGAAGATAGGCGGGATCACGCCCGCCGTGTTCAGCTTCAGCGGCAGGTGCGTCGCCTCGCCGCCGAACATGCGGTTGCCCACCTGTCGCTTCGGGTACTGCACCGGGATGCGCCGCTGCGAGCGCTCCATGAACACCACGAAGGCGATCACGGACAGCGCTGCGAGCAGGAAGAAGATGATGAAGAAGGTCGAGAGCGCGCCGGTGCGGCCCAGTTCCAGCGTGGAGACCAGCGCCGAGGGCAGGTTCGCCACGATGCCCGCGAATATGACCAGCGAGATGCCGTTGCCCACGCCGCGCGCGGTGATCTGCTCGCCCAGCCACATCAGGAACATGGTGCCGCCCACCAGGGTGATGACGGCCGAGACGCGGAAGAACATGCCCGGGTCGGCGACGGCCGCCCCGGTGCTGCCCCGGATCCCCTCCAGCCCCACGGCGATGCCCCAGGCCTGCACGATGGCGATGACGAGGGTGAGGTAGCGCGTGTACTGGTTCAGCTTCTTGCGCCCGGACTCGCCCTCCTTCTTGAGAGCCTCCCAGGATGGGATGGCGGCGGTCATCAGCTGGGTGATGATCGAGGCCGAGATGTAGGGCATGATGTTCAGCGCGAAGACGGTCATGCGCCCAAGCGCGCCGCCCGTGAACATGTCGAACATGCCCAGGATGCCGCCGCCGTGCTGGCGCAGCATCTCGCCCATCACCTGCGCATCGACGCCCGGCACCGGCACGTAGGTCCCGATGCGGTAGACGATCAGCGCCCCCAGGGTGAACCAGATGCGCTTCTTGAGCTCGGTGGCCTTGGCGAGAACGCCGAGGTTCATGCTGCCCGCGAGTTGTTCGGTGGCCGAAGCCATGCGCGTCCCTATCCCGTCTCACGCGAACGGCGCCGGCCAGGGGTCCACCCCGGCCCGCGCCGTCGCCATGTTAGCATGGCGCGCCGTGGCGGCACGCCCCCGGCGTCACTCGGACGCCGCCTCGGTCCCGGCCGCCGCTTCCGGCAGGGTCAGGGTGCCACCCGCCGCCTCGATCGCCGCCTTGGCCGTGGCCGATGCGCCGGAGACGGTGATGCGGACCGCGTTCTTGATCTCGCCGCGGCCCAGCAGCCGGACGCCGGCATACTTCGGCCCGCTGCGGACCACGCCCGCCTCGCGCAGCGCCGCCTCGGTGATCTCGCCCTCGGCGCTGATGCGCCCGGCCTCGATCGCCTCCTGCAGCGCGCCGACGTTCAGCGGCGCGTACTGGACGCGGAAGATGTTCTTGAAGCCGCGCTTCGGCAGACGCCGGTAGATCGGGAGCTGACCGCCCTCGAACCCGTTCAGCGACACGCCGGTGCGCGCCTTCTGGCCCTTCACGCCTCGGCCCGCGGTCTTGCCCTTGCCGGACCCGATGCCGCGCCCGACGCGCTTGAACTTGGGCCGCGCGCCCTCGTTGTCGCGCAGTTCGTTGAGCTTCATCTCAGTCGTCCACCTTCACCAGGTGCTGCACCTTGCGGATCATGCCGCGCACGGAGGGGGTGTCCTCCAGCTCGCGCGTGCGGCCGATCTTGTTCAGGCCAAGGCCCTTCAGCGTGTCCTGCTGGCCGGGCTTGCGCCCGTTCCCGCTGGACACCTGCGTGACCTTCACGGTCTTCTTCGCGTCAGACATTCGCCGCCTCCTGGGCCGGCTCCGCGCCATCCTTGCGGGGGCCGAGCAGGTCCGCGACCTTCTTGCCGCGGCGGTTCGCCACCGCGCGCGGGCTCGCCGCGCGCCCCAGCGCCGCGAAGGTCGCCTTCACCATGTTGTGGGGATTGGTCGATCCGGTGCACTTCGCCACCACGTCGCCCATGCCCAGCGTCTCGAAGACGGCGCGCATCGGACCACCCGCGATGATGCCCGTGCCGGCCGGAGCCGCGCGCAGGATCACGCGGCCGGCGCCGAACTCGCCGATCACGTCGTGGTGCAGGGTGCGTCCCTCGCGCATCGGCACGCGGATCATGCCCTTCTTGGCACGCTCCGTCGCCTTGCGGATCGCCTCCGGCACCTCACGCGCCTTGCCGGAACCCCAGCCGACGCGGCCCTTCTGGTCGCCCACCACCACCAAGGCGGCGAAGGAGAAGCGACGGCCGCCCTTCACCACCTTGGCGACGCGGTTGATGGTGACGAGCTTGTCCTGCAGCTCGTCGCCCTGATCCCGCTCGGGCTGATTGCGGTTCTGGTCGCGGTCGCGACCGCGGCCGCGCCCCCGGTTCTCGTTGTTGTCGCCGCCGCCGCGCGGTTCACGTGCCATGTCGTTGCCCTCGCGTCAGAAGTTCAGCCCGCCCTCGCGGGCGGCATCGGCCAGCGCCTTGACGCGGCCATGGTACAGGAAGGGCCCACGGTCGAAGACCACGGCGGTCACGCCTGCGGCCACCGCGCGCTCGGCGACCAGCTTCCCCACCGCCTCCGCCGCCGACTTGTCGGCGCCGGTCTTGAGCGAGGAACGCATGTCCTTCTCGAGCGACGAGGCGGAGGCGACGGTGCGGCCTGCCGCGTCGTCGATCACCTGGGCATAGATGTGCCGGCCTGACCGGAACACGGACAGGCGGGGGCGCCCGGCGCCCTTCTGCTTGATCTGGTAGCGCAGCCGCTGGCGGCGGCGCTCCATCATGGCGAGCTTGTCGGCCATTACTTCTTCTTCCCCTCCTTCCGGAGGATCACCTCGTTGTCGTACCTCACGCCCTTGCCCTTGTAGGGCTCGGGACCGCGATAGGAACGGATCTCAGCTGCCACCTGGCCGACCTTCTGCTTGTCCATCCCCTCCACCTTGATGGCGGTGGGACGCTCGGTCGTGATCTTGATCCCGGCCGGGGCCGGGTACCGGATCTCGTGGCTGTAGCCGAGGTTCAACACCAGGTCGTTGCCCTGCATCGCCGCGCGATAGCCGGTGCCGGTGATCTCCATGGACTTCGAGAAGCCCGTGGAAACGCCATGCACCATGCTCTGCACCAGGGAGCGCGTGGTGCCCCACAGCGTGCGGGAGCGCCGGTCCTCGCCGCGCGGGCTGACCGCCACTTCCTTTTCGCGGATCTCGACGTCGACCGCGTCGGTGAGGTCGAGCGAAAGCTCGCCCAGCTTGCCCTTGGCGGTGAGGGTGCGGCCGTTCAGCGCGAGCGAGACGCCCGCCGGAACCGGCACAGGATACTTGCCAACTCGGGACATCGTATTCCCTCCTGGCTCAGAACACGCGGCAGAGCACTTCGCCGCCAACATTGGCAGCGCGTGCTTCTGCATCGCTCATGACGCCGCGCGGCGTGGACAGGATCTGGATGCCGAGGCCGTTGTAGAACTTCGGCAGCTCCTTGATCTTGCTGTACACGCGACGGCCGGGCTTGGAGACGCGGCTGATTTCCTTGATGGCGGGCTCGCCCTCAGAATACTTCAGCTCGATCTCGATCTGGCTGACGCCGGGACGGAGCTCAGCCACGCGCCAGGCGCGGATGTAGCCCTCGCGCTTCAGCACCTCCAGCACGTCCGTCTTGAGACGGCTGGCGGGGGCCAGGCACTTGGTCTGCCGCGCGCCATGGGCGTTGCGGATGCGGGTGAGCAGGTCGCCCAGCGGATCGGACATGGACATGCCGGGGGCTCCTTACCAGCTCGCCTTCACCACGCCGGGGAGCTGGCCCTTGTTGGCCAGGTCCCGCAGCATGTTGCGGCTCAGCTTGAACTTCCGGTAGTTGCCGCGCGGGCGGCCCGTCAGCTCGCAGCGCAGCCGCACGCGGACCCGCGCGCCGTTGCGCGGCATCTCCGCAAGCTTCAGCGTCGCCTCGAAGCGATCCTCGATCGGCGCCTCGCGGTCCATCACCACAGCCTTCAGCGCGGCGCGCTTCGCAGCGTGCTGCGCGGCGAGCTTCTTGCGGAACTCGTTCTTCTCGACGGAAGAGGTCTTGGCCATTACGTCAGGGTCTCCTGGAACCTGCGGGCCTCGGGCCCACGGTTTTCCGATGAATCAATTGACGAAGGGAAGGTCGAAGCCCTTGAGGAGGGCCTTGGCTTCCTTGTCCGTCTTCGCGGTCGTGACGAACACGATGTCCATGCCCCGAACCTGATCAACCTTGTCGTAGTTGATCTCGGGGAAGACGATCTGCTCCTTCAGGCCGAGGGAGTAGTTCCCGCGCCCGTCGAAGCCGCGATTGCCCGGGATGCCGCGGAAGTCGCGGACGCGCGGCAGCGCGATCGTGACCAGGCGGTCCAGGAACTCGTACATGCGCGCCTTGCGAAGCGTGACCTTGCAGCCGATCGCCTGGCCCTCACGGATCTTGAAGCCCGCGATGGCCTTCTTGGCGCGCGTCCGCACCGGCTTCTGGCCGGAGATGAGCGTCATGTCGGCCACGGCCGCGTCCAGCTTCTTCTGGTCGCCCGCCGCCTCGCCGACGCCCATGTTCAGGACGATCTTCTCGAGCTTCGGCACTTGCATCGGGTTGTCGTAGCCGAACTCCTGCTGGAGCGCGGCCTTCACGACCTCCTGATAGTGCCTCTGCAGCCGCGCCATCTCGGACGGCGTCGCCGCCGCCGGGCCGGAAGCGGCCGGGATCGCATCGACGCGACGCCCGCTGCTCTCGGCGGGCGCGTCGCCCTTCTTCGCCGCGGGGGCGTTGCCCTTCTTCGTGCCGCTCATCGGTCGAGCACCTCACCAGAAGCCTTGGCCACGCGCACCTTCTTCCCGTCCTCGAGGACGCGGAAGCCCACGCGGGTCGGCTTGTCCGTCTTGGGGTCGATCAGCGCGAGGTTCGACAGGTTGATGCCCGCCTCCTTGGAGACGATACCGCCCGTCTCGCCCACGCGCGTCTGCTTCGTGTGCTTCTTCACCAGGTTCACGCCCTGGACGAAGGCACGGTTCTCGGTCGGGAGCACGCGCAGCACCTCGCCGCGCTTGCCTTTGTCGCGCCCGGTCAGCACCTGCACGCGGTCGCCCTTCTTGATCTTGGCGGCCATGGGTTACAGCACCTCCGGCGCCAGCGAGATGATCTTCATGAACTTGCGGGCGCGTAGTTCGCGCACCACCGGCCCGAAGATGCGGGTCCCGATCGGCTCGCCCTGCTTGTTGATCAGCACGGCAGCGTTGCGATCGAAGCGGATCGCTGAGCCATCGGCCCGGCGCACCGGGTAGGCGGTCCGCACGATCACCGCGCGCTCCACCGATCCCTTCTTCACCTTGCCGCGGGGGATCGCTTCCTTCACGGAAACCACGATCACGTCGCCGACGCTGGCCGTCTTCCGCTTGGAGCCGCCCAGCACCTTGATGCACTGGACGCGGCGCGCGCCGGAGTTGTCGGCCACGTCCAGGTTCGCCTCGACGCCGATCATGCCTGCGCTCCTTCAGCGGCCAGGGGCTGCCCGTTGCGCTCGACCACCATCCAGGCCTTGCGCTTGGACAGGGGCGGGCACTCCTCGATGCTCACGAGGTCGCCTTCCTTGCACAGGTTGGCCTCGTCGTGGGCGGCGTACTTCTTCGAGCGCCGGATGAACTTCTTGTAGAGCGGGTGCATCACGCGACGCTCGACCAAGACGGTGACCGTCTTGTCCATCTTGTCGCTGACAACCCGGCCCGTGAGGACTCGCTTCGGCATCGGCCGGGGTCTCCTCAAGCCTTGCTGGTGTGGGCGGCCGCGCGCTCGCGCTCGGCCAGGATGGTCTTCACCCGGGCGATGTCGCGGCGCAGGGCCTTGATACGTCCGGTCGCCTCCAGCTGGCCCGTGGCCCGCTGGAAACGGAGATTGAACTGCTCCTTGCGAAGGTCGATGAGCAGTCCGCTGAGTTCGTCAGCGGACTTCGCGCGGATATCGGCGATCTTGGTCATCGGATCAAGCCTCCGCCGCGCCGAGGCGCGTCACGATCTTCGTCCGGATCGGCAGCTTCGCCGCGCCTAGGCCCAGGGCCTCGCGCGCCGTGTCCACCGGGACCCCGTCGATCTCGAACATGATGCGGCCGGGCTTCACCCGGGCCACCCAGTACTCCGGCGCGCCCTTGCCCGAGCCCATGCGGACTTCGGCCGGCTTCGTCGAAACGGGAACGTCCGGGAAGATGCGGATCCAGACGCGGCCCTGGCGCTTCATGGCACGGGTGATCGCGCGGCGAGCCGCCTCGATCTGCCGCGCCGTGACGCGCTCAGGCTCCAGCGCCTTCAGGCCGAAGCCGCCAAAGGTCAGCGAGAAGCCGCCCTTGGCCACGCCCTTGATCCGGCCCTTGTGGGCCTTGCGGTACTTGGTTCGCTTAGGCTGCAACATTGTCTGTCACCTTACCGCTGCGGCGCCTGGTCATGGGCGCGGCGGTCCTGGGCCATCGGGTCATGGGCCATGATCTCGCCCTTGAAGATCCAGACCTTGACGCCACAGGTGCCATAGGTCGTCTTCGCGGTCGCGATGCCGTAGTCGATATCCGCGCGCAGCGTGTGCAGCGGCACCCGGCCCTCGCGGTACCACTCGAGCCGCGCGATCTCCGCGCCGCCCAGGCGGCCGCCGCAGTTGATGCGGATGCCGAGGGCGCCGAGGCGCATGGCGGACTGGACGGCGCGCTTCATCGCACGGCGGAAGGCCACGCGGCGCTCGAGCTGCTGCGCGATGCTCTCGGCCACCAGCGTGGCGTCCAGCTCCGGCTTGCGGATCTCGAGGATGTTCAGCGACACGTCCGCGCCGGCCTTGGCCGACAGGTCCTTGCGCAGGGAGTCGATGCCCTCGCCCTTCTTGCCGATCACGACGCCCGGGCGGGCGGCGTGGATCGTCACGCGGGGCTTCTTGGCCGGGCGCTCGATCACGACCTTGGCCACGCCGGCGGACTTCAGCCGCTCCTTCAGCGTGTCGCGCAGCTTCACGTCGTCGTGCAGCAGGCGCGCATAGTCGCGGTCGGCGTACCAGCGGCTGTCCCAGGTGCGGTTGATGCCGAGACGAAGCCCGATCGGATTGACTTTGTGACCCATGTTACGCGGCCTCCGCCTTCGGTGCTTCCTGCTCGGCCACCACGATCTTCAGGTGACTGAACCACTTCTCGACGCGCGACGACTTGCCGCGGCCGCGGGCGTGGAAGCGCTTCATCACGATGGCGCGGCCCACCTCGGCGCGGGACACGACGAGGCGGTCGACGTCCAGCTGGTGGTTGTTCTCCGCGTTGGCGATGGCGCTTTCCAGCGTCTTCTTCACGGTCTGCGCGATGCGGCGCTTGCTGAAGGTCAAGGTCGCGATCGCGTCCTGGGCCTTCGCGCCGCGGATCAGCCCGGCCACGAGGTTCAGCTTGCGCGGGCTCACGCGGATGTTGTGCGCGATGGCCTGCGCTTCGGAATCCGCGAGGCCGCGGGGGTGCTTCGGCTTGCTCATCGCATCAGCCTCGCTTCGCCTTCTTGTCCGCCGAGTGCCCACCGAAGGTGCGCGTCGGCGAGAACTCGCCCAGTTTGTGGCCGACCATGTTCTCGGTCACCTGCACGGGCAGGAACTTCCGCCCGTTGTAGACACCGAAGGTCAGGCCGACGAACTGCGGCATGATGGTGGAACGGCGCGACCAGGTCCTGATGACCTCGTTGCGGGTCGAGGCGCGGGCCGCCTCGGCCTTGTTCAGGAGGTAGCCGTCCACGAACGGCCCTTTCCAAACGCTGCGCGGCATCGCCCTCAGCCCTTCGTCGCGTTGCGGCGGCGCACGATCTGGCGATCCGTCCGCTTGTTGTTGCGGGTCTTGGCGCCCTTGGTCGGCTTGCCCCAGGGGGTCACCGGGTGGCGGCCACCGGAGGTCCGGCCCTCGCCACCGCCATGGGGGTGGTCGACCGGGTTCATGGTCACGCCACGGTTATGCGGCTTGCGGCCCAGCCAGCGCGAGCGCCCGGCCTTGCCCAGCTGCTGATTGCTGTTGTCCGGGTTGGACACGGCGCCGATGGAGGCAATGCACTCCGCCCGCACCGTCCGCAGCTCGCCGGACATCAGCTTGATCTGCGCTAGGCCGGCATCCTTGCCAACCAGCTGCGCGAAGGTGCCCGCCGAGCGCGCGACCTTGCCGCCCGCACCGGGCTTCAGCTCGATGTTGTGGATGACCGTGCCGACCGGGATCGCACCCAGCGGCATGGCGTTGCCCGGCTTGATGTCCGCGCGATCGCCGGCAACGACCGGGTCGCCGGCCTTCAGACGCTGCGGGGCCAGGATATAGGCCAGTTCGCCGTCCGCGTACTTCACCAGCGCGATGAAGGCCGTGCGGTTCGGGTCGTATTCCAGGCGCTCCACCGTGCCGGGCACGTTCCACTTGGCGCGGCGCTTGAAGTCCACGAGGCGATAGGCCTGCTTGTGCCCGCCGCCCCGGAACCGCACCGTGATGCGGCCATGGTTGTTGCGCCCGCCGGAGGAGGACTTGCCCTCCGTCAGCCCCTTGACCGGGTTGCCCTTCCAAAGGCCCGAGCGGTCGATCAGCACCGTGCCGCGCAGGCTTGGCGTGACCGGGTTGTAGTTCTTCAGCGCCATGGCTTACGCGAGCCCCGTCGTGAGGTCGATGCTCTGGCCCTCGGCCAGGCGCACCATCGCCTTCTTGTAATCCGAGCGCTGGCCAGGACGGCCCTTGAAGCGCTTGGTCTTGCCCTTCATCACCAGCGTGTTCACCGCGGTGACGGAGACGCCGAACAGCCCCTCGATCGCCTGCTTGATCTCAGGCTTCGTGGCGTCGAGCGTGACGCGGAAGGCGTACTGCCCCGTCTCGCTCATCGCCGTCGCCTTCTCGGTCACGATGGGCGACAGCACCACCTGGTACATGCGCTCCTTGCCGATGGGCGCGGGCGCCTTCGGCTTGCTCACCGTCGCGCTCATGCCAGGCGCTCCTTCAGGGCCTCCACGCCGGCGCGCGTCAGGACGAGCACGTCGTGGTTCAGGATGTCATAGACGTTCGCGCCTGCCGTCGGCAGCGCGTCCATCCCCGGGATGTTGCGGAAGACGCGAATGAAGTTCGCGTCCACCGCGGCGTCGATGACCAGCGCCTTCTTCCAGCCCAGCGCCTTGACGCGCTTCGCCATGGCGGAGGTCTTGGCCCCCTCCTCGACGGAAGCGGCGTCCAGCACCACGAGCTGCCCGTCCCGCGCCTTCTGCGACAGGGCGGAGATCAGGCCGAGGCGGCGGACCTTTTTCGGCAGCGAGTAACCATGGTCGCGGACGACCGGGCCATGCACGACGCCGCCGGTGCGGAACTGCGGCGCGCGCAGCGAGCCCTGGCGGGCCGAGCCCGTGCCCTTCTGGCGGTACGGCTTCTTGGTCGTGCCCGAAACCTCGCCCATGCCCTTGGCCTTGTGGGTCCCGGCACGGCGCTTCGCGAGCTGCCAATGGACGACGCGCGCCATGATGTCCGGGCGGGGGGCCGCGCCGAAGATGTCCTCCGGCAGTTCGGCCTCGCCGGCGGCGGCGTTGTCGAGGGTGACGATTTTCACCTGCATGATCGTGTCCTCAGGCCGTCGCCGCGGGGAAAGGCGCCTCGGCCGGGCGAGCGCGCTTCACGGCGTCGCGCACCAGCACGAAGGAACCCGTCGCACCCGGAATTGCGCCCTTGACGAGCAGCAGGCCGCGTTCGGCGTCGTGGCCGGCGATCACCAGGTTCTGCGTGGTCACGCGCTCCTGGCCCAGATGGCCGGCCATCTTCTTGTTCTTGAAGGTCTTGCCCGGATCCTGGCGGTTGCCGGTGGAGCCGTGCGAGCGATGGCTGATCGACACGCCGTGCGTCGCCTCGAGGCCAGAGAAGTTCCAGCGCTTCATGGCGCCCTGGAACCCCTTGCCCTTCGTGGTGCCGGTCACGTCGACGCACTGCCCCTTCACGAAGTGCTCGACCGAAAGCGCCGTGCCCGGCTCGACCGCCGCGTCGGTGGAGACGCGGAACTCGGCGAGCTTCGCCGGCGCTTCCACGCCCGCCTTGGCGAAGTGGCCGCGATTGGCCTTGGACACGTTCTTCGCCTTCGCCTTGCCGAAGCCGAGCTGCAGGGCGACATAGCCGTCCTTCTCCTCGGTGCGGGCAGCGACGACGCGGACGGAGTCCACGTGAAGCAGGGTGACGGGGGTGGAAGACCCGTCCTCGTTGAACAGGCGGGACATGCCGAGCTTGCGCGCGATCAGCCCCGTCCGGATCTGGCTGGCCATCGTCCGGTCCTCAGATCTTGATCTCGACGTCCACGCCGGAGGCGAGGTCGAGCTTCATCAGCGCGTCCACGGTCTGCGGCGTGGGGTCCACGATATCCAGGAGCCGGCGATGCGTCCGGATCTCGAACTGCTCGCGGCTCTTCTTGTCCACATGCGGCGAGCGGTTCACGGTGAAACGCTCGATCTCGGTTGGCAGCGGGATCGGGCCCCGCACGCGCGCGCCGGTCCGCTTCGCGGTCTGCACGATCTCCCGCGTGCTGCCATCGAGCACGCGGTGATCGAACGCCTTGAGGCGAATGCGGATATTCTGGCTGTCCATGGTTCCGCGCCTCAGTTCGCGATGGAGGCGACGACGCCGGCGCCGACGGTGCGGCCGCCCTCGCGGATGGCGAAGCGCAGCCCCTCGTCCATGGCGATGGGCGCGATCAGCTCGACGTCCATCGACAC
>NZ_JAPFQI010000008.1 GCF_026183895.1 Sabulicella glaciei | reverse complement strand
CGTGTGCGACAGGTTGGGCGCCAGGATGACCGTGTCGACCCCCGTGCCGCCGATCACCGTCTCGACATTGGAGACGGTGACCGTGTTGGTTCCGTTGGCCAGCACCAGGCGGTCATTCCCGGCGCCGAGGTCGATGACGGCGTTGGTGGTGGCCGCGCCCAGCGTGACCGTGTCCGCCTGCGAGCCGCCCGTGATCACCTCCGTGTTGAGCACCGTCACCGTGTTCGGGCCAGCCGAGGAAAGGATCAGGCGGTCGGAGCCCGCACCGAGGTCGATCGTCGCGCCGACCGCGGCGGTGGAGAAGGTGACGATGTCCGCCCCCGTTCCGCCATGGACGACCTCCACATTCGCCACGGTCACCTGGTTCGAGCCATTGGCCAGGCGCAGCGTGTCACGCCCGCCGCCGAGATCGATCGTCCCGCCGCTGATGGCCGTGCCGAGCATGACGGTGTCGGCCTGCGAGCCGCCCTTGATCACCTCGGTGTTGAAGACGACCAGCGTGTTCGGACCAGCCGAGGACAGGGTCAGGGCATCGCGGCCCGATCCCAGATCCACGGTGATCCCGTTCGCCACGCCCGACAGGGTGACCGCGTCGTCGCGGGAGGTGCCGGTCACCTTGGCCGTCGACGCAACCGTGTTTCCGGCCGGCACCTGGATGGAGGTGTCGGGGGTGGGAGCAGGAGCGGGGGCCGTCGGCGTGGTGGGGGCGGGCGCGGGGGTGGGAGCCGGCGTGGGCGTGGTGACCACGGGGATGGACCCCGTACCCGTGCTGGACCAGCTGACCTCACTGTACACGCCCGGCAGGGTGACGGCGTAGTTCAGGTTCTTGCTGTAGTCCGCAAGGCTGGTCCAGGGCGCCTTCGCCGCAATGAGGGCTTTGTAGATGTCCGCCGCGGTCTGGTTGCCCGTTAACTCGTAGATGCCGGCGAGGGTGGCCATGGCAAGCCGGGCATACTCGCCCTGGCTGTTGGTCCAGCCCGTGCCGTTCGACAGGTTGCGGGCCACGGTCTGCGCACCGATCTCCGCCCACGTGGTGAAGATGCGGCCCGTCGCAGGGTCGGTGATGGCGATGTTGTAGGCCGCCCCGTCATTCTGGGCGAAGCCGTTATTCGCCTGCAGGAAGCGGCCGATCAGGAAGTTCTCCTGCCACTTCAGGAAGGTGAGGGCGTCGGCGCTGCCTCGCGAGGCGGCGGCGATGCTCGTGGAAGCGAAATAGTCCTGCTGCCACGGACCCATGTTGCCAGAGTTGCCGTAATCGCCGGGGATCCAGCCATGGGCCTCGCCCTGCATCTTGGTCCACTCGGGGATCTTCGAAACGAGCCACTTCCAGTTGGCGTCGGCCGCAGCCTGCAGATACGCCTTCTCGGGCGAGCCTTCGGCGGCGACGAAGGCGGCGTTCTCCAGCTCGCGCAGCGACCAGGCGCTGGAGCGGACCTGTCCGCCATTCACCACGAGGTCGAGGGCATCGCTGCGCGGGCCGGGCCAGGTGCCAATGATGTTGGAGGCAGCCTGCGACATCAGGTTGTCGTAGATCCAGCGCTCGCCGGTCTGCACATACGGGAAGAATGACAACTCCGGCTGGTGCGCGCGGTCGACGTTCCAGCCCGTGCTGCCGACGAGCTGGGTGAGCTTCGTGGCGGTGGAGGTGGTGTCGGTGCCGGCGCCGTAGCGGCTGTCCGTCCAGAGCTTCGGATAGTTGTCCGTGTTGACCCAGGTGCCGTTCTTCGCGTCCCAGAAATGCCAGGGCACGGCGCTGGCCGCCTCGGCCTGGCCGAGCGCGTAGGTGGCGGCGCGGACATCCTGCGAGATGACCCAGGCCGTGTTGGCGGCCGTGAGCATCCCAAGGTCATCGCGGCCACCGGTCTGCGGGAAGTTCTGGGTCACGCCGTTGGCAGCGAGCGGCGCGTTCCAGGTGGGGGCCTGCGTCGCGGTGTGCCAGGCAGCCAGCCTTGCTTCTGCAACGGGGATCGAAAGGTCATAGGCCGCGACGGCGCCGGACTTCTCCAGGTAAGAGATGTCATGGACGATGTTCAGCCAGCCCTTGGCCGGGCCGCCGATGCTCTGGCCGCCATCGGACTCGCTGCTCGCGAACTCCTTGTGCCAGCGCTGGTACTGCCCCTGGGTGAGCGAGCCGGAATGCACGACCGCCCCGTCCAGGCGGATCGTCGTGCTGTAGTTCACCGCGCCGCCGGTGGCGGACATGGCGATGTCGTTGGCAAAGGTCGCGTCCACCGAAACCTCGCCATTCGCGAAGCCGGTGACGTCGAAGACCATGCGCATGGAACCGCCGACAGGCACCTCGACGCGCGCCTGGGTCGCATGAACGCCCTGCTGCCAGAAGGAGGCGGTGCCATTGGCCAGCGCCGCCTTCAGCGCGGCCATCACATCGATGGTCTGGCTGGCGCCGCCCGTTGGCGCGTAATCCACGGTGAAGCTGTGCGCGGAGGCAATCTTGGCGAGGTCGACCGCCGGGCCGGCCGCCGCGGTGCCCTTCGCGATCACGACGCCGACATCGGCGCCGGGCGCGATGTCGGGGCGTGCGAAGGACAGGACCGTCATCTTGGCCGAGCCATCCGGCCAAGTGGACTTCACATCGACCTGCAACGCGACCGACTTGCCGCCGATCTGCGCCACGAGACTCGTCCCGTTCGGAACGTCGCCCTGTTTGAAGACTTGGCCGAGAGTGGCGATGCCAGCCTTGAGAGTCTGGGCTCCGGCATTTTCAAGCGACAGCGCGACGATGCCACCGGCGCCGAGCGCCGGAAGGGACAGTAGGCTCATTTTGGTCTCTCCGCGGATGTGATCCGTCGTTACCTTTTTCAGAAAGTCAGAGACTTCCCGAAACATGCTGTAACGAGGAAAATTTTGGATATGCAAATTGGATGGCAACCATCCCAGTATGGGAGGAAATCGGCATCACGACTTGCGGTTATCCAAACGGTCATGATCCCTCCGGACAGCAACCCCGTCATGGGGAGCTTTCATCCTGCGGCAGCAAGCGATGGTCATCAGGACAACCATAACGTGTGCCGCTAGAGAGTTTTTGCCGGAGGATGAGGGGTAATAAAACTCGGGAAATTCCCTTACGGTTCTATCCGTAAGAATAGACACCTAATGTATTCGATATTCTGGAATAATATTGCTGTAACGAGCGACTAGAATTGCCGGATCATATGCCGTGTCATGGCTGCCCAGGCGAACGGAGACGTGAACTGGGTCCATTCGGCCCATTCAAGCGGCTTCGTATTTCCACCTAGATTCCGCTTGTATCGCTGGTCTCCAGCCAGGAAGTCATACTCACGGTCTCCTCGCGATGCTGCCTGCTCAATCGCGAGCGCATGGGCCAGGAGTCCTGGCTTTTCCTGCGGGCCGAGCTCGGCATCCGCGAAGCCGCTCTGGTAGGCGAGGACGCGTCCCTTGTGGCGAAAGTTGTAGAGGTAACCGACATCATCAGGCCCGGCCCTGAGGCGAAGCACCTCGGTCTCGCCGCGTTCAAAGCCGCGGCCGAGCAGGCTTCGATGGAAGCGCAGGAAGGAGGGATCCCGGAACGCTCCGGGCTGGCCGCGCCGGTTCCAGCTGGCCGTGTGCAACTCGGCGAGACGCAAGAGCCAGATCTCCGCCTCCTCCAGGCTGGCTGCGCTTTCCAGGCGCACCGCGCCACGCTTGGCGTAGGCACGGAGGGAGCGGCGTACCTGCTGACGGGTATTGGCGCTGACCAGGCTGAGTGGGTCGCCGCCGACGCAGCGGACCGGCTCCAGTTCCAGCACGGGCGCAGGAACAGTCCGCCGACGCCACGCAGTGCCGGCCTGAGGCAGGCAGTCCGCAACGACGCCCGGAAGGACGAGCCGGCCCAGCCCCGTGCGCCGCAGAGCCGCCTCCATCATGGAACGACCAAGGCCCTCTGGCGCGCCTGCTGCGCAAAGGGGGCCGTTGCGCTCGACATAGACAGCGTCCAGCACGGGATCGCCACTCTGATGCAAGTGCCAGGCCCAGGGCCGGCGGTTCAGCAAAGCAAGGCCGAGGAGCTTTCCGCCGGCTTCCGCACGGATAAGCCATGGATTGGTCCATCGGTCGGACGCTTCACAACCCAGCCATGTCCAACTCTGGAAGAAGGAACAGTCCGATTCCTCTTCGAGACCCCGCCACTCGGCCTCCAGTTCATACGATATTCGGATCGGAACCACTTCGAGACGGCCGGAAAAGGGGGTTGGAAGCGGCATGCCCTGTCCTGCCACGCGGTCATGATGGCAGCAACAAAGGCTATGTCGATACTCTTTACATCCAGTTAAGAAACCATTGGGATTCTGCCGTAACCCATTAAAAAATTGGGCAAAAATCGGCTTTGCATGGACCCTGCATAGGTCATGGCACGGCCCGGGAACGGCGCCGTACGGACTTTGGCTGGTTAGCCAACCATAAGAAAGGATTGAACAATGCAGATTCTGAAGCAGATGGCTCTGGGCCTCAGCATTCTGGCCGCGCCTGTCGCGGTGAACGCTGCCCCCCTGACGGGCTCGATCGACTTCGGTGGCCTGTTCCAGGGCGTCGATGCGGGTGGCGCCAACGTCCGCCTCGCCGATGCGGTGGCCGTCGACTTCTGCGCCAACGTCACCGGCAGCTGCGTCACCGGCGCTGGCGGCGCCTTCCTGACGAACGCCGTCAGCGCCGGCAGCAACATGCCTGTCGCGGTCGGCGACACCGGAACCATCCAGGACTTCAACTTCGCCTCGTTCTCGGGTCCGATCGCCAACTTCTTCACCGTGGGCGGCCTGTCCTTCGACCTGAACTCGATCAACGTGACGCAGTTCACCGTGCCGCCGCTGCCGCCCGCGACCAGCCCGACCGACTACCTGCTGATCAGCGGCATCGGCACGCTGCGCGCGGCCGGCTTTGACGACACCGCTGGCACCTTCACCTTCTCGGGCCAGACGGATGGCGTGAACCTGGTCGGCACTTTCACCTTCTCCGGTGGTGCCGCCGCGCTTCCAGTGCCGGTGCCCGCGCCGGCCGGCCTCGCCCTGCTGGGCGCCGGCCTGCTGGGCCTCGGCCTCGTGCGCCGCAAGGCCGCCTGACGCCGCTTCGGGCGGCCCCATGCGGGCGCCCGAGCAGCGCTTTTTCCGGACGGACTCCTTGCGGGGTCCGGCCGGTTCCGTTTCAGGCCTCGTGACGCGCGGCGAGAAGGAATTCGCGGTTGCCCTCGGGCCCCAGGATGGGCGAGGGCTCGATGCCGAGGACGCGCCAGCCCGGCAAGCTGTCCCACCAGGAGCCGATCTCCGCGCACACCGCTTCATGCACCGCGGCGTCGCGGACCACGCCTCCCTTGGCCACGGCGGGCCCTACCTCGAATTGCGGCTTGATCAGCGCGATGGCCCAGGCGCCGGGCCCGCAGAAGCCGAGCGCGGCAGGCAGCACCGTGCGCAGCCCGATAAAGGAGGCGTCGCAGACCAGCGCACCGAGTTCCGGCAGGTCACTGGGCTTCAGGTGACGGGCATTGACCCGCTCCATCACCACCACGCGCGGGTCGTTCCGCAATTTCCAGGCCAGCTGCCCATGCCCGACATCCAGCGCGAAGACCTGCGCGGCGCCATGATGCAGCAGCACGTCGGTGAAACCGCCCGTCGAGGCGCCGAGATCCAGGCAGGTGAGCCCGGCCGGCGAAAGGTCGAAATGCGCGAGGCCGTGCGCCAGCTTCACGCCGCCGCGCGACACCCAGGGATGGTCCTGGCCGCGCAGTTCGAGCGCCATGCCCTCCGGGATGGCGTCGCCCGGCTTGTCGATGCGACGCTCGCCGGAAAACACCAGCCCGGCCATGATCAGCGCCTGGGCGCGGGTGCGGCTTTCCGCCAGCCCGCGCTCCACCAGGGCGAGGTCGGCGCGCTGCCCCTTGACGCGCGTGCCCTTGGGCGGGGGCAAGGGCGCGCGTCTCTCAGGCGGTCGCGGAGACCGCCAGCGCCTCGCGCCCGAGCGCGGCCAGGGCGGTCTGCACGATCTGCGGCGCGTTCAGCCCGGCCAGGTCGTACTGCTTGCGCGGGTTCTCGTGGTCGATCCAGATGTCGGGCAGCACCAGCGGCCGCAGCTTCAGGCCGCGATCCAGCAGGCCACGCGTGGCGAGGTGATGCATCACCAGCCCGCCGAACCCGTTCACCGAGCCTTCCTCGATGGTGATCAGCACCTCGTGTTCGCGCGCCAGACGCTCCACCAGATCCGTGTCCAGCGGCTTGGCGAAGCGCGCATCGGCGACGGTGGTGGAAAGGCCGAAGGTGGCGAGGTCGTCCGCCGCCTTCAGGCATTCCTGCAGCCTCGCGCCGTAGGACAGGATGGCGACCTTGGTGCCCTCACGCAGCACACGACCCTTGCCAATCGGCAGCGGCGTGCCGCGCGCCGGCACGGCCTCCAGTCCGAAGCCTTCGCCGCGCGGGTAGCGCACGCCGGAGGGGCCGTCATCGATGGCCGCCATGGTGGCGACCATGTGCGCCAGCTCGACCTCGTCCGCCGCCGCCATCAGCGTGAAGCCCGGCAGGCAGCCGAGATAGGCGATGTCGAAGGACCCGGCATGGGTCGCCCCGTCCGCGCCGACCAGACCGGCGCGGTCCATTCCGAAGCGGACGGGCAGGCTCTGCAGCGCCACGTCGTGCACGACTTGGTCATAGCCGCGCTGGAGAAAGGTGGAATAGATCGCGCAGAAGGGCTTCATCCCCTCCGTGGCCATGCCGGCGGCGAAGGTGACGGCGTGCTGCTCGGCGATGCCCACGTCGAAGCAGCGCTTCGGGAACTTCTTCGTGAACAGGTCGAGCCCCGTGCCGGACGGCATGGCCGCATTCACCGCCACCACGCGGTCATCGGCTTCCGCCTCGGCGACCAGGGCCTGGGCGAAGACCTTGGTGTAGGAGGGCGGGCCGGGCGGGGCCTTCTGCTGCTCGCCGGTCACGACGTTGAACTTCACGACGCCGTGATACTTGTCGGCGCTGGCCTCGGCCGGGGCGTAGCCCTTGCCCTTCTGCGTCACGGCGTGGAGCAGGAACGGCCCCTGATGCCCGGAATCGCGTAGGTTCCGCAGCACGGGAAGCAGGTGGTCCAGGTTGTGGCCGTCCACCGGGCCCACGTAGAAGAACCCCATCTCCTCGAAGAGGGTGCCGCCGGTCAGCAGGCCGCGCGCATACTCGTCGGCGCGGGCCGCCGCGCGCTGGATCGGCGCGGGGAAGGCCTTGGCCATCTTCGCCATGAAGTCCCGTACTGACAGGAAGGGACGGGAGGAAATGGTGCGCGACAGATAGGCCGACATGGCGCCGACGGGCGGCGCGATGCTCATGTCGTTGTCGTTCAGGATGACGATGAGGTTCGACTTCAGCGAACCCGCATTGTTCATCGCCTCATAAGCCATGCCGGCGGACATGGATCCGTCGCCGATCACGGCGACCACGTGGTTGTTGTCGCCCTTCAGGTCGCGCGCCACCGCCATGCCCAGCCCGGCCGAGATGGAGGTGGAGGAATGCGCGGCGCCGAACGGGTCGTACTCGCTTTCGGCGCGGCGGGTGAAGCCGGACAGCCCGCCGCCCTGGCGCAGGGTGCGGATGCGGTCGCGCCGCCCGGTGAGAATCTTGTGGGGATAGGCTTGGTGGCCCACGTCCCAGATCAGCCGGTCCTTGGGCGTGTCGAACACCGCATGGACCGCGACGGTCAGCTCCACCACGCCGAGCGACGCGCCGAGATGGCCGCCGGTGACGGACACGGCCGAGATCGTCTCGGCGCGCACCTCGTCGGCCAGCTGCTTCAGCTGCTCGTTGGAGAAGTTCTTCATGTCCGCAGGGACGCGCACGCGGTCCAGCAGCGGGGTGGCGGGACGGTCGTGCATCAGTTCCTCCGCTCGATCACGAAGCCGGCGAGACGCCGCAGCAGCTCCGCGCGGGAATCGAATGAATCCAGGTGGCCGCGCGCCTGTTCCACCAGGCGCTCGGCCTGGATGCGGGCGCGTTCGAGGCCCAGAAGGGACACCAGCGTCGCCTTGCCGGCGCCCGCATCCTTGGCGGTCGCCTTGCCCATCTCTTCGGCCGAGGCGGTGGCGTCGAGCAGGTCGTCGGCGATCTGGAAGGCGGCGCCCAGCTCGCGCCCATAGGCGGCGAGGGAGTGGCGCTGCGCGGGCGGCGCCTTGCCCAGCACCGCGCCCGCCTCGGCCGAGAACTCGATCAGCTTGCCCGTCTTGAGCAGCTGGAGGCGGCCGATCTGCGCCTCGTTCATCGGTTCCTCCGCCTGCTCGGCCAGCATGTCGAGCATCTGGCCGCCACACATGCCGCGCGCACCGGCGGCGCGGGCCAGGAGGCGCACGAGCTCGATCCGCACCGCGGGGTCGGGGTGGGTTTCTTCCCCCGCAAGGACGTGGAACGCCTGGGTCTGTAAGGCGTCGCCCGCCAGGATGGCGGTCGCCTCGTCGAATTGCTTGTGGTTGGTCGGCTTGCCGCGGCGCATGTCGTCGTCGTCCATGGCGGGCAGGTCGTCGTGGATCAGGCTGTAGGCGTGCACCATCTCGATCGCGCAGGCGACGCGCAGCGCCGCTTGGCGGGAAACGTTGAACTGCCGCGCCCCTTCCAGCACCAGGAAGCCGCGCAGCCGCTTGCCGCCGCCGATGGTGGAGTAGCGCATCGCCTCGTAGAGCCGCGCCTCGCCGCCCTCGGGGATCGGCAGGAGCCGGTCCAGCGCCGCGTCGATCTCCCCCGCGGCCTCGTTCATGGCCTCCGCGAGGGTGTGGACGGAAAGCCCGCCCGTTTGATGGTCCATCCGGCTTCTATTCCACGTCGCGGAGGGAAAGGCCGCTGCGTCCTTCCACCACCGCCTGAACCTTGGCCTCGGCCTCGGCCAGCTTCTGTTCGCAATGCCGGCGCAGCGCCGCGCCTCGTTCATACTCGCCGATGGCCTCGGCCAGGGTGCTCCGTCCTGCTTCCAGCGACCGGACGATCGCCTCGAGCTGGGACAGGGCTTCCTCGAAGGATAGGTCTGCCAACCCCTCCTTCTCCGTCTGGCCACTCATCGACACCCTCCCCCTCAAGCGAGACACCATAAAGGAGCGGAGGGGAAACCCAAACTCCGTGGCCCGGTCAAGATGGACGCTGTGTCAGAACTGCAACAGCACCCGCACATGCGCCGCCGCGGAGGAAGCGAGGGCATCCAGATCGTAGCCACCTTCCAGCAGGCTCACGATCCGCCCGCCGCACTGCTCCTCCGCCAGGGCGCAGAGCTCCTCCGTAATCCAGGCAAAATCGGCATCAGTAAGGCGAAGCTGGGCCAGGGGGTCGCGCGCATGGGCGTCGAAGCCAGCCGAAACCACGATCATCTCCGGCGCGAAGGCGCGGATCGCGGGCAGGAGCTGGCCCGACCAGGCGGCGCGGAACGCCTCGCCATTGGCGCCTGGGGGGAGGGGCGCGTTGACCACGTTGCCGCAACCCCGCTCATGCGCCGCCCCGGTGCCGGGATAGAGCGGCATCTGGTGGGTGGAGCAGAACAGGATGGAGGGGTCGTCCTTCACCACGTCCTGCGTGCCGTTGCCGTGATGCACGTCGAAATCGACGATGGCGACACGGCCGATCCCGTGATTCGCCTGTGCCTCCCGCGCCGCGACCACGGCATTGGCGAAGAGGCAGAACCCCATGGGCCTGCGCCGCTCCGCATGGTGGCCGGGCGGGCGGGTGGCGCAGAAGGCGCGGCGCACCCGTCCGGAGCAGACTTCGCCTGCCGCCATCGCCGCCGCCCCGGCCGCGAGCAGCGCGGCGCGGGCGGTGTGGGCGTTCATCACCGTGTCGGCATCCAGGGCGACATATTCGCCCTCGGCCGGGCGCACCCCGAGCAGGGTCTGGACGTATGCCTCGGGATGGGCGCGGCGGAGCTGCTCCTCCGTCGCCTCCGGCGGCTCGTCGCGCAGGAGGGGGGAGAATTCCTCCGCGTCCAGGGCGCGCCAGACGGCGCGCAGCCGGTCGGGCGATTCCGGGTGGCCCTCGCCCATCTCGTGCAGGGCGCAGTCACGGTGGGTCAGGTAGAGGACGGCCACTCAGCCCTCCGCCTTCCGGCGCAGGACGAAGCGGAGGTGTCCCTCCTCCTCGCCCCAGGCGAGGAGCTCGTGGCCCGTCTCGCCCGCGAAGGCGTGGAAATCCTTCACCGCGGCCGGATCGGTGGCCAGGACCACCAGCTCGCCGCCGGGCTTCATCCCGCGCAGCGCCTTGTTGGCCTTGAGGACCGGAAGCGGGCAATGCAGGCCGCGGACATCGAGGGTGACGGGTTCCTCCATCGCGGCATCGAACCACCGCCGGGGGCTGGACGGCAAGGGCGGGCGCGGCCAGCCTCCGCCGCCATGATGCGGATCGGCGTGGATCTCGGCGGCACCAAGACGGAGGTGGCGGCGCTGGATCGGGAAGGGCAGGTGCGGCTGCGGCGCCGGGTCCCGACCCCGCGCTCCTACCCCGGCGTGATCGAGGCGGTGCGCGGGCTGGTCGAGGGCGCGGAAAGGGAGCTGGGCGAGGCGGGCACGGTCGGCGTCGGCATTCCCGGCAGCCTGTCGCCGGCCACGGGCCTCGTGCGTGGTGCCAACTCCACCTGGCTGAATGGCGGCCGCCTCGCCGAGGACCTGTCCGCCGCCCTGGCGCGCGAGGTGCGCCTGTCCAACGACGCCAATTGCCTCGCCCTGTCCGAGGCGGCGGACGGGGCGGCGCGCGGCGCGGCGAGCGTGTTCTGCGTGATTCTCGGCACCGGGGTCGGCGCCGGCATCGTGCTGGACGGGCGCATCCTGGAAGGGGCGAACCGCATCGCCGGGGAATGGGGCCACAACCCCTTGCCCTGGATGACCCCCGACGAGCATCCAGGCCCACGCTGCTGGTGCGGCCAGCACGGCTGCATCGAGACCTTTCTGTGCGGACCCGCCCTGGCGGCCGATGCGGATGGGGAGGGTGCGCGCGACGCTTCCGGCCTGCCGGACCGGACCGACCCCGCCGCCCGCGCCGCCCTGGCGCGCCATGCGGACCGGCTGGCGCGGGCGCTGGCCCATGTGGTCAATCTGCTCGACCCGGAGGTGGTGGTGCTGGCCGGCGGGCTGTCCAACATGACGCATTTGTATGAGGAAGTGCCGCGCCTCCTGCCGCGCCACGTCTTCTCCGACGTGGTCCGCACGCGCCTCGTCCCGGCGCGGCATGGCGATTCCTCCGGCGTGCTGGGCGCGGCGCGGCTCTGGCCCTGAGCGTCAACGAAGCGTCATTTGCCCCGCGCAGCGCCCCGTCGCATGAAGACGGCGAGGGGGCCTTCGCCATGGACGAGACCGACGACATCGGCAGCAATCGCTCCACCGCGCCGTCGATCGGCACGGTGATCTCCCGCCGCGCCGCGCTGCTGGGTGGGCTGGCCGCGCTGGCGGCGCGGGGGGGGGGCGCCAGCGCGGCCGAGCCGGGCCTCGGCTTCGCGCCGCTGCCGCACCGCCTGGCCCCGGAGGATGCGGTGCCCGAGGGCCATCGCCGGGAGGTGGTGCTCCGCTGGGGCGACCCGGTGCTGCCCGGCGCGCCGCCCTTCGACCCGCTGAACCAGACCGCCGAGGCGCAGGCGCGGCAATTCGGCACCAATGTGGACTTCCTGGCCCTGCTTCCGGCGGAGCGCGGCGGCACCACCGAGCGCCGCGCCCTGCTCTGGGCCAATCACGAATATGCCAGCACGAGCCTGATGTTCCCGGGCCTCGGCACGGGGCGGGAGGCGCGGTCGCGCGTTTCGGCCGAGCAGGTGGCGGTGGAGATGGCGGCGCTGGGCGGCAGTGTGGTCGAGATGGAATGGCGCGGCGGCAGCTGGGCCGCCAACCCGGAGGGGCCGCTGAACCGCCGCATCACCGCCTCCACGCCGATGGAGATCCGCGGCCCCGCCGCCGGCCATCCGCTCCTGCGGAGCTCAGCGGATCCGGAGGGGCGGCGCGTGCTCGGGATGCTGAACAATTGCGGCGGCGGCGTCACGCCCTGGGGCACGGTGCTGACCTGCGAGGAGAACATCAACGTCTTCTTCGGCGGCGCCGCGCGGGACGCGGCGCAGCGCGAGGCGTATCGTCGCTTCAACATCGTCGCCGACCCGTTCTACGCCTGGCATCGCCACGTCGCGCGCTTCAACCTGGCGCAGGAGCCGAACGAGCCCAACCGCTTCGGCTGGGTGGTGGAGGTGGACCCGTACGACCCGCACTCCACCCCGATCAAGCGAACCGCGCTCGGCCGCATGAAGCACGAGGGCGCGGCCACGGCCCTCACGCCCGATGGCCGCGTCGCGGTCTACATGGGCGATGACGAGCGCTTCGAGTACATCTACCGCTTCGTTTCCGCCCACCCCTTCGACCCCGCGCGCCCCGAGGCGAACCGTCACCTGCTGGACGAAGGCACGCTGTCCGTCGCGCGCTTCGAGGCCGACGGCACGGTGCACTGATTGCCCCTGGTGCAGGGCGAGGGGCCGCTCACCGCGGCCAACGGCTTCCCCTCCCAGGCCGAGGTGCTGATCGAGACGCGCCGCGCCGCCGACCTGCTCGGCGCCACCCCCATGGACCGGCCCGAGGACGTGGAGGCCAACCCCGCGACCGGCCGCGTCTACGCGATGCTCACCAACAACTCCCGCCGTGCCGCCGAGCGGGCGGACCCCGCCAATCCGCGCGGCCCTAACCCGCACGGCCACGTGATCGAGATGGTGCCTCCTGGCGCGCCGGAGCGCCCGGACCACGCCGCCCCGGTCATGCGCTGGAACCTGTTCCTGCGCGGCGGAAGGCCGGAGGCGGAGGCCGGGGCGGAGTACCACCGCGCCGCGAACGGAGAGGGGAACTGGCTGTCCTGCCCCGACAACTGCTCCTTCGACAGCAAGGGCCGCATCTGGATCGCCACGGACGGGGCCGGGTCGGCCGCCGGCGTCGCGGACGGGCTCTTTGCCGCCGAGACGGACGGCGCGGACCGCGCCCTTCCGCGCCTCTTCTACCGGGCGCCGGTCGGCGCCGAGGTCTGCGGCCCCGTGATCGAGGCGGGCGAGCGCAGCATCCTGCTCGCCGTGCAGCACCCGGGCGAAATTTCGGGCGCCTCCTTCGACCGTCCCGCGACGCGGTGGCCGGATTTCGAGGAGGGCCTGCCGCCGCGCTCCGCCGTCGTGGCGATCACGCGCGAGGATGGTGGCCCCATCGGTTGAAGCGAAGGCGGCGCGAGCGGATAATGCCCCCGTGCCCGCCCTTTGCCGCGACTGCTTCTCCACCGCGCCCGGCGACGGGCCGGCCTGCGCCGCCTGCGGCGGGCGGCGCATCGTGCGGCATGACGAACTCTTCGCGCTGACGGTCGCGCACCTCGATTGCGACGCCTTCTATGCCAGCGTCGAGAAGCGCGACCGCCCGGAACTGGCGGCCAAGCCCGTGATCGTGGGCGGTCTGACGCGCGGCGTGGTGGCGGCGTGCTGCTACGTCGCCCGCACGCGCGGCGTCCGCTCCGCCATGCCGATGTTCCAGGCCCGCGCCCTGTGCCCCGACGCGGTGGTGATCCACCCCGAGATGGCGAAATACGCGCAGGAGGCCCGGCGCATCCGCGCGATGATGGAGACGCTGACGCCGCTGGTGCAGCCGCTTTCCATCGACGAGGCGGTGCTGGATCTGCGCGGGACGGAGGTGCTGCACCGCGCGCCGCCGGCGGTGACGCTGGCCCGCCTGGCGCAGCAGGTGGAGCGGGAGGTGGGGGTGACGGTCTCGGTCGGCCTCGCGGCGAACCGGCTGATGGCGAAGCTGGCGGCGGAACAGGACAAGCCGCGCGGCTTCGCGGTGATCGGGGCGAAGGAAGCGGCGTCCTGGCTGGCGCCGCAGCCCGTCGGCCTCCTGCCCGGAATCGGCCCGGCGGCGGTGCGGCGCCTCGCCGCGCTCGGCATCACGCGGCTTGGGCAGCTTGCGGCGCTTGACGCGCGTTCCGCCCTGCTGCGGCTGGGACCGGAAGGGCCGGAACTCGCGGCCCGCGCCCGCGGCGAGGACGGGCGCCCGGTGAGCCCAGAGCGCGAGACGCGCAGCATCAGCGCCGAGACCACCTTCGACACGGATCTCTCGACGGTGGAGGCGCTGGAGGCGCCGCTGTGGCGCATGTGCGAGAAGCTGGCCCGGCGCCTCGCCACCAAGGGCTTCGCGGCCGGCGGGGTGGTGCTGAAGCTTAAGACCGCGCGCTTCGAGACGCGCAGCCGCGCCGGGCGCCTGGGCGCCGCGACGCAGGTGCCAGAAACGCTGTTCGAGGTGGCGCGCGCCCTCCTGCGGCGCGAGGCGGATGGCACGCCCTTCCGGCTGATCGGCGTCGGCGCCAGCCCGCTGCTGCCGGCCGAAGGCGCCGACGTGGGCGACCTTGCCGACCCGGAAGCGCCGCGCCGGGCCGCGCGCTGGCGGGCCATGGAGGCGCTGCGCGGCCGCTTCGGCGAGGCGGCAGTGCGGCAGGGGCGCTCCTCCGGCAAGGGCTAAGGCCCTTCCGCCCCGGGACACGCCGCGCCAATCTGCCGGCGCAGCACGGAACAGGGAGGCGGCATGGACGCGGCGACTCGCGCGGAGTTCGGGGTGGAGGGGGAATGGCACGTGGCGAAGCGCCACCGCATCCGCTGGGCGGAATGCGACCTCTATGGCCACGTGAATCACGCCGCCTACCTCATCATGTTCGAGGATATGCGGGTGGAGCACTGGTTCTCGCTTGGCCAGGAATTGCGCCCCGATGCGCCCGGCCCGGTCGTGGCGCGGCTGGAGGTGCGCTACCTGCGCGCCCTGGGCTTCCAGGACGACGTGCTTCTGACGCTGCGGACGACCGGGTTCCGCAACACCAGCTACACCCACGAATACGCAGTCTGGAAGGACGGGCTCTGCTTCGAGGCCAAGGCGCTGCTGGTCTGCGTGAAGGACGGCGCCAGCACCCCCATCCCGGATTTGGCACGGGCCGGGATGGAAGCCGCGCTCAAGGCCTAGCTGCAGGCCAGGACCAGCGCGTTGCGGATGTCCTGCTTCGTCCAAATGCGGGCCACGTTGGCCATCGCGAAGCGCGCCGTGGCACCCGGGCCCGAAGGTGGGGTTCGCCTCGTTCATGAAGCTCTGCTCCACGCCGGGGCGGGAAAAGGGTGCCCGTGGCGCGGTGGGTGCCGGACGGGGGGCGGTTGCGGGTCGTCACCTCGGCGGTCTTGAGTTCGCTGCCCGATCCATGCGCGGCATGCGCGAGGTGCCGAAGGAAACGCCAGCCACCTCCATCGGGCTATTCTCCACGCAGTTGGCCGAGGCGCTGCGGGCGGTCGCGTCCTGGGCCAATGCCCCGCCAGCGGGAATGGCCAGCGCCAGCGGCACGGCGAGAATGGCGGCGAGGGCTCCGATGCGGATCATGGCGATGCTCCTTCTGATGGAGGGAGTGTGGCGGGGCGCCAAAAGTCCCGCCACGGCATCACCCCGATCGCCCCGATAGGCGCAGGCTTTCAGCCGAGGCGCTCGCGCCGCGTCGGCTCCAGATCCTCCTCCACGAAGCCCTGCAGGATCGCCTCCATCCCCGGTTGCGGCCGAAAGCCGAGGCGCCGGGCGCGTTCGGCCGTGAAGGCGGCGGGCCAGCCGCCGACGATGGCGGCGACGCCCGGGTCAGGCTCCGGCCTCACCAGGGCGCGCTGCTCCGGTGAGAGCACGGCGAGCATGTCCCTCACGCTCACGCTGAGCCCCGGCGGGTTGATGCCTCGGTCGAGGCCGAGCGGTCCCGTGTCCATGGTCATCGCATGGTGCAGCCAGTCCACCGCGATGCGCGGCGAGCAGACCCAGAGGCAGAACTCCTCGCCTACCGGCAGCGGGGTCTCCAGCCCAAGCAGCGGCTCCCGCAGGATAGAGGAAACGAAGGAGGACGCCGCCTTGTTGGGCCGCCCGGGCCGGATGATGACGGTGGGCAGGCGGATGGAGAGGGCGTCCAGCATCCCGCGGCGCGAGGCGTCCTGCAGCAGCAGCTCCGCCGCCGCCTTCTGCGCCCCGTACGAATTGGTGGGGAGCTGCCGCGCCTCGTCCGGCAGGGTCGCCGACTGCCCGCCGCCGAAGGACGCCACGGAGGAGGTGAAGACCACGCGCGGCGGCTTCGCGAGTTGCCGGCAGCGCTCGATCACCGCCAGCGTGCCGCGCAGGTTCACATCCAGGCCGAGGTCGTAATCCGCCTCCGCCGCCGCGCTGACCACGGCCGCGAGGTGGATGACCGCATCCGTCCCTTCCGGGATGGCGCGCCGGAGCGCCGCCGGGTCGGACACGTTGCCGGCCACGCGCTCCACCGGGAAGGGTGCGTCCAACGGCGGTGGCTCCGCCATGTCGAACAGGGTGAGGCGGCTCGCCGCGCCCTCCGCGGCGAGACGTGCGGCAAGCTTGCGGCCGAGGAACCCCCCGCCGCCGAGGATGGCGATCTGCATGGCGCGGAGGTTGCCGGAGCACGGGGCGCCCGCCAAGCTGCCTGTCATGGAGCAGCTCCTCGTCAATCCGCGCCACGGCGCGCCGGGCCTCGTCGTGCTGCCGGAGGGCGGGTTCCGCCGCGCCCGCGCCGAGATCGAATCCTGGCAGGGCTATGCGCCGACGCCGCTGCGGGAGCTGCAATGGCCCGGAATCGGCACGCTGTTCTGGAAAGATGAAAGCGCGCGCTTCGGCCTGCGCTCCTTCAAGGCGCTGGGCGGCGCCTATGCGGTGATGCGCGCACTCTCGGCGGAGCTGGCGCGGCGCGGCGCGGCCAGGGCGCCGGACGGGAAGGCGCTGGAATCCGGCGAACTGGCCGACCAGACCGCCCAGGTCACGGTTACCTGCGCGACGGACGGCAACCATGGCCGCAGTGTCGCCTGGGGCGCACGGCGCTTCGGCTGCTGCTGCGTGATCTTCGTGCATGAGCATGTCAGCAGGGGCCGTCGCGACGCCATCGCCGCCTTCGGCGCCGAGGTGCGGGAGGTGAAGGGCAATTACGACGACAGCGTGCGCGAGGCGCAACGCGTGGCCGAGACGGAAGGCTGGCTCGTCATCTCCGACACCTCCTACCCTGGGTACACCGAGCCGCCGCGCGACGTCATGCAGGGCTACCGCCTCATGGCGGCCGAGGCGCTCGAGCAGATGGGCGCCCCGCCCACCCATGTCTTCGTGCCCGGCGGCGTCGGCGGCGTCGCGGCGGCCGTGTCCGTCCAGCTCCGATCCAGCGGGGCGCGCAATGCGCGCCTCGTGGTGGCGGAGCCGGACCGCGCCGCCTGCCTGCTCGAATCCGCGCGGGCGGGGGAGGCGGTGACGGTGGCGGGCGAACTCGACACGGTCATGGCCGGGCTGGCCTGCGGCGAGCCCTCGCTGCTGGCTTGGCAGGAGCTGGAGCGCGGCGCCTTCGCCTTCATGGCCGTGCCGGATGACGGCGTCCCGGTGGCGATGCGCCGATTGCGCGCGGAAGGAATCGAGGCGGGGGAAAGCGCGGTCGCCGGTCTGCTGGCGCTGGAAGCGGCGCTGGCGCGGCCCGATTGGCGCGACGCGCTGGGGCTGGATGGCGCGAGCCGCGTGCTGGTCTTCGGCACGGAGGGCGCGACCGACCCCGACCTTTACGAGCGCTTGTCGCGAACTGATCCCTTCACGCGACCGACATAAATGTGTCACATGCGGGCAACCGCCGGGGTCTAACGCCCGCGGACCGAACATATTGGGAGTCGCCTGCATGCTGCGTCGTCGTCAACTGGGCCTGGCCGCCGCCGGGACCCTCGCCCCCGTCGCGCTTGCGGCGCCCGCGCTGGCCCAGGGCGGCCCCACCGAGATCCAGTTCTGGCACGGCCTCGCCCAGCCCCTGGGCGGGCTGCTCGAAGCCATCGCCAACGACTTCAACAACTCCCAGAACCGCGCCCGCGTGGTCTCCACCTTCCGTGGCGGCTATCCGGAGACGATGGTGGCAGCGATCGCCGCCTTCCGCGCCGGCACCGCGCCGCACATCGTACAGATGTTCGAGGTGGGTACGGGCACGATGATGGCGGCCGGCCGCGCCATCAAGCCGCTGCACGAGCTGCTGCGCGAAACGAACGTCAACATCAACTTCGACGACTACCTGCCGGCGGTGCGCGGCTATTACAGCCTCGCCGACGGGCGCATGATGTCCATGCCGTTCAATTCCTCGACGGCGATCATGTTCTACAACAAGGACGCCTTCCGCCGCGCCGGGCTGAACCCGGACGAGGCACCGAAGACCTGGGCCGAGGTCCGGCAGGCCGCGCAGCGCATCAAGGCGGCGGGGCACGAGATGCCCTTCACCACCGCCTGGCCGACCTGGACGCAGATCGAGCAGCAGAGCGCGATCCACAACCAGGAGATCGCCAGCCAGGAGAACGGCTTCGGCGGGCTGAACACCGAGCTGCGCGTCAACAACCCGCTGATGCAGCGCCACTTCACGAACCTCCTGGAGATGGGCCGCGAGGGCACCTTCCGCTGGGGCGGGCGCGATTCGGCGGGCGATGCGCTCTTCGCCTCCGGGCAGGCGGCGATCGTCCACGCTTCCTCCGGCGCGCGGGCGCGCTTCGTGCGCGAGGTGCCGGGCGGCGTGGCCAATATCGGCGCGGCGATGTTGCCTTATTACGAGGACGTGCCGGGCGCGCCCATCAACTCCATCATCGGCGGCGCCTCGTTCTGGGCGATGAACCGCGGCCCGAACGCGCAGCGCAGCGCCGACGAGAACCGCGCCATCGCCGAGTTCTTCGCCTTCCTCGCCCGGCCCGAGGTCGCGGCGAAGTGGCACACCGACACCGGCTTCCTGCCCGTCACCCGCTCCGCCTATGAGCGCGTGCGGCAGAGCGGCTTCTACGAGCAGAACCCGGGCGCCGACATCCCGATCCAACAGCTGCTGCGCGGCGACCGCATGACCGGCGCGAGCCGCGGCATCCGCCTGGGTGGCTTCGTCGAGATCCGCGTCATCATGCAGGAGGAGATGGAGCGCGCGCTGCAGGGCCAGCAGGCGGCGCCGCAGGCCTTGCAGAACATGACGACCCGGGGCAACGCGGTACTGCGCAACTTCGAGCGCACGAACCGGGGCTGATCCGGGAAAAGGGGGCGCGCGTTGCGCAAGGTTCACTTCAAGGGCATCGCGCTCCCCTACCTGCTGCTGCTGCCGCAGCTGGTGATCACGGGGCTGTTCTTCTTCTGGCCGGCGGGCATGGCCGTCTACCAATCCTTCCTGCGGGAGGACGCATTCGGCCTGTCCAGCCAGTTCGTCGGCTGGGAGAACTACGCCGACGTGCTTTCCGACCCGACCTGGCTGGAATCGGCGGCGCGGACGGGGGTGTTCTCCGTGAGCGTGGCCGTGCTGGCGCTGGGCGTGGCGCTGTTCCTGGCGGTGCAGGCGGACAAGCACATCCGCGGCGCCGACACCTACAAGACGCTGCTGATCTGGCCCTATGCGGTGGCACCGGCGCTGGCCGCTGTGCTGTGGCTGTTCATGTTCCACCCGAATATCGGCATCTTCGGGCGGATGCTGAACGCGCTCGGCATTCCCTGGGACTACCGGCTGAATGGGGGGCAGGCGCTGACGCTGGTGATCCTCGCCTCCGCCTGGAAGCAGGTCTCCTACAACTTCATCTTCTTCCTGGCCGGGCTGCAATCCATCCCCCGCGCAGTGCTGGAGGCGGCGGCGATCGACGGCGCCAGCCCGATGCGGCGCTTCTGGACCGTGGTGTTCCCGCTGCTCTCGCCCACGGCCTTCTTCCTGCTCGTAGTCAACCTCGTCTACGCCTTCTTCGACACCTTCGGCGTCATCCACTCCCTGACCCAGGGCGGGCCGGGCAAGAGCACCGAGACGCTGATCTACCGCGTCTACACGGACGGGGTGATGAACCTGAACCTGGGCAGCAGCGCGGCGCAGAGCGTGATCCTGATGATCATCGTCGTGGTCCTCACCGCGGTGCAGTTCCGCTACGTCGAGCGCAAGGTGCACTACTGATGGACCTCGCGGAGAAGACGCGGCGCCGGCGGCGGCGCGAGGCAGTCGTCACCCATCTCTGCCTGATCCTGGGCGTGCTGATCTTCGCGTTCCCAATCTATCTCACCATCATCGGCTCAACCCATGACGTGAACACGATCGGCCGCGGCGACGTGCCGATGGTGCCGGGCGGCGAGGCGGTGGCGAACTACACCCAGGCCTGGGAAGCCGGGGGCGGGCGCTACATGGGCACGCCGGCCGGCCGGATGCTCGCCAACAGCCTCGTCATGGCGCTGCTGATCGCCTTCGGGAAGATCGCGATCTCGTTGACCAGCGCCTATGCGGTGGTGTTCTTCCGCTTCCCGGGCCGCATGGTCTGCTTCTGGCTGATCTTCATCACGCTGATGCTGCCGGTGGAGGTGCGGATCATCCCGACCTTCCAGGTCATGGTGGACCTGCAGCTCATCAACACCATGACCGGCCTCGTGGTGCCGCTGATCGCCTCGGCGACGGCGACGCTGCTATTCCGGCAGTTCTTCCTCACTATCCCGGACGAATATGTCGAGGCGGCGAAGATCGACGGGGCGGGGCCGCTGCGCTTCTTCCGGGACGTGGTGCTGCCGCTCTCCGTCACCAACGTCGCGGCGCTCTTCGTCATCTTGTTCATCTACGGCTGGAACCAGTATCTCTGGCCGCTCCTGATCGTGAACGACCGTTCGCTGGAAACGATCGTCGTGGGCCTCACGAAGATGATCGGCGGCGGCGACTCGCAGAACGAATGGAACGTGATCATGGCGACGGCGGTCTACGCGTTGCTGCCGCCCGTGGCGGTGGTCCTCTTGATGCAGCGATGGTTCGTGAAGGGCCTGACGGAGACCGAGAAGTAATGGCCACGCTGTATTTGCAGGATATCCGCAAGTCCTTCGGCCCCACCCAGGTCCTGCACGGGGTCAGCCTGGACGTGGCGGATGGCGAGATGATCGTCATCGTCGGCGCCTCGGGCTGCGGCAAGTCCACCCTGCTGCGCATCGTGGCCGGGCTGGAAACGCAGACCTCCGGACAGGTCGTCATCGGCGGGCAGGACGTGTCGGGGCTGGAGCCCGCCGACCGCGACGTGGCGATGGTGTTCCAGAACTACGCGCTCTACCCGCACATGTCGGTCTTCGGGAACATGGCCTACGGGCTGAAGATCCGCGGCGTCCCGAAGGCGGAGATCGAGCGGCGCGTGAAGGAGGCCGCGGAACTCCTCGGCATCGGCGCGCTGCTGGAGCGGCGGCCGCGCCAGCTCTCCGGCGGGCAGCGCCAGCGCGTCGCCATGGGCCGCGCCATCGTGCGCGAACCGAAGCTGTTCCTGTTTGACGAGCCGCTCTCCAACCTCGACGCCAAGCTGCGCGTGCAGATGCGCGCCGAGATCCGGCGGCTGCAGCGGCGCCTCGGCGTCACCAGCCTCTTCGTGACGCATGACCAGGTGGAGGCGATGACCCTGGGCGACCGCCTCGTCGTCATGCATGGCGGCCACGCCGCGCAGATCGCGACGCCCATGGAGATCTGGGCCAAGCCGGCCGACACCTATGTCGCAGGCTTCATCGGCAGTCCGGCCATGAACTTCCTGCGCGGGACGCTGAGCCACGGCGGCGTGGTGGCGACGCTTCCGGGCGGCGTTTCCGTTCCGCTTCCCGGCCGTGCCGGCGCGGATGGAAACGAGGTGCTGATCGGCATCCGGCCCGAGCACCTGCGCCCCGGCGTGGGCGGGCTTTCCCCTGTCATCGAACTGGTGGAGCCGCTGGGCAGTGAGAGCGTGCTGCATGGCCGCCTGCCCGATGGCAGCCCGCTCACCGCGCGCCTGCCGGGCGCTGTGCATCCCGAGGGCGCGCTGGCGCTCACCCTACCGCCGGAGTCGCTGCATGTTTTCGATGCCGGATCCGGAAAGAGGATTGAAGCGGTCGCCTGACGCCGCCACCTGACTGGAAAGTTAGGGAGGTTCGTCCATGCTTCGTCGCCAGGCCCTTGGCCTTGCTGCTACCGCGCCCTTCGCCGCGCGCACCGCCTTCGCCCAGGGCTCCGACTGGCCCAACCAGCCCGTCCGCCTCGTCGTGCCCTTTGCCGCCGGCGGGCCGACCGACATCCCCGCGCGCGTCATCGCCGAGGAAATGTCGAAGACGTTGCCGCAGCGCTTCGTGGTGGAGAATCGCACGGGCTCCGGCATCATCATCGGCACGGACATCGTCGCGAAGGCGCCGAAGGACGGTCACACCCTGCTCTACAGCACCATTGGCCATGCCGTGGTGCGCGCCCTGTTCGAGCGCGTGCCCTTCGACCCGGTCGCGGATTTCACGCCCGTCGCCCTCATCGGCCAGGTGCCGATGATCCTGATGGTGAACAGCAACTTCCCCGCCCGCACGCTGCCTGAACTGATCGAGCTGATCCGCGCCAATCCGGGGCGCTACGACTACGCCTCCTCCGGCAATGGCGGCGCCGTCCATCTCGCTTCCGAACTGTTCCTCGCCATGGCGGGCGGGCTGCGGATGAACCACATCGCCTTCCGTGGCTCGGCGGCGGCCATGCCGGACGTGCTGGCGGGGCGCGTTCCGATGATCGTGGACGTGGCGGCCAGCGCGCTGCCCTATCTCCAGCGCGGCGAGATGCGGGCCCTGGCCATTTCCACCCGCGCGCGCTCGCCGCTGGCGCCGAACATCCCGACCTTCATCGAAGGCGGCGTCGCGGATTACGAGGCCTATACCTGGCACATGATGCTGGCGCCGTCCGGCACGCCGGAGGCTGCGATCCGCGCCGCCAATGCCGCGGTGAACCGGGCGCTCGCGGTGGATGCGGTGCGGGACCGGCTGACGGAGCTTGCGGTGCAGATCGTGCCGGACTCCACGCCGGACAGCGCCGCCGCTTTTCTCCGTTCCGAAATGGAGAAATGGGAGCCGATCATCCGCTCCCGCGGCATCAAGGTGGGCTGATCGGCCCGAAGGCGGCCGCCTCCGGCCACACGGCCACGGGGCGGCCGGCCTGCCATTGCGACAGCACGGGCGCGGCGCGGAGATTCTGCCCCCGCTCGTCGAGTCGCCAGCCCCAGCCATTGGGCAGCGTTCCCTCCGGCTGGTCCACCGCGCCCAGCGCCTGGCGCAGCGCCAGCCTCTCGCCCGGCGCCGCCAGCACGGTGCGGGCGCCGCTATAGGCCGCCAGCGAAAGCCCGCCACGTGGCGCGGCGCCCCAGCGGCGCTGGTAAAGTTCGGCGAAGGGCCGCGCGCCGGGAGCCAATGCCTCGGCCGTCGCCACGGGCGGCACGTCCAGCACGAAGCACCCCTCGATCCCCGCCGTGCGTGCCAGTTCCGCGAGGCCCCAGGCGCTGCCCAGCCCCATGATGACGGGCGGCCGCCACGGCGCCTCAGCCAGGGCGCGCAGCAGCGCGGCAGCATCGGCCTCGCTGCCCGCATGCAGCAGGGCGCTGGCCCCGGCGGTGCGAAGGCGCTGCACCAGCGCCGGCATCTCCGCCGTGCGCGGCGCGTGGGTCAGCCGCTCCAGCACGGTCAGTCCCGCCTCGCGCAGCCGCGCCTCGCAGGATTCGGCGAGGCTGGTGGGGGAGGGCGAGGCCTCGTGCAGCAGCGCGATGCGCAGCGCCTCGGTGGGCTGGCCCAGCCAGCCGGGCAGGACGCGCATCAGCGCCCCCGCCGCCACCGCGCCGAAATCCGCGGCGCGCGGCCCGGGGCGGATGAGCCAGCGCGACGGGCGCTCCAGCAGCGCCTCGGCCGTCGCGACAAGTTCGACAAAAGGCACTTCCAGCGAGTCCACCGCCTGCAGCGCGGCAAGGGCAGAGGTGACGTTGCCGCTGCCGAAGAGCAGCGTGCAGCGCTCCGCCTGGACGAGGCGCCGGGCCTCGGCCAGCACCTGCGCCGCCTCGCCGGCCTCGCCCCGGACCAGCCGCGTCGGGCGGCCGCGTTCCTCCACGGCAAGTTCCAGCCCGCGCAGCGCCTCGTCGCTCAGCAGGGACGAGGCCGGGAAGATCGCGCCGATCCGCGACTCGGCCGGCGCCTGCGCGAAGGCGGGCGCGGCGAGGGCGAGCATGGGCAGGGCACGGCGGCGGATCACGCGCCGATTGTCGCGCCGCGCCGCCCGCCGCGCAACTTGACGCTGCTTGTCGCGCGGCGTTCCTTGGCGCCAACCGAGGAGGAGCCCACGCATGCCCGACACCATGACCTTTATCGCCCATGGCAGCGGCGGCGGCCCCGAGGTGCTGGTGCCCTCGACCGGACCCGTCCCGAAGCCCGCTTCCGACGAGGTGCTGATCCGCGTCGAGGCGGTGGGGGTGAACCGGCCCGACGTGGCGCAGCGCGAGGGGCGCTATCCGCCGCCGCCCGGCGCCTCCCCGATCATTGGCCTGGAATGCGCGGGCGAGGTGGTGGCGGTGGGCGAGGCGGCGAGGAAGTTCCGCGTTGGCGACAAGGTCTGCGCGCTGACCAATGGCGGCGCCTATGCCGAGTTCTGCACGGCGCCCGAGGCGCAGACCCTGCCCTGGCCCAAGGGTTTCGACGCGCTGCGCGCCGCCGCCGTCCCGGAGACCTACTTCACCGTCTGGGCCAATCTGTTCGGCACGGCACACAGCCTGGGCGGCCACCTCGCCCCCGGTGAGACGGTGCTGGTGCATGGCGGCACCTCGGGAATCGGCGTCACCGCCATCCAGCTCGCCAAGGCCTTCGGCAGCCACGTCATCACCACCGCCGGCAGCGACGAGAAATGCGCCGAGGCGGTGAAGCTGGGTGCCGACCACGCCATCAACTACCGCACGCAGGACTTCGCCGAGGAGGTGAAGCGCATCACCGACGGGCGGCTCGCCGACGTGGTGCTGGACATGGTGGGCGCGCCCTATTTCGCGAAGAACCTGCGCTGCCTGCGCATGGACGGGCGGCTCGTGCTGATCGCCTTCCTGGGCGGCGAAACGGCGGAGAAGGTGGATCTGCGTCCCATCATGGTGCGCCGCCTTTCGGTCACCGGCTCCACCATGCGGCCGCGCACCACGGCGCAGAAGACCGAGATCGCCGATGCGCTGCGCGAGAAGGTGTGGCCGCTGCTGGAGAAGGGCGTCGCCTGCCCGCGTATCCACGCCACCTTTCCGCTCGCCGAAGCGGCCAAGGCGCATGCGCTGATGGAAAGCAGCCAGCACATCGGCAAGATCATGCTTACGGTCTGACGCCTCGTGTCGCAGGCCCGGGCGCTCCGCCTGCTGCTGATGGCGGTGGTGCTGTTCGGCGGGGTCTGGCCGGTGACCAAGGACGCGCTGCGCGACGCGACGCCGCTGTGGTTTGGCTTCTCGCGTGCCGCGCTCGCGGCCGTCGCGACGACGCTGCTGATGGCGGCGATGGGCCGGCTGCGCCTGCCCGGGCGCGCGGACTGGCCGGCGGTGCTGGCGGTCGGCACCTTGCAGATCGGCGCCTTCTTCGCCTTCGCGCATGCGGCGCTTTTCCACGTCCCGGCGGGACGGACGGCGGTGCTGGCCAATGTCACCATCTTCTGGCTGGTGCCGCTTTCCGTCTGGATGCTGGGGGAGGTGGTATCGGCGCGGCGCTGGGGGGCGGCGGCGGTCGGCCTGGCCGGGGTGGCGGTGATGACGGGGCCCTGGGCCTTCGACTGGTCCGCGCCGGGCATGCTGTCCGGCCATGCGCTGCTGCTCGGTGCCTCCTTGTGCTGGAGCGTCGCCATCGTCGCCACGCGGCTGCGCCCGCCCATGACGCCGATGATCGCCCTCCTGCCGACGATCTTCACGGTGGGCGCGCTGGTGCAACTGCCCGTGGCGCTGTGGCGGGAATCGGATGGCGGCCTGGGCTGGGGTGCCGCGTTCCAGGCCGGATTCATCGGGCTGGTGGCGGCGCCGGTGGGCACCTGGGCGTTGATCGAGGCGGGGCGACATCTGAACGCGGTCGTGGCCTCGCTCGGCTTCCTGCTCGTCCCCGTGGTGGGGGTCGCGCTGGCGACGCTGTGGCTGGGCGAGCCCCTGGGATGGGACCTCCTGCTGGGCGGCACGCTCGTGGTGCTGTCCGTGGTGCTGGCGGCGAAAGGATAGGGTGGGCATGCGGCTGAAGCTGGTGGAAATGGGGGAGGGGCCGCCCCTCGTGCTGGTGCACGGGCTTTTCGGCGCGGCGCGCAACTGGGGTGGCATCGGGAAACATGTGGCGCGGCGCTTCCGCGTCCTCACGCCCGACCTGCGCAACCATGGCGAAAGCCCGCACGTCGCCGGAATGTCCTACGCGGCGATGGCCGAGGACCTTGCGGAAACGCTGCGCGCGCATGGCGCGGCGGGCGCGACGGTGCTGGGGCACTCCATGGGCGGCAAGGCGGCGATGGCCCTGGCGCTGCGTCACCCCGAGATGGTCGGGCGCCTCGTCGTGGCGGACATCGCACCGCGCCGCTACGCCCCCTCGCTGCGCGGCTATGTCGCGGGAATGCGCGCCATGGCGCTCACGCCCGGCCTTGCGCGGCGCGATGCCGACGCTTCCCTCGCCGCATCCGTGCCCGATCCCGGCATCCGCGCCTTCCTGCTGCAGTCGCTCGACTTCGAGGCGGATCCGCCGCGCTGGCGCATCGGGCTGGAGCACATCTCGGCCGGCATGGGCGAGGTGGAGGATTTCCCCGTCGCCGGCCGCTACGAGGCCCCGGTGCTGGTCATTGCCGGCGAACGCTCGGACTACATCCGGCCGGAGGATCGCGCCCTGTTCCTGCGCTTCTTCCCGCAGGCGCGCTTCGCCGTGGTGGAGAAGGCGGGGCACTGGGTCCATTCGGAAAATCCGCGCGGCTTCCTGTCGGTGCTGGAGGAGTGGCTGTGACCGGGTTCCCGGTCGCCTCCACCTACGCGGCACTGCTTGCCCTGCTGCTGCTTGCCCTGTCGCTGCTGGTGATCCGCCAGCGCCTGCACAGCCGTGTCGCGATCGGCACGGAGGGCGGCGAGGCGCTGCTACGCGCCGCCCGCGCCCAGGGCAACTTCACCGAGTACGTGCCGGTGATTCTCGTGCTCCTGCTGCTGCTGGAGGCAGGCGGCGCCTCGGCGGCTCTGCTGCATGGCATCGGCGCGGCGACGCTGCTGGGGCGGGTGCTGCACGGCATCGGCATCTCCCGCAGCCCGGAGCGGCTGCGCTTTCGCCAGGCGGGCATGGCGCTCACCTTCGGGCCGCTCGCGGTGGCGGCGGTGGCGCTGCTGCTGCGCTGACGGCGAAGTTCCTTGACGGGACGCGGCGCGATGCCCAATCATGCGTCGATGTTCACGCCGTTCACATGCCGATCCGGCGCACGACGCCGCCCCCGCTGGCACCGCGCCGCTTGCACCTGGGGGCCGGCGGGACAATCTGGCGAGCATGGAGATCCAGCCGCGTTCGTCCGTCCTGCTTCCGGGCCTGCCGCTGCCGCTTCGCATCGCGATCGGCTTCGGGCTGCTCAGCCTGTGCCTGTGGCTGCCGGCCTTCGTGGCCATCTTCCGCTGATGAAGAGGTCGCGAGGGCGTTGGCCCGACGCCGCGGGGCGGCCGGCGGCGCGATTCGGCTGGCGCGTGTGGCTGCTGCCCATGTTCCTGTGGCCGCTCGCCATCGACGTGGTGACGGAGATCATCCGCGGGCGGCCGGTGCGCCTCGTCGGCGGAGTGCTTGCCCTGTTTCTCGCATGGAAGGCGGCGGCGCTGCTGGCGACGCGAAGCGCGGGCGCCAACCGGCGCGGCGCGGCGCTGGTCGGCGTGTCGGCGGGCCTTACCGCCGGCCTGGCCGCCGGCATGGGGCCGCTGATCGCCGTTGCGCTCGGCTTCGGCGCCTGGGCGGGCACGCGCCTCCTTACCGAGGACCTGCCGGAGGCACCGCCCCCGCCCGAAC
The DNA here is from genome assembly GCF_026183895.1 of Sabulicella glaciei. Lineage (GTDB taxonomy): Bacteria > Pseudomonadota > Alphaproteobacteria > Acetobacterales > Acetobacteraceae > Roseococcus > Roseococcus glaciei. Next base: position 134,218 of record NZ_JAPFQI010000008.1, on the reverse strand, counting down.
CCGCCCCCATCCCCGAGACCGACCCGCTGGCGCCGCAGCGCGCCCAGCTTCAGCGCGTCGCCGACGCCGCGCCCGCCCTGCCGCATGCGGTGGAGATGGGGGGCGCCGTTTCCGCCCTGCGCGACGTGCTGGACGACCTCGCCCTGCGGCCGGCCCGGCTGCCCGATGCGCGCCGCCACCTTAACATGCAGCTGGACGGGCTGTCGCGCATCGTGGACCGCCTGGAAGCGGGCGCGACCCCGCCCAAAACGCTGCCAGCCCTGCTGGGCGAGATCGCCGCCTCGGCCCGGCGCCTCCGGTCCGAGCTCAACAGCGCCGAGAGCGAGGCGCTGGACATCCAGGTGAAGGTTCTGGCGGAAAGGCTGCGACAGGAAGGACCATGAGCGAAACCACCCCCATGCCCCCGCCCATCCCGCCCACCCCCGCGCGCGAGGCGGAGGTGGCGAAGCTGGCCGCCGCGATCGACATCAACGACAGCGGCTCCATCCTGCGATTCGGCGCGGCGGCGCAGTCGCGCGCCCAGGCGGCGGCCGACGCCATGCTTGAAGGCGCCAAGAACCAGGATACCGGTCCGGCGGGCGAGTCCTTGTCCGACATGCTTTCGGCGCTGCGCGGCTTCGACGTCACCACACTGGTGGGCAAGAAGCCGTCCTTTCTCCAGCGCGTCTTCACCAAGGCCGGCGCCGAGGCCACGGCGATCCTCCAGCGATACGAAGGTGTGCGCGGCCAGGTGGAGGCAATCGGCGACCGGCTGGACGACCACCGCACCCGGCTGCTGGAGGATGTGGAGCGGCTGGAGCGGCTCTATGCCGCGACGCTCGACTGGTTCCACGCCCTGGCGGACCACATCGCGGCCGGCGAGCAGGTGCTGCACCGCACGGATGCGGAACTGATCCCCGGCCTCGTCGCCGCGACGGAGAAGGGGGACGACCCCATCGCGCCGCAGCGCCTGCGCGACGCCCGGTCCGCGCGCGACGAGCTGGAGCGGCGCGTCCACGACCTGCGGCTGACGCGGCAGGTGGCGATGCAGGCCCTGCCGTCCATCCGGCTGATCCAGGAGAACGACAAGGCCCTCGCCTCCAAGATCCAGTCCGTGCTGGCCAACACCGTGCCGCTCTGGCGCCAGCAGCTGGCGCAGGCCCTGGCCATCCACCGGATGCGCGAGGCGGGGCGCGCGGTGAAGCAGGCGACCGACCTCACCAACAAGCTGCTGACCGCGAATGCCGAGACCCTGCGCACGGGTAATGCCGAGGCGCGGGTGGAGCTGGAGCGCGGCACCTTCGACCTGGAGGCGGTGAAGCAGGCCAATGCCGCGCTGATCGGCACGATCGAGGACAGCCTGCGCATCGCGGACGAGGCGCGCACGATGCGGCGCAACGCGGAAAAGGAACTTGCGGCCTGCGAGCAGGCCATCCGCCGCGCGCTCACCGCCGCCAAGGGGCCGGCCGGGTCGCGCTGACGCTTTGCTCGTGCGGATGCGCCCGGCCTGGCGCATCCTCCCCGTGCGGCACCCGATGCCGGAACCTCGACGGGAAAGGAAACGCATGATCACGCGACGCGCGGCGCTGGTCGCCGGCACGGGGGCGCTCGCTGCGCCGGCCCTGGCGCAGGGGTCGGCCGGCACCATCCGCATCATCGTGCCGTTCCCGCCCGGCGGGAGCGTGGACACGGTGTCGCGCCTCATGCAGCCGCATCTCCAGGCTTCGCTGGGCGCGAATATCCTGGTGGAGAACCGGGGCGGCGCCTCGGGCGCGCTGGGGACGGCGCAGGCGGCGCGCGCCGCGCCGGACGGCCAGACCTTCCTGATGGTGTTCGACACCCACGCCACCAACCCGTCCCTCATCCCCAATCTCGGCTTCGACACGCGGCGCGACCTCGCGCCCGTCTGGCTGCTGGGTACGGCGCCGAACATGCTGCTGGTGCACCGCAACCGGCCCTGGACGAGCCTGGCGCAGGTGCTGGACGCGGCGCGGGCGCAGCCGGACCGCATCTCTTGCGGGACGATCGGCAACGGGTCCCTCGCGCATCTCGGCATGGTGCTGGCGCAGCGGGCGGGCCGGTTCAGCATCAGCCACGTGCCCTACCGGGGCGGCGGGCCGCTCGCCACCGCCGCCATGGCGGGCGAGACCGACCTCTACGCCGCCACCGGCACCATCTTCGTCGAGCATCTGCGCCAGGGCGTGCTGCGTCCCCTCGCCGTGCTGGGGCCGCGCCGCCGCGCCCACCTGCCCGATGTGCCGACCATGGCGGAGGCAGGCCTGCCCGGCGTGGAGGCAGAGGCCTTCTGGGGGATGCTGGCCCCCTCCGGGACGCCCGCGCCGATCATCGCCCGGATGGAGGAGGCCTGCCGCCGCGCGACCGAGGTGCCCGAGGTGCGCGAGCGCCTGACCGGCATCATGGGCATCGAGATGGGCAATTCGAGCGGCGCCGAGTTCGGCCGCTTCCTGGACCGTCAGATCACGACCTGGGCGCGGGTGATCGGGGAGAACAACATCCGCCCCGATTGAGGCGCCTCAGGCGGGAAGGGCCAGCCCCTCGACGCGGAGCGCCTCGTGCAGCGCCGCGAGTTCGGCCGCCGTCTCTGGCGCGCCATCCACCAAGGCACGCCGCGTGCGCCGCGCCGGGCCGGCGATGCGCTCCATCTCCAGATACGCCGCCGTGCCGGCCAGGGCATGAAGCTGCGCCGGAAGGCCCGGATCGCCCTGCCGTGCGGTGAGCACGGCGTCGGCGCGGCTGCGCAGCTCCGCTTCGAGCGCCGGGCGCAGCGGCCCGAGGCTGGTGCTCCGCTCCGGCTCCGTCCCCGCCACCTCGCCGAGAAGGGCGAGAAGGCGCTGCCTTTCCACCGGCTTGGCGATGTGGTGCTCCATCCCGGCCGCGCGGGCGGCGGCGATGTCCTCCGGAAAGGCGCTCGCTGTCACGGCGATGACGGGGGTGATGCCGGCGGGGCCGGGCAGGGCGCGCAGGCGATGTGTCGCCTCCAGCCCGTCCATGCCGGGCATCATCACGTCCATCAGCACCGCGTCGAAGCCTTCGCCGCGCGCCGCAGCGGCCTCCACCGCCTCCAGCGCCGCCTCGCCGCCCGTCACGCAGGTCAGCGCGAAGCCGGTGGTGGCGAGCAGGGCGCGCAGCACCGCGAGGTTGGCGGGCGAATCATCCACGGCGAGGATGCGAAGCTTGCGCAGCCGCGGCTCCGCCACGGGGGCGGGAAGCTCCGCTTCCACCAGCGGCAGGTCCAGCCGGAAGGTCGCGCCGCGCCCATCCGGCCCGTCCATGCAGGCGATGCTGCCGCCCATCAGCGCGGCGAGGCGGGCGGAGATGGCGAGGCCAAGACCGGTTCCTTCCACCGCGGCCGAGGAAAGCTTGCCGAAATCCGCGAAGAGCGCCGCGCGCTCCGTTTCCGGCACGCCGGGCCCCTGGTCGGTCACGTCGGCGATGATGCGGTCGCCCTCGCGCCACACCTCCAGCAGCACCTCGCTGCCCTCGGGCGTGAACTTCACCGCGTTGCCGAGCAGGTTCAGCAGGATCTGGCGCACCCGCGTCGCATCGGCGCGCATGCCGCCCGGCAGGCCCGCGAGGCGCGTCCGGACCTCGACGCGCCGCGCCGCGGCGACCGGGCGGATGATGCTCGCGGCGGCCTCGAAGGGCTCGGCGGCGGGCACCGCCTCCTCGTTCAAGGAAAGGCGGCCCGCCTCCATCGCCGCGAGGTCCAGCACCTCGTTCGCCAGCGACAGGAGGTGGCGGCCGGCGGCGTCCACCATCTCCACCTGCCGCCGCGCCTCGCCGGGCAACGCCGCGCCGCGCCGCAGATGCGCGGTGAGGCGAAGGAGGCTGCTGAGAGGCGTCCGCAGCTCGTGGCTCACATGCGTCAGGATGCGGGACTTGGCCTGCATGGCACGGGACGCGTCGTCCCGCGCCTCGGCCAGCTCGTGCATGATGCGCTTCTGCGCGGTGATGTCCGTGTGGATGCCGACGAGGCTGCCATCGGGCAGCCGGCTCTGCGCCACGCGCAGGCAACGGCCGGAGGGCATCCGGCGGTCGAAGGGCTCGCCCGTGCGGCGATGCTCCAGCATCCGGGCCTCGAGGTCGGGGGCCGTGCCGTAGGCCGGATGGCGGCGGGCCAGGTCGCGCACCAGTTCCGTGTAGTTGGCGCCGACCCGGAATCCAGGCTCGATCTCCGCGTAGAGTTCCTCCAGGCGCGGGTTCCAGAGCACCAGCCGGTCTTCCGAATCCCAGAGCGCGAAGCCGTCCTGCATGGCCGCGATGGCACCCTGCATCTTCTGGCGTGCCTCGACCTCCGCCTCCTGCGCGCGCAGGCGCAGGGCGAAGACGGAGGCGACGAGCAGGCCCAGCGCCGCGGTCATCATGCCGAAGGCGAAGACCCGGGCCATGATGCGGGTGCGCAGCTGGTGCCATTCTCCCAGCGCCACCTCCTCCGGCAGAACAGCCGTCAAGGCAATCGCGCCGAAGGGCAGCGCCCGCTGGGTGGAGTGGTGGAACTCGCTGACGCCACCGGCGCCCGTCCGGCGCACCACCTCGCCGCGGTCCAGCGAGGAGGGGCGGTGCGGCAGGGCCGTTCCGATCAGGTGCTCCTGTCCTGCCGCGGCGGCGAGCACGACGCCGGATGCGTCCTCCACGTGGAAGCGCAGCGCCTCGGTCTGCTGGATCGGCCGCAGCGCCGCGGCGAGGCGGAGATTGGGGATTTCCGCCACCAAAAGCAGCGGAGCTTCCCCGCGCATCGGAAATTCGCGGATCAGGAATAGGCTCCAGCCGCCATCGGCTCGCCGGGTGGGGCCGACCAGGGACATGCCGGGGGTGTCGTGATGCACGTGGACCAGTGCGTCCGCGGGCAGCGGTGTCGAGCCGTCGAGGGGCACCCCATCCTGGTGGATGGAGAAGGCGTAGCCCAGCGTCTCCGCCCGGAGGAGGTGGACCATGCGAAGCTTCTCGGACGGCGCGACGATGCCTTCTGCGATCAGCGAGGCCACCGCATCGACCCGGCTCTGCGCTGCGGCCAGCTCTCGCGCCACCGTGGTGGCTGCGAACTCGCCTGTGCGTTCCAACAGCGCGTGCGCGGAAGCCTCTGCCAGGGCATCGCCGCGTTCCAGCAGGCGATTTGTCGCGAATGCCATGATCGCGAGCAGGAGACCGGTCGCGATCAGGGCCAGCAGGGCAGGGCGGCGGGACGGAGGTTTCGGATCGGGACGCAAGACGGGCCTTGGGGTTGCTTGCACCGCTTCACTACCTGAAGTTGATTCCGCATGGAAGTGCGCTCGCCTTCCGCGAAAATCCGTAATTGCTTGACCGTCGGTTAGGGTTTGATCAGCGTGCCCGCGCCGCCGACGGTGAACAACTCGCGCAGCACCGCGTGCGGTACGCGTCCGTCCAGGATCACCGCGCCTTTCACGCCACGCTCCACCGCATAGATGCAGGTCTCCACCTTGGGGATCATGCCGCCTGCGATCCAGCCATCGGCGATGCCCTGGCGCGCCTCGGCCACCGTCATCTCGGGGATGAATTGCTTGCTCGCATCCATGACGCCCGGCACGTCGGTCAGCATCAGCATGCGCTCCGCCTCCAGCGCACCCGCGACGGCGCCGGACACGGTGTCGGCGTTGATGTTGTAGGTCTGCCCGTCCGCGCCCACGCCGACCGGCGCGATGACCGGAATGATGTCGGCACCGATCAGCAGCTTGAGGACGCGCGTGTCCACGTGCTCGGGTTCGCCCACCAGGCCAAGATCCAGCTCCTGCTCCGTGTTGGAGCCCGGGTCACGCACCGTGCGGGTCGCCCTGCGGGCGCGGATCAGCCCGCCATCCTTGCCGGAGATGCCGACGGCCAGCGCGCCGGCGCGGGTGATGCTTTCCGCGACCTGCTTGTTGACGGTTCCGGCCAGGACCATCTCGACCACCTCGACCATCTGCTGGTCGGTGACGCGCAACCCCTGCACGAAGGTGGACTTCACGCCGAGCCGCCCGAGCATGGCGTTGATCTGCGGCCCACCGCCATGCACGACGACCGGGTTCACGCCCACCTGCTCCAGCAGCGCGATGTCGCGGCCGAAGCGGAGCGCCGTTTCCTCCTCGCCCATGGCGTGGCCGCCATACTTCACCACGACGATCTGGTCGTCGTAGCGCTTCAGGTAGGGAAGGGCGCCGATCATGGATTCCATGGTGGCCTCGGCGTCGTTCATCAGGCGGTTCCCCGTGTGGTCGCCGCTTGTTTCCGGGCAGCCTCGCCCCGCGTCAACCCTGGCCCGCGAGGGCCGCCAGCTCCGCCCGCAGCTCCTCCATCCCGGCCCCCGTCTCCGCAGAAGTGACGAGGACGAGCGGGTGCCCGGCCGGGTGCTTGCGCGCCAGGGCCTGCACATCGGCCAGCCGCTTCGCGAGGTCGTTGGGCTTCACGCCGTCGCTCTTGGTGATGACGAGCTGGAAGGGAACGGCCGCCTTGTCGAGCAGCGTCATCACCGCGCGGTCGGAGGATTTCGTCTCGATCCGCGCATCCATCAGCAGCAGCACGCGGCGCAGATTCGGGCGGCCGCGCAGGTAGTCGAACATCAGGCCCTGCCAGTCTTCCTTCACCAGCTTGGAGGCCTTGGCGTAGCCGTATCCCGGCATGTCCACGAGAACGAGTGGCTGGCCCTCGGCGCGGAAGAAGTTGAGCTGCTTGGTGCGGCCCGGCGTCACCGAGACACGCGCCAGGGCCTTCTGCCCCGACAGCGCGTTGGTGAGCGAGGACTTGCCGACATTGGAGCGCCCAGCCAGCGCCACCTCGATCCCTTCCGGCGGGGGCAGGTGTTCTAGCGTCTGGGTCGCGGTGAAGAAGTCCCACGGCCGGGCGAAGAGGAGCCGCCCGGCCTCGATCAGCGCCGCGCGCTCCCCCTCGTCGCGCGCCTCGAGGAGCCCCCCGGCGGGGAGCGTCATTTCGGCGCCGCCCCGCCCTGCGCCGGGGTCAGCGAAGCCTGCTGCCGCTTCTGGTCGAGGCGCATGATGTAGCCCTGCTGCGCGATGGAAAGCAGGTTGTTCCACGCCCAGTAGATGATGAGCCCGGCGGGGAAGGAGGCCAGCATGAAGGTGAAGATCACCGGCATCCACTGGAAGATCTTCGCCTGGATGGGGTCGGGCGGCTGCGGGTTCAGCTTCTGCTGCAGCCACATCGTCACGCCCATGATCAGCGCCCAGGCCGGCAGGTGGAAGAAGGCCGGCGGGTCATAGGGCAGGAGGCCGAACAGATTGAACAGGTTGGTTGGGTCGGGCGCCGAAAGGTCTTGGATCCACCCGAAGAACGGCGCATGCCGCATCTCGATCGCGACGAAGAGCACCTTGTAAAGTGCGAAGAAGACCGGGATCTGGATCAGGATCGGCAGGCAGCCTGAGGCCGGGTTGATCTTCTCCGTCTTGTAGAGCGCCATCATCTCGGCCTGCATCTTGGCCGGGTCCTCTTTGTAGCGCTCGCGGATCTCCGTCATCTTCGGGGCGAGCAGGCGCATCTTGCTCATGCTCTTGTAGGCCTTGTTGGCCAGCGGGAAGAAGAAGAGCTTCAGCGAGAAGGTGAAGACCAGGATGGCGACGCCGAAGTTTCCGAAGGTGCGGCCGAGCCAGTCCAACGCGTAGAAGAAAGGCTTGGTGATGAAGTAGAACCAGCCGAAGTCGATGGCCTTGTCGAAATCCTGGACGCCCAGCCGGTCGCGGTAGCGGTCGAGGAGGTGCACCTCCTTCGCGCCGGCGAAGAGGCGCGTCGCGAAGGCTGCCTCGCCACCCGCGGGAACCGTCGCGGCGGTCGGCGGGGCCACGTCCACCTGCCAGCGGTCCACGTTGCCCTCGGGCACGTGGCGGAAGGCGGAGCGCAGGCGCTGCCCGTCCTCGGCGCGGGTCAAGGCGGTCAGCCAATACTTGTCGGAAAGCCCCGCCCAGCCGGCACTGGCCTCGCCCTCATAGGCGGTGCCACGGGCAGTGGCCGCGTTGCTCTTGCCGTCGTTGTAGGTGACCTCATTGAGGCGGCCATCCTGCACGGCGATGAAGCCCTCGTGCAGGATGAAAAATCCGGCGGTCTGCGGCGTGCGCTCGCGGCGGATGCGCGCCCAGGGCAGCAGCGTCACCGCCTGGTCGCCACGGTTGATGACGCGTTGGCGCACCCCGAACATGTAGTTGTCGTCGAGGCTCACCACCGCCTCGAAGACCTGTCCCACCCCGTTATCCCATGTGAAGGTGACCGGCGAGGCGGCCGAGAGCGGCCCGCCCGTGACCGTCCAGTCCGTGTCGTTCCCCGGAACGGGCGTGCGGCCATCCGCCGCCGTCCAGCCCCACTGGGCAAAATATCCTTCGGGCAGACCGCGCGGCGCCAGCAGGCGCACCAGCGGCGAGTTCGGCCGCGTGTGCTCGCGGTAGTCGCGCAGCACCAGCTGGTCGAGCTGGAGGCCGCGCGCCGAGATCCGGCCCTCGACGCGACCATTGGCCACGGCGACGGTCTGCGCCGGCGCGGTGGCCGGGGCAGCCGGCGCGGCGGAAACCTCGGCCCCCGGCGCAGCCGGGACGACCGGCGCCGGCACGGGCGAGCCGCTGGTCTGCTCGTGCGCCACCGGCGGCGGGGCCACCGGGGCCGGATTCATGGTCCGGTTCCACACGTCGAAGATCAGCAGGATGCCGACGGATAGGGCGATCGCCGCCAGGAGGCGCTTCTGGTCCATTCGGAGGGTCCGGTCAGTCTCTCGCCGGCGGGACGGGGTCCAGCCCGCCGGGATGCCAAGGGTTGCAGCGCAGGATGCGCCGGGTGGATAGGACGGATCCGTGCAGCGCGCCATGCTTGGCGATCGCTTCCAGCGCGTAGTCCGAGCAGGAGGGGAGGAACCGGCAATTGCAGCCGATCACCGGCCGCACGGTCCATTGATAGGCGAGGACGGCGCCCTTCAGCGCCAGGGCGCCAGGGCTCACGGCCGGGCTCCGGCGCGGCGCAGCGCGGCCGAAACCTCCTCCAGCAAGGAGGGGAAGGGGCAGGTGGCGGTGCCGTCGCGCGCGATCAGCACGATGTCGTGCCCCGGCGCGGGAGACGCTTCCAGGACCAGGCGCGCCGCCGCCCGCATCCGGCGCTTGGCGCGGTTGCGGGTGACGGCGTTGCCGATCTTCTTGGTCGCGGTGAAGCCCAGCCGCGTCTCGGCGGGGGCATCGGGGCGGGGCAGGGCCTGGAGGACCAGGTTGCGCCCGGCGGCCTTGCGACCCTCGCGGGCAGCACGCAGGAACTCGGCGCGGCGCTTCAGCCGGGACGGCATGGCCGAAGCCCGCGGGTGCGCCTCAGGCGCTGAGCTTGGAGCGGCCCTTGGAGCGGCGGTTGGCCAGCACCTTGCGGCCGCCCACCGTCGCCATGCGGGCGCGGAAGCCGTGCCGGCGCTTGCGGACGAGCTTGGAGGGCTGATAGGTGCGCTTCACGGCGGAACTCCCAGAAACAAGAAGGCTAACAAAGAAAAGCACGGGCCCGCGTCGCCGCGCCCCGTTCGGAGGGGCGGTATAGGGATCATGCGGACCCGCCGTCAAGTTGCGGCGTCGCAGCAAAGCGCCTATTCGCTTGCCGGAACAGCATCAGGACCGCGCGCCTCATGGAACGCACCCTCGAAGGTCAGGCGGCCCTCGTCACCGGCTCCACCAGCGGCATCGGGCTTGCGATCGCGACCTTTCTGCACCGGGCCGGGGCCCGCGTCATGCTCAACGGCTTCGGCAAGCCGGAGGAGATCGCCGCCGCCCGCGCCGCCGTGGGCGACGCCCCCCACAGCCCCGCCGACATGAGCAAGCCCGCCGAGGTCGGCGCCATGGTGGCCAACGCGGAGGCCCAGTTCGGGCGACTGGACATCCTCGTGAACAATGCGGGGATCCAGTTCGTCTCGCCGGTCGAGGAGTTCCCGCCCGAGAAGTGGGACGCCATCATCGCCATCAACCTGTCGTCCAACTTCCATGCCATCGCCGCGGCGCTGCCGGGGATGAAGCAGCGCGGCCATGGGCGGATCATCAACGTCGCCTCGGCGCACGGCCTCGTCGCCTCGCCCTTCAAGACGGCCTATGTCGCCGCGAAGCACGGCGTGGTGGGGCTGACCAAGTCCGTGGCGCTGGAGGTCGCGGAGGAGAACATCACCTGCAACGCGATTTGCCCGGGCTTCGTCCGCACCCCGCTGGCCGAGGCGCAGGTGAAGCCGCTGGCCGAGAAGCACGGCATTTCGGAGGAGGCGGCGCTGAAGGACCATCTCCTCGCCAAGCAGCCTTCCAAGCGCTGGATCGAGGTGGACGAGGTGGCGCGCATGGCGCTCTGGCTCGTCGGGCCGGATTCCGGCGGGGTGAACGGCGCCGCCCTGTCCATCGACGGGGGCTGGCTGGCGGCCTGATGGACAGCGTTCCCCAAGGCCTGTCCGCCCCCGCAGCCGCTCGCCCGGTGCGCCGCCGCATCAACCTGGCGCTGCAAGGGGGCGGCACGCACGGGGCCTTCACCTGGGGCGCGCTGGACCGCCTCCTCGAGGAGGAGGACCTGGAGTTCGACGGCCTGTCCGGCACCTCGGCCGGGGCCATCAATGGCGCCATCTTCGCCCTCGGCATGCTGGAAGGCGGGCGGATGGGCGCCAAGGCGGCCCTGGAGCGGTTCTGGCGGTCCCTCGGCAGCAAGTTCGCCGTGTCGCCCCTGCGCTCGACGCCGGTGGAAAAGGCGCTGTGGGGCTGGGACCTCACCTACAGCGTCGCCTGGAACGCCTTCGACACGGTGACGCGCCTCCTGTCGCCCTACCAGTTCAACCCCTTCACCATGGAGTTCAACCCGCTCCGGAAGGCGCTGGAAGAAAGCCTGGACCTCGCGCGGCTGCGGGCAGACAAGACCGCCATCCGGCTGTTCATCTCGGCCACCAACGTCCGCACCGGCAAGCCCAAGGTGTTCACGCGGCCGGAGATCACGGTGGACGCGCTGCTTGCCTCCGCCTGCCTGCCCAACATCTTCCGCGCCGTGGAGATCGACGGCGAGGCCTACTGGGATGGCGGCTACCTGGGCAATCCGGCCCTCTGGCCGCTCTACCACGACCGCCTGGCCTCGGACATCGTGCTGGTGCAGCTCAACCCGCTGCTGCGGCCCGAGCTGCCGACCTCGACCTCCGACATCCTGAACCGGTTGAACGAGATCAGCTTCAACGCCTCGCTGATGTCGGAAATGCGCGCCATCGACTTCGTGCAGCGCATGCTGGAGGCCGGGCGGCTGGAGCAGCCGCGCTACCGCCGCATCTTCCTGCACGCCATCGAGGACGAGGCACGGATGCGCGCCTTCAAGTTGTCCACCAAGTTCAACGGCGACTGGGACTTCCTCCAGACACTGCGCGACTATGGGCGCGAGGCGGCGGACGAGTTCCTGCGCGAGCGAGGCAGCCGCATCGGCAAGGAAAGCACACTCGACATCCAACGCTACCTCTAGCTAAGGGAAAGGCATGGAAACCGGCCTGATCCTCCGACTCGCCGCGGCGATCCTCCTGGCCGCGGGAGGGCTCTTCCTCGCCACGCGGGCGCATTTCGAGGTGACCGCGGAGCAGGTCGGGCTGCTGGTGGTGGTTCTGGCGGTGATCTGGGCCTACCGGATCGTCGCCGCCCATTTCGACCGCGCGGATCACGAATAGACCAGCAGGGTCCTCCGGTTCCGGCGCAGCAGGACGAAGGCGCGCTGGCGGAAGATCCGGCACAGGCGGCGGCCCAGCCGCACCCCGCCCGGAGTCGCGACCGTCCATTCCTGCCACGGGCCGTTGCCCGACCACCCCTCCGCCACCGGCCGGCCCTTCAGGACGCGCAGGAGCCGGCGATGGGCTTCCTCGTTCCAGCGCCGCGGCATCGGGCGGCTCATCGGGTTCCAGGCCGTGATGAGGACGAGCGAGGCGGCGCGGTGCTCCGCCATCCAGGCATCGGCGCTGGGCGAGGGCTCGCCGATCCGCGTGGCGACGGGTCCGGCGGCGTAGCGGCTGATGCGGTAGCCGCGATCCATGGCCGAGGGCATGGGTTCCCCTAATCGAGCTGGAAAAGCTGGGCCTTCAGGTAAGCGCTCTCCGGCAGCATGGGATGCACCGGATGGTCCGGACCGGCGCCGCCGGTCCAAAGGATCCGCCCGGTGCGGCGGGCGCGGAACACGCCGGTCCCCACCGCCTCGAAGAAGGCCCCCGGTTCGGCATGGTGGGAGCAGGAGGCGATGAACAGGAACCCGCCCGGCTCGACCAAGGAGGCGGAAAGGCGGGCCAGGCGGCCATAGGCGCGCAACGCGGCCGGGATGTCCTTGCGGCTCTTGGCGAAGGCGGGCGGGTCCGCCACCACCACGCCGAAGCGCCGGCCCTCGCCGATCAGCCGCTCCATCACGTCCATCGCGTCGCCGCGCAGGGCGGAAACGCCCTCCAGCCCATTGGCCTCGGCGCTGGTCAGGGCGAGGTCCAGCGCGGGCTGCGAGCGGTCCAGCAGCGTGACCGAGGCGGCGCCAGCCTTCGCGGCGAGCAGCCCGAAGCCTCCCGTGTGGCAAAAGGCATCCAGCACCCAGGCGCCCCGCGCCAGCGATGCGACCCGCGCCCGGTTCTCGCGCTGGTCGAAGAACCAGCCGGTCTTCTGGCCCGAAAGCAGGTCCACCTCGAAGCGCAGCCCGCCTTCCTCCACCCGTGCCACCGCCTCCTCGCCCATGGCGAGGCGGGTTTCCTCCGCGAGCCCCTCCAGGCGCCGCACCGCGCTGTCGTTGCGCAGCAGGACCGCGCGCGGCGCCAGCAGGTCGCGCAGCGCCTCCACGATCAGCGGCAGGGCGGCATCCATCCCGGCGGTGTTGGCCTGCACGGCCAGCACGTCGTCGAACCGGTCCACCACGAGCCCCGGCAGCCCATCCGCCTCGGCATGGGCGAGGCGGCAGAAGCGCGGCACGCCCAGCCGCTCCCGCAGCGCCAGCGCGGCGGCGAGGCGGTCGCGGAACCAAGCCGTGTCGGGCGCCGTGTCGCGGCGGCGGTCGAGGATGCGGGCGGCGATCAGGCTGTGCGGGTTGAATTGCCAGACGCCATGCCCGACCCCGTCATCGCCCTCGATGCCGACGGGTGTGCCGGGGGGCAAGGCCCGCGCCTCCGGCGTCATGCGGATCTCGTTGCTGAAGATCCAGGGATGGCCGAACTTCACCCGACGGTCGCGGCCGGGCATGAGGCGAAGCAGGGGAAGGGGGGTCATGCACGCTTCTCGCCCGCGCGCAGTGCCAGCGCCACCCCGCCGATCGTGCCGAGCAGCGCCACCGCCTCCCGCCAGCCCAGCGGTTCGTCCAGCACCAGCGCGCCGCCCAGCACGCCGACCACCGGGACCAGCAGCGTGCCCATGGTGCAGGTGGTGGCGGGCAGGCGCTGCAGCGCGCCGAACCAGCCGAGATAGGCGAGGCCGAGCGGCACGGCCGCCATCCAGCCCAGGAACACCCAGGCCCGCATGTCCAGCGCGGACCACGCCACCTCCTCGAACAGGATCGAGTAGAGCAGCAGCGGCGTCATCCCGATGGCGAGTTGCCACGTCGTCACCGCGACGGGGTGGAGGCTCAGCGGCCGCCGCTTCGCCAGCACCGTCGCCAGGGCGAAGAGTGTCGTGGCGCAGAGCATCAGGCCCAGCCCGGGCAGCTTCTCGAGGCTGAATTCCGCGCCCCGTCCGGCGAAGAGCACAGCGATGGAGCCCACCGCCAGCGCCAGCCCCAGCAGGCGCGGCCAGCCCGGCCGCTCGCCCAGGATGAGCCATGCGAGCAGCACCGCGATCACCGGCGCGGTGGAGCCGAGGATGACCCCCTCGCTCGCCTTCAGCCACAGCAGGGCGAAGGTGACGAAGCCCATCCAGGAAGCGACGTTGAGGATGGAGTAGAGCACCAGCCTCGGCCGCTGCGCGCGAGGCACGTTAAGGCTGATGCCGAAGGCCCGCGCCCCCAGCGCGAAGCACGAGGCCGCCGCCAGCCCGGCCCAGCCGCGCGTCGCCATGGGCGGCATCTCGGCCAGCAGCACCTTCACGACCGGCCAGTTGGAGCCCCAGCCCAGCGCACAGATCAGCAGAAAGACGAGGCCGGTGGAGCGCTGGGTCACGCGGGGGAGGATAGGTTCAATCGGGGAAGCCGGCCATGGCCCGCACGACGGCCGGGTCGTGCCCCCCCTCGCGCAGCGAGCGCAGGCTCGGCGCGCCGTCCCGCTTGGCGAGGCGCCGCCCGTCCGGGCCGAGGATCAGCGCGTGGTGGGCATAATCCGGCTCCGGCCATCCCATCAGCGCCTGGAGCAGGCGGTGGATGGAAGTCGCTTCCAGCAGATCCTCGCCGCGCGTCACCAGCGTGACGCCCTGCGCCGCGTCGTCCAACGAAACGCAGAGATGATAGGAGGCGGGCACGTCCTTGCGCGCCAGCACCACGTCGCCATGCGCCAGCGGGTCGCAATGCAGCCGTCCCCGTCCGCGCTCATGGAAGGAAAGGGGGCCGGTCTCCTCCATGGCACGCGCTACGTCGAGGCGCAGCGCATAGGCCTGTCCGGCGGCGATGCGCGACCCGGCCTCCGCGTGCGAGAGCCCCCGGCAGGTGCCGGGATAGACGAGGCCCGAAGGCCCGTGCTGCGCGCTGCCGGCGGCCGCGATGTCGGCCCGGGTGCAGAAGCAGGGATAAAGCAGGCCGCGCCGCTCCAGCGCTGCCAGGGCTCGGGCGTATTCCGCCATGCGGGAGGATTGCCGCCAGACCGGCCCGTCGAAGCGCAGCCCCAGCCAGGCGAGATCCTCCTCCAGCGCGGCGATCCATTCGGGACGGCAGCGGGTCGCGTCGATGTCCTCGATCCGCAGGAGGCAGCGCGTGCCCCAGCGCCGCGCGAAGATCGCGGAATGCGCGTGGCCGAGATGCAGGAGGCCGGTCGGCGAGGGGGCGAAGCGGGTGACGTCCTCCATGGCCTGGCCTGCGTACAAGTGACGGCCGCATGAAACAACCCATGAACCGGGTTGCGGCGTTGTGGTATTGGTGTCATGCAGTCACCACATCTTGTGGCGGCCGGCGAATCCGGAGCCAGCAGGGCTCCGGCTTCCGCCCCGTCCAGGCGCGGAGGCTCCCGGTTTGCCCGATGGCAGTCTGATCCCACAAATCCACGGGCCGGGCGGCTTCCCGGCCCTCGTTCTCAATGCCGATTTCCGGCCGCTCTCCTATTTCCCCCTTTCGGTCTGGGCATGGCAGGACGCGGTGAAGGCCGTCGTGCTCGACCGCGTCTCGGTGCTGAGCGAATACGAGACGGAGGTGCGCTCCCCGTCCTTCGCGATGCGCTTGCCCTCGGTGATCGCGCTGCGCGAATATATCCCGGCGGCGCGGCGCCCGGCCTTCACCCGCTTCAACGTGTTCCTGCGCGACCGCTTCGAGTGCCAGTATTGCGGCGACGGCTTCCCGGCGCAGGACCTCACCTTCGACCACGTCGTCCCGCGCTCCAAGGGCGGGCGCACTTCCTGGGACAACGTCGTGGCCGCATGCGGGCCGTGCAACCTCCGCAAGGGGAACCGCATGCCGCGCGAGTGCCACATGCTGCCACTCCAGACCCCCCGCCAACCGACGAGCTGGGAATTGCAGGATAACGGGCGCGCCTTCCCACCCAACCATCTGCACGAAAGCTGGCGCGACTACCTCTACTGGGATTCCGAGCTGGAGCAGGGCTGATTGACACCCTGGCCCACCGCTGCGAAGCGTCGCCGGTTTCATCATCGGGGCACGACAGCATGAGCCAGGACCTGCAAGCGGCCATCGAATCCCTCTGGGAGCGGCGCGACACCCTTTCCGCCGCCACGAAAGGCGCAGATCGCGCGGCGATCGAGGCCGCGCTCGACCGGCTGGACCGCGGCGAGGCCCGCGTGGCGGAGCCGGACGGACAGGGAGGTTGGAAGGTCAACCAGTGGCTGAAGCAGGCCGTGCTGCTCTCCTTCCGCATCGAGGATTCGGTGCCCATGGAAGGCGGCTACGACAAGGTGCCGCTGAAGTGGCAGGGCTGGGATGCGGGGCGCTTCAAGCAGGCCGGGTTCCGCGCCGTGCCCGGTGCCGTCGCGCGCCGCTCGGCCTATGTCGCGCCCAACGTGATCCTGATGCCGTCCTTCGTGAACCTCGGCGCCTACGTGGACAGCGGCACGATGGTGGACACCTGGGCCACGGTCGGTTCCTGCGCGCAGATCGGCAAGAACGTGCACCTCTCGGGCGGCGTCGGCATCGGCGGCGTGCTGGAGCCGCTGCAGGCCAATCCCGTCGTCATCGAGGATGACTGCTTCATCGGCGCCCGCTCCGAGGTGGTGGAGGGCGTGATCGTCGAGCGCGGCTCCGTCCTGTCCATGGGCGTGTTCATCTCCGCGACCACCAAGGTCGTCGACCGCTCGACCGGCGAGGTCTTCACCGGCCGCGTTCCCGCCTATTCCGTGGTGGTGCCCGGCTCGCTGCCCGGCAAGGCGCTGCCGGACGGCTCGCCCGGCCCGTCGCTGTACTGTGCCGTGATCGTGAAGCGGGTGGACGCGCAGACCCGCGCCAAGACCAGCATCAACGACCTGCTCCGTGACTGAGGCGGCGGACCCGCTGCCGCTCGCGCAGGCGCTGATCCGCTGCCGCTCGGTCACGCCGGCCGATGACGGGGCGCTGGACACGGTGCAGCGGGCGCTGGAGCGGCTGGGCTTCGCCTGCAAGCGGCTGCGCTTCGACGAGGTGGACAACCTCTTCGCGCGGCGCGGCGCCGCCTCGCCGCATTTCCTGTATTGCGGCCACACCGACGTGGTGCCGCCCGGCGATCCTTCGCGCTGGACGGACAACCCCTTTGCCGCGACGGTGCGCGACGGGGTGCTGTACGGGCGCGGCGCCTGCGACATGAAGGGCGGCATCGCCGCCTTCGTCGCGGGGCTTTCGGACTTCCTCGCGGAGAACCCGGACCATCCGGGCTCGATCAGCCTCCTCATCACGGGGGACGAGGAAGGCCCGTCGGTGAACGGCACGAAGCGCGTGCTCGAATGGATGGAGGCGAACGGCCACGTCCCCGACATGTGCGTGGTGGGCGAGCCGACGAGCCGCGAAGCACTGGGCGACACGATCAAGATCGGCCGGCGTGGCAGCATGAACGCCTGGATCACCGTGCAGGGGAAGCAGGGTCACAGCGCCTACCCGCACAAGGCCGACAACCCGATCCACCGCCTGATCCGCGTGCTCGACGAACTGACGGCGGAACCGTTGGACCACGGCTCCGAGCATTTCGAGCCCTCGACGCTCCAGGTGACGGGGATGCGGGTGGACAACGCGGCCACCAACGTGATCCCGGAGGAGGCGTCCTGCTTCCTCAACATCCGCTTCAACGACCGGCACGATTCGAAGGCGCTGGCCGCGCGTATCCGCGACGCCCTGGGTCGCCACGCCCCGCGCCACGACCTGCGGATCGAGGTATCGGGCGAAAGCTTCCTCACCGCGCCGGGCCCCTTTGTCGAGGCGCTGCGCCGCGCGGTGCGCGAGGAGGCGGGGGTGGAGGCGAAGCTGGACACGGGGGGCGGCACTTCCGACGCGCGCTTCATCGCACGCTGCTGCCCAGTCGCGGAGCTGGGCGGGCTGGGCCGCACCCTGCATCAGGTGGACGAGAACGTGCCGGTGGAGGAACTGCGCGCCCTGTCGCGCCTCTATGTCCGAGTCCTTCACGAGTGCCTCCGGGGATGAGCACGCCGCGCATCGCGGACGGGATTGCCGCGGCGATGCTTTTTGCGCGTGGGCGGGCAGAGGGACTGCTGCTCCTTCCGCCCACCGAGGCGGGGGCGCTGCATTCCTTCCGCGCGGCGCTGATCTGCCTTCCGGCCTTCCTTGGCTTGCGCCTGCTCGCCTGGTCTCAACAGGGTGCGCCGCGCGGCGGCCTCGTCCTGGGGTTGCTGGCGGAACTCGTCGGCTTCGTCCTGTCCTGGGCCGGTTTCGCCCTGGCTTCGCGCGTGCTGGCGGAGCAGGCGCAGCGCCTCGGGCGTTGGCCGCATTTCCTGGCT
Organism: Sabulicella glaciei; assembly: GCF_026183895.1. Taxonomy (GTDB): domain Bacteria; phylum Pseudomonadota; class Alphaproteobacteria; order Acetobacterales; family Acetobacteraceae; genus Roseococcus; species Roseococcus glaciei. The sequence continues at coordinate 116,237 of NZ_JAPFQI010000008.1, read as the reverse complement.
GCCTGGAACTGGTCCAACCTCGTCCAATACCTGCTGCTCGCCGTGCTGGCGGTGCCCGTGCTGCTGGGCGCGCCGACGTGGCTGAGCAATGCGATGGGCCTCGTCGCGCTGGGCTACGCGCTGTGGCTCGAATGGTTCGTGACGCGCGAGGCGCTGGGTGTGGTGGGCGCGACGGCGGTGATGTTCGTGCTGCTCGACGTGGCGATCGGGCTGTTCATCGGCGGGCTTTCCGCACGCATCGCCGGCGGGGGCTGATCAGGCGGGCCCCGCCTGCCAGTCCAGCTTCTCGTCATATTCCACGCTCATTAAGCACAGGCCTTCGGGCGGCGCGGTTTGTCCCGCCGCGCGGCGGTCGCGCCCGTCCAGCACGGCGCGCGGCCATTCCTCCCCGCGCTGCCCGCGCCCGACCGGATGCAGCGTGCCCGCCAGGTTGCGGACCTGGTGATGCAGGAAGGAGCGGGCGGAGACGTGGATCACCACTTCCTCCCCCTCGCGCGTCACATCCAGCCGGTCCAGCGTCCGCAACGCGTCCTTGGCCTGGCATGAGGCGGCGCGGAAGGCGGAGAAATCGTGCCGGCCCAGCAGGCGCTGCGCCGCCCGGTGCATCGCCCCGGCATCGAGCGGCTGCGGCACGTGCCAGACCTGCCCTTCCTCCAGCGCCGGCCGGGCCGGGCGGTTGAGGATGCGGTAGCGGTAGTGGCGCATCCGCGCCGAGAAGCGTGGCGACCAGCCCTCCGGCGCCGGGGCCGCGGCGCGGACGGACAAGGGATGCGGCCGCGTGTGGAAGTCGAGCGCCGCGCGCAGCCGCGTCGGCGGCAGTTCCGACGAGACTTCCACCTCCGCCACCTGCCCCTCGGCATGGACGCCGCTATCGGTGCGCCCGGCCGCAACGACCGTGGGAACGATGCCGCCATTCAGCTTGGCCGCCGCGTCCTCCAACACCTCCTGCACCGTCACGAGGCCGGGTTGACGCTGCCAGCCGTGGAATCCCTCGCCGCGATAGGCGATCAGCAGGGCGTATCGAGGCATGCGCCGAAATCGAAGCCGCGTCGCAGCGCGTCCGCATCCATGGCGGCGCGGCCTGCGCGCTGCAGCCGCAGCAGGCGCAGCGCGCCCGTGTCGCAGGCGACCGTCAGACCGGGGCCGGGCAGGATCGTGCCGGACTTGCCCACGCCCCGGGCGGGTTCCGCCTCCAGCACGCGAAACGTCTCGCCGCGATGGGTGAAGAAGGCGCCCGGCCAGGGATTCATCGCCCGCACCCGCCGGTCCAGCGCTTCGGCCGGCTCCCGCCAATCCAGCATCCCGTCGGCCTTCGAAAGCTTGGCGGCGTAGGTCACGCCCTCCTCGGGCTGCGGCACCGCTTCGGGAAGCTGATCCAAGGCGCGCAGGATGAGGCGGGCGCCCATTTCGCTCAGCGCGTCGTGCAGCCAAGGGGTGGTGGCGCGAGGCGGCAGTGCGATGGCTTCACGCAGAAGCATAGGGCCAGTGTCCAGCCCTTCGTCCATCCGCATGATGGTGACGCCGCTTTCCCTGTCGCCGTGCAGGATGGCCGACTGGATGGGCGCGGCGCCGCGCCAGCGCGGCAGCAGCGAGGCGTGGATGTTGAGGCAACCGTGGCGCGGCGCCTCCAGCATCGGCAGGGGAAGGATCAGCCCATAGGCCGCGACCACCGCCGCATCCAGGCGCAACGCGCGGAACGCCTCGTGCTCCGCCGCGTCGCGCCGCACCCTCGCCGGGGTGCGGACCGGCAGCCCCATCTCCAGCGCCCCGCGGTGGACGGGGCAGGGGGTTTCGCGCTGGCCGCGCCCTGCTGGGCGGGGCGGCTGGCAATACACCGCCGCCACCTCGTGCCCCGCCGCCACCAGCGCCTGCAGCGCCGGCACGGAGAAGTCCGGGCTGCCCATGAAGGCGAGGCGCATCAGTCGCGCGCCTTCAGCTTCTGCTCCTTGGCCAGCTTGCGCAGCAGCATGTTGCGCTTCAGCGGCGAGATGTGATCCACAAACAGCACGCCATCCAGGTGGTCCAGCTCATGCTGCAGGCAGGTGGCGAGCAGCCCGTCCGCCTCGGTCTCCCGCTTCGTGCCGTCCAGCTCCCGCCAGCGGATCTTCACACGAGCCGGGCGCTCCACATCGGCATACTGGCCGGGCAGGGACAGGCAGCCTTCCTCGCGGATCGCAGTCTCTGCGCTCCGGGCCACGATCTCGGGATTCACCAGGACCATCGGCGCGCGCTCCGTCTCGTCCTTGCCGAGATCCACGACGACGAGGCGCAGCAGCTCGCCCACCTGCGGCGCGGCGAGGCCGATGCCCGGTGCGGCGTACATGGAGGCGAGCATGCGGGGCGCGAGGTCGCGCACCGTGTCCGCGTCCGCCGCCGCGACGGGGCGCGCCTTCCGGCGCAGCAGCGCGTCAGGAACGATGAGGATGGGCAGAAGGGCGTCGGACATGCGCGGCGGGAGGTAGCGCCGCGCCGTCTCCCTTGCAACGGCAGGGGGCGCGCGCCAAGTTTCCCCTCGCGGGGAGGCTGCCTCCAGGCAGGGGCCATCCCGCAAGCCCGCCCATGTGCTGGAGGCTCCATGTCCCGCTCGTCGCTTTTCGGCTCGCCCCTGTTCCTGGGCTTCGACCACCTGGAGCAGATGCTCGACCGCGTGGGCAAGAATGCCGAGGGCTACCCGCCCTACAACATCGAGCAGACGGGCGAGGCGCGGCTGCGCATCACCCTGGCCGTCGCCGGCTTCTCCATGGAGGAGCTGGCGATCACGCAGGAGGACAACCAGCTCGTCATCCGCGGCCGCCAGCGCGATGATTCGGAGGGACGCGTCTTCCTGCATCGCGGCATCGCGGCGCGGCAGTTCCAGCGCGCCTTCGTCCTGGCCGAGGGGATCGAGGTGGAGGGCGCCCTGCTGGACAACGGCCTGCTGCACATCGACCTGAAGCGCCCGATGCCCGAGGTGCGCGTCCGCTCCATCCCCATCCAGGGCCAGCGCCCTTCCCAGTCGCCGCAGCGCCTGCGCCCGGTGGCGCGCGAGGGCGAATAGGGTCTAGCCTTCCTCCCAAAGCAAGGATTGGGAGGAAGCACATGGACCAGGGCTATTTCCTGGCGCCCGTGGCGACGAGCCTGCGGCTGGACGAGGCGCGGCGCATCCTGGATGCGACGCTGGCGGCGGGGCGCGAGGCCGAACTGCTTCCACTGACCGTCGTGGTGCTCGATGCGGGAGCGCAGCCCGTCGCGACGGCGCGTGAGGACGGGTGCGGCACGCTGCGCTTCCCCATCGCGCGCGGCAAGGCGGAAGGCGCGCTCGGCATGGGCATCGGCTCCCGCACCATCCGCGACCGGCTGAAGGAACGCGTGGCCTTCCAGGCGAGCATCGCGGCGGCCAGCGACGGGCGCTTCGTCCCGGTGCCGGGCGGCGTGCTGATCCTCGACGAGGCAGGGCAGGCGGTCGGCGCCGTGGGCGTGTCGGGCGATGCGTCGGACCGCGACGAGTACGCGGCGATCGAAGGCATCCACCGTGCCGGCTTTGCCAGCCACCCGGCGGAACCCGCCCCCGGCTGGCAGGAGGCCGGGCTGTGAGGCGCCGCCACCTCCTGCTCGGCGCCGCCGCGCTGCCGGTTCCCGCCCTCGCGCAATCCTGGCCCGACCGGCCCCTGCGGATGATCGTGCCCTTCCCACCGGGCGGGGCCACCGATGTCTTCGCACGCCGCCTCGCCGCCAAGCTGCCGCAGCAGCTGGGGCAGAGCGTGGTGGTGGAGAACCGCGCCGGCGCGGCGGGGGCGATCGGCACGCTGGAGGCGGCGCGCGCCCGCCCCGACGGGTCGAGCTTCCTGTTCGGCACCGCCTCGACGCTCGGCCTGTACCCGCTGCTGTCGGAGCGGCCGCAATTCGATCCGCTGCGCGACTTCCAGGCCGTCGCCATCCCCGGCGCCGCCACCGTCGCCATCGCGGCGCGCCCCGCCGTGGCGGAGACGCTGGAGGCACTGGTGCGCGCGGCGCGGGAACGGCCGGGACGGCTGCGCTATGGCTCGCCGGGCAGCGGCTCCTACCTCCACATGTCCTTCGAATACTTCAAGCGCGAGGCGGGGCGGCTGGACATCGAGCACGTGCCCTATCGCGGCTCGGGCCCCGCCATGGCCGACCTGCTGGGCGGGCATCTGGACGCGATCTCCGACACGGTGGCCACCACCATCGCGCATCACCGCGAGGGGCGGGCGCGCATGCTCGCCGTTGCCTCCGCGCAACGCAGCCCCCTGGCGCCCGACGTGCCGACCGTGGCTGAGGCGCTGGGCCTAGCGGGGTTCGAGGCGGCGGTGTGGCTGGCGGTGATGCTGCCGCAGGGCGTGCCGGAGGCGGTGCGGAACCGCCTCGCCGAGGCGGTGAACGCCACGATGCGCGACCCCGAGTTCCGCGCGGAGCTTGAGGGAGCGGGCTTCGAGCTTTATGGCCGGCTGGACCCTGATCAGAGCGCGCGCTTCATCGCCGCCGAGCAGGAGAAATGGCGCCCCATCGCCCAGGCGACGGGCGCCAGGCTGGACTAGACCGGGAGGAAACTACCATGACCGTCACCCGCCGCACGCTGGCCGTCGCAACTGCCGGGCTTGCCCTGCCTGCCGTGGCGCGCGCGCAGGATTGGCCGAACGGCGCCATCCGCATCATCGTTCCCTTCGCCGCCGGCGGCTCCACCGACGCGGTGGCACGCTTGGCCGCGCCCGGGCTGACGCAGCGCCTGGGCGTGCCGGTGGTGGTGGAGAACCGCTCGGGAGCCGCCGGCTCGCTCGGCACCCATGCCGTCGCGCAGGCGCGGCCCGACGGGCAGACCTGGCTGCTGACCTTCGACAGCCACGCCACTCTGCCGGCGCTGCTGCCCAACCTGCCTTTCAACCTGACCCGCGACCTGGAGCCGGTGCTGCTGATCGGCGGCGCGCCCTACGTCATCGCGACGCGGCCGGACAAGCCGTACCGCTCCCTGCAGGACATCGTGGCGGCGGCGCGCGCGCGGCCCGATGCGATCAACTATGGCAGCACGGGCAATGGCACGATCGGCCACCTGACCATGATCCTACTGGGCAACCGCGCCGAGATCCGCATGGCGCACCTGCCGTATCGCGGCGGCGGGCTCGCGGTGAACGACACGGTGGCGGGCCACGTGGAGATGATGATCGGCTCCGCCGCGCTGGTGGCGCCGCAGATCTCGGCCGGCAACCTGCGCCCCGTGGTGCAGTTCGGGCCGGAGCGCCTGCCGGCCCTGCGCGAGGTGCCGACCGCGGCGGAGAGCGGCTTCCCCGGGCTGGAGGCGGAGGCCTGGTGGGGCGTCTTCGCGCCGCGCGGCACGCCCGCCGCCGCGAAGCAGCGCATGCAGCAGGCGCTCACGGAAAGCTTCCGCGAGGAGCGCGTTTCCCGAACCATGACCGAGACGCAGCAGGCCCGGCTCGTCCTCGCTGGGCCCGAGGATTTCGCGAAGTTCCTCGAGCGCCAGATCGAGACCTGGGGTGGCGTGGTGCGGAACCACAACATCCAGGCCGACTGAGCGAGGCGGCGGCGCTCAGCCGATCGCCGTCAGCATCCGCGCCGTTTCCTCCGGCGCTGTGACCATGGTGTCGTGGCCGGTGCGGATCTCCCTCACTGTCCAGCCTGGGCGGTTGCGCACCCAGCGCCGCGTCACCTCCAGCGGGCCGTAGAGCGGCTCGGCGGCGATGATGTAGGTCGCAGGCTTGCCGTTCCCGACCGGGTTCCGCAGGTCCAGCGGGCTCTCATACGTGCCGACCGGGTGCGGCGTCAGGCGGCGGCGCACCCAGGCGGCACCGGGATGTCCGTCGGGAATGCCGAAAGCCGAAGGGGATGGCGGCGGGATGAAGATGCCCTGGCCCTGCTCCTGCACCTGTTGGCGGCGCTGCGCCACCACCTCGGCCGGAAGGATGCCGAAGGGGCTCTGCCCGCCCTCCAGGATCAGGCTGTCCAGATAGACGAGGTGGCGGATGCGCTCCGGCACGCGATCCGCCGCCCCGGTGATGCCAAGCCCGCCGAAGGAGTGGCCGACGAGGATGACATCCTCCAGCTCCTCTGCTTCCAGCACGTTCACGACATCCGTGACGAAGGTGTCGAGGGTGATGTCGCGCGACATGAGGTGCTTGCGCTCGCCCAACCCGGTCTGGGTTGGGGTGAAGACGCTGTGGCCGCCTGCGCGCAGCACTTCGGCCACGTCGCGCCAGCACCAGCCGCCATGCCAGGCGCCGTGCAGCAGCACGAAAGTCTTGCCCCCACCCTGCGCGGCGGCGGGCATGGCGGCGAGGGCCGGGGCGGCAAGGCCCCCGGCGACGACGGTGCGACGATTCATGGCGGTTCCTCCAAGATCTTCCCCGCAGGCTGCATCCAGGCGGAGGCATGCGTCCAGCGCCGTTCCCGCAGGTCGTGGGGAAACCGAGGGCACGGCGGAAGCGGTTCTTCTCCTCAACCTCGTCGCGCGGCAGCAGGACCCGTGGTGCGTTCGCGGCGGCGATCTTGACCGTGGCCAGGGTCAGCCCCGCCAGCGCGCCGGTCGCGATGCCGGAGCGGAGGCGAGGCGATAGGGAGGTTTCGAGAAGCGCGAGGCTTGCTCGCCCAGCAATGCCGATTTTATATCGGACATGGACCTGCGGCAGCTCAACACCTTTATCCAGGTCGCGGACCTCGGCAGCCTCAGCAAGGCGTCGGACCGGCTGCGCATCGCCCAGCCGGCGCTGAGCCGGCAGATCCGCCTGCTGGAGGAGGAGCTGAAGCTGCGCCTCTTCGAACGGCATGGGCGCGGCATGGCGCTGACTGCGGCGGGCGAGATGCTGCGGGCCCGGGCCGGCAGCATCCTGCGCCAGTTGGAGGAAACGCGCGCCGACCTGACACAGGAAGCGGGGGCAGTGCGCGGCCGCGTGGTCTTCGGCATGCCGCCCACGGTGGGAGATATCCTCGCCACGCGGCTGATCGAGCGCTTCCTGCTGGAGCACCCCGAGGTGTCGCTGCGCGCCGTGCCGGCCTTCAGCGGCTACCTCCTCGAATGGCTGCATGCCGGGGAGGTGGACATCGCCGTGGTCTATGGGACGGAAGCGCAGGCCAGCATGAAGCTCTCCCCGCTCCTGGTGGAGAATCTGTGCTTCGTGACGCCGCGCGCCGCATCGCCTGCGCCGGACCACGCCGTCCCCTTTGCCGAGGTGGCGCAGGCGCGTCTCGTCATGCCGGGACCACAGCACGGGCTGCGCCGCCTGGTGGAGCGGGAGGCACGGCTCCGCCGACTTTCGCTCAACATCGCGGTGGAGGCGGATGCGCTGCAGGTCCTGAAGGGGCTCGTGGCACGCGGCCTGGGTTGCACCATCCTGCCCCTCGCCTCGGTGCACGATGAGGTGCGGGCCGGAGTGCTCGGCGCCGCCCCGATCTTCGACCCCCACCTGTCGCGCAAGCTGGTGGTGGCGCAGCCGCTGGGCCGCCCCGCCTCCAACGCCGTGCGCCGCTTCGAGCAGGTGCTGCGGCAGGAGGTGGCAGCGATGGTGCGCGAAGGCGTGCTGGACGGACAGCTTCTCATCGGCCATCAAAATCCGGCATAAGTGCTTGGCCCGGATTGTAGTTTATGGGATGCGGCTGCGAAGGCACTGTGCCGCGCGACCCGCCGGACATGAAAGCAGACGGAACCCGTCATGGACCAGACCCTCCTGAACGCCGACCCCCATGCCGAGATCCGCGAGGAGGTGCGAAAGCTCTGCGCCCGCTTCCCCGGCGAGTATTGGCGCGAGCTGGACGCCCGCCGCGGCTACCCGACCGAGTTCGTCCAGGCCCTGACCGAGGCCGGCTACCTCGGCGCGCTGATCCCCGAGGAGTATGGCGGGGCCGGGCTCGGCCTTTCCGCCGCCGCCGCCATCCTGGAGGAGGTGCAGGCCCAGGGCTGCAACGGCGCCGCCTGCCATGCCCAGATGTACATCATGGGCACCATCCTCCGGCACGGCAGCAAGGAGCAGAAGGACAAGTACCTGCCCGGCATCGCCTCCGGCGAGCTGCGCCTCCAGGCCTTCGGCGTGACCGAGCCGACCTCGGGCACCGACACCACCGCGCTGCGCACGGTGGCGCGGCGCGAGGGCGACAAGTGGATCGTCAACGGCCAGAAGATCTGGACCAGCCGTGCCGAGCATTCCGACCTGATGCTGCTGCTGGCCCGCACCACGCCGCGCGACCAGGTGCAGAAGAAGACCGAGGGCCTGTCCACCTTCATCGTGGACATGCGGACCGTGCTGGGGAAGGGCCTCACCATCCGCCCCATCCGCACCATGATGAACCACAATTCCTGCGAGGTCTTCTTCGACAACATGGAGGTTCCGGCCGAGAACCTCGTCGGTCAGGAAGGCAAGGGCTTCCGCTACATCCTGGACGGCATGAACGCCGAGCGGCTGCTGATCGCCAGCGAGTGCATCGGCGACGCCAAGTGGTTCATCGAGAAGGCGGTGAACTACGCGAAGGAGCGCGTGCTGTTCGGCCGGCCCATCGGCCAGAATCAGGGCGTGCAATTCCCCATCGCCAAGTCCTACGCGCAGATGCGCGCGGCGGAGGCCATCGTCCACAAGGGGCTGGAGAAGTTCGAGGCCGGGCTGCCCTGCGGCGAGGAAGCCAATATGGGCAAGATGCTGGCGGCCGAGGCAAGCTGGGCGGCGGGCGAGGCTTGCGTGCAGACGCATGGCGGCTTCGGCTTCGCCGAGGAGTACGACGTGGAGCGCAAGTTCCGCGAGACGCGGCTGTACCAGGTGGCGCCCATCTCCACCAACCTGATCCTCTCCTATCTCGGCGAGCATGTCCTCGGCATGCCGCGCTCCTACTGAGGCGCCGCACATGAAGCCGGGCAAGCCGCTGGACGGGCTCCTCGTCATCTCCATGGAGCAGGCGGTGGCCGCGCCCACCTGCTCGGCCAAGCTGGCCGATGCGGGGGCGCGGGTCATCAAGATCGAGCGCGCGGAGGGCGACTTCGCGCGCAAGTACGACGCCGCCTGCAACGGGCTCTCCACCTATTTTGTGTGGCTGAACCGCGGCAAGGAAAGCCTGACGCTCGACCTGAAGGACGATGCAGACAAGGCGCTGCTGAACCGGCTCATCGCCAAGGCGGACGTGTTCATCCAGAACTTCGCCCCCGGCGCCCTGGCCCGTGCCGGCTTCGCGAGCGAGACGCTGCGGGAGAAGAACCCGCGCCTCATCACCGTGGACATCTCCGGCTACGGCGAGGAGGGAGAGTACGCGAAGATGAAGGCCTATGACCTGCTGGTGCAGGCGGAATCCGGCCTCGCCTCCGTGACCGGCCGCGCCGAGGGGCCGGGCCGGGTGGGGTTCAGCGTCTGCGACATCGCCTGCGGCACCATGGCCCATGCGGCGGTGCTGGAGGCGCTGATCGAGCGCGGCATGACGGGCAAGGGCAAGGGCATCTCCTGCTCGCTCTTCGACGGCATGGCCGACTGGATGAACGTGCCGCTCCTCTACTTCGAGGGCACTGGCAAACAGCCGGAGCGCATCGGCCTCGCGCACCCCTCCATCTGCCCCTATGGCGCCTTCGAGACGGCGGATGGCGCGCTGGTGCTCATCTCCATCCAGAACGAGCGCGAGTGGCAGCGCCTCTGCGCCGTGTTCCTGGAGGAGCCGGACCTGCCGCAGCGCGATGGCTACCGCTCCAACGTGGAGCGCGTGGCGCACCGGCCCATGGTGGACGCGCATGTGGGGCGCGGCTTCGCGCGGCTGACCCGGACGGAATGCGCGGCCAAGCTGAACGCGGCCGGCATCGCCTATGGCTTCGTCAACGGCGTGGACGGTCTGTCCCAGCACCCGGCGCTGCGTCGGGTGACGGTGGCGACGGAAGTCGGTCCCGTGGCGATCGCCGCCCCGGCGGCGCGGTTCAGCGATGGCGACCGCGAACTGGGCCCCGTGCCAGCCCTGGGCGAGCACGACGCCGCCATCCGCGCCGAGTTCGCGGCGTAGGCTCTTCGCTCAGCGGCGGCGGAAGCCGCCGCCGCGAAAACCGCCACCCCAGCCGCGTCCGCCCCAGCCGCGGAAGGCGGGCGGCGGTGCGCGATACCCCCACCCTGGGCGGTAGCCGCCCCAGGGCCGCCAGGCTGGCGCGCCCCAGCCGCCATAGTAGCGCGGCCAGGGCCGGTAGCCCCACCACCAGCCATAGCCCAGCCCGATCGTTACCGAGGGCGCGACCACGCCCGGATAGGCATAGGGGTATGGGTAGGGATAGGGCGCCGTGCCCTCCCAGCCATATCCGAGCGGCGCCTCGGCCAGGTTCGCCGGGGGCGGCGCCCAGGGCTCGGCCCCCTCAGGCCAGGGCGGGCCGTGGTCCCATTCATGCGCGGCAGGGGGCAAGACCTCGCGCACCGTGCCGACCGAAGGGTCCACGGCGCAGGCGGCGAGGAGCAGGAGCGGGGCGAGGCGCGCGGGTTTCATGGTGCCATCCTAACGCCTAGCCGGTCCGCCGGGCGCGGCTTTACGATGGCCGCCGATGAACATCCTCTCCATCCAGTCCTGGGTCGCCTACGGGCATGTGGGCAACGCCTCGGCCATCTTTCCTCTCCAGCGCCTCGGCGCCGAGGTCTGGGGCATCAACACCGTCCAGTTCAGCAACCACACCGGCTACGGCGCCTGGCGTGGCCAGGTCTTCGGGGCGGGGCTGATCGGCGACCTGGTGCAGGGCATCGAGGAGCGCGGCGCCCTGCCGGGCTGCGACGCCGTGCTGTCCGGCTACATGGGCGACGCCGCGATCGGCGAGGCGATCCTGGGGGCCGTAGCGCGGGTGAAGCAGGTGAACCCGCAGGCGCTGTGGTGCTGCGACCCGGTGATCGGCGACGTGGGGCGCGGCGTCTTCGTGCGCCCCGGCATCCCGGAATTCTTCCGCGACCGTGCCCTGCCGGAGGCCGATATCGCCACCCCCAACCGCTTCGAGCTGGAATACCTGACAGGCATCGAGGCGCGCACGGTGGAGGATACGAAGCGGGCCATTGCCGCGTTGCAGGCCATGGGTCCGCGCTGCGTCCTTGTCACCAGCCTGGAAGCGGGCACCGAGGATGGGGAGATCGGCATGATGGCTGCGGAAGGCGGGCGGTTCTGGCGGCTTTCCACGCCGCTCCTGCCGCTGGGCGTGAACGGCGCCGGGGACGCGGTCGCGGCGCTCTTCCTGTTCCATCGGTTGAAGACCGGCGAGGCCGGCACCGCGCTCTCCGCCGCGGCCTCCTCCATCTTCGGCGTGCTGCGCCGCACGGCCGAGGCCGGCTCGCGCGAGATTCTCACCGTCGCGGCGCAGGAGGAGTTCGTCCTTCCCTCCCGCGCCTTCGCCGCGCTTCCCGCGTGAGGCGGCGATGAGCGACGCCGTCGCGGAACCGACCCTGCGCCGCAGCATCGGGCCGATCCAGCTCTTCGCCTACACGCTCGGCGGCATGCTGGGCGCGGGGATCTACGGCCTGGTCGGCCGCGCCGCCGGGGAGCTCGGCAGCGCCGTCTGGCTCGGCTTCCTGGTCGCCATGGTGGCGGCGCTGCTCACCGGTCTTTCCTATGCTTCGCTCGGCTCGCGATACCCGCGCGCCGGGGGCGCGGCCTATGTCACGCATCGCGGCTTCGGCCGGCCGCTGCTCACCTGGACGGTGGGGCTGGCGGTCATGGCCTCGGGCCTCACCTCGGTCGCCACGCAGTCGCGCGTGGTGGCGGAGAACCTCCTGCGCCTGCTGGACATTCCGGGCGTCGCGCCGGTACTCATCTCGCTCGGCTTCCTGGTGTTCATCGCCGGGGTGGTGCTGCGCGGCATCCGCGAGAGCATGTGGATGAACATGCTCTGCACGGCGGTGGAGGCGACGGGCCTCGCGCTGGTCATCGCCGTGGGGCTGCCCTGGATCGGCCAGGCGAACCTGCTGGAAACGCCGACCGGGACCATCGAGGCGACGCTGATCCTGCAAGGCGCCATCCTGACCTTCTTCGCCTTCATCGGCTTCGAGGACACGCTGAACGTGGCCGAGGAGTGCCAGGACCCGCGCCGCACCATACCGGTCGGCATCGTCTCGGCCATGCTGGTCGCGGCCACGCTCTACATGGTGGTGGCCGCCGTCGCCGTTTCGGTCGTGCCATGGCGGGAACTCGCCGTGACCCCCGGCCCGCTGGCCGAGGTGATGGCCCGCGCCGCGCCCTGGATGCCGGGCTGGGTCTTCGTCGCCATCACCGTCTTCGCCGTCGCCAACACGGCACTGCTGAACTACGTCACCGCCTCGCGCCTCACCTACGGCATGGCGCGGCAGGGGTTGCTGCCGGCGGTGCTGGGACGGGTGCATCCGCGCACCCGCACCCCGCATGTCGCGGTGGGCGCGCTGTTCGTCGTGGTGGTGGCGCTGATGCTGGCGGGCGACATCGGGCAGCTCGCTTCCGCCACCGTGCTGCTGCTGCTGGCCGTCTTCGCCTGCGTGAACGTGGCGCTGCTGGTACTGCAGCGGCGGCCGGGCGAGAAGCCGGGCGGGTTCGAGGTGCCGTCCTTCGTGCCCGCGCTCGGGGCGCTGGTCTGCCTGGCCCTGCTGCTGAACCGCGTGGCGACGGGGGACTGGCGCGCCCCGCTCATCGCCGGGGTGGTCCTGGCGGCGATCCTGCTCCTGTTCCTGGTGGTGCGGCCGCGCGGCGTACCGCTGGTGCAGGACTAGCCGCGCGCCAGCCCGTCCAGCACCCGCTCCACCACGGCGAAATGCCGGTCCCAGGAGGGCGCGCTCCAGCCGGGCAGCCGCGCAAGCTGCGCCGTCCGGCGCGGGCTGTCCGGCCGCGCATAGTCCAGCACCGCCGCGCGCCAGCCCGGCCCATCCAGCGGATGCAGGAACTCCGGCGTTTCGCCCCCTACCTCGCGAAAGGCGGGGATGTCGGAGGCGAGCACGGGCACGCCCAGCGCCAGCGCCTCGGCCACCGGGATGCCGAATCCCTCGGTGAGCGAGGGGAAGAGCAGGGCCCGTGCCCCGCGCAGCAGCCGCGCCGCCTCGCGGTCCGGCAGCCGCCCACGATACTCGACGAGGCCGCCGAAATCGCCGCGATCCAAAAGGATGGTGCCGAGATGCGGCTCCGCCGGGCGGCGGCCGATGATGACGAGGTGCGGCGCGTCAGGCCTGCCCGCCATCTCCCGCCATGCCTCCAGCATCAGCCAGTGATTCTTGCGTGGCTCCAGCGAGCCGAGCATGACGAAATAGGGCCGCTCCCCTTCGCCCGGCGCCGGCTCGGGCGGCGGGAGGTCGAGGCCGAGATGCGCGACCTCCACCGGTGGCAGGGCGAGGCCGCGGGCGGCGAACCAGCCCTGCATCCCGTCGCGCGTCGCGGCGGAAACGGCGATGGCGGCATCGGCGAAGAGCGACACGCCCTCCATGCGGCGCGCATGCCGCTCCGCCTCGCCCTGCGGGAAACAATGCGGGTGGGTGAGGGGGATGACGTCGTGCACCAGCGCCGCCACCTTCGCGCCGCGCCGTTTCACCGCCGCCAGTGCCGCGTGCTTGTGCAGCGTGGCGCAGGAGACGCTGAGCAGCACGGCGTCCCGTCGCTCCGTCAGCCGGCCGCGCAGCCGCGCCACCCCGTCGCCGAGGAATTGCCGGGTCATGGCCAGGGCTGGCCGCGCCCGCAGCGAGATGCCCCGGTGGTCCAGCCCCGGCGCGATGCGCGCGGCAGCGTCGGCCAGGATCTCCCGCGCCAGCCCGTCGGGCAGGGCGGCCAAGCGGTCCCAGGCGGTGCGCATCACGAAGGTGACGTCGCGGGCCGGCAGGCGAGACCAGTGGCGCGCATGGGCGAACTCCACCCGGTCGATGCCCGAGGGCGCGAGCAGCCACGGCTTGGCGACGGTCAGCGAGATGTCGAGGAGCAGGTGCATCGGCCGGAGGCGCATAGCGCATCCCGTCTCGTCGCCCTAGCATCGGCGGCAGAACGAGGGAGGACACCATGGACACGAACCCAGCCCCGGCGGGCCCGGGCGCGGCCGAGCTGACCCAGCTCGCCGCGCAGCTTTCCGACCTGCTGAAGCTTCGCACCCTGCCCATCGGCATGAAGCTGTTCACCGATGCCGCCGAGTTCGACGCCGTGCCGGGGCTGCGCCGGCCCAATCCTGGGCGCCGCTATTCTACTTGCCAGCTCGTCACCCAGGCGCGCATCGCCGGCTTCACCCTGGGCATCACCCACGACAACGTCCCCGAGTTCAGCAATTGCGGCGGGGTGATCGGGCTGAACGAGCCTTCCGACCTCTACCTCTCGGGTCGTAAGATGGAGGGTGTCTGGTTCGAGAACCGGGAGGCTGCGGCGGCGCACCAGGCGCAGATGCCGCGCGCCGCCCCGGTGCATCACGGCCTCGTCGTCTCGCCGCTGCGCTCGGGGCGGCTCGACCCGCCGGATATCTGCCTGTTCTACGCGAACCCCGCGCAGATGATCCTGTTCATCAACGGACTCCAGTGGCGCAACTACCGCCGCTTCGATTTCTCCGTGACCGGGGAAAGCGCCTGCGCGGATTCCTGGGGACGCGCCCTGCGCGACCGCACCGCCTGCCTGTCCATCCCCTGCTATGCCGAGCGGCGCTATGGCGGCGTCGCGGATGACGAGATGCTGATGGCCTGCCCGCCCACCGACCTCCGCACGGCGGTCGAGGGGCTGATGGGCCTGTCCAAGGCGGGGCTGCGCTACCCCATCATGCCCTATGGCCCCCAGGCCGACCCGGCCGAGGGGATGGGCCGCTCCTACGCCGGAAAGAGCTAGATCCCGAGCGCGACGCCGGCCAGCGCCAGCACGGCGATGAACACGGTGGAGGCGACGCCCAGCAGCAGCGGGCGCGCCCCGCGCTTCTTCAGCGCCTTGAGGTCGGTGGAAATGCCGAGCGCCGCCACGGAAGCGGCGAGCATCAGCGGCACGACGAAGCGCGATGCCTCCACCGCCGCCCCGGGCACGAGGCCGGTGGAGCCGAGCACGACCAGCGCCAGGAAGCCGAAGGCGAACCAGGGCACCGGGGCCTTGGCCGCGCCCGCCTCGGTGCCGCCGCGCGCCACCCACCAGCCGAGCGCCACCACGGCTGGGGCCAGCAGGAACACGCGCGCCAGCTTCATCACCGTGCCGGATTGCGCGGCTTCCGGCCCGCCTGCCGCCGCCGCGCCCACGGCCTGCACCACCTCATGGATCGCCGCACCGGCCCAGAGCCCATAAGCGCGCTCCGACATGCCCATGAGATCGCCCAGCAGCGGGAACAGGATCAGCGAGGCCGTGCCGCAAAGCGTGATGACGGCGAGGGCATAGGTCACGTCCTCGTCCTTGCCGCGCGCCACCTGGTTGGCCGCGACGATGGCAGACGCGCCGCAGATCGCCGTGCCGGTGCCGATCAGCTGCGACAGCGCCGGCTCCACCCCCAGCACGCGGCCGAGCCAGATGGTGAAGGGCAGGGTGAGGGCCACCACCGCCACCGCCAGTGCCAGGGCGCCCGGGCCGAGCGCGGCCAGCTGTCCCAGCGTCACCTGCAGGCCCAGCAGCACGATGGCGGCGCGCAGCAGCGGCTTCACCGCGTAGGCGATGCCGGGCTTCAGCGAGGCCGGGCGCCCGACCGTGGCGCCGATGGCGATGCCGGCGGCGAGCGCGAGCACGACCGGATTCAGCGCCGCGATGCCGGTCGCATTGCGGATCACGATGCACAGGGCCGCGATGACGAGGCAGAGAAGCAGCCCTGGCGCGATTTCACGAAGGCGCGACAGGGAAGAGGACGGCGCCGCCGGGGCGCTGACAGGAAGGGCCATGGACCGGATTCTGGACGTTTCGCCGGAGACGGTCCACCCGGGGGTGGGGTGCGTCAACCCAGCCCGAAGGCTCCTGCCAGCAGGGAAACGGAACGCCGCCGCGCCTCGGCGTCATGGCAGGGGGTCAGCACCGCCACCTCCTGCGCGCCCATCTCGGTGGCGAGGGCGGCGATGCGGTCGCGCACCCGCTCCGGCGTGCCGACCAAGGCTCGGGCGCGCATGGCTTCCATCCGGTCGCGCTCGGCCTGCGTCCAGGGATGCGCCTCCGCCTCCTCCAGGGTGGGCAGGGGCGGGAAGTGGCCGCGGTCGCGATGGAGGCGCCACAGGGCGCGCGGCAGGAACAGGCGCTGCGCCTCCTCCTCAGTTTCCGCCGTCAGGGCATAGACGGCGATGCCGGCGTGGGGGCGCTCGCCGCGGAAGCCTTCGCGGTAGAGGTGCAGCGCCTCCGCCGCACCTCGCCCCTCCGTGATGAAATGCGCGAAGCAGTAGGGCAGGCCGAAATACGCCGCGAGCTGCGCGCCGTAGTCGCTGGAGCCGAGTACCCAGACTTCCGGCCGCGTCGCGACGGCGGGGCTCGCCCGCACCTCGCGGAACGGATGGCCCTCGGGCAGCCCGTCGCCCAGCCAGCCGAGGAGGTCGCGCACCTGCGCGGGGAACGCGTCCGCCGCCTGCGCAGCGTTGGGGTTGAGCGCATAGGCCGTGCGCCCGTCGCTGCCGGGCGCGCGCCCGACACCGAGGTCTATGCGGCCGGGCGCGATCGCCTCGAGTGCGCGGAACTGCTCGGCCACCTTCAGCGCCGCGTAATGCGGCAGCATCACCCCGGCGGAGCCGATGCGTATGCGCTGCGTGGTGGCGGCGATGGCGGCAATCAGGATCTCGGGCGCGGAGCCGGCATGGCTGGCGCTGTTGTGGTGCTCGGCGAGCCAGTAGCGAGCATAGCCCAGCCGGTCGGCAAGCTGCGCGAGGGCCAGCGTCTCCCCGATCGCGTCGCGGGGGGTGCGGCCGGAGACCACGGTGGATTGGTCGAGGATGGAAAGGCGGGGAAGCATGGATGCGCGAGACTATCCACGCTTCCCCGCGCCGGACCAGACCCGACCCGGTCCGGCGTCAGGCGTGAGCGGCCACCACGCGAGTTCTGCCCGCTTGGAGTGCGGCGGGAACGGGCGCGGGGAGACGGCGGTTCGCCTTCCCACGGCATCGTGACCGTACCGTCACTCCGGTCATGGAGGCCGTGGATGAGGGCTGGCTTCCCCCGCGCGGCTGGGCCAGCCTGCTCCGCATGGACGAGGACATGATGCGACGCGCCCTGGCGCTTGCGGTTGGCAGCGCGGGCGGACCTTTCGGCGCGGTGGTGGCGCGCGGAGGTGCCGTGCTGGGCGAGGGCGCGAATCACGTCGTGCCGGGGCGCGATCCGACCCTGCATGCCGAGATCGTGGCGATTCGCGACGCATGCCGGCGCGAAGGCACGCACGACCTCAGCGGCGCGACGCTCTACACGAGCTGCGAGCCGTGCCCGATGTGCCTCAGCGCCGCGTGGTGGGCGCGGGTGAAGGAGATCGTCTTCAGCAACAGCCGCGCCGAGGCCGCGCGGATCGGTTTCGACGACGCCGCCATCTACGAGGAGGTGTCGCGCCCGCTGGAGCAGCGTCGCCTGCCCATGCGCCGCATCCTGGCCGCGGAGGGTTGGCAGGGCTTCGAGGCATGGGCGGCGCGGCCGGACAAGCAGATGTATTGAGGCGCGGCGGCGACGATCGGGCGTCCGGGTGTCGCTTCTGTCATCATATGACTAGCGATGGAATGGCATCCGTTGCTATAACCGCTCCGGTTGAGGACCGGGAATGCAAGGCTTGCACGAACAAGGATCGCCAAGCCCCAAACCTGCGAGGTCGGGTCACGCAGTTCCCCCCGCGCAATGGACCTCGGCCGGGTTCCTGCTCGTGCGCGGGACCCGGCGGGGGCCTGCGGGGGTGGATTTGGTCGCGGTTGTGCCGGGCAGGGGCGTGGTGTTGCTGGAGATGGCGCCGCGCTGGACGGAGGACGCGGTCCAGCGCCTCCGCCACCGCCTGGACGAGACCGGCTTCACGGAGGCCTATCCCGGCTGCCTTCCCATCGCGCATCGCCTGTTCGGCGAGATGGACGCCTATCAGCTCGCGCCGCTGATCGAGCAGGCGATGTCGCTGGAGCCGCCGCTCACCATCCCGGCCGACCTGCCCTGGGAGGAGGAGATCGGGCGGCTGGTCCATCCCGCCGGGCTTGCGCCTGCGCCCCGTCCCGGCGCGGCCCCACGTGTGGAGATCGCCCGGGTCGAGGATGCGCGGCCCATCCTGGTCGCTGCCTCTCCGGAAACATCCCCGACCGAAGCGACGGAACCGGCAGCGCAGCCGCCGGCCGCGTCGCCGCCTCCTGCGCGCTCCCACCGCCTGGCCTTTCCGATCGTCGCGGTGCTCCTCGTCGCGGGTGGCGGCGGGCTTTACGCAGCCACGCGTGGCACGCCGCTCCTGCCGGAAGGCCAGCAGCAGGGGGCCGCCCTCCTGGCCGCGGGCTGGACCGCCCTGACCGACACGGTGCTGCGGCGCCCCACCCCGGGCGCGGGTCCGGAGGAGGCGGCCGCGACCCCAGACACATCCGCGCCGCGCCCGTCGCCTTCGGTCTTCGCCGCCATCTCGGAAGCGACGAGCAGCGACGCCCGGCCTGGCCCGGTCCCTGAAATTGCGCCCGTCTCGGTGGCCGAGTCCGCGCCGCCCGCGCCCGAGGCGTCCCTGCCCGTGCAGGCGGTGAAGCGGCCCGCGCCGGAGGAAGGGGTGCGCCCCGAGGCAAAGGCGAAGCTGCCCGCTCCGGCGGAGCCAGCGGCAGAGGAACCTGCCCGTGCGGGAACGCTCGAGCCACCGGCCAGGACCGAGCCGGCCCCGACCGTGGCCATCCCAGCCGAACCCATTCCCGAGGAGCCGGCGCTGGCCGAGGTGCCTCCGCTTCCCGCCGCACCGGCTGCCGCTGCAGCGCCAACTCCGCCGATGGAGCCACTGCCGGAGGAACCGGCCCTCGCAGAGGTGCCCCAGCCCACCCCGCAGCCGGCACCGCCTGCCCAGGCCGTCGCGCGGCCCGTGGAGCATATTCCCGAGGAGCCGGCCCTGGCCGATTCTCCGGCCACCCCTCCGGCCGCCGAAGCCCCCCGCGAGGCGGCGCAGCCCGCGCGCCCCATGGAGAGGCTGCCGGAAGAACCCGCTCTGGCCGTCCGGCCGGCGGATCCTGCCTCTCCGGCGGCCGAACCCATCCCGCGGGAGCCGGCGGTAGCCGAGGTCCCGCCGCCACCTGTCCCCGCGCCCATGGCGCCGGCCCTGACTGCCGCGCCGGCTGCGACCCCCGCGCCTGCGGTGGCCCCCGCGCCGGTGGCAGCGCCAGCCGCGGCTCCCCGACCGGCGATGGCACCAGAATCGGCGGCGAGCCCCGCCCCTGCCGCGATGCCTGCGCCGGCCGTGACGGCGGCACCGCCCGCTACGCCCGCGCCAGCCACGACGCCCGCTCCAGCCGCGGCCGCCGCCCCTCCCGTGGCGCCCGCGCCAAGGGAGCAGGCTGCGCGCCCCGCGCAGGCCGCCACCGTCGCACCGGAGGTCGTTGCGCTGATGCTGCGTCGCGGCCAGGGATTGCTGGAGCAGGGCGACATCTCCGGCGCGCGCCGCTTCCTGCAGCGCGCCGCCCAGGCCGGAAACGCCCCGGCCGCCCTGCTGCTGGCCGAAACGCACGACCAGCGCTTCCTCGAGGCGCGCGGCGCGCGCGGCCTGCAGCCGGACGCCTCGCAGGCGCTGCGCTGGTACCGCCACGCGGCCGAGCTGGGCGCGACGGAGGCCGCGCCACGGATCCGCGAATTGGAGAGCCAGACGAGATGAAGCCCGCCACCCCTGCCACGCGCCGCTTCCTGCTGGGGGGTGTCTTCGCGTCCCTTGCCGCGCCCGCCCTGGCGCAGGGCACCAGCCGGGGGCCGGGGGGCCCCTGGCCGACCGGCGGCAGCATGAACATCAACGCGCTGACGGCGCGCGCCAATGCCGGGACGGTGGGCGTCATCTCCGGCGGGGTGGACGGCACCTATGTCCGCATCGCGGCCGACCTCGCGGCGGTGCTGGACGGCGACGACCTGCGGATCGTGCCTGTCATCGGCAAGGGCTCGATCCAGAACATCCACGACATCATGCTGCTGCGCGGCATCGACATCGGCATCGTGCAGTCCGACGCGCTGGCCTTCGCGCGGCGGAACCGGCTGCTGCCGGGTGTGGACCACCTGATCCAGTACATCACGAAGCTCTACGACGAGGAGATCCACGTCCTCGCGCGGGCAGGCATCACCTCGATGGAGCAGCTTTCCGGACAGGTCGTGAACGTGGACGGGACGGGATCGGGCACGGCGATGACCGCCTCGCTCGTCTTCGAGGCGCTGCGCGTCCAGCCGCGCCTCGCCCACGACACGCAGGACGTGGCGCTGACCAAGCTCCTGGCCGGGGAGATCGCAGCGATGATGTTCGTGGCCGGCAGCCCGGCGCGCATCTTCGCCGGGGTTCCCGCCGATTCCGGCCTGCGCTTCCTGCCCATCCCCGCCACGCCGGCGCTGATGGAAACCTACCTCCCCTCCACCCTGACCCATGCCGCCTATCCGACGCTGGTACAGGAGGGGGCGGAGGCGGAAACCATCGCGGTGGGGGCAGTGATGGCCGTCTATGCCTGGCAGCCGGGCACGGAGCGGCACCGCAAGGTCGCGCGCTTCGTGGAGGCGTTGCAGTCGCGCTTCGACGAATTCCTACGCCCGCCCCGCCACCCGAAATGGCGCGAGGTGAACTTGGCCGCCGAGGTGCCAGGCTGGACCCGCTTCGACGCGCGTGCCACGCCGCGGGTCACCCAGCGCTATTGAGGCGCGACGCCGCCCGGGCGAACCCGCCCGGGCCTCGTGTGTTTGAGCCGGCATGGCCAAGGAAGCTTCACCGGGCGGCAAGCCCGAGCCATCCAGCCCCGGCGCGCGGCGCCTGCGCATGCACCAGCGCATCCTGCGGGATTTCGGGCGGATCGCCCTGGAAGACCTGGAGGTGCGGCCGCTGCTGCAGCGCGCCGTGGCGCAGATCGCCCGCGCAACAGGCGTTCGCCACACCAAGGTGATGCGCTACCGCGTCGACCAGGGCGACCTTCTCGTCGAAGCGGGCGTCGGGTGGCAGCCCGGCGTCGTGGGCAAGGCGCGTTTCGGCTCCGACCCGGCCTCGCCCTCGGGCCGGGCGCTCCAGACGGGGCAGGCAGTGCTAATCGACGACATCCGCGGCCATTCGGAGTTCCGCGACCACCCCGTGATGGTCGAGCACGGCATCGTGTGCCTGCTGAACGTCCCGGTCACCTTCGACGGCGTAAACTGGGGCGTGCTGGAGGCCGACAGTGACGAGCCGGGGCATTTCGACGAATCGGACATCGAGTTCCTGGAAGCGATGGCGGCGCTGATCGCAGGGGCCTTGCAGCGCCGGGAGGCGGTCGAACGGGGCGAGATCGCGGCCTCGGAGGCCGCCGTGCGGACCGAGCGGGGCGTGGTGCTGCTGCGCGAACTGCAGCACCGCAGCAAGAACAACCTTTCCCTGGTGGTGGCCATGCTGGCCCGCGAGCGCAGGGCGGCCAACGCGGAGCAGGACGCGCGCGGCGCGGCGCGGCTCGAGCGCCTGATGCAGCGCGTCACCGCGATCGCGCTGGCGCAGGACCGCCTTTCCGTGGTGGAGGCCGGTGGACGTGGCGATGGCACGGGAACCGACCTTGCCGGCTACCTGCGCGCCCTGCTGGGCAGCCTGGAACTGAGCCTCGAAGGCAAGGTCGTCATCGAATCCGTGCTGGACGAATGCGTGCTGCCCTTCGACAAGGCCGTCGCCGTCGGACTGGCCACGAACGAGCTTGTCACCAATGCGGCCAAGTATGCCTATCCGGACGGGCAGGAAGGCGGCGCCGTGCGCGTCACCCTCGTGGCCGACGAGGCGCGCGCCGAGGCCGCGCTGAGCGTCGCCGACGAGGGCCGCGGCATGTCGGCGGTGCCGGGCAAGGCCCGCTATTCCGAGGGGGGCGGGCAGGGGCTCGAACTCCTTGGCCAGCTGGTCAGGCAGCTTGGGGGCGAGGTCGAGTTCGAGACGCCGGAGCGCGGCACCAGCATCACCATCCGCTTCCCGTTGGTCATGTGAGGGGACAGACCCGACGGCTCGCCGAGGGCAGACTACGCTAAGCTGGGCAAAGGGGATGGTGCTGTTGGAGAGGATTGAACTCTCGACCTCTCCCTTACCAAGGGAGTGCTCTACCACTGAGCTACAACAGCGCTCCGGCGCTTCCCTAGACGCCCCGGCGCGCCGCCGCAAGGGGGTCCGGGTTGCCCAAACGCGCCCCCGCGTGTAATGCCCCGCCACCCAATCAACCTCACCAGCGACGAAGGCGGCCGCCCATGGCGAAGATGCAGGCCAACCAGATGCGTGCCGGCATGGTCATCGAGTTCGAAGGCCAGCGCTACACCATCCTGAAGCAGAACATCATGATCCCCGGCAAGGGCGCCGCAGTGATCCAGGTGGAGATGCGCAACATCAAGACGGGCGCCAAGAAGGATCAGCGCTGGCGCACCGCCGACACGGTCGAGCGCCTGACGACCGAGGACAAGGAGTTCACCTACTCCTACGCCGACGGCGACAACCTCGTCCTCATGGATCCCGAGACCTACGAGCAGACGCAGGTTCCCGGCGCCATCCTCGGCGACCGCCTGCCCTTCCTGCAGGAGAACATGACGGTGAACGTGCGGCTGATCGAGGGCGACCCCGTTTCCATGGACCTGCCCGAGACGGTGACGCTCGA
Organism: Sabulicella glaciei; assembly: GCF_026183895.1. Lineage (GTDB taxonomy): Bacteria > Pseudomonadota > Alphaproteobacteria > Acetobacterales > Acetobacteraceae > Roseococcus > Roseococcus glaciei. The sequence continues at coordinate 93,639 of NZ_JAPFQI010000008.1, read as the reverse complement.
GATCGCCGAGGCCGACCCGGTGGTGAAGGGGCAGACCGCCTCCTCCTCCTACAAGCCGGCCATCCTCGTGAACGGCGTGAAGACCATGGTGCCGCCCTTCATCACGGCCGGCGAGAGGATCGTGGTCCGCACCGAGGACGCGTCCTACATCGAGCGCGCCAAGGGCTGACGCCCAACCCGGCCGGGCGGCGGCGGGCCGCCCGCGCCGAACCTGCCCAGAACCTTCAGGAACGCTGCCCATGTCCGGCGCCTCGCCCCGCCTTTCCCCCGCGCTCAACGTCGTCGTCTCGGCCGTCCGCAAGGCGGGCCGCCGCCTGCTGCGCGACTTCGGCGAGGTGGAGCAGCTCCAGGTCCAGTCCAAGGCGCCCGGCGACTTCGTTTCCGAGGCGGACATGCGCGCCGAGCGCTCCCTGCGCGAGGACCTGTCCCGCGCCCGCCCGGGCTTCGCGTTCCTGATGGAGGAAAGCGGCGTCTCCGGCGACAAGGACTGGGAGTGGCGCTGGGTGGTGGACCCGCTGGACGGCACCACCAACTTCCTGCACGGCATCCCGCACTGGGCCATCTCCGTCGGCATCGAGAAGCGCGTCGGCGAGGACAAGTCCGAGGTGATGGCGGGCGTCATCTACAACCCCGCCGCCGACGAGCTGTTCTGGGCCGAGAAGGGCATGGGCGTCTTCCTGAACGACCGGCGCCTGCGCGTGTCCGGCCGGCGCGACATGACCCAGGCCCTCTTCGCCACCGGCATCCCCTTCGCCTCCATCCCCCGCAAGGGCGAGTTCGTGCAGACCCTGGCGCGGCTGATGCCGCAGGTCTCGGGCATCCGGCGATTCGGCTCCGCGGCGCTCGACCTCGCCTGGGTGGCGGCCGGACGCTATGACGGGTTCTGGGAACTCGGCCTGAACAAGTGGGACATGGCCGCCGGCCTCGTCATGGTGCGGGAGGCTGGGGGCTACGTCACCTCGCCCGATGGCGGCGACGCCTATTCGGAGGGCAACGTCGTCGCGGCGAACCCGCATTTCCATCCCCGGCTGCGCGAGGCGGTGAGCGAGGGCATCGCTGCCGTCGCCGCCCGCCGCCCCGAAAGCGCCTGACGATGCGCCGGCGGGCGCTGGCGCTGCTCCTGCTGGCCCCGCTTCCCGCCGGGGCTCAGGAGCGGCCGCGTCCCGTCCGCCGCCGGTCTCCCCCCCGGGCCGCACCCATCGCGCCGCCCCCGCCGCCCCCCATCGAGCCCGAACCGGAACCGGAGCCCGAACCGCCGCCCCCGCCGCCCCGGCCGCTGAACGACCCGCCATTCCCGCTCGCCCCCGGAATCACCGAGATCGAGCCCGCCGGCTGGCGGATCGGCTTCGCCCCCGGCGCGGCGACGCTCGACCCGGAGCAGGCGGAAGCGGTACGGCGCATCGCCGCCCGCCTCGCCGAACGGAGCACGGGCCGCGTCACCCTGCCGGCCGAAGCCGCCGATTCGGGCGAGCTGTCCGACACGCGCCGCCTGTCCCTCGCGCGCGGGCGCGCGGTTCGCATGACCCTGGAGGAAGGCGGGCTGGAGGGACGGCGCGTGGACATCCGCGCCCTCGGCTCTGGCGAGGATCGGGTGCTCATCCTACCCCCGGGCGTGACGCCTGCTTCCCCAGACCGCTAAGGTGGATGCGATGACGCAACCGCTCCTCTATCTCTGGCGCATGCTGGGCTTCCTCGCGCTGGTGGCGGTGGTGGCCATCCTGCTGCACGCGGAACTCCTGGACGCCTTCGCGACCAACCCCATCCTGAACGGGGTGATCGTGTTCGTGCTGCTCTGCGGCATCGCCTGGACCATCCGGCAGGTGCTGCTGCTGCGGCAGGAGGTGGCGTGGCTCCAGGCCTTCCGCGCCCCGCGCGAGGGCGGGCGCGCCCAGCCCTCGCCGCGCCTCCTCGCGCCCATGGCCTCCATGCTCTCGGCGCGGCGCTCCGACCGGCTTTCGCTTTCCGCCGCCTCCATGCGCTCGGTGCTGGACGGCATCGCCTCGCGCCTGGACGAGCAGCGGGAGATCTCGCGCTACGCCACGGGGCTGCTGATCTTCCTCGGCCTGCTGGGCACTTTCTGGGGCCTCCTGCTGACCATCAGCGCCGTGGCGGACGTGATCGGGGCGATGAGCCTCGGCTCGGGCGACGTGAACGCGCTGTTCAACCAGCTCAAGTCCGGCCTCGCCCAGCCCCTGCGCGGCATGGGCGTGGCCTTCTCCTCCTCCATGCTCGGCCTCGCGGGCGCGCTGGTGCTCGGCTTCCTCGACCTCACCGCCGGGCAGGCGCAGAACCGCTTCTACACGGAGCTGGAGGACTGGCTGGCCGGGCAGACCCGCCTCGCCTCCGGCGTGCTGGGCGGGGAAGGGGAGGGCGGCTCCGCACCCGCCTATCTCCAGGCCCTGCTGGAACAGACCGCCGAGAACCTGGAGGCGCTGCAAAGCGTCATGGCGCGGGGCGAGGAGTCGCGCGGCGCCAATGCCCAGGCCCTCGCCACCCTGGCCGAGCGGCTTTCCGTCCTCACCGACCAGATGCGCGCGGGCCAGAGCCTGATGCAGCGCGTCGCCGAGGTGCAGGAAAGCCTCGCGCCCGCCCTGGCACGCATGGCTCAGAGCCATCAGCATGGCGGCCTGGACGAGGCGAGCCGCGCCCATCTGCGCAACGCCGAACTCTACCTCGCGCGCATCCTGGAGGAGGTGACCCAGGGCCGTGCCCAATCCACGGCGGAACTGCGCTCGGAGATCAAGCTGCTGACGCGCACCATCACCGCGCTGGCGGAACCGCCCCCCCATGGCCAGGGCTAGGCGCGGGGGCATCGAGCCCTGGCCGGGCTACGTGGATGCGCTGTCCACGCTGCTCATGGTCACGATCTTCGTCCTGCTGGTCTTCGTGTTGGCCCAGGGCTTCCTGTCCTCCGCCCTGTCCACGCGCGACCAGGCGCTGGAACGGCTGAACCGGCAGGCGGCGGAACTGGCGGAGATGCTGGCGCTGGAGCGCACCCAGGCGGAGGAGTTGCGTGGCCTCCTGTCCCGCGCCGCCGACGACCTTCGCGCCGCCACCGGGGCGCGCGACACGCTCTCCGCCCAGCTTCGCGCCGTGACGGCGGCGCGCGAGCAGGGCGCGGCGGAAGCCGCATCGCTGCGGACCGAGCGTGACCGCCTTGCTGCCCGCCTGGCCGACCTGGATGCCGCCCGCGCCGGCACCGCGCAGCGCCTCACCGGTGCCGAGGCGCAGCTGACCGAGGCGCTGCGCCGCGCCGAGGCCGCGACGGGCGAGGCGGCGCGCACCGTCCAGCGCCTGAACGAGCAGGGCAGGGAACTCGCCGCCGAGCGCGATGCCCTGGCCAACGAACGCGCCGCCCGCTCCCAGGCCGATGCGCGCATCGCCGAGCAGACCCGGGCCATCACGGCCGAACGCGCCGCGCGCTCCGCGGCCGAGACGCGCCTCGCCGAGACGGAGCGCCGCGCCCGTGACTCGGAAGGCGCGCTGGAGACCGCGCGCGCCGACCTCGCCACGCTTCGCCGCCTCCAGGCGGAGGCCCTGGCCCAGCTGGAGCAGGCGCGCCGCGACGTGGCGGCTTTGCGCGAGGCGGAGGCGGCGCTGAACCGCACCGTCCGCGCCGACCGCGCGACGATCGAGGCGCGCCTCGCGGATCTCGCCCGCCTGCAGGGCGAGATCACCCGCCTCACCGCCCTGCGCGACGAGGCGGAGCGCCAGGCCCGCGCCGCCCTCGCCCGCGCGGGCGAGGAGGAGCGGCAGCGCCGCGCCGGCGAGGCCGAGGCCCAGCGGCTTTCCGAATCCGCCCGGGCGGAGATCGCCCTGCTCAACCGGCAGCTGGACGAGCTGCGCGGGCAGCTGAACCGCCTTGCCAACGCGCTGGACGCCGCCCAGTCGCGCGACCGCGAGAGCGAGGCGCAGGTGGTGAACCTTCGCGCCCAGCTGAACGCCGCCCTGGCCCAGCGCGTCGAGGAACTGCAGCGCTACCGTTCCGAGTTCTTTGGCCGGCTGCGCGAGGTGCTGGGCGACCGGCCCGAGGTGCGCGTGGTGGGCGACCGCTTCGTGTTCCAGAGCGAGGTGCTCTTCCCGCCCGCCTCGGCCGATTTGTCCGCGGCGGGCGTGGCGCAGATCCGGCAATTGTCCCGGGTGCTGCTCGAATTGTCGCAGCGCATCCCGGCGGATGTCCCCTGGATCCTGCGCGTGGACGGCCATGCCGACCGCAACCCGGTCCGTGGCGGCCGCTTCGCCTCAAACTGGGAATTGTCGGCTGCCCGCGCCATCGCGGTAGCGAATCTGATGATCGAGGCAGGGCTGCCCGCCAACCGCATCGCCGCCGCGGCCTTTGGCGAGAACCAGCCCCTCGACGCCGCCGACACGCCCGAAGCCTATGCCCGCAACCGCCGCATCGAAGTGCGGCTGACCGACCGGTGACGCGCCCATGACCGGCCTTCGCATCCCCGACAATGCGCTGCTGCGCCACAAGCTGGCCCGGCTGCGCGACCGCCGCACGGACAGCGCCGGCTTCCGCCGCCTTCTCGCCGAGATCGGCGCGATGCTGACGATGGAGGCCATGGCCGACCTGCCGGAGCGGGAGGAGGCGGTGGAGACTCCTGTCACCGCGACCCGCGCCCGCATGCTGGCCGCGCCGGAGCCTTGCCTCGTCGCCGTGCTGCGCGCGGGGCTGGGCCTGCTGGAAGGGGCGCGCGGTATCTTGCCGGAAGCGCCGGTCGGCCATCTCGGCCTCGTGCGGGACGAGCACACGCTGGTCGCGAGCGAATACGTGGTGCGCCTGCCGCGCGACCTCGCCGCGCGCGGCGCGCTGGTGCTGGACCCGATGCTGGCGACGGGCGGCAGCGCCGTGCAGGCGGTGGCGCGGGTGAAGCAGGCGGGTGCCACCACGATCCGCTTCGCCTGCGTGGTCGCCGCGCCGGAAGGGCTGCATGCGCTGTGCGCAGCGCATCCCGATGTCCCAGTGATTGCCGCAGCGCTGGATGAGAAGTTGAACGAGCGCGGCTACATCGTGCCTGGCTTGGGCGATGCGGGGGATCGCTGCTTCGGCACCGAGTAGTGCTCGCATGTGCGTGACTTTATTGAAATGTCATGTTGCATTGCATGCAACCGAAAGGGGAACACGTCGTTTCACATCACGTCGGGAACAGTCCGGCGTGCCGCCCTCAAGTCCTGCCTTGGCAGTGTGAACGCGAGAACGTGCCGCGGGTTCCCGCTTGCGCATTCCATGAGGGACAACTTGATGACCGGCTCCAAGCAGAACAACGAATTGCCGCCGATCTTCTGTTTCTCGCATCTTCGGTGGAACTCGGTGTTCCAGCGGCCGCACCATCTCATGTCGCGTTTTGCGCGGGCCCGCGACGTGTATTTCGTCGAGGAGCCGGTCCCTGGTCCTGAATCCACCATCCGCATCGAGACCTGTTCCCGCACGGGCGTCCGGGTTTGCGTTCCCGTGCTTGCGCAGGGCGAGGGCGACGAGACGATGCGCCGCATGCTGGATGGGCTGCTCGCCGGAAAGGGCGAGGCGGCGGCGTGGTACTACACCCCGGCCATGCGGTCCTGGAGCGCGCATGTCACCTGGCGGGCGCTGGCCTATGACGTCATGGACGAGCTGTCGGCCTTCCGCTTCGCTCGCGCCGACCTGCCGGAGCTGGAGCGACGCCTGATCGCCGAGGCCGATGTCGTCTTCACCGGCGGCCGCTCGCTCTACGAGGCGAAGAAGCACCTGCACGCCAACATCCACTGCTTCCCTTCCGGCGTGGACCGCGCGCATTTCGCCCAGGCCCTGGCCGGCCTTCCCGATCCGGCTGATCAGGCCGAGATCATGCGGCCGCGCCTCGGCTATTTCGGCGTGATCGACGAGCGGCTGGACCTCGACCTGATCGGTGCCCTGGCCGAGGCCCGGCCGGATTGGCAGGTCGTCATGATCGGCCCGGTGGTGAAGGTGCGCGACGAGGATCTGCCGCGCGGCGCGAACATCCATTGGCTTGGCGGGCGCGACTACAAGACGCTGCCTTCCTACCTGTCCAACTGGGACGTGGCGCTGATGCCCTTCGCGCTGAACGAGGCGACGCGCTTCATCAGTCCGACCAAGGCGCCCGAGTACCTGGCCGGCGGCAAGCCGGTCGTCTCCACCCCCGTCGCCGATGTCGTGACCCGTTACGAGGGGATCGGCGCCGTCGAGGTGGTGAAAGGCCACGAGGCCTTCATCGCCGCTTGCGAGCGCACCCTTTCCTGGAAGGCGCTGCCCGACCAGTCGAAGGTGGACCAGCTGCTGGACACCATGAGCTGGGACGGCATCCACGCCGCGATGGCCGCGCTGCTGCACCGTGCGGCGCAGCGCCATGGCGCTGCGGCCCCAGCCCTGCGCGTCGTCTCCGCCAAGGCGGCGGACTATCTTGTGGTGGGCGCGGGCTTCGCGGGCGCCGTGATGGCCGAGCGCATCGCCTCCGCTGGCCACCGCGTCCTGGTGGTGGACCGGCGCGACCACATCGCCGGCAACGCCTATGACCACCAGGACGCCGCGGGCATCCTGATCCACAAGTATGGGCCGCACATCTTCCACACCAACAGCGACGAGGTGCTGGCCTACCTGTCGCGCTTCACCCAGTGGCGCCCCTACGAGCACCGCGTGCTGGCGGAGGTGGAGGGTCAGCTCCTCCCCATGCCGATCAACCGCACGACGCTGTCGCGCTTGTTCGAGGTGGATCTGCCGGACGACGCCGCCGCGGAAGCCTTCCTCAAGTCCCTGGCCGAGCCGGTGGGCGAGGTGAAGACGGCGAAGGATTTCGTCATCTCCGCCGTGGGCCGCCGCCTCTACGAGCTGTTCTTCGAGGGCTACACCCGCAAGCAGTGGGGCCTTGACCCGTCGCAGCTCGACCGGTCGGTGACGGCGCGGGTGCCGACGCGTACCAGCGCGGATGACCGCTACTTCACCGACAAGCACCAGTGCATGCCGCTGCACGGCTACACGCGGATGTTCGAGAACATGCTCGACCACCGCAACATCACGGTCATGACGGGCGTGGATTTCCGCGAGGTGCCGCGCGCCAATTTCGGCCATCTCGTCTACACCGGGCCGGTGGATGCGTATTTCGACCATCGCTATGGCCGTCTGCCCTATCGCTCGCTCCGCTTCGAGCACGAGACGGTGGGGCAGGAATGGGCGCTGCCGGTCGGCACGGTGAACCAGCCTTCCGCCGACGTGCCCTTCACCCGCACGACGGAGTTCAAGCACCTCACGGGCCAGAGCCACCGTATGAGCAGCCTGTGCCGCGAGTTCCCGATGAGCGAGGGCGATCCGTACTATCCGATCCCGAACCCGGAAAACGCGGCGCTCTACAAGCGCTACGAGGCGCTGGCGGATGCGGAGAAGGGGGTGACCTTCCTCGGCCGCCTGGGCACCTACCGGTACATGAACATGGACCAAGTGGTGGGCCAGGCCCTCGCCACGGCGCGGCGCCTTATCCCCGCCACGCGCGATGCGGGCGCACCCCGCACCGTCATCCAGGTGGCTGCTCCGCAGAAGGCCTGAACTGAGTGACGGCTTGCCGATTCCGCTCCTTTGCCCTGGGCGGATTTGAAGGCTCCACCCACCGGCGGCGGGACCGCCGGCGGGTGGACACGATCGCCTCCTCGGCGCACGACCTCCATGCCCGGCGGGACTATGCCCTGATGCGGGAGATGGGGATCGCAACGACGCGCGAGGCATTGCGCTGGCACCTGATCGAGCGGGAGGAGGGCAGGTTCGACTGGTCCTCCGCATTGCCCATCGTCCATGCCGCCCGTGATGCCGGGGTGGAGGTGATCTGGGACATCTGCCACTGGGGCGTGCCCGAGGGGCTGGATGTCATGTCGCCCGAGTTCCCCGGCCGCGTCGCCCGCCTTGCCCGCGCGGCGGTGCGGATGCTGCGCGCGGAAGGCGCGCCCGTGGGCGGCTGGGTGCCGGTGAACGAGATGTCGTTCTGGGCCTGGGCCGGCGGCGACATGGGCCACTTCGAGCCCTGGCTGGAAGGCCGTGGCTACGACCTCAAGCGCCAGCTCTTCCGCGCCCACTTGGCGGTGATCGAGGAGTTGCGCCGTGCCGGTGCGCGCGAGCCGGTGGTGGTCGCCGAACCCCTGATCAACGTGGTGCCCGAGGTGGGCGACCCGGAATCCGCGCGCCTCGCCCATGGCCACAACGAGGGATCCTTCGAGGTGGTGGATTGGCTCCTCGCCGAGGATCGCGACAGCGTGGACGTGGTGGGCTTCAACCATTACCCGCACAACCAGTGGGTCTGGGGCGGACCGCAGATCTGGCTGGACGATGGGCGCTTCCGCCGCCTCGCCGGTCTGCTGGCCGACGCCCATGCGCGCTTCGGCAGGCCACTGATGCTGGCCGAGACCGGCGCCGAGGAACCGCGCGGCGATGCCTGGATGGCCTATGTGGCGGAGGAGGTGGGCAGGGCCCTCGCCGCCGGCGTGCCGGTGGAGGGGATCTGCGTCTATCCGATCATGGACTACGCGGGCTGGGACAATGACCGCCACGTTCCCTGCGGCCCGATCCGGCGCGACGCGGTGCAGGGACGGCACCTCCGCCCCGGCCAGGTCGCCGCCATCCGTGCCGTGAACGCCTTGCGCGAAGGCCGGCGCGACGCGCGCGCCGCCTGAGCGTTCCCAAGCCGCCGATCAGGAGGATTTCCATGGCAACCATGAATCTCGACAAGCTGTTTCTCGATACCCTCAAGGACATCTACTACGCCGAGCGTCAGATCCTGAAGGCGCTGAACAAGCAGGCCCGCGCGGCGCAGCACCCCGAGCTGAAGCAGGCCTTCACCCTGCATCGCGAGCAGACGCAGACGCAGATCGAGCGACTGCAGCAGGTTTTCGAGATCCTGGGCAAGCGCGCCCAGGGCGTCACCTGCGAAGCGATGAACGGCATCCTGGAGGAAGCCTCCGAACTGATGGAGGAAGCGCCGGAGCCGAGCCCGGTGCGCGACGCGGGCCTCTTGGCGGCGGCGCAATGCGTCGAGCATTACGAGATCGCCCGCTACGGCACGCTGATCGCCTGGGCCAACGCCGCCGGCAAGAGCGAGATCACCGACCTGCTCCAGCAGAACCTCGAGGAGGAGAAGCAGACCGATGAGCTGCTGACTCGCCTCGCGGAGACCGCGGTGAACCCGGAAGCCGCAAAGGCGGCCTGACCGGGCCGGGGATGGTCACAGATCCTGGACCATCCCCTCCGCCAGCTCGGTGAGCATGGCGCGGTCGGAGAGGCGCAGCTTCTGGTGCGCCGGCTCCTCGATCCATTTCTGCTTCTTGAAGTGGCTGAGACTGCGGCTCACGGTTTCCAGCGTCAGCCCGAGGAAGTCGCCGATGTCGGAGCGCGTCATCGGCATGGGCAGCGGGTCTGGCACCGCGCCGCGTCGCCGATAGGCCTCCTCCAGCCCCAGCAGGAAGGAGGCGACGCGCGCCTCGGCGGAGCGGCGCCCCACCGTCACCAGCTGATCTTGCGTTGCCGCCAGTTCCTGCAGGCACATGTCCAGCAGGCGACGCTCCATCACCGGGTGCCGGCGCAGCAGCGTATCGAGGCGGCTGCGCTCGATGCGGCAGAAGGACGCGCCGGTGAGCAATTCCGCATCGTAAGGGTAGGTCTTGCCGGTGCCGTAGCCGACGATGTCGCCGGCGAAGCGGAACCCGACCACCTGCTGCTTGCCGTCGGACAGAAGGCGCGACAGCTTCACGATGCCCGCGCCGATGGAGAAGGCACGCACCGCCGGATCGCCCTCGCGGAACAGCACCGTGCGGGCGGATTGCGTGACGCGCTCGCTTTCCGAGGAGATCTCGTCCAGGGCGCTCGTGTCCAGGGGCTGGCACAGCCCGGCCAGGCGACCGCCGCAGCCGATGCAGGGGTCGGTCATCATAGCGTCGCGCAAGGCGGGCCGAATCGCGTCCCGTGGTGCCACCGGGAAGGTGCTCCTGTTATTCAGGGTGAAGCTAGGTGCTGCAAGGGGCCTGTTTCAACCCGCGCAGTCCCACTTAGCCTCCCTGGAGGCAAGATCGCCCCGGCGGGGAATGCCGCCCGGGCGGGGCCGTCATGCGCCGGAGACGGTGAAGCTCCCCGGGTTGATCGTCACCGTGCCCGGCCCCGCGACCGGCGCCGCCTGGACGAGCGCCGAGACGGTGAGCGGATTGCCGCCCGCCAGGGCGTCGAACAGCCCCACCTGGGTATAGGTGCCGGCGGCCGCGGTGAAGGTGAAGCGCGCCGCCTCCGCGTTCAGCTGCGACCCGGTGCCGGTGAAGACGACGCGCTGGCGGGCATAGCCATTGCCCACCGCCTCGCCCGTCAGCCCGGTGGCTGCGCTGCCCCCTGTGCCGAGGGCAAGGTAGACCGCACCCGGCAGCGTAGGGGAGCGCCCGCACAGGGCGCGGGTGAGGATGTTCTTGGCGTGGTCGGTCAGGTTGCTCATGCGGCTCGGCTCCTCAGATGTCGGTGGCGTCGGCGAAGATCGGTGCGTTGCCATCCGCGGCGGGGATGGCGCGGATGGCGCGGTACAGGTCCTCCAGGGCGAGGGTGCAGGGGTCGTCCATCGCCTCCAGTTCGAGGCGGAAGCCCAGACGCTGCAGCGGCGCCTTGCCGCCTTCGCGCGCCTCGGCGTCGCGGAAGCCGTGCATCACCGCTTCCACGACGCCTGCGGCGCGGTCCAGCTGGACATGGGTGATGCGCCAGTAGCTGGCTGCCACCCCCGTGTTGTCGAGTTCGATGGGCAGATGGAAGGCCATGTCGGTTCTCCTCACGGCAAGCGGTTCAGGACGTCACCTCGACGGCGAGGACCCGGGCGACCCAGCGGATCGTCTTCCCGGCCTCGCCGATCGCGGTGAGGGCGAGGCCGCCATTGGTGCTGTCGGCGGCGACGGAAACCCGGAGCGCGGCGGCGGGGGGATCCGCGATGCCGGGGGCGATGGATGCGCCGGAGGCGATCGCCGCATTGCCGGAGGGACCGGAGGAGTAGCCCCCCACATACGCGGTGTTGATGGTGCCGCGCTTGATGTGCAGGTCCATCTCCCAGCTTGCGATGTCCCATGCGCCGCCGGTCCCGCCCGTCTGGAAGCTGCCCACCAGGACCTTGAGCCGGTATCCGCCGTTGTTCGGAAGGTTGACCGTGTTCGCCGCGCCGGGTGCGGCGCCATCGGCGGTGAGGCGCACCGGCGTCGCGTCGCTGGTCACGGCGCGGAGCACGAACTCCCCGGCTTGGCTGTCGCCCTGGACCGCGAAGAAGCCGGAACTCCACGCGCCGCGCCCGAGATGGCCCCGGGTGGACGCACGGGTGTCGCCCGGCACCCAGCTGTGGTTGCCGCTCGCGGTGTTGCCCATCCCGCCGGCGATCACCGCGCCGGCGCCACTCGCCACCTGGGCGGCGGCGTTGCGCGATTGCCGCCAGTCCACCGCATTGGCGCCCCGGGCCGCGCCGCCATCCGCGCCGCCATCCGGCGCCTGGGCCAGCAGCGCGCCCGTTCCCTTGGGCGACAGGACGAGGGCGACATTGGCATCCGCCCCGGTCGCCGAGACCTTGGCCGCGCCGCCGGTCGCGCCGCCGCTGATGCCCACCTGGTTCACCGCGCCGGCCGTGTGGGCGATCTGCGCCTGCACCCCGCCGCCGGTCCGCAGGACGAGCGAACCGCCGCCCTTCGCATCGAGAGCGAGGTTGAGGTTGGCGTCGCTGCCGCTGGCCTGGATGGAAACGCCCTGGCCCGCGGCGGCGCCCACCGCGCGCGGGCGGTTCACCGCATCGGCCGGCGTCGTCACCTCGAAGGCATGCGCCCCGAGGGGACCGCCCAGCGTGGCCGTCCCGGCGGCAAGGCGCATGACTTCCGCCCCCGCGGCCGAGGCGGCGAGGCCGCCCGTGCCCGGCTGGAACAGGCCGGTATCCGACGTGCCGACCGCGAGCCCCGGCGCGGCGGCGGCGCCGGCTGCCATCTGCCCGCCGACCGTGCCGTTGGTGCCGGCATTCACCAGCAGCCCGGCATTCGTCGTGCCTTCCAGCAGGGGCGCGGTGGCGAGGAGGACGCGGTTCGGCACGCCCGTCGCGGCGTGGGCGAGGTGGCAGGCGGCCGCGCCGCTGTTGCGCTGGTTGAAGTGGACAACGCGCAGCGAGCCGATGTCGAGCCGGTTGGAATGGCCCTCCACGCGGATCGCATTGTCCTCGCAATCATCCACCCGCAGCTGGCCGATCTGCACGCGGGAGGAATGGGCGCCCAGGAGGATGCCGACCGAGCCGGGCAGGGTGGCGCCGCTGGCGTTGAAGCGCTCGCACTGCACGGACATGGAGTCGACCTGACCATCCGTGCCCGCCGCCTCGACCCACAGCCCATGGCGCACGAAATCGGCATAGGCCTGGCCGATGGAGAATTTCTGCGTGACCCCGGCCGCCGAGGAGGAGAAGCGGAACATGGATCGGTAGCCGAGCACGAAGGACTGGTCCACGAAGACGCCATCCACCCGCCGGAACACCATCGCGTCGCCGTTGAGCTGCTGCCAGCGTACCACGTTGTCGTTCGTCGACCAGAAGGGCCAGAAATGCACGCCGGTGATCCGCGCGACGTCGTAGACCTCGTCCATCTCGATGCCGGTGGAGAAGACCTGGCCACGGATGCGGCGGAAGGCGGTGCGGCCCGAGTTGCGGACCAGGAAGCCGCGATGGACGCCGGACAGCAGCAGATCCTCGAAATCCACGCCGCCATAGCAATCCAGCACTCGGAAGAACCATTGGTAGGCGGTGGGCTGCCAGCTCGTGTTCTGCGAGGCGCCATGGGCCTCCCGCACCGCGAGGTTGCGGACGACGGAGCCGCGCGCGGCGGCGCCGGAGAAGGTGAGGGGAAAGATCGCCGGGTTGGCGCAGGTGAGCCAGGTTCCCTCGCCTGGATTGCCGCCCTCGGTGAAGCCCTGGCCCTCGATGCGGACGGCGTGGCTGCTCACCGTCACCGCCGTGCCGATGCGATAGGTGCGGGCCCCGAGATGCACGACGCCGCCATTGGGGGACAGCGCGTTGATCGCGGCCTGCAGCGCCGGCCCGTCATCGGCCACGCCGTCGCCCACCGCACCGAAGTCGCGGATATGCACGCCGCGCTCGCGCAGCATGGCGCCGCGAAGCTGGGAGAGCGTCGCGCGGCGTGTCGCAAGGCTGCCCTGGTTCTGGACCAGGGGCGCGATGTCCGTGTCGGCAAGGCTGTTGGCGGCGGGGAGTTCGCTGATCTTGAGGTCGGGCATGGATCTCCGTCCGGTCGATGCGAAAGGGAAGAGCAGTCGCGCGTCGTCACTCCTGCAGCAGCGTCCCCCCTTCCTCGAGCGCGAGGCGTGCCGCGCTTTCCGTCAGCACGAGGCGCAGGTCGGGCAGGATGGTGAAGGCGGGGCTGGTGGCGGAAACGGAGCCATCCAGCGTGTCTTCCACGCGGATGCGGTAGCCTGTGCCGACTGGCGGCGTCGGCAGGGTGGCGAGGGCGTAGCCCTGCTCGACATTCACCGTCTGCGCCGGGGGCACGACGCGGCCGGCGCTGTCGCGCAGCGTCACCACCACCTGGCTGACCGGCCCGGTCACCTTCGCCTCCACTGGGATGGAGCTGCCGACGACGATGCCTGTCATGATCGGCGCCAGCACCACCGTCCGCACGACGGCCGAGGCGACCTGGGTGATGCGGAAGGATTGCGCGATGGCGCGGGTGATGGCGATGGGCGTCACCGCGCCGTCCAGCGTCACGCCCGGCCCGGTGGCGGCGTTGGAGCGCACGGGCAGGATCGCCATGGCATCGCCCGACTGCAGCAGCATCAGGCCGCCGACGCGGAGCCGGCCGGAGGCCGGGTTGAAGTAGCCCGCCGCCGCCACCTCTGCCTTCAGGTCGGGCGAGCGGTAGAGCCAGAGGGTGAAGTCGCTGTTCTGCAGCAGCGGGATGAGGGCGGAGGCGGAGAAGGGCATGGACGAGCGTCTCCTGCCGCCGGCGCATGCGCGGGCGGTTGGCTGGGTGCGGATGGAGAGGTGCGGGGATGCCGGGGCGGCGCGCTGGACGCAGCATGCCCCTTGGCCCGGCCCGTATGCGCGAACAAAACAGAAACGTCAAGGAAAAACTGGCAAGGTTGCGAGGCTGCGCGCGATCATCCATGAAGCGTGGCCCGCCGGAGGGACACCGCGATGCGCCGCCACTTCCTCGCCCTGATCCTGATCCTCGCCGCGCTGCCGGCGCGGGCGCAGCCCGTGCTGAACGTCTATAACTGGGCCGACTACATCGACCCCGCGGCGGTGGAGCGCTTCACGCGCGAAACCGGCATCCGCGTGCGCTACGACGTGTACGACACGCTGGAAACGCTGGAGGGCAAGCTCTCCACCGGGCGTTCCGGCTACGATATCGTGGTCCCGACCAGCGAGCCGTCCTTCAAGCGCTTGCTGCGGGCCGGGGCGCTACGGCCGCTGGACATGGCGCGCATCCCCCATGCGCGCGGCCTCGATCCCGTGCTGATGCGCCGCGTCGCCGAGGTGGACCCGGGCAACCGGCACGGCGTGATCTACCTGTGGGGCACGGTGGGGTTGGGACTGAATCCCGAGCGCATCCGCTCCCTCTGGCCCGAGGCGCCGCTGGAGAGCCTCGACCTGCTGCTGAATCCCGACAACATCCGCCGCATCGCGCGCTGCGGCGTGGCGGTGATGGACAGCGCGGTGGACGTGCTGCCTTCGGTGCTGCGCCACCTGGGCCGCCATCCGGACAGCACCGATCCCGCCGACCTGGAGGCCGCGCAGCGCGCCTTGCTGGCGATCCGCCCGCATCTGCGCTCCATCCCCTCGCCGCCGGCGCTGATCGAGGCGCTGGCCAATGGCGAGATCTGCGCCGCCTTCACCTATTCGGGCGACGTGATCCAGGCGGCGGCGCGGGCGCGCGAGGCGCAGCGACCCTTTTCGGTGCAGTACGTCGCCCCGCGCGAGGGCGCGCAGCTCTGGTTCGACATGCTGGCGATCCCGGCCGACGCGCCGAACCCGGACGCGGCGCACGCCTTCATCGACTTCCTCCTACGCCCTGACGTGATGGCGGGCATCACGCGCCAGGTGCGCTTCGCCAACGCCGTGCCGGAATCGCGCCCCCTGCTGCCCGAGGCGGTGCGCGACGATCCGAGCGTCTTTCCGCCGCCCGAAGTGATTGAGCGCTCCTTCATCGCCGGCACGCCGGCCCAGGCGGGAGAGCGGGCGCGGGCGCGGCTCTGGGCGCGGTTCAGGGCGGGGCGTTGAGCCTGCTTTCGCTCCAGGGCGTTTCCAAGCGCTTCGGCGCAGCCACGGCATTGGACGCGCTTGATCTCGAAGTGGGGGAAGGGGAGTTCCTGGCGCTGCTCGGCGGGTCGGGCAGCGGCAAGTCCACGCTGCTGCGCGCCGTGGCCGGGTTCGAGCGCCCGGATTCCGGCCACGTCCTCCTGCGCGGCACCGACATCACCGCCCTGCCGCCGCAGAAGCGCGACGTCGCGATGATGTTCCAGAGCTACGCGCTGTTTCCGCACATGACGGTGTTCGAGAACATCGCCTACGGTCTGCGCCGCAAGGGCGAGGCGCCCGGGCCGCGCGTCGCCGAGCTGGTGGAGATGCTTGGCCTCGCGGGGCTGGAGCGGCGGCGGCCGCACCAATTGTCGGGCGGTCAAGCACAGCGCGTCGCCCTGGCCCGCGCCCTGGCCCGCCGCCCGACCCTGGTTCTGCTGGACGAGCCTCTGGCTGCGCTGGACGCCAATCTGCGCGAGCGCACGGGTTTCGAGCTGCGCGCCATCCAGCGCCGCACCGGCAGTGCCTTCGTGATGGTGACGCATGACCAGGCCGAGGCGCTGTCGCTCGCCGACCGCGTCGCCGTGCTCCACGCCGGCCGCATCGCCCAGGTCGCCCCGCCACGCGAACTCTACGAGCGCCCGGCGACGCGCGAGGTCGCGCGCTTCCTCGGCGCCGCCAACCTGCTGGACGGGCCGGGCGGCGGCTTCGCGCTGCGGCCCGAACGCATCCGCATCGCCCCCGGCGGCCGCCCGGCCCGCGTGGAGGAGGTGGCGTTCCGCGGCGCCGACGTGCTCGTGCTGGCGCGGCTCGAGGATGGCATGGCGCTGCGCATCCTCCTCCCCGTTGCCGCCCGCGCCCCTGTGCCGGGCGAGGCAGTGGAAATGCAATGGGAGGCGGACGACCTCGTGCCGCTCGCCACCTGATCCGCGCTCTGGCCTGGATCTGGCTGGCGCTGCTGGTGGCCCTGCCGCTGGCCGTCGTGGCGACGATGGGCTTCGGCACCGCGCAGCCCGGCATCCCGCCCGTCCGCTTGCCCTGGGGCGCGGAGGGCTGGCAGGGCAGCCTGGAATCCTGGGCGCTGCTGCTGGAGGACGACTACTACCTCGGCGCGGCGCTGCGCTCGCTGCGCCTCGCGGGCATCACGGCGCTGTGCTGCCTCGTGCTGGGCTTCGCCATGGCGCTCGGCATTGCACGCATGCCTGCGCGCCGCCAGCCGCTCTGGCTTGGCCTCGTCCTCGCGCCCTTCCTGTGCGGCTTCGTGCTGCGGATGGCGGCCTGGGTCGGGACGCTGCGCGATGCGGGATGGGTGAACCGGATGCTCGGTCATCTCGGCCTTGAGCCGCTGCGGCTTCTCTACACGGATGCGGCGCTGCTGGTCGGCATGGTGCACTCCTACCTGCCCTTCGCGGTGCTGCCGCTCTGGGCTGCCCTGGCCCGGCGCGACACGGCGCTGGAGGAGGCGGCCGCCGATCTCGGCGCCTCGCCCTTCACCGTGTTCCGCAGCGTCACCCTGCCGCTCGCCGCCCCCGCCGCGCTGGCCTCCTTTCTGCTCGTCTTCATCCCGGCGATGGGGGAGGTGGTGATCCCGGAGTTGCTCGGCGCACCGGATGCGGTGCTGCTGGGCCGCGCCATCTGGGCCGAGTTCTTCCAGACCCGCGACTGGCCGCTCGCCGCCGTGCTGGCCACCGCCTTGCTCGCGCTGCTCGCCCTGCCTCTGGCGGTGCAGCAACGGCTCTCGGTGCGCCGGTGACCCGCATCCTGCTGGTCCTGGGCGTCCTGTTCCTGTGGGCACCGGTGGTGCTCCTGGCGCTCTACGCCTTCTCCGCCTCGCGCGAGCCTTTCGAGTGGGGCGGCCTCTCCCTGCGCTGGTTCGTTGCCCTGGCGGGGAATGAGCGCGTGCTGGAGGCGGCTTGGCTGTCGGTCCGCATCGCTGCCGCCTCGGCCACTTTGGCGACGCTCCTGGGCGGGGTGCTGGGATGGGTGCTGGCGCGGCATGGCCCGTTCCGTGGGCGCGCCCTTTTCGGTGCGCTGGCCGGGGCGCCCCTCGTGCTGCCGGAGGTGGTGACCGGTCTCGCGCTCCTGCTGGTTTTCGTGGGCATGCAGACACTGTTCGGTTGGCCGGCGCAGCGCGGGGCGGGAACGGTGCTCGTGGCCCATGCCAGCCTGGGCGCCGCCTATGCCGGGGTGCTGATCCAGTCGCGCATCGCAGCGCTGGACCCGCGGCTGGAGGAGGCGGCGATGGGGCTTGGGGCCTCGCGCCTCGCCGTGCTGCGGACCGTCACCCTACCCATGCTGGCGCCCGGCCTCGGCGCCGCCTGGACGCTGGCCTTCGTGCTGTCGCTGGACGACGTGGTGCTGGCCTCCTTCGTCTCTGGGCCGGGGGGGACGACGCTGCCGGTCTTCCTGTTCAGCCAGCTGCGCCTGGGCATGACGCCGGAGGCGAACGCGCTCGCGGTCGTCACCCTTGGCATCGCTGGGCTGCTGCTGGCCGGGTTTGCATGGTTCCGCAGGCGGGCGTAGGGTCCGCGGCGGTTTTCCGAAGCCTGCCCAAGGACACGGCCCTTCCATGCAACTCACCGCCGAGCGGCTCGACCGCATCTCCCCTTCCCAGACCATCCAGATCACCGCCAAGGCGCGGGCGCTGAAGGCAGCCGGGAAGAACGTCATCAGCCTTTCGGTGGGTGAGCCGGATTTCGACACGCCGCAGAACATCAAGGACGCCGCCATCGCCGCCATCCAGCGCGGCGAGACGAAGTACACCGACGTCGCCGGCACGATGGAGCTGCGCAAGGCGGTCTGCGCCAAGTTCAAGCGCGACAGCGGCCTGGACTACACGCCGGAGGAGATCATCGTCACCACCGGCGGCAAGCAGGTGATCTTCAACGCCCTGATGGCGACGATCGACAAGGGCGACGAGGCGATCATCCCGGCGCCGTGCTGGGTGTCCTACCCGGACATCGTGCAGCTCGCCGAGGGGGTGCCGGTGATCGTGCCCTGCGGGCAGAACCAGGGCTTCAAGATCACGGCCGAGCAGCTTGAGGCCGCGATCACGCCGCGCACCAAGTGGTTCATCCTGAACAACCCCTGCAACCCGACCGGCGCCGCCTATTCCGCCGAGGAGCTGAAGCCCATCACGGAGGTGCTGCTGCGCCACCCGGACGTGTGGATCTTCACCGACGACATCTACGAGAAGCTGGCCTATGACGGCTTCAAGCCCGCAACGATCGTGCAGGTGGAGCCGCGCCTGAAGGACCGCACCATCACGATGAACGGGTGCTCCAAGGGCTACGCCATGACGGGCTGGCGCATCGGCTTCGCGGGTGCGCCCGTCGCGCTGATCAAGGCGATGGACAAGCTGCAGGGGCAGAGCACCAGCAACACCTCCTCCATCTCCCAGGCGGCGGCGGTCGAGGCGCTGAACGGCCCGCAGGAATCCGTGAACGCGATGAACGGTGTCTTCAAGCGCCGCCGCGACATGGTGGTGGAGATGCTGAACCAGGCCCCCGGCGTGCGCTGCGCCAAGCCGGAGGGCGCCTTCTACGTCTACCCCGACATCCACGGCTGCCTTGGCAAGACCACCGAGGGCGGCAAGCGGATCGAAACGGACGAGGAGTTCGTCTCCGCGCTGCTGGAGGAGCAGGGCGTGGCGGCGGTGCACGGCTCCGCCTTCATGTTTCCTGGGCACTTCCGCATCAGCTACGCGACGGATGATGAGAGCCTGCGCGAGGCCTGCACGCGCATCCAGCGCTTCTGCGCCGGTCTGAAGTGATGGGCGCGGCGGGGCGGCTTCGCGCCGCCCCGTCAGCCGCGCCGGCTGAGGCGCACTGCCATCGCATGACCGGCCCAGGCTGCGCCGATCCAGGCAGCGGCCGATAGGACGACATAGGCGGCCGCCCGCGCGACCGACCCGGCCTGCGCCATCTGGACCGCCTCCAGGCTGAACACCGAGAAGGTGGTGAAGCCGCCGCAGAACCCCGCCATTACGAAGTGCCGCGCATCCTCCCTGGCCGCGATGCGCCCGCCCGATGCGGCGAAGAAGGCGATCAGCCAAGAGCCGACGACGTTCACCGCCAGCGTGCCCCATGGAAAGGCCGGCCCCAGCAGGGTGACCCCGGCGAGCGAGGTGCCATAGCGCGCCAGCGATCCCAGAGCCCCGCCCGACGCCACGGCCAGGTAGATCCTCATCGGAGCCATCCGCCAAGGAACTGCCCGGCCAGCAACGCCCCCAGGCACAGCCCCGCGGAGGCGGCGATATTGGCGAAGGCTCGCCCATGCGCGCCCAGGTGGAGCAGCGCCAGCGTGTTGAGGCTGAACGACGAGACGGTGGTGTAGGAGCCCAGCCCCCCGGTCACGATCGCCAGCCACGCCAGCGCCGCGCCATCCATCCCTTGCGACGACGCGAAGGGGAGCACGGAGGCGAGGCCGATGGCGAAGGAGCCCGAGACGTTCACCGCGAGCGTGCCCCATGGGAAGCCGTCGCCCGCGCGGCGCGTCACGGCCGCGATCAGCCAGAAGCGCAAGCACGCCCCCGCCGCGCCGCCGGCCATGACCAGCGCCGCCTCGGTCATCCCGTCAGGCCGCGATGCCGCCCTGCTGCAGCACGAAGTCGGCGATCTCCTTCACCCCCTGCTCGGCCTTGAGGTTGGTGAAGATGAAGGGTCGGCTGCCGCGCATCTTGCGCGCGTCGCGGTCCATGACGCCGAGGTCGGCGCCCACGAGCGGCGCGAGGTCGGTCTTGTTGATGACCAGCAGGTCGGAGCGGGTGATGCCCGGCCCGCCCTTGCGCGGGATCTTGTCCCCCGCCGACACGTCGATGACGTAGATCGTCAGGTCGGCCAGTTCCGGGCTGAAGGTGGCGGCGAGGTTGTCGCCGCCGCTCTCGATGAACAGCACCTCGAGGTCCGGGAAGCGCGCATTCATCTCCGCGACCGCGGCGAGGTTGATGGAGGCGTCCTCTCGGATGGCGGTGTGCGGGCAGCCGCCCGTCTCCACCCCCATGATGCGCTCGGGCGGCAGGGCGCCGGCGCGGGTGAGGAACTCCGCGTCCTCGCGGGTGTAGATGTCGTTGGTGATGGCGGCGATGTCGCGCGACGCGCGCAGGTGGCGGCACAGCCGCTCCACCAGGGCGGTCTTTCCGGAGCCGACAGGGCCGCCGACGCCGACGCGGAAGGGTCCGTTGCCCCCCCGGCTGATAAAATCCCGGAGCGTCGGGTCGGAGATGCTCATGAGCGGAAAAGCCTCGTGTACTGGGTTTCGTGGGCCATGCTGAGCCAGTCGAGCATGGGGGAGGCGGTGGCGGCGTCCTCGGCCGGGGTCTCCAGCGCATGCGCCACCGCGTCCTGGATGGCGGGCAGCAGCGCGGCGGTGGCCAGCTGGCCATCCGTCTGGCCAAGGGGCACGAGGCGCACGCCGGCGGAAACGAGATTGGCCGCGAAGCCCGACAGGAAGGCGAAGAGCGCGGCATGGAGCGGCACGGCCTGGAAGCCCGCGGCGGCGCCGAAGGCGGCGGCATGGGCGAGCCGCCCCTTGTGCCGCGCCGCGAAGGCCGCGAAGCGCGGGTCGGGCCAAGCCGATTGCGTCACCGAGGCGAAGGAGCCGCCCTGCTGCAGGGATTCCAGCGACAGCTCCGCCGTGCCGCGAAAGGCGGCGGCCAGCTCCGCCGCCGCATCCAGTGCCGGGTCGTCTCCCGCCTCGGCGGCGCGATGACACGCAGCGAGGATCGGCCCGTCCACCGCCCCGGCCCCGTCGCGCAGCGCCGTCTCGATGTAGCACACGAGCCCTTCGCGCTTCTCGCATAGCCCATGCTCCACCGCCGCCTCGATGCCGTGGCTGTAGGAGAAGCCGCCCACAGGGTAGGCGGGGGAGCACCAGGCAAGGAGGCGCGACAGGGCGCCGTCAGTGATGGTGGTGGTGATGGCCGTGCCCATGGTCGTGATCATGCGCGTGATCGTGGTCGTGCGCGTGGTGGCCATGCGGGTGGCTGGGCTGGCGGTTGTGCTCGCCATAGGCGCCGCCTTCCGGGTTGAAGGGCGCCAGGACCTCGCGCAGCCCCGCGCCCAGGCCGCGCAGCATCTCCTCTATCACATGGTCGCGGCGGATCAGGATGCGCGCGCCGTCGATCTCCGCCGGCAGGTGCCGGTTGC
The DNA here is from genome assembly GCF_026183895.1 of Sabulicella glaciei. Classification (GTDB taxonomy): domain Bacteria; phylum Pseudomonadota; class Alphaproteobacteria; order Acetobacterales; family Acetobacteraceae; genus Roseococcus; species Roseococcus glaciei. Next base: position 72,224 of record NZ_JAPFQI010000008.1, on the reverse strand, counting down.
CCAGATGCCAGGCGAGGCGCGGGAGGCCGATCGCCTCGCCGGCCGTGACCTCCAGCAGGGTTTCCGGCGCGGCCTGCACGGCGACCACGCGCCTGTCCTCCAGCAGCAGCCCGTCGCCCTGGCGCAGCACGGTGGCCTCCGGCAGGTCCAGCAGGAAGGCGAGGCCGCCATCGGCGACGTATCGCTTGCGACGGCGGAAGCGGTCGTCGAAGTCGAGCGTCACCGTGTCGGCCGGGGTGCCGGCGCCGCCGGGAAGCACGCGCGTGGCGCGGGGAAGCGTGTCGGTCATCAGAACAGGAAATACCTCTGGGCCATGGGCAGGACGGAAGCCGGTTCACAGGTCAGCAGGGCGCCGTCTGCGCGCACCTCGTAGGTTTCGGGGTCCACCTCCACCACGGGCAGCGCGTCGTTCAGCACCATGTCGCGCTTGCCGATGCCGCCGCGCGTGTTGCGCACCGGCAGCAGCGGGCGCTCCAACCCCAGCCGGCCGCCGATGCCGCGGTCCAGCAGCGCGGCGGCGGAGGTGAAGGTGACCGCGCTCGCCACCATCGCCTTGCCGAAGCCGCCGAACATGGGGCGGTAATGAACGGGCTGCGGCGTGGGGATGGAGGCGTTGGGGTCGCCCATCGGCGCCATGGCGATGGTGCCGCATTTCAGCACCATCTCCGGCTTCACGCCGAAGAAGGCGGGCGACCACAGCACGAGGTCCGCCAGCTTGCCGACCGCCACGCTGCCCACGTGCTCGCTGACGCCCTGCGCAATGGCGGGGTTGATCGTGTACTTGGCGATGTAGCGGCGGGCGCGGAAATTGTCGTTGTCGCCCGTCTCCTCCGGCAGGCGGCCGCGCTGCGCCTTCATCTTGTGCGCGGTCTGCCAGGTGCGGATGATCACCTCGCCCACGCGGCCCATCGCCTGGCTGTCGGACGACATCATGGAGATGGCGCCCATGTCGTGCAGGATGTCCTCCGCCGCGATAGTCTCGCGCCGGATGCGGCTTTCGGCGAAGGCGATGTCCTCGGGGATCTTCGGGTCGAGGTGATGGCAGACCATGAGCATGTCGAGATGCTCATCCGCCGTGTTCACCGTGTAGGGCATGGTGGGATTGGTGCTGCTGGGCAGCAGGTTGGGCAGGCCGACGACGCGCAGGATGTCCGGCGCATGGCCGCCGCCCGCGCCTTCCGTGTGGAAGGCCTGGATGGTGCGGCCCGCGATGGCGCGGATCGTTTCCTCCACGAATCCGCTCTCGTTCAGCGTGTCGGTGTGGATCGCCACCTGGATGTCGTACTCATCCGCGAGGCGCAGGCAGGTGTCGATCGCCTTGGGGGTCGTGCCCCAATCCTCGTGCAGCTTGAAGCCGCAGGCCCCGGCCAGCGCCTGTTCCTCCAGCGCACCGGGCAGGGCCGCGTTGCCTTTGCCGAGGAAGCCGAGATTCATCGGGAAGCTCTCGGCCGCCTGGAGCATGCGGGCGAGGTGGAACTCGCCGGGCGTGCAGGTGGTGGCGAGCGTGCCATGCGCCGGGCCGGTGCCGCCGCCGAACATCGTGGTGATGCCGCTGGCCAGCGCCTCCTCGATCTGCTGCGGGCAGATGAAGTGGATGTGCGGGTCGATGCCGCCCGCGGTCAGGATCCTGCCCTCGCCCGCGATGATCTCGGTGCCCGGGCCGATCACGATGTCCACGCCGGGCTGGGTGTCCGGATTGCCAGCCTTGCCGATGGCGGCGATGCGCCCGTCGCGCAGGCCGACATCGGCCTTCCAGATCCCTGCATGGTCCAAGATCAGCGCGTTGGTGATCACCGTGTCCATCGCGCCTTCGGCGCGGCTGCGCTGCGACTGGCCCATCCCGTCACGGATCACCTTGCCACCGCCGAACTTCACCTCCTCGCCATGGGTGGTGAGGTCGCGCTCCACCTCGATGAACAGGTCGGTGTCGGCGAGGCGCACGCGGTCGCCGGTGGTGGGGCCGTACATGCCGGCATAGGCGGGGCGGGAGAGGCGGGTGGGCACGTCAGACTTTCCCTTCCGTCTCGCCGCGGAAGCCGTGGACGATGCCCGCGCCGCCAAAGGAAATGAGTCGCACGCGGCGCGTCTGCCCCGGCTCGAACCGCGTCGCCGTGCCGGCGGGGATGTCGAGCCGCCTGCCGCGCGCGGCTGCCCGGTCGAAGCGCAGCGCGGGGTTGGTCTCGGCGAAATGGTAGTGGCTGCCGATCTGGATCGGCCGGTCGCCGGTATTGGCGACCTCCATCTCCATCGCGTCGCGCCCGGCATTCAACTCAATCTCGCCGGGGGCGGGGATGATCTCGCCGGGGATCATCGGATGGGGTGGTGCACGGTGACGAGCTTGGTGCCGTCGGGAAAGGTCGCTTCGACCTGGATCTCGCCGATCATCTCCGCCACGCCTTCCATCACCTGTTCCCGCCGCAGCACCTCGCCCCCCGCGCGCATGAGGTCGGCCACGCTTCGCCCGTCGCGCGCGCCCTCCACCACGAAGTCGGTGATGAGCGCGATGGCCTCGGGATGATTGAGCTTCACGCCGCGTTCCAGCCGGCGGTGCGCCACCTGCGCCGCCATGGCGACCAGCAGCTTGTCCTTCTCGCGCGGGGTCAAATGCATCGGCGCATCCTGAACCGGGAGCGGTCAGTTCGTCCACAGCCGCGGCAGGGTGTGCGGCTGGCCGAGCAACTCTGCACGCAGCATCGGCAGGATGCCTGCAATCGCGGCACGCACCGCGCCCGCCTCTCCCAGGAAGCGCGCGAGCACCAGTCCCGGAGCGGGCTTGGTCGCACCGGCGCGCACCCCGTCGGGCAGGGATTCGCGCAGCGTTGGCAGAAGGGACTCCGCCCCGGGCCCGGCGAGGAGCAGTGTCGCCATCGCGCCCGCGCCCCCGAAGCCGAGCGGGTCAGCGAGGCGGTCCGGTCCGTCGAGGCGGAGCGCCTCGGCCCAGAGCAGGCGGCCGTCGCGGCGCAGGCGCCATGTGTCGCGCAGGTGCAGGCGGCGGATGACCTCGCCGCCCGCGGCGCGGCCGAAGACCAGCATCTCCAGCGCCAGAAGGCGCGACGTCGCGGCGAGGGCGATCTCCGTGCGTCGCTGCAGCGAGGCGCCGTCGAACAGGATCGTCTCCTGCGGGATCCATTCCAGCGCCGCTCCGTCCCCTGCTTCCAGGTGGTTCTCGACCCGCGTGGCGGGGCCGAGCGAGCGATACACCTTCTCCGCCGCCGCGGTGGCAAGGGTCAGACGGGCGCCCGGCGCCAGGGTCAGCGCGACGCGCACTGCATCGCCGCCCGCCAAGCCGCCGCCCGTGTTGAGCAGCGCGGCGATGCTGCACTCGCCCGGTTCCGCGTCGGGGAGGAGGAGGCGCAGCGGCGCGGATTGCGCCAGCACTTCCGGCCGCGCTCCGGCCGGCGCGGCGGCGAAGCGGGCGGAAACGCCGCCATCGGCGCGCTGGTGGCGAAAGGGCAGGGTGGTCACGCGCGGAAGCTTCGCAGAACGGTGGTCGCACGCAACGCGCCCGTTTCGCGGGCGGTGCGCTAACATGTTGCCATGAAACTGGGCAGGACGCCGGCGCGGTGGCTATTCCGGACTGGATTCAGGTCTCTCGCCGCCCAGCGCTGCCCCGCAAGATGCGACGGAGGCGCCGGATCGAGCGCCCGAGGAGAGCAAGCATGAACCTCAGGATTTCCCGCCGCGCTGCCTTGCTGGGCCTCGGCACCCTTCCCCTGGCCACCCCGGCCTTTGCGCAGGGTGCACCGATCAAGGTCGGCGTGCTGCATTCCCTGTCCGGCACCATGGCGATCAGCGAGACGGCGCTGCGCGACACGGTGCTGATGATGTTGGAGTGGCAGAACAGCCAGGGCGGCATCGGCGGCCGTCGCCTCGAGGCCGTGGTGGTGGACCCCGCCTCCAACTGGCCCCTCTTCGCCGAGAAGGCGCGCGAGCTGCTGCAGGTGCATCGCGTGGATGTCAGCTTCGGATGCTGGACCAGCGTGTCCCGCAAGTCGGTGCTGCCGGTCTACGAGGAACTGAACGGCCTGCTCTTCTACCCGGTCCAGTACGAAGGAGAGGAGGAAAGCCGCAACATCTTCTACACCGGCGCCGCGCCGAACCAGCAAGCCATCCCCGCCGTCGAATACCTGCTGGGGCCGGATGGCGGCGAGGCGCAGCGCATCGTCCTGCTTGGCACAGACTACGTGTATCCACGCACCACGAACCGCATCCTGCGCGGCTTCCTCAACTCGAAGGGCATCACCAATGCCGACATCATGGAGGAATATACCCCCTTCGGGCATAGCGACTGGCAGGGCATTGTCGCGCGGGTGAAGCGCTTCGCGGGCGAGGGCAAGAAGACCGCCATCGTCAGCACGATCAACGGCGACGCCAACGTCCCCTTCTACCGGGAGCTGGGCAACCAGGGCATCAAGGCCGAGGACATTCCCTGCGTCGCCTTCTCGGTCGGCGAGGAGGAGCTGGCGGGCATCGACACGCGGCCTCTGGTCGGCCACCTGGCGGCTTGGAACTACTTCATGTCCGTGGACGCGCCGGCCAATCGCGACTTCGTCGGCATGTGGCGCAACTATATCAAGAACCCGCGCCGCGTGACCAACGACCCGATGGAAGCGACGCTGATCGGCTTCAAGATGTGGGCCCAGGCCGTGGCAAAGGCCGGCACCACCTCCGTCGACGCCGTCCGCACCGCCATGATCGGCCAGAAGGTCGCCGCCCCCTCAGGCTATGAGAGCGAGATGAAGGCGAACCACCACCTGACCAAGCCGGTGATGATCGGCGAGATCCAGGCGGACGGGCAGTTCAGCATCGTCTCCAAGACGCCCACGGCCATCGCGGCGGAGAACTGGTCGCCCTTCATCCCCGAGAACGCGAATCGCCGCCGCGGCTGAGCGCATCCCGGGCGCCGGCATCCCCGGCGCCCAGACCCTTTCCTGGGATGAATCGCTTGATCCGTTGGTTGCTTCTCCTCCTGCTGCTCGCGGCCTTGCCGGCACGGGCGCAGGATTTCGATGCGCTCGTGTCCGGCCTGGCCGGGGGCTTCGCGCAGCAGGCCGAGGCGGTGGAGCGCCTGGGTTCGCTGGGCGACCCGCGCGCCCTGCCGCTGCTACGCGCCCTGTCCGAATCCCGCCTGATGCGCGCCGAGGGCGGCGGTGTCCGTGTGGCGCCCAATGGCGCGACGCCTTCGGGGCCGGAGGTCATCCGCATCAACAACCGCGTGCGCGTGGCCCTACGCGGGGCGCTGGGCCGGTTGCAGCTTGTCTCGCCCGATCCGGCGGAGCGGCTGGTCGCCGCGGACGGGCTGCTGCGCGCCCGCTCGGCCGAGGACATCCCGCTGCTGGAGACGGCGCTGGCGCGGGAGTCCGTCCCGCGCATCCGCGATCGCATGGATTTGGCGCTGGGCGCCGCGCGGCTGGGCTCATCCGACCCGGCGGTGCGACGCGAGGGTGTAGCGGCGCTTGGCGCCACTGCTTCGCCCGAAGCGCGTGCGGTGCTGCTGTCGGCGCTTGGCACCGACGAGGAGCTGGCACCGGCGGTGGATGCGGCGGTGGCGGCGATCGACCGCCGCCTCGCCCTGCGCCACGCGGCCGAGACCGCGTTCCAGGGCCTGTCGCTCGGATCCGTTCTGCTGCTCGCGGCGCTGGGGCTGGCTGTCACCTTCGGGGTGATGGGCGTCATCAACATGGCACATGGCGAGTTCGTGATGCTCGGCGCCTACACGACCGTGGTGGTGCAGGAAGCGTTGCGCGCAAGCCCTACCCTGGCCCCCTGGTCCCTGCCGCTGGCCATCCCCGCCGCCTTCCTGGTGACGGCGGCGGTCGGCGCGGCGATGGAGCGCGGGTTGATCCGCCATCTCTACGGCCGCCCGCTGGAAACGCTGCTGCTGACCTTTGGCGTCGGCATGGTGTTGCAGCAGGTGGTGCGGCTCGTCTTCGGCGCGCAGAACCGCGAGGTGATCTCGCCGCCATGGATGCAGGGCACGCTGGCCCTGCCCTTCGACGTGACGGTGACGCAGAACCGTGCCTGGATCATCCTTTTTTCCCTGGCGGTGCTGGCTTGCACCTTCGCCGCGATGCGCCTGACCCGCTTCGGGCTGGAGATGCGCGCCGTGGTGCAAAATCGCCGCATCGCCGCGACCATGGGCATCCGCACGGGACGGGTGGATGCGCTGACCTTCGCCTTCGGCTCCGGCATTGCCGGGCTGGCGGGGGTGGCGCTGTCGCAGATCGACAATGTCTCGCCCAATCTGGGCACGGGCTACATCATCGACAGCTTCATGGTGGTGGTGTTCGGCGGCGTCGGCTCGTTGCTCGGCACGCTGATCGGCGCCTTCACCCTGGGCGTGATGAACAAGCTGCTGGAGCCTTGGGCCGGCGCCGTGCTCGCCAAGGTCGCCGTGCTGGTGGGCATCATGCTGTTCATCCAGCGTCGGCCCAAGGGCCTCTTTGCCTTGAAGGGGAGGGCGGCGGAGTCGTGAGGCGCTTCCTCCTCCCGGGGATCGTGGCGCTGCTGGCGCTGCTTCCGCTGCTGAACCTCTTGCCCGAGGGTCATCCGATCCGCGTCTCCGACTTCGTGGTCAGCGTGGCGGGGAAGTGGCTGTGCTACGCGATCCTCGCCCTCGCGCTGGACCTGGCTTGGGGCTATGCGGGCATCCTATCCTTGGGCCACGGGGCGTTCTTCGCGCTCGGCGGATACGCGATCGGCATGCACCTGATGCGGCTGATCGGGCCGCGCGGCACCTATGGTCATCCGGTCCTGCCGGACTTCATGGTGTTCCTGGGCTACCAGGAACTGCCCTGGTTCTGGTGGGGGTTCGGGCACTTCCCCTTCGCCCTGCTGATGGCGCTGCTGGTGCCGGGCCTGCTGGCCTTCGCCGTCGGCTACCTCGCCTTCCGGTCGCGCATCACCGGCGTCTACCTGTCCATCATCACCCAGGCGATGACCTACGCGCTCATGCTCGCCTTCTTCCGCAACGACATGGGGTTTGGCGGCAATAACGGCTTCACCGACTTCAAGGAGCTGGTGGGCATGCCGCTCAACACGCCCTTCGCGCGCTCGGTCCTGTACTTCGCGGCGCTGGCGGCGCTGGTGGGATGCTTCCTCCTCTCGGCGGCGATGACGCGCACCAAGTTCGGCCGCGTCCTGGCCGCGATCCGCGACGCGGAAAGCCGGGTGCGCTTCCTCGGCTACGACACGCTGCGGCACAAGCTTTTCGTCTTCGTGCTGTCGGCGATGATGGCGGGGCTGGCCGGGGCGCTCTACGTGCCCCTCGTCGGCATCATCAATCCGGGCGAGTTCTCGCCGGCCAACAGCATCGAGGCGGTGGTCTGGGTGGCCTTCGGCGGGCGGGGCACGCTGGTGGGCGCGGTGCTGGGGGCCTTCTCGGTCAACGCGCTGAAGACCTGGTTGACCTCCTTCGCTCCCGATCTGTGGCTGATCGTGCTGGGCGTGCTGTTCATCGCCGTGCCGCTGCTGATGCCGCGCGGCCTGGTAGGGATGCTGCGGCGATGACCGGGGAAGGGCTCTACCTCGACGGCGTCACCGTGGTCTTCGACGGGTTCCGGGCGCTGAACACCCTGTCCCTCCTGGTCGCGCCTGGGGAACTGCGGGCGGTAATCGGCCCCAATGGCGCCGGCAAGACGACGATGATGGACGTCATCACCGGCAAGACCCGGCCGGTCTCCGGCATCGCGCGCTTCGATGGGCACGACCTGACCCGGATGGAGGAGAGCGTTATCGCCAATCTCGGCATCGGGCGGAAGTTCCAGAAGCCGACCGTGTTCGACGCCTTGACCGTCTTCGAGAACCTGGAACTGGCGCTCAAGGCGCCGCGCGGCCCGGTCGCGTGCCTGCGCTGGCGGCTTTCCGGCGCGGCGCGCTCCGCCATCGAGAGGACGGCCGAACAGGTCGGCCTCGCCGAGCGCGCCAGCGATCCGGCCGGGCGGCTGTCGCACGGGCAGCGGCAATGGCTGGAGATCGGCATGCTGTTGATGCAGGACCCGAAGCTCGTGCTGGTGGACGAGCCTGTGGCCGGCATGACCGACCACGAGACGGCGGAAACGGCGCGCCTCCTCGTCGGCATCGCGGGGGAACGCTCCGTGGTGGTGGTGGAGCACGACCTGGATTTCGTGCGCGCGCTGGGCTGCCGCGTCACCGTGCTGCACGAGGGGACCATGCTGTCAGAAGGCAGCATCGACCACGTCCAGGCCGACCCGCGCGTGGTCGAAGTGTATCTGGGGAGGTAGCCAGTGCTGGAGGTGAAGGACGTGACCCTGTCCTATGGCGCATCGCTCTGCCTGCGGGGCGTGTCGCTCACCGTCCGCCCGGGTGAGGTCCATGCGGTCCTGGGGCGCAACGGGGTCGGCAAGTCCTCCCTGCTGCGCGCCATCATGGGTCTGGAGCGGGTCGGCGGGGGTTCCATCGCATGGGAAGGGCGCGACATCGCCCGGCTGGCCCCCGCGGACCGGGCGCGGGCGGGCATCGGCTACGTTCCGCAGGGGCGGGAGATCTTTCCCTTTCTTTCCGTGCAGGAGAACCTGGAAACGGCACTGGCCGCGGCCCCGCGGGGCTCCTCCGTGCCGGGCGAGGTGTTCGACCTTTTTCCCATCCTGCGGCAGTTCCTGCGTCGGCGGGGCGGCGACCTGTCGGGCGGGCAGCAGCAGCAGCTGGCCATTGCCCGCGCCCTGACCGCTAGGCCGCGCCTCCTCATCCTCGACGAGCCGACGGAGGGCGTCCAGCCCAACGTCATCAAGGAAATCGGACGGGTGATCCGGCACCTGGCGCGGGACCGTGGTTTCGCCGTGGTGCTGGTGGAGCAGTACTTCGACTGGGCGCGCGAACTGGCAGACCAGCTTTCCGTCATGGTCCGGGGGCAGGTTGCCCTCTCGGGCCCGACGACAGCACTGGACCTCGAAGCGGCGCGGCTGCTGCTGACGGTCTGAGGCGCCGCCCATCCCGGCCGGCAGGGCGGTCATGTCCGGCAGGCGGGCCTTGCAGCGCTGGTATCGCTTGCAAATTTCGTCGGGAAGGGGCACATGCCCCGCACAGAGTTGACGACCTGTTCCTGAATCACGACGGGCAGGCGGCACCCGCACGGGTGCCGGCCTGCCTTGCCGCATGGAGGCCCACCGTGGCGCGCATCCCTCTCGAGAAGATCCGCAATATCGGCATCACGGCGCATATCGACGCCGGGAAGACGACCACGACGGAGCGAATCCTCTACTACACCGGCAAGTCCCACAAGATCGGCGAGGTGCATGACGGCAACACCACGACCGACTACATGGACCAGGAGCGGGAGCGGGGCATCACCATCACCTCCGCCGCCGTGACGGCGGAGTGGGAAGGCCACCGCATCAACGTCATCGACACCCCGGGCCACATCGACTTCAACATCGAGGTGAACCGCTCGCTGCGCGTGCTGGATGGCGCGGTGTTCATCATCGAGGGCGTGGCCGGCGTGCAGCCGCAGAGCGAGACCAACTGGCGCCTCGCGGACCGCTACAACGTCCCCCGCATCATCTTCATCAACAAGCTGGATCGCACGGGCGCCGATTTCTACAAGGCCGCCGCGACGCTGACCGAGAAGCTGGGCATCAACTGGGTGGCTCTTCAGATCCCCATCGGGATCGAGGACTCGCTGAAGGGCGTGGTCGACCTGGTCGAGATGCGCGCCATCGTCTGGCAGGGCGATGAGCTGGGCGCGAAGTACGACTACGCCGAGATCCCGGCCGAGCTCGCCGACAAGGCCGCCGAGTACCGCCAGAAGCTGGTGGACACCGCTGTCGGCATCGACGAGACGGCGATGGAAGAGTACTTCGACAAGGGCGACGTTTCCGTCGCGACCCTCAAGAAGTGCATCAAGAAGGGCACGATCTCGGGCGAGTTCCGTCCGGTGCTCTGCGGCTCCGCCTTCAAGAATAAGGGCGTGCAGCCCCTGCTCGACGCGGTGCTCGATTACCTGCCGAGCCCGGTGGACATCGAGGGCATCAAGGTTGCCCCCGAGGAAGGCCAGGACGAGACGGCCGAGCGCCGCGTGATCCCGGCCGACGAGAACGCGCCCTTTGCCGGGCTGGCGTTCAAGATCATCAACGACAAGTACGGCAACCTGACCTTCGTGCGCGTCTACCGCGGCACGCTGCGCCAGGGCGACATGATCCAGAACACCACCAAGGGCCATCGCGAGCGCATCGGCCGCATGTTCCAGATGCACGCCGACAAGCGCGAGGAGATCAAGGAGGTCTCCGCCGGCGACATCGCGGCCTTCGTGGGGCTGAAGGACACCGGCACGGGTGACACCCTGGCCGCGTCCGAGGATCCGGTGGTGCTGGAGCGCATGGCCTTCCCGGTTCCCGTGATCGACATCTCGGTCGAGCCGAAGACCAAGGAAGCCGTCGAGAAGATGACGATCGGCCTGCAGAAGCTGGCCGGCGAGGATCCGAGCCTGCGGCTGAAGACCGACCAGGAAACCGGCCAGACCATCCTGTCCGGGATGGGCGAGCTGCACCTCGAGATCATCGTGGACCGCCTGCGCCGCGAGTATGGCGTGGACTGCAACATCGGCGCCCCGCAGGTTGCCTACCGCGAGACGATCACCAAGCCGCACACCGAGACCTACACCCACAAGAAGCAGTCGGGTGGCTCGGGCCAGTACGCCGAGGTGAAGATCACCTTCGAGCCGAAGGAGCGGAACGAGGGCATCGAGTTCGTGAACGCCGTCGTCGGCGGATCCGTGCCGAAGGAATACATCCCGGCGGTGGACAAGGGCATCAAGGTCCAGGCCGACACGGGCGTGCTGGCCGGCTTCCCGACGGTGGACTTCAAGTTCACCCTCGTGGACGGAAAGTACCACGACGTCGACTCGTCGGCCCTGGCCTTCGAGATCGCTGGCAAGGCCTGCTTCCGTGAAGGCATGAAGAAGGCCGGCCCGGTGATCCTGGAGCCGATCATGGACGTGGAGGTGACCACGCCGCAGGATCACGTCGGCGACGTGGTGGGCGACCTGAACCGCCGCCGTGGCGTGATCCAGTCGCAGGACATGGCCGGGACCTCGGTCATCGTCCGTGCGCACGTGCCGCTGAAGGAGATGTTCGGCTACATCTCCAACCTGCGTGGCATGACGAAGGGGCGCGCCTCCTTCTCCATGCAGTTCCACCACTACGACCCGGTGCCGCGCAACGTGGCGGACGAGATCATGAAGGCGGCGGGCTAAGGCCCGCATCCTTCGGGGAGCTGGAAGGGGCGGCGCCGGAGACGGCGCCGCCCCTTTCACTTGTGCGCGGTGGCCGCCATCCTGGCCGCATGGCCGATTCCCGTCTCGCGACCCTGCTTCTCGACGCCTGGAAGGGCGGTGCGCCGGTGCCGGCCAGCACGGCCCCACCGGCTGATGCCGCGGCCGCCTATGCGGTGCAGTCGGCGATGCTGGATGGGATCGGCCTGCGCGGCGGCTGGAAGGTGGGGGCGGCGAGCCCGAGCGCCACGCCGCTTTCCGCGCCGCTGCCTGCCGGGTGCCTGCTCCCCTCCGGCACGGTGTTCCCTGGCGCGATGCGAGGGGTTGAACTGGAACTGGCGTTGCGCCTCAGCCGGGACGTCCCCGCCGGCGAGGCGCTCCGGCGCTCGGATTTCGACGCGATGCTGCCGGCGATCGAGGTGGTGGAAACGCGGCTGGCGGGATGGGAGCGGGCGCCCGCTTTGCTGAAGCTGGCCGATCTGCAGACCCACGGCGCGCTGGTCCTGGGCGAGCCCATTCCCATGCGCGATCTGGACTTCTCGGCGCTGGAAGCGGAATTGCGCCTGGATGGCGAGGTCGTGGCCGCGACGCGCGGCGCCAACACCGCGGGCAGCCTGGAGTGGCTGCTGCACGGGCTTTCGCGGCGCCTTGCCGCCCGCGGGGAAGCGCTGCGACAGGGCGAGATCCTGACCACCGGCTCACTCACCGGCATGCTCTTCGCCGCGCCGGGCGCGCGCGCCCTGGGCCGCCTTGCCGGCATCGGCGAGGTGGCTCTGCGTTTCGAGGGCTGAGCGGCCCGCTTATTCCTTCAGGAAATGCGTGCCTTCCATGGTGATCACCACCATCCCGTCGGCGATGCGCGTACCGGTGTAACGCATCGTCACCACGCCCATCCCGGGGCGCTTGCGATGCGCCTCGGCGGCCAGCACCTCGCCTTCCACCCGGATTTCCTCATCCGGGCGCAGCGCGGCGGGCCAGCGCGTGTCGATGCGCGACCCGCCCAGGCTGACCTCGACAAAGAGCCCGGACCCCATGATGCGCCCGAAGCACGCGCCCATCGTGTGCAGGCCGCTCGCCACCAGCCCGTTGAACAGTGGCGCCTGCCGAGCCGCCTCGGGGTCAGTGTGGAAGGGCTGCGGGTCGAATTTGCGCGCGTACTCGATGATCTCCGCCTCGCCGAGCGCCAGCGTGCCGAAGTCGAAGCGCTGGCCAGGCGACATTTCGCGCCAGGAGGAAAGAGGCTTCATCAGTGGGAGACCCTCCCGACCAGGGCGTAGATCAGCAGGTAAAGCACGCCGCCGGCCAGAAAGCCGACGATCGTGCCGTTCATCCGCACGTATTGCAGGTCTCGCCCCACGCGCAGCTCGATCTTCTCCGTCACTTCGGCCGTGTCCCAGCTTTTCACCACCCCGGCGATGAACTCGGCGAGCCGCGTCTGGGCGGAGGGGAGAAGGGTGTTCAGCGTGCGCTCCACTGCGGCGTTCAGCTTGGCGCGCGCATTCTCGTCCTCGGCCAGGAAGCGGCCGGCATTGGCCAGTGCGCCCTCGATCACCGCCACGCTCCGGCCATTGGGGTTGGCGGCGTCGGCGGCCAGCGCGTCGCGCAGGCGGTTCCACACGTCGTTCAGCCACTCGGCGACGGCGGGGTGGGCCAGGGCCTGGCGCATGGCGTTGCCCAGCGCGGCGGCGCGTTGCGGCTCGTTCTCCAGCCGCTCGATCTCGCTTTCCAGCCACGCCTCGAAGGCTTGGCGCAGCGAGGAATCGCCCGGCTCCATCTTGACCAACTCGGTGTTCACGGCGTCCAGCACGCGGTTGGCGACATAGGCGCCGGCCGCCCAGCCCACCAGCGCTCCGCCCGACTCCCGCACCCGTGTCTTGATGGCGTCGCGCAGCGAGTCCTGCCGCTCGGCCAGGATCAGCTTCAGCCGGTCCAGCGCGAGGTCCAGCACGGCCTGGTGGCGCCCACCGGCGAGCAGCGCGCGCAGCGCCCGCGCCACCACCTGCGCCCCGCCCGGCCCGCCCGCCACGCGCGGCAGGAGGCGCGTGAGCATCCGCCGTGCCCGCCCATCCTCCAGCGTCTGCAGCAGGCGGGGCAGGGCGGCGGCCAGGGCTTCGGCGGCCGGGCGGCTGGCCTGCCGGTCGGCCAGGAAATTGCCGACGATGCCCGCCACGTCCAGCCGCGCGATCACCCGCGCTACCTCGGATTCGGTGAAGACGTGGTTGGCGACGAAGCGGCCGAGCCCCTGGCCCAGCCTTTCCTTCTGGCGGGGGATGATGGCGGTGTGCGGGATGGGCAGGCCGAGCGGACGACGGAACAGCGCTGTGACCGCGAACCAGTCGGCCAGCCCGCCAATCACGCCCGCCTTGGCCGAGGCCGCCAGCAGGTCGGCCCCCAAGGAGGGCGGCAGTGCATAGCCGAGCACCATCAGCGCACCCATGAGGAGGAGAAGAAAGGTCGCGAAGGCCCGGTGCCGGGCCAGGGCGGCGCGCAGCGCCTCGTCCTGGGCGTTCATGCCCCGAACAATAGGCATGGCGATCCGCATTGGCGACCGGCGCGCGGGCATGTTACATGATAACCTCATGCTTCGCCCCACCAACCCTCTCGACCTCGCAGCCCCGGCCAGCGCGCGCCTCGCGCTCGCGGCCGTGCTGCTGGCCGTTCTTTGGGCCGGGGTGTTCTGGGCGCTCGCGGCATGAGCCTCGCGGTGCGCAACCTGACGGTGAGCCATGACCGGCGCCCGGCCGTGCATCATCTGTCCTTCACCCTGCGCCGGGGCGGTCTGATGGCCGTTGTCGGGCCCAACGGCGCCGGAAAGTCTAGCTTGTTGCGCGCCATCGCCGGGCTTCACTCCCCGGCGGAGGGCGAGATCGTGGCCGAGGGCCGCGTGGCGCTGCTGCCGCAGCAGGCCGGGCTGGACCGCTCCTTCCCCCTCTCCTGCCGCGAGGCGGTGATGCTCGGCCTATGGGCCGAATGCGGCGGCTTCGGCCGCATCGCCGAGGATGGCCGCGTGCTCCGCGCCCTGGAGGCGGTGGGGCTGAGCGGTTTCGCGGGGCGCCCCGTCGGCAGCTTGTCCACCGGCCAGTTCCAGCGTCTGCTCTTCGCGCGCCTGCTTCTGCAGGATGCGCCGGTGATCCTGCTGGATGAGCCGTTCAACGCGCTCGACGCCCGCACCGCCGCCGACTTGCTGGCCTTGGTGCGGCGCTGGAATGGCGAGGGCCGGACGATCCTCGCCGTGCTGCACGACCTCGACCTCGTGCGCGACGAATTCCCGGAAACGCTGCTGCTGGCGCGCGAGGCGGTGGCGGTGGGCCCGACCGAGGAGGCGCTCTCCCCTGCCAACCGGCTGCGCGCGCGGCGCATGGCGGAAGGCTGGGACCCCCACGCGGAGCCCTGCGCGCGGGCGGCGTGACTCCCTTCGACCCTTTCATCGAGTTCGGCTTCCTGCGCCGCGCCCTGCTGGGCTGCGTGGCGCTGTCGCTCTCCGCGCCGCCCCTCGGCGTGTTCCTGGTGCTCCGCCGGATGAGCCTCGCGGGGGATGCACTGTCGCATGGGATGCTGCCGGGCGTGGCGCTGGGCTTCGTCGTGTTCGGGCTCTGGCTGCCCGGCCTCGCCTTGGGCGGGATGCTGGCAGGGCTGCTGATCGCCCTCGGGGCGGGGGCGCTGGCGCGCGGCACGGGCGGGCGGGAGGATGCGTCCCTCGCCGCGCTCTACCTCACCGCGCTGGCCGCAGGGGTGGCGATCATCTCCTGGCGGGGCTCGGCGGTGGAACTGACGCAGATCCTGTTCGGCAGCGTGCTGGGGGTGGACGACCCGGCGCTGCTGCTGATGGCGGGCTGCGCCAGCCTCACCCTGGCGTTCCTTGCCTTCGCGTGGCGCCCGCTCATCCTGGAATGCTTCGACCCGGCCTTCGCGCGGGCGGTGGGGGTACGCGGCTCGGCGTGGCACTTGTCGCTGCTGGGCCTCGTGGTGCTGAACCTCGTGGCGGCGGTGCAGGCGGTGGGGAGCCTGATGGCGGTGGGGCTGATGATGCTGCCCGCCATCGCGTCGCGCCACTGGTCGCGCAGCGTGGGCGGAATGGTCGCGGTGGCCTGCGGCATCGCCCTTTCGGCGAGCCTGCTCGGGCTGGGCGCATCCTTTCACCTGGACGTGCCGAGCGGCCCGTCGATCCTGCTTTCTGCCGCTGCCATCTGGGCCATCTCCGTGGTGGCCGGGCCGGTGGACGGGCTGCTGGCGCGGCACTGGCCGCGCCGCCATCTGTCGGGCTGAAGCCCGGCGCGCTTTAGTCGGCCAGCAGGACCGCCCGGCGCGCCAGTTCGCGGAGCCGCTCCGCCGCCTCGGGACCCTTCAGCGCCTCGCGCCAGATCGTCTCGGCGATGCGCTGATGCGCCGCCACCGCCTCATCCGCCGCCGTGATCCCTGCGACGCCCACCTGGGCGCCGGCCGGCAGCTCGGCCGAAAGCGGCGAGGTGACGACATGCGCGCGTTCCCGCCCACGCAGCACCACGAAGGGCGCGGCGGGCTGCGGGCCGCGCGTGAGGCCGATCTGCAGGCCAAGAGGCATGGAGTCCATCAGCGAGGCGAGGGCCAGAACCTCCTGCCGCGCCGCCTCCTTGCAGCGTTCGCGCGTGGCAGGCGGCAGGTCGAGGCCGTAGCACAGGCCCTGGGACAGAAAGGAACCGATCGCCGCCTCGCCCAGCACCGCGATCACGGTCGGGCGGCGCGCGGCGTGCAGCCGCTTGCGCGCGATCAGCGCCCCGAGCGCCTGATCCGCCTGCGCCAGCATGGCGGTGCCTTCGGCCCCCGGCGGGGCCGCCTGGCGCCACGCCTCGGCGAGCGCGCCGTCAAAGCCGTCCGAGGTGAGCAGGTCGCAATAGGGGAAGCCGATCTGCAGCACCTGGTCGGCCTGTTCCTCCAGTCCGCGCAGCCGCTCCTGGAAGGCGGCAGGACGGGCGAAATACTCGATGCCGATGCCCAGCAAGGCGAGGGGCGAGACCTTCAACAGCTCCGCAAGCCGGCGGATCGTTTCCAGCTTGATCACCTCGCCCTTCTCGTAGCGATACAGGGCGGCGCGCGAAACGCCGAGGCGGGCCGCAATCTCTTCCGCCCGCATGCCCGATTCCATGCGATAGGCGCGGAGCTGCTGGCCAATATCCGCGAATTTCATCTAACCTCCTGCGCCTGCAACCTGAGCGCGGTTTCAGGAAGGGGATACAACCATCGTTCATAAGAACAAGAGCGCGAAACGACAACACGGAGAAAAAACCGTTCCGCATCCGGCAGTGGTCCGCATGATCGGCAGCGGCTACTCTCGCGCGATGGATCAGGATCTCCACCGCCGCCTTACGACTTGGCGCCGCCATCTGCACGCCCATCCGGGCCTGACGCTGGACGAAGGCGACACCGCGGCCTTCGTGGCCGAGAAGCTGCGGGAACTGGGCATCACCGAGATCGAGACGGGAATCGGAGGACACGGCGTCGTGGCCACACTGCGCCGGGGCGGCGGAAACCGGGCCGTGGGGTTGCGGGCCGACATGGACGCGCTGCCCATCCAGGAAGCGGACGAGGCGCTTCCCCACCGCTCAACCAAGCGCGGCGTGATGCATGCCTGCGGGCATGACGGGCACACGACCGCGCTGCTGGGTGCCGCCGCGCTGCTGCAGGCCGACGAAAGCTGGACTGGCACGGTGCAGCTGGTGTTCCAGCCGGCGGAGGAGGGCGGGGGTGGCGCCCGCAAGATGATTGCCGACGGTCTTTTCCAGCGCTTCCCGATGGACCGCATCTTCGGCTGGCACAACTGGCCCGGCTTGCCGCCTGGGACAGTGGCAGTGCACGACGCCGCGGTGATGGCGGCGGGGGCGCGCTTCGACATCACCTTCGACGGCCACGCAGGCCATGCCGCGCTGCCGCACCTGACGCGCGACCCCATGCTGGGCGCGGGCCATGCCATCGTGGCGCTGCAATCCATCGTGGCGCGCGGGGTGGACCCGATGAAGGCCGGCGTGGTTAGCGTCACCATGGCCGAGGCGGGGGAGGCGCAGAACCAGGTCCCGTCCCGCGCCGTGCTGCGGGGGACGGCGCGCTGGCTGGACGATTCGGTCGGCACCCTGATCGAGGAGCGGATGCGCGAGGTGGCACGCGGCATCGCCATTGCCTTCGGCCTGCAGGAGCAGGTGAGCTTCGTCCGCGGCGTGCCCGTCACCGCGAACCACCCGCGGGAGCGCGACTTGGCTGCGAGCGCCGCCGCCGCCGTGACCGAGATGCGCCGCGACGTGCCCCCGGCCATGACGGGCGAGGATTTTTCCTGGTTCCTCCATGAGGTGCCGGGCGCCTTCGTCTGGATCGGCAACGGCCCCGCCGAGAACGGGCGCGAATTGCACCACCCGAATTACGACTTCAACGACGAGATCCTGCCCGTCGCGAGCGGCTTCCTGGCCGAGACGGCGCGGCGGGCGCTGGGGGAGCCATGACCGGGACCGACAAGCTGCGTGGCTTCATCCAGGCGATGACGCGCCTTGCCGAGCAATCGCCGGAGGAGGCGCGCTGGCTGGAAGAGGGCGGCGCCCTGCTGGAGGCGCTGGTGCGCGAGGATGACTGGCTGCCTGACGCCATGGCGGAGCCGGGGCCGGGCTACCGGCAATACCTGCTGCACTGCGACCCGCTGGAGCGCTTCAGCGTGGTCAGCTTCGTCTGGGGCGTGGGCGCGCGCACGCCGGTGCACAACCACAAGGTCTGGGGCCTGGTCGGAATGCTGCGGGGCGAGGAGGTGTCGGTCACCATGCACCCCACGCCGGAGGGCCGGATGCGCGCCGGCCAGGTGGACCGCCTTCGCCCCGGCGAGGTGGTGCGCGTCGGCTCCGGCGAGGAGGACGCACACTGGGTAGAGAACGCGCTGACCGATCGGCCCAGCATCTCCATCCACGTGTATGGCGGCAATATCGGCGCGGTGGAGCGCCACAGCTTCGACCCGGAAACCGGCGAGAAGCGCCGCTTCATCTCGGGCTACAGCAACGAGTTCGTGCCCAATCTCTGGGACCGCTCGCGAGCGGCCTAGCGCCTCCTCCGTGGAGGCGGAAGCGCCGCTGTGGTGAACCCGGGGCGAAAACCAGGGACTAGGGTCTGAGCCGCGCCGCCGCGAGCCCGGCGCGTGGTCTAGCGCCGCCGCTGCTGGGTGTGCGCCGCCGGACGTCGCTGCGCAGGGGCGGCAGGGCGCACCGTCTCGCCGCGCGTGTAGGAGACGTGACGGATCATGTCCTCGTTCGCCGCGTAGGTCGTGGCAGGGCGGTTGTGGATGAAGCCGTGCGTCGGGTACTCGCGGCCGAAGGTGGTGCCGTCCCAGCCGACCTGCACGCGCACCCGCGTCCAGGAATTGTCGTCCGACACGTCCATGACGCGGATGTTCCGCATGACCTGCCCGCGGCGGATGCCGGGGCCGCCCCAGTTGGCGTGGTCGATCTCGATCATGCGGCCATGGAGAACGCGCGACACCACGGCGACGTGGCCCATCGGCATGCCGCCCGTGCCGGGGAAGGAAAGGATCGATCCGGATTCGGGGCGCTGGCCGCGGGCATATCGGCCCGCCGCGTTGCCCCACCACTCGCGACCGTTCCCGAAGATGTCCATGCCCGTGACGCTGCGCGCATAGGGCACGCAGGAGATGCCGGGGGAATAAACGGCGCGGGTGGCACCGCGCGTCGTTTGCAGGCTCGCGCGGTGGCTCGGTGCGGGCCGGGTCGGGCGGGATTGCTGGGCTGGCCGTGCCTGTCCGCTTTGCGTCCTTGCCTCGGATCGAGCGGCTTCCGCCACTGGGGCTGCGGTGATCCCGGCAAAGCCGAGGCACATGGTCAGAAGCGCGGCTTTCAGGCGCATGCAATCCCTCCTGGAGCGCGGTGCCAGAAGGACCCCCCGTCTGGCGCGAGGGGACTAAGCCGGGAGCATGATCGGGTCTGCAACCCGCCGTTGCGTTACAATGCGAAACTCACCGTGATTTGTCGGATAGCCAACCGGTTTGGCGCTTTGATCAGGAACATCGTCCTGCCTGACCTGCGCCACGGGCCATGGGACACAGTGTTGCGGCGAAAATGTCACAACCAGATCGTGGCGTGCAAAAACGCCAGTCAGGCGGTGTGGTTGCCGATTCCCAATAAAAAAGCGCCCTGGACAGTCCAGGGCGCCGTTCCCTTCGGAAGGGTGATCGGTCAGCGGCAGGCCGTGACCATGATCTCCACCAAGTGACGGGGATCGGCCATGTTGGCCTCCACGCAGGCACGAGCCGGGCGGCCGGCATCGCCCAGCCACTCCACCCACACCTTGTTCATGGCATCGCGGTCGCGGATGTCCTTCAACCAGATCTGGGCCTGGAGAAGGCGCGTCTTGTCCGTGCCGAAATTCTCCAGCGCGGCGTCGATCTTGGCCACGACCTGGCGGGTCTGGCCCGTCACGTCCAGGGAAAGGTCGTCGGCGGTCATGCCGGCGCAGAACACGAAGTTGTGGTACTCGACCGCGCCCGACAGGATCGGGTTGCTGCCGTAGCGGCTGATCTTGCTCATCGTCCGGTTGCTCCAGGGGTTGCGACGGGTTGGATAGCCTTGCTCAGGCCACGCGGCAAACGCTGCCGGAGCTCGCGGCCCAGATCATCGTCTCGAAGACGCTGACGCCATGGACCGCCTCCTCCAGCGGTAGGGGGTAGGCCAGGCCTCCGGCGACCGCGGCGGCGAAGGCCTCCAGCTCGGCACGCTCGATGTCGGTGGGCGGGAAGTCGGTCACCTGGTCCTCGCCGTCGCGCGGGCGGAAGGTCAGGCGCTCATGCCCATGCAGCTCCGCCCAGCCATCCGTGCCGTAGAGGGCGACGCGCCACAGGCGCGGGGCGGCGGCCAGGGTGGCGAAGGAAACGGTCGCGCCGGATTCCAGCGTCGCCAGCATCGCCGTCGTGTCGTCGATCGTGGGCAGGACGCGGGCATGGCTCACCACCCGAACGTCGCGGAACCGCCCGGCAAGGTTGATGATCATGTCCACCATGTGGATGCCCATGCCACCCATGCCACCCAGCGGGCTTTCGGCGCGGTCGGCGCGCCAAGCCCCGGGCTTGTAGGCGAAGCCGCCTGGCCCGCTGAACTGGCCCTCGACATGCAACAGCGTGCCCAGGCGGCCATCTTCCAGCATCGCCTTCATCTTCGCCACGGCGGGCAGGAAGCGGCGATTGTGGCCGAGCGCCAGCACCACCCCGGCGGCGCGGCAGGCGGCCACCGCGGCCTCGGCGCTTTCGCGGGAGAGGGTAAAGGGCTTCTCCACGAAGACATGCTTCCCCGCGCGGGCGGCGGCCACCACCTGGTCGGCGTGCTGGGCGTGGGGCGTGGCGAGGACCACGGCCTGCACGCGCGGATCGGCCAGCACCGCCTCGTACCCCTCGTGCAGGGTGATGCCCTTCTCGGCTGCGTAGGGCCGTGCCTTCTCGATGGTGCCGGTGCTGCCGGCGACGAAGCGCAGCCCCGCTCCGTTTCGGCCTTGCACGCTGTCCACCAGCTTGCGGCCCCAGTTGCCCATGCCGACGATGGCGCAATCCAGCATTCAGGTCGTTTCCAGGTGTTTGGCCCATGCGCGGATTCGCGTGGCGCCCCAGAGCGCGACCATGAGGGCGAGGGCAACCGCACACAAGGTGGGCCACCGCATCCCGAAGGCCTCGCCCGCCAGGCCGAGCACCAGCGCGCCCAGGGCCGGGCAGGCGCGTGTGATCAGGCCCCAGAGCGAAAGGGTGCGCCCACGCATCTTGGTCAGCGCCGCCGACTGCGCCAGCATCTGCACCGAAATGCCGTGGATGGAGGCCGAGGCCCCGAAGGCCGCGGCGCAGGCCACGGCGAAGGGGAACCAGCCCGTCGCCACGAAGCCCGCGATGAACACGGCCTGCGCCGCCACCCCCGCCACGGCGAGGCGCGTCGCGCCCGCGGTCCGCCCGCGCGAGGCGACCCATAGCCCCGCGATCAGCGCCCCGACGCCGATCGCTGCCGTCAGCAGGGCCAGCCCGGGTGCGCCTTGGCCGAACAGCCGCTCCACATAGGGCGGCAGGATTTCCTGCACCCCGCGCAGCAGGACAGCCGTGATCCCGGCGAACAGAAAGATCGGCCCGATGCCGGGATGGGTGGCGGCATAGCGGATGCCCTCAAGCATCTCCGCCAGGAGCGACGCCTCAGGCGCGTGGCCGCGGATGTGCTCCGCCTCCGGCCGAAGCAGCGGCATGGTGGCGCAGGCGATCACATAGGCGGCGACGTTGCAGAGGATGGCCGGCACCACGCCGAAGACGGCGATCATCGGTCCGGCGATGGCGGGACCGAGGAAGCGCGCCACGTTGAAGCAAAGGGAATTGCAGGCGACCGCCGCCGGCAGGTCGGAGCGAGGCACCAGCCCTGGCATCAGCGCCTGCCGCGCCGGCTGCGCGAAGGAGGCGGCGATGCCGCCGATCACCTCGAAGAACAGCAGCGGGCCGATGGAGATCAGCCCGGTCATCGTCAGCAGGGCGACGCAGAAGGCCTGCGCGGCGATGGCCGCCTGGGCGATCATGGTCAGTCGCACCCGGTCCATTCGGTCGGCTACGGCGCCGGCGATGGGGCTGAACACCACGGCCGGGGCCAAGTCGCAGAACGCGACCATCCCGACCCAGAAGGGGGAGCGCGTCAGCTCCCAGGCGAGCCAGGTGACTGCGATGCGGTGCATCCACAGCCCGGTCCAGGCGGTGAGCGAAGCGCCGAAGAAGATGCGCGCGTCGCGATGCGAAAGGGCACGCCCGAGCGCGCCAAAGGAGGCCAGGCTCAGCGCCCTGGCATGGCGGGGGCGGCTGGCGCCGCGCGCTGGGTCTGGCGCGTGTTCTCGCGGATGCAGTCATTCACCAGCCGGTCGTACTGGAAGCCGCGGCCGAGGCGGTCCTGCGTGGCACGGTGGGTGAAGGGCGTCGCCTCGGCGCCGAGGCGGGCGTCGCGCTCATCCTCGCGGATCAGCTGGGAGCGGTCCTGCCGGGCGAGGATGCGCGTAACCTCCTCGCGGCAGGCGGCGACCACGCGGGGGTTCGTATCGGGTGCGCCGGGTCGGGGCTGGAAGAAACTCTCCGTGCGCGGGGCGCAGGCAGCGGCGAGCAGAAGCAGGGGGATGACGGCGCGCATGGGAATCCTCAAGCGGGAAGGCTCCGCGACAACATGCCACGCAACGCCGCATCCGCGAACCGCCCGGTCGCGTCCAACGGCGCCCGGGCCGCGGCGGCAAGCAGGGCCGGATGGAACTCCGCGCCCTCGGGGCCGATGGCGAAGAAGCCGCGCAGCCAGGACGCACGGCCCATCACCTCGACCAAGGCCAGCAGCCGCAGGCAGAGGGCGAGGCCGCCCAGCGTGTCCAGCCCGACATGCTGCGCCATCGCCTCGGCCCAGCAGGCGGCATCGGGGTCGGTGAGTGCGATGGGGTCGGCATCGGCGAAGACCAGGAGCCGCGCCGGGCCCCAGAGCCCGGCATCGGCGGCGGCGCGCGCCACTTCCCACGCCGCTTCCAACGCCTGGGGGGAGACCGGGGGCAAGGCATCGGCAGCCACCGCGACCTCGTGCCGCAGCGCGCCGCCGGGCAGGGGCTCGGTGGTGACCATCGCCACCCCAAGTGGTGTCCACGGCCGATGGTTCCCAGGCGCCGCGGCGCATGGTTACGCTGCGCCCATGACGGACCTTTCCCGCTTGACCGCGACCGAGACCCTTTCCCGCGTCCAATCCGGGCGCACCGACCCGCGCGAGGTGGCGGAAGCGCTGCTGGAGGCGGTGGCGGCACGCGAGAACGTGCTGCGCGCATTCACATGGCACGACCCCGAGGCGGTGCGCGCGCAGGCGGCGCGGGCGAAGGGGCCGCTCGCCGGCATCCATCTCGGCGTGAAGGACGTGCTGGATACGGCGGACATGCCTTCCCAGTACGGCTCCCCGATCTGGGCCGGGCACCGGCCGCGCACGGACAGCGCGGCGGTGGCGCTGGCGCGGCGGGCCGGGATGGTCGTCGCGGGCAAGACCGTCACGACCGAGTTCGCCACGCGCTTCCCGGGGCCGACGACGAACCCGCATGACCCACGCCACACGCCGGGCGGTTCTTCCTCGGGCTCGGCGGCGGGGGTGGCGGCGGGGTTCTTTCCGCTTGCCATCGCCACTCAGACCGGGGGCAGCGTCATTCGGCCCGCGGCGTTCTGCGGGGTCCATGGCTTCAAGCCCTCCTTCGGCGCCATCCATCGCGGCGGCATGAAGGTGATGAGCGAGAGCCTGGATACGATCGGGCTGATGGCGCGCTCGCTGGACGACATCGCGCTGGGGATGCAGGCCTTGACCGGGCGCGACCACGGACGCCCCTCCGAGCGGCCGGGCCGCGCCCCGCGCATCGGCGTGACGATGGGGCCGGGCGAGTCCCTCTGCGGCGAGGAGACGCGCGCGCTGCTGGGCCGCGTCGAGGAGGCCGCGCGCTGCGCAGGGGCAACGGTCGAAGCCTTCGCCATGCCGGCGGAATGCGCCGAGGCCAATGCGCTGCACCCCTTCGTGATGAACATGGAATCCCACGACGCCCTGGCCTGGGAGATGGATCACGCCCGCTCCCTGCTGTCGCCCGTGCTGCGGGAGAAGATGGAGGACGCGATGGCGGCCGACCCGGCGAAGCTGGTCGCCGGGCGCGCGGCCTTTGTCGCGGCGCGGCGCGCCATGGCGGCGGCGATGGAGGGCTTCGACGCGCTGCTCACCGCCTCCGCGCCCGGCGAAGCGCCGGAAGGCATCGGCTGGACCGGCGATCCGGGCTGCAACTCGCTCTGGACCGCGCTGCACCTGCCCTGCGTGACCGTGCCGGCCGGGGAGGGGCCGAAGGGACTGCCGCTCGGCGTGCAGGTGGTCGCGGCCGAGGATGGAGAGGCGCTGCGCTGGGCCGCGTGGGTGGAGGCGGCGCTGTGATCCTTCTCGCCGGGGGCGGGATTGGCGGGCTGGTCGCGGCGTTGTCGCTGCACGCCGCCGGCCGCCCTTGCCGCGTCTTCGAGGCGGTGGAGGAAATCCGCCCACTGGGGGTCGGGATCAACCTCCTTCCGCACGCAGTGCGGGAACTGACCGAGCTGGGGCTGGGTGAGCGCTTGGCCGGGATCGGCGTGGCGACGCGGGAGCTTCGCTACGTCTCCGCGCACGGCCAGCTGATCTGGCGGGAGGATCGCGGCCTCGCCGCCGGGTATCGCTGGCCGCAATACTCCGTGCACCGTGGCCGCCTGCACATGATGCTGCTGGAGGTGGCGCGGGAACGCGGCATCACGGCCGAAACGGGACGGCGCGTGTCAGGCTTCGCGCAGGATGCGGACGGCGTGACCCTCGTCTTCGAGGCGGGCGGCGAGGCGCGCGGCGAGGCACTGATCGGCGCCGACGGCATCCATTCCGCCATCCGCCGCCACTTCGCGCCGGATGAGGGGCCTCCTTCCTGGCAAGGCGCCATCCTGTGGCGCGGCACCACCGTGGCGCCGCCTTTCCTGGGCGGCGCGACCATGGTGCAGGCTGGGCACCACAGCCAGAAATTCGTCGTCTATCCCATCGCCCATCATCCCGACGGGACGGTGCTGACCAACTGGATCGCAGAGATGAAGGTGGACCCTTCGCAGGGCTTCCGGCGCGAGGACTGGAACCGCGAGGCCGACCGCGCCGCCTTCCTACCGCACTACGAATCCTGGGACTGGGGCTGGCTGGATGTCCCAGGCCTGATCCGCCGCGCCGAGCGGGTGCTGGAATACCCGATGGTGGATCGCGACCCGCTGTTATGCTGGACCGAAGGCCGCGTGACCCTGCTGGGCGACGCGGCGCACCCGATGTACCCGATCGGCTCCAACGGCGCGTCGCAGGCGGTGCTGGATGCACGGCAGCTGGCCCTGAACATCGCACGCCATGAGCGGGTGGAGGACGGGCTGCTCGCCTATGAACAAGCGCGCCGCCCGCCGACGGCGAAGCTGACCCTGGCCAATCGCGAACTCGGACCGGACCTGATCCTGGAGGAAGTGCATCGCCGCGCCCCGGACGGGTTCGGCGATCTCGAATCCGTGATCACCCAGGCGGAACTCGAGCGCGTGGCGGCCGAGTACAAGAAGCTGGCCGGGTTCGACCCGACTGCGCTGAATGCGCGCGAAAGCTGGAGCATCGGGGCATGAAGGCGGCGGTGATCGGCCTGGGCAGCATGGGTGGCGGCGCGGCGCAGAGCGCGTTGCGCGCCGGGCTGGAGGTGACGGGGGTGGACCCGTCCGAACGTGCCCGCGCCGCCTTCGGCAATCGCGCCGTCGCGCGCGGCAGCGACCTGGAGCCGGGCCAGGATGCGGTGCTGGTGCTGACGGTGAACGCGACCCAGGCGCGGCAGGCCTTGTTCGGGGAAGCGGGCGCGGCGCCGCGCGTGGCGCCCGGCGGCGTGCTCGTGGTCAGCGCCACCATGTCGCCGGCCGAGGCGCGCGCGCTGGCGGCGGAAGCGGAGTCGCGCGGCTTGCTCTACCTGGACGCGCCGGTCTCGGGCGGCGCGGTGGCGGCGCGCGAGGGCCGCATGACCGTGATGGCGAGCGGCAGCGACGAAGCCTTCGCCGCGGCGAGGCCACTGCTGGAAGCGGTGTCCGGCAAGGTATGGCGGCTGGGCACGGAGCCGGGGCAGGGCGCCGCCATGAAGGTCGTGCACCAGCTTCTGGCCGGCGTGCATATCGCTGCTGCCGCCGAGGCCATGGCGCTGGCGATCCGGTCCGGGCTGGAGCCGCGCACCGTCTATGACGTGGTGACGAGCGCGGCCGGCAATTCCTGGATGTTCGGCAACCGCATGGCGCATGTTTTGGAGGGCGACGACACGCCGCTCTCCGCCGGCGACATCTTCGTGAAAGATCTCGGCCTCGTGGAAGCGATGGCGCGCGAGGCGGCGATGCCCGTGCCGCTCGCCGCCCAGGCCCTGCAACTCTTCGTCGCGCAGCGCGGGCTCGGGCAGGGAGGGCGTGACGACGCCTTCGTGATCCGCGTCTGGCAGGCGCTCACCGGAATCTCGCTGCCCGGAGAAGCCGCGAACGAGAAGTGAACAAAGCCTCTTGCGTTCGGAGTTTGTTCATGGTTCGCTCTCCTCATGAGCGCGAACACCTGGACCGACGACGAGCTTCGCATTCCTCCCAAGCCGCTGCGCATCACGCTGTATGCGTCGCCGCGGCTGCTGCGCTGGCAGTCCCTGCCGCTCGCAGCGATGACGGGGCTGTCCCTCGGCCTCGTGGCGGCAGGGTTCCTGGCTGGCTGACGGCGCTGGCCGCCTCCCTGCTGCTGGCGGGATGCGGCTGACTCGGCGCCTCACCGGCGCCGGTGGTCGTGCATTCGCCTCTCGCCGAAGGCGGGCGCTACCTGCCCCGGCGGGTTGGTCTCAGGCGGAAAGCCGCACCAGCACGGGCGCGTGGTCCGAAGGGCTTTCCTCCGACCGGGCCATCGTGTCCACCTCGCAGGATTGAAGCCGCTCCGCCAGATCGGCGGAAAGCAGTGCGTGGTCGATTCGCAGGCCGCGATTGCTTTCGAAGGCGGCGCCGTAATCCCAGTAGGTGAAAGGCGCATCGTCCGGATGGAGGGCGCGCAGCGAATCCGTCAGCCCCAGATGCAGCATCGCCCGGAACCGCGCCCGGCTGCCCGGATGCACCAGCGCATCCGTGGGCGGCAGGGCGCCGGGGGCGAGGTCGGCGTCGGTGGGGCAAACATTGAAGTCGCCGAGGATGGCGAGCGGCTCGAAATGGTCCAGCCGCGCGGCGGCCCATTCGCGCAGCCGCTCCATCCAGCGCCACTTGTATTCCAGCCCGGCCTCGCCGCCGCTGTTGCCGTTGGGCAGGTAGATGCCGGCCAGGACGATGCCGTTCAGTCGGACCGCAAGGAAGCGGGCATGGTCGTCCTCGGCCTCGCCGGGGAGCTCCTCGCCGATCACCTCGAAATCGTGGCGGGTGACCAGGGCGACGCCGTTGCGCCCGCCGCGCTGGCCGACGACGTGGAGCTTCCACCCGGCGGCCTCGAATTCCAGCCGCGGGAACTCCTCGGTGCGGCACTTGAGTTCCTGCAGCACCACGGCATCCGGCTTCGCGCGCTCGAGGAAGCGCAGGAGGTGAGGCGTGCGCCGCCGTACCGAATTGACGTTGAAGCTGGCGAGGATCACGCGACGGCGAAGGAGGTGCCGCAGCCGCAACCGCTGACCGCCTGCGGGTTGGTGATCTTGAAATGGCTGCCCATCAGGCTGTCGTGCCAGTCCAGCACCGCACCGCCGAGGAAGTCGAGCGAAACGGAGTCGACGTAGACCCGCGTTCCCGCGACCTCGACGACCAGGTCGTCCCGCTCGCGCTTGTCCTCCAGCGCGAAGCCGTATTGCAGGCCGGAGCACCCGCCCGCCGAGACGCTGACGCGCAGCCCGGCCTCGGGCCGGCCTTCCCGCGCCGCGATGGCGGCGATCTCCGTCGCCGCACGTTCTGTCACGCCGAAGCCGGGGGTGCTTGCGCTGTCCATGTCTGCCAATCTAGGGGCGATGCCCGATGATTTCCACACGCCGCGCCCGAAGGCCGCCCATGCGGTGCGGGCGACCCGCGGCCGCCTCCATCCCGAGGCGGAGGATCCGGCGCGAACGCCCTGGCAGCGCGACCGCGACCGCATCATCCATTCCCGCGCCTTCCGGCGGCTGCAATACAAGACGCAGGTCTTCGTCTTCCACGAGGGCGACCATTTCCGCACCCGCCTGACCCATTCCATCGAGGTGGCGCAGATCGCCCGCTCCCTGGCGCGGATGCTGTCCCTCGACGAGGATCTGGCCGAAGCCCTGGCCCTGGCGCATGACCTCGGCCACCCGCCCTTCGGCCATGCGGGGGAGGAGGCGCTGAACGCCTGCATGCGCCCGCATGGCGGATTCGACCACAACGCCCAGTCCCTCAAGCACGTGACCCGGCTGGAGCGTCGCTACGCCGGGTTCGATGGGCTGAACCTGTGTTGGGAAACACTGGAAGGCCTCGCCAAGCACAACGGCCCGGTGCGGCGGCCGACGGGCTTTATCCGGGACTACGACGCGCTGCACCCGCTTGACCTCGGCACCCATGCCAGCGCGGAAGCGCAGGTCGCCGCGCTTTCGGACGACATCGCTTACAACAACCACGACCTGGAGGACGGGCTGCGCGCCGGCATCTTCAGCCTCGAGGATGTCGAGGAGCTTCCCCTGGCCGGGGAGGCGCTGCACGCCGCGCGCCTCGCCCACGCGGACCTACCACGGGACCGCGCCGCGCCGGAGATGGTGCGGCGGGTGATCGCGGCCATGATCGCCGACGTGGCGGCCGAGGCGACGCGCCGCATCTCCGCGCTGAACCCGCGCGACGCGGACGAGATCCGCGCCGCGGAAACGCCGGTCGTGGCTTTCAGCGAGGGAATGGCGCGGCGCAACGGCGAGATCCGCGAGTTCCTGTTCGAGCGCATGTACCGGCATTTCCGCGTGAATCGCGCGACCCAGAAGTCGAAGCGCGCGCTCCAGGTGCTGTTCCAGCTCCTCCACGGCGGGCCGCAGATGCTGCCCGATCCCTGGCGCGGCTGGGCCGGACGCGCCGGGACGCCGGAATGCGCCCAGGTGGTGTGCGACTACATCGCCGGCATGACCGACCGCTTCGCCCTGGAGGAGTACCGCCGCCTCACCGACCCGCACGCGGTTGGGTAGGGGCGGGCCCTCTTGCCGAAGGGCCGCGCCCGGCCCAAGAGGCGCGGGCCATGAACGACGACATCTTCGCCCATCTCCGCGGCCTCATCGTGGCCGCGCTGGGCCGGATCCTGCCCGACCTGCCCGCCGAGGCCTTCAGCAAGGTGGTGGTCGAGCCCCCGCGCGAGGCCTCCCACGGCGACATGGCGACCAATGCGGCGCTGGTGGTGGGCAAGGCCGCAAAGCTGCCGCCGCCCAAGCTGGCCGCGCAACTGGCCGAGGCCCTGGCCTCCCTGCCCGAGGTGGCGGAAGCGACGCCGGCCGGGCCGGGCTTCGTGAACATCCGGCTGGAGGAGGGCTTCCTCCGCGCCGTGGTCCCGCTGGTGCTGCGCCGGGGCGAGGCCTTCGGCGAGGGCGCCCCCAAGCCGGGACGGGTGAACCTGGAATACGTCTCCGCCAACCCGACCGGGCCGATGCATGTCGGCCATTGCCGCGGCGCCGTGGTGGGGGACGCGCTGGCCGGGCTCCTGAGCAAGGCCGGCTTTGACGTCACCAAGGAGTACTACATCAACGACGCGGGCGCGCAGGTTCAGGCCCTCGCATGGGCCTCCTTCTGGCGCTACCTGGAGGCGCTGCCACGCGACGCCCACGGGCTGTGGGAGGAAGGGGCGGACGAGGCTGCGCGCAAGGCGGCGGTCGAGGCGCGCTATGGGGTCCAACTCCAGTATGGCGGGCATTACCTCCTCCCGGTCGGGCAAGCCCTGGCCGAGGCGCACGGATCGGCTCTGCTGGAGCCGAGCGAGGCCAACCTCCTGCTGATCCGCCGCTTCGCGGTGGAGCGGATGATGGAGGAGATCCGGGCCGACCTCGCCGCGCTCGGCGTCCGGCACGATGTCTTCGTCAGCGAGGCCGCGCTGATCGAGGCCGGCAAGCTGGAGGAGGCGGAAGCCCGGCTTGCTGCCCAGAACCTGATCTATCGCGGGGTGTTGGAACCCCCCAAGGGCAAGACGCCCGAGGATTGGGAGCCGCGCGAGCAGACCCTGTTCCGCGCGACCGATTTCGGCGACGAGGTGGACCGGCCCCTGCGCAAGTCGGACGGCAGCGGCACTTACTTCGCCAACGACATCGCCAACCACCTCCACAAGCTGGAGCGCGGCTTCACCCAGCTTCTCCATGTCTGGGGCGCAGACCATGGCGGCTATGTGCGGCGGATGCAGGCCGCCGTCGCCGCCCTTTCCAGCCGCGAGGTGCCGCTCGACGTGGTTCTGGCGCAGATCGTCCATGTGGTGAAGGACGGACAGCCGGTGCGGATGAGCAAGCGCGCCGGCACCTACGTCACCTTGGCCGACCTGATCGAGGAGGTGGGCAAGGACGCGGTGCGCTTCACCATGCTGACGCGCAAGAGCGACGCGCAGATGGAGTTCGACCTGGACCTCGTCGTGCAGCAATCGCGCGACAATCCCGTCTTCTACGTCCAGTACGCCCATGCCCGCGCCCGCTCGGTGCTGCGCGCGGCGGGCGACCCCGCGGCCTCCGAGTTGGAAGGCGCCGACCTGTCGCATCTGTCCGACCCGGCGGAGCTGGGGCTGATCCGCCGCATGGCGTCCTGGCCGCGCGTGGTCGAGGGTGCGGCCGCCGCGCGGGAACCGCATCGAATCGCGTTCTTTTTGAATGACCTCGCGGGGGATTTTCACCTATTATGGAACAAGGGGAAGGACGACACCGCCCTGCGTTTCATCCAGGATGCCGCGCCGGAGGCCACGAAGGCCCGGCTGGCCCTGGTTTCTGCCATGGCGGTCGTCATTCGTTCCGGCCTCGGCGTGATGGGGGTCACGCCGGTGGAGGAGATGCGTTAGGGGGCCTGCGAACATGAGTGATGCGATGCTTCCTTCCTGGCGGGTGCGCCCGCCGGAGAGGACGAGGTCCGGCCTGGGGATTCCGCCCCGGCTGTGGATGATCGGCGGGGGGCTCTGCGCCTCCGTGGCGCTGGCCGCGCTGATCATCTGGCTGGTCGGGCAATGGGGGCCGCGGGGCATCCCCGTGATCGAGCCGGATGGTCGCCCCTTCAAGGTGCGTCCCGACAATCCCGGCGGCATCGTCGTCCCGAACCAGGGCGAGCGCATCTTCGAGCGCCATTCCTCCCGTCCCGGCGAGAATGCCGCCGTTGCGCGCCTGGCCCCGGGGCCGGAAGCGCCGCGTTTCGAGGTGCTGCGCGCCCAGCAGGAGCCGCGCCCCGCTACGCCTTCCGCGCCCGCGACGGCTGCGCCATCGGCACAGCCCCGCCTTGCCGCGCCTGTGGCTGCGCCCGCCCCGACCCCGGCGCCGGAACGCGCCGCCGCGCCGGTCGCGACCGGGCGCGTGATGGTGCAGATCGCCGCGACGCGGTCGGAGGAGGGCGCGCGGGCGGAATGGGATCGCCTCGTACGGCGCGCACCCGAATTGCAGGGACGCAGCCCCGTCATCTTGCGCGTCGATTCAGGCGCCGGGCAGCCGCCGATCTTCCGGGTCCGGACCGGGGGCTTCCCGGATGCCGCCGCTGCCCGGTCCTTCTGCGAATCGCTGCGTGTCCGCAACGTCGCCTGCAACGTTGCGGCCGCCGGGTGACGCTGTCCGCGATCATCGGCCTGTCCGGGCCGGTCCTGTCCCGCGAGGAAGCGGCGCTGCTGCGTGAGCGGCGGCCGCTGGGCGTCATCCTCTTCGCCCGCAACGTCGTGGATCCCGCCCAGCTTCGCGCCCTGACCGCCGCCATCCGCGAGGAGCTGGGCGCGGAGGCGCCAATCCTGGTGGACCAGGAGGGCGGGCGGGTCGCGCGGCTGCGACCGCCGCACTGGACCGCCTTTCCACCGCCCGCGCAGTTCGAGAACGGCCCGGCCGAGGCGGCGCGACGCAGCGCCGCCGCGCTCGGCGCCATGTGCGTGGCGGAAGGGCTGGACGTGGTCTGCGCGCCGCTCCTCGACCTCCGCCTGCCCGGCGCGCACGACGTCATCGGCGACCGCGCCTTTTCCGCCGACCCGAAGGAGGTCGCGCGTCTCGGCGCCGCCACGGTCGCGGGGCTGCGCGAGGCGGGCGCCCAGCCCGTCATCAAGCACATTCCCGGCCATGGCCGCGCCACGCTGGACAGCCACGAGGCGCTGCCGGTGGTGGAGGGCGACGTTTCGGCGGATTCGGAGCCTTTCCGGGTGCTCGCCGCCGACGACCTGTGGGCGATGACCGCGCATATCCTCTACCCCGCGCTGGATGCGGCGCTGCCGGCCACCTTGTCCCCTCTTGTGATCGGGCGGCACATCCGGGGCGCGATCGGCTTCGGCGGGCTGCTGATCTCCGACGACCTTGCCATGAAGGCGCTGCGCGGCGACCTCACGGAGCTGGCGGCGGCATCGCTGGCGGCCGGGTGCGACGTGGCGCTGCACTGCTCGGGCGTGCTGGAGGAAAGCGCGGCGGTGCTCGCGGGCAGCCGCCCCCTCCATGCGGCGGCGGAACGGCGGCTGGCGGCCTCGCGCCACGCCGCGCAGGACGCGAAGCTGGCCGCCTGATGGATCCCGCCGTGCTTCCCGAGTTGCTGGCCGCGGTGCTGGCCACCGTCATCGCCATCACCCTGCACGAGGCGGCGCATGGCTATGCCGCGCTCGGCCTAGGCGACGACACCGCGGCGCGGCTGGGCCGCGTCTCGCTGAACCCGCTGCGCCACGTGGACCCGATCGGGACGGTGCTGCTGCCGGGATTCCTGCTCATCTCGCAGCTGCTGACGGTGGGGCGGGTGGAGATGATGTTCGGCTGGGCCAAGCCCGTTCCGGTGGACATCCGCAACCTGCGCGACCCCAAGACCGGCATGATGTGGGTGGCGGCGGCGGGGCCGGCGACCAACTTCCTGCTCGCCTTCATCTCCGCGCTGCTGCTGCACGTCGCGGGCCTTGCGGATAGCGAGTGGCTGTTCCGCTTCCTCGGCCTGTCCATCCTGGCCAACCTCGTGCTCGGGCTGTTCAACCTGTTCCCTATCCCGCCGCTCGATGGCGGGCGCATCCTGGTCGGCCTGTTGCCGATGCGGCCGGCCCTGGCCGTGGCGCGGCTGGAGCGGCATGGGCTGTTCATTGTCATCGGCGTGCTGTTCCTCCTGCCGCTGGCGCTGCCCTGGTTCCGCCCCATGGACTGGTTTGTCCGCGAGCTGGTGCGCCCGGCCTTCAACTTCATCCTGCGTGCGGCCGGGCTGACGTGAGCGAAAGCCTCCTCGTCCGGCTGGAAAGCTACGAGGGGCCGCTCGATGCGCTCCTGGACCTCGCGCGGGCGCAGAAACTCGACCTGCGGCGCATCTCCATCCTGTCGCTGGTGGACCAGTTCCTCGCGGTCGTGGAGGGCGCACGCCGGGTGCGGCTGGAGCTGCAGGCGGAATGGCTGGTCATGGCCGCCTGGCTCGCCTGGCTGAAGTCGCGCCTCCTTCTGCCCGAGGAGGAGCGCGGGCCGGAGGAGGAAGACCCGCTGCTGGCTGCCCAGCGCCTCACCGACCGGCTGGAGGAGCTGGCGCGGATGCGCGAGGCGGCGCGCTGGCTCTCGGGCCGCGCCCAGCTGGGCCGCGAGACCTTCGCCCGTGGTGCCCCAGAATCCCTGCGCGTCGAGGATCGTTCCGGCCTTGCCCTCGACCTGAACGGACTGCTGCGCGCCTATGCCGCGGCGCGGCGGCGCGGTGCCGCCACGCGCCCCTTCACGCCCAAGCCCCGCAAGCTGTGGAGCGTGGCCGAGGCGCTGTCCCGCCTCCGTTCCCTGATCGGTGAGGCGGGACCGGCCTGGTCTACTCTGTCCGCCTTCCTGCCCGAGGGCCTGGCCACGCCGCTCGACCGCAAGGCGGCGCTGGCCTCCACCCTGGTCGCGGCGCTGGAGGCGGCGCGCGGTGGCGGGCTGGAGATTGAGCAGGATGCCCCCTTCGCCCCCATCCGCCTCCGTGCCGGAGCGCCCGTCCATGCAGGACCCTGATTTCCTCCACGCCATGCGGATCGCCGAGGCACTGATCTTCGCCTCCGACAAGCCGGTTCCCGCCGCGCGCGTCCAGCTGGCCCTGCCGCCGGGGGTCGAAGCGCAGGCGGTGCTGACCGCGCTCGCCGCCCGCACCGCCGGGGCGGCGGTGGAGCTGGTGGAGGTGGCGGGCGGCTTCGCCTTCCGCACCGCGCTCGACCTCGCCCCCGCCATCACCCGCGTCGTCGAGGTGCCGCGCCGCCTGCCGCGCGCGGCGATGGAGGCGCTGGCCATCATCGCCTACCACCAGCCTGTGACGCGCGCCGAGATTGAGGAGATCCGCGGCGCGGCCCTGGCGCAGACCACGCTCGATTCCCTGCTGGAAGCCGGGCTGGTCGCGCCGCGCGGCCGCAGGGAAACGCCCGGGCGGCCGACGCTCTGGGGCACCACGCCGCGCTTCCTGGACCAGTTCGGGCTGAAATCCCTGGGCGAGCTGCCGCGCAAGGAGGAACTGGTGAGCCAGGACCTCGCCGTGCTGGAACTGTCCGCGCCGCAAGCGGCCGAGACCCCGCCCGAGGCCGCATGAGCCTCCGCCTTTCCGACATCCGCCACGCCTTTGGCGAGCGGGAGGTGCTGCGCGGCGTCTCGCTGGAAGTGGCGAAGGGCGAAATCCTGTGCCTGCTCGGCCCCTCCGGCGACGGCAAGACCACGCTGCTGCGCCTCGTCGCCGGGCTGGAATCCCTGCAGCACGGAAGGATCGAACTGGACGGGCGCCCCCTGGCCGAGAAGGGGCGCGCCGTCCCGCCCGAGGGACGCAACGTGGGCCTCGTCTTCCAGGACTACGCCTTGTTCCCGCACCTGACCGTGGGGGAGAACGTGGCCTTCGGGCTGAAGCGCGTGCCGCGCGGCGACCGCGGCTGGCGCGTGGCGGAGGCGCTGGCCCGGGTCGGCCTCGAGGCCTATGCCGAATCCTGGCCGCACCAGTTGTCCGGCGGGCAGCAGCAGCGCGTCGCCCTGGCCCGCGCCCTGGCGCCGCGCCCTTCCGTGCTGCTGCTGGACGAGGCCTTCGCCAGCCTCGACGCCCGGCTGCGCGAGCAGGTGCGCGACGACACGCTGCACGTGCTCCAGCAGGCGGGCATCCCCGCCCTGATCGTCACCCATGATGCGGAGGAGGCGATGTTCATGGCCGACCGCATCGCGCTGATGCGGATGGGCCGTGTCGTCCAGCTCGGCACGCCGGAGGAGCTGTACCTCGCCCCCGCCGATCCCTTTGTCGCGACCTTTCTGGGCGAGGTGAACCGGCTGCCGGCCCGGATCCGCGACGGGCTCGCCTGGACCGTGATCGGCCCGGCACCCGGGCGCGGCCTGGAGGAAGGGAGCCCCTGCGAGGTTCTGCTGCGCCCCGAAGGCCTGCGCGTCCTGCCCTCCGGAACGGAGGGGGCGACCCCGGCCGAGGTGCAGGCCTGCCGCCTGCTGGGCGCGACCACGCTGGTGCACATGGCGGTGCCGGACGGGGAGGGGGGCGCGTTGCACCTCCATGCCCGCATGCCCCCGGGCGCCTTGCTGGGGCGGGGCGAGGCGGTGGCCGTCGCCCTCGACCCGGCCCGGGCCTTCGCCTTCCCCGATGCAAAGGCGCGGACGAGCCCCTAAGTAGGGCTGCATTGGCGGGCGGGCGCCCGGCTGTTAGAACACCGTTTCTTCCGCACTGGGGATGGAATGCTCGACCTAGCTTGGTCAGAGATCGCGCTGATCGCCGTCGTGGCCGTGGTCGTCATCGGCCCGAAGGACCTTCCAGGCGCGGTGCGCGGCGTCGCTGACCTCATCAAGAAGGGGAAGCGCCAGCTCGCTTCCTTTCAGCAGCAGGCCGACGAGCTGGTGCGCGAGGCCAATCTCGAGGATGTCCGCAACCAGATCGCCGAGGTGAAGGGCACGATCAACGAAATCCGCTCCTTCGACCTGAAGGGCGAGCTCAAGAAGCACGTGGACGGCGACGGAACGCTGACCAAGACCTTCAGCGAGAACCCGCTCGACACGAATACTGCCCCGGTCTGGACGCCGCCGCCCACGGCGCGCGAGGTGGCCGACGCCCCGGCGATGATCCCGCCCCAGACCATGGCGCCGCCCAAGCCGGTGGAGGAGCCGAAGCCCGCCGCCGCGGACGCTCCCTCCTTTGTCCCACCCGCCACCCCGGCCCCGCCGCCCGGCGTGACGCCCGTGGCCCCCGAACCCGAGATGCCCCCCGCCCTGTCCAGCGCCGCGCCGCGCCAGGGCTGAGGGAGAAGGCCACCCATGTCGAGCAACACCGCCCAGGACGACGATCCGATCGACGACAAGCCGATGCCGTTGATCGAGCACCTGATGGAGCTGCGCCAGCGCCTCCTCTGGTCCATCGGCGCGTTCATCCTGGCCTTCGCGGTCTGCTACTACTTCTCGACGCAGATCTACGGCTTCCTGGCCGCGCCGCTGGCCAACATCCTGCAGGAGCAGGGCGGCGGCGACCGGCGCATGATCTTCACCGCGCTGTACGAAGCCTTCTTCACCTACCTGAAGGTGGCCTTCTTCGGCGCCCTGTTCTTTTCCTTCCCGATCTGGGCGACGCAGCTTTGGCTCTTCGTCGCGCCCGGCCTCTACCGCAGCGAGAAGCGGGCCATCCTGCCCTTCCTGCTGGCCTCGCCCTTCCTGTTCGTGCTGGGCGCGGCGCTCGCCTATTATTTCGTGTTCCCGATGGCCTGGCACTTCTTCATCTCCTTCGAGACGCCGGCCGGGGAAACCTCCATCCCGATCCAGCTGGAGGCGAAGGTCAGCGAGTACCTGTCGCTGGTCATGCATATGATCCTGGCCTTCGGCATCGCCTTCCAGATGCCGGTGCTGCTGACGCTGCTGTGCAAGGTGGGCATTCTGAACGTGGACAGCCTGCGCAAGGGACGGCGCTACGCCATCGTGGGCATGTTCGTGCTGGCGGCGATCATCACCCCGCCCGACGTCATCTCCCAGGTCGGCCTCGCCCTGCCGCTGATCGTCCTCTACGAGATCAGCATCCTGGCGGCGCGCTGGATGGCGCCGAAGCCCGATCCCGATCTGACCTGAGGCGGTTCGTGGACGGGCGCGCCAAGCTGCCGTAAGGGGCAGCCATGCACGACATCCGCGCCATCCGCTCCAACCCCGAGGCCTTCGACGCCGCCATGGCGCGGCGCGGCCTGCCGCCGCAGGCCGCGAGCCTCCTTGCCCTGGACGAGGCGCGGCGCGCGGCGATCACCGCTGCCGAGGGTGCGCAGGCGCGACGTAATGCTCTTTCGCGCGAGATCGGCGCCGCCATGAAGCGCGGCGACAAGGAAGAGGCGGGGCGGCTGAAGGCCGAGGTCGCGGCCCTCTCCGCCGCCGGCCCGTCAGGGGAGGAGGCGGCACTGGACGAAGCTCTCGCTGCCCTCCCTAACCTCCTCGACCCCGAGGTGCCGGAAGGGCGCGACGAGACCGCCAATGTCGTCTTGCGCGGGCACGGCGAACCCCGCGACATCCCGGGCGCCAAGGAGCATTGGGAGCTGGGCGAGGCGCTGGGCCTGATGGATTTCGAGGCCGCCGCCCGCCTGTCCGGCTCCCGCTTCGTGGTGCTGAAGGGGGCGCTGGCGCGGCTCGAGCGGGCGCTCGGCCAGTGGATGCTCGACCTGCACGTGTCCGAGCACGGCTACGAGGAAGTCTCGCCCCCCGTGCTGGTCAAGGCGCCCGCCCTGTTCGGCACCAACCAGTTGCCCAAGTTCGAGGAGGATTTGTTCCGCACCACGGGCGAGCATTACCTGATCCCGACTGCCGAGGTGCCGCTGACCAACCTGGTGCGCGAGCAGATCATCCCTGAGCCGGAACAGCCGCTGCGCTACACGGCGCTCACCCCCTGCTTCCGGTCCGAGGCGGGGGCGGCCGGGCGCGACACGCGCGGCATGCTGCGCCAGCACCAGTTCTCCAAGGTGGAGATGGTGAGCATCTGCACCCCCGAGCAGTCGGACGCGGAGCACGAGCGCATGACGGGCTGCGCCGAGCGCGTGTTGACCGAACTCGGCCTCGCCTGGCGGCGCGTCTTCCTGTGCGCCGGCGATACCGGCTTCGGCGCTGCCCGCACCTATGACCTGGAGGTCTGGCTGCCGGGGCAGAAGGCGTGGCGCGAGATCTCCTCCTGCTCCAACACGCGCGACTTCCAGGCGCGGCGCATGAAGGCGCGGTTCCGGCGCGGCAAGGAGAACCTGTTCCTCCACACCCTCAACGGCTCGGGCGTGGCGGTGGGGCGCGCCCTTCTCGCGGTGATGGAGACGCACCAGCAGCCCGATGGCTCGATCTCGGTGCCGGAGGTGCTTCGGCCCTTCATGGCGGGGGCAGAACGCATCGCCCGGGGCTGAGCGTGGTCAACCCTCACAGGAATGGCGCGGGTGCCGCGGAACGAGCCATGACAGCCCCCGCGCCGATGAGCCTCGACGAAGCCCTGGGACGCGAGGTGCCAGACCGGCTTTTCCTCCTCACCCTGACTTTCCTTTTCCTGCCGGGACTGCTGTTCCTGGGTGGCTGGGCGCAGCTTTGGGTCTCGCTGCTGGCCGGCGGGGCCGGGGCTGCGGCCGTCGCCCTCGCCCCCGGATGGCGCGGCCCCTGGCCGCTGCGGAGCCGCACCACCCTGCTGTGCCTCCTCGCCGGATTGGTCTGGGCCGGGGCGGCGGGACCGGCACACTGGCTCTACGCCACGGCGGATTGGCAGGTGCGCGACGCGGTGCTGCGCGACCTCGCCGTCTATGCCTGGCCGGTCGCCTATGACGAGGAGGTGATCTGGCTGCTGCGCGCGCCGCTCGGCTATTTCCTTCCCGCCGCCGCGGTCGGCCGCCTGGTGGGGTTCGAGGGGGCGCAGGTGGCGCTCTGGCTCTGGACCGGGGCGGCGCTCGGGCTGCTGCTGATGATGCTCACCTGCCTTGCCAGGCGCCTCGGGGTGTCGGCGCTGATGCTGGGCTTGGTCTTCGTCTTTTTCGGTGGGCTGGACTTCCTGCCCAACGTCGTCCTCGACTGGCGCTTCGGCACAGGGCCGTTCGCCGCCTGGGGGCGGGGCGGCGAGTGGTGGAACCGCGCCTTCCAATATCCGGGCCACGTCACCTCCATGCTCTGGGCGCCCAACCACACCCTGCCGGCCTGGCTGTGCGCGCTGATGCTGCTGCGCCATGGCCGCACTGCGGGCTTCGCCGTCGCGCTCGGCCCCTTGCTCGCCTCTGCCGCCTTCTGGAGCCCTGTCGCGACGGCAGGGGCCGCGGCCCTCGCCATCCCCGCCGTGCTGCTGGCCGGTCGCTGGCGGGAGGCCGTGGCTTCGCCCGCCAACTGGCTCGCGGTGGGGTTCTTCGTGCCGCTCGGCCTCTACCTCGTCGCCGGGGCTGGGCGGGTGCCGCATGGCTTCCTGTTCGCGATGCGCGAGGATGGCTGGTATCGCTGGCCCATCTTCCTGGCGGTCGAGGTGCTGCCCTGGGCCATTCCGGCCTGGGCCTTGTTGCGCGGGCGCATCCTGCTGGGCGCGACGGCGTTGCTCTGCATCGTGCCGCTCTATGTCTTCGGACCCGGGAACGAGGCCGCTTCGCGCGGGTCGCAGGCGGCGCTTGCCATCCTCGCCGTGGCGGGGGGCGCGGCGCTGCTGCAGGCGCCGCCCGGCGGGTGGCGGAACTTCCTGCGCGGCGTGGCGGCCATCGCCTTTGCCGGTTCGCTGATGGAAGCGAGCCTGCTGATCGAGCACGAGCCCTGGGAGGCGAGCGAGCGCTGCACCGTGCTGGAAGCCGCGCGCCAATCCGTGTTCCGCGACACCACGGACTGGTCGCACTACATCGCCCCCTGGCCCGATCCGACGCTGGAACGATGGATGCAGGTGCCGCACCCACGCCCCTTGCCCGAACGCTCGATCCCGTGCTGGCCGGGCGGGACGGTCTGACCCGTGGCCTTGTTTATCGACCTCGACGGCGTGCTGGCGGATTTCGATCGCGGCGTTCTGGCGGTGACGGGGCGGCGGCCGGAAGAACTTCCGCTGAAGACCATGTGGGCAGCGCTATCCCGCGCCCCCGCCTTCTTCGACACGCTGGAGTTCATGGAGGATGCGGAGGCGCTATGGCGCTTCTGCGCGCCGCACAAGCCCACCATCCTCACCGGCCTGCCGCTCGGGAGCTGGGCGCCGGAGCAGAAGCGCCGCTGGGTGGCGCGGATGCTGGGCGCGCATGTCCCGGTCATCACCTGCATGAGTCGCGACAAGCCGCGCTGGTCGGGCCGCGGCCACGTGCTGGTGGATGATCGCGCCTCCGCCCGCGAAGGGTGGGAGCGCAAGGGCGGCACCTTCATCCACCACCGCTCGGCCGGGGAAAGCATCGCGGCGCTGCGGGACCTGGGCTACCGGGACTGAAACGCCTCAGCCGCCGCGTTTCTCCAGCAGCAGCGTGATGGAGGCGGCGAGTTCCTGGGCGGTCGCCGGCTTGCGGAGCAGGGCGAAGCCATTCTCGCCTCCTTGGGCGAGGTCCGCGGCGCGGTCGGCGAAGCCGGTGAGCAGGAGGGCGGGCAGGCCCGGCCGCCGTGCCCGCGCTTCGCGGATCAGCGTCGCGCCGTCCATCTCCGGCATGGAAAGGTCGGTCAGCAGGAGGTCGGGCGCCACCTCCCCCAGCATCTCCAGCGCCGCCGCGCCGGAGGCGGCAGAGACGACCTCGTAGCCATCCTCGAGCAATTGTTCCGCCGTCACCTCGCGCACGATGAGGTCGTCATCCACCAGCAGGATGCGCCCGCGCGACGGGGCGCGCGGCGCTTCGCCGGGCTTGTCAGCCACGGAGGAGGGCGGCGCGACGGGCAGGAACAGGCTCGCCACCGTCCCACGCCCTGGCGCGCTCTCGATCGCGAGGGCG
The DNA here is from genome assembly GCF_026183895.1 of Sabulicella glaciei. GTDB lineage: Bacteria > Pseudomonadota > Alphaproteobacteria > Acetobacterales > Acetobacteraceae > Roseococcus > Roseococcus glaciei. The sequence goes on along the minus strand of NZ_JAPFQI010000008.1, from coordinate 31,493 downwards.
CCGCCCGATTGCTCCGCGAAGCCCTTGGCCATGGCGAGGCCGAGGCCGGTGCCCTGGCCCTGCGGCTTGGTGGTGAAGAAAGGTTCGGTGACGCGCGCCAGGATATCCGGCGTCATCCCCGGCCCGTCATCGGCGATGGCGAGCCGCACGTAGCGCCCGGCGGCGAGGCCTTGCGGTGCGTCCTGTCCAGGAGCCGCCACGGCGCGCGCCGAAAAGGTGAGCGAGCCGCCCTCCGGCATCGCGTCGCGGGCATTGGTGGCGAAGTTGATCAGCACCGTCTCCAGCTGCCGCCGGTCGGCGAGCAGGGGTGGCAGCGCTTCCGACGCCTCAATCCGCACGGTGATGGCGTCGCCGAGCGTGTGGGCGAGGAGGTGGCCCATGTCGGCCAGCAGATCGGCTGGCGGGATCGCGTCGGCCCGCAGATCGCCCAGCCGCGAGAAGGCGAGGAGGCGCCGCGTGATGGAGGCGCCGCGCTCCGCCGCCTCGGCGGTCATGCGGGCGAGGCGGCGCGTCGCAGCCTCGTCGCCCGGGCGGCGCTCCATTAGCCCCGCGGCGCCCTGAACCGCCTGCAGCACGTTGTTGATATCATGCGCGATGCCCCCCGCGAGGCGGCCCAACGCCTCGACCCTCAGCGCTTGGGCGAGCCGCGCCTCCGTCTCGCGCAGGTCGCGCGTGCGCTCCTCGACGAGGCGTTCCAGCTCAGCCTTGCCGCGCGCCAGCACCGCCTCCGACTCGCGCTGGTCCGTCACGTCGGTGTGCACGCCGACCCACTCGATCACTTCGCCCTGCTCGGAGCGGACAGGCAGGGCGCGGATGTCGAAGCGGCGCCACGCGCCGTCATGGCGGCGAACGCGATGCTCGAAATGGAACACCTCGCCCTTTGGCACCGCCTCGGCCCAGGCGGCGACGCTCGGCGCGACGTCGTCGGGATGCACCGCCTTTGCCCAGCCATGACCCTGGTATTCCTCGAAGGTCTGGCCGGTGAGGGCGGCCCAGCCTTCCTGCTCGCCCTCCATCTCGCCGCGCGCATTGTTGGTCCAGAGGATGCCGCTGACCGCGCGCACGGCTACGCGGAACCGCGCCTCGCTCGCGGCCAGCCGTGCCTCGGCCTCGCGGCGCTCGGAAATGTCCACGGCGGCGCCGACATAGCCGAGGAAGCGCCCGTCGGGGTCGAGCCATGGGCTCGCCGCGTCGATGACCCAGGCCCAGTCCCCCCGCGTCGCGTTCCACAGCCGCATCTCGACGCGATAGGGCGCGCCGCGGGCGTTGGCGTCGAGGAACACGGCCTGCGTGCGCTCGCGGTCCTCCGGATGCACGGCGTCGAGCCAGCCGAGCCCCTGCCCCTCCACCTCCGGTTGGCCCGTGAATTCCCGCCAGGGCCGGCTCAGGAAGGTGCAGCAGCCATTCTCGTCCGTGGTCCAGATCAGGGCGGGGGCGTTGTCCGCCATGGCGCGGAACCGCGCTTCGCTGGCGGCGAGTCGCAGCCTCGCCTCGACGCGCTCCGTCACCACCTCCGAGGAGAGCATCACGCCGCCGATCGTGCCGTCCTCCCGCCGCCAGGGCACCAGTTCCCAGCGGAACAATTCGGTGCGGCCATTGGCGAGAACGAGCGGATCCTCGTCGGCCGAAAGCGTCTCGCCGAGGAGGGCGCGGCGATGCGCCTCCCGCCAATGCTCGGGGATGTTGGGGAAGAACTCGTAGTGGCTGCGGCCGGTCAGGCTTTCGGGTCCGGCTTCGTCCAGTGCGAGATCCGCAAGGAAGCGCCGGCTCGCGGCGAGGTAGCGCATCTCCGTGTCGAACATCGCGATGGCCGCTGGCGCACGCTCGACGAAGAGGCGGAGGCGGTTCTCGCTTTCCGCCAGAGCTGCGCCGCGCGCCTCCATCGCCGCCTGGGCCTCGCGGAAACCGTGGCCCAGCGCCTCGAACTCGGTGATGCCGCTGGGACCGGGCGGAGGGGCAGGGGGGGCCGCCCTCGGTCACCGCGTGCGCCTGCGCGACCAGCGACGCGATGGGCTGGAGGATGCGGCGCGCCAGCAGCAGGGCGGCCGCCGTCCCGACGAGGAGGATGGCGAGGCCGAAGGCCATCTGTGCGAGGAGCGGCGTCACCAGGCGCCGGACGAAGCCCTGCTCCGGCATTCCGACCACGAGGGACCAGCCGGCCGCGTTTCGGATGGGCTGCGCCGAGAACAGCGCCGGATACCCCTCCACGGCGACGGCGCGAAACACCCGCCGCGCCCGCTCCGCCTCGGGAACGGACCGGCTGGGCGGCACCGCCCCTGCCAGCCGCTCGTGATTCTGCGAGCGGGCGATGATGCGCCCATCCATGTCGGCGACCGACACGAAGGCACCTTCTGGCGCGCGGGCGCGGAGTTTCTCCGCGACCTGCGCCGGGTCCAGCGCGATGACCACCAGCCGCGCGACGGCCCCGTCGGGGCCGAGGACCGGCGCGGTGATCACCACGGCGGGCCGGCCCGAACCGCGGCCGATCAGGAAGCCGGACAGCGCGACGTCGCGCGTTTCCGTTGCGCGCCGCAGCACGTTGAAGGCGCCCTGCCCGGGCGCGGCGGGAGGCGGAAGGGGCGCGCCCGGCGGCAGCGCGGTGTTGAGGATCTGCGGGAAGCCGGGCGCCGCGTCATGCACCACGACCCAGCTCGCGATGGCGGGGGCGAGGGCGCGTGCCCAGGTCTCGAAGACCGGAAGCTCGGCTCCGGGCGCGAGCAGGGGCGAGGCGGCGAGGGTGCGGGCGACGGAGATGCTGGTGTCCACCTCGCTCTCGATAAACAGGGCCAGGGCGCGGGCGGTGTCCTGCAGCCGCGCCTCCGTGACGCGCCGCGCATCGGCGGTCAGTCGCCAGGAGGTGACGGCGCCCGCCACGACGGAGGGCAGCACCAGGGCCAGGACCAGGGCGACGAGGATCGCCCTCAGGCTGCGCCCGCGCGCCAGCGCACCGGGCCCCTTCGCCCCGACTCGTCCCGCGTCCATGGCGCCCGCCGATTTGCTCTCCACCGGCCACATCAGCCCCAGCGGCGGGGTCGATACAAGGGGGATGGAAGGCTACTCGGCGCGGATGCCCGCCGCGCGGATCACCGGCTCCAGCGTCCGCCGCTCGCGCTCGATCAGCGCGGCGAACTCCGCCGGACCGCTGCCGCCCAGGATGGCGCCCTGCTCGGCGAGGCGCCCGCCGATCTCGGGATCGCGCAGCGCGGCGCCGACCAGCTCGGCGAGGCGGTTGACGATGGCGGGCGGGGTGCCGGCCGGGGCCACTAGGCCGAAGGCGGTGCCGAAGGCGAAATCCACCCCGGCCTCCTTCATGGTGGGCACGCCTGGAAGCTGCGGCAGGCGCTCCTCCGTGGCCACCGCCACGGCGCGCACCCCGTTGCCGCGGATCTGCCCGAGAATGTTGGGCACGTTGTCGATGACGAGGTCGATCTGCCCGGCCACGAGATCCGTCACCGCGGGCGCAGCGCCGCGATAGGGCACGTGGCTGATGTCGATGCCCGCGCGCTGCTTGAACAGCTCCAACGCGAGGTGGAGGCTGGTGCCCGGCCCGGCCGAGCCGCCGGTGAGCCGCCCCGGCGCTGCCTTCGCGGCGGCCACCACCTCGCCCACGGTGCGCCAGGGACGCGCATTGGCGACGCACATCACCTTGGGCGTCGTGGCGAGGAGCGTGATGGGCGTGAAGGCGGCCTGCGCGTCGAAGGGCATGGTGCGGTAGATGAACTGGTTGACCGCCAGCGGCCCGAGCGAACTGGCCAGCAGCGTGTAGCCATCAGGCTCCGCCTTCGCGACGACATCGGCGCCGATGTTGCCGCCCGCCCCGGCGCGGTTCTCCACCACCACGGGTTGCCCCAGCTGCGCGGAAAGCCGCTGCGAGACGGAGCGCGCGAGCACGTCCACCAGCCCGCCCGGCGGGAAGGGAACGACGACGCGCACCGGACGCGTGGGCCAGGCCGGCTGTGCGAGGGCAGGGGCGACGAGCGCGGCCGGCGCCGTGCCCAGCAGGAGTCGGCGGGAAAGCCTGAACTGCGTCATCTCGTTCGTTCCTCCCTTTGGCGTCCCGGCCCGTCGCCGGAATGGAGATCAACGCGCCGCGCCAACGCGCTTGGCGATCAGGCCTTGCCGTAGAGGGTGGGCACGGCGGCATCCACGACCACCTCGACCAGCATCGGCCCCTCCGCCGCCAGCGCCTCGGCCAGCGCGTCGTCCAGCTCCTCGGCGCGGGACACGCGGCGGCCGGGGCAGCCCATGCTGTGGGCGAGGCTGGCGAAGTCGAGGCCCGGCAGGTCGATGCCCGGCACGTCGCGCACCTGCATCACCTGCCCGAAGGAGCGCATGGCGCCGTAGCCCTCGTTGTTGATGACCACGACGGCCAGCGGCAGGCGGTGCTGCACGGCGGTCCAGAGCGCCTGCGGCGAATACATCATGGAGCCGTCGCCGATCAGGCAGACCACGCGCCGCTCCGGCCGCGCCAGGGCGATTCCCACCGCGCCGGGCAGCGAGTAGCCGAGCCCACCGCTCGCCATGGTGAAGAAGCCGCCCCAGCGCCGGATGGGCATCTGCGCCTGCATGGCCGGGCGGTGCGACGGCGCCTCCTCGACCAGGATGGCGTCGTCGGACATAACCTCGCGCAGCCGGTGCAGCAGGAAGGCGGGGGGGATGGGATGCGCGGCGGCGGGCGGGGCCGGACGCGGCCTGGGTGCGGGCAGGGGGCGCCTTCCGTCGGGAAGCAGCGCCGCCAGCGCCGGCAGGGCGAGGCGCAGGCTGCCGAGAATGCTGGTCCCCCACGGCGCGGAAGCGGCGGCGGCGCCGTCCATGGTCAGGTGGAGGATGGGGATGTCCGAGCGAAAGATTCCCGCCTCGCCCTTCACGTGGAAGGTGAAGACCGGCGCGCCGACCACCAGCACGAGGTCGTGCGGCATCAGCGCCTCCGACACGGCCTGCGGCGCGGCGGCAAGGAAGCCGGCGAAGAGCGGATGGTCCTCGGGAAAGGACAGGCGGGAGGAGAAGGGGCTGGTGAGCACCGGCGCGCCGATGCGTTCCGCCAGCGCGACCACCGCCTCGCCCGCGCCTTCCGCGTCCACCTCCGGGCCTACCACCAGCACCGGGCGGCGCGCGGCCGCGATGGCGCGTGCCGCTTCCTCCAGCAGCGCGGGGTCGGGTGCCGTATCGCCGGAAACACGCCGTGCACGCACCGGATGGCATGGAGCCGACCAATCGTCGGCAGGGACGGAAACAAAGGTCGGTCCCCAGGGCTTCTGCATCGCCACGCGGTATGCCTGGGCGATCGCGGTGGGCACGTCCTCCGCCCGCGCCGGCTCCACACTGAACTTCACGTAGGGGTGCGGGAAGCTGGCTGCCTCGCTGGCGCCGAGGAAGGGGAAGTTGGGCAGGAGGGAGCGCGCCTGCTGCCCGGCGGTGATCACCAGCGGCGCCTGGTTGCGGAAGGCGGTGAAGACGTTGCCCAGAGCATGGCCGACGCCCGCCGCCGAGTGGAGGTTGACGAAGGCCGCGTTGCCCGTCGCGCGCGCATGCCCGTCCGCCATCCCGACCACGCAGGCTTCCTGCAGGCCCAGCACGTAGCGGAAATCCGACGGCCAGCGATCAAGGAAGCCGAGCTCGGTGGAGCCGGGATTGCCGAACACCGTGGTCATGCCGCAATCGCGCAGCAGGTCCAGCACTGCCTCGCGCACTGTGGTCCGGCCTTGGGGGGAGGGCTTGGCCATGCTCAGGACAACCCGGCGACGATGCGGCGCAGCGTGGCGAGGAAGGCGGCCTTGTTCTCCTCGCCGACCAGCGCGTCGAGCTGGCGGTCATGCGCCGCTGCGTGTTCCGACAAGGTCCGCAGCACCTCGCGCCCCGCATCGGTGAGGGTGAGCGCGTAGGAGCGTCGGTCGCTCGGCGCGCGCCGCCGCTCGACGAGGCCGCGCCGCTCCAGATCCGCGAGGGCCGGGGTGAGGGTGGATTTGTCGCGCCCCGCCGCCGCGCTGAGTTCGGTCTGGGAGATGCCGGGATTGGCATCGATCAGCACCAGGATGGCGAAGCGGCCCGGGCGCAGCGACGCCTCGCCGGTGCGGCGCGCGAAGGCGGCGAATGAGGCTTCCTGCGCGAGGCGAAGGGTGAAGCCGACGAACTCGTCCAGCGCGCCGAGGCGGACGCCATCGGGCTTGGCAAGCGTCGGCGCGTGGTCCGTTTCCGCGTAAAGCTGCGACACGGGCGGCCTTCCTCCTGAAGGGCACTTCGCGGCCCTCGCGAAATCGTAGGAATTCCAACTTTCCGTTGCAAGCCTTCGCATGCGCAGCCGCCGGGCCTATCGTCCCCACAGGAACCGGGAGATTCGTCGGATGGAATTGCCGCTCGAAGGCGTGCGTGTGATCGAGGTGGGTCAGGCCCTGGCCGCGCCGCTCGCGGGGGCCATCCTGGCCGACCTGGGCGCCGACGTGATCAAGGTCGAACGGCCCGATGGCGGCGACGATGCGCGCACATGGGGGCCTCCCTTCGGCCCGGATGGCGAGACGAGCCTGTATTTCCACGGCCAGAACCGCTCCAAGCGCGGCATCACCCTCGACCTGAAGAAGCCGGAAGACCTGGAGGCGCTGCACCGCCTTTGCGAGGAGGCGGATATCCTGATCCAGAACCTGCGCCCCGGCGTGGTGGAGGAGATGGGGATCGGCCCCGATGCGATGCGTGCTCGCCACCCGCGCCTGATCTACTGCTCCATCTGGGCCTTCGGCGATCGCGGGCCGATGAAGATGCGCCCGGGCTTCGATCCGCTGCTGCAGGCCTATGGCGGCATGATGAGCGTGACCGGCCAGCCCGACGGCCCGCCGAACTTCGCCGGCGCCTCGATCAACGACAAGGCCACCGGCCTCTTCACCGTGATCGGCGCACTGGCGGCGTTGCGGAAGCGTGAGGCGACGGGGCAGGGCTGCATCCTCGACACCTCGCTCTTCGAGAGTGCGGCCTTCTGGGTCGAGGGGCAGATCAACCAATACGTCGCCACCGGGCAGGTGCAGAAGCGCCACGGCACGGGCGCCGCGGTGATCGTGCCGTATCAGGTGTTCCAGACGGCGGATCAGCCGCTGGTGCTGGCCGCCGGCAACAATCGTCTCTGGTCGCGTGCCGCCGCCGTGCTGGGTCACCCCGAATGGGCGGAGGACCCGCGCTTCCTGCGCGGCGCCGACCGCGTGCGCAACAAGGCCGTGCTGATCCCGCTTCTCGCCGCCGAGTTCGCGAAGCGCCCGCGCGACGAGTGGATCGCGGCGCTGGAAGCGCAGGGCGTGCCTTGCAGCCCCGTCAACGACATCGGCGAGGTGACGGATTCCGCGCAGATGGCCGCGATGGACCTGATCCTGCCGCTGCCCGAGCAAGGACCGAAGGTGGTGGGGCTGCCCATGTCCTTCGATCGCCGGCGCCCGAAGCCGCGTCGCGCTGCGCCGCGCCTTGGCCAGCATAATCGCGAGGTGCTGGGCCGCGACTGACGCGCCACCACAGAGAGGAGATCGAGACGATGCGACCGGTTCCCGCCTTCCCCCGCCGCGCCGTGCTGGCAGGGGTTCCCGTCGCGGCGCTGTCGCCCGCGGCCCTGGCGCAGCCCAGCTGGCCGACCCGGCCCGTTCGCCTCGTCGTGCCCTACGCGCCGGGTGGGCCGTCCGACATCATCGCGCGCACGGTGCAAAACCCGCTTTCCGCCGCGCTGGGCCAGCCTGTCGTGGTGGAGAACCGGCCCGGCGGTGGCGCGGTGATCGGCACGGAATCCGTCGCGCGTTCCGATGACGGGCACAGCTTTCTTGTCGCCGACAGCCCGCACACCATCATCCCGGCCGTCCAGCCCCGCGTCCCCTACGACGCGGCGGCGGATTTCGCGCCGGTCGGGCTGCTGGGGGCAGTGACCATGGTGCTGATGGTGCGCGCCGGGCATCCGGCCACGGATTTCGCCTCCTTTCTCGCGGGCGCGCTGGCGCGACCGGAATCCGTCACCTTCGGTTCCTCGGGCGTGGGCAGCCTGACGCACCTCCTGCCCGAATGGCTCGGGCAGCTGACCGGGGCGCGCTTCACCGTCGTGCCCTATCGCGGCTCGGGTCCCGCCCTGCTGGATGTGGCAGCCGGGCAGATCGACGCGATCTTCTCCTCCACGCTCTCCGCCTCGGGGCAGCTGCGCGACGGCGCGGTGCGGGCCCTCGCAGTGGCAGCGCCGGAGCGCGTCGCGACCCTGCCGCAGGTGCCGAGCTTCCGGGAGAACCGGGTGGACCTCGTGTGCAGCAACTGGTGGGGCGTGCTGGCGCCGTCGCGCGCGGTGCCGCCCGTCCTTGCCCGGATGGCCGCGGCTCTCGAGACGAGCCTTGCCGATGCGGCTGTGCGCGAGCGGCTGGACACGCTCGGCGTCGAGCGCCGGCCGGCCGGCCCGGCGCCCCTGGCGACGCTGCTGGACACGGAGTTCCGGAACTGGGCGCAGGTGGCGCGTGCGGCCGGGGTGCGCGCGCCTTGAGCCGCGACGCGTTTCTCGCCCGGCTCGGCGCCGACCCTGATCTGCGCGCGGATTGGGACGCGATCTGCGGAATCGGCGGACGGCTCCAGGGCAGCGAGTCCTGCGAGCGCGCCTTCGACCTCGTGGCGGAACGCTTGGGCCAGCTTGGCCCGGTCGAGGTGGCGCGGACGCGCTACATGGGCTGGACCCCCGGCGAGGCCCGCATCGAGGCGGGTGGCGAGGCCATCCCCTGTTTGCCCCTCAACGGAGCGGCCGGAACGGGTGGCGAGTGGCGCGATTGGGAGATCCTGGATCTGAGCCGCGGCCTGCCTGAGGATTTCAGGCGCGCTGGCGACGCGCCGCGCGGCCGCGCCGTCCTGCTGCGCCACGAGTTTCCCTTCGGCACCGACACCGTGCATCGCCGCGTGAAGCTGCGCGTGGCCGAGGAGGCAGGAGCGGCGGCCGCCATTATGGTGCAGCCGCTTCCCGGCATCGGCCCCGTCACGGGTGGCGCGAATGACTGCCCGCTGCCCGGCTTCGGCGTCGGGGTCGAGGGCGCGCGGGCCATGCTCGCCGCCGGGCGGGCGCGGTTCCTTCAGTCCGGCACGCATGGCATCGCGACGGCGCGGCACCTGATCCTCGACCTGCCGGGGCGCGGGCCGGGGCGTGTCGTGCTTTCGGCGCATCTCGATGGCCATGCGCCCGGGGAAAGCGCCATGGACAACGCGTCGGGCGTCGCCGCCTTGCTCGCGCTCGGACGGGCGGCGCGGCCCTTCCTGAGCGCGTTCGAGCATGGTCTGACGCTTTGCATCTTCGGCGCGGAGGAATGGTCATTGTCCGGCTCGCGCGCCTGGCTCGCCGGGCTCGCGCGGGACCGGGTCGCGGCGATGGGGGCGAACCTCAACCTCGACACGGTGGTGGGCAGTGCGCGCCTCACCGCGCTGACCTCGGGGTTTCCGGCGCTGTCGCAAGCGGTGCGGCAGGTCGCCGGGCCCGAGATGGGCATTCACGAGACGCTGATGGTGAACTCCGACCACGCGAACTTCGCGGCGCTCGGCATTCCCTCGCTCCGCCTGATCGCCGGCTTCAACGAGCCGGATAGTCCCGTCGCGCGGCTGCTCACCGCCGGGGACCGGCGCGACGCCGTGCCGCAGGGCCAGCTGGAAGCGGCCGCTAAGGTGGCAGGCGCGATCCTGTGGGCGCTGCTGGAGCGGGACGCCGCGGCGATGGCGGCGCTGCGGGAGGGCGCGGCCGATGCGCGCGCGGCGGTCCGCATCCTCTCCCCGCTTCCCCCGCAGGAGTGACGCATGCCCGCCGCTTGGTTTCTCAACGGTCCTAACGCCAATCTCTACGGCCTCGACGCCAAGGGCACGTATGGGCGCGAATCCTGGCCGCAGCTCCGCGAGCGCTGCCTGGATGTCGCGGCGGCGCACGGGCTCGAGCTCGACATGCGGCAGACCAATGACGAGGGCGAACTCGTCACCTGGATCCAGCAGGCGCGGAGCGAGGCGCAGGGGCTGCTGATCAACGCGGCCGGGCTTTCCTACACCTCGGTCGCCGTGCTGGACGCGCTGCTGCTCTTCGAGGGGCCGGTGCTGGAGGTCCACATGAGCAACATCCATCGGCGCGAGCCCTTCCGCGACCGCACCTTCACCAGCAAGGGCGCGAAGGGCGGCATCTTCGGGCTGGGGGCGCTGGGCTACGAGCTCGCGGTCATCGCCATGGCGCGGCTGCTTTCCGAATGACGGTGCTGCGCTTCTTCTCGGCGCATGACGACCCGGTGGCGTGGGAGCGCGCCTTGCGGCCTCTTCTGCCCGGCCTCGATTTCCGCCTGGACGGCCCAGCGGAGGAGGTGGAGGTGGTGCTGGCGTGGCAGCCGCCGCCCGGCTTCTTCGCCGGAATGTCGCGGCTGCGGCTGGTGGTGAATCTCGGGGCTGGCGTGGACAAGCTGCTGGCGCGCGACGACCTGCCGCCCGTGCCGGTCTCGCGGCTGAACGATCAGGGCATGGTGCGGCTCATGTCCTCCTGGATCGCCTGGGCGGTGACGGGGCATGCGCGCGACACGCTGAAGTTCGCGGTCGCGCAGCGAAGGGGCGAGTGGCGCTACATCCACCCGCGCCCGCTTTCCCGCTTCCGCGTCGGCGTGCTGGGGCTGGGTGAACTGGGTGCCCCGGCCGCGCGCCTCCTCGCCACCATGGGCTACGATGTGCGCGGCTGGTCGCGCACGCCGAAGGAGATCCCGGGCGTCCGCTGTCAGTCGGGCGAGCTGCGCGAATTCCTGGCCGAGACCGACATCTGCGTGCTGCTGCTGCCGCTGACGCCGCAAACGCGTGGCGTGATGGATGCGGCCGCGCTGTCCGCCCTGCCGCGCGGCGCCTGCCTCGTGAATGCCAGCCGCGGCGCGTTGGTGGATGAGGCGGCGCTGATCGAGGCGCTGCGCAGCGGCCACATCGCCGAGGCGACGCTGGACGCCTTCGCCGTGGAGCCGCTGCCGCCGGGCCATCCCTTCTGGGCGATGGAGAACGTGGTCATCACGCCGCACCTCGCCAGCATCACCGTTCCGGAGGAGGCCGCGGTGGACGTGGCGGAAAGCATCCGCCGGGTCACGCGTGGCGAAGCGCCGCTGCACCAGGTGGACCCGGGACGGGGCTACTAGGCGGCCGGATCGAACAGGCCGCCCGCCGCGAAGGCGTCGCGGATGAAGCCGGCCAGCGCCGCCACCGCAGGGCGCTCGGGTCGGTCCGCCGGACGCAGGAGAACGAGGCGGACGGGCACGGCATCGGTGAGCGGCAGGGCGACGAGACGCTTCCCATCCGCCGAATGCGGCGAGGAGGGGACGACGTTCAGGATGGACCAGCCATGGCCCGCCGCCACCATGCCGCGCACCATCTCGATCCCGCGCGAGCGGAAGCCGATGCGCGGCGACAGCCCCGCCGCGCGGAACAGCCCCAGGAAGTATTCGCGCGAGATGGGCAGGTCGAGCAGCAGGAAGGGCTCCTCGACCAGGTCGGGGAGGGAAAGCCGCGCCCGGCGGGCCAAGCGGTGCCCGGCCGGCAGCAGTGCCTGGGCGGGAAGCCTGGCCAGGGGCTCCGCCACCACCCCCGCCGGCAGGCCGTAATCGTAGCCCAGGGCGAGTTCCGTCCGCCCCTCGGCCAGCGCATCCAGCATTCCGGCATGGTCCGCCTCCTCCAGCCGCACCGTCACCTGCGGAAAGCTCTGCCCGAACCCGGCCAGCAGCGCCGGGATGAAGCGCGGCGCGACTGTGAGGAAGCAGCCCAGCGTCACCTCGCCGGCCGGTTCCTGCCCCATGGCGCGGGCCTGGGCATCGAAGGCCTCGGCGTGGGTGAGCAGGGCGCGGCCCTCCGCCAGCACCCGTGCCCCGGCGACGGTGGGCGTGACGCCGCGCGCATGATGCCGGACGAAGAGGGGGAAGCCGAACTCCGCCTCCAGCGCCGCCACCGCCTCGCTCACCGCGGGCTGGGATACGTGGAGGCGCCGGGCGGCGGCGGAAACGGAGCCCTGGTCAGCAACGGCGACGGCGTAGCGCAGGGCACGGAGGGACAGGCGCATGGGTATCGGAATAACCGATGCCTTGCCCTGGAATAAACTGGTTTCGCCGATGCAGGCCGCCTGACATCCTTCCGGGCGAAGCATGAACTGGAGGCCGCGATGATCCGCACCGGCGCGCAATACCTGGAAGGGCTGAAGGACGGCCGCGAGGTCTATATCGACGGCGAACGGGTGAAGGACGTCGCGTCCCACCCCGCCCTGGCGCCCATCGTGGCGGCCAAGGCCCGCATGTACGACCTGCACCACGAGGCCGAGGCCGCCCCAAAGCTCACCTACAGCGACGCGGACGGCATCCACAGCGTCTTCCAGCAGCCCCCCCGCACGCAGGAGGACTGGCACCGCAAATGGGCGGCGCTGGACCTGCTGCTGCAGGATCTCGGCGGCGTCGCCACCCGCATGGGCGACGAGACGATCGGCGAGATGTGGTCGCTGCAGGACGGGCGCGACATTCTGGCCGGGATCGACCCGCGCTTCGCCGACAACATCGACCGGCACATCCGCGACGTGATCGTGAAGGACCCCTTCCACGTCTCGGCCAACACCGACCCGAAGGGCGACCGCTCCCGCCCCATCGAGCAGCGCGACCCGGACATGATGATCCGCGTCACCAAGGAAACGGACAAGGGCGTCATCATCCGCGGCGCCAAGTTCGAGACCGCGGCGCCCTATGCCGACCAGGCCTATCTGAAGCCGACCGTCGGCGCCTGGACGGACGAGAAGGAAAGCATCCACGCCGTCGGCTGCATCGTCCGCATGGGCGCGCCCGGCGTGAAGCACATCTGCCGCGCCGGCTTCGCCCATGTGGGCGACCCGCGCGACAACCCCATCGCGTCCCGCTTCGACGAGGTGGAGGCGCTGGTCGTGTTCGACGACGTGCTGGTCCCATGGGAGGACGTGTTCTTCTACCGCCACACCCGCGCCGCGCAGCAGGTACGCGCCACGCTGCACCGCTACAGCGCCTTTCCCTACGTGCTGCGCCTGCTCTACGTCGCCGACGCCATGATCGGGGTGGCGATGTGGAACGCGCGGCAGACCGGTCTCGAGAAGCTCCAGGCCGTGCAGGAGAAGCTCGCCGACCTCGTCTGCTACCGCGAGGGAATCCGTGCGCATCTCGCCGCCTCCATCGCCCTGGCCGAGCCTTCGCCGGCCGGGCTGCTGATGCCGAACCAGTCCATCCTCTACGCCGGCCGCGTCATGGCCTGCTCGCAGCTCCCGGTGATGATGCACGCGGCGCGCGAGCTGATCGGAGGGCAGATCTGCGTCACCCCCGACGCCGCGCAGTTCGACGGCGAGGCCGGGCAGTGGCTGCGGAAGTTTTACACGCTGAACGATCAGTGGGACGCGGATGACCGGCGCAAGCTGCTGGCCTATGCGCGCGACCTCCTGAACAGCGGCTATGCAGGGCACCGCCTCGCCTTTGTGCAGTTCGCGCAGGCACCGCACTTCAATCACCTCGCGGCAGTCTACAAGAGCTTCGATTTCTCTGGTCCACTGGACTTCGTGAAGCGCGCCGCCAGCCTCTCCGACAAGGTCGATGGCGCGTCCGTGAAACCCGTCGGGAAGGCCGCCGCCTGATGCACGTCCAGCGTTTCCGCAAGTTCAACACCAAGGACGCCTATCCAGAGCAGACGCTCGACAACGACGTGTGCATGGCAGTCCGCGCGGGAAACACCGTCTATCTGCGCGGCCAGACCGCCATGGATTTCGACGGCACCATCGTCGGAATCGGCGACCCGGCGGCGCAGACGGAGAACGCCATGCGCTGCGCCAAGGTGCTGCTGGAAGAGGCAGGCGCCACGCTGCAGGACGTGGTGAGCATCCGCATCTACATCACCGACCGCGCCTATCGCGAACCGGTGTATCGTGTGGTCGGGCGGTGGCTGAAGGGGGTGTTTCCCGTCTCCACCGGCCTGATCGTCCAGGGCCTCGCGAAGCCCGAATACCTGATGGAGATCGACATCGTGGCGGAGATCACGCCCGCGGCATGAGGATTGCTTTGCCGTGCAGGGGGCTCACGGCAAAGATGGACCGAGGCAGGCGAGGACGGGAGATGAAGATGGGAATGGCGGGGTCGAGGCGTGGCCTCTTGGCGGCTTCCGCAGCGGCGTTCGCCCTGCCGGTGCGCGCGCAGCCCGGTTGGCCGACGCGCCCGGTGCGCCTCGTGGTCGCCTTCGCGGCGGGCGGGCCGGCCGACCTCGTCGCGCGCATCGTCGCCGCGCGGCTCGAGCCGGCGCTCGGACAGCCCGTCGTCGTGGAGAACCGCGCGGGGGCAGGCGGGCAGATCGGTACCGAATACGTGGCCCGCGCCCAGCCGGACGGGCAAACGCTGCTCTTCACCTCCTCCGCCGCACATGGCGTCGGCCCGGCGCTCAATCCCAATCAGCCTTATGACGCGGTGCGCGACTTCACGCATGTGGGTCTCGTTGCCAGCGGGCCGGTGGCGTTGCTGGTGGCGGCAAATGCGCCGTTCCGCACCCTGGCCGATTTCGTCGCGGCCGGGCGCGCCACGGGGCGGCCGGTTCCTTTCGGCTCCGGCGGCAATGGCAGCCTGGGCCACCTGACGGGGGAGCTCGCGGCCCGGTCGCTGGGCCTGCCGATGCAGCACGTGCCCTATCGCGGCTCCGCCCCGGCGCAAGCCGATCTTCTCGCCGGGACCATCGCCGCCGTGTCGGACAACCTTTCCGCCCATGCGGAGCTCGTGCGCACGGGCAGCCTGCGCGCGCTGGCCGTCGCCTCGCGGGCGCGGCTGCCGAACTTCCCCGATGTGCCCACCTATGCCGAGCAGGGGCATCCGGACCTTGTCGCAGCGGCCTGGTTCGGCGTCTGCGGCCCGGCCGGATTGCCGGCGCCGGTGGTGGAGCGCCTGAACGGGGCGCTGCGCACCATCTTGTCTGAATCCGCGATGCGCGAGCGCCTGCTGGGCCTCGGCCTCCAGGCCGAGGGCGGGTCCAGCGCCGCCGAATACGCTTCCTTCGTGGCCGGCGAGGTCGCGCGCTGGCGCGAGGTGGTGCGCGTGGCGGGCGTGACCGCCGGCTAGGATCCGGGTTGCTTCGCCGCCCGCTGAGGGGGAAGGGCGGCGGGGCCAAGCATAATCCCCCGCAGGGTTGCCAACGGAGGCGTGAGATGAGCCATGTGAACACCACTCGCCGCGGAATGATGGCCTTCGGGGCCGCCGCGCTTGCCGCGCCCGCCCTGGCGCAGTCGCGGCAGCCGCTGCGGATCAGCGTCTGGGGCGGTTCGTGGCGCGACCTGGTGAGCGAGCAGATCGGCCGCCGCTTCACCCAGGCCACCGGCATCCCCGTCGAGTACCAGACCGGCGGCACCATCGACCGCCTGAACCGCGCCCGCCTCACCCGATCCGCGCCCGAGAGCGACATCACCTTCACGACGAGCCATATCGGCTGGCTCTACGCGAATGACGACCTGTACGAGCGCTTCGACGCCGCCAAGGTGCCGAACGCGTCGCGGCTCGTGGAGCAGGCGCGCATCTCGCCCTTCCATGTCGGCACCTGGGCCTACGTCTACACCATCGGCTGGCGTCCCGACCTGCTGCCCAACATGAACTTCGAAAGCTGGGAGGACCTCTGGAAGCCCGAGCTGCGGAACCGCCTCGCCGCGCCCGACTTCGACCCGTCGCACCTCATCGCGGTCGCCGCGAAGCTCGAAGGCGCGGATGCAGCGAATTGGGAGCGCGGCCAGGATCGGCTCCGTGCGCTGCGCCCCAATTTCCGGGCCTTCTACACCAACGACGCCAACAGCCAGCAGCTGATCGCCAGCGGCGACACGCCCGTGCAGGTCATCCTTTCCATGAACGCGCACCACATCGCGGGGCAGGGGGTCAATCTGCGCCTCGCCATCCCACGCGAAGGCGCGGTGCTGGGCGTGGACACGGCGGCCGTGATGAAGGGCAGCCGGAATCAGGAAGCGGCGTGGCGCTTCATCGACATGGCGCTCGACCCCGCGGTGCAGGCCGGCATCGCTGCCGACAAGAAGGGCAGCCCCACCGTCACCGGCGTGCAGCTGCCGCAGAATGTCGCCAGCCTGCCCGGCGTCTTCACCACGCCCGAGCAGTGGAGCAGCCAGGCCCTGATCATCGACCACCGCCTGCGCGCCGAGAAGACCAATGAGTGGCGACGCTGGTTCCAGGAGAACATCATCGCCCGCTGACGCATGGCTGGCGAGAAATCCACCGCGCTGGGCCAAGGCGCGCCGGGCCTCCTCCGAGGCTTGGCGCTGCCTGCCTGGCTGTGCGGCCTGGCCTTCGCGGCGGCGCTGCTGGCGGTCTTCCAGTACGCACTCCGCGCCCACGTCCCCGGGGAACTGGAGCCGGGCGGCTTCACCTTGCAGAATTTCGTGGCTCAGGCGCATCCGCTTTACATCGGCGTGTTCTGGGACACGCTGCTGCTCTGCGCCGGGACGGCGATCCTGTCGCTGCTAGCGGGCTATCCCCTGGCCTGGGCAATCCTGCGCACGCGGTCACGCCTCGCGCGGTCCATGATCCTCGCGATCGTCATCACGCCGCTCTTCCTTGGCGAGATCGTGCGGACCTATGGCTGGATCGTGGTGCTGGGCAATAGCGGCTTCCTGAACGCGGCCCTGGCGTGGCTCGGCCTGGGGCGGGCGGAGATGCTCTTCACCACGGGCGGAGTGCTGGCGGCGTTGGTGCACGTGACGCTGCCCATCGTCGTCATCATGCTGGCCGCCGGCCTCGCCCATATCGAGCCGGAGCTGGAGCGCGCGGCGCAGTCGCTCGGCGCCACGCCGGCGCGGGGGTTCTTCACCGTCACCCTGCCGCTCAGCCTGCCAGGCATCCTTGCGGCGGGAACCACGGCCTTCGCCTGGACCTTCTCGGCCTTCGCCACACCGCAGCTGGTGGGCGGGGGAAAGGTGAACATGATCTCGAACCTCGTCTATCAGCTCGGCTTCGCCTCCTTCAACTTTCCCTTCGCCGCGGCGCTGGCGGTCTCGGGCCTCGCGCTCACCGCCGTCTCGCTGGCCGCGCTCTCGCTGGTGACGCGGCGGGTGGAGCAACGGCTGTGAGCTGGTGGTTGCGCCTCCTGGTCCTGTTGTTGCTCGCCTTCATCGCCATGCCGGCGCTCGTCGCCTGCATCGTCGCCTTCGATGCGCGTTCCATCCTGAACTTCCCGCCCCAGGCCTGGTCCATGCGCTGGTTCGAGCGGGCGATGACCTATCCGGATTTCCGAGACGGCGCCTGGAACAGCCTGCTCGTCATGATCTCGGCCTCCGTCATCGCGACGTTGCTGGGGGCAGGGGCGGCGCTGGCGCTCGAGAAGCTGGAGTTCCGCGGCAAGCGCACGCTGGAGGCGCTGGTGATGGCGCCGCTGGTGGTGCCGCATTTCGTGGTCGGGCTTGGCTTCCTGACCCTCTTCGCGCAATCCGGCCTGCCGCGCGGTCTGCCGCTGCTGGTGCTGTGCCATGTCGTACTCGTGCTGCCCTTCGTGGTGCGCTCGGTCTGGATCTCGCTGAAGTCGCTGGACGGGCGGCTGGAGGACGCGGCGCTGTCGCTCGGGGCGCCGCCGAGCCGCGTGCTGCGGCAGGTGACACTTCCGCTGCTGCTGCCGGGTCTTGCGGGAGGCTGGCTTTTCGCCGCCATCCTGTCCTTCACCGAGTTCTCGGCGAGCCTCTTCGTCTCGACGCAGCGCACGCAGACATTGCCCGTGGCCATGTACAACTACGTGCGTGAATATGCCGACCCTTCCATCGCGGCGCTTTCCGCCATCTGGATCGTGACGACCATGCTGCTCATCCTCGCCGCCGACCGATGGCTCGGCCTTTCACGCGTCCTAGGGACGGAGGTGCCGGGTGGCCGTTGAGGCACTGCGCCTGGATGGCGTGACGCGCCGCTTCGGCGCGGTGACGGCGCTGCATGGCGCGTCGCTGGTGGTCGCGCCCGGCGAGTTCGTCACGCTGCTCGGCCCCTCGGGTTGCGGCAAGACGACGCTGCTGAACCTCGTTGCCGGGTTCCAGACCCCGGATGAGGGCGAGATTTTCCTGGGCGGCGAGAGCGTGACGCGCGTGCCGGTGTGGAAGCGCGACATCGGCATGGTGTTCCAGTCCTATGCGCTCTTTCCGCACATGAACGTGGCGGAGAACGTGGCCTATGGGCTGCGCGCCCGCGGCATGCCGAAGGTCGAGGCGATGGGCCGCGTGGCCGAGGCGCTGCGCATGGTCCGCCTCTCGGGGCTGGAGGACCGCCGCCCGCGCCAGCTTTCGGGCGGGCAGCAGCAGCGCGCGGCGCTGGCCCGGGCACTGGTGATCCGGCCGCGCATCCTCCTGCTCGACGAGCCCTTCTCGGCCCTGGACCGCGCGCTACGCGGCGGTTTGCAGGTGGAGGTGCGGGAGATCCAGCGTGCGGCGGGCGTCGCCACGCTCTTCGTGACGCATGACCAGCACGAGGCGCTGGCGATGAGCGACCGCATCGCGGTGATGAGCGGCGGTCGCATCCACCAAGTCGGCACGCCGGAGGAGGTCTATGCCCGCCCGGCGGACCGCTTCGTGGCCGGCTTCGTGGGCGATGCCACGGTGCTGCGCGGCCGGCTGCGTGGCCTGATGGGTGGGACGGCCGGGATCGAGGTGGGGCAGGCGGTGCTGGAAGCCGATGCCGCGCCGCTGCGAGGCCTGTCGCAAGGCGCGCCGGTGGATGCCTTCCTGCGGCCCGAGACCCTGTCCCCCGGCGGTCCCGCGCTGCTCTCCGGCGAGGTGCGCTCCGTCGTGTTCCAGGGCGGGCACGTGGACGTGCACCTGGCCTGCGCCGAAGCCGCCGGGGGCCGCGCCGTGGCGCGCCTTGCCCCCATGCTCGCCTCCGGCCTGGCCGCGGGGAGCGTGCTCGAACTGGCGGGGCCCTCCCGCTGCGCCGCCTTTCCCGCCGAGGAACCTGCATGACCTATTCGCTGATCGGCCGCTGCGCCCGCACGGGCGCCTTCGGGGCCGTCGTCACCTCCTCCTCCGTCGCCACGGCGGCGCGCTGCATCCGAACCGGGCCGATGGGCGCGGTGGCGACGCAGAACTTCTCGGACCCCGCCCTGGCGCCTCTGGGCCTCACCTTGCTGCGGCAGGGGCTGGGCGCGCAGGCGGTGCTGCGCCTCCTGCTCGAAAGCACCACGGCGCCGGAGCACCGGCAGGTGGCTGTCGTGGACCGGCACGGTCGCTGCGCCTTTCACATGGGCGAAAGCGGGATGCCCAAGACCGGCCAGGCGAGCGGAAAGGACTGCATCGCCATGGGCAACCTCCTCGCCGAGGAGGAGGTGCCCGCGGCCATGGTGTCAGCCTTCGCCGCCTCGCCGGAGGAACCGCTGGCGGAGCGCCTCGTTCGCGCGCTGGAGGCGGGGTTGGAGGCCGGCGGCGAGTTCGACGACGAGCACGGGGCAGGCCTCCTCGTCCACGAGGTGCATGATTGGCCGGTGGTGGATCTGCGCGTCGACTGGGATGACGCGCCGGTGGCGGCGCTGCGGAGCCTGTGGGAGCGCTACCGGACGCAGCAGGCTGCCTATGTTTCGCGCTTCCTCGATCCGCGCGAGGCGCCCGCCTTCTGAAGCGCGTTAAAGAGGGAAGCGCGCAAGCAGCTTCGTCGCGCGAACCCCTGCGGTGCATGGGACGTCGCTTGCGGTCGCACCGTCGCACGGCCAGTCCCGAACCGGGGCCAGACTGTCACTGGTTCAGCGACCCTTTATCCCGGCAATCCTCTGCACTGAACGCCCTGGTTGGTTGAAGCGACCTCCTGCCGATAGGCTTCTCCCAGCTCTCCTCGCGCGGGAGCGCGACGGGGCTTGTGCTTCGAGGAGCGTGAGGTCGAATGTCTTCGACCGATCGTGGCGCAGAGAATGGGAGAAAAAGGCCATGAACCGACGTGCCGTTGTCGTGACTGCACTTGGCCTTGCCGCTGTGCGCGGTGCCGCTGCCCAGGAGCCCTGGCCGAGCCGCCCCATCCGATTGATCGTTCCTTACCCGCCCGGCGGCGGGACGGACGTGATCTCGCGCGAGATGGCGTCGCGCCTGGCCGCGCTCACCGGCTGGACCATCGTTGCGGAGAACCGGCCGGGCGCTGGCGGCAATGTCGGCATCGACGCGGTGGCCAAGGCGACGGATGGCCATACCATCGGCATGGGTCAGACTTCCAACTTGGCGATCAACCCGACGCTCTATGGCGCCAACATTCCCTACCAGCCGCTGCGGGACCTCGCGCTCGTCTCCCTCGTTGCGTCGCAGCCGAATGTCTTCGTGGTGGCGCGGAACTCGCCCTATCGCAGCCTCGCGGACGTGACGGCAGCGGCCCGTGCCCGTCCGGGCCGGCTGACCGCGGGCCATCCCGGCAACGGCACGGTGGGGCACCTGAGCACCGAGATGATTGCCCTGGCCGCGCGGGTCGAGCTGACCGTCGTGCCCTATCGCGGTGCCGCACAGCTGGTCACGGACCTGCTGGCGGGCCGGCTGGATCTGTATTCCGCCAATCCCCTGGCGGTGAAGGGCTTGCTTGATTCGGGGGAACTGCGTCCGATCGCCGTCACCTCCGCTCAGCGGATGCGCATCCTTCCCGACGTGCCGACCGTCGCGGAGGCTGGCTTTCCCGGCTTCGATGCGGTGAACTGGACGGGCATCGTCGCACCCATCGGCACGCCGCCGAGCGTGCTGGCGCAAATGAACGAGGCGGTGGTGCGTGCCCTTCGGCAGGATGAGCTGGTGGCGCGGCTGGCCGGGGAGGGCAGCGAGCCTACGCCATCCACGCCTGAGCAGTTCCGCAGCTTCCTTGCTGCCGAGATCGAGAAATGGGGGCGCGTGGTGCAGGAGGCCCGCGTTCGGGCGGACTGACCGCGCGCCGGTCTCACAGCGTGGCCCGCTGGCCGACGAAGGTCACGCCGCCCGGACCAGCGGGCCGCCATAGGATCAGGTCGTCGGCTTCCTTTGCCAAGCTCGGCAGATCACGAAGGAACCGATGCCATCGAGAACTGCACCGGCTCCCTCACCTCCCGCCTCGTTCAGCGCAGCGGCCAAGCGTAGATCAGCCCGCCGCGGGTCCAAAGGTCGTTGATGCCGCGGGGCAGGCCGATGGGCGTGTTCGGGCCGATGGTCCGCTCGTAAAGTTCGCCGTAATTCCCGACGGCCCGGATCGCGTCGAAAAGCCAGCTGGGCTGCAGCTTCACGGCCTGGCCGAGATCGGGCACCGCGCCGAGCAGGCGGCGGATGGCGGGATTGGGGCTGGAGGCGCGCAGCTGCTCGGCGTTCTGGCTGGTGACGCCCAGCTCTTCCGCCTCGATGAGGCCAAAGAGCACCCAGCGGATCACGTCGAACCACTCCTGATCGTCACGGCGCACCACCGGGCCGTAGGGCTCCTTCGAGAAGCGCTGGTCGAGGATCACGAAGTCCTGGGGCCGCGTGAACTGGGAGCGCAGCGCGGCGAGCTGGGTTGCATCCGTGCCGATGGCGTCGCACCGTCCGGCCTGGAGCGCAGAGGCGTTATCCTGCATGCGCTCCTGCAACACGGGGCGGAAGGTGATGTTCTCGGCGCGGAAGGCGTCGGCCGTCACCAGCTCGTTCGTGGTGCCCGGCGAGAGGCAGATGGTCATGCCATCCATGTCGCGCAGGGACCGGATGTTCGCATCGCGGCGAACCATGAAGCCATGCCCGTCATAGAGGTTCACCCCCACCATGCGCATGCCCAGGTTGGTGTCCCGGACCATGGTCAGGGTGGTCTGGCGGATCAGCACGTCGATCTCGCCCGCCTGCAAGGCGGTGAAGCGCTGCACCGCCGTCAGGGGCACGAAGCGAACCTTGCCTGGGTCGCCAAGCACTGCGGCCGCCACGGCGCGGCACAGATCGGCATCCATGCCCCGCCAAGTGCCCTGGCTGTCGGGAAGGGAGAAGCCTGCCACGCCGACGTTGACGCCGCAGGCCAGGATGCCGCGTTGCCGCACGCCGTCGAGCGTCGGCCCCGCCGCGGCGGGTGTGGCCCAGGCCAGGCATGCTGCCAGGGTCGCCACAATGGCGCTACGAATGGTCATGTACTCAGCCTCCTTGATCGTCTGCCCGCGGTGAGGCCGCCATCGCGGCCCACCTGTTCCCAGCCCGCCTTCGTCCCTGCGCGCCTTCTTTGCCGGTGGTGCGAGACTTTCCAGCGCAGCACTATTCCAGCAGGGTCGCCTTCCCGTTCGTCAAGCGCCGTCGATCAAGAGACGCGGCGGGCGGCTTCCGGCGATCGGCCTCGCGGTTCGCCTGGGCAAAGCCCAGCCACCCCCGTTGCCCCTTTTATCCGACCTGGCCCAAAGCAGATAAGCAGTAACCCGGGGCATTCATGCTGGCTTCTGATCTCACCGAAGCACGGAGATCGACAAATGTGACACTTGGCTCTGACGCTGGTGCTGACGCAACCAGGCTGTTGCCATCTCAACGGACAAAGGCCGACTGATCAGGTAGCCCTGGACGACATCGCATCCTTCATTGGCGAGGATCTCGTACTGGTCGGCAGTTTCGACGCCCTCGGCGACTGTCTCGATGCCAAGACCGCGCGCAAGTGCGATCATCGAACGCGCGATCGCGGCTCCGCGACCGCCTTCCACCAATTCCGTCACAAACGAACGGTCAATCTTCAGCTGAGAAACCGGCAGTTTCGCCAAGTGGCAAAGCGACGCGTAGCCGGTACCAAAATCATCGAGCGCGATACCAATTCCCAGCTTGGCAATCGCGTGGAGTGCCGCGTTCACCACATCCGCCGAGCGATCGAGCAGGACCGTCTCCGTGATCTCCACCTCCAGTCGCTGGGTGGTCAGCCCGGCGCGCAGCAATTCGGTGGCCAATGTTGCGACGAGGTCGCCGTCCAGCAGCTGGGAGGTGGTGAAGTTCACGGCCATGCGGCCCGGCTCGAGCCCGGCATCAAGCATCGCCCGCTGGGCACAGAGTGCCTTCCGCAGAAGCGTCAATCCGAGCTGGAGCCCAATTCCCTGTTCCTCCGCCAAGGGAATGAACTCGGAAGGCGGAACCAGAACCCCATCCTCTCGCCAGCGCGCCAGGGCCTCGAAGCCGACCACCTGCCTGTCCGAAAGCCGCAGCTTGGGCTGCAGGACGATCTCGATGCTGTCCTCGGAGAGTGCGACCTTGAGCTGTTCGGCCAGGAGGCTCCGGCGCCGCAGCGCGTCCGCGCTGCCCTTGTCGAAGAAGGCCCACCGGTTGCGGCCCTGACGCTTGGCTTCATACAGCGCGAGGTCGGCTGCCTGCATGAGGCTCTCCGGATTTCCGGCATCCTCGGGAAAGCGCGCCGCGCCGATGGAAAGGGAAGGGCGGATCGTGCGGTCGCCAGCGTGAACGGGTTTCTCGATCACATCCTTCATGCAGCCAAGGAACTCCGCCAGCTGGGTAGGCTCGACGAGGTTCGGAATCAGCACCGCGTACTCATCGCCGCCGAGGCGCGCCAGGGTGTCGCCAGGTCGCGTCACGGAGCGCAGCCGCTCTGCGACCTGACAGAGGAGCTGGTCGCCTACGGGATGGCCATAGCTGTCATTGATAGCCTTGAAGTGGTCGAGGTCGAACAGAACGAGGCTGGCGCGCGCCCCCGCGGCGCCGGCCAGGGCCTGAAGGCTAGTGCGCAGGACGCCCCGGTTCGACAGCCCTGTCAGGGGATCCTCCTCGGCGCGACGGCGCGCCTTCGCCTCGGCAGCCTTCAGCGCTGATATGTCCGTGCGGATGCCGACCGTCCCACCGTCGGGAGTGCGGCGCTCGGTGACCAGCAGCCAGCGGCCGTCCGGAAGGAGCCGCTCCATCGGGGTGTGATTACCGCGATGCCAAGCCATCATCTCGGCAACGAAGCCGTCGATGTCGGCGCCGCATTGCGGGTACTGTCCAAGCAACGCGCCCTGGCGCATGATTTCTTCGAAGCGCGCACCCGGAACAAGGAAAGGCGCGCTGATCTGGTACATGTCGCGGTAGCGGCTGTTGCAGACGACCAATCGGTCATCCTTGTCAAACATCACGAAGCCGTCGGACATGCTTTCCAGGGCGTTCTCGAGCATTGCGCGCCCATGCTGCCGCTCACGCTCCGCGGCCGTGCGGGAGGCCATCCATTTCAGCAGGAGCAAGCCAGAGAAGACCACCAGGACCGAGAAAGCCGCCGCGCCCGCTGCCATGCTCCGCCGATCGCTGCGCCAGACGCGCAACGTCTTGTCGAGATCCAGCGAAGTTCCGATCAGGAGATGTGGATAAACAGACGGGCGCACAGCGGAAAGGAACTCCCCGCCACCGGAGGAAGTTCTCAGGGAAACGCCACTACCATGACGCGAGAGCTGCACGGCCAGGCGTTCGTCGCTGGGAGCCGAGGCGCCAATTCGTGACTCATCGTGGGGCAGGGCCGCGAGAATCCTGCCCTCCGCGCTTTCGACCCTGACCTCGGGCACCCCGCTTCCTGCGGATGCGGTCCGTCCACCCATCTCAAACAGCGAGGCGAGAGTGCCAACGGCGATCTCGGCAGCGGCGAGGCCCCTTCTGGCCGGCGAGAACTCGACCTCGCGGGCAATGTAGAGCGACCACTCCTGTGTGCTGGGGTTTCGGATCGGACCAGCGAACCGGAGCCCACCCATCTCGCCGCCGAACCAGTCGAAATCCACGGTTCTCCTGCGCGAGGTCGGCAAGGCGGTCGCGAATGGCCTCCCATCCGCATCCAGCAGCAGGAGGTCGCGGACGAAGAGGCTGCTTCCGTTGAGGTCACGCAGGATCTGCACGAGCGCGCGGTCGCCTGCGGATGCTCCGGCAACGTTGCGCACGAGGTTGGGCAGGTTCGCCAGCAGGTTATCCGTCTCGATCAGGCTCCGGTTCAAGGACACGGTGATGGCACCTGCCATCTGATCGAGCTGTGCGGTCGTGGCCGCCAAGACATCGGAGCGGGCGCGTTCCGTCGCGAACCAGACCAATCCCCAGATGGCGGCAAGGAGGATGAGGACGCCGGCCGTGACCGCGGCGTAAGCGTTCCGGAGAAGAAGGCGCAGGCGCTTCATCGTCATGCTCACCGTGTCACAATGGGCAGACCGGCGCTCGAGCCGATGGTGCCGTTCCAGATCTCGGCGCAATCCGCGCCGCAGCGGTCGATCCACCGCTCGAGAACCACCTCGCGCAACAGCTCGCGCCGCGCCGGGACATCCGCCGGCTGCTGCGGCACCAGGGTCAGCGTACCTTGGCGGCCCGGCCCGCAGCCTGCTCCGCCAGCGGCGCACGCCAGGCCAAGGGCCGTTTCCCGGTCTGCCGCTTCCCAGATCCGCCGTTCCAGATCCGCAAGGCCGGTACGGAGGATGTTGCGCAGATCCTCCGGCAGG
Source organism: Sabulicella glaciei (assembly GCF_026183895.1). Taxonomy (GTDB): domain Bacteria; phylum Pseudomonadota; class Alphaproteobacteria; order Acetobacterales; family Acetobacteraceae; genus Roseococcus; species Roseococcus glaciei. Next base: position 6,149 of record NZ_JAPFQI010000008.1, on the reverse strand, counting down.
GCCTGCAGGGCCCGCGTGTTGGCGGCGAACAGCGAAACCCCCCAGTTGATCGCCATGGAATGCACGTGCGTCGTTACCTCATGGAGGCCAATCTGCATGCCAGACAGCGTGCCAGTGATGGCACATTCCACTGCGGTGCTTCGCACGGCACGAACTACCTCCCCGAATGGAGTGACCACTGGCGTGCCGCCGAGCGCGGTGACCAGGTCGGCCTGGGCCGCAGCGGAAGTCCGGACGCGCCTCCCGCGCAGGTCGGACAAGGACGAAAAGGGCCGGGCGCACCAGAGCACTTGCGCCGGATAGGTGTAGATCGCGAGGAGTTCTGCATCGTAGCGCAGGCGCAACGCCTCGGTGAGAAAGGGACGAAATGCCGCGACGGTGCGGCGCAGTTCGGCCAAGGTCGGGTTCAGGAGCGGAAGGTCCAGCGCCTCGAACTCCGGCTCATTGGCGCCGATCACCGGAAGGATGGCAGTCCCAAAAGGGATCGCCCCGCTACGGATCATCGGCAGCATCTCCTGGCCACCGATGCCGGTGGCCGGAAACGGTATGATCTCCGGGAGCAACCGCCCGCCGGTGAGTTCGGGCACTATGCGACGCCAGAACGGTTCCTCGTGGTCCGTGTACTGGCTGACTGACGGCAGACCACCGATCACGCGCATCCGCAGGGAATCAGCCCCTGCAGGCCACGCAGCGAGGACGAACATCACCATGAAGCTCAGAAACGCCAGTCGATGACTCGGACGCATTGGCGCCTTTCGCGCTGGCTGCCTGCAAAGCCATTTCGAGCACTTCGCGAACAAAGAGATGTTCAAGGAGCAAACTTCCAATCGACGTATGTTCGGTCAGAAAGCGCTATGTCTGGGGTAAGGACATTTACTTATGACGATGCGAGTGAACGTAACATGAAAGACCGCTTGTTCCACTATAAGTTCCTGCAATAGAGCTAATTTCAACCTAGGGTGCAGAACGTTGAGAAGATAGGATGGGATCACCCCTTCGCGGCGTTTTGGCGCCTGCGTCCCGCTCCCTGCGGTTGCCTAGGAGAACGCTGCGGGTGTGGTGGGCCCGTGGGAAGGTACCGGTCGAAGCGGCTCGTGGTCCTTGGGAACGATGCAGGACGCATGGTCCATCAAGGCGGCTTCGAGCGCCACGCGCGTCCGGCACCTTCCTGGATCGCTGATGCAAGTTGATCGGTCCCGGCACATTTGGCACCGCGGCGCCGGACTTGGTGGTCTGAATCCGCATGGCAGGACGGGAGATCCGAGCGGTATGATCGGCTTTTCGCCTCACCGGCGGTCGGTTCGATGCAGGGGCCGGCTTTCTTTTCGCCTACTTGAGGCTTGGCCCGATCCGTACGCCACATGATGACAAAGGTGTCAGGCCGTTCGCGTGGCTGCGCTGCTGTGCGGCCTGCGGGCAGCCGGTGAACAAGTTCTGCCTTTTCGGCCAGGCTCCGTGTCACGCGCATGCGCTGTCCTGACTTCCATCGTCCACCCGCTGGTATAGCCGGTCGTCTCCAGATCTTCCGTCTTCAGGGATCGTTGCCACCGATCGATGCGCTTTCGACCGGGCGGTTTGTCCCAGGGCTCGCTATGGGCTTGCGTTGCGCGCCACGGATCGATGCGCTACCTGCCCCTTCGTGACCACGACGCCGCCCTGAAGCTCCGCTCTGTTTCGCTCTCCTGGCGCGCCTTGCGCGCGGGTTGAGTTCGCGCGCCGTCTTCGTTCCCCCGCTTCTTGAAAGTCCCTTTCCATGTTGGATCACCTGCGTGCCCAGTGGGCACCGGCAGGCGTGACGCGCGAGCTGCTTTCCGGCACCGTGGTCGCCCTCGCCCTCATTCCCGAGGCCACCGCGTTCTCCATCATCGCCGGCGTGGACCCGCAGGTCGGCCTCTACGCCTCCTTCTGCATCGCGGTGGTGATCGCCTTTGCGGGCGGACGGCCAGCCATGATCTCTGCGGCGACGGGCGCCATGGCACTGGTGATGGTGACGCTGGTGCGTGACCACGGCCTGCAATACCTGCTTGCTGCGACGATGCTGTGCGGGATCATTCAGATCGGCGCGGGGCTGCTCCGCCTCGACGTGCTGATGCGCTTCGTGTCCCGCTCGGTCATGACCGGCTTCGTCAACGCGCTGGCCATCCTGATCTTCATGGCGCAGCTGCCGGAACTGACCGGCGTGACGCCTGTCAGCTACCTCCTGGTCGCGGCCGGGCTCGTGATCATCTACCTGCTGCCGCGCCTTTCCACCGCCGTGCCGTCGCCCCTTGTGGCAATCGTGGTCCTGACGGCCCTCGCCTGGGCGCTGGGTCTCGATGTGCGCACTGTCGGCGACATGGGCCAGCTGCCCTCCAGCCTGCCGGTCTTCCTGCTTCCCGACATCCCACTGACCTTCGAGACGCTGCGGATCATTTTGCCCACGTCGCTCACCCTGGCTGTGGTGGGGCTGCTCGAGTCCTTCATGACCGCCTCCATCGTGGACGAGCTGACCGACACCCCCTCGGACAAGGGGCGCGAGGGCGTCGGGCAGGGCATCGCCAACATGGTGGCGGGCTGCTTCGGCGGAATGGCCGGCTGCGCGATGATCGGTCAGTCGGTGATCAACGTGAAATCGGCTGGGCGCGGGCGCCTTTCCACCTTCTGGGCCGGACTGTTCCTGCTGATCCTCATCCTCTTGCTGGCGGATTTCGTGCGGGTGATTCCCATGCCGGCCCTGGTCGCGGTGATGATCATGGTCAGCATCGGCACCTTCTCCTGGAAGTCGCTCAGGGACCTCCGGGTGCACCCGCCGGAATCCTCCATCGTCATGATCGCCACTGTGGCGGTGACGGTATGGACGCACGACCTCGCCCAGGGTGTGGGCGTCGGCGTGCTGCTCTCGGGTCTGTTCTTTGCGCGCAAGGTGTCGCGCTTCTTCACCGTTTCCTCCGAGCTTTCGACAGATGGCAGGATGCGCATCTACCGCGTCGCCGGCCAGGTCTTCTTTGCCACGTCAGAGAGCTTCATCGACAGCTTCGACCTGCGCGAGGCGGTGGGCCGGGTGGTGATCGACGTCTCCGATGCGCAGATCTGGGATCTCACTGCCGTGGCGGCGCTGGATCGTGTGGTGCTGAAGTTCCGCCGGGAAGGGACGGAGGTGGAGATCCTTGGCATGAACCAGTCCTCCACCCGGATCGTTGACCGGCTGGGCACCTTCGATAAGCCGGGTGCCTCCGCCTCGGCCCTGCACTGACCGGGAGGACATGCACCATGACGACCATCCTCGCCTGCATCGATGCCTCGATCTACAACGAGAGTGTCCTGGACCATGCGGCCTGGGCCTCTGACCGTTTGGGCGGGGCGGCCGTCCACGTGCTGCACGTGCTGAGCCGCCAGCCCAATGAAGCGTCGGCCGACCATTCCGGCGCCCTCGGCGTGGATGCCGCCGATGCGCTGTTGCGTGAACTCGCCGCCTTGGATGAGCAGCGCGGTCGCCTCGCGCTCCAGCGGGGCCGCGCCATGCTCGACGCGGCCGAGGCGCGGCTGCGCGCGGCCGGCGTGGCTCATTCTTCCACGGCCCAGCGCCACGGTTCCCTGGTGGACACGATTATTGAGCATGAGGCGGGGGCCGATCTGGTGGTGATCGGCAAGCGGGGAGCCCGCGCGGATTTCGCCACGGGCCACCTCGGCGCCAACCTGGAACGCGTGCTGCGCGCGAGCCCCAGGCCGGTGCTGGTGGCCTCGCGTGCCTTCCGCTCCATCCGTCGCTTCGCCATTGCCTATGATGGTGGGCCGACCGCACTCAAGGTGGTGGAATTCGTCGCGAAGCACCCTGCACTGGATGGATTGGAGTGCCACCTCATCACCGTTGCCCCGGCGGGCGGCGCGGGCGAGACGCTTCTGGCGACGCCGGCCGCCGTCCTGGCGCGCGCTGGCAAGCCCGCGACCGTGACTGTGCTGCGCGGCGAGGTGGACGCGGCCATCGCCGCCCACGTTTCCGCCGCGGAAATGGACCTGCTCGTCATGGGCGCCTACGGGCACGGACGGCTGCGCGCCATGATGCTCGGGTCCACCACCACGGCGCTGCTGCGCGCTTGCCGCATTCCCGTGCTGGTGGCGCGCTGAAGGGTTGTCGCGGTCCCGCCGCCCCACGGGAGGGCACTAGCGGCCGAGGCCCAGATGGGACAGCGCCGCGGCCAGTGCGAAGGGACCGAAGGGAGGAGAGGGCCGTCAGTCCGGCCGGTTGGAGGTGCCACCGCCGCCATCCGCTGGGGCTCTTGAAGAAGTTCGTGGACGCGAGCGCTGGCTGACGAATGCTAGGTGCTGCGGCCGAACCGTTCAGGCGCCTCATGCGGTCCGAATTCGGCCAATCGTTCTGACCGATCCGAAAAGCAAGCGAATAGGCGCATCAGGCAGCGGTCGGCAGATGCCAATAGTTGGAACATCGGCCCTTTCTTGGATGTGAAGAGGTTGATGCCGCCCCCGGCGCGTCGGTTGCACAAGACCTTGCCCGTATGCATGGAGGGCAAGACAGCGCATCTTGCACCTTTTGGCGAACCTGGACGAGCACGCGGATGGGCCTGCTTTTTGCCAGGTCGAGCTGCGGACACATGTCTGGGCGCTTCACAGGACGAGGTGCGCTTGATCGACGGCATCGCCCACTGGACGGTTCGAAGACTCGCTCCAGTTGGAGCCACTGCCCGTCATCAAATATCGGGATGGCCGCACATCCTGGGAGCCTCGCTCGGAGGTTAGGTCCGCACGGTCAGGCTGAAGATCGAGTGGCTGCCTCGGCGTCCAAGCCTCGCCCCAATGATCGAGAGGACGCTCCCGCAATGGAGACGCTGCCGGTCGGGCGCGTGACGCGAGCCGACCGGCATCGATCTTCCTGTCGGTCTCGCTCGCAGCAGTGGACAGCGCCGGGTCATGACGCTTGCGGAGGGCTGCAAGACCCGACCGATCCCACGGCCGAGCGGCAATCCGCATTGACTGGAAAGAAATGAACAACCGTTCATCTTCACTCAAGTTTTCCCCTAGCCAGGATCGGAATGGACCGATCCGCCTTGCAGGAGTCCCTATGCTGACCAGGACCGGGTTCGAGATGGGGCTGGACCGTCCGCAGCCGATGTCGATGGTGGTACAGTTTGCACGGCGGCTCGGATTGCAGGCCGCCGGCGGTGCGACGGCGCTTCGCGGCAAGGGCCACACCACAAGCGGTGCGGAAGCCTAGGCAATGCACGCCGCGCGATGGATTGCTCTCTACCTGGTGCTGGTGGCTGCGCCCTTTGCGGCGCTGCTGTGGGGCGAATTGCCTCCAAGCCGGGGTTTCTGGTTCGACTTGTCGGTTGCGCTCGGCTTTGCGGGCATGGCGATGATGGCCATGCAGTTCGCGCTCACCGCGCGCTTCCGGCGTCTCAGCGCTCCCTTCGGCATCGACGTGATTTACCTGTTTCACCGCTATCTCGCCTGGATCGCGCTGGTCCTGGTGGCGGCGCATTTCGCGATCCTCTGGCTGTTCGAAACCGAGGCGCTCGGCCCAACCATCGACCCGCGCGTGGCGCCGTGGGAGCTGACGGCCGGGCGCGCGGCGCTGCTGCTGTTCGCCCTGGCCGTCGTGACATCGGAATGGCGCCAGCTGCTCCGCCTTGAGTACGGACTGTGGCGCTACGCCCATGTCGCGCTGGCGACACTGGGCTTCGCGGCCGCGGTCGCGCACATCATCGGCGTGGGCCACTTCACCGCCGCACCGGGCAAGCGCGCCCTGTGGCTGTCCGTGACGCTCGCCTGGGCGCTGCTGGTCATCTGGGTGCGGGTGGTGAGGCCATGGCGCCAGCGCCGCCAGCCCTGGCGCGTGGTGGAGGTGAGGCCCGAGCGCAACGACACCGTGACTCTTGCGCTGGAACCCGAGGGGCATGAGGGGCTTCGGCGCTTCATGCCGGGCCAGTTTGCCTGGTTGACGCTGCGTGGTTCGCCCTTTGGCCTGCGCGAGCATCCCTATACCATCGCCTCGGCGCCCGAGGCGCTTCCGCGCGTGGAGTTGGGCATCAAGGCGCTGGGCGACTTCAGCGCGGAGGTCGCACGGATCCGCCCGGGCGAGCGGGCCTGGCTGGACGCGCCCTACGGCGTCTTCTCGATCGACCGCCATCGGGAGGCGCCCGGCTTCGTGGGCA
>NZ_JAPFQI010000007.1 GCF_026183895.1 Sabulicella glaciei | reverse complement strand
TCTCGCGAGTGAGCTGCTGTTGCAGCCAGGCCATGATGAGATCCGCGCGCACCGTTCTCGAATAACGCTTCGGGCACAAGGCCCGCTTTTTTGCTCAGAGCTTACGCTGCGCCGATCAACTGTCTCGTCATCACGTTCCCGAACCTCGCAGTCTGCCGAACGGCGCCGTCAGGCCATGGCCGGACCGCGCCGTTCGTAGGTCGCGCCTGGCTTGGTGATCACCACCCAGGCAACGCGGGCGATCTTCGCGGCAAGCGCCACAGTCACCTTGTTGCCATGCATGCGCTTCTCCAGCCCGTCGATCCAGCCGCCCAGGCGGTCCCGGGACCGGTCGAGGTGCATCACGCAAGATCGTGCCCCATGAACGAGCAGGCGCCGCAGATAGGAGCTTCCCCGCTTGCTGATGCCGAGCAGCGTCGTCCGGCCGCCGGTCGAGTGCTCCCGCGGCACAAGACCAAGCCAGGCCGCCATGTCGCGGGCCTTCCGGAACTGCTTGCCTGCCCCGGCGGCCGCCAGCAGGGCGGTCGCGGCCAGCGGCCCGATGCCAGGGATCGTCATGAGGCGGCGGGCGACGTCGCTGGACGCCGCGGCCGCCTCGATGTCGCCGCTGATCTCGGCGATCCGTCCCTCGAGCTGCCTCACGTCCTCGAACAGCGCCGCGAGCAGGCGCCGCATGGCGGGTGTCAGGTCGTTCGTCTCATCCGCCAGAACGCGCGGCAGATCGGCCTTGAACTTGCCCGCCCCCTGATGCATCGCGATGCCGTACTCCAGGCAGAACGCCCGCATCTGGCAGATCACGCGCGTGCGCTGGGCGACGAGGCGGTCCCGCACGCGATGCAGGGCCTGCAGGTCGACCTGTTCGGGGCTCCTGACCTCGACGAACCGCATCGTCGGACGCGAGACGGCCTCGGCGATCGCCTCGGCATCGATGATGTCGTTCTTGTTCGACTTCACGTAGGGCTTGACGAACTTGGCCGGGACGATGCGCACCGTGTGACCGAGGGCCATGATCTTGCGGGCCAGCCATTGGGAGCCGGGGCAGGCCTCCATGCCCACCACGGTCGGCGAGGCCCGTTCGAAGAACTGCAGAACCGTGTCACGTCGGAACGTCGCCTTCTGCACGGGCGCGCCCGCCGCATCGAGGCCAACGACATGGAAGACGTTCTTGCCGATGTCGACACCGAAGATCGCGGCGTCACGCGGCGCGTTGCGCAGTTTCATGGGTGCTCCTCCTCTGGTTGCCCAGGCCCAGTCTGGTGGTGGAGAGCGGGGCGGACCATCTCATTAGGGCTGGCAGTGCGCCAGCCCTTCACCGGATGCCCAAAATTGAGAGGTGCGGCGAGCCCTACCCCGCGCGCGCCTCGCTCGGCCGTACCGCCTCGCCGGACCAGCCGATCTCACCCGCGGTGTCGCAAGCCTGGCAGAGCGGCTTCCAGCGATTGTGCTCGGCACCGCAGCGGCGGCAGCGCCAAGTGGGCGCGGCCGGGGCATCAGCTGCGAGACGCAGCAGCTCCGGCTCCTTTTCCCGCGCCGCCTCGTCGCCCAGATCCGCGCGCTCCACCTGAACCAGGAGGTCGTAGCAGCGGCGGTCGGCAGCGCCCGTTTCCATCCAGGCCTGGAGGTCCTGGCGGGCGCGGCCCGTCAGCCCGGCCTGCAAGGCCACCTGTGCGCGCAGCAGGCGGCTTTCCGGATGGTTCGTCGTGTCGCGCGTCAACTCGTCCACCAGCTTGATGCGCGTGGTGGCGTCCGGCTCCTCCGCCACATAGGCGGCGCCGATATCCGGATGCGGCGCCGCAGCCCAGCCTTCGCGCAGCACGGCGCGGCCGCGGCGGGGGCTTCCCGTGTCCACCAGCCGCCGCGCATGCGCCACCACTGCTGGCGAGAAGGCCGGGTCGGCCATGAAGGCCTGGCGTTCCAGCTCCGCCGCCTTCAGCGGGTCCTCCGCCTGCTCGGCGGCGGCCAGCGACAGGGCCGCGCGCGGCGCCTCCGGGCCGGACAAGGCCAGGGCCTCGCCCCAGTCGCGCTCGCGCAGCGCGGCGGCGGCGCGGGCGGTCTTCAGCCATTCGGCATTCGGCTCGGCCTTGTGGGCTTCGGCGGCGATGCGCCGCGCCTCCGACCAGTCGCCGCGCGCCTCCGCCTGGCGCAGCAGGCCTCGCAGGCCGAGGAAACGCGAATCCTCGCGCCCGGCCAGCTTCTCGAAGGCATCCGTCGCCCCCTCCTCGTCGCCACGTGCGCGCGCCGCCTCGGCGGACAGCAGCAGGAGGTGCGGCGTGTCCCCGGCCAGGGCCCGGGCACGGTCCACCTCGATCCGCGCCTGCTCGGCCCGTCCGGCGGCCAGGGCGACCAGGGCGCGGGTGAGGGAGCGGTCCGCCTCGGCCCGGTTGCGCGCCTCGCGCTTCTGCCGGCGGCGCGCCGGCCAGCCACGCAGCCAGGACACGATGCGCAGGAAGCCGTGCACCGTGCCGAAGAGCAGGATCAGCGCGACGATGGCGGCGGGGAGGGAGATGCCGATGAACCACTCGCCCATCCGCACATCCACCGTCCCGCCCAGACCGGCGAGCCAAAGGATGGCGGCGACGACGAGGCCGACGACAAGGAGGGTCTTGATCGCGACGCGCACGGCGGGTCAGCCCTGGCCCAGGCGGCGCAGCGTGGCGCGGGCGGCGGCGACGGCCTGCGCCTCCTCCATCCAGGGGCGCATCGCGTTGCGCGTCACCTCCGGCAGGCCGCGCAGGTGGTCGAGGGCCGCGTCCAGCTCCCCCGCCTCCAGCGCGCGGCGGGCGCGCTCGATCACCCCTTCGGCGGCATCGCCCACCATCACCTCCTCGCCGCGCCGGATGGTCAGCATGGTGCCCAGGCGGGTGAGGGTGTCGGCCGGGGGCGCCGCGTTGCGCGCGCTGCGCACCGCCTCCTCGAAGGAGGCGCGAAGCTGCGCCTCGGTCGGCGGGGCGCGGTCGGCGAAGCGGGTCAGTTCCGGCGGCGGCTCCCCGCCCAGCCGCGACAGGGTCGGGCCCAGCGCGCGGCCCGAGGCCATCTCGGCGCGCAGAGCCTCCACGGCGGCGGCGCGGGCGCCGCTCTGCTCGGCCCGGGACAGGCGCTCCTGCAGGGCACCGAGGACACGGGCGGATTCGGCCTGGGCGTTGCGGATGGCGGCGGAAAACTCCTCCGCCCGGCGCGACGCCTCGGCCATCGCCTCCTCCTGGCGCCGGCGGAACTCGGCCGCCGCCTGTTCAGCGGCCTGGCGGGCCTGGGCCACCGCCTGCTCAGTGGCGCGGCGCCCTTCCTCGGCCTGGCGGGCGGTCTCGGCGGACAGCGCCTGGATCCGGGCCTCCGACTCGCGGCGCGCCGCCTCCAGGGCGCTGGACGATTCGCGCCGGGCGGTCTCGATCGCCTCGCGCAGCGCGGTTTCGCGCCGCGCCGCCGCCTGCTCCAGCGCGGTCACGGCGGGCGGGAGCCGGGTGGTGATGGTCTCGAGGGCTTGCTGCTGCGCGTCGAGGCGGCGATCGGCTTCCTGGAGGGCGGCGCCGATGCCGGCCTCGATCTGGCCGAAGCGCGTGTCCACCGCCTCGCCGGCCTCGCGCAGGATGGCGCCGGTGGCGGCGCGCAGCTCCGCGATGGCGCGCTGGGTCTCGCCATCCTGGCGGCTCAGCTCGGCGACGCGCGACGCCAGGGCCGGGTCGCCGGCCGGGCGGACAGCGAGTTCCTCCAGCTGCCGCTCCAGCGCCGCCAGCCGCTCCGCGACGGGGTCCGATGCGGGGGCGAGGGTGGCGACCGCCGCTGGCTCGCCCGGGATGGCCGGGGTGGCGGGCACGCCGGCGACGGGGGCGGGTTGCCCCGCCTCTTGCAGCTCCAGTCCGCCGCGCGCGGCGATCAACCAGACCGCGGCGCCGATCAGCACCGCGGCGGCAAAGCCGAGCGCAATCCAGGCGGGGTCGAAAGGCAGGTTCTTGCGGGGGGCGTTCATGGCCTGCGCAGCAGCTCCAGCATCGGGTCCTGATGGGGACGGGCGGCGACCAGCACCTCCCGCCAGGGCAAGGGTGACAACACGGCAGCCACGCGCGGGCTGATGGCAATGGCAGAAATACCTGCCGCCCGCGAGGCGAGGCCGGCCCCCTCCAGCAGCCGGAGGATACACGAGGCGGAGCGCGGAGAGAAGAAGAGCGCCTGCCCCACCCGCCCCGCCGCCAGCGCCTCGCGTGCCTTCTCCGGCAGGGCCTCGGCGTCGCCCGCGGCATAGACGGCGCGGCGGATCACCCGGAACCCGGCCGCGCGCAAGGCGGCGAGGAGGTCGCGCCCATAGCCCTGCCCGGAGGCGAGCAGCAGCGGGCCCGAAGCGGGATCCAGCGCGGCGGCGACCGCGGCGGCGAGGGAGGCAGCGTCGCCATCGGCGGCCCGGACCTGTCGGAAGCCGCGACGCCGCGCCTCCTCCGCCGTCGCCTCGCCCACCGCCCAGATCGAGGTGTCCGAAGGGGACAGGGCGCGGGCGGAGGCGCGCGAGGGCAGGAGGATGGCCTGGACGGGCGGCATGGGCGCGACGGGCAGGGAGCGCAGCACCAGAGCCGGGGCCAGTACCGGCTCCAGCCCCAGGGCGAGGATGCGCCGCGCCGTCTCGGCCGCGCCCGGCTCCGGGCGCGTCACCAGCACGGCGCCGGCAGGGCTAGCCAAAGATGTCGGCGGGGCTGTCGGCGCGGAGTTCCTCGCCCAACTCCCGGCCGATGCGCGCGGCGTCGGCCGCCGCGCCGCGCACCGAGCGCTTGAGCAGGAAGGAGCCGTCGGCCCGCGCCACGAGGCCGGTGAGGTGCAGCGTCCCGTCGGGCAGGAGGCGTGCATGGCCGCCGATCGGCGTGCGGCACGACCCGTCCAGCGCCGCGAGCAGCCCGCGTTCCGCCTTGCTCACCGCCGCCGCCTCGCGATCCTCGATGCCGGAGAGAAGCTCATGGAGCTCCGTGTCCTCCTCGCGCACCGTGACGCCGACGATGCCCTGGCCGGCGGCCGGCACCATCGCCTCGGGGTCCAGCACCACCGCCGCCTTCTCCTCCAGCCCCAGGCGCCGCAGCCCGGCGAGGGCGAGCAGCGAGCCGGCCACCTCGCCGGCCGCGATCTTGGCGAGGCGGGTCTGCACGTTGCCCCGGATGGTGACGCATTGGAGGTCGGGGCGCGCGGCGAGAAGCTGGGCCTGGCGGCGCAGCGAGGCGGTGCCGATCACCGCCCCGGCCGGAAAGCAGCCGAAAGGGGAGGCGGCGTCGCCCGTCTCGGTGCCTTCGGGCACCACCAGCACGTCGCGCGCATCCTCGCGCTTCAGCGTGCAGGCCAGGACGATGCCGGGCGGCAGCTCGGTTTCCAGGTCCTTCAGCGAATGGACGGCGAAATCCACCCGCCGGTCCAGCAGCGCCTCGTGGATCTCCTTCGCGAAGAGCCCCTTGCCGCCGATATCGGCCAGGGGGCGATCCTGCACGCGGTCGCCCGTGGTGGCGATGGCGTGCTCCTCGAAGGCCTTGGCGCCGCGCAGCACCGGGCAGAAGCGCGACACGATGTCGAGGAAATGCCGCGTCTGCCACAGGGCGAGCGGCGATTGGCGCGTGCCCACACGCAGGGGCAGGGAACGCATGCCCTTGTGCGGCTTGGCGGTGGCGGAGGACATGGGCGCGTCTTATAGGCAGCGCGTGACGAACGAAAGCGGACCTCCTGCAACGCAGCCCTTCCTGGGCATCGAATCGAGCTGCGACGAGACGGCGGCGGCCCTGCTGGACGGGAATGGCCGCATCCTGGCCGAGGCGGTGTTCAGCCAGACCGAGAGCCATGCCCGCTTCGGCGGCGTGGTGCCGGAGATCGCGGCCCGCGCCCATCTGGGCCGCCTGCCCCCTCTGGTGCGAGGCGTGCTGCGCGAGGCCGGGGTGGAGCCGCGCGACCTCGCGGGCGTGGCCGCGACCGCGGGGCCCGGGCTGATCGGCGGGCTGGTGGTGGGCGCCACCTTCGCCAAGGGCCTCGCGCTGGGGGCGGGGATTCCCTTTCTGGGCATCAACCACCTGGAGGCGCATGCGCTCACCGCGCGCCTGCCCGGGCTGTTTCCCGAGCCACCCGCGTTTCCCTACCTGCTGCTGCTCCTGTCGGGCGGGCATTGCCAATGCGTCGCCGTTCACGGCCTCGGCCGCTACGAGCGCCTGGGCACGACGCTGGACGACGCGGTGGGCGAGGCCTTCGACAAGTCGGCCAAGCTGATGGGCCTGCCCTGGCCCGGCGGCCCGCACCTCGAACGCCTCGCCGCCGAGGGCGATGCCCGCGCCGTTTCCCTGCCGCGCCCCATGCTGGGGCGGGAAGGGTGCGACTTTTCCTTTTCCGGCCTGAAGACCGCGGTGGCGCAGGCCGTTTCCCGCGGGCACCGCCACGCCGACATCGCCGCCGCCTTCCAGGCCAGCGTGGCCGCGGTGCTGGCCGACCGCGCGCGGCGCGCCCATTCCATGCTGCCCGGCGCGACGGCGCTGGTGGTGGCGGGGGGCGTCGCCGCCAACCGGGCGGTGCGCGCGGCGCTGGAGGCGGCGACGCCCCTGAGGTTGCTGGCGCCGCCCGTGCGGCTCTGCACGGACAATGCGGTCATGGTGGCCTGGGCGGGGCTGGAGCGGTTTCGCGCCGGGCAGCGCGATGCCGTGGCGCTGGCGCCGCGCCCACGCTGGCCCATGGCGGAATTGCAACCTCCCGCCGGTTGATCGCGCGGCGGGGCGGCACCACCATGCCGCGCCATGCCCGACGCCACGCCTTCCGCCAAACGCGACTACCAGACCTGCGCCCTGATCGGCACGGGGCACTTCCTGTCCCATTTCTACATGCTCTGCCTGCCGCCGCTCTTTCTGGTGTGGCGGGCCGAGTTCGGGGTGTCCTTCGCCATGCTGGGCCTCGCCGTCGCGCTGATGAGCGGGACGACGGCGCTGCTGCAGACGCCGGTCGGATTCCTGGTGGACCGGCACGGGGCGCGGCCCTTCCTGGTCGGCGGGACGCTGCTGATGGCGCTGTCCATCTCCGCCATGGCTTTCGTGCAGGACTTCCGGATGATCCTCGTGCTCGCGGTGCTGTCGGGCGTGGGCAACAGCGTCATCCACCCGGCGGACTACGCCATCCTCGCCGGCTCCATCCGCAAGGAGTTCATGGGGCGCGCCTTCGCCCTGCACACATTCACCGGCAATCTCGGCTTCGCGCTCGGCCCACCGGTCATCGCGGGGCTGCTGCTGGTGATGGGCTGGCGCGACGCGCTGCTGCTGGTCGGCCTGCTGGGCGTGCCGGTGGTGGGCGCGATCCTGTGGCAGAGCCGCATCCTGCAGGAGCAGCCCAAGAAGCGTGGCGATGTGGCCAAGGGCGGGGCGCGGCTGCTCACCTCCAAGCCCATCCTAGCCTTCTTCGCCTTCTTCCTGCTTTCCGCCATGGCGGGATCCGGCGTGTCCGCCTTCCTCATCACCGTGCTGGGCAAGCTGTGGTCCACCCCGGTCGCCGTCGCCTCGCTGGCGCTCACCGGCTACATGGCCGGCGCGACGGCGGGGGTCCTGGTGGGCGGCTGGGTCGCCGACAAGCGCGGCGGCAACCTGCTGGGCATGGTGGTGGCGCTGACCCTGGTTTCCATGGCGCTGCTGCTGTCCCTGGGCCTCGTGCCCTGGCCCGAGTTCCTGTTGCCGTTCGTGGCGCTGGTGGCGGGCGCCTGCCTCGGCGCCTCGCGCACGCCGCGCGACGTGATGCTGAAGGACGCCTGCCCGCCCGGCGAGGTCGGCAAGGTGTTCGGCTTCGTCTCCGCCGGCCTGCCGCTCGGCTCCGCCATCACCCCCGTTCCGCTGGGCTTCCTGCTGGACATGGGGCACGAGGCGCTGGTGCTGCCGGTGGTGGCGCTGCTGCTGGGCCTGTCCTTGCTTTGCGCGGGCGGCGCGCGGGCGCTGTCCCTGCCGGCGCGGGCGCGGATGCAGCCCGCCGAGTAGGCTTCGTGCTGTTCGATGCCACGCTGCGCTGGCTCGACCTGGCGGGCATCGCGGTCTTCGCCGCTTCCGGCGCGCTGGTCGCCTCGCGCAAGCAGATGGACGTGGTGGGCTTCGTGGTGATCGCCTGCATCACCGGCATTGGCGGCGGGACGCTGCGCGACCTGCTGCTTGGCCGCACGCCGGTCTTCTGGCTGCGGGCGCCGGAACTCCTCGGCGTCGCGGCCGCCGTCGCGGTGCTGGTGTTCGTGGCGGCGCACCGGGTGGAGAACCGCTTCCGCGCGCTGCTCTGGGCCGATGCCGTGGGGCTGTCGCTCTATGCCGTGCTGGGGGCGGAGATCGCGCTGATGGCCGGCGCCGATCCCTGGGCCGCCGTGCTGCTGGGCGTCATGACGGCCAGCTTCGGCGGCATCCTGCGCGACGTGATCTGCAACGAGGTGCCGCTGCTGCTGCGGCGGGAAATCTATCTCACCGCCGCGGCGCTGGGCGCCGCCACCTTTGTCGCGCTGCGGCTGGAAGGCGTATGGCGGGAGCCCGCCTTCGTGGCGGGCGCCTTGGCCTGCTTCCTCCTCCGCGCCGCATCGCTGCTGCGCGGCTGGTCCCTGCCGGGCTACAAGCCGCGCCCGGGCAGGGACCACACGTCGTAGGCGTTCAGCCTTCCGCCGCGTCCAGTTCGATCACCGCGTCGGCGGCATAGGCGCCCTCCGGCAGGACCAGCACCGGGTTCACGTCCACGGACAGGAGGCGCGGCCCCGCGCCCGCGGCGAAGAGCGACAGGGCGGAGAGCGCCTGCGCGAGCGCCGGCACGTCGGCCTTGGGCCGCCCCCGCGCGCCGTCGAGCAACGGGAAGCCCTTCAGCGAGCGGATCAGCCGCTCGGCCTCGGCCGTGTCGAAGGGGCAGCGGCGGAAGGCCACGTCCTTCAGCACCTCGATGAACACGCCGCCAAGCCCGACCATGGCGACCGGCCCGAAGACCGGGTCGCGCAGGATGCCCATGGCCATCTCCACTGCGCCCTTGATCTGCTTGGCCACCAGCGCGCCCTCGATGCGCGCCCCCGGCGCGTGCTGCTTCGCGCGCGCCATCAGCGTGGCGAAGCCTTCCCGCACCGCGTCCTCGTCCGCCACGTCCAGCAACACGCCGCCGATTTCCGACTTGTGCAGAATGTCGGGGGACAGGATCTTCATCACCACGGGGAAGCCGAAGCGCCGCGCCGCCGCCACCGCGGCCTCGGCATCGGCGCAGGCTTCCTCCGGCACGGCGGGCACGCCCGCAGCGTCGAGGATCTGCTTCGCCTTGGCCTCGCTGGGCGCCGTGGCGGGCAGGGCGACCGGGGCGGGCTGCGGCGCGGCCTCGGCCCCGCGCGCGAAGGCCTCGCCGAAGCGGCCCATGGCGTGCAGCGCGACCACGGCGCGGGTCGGGTCCTCGAAGACCAGGAACCCGTCCTTCTCCCATTCCGTCGCCGTTTCCGGCGGGGCGATGATGGACACCGCCCAGAGCCGGTCCGGATGCGCCTCCACCACCGGCTTCATCTGCGCCCGCACCTTGGGCCCCACGGTGGGCGAGCCGCCGACCTGGGTGAAGAAGGCAAGCAGCGAGGAATACCCGCCCTCCGCCGCCGTGGCCCGCGCGAACTCGCCGACCAGCTCGATCTGGTTGAAGGCCTGGGCGGTGCAGTCCACCGGGTTGCGCGGCGCGCAGAAGGGCACGAAGCCGAGCAGCTTCCGCTGCGTCTCCTCCGGCATGGGCGGCATGGGGAAGTCGAGGGACTCCGCGACGTCGGAGATCAGCACACCGGCCCCGCCGGAGACGGTGACGACGCCCAGCGTGTTGCGCGCGGGATAGACGCGGCGCGTCGCGGCATAGGCGATGTCCAGCAGCTCCTCCGTGTTGCGGGCGCGGACCACGCCGTACTCCGCAAGCACCGCATCCGTCACCGCGTCGTCGCCGGCGATGGAGGCGGTGTGCGACTGCGCGGCGAGGCCACCCAGCGCGGAGCGGCCGACCTTCATCATCACGATGGGCTTGCGGTTGCGCCGCGCGAGGTCCAGCGCGGCGAGGAACTTCTCGCTCTCGCGGATCCCTTCCGCATAGGCGCAGATCACGTCCACTTCCGGCGCCTCGGCCATCCAGCCCAGTACGTCGCCCAGCGCCACCTCGGCCTCGTTGCCCGTGGTGACGCAGATCGGCGTGCCGATGTTGCGGTTGCGCGCCAGCGAGTACAGGTGCGTGCCATAGGCGCCGGATTGCGAGGCGATGCCGATGCGCCCCGGCACCGGCCAGCCCTGCTCGAAGGAGGAGGAGAAGATCGGGTAGAAGCCGATCGCGTCGTTGAACAGGCCGAGGCAGTTGGGGCCGAGCAGCCGCATGCCGTGGCGCCGCGCCGCCGCCACCAGCTTGTCCTGCATCAGCGCGCCCTCGTCGCCCGTCTCGGCGAAGCCGGCGGTGAACATGATGGCGGCCTTGCAGCCCTTCTCGCCCAGGGCTTCCACCGCATCGAGCGCAGCGCCGCCCGGCACCGCGATCAGCCCGACATCCGGCGCGGCCGGCAGCGCCTCCACCCCGCTGAAGCACTTGATGCCCTGCACGGTGTCGCGCTTCGGGTTGACCGGCCAAAGCTCGCCATGGAAGCCGCGCGTCTTCATGTAGGCGATGGGGCGGCCGCCGATGCGCGTCGCATCGTCGCTCGCGCCGACGACGGCGAGGGAGCGGGGGCGGATCAGGGGGTCGAGCGTGGAGAAATCCATGGGGTCAGGCCGTTTCCGTGTCGTTGTCGTTGAGGAGGCGCAGATACAGGTCCCGCGCCGCTTCCAGCGCGTCGAGCGCCACGTGCTCGCGCGGCGTGTGCGCCAGGGCGATGGAGCCCGGCCCCAGGATCACGCAGGGCGCGACATCCTGCAGGATGGAGGCGTCGGTGCCGAAGGGCACGGTGGAGGCCTCGCGGCCGGCGAGGCGCACGGCCTGCCGGATCAGCGGGTGGTCGGCCGGCAGCTCGGGCGGCAGGCCCTCGCGCGCCACCTCCAGCTCCACCCCGGCGCGCTGCGCCGCCGCTTCCATGCGGGCAAGCAGGGGCGAGGCGTCCAGCCGGCGGGAGTAGCGGAACTTCACCCGCGCCGTGGCCAGCGGCACGGAGACGTTCACCGCCGTGCCGTGATTGTCCAGGACGAGGTTGAAGTCGGAGAAGGGCGGGTCGTAGGCCGCGTCATGCCAGGCCGGGTCCTCGCGCAGCATAGCGTGGATCTCGCGCAGCTCCGCCAGAAAGGGGATCAGCGCCCAGTTGGCGTTCACCCCGCGTCCGGTCGAGGAATGCGCCTGCACCCCGCGCGACGTGGCGGTGAAGGCGATGTGCGAGCGGTGGCCGCGCACCGGCGCCAGCTCCGTTGGCTCCGCCACCACGATGCCGCGCAGCTTCGCGGCGCGCGCCAGCTCGGAGCGTTCGGCGATGACGCGCGCGCCGCCCTTGGTCGTTTCCTCGTCGGTCGTGATGAGCAGCGTGGCGCGGGGCGCTTCCTGGGCGGCCAGGATACAGGCCGCGACCGGCCCCTTCATGTCGCAGGAGCCGAGCCCGTGCAGCACGCCGTCCCGCACCGCGCCGGACCACGGGTCGTCGGCCCAGCCCGTTTCGGGCACCGTGTCCATGTGGCCCGACAGGGCGATGCCGCCCGGCCCGCCGCGATGCGCCACCAGCGCGCGCTTCGCGACACCCTGCGCGTCGGTGTAGTCGAGGCGCTCCACCTCGAACCCCCCCAGCTCTGCCTCGATGCGCTCGGCGACGGACAGGTTGGAGACGGAGGATCGGCTGTCGAGCCGCACGAGTTCCGCGGCAAGGCCGGCGAGGCTGTTTCGCATGGGGGCGGAGGCTTGCCCGAAGCGGGCGGAAGGGCAACCCTGCCCGGCGCATGGCTTCCTATCTCGACCCCCGCAGCGGCCGCACCTGGCCGCTGGATACGCCCCGCTGGTGCGGCGACGCGCGCGAGCCGCTCCTGCTGACTCCGCTTCCCGGCATCGGGCGCGATGACATCGCGCCGGTCCGCTCCATCTGGCGCTACGCCGCCGCGCTGCCCTTCCTGCCCGCCGCACCCATCACCATGGGGGAGGGCTGCACGCCACTGGTCGAGATGCGGCTGGGCGAGGGGACCGCGCTGGCGAAGTGCGAGTGGTTCATGCCCACCGGCTCCTTCAAGGATCGCGGCGCCTCCGTGATGCTGTCCCTGCTGCGCGAGCAGGGGGTGCGCGCGGTGCTGGAGGACTCCTCCGGCAATGGCGGCGCGGCGGTCAGCGCCTATGCGGCGGCGGGCGGGATGCAGGCGGAGATCTACGTGCCCGCCTCCACCTCCCCCGCCAAGACGGTGCAGAGCCGTGCGGCCGGCGCCGGCATCACCCTGGTACCCGGCAGCCGCCAGGCCTGTGCCGAGGCGGCGGAAGCGGCGGCGGAGCGCATCTTCTACGCCAGCCACAACTGGCACCCCTTCTTTCTGGAGGGGACCAAGAGCCTCGCCTACGAGCTCTGGGAGGATCTGGGCTTCCGCGCGCCGGACAACGTGGTCGTGCCCTGCGGCGCCGGCTCCAACGTGCTCGGGCTGTGGCTCGGCTTCGGGGAGTTGCTGCGCGCCGGGCAGGTGGCGAAGCTGCCGCGCATCTGGGCGGCGCAGCCGGCGAATTGCGGCCCCATCGCCCGCGCCGCGCTCGGCCTGCCCGAGCAGGAGGCGCAACCCACCATCGCCGAGGGTACGGCCATCGCCAAGCCGCTGCGTCTGCCCGAATGCCTGCGCGCCCTGCGCGAGTCCGAAGGCGGCGCCGTGCTTTCCGAGGAAAGGGAGATCGCCGAGGCCGCGCTGGCCCTGGCGCGGCGTGGCCTCTACGTCGAGCCCACCTGCGCCCAGGCCGCCGCCGCCTTCACGAAGCTGCTGGCGGAAGGGCGCATCGCCGCGCGCGAAACCACGGTGGTGCTGCTGACCGGCACCGGGCTGAAGGCGACGCCGCGCTTCGCCGAGATGCTGGGGGTGGAGATATGAGCGGCCCGCGTATCGCCCTGCTGGGCTTTTCCATCGAGTGCAACCGCTTCGCGCCCCCGGCCGGGCCGGAGGATTTTTCCACGCGCTGCTGGCTGCGTGGCGATGCCCTCCTGTCCGACGCGCGCTCCGACGCGCCGCAGGCCCTGGGCGAGATGCCGGGCTTCGTCGCCCGCATGGACGAGACGGGGCCGTGGCAGCCGCGCCCGCTCATGCTCGCCATGGCCGAGCCGAATGGCCCGGTGGACCACGCGCTGTTCCTGTCCATGATGGAGGAATGGCGCGAGCGGCTGCGCACCCTGCGCGGGCAGGTGGAGGGCGCCTATGCCGTGCTGCACGGCGCGGGCCTCACCACCGTGCTGGACGACCCCGAAGGCGCCCTGCAGGCCCTGGTGCGGAGCGAGCTGGGCGAGGTGCCGTTCATCTGCTCCTACGACCTTCATGCCAACGTGTCGGACAGCAATGTGGCGCTGAACGACGCTTTCGTGGGCTACCGCACCAACCCGCATCTCGACATGCGCGAACGCGGCGCGGAATCCGCCGATCTGCTGCGCCGGCTGCTGGCCGGCGAGCGCTTCCTGCGCGCGCATCGCCGCCTGCCCATCGTCGCGCCGACCGTGTCGCTGCTCACCGCGCAAGGCCCCTATGCCGAGGTGATCAATCTCGGCCAGGAACGCGCCGCGGCGGACCCGCGCATCGTCAACGTCTCGGTGATGGCGGGCTTCGCCTATGGCGACACGCCCTTCAACGGGCTGTGCGCCGTGGTGACGGCGACGCACCAGGGCGCGGCGGACGCGCTGGCCGACGAACTCGCCGCGGCTTCGTGGGAGCGGCGCCACCGCTTCGTCGCGGCGCTGACCTCGCTGGAGGAAGCGACGCGGCGCGCCCTGGCGAGCGACGTGCCCCTCGCCTTCGCCGACGTGGCCGACAACCCGGGCGGCGGCGGGCGCGGCAACACCATGTGGATCCTCGAAGCCTTCCACCGCGCGGGAGTCGAGGGCGCGGTGTTCGGCGTGATCCACGACCCCGCGCTGGCGATCGAGGCGCACCGCCTCGGCACCGGCGCGCGGTTCGAGGCGCGGTTCAACCGCGATTCCGGCCAGGATCCCTTCGCGCGCCCCTTTGCGGCCGAGGCGGAGGTGGTGGCGCTGTCCGATGGGCGCGTCGCCGGGCGGCGCGGCATCTTCAAGGGCACGACCATGCAGCTGGGCCGCACGGCGCGGCTGCGCCTGGGCGGCATCGAGGTGGTGGTGATCGAAGGCCGCACCCAATGCGCGGACCCCGCCTTCCTGGAGCATCTGGGCATCGACATCGGCGCCGCGCGCTGCGTGGTGGTGAAGTCGCGCGGACATTTCCGCGGCGGCTTCGACGAGTTCTTCGACCACGAACGCATCGTGGAGGTGGACGCGCCCGGCCTCACCTCGCCGATCCTGTCCCGCTTCCCCTGGCAGAAGCTGCCGCGCCCCGTGCTGCCCCTGGATTCCGAGACCACGCGATGACCCTCGACGACCTCCTGACCCCGGCCCTGGTGCTGGACCTCGGCGTGCTGAAGCGCAACCTGGCCATGATGCGGCGCGCTTTGGAGCGGCACCCGGGCGTCGCGCTGCGCCCGCACATGAAGACCGCCAAGAGCATCGAGGTGGCGAAGCTGGCCGCGCCGGATGGCGGGCCGATCACCGTGTCCACCCTGGCCGAGGCGCGGTATTTCGCGGAAGCCGGCTGGCGCGACCAGATCTATGCCGTGGGCATCACGCCGGGGAAGCTGGACGCGGTGGCGGCGATGAACGCCAATGGTGCGCAGGTGAAGATCATCACCGACGACGTGGAGGCGGCGCGCGCCGTCGCCGCCCATCCCGGTGCGCTGGAGGCGCTGGTGGAGGTGGATGTGGGCGAGGGGCGAGGCGGCGTCCCGCCCGGGCAGGCGGTGGAGGTCGCGGCGGCGCTCGGCTCGCGCCTCGCCGGCGTCTTCACCCATGCCGGGCATTCCTATGGCGGCCGCTCCCCCGAAGAGATGGCCCGCATCGCGGAGGAGGAGCGGCTGGGCGTCACGCGCGCCGCCGCGGCCTTGCGCGAGGCGGGGCACGCGCTGCGCATCGTCTCGCTCGGCTCCTCGCCCACCGCGCTGCACGCAAAGAGCCTGGAGGGCATCACCGAGGTGCGCGCCGGGGTCTACATGTTCGGCGACCTGTTCCAGGAGCAGCTGGGCACGCATCCGGAGGGCGAGATCGCCGTGACGGTGCTGGCCAGCGTCATCGGCCGCAAGCCGGCGCGGGAGGCGCTGCTGCTGGACAGCGGCGCCCTGGCGATGAGCAAGGACCGCTCCACCGAGAAGGCGCCGCGCGACGACGGGTTCGGCCTGGTGCTGGATCTGGACGGGCAGCGCGCCTTCGGCCACGCGGTCCTCGCCCGCGTCCACCAGGAACACGGCGAGGCGCATCCCATGCCCGACATGCCCGTGGGGACCAGGCTGCGCGTCGCCCCCAACCATACATGCCTGACAGCGGCCGCCTTTGACCGCTATCATGTGGTGGACGGATCGCGCGAGGTGATCGCCACATGGGACCGGGTGAACCACTGGTGAGCCTCTCGGCGCTGCGCGAGGCGGAGACTTCGCGCATCACCGCCGCCTGCCTGCGCTGCGGGGCCTGCTTCGCCGCCTGCCCCATGGTGCCATTCGCGCCGGGCGCCGAGGGCGCCGCCGGTGGCGCGGTGGTGGAAGGCGTGCTGGACCTGCTGAACGGTGGGCCGGGCGACGAGGCCTCGCGCGGCTGGGTCGCCGCCTGCACCCGCTCCGGCTCCTGCAACGCCGCCTGCCCGGAGGCGGTGAACCCGATGCTGATGCTGCGCCTCGCCAAGTGGCGCGCCAACGAGACGGGCGCCCTGCCCAAGCGCGACGCGCGCGACGCGATGGCCCGCGTCAAGGCCTTCGCGCGGCTGACCATGACGGAGGAGGAGCAGGCGCGATGGCTGTGAACCTGTTCTGGTACGGCTGCAACATGACCCGCCACGCGGAGATCATCCGCCTGTCGGAGCGGCTGCTTGAATGCGTCGGCACCCCGGCGCAGCCCGTGGGCGGCCCGGGCGCCTGCTGCGGCAGCCCGAAGGAAAGCGAGCCGCGCATCAACGAGGCGATGGCCGCGCGCACCATGGACGGCTTCGCCGCGCGCGAGGCGGAGCGGGTGGTGACCTGGTGTCCCTCCTGCCACATGAACCTCGAGGATTTCATGGCCCCGGTGAAGGGCCAGGGCTTCCGCCACGCCCATCTCTGCGAGGCGCTGCACGAGGGGCGCGACGCGCTGGCGAGGCTGATGACACAGCGCGTCCCGGCGCGGGCGATGCTGGACGCACATGTGGGCTTCAATGACCGCGTGGACGTCAACACGCTGATTCCGGATCTGCTGCGCCTCGTGCCGGGGGTGGAGATGCTGGACCACCCGTATCGCGGCGCATCCTACATGTGCTTCGGCCTGGCCAACGTGGCGGGAGCGCTGCCCGCCCACAAGGCGCGGCTGCTGGCGGCGGCGCGGGAGGCGGGCGCGGACACGATCGTCACGATTTTCCATTCTTGCCACCGCGAGATAGTGGCGCTGGAGCGCGACCACGGCATCCGCGTCGTGAACTGGGTCCATCTGCTGGCCGAGGGCGCGGGCTGGCCCTATCGCGACGACTACAAGGAATGGCGCAATGCCGAGGACCCGGCGGAGGCCATCGGCGAAGCGCGCATGGTGGCGGCGGGGGAGGAGGCGGTGAAGCGCCTCGCCCTGCCGGAACTCACCCGGCCGCGTTAGCCGTCGCGGACCAGCGCCACGCCTTCGGCGATGCGCGAGTGCAGCGCCATGATGTCGGAACACAGGCCCAGCGTGTCGTAGCCGCGCGCCGCCAGCGCCTTGGCTTCCCGCGCCGAGGTGGCGAGGCGGCCGAAGGCCTTGCCGTGCCGCTTCGCCGCCTCGCGCACCCGCGCCTCGGCCGCCAGGAAATCCGGGTGGTCGAACTGGCCGGGAATGCCGAGGGAGCAGGACAGGTCGTTGTGGCCGATCCAGAGGCAATCCACGCCTTCCACGGCCGCGATGGCATCCGCGTCCTCCGTGCCCGCGCACGTCTCGACCTGGATGATGATGGCCTTGCGCGCATCGGCTTCCGCCATCTTCGCAACGGCGGGGCCGGGGCGGTAGCCGTCATGCGCGCTGCCCATCGCCGCCCCGCGCGTGCCGCCCGAGGGCGGGTAGGTCGCCCAGGCGACGAAGTCCCGCGCCTCCGCGGCCGTGGAGACGAGGGGCGCCATCAGCCCGTCCGCCCCCATGTCGAGGGCGCGCGACACCTCGTTCGGGTGGCGATGCGCGACGCGGACGACGACGGGCAGGTCGGCCGCCCGTCCGCCCACGCAGACCGCCTTCACCGTCTCGAAGCCGAAGCCCGAATGCTCCATGTCGAGTACCAGGAAATCCGCCCCGGCCTCCCGCACGATCAGCGGCAAGCCGGGCGTCGCGAACTCCATGGCGAAGAGGCCGAGCTGCAGGCCGGGCGCGCGCAGGCGCCCGCGCCAGGTGGCGTGGGGCATTCCCCGCCCCCTTAGTTGATGCCGTCCAGCAGCGCGATGATCCGCTCGGGTACAGCGGCCTGGGCGTCGTGGGGCACGTCCATCTCGGTGAAGCGCCAGCCCTGTGCCTGCTTGGCCCGCGCCCGTTGGCGGCTCGGCTCGATCGAGGCGAGGGGCGGGTTGGTGTAGGACACATAGGTGACCGGCCGCCCGGCGCCCGGCGGCGCCTTCAGCCGCAGCGGCGTGTCGTAGGTGCCGAAGGGATGCGGCGCGAGCTGGCGGCCGAACCAGGCGCGCACCTCGTCGGGCAGCGGGAAGGCGGAAAGCGGCGGCACGGGCAGGGCGACGCCGCCGCCCTGCTCGGCGACGGTGCGGCGGCGCGCCTCCTCGATCCCCGGAGGCAGCACGGCGAAGGCGGTGTCGCCATTCTCCGGCAGCAGCGCGTCCAGGTAGACCAGGTGGCGGATGCGGTCGGGCATGCGGTCCGCCACCCCGGTGACGGCGAAGCCGCCAAAGGAATGGCCGACCAGGATCACGTCGCGCAGCTCCTCCGCCTGGAGGACGGCGGCGATGTCCTCCACGAAGGTATCGATGGTGATGGAGCGCGCCATGAGGTGCTTGCGCTCGCCCAGCCCGGTCTGGGTGGGGGTGAAGACGCGGTGGCCCTTGGCGCGCAGCCCTTCGGCCGTGTGCTTCCAGATCCAGCCGCCGCCCCAGGCGCCATGGACCAGCACATAGGTCTTGGGCGAGGCGGCGGGCTGCTGCGCGAGGGCAGGGGTGGCCGCGAGGGCGAGCGCCCCGGCGGCCAGCATCGTGCGACGTTCCATGACGTTTCCGTTCCTCCGATTGGCCCGGATTGGGCCATGGCCGGTGCGGAATGGCAACGCCCGCGTGGCCTCAGAAGACCGGCACCACCGCGCCCTGGAAGGTGGCGTTGACGAACTCCTTCACCTCCGGCGTGTGATAGGCGGCGACGAGGCGGCGCACCCATTCCGCCTCGCGATCCGCCTGCCGCACCGCAATCAGGTTGGCGTAGGGATTGTCCGCCCCTTCGATGGCGACGGCGTCGCGCACCGGGTTCAGCCCGGCCTGGAGGGCGAAGTTGCTGTTGATGGCCGCGGCCTCCACCTCGTCCAGCGCACGGGGCAGCTGCGCCGCCTCCAGCTCGACGATGCGGATGCGCTTCGGGTTCTCGGTGATGTCGGCCACGGTGGCGCGGAAATCGGCGCCGTCGCGCAGACGGAAGGCACCGTTGGAGGCGAGCAGCACCAGGGCGCGGCCGCCATTGGTCGGGTCGTTGGGGATGGCGACGCGGCCGCCCTGCGCGATGTCGGCCAGGCGGCGGTGGCGGCGCGAATACACGCCCATCGGGAAGATCACGGTGCGCGCCACGGCAACCAGCGGCAGTCGGCGGTCGCGCACCTGCTGATCCAGGAAGGGCTGGTGCTGATAGGAATTGGCGTCGAGGTCGCCCGCCGCCAGCGCCGCATTGGGCTGGATGTAGTCGCTGAACTCGGTGATGCGCAGCACGAGCCCGTCGCGCCCCGCGACCTCGCGCACCTTTTCCATGATCTGCGCGTGCGGCCCGGCGGTGACGCCGATGCGCATCGGGCGGCCCTGCGTGCCGATGGCGGGCGATTGCGCGGCGGCCGCGAAGGGCAGTGCGAGGCCCGCGAGCAGGAGGGGACGGCGTGCGGTCATGGGGGGTGTTCCTTGTTGATCAACGACGCGAAAGCCGGCGGACCAGCCAATCCCCCAGGGATTGCAGGCCCTGCACGAACAGGATCAGCACGAGCACGACGGTAAGCATCACCTCGGGCATGAAGCGCTGGTAGCCGAAGCGGATGCCGAGATCGCCCAGCCCGCCGCCGCCCACCGCCCCCGCCATGGCCGAGAATCCGACCAGCGAGACGAGGGCCACGGTGGTGGCGGCGATCAGCCCCGGCAGCGCCTCGGGCACCAGCACCTTGGTGACGATCTGCATCCGCGTGGCGCCCATGGCGCGCGCCGCCTCGATGACCCCGGGCTCCACCTCGCGCAGCGCATTCTCGAAGAGCCGCGCCAGGAAGGCGGTGGCGGCAAGCGCCAGCGGCACCACCGCCGCCCCCGTGCCGATGGAGGTGCCGGCGACGAGGCGCGTGAAGGGCACGATCGCCACCATCAGGATGATGAAGGGGGTGGAGCGCACCGCGTTCACCAGCAGGCCGAGCGGCCGGTTCATCCAGGGCCGCGGCGACAGCCCGCCCGGCCCGGTGGCATGCAGCAGCAGCGCCAGCGGCAGGCCGAGCGCGACGGCGATGGCGGCGGAGGCGCCGACCATCACCAGCGTTTCCGAGAACCCCTCGACGAGCAGGTCCACCATGGCGGGGGTCAGCCAGTTCATGCCGCCTCTCCCAGCTCGGTGACGTGGAGGCCGAGGGATCGCATCCAGCCCAGCGCGCCTTCCAACTTGTCCGGCGCGCCATAGGCGGCCAGCGCCATGACGCCGAAGGGCTCGCCCGCGATCTCGTCCACGCGGCCGCTCACGATGTTCATGTCCACGTCGAAATCGCGGCTCGCCTCGCTGACCACGGCGCGGGTGGAGTGGGGCCCGGCGAAGAGCACCTGCACGAGGCGCCGCGCCTCGCCGGGGCCGGGCTGCGGCAGGCGGGACAACGTGCCGGGCGGGACGGAATGGCCGATCACCTCGGCCACGAAGCGGCGCGTGGTGGGCTGGGTGGGACGGGTGAAGACGTCGAAGACCGGGCCTTCCTCGATCACGCGCCCGGCCTCCATCACCGCCACCCGGTCGCAGACCGACTTCACCACCGCCATCTCATGCGTGATGAGCAGCACGGTCAGGTCCAGCCGGGCGCGCAGGTCGCGGATCAGCGCCAGGATCTCCGCCGTCGTCTCGGGGTCGAGGGCGCTGGTCGCCTCGTCGCAAAGCAGGATGCGCGGGCCGCTGGCCAGGGCGCGCGCGATGCCGACGCGCTGCTTCTGCCCGCCGGAGAGTTGCGCGGGATAGGCGTCCCGCTTCGCCTCCAGCCCCACCAGCGGCAGGAGCTCGGCCACGCGGCGCTCGCGCTCCGCCCGCGCCATGCCGGCGACCTCCAGTGGGAAGGCCACGTTCTCCGCCACGGTGCGGCGGGCATGGAGGTTGAAGTGCTGGAACACCATCCCCATCCCGCGCCGCGCCGCCCGCAGCGCCGCCTCGTCCAGGGACATCAGGTCCTGGCCCAGCACCTCGACCCGGCCGGAGTCCGGCCGCTCCAGCAGGTTCACGCAGCGGATCAGGGTGGATTTCCCGGCGCCCGAGCGGCCGACGATGCCGAACACCTCGCCGGGTGCGATTTCGAGCGAAACCTCCTCCAGCGCGGGGGGCGCGCCGGGGGCGAAGCGCTTGGAAAGCCGGGACAGGGCGATGGCAGCCATGGCAAGGATATGCGGAAGCCTTGCCCTCAGCGGAAGTGACGGGACGGAATACCCGCCATCACCCGTTGATGACCGTGCCTCCGTTCGGATGCAGCACCTGGCCGTTGATGTAGGAGCTGTCCGCCTCGCTGGCCAGGAAGATGTAGGAGGGCGCGACCTCGTCCGGCTGGCCGGCGCGCTCCATGGGGGCGCTGCTGCCGTGGCTCGCCGTCCGCTGCTCGTCGAAGGAGGCGGGGATGAGCGGCGTCCAGATCGGGCCGGGGGCGACGCCGTTCACGCGGATCTTCCGGTCCTTCCACAGCTTCTGGGACAGGGAGCGGGTCAGGGCCACGATCGCGCCCTTGGTCGCCGCGTAGTCGGGCAGTTCCGGGCTGCCGCGATAGGCGGTGATGGAGGTGGTGTTGATGATGCTCCCCCCGGCCGGCATGTGCGGCAGCGCCGAGCGGATCATCCAGATGTAGCCGAAGATGTTGGTGCGGAAGGTGCGCTCCACCTGCTCGGTCGGGATCTCGGTGAAGTCTTCCGTTTCGTGCTGCTCGGCCGCGTTGTTCACCAGGATGTCGACGGAGCCGCCCAGGTGCGAGACGGCCTGGGCTACCGCGCGCTGGCAGAAATCCGGGTCGCCTACGTCACCGGCGATGGCCAGCGCCTTGCGCCCCTCCGCCTCGATGTGCCGCAGGGTTTCCCGCGCGTCCTCCTCCTCGTCCTTGTAGAGGATGACGACGTCGGCGCCTTCCTTGGCGAAGCCGATGGCGACCGCGCGCCCGATGCCGGAATCGCCGCCCGTCACGATCGCGCGCTTGCCCTGGAGCTTGCCCGCGGCGCGCCAGCCTTCCATGAAGGAAAGCGGCTGGGGCGTCATCTCCGCCTCGCTGCCGGGCTGGTGGTCCTGCTTCTGCGGAGGCTGGAGTTCTTTGGCCATGCGCCCCCAACGCGAAGCCGGGGGCAGCGGGTTTCGTGAAATCCACCACGCAGGGCCCGGAGGGTGCCCGGCCCGTCAGGACCAGGACTGGGTGCAGGTGATTGTCCCGGCACTCCCGCGCGCCGTGTGGTTCTGATTGCCGGAGAACTCCGTCCATTCACGGAGGCAGACCGGGCTCGCGCCGAGCAGACCGAGCCTCAGGGCGGTGAGCAAGATCGGAAGCTTATCCGGGGAAGTCCCGTTGCTTCCGGTAAGGGAATGCTTGTCGAGGCAGCGTTGCCGCCACCAACCCTAGGATCGGCAGGCTTGATCGGCGCCGCCGATGGGCCGGGTCAGCGACGGACCGGCGTCAGGTCGCCAAAGGTTCCGGTGGGCGCGCTGCCGGCGCGGCTGGGCCAGCCATAGGCGCCTCGCGTTCCCTGCGACGAGCCCCAGACACGAAAGGTGTTGCCGCGCACATGCTCGATCCGCTGGGAGGAATCCGGCAGGCGGGAAACGGGCGCAGGCTTCCAGCGCGGGTCGCCCGGGGGCGGCGAGGGAGCATAGGGCGGCTCGGCAGCGCAGCCTGCGGTCAGCAGGACAGCCAAAATGTGTGGACGCATCGCCTCGCCTTTCTCTCCCAATATTGGAGAGCAAGGCAGGGTGCTTGTCACCCCTTGCGCATGAACAGCACCGGCATGGACAGGCCGCCCGGCAATTCCATCGCGCCGGGCACGTCATCCATGTAGCCGAGGCGGCGATACAGCGGCACGGCGTCGAGATAGGCGCGCAGCACGAAGCGGTTCCGCTCCGAGCGCTGCTCCGCCGCCCTGACCAGCGCGGTCGCCACGCCCTGCCGCGCGGCATCGGGATGGACGAAAACCTTGCGGATCCGCGCCGTGCCGTCCGGCTGCGCCAGCCAACCGGCGCTGCCGAGCAGCCGCCCGTCCCGCTCCGCCACCCAAAGGTCGGAGCGCCGCACATCCGCCTCGTATTCCGGCTTCGCCACCAGCGCGGCGTGGGCGGCCGCCCGCGCGTCATAGGCGCGGGCGAGGCCGGCAAAGGAGGCGTCGTGCAGCGCCCGCAGCGCCGCCACCTCCCCATCGCCGAGGGGCCGCAGGATCAGGCGTTGCGGTCCATCGTGCCGGAGGAGAGCGCGGCCTGCGCCGCTGCCAGCCGCGCCACCGGCACGCGGTAGGGCGAGCAGGACACGTAGTCGAGCCCGACCGTCTCGCAGAACTGGACGGAGGCGGGGTCGCCGCCATGCTCGCCGCAGATGCCGAGCTTCAGCCCGTTCTTCACGCCGCGCCCCTTCTCGCAGGCGATCTCCACCAGCGCGCCCACTCCTTCCGGGTCGATGGACACGAAGGGGTCCTTCGGCAGGATGTTACGCTCGACGTAGTGGGGCAGGAACTTACCCGCGTCGTCGCGCGACAGGCCGAAGGTGGTCTGCGTCAGGTCGTTGGTGCCGAAGGAGAAGAAGTCGGCGCTCTCGGCGATCTTGTCGGCGGTCAGCGCGGCGCGCGGCAGCTCGATCATGGTGCCGACCATGTACTCGATCGTCGTGCCCGTCTCGCTGAACACCTCCTGCGCCACCTTCTCCACCTGGGCGCGGGTGATCTCCAGCTCCTTCTTCACCATGACCAGCGGGATCATGATC
Source organism: Sabulicella glaciei (assembly GCF_026183895.1). Classification (GTDB taxonomy): domain Bacteria; phylum Pseudomonadota; class Alphaproteobacteria; order Acetobacterales; family Acetobacteraceae; genus Roseococcus; species Roseococcus glaciei. Next base: position 150,458 of record NZ_JAPFQI010000007.1, on the reverse strand, counting down.
TCGGGCACCGGGGCCTTGCCGGTTTCCTTCGCCACGGCCACGGCCGCTTCGAAGATGGCGCGGGCCTGCATCTCGTAGATCTCGGGGAAGGTGATGCCCAGGCGGCAGCCGCGATGGCCGAGCATGGGGTTGGCTTCCGCGAGGTCGCTGGCGCGGCGCTGCATGGACAGCGCATCCACGCCCAGCGAGGCGGCGAGCTCCGCGATCTCCTCCTCGCCATGCGGCAGGAATTCGTGCAGCGGCGGGTCGAGCAGGCGGATCGTCACCGGCAGCCCGGCCATGATGCGGAACAGCGCGGTGAAGTCGTCGCGCTGGAAGGGCAGCAGCTTCGCCAGGGCGGTGCGGCGACCTTCCTCCGTCTCGCTCACGATCATCTGCCGCACGGCGCCGATGCGCTCGGGGTCGAAGAACATGTGCTCGGTGCGGCACAGCCCGATGCCCTCTGCGCCGAACTTGCGCGCCGTCTCGGCGTCCAGCGGCGTTTCGGCATTGGCGCGTACGCGCATGCGGCGCACCTTGTCGGCCCATTCCATCAGCGTGGCGAAGTCGCCGGAAAGCTGCGGCTCGATCATCGCCACCGGGCCGATGAACACCTCGCCCGTCGCGCCGTCGAGGGTGATCGTCTCGCCGGCGCGGATGATGTTGCCGCCTGCCATCAGCGCCTGGGCGGAATAGTCCACGGTGATGCTGCCAGCGCCGGCCACGCAGGGCCGGCCCATGCCGCGCGCCACCACGGCGGCGTGGCTGGTCATGCCGCCGCGCGTCGTCAGGATGCCGCGCGCCGCGTGCATCCCGTGGATGTCCTCCGGCGAGGTCTCGATGCGGACCAGGATCACGCTCTCGCCCTTCTGGGCGCGGGCCTCCGCCTCATCGGCGGAGAACACCACTGCGCCGCAGGCCGCGCCCGGCGAGGCGGGCAGGCCCTTCGAGAGCGTCTTGCGCGGCGCCTTCGGGTCCAGCGTCGGATGGAGCAGCTGGTCGAGCGAGGCGGGGTGCACGCGCGTCACCGCCTCGCGCTCGTCGATCAGCCCCTCGCGCGCCATGTCCACGGCGATCTTCAGCGAGGCGGCAGCGGTGCGCTTCCCGTTGCGCGTCTGCAGCATGTAGAGCTTGTTCTGCTGCACCGTGAACTCGATGTCCTGCATGTCCTTGTAGTGCTTCTCCAGCACCTCGCGGACGCGGACGAGCTCGGCATAGGCTTCCGGCATCACCTGTTCCATCGGCTTCTCGCCGGGCTTGGCGCGGGCTGCCGACATGGGCTGCGGCGTGCGGATGCCCGCCACGACGTCCTCGCCCTGCGCGTTCACCAGGTACTCGCCGTAGAAGATGTCCTCGCCGGTCGAGGGGTCACGGGTGAAGCACACGCCGGTGGCGCAATCCTCGCCCATGTTGCCGAACACCATGGCCTGCACGTTCACCGCCGTGCCCCACTCGGCCGGGATGTCGTTCAGGCGGCGATAGGTGATCGCGCGCTGGTTCATCCAGGATTCGAAGACGGCGCCGATCGCGCCCCAGAGCTGCGCTTCGGGATCCTGCGGGAAGGGGGCGCCCGTCACCTCGGCCACCATCTCCTGATAGCCCTGAGCCACCTCGCGCCAGTCGGTGGCGGAAAGGGCGGTGTCCTCGACGACGCCGCGCGACAGCTTCACCTCCTCGATGATCTCCTCGAAGCGGTGATGGTCCACGCCGAGCACGACGGAGCCGTACATCTGGATGAAGCGGCGATAGGAATCCCAGGCGAAGCGCGCATCGCCGGAAGCGGCGGACAGCCCCTCCACCGTCGTGTCGTTCAGGCCCAGGTTCAGCACCGTGTCCATCATGCCCGGCATGGAGACGCGGGCGCCGGAGCGGACCGAGACCAGCAGCGGCTTGGCAGCATCACCGAACCGGAGGCCGACCGCCTCCTCCACCCGCACCAGGGCGGCTTGCACGTCGGCCTTCAGCGCCGCGGGGTACTGCTTCCCGTTGGCGTAGAAATGCGTGCAGACCTCGGTGGTGATGGTGAAGCCGGGGGGCACGGGCAGGCCGATGCTCGCCATCTCCGCCAGGTTGGCACCCTTGCCGCCCAGGAGGTTGCGCATGTCCGCGCGGCCTTCGTTGTGGCCCGCGCCGAAGCTGTACACCCATTGCGTCATCAGGCTGTTCCTCAGGCTTCGATCTTGGAAAGCTCCGCCACCTGGTCGGCGGCAGCGCGGAGGCTGGAAAGCAGAAGCAGTCGATTGACCCGAAGCTGCGGGTCCTCGGCATTCACCACGACCTTGTCGAAAAACGCGTCCACGGGCGCGCGGAGCCGCGCGAGCGCGCCCGTGGCACCGGCGAAATCCTCGGCATCCAGGCGCTGGCGCGTCAGCGGCCAGATCTCCGCGATGGCGGAGTCGAGCGCGGCTTCCTCCGGCGCGGCGAGCAGCCCGGCGTTGACCGGGCCGGAATAGGCGCGCCCGTCCTTCTTCTCCTCAATGCGGAGGATGTTGGCGGCGCGCTTGTAGGCAGCGAGGAGGTTGGCGCCATCCTCGGTGTCCAGCAGCGCCTTAAGGGCCTCGCCGCGCGCGAGGATGCGGGTGAGGTCGTCATCGCTGCCGATGGAGGCGGCGACCACGTCGTGGCGCTGCCCCTCGGCACGAAGCTGGACGCGAAGGCGTTCCAGCAGGAAGTCCAGCAACTCGCCGACCGGCGCGTCTGGGCGCGCGGCGGCGAAGACCTGCCGCAGGGGCAGCCGCAGCTCGTTCTCCCGGATGATGCGGATCACCCCCAGCGCGGCGCGGCGCAGCGCGAAGGGGTCGCCCGATCCGGTCGGCTTCTCGCCCACCGCGAAGAAGCCGGCCAGCGTGTCCAGCTTGTCGGCCAGCGCCACCGCCACCGCCATCGGTTCGGAAGGCACGGCATCCGTCGGCCCAAGCGGGCGGTAATGCTGCGCGATGGCATCGGCGATGCGAGGGTCGAGCCCGGCCTCGCGGGCGTAGTAGCCGCCCATCACGCCCTGCAACTCGGGAAACTCGCCCACCATGCCGGAGGCGAGGTCGGCCTTGCACAGCTTCGCTGCGCGCGCCGCCAGTTCCGTGTCGGCGCCGACCAGCGGCGCGAGGTGCCGCGCCAGCGCCACGATCCGCTCGACGCGCTGTGCCTGGGTGCCGAGCTTGGCGTGGAAGGTCACGCCCTCCAGCTTCGGCAGGAAGCTTTCCAGCCCGGCCTTGCGGTCATTGTCCCAGAAGAAGCGCGCGTCGGAGAGGCGGGCGCGCAGCACGCGCTCATTGCCCGCGATGATCTTCGCGCCGCCATCCGTGGCCGGGATGTTGGCCACCAGGGCAAAGCGGTTGGCCGCCCGCCCGTCGCGGTGGCGCAGCGCGAAATAGCGCTGGTTCACCCGCATGGAGGTCCGCATCACCTCTGCCGGCAGGTCCATGAAGGCGTCGTCAATGCGGCCCAGCAGTGGGACCGGCCATTCCACCAACCCCGCCACCTCGGCCAGCAGGCCGCGATCGGGCACCACCTCCAGCCCCTCGGCAGTGGCAAGTTCGGCGACGCCGCGCTCGATCAGCGCCTCGCGCTCCGCGGCGTCGGCGACCACGTGGCGCTCGCGCAGCCCGGCTTCCCAGGACGCGGCGTCGCGCGCGGCGAAGGCGCCGGGCGACAGGATGCGATGTCCTTCCGTTTTCTCGCCCGTGCGCAGCCCGTGCCCGTCATCACCCTCGGCGGCGAGGGCGAAGGGCACGGCCGCGCCGTCGAAGACGCAGAGGATGCGCTGCAAGGGACGGACCCAGGTGAAGCCGGAGCCATCGCCCCAACGCATGGATTTCGGCCAGGGAAAGCGGCGCAGCAGGGCAGGCAGCGCCTCGGCCAGCAGCTCGGCCGTCGGTCGGCCGGGGCGGCGGATCACGGCGTAGAGGTACACGCCCTTGCCGGTGTCGCGCTCCTCTAGCCCTTCGCGCGGCAGGCCGGTGGCGCGCAGGAACCCCTCCAGGGCCGGGCCGGTGGCGTCGGCGCGGGGGCCGCGGCGCTCCTCCTCCACCGCCGCGGTCGCCGCGGGCAAAGTGCAGGACAGGGCGATGCGGCGTGGGCCGTGGAAGCTGCGGACGCCCTCAAGTACCAGCCCGGCGGGCTTCAGCGCATCGGCGAGAAGGCGTGCCAGATCCTCCGCCGCGCGGGCCTGCATGCGCGCGGGAATTTCCTCGGAGAACAGCTCAACCAGCAATTCGGGCATCAGGTCGCGGGCTTCACATCGCTGCGGGCGACGGCTTCGCCCAGGGAAAGAGGAGTGGCAGGCGTGACGGACCCCCGGGCCAGCGTCCTGCCCATGCTAAGGCTCGGCATGCGGGGAGTCACGCTGCGTCCTTGGCGAGCCAGGTTTCGCAGCAGCGCTTCGCCAGGTCGCGGACCCGCCCGATATAGGCGGCGCGCTCGGCGACGGAGATGGCGCCGCGCGCGTCCAGCAGGTTGAAGCGGTGGCTGGCCTTGATGCAGTGGTCGTAGGCCGGCATGGCGAGGCCCTGGGCGGCCAGCGCCCGGCATTCCAGCTCCGCTTCCTCGAACTGGCGCTTCAGGAGGTCGATGTTTGCGTGCTCGAAGTTATGGGCGCTGTATTCGCGCTCGGCCCGCAGGAAAACGTCGCCGTAGGAAACTCCCTGGCCGTTGAAGTCGAGGTCGTACACGTTCTCGACGCCCTGGATGTACATGGCCAGCCGTTCCAACCCGTAGGTCAGCTCGCAGCTCGGCACCTCGCAGGCGATGCCGCCGACCTGCTGGAAATAGGTGAACTGCGTCACCTCCATCCCGTCGCACCACACCTCCCAGCCCAGGCCCCAGGCGCCCAGGGTCGGGCTTTCCCAGTCATCCTCCACGAAGCGGATGTCGTGCAGCGCCGGGTCGATGCCGATGGCACGGTAGCTGTCGATCAGCAAGGATTGCGGGTCGGGCGGGCTCGGCTTCAGGATCACCTGGTACTGGTAGTAGTGCTGGAGGCGGTTCGGGTTCTCGCCATAGCGCCCGTCGGTGGGGCGGCGAGAGGGCTGCACATAGGCCGCGCTCCAGGGCTGCGGGCCCAGGGCGCGCAGCGTCGTCGCCGGGTGGAAGGTGCCGGCGCCCATCTCCATGTCGTAGGGCTGGAGGATCAGGCAGCCCCGCTCCGCCCAGAACGCGTGCAGGCGCAGGATCATCTCCTGGAAGGAGGGTGGGCGGTCGTTGCTCATCGGCTTCCGGGCTGGCGTCGTTGCGGCGCAGCATACCCAAGCCTGTCCAAGCCGGGAAGTTGCAGGCGCGTTGCGGCCCGCGACCAGGGCATGAAAGATTGCGCCAATGCCCGATTCGACGCCACAGCCGGTCGCCGCTTCCCGACTGGCGCTGCCGGGTTGGGCCGATCGCAGGCGGGACCATCGCGTCCGCCCGCCCGCCGACATCGCCCTTGACGTGGCCGATCCGGTTCCGCCGGGGGCGGCGCTGGGCTTCGCCCTGCAGCACCTTGCGGTCCAGGCGGTCTACCTGCTGCTGCCCCTCGTCCTGGCGCGGGCCCTCGCCCTCGGGCCCGGCGAGACGGTGGCGTTGCTGTCCCTCACCCTGGTGGGCATGGCGGTGACCGCGGCGCTGCACCTGCTGCCGCGCGGGCCCGTGGGGTCGGGCTATGCGCTGTCCTGCATCCCGTCGCCGGTCAGCCTGGGGGCGCATCTCACCGCCGCCGGGCTGGGGCTCGGCATGGCGCAGGCCGGGCCTGCCATCCTGGTCGCGGCGCTGATCGGGCTGGGCCTCGTGCTGCTCCTGCCCGGTCTCCTGCGCCTGATGCCGGTGGAGGTGGCGGGGGTCGTGTCCTTCTCGCTCGGCCTCAGCCTCCTGCCGCGCGTGGCCGAACTCGGCCTCGGGACGGAGGAAGGCATGGCGGAGGAGGGGTTCCTGCTGGCGGCGCTCGGGCTGATCGTGCTGCTTTCCGTGCTGCGCTGGCGGCTCGCCCCTTTCGCCCTGCTGCTGGGGGGCGGAATCGGGACCGTCCTGGGCCTCGTGCTCTGGCCGCCCGGCGAGGTGGCGCTGGCCGAGGTGGCCGCGCAGCCCCTCCTGGCCCTGCCCGTACCGCGCTTGCCGGATTTCGCCGCCTTCGACTGGGGCCTCGTCCTGCCCTTCCTGGTCGCGGGGCTGTGCCTGATTCCGGGCGTGCTGGGCAATGCGCTGGTCCTGCAGCGCGAGGGCAACGCGCTCTGGGTGAAGCCCGACCCGGGGCCGCTGCAGCGCTCCCTGATCGCGGCGATGCTGGGCATGGCCGCGACGGCGACGCTGGGCGCGATGACCGCGACGACCTCCTCCGGCGGGGTCGGGCTGGCGGTCGCGACGCGGGTGCTGGCGCGGGCGGTGATCTGGCTGAACTGCGCGCTCCTGCTGCTGCTGGCCTGCTCGCCCTGGCTGCTGGCGCAGATGCTCCTCCTGCCCGCGCCGGTCGCGGCGGCGCTGCTGCTGCACATCACCTGCTTCATCCTCGCTTCCGGCGCGCAGCAGATCGCCAGCCGGGTGCTGGACCGGCGCCGCACCGCCTGCGTCGGGCTGGGCCTTGCCGCCGCCCTGCTCGCCCTGCTGGCGCCCGATCGGCTGGCGACGGTGCTGCCCGAGGCGCTGCTGGGGCCGGTGACGCTGGGCTTCCTCGTCTCCATGGGGGTCCACCTGCTGACCCTGCCACTGGTGCAGCAGCGGGAGCGCGCCACGATCACTCTGGATGCCGAGGCGAACCGCGAGATCGAGCGGTTCGTCGAGCGCGCCTCGGGCGGGTTCGGGCTGCGCCGCGCCACGGCCGATGCCACCGCCCATGCCGCCATTGAGGTGGCGGAGATCCTGGCCGTGCGGGGCGTGACGCGCATCGAGGCGGAGATGCGCCACGCCGATGGGCGCCTCGTCCTCCTGCTGCGCTACCGGGGGGCGAAGCTGCCCCTGCCGGCCCGGACCCCGCGCGTGGAGGACCTGACCGGCGGCGCAATGGCGCAGGAAGGCTTCGCCATGTGGCTGGCGGCGCGGGAGGCCGATTCCTGCGCGGTCCGCGCCCAAGGCGAGGATGCTGTGCTGGAGCTCGTCTTCAGCGAGTAGGCCGGCTCAGGCCTTTGGTGTTCCCGCATCGGGCCAGAAGCGCACGCCCTGCCGGGCGGGGCCGCCGCCCAGGCCGAGCGGGGCGCCATCGGCCCGCCAGCACGCCGCTCCTTCCAGCATCCCGTCCCCCTCGAAGCGGATGCCGCACATCCCGCCCGCCACGTGCGGCACGGGCTGCACCTCGTGGCCTAGCGCGGCGAGGGCGGAGCGGGCAGCGGGGGCGATGCCGGCCTCCACCTCCACCTTGCCGCCATCGGTCCAGATGCGCGGGGCCTCCACCGCCTCTTGCAGGCTCATCTTGTGGTCCAGCAGGTTCATCACCGCCTGGAACACCGAGCCGAAGATCCGCAATCCCCCCGGCAGGCCGAGCGCGGCCCAGGGCGCGCCGTCGCGGCGGATCACCGTGGGCGCCATGGAGGTGGTGACGCGCTTGCAGGCATCGACAGACTGGGCGCGTCCGGGCACGGGGTCGAACAGCGCCATGTAGTTGTTGGGGATCAGCCCCGTTTCGGGGAGAAGGAGGCGGGCGCCGAACAGGCTGTTGATGGTGTGCGTGCAGCAGGCGATGCCACCCTCGCCATCCGCCACGGTGACGTGGGTCGTGTTCGCCCCTTCCCGCGAGGGCTCCACCCCTGCCGTCCAGCGCCGCGCGGCGGCCGGGTCGATCAGGGCGCGCCGCTCTGCCGCATAGCCGCGGTCCAAGAGCCGGGCGACGGGGACCGGGATGAAGTCCGGGTCGGCCGTGGCGGCGGCGCGGTCGGCGAAGGCGATCTTCAGGCATTCCGCGACGAGGTGCAGCGACGCCGCGGTGCCGAAGCCCAGCCGCGCCACGTCGAAGCCCTCCATCACCTTCAGCATCTGCAGCAGGTGGACGCCGCCAGCCGAGGGGGGCGGCGGGCCGATCACCTCGGCGCCGCGATAGGCGCCGCGCACCGGCTCTCGCCAGGTGGCGCGCACGGCGGCGAGGTCGTCGGTGGAAACGATGCCGCCGCGCCGCGCCAGCTGCAGCACGGCGGAGGAGCCGATATCGCCCCCATGCAGCGTGCCGGCCCCTTCCTTGGCGACGGTGCGCAGCGTCTCGCCCAGGGCGGGATTACGGAGCAGGCTGCCCGCAGGCAGCGGCGTGCCGCCCGGCATGAACAGGGCGGCAATGGCGCGGTCCCGCGCCAAGTCGGGCGCCGTCTCGGCGATGCATTCGGCCAGGTAGCCGCCGGTGCGGAAGCCGCGCTCGGCGAGGCGGATCGCCGGCTCGGCGCAATCGGCCAGGGAAAAGCGCCCGTATTGCTGCAGCGCCTCCTCCCAGGCCAGGAGGTTGCGCGGGACGCAGACCGACAGCGCCCCCACGGTGCGCCGCGTCGGCGGGTGGTCCTCGAACATCTCCGGCCGGGCGGAGAAGGGGGCGGAGGCCATGCCGTCCAGGATGGCATGTTCCCCGTCCGGCCCGGCGAGATGCATCATCCCGCCGCCGAACAGCCCCACCATCATCGGCTCGCAGACCGAAAGGGCGAGCAGGGCGGCGACGGCTGCGTCGGTTGCCGTGCCGCCCTCCGCCAGCATCTGCGCCCCGGCGGCGCTGGCGGCCGGATGGTTGGTGACCACCATCCCCCGCCGCCCGGTTGCCGGGTGTTTCTCGGGGGTGAAGGGGCTGCCTGCCCGGTCGCGCCAGTTTGCCATGCGCCCAGCTTGCCTCAGGCGCCCGCCAGCGTCATCCCTTCCACGCGCAGAGTCGGCGCGTCCGTCCCCCGCCGGAAGACGAGGTCGGAGGCGGCGGAAAGCGCCAGGAACATCTCGGGGAGGCGGCCGGCGATGGTGATCTCGCTCACCGGCTCGGCAAGGCGGCCGTCGCGAATCATGAAGCCGGCGGCGCCGCGCGAGTAGTCGCCCGTCACGCCGTTCACCCCCATGCCGATCAGCTCGGTCACGAAGAGCCCCTCGCGGATATCGGCCATCAGCGCGTCCGGCGTGGGGGCGCCCGCCTCGACCCAGAGATTGCTGGGGGAGGGGGTGGGCGGGCCGCCCGTTCCGCGCGCGGCATGGCCGGTGGAGGCGAGGCTCAGCTGGCGGGCAGACCGTGAATCGAGCAGCCAGGAGCGCAGCACCCCGCCTTCGACCAGGGCAAGGCGACGCCCCGGCACCCCTTCCCCGTCGAAGGGACGGGAACGGAGGCCGCGCGCGCGCAGCGGGTCGTCCCACACCGTCATCCCGGCGGGTAGGATCTGCTTGCCCATGGCATCGCGCAGGAAGGAGGTGCCGCGCGCGATGGAGGCCCCGTTGATGGCGTTTGCCAGGTGGGACAGCAGCGAGTTCGCCACGCGCGGGTGGTACACCACCGGCACCGTGCCGGAGCGGGGACGGGTCGGGTTCAGCCGCGCCACCGCCTGCTCCCCGGCCTTGCGGCCGATCACCTCCGGCGCGTCGAGGTCGGCGAGGTGGGTGGCGGCGCTGTAGTCGTAGTCGCGCTGCATCCCAGTTCCTTCGCCGGCCAGGGCGGTGGCGGAAAGCGAGTGGGAACCGCGGACATATTCGCCGAAGAAGCCGCGCGAGGTGGCGAGGGCGCGGGTGCCGCGCGTCCAGCCGGCCGAGGCGCCTTCGCTGTTGGACACGCCGGAAACGGCCAGGGCCGCTTCCTCGGCCGCTGCGGCGCGGTCCAGCAGCGCCTCGGCCGAGGGTTCCTGGTGGTCGTCGAGGTCGAGGCCGCTTGCATCCGCTGCGGCGGGCACGTCCGGGATCTCCGCATGCGGGTCCTCGGGCACCACGCGGGCCATGGCGACGGCGCGCTCGGCCAGGGCGGCGAAGCCCTCGGGCGAGGCGTCGGTGCCGCTCACCGTCGCGACGCGGCGGCCGAGGAAGACGCGCAGGCCGAAATCCACCGATTCCGACCGTTCCAGCTGCTCGATCTGCCCGAGGCGGCGCCCCACCGCCAAGGAGGCGGATTCGACCAACAGCGCATCGGCCCCATCCGCCCCGGCGCGGCGGGCGGCGTCCAGCAGGGCGCCCAGGCGGTCCTGCCGGTTCACGCCGCCAGGCTTTCGGCGATGCTGGCCAGGGAAGGCACGCGGGAGATCGGACCCAGCGTGGCGAGGGAGGGGGTGCTGCGGAACAGCTTGGCCGCGACGCGCTGCACGTCCTCCACGGAGACGGCGGCGATCTTGGCCTTGGTTTCCTCCACCGGGATCACCCGCCCATGCACCTGGATCTGCCGCGCGATCTGCTCGCAGCGCGAGCCGGTGCTTTCCAGCGACATGAGCAGGGAGGCGCGAAGCTGCGCCTTGGCGCGGTTCAGCTCGTCCGGCGTCACGTCGCGCTGGACGCGCTTCAGCTCCTCCACCGCCACGGGCACGAGCTCCGCCGCCTGATCCTCGCCCGTGCCTGCGTAGAAGGCGAAGACGCCGCTATCCTCGTAGGGGTGGGCGAAGGAATAGATGGAATAGACCAGCCCGCGCTTCTCCCGGATCTCCTGGAAGAGCCGCGAGGACATGCCGCCGCCGAGCAGGGTGGAAAGCAGCAGCGAGGCGTGGTGGTCCTCGTCGCCATAGCGCGTGCCGGGGAAGCCGAGCACGAGGTGGACCTGGTCCAGCTCCCGCTCCTCGCGGAACTCGCCGCCCCGGTAGCGGGCCGGCTCGGGCGCGGGGGGCGCGACGTCGGGCAGGTCCCCGAAATGGGTGCGGACCATCTCCAGCAGCGCCTCGTGCTCGATGGCGCCGGCGGCGGCGACCACCATGCGCGACTGGCCGTAGTGGCGGCGCATGTAGCCGGTCAGCGCCTCGCGCGGCATGCGCTCGATGATCTCGGCGCGGCCCAGCGTGGGGCGGCCCATGGGCTGGTCGGGGAAGCACGTCTCCTGGAAATGGTCGAAGACGATGTCGTCCGGCGTGTCGTTGGCCTGGCCGATCTCCTGCAGGATGACGCCGCGTTCGCGCTCCAGCTCATCCGGGACCAGGGTGGAGTGGCAGAGGATGTCGCCGATGATGTCGGCGGCCAGCCCTGCATCCTCCTTCAGCACCTTGCAGTAATAGGCGGTTTGCTCCCGCGCCGTGTAGGCGTTGATGTGGCCGCCCACATTCTCGATCTCCCGCGCGATGGCGGCGGCGTCGCGCTTGCCCGTGCCCTTGAAGGCCATGTGCTCCAGGAAGTGGGAGGCGCCGTTCTCCTCCGCGCTCTCGTTGCGCGTGCCGGCATGGACATAGGCGCCGATGGAGACCGTCTCGACCCGCGGCATGTGCTCGGAGGCGACGATCAGGCCGCTGGGCAGGGTGGTGATGTTCAGCATGTTCCGGATATGGGCCTTCACGCAGCGTTGCGGAGTGCATGGCTTCGCACGAAGCTCTGCGCCTCACGCAAATCGTTCGGCAGCACGGAGAAGCGCTCCTCCCGCTCGAACAGGTCGGCCAGGGCAGGGGGCAGGGCGGGGCGCAGCCCGGTGGCCTGCTCCACCGCGTCGGGGAACTTGGCAGGGTGGGCGGTGGCGGCGACGATCACTGGCATGCCCTTGTTCTCCGGCGCCAGGGCGCGGGCGGCGGCGGTGCCGACCGCCGTGTGCGGGTCCAGCAGGTAGCCGGAGGCGCGGTAGACGCGGCGGATCTCCTCCAGCGTGCCGGCATCGTCCAGGGTGAAGCCCTGGAACTCCGCGACCGCGGCGCGCCAGGCGACGTCGGGCACCGGCATCCGCCCGGTGGCGCGGAACTCGCGCATCACCCGCGCGGTCGCCGCCGGATCGTCGCCCAGAAGCCCGTAGAGCAACCGCTCGAAATTGGAGGAAACCTGGATGTCCATGGAGGGCGAGAGCGAGGGCTCCACCGGCTTCGCGCTCATGTCGTTGGAGGCGAGGAAGCGCGCGAGAATGTCGTTGCGGTTGGCGCCGACGATGAAGCGGCCGATGGGCAGCCCCATGCGCTTCGCCGCCCAGGCCGCCAGCACGTTGCCGAAATTCCCGGTGGGCACGCTGACCGCCACCTCGCGCTCCGGCACGCCCAGGGCCAGGGCGGCGGCGGCGTAGTAGGGGATCTGCGCCGCGATGCGCGCCCAGTTGATGCTGTTCACCGCGGCGAGGCGCATCTCCTCCCGGAAAGGCGCGTCCACGAACATCGCCTTCACCAGGTCCTGGCAGTCGTCGAAGCTGCCCTCGATGGCCAGGTTGGCGACGTTGGGCGACGGCACCGTGGTCATCTGCCGCCGCTGCACCTCGGAGGTGCGGCCCAGCGGATGCAGGATCACGATGTCCACCGAGGCGCGGTCCCGGCACGCCTCGATGGCGGCGGAGCCGGTGTCGCCCGAGGTGGCGCCGACAATGGTGATGCGCTCGCCCCGCTTCGCCAGCACGTGGTCGAAGAGCCGGCCCAGCAGCTGCAGCGCCATGTCCTTGAAGGCCAGGGTGGGGCCGTGGAACAGCTCCAGCGCGAAGGCGCGGGAGTCGAGCTGCACCAGCGGCGCCACGGCCGGGTGGCGGAACCCGGCATAGGAGTCCCGGCACAGGCCCAGCAGCGTCTCGAAGGGGATGGAGCCGCCCGTGAAGGGGTGGATCACCCGGGCGGCCAGTTCCGCATAGGGAAGGCCGCGCATGGCGCGCCATTCGGCAGGGCTGAAATGTGGCCAGGATTCGGGCAGGAACAGCCCGCCATCCTCCGCCAGCCCGGCAAGCAGGACATCCTCGAAGCCGCGGGGGGCGGCTTCGCCACGGGTGGACACATAGCGCATGGGGCGGAACGTAACGGGTTCCGCCCCTTCCGGCTACTCGGCGGCCTGAAGCTGGCGCTCGGCGTAGGCCTCCAGCGGCGCGCAGGTGCAGACCAGGTTGCGATCGCCATGGACATTGTCCACGCGCTTCACCGGCGGCCAGTACTTGGCGGCGCGGACCCAGGGCAGGGGGAAGGCGGCCTCCTCCCGGCTATAGGGGTGGGACCAGTCGCCCGACATCACCTCCGCCGCCGTGTGCGGGGCGTTCTTCAGGGGATTGTCCTTGCGGTCGGCCCGTCCCTGCTCGACGGCGCGGATCTCGGCCCGAATGCTCACCATCGCCTCAATGAAGCGATCCATCTCCGCCTTGGGCTCGCTTTCCGTCGGCTCCACCATCAGCGTGCCGTTGACCGGCCAGGACATGGTGGGGGCGTGGAACCCGTAATCCTGCAGGCGCTTGGCGATGTCCTCCACCAGCACCCCGCCGCCCTGGCCGAAGCCGCGGCAATCCAGGATGCACTCATGCGCCACCATGCCCTTGGCGCCGCGGTACAGCACCGGGAAATGGTCGCGCAGACGCGCCGCCATGTAGTTGGCGTTGAGGATGGCGACCCCCGTCGCGCGCCGCATCCCCTCCGCTCCCATCATGCGGATATAGGCGTAGGAGATGGGCAGGATCGCGGCCGAGCCGAAGGGCGCGGCGCTGACCGGCCCGACGCCGGTCTCCGGCCCCGCCTCGGCCAGAAGCGGGTGGTTGGGCAGGAAGGGCGCGAGATGCGCCGCCACCCCCACCGGGCCGACGCCCGGCCCGCCGCCGCCATGCGGGATGCAGAAGGTCTTGTGCAGGTTCAGGTGGCACACGTCGGCGCCGATCGCGGCGGGCGAGGTGAGGCCGACCTGCGCGTTCATGTTGGCGCCGTCCATGTAGACCTGCCCGCCCCGCTCGTGGATCACGGCGCAGATCTCGCGGATCGCCTCCTCGAACACGCCATGGGTGGAGGGGTAGGTGACCATGAGGGCCGCGAGGCGGTCCTTGTGCGCCTCCGCCTTCGCGCGCAAGTCGGACAGGTCCACGTTGCCGTCGCGGTCGCAGGCCACGACCACCACCTTCATCCCGGCCATGACGGCCGAGGCAGGGTTGGTGCCGTGCGCGCTGGACGGGATGAGGCACACGTCGCGCTGCGCCTCGCCGCGCGAATGGTGCCAGGCGCGGATGGCGAGCAGCCCGGCATACTCCCCCTGCGACCCGGCATTGGGCTGCAGGGACACGGCGGCGAAGCCGGTCACGGCGCAGAGCCACGCCTCAAGCTGGCGGATCAGGGCGATGTAGCCCTCGGCCTGGTCCGCGGGCGCGAAGGGATGCAGCTCGCTGAAGCCCGGCCAGGTGATCGGGATCATCTCCGCCGTGGCATTCAGCTTCATGGTGCAGGAGCCGAGCGGGATCATGGAGCGATTGAGCGCCACGTCCTTGTCCTCGAGCCGCTTCAGGTAGCGCAGCATCGCGTGCTCGGCGTGGTGGGTGTTGAACACCTCCGCCCGGAGGAAGGGGGAGCGCCGTTCAAGCGCTGCCGGGATGCCGCCCTTTGCAGAACCCGGTGCGCTGCCCAGAACGCGGCAAAGCGCATCCAGCTCCTCGCGCGTCACCGTCTCGTCCAGCGCGACGGCGACGGCGCCGTCCAGGCGGCGCAGGTTGAACCCGGCCTCCAGCGCCGCCGCCAGGACCGCGTCGGTCTCGGCGCCCGTCTCGAAGGCGACGGTGTCGAAGAAGGCCTCGTGGCGCAGCGGAAAACGGGAGGCGCCGGCCAGCAGCTGCGCCAGCAGGCTCACCCGGCGTGCGATGCGCGTCAGCCCTTCCGGCCCGTGCCACACCGCGTACATGGAGGCGATGACGGCCAGCAGCACCTGCGCGGTGCAGATGTTGCTCGTCGCCTTCTCGCGGCGGATGTGCTGTTCGCGCGTCTGCAGTGCGAGGCGCATGGCCGGCGCGCCCATCGCGTCCACCGACACGCCGACGAGGCGTCCGGGCAGGGAGCGCTTCAGCGCGTCCTTCACCGCCATGAAGGCGGCGTGGGGCCCGCCATAGCCCATCGGCACGCCGAAGCGCTGCGAGGAGCCGACGACGATGTCCGCCCCCATCTCGCCGGGCGGGGTGAGCAGCGTCAGGGCCAGCAGGTCCGTGGCGACGATCGAAAGCGCGCCTGCTTCCTGCGCCGCCGCGATCTCGGGCGCGATGTCGCGCAGCGCGCCTTCCGTGCCCGGATACTGGGTCAGAACGGCGAAGGGCTTCTCTGCCGCGACCGAAGCCGCGAGGCCGGCGGCGGGCGCCACCACGATGCGGATTCCCACCGGCTCGGCGCGCACGCGCACCACGGCAAGGGTCTGGGGATGGAGGTCATCGGCCACCACCAGCACGTCGGAGCGGCCCTTGTGCTGCCCGTGCGCCAACGTCACCGCCTCCGCCGCCGCCGTGCCCTCGTCGAGCAGCGAGGCATTGGCGACCGGCAGGCCCGTGAGGTCCGTCACCATGGTCTGGAAGTTGACCAGCGCCTCCAGCCGGCCCTGGGCGATCTCCGCCTGATAGGGGGTGTAGGCGGTGTACCAGCCGGGGTTTTCCAGCACATTGCGCAGGATGACCGGCGGGGTGCGCGTGCCGTGATACCCCATGCCGAGGAGCGAGCGCTTCACTTGGTTGCGCGCGGCGATGGCGCGAAGCTCGGCCAGGGCGCCCGCCTCGTTCACCGGGGCGGGCAGGGCGGACAGGTCGGCGCCGCGGATCGGGCCGGGCACGGTGCGGGAGACCAGCTCCTCCAGGCTCGCCGCGCCGACGACGCGCAGCATCTCTGCGATCTCGGCCTCAGAGGGGCCGATGTGGCGCCGGATGAATTCACCCTGGTCTTCGAGTTCCGCCAGCGTGGCGAGGTCGCTCATGCGAGGCTCTCCACGTGCGAGGCATAGGCGTCAGCGTCCATGAGGCCGTCCGGCAGCTCGCCCTCGGGGGCGATGCGGAAGAACCACCCCTCGCCGGTCGGCGCCTGGTTCACCAGGCCGGGGTTGTCCACCAGCGCGGCGTTCACCTCGACGATCTTGCCGGTGACCGGGGCGTAGACGTCGCTCGCCGCCTTCACGCTCTCCACCACCGCGATGGCCTCGCCGGCCTGGACCTCGCGGCCCGGCTCCGGCAGGTCGACGAAGACCACGTCGCCCAGCGCGTTCTGCGCATGGTCGGTGATGCCCACCGTCGCCGCCTCGCCCTCGAAGCGGAGCCACTCATGGTCCTTGGTGAACTTCATGGTCATGGCGCTGGGTCCTTTCAGCGGGCGTAGCGATGGGGTTGGAAGGGCGTGGGAGCGACGCGGGCCGGCAGGGCCTTGTCGCGCACGCGAAGCTCGAGGGAGGTGCCGTCGGCGGCGAGGTCGCGGCGGACATAGCCCATGGCGACCGGCGCCCCGACCGAGGGGCCGAAGCCACCGGAGGTGATCTCGCCCACCGTCGCGCCGCCGCTCTCGACCGCGGTGTGGGCACGGGCGGGCTGGCGGCCTTCGGGACGGATGCCGACGCGCAGCCGCTTCGGGCCGTTGTCCAGCGCCTCGCGCACCGGCTCGGCGCCGACGAAGTCCCATGCCATGCGGCGGCGCTTGCCCATGGACCAGACCAGCGCGGCCTCGACCGGGTTGGTGTCCTCGTCGAGGTCGTTGCCGTAGAGGCAGAGCCCGGCTTCCAGCCGCAGCGAGTCGCGCGCGCCGAGGCCGGCGGGCATGACGCCCGGCAGGGACAGCAGGTGCCGCGCCAGCGCCTCGGCCTGCTCTGCCGCCACGCTGATCTCCAGCCCATCCTCGCCCGTGTAGCCGGAGCGGGAGGCGATGACCGGGATGCCGGCGATCTCCAGCGCGCCGATGCCCATGAAGCTCATCCCGGTGGGGATCAGCCCTGCCACCTCCGGCCCCTGCAGCGCCAGCAGGGCGCGGTCGGGCAGGGGGCGCAGCCGCACCCCGGCGGGCAGCACGGATTCGATCAGCGGGAAATCCACGTGCTTGCGCGACGCGTTGACGACCAGCATCAGCCGGCCGCCCAGGTTCGCGACCATGAAGTCGTCCACGATGCCGCCGCGCTCATTGAGTAGCAGGCCGTAGCGCTGGCGGCCGGGCTTCAGCGCCTGCACGTCGGCGGGGGTCAGCCGCTCCAGCGCCGCCGCGGCGCCTTCGCCCACCAGTTCCGCCTGGCCCATGTGGGACACGTCGAACAGGGCGGCGCGGGCGCGGCAATGCAGGTGCTCGGCCATGATGCCGGCCGGATACTGCACGGGCATGGCGTACCCCGCGAAGGGCACCATGCGCCCGCCCAGTTCACGGTGCAGACCCGCCAGCGGGGTTTCGAGCAGGACTTCGTCGGCCACGCATTCTCCCTGCCGCGCACGCGGCGGTTCGAGGTCGTGGCCCCCCTCTGTCCATGGACCTGAGAGATTCAGGAAGCCGGGCTTCCCTTACTCCGTCGGTGCCGGCGCCATCGCTGGCTCCGGGCTTTCCAGAGTGTCCCTGTGTCCGCGCGCGGCCCTTTTGCCTGAGCGTTTCCGGGGGCCGGTTGCGCCTTCGGCGACCCTCCGCCCGGGGGCTTCAGGTTCTCTCCCGCGCGCGGAGCGCGGACCGCGTGGTTGTGCCTGCTATGGGAAGTGGATGCAAGGCGGAAACGCGGAGCTCAGCCCCGCCGGCGCAGCACCAGCGTCGCCCAGGGCGCGAGGTCCAGCCGCCGTTCCAGCACCAACCCCTGCCGCCGGTGGGCCGCCAGCACCATCGGCACCTGCTTCCCCAGCAGCCCGGCCAGGATCGCCGTCCCGCCCGGCGCCAAGTGATCCGCGAGGTCCTTCGCCATGGCGCAAAGCGGCCGCGCCAGGATGTTGGCGAAGACCAGGTCATAGGGCGCCGGCTTGCGCACCGCCGCCGCGCGCCAGCCATCGGCCAGGATCGCCCGCACCCGGCCGCGCAGCCCGTTCATCACCGCATTGTCCTGCGCGACGCGCACCGACCATGGCTCGATATCCGTGGCCAGCACCCGGCAGCCCCACAGCTTCGCCGCCGCCATGGCCAGGATGCCGCTGCCGGAGCCGAGGTCGAGCACCCGTGCCTCCTGCCGCCCGTGCCGGGGCAGTCCTTCCAGCGCCATGAGGCAGCCGCGCGTCGAGTTGTGCTCGCCCGAGCCGAAGGCGAGCCCGGCATCCAGCGTCAGGGCAATTCGCCCATAGACCGTGTCTTGCGGCACATGCGTCGGGCGCAGCAGGAAGCGCTGCCCCACGGGCATGACCGGGAAAGCCTCCACCGTGCGGGCCAGCCAGCCATCCGCCTCGGTGTCGTGCCGCTCCAGCGCCGCCTCGTGCCCCGTCAGCCCGGAGGCGAGGGCCAGCGCCGTCTGCAGCGCCACAGGGTCGGCCGTCGCCTCGCGCACGGCCTCGATGCGCCAGGTGTCCGTCGGCTCGTCGCGGAACAGCGCCACCGTGGCGCTGACGGAAAGCAGCGCCGCCTCGAAGGCCGGCACCGCCTCCTCCGGCAGCCCGTCCAGCACGAGGGTCTCCAGCGGCTGCGGGTGGCGCTTCAATGCACGAGCTCCACGAAGCCGGCCATAACGCGCTTGGTGCCCGCCTTCTCGAACTCGATGTCCAGCCGACCCTCCTCGGATGCCGTCACGGTGCCGTAGCCGAATTTCTGGTGGAAGACGCGGCTGCCCACGGCAATCTCCGGCGTGGGCCGCGACTCCACCTCCCAGGCGCCGGCCTCGATCAGCCGTGGCCGCCGCGTTCCCAGCAGGGGCCCGCCGCCGAAGACGGAGGAGGGGACCGGGATGGGCCGGCGCTCCGCTCCTTCCCGCGTCACCTCGCCCTCCGGCAACTCGTCCAGGAAGCGCGAAGGGATGGAGGAGGTCCAGTTGCCGTAGATGCGGCGGTTGGCGGCATGCGAGATCACGCAGCATTTCCGCGCCCGCGTGATGCCTACGTAGGCCAGGCGCCGCTCCTCCTCCAGGCTCTTCGCGCCGCCCTCGTCGAGCGAGCGCTGCGAGGGGAAAAGCCCTTCCTCCCAGCCCGGCAGGAACACCATGTCGAATTCCAGCCCCTTGGCGGCGTGCAGCGTCATCAGCGACACCTTCTCGCCCTCCGCCTTGTCGTCATTCTCCATCACGAGGGCGATGTGCTCCAGGAAGGCGGCCATGTCCGGGAAGTCGGCCATGGCGCGCAGCAATTCCTTGAGGTTGTCCAGCCGTCCCGGCGCCTCGGCGGAGCGGTCGTTCTTCCACATCTCGGTGTAGCCGCTTTCCTCCAGCAGCCGCGCCGCGACGACCACGTGGCCCTCGCGCTCCATCGCCTCGCGCCAGCGGGCCATGCCCTCCAGCAGCTCGCGCAGCGCGGCGCGCGGCTTGGGGCGCAGCGCGCCGCCCTCCACCATCCGCTCCGCCGCGATACGCAGCGGCACCCCCTGCTCCCGCGCCGCGACGTGCAGCGAGGTCAGCGCCGTGTCGCCCAGCCCGCGTTTCGGCACGTTGACGATGCGCTCGAAGGCCAGGTCGTCGCTCGCGCTCACCGTCGCGCGAAAATAGGCGATGGCGTCACGGATTTCCTGCCGCTCGTAGAACTTGGCGCCGCCGAAGACGCGATACGGGATGCCAAGGGTGATCAGCCTTTCCTCGAAGGAGCGGGTCTGGAATCCGGCCCGCACCAGGATGGCGATCTCGGACAGCGAGGTGCCCTTGCGCTGCGCCTGCTCGATGCGCTCCCCCACGCTGCGCGCCTCCTCCTCGCTGTCCCACAGCGAGACGATGCACACCTGCTCGCCATCCGCGTCGCGGCGCCCGGCGCGCAGCGTCTTGCCCAGTCGCCCCTGGTTGCGGGAGATGAGGTGGGAGGCGGCGGCCAGGATGGGCCGCGTCGAGCGGTAATTGGACTCCAACCGCACGATGACGGCGCCGGGAAAGTCCTTCTCGAAGCGCAGGATGTTCTCGATCTCCGCGCCGCGCCACGAATAGATGGACTGGTCGTCGTCGCCCACGCAGCAGATGTTCCGGTGCCCCTGCGCCAGCAGGCGCAGCCACATGTACTGCACGAGGTTCGTGTCCTGGTACTCGTCCACCAGGATGTAGCGGAACAGCCGGTGGTAGCGCTCCAGCACCTCCGGGTGGTTGCGCAGGATCTCCGTCACGTGCAGCAAGAGGTCGCCGAAGTCGCAGGCATTCAGCGCCGCCAGCCGCGCCTGGTAGGAGGCGTACAGCGCCTCCGCCCGGTTGTTCGCGTAGTCGCTGGACTCCGCTACGGGGATCTTGCCGGGCGCGAGGCCTCGATCCTTCCAGCGCTGGATCACTCCCATCAGCCCGGCGGGCGGCCAGCGCTTGAGGTCCACCCCCGCGGCGTCCATCACCTGCTTCAGCAGGCGCGTCTGGTCATCCGTGTCCAGGATGGTGAAGTCCGGCCGCAGCCCGACCAACTCGGCATGGCGCCGCAGCATCCGTGCCGCCAGCGCGTGGAAGGTGCCGAGCCACAGCCCCTCCACCGGGCGCTGCAGGATGGCGCCCACGCGCTCCCGCATCTCGCGCGCCGCCTTGTTGGTGAAGGTCACGGCCAGCACCTGGTGCGGCTGGGCGCGGCCGGTCATCAGCAGGTGGGCGAAGCGCGTGGTCAGCACGCGCGTCTTGCCGGTGCCGGCGCCCGCCAGCACCAGCAGCGGGCCGTCCAGCGTCTCGACCGCCGCGCGCTGCTCAGGGTTCAGCCGCGACAGGTATTCGGGGAGGGGAGGGGTTGCCGTCACCGCCGAGGCTATAGAACATCCGGCCAACACCACCAATGGCGAAGCGCGTTGCAGGCAATCCGGCACTTCCTTGAATGGTCGGCCCGCAAGGGCGCTGCGCTTCTGGCCGTGGGAATCTTCGTCGGACTCTTCACCCCGCCCCTCGCGGCCCTGCTGCGCGACGTGGTCACGCCGGTGGTCTTTTCCCTGATGACCCTTGTCCTGCTCCGCGTGGACCCGGTTCAGGTGCTGGGCTATCTGCGCCGGCCCCTGCTGGTGCTGGCCCTGCTGATCTGGCTGCTGGTCGCCTCGCCCGTCATCGCCTGGGCCGTCTGCGCCGCGCTGGGCTTCGAGGGGCCGCTCGCCGCCGCGCTGGTCATCATGGCGACCGGCTGCGCCGCCACCTCCTCCCCCGCCTTCGCCCGCCTCGTCGGGCTGGATGGCGAGATCTCGCTGGTCGCCGCCGTGCTTTCCACCCTGCTGGTGCCCTTCACCGCGCCGCCCCTGGCGCTGGGGCTGATGGGAATCGACCTCGCCATCTCGCTGGAGGGGCTGATGCTGCGCCTCGCCCTGGTGGTCGGGCTGCCGCTCCTGCTCTCCATCGCCATCCGCCGCGTGCTCGGCCCCCGGCGCCTCGCCGAATGGGGCCGCGCGGTGGACGGCGCCTCCGTCCTGCTCGTGGTGCTCTACGGCTTCGGCGTGATGGACGGCATCCTCGCCCGCCTGCTGGCGGAGCCGCGCTTCGTCCTGGCCGGCATCGCCCTCGCCTTTGCCGGCGCCTTCGCCCTCAACCTCGCCACGGCGCTCGCCTTCTTCCCCTTCGGCAAGCGGGTGGCCCTTTCGGCCGGGCTGCTCTCGGGCAACCGCAACATGGCGCTCTACCTTGCCGTGCTGCCCGCCGCGACGGATGCGCGAATCCTGATGTTCTTCGCGCTCTGCCAGTTTCCCCTGTTTCTCAGCCCATTCTTGCTGCGCGCAGTCTATGCGCGGCTGGTGCCGGAGCCTCAGCCCGCCTCCTGAGGCGCCGCATCCTGGGAAACCATGCCCTTCTGCGGCCGCGCTCCCAGGATATGCGCGATGGCATAGGTCAGGTCCGCCCGGTTCAGCGTGTAGAAGTGGAACTCGTCCACCCCGTTCGCCTGCAGGATCCGCACCTGCTCCGCCGCCACCGTGGCCGCGATCAGGTGCCGCGTCCCGGTATCCTCCTCCAGCCCCTCGAACAGCGCCTCCAGCCAGGCCGGCACGGAGGTGCCGCACATGGCGGAGAAGCGCTTCACCTGGGTGAAGTTCGCCACCGGCAGGATGCCCGGCACGATCGGCAGGGTGATCCCCGCCGCGTGGCACCGGTCCAGGAAACGCAGGTACACGTCGGTGTCGAAGAAGTACTGCGTGATCGCCCGGTTCGCCCCGGCATCGATCTTGCGCTTCAGGAAGTCCAGGTCGGTGCTGGCGCAGACCGCCGCCGGATGCGTCTCCGGATAGGCGCCGACGCTGATGTCGAAATCGCCGATCCGCCGCAGCCCCCGCACCAGATCCTCGGCCTGGGCATAGCCGCCCGGATGCGGCTCGTACCCCGCCGCCCCGGCCGGCGGGTCGCCGCGCAGCGCGACGATGTGCCGCACCCCGGCGTCCCAATAGGCGCGCGCCACCTCGTCCACCTCCTCGCGAGTCGCGCCGACGCAGGTCAGGTGCGCGGCCGGCGTCAGGCTGGTTTCCCGCACCAGCCGTGCCACGGTGTCATGCGTGCGCGACCGGGTGGAGCCGCCGGCGCCGTAGGTGACGGACACGAAGCGCGGCCCCAGCGGCTCCAGCCGCCGGATCGCCGCCCACAGATCGGCCTCCATCTTGTCGTTCTTCGGCGGAAAGAACTCGAAGGACAGCTTCGGCACCGGGAGGGCGGCCGGCGAAGGGAGGGTGCCGATTCGCGGGCCGGTCAGCCAGCGCTCGAGCGTGTTGGGGGCGGTATCCATGGCATGGCAGGAATGGCGTCCGCCGCGCCCTGACGCAAGAGGGTTTGCACGGAACCGAGCCGCGGCGGTAAACCTGCCGTGTTCGGCCAAGTTAATCACGCGAAGCCTCCGCCCAACCGGGCGCCAGCCCTGAAGGACAGCCAGCCCCCATGCGCCTCCGGTCCGCCCTCCTTTCGGCAGCCCTTCTTCTGGGCCTGGCCGGATGCGCCACGCCCCCGCCCGCCACGGACCGCGAGGCGCTGCAGGAATTCCGCGCGAACAACGATCCGCTGGAGCCGTTTAACCGCGCCATGTTCCAGGTGAACGACGCCATCGACATGGTGGCGCTGCGCCCCGCCGCGGTGGTGTACCGCACCGTGGTGCCGCCGCCGCTGCGCACCGGCATCCGCAACGCGCTGGCCAATCTCCGCGCGCCGACCGTCCTCGCCAACGACATCCTGCAGGCCCAGCCGGAGCGCGCCTTCCGCACCGCCGCCCGCTTCGCCATCAACTCCACCCTCGGCCTCGGCGGGCTGATCGACGTGGCGGAATGGCAGTTCGGCCTCCCCGGCCACCGCGAGGATTTCGGCCAGACCCTGGCGGTCTGGGGCCTCGGCGAGGGCCCGTACCTCTTCCTGCCCGTCATCGGCCCCTCCAACCCGCGCGACCTCGTCGGGCTGACCGTGGACGCCGTCGCCTCCCCCTGGAACTGGATCGGCCAGGGCGAGGTGGTCGAGGCGCTGCGCTGGGCGCGCTTCGGCCTCACCATCCTCGACACGCGCGAGGAGGTGCTGGACACGCTGGACGAGGTGCGCCGCACCTCGCTCGACCCCTACAGCACCATCCGCTCGGGCTACCGCCAGCGCCGCCGCGCGGAAATCTCCAACCAGGCCGGTCCCGAGCTGCCTTCCCCCAGCACCGGCTTCGGCTCCGTCATCCCCCAGACTCCTGCCGACCCCGGCCCGCGCTGAGGCCCTCCCCAACGGGACCCTCAGCGCCGCGTTTCGAGGAACATGCCAGTGACCCCCCCCCGCCTTTCCCGCCGGACCCTGTTCGGCGCCGCCCTGCTGTCGCTCCCCGCCCTGCCCGCCCTGGCGCAGATGGACCCCAACCGCGCCGCCGCCTTCATCCAGGCGACGGGACAGGAGCTGGTGGGCGTGCTGAACGCCAACGCGCCGGTCGAGCGCCGCCGCGCCGCCGTGGCCGAAATCCTCCGCCGCTCCGTGGACATCGAGGGCACGGGCCGCTTCATCCTCGGCCGCTGGTGGCGCGCCGCCTCCCCGGCCGAGCAGGCGGAGTTCCTGCGCCTCTTCGAGGAGGTGCTGATCCGCAACCTCGCCTCCCGCTTCGGCGAGTACCAGGGCGTGCAATTCGCCCTCGGCCGCGCGCAGCAGCGCACGGAGGACGACGCGCTCGTCACCACGGTCGTGCAGCGCCCCGGCAGCGCCGCCTTCACCCTGGACTGGCGCGTGGCCGAGGTGAACGGCCAGCCCCGCATCGTGGACCTGGTGGCCGAGGGAGCCTCGCTCCGCCTCACCCAGCGCTCCGAGTATTCCGCCGTGATCCAGCGCGGCGGCAACCAGGTGGGCGCGCTGCTGAACGCCATGCGGCAGCAGATCGCGCAGCTTTCCCGCTAGCGGCGGCACCTAGGCCGGCTCCCAGGCGCGGCGGATGCGCCGCGTCCCGCTGAACAGGCGGAACAAGGCCCGGCACAGCCGGAAGAACCGGGTGGCGACCGCGTCCGGCCAGTCCGGCACGCGGCGCATTCCGGGCAGGATGACGCGGCGGTGGCAGCGTGCGGACAAATCCGGATCCGGGAAGCGCGACATCGGCGCCCGCAGCGCCGAGGCCAGCCCCGTCGCCCGCGCCACCAGCACCCCGCGCAGCCCCTGTCCGCGCCACGCCCGCCGATAAGCGCGGCAAACGAAGTATTCGAGCGCCGGCAGATCCGGCTTCTCCTCCGCCAGCTTGATCAGCAGCAGCATCCACAGCTTGCGCGCGGTCCAGCGGCGAAACGTCCGGTGCAGCGTGTCGCCCTTCACCCCCGGCGCCGCCTCCGCCGCGACCTCCCGCCAGGGCCGGCGCTGCATCGCCCCTTCCAGCACCGCCTCGAACCGCACCAGCAGCGGCAGCGCCGAAGGCCGCCCCACCTCATGCGCGCACACCATCTCCAGCACCGGCCACACGAAGCGCAGCTCCGCCTCCGTCAGCGGCCGCCAGTCCTGCGGGGCGGACAGGCGCGGCGCATGGCGGTGCCGTGGGCGGAGGCGCGCCAGGACGCGATGGAGGCGCGCGAGACGTCCGGCTGAACTTTCCCGCTCCGTCTTGCATCGCCCTGCCATCCCTGCCTCCGCAGCAACGTTCGAACAAAGCAAGAACAAGGCTGCGAAGTCAAGAAATCGGCGCCTTCAGGCGCTCTCCCTTTTGATGCTGCCAGCGCGCGGGAAATCATGACAGGCTGGTGCCCGGTCCTTGCTCGACGAACCTGCGAAGGATGACGCGGATGAGAAGCCACGAACCCGCAGGGGGCATGGCCATGCGGAAACGTTCCGCGTTCACCGTCATCCTCCGCGCGGCCCTCGCCCTGGCATTTTCTGTCGCGGTTCAGGCCGCTGTCGCGGCGCCGGTCGATGTCCAGGTCTGGGGTCGCAGCTTCCGCATCGACCCAAGCCCCGATGCCGAGGACAGGGACAGCCGGCCGTTCTCGGCGCTGGTCGGGGCGCTCCCGTCCGACCTCGCTCCGGCGCCCGGCTTCCGCCCGACGGACGAGCAGGTCCTGGCCGAGGTCGAGGAAAGGACCTGGATCGCGCAGTTTCGGGGAGAGGACGCGTTCAACGCGCTGCTGGCCGCCCGGAGGCGAAGGAACCCCCGCATCGACGAGTTCGACCTTGCGATGTCCTTCCACGAAGGAAGCGGCGGCGCGGCCTCGCCGGAGGTGCAGCGACTTTTCGACACCCACGCGGCGCTGAAGCTCCTGACACGAGGCCTCAGGCGGTCCATGGGCAAGCCGGAGGAGGCAAATTCCGGCTTCCATTTCACCCTGCCGCCATTGCCGGCGGAGGTTTCCGCAAGCTACCGCCAGCAAGGCTTCAACCCGGCCGCGGCCTATGCCGGCTTCCGAACGGTCAGGGCCGCCTATCGCTCCGGCGACATGGCGCTGATCGCCCGGGTTGTGGACTTTCCTCTCACCCTCGGGGGAGCACGCAGGCGCACCATCCGCATTGCCGCCGAGCTCGCGGCCGCACGCGACGCCATCCTCCATCCAGCCATCAGGGAGGTCGTGTCCAGGCAGGCCTTCAACGACCTGTTCGTCCGGGACCAGGGCGCGATGTTCGGCAACGGAGAAGTCTGGATCGGACCGGGCCGGATCGGCAACGTGGTCTTCAAGGTGCGGACGATCAACGCGCCCTAGTCACCCGCGCCGCAGCCACTCGCGCAACCGCCCCGGCGCCTCACGCATCGCCCCCTCATCCCCGCAATACGAGAACCGCAGGAACCGGTGCCCCCTCGCGCGGTCGAAATCCACCCCTGGCGTCGCCGCGATCCCGGCGCCCTCCAGCATCCGCGCGGCGAAATCCAGGCTGTCATTGCTCATCCCATGCAGGTCGCACCACAGGTAGAAGGCGCCATCCGCCGCCGCGATCCGCCCGAACCCCGCCTCCGGCAACCCCGCCAGCAGCGCCGCGCGTGACCGCGCATACGAAGCCTTGCGCGCCTCCAGCTCCTCCGTGCAGTCCATCGCCGCCTCGGCCGCCACCTGCGCCACGTGCGGCGCCGAGATGAACATGTTCTGCGCCAGGCACTCCACCGGCCGCACCAGGTCGTCGGGCAGCACCAGCCAGCCGATGCGCCACCCCGTCATGCACCAGTATTTCGAGAAGCTGTTCACCACCACCGCGCTCGGGCTGAACGCGGCCGCCGTGCTTTCCGCGACCGTCCCCCAGGACAGCCCGTGATAGATCTCGTCCGACACCAGCCGGACGCCCTTGTCGTGGCACCAGCGCGCGATGGCGCGCAGCTCGTCGGGCGCCAGCATGGTCCCAGCCGGGTTGCACGGGCTGGCGACGATCAGCCCGTCGGGCAGGGGGTCCAGCTTCTCCAGCATCGCCAGGGTCGGCTGGAACCGCGACCCCGCGTCGCATTCCAGCAGCACCGGCTCCATCCCCAGCGCCGCGAGGATGTTGGCATAGGGCGGGTAGAAGGGCGCCGCCATCGCCACCCGGTCCCCCCGGTCGAACGCCGCCAGGAAGGCGAGGGGAAACGCCCCCGAGGCGCCCACCGTCACCGCGATGCGCCGCTCCGGCACCGCCACCCCGTAATGCTCGCGATAGTGGCGCGCGATGCGCGCCCGCAGCGAAGGCATCCCGAAGGCCTCGGTGTAGCCCAGGGTGCTGCCCGAGCGCAGCGCCCGCTCCGCCGCCGCGACGGCGCCTTCCGGCGCGCCGAATCCCGGCTGCCCCACCTCCATGCGGAGGATGCGCGGCGCGTCCGGCGGCAGCGCGGCCTCGCGCGCATTGGCGGCCGCGATCACGTCCATGACCAGGAAGGGCGGCGCCTCCGCCCCCCGTCCGGTCTTGATCACCGGTCGGTGGCGCCCAGCGCCACCCCCGCGCCGCGCGGGTCGCTCACCGTGGCGCAAAGCTGCTCCCAGCCCGGCAGGTAGCGCGGGCACTGGCCGAACTGCGCCCGCCCGCCCGGCGGCACCTGCGCGATGGCGGACGCGGCGTCGGCGTCGCGCCCCATCCCGGCCGCCAGCGGCGCCGCCACGGCCAGCGGGGCCCATTCCTGGCCCGACCCGGCGGCGGCGGCACGGAAGGCGCGCAGGTTCGGATTCCAGCCGATCGCGGCGGAAAGCGGCGCGGCGGTGATCCGCCCGCGCCCCGGCGCGGCCGCCGCCAGGAACCCCATGCCCGGCACGGTGCGCCCGGTGCCGAACAGGTTGTTCAGGCTGAAGGCGCAGCTGACCGCCAGGCCGTTGCGGTCATAGACGATCAGCCCGGCGCTGGCCGGCAGCGGACCGGCGAGGGGGCCGGGCTCCTGCCCCGCCATCAGCGCCTGGAAGGCCTGGGCGGCCGGCAGCCCCGACTCGGGCAGGAAGGAGGCGCGGTCGCCGCCGCGCGCCGCCAGCGTCACCGCCGGCACCACGCGCGGCAGCGCCGCCCGCAGCTCGCCCTGGGCATAGGTGCCGCCGCCGGCCAGGGGCATCGCCTCCTCCAGCCGCCGCGCCAGCGTGCCCTGGTGCAGGTCGCCCACGCCGGAAACGCGCAGCGCCGTCAGCGTCGCGCCCAGGGCCGGGTTCGCGAACCGGTCCCCCACCGCGACCGGCACGCCGTTGCGGCTGAACACCGCCCGCGAATCCGGATCGGCGAAGAGCGGCCCCTGCACGGCGGACAGGTCGGCGTGGAGCGCGCGGGTCATCGGCGCGCCGAACCGCGCCAGCTGCTCCGCCGGGGCGATCAGCTCCTCGAAGGGGCGGCCGGTGCGCTGGCGCGTGTGCAGCGCGAAGAGGCCGCGCGCCAGCATGGGCACCGCCGCCGGGCGGTCCGCGTCGGACAGGCCGCCGGAGCGCGCCCCGGCCTCGAACATCACCGCCTCGGCGTCGTTGCGGCGCGGGTCGAACACCACGCAGGCCCCGCCGCCGCCCAGCCCGACGCGCGAGGGCAGGGTGACCGCCATCACGAACCCCGCCGCCACCGCCGCGTCCACGGCCGAGCCGCCGGCGGCCAGCACCTCGCGCCCCGCCGCGGCGGCCATCGGGTCCTCGGCCGCGATGCCGCCCAGGAAGCCCCGCACGAAGCCGGGCTGCCCCGCCTGGGCCGAGGGGCCGCCGAGCAAGCCGGAGGTGACCGACCGCGCCGTCTCGCACCCCGCGAGGGCGAGGCCGGAGGAAAGGAGGATGGCGAGTCGCGGGAGGCGGGAGATCATGGCCCGTGGTTCTTGCCCCGAAGCGCCCCTCCCGGCAACCGCGTCCCTCCCTTGCCCGGACGGCGCGGCCTGGGCCATAGGCGCCGCATGAACCGCCGCGCCCTTCTCGCCCTTGCCGCCCTTGCCCCCACGGGCGCCCTGGCCCAGGCCCTTTCCCCCGCCCAGCGGGAGGAGGTGCTGCAGATCCTGCGCGAGGCGCTGCGCACCGACCCTTCCATCCTGCGCGACGCGCTGTCCGGGCTGGAACAGGCGGAAATCCGCGACCGCGAAACCGCCCAGCGCCGCGCCATCGCCGAGAACGCCGACGCGCTGTTCCGCGACCCCAGCCTGCCGGTGAAGGGCAACCCGCAGGGCCGCGTGGTCATCGCCGAGTTCTTCGATGCGCGCTGCGGCTACTGCAAGCAGCTGCATCCGGTGATGGAGCAGCTCCTCGCCAGCGAGCGCGACGTGAAGGTGGTCATGATCGACCTGCCCATCCTCGGCCCCAACTCGGTGCTGGCCTCCCGCGCCCTGCTCGCCGCGCAGAAGCAGGACCGCTACGCGCCGCTGCAGGACGCGCTGCTGCGCCTGCGCGAGGAGCCGACGGAACCCGCCATTCGCCGCGAGGCGGAGCGGCTGCGCCTCGACTGGACGCGCCTGCGCCGCGACATGGACGACCCCGCCATCGCCCGCCGCATCGAGCGCAACATCGCCCTGGCCCGCGCCCTGCAAATCCAGGGCACGCCCGCCCTCGTGATCGGCGAGGCGCTGATCCCCGGTGCGGTGGACCTTCCGACCCTGCAATCCCTGGTCAGCCGCGCGCGAGGCTGAACGGGCCGCGCTGCGCGGCCTAAGGGGCCGACGCCGCGCCGAACTCCCGCGCCAGCCCCGCCCAGCGCTCCCGCTGCTCCGCGAGGAGGGCGGCGAAGGCCGCGGGCGTGCCGCCGGACCGGAGCTGCAGCCCCACCCCGCGCAACCGCTCCGCCAGGAGGTGGTCGGCCAGGATGGCGGCGGCCTCGCCGGCGATGCGCTCCCGCAGGGCGTCCGGCATGTCCTTCCAGCCGAACAGCCCGTGGATTCCCTCCTGGCGGAAGCCGGGAAAGCCCTGCTCGGCGCTGGTGGGCACTCCGGGCAAGGCGGGGGCGCGCTCCGCCCCCGTGACGGCGATCACGCGCAGCCGCTCCTCGCGCGCCGCTCCCACGAGGGGCGCCAGGGGCGCCAGCGCGACATGGAGCCGCCCGGCCAGCATCTCCGCCACCGTGACCGCGCCGATGCCGCGGAATCCCACATGCACCATGTCGAGGCCCGCGTCGCGCAGGAAGGCCCGCATCGCGAGATAGGGCGGCCCGGGCGCGGCCGTGTAGTTGAGCAGCCCGGGATTCTCGCGGGCGTGGCCGACGAGCCCTGCCAGGTCCCGCACGGGGAGCGCCGCCGGCACGGCGACGCCGAACAGGTCGGTGCTGAGATCCAGGACGGGCGAGAGCGCGGCCATGGGATCAAAGCCGAGGCGCGGGTTGAGGAGGGGGGTCACCGTGATGGCGCCGTGATTGGCGAGGAACAGCGCGTCCCTCGGTGCGGCCGCGATCATCGCCTCGAGGGCCGGGATGCCGTCGGCACCCGGCCGCCCCTCCACGGTCACCGGTTGGCCCCAGCGCGCGCCCAGCCTCTCGGCCATCAGCCGCGCGACGAGGTCCAGGGACGAGCCAGGCGGGGCGGGCGTGATGACCCGCACGCGACGCTGCGGCCAGGCGGAAGCGCCCTCCGCCTGCGCCGCGCCGCGGGACGACGCCGCGCCGAGCCCGGGCAGCAGGGCCAGGACTGTGCGGCGGCCGGGCGCCGCCATGCTCCGATGGTTGGGCATATCGTCCTCCGCTGGTGGGCGCCGCGCTTTCGCAGGAAGCGGCCCAGGAAGCAGACGGCGCCCACGGCCATGAACGGAAGTGGTATCTGGTCATAACGGGATGACCATCGGGAATAGGCGCCGATGCAGGCAGATGAGGGCGTCGCGCGGCGCCTCCGGATCCGCGACCTCCACACGCTGCGCGTGGTGGCCGAACTCGGCAGCATGGCTCAGGCCGCGGAACGGCTTGCCCTTTCCCAATCGGCCATCTCGAAGGCCATCGCAGGGATGGAGCGCACCCTCGGCGTCCCGTTGCTCGACCGGTCCTCGCGCGGCGTCGTGGCGACCGGCTACGGCCGCATCCTGCTCGCGCGCAGCACCGCGATGCTCGACGAGCTGCGGCAGGGAATGGAGGAACTCCGCTTCCTGGCCGACCCGACGCAAGGCGAGGTGCGCGTCGGGGCGACGGAACCGATGACCGCCGTGGTGTCCGCCGTCATCGACCACCTGTCCCGCCGCCACGCCCGGCTGCACTTCCGCGTCGAGGTCGCCCACACGACCGAATTGCTGCAGAGGCTTCGCGACCGCGACCTCGACCTCGCCATCACGCGGGTCGCGGATGCGCGCGCGGAGCCGGACCTGCAGGCCGAGATCCTGTTCGACGACGCGCTGACGGTGGTGGCCGACCGGAGCAACCCGCTGATCCACCGGCAGGGCGCCACGCTTGCCGAGCTGCTGAAGGAACCCTGGGCGCTGCCGCCTTACGACAGCTTCCTCGGCCGCTTCATCCTGAAGGCCTTCCAGGACCGGGGGCTGGAGCCGCCGCTCGCCACCGTCTCCACCCGATCCGTGCAGATGTGGGTGGCGATGCTGCGGACGGGGCGTTTCCTGGGCATCGGCCCCTCCGCGATGCTGCGCTTCCCCGTGCACTACCCGTCCCTCGCGGCCGTGCCGGTGGAACTCCCCGAAACCCGGCGGCCCATCGCGCTGGTGACGCTCGGCGACCGCAGCCTGACGCCCGCGTCCCGCCTGTTCGCGGAAACGGCCCGCCTCGTCTCGCGGGAGGCCACGGAGGGGGCGTAGCGCACCCTTGGCCGGCAACGCCTCAGCCCACGGAGAACGACGCCTCCGCGTCCAGCGGATAGCTCGGGCGCGGCAGCCGCCGCCAGGTGAAGTTGGACAGCACCGGCGAGGTCAGCCCCTTGCTGTCCACCTCGAAGATGCGGTCGGGCGGAAAGAACTCGTCGAACCCCGCGCGGAAATGCCCGCGCGACTTCACCACCACCGTGCGCGCCTCCGCGATGTCGATGCCGTGCATCTCCAGCGTGCGCGGCTCGTGGCATTGCCGCCGCAAGGAGATCACCACGACCCGCATCCCCGAGCCGTCCAGCTCCAGCAGCGCCGTCCGCCCCAGCTCGAAGTCGCGCCCCGCCATGGTGCCGCGCCGGCCGGTGCCCCTGCCGTCCGTCAGCTTCACCACCCGCGCCCCGCTTTCGAAGCGGCGGGAGAACTCGCTTTCCACCCGGTTGAACACGGCATGGAACTGCGCGCCCTCGCCCAGCGCATGCGCCTCCTCGGCCAGGGCCGGGTCCACGAACAGCCCCAGCACCACGCCTTTCGCCCCCGCCTCGTGCAGCGCCCGCAGCGTGTAGGTGGTCGAGCCGCGCCCGCCGCCGCCCGGATTGTCGCCCGCGTCGGAGAAGATCACCGGCGTCTCGCGCCCCTCGCCGGCAGCGACGGCCAATGCCGCCGCCTCCTCCAGGCTCAGCAGCCGCCGCGTGTGCCGGTGCCGCTCCGCCCAGGCCCGTTCCGCGAGCGCCCGCGCCGCCGCGTCCGCCGCCGCCTGGTCGCGGTCGCGCGCGGTGACCGTCACGGTGATCCCGCATTTCGGCAGGTCGCTGAACACGAAGCCGCCGGCCACCGAGACATTCAGCAAGCGCCGGTCGCGTGCGGTCATCGCCTCCGCCTCGCGGATCAGGTCGGCATAGGGGCCGTTGTCGGTCAGCAGCGTCACCGTGGGCGGGATCAGCGGCAGGCGGATGAAGGATTTCGCCGTGCGCATCCCCGCCAGCATCTCGCGCAGCGCATCCGCCGCCTCCGCCGCCCGCGCCGCCATGTCCACGTGCGGGTTGGTGCGGTAGACGATCAGCGCGTCGGACAGCGCGACCAGCCTTTCGCTCACGTTGCAGTGCAGGTCGTGCGTGACGACCACCGGCACGGCGGGCCCCACCACCTCGCGGATCATCGCCAGCATGGTGCCGTCGCTGTCCTCGTCGCCCGTCGCGCTGCTCGCGCCATGGTTGGCGACATAGACTCCGTCCAGCGGCAGCGTCGCCACCAGGCCGCGCCGCATCTCGTCCAGGAAGTCGAGGAACACCGCCTGCTCGATCGGCCCGCCCGGCGGCGAGTTCGCCACCAGCACCGGGCAGGGCACCCAAGGGCCCGTCTCGTCCATGCGGCGATAGAAGCCCGGCAGCTCCGCCGGCAGGGCGGAGGAGGGCGCGCGCGCCTGCGCCGAGATCTCCTCCCCGCGCGACAGGCATTGCGCGGCGAAGTCCGCCAGCGTGGTGGGCGGGGCGAAGGCGTTGGCCTCCAGGTGCAGGCCCAGGACGGCGATGCGGGGTGGTGACATGGACTCCCTCCGGCGCGGCGATATGCTCCTCACCATGGAGGGGATCCGACGCGACGTGGAGAGGGGCGCGCGCCGCGCCGGAGGGTGCGCCGCGTGATGCGGGACGTCGCCACGCTGCTGGAAAGCGTCGGCGCACCGCCGCGCCGCCCCGCCCTCGCGGCGCCGGAGATCGGGCCCTGGCGCGAGGGCAATGTCATCCCTGGCGTGTGGAGCTTCGAGGGCGTGGAGCCCGGCCTGCATGTCTGCGTCGTCGCCCTCACCCATGGCAACGAGATCGCGGGCGCCGTGCTGCTCGACCGCTGGCTGCGCTCGGGGCTGCGGCCCCTGGCCGGGCGGCTCACCCTCGTCTTTGCCAATCTCGACGCCTTCAGCCGCTTCAACCCGGAAGACCCCACCGCCTCCCGCTTCCTGGAGGAGGATCTCAACCGCGTCTGGAACCGGGAGGTGCTGGAAGGACCGCGCCGCACCTCGGAGCTTCGCCGCGCCCGCGCCCTGCGCCCGGTGCTGGACGCGGCCGACGTGGTGCTCGACCTCCATTCCATGCTCTGGCCGGGCGACCCGCTCTTCCTGGTCGGCGCCTCGCCCGAGGCCGCGGACCTCGCCATGCAGCTCGGCGCCCCGCCGCTCACCGTCGCCGATGACGGGCACGAGGAGGGGCTGCGCCTGATCGACTACCTCCCGCCCGGCGCCACCTCCCGGCGCGGCATCCTGCTGGAGGCGGGATGGCACTGGGAGGAGGAAACGGCGCAGCGCATGGACCGCGTGGCGCGGCGCCTCCTCGCCCTCACCGGCCTCCTGCCCGGCGCGCCGGAGGAGGCGCGGCCCGAAACGCCGCGACTCGCCCGCGTGGTCCGCACCATCACCGCGCGCAGCCCCGGCTTCCGCTTCACCCGCCCCTGGTGCAGCGGCGAGGCGGTGCCCGGCGGCACGCTGCTGGCCCGCGACGGCGCCCTGGAAATCCGCGCGCCGGAGGAAGGCTGCCTGCTGGTGATCCCGAACCTGCTGCCGCGCCCCGGCCAGACCGCGCTGCGCATCGCGAAGCTGGAGGGAGGGAGCTAGCGCTCCCCTTCCTCCCCCGCGATGGCGCGCAGCGCCGCCTCGCGCCGCTCCGCATAGGCTGCCTGGGCGGAAGGATCCTCCGTCGCCGCGCAGGCCGCGCGGTGCGCGAGGTCCAGGTGGCGCCGCAGCACCTCCAGCCGCCCGGGATCCCGCTCCACCTCCGCCACCGCGCCCAGCACCTCCAGGAGCCGGATCATGACCGCGGGCACCCCCGCGCCGCATTGGCGGATCAGGTGGAACATCGCATCGGCGATCCCGGCATAGTCGGAGGCGGAGCGCCACAGCCGCGGCACCTCGCCCCGCCAGGTCACCCCATCCGGCAGGCGGCGCCCTTCCAGCTCGCACAGCACGGCCCCCAGCTGGTCGAGCACCACGATGGCGGTGAAGGGATCGTTCACGCCCGGCGACAGCGCGCGGGCCGCGATCTCCACCATCTGGTTCACCGCGAATTCCAGGTCCTGGGCCACCACGCGCGTCCGCCCGACGGTGACCGCCTCGGCCAGCGCCGCCTCCGCCGCGTCCCGGAGCTCCGGCGGATGCACCTCCCCCACCAACCTGCCGGGAAACAGGTAGTCGCCCGGCCGGATCAGGAGGCTCAGCCGCGCGTCCCGCTCCTCCGCCCAGTCGGCCAGGGCGTCGTCATCCAGCAGGCGCAGGTAGCCGCTTTCCCCCAATCGAAGCTTGCCGCCCGCCGCGCCCGCCTCCGGCTGCGGCCGCCGCGCCGGGTCGTCGCTGCGTTCCGGCAGGGCGCGCACCACCTGCGTCAGGTCCTCGCGCACCAGCGCCACCACGTGGTCCACGTTGATGGTGGAGGCGACGTGGTGGATGAACCAGATCACCACCCCCACGCAGATCCCGGCCAGCAGCAGCGCGACGGACACCGCCACCTGCGGCACGAACACCACGTCGTCCGTCTCGTGCACCGCGCGCAGCGTGACCAGCGAGAAGGCGAAGGTGCCCAGCAGCGCCCCCAGCGCGTACTGGTTGCCCGGGTCGCGGGTGAAGTTGCCCAGCAGCCGCGGCCCCATCTGGCTGGAAGCGAGGCTGAGCGCCGCGACGGTGATGGAGAAGGTGGTGCCCGCCACGCCGATCATCGCGCCCGCCACGGCGGCCAGTACGCCCCGCGCGCCGGACAGCCCGCCGGCATAGACCCAGCTTTCCATCCAGCCGGGCAGAGCGATCGCGCCGTCGAAGCGCACCAGCACCTCCGCCAGCACCGCCGCGCCCACCGTCATCGCCGCCGGCCGCAGCCAGAAGCTGGAGGCGACCTCCAGCGTCCATTGCCGCAGCCATGCGACGCCGGGGATCGTCACCCGGGCGGCTCCCCCTCCACCGGCTCGGCGCCCATCCCGCGCAGCATGGCGGTGATCGCCTCCGCCGCCGCATCCACCGCCTCCGGCTCCGTCCCCTTCGCCACCAGCGCGACGCCGCCGCCGGAGAAGCCGCCCGCCCCATGGTTGCGGTAGAAGGGGTAGGAGCCGATGTCGAGCGCCGGGAAGCGCTTTTGCACCGCCTCCAGCGCCTCGGCGATGTTGCCCTCGAAGACGCCCACCGCGTGGACGGTGCGCGACACCACCGGCACGCCGCCCGCCAGCCCGGGCGCGATCACCTCGAACATCGCCTGCATGATGCGCGGCACGCCCGCCATCACGTGCACGTTGCCCATGGTGAATCCCGGCGCCGAGGTGATGGAGCAGCGGATCGGCACCGCCCCCTCGGGCAGCGTCGCCATGCGCAGCCGCGCCGCGTTCATCTCCACCGGCGGGTCGCGGCGGGCGTAGTCCTCCGCCATCAGGGCGCGGCTTTCCTCGTGCACCACCCAGGGCACGCCGAAGGCGGCGGCGATGCATTCGCTGGTGATGTCGTCATGCGTCGGGCCGATGCCGCCCGTGGTGAAGACGTGGTCGAACTTCGCCCGGACCTCGTTCACCGTCGCGATGATGGTCTCCGGCACGTCGGGGATCACCCGCACCTCGCGCAAGGGAATGCCGAGCTCGCCCAGGCGCGTCGCCAGGAATTGCAGGTTGGCGTCGCGGGTGCGGCCCGACAGCACCTCGTTGCCGATGATCAGCAGGCAGGCGATGGGGTTGGTCATGCTCGTGTCCTCACAGGAAGTCGCGCAGCAGCGCGACCAGCGGGATGTCGGCGGGCGGCATCGGGTAGTCGCCCATGCGGGCGGGGCGCACCCAGGCCAGTTCCTGCCCCTCGCGCGCCTCGGCCCGCCCTTCCCAACGCCGGCAGACATAGAGCGGCATCAGCAGGTGGAAACGCTCATAGCCGTGCGAGGCGAAGAAGAGCGGCGACAAGCAGGCCTCGCGCGTCTCGATGCCCAGCTCCTCGCGCAGCTCGCGGATCAGCGCGGCCTCAGGCGTTTCGCCGGGGGCGATCTTGCCGCCGGGGAACTCCCACAGCCCGGCCATGGGCTTGCCGGGCGGCCGGCGGGCCAGCAGCACGCGCCCTTCGCTGTCCACCAGCGCGCAGGCCGCGACCAGCAGGATGGGCCGCTCGACGGGCGGGCGTGGCCCCGCGCGGCGGAAATAGGTGACCGGCATGGCGCGGTTGCGCGACAGGTAGGGCTCGTGCCCCGTCCCCGCCTCCTCGAAGCCCAGGGCGCGCAGGACGGCGTGGCTCGCCGGGTTGTCCGTCAGCGCGGAGGCGCGGAACGCCGTCGCGCCCAGCTCCCGCTCCGCCCAGTCCAGCAGCGCCCCCGCCGCCTCGCGCGCCAGCCCCTCGCCCCAGAAGCGCCGCCCGATCCAGTAGCCGAGCTCCGGCGGGTCCTTTCCGTGCACGGAAAGCCCGGCGCAGCCCACCAGCGCGCCCTCGCGCGTGACGGCCAGGTGATACCCCTCGCCCCGCGCGCGCTGCGCTTCGGTGGAGGCGACCCATTCCTCCGCCAGATCCTCGCGATAAGGGAAGGGGACGCGGGCCAGCTTGCCCGCGACGGAGTAGTCGTTGACCAGCCGCGTCAGCGCCGGCACGTCGCCCCGCTCCAGCGGGCGAAGCACGAGGCGCTCCGTCCGCAAGAGCGGCCCATCAGCTCCGGTAGGAACCATTGATGTCGATGTAGCCGTGCGTCAGGTCGCAGGTCCAAACGGTCGCCGCCCCGCGCCCCAACCCCAGGTCCACGGTGATCTCCACCTCGCGCCCCTTCATGTGCGCGACCACGGGCGTCTCGTCGTAGCCGGGCACCACCTCGCCCTCGCGCGCCATCCAGGTGCCGCCCACGGCGACGGACAGCAGGTCGCGATCCGCCGGCTCGCCCGCCTTGCCGACCGCCATGACGATGCGGCCCCAGTTCGCGTCCTCGCCCGCGATGGCCGTCTTCACCAGCGGCGAGTTGGCGATGCACATGGCGACCCGATGCGCCGAGCGCGCGGAAACGGCGCCGGTCACGTTGACGGTGATCAGCTTCTGCGCCCCCTCGCCATCGCGCGCGACCATCAGCGCCAGCTCGTGCAGCACCTCGTCCAGCGCGCGGGCAAAATCCTTGAGGGAAGACGGCTTCGCATCCGCCGCGACGCGCGGGTGCCTGGCCTGCCCGGTGGCGAACAGCATCACCGTGTCGGAGGTGGAGGTGTCGCTGTCCACCGTCACGCAGTTGAAGCTCTTGTCCACGCCGCGCTTCAGCAGCGCCTGGAGGACGGGCGCCGGGATCTTCGCGTCCGTGGCCAGGAAGGACAGCATCGTCGCCATGTCGGGCGCGATCATGCCGCTGCCCTTGGCGATGCCGCAGATCGTCACCTCCCCATCGCCGATCCGCGCCTTGCGCACCGCGCCCTTGGCGAAGGTGTCGGTGGTCATGATGGCGCGCGCCGCGCCGTCCCACCCATCCGTTTCCAGCTTCTCGACCGCGCCGGGCAGGGCGGCCAGCAGCACCTCGGTCGGCAGCTTCTCCCCGATCACGCCGGTGGAGGCCAGGAACACCTCCTTCGGCCGGCAGCCCAGCAGCCCCGCCATCTCCCGCGCCGTGCGCTCGCAGGTTTCGCGCCCCGCCTTGCCGGTGAAGACGTTGCTGTTGCCCGCCGTCACCACCAGCGCCCGCGCCTTGCCGCCGGGCAGGGCGGCGCGGCACCAATCCACCGGCGCGCCGGGGCAAAGGTTGCGGGTGAACACCCCCGCCGCCGTCGTGCCCGGCGCGAAGCGGAACACCGTCACGTCCTCGCGCGTCTTGTAGCGGATGCCGGCCGCCACGGAGGCGATCTCGACCCCCGCGATCGCGGGCATCTCCGGCAGGGGCAGGGCGAGGGGGGAGGGGGGAAGCGCCATTCTCAGCCTTTCATCCGCGCGATCCACTGGCCGAAGGCGGCCATCAGCTTCTCCACCGCCGCGCGCGTCGGCGCGTCGGTCAGGTTTCCGTCCGCGTCGAAGCGCCCATTGGCCTGCGTCACGAACACCTCCGGCCCCGGCATGGTGAGCGCGCCGAGGAGCTGGAGGGACTGGCGAAGCTGGAGCTGGGCGCGGATCGTCCCGCCCATGCCGCCCGAGGCGCCCATCATCGCACAGGGCTTGCCGGCGAAGGGCTGCTTGCCTTCCACCCGGCGAGACAGCCAGTCCACCGCGTTCTTCAGCCCGCCGGGGACGCCGTAATTGTATTCCGGCGTGACGAAGAGCAGCGCGTCCGCCGCGAAGCAGCGCTCGCGCAGCCCGGCCACGGAGTCGGGCAGCCCCTTCGCCTCGATGTCCTCGTCGAAGATGGGGATGCCGCCGATCGGGGCCTCCTCCACCGCCATGCCCTCGGGCGCGACCTCGGCCGCCACGCGCAGCAGCTTCCGGTTCAGGCTGGCGGCGCGCAGGCTGCCGCAGATGGCCAGGACCCGCATGGCGCTCACCGCCGCTGCGCGGGGGCGGGCGTTGCCGGCGCGGGGGGCGTCGGCGCCGGCCGCGCGGAAGGCGTGCCCGGGCGCGCCGGCGGGTCGGCCTGCACCCCGGCGGGGGCCGGCGGCTCCACGATCTCGACCCGCGCCGACTGGCGCAGCCGCCCGATCATCGCCTGCACCTCCTCCTCGATCATCGCCTGGCGCAGCGCCTCGCGGCTTTCGTCGAAGCCCGGCCCCTGGCCGGTGCGCCGCTCCTCCACGCGGATGACGTGCCAGCCGAATTGCGAGCGCACCGGGTTGGGCGTCATCTGCCCGGGCTGGAGGTTGAAGGCGGCGGTGGCGAATTCCGGCACCATGTCGTTGCGCCGGAAGAAGCCCAGGTCGCCGCCATTGCTGCGCCCCGCCGGATCGGTGGAGCGGCGCCGCGCCACCTCCTCGAAATTCGCCCCGCGCTGGATCTCCCCGATGATCGCGCGGGCCTCGGCCTCCTCGCGCACCAGGATGTGGCGGGCGCGCACCTCCTCCTCGGCCGGGCGGCCGGCGCGGTCGCGCTCCCAGCGGGCGCGCAGCGCCTCGTCGGTCAGCTTGGGCAGGATCTCGCGGCGCAGCAGCGCATCGCGCAGCTCCCCTTCCTCGAAGGCGCGGACGCGGCGGCGCACCTCCTCGTCGCGCTCCAGCCCCTCGCGGCGGGCGGCGGCGACCAGCACGCGGTCGGTCACGGCGCGGTCCACCAGCTGCTGAAAGACCGGCGGCGGCAGCAGGGCGCGCAGCGTCGCGGGGGGCACGTTGCGCAGCTCCGCCGGCAGGGCCTCGGCGGCGGTTTCCATCACCTCGCTCAGCCGGATCTCCTGCCCGTCCACCCGGGCCAGCACCGGGTCCGCCTCGGCGGGGCTGGCGGCGGGGGCCGGGGTGGCGGAGGTCGGGGCGGGCGCGGCGGTGGCGGGGCTGCTGCGCTGGGCCGGGGCAGGGCTGGTCGGGGCGCCGGCTGGGGCCCCGGTCTGGGCCAGGGCGGGCAGCGCGC
Source organism: Sabulicella glaciei (assembly GCF_026183895.1). GTDB lineage: Bacteria > Pseudomonadota > Alphaproteobacteria > Acetobacterales > Acetobacteraceae > Roseococcus > Roseococcus glaciei. Next base: position 110,753 of record NZ_JAPFQI010000007.1, on the reverse strand, counting down.
AGGCAGCCAGAAGGAGGGCGACGGGGGGGAGGCGCGTCATGGCTTGGGAATCCGGGATCGAGGGCGGACAATGGCAGGGGGCCATCCCTCCCACAACCCGGAGCGCCGGTCGGGGGTTTGCCCATCGTTGACCCCCGGCCCCCCAGAGCCTACCTGTTCCCGCAAACGGCCCGCGCCCGACCCGGCGCCGCGCCCGGAGAGATACCTGCCCCCATGTTTGCTCGCCTCGCCCGTGCCATCTTCGGCTCCACGAATGACCGCGCACTGAAGCGCCACGAGAAGCGGGTCCCCGCCATCGCCGCCTGGGAGCCGAAGCTCGAGGCCCTGAGCGACGAGGCGCTGCGCGGCAAGACCGCCGAGTTCCGCGAGCGCCTGGCGAAGGGCGAGGCGCTGGACGACATGCTGGAGGAGGCCTTCGCCACGGTGCGCGAGGCGGCGCGCCGCGTCATCGGGCTGCGCCACTTCGACGTGCAGATGATCGGCGGCATGGTGCTCCACGAGGGCAAGATCGCCGAGATGAAGACCGGCGAGGGCAAGACCCTGGTCGCGACCCTGCCCGTCTACCTCAACGCCCTGCCTGGCAAGGGCGTCCACGTCGTCACCGTCAACGACTACCTGGCCACGCGCGACAGCGAGTGGATGGGCCAGGTCTACGGCTTCCTCGGCCTTTCCACCGGCGTCATCGTCCACGGCCTGACGGACGAGCAGCGCCGCGCCGCCTATGGCTGCGACATCACCTACGGCACCAACAACGAGTTCGGCTTCGACTACCTGCGCGACAACATGAAGTACCGGCTGGACGAGATGGTCCAGCGCCCCTTCCACTACGCCATCGTGGACGAGGTGGACTCGATCCTGGTGGACGAGGCGCGCACGCCGCTCATCATCTCCGGCCCCACCGACGACACCTCCGACCTCTACCGCCGCGTGGACGCGGTGATGGCCGAGTTCGTCAAGGACGAGACGCGCTTCGAGAAGGACGAGAAGCAGCGCACCGTCGCCATGACGGAAAAAGGCGGCGAGGATATCGAGCGCCTGCTTTCCGAGGCGGGCGTGCTGGAGGAGGGCAACCTCTACGACGCGCACAACGTCTCCGTCGTCCATCACGTCAACCAGTCGCTGCGCGCCCACGTGCTGTTCCGCCGCGACGTGGAATACGTCGTGCGCGACGACAAGATCGTCATCATCGACGAGTTCACCGGCCGCATGATGGAAGGCCGGCGCTACTCCGACGGGCTGCACCAGGCGCTGGAGGCGAAGGAGGACGTGACGGTCCAGCCCGAGAACCAGACGCTCGCCTCCATCACCTTCCAGAACTACTTCCGCCTCTACCCCAAGCTGTCCGGCATGACCGGCACCGCCGCCACCGAGGCGGACGAGTTCGCCGAGATCTACAAGCTGGAAGTGCTGGAGATCCCCACCAACGTCCCCGTCGCCCGCGTGGACCAGGATGACGAGGTCTACCGCACGGCGGAGGAGAAGTACGACGCGGTGATCAAGCTCGTCGGCGAGTGCCGCGAGCGCGGCCAGCCCTGCCTCGTCGGCACCACCTCCATCGAGAAGTCGGAGCGGATCTCGGAACTGCTGAAGAAGCGCGGCATCCCGCACTCGGTGCTGAACGCCCGCTACCACGAGCAGGAGGCGACCATCGTCGCCCAGGCCGGCCGCGCCGGCGCCGTCACCATCGCCACCAACATGGCCGGCCGTGGCACCGACATCAAGCTCGGCGGCAATGCCGAGATGCTGGCCCGCGCCGAGGTGCCGGAAGGCGAGGGCGAGGCCTACGAGGCCGCGCTGGCCCGCCACAAGGCCGAGGTCGCGGCGGCGCAGGACCAGGTGAAGCAGGCGGGCGGCCTCTTCGTCATCGGCACGGAGCGGCACGAGAGCCGGCGCATCGACAACCAGCTTCGCGGCCGCTCCGGCCGCCAGGGCGACCCCGGCAACAGCCGCTTCTTCCTGAGCCTCGAAGACGACCTGATGCGGATCTTCGGCTCCGACCGCATGGGCGGGATGCTGACCAAGCTCGGCCTCAAGGAAGGCGAGGCCATCATCCATCCCTGGATCAACAAGGCGCTGGAGAAGGCGCAGAAGAAGGTCGAGGCGCGCAACTTCGACACGCGCAAGAACCTGCTGAAATACGACGACGTGATGAACGACCAGCGGCGCGAGGTGTACTCGCAGCGCCGCCTGTTCATGGAGTCGAACGACCTGTCCGAGACGGTCGAGGAGATGCGCCGCGAGACGATCGACGGCATGGTCAACCGCGCCATCCCCGAGAACGCCTATCCCGAGCAGTGGGACCTCCAGGGCCTGGAAACCCAGGTGCGCGACACGCTCGGCCTCGACCTGCCGGTGGAAGCCTGGGGCAAGGAGGAGGGGATCGACGACACGGCGATCCGCGAGCGGATCAACGCCGCCGCCGACCAGCTCGCCGCCACCAAGGCCGCCAATCTCGGCCCCGACTTCATGCGCATGGTGGAGAAGTCCATCCTGCTGCAGATCTTCGACCAGGTGTGGAAGGAGCACCTGCTCCAGCTGGACCACCTGCGCCAGGGCATCGGCTTGCGCGCCTACGGCCAGCGCGACCCGCTGAACGAATACAAGCGCGAGGCCTTCTCGCTCTTCAACGTGATGCTGGAGGAGCTGCGCGAGCGCACCACCTCCCTGCTGCTGCGCCTGGAGTTCCAGCCCAACCAGCCCCTTCCCGAGCCGGAGCCGGTGCGCGTGACCGACATGCGCCACGCCGAGCCGGAGCTGCTGGTGGGCGCCGCGGCGATGGAGGACGTGCCCCCGATGGGCTACGGCGCCGCCACCCTGGCCGAGCCGCGCGTCACCCCCGGCGTGGACCCGGGCGACCCCGCCACCTGGGCCACGACGCCGCGCAACGCGCCCTGCCCCTGCGGCTCCGGCAAGAAGTACAAGCACTGCCACGGCCGGGCGTGAACGGGTGAGCGGGCTCTGGGCCGAGTTCCTCACCAACGGGGGGCGCAGTGTCCACAAATGGGCCCACTACTTCCCGGCCTATGAGCGGCACCTCGCCCGCTACGTGAACCGCCCCTGCCGCATGCTGGAGATCGGCTGCGCCCATGGCGGTTCGCTGCAGCTGTGGAAGCGCTGGCTCGGCCCGCTGGCGCAGATCGTGGGCGTGGACATCCAGCCCGGCTGCGCCGCCTATGCGGAGCACAACATCGCCATCCGCATCGGCGACCAGGGGGACAGCGACTTCCTCGCGAAGCTGCACGAGGAGTTCGGCCCCTTCGACGTCGTCCTGGACGATGGCTCGCACCGGCAATCCGACATCGCCACGTCCTTCGGCTTCCTCTACCCCCGCATGGCGCGCGACGGCGTGTACATGGTCGAGGACCTGCACACCGCCTACTGGCCCGAATATGGCGGCGGTCTCCGCAACCCCGCCTCCTTTCTCGAGACGTGCAAGCATCTGGTGGATGAGCTGAACGCGGTCTGGACCAAGGGCGCGCTGCCGCCCACGGAATTCACCCACACGACCCTGTCCATGCATTTCTACGACAGCATCGTGGCCTTCGAGCGCGGCGCCACCCCGCCCCGCGTCGGCCCGCAGATCCCGCCCGTCGAGGTCAAGGAACTCCGGCCTCCCGCCTGACGCGGCCCCTCCTTCGCCTCAGGTCCTGCCTTGCGCCACCAACTGGCGCGCACGGACCCGCAGCGGATCGTCGAGCGAGGGGAGGAAGCGCTTGATGCCGAAGAGCTGCGGGTCGGCCAGCACCTGCTGCATCTCCTCCTCCGTCGCGATCTGCTCCTCGGTTTCCGAGGTCGCAATCACGTGCTTGGCGCGGCGGAGCGTGCGCTTCCCGCAAAGGAACTCGACGCAGATCGAGAAGGCGTACTCCTCGATTGGGTAGATGGCCGCCATGTCGCGCATGTCCGCGAGGCTCCGATGCGCCAGCAGCGGATAGACCAGTTCGAAGAAGAGATCGGCGCGGAAGAAGCACCCCTCCGCCCGTGACTTATGGAGGCTGTCCATTCTCATGGCGCGCAGCATCGGCGCCAGCAGCGGGTCCGCGCGGATGGCGTCGTAGAATTCCGGCGTCGTTTCCGCGTCGATGAATTCCTGCCCGTCGCGTGTCTCGAAGGTGGCCGGCGTCTTCCATGGCTTTCCGAGGCCCAGGTCGTGGTCCCGGATGTGCCGGGCGATGCCAGGCTTGATGAGAAGATCGGAGGAGGTGTGGAAATAGACGTAGTCGAAGCGGCGCCCATCCGCCATCGCCGCCAGCACGGCCTGGAAATAGGCGTGCGCCACCTTGCCCCACTGGGTCGGGATGGCCGGGTTCAGGAAATGCAGGTTCCCGATGCCCGCGAGGTCGATCCCGGCCTGGCTGCGGCTTTCCTCGAACGAGGCCGCGCAGCCGGCATTGATGTTCACGTAGTGGAGCACGTCGCCATCGAAGGCGATGTTGTAATTCTCGACCTGATCCAGCAGCAGATCCGGGCGCTCGTGCCAGTTCGAAACGACAAGGATGGTCATTCACCGCTCCGCGAGAGGGAGATGAGGCACCCCGGCCGGCGCCCTGAGGAAAAGACGAAAGACGTGCCGCAGGCTCCGCAACCCTGGGCTGGACCTCCTCGGCACCCTTCCGGCAAGGCGCTCAGGGCCACGCTGCTCGCCCCGATGGGCGGTGATGGCCGTTTTGTGAGGGCGGAGCAACCTCCCGGGCTCCGCCCCTCACGCCAGCAACGGCGCCCCGCGCATCTCCCGCAGCAGCTTGCGCCGGATCGCCTCCGCGAAATCCCCGTAATCCGCGCATTCCATCGCGAAGCAGCCGGTCCCGCCGATCACCTCCGCCTCGTAATGCGCCAGCAGGTCCGCTTCCTCGTTCAGCACGGCAAGGCCGTTGATCACCGCCCCCGCCGCCACCCCCAGGTCCCGCACCGGCCCCGGCGGCCGCCCCCGGTTGGAACGCCCGTCGCCCGAGACATCCACCACCAGGCGCGGCGCCTCGGCCGGACAGCGCGCCAGCAGGGCCAGGGCGGCGACCAGCGCCTCGCCGATGGCAGTGGCGGCGGCGCGGGGCTGGCGCGGCGCCTCCTCCAGCGCGCGGGCCAGCGCCTCCGCCTCGGCCGGGCCGGCGATCCGCATCCAGGGCACGGCCACCTCCTGGGCCTCAGACCAGAACAGCACCGCGACGGCCACGGCTCCGCGCGGCCCGGCCGCCGTCGCCGCCTGCACCCCTTCGTCGCGAAAGGCGGCGGCCAGCCCGCCCAGCATCAAGGCGAACTCGTCGAAATCCACGCTGGCCGACACGTCCACCGCCAGCACCAGGGCAAGGTCCACCGCTTCCATCAGGGGCAAAGACATGTTGCGGCGCGGCGTGACGCATTCTTTACTTGGGTGAAACGGGAGTCATGACGATGCAACGACGCGCCCTCCTTGCCCTGCCCGGCCTGGCCCTGGCGGCGCCTGCCCTGGCCCAGTCGCCCTGGCCCAACCGCCCGGTGCGGGTGATCGTGCCCTTTCCGCCCGGCGGCTCCACCGACGCCATGTCGCGCACGGCGGCGCAGAAGCTCAGCGAGAGGCTGGGCCAGCCCTTCGTGGTGGAAAACCGGGCCGGCGCCAATGGCGCGGTGGGCGGGCAGGCCGTCGCCCAGGCCGCGCCGGACGGCTACACGCTCTGCGCCTCCGCCTCCATCCAGATGCTGGGGCGCCTCGTCATGCGCAATCCCGGCTACGACCCGATGACGGACCTGACGCCCATCATCCGCACCGGGCGCGGCCCCCTCCTGCTGCTGATGACGGCGAACCGGCAGCCCAACACCCTCCAGGAACTGCTCGCCGCCGTGCGCGCCAACCCGCAGAACTGGAACTTCGCCGTGTCCTCGCTCGGCGCGGCCGGCCACCTCGCCACGATCGAGTTCATCCGCCAGGCCGGGGTGGAGATCACCCAGGTGCCGTATCGCGGCACGGCGCCGGCCATCACCGACGTGGTGGCGGGCAACGCCCAGCTGGTCTTCGAGCCGATCCTGGCCACCTGGCCCCCGGCGCGCGACGGCCGCGCCAAGGCGTTGGCCATCACGGCGGCGGAACGGTCCCAGGCCGCCCCCACCGTGCCCACGGCGACGGAAGGCGGCATGCCCAACCTCGACATCCAGTCCTGGTGGGCGCTCTGGGGCCCGCGCGGCCTGCCTGCCGAGATCAGCAACCGCATCGCGGAGATCCTCCAGCCCGCGATGCGCGAGCCGGACGTGGTGGCGCGCATCGGCGGCCTGGGCATCGAGCAGGCCGGCGAGGCGGGGGCCGACTTCGCCGCCTTCATCCGCCGCGACTTCGAGCGGTCGCAGGAGCTGCTGCGGGTGGCGAACTTCCAGCCGGACTGAGCCTCGGCTTGCGGCGGCGCAAGCCGCCGCGTGATCATGCCGTGCTATATTCCTCGGACCACGCAGAGGAGGCGCATCCATGATCGAGCATTGCACCATGGCGGAGGTGGTCCGCCACGGCAGCCCCCTGGTCCTCCCCGCCGGCACGACGGTGCAGGAAGCCTGCACCGCCCTGCACGAGCGCCACGCCGGCGCCGTGCTGGTGATGGAGGAGGGCCGGCTGAAGGGCATCTTCACCGGCCGCGACGCCGTGGCTTGCCTGGCGCGCGGCCTGGACCCCGAGCGGACCCTGATCGGCCAGGTGATGACCGCCGATCCCTGCTGCCTGCCGCCCGACGCCACCGCCATCGACGCGCTGCGCCTGATGAACGATGGCGGCTTCCGCCACCTGCCCATCGTGCGCGACGGCGAGGTGGTGGGCCTCGTGTCCCGCTACGACCTGCGCGGCACCCCGCAGCGCCGCCTGGACGAGGAAACGGGGTTCTTCGAGGTGCTGCGCTAGGGCATCTTCGGGCCGAGCGGGATCGCTTGGCGGCTCGGAGGATGCGTCCAGCCTCCCAGGGGGCGACATCGCTTGCCCATCGTTCTAACCTCCGCCCCGCCAAGCGATCGGAGGAAGCGGCGATGCCGGATGGTGCGGGAATGGTGAAGCGGACGGGCGGGCAGCTTCTGGCCGACGCGCTGGTGGCCCAGGGCGCGAGCCATGTCTTCGCGGTGCCGGGCGAGTCCTACCTGGACCTGCTGGACGGGCTCTATGCCCGCCGCAACGAGATCCAGCTCATCACCTGCCGCTTCGAGGCCGGCGCCGTCCACATGGCGGAGGCCGTGGGCAAGATGACCGGCAAGCCCGGCGTCGCCGCGGTCACGCGCGGCCCCGGCGCCTGCCACGCCAGCATCGGCGTCCACGTCGCCATGCAGGATTCCACGCCGCTCGTCCTGCTGGTCGGCCAGATCCCCATCGAGGAAACGGATCGCGAAACCTTCCAGGAGGTGGATTACCGCCGGATGTTTTCGCCGCTCGCCAAGTGGGTCACGCAGATCGACGACGCGAAGCGCATCCCGGAGATCATGGCCCATGCCTTCGACGTGGCGGTGAGCGGCCGCCCCGGCCCCGTGGTCGTCGCCATCTCGGAGGAGATGCAGAAGGACGCGGTGTCCGTGCCCGACCTCGGCATCGCGCGCGTCCTGCCGCCGCACCCGGCGCCGGAATCCATCCCGGCGATGCTGGAGATGCTGAAGAAGGCCCAGCGCCCGCTGGCCATCCTCGGCGGCGGCGCGATGTGGAGCGAGGAGGGACGCGCCGACATCGCCGCCTTCCTCCAGGCCAACGACATCCCCACCGCCGTGTCCTTCCGCCGCCAGGGCCTGTTCGACGGCACCTCGCCGCTCTTCGCCGGCGACCTCGGCGTGGGCGCCGATGCCGGCCTCGTCCAGAAGGCCAAGGAGGCCGACCTCCTCCTCGCCTTCGGCACCCGCATGGGCGAGCCGGTGAGCCAGGGCTACACGCTGCTCGACATGGCCGGGCGCACCCCCATCGTGCAGGTCTATCCCGACCAGGCGGAGATCGGCCGCGTCTACCGCGTGGCGCTCGGCATCACCGCCGACGTGAACCGCTTCGCCCGCGCCATCCGCGACGAGCGCGTGGCGGGCAACTGGTCCGAGTGGCGGCAGTCCGTCCGCGCGGCGCGCGAGGCCCAGGCCCAGGCGCCCGAATACGAAGGCCCGCTCAACCTCGCCCGCGCCCTGCAGGCGCTGGAGCAGGTGCTGCCCGACGACACGATCTTCACCACCGACGCCGGCAACTTCGCCACCTGGCCGACGCGCTTCATGCACCTGAAGCCGAAGCAGGAATTCCTCGGCCCGACCAACGGCGCCATGGGCTATGGCGTGCCGGCCGCGATCGGCGCCGCCGTCGCCTATCCGAACCGGCAGGTGATCGGCTTCGTCGGCGATGGCGGCTTCATGATGACGGGGCAGGAGATCGCGACGGCGTTCCACCACAAGGTCGCGCCGATCATCATGGTCTTCAACAACGGCATGTACGGCACGATCCGCATGTACCAGGAGCGCGTCTATCCCGGCCGCGTGTCCGGCACGGAGCTGACCAACCCGGACTTCGCCCGGTTCATCGAGGCCTTCGGCGGCCATGGCGAGGTGGTGGAAGCGACGGACGAGCTGGTCCCCGCCTACAAGCGCGCCGCCGCCAGCGGCAAGCCGGCCATCATCGAGGTGCGGATGAACCCCGAGCAGGTGACCAACCGCGCCACCATCGCCGACCTGCGGGCCCAGGCGAAGAAGTAACGCAGCGGGGCACGCGGCGGCGCTAGGCTCCACGCCATGCGCCGCCGCCCTCTCCTTGCCGCCCCTTTCCTGCTCGCCGCCGGGGAGGCGGTGGATCTGCTGCTGGTCCTCGCCGTGGACGCTTCCGGCTCCATCTCGCCGGAGGAGTTCCTGTGGCAGCGCGAGGGCTATGCCGAGGCGCTGACCAGTCCCGCCGTCACCTCCGTCATCGAGGGCAAGCCGCACGGCATCGGCGTCGCCATGCTGGAATGGGGCGCGCCTGGCGGGGCGGAGGTGGTGGTGCCCTGGCACCGCGTGACGGGCCGCGCCTCCGCGCAGCGCCTCGCCGACGCGGTGCTGGCCGCGCCCCGCTCCCGCCAAAGCTGGAACGCCCTCGGCGACGCCTTGCTCGCCGCGCACGGCCTGCTGCGCGAAGCGCCCTTCACGGCTTCGACGCGCATCGTGGATGTCTCGGGCGACGGCCCCGACCTCCGCTCCCGCGTTCCCGCCGCCGAGGCACGCGACCGGCTGGTGGAGGAGGGAATCACGGTCAACGCCCTCGCCATCGCCGCCGAGGGCCAGGTGACCAGGGGCGGGCAGCCCCTGGCCGATCACTACCGCGCCGAGGTCATCGGCGGCCCCGGCGCCTTCGTCCTGTCCGCCGAGGACCGCCGGGACCTGGCCCGCGCGTTGCGGATCAAGCTGGTGCGCGAGATCGCCTAGTGTGTTGCGTGCCGAACCCGTGGTTGGCGCGGGATGAAGGCGGCCCGGTTCAGACGGCCGCCCTGAGCGGAGCCTGCGGCGGCCGCCGCCGCCTCCGGGATCTCCGCTGCAACAGCGTCGCGCTGGATGCCTTGGCAGCGCGACGTTCCCGACGGCGTCGTCCAGCACGAGGATGGGCTGGGCCGTCGCGATGACGAGAACTGGCAGGCGCGAGCCCGCGGCCACCCGGGAAGCCTCGAGCGGCGCTGCGCTTCACATCGCGTGGCCCGCGCCGGCCACCAGGCCGAAGGCGGCGAGCGCCATCCACACCGCCATGGCGATCATCATCAGGTTCTCGGTCAGCGAGACGAAGCCGAGGGGGACGTTGCTCGACCCGCCCACGCAGGCGCACTTGAGTTCGCGCCGGTCCACGTAGACGGCCTTGAACACCGAGGCCGCGCCGATGGTACCGATGAAGAGCGCGATCGGCACCGACAGCCAGGTGAGCGCACCCGCGACCATCAGCAAGCCGGCCAAGCCCTCCGCAAAGGGGTAGATGTAGGAGTAGGGCACCCACCGCTTGGCGAGCAGGTCGTAGTTGAGGAACATGGTGGCGAAGCCCTCGATGTTCTGGAGCTTCAACAGCGCCAGAACGACCATCGAGAAGCCGATGAACCACTCCGCTGCGCGCAGCGTGAAGGGGCTGCCCGCGACGGCATGGCTCGCCGCCATCGCCGTCAGCGCGGTCATGGCGAAGAGTGCGACGACCGGCCGGTAGCTGGTCGCCTTCGGGTCCGCGACAGGCTTGCCGAGGAACCTGCGCAGATCGTCATGCCCGCCGATGCGCGCGCCGCCGATGAAGATCTGCGGCGTGGTCGCAACGCCATGCTGCGCCTTGAAGGCGTCGGTCTGCTCGCGCGTTGTGAGGTGGTGGTCCTCCACCTCGTAGCCGGAACGCTTCAGCAGATCCTTGGCCTTGAGGCCGTAGGGGCAGGTGTGCTGCGGCATCACCATGCGGTGGATGACCGCCTTCTTCGCCGTCCCGGCGCGGCTTGATGGGGGGGAGGGGATGGTTGTGGCCGACATGTTCGGATTCCTTGAAGTCCGGTCGGCCCGGATATAGGTTCTGTACCATGGTACGGAGTCAAGGGGGCCGGCTGCCCTCCGGCGGCAAACCCGATCAGGCCGGATCACTGACCATCGGCGAGCTTGCCGCTGCTGGCGGCGTGGGCGTCGAAACGATCCGCTTCTATCAGCGCAAGGACCTGCTCAGGACCCCTGTCCGAGGAGGCGGCATCCGGCACTACGAAGAAGCGGATCTGCGCCGCCTGCGGTTCATCAGGCAGGCCCAGGCGGCGGGCTTCACCCTGGAGCAGATCAGGGAACTTCTGGACCTGGATGCCGGCGAGGATCGCAGCCGTGCCCGCGAGCTTGCGAAGGCCCGCATCGAGGCGCTCGACGGCAAGATCGCCAATCTCCAGCGCGCCCGGGACGCCCTCCGGCGACTGGCGAGGGAGTGCGCCGAGGGGAGCGCCGGGCCCTGTCCCATCCTCGCTTCCTTTGACATTTGAGGCTGGCGGGGCATCCACGCCGGCTGTCCGCATCACAGTCGCGATCCCCAAGCTCCGCCCAGGCCCGCATCACCCTTCAGGCCCCACGAAACCCGACTCGCGGATCTCGTGGGGACACCAGCCAGGCGGTGGCGCTCAGGCCGAAACCTCGACCATGACGATCTCGGCCTCCTCCTCCGCCACCAGGACGATCTCGTCCTCGTCGCGGATGGCGGCGCCGTCGCGGCGGTTGAGCGCCGCGCCGTTCACCGTGACGCTGCCCTTGGCGGGCACGAGATAGGCGGCGCGGCCCTCGGGCAGGCGGAAGCGCAGCTCCTGCCCCGGCGCCAGCGTCGCGGCCATCACCGCGGCATCGGCGTTGATGGGCAGCGCGCCCGCCGCCGCGTCGCCGGGGCGGCCGCCGGCCAGCACCTCGAACCGCGCGTCGCGCCCCGCCTTCGGGAAGGACTTGGCGCCCCAGTTCGGCTTCGCGCCCCCCACATCCGGGATGATCCAGATCTGGAAGATGCGCGTCGTTTCCTCCTCGCGGTTGTACTCGCTGTGGGTCACCCCGGTGCCGGCGGACATGATCTGCACGTCGCCCGCCTTGGTGCGCCCCTCATGGCCCAGGGAGTCGCGGTGGGTGATCGCCCCTTCGCGCACATAGGTGATGATCTCCATGTCGCGATGCGGGTGCGGGTCGAAGCCGGTGCCGGGCGCGATCTCGTCGTCGTTCCAGACGCGCAGCTTGCCCCACCCCATGCGCGAGGGATCCATGTAGTGGCCGAAGGAGAAATGGTGCTTGGCCTTGAGCCAGCCGAAATCAGCGCCGCCCAGGCTCTTGAAGGGTCGGATGTCGATCATGGTGGTGGTTCCCGGGCGCCGGTCTGTGGCTGCCCTTGGCCCATCCATATGGCGAATGAGGTGGCCGCTGCCATCGCGCCGCCCCGATGGCCTTCATCACCGCAGCTGATGAAGGAGGCGCCGCCCCTGCTCGGTCACCGTGACGCGCAGCGTCCCCGCCTCGTCCCGCCGGCAGGCGGCGAGGCCCTGCTCCATCGCGTCCTCCCACACGGTGAGGCGCGGGCAGGAGGTGCGCCAGGCCTCGATCGCCGCCGCGTAGCTGCGCGGCTCCCGGTCGAGCCAAAGCAGGAAGTCGCGCACCAGGCCGGAGATGTCCGTGTGGGACATGGCAATCCTCCACCTTTCCGGCGCGCGGCGTCCGATCAGGCCGCGCCGCGCCTCACCGGCACATCAGCACGGGCATGTCCGCATTCTCCAGCACGTGCCGCGTCACCCCACCCAGGATCAGCTGGCGCAGCCGCGAATGGCTGTAGGCGCCCATGCACAGCAGGTCCGCATTGAAGTCGCGCGCCGCGCCCAGCAGCCCGGCGCCGACATCCTTGGTCAGCGGCTTGAACTGCACCGCCTCGGCCTCGATCTCGTGCCAGTGGAGATAGGCGAGCACGCCCTCCACCTTCGGCCCGCGCCGCTGGTACTCGTCGGCGTAAAGGACCCGCCGCGCCTGGGCCTGGTGCAGCCAGGGCAGGGCGGCGGCCAGCGCCGTGGCGCTCTCGGCGCTGCCGTTCCAGGCGCAGCACACGCGGTTGCCAATGCTCGTCGGCGCCTCGCGCGGGGCGATCAGCACCGGGCGGCCGGAATCGAACAGCACGGCGTGCAGCGCGTCGGAGGAGGACACGTCCTCGTCCGCTTCCGGATGCGGCACCACCGCCATGTCGTAGAGGCGCGACTGCTGCGCCACGATGTCCTCCTCGCGCCCCGCGATGGACTCGAAGGACAAGGTCGGGCCGCTGGATTTCAGCGCCGTCTCGGCGGAATTGGCGATCGCCACGTCGCCCGAGGTGGCGGCGAAGCGCTCGAACAGCGAGCGCACGCGGCTGGCGCGGTCGCCGCTCTCGCGCTCGGTCGCGGCCATCATCTCCTCGATCATCGCGCCGGACAGGCCTTCGCCGGCCAGCGGTGCGACATCGCGCGCATCCACGCGCACGTGCAGGCAATGCACGTGCGCGTTCCAGACGCGCGCCACCATCAAAGCGGTGGCCAGCGCCGCTTCCCCGGCGGCGGTGCCGGTCAGCGGCAGCAGCAGGCGGCGATAGGCCATGGCTCAGTCCCCCAGCAGATTCGTTTCACTTCGTCCGATGCTTATGCCGGTCCGGTGCTGGGAAGGTCCAGCGCCTTGAGCGCGGCGCGCAGCGGGTCGGCCTCCGCCGGCAGCACCGTCCAGCGCATCGGGCCGGGGTCGCGCTTCGCCGCATCCTCCAGCACCGCCACCGTGGCGTCGGAGGCATCGCCGCGTCTCGCCGCGACCCGCGCCCGCAACACGTCGAGCGGGGCGTCCAGCCAGAAGCCCATGAAGGAAACGCCGCAAGCCGCGATCGCGTCGCGCTCCTCCGCGCGCCCGAACACGGCATCCGCCACCACCGCATGCCCGCCCTCCAGCGCCGCGCGCGCCATGCGGCGCATCTCCGCGAAGACCGCGTCGCTGGCCTCGGCGGTGTAGGCCGGGGCGGGCAGCCCTTGTTCGGGCAGGACGCCGTGCATCCGCTTGCGGATCTCGTCCGATCGCAGCACCAGCGCCCCCGGCGCGGGGCCGAGCAGCGGGGCGAGGCGCCGCGCCAAGGTGGATTTCCCCGTCCCCGGCAGGCCGCCCACCGCCACGAGGCGGCCGGGAACCGGCCGCAGCGCCGCCTCGGCGAATCCGAGCAGCGCTTCCCAGGCCCCGCCGCGCCGCCGCTCCACATGCGCGCGGATCATCGCCCGCAGCGACAGCCACAAGGGCAGCGCGGCGACGAGCCCGGCATCGTCGCCGCGCGCCACGTAGCGGTTCAGCACCGCATTCGCCGCGTCCCGCCCGTGCCGCATTTCCAGGTCCATCAGGAGAAAGGCGAGGTCGTAGCCCACATCCACCGTCGCCAGCGCCTCGTCGAATTCCAGCGCGTCGAAGGGGCAGGGGCGGCCCTCGATCATGCACAGATTGCCCAGGTGCAGGTCGCCATGGCAGCGCCGCACCCGCCCCTCCGCGGCGCGCCGCGCGAGGGTGGGGGCCAGGCGTCGGTGCAGCGCCTGCGCCGCCGCATGCCACGCCTCCACCCGATCGGGCGGCAGCCCGGCATCCAGCGCGGTCTGCCGGTTCTGCGCGATGACGCCGTCCAGCGCGCCATCGCCCGGCTGGGGCGGCGCGGCCTCGTGCAGCGCCCAGACCGCATCGGCCAGGGCGGCGGCGTCGGGCATGGGCGCGCAATCCAGAAAGGCATCGGGCGGCAGCCGCGCCATGCGCAGCACCCATTCGACGGCCTCGCTCTCGCCGCCCAGCCGCAGCGCGCCATCCGCCCCGCGCGTGAGCGGCTCCACGCCGCGATACATCCCCGGCGCGTGCGGCGCGTTCAGCGCCATCTCGCGCCGCAGCAGCCGCTCGCGCTCCCCGAGGCGGGTGAAGTCGAGAAAGCCGAGATCCACCGCCTTCTTCATCTTGAAGGCGTCGCCGCCGGCCAGCGCGACCAGCGAGACATGCGTCTCCCGCACCGAATCGGCGAGGCCGCGGAGGAAGCGCTCCGCCTCCTCCTGCCCGCTCACGGAAACAGCGCCTCCTCGCCCCACGCGCCCGTGCCCTCGCGCGAGAAGACGCGGCGCTCGTGCAGGCGGAAGGGCATGTCGCGCCAGAATTCGATGCGGTCGGGCACCAGGCGGAAGCCCGACCAGTGCGGCGGGCGCGGGATCTCGCCCAGGCCGAAGCGCGCCGTGTGTTCCGCCACCGCCTTTTCCAGCGCCCAGCGCCCTTCCAGCGGACGCGACTGGCGCGACGCCCAGGCGCCGATGCGCGACCCGCGCGGGCGCGAGGCGAAATACGCATCCGCCTCCGCGTCGCTCACCATCTCCACCGGGCCTTCCACGCGAACGGAACGGCGCAGCGACTTCCAGTGGAAGCACAGCGCCGCGAAGCGATTGCCCAGCAGCTCGCGCCCCTTGCGGGATTCGAGGTTGGTGTAGAACACGAAGCCGCGCGCATCCTGCCCCTTCAGCAGCACCATGCGCGCCGAGGGACGTCCCTCCGGCGTCGCGGTGGCGAGGCACAGGGCGTTGGGGTCGTTCGGCTCGCTGCGCTCCGCTTCCGACAGCCACTCGGCGAAGATCGCGTGGGGGTCCTGGGTCATGCGGCCCTTCCTGGGAATGGTCCGGGTCTTGCCCGGCCATGGGGCATGTGCCACCACCTCCGCGCTCCCGCAACGACCCCGCAGCCACTTCACGGACCCGCGATGACCGAATCTCCCATCCCGACCGGAACGCTCATGCAGGGGCGGCGCGGCCTCATCATGGGCGTGGCGAATGACCGCTCCATCGCCTGGGCCATCGCGCGCGCCTGCGCGGCGCAGGGCGCGGAACTCGCCTTCACCTACCAGGGCGAGGCGCTGGAGAAGCGCGTGCGTCCCCTGGCCGGGTCGGTGGGCAGCGACCTCGTCCTGCCCTGCGACGTCGGCTCGGACGAGGACATCGACCGCGCCTTCGGTGAGATCGAGAAGCGCTGGGGCAAGCTGGACTTCCTGGTCCACGCCATCGGCTTCGCGGACAAGCAGTTCCTGCGCGGCCGCTTCCTCGACACCCCGCGCGAGGCCTTCCTGCAGGCGCTCGACATCTCCTGCTATTCCTTCGCCGCGACCGGCCGCCGCGCCGCCGCGCTGATGGGGGAAGGGGGCTCGCTGCTCACCCTGTCCTATCTGGGCGCGGAGAAGTGGGTGCCGCACTACAACGTCATGGGCGTCGCCAAGGCCGCGCTGGAAGCCAGCGTGCGCTACATGGCCGCCGATCTCGGCCCGCGCAACATCCGCGTGAACGCCATCTCCGCCGGGCCGATCAAGACGCTCGCCGCCAGCGGCATCGGCGATTTCCGCTACATCCTGAAGTGGAACCAGTACAACGCGCCGATGCAGCGCAACGTGGGGCTGGAGGAGGTGGGCGGCGCCGGCCTCTACCTGCTTTCCCCGCTCTCCACCGGCGTGTCGGGCGAGGTGCACCACGTGGATTGCGGCTACCACATCGTCGGCATGAAGAACCCCGAGGCGCCCGACCTGACGATCGAGAAGGGCTGAAGCCCTCTCGGGCCGAGCGGAATCGCCCGGCGCCCCGGACGATGCGCGCCGACGACGGCTCTCACCGCACCTCCTCGGTTTCCACCCGGAAGCCGGCGAGGCTGTGCGCGCCGAAGCTCGTCACCATCGCCGTGTCTGCCGCGTCGCGCCCGCGCGCCATCAGGATCCGGCCGATGCGCGGGCGGTTGTGCCGCGCGTCGAAGCTGTGCCAGGCGCCGCCGAGATACGCCTCGAACCACGCGCTGAAATCCATCGGATAGGGCGCGGGCGGCACGCCGATATCGCCCAGGTAGCCCGTGCAGTAGCGCGCCGGGATGTTCATGCAGCGGCACAGCGTGATGGCGAGGTGGGCGTAGTCGCGGCAGACGCCGCAGCCCATTTCCTGCGCCTCCCCCGCCGAGCGCGTGGCGTCGGCCTGATCATAGTTGAAGGCGATGCGACGGTGCGCGTGGTCGCAGATCGCCTGCACCCGCGCCCATCCCGGCGGCGTGTTGCCGAACATCCCCCAGGCGAGGTTCGACATCCGGTCCGTGTCGCAATACCGGCTGCCGTGCAGGAAGGGCAGCGTGTCGTCGGGCAGATCCTCCACCGGATGCTGCGCCGCATCGGGCAGAACCGGGTCGGGCGCGCCGCTGTCCCGCACCCGCACTTCGGAGCGGAAGGTGATCCGCCCGGCGGGGGCCACGAGGCGGTGCGCCGCATTGCCGAAACCGTCGCGGAACTCCCGGACCGGCACGGGCGGGTCGAGCCCGAGGCGCTGCTCCCCCAGCAGGTCGGGCTGGCGCGAGGGGTGCAGGCTCAGCAGCAGGACCATCGGCGTGGGCTGAGGACAGTCCAGCGTGATCTCGAATCCGGCCCTGATTTCCATGCGCAGCCTCCTGCGGCGCGGGCCATTCGACGCCCGTGCCGACTATGGCGAAACTTGGGCGAAGATGAAGGGTTGTTCATTTCATTCCAGTTGATGCGATTCGTCGCACGACTTGGCCTGGCCCATCCGGTGCAACGCAGCACGAGCGGCCAGGACCCCCCGAGGAGGAACGAGACATGACCCAGCGCATCCCCGCATCGCTTGTTGCCCTGTCATTGCTGGCGGCCGGCCCGGCCTTCGCCCAGGGCACGGCCCCCGCCCAGGGCCGCGGCAATGCGCCGGCCCAGTCCGCACAGCCGTCGCAGTCCCAGCCAGCCCCGGCGAACCAGCAGGCCCAGCCCCCCGGCCAGGCAGCGCAGGCGCAGAGCCAGGGCCAGGCCGGAGCGGAGAACTGCCAGGCCGAGGTGAACGCCTTCGGCCGCACCATGGAGGAGGAGGGGTTCTGGCTGGACGGCTACCGCCAGGGCATGGCCACCACCCCGGCCGCAGCCGGCGCGATGCCGCGCGGCACCGCGGTGCCGCCGGGCACCGCGCCCAACATGGGCCAGGGCGCGGGCGGGCGCAGCGACACGAGCACGGCGACGACCGGCCAGCAGGCGGCCCCGGCCGCGCAGCAGCAGGCCGCCCCGCGCGACCCCATGGCCCGCATGGATTGGAGCGCCGCCCCGGTGCAGTCGCTCCGCACCCTCTACGCCGCCGCGCACGTGCTGGCCGCCAATGGCAGCGACGCGGCCTGCCGCACCGTGCTGGCCGAGGCGCGCCAGCTCTACGGCGCCTACACCGCGCAGATCCGCCAGGCCGGCATCGAGCCCGGCGAGATCCGCAGCTACCGCCAAAGCCAGCTGGCCCTGGCGCGGCCGGTCACGGAGATGGGCCACGGCATGCGGGTGGACGAGATCACCGGCACCGATGTCCGCAACCCGCAGGACCAGCGGCTGGGCACGGTGCAGGACGTGGTCCTGGATCCGCGCAGCGGGCAGATCGCCTACGCGGTCCTGGGCCGCGGCGGCTTCCTTGGCATCGGGCGCGACTACGTGGCCGTGCCCTGGTCGCAGATGCGCGCCACGCCGGGCATGCGGAGCTTCGTGCTCGACGTCACGGAGCAGCGGCTGGAGCAGGCGCCGCAGGTGGAGCGCAACGCCTTCGCCAACGAGGCCGACTTCACCCGCCGCCGCGGCGAGATCGACCGCTTCTGGAGCGGCCGCGCCGGATAAGGCAGGACCCGTCCCGGCGCCGCGCGGCGCCGGGCGCGCGGGTCACAGCGCGGGAAGCGGCTCGCCCACCCCGCGCTCCAGCCCGCCGAACACGCCCAGCGCGCCCCAGCCGCGCTCGTATTGCGGCGGGATGCGCAGCGAAGCCTGTTCGCCCAGCGCGACGGCGGCATGGAGCACCCAGTAGGGGTCGCGCAGGAAGGCGCGGGCCAGCAGCACCATGTCGGCCTTGCCGTCCTGAAGCGCCGCCTCGGCCTGCCGCGCCTCGGTGATCAGCCCCACCGCCATCACCGCGACCCCGGCGCCGCGCCGCACCGCCTCCGCCCCCGGAAGCTGGTAGCCCGGGCCGAGCGGGATCTTCTGCCGCGGATCCAGCCCGCCCGAAGTCACGTCCACGAAGTCGCAGCCGCCCTCCTTCAGCCGCCGCGCCAGTTCCACCGTCTCCTCCGTGGTCCAGCCGCCCTCCACCCAGTCGGTGTGGGACAGCCGCACCCCCAGCGCGATCTCGTTCCCGAGGGCGGCGCGCAGCCGCCCCATGGTTTCGCGCACGATGCGGGTGCGGCCGTCGAACCCGCCGCCCCAGCCATCGTTGCGGCGGTTCGCCAGCGGCGACAGGAACTGGTGCAGCAGGTAGCCATGGGCGCCGTGCAGCTCGACCACGCGATAGCCGGCGCGCACAGCGCGTTCCCCGGCCGCCACCGTCGCGGCGATCGTCTGCTCGATCTCCTCCTCGCTCATCGCGCGCGGCTCGGCATAGTCGCCGAAGGCCGCCGCGCTGGGCGCCACCGCTTCCCAGCCCGGATCGGCGGCGCCGCTGTCCCAGGCCGGCAGGCGGCTGCCCTTGCGGCCGCTATGCGCCAGCTGGATCGCCGGCACCGCGCCCATGGCCGCGATCGCCCCGGCCAGCCGCGTGTGTCCGGGCACGTGTTCCTCGCTCCAGATGCCGAGGTCGCGCGGGCTGATCCGCCCCTCCGGCACCACCGCCGCCGCTTCCGTCATCACCATGCCCGGCCCGGCCACGGCGCGGGACACGAGATGGGCGAGGTGCCAGTCGGTCGGGCGGC
This sequence comes from Sabulicella glaciei, assembly GCF_026183895.1. GTDB lineage: Bacteria > Pseudomonadota > Alphaproteobacteria > Acetobacterales > Acetobacteraceae > Roseococcus > Roseococcus glaciei. Next base: position 91,622 of record NZ_JAPFQI010000007.1, on the reverse strand, counting down.
CATCCTCGCCGGCGCAGTACTGGCACATGGGCGACACGCCGACGCGGTTGCGGAAGGAAACGCCACGCAGCGTCCAGGGGGAAAGCAGCAGGCTCACGATCGATTCTCCTGATGCCAGGGCGGCAGGCGCCCCAGCCGGTTCTCCATGATCACGAGGGCAGGGCGCGGATTCGGCAAGACCCGCCCCGCGGGGTCGGCGGGCACCCGCACCAGCGTCACCGCGTCGTCCACGTTGCCGCCCACCGCCTCCACCATCCCCGGCGCCACGCCCACCACCACGTCGCAATGCATGGGGCGGAACCGCCCGCGCTCCGCCGCGCGCAGGCTCCAATGCGCGAGCGGGGAGGAGGAGCGGTCGCGGCACAGCAGGTCGCCGGGGCGGGGCGCGTGGAGCGCCGGGTCGCGCGGCACGAAGGCGGCCAGCGCCGGATGCGCGGCCCAGACCGCGTCCAAATGGTCCAGGTAGCGCGAATGGGAGGCGGAGGGCGCGAACTCCACCGTGTCCACCCCCGCCGCACCCACGAGCCAGGAGATGAAGGCCGCCGACCAGTAGGGCTCGGCCCAGAGCGGCGTCGCCTCGCCGCGCAGCGCCCCGGCGTAGAGCACGCGGTTGCGCGGGATGGCGTTCTCCGCATCCGGCACGGACCGCCAATAGGCGAGGACGCGCGGAAAGCTTTCCGGGTCGCTTTCCCGCGCCGGAAAGGTCGGGACGCAGGCGCCGGCGACCGGCTCCCCCGCCTCGCCCGAAACGCGGCAACCCCATTCGCGCCATTCCTCCAGCGCGAGGCGCAGCAGCCTGTCCCGAGCCGCCGCCGGATAGGGCAGGGGCGGCGGGGGCGGGGGCGGCGCCACCGGCGCGGCGCAGGCGGCGAGGAGCAGGAGGAGGGGAAGGAGTCGGAGCACGGACGGGGCATGCAATGGGACGACAACAGGGGCAAGACCGCGTAAGACCGGGCCATGCCCAACGAGACCCGCCCCGAGGGCGGACGCCACTTCTTCCAAAGCCCGGTCTTCGCCGCCGGGCCGCGAATCCGCCGTGCCCCCACGGGCGAAACCTGGCGCGAGGCGGCGCGCGACATCCCGGTCCATGCGCGCTGCGACGTGCTGGTGGTGGGCGGCGGCCCGGCCGGCGTGGCCGCCGCCGTCGCTTCCGCCCGACTCGGCGCCCGCACCCTCCTGCTGGAGCGGCACAACCACCTGGGCGGGCTGTCCACCGGCGGCCTCGTCATCTGGATCGACCGGATGACCGACTGGACCGGCCAACGCGTCATCCGCGGCTTCGCGGAGGAATTCCTGTCCCGCCTGCCCCCCGGCGCCGTGTCCGGGCCGCCCCCCGCCGCCTGGGGCGCGCGCGACGCCGCCTCGGCCGCCTGGTGGGGCCAGCGCACCGCCGCCTTCCATGGCACCGTCACCCACTCCCCGACCTGCGACCCTGAGGGGATGAAGCTGGCGGCGCAGGAGATGGTGCTGGAATCCGGCGCCGAGATCCTGTTCCACGCCTGGGGCGCCGAGCCCCTGCTGCGCGACGGCGCGGTGGCCGGCGTGGCCTTTGAAAGCAAGCAGGGCCGCCGCGCCATCCTCGCCGCCTGCACGGTGGACGCGACGGGCGATGGCGACCTCTACGCCCGCGCCGGCGCGCCCTTCGACGCCGACGTGGACCCGGACGACATCCATGGCTGCATGAACACCTCCTGGCTGTTCGGCGGCGTGGACATGCCGCGCCACCTGCGCTGGCGTGCCGAGCGCCCGGCGGAATGGAGCGAATTCCTTCGGCGCGGGCGCGAGAAGCTGCGCTTCTTCGACAAGGCCTTCGTGTCCTGGCGCGACGACGTGGCGCTGTTCATGGGGCCGCGCCTCGCCGGCTTCTCGGCGGTGGAGGTGGACGACCTTTCGGAGGTGGAGATCCGCTCGCACCGCCTCATGGCCGCGCATCTGGCCGCCTATCGCGAAGCGGCGCCGGGCTTCGAGGGCGCCTACCTCATGCTGTCCGCGCCGCAGCTCGGCGTGCGCCACGCCCGCCGCCTGCGCGGCGTTTCCGCCGTCCGGCGCGAGCACTGGGACGGCCGCGTCGCCCCGGACGAGATCGGCGTGTCACCCAGCCTCGCCCCGAAATTCGCCAATGTTTCCGTCCCCTATGGCGCCCTGGTGCCGGAAGCGCTGGACGGGCTGCTGGCCCCCGGGCGGCACCTGAGCTGCGATGCCTCCAGCCATTCCTTCCTGCGGGAGATCCCGCAATGCTGGCTGACCGGCCAGGCGGCCGGGGCCGCCGCCGCGCTTTCCGTCGCGGCGGGGGTGGCGCCGCGCCGCTTGCCGGTGGAGCGTCTGCAGGCGGCGCTGGCGGGGCAGGGCGTGCATTTCTCGCCCCGCCGGGAGGAGCCTCAGAATGCCGAGGCCATCGCCCTTTCCGCCTCGGCGGGGCGATAGGCGGGCGCCGGCTCGCGCACGATGTAGCCGCGGCCCCAGACCGTGCCGATCACGTTCTGGGCGCCCGATTGCTGGAGCTTCTTGCGCAGCTTGCAGACGAAGACGTCGATGATCTTGGCGTCCGGCTCGTCCATGCCACCATAAAGGTGGTCCAGGAAGTTCTCCTTGGACAGCACCGTGCCCCGGCGCAGCATCAGCAATTCCAGGATGGCGTATTCCTTGCCCGTCAGGTGGACCGGGCGCCCCTGCACCGCCACCTCCTTGGCCGACAGGTCGAGCGAAAGCGCCCCCATCTGGATGCGCGGCTGGCTGAAGCCCTTGGAGCGGCGGATCATCGCCTGCATCCGCGCCGCCAGCTCGTCCGGGTCGAAGGGCTTGGCGAGGTAGTCATCGGCCCCCGATTGCAGCGCCTTGACCTTCGCCGCCGTCTTGCTGACCGCGGAAAGCACCATGACGGGCGCCTCGATCCGCGCGCCGCGGAGCCGCGTCACCACCTCGAACCCTTCGATGTCGGGCAGCATCACGTCCACGATCACGGCGTCGTAATCGTAGAGGCGGGCGAGTTCGAGCGCCTCTGCGCCGCAATCCGCCACGTCCACGATCATGCGGTGCTGCTGCAGCTGGAAGCTGATGCCCCGGGCGGCGCTGTGGTCGTCTTCAACAAGAAGGATACGCATCTTGGGTTTCTCCACACGTTCTGCGTGTAGGAACCTAACCGCCCTCTTTCTTTTCCCATAGTGGGAACCACCGAAAATTGTGCTTTTAAAAAGAAATCGCCGGGAAATTGACCGTCATTCGCTAAAAAAATACCGACTTCATGAACGGGAAGCAAATCCGTCCCGGGCGGAGTAAGGTTTTCCCGGCGGGCGAGACCCTAGCCCCAGAGGCTTCAAACGCTGGGATGCTGTCTCACAGGCTGCGAGGGGGCCGCCCACGAAAAAGGGGCGGACCCGAAGGCCCGCCCCCCATTTCCCGTGCTGGGAGGGAGGATCACTCCTCCCCGGCCAGCTCCCGACGGCGGCGGATGGCCGCGCCCAGGATGTCGCCCAGCGAGGCGCCGCTGTCGGCCGTGCCGTACTCGCGAACGGCCTCGCGCTCCTCCTCGATCTCCTTGCCCTTGATGGTCAGGGAAAGGCGGCGGGCGGCGCGGTCCACGGCGGTGATCTTGGCGTCCACCTTCTCGCCCACTGCGTACTTCTCCGGCCGCTGGTCCTGGCGGTCGCGCGCCAGTTCCGCCCGGCGGATGAAGCCCGTCAGCACGTCGTCAACCTTCACCTCGATGCCATTGGCCTCGATCTTGGTGACGGTGCAGGTGACGATCTCGCCCTTGCGGACGCGGTCCAGCACCTCGGCGGCCGGGTCGGCCTCGAGCTGCTTGATGCCCAGCGAGATGCGCTCCTTCTCGACATCCACGTCCAGCACCTTGGCCTTCACCACGTCGCCCTTCTTGTAGGACGTCATGGCCTGCTCGCCGGGGAGGTCCCAGGACAGGTCGGACAGGTGCACCATGCCATCCACGTCGGGGCCGACGCCGATGAACAGGCCGAACTCGGTGATGTTGCGGATCTCGCCCTCGATCACGCTGCCCAGCGGATGGGCCTGGATGAACAGTTCCCAGGGGTTGCCCTGGGCCTGCTTCAGGCCGAGCGAGATGCGGCGCTTCGGCTCGTCCACGTCCAGGATCATCACGTCCACCTGCTCGGAGGTGGCGACGATCTTGCCCGGATGGACGTTCTTCTTGGTCCAGGACATCTCGCTGACGTGCACGAGGCCCTCGACCCCCGGCTCCAGCTCCACGAAGGCGCCGTAGTCGGTGATGTTGGTCACGCGGCCGCTGTACTTGGCGCCGACCGGGTACTTGAGCGCCACGCCGTCCCAGGGATCGGCCATCAGCTGCTTCATGCCCAGCGAGATGCGCTGCGTGTCCTGGTTGAACCGGATCACCTGCACCTTCACCGGCATACCGATGGTGAGCGCCTCGGAGGGGTGGTTGATGCGGCGCCAGGCGATGTCCGTGACGTGCAGCAACCCGTCCACGCCGCCCAGGTCCACGAAGGCGCCGTAGTCGGTGATGTTCTTCACCACGCCGTCCAGCACCATGCCTTCCTTGAGGCCCTGCACCAGCTCGGCGCGCTGCTCGGCGCGCGTCTCCTCGAGAACCGCGCGGCGGCTCACGACGATGTTGCCGCGGGCGCGGTCCATCTTGAGGATCTGGAAGGGCTGCTTCTGCCCCATCAGCGGGCCGACGTCGCGCACCGGGCGGATGTCCACCTGCGAGCCGGGAAGGAACGCGACCGCGCCGCCCAGGTCGACGGTGAAGCCGCCCTTGACGCGGCCGAAGATCACGCCGTCCACGCGCTGGTTGGCGGCGAAGGCCTTCTCCAGCGTGGTCCAGGCCTCCTCGCGGCGGGCCTTCTCGCGGCTCAGCACGATGGAGCCGTCGCGGTCCTCGTAGCGCTCGACGAACAGGTCGACCACGTCGCCGGGGTTCACCTCCGGCCGGGCGCCCTGCGGCGCGAATTCCTTGAGCGGGACGCGGCCTTCGCTCTTGAGGCCCACATCCACCACGGCCACGTCGTCATCGATGCGGATGACCCTGCCGGTGACCACGGAACCGGCGAAGCCGGTGTTGGCGCCGAGCATCTCGTCGAGGAGAGCGGCGAAATCTTCTGCCATGAAGCGGTTTTGTCCTGGGTCCGAGAAACGGGGCCGAACTTGCCCCGCGACTGGTGCCTGCGCCCCCCGGGATCGAAGCATCCGGGGCACGTCCTGCCGTTCCGCGCCCTCAGGCGTCGCGTCGGCCGATGAAGGGGCGTGTCACGGTTCGCCCCGATCCGGCCGCAAATGGATGCGGCGGCCGTTAAATCGGCGCATTCCTTGCAACAGTCAAGCGGAAAGCTTGCTTTTCCCGGTAATCAGTGCCAGCGCCCGCCGGAACGCGGCCTCCGCGTCCAGGTCGGTCGTGTCCAGCAGCAGCGCATCCCGCGCCGGGACCAGCGGCGCCACGTCGCGCGCGGCGTCCCGCGCATCGCGCGCCGCCATCTCCGCCTCCACCGCCTCCAGGGTCGCGTCCTGGCCGCGGCCCAGCATCTCCAGGTGGCGGCGCCGCGCCCGCTCGCGCGGATGCGCCGTCACGAAGAGCTTCACCTTGGCCTCGGGGAACACCACCGTGCCGATGTCGCGCCCGTCCAGCACCGCGCCGCGCTCCTGCCCGAAGCGGCGCTGGAACTCCAGCAGCGCCGCGCGCACGCCCGGAATGGCCGCGACCTTGCTGGCCGCCTCGTCCTGGGCGGGGCCGCGCAGGTCGCCGCGCGCCGTGTCCTCGGGCATGAGGGCCTGCGCCGCCGCCTCGGCCGCCGCCGGGTCGGCCGGATCGGCGCCGGCATCCAGCACGCGGCGTCCCACGGCGCGGTACAGCAGCCCCGTGTCCAGGTAGGGCAGGTCCAGGTGCTGCGCGAGGCGCCGCGCCAGCGTTCCCTTGCCGGCCGCCGCCGGCCCGTCCACCGCGATGATCATCCGATGCTCCCCGCCCCGGCCGCGCCGTTCATCAGCGAGGTGAAGCCGGGAAAGGAGGTGGCGATGAAGGCGCCGTCATCCACCCGCATCCCGTCGCGCGAGGCCAACCCCAGCACCAGCCCCGACATGGCGAGGCGATGGTCCATGCGCGTCCGCACCGTCCCGCCGCCGGGCGGCTGCCCGCCGCACCCCTCGACGACGAGGTCGTCCCCCTCCACCGCGCAGCGCACCCCGGCCGCCTCCAGCATCTCCGCCGTGCCGAGCAGGCGGTCGCTTTCCTTCACCCGAAGCTCGGCCAGGCCGCGGAACCGGCTCTGCCCCCGCGCGCAGGCGGCGGCGACGGCCAGGACCGGGTATTCGTCGATCATGGAGGGCGCACGCTCCGCCGGCACCTCCACCCCGCGCAGCGCCGAACCCTCGGCCACGAGGTCGCCCACCGGCTCGCCCCCTTCCGTGCGCGGGTTTTCGATGGTCAGCGTCGCCCCCATCTCGCGCAGCGTGTCGAACAGCCCGGTCCGCAGGGGATTCAGCCCGACATTCTCGATGACGAGGCGCGAGCCCGGCACCAGCAGCGCCGCCACGGCGAAGAAGGCGGCGGAGGACGGGTCGCCCGGCACGGCAACCGGCGCCGCCACCAGTTCCGGCTGGCCGTCCAGCTCGATCACCCGGCCCGCGCCTTCCGCCGCCACGCGCACCGTCGCGCCGAAATGCCGAAGCATGTTCTCCGAATGGTCGCGCGTCGCCTCGCGCTCCACCACCCGCGTCGTGCCGGGGGCGCAGAGCCCGGCCAGCAGGCAGGCGCTCTTCACCTGGGCCGAGGCGACGGGCAGTACGTAATCCAGCGGCAGCGGGTCGCGCGCGCCCTCGATGGCCAGCGGCAGGCGGCCGCCCTCCCGCCCGCGGAAGACGGCGCCGGTCGCGGCCAGCGGCTCGGTCACGCGCTTCATCGGGCGGCGGCGCAGGCTGGCATCGCCCGTCATCACCGCGAAGATCGGATGGCCGGCGAGCAGGCCGCAGATCAGCCGCGCCGCCGTGCCGCTGTTGCCCATGTCCAGCACGTCCTCGGGCTCGGTCAGGCCGCCGATGCCGCGGCCGGCCACGCGCCAGCGCCCCTCGCCCAGCCGCTCCACCTCCGCGCCCAGGAGGCGCATGGCGGCGGCGGTGCGCAAGACGTCCTCGCCTTCCAGCAGGCCGGTGATCGCCGTCTCGCCCACCGCCAGCGCGCCGAACATCAGCGCGCGGTGGCTGATGGACTTGTCGCCCGGCACGGCGATGCGCCCCGTGAGCGGGCGGGCGGCGGGGCGGGCGGAAACCGGGCTCGGGACGGCGTGGTCGGGCATGATGGGGCCCGGTTTGACACCGCCGCGCGCGCCGTGGCAATGCGCCCCGCCCGCGCCGAGCGCGTGGAATCAAGGATTGGAAGGCTCCATGGCCAAGCCGGAACTCGGTCTGAAGCGTGTCTGCGTTTCCTGCAGCACGAAGTTCTACGACCTCACCAAGCAGCCCGCGATCTGCCCGAAATGCGGCGCCGAGCAGCCGGCCGAGCAGCCCCGCCTGCGCCGCCCCGCCGCCCCCCTGCCGGAGGACAAGGTCAAGAAGCGCGGCGCCGCGGCCGAGGCCGACACGGACGAGGTGGAGCTGGACGACGTGGATGCCGAGGCGGGCATCGAGGACGCGGACGAGCTGGAAGACGAGGACGAGACGATCGACGCCGACATCGAGGTCGAAGGCGAGCGCGACGAGGAGGGCTGACACGCCCTCCGAACAGGCCGGGCGCGGTTGTCGCCCGGCCCCGGCGGTTTTATCTACCCGCGATGCGCATCCTCCTCGCCGCCGCCCTGCTGATCGCCGCCAGCCCCGCCCTGGCCCAGAATCGCCCGGCCGCGCTGGGCGAGTTCGGGTCCTGGACCGCCGCCACCCACCAGGAAGGCGGGCAGAAGGTCTGCTACGCCTTCGCCCGGGCCCGCTCGGCCGAGGGGGCGGGGAATCGCGACGCCAACAGCCTCATGCTAGTCGTCACCCACCGCGCCAACGGGCGCGACCAGGTGGCGGCCCGCGTCGGCTATTCCTACGCCCGCGGCGCCGAGCCGAAGCTGACGGTCGGCTCCAACGAGCTTCCCTTCTACACCGCCGGCGACAACGCCTTTGCCCGCAACGGCCGCGCCGTGGTGACCGCCCTGCGCGGCGGGCGCGACGCGGTGCTGCGCGGCCCCGGCCCCAACGGGCGCGGCACGGCGACCGACACCTTCCCCCTCAACGGCTTCTCCGCGGCCTATGACGCCATTTCCCGCGAATGTCCGGCGGGGCGCCGATGAACGCCTTCCCCCCGCATAGCCGCATCCTCCCCGCCGCCGACGAGATGACGGAGGCGGAGCGCGCCCGCATCCTCGCGAAGGCCGCGCTCTTCGCCCCGCCGCCCCTGCTGGACGAGGCGGGCCGCCGCGATCTGGTCGGCCTGTCGCGCGACGAACTCGCGGCCGAACTGGCCGAGATCGGCGAGAAGCCCTTCCGCGCCAAGCAGCTCTGGCACTGGATCTACCACCAGGGCGAGCGCGACTTCGCGAAGATGACCACCATCGCCAAGCCGCTCCAGGCGAAGCTGGCCGAGCGCTTCACCGTCGGCCGCCCCGGCGTGGCCGCCGAGCAGACCAGCACGGACGGCACCCGCAAGTGGCTCTTCGAGGGGCGCGACGGCCAGAAGGTCGAGACGGTCTACATCCCGGAGGAGGATCGCGGCGCCGTCTGCATCTCCACCCAGGTGGGCTGCACCCTGTCCTGCCGCTTCTGCCACACCGGCACGCAGAAGCTGGTCCGCAACCTGTCCGCCGCCGAGATCGTCGGCCAGTTCATGGCCGCGCGCGATTCCTACGGCGAATGGCCCACCCCCAAGGGCGAGGAGGGCCGCATGCTCTCCAACATCGTCGTGATGGGCATGGGCGAGCCGCTCTACAATTACGAGGAAGTCGCCAAGGCGCTCACCATCATCATGGACCACGAGGGGATCGGCCTGTCCCGCCGCCGCATCACCCTGTCCACCTCCGGCGTCGTGCCGATGATGGATCGCTGCGGCGCGGAACTCGGCGTCAACCTCGCCGTCTCGCTCCACGCCGTGCGCGACGAACTGCGCGACGAGATCGTGCCGCTGAACCGCAAGTACCCGATCAAGGAGCTGCTGGACGCCTGCCGCCGCTACCCCGGCGCCTCCAACGCCCGGCGCATCACCTTCGAATACGTGATGCTGCGCGGCGTGAACGACAGCGAGGCCGAGGCGCACGAGCTGGTCCGCCTGCTGCGCGGCCTCCCGGCCAAGGTGAACCTGATCCCGTTCAACCCCTGGCCCGGCAGCCCCTACAAGACCTCGACGCCCGAGGCGCTCGGGCGCTTCGCCGCCATCGTGAACGACGCCGGCTATTCCTCGCCGATCCGCCGCCCGCGCGGGCGCGACATCCTGGCCGCCTGCGGCCAGCTCAAGACCGAAAGCGAACGGACGCGACGCGGGGCGTGAGCGCCGCCGCCGCCCCCATGGGCTTGCTGGCCCTGGGGGGCTTCGCCACCGGCTTCGGCATGCGGCTGCTGGACCCGCTGCTGCCACTGATGGCGGCGGGGTTCAACACCACCGTCTCCGCCGTCGCCGTGCTGATCGCGGCCTTCATGCTGCCCTACGGCGCCGGGCAGATCCTCAACGGCCCGCTGGGCGACCGCTTCGGCAAGCCGCGCGTCGCCAGCCTGGCCCTGCTGCTCTACGGCAGCGTCACCATGCTGGCCGTGCTGTCCGCCACGCTGGGCGAGCTGACGGCGATGCGCGCCCTGGGCGGGCTCTTCGCCGGGGCGGTGATCCCGCTGCTGATGGCCCATGTGGGCGACAGCGTCCCCTACGAGGAGCGCCAGGGCGCCATCGGCCGCTTCCTCACCGGCAACGTCATGGCGACCATGCTGGCCGGCCCTATCTCCGGCATGTTGGGCGAGGCGCTGGGCTGGCGCGCCTCCTTCCTGGCCAGCGGGATGCTGGCCTTCGGGGTGGGGTCGCTGCTGCACTGGCGGCTGGTGCGCGGAATGCCCACCCCGCCGCGTTCCGCCCTTTCGGCCTTCGCCGGCTATGCGCGGCTGCTGCGGGCCAAGGCGGGGCGGCGGCTGATGCTGGTGGCGGCGCTGAACGGCTCCCTCCTGTTCGGCGGGGCCTTTCCCTTCATCCCCTCCTTCCTGATCGAGGAGTTCCGGCTTTCCGCCGGCGGGGCGGGCCTCGTCGCCGCCGGCTTCGGCGTCGGCGCCCTGCTCTACACCCGCATCGCCAAGCGCCTCGTCGCCCGCTTCGGCGAGAACGGGCTGCTGCGCCTGGGCGGCCTGTCCCTGGCCGTGCTGCTCTCCGCCATCGCCCTGTCGCCGCACTGGGGCGTGGTGCTGGCGGCGCAGCTTTGCATCGGCCTGGCCTTCTTCATGTTCCACGGCGTCCTGCAAGCCCGCGCCACCGAAGCGCTGCCCGAGGCGCGGGGCACGGCGGTGAGCGCCTTCGCCATGGCGCTGTTCCTGGGGCAGACGGTGGGGAGCTTGGTGTTTGCGGGGCTGATCGCCTGGGTGGGGTATCGGTGGGGGTTCGGGGTGGCTAGCTTGGGTATTTGTCTATTATTCGCTTACGCAGGCCGAAGCGAGAAAGAAGCTTAGTCTCTGAGATTCGAATTCTCCAACCGCTCATCAATGGCGATTGATGTAAGTTGCCGAAGAACCGTGAGAGGAATATGAATCACTGCGTCTACTCCGCGCTCTTTATAATGACTCTCACGCATGTAAATAGAAATTTTTCCATCTTTTGCAACGCTCACAGAGTAAACGCTCGCGTTGTGGTCACAACTGTTGCTTGTTCTTGGGCCGGATTTAGCCGTAATTTTGGTCTGCATCTCTTTGAGTGTGCTTTTTCTTTCCTCTTTTAGCATAGGATTTTCTTTCTATTAGAAGGGTCTAAGATTCTAATAATGGCATAGATTTTGGTGAACGACAATGCAGATGTGGAGAGCGCTAGTTGTGGGTGCGAACCGAGTACCATGAGCGGCTTGCCCCTCCGCCGAACCCCTGGCATCCCTCCGCCTGACATTCGGTGACAGAAGGCCTAGCCCACCCCATGCGCGTCAAAGGCGTCAAGAAAGTCGTCCTCGCCTACTCCGGCGGGCTCGACACCAGCGTGATCCTCAAGTGGCTCCAGACCACCTATGGCTGCGAGGTGGTGACCTTCACCGCCGACCTGGGCCAGGGCGAGGAGCTGGGCCCGGCGCGCGACAAGGCCAAGCTGCTCGGCATCAAGGAAGAGAACATCTTCATCGACGACCTGCGTGAGACCTTCACGAAGGACTTCGTCTTCCCGATGTTCCGCGCCAACGCGCTGTACGAGGGACTGTACCTCCTCGGCACCTCCATCGCCCGTCCCCTGATCGCCCAGCGCCAGATCGAGATCGCGGAGCAGGTGGGCGCCGACGCCGTCTCCCACGGCGCCACCGGCAAGGGCAACGACCAGGTCCGGTTCGAGATCAGCTATTACGCGCTGAAGCCCGACATCAAGATCATCGCCCCCTGGCGCGAATGGGACCTCGCGAGCCGCACGAAGCTCATCGAGTTCGCCGAGCAGCACCAGATCCCCATCGCCAAGGACAAGCGCGGCGAGGCCCCGTTCAGCGTGGACGCCAACCTCCTGCACAGCAGCAGCGAGGGCAAGATCCTGGAGGAACCCTGGGACGCGCCGGACGAGATGGTCTGGCAGCGCACCGTCTCCCCCATGGAAGCGCCGGACAGCCCGACCGAGATCACGGTCCAGTTCAAGCGCGGCGACGCCGTCGGCATCAACGGCGAGGCGCTGTCCCCCGCCGCGCTGCTCACGAAGCTGAACGCGCTGGGCAAGGAGAACGGCATCGGCCGCCTCGACCTCGTGGAGAACCGCTTCGTCGGCATGAAGTCCCGCGGCTGCTACGAGACGCCGGGCGGCACCATCCTGCACTACGCCCACCGCGCCATCGAAAGCATCACCCTGGACCGCGAGGCGGCGCACCTCAAGGACTCGCTCATGCCCCGCTACGCGGAGTGCATCTACAACGGCTTCTGGTTCTCGCCGGAACGCCGCATGCTCCAGGCGCTGATCGACAGCAGCCAGGAAAGCGTGGAGGGCGAGGTGCGGCTGAAGCTCTACAAGGGCAACGTCATCGTCACAGGCCGCCGCTCGCCGCACAGCCTCTACTCCATGAAGCACGTCACCTTCGAGGAGGACCAGGGCGCCTACGACCAGTTCGACGCGCAAGGGTTCATCAAGCTGAACGCGCTCCGCCTGCGCCTCGGCGCCATGGCGGGCCGGCGCGGCGGCGCGCTGTGACACGCCGCTTCTGGCCTGGGCCGCTCCGCGGCAGGGGCGGCACGGCGGCATCGGGGCCTCGCCCTGGTCGCGCGTGAGCACGGGTGGCGGACCAGGCTCCGCCACCTCTACACCGCCGCGTCGCCCCCGGCGCGGCGCTTCCGCTACGGGTTGCTGATCCTGGACCTCGCCAGCATCGTCTGGATCGTCCTCGCCTCCTTCCTGCCCGTCGGTCCCCTCGTCTTCGCGGTGGACATGGGCTTCGGCCTCGTCCTCCTGGGGGAGTTCGTCGCCCGCCACGCCATCCGCGACCGCCCCTGGCACACCGCGCTGCGCCCGCTGGAGGTGGCGGATTTCGTCGCCATCCTCACCCTGCTGCTGTCGCCGGTGCTCCACCACTTCCTGGGCTTCCTGCGCGTGTTGCGGATGCTGCGCCTGCTGAACTCCGCCCGCATCGCCAACTCCCTGCGCGAGGACTGGACCCTGTTCCGCCAGAACGAGGAAGCGGTGATGGCCGCGACCCAGCTGGTCGTCTTCCTGTTCATCATGACCGGCATCGTGTTCGAGTCGCGCGGCCTGCTGCGGCCGGATGTCGAGAATTACGGCGACGCGCTGTATTTCGTCGTCACCACCCTCACCACCACGGGCTTCGGCGACTTCGTTCCCCGCGACACGGGGGGGCGGATGCTGGCGGTGTTCATCATGCTGGCCGGCGTCACCCTGTTCCTGCGGCTGGCCCAGGCGCTGTTCCGCCCGCGCAAGGTGCGCCACCCATGCCCGACCTGCGGCCTCCAGCGGCACGAGGCGGACGCGGTGCACTGCAAGTCCTGCGGCACCCTCGTCAACATCCCGAACGACGAGAGCTGAGCCGCCCGCCTGGACGCGCCCCATCGCCGGGCGCATCCTCCCCGCCATGTACAACCCGCCGCATTTCCGCGAGGACCGGCTCGAGATCCTCCTGCCCATCATGCAGGCGCCGCGCATGGCGCTGCTGGCCTGTCAGGGGCCGGATGGCGTGCCGAGCCTGTCGCACCTGCCGCTGCTGACCGATGGCGCGACCGTGGTCGGCCACCTCGCCCGCGCCAACGGACAGGTCGCGGCGCTGCGCGCGGCGGGGCGCGCGGTCGCCGTCTTCACCGGCGCCGAGGGCTACGTCTCCCCCAATTCCTACGCCTCCAAGGCCGAGCACCACCGCGTCGTCCCCACCTGGAACTACGAGGCCGTCCATGCCGAGGGCCCGGTGGAGCTGATCGACGACGCGGAGCGCCTGCGCGGCATCGTCGCCCGCCTGACCGACCATCACGAGGCCCGCAGCGCCGCCCCCTGGAGCGTGGACGACGCCCCCGCGCCCTTCATCGCCGGCCAGCTCAAGGGCATCGTCGGCGTGGTGCTGCGGGTCGAGGTGCTGACCGGCAAGCGCAAGCTGTCGCAGAACCGAACCGAGGCGGACCGCGCGGGCGTGCTGCGCGACGCCGCCCCGGACCTCGCCGCCGCCATGAGGACCGCCTGACATGGACATGGGACTGAAGGGACGCCGCGTCGTCGTGACCGGCGCCAGCCAGGGCATCGGCCGCGCCTGCGCCGAGGCCTTCGCCGCCGAGGGCTGCGACCTCGTCCTCGCCGCCCGCCAGCCGGAGGAAGCGGCCGCCGACCTCCGCGCCCGCTTCCAGGTCCGCGTGGAAGCCGTGGCCGCCGACCTGTCCCGCCCGGAGCAGCGGCAGCGCCTGTTCGACGCCGCGCCCGACGCCGACATCCTCGTGAACAATGCCGGCGCCATCCCCAGCGGCGGCATCGCCGACCTTTCGATGGAGGATTGGCAGGCGGCCTGGGACCTCAAGGTCTTCGGCTATTTCCACCTGACGCAGCTTTTCCTGAAGCCCATGCGGGCGCGCGGCTCCGGCGTGGTGCTCAACGTCATCGGCATGGCCGGGCGCGCCTGGAAGCCGGCCTACATCGCCGGCACGGCGGGCAACGCGGCCCTGATCGCCTTCACCTCGGCGGTGGGGGCGGAGGCGCAGAAGGACGGGGTGCGCGTGCTGGGCATCAACCCCGCCGTCACCCGCACCCCGCGCATGGAGCGCCAGGCGCGCTGGCGCGCCGAGCAGGCGCTGGGCGACGCGGATCGCTGGCCGGAAATGGTGCAGGGCCTGCCCTTCGGCCGCCCGATCGAGCCGGCGGAGATCGGCGCGCTGGCCGTCTTCGCCGCCAGCCCCCGCGCCGCCTACCTGAACGGCACCGTGCTGGACCTGGACGGCGGCGGCCAGTTCAAGGGCTGATCCCGGCCGCCCGCAGCAGCTCCGCCGGGTCACCCTGCATGGGCAGGAGATGCCCGCGCCCCGGCAGGAAGACCGGCTCCACGCCGAGGAACTCGCCCAGCCGCCGCGTCGCCGCCGCCGAGACCAGCCCGTCCTCCGCCCCCGCCAGCAGCCGCACGGGGCAGGGGGGGCGCCCATGCCGCGCCTTCCGCATCGCGAAGGAAGCGCGCCAGGATTCCTCCTGCCCCACGGATTGCGCCCGCACCACGAGGGAGTCCGGCGCATCGGGCGTCAGCAGCAAGGCGCGGCACGTCCCGGGGTTCAGCATCGGCGCGAGAAGGCTGCCCGTCCGCAGCGCGTCCCAGGTCGCGCGGGGCCGGCGCCGGAGGACGCGCAGCGCCTCGCGCGCCCATTTGTCGCGCGGCGGCGGGGCCAGCAGCACCAGCCCCGCGAGGGGCGCGCGCTCCGCCGCCAGGAGGCCCAGCAGCGCCCCCATGGAATGCCCCACCAGCACGGGTGGGCGGGGCAGGGTCGCCACCACGCGCAACACGTCGTCCAGGTAGTCGTCCAGCGTCCAGTCCTGCAGCCGCTCCCGGCCCCCGCTCGCGCCATGGCCGCGCAGCGACAGGGCAAGGCAGCGCCCGGGACAGGCGCCCATCACCTCCCGCCACATCGCGGCCTGGCCCAGGGCCCCGTGCACCAGCAGGAATTCCGGCGCCTCGACGCCGAGCCGTTCCAGCGCCGGCGCCTCGGCCCTCGCGGCGGCCCTCACCGCCGCCGCACGATGCCGCGCATGCGCGTCACCTGCCGGTCGGTCCAGTCCAAGGCCTTCTGCTCGCGCGCCTCCACCGCCGGGATGAGGGCCGGCCAGCGCGCCTGGATCACGCGGACGCCGCGATGCGCCCAGACATACTGGTCGCGCAGGACGAACACGCCCAGCGCAACGAACAGGAATCCCGGAAGGACAGGCAGCACCAGCCCCACCGGCCCCATGGCCATGGAGGCGAAGCCGACCGCCTTGCGCCGCCGGCACGGCCGCAATTCGATCATGCGGGGGATCTGGACCCTGCCGGAACCCCGATCAAGCGGAATCGCGCAGCAGTGCCGCCAGGGCCGGGGAAAGCCCGACGCTCTCCCGCCCCTCGCAGGCGGCAAAGGAGCCGGTCCGCGCCCGCCCCGGCGCCAGCGCCACCAGCGCCTCGGCCAGCTTCACCGCGCAGGCGATCCCGTCCAGCAGCGGCACGGGCGATGCGTCGCGCAGCCGCCGCGCCATCCCCGCCAGCGCCGCGCCGCCCAGCACCACGGCATCCGCCCCCTCGCGCGCCGCCTGGGCGATCCCGGCCAACACCTTTCGCTCCACCTCGGCCGGGTCGCGCACCGCGTCCCCCGGCGTCGCATCCACCCCGACCAGCGAGGCGCAGCGCCCCGCCAGCCCGTGCTGGGCAATCCGCTCGCGATAGGTTTCGACGCCGCCAAAGGTGACGAGGCCGAAGCGGCCACCCAGCAGGCAGGCGGTGAAGCAGGCCGCCTCCGTCATCCCCACCACGGGGCAGGGCATCATCTGCCGCGCCGCCTCCAGCGCCGTGTCGTGGCTCACCGCCAGCACGACGGCGTCCACCTGCCCCGCATGCTCCGCCAGCAGCTCCAGCAGCGCATGTCCCGCGATGGCGTTCTCCGCGCGCGTCGCGATCACCGCCGGGCCGAAGCGCGGCGTTGCCGGAACGATCTCCGTGCCGGCCGACGCCGCCTCCCGCGCCGCCGCGGCGCAAAGCTCCGTGATCGCTTCAGTGGTGTTGGCGTTGGCGAGAAGCAGGCGCATCGTGCTCCCATCCAAACAGGGAATCCCGATGGACGCCAAGCTCGACCTCCCCTTCGACGCCGACGCGATGCTGGAAGGGCTGCGCGCCTGGGTGGAGTGCGAAAGCCCCACCCACGACGCCGCCGCCGTGAACCGCATGATGGCGCTGGCCGGCCGCCACCTCGCCCTCATGGGCGCCAGCGTGGAGACCATTCCGGGCCGCATGGGCTTCGGCGACTGCGTGCGCGCCCGCTTCCCGCACGAGAGCAAGGAGAAGGGCATCCTCGTCCTCGCCCATCTCGACACGGTGCATCCGGTCGGCACGCTGCAGAACGGCCTGCCCTTCCGGCGCGAGGGCGCGAAGGCCTACGGCCCCGGCATCCAGGACATGAAGGGCGGCACCTACCTCGCGATCGAGGCGATCGGCCAGCTGATCAAGGCGGGCATCCCCACCTCCCGCCCCGTCACCGTGCTGCTCACCAGCGACGAGGAAGTCGGCTCCCCTTCCACCCGCGACCTGATCGAGGCGGAAGCCGCGCGCCATGCCGTGGTGCTGGTGCCCGAGCCGGCGCGGCCCGATGGCGGCGTGGTCACCGGGCGCTACGCCATCGCGCGCTTCAACCTGCGCACCACGGGCCGCCCCTCCCACGCGGGCGCGCGGCTGGGCGAGGGCCGCTCCGCGATCCGCGAGATGGCGAAGCAGATCGTCGCCATCGAGGAGATGACGACCGAGGCCTGCACCTTCTCCGTCGGCGTGATCCATGGCGGGCAGTGGGTGAACTGCGTCGCCACCCATTGCGACGCCGAGAGCCTGTCCATGGCCAAGCGCCAGGAAGACCTGGACGCGGCGGTGGAGCGGATGCTCGCGCTGCGCTCCACCACCAACGACGTGCAGCTTTCGGTGAAGCGTGGCGTCACCCGCCCGGTCTGGGAGCCGGATGGCAAGGTGCTGGCCCTGCACGCCACGGCGGAGAAGCTGGCGCAGCGGCTGGGCTTCGCCCTGCCGCACCAATCCTCGGGCGGCGGGTCGGACGGCAACTTCACCGGCGCCATGGGCATCCCGACCCTGGACGGGCTCGGCATCATCGGTGCCCTGGCCCACACGCTGGAGGAGCACGTGGAGGTCGAATCCCTGGCCAGCCGCGGCAAGCTCTTCGCCGGACTGCTGCAGGTGGTCTGACGGCGCAGCGCCGTCCGGGGCTGGCCTCAGCCCCGGATGCGCGCCGGATTGCCGAAGGCGGTGGCGCCGGCGGGCACGTCGCGCGTGACGACGCTGCCCGCCCCGACCAGCGCGCCATCCCCGATCGTCACGCCGGGCAGGATGATCGCGCCGGCCCCGATCCAGACATCGCGCCCGATGCGGACGGGACGCCCGAATTCCAACCCGGCGGCGCGCTGCGCGGCGTCGCGCGGATGATCCGCCGCCAGGATCTGCGCGCCCGGCCCGATCTGGGTCCGGTCGCCGATCGAAACCTCCATCACGTCGAGGATCACGCAGTTGAAGTTCAGGAAGACCCCGGCGCCCAGGCGGATGTTGAAGCCGTAGTCGCAATGGAAGGGCGGCCGCACCACCGTTCCCTCGCCCACCGCGGCGAGGCGCTCGGCCAGCGCGGCGTGAAGCTCGGCAGGCGCGTGGCCGAGCATGGCGTTGTAGCGCGCCATCCATTGCCGCGCGGCGCGGTGTTCGGCCTGCAGCTCGGCATCGCTGGCGTCGTAGAAGCCCCCCGCAAGCATCTTCTGCTTCTCCGTCGGCGCCATGGTTTCCCTCCCGTCGTCGCGATCCCCTCGGGGCGAATCGCCATGTGGGCATTCCAACTTCGCAAGCCCCGGCCTAAACCATTCCCATGCCCCGAATCGCCGTCGCCCGCCTCTGGTTCGAGGGCAACAGCTTCGCCCCCGCGCCCACGCCGCTCTCCGCCTTCCAGGGGCGCGAGTGGCTGGAGGGCGAGGCGGCGCTCGCGCGCTACGCCGGCACCGCCACGGAACTCGGTGCGGTGGCCGCCTGGCGCGACGCGCATCCCGACTGGGAGATTTCCGTGCTGCGCTGCGCGGCCGCCCAGCCCGGCGGCCCCATGGCCGACGACGCCTTCGCCCTGTGGCTCGGCCAGGTGGAGGCGGGCCTCGCGGGGGGCGGGTTCGACGGGTGCTACCTGTCGCTGCACGGCGCCTGCGTCACCGAATCCGACCCGGAGGCGGATCTCACGATCATCCGCCGCGCCCGCCTCGCCCTGGGGCCGGAGGCGCGTCTCGTCGCCTCCTTCGACTTCCACGGCAACATGTCGCCGCGCATCGCCGGGCTGCTGGACGGCGCCAGCGTCTACCGCACCTATCCCCACACCGACATGGACGAAGCCGCCACCCGCGCGCTGCGCCTGCTCGCGCGCGGCCTCGCGGGGGAAAGGCTGCATGGCTGCATCGTGAAGCACGGGCGCGTGCTGCACTCCTTCCACATGCGCCACGAATCCGGCCCCATGGCCGAGGTGTGGCAGGAGGCGGCGGCGCTGGAGGACGGCACGGTGCTGGAGGCCGCGCCCTTTGGCGGCTTCGCCTGGGGCGACTCGCCGCATGCCGGCCCGTCCGGCATGGCCTGGGGCACGGAGGAAGCGGCGGCGCGCGCGGCGGCGCGGGGCGTGCGCGACAGCATCGCCGCGCGCGAATCCCGCTTCGCCGTTTCCCTGCCCACGCCCGAGGCGGCGCTGGACACGGCCCTGGCCGCGCCCCCCGGCCTCGTCGCCCTGCTCGACCCCGCGGACAACCCGCTTTCCGGCGGCGCGGCCGACACGCCCGGCCTGCTGCGCCTGCTGGTCGAGCGGCGCGACGCCCTGCCCGAAACGGTCTTCGCCTTCCTGCACGACCCCGAATCGGTGGCCGCGGCGGAAGCGGCCGGGGAGGGGGGGCGCTTCCGGCGCGACCTCGCCGCCCGGCTCACCCCCGATTTCGGCCCGCCCGTCCCCTTCGAGGGCGTGGTGGAGCGGCTGACCCATGGCCGCTTCCTCAACACCGGCCCGATGGAGCACGGGGCGCCGGTGGATCTCGGCCGGACGGCGCTGCTGCGCGCCGGGCGGCTTCGGGTCGTGCTGACATCGCGCAAGGAAGCGGCGGTGGACCCGCAATTCTTCGCCCTGCACGGCATCGCGATGGAGGAGGTGCGGCTTCTCGCCAACAAGGCGAAGAACCATTTCCGCGCGGCCTTTGCCGGGCGCTGCGCCGCCATCGTGGAGTGCGACGCCCCCGGCCCGGCCTCGCTCGACCTCGCGGCGCTGCCCTTCCGCCACGTCCCGGCGGAGTGGCGCTGAAGGGAGGAACGAACTCTAGCCCCGGTTGATCTCCATGCGCCGGGCCACGCGCTTCAGCGCCGCGGCCAGGATCTGCTTCTTCATCGCCGCGTGCTCCTCGTTCGGCCCGCCTTGCGCCTCGGCCTTGCCGCGCTTTGCCCGGCGCGCGTCGCGCACCGTGCCGCGCAGCCGGTCATGCTCCTCGCGCAGGCGCGTCGCCAGCAGCACCACCTCGTCCGGGGGCAGCGCGGCCAGCTCGGGATAATGGCTCGGCGCCACCAGGGCGCGCTGCGCCTCGCTCAACACCCTGGTCTCGGCGGCCCGGGTCATGGCCATCGGCGGTCCTCCTGCTTGCATGGGCCGGCCGCGCGCCGCTCAGCGAGCCACGCGCGGCGCCGCGAAACGCCGTGCGGCGACTACTCCAGCCGGACGTTGGCGCGGCGCACCACTTCCTGCCACTTCTGGTTCTCGGCGGCGATGTAGCGGTCGAAGCCCGGCCCATCGAGGAAGGAGGGCTCGGCGCCGATCTCGCGGAAGCGGGCCACCACCGCCGGGTCGGCGCAGGTTTCGCGCAGCACGGCGGTCAGGCGGTCCAGGGCGGGGCGCGGGGTGCGCGCCGGGGCCTGCATGCCGAACCACGCCACCGCCTCGAAATCCGGCACGCCGGACTGGCCCACCGTCGGCGTCTCCGGCACGGCGAACCAGCGCTCGCGACTCGTCACCGCCAGGATGCGCACGCGCCCCTCGCGGATATGTGGGATGTAGGAGGGCAGGTTGTCCACCGCGACCTCGATCCGCCCGGCCAGCAGGTCGGGGATCAGCGCGCCCGTGCCGCGATACGGGACGTGGCCGATATCCACCCCGGTGCGGAACTTCAGGAACTCGCCGCACATGTGGCCGGAGGTGCCGTTGCCCGGCGTGCCGTAGTTCAGCTTGCCCGGCTCGCGCTTCGCCAGCTCCAGCAGCTCCTGCAGGGTGTTGGCGCGCACGGAGGGGTGCACCACCACCGCGTTGGTCACGTTGTTGATCAGCCCGATGGAAGCGAGGTCGGTCTGCGGGTTCCAGGGCAGGCGCGGATACAGGAACTGGTTGATGCTGGCCGTGCCGATCGTCGCCAGCAGCAGCGTGTGCCCGTCTGGGTCCGCCTTGGCGACCATGTCGGTGCCGAGGTTGCCGCCCGCGCCCGGTCGGTTGTCCACCACGACGGACTGGCCGAGCAGCGCGCCCATGCGCTCGCTCACGATGCGCGCCGTCACGTCGGTCGCGCCGCCGGCGGTGAAGGGCACGATGATGCGAATGGAGCGGCTGGGCGCCCAATCCTGCGCCGATGCGGCGGCGGGCAGCAGCAGCGCGGGCAAGGCGAGGGCGGAACGGCGGGACAGCATGGCGAAGACCTCCGGTTTGTTGGCCGCGCCTATAGCCCGCCCGGCCCTGCCGGTCACTCCGCCCGGATTCCCGCCTTGCCGATCACCTCGCCCCATTTGCGGATCTCCGCCGCGGTGAAGGCGGCAAAGGCCTCCGGCGTGGTGCCGCCCTCCGGGGTCAGGTCGGGGCCATCGGCGCCGAACTCGGCCAGCCGGGCCCGGAAGCCGGGGTCACGGGTGATGGCGTCCAGCTCCGCCCCGACCCGCGCGATGGCGGCCGGCGGGTTGCGCACCCCCGCCTGCACCCCGAACCACGCCGTCGCCTCGAAGCCGGGCAGGGTTTCCGCCACCACCGGCACCTGCGGCAGGACGGCCGAGCGGCGCGCCCCCGTCATCGCGATCCCGGTGATCCGGTCCTCGCGGATAAAGGCGAGGGCGGAGGGGATGTTGTCCATCCCGCAATCCAGCCGTCCCGCGATCAGCTCGGTCAGCATGGGGCCGGAGCCGCGGAAGGGCACATGCGTCATCCGCAGCCCGGTGATCTGTGCCAGCAACTCCATGCAGACATGCGGGGAGGAGCCGAACCCCGCCGTGCCGTAGGAAATCTCCCGCCCCCGCGCCGCCTGGAGGAAGCCGGCCATGTCGCGCGCGGGAAAGCCGCTGGACACCATCAGGACGTTGGGCACGCGGGTGACGAGGCCGACCGCCGCCACCTCCTCCGGCCGCCAGGGCATGCGCGCGCCATGCACGGCGAAGTTCATCGCCCCGGTGCCGATGGTGGTGAAGAACAGCGTGTGCCCGTCTGGCTCGGCGCGCATCGCCGCCTCGCCGCCCAGGTTGCCGCCCGCGCCCGGGCGGTTCTCCACCACCACGGGCTGGCCCAGCCGCGCGCCCAGCCGTTCCGCCACCATGCGGCCGACCAGATCCGTCGTGCCGCCGGGCGGGAAGGGAATCATGAGGCGCATCGGGCGCGTCGGCGCCCAGGCCTCCCCGCCCCCCTGCGCCCGCGCGAGGCCCGGAAGGGCCAGCGCGGGCAGGGCGGCCAGGGCGCGGCGGGGGATCATCCCTCGACCGAGGCGCCGGAGCGCCGCACCACGTCCGACCACTTCGCCACCTCGTTGCGGATAAAGGTGTCGAAGGTTTCCGGCGTCGAGCCGCCGCCGGGGGCGAGGTCGGCGCGCATCCCGCCGAGTTCCTCGAAGCGGCGCCACACGGCGGCGTCGGCCAGCACCGCCTCGCACTCGCGGTTGATGCGGGCGATCGCCTCGCGCGGCATCCGCGCCGGGCCGACCAGCCCGAACCACGCCGTCGCCTCCACGGAGGGCAGTCCCGCCTCCTCCGTCGTCGGCACGTCCGGCATGGCCGGGGTGCGCGTCTTGGTGGTGACGGCGAGCGGCCGCAGCCGCCCCTCGCGCAGGTGGTTCACGACGGAGGGGAGGTTGTCCACGCCGACCTGGATGCGCCCGGCGATCATCTCCTGCAGCATCGGCCCGGCGCCGCGGAAGGGCACGTGCAGCAGGTCCACCCCGGTGGCGAGCTTCAGCAGCTCCCCCGTCATGTGCAGCGAGGTGCCGACGCCGGAGGAGCCGATGTTCATCTTGCCCGGGTTGCGCTTCGCCAGCTCCACCAGCTCGCCCAGCGTGTTCGCCTGCACGCCCGGATGGACGAAGATCGCGTTGGGCACGCGCGTCACCAGCGAGATGCCGACGAAGTCCTCCGGCTTGTAGGGCATGCGCTGCCCATAAAGCTGGTAGTTGATCGCGCCGGAGGAGATGGTCTGCATCAGGATGGTGTGGCCGTCCGGATCCGCCTTGGCGACCATGTCGGCGCCGAGGTTGCCGCCCGCGCCCGGCCGGTTCTCCACGATCACCTGCTGGCCCAGGCGCTGCGACAGCGGCTCCGTGATGATGCGCGCGGCGATGTCGGTCGTGCCCGCCGGGGTGAAGCCGACCACGAGGCGGATCGGCCGGTTGGGCGACCACTGCCCCTGCTGGGCACGCGCGATCCGTGGCGTCGCGAGGGGCGCCGCGAGGGCGGCGGCGGCGGCGGGCAGGAGGTGGCGTCGGGTCAGGCGCGTCATTCGTTCACTCCACGGAAATGCCGGCGGCGGTGATCACCGGGCGCCAGGCGGCGGCCTCGTCCTGGACGAAGCGGGAAAAATCGGCGGGGCTGCCGCCCATGGGCTCCACCCCTATCTCGGCAAGGCGGGCGCGCACCGCGGGCTCGGCCAGCATGGCCTGCGCCGCCTCGTTCAGCCGTTCCACCACCGGGGCGGGGGTGGCGCGCGGCACCTGCAGCCCGAACCAGACCGTGGCGGCGAAGCCGGGCAGGTTCGCCGCTTCCGCCACGGTGGGCACATCGGGCAGGGCCGGGCTGCGGCGCGGCCCGGTGACGGCGAGGGCCCGCAGCGTCCCGTCGCGCACCATGCCGATGGCGGTGGGCAGGTTGCCGAAGGCGATGTCGATCCGCCCGGCCAGGAGCTCCGTCAGCATCTGCGCGCCGCCGCGATAGGGCACGTGCAGGATGTCGATCCCGGCCCGGTGCTTCAGCATCTCGCCGGTCAGGTGCAGCGAGGAGCCCGCGCCGGAGGAGCCGAAGGAAAGCGCCCCCGGCTTCTCCCGCGCCGCCGCGACGAAGCCCGCGAGGTCGGGAAACGCCGCGCGCGGCGCCACGGTCGCGACGTTGGGCAGGGCGAAGAGCGCCGCGACCTCGGCGAGGTCCTCGGTGCGATAAGGAAGGTGGCGGTAGACTAGCGGGTTCGTGGCGGCGGTGCCGATGGAGGCCAGGAACAGGGTGGACCCGTCCGCCTCGCCCCGCGCCGCCTCGGCGGCCGCGACGCCGCCCGCGGCCCCGGCGCGGTTCTCCACCACCACGGGGTGTCCCAGCCGCGCGGCCATGCGGTCGGCGGTCAGCCGCGCCAGGAGGTCGGTGGTGCCCCCGGCGGGGAAAGGCACGATCAGCCGCGCCGGCCGGCCGCCCTGCGCAAGGGCGGGAGCAGCGCACAGCCATGGCAGGGCGAGCGCCATGCGGCGACCCACTCCCATCGGACGTCTCCCTGGTTCGTATTCCTTGCCAACAAAGCTGGCCCAGCGACGTTTGCCGTGCAAGGCCCATGGCGTTACCACGCGCAGAGGGTGCCCTACGACCCGGGTGAGGCGATGGAATTCTTCCGGCTATACTGGCGTGTCCTGGCCCAGTTGAAGGGCGACCGCTGGGTGGCGATGGGCCTGTCAGCCTCCGCCATCGCGCTGGCGGGGCTGCAATTCCTCGAACCGGTGCTGTTCGGCCGGGTCGTGGACCTGCTGAGCCGCGCCGACCGCATCCCCGAGGAGGTGGTCTGGACCGAGTCCTTCGTCCTGCTCGGCGTGTGGGGCGCGGTCGGCATCTCGGGTATCGTCGCCAACGTCGCCGTTGCGCTGCTGTCGGACCGGATGGCGCACCGCAACCGGCTTTCGGTGATGAGCCGCTACTTCCAGCACGTCCTCGCCCTGCCGCTGGAATTCCACGGCGACGTGCAGTCCGGGCGGCTGATGAAGGTGATGCTGCGCGGCACGGACAACCTCTTCGGCATCTGGCTCTCCTTCTTCCGCGAGCACCTGACGACCCTCGTCTCCATGCTGGTGCTGCTGCCGCTCACCCTCGTCCTCAACTGGCGTCTGGGGCTGATGCTGATCGGCCTCGTGGTCGTCTTCACGATCCTCACCACCCTCGTCATCAGCAAGACGCAGCGCGCGCAGGAAAGGGTGGAGGGGCTGCACACGGAGCTGGCCGGCAACGTGCAGGACGCCCTGGCCAACGTGGTGGTCGTGCAGTCCTTCACCCGCCTTTCCTCCGAGGCGAAGATGTTCGGCGACATCGTGCGCCGCGTGCTGGACCAGCAATTCCCCGTCCTGAACTGGTGGGCGCTGGTGAACGTGATGACGCGCGCCGCCTCCACCGTCACGGTCATCATGATCTTCATGGTGGGGACGTGGCTGAACCTGAACGGCCTCGCCACGGTGGGCGAGATCGTCTCCTTCATGGGCTTCGCCACGCTGCTGATCGGCCGGCTGGAAGGCGCGGTGGCCTTCGTGTCGCACATGATGTTCCAGGCCCCCTCCATCGCCGAGTTCTTCCAGGTGCTCGACACCGTCTCCACCGTGCCGGAGAAGTCCGACTCGCAGGACATGGGCCGCGCCGAGGGCTGGGTGGAGTTCGACCAGGTCGGCTTCGGTTATCCCCGCTCCCAGAAGATCCTGCACGGCGTGTCCTTCCGTGCCGCGCCAGGGCAGACCTTCGCCCTGGTCGGCTCCACCGGCGCGGGCAAGACCACCTCCATGCAGCTGCTCCAGCGCCTCTACGACCCGCAGGAGGGGCGGATCCTGCTGGACAACGTGGATCTGCGCGACATCCCGCTGGAATCGCTGCGCCGCAACATCGGCGTGGTGTTCCAGGAATCCATGCTGTTCAACAGGACCATCCGCGACAACCTGCTGGTGGGCCGCCCCGACGCGACGCAGGAGGACGTGGAGCGTGCCTGCCGCATGGCCGAGGCGCACGACTTCATCATCCGCCAGCCCCAGGGCTACGACACGATGGTGGGCGAGCGCGGCGCCTCGCTGTCCGGCGGGCAGCGCCAGCGCCTCGCCATCGCCCGCGCCCTCTTGAAGGACCCGCCCGTCCTGATCCTGGACGAGGCGACCAGCGCGCTGGACGCCGCGACCGAGGCCAAGGTGCAGAAGGCGCTGAAGGCGCTGATGGCCGGGCGCACCACCTTCATCATCGCCCACCGCCTGTCCACCGTGCGCGACGCGGACGAGATCATGGTCTTCGACCAGGGCCGCATCGTCGAGCGCGGCTCCTTCGCCCAGCTCGTGCACGAAGGCGGGCGCTTCGCCGAGCTGGTGCGGACGCAGCTGACCGGCACCACCGTCTGAACCTTCCCTCCTTCTCCGTGGTGCACTGCACGCAGAGATTGAATGCCTGGGCTTATTTTGGTTGCAGAAGCGGCCGCGCCGCCGCACCATCAGCGGACTTCACCCGATGGAGCGGCGAAGCATGATCATCGCGAACATCCTGAAGTCCAAGGGCAGCCAAGTCATCTCGGTGCGGACCCATGACGGGGTCGCCAGCATCACCCGCACCCTGGCGCAGCACCGCATCGGCGCCGTCCTGGTGGTGGAGCGGGACAACGGCGTCCTGGGCATCGTGTCCGAGCGCGACATCGTCCGCGCCCTCGCCAGCCTGGGCGAGGGGGTGACGCGCATGACGGCGGGGCAACTCATGACCCGCGTCCTGTTCACCGTCTCGCCGCGCTCCACCGTCACGGACGCGCTGCAACTCATGACCGACCGGCGCATCCGCCACCTGCCGGTGCTGGAGGAGAACGGCTCCCTGTGCGGGCTCGTTTCCATCGGCGACCTCGTGAAGGCCCGCATCGCCGAGGCGGAGCACGAGGCCGAGGAACTGAAGCACTTCGTCACCCACATGGGCTGACCGGGATCGGGCCGGGCCGGGGCCGCCGCGCCCCGCCCGCGCGAATCTCACGTTGACACTTCGTGAGTGACCCCTCAGCGCTTCCGCCGGGGACGCGAGAAGGGGAGCGTGCATGGTCCTGCCGCCGCGCTGGGCAAGAACGGCCCATCGCCTGGGCAGGCGCGGCGTGCGCATCCGCGTGCCGCGCCGCGGGACCCCTTGATGCCCGCCCCCGTGCCGCCGACCATCCCCCACCAATGGAGACAAGTCCGATGATGAATCGCCGCTCCCTGCTGGGCGCCTCCGCGCTCCTGCCGCTTTCCGCCGGGGCCTTCGCCCAGGCGCGCTGGCAGATGGCCACCCCCTATCCGGACGGGAACTTCCACACGCGCAACGTGCGTAGCTTCCTGGAGGAGGTGCAGGGGGCGACGGGCGGCCGCGTGCAGGTGCAGCTGCACAGCAACGCCTCGCTCCTGCCCATGCCGCAGATCAAGGCCGGCGTGCAGCGCGGCCAGGTCCAGCTCGGCGAGATCCTGCTCAGCGCCTATGGCAACGAGGACCCGTTCTTCGAGGTGGACGGCATCCCGCAGCTCGTCACCACCTTCGCCGAGGCGCGGCGGCTGATGGAGGCGGCGCGGCCCTTCATCGAGGCGCGGTTCGGACGCCAGGGCCTGGCCCTGCTCTACATGGTGCCGTGGCCGCCCTCGGGCTTCTACACCAACTTCCCGGTCGAAACGCTGGAGAACCTGCGCGGCACCCGCATGCGCACCTTCAACGTGATGACCAACCGCTTCGCCACGCTGGTCGGCGCCACGCCGACGCTGGTGCAGGCGGCCGAGATCCCGCAGGCCTTCGCCACGGGGGTGGTGAACTCCATGGTCACCTCCGCGACCACGGGCGTGGACACCTCCGCCTGGGACTATGCGCGCCACTTCACCCCGGTGGGCTTCACCTTCACCCGCAACGCGGTCTTCGTGAACCGTCGCGCGCTGGAAGGGCTGTCCGCCGCCGACCAGCAGGCGGTGCGCGCCGCCGCCGCCGCCGCCGAGACGCGCGGCTGGCAGATGGCCGAGCAGGCGAAGGACCAGGCGGAGGCGACCCTCGCCCAGCGCGGCGTTTCCGTCACCCCTGCCAACCCCGCCGTCATGGAGGCCATGGGGCGCGTGAGCGACGAGATGGTCCGCGAATGGCTGGCCCGTGCCGGCGAGGACGGGCAGCGCGTCATCCAGGCCTACCGCGCCGCGCGGAGCTGACGCGTGCTGCGGCGCTCGCTCGACTTCCTCTACCGGGCGAGCGCCGTGCTCGCTGCCCTGGCCCTTCTCGCCATCTTTCTTTCGATGATGGCGCAGGTGGCGCTGCGCGGGATGGGGCGGCAATTTCCCGGCGCGGACGACTTCGTCGCCTATCTCTGCGTCGCCACCACCTTCTTCGCCCTGGCCCACACCTTCAAGCGCGGCGAGCTGATCCGCGTCGGCCTCGTGATCGATCGCTTTGGCCCCGCGGCACGCCGCTGGATCGAGGTCGGGGTGCTGGTGCTGGCCGCGCTGCTCTGCGCCTACATCACCTTCTGGACCTTCTCCGAGGCCATGTTCTCGCGCGAGATCGAGGAGGTCGCCCAGGGCACCGTCCCCTTCCTGCTCTGGATCCCCAAGCTGGCCATCCCGCTCGGCGCCGGCATCCTGCTCACCGCTGTGCTCGACGAGCTCGTCTCCGTCCTGATGGGCCAAAGGCCCGGCTACGTCGTGGCGGCCGAGGAACGCGCCGCGCGCGGCGACTTCTCGGCGGAGGCCTGAGCGGTGGGGATGCTCGAGATCGCGCTGCTGCTGCTGGTGCTGCTGTGCCTGCTGCTCGCCTCCGGGCTCTGGATCGCGCTGGCCCTGGCCGCGACGGGCTGGGTGGCGATGACCATCGTCCATCCCTCGCCGGGGCTCTTCCTCGCCTCCGCCTTCTGGGAAAGCACGGGAAGCTGGACGCTGGCCGCCCTGCCCATGTTCATCTGGATGGGCGAGATCCTGTTCCGCACCCGCCTGTCGGAGGAGCTGTTCAACGGCCTCGCCCCCTGGGTGCGGCGCCTGCCAGGGCGTCTGCTGCACGTGAACGTGCTGGCCTGCGGAATCTTCGGGAGCGTGTCCGGCTCCTCCGCCGCCACCTGCGCCACGGTCAGCAAGATCGCCCTGCCGGAGCTGAAGCGCCGCGGCTATGACGAGCGCACGGCGATCGGCTCCCTCACCACCTCGGGCACGCTGGGCATCATGATCCCGCCCTCCATCATCATGGTGGTCTATGCGGTGGCGGCCGAGGTTTCCATCGTGCGCGTCTTCATCGCCGGCATGATCCCGGGGATGCTCGTGATGGGGCTGTTCTCGCTCTACATCGTGGTCTGGGCGCTGCTGAACCCGGCCAAGCAGCCACCACCGGAACCGCGCCTTTCCTTCGTGCAGAAGGTGCGGCAATCCTCGCAGCTCATTCCCTGCGGCCTGCTGATCGTGGGCGTCATCGGCTCTATGTTCGCCGGCCTCGCCACGGCGACGGAGGCGGCGGCCTTCGGCGTGCTCGGCGCGCTGATCCTCGCGGCGCTCACCGGCACGCTGTCCTGGAGTTCCTTCCGCGACAGCCTCGCCGGCGCGACGCGCCTGTCCTGCATGATCATGTTCATCCTGGCCGGCGCCGCCTTCCTCACCAAGGCGATGGCGCTGACCGGCATCCCGGCGGCGCTGGCGACGGCGGTGGCCGAGGCCGGGCTCGGCCCCTACGCCATCATCGCCATCCTCACCGTGGTCTACCTGATCCTCGGCACCGCGCTGGACGGCGTGTCCATGATCGTGCTGACCACCAGCGTCGTGGTGCCGATGGTGCAGCAGGCCGGGTTCGACCTCGTGTGGTTCGGCATCTTCATCGTGCTGCTGGTCGAGCTGGCCGAGATCTCGCCGCCGCTGGGCTTCAACCTCTTCGTCATGCAGACCATGACCGGCAAGGAGCAGACGGAGATCGCCTGGGCCTCCTTGCCCTTCTTCTGCATGCTGGTCCTGACCGTCGCGCTGGTGACGCTGTTCCCGGCGCTGGTGACCTGGCTGCCGGATGCGGTGCTGAGCCGGTAGCGCGGCCCGCGGGGGCGGCGCCTAACCCGGCCTCCGCGCCACCATCACCCGGTACTCCACGAAGCCCTCGGTCTGCAGCGTTTCCAGCCACAGCCCGCCGATCTCCGCCTCCAGCCGGACGCCGAGGCCGAGCAGGCGCAGCAATCGCCGCTGCCGCCGCAGCGTGGCGATGCGCCCGCGCAGCTCCGCCATGCCGCGCACCAGCAGCAGCGGGTTCAGCGCGCGCTCCGCCACCACTTCCAATCCCGCCGCTTCCAGCGCCGCGCGCCACCCGTCGCGCCCAGGCGCCACCGGGCAGCGCCAGAAGGCGCGGAACCCCGCCAGCCGCGCCCGCGCCTCCTCCGGCATCGCGGCCACCGGCATGTCGTCCACCACGAGGAGGAACCCGCCCGGCTCCAGCGCGGCCGCGAGGTTGCCGATCGTCGCCGCCGGGTCGGCGGAATGGATCAGGCTCTCGATGCCGTAGATCAGGTCGTATCGCCCGGGCGGCGGCGCGTCGTAGGAGCGCAGGAGGATGCGTGCCTGCCCCTCCAGCCCCGCCGCCGCGATCGCTGCGTTGCCGCGCCGCCGCTGCTCCGGGCTCAGCGTCAGCCCGGTCCAGTCGCCTCCGAGACTTGGAGCGAGGTCGAGCATGGTCGCGCCGTAGCCGCACCCCGCGTCGAGCACGCGCGGCGCCGGCGGCAGGGCCAGCCCCTCCAGCATCAGCCGGTGGATGACGAGGGGGGAGGGCGGTCCGCCCGCCGGGTCGCGCAGGGCGCGGTGCACCGGATGCGCCTCCTCCCCGGCGGCGCGCCGCGCCTTGAAGAAGGAAATCCCGTCCAGCCAGCGATAATAGCGGGCGACGCGCCTTGCCTGGCGCTCGGCGGCGGGAGTCACGCGGCCTCCCTGAAACGGGCGGCGGCCAGCGCATCCCCGCGCAGCGCCTCGCGCACCGCCTCGGCCGCGTCCGGCGAAACGGCCACCGCGTCGAACCACGGGCAGCGGCCGCGCACCCGGTCCTGAAACAGCCGGTCCAGCGCTTCGGCTGCGGCGCTCCGGCCGCCGCAGCAAGCGCAGCCCGCCGCGTGACGCTCCTCCTCCAGGGCCAGCGCCATCACCGCGACCGCGCCGGGCAGGGGGGCTTCGCCGATCCAGGCCCAGGCGCGCCCCGGGGGCGGGGCGCCGAAGGAAACGGGGATGCGGGCATCCAGGGTCCAGGCCATCGCGCCACCTTACCGGATATGGCCGCCAGGGCCAATCCGATGCTGGACATAAGGATATGTTTATGCGATGAGGGCGCATGGACGAGCTGCTCTCCCAACTCCGCGCCGCCGCCGAACCCACGCGGCTGCGCCTGCTCGCCCTGTGCGCCCGCGGCGCCTTTTGCGTGTCGGAGATGTGCCAGATCCTCGGCCAGTCCCAGCCGCGCCTGTCCCGGCACCTGAAGCTGCTGGCCGAGGCCGGGCTTCTGCAACGGATTCCCGAGGGCGCCAACGTTTATTTCCAGCTCCCCGCCGGGGCGGAGGTGGCGCGCCTCGTCCTCGCCCGCCTGCCGGAGGACGACCCGCTGCTGCAAAGCGACCGCCGCCAGGCCGCCCGCATCGCGGCCGAGCGCGCCCGCGCCGCCAGCGACTCCTTCCAGCGCGAGGGGATGGAGTGGGACGAGATGCGCGCCCTCGGCCTGGACGCCGAGGCGCTGGAAACGGCGATGCTCGACGCCCTGCCACCGCGCATCGGCACGCTGCTCGACATCGGCACCGGCACGGGCCGCCTCCTCGAGCTCGCCGCACCGCGCGCCGGCCACGCCCTCGGCCTCGACGCCAGCCGCGACATGCTGGCCCTCGCCCGCGCCCGCCTGTCCGAGCGCGGCCTCGCCGACCGCACCTTCGTCCGCCAGGCCGACATGTACCGCCTGCCCATCGCCGATGCCTCGCAGGACGCGGTGACGCTGCAGATGGTGCTCCACTATGCCGAGGACCCGGCCGCCGCCCTGGCCGAGGCGGCGCGCGTCCTCAAGCCCGGCGGCGTGCTGCTCGTGGCCGACCTCGCCGCGCATGGCCGCGCCGATCTCCTGTCCCGCTTCGCCCATCGCTGGCCCGGCTTCGACGACGCGGAGCTGGCCGGCTGGCTCGGCGCCGCGCGCTGCGCCCTGTCCTCCACCCGCGACATTCCCGGCCCGCTCGCCGTCCGCCTCTGGGCGGCCGAACGCCTGCCTGCCTTCAACGCCGCCTGACACACGGAACGCCCATGTCCCGACCGCACCTCCTCGAAGCCCTTCGCGACCGCGTCCTCCTGTGCGACGGCGGCATGGGCGCGCGCGTCCAGCAGATGACCCTGGACATCGAGAAGGATTACTGGGGCCAGGAGAACTGCACCGACATCCTGTGCCTGTCCCGCCCCGACATCGTGCGGGAGATCCACCACTCCTACTACGAGGCGGGCGCCGACATGGTGCTCACCAACACCTTCGGCGGCTCCCCCGTCACGCTGGGCGAGTTCGGCCTGGAGGCGCGCGCCTTCGAGCTGAACAAGGCGGCGGTGGAGATCGCGCGCGAGGCCGCGGAGGCCTTCGCCGACGGGCGCCATCGCTGGGTGGTGGGCGACATCGGCCCCGGCACCAAGCTGCCGAGCCTCGGCCACATCGCCTACGACGATCTGGAGGAGGCGCTGACGATCCAGTGCCGCGGCCTCATCGCCGGCGGCGCCGACGCGCTGCTGACCGAGACCAACCAGGACACGCTCTACATCAAGGCTGCGGTGAACGCCGCGAAGCGCGCCCGCGCCGAGGCGAAGCGCGACCTGCCCATCTTCGTGCAGGTGACGGTGGAAACCACCGGCACGCTGCTGGTCGGCCCCGACATCGCCGCTGCCGCCGCCGTGGTCCATGCGCTGGACGTGCCGCTGATCGGGCTGAACTGCGCCACCGGCCCGCAGGAGATGGCGGAACACATCCGCTGGCTGTCGCGCAACTGGCCCGGCCTGCTTTCCGTCCAGCCCAATGCCGGCCTGCCGGAACTGGTGGACGGCAAGACCCACTACCCGCTGGCGCCGGAGGAGATGGCCACCTGGATGGAGCGCTTCGTCGCCGAGGACGGGTTCAACCTGATCGGCGGCTGCTGCGGCACCTCCACCCCGCACATCGCGGCGCTGGACGCCATGCTGCGCAAGCGCGCGGGCGAGGCGCGCCGCCCCGCGCCGGCGAAGCGCACCCATCACTGGGTGCCCTCCGTCGCCAGCCTGTATTCGGCGGTGAGCCTGCGGCAGGAGAACAGCTACTTCTCCATCGGCGAGCGCTGCAACGCCAACGGCTCCAAGGCGTGGCGCGAGCGCCAGGCGGCGCATGACTGGGATGGCTGCCTCGCCATCGGGCGCGAGCAGGTGGGCGAGGGCTCCAACTCCCTCGACATCTGCACCGCCTTCGTGGGCCGCGACGAGATGGCCGAGATGAACGAGGTCATCACCCGCTTCACCGCCAGCGTGAACGCGCCGCTGGTGATCGACTCGACCGAGACGCCGGTGATCGAGGCGGCGCTGAAGCGCCATGGCGGCAAGCCCATCATCAACTCGATCAACTTCGAGGATGGCGAGGACGCGGCACGCGACCGCATGATCCTCGCCAGGAAGTTCGGCGCCGGCGTCATCGCGCTCACCATCGACGAGGTGGGCATGGCCAAGACCGCCGAGGACAAGCTCCGCATCGCCGAGCGGCTGGTGGACTTCGCCTGCAACAAGCACGGCCTGCCGCAAAGCGACCTGCTGATCGACCCGCTGACCTTCACGGTCGCCACCGGCAACGAGGACGACCGCAAGCTCGGCCAGTGGACGCTGGAAGGCATCCGCATGATCCGGGAGAAGTTCCCGGACATCCAGATCATCCTCGGCCTGAGCAACATCTCCTTCGGGCTCAACCCGGCCGCGCGCCACGTCTTGAACAGCGTCTTCCTCGACCACGCGGTGAAGGCCGGCATGACGGGCGCCATCGTCCATGTCAGCAAGATCAAGCCCCTCCATGCCATCCCGGCAGAGGAGGTGCAGGTGATGGAAGACCTGATATTCGACCGTCGCCGCGAGGATTACGACCCGCTCCAGAAGGTGCTGGAGATGTTCGCCGGCCGGAAGGCCGCCGACGCCGCCGCCAAGAAGAAGGCCGAGACGGTGGAAGGCCGCCTCAAGGACCGCATCGTGGATGGCGACCGCAAGGGCCTCGACGACGAGCTGGCCGACGCGCTGGCCAAGGGCATCACCCCGCTCGCCATCATCAACGACATCCTTCTGGACGGGATGAAGGTCGTCGGCGAGCTGTTCGGCGCCGGCAAGATGCAGCTTCCCTTCGTGCTGCAATCCGCCGAGACGATGAAATCCGCCGTCGCCTATCTGGAGCCGCACATGGAGCGGGTCGAGGGGCAGGAGAAGGGCATCATCGTGCTCGGCACGGTGAAGGGCGACGTCCACGACATCGGCAAGAACCTCGTGGACATCATCCTCACCAACAACGGCTACAAGGTCGTGAACCTGGGCATCAAGGTGCCGCTGGCCGACATCGTCACGGCGGCCAAGGAACACAAGGCGCACGCCATCGGCATGTCCGGCCTCCTCGTGAAGTCCACGGTCGTGATGCGCGAGAACCTGGAGGAGATGAGCCGCCAGGGCATCGAGATCCCGGTGCTGCTCGGCGGCGCGGCGCTGACGCGCAACTACGTCGAGGATGACTGCGTCCGGGCCTATGCCTGCGGCCGCGTCGCCTATGCGCGCGATGCCTTCGACGGGCTGCACCTGATGGACAAGGTGGTGGGCAACGGCTTCGACGACTACCTCGCGGCGCTGCAGGCCAAGCGCGGCGGCAAGGCGCGCAACGAGAAGCGCGTGCTGGGCCAGGCGGACCCGCGCGGCTTCGCGCCGGTGGACGTGAACTACGCCCAGGGGCGCCGCCGCGCGCAGACCGCCGGCCTCGCCGTGCCGAAGCCGCCCTTCTGGGGCGCGCGGGTGATGGAGGCCGACCCGAAGGCGCTGGTGCCCTTCGTGAACGAGCGCTCGCTCTACCAGTTCCAGTGGGGCTTCCGGAAAGCCGGGCGCTCGCTCGAGGATTTCCTGGGCTGGGCGAAGCAGGAACTCCGCCCGGTGCTGAAGCGCATGCTGACGATCGCGGAGCAGGAGAAGATCCTGAAGCCACAGGCCATCTACGGCTACTGGAAATGCGCCGGCCAGGGCAATGACCTGATCCTGTTCGAGGAGGACGGCGTCACCGAGGCCGCCCGCTTCACCCTGCCGCGCCAGCCCAAGGAGGATGGCGAGTGCATCGCCGACTTCGTGCGCGACGTGGAGGACGGCGAGCGCGACGTGATCGGCCTGCAGGTCGTCACCATGGGCCAGCGCGCCAGCGAGGTGGCGCGGCAGTGGTTCGAGGAGAACCGCTACCAGGACTACCTCTACCTGCACGGCCTCGGCGTCGAGATGGCGGAGGCGCTGGCGGAATACGTCCACAAGCGCATCCGCGCCGAGCTCGGCTTCGCGGCCGAGGACGAGCGCGACATCGAGAAGATGCTTTCCCAGGGCTATCGCGGCGGCCGCTACTCCTTCGGCTACCCCGCCTGCCCGCGGCTGGAGGACCAGGCGCCGCTGCTGAAGCTGCTGGGCGCCGAGCGCATCGGCGTGGACCTGTCCGACGAGTGGCAGCTCCATCCGGAGCAGAGCACCAGCGCCATCGTGCTCCATCACCCGCGCGCCAAGTACTTCTCCGTCTGATCGGGTCCGCGCCCCCGGCATTTCGCCGGGGGCGTTATCCGCGCTAGGAGGGTCCCCCGAACCGCAACGGGATTCCCGAGTGAGCCGAGCCGTCAACACCGCCTGGGGCAGCGTCGCCGTGGCCATCGCCGTGCTGGCGCTGAAGGCCGTGGCATGGTGGCTCACCGGCAGCGTCGCCCTCTTCGCCGACGCGCTGGAAAGCGTGGTGAACGTGGCCGCCGCCCTCGCGGCCCTGGCGGCGGTGCGCTACGCCGCCCTGCCGGCCGACGCCAACCATCCCTACGGCCATCACAAGGCGGAATATTTCTCCGCCGTTCTGGAAGGCGCGCTGATCCTCGCCGCGGCCTTCGTCATTCTCGTGGAAGTGTGGTCCTCCTTCTCGTCGCCCCGCATTCCCGACCTGACCTGGCCCGCCGCAGCCGTGGCGCTCGCGGCGACCGCCATCAACGCCCTCTGGTGCCGCCACCTGTTCCGCCGCTCCGCCGCGCTGCGCTCCCCCGCGCTCAAGGCCGATGCCCGGCACCTCCTGTCCGACGTCGTCACCTCGGTCGGCGTGCTGGCGGGAATCGGGCTGGCGGCGGCGACCGGACTGTGGTGGCTCGACCCGCTGCTGGCCGGCCTCACCGCGCTGAACATCCTGGCCAGCGGCGCGGGCCTCGTACGCGAATCCGTCGGCGGGCTGATGGACGAGGCGGTGGCGCCCGAATCCCTCGCCCGCATCCGCGCCATCGTCGGGCAGGCGGCGGAAGGCGCGATCGAGGCGCACGACATCCGCTCCCGCCAGGCGGGGCGCCTCGCCTTCATCGAGTTCCACCTCGTCGTCCCCGGCACCATGACGGTGGACGAGGCGCACGTGATCACCGATCGGGTGGAGGCGGCGCTGAAGGCCGAATTGGGCGAGGCCGTCATCACCATCCATGTCGAGCCCGAGGGCAAGGCCAAGCACAGCGGGGTGGTGGTGCTGTGACGCCCGAGGGGCCGCGCTGGGGAAATGCGCCGCCGGCGCCGCCCCGCCTGCCCATCGCCATCCCCGTCTCGCTGGCGCTGCACGGCGTGGCGCTGGCCGCCGCCCTGCTGCTGATCCGCCCCACCTTGCCGCCCCCCGCCGAGGAACAGGGGGTGCAGATGGTCTGGGACGAGGTGACGGAGGAGGGCGCCCCCGCGCCCGAGGCCGCACCGGAGCCGGTCGCGCCACCCCCCGCGCCGGAACCGGCCACCCCGGCGCCGCCCCCGCCGCCCAGCCCGCCCGTCGCCGCTTCTCCCCCACCCCCGCCCGCGCCGCCCGCTTCCAGCGCGCCGCCCCCCATGGCGGCCATGCCGCCCCCGCCGCCAGCCGCCCCCGCGCCAAGCCTCGCCGAGGTGCCGCCGCTCGCCTTGCCCGAGGCGACGATGCCGCCCCTGCCCACCGACCTCGCCCTGGCCCCGCCGCCCGAACCCCCCGCGGAGCCCGCGCCGGAAGCGGCGCCCGAGCCGGAACCGGCCGAGGAATTGCCCCTTCCGCCGCCTGCGCCGCCACCCCCGCCTCCACCCGCCCGCCCGTCGCCGCGCCCGGCCCCGGCGCAGCAGGCCCAGCCCCCGTCGCAGCCCCAGCCGCAGCAGCAGGCCAGCCCGTCGCCGCCCGCCTTCCCGCCCGTGATGAGCCCCACCGCCGGGCTCAACCGCGCCGCCGGCGTGCTGGTGCCGCCGGGCCTCGACCCGAATTTCCGCAACCGCGAGATCCCCTATCCCGAGGCGGCCCGCTTCCGGAACGAGACGGGCACCGTCGCGCTGGAGCTTTCGGTCGGCACGGATGGCCGCGTCGCGGGGGTGCGGGTCACGCAATCCTCCGGCTCGCGCATCCTGGACGAGGCGGCGCAGCGCGGCGCCCTGGCCTGGCGCTTCCGGCCGGCGACGCGCGACGGCTTGCCGATCCCGAGCACCGCGCGCACCAGCGTGCAATTCCGTCTGCAATAGAGGGGCACCGCCCATGGTCCGGCTTGACGTCATCACCACGCGCGGCGGCGATGCCGGCGAAACCTCGCTCGGCGACGGGGCGCGGGTCCGCAAGGACGCGCTGCGCGTCGAGGCCTATGGCACAGTGGACGAAGCGAACGCCACCATCGGCCTCGTGCGCCTGCACGCGGCCGGCGAGGCCGACGCCATGCTCGCCCGCATCCAGAACGACCTGTTCGACCTGGGCGCCGATCTCTGCGTCCCGGGCACGGAGGCGGAGAAGCGCCTGCGCATGGAGGACGCGCAATCGGCGCGGCTGGAGGCGGAGCTGGCGGCGATGAACGCGCGCCTCGCGCCGCTGCGCTCCTTCGTCCTGCCCGGCGGCAGCGCCGGCGCCGCCCATGCCCATCTCGCCCGCACCGTGGTGCGGCGGGCGGAGCGCCTAGTGGTGGCCCTGGCCGCGCGCGAGGCGGTGAACCCAGCGGCGATCCGCTACCTGAACCGCCTGTCCGACCACCTCTTCGTGCTGGCGCGCCACCTGAACGAGGATGGCGCGCGCGACGTCACCTGGGTGCCGGGGGCGGGCCGGACCTAGCCCCGGGCCTCACGACACGGCAAGGCCGGCGAGCATCCGGACCAGATCCGCCTGGCCCGCTGCCCCGGTCTTGAGGAAGACGCGCGCCAGATGCGTCTTGAGCGTCGTTTCCGCGATGTTGAGCCGCGCGGCGATGCCGTTGAGGCCGCGCCCCGGCATGGCGGCCACGGCATGCGCCACGGCCGCCTCCGCCGCGGTCAGGCCGAACAAGTCGGACAGCATCTGCGGCGTGGGCAGCGCGGGCGGCGCCGACAGGTCGCGCAGCAGCACCAGCGCCTGGCCGGGGATCGGCGTGCCGCTGCCTGATGCGCCTTGCACGAGGCGCTGCGGCAGCGGCGCGACCAGGACGGCCGTGGCGGCGCTGCCCTCCTCGTCGTGCAGCCGCATCGCGCCCCCGGCCTCGCCCCGATGCGCGACCCCCCGCACGAGGGCGAGGAGGCGGTCGGTTTCCACGCGGCGCCGCGCGACCGCGACGGTGCGGAAATGCGACCCCGCCTCGCCGACGCGCACCAGGCGGATGCCGCCGGCCTTCGCCATCGCCTCCGCCCTGCGGTTCGCCAGCACCACCGCGCAATCCTCGCCGAGGACAAGGAGGCCGAGGGGCAGCGCATCCAGCGCCGCCAGCGCGGGGGAGCGATCCAGGCCCAGCCGGTGCCGAAGCTGCAAGGCGCGCACCATGTGCGGCAGCACGAGCGACAGCTTGCGCCGCTCCTCCGCGCCGAAGGGCGGGGCCCCCGCCGCGCGGTGCAGCCCGACCGGCAGCAGCCCCGCGCTGCCCAGCGGCGCGACGGTGCCCAGCACGTAGCGCAGCCCGAGCGGACGGCCAAAATCGTTCCAGAACTCGCTGCGCACGTATTCCGCATCGGGGACCAGCATCTCCCCCTGCACCAGGACGCGCATCGTGCCTCTGGCGGCGAGGGCGCTGGCGCGATTGGTCCAGAGATCCACCGTGCGGTAGTAGCGCCGGTAGGCGGCGACGGCGTCCGGCGGGATGCCCTCGTGGTGCAGGATCTCCATGGCGCCGGCGGAAGGGTGGCCCACCATGATCGCCGCGGTGCGCGCGCCCACCGCCGCCTGCAGGCGGTGGCCGACCGCCTGCCAGGAGCCCGATCCCGTCGCCGCCTCGTAGATCATCTCGGTCAGCCCGAAGAGGTCCTCGCTCGCCACCGCGCACCTCCATCGCTCGTCGAACGCAGGTCTGATGTGAAGTCGTGAAGGCGGACGGCATGCCGCCGCCGCCACGTCTTGCTTCGCGTGGTCGGCATTTCGTCGCGCGTCCGGCGGCGGCGCGTCATCCATTCGGAGGATGCCGCCGCATGCTTCTTCGCCGCAACCTCCATCGCGTCGCAACGAGCCGAGGCTTCACGAGGAGCCGCTTCGCATGTGCAACCACGCATCCGCGCTGCTCATCGCCGCCTTGCTGGTGGCTTCTCCCGGGCTCGGGTGCGAGGGCGAGCGAGCGGAAACGCTCCCAGCGGACGCGGCCACTTCCGCCATCGGAGCGGGAACGGATGCGATGCTCGAGCTGCCGCCCCGGACCGGGAGCAAGCGCTGGCCGGTCGTGATGATCCTCCGCGGAGCGGACGCCGCGGATGCGCGGTCGGAGGATTACGCGGTCGCGCTGCTGCGGCAGGGCATCGCGGTGCTCGAGATCCACGCGCCCGACGAAGCCGTGCTGGACCGGACCTTTGCATGGGTTGCCGCGCATCCGCGCCTGGATGCTGCGCGCGTCGGCGTGCTGGGCTTCTGGGACGGGGCGCGGGTCAGCCTCGCCGCAGGGCGGGGCGCGGTCGTCGCGCTGGACCCCGGCTGCGCGGGCCTCGCCCTGCCGCGCGAAGGGGTGGTGCTGCTCGTGCACGGCATGGCCGCACCCGACGCGCCGGCCTGCGCCGCGCTGGACGGCACGCCGGGCCTGACGCGGCTGGCCCTGCCCGGCATCGGGCATGGCTGGGACCTTTCGCCCTTCGCCACCCTCGCGAGCGCCCTGCTGCCCGACCCCTCGGGCGTGGGACGGCGGCGCGTCCGGCCCGATCCCGTTGCCGCGGAGGCGCTCGCGCCGATCGTGGCCGCCTGGCTCGCAACCCAGCTCCAAAGGAGGCTTCCATGACACCGGAACAGCATGAGGCACTGCTTCGCCGCGTCGTCCAGAATGGCGACTGGCTCTCGGCCGAGCGGGCCACGCGGGCCTTCGCTTGGTGCGAGGCATGCCGCGCCATGGCGCGCGGCGCGCGCTGGCTGATGGACTGGACGGTCGCGGCCATGAGGCGGCGGATCCGCGCGTGACGCGCGAGTTCCGTTCCGGCTGGCGCGTCGTCCTCGGCGCCTTCCTCGTGACCATGGCGGGGTTCGGCGCCATCTATTCCTACGCCGTCTTCGCCGATGCGCTGGCGGCGGAGTTCGCGGTGAGCCCGGCCTCGCTCTCGGTCATTTATTCGCTGTCCGGGGGAAGCTGCTTCCTGGTCAGCGCCGTGAGCGGCCCGATCGCGGACCGCATCGGCTCCCGCGTGCCGGCGGGGTTCGGAATGGCGCTCGTTGCCGCCGGCCTGTTTCTCGCCGCGACCGCGACGAGCCTTGCGGAAGTCTATCTCGGCTACGGGCTGCTGATCGGGCTCGGCACCGGCTTCGCCTATGTGCCGGCCATGGCGGCAGTGCAGCGCCGCTTCGACAGCAATCGCGGCCTGGCCTCCGGCCTCGCGGTGAGCGGCATCGGCGCGGGCGCTGCCCTGGTCGCCTTCTCCGCCGATGCGCTGTTCAGCGTCGCGGAGTGGCGCGCGAGCTTCGTCGCCTTCGGCCTCTGCGTGGGCGCGGTCGGCTTCGGCGGCGCGCTGCTGCTGGAGCCGGGGAGGGGCGGCAGCGCCGCCGCGCGTTCCGCGCCCGCCGCCGGGTCTCCGGTGCCGGGCTTCGCCTGGATGTGGGCGGGCATCTTCCTGGTCTCCACCCCCTCGGTGCTGCCGCACGCGCTCCTGGTCGGCACCGCGCTGGATCTCGGCCTGCCGCGCACGAGCGCCTTCGGCCTGCTCGGCCTCATCGGGATCGGCACCATCGCGGGGCGCTTCCTGCTGGCGGTGCTGGCGGATGCGGTCGGGCGGCGCGGCGTCTTCCTCGTCTGCTGCGCCGGCATGGCCGGCAGCATGGCGGTCTGGGGCTTCGCGCGGGACGAGGCGACGCTGCAGGTCTTCGCCCTCGGCTTCGGCGCCTTGCAGGGCGGATTCGTGGCGCTGCTGCCGGCCTTCGTGGCGGACAGCGTGGGCGCGCAGCGCCTCGGCCGCGCCTTGGGCTTCCTCTACACCAGCCGGGGCGTGGCGCTGGTGGCGGCGGCGCCCGCGGTGGCCGGCGCGGCGGCTGCGTCCGGCCACACCATCCCCGTGCTGGCCGTGGCGGCGATGGGCGGGCTGGGCGCGCTGCTCCTGGCTTGGAAGGCACGGCCCGCCGGGGCCGTCTTCGCGGGCGGACCGGCCTTCGCCCTGGCCGTCACCGGCGGCGAAAGGGCCTGAGAACGCCCGCGCCTCAGCCCTTCGCCTTCGCCGCCTTCTTCGCCTTCACCGGCGCGTGCCGCTCCAGGATTGGCCGCAGGAAGCGCCCGGTGTGGCTCTCGGGGTTCGCCGCCACCTCCTCCGGCGTGCCCTGCGCCACGATGCGCCCGCCGCCCTCGCCCCCCTCGGGGCCGAGGTCGAGCACCCAGTCGGCGGTCTTGATGACCTCCAGGTTGTGCTCGATGACGATGACGGTGTTGCCGCCCTTCACCAGCGCGTGCAGCACCTCCAGCAGCTTGCGCACGTCCTCGAAGTGCAGCCCCGTCGTCGGCTCGTCGAGGATGTAGAGGGTGCGGCCCGTAGCGCGGCGCGACAGCTCCTTCGCCAGCTTGATGCGCTGTGCCTCGCCGCCCGACAGCGTCGTGGCCTGCTGGCCCAGGTGGATGTAGCCCAGCCCCACCTCCTCCAGCGTCTTCAGCTTCTCGTGGATGGAGGGGACGGCGGAGAAGAACTCGCGCCCCTCGCTCACCGTCATGTCCAAGACGTCGGCGATGCTCTTGCCGCGGAACTTCACGTCCAGCGTTTCGCGGTTGTAGCGCTTGCCCTTGCAGGTGTCGCAGGTAACGTAGACGTCGGGCAGGAAGTGCATCTCGATCTTGATGACGCCGTCGCCCTGACACGCCTCGCAGCGCCCGCCCTTCACGTTGAAGGAGAAGCGGCCCCCCTTGTAGCCGCGCGCCCGGCTTTCCGGCAGCTCGGAGAACCAGTCGCGGATCGGCGCGAACAGCCCCGTGTAGGTGGCGGGATTGGAGCGCGGCGTGCGGCCGATGGGCGACTGGTCG
Organism: Sabulicella glaciei; assembly: GCF_026183895.1. Lineage (GTDB taxonomy): Bacteria > Pseudomonadota > Alphaproteobacteria > Acetobacterales > Acetobacteraceae > Roseococcus > Roseococcus glaciei. The sequence goes on along the minus strand of NZ_JAPFQI010000007.1, from coordinate 49,547 downwards.
ATGTCGATCACCTTGTCCACGTGCTCCAGCCCCTCGATCCGCGTGTGCGGCGCGGGCACGACGGCGCTGCCCATCAGGCGGCGCGACAGCCCGTTGTAGAGGGTCTCGATCACCAGCGTGGACTTGCCGCCGCCCGACACGCCGGCCACGGCGGTGAAGGTGCCCAGCGGGAAATCGGCGGTGACGTCCTTCAGGTTGTTGCCCCGCGCGCCGACCACGCGCAGCGCCCGCTTCATGTCCGGCTTGCGCCGCGACTGGGGCATCGGGATCTCGCGCCGCCCGGCCAGGTAGTCGCCGGTCAGCGACTTGGTGTCGCGCGTCACCGTGTCGGGCGTGCCCTGGCTCACCACCGTGCCGCCATGCGCCCCGGCGCCGGGGCCGATATCCACCAGCCAGTCGGCGGTGCGGATCGCGTCCTCGTCGTGCTCGACGACCAGCACCGTGTTGCCCAGGTCGCGCAGGCGGCGCAGCGTGCCCAGCAGGCGCTCGTTGTCGCGCTGGTGCAGACCGATGGAGGGCTCGTCCAGCACGTAGAGCACGCCCGTCAGCCCGGAGCCGATCTGCGAGGCCAGCCGGATGCGCTGGCTTTCCCCGCCCGAAAGCGTCGCGGAGGAGCGGGACAGCGACAGGTAGTCCAGCCCCACATCCACGAGGAACTGCAGCCGCTCCTCGATCTCGCGCAGGATGCGCCGCGCGATCTCCTGGCGCTGCGGCGTCAGCGTGTCGTTGACGGAAGCGAACCATTCCCGCGCGCGCCGGATGGACAGGGCGCTGGCCTCGCCGATGTGGCTGCCCGCCACCTTCACGGCGAGGGCCTGCGGCTTCAGCCGGAACCCGCTGCACACGTGGCAGGGCTTCTGCGCCTGGTAGCGCGACAGATCCTCGCGCACCCAGGGATTGTCGGATTCGCGGAAGCGGCGCTGGAGGTTGCGGATCACGCCCTCGAAGGGCTTCTCCACCTCATAGGCGCGCAGCCCGTCCTTGTAGCGCAGCGTGACGGAGGTGGAGCCGGTGCCGTGCAGGATCGCGTTCTGCGCCGCCTCCGGCAGTTCCTCCCACGGCGCCTCGGCGCTGATCTTCAGATGCTTGGCGAGCGAGGCGAGGGTCTGGTCGTAATAGGCGGAGGAGGCGTTGCCGGCCCAGGGGGCGACCGCGCCCTCCTTCAGCGAAAGGCCTTCCTGCGGCACCACCAGCGCCGGGTCGAAGAAGCTTTCCACCCCCAGCCCGTCGCATTCCGGGCAGGCGCCCTGCGGCGAGTTGAAGGAGAAGAGCCGCGGCTCGATCTCCTCGATGGAGAAACCGCTTTCCGGGCAGGCGAATTTCTGGCTGAACACCGTGCGCTCGCCGCTATCGGCGTTTTCCGCATAGGCAATGCCGTCGGCGAGGCCGAGCGCCGTCTCGAAGCTGTCGGCGAGGCGCTGGCCCAGATCCGGGCGCACCACCACGCGGTCCACCACCACCTCGATGTCGTGCTTCAGCTTCTTGTCGAGCTTCGGCGCCTCCTCGATCCGGTGCAGCGCGCCGTTGATCTTCACCCGCTCGAAGCCGCGGCGCTGGTACTCGGCCAATTCCTTGCGGTACTCGCCCTTCTTGCCGCGGATCACGGGCGCCAGGATCAGCAGCCGCGTCCCCTCCGGCATGGCCAGCACACGGTCCACCATCTGCGACACGCTCTGCGCCTCGATCGGCAGGCCGGTCGCCGGGGAATAGGGCACGCCCACCCGCGCCCAGAGCAGGCGCATGTAGTCGTGGATCTCCGTCACCGTGCCGACGGTGGAGCGCGGATTGTGCGAGGTGGTCTTCTGCTCGATGGAGATGGCCGGGGACAGGCCTTCGATGCTGTCCACGTCGGGCTTCTGCATGAGCTGGAGGAACTGCCGGGCATAGGCCGACAGGCTCTCCACGTAGCGCCGCTGCCCCTCGGCATAGATGGTGTCGAAGGCGAGCGAGGACTTGCCCGAGCCCGACAGGCCGGTCAGCACCACCAGCTTGCCCCGCGGCAGGTCGAGGTCCACGGACTTCAGGTTGTGCTGCCGGGCCCCCCGGATCCGGATCAGCCCGGCGGAGGAAGCAAGTTCGGCGGCATCGCGGGGCATGGGGGCACGGCTCCAAAAAGGGGCAATGTTCGCATTGCGTTCTTGCCCTTCAAGCACCATATGGGGTGGGTGTCCAAGGGGTTTTCCGGTAAGGAAATGCCCTTGGTTTCGAGGATGTGTGTGCGATGGCCGGCGTGAACAAGGTGATCATCCTGGGTCGCCTCGGGAAGGACCCCGAGGTGCGGAACTTCCAGAATGGCGGCAAGGTGGTGAACCTCCGCGTGGCGACGTCGGAGCGCTACAAGGACCGCGAGGGCAACCAGCAGGAGCGCACCGAGTGGCACTCGGTGGCGATCTTCAACGAGAAGCTGGGCGAGATCGCCGAGCGCTTCCTGAAGAAGGGCAGCGAGGTCTACCTCGAGGGCCAGCTGGAAACGCGCAAGTGGCAGGGCCAGGACGGCCAGGACAAGTACACCACCGAGATCGTGCTGCGGCAGTTCCGCGGCGAGCTGACCTTGGTCGGCGGACGCGGCGGTGGCGGCGGCGATGACATGGGGGCCGAGCCCTCCGGCTTCAGCGGCGGCGGCCGCTCGGGCGGTGGCGGCGGCTTTGGCGGCGGCGGCCGTTCCTCCGGTGGCGGTGGCGGTGGCGGTGGCGGCGGCGGTCGTCCTTCCGGCGGCTGGGACTCCGGTGGCGGCCGCGGCAAGCCCGACCTCGACGACGACATTCCCTTCTGATCGGATTCCCTGAACCTTGACCGACGAGACCACCCCGCCCGACATCGCGCCCATCGCGGTCGAGCAGGAGATGCGACGCTCCTTCCTCGACTATGCGATGAGCGTCATCGTCTCCCGCGCGCTGCCCGACGTGCGCGACGGGCTGAAGCCCGTCCACCGCCGCATCCTCTATGCGATGCACGAAAGCGGCTACGTGGCCGACAAGCCGCACCGCAAGTCGGCCCGCGTGGTCGGCGACGTGATGGGCAAGTACCATCCGCACGGCGACAGCGCGATCTACGAGGCCATGGTCCGCATGGCCCAGCCCTTCTCCATGCGCGTGCCGCTGGTGGATGGGCAGGGCAATTTCGGCTCCATGGACGGCGATCCGCCCGCGGCCATGCGCTACACCGAGGTCCGTCTCGCGAAATCCGCGACGGCGCTGCTGGAGGGGATCGAGGAGGACACGGTCGACTTCGTCGCGAATTACGACGAAAGCGCCCATGAGCCGCGCGTCCTGCCCGCCGCCTTCCCGAACCTCCTGGTGAACGGCGCCGGCGGCATCGCCGTCGGCATGGCGACCAACATCCCGACCCACAACCCGACCGAGGTGATCGACGCCACGCTTCGCCTCATCCGGGAGCCGGACACCACCCTGTCCGAGCTGATGGAGATCATCCCCGCCCCCGACTTCCCGACCGGCGGCATCATCCTCGGCCGCGCCGGGGTGCGCTCCGCCTTCGAGACGGGGCGCGGCTCCATCCCGCTGCGCGCGCTTTGCGACATCGAGGAGATGAAGGGCGGCCGCCAGGCCATCATCGTCTCCGAGGTGCCGTACCAGGTGAACAAGGCGGCGCTGATCGAGAAGATCGCGGAGCTGGTGCGCGCCAAGGCGATCGAGGGCATCTCCGACCTGCGCGACGAAAGCGACCGCTCGGGCCTGCGCGTCGTGATCGAGGTGAAGAAGGACGCGAATGCGGAGGTGGTGCTGAACCAGCTCTACCGCATGACGCAGCTGCAGATCTCCTTCCCCGTCAACTTCCTGGCGCTACACAAGGGCCGGCCGCAGCAGATGGGGCTGCGCGACGCGCTGCTCGCCTTCATCGCCTTCCGCGAGGAGGTGATCGAGCGCCGCTCGCGCTTCCGCCTGATGAAGGCGCGCGAGCGGGCGCACAACCTCATCGGCCTCGCCGTCGCGGTGGCCAATATCGACGAGGTGATCCGCCTCATCCGCCAAAGCCCGGACGCCGCCACCGCCCGCGTGGCGCTGATGGCGCGCGACTGGCCCGCCGCCGATGTTGGCCCGCTGGTCGCGCTGGTGCAGGACGAGGGCAACGAGATCACGGAGGCGGGCACGATCCGCCTGACGGAAGCCCAGGCCCGCGGCATCCTGGAGCTGCGCCTCCAGCGCCTGACGGGGCTGGAGCGCGAGAAGATCGACGCCGAGCTGAAGGAAGTCGGCGCCCGCATCACCGAGCTGCTGGAGATCCTGTCCAGCCGCCCCCGCCGCCTGGAGGTGATGTCCGAGGAGCTGACCGCGGTCCGCGCCACCCTGGCCAGCCCGCGCCTGACGCGGATCGACGACCATGCGGGCGACATCGACGACGAGAGCCTGATCGCCCCCGCGACCATGGTGGTGACGCTGACGCGCGACGGCTACGTGAAGCGCACGCCGCTCGACGTGTTCCGCGCGCAGCACCGCGGCGGCAAGGGCCGCTCGGCGGCCGCCACCCGCGCGGACGACGTGGTGGTGCGCTCCTTCGTCGGCCACACCCACCAATGGGTGCTGTTCTTCACCGATCGCGGCCTCGTCTTCCGCGAGAAGGTCTGGCAGCTGCCCGAGGGCGGGACGGGCGGCAAGGGCCGCTCCCTGCGGCAGGTGCTGAACCTCGCAGACGGGGAATCGGTGACCGCCGTGCTGCCGCTGCCACAGGACGAGAGCCTGTGGGACGCGCTGCACCTCGTCTTCGCGACGCGGCAGGGCAATGTCCGGCGCAACCGCCTGTCCGACTTCCGCAACGTCCGCTCCTCCGGCCTCATCGCCATGAAGCTGGATGAGGGGGATTCGCTGATCGGCGTCGCCACCTGCCGCGAGGGCGACGACGTGCTGCTGGCCACCCGCAAGGGCCGCGCCATCCGCTTCCAGGCGACGGAGGACGTGCTGCGCGTCTTCGCCGGGCGCGATTCCACCGGCGTGCGCGGCATCAGGCTGGCCACCGACGACGTCGTGATCGGCCTCGCCGTGCTCACCCACGTGGATGCGACGGTGGAGGAGCGCGCGGCCTTCCTCAAGGCCCGCCGCCCCTCCAATGGCGAGGAGGGCGAGCCCGTGCCCGGCCCCGCCGACGAGGAGCCGGTGGCCGAGGTGACGCTCAGCGCCGAGCGCATGGACGAGCTGGCGCGGCGCGAGCAGATCCTGCTTTCCGTCACCGATCGCGGCTTCGGCAAGCGCACCAGCGCCTACGAATACCGCGTCACCGGGCGCGGCGGGCAGGGGATCGGCAACATCACCCTTTCGCGCCGCACGGGCGACGCGGTGGTGGCCTGCTTCACCGTGACGCCGGGCGACCACATCATGCTGATGACCGATGGCGGACAAGCCATCCGCTTCGAGGCGCAGCAGGTGCGGCGCACCGGCCGCCTTTCCCAGGGTGTCATGTTCCAGCGGCTTGACGAGAGCGAGCGCGTCACCTCCTGCTTCCCCGTCATCGACGACGAGGAAGCGCCAGAGGCATGACGACGCGCACCGCCCTCTACCCGGGCACCTTCGACCCCGTGACCAACGGCCACCTGGACGTGATCGGCCGCGCCGCGCGGCTGGTGGACCGGCTGGTGATCGGGGTCGCCATCAACACCGGCAAGGGCCCGCTCTTTCCGCTGGAGGAGCGGGTGGCGCTGGTCGAGGCCGAGACGCGCGCCGTCGCGGAGCGCACCGGCTGCACGATCGAGGTGAAGCCCTTCACCGGCCTCCTCATCGGCTTCGCGCGCGAGGTGGGGGCGGGCATGATCGTGCGCGGCCTGCGCGCCGTCACCGATTTCGACTACGAGTTCCAGATGGCCGGCATGAACCACCGTCTGGACTCGGAGGTCGAGACGGTGTTCCTGATGGCGAGCGAGCGCAACCACTTCATCTCCTCGCGCTTCGTGAAGGAAATCGCGCAGCTGGGCGGCGACATCTCCACCTTCGTCCCGCCGCTGACGCTGGAAAAGACCCTGGCCCGCGTGGGCCGCTGAACACAGGGGGATGCCTCATGCACCGCCGCACCCTGCTTGCCACTGCAACCCTGATGGGAGCCGTCATGTCCGACACCAATGAAGCCGAGGCCCAGCGCGCGGCGGACCGCGAGAACCAGCTGATCCTCACGCTCAAGGACGGCGACGTCGTCATCCAGATGCGTCCCGACCTGGCGCCGCTGCATGTGGAGCGGATCAAGACCCTGGCGCGCCGCGGCTTCTATGACGGCACGCCCTTCCATCGCGTGATCGAGGGCTTCATGGCCCAGGGTGGCGACCCCACCGGCACCGGCACGGGCGGCAGCGACCTGCCGAACATCCGCGCCGAGTTCACCCCGCCCAACCGCGCCCGCTTCCTGCGCGGCACCTGCGGCATGGCCCGCGCCATGGACCCGAACAGCGCCAACAGCCAGTTCTTCATCATGTTCGCCCCGGCGCCCAGCCTGGACGGCCAGTACACGATCTGGGGCCAGGTCACCTCGGGCATGGAGCACGTGGACCGCATCGCGCGCGGCGCCGGCTCCAGCGGCATGGTCCGCACGCCGGACAAGCTGATCCGCATGCGCGTCGCCGCCGACGCTTGACACAAGCCGCGCGCGGTGTGACCCACCGCGCGCAGCACGAGCCCGTAGCTCAGTCGGTAGAGCACGTGACTTTTAATCATGGGGTCCAGGGTTCGAGTCCCTGCGGGCTCACCATGAATCCCAGGCAGACGTCCCGCACGCGAACCGGAAATGAGCCGCTGGCCTTTCGGGGAAATGACGCCGGCGACGTCCTTCGCTGAAGAAATGACTTCCCCTTGCCAGACGGCGTCCGATCCTCCGTCCCCGGTCGGAGTCCGCCACCCATCATTGTCACAATTTCAAGTTGCAGGCATGTATTTTGATTGCTACTGCTTCAGTTGTTTGAGGGATCTGCATGGCACAGGCTGGAGCACTCGCTGGCCGGAAGATCTTGGTCGTTGAGGACGAGTACCTGATCGCCCGCGACCTGACAGAGCAGCTGGAAGTGGCCGGAGCGACCGTGCTCGGCCCCGTGGCCACGGTGGATGCGGCCACGCGGATCATCAACCGGGATGAGCGGATCGACGCGGCCGTGCTCGACGTCAAGCTCATGGGCGCGGTCGTTTATCCCGTGGCCGATACGCTTCGCCGCCGCGGCGTGCCGATTCTGTTCGCGACGGGCTACGACCGCGACTCCCTCGCGCCCGCCTTCCAGGACGTCCTCCTGTGCGAGAAGCCGCTGGAAACGTCCCGCGTGCTCAGTCTTCTCAGCGAGCAGCTCAGGCAGGCCCCGAGCGCCTAGGCTCGCGGCATCCCCTGCCCAGGCTGGTCCCGCGATGAGGTGACCGGAATGATCCTGGGACACGGGTCCGACCCGCGATGAACCGATGAGCAAGATGGCGGCACTCATCCGCGCCCATGACTGGGCAGGATCGCCGCTCGGGCCCATCAAGGCTTGGCCGGGAAGCTTGCGGACCGCGCTCGACATCATCCTCCCGAGCGGCTTTCCCACCTTGCTCGCCTGGGGGCCCCGCTTCATCCCGATCTACAATGATGCCCTGATCCCGCTTGCGGGCGCCCGGCACCCTTCCGCCCTTGGCCAGCCGATGGAAGAGGCGTGGACCGAGATCTGGGCGGCCAGCGGCCCGCTCTGCCGGCGTGCCCGGGCAGGCGAGACGATCACGCTCCGGGATCTTGTGATGCACGTGGAGCGGGATGGGCAGCCGCAGGAGACGTGGTTCACCGCTTCCCTGAGCCCCGTGCGAGACGACGAAGGCAAGGCCGGCGGCGTCATGGTCGTGCTGGCCGAGACCGCCAGCCGCGCCCTCACGAACCAGGCGCCCAGGGAGGGCTCCTTCCCCCGGCCCCGCCAGCCCCCGGAAGCGCATCCCCCATCGGCCGACGGCAGCGCCGAGCGCGACGAAGCGGAGCATCGGCTACGGACCAGCGAGGAGCGCCTGGCGGCCATCTTCGCCCAGGCCGCCGTAGGATTGTCGGAGGTGGGTGGGGATGGCCGGTTCCTCGCGGTCAACGACGCGCTGTGCCGGATTCTCGGCCGCTCGCGGGAGGATCTGCTCGGACTTGCGGTCGCCGATGTCACCCATCCCGACGACGTGCCCCCGAGCATCGTCGCGCTGACACGCGCTGCTGCCGGGGGCGAACCCGCCTCGCTGGACAAGCGCTACCTCCGGCCGGACGGAAGCCGGGTGTGGGCGAGCAGCACGGTCACGCGGCTACAGGACCGCAACGGCCAGCCCGGCAATTTCCTGGTCGTGACCGCGGATCTGACGGAGCGCCGGAAGGCCGAGGAGGCGCTCCGCCTGAGCGAGGAAAGGGTCCGCCAGTTCGCGGAGGCCTCGACCAACGTGCTGTGGATCCGCGATGCGGAGACGCTGCAATGGGAATTCCTTTCGCCTGCCTACGAGCCCATCTACGGCCAGAGCCGCGCCGCCGCGCTGGCCGGCGACACGCTCCACAGCTGGGCGGCGCTGGTCCATCCCGAGGACCGGGACGAGGCCCTCGGGGCGCTCGACCGCGTCCGCGCGGGCGAGCACGTGACGCTCGAATATCGCATCGTGCGGCCCTCGGACGGGGCGGTGTGCTGGCTCCGCACCACCGACTTTCCCATTCGCGACGGCGAGGGTCGCGTCGTGCGCATCGGCGGCATCGGGCAGGATGTCACGGAAGCCAAGGCGACGGCGGCGCGCATGGAGGTGCTCGTCGCGGAACTCCAGCACCGCTCCCGCAACATCCTCGGCCTCGTCCAGGCCATGGCGCGGCAGACGCGACGGGACGCCGCCTCGCTCGACGTCTTCGTCGAGCGCTTCGACGCCCGGCTCGGCGCCCTGGCGCGAGCGAATCGCCTCCTGTCGCGGCTGGGCGCCTGGGACCGCATCACCTTCGACGAACTCCTGCAGACGGAGTTGCAGGCCCATGGCGCGCTCGGATCGGAGGATCGGAGGCGCCAGGTCACCCTCGACGGCCCTCCAGGGGTGCAGCTGCGCTCGGCCATGGTGCAGACCTTCGCGCTGGCGCTGCACGAACTCGCGACCAACGCCGTGAAGCATGGGGCGCTGTCCCACCCGGAGGGTCGGCTGGCCGTCCGGTGGTGGCTGGACACGAAGGCGGACGACGAGAAGTGGCTCCACGTCCATTGGAGCGAGCACGGCATGCCGAATGCCGTGCCGGATGCCGGCGAACGGCGCGGCAGCGGCCGCGAGCTGATCGAACGCGCGCTGCCCTACCAGCTCGGCGCGGAGGTGAACTACGAACTCGGCCCTGAAAGGGTGGAGTGCCGCATCGCGCTGTCCATCTCCTCCGGCGATCCCGGACGCTGAAGCATTTTCCAGCCGAGCGGAGATGCCTGGCGGTTCGGAAGATGCATCCAGACAACAGGCCTGACCCACCTTGCCGCGTCCGGCTGCGGCAAGGCGGGCCCGGGGCGGCGCCGGTGGGTTCGAGTGGCATTGGCTCGTGCAGGCCAGCCTCCAAGAAAGCAACGGAAGCGCCAAGCAAAATTCAGGCTGAGATGATGCCTTTCGGCAATCGTATCATGAAGGCAGTCCGAGAAAGAGGCCGGAAATACGCGGCCGGAACTGCTCCTTTCTGAATTGCCATTTCTCCACCCAGCATGTTCGCGCGGGAACCCTCACCAGCATTGTATCCGTATTAATGCGAGGTCCGGGGTTTTGCGCGCTTCCGTCGTTGACCCCATGGGGGGGCTCAAATATCCCCATGGCGAGGTAGGGCGAGTCCAGGGATGGTTGCTCAAGGCACTTTCTTGAAGGTGGATCTGACCGAGGGCACCGGCCTGCGCGGCCATCTCGACGTGGTGGACTGGAAGCACGGCATCAGGGGATGGGCCGTCGATCTCGGCGCCCCCTCGAATCCCGTCAGGCTCGAACTTCTCGCCGGCCAGGAATGCGTCGCCCGTGTCGTCACCAGCAGGTCGCGCCCGGATGTCGTCTCGGCAGCGGGCGTGGCCGCCGAGCCCGGCTTCGCCTTCGGCGCCGACGAACTGCGCGAGCTTCCCGCCCTGGCGCTGGAACAGCCCGAAGCGCGTCTTTCGGTGCGGGTGGACGGCGAGGCGCTCCTGCTGCGCGCTGCGCAGCCCATGCCGACCTTGCGCGAATTCCTGAAGGATCACATCGAGGAACAGAACGCGCTGCGCCTTGAGCGTCTTCTGGAGAACGACCTCGAGGCCGCGCTGGCGCATTTGCAGAACGAGGTGCGGCCCCTTGCCGGCCAGGAATTGCTGGCGAAGCCGGACGGCATGTCCGGCTTCATCGAAGCGGTGTCGACCGAGACGGCAGGGCTGCTTCCGTTCTTCGGCTGGATCCGCGGCGCGGGCCGCACCGCCATTCCCGGCCTCCTCGTTGACCGCGGCCATCACCCGAGCGCCGTCGCCTTTGCTTCCTTTCCGCGGGCCGACCTGCCCGATGGGGCGCATGGCGTCATCGGCGTCATCAAGACCGACTGGCAGCCGCAGGACCCGAACGACGTGGCGCTGCTGCATTTCGGCGAGGGCGCCTCCCTTCATCTCCGCACCAACCTCCCGCTCGCCAAGCTGCGCAACGAGGAATGGCTGGAGTGCTTCGACCGCCATCGCCCGAGGCTGACGGGACCGCTGGTCTCGAAGCTGCGCCGCCTCGTGAGCGTCCATTCCTGGGCGCCGGGGAATGCGGCCAAATCGGGCGTGCCGATGGAGCAAAGCGTCGACCGCATCGTCGCGCTGCCCGGCTTCGGGGTGTTCGTGGAGGGATGGGTGCTTTCGCCTACCCGGCGCCCCGAGGCCCTCATGCTGCGCCTGGGGGCGCGCATCCTCCGCTCGGATCCGCTCTCGACCTTCTTCAAGCCGCGTCCGGACGTGGCGCGCGTCATTCCCGGCAGCGCACGGCTCGCCGATGCCGCGGGCTTCGTGGCGGCGTTCCGGGGCGATATCGGGCCGGAGGACCTCAAGCGGCCCATCCTGAAGTTCATCTTCGAGGATGGCGCCGCGACGAACCATGAGCTGGACGCGCGCACCCTCTTTGTCCTGGGCCACGCGGCCAAGCTCGAGGATCTGCGCCACCTGTACCGCGACCCGACGAGCGAGGATTTCTTTCCCGATCTGGTTCGCGCCCTGGCGGAAGCCGAAAGACCGAGGCTGCGCGAGATGACGCCGGTCAAGGTGGCGCCCGCGCCACGGGCCCTCATCGTGGCGCTGCCCGACGATGCAAGCGAGATCCACCTGGCCTTCTCCGAACTCACGGCCATGGCGCGCCGGAAGCGCCTCCCGGGGGTGGCGGTGATCGCGCAGTCCGGCGCGCATCGGGCGCTGGCGATGTCGCTCTTCAAGTCGCTCGACCGGCGCGGGGCTGCAGCGTGCAGCCTGTTCCTCGTGCCACGCGCCGAGAACGCGGCCTATGTGCTGCCGGAGGTGATCAAGCGCGTGAACTGCGCGCACCTCGCCTTCCTGGGCCCCGGCCTGCACCCGGACCGCGCTGCCACCGATGCGATTGAAGTCGCGCTCTGCCTTCCGGAGCGCGCCGAGGGGTTCGGGCTTCCCATCCTCTCCGGAACGGATTGCGGAGGACCGGCCCGGCACAGCTCGGCCGAAGCCTTCGTCGCGAAGCGTGAGGAAGTTCTCGCCGCGCTTGCGGAGCTGCCGGTCCGCCTGGGAGGGCTGGGCAGCCGCCGGCTGCGCCTGCCGCTTCCGCTCGCTTCCGGGAAGGGCTGCGTCAGGCGGGGATGGGGCGCCGACCCTGGCCGGATGCTGAATGCCGCCAACGATGCCCTGTCGGGGCTGGAGACAGGGCCATGAGCGAGTTGCCGAGACAGCAGAAGGGGCGGATCGCGATCGTTTCGCACCAGCATCCGTCCGTGTCGAAGGGCGGCGCCGAGATCTCGGCCCACACGCTCTTTCGCGGGCTGCTGGAACTCGGGGAGGATGCGATCTTCATCGCGGCCTGCGACGAGTCGAATCGCGGCCGGCTGCACCTGGAATCCGACCGGGAGTTCATCGTCTTCCACGACGTCTCCACCTACGACCACCTCTACCACGCGGCGATGCCCGAGGTGACGGATGCGCTCCGCGACATCTTTGTGAGGGAGGACGTCCGGCTGGCGAATTTCCATCACTGGATCTATCTCGGCCTCGACGTGCTCGACATGGCCACGACCGAGCTTGGCGTGCCGAGCTTCCTGACGCTGCACGAGTTCCTGGCCATCTGCCACAACCATGGCCAGATGGTGACCCGCCCGGCCCGCGTGCTCTGCGACCGCGAATCCCCCCTGGCCTGCGGCGAATGCTTCCCGGAAGCGCGCAGGATGCAGTTCGTCGTCCGGCGCGAGCACTTCCAGCGCCATCTGAACCTCATGAAGGGCTGGATTTCCCCGAGTGAGTTCCTGGCCCACCGCTTCGTGGATTGGGGCCTCGATCGCGAAAGGATGCGCGTCATCGAGAATGGGCTGATGGCCCATGACGGGACCGTGCGCACGCCGCGGCCCCACCGCCCTGGGTCGCGCTGGACCGTCGGCTATTTCGGTCAGATCAACGAGTTCAAGGGGGTCGACGTGCTGCTGAAGGCCTGCGCGATCATTGCGCAGGATCCGGCGCTCGCGTCATCCGTCCAGATCGAGATCAACGGCAACATCGTCGGCTTTCCCGATTTCGCCGAGCGGGTCGCGGCGGCGCAGCAGACCTATCCCTTCCTGGCGTATCGCGGACCCTACACGAACCAGTCCGTGTCGCGGCTGATGCGGAATTGCGACTACGTGGTGATGCTCAGCACCTGGTGGGAGAACTCGCCGGTCGTCATCCAGGAAGCCTTCGCGAGCGGCCTTCCCGTGATCTGCCCGAATGTCGGTGGCATGGCGGAGAAGGTGCAGGACGGCGTTTCGGGTCTGCACTTCCTCCCGAACGACCCTGCCGACCTGGTGCGCGCGCTGCGGGAAGCGATGCAGCCCACGATGCATGAGGAGTTGGTGAAGGGCCTGCCGCAACCTTCCACGGCGCGCGAGATGGCCCGGCGCTATCTCGACGTCTTCGACGAAGCCCTGATGGAGCGGGTCCAGCCCGGCTAGGCCGGAGGATGCGCGGCAGGGTTTCGCCCCGCTGATATGCGTGAAGGGGACGCGCCTCGTGGTGCGTCCCCCTTTGGTTTGATCAGAAGATCAGCGCGTCCTGCACCTGCTGGGTGGTGAGGCCGAAGAAGGCGACCGAGCCCTGGGCGGTGCTGAGCAGCGCCCCGCCATCAAAGGCGGAGAGGCTGACGGCGGCGAGGCCGGAAACGCCCGAGCCGCGCAGGTCCACCCCGAAGCCCGAGCCGGCGACAAGGCCGAAGACATTGTCCGCGCCCCAGTTCGGCATGTCGAAGATCAGCTGGTCCGCGCCCCCGCCCGAGACGATGACGTCGTTGCCCGTGCCGCCGCGCAGCCGGTCGGCGAGGCTGGTGCCGATCAGCGTGTCGTCGCCCGCCCCGCCATCCAGGGTGGAGGCGAAGTCCACGTTGCCCACCAGCGTCTGGCTGCCCGCGCCGCCCGAAAGCTGGGTGGCGAGACCGACCAGCTGGGCGACTTCCAGACCCAGGGGCACGGTCCAGCCATTGACGTGGACGAAGGCAATGTCGTTGCCCTCGTCGGGCTGCTCGATCACGACGTCGCCCGCATCCTGAATGGTGTAGGTATCGTCACCTGTGCCGCCGACCAGGGTATCCGCCCCGCCACCACCGACGAGCGTGTCGTTGCCCGCCCCGCCGACAAGGGTCTCGCCACCAATCGCGCTGCCGAACAGCGTGTCGTTGCCCGCGCCGCCCGTGAGCGTGGCCGCGAGGTTGCCGAAATTCACCAGCGTGGAGCCGGTGTCGGAGGCGGACAGGATATGCGCGTCGTTGATCAGCAGTCCGAACTCGACATGCGCGTCGAGGGTGAAGGCGAAGTTGCCGTCGAAGACGGCGACGTCGTTGCCTTCGCCCGCCATCTCGACAAGCCGGGCCGCAGGGTCGGAAACGACGAAAAGGTCGTCGCCTGCGCCGCCGATCATCGTGTCGGCGCCGCCATTGCCGTAGATCACGTCGTTGCCGCCACCGCCCGAAAGCGTGTCGTCGAAGGCGGAGCCGTTGAGCGTGTCGTTGCCGTTTCCGCCGATCAGGGTGGAACCAAGCGCCGCATTGGCGAAGAGCTGCACGCCTCCATCCGAGCCGGTCAACAGCCGGGCAGTCCCACCCAGCGCCGCGATCTCCACGTGCAGCGGCACGACGAAGCCATCCACGAGAACCCAGAGTGCGTCGGTGCCGCCATTCGCCTCCTCGACCACCAGGGCGGAGAGGCTGGAAACGAAGTACACGTCGTCGCCAGAGCCGCCCACCAGCCTGTCCGTGCCGGATCCGCCGACGAGGATGTCGTTGCCTGCGCCGCCCAGCAGCAGGTTGTCGCCGGCAAAGGCGGTCAGCGTGTCGTTGCCGTCCCCGCCATCCAACGTGTTGTTCAGCTCGTTGCCGATGATCTCGTCATCCAGCGACGTGCCGACCACGTTCTGGAAATTGTGGATCTGGTCGGTGAAGCCCCAGGCGTCGCGGGCGCAGAAGCGCGACAGGTCCACCTGCACGCCCATCTGCACCTCGCCCAGGAAAGCGAGGGTGTTCACCCCGGCGCCGCCATCGAGGTGGTCGTCGCCGGCGCCGCCGCAGACCGTGTCGTCCTGCGGGCCGAGGCGGATCTGGTCCTCCTCCGGGCCGCCGACGAAGACCGAGAAATTCGCCAGCTTGTCGATGCCCCAGAGCACGCCGTCGAGGCCGAACTTGTAGGCCAGGACAGGAAAGGCCGCGGCGTCGGCGCCGGAGTGCCAGATCATGAGTCGCACGCCGTCCCCGGCATGGAACCGGTTCACGCCTTCGCCGCCATCCAGCGTGTCGTCGCCGTTGGAGGCGTAGATGAGGTCATCGCCTGCGGTGAAGGTGCCGGTCACCAGGGAGGATGACTCCCCAGGGACGATCACGTCGTCGCTGACCGAACCCACCACCACGTTGATGCTGCCGCTCATGATCCCATCGCTCCGGAGATACCCGCCAGGAGTTGTCCTAGCGGATGAATCTTCGCGCTTTGGTTAAGCGAAGCCGCGTGGAGAAGCATCGGGGCTTCTCCGTACTCAACTAAAAATTGTATATATCGTGTTTCATGCAATCTTTGCCGCCAACGAGGCGGCTAGCGGTCAAGCCGCCAGCGCTTCCTCGGCATCCAGCGTCGCGGCGGTGGCGTGCACCACGGCGGCGATGCGGATCGCGGCCTGCACCTGCTCCTTGGTCGTGCCGTGCTGCAGCAGCACCTTCTCGTGGCTTTCCATGCACATGCCGCAGCCATTGATCGCGGAGACTGCGAGCGACCACAGCTCGAAATCCACCTTCTCCACGCCCGGCTTCGCCATCACGTTCATGCGCAGCTTGGCCGGCATGGTGGCGTAGTCGCCATGCACGAGGTGGGTGAAGCGGTAGTAGATGTTGTTCATCCCCATGATGGAGGCGGCGGCCTTGGCGGCGTTCAGCGCCTCGGCGGAAAGCAGCGGCCCGAACTCCGCCAGGATGTGGCGGATCACCGTCGCGTTGCGGCTCGCCAGCGCGGAAACGACAAAGGTGCCTGCACGCTGCTGCGCGGACAGCGACGGCTCGGCGGCCAGGCTGCCGAGGTTCAGCTTCTGGTCCTTGGCGTATTCGGGCAGGGCGTTGCGAAGGGCTTCCAGCGACATGGCGGGCTCCAGGGGCGGATGGGGAAGGGGGGGAACACCCGGCTTTCCGCTGCGCTGAGGCGGCGGAAAGCGGGGGATCACGGGGAGCTGGCTGCCCCCCGTTCGCTTGCAGCGCCAGGGCTGGCGCTGCAAGCAGTGAATGCGGTTCGAGCTGCGCTCAGGCCGCCTTCTCGAACAGCTCCTGCGGCTTCAGCGCGTCCTCGCCCTTGGTCCAGTTGCAGGGGCACAGCTCGTCCGTCTGCAGCGCGTCGAGGATGCGCAGCGTCTCCTGCGGGTTGCGGCCCACGTTCAGCCCGTTCACCGCGACGTGCTGGATCGTGTTCTCGGGATCCACGATGAAGGTGACGCGCAGCGGCACGCCGGCCTGCTTGTCCAGCACGCCCAGCGCCGTCGCCAGCTCGCGCTTGATGTCGGCCAGCATCGGGAAGGGCAGGTCCTTCAGGTCGCTGTTGTGGACGCGCCAGTTCAGGTGCACGAACTCGCTGTCGCAGGACACGCCGCACACCACCGCGTCACGGTCCTCGAACTCGCCGTTCAGCTTGCCGAAGGCCGCGATCTCGGTCGGGCAGACGAAGGTGAAGTCCTTGGGCCAGAAGAAGACGATCTTCCACTTGCCGGGGTTGGAGTCGGAGGAGATCTCCTCGAAGGACTTGCCGGGACCGGCGAGGCCCTCGGCGCCGCCCTTCACCGCGGTCAGCTGGAAGGCGGGGAACTTGTCGCCAACGGTGAGCATTCGCTTGTCACTCCTGGTGTCGTTGCGCGGCCCTCAAGGGTCGCTGCCAGGGGAGATGGCATGCCGTGCTGCACTGCACCAATGAATCCTTTGCGCGAGTTCCATCAAGCTTTTCGATGAAGCCCACCGAATGAAATCATCGACCGCGCTGGAAGCCGGCGAGGGCAGAGGGCGTTCGACGCAGGACCATTCCTGGTCATGATCCACCCAATCGGAGGACTCCGATGTTCCTGCGCGTCGACAAGCTGCAGACCGAATTGCCCGCGCCCAAGCGGCAGGATCCCAACGCCGCCGCCGCGCTGCAGGAACTCCTCGGAGGCAAGTACGGGGAAATGTCCACCCTCGGGAACTACATGTTCCAGAGCTTCAATTTCCGCTCCAAGGCGAAGCTGCGCCCCTTCTACGGCCTCGTCGCCTCCATCACCGCGGAGGAGCTGGGCCATGTCGAGCTGGTGAGCAACGGCGTCGCCATGCTCGCCAACGGCCCCGATTCGGAAGGGAACGAGAAGGGCGGCGCCGACATCTCGGACGCACCCTTCGAGTCGATGAAGGACATCCGCCTCGCCGCCTCCTTCTACAGCAATGGCGGCGGCTCCATGCCGGTTGACAGCAACGGCGCCTCCTGGAACCGCGACTTCGTCACGACCACGGGCAACGTCATCGTGGACCTGCTGCACAATTTCCACCTGGAATGCGGCGCCCGCCTGCACAAGCTGCGCGTCTACGAGAGCCTGACCGATCCCACGGGGCGCGAGGTCTGCGGCTACCTGCTGGTGCGCGGCTCGGTCCACGCCCATGCCTATGCGCTGGCCATCAAGAAGATCACCGGCGCCGACCTGGACAAGGTGCTGCCCACCCCGAACATCCCGCTCGACAAGATTCCCGAGTGCCAGAAATACCTGGCCGAGGGGTCGCATCGCCGCCTCTACACCTTCAGCCCCGAGGATTACCGCGAGATGGCCGGCATCTGGGGCGGCGGCGGCGAGCAGGCGCTGCCCACCGACCCGCCCGGCGAGCTGGAAGTGATCGACGGCATGCCCGAGGGCGGCAAGATCCACGACCTGACCGGCGTCGCCTCCGCCTTTACCCCGGACTACGCGCCGGAGGAAATGTTCGAGGTCGCGTCCAAGCTCTACAAGGTGTCGCGCTGACAGGCCGGGGCCGGCGTCATGCCGGCCCCGCGCCCCGCTGGTCTGGACGGTCGCCTTCGATGATCCCTATTGATCGTCGCATGTCCGGCCGGCCCGATTGATGCACCTCCCCAGCCCGCAGCAGCTTCGCTACCTCGTCGCCCTGGCGGAACACGGGCATTTCGGCCGCGCCGCCGCCGCCTGCGCGGTCACCCAGTCCACCCTCTCCGCGGGGGTGATCGCACTGGAGCGGCAATTCGGCGCCAGCCTGCTCGACCGGTCCAACAGCAAGCGCGTGATCTTCACGCCCCTGGGGCTGGAGGTGGTGGCGCGCGCCCGCGCCGCGCTCGCCGCGCTGGAAGCGGTCACGGAAACCGTCGCCGCCTCGCGCGATCCCCTGTCCGGCCCGTTGCGCCTGGGCGTCATCCCCACGGTCGGGCCGTTTCTCCTGCCGCGCCTGATGCCGGCCCTGCGCGACGCGCTGCCCCGGCTGCGCCTCTGGCTGCGCGAGGACACGACGGAACGGCTGCGCGCCCAGCTTCTCGCCGGGCGGCTGGACCTCCTGCTCCTCGCGCTGCCCTGCGAGTGCGAGGGGCTGGAGGTGGAGCCGGTCTCGGCCGATCCCTTCCTGCTGGCCCTGCCGCCCGCGCACCGGCTCTGCGCCCAGCCCGGCGTGCCCGCCGCCGCCCTGACCGGCGAGAACATGCTGCTGCTGGAGGAAGGGCATTGCCTGCGTGCCCAGGCGCAGGAGGCGTGCGGCCTGCCGCGCAGCCTGGCCGCCGGCGAGGAATTCGCCGCCACCTCGCTCCACACGCTGGTGCAGATGGTGGCGGGCGGGCTTGGCCTGACCTTGCTGCCGCGCCTCGCGGTCGAGGGCGGCGTCCTGGGCGGCACGGATGTGGCGCTTCGCCCCCTACTCGGCGAACCGGGCGAGTCGCCCTCCCGCACGCTGGCGCTCGCGTGGCGCCCGCGCAGCCCCCGCGCCGCCGAGTTCCGCGCCCTGCTGCCCGTGATCCGCGCCGGGCTGGAAGGCCCCGCGCCTTGCCCGGCGGAGGAGGAGAGGGTGCCGGCCTAGCCGCCCGTTTCCGCCGCCCCGGAATCTGCCCTAGGCTCGCCGGATGGATCTCGGCCGCATCCTTGGCGCCGTGCTGGAAGGCCAGGCGCGCCGTCCGGCCCGGCGCACCCCGGCGCGGACGCGCCTGCCCTTCGGGCTGACGCAGCGCGACGCCCGCCAGATCAGTCGCGTGGTCGGCGCCCTGGCCGGCATCGCCGCCGATGCGCTGGAACGTCCGCGCGGCGCCGCCCCCGCCAGCGCCGAACCCGCCCCGCCCCCCATCCGCCGCGGCGCCGAACCGGCGCGCCGCCTGCCCGAGACCGCGCCGCGCCCCGCCACGCCGGCCGCCGAGACGCGCGAGGCGCTGCTGCTGCTCCGCGCCATGATCGCCGGCGCCAAGGCCGATGGCGAGCTGGACCGCGAGGAGCGCGCCGCCATCGCCCGCCGCCTGGACGAGGCCGGGCTGTCGGCGGAGGAGCGCGACCTCGTCCTCGCCGATTTCGACCGCCCGGCGGAAACCGCCGCCCTGGCGCGCGAGGCGCGCGACCCGATGCTGGCGGCGCAGATCTACGCCGCCGCCTGCGCCGGGGCCGGCGCGATCAGCGAGCGCGAACGCGCCTGGCTGGACGGGCTGGGCGGGGCGCTGAAGCTTTCGGCCGCGACGCGCGCCGCCATCGAGACAAGGCTGGGAGGATAAAGCCGTGTTCAACCTGACGCCGCAGCAGGAACGCCTGCGCGCCCGCGCCCGCGAACTGGCGGGGGAGGCCGCCGCCCAGGCCGCCGAGACCGACCGCACGCAGCAATACCCCTGGCCCATGGTGCGACGGATGACGGAGGCCGGCTTCATGGGCCTCACCATCCCGCGCGAATGGGGCGGGCAGGGCGGCTCCTACCTCGACGCCGTGCTGGTGGTGGAGGAGATGGCGAAGGGCTGCGCCGTGTGCGGGCGCATCGCCGTCGAGGCCAACATGGGCGCGATCGGCGCCACCATGGCCTATGGCACCGACGCGCAGCGCCGCATGGCCGCCGAGGCGGTGCTGGCAGGCGACAAGCCCGCCATCTGCATCACCGAGCCGGAGGCCGGCTCCGCCGCCTCCGAGATGACGACCACCGCCGTGCGGCGCGGCGACACCTGGGTCATCAACGGGGTGAAGCATTGGATCACCGGCGGCGGCGTGTCGCGCCTGCACCTGATCTTCGCCCGCGCGGTCGAGGACGGGGAGGAGAAGGGGATCGGCGGCTTCCTCGTGCTCGGCCCGCACCCGAACCTGGTGGTGGAGCGGCGCATCCCCTCCATGGGACTGTGCGGCATGCCGGAGGCGGAGCTGCATTTCCGCGACCTGGAGGTGCCGGATTCCATGGTGCTGCGCGCGGGCGGCGGCTTCAAGCGCGGCTTCGCCAAGCTGATGGACGCCTATAACGGCCAGCGCGTCGGCGCCGCCACCGCCGCGCTCGGCATCGCGGCCGGTGCCTATGACCGCGCGCTGGATTTCGTGCAGCGGCGACGCCAGTTCGGCCGCCCCATCGCCGAGTTCCAGGGCCTGTCCTGGATGCTGGCGGACATGTCCATCAAGCTGGAAGCAAGCCGCGCGCTGATCTGGCAGGCCGCCGCCAGCGCCGGCCCCAATGGCTTCCCCGACCGGCTCATGGCCGCCCGCGCCAAGGTGCTGGCCGCCGACAGCGCGGTGGAGGTGACCAACATGGCGCTGCAGCTCTGGGGCGCCGCCGGCTACTCGCGCGACAACCCGATGGAGCGCGCCGTGCGCGACGCGCGCATGTTCCCCATCGCGGGCGGCACGGCGCAGATCCTCCGCAACCAGGTCGCGGAGCAGCTGCTGGGCCGCAAGCTGCCGCAGACGCGCGAGGGCTTGATGGCCCTGGCGCAGGAGGAAGCCGGGCGCCTCGCCGCCGAGTAGCGCCGCTACGCCCCCTGCGCGACGCGCCGCAGCGTCTGGCTGCGCAGCGTGCCGAGGCTGAGCAGGGTGCGCGCCGCCACGGTGCGCAGCCCGGGCGGCAGGGCGGCGACGCCGATCTTGGCGTGGACGCGCAGCGGCGGCGTGGCGCCGAGCCGCGCGGCGATGGCGCGCACCGCGGCGAAATCCTGCCGCACGAAGGCCGTCTCCAGCGCCTGCAGCCGCCGTCGCCGCGCGCTGGCGCGGATGGCGGCGGCGTGGGGAAGCAGGCTCGGCCGCGTCGCCAGCACGTGGTCGAGGATGGCGGCGTCGTCCAGGTTCATCCGCTGCACCTGCGCCGGCGAAAGCCGCGCCGGCTGGCGGATGCTCACCGTGGCGCTGAGCACGAGGCCGATGCGACCATGCTCCGCGACCCGCAGCGCGGTGGCGAAATCGCGGCTCGCGCCGGGCGGCGCCGCCTCGTCCCAGCCGCCGGTGCGGAGCAGGAAGTCGCGCCGCGCTGCCAGGGCGGAAGGAAAGAACGGGGTGAAGCGCAGCAGCCGTGGAAAGGGGGGCTCGTCGAAGAGGGCGAGGCCGCCGCCCAGCAGCCGCGCTCCCGCGAAGAAGCCGGGCGGCGCATCGGAGAACTTGTCGCGCTCGGCCCAGACGCCGTCGCGCACCAGTCGGAAATTGGCATAGGCGGCGTCCAGCCCCGGCGCCGCCTCCCAGAGCCGCGCCATGGATTGGAGGTGGCCGGGCAGCCAGACATCGTCGCTGTCGCAGAAGGCGACGACGTCCCCGCTGGCGAGGCGAAGCCCGGCATTGCGCGCGACCATCGCGCCCGAATGGGGGATGCAGCCCACCGTGATCCGCCCGGCATAGGCCTCAAGCATGGAAAGCGTGGCGTCGGTGGAGCCGTCATCCACCACGATCACCTCATGCGGTGCGTGGTCCTGCGCCAGCACCGAATCCAGCGTCTCGGCCAGGAGATGCACGCGGTTATGCGCCGGAATCACCACGCTGATGCGAAGCGTCACGGCCTGCCTCCCGCCCTGCCGGCGAGATGAAGGAAATGATAATGCGCTGTCATAGACCCCCGTGCGGGAAGAACCGCCCAGAGAGGGGAAGGTTGCGCGGAAACCGCGCCCCTAGCGCCCTGCTTCGCGCGCCTGCGTCGCCAGACGGTCGGCGCGCTCGTTCATCGCGTCGCCCGCATGGCCACGCACCCAGCGCCACTCGATCTTGTGCGGCTTGGCGGCGGCCAGCACGCGCTGCCACAGCTCGTAATTCCTCACCGGCTCTCGCGCCGCGTTGCGCCAGTTGTTGCGGATCCAGCCCTTCACCCAGCGCTCCATCCCGTTGCGGAGGTATTCGCTGTCCGTGTGCAGGATGACGGTGCAGGGACGCGTCAGCGCCTCCAGCGCCGCGCAGGCCGCCGTCAACTCCATGCGGTTGTTGGTCGTCGCCGCCTCGTAGCCCGACAGTTCCTTCTCCACCGTGCCGAAGCGCAGGATGGCGGCCCAGCCGCCCGGACCGGGATTGGGCTTGCAGCCGCCATCGGTCCAGATCTCGACGGTGCGTTGCTCCTCAGCCACCGATCGCCTCCGCGGAGGGAGCGTCGCGGAAGAAGCGCAGCTTGTGCAGGTATTCCATCGGGTCCTTGCGGGTCACCATCGCGCCGGCGGGGGTGTTCACCCAGTCGAAGAGGCGGGTCAGCAGGAAGCGCATCGCCGCGCCCTGGCACAGCAGGGGCAGCGCCGCCCGCTCGTCGCGCGACAGGGGCCGGCGGGATTCATAGCCGCGCAGCAGGGAGCGCGCCTTGGTGACGTTGAACTCGCGCGCCTCCTCGAAGCACCATGCGTTCAGGCACACCGCCACGTCGTAGGCGAGCAGGTCGGTGCAGGCGAAATAGAAGTCGATCAGCCCCGAGACGGTGGGCCGCCGCCCCGCATCCAGGAAGAACACGTTGTCGGGAAACAGGTCCGCGTGGATGTGGCCGCGCGGCAGCGACCCCTCCGCCGGCCAGGCGCCGAGGATCGCGGCAAGCGCCCCGTCCAGCTCCCGCATCAGCGCCGGGTCGGCATCCGGGCGGCAGCGCTCCAGCAGCGTCCCCCAGGCATCGGGGCCGAGGCCGTTGCGCCGCGTCGCCGCGAAGCCACCGCCCGCGAGGTGCAGCGCCCCCAGCGCCTCGCCCAGCGGCTCGCAATGCGAGGGGCGGACGCGGCGCGGCCAGACGCCGGGCAGGAAAGTGCAGATGGCAGCAGGCCGCCCGGCGAGCTCGCGCAGCGCCTCGCCGTCGCGTGCCGGCACCGGCTCGGGGCAGGGCAGGCCGCGCGCGGCAAGGTGGCGCATCAGCCCGAGGAACCAGGGCAGCTCGCCCGGATCCACGCGCTTCTCGTAGAGGGTGAGGATGAAGTCCCCCGCCTCGGTCTTCAGCGCGTAGTTGCTGTTCTCCACCCCCTCCGCGATGCCGCGGAAGGCGAGAAGCGGGCCGAGCGCGTAGTCCTCCAGGAAGAGGCGCAAGGCCTCGTCCGACACCTCCGTGTAGACGGCCATGGATGGATCAGGCGGGCTGGGCCGTGAGCGCGGAAGGCAGCTTGAAGGTGATCTTCTCTTCCGCCACCACCACCTCCTCGGTCGTGACGGCGAAGCGCTCGCGCAGCCGGGCCAGCACCTCCTCCACCAGCACCTCGGGCGCCGAGGCGCCGGCGGTGATGCCGAGGCGCGACACCCCCTCCAGCCGCGCGAGGTCGAGATCGGCGCCGCGCTGCACCATCAGCGACTGCGCGCAGCCGGCCCGCAGCGCCACTTCCTTCAGCCGCACCGAGTTGGAGGAGTTGGGCGCCCCCACCACGATCATCATGTCCACCTGCGGCGCGATGGCCTTCACCGCCGCCTGCCGGTTGGTGGTGGCGTAGCAGATGTCCTCCTTGGCCGGCGCGGACATCTCCGGGAAGCGGCCGCGCAGGATGTCCACGATCTCGGCCGTGTCGTCCACGGAAAGCGTCGTCTGGGTGATGAAGGCGAGGGGCACGCCTTCCGGCGGCTGGACGCGGCGCGCCTCCTCCTCGTCCTCCACCAGCGTCACCGCGCCAGGGGGGAGCTGGCCCATCGTGCCCACCACCTCCGGATGGCCGGCATGGCCGATCAGGAACATGTGGCGGCCGCGGCCGAAATGGTGCTCCGCCTCCCGGTGCACCTTGCTGACCAGCGGGCAGGTGGCGTCCAGGAAGAACATCTCCCGCCGCTCCGCCTCGGCCGGGATGGCCTTGGGCACGCCATGGGCGGAGAAGACGACGGGCTGGCCGTCATCCGGGATCTCGTCCAGCTCCTCCACGAACACGGCGCCCTGCCGCTCCAGCGACTGGACCACGAAGCGGTTGTGGACGATCTCGTGCCGGACGTAGACGGGCGCGCCGTAGCGGCGCAGCGCCTCCTCCACGATCTTGATGGCGCGGTCCACCCCGGCGCAGAAGCCGCGCGGGCCGGCGAGAAGAACGTGCAGGGGGCGCTGTTCGGCCATGGTCGGGGCCTCCGGACTGGGGAATGGTCCCGCTATCTATCCCTTTGGCCGGTTTGGTGCCAGAGACGCGGGCCGGAGGAGGGCTGGATGATGCGGCGATGGATGGTGGCGGCTGCGGCGACCTTGGCGCTGGCGGGGTGCGGCAGCGCCCGGCTCGAGGACCGGCTGGTGGCCTGCCCGCAGCTTTCCCTGCCCGCCGACGCGGCCGACCTGACGCGCTACCAGCCCGGCGCGCCGCCCGACCTGTCCACCCTGGTGCTGGACGCGCGGATCACGGCGGTGGACGGCAATTGCCGCCGCGGCCGGCGCGACCGCACGGTGGATGCCACCGTCTCGGTGCGGATGCGGGTGGATCGCGGCCCGGCCGCCCGGACCCGCACGGCGGAGCTTCCCTGGTTCATCGCGGTGGTCGAGGGGGACGAGGTGCTGAGCCGCCAGGCCTTCACCCTGCCCGTCACCTTCGCGCCCAACACCACGCGGGCGGAGCTTGCGACCCCGTCCATCGAGATCGCCTTCCCGGTGCGGGAAGGGCGCCGCATCCAGGACCTCCGCATCCTGGTGGGGTTCCGCCTTTCGCCGGAGGAGCTGGCGCTGAACCGGCGCCGCGGGCCGCAATAGCCTGCCTCGGCGGAGGGTCAGCCGAAGCGCTCGCCCCGCAGCACCTGGCACTCGCTGACCGAGACGATGGCCGGGCGGGCGCCCAGCAATTCCTCGCGCGCCGCCAGCACCCGCTCCGCCAGGGCGGCGCTGCCGATGCAGAGGATCAGCACGTTGTCCAGCACGCCCGACAGGTCGCCCGATTGGCGGATGCCCTGGCGCCCGCGCCCCTGCGCCACGGGCAGCACGGTCCATCCCGTCGCGCCCAGGCGGTCGAGCAACTCCGTCACGTCGTCGGCGCGCTTCGCCTCCACCACGATCTCGATGCGCTTGCGCGCGTGCAGCGCCGTCTCGGTCATGTGCCCGCCATCCTCAGCCAAAGGGGAATCCCCACCAGGATATTGAAGGGGAAGGTGACGGCGACGGACAGGGTCACGTAGACGCCGGGATCGGCCAAGGGCAGGGCGAGTCGCATCGCCGCCGGCACGGCGATGTAGGAGGCGGAGCCGCCGAGCACGGCCATCAGCGCCACCCCGCCCGGCGACAGCCCGGCCAGCAGCCCCCCGGCGAGGCCCGCCGCACCGCCGATCAGCGGCATGGCCAGCGCGAAGAGGATCAGCCGCGCCGACAGGCCGCCCCCGCCGACGCGAAGCTGCCGCACCGCCATCAGGCCCATTTCCAGCAGGAACAGGCACAGCGCGCCGGGAAACAGCGCCTCGGTGAAGGGGGCAAGCTGCGCCTTGCCGGCCGGTCCGGTGATCCAGCCGATCAGGAAGGAGCCGAGCAGCAGCACCACCGGCCCGTTCAGCAGCACCTCGCGCGCCAGCTTGCCGCCCTGCAGCTTCGGCCCCCCGGCGCCCCCGCCCAGCCGGGCCAGCAGGATGGCGGACAGGATGGCCGGGGTTTCCATCGCCGCCAGCACGGCGGGCATGAAGCCCTCGGCCGGGACGCCGCGCGTCGCCAGGATGCCGGAGGCGGCGGCGAAGGTGACGACGGAAACGCTGCCGTAGTGGCCGGACACGGCGGCTGCCGTGTCGCGGTCCAGCCCCGTCCCCAGGCGCAGCAGGCCGAAGGCCGGCACCGGCAGCAGGAAGGACAGGGCCAGCCCCACGGCCAGCGCGGCCCAGAGCCCCTCCGCCCCGCCGGGCGTGGCCAGGGCCGCGCCGCCCTTCAGCCCGATGGCGACCATCAGGTAGAGCGAGAGCGTCTTGGCCAGGGCATCGGGAATGGACAGGTCGGCGCGCGCGGCGCCGGCCCCGAAGCCGAGGGCGAAGAACAGGATGGGGGGCGGGAAGAGCGTCGCGAGGCCGGTCACGCGCGCCCCCTAGACCGGAAGCGCGGTGGGGAAAAGCCGGTCAGCGCGGGGAAGGCCGTGCCATCGCCGCCCGCATCCGGCGGATCGCGGCGGGAAGCCCCTCGAACACGGCGGCGCCGATCAGGAAATGCCCGATGGACACCTCCTCCACCTCGGGCATCGCGGCGATGGCGCCCACCGTGTCGAAGGACAGCCCATGCCCGGCATGGACCTTCAGCCCCATCCCCGCCGCCGCCCGCGCCGCCTCGGCCAGACGGGCGGCGAGGGGCGCGCGCTCCCCCTCCAGCGCCTCGGCATAGGTGCCGGTGTGCAGCTCCACCGCCTGGGCGCCCAGGGCGGCGGTGCGGGCGATCTGCGCCGCGTCCGGCTCCACGAACAAGGAAACCTCGATTCCCGCCTCCGCGAGGCGCCGCACGGCGTCGGCCAGGAAGGGCCCCGCGCCGAGGACGTCCAGCCCGCCTTCCGTGGTCAGTTCCTCGCGCTTCTCCGGCACGATGCAGCAGGCGGCGAGGCCATGCGCCTGGCGCAGCTTCAGGGCCGTCGCCACCATCTCCACGGTCGCCGCCATCTCGAAGTTCAGCCGCGTCGGCACCTCGGCGGCGATGCGGAACACGTCGGCGTCGCGGATGTGGCGCCGGTCCTCGCGCAGATGGACGGTGATGCCGTCCGCGCCGGACTCCATGCACAGCCGCGCCGCCGCGACGGGACAGGGGAAGGCGCCGCCCCGCGCGTTCCGCAGGGTGGCGACGTGGTCCACGTTGACGGACAGGCGCATCAGGCGGCGTTCCTCCGGGCTTCGGCCAGCCGCGCTGCGAGGCGCAGCGCGGCGATCAGGCTGTTGGGGCTGGCCCGTCCGGTCCCGGCGATGTCGAGCGCCGTGCCGTGGTCGGGCGAGGTGCGGATGATGGACAGGCCGAGCGTGACGTTCACGCCCCCTTCCATGTCCAGCGTCTTGATCGGGATCAGCGCCTGGTCGTGATACAGGCAGATGGCGGCGTCGTAGCCGGGCCGGGCCAGGGCGGTGAACATCGTGTCCGGCGGGTGCGGCCCGGTGGCGGCGATGCCCTCCGCGCGCAGCATCGCCACGGCGGGGGCGACGATCGCCTCGTCCTCATGGCCCAGCGTCCCGGCCTCGCCCGCATGGGGGTTCAGCCCCGCCACAGCGAGGCGCGGCTCCGCGATGCCGAAATCCCGCCGCAGCGCGTCGTGGGTGATGCGCGCGTGCTCCGCGATCAGTTCCGGCGTCAGCCGCGCGATCGCCCGCGCGAGCGGCTCATGCACCGTCACCGGCACCACGCGCAGCTCCGGGCAGGCCAGCATCATCACCGGCGGCACGCCTGTCCCGGCCAACTCGCCCAGGAATTCGGTGTGGCCGGGATGGGGGAAGCCGGCGGCGGTCAGCACCGCCTTCTGGATCGGGTTGGTCACCACCGCCCCGGCGCGGCCTTCGCGGGCCAGGGCGACCGCCTCCTCGATGGAGCGCAAGACCGCCGGGGCATTGGCCGGGTCCGGGCGACCGGGCCGGACGGGGGCGGGAAGGGGGCGGTGCAGCACCGGCAGGGCCTCGGGGAAGGCCGCCTCCGCCTCCTCGGGAGAGGCCACCCGGGCCACCGGAACCCCGGAAACAAGGCCCGCATCGCCCAGCAGGACGAAGCCCGGCCCGTCCCTGCGCAGCGCCTGCCAGGCGAGGGCGGAAATCTCGGGGCCGATTCCGGCGGGTTCGCCCATGGTGAGTGCGAGCATGGGAATCGGCTTACCCCAGAGGCGGCGCCCGCGCATCAGCCGGGCGCGGATTTGATGCCGCGCAATGCGGGGCGGCGCATGCCGGGCTAGTGTTCCCCCATGCTGGCGGATTGCCTCCATGACCTCGCCGCGCTCGGCCCGGCGGGGCTGCCCGCGCTGGTGGGCGCCCTGTTCCTGGCCGGGCTGGCGGGCGGGCTGACCCATTGCGCCGGGATGTGCGGCCCCTTCGTGCTGGCCCAGGCCGGGGCGCGGGCGGATTCGGCCCTGTCCGGCGGGTCGGTGCGCCGCCTCGCCGGGGCGGCGCTGCTGCCCTACCACCTGGGCCGCGCCACGGGCTACGCGGCGCTGGGGGCGGCGGCCGGCGGGTTCGGCGCGCTGCTGTCCGGGCTGACGGGGATGCGCTTCGTCGCGGCCCTGCTGCTCGCCCTGGCGGCGCTGGCGATGCTGGCCCAGGGCTCGGCCCGGCTGGCAGCGCTGCTGCCGCGGCTGCCGGTGCCGCGCCTGCCCGATCTCCTGTCGCGCCGCCTCGGCCCGCTTCTCGCCGCGCCGGGGCCATGGGCGGGGTTCCGGCTCGGCCTCCTGCTTTCGGCCCTGCCCTGCGGGCTGCTCTGGGCGGCGCTGGCTGGGGCGGCGGCCTCGGGCAGCGCCCTGGCCGGGGGGCTGGCCATGGCCGGATTCGCGGCCGGCACGGTGCCGGCGCTGCTGGGGGTGGCGCTGCTCGGGCAGTTCTTCCGCCGCGTCGTCGCGGGCGAGCGCGCCCATGCCCTGGCCGGCGGGCTCTTCCTGTTCAACGGCGTGGTGCTGCTGGCCCTCGCCGTGCGTCTCGCCGCCTGAACGGGACGCCGCTTACCCGGGCTTAAGGGGCTGTCCCCTACGCATCGCTGCATCGGATGCGAGCGCGGGGCGCATGGATGCAGCAGGTCAATCTCCTCGGCAGCCTGCCGGGGACCATCATGGAGAACACCGCCTCCTGGGGGTGGTTCGGCTCCCTTAACCTCACCTTCGACCCTGCCCTGATCCGCTACGTGGATCTGGAAGGGCCGGGATCCAGCTTCTTCGACGTTGCGCTGAACCGGCACCTGGGCACGCTGCTCGTGAACCCGCTCGCCCGCATCGACTACGAGGGGCTGGGCCTCGTCGGCCTGGGCGCCGACCTGTCCTTCCGCATCCGCTTCTTCATGGCCGACGGCACGGTCGCCCTGTCCGCCGCGGAATACACCGTGCGCGTGCAGGACGTGGACGACACCCCGCCCCAGGCACTGTCCTTCGCGACCGGCGGGCGCGTGCTCGCCGGAGCGACGGGGGCGGTGATCGGCACGCTGGCCGTGACGGACCCGGACACGGTCTCCGGCTTTTCCTTCCACGTGCGGGGGGACGAGGCTTGGCTGTTCGAGTTCGTGGGCCGCCAGCTCCGCCTGAAGCCGGGTATGATGCTTTCCGCCTATGACGGACCGATCCGCTCCCTTTTCGTCGAGGTGTCGGACGGGCGCCAATCCGCGGGCTTCGACCTCCGCATCGAGGTGGCGACGGGCGCCGTGCCGGGCCAGCCCCTCGCCAACCTCCTCCTGCCCGGGGAGGTGAGCAAGGGGTTCTTCTGGCTGGGCAAGACGCTGATCGGCCAGTGGTCCAAATCCGACCTCGCCCTGGTGCGCGACTATTCCACCGCCATCCGCTTCACCCTCCGCAGCGGCGAGGAGGTCTGGGCGGAAAAGACCGGGATCATCGACCTCATCGACAGCCGCATCGTCTTCGACGCCAAGAGCAAGGAGGCGCGGGTCTGGAACCTCTACCACGCACTCATGAAGGAGGAGCCGGGCGGGGCCGTGATCGGCTTCATGTCCGACGCCTTCTACCACTCCTGGTACAAGGAGGTGGACTGGGTGCGGGACATGCTGGTGATGCCGGCCTTCCAGGCGAAATACGGCACCCTTTCCAACCGCCAGTTCGTCGAACTCCTGTACCGCAACACGATCGACTGGCGCGACCCGAATGGCGAGAACTACCACACGGCCCGCCTCGATGCCGGGCTGTCGCGCGAGCAGCTGGTGATCGATTTCGGCAACTGGCGCGACGCCACGGGCTTCGTCGCCAAGCGGGCGGCGCTGGGCATCACCCAGGACCGGCCGCGCGCCACCCAGGCCGACACGATCATGCGGCTGGGCGCCGACATCCCGCCCGACCAGCTCTATCGCGACTGGTACATGAAGATCTTCTTCGGCCAAGCCAGCCTGCGCGACCTCGCGGAATGGACCGTCGCCCAGCCCGGCTTCGCCGCCAAATGGGGCGGGGCGCATCCCTGGGCCTTCGTGGAAGGCTTCTTCCGCGAGGCCGGCGCCTCCATCATGACGGAGCAGATCTCCTGGTACACCTGGGAGATCGCCTATGGGCGCATGGACAAGGCCGGGTTCCTGGCCGACGCCTCCGGCTGGGTCGCCAATCCGCTGAGCGGCAGCTACGCCTCGCTCAAGCCGGTCAGCGACTTCATGCTGTGACGTCGCCGGGCGCCACCAGGTCGCGATAGGCGTGCCAGGTGGCGTGGCCGATCAGCGGCAGCGCCACCGCCAGCCCGAGAAAGAACGGGACGAGGGCGAGGCCGGTGAAGACCACGATCAGCCCGGCCCAGAGCGCCATGGCCCCCTTGTTCTCCATCACCGCCTGCACGGACAGGGTCACCGCCTCCAGGAAGCTCACCTCCGGCCGGTCCACCAGCAGCGGGATGGACACGGCGCAGGTCGCGAAGGCCACGGTGGCCAGCACGAAGCCGAAGCCGGTGCCGATGAGCAGGAAGGGCAGCAGGTGGTCGCTGCGCAGCAGGGCGAAGGGCAGATCCGCCAGGGTCGGCCCGAAGCCGAAGCCGAAGAACAGCGCGAAGAGCAGCCCGGCCACGCGCGTCCAGAACAGGTGGATGACCAGCAGCAGCGCGCCCATCATCGCCAGCTGGACGCCGTTGCGCCGGAACCCCGCCACGGCTTCGGCGAGTCCCGGCCGCTCGCCGAGGGACAGGCGGCGGCTGGTCTCGTAGAGCCCGGCGGCGAGGAGCGGCGCCAGGATGAAGAACCCCGCCGTGGCCGGCAGGATCGCCCAGGCGGTGCCCATCTCGAACATCAGCAGCGCCAGCAGCCAGCCGAACAGGGTGAGGGCGAACCCGTAGGCAAGGCTGACCGGCTTCGCCGCCAGGAGGTCGGCCCAGCCGCGCGCCAGCCAGGTCCATGGCCGGTCCGTGGCCACGCGCCGAATCCTTGCGTGCGACGGAATGGGGGTCGGAAAGGTGTCAATGCTCATCCGCGTGGTTCTCCCGGGCGTGGATGGGGTTCTGCCATGCGGCGGCGCCGGGGCCGCTTGATCCGGATCAAGGACGCCCCGCCTTCGGTGGGCGCATGAGCCGCCTGCGGGGCGGATTGCGCCCCGGGCCTGAAGGACGAGGAGAGTTTCGCATGGCCAGCGCGAGCATGGCCGCCAGCCCGGGGGATTGGGCGGCGGCACGACCGAGGACGGAGGTGGCCTATGTGGAAGCCCCCATCCGCGCCTTCGCCATCGCCACGATGTTCTGGGGGATCGTCGGCTTCCTGGTGGGCGTCGTCATCGCCTCCCAGCTCGCCTGGCCGGCGCTGAACCTCGGGCTGGAATGGACCAGCTTCGGCCGGCTGCGCCCCGTCCACACCTCCGCCGTCATCTTCGCCTTCGGCGGCAACGCCCTGCTCGGCACCTCGCTCTACATCGTGCAGCGCACCTGCCGCGCGCGGATGTGGGGCGGCGAGGAGATGGGGTGGTGGCTGTTCTGGGGCTACCAGTTCTTCATCGTCACCGCCGCGCTGGGCTACGTGCTCGGCGTCACGCAGGGCAAGGAATACGCAGAGCCGGAGTGGTTCTCCGACCTGTGGCTGACCGTGCTGTGGGTGATGTACCTGCTGGCCTTCGCGGGCACGATCATGCGGCGCGAGGAGCCGCACATCTACGTCGCGAACTGGTTCTTCCTCGCCTTCATCATCACCGTCGCGCTGCTGCACATCGGCAACAACGTCTCCCTGCCGCTGGCGATCACCTCGACCTTCTCCTACGCGGCGCCGGCCGGCGTGCAGGGGGCGATGATCCAGTGGTGGTACGGCCACAACGCGGTGGGCTTCTTCCTGACCGCGGGCTTCCTCGGGATGATGTACTACTTCATCCCCAAGCAGGCGCAGCGACCGGTCTATTCCTACCGCCTGTCCATCGTCCACTTCTGGAGCATCATCTTCCTCTACATCTGGGCGGGCCCGCACCACCTGCACTACACCGCGCTGCCCGACTGGGCGCAGACGCTGGGCATGGTGTTCTCGGTGATGCTGTGGATGCCGAGCTGGGGCGGGATGATCAACGGGATCATGACCCTCTCGGGCGCCTGGGACAAGCTGCGGACGGATGCCGGGCTGCGCTTCAGCGTCACCGCGGTCGCCTTCTACGGCATGTCCACCTTCGAGGGCCCGGTCATGTCCATCAAGGCCGTGAACTCGCTGTCGCACTACACGGACTGGACCATCGGCCACGTGCATTCCGGCGCGCTGGGCTGGAACGGTTTCATCACCTTCGGCGCGCTGTACTGGCTGATCCCGGTGCTGTGGAAGCGCGCGCGGATGTGGAGCGAGGCGCTGATCGCCTGGCACTTCTGGCTCGCAACGCTGGGCATCGTCCTCTACATCACCGCGATGTGGGTGTCCGGCATCATGCAGGGCCTCATGTGGCGCGCCTACGATGAGCTGGGCTTCCTCCAGTACTCCTTCATCGAGACGGTCGCGGCCATGCACCCCTACTACGTGATCCGCGCCATGGGCGGCCTCCTCTACCTCTCGGGCGCGCTCCTCATGGCTTGGAACGTCTTCAAGACCATCACCGCCGGCGAGTCTGTGGAGGAGGCGCGCGTCGCCGCCCCCGCCGCCCAGCCCGTGCCGGCCGAGTGAGCGAGGCAGGACCCATGCTCAAGAAGTTCACCCACGGCACGATCGAGCGGAACGTCATCCTGCTCAGCGTGCTCACCCTGATCACCGTCTCCATCGGCGGGCTGGCGCAGATCGTGCCGCTCTTCACGGTGGAGAGCACGATCGAGCGCGTGCAGGGCGTGCGCCCCTACACCCCGCTGGAGCTGATGGGCCGCAACATCTACGTGCGCGAAGGCTGCTACGCCTGCCACAGCCAGATGGTGCGCCCCTTCCGCGACGAGAACGAGCGCTACGGCCACTACTCGCTGGCGGCGGAAAGCATGTACGACCGCCCGTTCCAGTGGGGCTCCAAGCGCACCGGGCCCGACCTGGCGCGCGTCGGCGGCCGCTACTCGGACGACTGGCAGGCCGCGCACCTGCGCGCCCCGCGCGACCTGGTGCCGGACACGGTCATGCCCGCCTACGCCTTCCTCGACCGCCCGCTCGACTACAGCGGCATCGAGGCGCACCTCCGCGCGCAGCGCGCCCTCGGCGTGCCCTACTCGGAGGAGATGGTGGCGAATGCCCGCGCCGACCTCGAGGCGCAGGCCCGGCCGGACATGGACGCGAGCGGCTTCTCCTCCCGCTACGCCCGGGCCCGCCAGGCCGCCTTCGACGGCAACCCGCAGCGCGTCACCGAGATGGACGCGCTCGTCGCCTACCTGCAGATGCTCGGCACCCTCGTGGATTTCCGCGACGTGACGCCCGAGCAGCTGCGGCAGCAGTGAGGACGGCGCCATGCACGAGCTGCAATCCCTGTTCAGCAGCCTCTGGGTCGCCTGGTTCTTCGTCCTCTTCGGCGGGATCCTGGTCTGGGTGCTGTGGCCGACGCGAAAGAAGACCTGGGAGGAGCGGGGCAAGATGATCCTGCGCGACGACGACCGGGCTGAGAAAGGCTGAACCGACCATGCCGACCAAGATCGAGAAGGACGCCATCTCGGGCCAGATGACCACGGGCCACGAGTGGGACGGTCTCAAGGAACTGGACACCCCGATGCCGCGCTGGTGGCTGTGGACCTTCTACGCCACCGTCGTCTTCGCCCTCGTCTGGGTGGTGATCTACCCCGCCATCCCGGTCAGCGGCCTCACCGGCCTGTCGGGCTGGACGGCGCGCGGGGCGCTTCCGGCCGAGATGGCGGCGGAGCGCGCGCGGATCGAGCCGATGCTGGCGCGGCTGCGCGAGGCGAGCCCTGCCGAGATCGCCGCCGATCCGGAGATGCGCGCATTCGCCCTGGCGGGCGGGCGCGGCGCCTTCAACAACGCCTGCGCCGGCTGCCACGGCGCGGGCGGGCAGGGGGCGCCGGGCTTCCCGTCCCTGGCCGACGATGACTGGCTGTTCGGCGGCAAGCTGGACGAGATCCAGCACACGATCCGCCATGGCGTCCGCGCCGGGGAAAGCGACGACCAGCGCGGCATCGCCATGCCGGCCTTCCTGTCCACCGGCATGATGACCGCTGCCCAAGTGAACGACACCGCCGAATACGTGCTGTCGCTCACCGGCCGCGCCACCAATGCCGAGGCGGCGGGACGCGGCGAGGCGCTGTTCAGCGAGAACTGCGCGAGCTGCCATGGCGAGCGCGGCGAAGGCAACCGCGACATGGGCGCGCCGCGGCTGAACGACCGCATCTGGCTGTTTGGCGGCGACAAGGCCGCGGTGGTGCGCACCATCGCCTATAGCCGCGCGGGCGTGATGCCCTCCTGGCAGGGGCGCCTCGACCCGGCGGTGGTGAACATGCTCACCCTCTACGTCCACTCGCTGGGCGGCGGCGAGTAAGGGAGCCGCGCCATGGGCATGATGCAGGCCGAACGGAAGGGCGAGGCGGCGGCGACGCCCTCCCTCTACGCCTCCCACGTCAAGGTGCAGCCGCGCGCGGTCTCCGGGCCGGTGCGGCGCGCCAAGTGGACGGTGCTGTTCCTGCTGCTCGGCCTCTACTACGCCGTGCCCTGGCTGCGCTGGAACCGCGGGCCGGGCGTGCCCGACCAAGCGGTGCTGGCGGACATGGCCCATGCGCGCCTCTTCCTCGGCCCGATCGAGATCTGGCCGCAGGAGGTCTATTACCTCGTCGGCCTGCTGATCCTGGCCGCGATCGGCCTCTTCGCCGCCACCTCGCTCTTCGGCCGCGTCTGGTGCGGCTTCGCCTGCCCGCAGACCGTCTGGACCGACCTTTTCATGTGGGTCGAGCGCAAGGTGGAGGGCGACCGCAACGCCCGCATCAAGTTGGATGCCGGCCCGCGCGACGCGGCGTGGTGGCGCAAGAAGGCGGCCAAGCACGCCGCCTGGCTGACCATCGCCATGGCCACCGGCGGCGCCTGGATCATGTACTTCAACGACGCGCCCACCGTCACGCGCGAGATGCTGACCGGCGAGGCCAGCCTCACCGTCTATGGCTTCTTCGCCCTGTTCACCGGCACGACCTGGCTGCTGGCCGGCGGCGCGCGGGAGCAGGTCTGCACCTACATGTGCCCCTGGCCGCGCATCCAGGGCGCCATGCTCGACGAGAACTCGCTCGTCGTCTCCTACCGCGAATGGCGCGGCGAGCGGCGCGGCAAGCCCAGCGACGCGACGGCGGGCGACTGCGTGGACTGCAAGGCCTGCGTCCATGTCTGCCCCACCGGCATCGACATCCGCGACGGGCAGCAGCTCGAATGCATCGGCTGCGGCCTGTGCATCGACGCCTGCGACGACGTGATGGGCAGGCTGGGCCGCGAGAAGGGGCTCATTGCCTTCGAGACCCTGTCCAACCTCGCCGCCTCCGCCGCCGCGACCAAGGGCATGGAGCCCGGCCCGGCGCGCCGCGCGGCCGGGATGGCGGCGCGCACCGCGCCCCGCTTCCTGCGGGTCCGCACCTTGATCTACGCCGGCGCGCTCGGCGCGGTGGCCGCGGTCATGCTCGGGGCCTGGGTGATGCGCGAGACCCTGACCATCTCGGTGCTGCCCGACCGCGCGCCGCTCTTCGTGCGCCTGTCCGATGGCGGCATCCGCAACGCCTACACGCTGAAGCTCGCCAACAAGCTGCGCGAGGGCGGGACCCTGACCCTCGAGATCCGTGGTCCTGCGGATCTTTCGCTGATGGTACCCGAGGCGCCACATGACCCGCAGGGACGGCCCCTGCTGCACGCGCGGCCGGACGCCATCGCCTCCTACCGTGCCTTTGTTTCCGCGCCGCCCACCCTCCACCTCCCGGAGCGCGTGGAGGTCACTTTCCGCCTGCTGGACGCAGAGGGCCGCGTCCAGGCCAGCGCCACCTCGGCCTTCCTGGGACCCCGCCCATGAGCACCGAACGCAAGAGCCGCTGGATCCCCTGGGTCTTCGTCGGCGGCATGGGCGTGGTGGTGGCGGTGAATGCGGTGCTGATCACCTCCGCGGTCGGCACCTTCACCGGCGTCACCACCGGCCGCGCCTATGACCGCGGCCGCGCCTACAACCACGTGATCGAGGAAGGCCGCCGCCAGGACGCGCTGGGCTGGACGGCCCGCGTGGCGCGGTCGGGCGGCGACGTCGCCGTCACGGTGACGGATGCCGCGGGCATTCCCGTCAGCGGGCTCCTCGAGGCGGAATTGCTGCGCCCGCTGGATGGCGAGCGCGTCGCCCTCGGCGCCGCCGCCGCGCGCGGGCGTTTCGCCCTCGCCCTGCCGGAAGCGCTGCGCGCCGGCCAGTGGGAGCTGCGCGGCCGCGTTTCCACCGGCGACGGGCGCCATCTCGACATCCGGCATCGCCTCGTCCTGCCGTGAACATCGTCGCCGCCCCTGTCTGCGCCCATTGCGGCGCCCCTTCTCCGACGAGCTTCTGCTGCGACGGATGCGAGGGCGCGCATGCGCTGGTGGCCGGGCTGGGGCTCGACGCCTTCTACCGCCGGCGCGAGGCCGCCATCGGCGAGATGCGACCCGCCGAGGCGCCGCAGATCGACTTCGCCCCCCTGGCGCGCACGGAAGGGCAGGGCGCCTGGACGCTGGAGCTGATGGTCGCCGGCCTTTCCTGCGGCGCCTGCATCTGGCTGGTGGAGCAGGCGCTGGCCGCCGAGCCGGAGGTGCGCCGCGCCCGCGCCAACCTGTCCACGCGCCGCCTCGTCCTCACCTGGGTAGGCGAGGCGGAGCGCGCCAACCACCTCGTGGGCCTCGTGGCGCGGCTGGGCTTCCGCGTCGCCCCCTTCTCGCCGGCCTGCATGCGGGCGACGGAGGATGCGGAAGGTCGCGAGATGCTGCGCGCCCTGGGCATCGCCGCCTTCGGCGCGATGAACGTCATGCTCGTTTCCGTCGCCGTCTGGGCGGGCGGCGAGGATATGGGGCCGCAGACCCGCCACCTCATGCACTGGCTGGCGGCGCTGATCGGCCTGCCGACCGTCGCCGTGGCCGGCATCCCGCTCTTCCGGTCGGCCTGGGCCGGGCTGCGC
This sequence comes from Sabulicella glaciei, assembly GCF_026183895.1. GTDB lineage: Bacteria > Pseudomonadota > Alphaproteobacteria > Acetobacterales > Acetobacteraceae > Roseococcus > Roseococcus glaciei. Next base: position 12,508 of record NZ_JAPFQI010000007.1, on the reverse strand, counting down.
GCCGGGCGGCTCAACATGGATTGCGCGGTGTCGCTGGGCATCCTGCTCACCACCGCCATGTCGCTCTCCGAGACGCTGCGGAACGGCGACTACACCTGGTATGACGGCGCCACGGCGCTGCTGGCGCTGATGCTGGCGGGCCGCGTGCTGGACCGCGCGGCGCGGCGCAAGGCGCGGCAATCCGTCGCCGAACTCCTGGCCCTGCAGGATGGTAGCGTTTCCGTCCTGGGCGAGGCGCATCCCGTCCCGGTGGACCGCGTCCGCCCCGGCGCGCGCATCCTGGTCGCGACCGGCGAGAGGCTGCGCCTGGACGCGGCGCTGGAGGACGCGGGGGCGCTGCTGGACACCGCCGCCACCACGGGCGAGAGCCTGCCGCGCTCCTTCGCGCGCGACGAGGCGCTGCCGGCCGGCGCGGTCAACATGGGCGCGCCCTTCGTGGCGCGGGTGACCGCCGCCGCCGCCGACGGCTCGCTCGCCGCCATGGCGCGGCTGCTGGAGCGGGCGGAGCAGGCGCGTGGCCGCTGGGCCTCGCTCGCCGACCGGGCGGCCCGCTCCTACGTCCCGGTCGCGCATGTCGTCGCGCTGCTGACCTTTCTCGGCTGGATGGTGCTGGGCGGCGCTTCCTGGCAGGACGCGCTGGTGCCGGCCGTCGCGGCGCTGATCATCACCTGCCCTTGCGGCCTCGCCATCGCCGTGCCGGCGGTGCAGGTCGTCGCCGTGGGCGCGCTGTTCCGCCGCGGCGTGCTGGTGGCGAGCGAGACGGCGCTGGAGCGCCTCGCCTCCGCCGACCACGCGGTGCTGGACAAGACCGGCACGCTGACCGAGGGCAAGCCGCGCCTCCTTCCCGGCGCGTGGGTCGCGGCCGACCTCGACGCCGCCACCGCCCTGGCCGCGGCCAGCCGCCACCCCCTCGCCATCGCGCTGTCCCGCGCCTGTCCCGGCGCCCGGCCGGCCCTGGGGGTGGTGGAGCATCCCGGCCGGGGCATGGAGGCGGAAGGCGCGCGGCTCGGCTCCGCCGCCTTCTGCGGCGTCCCCGACGCCGGGGGCATGGCGCTGCACTTCACCCGCCCGGGCCATACGCCGGTCACGTTCCGCTTCGAGGACGGGCTGCGCGCCGACGCGAAGGAGGCGGTCGCCGCGCTGCGCCGCGCCGGGCTTTCCGTGGAACTCCTGTCCGGCGACGGCGCCGACGTGGTGGCGCGCATCGCCGCCGAGGCCGGCATCGCCGACTGGACCGCCGGGGCGACACCCGAGGCCAAGGCTGCGCGCATCGCCGCCCTGCGCGAGGAAGGGCGGCGCGTGCTGATGGTGGGCGACGGCATCAACGACGCGGCCGCCCTCGCCGCCGCCCATGTCGGCGCCGCGCCTGGCGAGGGGACCGACCTCGCCCAGGCGGCGAGCGACGTGGTGCTGCGCGGCGGCGGGCTGCTGCCGCTGGCCGAGGCGATCGGCGTGGCGCGCCGGGCGCAGCGCCTGGCGCGGCAGAACATCCGCTTCGCCTTCCTCTACAACGCGGTCGCCGTGCCGGTGGCGATCGCGGGCTATGCCACGCCGCTGATCGCGGCGCTGGTGATGGCTTCCTCCTCGCTGATCGTCATCGGCAACTCGCTCCGCGCCGGGAGGACGGATTGATGGACATCCTGGTCTACCTGATTCCGGTGGCGCTGTTCCTGGGAGGGCTGGGGCTGCTCGGCTTCCTGTGGGCCATGCGCTCCGGCCAGTACGAGGATCTGGACGGCGCCGCCGCTCGCATCCTGTTCGACGACACCGAAACCCCGCGAAAGGGACGCTGACCCATGCCTGCCTTCTTTCTGGTCTTCTATGCGCTGATCGCCCTGCTGGGCCTGTTCACCACCGCCGCGGCCGAGGGCTACCTCGCCACCTTCGGGGGGCTGATGGCGCTGTTCGGCCTGGTCATGGCCTATGGCGTGGTGAAGCGGCACTACGACGCGAACGAGGCGCACTGAGCCTCTCAACGTGGCCCGCTTCGCGGGTTTCGCGGCGGGGACCAAGCGCTGATGCTTCGTGGCCGCGCGGCACGGGCCTGATGGAGGAGAGCAGCGCACCCCTGCTGGCCATCCGGCCGCAACGCGGCCGGCGCCGCCAGACCGACAGCCCAGCCCATGCGACCGGGGCGCGGCGAAAGCCAAGCCGCCGGAGGCGGCGCCCGGCGCCTGAGGGCACAAAAAAACCGGCGCCCCGAGGGGCGCCGGCCAATTTCCGTCAAACCGAGTAGTACATCTCGAACTCGACCGGGTGCGGGGTGTGCTCGAAGCGATACACCTCGCTCCACTTCAGCTCGATGTAGCTTTCGAGCTGGTCCTTGCTGAACACGTCGCCGGCCAGCAGGAAGTCGTGATCGGCTTCCAGCGCGCCCAGCGCCTCGCGCAGGCTGCCGCACACGGTCGGGATGCCCTTCAGCTCCTCCGGCGGGAGGTCGTACAGGTCCTTGTCCATGGCGTCGCCCGGGTGGATCTTGTTCTTGATCCCGTCGAGCCCGGCCATGAGCATCGCCGCGAAGGCGAGGTAGGGGTTCGCCGTCGGGTCGGGGAAGCGCACCTCGACGCGCTTCGCCTTCGGGCTCGTCGCGTAGGGGATGCGGCAGGAGGCGGAGCGGTTGCGGGCCGAATAGGCCAGCAGCACGGGCGCCTCGAAGCCTGGGATCAGGCGCTTGTAGGAGTTGGTGGACGGGTTGGTGAAGGCGTTCAGCGCCTTGGCGTGCTTGATGATGCCGCCGATGTAGTACAGCGCCATCTCGGACAGGTCGGCATAGCCGTTGCCCGCGAAGACCGGCTTGCCATCCTTCCAGATGGACTGGTGCACGTGCATGCCCGAGCCGTTGTCGCCATAGACCGGCTTCGGCATGAAGGTCGCGGTCTTGCCGTAGCTGTGCGCGACGTTGTGGATCACGTACTTGTAGATCTGCATGTGGTCGGCCTGGCGGACCAGCGTGCCGAACTTCGTGCCCAGCTCATGCTGGCTCTGCGCCACCTCGTGGTGGTGCTTCTCGCCTTCGACGCCCATCTCGATCATGGTCGAGAGCATCTCGGCGCGCAGGTCCACCTCCGAGTCCACCGGGTTCACCGGGAAGTAGCCGCCCTTCAGACCCGGGCGGTGGCCCATGTTGCCCTCGGGATAGTCCTTCATGGACGCGCCCGGACCCTCGATGGAGTCGAGCTGGAACATGCCGAAATTGCCGCCCGTGCCGAACTTTACGTTGTCGAACACGAAGAACTCGGCCTCGGGGCCGAAGAAGGCGGTGTCGCCGATGCCCGTGCTCTTCAGGTACTCCTCGGCCTTCTTGGCGGTGGAGCGGGGGTCGCGGTTGTAGCGCTGGCCGGTGGACGGCTCGTAGATGTCGCAGACCAGGATCATCTGCGGCTTCGCGGCAAAGGGATCCATGCAGGCGGAGGAGGCGTCGGGCATCAGGATCATGTCCGACTCGTTGATCGCCTTCCAGCCGGCGATGGACGAGCCATCGAACATGATGCCTTCCTCGAACATCTCCGGCTCGATCGTCGAGACGTGCTGCGCCGTGTGGTGCCACTTGCCGCGCGGGTCGGTGAACCGGAAGTCCACGTACTCCACGCTGTTCTCCTTGATCATGTCCATGACCTTGGAGACGGCCTCGGAGGAATTCATCGCCATGCTGTCTCTATCCCGTTGCTGCGTCCTTGAATGCTTCGCCGCCGCTTCGCGCCGCGCGGCCGCCACGCTTCCGTCCCGGGACGCACCGGGACGGTTCGCGGCTGAACTCGTGCCGTCCGTGCCTTAGACGGCGTCCTCGCCCCGTTCGCCGGTGCGGATGCGGATCACCTCCGCGATGTCGGACACGAAGATCTTGCCGTCGCCGATGCGCCCCGTGCGGGCGGCGGCGGTGATCGCCTCCACCGCGCGGTCCAGCATGTCATCGGCGCAGACCACCTCGATCTTCACCTTGGGCAGGAAGTCCACGACATACTCCGCGCCGCGATAAAGCTCGGTGTGGCCCTTCTGCCGGCCGAAGCCCTTCGCCTCGATGACGGTGAGGCCCTGAAGCCCGATCTCGTGCAGCGCATCCTTCACCTCGTCGAGCTTGAAGGGCTTGATGATGGCCTCGATCTTCTTCATCGCATCCGTCGTGTCTGGCGCAGGCGGTGGTCGGCCCGCTGGTTTCCTTGCGGCCCGGCGCGATGCGTGCCGCCCCAGGTCCGGATTGGTGTTTGGCATGGTGGCGGCGGGGGGCGCAATCATGGCCGGGCGGGGGAATCAGGGGGGGCCAGGCGTGGCACCGCCTGAAAGCGCGGCAGGATGCCTGCGGCTTGGGCAGGCATTGCCGGCCGGGTCGCCCCGCCCCAGAATAGGGGCCTCCGCCGCGCCTGAAGGTTTCCGATCCGATGCAGCCCCAGAACCACCTGCTTTCCGCCACCGGCACCACCATCTTCACGGTGATGTCCGCCCTCGCGGTGCAGCACGGGGCGATCAACCTCGGCCAGGGCTTCCCGGATTATGACGGGCCGGAGGACGTGATCGAGGCCGCGGCGGCCGCGCTGAAGGACGGCCGCAACCAGTACCCGCCCCTGACCGGCGTGCCCGAGCTTCGCCGTGCCGTGGCCGAGGCGAACCGCCGCTTCTACGGGATCGAGGTGGACCCGGACCGCGAGGTGGTCGTCACCTCCGGCGCCACCGAGGCCATCACCGCCTGCCTGATGGCCGTGCTGAACCCGGGCGACGAGTGCGTGTTGCTGGAGCCGCTCTACGACACCTACCTGCCGGTGGTGCGCCTGCTGGGCGCCGTGCCGAAGCTGGTGCGCCTGTCGCCACCCAAGTGGGAATTGCCGCGCGCCGAGCTGGCCGCCGCCTTCGGGCCGAAGACCAAGGCGATCCTGCTCAACACGCCGATGAACCCTTCCTCCAAGGTGTTCACCGCCGCGGAACTCGCCTTCATCGCCGACCTGCTGGAGCGCCACGACGCCTATGCCGTGTGCGACGAGGTGTACGAGCACCTGACCTATGACGGCTGGAAGCACATCCCGCTGATGACCCTGCCCGGGATGCGCCCCCGCTGCATGCGCGTGGGCAGCGCGGGCAAGACCTTCAGCCTGACGGGCTGGAAGGTCGGCTACGTCACCTGCGACGCCACGCTGCAGCCCAACGTGGCCAAGGCGCACCAGAACCTGACCTTCACCACCCCGCCCAACCTGCAGCGCGCCGTGGCGGTTGGGCTGGCGAAGGATGATGGCTACTTCGCCTCGCTGTCCGGCGAGTTGCAGGCCCGGCGCGACCTGCTGGCCGAGGGGCTGGCGCGGCTGGGCTTCGCCGTGCTGCCGGCCCAGGGCTCGTACTTCGTCACCGCCGACATCCGCTCGGTCGGTTTCGCGGGGGATGACGTGGCCTTCTGCCGCGCCCTGACGGAGGAAGCGAAGGTGACCGCCATCCCTGTCACCGCCTTCTATGCCGGGCCGGACGCGCCGAACCACTACGCGCGCTTCGCCTTCTGCAAGAACGAAGCCGTCCTGCGCGAGGCGCTGGCGCGCATCGGCGCCTGGGTCGCGCAGCGCGGCGACCGGCGCGAAGCGGGGTAGGGGCCTCAGGCGGCGTCGGACGCCTCTGCTTCCCGGCAGAACTCGTAGCCCGCCACGTCCGCGCGCTGCCACCGGCGGCAGGCCTTGCGGACGACGCCGCCCGGCAGGTGCAGGACCGCTTTCTCCGGGGCCGGATCAGGGTCCAGAAGGTGGATGCGGGCGCCGTGGATGGACATGTCGAGCACCACGCAGCCGTTGGAAACGCCGCCGGCCACGATGCGGCCGCCGCTGATCATGGATGTTCGGGCCGCCCGACGGCGTTCCGGTGTCGCTTTTCCCGCCATTCCTCTTGAATGGCAGACCGTGTCGAAAGTTTGACCGTGCTTTGCAAAAAAGGGAAGGTTTCGTCCCGGCGGCCTGGCGCGGTGCCTGAGCGTGACGTATCGGGGGGTCGGAGCACCGCAGGACAGGGCCCCGGAACACGGGGAAGCCGCGCGGCCTTCTAGGTGGTGCGCTGAGGACCGCTGGAGCCATGGGCGAGGCTTCGTGGCCTCCGCGCAGCCGCAACCGCCTCCTCCGCGTCACGTTGCGCGGGGATGGAGCAGCAGATCACCATCGCCCGCCCGGCCCCCGAGGTCTTCGCCTACCTGGCCGACCCCGCCCATCTGCGCGACTGGCTGACGCACCTACGCCGCGACGACACGGAACTGCCGGAAGGTGGGCTGGAAAGCGACCGCTCCGCCGGAACGGTGCGCTGGTCCTTCGACCCGGCCGGGGAATGGCGGGTGCAGGAAGTGGACGGGGTGACGCGGCTGATCCTGCACCTCCAGCGCGACACCGCCCCAGCCGCCGACCCGACCGGCCCGGAGACGCCGGAGGACGCCGCCCGCTTCAGCGCCGAGGCCGCGCTGCAAAGCCTGAAGTCGCATCTCGAGCGCGCGGGGGGCGGCGACCCGGATCTGCGCACCGCCGATGTTTCGAGCCGTGCCTACGGCCACAGCGCCACGCAGGACCCGGACATCTGAGTGCCCGTCCGGCTGCCGTCTGCATACGGTGGCAGGAGGGGTTCCGCTCCCCAGTCGGCGTCAGGTCATCGGACCCGCGCCACCGCCCCTGCCCATAGATTGGCCCCATAGAACAGGGCCGCGGCCAGCAGGAGCCTGAGCGCGACCTCGGTGGCGCCGAGGCCGGATGGGGCAAGCGAGATGTCGTGGACGAGCCAGAAGCCGAGCACGATCACGAGCAAGGTGGCCCCGATCACGCCGATGCCTCCCAGCAGCGCGCGGCGCAGCCCGATCTGGCGGCGCACCCGAAGCAGCCTGACCCCGCTCCGCATCGCGATCGCGAGCAGGACGAGGGCATAGAGCAGCATCAGCAGGAAAATGGCCTCGCCCCCCTGCGGTCCGGCGCCAGGGATGAAGTCGCGGAAGTACTGGTAGAAGCCCAGGAGCGGCGCCAGAACCACGGCATGCTTGAGCGCGCCCAGGAAGCCCCGCACGGAGCGGCCTCCGGCGGCCTGGTTCAGGCGAAGCCGGCGCGGGAGGGGAGGTTCAGCCGCTTGAGCGCCATCACCACGGGGCACAGACCGGTGAAGGAAGCCTGGATCAGATGCGCGCCCATGGCGCCGGTGAGCCACAGCCAGCGGATGTCATGCAGGGCCGCAAGCAGCACGCTGCCCAGCACGACGACGCCAACCACAAGAAGGATCGTCCGCTCCACGGTCATTTCCTGAGCCTCCCACGGGGGATCGAGCATGGTGGCGGGTTGTGGGGGCCAGCAAGTCCTTTCTCGGCGACGCCGGCGGTCCTGTTCGGCGCCGGCATTCCGGCCCTCGCGCCAGATGCGGCGTGCCCGGCCGCCAGATCCGAAGGCGGCACCCACGGAGAAGGTGAAGGTGCCGACCAGCTTCACGTCATGCGTCTGCAAGCGGCAGGTGCGATAGGGCGATGGCGCTGGGCTGGATCTGACGGTCGTACCTCGTGACACGAAGTCCCGGTTGTTCTGCGACACCTGCACGGCAGGGCGCATCCTTCCGGGTACGAAGCGGAACATGCCGCTGTCGGCCGACATGCGCCGGATGAACGCCGACTGGCCCGGGACACTCCCGCATCCTGGCGCGATCCCAATGGACAGTATGCGGTACTGCATGGCTCCCGCGCGACCTGGGTGGACGAGGCACCCGCTTGCATGAGCGCGAGGCAGCGGAAAAGGCGCGCACGCATGAAGTCAGCACCAAGGCGCCTATCGCCGCTTCGGCCAGTTCCACCGGCGAGTTCCGCGCATGCGCGAGTGCGCTGAGCACGGCGCTGGACTCCGCGCCGACCACGCTGCCACGCGCGACCGACGCACCGGCGGCGCATGACCCAGGAAGACTTGGTGCGACATGCGGAAGCGTCGGCTTGATCGCAGCCAAATATGACCGATTGACCGCCAACTATGCTTTCGGCATCGCCCCCGCCCCGCCCAGCACTGGGTATTCATACCTAGGAATTAGATGGGTTGCCATGGGTTTCGGGCTTGGCTTAAAGGCCGGTCTTCATTTCCTGAAAGTTCGGGGGGGCCTGAGAGTGGCGAATTTGACTGTTGGACAGGGCAAGCAGTTCTCGACGATTTCTGGTGCCATTGCCGCATCACGTGACGGGGACGTCATCTCGATCGATGCCGGAACCTATAAGAATGACTTCGCCACCATCAACACGAAGATCACCCTCCAGGGCGTGGGTGGCATGGTGAAGATGGTGGCCACCGCGGCGCCGCCGAACGGCAAGGCCATCCTGGTCACCAACAGCGATGTCACCATCAAGGGGCTGGAGTTCTCCGGCACCAAGGTTCCCGATGGGAACGGGGCCGGCATCCGCTACCAGGCGGGCCACCTGACCATCACGGACAGCTACTTCCACCACAACGAGAACGGCATCCTCACGGCCTCGAACACCGCGGGCAGCATCACCATCCGCAACTCGGAGTTCAGCCATAACGGCGTGGGCGACGGGCGCACCCACAATCTCTACGTCGGCAAGATCGGCTCGCTGAAGATCGACAACAGCTATTTCCACGATGCCAAGGTGGGGCACCAGATCAAGAGCCGCGCGCTCGAGACCACCATCACGAATTCTCGCATCGCCGAGGGGGAGGGTAACGGCTCCTACAGCGTGGACCTGCCCAATGGCGGCCGCGCGAAGATCCAGAACAACGTGATCGAGCAGGGGGCCAAGTCCGGCAATCCGGTGATCGTGTCCTTCGGCGTGGAGAAGAACCTCCATGCAAGCAACAGCATCGAGATCAGCGGCAACACGGTCTCGAACCTCCTTGGCTCCTCGTCCTCGAAGCTTCTGTGGAACACGACGCCGGTCACCGCCACGGTGAAGGACAACAGCGTCTTCGGGCTTTCGCCGAAGCAGTATGCCGACGGTCCGGCGACCATGTCGGGGACGAAGGTGCTGACCACCAAGCCGGCCTTCGACACCTCGGCGCCATGGGCGCACACCTCCGTCCCGGCCCCGGAGCCGACTCCGGCGCCCCCACCAGCTCCGGCACCGGCACCTGCGCCAGTTCCTGTGCCGACGCCGGTCCCTGTTCCAACGCCAACGCCAACGCCGGCTCCGGAGCCCACTCCGGCTCCGGCACCCGTTCCGGCTCCGGCACCCGTTCCGGGCCCGGTGGATGGTTCAAAGCCCATCGGCACTCCCCGCAACGACATCATCACCCTCCCTGGCGTGGCGAAGGGGATCACCGTGGATCTGGGGGAGGGCCGCGATGCCCTTGCGCTCTCCTCGGCTGGTCCGAACACGGTGACGGTGCTCAACACGGAGGTGATCACGGGCGGCTCGCAGGCGGACACGGTCACGCTGGGCGCGGCCACCACCAACGCCGTCATCGACCTCGGCGCCGGCAATGACCGCCTGGTGCTGGCCAACGGAACCAACACGGTCACCGTCTCCAATGTCGAGACGGTGATCGGCGGCACGGGGGTCGACACGGTCATCCTGGCGCCCAACCTGTCGCACACGATCCAGCTCCAGGGGATCGAGCGCGTGGTGGGCGGCACCCAGGCGGACACCGTGACGCTGATGGCGGCCGTGAACGGGATGGTGGTGGACCTGGGCGGCGGGCGGGACCAGCTCAAGCTCGCGGCCGGCACCAACTCGGTCACCGTGTCCAACACGGAGCTGGTGATCGGCAACTCGGGCACGGACCAGATCAAGGCCACCGGCAACACGGCGACGCGGCTCGAGGGCCGGGACGGCGACGACTACCTGACCGGCGGCGGTGGGGCGGACGTGATCGTCGGCGGGCTGGGCCAGGACCGGATGACCGGCGGCGGCGGGCCGGACCGGTTCGTGTTCACCTCGACGCTGGACTCCATGCTGGCGGCGCCGGACCGCATCACCGACTTCAAGCCGGGCCAGGACCTTCTGGCCTTCGAGGGGCTGGGCCACAAGAACTTCATGTGGCTGGGTGCGAACGGCTTCACCAAGCTGGGCTTCACCCAGGCCCGCTTCAACGACGCGACCTCGACCATGCAGCTCGACGTGAACGGCGATGGCCTCGCCGACATGGCCATCCAGATGGACGGCATCAAGGCCTCCATGCTGTCCCAGAAGGACTTCTCCTTCCTGTGACGCAACACCCGCCGGGCCCCGCAAAACGGGGCCCGGCTTCCTGGCGCTCGGCGTGCAAGGGCCGCACCATTGCGCGCACATCATCCGGTCAGCACGACGAGCCGCCGACCCGGGCAGGGGTCCCGCACGGGGACGTATCTGGGCGTCCGCGATGACATCTTGACGACGCGGCGCTTGGCGCGGGCTTCCTGAACGGGAGGAGCCGTGTATCGCCGCTGGACGGGCGTGGCGTGCTGAGAGATCGCAGGACATGTGCCGTTCTCCTTCCCGCACTGTGTTCCGAGTTTCTGCGAACCGGGCATCACGAGTGAAGAAGCGACCACATGGCCAGCGGGACGGTTCAGGACGATCCGCTTCAACGCGTTCTGTCTGGACGGAGTGATGCGCAACCGGCGGGCGAGCAACGTGGCGGAACTGCCGGTTCGCGACGGGCCAGCCTAGCCCCACACTGGCGACCGGCACGATCGCGGCTGCAGTCGATCTCCCGCGCCTTGTCGCGCTGATGCACGACTGGGCTGCGCACTGTCCGGAAACCCCCGTTCGTCTTGCCGGCGCACAAGACCGGCTGACGACGCGCAGTCGCGAGAGACACAGACACGGCCCTCGAAAATGACCCGCTCAGCGAGACGGACGGAAGCGAAGATCAGTTCCGTCGCGTAGCGAGCAGCAGGTACCCCGAGCCAGCTTTGATGAGATTCGTGTCGTAGGCGTGCTCCAGCACGGCACGGATCACCTGAAAGGCGGGAAGGGCGCTTTCCTTGAGATCCTCGACGACAAGCCAGCCATTCGGGGCAAGCACGTCAAGCGCGAAAAGGATCGCGCCGATATTGGCATCCGGCGCATGCAGCCCGTCGTCGATAACGATGTCATAAGGCGCTTCGGCCCCCAGCGAGCGTAGTTCCGCGAAGGACCCAAGGTCACGCTGGTCGACGAAATGGGTCGTGATCCGGTCTTCCTGGAAGAGGATGGCACGGTCTATGTCGGCCCCTCGAACTTGCGCGTCAGGAAGAAAGTCGCGGAAGGCGCGGAGCGAGGCGCCGGGCTTGCCGTCCTCTCCCATGTGGGAAACGAGCGTGACGTTGGGCGTGCCTATTCCAATCTCAAGCAGATGGCGCACCTTTGCGGTGTCCGGGAAGCGGGCGAAAAGTTCCCCGTAGACCGGGTGGTAGCCGTTCATCGAACCCTTATCGCTGCCATGCTCGTCGAAGAGGCGCTTCAGGCGTTCCGCGTTCCTCCGGCCACGTTCGCTGGCACAGAACTCTTCTGCCGTCTGCATCACCGCGGTTCCAGGCGAAATCCGTGCCGCGAGATCAGCCAGAAGAGGGAATGTGCGGCGCGCCGAAATCAAGCCGTGCTCCGCAAGCATGGCGGAGGCTCCGCGCGAATTCGGCACGAACAGGTCGAGATCCTGGAAAACACACTCGACGATCACCTGCGCCTTGACCTGGCGCTTCCAATCTTGTGCGAAAGGAAACACTCGGCTCATTCGGCTGATTGCGGATAATGCGCTGGACATTCTATGCCTCCAACCCTTCTCGCGAAGACAGCGCATCCGCGCACAGAGGCGCTGGCGCCAGGAGTTGAGAAGGCTAGCAGGGCGAGAGCCTGCTTCGAAACTTTCCTGCGACAAGGGAGGGCGTGGCGCGGCCTGCGGCGTGGCGGTCAGAAGCGAAGCGCCATCAGCACCTCGTCGTGGTATTCGCCCCCGACCTTCAAGGCTCTTGGCTCGACGCCATATGGTCGGAAACCGAGTTGGGTGTAGAGCCGGACCGCCGCCACGTTGGACGCCACGACCGAGAGCCGAACTTCCTCGACCACGTCCTTCGCGTGCGCCAAGACGCGCTCTGCCAGGGCCGCCGCGAGGCCGCTTCCACAGACCTCCGAACGGACGAACATTCCCCACAGCACGCCCTTGTGCCTCGCTTTGGCGGCGCCGCTCACGTGCAGCGCCGCCACTCCGGCAAGATCTGGATCACCGTCGCGCCAGCCGCCCCACACCACGTTGAGATCCAGGCGCTCCGCGAACCACTCAACGGTCCTACCCGCCTCATCCTCGAACGACGCCCCGAACGCCTCCGGATGGCTGCGCAACCCCAGCAGGCGCAGGTCGCGGTATGTCAGTGCGTCGGAGGCGCCGAGCCGCCGGAGCGTGAAGCTGGGGCTCATGGCGCCTTCCTGGTTCTCGGTGGGCAGAGCGTATCCGGTCCTGGCGTCCACTAGAACGGGCAGGCCAGACGTTCCGAGCGCATTCCGAAGCAGGCTCTGAGCTCGACTTTGGCCATTCAGGCGGCATGGCAGAGGGCATAGGCGATGCCCTCGCGGAGGGCTTGCGGGAGTTTTGCGGCATCGGCCGACTGCCGGGACACGGCGAAACCCTGCTCA
>NZ_JAPFQI010000006.1:35591-174516 GCF_026183895.1 Sabulicella glaciei | reverse complement strand
TTAGCTTGGGTCGCTCACGCGGCAACAGCGGCGCCACCGCCGCCCATAACTCGTCGGAAACAAGAGGCTTCGCCATGGAAGCCCCAACGCTCAGAACCCAGTTCTGTTAGGCGCTTTTAGTGAAGCCTCTTGCATGTGCCGACTTGATGGCGCGCCTCACTGCGCTTGCCAGCCTTTACGGAAAGCGCTCGCCACAATGTGCCGCTCCCAAGAGGAAAAACGCTCTGGGGCGAGATGTTTCAGCGTGAGGCGGTCCAATCGGCCTCCAACTGGTCCGGCGGGCCGACCGCATTACAGACGCGACTAGGAACTCAGCATCGAAGAGCACGAGGACGATGAGCATGCACTGAAGACCGGGAGGACCTGGCTCCTCGGCTGGGACCCTCCAGCGGGATCCGCGAACATAGAGGTTACTACACAGCGGCAGCGCGCCTCACCCTGCGCGTGCGGTGCCAATTGGCCAGGAGGGCCGCAGCCACGGAGCCCGCTGTATCCATTAGCACATCTATGAGCGTGTCGTTCTTACCTTTGATCACGTCGCCTGGGGCGAAGGCGTCGAAGGCCCACTCCGCAACCTCCCATAGGGCGCCGGCAGCAATTCCGACGCTTGAGACCAAGACGACGAAGAGAACGTCGCGACCTCCACGAATCGCATCCCTGAGAACGATCTCCGTGAACCAGAAGGTAAGCGCGAAAACCGTCGCCGCGTGCACGATGCGGTCGAACCACCAAAACGCCGAGTACAGATCAAAGACGTAGCCCGCGATGTTCAGCGCGATGAGTACCACCGCCAGCGTCCAAGCAAGCGCAGAGCCATTGGACATCGCCATAACGCTCCTCACTTCTGTATGAAGTAAAGCATGTTGTGTCACAGGAGATCCCGGATGCAACGGTCAGGCGATCCTCAGGGTTGGTGTCCATGTCCAAGTACAGCCCCCCTTGAGGGGTCCGCGCAGAATGTTAGTGGGCCACGATCATGGTCCTGCCCCGAACTCTGGTCCGGGGTCTACGCAAGTCCTCGGGCGGGTTGAGCTTGGTTGGCGAAGGCTGCCGGGGTCAAGTTTCCCAGCGCCGAGTGTGGTCGTTCCTCGTTGTAGTGGCACCTCCATTCCTCGATGCGCTGCCGGGCATCTGCCAGAGACAGGAACCACGAGGCGTTCAGGCACTCGGCTCTGAGCCGGGCGTTGAACGCCTCGATAAACGCATTATCCGTGGGCTTTCCGGGGCGGGAGAAGTCGATCTCCACCCCGTTCAGATACGCCCAATGGTCGAGCATCCGACCGGCGAACTCTGGGCCATTGTCCACCCTCAGGCTCTTCGGCCGGCCCCGCAGGCGCACCAAGCCCTCCAGAACCTCCACGACCTGGGCCGCCCGGAAGTTGGCTCTCGGATGCGTCGAGAGCCCCTCTCGCGTGTGGATGTCCACCACGGTCAGGATGCGGATCGGCCGGCCATCGAACAGCTGGTCCGACCTGAAGTCCATCGCCCAGACCTCGTTGGCGGCTCCTGCCTGGGGTCGTCCCTGCCGGTAGCGCCAGGCCCGCTTGCGCCGCGGCAGCTTTGTGCGGATCGACAGCCCCTCCTCGGCGTACAGGCGATGCACCCGCTTGTGGTTCACCGGCCATCCCTCGCGCCGCAGCAGCACGTGCAGGCGCCGGTAGCCATAGCGCACCCGGGCCGCGGCCAGGTCGCGCAGCCGCATCCGCAGCTCCACCTGCGGGTCCCGCCGCGAGCGGTATCGCTGCGACGAGCGGTGGAACCCCGTGGCGTGGCAGGCCCGCCGCTCGCCGATGCCGTAGGCGTCCTGCAGGTGACGCACCACGTCCCGGCGAAGAGCGGGCCTCACCAACTACCTTCGCAGCACATCCTGAAGCATGGTTTTGTCCAAGCTGAGGTCGGCCACCAGCCGCTTGAGCTTGGCGTTTTCTTCCTCCAGCTGCTTCAGTCGCCGGATCTCCACCACACCCATGCCGGCGAACTGCTTCTTCCACCGGTAGAACGTGGGCTCGGACACGCCGAGCTTGCGGCAAATCTCGGCCACCGCCGTGCCGCTTTCCGCCTGCCGCAGGGCAAAGGCAATTTGCTCGTCCGTGTATCGCTTCTGCTTCATGGCACCTTTCCCCCTCCTCAGGGGTTCAGCGTGCCCGAAAAATTTGCGCTCCACCTGGACCAGTTTCCGGGGTCAGGACCAATCATGCCTCCTTGGCTGGTGCTGTGCGTGGACGAGAAGACGACCGCCGCCACGGCACGCTCGACCTGTTTGCCGCACTGGACGTCAGCGCCGGTGTGGGCCCTTGAGAGGACACGAGGAAATGCTGGTTTAGCGCGTTTCGTGCGGGACCTCGCGCAGCACTGGTCTCCGCTCGGCATCGGCAGCGCGATTGCGTCCTTGGTTAGGTTCGCCGGCCCAACTTTGAACGGCGAGGCCGCTGCCATCCGCGCCTGACGCGACATAGGCCGCGAACCAGCGACCGGGGGCGCAGACCAAGTTGATCACGGGTTCCGGTGACGGACCGTCCGCTTTCGCGTTGAAAGAGCCCCATGCAATCAGCGCTCCTGACGATGTCACCTCCATCCGGTCCGCCATGAGGTGGACCTTACCGTCCGGTGCGAGATCGGTCTTGATGCACCAATAAAGGCGGCCATGCCGCTCAACGCCCTCAATCGGATCGGCCATCCCTTGCTCCATCTCCCTGATGTTCGTCGCGCCGTGGCGCTGAAAAGAACCTCTCCTAGGTGAGAGGGGACGGGATATTCCTCAAGTCGGAGGAACGATAACGCTCCGCATCAGGATAAATGTTCCCGAGATTTATTTTTTTATCTTACAGTAATTATAGCTGTCAATTTGGGTTGCTCCGCGCATATTATAGGAAATTCTAAGCGAACACAGTCCGAGCAAGCTGCGACCCTCAGTTCTTCAGGGCGGAAACTGACGCCTGCCCCCAGGAGTGGAGGAAGGCATGCCACCCCCAACGTCACCATGCGTGACGCAGCGGCCGCCAAGCTGAGCGCGGCGAACGTAGTCAGATGATCGACAGAACCCGAGAGGGCTTGCGCGTCTGCACGCAAACCTTGCCGGCTCGTCGGATTGTTGGGCGCTTTCACACTCCATATGCCCGCGCCGGTCATCGGGAGCTTCCAGGAGATGCAAGATGCTCACACGCACCCAAACGACGACCATGGTCTTCAGGCATTCCTTCGTCCTGAAGGGCCTCGATCGGCCTCTCCCTGCTGGCACCTATGATGTCGAGACGGAGGAGCAGCTTCTTGAGGACCTGTCCTTCCCAGTGTATCGGCGCATCTCGACCATGCTGATCCCAAGGACACATGCGCCGCACGAACACCCCAACGCAAACATCGTCGATCCCAGCGAACTGGAAAGGGCACACGCTGCGGACCGGGAACGGCTACCCTGAAATGACGCAGGGCGATCCGCCCGCCGCACTGAGAGGCTAGGCCCCCTTCTTGATCCCGGGAATGGAGCGGAGGCGGACCGTCGCCTGACGCACGGACACACGGTTCCACGCCACATCTCAGAGCAACACAACAAGGACGCATCCATGCCCACCAACAACGCAGCGCACAAATTCTCCGTCGGGCAAAAGGTCCGGCTTGAGGAGGGCGGAGCACGGTATTTTCTCCCGGCTGGAGGCTATGTCATCACGCGCGTCCTACCAGGGGACGATTTCGACCGAACCTACTGCGTACGCGGCATAGTCGATGGGCTGGAACGCGTGCTCCGCGAGCCTCAGCTCTGCGCCGGCGTTCCCGCCGTCTAGGAAGCAGAATAGTTGTCTTTAAGGCCGGTGGGCGTCTATCAGGTCCTCAAATTCCCCAAAGGTTTCCGGCTTAAGCCAGGAGCGAACTTCGCCTTCATTCTGGGTCATCGCGGCGCCCACAAAATGGGCAAGAGCCGAACGGGCGTCCGAGAGTGAAATCTTGCCTTGAGCGTGAGCCATCAAGATCGTGTCTAACATACGGTCGAGCTTCTGGTGGTCAGATGAACTGAGGGAAATTGTCATGCTTGGCCTCCTGCTTGACGCCAAGCATACAGCCGCAGTGGGGTACCCTCATAGGCCGAACGAGGAGCTAACCGGGCCGGCAGGTTTCAGATCCAGACATCATCCCCGCGATGCAGAACTGCTGTCTGGTTGCGGAGCATTGCTGCGATCACGGACGGCTGGCTCGAGCCTTTTCACGAGAGTATCGTGGGCAGACGCCAAAGCCAGGGCGCGACCCTAGACTTGAGAACTGGCCCCTCAGTCTGAAAATTCTTGGGCTGGTCGCCGCGCACGGCGCGGCAGTTCCTCTATACCCGCTTGACCGTGCGGCCTAAAGCGCTTTACAAAGTCGAGTTGGACCAAAGCGGATCTATCTTGGGTTCTCGCTCGTGCGAGAGCAAGAGAGCCGGCAGGTCGGGCATGAACTCAGGCCAGTTCCGGCCCATTTCCTGCCTCAGCAACCGGGGCTGAAGGCGCCCCATGTCCATCCTGACCGTCCGACACCTCACGACCTATCGTTACCGCCAGCCCGTCTCCTTCGGCGAGCATCGGATGATGCTCCGGCCCCGGGCCGGGCATGACCAGCGGCTCCTAAAAGCTCGGATCGACATCACGCCAGAGCCGTCGCAGATCTGGTGGGTGCATGATGTCTTTGGAAACAGCGTCGGCGTCGTGAACTTCACCACCCGGGCCCGAGAGCTGTGTTTCGCCAGCCGCATCATCCTGGACCATCGCCCCGTGGAAGAGCTGGACTTCCGACTGGAGGAGCACGCGCGCAGCCTGCCCTTCTCCTACTCCACCGATGAGATGCCCGACTTGGCACGCTCGATCGAGCGCCACACGCCAGACCCAGACCGTGTGGTGGATCGCTGGGCCCGCAGCTTCCTGAACAGGTCCGGGCTGACCGGAACGCTGGATCTGCTGGCGGCCATGACCCACGCGGTGCGGCGCGACTTTACCTATGTGCCGCGCGAGCAAAGGGGGATTCAGGAGCCGGTGCGCACGCTGCAACTGGGAAGCGGCACCTGCCGCGACTTTGCCCTGCTGATGATGGAGGCGGTCCGCTCTCTCGGCCTCGCGGCGCGCTTCGTTTCGGGCTACATTTACTCGCCCGGCCATGACGCGACATTGCGCGAGGGGCGCACGCTTGTCGGCGGCGGCTCCACGCATGCCTGGGTGCGCGTCTACCTGCCTGGGGCGGGCTGGGTCGAGTTCGATCCCACCAACGGCATCGTCGGCAACCGGGACCTGATCCGCGTCGCCGTGGCGCGCGACCCGGGGCAGGCCGTGCCGCTGCATGGCACCTGGAAAGGCCGGCCGGACGACGCGCTTGACATGGACGTTTCGGTGACCGTCACGGCCGAGAGCGAGTTAGTCCCTGCAGTGCAGGCCGAGCGAGAGCAAGCATGAGCCAATCCCACCCCCGCACGAGTGACGACGCTTCGGGCTCGCCCTGCCCGAGCGGAGATTATTCCCCCATGATCATCCACGCCGGCTGCGACGTTACCTATGAGTGCCCCGCCCCCACGCCGATGATCCTGGCGCTGAGTGTGCATCCCTCCTGCATGCCGCGCCTGCTCGGGCCACACCAGATCCAGTTCGATCCCCCGATCGGCGCGACAGAGTATCGCGATGGCTACGGCAATATCTGCCACCGCATCGTCGCGCCGCAGGGGCGGCTGACCATCTCGACGCGCTTCGACCTGCAGGATCCGGGCACCCCCGATGATTATGCACCGGAAGCGCGGCAGGTGCCGGTGGAGGAATTGCCGGATGAGGCGATCGTCTTCCTCCTCGCCAGCCGCTACTGCGAGACGGACCGCCTCACAGACCTGGCGTGGGCGCTGTTTGGCGGCACCCCGCCGGGATGGGCGCGGGTGCAGGCCATCTGCGACTACACGCATAACCGCATCCAGTTCGGTTACGAGCACGCGGATGTTTTCCGCACCGCGCAAGGCGGCAACGTGGACCGCGTCGGCGTTTGCCGGGATTATGCGCATCTGGCTGTCACGCTCTGCCGCTGCATGAACATCCCCGCGCGCTACTGCACGGGCTATCTGGGCGATTTCGGCGTGCCACTCTCGGACGCGGCAATGGATTTCTCCGCCTGGTTCGAGGCTTATCTTGGCGACCGCTGGTACACGTTTGATGCGCGATACAACGTGCCGCGCATCGGACGCATCCTGATGGCACGCGGCCGGGATGCGAC
Source organism: Sabulicella glaciei (assembly GCF_026183895.1). GTDB lineage: Bacteria > Pseudomonadota > Alphaproteobacteria > Acetobacterales > Acetobacteraceae > Roseococcus > Roseococcus glaciei. The sequence goes on along the minus strand of NZ_JAPFQI010000006.1, from coordinate 168,306 downwards.
GGACGTGGCGATGACCACCACTTTCGGACCTTGCCAACTTGCGGGCTTCCATGTGGTGGCGGAGGAAGCCAAGCTCGGGTGAGCGATCCCGCACTCCGGCGGGAGGCTCTTGCGTCTGTCAGCGCTGACCGCGGTCAGGGTAGGAAGCGGGTGTCCACCGAACAGCTGCTTCAACATGAAGTCCATGGCTCAGTCCCCCCTCGACACTGTCGCTCCGGTTTCAAGTATCCACTGCCAAGGCAGTCCTGAGGGACTGCCCGTGAAGCCTCCAAAGCTCTTCCTCCGAGCGAACCCCTTTTGAGGTTACGGCCATTAAAAAAGGACCCTGACCACGCTGCGGGAGCGCGATCAGGGCCGTGACACCGTGCCATCCAGAAGCTCAGTTCACGCACGAACCGTACGCTTTAATCCTGGTCCCCGGCGGGCAGGTTTCAGCCTTCCGCGATGACAGTACGCAGCTGCTGGCTGCCACGCTTTCGGCCGGGCTGGCGGATCTCGACCTCGTCGCGACGCACCGTCGCATTCACCCTCTCCACGCGCTGGGTGCGTTCCATCCGCACCACGACCTCTTCCCGCAGGCGAACACGCTTCTCGACGGTCGGGACCTCCTCCGTCTCGATCACCTCGATCGACACTTCGGTCAGGACCTCGCCGGTGACCTTGTCGCTCACCGGGCGACGGCGCTCGATGACGACCTTTTCGCTCTGCAGCGTGACCTGGCGCTCGACCGGGGTCTCGACCACAAAGCGGCGGATGCTGGCCGTGCCGCGGTTCTCCGTGCGCTTGCCGACCTCAAGAACCTCCTCGCCCAACGAGATGACCTCTTCCATGGCCGCGGGGCCACGAACGGCCACAGAGGATCCCGGCCGCTGCGCGTTCTGCACCATACTCATCCACGGCCACAGGAACATGTTGGTCAGGGCGGATGCCTGAGCCTGAGCACGCTGGCCCGTCCCGGCACCTGAGGCAGCGACGCGAGTCACATCGGCCACCGTCTTGGCTGCCAAAGCGGCCGGCTTGAAGGCGGCATCGGCAACAAGGCGCGCAGTTTCGCGCGCGCTTTCCTCAGTCGCCGCCCTCTCCCGCTCGGCCGCTTGGGCCCGCTCAGCGCGAAGTTCAGCCTGCTGAGCCAGGAAGTCCGCCTCCTCGCGCTCCTGACGGGCCTTGGCACGGCGCTCCTCGGCCTCGTTCTGCTTGGCCTGCTCCACCTCGGCAAGCCGGGCTTCCATCTTCTCGGTCACACCTTGCATCTGCTCTTCGCTCAGAGCGCGCTGCACGGCAGGCAACAGTTCCTTTCTGTCGTCGCGCGCATGCTGGCGAAACGTCTTTTTCAGGTCCGCGAGCGTCTCGGCAAACGCCGGGTCGTTCTTTGGCATGGCCTCCAGCTCGTTGAGCTTGACCCGAAGCTCCTTGTTCTCGCGAAACGCGTCCGCGGCCAGTTCCTTGGTTTCCGGGTTCCTGCGCAGGAGCGGGAACAGGTGCTGTTCCTCAAGGCTGGCATGGAGTTCAAGTTCGCTCTTAAGCTCGGCGAACAGCTTCTCGCGGGTCCGCAGCGCACCGTCGGACGTTTCGGCGAGTTTGGCGAACAATTCGTTGGCCTTGGCAGGGCCGGCCTGCATGAGGGCGCGAAGGGTCATGGTGATGTCCTTGTCCTGTTGCAGTGCGGGGCCTGCAACGTGAAATCGTGACGCCACTCCAGACAAAGCTTTCGCTGCGCCTTCGGCCCACATGCCGGTTGGAGCGATCATGCCAGCGCCTCGAATGTCTTCGAATGCTGCACTGCAACATACAGTGCTTGAGCCAGCAAAAGGTTACGGGTCGCCTGAAATGTGTAATGCAGTTGACATTCCGTGGGGCGGGCAAAAGAAACCTGACCTCCAGCACGAAAGCGGGACCGGCCATTCGCGGTCCTCTTTACCCCCTCGGCGTCGAGTGTGGTTCGCGACGAGCAAGAAGAGCGCTCCGGGACGGCCTTTCGAGAGCATCTAGGACGTCACGCGCGCACCGGCGCTAAACCGGCGCAACGGCCAATAGGGCCGGCGCTCCAAAAGATGACAATCATCGCCCAGCCCGGGCAGGCGCCCATTTCCGTTGCCGTGCTGAGACAATGCGCCAACGAGGCCAGAATATCAGCGTTCGGGTAAGGACCTGTTTGGCCCTCCGTTACCCGAAACGGGCCAAGGCAGCGTGCGTGGTCTAGTCGTTGTTTTCTGGAAGCGAAGAGCAGGGGCTGCGGGAGGAGGCGTGGAAGCCGATGGAAGGGTCTGGCCCTCAGCCTGGACACCCGCCGCGCGATCCATCGAGATGGAACGAAGCGGACCGTGTCGCGGCTCTTGAGCGCTACCGCATCCTCGACACCCCGCGAGAGCCCAGCTTCGACGAGATCGCCTCGATTGCCGCCGACCTCCTCGGCGCGCCGATCGCCGTGGTGAACTTCGTCTCCGACACCCGCCAGTGGTTCAAGGCCGAGGTCGGCATTGGCCAAAGCGAACTACCTCTCGATGTGTCCATCTGTCGTCAAGCCATTCTTGAGAGCGACACGCTCGTCGTGCCGGATCTCGCGGAGGACACACGCTTCCGTGATAATCCTCTCGTAGCCGTCGCCGGTGGCCTGCGCTTTTACGCGGGGGCCCTCCTGTGCACGCCGGAGGGCCTGCCGATCGGCACCGTGTGCGTGCTCGACACGAAGCCCCGGCCCGGCGGTATTCCCGACAGTCAGATGCGGACGCTCCGGAGCCTTGCCGCGCAGGTGATGGCTCAACTGGAAGCCAGCCGCGCTCTGGCGGATCTGCGTGAGAGTGAGGCTCACTTCCGGCTCATGGCCGATGCCGTGCCGCAGATCGTCTGGGTCACAGACGCACAAGGGCGGCTGGAGTTCTTCAATCGGCAATGGAGCAGCTATACCGGGACGCTGGAATGGCCAGCCACAGCTGGTGACGTGGCCGCCTGCTATGTTCATCCCGAGGACGTGGCGCGGACGATGGCTGCATTCGAACAGGCAAAGCGTACCGGGAGCGTGTTCGAGGTCGAGCACCGCATACGTCGCAAGGATGGTGCGTACCGTTGGTTCCTCGTCCGTGCCGAGTCTTACCGCGATCCCGCCACCGGGCGGGTCATCCACTGGTATGGGGCCTCGACCGACATTCACGACCGTAAGCACGCCGAGGAACGCCTGCGCGAACTCAACGAGACGCTCGAGGCGCAGGTCGCGGAGCGCACGGCCGAGCGCGACCGCATGTGGGCCACGTCGCCTGACCTGATGCTCGTCATCGATTTCGAGGGATTTCTCCGGCGGGTGAACCCCGCCTGGACCACGGTGCTCGGCTATGCGCCAGAGGACCTTGTCGGACGCTATGTGAACGAATTCGTGCTGCCGGACGACCACGACAAGACCGTCGAGGCCTATGAACTGGCGGCGGAAGGCGGCACTCCGAGGATCGTGAACCGCTGCCGGCACAAGGACGGCTCCACCCGCTGGATTTCCTGGGTGGCCGCACCCGCCGGCAACATGACCTACGCCACCGGCCGCGACGTGACGGCGGAGCGGGCGCGGGAGGCGGAACTGGCGGCGGCCGAGGCCGCGCGCCGGAAGGCGGACGCCCTCTACCGCGCCTATTTCGAGAATTCGCCCGAGGCACTGTTCGTGATTGGAGTCCAGCCCGATGGCGGCTTTGTCGTGGAGGAGATCAATCCCGCACACGAGGCGGCGGTCGGGCTCAGGCTCTCCGACATCCGTGGTCGACGGATCGAGGACATCCTGCCGGAATCGGCCGCTCGGCGGGTTATCGAAACCTACCGGCACGTCGTCGCGACGGGCATGGTCCACCAGTATCGCGAGGAGTTCGACCTCGATGGCGACCCGCAGCATTGGGACACCTCCCTCGTCCCCATGCGGGATCCGGAAGGACGCATCGTCCGGCTGATCGGGTCGAGCCGAAACGTGACGCGGCAGGTCGTCGCCGAGGAGGCGCTCAGGCAGAGCCAGAAGATGGAGGCGATGGGCCAGCTCACCGGCGGGGTCGCGCATGACTTCAACAACCTCCTGACGCCCATCGTGGGCGCGCTCGACATGCTTCAGCGCAGGGGGCTGGGTGGCGAGCGCGAGCAGCGGCTGATCGCGGGGGCCGTCCAGTCGGCCGACCGCGCGCGGACGCTCGTCCAGCGGCTGCTCGCCTTCGCGCGGCGTCAGCCGCTCCAGACGGTGGCGGTGGATGTCGCGCACCTTGTCGCCGGGATGGCGGACCTGATCGCAAGCACGACCGGGCCCCAGATCAAGGTCGTGGTCGATGCGGGCCGGGACCTGCCGCCGGCCAAGGCCGACCCCAACCAGCTGGAGATGGCGGTGCTGAATCTTGCGGTGAACGCCCGCGATGCGATGCCGGAGGGTGGGACGCTGCGCATTTCCGTGGAGTCGGAAACGGTCGGGCGGCAGCACCGGTCCGGCCTGAAGCCGGGGCGCTACCTACACGTCTCCGTTGCCGACACGGGCGTCGGCATGGACGCGGCGACGCGCGTCCGAGCCGTCGAGCCGTTCTTCTCGACCAAGGGCGTGGGGAAGGGGACGGGCCTTGGCCTGTCCATGGTGCATGGCCTTGCCTCCCAGCTGGGTGGGGCGCTCACGATCCAGAGCGCCCCTGGCCTGGGCACCAACGTCGAGCTTTGGCTTCCGGAGGGGCGAGCGTCGGGGGTTGCGGGCGAACCGGCGGTGGGCGAGGTGGCGCCGGCCAGCAGGCGCGGCACAGTGCTGTTGGTCGACGACGAGGATCTCGTCCGCCTCAGCACCGCCGACATGCTGATCGAGCTGGGTTATAAGGTGGTCGAGGCGGCCTCAGCAGAAGAGGCGCTCCGGCTCCTGAATCGCGGTCTCAACCCGGATGTGGTGGTGACGGACCACCTGATGCCCGGCGTGTCGGGGACCGACCTTGCCCGTCGGCTCCAGGCCGAACGGCCGTCGATCAAGGTGCTGGTGATGTCCGGCTACGCAGAGACGGCGGGCATAGCGCCGGACCTGCCACGACTGGCAAAGCCATTTCGCGAGGCCGAGTTGGCCGAGAGCCTCGCTGCGCTCACCTGAGGCAAGACGTTTCCGCGGGGAAACAGCCTGCGAGCAGGCGCGCCCACACGGCGTCTTCGGTTACGGTGTCGCTGGCCGAAGCTGGTCGTTCTGCGCCGCGAAGAACCTAATCGTGACGCCTCCAGCAGATTTCTCCGCCGGCTGCTGCGTGACCAGATCAGGATGCCGTTCATGGACAGTCGTCTACGCCGCAGGGGGCCGAAAGCCCGAGGCCACCTTCCTCTTGGAGGCCAATCAACACTACGCCGCTGTGATGTGGGCGATCGAACCCTCAATTCACCTCTCCCTGCTCGCGAGGGACTTGGGTTTCTCGTGACGTCTCCGCCTGGGTCGGGCGCGGCAACCTTGATGCGTCCGAGAAGCCAATTGTGACGGTCACGCCAGCGTCGCCCTGGACGTCAAGCTCGCCCCCGATCTGCTTGATGAGGGAACGAACCAGGCCATAACCGAGCGACCCTTCCCGATAATTCGTCATACCTACGCCATTGTCGCGGACGACAATCTCCACGTGGCCCGGCCTGCTTCGTTTCGCTTGAACCAGGATCATGCCGGAACGAGCGTGTGGGAAGGCGTACTTAACAGCGTTGGTGATGAGCTCGGTCAGCACGATGCCGATCGGAAACGCCGTGTCGGCGTCGACGAGGATGTCCTCTTCCGCCCGCACCTTCAGCGAAATCCGTTCGTCGCCGCCCGTCAGAGACTTCAGTGCCTCGCAAAGCTCAGAAACGTATGTGGCCACATCGACGCGCTGTGCCTGCTCTGACCGGCTCAGCATATCGTGAACCCGGGCCATGGCGTTCAACCGTTCAGCGGATTCCTCGAAGAGTGACCTGACCGCTGGGTCCGCCTGTCGTCGCCCTTGCAGGAGCAGCAATGACGCGCCGATCAGGAGGCTGTTCTTGGCTCTATGGTTGACCTCGACCAAGAGCATCTCGCGTTCCGCGCCCGCCCTCTGCAAGGCCGCGTTTGCCGCTTCAAGGTTGAGCGTGCGCTCAGAGACCCGCTGCTCCAGATCGACGGTTAATGCGCGTAGCGCCTCTTCCGCATCGTACCGGCGGGTGATGTCGAGGTAGGAGAGAAAGTGATTGGTGACGTGGCCCTGTCCGTCATCCAGGGGCGTGGCAAAGAGCATGGCACGGAACGATGACCCGTCCTTCCGATACTGCAGGATCTCAAGGGTCGCGTCCCGGCCCTCGCTCATCGCTGCCTCGTACTCGGCGATCGCCTCGGGATCTGTCCCCGCACCGTTCATGAAGTGAGGATCCTGACCGAGCAAATCCTCAAGTGCATACCCCGAGAGCTGGACAAAAGCGGGGTTCACGAAGGTGATGGGATTGCCAGGAAGCGTCGCATCGGTGACCACCATAGGCATCCGCGTCACGCGAACGGCCTCGACGAACACGCCCCCGCGCTGCCTCACCTGTTCGAGGTGGTGCTCCGAGGCCGTGCGGGCGGGCGTACCTTCCAGTCCCTCCTCAAACTCGTTCACGTCCGCTCCTCTTCTCGTTGGCGGCCCGAGGCGGGGCCATCCATCAGTTGCCTCGCATCTGTGGCTTCTTGCGGTGGATGCGTGACGCCAGCCCGTGCTCGGCCAGCCACCCCTCGTTCGGCCTCCCGCAGCGACCAGCATCCGACCTAGATCCATGGCAACGGCCGAGGCGTGGACGGCTTGGTCAGCGGTGGCTAGGCAATGCGCAGTGGAGGTGTGGCCCTATCCAGAGCAAGAAGGAGGATAGGAGTCACTCCCCCATGCGCACATAGATGAGGAACTGCGACATGGCGTACCCTTTCGGGTTGGGGGTGCTGAACTGCGACCTGGCCTTTATGGGGCGGCCGAGGAGACTGCGGGCCTGCGGTCGTCGCGTGCTGCCCGACGTTAGGCGACCTACCCTCCGATGGCCATGATCGCGGTCTGCCCGCTGACGGGCGGTTTGGCCTCGTACCTTCAATGAAGCCCCTTAAACCCGGTGTTGCCCGCATTTGGCCCCAAAGCGAGGCTTCCGCGAGCCCGATTGGCAGCACGGTGGTGTCGTAGGCTGCCAACAGGCGGAAAAGCCAGGAACGGATCTCTGCCTCTTTCTGCGGATGGCGCTGCCCTACCCATCGGGCACCTTGCTCAATCTCGACAACAGTAGCGGCTGAGATGACGAGGCCAGAGGCAAGCCGACTTACAAGCCAAGGCGGCAGTTCCCCGGAGGACCGGGGCCTGCGCAATCTGCTCAGGACATCCGTGTCCACCAAGTACATGAGATAGAGCCTGCCGTATGGCTCCGAAGCGAGTCCAGCCTTGTTAGCTCTGACCTTCCTGTGGACTGCCATCCCTCCTGCGGAGATCTGGAAGCTCCCCCAGGCCTGCGCTGGAACGGAGCACCTCAAGGGCACTCTCTCGACGGGGAGCGTATTCATTGAGCATCATCAAAACCACCTGCCGCCCATCTGGGAGCCCGACGATTTGAGGCCCTCGCTCCTGAGCGGCATCAACAATGGCGGGCAACGGTTCAGGCGCCTCGACCAAGTTCCACAAATTCGCATCGGATGGCATGCGGTCCCTCCGTTGTGCGGCCCGGAGCAGACCCGAAACGGGCCGCTGATAGGCGTCATCATCGCTATTTCATCTGTTCTTCTATCAATACAGGATGGCGCATGTGATCTACACAGGAAAAATCCGAATACTTCACGAAAAGCCAATTTGAACCGAGAAAGTATTCATCCGGTACTGTATGAAAAACACCGGAGTTGGTGAAACAATTTCACGAACTCCGGTTCCTGACAACAACCGTCGCTACATCCCCAGAGCACGGCGGTAGAGGTCCAGCAGCGTTTCCTGCTCCTCCACCTCGGCGGGTTCCTGCTTGCGGAGGCGGATGATCTGTCGCACCACCTTCACATCGAACCCGGCCGATTTCGCCTCGGCGAAGATGTCCTTGATGTCGTCGGCGAGGGCCTTCCGCTCCTCCTCCAGGCGCTCCACGCGCTCGATGATGGAACGCAGGCGGTCGGCGGCAATGCCCCCAACATCCGATTCTGGGTCGGCGGCCTGCCGTGCGCGGCTCGCCGCAGCGTCGTCCGTGGTGTCGAAGGGTGCGTCAGACATCTGCGCCTCAATGGTTTGAAAGGGTCGTGATCAGGGGGGCGTCGGCACAGATGTATGCCCAAGGGCCGACAGCGCCTAGAGAGATGCAGCGAGAGACAACAGAATCTGTTAACCTGTTGTATTTGCACACACCGCTGCTGGAAGAAGACCTCGAGATCCGGCCGGCTCTTCCCACCGCGAAGGTGTGCTCCAGACGCGCTAGGCAGCCGATCACAGGTCAGCGGCGGCCCGTATCCGCGCCACCGACTCCCGCACCTCCCCCGTCATCCTCGTGCGGGCGGCCTCGTCCGGCGCCGTGAAAGACGCGCGACGTGGCCCGGCCGCATCAGCCGTGCTTGGCCATGGCCCCGGTGAAGGCGGCCTTCTGCTCGGGGCTCGCTTCCTTCTGGTTCGCGGCCTGCCAGGCCTTGTAGTCCATGCCGTAGACGATCTCCCGCGCCGCCGGGGTGTCCAGCGTCGCGCCGGCCTCGGAAGCGGCCTCCTGGTACCAGCGGGACAGGCAGTTTCGGCAGAACCCCGCGAGGTTCATCATGTCGATGTTCTGTACATCCGTCCGGTCGCGCAGATGCGCGACCAGCTTGCGGAAGGCCGCGGCCTCGATGCGCTGGCGAGTCGCCTCGTCCATCGCGGCGGCGGCGCCGAGGGCGAGGTCGGCTTCGGGCTGGGGGTTGGGCATCGGATCGGCTCCTCCGGTTCGGGGGGCAGAGATGCCCCCGCCCGGCCGGTGCTTCAATCCTCCCCGACCCTCAGTCAGCGAACTGCCCCGCAGCCAGGATCAGCGGGCGCAGCCGCTCGATCTCCGAGTTGAGGAAGCGCGTGTGATAGGCGGGGTCCGCCTCCTCCTCCCGCGCCACGGTGGTCAGCGTCTCGGCATAGCGGGTCCGCAGCCTTTCCTCGCGCAGCGCCACGCGGATGGCCTGGGACAGCCGTGCCACCACCTCGGGCGGCGTGCCGGCTGGGGCATAAAGCCCGTGCCAAGCGGACATGATGAGGTCGATCCCGGCCTCCCGGCTCGTCGGCACGTCCAGCCCGGGGACGCGCTCCGGCAGGGTCACGGCGTAGCCCTTGATGCGCCCGTCGCGAATGAAGGGGGCGGCGACCGTCGCCTGCTCGCAGGAGATGTCCAGGCGCCCGGCCATCATCTCCGTCATGGCGGGGGCGCTGCCGCGGAACACGATCTGCGTCGCCCCCCGCCCTGCCGCGTGCTGCACCAGCATCCCGCAAAGCTGGTTGGAGCCGCCGAGGCCCGAATGGCCGAGGTTCAGCTTCTCGCCCTCGTCGCGGATCGCGGCGAGGTAGGCGCGGGCATCAGTCGCCGGGAAGTCGGGCCGCGACACCAGCACCATGCCGGTGTGCGACACGACGCCCAGCGGCTGCAGCCCGCGCTGGATGTCGAAGGGCAGGCGCCGGTAGAGCGTCGCGGCGCTCGCCAGCCCGATGTGGTGGATCAGCAGCGTGTGCCCGTCGGGCCGCGCCTGGGCGACGCGGGCCGCGGCGATGGTGCCGCCCGCCCCCGTCACGTTCTCCGCCGCGACCGGCTGGCCGAGCTCCTTGGACATCCCCTCGGCGAGGAGGCGGGCGATCATGTCGGTCGGCCCGCCCGCCGCGAAGGGAATGAGCAGGGAGATGGAGCGGCTCGGGAAGCCCTGCTGCGCCACCGCCGGCGCCGCGAGCGGCAGCAGGGGCAGCACCAGCGCGGCGCGGCGGGTCAGGCTCATGGGGTGTTTCCTCTCGCTTGTTTCGCTGCGTTATTGATTGTCGCCACGGATAGCGGCGATAACCGCTTCCGTCACGTCTTTCGTGGAAGCCGACCCACCAAGGTCGGGCGTCAGCACGCCCCCGGCGGTCGCCGCCTCGATGCCACGCATCAGCCGTGCGCTCGCCGCCGCCTCGCCCAGGTGGTCCAGCATCATGCAGGCGGTCCAGAAGGTGGCGACGGGGTTCGCCACCCCCTTGCCGGTGATATCGAAGGCCGAGCCGTGGATCGGCTCGAACATGGAGGGGAAGCGTCGCTCCGGGTCGAGGTTCGCCGTCGGCGCAATGCCGAGCGAACCGGTGAGCGCACCCGCCAGGTCGCTCAAGATATCGGCATGAAGGTTGGTGGCGACGACCGTGTCGATGCTGCCCGGCTTGCGGACGAAGCGGGCGGCCATGGCGTCCACCAGCTCCTTTTCCATCCGCACCTCGGGGAAATCCTTCGCCACCTGCGCCGCGACCTCGTCCCAGAACACCATGCCGTGGCGCTGCGCGTTGCTCTTGGTGACGACGGTCAGCAGCTTGCGCGGGCGGGAGGCGGCGATGCGGAAGGCGGTGCGCATGATCCGCTCCACCCCGACGCGGGTGAAGATGCTGGTTTCGGTCGCGACCTCGATGTCCTGCCCGCGATGGGCGCGGCCGCCATGGCCGGCATACTCGCCCTCCGAGTTCTCGCGCACGATCACCCAGTCGATGTCGCCGGGCCCGACCCCGCGCAGCGGCGACTGGAGGCCGGGCAGGACGCGCGTGGGCCGGATGTTCGCGTACTGGTCGAAGTTCTGGCAGATGTTGAGGCGCAGCCCCCACAGCGTCAGGTCATCGGGCAGGTGCGGGTCGCCCACCGCGCCGAAATAGATGGCGTCGAAGCGCTTCAGCGTCTCTAGCCCATCCTCGGGCATCATGCGCCCGGTCTCGCGGTAGAAGTCGCTGCCCCAGGGGAATTCCTCCACCTCCAGCGCGAAGTCGCCGCAGCGCTCCTGCAGGGCGCGCAGCACGTCAAGGCCGGCGGGGATGACTTCCTGTCCGATTCCGTCCCCGCCAATGGCGGCGATCCTGTGGTGACGCATGGGAATCCTCGATGACATGTCCGCCTGCCGGTTTGGCATGGCGGCGGCGCGGGTTGAAGCGGGTGGCGGGGCGGCGCAATCTGCCGGCGAATCACGCGGTGGGGACCGGATGGGCTGGACGGAGGAGCAGGCGGCAGGCGCGCTGCGCGCCATGTTCGACGCGGCGGTGCGCGCCGCCGACCCGCGCGCCGTGCTCGCCGCCCACCTGCCGGAACGGCCCCGCAACGGCCGCGTCGTGGTGGTGGGCGTGGGCAAGGCCGCCGCGCCCATGGCCCTGGCGGTGGAGGAGGCTTGGCCCGAGGTGGACCTCGCGGGCCTCGTCATCGCGCCGCACGGGGCCGGGCTGCCCCTTCGGCGCATCGCTCTGCGCTTCGGCGCCCATCCCGTGCCCGACGAGGCGGGCGCGGAGGCGGCTTCAGAGATGCTGAGGCTCTGCGAGGGGCTGACGGAGGACGACCTCGTCCTCGCGCTGATCTCGGGCGGCGGGTCCTCGCTCGCCACCCTGCCGGCGCCGGGGCTGACGCTGGACGACCTCGTCGCCACCAATCGGGCCCTGCTGGCGAGCGGCGCGAACATCCACGCCATGAATTGCGTCCGCAAGCACCTTTCCGCCTTCTCGGGCGGAAGGCTCGCCGCGGCGGCGCATCCGGCGCGGGTCGTCACCCTCGCCATCTCCGACGTGCCGGGCGACGACCCGGAGGTGATCGCGAGCGGACCCACCGTGGCCGACCCTTCCACCTTCGCCGAGGCGCGGGCCCTCGCCGCCCGCTTCACCCTCGCCCTGCCCGATGCGGTGATGCGCCACCTGGAGCTGGAGGCGGAGGAAAGCCCCAAGCCCGGCGACCCTCGCCTCGCCCGCTCCGAGTTCAGGCTGATCGCCACGCCGATGATGGCGCTGGAGGCGATGGCGGCGGAGGCGCAGCGGCAGGGGCTGGAGCCGCTGATCCTGGGCGATGCGATCGAGGGCGAGGCGCGCCATGTCGGCACGGCCCTGGCCGGCATCGCCCGTTCCGCCGCCCTGCACGGCCACCCGCTGCGGACGCCCTGCGTGCTACTCTCGGGCGGGGAGACCACGGTGACACTGCCCGCCGGCACGAAGGGGCGCGGCGGGCGCAACACGGAATGCCTCCTGGCCATGGCGCTGGCGCTGGAAGGCGTGGCCGGCGCCTGGGCGCTCTGCGCCGACACGGACGGCATCGACGGCAAGTCCGACGCAGCCGGGGCGTGGTGGGGGCCAGGTGTTCTCGCGCGCGGCAGCGACCCGGCGGGGGCGCTCGCCGCCCATTCCAGCTATGACGTGTTCGAGGCGGCCGGGACACTGATCCGCACCGGGCCGACCCTCACCAACGTGAACGACATGCGCGCCATCCTGCTGGCCGGAGGCTGAACCCCGATGCGTATCCCGTTGCGGCGCCACCGCCGCACCAAGATCATCGCCACGCTCGGCCCCGCCAGCAGCACGGTGGAGGTGATCGAGAAGCTGTTCCGCGCGGGGGCCGACGTGTTCCGCCTCAACTTCTCGCATGGCTCGCACGAGGACCATGCGGCGCGCATTCTCATGATCCGCGAGGTGGAGAAGCGCACCGGCCGTCCGGTCGGCATCCTGGCCGACGTGCAGGGGCCGAAGCTGCGCGTGGGCAAGTTCGCCGCCGGGCGCGTCCAGCTCACCCCCGGCCAGCGCCTGCGCCTCGACCTCAACCCGACGCCGGGCACCGTGCAGCGCGTGCAGCTGCCGCATCCGGAGATCATCAACGCCGCGCGCATCGGCACCACGCTGCTGCTGGATGACGGCAAGCTGCGGCTGCGCGTGGTGCGCGCCGTCGCCGACGACCACCTGGAAACGGAGGTGCTGGTCGGCGGCCCGCTCTCGGACCGCAAGGGGGTGAACGTGCCCGACGTGGCGCTGCCCATCCCGGCCCTGACGAAGAAGGACCGCGAGGACCTGGATTTCGTGCTGCCGCTGGGCATCGAGTATGTCGGCCTTTCCTTCGTGCAGCGCCCGGAGGACGTGGCGGAAGCCAAGGCCATCGCCGATGGCCGCGCGTGGATCATGGTGAAGATGGAGAAGCCCCAGGCGGTCGAGAACCTGGACGGCATCCTGGCGCTCACCGACTGCGTCATGGTGGCGCGCGGCGACCTGGGCGTGGAATTGCCGCCGGAGGAGGTGCCGCTGGTGCAGAAGCGCATCGTCCGCTGCGCCAAGCAGCTGGGCAAGCCGGTGGTGGTGGCGACGCAGATGCTGGAAAGCATGATCACCGCCCCTGCCCCCACCCGCGCCGAGGCCAGCGACGTGGCGACCGCCGTGTTCGACGGCGCCGATGCGGTGATGCTTTCGGCCGAGACGGCCGCCGGGCAATACCCGTTCGAGGCGGTGAACATCATGGACCGCATCGTGGCCCGGGTGGAGCAGGACGAGGGCTGGCGCCAGCTCACCGACAACAACCGCCCCTCGCCCGAGCGGTCCAGCGCCGGCGCCATCGCCGCCGCCGCTCGGCAGGTGGCGCACACGATCGAGGCGAAGGTCATCGCCACCTTCACCACCACCGGCTCCACCACGCTGCGTGTGGCGCGGGAACGGCCGGACTGTCCCATCCTGGGACTGACACCGCTGGTGGAAAGCGCCCGTCGCCTCGCCGTGGCCTGGGGGGTGCATCCGGTCGTGGTCCCGGATATCCACTCCATGACCGAGATGGTGGGCCGCGCCACCCGGGCCGCGCAGCAGGAAGGCTTCGCCGGGCCGGGAGAGGAAGTGGTGGTCACCGCCGGCGTGCCCTTCGGCACCCCGGGCGCCACCAACGCGCTGCGGGTGGCGAGCGTGAAATGAGGATGTGATGAAACGAGTCTTCCTGGCCGCGCTGCTGGCCCTGTCCCTGGCCCTGCCGGCCGCCGCCCAGCGCAGCGGCACCTATGACGTGACGGGCCGCAACCCCGATGGCACGGACTATACCGGCACGCTGTTGCTGACGCAGATCGGGCTTTCCACCTTCCGCGTCCAATGGGTCATCGGCCAGGACGAGATCGAGGGCGTGGCAATGGTCAGCGGTCTCACCTTCGCCACCGCCTTCACCCTGGGCGAGCAGACCGGCATGGGCATCTACCAGCTCCAGCCCGACGGTTCGCTGGTCGGCGTCTGGACCACGGCGGGCGCCTTCGCGCAGGGTGAGGAAACGGCGCGGCCGCGCTGATCCCGATCCAGGGCAACGGACCAGAGCGGCAATCCGGCGCGGCCCCCGAGGCTTTCGCGGTTCCGGCCCCGGTGGCATCCTCCGGGCCCGCGAACCGGGAGGAACCCATGAAGCCCGAAACCATCGCCCTGCATGGCGGCAGCCACCGCGCCGACCCCTCCACCGGTTCGGTCGCCGTGCCCATCCACCAGACGACGTCCTTCCAGTTCCAGGACACGGGCCATGCGGCCCGTCTCTTCGCCTTGCAGGAGCTGGGCAACATCTACACCCGCATCATGAACCCCACCTGCGACGCGCTGGAAACGCGGCTCGCGGCGCTGGAGGGGGGCGTGGCGGGGCTCGCAGTCGGCTCAGGCCAAGCGGCGACGACCTTCTGCGTGCTGAATCTCTGCGAGGCGGGGGACAACATCGTCTCCTCCACCGACCTTTACGGCGGCACGTGGAACCTCTTCGCCAACACGCTGAAGCAGTTCGGCATCGAGGTGCGCTTCGTGGACCCGGCGGATCCGGAGAACTTCGCCAAGGCGTCGGATGACCGCACGCGCTGCTGGTATGCCGAGACCCTGCCCAACCCCAAGCTCCAGGTCTTCCCGATCGCGGAGGTGGCGACGCTGGGCCGCAACCTCGGCATCCCGCTGATCATGGACAACACGGCGGCGCCCATCATCTGCAAGCCGTTCCAGCACGGCGCGGCGGTGGTGATGCACTCCACGACCAAGTGGATCGGCGGCCACGGCACCTCCATCGGCGGCATGGTGATCGATGGCGGCAATTTCGACTGGGCGCAGCATGGCGACCGCTTCCCGACGCTGAACCGCCCCGACCCCTCCTATCACGGCGCGGTGTGGACGGAGGCGGCGAAGCCGCTTGGCCCCGTCGCCTATATCCTGCGGATGCGCACCTGCCTGCTGCGCGACATCGGCGCGCCGATGAGCCCGTTCAACGCCTTCATGTTCCTGCAGGGGCTGGAAACGCTGCCGCTGCGCATGGAGCGCCACTGCAGCAATGCGCTGCGCGTCGCCGCCTTCCTGTCCGGGCATGACCAGGTGACGAGCGTCATCCATCCTTCCGTCGCCACGGGCGAGGCGAAGCGCCGCGCCGACGCGCACTTGGCGGGCGGCTACGGCTCGCTGCTCGGCTTCGAGCTGAAGGGCGGCAAGGAGGCCGGGCAGCGCTTCATCGAGAAGCTGAAGCTGTTCTACCACGTCGCCAATATCGGCGACGCGCGCTCCCTCGCCATCCATCCGGCCACGACCACCCATTCCCAGTTGAACGAGGAGGAGCAGGCAGCGAGCGGCGTCACGCCCGGCTATGTGCGCCTGTCCATCGGCATCGAGCACATCGACGACATCCTGGCCGATCTCGAACAGGCCTTGGCGTGATGCATTTCGCCGGCTCCTTCCCCGCCACGCGCATGCGCCGCAACCGGCGCGACGCGTGGAGCCGCACGCTTTCGGCCGAAAGCCGGCTCGCGCCGCAGGACCTGATCTGGCCGATCTTCCTCACCTCCGGCACGGGGCAGCGCGTGCCGGTCGCCTCCATGCCCGGCGTGTTCCGCGTCTCGGTGGATCGGGTGGCGGAGCACGTGGCGGAGGCGGTGAGCCTCGGCATCCCGGCCGTGGCGCTGTTCCCCTATACGCCGATGGAGGAGCGCGACAAGGACGGCACCGGCGCGCTCGACCCGGAGAACCTGATGTGCCGCGCCGCCCGGGCGCTGAAGAAGGCGCATCCGGAGCTTGGCCTAATCGGCGACGTCGCGCTCGACACCCACACCTCGCACGGCCATGACGGGGTGGTGCGGGACGGCCACGTTCACAACGAGGAATCGGTCGAGATCCTGTCCCGCATGGCCGTGCTCCAGGCCGAGGCGGGGATGGATTGCGTCGCCCCCTCGGACATGATGGACGGGCGCATCGGCGCCATCCGCGCCGCGCTGGACGCGCGTGGCCTCGAGCACACGCGCATCATGTCCTACGCCGCCAAGTATGCCTCGGGCTTCTTCGCGCCGTTCCGCGACGCGGTCGGCTCGCTGGTCGGCCCCGACCGCGCCGGGCCTTCGGACAAGAAGACCTACCAGATGGATCCGGCCAACGGCGACGAGGCGCTGCGCGAGGTCGCCCTGGACGTGGCCGAGGGCGCAGACATGGTGATGGTGAAGCCCGGCCTGCCCTACCTGGACGTGCTGTACCGCGTGCGGAAGGAATTCGGCCTGCCCACCTTCGTGTATCAGGTGAGCGGCGAGTATTCGATGATCATGGCGGCGGTGGAGCGCGGATGGCTCGACCATGACCGCGCGATGATGGAGGGGCTGATGGCCTTCAAGCGGGCCGGGGCAAACGGCATCCTCACCTATTTCGCGGTCTCCGCGGCGCGTCGCCTCAAGGAAGGTTGAACATGGATCGCCCGATCAGCCGCTACCCCATCCCCGAGGTCGCCTCCCTGCCCGAGGACCTGCGCCTGCGCATCGAGGCGGTGCAGGAGAAGGCGGGCTTCGTGCCCAATGTCTTCCTCACTCTGGCGCATCGCCCCGACGAGCTTCGCGCCTTCATGGACTACCACGACGCGCTGATGCTCCGCCCCTCGGGTGTCACCAAGGGCGAGAAGGAGATGATCGTCGTCGCCACCAGCGCGGCCAACCAGTGCCTGTACTGCGTGGTGGCGCATGGCGCGATCCTGCGCGTTTATGAGAAGGCGCCGCACATCGCCGACCAGGTCGCGACCAACTGGCGCAAGGCCGACATCTCCCCGCGGCAGCGCGCGATGCTCGCCTTCGCCATGAAGGTCTCGCGCGAGGCGGAGACGCTGGGCGATGCGGATTTCGACGCGCTGGAGGCGGAAGGCTTCACGCGTGAGGATGCGTGGGACATCGGCGCCATCGCCGCCTTCTTCGGTATGTCCAACCGCTTGGCGAACATGACCTCCATGCGGCCCAACGACGAGTTCTACCTGATGGGCCGCGTGCCGCGGGCGAAGCCGGCCTGAAGCATTTTCAAGCCAAGCAACCGCGCTTGGCGCCTCGGAAAATGCGCTCGAAACATGGCTAGGCCTGTCTGGTGCATCCCGATGCGCCAGACAGGCCTAGCTCAGGAAGTCCGCGACCAGCGCCACTTGCGACGCCTCCATCAAGGCGGGGGCGTGGCCGCAGCCGGGAATGGTCTCGACGCGGACGCGCGCGGCCATGCGGACCGCCGTCTCGGGCAGCAGGAGGTCGCTCGCCTCGCCGCGCAGCACCAGGGTGGGGCGGGCCGAGGCAGCCTCCCAGAGCGGCCACAGCTCGATATCCGCCGGGTCGCCTGCCATCATCGGGCCGCCGATCGCCGGGTCGTAGTGCAGGACGGTCCGCCCGTCCGGCGCCACCCGTGCCGAATGCCGCGCCAGATGCGCCCATTCGGCGTCGGACAGCGCGCCGAAAGGCGCGTGGACGCGGCGCAGATACGCCTCCAGCGCCGCCGCGTCGGCGAATTCCGTGGGCGCCCCCGCCATGTAGGCCTGGATGCGGCCGATCGCCGCCGCCGGCACGAAGGGGCCGATGTCGTTGACGACGAAACGCCGCATCGTGGCGTGCGGCAGCGCCGCCATCGCCATGCCGATCAGCCCGCCCATGGAGGTGCCGACCCAGTCATGCCGCCCCAGCGCGGCCACCAGGGGCGCGAGGCACTGGGCATAGACCGGCACGGCGTAAAGCTCTGGACGCGGCAGCCAGCCCGACACGCCGCGTCCCGGCACGTCCACGCACAGCACGCGCCGCCCCCGCGCGGCCAAGTCCCGCGCCAGCACGTCGAAGTCGCGCCCATTGCGCGTCAGCCCGTGGACGCAGACTACGGGGAGCCCGTCCGCCGGCCCCCACTCCCACCAGCGCAGGACGACGCTCCCTTCGCCGAAGGAAGCGTTCATCTGGCCCAGGCGGGGTTCCGCCATCACACCACGCCCTTGTCTCGCAGCACCGCCACTTCCGCCGCGTCCATGCCCAGCAGGCCGGACAGCACCTCTTCGTTGTGCTCGCCCAGCACAGGCGGGGCGGAGCGCAGCGTGGGCGGGGTAGCGGACAGCTTCACCGGGTTGGCGATCACCTGGACCTCGGCCCCGCTGCCGTGGCGCATGGTGGCGACCATCTCGCGCGCCTGCACGTGCGGGTCGGCGAAGACGTCCTTCAGCGTGTTGATGGGGCCGCAGCCGATCTTCTGCGCCTCCAGCGCCTCCACCCATTCCGCCGTGGTCTTGCCCTTCATCACCGGCGTCAGCGTCTCGGTGACGAGGTCGCGGTTGGCGACGCGCTTCGGGTTGGTGCTGAAGCGCTCGTCCTGCAACAGGTGCTCCTGCCCGAACGCCTTGCAGAAGCGCTCGAATGTCGGGTCGTTGCCCACGGCCAGGATGATGTAGCCATCCTTCGTCGGGAATTCCTGGTAGGGCGAGATGTTGGGGTGCTGGTTCCCCAGGCGCGGCGGGTTCTCGCCGGTGGCCAGGAAGTTCATGCCCTGATTCGCCAGCCACGCCACGTGCGTGTCCAGCATGCCGATATCCACCTGCTGCCCCTCGCCGGTCGCGTGGCGGTGGTTCACCGCGGCGAGGATGCCGATGCAGCCATAAAGTCCGGCGAAAAGGTCAGCGACCGGCACGCCAACCTTCTGCGGCGAGCCGTTGGGCTCCCCGGTCAGGGACATGACGCCACCCATGGCCTGGATCAGCGCGTCGTAGCCGGGGCGCGGCGCGTAGGGCCCGGTCTGCCCGAAGCCAGTGATGGAGCAGTAGATCAGGCGCGGGTACTTCGCCTTCAGCTGCTCCCAGCTCAGCCCGTACTTGGCCAGAGCGCCGACCTTGAAGTTCTCCACCAGGATGTCGCAATGCTCGAGCAGGCGGTGGATCACCGCCTGGCCCTCGGGCTTCGCGATGTCCAGCGTCACGCTGCGCTTGTTGCGGTTCACGCCGATGAAGTAGGCGCTCTCCTCCGTGCCGGGCCAGAAGGGCGGCGCGAAGCCGCGCGTGTCGTCGCCGGCGCCGGGTCGCTCGATCTTGATGACGTCGGCGCCCATGTCACCCAGCATCTGGGTGCAGGTCGGCCCCGCCAGCACGCGGGTGAGGTCGAGCACGCGGAGGCCGGTCAGCGGGCCGGGGCGGTCGGTCATCGGTCTTGCATCCCTTGGGCGTCGTCCGCCCAGGGGATTACAAGCCGGCGGAAGCCCCGGCAACCGGCCGGGGCCCCGTCTCCGTCAGAAGGAAACCTTCTTGTTCTCGCCGCCGGCCGGGCGCTCGCCCGTCGCCAGCGCCTTCACGTAGCCATAAGCGTGCAGCGCGGTGGAGGAGGGGCTGTCCCAATACTCCGCGCCCGTGATGGATACGGCGATCAGCTCCAGCTCCGGGTCCTCGGCGCCCTTGGGGAACCACACGCGGGCGGATTCGCTCCACAGCGCCTTGGCCTTGGCCGTGTCCTTGGAGGTGCGGGCCTTGCCCTTGGCCGAGACGTAGTCCTGGCTGGACGGGTTGGAAGCGGCGAGCAGCACGTCGCTGTCCTGGCGGATCTCCTGCGCCTTGGGCGTGCCCGCGACGTGGAAGAACCACACCGTGTCGCCCTCGACCTTCTGGATCGCCATGGGGCGGGCGTGCTGCGTGCCGTCGGGCATGGTGGTGACGAACATCACCACGCCCACCTTCTCCAGCATCTCGCGGACCTTGGTGCGGGCTTCGTCCTCGTTCGTGGCGTTGGCCATGCTTCCGTCTCCTGAAACTGTCCGGGTCGGGAACGGCGGGAGGCTTGCGGGGTTGCGGGCATCCGGCGCATGGTCCGGGCGACCTGGACGGGGGGCAAAGCCCCCCAGGACCGGAACCAGACAGGGAAACGCCCGGATGCTCGACACGCCGCACCCCACCCCCGCCGCCCCGTGCCTGGACCAGCAGAAGCTGGCCACCGCCCTGTCGGGGCTGCATTTCATCGGCGGCCGCTACGTCCCCGCGCGTTCGGGCAAGAGCTTCGCCGTGGTGAACCCCGCGACCGGCGAGGAGGTGGCCCGCGCCGCCGAGGGCGACGCGCAGGACGTGGATGCGGCGGTGCAGGACGCGGCGCGCGCGCAGAAGGAGTGGGCCAAGATGCCGGCGCGCAAGCGCGGCGCGCTGGTGCATCAATGCGCCGCCCTGCTGAAGGAGCACGCGGAGGAGCTGGCGCGGCTGATCGCGCTGGAGACGGGCAAGGCGCTGCGCACCGAAAGCCGCGTCGAGGCGGGCGTCGTCGCCGACGTGTTCGAGTTCTTCGGCGGGCTGGGCGGCGAACTGAAGGGCGAGAGCGTGCCCTTCGCCCCCAACGTGCTCTCCGTGACGGTGCGCGAGCCGCTGGGCGTGGTGGGGGCCATCATTCCCTGGAACGTGCCCATGCTGCTCATGGCGCTCAAGGTTGCGCCGGCGCTGGTGGCGGGCAACACGGTGGTGGTGAAGAGCGCGGAGGAAGCGCCCCTCGCCGTGCTGCGCATCTGCGAGCTGATGAACCGCGTGCTGCCGCCGGGCTGCTTCAACATGCTCTCGGGCATGGGGCCGGAATGCGGCGCGCCGCTGGTCGAGCACAAGTTGGTGAAGAAGGTGACCTTCACCGGCTCGGTCGAGACCGGCAAGATCGTCGCCAAGGCCGCGGCCGAGAAGATCGTCCCGGTCACGCTGGAGCTGGGCGGCAAGTCGCCCATGATCGTCTTCGCCGATTGCGACTTCGCGAAGACCGTGCAGGGCGCGCTCACCTCCATGCGCTTCACCCGCCAGGGGCAGAGCTGCACCGCCGCTTCGCGCATCTACGTGGAGCGTCCGGTCTTCGACCAGTTCGTGGAGGAGATGCGGAAGGCCGTGGACGCCATGGTGATGGGCGACCCGCTGGACGAGAAGACCGACATCGGCACCATCATCTCGCCGGGCCAGTTCGAGAAGGTCCAGGCCTTCATCGAGGAAGGCAAGAAGACGGCGGGCGCGGTGGCGCATGAATGCTCCGCCCTGCCCAAGGACCAGGCGCTGAAGAAGGGTCTGTTCCTGCGGCCCGTGATCTTCACCGGGCTGACGCGTGACAGCCGCCTGGTGCAGGAGGAGATCTTCGGCCCCGTCACCGTGATCCAGCCCTTCGACGACCCGGAGGCGGTGCTGGCCGAGGCGAATGACAGCGAATACGGCCTCGCCGCCTCGCTCTGGACCAACAACCTCAAGGTCGGGCTGGACCTCGCGCATCGGCTGGAGGCGGGGCTAGTGCAGATCAACCAGAACCTCGTGGTGCAGGCCAACCTGTCCTATGGCGGGGTGAAGTCCTCCGGCCTCGGCAAGGAGGCGTCGCTGGAGGCGATGCTGGAGCACTTCACGCACAAGAAGACCATCATGGTGAACATGGGGTGAGGGGAAGACCCCTCACCCCAGCTCGAAGCTCGTGATGCCGAACACGCCCTCCCGCCGCATCGGCGGGGGGGCGCCCGTGTACATGCGCGCCGTCTCGAACACCTTCTCCATCCCCGCCTCGCGCGCCAGCGCCACCGCCGCGGCGTGGTCCTCCGCCACGTCCAGCACCAGCTTCCCATCCGGGTGCTCGGCCGCAAGGGCGGTCAGCAAGGAGCGGGCGTGGCCGGCATCCTCGGCGAAAAGGGGGCCGATCTTCGCGCCCTCGCGGCAAGGGCGCAGCACGCCGAAGCCGCGCAACGCGCCGTCGGGACCGCGGATGACCCGCGCGACGTGTCCAGGCGCCTCCAGCCAGGCGCGGAGGAATTCCGGCCGCGCCTCGCCCGCATGCAGCGCGTCATAGGCCAGCAGCGCGTCGCCGAACTCCGCCGCGTCGGCACGGTGATGCGCCGCTTCCAGCAGCGGGCGCTCCGCCTCGTAGCGCGCGTTGTTCCAGGAAAACACGAAGCCCGACTTCCGATAGTTTGCCTGCTGCGCCACCACCCCGTCCAGCCCGACGCAGCGCCCGTCCAGATGCGCCATCCCCGCGCGCCACAGCGCCATGCCGTGCCCCTGCCCGCGCGCCTCCGGAATGGCGATGTAGAGACCGATGAAGCCGAACCTCTCGCCCATCCGCACTGCGGAGATGGAGGCGACGGGCCTGCCCTCCACCTCGGCGACGAAGAACCCCTCCGGGTCGGCGGCGAAGAAGCAGGATGCATCCTCGCGGCCCGGGTTCCACCCCTCCGCCGCCGCCCAGTCGAGGGCCAGGTCGAGGTCACGTCGCGTCATGCGGCGAATGGTGGTCAAGCGCGGCGTCTCCCTCTCGGCCTTCCGGTGTGCGGCCGCTAGCATCGCGGCGAAAAGCGAGGCGTGTCCAGAATGACCCCGGCGGAATACGAGGCCATCATCCATCGCGGCGTGCCGCTCGCCGGCGACTGGGGCATTCGCGTCTTGTCCGCCGAAGCCGGCGTGGCGCGGCTGGAATTGCCGCGCGACCCGCGCCTGCTTCGCCCCGGGAACACCGTGTCGGGCCCCGCCATCATGGGCTTCGCGGATGTCGCGATGTGGGCGGCGCTGCTTTCCGTCAGCGAGGGACGGGACGAGAGCCTGACCGCGACCATGAACATCGCCTTCCTGCGCCCCTGCGGTCCCGGCCCCCTGCTGGCCGAGGCACGGCTCATCAAGGGCAGCGGGCGCTCGCTGTTCGGCGAGGTGGTCGTCACCCACGCCGACGATCCGCGTCCCTGCGTCCATGTCACGACAGGCTGGGTCAGGTCCGCCGTCCGGTGAACAGAACCGCCACCAGCATCGCCCCCACGGCCAGCGCCGCCCCGCCCGCCTTCACCCAGCCGATCGGCTCGCCGAGGACGAGGTAGCTGGCGGTCAGCCCGGTCACGGGCACGAGGACGGACAGGGTGGCGGCGCGGGTGGCGCCCAGCATCTCCACGCTGCGGGCGAAGAGCAGCATGGAAACGGCGCCCAGCGCCACGCCCTGCGCCAAGATCATCCAGCCCCAAAGGCGCCAATCCAGGCTGAAGAATTCCTCGGCCCGGAAGAGCAGAAAGGGCGGCAGCACGAAAGGCAGGGAGGTCAGCGTCACCGCCGCGCTGGCCGGGATGGCGGCGACGTGCCAGCGGCGCAGCAGCACGGTGAAGACGCCCCAGGTGCCGCCCGCCCCCACCAGCAGAAGGTCGCCGCGCCAGGCGCCCGGGTGCCCGCCCAGCCCCTCCCAGCCGATCAGCAGCACCCCCGTCACCATGGCGGCCAAAGCGGCCACGCGCCCGGCGGTCGGCCGCTCGTGCAGCAGCCACCATGCGGCCAGCGCCCCCACCACCGGGCCGGTCATGGGCGCGATGGTGCCGCCATGGCTCGCCGGCGCGTAGCGCAGCGCCGAGGCGAAGAGCAGCAGGTTGAAGCAGCCGCCGAACAGGGTGAGCAGCAGGATGCGGCGCGGGCCGATCGCCGCCAGCGCCGCGCGCTCCCGCCAGGCGAGCGGCGCCAGGATCAGCGCCGCAGGCAGGTAGCGGCAGAACATCATGTCCAGCACGGTGATGCCCTGGCCAGTGAGCGCGAGGCGCGCCACCACCGCGTGCCCGCCCCAGATCATCGACGCCACGGCCCCGAGCAGCAGGCCGAGCAGGAGCTTCGGGGCGAGAGCCATGCCGGACACTGGCACGCGGCCGGCCGCGTGCCTATGCGCGCCGGCGCATGGGCGCGCTCAGGCCAGGATGTGGTTCAGCCCCTCGGCGAAGCGCGCGAAGGGCAGGCCATAGGCGTGGATGGAGACCGACACCTCCGCCGAGCAGTTGGCGAGGCGATGGATCAGCCGCGGATCGGCGACGCCGTGCGACGTGTCGCCTTCCCGCCGCAGCACCGCGTCCACCGGGCGCGGCGTCGCCGATCCCGGCTCGAAGAAATGCTCGGTCAGGATGCCGCGATGCACCCCCAGCGCGCACCAGGCGCGGTGCGCATGGACCGGCGACATCTGCATCGGCCGCCACACCAGCGCGACGACCGCGTAATCCGCGCCCTCGTGCAGCAGGTGGCGCTTGTAGCCGTTCGGGCAGGACGGGCAGTCGCGCCCTTCCAGCAAGGTCGGGTCGCGCAGGAAGGGGACCATGGCGTCGGCCACCGCGCCGGGCCGCTCCGCCTCCGGCGCGCGGGTGGCGCGGTGGATGGCATCCAGCATGGCATCGAGCGCGAGGCCGGGACGAAGCACATTCATATCGCAATCCCCGCATCGGGCGCCGTGAGCGCGTCCAGCACCATGCGGCGGCTTTCCGCCACCTGCCCATGCATGATGCGCGACGCCTCCTCGCCCTGGCCCAGGGCCAGTGCCTCCACCAGCGCGTGGTGCTCATGCGCCATCTCGCCGGTGCGGTCGCGGCGGGACAGGCCCATGACCAGCATGCGCGTGCTTTCGTCCAAGAGGCGATCCACCTGCCGGGCGAGGCGCGCATTGCCCGAGAGTTCCGCCACCGCGACGTGGAAGGCCTTGTTGGCCTGGAGGAATCCCATGCAGCTTTCCGGGTTGCCGCATTCGTAGCCGGCGGCGCAGACCGCATCGAGGCGCGACAGCATCGCCGCATCCACCCGTCCTGCTGCACGCCGCGCCGCCTCGGGCTCCAGCATCAAGCGGAGGTCGAAGACCTCATGGATGTCGCGGATGGTGACCAGGGACACGACCCAGCCGCGCCGTGGCACGGAGGAAACCAGCCCCTCCTCCGCCAGGCGCGCCAGGGCGGCGCGGATCGGTGCCTTGCCCAGTTCCAGCCGGTCGGCCGCCATGGCCTCGCTGATCACCTCGCCTGGGGCGAGGCGCGTGGCGAGGATGTCGGCGCGCAAGCCGGCGGCGGCGCGTTCCGTAAGGGAGAGCGGAGCCTCGAAGGGCGCGACCAGAGACATGGGTCTGACCTTGTCTTGACATGTCAGACCTAGCGCAGAGAACCCCCCGCCGCAAGCACTTTGCGCGGCGGGGTGTCGGTTTCCTCAGTCCACCGTGGCGCCGGAGCGGCGCACCACCTCCGCCCAGCGAGCGATGTCACGGCGCTGGATCTCGGCGAATTCCTGCGGCGTCTTCACCGGCGGCAGGCTGATTCCCTGCTCCTGCACCAGCCAACGCTGGAATTCCGGATCGGCGAGGACCTTGTTCACCTCCTCCGACATGCGGCTCACGATGGCGGGCGGCAGGTTGGCGGGTCCGAACAGCCCATACCAGGTGGTGCTGACGAAGCCCGGCAGGTTGCAGGCCTCCGCCACAGTGGGGATGTCGGGCAGGCTCGGCACGCGCTCGGCGGTGGTGACGGCGAGGCCGCGCACCTGGCCCTGGCGGATCGCGCCAATGGCGGGGCCGGTCTGGTTGAAGAAGAAATCCACGTCGCCGGCCAGCAGCGCCGTCTGCGCCCCAGGCTGGCCGCGATACGGGATGTGCGTCACGTCCACATTGGCCGCGTTGGCGAATTGCGCCCCCGCGAGATGGGTCGAGGCGCCGTTGCCGGTGGAGGCGTAGTTGAGATGCCCCGGATTGGCCCGTGCCGCCTGCAGCACCGCCTGGCAATCCGTGTATTGCGGCCGGCGCTCCGGGCTGACGGTCAGGACGTTCGGCACGTCGCCCAGATGCGCGATGGGGGTGAAGTCCCGCACCACGTCGAAGGGAAGGGTACGGTAGAGGCTGGCATTGATGGCGTGGGTGCCTGCCGTGCCGAAGTAGAAGGTGTAGCCATCGGGCCGCGCCTTGGCGACGAAGTCGGAACCGATATTGCCCCCTGCCCCGGTGCGGTTGTCCACCACGATGGTCTGGCCCAGCGCCCGCGACAGGGGCTCGGCGAGGCGGCGCTGGTAGATGTCCACCCCGGACCCGTTGGGGAAGCCGCCGATCAGGGAGATCGGCCGGTTGCTGGGCCAGCTATCCTGCGCGGCGGCGCCCTTGGGGGCGAGGGCCGGCAGGGCGAGGGGCAAGGCAAGGAGGGCGCGACGCTGCATCATGCCCAGGAGGATAACCCTCTAGCGAGGCGAAGGGAAACGGCGTGACGGGCCGTCCATGAAAAGCTGCGGCGGCGGAATGCCGGGCGGCCAGGGTGGCACCGGCTCGGCCCGCTCCCGGCAATCGGGGCGCAGCGGGCCGCAATCCCAGCGGAACCCCTCGGGGCGACCGGTGAGCTGTCCACCACGCTCCTGCCGGCACAGGCAGAGCCGGCTCTCGAAGCAGATCGCCATGCCCTCGCGATAGGCGTTGCAAACCGGAAGCTGCGCCGCCGCCGGCAGTGCGAGCAGCAGCAGGGGCGAGAAAAGAAAGCGCATGGCGCAAGCCTGTGCCGCGAAGGATGGAGAAACAGAAAAGGCCCCGGAGCTTTCGCGCCGGGGCCTCGGGCCTTCCGAAAGCGGAAGGGCCTACTTCATGCCGACAGCCTGACGGCCGCGCTGCCCGTCCCGCACGTCGAGCGAAACCTTCTCGCCCTGCTGCAGGTCGGTGCGACCGGCGCGGTTCAGGACGGAGGAGTGCAGGAACACGTCCTGGCCGCCATCCTCGGGCGTCACGAAGCCGAAGCCGCGCACCGAGTCGAACCACTTCACCGTGCCGTTCAGCGGGTAGACGGGGCCGCTGCCCTCGTCGAAGTTGCGCCGGGGGCCGCGATCGCCACCGCCGCCGCCACCGAAGCCGCCACCACCGCCGAAGCCGCCGCCGCGGGGGCCGCCGAAGCCGCCGCCACCACCGCCACCGAAGTCACGCCGGGGCGGACGGTCGCCGAAGCCACCGCCGGGGGCACCGAAATCACGCCGGGGCGGGCGGTCACCGAAGCCGCCACCGCCACCGAAGCCACCGCCGCCGAAGTCGCGACGCGGGGGACGGTCGCCGAAGTCACGCCGGGGCGGGCGATCGCCGAAACCACCGCGCGCGCCGCCACCGCCACCGGGGCCACGCTTCAGTTCGGTGATGCGGGTCACGAGGCGGCGGCCCGTGCGGTCCGTGCCGATCTCGCAGACCAGGATGTCGTCGGTGTCCGGCTGGTCGATGCCGGATTCGGTCAGGGCCGAGGCATGGAAGAACACGTCCTGCCCATCAGGGCCGAGGACGAAGCCGAATCCCTTGCGCCCATTGTACCACTTGACCTTGGCCTCGATCAGGCCGTCGCCGCCGCCCGCAGGCGAAAAATCGTCAGACACGTTTCTCTTCAATCCACTAATCGTACGCCGGCCCGCACAATGCGGGGTCGACTACCCGAGACTGGCATTGTCACGCGGCAAATGCACGAAAAAAGATTCAGCCAAATCGGCGAGGCGAATAAGCAACTGGCGCCGATTCGCCCTTGGCCATCCCGACCACGAGTTCCGCGGACCGCGGCGCCGCCACCAGCCCAACATGGCCATGGCCAAAGCAGTGCAGGATGTCGCCGCTGCGGCGGGAGGGGCCGAGCACGGGCAACCCGTCCGGCGTCGAGGGGCGATGGCCCAGCCAGACCTTTACCTCCCCGCCCTCCAGCCCCGGGAAAAGGCGGCGCAGGTGGTCACGAAGGATCTCCGCCCGGCGCCAATCGGGTGCGGCCTCCAGCCCGGCGATTTCTACCTGCCCGGCCGCGCGAAGCCCCGTTTCGGTCAGGGTGACGCCCATCTTGCCGTCACTCGGCATCAGCGGGATGCGCGGGGCGATGCTGGGCGTGGTGACCACGGCGTGGTAGCCGCGCTCGCTTTCCAGCGGAATGCGGTCGCCCGCTTCCCGCGCCAGCCCGGCCGAGCGGATGCCGGCGGCGATCACCGCTTTGTCCGCCTCCACCTCGCCGGACTCGGTCCGCACGGCGCGCAGCGCGCCATTCTCCACCCGGAAGCCCGTCGCGCGGGCCGCGATGCGGCGCGCGCCCTGCGCCTCGGCCAGGGCCACCAGCGCGGCGACATAGGCGCCGGGATCGGTGCAGTGCCCGCCCTCCTCGACCAGCAGTCCGAAGCGGAAGCGCCGGTCCAGCGCCGGCTCCTGCTGCCGCAGCGCGTCCTCGTCCAGTTCACGCCATTGCACCCCGGTCTCGGCACGCAGCTTCCAGGCCAGGGCCTCCGCCTCGAAGGCAGCGCGGTCGGGGAACACGTAGAGCAGGCCGGTGCGGCGGATCAGCGCGCCGACCCCGGCACGCTCAGCCAGCGCAACGTGGCGGCGCGGCGCATCCTTCAGCAGGGCTCGCAGCGCATGGGCGGTGCGGCGCACCTTCTCCTCCGTCGAGCCGGCCCAAAGGTAGCGCAGCAGCCAGGGCGTCGCGGCGGGCAGCCGGCCCGGCCGGATGGCGAGCGGGCCGAGCGGATCGCGCAGGAACTTGGGCAGCTTGCGCCACAGCCCGGGGACGGAAGCCGGGATGACGCTGGCGGGGCTGAGCCAGCACCCATTGCCGTAGCTCGCCGCCTGCTCGCCGCCCGGCGTGCCGGGTTCGATCAGCGTGACGTCGAAACCCGCTGCCTGCGCCTCCAGGGCGAGGCAGGCGCCCATGATGCCGCCGCCGATGACAGCAAGCCGCGTCACTTCTTCTCGATCTCCGGATCGGGCTTCAGCAGCGAGACATGCGCCGAGACGACGCGCCAGCCAATTCCGGGCAGCCGCGCCATGATCTTGGTCTCGCGTCCGACATTGCCGCTCCCCAGCCGCTCATACTCCAGGTGGGTGCAGGCGAAGTCGCGGCCGAAGGAGGTGATGTGGATCTTGCGCGCGCGCCGCGCGGCGTAGGACTGGACGCTGGCGCGGAACGCTCGGATCGCGTCGTGCCCGTAGAGGATCTCACTCGTGCCGAAGCGGACGGTGCGTGGGTCGGCCCAGAAGATCTCGTCCAGCACCTCGGTGCGGTTGTTGGCGATCGCGTCCTCGTAGCGGTCGAAGACGGCGCGGACTTCGGCAATGACGCCGGGATCGTCGAGTTCCATGGCGGGGAGAATGCCCCCCGCCACGGATCATGGAAAGGTCAGCCCGCGGACTGGACCGCGCGCTTCGCCATTACCGATACCAGGTGCGCACGATACTCGGCGCTGCCATGGATGTCGCTGTTCAGCCCACTCGCGGACTGCTTGATGCCGGCCACTGCCTCGGGCGACCAGTTGGCGGCGAGCGCCGCTTCCATCTCGGTCTGGCGGAAGACGCAGGGACCGGCGCCGTTGATGGCGACGCGCACGCCCATCTTGCCCTTGGAGACAAAGGCGCCGGCCATGACGTAGCGGCTCGCCGGGTTGCGCATCTTGGCGTAGCCGGCCTTCTCCGGGATCGGGAAGGAAATGGCGGTCAGAATCTCGTCCGGCTCCAGGGCGGTGGTGAACATGCCCAGGAAGAACTCGTCGGCCGGGATCTCGCGCCGGCTGGTCCGCACCGTGGCGCCGAGGCCGAGCACGGCGGCCGGATAATCCGCCGCCGGGTCGTTGTTGGCGACGGAGCCGCCGATCGTGCCGCGGTTGCGCACCTGCGTGTCGCCGATGTGCTGGGCCAGGAAGACCAGCGCCGGGATCGCCGACTTCACCTCGGAGGATCGCGCCACCGCCTCGTGCTTCGTGAGCGCGCCGATGACCAGCGCATCGCCCTCACGCCGGATTCCCTGCATCTCGGAGATGCCGGACAGGTCCACCAGCGCGGTGGGGCGGTTCAGGCGGTGCTTCAGCGCGGGCAGCAGGGTATGGCCGCCCGAGATGGCCTTCGCATCCGGGTCGGCGGCCAGGAGCCGCGTGGCCTCGGCGAGGCTGGAGGGCTTGTGGTAGGCGAAGTCGTACATCGAAGGGGACTCCCTCAGCTCTGCTGGCGGTGGAGGATGGACCAGATCTTCTGCGGCGTCGCGGGCATCTCCACATGCTCGACGCCGTAATCGCGCAAGGCGTCCACCACCGCGTTGATCACGGCGGGGGGCGAGCCGATCGCCCCCACCTCCCCGCATCCCTTCACCCCGAGCGGGTTGTGGGTGCAGAGCGTGGTGTGGGTGGCGACGCTGACCGGCGCCAGATCCTCGGCGCGCGGCAGGCAGTAATCCATCATGGAGGCGGAAACGAGCTGCCCCGCCTCGTCATAGACGCAGGCTTCCAGCAGCGCCTGGCCGATGCCCTGGGCGACGCCGCCCTGCACCTGCCCCTCGACGATCATCGGGTTGATGACGCGACCCACATCGTCCACGGCAGTGAAGTTCACCATCTGCACGCGGCCGGTTTCTGGCTCGATCTCCACCTCGGCAATGTGGCAACCGCCTGGGTAGGTGAAGTTCTTCGGGTCGTAGAAGGCGGTCTCCTCCAGCCCCGGCTCCAGCTCCTCGATGGGGTAGTTGTGCGGGACGTAGGCGGCGAGGCTGATCTCGGCCAGGGCCTTGGTCTTGTCCGTGCCGGCGACGCGGAAGGTGCCGCGCTCGAACTCCACGTCCTCGACGCTGGCTTCCATCAGGTGCGCGGCGATGCGCTTGCCCTTGGCGATGATCTTGTCCATCGCCTTGTCCATAGCCGAGCCGCCGACGGCCAGCGAGCGCGAGCCATAGGTCCCCATGCCGAAGGGCACCTTGGCCGTGTCGCCGTGGACGATCTCCACCTGCGCGATGGGCACGCCCAGCTTGTCGGCGACCAGCTGCGCGAAAGTCGTCTCGTGCCCCTGGCCGTGGCTGTGCGCGCCCGTCAGCACGGTGACACTGCCCGTGGGATGCACGCGGATCGTCCCCACCTCGTACAGCCCCGCCCGTGCGCCCAGCGAGCCGACCACGGCGGAGGGCGCGATGCCGCACGCCTCCAGATAGGTGGAGATGCCGATGCCGCGCAGCCTGCCTCGCGCCTTGGCCTCGGCGCGCCGTGCCTCGAACCCGGCCCAGCCGGAGGTTTCCAGCGCCTGGTCCAGCGTCGAGAAATAGTCGCCGCTGTCATACTGGAGCGCCACCGGCGTCTGGTAGGGGAAGGCATCGGTGCTGATGAAGTTCTTGCGGCGCAGCTCCACCTTGTCGAAGCCGCACTGCTTCGCGGCCACGTCCACCAGCCGCTCCAGCAGGTAGGAAGCCTCCGGCCGGCCGGCGCCGCGATAGGCGTCCACGGGGACGGTGTGGGTGAAGACGGCCTTCACCTCTGCATAGATGGCGGGCGTCGCGTACACCCCCGCCAGCAGAGTGGCGTAGAGGTAAGTGGGCACGCAGGGTGCGAAGGTGGACAGGTAGGCGCCCATATTGGCCTGAGTCTGCACGTGCAGCGCCAGGAACTTGCCGTCCTTGTCCAGCGCCAGCTCCGCGCGGGTCACGTGGTCGCGCCCATGCGCGTCCGACATGAAGGCCTCGGTGCGGTCGGAGGTCCACTTCACCGGGCGTGCCAGCTTGTGCGCCGCCCAGGTGACGATCGCCTCCTCGGCGTAGTGGTAGATCTTGGAGCCGAAGCCCCCGCCCACGTCGGGCGCCACCACGCGCAGCTTCGATTCCGGCAGGTTGAGCACGAAGGCGCCCATCAGCAGCCGGATCACGTGCGGGTTCTGGCTGGTGGTCCAGAGCGTATGCTCGCCGGTCGTGGCGTCGAAGTCGCCGATGGCCGAGCGGGGCTCCATCGCATTGGGAACGAGGCGGTTGTTGGTCGTCTCGAACACCACGCGGTGCGCGGCCTGCGCGAAGGCCGCGTCCACCGCGGCCTTCTCGCCGATGTGCCAGTCGTAGCAGAGGTTGGAGGGCACGTCGTCATGCACGGCGGGCGCGCCCAGGGCCTGGGCCTGGGCGAGGTTGGCCGCAGCCGTCAGCACGTCGTACCCGACCTCGATCGCCTCGGCGGCATCGCGAGCCTGCTGCCGGGTGGTGGCGACCACCACCGCCACCGGGTCGCCGACGTGGCGCACCTTCCCCTCGGCCAGGACGGGGTGCTTCGGCTCCGCCATGGGCGTGCCGTCCTTGTTGTGGATCTGCCAGCCGCAAGGGATGCCGCCGACGGAGGCCATGTCGGCGCTCGTGTAGATCGCCTCCACCCCAGGCATGGCGCGGGCCGCCGCCGTGTCGATGCCGGTGATCCGCGCATGGGCGTGGGGCGAGCGGAGGATATGCGCGTAAAGCTGGCCGGGTCGGTTGATGTCGTCGGTGTACTGGCCACGCCCGGACAGGAAGCGACGATCCTCCTTCCGCCGGACGCTGGCCCCGATTCCCTCGAACGGCTGCACCACGTTCATGGCTGAACCCTCCCTGTCTCTTTGACGCGGGGCGGCGTTGGCCGCCGCTCCCGACCCTTACTCGGCTGCGGCGGCGAGGCTCTCCCGGCGGCCGTGCATCACGTCCTGCGCGGCCGCGATGGCCTTCACGATGTTGTGATAGCCGGTGCAGCGGCAAAGATTGCCTTCCAGGCCCTCGCGAATCTCCTGCTCCGACAGGCCCTGCGGGTTCTTCTTCACCAGGTCCACGGCGGACATCACCATGCCGGGGGTGCAGAAGCCGCATTGCAGGGCGTGGTACTCGCGGAATGCCTCCTGCATCGGGTGCAGCGTGCCATCCGCCTGGGCCAGACCCTCGATGGTGGTGACCTGGGCGCCGTCGCACATCACGGCGAGGGTGGTGCAGGCCTTCACCGATTCGCCGTCCATGTGGACGACGCAGGCGCCGCACTGGCTGGTGTCGCAGCCGACATGCGTGCCGGTCAGGCGCAGCTTCTCGCGCAGCAACTCGACCAGCAGGGTCCGGCCTTCGACCTCCACCGTGTGCGTCGTTCCGTTCACGCTGAGCGTCACTTGCGGCATCGCGCCCTCCCTGGACTTGCTGCGGGAAAGGTCGCGTTTCGCCCGCCCGGCGTCAAGCATGCCGGCGCCTCAGCGCGGCGGCGCCTCCAGCACCATGCGCCGCCCGCGCGTCAGCCACATCAGCACCCCCAGCACGACCGTCCCGAGGGGCCAGAGCAGGAACACGCCCATGCCCAGCAAGGTGGCGAACATCCCCGCCCCCATCGCCACCTCGGGGTCGTCGCTGCCGAGATAGGGCAGCACCAGCGAGCAATTGCCCAGCGCCGCCGCCACCATGAGGATCTGGAAGATCCAGAATGCCCATTTCACCGCCTGTCCGAAGGTGCCGCGCGGCGCGCGGGCGGTGAAACGGACGGTCTGGGGGGGCTCAGGCGGCACGGAAGGCCGTGGGTGGCGCCTTGTTCAGCAGCGGGTTCGCCGCCGCGGGCCGGTCGTTCAGGTGGCAGGCCGCGAGGTGTCCGCCTCCCGTGTCGGCGAGAGGCGGCTCCTCCACGCGGCAGCGGTCGAAGGCATAGGGGCAGCGCGTGTGGAAGCGGCAGCCAGGGGGCGGCTTGATCGGGCTGGGCACGTCGCCCTGCAGCACCACCCGCTCCCGCGCCGCGCCGGGCACGGGAACCGGGACGGCGGACAGCAGTGCCTCGGTGTAGGGGTGCCGTGGCTGGCCGAACAGCGTGCGGCGATCCGCTACCTCCACGATCTTGCCGAGATACATGACCGCCACCCGGTGCGTCATGTGCTCCACGATGGCGAGGTCGTGCGAGATGAACAGCATGGCGAGGCCGAGTTCCGACTGCAGGTCCTGCAGCAGGTTCACGATCTGCGCCTTCACCGACACGTCGAGGGCGGAGACCGCCTCGTCGCACACGATAAGGTCGGGGTCCGCCGCCAGGGCGCGGGCGATGCCGATGCGCTGGCGCTGCCCGCCGGAGAACTCGTGCGGCCAGCGATGGACGGCATCGCGCGGCAGCCGCACCTTGTCCATCAGTTCCGCCACGCGGCGGTCCATGTCCGCGCCACCCTTGGCGAGGCCGAAATTGCGGATCGGCTCGGCCAGGATGTCCTTGACCCGCATGCGCGGGTTCAGGCTGCTGAATGGGTCCTGGAACACCACCTGCATCTGCCGGCGCAGCGGGCGCAGCGTGCCCGACGGCATGTCGTCGATGCGCGTCCCGTTGAGCACCACCCGCCCGGCGGTCAGCGGAAACAGCCGCAGCACCGCCTTGCCCACGGTGGACTTGCCGCAGCCCGACTCGCCGACCAGCGACAGCGTCTCGCCCTTGTCGATGTGGAAGCTCACGCCGTCCACGGCATAGACATTGCCGACGGTGGTGCCGAACAGGCCGCCGCGGATGGGGAAGTGCTTCTTGAGGTCCGCGACCTCCAGGATGCGCTGGCTCATGCCGCTTCCTTCTCGGCATAGTGGCAGGCGGCGACGTGGGCCGGCGCCTTGGGTTCCAGCGCCGGCGCGACGGCCACGCAGAAATCCGTTGCCTTAGGGCAGCGCGAGGCGAAGACGCAGCCGGGGATCTTCTGCTTCAGGCTGGGGACGAGGCCCGGGATCTCCGCCAGCCGCGTCGTTTCCCCCGTGAGCGAGGAGCCGAGGCGCGGCACGGAGCCGAGCAGCCCCTGGGTGTAGGGGTGCTTGGGCCGGCGGAACAGCTCGCCGACCGGGGCCTCCTCCACCTTCTTGCCCGCGTACATGACCACCACCCGCTCCGCCACCTCGGCCACCACGCCGAGGTCGTGGGTGATGAGGACGATGGCCGCGCCGACGCTCGTCTTGAGGTCGCGCATCAGGTCGAGGATCTGCGCCTGGATGGTGACGTCCAGCGCCGTGGTCGGCTCGTCCGCGATCAGGAGCTTCGGATTGCAGGCGAGCGCGATGGCGATCATCACGCGCTGGCGCATGCCCCCCGACAGCTGGTGCGGATACTCGCGCACCCGCCGCCCCGGCTCCGGGATTCCGACGAGGCGCAGCATCTCCACCGCACGCTCCTCCGCCTTGCCCGCGCTCATCCCCTGGTGCAGCCGCAGCGTCTCGCCGATCTGGCGGCCGACGGTGAGCACCGGGTTGAGGGAGGTCATCGGCTCCTGGAAGATCATGCTGATCTCGTTGCCGCGGATCTGCCGCATCTCCCGGTCGGAGAGCTTCAGAAGGTCGCGCCCGCCGAAGCGGATGGCGCCGGCGATCTTGCCCGGGGGCTCCGGGATCAGCCGCAGGATGGACATGGCGGTGACGGACTTGCCGCAGCCGGACTCGCCGACGATGGCGAGTGTTTCGCCGGAGCGGACGGAGAAGGACACCCCGTCCACGGCGCGGTTCACGCCGTCCATGGTGCGGAAATGCGTCTGGAGGTTCTCGACATCCAGCAGCACGGGGCGGTTGTCCATGGACGCTCCTCCACCCGGCGGGGCCAGGGTCTCGCTCGCGCTCATCTCAGAGCCTCTTCGCCAGGCGCGGGTCGATCGCGTCGCGCAGCCCGTCGCCGACCAGGTTCACGGCCAGCACGGTGATGGACAGGAACACGGCCGGGAAGAAGACGATGTAGGGCTTCACCTGCCACAGCGCCCGCCCCTCGGCCATGATGTTGCCCCAGGAGGGGATGATGGGCGGCGTGCCGGCGCCGATGAAGCTCAGGATCGCCTCGGTGATCATCGCCGCCGCGCAGATGTAGGTGGCCTGCACGGTGAGCGGCGCGAGCGTGTTGGGCAGGATGTGTTTGAGGATGATGGCAGGCGTCCGCGTGCCGGACGCCACCGCCGCCTCCACATAGGGCTGCTCGCGCAGGGACAGCACGACGCCGCGCACGAGGCGGGAAACGCGCGGGATCTCCGCGATGGTGATGGCGAGGATGACGTTCTGCACCGAGCCGCGGGTCAGCGCCATCAGCGCGATGGCGAGCAGGATGGAGGGGATGCTCATCATCCCGTCCATGATGCGCATGATGATGCTGTCGGCGATGCGGTTGAAGCCCGAGGTCAGCCCGATGAACAGCCCGATCGCGGAGGCGAGGATCGCCACGGAGAAGCCGACCAGCAGCGAGACGCGCGCCCCGTAGAGCACGCGCGAATACACGTCGCGCCCCAGCATGTCGGAGCCGAACCAGAACTGCGCCGAGGGCTCGCGCGTCCGCAGCGCCGGCGCCAGGGCGGTCGGGTCGCGCGTCCACAGGAAGGGAGCGAAGATCGCCACGAAAAGCATCAGCATCAGCAGCACGCCGCCGATCGCGATGGTGGGATGGCGCCGGAGGAAGCCGAGGAAACCGGCCCTCGGCTTCACGTCGGGCAGGATGTCCGGCATCGGCGGGGCAGCCGCCGTGCTGGGAGGGATGGCCGTCGCGCTCAATACCGGATCCTCGGGTCGAAGAGGGTGTAGAGAAGGTCGATCAGCAGGTTGACCAGCACGTACACGAAGGAGAAGAGCAGCACGACGCCCTGGATCACCGGGTAGTCGCGCCGCAGGATGGCGTCCACCGTCAGGCGGCCGAGGCCCGGGATGGCGAAGACGCTCTCCGTCACCACCGCGCCGCCGATCAGCAGGGCAAGGCCGATGCCCACCACAGTGACGATGGGCACGGCGGCGTTCTTCAGCGCGTGGAGGAATAGGATGGAAGCCTGGTTCGCCCCCTTGGCGCGGGCGGTACGGATGTAGTCCTGGCTGAGCACCTCCAGCATGGTCGCGCGGGTGATGCGGGCAATCAGGGCGATGTAGACCGCGCCCAGCGCGATGGCCGGCAGGACGAGGTTCTCGATCCAGGGAAGGAACCCTTCGCTGAAGGGCGTGTAGCCCTGGACCGGGAACCAGTCGAGTTCCAGCGCGAAGACATAGGCGAGCAGGTAGCCCACCACGAAGACCGGCACGGAGAAGCCGAGCACGGCGAAGCCCATCACCGCGCGGTCGATCAGCGTGCCCTGCTTCCAGGCCGCCACCACCCCCAGCGGCACGGCGACGGAGATGGCGAGGAGCAGCGTGACGAGGCAGAGCGACAGCGTCGGCTCCACCCGCTGCGCGATCATGGTGCTGACGGGCAGGTTGGTGAAGATGGAGATGCCGAGGTCGCCACGGGCGATGTTCCAGACCCATTCGCCGAAGCGGACGAGATAGGGCCGGTCCAGGCCGAGCGAGGCGCGGATGCGCTCCACGTCCTCCGGCGTGGCCTGGTCGCCCGCGATCACCGCGGCCGGATCGCCCGGCGCGAGGTAGAGGAGCGAGAACACGAAGAGGGCCACCACCGCCATGACGGGGATGGTGGCCAGGATGCGTCGGACGATGTAGGCCCACATGGCGGTGACTATCCCTGAGCCGTCACGACTTGGAAACACCCCAGGCGAAGGGAATCGGACCCTTCACCACGCCGGAGACATTGCGCCGCCAAGCTTGGTAACCCAGGAAGAAGCCCGAGGGAACGTAGACCACGTTGTCCAGCGCGGCGCGGTTGAGTTCCCCGATCACCTTCTTCTCGGCTTCGAGGTCGGGAGCATCATACCATTCGGCGATCTTCTGCTGGACGGCCGGGATGTTGGGCCAGCCGAACCAGGCGCCGTCGCCGCCGGCCTGGAGGCCGACATTGGCGGCCGGCGAGACGCAATCCGCGCCCGCATGCCAGGAGAAGAAGATGTTCCAGCCGCCCTGGCTGGGCGGGTTCTTCATGGCGCGGCGCTGGCCGACGGTGCCCCAGTCGGTCGCGACGAAGTCCACGTTCATGCCGAGGCGCCGCAGGAGGTCTGCCGTGACGTCCCCCTGGGCCTTGGTGATCGGCTGGTCCTGCGCGGCGAGGACGACGATGGGCTGGTTGGTGTAGCCGCTTTCGCGCAGCAGGGCGCGGGCGGCGTCGAGGTTGCGGGGGCCCTTCAGGATCTCGCCGCCTTCCTCGGTGTAGAGGGGCGTGCCAGGGGTGAAGTATCCGGGCAGGCGCTTCCACATGGCGTCGTCGCTGCCGACGATGGCGCGCATGTAGTCTTCCTGGTCCATCGCCATCAGCAGGGCGCGGCGGGCACGTACGTCGTTGAAGGGCGGGTGCAGGTGGTTGAGGCGGAAGGCGCCGATATTGCCGAGCGGGTCCGCGATGTCGGCCTGGACGTTGCGGTTGCGGCGCAGCAGGGGAATGAGATCGGTGATGGGATTCTCCCACCAGTCCACCTCGCCATTCTGCAGCGCGGCCGCGGCGGTGGCGGGATCGGGCATGATGGCCCATTCGATGCGGTCCACCAGCATGCGCTTGCCGCCGCTGAGCCAGTTGGCCGGCTCGGAGCGGGGCTGGTAGTCGTTGAACTTCTCGAAGACTGAACGCGCGCCCGGCACCCACTCGTTGCGGATGAAGCGCATCGGGCCGGAACCGACATACTCGCTGATCTGCGTGAAGGGATCGGTCCTGGCGATGCGCTCTGGCATGATGAAGGCCATGGGCGTGCTCATCTTGCCCAAGGCGACGAGCAGCTTCGGATAGGGGCGCTTGAGGACCCAGCGGAAGCTGCGGTCGTCCGTGGCGGTGAGTTCCTCCTGGATGCCGCGGATCATCAGGCCCATCGGGTCGCGCGCCATCCAGCGGGTGAGGCTGGCCGTGACGTCGCGGGCGCGGACGGGCTCGCCGTCATGGAACTTGAGGCCGGGGCGGAGGCGGAAGGTCCAGGTAAGGCCGTCGGAGGAGTTTTCCTCCGCCTCGACCATCTGGCGCTGGGGAGCCAGCTTGTCGTCCATGCCGTAGAGCGTGTCCCAGACCAGGACGGCGGCGTTGCGGACGACGTATTGCGTGCCCCAGATCGGGTCGAAGTTGGCGAGGTTGGCCTGTGGCACGAAGCGCAGCGTGCGGGCATTGGCTCCCTGGCTCAGCGCGGGGGCGGCGAAGCCGGCGCTGGCCGCGGTCGCGGCGCTCGCCTGAAGAAAGGTCCTGCGGTCCATCGTTGAAGCTCTCCCGTTTGTCCTTGCCCGGAGTTTAGCCCGGGTTCCGTTCAGCATGCCGGATTCCTGGGCAGCTTCGCATCACGAAGCTGCGTTTCCGGCCTCCGGCGTGATGCGTTGCAGCAACCGTGCCAGTCGCGGCCTGCATGCCCAGCCCCGAAATCGCGGCAAACGCAGCAACCATGCCAGTTCACGCGCGGCGGACGCCCCAGAACAGGGCGGGCCCGCCCTTCACCACCCCGCTCAAGTGGCGGCGATAGGCTTGCCGCGGAAGCACGAGGCCGAGGGGGATGAAGGGCACTTCCTCCATGGCCACGCGCTGGATGCGCGCCGCGATCGCCTTTTCCGCCGCCTGGTCGGGTGCGTCGAACCATTCCTCGCGCAGCGCCTCCAGCCGCGGCATGGTGGGCCAGCCCGACCAGGCTTGGGCGCCGTGGCCGCGCAGGGGCTGATGCGAGCCGGGGACGGACACGTCCAGCCCCTCCCAGGTGGTGCAGAAGACGGACCAGCCGCCCTGCTCCACCGGGCCGCGATTGGTGCGGCGCTGGATCTGCGTGCCCCAGTCCATTGCCGGCATGTCCACGTTGAAGCCGATGCGGCGCAGCAGGTCCGCCGCCACCTCCGACAGGTTCTGCAGCACCGGCAAGTCGGTGGCGGACATCATCACGACGCGCTCGCCACGATAGCCGGATTCGCCCAGCGCGCGCTGCGCGGCGGCGAGGTCGCGCGGACCGGTCAGCGGCTCCAGCCCCTCGGTTGTCGCCAGCGGTGTGCCGGGGGTGAAGACCCCCGCCGGGACGCGCGACAGGGAGCGATCGGTGCCGATCGCAGCGTCCATGAAGGCGCGCTGATCCAGCGCGGGCAGGATGGCGCGCCGCACCTCCAGCTTGTCGAAGGGCGGATGCAGGAAGTTGAAGCGCAGCACGCCGAGATTGCCGGCTTCGTTGATCAGGTCCACCACGATGTCGCGGTCGCGCTGCAGGCGGGGCAGCAGGTCGGCCAGGGGCGCTTCCCACCAATCCACCTCGTTGCGCTGGAGCGCGCCATATGCGGTGGAGGGGTCAGGCAGGATGCGCCACTCGACGCGGTCGAAATGCACCTGCTTGCCGCCGGCCAGGAAGTCCGGCGCCTCGTCGCGCGGGCGGTAGCCGTCGAAGCGCTCGTAGATGGCCACGTCGCCAGGGCGGAACAGATCCTGCCGGAAACGGAAGGGGCCGGAGCCGATGGCCTCTCCCACCTGAGCGAACGGATCGGTGGCGGCGAGGCGCGCCGGCATGATGGCGCAGATATTGGCCGAGGGCTTGCCCATCGCCCAGGCGAGGCCGGGCCAAGGCTTCTTCAGCCGGATCACGATCTCGCGGTCGCCGCGCGGGGCGATCTCGTCGGCCAGGGCGTCCAGGCGCTGGCCCAGCACGTCGCGCTTGCTCCAGCGCCGGATGGAGGCGACGCAGTCCTGGGGCATGACGGGCGCTCCGTCATGGAAGCGCAACCCCTCGCGAAGGCGGATGACCCAGGTGAGCCCATCCGAACTGACCTCGTGCCCCTCGGCCATCTGCGGCTGGGCCCGGAACTGCGAGTCGAGGCCGTAGAGCGTGTCCCACACCATCAGCCCGTGGTTGCGGACCAGCACGGCGGTGGACCAGACCGGGTCGAGGCTGGCGAGGTTGCTTTGCGGCACGAAGCGCAGGAGGCGCTGCGCCCCCTGCCCCGTCGCCACGCCCGGAAGCGCCAGCGCCGCCCCGGCGCCGAGGGCCGTACGGCGCGTGATCATGCGTTCTTCCCGATGTTCCAGAACACCGTCGCCGGGGTGCGGAAGGCGCCCGTGACGCGGCGGTTCCAGGCCGAGGGCTGCCAGTAATAGCCGAGCGGCACATAGGGCAGGCTCTTCATCGCCTGGGCGTTGAGCTG
The DNA here is from genome assembly GCF_026183895.1 of Sabulicella glaciei. Taxonomy (GTDB): domain Bacteria; phylum Pseudomonadota; class Alphaproteobacteria; order Acetobacterales; family Acetobacteraceae; genus Roseococcus; species Roseococcus glaciei. The sequence goes on along the minus strand of NZ_JAPFQI010000006.1, from coordinate 127,756 downwards.
CTTCGCCAGCTGCTGCTGCGCCGCCTGGTCCTCGGCGTCGAGGAAGGCGAGACGCATGCGCTCGATCTCCGGATCGTCGGGCCAGCCGAACCAGGCGCTGGTGCCGTTGGAGCGCAGGAACAGGTGCACCGGCGGCAGGGCCAGCGCGTCGCCGCTCGCCGTGGTGTGGAAGATGTTCCAACCGCCGCGCTCCGGCGGCTCGCGCGAGTTGCGGCGCTGAACCAGCGTGCCCCAATCCGTCGCCACCAGCTCCACGTTCATGCCGATGCGGCGCAGCAGGTCGTGGGTGACGAGGCCCAGCGCGTTGATCTGCGGATAGTCGGACGGCGTGATGAGCACGATCCGCTCGTTGTTGTAGCCCGCCTCGCGCAGCGCGGCGCGGGCGCGGTCGACGCTGCGGGTCTTGAGGATCTCACTCCCCTCTTCCGTCTCCATTGGCGTGCCGCAGGTGAAGACTCCCTCGCAGGTGGCCCAGCCATTCGGGTCGTCGCCGGCGACGGCGCGCAGGTAGTCGCGCTGGTCCACCGCCATGGCGACGGCGCGGCGGATGGCGACGTTGTTGAAGGGCGGGTGCAGGTGGTTGAAGCGCAGGCAGCCATAGGTGCCGAAGAGCAGGCGCTGCTCCACCACCACGTCGCGCGAGCGGCGCAGTAGCGGCAGAAGGTCGTGCAGCGGGTATTCCCAGTAATCTTGCTCGTTCTGGGTCATGGCGTTGGCGGCGGTGGCGGCGTCTGAGATGACGGTCCACTCCACGCGCTCCACCCGCGCATGCTTGCCGCCGGCCAGCCCGTCCGGCTGCTCCTCGCGCGGGCGGTAGCCGTCGAACCGCGCCCAGACGGCACGCTGGCCCGGGTTCCACTGGTCGGCAAGGAAGCGGAACGGGCCGGAGCCGGTGGCTTCGCGCACCTGGGTTGCGCCGTCGGTGCTGGCGAGACGCTCGGGCATGATGAAGGCGGGGCCCTGGCCGCGCCCGATCGCCAGAGCCAGCAGCGGGAAGGGCCGCTTCAGCTTGATCTCGAAGCGGCGGTCGTCCAGCGCCCGCATTTCGTCGATGGCGGTGCCGACGATCTGGCCGAAGGTTTCGCGCGTGGACCAGCGACGGATGGAGGCGATGCAGTCCTGCGACCGCACCGGCTCGTTGTCGTGGAAACGAAGGCCTTCGCGCAGGGTGAAGGTCCAGGTCCGGCGATCGTCCGAGACCTGCCACCCCTCGGCCATCTGCGGCCGGACCTGCCCGCGCGAATCCTCGGCGGTCAGGGTGTCGTAGACCAGGAAACCGTGGTTGCGGGTGACGACCGCCGTGGTCCAGATCGGGTCCAGGCTGGTGAGGTTGGCCTGCGGGATTACGCGCAGCGTGCGAGCCGCCTGGGCGCGCGCGTCGTGAATGGCGAATGGGGCGGCGCCGGCCGCCAGCATCAGGTCACGTCGTCGCATGATTGCTCTCCGGTTGGTCATTGACCGCCCGGTGGGCGGCCCACACCCTCGCCTGGAAAACGAGAGGAACGCCATGACAAAGATCGCGCTGATCCTCGCCGGCATCTGCGTCGCCTTGCCAGCCCTCGCGCAGCCCCGCGACCGCACGGCGATGCTGACGCTCGGGACGGGCATCTACGTGGATGCGCGGCTGGCGGCCCTGCCCTACGACGTGATCTCCGGCCGCGCCCAGACGCGCTCGGCCGGCCACGTCTAATTCGAGGGCGCGCTGGAGGCGGTGCGCTTCGACCTTCCCCTGCCCTGCGAGGGCTGCGCGCTGCGCCGCAACCGCATCGAGGTCGGGGTGAACGCGACTCAGTTCTTCGGCGGGCAGACCAATGCCGATATCGGTGTCTTCCTGCGGCTGCGCACCGGCGAGGTGCCGTTGGTTTCCAGCCTCGCGGTCAATCTCGCCATCGGCATCGGCGTGTCCCACGCCTTCGACCGACCGGAGCTGGAGGACTGGGGCAATCGCGGAAAGAACCGCCGCACGCAGATCCAGGTGCCAATGGAGTTCGAGTGGTCGCACGCCGCCCTGCGCGAACGGTCGGTGCTGGCGCCGCGCATCCACCACCGCTCCGGCGCCTGGGGGCTGGTAGCGCCGCAGGGCGTCGGCTCGAATTTCATCGGCGTGGGCCTGCGGCGCTCCTTTTGACACGGCGTCAGGTCCGCCGAAGGTTCCAGAAGATGGCGAAGCCGGGCACGCGATCCGCGAGGTTGCGGCGATGCGCGGTGACGGAGCGATAGGCGCCGACGGGGATGAACGGCACCTCGTCCATGGCGACGCGCTGCATCTCCCGCGCCAGGCGCTGCTGCGACGGGAGGTCGGGCGCGTCGAACCAGGCGTCGCGCAGCTCCTCGAGGCGCGGGATGGTGGGCCAGCCGGGCCAGGAGGACAGGCCGTTGCCGCGCAGCGGGAAATGCCCCGCCGGGTCCATGAAGTCGGTGGAGGAGAAGGAGGTGAGGAAGATGCTCCACCCGCCGCGGTCCAGCGGCTCGCGCGAGGCGCGGCGCTGCACCACCGTGCCCCAGTCGGTGATGACGATGTCGGCGTTCACCTCCAGGCGGCGCAGAAGGTCGGCGGCGACCTGCGTCATCGCAGCCGGCGCCAGGATGTCGGTCGGGCCGATCAGCCGCATCGGCTGGTTGGTGTAGCCGGCCTCGCGTAGCGCCGCCTTCGCGGCGTCGAGCGAGCGCGGGGTGCGCAGCGGCTCCAGCCCCTCGTCATTCGCCAGCGGGGTGCCGGGGGTGAAGATGCCGACATTCGACAGATACAGGTTCGGGTCGGTGCCGACCACGGCCTGCATGAAATCCTCCTGGTTGATGGCCGGGAGGAAGGCCTGCCGCATCTTCTTGTCGTTGAAGGGCGGATGCAGGTGGTTGAAGCGCATGATGCCGGTGAGCGGCAGCGGGTCGATCGCCTCGATCGTCACGTTGCGGTTGCGGCGCAGCAGCTGCTGGATCTCCGGCGGCGGCTGCTCGTACCAATCGATCTCGCCGGTCTGCAGCGCGCCGGCCGCGGTCGAGGCGTCCACGATGATGTGCCACTCGATGCGCTCGAAGTTCGGGCGCTTCGGGCCGGCCGTGAAGGAGGACGGGCCGTTCGGGTTGGGCACGTAGTCCGCGTTGCGCTCGTAGACCACCATGCTGCCCGAGTTGAACTCGCGCGGAACGAAGCGGAACGGGCCAGAGCCGATGCTTTCGCGGATCTGCTGGAAGGGGTCGGTGCGCGCCAGCCGCTCCGGCATCATGAAGCAGACCGGGTTCACCGGGCTGGCGAGCGCGTTGAACAGCAGCGGGAAGGGCTTCTTGAGCCGGAAGCGCAAGCGCTTGTCGTCCAGCGCCACCAGCTCCTCCAGCGCGCGCTCCAGCTGCTGGCCCGACGGGTTGCGCTTCATCCAGCGGCCGAGCGAGGCGACGCAGTCGGCGGCGCGAACCGCCTCGCCATCGTGCCACTTCAGTCCGTCGCGCAGGGTGATGGTGACGGAAAGCTTGTCGTCGCTGACCTCATGGCCCGACGCCATCTGCGGCCGCGGATTGAACTGCGCGTCCATGCCGTAGAGCGTGTCATAGACCATGAAGCCGTGGTTGCGCGTGACGTTGGCCGTGGTCCAGATCGGATCGAGGCTCGTCAGGTTGGCCTGCGGCACGAAGCGCAGCGGGCGCGTGGCCTGGCCATGTCCCAGGCGCGGTGCCGCCAGCGTGGCGGCGGATGCGACGAGAAGCGATCGTCGAAACATTGGCATGGCTCCCGGACTTTGAACGGCGGCGGGAAGCCTGACATGGCAGGTTACGGCGCCGCAAGGGGGCAGCGCATCCCCGCGCCGGGGACGCGCCGCCTTGTGCTCAGCCGCGCCGCAGGTTCCAGAACAGCGGCGGCTGGCCCTTCAGCATGCCGGACAGGTTCCGGCGATACGCGGTGGGCTGGTAGTACATGCCGACCGGCACGTAGGGCACCTCCTCGAAGGCGATGCGCTGCATCTCCGTGGTGGCGGCCTTCGCCGACGCTTCGTCCGACGCGTCGAACCAGGCGTTGCGCTGCTGCTCCATGGCCGGGATGTTGGGCCAGCCGGGCCAAGCATTGTCGCCATGGCCGCGAATAGCGGCGTGACTCGCCGGGTTCCAGTGGTCCACGCCGCTCCAGAAGGTGAAGAAGCCGCTCCATCCGCCCTGGTCCAGCGGGTTCTTGCTGGCGCGGCGGGCCACCACCGTGCCCCAGTCCGTCGAGACGAGGTCCACGTTGAAGCCCATGCGCCGGAACAGGTCGGCGCCGACCAGCGTGGCCGCGTTGATGGAGGCGAGGTCGGTGGCGTTCATCAGCACCATGCGCGCGCCCATGGCGCCCGCCGCCTCCAACTCCCGCCGAGCCGCCGCGATGTCCTTCTTCAGCTTGTCGAGGCCCACATTCGATGCCGACGGCGAGTCCGGCGCGAAATAGCCGATCCCCTCGCGGCGCAGGTCGTTGTAGCCCTCGACGCCGGACGAGCCGATCACCGCCGTCATGAAGTCCATCTGGTTGACGGCCGTCAGCACCGCGCGGCGCACCGCCGGGTTGTTGAAGGGCGCGACCAGATGGTTCGGGCGGAAGATGCCGATCAGCCCGGAATTGTTGATGACCTCGACCTTGATGTTGCGCGCGCCCGCGCCGCGCAGGAAGAGCGGGAACAGGTCGGCGGTCGGCTGCTCCCACCAGTCGATCTCGCCCGATTGCAGCGCGGCGGAGGCGGTGGCGGCATCCGGCATGATGTGCCACTCGACCCGGTCGAAATGCGCGACCTTGGGACCGGCCGTCATGGAAGGCGTGCCGTCCTGGCGCGGCACGTAGTCCAGGTTGCGCGTATAGGCAAGGCGCGAGCCGGGCACCCATTCATTCTGCACGAAGCGGAAGGGGCCGGAGCCCACCGCCTCGGTGAGGTTCGTGAAGGGATCCACGTTCGCCAGCCGCTCGGGCATGATGAACAGGCAGCTCGTGGTCACCTTGGAGAAGGCTTCGAGCATCCTCGGGAAGGGGCGGTTCAGCCGGATGCTGAAGACCCGGTCGCTTTCCTCCTTCATGTCGGCGACGCGGGCGAGGAGTTCCTGCCCGAAGGCGTCGCGGCGGCCCCAGCGGCGGATGGAGGCGACGCAGTCGCGCCCGCGCACCGGCGACCCGTCGTGGAACTTCAGGTTCTCGCGCAAGGTGAAGCGCCACAGCTTGCCGTCATCCTCGGTGACGTGGCCTTCGGCCATCTGCGGCTGCGGCTCGAAGCGCTCATTCATGCCGTAGAGCTGGTCAAAGACCAGGAAGGCGTGGTCGCGCGCCACGAAGGCGGTGTTGGTGAAGGGGTCGATGTTCGGCAGGTTGGCGTGCGGCACGTAGCGCAGCACGCGCGAGCCGGCCGGCTGGGCCAGGGCTGGCGCGGCGAAGGCGGCCGGCAGCGCGGCAGCGCCCCCGAGCAGGGTGCGGCGTTGGATCATTCCCTCGGATCTCCCAGCGGAAGTTTATCGCCTAGCGAGACTAGCAGGGGATTCGCGCGGGTTTCCACAAACTCCCGGCTGCAACGGGCGGGGGCAGAACAAAAAAAAGAGGCCCCGGGGAAACCCGGGGCCTCCATGCGGTGCGCCGTGGCGCCGGGCGGATCAGGCCGCAGCGGCGACGGTCCCGTCGAGGCGCGCCGCCAGCTCGGCGAGGCGCTGGCGCGTCGCGGCGGGAAGCTGGCGCTGGGAGGTGGCGCGGGGCAGGTCCAGCTCACGGACGGGCGTGCCGTCATGCGTGGCCTCGTGCTCGGCCCAGTTGTCGAAGGCGCCGCGCTCGGCATCGTCGAGGAAGGTCTCGGCCGGCGCGCCCTCGGCGAGGATCAGCGACTGGTCGGCCAGCTCGACGTGATAGTAGGTGAAGATCTCCGGCACCGCAGCCTCGCGGAGGATGGAGGTGCCGTTCACCAGCGCGGCGGCGGTGGCGAGGATGCCGTCCACCAGCATGGCATGGCCGGGCGAGACCAGCAGGTCGCGCTTCGGCAGGTTCTCGCCCAGCGCGCCGGCGCGGATGCGGACCGGCAGGGAGCAGACGGGATCGGCGAAGCGGGTGGAGATGGTCTGACGGCCCACCCAGCGCACCGGCACGGCCTTGCCCTCGGAAGTGAGGACGAGGTCGCCGCACGCCAGCGTCTCCACCGCGCGCTCGCCCTCGGGCGTGGCGATCAGGGTGCCGGGGTAGAAGCAGATCACGCCCTGGAAGGTCGTGCCGCCCTTGGTCAATACGTTGCCGGCGTTGTCGGTCACGGTCATCGAGGTGGTGACGTTGCCCTGCGTGCCGAAGGGCAAGTCGCTCAGGTTCACCGTGTGCTGGCCGTTGAAGGTCGTGCCGCCGATCTTCGTCAGCGTCTTCGTGACGGTAGTGCCATTGTAGGTGAAGGCGACGGTGACGGAGGCAGCGTCGGTGTCGATGCCACTCAGCGTCAGCTTGAGGGACTGGGCCTCGGTGTTGTTGACGAGGTTGTCAGCCGTCTGGTCCACCGTCAGCGTGGCGTCACCGCCGCTGTCGCGCACAGTGTCGAAGGTGAAATTGGTAGTCTGGGAGGTGAAGGCCGGGCTGGTGGACACAGCCTTGAACTGCACCGCCGCGCCGTTCAGGCCGGCGAAGTAGTTCACCGTCGCCTGGGAGACGAGGGCGCTCGTCTGGGACAGGTTGACCGACACGCTGCCAGAAGTGCCGCCCTTGCTGGCGATCGTGAACGTTCCGATCTCCACCCAGCTCGTGCCGTTATAGTACTGGAGCGAGACAGGAACGTCGTGCGCTTGGCCGGACTGGTCGGAGGTCGCGTTGACGGTGAAGGTCAGACTCGACTGCCACTCAATGTAATTGGTGGTCGTCCCGCCGCTGGTGCCGCCTGCGGCGGAACTCAGAGTGACCGAAGTGAGACCCGTTAATGCCATTGCCAACCTCACCGATGGGGCCGTGCCCGCTGCTGACCGTGAAAGATGGCAAAAGTCGTAACCAAAATGAGAAACGCTCGATAGATGTGGAAAATACTTTGTTGACTGTTAAAATATTTTTACTCCGCGAGTATATCTCATTCCTGATCATCTATATTCATTCTCCCCTTGAGATTTGCCTCATTTCGCGAATTTACGCGCGGCTCTTGATCGTCCTGCATCCTCCCGGCATTGGAGAGGAGGTGCAAAGGGCGTGATGCCGCGGGGAAGGCGGGGAATGTCGGGATCTCCAGGGGGGAGCGCGGAGGAAGCGGAGCGGTCGGCCGACCCCATGGAGGCCGGGCTCGCCGCCAGTGCCCGTGGCGCGGCGGCGGCGGCGCTCTCCCACTTCCTTCAGGCCGCCGAGGCGCGCCCCGAAGCGGCGCTTCCCCTGCTTCACGCCGCCCAGGAACTCCGCCGGCTCGCCCGGCTCGAGGAGGCGGAGCGGACGCTGCACGAGGCCCTGCTCCGCGAGGGCGAAAGGCTGCGCGTGCTGCTTGAACTCGGGCATCTGGCGCGTCAGCAGGGCAAGGCGGCGGAAGCGCTGGAACATTTCCTGGCGGCGCGCGCGCTGCAGCCCGGCAATGCCTGGGCGCAGCTTTACGCGGGCCAGCAACTGCGCCTCGCCGGCCGCCTGGAGGAGGCGGAGGAGGTGCTGCTTCTCGCCACCAGCCAGGGTGGTCCGCCCGCCCTCCATGCGCGGCTGGAACTAGGCGAGGTGGCGCGGCAGGCCGGACGGGACGAGGCAGCGCTCGAACATTTCGCCGAGGCCGCCGCCCTCGCGCCCGGGGAGTTGCGGCCGCTCGTGCAGCAGGCGGAACTCCTGCGGCAGCTCGGCCGCATGGAGGAAGCCAGGGCGCTGTTCCATCAGGTGCTGGAGCGGGATCCCGGCAACTACACGGCGGCGCGTGCGCTCGGCCAGGCCGCCCGCGCCACGGGGGACAACGCCGGCGCGGAGGCCTTCTTCCGCCAGGCGACAGCAACCGACCCCGCCTCGCCCTGGGCCTGGATCGACCTTGCCGCGCTGCTTCGGGACCGGGGCGACGCGGAAGGCGCGGCTGCCGCGCTCGGGGGAGTCCTCGACCGAAATCCGCAGCAGGAGCAGGCTTCCGTCCTCCTGGCGCAGATGCGCCAGCAGGCCGGCGATCCCGAAACCGCCCTCGCGGGCCTGCGCGAGCTGGAGCGGCCGGGGCCCTGGCCGCTGGTGGAGATGGCGATTTGCGAGCGCCAGCTGGATCGGCTGGAGGCGTCGCGCGCCTTGCTGGATCGCGCTCTGGCGCTCGACCCCGACCACCCGGGCGCGCTGCAGCAGCTGGGCGAAATGCTGCGGATGGAGAACCGGTCCGCCTCCGCCCTCGCGATCTTCCGCAAGGCGGCGCACGCGCATCCGCGCAACCCCTGGCCGCGCATCGGCGCGAGCCATGCCCTGGCCGACCAGGGCGAGGTGGAAGCGGCGCTGCGGGAACTGGAAGCCGCCGCCGATTCCATCCCGGCCGGCGAGGCGGGCGTCGTGGCCGCGCGGCGCATCGAGCTGATGCGTTCCGCCGGGTTGTGGCTGGAGGCGCTGGCGGCGGCGCGCGAGGCGACGGGGCGCTGGCCCGGCCTGCCCGCCCTGTGGGAGCAGCGTTTCCGCACCGAGATCCTGGTGGGCGAGGCGGAAGCGGTCGAGGCCTGCCTGACCCGTATGCCCACCGCCCGCCTGGAGGACCGGGCGCGGCTCGCCTGGATGTCGGCGAAATGGGCGGAGGCGCAGTGGCGGCTCCGGGACGCGGCGGACGGGTATGAGGAGGCGCTGCGCCTCGCGCCGCAGGCCGGGGTGTGGCGCTACATCGACGCGGCGCGGATGCGCCTGCTGCTGCTCGACATCCCGGCGATGCGCCGACACATGAGGAGCTTCGTCAGGCTGGAGCAGCCGCCCCGCAAGGGCCCGCAGCGGCCGCGCCGGATTCCCCACACCCATCTCGGCCAGCTGCTCAACGAGTTCGAGCTGGGCGCCGACGCGCTGACCGCGCTGGAGGCGATCCGCGACCTGCCCCCGGCCGAGCGGGCGGAAGGTGCCCTGGCGGTGCTGCGCCGCTTCCCCGGATCGACCGCCGCTTCCGTCGCGCTGATGGTGGCGCTGCGCCAGGCGGGCCAACTCGATGGGCGGGGCGGGGCGGCCGGCCCCTCGCCCATCCCGCGCCGCATCGCGCAGTTCTGGGACGCCAAGGAGCCGCCGGCCGATCTGCGCCCCCTCATGGCCAGCTGGGGCGCGCAGAACCCGGACCACGAGATCCTGCTCTTTGACGACGAGGCGGCGCGCGGTTTCCTGGCACGCCACTTCGGCGCGGAGGTGCTGGACGCCTATGAGCGCGCGCCGAGCCCGACCCAGAAATCCGACGTGTTCCGCCTCGCCTGGCTCTACGCCGCCGGAGGCTGGTACGCTGATTGCGACGATCGCTGCCACGCCCCGCTCGCGACGATCGCGTCGCCCGGCGCCACGCTCGTGGCGCATCAGGAGGAGCTGGGCTCGCTCTGCAACAACCTCGTGGGCGCGGTGCCGCAGCACGAGGTGATCGGGCGCGCGCTGCGCGACGCGGTGGCCGCGGCCCGGACGGGCGACAGCGACTACCTTTGGCTGGCGACCGGACCGGGCTGCCTGACCCGCGCGGCGGCGGAAACGCTGGCCGACCCGCTCCTTTCCCCCGGGGCGCGGCTGGGCGGCATGGCGGTGCTGGGGCAGCGCGAGCTGTTCCGGGCCGTGGCGGTGCATTGCGGGGCCAGCTACAAGGCCGCGGGCCGGCACTGGCTGCAGCTGGCCTTCGGACAGGGCGGGGCCTGAGCCGGCCGCCCCCTTTTTCAGCCGGGAAAGACAGATGATCGGCCAGTTCCTGCGCTTCGGGGTGGTGGGGGGCGTCGGCTTCCTGGTGGATGCGGGGGTGCTGATGGCTGCCCTGGCGCTCGGCATGGACAAGTATTCCGGCCGCGCCCTGTCCTATCTCGCGGCCGTTTCCACCACCTTCGCCCTCAACCGCGCCTGGACCTTCCGCGACCGCAAGGGCGCCGGCGGCCGGGTGGCGACGCAGTGGGGGCGCTTCGCCGTGCTGAACCTCGTAGGGTTCACCGCGAATTACGGCACCTATGCGCTGCTGGTCGGGCTGGCCGGGGTGCATCCCCTCCCCGCCGTGGCCGCCGGCTCACTCGCCGGAATGGGGTTCAATTTCTTTCTGTCCCGGCGCTACGTATTCCGGGAAGGATAGGGATCAGGCCTGTCCCCCTTGCAGCCCGGTTAAGCAATTTGCCGCAGCATACATCGGGCGCTGAAAGGATTATTTCCTCTCGCATGAAAAATCCCGATGGCGGCCTGGACAGGCTGGAGCGCCTCGTGGCAGAGGCCCTGGCGCGCGAGGCAGGCACCGAGCCCAGCCCCGCCCACGCCGATATGGCGCGCCGGCTCCTGGCCGAGCATGCCTTCCTCCATCTCCACAACCGCGTGGCCGAGATCCGGCGCGAGGCGGTGGACGAGCATCTGGGCCGGCTTCGTTCGCCGCTCGGGTTCTGGGGCGCCGTCGGCGCCTCGCTTCTGGCCCTGGCCCTGGCGGGCGGGCTGGCCCTGTTCCTCGCGTCGCAGCCGGCCCTGCTGGATGGGCTGCGCCTCCTGCCCGGGAGTCCAAGCCTTTGATGCCCCCCCAAGCCACCTCCATGCGCGAAACGCCGCTCGCCCGCGCCATCGCCGCCTGCAAGGGCCAGTTTACCCTGGTCGGCGCCTTTTCCGGCGTGGTGAACCTGCTCCAGCTCACCGTCTCCATCTACATGATGCAGGTGTTCGACCGGGTGCTGGCCACCCGCAACACCGACACGCTGGTGCACCTGACGCTGATCGCCTTCTTCGCCCTGCTGGTGCTGGCGGCGCTGGAGGCGTGCCGCTCCATCGTCATGCAGCGCATCGCCGCCTGGATCGAGACGCGCGTGGCGCCCGAGGGGTTCGACCGCGCGATCGAGGCGCAGCTTCGCGGCCGCACCTACCGGATGGAGGCGCTGCGCGACCTCGCGGTCTGCCGCTCCTTTCTCGGCTCGCCGGGCATGCTCGCGCTCTATGACGTGCCCTGGGTGCCGATCTACCTTGCCGTGATCTTCATGCTGCACCCGCTGATGGGATGGCTGTCCGTCGCGGGCGCCCTGCTGCTGCTCGGCCTCACCATCGCCAACGAGCTCATCACCTCCGGGCTGATGAAGGAGGCCGGGGTGGCGGCGATGCACAGCCAGCGCCGCGCCGACGCCATCGCCCGCAACGCCGAGGTGATCGACAGCATGGGCATGGGCCCTGCCGTCATGGCCCATTGGCGCCAGGGCGTGGCGAAGATGCTGCCGCCGCAGCAGCGCGCCGCCGACCGCGCCGCCATGATCCTGTCGCTCACCAAGTTCTTCCGCCTTGCCGTGCAGCTGGCCATCCTCGGCCTCGGCTGCTGGCTCGTGCTGCGGCAGGAGCTGACGGCGGGCGCCTCCATCGCCGGCTCCATCATCATGGGCCGCGCCCTCGCGCCGGTGGAGCAGGTGATCGGCGGCTGGAAGGCGCTGGTGCAGGCGCGCCAGTCCTTCCGGCGCCTCCAGGCCTTCCTGGCCATGCCGCGCACCCGCCCCCCCGGCATGCCCCTGCCCGCGCCCGAAGGCCACCTCCATGTGGAGCGCGTGTCCTTCGGCTTCCCCGGCCAGGGCGTCGCGCTGATCAAGGGCGTGAACTTCAACCTCGCCCCCGGCGAGAGCCTCGCCGTGATCGGGCCTTCCGCCGCCGGCAAGACCACGCTGATCCGCATGATCATCGGCACGCTGCCGCCTTCCGCCGGCACGGTGCGCCTCGACGGGGCCGACGTGTATACCTGGCAGCGCGAGGATTTCGGCCGCCATGTCGGCTATCTGCCCCAGGATGTGGAGCTGTTCGACGGCACCGTGATCCAGAACATCGCCCGCATGGGCGAGCCGGATGCCGAGGCGGTCTTCGCCGCCGCCAAGTTGGCCGGCTGCCATGACCTGATCCTGCGCCTGCCCCAGGGCTACGACACGGAGATCGGCGAGGGCGGGCAGCACCTGTCGGGCGGGCAGCGCCAGATGATCGGCCTCGCCCGCGCCCTCTACGGGGCCCCGCGCCTCGTGGTGCTGGACGAGCCGAACTCCAACCTCGACGGCGACAGCGAGGCCAACCTGGTCCGCGCGCTGGAGCAGGTGAAGGCCGACGGCACCACCGTGGTGCTGGTCAGCCACCGTCCCACCCTGGTGCAGGGCGTGGACAAGGTCTTGTTGTTGAAGGACGGCGCGATCGAGATGTTCGGTCCGCGCGCCGAGGTGCTGAAGCGGCTCATGGCGCCCCCGCGCCCGGCCGAACGCATCGCGCAGGGAGCCAGCGCATGAGCGACACCCCCAACGCCGTCGAGGTACTGGAGCGCCCGGCGCTCCCCGCCCGCCGCACCCTGCCGCCCCTGGTGGTCCCGCCCGCCGACCCGGTCCTGGACGCCCAGCGCCCGCGCACCTTCTGGCCGGCCCTGCTAGGCCTCGTGGTCATGGTCGGGTTCTTTGGCGGCTTCATGGCCTGGGCCGTCACCGCCCCGCTGGCCGAGGCCGCCATCGCCCCCGGCGTCATCAAGGTCGAGGGGCAGCGCCGCACGGTGCAGCATTTCGAGGGTGGCATCGTGCGAGAGATCCTGGTGCGCGACGGCGACCGGGTGCGGCAGGGCCAGCCGCTGATGCGCCTGGACGACGTGCAGTCCGGCGCCAACCTCGAGGCGCTGCGCGCCCAGCGCTTCGGCCTCGTCGCCCAGGCCGCGCGCCTCGCCGCCGAGATGGCGCGGGCGCCGGAGATCGCCTTCCCGGCCGAGCTGCTGGAAAGCGAGGATCCCCGCGCCGCCGAGTCGGTTTCCGGTCAGCGCGCCCTGTTCGACGCGCGCATGGCGAGCCTCGTCAGCCAACTCCTGGTGCTGGAAACGCGGCGCGACCAGGCGCGCGCCTCCATCACCTCCGCCGAGGGGCAGCTTGCCGCCTCCATCCAGCAGCTGGACCTGATCCGGCAGGAGGAGGTGATGCGTCGAACCCTGACGAACCAGGGCCTCGCGCGCCTGCCGGAGCTTCTGGCCGTGCAGCGGGCGCGGGCCGGGCTGGAAGGGCAGATCGTGGACCTGCGCGGCCAGATCACCCGCTCCCGCGGCGCGATCGAGGAGGCGGAGAGCCAGATCCGCGCCACGCTTGACCAGCGCCGCCAGGAAGTCGGCACGGAGGCGCGCGAGGTCGCCGGCCGCCGCGCAGAGGCGGAGGAGCGCATCCGCGCCGCCGAGGACGTCTCGACCCGGCGCGAGATCCTGGCGCCGGAGGACGGCACGGTGGTCAACCTGCGCCTGTTCAACGTGGGCGCGGTGCTGCGGCCGGGCGACCCGGTGGTGGACCTCATCCCCACCCAGGACCGGTTGGTGGCCGAGGTGAACGTGCAGCCCACCGACATCGACGTGGTGTATCCGGGGCTGCAGGCCGAGATCCGCCTGCCCGCCTTCAAGCAGCGCCTCGTTCCCTACCTGCACGGCCACGTCACCTTCGTGGCAGCGGACGTCACCACCGACCAGGCGACGCGGCAGACCCACTTCCGCGCCCATGTGCTGATCGACCGGGAGCAGCTGGAGCGCCTGCCCTCCATCTTCCTCACGCCGGGCATGCCGGTGGAGGCGCATATCCAGATCGGCCAGCGCACCTTCTGGCGCTACGTGACGCAGCCGATCCGCGACAGCCTGCAGCGCGCCTTCACGGAGCAGTAGCCGTGGGGGGCGCCGCCGGGTAAGGGTGGCGGATCAAGGGAGTCCTGCATGGTGACGACGCCGGTGATCTTCGCGGATGGGGTGATGGAAGCCTCGGTCCACCATGGCGTGGTGCGGCTGGTGCTGGCCCAGCTGCAGAATGACGGGAAGCCTGCCGCGGCCGGGACGATCTGCGTGCCGCTGGTGCAGCTTCCCGCCGTCGCCCAGGCGCTGAACACCGTGCTGCGGCAGGTGGAGGCGCGGGCGCGCGAGGCGCAGGCGCAGAAATCCGCCGCCAGCGCCGAGGCGCCGGCCGCCCTTCCAGGCGCCTTCACCTTCGGGGAACGTTGAGATGCGAATGGTCCTCGCCGTGGCGGCCCTGCTGGCCGCCCTTCCCGCCGCCGCCCAGGCCCAGGGCTCGCTGATGGGCCGCGGCCCGATCACGCCGCAAACCGGGGCGGCGCCGCCACGCGAGGCACCGCAGGGCCTGCCCGGCGTGGCGGCGCGGCGCGGACAGCGTCCCATCCCGGCCGAGACCGACCCGTCCGGGATGAACCCCAACGACGCGCTGTTCGACGGGATCAACCGCGGCGACATCGGCACGGTGCGCGACGCCATCAACCGCGGGGCGGACGTGAATGCCCGCAACGCGCTGGGGCTGACGGCGCTGGATTCGGCCGTAGATCAGGGGAGGCCGGAGATCACCGTCTATCTTCTGTCCGTGCGCGGCACGAGCAGCGCGCCCCCGCCGCCCTCCGCCGCGCCGCAGGGACGTGGCGCCGCCCGCCCCGCGCCGCTGCCGCGCGAGGCGTCGCGTCGCGAGGCTGCGGTGCCTGTCCAGCCCGCCGCGCAGGTTCGGCCCCGCCTGTTCGGCAACGATGGCGGCACGCCGCGCCCCGAGATCGGCTTCCTGGGCTTCGACGCCGGGCGGGGTTGAGCCCCCCGCGCGTCAGAGCAGCTTGTACACCTCGTAGCGTGGGCCGGTGGGCGGGCGCTGGCCGATGCCCACCGCGACCACGCGATTGAGCCAGGCGAGGTCCGGCGCGCCCGTCTCGAAGCGCAGCGCGACGCGGAAATAGTACTCGGACGGGTCCACCGCCTCCCCGGCCGCGAGGCGCGCCAGCACCTCCTTCGCGCCGGTGCGGATGCCCGAATAGCGCACGTGGACGATGCCGCCGGATTCGGCCCGCAGGGTCAGGCGCACGTCGATATGCGCCGTGCCGTCCGTTTCCACCCGCAGCCAGTCGGCGGAAGCGCCGCCCAGTACCTCGGCCCGCAGGCGCGGCCCGTTTGCCGTGCCGCCCGTGACCGGGACGATGCGCAGCTCATGCCCGTCGGGCCCCACCCCGGCGTTCTGCGGTTCCCCGACCTTGAGGTCGAGGGTGAAGAGATGCTCGCCGCGCAATTCGCTCATCGCTGCCTCCAGGGAAGGCCCTCGGCCTTCCATCCCCCCACGGTGCCGCGATGGCCCTCGGCGTCAACCGGCCCCTCGAAACCGTCGCGCACGTTGATGGCGTGCGGGAAGCCGGCCAGCTGCGCCGCCTGCCCGGCGGCGAGCGAGCGCGCCCCGGAGCGGCAGATGTAGTAGACCTTGCTTTCGGCGGTGACGCCGGCGCGGCGCAGGTGCTCGGGGAAGTGGTCGTTCACCTGCATGGAGGGGAAGACCTGCCAGGGGATCAGCACCACCTGCTTGCCCAGCGCCGACAGGTCGGGCACGCCGACGAAATTCCACTCGGCATCGGTCCGCACATCCACCAGCACCGCGCCCGGGTCCCCCTGCAGCGCTGCGAAGGCTTCGGATGGCGTCACGTCGGGCACGCCTGGCATGGCCTCTCCTTCTCGCATTCCGTGGTGCAGCATGGCGCGGAACCGGGCGCTTGCCCAGGGCGCGGCCCCTGCCGGACGCCTCGCGCAAGGCCGCCGCTTGCGCAAGGCCCCCGCCCTGGTGTGTCTTGCGGCGGAATCCCTGCCCGGAACCGCCCGATGTCCCTGCCCCGCCGCCTCCTCCTGTCGAGCCCCGCCCTGCTCGCCATGCCCTCCATCGGCCGCGCCCAGGCGGCGCCGCGGGTGCGGATGATGCTCGACTGGACCTTCCAGGCACCCAACGCTTTCGCGCTGGTGGCGCGGGAGCGCGGCTTCTTCCGCGAGGCGGGGGTGGAGGTTTCGGTGGATCGCGGCCAGGGCTCCGGCGCAGTGCCGCCGGCGCTGGCCTCCGGCACGCACGATCTGGGCTATGCCGACATCAACCCGGCGATCCGCTTCCTGGCCCAGAACCCGGATAGCGGCCTCGTCGCGGTGGCGATCCTGCATGACCGCTCGCCGCTCTGCGCCATCGTCCGGGCGGATGGGCCGGTGCGGACGCCCAAGGACCTGGAGGGGCGGCGCCTCGCCGCGCCCGAGTTCGACGCGGGGCGGCAGCTCTTCCCGGCCTTCGCCAAGGCGGCCGGCATCGATGCGGGGCGGGTGACCTTTCTTTCGGTGAACCCGGCGCTGCGCGAACCCATGCTGGTGCGGCGCGAGGTGGACGGGGTGACGGGCTTCGTCACCACCTCGGCCCTTTCGCTCAAGAGCATCGGCCTCGACCACCCGCAGCAGCGGGTGATGATGTACTACGACCACGGGCTGGACCTGTATGGCGGCGCGCTGCTGACCACGCGCCGCTTCATCCAGAACAACCCCGAGGCGGTGCGCCGCGCCACCGCCGCGCTGATCCGCGGCTTCCGCGACCAGCTGGCCAACCCCGCCGCCGCGATGCAGGTGCTGCGCCAGGCCGAGCCGCTGGTCGACGTGGCCCAGGAGACCGAGCGCCACGGGATGAACGTGCAGCGCGTGATCATGACGGAGAACGTGCGGCAGAACGGGCTTTCCTCCGTGGACATGGCGCGGCTGCAGCGCGGCATCACCGCGGTGGAGGAGGCCTATGGCCTCCAGCCGCGCCTCCAGGCCGCGCAGCTCTACACCGCGGATTTCCTGCCCCCGGCCGCCGATCGCCGGGTCTGACGCGCTTGCGGAACTTCGTGGAGATCGCCGACGTCGCCATGCGCTATGGCGGCGCGGAGGGCACGCTGGCCCTGCAGCGCTGCACGCTCTCGGTCCGGGAAGGCGAGTTCGTGGCGGTGGTCGGGCCTTCGGGCTGCGGCAAGTCCACGCTGATGCGCCTCGTTTCCGGCCTTTGGCCCGCCAGCGAGGGGCAGGTCTGGGTCGCGGGGCGCGAGGTGTCGGGGCCGGTGCCGCTGGTCGGCATGGCCTTCCAGAACCCGACCCTGCTGCCCTGGCGCTCGGTCCTCGACAACGTGATGCTGCCGCTGGAGGTGGTGCCGGCGCACCGCTCCCGGCTGCGGGCCGAGCGCGCCGCCTACGCAGCCAAGGCCGAGGCGCTGCTGAAGCTGGTCGGGCTGGAAGGTTTCGGCCAGCGCCACCCGCACCAGCTGTCCGGCGGGATGCAGCAGCGTACCTCGCTCTGCCGCGCCTTGATCCACGAGCCGCCGCTGCTGATGCTGGACGAGCCCTTCTCCGCGCTCGACGTGTTCACGCGGGAGGATCTCTGGGCCGTCCTGCAAGACGTGTGGCTGGAGCGGAAACCCACCGTGATCCTGGTGACGCATGACCTGCGGGAAGCCGTGTACCTGGCCGACCGCGTGCTGGTGATGAGCGCCCGCCCCGGCCGCATCATCGCCGAGCGGCGGGTGGAGTTCCCCCGCCCACGCCGGTTGGAGGACACCTATGACACAGAGTTCAACGCGGTGGTGGCGGAGCTGCGCGCGCTGATCGCCCGCGCCCGCGCCGGGGAGGCGCCCGATGCCTGACTCCCGCGCCGAGGCCCTGGCCGCCGCCGCGCGCCGGCAGCGCCGCCTGCAAGCCGCCCTGCCCTGGCTGGTGATCGGCGGCGCCTTCATCCTGTGGGAGGCAGCGGTGTGGCTGCTGGGCATCTCGCCCTTTATCCTGCCCGCGCCCTCCGCCGTGGTGCAGGCCGGGCTGCGCTGGTGGCAGCCCCTGCTGCAGGACAGCCTGGTGACGCTGGGCACGACGCTGCTGGGCTTTGCCATGGCGATCGTGTTCGGCTTGGCGCTGGGGGTGGCGATCGGCTCCTCCACCCTGGTGTATCGCGGCTTGTATCCGCTGCTGATCGCCTTCAACTCCATCCCCAAGGTGGCGGTGGTGCCGGTGCTGATCGTCTGGTTCGGCATCGGCATCTGGCCGGCGGTGATCACCGCCTTCCTGATTTCCTTCTTCCCCATCGTGGTGAACGTGGCGACCGGCATCGCCACGGTGGAGCCGGAGCTGCGCGACGTGCTGCGGGCGCTGGGCGCGCGGCCGCTGGACATCGTCCGCAAGATCGGGCTGCCGCGCGCCATGCCGTATTTCTTCGCCTCGCTGAAGGTGGCGATCACCGTGGCCTTCGTCGGCTCCATCATCGCGGAGAGCGTGGCGCCCAATGCGGGGATCGGGCGGCTGATGATGGTCGCCTCCTCCCGCTTCGACGTGCCGCTGGTCTTTGCCGGGCTGGTGGTGACGGGGGTGATGGGGGTGGCGCTGTATTGGATCGCGGAGCGGCTGGAGCGCCGGGTAACGGGCTGGGCGACGCGCGGGCAGGAGGGCTTCGCGCCGGGGGGGTGAGGAAGCCTCGCCACACCATCCGATTCCGGTGTGGGTCGTTCCGTTACGACGGGTGGACGGAGTTATATGTTATAATGTAGCGTCTCCGACATGCGCCGCTCCCTTCTCCTCTTATCCCTCCTCACCCCGCTTCCTGCCGCAGCGCAGGAAACCGTGCTTCCCGACCTTGTGATCCAGGCCCGCCGCCTGGACGAGGCCCGCACCGCGATCTCGCCCACGCTGGGCGCCAGCGTCTCCTCCCTGAAGCGCGAGACGATCGAGAACCTGCCCGGGGGCGCCGACGCGCCGGTCAACGGGCTGCTGCTGCAGTTCCCCGGCGTGGTGCAGGACAGCTTCGGCGAGATCCATGTGCGCGGTGAGCACCGCAACCTCCAGTACCGCATCAACGGCGTCACCCTGCCCGTGGGCATCCAGGGCTTCGGCGCCTTCCTGGACGCGCGCGCCATCGCGGAGCTGCGCCTGCTGACCGGCGCCCTGCCCGCCCAATTCGGCTACCGGACCGGCGGCGTGGTGGACATCACCCTGCGCTCCGGCGCCAATGCCCCCGGCGGGTGGGTCAGCGCCTATGGCGGCTCCTATTCCACCTTCCAGCCCTCCATTGGCTACGCGGGACTCCATGGCGGCTGGGATGTCTTCGCCACCGGGACCTTCCGGCAATCGCGCCTGGGGGTCGAGCCGCCGACGGCCAGCACCAGCCCGCTGCACAACCGCACGGACCAGCTGCGCGGCCTCGTCAGCGTGTCGCGCCTCCTGTCCGACACCGTCCGGCTCTCCGTGATCGGCGGCGCCTCGGCCAACCGCTTCCAGATGCCCAACAATCCCAGCCAGCCCATCGAGTTCCCGGTGATCGGCGAGGAGTTCGACAGCGCCCGCCTCCGCGCCCGGCAATGGGAGCGCAACCGCTTCGGCGTGGTGGCGCTGCAGGGCGGCTCCGGCGCGCTGGACTGGCAGGTGGCGGGGTTCGGCCGCGATTCCAGCACCAGCTACCTTCCCGACCTGCTGGGCGAGCTGGCCTTCAACGGCGTCGCCAGCCAGGTGCGGCGCCGCTCCACTGCCTTCGGCATCCAGGCCGACGGTTCCTATCGCCTGAACGAGCGCAACACGCTGCGCTTCGGCGTCCTGAGCATGGGCGAGCGCAGCTTCGCCGGGAACGTCACCACTGTCCTGCCGCTGGACGAGGATGGCGACGTCGCGGGCGATCCCTTTGCGATCGGGACGCGGCGCGGCCGCACCAGCTGGGTGCATGGCGTCTACCTCCAGAACGAGTTCCGCCTCTCGGAGCGGCTGACGCTCAACGCGGGGCTGCGCGGCGACTACGCAGACCAGGCGGCGCGGGCCGCGCAGCTTTCGCCCCGCGTCAACGTGGTCTGGCGGCCGCTGGACCGCACGACCGTGACGGTGGGCTATGCCCGCTACCTCACGCCACCGGCGCAGGAGCTGATCACGCCGGGCGACGTTTCGCGCTTCGCCGGCACGACCAACGAGCCGGAGAATTTCCGCGCCGACCTGCCGCGCCCTGAGCGCTCCCACTACTTCTCTGCCGGCATCTCGCAGCGCGTGACGGAACGCCTGACCCTGGGCGCCAGCGCCTGGCACAAGGAGGCGCGCGACCTGCTGGACCTCGGGCAGTTCGGCCGCGCCCTGGTCTTCACGCCCTTCAACTACCGCCAGGGCCGCTCCACCGGCGTCGAGTTCACCGGACAGTGGCGCGGCGAGCGGCTGGACCTCTACGCCAACCTCACCGTCTCGCGCGCCTCCGGCCGCGACATCCGCACCTCGCAGTTCAACTTCGAACCGGAGGAGCTGGACTACGTGCGTAACAAGTGGGTCCGCACCGATCACGACCAGCTCCTGACCGCCTCGGCCGGCGCGGTGTGGCGCGCGTGGGAGGGCGGGCGCATCTCGGCCACGGCGCTGTTCGGCAGCGGGCTGCGGCGCGGCTTCGCCAACACGGAGAAGCAGGACCCCTATGCGACGCTCAACATCGGTATCGCGCACGACTTTTCCCTGCCGGGTGCCGGGCGCTGGACCGCGCGGCTCGACCTGCTCAACCTCGCCGATGCGCGGACCCAGCTGCGCGACGGATCGGGCATCGGGGTGGGGGCGCCGCAATTCCTGCCGCGCCGGGCGATCTATGGCGGGCTGACGCGCCACTTCTGACGACGCCGCAACGGCCGGATGGCGCCGCCCCGCCATCCGCGCTGCGATGCCGCCATGACATCCCGGGCCTGGGCGCTGCTGACCTTCCTCGCCTTCCTGTGGGGAGGGTCCTTTCTGTTCGTGGGGGTGGCGGTGCGGGAATGGCCGCCCTTGGCGATCGTCCTGGCGCGGGTGGGGCTGGCGGCCTGCGCCCTCTGGGCGGTCGTGGCGGCGCTGCGCCTGCCGGTGCGTCGCGACGCCGCTGCCCTGCGCGCGCATCTTGGTATGGGGGTGCTGAACAACGTCGTTCCCTTCACCCTGATCGTCTGGGCGCAGTTCTCCCTGCCGGTGGGGGCGGCCGCTATCCTGAATGCCACCACGCCCTTCTGGGCCGTGCTGCTGACGCACCTTGCGCTGGCGGAGCGCGCCACCCCTGCGCGCCTCGCCGGGATCGCCATCGGCTTTTCCGGCGTGGTGGCGATGGTGGGGGTGGACCCGCTCGCGGCGCCCTGGCCCGCCGTCGCCGCCATGCTGGGCGGGACCTTGTCCTATGCGCTGGCCGGGCTCTGGGGGCGGCGCTTCCGCGCGCTGGGCATCCCGCCGCTCCTGGCCGCCTGCGGGCAGGTCAGCGTCGCGTCGCTGCTGCTGCTTCCCTTCGTGGCGCTCGGCCCGCTGCCGCCCTGGCCCAGCCCCGGCACGGCGGCCGCGCTGGTGGGACTGGCGCTGCTGTCCACCGCCCTGGCCTACCAGGTCTACTTCCGGGTGCTGGAACTGGCGGGGCCGGTGAACCTGCTGCTGGTGACGCTGATCATCCCCGGTTTCGCAGCGCTGATGGGATGGGCCGTGCTGGGCGAGGCGCTGGGCTGGCCCCATGCCCTGGGCATGGGGCTGATCGCGCTGGGCCTCGCGGTGATGGACGGGCGGCCCTTCGGCCGGGTACGCCGATCGTGCGGAGCCAAGGGCTGACCCACGCCCACCGGCACGCCCTGGCCGTTCTCGCAGCAGGTGCCGGGGTCCGTGACGCTGTCATTGCCACGCGATCCATGGCGGGCTGACGCGCCGCTTCTGACGCTTGCACGCCACGGACGCGGCGGAGCACCATCCCGGCGGGGCGAGGGGGACGGGGCATGACCTACCGCATCCTGCTGGGCATCGACGCGCTGGCGCTGGCCGTCGCGGTCTTCTTCTTCCTGTGGGGCATGGGCGACGGCAGCGTGTCGTCCTTCAACATCCTGCACTGGATGGTGCTGCTCGGCGGGCTGGGGGCGGTGGTTTGGGGTGGCATCGCGCTGCACCGCGCCGGCCGCCAGGCGCAGGCCGTCTCGCTGCTCGGCCTCCTGGCGGTGCCGGTGGCGCTGCTCGGCCTGTTCTTTCTCGCCCTGATCATCCTGCAGCCGCGCTGGAACTGAGCGCGGCCGCGCAGCCCCTCAGCCGGTGCCGCCGATCGTAAGCCCGCCCATCCGCAGCGTCGGCTGGCCCACGCCCACCGGCACGCCCTGGCCGTTCTTGCCGCACGTGCCGATGCCCGGATCCATGCCGCTGTCGTTGCCGATCATGCGGATCTTGGTCAGCGCGTCCGGCCCGTTGCCGATCAGGGTCGCGCCCTTCACCGGGGCGCCGACGCGGCCATCCTCGATGATGTAGGCCTCGCTCATCGAAAAGACGAACTTGCCGGAGGTGATGTCCACCTGCCCGCCGCCGAAGTTGACCGCCCAGATGCCCTTCTTCACCGAGCGGATGATCTCCGCCGGCTCGTGCGCGCCGCCGAGCATGATGGTGTTGGTCATGCGCGGCATGGGGCTGTGGGCGTGGCTCTGCCGGCGCCCGTTGCCCGTGGGCGCGACGCCCATGAGGCGGGCATTCTGCCGATCCTGGATGAAGCCGCGCAGGATGCCGTCCTCGATCATCACGGTGCGGCCCGACGGCGTGCCCTCGTCATCCACGGTGATGGAGCCGCGGCGCCCTTCGATGGTCCCGTCATCCACCACCGTCACGCCGGGCGCGGCGATGCGGCTGCCGACGAGGCCGGCGAAGGCGCTCGTCTTCTTGCGGTTGAAGTCGCCCTCGAGCCCGTGGCCGATCGCCTCGTGCAGCAGGATGCCGGGCCAGCCGGGCCCCAGCACCACCTCCTGCTCGCCGGCCGGGGCGGGGACGCTTTCCAGGTTCACCAGGGCCTGGCGCAGCGCCTCGCCCACGGCGCGCTGCCAGCCGCCATTGCCCAGCACGCGGTCATAGCCATGGCGGCCGCCCGTGCCGAAGGAGCCCGTTTCGCGCCGCCCGTCCTTCTCCACCACCAAGGAAACGTTGAACCGCACCAGCGGGCGGAGGTCGGCCACCACCTGCCCGTCGGGCCGCAGGATGCGCACCGCCTGCCACTCGCCGGTGAGCGAGGCGCTGACCTGCACCACGCGCGGGTCCAGCGCGCGGGCATGCGCGTCCAGTTCCATCAGCAACGCCGTCTTCTCGGCGAAGTCCATCGCCAGCAGCGGGTTGGCATCGTCATAGAGCCGAGCATTGGTGGCGCGCGGCCCTGCCTCCATCGTGCCGGAGCGGCCCTGGGAAACGGCGCGGACGGTTTCGGCCGCGCGGGCCAGGGCCTCGTCCGAAATCTCGCCCGAATGGGCGTAGCCCGCGGCCTCGCCGCTCACCGCGCGCAGGCCGAAGCCGCGCGACTGGTCATAGGCGGCGGAGCGGATGCGCCCGTCATCGAGCGACACCGCCTCGCTTTCCCGGTGCTCCAGGAACAGCTCCCCATCCTCGGCGCCCGTCGTCGCCTCGCGGAGGCGGCGCAGCGCGGCATCGGGGTCCAGCGTGGCGTGGAAGAGGCGTTCCGTGACGGAAAGGGCGGTGTCGAGGCTCATGCCTCCAGAAGATGGGGCGGGAAGCGCAGCCGCGCCAGGGTCCCCTTGCCCATCTCGCTTTCCAGGGTGAGCGTCCCGCCTTGCGCCTCCACCAGGACCCGGCACAGGTAAAGGCCGAGCCCGGAGCCGGCATAGCGCCGCGACGCGCTGCTCTCCACCTGGGCGAAGGGCTGGAAGAGCCGCCCCATGTCGGACTCGGCGATGCCGATGCCGGTGTCGCGCAGGTCGATCACCAGCGCCCCCTCCTCGCGCGCGGCGGAAAGCGTCACCGTGCCGCCCGCCGGGGTGAACTTCACCGCGTTCGACATCAGGTTCAGCAGCACCTGCCGCAGCCGCCGCGTGTCGGCGGTCAGGGCGGGCAGATCCTCCGGCGCATCCATGACCTCCAGCGAAAGCTGCGCCGCCTCGGCCTGGCCGGACATCATCCGGCAGGCGGATCGCAGCAGCGGCCCCAGATCCACCCGCTCCTTCGCCACGGGCAGGCGTCCCTCCTCCGCCCGGGTGATGTCGAGGATGTCGTCGATCAGGGTGAGGAGATGACGCCCCGCCTCCTGGATGGCCCCGGCATATTCGGGCACCAGCCGCGCATCCGCCCCGGCCGCCAGCACCTCGGAGAAGCCGATCACCGCGTTCAGCGGCGTGCGCAGCTCGTGGCTCATCGTGGCCAGGAAGCGCGACTTGGCGAGGTTGGCGGCCTCGGCCGCCTCGCGGGCGCGTTCCAGCTCGGCGCGGATGCGCCGGTCCTCCGACACGTCCGTGTAGGTGACGACCCAGCCGCCATCAGGGGTCGGGTCGGACACCACCTCCACCGCGGTCCCATCCGCGCGCTGGCGCGTGGAGCGGATGGAAACGCTGCGGTCGCGCCGCTTGATCTGCTCCGCCATCGCCGCGCCTTCCGGCCCTTCGCCGTACTCGCCGGCGTCGCGCAGCGCGTTCACCATGTCGTCCAGCGTGCGTCCGGGGGCCACCACCTCCGCGGAGATGTGCAGCATCTCGTGCAGGATGGAGTTGGAGGCGACGATCGCCCCGTTCCGGTCGAACATGGCGAGGCCGTGCCGGATATTGCCCAGCATGGCGGTCAGCAGGTCGGCGCGGCGCTGCGCCTCCTCCTCCGCCCGCACCAGCGCGGTGATCTCGCTCACCGACACCACGAAGCCGCCATCGGGCAGCGGGTCAGAGGCGATGGCCATCACGCGGCCATCGGCCGTGCGGCGGGTGGAACGCTGGCTGCGCGAGCGGTCGGTCGAAAGCACCGCCGCGATCTGCGCCTCGGTTTCCGGATCGCCGGGCACGCCGAACTGGCCGGCCCGCGCCTGCTCCAGCACCAGTTCCTCCAGCGTGGCACCGATGCGGCCTTCCAGCCCGGGGAGGCTGAACAACTCCGCAGCCAGGCTGTTCGCCTGCAGCAGCCGGCCGTTTCGGTCGTAGAGCAGGACGCCCTGCTGGCTATTGCCCAGCATGGCAGAAAGGGTCTGCGCACGCCGCTGCGCCTTTTCCTCCGCCTGGACCAGCGGCGTCACGTCGCTGGCGCTGATCACGATCCCGCCATCGGGCGTGGGGTCGGAGGAGATGTCGAGCACCCGCCCATCCGCCAGGGCGCGGGTGAAGCGGTGCGGGATGGAGCGGTCGAGGCCCCGCAGCTGCGTTTCCACCGCCTCCGCCTCGGCGGTGCCGGGCTCGCCGTAATACCCTGCCGGCCCCAGCTCGGACATGATCTGCGAGCCGGTGGCGCCGGCCCGGTTCTCGATGCCAGGCATGTTCAGCAGCTCGCCGGCCAGGCGGTTCGCCGCCACCAGGACGCGGTCCTTGTTGTAGAGCAGCACGCCCTGGCGGCTGTTGTTCACCATGGCCTGCAGGAACTCGCTGCGGCGCTTCGCCTCCTCCTCCGCCCGGACCAGCGCCGTCACGTCAGCGACGGCCACGGCGAAGCCGCCATCCTTCGTGGGGTCGGAGGTGATGTCCAGCACGCGCCCGTCCGGGCGGCGGCGCTGGTAGCGCTGCGGCTGCGAACGGTCCAGCGCCATGATCCTCGAAAGCTCCCGCTCCACCTCCTCCGGCTGGTTGGGGAACTCGCGCTCCAGCTGGATGCGCATCACTTCCCGGAGGGTGAGGCCGATCAACGGCCTCGGGTCGCCGCCCACCACGAGCGACCCCGCGATGCCGTTGGCGGAGACGAGGCGGTGGTCGGGCCCGTAGAGGGTGAGGCTGTGCCGCGTGGCGTTGAGCGTCGCCTCCATGCGCGCGGCGCGCTGCTTCGCTTCCTCCTCCGCGCGGACACGGCCCGTCACGTCGGTGACAGTGAGCACGTAGCCGCCGCCGGGGACGGGGCTGAAGGTGGCCTCCAGCTCCATCCCGTTCGGCCGGCGGCGGCGGCGCTGCGCCGGCTGGCGGTTGTCGCGCCCTTCCAGCTCCGCGACGTAGCGCGCCGTTCCCTCGGCGTCGCCGAACTCGCCGGCCGCGGCCTGGGCGGCGCGCAGCTCCGCCATGGTGGCGCCGACCACGAGCGCCTCGCCCATGCCGGTCAACTCGGCAGCGAGGCGGTTGAAGGCGACCACCCGCTCCTCGGCGTCGAAGAGCATGATGCCGTGCCGCATGTTGTCCAGCATGACCTGGAGCATGGCGGCGCGGTTGGCGGATTCCGCCTGAGCGGCGGCCAGGGCGGTGATGTCCGTGACTGAGCGGACGCAGCCGCCCTCCGGCAAGTACTCGGTGCGGATCTCGACGACCGTGCCGTCCGGGCGGCGCCGCTGGTAGGTGCTTTCTCCGTCGGTGAGGGCCGGGCGCGCGGCCATGGCGCGGGCGGCGCTTTCCGGCTCCCCGTGCTCGCCGCGCGCCACCTGGATGGCGCGCAGCTCGTCATAAGTGATGCCGGGATGCACTGCTCCCTCGGGCAGGCCGAAGAGCCGCTCGGCGAGGCCGTTGCCGGCCACCACCTTGTTCTCGGCGTCATACATGATGATGCCGTGCCGCACCGTGTCGAGCACGCGCTGCAAGGTCTGCGCCCGCGCCTGCGCCTCGCGCTCAGCCCGCACCAGCGCCGTGACGTCGGTGTAGGAGCGGACGAAGCCGCCATCGGGCAGGGCGTCGGTCACCACCTCGATGACGGTGTTGGACGGGCCGGCGCGGCGATAAGCGTCCTGCGCTCGCAGCGGCTGGTGCCCGCGCCATTCCAGGAAGGCCTGGGTTTCCGCCTTGTCGCCAAACACGCCGCGGCGCGCCTGCTCCTCGCGAAGCTGGTAGATGGAGGTGCCGGGGGCAAAGGCGTCGGGCGAAACGCCGGCGAGCGGCGCGGCGAGGCGGTTCGCGGCCACCACCTTGCCCTCCGCGTCGAACAGCACGATGCCATGGCGCGTGCTTTCCAGCATCGTGTCGAGGACGGAGGCGCTTTCCTTCGCTTCCTCCCGCGCGGCCTGGAGGTCGGTGATGTCCGACACCACCATGGCGTGGCCGCCATCGGGCAGGGGCACGGAGCGATGCACGGCGACGCCGCCGCCGGGGCGCCGCCGCTCGAAGCCCTGCGGCTGGTCCAGCCGGCTGAGGACGCGCTCCACCGCCGCTTCCGGGTCGGTCTGGCCGAACTCACCGCGCCGGGCGCGCCGCTCCACGATGTCGCGGAGATTTTCTCCGATGCGGATCGGGTCGTCGGCGAGGATGCGGTTATAGGCCTGGTTCACCAGCGACACGCGCCGGTCGGGTCCATAGACCGCGACGCCAACCGGCAGGGCCTCGATCAGCGCGTCGTGCATCGCGGCGCGGCGACGCGCCTCGCGCTCCGCGTTGCGCGCCTCGGAGATGTCCGTGACCTCGGCCAGCCAGCCACCATCGGGCATCGGGTGGTTCACGAAGCGGATGGTGCGGCCATCGGGCTTGGTCCGCTCCACGTGCCAGGACCCGCGCGCGCGGCTCAGCCTTTCGGCGAAATCTGCTTCGATCGCCGGCTTCACCTCCGCCGGGATCTCGCCCGCGCCGATCTGGATGTCGAGCAGGTCGGAAAGGGTCACCCCCTCGAGCGGCGTTCCTTCGGGCAGCCCCAGCAGATCCGCGTAGCGCGGATTGGCCCGGCGCAGCCGCCCGTTGCTGTCGAAGCGGGCCAAGCCGGTCTGCAGCTGCGCGATCACCTCGCTCGCCTGGCGGGAAGCGGCTTCCGCCGCCTGGAGCGCCGCGGCGCGTGGTCCCGCTTCGGCAAGCCCGGCGACCCAGCCGCCTGCCATGGAGGCGTGGAACCAGTCCAGCGCCCGCCCCTCGGCGGTGCGAAGCAGCCGCGCCCCGGTGGCTGGGCTGCCGCCGAAGGGCAGGAATTCCGCCGCGCGCTCCTCCGGCGCACCGTCGCCCAGCAGCCCCCGGAAGGCGAGGCGCCGGAGGAAGGCGGTCCAGTCCAGCGCCTCGGCCTCGGCCCGCGCAAGGCCGAGATGCTGGCGCATGGCCTCATTGCACAGGATGAGGCGCCCATGCTCCGCAAAGGCGGCGAAGGAGAAGGGAAGCGCGTCCAGCGCGTCCTGGAGGCTTGGCTGGCGCGGCGTGTCCATCAACGTTCCGGTTTGCGCAGGGTGTGCAAGGCGAGAAGCCCCGTGGCGAGCACCGCCACCGCCACCGCCTGGTGCAGCGTGCCGAGCGAGACCGGCACGACATGGACCAGCGTGGCGATGCCCAGCGCGTACTGCGCGCCGATCACGGCCGCGAAGCCGAGCACGGCACGGCACGCCGTGCCGGCGGGGAGGCGCCGCCATGCCGCCAGCGCCGCGCCGAAAGCGGCCAGCAGCGTCAGCGTGGCGAGGAGGCGGTGGTTGAACTGCACTGTGGCGAGGTTGAGCGTCAGGTTGGTCCAGAGCGGCGACAGGTCGAGATACCCGGCCGGGACGAGGCGCCCGTCCATCAGCGGAAACGTGTTCCAGGTGAAGCCCGCCCGCGTCCCGGCGACGAAGCCGCCCGCCAGCATGGTCGCCACGGAAAGCACGAAGGCCGCCAGGGCCTGGCGCCGCACGCTGCCCTGACGCGGCCCCAGCGCCTCGCGCACCGGGCGCAGCAGGCCCAGCGCCGTCCACAGGATCACCCCGAAGAGCAGGAAGGCCATGCCGAGATGGAGCACGAGGCGGTAGGGCGAGACCGCGGTGCGGTCCGCCTCGAAGCCCGAGGCGACCATGAACCAGCCGATCGCCCCCTGCATCCCGCCCAGCACGAAGAGCAGCCACAGCCGCGGCATCAGCGCGCGCGGGATGGCGCCGCGCCACCACAGCAGCAGGAAGCCCCCCAGATAAACGGAGCCGATGAGCCGCCCCCAGAAGCGGTGCGCCCATTCCAGCCAGAAGATCCGCTTGAAGCCTTCCAGCCCGAAGCCGGCATTCACCAGCTCATATTGCGGGATGGTGCGGTAAAGGTCGTAGAGGCGGCGCCATTCCGCCTCGGAAAGCGGCGGCAGGGTGCCGGCCACCGGCGCCCACTCCATGATGGAAAGACCGGAGCCGGTGAGGCGCGTCGCGCCGCCCAGCGCCACCATGATCCAGATCAGCCCTGCCACCGCGAGGAGCCATAGCGCGACGGCGCGCGGGTTCCCGCGCCGCCCGTGCTCGGCGGGGGGGATGGCGGTCTTGCTGGAGGCGTCGAACGGCATGCAACCCATGATAGTGAGACTCGCATCGCATGGGCAGCCCACCGCTTGTGGGGCAAGGGCGCGGGTGGTAGCGCCGCATCCATGCCCGAACCGCTCGTTTCGGTCGTCATTCCCGCGCGGAACGAGGCCCCCAATGTCGCCCCCCTCCTGGCGGAGATCGGGGCCGCGCTGGCCGGCGTCCCACACGAGGTGATCTTTGTGGATGACGGCTCCACCGACGGCACGGCGGCGGCGTTGCGCGAGGCGGCAGGCACCCATGCGGCGCTGCGCTGGCTCCGCCACCGCGAAAGCTGCGGCCAGTCGGCGGCGATCGTCTCGGGAGTGAAGGCGGCCCGCGCCCCCTGGATCGCCACGCTGGACGGGGATGGGCAGAACGACCCGGCCGACATTCCGCGCCTGCTGGACCGCGCCCGGCGCGAGGGGGAATCCGTGCTGGTGGCCGGGCACCGGGTCAACCGGCGCGACACGGCGACGAAGCGCGTCACCTCGCGCATCGCCAACCGGGTGCGCGCCCGGCTGCTGCGCGATGCCACGCCGGACACGGGCTGCGGCCTCAAGGTCTTCTCGCGGGCCATGTTCCTCGGCTTTCCGCATTTCGACCACATGCACCGCTACCTCCCCGCCCTGGCGCTGCGCGCGGGGGGGCGGGTGGTCAGCGAGCCGGTGAATCACCGGCCCCGCACGCGCGGCGCTTCCAACTATGGCACGCTGGACCGGCTGCTGGTGTCCTTTCTCGACCTCGTGGGCGTGGCTTGGCTGCAGCGCCGCGGCCGGCGGCCGGAGGTGGAGGAGCAGTGAGCCCCGCTGCGCTGGGCCGGCTCCTTCTCCTGGTGCTGGGCCTGGCTTCCGTGGGCTGGATCCTGCGGGAACTGGGCGCCGTGCCGGGCACCGAATGGGTGGACGCCCATGTGCGCGGCCAGGGCGTGAGGGGAGAGGCCGCGTTCCTGCTGCTGGGCGCCGTCATGGTCGCGGCGGGCCTACCGCGGCAGGCCGTGGCCTTTCTGGGGGGCTATGCCTTCGGCGCCGCGCTGGGCTCCGCCCTCGCCCTGCTCGCCCAGGCCGGGGGAAGCGGGATCTCCTTTTTCTGGGCGCGGGCCATTGGGAGGCGCTGGACCGAGGACAAGCTCGCCGGGCGCTTCGGGGCGCGGCTGCGTCCCTTGGTTGAGTCCATGCGTCGGCAGCCTTTCGGAACCACCCTGGCCCTGCGGCTGTTTCCCGTCGGCAACAACTTGGCCCTCAACCTCCTTGCTGGCGCCGTGGGCATTCCCGCGGGGCCCTTCCTGCTGGCCTCGACCCTGGGCTTCCTTCCCCAGACCGTGGTTTTTTCGTTGCTGGGTAAGGGCGTACGAGTGGACGGCGCGGTGCAGGTCGCGCTCTCCCTGCTCATGCTTGCGGCTTCAGTCGGGCTCGGCTTGTGGATGATGCGGCGGAATCGCCATTTCTGACGGAGAAGCCATGCAACTTTCACGCGTTTGGCTTGCGCAAACACCTCCCTCCGACTTATCCATAATGGAAGCATCACAGTAGCTGGGATCCTGCCGCTAATGTCCGCCGGGGAGAGAGCGATGCTGAAGCGGCTCCCCGTTTCCTTCCGGCTGCTTCTTGTCCTCATGGCGCTGGGCCTCACCGTGCCCTTCACCGTCCTGGCCAGCCACGCGGTCTGGCGGGCGGTCAGCACCGAGCAGCACCGGTTCAGCGAGCAGCTCCTCGCCACAGCCCGCGCCCTCGCCCTCGCCGTGGATCGGGAGCTGGGCCAAGCCCGCGCGCGGATCGACACCCTGGTCCTGGCCCGCTCCCTGGCCTCGCGCGACTTCGACGACTTCATCGAGCAGGCCCGGCCGACCCTGCCCGAGGGTACCTCCGTCACGCTCTACGACTCGCGCGGCACCATGCTGTTCGACACCAAGCTCGGTCGGGTCGACCCGCGCCTTTCCGGTGCGGGAGAGGCGGTAACGGCTGGCTTGGCGCAGGAGGGGTTCTTCGTTTCCCCCCTGTTCATCGGCGCGCATTCGGGGAAGCCCTTCATCCTGATCGGACGGCCGGTGATCCTGGGGGGCGAGCGCTTCCTGCTCGGCTACGTGCTGAGCAACAGCCGGCTGCAGGACCTCCTCCAGGCCCAGCGCATCCCGGAGAACTGGACTTCGGCCATCCTGGACAACCGGATGCGCGTGGCGGCCCGCTCCCGCCTGGAGGAGCGCTTCGTGGGCGCGGAAGCCCGGCCGGAGATCCGGGATCTGCTCGGCAGGGGTGAGGGCGTCCACCCCTCCTTTGTCAGCATGGATGGGCAGCGCAGCGTGGTCGCCGCCGCCCCGGCGCCGGAAAGCGGCTATGCGGTGGTGATGGCCGCGCCGAAGCTGGCGCCGCTGGCCGCCGCCTCGCGCGCCATGGCGCCCACCCTGCTCGCCGGGCTTGCGCTGGTGCTGTTCGGGATCGTTATCGCCGTGCTGCTGGGGCGCCGGCTCGTCGGGGCGCTGGACCGGCTGCGCGCGGGGCCGGTTCCCGGCGCCGGCACCGGGATCGCCGAGGTGGACGAGGCGGCGCGGCGCATCCATTTCGCGCGCCGCGCCCGCGACGAGGCGCACGAGGCGCTGCGCCTGAGCGAGGAAAGGCTGCGACTCGTCACCGAGGCCTTCATCGGCGGCGTGTACGAATGCCTGCCCGACCGCGACGAGCAGGTCCGCTCCCCCGGCGTCGCGGCGTTGGTGGGCGAGGCGTCGGACGAGCCCGGCCGCGAGTGGTGGCGGTCACGCATCCATCCCGCCGACCGGGAGCGCTGGCTGGCGGCGCGCAGTGCGCTGGAGCGCGGCGAGGCCGAAAGCTTCGAGGCCCGCTACCGCGTCCGCCACGCCGCCGGGCACTGGGTGCATGTCTGGCACCGCTCCCTCGCACTGCGCGGCAAGGATGGGCGGGTGGAACGGCTGGTCGGTTCCGTGCTGGACGTCTCGGCCGAGGCGGAGGAGCGGCGGCGCGCCGAACTTCTGGCGCGCGAGATGGATCACCGGGTGAAAAACAGCTTCGCTCTGGTGACGGGCCTGGTCGCGGCCAGCGCGCACCGCCACCCCGAAGCGGAAGGTCTGGCCCAGGAGCTGCGCGAGCGGCTGAACGCACTTTCCGTGGCCCACGACCTGTCGCGCGGGGGCGGGTATGCCGCGACGGTGCGGGGGCTGCTGAAGCGCCTCGCCAAGCCGCATGGGGACGCGGTGGTGGTGCTGGGCCTGGACGCGACGCTTCCCGCCGACCAGGTGCAGCCCCTCGCCCTGGTCGTCCATGAATGGCTGACCAATGCGCTGAAGCACGGGGCGCTGTCCCGTCCGGGCGGCCGGATCCTGCTCGACCTGTCGGTGCCGGGGGGAACCATCACCTTGTCCTGGCGCGAGCAGGGCGGCCCGCCCGTCTCACCCCCGGCGGAGCGTGGCTTCGGCTCGGAACTGGTGGATGCCACGGTTGTCGCCCAACTGGGCGGGTGCGTGGAGGAGGAATGGGCGCCGGATGGGCTGCGCCGCGTACTGCGCTGGCCGGGGGAGGCCACGCCGACCGGCACGGCCCCCCTCGCCCTCCTCCGTCAGGCTTGACCCGGCGCTCAGACGGCGTCGAGCAGCGCCTCGGCCTTGCTGACCTCGAAGGCGCCCGGCGCCTCCACGGCCACGTGCGACACGACGCCGTCCTTGGCCACCAGGGCGAAGCGCTGGCAGCGCAGGCCGAGGCCGCGGGCGGTGAGGTCGAGCTCGAGGCCCATCGCCTTGGTGAAGGCGCCCGACCCGTCGGCGAGCATCGTCACGTCCTCGCCCACGCCCTGGTCGCGGCCCCAGGCGCCCATCACGAAGGCGTCATTCACCGCGACGCAGGCGATCGTGTCCACGCCCTTGTCGCGCAGCGCCTTGGCGTTGGAAACGTAGCCCGGCAGGTGCTTGGCCGAGCAGGTGGGAGTGAAGGCGCCCGGCACGCCGAACAGCACGACGGTGCGGCCGCCGAACAACTCCTCCGTCGTCACCTCGCGCGGCCCTTCGGCCGTGGCCTGCATCAGCTTCGCAGAGGGGATCTTGTCCCCGACCTTGATCGTCATCCCGATTCCTCCGGAGTGCTGCCCTCCGCTTTAGGCAAGAGCCGGGACGCTGTCACGCTTGCAGGGGGGCACCGGCCTCGCCATCTTCCACCTATGGCCAAGGACGACTGGAAGGCCGCCTTCGGGGCGGCGCGGGGTGGGCCCAGCCCGGAGGATCCCATCGCGGAGGGACGCCTCGCCGGGCAGTTGCTGATCGCGATGCCACACATGCAGGACCCGAATTTCGCCGGGGCAGTGATCTGCGTCTGCGCCCATTCGGAGGAGGGGGCCATGGGCCTCATCCTCAACAAGCCCATCGAGCGCCTGACCTTTGACGCGCTGCTGAAGCAGGTGGGGGTGGAACCGGTGCCGCCGGCCCGCCGCATCCGCCTCGTCGCCGGTGGCCCGCTGGAGGAAAGCCGCGGCTTCGTGCTGCACAGCGGCGACTGGAAGGCCGAGGGCTCGCTGCCGGTGGAGGGTGGCTTCGGCCTGACCGCGAGCGTGGAGATCCTGAAGGCCATCGCCGCGGGGGGCGGCCCGCGCGAATGCATCCTCGCCCTGGGCTATGCCAGCTGGGGCGCCGGCCAGCTGGAGGAGGAGATCGTGCAGAATTCCTGGCTGTCCGTCGGCGCGGACGAGGAATTGCTGTTCGACGGCGACGCCGCGACCAAGTGGCGCCGGGCGTTGGCCAAGCTGAAGGTGGACCCCCTGCTGCTGAGCGGCGCCGCCGGCCACGCCTGAACGGCGGGGACGAGGTTCCCGCCCCCGGAAAGCCAAGCTAGGCTTTCCGGCATGACGCTCCCTCCCCTTCTCCTGCTCGGCTGCGGCAAGATGGGCGGGGCCATGCTCGCCGGCTGGCTGGAGCAGGGCCTGCCGCCCGAAACCGTGGTGGTCGAGCCCCACGCCCCCGCCGTCGCGGCCTTCGCGGGCCGCGTACGCCACGTGCCGGAACCCGGCGCGATCCCCGACGGGTTCCGCCCGGGCGCCGTCATCCTCGCCACCAAGCCGCAGGAAGCGCCGAGTGCGCTGCCGCCGCTGGCGCGCTTCGCGGGCGAGGACACGGTGTTCCTGTCCATCATGGCCGGGCGCGGCGTGGCGGGGATGAACGCGCTGCTCGGCGGGTCCGCACGCATCGTGCGCGCCATGCCCAACACCCCCGCCGCCGTGCGCCAGGGCTTCACCGCAGCCTTCGCCGGGCCCGGCGTCTCGTCGGAGCATAAGGCGCTGGCCGACGCGCTGCTGGGCGCCATCGGCGAATGCGCCTGGGTGGAGGAGGAAGGGATGCTGGACGCGGTCACCGCCGTGTCCGGCGGCGGCCCGGCCTATGTGTTCCTGCTCGCCGAGGTGCTGGAGCAGGCGGCGCTGTCGCAGGGCCTGCCCGCCGATCTCGCGCGCCGCATGGCGCGGGCGACCGTTTCCGGATCGGGCGCGCTGCTCGCCGCCAGCACGGAGGACGCGGCGACGCTGCGGGTGAACGTCACCAGCCCCAAGGGCACCACCGAACGCGCCCTGGCCGTGCTGATGCGCGAGGAGGCGTGGCCCGCCCTGATGCGCGAGGCCATCGCCGCCGCGACCGCGCGCTCCCGCGAACTGGCAGGATAAGGCTTCCATGGAAATCATCGACCTCAGCCGAGAGATCTTCCACCGCACCCAGGTGCACCCGTCGCATCCGCCCGTGGTGATGACGGTGTGGAACGACCACACCGAGAAGAAGCACGCCGGCAACACGACCTTCAGCAGCAAGGCGCTTTCCATCAGCTTCAGCGACCACGCGGGCACGCATGTGGACGCGCCGGTGCATTTCGACTCCCGCCCCGGCGCGGCCTCCATCGACGAGGTGCCGCTGGAGCGCTTCATCACCTCCGCCTTCTGCATCGACCTGTCGCACGTACCGTTGAAGCACGCCGCGACGGTGGAAGAAGTGCAGGAGGCGGTGCGGAAGTCGGGCGAGACGATCCGGGTGGGCGACACGGTGCTAGTGCTGCTCGGCACCAATGCGCGGCTGCTCGGCAAGCCGGGCTACTTGCACGATTTCGCAGGGCTTTCGGTCGAGGCGATCCACTGGCTCGCCGATCAGGGCATCGGCATGTTCGGCGTGGAGGCGATCAGCCCCGCGCCGGAGGGCGAGCCGAACTTCCAGGCGCATCTCGCCTGCGCGGAGCGCGGCATCACCCACATGGAATGCCTCGCCAACCTGGAGGCGCTGGTGGGGCGCGGCCGCTTCCGCTTCATCGGCCTGCCGCTGAAGATCCGCGGCGGCACGGCCAGCCCGATCCGCGCCGTCGCGCTGTTCGAATAGCATGACCTATTATCCGCGCGACCTCGTCGGCTACGGCGCCCATCCGCCGCATCCGCGCTGGCCCGGCGATGCCCGCATCGCGATCAACTTCGTCATGAATTACGAGGAGGGCTCCGAGCCCTCCCTGCCCGATGGCGACGGGCGCTCGGAAGCCGGGCTGACCGAGACGCCCGCCTCGCCCGTGCCCGTCGGGCAGCGCGACCTGGCGGCGGAAGGGATGTTCGAGTACGGCGCCCGCGTCGGCTTCTGGCGGGTCATGCGCCTCTTCGCCGAGCGCGGAATGCCCATGACCATCTTCGCCTGCGCCCTGGCGCTGGAGCGGCATCCGCCCGCCGCGCAGGCGATCCGCGAGGCCGGGCACGACATCTGCTGCCATGGCTGGCGTTGGGTCGAGCACTACAAGCTCTCGAAAGAGGAGGAGCGCGAGCACATCAGCCGCGCCGTCGAAAGCCTCCAGCGGACCACCGGCCAGCGCCCCGCCGGCTGGTATTGCCGCTACGGACCCAGCATCCACACCCGCGCCCTGCTCCTGGAGCATGGCGGGTTCCGCTACGACAGCGACGCCTACAACGACGAGCTTCCCTATTGGGTGACGCAGGACGGCAAGCCGCACCTCGTCGTGCCCTACTCGCTCGTCACCAATGACGCGAAGTTCGGGCGCGGCCAGTTCTCCACCGCCGATGACTATTTTTCCTTCCTGCGAGATCAGTTCGACATGCTCTACGCCGAGGGCGAGACGCAGCCGCGCATGATGTCCTGCGGGCTGCACCTGCGGCTGATCGGCCACCCGGCCCGCGCCGCCGGCCTCGCGCGCTTCCTCGACTACGTTCGCGGCCACGACCGCGTCTGGGTCGCCCGCCGCGTCGAGATCGCGGAGCATTGGCATCGCACCTTCCCCTACGAGCCGGGGATGGAGCAGATCGCGCTGGAGGCGCCATGACCCGCACGCTTCGCCTCGAACCCCTCACGGCCGAGGCCTTCGCGCCTTTTGGCGAGGTGATGGACGCGCCCGCCCTGGGCGAGCGTCCGATGCTCGGCGCCTCGCTGCGCGCCCTGCCGGGCGCGCCGACGCCCACGCTCGCCTTCAGCCACATCGCGCCGCATGCGCTGCCCATCGTCGCGACCAGGATGGAGCGGCACAATTCGTCCTCGCAGTGCTTCGTGCCGATGGACGTGTCGCGCTACGTGGTCATGGTCGCGCCGGACAAGGGCGGGGCGCCGGACATGGCGGGGCTGCGCGGCTTCGTGGCGCGCGGCGACCAGGCGGTGAACTACGCGATCGACGCCTGGCACCACCCGATGCACGCGCTGGACCGTCCCGCGCGCTTCGCCGTGCTCATGTGGAGCACGGGCGAGAAGGCGCGGGACGAGGAATGGGCCACCCTGCCGGAGCCGGTGACCCTTTCGGAGTGAACTAGCCGTCGGGGCGGATGTTGCCGCGCTGGATCACCTCGCCCCAGCGGGTGCGGTCCTGCGCGACGAAGCGGGAGAACTCCTCCACGCTGCGGCTCATCGGCTCCACGCCCTGCGCCTCCAGCTTGGCGCGGAACTCGGCGCGGCCCAGCAGCGCGTTCACTTCCTGCGCGAGGCGCTCGACCACCGGGCGCGGCGTGGCGGCGGGGGCGAAGAGCCCGTACCAACCGAGCGCCTCGTAGCCCGGCACGCCCGCCTCGGCGATGGTGGGCACGTCCGGCAGGGCGGGGTCGCGCCGCGCGGCGGTGACGGCCAGGGGCCGCACCCGCCCGTCGCGGATATGCGGCAGCGCGGTCGGGGTGGTGTCGAACATCATCGTCAGCCGCCCGCCCACCGTGTCCACCATGGCCGGGCCAGTGCCGCGATAGGGGATGTGGTTGATGTTCAGCCCCGTCTGCTGGAGCAGCAATTCGGTGAACAGGTGCTGCGCGGAGCCGATGCCGCTGGAACCGTAGGACAGCTCGCCTGGGCGCGCCCGCGCCATCGCCATCAGCTCGCCCAGGTTGCGCGCGGGCACGGCGGGATGCACCACCAGCACGGAGGCGACGGAGGCCAGCGGCGCGACAGGGACAAGGTCCCGCGCCGGATCGTAGGACAGGCGGAACAGCGAGGGGTTGATGGAGATCGGCCCCGTGCTGCCCATCACCAGCGTGTAGCCATCGGGCGTGGCGCGCACCGCCGCTTCCGTCCCGACGCTGCCGCCGGCGCCGGTGCGGTTCTCCACCACCACGGTCTGTCGCAGGACCGGACTCAGCTCCTCCGCCAGCACGCGGGCGAGGAGGTCGGCGGCACCGCCCGGCGGAAAGGGCGAGATGAGGCGGATGGAGCGCTGGGGCCAATCACTGCCCTGCGCCTGCGCGATGGCGGGTGCGGCAAGCGCGGCGGCAAGGAGGAGGCGGCGGGTCGGCATGGCGGTTCTCCTGAGATGGCGCAGCCTCCCGCCGCAGATGACACGGTGTCAATCGAAGCGGCGACGGCGAAGTGGCCCTGCCCGGCCCGATCCTGCCCGGATTCCGGGCAGGAGGCCCCTTGGCCGTGCCGCCATGCTGCGCGAGGCTTCGTCCGAAGTAAAAGGGATACGATCCGATGCGCGTCATGGTGCTGGTGAAGGCGACACGGGACAGCGAAGCCGGGACGATGCCGACGACCGAGCTGCTGACGGCGATGGGCCGCTTCAACGAGGAGTTGGCGCAGGC
This sequence comes from Sabulicella glaciei, assembly GCF_026183895.1. Taxonomy (GTDB): domain Bacteria; phylum Pseudomonadota; class Alphaproteobacteria; order Acetobacterales; family Acetobacteraceae; genus Roseococcus; species Roseococcus glaciei. Next base: position 89,842 of record NZ_JAPFQI010000006.1, on the reverse strand, counting down.
CGGCATCCTGCTGGCCGGCGAAGGGCTGAAGCCCTCCTCGGCCGGGCATCGCGTCGTGTTCGGGGGTGGTGAGCGCCGCGTGGAGTCCGGGCCCTTCGCCGCCACGACCGAACTCGTCGCCGGTTTCTGGCTCTGGCAGGTGAAGGACATGGAGGAGGCGCTGGCCTGGGCAAAGCGCTGCCCGGACCCGATGCCCGATGGCGGCACGCTGGAAATCCGCCCCCTCTACGAGATGGCGGATTTCGGCGAGGCGATGACGCCCGAACTGGCCGAGGCGGAGGAAAGGCTGCGTCCGGCCTCACCCCGCCACTAGGCATCGCCGATCAGGGCGCGCAGCGCCGCCACCTGCACCTTGCCCAGGGAGGTGCGCGGCAGGGTGCCCATCGTCACCACCGCGCGCGGATGCTTGAACCGGGCAAGGCGCCCTTCGCAATGGCGCAGCAGCGCCTCGGCGTCGAAGCCCTCGCCGGGCACGACCACGGCCACCGGCACCTCGCCCCAGCGTGGGTCCGGGCGGCCGACCACCGCGCATTCGCGCACGCCGGGGGCGGTCATCAGCACGCGCTCCACCTCCGCCGGGGCGATGTTCTCGCCGCCGGAGATGATCAGGTGCTTCAACCGGTCGGTGAACCAGAACTGCCCGGAGGCGTCGCGCCGCCCGAGGTCGCCGGTGCGGAACCAGCCATCCGCCGTCCAGGCCTCTGCCGTCGCCGTGGCCGCGTTCCAGTACCCGGAAAACAGGTTGGGGCCTCGCAGCTGGATCTCGCCTTCCTCGCCGGGCGCCGGCTCCGTCCCGTCGCGCCGCACGATGCGGGCGGCGCATTCGCCGATCGGATGGCCGATAGAGCCCGGCGCCGCCAGCGCCTCCTCCCGCGTCTGGGCGATGGCGATCGGGGCGCTTTCCGTCAGCCCATAGACCTGCTGCACCGGCACGCCCTTGCGGTGGAAGGCCGCGATCAGCTCGGGCGGCACGTCGGAGGAGCCCGCCCCCACCGCGCGCAGCGAGGACAGGTCGGCCGCCTCCCAGCGCGGATGCGCGACCAGTGCCCGCATCACCGCCGGCACCACCAAGGACAGCGTCGGCCGCTCCCGCTCCACCGCGTGGAGGAAGGCATCCGCGTCGAAGCGCCCGTGCAGCGTCACCCGCGCGCCGAGCAGCAGCGCCGGCATGGTCTGGATATTCAGCCCGCCCACGTGAAAGAGCGGCAGCACGGTGAGGACGTGATCCTGCGGCGAAAGCCCGAACATCGCCTGCGCATGTGCCGCGTTGGCGCGCAGCGCGGCGGCGGACAGCTTGGCACCCTTGGGATTGCCCGTGGTACCCGAGGTGTAGGCGAGCAGCAGCGTCCCATCGTCGCTCCGCACCGGGATGGCGGCGGGGCGCGGCGCGGTGGCGCCGGAGGACGGTCCCTCCCGCACTAGGCGCAGCCCCGCATCCTCGCTGATCCACTGCAGCTCCGCCGCGGCGAGGCGCCAGTTCAGCGGCACCAGCGCCGCGCCGACCGCTTCGCAGGCCAGGAGGCAGGCGAGCATGGAGGGATGGTTCAGCCCGATCCATCCCACGCGGTCGCCCCGCGCCACGCCCGCCGCCCGCAGCGCTTGCGCTTCGGCCTCGACGAGCGGGCGGAGCGCGGCGAGATCCATTAATCCGCCTCGCCCTTCTCGTAGAGGGAGTCGCGACCGATGCGGTCGATGCACAACTCCGCCGTCCAGGGCAGCATGAGCGAGCCGCAGCGGCTGTCGCGGAAGATGCGCTCCAGCGGCAGCGTCTTCAGCATGGCCTGGCCGCCGCAGGTGCGGACCGCCTTGGCGGCGAGGGCGGCGGCGTTCTCCATCACCGTGTGCTGCGCCGCCAGGGCGCGCAGCACCGCTTCCTTTGACGGGTCGGGGCCAGCCTCGCTCACCGCCGCGAACCACAGCGCCTTCGTCTGCTCCAACATCACGCGCATCTCCGCCACGGCGATCTGCTTGGTGGGATACATGCGGCGCTTAACCGGCGGCGTTCCGGGCTGCTCGCCGCGCAGGTAGCGGATCGTGAAGTCCAGCGCCGCCTGGGCGAGGCCCATGTAGGTCGGCGTCAGCGTCATGAACATGTGCGGCCAGCGCGACGCCGCCTGGAAGTACAGGCCGGGTGGCATCAGCATCGCCTCCTCCGGCACCCACACGTCGCGGAAGGCGAGGTTGCGCGACACGGTGCCGCGCATCCCCAGCGGGTCCCACTCGCCCTCCACCGACACACCCGGCGCGTCCTTCGGCACGGCGAGGTAGAGCGTGTCGCGGCGCGACAGCTTCTCCTCGTCATGCTGCTCGGTGCAAAGGATGCCGTAGAAATCCGCGTGGCCCGCGAGCGAGGCGAAGATCTTGCGGCCCTTGATGCGAAAACCAGCCCCATCGCGCGTGGCCGTGGTTCCGAAGGCGACGGTACCGGCCGCCGCCGCGCCGCCCTCGCTGAAGGGCTGCGAGAACACCGCGCCCTCGCCGAGGATGCGGCCGTAATGCAGCGCGCGCCGGCCCCGGTGCGTCGCGCGCGTTTCCTCGTCCATCTCCAGATCGTCGGTTAGCAGGCCGGTCCAGAGCGTCGAGCAGACATGCATGTTCCAGGTCAGCGCCGTGGCGCCGCAATAGCGGCCGAACTCCGCCGCGGCGAGGCAATAGGCGCGGAAATCGGCGCCCCACCCCCCTTCCTCGCGCCCGATGCAGATGCCGAGCCAGCCTTCGCGCCGCATGTCGTCGTAATTGGCGACGGGAAAGGAAGCCTCGCGGTCCCACTGCGCGGCGCGTGGCGCCAGGACGCGCGCGCCGAACTCGCGCGCGCGGGCGCAGAGATCGGCTTCGAATGCGGTCAGGCGGAAGCCGCGCGGGTCGAAGATCGGCACATCCATGCGGTCAGCCCTCGAAGAATTCGCGCAGCGCCGCGGCCAGTGCGGCCGGCGCTTCCAGATGCGGCATGTGGCCGGTGGGCAAGGCAACGAGGCGCGCATCGGGGAGGGCATCTGCCATGCGGCGCATGGTGCGTTCCGGCGCCGTCGCGTCCGCATTGCCTGCGACCAGCAGCGTGGGCTGGGTCAACTGCGGCAGCGCCTCGCGCCGGTCGAAGGTGGAAAGGCAGCGCAGCGTGGCGCGATAGGTGGCTTCGGGCACCTCGCCCATCGCCCGCGCCGCCGCCGCGCGCATCGCGGGCGTGGCCTCGGGACCGAATAGGCCTTCCAGCAGTTCCCCCGCGCATTCCGCCATGGAACGCCCGGCATCGAGCGGGGCGAGGCGCGCATGGAGGAACTGCTCGGCGAAGCGGGGGTCGCGGCCGCCGAAGGCCGGGGTGGTGGCGATCAGCGCCAGGCGCCGCACGCGCGCCGGATGAAGCAACGCCGCTTCCAGCGCGATCATCCCGCCCATGGAATGCCCGGTCAGATCGGCCTGTGCGATGCCGTGCGCGTCGAGAAAGGCGACCAGCGCATCGGCCAGCGCGGGGAAGTTTAGCACGGGCGGCAGCGCCGTCCCGCCATAGCCCGGCTGGTCCCAGGCGAGGAGCGGCAGGTCGCGCGCCACCTCCGCCCATAATCCGGCGCTGCCGCCGATCCCGTGCAGGGCAACAACGGGCGTCATGCGACGAGGCGCCCTTCGCGCACCACCGCCTCGCCATCTAGCTCGATCGTCGTGTTGAACACGGGAATGTCGAAATGCCCCTCGGTGTGGCGGCCCGCGAATTCGTTGGCGCCGGTGGAGAACAGGAAGTTGCCGGCCACCGCGCGAAGCTCCGTCCCGTTGGTGTCCGATCGGTCGTGGAAGAGCAGCGCCTCGTAGCGCGCGCGCGGGTTCATGCCCCAGCCGACATGCGACACCGCGTAGGCGAGCGGATCGCCCCACGCTTCCAGGTGGCGGCGCATCATCGCCGCATCGGCGCCCTCGCCCTCGATGCGCGTGACGTGATCATCCTCGATGGTGAGCACGACCGGGCGTTCGAGGTAGCGCTTGAAGGACAGGTTCACGTCGCCCGCATCGAGCACGAGGCGCCCATTCACCGTGCCGGCGCGCGGAAAGGCGACCACCACGCCGCCCGGCCAGTGCGCCACGGTGCCGGGCCGGTCCGTCCAGCCCCAGACGCCCGCAACCGGCGCACCCTCGATGGCGATGTCGAGCGCGGTGCCGGCGGCGGAGGAAACGCGCATGCGCCGCGCGGCACGCAGCCGCTTCACCGCCGCCTTCACCGGCGCGTCATCGCCTTCCAGCGGCACCAGGCGCTCCAGCGTTTCCGGATGCTCGTTGCTGACCATCAGCACGCGCGTGCCTCCTCCGAGGATGGCGGGGAGTTCCGGTGCGTGCAGCACCCCCTCCACCGTCAGGTCCACGAGGAAGCTGCAGGCGCCGATGGCGGCCAGCGCGCCCGGGTGTCCCGCGATGGCGCGCGACGCACCGGTGGAGCGGACCGGGACGGGCGCGGTGGGGCGCGGGCTGGGCAGGGTGACGCGCACGGGCCGCGCGCCGAGGCGCTGCAGCGCCGCTTCCGCCAGCGCGACATTCACCGGGCGCGACAGGGACTCCGCCAGCACGGCCACCGGCTCCCCGGGGGCGACACAGCACAGACGGAACGCCTGCTCGAAGGCGTCCTGCCACCCGGCTTCCCAGCTTTTCATCGCGCCGAATGCTCCTTGCCCCTCGGGAAAGTTAGCTCATGAAGATTCATGTGTCATGACAGTGAACAACCATGCGTAGTTCACCGAATTGGAAGCGCACGCGAATTTCGCCAAGACGATGCTCATGGACACCTTGACCCGAGATCGCGACATGGACATCGCCCTGAGCAACGAGGCGCCGCATTCTTCTGTCGTTCCATCGGGCGAGGGTCGCTTCGTGGACGACTACCTGCTCTACCTAATGGCGCGTGCCTCGCACGCCGTCTCGGCCGAGTTCCACACGACGCTGCGCCGCGCGGGCGTGCAGGTTCCGGTGTGGCGTGTGCTCGCGTCGCTGTCCGGCAGCACCACGGGCGAGACGGTGACCGGCCTCGCCGAGGCGTGCCTGCTCCAGCAGCCGACCATGACCAAGTTGCTCGACCGCATGGTGCGCGACGGCCTGGTGAAGCGCATGCCGGATGCGCGCGACCGCCGCGTGGTCCGCATCGCCATGACGCCGCGCGGCGAGGCGACGGTGCGCGAGCTGCTGGTCTCGGCCAAGGCGCACGAGGCGGAGCTCCTGTCCCGCTTCCCCGACATCGGCGCCCACCGGCTGAAGGAGCTGCTCCGCAGCATGGCCGCCCGTCCCGCGCGCGGCCGACGCCGCGAAGCCGCTTGAGGATCCCCCCGCCCGAGAAGCTCGGGCGATGGGTGCTAGTCGCCCTGGTTCTGGCGGCCGTGGTCAACATCCTGGTCCTGGTGACGCGCTGAGGCCCTGGCCCGGCGCGTTTTCCGTCGCGGGATCCCAGAGGGTGCAATGCGGCGCTCGCGTCGCTATCTCCCTCCCGTGACCCAGTTCGAACCCGACTTCCTCAACCACGACCGGCCGGACGTGCCGAATCTCGTGGTGTCCGACGGCGTGAGCCCCTTCCACCTGCACCACAAGCCCGTGCGCGGGCGGCTGGTGCGGCTTGGCCCGCTGGCCGACGCGATCCTGTCCCGCCGCGAGCAGGCGGAGCCGGTGCAGCGCCTGCTCGGCCAGGCGCTGGCACTGACGGCTGGCCTTGCCTCCGCCCTGAAGTATCGCGGCTCCTTCTCGTTCCAGGCCAAGGGGGATGGGCCGGTGCCGCTGCTGCTCGTGGACTGCACCGATGGCGGCGAGCTGCGCGGCCATGCCCGCGTGCTGGACGACAAGCTGGCCATGTACGGGCGCAACCCCTCGCCCCGCGCGCTGATGGGCAAGGGCTACCTCGCCTTCACCTGCGACCAGGGGCCGGAGATGGACCGCTACCAGGGCATCGTCGCCCTGGAGGGCCAGGACCTGACGGAGATGGCGGCGGGCTACTTCGCCTCCTCCGAGCAGCTTCGCACCCACCTGCACCTCGCCTGCGCGCAGGGGCCGGAGGGATGGCGCGCCTCCGCCCTCATCATGGAGCGCGTGGCGGGCGAAGGCGGGCTGGCGCCCGGAATGAACGCGGCCGAGCAGGACGATGCCTGGGACACCGCCGTCACCCTGGCGCGGACCCTGACGGAGGAGGAGCTTCTGGACGACGGGCTGCCACCCGGTCAGCTTCTCCACCGGCTCTTCGCGCTGGAGGGGCTCGCGCTCGACCAGACGCGGGCCCTGGCCTATGGCTGCCGCTGCTCGCGCTCCCGCCTCGCGGGGGTGCTGGAAGGCTTCCCGGCCGAGGATCTGGACGAGATGGCCGAAGGGGGACGCATCACCATGACCTGCGAGTTCTGCAACGTCAATTTCCGCTTCGAGCGCGACCAGGTGCAGGGCCGCTGATGCGCCGCCGCGTCCTGCTGCTCGCCCTGCCGGCCGCCGCCTGCGCCTCCCCGCCGCCGCCGCGCGTCGAAGGCCCGCCGATCGGCTATGGCCACCTGACCCAGCTTCGGCTGGACGTGTCCTCGGTGGAGATCGATGGGCGCGACCCCCTGCCCGGCCCCGGCGACCTGGGGCGCGAGCTGAGCCCCAGCGCCGTCGACGCGGTGCGGATCATGGGGCGCGACCGGCTTTCCGCCTTCGGGACGGAGAATCGCGCGGTGTTCAGCGTCCCGCGCGCGCAGATCACGCGCGACCGCCAGGGCGGGGGCGGCGTGTTCTCCGGCGGGCCGACGGAGCGGCTGGAGGCGCGCCTCGCCGCGCGGCTGGAGATCCAGGACCCGAATGGCCGCCGCCTGGGCTTCGCGGAGGCGGAAACCAGCCGCGTCCGCACCGGGGTGGACTCCAACCCCGCCGCACGCCGCGCCGCCGCCGAGTCGCTGCTGCGCCAGGCGATGTTCGACCTGAACACGGAATTCGAGTTCCAGATTCGCCGCACGCTGCGCCCCTATCTGACCGAGGGGCCGGGTCGTGGCCCCGCGCCCGCCGCGGGCGTCGAGCGGGAAGCCCTGCCCCCGTCCTGACCGGGGGCGTCTTGAACACGGCACGGATTCCGGCGGAAGCTTCCCTCACCGAAACGGAGGCTTCCCCATGGTCCTCGCCCGCCGCGCGCTGCTTGCCGCGCCGTTCGTGCTGCCCGCCGCCACGGCGCGGGCGCAGTCCTGGCAGCCGACGCGGCCACTTCGCCTGATCGTTCCCTTCGCCCCCGGCGGCTCCACCGACGTGGGCGGGCGCATCATCGCCGAGCGCATGGGGGAAACGCTGGGCCAGTCCGTGGTGGTGGAGAACCGCACCGGCGCCGGCGGCGCCGTCGGCATCGAGGCCGCGGCCCGCTCCCCGGCCGATGGGCACACGCTGCTGGTCGCCACCAACGGCGCCTTCACCCTGGCACCGCATCTCGGCCTGATGCGGCAGGTGGATGTGCGGCGCGACCTCGCCATGGTGTCGCTGATCTTCACCACGGACGTGATCGTGGTGGTGCACCCCTCCGTGCCCGCGCGCACGCTGCCGGAGTTCATCGCCCATGCGAAGGCGAATCCCGGGCGGCTGTCCTTCGCCACCTCCGGCGTCGGCACGGGGACGCACATCTTCACCGAGCTGTTCATGGCGGTGACGGGTACGCAGATGACGCACGTGCCCTATCGCGGCTCCGGCCAAGCGATGAGCGACCTGGTGAACGGAACGGTGCAGGTGATGCTGGACCAGCCCGCCTCCTCCATCGCACAGGTGCGGCAGAACCTGATCCGCGTCCTCGCCACCAGCGGGCCGCGCCGCCTGTCCCTGCTGCCCGAGACGCCGACCTTCACCGAGCTGGGCTATCCTGCGGCGACGGTGCAGTCCTGGGGCTCCATCGCCGTGCCTTCGGGCACGCCGCAAGCCGCCGTCGATCGCCTGGGCGTGGCGGTGCGCGAGGCGGTGGCGCATCCGCAGGTGATGCAGCGCATGGCCGCCGCCGGGCTGGACGCGGTCGGCTCCACCCCCGCCGAGATGGAGAGCTTCGTCGGCCGCGAATACGAGCGCTGGGGCGAGGTGATCCGCGAGCGCGGGATCAAGGTCGAGGGCTAGAGCATCTTCGCGCCAGGGAGGATCGCCTGGCGATTCGGGAAATCCGCCCAGAGAACGGACGAGACCCGCTTCACCGCATGCGGATGCGCTGAAGCGGGTCTAGTCCAGCCGCCGCCAGCCCTCGAACACCGTCTCGCGCGCGATCAGCCCGTCCCGCATCTCGAAGATGTGCAGTAGGCGGATCTCGACGCGGGAGCCGACGGGGACCGGCGCGTTCACCATGCCGTCGCCCACGAGGCGCAGACGCACCAGGCAGTCATCCACCACGCGCGTCTCAGTGGCGAAGCGGTCGAGCGGCACGATCTCGACCTCGGCCATGGAGGCGAACATGCGGCGGTAATTCGCCTCGATCTCCGCGAGGCTCGACAGGCGCAGGCCTCGTCCCGGCACTTCCAGCACGATGCCCGGCGCGTAGAGCGCCATGACGGAGGCGGGGTCCTCCGCCTCGCCACGTATATGCGCGTCCACGGTGGCGAGGTTGCGCGCGACGAGGTCGGGCGGGAGGGAGGCGAGGTGGTTCACGGCATCTCCTTTCGTCAGATCATCTGACTAAACTAGGCAGGACGCCTGACTTTCTGTCAAGTGGGGAAATGACAGTCGAACGACACCCCACCGAGGCGCGCCGCAGCCTGGGCTGGCTGCTCCGCCTGCCCTACGCCCAGCTGAGCGAGCGCGTCTATGGCGGCCTCGCCGCGCGCGGCTTCCCCGAGATCCGCGCCGCGCACGGCGCCGTGTTCCGCCACATCCTTCCCTCTGGCTCCCGCCTCACCGAACTGGCCGAGGCGGCGGGCATGACCAAGCAGGGCATGGCCTATCTGGTGGAGGGTCTGACCGGGGCCGGCTACCTGGAATCGCGGCCCGACCCGGCGGATGGCCGCGCGCGGCGCATCCACCTGACGCGGCGCGGCCAGGCGGTGATGGAGGCGCTGCTGGTGCAAAGCCGGGAGGCGGAGGAGGAATTCGGCCGCCGCATCGGCGCTGCCAAGCTGGCGCGGCTGCGGAGCCTGCTGGAGGAACTGGCCGAGGAGCTTTCGCCGGTCAGAGATTGAGCAGCACCGCCACGCCCAGCCCGACGAGGACCGGCAGCAGCAGCCCGCCCCGCCAGAACAGCACCGCCACCGCCGCCCCCATCCCGCCCAGCCGCGCCGCGAGGGGCAGCGTCGCCAGCGCGCCGGAAGGCAGGAGCAGCGCCGAGGCGACAAAGGCCGCCAGCGTCGCCATCGCGACGGAGGATGCCCAGCGGATGAAGGGGTGTTCCGGCCCCATCCGCCCCGCGACCGCCAGCCCGGCCGCGCGCAGCGCCGCGCAGGCGCCGATGAGCAGCAGGAGTTCAGTCACGACGGCGCGCCGACAGGGCGAAGGCGACACTGCCCCCCACCAGCCCCGCCGCCAGCAGGCCAAGGCTCGCGGGAAGCACCAGCGCCAGCGGCGTGGCCAGCAGGCCGCAGGCGACGGAAAGCCGCGCCGGATGCACCCGTGCCGCGTCGGCGACGATGAGGCCGAAATAGATCGGGTTGGTCAGCAGCAGCACCGCCAGCACCGGGCCGGGCAGCCGCCCCGCCAGCAGGAACCCGGCCAGCGACGACAGGCCCGCCACGAGCCAGGAGGTGAGGCCGAAGCCGAGGAACCAGCGCAGCCGCTCGGCGGGCGGGGTGTGGGGCAGCTGGCGCATCGCCATCGCCCAGGGCGTTACCGCGATGAAGGGCAGGGACAGCCAGCGCGCCCCGCCCCGGCCGAGCCAGGGCGAAAGCGACACCGCCATGGGCAGGAAGCGCGCATTGGCCGCCACCGCCGCCGCCACGCCGCCCCCGCCCAGCAGGATCATCTGCCCCGGCATGCCATAGACCCCCAGCGCCGCGAGCAACGCCCAGCCCAGCGGCAGCCCCGCCGCCGCGGTCGCGGTGCCGAAGGCCAGGAATGTCGCCGCCATGGCGAGTGCGGGGGCGCCCAGCGCCTCGCGGCAGGCGCGGGCGAAGGGACCGGTGCCGCTCACGGCCCCTCCGCCTCCAGCAGCGTCAGCAGGGCGTGCACCCGTTCGGAGGGGAGGTCGCGGATGCGGCGCGCCAGCTCGTTCGCCAGACGCGTCGCCTCCGGGCTCAGCCCCGCCGTGTCCACCACCACGCGCGGATGCGACAGCCGCGCGAGGGAGACGAGTTCCTCTGCCTCGTCCCAGATCTGGCCGAAATGCTCGTTCACCTGATGCACCAGCCCGGGGGAAGGCCGGCCGCGCCGCCCGTGCTCCAGCGCGGAAAGATAGGCGGGCGAGACCTGAAGGGCCGCCGCCAGTTCGGTCAGGGTGACGCCGCGCGCTTCCCGCAACTCGCGCAGCTTGCGGCCGAAGGGGGTCATGCCACGCCCGGTCGCGTTCGGGTCATGCGCGCGGGCGGCGCAGCAGCAGGTGCACCGCCCCGGCATTGGCGCGATGCGGATGCGCCGCGCCGAGCACGAGGCCGCGCAGCCCCGGCGCGTTCAGCCAATGCGGCAATTCCCGACGCAGCACCCCGCCTTCGGCCGAGGAGCCCTTGCCGGTGACGATGCACACGCAGCGAACCCCATCCGCCAGCGCAGAATGGAGAAAGGAGGACACGGCGCCATGCGCGGCGGCGGCGGTCATGCCGTGCAGGTCCAGCTTGCGCTCCGGCCGCAGCTTGCCGCGCCGGAGGTCGCGCCAGCGCCGTGCGTCGAGGCCGGGCGGCGGGGCGCCCACCGCCACCTCCGGCGGGGGCAGGCGCGGCTTGGGCGGCGGGGGTGCGGCGGGGCGGGGCGGCGGCGTGATCGTGACGGTGGGCGCGGAAGGCAGCGGCGGGACGGCACGGCCGGGCAGCACCCGCACGCGCTGGGCATAGGCCGCCCAGACCGCGCGGTCCTCCTCCGTCAACTCGCCCCGGCGACGGCGCATCAATCGCCCGGGCTGGCGGGCTCGCCCGGTTCCGCGATGGGGTGGCGCGCCGGCTCGGGGCGCAAATCCGGCGCCGCCGCCACCGCCTCGGGCAGGGCGGCCGGGTCGTCATCCAGCAGGATGACGTGAAGGCGGCGCGGCCCGTGCGCGCCCAGCTCCAGCGTCTGCTCGATGTCGGCGGAGCGCGAGGGACCGGTGACCAGCATGACGTTGCGCGGCATGAAGCCGCCGGTCAGCGGGTCCACCCGCTCGGCGCGCAGGAGGTCCCACGCCTCCTCGTAGGCGCCGACGATGCGGCTGGCGCGCAGGAACACCATGGCCGTGTCGGGCAGCAGGTTCAGCGTGGTCGGGCGCTCCCCGGCGACGGGCAACATCAGCGTCCCTGTCTCGGCGACCGCCGCGAAGCCGTGCTGCAGGCTGGCCTGGTCGCTGGCCGCGCCCTTGCGCGCCTCGAACTCGAGCAGCGGACGGTCGCTCCAGTCGATGCCCTGGAGCTCCGGGTGCGGAGCCATGGCGAAGCGCGGCGGCAGGTTGTGGGCCGCGAGGTAGTCCGACACGGCGGCGGGGACAGCGGCGAGGTCCGGCACGCGCTCCACCGTGCCGAACTCCTTCTCCACGTTCCGGATGAACAGGGCCACCTGCCCGGCGCGGTCCAGCCGCGAGCGAGCGGGGATGAGATGGCGGGGATGCGCGGCCATGCGGGCGCGCAGCATCGCCTTCTGGTCCTCCGGCAGCGGGCCGCGCTTCAGCCCGCGCCGGATCGTGCCGAGGATGGCGTCGCGGCTCATGGCCGCGCTCCGCGCTGACGGCGCTTGTATTGCGCCATGAAGGTGCCGCCCTGCGGCACGGGCAGGTCGCGCCCCGCCGTCCAGCCGCCGGCCAGCGGCAGCGTGCGGAAGCTGCCCTTGCCGCGCCCGAGCAGCCCCAGCACGCCGGTCGCGGCGCGCGTTGCCATCCGGTAGAGCGAAGGCCGCATCGCGAACCATGCCCAGAGGCCGAGATTGGCGCGGATCGCCGAGGGCGTCAGGTGACGCTCGAACTCGCGCTCGCGCCAGTGGCGCATCAGCTTGGGCAGCGGGATCTTCACCGGGCAGACGCTTTCGCAGCGGCCGCAGAAGGTGGAGGCGTTGGGCAGGTGCCCGGCCTTGTCTACGCCCACCAGCGTTGGCGTCAGCACCGAGCCCATCGGGCCGGGATACACCCAGCCATAGGCGTGCCCGCCCACCACGCCGTAGACCGGGCAATGGTTCATGCAGGCCGAGCAGCGGATGCAGCGCAGCATGTCCTGGAAATCCGTGCCGACCATGTTGGAACGCCCGGCATCCACCAGGATGACGTGGTACTCCTCCGGCCCGTCCAGGTCGCCCTCGCGCCGCACCCCGGTGGAGAAGGTGGTGTAGACGGAGAAATCCTGTCCCGTGGCCGAGCGCGCGAGCAGGCGCAGCAGAGAGGTGCAGTCCTCCAGCGTGGGCACAACCTTCTCGATGCTGGCGAGGACGATGTGGACGCGCGGCAGGGTCTGCGTCAGGTCGCCATTGCCCTCGTTGGTGACGATGACGCTGCTGCCCGTCTCGGCGACAAGGAAGTTCGCGCCGGTGATGCCCACGTCGGCGACAAGGAACTTGTCGCGCAGCCGGGACCGCGCCTCCGTGAGGATGTCGCGCCGCTCGTGGAAGACGCGGTCCTTCGGCAGGTCGGTGTGGGAGGCGCGGAAGCTTTCCTCCCAATCCTCGCGGTTCAGGTGGAAGGCCGGGCCGATGATGTGCGAGGGCGGCTCATTGCGAAGCTGGAGGATGTACTCGCCCAGGTCGGTCTCGACCGGCTGGATGCCGTGCGCCTCCAGGTGGTCGTTGATCCCCAGCTCCTCGGAGATCATGGATTTGCCCTTGGTGACGGTGCGCGCCCCGGCGCGGCGGCAGATCTCCAGCACGGCGCGGCGGGCGTCATCGGCGGTGTGGCACCAGTGCACGTGACCCCCGGCCCCCTGCACCTTCGCCTCGTACTCCTCCAGGTAGAAATCCAGGTGCTGGAGGGTGTGGTTCTTGATGTCGCGGCCGATGTCGCGCAGCCGCTCGAATTCCGGCAGGCCGGCGACGGCGGCGCCGCGCTTGCTGAGGAAGCCGCCCTTGGCGCGGTCGAGCGCCTTCTGCAGGCCGGGGCTTTCCAGCGCGCGGGCGGCATTGTCCTTGAAGGCAGGCGAGGTGACGAGCACGGGGCGGGGTTTCCCGGAAAGGGGCTGGTTCCCGCAGCATAGCGCAAGCGGCGCCCGCGCGGAACGCGCTGGACCGCGCACAGCGCCTCCGGCAGGCTTGCCGCGATGGAGGAGGATTGGCGCCGGCTGAACCGCGCGAACTGGGATGAGCGCACAGCGCTTCACCTGGGCCCGCGCGGCTACGACTTGTCCACGCACCGGGCGGGGCGCGGCCGCCTTGACCCTATCGTGGAGGCGATGCTGCCGCCGCTGGAGGGTCTGCGGATCCTGCACCTGCAATGCCACATCGGCGATGACAGCCTGGCGCTGGTCCAGCGCGGCGCGCGGGAAGTGCTTGGGGTGGACTGGAGCCCGCCTGCCATCGCCGCCGCCCGCGCCCTGGCTGCCGAGACCGGCGCCGCGGCGCTGCGCTTCACCGAAAGCGACGTGCTGGCCGCGCCGGAGGCGATGCCCGGCGAGGAGGGCGGCTTCGACCTCGTCTTCACCTCCTGGGGGACGATCGGCTGGCTGCCCGACATCCGCGCCTGGGCGCGGGTGGTGGCGCATTTCCTGCGGCCCGGCGGGCGCCTCCTTTTCGCCGATTGCCACCCCGTCACCGCCGTGTTCGACGGCTGGTCCCCGCCCGGCGACCCGGAAGGGAAGCCCGACTGGCTCGTCCCCTATTTCGAGCGCAAGGGCCGCGTCTTCGAGGAGGCGGTGGATTACTGCGACCCCTCCGTGCCTATCCGCAACAGCCGGACCGTGGCGTGGCTGCACCCGCTGGGCGACGTGCTGAACGCGCTGCACGAGGCCGGGCTGCGGCTGGAGCGGCTGCGCGAGCATGACCGCCTCCCCTGGGCCTTTTTTCCCGGCCTGGTGCGCGGGGCGGACGGTCTATGGACCTGGCCGTCCCAGCCCTGGCTGCCCCTGGCCTACAGCTTGGTCGCGTCCAAGGTTTGACGCCCCCTCAGAAGCTCATCCGCACCCCGCCCGAGACGGTCTGCGCCGAAAGGTTGCTCCGCCATTCCGAGGCGTAGTCCAGGAAGAGGGAGACGCCGGGGCGCAGCGAAAGCCTGACGCCCGCGCCCAGCAGCGCCGCGTCGCGGCCCAGCCGGGTGGAGGCGACGCGGAACCCGGCATCCGGCGCGCCGAGCAGCGCGGCGCGCGTCGTGGCCGAGGCATCGGCGAATTCATGCGCCCAGCCGGCGCGGAGCGACGGCGCGACCGACATGCCGTCCCAGGGCAGGTCCAGGCGCCGGGACACCGTCATCCCGAGCACGCTGCGGACGGACAGCATGTCGCCGCCCTGCACGCGCAGCCCCAGGCTGCCCGCGCCGGTTTCGGTCGCGCCCGCGCGGTCCACGCGGTCGAGGCGCAGGGCGAGGCTGGGCTCGAGGCGCCATCCGGCGGCTTCCATCGCCACGCCGGCCCGCAGCCCAGCGCCAAGGGAGCCGCCCTCCGCCGCGCCGCGCGCCTGGCGGCCAAAGGCGGCGAGGACGCGACGCGACGCATCACGCGCCCAGCCACCGCCCGCATCGCCCTCGACAAAGACGCCGCGCGGCCCCGTCCAGCCGCCATACAGGGCGAGGTTCAGCGCCTCCCCCTCGATGCGGGCGCCGGCGCGGGTGGTGACCACGCCGGAGGTGTAGCCCACCGCGACGCCTGCCCGGGTCCCGGCGCCGAGACGGATCTCCGTGCCCGCGGCGACCCCGCCGAGGCCGGCCGTGAAGCCCGGCGCGCCGTCGCGCCCCGCCCGCAGCATCGGCTGGCCCAGGGCGCGGAACCAGGCCGCGCGCTCGGGTCCCAGCGCGACGCCCTGCGCGGCCCGCGCGTCACCGGTCCCACGCGCGAGGGCGAGCTGGTCGGACAGCCCGGCCGTGAAGGCCTGCCGGGCGGAAAGCCGTGCCGCCAGCCCGTCACCCCATGAGGTTCCGGCCAGCGCCTCCAGCGTCGCCGGCAGGACGGAAGGGGCCAGGGCATAGAGCGGGCCGAAGACCGAAGCCGCCTCGCCGGACAGGCGAGGGCCCGCGGCGGGGCGGAAGGCGTCCAGCGCCGCGCCGGCCGCCGCTTGGTTGGCCGTCTGCGGGAGCCCGGCATCGCGTAGCGCGCCATAGGCGGCGGGGGTCGTCAGCAGGGTGACGCTGTTGGGCGCGTAGAGCAGGTCGAAGCGCGTCCCGACCGTGCCGCTGGCAGGCTGCGCCACCGCGGTGAACTGGCCCGAGATGCCGCCATCGGCCTGCACGATGGTGAAGCCCTGCCCGAGCGCGGGAGTGAAGCCGTTGGTCGCGCCGGACAGGCCGCGCAGCGCGGGGGCGACGGTGCCGGCGGCGGCAAAGCCGCCCCCCTGCACCACCACGCGGTCGAACTGGCCCGCGCCATTCCCGGTTCCCGTGCCGTCCAGCTCCACCGCCAGGACGGAGCCGGGCAGCATCGTGACCGGCGCCGAGAAGACCAGCGTTCCCGGGGAATTGCCGGGGTCCAGCGTGCCGGCGACCGCCGTGGGGGCGTTCACCGTGCCGGTGCCGCCCAGCGTCGCGCCCGGCGCGACGAGCAGCGCCGGAGCGGTCAGGCTGCCCGAGACCGACAGGCGGCCGCCGCCCAGCGTCACCGGGCTGGCGGAAACCGCATCCCCCGCGTGATCCAGCCGGCCATCGCCCAGCACGGAAAGCGCGCCGTCATGGGTGAAGGCGCCGCGCAAGGCGATGACGAAGCCGCCCGTGGTGTCGAAGCTGCCGTTCGTCGCACTGACCGGACGCAGGATCGCGAGGTCGGCGAGGGCCTTGAGCGTCCCTCCATTCAGCGTCAGCGGAGCGCCCGCCGCGCCGAGGGCGAGGTCCGAGGCAGTGGCGAGAACCGCGCCGCCGCGAACCAGCGTGCCGCCCGCCTGGGTGTTGGCGCCGCTCAGCGTCACCTGGCCCGTGCCGCTGACCGTCAGCTGCCCAGCGCCGGAAAGATTGCCGGTGAGCGCGACGTTGCGCCCGCCCGGCTGCACCGTGCCGCCCTGGGCGGTGAGCGCGACGGCATTGGGCAGGGTGAAGGCACCCGCGCCGATCAGCCGCCCGCCATCCAGCGTCAGCGGACCCGAGCCAAGCTCGTTCCCCGCGCTGATGGCCAGGCCCGTGCCTGGACCGACGGCCGTCCCGCCGGAATACGTGCCCCGCCCCGCCAGGTTGAAGGTGCCGCCCCCCGAAAGCGTCAGCGCATGCGGGCCGGAAATGCCCCCGGTCAGCCCCGCCGTGCCGGCGCTGGCAAGCGCCGTATCGGCGGCCAGCACCACGGGCAGGCTGGACAGGAACAGGCCGGGAAGCTGCCAGGAGCCCTGGAGCACGAAGCCGGGCGTCACCTGCCCCTCGGTGGCGCCGGCGG
The DNA here is from genome assembly GCF_026183895.1 of Sabulicella glaciei. GTDB lineage: Bacteria > Pseudomonadota > Alphaproteobacteria > Acetobacterales > Acetobacteraceae > Roseococcus > Roseococcus glaciei. Next base: position 73,325 of record NZ_JAPFQI010000006.1, on the reverse strand, counting down.
CGCGGCGATAGCCGATGAAGCCGTTGCCGCTGTCGAAGATGACGTCGAAGGCGTTCAGCGCGTAGCGCCCCGTGTTCACGAAGGGCGAGGTGCCATGCGGGATGATGACGGCGCTGGGCTCGAGGGCCGAGCCGCCGCCCACCGTGAACCCGTAGGAGGCGAGCCCCGCCGCCCCCAGCCCGGGCAGCGACACCGCGATGCGCGTCCCGGCGGGCACGGCCTGCCCGGCGACGAAGCCGGCGGCGGCGCCAGGCACCAGGAACATCTCGTTCACGCCGGTATCCACCAGCGAGTTCCCCTGCCCCGCAACGCCGTTGACGGTCGTGCCGCCGGTCGCGGGCATCCATTCGCCGGGGATGGCCGGGTTGGGCAGCAGCCGCGCGAAGGCGGCCCCGGCCGTGTCGGCGGGCGTCAGGCCCAGGGTGACGCCGCCCCGCGTCACGACATAGCCGGGGGTGTAGCCGGAACCGGGCGCCACCGCGTCGAGCCCGTTGGGGCCCCGCATCTGCACGATGTTGATCAGCGCGTTGTCGCGCGGGCGGGAGCCTTGCTGCTGGTCCGCTTCCCGCGCGAAGCCGACGCCCATCATGGCGACGCCGCTGGGGACGGTGGTGGCGGTGCATTCGCGAGCGTTGTGCTGACAGGTGATCTCCGTCACCTGCAGCACCGGCACCTCGGCCACGGCGGCCACGCCCTGCGCGTCGTGGATGTTCACCCGCGTCAGGTACCAGGTGCCGTGGTTGATGCGCCCGGAGCTGGTGTAGGTCAGTTGGCCGGGGCCGATCGCCACGTCGCCCGCCTGCGGCTGGAAGTTGTCCGGCGAGGCGACGAGGCCCATGGAGCCCGTGTCCATGGTGAAGGACTGGGCGCCCGGCGTGAAATTCCCGCCCGACAACCCGCTGAAGGAAAGCCGGAGCGACGGCGAATGCACCAGCTGCCCGTTCGTCACGGCATTGTGGTAGGGCACGAAGATGCTGGCGGTGCTGCCGTCATACAGGTTCCAGCCCTGCGCGGAGGCGGCAGAGGCCGCGAGCACGAAGGCCAGGGCGGGGGGCGGGACGCGTCGGCGCATCGGGGTGTCCAGGACAGGGTTCCGCAGCCCCTAGCCGCACCGCGCTCCCTCCAGAAAGGACGGAGTTCTACGGATTCCCCCTCTTGGCGGGTGTTCCAACCGCCGCCCGCTTGGGTCTAAGGTCGCCCCGACCGCCAAGGATCCGCCCGATGAACGAGATCACGATCCCCCGCCCGAACGACCTCGACGCGTTCTGGATGCCCTTTAGCGACAACAAGTACTTCAAGGGCACGCCGCGCCTGCTCGCCCGCGCCGAGGGCATGCACTACTTCACCCCCGAGGGGCGCGAGGTGCTGGACGGCACGGCCGGGCTGTGGTGCTGCAATGCCGGCCATGGCCGCCGCGAGATCACCGAGGCGATCCAGAAGCAGGCCGCCATCCTGGACTTCGCGCCGACCTTCCAACTCGGCCACCCCATCGCCTTCGAGGCGGCAGCGCGCGTCGCCGACCTGACACCCGACGGGCTGGACCGCGTCTTCTTCACCAATTCGGGCAGCGAGAGCGCCGACACGGCGCTGAAGATCGCCCTCGCCTACCAGAAGGCCATCGGCCAGGCGCAGCGCGTGCGCCTCGTGGGGCGTGAGCGCGGCTATCACGGCGTCGGCTTCGGTGGCATGTCGGTGGGCGGCATCGGCCCGAACCGCAAGCAGTTCGGCGCCATGCTGCCCTATGTGGACCATCTTTCCGCCACCCACCTTCCCGACCGCAACGCCTTCAGCAAGGGCCAGCCCGAGCACGGCGCCTTCCTGGCCGAGGAGGTCGAGAAGCTGGTCGCGCTGCATGGCGACACCATCGCCGCGGTGATGGTGGAGCCGGTCGCCGGCTCGACCGGCGTGCTGGTGCCGCCCGTCGGCTACCTGGAGAAGCTGCGCGAGCTGTGCAGCAAGTACGGCATTCTCTTGATCTTCGACGAGGTGATCACGGGCTTCGGCCGCATCGGCAACTATTTCGGCTCCGAGCGCCTGGGCGTGACGCCCGACATCATCACCATGGCCAAGGGGCTGACCAACGCCGCCGTGCCGATGGGCGCCGTGGCGGTGAAGAACGAGGTCCACGACGCCATCGTGACCGGCGTGGCCGGCGGCATCGAATTCTTCCACGGCTACACCTACTCCGGCCACCCGCTGGCCTCGGCCGCCGCCATCGCTGCCATGGAGATCCATGTGCGCGAGGACCTGCCCGGCCGCGTCCGCGCCATCGAGCCCTACTGGGAGGAAGCGGCCCATTCGCTGCGCGCGGCGCCGGGCGTCATCGACATCCGCAACCACGGGCTGATCGCGGGGATCGAGCTGCAGTCCACCGCCGGCAAGCCAGGCGACCGCGCCATGCGGATCTTCCGCCGCTGCTTCGACGATGGGCTGCTGGTGCGGGTGACGGGCGACATCGTCGCGCTCTCGCCGCCGCTTATCATCGAGAAGTCGCATGTGGACCGCATCGTCACCACGCTGGGCGACGCGATTCACAAGGAAGCCGCATAGCGGTTTCCTTGTAGCTTTCAGGCGCCAGGCGCGCGCTCCGCGCGCCTGGCTTTCGCCACGCCACGGTCGTGCTGGTTGCGCGATTGATCTTGCGGTGCCGGCCGCCATGCGGCCGGATCAGGGCCGGCAGGCAATGGTGTGGCGCTGGCGGAATCCCGCCAGCGCCGTGTCTTGTCAGTCCAACGAAGCGCCCGAGGCCTCGACGAGGCCCTGCCAGACCCGCTCCTGCGCGCGCAGGTACTCGCCGAAGGCAGCCGGGCTCTCGTCCCACACCGGGGTGAAGCCCAGCGGCTCCAGCCGCGCCTTGAAGTCGTCGGAGCGGACGACCTGCACCAGCGCCTCGTGCAGGCGCTGAATCGCCGGCGCAGGGGTGCGGGCGGGCACGGAACCCGAGTACCAGGACTGCATGTCAATATTGGCGTTGGGCAGCACTTCCTTCATGCCCGGCACGTCGCGCAGCTCGGGCACGTAGGCGACGCGCTCGGCGCTGCCCACGGCCAGCGGGCGGAAGCGGCCCGAGCGGACATGCGGCATCAGCGCCGGGATCACGTCGAACATCATGTCGATCGTGCCGGACAGCAGGTCGGTGATGGCCGGGCCGCCGCCGCGATACGGGATGTGGCTGATGTCGATCCCCGCCGCCCGGTTGACGGAAGACAGCGTCAGGTGGCTGACCGTGCCGGTGCCGGAGGAGCCCATGCTGATCCGCCCCGGCGCGGCCTTCGCGGCGGCGACGAGGTCGGCGAAGCTCCGCCAGGGCCGATCCGCATTCACCACCAGCAGCACCGTCCCGGTCGAGACGCGCGTGACGGGCGCGAGGTCGCGCATCGGGTCGAAGGGCATGGAGCGGCGGTACAGGAACTTGTTCGCGGCCAGGATGCTGGCATTGCCGAGCAGGATGGTGTGCCCGTCCGCCTCGGCCTTGGCGACCGCATCGGCGCCGATGTTGCCGCCCGCGCCGCCCCGGTTGTCCACCAGGATGGTCTGGCCGAGGATGGGCTGCAGCCGCTCCGCCAGGAGGCGCCCGGTAATGTCCACCGCGCCGCCCGCGGCGAAGGGCACGATCATCCGGACGGTTCGGTTCGGGTAGCTGGCCTGGGCGGAAGCGAGGCCCGGCATGGCCAGGATAGCCGCCGCGCCCATCATCTGGCGCCGTGTCGTGCTCATGAACAACTCTCCTCGAGGCTGGAACGCATCGCGGTGGCACGGATGCCACGGCGAGGCGGAGCCGTGAAGCATGACGGGCGCGTCATCCGGGCCGCGTCAAGCCGTGCACGGCCCCAAAAAGCGGCGTTCTGCCCCTGGCCCCGGCAATCGTGAAGCGCGGGCTGCCCTCAGCCGCTCTTGCCCACTTGGTCCTTCATGGCGCCCGCGGTCTCGCCGCTGGTGCCCGAGGCGGGGCCGGTGCCCTCCCCCTTGCCCTCGCTGGCGCGCTCCGTGTGCTTCTTCGTCTTGTCCGCCGCCATGTCCGGCGTGGTGGAGCGCGTGTCCATCTCGCCGCCCGTGGTCTTGGAAGACCAGTCCGGCTTGTTCTGCCCGCCGCCCATGGTCAATGCACCGTCGACTTGCTGCGGCCGGAGCCGGACTTCTTGCCGCCGCCATCCTGCTTGTTGACGGTGGCCCAGGCCCGCGCCTCGGCCTCCTTGTCCGGGACGCCCTGCGCCTCGTAGCCCTCGGCGATGTGCTCGGCCTTGCGCTTCTGCTTGTCGGTGTACTTGTCCTTGGAACCCTGGCTCATCGTGGCCTCCTCGACGCTTCGGAGGGGCAACGTCCCGGGCGGGCGGGGGTTTTGCCTCCCGCCGGGCGCGGTCCATATAGGGCGAAAGCCTGACGGAGTTTCCTTCCCATGGTGCAGAACCCTTCCGATCCCGTACCCGTGACCGTGCTCACCGGCTATCTCGGCGCGGGCAAGACCACGCTGCTGAACCGCATCCTCACGGAGAACCACGGCAAGAAATACGCCGTGGTGATCAACGAGTTCGGCGAGCTGGGCGTGGACAACGACCTCGTGGTGGATGCCGACGAGGAAGTGTTCGAGATGAACAACGGCTGCATCTGCTGCACCGTGCGCGGCGACCTGATCCGCATCCTGTCCGGGCTGATGAAGCGGCGCGACCGGTTCGACGGCATCATTGTCGAAACGACGGGCCTCGCCGACCCAGCCCCCGTCGCGCAGACCTTCTTCGTGGACGAGGACGTGAAGCGGGCCACCAAGCTCGACTCGATCGTGACGGTGGTAGACGCCAAGCACCTCGCCGCGCGCCTCGACGACAGCAAGGAGGCGGAGGAGCAGATCGCCTTCGCCGACCTCCTGATCCTCAACAAAATGGACCTGGTGAGCGAGGAAGAGGCGCAGGCGGTCGAGCGCCGCATCCGCGCCATCAACCCCTATGCCGAGATCCGCCGCGCCACCAAGTCGGACGTGCCGGTGAACGAGGTGCTGGGCCGCGACAGCTTCTCGCTGGAACGCATCCTGGACCGCGAGCCGGAGTTCCTGTCCGGCGAGGACGAGCACGAGCACGACAGCGAGATCAACAGCGTCTCCTTCGAGGTGTCGCGCCCGATCGACCCGGAGAAGTTCAACTCCTGGATGAGCGACCTCCTTGCCGCCAAGGGGCAGGACCTGTTGCGGACCAAGGGCATCCTCGCCTATCCGGGCGATGATCGCCGCTTCGCCTTCCAGGCGGTGCACATGATCGCCGATGGCGACTTCATCGGCCCCTGGAAGGAGGACGACGAACGGCGCTCCAAGATCGTCTTCATCGGCCGCGACCTGAACCGCCCCGTCCTGCGCCGCGGCTTCGAGGCCTGCCAGGTGCCGGCGTGAGCACCACCGCTCCCGCTCCTGATTTCCTCATCAACGGCCGCGGCACCAGCGCCGACCTGGGCGCCTGGGTGGTGAGCCTCGCCTTCGGGCGCGACGGGCGCGGCCTTTTCGCGGGACTTGGCGACGGCACGGTCCGCATCGCCCAGCCCGGCGCCGAGTGGCGCGTGGTGGAGGCGCATGACGGCGCGGTGCTGTCCCTTTGCGCCGACGCGAAGGAGGGCGCGCTGTCGGGCGGCGATGACGGCCGCCTCATACGCGTGCCTTTCGAGGGCACGGCAGAGGAAGTGGCGCGCTACGGCTCCAAGTGGATCGAGCACGTCGCCGCCCACGAGACCGGGCTGCGCGCCTGCGCCGTGGGCAAGGCGGTCCACGTGCTGGACGCGAAGGGCGCGGCGCTGAAGTCGCTCGCCCATCCCTCCACGGTCGGCGGGGTCGCCTTTGACGGCAAGGGCAAGCGCGTCGCCGCCTCGCACTACAACGGCGCCTCGCTCTGGTTCGTCGGCGCGAAGGAGGACAAGCCGCGCGTGCTGGAGTGGAAGGGAAGCCACCACGCCATCACCCTGAGCCCGGACGGCACCCATGTCGTGACCGCGATGCAGGAGGCGTCGCTGCATGGCTGGCGCCTTGCCGACGGGCAGCACATGCGGATGTCCGGCTACCCGGCCAAGACGCATTCCCTGTCCTTCACGGCGCGCGGCAAGTGGCTGGCGACCAGCGGGGCCGAGGCGGTGGTGCTGTGGCCCTTCTTCGGCGGCGGCCCGATGGGTAAAGCGCCCACGGAACTCGCGGGCGGCGACGGGGTGATCTGCACCCGCGTCGCCTGCCACCCGCAGCACGAGATGGTGGCCGCCGGCTTCGAGGACGGGCTGGTGCTGCTCACCGATATCGGCTCCGGCCGGGTCCTGCCCATCGCGCCACCGGGCGGGGGGGGCATCTCCGCCCTGGTGTGGAACGCCAACGGCACCCTGCTCGCCTTCGGGACGGAGGAAGGGCGCTGCGGCATCGTGGATCTCAGCAAGCGATGATTCTAGAAACGAAATTGTTGCGGATGCCGGCGCTCGGCCTCGGCACCTGGCCGATGCGCGGCGCGGAGTGCGAGGCGGGGGTGGAATCCGCCCTTGCCCTTGGCTACCGCCACCTCGACACCGCCGAGATGTACGGCAACGAGCGCGAGGTGGGCACGGCCCTGCGGCGCAGCGGAGTCCCGCGCGGGGAGGTCTTCGTCACCACCAAGGTCTGGTGGGACCGCACGGCCGGCCCGGCGCTGCGCGAGGCCGCCCTCGCCTCGCTGGATCGCCTGGGGCTGGACCATGTGGACCTCCTGCTCATCCACTGGCCTTCGCCGGGGATGGACCTCCCTTCCCTGCTGGAGGCGCTGGCGCGGCTGCGGGAGGAGGGGCGTGCCAGTGCGGTGGGCGTGTCCAACTTCCCGGCCGGGATGCTGCGCCGGGCGCTCGGCCTCCGGATCGCCCCCCTCGCCTGCGTGCAGGTCGAGCACCATGTCATGCTGGACCAGTCGCGCCTGCTGGAGGTCACGGAACAGGCAGGCATAGTGCTGTCCTCCTACACGCCGCTCGGCAAGGGCGACGTGCTGGACCACGCCGCGCTGCGCGCCGTGGCGGGGAAGCACGGCGCCACCCCGGCCCAGGTGGCGCTGGCCGCAATCCTGGGGCGCGGGCGCGTCGCTGCCATCCCCAAGGCCCAGGGGGTGGAGCGCCAACGCGAGAATCTGGGCGCGCTGGACCTTCGCCTCGACGCGGAGGACTTGGCCGCCCTCGCGGCGCTTCCGCAGGACCGGCGCTTCGTCCAACCGGATTTCGCCCCCGACTGGAAAGCGTGAAACGGTTCCTTCCTTCGCGTGTTCGCCAGCCGGAACGTGGAACAGCAAGGAGCCCAAACCCATGCCCGCGACGGACGAAGACGGCGAGGTGGATCTGGGCGTCAGCCTGGAGGTGGTCGTGACGGTCGTGGACCTCGCCAACGCCGTGCAGTCCCCTGAGGAAGGCACGATGGGCGATGGCGACGAGGACGAGGAGCTGGACGACGAGAGCGAGGCGGACGACCTCGACGACGAGGACGTCACGCTCGACGTGCTCACCGAGTTCATCGACGAGCTGAACGAGGACCAGCAGGCCGCGCTGATCGCCCTGGCCTGGATCGGGCGTGGCGACTACGACGCGGAATCCTGGGACGAGGCGCTGAAGCTCGCCTATGAGCGCAACGCGGCAGGCACGGCGGCGCAGTACCTCGTGGACATGCAGGGTCTGGGCGACCTGCTCGCCGAAGGCGTCGCCGCCTTCGGGCTAAGCGTGGAGGATGTGGAGCGGTAAGGCATTCCCGAGCCGGGCGGCATCGCCCGGCGACTCGGGGAAGGCGCGAAACGGATCCGCTCCCGCCTCACATCAGGCGGAAGCGCCCGATCCAGCCCGGGTCAGGCGCCAGCACCAATTCCAGCGGCGCGCGCAGCGATGCGTCCAGCACGCGGTCGCGCGCCGCCTCCTCGGCGAGCGGCGTCGGCTCCGCCGGGTCGTCCAGCGCGGCCGCGCCGGGGAAGGATTCGGCCAGCAGCGCCAGGGCGCGGCGCGGATCCTCGCGGTCGAGAAGCATGACGGCGCGCGGGTCGAAGCGCAGCAGCACGGCGCAGCCCGAAGCGGCCAGCGCCTCGCGCGCCGCCAGCGCCTCGCCCACCGCACCGGCGGCGCCGAGGCGCAAGAGGCCGGGCGCCCCTTGCGGCGCGGCGACGAGTTCGGCGGCGGGCGGGGCAGCGACCGCGTAGGGCGAGGCATCGGCGATGCCGTTGCCGGCGAGGTTGGCGGCCAGGAAGGCGGCCTCGCGCAGCCTTTCCTCGAAGCAGCGCAGCCCGCCATGGCCCGGCAGGGCGGCCGCCATCGCGAGCGTGATCAGCCCGATCCCCGCGCCGCTATCCACCAGCGGAACCCCTTTCGCGCCATCCGGCCACAGGGCGCGCAGCGCGGCCGCCACGGCGGGGGCCGGGGCGGGCGCCCCGGTGAAATCCGGGTCGCGCGTGTCGCCCAGCAGCGTCCCTTCCCAGTCGAGCAGGCGCAGGGCGCGGCTGCGCAGCCCCTCGCGCGGCGGCAGCATCGCACGCACCGCCTCGCCCGCGAACAACTCGCGCCGCAGCGCGTCCAGGTCCGCTCCGGCGCGCAGGCGGCGTTCCACCTCAGCCGGCGCGGGGGCGTGGCCGTCGCGCAGCACCAGCATCGCCTCCACCGCCGCCGGGCCGACGGCCCAGGAGGCCACGGAGCGCTCCGCCTGCCCGGCGGCGACGCGGCCCTGGAATTCGGGGCTGCGCAGCATGTCGTGGCGAAGCCTCTCCAGCCCGACGCCGCGCCATTGCTCAATCACCTCGGGGGATTCGGGGTCGCGACCCAGCAGCAGGCGGTAGGCCCAGCCCACCGTTTCGGCGGTCAGCGGCGCCGTCGCGCCATCCGTCATCGATGTCATGGGCGGGATTCAGCCCCGCCGGGGGGAAAGATCAAGCGATCTCCCGGATCAGCTTGCGCCGCACCGCCGTGCCGAAGCTTTCAAAATCCTCCGCCACGATCATGAAGGCGCCCGGCCCGCCGATCACGTTCTCCGCGTAGTACTGGTCCAGCGGGATGGGCGGCATGCGGCCGAAGGCCGGGCGGTCGTTGACGATGGGCAGGCCGTTCACCGTGATGCCCTCCGCCACCGCCTCGTCCCGCGCGAGGGAGGACGGGCGGCCGCTGTTGTTCACCCCGTCGCCCGAAACGTCGATGACGCGCCGCGTCGCCTCGAAGGGCGACTGTTCCAGCACGCGGCGCGAAAAATCAATGGCGCCCGAGATGGAGGTCCAGGACAGCGAGGCGCGCGGCGCCTCGGCCAGGGCCTGCGACCAGGCTTCCGCGTCCTGCGCGTCGGCGATGCGCGTCCAGGGCAGGACGAGGCGCTGGTACTCGAACCCCGCCCATTCGACATAGGCCAGGCCGACGGCGCCGATCATGCCGCGCCCGATCGCCTCCACCACGCGCGGGTCGCTCACCGCCGCGCGGTAGCCCTCGCGCTGGAGGCGCGCCTCGTCCTCGTCGATGGAGCGGGACACGTCCACGGCCAGGACGAGGGCGACATCCACCGGATCATTGGCCCGCGCCGCGAAAGGCAGGGCGGCGGGCAGACCGGCGAGGAGGCTTCGGCGGCGCATGGCGCATCGAAGCGCGCCTTGCCCCCGGGCCGCAACGTCAAAGCGTGGGAAGCAGCGCCTCGCACACGCGATCCACCTGCGCTTCCGAGAGATAGGGGTGCATGGGCAGGGACAGGACCTGGCCGGACAGCGCCTCGGAAACCGGCAGCGGGGCGGCGCCCGTCTCCGCATGGGCCGCGCGGTAGGCGGGCTGGTGATGCAGCGGCTTCGGATAGTAGATGGCCGAGGGGATGCCCGCCGCCTTCAGCGCCGCCTGTGCGCGCTCCCGCTGCTCGGCGCTCTCCAGCCGCAGGGTGAACAGGCCCCAGGCGCTTTCCATCCCCGCATCCACGCGCTGCATGGCGACGCGCCCGGCGAGGCGCTCGCGGTAGCGGGCGGCGACGGCGGAGCGCCCCTCCAGCTCACGCCCGAACAGCGTCATCTTGCACAGGAGGATGGCGGCCTGGAGCGTGTCCAGCCGCCCGTTCATGCCGGTCCGCAGCACCTCGTAGCGGTGCCCACCCTCGCCATGGGTGCGCAGCGAGCGGTACAGCTCCGCCCGCTCGGCGCTGTCGGTGAGCAGCGCGCCGCCATCGCCGTAACCGCCCAGGGTCTTGGTCGGGTAGAAGGACAGGGCCGCGGCCCCGCCCCAGCGCCCCAGCCGCTTGCCGTGCAGCGCGGCGCCAAAGGCCTGCGCGGCGTCGTCCAGGGCGAACATGCCGTGCTCGGCGCAGAGCGCCTCGATGGCGGGCCAGTCGGCGGGCAGGCCGAACAAATCCACCCCCACCACGGCGCGCGGGCGCAGCCGGCCTTCCTTCGCCACCGCCTCCACCCGCCGGCGCAGGTAGGCGAGGTCGATGTTGAAGCTTTCGGGGTCCACGTCCACGAAGACGGGGGTGGCGCCCAGCACCAGTGGCACCTCGGCCGTCGCGGTGTAGGTGAAGGCGGGCAGGAACACCGCGTCGCCGCGCCCGATCCCCTCGGCCATCATGGCGATCTGCAAGGCATCCGTGCCGGAGGACACGCCCACCGCATGGGCGCAGCCGGCGAACTCGGCCAGGGCCGCCTCCAGCTCCGCCACCTCGGGCCCGTTGATGAAGCGGCCGGAGGACAGGACATGCGCCACGCGGCGGTCGATCTCGCCGCGGATCAGCGCCTGCTGCGCCTGCATGTCGAAAAGGGCGATCGGGGTGTCGGTCATGGCGCGCTTCCTGCGGCCTCTGCCGGGGGCAATCAAGTCCCACCCCCCGTCACGAGGTGTGACGGGGATTTACGGCTTGCTCAAACCGACGGCGGACGGGTCGGTCATGTGCGCGAACTCGGGCACCAGCCGCGAAAGCTGGGCCAGGGCCAACTTGCTGTGCCCGCCCCGCGCGGCGGCCGCCACCTCGTCCAGTGCGCGGCTGACCAGGGCGGCGTCGGCGGTGCGCGGCGTGGCGACCAGCAGGCCCGGGAAATGCGTCGGGCGCGGCGGCTCCTGCCCGTGGAACATTTCCTCGAACAGCTTCTCGCCGGGGCGCAGCCCGGTGAAGCGGATCTCCACGTCCTGCTCCGGTCGCAGCCCGGCGAGGCGGATCATGCGCCGCGCGAGGTCCACGATCTTCACCGGGTTGCCCATGTCGAGCACGAAGATCCCGCCCTCGCGCAGCTCGGGCGGCGTGTCCTGCCGGTCGGCCGCGCCCACCACCGCCGCCTGCAGCACCAGCCCCACCGCCTCGCGCACCGTCATGAAGTAGCGGCGCATGTCGGGATGGGTGACGGTGAGCGGCCCGCCGCGCTCCAGCTGCCGCCGGAAAAGCGGCACGACGGAGCCGGTGGAGCCGAGCACGTTGCCGAAGCGCACCGTGACGCAGCGCATGCCGCGCCCGGTGGCCCGCGCCTCGCGGTCCATGGCCTGGCAGTACATCTCGGCAAGGCGCTTGGAGGCGCCCATGACGCTGGTCGGGTTCACCGCCTTGTCGGTGGAGATGAACACCATGAGCGAGCAGCCGGCGGCGCGGGCGGCGTCGGCCACGACGCGCGTGCCCTCGCTGTTGGTGAGCAGCCCTTCCATCGGGTCGCCCTCCACCATCGGGACGTGCTTCAGCGCGGCGGCGTGGAAGACCAGCTCGGGCTGGATCTCCTCCATGAGGCGGCGCATGCGCGCGGCGTCGCGGATGTCGGCCAGCACCGCGCGGCGGTGGACGCCCGGGTGACGCTCGGACAGCTCAAGGTCGATCTCGTATAGGACGTATTCGCCGTGATCGAGCAGGATGAGCAGGGCGGGGCCGAGCGCCGCCACCTGCCGCGCCAGCTCGCCGCCGATCGTGCCGCCCGCGCCGGTGACCAGCACGCGCCTGCCCTGCACCAGCCGCGCCATGCCCTCGCGGTCCAGCGGCACCTGCGGGCGGTCGAGCAGCTCCTCAATGGAAACGGGGCGCAGGTCCATGCGCGGCGCGTCGCCGGTGCTGCGCGCGGCGTGGCCGAGGGCGGTGGGCTGCGGGGCGCGGCGCACCGGCACGCCGTGGTGGTCGGCGGCGTCCAGCAGCGCCTCCAGCCCCGGGCCGGACAGGTCGGGCGAGGCGAGGACGATCGCGGAGGGCAGCTGCCCCTCGGCGCGCAGCGCGTCCAGCACCGCATCGGCCTCCTCGATCGTGCCGAGGATGGGGTGGCCCTGGATGCGGCGGCCGGACTGGCGGGACCGGCGGGCCAGGATGCCCTGGACGCGCCAGGAGGGCCGGCGCTCCCGGCGCAGGGCACGGATGAAGAGGTCGGCCTGATCCACCCCGCCCACCACGAGGACGGGTTGCTGCCCCGCTTCCTCCGACCCCCGGCGCAGCGTCTGCAAGCGCCCGGTCAGGCGCGGAATGCCGAGCAGCGCGCCCAGCACCATGGCGTGGATCAGCGGATAGGCGCCGTTGGGCGAGAACCACAGCCCGCCCAGGCGCAGCCCGGCGGAAAACAGCCCGGCCGAGATCGCCGCCGCGCCCATCAGCGCCAGGAGGTCGGGAAGCCCGGCATAGCGCCAGTATTGCTTGGGCAGGCCCAGCGCCCATCCAGGCAGGACCGTCGCGAAGACCGCCAGCGGCAGCCCCACCGCCCACCACACCAGGCCGGGCGGCCAGGCCCCGGGCGCGGCGAGCCAAAGCGCGAGCGGCAGCGCCAGCGCCGCCAGAGTGGCGTCGAGGGACAGGTTCAGCAGGATGCGGGCCGGGGCGGTGCGCGCCATGCGCCCCTATAGCGCGGCTTCCGCCGCCCTCCTACCGGCTCGCGCGCGGGGCGCGAGCAGGTCGCGATACAGGGCGGCTAGGCGCGCGGCCTCCGGCGCCCAGCCCCATTCCCCTTCCGCCGCGCGCCGCCCGGCCGCGCCCATTGCCGCGCGTTTGCCAGGATCGGCGAGGGAGAGCACGGCGGCGGCAATGCTGGCGGGATCGGCGGAATCGGCCGCGATGCCGGAACCCGAGGATCGCGCGATGCGCGCCACGTCGGCTGCGAAGCCCGGCACCACGGCGGGCAGCCCCGCCGCCATGCCGTCAAACAGCTTGTGCGGCAGGGCGAGGCGGTGATTCTCCTCGCCCGGCTGGAACAGTACGAGGTTCACGTCGGCTTCCGCGGCCGCGCGGGCCAGCGCCGCCTCGCGCGGCATCCAGGGCGCCACTTCCACCCGCGCCCCGATGCCCAGCCGCGCGGCCTCGGCCCGGAAGGCCGCCTCGCTGCCATCACCGAAGCGGCCGATGACGAGGAGCCGCGTGTCCGGCGGCAGCAGGGTCAGGGCGGCGAGCATCTGCGGCCAGCCCCGCGCCCGGGTGATGGCGCCCAGGTGCAGCAGGGTGAGCGGCCCATCTTGGTGCTCACGCGGGCGCAGCCCCGGCGGGACGACGGCGCGGTTGCGCGCCGGGACGCAGCGCGCGCCGGGGAAATCCGCCTCCAGCCCGTCCTTCGCCACCACCACCGCATCGGCCATGCGGCCCATCAGCGCCAGGAGCAGGCGCAGCGCGGCACGCCCAAGGGGGCGCAGCGCGGCGGGGAGCCGCCCGTCGAGGCGCGACGGGTAGTGCTCGTGCACGTCCAGCACCACGCGCGCCGAGGAGGCGCCCGGCCAGGAGCGCGATCGCCCAGGCATCGGGCTCGGACGCGTGGAGGACCGCGGGGCGGAGCGCCAGTGCGCGGCGCAGCAGCGGCCACCAGCGGGCCCGCCGGCCAAGGCCGGGCGCCAGCGTTTCGATCTCCACCCCGCCCAGGGTGGCGGGGGCGGCCCCGTGCGGCGCGAGGTGGCGGACGCGCCAGCCTTCGCTTGCCAGGGCAGCGCCTTCCTTGCGCACCACCCGCAGGTCATCCGGCGGATGGACCGCCGAAAGCAGAAGGATCACGCGGTGGCCTCGAAGGCGCGGGGCGGAGCGCCCAGCGCCGTCTCCGCCGCCGCGACGAAGCGCGCGGCCAGGAGGCGCCGGTCGAGGCGGCGCTGCGCCATGTCGCGCGCCGCCCGGGCCATCTTGAGGCGCTCGGCGGGGCGCGCCGCCATGCGGACCAGCGCGGCCGCCAGCGCCTCGGCGTCGCGGGGATCCACCGTGACGCCGCACTCCCCTTCCTCCAGCAGACGCGCAGCGGCGCCCGGGAGGTTGGAAAGGACGGGCAGCCCGGCGGCCAGGAAATCCATCAGCTTGTTGGGTGCGGTCCACTCCGCGAATTCCCCCACGGGGGCGAGGCAGAGCAGGCCGATCTGGCTGCCCGCCAGTAGCCTGGCGAGTTCGCGCTTGGGCAAGGGCGGGAGGAAGGACACGTTGCGGAGGCCACGCCGCAGCGCCTCGCGCATCAGGGCGGGCTTGGCCGGGCCCTGCCCCACCAGGACGATGCGGACCCGCGCCTCCCCAGCCGCGCGCAGCCGCGCCGCCGCTTCCAGCAGGAGGCCCAGCCCGTTGGAATTGCCATGCGCCCCGGCATAGACCGCCAGCGCCTCGTGGCTCGCCGCCTCCTCCGGGCGCCAGGCCGGGATGTGCGGCCCGAACAGGTCGAGGTCGCAGCCCTGGCCGATCACCTCCACCCGCCGGGCGCCACGGGCGCGCGCCAGCTCCGCCATGCCCTCGGACAGCGCCACCACGCCGGAAGCCTCGCGGCAGGCGGCGCCGGCCAACGCCTCCATCGCGGCGAGGATGGGCCGGTTGCGCAGGCCCAGGGCGCGGGGCAGTTCCGGCCAGGGGTCGCGCATCTCGAACAGGAAGGGCGTCCCGCGCAGCCGCTTCGCCAGGAGGGCGGGCACCGCGACGGAAAGCGGGGTAGATGAGGCGATGACGAGGTCGTGGCCCGAAAGGGCGGGCGGCAGGGCGCGCAACGCGTAGCGCGCGAAGGCTAGGGCGCGGGCGCCGAGGCTCATCCCGCCCTCATAGGGGATGTCCCATTCCACCACGCGGAACCCCGCCACCTCCCCGTCGCGCCGGCTGAGGCGGAAGGGCCCGGACAGGCCCGTCTCCGCGCCGGCGTAGCGCCCAGTCGCCACCGTCACCTCGTGGCCCGCCCGCGCTAGGGCGCGGGCGTGGGCGTAGCTGCGGGTGGCCGTCCCGCCATCGGGCGTCGAGAAATGCTGGTGCAGGTAGAGGATGCGACTCATGCGCGGGCGAGGCCCGCGACCGCGGCGATGACCCGGTCCTGCTCGGCCGCGCCCATGCCGCTGCCGGAGGGCAGGCAGAGGCCGCGCTCGAACAAGGCGGCGGCCACGGCGCCGCCGGCGAAGGGGGCGTGGTGGAAGGCGGGCTGGAGGTGCAGCGGCTTCCAGACCGGGCGGCTTTCGATGCCCTCGGCCAGCAGGGCACGGCGCAGCGCCTCGCGATCCGCACCGAAGCGCCGGGGCTCGACCAGCATGGCCGAGAGCCAGCGCGTGGAGCGCGCCCAGCCCGGCTCCGGCATGAAGGACAGGCCCGGCAGGGCGCCGAGCGCCGCGGCGTAGCGATCGAACAGGCGTCGCCGCGCCAGGACGCGCCGCTCCAGCGCCGGAAGCTGGGCGAGCCCGACCGCGGCCAGGACCGCACTCATCACGAGGTTGAACCCCGCTTCGGTGTGCTCGTAATGCGGCGCCGGGTCGCGGGCCTGGGTGGCAAGGTGGCGGGCGCGGGCGATGGGCGCCGCCTCATCGGCCAGCAGCGCGCCGCCCCCGCCCGCGGTGACGATCTTGTTGCCGTTGAAGGAGGTGACGGCGAGGCAGGCCCCCTGCCCGGCCGGGCGGCCATGCTGGGTGGCCCCCAGCGCGCAGGCGCTGTCGGAGACGAGCGGCACGCCCCAGCGGTCGCAGGCCGCGCGCAGTGCCGGGATGTCGGCGGGCTGGCCGTAGAGATCCACGGAAACGACGACGCGCGGCAGGCGCCCGCGCTGCGCCGCCGCTGCCAGCTCCTCCGCCAGCAGGGCAGGGTCGAGCGTCCAGGATTCCGGCGACACGTCCAGGAAGCGCGGCGTGGCGCCCATCTGCACGGCCGGCGCGATCGTGGCGATGAAGGTGAGGCTGCTAGTCCAGACCTCGTCCCCCGGACCGACGCCCAGCAGGCGATAGGCCAGCAGCAGCGCGGCGGTGGCGGATCCGGTGGCGAGGACGTGCGGAAACCCCGCCGCCTCGCCCACCGCTGCCTCGAAGGCAGCCAGGGTGGGCCCGGCCGGGGCGAGCCAGCCCGACTGGAGCAGCCGGGCGAATTGCGTCTCCTCCTCGCCGGTCAGGAGCGGCGGGGAAAGGAGTAGCGGTGTCGCCGCTGCCTCGTCCCGCCGGAACGGCAGGATGGCGGCGCCCAGAGGGAGCGGCGACGGGGTTGGCATCGAGCCGTAAAGCCTTTGTTAAGCCTTTACGGATACTGCCGTCGCCAACCCCAAGTTGCAAGTCAGGGGTGAATCTTTTCCCTGGACTACAACCTCAGGCCGTCCCAGAAGTCTGGCCACGGCGGCTCTGCCACAGCTGGACGAAGTCAATCGGGTTGAGCAGCACGGGCGGGAACCCACCTTCGCGCGTCACCTCGGCCAGGATGTTGCGCGCGAAGGGGAAGAGCAGGCGCGGGCATTCCACCAGCAGAACCGGCTCCAGATGCTCCTGCGCCACGTTCACGGTGAAGATGCCGCAATAGGTGAGTTCGGCGATGAAGCATTGGGTGCCTTCGCCCGTCTTGGCATCGGCGCGGATCACCAGCGCCACCTCGAAGACGTTCTGGCCCTCCTGGATGGGGCGAGCCTGCACGTCCAGCGCCAGGTCGATGCGCGGCTGCTCGCGCAGCGTGGCGTAGATCTCGGGGGCGCCCGGCACCTCGAAGGACAGGTCCTTGGTGAACTGGATGTTCAGCAGCAGGGGCGGCTGCTGCTGGGCGTCGGGGCCGTTCTGCGGGGGAAGGTTGATGGGCTCGGACATGGGTGCGCCTTCCAGCGATGGGTCGGCCGGGCGCTAGCATGGGGCGGGGCGGCGGGCCATCCCCGGGGGTCACCCCCGCATCAGCCGGGGATTGCCGCGCCGCAGGGAGGGAATAGGATTTCCCCATGCCCCTTTCCGCCCCCGCCCCCCGGCAGCTTCATCACCTCCGCGACATCGCCTTGCGCGGCTTTCTTCGGGAGGACGGGCTGGTGGACATCGAGGCCCACCTCACCGACACCAAGACCTACGGCTTCCCGTCGGAGCATCGCGGCCAGGTCAATCCGGGGGAGGCGCTGCACGGCATGTGGGTCCGCATGACGATCAACACCGACATGGTGATCACCGAGTGCGAGGCGGTGACGGACCATTCCCCCTTCGATATCTGCCCCGGCGCCACGCCCAATTTCCGCAAGCTCGCCGGCCTGTCCATCGGACCCGGCTTCAACCGCGCGGTGAACGAGGTCGTGGGCGGCGTGCAAGGCTGCACCCACCTGCGCGAGGTGCTGGCCCAGATGGCGACCGTCGCCTTCCAGACCATGTGGCCCATCCGGCATCGCCGCCAGCAGGAACAGCGCGGGGCCGAGGAAGCGGGCGCTCCGCGGCGGCGCCCCGCCCTGCTTGGCACCTGCCATGCCTATGCGCCGAACAGCCCCGTCGTGCGCCGGAAATGGCCGGAGTGGAGCGAATAGGCCGACCTGGCCCTTGCTGGGGCGCGTCTCCCAAGCCGCCAGGCGGTGCAGCCTGGCGTGAAGGTGCTTCAGGCCACCTCTTCCGGCGCGCGCAGCGTCAGCGCCAGCGCATGCAGCCCGGAGGAGAACTCCCCTGCCAGCGCCTCATGCACCGCGCGGGACCGGTCGACCCGCCCCATGCCGGAAAAGACGGGGCTGACGAGCAGGACGCCGTAATGCGTCTCACCTTCCGGCCGGGCGCCGGCATGGCCAGCATGGCGGTGGCTGTCGTCCACCACCTCGATCTGCGAAGGGGAGAAACGGGCTTCCAGGGTGGAACGGATGCGCTCGGCGCGGTTCGTCATGGGCGCAGCTTTCCCCGCATCGCGCGCCGTTGCCAAGCCCTTTCGCGCCCGCCATATCCTCCCGAATGGCACGAAGGAGCAGTTTCCAGCCGCAGCGCGACCCGAAGGCGCCGCCCGAGACCTGCGCGGCGCCCGGCTGCTCCCTCCCAGGAGAATTCCGCGCCCCGCGCGACCGGGACCTGCGCGACTACCTGTGGTTCTGCCTAGACCACGTCCGCGCCTACAACGCCGGCTGGGATTTCTACAAAGGCATGCCGAGCGCCGACATCGAGAGCGCGATCCGCTCCGACACGGGCTGGCAGCGCCCGACCTGGCCGCTGGGGCGGCTCGGGGGCCACGTGGACCTCAGCAAGCTCGGCGACCCGCTGGGCATCCTGCGCGACGCCACGCCCCGGCCGCGCACCCAGCCCCAGCGCCGGGAGGCGCCGCCGGAACTCCGGGCCGCGCTGGGCGTTCTGGAACTCGAGTGGCCGCTCGACGCGGGCGCGCTGAAGTCGCGCTACAAGGAACTGGCGAAGCGCCACCACCCGGACGCCAACAAGGGCGACAAGCGGGCGGAGGAGCGCTTCAAGGACATCAGCCGCGCCTATGCGCTCCTGCGCAAGCGGCTTGGGGACGGAGCCCCGCGGGCGGCCGCCGGGTAGCGCACGCGGCGCCCCTGGCCTAGAGTCTCCCGAAACCCATCGGACGAAGCGGAAGCGTGATGAACAAGGTGGCAAATCTGGCCGAGGTGCAGCCGACGGGCGCGATCTCCATGCCCGACACGACGGTGAGCGCCCGCGAGGCCTTCGGCTTGGACGTGGACATGCAGGTCCCCGCCTATTCCATCCGCACGGAACACGTGCCCGAGGTGGACAATTCCTATCGCTTCGATCGCGACACGACCCTCGCCATCCTGGCGGGCTTCGCGCACAACCGGCGCGTCATGGTCCAGGGCTACCACGGCACCGGCAAGTCCACCCATATCGAGCAGGTGGCGGCGCGGCTGAACTGGCCCTGCATCCGCGTGAACCTGGACAGCCACATCAGCCGCATCGACCTGATCGGCAAGGACGCCATCGTCCTGAAGGACGGCAAGCAGGTGACGGAGTTCCGCGAGGGCATCCTGCCCTGGGCGCTCCAGCATCCCTGCGCGCTCGTGTTCGACGAGTACGATGCCGGCCGGCCGGACGTGATGTTCGTGATCCAGCGCGTGCTGGAGGTCGAGGGCAAGCTGACCCTGCTCGACCAAAACCGGGTGATCCGCCCGCACCCGATGTTCCGCCTCTTCTCCACGGCGAACACGGTGGGCCTCGGCGACACCACGGGGCTGTATCACGGCACGCAGCAGATCAACCAGGGCCAGATGGACCGCTGGAACATCGTCTGCACGCTGAACTACCTGCCGCATGCGCAAGAGGTGGACATCGTGCTGGCGAAGATGGGCGCGTCCAACGACGGCAAGATGCGCAAACAGGTGGAGGCGATGGTGGCCCTGGCCGACCTGACCCGCGCCGGCTTCATCGCGGGCGACATCTCCACCGTCATGTCGCCGCGCACGGTCATCACCTGGGCCGACAACGCGCGCATCTTCGGCGACGTGGGCTTCGCCTTCCGCCTCACCTTCCTCAACAAGTGCGACGAGGCGGAGCGCGCGACGGTGGCCGAGTACTACCAGCGCTGCTTCAACGAGGAGATCCAGACGGGGCTCTACAAGAAGGCGGGGTGAGCCCCGGCAGGCCACGATGAGCAAGCCCGACCAGACCCGGCAGGAAGAGTTCAAGCGCGCCACGGCGGGCGCCATCCGCGCCATCGCCCAGACGCCCGAGGTGCAGGTGGCCTTCCAGCCCGGCCCGGCGGGCGTCGCGGGCAAGCGCGCGCGCCTGCCCCTGCCCACCCGCGCCCTGCCCCCGGCCGAGATGGCGAAGCTGCGCGGCGCCGCCGACGCGGTGGCGCTGAAGCTCCGCCACCACGACGAGGCGACGCACGCTGCCCGCGCCCCGGCGCGGCGCGAGGCGCGCGAGGTGTTCGACGCGCTGGAGGATGTCCGCGTCCAGGCCGTCGGCTCGCGCCACATGTCGGGCGTCGCCGCCAACCTCCGCGCCCGCCTCGCCGATGAGGCGGAAAGCGAGGGCTATGACCGCATGACCCGCAAGGACCAGCTGCCGCTGCACACGGCGCTGTCCCTGCTGGCGCGGGAGAAAATCAGCGGCGAGGCGCCGCCCCCCGCCGCGCAGCGCGTGCTGGAGATGTGGCGCGGATCGCTGGACGAGAAGGCCGAGGGCGCGCTGGACGAGCTGTCGCGCGCGACCGACGACCAGGAGGCCTTTGCCCGCGCCGCGCGCAAGCTGCTTTCCGCCCTCGACCTCGCCGAGGCCGAGGTGGAGAGCGAGGCCGACCAGGACGAGGAAGGCGACGAAGGCGGCGAGGAGAACGCCCAGGACCAGCAGGCCAGCGCCGGCGAGGCCCAGGCGCAGGACCAGGAATCCATGCAGGGCGCCGAGCCCGAGACCATGGAGGGCGAGGCCGCCGAGGAGGAGGCGCAGGATTCCGAGGAGGAAGGCGCCGCCGCCGAGGGCGACGAGAAGCCCGGCGGCCCGCAAGCCCGCAAGGAGCCGCCCCAGACCGACGATGCTAGCCGCTACCGCGCCTTCAACACCGCCTTCGACGAGGTGGTGGAGGCCGAGGATCTCTGCGATCCGGACGAACTGACGCGGCTGCGCCAGCAGCTGGACCAGCAGCTCCAGCACCTGCAGGGCGTCGTTTCCAAGCTGGCGAACCGCCTCCAGCGGCGGCTGATGGCGCAGCAGCAGCGCGCCTGGGAGTTCGACCTGGAGGAAGGGCTGCTCGACGTGTCGCGCCTGACGCGCGTCGTCACCAATCCGATGCACGCCCTGTCCTACAAGCGGGAGCGCGACGCGGATTTCCGCGACACGGTGGTGTCGCTGCTGATCGACAATTCCGGCTCCATGCGCGGGCGGCCGATCACGGTGGCGGCGATGTGCGCCGACATCCTGGCCCGCACGCTGGAGCGCTGCGCGGTCAAGACGGAGATCCTGGGCTTCACCACCCGCGCCTGGAAGGGCGGGCAAAGCCGCGAGCGCTGGGTGCAGGAGGGCAAGCCGCGCAATCCCGGCCGCCTGAACGACCTGCGCCACATCGTCTACAAGGCTGCCGACGCGCCCTGGCGGCGCTCGCGCCGCGCCATGGGGCTGATGCTGCGCGAAGGGCTGCTGAAGGAGAACATCGACGGCGAGGCGCTGGCCTGGGCCTATAAGCGCCTCCTCGCCCGCACCGAGCACCGCCGCATCCTGATGGTGATCAGCGACGGCGCGCCGGTGGATGACAGCACCCTGTCGGTCAATCCCGGCAACTACCTGGAGCGCCACCTGCGCGACCAGATCAAGGACATCGAGAATCGCGGCGCGGTGGAGTTGATCGCCATCGGCATCGGCCACGACGTCACCCGCTACTACCGCCGCGCCGTCACCATCGTGGATGCCGAGGAGCTGGGCGGCACGATGATGAAGAAGCTCGCCGAGCTGTTCGACGAGGACGCGGCCGAGGCGTGGCAGCGCGCGGCGGCCGAGCGCGCCCCTGCGATCGTATAGCCGCCGCGCCCTGCTGGCGGCGGCGCTGGCCGCGCCCGGCTGCGCAACGGCCCAACCGCTGCTGGTCCCGCGCGGACGGCTGGAGCCCCTCGGGCTGCTGGTGCTCGACACGACGCCCTGGGGCTTCGGCGGGTTCTCCGGCGCGCATCTGGCGCGCGACATGACACTGACCGTGGTCAGCGATCGCGGCCGCTGGTGGCAGGCGAGGCTCCACCCTGACCCGCTGGCGATCAGCGAGATCCGGCACGGCCCCCTGCTCAACACGGGCGGACGGCCCCTCGTCGGCGGAGCGGGCGACGCGGAGGCGCTGGCCCAGCTGCCCGACGGCTCCTGGCTCGTGGGGTTCGAGCGGCGGCACCGGATCTGGCGCTACCAGAGGCTGGATGGACCGGCACGCCGCTTCCCCTCCCCGCCCGGGCTGGAGGACGCGCCGAACAATGGCGGGCTGGAATCCCTGACCCTGCTGCCGGACGGGCGCCTCCTCGCCATCGCGGAGTCGCTGGGGTCGGACAGCCTGCGCGCCGCATGGCTGGGCAATGATGCGGGCTGGGAGGAACGGCTCTACCGGCCAGCCCGCGGCTTCTCGCCCACCGACGCGGCCGCGCTGCCGAATGGTGGCGCGCTGGTGCTGGAACGGGATTTCAGCCTGTTCGGCGGGTTCCGCTCCCGCCTCGCCCATGTCGCCGACCTGTCCGCCCCGGTGCTGGAGGGCGAGACTTGGCTGGAGATGCCGGGCGATGCCCCGGCAGAGAACTGGGAGGCGGTGTCCGTCACCCGAACGCGCGAAGGGGTCCTGGTCGTCCTCCTGTCGGACGACAACCAGAACCCCTTTCAGCGAAGCCTTCTGGCGCTTTACCGCCTCGGCTGATCAGGCGGCCACGGCCTTCTTCGCCTGGGCGCGCTCGATGCGGCGCTTCAGCGTGCGCGCCTCGTCCGGCAGGCGGCGGTCCGGCGTGCCGAGCAGGAAGGCGTCCAGGCCGCCATTGTGCTCGATCGTGCGGATGCCGTTGGCGGACAGGCGCAGCTGGATCGAGGTGCCGAGCACGTCGCTGAAGAAGGACTGCTCCTGCAGGTTGGGCAGGAAGCGGCGCCGCGTCTTGTTGTTGGCGTGGCTGACATTGTTGCCGGACATGACGCCCTTGCCCGTGATGCCGCAGCGGCGAGCCATGATGCAGTCCCCAAGAAACGGAAGCGCGCGCAGGGATGCCCCGCGCGCGGAGGTGAACAGGAAGTCGGGCTTTTGCCGTCGCCCGGCCCGGGAGTCAACCCTTGGGCAGTGTGGGCAGGGAGCGCAGCTCCCCGGATTCCACGCTGTGCAGCGCCTGGCGGAGGATGCCCGCGATGGAGCGGTCATCCATGGAGCGCGCCAGGAGGCCGAGTGCCCCGCCCAGCAGGGCCGAGGCGGCGGAGATCGGGGCGATCTGCTGCTCGAGCATGTACTCGATCGCCTTGTCCACCACTGATCCCGCGTGGCTCAGATCCTCGGGCGCGTCGCCCAGCTCGTGCTGCATTCCCGGTCAACTCCATGAATTCACGCCCAGATGGGAAGCCCCTCCGTGCAGAGGAACCCCGGATCGGATTAACGCTCTGTCATTCCGCGGCCGTGCCGGGCTGCACCGCCTCGCCGAAGCGCGCATCCTCCTCGGCCCGCGCCGCCGCCTCGGCCGCCGCCACCGCCTCGCTCTGGCGCCGCCACATCTCGGCATAAAGGCCACCCCGGGCCATGAGCGCGGCGTGGGAGCCGCGCTCGGCGATGCGCCCTTCCTGAAGCACGATAATCTCGTCCGCCTCCACCACGGTCGAAAGCCGGTGAGCGATGACCAGGGTGGTGCGGCCGCGCGACACGTCGCGCAGCGCCGCCTGGATCTCCTGCTCCGTCCTTGTGTCCAGGGCGCTGGTCGCCTCGTCCAGGATCAGGATGCGCGGGTCCTTCAGGATGGTGCGGGCGATGGCGACGCGCTGCTTCTCGCCGCCCGACAGCTTGAGGCCACGTTCACCGACGCGGGTCCGGTAGCCTTCGGGCAGCTTCAGGACGAAGTCGTGCACCTGGGCCAGTTTGGCGGCCTCGATCACCTCGGCCTCCGTGGCGCCAGGGCGGCCATAGGCGATGTTGTAGGCGATGGTGTCGTTGAACAGCACCGTGTCCTGCGGCACCACGCCGATGGCCCGGCGCAGGCTGTCCTGCGTCACGGCGCGCACGTCCTGCCCGTCCACCTCCACCGCGCCGCCCGAGGCGTCGTAGAAGCGGAACAGGAGGCGGGAGATGGTGGACTTGCCCGCCCCGGTCGGCCCGACGATGGCCAGCATCCGGCCCGGCGGCACCTCGAAGGACACGCCCTTCAGGATCTCCCGGTCCGGGCGGTAGCTGAAGCGCACCTCGCGGAAGGCGACCGTGCCCGCGGTCACCGCCAGCGGCTTGGCGTCGGGGGCGTCCGACACCTCGGCCGGCACGTTGAGCAGGCGGAACATCTCCTCCATGTCGGTCAGGCCCTGGCGGATCTCGCGATAGGCGAAGCCGAGGATGTTCAGCGGCAGGTAGAGCTGGATCAGGTAGGTGTTCACCATGACGAAGTCGCCCACCGTCATGGTGCCGGCGGCGATGCCCCGGCCGGCGAGCAGCATCACCACGGTCAGCCCCAGCGCCATGAGCGCCGCCTGCCCGCTGTTCAGCATGTTCAGCGTGACTTCCGAGCGCGTGTAGGCGTGCTCGTAGCGGGTCATGCTCTCGTCGTAGCGGGCGGATTCGTGCCGCTCGTTGTTGAAGTACTTCACCGTCTCGTAGTTCAGCAGGGAATCCACCGCCTTGGTGTTGGCCTCCTGGTCCGTCTCATTCATCTCGCGCCGGAAGCGCAGTCGCCAGTTGGTGAAGGCCAGGGTGAAGCCGACATAGGCGACGATGGTGCCCAGGATGGTCACGGCAAAGGACCAGGCGAACATCCACCACAGGATGCCGGCCACCAGCACGATCTCCAGGATCGTCGGGATGATGTTGAACAGGAGGAAGTTCAGCGTGATCGCGATGCCGCGCACGCCACGCTCGATCACCCGCGACAGCCCGCCCGTCGCGCGGTCCATGTGGAAGCGCATGGACAGGGCGTGAAGGTGGCGGAACACCGACAGCGCCACCCGCCGCCCGGCCCGCGCCTGCACCCGCGCGAAGACGGCGTTGCGCGCCTCGGCCAGCAGGGAGGCCATGACGCGCAGGAGGCCGTAGCCCACCACCAGCGCGACCGGGATGGCGAGCAGAGCGCCCGGCCCCTCCTCCGGGGCCAGCGCGTCCACCGCGCGGGCATAGGCGATGGGCACCAGGACGTTGGCCGCCTTGGAGAGGATAAGGAACAGCACGGCCAGGACGACGCGCAGCCGCAGCCCCGGTTCGCCCTCGGGCCACAGATAGGGAAGGATGGCGCGCAGCGCCCCTCCATGG
Source organism: Sabulicella glaciei (assembly GCF_026183895.1). Classification (GTDB taxonomy): domain Bacteria; phylum Pseudomonadota; class Alphaproteobacteria; order Acetobacterales; family Acetobacteraceae; genus Roseococcus; species Roseococcus glaciei. Next base: position 48,382 of record NZ_JAPFQI010000006.1, on the reverse strand, counting down.
CCGGGGGGCAGGTCGGTCTTGGCAGGCATAGGAGGGATGTGGCGCGGCGCGGGGCCTTTGGAAAGCGCAGGGCCCGTGCCACATGGCCCCCATGTCCGGAACGCTGATGCGGCATGTTCATGCCTGCAACAACACCCCCTCTCCCGCCCACCTCCTGCCTTTCCGCTTCGGCGAGGCGCAGGTGGGCTGGGTGACGCCGGAACTCGCCCGCGCCCTGGCCTTCTTTCCGGCCGAGATCCATTTCGACGGGCGCGGCGTGGCCATGGCGGGACGGTTCCGCACCCCCGCCCAGCGCTCCGACGCGCTGGCGGGCATCGCGCGGGACTTGGCGCGGCGCGGCTTCGGTCGCATCCGCAACGAGCTGTTCGACATCCGCGCCGAGGCCGATGGACCGGCGCTGGGCGCGCTGGACCGGGGGCTGGTGCCGCAATTCGGGGTGATCGGCCAGGGCGTCCACCTCAACGGCCGCGTCAGGGGTCCCGACGGGCTGTATCTGTGGGTGGGGTTCCGCGCCCCTCACAAGGCGGTGGCGCCGGGGCAGCTGGACAACCTCGTGGCCGGGGGCATCCCGGCCGGGATGACGCCGGAGGACACGCTACTGAAGGAGGGCGAGGAGGAAGCCTCCCTTCCCGCCGAGTTGGTGCGGCAGGCGCGTCGGGTAGGCCGCGTCTCCTATGTCATGACCAACGAGGAGGGGCTGCGGCGCGACGTGCTGCACTGCTTCGACCTCGACCTGCCGGAAGGCTGGGAGCCGAAGCCCAATGATGACGAGGTGGAGCGCTTCGAGCTTTGGCCCCTCGCCCGCGTCCTGGCCGAGGTGCGGGAGCGGGACACGGTGAAGTTCAACGTGAACCTCGTGCTGATCGACCTGTTCCTGCGTGAGGGGCTGGTGCCCGAGGCCGAGGCGGCGGCGCTACGCCCGGCGCTGAACCAGGGGCCCTGAACTCCGCCCGGGCGGCTTCGGTGCAGGTCGCAGGGTCAGCCGCGCCGCACCAGGAACACGGCCGCGGCCCAACCCGCGGCCAGCGCCCCCAGCGGCGCCAGGACGAAGAGCGCCATCAACCCGAAGCCGCCATCCCGGTCCGGGGCACCCGTCGCGTCCCAAGCCGCCAGGGCGATGGCGAAAGTCAGGGGGCCGCCGATCACCGCGCCCGCCACGCAGCCAAGGACGCCACGCAGGAGCCGGCTTCCGCCTGGTGCGCCCCAACGCCTTCGCGCCCCGATCCAGCCCAGGCCCAGCGCGACAATGGCGACCACACTCCACAGGATCGCGTCGGAGGAAAGCAGGCGCGGCGGCAGCAGCGCCCCGCGCAGCGTCGCGTACAGCGCAAGCCCCACCGGAACGCCAACCGCCGCCCCAAGCACGAAGCCGAGGCCGGCATCCAGCGCCTGTCGGCCCCTGCCTGGACCTGCCACCACCGCGTCGCCCATCTTCGCTCCGGGGCTGTGGGCCTTGCCCCTAGGCAAGGCCCGGCTTGGGCACCAAGGGGGCGCGCGGAAGGCAGCCTCCCGCCGGCCCTCCTACTCCACGTAGTCGGGATCCGTCTTGAGAAGCTGCCGCTTCACGCTCTCCAGGTGCAGCCGGGCGCTTTCCCGGTCGCCCTCGCGCATCTGCTCGTAGGTCAGGCGGGCGACCGAATCCGGCACCGGCTTCAGGGTCCGCCCTGTCGCCATGGCAAGGCGCTGCACCTCGCAGGCGCGCTCCAGGTAGTAAAGGTCGTCCCAGGCCTCAGCTACCGTCGGGCCGACCACCATGACGCCGTGATTCTTCATGAAGACGATGTCGGCCTCGCCCAGGGACGCGGCGATACGGTCGCCCTCGCGCTCATCCAGGGCGAGGCCGTTGTAGTCCTCGTCCACCAGGGTGCGGCCGAAGAATTTCAGCGCCGTCTGACCGGCCCAGACCAGGGGCTGCCCCTCCAGCATGGACAGCGCGGTGGCGTTGGGCATGTGGGTGTGGAAGGCGGCCTTGGCGCGCGGGTGCTTCATGTGCAGCCGGGCGTGGATGAAGAACGCCGTGGCTTCCGGCACTCCCTCCCCCGCCACCACGTTGCCGTTGAAATCCGTGATCAGCAGGCGCGACGCCGTCACCTCGCCGAAGCCGAGCCCGTAGGGATTCACCAGCATCAGGTCGTCATGCCCCGGCACGACAAGCGAAAGGTGATTGCAGATCCCCTCGTGCAGCCCCAGGCGGTGCGCCATGCGGAAGCAGGCGGCAAGATCGATCCGAGCCTGCCGGATCTCCGGCGTGTCCAGGTCGGCGTTGCGGCGCAGGGCGGGGGCGGAACGGTCGAGGGCATGGGCCATGGGTTTCACTTTGGCGCAGGCGCGGCCATGGTTGAAGCCTTCATTCAGCAAGGAGCACCCATGGCCGGGACCAACCAGCGCATCGACGGCAAGCGCCTTTGGGACAGCCTCATGGCCATGGCCGAGATCGGCGCCACCCCCAAGGGCGGGGTGAAGCGCCTGACGCTGACCGAGGTGGACCGCGAGGGTCGCGACCGCTTCCGGCAATGGTGCGAGGCGCTGGGGCTTTCGGTGCGGGTGGATGCCATCGGCAACATGTTCGCCCGGCGGGAGGGGCGGGATCCGTCCCGCCTGCCGGTGCTGTTCGGCTCCCACCTCGACAGCCAGCCCACGGGCGGCAAGTTCGACGGTGCCCTGGGCGTCATTGCCGGGCTGGAGGTGATGCGGACGCTGAACGACCTCAACATCAGCACCGAGGCGCCGCTGGAACTGGTGAACTGGACGGATGAGGAAGGCAGCCGCTTCGGCCACTCCCTGATGGGCAGCGGCACCTGGGCCGGTGTCTATGACGAGGCGAAGGTGAACGCTCTCACGGATGTGGACGGCGTCTCGGTCGGCGCGGCGCTGGACTCGATCGGCTATCGCGGCCCGCACCCGGCCAAGCCCTTTCCCGTCGACGCCTATTTCGAGCTCCACATCGAGCAGGGCCCCATCCTGGAGCGCGAGGGCAAGATGGTCGGCATCGTCACCGGCGCCCAGGCCCAGGTCTGGTACGATGCCGTCATCACCGGCCAGGACGCGCATGCCGGCACCACGCCCCCCTCCGCCCGCCGGGACGCGTTGGTGGCCGCCGCGCGCGTCATCGCCCATGTGGATGCGCTGATGCGCGCCCGCGGCGAGGATGGGCGCGGCACGGTCGGCTTCCTCCAGGTCCTGCCCAATTCCTGCAATGTGGTGCCGGGCGAGGTGCGTTTCTCCGTCGAGTTCCGCCACCCGCGCACGGAGGAGATCGAGCAGCTGGCCGCCAGCTTCCCTTCCGAGGCCGAGAAGCTGGTTAGCGAAACCGGCTGTCGCCTCCAGCTTCGGGAAAAGTTCCGCTTCGCCCACCAGCCCTTCGACCCCGCCTGCGTGGACCTCGTGCGGCAGGCCGCGGCGCGGCTGGGCCATGATGCGCGGGAGATCGTCTCGGGCGCCGGGCATGACGCCGTCTATGTCGCGCGCCACGTCCCCACCGCGATGATCTTCACCCCCTGCAAGGACGGCCTGTCGCACAACGAGGCGGAATCCATCCTGCCGGAGGAGGCGGAGGCAGGCTGCCAGGTGCTGTTCGAGGCGGTGCTGGCCCGGGCAAACGCGCCCGCGCGCTGATGCGCCTCGGCATCGCGGCCTTTACCCTGGCGGGGTTCGCCCTCGCCGCGTGGCTGGTCGCGCGCAACGACGCGGCACTGGTCTGGGCCGCCTTCGCGGCGGTGGGGGTGTTGGGCCTCGCGCTCTGCACCCTCATTCGTGCCGCCATCCTTTGGCTCTGCGCCCTTGGCTGGGGGCGGCTGCTGGGCGGGGCAGTGGCGGCGGGACCAATCTTCGCCATCCGCTTCATCCGCGAGGCGGTGAACGTGCTGCTGCCCGTCGCCACGGTGGGCGGGGAGATCCTGGGCGCGCGGCTGCTCACCTTCCGGGGCGTGCCGGCGGGCATGGCCGGGGCCTCCACCCTTGCCGACCTGCTGATCCAGGCGGTGGGGCAGGCGATCTTCGCGCTCACCGGCCTCGTGCTGCTCGTTTCGCTGGCGGGGCACTCGCCGGTGACGGCGGCGGCGTCCTGGGGCCTCGCGGTTGCGGCGCTCGCGCTGCTCGGCTTCTTTCTGGCGCAGCGCCTCGGCGGCGTGGGCTTGGTGGAGCGGGGCATCGCCGCCCTGGCCCGCCGCGCCGCAGGGCGTGACGGCGGCGCCGAGGGGATCGGCCTGCAGGAGGGGCTGACGCGCATCTGGGCAGACCGCCCGGCCCTGCGCGCCTCCTTCGCGCTGCACCTCCTCGCCTGGTTCCTGGGCACGCTGGAGATCTGGCTGGCCGCGCGGTTCATGGGGCTGGACCTGTCCCTGGCCGAGGCGCTGGTAATCGAGAGCCTCGCCCAGGCGCTGCGCGGCGCCGCCTTTCCCGTGCCTGGCGGGGTCGGCGTGCAGGAGGGCGGCTTCGTCATCCTTGGGGCCTTCTTCGGCGTTGCCCCCGAAGCCGCCCTGGCCCTTTCCTTCGTCAAGCGCGTACCGGACATCGCCCTGGGCCTGCCCGGCCTCGCGCTCTGGCACCGATGGGAGATGCGCCGGGCCGGGTGACGGGAGGGATGAACGCATGGATGCACTGGTGGAAACGCGCACAGCCTCGCCGGTCTGGTCCTGGAACGAGTGGGACACGCTGGAGGAGGTGATCGTCGGCCGGCTGGAAGGCGCGGTGATCCCGCCCTACCACGTCAGCGTCACCTTCAACGTGCCCTCCTTCACCGCAAGGCTGCACCGCCTCGTCGCCGGGCGGCGCTACCCGGCCTGGATGAAGAAGCGCGCCCAGTCGGAGCTGGATGGCTTCATCCGCCTGCTGGAAGCCGAGGGCGTCACGGTGCGCCGGCCGGAGGTGATGGACCATCGCCGCAAGTTCCGCACCCTCGAATGGTCGTCGCGCGGCTTCTGCATCGCCTGCCCGCGCGACGGGTTCATGGCGGCCGGCGACGAGATCATCGAGACGCCAATGTGCTGGCGCTCCCGCCATTTCGAGGCGGATGCCTACCGCCCCCTGTTCAAGGAATACTTCCGCGCCGGCGCCCGCTGGACCGCCGCGCCGCGCCCACAGCTCACCGACGAGCTGTTCGACCACGGCTACCGCATCCCGGAGAAGGGCGAGCCGCTCCGCTTCATCGTCACGGAGTTCGAGCCGGTCTTCGACGCGGCGGATTTCGTGCGCTGCGGGCGGGACTGGTTCTTCATTCCCTCCAACGTCACCAACCGCATGGGAATCGAGTGGCTGCGCCGGCACCTCCAGCCGCGCGGCATCCGCCTGCACGAATTGCCGGGCACCTGCCGCCAGCCCATGCACATCGACAGCTCCTTCATGCCGCTGGCGCCCGGCAAGGTGCTGGTGAACCCGGACTACATCGACATCGAGCGCCTGCCGCCCATCCTCAAGCGCTGGGACGTGCTGGTGGCGCCGCGCCCCGACCCGGTGGACGACGTCATGCAGAAAATCAGCATGTGCTCGCCCTGGACCAGCATCAACGTGCTGATGCTGGATCCGCGCAAGGTGGTGGTGGATGCCAGCCAGCCAACGCTGATACGGGCCTTCAAGGATTGGGGCTTCGACCCCATCCCCCTGCCCTTCCTGGCCTATGGCCCCTTCGGCGGCGGCTTCCACTGCGCGACGCTGGACGTGCGCCGGCGCGGCGGGCTGGAAGATTACTTCAGCTGACCGCGCGCAGCACCGGCGCCGCGCACCAGTCGCGCAGCGCCTCGGGCGGCATGGGGCGGGCGACCAGCCAGCCCTGCGCGACGTGGCAGCCCAGGCGGCGCAGCGCCTCCGCCTGCGCTTCCGTCTCCACCCCTTCCGCCACCACTTCCAGCTCCAGGCCACGCGCCATGGCTAGAGTGGAGCGCAGCACGGCATAGGCGCGCGGGTCGTCCGGCAGGCGCTCGATCGTGCTGCGGTCGAGCTTGACCCGATGCACCGGCAGCTTCACCACATGGGCCAGGCTGGAATGGCCGGCGCCGAAATCGTCCAGCGCCAGCACCACTCCCGCCTCGCGCAGCGCGGCCACCGTTTCCGCCACCGCCGGCAGGTCGCGCACGGCGAGGTCCTCCGGGATCTCGATCTCCAGCGCAGAGGGCGGCAGGCCGGCGTGGTCCAACGCCGCCGCCACCTCCTCGGCAAAGCCGGGATCCTGCAGCGTGGCGGCAGAGATGTTGACGCCCAGGCGCTGCGGCAGCCCCGCCTCGCCCAGCCATTCCCGCTGCAGTGCGATGGCGCCGCGCAGCACCCACTGGTCCAGCGCCCGCGTCAGCCCGGCCTCCCCCGCGGCGGCGAGGATCTCCGTCGGTGGGACCATGCGGCCCAGCCGCGCGGAGTCCCAGCGCAGCAGCGCTTCCGCCCCGCCCAGCGCCCCAGTGCGGAGGTGGCGCTGCGGCTGGATGTGCAAGGCAAGGCCGCCTTCCGCCAGCGCCTCGGCCAGTGCGTCGCGCAGGAGGGCGCGGTGGCGCGCGCGTTCCAGGAGTCGCGGCTCGAACGACGCCGCCCCGAGCCCCTTCCGCTTCGCCTCGCGCAGCGCGTGCTGGGCGGCGTGCATCAGCGCCTCCGCCCCATCGCCATGGTCGGGTGTCCAGGCGACGCCCAGCCGGGCGGCCGGGGTGGCTTCCCACGTCCCGTGCCGCACCGGCTGGAGCAGCGACTCGCGCAGCCGATCGGCCAGCAGCATCGCGCCCTCGCCGCGCAGGCCGAAGGCGAGCACCGCGAACTCGTTGCCGCCCAGCCGCGCCGCGAGGTCGGAGGGGCGGATGGCGGCGCGCAGCCGCCCCGCCGCGACCCGCAGCAGCGCATCGCCCGCCCCCTGGCCGTGGCGGTCATTCACCGCCCGCAACTGATCCAGGTCGAGCCGGATCAGCGTGCCGCCTCCGGGATCCTCCGCCAACGCGTCGAGCGCCGCCCGCAGCACCCCACGATTGGGCAGGCCGGTGAGCGGGTCGTGCCCCGCCAGATGCTCGATCCGCTCCTGCGCCGTGCGCAGCGGCGTCACGTCCAGCAGGGAAAGCAGCCACCCCCCGCCCGCCGGCGAGGCGGAGGCCAGAAGCCGTCGCGGCTTCTGGCCCGGCTGCCGCAGCAGCGCTTCCCGTTCCTTCCCCGGGTCGAGCCCCAGCGGCGCCTCGCCGCCGGCCGGGCCGCAAAGCTGCAGCCCCGCCGTGGCGACCCCTTCCGGAATCGCGCCGCCGAGCAGCCGCGCGAGGGGCCGGTTGCCCGTCAGGGTGCGGCCGCGTGGGTCGAGCAGCCACACCCCCACCGGGACGCCATCGGGCAAGCTGGGCGGCGGTGGCGGCGCCAGCACGGCAAGCCGCCAGCACCCTGGCAGCTTCACGAACAGCGCCGCGGGACGGGCGGCGGCACGCCCCGCCTCGCAGGCCGCGCGCAGCGCCCGCAGCGCGCCCGCGTCCAGCATTGCCCCGAAGATCGGGTCGAAGCCCATGCCGCGCCGCGCCCCGGCGCAGGGGCCCGCCTGCCAGCGGCAGCACCGCGCCCGGTCCAGCAGCAGCAGCCCCAGGCCAGCCCGCCGCGCCGCCAGCAGCGCCAGGCCCGGCAGCGCGACCAGCAGGGCAGCCGCCACGAGAAGCGGGGCCGTCATCGCCATCCGGCCTCGCGCATCCACCCCTCCATCACCATTGCGGAGGGAGGATGCGCGCCGAAGCTTAAGGGGCGGTTGCGCTCACAGCGCGGCGCGCGCCAGCAGTACGAGCAGCGCGGCTGCGCCCAGCAGGAGAAGGCCACGCAGCCCCGCCGGGAAAGCGGCCTCGCCCCCCGCCGCGCCGGCCGCGCCGGCCCCCAGCGCGGCCAGCAGGGCACCGCCCGCCGTCGCCGCCGGCAGCCCGGCAAAGGTCGCCAGGGCGATCACTGCGGCCCCGCCCAGCAGGGCGCCGCCGGCCAGCCCGAGGCCTTCCCGAATCGCGTGGCCGGGGCGCGGCTCCAGTAGGTCCAGCTCGAAGCGCATCATGAAGTCCACCCAGCGGCGCGGATCAGCCGCGACCTGCTCCACCGCCCGGTGCAGCGCGTCGCCGCGCAGCCCGTAGCGGTGCAGCACCGCCGCCACCTCCCAGCGCTCGCGCTCGGGCCATTCGCGGATCTCGGCTTCCTCGCGCCGCCGCTCGGCCGCATAGCGCTCCGCCCGGCCAAGGGCACGGAGCGGCGGCAGCAGGGCCAGGGTGGCCAGGGCGGCCAGCAGCGCCGCCAGGGCCAGCCACCCCCCGCCTCCCGCCAGCAGCAGCGCCACCGGCAGGACCGGCCCCAGGGCGAGGCCGGACAGGAAGGGCGCGGCGTCGCGAAACGCGTGCTGCTCGCCCTCCGGTGGGCCGGGCGGGGCGGGCGGCAGCCCGTCGCGATAGGGGTTGCCCTCGGCAGGCTCCATCAGGGTGCCTCGCTGTCCTCGCGCCGCGCGCCGTCGAGCAGGGCGTTGCGCCGCCGCTCCGACTCGGCGTCGCGCTGCCTTTGCGCCTTGCTGCGGCCATGGGCGGCGCGATTGGCGGCGGCCTCGCGATCCTTCGCCGCCCGCTCCGCCGCCTTGCGCGCCACCCGGAGGTTGACGACCTCCCCGGCCATCAATCGGCGCCTTCAGCCGACACAAGTTCAGCCAACACGGGGCGCCTTCCGCTCCACCACCGCCGCCAGCACGCCGGCGCCGAAGGGGATGGCCTCGTCGTTGAAGTCGTATTTCGGGTTGTGCACCTCGGCCGTGTCGCCATTGCCGGTGACGAGGTAGGCGCCGGGGCACTTCTCCAGCATGAAGGCGAAATCCTCCCCGCCCATCACGGCCGGGAAGTCGCGCTTCGTGTCGCCCAGGGACGCGGCGGCGTCGGCCAGCGCCTCCGTTTCCGCCGGGTCGTTCACCAGCGGCGTGGTGATGACGCGGAAATCCACCGTCGCGGAGCCGCCGAACCCGGAAGCCACGCCCTCGGCGATGCCGCACATGCGCTTTTCCACCAGCTCCATCATCTCGCGCGAGAAGGCGCGGACCGTGCCGCCCAGCCGCACCCGGTCGGGGATGACGTTGTAGGCGTTGCCGGCGTCGAAGCGCGTCACCGAAACCACGGCGCGGTCGACCGGCGGCACGTTGCGCGACACGATCGATTGCAGCGCCTGCACCACCGCCGAGCCCATCACCACCGGGTCCACCGTCGCCTCGGGCCGCGCGCCGTGGCCGCCAACGCCCTGCACCACGATGTCGTAGAAGGCGACGCCCGCCATCATCGGGCCGGGGCGGAGGCCATACTGCCCCACCGGCAGGCCGGGGCGGTTGTGGATGCCGTAGACGGCGTCGCAGGGGAAGCGCTCGAACAGCCCATCCTCCAGCATGGCGAGGGCGCCGCCCGCGCCTTCCTCGCCGGGCTGGAAGATCAGGTGAACCGTGCCGTCGAAGCGACGGGTCTCTTGGAGGTACTTGGCGGCAGCCAGCAGCATGGTGGTGTGGCCGTCATGGCCGCAGCCATGCATCTTGCCGGGGATGGTGGACGCATGGCCCGCGCCGGACTCCTCCACCATCGCCAGCGCGTCCATGTCGGCGCGCAGCCCGATGCGCCGGCCATTGCCGTTGCGGATCACGCCCACCACGCCGGTCTTGCCGACGCCCTCGTGCACCTCGATCCCCATCTCGCGCAGCTTGGCGGCGACCAGGGCGGCGGTGCGGTGCTCCTCCAGCCCCAGCTCCGGATGGGCGTGGATGTCGCGGCGGATGGCGGTGAACTCGTCCTGCCACTGGCGGATGGTCTCGACGGGATTGGTCACAAGGCACTCTCAATCGGTTGCTGGTGCTTTATCCTGCCCCGGAATCGTCCCGCGCGCGAGGTGCAGCGCCTCCCGCAGCACCGCCTCGTCGCCGATGTGGTTGGCCAGCAGAAGCACCAGCTTGGCATCCAGCCGGCGGGAAGCTTCCTCGTCCAGGCCGCGATGCGCCTCCATCAGCGCCGCGTAGAGCGCGTCCGGATCCGCGATGTTGGGTTCGCGCCGCAGCCTCATGCCATCACCGCCTTCCGCAGCGCCGCCAGGATGGGATCCGGAGCCGTCGTGGCGAAGCGGGCGGCGATGTGCTGGTCGGGGCGCAGCAGCGCGCATTCCCCGGGCGCGAGCCCCAGCCGGGCGGCGGCCAAGCCGGAATGGTCGTGCAGGGCGCCGGGGCGCGGCGAGTCGCGCAGCTCCACCACCCGCAGCCCTTCCATCCGCACGGGATGCGCCTCGCGCGCCAGGAGGGTGAAGCCTCCGCCGAACTGGCGCAGCAGCCAGTCCGGCTGCCCATCGCGCCGGATGGGCGCATCCGGGCAAGCCGTGCCGGGCGGCGCCGCGCGCGGCGCCTCGTCGGGCCCGTTAAGCGGCGAACCGCGCAGGACGGCGGGCCGCGAGAGCCGGCCGCTGTTCACGAAGGGCCGCGCCAGCGGCAGGTCATGCGCCAGTTCCAGCACCGCGTCGCGATAGGCGCGGCAGGCAGCGCCCTTGGGCGTGATGAAATCCGTGGCGCGACTGGAATGGAGGATGTTCTCGTCCGCCGCCGGGACGCGCTCCGCGTCGAAGCTGTCCAGCAGGCGCTCCGGCGCCTCGCCGCGCAGCACCATGGCCAGCTTCCAGCCGAGGTTGTCGGCGTCCTGCACCCCGCCATTGCCGCCGCGCGCGCCGAAGGGCGAAACCTGGTGCGCCGCGTCGCCCAGGAACAGGACGCGCCCGTGGCGGAAGCGCTCGAGCCGGCGGCAGCGGAAGGTGTAGACGCTGACCCATTCGAGGTCGAAGGGCACGGCCTTGCCCAGCATGGCGGCGACGCGCGCCCGCACCCGCTCCGGCTCGCGCTCCGCCTCCCCGTCCGCGTCGCGCCCCAGCTGGAAGTCGATGCGCCAGATGTCGTCGGGCTGCTTGTGCAGCAGCACGGACTGGCCGGGATGGAAGGGCGGGTCGAACCAGAACCAGCGCTCGGTGGGAAAATCCGCGCGCATCCGCACGTCGGCGATCAGGAAGCGATCGTCGAAGACCTGGCCGGTGAAGGGCAGGTCCAGCGCGCGCCGCACTTGGCTGCGCACCCCGTCGCAGGCCAGCACCCATTCCGCGTGGAGCCGGTAGGGGCCGGAGGGCGTTTCCACCTCCAGCACCGCGCCATCCTCGCGCGGCGCCACCCCGGCAACGCGCGAGCGCCAGCGCAGATCCACGAGGCCGCTCACCTCGCATTCCTCCACCAGCCACTGCTCGGCGTAATACTGCTGGAGGTTCACGAAGGCCGGGTATTCGTGCCCGCTTTCGGGCAGGAGGTCGAAGCTGTAGGCCTCGCGGTCGCGAAAGAAGACCCGGCCGCGATTCCAGGTGATCCCCTTCTTGAGGAAGCGCGGCCCGATGCCGAGCCGCCCCATGATCTCCAGCGTGCGCTGGCTGAAGCAGATGGCGCGGGAGCCGGCCGAGACCGTGTCGTCCTCGTCCAGCAGCACAGAGGCAACGCCGCGCCGCGCCAGGTCCAGCGCCGCCGTCAGCCCCACCAGCCCCCCGCCGACGATCGCCACCCGCGCCTCCTCCACCCCGCCGCGGTGGGGCTGCACCCGGTGGGCGTAGCGCGGCGGGGCCCAGGCGGTCATCCGCGCGCCTCGGCGCTCTTCATCGGGGATGCGCCTTCCAGGGTGCGCCACATCTCCACGTCGCGCTCGGCGGTCCAGATGCGCGGATGCGCGATGCCCGAGGCCTCGTCGAAGGCGCGGGAGACGTTGAAGGGCATGCAGTGCTCGAAGATCACCCAATGCCCGTATTTCGGGCGCATGCGCTCCATCGCCATGTCGTAAAGGTCCTTGAGGCCATGGCCCTTCGCCACCGCCTCGCGCGCCAGGGCGAACAGGTCAGAGGTGTAGCTTTCCGTCTGGTGCAGCGCCTCCTCGACATCCCCCTTGGTCAGCAGCGCCGCACCGCGCCCAGGCACCAGCTTCTCCGCGCCCAGTTCGCGGATGGCGGCCAACGTCGCCGGCCAGTCGGCGAAATGCGCGTCGCCGCAATAGGGGGTGGCGCCGAACTCCACCGTGTCGCCCGAGAAGAGCACCTTGTGCGCGGGCACCCAGACCACCGTGTCGCCGGCGGTGTGGGAGCGGCCGATGTGGATCACTTGCGCCTCGGTCTCGCCGAGCCACTGGGTCATCTTCCGCTCGAAGCTGTGCGTGGGCCAGGTGAGGCCCGGGATGGATTCGCGGCCGCGGAACAGGCGCGGGAAGCGGCCGATCTCGCTGTCCATGTCCTGCGCGCCGCGTTCGGCGATCAGGGCGCGCGTGGCGTCGGAGCAGATGACGGAATGCGCCGGGTAGCCGCTCGCCCCCAGCACCCGAACCGCGTGGTAATGCGACAGCACGACCTGCCGCACCGGCTTGTCCGTCACCCGCGCGATGCGCGCCTGCACGTCCCGTGCCATGACCGGCGTGGCCTGGGCATCCACCACCACCACCCCATCCGGCCCCACCAGCACGCCGGAATTCGGGTCGCCCTCGGCGGTGTAGGCATAGAGGCCTGGACCGAGCTCGTCGAAGGAGACGGCCTTCTCCGCGAGGTCGTTCGTGCTGGCGAAGCTCATCGTCCCGTTTCCCTTGTCCTGGGGCAGGAGGATGACGCCGGCCGCCGCCCCTGTCACGCGGCGAGAAGGCCGCGCGCCACCTCGCGCAGATCGGCCCCGGCGGGGGCGGCGGGAAAGCGCTGCAGCAGCGGCGCCTGGGGGGGGGGGGGGGGGGGGGGGGGGGGGCGGGCCCCCCCCGCGCCCCCCCCCCCCCCCCGCGCCCCCCCCCCCCCCCCGCGCCGCCCCCCCCCCCCGC
>NZ_JAPFQI010000006.1:0-35581 GCF_026183895.1 Sabulicella glaciei | reverse complement strand
GGGGGGGCGGGCCCCCGCCCCCCCCCCGCGCGGGGGGGGGGGCCCGGCGGCGGCGCGCCGGGCCCCCCCCCCCCCCCCCCCCCCCCCCAACAGGGGGACGCCCTCGCCCAGGAAGCGGCGGCAGGCCGCGTCCAGCGCCGCATGGACGCGCCGCGCCGCGGCCGGGCCGCTTGCCATGTTCACCACCAGCCCAGCGCGCCTCCCCGGCGCATCGCGGCGGCGCAAACGCGGCACGAGGCGGTGAGCACCACGCTGAACCACCAGCTTGCCGGGATCGAGGAGGTGGATCTCGCGGAAACGCTGACGCGGCTCCAGGCCACGCGCGCCACGCTGAGGCGAGCTATCGCGCCATCGGGATGCTGTCGGGCCTTAACCTCGCGCAGTTCCTGCGCTGAGGCGCTTCACCCCCTGTTTACCAGCGCGCGGCATGATGAGTTCTGGGCCGGGAACGACCCCGCCGCATGGCTCCGAAGGAATGGGAACCGCATGTCCACGCTCGTGCTCGAACTCCGCCGGGGCGACATGATGGTGGTGAACGGCGCCCCCATCCGCTTCCGCAACCGCACGCGGATCGAGCTGGCGGCCAAGGCGCGCTTCCTGTTCGGCAAGCAGATCATGTCGCCCGAAGCGGCGAACACCCCCGCGCGCCGCATCTACTTCGCGCTGCAGACGGCCTATATCGGCATGGAGGGGGAGCGGCCGGGTGGCATGGACGCCGCGCGCCGCCTGATCGCCGAGTTCATGAAAGCCACCACCTCCATCACCTGCCGCGCCCTGCTGGGCGAGGCGCTGGCCGCGGCGGAAGGCGATGATTGCTACGCCGCGCTGAAGATCGCGCGCCGCGTGATGCGGCACGAGGAGGAGGTGCTGGGCCTTGCGCCGCCGGCGCCGCCGCGCCGCATGACCGCCCCACCCCCGGCATGAGCGACGCGATCAGCCTTTTCCGCCGCGCGACGCGCGAGGGCGAGGAGGCGCGCAACCTCCAGCGCATCGCGAGCGAGCCGATGCAGAAGCGCGCGCTGGACCAGTTCCGCAAGGCGGTGGATCGCGCGCCGGATGCCAAGGCGGCCTTGTGCGACCCGCGCTTGCTCGGCGTTCTGGCGCAGGCGCTGAGCATCCCGCAGGCGGCGTCGCAGCCCGGGCTGGCCGCGCGCGTCCTGCTCTCGGACCCGGAGGATCCGAGATCGGCCGCCAATGCGCTGGGCGACCCGCGCTGGAAGGCGGCGGCGCGGACGCTGAAGCTCCATGCCGGCGGGGTCGCGGCGCTGATGGCGGCGCGCGGCATCACGCGGCTGACCTGACGCGTCCCGCGAAGCCGCGCTTCGGGCGCGGATGGAACGACGCGGCAAAGTCAGATCGCGCCCATGCATGGACAAAGGGTTACCGCCGCCCGGTTTGACGCCGCGTCGGGCCAGGGGGAAGCTGCGCCCCGACGTGAGCCGCCTGTTCCACCGCCTCCTGCCCTGGATCGTCGCGACGGCGGGCGGGGCGGTGTTCCACCTTCTCCATGTGCCCCTCGCCTGGATGCTCGGCGCCATGGCCGGCACCGCCGCGCTGGCCTGGCATCGCCGGGTGGAAACACCGCCATGGCCGCGCCAGGCGGCGCTGATCGTCATCGGCCTCGCCCTCGGCCAGACCTTTTCCGGCCCGGTGCTGGCGGCGCTGGGGGCGGCGCTGCCCGCCATCCTGCTGGCAGGGCTGCTTTCCATCGTCGCGGGGATGCTCTGCGTGCCGCTCTTCATGCGGCTGGCGCGGGTGGATGCGCGGACGGGGTTCTTTTCCTGCATTCCCGGCGGGGTGCTGGTGATGGTGGTGGTCGGGCAGCGCGCCGGCGCGCCGGTCGCACCCGTCACCCTCGCCCAGACCGTGCGCGTGGTGATGGTGGTGATCCTCATGCCGCCCTTGCTCACCTGGCTGGCCCCGCACGGGCAGGCGGGCGAGTTCCTGGCGCCGCGCCTGCCCTTCGACGCGCTGGGCCTCCTCGTGATGCTGCTTGCGGGGTGGGTGGCGGCGCTGCTGCTGCGCCGCGCCGGGCTGGCCAATCCCTGGATGATGGGGCCCTGCTTCCTGGCCATCGGGGCCGCCGCCTTCGACCGGCTGCCGGGCGGCGTGCCCCCCTTTCTCGTGGATGCGGCGCAGGTCGGCATGGGCGTGGCGCTGGGGCAGAAGCTGTCGCGCGACTTCCTGCTTTCCTCGCGCCGCCTCCTTTCGGCCTCCGTCGCCTCCACCCTGCTGCTTTGCGCGCTGGGGGCGCTGGTGGGTCTGGCGCTGGCCTTCGCCTGGGGGCTGCCCGTCTCGGCCGCGCTGCTTGGCATGGCACCCGGCGGCATGGCGGAGATGGGGGTGACGGCCAAGGCGCTGGGGGCGGCCGTGCCGCTGGTCATGGCCTTCCACCTGTGCCGCACCCTGCTTTGCTCCCTCGTCCTGGGCCGGATCTGGGCGCTGGCGGAAAGGCTGCGGCTGTTCAGCCCGCGCCGCGGCGCGTAGTTTCGCGGGACAAGGGGAAACGACCGGATGCCATTGCCGCTGGACGGGCTGATCGTTCTGGACCTGACGCTGGCCCGCGCCGGCCCGACCTGCGTGCGCCATCTGGCCGACTGGGGCGCCGAGATCTGGCGCGTCGAGCCGCCGGGCAGCCAGGACGGGTTCGGCGGGCCGCGCGACGGGTTCGACTCGGTGAACCTGCACCGCAACAAGAAATCCATCGCGCTCAACCTCAAGAACCCCGCCGGGCGCGCGGCCTTCCTTCGCCTCGCGGCGAAGGCCGACGTGCTGGTGGAGAACATGCGCGTAGCGGTGAAGCACCGGCTCAAGATCGGGCCGGAAGAGATCGCGGCGGTGAACCCGCGCCTCGTCTACGCCTCCATCTCCGGCTTCGGGCAGACCGGCCCCTATGCCGGGCGCGGCGGGGTGGACCAGATCGCGCAGGGCATGGGCGGGCTGATGTCCATCACCGGCGAGGCGGGGCGCGGGCCCATGCGCGTCGGCATCCCGATCAACGACCTGACGGCCGGCAACCTCCTGGCGCTCGGCGTCATGATGAAGCTGTTCGAGCGCGAGCGGACGGGGGTGGGCGGCTATGTCCACACCTCGCTGCTGGAGGCGCAGGTCTTCATGCTGGACTTCCAGGCCACACGCTTCCTCATGGATGGCGAGGTGGCGGGCCAGGCCGGCAACGATCACCCGGTGAACACGCCCATGGGCGTGTTTCCCTCCGCCGACAAGCCGATCAACATCGCCGCCTCCTCCGCCAAGCTGTGGGAGGTGTTCTGCCGCGTCTGCGGGCGCGAGGACTGGCTGCGCAAGCCCGAATGGCAGACGCCCAAGGGCCGCACCGCCGACCGCCCGGCGCTGAACGCCGCCATCGCGGAGGAAACGCGCAGGCGCCCCTCCGAATGGTGGATCGCCAAGCTGGAGGAGGCGGGCATCCCCTGCGGCCCGGTCAATGACATCCGCGAGGTGTTCGGGGATCCGCAGGTGCAGCACCTGGGCATGGTGTGGCACGCCCCGCATGAGCGGCTGGGCGAGGCTGGGGTGGTGCGGACGCCGCTGAACATCGAGGGGCACAAGCCCGGCGTGCATCGCGGCGTGCCCGCCCTGGGCGGCGACGCGGCCGGGATCCTGGCGCAGGCCGGGATGTCGGCGAGCGAGATCGAGGAATTGCGCGCGACGGGCGCGCTGGGAGACGCAGCGAAATGACCGAGACCACCCTGGCCGATGGCAAGATCATCGCCCGCGCCGATGCGGGCGTGGGCACCATCGTCTTCAACCAGCCTGAGAAGCGCAACGCCATGTCCATCGGGATGTGGGACGGCATGGCTGAGGCGCTGGACCGCTTCGAGGCCGACGCGGCGATCCGCTGCGTCGTGCTGGAAGGGGCGGGCGGCAAGGCCTTCGTGTCCGGCGCCGACATCTCCCAGTTCGAGCAGAACCGCTCGGACGCGGAGGCGCAGCGGCACTACAACCAGAAGACCAGCCACGGGCGGAAGAAGCTGGCCGAGTTCCCCAAGCCGGTGATCGCGAAGATCGAGGGCTTCTGCATGGGCGGCGGCCTGGGCATCGCCATGTCCTGCGACATCCGCATCGCGGCGACGGGCAGCGAGTTCGGCATCCCTGCCGCGCGCCTGGGCATCGCCTATGGCTTCGACATGGTGAGCAACCTCGTCGCCCTCGTCGGCCCGGCGCACGCCCACTACATCCTGATGACCGGCGGCCGCATCGCGGGCGAGGAGGCCGAGCGCATGGGCCTCGTCAACCGCCTCGTCCCGCCGTCAGAACTGGATGCGGAGTTGGCGCGGATCACTTCCACCATTGCCGGCAACGCGCCGCTGTCGCTGCTGGCCAACAAGCGCACGGTCCGCGCCGTTCTGGCCGATCCGGCCGGCCGCGACATGGCGGCGATCGCGGCGGCGCAGGATGCCTGCTTCGACAGCGCCGACTACCGCGAGGGACGGCGCGCCTTCATGGAGAAGCGCCGCCCCGCCTTTACCGGGGCCTGACATCCCCAGGCTCGTCCCCGGGCGGCCCGCCTTTTCCCTTACGCAGAATCCCGCTGGATTCTCCGGGGGGAAGCCGCCATCTATGCAGCCGGGCGTCCCCTGCCCTGCATCAAGGACACATCTATTGGACGGAACGCCCCATCTGTCGCACGAGGCGCCCATTTCCCGCATCGTTACGGAAGTGGCGGCCCAGTTCCCCGGCGCGCGGATCAGCCTGGGCGACATGGCAGAAGCCTTCGGAGACCGCGCCTTCGGCCTCCTGATTCTTCTCCTGTGCCTCCCCTCCCTCCTGCCCGGCATGGCGAGCGTCTTCGGCATCCCGATGCTCATCCTGGGGTTGCAGATGGGCATGGGGCATCGCGTGCCGAAGCTGCCCGCCTTCATCGCCCGGCAGACCATCAAGCGCGAGGACCTGCTGCGCCTTTCCGGCGCCTCCTCCGGCTGGATCGGCAAGGTGGAGCGCTGGGTTCGGCCGCGGCAAGGCTTCTGGATCGGCGCCACCGGCGACAAGCTGGTGGGGTGGCTCACCGTCTTCAGCGCGATCATGCTGATCCTGCCCGGCCCGGGCACCAACGGCCCGCCCGCCTTCGGCACCATCGTCATGGCCCTGGGCGTGGTGGAGAATGACAGCCGCGTGGTCGGGATCGGCGCCGGCCTGACCCTGGCAGGCTGCCTGTTCGCCACCGGCGTCATCATCGCCCTGCTCTGGTTTGGCCGCGCGGCGCTGGACTGGCTGTTCTGACCTTTCCACCCCTTCCCGGCGTTAGGGCGCCGTTCTAAGCACGGCGCATGCGTCGGTGCCCCGAGGAGGGGTGAAACGGGAATGCGCGACGCGGGGCCCAAGCCCCGCCAATCCGCAGCTGCCCCCGCAACTGTAGGCGGAGAGCCGCGCGCCACGAGCCATTGCTCCCTCCCCGAGGGGGCGAGAAGGCGGCGCACGGCATGGACCCGCGAGCCAGGAGACCGGCCGGCGCAGAGTTGTTCTCGCGCGTGCCGGGCGGGGTGCACCGGTGCCACGGAACTCGTTTCCGTTTGCGGGCCCGACGCCAGCCGTCGCGTGGCGCTCCCTTGCCACGCGGCATTGCCGTCACGCGCAGATGGAGGAATTCCCATGCGCCGCCTGTCCCTTGCCGCCGCGCTTCTCGCGGCCGGCCCCGCCGCCGCGCAGGTCGCCCTGCCCGACACGATCGTCACCGCCACCCGCGCGCCCACGGCGCTCGAGCGCGTCCCCGCCGCCATCACCGTCATCACCCGCCAGACGATCGAGGAGCGCGGCTTCCAGACCCTCGCCGAGGCGCTGGAGATCGTGCCCGGGCTGCGCATCGCCGCCTCGGGCGGGATCGGCCAGCAGAGCAGCGTCTTCCTGCGCGGCAACTCCTCCCGCTCCACCCTGGTGCTGCTGGACGGCGTGCCGGTGAACGACCCAGCCGAGGCCAATGGCGCCTTCAACTTCGGCAACGAGCTCCTCTTCGACGTGGAGCGGATCGAGGTACTGCGCGGACCCGCCTCCTCTCTTTATGGCGGCTCGGCGCTGGGGGGCGTCATCAACCTCGTCACGCGCCGCGCGCCGCCCGACCGCGCCTTCCTGCCCTATGGCGAGATTGCGGGCGGGACGCAGCGCACGCTGCGCGCCGGGGCCGGGGTGACCGGGACGGTGGGACAGTTCGACTACCTGGCCAGCGTGAACTCCCTGTCCACGGAGGGCTTCAACGCCACCGCCTCGCGCTTCCAGCGCACGCTGAACGAGCGCGACGGCTTCCGCGGCACCGCCGCCACGGCCCGCCTCGGCTGGGCGCCGCTTTTCGGCACGCGGGTCGAGGCGCTGCTGCGCTGGCGGGAGAATCGCTTCGGCCTGGATTCCGTGCCGCGCGACGACCCGAACTTCACCGGCGACGACCGGCGCTGGTTCGGCCAGTTGCGCGGCGAGACCACTCTGTTCGGCGGGGCCTGGACCACGGGGCTGCGCATCGCCCATGGCAGCGACCGCCGCGTCTACTCCAACCTGCCGGATGGGCTTTCGGCCGCCACGGGCATTGACCGCTACCTGGGCGAGCGGACCACGGTGGACTGGGGCAACACGGTGCGGCTGCCGGGCTTCGGCGCCTTTTCCGACGGGCAGGCCAGCTTCGGCGTCACGCATGCGCGGGAATCCGCGCGCTCGATCGCGGGGGCGGTGCCGTTCCAGACCCGCGTCAACGCGCGCCAGGACGTCAATGCCGGCCACGCCGCCGTGCAATACCGGGTCTGGGAGCGGCTGGACCTGTCGGCCGGGCTGCGCCACGACGCGGCGGGCGGCTTCTCTGACACCACCTGGCGGGTCGGCGCCGTGCTCCAGGTGCCCGAGTTGAACATGCGGCTGCGCGCGGCGGGCGGCAGCGCCTTCAACGCCCCGGCCCTGTTCCAGCGCTTCGGCGCCATCGGCACCAGCTTCCGCGGCAACCCGAACCTCCGCCCCGAGCGCAGCCTGGGCTACGAGGTGGGGACGGAATTGGACATCCCCGCCTTCGGCCGCCCCGCCTTCGCCACGCTGAGCGCCGCTTTCTTCCAGTCCCGTGTCACTGACCTGATCAACTACAACGCGCAGTTCTCCACGCTGGTGAACGTGGACCGCGTGGCGATCAAGGGCGCGGAGCTCGGCGTGGCGCTGCGCCCCGCGCGCTGGCTGTCGGCCGAACTGAGCTGGACGATCACCGACGCGACGGATCGCGCCACCGGCCGCCCCCTGCCCCGGCGGCCGGAGCACGTGATCAACGCGACGATGCGGGTCGAGCCGCTGCCGGGCCTCGTCATCGCGCCCACGCTGCTCTTCACCGGCCGTAGCCCGGAGGGACCCTTCGCCTCCTACACCGATGCGGGGGCCAGCATCGCCGGGCCGCGCCGCAACAAGAGCGGAACGGTGCTCAACATCACCGCCTCCTACCGGGTGACGCCGCAGGTCACTGCCTTTCTGGGGGGGCGCAACCTGGGCGGGTCCAAGTGGGAGCCGGTGAACGGCTTCCAGGTGCCGGGCCGTTCACTGCTGGTCGGAACGCGCTTTTCCTTCTAAGGCGCAGGCCAGGGGCGGGACCAGCCCGCCCCTGGATTGCTTCGCCTTCCACTCTGGCCAGGGGCCCGTCGGACGCGATATTGCGACGGGATGAAGCGCGCTGCGCGGGTCAGGGGAAGAGACAGGATGCACGATGCCGCCAAGCGACCGGACGGGGCCACCACCCCCACCGGATTGGGCCGCGCCGCGCTAGGCGAGGCAAGCTGGACCGGCCCCCGCTCCACGCCGCTTCTCATCGCCATCGCGGCCAGTACCCTCGCCCTTTTCGCGCTGGACCTCGTGACGCCGCTCGGCATCACGAACTGGCTGTTCTACCTCCTGCCCATCCTCCTGTCCTTCCTGCTGTGGCATCCTGCGGCGCCGCTCGCGACGGCGCTGTTCGCCACCGCGCTGATGCTGGCGGGGTACTGGCTGAGCCCACCGGGGGTGGAGATGGTGATCGGCGCCGTGAACCGGGGCATGGGCGTGGTCACGGTGTGGATACTCGCGGTCGGCGGCACGCTGTTCGTCAGCGGGCGCCTTGCCGTGCTGCGGCAGGAATGGCTGCAATCCGGCCAGCTGGGCCTTGCCGCCCGCATGTCGGGCGAGCAGGGGCTGGACCAGATCTCCGCTGCGGTGCTGGACGGGCTGTGCCGCCATTCCGGGGCGGCGGTCGGCGCCTTCTACGTGGCCGAGGGCGGCGCGCTGGTGCGCCGTGCCACCTTCGCCGTGCCCGATCCCGAGGCGCTGCCACAGCGGATCCAGCCCGGCGACGGGCTGCTGGGCGAGGTGGCGCGCGACCGGCGCATCCGCCTCCTCCACCGCCTGCCCACGGGCTATCTGCGCTTCGGCACCTCGCTCGGCGCGGCAGCGCCGCACTCCCTCCTCCTCGCCCCCATCGAGCTGGACGGGGAGCTCAAGGGCGCGGTGGAGCTAGGCTTCGCGGAAGTGGCGGGCGAAACCCATGCGGAGCTCTTGCGCCGCACTTCCAACGCCATCGCCGTCGCGCTGCGCTCCGCCCAGTATCGCGCGCGCCTGCAGGACCTGCTGGACGAGACGCAGCGCCAGGCGGAGGAACTCCAGAAGCAGGGCGAGGAGCTGCGCGCCTCCAACGAGGAACTGGAGGAGCAGAGCCGCGAGCTGGAAGCGTCCCAGGCGGCGCTGGAGTCGCAGCAAAGGGAGCTGCGCCTGGCGAATGAGCGGCTGGAGGAGCGCACCCATACGCTGGAGCGCTCGGAAGCGTCGTTGAAGGACAAGGCGCGCGAGCTGGAACAGGCCAGCCGCTACAAGTCCGAGTTCCTGGCGAACATGTCGCACGAGCTGCGGACGCCGCTGAACTCCTCGCTGATCATGGCGCGACTGCTGGCCGACAACCGCGAGGGCAACTTGTCCGACGAGCAGGTGCGCTTCGCCGAGACCATCGAATCCGCCGGCAACGACCTGCTCACCCTGATCAACGACATCCTCGACCTGTCCAAGATCGAGGCGGGGCGCGTCGAGCTGCGCCCCTCCGTGCTCGCGATCAGCGACCTCACGGAGCGCCTGCGCCGCACCTTCGAGCCGGTGGCGCGCGAGCGCGGCCTGTCCTTCCGCGTGGAGGCCCCGGCCGGCGAGGTGGAGACGGACGGGCAGCGCCTCGAGCAGATCCTCAAGAACTTCCTGTCCAACGCGCTGAAATTCACCGAGCAGGGCGAGGTGGCGCTGGAGGTGGACACGCTTCCCGACGGGCGCATCGCTTTCTCCGTCCGCGACAGCGGCATCGGCATCGAGCCCGAGCAGCAGGAAGCGGTGTTCGAGGCGTTCCGGCAGGCGGACGGCACAACGGCGCGCCGGTTCGGCGGCACCGGACTCGGCCTGTCCATCTCGCGCGAACTGGCGCGGCTGCTCGGCGGCTCCATCGAGCTGGCCAGCGCACCCGGGCGCGGCAGCACCTTCACCCTGGTCCTGCCCCCCGTCTATGCCCCCGCCCCCGCGATGGACGACGCCGCGCCGGCCGCCGCGCCGCCTTCGGGTGTGCGCATCCGCGCCCTGCCGCCGGCCGCGCCGCCCGCACCGGCCAAGGCCGCGCCGCGCGCCGTCGCGGATGACCGCGACGTGCTGGAAGGGGCGCGCCGCATCCTGCTGGTGATCGAGGACGACGCGGCCTTTGCCGGCCTCCTGCGCGACCTGGCTCGGGAGCAGGGCTTCCACTGCCTCGTCGCCGGCACGGCCGACGAGGGCGTGGCGATGGCCCGCGCCTTCCTGCCGCACGCCATCGTGCTCGACCTCGGCCTGCCCGACCACTCAGGCATGTCCGTGCTGGACCGGCTGAAGCACGACCTGACGACGCGCCACATCCCGGTCCACATCGCCTCGGCGCAGGAGAGCGGGCGCGCGGCGCTGGCGCTGGGCGCGGTGGGCTTCCTGCAGAAGCCCGTCTCGCGCGACCAGTTGTCCCAGGCGCTGCGGCGGCTGGAGGGGCGCATCGACCACAAGCTGCGACGCGTGCTCATCGTGGAGGATGACCTGGTGCAGCTGGACGCGATCCGCCGCCTCCTAGCCTCCGACGAGGTGGAGACGGTGGGCGCGGCGACCGGCGCCGCCTGCCTGGAGGAGCTGTCCAGGCAGACCTTCGACTGCATGGTGCTGGACGTGTCGCTGCCCGACATGACCGGCTTCGAGCTGCTGGACCAGATCAGCGCGGACGAGACGCGCCCTTTCCCGCCCGTGATCGTCTACACCGGCCGCGACCTCCTGCCGGAGGACGAGTTGCGGCTGCGCCGCTACTCCTCCTCCATCATCGTCAAGGGCGCCCGCTCGCCGGAGCGGCTGCTGGACGAGGTGTCGCTCTTCCTGCATCAGGTCGTGTCCGAGATGCCGGGCGAGCAGCAGCAGACGCTGGTGCGCGCGCTGAACCGCGACGCGGCGCTGGAAGGGCGCCGCATCCTCGTGGTCGAGGACGACGTGCGCAACATCTTCGCCCTTTCCAGCGTGCTGGAGCCGCACGGCGCCACGGTCATCGTCGCGCGCAACGGGCGCGAGGCGCTGGCGGCGCTCGACCGCGCCGAGGCGGCAGGCGAGCCGGTGGACCTCGTGCTGATGGACGTGATGATGCCGGAGATGGACGGCATCACCGCGACGCGCCACCTGCGCGAGAAGCCCGAGCGGCGTGGCCTGCCCGTCATCATGCTCACCGCCAAGGCCATGCCGGACGACCAGCGGCAATGCCTGGAGGCGGGCGCGAACGACTACATGGCGAAGCCCCTGGACGTGGAGAAGCTGCTGTCCCTCGTCCGGGTCTGGATGCCCCGGTAGCGCAGATGGACCAGCCTCCCTCTGATCCCGAGGAGCTGGAGGCGCGGCTGCTGCTGGACGCGCTGTTCCACCGGCACGGCTACGATTTCCGCGGCTATTCCCTGCCCTCCATGGTGCGGCGCCTGGACCATGCGCGGGAGAAGCTGGGCTGCGCGAGCCTATCCATGCTTCAGCACCGCGTGCTGCACGAGCCTTCGGTGGTGCCGGAACTGGTCGGGCTGCTCACCGTGCAGGTGAGCGCGATGTTCCGCGACCCCTCCTACTGGCTCGCCCTGCGGCGGCAGGTGGTGCCGCTTCTCGCCACCTGGCCCTCGCTCAAGGTCTGGGTGGCCGGCTGCGCCGAGGGGGAGGAGTTGTATTCCCTCGTCATCCTGTTCCGCGAGGAAGG
Source organism: Sabulicella glaciei (assembly GCF_026183895.1). Lineage (GTDB taxonomy): Bacteria > Pseudomonadota > Alphaproteobacteria > Acetobacterales > Acetobacteraceae > Roseococcus > Roseococcus glaciei. Next base: position 24,375 of record NZ_JAPFQI010000006.1, on the reverse strand, counting down.
GCTGGAGTCGCGCACCGTCTTCTACGCCACCGACATCAGCCCGGCGGCGCTGGAAAAGGCACGGGCGGGGATCTACCCGCTCGACCGCATTCCCGAGTTCACCGAGAACCACCGCCTGTCGGGCGGACATTCCTCGCTCTCCGACCACTACACGGCGGCCTACGGAGCGGCGGCCATGGACCGCTCCCTGCGCGACCGCGTCGTCTTCTCCGACCACAGCCTCGTTTCCGATGCGGTTTTCTCCGAGACTCACCTTGTCTCCTGCCGGAATGTCCTGATCTACTTCGGGTCCGGCCTGCAGCGCCGCGCCGTGGGGCTGTTCCGCGACTCCCTCGCGCGCGGCGGCTTCCTGGGGCTCGGCCCGCGGGAAACGATCCGCTTCTCGGGCCATGCCGATGCCTTCGAGGAGTTCGTGGGCGAGGAACGCATCTACCGGAGGCGCGCAGCCGTGGAGGCGAGGCATGGTTGAGCCGGTGAAGTTCCTCCTCGTCGACGACGTGCCCGAGAACCTGCACGCGTTGCAGGCGGTGCTGCGCCAGGACGGGCTGGAACTGCACACCGCCGCCTCGGGGCCCGAGGCGCTGGAACTGCTGCTGGTGCACGAATTCGCCCTGGCGCTGATCGACGTGCAGATGCCCGGCATGAACGGCTTCGAGCTGGCGGAGCTGATGCGCGGCGCCTCGCGCACGCGGCGCGTGCCGATCATCCTGCTCACCGCCGGCACGGATGAGCAGCGCCTGTTCAAGGGCTACGAGGCCGGGGCGGTGGACTACCTGGTCAAGCCCTTCAATCCGCACATCCTCCGCCGCAAGACGGAAGTATTCCTCCAGCTCGACCAGCAGCGTCGCGAGCTGCAGCGCCAGCGCGACGAGATCGAGGCCAGCGAGCGCCGCTTCCGCCGCTCGCTCGACCTCGCCCCCGCCCCCATGCTGCTCTGCGACGAAACGGGGCGCGTGCTGACCGCCAACGCGGAATGGCTGGGCCAGGCGGCGTTGGGACGCGAGGATGTGCCGAACCTCGCCGCCTGGGCGCGGCTCGCCTGCCCCGACGCGGCGGCCCCCGTGCTGGAGCGCCTGGGTACGGTGCTGAGCGGGGAAGCCGAGCGGGTGCGGGTGGAAACCGAGCTGCATCCGCGCGGCGCGCCGCCCCGCACCTGGAACCTCGTGGCCGGGGCGGTCGGGACGAGCGCGGATGGGCGCCGCCTCGTCCTATGCGTCGCGCATGACATCACCGAGCGGGCGGAAGCGGAGCGGACGCGGCGCCTCCTGGTCGGCGAGCTGAACCATCGGGTCAAGAACACTCTCGCCACCGTCATGGCGATCGGCCAGCAGACGCTGCGCCAGAGCCGCGATCCCGACCGCTTCGCGCAAAGCTTCTCCGGCCGCCTCCTCGCCCTGTCCCAGGCCCATTCGCTGCTGAGCGCGGAAACCTGGCAGGGTGCGGAGCTGCGTGACATCCTGCGCGAGCAGCTGGCGCTGGGCGCGGTGGAGGAGGCGCGGGTGGAGGCGGAAGGCCCGCCCGTGCGGCTGGAGCCGCAGACCGCGCTGCACGCCGCCCTGATTCTGCACGAGCTTTTCACCAATGCCGTGAAGTACGGCGCGCTTTCCGTGCCCGCCGGCCGCGTCGCGCTGCGCTGGGAAGCGGCGGGCGACCATGTCGTGCTGCGCTGGGCGGAGGGCGGTGGCCCGCCCGTGCAGCCCCCCGCGCATCGTGGCTTCGGCTCCGCGCTGATCGAGCGCACGGCCCGCGCCGGGGGTGGCGACGCGCGTGTCCGGTTCGAGCCCGATGGGGTGCGCTGGGAAGTGTCGCTGCCCATCGCCGCCGGCGCCGCGTCCGTGCGCCCCCTCCGCCCGCGCCCCGCGCCGCCGCCAGAGCGCCCGCCCGCCGTCACCGGCAACCTGGGAGGCATGTGCTTCCTGCTGGTGGAGGACGAGCCGCTGGTGGCCATGGAGGTCACGGCGGCGCTGCAGGAGGCAGGCGGCACGATCGCGGCCAGCGCCTCCACCCATGAAGAGGCGCTGCGCCTCGCCAGCCTGCCGCACGGCTTCGACGCCGCGCTGCTCGACGCGAACCTGCGCGGCCGTCCGGTGGGCGAGGTGGCGGCGGCGCTGCGCCTGCGCGGCGTGCCCTTCATCTTCGTGTCCGGCTACGGGCCGGAAAGCCTGCCCGCCGGCTTCGAAACCGTGCCCCTCCTCGCCAAGCCCTTCACGACCGCGCAGCTTCTGGAAGCCGCCGGACGCCTCGCCCTGCGGGTGGAGCGCGTCGCATGACCGGGGGGCCGCCATGGCCGGGATGAGGTTCCGCACCCATCTCGTCCTGCTGGTGGCCGGGGCGCTGCTGCCCGTGCTGGGCCTCTCCGCCGCCTTGCTGTGGCGCGAGGGCGAGGAAGCGCGCCGCGCCGCGCTGGAAACGCTGTCCCACCAAGCCCAGGCCTTCGGCGCCACGGTGGACCGGGAAATCGCGGGCACCGTTCGCGCCCTGGAAAGCGCCGCCCTCGCCATCGCGCCGGCGGAAACCGCTTCGCCCGAGGCACTGCGGCCCCGGCTGGAGGCGATGCTGGCGCGCAACCCGCGCTGGCACAACATGATCCTGGTCAGGCCGGATGGGCGCCTCGCGCTCAACACCCTGGCCGGACCCGGCGAGGCCCTGCCCGCTGCCTCGCCCGCTCCGCGCATCGCCGAAGCGGCGGTGGGGCGCACCGCCATCTCCGATCCGTTCGTGGGCAGCGTGGCGCAGGTGCCCCTGGTGTCCGTCGCGGTGCCGCTGCCCGCGGCGCCGGGATGGGTGCTGGTGGCGGCCATCCGCACCCATAGCTTCGAGGCGGTGATCGAGGAGGCGCTGCCGCCCGGAAGCCTAGCCGGGCTGATCGGCGCCAATGGCCGCTTTGTCGCCCACAGTTCCACCCCGCAGGGCGACCGCACCGCGGCCCCCGCGCCGCGCGCCATGGCGGATTTCGCCGCCACCGCCGCCCCGGGCGAAGTGATGCTGACCACGACCCAGCGTGTCACGGGGGAGCGGGTGATCGCCGTGGCGCGGCGCCTCCAGGTCGCGCCTTGGACCGTTTCCGTCGCCGCGCCGGAAGCGGTGCTGCACAAGCAGGCCGGCGATTCCCTCCATCGCCTTGCCACGCTGGGCGCGGCAGCCCTGCTGGCGGCCCTGCTGGCGGCGTTTCTGGCCGGGCGGCACCTGGGGCGGCGCGTCCACGCCCTGACCCGGGCGGCCGAGGCGGCGGGGCGCGGGGAGGTGGTGCGGGTGCCGGCGGGCGTGGCCGAGGTGGACCGCGTCGCCGCCGTCCTAGCGGAGGCCGCCTCCACCGTCCGCGCGCGGGAGGAGGAAGCGCGCCGCGCCGGCGAGGAACGCGCGCGCCTCGCCCTCGAGGCCCGCACCCGCGACGAGCTGCGCCGCCTGAATGCCGGGCTGGAGGCACGGGTGCGCGAGGAGGTGGCGGCGCGCGAGGCGGCGCAGCGCCGCGCTGCCCATGCCGAGCGGATGCAGGCGCTGGGCCAGCTGGCCGGCGGCATCGCGCACGACTTCAACAACGTCCTCCAGGCCGTGCAGGGCGGCGCGTCGCTGATCGAGCGCCGGCCGGACGACCCGGACGGGGTGCGGCGCCTCGCCCGCATGGTGCTGGAGGCGACGGGGCGTGGCGTCACGGTGACGCGCCGCCTCCTGTCCTTCGCCCGGCGCGACGAGCTGCGGGCGGAGCCGGTGGAAGCCGGCGCCCTGCTCGCCGGGCTGTGCGAGGTGCTGACCCACACGCTGGGGGATGGCGTCCGCTGCTCGACCGAGGCACCGCCTGGTCTGCCCGCGTTGCTGGCCGACAAGGGCCAGTTGGAGACGGTGCTGGTGAACCTCGCCACCAATGCGCGCGACGCGATGCCGGAAGGCGGGACGCTGCGCTTCGTGGCGGCGGCGGAGACGGTGACGCCCGATGCGCCGCACCCGCTGGGCCTTGCCCCCGGCGGCTATGTCCGCGTCGCCGTGTCCGACACCGGCACCGGCATGGACGCGGCGACGTTGGCGCGCGTGTCGGAGCCCTTCTTCACCACCAAGCCGGAAGGGCGCGGCACCGGGCTGGGCCTGTCCATGGCGCGCGGCTTCGCCGAGCAGTCGGGCGGCGCCATGGCGGTGGAAAGCGCGCCAGGCCACGGCACGACGGTGACGCTGTGGCTGCCCGAGGCGGACATCCCCTCCCCCATGCCCGCGGCGCGGCCGGAAGCGGTGCGGCCGGCCCAGGCGCGACCGGGGCGCCACGTCCTGCTGGTGGACGACAACGACGTGGTGCGCCTGACCGTGTCCGCGGAGCTGGAGGCGGCGGGGTTCCAGACCGCCTGCGCCGCCGACGCCGCCCAGGCCCTGTCGCTGATGGAAGCGGGCGTGGTGGTGGACGTGCTGGTCACCGACCTGTCCATGCCGGGCGCCAGCGGCCTCGCCCTGATCCACGAGGCGCAAGCGCGGCGGCCCGGCCTGCCCGCCATCCTGCTCACCGGCTATGCTGGGGATGGGGCGGCGCTGGCGGTGGGCGGCGCGATCAGCGGCGCCTTCTCCCTCATCCGCAAGCCGGTGAGCGGCCCGCATCTGGCTGAGCGGGTGGAGGCGCTGATCGCCGCGCGCGGGGCGATCAGCCAGCCGGAAGGCTGAACCCTATCCGGCGATGAGCCGGGCGAAGCGGTCAAGATCCACGTTGCCGCCGCTGATGATGGCGCCCACCGGCCCGCCCGCCGCATCCACCTTGCCCGCGAGCAGCGCCGCCACCGCCAGGGCGCCGGTCGGCTCCACCACCAGCTTCATGCGGCTGGCCAGGAAGCGCATCGCCGCCACGATCTCGTCATCGGTGACCGTCACGACGTCGTCCACCAGGCGCCGCATCAGCCGGAAGTTCAGCGCGCCGACATGGGTGGCCAGCGCCCCTTCCGCGAGGCCGCGCGGCGGCGAGATGCGGATGATCTCCCCCGCGCGCAGCGAGCGCAGCCCGTCATCGCCCTCCGCCGGCTCCACCCCCACCACGCGGCAGCCGGGATGGCGCGCCTTGGCGGCGACGGCGGTGCCGGCCAGCAGCCCGCCCCCGCCCAGCCCGGCGAGGATCAGCGCGGGGGCCGGCATCTCCTCCAGCAATTCGGCCGTTGCCGTGCCGGCACCCGCGATGATGCGCGCGTCGTCGAAGGGCGGGATGAGCTCCATGCCGCGCTCCGCCGCGATCTCCGCCGCCAGGGCCTCGCGGTCGGTGGTGAAGCGGTCGTAGACGCGGACCTCCGCCCCGTAGCCCTTCGTAGCCTCCACCTTCGCTGGCGGGGCGTCGTGCGGCATCAGGATCAGCGCGGGCGCGCCGTGCAGCCGCGCCGAAAGCGCCACGGCTTGGGCATGGTTGCCGGAGGAAAAGGCGAGCACCCCTGCGCGCCGCCGCGCCTCCGGGATCTGCGCCAAGGCGTTGAAGGCGCCACGGAACTTGAAGGCCCCCATGCGCTGGAAGTTCTCGCATTTCAGGAAGACCCGCGTGCCGCTGCGCCTGTCCAGCTGGCCCGAGCGCATGACCGGGGTGCGATGCGCCACGCCGCGCAGCCGTGCCGCCGCCGCGTCCAGATCCGCCGCCGTCACCTCCGGCCTCGTGTCGCTGTCCATTGCGGCCCCCTCGCGCTTCGCCGCTCCGGCGCTACCATGGCGCCGGGGCGGGCGGTAGCGCCGGCCCGTCCGCAACTGCCGGGGCCGCGCCATGAAGCTTGATGAATCCGCCCGGGGCGTCTTCGTGATCGCCCCCACCCCCTTCCACCCGGATGGTCGGCTGGACGACGCCTCGGCCGACCGCATGACCGACTTCTTCCTGGAATCCGGCTGCGACGGGCTCACCGTGCTCGGCGTGATGGGCGAGGCGCCGAAGCTGGACGGGGCGGAGGCGTTGGGCTTCGCCGCGCGCATCGCCCGCCGTGCTGGCAAGGCGCCGGTAGTGGTCGGCGTCTCGGCCCCCGGCTTCGCCGCCATGCGGGCCCTGGCGCGCGGTGCGATGGATGCGGGCGCCGCTGGGGTGATGATCGCGCCGCCCAGCCACCTGCGCAACGACGAGGCGGTGCTTGCCTATTTCCGCCAGGCGGTGGAGGCGATCGGCGAGGACGTGCCCTGGGTGCTGCAGGACTATCCGCAGCTCTTCCAGGTGCAGATGCCGCCCGCGCTGATCCGCCGCATCGTCAGCGAATGCCCCTCCTGCGTCATGCTGAAGCACGAGGACTGGCCGGGGCTGGAGAAGATCAGCGCCCTGCGCGGCTTCCAGAAAGAGGGCACGCTGCGCCCGCTTTCCATCCTGTGCGGCAATGGCGGCGTGTTCCTGGATTTCGAGATGGAGCGCGGGGCGGACGGCGCCATGACCGGCTACGCCTTCCCCGACATGCTGGTGGACCTCGTCCGGCTTTCGGCGAAGGGCGATCGCGAGGCGGCGCACGACCTGTTCGACGCCCACCTGCCCATGATCCGCTACGAGCTGCAGCCTGGCGTGGGGCTGGCGGTGCGGAAATACGTGCTGATGCGGCGCGGCGTCCTGGCCAGCGACGCGCAGCGCCGCCCGGCCTCTGCCCTTTCGGCCGCCGCGCGGGCGGAGGTGGAGTACCTGCTGGGGCGGCTGGCGCGGCGCGACCCGCGGGCGCAGCTGGCGCGGGCCGCCTGACGGCTTGCCGCCCGCCGCCGTCCCCGGTATGTCTGGGGACGGAGCGCGGGCGTAGTTCAGAGGTAGAACGTCAGCTTCCCAAGCTGAATGTCGTGGGTTCGATTCCCATCGCCCGCTCCATCGCACCCTTCGTCACCACCGGTTCAGCGCCCCACGGCCAGCCGCGCGGCCAGTTCCTCAGGCAATCCGGCGGCGCGGATGCGGGACGCGGCCTCCGCCACGTCGTAGGGCACGCGCATCCAGGTGCACTCATTCGTGCCGGTGTCGAACAAGCCGTAACAGGCCGCCGGGCGGCCGTCCCGCGGCTGCCCGACCGCGCCCATGACGCAAAGCCAGCGCCCGGGCGCCTCCAGACGCACCGGCGCCGACATGGGCGGGCGGAGCGCGGCCACCTGCCCGCTCGGCAAGAGCCCGCAAAGCAGGGGCACGTGCGTGTGGCCGCAGAAGGTCAGGCGCGCCTCCGTCGCCGCCAAGCTCCTCTGCGCCTCCGCCGGTCCCTCGACATAGCGCCACTCGGCGGGTGCAGAGGCATCGGCATGGACGAAAAGCCGGTCCTCCTCCTCCAGCAGGAGGGGCAGGGCATCCAGCCAGGCGCGATCCTCGGCCGACAGCGCGCCCTGCGTCCAGCGCATCGCGGCGGCGGCAAGCGGGGAGAAGCCACGCGGGCCATGGGTGGCAGCTTGGTCGTGGTTGCCTTGAAGGCAAGGCGCGCCGAGGCCGCGCACCCGCGCCACCACCGCCGAGGGATCGGCCCCGTAACCCACGAGGTCGCCCAGGAACAGCAGGCGCTGTGCGCCCTGCGTCGCCGCGTGCTCCAGGCAGGCCTCCAGCGCCTGGAGGTTGCTGTGGACATCCGCAAACAGGGCGAGCTTCATCCTCAGGCCAACGCGACTTCCCCTGGCAGGGTGTCGCCCACCCGCAGCCCGCGCAGGAAGTCGCGTGCTGGTGCCGCGCCCAGGACGGGGCCGGACAGTTCCATGAACTTCTCGTCCAGCTCGGCGTCGGAGAGCGGGGCGTCCGGATCGCCACGCCGCGTCGGCTGGTGACGGAACAGGCTGCGCCCGTCCTTCAGCGCCACCGTCACCTTGGCGGAGCGCTGGCCGGGAAAGGCCGCCTCGCACTCGGCATCGAGGCTGACAGACACGCGCGGCATCAGCGCGCGGATCGCCGGGTCGGCCAGGCGATCCGGCCCGAAGGCGGCGAGGCGCACCCCGCCATGCAGCAGCATGGTGGCGACGGTGAACTGGGTGGAGAAGCGCGCCTCCTGCTCCGTCGCCGCATGCGGGCGGTCGCAGACATTCACCGTCGCGGCATAGCCGCCGACATGGACGGACTCCACGTCGTCAGCCGCGAAGCCCGCATCGCGCTGAAGGTCGCGCACGGCATCCAGCGCGGCGAAGATGTGCCCGCAGCAGCCATGGTTCTTCACCGTCATCTCGGTGACGGCCAGCGGCTTGCCGATCGTGGCGATGGCCTTGTCCCACTGCCCCGTATCGGCCGAGGTGGCGGCGGCGAAGCCGGCGAGGCCGTGCAAGACGTCCAGCGCGCCGGTCATGCCTTCCTTCGCGGCCATGGTGGCCAGGGCCCCGGCCTCCGCCGCGTGGCCGGGATGCAGCGGCTTGGACATGCCGTCGCCGCGAAAGGCCTGCTGCAAGCCGCCCGCCATGGTGGCGGCGGTGGCGATGGCGTGCGCCGTCTGCTCCGCGTCGCAATCGAGGATGACGGCCACGGCAGCGGCGGCGCCAAAGGTGCCCACCGTGCCAGTGGTGTGCCAGAAATCGTAGTGCGAGGGCTGCACCGCGAAGGCGATGCGGCACGACACCTCGTAGCCCGCGGTGATGGCGCGCAGCAGCGCCTCCATGTCCCGCCCGTGCTCCTGCGCCGCCGCCAGCGCCGCCGCGACGGTCGGGCAGCCGGGGTGGTAGACGCCCCAGCGCCAGATGTCGTCGAACTCGACGATGTGGCTCGCCGTGCCGTTGAGCAGCGCGGCGTGGCGCAGCGCGCAGCGCGTCCCCTCGACATAGGAGACGGCCCGCCCCGGCCCCCGCCCCGAGGCCAGCGCCTTCGCCATCAGCGTAGCGGGCGGCAGGCGGCAGCCGGGCAGCAGCGCCGCGAACCAGTCCACCAGCGCCCGGCGAGCGGCGTGCGCCACCTCCGCCGACAAGGGCGCATTCCGCCAGGAGGCGGCGTGCTCGGCGAGGGCGGGGAGCGGGTTCATCGGTTGAGCCGCAGCACTTCTTTGTTGATCACCATGTCCGGGTCCACCTCGCCCTTGAAGTGGCCGATGATGGAGGACACGGCGGAAAGTCCCATGCGGCGCATGCCCTGCACCGTGCCGGCGGCGCTGTGCGGCGTCATCACCACGTTGGGCGCGCCCAGCAGCGGGTTGCTCTTCGCCACCGGCTCCTCCCAGAACACGTCCAGACCGGCGGCGGCGACGTGGCCGGACTTCAGCGCCGAAGCCAGCGCCGCCTCCTGCACCAGCGTGCCGCGCGCGGTGTTGATCAGGCGCGCGCCGGGCTTCATCGCACCCAGGAACTCGGCATTCACCATGCCGCGATTCTCGGCGTTGGAGGGGCAGTGCATGGTGACCCAGTCGGCCTCGGCCAGCCCTTCCTCCAGCGTCTTGGCGTAGCGGAAGCCGGCACCTTTCACCGTGTTCATCGGCACGTTGGGGTCGCAGACCAGCACGTCCATGCCGAAGGCGTGGCACAGCCGCGCGACGCGCCCGCCGATACGGCCGAAGCCCACCACCAGCACCGTCATGCCCGACAGATCATAGGCGGTCGGCGCGTCGGTCGTGCTCCACTTGAAGGCGCGGGTGTTCTCGTCGAACACCTTGATCTGCTTGGCGATGGTGAGCATGAGCATCAGCGCGTGCTCTGCCACCGACAGCGCGTTGGCGTCTGCGGTCACGGTCAGCGGAATGCCGCGCTTGGTCAGCTCCGGCACGTCCACCGCGTCATAGCCGACGCCGTGCCGCGCCACGATGGACAGCTTGGGCGAGAAACCCAGGAACTCCGCGTTGATCGGCGTGGCGCGGACGACCACCGCTTCGGCGCGGGTCATCGCGTCGCGCAGCTCGTCGCCCACCGGGTTGTGCACCACCTCGACCGTGAAGCCGGGCTCGGCGCGCAGCCGGGCCTCCGCGTCGGGATGGAGGGAGCGGAGAAGCGCGACGTGGGGCATGGGTCTTGTCTTCCTTAGGCGAGATGGGCGGCGGGGCCGAGAAGGTGCTCGCGCATGCGAGCCTGGAGGATGGCGCCCTCGCGCGGCGGCAGGACGAGGGGAAGGTTCTTCGCCTCGATCTTGGCGAGGGCGAAGACCGGCCCCTCCTTGGCATGCACCGCGTCGCGGAATTTCGCCGCATCCGCCAGCGAGGCGATGCGTTGCGTCCGCTTGATTCCGGCGCCCTCCGCCATCACGGCAAGGTCGGTGCCGTGGCGCGTCGCGGTCTGCTGGCCGCCCGTCTCGCTGTAGTGCTCGTTGTCCTGAACGAGGATGGCGAGGTTGCGCGGCGCCTGGTGCGCGATCGTCGCCAGCGCGCCCACGCCCATCAGCATCTCGCCATCGCCGGTGATCACCAGCACCGGCCTGTCCGGCTGCGCCAGCGCCAGGCCGAGCCCGATCATCACCGCGCCGCCCATCCCGCCCCAGAGCGGAAAGTTGGCCGGCGTGTCGCCGATGGCCGTGATGTCCCAGGCGGAGGCGCCGAGCCCGGCGACCACCAAGAGGTCGCCGCGGTCCTGGAGCACGGCGGCGCAGAGTTCGCGTCGGTCGAGCATCCCTCAGTCCTTCCCGAAGGTCTTGGCGCCGAGCAGGCGCTGGCCGATCAGCGTCGCGGTCGGGCGGAAGGTGTTGAAGGCGAGCTTCAGCGTGGCCTCGACGGTGGGCAGCAGGTCCGCGTCCGTGTCGGCGCGGTGGACGATGGTGCCCATCGCCTCCAGCGTCGCCTGGGTGGCCTGACCCATGGGGATCTGTGCCGGGTTGAACTCGCCGAAATCGCCGCGCATCGTCACCAGCATGGGCATCGGGCAGCGATGGATAGTGCCGAGCGACAGCATGTTGATGCAGTTGCCGACGCCCGAGGACTGCATCAGCAGGACGGAGCGCTGCCCGCCCAGCCACGCGCCCTGCATCAGGGCCACCCCTTCCTCCTCCGTCGTGCAGGTCACGACGCGCAGGTCGTTGTCGGCGAGGCAGCGGCGGATCAGCCGCGCATGGCCCGCATCGGGCACCAGCGCCACCTGCCGGATGTCATAGCGCTTCAGCAGGTCATAGATCTGGTCGGGCCAGTCGGCCGTTGCCGCCGGTGCGGATTCCATCGGTCGTTCCCTTGTTCGCGAAAGAGTTTCCGCCCGGTCGCGGAATCTGGCAAGGCGGGGGCATGGCGTTCCGGCACGCGATCCGTGGCACCACCCACGTCTTCCCCGACCTGCGGACTTTGCTGGCGCGCGCCAGCCCCTTCCGCTCCGGCGACGCGCTGGCCGGGATAGCGGCCGCTTCCGCGGAGGAGCGCGTGGCGGCCCAGCGCGCCCTGGCCGACCTGCCGCTGCGCCGCATCCTGGCCGAGCCCGTCATCCCGCCGGAGGAGGACGACGTGTCCCGCCTCATCCTGGAGGATCACGATGCGGCGGCCTTCGCCCCCGTCGCGGTGCTGACCGTGGGCGGATTCCGCGACTGGCTGCTTGCGGCCGCGCCCGCCGAGCTCGCTGCGATCCGACGGGGCATCTCGCCGGAGATGGCGGCCGCCGTGTCCAAGATCATGCGCAACGCGGACCTTGTTTCCGTCGCGGCGAAATGCCGGGTGGAAACGCGCCTGCACAACACGCTGGGCACGGAGGGCACGCTGTCGGTGCGGCTGCAGCCCAACCACCCGACGGACGACCCACGCGGCATCGCCGCCGCCATCCTGGACGGGCTTCTGCTCGGCGCGGGCGACGCCTGCATCGGCATCAATCCCGCCACCGACAACGTTGAATCCGTGCTGCGCCTGCTAGACCTGCTGGAGGAGGTGCGGACACGCTTCAGCATCCCCACCCAGGGCTGCGTGCTGTCTCACGTTTCCACCACGCTCATCGCCATGGAGCGCGGCGCGCCGGTGGACCTCGTCTTCCAAAGCATCGGCGGCACGCAGCGCACCAACGAAAGCTTCGGCATCTCCCTCGCCCTGCTGGAGGAGGCGCAGGAGGCGGCGCTAGCGCTCGGTCGGGGCACGGTGGGCAGCAACGTGATGTATTTCGAGACCGGCCAGGGCAGCGCGCTTTCCGCCGAGGCGCATGGCGGAGTGGACCAGCAGACGGTGGAGGCGCGCGCCTACGCGGTGGCGCGGCGCTTCGATCCGTTGCTGGTCAACAGCGTCGTCGGCTTCATCGGGCCGGAATACCTGTTCGACGGCAAGCAAATCCTCCGCGCGGGGCTGGAGGACCATTTCTGCGGCAAGCTGCTGGGCCTGCCGATGGGGGTGGATATCTGCCACACCAACCACGCCGAGGCCGATGCGGACGACATGGACGCGCTGCTCCTGTGCCTCGGCCTCGCGGGGGTGAACTACGTGATGGGCGTGCCAGGGGCGGATGACGTGATGCTGGCCTACCAGTCCACCTCCTTCCACGACGCGCTGACCGCGCGGCGCCTGCTGGACCGCCGCCCGGCACCAGAATTCGCCGCCTGGCTGGAGCGCGCGGGCATCGGCGAAGGGGCGCGCATTCCCGGCGCGCTGTCGCCCGCGCTGCTCGGCCTGTCCTGATGCTGCCCGCACAGCTTCGCCGCTTCACCGCCGCGCGGGTCGGACTGGGCCGCGTGGGCGACGCGCAGCCCACCGGGGTGTGGCTGGATTTCCAGGAAGCCCACGCGGCGGCGCGCGACGCCGTGTGGTCGGCGCTGGACCCGGCGGCGCTGGGGTTTTCCGCCCCCGTGGTGCGGAGCGAGGCGCGCGACCGGCGCGAATACCTCCTGCGCCCCGACCTGGGTCGGCGGCTGCGGGCGGAGGATGCGGCGCTGCTGCCGCGCAGCGGCGGCGTCGTGGTCGTCGTGGCGGACGGGCTCTGCGCCGCCGGGGTGCAGGCGCAGGCGGCCTCGCTGCTGCAAGCCTTCAGTGCCCCCTGGCCCGTCGTGGTGGCGCTGCAGGCCCGCGTCGCGCTGGGCGACGCGATCGGCGCCGCCACCGGCGCCGAGGCAGTGGTGGTGCTGATCGGCGAGCGGCCGGGACTGTCGGCGCAGGACAGCGTCGGGCTCTACCTCACCTGGGCGCCGCGCCCGGGCCGCACCGACGCGGAGCGCAACTGCATCAGCAACATCCGCCCCGGCGGCCTGTCCCACGCCGAGGCGGCGACCAAGCTGCACTGGCTCCTGCGCGAGGCACGCGCGCTGGGCGCCACCGGCATCGCGCTGAAGGACGAGATGCCCGCAGGGGCTTTGCCTCCGCCGGACCCGGCGGTCTAGGCTCCGCGCAACATCCAGAGGGAGGATACCGCCATGCGCCGCTTCGCGCTGATGCTCGCCATACTCTTCGCCGGCCCCGCCCTGGCGCAGGAGGCGTATCCGAGCCGGCCCGTCCAGCTCATCATTCCCTTTCCGCCTGGCGGCAACACCGACCTGATGGCCCGCGCCATCCAGGCCGAGCTGACGCGGGAGCTGGGCCAGCCGGTGGTTGCGGTGAATCGCGGCGGCGCGGCCGGGGCGATCGGCAATTCCGAACTCGCCCGCGCGCGGCCAGATGGCTACACGATCGGCATCTCGCCCAACAACGCCATCACCACGCAGCCCTACCTGCAGAATGCCGCCTACAACCCGGAAAGCTTCCGCTTCCTGTGCCTGGTCTACGACAACCCACAGGTGGTGATCCTGGCGCGCAACGCGCCCTTCCGCGAATTCCGCGGCATGATCGCCCATGCGCGCACGGGGCCCGAGGCGCTGGTCTACGGCATCCCGGGCGTGGGCAGCACGCAGCACATCCTCACCGCGCAATTGCTGCGCGCGGCGGGCGTGTCGGGGCTGAACGTGCCCTTCGCGGGCGCGGGGCCGATCGCGCAGGCGGCGCTGGGCGGGCAGATCATGATGTTCATCGAAAGCGCGGCGATCCCCGCCGCCACCGGCCTGCCCGTCATCGCCGTGCTGGGTGACCGCCGCATGCCCGCCCTGCCCGACGTGCCGAGCACGGGCGAGCTGGGCTACCCCATGGCGGGCACCACCTATGGCGGCCTCCTCGCCCCCGCCGGCCTGCCGGACAACATCGCCGAGACGATCGAGCGCGCTTGCGAGCGTGCGGTGCGATCGGAAGGCTACCGCGCCGCGGCGGAGCGGCTGAACGGCGTCCCCTCCTTCCTGCCCGGCAACGCCCTGCGCGACCGCTTCCTTTCGGAGGCGCGCACGAACCAGGCGCTGCTGCGCGAACTGGGCATCGTGCGCGAGTGACGCCCGACCCCGCCCTCCTCGAGGAGGACTTCCTGCGCGCCTCCGGCCCGGGCGGGCAGAACGTCAACAAGCTGGAAACCGCCGTGCAGCTCCGCTTCCGTGCAGCGGAGGCGGGGCTCTCCGAGCGGGTCTGGCTGCGGCTGCGCACCCTTGCCGGGCGTCGCATGACCAAGGACGGGGTGGTGGTCATCACCGCCCAGGCCCACCGCACCCGCGAGCGGAACCGCGAGGATGCGATGGCGCGGCTGACCGAGTTGCTGGCGGAGGCGAGCAAGCCGCCCCCGCCCAAGCGCCGGCCGACCAAGCCCACGCGCGGCTCCCAGCTTCGCCGCATGGATAGCAAGACGAAGCGCGGCACCACCAAGGCGCTGCGCGGCAAGCCCCTGTCCGAATAGGAAGCCGGAACCACCCACTCCGCGTCGCGTTGCGCTCCCCGTTGCCCGAGGAGCCCGCCATGCCGCAGCCAATGTCATCCTTCTCCATGCCGCGCCGCGGCCTGATCCGCGGCACCGGCGCGGGTCTGATCGCCGCGTCGGGCTCGGCGGCGGCGCAGCAGGGTGATCCCGCGCCCGTGCGCGCCATTGGCCGCCCCATGCCGAAGCTGGAGCGCGAGGCCCCACTGTCGCCTGAGGAGCGGGTGGGCTTCGCCGTGGTGGGACTGGGCAAGTTCGCGCTGAACCAGATCCTGCCCTCCTTTGCCTTCTGCCGGCAAGCGAAGCTCGTCTCCCTCGTCAGCGGCGACGCCGCCAAGGCGCGGGAGGTGGCGCGGCAATACGGCGTGCCGGAAAGCGGCATCCACGACTATGCGAATTACGACCGCATCGCCGACGACCCCGCCATCCAGGTGGTCTACGTCATCCTGCCCAACGCGCTGCACGCCGAGTACACGCAGCGCGCCTTCCGCGCCGGCAAGCACGTGCTGTGCGAGAAGCCCATGGCCGTCTCCTCCGCCGAGGCGCGGGAGATGATCGCCGCCGGGCGCGCGGCGGGACGCAAGCTGATGGTCGCCTATCGCGCGCAGTACGAGACCTTCAACCGCAAGGCGATCGAGATGATCCGGGAAGGGGAGCTGGGCAAGTTGCGCCTCATCACCTCCGACCACGGCCGCCCTGCGAAGCCGGAAGAGCCGGCGGACCAGTGGCGCCTCCAGCGCGCCCTGGCCGGCGGCGGCTCACTCTTCGACGTCGGCATCTATGCGGTGAACGCCATGCGCTACCTGTCGGGCGAGGAGCCGGAGGAGGTGATGGCGATGACGCAGAGCGACCCCGACGACCCGCGCTTCCGCGAGGTGGAGGACCGCACCACTTGGCAGTTCCGCATGCCCTCCGGCCTGCTCTGCAACGGTTCCACCTCCTACAGCTATTTCGAGACGAAGCGCCTTTCCGTGCTGGGCACCGACGCGGCGCTGCGCATGGACCCCGCGACGGATTACGATCTGCGCCGCATGTGGGTCTCGCGCGAGGGCGAGCGGGAAGCGGAGCTGCTGCTTCCGATGAACAACCAGTTCGCGGCGGGGCTGGACCACATGGCCGAATGCGTGCGCGAGAATCGCGATCCGCGCACCCCCGGCGAGGAGGGCCTGCGCGACATGCTGGCCATGGAGGCGATCTACGAGGCGGCTCGGACCGGCCGCACGGTTCGCGTCGGGACGCCGTGAGCGGGCGCGCGACGATCGATCGCGCGCATCTGGCGCGGGCGCACCGCGCGCGACCGCGCCGATGCCTACGAGCCCTATCTGCGCGAGGTGGGCATCCGCCCGCTGGAGGAAAAGGCGCTGGGCGTGCAGCTTCTCCGCGAGGATCGCGAGACGGAGACGGAGTTCGTCACCATCTCCTTCTGGGAGGATGTGGAGGCGATGGCGCGCTTCACGGGCGGCGACCCGACGCGCATCCACCATTTGCCGCGCGACGCCGAGTTCCTGCTCGAACTGCCGGAGGGCGTGCAGGCGCTCCGCATCCTGGTGGACAAGCCGCCAGGCTGATCAATCCGCGCGCGGATGCGCCAAGCGCCACGTGGCCAGCAGCCCTTCCGCGTCCACCGCGGTGTAGCGCTGCGTAGTGGACAGGCTGGCATGGCCCAGCAATTCCTGGATGGCGCGCAGGTCGGCCCCGCCCGCCAGCAGATGCGTCGCAAAGGAATGGCGCAGTGCGTGTGGCGTCGCGTGCTCGGGCAGGCCCAGCAGGCGGCGCGCGTCGCGCATCGCCTTCTGCGCCACCGCCGGGTCCAGGCGCTTGCCGCGCGTGCCGAGGAAGAGCGGCTCCTCCGGCGCGCCGGCGCCGCGCTGCTTCATATAGGCGGCGATGGCCTGGCGCACCGCCGGCAGCACCGGCACGACGCGCTGCTTGCCGCCCTTGCCGGTGATGCGCAGCGCCGCCTCGCCCCCCGGCAGTGGCGCGTCGCGCAGGTCGAGCGACAGCGCCTCCGAGATGCGCAGGCCGCAGCCATAGAGCAGCGTCAGCAGGGCCGTGTCGCGCGCGGTCTGGAAGGCGGGAGACTCGGCGCCGGGGGCGGAGTGGGCGACCCCGACCGAATCCGCGATCTCCTTCGCGTCCACGGGCGAAAGGGCGCGCGGGATGGGTGGGACGCGCTTCGGGCCGCGCATCCCGGCGAGCGGCAAGGGCGGCAGGCCGTGATGCTTGGCGAGGAAGCGCAGAAAGGCGCGAATGGCCGCAAGCTGGCGCGCGCGCGTGGCGTTGCCCGCCCCCGCCGCCGCCCGCGCCGCCAGGAAGGCCCGCAGATCGCCCGGCGTCAGGTCGGCGAGGGCCGCCAGATCCACCTCGCCCCCGAGATGGTTTGAAAGGAAGCCCAGGAAATCCGCCACGTCGCGGCCATAGGCCTCCAGCGTGTGCGGGCTGGCCCGCCGCTCCCGCTCCAGCCAGAGCAAGAAGGCGGTGCGGGCCTCGGCGCCCGTCACGCGGGGAGCCGCGCGGCCAGGGCGCGGCCGAGAAAGGACAGGGGCTGCGGATGGGCGGGCAGCAGCACCGCCTCCCGCGCGCCGAGCACGAGCAGGCGCCCCGGCCCGGCGGGGATCAGCGCCTCCCGCGCCACCACGGGCGCGGCCTCGCCATGCAGCGTCGTGCAGCCGGTCGCCGGGCGGATCACCGGGCGGGAATGGGGAAGGAGGCGGGCGGCCTCGCCGGGGTGCAGCGCGGCGAGATGGCGGCGCGGCGGCGCCTCGGCCAGGACGCGCACGGATTCAAGCGCCAGCAGGGCGGGCCATTCCTCGGCCGCGCATTCCAGCGCGTCGGCGGCGCGCAGCAGGGCCAGCACCGCCTCCCCCACCCGCGCGCCGAGGGATTGCCGGGCGCGCCCCGCCTCCAGCACCCGCGCGGTTTCCCGACGCGACTGCTCGATCATCGCTTCCATGTGATCGGCCAGGACCGGTCCGTGCCAGCGCCGCGGCGGCTGGAGCGCCCCGTAGAGGGCGGGGCGGCGCGCAAGGAAATCCGGGTTCGCGCGCAGCCAAGCCTCGACGCCTTCCGGCGTCAAAGGATGCTCTGCCCCGTCTTGGCCCAGTCCGCGGTGAACTGCTCCAGCCCGCGATCGGTCAGCGGGTGCTTCACCAGCGCCTTGATGACGGCAGGCGGCATGGTGGCGACATGCGCGCCGATCTTGGCGCATTGCAGCACGTGGACCGGGTGGCGGATGGAGGCGGCCAGCACCTCCGTGCGGAAGTTGTAGTTGCTGTAGATCGTGACCACGTCTGCGATCAGCTGGATGCCGTCCTCGCCGATGTCGTCCAGCCGGCCGATGAAGGGAGAGATGAAGGCGGCACCCGCCTTGGCGGCGAGCAGGGCCTGGGGCGCGGAGAAGCAGAGGGTGACGTTGACCATCGTCCCCTCGTCGGACAAGGCCTTGCAGGCGCGCAGCCCGGCCTCGGTCAGCGGAACCTTGACCGCGACGTTGGGAGCGATGTCGCGCAGGTAGCGGCCCTCGCGCAGCATGGTGTCGAGGTCGGCGGCGGTGACCTCGGCGGAAACGGGGCCCTCGGTCAGGGCGCAGATCTCGGCGATCACCTCGCTCATCTTGCGGCCGGACTTGGCGATGAGGGAGGGGTTGGTCGTCACGCCATCCATCAGCCCGGTGCCGGCGAGGGACTTGATCTCCGCCACGTCGGCGCTGTCCACGAAGAACTTCATCGCTGCATGATTCCCAAGCTGTGCGGCGTTTTCCACCAGAGGAGGACCGGGGGCGGCCCCGGCGGAGCAGATAGCCCATGGCGGCACCGGACCGGAAGGCACGATCGGCGCAGGACACGCTGGCGCTGGAGGCGGGGGAGCCCGCTTCCGGCCGCGCGCGCCCGGCCGCGTCGCGCCGCGTCCCCGTGCTGCTGCCCCTGCCGCTGGAAGGGGCCTACGACTACCGCCTGCCGCCCGACGTGGCGGCGGAGCCGGGCTCGTTTGTCGAGGTGCCGCTGGGCGGGCGGACCGCGCTGGGCGTGGTCTGGGACCCGCCGGAGAACCCGGACCCCATCGCGGAGTCGCGGCTGCGCGACGTCCTCGCGGCCAAGCCCGCCCCGCCCATGACGCCCTCGCTGCGCCGCTTCGTGGAATGGGTGTCCGCCTACACCCTGGCCCCGCCCGGCGCCGTGCTGCGCATGGCGATGAGCAGCCCTTCCGCCCTGGACGAGCCGCAGGCCACCGGGGGCTGGCGCGCCGTCCATCCGCCCCCCGAAGGCGTGCGCCTGACCGCCGAGCGCACGCGCGCCCTGGCCGCGCTGGGCGAGCAGGTCATGACGGGCAGCGACCTCGCGCGGGAGGCCGGGGTGCTGCCCGGCGTCCTCCGCGGCATGGCCAATTCCGGGCTGATCGCCCCGGCCCTGCTGCCGCGCGCCGCCGCCTTTCCCCGCCCGGACCCAGAGGCGGACAGCCCCCTTCTGAGCGAGGCGCAGGCGGAGGCGGCGCGCTTCCTGCGCGATTCCGTCGCGCGGCGGCGCTTCGAGGTGACGCTGCTGCAGGGCGTCACCGGCTCCGGCAAGACGGAGGTGTACCTGGACGCCATCGCCGAGACGCTGCGGGCGGGGCGGCAGGCGCTGGTGCTGCTGCCGGAGATCGCGCTGTCCACACAATGGCTGTCGCGCTTCGAGCGGCGCTTCGGCGCGCCGCCGGCGCTGTGGCATTCCGAATTGTCGTCGCGCACGCGCCGCGTCACCTGGCGCGCCGTGGCGGAGGGCGAGGCGCCGGTGCTGGTCGGCGCGCGCTCCGCCCTGTTCCTGCCCTTTCCCGATCTCGGCCTCATCGTCGTGGACGAGGAGCACGAGACGGCTTTCAAGCAGGAGGATGGCGTCACCTACCACGCGCGCGACATGGCGGTGGTGCGCGCGCGGCTGAGCGAGGCGGCCTGCGTGCTGGTCAGCGCCACGCCCTCGCTGGAAAGCGTCACCAACGCGGAGGCGGGGCGCTACGCCCGCGTGCAGCTTCCGACGCGCCACGGCGGCGCCGCCCTGCCCGAGATCCGCGCCGTCGACCTGCGCGCCACCCCGCCGGAGCGCGGGCGGTTCCTGTCCCCGCCGCTCACCGCTGCCATCCACGAGACGCTGGAGCGCGGCGAGCAGGCGATGCTGTTCCTGAACCGCCGCGGCTACGCCCCGCTGACGCTGTGCCGCGCCTGCGGTCACCGCATGCAATGCCCGAACTGCACCGCCTGGCTGGTGGAGCACCGGGCGCAGCGCCGCCTCGCCTGCCACCATTGCGGCCATGTGGAGCCGGTGCGGCCCGAATGCGTGGAATGCGGCGCCGAGCACAGCCTCGTCCCGATCGGCCCCGGCGTGGAGCGCATCCAGGAGGAAGTCGCCGACCTGTTTCCCGAGGCGCGCAAGCTGGTGATGGCGAGCGACACCATCCCCGGTCCCGCCGCCGCCGCCGAGGCCGCGCGCCGCATCGAGGAGCGCGAGGTGGACCTGATCATCGGCACGCAGATCGTCGCCAAGGGCTGGCACTTCCCGCACCTGACGCTGGTCGGCGTGGTGGATGCCGATCTCGGCCTCGCGGGAGGCGATCTGCGCGCGGGGGAGCGGACCATGCAGCTGCTGCACCAAGTGGCCGGGCGCGCAGGCCGGGCCGAGGCGCCGGGGCGCGTCCTGCTGCAAACCTTCAGCCCCGACCATCCGGTGATGGCCGCGCTGCTGCGCGACGATTTCGAGGGCTTCCTGGCCGCCGAGTCCGAGCAGCGCCGCCCCGGCCACTGGCCGCCCTTCGGGCGCCTCGCCGCGCTGATCGTGTCCAGCGAGGAGGCACGTGCGGCGGAGCGCGCGGCGCGCGACCTGGGCCTCGCCGCGCCATCGGGGGATGGGCTGCAGGTGCTGGGCCCGGCCCCAGCGCCGCTCTCCCTGCTGCGCGGACGGCACCGGCACCGGCTGCTGCTGAAGGCAGAGCGCGGCATGCCGGTGCAGGCCATCCTGCGCGACTGGCTGAACAAGGTGGAGGTGCCGGGGAACGTGCGGGTCCAGGTGGACGTGGATCCGGTGAGCTTTTTGTAGGCGCGAGACAGCGTCCGCGGCCAGCGGAGAAACCATGTTGCGAGCGAGGACCGTGCCGGGATGCTCCGTCCTCTTGAAGAATTATTAATGCCTTCGCATGAAACGAAGGAGTAGCCTCGCTGAACGTCCGTGACGCAGAGGAGGATGTCCATGGACATCAACACGGAGCGTTTGAACGAACTCGTTGGCAAGATGCTGGGCGACCTGGGCGGCGCCGCCAGCGTTCCCATGGTGCGGATCGGCGACACGCTGGGCCTTTACAAGGCGTTGCACCAGGGCGGACCGATGACCCCGGGCGAACTGGCGAGGCAGACCCGCATCCACGAGCGCTACCTGCGCGAGTGGCTCTCCTTCAATGCCGCATCCGGCTACCTGTCCTACGACGAGGTGAGCGGGCGCTTCTCGCTTCCGCCCGAGCAGGCGATGGTCTTCGTCGTCGAGGACAGCCCGGTGAACATGATGGGTGCATTCGACCTGATGGCGGCGATGCAGAAGAACCAGGGCCAGATCGAGGACGCGTTCAGGACCGGCGGTGGCGTGCCCTGGGGCAACCTCCAGTGCATGTTCTGCGCCACGGCGCGCTTCTTCCGGCCGGGCTACCAGAACCACCTCGTCCAGCACTGGCTTCCCGCGCTCGAAGGCGTGGTGGCGAAGCTGGAGAAGGGGCCGTCGTGGCCGACGTGGGCTGCGGCTGCGGCTGGTCCACGGTGATCATGACCAAGGCGTTCCCGAACAGCCGGTTCGTCGGCTACGACTACCACGACGCCTCCATCGAGGATGCGCGCGCCCATGCGCGGGAGCACGGCGCGGAAGCCAACACCCGCTTCGAGATCGGAACCGCCAAGGACATCCCGGATGGCGGCTTCGACCTCGTGACCTTCTTCGACTGCCTGCACGACATGGGCGACCCCAAGGGCGCGGCGGCGCATGTGAAGCGAATGCTGCGGCCGGACGGGACGTGGATGATCGTCGAGCCGATGGCCGGAGACCGCCTGGCGGACAACCTGAACCCGGTTGGGCGCCTCTACTACGCGGGATCGACGATGATCTGCGTGCCCACCTCGCTGTCGCAGGAGGTGGGTGCCGCGCTCGGGGCGCAGGCCGGGGAGGCGCAGCTGCGCGAGGTCATCACGGCGGGCGGATTCGGCATGATTCGCCGGGCTGCCGAGACGCCGTTCAACATGATCCTCGAAGCGCGGGCTTAGGGCGACGCCCGGCCTGATCGGATGCAGGGGCCGGCCGGACGAGCTGCCGGCCGCATCCTTGCGTCCTTATCCTTGCGCTCTTGCGGAACGCGCCCGTGGCCGGTGCTAGAACGTCACATCCCGGTTCACGTCCTTGTAAAGCAAATACTCGCAATTCCCGGCGCCGGTCGCGTAGATCTGCTGCGGCACGTAAGGCCCCATCCAGACGAAGTCGCCCTCCCACAGCTCGTGCCAGTCGCGGCCCAGCATCTGCAGGCACTGGCCCTGCAGCACCACCATGCCGTGCTCCATGATGTGCGTCTCGACGCACCAGAAATGCGCGCCGGGGCTATAGCCCATGATGTTCATCTCGAAATCCATGGACAGCTCGCGCGTGCCCAGCAGCAGGACGCGCCAGCGCGAACCGTTCTCCTCGCGCGGGGCGGTGTCGCGGTGGCCCAGGAGGACGCCGGGGACGGGAACGCCCTTGGCAGGCCGGTAGGGGCGCTTCACCCAGAGCGCCCGCGCCTCCGCCCCGCCTGCGTTGCGCGCGGAAAAACCGGTCCCGGCTGGGACGTAGACGTAGCCGCCGACCGGCAGCGTTTCGCGCTTCCCGCCGGCCTCGACCTCCAGCGCGCCGGCGGTGACGTAGAGGAAATGCTCCAGCCCATCCTCGATCGCCGTGCCGCATCCGGGCGGCAGGAGGACCATCGCCTGGGCGAAGCGCGCCCCCATCTCCGGCGAGCACTGCCAGCGGATCGTGCAGCCCGGCCAGTCCGGCAGGAAGGAATCCATGATCCCTTCTGGCGGAAAGACGCAGTAATGCGGGGTCAGCATCGAGCGATTCTGGCCGATGATGCCGGGGGGCGGGTTTTGGGTGGGCACGCGCATGGCGGAAGGCGGCCATGCCCTTCCGCCCTGGTCAAGCCCGGCCGCGCGGCCCCATATGGCGGCCATGGAGCTCGACTTCACCGACAGCGAATTGCAGCGCTATTCCCGCCACATCCTGCTGCGGGAGGTGGGGGCCGTTGGCCAGGCCAGGCTGCGCGCGGCGCGGGTGCTGGTCGTCGGCGCGGGCGGGCTCGGCTCGCCGCTTGCGCTGTATTTGGCCGCCGCCGGGGTGGGGACGATCGGCCTGCTGGACCACGACGTGCTGGAGCTGTCGAACCTTCAGCGCCAGGTGGCGCACGCGACCGCGCGGATCGGCCAGCCCAAGGTGGACAGCGCGGCCGAGGCGGTGCGCGCCATCAACCCCGAGGTGACGCTGGAACTCCACCCGCGCCGCCTGGACGCAGAGGCGGCGGAGGAGCTCATCCCCCGCTACGACGTGGTCTGCGACGGGACGGACAACTTCCCCACGCGCTTCCTGCTCGGTGATGCGTGCCACCTGCTGGGCAAGCCGCTGGTGAGCGCCGCGGTGCTGCGCTTCGAGGGGCAGCTTTCCGTGTTCCGCGGGCATGAGGGCGGGGCGTTTCCCTGCCATCGCTGCCTCCATCCCGAGATGCCGCCCGAGGGCCTGGTGCCGAGCTGCTCGGAGGCCGGGGTGCTGGGGGCGGTGGTCGGCGTCATGGGAACGCTGCAGGCGACGGAGGTGCTGAAGCTCCTTCTCGGCGTGGGAGAAGGCATGGCGGGCCGGCTGCTTCTGTGGGACGCGCTGGACATGCGCTTCCGCGACGTGCGGCTGCGGCGCGACCCGGCCTGCCCACTCTGCGGCCCCGGCGCCACGATCCGCGACCTGTCGGCGCATCGCGTCGCCCCTTCCCTGGTCTGCGCCGCGCCGTGACGCAGCCTTTGGGCGTGCTGCTCCTTTCGGGTGGGCATGAGCGCGCGCATTTCGCGCTGATGACCGCGACCGCTGCCGCCGCGCTGGGGCGGCCCGTGACGCTCTTCGCCACCAATGCGGGGTGCCGACTGCTCCTGCGCGAAGCGCCCCTGCTGCAGGATGAGCGCGAGGAGGCGGCGGGGAAGGCCGGGGTGGCCGGCATCGCCACGCTGCTGGCGGCGGCGTGCGAGCTGGGCATCCGCCTGATCGCCTGCGAGGCGGGGCTGCGGATGGAAGGGCAGGAGGGGGTGCCGCTCGCCGAGGGGGTGGAGGTGGCGGGGGTGGTGTCGTTCCTGGCGGCGACGGCAGGCGGGACGGTGGTGAGCCTGTAGGCGCGGGCTTCGGCGTTGGCCCGGGCGTGGCCACCGAACGGAAGAATCTCGAACAGCCCTCAGATCGGCGCCGCAGCACGGGCCGTGGGAACGCTTCGGGACCTCTTGCAACCTCAGGCGGAAATTCTCGACCAGGACAGCCGCAGGCTTGACCGGTCGCGCCCCAACGCGGCACCAAGGCGGGGATGCCCAGCCTCTTCCTGATCACCCTCCTTGCCCTCGGCTTGGGCGGGGCTGCCTGGGCGCAGTCGAGCCTCGGCCAGTCGGGCACCTTGCCTCCTCCGCGTGCGTCTGGCGCCGCGCCGGCCGCGCCATCCGCACCGCGCCAGGCCGCACCCGCGCAGCAGAACCGCCCCGCCGCGCAGCTGCGCCCCGCGGCCCAGGGGCAGCGGCCGGCTTCCGGCACCGCGCGCCCTGCCGCCCCGGCGCGGCCCGCGCAACCGGGGCAGGCGCAGACCCGCCGCCCGCCCCAGACGCCCCCGCACGCGGAA
>NZ_JAPFQI010000005.1 GCF_026183895.1 Sabulicella glaciei | reverse complement strand
CGGCGCCTTCCGCCGCCGGGGCGCGGCGCTCGTCGCGGCGCGGCGGGCGACGATTCTCCTCGCGGCGCGGCGGGCGCTGCCCGGGGCGCGGCCCGCGATCCGGGCGCGCCCAGGCCACCATGACCGGCGGCAGCGGCCCGTGCATCTCTTCCGGCAGCGGGTCCGGCGCGATGAGGCGGAAGCCGAGACCGGCCAGCACCTCGCCCAGCAACTCGCCACGAATGCCGAACTTGCCCAGGGTTTCCGGCGGCAGCGGCGCGGGCGCCTTGCGCGTCAGGTAGCCGAGCTCGCCCGCCACGCGCTCCGCCACGTCGAGGCGCACGAAGATCGGCCCGGCCTTTACCCAGCCGATGATCTCCGCGAAGCCCTCGGGCCAGGACAGGGCCAGCACCCCATCGGCGGGAATGGAAACGAGGCCCGGCGCCGGCAAGGGCGGCGTCGGGATGTCGTGGCTCAGCGCCCAGAGCTGCGCGCGCATCCCCATCGGGCGCGGCTTCAGCACCTCCGGCACGTAGAGGGCGAAGCGCCCGGCGCGGATGCCGATGCCCTTCAGCTTCGCCTTCAGCTCGTTGTTGATGGCATTGCGCGTGTCGCCGGGCTTCAGCCCCAGCGTTTCGCGCAGCTGGTAGGCGGGGCCGCGCAGCGTGTTGTCCTCGGCCGCCTTGGCCTCCACCCCCGCCACGGCGGCGAGGTCCTTGCCCAGCGCTCCCTCGATGAAGGCGGCGAGCTTGGCGCGGATGCGCTCCTTCTGCGCGCTGTCGAGGAACTCGCTGTCGCGCACCTCGATCACCGGCTTGCCCGGCTCGCTGCCCATCTTGAGCCGCGCCACCTCGGCGCCGTCCCACAGGAGGCGGTGCTCGGGGCTCAGCGTGAAGGCTTCGGGCTTGGCCACCTCCAGCGCGGCGACGCGTCGCGGCATTTCCATCGCGAGCGCGCGGCGCGCGGCGCGCAGCACCAGCTTGCGCTCCTCCTCGCCGCCCTCGCCGGCGTCGGGGGTGAACTGGAACCCCTCCACCTTGCCGACATTGTGCCCCTCCACCACCACCTCGCCGGAGCGGGTGACGGCGGACAGCACCTCGTCCTGCGTGTCGTCCAGGCGGCGGATCAGGTGGGCGGCGCGGCGGTCCACGAAGCGCGCGGTCAGGCGCTCGTGCAGCGCGTCGCTCACCGCGTCCTCGGCGGCGCGCGCGGCGTCCTGCAGGCTGGCCGCATCCTTCACCCAGTCGGCGCGCGCGGCGATGTAGGCCCAGGAACGGATATGGGCGAGACGCGCCATCAGCGTGTCGAGGTCGCCCTCGATGTTGTGGCAGCCGGCGATCTGGCCGCGGATCCAGTCCTCCGGCAGCGCGCGGTTGTCGCACAGCTCCTCGAAGATGCGGGCGCAGAGGCGGGTGTGGCTGTCATCCGCCAGCTTGCGGAAGTCGGGCACCTGGCACGCCTCCCACAGCAGGGCGACGCGGGCGCGGGAATTGGCGCGCTCGCGGATCGCAGGTTCGCGCGCCAGGGCGGCGAGGACGATGTGGTCCGTCGCGTCGTTGCCCTTGGTCAGCCCGGGCTGCGGCGGCGGCGTGGAGAGGCTGTCCAGCAGCGCGTCCACGGAGGAGAAGTCGAGGTCGCTGTTGCGCCAGACCAGCGCCTGCAGCGGCTCGAAATGGTGGTTCTCGATCTTGTTGACCATCTCGTCCGGCAAGGGCGGGCATTCGCCCGTGGTGCCGAAGGTGCCGTCGCGCATGCCGCGCCCGGCGCGACCGGCGATCTGCGCCGCTTCCTGCGCCGTCAGCGGGCGCGGGCGGTTGCCGTCGAACTTGGTGAGCGAGGCGAAGGCCACATGGTCCACGTCCATGTTGAGCCCCATGCCGATCGCGTCGGTGGCGACCAGGAAATCCACCTCGCGGTCCTGGTACATCTTCACCTGGGCGTTGCGGGTGCGCGGCGACAGGCGGCCCATCACCACGGCGCAGCCGCCGCGGCGGCGGCGGATCGCCTCCGCGATCGCATAGACCTCGCCCGCGCTGAAGGCGACGACGGCGGAGCGCGCGGGCAGCCGCGTCAGCTTGGCCGGGCCGGCATGGGAAAGCTGGGACAGGCGCGGCCGCGTCTCCACTTCCACCTGCGGCACGAGGCGCTGCAGGAGCGGGCGGATCGTTTCCGCGCCCATGAACATCGTCTCGACCAGCCCGCGTGCGTGCAGCAGCCGGTCGGTGAAGATGTGCCCGCGATCCGGGTCGGCGCAGAGCTGGATCTCGTCCACCGCCAGGAACTCGACGCGGCGGTCGAGCGGCATGGCTTCCACCGTGCAGGCGAAATACTTGGCCTCGGGCGGGACGATCTTCTCCTCGCCGGTGATCAGGGCGACGTTCTTCTCGCCCTTCTGCGCCACCATGCGGTCGTAGTTCTCCCGCGCCAGCAGGCGCAGCGGAAAGCCGATGATGCCGGAGGAATGCGCGAGCATCCGCTCCAGCGCCAGGTGAGTCTTGCCGGTGTTGGTGGGGCCGAGGATGGCTTTCACGCGCGCGTCGAACATGCTTGATCCGGGAGAGAAGCCGGGTGGTTATGCACCCATCCCCGCGCAATGCAATCTTCCCACCCGTGTGAGACGTGAGCCAGGCCCGACCCTTCGCCCTCGCCTTTGCTGCGCAGTTCCTGGGATTCGGCGCCGCCCTGCCCTTCCTGCCCGCCATCCTGGCGGCGGGCGGGCTGACCCCTGGCGAGGTGGGGACGGTGCTGGCCGCGGGCTCCGTCATCCGCCTGCTTTCCGCGCCGCTGCTCGGGCAATGGGCGGACCGGACCGGGGATGTGCGGCGCGTTCTCTTCGCCGCCGCGCTGGTGGCGGGACTGGCCGCTTTGGGCTTCGGTCTGCTGGCGGGCTTCGCGCTTCTGCTCGCCGTGCAGCTTCTCCATGCAGCCGCCGCCGCGCCGGTGATGCCGCTGACCGATGCGCTGGCGCTGCGCGCGGGCGGCTTCGATTATGCGCGGGTGCGGGCGGTGGGTTCCGTCGCCTTCATCGCCGGCGCGGTGCTGGCCGGGTTCCTCGCCGACGCCACCGGGCCGCGCGCCACCGCCTTCCTGCTCGCGGGCGGGATGTTCGCCACCGCGCTGGCGGCGCCGCGCCTGCCGCGCCCGCCGCCGCGCCCGCCCGGCGAGGCGCAGTCCGGCCCGCTCTGGGCGCCGTGGCGAGAGGCGGGGTTCCGCCGTCTCCTGCCGCTTTCCGCTGCGGTGCAGGGGTCGCATGCCGTGCTCTACGGCTTTTCGGCCATCCACTGGCAGGCTTCGGGCCTGTCGCCGGGACAGGTCGGGCTGCTCTGGGCGGTGGGGGTGGTGGCGGAGATCCTGCTTTTCCTGAAGGGGGGCGCGCTGACCGCCATGCTGGGCAAGCGCGGCCTCGCCCTGCTGGCGGCGGGGGCGGGAGTGGTCCGGTGGGGCGCCACGGCGGTGGTCACGGATTTCTGGGTGCTGCTGCCGCTCCAGGCGCTGCACGGCCTCACCTTCGGCGCCATGCACCTCGCGGCCATGCGGGCGCTGCTGGAGCTTCCCGCCCCCCTCGCGGCGCGGGCGCAGACCCTGCACGTGGCCGGGGTGGGCGCGGCCATGGGGAGCCTCACCTTCGCGGGGGGCTGGCTTTACGCGGGGGTCGGCGGCCTCGCCTTCTGGGCCATGGCCGCGCTGTGCGTCCTGGCCTTGCCGCTGGCCGCGCGGCTGCGCTGAGGGGCGTGGCGCGGGGGACACAAGGCGGTTCATCCCCGTGTTCCACAGGCCACGCTCGGTGACTTCGGCGCCCCCGCCGCGCTAGGGTGGCAGGCTCATGAACACCATCCACCCGCCCTCCTTGGACGAGGATCGCGGCCTTCTCGGCCTCGGCACCCGCCTTCCCCCGGCCAATCTCCAGGCCGAGCAGGCGCTGCTCGGCGCGCTGCTCGCCAACAACAAGGCCTATGAGCGGGTCAGCGAGTTCCTGGAGGCGGAGCATTTCGCCGACGCCATCCATGGCCGCATCTACACGGCCATCCGCCGGCGGGTGGAGAACGGCCAGCTGGCCGACGCGGTGACGCTGCGCCACGAGTTCGAGCACACGGGCGACCTGGCCGAGGTCGGCGGCCCCGCCTACCTGTCGCAGCTGCTCACCGCCATGGTCGGCATCGTCAATGCCGGCGAATACGGCAAGCTGATCCACGACCACTGGCTGCGCCGCCAGCTGATCGACCTGGGCGAGACGGTGGTGAACCGCGCCTTTGGCGCCGAGCCGGAGCTCGAAGGCAAGGACCAGATCGAGGCGGCGGAGCAGGCGCTGTTCAACCTCGCCACCGAGAAGGCGAGCGAGGGCGGCGCCATCTCCTTCGAGAAGGCGCTGACCCGCGCGGTGGAGGTGGCGGCCGCGGCGCTGGAGCGCGGCGGCGGCGTGTCCGGTCTGCCTTCCGGCCTGCGCGACATGGACGCCAAGCTGGGCGGGCTGCACGACAGCGACCTGCTGATCCTGGCGGGGCGTCCCGGCATGGGAAAGACCGCGCTCGCCACCAAGGTCGCCTTCGGCGCGGCGCAGTTCCTGCTGCGCGACACGGAGGAGCAGAAGGGACCGAACGCCGTCCCGCCCGCCGTCGCCATCTTCTCGCTCGAAATGAGCGCGGACCAGCTGGCCAACCGCCTCCTCTCCGAAAGCAGCCGCATCCAGGGCGACCGCATCCGGCGCGGCGAGATCAGCCAGCGCGAGTTCGACAACTTCGTCGCCGTGTCGCGCGAGTTGTCGCGCCTGCCCATCCTGATCGACGACACGCCGGCCATCACGCTGTCGGCGCTGCGCACGCGCTGCCGTCGCATCCAGCGCACGCGCGGCCTGAAGTTCATCGTGGTGGACTACCTCCAGCTCATGCGCCCCGCCGTGGGCACGCGGCCGGAATCGCGCGTGCTGGAGATCAGCATGATCACCCAGGGGCTGAAGGCCATCGCCAAGGAGCTGCACATCCCCGTCATGGCGCTGTCCCAGCTGTCCCGTGCGGTGGAGCAGCGCGAGGACAAGCGGCCGCAGCTGTCCGACCTTCGCGAATCCGGCTCGATCGAGCAGGACGCCGACTGCGTGATGTTCGTCTATCGCGACGAGTACTACCTGAAGGCGCGCGAGCCGAAGATCACCAACTTCACCGATGACGGGAAGTACCACGAGGCCATGGAACGCTGGCAGCAGGACATGGAGCGCGCCCACAACAAGGCCGACCTGATCATCGCCAAGCAGCGCCACGGCCCCACCGGCACCATCCCCCTGTTCTTCGAGGCGGAGTTCACCCGCTTCGGCGACCTGGACACGCACCACGCGCCCGAATACGCGGAGTGACATGTCCACCGGCCGGCTGACCATCGACCTCGGCGCGGTCGCGCGCAACTGGCGCCGGCTGCGCGAGATCCATGGCGGGGCGGTGGCTGCGGTGGTGAAGGCCGATGCCTACGGGCTGGGGGCGGCGCGCGTCGCCCCCGCCCTGGCCGCCGCCGGCTGCCGCCACTTCTTCGTCGCGACGCCCGCCGAGGGGGACGCGCTGCGCGAGGCCCTGGGCGAGGGGCCGACCGTCGCCGTGCTGAACGGGTTCGCCGGCACGCAGCGCGAGGAGCATCCGGGCACCATCCCCGTGCTGAACAGCCTCGCGGACCTCGCCGCGCATGAGGGCGAGGCGATCCTCCATCTCGACACTGGCATGAGCCGCCTCGGCCTGCCCCCCGCCGAGCTGGACACGCTGGTCGCCGAGCCGCACCGCCTCGACCGCGTGCGGCTGCGCTACGTCATGACCCACCTCACCGTGGCGGAGGAGCCGGACCACCCGCTGAACGCGCTCCAGGCGGAGCGTTTCGAGGCGGCCTGCGCCCGCCTTCCACCCCTTCCCCGCTCCCTTGCCAATTCCTCCGGGATCTTTCTCGGCCCGCGCTTCCGCAGCGACCTCGCCCGGCCCGGCGCCGCCCTTTACGGGCTGAACCCGACCCCTGGGCAGCCCAACCCGATGGAGAACGTGATCCGCCTCGCCCTGCCCATCCTGCAGATCCGCGAGGTCGGGCCCGGCGAGACGGTGGGCTACGGCGCCGCCTGGCGCGCCACGGCGCCTTCGCGCATCGCCACCGTGGCGGGCGGCTATGCGGACGGCATCCCGCGCGCCTGGGAGGGCGGGGGCAAGGGCCTCCTGCATGGGAAGGTGGCGAGGCTGGCGGGCCGGGTCTCCATGGACCTAATGACCTTCGACGTCTCCGCCATCCCGGAGGCCCGCCCGGGCGACCTCGTGGAGGTGATCGGGACGGAGGGGGATGCGGACGCCATGGCCGCCGCCGCCGGCACGATCGGCTACGAGATCCTGACCCGGCTGGGCCGCCGCTTCCAGCGGGGCTATGTGGGCGCATG
This sequence comes from Sabulicella glaciei, assembly GCF_026183895.1. Classification (GTDB taxonomy): domain Bacteria; phylum Pseudomonadota; class Alphaproteobacteria; order Acetobacterales; family Acetobacteraceae; genus Roseococcus; species Roseococcus glaciei. Next base: position 186,411 of record NZ_JAPFQI010000005.1, on the reverse strand, counting down.
ACCGCCGCGCTGGATCTCGTCGCCCTGCTCGGGCGCACCGTGTTGGGGCTGCTGCGCGCCCTCGGCCAAGTGTCGCTCTTCGCCGCCGAGGCGCTGTCGCACCTCGTGCGGCCGCCTTTCTTCCTGCGCCAGTTCGCGCGCCATTTCGTGGAGATCGCCTATTTCTCCCTGCCCGTGGTCGCGCTCACCGCGCTGTTCACCGGCATGGTGCTGGCGCTGCAATCCTATGTCGGCTTCGCGCGCTTCAACGCCGAGAGCGCCATCGCCTCCGTCGTCGTGCTGAGCGTGACGCGCGAGCTGGGCCCCGTGCTGGCCGGGCTGATGGTGGCCGGGCGCATCGGCGCCGCCATGGCGGCCGAGATCGGCACCATGCGCGTCACCGACCAGATCGACGCGCTGACCACGCTTTCCACCGACCCGATGAAGTACCTGGTCGCGCCCCGGCTGCTGGCCGGGACGCTCGCGCTGCCGCTGCTGGTGCTGATCGCGGATATCCTGGGCGTGATGGGCGGGTTCCTGGTCGGCGTGCTCAAGCTCGGCTTCGTGCCGCAGACCTTCCTGTCCAATGCCTGGGACATCCTGCAGCCGATGGACGTCATCTCCGGCCTGGTGAAGGCGGCGGTGTTCGGCTTCGTGATCGCGCTGATGGGGTGCTGGTGCGGCTATGCCTCGCGCGGGGGCGCGCAGGGCGTAGGACAGGCGACGACGCGCGCCGTGGTCGCCGCCTCCATCCTCATCCTCGCCTTCGACTACCTGCTGACGGCGGCCTTCTTCTCGTGAGCGCGACCCCTCGCATCCGCCTGCGCGGGCTGCGCAAGGCGTTCGGCGCGAAGCAGGTGCTGGACGGCGTGGACCTCGACGTCGTGGCCGGCCATTCCACCGTGGTGCTGGGCGGCTCCGGCTCCGGCAAGTCGGTGACGATCAAGTGCATCCTTGGCCTGCTTTCCCCAGACGAGGGCCTGATCGAGGTGGACGGGCAGGACGTCACGCGCATGTCGCGCGCCGAGCGCGCCGCACTGCTCGACCGCACGGGGATGCTGTTCCAGAACGGTGCGCTGTTCGACAGCCTGCCCGTCTGGGAGAACGTGTGCTTCAAGCTGCTGGCGCAGAAGCGCGTCACGCGCGCCCAGGCGCGCGACGTGGCGGCCGAGGCGCTGGCGCAGGTGGGTCTCGCCGCCACGGTCGGCGAGCTGTCCCCGGCGGAGCTGTCGGGCGGGATGCAGAAGCGCGTGGCCCTGGCCCGCGCCATCGCCGCGCGCCCCGACATCATCTTCTTCGATGAGCCCACCACGGGACTGGACCCCATCATGGGCGCGGTGATCGACGGGCTGATCGTCGATTGCGTGCGGCGCCTGGGCGCCACCGCGCTGTCCATCACCCACGACATGGCGAGCGCGCGGCGCATCGGCGACACGGCGGCGATGATCCACAAGGGCCGCATCGTCTGGAGCGGCCCCGCCGAGACGCTGGGCCACACCGGCAACGCCATGGTGGACCAGTTCGCCAATGGCGAGCGCGAGGGGCCGATCCAGATGGAATTGCGGCGCTAAGCGCTTCCCCACGAAAACGCTTCGCATTTTCGCGGGGGGCCCGGATTGGGCGCCGATCTTGCCGGCTTCGCTCCGTCCCGCGCGGTCATTGCCTCTTCACAGGAAGGGCGGTCGGGCAGAGTATCCGGCCGCGACTGCGGCCGGTGCGCCCAGGGGCAACCACGAAACAGGCGCAATCTGGGCGGCGCGCAAGCCAAGCCGCCGGAGGCGGCGCCCGGCGCTTGAGGGCAGGAAACATGGGCCACGTCATCCTGGGCTGGGACGGCACCGATGCGGAGGCGCCCGCGCGCCGCGCCGCCGTGCGCGACCGGCACCTTTCCGTCATCACGCGCTGGGTGGAGGACGGACGCCTCAGCCTCGCCGTGCCGCTCTTCGAGGCGGGCGGCCGCGCGCTCGGCTCCGTGATGATCCTGGGCGATGCGGACGAGGTGGAGGCGCGCGAATACCTGCTGGAGGAGCCCTTCGCGCGCGACGGCGTGTGGCTCTCCTACCAGATGCGCCCCTTCCGCATCGCGCCCTTGCCCTACCAACCCTTGCCGAGCGGGCCGATGCCCTCCTCCTTCACCCATGTCGTCTCGATCGTGGAGGACCAGCCGGATTCCGCCGAGCGCCGCGCCCGCGCCCGCGGTCCGCATCTGGAGCGCGTGCGCCGCTTCGCCGCCGACGGCACGCTGGCGCTGGGCGGCGCGCTGCTCGACGCCAAGGGGCAGATGGTCGGCTCGGTCACCGTCACCCGCCACCCGACGGTGGAAGAGGCGGAGTCGTTCTGGGCCGAGGACCCCTACGTCACCGAAGGCGTCTGGGGCGAGGCGCGCCGCTTCCCGACCCGCTTCGCCCCGCTGCCCTACAAGGCGCTGCCGACGGAATGAGCGCGACCCTGCTCGGCGTCGGGGCGCTGGCGCTCTGGGCCTTTCTCGGCCTGCTGACGCGCCTCGCCGCCGGGCTGCCGCCGCTGCAGGTGACGGCGCTGTCCTTTGCCGTGGCCGCCGCCCTGTCGCTGACGCTGGTGGCGGCGCGCGGGCGGATCGGCACGTTGCGCGTCGGGCTGGTGGCGTGGCTGCACGGGGTGGGCGGGCTGTTCGGCTACCACGCGCTCTACTTCGCCGCCCTGGCCTTTGCGCCGCCGGTCGAGGCCAACCTGCTGAACTATCTCTGGCCGCTGCTGATCGTGCTGCTTTCCGCGCCCATCCTGGGCCTGCCGCTGGGCCGGTGGCGGCTGGGCGGGGTCGCGCTGGGCTTCGCGGGCTGCGCGGTGCTGCTGGGCGGCGGGGCGCGCTTCGACCCTTCGGCGTGGTTCGGCTTCCTGTGCGCCCTGGGCTGCGCCGTGGTCTGGGCCACCTATTCGGTAACCGCGAAGCGCCTCGCCGCGGTGCCGACCGATGCGGTGGCCGGGTTCTGTGCCGGGGCGGCGGCGCTGGCGCTGCTCGCGCATCTCGTCTTCGAGGAATGGGTGACGCCGGGCGCCGCACAATCGCTTGCCGTGCTGCTGCTGGGCATCGGCCCGGTGGGCGCGGCCTTCTTCCTGTGGGATGCGGGGATGAAGCGCGGCGACCCGCGCCTGCTCGGCACGCTGGCCTATGCGGTGCCGGTGGCCTCCACGGCGCTGCTGGTGCTCGCCACGGGCGGCGAGTGGTCCTGGCGCCTCCTGCTCGCCCTGGCCCTGGTGGCCGGGGGCGGGGCGCTCGCCGCGCGAGCGTGACCACCGGGCCTAGGGCCGGGCAAGCACCACGATCGCGCGGCTGGACTTGCGGGGGTGGTAGAACAGCCCTTCCTCCGCGAAGCGCGCGAAGACCCGTCCGACCCCGTCGAGCCCGATTACGTCCGGGTGCACCTCCAGGATCGCCTCGCGCACGCCCGACAGGTCGACGCCGTCGAACACGGTGAGCTCGCCGCCCTCGATGTCCACGATGAGCAGGGAAGGCCTCACCTCGGCGAAGAGATCGCGCAGGGCACGGGCGGGCAGGCGGACCTCCTCCGTGTCGGGCTGCGGGGTCATGGAGCAGCGCCAGAAATCCGCGTGCATATAGAAGGGGACGGTGCCGTTCTCCTGCGCCACCACCGCGTTGACGAGCTCGACCGGCACGTCGTTGATCGCGTGGTTGCGCCGCGCCACCTCGATGAGCTTCGGATTGGCCTCCACCGCCACGACGCGTTCGATGCCGGGCCGCTGGGCCACGAAGGAGGAGATGAAGCCGATCCCCGCCCCCAGCTCGAGGACGCGGTCGCCCGGCCGGGTCGCGCCGGCGATGGCGTCCAGCTCCTCGGTCTCGTAGCGGCCCTCGCAAAGGTAACGCCAGATTTCGGGGGTCAGGACGGCGCGCGGCACCTCCAGCGGGACGCCGCGCATGACGAAGCGATAGCGGGCGTCGGGGGCGGCGTCCCGCGGGAAGCGGAAGCGCATCCGGCGCCGCCAGTGACGGCGCACGAGGTGCAGCACCGTGTCCCGGCCAGCCAGCAAGGCCCGCCTTGCGCGGGTGGACCAGGGGGGAAGGGAGCGGTGCGGGGCCATCATGCGCGAGGACCATGCCGCAGAACTCATGACGCGACCAGAAGGAGCCCGGCCCGCGCGCCCGGCCGAACCACGCCCCCGCTTCGGACGTTTCTCGCGCTCGAAGGAGCGAGGCCGCCATGGCGAACGAAGCGGAGATCCGGCGCGTCCTGACGGGAGAGGCCGAAGCCCTGCCGCGCATCGGCCCCGACCTCGCCGCCGCCTTCGACCGCTTCGCCGATGCGCGGGTCGTGCTGCTGGGCGAGGCGACGCACGGCACGCATGAATTCTACGCCGCCCGCGCCGCCATCACCCGCCGCCTGGTGGAGCGTCACGGCTTTTCCGTGGTGGCGGTGGAGGCGGACTGGCCCGATGCCGCCGTGCTCGACCGATGGGTGCGCAATCGCGGTTCCGGCGCATCGGTGCGCCCGCCCTTTTCCCGCTTTCCCCTGTGGATGTGGCGCAACGAGGAGACACGCGACTTCGCGCGATGGCTGCGCGCCCACAACGACGCGCTGCCGCCCGGGCGGCGCGTCGCCTTCCGGGGCCTCGACATCTACTCCCTCGGCAGCTCCATCGAAGCGGTGCTCGAGCATCTCGACGAGCATGACCCGGAGGAGGCGCGGGCGGCGCGGCGCCGCTATGGCTGCCTGACGCCGTGGCAGGCGGAGCCAGCGGATTACGGCCGCGCCGTGCTGTTCGGCGACCGCCATGGCTGCGAGGATGCGGCCGTCGCCCAACTGCAATCCCTGCTGGAAGCGGGCCTGGGAGGCGAGGATTGGCTGTTCGACACCACGCAGAATGCCCGCGTGGTGCGTTCGGCGGAGCAGTATTACCGGCTGATGTTCCGCAGCGGCACGGAAAGCTGGAACCTGCGCGACCGGCACATGTTCGACACGCTGCGCGCTGCGCTGGACCACGCCGGGCCCGACGCCAAGGCCGTGGTCTGGGCGCATAACAGCCACATCGGCAATGCCGCCGCCACCGCGATGGGCTGGCAGGGCGAGTTCAACATCGGCGAGCTGTGCCGCACCGCCTTCGGCACGGATGCGGCGCTGATCGGATTCGCGACCGACACCGGCAGCGTGGCCGCCGCGCATGACTGGGACGGCCCGATGGAGGAAATGGCGCTGCGCCCGGCCCTGCCCGGCTCGCACGAGGCGCGCCTGCGCGAGGCGCTGCCCGAGCGTGCCCTGCTGGATCTGCGCGGCCCCGCCCTGCGCGACGCCCTGGCCGAACCAGCGCTGGAGCGGGCCGTTGGCGTGGTCTATCGCCCCGCGACGGAGCGGCGGAGCCATTATTTCGAGGCGGTACTGCCCGAGCAGTTCGACGCGCTGGTCTGGTTCGCCCAGACCCGCGCCGTCACGCCCCTCCCACCCCCGGCGGAGGAAGAGGCGACGCCGCTCGGCGCGTGACCGGGATAAATGAAGCACAATTCATGGAAATCGGACCTGACGCGGAACAATCCGCGCAACCCGGGCGTTCGACGGGGACACGACAGAAACCCCTGTCGAGGAGTCGCATCATGCGCGTCATCTCCACCCGCACGCACGGCGTGCTGGATTACCTCACCGGCCTCCTCCTGATCGCGGCGCCTTACATCTTCGGTTTCGCCGACGGGACGGCGGCGCAATACGTGCCGCAGATCCTCGGCGTGCTGCTGCTCGGCGCCTCGCTCCTGACCGATTACGAACTCGGCGTGATGCGGATGATCCCCATGTCGGTCCACCTGACGATGGACATCGCCATGGGCGTGCTGCTCGCAGCCTCGCCCTGGCTCTTCGGCTTCGCGGACCGAGTCTTCTGGCCGCACCTGCTGATCGGCCTGTGCGAGATCGCGGCCGGGTTCATGACCCGGACCACGCCCGACACGGTTGCGGACGCGACGCTCCGCAACCGCTGAGCCGCGACCCGGTCAGTCGAGCCGGATTCCCACCTGCTCGATCACCGGGCGCCAGCGCGCCGTTTCCTCGGCGATCATGCGGGCCATCGTCTCGCGGTCGTTGTAGCCGATGATGATCGCCTGGTTGCGGAAGGTCTCCTGCACGCCGGGATCCTGCAGCGAGGCGCGGATTGCCTCCTGCAGCACCTGCTTGATCGGCTCCGGCGTGCCGGCGCGGATCACGAAGCCCTGCCAGCCCGGCACGACCAGATCGGGCATTCCCTGCTCCCGCGCCGTCGGCACGTCGGGCATCATCGGGTGGCGCTGCGGCGTCAGGATCGCCAGCGCCCGCACCCGGCCGCTATCCACCTGCGCCTTGGCGAGGTTGATGCCATCGATCATCAGCTGCACGCGGCCGCCCAGCATGTCCTGCAGCGCGGGCGCGGAGCCGCGATAGGGCACGTGCACCACGTTCACCCCCGCCTGCCGCACGAACAGCTCGAAGGCGAGGTGGGTGATGGAGCCCGGCCCACCCGAGCCGAAGTTGAGCTGCCCCGGGCGCTGCTTCGCCAGGGCGATGAACTCCTGCAGGTTGCGCGCCGGAAGGTCCGCCGGGACCATGACGAACAGCCCGCCCACCGTCGCCGTGGCGAGCGGCGCGAGGTCGCGCGCCGGGTCGAAGGGCAGGGAGCGGTAGAGCAGCGGGTTGACCGCGATCACCGAGTTGTTGACGTGGCCGAAGGTGTAGCCGTCCGGCGCCGATTTCGCGACCGCGTCCAGGCCGAGGTTGCCGTTGGCGCCGCCCCGGTTCTCCACCGCCACGGGCTGGCCCAGGATCTCGCCCATGCGCTGCGCGATGGGGCGCGACACGAGGTCGGAGCCGCCGCCCGGCGGGAAGCCCACGACAAGGCGGATGGGCCGGCTGGGGAAGCCCGCGACCTGCGCGAGGGCGGGCGTGGCGAGCAGCGGCGCGGCCAGCAGGGCGCGGCGGGGCAGGGACATGGGCTTCCTTCCGGAGTGTTGTCTTTGGTGGAAGCTTCGGCGCAACGCGCCCGCCCATCAAGCCACCCGCCACACGCCGCGCAGCACCTCCGCCTCGCCCTGGTGCTTCGGGCCTTCGTCCAGTTTCACCGTGCCCTCGGTGCATTCCAGCAGCGTCAGCGCGCCAAAGGCGTCCTCCGCCGCAGCGCGGGTCCAGAGCAGGGCCGGCTCGCGCGGGCCGCCCGAGCGGCGACCGGATTGCGCGGGCGAGAAGCCCTCCAGCACGAGCAGCCCGCCCGGCCGCAGCGCCCGCACCGTGCCGGCCGCCACCGCGGCGCGGTCCTCCGGCGGCAGGTGCAGGAAGATCCAGGCGATCACGTCGAAGCGCGCTTCCGGCCAGTCCCAGCGCGCGAGGTCGGCCACCGCCGTCCGCAACGGGACGCCGCGCGCCCGCGCCAGTTCCGCCGCGCGCGCGACGGCGACGGGCGACCAGTCCACGGACAGCGTGTCGAGGCCACACCCGGCCAGGAACGTGCCGTTGCGCCCCTCGCCATCGCCCAGCGCCAGGGCCTCGCCCCGCGCGGGGAAGCGCCAGGATTGCGCACGCAGGTAGTCGTTGGGCCGGTCGCCGAACAGCCATTCCCCGGCGCCGTAGCGCTCGTCCCAGGCCAGCGAGGTGCTCATCGCGCGAAGCGGCGGTCGTGGAACGCCACGCCGCCGCGCGGCTGCGGTTCCCAGCCCGGCGGCGCCATCTCGAAGCCGTCGAAGGAAAAGGCGGGCGTGACGGTGCAGGCCACCAGCGCCCAGCCATCGAGCGGCCGCGCCGCCTGCCACACGCCCTTCGGCACCACGGCGAGGAGGCGCTGCCCGCGCGCCAGATCGGGGCCGAGATGGACCGCCTCCATGTCGTGCCCATCGGGCGAAAGCAGCAGCGAAAGCGCGCCGCCACCCTGCCACAGCCACGCCTCGGCCGCGTCCACCCGGTGCCAGTGCGAGCATTCGCCGGGGGCGAGCAGGTAGTGGATCGCCGTTCCCGCGCCGCGCGCGCCATCCGCGGGCGCGTCGCGCCACACCTCGCGGAAATGCCCGCCTTCCGGATGCGGTGCGAGGCCGAGCGCCTCGATCACCGCATGGTGGTCCAGCCCGGGATCGGCGAGGTTCACGCTCAGCCCTTCGGCATGGTTTCCGCGAAGGGCTTCAGCTGCACGGTCTTCTCGTACCACGCCGCCAGCTTGGGGTGCGCCTTGCGCCAGCCCTCGTCCGGGAAGCGGAAGTCGAGATAGCCCAGCGCGCAGACCGCGCCGACCGAGCCGATGGTGAGCGGCGTGTTCGGGTCCTCCGCCTCCAGCGCCGCGAGGCCGCGCTCGACGGCGGCCTTGGCGCGGCCGACGAGGCGCTTGCGGCCCTCATCCGCCTGGTCGAAGGCCTGCTGGCCGCGCCGGAACACGGCCGCGTCCATCATGCCGTCGGCGATGGCGGCGACGCGCAGCGCCTTCCAGCGCGGCGTGCCGTGGTCGGGGATCAGCTTGTCGTTGGTCCCGATGCTGTCCAGGTACTCGCAGATCAGCGGGCTGTCCGGCAGGGCGACACCGTCATCGGTGACGAGGCAGGGCACCTTGCTGAGCGGGTTGTCGCGCAGCAGCTCCTCGGGGCTTTCGTGCGGGTTGGTCGCCACCCGCTCCAGCTCGATGCCGTGATGGATGGCGACGGCGTTGACCTTGCGGACGAAGGGCGAGGCGGCGCTGTTGTAGAGCTTCATGCGGGACGTTTCCTTGTCGTTGGTCAGCGGAAATTGTCCTTGCCCGTCCGCAGCCGGGCCAGCTCGGCCACGTCGCGCGCGCGCAGGAACGGGTTCGCGGCCTTTTCCAGGCCGAGCGTCGTCGGGATCGTCGGCTCGCCCCGGTCGCGCTGCGCCTGCGCCACGGCGGCATAGTCGCGCAGCGCCGCGTTGTCCGGGTCCACGGAAAGCGCGTAGCGGATGTTGGAGAGCGTGTATTCGTGGCCGCAGAAGACGCGCGTGTCGTCGGGCAGGGGCGCGAAGCGCTGGAGGGAATGGAACATCTCCTCCGCCGAGCCTTCCAGCAGCCGCCCGCAGCCGATGGCGAAGAGCGTGTCGCCCGGAAACAGCGCCTTGCCGGAGGCGAAGTGGAAGGCGATGTGCCCGCGCGTGTGGCCCGGGCTGTCCAGCACCACTGCCTCGCTCTCGCCCAGGCGGAACGTGTCGCCGGGCTTGAGGGCGAGGTCCAGCTTCGGCAGGCGCGACGCATCGGCCGCGTTGCCGGCCACCTTCGCGCCCGTCGCCGCCTGCACCTCGGGGATGCCGGCGATGTGGTCGCCGTGATGGTGGGTGATGAGCAGCCAGTCCAGCCGCCCGCCGCGCGCCTTCACCCGCTCCAGCACGGGCCCGGCGACGGCGGCGTCCACCACGGCGGTCGCGCCGGTCGCCTCGTCGCGCAGGAACCAGGCATAGTTGTCTTCCAGCAGCGGGATGGATTCCACATGCAGCATGGCGCGCGCCTCCTGTCCCGCCCTATATCCCGCGCATGAACGCCGAGGTCCATGGGCTGCGCGAGTTTCACCTGTCGCCGCTGGGAAGGCTGGCCGCGCGCCTGGTCGGCCAGCGCCTCGCCGCGCTGTGGCCCGATGCGGGGCGGCGCGAGGTGGCGGGGCTGGGCTTCGCCGCCCCCTTCCTCCATGCTATGCCGCCCGGCCCGGGGCGGCGGATCCTGTTGACCCCATCCACCCTGGCCGACCGCCTGGGCGCCGTGGTGGCCGAAACCGCCCTGCCCCTGCCCGATCGCTGCCTGGACGGCATCGTCCTTGCTCATGCGCTGGAAGCCTGCCCGGCGCCGCGCCACCTACTGCGCGAATGCTGGCGCGTCCTGCGCGACGATGGCCGCCTTCTGGTGGTCGCCCCGAATCGCCTCGGCCCCTGGGCGCTGTTTGAGCATACGCCCTTCGGCCAGGGTCGGCCCTTTTCGCACGGGCAGGTGTCGCGGCTGCTGGAAGCGCAGATGTTCCGGGTGGAGCGGCGCGACGGCGCCCTGTTCCACCCGCCCTTCCCCTGGCCCTGGGCGCTGCGCGGCGCTTCCCTCTCGGAGGCGATGGGACGGCGCTGCCTGTCGCGCTTCGCCGGGGTGCTGGTGCTGGAAGCGGAGAAGGACCTTTTCGCCGCCATGCCCGCCGGCGCGGTGAGCCTGCGCCGGCGGGTGGTGATGCCCATGCGGGCGGCGGTCAGGTCCGTGGCAGCGGGGAAGCGTTCTCCTGCTCCGCCAGCAGGCGCAGTTGCTCCGCGCGTTCTCCTTCGATGAAGGATACCTCCAAGTCGCAGGCCGTGGGCGCGCTGCGGCTACGCTCCGGGCATGCCGCGCGGGCGGCGGCAACGCGCGCTTCCGTCGTCTGATCGATCTCGCGCCTCCGGGTGGCGAACCAAGCCTCCCGTGATTCCGCCGTCCCGAACTGGCCGGGCGGCAGGGTAAGGGCGACGTTGGCCGGATACGTGCTGATCGCGCCGGAGGCGGCGTCCACAGCAACGCCGATCAGTCCGCCGATCAGGAGGTTGCCCATCGTCATGGGCTGGAACCCGGCCGGGGCCGTGGCGACAGCGGTCTGAAAGCCCTGGCGCTCGCAGCGTACAGCGAGGTCGCGGGAGGAACGGCTGATCGTCACCGTGCCCGGCGTCGGGTTCACCACGGCGATGGCCGAGCCGTCGCGGCTGACCGTGCAGGTGGCCCCGGCTGGCTCGGTGGTGACAGCAATGGTGGCGGTGGTTCCCTGCGTCACCGTGGCGCAGGCAGTCGTCAGGAACAGGCCGAGAAGGGCCAGCGCGCGAAGCATGATATTTCCTTCCTCAATCGCGGGATCGTTGCCCGCATTGGAAGGTTTAACAAAACTTGCGACAATGTCACCCTTTGTTGAGGGAGTTTGCGACATTTCCGGCCGCATGGCCCGTGGAGCCGAACCCCCCTTCCCCCCGCGCCGTCTCGTCCAGGCCCGCCACCTCCTCCCACGCCGCCCGCACCACCGGCGCGAAGACTGCCTGGGCCACACGGTCGCCGCGCGCCACCGCGAAGGGTTCGGTCCCGGAATTGAACAGGATCACCCCCACCTCGCCGCGGTAATCCTCATCCACCGTGCCGGGCGTGTTGAGCACCGAAACCCCGTGCCGCAGCGCGAGGCCGGAGCGCGGCCGCACCTGCATCTCGAAGCCCGGCGGCAGGGCGATGCGCAGCCCGGTCGGCACCAGGGCCCGCCCGCCCGGCGGCACCACGCAGGGCGCGGCGGCGAGCAGGTCCATCCCGGCGGCGCCAGAAGTCGCATAGGTGGGCAGGGGCAGCCCCTCGGCGGAAGGCAGGCGCGCGACGCGCACGATGAGGGCGCTCACGCCAGCGCCTCCGCGACGCGCTGGGCAAGACGGGCGGCCACCTCCTGCTTCGGCATGCGCGGCCAGTCCTCCACGCCCGCCGCGGAGACGAGGTGGACGGCGTTCTCCGTGCCGCCCATCACGTCGCCCGACACGTCATTCGCCACGATCCAGTCGCAGCCCTTGCGCGCCAGCTTGGCCTGCGCGTGCTCCACCACGCGTTCCGTTTCCGCCGCGAAGCCGACCACGAGGCGCGGCCGCCGCCCGTGGGCGGAGAGCGTGGCGAGGATGTCGGGATTCAGCGCCATCTCCAGCACGGGCGCGCCCGCGCCCGGCTCCTTCTTCAGCTTCTGGCCCGCCTCGCGCGCCACGCGCCAATCGGCGACGGCGGCGGCGCAGATCGCGCCATCGGCCGGCAGAGCGGCCTCGCAGGCTTGCAGCATCTCGCGCGCCGTTTCGACGCGCACCACCTGCACGCCGGCCGGGTCGGGCACGGCGACCGGCCCGCTCACCAGCGTGACGCGCGCGCCCAGCCGCGCCAGGGCGGCGGCGATGGCATGGCCCTGCCGGCCGGAGGAGCGGTTGGCGATGTAGCGCACCGGGTCGATCGGCTCGTGCGTCGGCCCTGAGGTGACCAGCACGTGCCGCCCGCGCAACGGGCCCTCGGCCAGCGCGTCGCGCACGGCGTCGCGCATCGCCTCCGGCTCCACTAGCCGTCCGGGCCCGGATTCCGGCTCGGCCATCGCGCCCACATCCGGGCCGATAAAGCCGACCCCGCGCGCGCGCAGCAGCGCCACGTTGGCCCGCGTCGCCGGATGTTCCCACATGGCCGGGTTCATGGCCGGCGCCACCAGCACCGGGGCGCGCGTCGCCAGCAGCACGCAACCCGCGAGGTCGCCCGCCAACCCACCCGCCATGGCGGCAAGGCGCGAGGCGCTGGCTGGCGCCACCACCACCAGATCGGCCCAGCGCGCGAGGCGGATATGCCCGATCTCCGCCTCGGCGGCCCAAAGATCGTCGAAGACCGGTTCCGCCGTCAGCGCGGCCAGCGATTCGCGGGTGACGAAGCGCGCGCCGCCTGCGGTGAGGATCGCGCGCACCGTCGCCCCCTCCTCGCGCAGGAGACGGGCCAGCATCAGCGCCTTGAAGGCGGCGACGCTGCCCGACACGACGAGGAGGATGCGGCGGCCTTGGAGCATGGGGGAATCCTAGCCCCGGTTCCGGCGCGGCGGAACTTCCCTAGCCCTTGTGGACGCGCAGCGGTCCGAAGGACTGGCTCACGGGCATCACCTGCAGGAGGTTCACGTTGACCCGTGCCGGGCGCGTCGCCACCCATTCCACCGCCTCGGCGATGTCCTCCGGCGTCAGCGCCTCCGTGCCCTCATAGATCGCGGCGGCGCGCGCGTTGTCACCATGAAAGCGCACGCTGGAGAACTCCGTGCCGCCAACGAGGCCCGGCTCGATGTCGGTCACGCGCACCTTCGTTCCCCAAAGGTCGGCGCGCAGGTTGAGCGAGAACTGCCGCACGAAGGCCTTGGTGCCGCCATAGGCGTTGCCACCCGGATAGGCGTAGTCGCCCGCGGTGGAGCCGATGTTCACGACATGCCCGCGGTCGCGCGCCACCATGCCGGGCAGCACGGCGCGGGTGACGTACATCAGCCCCTTGATGTTGGTGTCCACCATCGCGTCCCAATCGTCGAGGTCCGCCTCCTGCGCCGGGGCGAGGCCGAGGGCGAGGCCCGCATTGTTCACGCAGATGTCGATTGCCGCCCATTCCTCCGGCAGCCCTTCGATGGCGGCGCCCACCGCCGCGCGGTCGCGCACGTCCAGCACCAGCGGCAGCAGCCGGTCCGCGCCCAACTCTTCGCGCAGCGCCTCCAGCCGGTCCTGCCGCCGCCCCGCGGCAATGACGCGGTCGCCGCGCGCGGCGAAGCGCCGTGCGACGTGGAGGCCGAAGCCGGCCGTGGCGCCGGTGACAAGCACGATCATGCAACGATCTCCATTCAGCGTGGGTCAAGCTTCACACACTTATTGCGCCGCACCATGCCGTTGGAAAGCTTCCCCTCCACACCTTTCACCCGGGTGTGCCGCGCCGCCCTTCTGCTGCTCAGCCTCGCCAGCCCCGTCCACGCCCAGCAGGCCACCTTCGAGGTGGCATTGCGCCTCGATGACCGGCAGATCCGCTCGGCCGGGATCGAGCTGGCGCGCGTCGAGCGGGAAACCGGCTCCGCCGAGGTGTCGCTGCCGGGCCAGGTGGTGGTGCCGCCCAGCCAGCTGCGCGTGGTCGCCGCCCCGGCAGCGGGGTTGATCGAGACGCTGCTGGTCGCGCCCGACGAGCGCGTGCGCGCCGGCCAGCCCGTCGCCCGGCTGCGCTCCACCGAGCTGGTGGAGGCACAGCGCCTGTTCCTGGAAGCCGCGACCCGCGCCGAGCTGGCTTCGGAGAAGCAGCGCCGCGACGAGCAGCTCTTCCGCGAGCGCGTCATCGCCGAGCGCCGCCTCATCATCACCCGCGCCGAGGCACGCGCTGCCGCCGCCGCGCTGGACGAACGCACCCAGATGCTCAGTCTGCTCGGCATGGCGGAAACCGAGGTGGCGGAGCTGCGCCAGGGGCGCCGCATTCGCCAGGCGCTGACCGTCACCAGCCCGATGGACGGGGTGGTGATCGGCCGCGCCGCCACGGCGGGTGAGCGCGTGGCGCAGGCGGCGCCGCTGCTCTCCATCGCGCAGCTGGAGCCGCTCTGGATCAACATCCAGGTGCCGATCGCACGCATCTCGGCGCTGTCCGTGGAGTCGCCGATCTCCGTGCCGGCGCATGGCGCGTCCGGCGTCGTCCTGCGCCTGGGCCGCACCGCCGACGCGGCGACGCAGAGCGTGCAGGCCACGGCGCTGGTCAACCATGGCGCCGAGGCGCTGCGCCCGGGCCAGGCGGTCACCGTCGCGCTGGAAACGCGGCGGGCCGGCGAGTCGCAATGGCGCGTCCCGGCGGGCGCGGTGGTGCGCCACCGCGAGCGCTCCTGGGTCTTCGTTCGCACCGAGTCGGGCTTCGCCGCCCGGCCGGTGCAGGTGGTGGGCGAAACGGCGCAGGTCACCTCGCTGCGCGGCCCGCTGCAGCCCAGCGACCAAGTGGCGACGCGCGGTATGCTCGCCCTGCTCGCCGAGCTGGCCGAAGCGGACCAGAGCTGAGCCCATGCTCGCACGCCTCGTGGACACGGCGCTGCGCCAGCGCCTGCTGGTGATCGTCGCCGCCCTGGCCCTCGCGGCCTGGGGCTTCCTCTCCTACCGCGCCCTACCCATCGACGCTTTTCCCGACGTGTCGCCGACGCAGGTGCTGGTTTCCATGCGCGCCCCCGGCCTGACGCCGGAGGAGCTGGAGCGCCGCGTCACCCAGCCCGTCGAGCTGTCCATGCGCGGCATCCCCAACCTCGTTTCCATGCGCTCGACCACGCGCTTCTCCGTCTCGCTCATGACCTTCGAGTTCGCGGCGGGCACGGACATCTTCTGGGCCCGCGCCCAGGTGGGCGAAAGGCTGAACGAGATCGACGACCAGCTGCCCGACGGGGTGGATGGCGGGCTGGCGCCCATCGTCACCCCGCTCGGCGAGATGCTGATGTTCACGCTGGAAGGGCCGGACCTCAGCCCGCGCGACGCGCGCACCCTGCTGGACTGGGTGGTCCGGCCGCAGTTGCGCGCGGTGCCAGGCGTGGCCGACGTGAACGCGCTGGGCGGCTATGTCCGCACCTATGAGGTGGTGCCCGATCCCATCGCCATGGCCTCGCGCGGCATCACCACGCGCATGCTGGAGGAGGCAATCGAGCGCAACAACCGCAACGACGGTGCCGGCCGCATCCGCGACGGCGAGGAGGCGCTGCTGGTCCGCGCCGAAGGCCGCATCCGCTCGCTGGAGGAGGTGCGCTCCATCGTCCTCGTCGCACGCGAGGCAGGGGTGGTGCGCGTCTCCGACGTCGCGGATGTGCGCTTCGGCGGGCTGCCGCGCAACGGCGTCGTCACCCGCGACGGCGAGGCGGAGGCGGTGTGGGGCCTCGTGCTCGGCCTGCGCGGCGCGAATGCGCGCGAGGTGGTGGAGGGGGTGAAGTCCCGCATCCCGGCCATCGAGCGCCAGCTTCCCGAAGGCGTGCGCTTCGTCCTGTTCTATGACCGCGCGGAGCTGATCGGCGAGGCGGTCTGGACCGTGCAGAAGGTGCTGCTGGAGGCGATCGCGCTGGTGGTCGTCCTGCTGCTGCTGTTTCTCGGCAACTGGCGCGCCGCGCTGGTGGTCTCCCTCTCCCTGCCGCTCGCCGTGCTGGGAACCTTCGGCGTGATGAAGTGGCAAGGACTTTCGGCCAACATCATGTCGCTGGGCGGCATGGCCATCGCCATCGGCCTCCTGGTGGATTGCGCGGTGGTGGTGGTGGAGAACGCGGCGCACCGCTTCCACGCCGCGCCGACGGGGCTGACCATGGCGCAGCGCGTGCGGCTGGTGGGCGAGGCGACGCGCGAGGTGGCGGTGCCGCTCGTCTCGGGCGTCGTCATCATCGTCGGCGTCTTCGTGCCGCTCCTGTCGCTGCAGGGGCTGGAGGGGCGGCTCTTCTCGCCCGTCGCCCTCACCATCGCCTTCGCCCTGCTCGTCGCGCTGACCCTGTCGCTGACCGTGGTGCCGGTGATGTGCGCCCTCTTGCTGAAGGGCGGCCATGCGCGGGAGCCCTGGCTGGTCCGTCGCCTCCACGCCGTCTACGACCCCTTCCTGGAATGGGCGATGCGTCGCCCCCTCGTCATCGGCGGCGCGGCGTTGGCCGGGTTGGTCGCGGCCTTTCTGGCCTTCGGGCAGATCGGCTCCATCTTCATCCCGGCGATGGACGAGGGCACGCCCGTCATCACCGTGCGCAAGCACCCGACCATCGGCGTGGACGAGACGGCCGAGGTGGACTTGCGCATCGCGCGCGAGATCCGCGCCCAGGTGCCGGAGGTGCAGGGCATCATGGCCCGCGCCGGCGCGGACGAGCTAGGCATCGATCCGGTCGGGCTGAACGACACCGACATGTTCCTGCAGATGGCGCCGCGCGATTCCTGGCGCGAGGAAGCGCGGCGTGGCGGCATGCCCTGGGTGATGGACCGCGTGCGCGATGTGATGGATGCCATCCCGGGCGTCACCTACTCCTTCGCGCAGCCCATCGACATGCGCGTGCAGGAGATGATCATCGGCGCGCGCGGCGACGTGGTGGTGAAGGTCTTCGGCCCCGAGATCCCGGAGCTGAACCGCATCGCGCGCGAGATCGAGGCCGCCCTGCGCGGCACGCCCGGCTCCGCCGACGTCTTCGCCCTGCGCAACGAGGGGATGAAGTACCTCACGATCCGCGTGGACCGCACCGCCGCCGGACGCGTCGGCCTGAACGCAGGCGAGGTGCAGGAAGCGCTGCGCGTCTGGGTGGACGGCGTGCGCGTCGGCGAGGTGCTGGAAGGCGAGCGCCGCATCCCCGTGCTGCTGCGCGGCGAGGCGGGGCTGCGCCGCTCGGCCGGTGACCTCGCGCGCGTGCCCATCGCCCTGCCCGGCGGCGGCACGGTGCTGCTGTCCCAGGTCGCGGAGATCCGTGAGGAGGAGGGGGCGGTGCAGGTGGTGCGCGAGCAGGCGCAGCGCATGGCGACCGTGCTGGCCAATGTGCGCGGGCGCGACGTGGGCGGCTTCGTGGCCGAGGCGCAGCGCGTGGTGGGCGAGCGCGTCGGCATCCCGCCCGGCTACGAGGTCGCCTGGGGCGGTCAGTTCGAGAACCAGAGCCGCGCCCAGGCCCGGCTGACCGTGGTGGTGCCCCTGGCGATGGCGGGCATCTTCCTGCTGCTCTACCTCACCTTCAACAGCCTGCGCCAGGCGACGCTGGTCTTCTGCAACGTGCCCTTCGCGCTGATCGGCGGCGTCGTGGCGCTGTGGCTGTCCGGCGAGTTCCTGTCGGTGCCCGCCTCCGTCGGCTTCCTGTGCCTGATGGGCATCGCGGTGCTGAACGGCGTCGTGCTCATCTCCTACGTGAACCGGCTGATCGCCGAGGACGGGCTCGACCTGTCGCAGGCGGTGCGGGAGGGGGCGAAGCGGCGCATGACGCCGGTGACGCTCACCGCCTCCATCGCCGCGCTGGCGCTGGTGCCCTTCCTGTTCGCCACCGGGCCGGGCTCGGAGATCCAGCGGCCGCTGGCGGTGGTCGTCATCGGCGGCCTCGTCACCGCGACGGTGCTGACCCTGGTGCTCCTGCCCATCCTCTACGAGCGCTTCGCCCTGCCACGCGCCGCGCGACAGCCCGAAGCCATCGAAGGGAAGCCCGCCGAATGACGCGCCTCCTGCTGCTGCTCCTGCTCCTCCTGCCCGGGGTCGCCCGGGCGCAGCTTTCCACCCATGTGGACGCCGCCATGGCGCTCGACGCGGGCGCCCGCGCCATCGCCGCCCAGCGCGAGGTGGCGGCGGCGCGCTCGGCCACGGTGCGGTCGCTGACGCCGCTGCCGCCGGCCGTGTCCGGCTCCTTCCGGTCCGACACGCGCGGCCCGCGCGAGGTGCGGGAGCTGGACGCCGAGCTTGCCCTGCCGATCTGGCTGCCCGGCCAGCGCCAGGCCCTCGCCGGCTCGGTCGCGACCAGCGTGGCGGAGCAGGAACGCCGCCTCGCCCTGCGGCGGCTGGAGGTGGCCGGGGCGCTGCGCGACGCGTGGTGGAACGCGGCCGAGGCGGGACGCGCCGTGCAGCTGGCGCGGGAGCGGCTGACCACCGCCCGCGCCATCGCCAATGACGTGTCGCGCCGGGCCCGCCTGGGCGACATCCCGCCCGGCGAGGCGCTGCTGGCCCGCAACGAGACCCTGGCCGCCGAGCTCGCCCTGTCCCAGGCCCAGGCCGAGCAGGAACAAGCCCGCGCCCTGTATCGCGTCGCGACGGGCGGGCTGGACCCGACGCTGCCGCCCGAGCGCGTCCTCCCGCCCGCCCGGCCGCATCCCCTCCTCGCCGCCGCCGAGGCGGTGCTGCAAACGGCTTCCGCCCAAGCGCGCTACGTCGCCGCCACCCCGCGCGACAACCCGGAGGTGGGGATCTTCGCCCGGCAGGAGGGCGGCACCGGCACGAACGAGGGCACCTCGCTCGGCCTGCGCTTCCGCCTGCCCCTGGCGACGGAGGGCCGCAACGCCCCCCGCCGCGCCCAGGCCCAGGGCGAGGTGACGCGCGCGGCGGCGGAACTCGAGCAGTCGCGCCGGCAGGTGGCCGCCGCCGCCAGCCGCGCCGAGGCGGCGCTGCGCGCGGCGGAGGCCAATCTCCGCATCGCCCGCCAGCGCCTCGCCGTGGCGCGGGAGCAGGAGGCGATCGCCCTCAACGCCTTCCGCGGCGGCGAGACCGGCACGTTCGACCTGTTCCGCGTGCGCCAGCTTCGGCTGGAAGCGGCGAATGACGAGGGCCGCGCGGCGGTGGAGGCGAACCGCGCCCGGTCGCGGCTGAACCAGGCGCGGGGGGTCGTGCCCTAGGACGGGCATGGCGGGTTTCTCTTGACCTGAACCCCGCCCGACCCAAGACTCCCTGTGCAAAACATGAACAAGCCCCGCACGACGAGCCTCCTGCCCGCCCTTTCGATGTCCCAGGCCCTCGACCCCCGCGCCACCGCCGTGCTGCGCGAGCTGGTGGAGGTGTATGTCCAGACCGGCGAGCCGGTCGGCTCCCGCACCTTGTCGCGCCGCCTGCCGCTGAACCTGTCCCCCGCCTCCATCCGCAACGTCATGGCCGATCTGGAGGAGGCGGGGCTGCTCTACGCCCCCCACACCTCCGCCGGGCGCCTGCCGACGGAGCGGGGCCTGCGCCTCTTCGTGGACGGGCTGCTGGAGTTCGGCGACCTGTCGGCGGAGGAGCGCGAAACCATCGCCGCGCGCTGCGCCGCCCATGGCCGCTCCCTCCAGGAAACCCTGGCCGAGGCGGGGCAGATGCTGTCCGGCCTCGCCGGGGCGGCCGGACTCGTGGTCGCGCCCAAGGGCGAGGCGGCGGTGCGCCACATCGAGTTCGTGCCCCTCGGCCCCGGCCGCGCCCTGGTGGTGCTGGTCTCCGAGGATGGGCGCGTGGAGAACCGCGTCATCGAGGTGCCGCCCGGCCTGCCCCCCGCGGCGCTGATCCAGGCCGGCAACTACCTCAATGCGCGCCTCACCGGGCGCACGCTGGAGGAAACGCGCGGCGCGGTGGCGGACGAGATCGCGGCCAACCGCACCGCGCTGGACGCGCTGACGCATCAGGTGATCGAGGCGGGGCTGGCCACCTGGGCCGGCGGCTCGGCCGGATCGCTCATCCTGCGCGGCCAGGCGCGGCTGCTGGAGAATGTCGAGAACCTCGCCCGCGTGCAGGAAATCTCGGCCCTGTTCGAGCGGCTGGAGGCGCAGGAAACGACGCTGCGCCTGCTGGAACTCGCGCAGCGCGGCGAGGGGGTGCAGATCTTCATCGGCGCGGAAAGCGGGCTGTTCAGCAGCGCCGGGCTGTCCGTGGTCGTGGCGCCCTTCCGCAACGCCCAGGAGAAGATCGTCGGCGCCATCGGAGTCATCGGGCCCTCGCGCATCAATTACGGCCGGGTGATCCCGGTGGTGGACTACACGGCGCGGGTGCTGGGCCGCCTGCTGGGCTGACGGGGCGGATCCTGGCCAGGGCCGATCAGGCCCATACCTAGCCCCATGCCCCGAAGCGCCACGCCCGTCCTGCTGATCCTCATGGGGCTTCCCGGCCTCCTTTCGCTTCCCGTCCTTCCGGGCGTGCCGCGCTGGGCCGTGCTGCTCAATCCGCTGATTCTGCTGGTGATCTGCGCCTTTGCCGGCCAGTTCGCCGCGCGGCGCTGCGGCCTCCATCTCCGCGCGCCGGCAGCCACGCCCGCCTCGCGCCTGGCGCAGGCGGCAGCCGGCGTGCTGCTCGGCTTCGTCCTCGCCGTCGCGGACCATTCCGCCCGTTCCTGGTGGCAGGCCGGACCGGGCCTGCCGCCCTCGGTCGTCGAGGGCTGGAGCCTCGCGGCCTTGCCGTTGGGCGTCCTGTACGGCGGGGTGGTGGAGGAGGTGATCCTGCGCTGGGGCGTGATGAGCCTTCTCCTGCTTCTCCTCCGGCGCATTCTTCCCCGCTGGGAGGCCGCGCTTTTCCTCGCCATCCTGCTTGCCGCGCTGCTCTTCGCCGCGCTGCACCTGCCGGCGCTGGCCGCGTCCGGGGCGCCGCTGGAAGGTGGCGTGATGGCCCGCACCCTCCTGCTCAACACCGTGGCCGGATCGTTCTTCGGCACCCTCTTCGCGCGGCGCGACCTGCTGGCCGCCATGCTGGCCCATGCCGCCGCGCATCTCGGCTTCGCCGCCGCCGCGCTGCTGGCATGACAGCCATGCCGGGTTGATCCCCCAAGCCGCGCCGACTACCTCCCCACCCATGAGCGACACGCCAGACCAGCAGCCCGCGCCCGAGGCCGTCAACGACGCCGCCGCGCCCGAGGCCCGTCCCGACCCCACGCCGGAGGAGCACATCGCCGCCCTGGAAGCCAAGGTGGCGGAACTCGAATCCGCCCTGCTCTATGCCCGCGCCGAGACGGCGAATGCCGTGCGCCGCGGGCGCGAGGAAGCGGACAAGGCCCGCCTCTTCGCCGTGCAGAAATTCGCCGCCGACGTGGTGGAAGCGGCCGAGAACCTCCGCCGCGGCCTGGAATCCCTGCCCCCCGCGGCCGAGGACGAGCCCGAACTCCTGGCCAAGCTGCGCGGCGGCTTCGAGGGGGTGGAGCGCTTCATGCTCGGGCGGCTGGAGGCCAACGGCATCCAGCGCAAGCCCGCCCAGGGCGAGAAGTTCGACCCCGAGCTGCACCAGGCGATGAGCGAAGCCCCGGCCCCCGACGGGGTGGAGCCCGGCACGGTGCTCCAGGCCTGGAGCAGCGCCTGGACGCTGAACGGGCGCCTGCTGAAGCCGGCCATGGTGGTGGTTGCGGCCAAGGCTTGATGATCCGCGACATCGGCGAGGCGGATCTCCCCGCCCTCGCCGCGCTGAACGATTCCGAGGCGCTGCAGGTGAACGCGCTGGGGCTCGCAGGACTCCGCGCCGCCCTTGGCCTCGCCTTCGCCGCGCGGATGTCGCCGGATGGCGGGGCCTTTCTGCTCGCCTACGACGAGACGACGCCGCCCCAGGGGCCGAACC
Source organism: Sabulicella glaciei (assembly GCF_026183895.1). Lineage (GTDB taxonomy): Bacteria > Pseudomonadota > Alphaproteobacteria > Acetobacterales > Acetobacteraceae > Roseococcus > Roseococcus glaciei. The sequence goes on along the minus strand of NZ_JAPFQI010000005.1, from coordinate 165,006 downwards.
ATTCCTGGTTCGTCGCGCGTGGCGGGCGCTTCGCCTATGTGGACCGCATCGTGGTGGCGGCCTCCGCACGGCGGCGCGGCCTTGCCCGCGCCCTCTACGCCGACCTCGCCGCGCTGGCGGTGGCGCGCGACAAGGGGGCGCTGTGCTGCGAGGTCAATCTCGACCCGCCCAACCCCGTCTCGCTCGCCTTCCACGAAACCCTGGGCTTCGCGCCGGCCGGCGAGGCGACCGACCCGCGCAACGGCAAGCGCGTGCGTTACCTCAGCGCACCGTCATCCGCGATCCTGGCACCAGCTCGCGGTTCAGGATCAGCGTCCCGTCGGTGGTGATCTGCCCCATCCGGTCCCCAACGCGGCCATAGGGCGTGTCGGGGAAGCCGGAGGCGCCGGGCCGCGTGTCCAGGCCGCCACAGGCGGCGAGGAGCAGGGGAAGCAGCAGGGGCAGGACACGCATCGCGATCACTCCGGGCGGATGTTAGCCGCGCGGATCAGGTCGCCCCACAGGCGCGTCTCGCTGGCCAGATAGGCGCCGAGGCTTGCCGCATCCCCCGTGACGATGTCCACCCCTTGCGGCGCCATGCGCGCGCGCAATTCCGGATCGTCCGTGCTGGCCTTCAGCGCGGCGGCAAGGCGCGCCTTGACCGGATCCGGCGTCGCGACCGGCGCGAAGAGCCCCTGCCAGAACACCGCGTCGAAGCCCGGCACCGTGTCGGCCACCGGCGGCAGGTCGGGCAGCAGGGCCGAGCGCTCGGCCGAGGAAACGGCGAGGCCGCGCGTCGAGCCCTCGCGCACGGTCGGCAGCGCCTCCAGCATCGCCTGGAACATGGCGTGGATGCGGCCCGCGCGCAGTTCCAGCAGCGCCGGCGCGCCGCCACGGAACGGCACGTGCAGCACGTCGATGCCGGTGCGATGCGCCAGCAGCGCCTGCGCCAGGTGGTTCACCGCGCCCGTGCCGCTGCTGCCGAAATTCACCTTGCCCGGATTGGCGCGGCAATAGGCGATGAACTCCGCAGTGTTGTTGACCGGCAGCGAAGGATGGACGTGCAGCACGAAGGAGGTGCGGTACATCAACCCGATCGGCGCCAACTCGCGCATCGGCTCCCGCGGGGTCAGGTTCGGCTGCAGCGCGGGGTTGATGGCGAGCGTCGTCGTCCCGGCCAGCAGCGTGTAGCCGTCGGGCCGCGCCTGCGCGACGTGGGTGTTCGCCACGGCGGTCGCCGCGCCGGCGCGGTTGTCCACCACCACGGGCTGGCCCAGCTCGCGCTCCAGGCGCGCGGCGACGGCGCGGCTGCTGATGTCCGTCACGCCGCCGGGCGGATAGCCGGAAACGAGGGTGATCGGCCGGCTGGGGAAGCCGTCCTGCGCGCGCGCGGGCAAGGCGGCAAGGATGGCGGGCGCGGCCAGCAGGGCGCGGCGTGATGTCATGGCGTGTTCCTCCGTTTGCGGCACATTGGATTCCACGCCGCCGCCGCGCAACCGTCATCGGGACGTAACAGGGCGCGCCTATGTCGCGCCGCATGAACGCGACGCTGGAAATCCAGGGCCTGTCCCGCCGCTTCGGCAACACCGCGGCGCTGGACGCGGTGAGCCTTTCCATTCCCGCCGGGCAGATGGTGGGCATCATCGGACGTTCCGGCGCCGGAAAATCCACGCTGCTGCGGATGATCAACCGCATGGCGGAGTCGGATGCGGGTCGCATCGTGTGGGGCAGGCAGGAAGTGACGTCGCTGCGCGGCCAGGCGCTGCGGGACTGGCGCACCGGCTGCGCCATGATCTTCCAGCAATTCAACCTGGTGCAGCGCCTCGACGTGCTCACCAACGTCATGATCGGCCGGCTGAACCGGCGGCGCGGCCTGGCTGCGCGCGTCAACGCCCTGCTGGGCCGCTTCCCGGATGAGGACCGCGCCCTGGCGCTGGCGGCGCTGGAGCGCTTCGACCTCCTCCCCACCGCGCTCCAGCGCGCGGAAACGCTTTCCGGCGGGCAGCAGCAGCGCGTCGCCATCTGCCGCGCCCTCCTGCAGGGGCCGCATACCATCCTGGCCGACGAGCCCATCGCCAGCCTCGATCCGCGCAACGCGCGCACGGTGATGGAGGCGCTGCGCGCGGTGAACCGGCGCGACGGCATCACCGTGGTGGTGAACCTCCATCACCTCGACGCGGCGCGCGAGTTCTGCGGCCGCATCGTCGGCATGCAGGCCGGGCGCGTGGTCTTCGACGGCGCACCGGAACAACTCACCGAAGCCGCCGCCGAGCGCATCTACGGCCCGCCCGCCACGCGCCACGCCGCCACGGCGGCCGAGGCCGATCGCGCCATCCTCGCCGCCCGCTGGGCAGCTGCCTGACACTCTCCGCAAGGAAGCACAGAGCATGATCAACCGCCGCTACCTCGGCGCCCTGGTGCTGGGCGCCCCGATGACCCCCGCCGCGCTGCGCGCCCAGGCCGCCTTGCCCGCGCGCCGTTCCCTGGATGCGGACGTCCCCATGCCCGCCCCGGGCCGCCGCCCCTGGGCCGCGCAGGTTCCGCAGATCCGCATCGGCCTGATGGGCGGCGAGAACGAGGCCGACCGCCTGGGCCGCTACGGCGCCTATCGCGAACTGCTGGAGCAGAGCTTCGGCGTTCCCGTGCGCCTCTTCCCGGCCAGCGACTATGCCGGCGTGCTCCAGGCCTTTTCCGCCCGGCAGATCGAGAGCGCCTCGCTCGGCCCCTCCGGCTATGCGGGCGCCTGGCTGGACACCAATGGCGGCGTCGAGCCGCTGCTGGTGGCGGAGGAGCGCGACGGCTCCATCTCCTATGTAGCGGTCATGGTGACGCGAGCCGATAGCGGCATCACCGACCTCGCGGGGATGCGCGGCCGGTCGCTCGCCTGGGCGGACGCCAATTCCACCTCCGGCTACCTCGTGCCGCGCTTCGCGCTGCGCCGCGCCGGCATCCCGGTGGAAAGCGGCCAGTATTTCTCCCGCACCGGCTTCGGCGGCGGGCATGAGCAGGCGGTGGTCGCGGTGCTGCAGCGCCAGTACGACGCCGCCGTCACCTGGACCTCCGGCCAGGGCGACATCGACCAGGGCCACACGCGCGGCAACCTCCGCGCCATGGTGGAGAAGAACATGCTGAACATGCGCGACCTGCGCATCGTCTGGCAGTCCGACCCGATCATCAACGGCCCGCTCACCGTGCGGCGCGACCTGCCGCAGGGCTTCAAGGACGACCTCGCCAAATTCCACCTCGCCCTGCCCAAGACGCATCCGCAGATCTACGCGCAGATCGAGCGCGGTTCGGGCACAGGCTACCGCACCGTGACGCACGAGCAATTCGCCTTCCTCGTGGAGATGCGCCGCGAGGAAATGGCCGAGCGCCGGCGCCGGTCATGACCCGTCCGGTCACGTCGCGACGCGCGCTGCTTCTCGGCGCCCTCGCCGCTCCGGCCGTGGCGCGCGCGACGGAGTGGCGCCCGCGCCGTTCCACCGAGGGCGAGCACCGCCTGCCCGAACCGGGGCGTCGTCCCTGGGCCGCGCAGGTGCCGCAGATCCGCGTCGGGTTGATGGGCGGCGAGAACGAAGCCGATCGCCTCGCCCGCTTCGACGGGCTGCGCGCGCTACTGGAGGAGCGCTTCGAGGTTCCGGCGCGGCTCTACCCCGCCAGCGACTATGCCGGGGTTCTCCAGGCCCTCGCCGCACGGCAGGTGGAGTTCTCCACCCTCGGCTCCTCCGCCTATGCAGGCGCGTGGCTGGACACGGATGGCGGCATCCTGCCGCTTGTCACCTTTGAGCAGGTGGACGGCTCGGTGTCCTATCACTCCGTCATCGCGGTGCGCGCCGACAGCCCCGTGCGCGCGCTGGAAGACCTGCGCGGCCGCTCCCTCGCCTGGGCCGACCCGAACTCCACGTCCGGCTACCTGATTCCGCGGTTCGAGCTGCGCCGCGCCGGCATCGGCGTGGAATCGGGGCAGTTCTTCGGCCGCACCGGCTTCGGCGGCGGGCACGAGCAGGCGATGGTGGCGATGATGCAGGGGCAGTACGACGCCGCCGTCACCTGGGGCTCGGGCATCGGCGACGCGACGGAAGGCTTCACCCGCGGCAACCTCCGCGCCATGGTGGACAAGGGCCTGCTGCGCCCCGGCTCCTTTCGCGTGGTGTGGCAGAGCCGGCCGATCCAGAATGGTCCGCTCACGATCCGCGCCGACCTGCCGGCCGAGTTCCGCGAGGACATCGCTGCCTTCTACCTCGCCCTCCCGCGCGAGCGGCCGGAGATCTTCCGCCAGATCGCGCGCGGCGAGGGGCTGGGTTTCCGCGAGGTGCGCCACGCCGATTACGAGATCTTCGTGGAGATGCGCCGCGAGGAAGCGGCGGCACGGCGCCGCCGCTCCTGATGTCGGTCGCGCTGCGGGCCGCCGAGGCCGCGTTCCACGAAAGGCGCCGCCGCCGCCAGGCCTCCGCCCTGCTGGGCGGGGCCGTGCTGCTCGCCTGCACGCTCGCCGCCGCGCGCATGGCGGAGTTCCATCCAGACACGCTGCTGGCCGGCCTGCCGCGCATCGGCGAGTATTTCCTCCGCATCGCCCCTGACCTGCGCTGGGCGTCGCTGCTGAGCGATTCCGAGACGGAAGGCTCCCTCGCCTTCTGGTTCTACCGGCTGGATCGCTGGTCGCTCCTGCTGCTGGAAACCGCGCAGATGGCGGCGCTGGCGACGCTGCTCGGCGCCGCCGCGGTGCTGCCGCTTTCCTTTGTCGCCGCGCGCAACCTCGGCGCTCCGCCGCCTGCGCGCTTCCTCGCGCGGCGCTTCCTGGAAGCCGGGCGCACCGTGCCGGAGATCGTCTTCGCGCTGATCCTGATCTGGGCCTTCGGTGTCGGCGCGCTGCCGGGCATCCTCGCCATCGCGCTGCACACGGCGGGGGCGCTGGGGCGGCTCTTCGCGGATGCGATCGAGAACGTGCCGATGCGCCCCTGGGAAGGCGTGCGCGCCTCCGGCGGCACCTGGGCCGAGGCGTGCCGCTACGCCGTCCTGCCCGCCGCCGCGCCGGACCTGCTCAGCCACGCCATCCTGCGCTTCGAGGTCAATATCCGCTCCGCCAGCGTCATCGGCTTCGTCGGCGCCGGCGGTATCGGCGAGGAACTCTACCAGGTGATCTCCTTCAACCACTACGAGGAGGTGAGCGCGATCGTGCTGCTCATCATCCTTGCCGTCGTCGCCTGCGACCTCCTGAGCGAGCGCCTGCGTCGCCGGGTGATCGGCGCATGAGCGCGGATCTCGTCGCCGCCTGGCGGGAGCGCGTCCCCGATGCCTTTCCGCGCGCGCGCCCGCTTCGCCTCCTCGCCTGGGTGGGCTTCGCCCTCTGGCTCGGCTTCGCCCTGTGGTGGTTCGACGCAACGCCGCAGCGCCTGTGGAACGGGCTGGGCGGGATGCTCACCATCCTGCGGCTGATGATCCCGCCCGCGCCCGGCGAGCTGTGGCTGGAGATCCTGAAGGGCCTCGGCGAAAGCCTCGCCATGGCCTTTCTCGGCACGCTGATCGCCGCGATCCTCGCCGTGCCGCTCGGCCTGATGGGCGCGTGCAACGTGGTGACGAACGCGCTGTTCCGCTTCTCGCTCCGCCGCGTGCTGGACGGGTTCCGCGGCGTGGATCAGCTGATCTGGGCGCTGGCCTATGTGCGCGCCGTCGGGCTCGGCCCGCTGGCGGGCGTTCTGGCCATCGCCACCGCCGACATCGCCGTCCTCGCCAAGCTCTACGCCGAGGCGATCGAGAACGCGGAACGCCGCCAGGCCGAGGGCATCGCCGCCGCTGGCGCTTCCTCGACGCTGGTGGTGCGCTTCGGCCTCCTGCCGCAGGTTCTGCCGGTAATGCTGGGCCACGCCCTCTACTTCCTGGAAAGCAACACGCGCTCCGCCACCATCCTCGGCGTGGTGGGGGCGGGCGGCATCGGCTTGCAGATCGCCGAGCGCATCCGCGTCCGCCATTGGGACGAGGTGGCCTTCATCATCCTTCTCATGGTGGTGACGGTGGCGGCGATGGACTGGCTTTCCGCCCGGCTGCGCCGGAAGCTGATCGGCGCTACATCGCGGGGGTGAACGAACCCCTCGCCCTCTACCTCCACTGGCCCTTCTGCGCCGCCAAGTGCCCATATTGCGACTTCAACTCGCATGTGCGCGAAGCCGGCCCCGACCACGCGCGCTTCCGCGCGGCGCTGCTGCGCGAGCTGGCGCACGAGGCGGCGCGGGTGGGTCGGCGGCCCCTGGCTTCCGTGTTCTTCGGCGGCGGCACGCCCTCGCTGATGGAGCCGGAAACCGTGGCAGCGCTGCTGGAGGCGGCGCGGACGCATTTCGACGCCGCGCCCGACTGGGAGGTGACGCTGGAAGCCAACCCCACCAGCGTGGAAGCCGGCAAGCTGCGCGGCTTCCGCGAGGCGGGGGTGAACCGGCTGTCCCTCGGCGTGCAAAGCCTGGACGAGGAGGCACTGCGCTTCCTCGGCCGCCGCCACGACGCGACCGAGGCGGTGGCGGCGCTGGAAACGGCACGCGCCCTTTTCCCGCGCCTGTCCTTCGACCTGATCTATGCCCGCCCCGGCCAGGGCGAGGCGGCGTGGCGCGCCGAACTCCGCAAGGCGCTGGCGCTCGCTGCCGACCACCTGTCCCTCTACCAGCTGACGATCGAGCCCGGGACGCGCTTCCATACGGAGCACGCGCGCGGCGCCTTCAGCCTGCCGGAGGATGACGACGCCGCCCGGATGTACGAGGCGACGGCGGAGGAGGCCGCGCGCTTCGGCCTCCACGCTTACGAGATCAGCAACTATGCCGTCCCCGGCGCGCAAAGCCGCCACAACCTCGCCTATTGGCGCTACGGCGACTATCTCGGTATCGGCGCGGGGGCCCATCAGCGCCTGCTCCTGGACGGCGCCATGCTTGCCACGCGCCGCCATCGCGCGCCGGAGGAATGGGCGGCGCGCGTCGAGCGCGACGGGCATGCGGCGGTGGAGGATACCGCCCTGTCCCCGCAGGAACGCGGCCGCGAGGCGATGCTGATGGGGCTGCGCCTCGCCGAGGGCGTGGACCCAGCGCGGGTCGAGCGGCGCGCTGGCCTCCCCTTCGCCGAGGTGGTGGACCCCGCCATGCTCGTGGCCCTCACGGAGGAATCCTGGCTCGAATGGGAAGGCGGGCGGCTGCGCGCCACGCCGGAAGGGCGCGCGAGGCTGGACTCGATCCTTCCGGTGCTGCTACGCTAGCGGCATGTCCACCCTGCGGAACACGCTGCGAATTACCCGCCCGGCCGGCTGAAACCGCGCCGCGACACGGCGCGTCCGCGCCGTCCGGGTCTTTCCCTTCGCAGCCCGCATCCCAGGACATTTCCATGACCGAACCCGCTCCCGACACGGTTTCTGTGCTTTTCACCCTTCAGGCGGAAGCCGCGCCCGGCATGCTGCCGCGCCTGCTCCAACCCTTCGCCAAGCGCGACCTCGTTCCCGACCAGGTGCGCTCGCGCCGCGCGGGCGAGGTGCTGCTGGTGGAACTGGGCATGGACGCCATGCCGGCGCACGAGCTTCACCTCGTGGAGGGCAGTTTGTCCCAGGTGATCGGCGTGCGCCGGCTGGAAACGATGCGGCGCGCCCGGCTGCGTTCCGCGGCCTGAGTCATGGGCCTGCGTTCCGCAGCCTGATCCGGCCCCGGCGCGTTTCCCGCTCTTCGGAGGAAACGCGCCGTGACCGACCCCGCCGCCCGATTGCTGGAAGCGCATCGCCGCCTCTGCGCGGAGTTCGGCTGCCCGCTCTCCTATTTCCATGCCCTCGACCCGCTGGACGAACTGGTTTCCTCCCTGCTGTCGCACCGCACCCGCAACGCCGACAGCGCCCGCGCCTTCCGCAACCTGCGCGAACGCTTCCCCGATTGGGAGACGGTGCGCGACGCCCCGGTGGCGGAGGTGGAGGAGGCCATCGCCCCCTGCACCTGGCCCGAGGCCAAGGCGCCCGCCCTGCAGCGCACCCTGCGCGCCCTGACGGAGCGACGCGGCGCGCTGGACCTGTCGCACCTCGCTGCGATGGACGCGGACGCGGCGCGGGACTGGCTCCAATCCCTGCCCGGCGTCGGGCCCAAGACGGCGGCGGCCGTGCTGTCCTTCTCCACCATGCGCGGCCGCGCCCTGCCGGTGGACAGCCACCACCACCGCGTCGCGCAGCGGCTGGGCGTCATCCCGCCGCGCATGGCCGTCGGCCCCTCGCACCGCGTCATGGAGGCGATGCTGCCGGCGGAATGGGGCGCGCAGGAGGTGTACGACCACCACCAGGTGCTGATGCGCCATGGCCAGAAGACCTGCCATTTCCGCGCCCCCGCCTGCGGGCGCTGCGTGCTGCTGGATATCTGCCCCACCGGCCAGGCGCGCCGCGCCGACCCGTTCACAGAGGCGCGCGAACCGGATTACCCTGCGCCTCCATGAGCGTCTCCGGCCTGCCCCCCTACGACCCGCAGAACATCTTCGCGCGCATCCTGCGCGGCGAGATCCCGTGCAAGCGCGTCCACGAGGACGAATTCGCCCTTGCCTTCCACGACATCAACCCGCTCACCCCCACGCACGTGCTGGTGATCCCCAAGGGGGAATATGTCTCCGCCGCCGACTTCCACGGCAGCGCCGACGATGCGGCCATTGCCGGGTTCTGGCGCGCGGTGGGGAAGGTGGCGAGGGATCTGGGGCTGGAAGGGAGCGGCTACCGCATCCTGTCCAACATGGGGCCGGATGGCGGGCAGGAAGTGCCGCATTTCCACGTCCACCTCTTCGGCGGCAGGCGGCTGGGCCGCATGATGCCGCGCGAATGAGCGAGGAGGCGCGGGCCGCGCTTTCGGCCGCCGGACAATTGCCGGATGCCGAACTCGACCTCGCCGAAGTCGCGCTGCAATTCGCCCGGGTGGACACGCCCGATGCCGACTGGCGCGCGGCGCGCGACCTCCTGTCCCGCATCGCCCGCCGCGCGGTGGAGGAGGCGGCCGCCGACCCGCGCGCCGATGCGGGCGACACCACGCGCCGCGCCGCCCTCCTGTCCCGGCTGCTGCATGGCGAGTTCGGCTTCGGCGGCGATGCCGAGACCTATGACGACCTGCGCAACGCCAACCTCGTCGCGGTGCTGGAGCGGCGGCGCGGCCTGCCCGTGGCGCTCGGCATCCTGTGGCTGCACGCGGCGGAGGCGGCGGGCTGGGCGGCGCACGGGGTGGATTTCCCCGGCCATTTCCTGCTGGCGCTCGGCCACCCGCGCGGTCAGGTGATCCTGGACGTGTTCGGCGGCGGCGCGGTGCTCGCCGCGCCGGAGCTGCGCGCCCTGATCAAGCGCATCGAGGGACCGAAGGCGGAGCTGCGCCCCGGCCTGCTGGTGGCGATGAGCAAGCGGGCGGTGCTGCTGCGCCTGCAGAACAACATCAAGCTGCGCCGCCTGCGCGCCGGCGAGGTGGACGGCGCGCTGCGTTGCACGGAGGACATGCTGCGCCTCGCCCCTGACCATGCCGGGCTGTGGCGCGAGGCGGGGCTGATGCAGCACCGGCTGGAACGCATCGGCGCCGCGCTGCAAAGCCTGGAACGCGCCCTGGAGTTGGAGCCCCGGGGCGAGGCGGCGCACCGCACCCGCGCCCTGATCGACGAGCTGCGGAACCGGCTGAACTGAGGCCGGTCCCGCTGCCGCCTACCCTTCCCCCTGCGCCCGGGTGAAGGCGTCGGCGCCGTCGAAGCGCTGCAGCTTCTCGATGTGCATCCAGCGATGCTGCCGGCCGATGCGGGACAGGAGGTCGGTGATCTCCGCCACCGCATCGCCCTTGGGCGGCTCGCGGAACACGAAGCGGGCGCGGAAATGGTCCACCAGGAAAGTGTTGCCGCCCATCTCCGGCCAGACCTGCGCCCCGCGCGAGGAGATCATCTTCAGGTCGAAGGCGCTGCCTTCCGCGGCCGCCTGCAGGGTGATGCCGATGGCCTTCGGGTCGCGCTCGCTTTCTACGAACACGTCTACCCCCACCAGCTCGCGCGTCGTCGCCGCCTTGTACCAGGTGATGGCGGGCCACTTCTTCAGCGCGATCGGGCGGTACTCGCGCGTCGGCACCTTGTCGGACTGGCGGCCCAGATTGCCGATCAGCCGCGCCACGTAGGCGTCGGTGCCGACGCCCTCGCCCTCCGGCGCGATGTCGCCGGTGAGGTCCCTGCCTTCCTCCAGCGTGACGTAGAGCGCGTGCTCCACCTTCGCCGCCGTCTCGAAGTCGCCGATGTGGCGCAGCATCATCACGGCGGAAAGCAGCAGCGCCGTCGGGTTGGCCAGCCCCTTGCCGGCGATCTGCGGCGCCGAGCCGTGCACCGCCTCGAACATCGCCACCCCGTCGCCGAGATTGGCGGAAGGGGCGACGCCCAGCCCGCCCACCAGCCCGGCCGCCAAGTCGGACAGGATGTCGCCGTTCATGTTGGTCATCACGACCACGTCGAACTGCTCGGGCCGGATCACCATCTGGTGCGCGCAATTGTCCACGATCATGTGCTCGTGCTGCAGGTTCGCGTGCTCCTTCAGCACCGCCTCGCCCACGCGCTTCATCATGCCCTCAGTGAGCTTCATGATGTTGGCCTTGGTGGCCACCGTCACCTTGGAGCGCCCCTCGGCCTCCGCGAGGCAGGCGGCGAGGCGGACGATGCGTTCGCACCCCACTTCGGTGATCAGCTTCAGGCACTGCGCGACGCCGGGCGTCTGCATGTGCTCCACGCCGGCGTACAGGTCCTCGACATTCTCGCGCACCACGACGAAGTCGATGCCGCGCCCGGCGAAGGGGGTGCGGATGCCCGGGATCTCCCGCACCGGGCGGATGTTGCCGTACATCTCGAAGACCTTGCGGAGCGTGACGTTGGCGCTCTTCTCGCCGTGGCCCACGGGGGTCTCCAGCGGGCCCTTCAGCGCCACGCCGTTGCAGGCGATGCTGTCCAGCGTCTCGCGCGGCGCGCCGGAGCCGATGCCCTTGCGGAAGGCCTCGGCGCCGGCCATCGCCTCCTCCCACTCGATGCGGGCGCCGGCGGCTTCCAGCACCTGTCGCGTGGCGCGCATCACCTCGGGTCCGATGCCGTCACCGGGAATGGCGGTGACCTTGGTGCGGGAAGCGGGGGCGGTGCCGTCCATGGCGCGATCTCTCCGGGCTTGTCGTCCGGGCGCGCATATGGGCCGAGGCATGCCCAAAGGGGAACCCCTTTGCCGTGCTGCGGCGCAAAAAAATCCGAGCTGTGGACTCAGTCTTGTTGCCAGCGCACGAAAAGCAGGCAACCGAGCAGCAAAGCCGCGACAAAGGTTAGCAGCGCAGCCCCGGCGCCGCCCATCCAGGCCGCCGCGCCCGACAGCCATTGCAGCACGGCCGCGCCGCCGAAGAAGAACATGTTCATGGCGGACAGCGCCCGCCCCGCCTCCTCCTGCCGCACCAGCCCGCGCAGCAGGGAAAAGCACAGCACCTGGAAGGAGATGGCGAGGCCGAACCCCACCAGCAGCGCCGCGTCCAGCCACACCGGCCCGCGCAGGAACAACCCCAGCACCAGCAGCGCCGCCACGGCATGGCCCAGCACGATCAGCCGCTTCACCTGCCCGAAGCGCGACACCACCCAGCCTGCGATCGCCGGGCCGGCCACCAGCGCAAGGGTGCAGCCGAGCAGCAGGTGCCCTGCCTCGATGCGCGGCAGGCCCCGCACCTCCATCAGCCAGGGCCCGCCCCACAGGCCCCGCACCCCCAGCACCGCCCCGAAGGACACGAAGGCCATGGCCATCAGCCCGCGCAGCCGGGGCGAGGCGGCGATGCGCAGCACCTCCCGCGCATCGCCCAGGACCGAGCGCGTGGCAGCGGCCGGCGTCCAGGACGGGACCGTCGTGGCCACCGCGCCCGCCGCCAGCGCGGCGAGGGCGAGGCAGGCCCAGTAGCCGGCGCGCCAGCCCTCCACCTCGATCAGCCAGGCGAGCGGGCTCGCCGTCAGCACCATGCCGCTGTTGCCGATGGCCTGGACCAGGCCCGACCACAGGCCGAAACGCGGCGCGTCCAGCGCGCGGGCGGCAAAGGTCATCGGGCACATCAGCATGCCCGAGCAGCCGACCCCCAGCACCACCTGCGCCAGCACCATGGCCGGGGCGGAAGGGGCCAGCGCCGCCAGCCCGGCCCCCAGCGCCGCGATCGCGAGCAGGATCAGCGCCACCGGCCGCACCCCGTAGCGGTCCAGCGCCACGCCGACCGGGATCATCGCGAGCGCGAAGGCGGCAGGGAACGCCCCGGTGATGGCGGCGAGTTCCTGCGCGGAAACGCCCAGGTCGCGCGACAGCACGTCCGCCGCCACGGCAGGCAGGGTGCGGATGGCGTTGGAGAAGACGTGGCCGAGCGTCAGCGCCAGCAGCGGCAGGACGAACACGCTCAGTTCCGGAAGATCTTGCCCGGGTTCAGGATGCCCTTCGGGTCCAGCGCCTGCTTCACGCTGCGCATCACCGCCAGCGCCTCCGGACCGTGCTCTGCCTCCAGGAATTCGCGCTTGCCGATGCCCACCCCATGCTCGCCGGAGCAGGTTCCGCCCAGCGCCAGGGCGCGGTGGACGATCTGGCGATCCAGCGCCCAGGCGCGGTCCAGCGCCGTCGGGTCCGCCTGGTCCACCAGGATCACGGTGTGGAAGTTGCCGTCCCCCACATGGCCGACGATGGGCGCCGTGAGGCCGCTCGCCTCGATGTCCTCTTTCGCGCCCAGCAGCGCCTCGGCGAGGCGCGAGATGGGCACGCACACATCGGTGGCGATGCCGCGATGGTTGGGCTTCAGCGCGATGCATGCCCAGTAGGCGTCGTGCCGCGCCTTCCACAGCCGGTTGCGCGCCTCCGCCTCCCGCGCCCAGGCGAAGTTGCTGCCGGCGTGGTCGGCGGCAATGCCCTGCACCGTTTCCGCCTGCTCCGCCACGCCCGCCTCGGAGCCGTGGAACTCCAGGAACAGCGTCGGCGCGGCGGCAAGGCCTTCCAGCTTGGAGAAGCGGATGCAGGCTTCCATCTGCACCTCGTCCAGCAGCTCCATCCGCGCCACGGGCACGCCCGCCTGCAGGGTGGTGATGACGGTGTTCACCGCGTCCGCCAGGGTAGGAAACTGGCAGATCGCCGCGCTCATCGCCTCCGGGACGCCGTGCAGCCGCAGCCGGATCTTCGTGATGACGCCGAGCGTCCCTTCCGAGCCGATGACGAGGCGCGTGAGATCGTAGCCATTCGCCGCCTTGCGCGCGCGCGAGCCGGTCCAGATCACCCGCCCATCCGCCAGCACCACCTCGAGCTGGAGCACGTTCTCGCGGATCGTGCCGTAGCGCACGGCATTGGTGCCGCTGGCGCGCGTGGCGCACATGCCGCCGATGGTGCAATGGCTGCCTGGGTCCACCGGAAAGAAAAGCCCTTGGTCGCGCAGGTGGTCGTTCAGAAGCTGCCGCGTGACGCCGGGGCCGATCAGGCAGTCCATGTCCTCCGCGCTCACCTCCTCGATCGCGTCCATGCGCGACAGGTCGAGCGAGATGCCGCCGCGCACCGGGTTCACGTGGCCTTCCAGCGAGGTTCCGGCGCCAAAGGGCGTGACCGGCACGCCATGCTGATGGCACAGCGCGAGGATGCGGCTCACCTCCTCCGTGGTCTCGGCGAAGATCACGGCGTCGGGGGTGGTGGGGGCGGTGGTGTCCTCGCCGCGCGCGTGCTGCTGGCGGATCGCGTCGTTCACGCTGAGACGCTCGCCCAGGATAGGGCGCAGCGCGGCGATGACGGCTTCCGCCGGGGACTGGGAGATCTGGGTCATGGCGTCCTTCCGGGGCCGCATCATGCCCCCGAACGCGCCGCGTGGCGACGGGCCGGGTTTCGCTTGCCGCCCGGTCGTACGCCCGCTTACGGTATCCGCAACGACAACCAGGGAGGACCCGGCGCGCCCGCGGCGCGGCGGGACGCGGGTTCTGCCCGCCCGAAAACGCCAGGAGACGCCAGGACCATGCTGAAGCGCCGTCAACTCGCCGCCCTCGCCGCGCTGCCGCTTGCCACGCCGGCCTTCGCGCAGAGTCAGTATCCCGACCGGCCGATCCGCGTGATCGTCCCCTTCCCGGCGGGCGGCGCGACCGACATCTGGGCGCGGCTGGTGACCGAGCCCATGGCCGCCGATCTCGGTCAGCCCATCGTGATCGACAATCGCGGCGGCGCCGGCGCGATGATCGGCACGGAGGCCGTGGCCCGCGCCGCGCCCGATGGCTACACGCTACTCTTCACCATCTCCTCCTCCTTCCAGAGCCCGGTGGTCTTGCGTCGTGACCCCTACCGGCTTTCGGACTTCGCGCCGATCGGCAAGATGGGCACCACCTCGCTGGTCTTCTGCGTCGGCGCGAACCAGCCGCCGCGCAGCATGGAGGAGTTCATCAGCTTCGCGCGCGGCAAGTCGCTGAACTACGGCACCTACTCGCCCGGCTCCACCGGCCACGCCATGGCGCAGCTCCTGTCCGACACGCACCGGCTCGACATGTCGCCTGTGCATTACCGGGGCGAGGCGCCGCTGCTGGCCGACGTGCTGGGCGGGCGCATCCCCTGCGCCTTCCATTCCATGACCGGCGCGGGCGAGCACATCCGCGCCGGGCGCATCCGCCCCCTCGCCGTGCTGGGGCGCGACCGCATCCCCTCGCTGCCGCAGATCCCGACCCTGATCGAGCTCGGCATGATGGAGGATTTCGCGCAGACCGGCTTCCTCGGAATGCTCGGCCCGGCGCGGCTGCCGCAGCCCATCCATGCCCGCCTCGCCGAAAGCTACCGCAAGGCGATGGCGCGGCCCGAGGTGGTGAACCGGCTGCGCGAGATGGACACGATCCCGCAATGGCTCGGCCCCGAGGAGTTCCGCGCCGACATGGAGCAGTACCTGCGCTGGTGGACCGCGCTGGTGGACCGCATGGGGCTGCGGGCGGACGGCTGAGGCGCCATGACGGAGGAAGCGGGGGCGGGGTTCCGCATCGGCTTCCTGGTGCACGACGTGTCGCGGCTGCGCCAGGCGCTGTTCGACGGCGGCATGCGGCCGCACGGCCTCACCCGCGCGCAATGGTGGATGCTGGTGCAGCTGTCGCGCTCCGCCGACGGGGCGATGGCGCAATCCGACCTCGCGCGGCTGATCGGCGTCGGCAAGGTGTCGGCGGGCGCCACGATCGCCCGGCTGGAGGCGGCGGGGCTCCTGCGCCGCGAGGGAGACGCCTCCGACCGCCGCGTCCGGCGCCTTGCCCTGACCGAGGCGGGGCGGCGCCTCCAGGCGGAGATGATCGGGCTGGGGGAGGGGCTGAACGCCGCCATGACCGCGGGAATCCCGCCCGAGGAGCTGGCCCTGGCCGGGCGGGTGCTGGCGCGGATGAAGGCGAATCTGGGCGCCGCGCGCCGGGGCGGGCGGGTTCCCCCATGGGAAGAACCGATCTAGCCTCCCGCCACTATCCCCGAGGAGGAAGCGCGTGGCGAACAAGGTCAAGGAAGCCTGGAAGAGCGGCAAGGCGGTGGTGAACGGGTGGCTTGCCATCCCCAATGCCTTCAGCGCCGAGATGTATGCCCAGTGCGGCTGGGACAGCGTGACGGTCGACATGCAGCACGGCGTCCAGGACTACCTGTCCTGCGTGGCCTGCTTCCAGGGCATGCAGCCGCACGGCGTGCTGCCCATGGTGCGCGTGCCGTGGAATGAGCCGGGCATCGTCGGCAAGGTGCTGGATGCCGGCGCCTATGGCGTGATCTGCCCGATGGTGAACACCGAGGCCGAGGCCCGCGCCCTGGTGCAGTACGCGAAGTATCCGCCCAAGGGCACGCGCTCCAACGGCCCGATCCGCGCCGGCTCCTACGGCTCGGGCGGCACCTACCAGAAGACCGCGAATGACGACGTGCTCGTCATCCCGATGATCGAGACGCAGACCGCGCTCGACAACCTGGAAGCCATCCTCGACGTCGAGGGCATCGACGCGATCTACGTGGGCCCCTCCGACCTCGGCCTTTCGCTCGGCATGGAGCCGAAGCTGGACCGTGAGGAGCCGGAGATCATGAAGATCTACGAGCGCCTGCTGAAGGAGACGGACAAGCGCGGCATCGCGGCGGGCCTGCACAACGGCACGCCCGAATACGCGAACAAGATGATCAAGATGGGCTTCAAGCTCGTCACCATCCTGAACGATGTCGGGCTGATGGTGAACGCCGCGAAGTCCGCGGTGAAGATCGCGCGCGGCTGACGCGCCGGGGAGGGGGCCGCGAAGGCCCCCTTCCGCCTCACAAATCCTTCAGCACCGCGTAGAGGTCGTTCTTCGCCTCGAAGCCGATGCCCGGCACGTCCGGCATGCGGATGCGGCTGTTCTCGACGGGCGTGGCATCCGCGAAGCCGCCAAAGGGCGCGAAGACCTCCGGATAGCTTTCGTTGCCGCCCAGCCCCAGCCCCACCGCGATGTTCAGCGCGAACTGGTGCCCGCCATGCGGCACGCAGCGGCGCGGGCTCCAGCCATGGGCGCGCAGCATCTCCAGCGTGCGGAGATACTCGACGAGGCCGTAGGACAGGGCCGGATCGAATTGCAGCACGTCGCGGTCCGGGCGTAGCCCGCCATGGCGGATCAGGTTGCGCGCATCCTGCATGGAGAACAGGTTCTCGCCGGTGGCGATGGGCGGCAGGTAGTGCTCGGCCAGCGTGGCGTGGGTGGAATAGTCCAGCGGGTCCAGCGGTTCCTCGTACCAGCGCAGGCCGAAGCCCTCGATGCTGGCGGCGTAGGAGAGCGCGGCGTGGAGGCCAAAGCGCCCGTTCACGTCCACGCAGAGCCGGTGCCCCTGCCCGTCCAGCAGCTTCAGCACCGCCTCGATGCGGCTTAGGTCCAGCAGCAGCGCCTCGCGCAGCGGCATGCCCGGCGAGCCGCCGATCTTCATCTTCACCACGGAATAGCCGAGGCCGAGATAGCGCTTCATCTCCTCGACCAGCGCGTCCACGTCCTTGCCGGGGTGGTAGTAGCCTCCGGCGGCATAGATCCAGGCCTGCTCGTCCGCCTGGCCCTTGTTGTAGCGATTGGCCAGCAGCTTCCACAGCGGCACGCCGGCCAGCTTGGCCGCCGCGTCCCACAGCGCCATGTCCAGCACGCCCACCGCGACGCTGCGCTCGCCATGGCCGCCCGGCTTCTCGTTGCGCATCATCGCCGTCCAGGCCGGGACGGGGTCGAAGCCGCCATCTTCATGGGCCGGCAACTCGCCGGCTTCCTCCAGGCGCGGGACAAAGCGCTCCGTCAGCAGGCCGGTCTGGGCGTAGCGGCCGTTGCTGTTGAAGCCGTATCCGGTGGCGCTGCGTCCGTCGCCGCTTTCCACCGTGATGGCGACGACGCTCGCCGTCATCTTGCTGAAGTCGATATAGGCATTGGCGATGGCGCTGCTGATGGGCACCACGCCCTGCCGGATGCTGGTGATCTTCACGGGACCCTCATGTCTGGCTGGGCGGGTTCTGCGCTCCCCCGGCGCCACCGGCAAGGGCGGCGCCCTTGCGGAAGACCAGCCGGTCCCAGGTCACGTCGGCGCGCAGCAGCCCATCCTTCGCCTCGGCGCGATGCAGGCAGGCGAGACTCGCCGCTTCCGCCAGCGCGACCGTCTCCGCCGCCGTCACCGCGAACATGCGCCGGCCGGGCGGGACGGGGCCGTGGCGCAGCGTGAGGGCCAGCACGCCGCCCGGACGCAGCAGCGCCGCTACGCGCGACATGGCGCGTGCGCGTTCCGCGGCGTCGAGATGCATCCAGACCGCCGTGGCCAGGATGGCGTCAAAGGACGAAGTGTGAGGCAGGCGGGCGAGGTCCGGCAGGGAATCGTCCACCCATTCGATGCCCGGGTCCGGATGCAGCGCCACCGCGCGGCGCCGCAGCTCCGCCGTCGGCTCCACCGCCGTGACGCGGTGGCCCAGGGCCGCAAGCCCGGCCGCGTCCCGCCCCGTGCCGGCGCCGATGTCGAGCACGGTGGCCCGCGCGGGCGGCAGGAAGGGGAGCAGATGGGTCTGGGCGCGGGCGAAGGGGACGCTCTCATAGACCCGGGCGAGCGCGTCCGCCTCCTCCGCGTAGCCGGCGTTCCCCGGGACGCTCAAATGGCCTTCTCGTTGCGCAGCGCGGCGATCTCCTCGGCCGAAAGGCCGAACTCGCGCAGCACCTCGTCCGTGTGCTGGCCGCGCTCGGGGGTGGGGTTGTGGGCGCACTCGACGCCCGCGATCTGCATGGGCGCGCGCACCAGCGCGATCTCGCCGAGCTGGGGGTGCTGCACCGGCATCGCCAGGCCCAGGTGCTTCACCTGCTCGTCGGCGAAGACCTGGTCCATGGAATAGACCGGGCCGCAGGGCACGCCCGCCTCGTTGAACGCGTCCACCCATTCCGCCGTGGTGCGCGTCTCCATGCGCTTCTGGATCAGGGCGTTGGTCTTGGCGCGGTTCTGCGAGCGCAGCTTGTCGGTAGCGAGGTCTGGATCCTTCGCCTCCTCCTCCATCCCCAGCACGGCGACGATGCGCTTCCACATCTCGCCGCCGCCGCCCGCGATGTTCACCACGCCGTCCTTCGTCTGGAACAGCCCGGTCGGGATGGTGGTGGGGTGGTCGTTGCCGGCCTGCTTCGGCACCTCGCCCTTCATGGTCCAGCGCGTGGCCTGGAAGTCCATCATGGCGATCATCGCCTCCAGCAGGGAGACATGCACCCAGCGCCCCACCCCGGTGCTTTCCCGCTCCAGCAGCGCGACCATGATGCCGAGGGCGCAGTAGAGCCCAGCCGTCAGGTCCGCGACCGGGATGCCGGCGCGCACCGGACCCTGGCCCGGCAGGCCGGTCACGCTCATCAGCCCGCCCATGCCCTGGGCGATCTGGTCGAAGCCGGGCCGCTTGGCATAGGGCCCGTCCTGCCCGAAGCCGGAGATGGAGCCGAGCACGATGCGCGGGTTGATCGCGGCCAGCGTGTCGTAATCCACGCTCAGCCGGTGCTTCACGTCGGGGCGGTAGTTCTCCACCACCACGTCGGCCTTCTCCACCAGGCGGTGGAACAGCTTGCGCCCAGCCTCGGTCTTCAGGTTGACCGTGATGCCGCGCTTGTTGCGGTGGACGTGCTGGAAGTCCGGCCCGTGGCGCTCGCCGCCCAGCCCCTTGCCCGTGTCCACCTCGTCCGGCGCCTCGACCTTGATGACGTTGGCCCCCCAGTCGGCCAGCTGGCGCACGCAGGTCGGCCCGGAGCGGACGCGGGTCAGGTCGAGCACGGTGAAGCGGCTGAGGGGCATCATGGGCGGGGCGTCTCCTGTTCCGGCCCGCATCTTCCACCGCGCGCCGAAGGCTGCAACCCTGGCCGCCGAAAGGGGAACCGCATGTCCGAGGAACTTCTGGTCGAGCGCCGCGAGGGCGTCGTCCATGTCACGCTCAACCGCCCCCAGGCGCGCAACGCCCTCACCTTCGGCATGTACGAGGGCCTGGCGAAGCTGGCCGCCGAGGCGAGCGCGGATGATTCCGTGAAGGCGGTGATCCTGACGGGCGCGGGCGAGAAGGCCTTCGCCGCCGGCACCGACATCTCGGAGTTCCGCAACTTCCGCACCGCCGAGGACGCGATCGGCTACGAGAGCAAGATCGACCGCATCCTTTCGGCTCTGGAGGATTGCACCAAGCCGACCATCGCCGCCATCGCCGGCGCCTGCACCGGGGGCGGTGCCGCCATCGCCGCGGTGTGCGACCTCCGCATCGGTGCCGCGAATGCGCGCTTCGGCTTCCCCATCGCGCGGACGCTCGGCAACACGCTCTCCATGGTGAACCACGCGCGCATGGCGGCCCTGATCGGCCCGGCGCGCGTCACCGACCTCGTCTTCACCGCGCGGCTGATGGAGGCGGAGGAGATGAAGCAGGCGGGCCTGCTTTCCGAGATCCTGCCCGACCACGCGGCGCTGCAATCCCGCGCCTGGGAGCTGGCGCAGACCGTCGCGGGCCACGCGCCGCTGACGCTGCGCGCCACCAAGCAGGCGCTGCGCCGCCTGCGCGAGGCGAGCCGCGCCATCCACGGCGACGACCTGGTGGCGATGTGCTTCACCTCGCGCGATTTCGCGGAAGGGGTGGAAAGCTTCCTGGCGCGGCGCCCGGCGGTGTGGGAAGGGCGCTGACCCCCGCTTCCGCCATGCGGCGAGGGGAGTAGCCTCCGGTTATTCCGGCCCCGGAGCCTTGCATGACCGCCCCCGCCCATCCCGACGACACGGCCCGGCTGCACGCCCTGCGCCGCGCTCGCCCCGCCCACCGGCCGCATCCGGCCATGGGCTGGGGCGACCGCGTGGCCGACCGCGTCACCGGGCTCGTCGGCTCCTGGCGCTTCATCATCGCGCAGAGCGTGATCCTGGTGCTGTGGATCGTAGCCAACATCCTCGCCTGGAACCGGGCCTGGGACCCCTACCCCTTCATCCTGCTCAACCTCGTCCTGTCCTTCCAGGCCGCCTACACGGCGCCCATCATCATGATGAGCCAGAACCGGCAGGCCGAGATCGACCGCGAGCACGCGCATCACGACTACGCGGTGAACGTGAAGGCGGAGCTGGAGATCGAGGCGCTGCACGCCAAGGTGGACGCGCTGCGGGAGGTGGAGATGCTGCGCCTCATCAAGCTGGTGGAGACGCTGCTGGAGGAACGGCGCGGCCCGGGCTGATCAGCGCCCCACCAGCGCCCAGCCCACGAGCACCAGCAGCGCCAGCCCCGCCGCCACCCAGGGCCAGAGCGGGGAGGGCGGCGGCTGCGCCGCCTCGCCCGGGCGCGACACGACCGGGCGCCCACCGCGATGCGCGATCACCTGCTCCATCACCGGCGCCGGCACCATCTTCGCCGCCAGGCCGAGCAGCAGCGGCACCATGACCAGATCATCCAGCCAGCCGGCGAAGGGCACAACGTCGGGCAGAAGGTCGATCGGCCACACGGCATAGGCGGCGGCCAGCACCGCCACCGCCTTGGCGCGGATCGGCGTGCGCGGGTCGCGCAGCGCCGTCCACAGCACCGCCAGCAGCCCGGGCAAGCGCCGCAGCCGGAGGAGGAGGCCGATCACCCCTCCAGCTCCTCGCGCAGCATCTCCAGGCGCAGCCATTCTTCCTCGGCCGCGGCCAGCGACGCCTCGCGCTCCGCAAGGCCCTTGGTGCGCGTCTCGAACCCCTTGGGGTCGCGGGCATAAAGCCCCGGATCGGACAGCCATTCGCGCAAGAGTGCGATCTCCTTGCCCAGCCGCTCCATCGTGGCCGGCAAGGTCTCCAACGCGTGACGGTCCTTGAAGCTGAGCTTGGGGCGCGAAGGGGCGGGGGCGGGCGCAGCGGCCGGCTTTGCGGCGGGTGCGGCCGCACGCGGCGCCCTGGCCGCCTCCACCCCCGCGCCGCGCTGCGCCAAGAGGTCGGAATAGCCGCCCGCGTATTCCACCCACCGCCCTTCGCCTTCTGCGAAGATCACCGAGGTGCAGACGCGGTCCAGGAAGTCGCGGTCATGGCTCACCACCAGCACCGTGCCGCCGTAATCGGCCAGCATCTCCTCCAGCAGGTCCAGGGTTTCCAGGTCGAGGTCGTTGGTCGGCTCGTCCAGCACCAGCAGGTTGGAGGGCGCGGCCAGCGCGCGGGCCAGCAGCAGCCGCCCGCGCTCCCCGCCCGAAAGCTTGCCGACCGGAGTGCGCGCCTGCTCCGGCCCGAACAGGAAGTCGCCCATGTAGCCGATGACGTGGCGCGGCTGGTTGTTCACCCAGACTTGGTCGCCGCGCCCCTCGGTCAGCGTGTCCGCCAGCGTCACATTGGGGTCGAGCGCGGCGCGCATCTGGTCCAGCGTCGCCATGAGGAGGTTCGTGCCGAGCCGCACCGAACCGGAATCGGGCGGCAGCGCGCCGGTCAGCATCCGCAGCAGCGTGGTCTTGCCCGCGCCGTTGCGCCCCACCAGACCGACGCGGTCGCCCTTCAGGATGCGCGTGGAAAAGTCGCGCACCACCGGCGCGCCGCCGAAGGATTTCGTGATGCCTTCCGCCGCGGCCACCAGCGCGCCGGAGGGCGCAGCCTCCGCCGCCTCCAGCTTCACCGTGCCCTGCGGCTTCACGCGGTCCCGCCGCGCCTGGCGCAGCGCGTGCAGCTCGCCGACGCGGCGCATGTTGCGCTTGCGCCGGGCGGACACGCCGTGGCGCAGCCAGTGCTCCTCCCGCGCGATCTGCCGGCCGAGCTTGTGCGCCGCCTGCTCCTCCTCGGCCAGCACCGTCTCGCGCCATTCCTCGAAGGCGGAGAAGGGGCGATCGAGACGCCGTGTCGCGCCGCGATCCAGCCACAGCGTCGCGCGCGACAGCCGGCCCAGGAAGCGCCGGTCGTGCGAGATCAGCACCAGCGCGCCGCGCATCGCGGCCAGCTCCTCCTCCAGCCATTCGATGGCCGGCAGGTCGAGGTGGTTGGTCGGCTCGTCCAGCAGGAGGATGTCCGGTTCCGGCGCCAGGGCGCGGGCCAGCGCCGCCCGCCGCGCCTCGCCGCCCGACAGCCGCGCGGGGTCCTCCTCTCCGGAAAGGCCGAGCGCCTCCAGCAGGTGCCGGGCGCGGTACGGGTCGTCGGCGGGGCCGAGCCCGGCCAGGGCGTAATCCAGCACCGTCGCGTGGCCCGACAGGTCCGGCTCCTGCGGCAGGTAGCGCATGGTGGTGCCGGGCTGGACGAAGCGCGTGCCGCTTTCCGCCTCCAACTCGCCCGCCGCGATGCGCAGGAGGGTGGACTTGCCGCTGCCGTTGCGCCCCACCAGCGCCAGCCGCTCCCCGGGCGTGACGGCGAGGGAGGCGCCTTCCAGCAGCGGCTTGCCGCCCAGGGTGAAGCGGATGCTGTCGAGGAGAAGAACGGGGGGCGCGGCCATGGGCCGCGATTGGGGCGCGGGGCCGTGCCCGTCAAGGCTTGCGCGCCGCGCCGCCCCGGCCTTCCATCGCCGGAAACGCAGAGGGACAGGACAGCATGTTCGACTTCAACGGCAAGCGCGTCGTGGTGTGTGGCGGCTCCAAGGGAATCGGCCGCTCGGTCGCGCTGGGCTTTGCCCAGGCCGGCGCCGCGGTTTCCATCTGCGCCCGCGGCGCCGAGGCGCTCGAGCGCACCCGTGCCGAGCTGGGCGCGAACGCCCACGCCGCCTCCTGCGACCTGTCGGATGGCGAGGCGGTGCGCCGCTACGTTGCCGAGGCGGAAGGGGCGCTGGGCGGCATCGACGTGCTGGTGAACAACGCCTCCGGCTTCGGCGCGGCGGACACGGAGGAAGGCTGGGCGGCCAGCCTGAACGTGGACGTGCTGGCCACCTTCCGCGCCAGCCGGGCGGCGCTGCCGGCGCTGAAGGCCTCGCGCGGCTCCATCGTCAACTTGTCCTCCATCTCCGGCTTCGGCCCGTCGCTGCGGACGCCGGCCTATGCGGCGGTGAAGGCGCTGCTGATCAACTACACCCAGTCCCAGGCGGCGATGTTCGCCCCGGATGGCATCCGGGTGAACGGCGTCGCCCCCGGCTCCATCGAGTTCCCGGGCGGTTCCTGGGAGAAGCGCAAGTCGGAGGACCCGGCGCTGTACGGCCGCATCCTCAAATCCATCCCCTTCGGCCGCCTCGGCACGCCGGAGGAAGTGGCCAACGTGGTGCTGTTCCTGTCCTCGCCGCTCGCCTCCTGGGTCACGGGGCACACGGTGGTGGTGGATGGGGGGCAGCTTCTGGGGTGATGGTGAAGCGGTGCAGCCGCGCCGCCCGGTCGGCGAGCGGCGCGGGCAGCAGCGGCAGCAGGCGAAGCAGCCACCCCAGCGCGGCGGGCACCGCAACGCGCCCGCGCCCACGCTCGGCGGCCCGCCAGATGCGGCGGGCCATCGCCTCAGCACTGATCTCGCCGGGGTGGGGCCCGGCATAGCGCGCGCTCATCGCGCTGCGGAAGAAGCCGGGCGCGGCCACCGTCACCCCCACCCCCTCGGGCGCCAGCTTCGCCCGCAGCGCCTCGCCCCAGGCCCAGAGCCCGGCTTTGCTGGCGCAATAGGCCGGGCTGTCCGGCAGGCCCAGGAACCCGGCGACGGAGCCCACCAGCACCACCCGCCCGGCCCGGCGCGCGATGAGGCGGGGCAGCAGCGGCGCCACCGTGTTCATCGCGCCCCCGAGGTTCACAGCCACCGTCCGCGCCGCCAGTTCCGGCCCCTCCAGCCCGCCCTCTGGCGGCGTGCCCGAGGAAATCCCGGCCGCCGCGACCAGATGGGTGAAGGGTTGCGCCCCATCCCAGGCGAGGAGGCGTTCCGCCATCGCTGCCGCGTCGCGCACGTCCAGAGGCGCGGTCTCCACCGCCGCACCGCGCGCCCGGCATTCCGCCGCCACTGCCTCCAGCGACGCCGCATCCCGCGCGACGAGGCGCAGCACCATCCCCGGCGCCGCGACGTGCCGCGCCAGCGCCGCGCCCAACCCGCGCGAGGCGCCGGTGATCAGCACGCATCCTGCCGCCATCTCCGGACTCCTCCGCGAATTGTTGATCGGGCTCAGCCCGTATAGGTTGAAGAGGAGGGCCGCCGAAGCCCGCCTACCCCGGGAAGGTTGATGATGGTGCTGCGCCGGTTCTTGCTTCTACCCCTCTTGCTGGGCGTGTCCGCCTGTTCGTCGCTCCCCAGCTTCTCCGACGTGTCGGCCGCCTTCCAGCCCGATCCGGGCCGCACCCTCTCCGCCGCGCCGCTGCCCCTGCCGGCCGCCTCCGCGGCCTCGTCGGCCAGCGACCCGGTCGCCGCCTTCGCTGCCTCCGCGGCACCCGGCCAGTCGGGCGCCGCAGGGGGCCAGCCGGCGCGCCTCGCCCGGGTCTTCCACGCGGCGAGCGGGCGGCAGTGCCGCGAGGTGATCCTGGGCGCGGGCTTCAACGAGCGTGCGCAGATCGTCTGCCAGGACCCGGACGGCGCCTTCCGCAGCGCCCGGCCGCTCCTGCAGGGCGCGCCGCGCTGAGCCTCGCCATGCGCCCGGGCCCCATCCTTCCCGAGCCCAGCCTGTCCCGCTCCCTGCGCGTGCAGTTCAACGTGCTGGGCGCGCTGATCATGCGGGAGATGCATGCGCGCTTCGGGCGGGAAAATCTCGGCTATGTCTGGCTCTTCGTGGAGCCGATGATCCTGGCCGGCTGCGTCGCCACGCTGCACCACATCGCGGGGCACGGGCTGCCAGGCGGGCTCGCGCCCTTCCCCTTCTACGTGCTGTCCTACACGCCCTACTACCTGCTGCGCTCCATCGTGACGCGCGCCTCCACGGCGCTAGAGGCGAATGCGCCGCTCTTCTACCATGCGCGGGTTCGGCTGCATGACGTCCTGATGGCGCGCACCATACTGGAATGCGCCGCCGTGCTGGTGGCGCTGTCCATCTTCCTGACGGGCGTCGGCATCGTCACCGGCAACTGGCCGCGCGACCCGCTGGGCATCGCGATGGGCCTCGTCCTGATGGCGCTGCTGATGCACGGCATCGCGCTGCTCGTCGCCTCGCTGGGGGTGCTGGGGGCCCACAACGTGGACCGCATCGTGCACCCCGCCACCTACCTGTCCCTGCCGGCCTCGGGCGCCTTCTTCATGGTCTGGTGGTTCCCGGCCGAGATGCAGCAGATGATCCTCTGGATCCCCACCGTCCACATCTACGAGTTCGTGCGCCATTCCTATTACGGCGACGTGGTGCCCTTCCACTACGACCTCCTCTATCTCGGCGCCTGGATCCTGGTCACCAACACGCTCGGCCTCGTCGCCCTGCGCGCGGCGCGCCCGCATCTCGAGACGTGAGCCATGCTGCGCCTGGACGGAGTCTGGAAAAGCTACCGGGTGCGGGGGCGCGACAAGGAGGTGCTGCGCGGGGTGGACGCGACGGTGCGGAAGGGCGATGCCATCGGCATCCTCGGCCGCAACGGCGCCGGCAAGTCCACGCTGATGCGCCTCATCGCCGGCGTCGAGCATCCCAATGCGGGCCGCATCCATCGGGAGATGAGCATCTCCTGGCCGCTGGGCTATGGCGGGGCGCTGCACAGCAACCTGTCCGGGGCGGACAATGTGCGCTTCGTGGCGCGCATCTACGGTCGCCCGGTGGACTGGACGCTCGGCTTCTGCGAGGAGTTCGCCGAACTCGGCGAGCACATGCGCATGCCGGTCCGCACCTACTCCTCGGGCATGCAGTCGCGCCTGGCGCTGGCGCTGTCGCTCGCGGTGGATTTCGACTGCTACCTGGTGGACGAGATGGTGGCGGCGGGCGATGCCCGCTTCGCCGGGCGCGGGCGGGAGGAGCTGATGGCCCGCCGCGGCCGCGCCGCCCTCATCCTCGTTTCCCATTCGGAGGAGTTGGTGAGGAATTTCTGCACCAGCGCCGCCGTGCTGCAAGACGGGAAGCTGCACTTCCATGAAGATCTGGACCAGGCTTTCGCCGCCTATCGCGCCCTCTGAGAGGGTCATCGGCGCGCCTCCGCCCACGCTGCGGCGCGAGGCGCCGCCGCCCGCCGCCGCGTCGATCCAGATCGGCCGGCTGCCGCCGCAGCCCCGGCCGCGGCGCGGGATCTTCGGACCCGTGCGGCGCTTTCCCTTCACCTTCGCCGTCCTCCTGCCGACGCTGCTCGCGGCGCTCTACCTCTTCGCCGTGGCGGCGCCGCAATACATCAGCGAGTCGCGCATCACCCTGCGCGGTCAGCAGCGCAGCGCCTCCTCCCTGCTCGGCGAGGCGCTGAACCAGGCCGGGTTCCGCGCCGCGACGGAAGATGCGACGGCGCTGCGCGACTTCCTCCTGTCGCACGACGCCGTGCGCCTCCTGCGCGAAAGGCTCGACCTCGTTTCCGTCTTCCGCCGCCCCGAGGCCGACCCGCTGGCGCGGCTGTGGTGGGAGGAGCCGGAGGCGGAGCGCCTGCTTTGGTATTTCCGCCGCCAGGTGAAGGCGGAGATCGACCAGAACAGCGGCGTCACCACGCTGCAGGTCCGCTCCTTCCGCCCGGCGGACAGCCTGGAGGTGTCGCGCCTCCTGCTTTCCCTCGGCGAGGACCGGGTGAACGAGATGAACCGCCGCCTGCTCGACGATTCCGTGCGCGCCGCGCGGCTCGAGCTGGAGCGGGCGGAGGAGCGCGCGAAGGACACAGGCGCCGCGCTGACCGCCTTCCGCCAGCGGGAACAGTCGCTCGACCCGTCGCGCTCCATCGCCATCAACGTGGAGGCGCTGGGACGGCTGGAGGGCGAGGTGACGCGGCTGCGCACGGAACTGCAGCAGGCCCAGTCCTTCGCCCGCCCCAACGCGCCGCAGATCCAGAGCCTGCGCAGCCGCATCCAGGGGGCGGAGCAGCAGCTGGCGGAGGAGCGGACCCGCCTTGCCGCCGCCGGCACCGGCCTGACGGAACAATTGGCCGCCTATGAGCGGCTGCGACTGGAAGGGGAGTTCGCGGCCCGCGCCCTCGCCTCCGCGACGATGCAGCTGGAGCGCGCGATGGTGGATGCGCAGCGCCAGCAGCTTTTCCTGGTGCGGGTGGTGGAGCCGAACCTCGCCGAGCGTTCGCTCTTCCCGCGCCCCTTCCTCGGCACGCTCTACGTGTTCGGGGGGCTTTCGCTGCTTTATGGTCTGGGCTGGTTGCTGGTCGCCGGGGTGAAGGAACACGCCGCGTGACCCGGGGGATTTCAATGAAGCATTTCGTGACGCGCGCCACGCTGGCCGCCCTGGCCGGGCTCGCGCTCGCCGGCGGGGCGGCGGCGCAGAACCTGCTGCCGCTGCTGACGCCGCAGCAGGCCCAGCAGCTGCAGCAATTTCAGCAAGGGCAGGCATTGCTCGGCCAGCCGCCCGGCGCCCCCAGCGTTGCCCGCGCCGGCCAGACCACCGAGGCCGAGGCCGGTGTCACGGCCGCCCCGGCCCTGGGCGAGGCGCCGCGCAACTCGGGCGGCCCCACCGCCGTGTTCGGCGCGGGCATCTTCACGCGCGAGGCGACGGCCGCCTCCGACGCGCCCAACCCCAACTACATCGTCCAGCCCGGGGACCGCGTTTCCGTACGCGTCTGGGGCGCGGTGGACGCGGAAGGCATCATGCCCGTGGATTCCGCGGGCAACATCTTCCTTCCCAATATCGGCCCCGTGCGCCTCGTCGGTACCCGCGCCGGCGACGTGCAGCGCGTGGTGGAGGGGGAGGTCCGCCGCATCTACACCCAGCAGGTGCAGGTCTATGCGGTGCTGCTGTCCACGCAGCGCATCGGCGTCTTCGTCACCGGCTTCGTCCGCACGCCCGGCCGCTTCGGCGGCTCGGCCGCGGATTCCGTGATCGACTTCCTCCAGCGCGCGGGCGGGGTGGACCCGACGCGCGGCTCCTTCCGCGACATCTCCATCATGCGCGGCGGGCGCAGCATCGCCAACGTCGATCTCTACCGCTTCCTGCTCGAGGGGCGCCTGCCGACGGTGCGGCTGCAGGAGGGCGACACGCTGCTGGTGGGCCGCCAGCGCGCCCTGGTCGGCGCGGACGGCGCAGTGCGCAACAACTTCCTGTTCGAAGTGCCGGGCCGCACCATGTCGGGGCGCGAGCTGGTCGACTATGCGCGCCCGCTGCCCTCGGCCACCAACGCCATCATCACCGGCAACCGCGACGGGCGCCCCTTCTCGCGCTACGCCACGCTGGCGGAGCTGTCCTCCATCCCGCTCTCGGACCAGGACGTGGTGACCTTCATCACCGACCGCCCGGCCCAGACCGTGCGCGTCACCGTGGAAGGCAGCCGCATCGGCCCCTCCGTGCTGGTGGCGGACCGCAGCATCACGCTGTGCCAGGCGCTGGACCACATCGCGGTGGATCCGGGCCTGGCCGACACCAACAGCATCTACCTGCTGCGGCCGCGCGTCGCACAGCAGCAGCGCCGCTCGATGGAGGAGGCGATCGAGCGGCTGGAGCGGCAGCTCTTCACCGCCGTTTCCGCCACCACCGGCGTCGCCAACATCCGCTCGCAGGAGGCGAATCTGGTCGCCTCCTACCTTCAGCGCGCGCGCCGCACCCAGCCCGAGGGGCGGGTGGTGGTGTTCGATTCCAATGGCCGCTGCTCCCCGGTCCGCTTGGAGAACGAGGACGTGATCGTGATTCCCGAGCGTTCCTCCACCGTGCTGGTTTCCGGCGAGGTGACGGCGCCGCGCGCCGTGGTGTGGAACCGGGACATGAGCATCAACGGCTATGTCGAGCAGGCGGGCGGCTACACGCAGCGCGGATCCTCCCGCAACCTGATGATCCGCCGCGCCTCCGGCGAGCTGGTGCTGGACCCGCGCGAAGGGCCGCGTCCGGGCGACGAGCTGATTGCCCTGCCGCGCCTGGATCCCAAGCTGTTCCAGATCGCCACGGATTTTGCGCAGCTGGTCTTCCAGGCCGCCTTCGCGGCGCGGACCGTGCAGAACTGGTGAGGCCCACAGGCGCGGCGGCCTAGGGCTTCAGCCCCACCAGCCGCCGCGCCAGCTTGCGCGCGAAGTCGCCGCGCGGCGGATCCAGCAGCCGCGCAAGGGCGAAGCGCCCGTGCCGCACCCGAGCGCGCGGGTTCGAGAACTCGCGGAACCCCGCCTCGCCGCCGCGACGCCCGAAGCCCGAGGCGCCGACCCCGCCAAAGGGCAAGCCGGGCATGGCCGCATGCTCCATGGCGCGGCCCACCACCAGCGCGCCAGACTTGGTGCCGGCCGCCACCGCTTCCTCCTCCGCCCGTGTCGCGCCGAACAGCGCGATGGCGAGCGGATGCCCCCGCGCGGCGATCCAGCGCAGCGCGGCACCGAGGTCGGCGCATTCCTCCACCGCCAGGACGGGGCCGAAGATCTCCTCCGCCGCCAGCGCGCCGCGCGCGGGGGCGAGGCGCAGCGGCGTCGGCCCATCGCCGAGCGCTTCCGTCGCGCCGCCTGCGATGCGATCCAGCCTCCCCGCCTGCACCGGGTTGATCACCGCCGTTTCCGCCGCGCCGATGCCGGTCGCGCGGCAGGCGGCGTGGAACTCCGCCGCGCGATGGCTCACCAGCAGCACCGTGTCCGGCGCGATGCAGGTCTGGCCCGCATTCACCGCCTTGGCCGCCAGGATGGCCCGCGCCGCCTTGCGCAGATCGGCGCCCGGCAGCACCAGGGCGGGGCACTTGCCGCCCAGTTCCAGCGTCAGGGGCGTGAGGTTCTCGGCCGCCGCCGCCATCACGCGCCGTCCCGTTTCCGTGCCGCCGGTGAAGACCAGATGGTCCCAGGGCTGCGCGGCGAAATCGCGCGCCACCTCGACGCCGCCCTGCACCACAAGCGCCAGACGCGGCCCCCATGCCTCGGCCACGATCTCCTCCAGCAGCGCGGCGACGCGCGGCGTGGCCTCGGAGGGCTTGAGGCAGACGCGGTTCCCTGCCGCCAGGGCTTCCAGCGCCGGCACCAGGGCCAGCTGCAGCGGGTAGTTCCAGGGCGCCATCACCCCCACCACGCCCTTGGGCACGTGCTCCACCCAGGCGCGCGAAGGCAGGAAGGGAAGGGGGACGGAAACGCGGCGCGGCCTGGCCCAACGATGCAGGCGGCGCGCGGCGTAGCGCGCGGCTTCCGCCACCACCAGCACGTCGGCCAGCAGCGTGTCCTCCGCCGCGCGCCCGCCGAAATCCGCATCGACGGCCGCCACCACCTCCTCCGCACGGCGCAGCACGACCGCGCGCAGCTTTTCCAGCGCGGCGCGGCGGGCGGCGAGATCCGGCGCGCCCTCCTGCGCCTCCGCCGCGCGCAGCGCCGCCAGCGCTTCGGCCGGCGTCACCGCAGCGCCTCCGCCGCGGCGAGGCCTGACAGGGTCGCGGCCTCGATGGTCGCGGGCAGGCCGGGCCAGGTCCAGTCGCCGGCCAGGACGAGATTTGCGAGGGGGCGGCGCGGCGGCTTGGGAATGGCGCCGGGCCCGTGGCGCGGCGTGGCGCGACGCTCCTTCACCACGCGGCAGGGGGGCGTTTCCTCCGGCCATTCGCCGGGCAGGGCAAAGGCGGCGGCGGCCTCACGGATCTCCGCCCAGGCGCGGGGGGCCAGCGTGTCCACTTCCTCGCGCGCCTCGGCATCGCCGGCGCTGACGGTGACGGACACGCCCTCGGGCCGCACCAGCACCCATTGGCACAGCGCGCCCACCATCCCGACGAAGCGCACCGGCCCCGGCCCGGTGTGGGCGAAGTGCAAGTTCACGATCGGCGCGTGGCGCTCGGGCACCGGGACATGGGTGAGCAGGCGCACCGCCTCCCAGGGCGGCACGGACAGCACCACCTTGTCCTCCGCGCCCAGCGCCACCGTGCCGGAATGCAGGTGCAGCGACGTGACGCGCCCGCCCGCGCGGTCCAGCTTCCGCAACCGGTCCTCGGTCACGACCATGCCGCCCAGGCGCCGGATCGCCGCCAGGGCCGGCTCCACCAGGTCAGGTCCCAGCCCGCGCCGCGCGACGAGGAGGCGCGTCGCCCCCGGGGTGCCCAGGCGCCGCAGCACCTGGGCCAGGCGTCGCGTCCCGGCCTCGCCGACCGGGGTGTTGAGCGCCGCGACGGTGAGCGGGTCCACGAAGCCGCGCAGGAAATCCGGGTGGCGCGCCATGGCCGCGGCCACGGTACGGTCGCGCCCCGGCAGGGCCATCGCCATCATGGTCGCCACCGCCCAGGCCGAAACCCCGGCCGGGCGCCGGTCGCGTCGCCACCAGCCGAAGGGCGACAGGGAAACGAGGCGCCGCGACCCGTCCGCGCGGTCCAGCACCGGCAGCCCGTCCGGCTCCGGCTCGATCCAGCTTTCCCGCGCGCCGATCTCGTGGAGGAAGCGCAGCGCGGCGCGGTTGGCGCCGATCAGCGCGTGGGTGCCGTTGTCCGTGCCATCGGGCAGGGCACGCGCCCGCCCGCCCGCGCCGGGCGAGCCCTCGTGCAGCGTGACTGGGCGCCCGGCCTTCAGCAGCGCGTGCGCGGCGACCAGGCCGGCGACGCCGCCGCCGACGACATGGATCATCGCCCCGTCACCGCGAAGGCGGCCATGCGCAGCTTCTCCGCGCCCGACAGCCGGGCGCGCACCCGTGCGCCCGCCCAGCCGCGCTCCCGCATCCGGTCGAGGAGGCGGCGATACCCCCACATCATCACCCGCGCCGGGCGCAGCGCCGCCGCGTCGTGTCGCGCCAGCTCCGCCTCGGCCACGGCGAAGCCCTGCACGGCGCGCTCGGACAGCGCCTCGCAGATCGCGGGAAAGGCGGGGTGGGCAACGATCTCGCGCGCCGGGCCGTCCGGGATGCCCGCCGCTTGCAGCAGGGAGAGCGGGATGTAGACACGCTCGCGCAGCGCATCCTCGTCCACATCGCGCAGGATGTTCGTGAGCTGGAAGGTGTGGCCCAGCGCCAGCCCCCATTGCTCGGCCTCGGGTGCGCCGAAGATGCGCACGCTCATCGCGCCGACCGAGCCGGCGACACGGCGGCAGTAGAGGTCCAGCGCCGCCTCGTCCGGCAGGCGCAGCCGGTCGGCGGCATCCGTCTCCATGCCCGCCACCATCGCCTCGCACTCCGTGCGCGGAATCGCGAAGGCGCCGCAGGCCCAGGCCAGTTCGCGCGACAGGGCGCAATCCGGCCGGTCCAGCTTGGCGCGCCACGCGAGCAGGAGGCGGCGCTTCTCCGCCTCCGGCATGGCGCCGTCGGCGATGTCGTCCACCTCGCGGCAGAAGGCATAGACGGCCCAAAGGGCGCGGCGCCGCTCGCCCTTCAGGACGGACATGCCGCGCGCGAAGGAGGAGCCGGCGCGCCGCACCCGCGCCGCCACCAGCGCGGCGTCGGAGGGCGGCGCCGTCAGCAGCGCCTTGGCGAAATCCGCCTTGCCCAGCGCCACCCGCCCGGCCACCGGATCCGCGGCGCGCAGCTTGGCCAGCAGGCGCCGCGCGCAGGCCATGGTCATGGCGGATTGCCAGGCGAGGCGCCGGTTGCGGCACAGCCGGGGCAGGGCGGCGGCGCGGTCCAGCGCGGCCTCCACCCGGTCCAGCGCCGCGTCCAGCACGGCGCGGCGCGGCGCGGCATTGGCGGGGTCGAAAAAGGAATCCTCGCCACCGGCCAGGGCGAGCCAGTCCTGCGGGATGTAAACGCGGCCAATCTCCCTCCGGTCCTCCGCCGCGTCCTGGAGGTGGTTCAGGATCTGCAGCGCGGTGCACAGCCCGTCCGCCGCCGCCTCGCCCTCCGGCGTCGCGTCGCCGTGCAGGCGCAGCAGCATCCGCCCGACCGGGTCGGCGGAGCGGGTGCAGTAATCCTCCAGCGACGCCCAGTCCGGGTAGCGCGCCATCGTGGAATCCTGGCGGAAGGCGGAGAGCATGCGCCGCGCCTCCTCCGTACCGACCGCCAGCCGGTGCATCGCCGCCCCTTCGGGCAGATCGGTCGCCGGGTCGTCGAGGGCCGCCTCCATCGCGTCCAGGCGGCGCAGCTTCTCCTCGGGCGCGAGTTCGGCGCTGTCGGCGATGTCGTCCGCCATGCGGACGAAGCGGTAGAAGGCCATGACCCGCGCCCGCGCCTCGGGCGCGAGAAGCAGCGAGGCGGTGGGGAAGTTCTCGGTGTCGTGGGTGCGGTTGGGCGCGCCGGGGGCCTTCATGCCGTCCTTGTGGCGGGATATGCGCGGCCTTTCCAGCCCGCCTTGATCCCCAGCGCCGAGCGCAGCAGCGCCGCCCACTGGATCGCCAGGGCGACCAGCACCGTCAGCGGGTGCAGCGGCACGGTCCACCACGGCTCGCCGGTGCGGATCGTCACCGCGGCGCGCAGGGCGAACATCAGGACGATGGTCAGCAGCGCCTCCGCATCCGGCAGCAGCGCCCAGGGCCAGAGATGGGCACCGGCCAGCAGCACGGTCCAGATCGGCAGGCCGATCGGCGTCGCCATCCCTTCGCGCGCATTCTTGATGAAGCCGTCCCAGGACGGGCCGAACCCGTCATACATGCGGCAGGTGGCGAGCGGCGCGCCGTCCACGATCTCCGTGTCGTGGCCGCGGCTGCGGAACAGCCGGGCCAGGGCGATGCCGTCATGCAGCACCCCCTTGATGGCGCCATGCCCGCCGATCGCCTCATAGGCGCGCCGCTCCACCAGGATGAGCTGCCCGCAGGCGGCGGCGAGGCCCGGCTGACGGCTGGTCGCCCGCCCGCCGAAGGGCAGGTAGCAGATCAGCAGGAAATTGATGAAGGGCACGGTCAGCGCTTCACCGAGCGAGCCGATGATCTGGCGCGGCACGCCCGAGACCATTGCGATGCGCTTCGCCGCCGCGTGCGCGGCCATGGCGCAGGCGGCGTGGGGGGCGAGGCGCACGTCGGCGTCGATGAACAGCAGGTGCGTTCCCCCTGCCGCCTCGGCCAGCCGGGCGCAGGCATGCACCTTGCCGGTCCAGCCCGGCGGCAGAGACGGGGCCTCGACCAGGCGAACCCGCGCGTCGCGCGCGGCGTAGCCGGACACGATCGCGGCGGTGTCGTCGGTGGAGCCGTCATCCATCACCACCACCTCCACCGCGCAGCCGGTGGAGGCGAGGGCGGCATCGAGGCAGGCGGCGATGTTGGCCGCCTCGTTGCGCGCCGGGATCAGGATGGACACCAGCGTCCCCTCCGGCGCCGCGCCGCGCGGCCGCGCCATGCGGAGCAGGTTCACCGTGCCGAACACCACCGGCATCAGGGCCAGGGCCAAGGCGATGTGCGCGTATTCCATCAGCTTTCCCTCGGTGCGTCGGTGTCGTGTCGCGGGTCGAACGCCTCGCCGCGCAGGCGGGCGCGCAGGCGCTGCCACAGCCCGTAGATGCCGCCCATGCCTTCCTGCGCCTCGGTCAATGCGCGAAAGCGCGCAGGGTCGCGGCCGATCGCATCCTCGGCCAGCCGGTCCATCGCCGCTTCCAGCGCCGCGCGCATCCGCTCCGCCCGCGCCGCGCGGTCGAGCGCCAGGAGTTCGCTGGCGGGGATGGGCGGACCGAAGGCGGCCAGCGCCTCCGCCGCGCGCTCGCCCCAGAACGGGTATTCCAGGGCAAGGGGCAGGAACACCGCGCCGGGCGCGATCTCGGGCAGGTGGGACAGGCCGGGGGCGATGGGCACGGGGCGTTCCCGCGCGTCGCTGAAACGGCCGGGGGCGTTCATCCACAGCATGTGGGAGGGGTGGGCCAGCACGGTCCGCGCGGTGCGCAGGAAGGCGGCGGCGCCGCGGGCGCTGTTCCGCTCGATACCGAACACGCCGATGCGCCGCATGAAGCCGTAGCGGGCCAAGGCCGCCGCATCCATCGGCACGAAGCCCTGGCGGCCGGGAAACAGGCGCCGCGCCAGCAGCAGGAAGGAGACGCCATCCCACCAGGAGGGATGGTTGGCGAAGATCACCAGCGGCACGCCCTCCGGCGCCTCCGGCATGCCCCAGCGCGCCACACGCAGGGCGCGCATCCGGCGCGCGAAGAAGCGCGAGAAGGCGCGGTCGAAGAAGCGGACGAAGCGCTCGTCCCGCAGGGCAACCGGATCGTCGCCCCGCTTCGCGCTCACCCCACCGCCTCCGCCTCGCGCCGGCCGGCCTCGCGCGCCTTCTCGCTCATGCCGCGCCCGCCGAGATCGGCGTCCAGGCTGTCGGCGGCGATCCAGCCGCTCATCATCACCATGGGCATGCCCGGCCCCGGATGCGCCGCCCCGCCGGCCAGGTAGAGACCCTTCACCTGCTTGGACCGGTTGCCTGGCTTGAAGGCGCCCAGGAAGGAGCCATGGCTGGCGAGGCCGTAGATCGCCCCGTTCAGCACGCGGTAGCGCTCGTGGATGTCCACCGGCGTCAGGCGCCGCTCGACCACGATGCGCTCCTCGATGTCGCCCAGGCCGGCGGTGCGCTTCAGCTTGTCCAGGATGACCTGCCGGTAGCCGGGAAAGAGCTTGTCCCAGTCATGGTGCGGCCGCAGGTGCGGCGTGTGCACCAGCACGTAGAGCGCCTCGCCGCCCGGCGGCGCCGAGTTCGGATCGGTGGTCGCGGTGGCGGCAAGATAGGCGGTCGGGTCCGGCGCCGGCTCGCCCCGCTTGTAGATGCTGTCGAACTCCTCCTCCGCATCGCGGGAGAAGACGAAGCAGTGATGCGCCAGGTGCTCGTAGCGGCGGTTCAGCCCGAGATACAGCACGACGCCGGAGCAGGCGGGTTCGAACCCCTTCTTGCCGTAGGTCTCGCCCGGCGCCCCACCCACGAGTTCCGTGTAGGTGCGGATCGCATCCATGTTGGAGATCACGGCGTCGCAGGCGATGCGCTCGCCGCTCGCGGTGTGGACCGCGACGGCCTTGCCGTTTTCCACCTCGATGCGCGTGGCGTCGGTGGAGGGACGGAGATCGGCGCCCAGCTCGCCCGCCAGCTTCGCCAAGCCTTCGGCCACGGCGCGGGTGCCGCCCACCGGGTACCACACACCCTCGCTCGCCTGCATGTCGCCGATGGAGGCGAGGACGGCGGGGGCGAGATAGGGGTTGGAGCCGACATACTGGCAGAAATGGTCGAGCATCTGCGCCAGCCGTTCATCCGGCACGTGCCCGCGGATCACCTTGGCGACGGTCTGGCCCATCCGCAGCGCCAGCACGTCCTTCAGCGTGTCGGCGCGCATGTTGGCGCGCATGTTCAGCGTGTCGCCGATGCCTTCGACCGACTTCCAGAAGAAGAACTTCTCCGACACGCCATGGAGGTGGCGGGACACGCGCTGGAACTTGCGGTAGCCGTCGCCCGCGCCGCTGCCGGGGGCGAAGCGGTCCATCTCCGCCGCCATCGCCTCGACGTTCTCGCGCAGGTCGATCCAGGTGCCATCGTCGAAGAAGCAGCGCCATTGCGGGTCGAGGCGGATGAGCGGCAGCTCCTTCGCCTGGTCGCGCCCCGCCTCGGCGAAGATGCGGCGCAGCACGCGCGGCACGGTGAGGATGGTCGGCCCCATGTCGAAGCGGAAGGCGCCCGAGCCATCCGGCGCGTCGAGGGAAAGCTGCGCCGCCTTGCCGCCCAGCCAGGGATTCTTGTCCAGCAGGGTGACGCGGTGGCCGCGCGCGGCGGCCGTGCAGGCGGCGGCGAGGCCGCCGAGGCCGGCGCCGATCACGACGACGTGGGAAGAGGTCATGGCGTGGTCCTCACTGCGCGGCAAAGCTCGGCTCGACCGTCACGGGAATCCGCAGGTCCTGCTGCACCAGCTTCGCGGTGATGCGCGCGCCCTCGTAGATCACCGGCAGGCCGGAGCCCGGATGCGTGCCCCCGCCGACGAGGTAGAGGCGCTCGGTGTCGTTGAAGCGGTTGCGCGGGCGGAAGGAGAGCATCTGCAGCAGGTCGTGCGACAGGTTGAAGGTGGCGCCGTAGCCCACGGCGAAGTCGTCGTGCCAGCCCTGCGGCGTCACCATGCGCTCGTACCGGATGCGGCTTTCGATGTCGTGCAGCCCCAGCGCCTTCAGCCGGTCCAGCGCCGCCTGCCGGAAGCGCGGCGCCTCGCTTTCCCAGTCGAGGCCGGAGCGGAGATTGGGCACGGGCACCAGCACGTAGAGCGAGGAATGGCCCGGCGGCGCCATGGAAGCGTCGCTGGCGACGGGGTTCTGCACATAGGTCGAGGGCTCGTTCGGCAGCACGCCGGCCTCGATCTGCGCGATGTTGCGCTGGTATTCGCGGCTGAGCAGGATCGTGTGGTGTGCGAGTTCCGGAAAGCGCCCCTCCACGCCCAGATAGAGCATGAAGGTGGAGCAGGAGTAGCGCGCGCGCTCGATCTTGCGGTCGTTCCAATCGCGCCGCAGCGCGTCGGGGATCAGGCGCGGCACGGCATGGGCGAAGTCGGCGTTCAGCACCACCGCATCGGCCTCGATGTGCTGACCCGCCGCTTCCACCCCCGTGGCGCGGCGCCCGGTGAAGGACACGCGGTCCACCGGCGTGTTCAGCCGGATCTCCACGCCGAGGCGCTCCGCCACGCGCGCCATCGCCTCGCTCACCGCGCCGCAGCCGCCGCGCGGATGGAACACGCCGAACTCGTATTCCAGGAAGCTCAGGATGGTGAACATGGACGGGCAGCGGAAGGGCGACATGCCCAGGTATTTGGTCTGGAACGAGAAGGCGAGGCGGATGCGCGGGTCGCGGAAGTAGCGGCGCAGATCGCCATCCACCATCTTGTGCGGGCGCAGGTGCTTGAGGGAGCGCAGCATGTCCGCCCCCATCATCGCCCGCGCCGCCAGGAAGGGGCGCTCCAGCGCCGGGCGGAAGGCGGCCAGCTTCTCGCGGTTGTCGCGCATGAAGCGCCGCACCCCGGCGGCGTCGCCCGGCGCGATGGCGCGGATCGCCGCCTCCATCCGGTCCATGTCAGGGGTGGCGTCCAGCACCGCGTTGCCTCCATCCCCCTCGAAGACCAGGCGGTATTGCGGGTCGAGGCGGATCATCTCCACCTCCTCCTCCAGGTCGGCGCCGCAGGAGGCGAAGATTTCCTGGAGGATGCGCGGGTAGAGGAAGAAGGTCGGCCCCAGGTCGAAGCGGTAGCCGCCCGGGGATTCCAGCGTGCGGGTGCGGCCACCGACCACGGCGTCCTTCTCCAGCAGGGTGACGCGCGCCCCGCCGGCGGCCAGCTGCATGGCGGCGGCCAGGCCACCCGGCCCCGCTCCGACCACGACGACATGAGGTCGCTGCCGTCGCAGCGCGGGGGCGGGGAGAGGTGCGTTCATGCCTGGTCTTGCGGTCGTGGTCCCTGGTGTAAATGCGGGCAGGGCGGAAGGCTGCAAGGGCGCGGAAGGTTTTTCCGTCACACGAGCAGCGCCAGCACCGCCTCGGGCGCAGCCGCCTCCTCGCACCGCGCCAGGGCCCGGGGGAGGAGCCGCGCCATGGCGAAATCCGCGAGCGGCGCGTAGCGCGCATCCAGCGCCGCCGCGCGGGCCAGGCGCGCCGAGCCCAGCACCCAGCCCGCCGCCTCCAGATAGGCGGCGGCGGAGGCAGACGCCTCTTCGGGCGAAGCGGTGCACATGCGCGAGGTCGCCCGCTCCAGCTCCCCGGCGGCGGGGACGAGGCGCGCATCCGCTTCCCGCGCCTCCGCGATCAGCTCGCGCATCCCTGCCCCCTGGTCGCGTCCCAGCTTGCGGGAAACGAGGTCGAGGGCCTGGATGCCGTTGGTGCCCTCGTAGATCGGGGCGATGCGGCTGTCGCGCAGCACCTGCGCCGCGCCCATCTCCTCGATGAAGCCCATGCCGCCATGCACCTGCACGCCGAGATTCGCGGCCTCGACCCCTCGGTCGGTGCACCAAGCCTTCACGATGGGCGTCAGCAGGGCGAGGCGCTGCTCGTCCCCCCGGTCGGCGCAGACCGCCGCCTCCAGCGCCAGGAAGCGGCCCATCAGCGTGGTGGCGCGCATCTCGGCCAGCATCCGCGCCACGTCGGGGTGGCGCGCGATGGGGCGCCCGCCCTGCTCGCGCCCCGCCGCATAGGCCTCCGCCAGCTCCAGCGCCCGCGCCCCGGCGGCCACGCCTTCGATGCCGACCTGGAGCCGGGCGTTGTTCATCATGGCGAACATGGCGGGGAGGCCGCGATGCGCCTCCCCGATCATCTCGCCGACCGCGCCCTCGAAATACATGGTGCAGGTGGGAGAGGCGTGGATGCCCAGCTTGTGCTCGATGCCGCCGCAGCGCACCGGGTTGCGCGATCCGTCGGG
Source organism: Sabulicella glaciei (assembly GCF_026183895.1). Taxonomy (GTDB): domain Bacteria; phylum Pseudomonadota; class Alphaproteobacteria; order Acetobacterales; family Acetobacteraceae; genus Roseococcus; species Roseococcus glaciei. The sequence goes on along the minus strand of NZ_JAPFQI010000005.1, from coordinate 125,499 downwards.
CAGGATCTTCGGGCAGGCGAAGAGCGAGATGCCGCGTGAGCCAGGCGACGCGTCGGGCAGCCGCGCCAGCACGAGGTGGAGCGTGTTTTCCGCGAGGTCGTTCTCGCCATAGGTGATGAAGATCTTCTGCCCGTGCAGCGCGTAGCGCCCGTCGCCCAGCGGCTCCGCCCGCGTGCGGATGGCGCCGAGATCGGAGCCCGCCTGCGGCTCCGTCAGGTTCATCGTGCCGTTCCAGGCGCCGCTGACCAGGGGCGGCAGGAGGCGCGAAGCCTGCTCCTCCGAGGCGAAGCGCTCCAGGCACTCGACCGCGCCGGCGGTCAGCGTGGGGCAGAGCGAGAAGGCCATGTCCGCCGTCGCCAGCAATTCCTTCAAGGCGGCCCAAAGGGCGAAGGGCAGTTCCTGCCCGCCATGCGCCGCGCCGGCGCAGAGCGACTGCCAGCCCCCCTCGCGCCATGCCGAATAGGCCGCGCGATAGGCGGGCGGGCATTGCACCGCCCCGTCGCGGAAGGTGGCGCCTTGCCGGTCCGCCTCCAGGCGGTGCGGCGCCACCACCTCGCGGCAGAAGCGCGCGATCTCCTCCACCAGCGCCCCCACCTCCTCCGGCGCCAGCTCGCCCGGCACGGGGCATAGGCGCGTGAGGGCGAAGGCGATGTCCTCCGTCTGGGTCGTGGGGCTGCTCATGCGGCGACGCTCTCCCTTCCGGCGGCCCAGCGCGACAGCGCCGCCGTCTCCTCCCGCCCCGCCAGGGTGGCGGCGAGGCGCAGCCCCAGCACGGGGCCGAACTTGAATCCGTGGCCCGAGAAGCCGCACATGACAAAGGCGCGGCGGCCCAGGGGTTCCAGGATGAACGCCTCGCGCGGCTCCACGTCATAGAAGCAGACCGCCTCGCCCTCCCGCGCCCAGTCCTCGATGCCGTGCACCCGGCGCGCGGCGAGGGACAGGATGCGCTCCACCTCGCGCCGGTCCGGCGTGCGGTCGGGGTCGTCCGGGTCGCCTTGCAGCGAGAAGGAATGGTCGCCGATCTTCAGCGGCGTCCCGGCCACGGGCGGGACGAGGTAGAACCCGCCCGCTGGCGACAGGTCGAGGATCATGGGCATGCGCGACCACCCCGCATCGGGCGGGCGCAGCCGCACGATCACCTGCGCCGAGGGCGTCACCCGGCCGCGCAGGGCGGGCAGCAGGCGGGAGGCCCACGGGCCCGCCGCCACCACCAGCGCGTCGGCGGCAAGCCGCGTCCCGTCCTCCAGGGTCAGCGCCTCGCCCACCTCCCGCACGCGGGCTTGGCGGAAGGCGACGCCGTTCGCGCGCAGATGCGCCGCGAAGGCGGCGACGATGCGCTGCGCCAGCAGCACGCCTCCCGCCTCCATGTGGAAGGCGTCGGCGATGCCGGCGCCGCGCAGCAGCGGGAAGCGCGCCTCCACCGAGCCGGCCGCGAGGTCCTGCACCGCATGCCCGGCCTCGCGCAGCGCGGCTCGGCTGTCGCGCAGCCAGTCGCCGCCGCCCTCGTCCAGCGCCAGCACGCCGGTCGGCACGTGCAGCACCGTGCCCAGGTCGCGCCACAGCGCGTCCCACGCCTCGTAGGCCTCGTCCACCATCCGCATATAGCCGCGCTGCGCGCCATAGGCGTGGCGGATCAGGCGGTGGTCGTCCACGGAGGAGCCGCGCGGATTGGGCACCGCATCCTGCTCCACCACCGAAACGGCAAAGCCCTCGCGATGGAGGCCCCATGCGGCGGAAAGCCCCATGATGCCGGCGCCGAGGACGAGGGCGGTTCGTGTCATGCGTTCAGTCCAGCCTGATGCGCGCCTCGCGGATCACCCGCGCGTAGCGCTCCGCGTCGCGGCGCAGCAGCGCGGCCGCGTCGGCCGAGGAGCCACCGCCGACGATGAAGCCGCTTTCGCGTAGCCGCGCCCGGGCCGCCGGCTCGGCCAGGGCGCGGTTGGTGGCGGCGACCCAGCGCTCGGTGATGGGGTCCGGCAGGCCGCCCGGGCCGATGATCATATACCAGACATTGGCGTCGAAGCCGGGAAAGCCGCTCTCGGCCACGGTGGGCAGGTCGGGCAGCCATTCCACGCGCTGCAGCATGGTGACGGCGATGGCGCGCACCCGCCCGGCGCGGATATGCGGCAGGTAGGTGGGCAGCGTGTCCATCGCCACGTCGATGCGCCCCGCCAGCACCTCCGTCACCGCCTGGCCGGTGCCGCGGAACGGCACGTGCACCATGGACAGCCCGGCCTGGGCGGAAAGCAGCTCCGCCGCCAAATGCTGCTGCGTCGCGACGCCGGAGGAGGAGTAGTTCAGCTTGCCCGGATTGGCCTTGGCGTGGGCCAGGAAACCCGCAAAGTCGCGCACCGGGCTGTCATTGGGCACCACCACGACGAGCGGCACCGTGCCGGCCAGGATCACGGGCGTCTGGTCGCGCAGGATGTCGTAGGGCGGCGGGTTCATCAGCGGCGGCACCACGGCGGAGGCGCTGACCGTCGTCATCGCCAGGGTGTAGCCATCCGGTCGCGCGCGCGTGACCTGCCCGATCCCCAGCGTGCCCGAGGCGCCGGCCCGGTTCTCGATCGCCATCGCCTGGCCGAGCTCCTCCTGCAGGGTGGGCTGGAGGGCGCGGGCGATGATGTCCGTCCCGCCGCCGGGGGCGAAGGGGATGATGAAGTTGATCGGCCGCGTCGGGTAGGCGCCGGGCTGGCCCCCCTGGGCGCGGGCCAGGGCCGGCGCGGCCAGGGCGGCGAGGAGCAGGGGACGGCGGGGGATCATGGACGGGCTTCCCTGATTGTTTTGGGGAAGCCTAGACGGCGGGACGCCGCGGCGTCCATGTCATGCCTGCTTCCGCTCGATCAGCGAGCGGCGGATCTTCCGGCCCCGCTGGATGCGGTCCACGATGAACTCCTCCTGCCCCCAGCGTATGGCGCGGCCGAAGGCGTGCGCGTCCTCCGTGAAGCGGGCCAGCATCTCCAGCACCGCCTCGCGGTTGTTCAGGAACACGTCGCGCCACATCGCCACGTCGCTGGAAGCGATGCGGGTGAAGTCGCGGAAGCCGGAAGCGGCGAATTTCAGCACGCTTTCGCGCGTTTCCTCACTGAGGTCGTCGGCCGTGCCGCAGATGGTGAAGGCGATGAGGTGCGGCAGGTGGGAAACGATGGCCACCACCTTGTCGTGCGTCGCCGCATCCATGCTTTCCACGGCCGAGCCGCAGCGGCGCCAGAACTCCCGCACCTTTTCCACCGCCTGGGGGTCGCCGTTCGGCAGCGGGGTGACGATGCAGTAGCGCCCCTCGAACAGCGTCGGGAAGCCGGCATCGGGGCCGCTATGCTCCGTGCCCGCCATGGGATGCGCGGGCACGAGGCGCACGCCGGGCGGGCAAAGGGGCAGGAGGTCGCGGATGACGCTGCCCTTGGTGGAGCCGACATCGGACAGGATGGCGCCGGGGGCGAGATGCGGCGCGATGTGCCGCATCACCCCGGCATAGGCGCCGACGGGCACGCAGAAGATGACGCCGTCCGCGTCCTTCACCGCCTCGGCCGCATCCTCCTCCACCCGGTCGGCGAAGCCCAGCTCGCGCACGCGCGCCAGCGTGGCGGCGGAACGCGCCGTCACCACCACCTCCCCGGCCAGGTCGCCGCGCTCGCGGTTGCGCCGCGCGATGGAGGAACCGATCAGCCCCGCGCCGATCAGGCAAAGGCGCTGGAAGACGGGGGTGGTCACCGCGACACCCGCCGGCGGCATCCTGGCCGCAAGGCGGCCGGCGCGCGGCTCGGAACCGCCCAACCCGCGCTCCACGTCTGAGGCGCGCAAGCCAAGCAGCCGGAGGCCGCGCCCGGCGCCTGAGGGCGAGAAATCAACGAATTCACGAGGACTTCGTCCTCATGAACTCCGTGAGCGCGTCGATCACCATCTGGCACTCCTCGGCGGTGCCGACGGTGATGCGCAGGCAGGAAGGCAGGGCGTACCCGCCGACCATGCGGGCGATGACTCCGCGCGCGCGCAGCGCCGCGTCGGCAGCCACTGCCCCCTCCGCCGTGCCGAAATCGGCGAGGACGAAGTTGCACGCGCTCGGCCAGGCCTTGATGCCCGCCGCCTCCAGCCCCGCCGAGAGCTTCGCGCGCCATTCCTCGTTGTGCGCCACGCTGCGCTCGATCCAGCCCGGCTCCGCCAGGGCGGCGATGCCGGCCTGTATGGCGGCGGCGTTCACGTTGAAGGGGCCGCGGATGCGCGCCAGCACGTCCGCCACATTGGGCGGCATGTAGGCCCAGCCCAGCCGCATCCCGCCCAGGCCGAAGATCTTGCTGAAGGTGCGCGTCATCACCGTGTTGCCCGAGGCATCCACCAGCGCCTGCCCGGGGTCGTAGTCGGGGTCGGTGACGTATTCGGCATAGGCCGCGTCGAGGATCAGCAGGATGTCGTCGCGCAGCCCGGCGCGCAGCCGCTCCACCTCGTTCCGCGGCAGCAGCGCCCCGGTCGGGTTGTTGGGGTTCACCAGACAGACCAGCTTGGTGCGCGGCCCCACCGCCGCCAGCATCGCGTCCACGTCGGCGACGAGGTTGCGCTCCGGCACCTTGATGACGCGGCAGCCGGCATAGCGGCCCGTCAGGTCGTACATCACGAAGCCGTGCGCGGGCATGATCAGCTCCGTCCCCTCGCCGCCATAGGCGAGGATCAGGTAGGCGATCAGCTCGTCCGAGCCGTTGCCGCAGACGATGCGCGCGGGGTCGAGGCCGAAGCGCGCGCCGATCGCCTCGCGCAGCCGCGTCGCGCCGCCATCGGGGTAGCGATGCGCCTCGCGCGCCATCGCCGTGATCGCCTCCACCGCCATGGGCGGCGGGCCGAAGGCGCCCTCGTTGGAGGAGAGCTTGATGATCCGGTTCACCCCCGGCAGCTTCGACTCGCCGCCGACATAGGGCTCGATCGAGAGGATGGAGGGGCGGGGGAGCAGCGCGGTCATGCGGCACCTCGTTCGGGAAGGGCGTAGCGGCCGAGCACGGTGGCGCCGGGCGGCGCCGTCTCGGCCTCCAGCAGGGCACGGGTTCTCCCCGCCTCGCGCCGGGCGATCAGGACGCGGGCGCCGGGGTGGCGCGCGGCGAGGGCGGCGCGGCTTTCCTCCGGCGCTTCCAGCCGGAACAGCACGCGGTCCTCGCCGGAGGAATCGGCCGGGTTCAGCGCCACCACCGCGGCCTCCAGCGGCGGCTCGCCGGGATGGAGGAAGGGCAGGCGCGCGATGACCTGGAGCTGCTGCGCGTCGAAGCGGGTCCACCACGCCTCCTCCTCCGCCTCGCCGTCGCGCGGCCAGGGGAGGAGGGCGGCGGCGGCCCCGCCCCCGGCCACGGCGCTCAGCGCGGCGGCGAGGCTGGGCTGCGGCCGCAGGGCAGTGCCGGTGCCGAAATGCTCGGCGGCGAGGCGCGCGAGGGCGGGGTCGGGCGGCACGGCCACGGAGAAGCCGCCCTGCTGGGCGACGGAGGCGGCGAAGATCTCCCGCCAGATGCGGACCAGGGCGGCGCGCGGCAGGCTCCCCTCGTGCCGGCGGAGCAGACGGCGCAGGATCGCAGCCTCCCGCCCCGGGCGCAGCACGGTTCCGCTGGGCTTGGCGGCGCTGGCGGCGAGGCGCGCCACGGCGTCGGCGCGCCGCATCAGCAGCGCGTGCATCCCGTCATCCAGCGCGTCCAGCTCGGCGCGGACTCCGGCCAGTGTCTCGGTGTCTGCCATTCTTTCCCCGGCATAGCGGTCCCCCCGCCGCAAGCCAAGTTGCCCCGGGGCTTGGCCGGCCCTATCTCCTGTCCCAGGATGAGGACGCTCGCCCCCTTTCCGGTCGTGGAGCACCAGCGCGTCGTGCTGGAGGAGGGGCTGACGCTCGACTGCGGCGCCACGATCCGGCCGCTTGCCGTCGCCTTCCGCACCTATGGCACGCTCAACGCCGCGCGTTCCAACGCCATCCTGATCTGCCACGCCCTGACCGGCGACCAGTACGTGGCCGAGCGGCAGCCCGTCACCGGCAAGCCCGGCTGGTGGTCCAACCTGGTCGGCCCCGGCCTGCCGGTGGACACGGACCGGTTCTTTGTCATCTGCGCCAACGTGCTGGGCGGCTGCATGGGCACGACCGGCCCGCGCGAGGAGATGACGGACGAGGACGGGCGCGGGATGGGCCGGCCCTGGGGCACGGATTTCCCCACCGTTACGATCCGCGACATGGTCCGCACCCAGAAGAAGCTGGTGGACCACCTGGGCATCACCCGGCTGCTGGCGGTGATCGGCGGCTCCATGGGGGGCATGCAGGTGCTGGAATGGGCCGCGACCTATCCGGATTCCGTGCTGGCCGCCGCGCCGGTCGCCTGCGCCACCCACCACAGCGCGCAGAACATCGCCTTCCACGAGGTGGGGCGCGCCGCCATCCACGCCGACCCGGACTGGAAGGGCGGCCGCTACTGGGAGGACGGACGCATCCCGGCCCAGGGCCTGTCCGTGGCGCGCATGATCGCGCACATCACCTATCTGAGCGAGGAGGCGCTGATGCGGAAATTCGGCCGCCGCCTCCAGGGCGCCAGCGCCGTGACCTTCCTGGAGGACGTGTTCCAGGTGGAAAGCTACCTGCGCCACCAGGGCTCCACCTTCGTGCGGCGCTTCGACGCGAATTCCTACCTCACCATCACCCGCGCCATGGACTACTTCGACCTCTCGCAGGAGCACGGCTCCGTCGCGGCCGCCTTCGAGAACACGCCGACGCGCTTCTTCGTCGCCTCCTTCAGCAGCGACTGGCTTTTCCCGACGAGCGAGAGCCGCGCCCTGGTGCGCGCCCTGAACGCGGCCGCCGCGCGGACCTCCTTTGTCGAGATCACCACCGACAAGGGCCACGACGCCTTCCTCCTGGATGAGCCGGATTTCCATCGCGCCCTGGGCGGCTTCCTGCGCGGCGCGGCGCGCGAGGCCGGACTGTGAGCGGCGCGGCGCTGCTCCTCGCCCAGGCGCGCAACAATGCCTGGGCGAATCTGCGCCTGCACAAGGCCTGCGCGAAGCTGAGCCAGGAAGAGTTCGAGGCCCCGCGCACCGGCTTCTTTCCCTCCCTCCGCGCGACGCTGAACCACATCCTCGTCATCGACCGCTTCTACGTGGATGCGATGGAGGGCGGCACGCTCGGCCCTGCCGCCTGGGCGGACCCGGAGCCGTGCCGGACGATGGCGGAGTTGCAGCCCGCCCAGGCGGAGGTGGATCGCCGCCTCGTCGCCTTCTGCGAAGGACTGGACGATGCGGCGCTGGGCCGCGTCATTCGCGTCCACCGCATCACCCGCGTGCAGGAGGAGCGGGCGGACCGGCTGCTGCTGCACGTCTTCCAGCATCAGGTCCACCATCGCGGCCAGGCCCACGCCATGCTGTCCGGGACCGTCATCAAGCCGCCGCAGCTGGACGAGTTCTTCAGCCATGGCGAGGCGCCGCTGCGCGCTGTGGAGTTCGCGGAACTCGGCTGGAGCGAGGACACGGTGTTCGGGGATTTCCGCTGATGCCCGACGGCCATATCCGCTACGTCGCCAAGAACATGCGCCTCGACCTCCGCCTCATCGCGGAGATGATTCCCGAGGGCGCGCGGGTGCTGGACATCGGCTGCGGCGACGGCTCGCTGATGGCGCATCTGGTCGAGGAGAAGCGCGCCGATGCGCGCGGCATCGAGATCGACATGGGGGCGGCGACCGACGCGGTGGCGCAGGGCCTCTCCGTGATCCATGGCGACGCGGACAACGACCTCGCCTTCTATCCGGATGGCGCCTTCGACTACGTGGTGCTGTCGCGCACCCTCCAGGCGGTGGAGCGCCCGCGCGAGGTGCTGCGCCAGATGCTGCGCATCGGCCGCCACGCCATCCTGTCCTTTCCGAATTTCGGCCACTGGCAGGTCCGCTGGAAGCTGCTTTCCACCGGCCGCATGCCGGACACGGAGACGTGGTCGCGCCCCTGGTACGAGACGCCGAACATCCATCCCTGCACCATCCTAGACTTCGTCGCCCTGGCGGGGCTGGACGGCTATGTCATCGAGCGCTGGCTGGCGGTGGACGAGAAGGGAGCGCGCGCGCCGTGGCGCCGATCCGTGCGCCTTGCCAACCTTTTCGGCGAGCAGGCGCTATTCCTGCTGCGGCGGAAATAGCGGGCCGTTTTCCGCGGCGCACGACAAAGGCTTGATTTCGGCAAGCCGCTTGGGGTGCAATCGCAACGGCCTCGGAATGGCTGGGAGGAATCGGCAATGGCACGTTTGGCGCTCGTCACCGGCGGGCAGCGCGGCATCGGCGCTGCGATCAGCGAAGGCCTGAAGGCCGCGGGGCGAACGGTCGTCGCCAGCTATGCCGGCAATGACGCGGCCGCGCAGGCCTTCACCGAGCGCACGGGCATTCCTTGCATCAAGTTCGACGTGTCCGACTACGAGGCCTGCGTCGCCGCCGTGCAGAAGGTGGAGGCGGAGCACGGGCCGGTTGAAATCCTGGTGAACAATGCCGGCATCACGCGCGACTCCGTGATGCGCAAGCTGACCAGGCAGATGTGGGACGACGTGATCGATACCAATCTCGGCTCCTGCTACAACACCTGCAAGGCTGTGTGGGACGGCATGACGGCGCGCAAGTTCGGGCGGATCGTCAATATCGGCTCCATCAACGGGCAGGCGGGGCAGTACGGGCAGGTGAACTACGCCGCCGCCAAGTCGGGCATCCACGGCTTCACCAAGGCGCTGGCCCAGGAAGGCGCCCGTAACCAGATCACCGTCAACGCCATTGCTCCAGGCTACGTGGACACGGAGATGGTGCGCGCCGTGCCGCCCGACGTGCTGGAAAAGATCATCGCCCGCATCCCGCGCGGCCGCCTGGGCACGGCGGAGGACATCGCGCGCGGCGTGGTCTTCCTGACGGCCGACGATGCGGATTTCATCACCGGCTCCACGCTGAGCATCAATGGCGGTCAGCACATGTACTGAGCCGCGCGGGGCCTAGCCCCGCTCGTCCGTCTCGTCTTCGCCGTCTTCGTGGTCCGGCTCGTCCCGGGCCGCGTCTTCGGCGGAGCGGCGACGGGTCTCGTCGCGGCTCTGGAAGTATTCGCTCAGGCGGATGTTGAGGCAGTTTTCGTCGGGCATGGCGACTCGAACGCCCGAGGCGCGCCGGGGTGGCATCGGCCCCCTGCGCCCCAGCCATGAAGCCGCGCGTCAGCTATCCATCTTGAGGGCGGCGATGAAGGCGCTTTGCGGGATCTCGACCTTCCCGAACTGGCGCATCTTCTTCTTGCCCTCCTTCTGCTTCTCCAGAAGCTTTCGCTTGCGGGAAATGTCACCGCCATAGCACTTGGCCGTGACATCCTTGGAGAGCGCCGAGATCGTCTCGCGCGCGATGACGCGCCCGCCGATCGCGGCCTGGATGGGGATGCGGAAAAGCTGCCGGGGGATCAGGTCCTTCAGCTTCTCGCAGATCTGCCGCCCGCGCTTCTCCGCCGCCGAGCGGTGCGCCATGAAGGCCAGCGCGTCCACCGGCTCGTTGTTCACGAGGATGGAGATGCGGACGAGATCGCTCTCGGCATAGCCATCCATGCTGTAGTCGAAGGAGGCATAGCCGCGGCTGACGCTCTTCAGCCGGTCGTAGAAGTCGAACACCACCTCGTTCAGCGGCAGGCGGTAGACGGCCATGGCGCGATTGCCGACATAGGTCAGCTCCACCTGCTGGCCGCGCCGCTCGTTGCAAAGGGTCAGGATGGGGCCGAGATGCTCGTCGGGCACGAAGATCGTCGCCTTGATCCAGGGCTCCTGGATGGTGCGGAACTTGGTCGGGTCCGGCATGTCGGCGGGGTTGTGCAGCTCCTCGACGGTGCCGTCATTCATCTCGAGCTTGTAGACGACCGACGGCGCGGTCGCGATCAGGTCGAGGTTGAACTCGCGCGACAGCCGCTCCTGGATGATCTCCAGGTGCAGCAGGCCGAGGAAGCCGCAGCGATAGCCGAGCCCCAGCGCCAGCGACGTTTCCTGCTCGAAGTGGAAGGAGCTGTCGTTCAGCCGCAGCTTGCCCAGCGCGTCGCGCAGCTTGTCGAAATCATCGGCATCCACCGGGTAGAGGCCGCACCACACCACGGGGATGGAAGGCTTGAAGCCCGGCAGCGCCTCGGGCGCGGGGTTGCGGTCGTCGGTGATGGTGTCGCCGACGCTGGTGTCGGCCACGGTCTTCATCGCGGCGGTGAGGTAGCCCATCTCGCCCGGGCCCAGGCTGTCCACCGGCACCATCTTGGGCGTGAACACGCCCACCTGGTCCACCGTGTAGGTGGCGCCGTTGCTCATCATGCGGATCTTCTGGCCCTTGCGCAGGTGGCCGTCCTTCACCCGTACTAGGATCACCACGCCCAGGTAGCTGTCGTACCAGCTATCCACCAGCAGCGCCTTGGTGGGGCCCTTGCCGTCGCCCTTCGGCGCAGGCAGGCGGGAAACGATGGCCTCCAGCACGCCCTCGATGTTCAGCCCGGTCTTGGCGCTGATCTCCACCGCATCGGAGGTGTCGAGGCCGATCACGTCCTCGATCTGGCTCTTCACCCGCTCCGGCTCCGCCGCGGGCAGGTCGATCTTGTTCAGCACCGGCACGATCTCGTGCCCCGCGTCGATCGCCTGGTAGACATTCGCCAGCGTCTGCGCCTCGACCCCCTGGGACGCATCCACCACCAGCAGCGACCCCTCGCAGGCGGCGAGCGAGCGCGACACCTCGTAGGCGAAGTCCACGTGGCCCGGCGTGTCCATCAGGTTCAGCGTGTAGGTCTGGCCGTCCTTCGCCTTGTAGCGGATGCGGACGGTCTGCGCCTTGATGGTGATGCCGCGCTCGCGCTCGAGCTCCATGTTGTCGAGCAGCTGTTCCTTCATGTCGCGGTCGGCCACCGTCCCCGTGCTCTGGATCAGGCGGTCGGCGAGCGTGGACTTGCCGTGGTCGATATGCGCCACGATGGAAAAGTTGCGGATGAGGTCGAGCGGCGTTTCGGAGGTCATGGAAGCCCGGCAGGGGAAGGGGTTGCCGGGGGACATAGGGCATGGGGCCGCGAAGTCAAAGCGCGCGCGGCAGGAGCGGCGCCAGGCGCCACATGGCCCATGCGCCCAACAGTGGCCCAACGCCCAGCAGCGCGAAGGACGGTCCCCAGCCCAGCGCCGGCACCGCCCAGGCCATGAGCTGGATGGCCGGCACAGTGAGCAGGAAGCCCATCGCCGTCTGCACCGTCAGCATGGTTCCCACGAGGTCCGGCCGCGCGCAGAGCGTGGTGCAGGCGCTGAACTGCGCGGAATCCGCCACCACCGAAACGCCCCACACCGCTGCCAGCGGCCAGACCAGCCAGTCCGGCGCGAAGCCGATGGCGATGGCGCAGCCGCCCGAGACGAGCATGGCGGCGGCGGCCACCCGCGCGCGGTTGAAGCGGTCGGCCAGCAGCCCCAGCCCGACGCAGCCCAGCGCGCCGCTGCCCACCACCAGCGCGGTGAGCAGCCCGGCCTCCTCCCCCGCGCCGCGCGCGAGGAGGAACAGCCCGACCCAGGCCCACATGGCGTAGAGTTCCCACATGTGTCCCAGGTAGCCGAGATTGGCGAGGCGCAGCCGCCGGTCGCGCCACGCCTCCAGCGCCTGGCGCGGGTCGAAGGGCGGGCGGCGCACCACGAGCGGCCCCTCGCGGAAGGGCAGGATGCACAGTCCCCCCAGCAGCGAGGCCGCCCCGGCGGCGAGGTAGACCACGTGCCACTCGGGCGTGCCCAGCAGCGCCGGCACGGCATGCGGCGCGGCGGAGCCCAGCGTCACCGCCCCCACCACCAGGCCGATCAGCAGCCCGATATCGCCCCGTGCCCAGCCGGAGGCGAGCTTCATCCCCACCGGGTAGATGCCGGCCACGCAGGTCCCGGCCAGGAAGCGCAACGCATAGGCCCCCGTCCCCGCCGGCTCGACCAGGGCCTGCATCATGGTCGCCAGCCCGGCGAGCGTCGCTGAGCCCAGAAACAGGGCACGCGCGGGAAAGCGATCCGCCGCCGCCAGAACGGCGGAAACCAGCGTCCCCGCCACGAAGCCGCCCTGCACGGCGGCGACCAGCCAGCCCGCCTCGCCCCGCGTCACCGCGCCGGCGGCGAGCAGGGCGGGCACCGCCGCCGTCCCCGCGAACCACACGGCGAGGGACAGGGTGATGCCCAGCAGCAGCAGTGCCAGACTGCGCGCCTTGCCCGGCATCGCTCAGGCCAGGCAGCGGATCTGCGTCGAGGCGCGCAGCACCTCATCCGGGATGCGATGCGCCGAATGCCCCAGGGGGAAGGAATAGCTCTGCCCGCCCCGCAGCAGGTAGCCCCGCGGGTTGGCCGTGGAGGTGGCGCCGGGCGCGCGGAAAGAGATGCGGAAGGGGCGCGCCACGTCCGGGTCGCGGTTTTCCACCTGCACCTCGTAGTGCCAGGCGGGGTTCGTGCCTTGCTTGGCGGTGATGCCGGCGATGCCGAAGCACCCGGCCGCCACGCAGTCACGCTCCTCGACCGCGGCGTCGCGCGCCAGGGCGGGGGCGCCGGGCAGGCTGGCGGCGGCTGCGAGGATGGCGGTGGCCAGGGCGATGCGCGGGATCATGACGGCTTCCTTTCGCTGGAAAGGACGCTAGGCCCCGCCGCCGCGCCGCGCCAATGGACTGGCGCGATCGCGGAGTTCGGCGCCGCCTATGCCCGAAGCTGCGCGCCCGTCGCCTTGCCGACCGCCGCCACCACCTTCTGCCCGGCCGCCTCGATCTCGGCATCGGTCAGGGTGCGCTCGCGTGGCTGCAGCACGACCTGGATGGCGAGGCTCACCTTGCCCTCCGGCAGCTTGTCGCCGGCATAGCGATCGAACAGCGCCACCTCGGCGATCAGCGCCTTGTCGGCGTTCTGGGCGGCGCGCAGCAGCTTCTCCGCCGGGACGGAAGCGTCCACCAGGAAGGCGAAGTCGCGCCGCACCGGTTGGAAGGTGGACAGCTCCGGCGCGGCCTTGCGGCGGCGCTTCGGCTCGGGCACCGCGTCCAGGAACACCTCGAAGGCGACGGCGCCTTCCGGCAGGTCCAGCGCGGCGCAGAGGCGCGGGTGCAGCTGGCCGAACTGCGCCAGCACGGTCTTCGGCCCCTGGCGCACCACGCCGGAGCGGCCGGGATGGTAGTGGCCCGGCGCGTCGGCGGTCACCTGCAGGGCGGCCGTGGGCACGTTCAGCGCCTCCAGCACCGCCATCGCGTCGCCTTTGCTGTCCAGCGCGTCCACCGGGCGGGCGGGGGAGGCCCAGCTGGCCGGGGTGCGGCCGGTGCGCAGCCCGCAGGCCATCGCAAGCTGCCCGGCCGGGCCCGTGTCGCGGTAGCCGCCACCCAGCTCGCCCAGCGCCACGTCGGGGAAGCCGCGCGCCGCATTGGCCGCCGCCGCCAGGGCCAGCGTCGCCAGCGGCGTGGGTCGCATCTGGTCGAGGTCGGAGGCGATGGGATTCTCCAGCCGCAGCGCGTCCGGCGCCTCGCCGAAGCGAGCAGCCACGTCACGCGCCGTGAAACCGTAGGTGACGCATTCCAGCAGGCCGCGCGACGCCAGCACGCGCCGCGCCAGGGTGGCGCGCGCCTGCTTCGCGTCCAGCGACGGCGCGGGCACCACGGAAGACACGGGCAGCGACACGTAAGGCACGGCGTCGAGCCCGCCCAGGCGCAGCACCTCCTCCACGAGGTCGCACTCCGCCTCCACCGCGGCGCAGCCCTCGGCGGCCTTGCGCGCGCGCGCCGGGTCCAGCTGGGGGTCCTGGTCGAGCACGATCGGCGCGGCGATGTCATTGCGCCAGGAGGGGACCTGGACCGTCACCGACGCCGCGTCGCGCGACGCCACGCCGAAGCCCAGCCGCTCCAGCCGCGACACCGCCTCGTCCGCCGGCAGGTCGAGGCCGCCCAGCCCCGCGACGCGCTCGAAGCGCAGCGTGGCGGCGCGGCGCCACGCCGGCTCGGCGCCCGCCTCGGTCACCGTGCTCGCCTCGCCGCCGCAAAGCTCCTGGATCATGCGCGTCGCGCCTTCCAGCGCCTCGCGCATCAGGGCGGGGTCGAGGCCGCGCTCGTTGCGGGAACGCGCATCGGTGAAGATGCCGTGCCGCCGGCCGGACAGCGCGATCCGCACCGGGTCGAACAGCGCGCACTCGATGAAGACCTCGGTGGTGGTCTCGTCGCAGCCCGAATGCTCGCCGCCGATGATGCCGCCGAGGGATTCCGCCCCGGCCGCGTCGGCGATGATGCCGTCCTCCTCCCCAAGCGCGTAGGTCTTGCCGTTCAGCGCCACGAGCTCCTCGCCCGGCCGGGCGAAGCGCATCGTCAGCACCTCGCCCTTCACCTTGGCCACGTCGAAGACGTGCAGCGGGCGGCCGAGGGCGAGGGTGAACCAGTTGGTCACGTCCACCAGCGCCGAGATCGGGCGCAGCCCGGCGGCGGTCAGCCGGTCCTGCAGCCATTGCGGCGAGGGGCCGTTGCGCACGCCGCGCACCGTGCGGCCCAGCGCCCAAAGGCAGGCCTGCGGGTCCGCAATCTCCCACCGTAAAGGCGTCTCGAAGCGCGGCTCGACCGGCTCGGCGCGCCAGGGCTTCAGCGTGCCGAGCCCGGCGGCGGCGAGGTCGCGCGCCACGCCGCGCACGGACAGCGCGTCGCCGCGATTGGGCGTCACCTTCACCTCGATGATGGGATCATCGAGGCCGGCATAGTCCACGTAGCGCGTGCCGACCGGCGCATCCTCGGGAAGCTCGACGATGCCCGAATGGTCGTCGCCCAGCCCCATCTCGCGCGAGGAGAGCATCATCGCCTCGCTCTTGACGCCGCGGATTTCGCCGGGCTTCAGCGTGATGCCGGTGCCGGGGATGAAGGCGCCGGGCATGGCGGCGACGCCGACCATTCCGGTGCGCGCATTGGGCGCGCCGCAGACCACGGACAGCTCGCGCCCGTCGCCAAGGTCCACGCGCAGGGCGCGCAGCCGGTCGGCGTTGGGGTGCTGCACCGCCTCGACCACGCGGGCGATGCGGAACTCGCCCAACGCCTCGGCCGGATTCGTGACACCCTCCACCTCGATGCCGATGGCGGAGAGCGTGGTGGTGATCTCGTCGAGGGTCGCGCTGGTGTCGAGGAACTCGCGCAGCCAGCTCAAAGAAAACTTCATGGAGTCACACGCCCTCGTGCAGGGTGGCGGGGGCCAGCGGGTTCGAGCCGTAATGCTTCAGCCAGCGCACGTCGCCCTCGAAGAAGGGGCGCAGATCGGCCATGCCGTGCTTCAGCATGGTGATGCGCTCGATGCCCATGCCGAAGGCGAAGCCCTGCCACTCGCGCGCGTCCAGGCCGCAATTCGCCAGCACGCGCGGATGCACCATGCCGCTGCCCAGGATCTCCAACCAGTCGCCGCCGCCGCCGAGTTCGCCGGTCTTGCGGTTCCAGCCGATATCCACCTCCATCGAGGGCTCGGTGAAGGGGAAGTAGGAGGAGCGGAACCGCACCGGCAGGTCGGAGATGCCGAAGAAGGCGCGCAGGAAATCCGTCAGGCAGCCCTTGAGGTGGCCCAGCGTGATGCCACGGTCGATCACCAGCCCCTCCACCTGATGGAACATGGGCGAATGCGTGGCGTCATGGTCGGAGCGATAGGTGCGGCCCGGCGCGATGACGCGGATCGGCGGCTCCTGCGAGATCATGGTGCGGATCTGCAAGGGGCTGGTCTGGGTGCGCAGAACGGTGCGCCGCCCCTCGATCGTTCCGGGCAGGTAGAAGGTGTCCTGGTCCTGCCGCGCCGGATGGTGGTCGGGGATGTTGAGCGCGGCGAAATTGTACCAGTCGCCCTCGATGTCCGGCCCTTCCACCACGCGGAAGCCCATGGCGCCGAAGATCGCCGTCAGCTCCTCGATCGTGCGGGAGATGGGGTGGATGGCGCCGCTGGGCGCGGGTCGCGCCGGCAGCGTCACGTCCACCCGCTCGGCGAGGAGGCGCGCGTCGAGCGCTGCGCTTTCCAGCACCGCGCGGCGGGATTCGATCGCGGCTTCCAGGCGCCCCTTCAGCGCGTTCAGCGCCGCGCCGCGCTCCTTGCGCTGCTCGGCCGGCACAGCGCCGAGGCCCTTGAGCAGCGTGGTCAGCGCGCCGGACTTGCCCAGCGCCGCCACGCGAACCGCGTCCAGCCCGCGCAGGTCGGGAGCGGCGGCGAGGTCGGATTCGGTGCGGGCCAGCAGGGCATCGAGGTCGTCGGTCATCATCGGCTCACATCACGAAAAAGGGCCGCGAACGCTCGCGCGCCGCGGCCCCTTGGTCTGCGTTCGTCCCTACCGCGTCAAGCGGCGACGGCGGGCTTCGCGGCCTTGGCCTGCTCGACGATCGCGGCAAAGGCGGCCGCGTCCTCGTAGGCGATCGCGGCCAGCACCTTGCGGTCCATCTCCACGCCCGCGGCCTTCAGCCCGGCGATGAAGGTGGAGTAGGTCATGCCGTGCTCGCGCACCGCGGCGTTGATGCGCTGGATCCACAGGCCGCGGAATTCGCGCTTCTTGTTGCGGCGGTCGCGATAGGCGTATTGCAGCGCCTTCTCGACGCGCTGCAGCGCGGCGCGGTAGGTGGTGGAGGAACGGCCCACATACCCCTTGGCGAGGTTCAGGACCTTCTTGTGGCGGGCATGGGCAGTGACGCCCCGCTTCACACGAGCCATGTCTCTATCTCCTCTCGCTTACCGGGGCAGGCCGTAGGGCAGCCACTGCTTCACCGTCTTGGCGTCCATGTCCGTAAGGACCTGGGAGCCGCGGTTCTGCCGCTTGGCCTTCTGCGAGCGGGCGGACAGGTTGTGCCGCTTCTTGCCGGGGCCGGCGAGGACCTTGCCCGTCGCCGTGATCTTGAAGCGCTTCTTCGCGCTCGAGGTGGTCTTCATCTTGGACATTCGGGCCCTCCTGTCGGTGGGTTGTGGCATCCCACGCATCGGCACCACGCCGAAGGGGGACGCGTCCCGGCCGGGCTGTCCAAAGGCCAAGCGGCGCGGGGGAAGGCGGGCGTGTAGCGGCGCGCCCGCCGCGAGTCAAACGGCCTTCCTCAGCGCGGCAGGCCCACGAGATGCGGCACGTGCGGCTGCGGCAGCGGGATGGCCGACAGCGCGAGGGGGCGCGCGGCGACGGGCTGCGGGGACGGGGTCGGGGGCGCGCCGTCCAGCGGCGGCAGCCCCGGGATCTCGCTCGTGTAGTCGGGGACGATGCGCGCCTGCGCCCCGGCGATGACCAGGACGCGCGCCCCCACGGGCAGGGGGTCGCGGTCGCGCTGGGTCACGCTCACCAGTTCCGGACGGTCGGTGCGGCGGATGATGTATTCGGTGCCGTCGCTCGCCGTCGCCGCGCGCTCTGTCATCGCGCCCAGCACGCCGCCCACCAGCGCGCCGCTCACCGCGCCGAGGGTGCTGGCCATGGGGTGCCCGCCCGAGGCCGCGCCCAGCGCCCCGCCCGAGGCCCCGCCCACCGCCGCACCGGCATGGCCATCGGTCGTGATGGCGATGCGGCGGGCGCCGATCACCACGCCCTGCTGCACCGGGTTGGCCTGCTGGACGGCGCGGCTGGCGTATTCGTCGGGATTGTAGCGGGTGCCGCACCCGGCAAGGGCCAGCGCCAGCAGGAGGGTCGGTGCTGCTTTCATGCACGGGCAGTTATCGCCCCGGTCCGTGCGGCTCAACCTGGGGGCCATACGGATGGCGCATTTATGCCACAATCGCGCCTTGATTCGTTCCGGTTCACCCCGGAGACGGCGGGGCCGGAACGACCGGGGGCGGCGGCACCGCCACGGGCGACGGAACGACCGGCGAGATCGCGACCGGCACCTCGGTGGGGGCGGACAGGGGCGTGGCCGTGACCGGCGCGGGCGACGCGGCGGGCGCGGCAGCGGGCGCGGTCGCCGTGGGCCGCACCTCCAGGTAGTCCGGCACCACCCGCGCCTGCGCGCCCGCGATGACCAGCACGCGCGTCCCGACGGGGATCGGCACGGCGTCGCGCTGGGTGACGCTCACCAGCTCGTCCTTGTCGGCGCGCTGGATGACGTACTCGACCGCGTCGGTGTTGGCCGAGGCGCGCTCCGCCGCCGTGCCGACCAGCCCGCCGACCAGGGCGCCGCCCACCGCGCCCAGGGCGCTGCCCACGCGGCCGGTCGCGGTCGCGCCGCCGACCACGCCGCCCGCCGCCGCGCCGGCCGCAGCCCCCGCCGCGCCCTCGGCCGCGATGGCGACGCGGCGAGCGCCCACCACCGTGCCCCGCTGCACGGGGTTGGCCTGCTGCACCGCGCTGGATGCGTATTCGTCGGCGCTGTAGCGGCTGCCGCATCCGGCGACCAGCAGGGCGAGGGGGAGGAGGAGCAGGAAAGGAGGCGTCATGGCGGCGGGACATTGGCCGCCCCGGCCGCGCGCCTCAAGTCCGGCATGCCCCCCATGCTCGCGGCGCGCGGGGGGAGGGTCTATATCCCTCGCATGCGCCTTCCCTTCCGCAAGATGCACGGCCTGGGCAACGACTTCGTTGTGGTGGACGCGCGCGACCGCCCGACCGGGCTGACCGAGGAGGCCATCCGCCTCATCGGCGACCGGCATCGCGGCGTCGGCTTCGACCAGCTGGTGACGCTGGAGCGTGACGCGGCGGGCGCCGACCTGTTCATCCGCTTCCACAACAGCGACGGCAGCGAGGCCGGGGCCTGCGGCAACGGCACGCGCTGCGCCGCCGCGCTGGTGCTGGACGAGACGGGGCGCAACCGGCTTTCCATCCGCACCGCCGGCGGCACGCTGGCCGCCGAGCGCCTGCCCGGCGGCTTGTTCCGCGTGGACATGGGCGCGCCGCGCCTCGACTGGCGCGACGTGCCGCTGGCGCGCCCCTGCGACACGCTGCACGTGCCGATGGCGGCGGAGGGCGTGCGGGGCGGCGTCGCCTGCTCCATGGGCAATCCGCACGTCACCTTCTTCGTAGATGACCTCGACACGCTGGAGATCGGGCGCATCGGCCCCCTGCTGGAGCGCGATCCCTGGCTGCCCGACCGCGGCAATATCGGCTTCGCGCAGATGCTGGGCCGCGACCGCATGCGCCTCGTGGTGTGGGAGCGTGGGGCAGGGCTGACCCTGGCCTGCGGCTCCGGCGCCTGCGCGGCAGCGGTGAACGCGCATCGCCGCGGCCTGGCGGATCGCGCCGTGACGATCGAGATGCCGGGCGGCGAACTGCGCCTGGAATGGCGCGAAAGCGACGGCCACGTGCTGATGGCCGGCCCCGTCGCCACCGCCTTTTCCGGCGAGATCGCGCTTGGCTGAGGCGCTGAGCTTCGGCTGCCGCCTGAACGCGGCGGAAAGCGAGGCGATGCGCCACCTCGCGGAGCGCAGCGGCTGGGCGGGGGCGCTGGTGGTCAACACCTGCGCCGTCACCGCCGAGGCCGAGGCGCAGGCGCGGCAGGCGATCCGCCGCGCGGCGCGCGAGAATCCGGGTCGCCCCATCCTGGTCACCGGCTGCGCGGCGCAGATCGCGCCCGATACCTGGGCCGCCCTGCCGGGCGTGGCGCGCGTCATCGGCAACGGGCGCAAGCTGGACCCGATGGCCTGGGACGCGCCGCCCGCGCCGATCACCGTGGCGGATCCGGTTGTGCCCGCCGCCACGGCCGGGACGCGCGCCTTCCTGGCGGTGCAGCAGGGCTGCGACCACCATTGCACCTTCTGCGTCATCCCGCAGGGGCGCGGCCCCTCGCGCGGCCTGCCCGTCGCCGAGGCGGCGCGCGAGGCGGCGGCGCTGGCGGAGCGGCACCGCGAGATCGTGCTCTCCGGCGTGGACCTCGCTAGCCACCCGGACCTTGCCGGGCTGATCCGCGCTGTCCTGCGCGCCGCGCCGGGACTCGCGCGGCTGCGCCTGTCCTCGCTGGACCCGGCCGCGCTCGATGACCGGTTTTGGGCCGTCTGGGCGGAGGAGGAGCGTCTGGCTCCCTCCCTGCACTTGTCCATCCAGCACGCCGACGACCTCGTGCTGAAGCGCATGCGCCGCCGCCACCGCCACGCCGACCTCCTGGCCCTGGCCCGCCGCGCCCGCGACCTTCGTCCCGGCGCCGCGTTGGGGGGGGACCTGATCGCAGGATTCCCCACCGAAACGGAGGCGCAACACGCATGGCTCGAAGCGTTCATCGCGGAGGCAGGCCTCGCCTTCCTCCACGTCTTTCCCTATTCGCCGCGCCCGGGCACGCCAGCGGCGCGGATGCCGCCCACCCCCGTTGCGCTGCGGCGCGACCGTGCGGCACGGCTGCGCGCGGCGGGGCTGCGCGAGCGGGCGCGGTTCCTGGCAGGGCGCCTCGGCGCGGAGGAGGAGGTGCTGATGGAAGGCAAGGGCTTGGGCATGACCGCGCATGGCGCCGCGCTGCGGCTTTCCGGCGCCCCCGACGCGCCCGGCACGCTGCTGCGCGCCCGGGTGACGGGCACGGATGGCGCCACCCTGCTCGGGGAGCGCGTCTGATGGCCCTGCGTGATTTGTGGCGCCGCGTCACCGGCAAGGGCGAGGCGCCGCCCGCCGAGGAACCCGAGTCGCGCTCCGATGCACCCCTGGCGGATGCTCCCTCGGCCGAAGCCCAGGTGCCGCACCCGCCTGCGGACCCCTCGCCGGAGCCGCTGACGCCCGAGCCGCCCACCGAGCCGGCCCGGCCGCCGGTGGTCGAGCCGCCGGCGCCGGAAAACCCGCCCGCCCCGCCGCCCGAGATGCCGCCCCCCTCGGTGCCGGAGCCGATCAGCGACCCGATCCCGCCGGAGATCACGCCCCCGGTGATCGAGCCGCCGGGCGGCCCGATGCGGATGGGCGGGTTCTTTGCCAAGCTCAAGCAGGGCCTGTCGCGCTCCACCGCCAAGCTCACCGATTCCATCACCGGCGTCTTCACCAAGCGCAAGTTGGACGACGCCGCTCTGGAGGAGCTGGAGGAGACGCTGATCGCCGCCGACCTCGGCGTGAAGGCGTCGGGGCGCGTGGTGGAAGGCTTCCGCCGCACCCGCTTCGGCCGCGAGGCGACGGATGCGGAGATCAAGGGAGCGCTGGCCGACGAGATCGCCGCCATCCTCGGCCCCGTGGCGAAGCCGCTGGTGATCGACCGCGCGCTCAAGCCGCATGTCGTGCTGGTGGTCGGCGTGAATGGCACCGGCAAGACCACCACCATCGCCAAGCTAGCCGAGCAGTACCGCGCCGACGGAATGAAGGTCATCATGTGCGCGGGCGACACCTTCCGCGCCGCTGCCGTGGAGCAGCTCCAGGTCTGGGGGTCGCGCACGGGGGCGGAGGTGGTGGCCCCCGCCAAGGACGGCGCGGATGCCGCCGGCCTCGCCTTTGACGCGCTTTCCCGCGCGCGGGATGTCGGCGCCGACGTGCTGCTCGTGGACACGGCCGGGCGGCTGCACAACAAGACCGCGCTGATGGAGGAGCTTCGCAAGATCGTCCGCGTGATGAAGCGCCAGGACGCGGCGGTGCCCCATTCCGTGCTTCTGGTGCTGGACGCGACCACCGGCCAGAACGCCGTGTCCCAACTGCGCGTCTTTTCCGAGATGGTGGAGGTTTCCGGCCTCGTCGTCACCAAGCTCGACGGGTCGGCCAAGGGCGGCGTCGTGGTCGCGCTGGCCGAGGAGTTCGGAACGCCCATCCACGCCGTCGGCGTTGGCGAGACGGCCGCCGACCTGCGCCCCTTCGAGGCGCGCCACTTCGCCCGCGCCCTGGTCGGGCTGGAATAACCCTTCTCCTTTTCGCTAGGATGGACCGACGCCTTCGGGGGAAGGCGGACGGGGAATCTTGGCATGTTGGACCGGCGGGGGTTGCTGGGCCTTTCCACGCTTCTGGCGCTTTCCGGCTGCGGCACGTCGCGCGCGCCGCGCATTCCCGGCGTGCCCGAGCCGGGGCCGAGCCTCGACCTGTCCTGCGTTCCCTATGCCCGCAGCCGCTCCGGCATCCAGCTTCGCGGCGATGCCTGGCAATGGTGGGAGGCCGCCGCCGGGCGCTACGCCCGCGGCAGCCGGCCGGAACCGGGCGCCGTGCTGGTCCTGGCCCGCACCTCGCGGCTGCCGCAGGGTCACCTCGCCGTGGTGCGCCGCGTTTCCTCCTCCCGCGAGATCCGGGTGGACCACGCCAACTGGGCCAGCGGCAGCGGCCGGGGCCGCATCGCCGAGGACCAGCCGGTGCTGGATGTCTCGCCGGGCAATGACTGGACGGTGCTGCGCGTCTGGTATCCGCGGGTGGGCGATTACGGCGCTACCGCCTTCGCGGCGCACGGCTTCATCGCGCCGCGCCTCGCCTTTGCCGCAGGGTGAAGCTATAGGCCGGAATCGCCGCTTTCCTGGGAAGACGCCATGACCATCGGCCGCCGCGCCGCCCTTGCCCTGCCCGCCCTGGCCCTGCCGGGGCTGGCATCCGCGCAGCCCACCTGGCCCGATCGCCCGGTGCGGGTGATCGTGGGCTTCCCTGGGGGCTCCACCCCGGATATCGCTGCCCGCGCCGTCGCCACCCACCTGCAGGCCGTGCTGGGCCAGCCCGTGGTGGTGGACAACCGCGCCGGGGGCGGCGGGACCATCGGCGCCGATGCCGTGGCCAAGGCGCAGGACGGCCACACGCTGGGGGTCACCATCGGCGGGCCCGGCTCCATCGCCCGCATCCTGAACCCGCAGCTCCCCTACGACCCGGTGGCCGATCTGCGCCCCGTCTCGCTGCTGGCGCGCATGCCCTTCGTACTGTCGGTAAACCCCGGCGTGCCGGTGCGCAACGTGGCCGAACTCATCGCCCATGCCCGCGCCAATCCGGGGAAGCTGAACTACGGCTCGGTCGGCGCCGGCTCCACCGGCCATCTGATCATGGCCGAGTTCGCGGCGCGGCATGGGCTGGAGATGGTGCACGTCCCCTTCCGCTCCGTCCCGCAAAGCGTGCTGGAGGTGGTGGCCGGGCGCATCGAGATGACGGCCGCCGCTGCGGGCGCCGTGGTCGGCCAGGCGCGCGGCGGGCAGGTGCGCGCCATCGGCGTGTCCGGCGCCGGGCGCATGGCCCAGCTTCCCGACGTTCCCGCCCTGGTCGAGCAGGGCGAGCCCGCGGGCGATATCTATGCCTGGATCGGCCTCTTTGCCCCGGCCAATGTCCCGGAGGAGCGCATTGCCCGCCTCGCCACGGAAGCCGGGCGTGCCATGACGAGCGCCGAGACCCGCCGCGTGCTGGAGGCGGCCGGGTTCGAGCCGCTGGGCAGCGACTCCGCGACGCTGGCGGCGCTGATCCGCGACGAGGTCGCGTTCTGGGGCCCGGTGGTGCGCCGCTTGAACATCCGGCCCGAGAGTTGAGGGAAGCGGGGAGCGACCCCATCTTCGACCCCATGGCCGAGATGTCCCGCCGCGCCGCGCTGAAAGGCGCGGCCGCCCTGCCCCTGGTTCCGCAGGCCGTCCCGGCCTTCGCCTCCACCCCCGCCGCCGGGGGCGCGCGGCCCGATTCCGACCCGACCGACGCCCCGCGCATCCAGGAGCGCCCGCTCTTCGGCGCGGTCCACTGGACGCTGCCGAACGGGCTGCGCGTGGTGCTGGCGGAGAACCGCCGCGCCCCGGTCGCCGCGCATTACCTCTACGTCTCCGCCGGGGCGGGCGAAGACCCGCATGGCCGCTCCGGCCTCGCCCACTTCCTTGAGCACATGATGTTCAAGGGCTCGCCGAACATTCCCTCCGGCGCGCTGTCGCGCACCGTCTCGGCCGAGGGCGGGCAGGACAACGCCTTCACCTCGCGCGACGTCACCGGCTACTTCCAGATCGTCGAGGCGAGCCGCCTGCCGCTGATGATGCGGATGGAGTCGGACCGCCTCGGCGCCGTGCTCATCCCCGAGGCGGAGGTGGAGCCGGAACGCGGCGTGATCTTCGAGGAGCGCCGCTCCCGCATCTCCGCCAATCCGCGCGCCCGCTTCATGGAGCGCTTCGACGCGGCCATGTGGGGGCCGCAGCATTGGCGCGGCCGCCCGCTGATCGGGTGGGAGGACGAGATCCGCGCCATCACCCGCGAGGACATGGTCCGGTTCCACGCCGCGCGATACGCACCGTCGAACTGCGTGCTGGTCGTGGCGGGCGATGTGCGGGAGGCGGATCTGCGCCGCTGGGCCGACGAGTTCTACGGCCCCATCCCGGGGCGCGCCGACCCGGGCCGCGACCGCGCCCCGCCGCCCGCGCGCTCGCCCGAGGCGCGCCTCGTCGCGCAGGATCCGGCGGTGCGGGAGGCCAGCTTCCTGCGCGGCTTCGCGGCCCCCTCCGCCACCTTTGGCGAAACGGAGATGAGCGACCCGCTGGAAGTGGCCGCGCATGTGCTGGGCAGCGGCCCCGGCTCGCGCCTCCATGCCGCGCTGGTGGAAACCGGCCTCGCGGTCGGGGCGGGGGCTTCCTATGACGGCGACGTGGTCGGGGTCGGCACGCTGGTGGTCTATGCCACGCCGCGCCCCGGCGTTTCCCCCGAGCAGATCGAGGAGGCGGTGAACCGCACCCTCGGCACGCTGGTGCAGGAAGGGATCTCCGAAGGGGAAACGCGCCGCGCCATCCGCCAGCAGACCGCGGGCGCCTTGTTGGCCCTGGACGGTCTGGGGGCAGCGCCGCGCATGCTGGGCGGGTCCCTGGCCATCGGCCTTCCGATCGAAGCGGTGGAATTCTGGCCGCAGCGCATCGCCGCCGTGACGCCCGAGGCGGCGACGCGCGCCATCCGCGGCGTCCTGTCCGACAACCCGGTTTCCACCGCCGGCTGGCTCATGCCTTCGGCATGAATTTTTTCGTGCCCTCAGTCGCCGGGCGCGGCCTCCGGCCGCTGGGCTTCGCCGCGTCGGGGGTGTGCTGGCCCGGAGAGCGGCCTGGCGGCGCCGGCGGCCTTGCCTCCGGAAGCCGGCCGGTGGGCACACCGGTTCCCCAGGCCACGCGCCGGCCGCCTTGCGGCCGGATGGTTTTGAAGGGTGCGCGTTGCGTTGGCGCCCGTTTCGAGGAGTTCCCCGCGTGAGCGACACCCTCTTCGGCGTCTCCCTGCCGCCGCGCCGCGGCTTTTCCGTGCCCATCCAGGTGCTGGAGGAAGGCGGCGTCACCGCATGGCTGGTGGAGGAGCACTCCCTGCCCGTCGTTTCCGTCGCCTGGGCTTGGCCCGGCGGCGCCGCGCGCGATCCCGAGGGGCATGAGGGACTGCACGGCATGGCCGCCGCCCTGCTCTCCGAGGGCGCGGGGGACCTGTCCAACATCGCCTTCGCGGACGCGGCGCGCGATGCCGGGATCGGGCTCGGCTTTTCCGGCGGGCGGGATTCCTTCGAGGGTTCGTTCCGCACCCTGTCCCCCGCCCTGCCCGAGGCGCTGCGCCTAGCCCGCCTCGCCATGACGGCGCCGCGCCTGGATGAATCCGCCCTGGCCCGGGTGCGCGCCCGCGCCGTGCTGGGCGCGCGGCAGGCGCTGGAAACCCCGGCCGGCCTCGCCCGGCGCGAGTTCTGGCACTCCGCCTATCCCGACCATCCCGCCGGCCGCCAGCCCACGCCCGAGTCGCTGTCCGCCGTTTCGCGGGAGGAGGTGCGCACGGCGCTGGATGCGCAGATGCGGCGCGGCGGCATCCTGCTGACGGCGGCGGGCGACATCGACCCTGACGGGCTGCGCGACCTCATCCGAGCCCTTTTCGCGACCCTGCCCGAAGGCGCGCCCGAGCCCGTTCCGCCGCTGCCCTCACCGGAGCGCTTCGGCGTGCGGCGCGTGGAGAAGGCGGCGCCGCAATCGACCCTGTATTTCGGCCAGGACGCGCTGCTGCCCACCGACCCGGACTGGGAAGCCTTCCAGGTCGCGCTGCGCATCCTGGCCGGGGGCGGCTTCACCTCCCGCCTCACCCGCACGATCCGCGAGGAGCGCGGCCTGACCTACGGCATCGGGGCGGGGCTGGACCTGCTTTTCGGCCGCGCCGTCGTGGTCGGGCAGGTGCAGACGGACAACGCCACGGTCGGCGAGGTCTGGCGCCTCCTGCGCGAGGGCTGGGCGGCGATGGCGGCCGAGGGGCCGACGGAGGAGGAGGTGCGCGACGCCGTCGCCTTCCTGTCCGGCTCGCTGCCGCTGCAATTCACCGACACGCGGCGCACCGCCTCGCTGCTGCTCGGGCTGCGGCAGGCGGGGCGCGACCCGGCCTGGCTGGCGGGCCGCCCCGCGCGCCTCGCGGCGCTGACGCGCGAGGACGTGGCGCGCGCCGCGCGGCGCCTCGATGCCGCGGCCTTGTCCCTCGCGGTGGCGGGCGAGCCGCAAGGGTTGTAACACTCCCCGCTCACCGGAATCGGAACGGGAATGGACGACGTGCTGGAAGACGCCTGGGCCCGCGTGGAAGAATTTGGCCGCCGTCCTGGCGCCTCCGCCATCCGGCCGCTTTTCACCGCCGACCCGAAGCGCTTCGACCGCTACAGCCACCGCGGCGCCGGCCTGCTGCTCGACATGAGCAAGACCGCCATCTCCGACGAGGTGCGCGAGGCGCTCTTCGACCTCGCCCGCGCGGCGCGGGTGGAGCAGGGGCGCGACGCCATGGCGAATGGCGAGATCGTGAACAACACCGAGCGTCGCGCCGCCCTGCACATGGCGCTGCGTGGCGGCCTGCCGGGCGCGGGCGCTGCGGCGCACGAGGATGCGCTGCGGACCCTCACCTACATGCGCGCCTTCACCGAGAGCGTGCATCGCGGCGAGGTGCGCGGCGCCACCAACCAGCGCTTCGACACGGTGCTGAGCATCGGCATCGGCGGCTCCGACCTCGGCCCCGTCATGGTGACGCGCGCCCTGTGGCGCGCGGGCGACCCGATGCGGCCGGTGCATCTGGGCAACGTGGACGGGCATGGCTGGGAAACCGTGCTGCCCATGCTGGACCCGCGCCGCACCCTGGTGCTGATCGGCTCCAAGACCTTCACCACCGCCGAGACCATGGCCAATGCGCGGCTCGTGCGCGCCTGGATGGAGGCGAGCGTGGGGCGCAACGGCGCCTCGGCGCATTTCGCCGCGCTTTCCACCAACCTCGCTGCCTGCGAGGCCTTCGGCATCGCCGCCGACCGCGTCTTCCCCTTCCGCGACTGGGTGGGGGGGCGCTTCTCGCTCTGGTCCGCGCTCGGCCTGTCCCTCGCCCTGTCGCTCGGCTGGGAGCGGTTCGAGGCGCTGCTGGACGGAGCGCGCGAGATGGACCAGCACTTCCTCGGGGCGCCGCTCGAGCAGAACCTGCCCATCCTGCTGGCGCTGGTGGAGGCGTGGCACGTGGGCGGGCTGAAGATCCACCGCCGCGCCGTGCTGCCCTATGACGAGCGGCTGCGCCGCCTGCCCGCGCATCTCCAGCAGCTGGAGATGGAAAGCCTCGGCAAGTCGGTGCGCCGCGACGGCACGCCGACCCCCTGGTCGACCGGCCCCGTCGTGTTCGGCGAGCCGGGCACCTCGGCGCAGCATTCCTTCATGCAGCTGGTCCACCAGGGGCCGAATCCGGTGCCGGTGGATTTCATCCTCGTCGCCAAGTCCGACCATCGGCACGACGAGAACCACCGCATCCTGCTTGCCAACGGCCTCGCCCAGGCGGCGGCGCTGATGGTGGGCCGCGACGCCGACGCGGTGAAGGCCGAGATGCGCGAGGCCGGCGCGGACGAGGAAACGATCGCGCGCCTGGTCCCGCACCGCGTTTCGCCGGGCGACCGGCCCTCCAACACCATCGTGATGCCGCGCCTCGACCCGCAGGCCCTCGGCTCGCTGATCGCCCTTTATGAGCACAAGGTCTTCGTGCTGGGCTGCCTGTGGGACGTGAATCCCTTCGACCAATGGGGGGTGGAGCTCGGCAAGGTCCTCGCTACGCCCATCCTGCGCGAGCTGACCGATGGACGGCGCGTCCCGCATGACAGCTCGACCAGCGGGCTGCTGGCGGAGATCCAACGATTGCAGCGGTGACAGACGCAGGATTTCTGCACCGGAAAATTCATCGAAGACCATAAAAAAGGCTTTCATGCCTTTATGAGAAACGTCTAGCTTCCCCCTCTAGGGAACCGTTTCGGGTGCGGTTCTCCACGGAAAGCAGAGTAGATGTCCCAGTTCCAGGTGTTACAGCGGGCCGTGAACGTGGCGGGCATGGCAAGAGCACGCGCGCCTTTGCGCCTGGGCCTCGCGGGGGGCGGGACCGATGTGTCCCCCTATGCCGACATCCATGGCGGGGCCGTGATGAACGTCACGATCGACCGCTACATCTATGTCAGCCTGGCCCCCCTGCAGGGTTCGATGCTGGAGCTGGAAAGCCAGGACCTGGACATCGCGATCCAGGTGCCGGTCGCGGCGCGTCTGCCCTTCGACGGCCGGCTCGACCTGCACAAGGCCGTCTACAACCGCGTGGTGCAGGATTTCCTGGGGGGGCGCCGGGCGCCTGCCCTGCGGATCAGCACCTTTTCCGAGGCGCCAGCCGGCTCGGGCCTCGGCTCCTCCTCTACCCTGGTCGTGGCGATGCTGCAGGCCATGACCGAGTTCTTCAGCCTGCCGCTGAGCGAGTACGACCTGGCGCAGCTCGCCTTCTCCATCGAGCGGGAGGATCTCGGGCTCGCCGGCGGGCGGCAGGACCAGTACGCGGCGGCCTTTGGCGGCTTCAACTTCATGGAGTTCCACGCCGACAACACGGTGGTCGTGAACCCCCTGCGCATCAAGTCGGCCGTGATCGCCGAGCTGGAGGCGCAGACCATCCTTTGCTTCACCGGCATCAGCCGGGAAAGCGCCACC
Organism: Sabulicella glaciei; assembly: GCF_026183895.1. GTDB lineage: Bacteria > Pseudomonadota > Alphaproteobacteria > Acetobacterales > Acetobacteraceae > Roseococcus > Roseococcus glaciei. The sequence goes on along the minus strand of NZ_JAPFQI010000005.1, from coordinate 96,812 downwards.
ATCATCGCCGAGCAGTCGCGCAACGTGGCCAAGGGCGAGGGCCGGTCCGTGGAAGCCATGCACGAGCTGAAGGCCAGCGCGATCGCGATGAAGAAGGCGCTGTTGAAGGAGGATCTGCCGACCGTGGCGCAGATGCTCAACTCGGGCTGGGCGTCCAAGCGGGAAATGGCGGCCGGCATCAGCAACGACAGCATCGAGCGGGCGATGGAAGTCGCCACCGCCGCCGGGGCCATCGCGGGCAAGGTGTCGGGCGCGGGGGGCGGGGGCTTCATCATGTTCCTGGCCCCGCTGGAAAGGCGCGCCGCCGTGCTGCGCGCCCTCCAGGAAGGTGGCTTCCGGACGGAAACCGTGCGCTTCACCAGCGAGGGCGCGACTTCGTGGTGGGCTTGAAGGCGGTTCGGGACGCGATCGGAGACACGCGGCGCCTCCTGGAGGCGATGGAGGCGGACGAGGCGCTGTGCGCCGCCACCGCGCAGGCGGCCTCGCTCGTCGCGGCCTCGCTGCGCGCCGGGGGCAAGCTGCTGATCTGCGGCAATGGCGGCTCGGCGGCCGATGCGCAGCATTGGGCGGGGGAGCTGGTGTCGCGCTTCCACTACGACCGGCCCGGCCTCGCCGCCATCGCGCTGACCACCGACAGCTCCATCCTCACCGCCATCGGCAACGACTACGGCTATGAGTGCCTCTTCGCCCGTCAGGTGGAGGCGCTCGGCCGGGCAGGGGACGTGCTTTTCGCCATCACCACCTCCGGCCGCTCGCCCAACGTGCTGCGTGCGGTGGAGGCGGCACGGGCGGCCGGGCTGGTGACGGTCGGCTTCACCGGCAACGGGCCCGGCGCGACCGAGATCGCATCGCGCTGCGAGCTGTGCCTGCAGGTGCCCTCCGCCCTCACGCCGCGCATCCAGGAAGGGCACGAGGTGCTGGGCCACGCGGTTTGCGGCCTGGTGGAGGCCGAGATCTTCCCGCGCGAAGCGCAGACATGATCCCACGGGAAGCGGTGGTGCTGGCCGGCGGCCTCGGCACGCGGCTGCGGCCGGTGGTGAGCGACGTCCCCAAGCCGCTCGCGCCCGTGGCGGGGCGTCCGTTCCTGTTCTGGCTGCTGGAAGCGCTGGCGCGGCAGGGCATCGCCCGCGTCGTGCTGGCGAACGGCTACATGGGCGACCGGATCGAGCAGGATGTCGGGCCCCGCTTCGCGGGCATGGAGATCACCCATGCGCGCGAGGAGGTGCCGCTGGGCACGGGCGGCGCGCTCTGGGCCGCGCTGCGCCTGTGCCGGGAGGAAAGGGTCTTCGCCCTGAACGGCGACACCTGGCTCGGCGTGTCGCTGGCCGCGATGGCCGAGGAGGCGCCCGCCGCCGACATCGTGCTGGCCGTGCGCCGGGTCGAGGATCGCAGCCGGTTCGGCAGCATGCGCCTCGAAGGCAACCGCGTGCTGGGCCTCGCGGAAAAGGGCGCTTCCGGCGAGGGATTGGTGAACGGGGGCGTCTACCTGCTGCGCCGCGACCTGCCGGCGCGCCGCCCGATGCCGGAGGCCTTCAACCTGGAAACCGGAATCCTGGCCGAGCCGGGGACGCTGGACGTGCGGGCCCACGTGACCGAGGCCCCCTTCCTCGACATCGGCACGCCGGAGGACCACCGGGCGGCCCAGACCCTGATCCCCGCCTGGGCCGCCGGCCCCGCCGCGCGCGAGAACGCATGATCATCATCGTCGAGCCGAGCTGGAAGGGGCATTTCCACGCGCCCGGCAACACCTCCACGGTCAAGGTCATCGCCCGCGCCTTTCCGAACGAGGAGGTGTGCTTCTTCGCGGAGGAAACCCACCTTGCCGAGGTGCGGCAGGATGCGGGGCTGCAGGCGCTGCCCAATCTCCGCTTCGACACGCTCGCCTTGCCCACGCAGCATTTCGGCAGTCCCGGCACGATCAGCCTGTCGCGGCTGCGCGACGAGTTCCGGATGATCCGGCGCGCCCTGCGCGCCGCGCCGCCCGGCGAGAACGTGCTGCTCTTCCTGATCTCCACCACCGCGACCACACCCTTCGCCGCCGTCGCGGCGTCGCTCCTGCGGCGCGGGCGGGTGGGGCTGCAGGTCGGGTATCACGGCAATCTCATCGACGCGGTGGGCACGCGCCCGCGCAATCCCGTGCTGCGCGCCCTCGACACGCGCGCGGCGCTGCTCACGCGCTTTCCCGTCCCCACGCGGCACCTGCTGCTGGAGGAGCCGGTCCGCGAGGAATTGCTGCGGCACTTCCCCGTCCTGGCGAACCGCCTGGACGTGCTGCCCCTGCCGGTGAACGAGCGGGAGGCATCGGAGCAGACGCCGCTCGACCTGTCCTCCGGGCCGGTGCGGGTCGGTCTCCTGGGTATAGGCAGCCAGGCCAAGGGCGGCGACACCTTCATGACGCTCGCGGCCCGGCTGAAGGCTCGCTGGGGCGAGGCCGTGGAGTTCGACCACATCGGCAGCAAGGGCAAGGGCCAGCCCGAGGTGCCGGAGGGGGTGCTGCTGCACCCGCCATCCAGCCACCTGCCCCGTTCCGAGTTCACCGAGCGCCTCCGCCGGCTGCACTACATCTGCCTGCCCATGCGTCGCGGCTACTACGACCTGTCGGCCTCGGGCACGATGATCGACGCGCTGACCTTCGGAAAACCGGTGCTGGCCACGCGCATCCCCCTGACCGAGCATTTCTTTCGCGCCTATGGCGACATCGGCGAGCTGCGCGACACGGGCGAGGAACTGGAGCAGGCGCTGGACGGCATCCTCGGACAGCGCGACACCGCGCGCTATCTCGCCCAGGTCGAGAATCTCCGCCAGGCGGCGCAGTCCCGCCGGCTGGACAAGCTCGTGCCGATCTACCACCGGCTGGCGCTGGACGGATTCCCCGGGCTCCTTCGCGCCTGACGGCGGTCCATGGGTTCCTCCGCGCCTGACGGCGCGAGGCATGGCATAAGGGCGCGCATGCCCATCCGCCTCCTCCCGCCCGCCACCGCCGACCGCATCGCCGCCGGCGAGGTGGTGGAGCGCCCGGCCGCCGTGGTGAAGGAGCTGGTGGAGAACGCGCTGGATGCCGGCGCCCGCCGCATCCGCGTCGCGCTGGAGGATGGAGGTACCGGCCGCGTCCTGGTGGAGGATGACGGCGCCGGCATGGGGCCGGAGGACCTCGCGCTTTGCGTCGAGCGCCACGCCACCTCCAAGCTGCCGGAGGAGGCGATGCTGTTCAGCATCAGCACGCTGGGCTTCCGGGGGGAGGCGCTGCCCTCCATCGGCGCCGTGTCGCGCCTGCTCATCACCTCCCGCCCGCCGGGCGGCGAGGCGCACAGCGTCGCGGTGGAGGCCGGGCGCAAGGAGGTGCCGCGCCCCGCCGCCGGCCCGCCCGGCACGCGCGTCGAGGTCACCGACCTGTTCTTCGCCACCCCGGCGCGGCGCAAGTTCCTCCGCACCCCCGCGCGCGAGGGCGAGGCCGCGGCCGAGGCGCTGCGCCGCCTCGCCCTGGCCTGGCCGGAGGTGGGGTTCGAGCTGTCGCTGGATGGCCGCCCGGTGCTGCGGCTGGAGCCGACGAGCTGGGAGCGGCGCGTCGCCGACCTGCTGGGGCCGGATTTCGCCGCCGCCGCCCTTCCCGTGACGGGAAGTGGCGTCGTTTCCCTTGCCGGCCTCGCGGGCGGGCCCGGCTTTTCCCGCTCCACGGCGGCGGAGCAGCACCTCGTCGTCAATCGACGCCCGGTGCGCGACCCGATGCTGCGCGCGGCGCTGCGCGTCGCCTACCGGGACGTGATGATGCCCGGCCGCCACCCGGCCTGCGCCCTGTTCCTGGAAATCCCGCCGCGCGAGGTGGACGTGAACGTCCATCCGATGAAGACGGAGCTCCGCTTCCGCGACGCCGCCGCGGTGCGCGGCGCGCTGATCGGGGCGCTGCGACGGGCGCTGGGGGTGGGGGCGGCGCAGGCCCCGGCCGCGCCGCTGCGCTTCGCCCCGGCCCCCGCCGCCCAGCCCCGCGCCGTGGCGGAGGTCGCGCTGCCGCTCGGCTTCGCCCCCGCCCCGCCGCGCGGGGAAGCACCGGAGGAACCACCGGAGGAACCACCCCCTGCCCCGCCCGACCAGCCCCTCGGCCGGCCGCTGGCGCAGGTGATGGAATGCTACATCCTGGCCGAGGCGCCGGACGGCGCGCTGGTGCTGGTGGACCAGCACGCTGCCCACGAACGCCTGACCCATGAGCGCCTGCGCGAGCAAATGACGGAGGGCGGCGTCCGCGCCCAGCCGCTGCTGCTGCCCGCCGTGGTGGAAACGCGTCACGCCGACCGCCTGCTGGACGCCGCCCCCGCCCTGGCGCGGCTCGGGCTGGAGATCGAGGGCTTCGGCCGCGACGCGGTGCTGGTGCGAGCCCTGCCGGCCCTGCTCGGCGGACCCGACCCGGCGCCGTTGCTGCGTGACCTGGCGGAGGAACTGGCGGAATCCGGCGAGTCCACGGCGCTCGAGGCGCGGCTGGACGCCGCCCTGGCGCGGCTGGCCTGCCACGGTTCCATCCGCGCCGGGCGGCGGCTGAACCCAGCCGAGATGGATGCGCTGCTGCGCGCCATGGAGCGGACGCCGCGCGCCGCCACCTGCTCGCACGGGCGGCCGACCTTTCTGCGCCTCGGTCAGGGCGAGTTCGCGCGGCTTTTCGGGCGAAGCTGAACCACGCCTTCCCAGGGCGCGTCGGCACGCAGCACCAGCGCGCCGCCCTCCATCCGCCAGAGGGGCGGAGTGCCGCGCAACGTGTCCAACCCGGCCAGGACGAACCCCTCCGGCAGGGCAAGCAGCGTCGCCTCCCCGGCGCCGAGGCGCAACAAGGCGCGCGGCGGCAGGCCGGCGAGGCGGGCGGGCCCCGTTTCCCGCCATTGGGGCAGGGGCGCCGCCCCCGCCCAGAGGCGCAGCGCCGGGCGCCGCTCCCCCCACGCGCGCGTCAGCGGCGCCGTGGCCTCTACCCGCAGCGCAACCCCCGAACCGGAAAGGGGGAGAAAGCGCCACCCTGCCGGGCCTCCCGATTCCACGGACGCGACCGCCCGGTCCTCGGACAGCAGCGCCACCCGCAGCGCGCCGGGCCGGGCCGCGTGCAGCGCCACGCCCGCGACGGTCGGCGCGCCGGGCAGCGGAAGGGTGAAGCGCCCCGGTGCGGCGGTGACGCCCAGCGCATCGGCCTGGATCAGCGCGGCCACAGCGCCTCGCGCAGCAGCAGGACTTCCAGCCGGTCCAGCATCGCTTCCTCGCCGTAGGCCGCCTCGCGTGCGCGGGCGGCCTTGCGGGCCGCTTCCTCCGGCGCGGCCAGCACGGCGCGAAAGGTGGCGGCGATACCCTCCGGGTCGCGCCGGGCCACCCAGGCCCAGTCCCCCGGCGCGTCCCAGGCTTCCAGCGCCTCGGCGCTGGCGATGACCGGACAGCCGGCCGCCATTGCCTCCAGCACCGCCAAGGGCTGGCCCTCATGCTCGGAGGGAAGGAGGAGGGCGCTGGCACGGGCCAGCAGCGCGGGGATGTCCGCCACCGCACCCAGTTCCACGGCCGGCGCCAGCGTGCCGCCAAGCGGCCCCGCACCCGCGAGGGCGAGGCGGGAAGGGGCGATGCGCCGCGCCACCTCGGGGGCCAGATGCGCGCCCTTGCGCCCGTCCAGCCGCCCGACCTGCAGGAGGAGCGGCGGCGAGTCCGGTTGGCGAGGCAGCGGGACGAAGCCGGGAAGGGGGTTGGGAAGCACCGCCACCGAGGCGTCGGGCAGTTCCGCCAGCGTTTCCAGCCGGCGCGCGGCGGCGGCGGACACGGCGGCCCAGCCCAGGCGCAGCCCGCGCATCGCCGCGGCTTCCTCCCTTCCCAGCATCCAGTCGCGGCGGACGAGGTGGTGCAGCGCCAGGGTCGGCACTCCGGCCTCGGACAGCGCCTCCATCGTCCCCAGCCCTTCGCCGGGCAGTGGGCAGCAAACCAGCGCCGCGTCGGGCCGCCAGCGCCGCAGCAGGGCGCCGAGGAGGGCGCGCTGCCGGGGCCGTGCCTCGGCGGCCGGCCGGCCTGGATGGTGCGCCAGGGGCAGGGCCAGCCCTGGCGAGGCGCAGGCGAGGGCGGGCGAGGCCGCGACCAGCACGCGCATCCCCCGCCGCCGCAACCCCTCCGCCGCCGCGAGGCTCTGCCGCTCCGCCCCGCCGCGCTCCGGCGCGGGCAGGACCAGCAGCAGGGTCTCCACCGTCAGCGGGGGGAAAGGATGTTCCATCGCGCCTTGCCGTGCGCGCGTTCGGCCAGGGTTTCGAAGCCTTCCTCCGGCGCGGGGTCGCCCGGGCCGAGCTCTGCGCAGATCAGCGCATCCGGGGCGATCCACCCCGCCGCGCCCAGCGCCTCGATGGCGCGTGGCACCAGTCCCTCGCCATAGGGCGGGTCCAGGAAGACCAGGGTGCAGGGCGCCGGGGCGCGGGGCGGGCGCAGCGCGTCGGCCGGCAGGACGCGCCCTTCCGCCCCCTTGCAGGCGCGGAGATTGGCGCGGCAGGCGGCCAGCGCCTCCGGCCGGTTCTCCAGGAAATGCGCCCGCGCCGCGCCGCGCGACAGCGCCTCGATCCCCAGCGCGCCGGTGCCGGCGAAGGCGTCCAGCACCTCCGCCCCCTCCACCCGGTCGCGCCCGGCCCAGGGGGCGTGCCAGAGCATGTCGAACAGGGCCTGGCGCGCGCGCTCGTTGGTGGGGCGCGTCACCGTGCCCTCCGGCGCGAGGAGCTTCCGTCCCTTCCAGCGGCCCGCGATGATCCTCACCCACGCCGCCTGACGGGCGCGGCGAGGCCCAGCTGCTCGCGCAGCACCTTGGGGTTCACCTCCTCCACCGCGCCCTCGGGCAGGGTGCCGAGCTGGAAGGGGCCATAGGCGACGCGGATCAGCCGCGACACCTGCAGCCCCAGGAAGGTCATCACCCGGCGCACCTCGCGGTTCTTGCCCTCGTGCAGCGCCACGGTCAGCCAGGAATTGTCGCCCTTGCGGCTGTCCAGCCCGGCCTCGATGGGGGCGTAGCGCACGCCCTCCACCGTCACGCCCTTCGCCAGCGCCTTCAGCGCGCGGTCGTCCACCGGGCCGAAGACGCGCACGCGGTAGCGGCGGACCCAGCCCTGGCTGGGCAGCTCCAGCCGGCGCGACAGGGCGCCGTCATTGGTCAGCAGCAGCAGCCCCTCGGAATTGAGGTCCAGTCGCCCGACCGAGATCAGCCGCGGCAGGCCCGGCGGCAGGCGCTCGAACACGGTCGGCCGCCCCTCGGGGTCGCGATGCGTGGTCATGAGGCCGGCGGGCTTGTGGTAGCGGAACAGCCGCGTCCGCTCCGGCTCGTGCACCGCGCGGTCATCCACCTGCACTAGGTCCTCGGCGCCGACGAAGGTGGCAGGCTGCTCGACGGGCTTGCCGTTCAGCTTCACCCGCCCCTCGGCGATCAGCCGTTCCGCGTCGCGACGCGAGGCGACGCCGGCGCGGGCCAGCCACTTGGCGATGCGCTCGCCGCGCTCGGAGTCGGGTGCGTCCTCAGCCACGGCACGCCTCCACGAAGCCGCGCAGGATCAGGGGGTCGGCGGGGTCCACCCCGTATTCCGGGTGCCACTGCACGCCCAGGGCGAAGCGGTGGCGCGGCGCCTCGATCCCCTCGACCAGCCCGTCCGGGGCGCGGGCATTCACCACCACCCCATCCGGCACGTCGCGCACCGCCTGGTGGTGCGCGGAGTTCACCGCCATGCGCGCCCGGCCGGTGAGGCGCGCCAGCAGCGACCCGGGCGCGACCTCGATGTCGTGCCCCGGCTCGGTGCGGGGATTGGGCTGCTCGTGCGGGATCTCGCTCGGCAGCTCGTCGGGGATGTGCTGGATCAGCGTGCCGCCCAGCGCCACGGCGAGCAGCTGTTGGCCGCCGCAGATGCCCAGCACCGGCATGTCGCGCTCGAGCGCCGCGCGCGTCGCCGCGATCTCGAAATCGGTGCGGCCGGGCTTCAGCGTGGCCTTGGGGTGCAGGGGCTCCCGCCCCCACAGCGCCGGGTCCACGTCAAAGGCGCCGCCCGTGACCAGCAGCCCGTCCAGCGCCCCCAGGTAGTCGGCGGCCAGCTCCGGCGCGTGGGGCAGGGCGACGGGCAGGCCGCCCGCCTCGATGACGGCAGAGAAGTAGTTCTGCCGCAGCGCGTACCAGGGCAGCTTCGACCAGCCGCCCGCGGGTTCGCTGTCCAGCGTGAGGCCGATGATGGGGCGTTTCATGGGGCCGTGGTTACGCGGCGGCTTCCCCCGCGTCCAGCATCGCGGCACAAGCGCCCCATGATGGATCTGGCGCTGGAGGAGGCGCGCGACGCCGCCCGGCGCGGCGAGGTGCCGGTGGGCGCGGTGGTGAGCGACGCGCGGGGCCGCGTCCTGGCCCGCGCCGGCAACCGCGTGGAGGAATGGCGCGACCCCGGCGCCCATGCCGAGATGCTGGCGCTGCACGAGGCGGCGCGCGCCCTGGGCGACAAGCACCTGCCCGGCTGCACCCTGACCGTGACGCTGGAACCCTGCCCGATGTGCGCCGCCGCCGCCTCCCTGTTCCGGGTGCGGCGCGTGGTGTTCGGCGCCTATGACCCGAAATCCGGCGGGGTGGAGCATGGGGCGCGGGTCTTTGCCCACCCGCAATGCCACCACGCGCCGGAGGTGGTGGGCGGCGTGCGCGAGGCAGAGAACGCGGCGCTGTTGCGGGAGTTCTTCGCGGGATTGCGAGGACCTTAGGAGCAGGAGGCTCTGGCTCCTTGACAGGCAGGCAACGATTTGACGTTGTCGGATCCACGCCTCCTGTGATCTCCACCGGGCGCTGATTTATTCCACGGCATCAAAGCGGTGGAACGAATGATCTGGGTTTTCTGGCGCTGCGTTGCCGCACCTTCAGGGCAGGGCGAGGGGCAGGACGCGCAAACCGCCGTCAACTCGACTAACTCACAATTTATCTGGACATATGAAGAATTTTCGACAAGCTTTAGGCCTTCATACGGCGAGAGACGTATAAAATAAACGATAATTCGAATTTCATATATTTCGCAAGGCCCCAGCCCGCGTGAGCCCCGTCCATAAGCTATGACCATCTCGCAGGAATAAAGACGAGGAAGGAGAACACCCAGTTGCTTACCGCCTTGCGAAGACGTGCCGCAATGGCTCGTTTCAATTGGATTTGCCGCGATGTGCTGAAAACGCCGCCGCTGCAAATAAAGCCCGCACGGCTTCGCATCGTCAGCATGGTGAGTGGCGCCGATCATCTCATGTACCTGCTGGCGATCAAATCCTTCTATCGCCACCTGCTTGGCGGTGAGATCGTCATCATGGATGACGGGACCCTCACGGAACGGCATCGCGCCCTGTTCCGCCGTCACCTCGGCTCGCCACGCTTCGTCAGGATGGATTCCATCGCCACGGCAGCGTGCCCCAAGGGTGGCTGCTGGGAGAGGCTGCTGTACATCCTGGACCTCAGCCGTGACAGCTACGTCATCCAGCTGGACTCGGACATGCTGGCGACCGGCCCGATCCCGGAAGTCCTGGAAGCGATCCGCGAGAACCGGGCCTTCACCCTCAACACCGGTTCGGACCAGGTCATTTCCAGCCTGGAGGATGTGGCATCCGCCGCAAGGCTCCCACCTTCGGGTCCCCCGCATATCCAGGTCCTCGCGGAACGGTCGCTTCCGCACCTCCCGGCTGGCATGGGGCGTCGCTACGTGCGCGGCTCGGCCGGGTTTGCCGGCTTCGCCTGCAACGACACGAACCGCCAGGCCGTCGAGGCTTTCTCGACCGCCATGCAGGGCCTGACCGGTCCGCGCTGGGCCGAATGGGGCACCGAGCAGGTCGCATCCAACTACCTCGTCGCCAATTCGCCGGGGGGCGTGGCGTTGCCCTGGCCAAGGTACAGCTGCTTCTTCGGTGACAACCCCGATGAGGCCCTCGCCAGTGCCGCGATGCTGCATTTCCTGGGTACCTGGCGCTGGCATGAGGGGACTTACCTGCGCCTGGCGAAGCAGGTGATCGCGGAGATGACACGGTCCACATACGTCCAGCCGGCGGTTTACATGCCGCGCGAGACGGCCCGGCGCGTCAGCGCGTAAGGCCGCCGCGAGCGGCCATCCGAAGCGGGGAGGACGCCCGACCAGGCGGCCTTTCCCTCGCCTGCGGGGGAGGGTGGAACCGCCGCCTCCGATGGCGTGCCATCTCCACCGCCGAAGCACGCCGGCTATCAGCCCGTCGCGCCAAGGGTGCCCAGCGCCGCCAGCAGGTTCCGCAGGGCCAGCAGCGACACCACCACCCCCACCAGCAGCAGCAGCCTGCGCGGCGACAGGTGCCGCACCACCAGCGCCGCGAAGGGCGCGGCAAGCACGCCGCCCAGCACCAGCCCGGCGATGACCGGCCAGAGCGACAGCCCCACGGTGAAGACGAAGGTGGCGGTGACCGCCGTGGTGACGAAGAACTCGGCGAGGTTGGCGGAGCCGATGGCCTCGCGGGGCGCGTCGCCCTTGCCCAGCAGCGTCGAGGTGACGATCGGCCCCCAGCCGCCGCCGCCCATCGCATCCACGATCCCGCCGAAGAAGCCCAGCACCCGGACCTGCCAGTCCGGCATCGCCACGGGCGGGCGGGGCCAGGCCGCCTTGTGCAGGATCAGCGCGCCGAGCCCGAGCAGGTAGACCGAAACCACTACCTGCATCGTGCCGGTCGGCATCCCGGTCAGCACATAGGCGCCGATCATGCCCCCCACCACGCCTGGCACGGCGAGGCGCACGACCAGGTCGCGCCGCACATTGCCCAGGCGCCAATGCGCGTAGCCGGAGGCGCCAGTGGTGAAGATCTCCGCCGCGTGGACGCTGGCGCTGGCCGTGACGGGGGTGACGCCGAGGCTGAGCAGGGCCGTGGTGGCCGACAGCCCGTAGGCCATGCCGACCGCGCCATCCACCAGCTGGGCCGCAAAGCCCACCAGGGCAAAGAGCGACACCTCCCAGATCATGGCGCGCCTCCGCGGGACATCCCGCTCTAGCAGATTCGCGGCCGGTCAATCGCGGAAGATGGCGACCTCCGGCGCATCGCCGTCGCGCCACACGCCGCGATACATGCCCGAGGTGTTGAAGGGCAGGGCGAAGTGGCCCGCTGCGTCCACCGCGATCAACCCGCCCGAGCCCCCCGCCTCCGGCACCGCCTGCTCGACGACGAAGCGCGTGGCCGCTCCTAGGTCCTCCCCGGCGAGGCGCATCCGGGCCGCCACCTCGTGCGCCGCGGCGCAGCGCAGGAAGGCCTCGCCCGTGCCGGTGCAGGACACGGCGACGCGCCCGTCCGCCCAGGTGCCGGCGCCGATCACCGGGCTGTCGCCCACCCGCCCCGGCCGCTTGTTGGTCATGCCCCCGGTGGAGGTGGCGGCGGCCAGCGCCCCGATCGCGTCGCGCGCCACCGCGCCGACCGTGCCCATCCGCCCGTCATGGTCCAGCACCAGCTCCCCGTCCCGCCGCGCCGCCTCAAGCTGCGCCAAGCGGTGGGGCGTGACGAAGTAGCCCGACTCGGCGAGGGGGAGGCCGCATTCGGCCGCCAGTCCGTCCGCCGCCTCGCCCTGAAGCAGCACGTGCTTCGTGTGCCGCATCACCGCCTGGGCGGCGCGCACCGGGTTGCGGATGCGCCGCGCCCCGGTGACCGCGCCCGCGCGCCCGTCATCCAGCATCAACGCGGCGTCCAGCTCGGCATGGCCGGCGGCGGTGAGGGTGGCGCCATGCCCCGCGTTGAACAGCGGGCAGTCCTCCATGCTGGAGACGGCGGCGAGGACCGCCTCCTCCGCCGCGCCGCCCTCGCGCAGCACGGCGGCGCCCGCTTCCAGCGCCGCGTGCAGCGCGTCGCGATGCGCCGCCTCCTGCCCGGCATTCATCTCCGCGCGGGCGATCGTGCCCGCGCCGCCATGGATGGCGATGGTCCAGCCCATGTGGTTCCCCTTCGCGGCGCGGCTATTCGGCCGCGCTGCCCATGCGGCGCGGCGCGGTCCGGCGCCAGCCCCGCCCGGTGCTGCCGCGCCGGCTCTGCTGGAACAGCAGCAGCGCCGCGGCGCCCGCCACCCCGGCCGTCGCCACGGCGAGCGGGTTCATCTGCATCTCCAGCAGCAGGGAGGAACGACGCGGCGCCGGGCCGGACAGGGAGGAGGTTTCGGCCAGGTCCTCCTTCGGCTGGTAGAGATTGTCGCGCCGCGCCGCGCGGCCCGGATCATCGCTTTCCTGCACGGGCCGCGCCATCGCCACCATCGCCATGTCGGTGAGGGCGGGGAAGAGCTTGCCCATCCAGGCCATCGCCGCGCCGCCGCCGCCCACCGTCAGGTCGCGCACCGGATGGGTACAGGCATGCAGGATGGCCCGCGCCACCACGCGCGGATGATAGGCGGGCGGCGGGTTGCGCGTGCCCGGCGCGCCGGTGAGGTTGCGCGCGTGCTCCATGTAGGGCGTGTCGATCGGCCCCGGCTTGATCAGCGTCACCGAGGCCTTGGAGCCCGCCATGCGCGCCTCCATCCGCAGCGTGTCGGTGATCGCCTTCACCGCGAACTTCGCCGCGGAGTAGGGGCCCTGCAGCGCGATGGCGCGCTCGCCGAGCACGGAGCCGATGTTGACCAGCGCGCCGCCACGATCCTGCAGGTGGCGCAGCGCGACCAGCGAGCCGTGCAGCGTGCCCCAGTAGACCACGTCGAAGAGGCGCCTCTGATCCTCGATCGGCGTCTCGTCCACGCGGCCGTAGATGAAGGCGCCGGCGTCGTTCACCCAGGAATCGATCTGGCCGAAATGCTGCAGCGCCAGCGCCGCCGCGCGCTCATGCGTCGCCGGGTCGGTCACGTCGCCGGCCAGCGCCTGCGCCTCCGTGCCCTTGGCGCGCAGCTCCTCCGCCAGGGTTTCCAGCGCCTCGCGGTTGCGGGCGACAAGGATGAGCCTCGCCCCCTGCTCGGCCGCCATGCGCGCAGTGGCGAGGCCGATGCCGGAGGAGGCGCCCGTCAGGACGATGACCTGACGGGAAAGCGGCTTGAAATGGGGCATGGATCGCGGTCCCTAGGGAGGTTCCGCGACTCAACACGCCCCGGTGCCCGGGGTTGTTACAGCCCCACCCCGACGCGCCGCGTGTTGGACTGGCGCAGGTTCCGCAGCCGCGCCAGGGCCCAGAGCGGGAAGATTCGCCGGTAGCCATGGTAGCGGAGGTAGAAGACGCGCGGGAAGCCGGTTCCCGTGTAGTCCTCCTCCGGCCAGCCGCCATCCGGCCCCTGCCGCGACAGCAGCCATTCGGCGCCGCGCGCGACCGCCGGGTGATCCAGTTCGCCCGCCGCCATCAGCCCCAGCATCGCCCAGGCGGACTGGCTGGCGGAGGAGGGGGCGGGAAGCGGCGCGTCCGGACGGGTGCCGCCGCGGGCGGGATAGGACATCCCGTCCTCGCCCCAGCCGCCATCGGGGTTCTGCCGGGCGATGAGCCAGGACACGGCGCGGCGGATGGCCGGGTCGCCGTGCGGCAGCCCGGCCGCGTTCAGCGCCGTCAGCGCCGACCAGGTGCCGTAGACGTAATTCACCCCCCAGCGCCCGTACCAGGAGCCGTCGGCCTCCTGCTCGCGCAGCAGGTACTCGATGGCGTTGCGGCTCGCCGCCTCGTCGCCCCGGCCCAGCTGGGCCAGCATGGCAAGGCAGCGCCCGGACACGTCCGCCGTCGGCGGGTCGAGCAGCGCGCCATGGTCGGCGAAGGGGATGTGGTTCAGGTAGTGGAAGGTGTTGTCGGCGTCGAAGGCGCCCCAGCCGCCGCCGCGCGACTGCATCCCCACCGTCCAGTCCACGGCGCGGTCCACCGCGCCGTCCATGGCGGCCGAGCCCCCGTTCGTCTCGCGGCGGAAGCGGTCCATGGCCAGCACCACCACGGCGGTGTCGTCCACGTCGGGATAGTGCGCGTTCTCGTACTGGAAGGCCCAGCCGCCGGGCTTCAGCTCCGGACGCTGCCAGGACCAGTCGCCGACCACGTCGCGGATCTCCTTGGAAAGCAGCCAGTCGAGGCCCTGGCGCACCTCCCGCTCGTGCCCGCCCGCCTCCAGCAGCGCGTGGGAGGAGAGCGCGGTGTCCCAGACGGGCGAAAGGCAGGGCTGGACGTAGGTTTCGCCGTCCTCGCGCTCCTTCACAAGCTTCTCCACCGCGCCCCACGCCGTCACCACGCGCGGGTCGTCGGGTGGCACGCCGAGGCAGTGGTACATCATCACGGCGTTGGCCATGGCCGGGTAGATCGCGCCCAGCCCGTCCTCGCCGTTCAGCCTTTCGGTGACGAAGCGCTCGCAGGCCGCCTCGGCGCGGCGGCGGTGGGTGCGCGGGAAGATGGAGCGGGCGCGGTGCAGCGCCGCGTCCAGCCCCTTGAACAGGGAGGACCACGGCTCCGCCTGATGGGCGCCGCCGGGCCATTCCTTCACCTGCTCGGGCGGGGTGCGGAACAGCTCGGCGATGGTGGCGCCGGTCGGGTTCGCCGCCACGGGGCGGTGCGCCATCACCACGGTCAGCGGCACCACCACGGTGCGCGCCCAGTAGGAGATCTTGCTGATGTGGAAAGGGAACCAGCGCGGCAGCAGCATGATCTCGGGCGGCATCATCGGCACCGCCCGCCAGGGCACCGCGCCGAAGATCGCCAGAGTCGCGCGGGTGAAGACGTTGGACTTCTCGGCGCCGCCGGCGGCAAGGATCGCCTCGCGCGCGCGGACCATGTGCGGGGCATCGGCGCTGTCGCCGATCAGCTTCAGCGCCAGATAGGCCTTCACCGAGCAGGACACGTCAAGCGGACCGCCATGGAAGAGCGGCCAGCCGCCATGCGCCGCCTGGATGCGCCGCAGGTACCGGCCGATCGCGGCCTCCCGCTCCGGCTGGATGTTGCCGAAGAAGTGGTGGAGCATCAGGTACTCGGCGGGGATGGTCGCGTCCGCCTCCAGCTCGAACACCCAGTGCCCGTCCGGCTGCTGGTGCGCCAGCAAGTGGCCCGCGGCGGAACGGATCGCGCGGTCCAGCGCATCGCCGGCCACCACCCCCCCGGTGGCGCGACCGGCCGTTTCCGACATCATCTTCACGGCGTTGACCTCATCCCCTCGGATCGTCGGCTTCCCCTCGCTGCATGGATACGCGAGGCCCGCGGCCGGGCGGAAGCGCCGATCGCGCTGATTTGCCATGTCTTCATGTGCGGGAAAGGGTTTCACCCTTCCACAGCCCGCCCCGCCCCGCCCATTCCGCCCGGGCGGAATCCAGGGTGAAGAGCAGGTAGGTCCCGGCCACCATCGGCAGGGCGAGGCCGCGCAGCGGCGACAAGCCGAAGCGGCGCAGCGTCGGCGCGAAGGCCAGGGTCATCATCCCCCAGGCCAGCAGACCGATCCACCGCGCCGCCCCTTCCGCAAAGACGGCCAGCAGCGGCGGCGCGAGGAACACCAGCGCCATTGCCGCCACCATGCCCAGGAGGATCCAAGGATTGTAGCCCAGCTGGGCATAGGCGGTGCGCGCCACCATGGCGCGGATCGTGCCCAGATCGTCATAGGCGCGCAGCGACCGCACCCGTTCCGTCAGGCCGAGCCAGAGCCGCCCGCCGCCCCGCTTCATCATCCCTGCCAGGGCGCAATCGTCGATGATGCGGCCCCGGATGGAGTCCAGCCCGCCCCGCGCCTCGAAGCTGGCGCGGCGCAGGAGGACGCAGCCCCCGGCCGCGGCGGCGGTGCGGGCGCGTGGGTTGTTGCTCCATCGGAACGGATACAGCATGGCGAAGAAGAAGACGAAGGCCGGGATCAGCCAGCGCTCCGCCGCGCTGTCGCAGCGCAGCCGCGCCATGAGGGAAACGAGGTCCAGCCGCCCGTGCTCCATGCGCTGCACGAGGCGGCGCAGGCTGTCGGCGTCGTGCACGATGTCGGCATCGGTGAGGAGGATGCGCGAATGCCCCTCGCCCGCGACGGCGTCCAACCCCTGGCGCAGCGCGTTCAGCTTGCCGGACCAGCCCGGCGGCCGCTCGCCGCCCGTGACCACGAGCAGGCGCCCGTCCCCCGCCGCCCGGGCCAGTGCGCCCGTGCCGTCGGTGGAGCGGTCATCCACCACCACGATACGCAGCTTGCCGGGATAATCCTGCGCGCAGAGGCTCGCGACCGTCGCCGCGATGGTCTCGGCCTCGTTGCGCGCCGGGATGATCGCGGCGACGGCGGGCCATTCCGCCGGGTCGGGCAGCGATGCGGCGTCCCGGTCGTCGTCGCGCGCCAGCCAGAAGAAGCCGCGCCCGAACAGCAGCACGATCCAGGCCAGCAGCGCCGCCAGCGCCAGCGCGGTCATCGGGCCAGCATCCCGGCCTCGCGGAACCAGGCGATGGCGTCGCGCACCCCTTCCTGCCAGGGCCGCGCCGCGAACCCCAGCACGCGCTGCGCCTTGGAGGGGTCGAAGAACATCCGGGTCCGCGCCATGCGCAGCCCGTCCAGGGTCAGCATCGGCTCCCGCCCCGAAACGCGCGCCGCCGCCTCCGCCACCCATGCCAGGGGGAAGAGCGGCGCGCGCGGCAGGCGGAAGGGTGCGCGGTGGCCGCATTCCGCCGCGATGAAGCGCAGCATCTCGGCCAGGGTCACGTCCTGCCCGCCCAGGATGTGCCGTTCCCCCACCGCGCCGCGGTCCAGCGCCGCCACCACCCCCGCGGCGCAGTCGCGCACATGGACGAGGTTCAGCCCGGTCTCGACATAGGCCGGCATCTTGCCGCGCGCCGCCTCCAGGATCACCCGGCCCGTGGGGGTGGGGCGGCGGTCATAGGGGCCGATGGGGGTTGAGGGGTTCACGATCACCGCCGGCAGCCCCGCCTCGCGCACCAGCGCCTCGACCACCCGCTCCGCCTCGGTCTTGCTGCGCTTGTAGGGGCCGATCGCCTCCTCCGGCCGCGCCGCATCCGCCTCCGTCGCCGGTTGCCCGTCCGCGCGCGGCTTCAGCGTGGCGACGGAGGAGACATGGACGACGCGCCGCACCCCCGCTTCCAGCGCCGCGCGCATCAGCGCCTCCGTGCCCTCCACGTTCACCGCGCGCATCCGCTCGGGATCGGGCACGAAGATGCGGTAATCGGCGGCGGCGTGGATCACCGCATCCACCCCCGCCACGGCCCGGCGCAACGAATCCCGGTCGGTCAGCGAGCCCGGCGCCCAGTCGAGCTCCAGCCCCGCCAGCGTGTCGCGCGGCGTTTCGGGGCGCACCAGGGCGCGGACCCGGTGCCCGGCGGACAGCAATTCCCGCGCCAGCGACGCGCCCAAGAAGCCGGTCGCGCCGGTGAGCAGGATGGTGGAAGGCGGCATGAACCGCTTCTGGCAAGGCAGACTTCCCTCGTCCAGCCGCGGGGCCGCCCCTATATTCCGCTCCCATGACGACGCGACGCACCCTCCTTTCCGCCGCCGCCCTCATGCCGCTGCCCGCCCTGGCGCAGGGCGCCGACCCCACCGCCGTGGTCGAGCGCTTCCACGCGGCGCTTCTGGCCGTGATGCGCGACGCGCAGCGCCTGGGGGCACGCGGCCGCTACGACCGGCTTTCCAGCGCGATGCAGCAGAGCTTCGACCTCGCCGCCATGACGCGCATCTCGGTCGGCCCGCCCTGGACCGGCTTCGGCCCGGCGGAGCAGCAGGCGCTGACCGAGGCTTTCTCCCGCTGGTCGGTCGCCACCTACGCCGCGCGCTTCGACGGGTTCTCGGGCGAAAGCTTCACGACCGTCGGAACCCAGACCCTGCCCAATGGCGACGTGCTGGTCCGCACCCACCTGAACCGCACGGGCGGGCAGGAGCCGGTGGTGCTGTCCTACCTGGTGCGGCGCGGCCGCATCGTGGACATCTACCTGACCGGCACGATCAGCGAGCTGGCCTCGCGCCGCTCGGAATTCTCGGGGATCCTGCGCGATGGCGGGCCGACACGCCTCGCCAACGAGCTGAACGCCCGCACCGCCCAGCTATTGGGGACGTGAGCGCTGCCCAGCGGCGCCGGGAGGCGCCGCGCGGAACACGCTGAACCCTTCCCCGGGCTGCGTGGCGGCCGGCGCCTCGCCCGGATCGTCCAGAGGCACCGGCATCAGCGGCCCGGCGCCGGGCAGGGCGGCATCCGGGTCGTCCAGCGTCTGCACCGTGCCCGTGTCGGCCGAGGTGCGGCCGAGTTCCGCGTCGCGCCGCTGCCGCACAACGGAGCGCAGCCGGGCATAGAAATCCAGGCTGTCGGCGCGCAGCGCATCCAGGTTCTCGATGTTCTCGGCGCGCAGGTCCAACCCGCCGATCACGCCACGCCCCACGCCGATCAGCCCGTTCACCGTGCTGCCCATGATGAGGCCACCCGCGATGCCCACCGGGTTGGCCAGCGAATCCACGCCCTGGCCCACCGCGTCGCGCAGATGCGCCGGCCCGACCACGGGCAGCATGAGATACGGCCCGTCCGGCACGCCATAGACGTGAAGGGTCTGGCCGAAATCCGCCGGACGCTCCGTCGCGCCGCCGAGAGTCGCCACGTCGAAGATCCCCATGAGGCCGGCCGTGGTGTTGATGTAGAAGCGCATCAGTGTCTGGCCGGCATCAAGGAAGCGGGCCTGGAGCACGTTGTTGGTGAAGATGACCGGCTGGTTCAGGTTGTTCAGCACGTTGCGGATCCCGGTCCGCACCGGTGCCGGCAGCGCGGCGCGATAGGCCTCCGCCGCCGGGCGGATCACCGCCTCGTCCAGCCCCTCGTTGAACCGAAGAATCTGCCGGTTGGTCGGCTCGAACGGGTCCGCCGGGTCGCCGCCGGGCGCGGGGGCGGTGGCACAGGCGGCAAGCAGCAGGAGGAGGGGCAGGAGGCGCATGACATCCTACCCTACCAAAGCGCCATGCCGCGCGCGATGGTGATGGCGTGACCTTCCTCGCCGTCCTTTTCGCCATCCTGGCCCTTGCGGGTGCCGGCCAGGCCCTGGCCGCCCGCCACGCCCTGCGCCGCCTGGCCGCGTCGTCCCTGCCGGCCGCGCCCGCCCTGCCGGCCTCCGTGCTCAAGCCGTTGCACGGCGCGGAGCCTGGGCTGGAGGAAGGGCTGCGCGCCAGCTTCGGGCAGCGCCACGCGGCCCCCTTCGAGGTGCTGATGGCCGTGGCCGACCCCGCCGACCCGGCGCGGCCCGTGGCGGAGGCCGCGATCGCCACCGGCCCGGCGCCGGGGCGCCTGCTGGCGGGCGGGGCGGTGCTGGGAGCGAACCGCAAGGTGTCGCAGCTTGCGCATCTGGAGGCGGCGGCGGCCCATCCGGTGCTGGTGGCGGCCGACTCCGACATGCTTTGCCCGCCGGAATGGCTGACCGCCGTTTCCGCCCCCCTGGCCGATCCCTCCGTGGGCCTCGTCACCTGCCTCTATCGCGGGGAGGCGCGGCGCGACTCCGCCTGGGCGCGGCTGGCGGCCTTGGGCATCGACTGGCACTTCCTGCCCAATGCCGCGCTGGGCGAGGCGCTGGGCAAGGCGCAGGGCTGCTATGGCGCCACGGTGGCGCTGCGGCGGGAGACGCTGGAGCGGCTTGGCGGGTTCCGCGCCTTTCTGGACCTGCTGGCCGACGACCACGCCCTGGGCGCGGCGGTGCGGAAGCTGGGGCTGCGCGTCGTCGTCTCTCCCGTCCTGCCCGGCCACGCCATGACCGAGGCCTCCCTGGCCGAGCTGTGGCGGCACGAGCTGCGCTGGGCACGCACGGTGCGCCTGCTGAACCCGGCGGGCTATGCCGGGCTGGCTTTCACGCACCCGCTGCCCTGGGCCCTTCTCGCCCTCGCGCTGGCCCCGGGTGCGCCGACGGCCGCCGTGCTGGCGGTGGCCCTGGCGGCGCGGCTGGCGCTGGCGGTGGGGGTGGATCGGGCGCTGGAGCGGCCGCCCTGCATCCGTCGTCTTGCGAGCTTGCCGATTCGTGACTTGCTTTCGGCCGCCATCTGGGCCACGGCATGGGCGACGGGGCGGGTGGACTGGCAAGGCCGGCGCTACGCCCTCTCGGCCAAGGGTCGCATGACCGAGGCCGGGTCCCCACGCCACCGAGGTTCCTGACCGCCATGATGCGCACCCTGTTCCTGCAGGCCCCCTCCTTCGACGGCTTCGACGGCGGCGCCGGCGCGCGCTACCAGGCGCGGCGCGAGATCAAGAGCTTCTGGTTCCCCACCTGGCTCGCCCAGCCCGCCGCGCTGGTGCCCGGCTCCAAGCTGGTGGACGCGCCGCCGCACGACCAGACCCTGGCCGACGTCACGGCCATGGCGCGCGACTACGACCAAGTGGTGATGCACACCTCCACCCCCTCCTTCGCCTCCGACGTGAAGGTGGCCGAGGCGCTTAAGGCGGCGAACCCGTCCCTCAAGGTCGGCATGATCGGCGCCAAGGTGGCGGTGCAGGCCGAGGAATCGCTGCGCGACGCGCCGGTGGTGGATTGGGTCGCCCGCAACGAGTTCGACTTCACGGTGAAGGACGTGGCGGAGGGCATGGATCTCCGCGCCATCAAGGGTCTGTCCTTCCGCAACCGCGACGGCGTGCTGGTCCACAATGAGGATCGCCCGGTGCTCGAGAACATGGACGAGCTGCCCTTCGTGTCCGAGGTGTACAAGCGCGACCTCGACTACAAGAAGTACTTCATCGGCTACCTGAAGCACCCTTATGTCAGCTTCTACACCGGGCGTGGCTGCAAGAGCCGCTGCACCTTCTGCCTCTGGCCGCAGACCGTGGGCGGGCACCGCTACCGCACCCGCTCCGTCGGCCACGTGCTGGAGGAGATCCGCTACATCCAGGCGAATTTCCCGGGCGTGAAGGAGATCTTCTTCGACGACGACACCTTCACCGACAACCTGCCCCGCGCGGAGGAGATCGCGCGCGGCCTGGGCAAGCTGGGCGTGACCTGGTCGTGCAACGCCAAGGCCAACGTGCCGCGCGAGTCGCTGAAGGTGATGCGCGACAACGGGCTGCGCCTGCTGCTCGTCGGCTACGAGAGCGGCAACCAGCAGATCCTGCACAACATCAAGAAGGGCATGCGGGTCGAGGTGGCGCGCCAGTTCACCAAGGATTGCCACGAGCTGGGCATCGCCATCCACGGCACCTTCATCCTCGGCCTGCCCGGCGAAACCAAGGAAACGATCGAGGAAACGATCCGCTTTGCGATCGAGACCAACCCGCACACCGTGCAGGTGAGCCTCGCCGCGCCCTATCCCGGCACCTTCCTGTACGACCAGGCAGCGCGTGAGGGCTGGCTGGACATCGCGAACACCGACTACGTGGACGCGCACGGCGTGCAGATCGCGCCGCTGCACTACCCGCACCTGACGCACACCGAGATCTTCGACAGCGTCGAGAGCTTCTACCGGCGCTTTTATTTCCGCGTGCCCAAGATCGCGAGCATCTGCGGCGAGATGGTGCGCGACCGGCAGATGCTGGTGCGCCGCCTGCGCGAAGGCGTGGAGTTCTTCCGCTTCCTCAAGGAGCGCAACGCCGGCAAGGCGGCCGCCTGATGGGCGAAACCTTCGACCAGGTGCTCGGGCGCGTGCCCGAGCCCTTCCAGACTGCCTTGGTCGAGGTGTGCGACACGGCTGATCTTTGCCGCCGCTGGTTCGCGGACAAGGGAATGCAGGCCAGCGCCGCCGACATCATCGCCATGACGGCGCTCGTCATGGCGGAAGCCGCGCGCCTGCGGACCGAGAAGCGCGACTCCGCCAGCTAGAGGCCCGGTCCCGCCGGACGTGACGCCCCGCCTGATCTTCACCGCCGACGACCTCGGCCTCGCCGCCGAGGTGAACGAAGGGACCGAGCGCGCCCATCGCGAGGGCGTGCTCTCGGCCGCCTCGCTCATGGTCGGCGAGGCGGGGTTCGAGGAAGGGGTGCGCGTCGCGCGCAGCAATCCCGACCTCGCGATCGGGCTGCACCTGACGCTGACCGACGGGCACCCGGTGCTGCCCGCCGCACGCATCCCCTCGCTGACGCAGAAGAATGGCCGCTTCCGCGACGACATGGCCTCGCTCGGCCTCCTGCTCGCCCTGTCGCGCGAGGCCCGGGCGGAACTCGCAGCCGAGGTGGCGGCGCAGCTGGCGCGCTTCGCGGAAACGGGGCTGCGCTGCGACCACGTCAACGCCCACAAGCACTACCACCTCCATCCGCACATCGCGGCGGCGCTGATGCAGGCCGCCGCCGGGGCCGGTGTGCGCGCCATCCGCCTGCCCAACGAGGATCCGGCCATGCCGCGCAAGGCCGATCCTTCCAGCCGCAAGCTGCCCTCGGCGCTGCTCAATGGCTGGGTCGCGGTGCTGCGCAAGCGCGCGCGCAACTGGGGCCTTGCCGCGCCCGACCGCGTGCTGGGCTTCGCCTGGTCCGGCGCCTTTTCCGCGGACCGGCTGCGCGCGGTGCTGCCCCTGCTGCCGGGCGGCGTGACGGAACTCTATTTCCACCCCGCCATGCGCGGCGGCTTCGCCGGCTCCGCGCCCGGCTACCGCTACGCCGACGAACTCGCGGCGCTGACCGACGCGCAGGTGCGCGAGGCGGTTTCGGGCCTGCCGCGCGGCGGCTACGCGGCGATGCTGGGGTGAACCGCCTCGGCCTGATCCTGGCGTTGTGCGGGCTGGCCCTCGCCGTGGCGGTGATCGCCGCGCAGGACCTTTCGGCGGTGGGCGCGCTGCTCGCCGCCGCGGGGCCGGGCCTCGCCCTGGTGGCGCTGGCGCACCTGCCGTCCATGGGGCTGAACGCCTGGGCCTGGGCGGTGCTGATGCCGAGCCGCGTCCGCCCCACGCTGCCGGTGATGACCTTCAACGTCTGGGTGCGGGAAAGCGTGAACGGCCTCCTGCCCGTGGGCCGCATCGGCGGCGAGCTGGCGTCGTTCCGTCTGCTGCGCCGTCAGGGCGTGCCGCCCGCCCCAGCGGCGGGCGGGCTGCTGATGGACGTGGCGCTCTCCATCCTGTCGCAGCTGGCCTTTGCCCTGCTGGGGCTCGCTCTGCTGGCGGCGGGGGGCGGGGCGGTGGGCTGGGGCGGGCTGCTGCTCGGCTTCGCGAGCGGCGCGGCGCTGGGCGGGCTGTTCATCGCCGCGCAGCGCCTCGCCCTGTTCGGCCGCATGGCGGGGGCGCTGAACCGCATCGCCGCCGGTCGGCTGGACGCCTTCGCCGCCCACTCCGCGCGCATGGACCGCTACGTGCGCCGCGCCTGGCGCCGGCCGCGTGCCATCGCCCTGTGCTTCCTGTGGCAATTCGCCGCCTGGGTGGCTGGCGCGCTGGAGATCTGGGTCGCCTTCCAGGTGCTCGGCGCCGATCTGGGCTTCGCGGAGGCGCTGGTGATCGAGGCGCTGATCCAGGCCCTGTCCTCCGCCGCCTTCCTGGTCCCGGGCGCGCTGGGGTTGCAGGAAGCGGGGTTCATCGGCCTCGGCGCGCTGGTCGGGCTGGACCCGGCGACCTCGGCGGCGCTGGCGGTGACGCGGCGCCTGCGCGACCTGCTGCTCTTCCTGCCGGGCCTCGCGGCCTGGGCCGTGTGGGAACGCCGCGCCAGCAACCCCGCCTGAACCCAGCCGTTGCTCCCGGATCATGGCCGCCCCGTGCGGCCGGACCCAGTTCAGGAGGAACGCCGCATGAGCAATCCGACCACAAAGCCCGCCATCGCGGCGTTCTGCGCCGTGCTTCTGGCCGGCCCGGCGCTGGCGCAGACCGTGCCGCAGGGCAGCGGCACCGCCACGGCGCCTGCCGTTCGGGGCGCCCCGCAAACCAACCAGCCCAACATGAACCCGACCGCCAATCCGGTGCAGGGCGCGAACACCGGCATGGCGCGCAGCTCCGACGTCACCTCGCCCAACACGAACGATCCGCTGCGCTCTGGCGGGCAGGTGACGGATGGGCGCTCGCCCGCCGCGGTGTCCGGCCCGACCGGGCCGGCCAGCACGGAGCGCAACGTCCCCGGCTCCGACATCGCCCTGCCGATGGGCGTGTCGAGGGATTACGGCACCGGGGCCACGCCGGGACCGGCTGCCCCCTCCACCGCGGCAGGCCATCCGAGCGGCATCCGCAACAGCAATAACACCGCGGTGCAGCCGGGCGCGGCTTCCGTTACCGACGCGCCGGTGACCACGCCGGGGATGGTCCCGTCCAATCGCCCGGCCCCGGCCGGCGCGTCGTCGAGCGCCATCACCAACCAACCCCCTGGCGGCGCGAACACCAGCATCACCAACCAACCCCCTGGCAGCGCGGGCACCAGCATCACCAACGCCCCCGTGGGCGCCAACATGGACACGAGCCAGGGCGGACGCGCCGCGGCGGCGAACGACTCGGACCGTCGCGACGGCACGGCCAACGTCGCCCCTGCCGCCGGCACGAGCGCCACGCAGGTGCCCGGCGCCAATTCCTTCACTGAGGGCCAGACGCGCTCCCGCATGGAAGGTGCCGGCTTCAGCCAGGTGCGTGAACTGCGTCGGGACGACAACGGCGTCTGGCGCGGCACCGCGATGCGCGAGGGAAGGCAGGTCCAGGTGTCCATGGACTACCAGGGCAACGTGACGCATCGCTGAGCAAAGGAGCCGAACCATGCAGACCATCGTCAAGCTCTTCGACGACTACTCCCACGCCGAATCCGCGGTGCGCGACCTGGAGGCGGCGGGCTTCGCCGCCGGCGATATCAGCATCCTGCACCGCCGCGCCGATGGCGAGGTGAGCAATGCGAGCCGTACAACGGACACGGATGAATCCACCGGCGCCGGCGTGGGCGCCACCATCGGCACGGTGGTGGGCGGCGGCGCCGGGCTGCTGGCCGGGCTGGGCCTGCTCGCCATTCCGGGCCTCGGCCCGGTGGTGGCCGCGGGCTGGCTGATCGCCGCCGCGACCACGGCCGGTGTGGGCGCCGCGGCGGGCGGCCTGCTGGGCGCGCTGACCTCCGCCGGCGTGGACGAGGCCGACGCCCATGTCTACGCCGAGGGCGTGAAGCGCGGCGGCACGCTGGTGACGGTGCGCGCCGCTGATGCCACCCAGGCCGCCAATGCCGAGACCATCATGGCCCGGCACCAGCCCGTCTCCCTGCGCGAGCGGGGCGAAAGCTACCGCTCCGCTGGCTGGACCTCCTACGACCTGGTGAACCAGGACGGCGACATGGCGCAGGGCCACGGCCACATGGACGACAATGCGCGGACCGGCATCACCCGCCCGCATGGCGAGACCCGCGCCGACGAGACGGCGGCCACCCGCCCGACCCTCGACGGCCGGATCTGAGCCTCCGGGCCGCGCCCCCCGCCGGGGCGCGGCCCTTCACGCCTTCCGGCGGCGGAATACCTCGATGCCGGCGCCGCGCGCCTCGGGAAAGATCTGCGTCTTGGTGATGCGCACCCGCGCCGCCGCCACGCGCGCGTCGCGGAAGCACTCGGCCAGCAACTCTTCCGCCAGCGTTTCCAGCACTTCGACATGCGGGCGGCCACGCCAGCCACGCACGAGGTCGCGTACCCCGTCATAATCCACGATGCCGCCGCCCGCTGCCCCCTCGGGCACGAACATCTCTGCATCCACGCTGAGGCGGTTGGGGCGTTCGTGGTGCCGCTCCCACGGGTGCAGACCGATCGCTACCTCGGTTTCCATGCCCAGCACGCGGGAGCAGACATAGCCTCCCGGGAACAGGCTCATCGGGTCCATCGGGCTTCTCCCCTTGCTGGGCGCGGGCTATAGGCCCCGCCACCCCCCGGACCAAGAGGCCCCTGCTTGCCGAACGTGCTCGTCACTGGCGGCGCCCGGCGCATCGGCGCCGTTCTGTGCCGCACCCTCGCCACCGCCGGCTTCGGCGTGGTGATCCACCATCGCACCGGCGGCGCCGAGGCCGATGCCCTGGCGCGAGAGATCGCGGCGGCGGGCGGGCGGGCCTGGACGATCGAGGCCGACCTTTCCGAAGCGGCGCGGGCCGAGGCGCTGCCCGCGCGCGCCGCCGCGCTGTGCGGCGGGCTGGACGCGCTGGTGAACAATGCCAGCCTGTTCCTCTACGACACGCCGTCCGAGTTCAGCGCCGAGACCTTTCACCGCCAAGCTGCGGTGAACCTCGTCGCCCCCGCTCTGCTGCTCAAGGGATTCGCGGCAGAACTGGCCGAGGGGCAGGATGGCGCGGTGGTGAACCTGCTGGACAACCGGCTCTTCGCCCCCAACCCCGACTACTTCACCTACGCGCTGGGCAAGTACGGACTCCTCGGCATGACGGAGATGGCGGCGCTGCATTTCGCCCCCCGAATCCGGGTGAATGGCGTCGCCCCGGCCCTCACCCTGATCTCCGGCAAGCAGTCGGAGGAGAACTTCCAGCGCGCCCACCGCAACAACCCGCTGGGGCAGGGGGTGGAGCCGGAGGACGTGGCCGAGGCGGTGCTCTTTCTGCTGCGCGCCCCCCGCGTGACCGGGGAGGTGGTGGTGGTGGACGGGGGCCAGCGCCTGCGCCGCCGGGGCCGCGACGTCGCCTTCGGCACGACGGAGGAGCGGCGTTGAGCGCCCATCCGCTGCGGTTGCGTCAGGTCTTCGTGCGCGGCCTCGAACTTCAGGCGCGGCTGGGCGTCCATGCGCACGAAAAGGCGGCGCCGCAGCGCATCCTGGTCCATATCGAGCTGGCGGTGGAGGATGAGAGCGCGGCGGTCGGGATCGGCCCGGACGACCTCGCCCGCGTGGTGGATTACGACCGGGTGGTGCAGGCGACGCGCGAGGCGGTGGCGCGTGGCCATGTCATGCTGGTGGAAACGCTGGCCGAGACGGTGGCCGCCGCCGCCCTAGTGGACCCCCGCGTGCGCCTCGCCCGCGTCTCCATTGAAAAGCCCGATGCCTTTCCCGACATCGCCAGTGTCGGCGTGACGATCGAGCG
The DNA here is from genome assembly GCF_026183895.1 of Sabulicella glaciei. Taxonomy (GTDB): domain Bacteria; phylum Pseudomonadota; class Alphaproteobacteria; order Acetobacterales; family Acetobacteraceae; genus Roseococcus; species Roseococcus glaciei. The sequence continues at coordinate 70,050 of NZ_JAPFQI010000005.1, read as the reverse complement.
CACCCGGCTTTGACGGGTCCGGCGGAGCCCCGCTGGGGACCGCCGAGTCAAGGTGAATCTCTGGCCCATTGTGGTTTTCATCCACTGTCTCTTGGCATCCCATGGCCAGAGGGTTGCATGTAAGTTTTTTCACGTATCTTGCCACATTCTCATGCCGTCTTTCTCGAAAAAATGCAGCGAAATCAAAGACATGTTATGTTGCACAAAAGTAAAGCAAACGTGGCGAAACCCAGGGACTCCCTGGCCTTGGCCAGCATCGACGCTTGTTCGCTCACAGGCTTATCCACAGCTTCCGTGGACAAGTGGCGTTGCTGCATCGCATGAGTGATCACGAACTCACCGAAACCCCTCCGCCGCCGCTCCTCCAGGGCGTGCAGGCGATCGAGGCGGCGTTGACCACCCTGCCCCTGGCGCCCGGCGTGTACCGGATGCTCGATGGCAAGGGGGACGTGCTCTATGTCGGCAAGGCGCGCGCTCTGCGGAAGCGCGTCTATTCCTACACCCAGACCGCCCGCCTGCCCGAGCGGCTGAAGCGCATGGTGCACGAGACGCGCCGCCTCGAGGTCGTGACCACGGCCAGCGAGGCGGAGGCGCTGCTGCTCGAGGCCAACCTCATCAAGCGCCTGCGGCCGCGCTACAACATCGTCCTTCGCGACGACAAATCCTTTCCCTGGCTGGTCATCAGCGACGACCACCCCTGGCCGCAGATCAGCAAGCATCGTGGGGAGCGGCGCAAGGGCGCGTCCTATTACGGCCCCTTCGCCTCGGTCTGGGCGGTGAACCAGACGCTGACGGCGCTGCAGCGCGTCTTCCTCCTGCGCTCCTGCAACGACACGGTGTTCGAGAACCGCGAGCGCCCCTGCCTGCTGCACCAGATCAAGCGCTGCTCCGCTCCCTGCGTGGAGCGCATCGGCCGCGACGACTACCGGTCTCTGGTGGCGGAGGCGAAGCAGTTCCTCGCCGGCCACGTCCCCTCCATCCAGAAGCGCCTCGCCGCTGAGATGGAACAGGCGGCGGAGGCGCTGGAGTTCGAGCGCGCCGCCGCGCTGCGCGACCGCATCCGCGGCCTGACGCATGTCCAGGGCAGCAGCCGCATCAACGTGGAAGGGCTGGGCGATGCCGATGTGGTGGCGCTGCACATGGCCGCCGGCCAGAGCTGCGTGCAGGTCTTCTTCTTCCGCGGCGGGCGCAACAATGGCAACCGCCCCTATTTCCTCTCCCATTCCCGCTCCGACATCACGCCGGAGGAGGTGATGGGCTCCTTCCTGGCGCAGCTCTACGCTGACCTCCCGCCGCCGCCCCTCATCCTCACCGCGGTGGAGGCGCCCGAGGCCGCGCTTCTCGCCGAGGCGCTGTCGGACAAGGCCGGCCGCAAGGTGGAGTTCCACACGCCCAGGCGCGGCGACAAGCTGCGCCTCGTCGAGCACGCCGCCACCAACGCGCGCGAGGCGCTGGAGCGGCGGCTGGCGGAGTCCACCGCCCAGGCGCAGCTCCTGGACGGGGCGCAGCGCCTCTTCGACCTGCCGGAGCGGCCGGAGCGGATCGAGGTCTACGACAACAGCCACATCCAGGGCACCGCGGCCTATGGCGCGATGATCGTCGCCGGGCCGGCGGGGTTCATGAAGAACGCCTACCGGAAATTCTCCATCAAGGAGGCGAAGCCGGGCGACGACTTCGCCATGATGCGCGAGGTGCTGGACCGCCGCTTCTCCCGCGCCCTGAAGGAAGACCCGACCCGGGCCGAGCCGGGCTGGCCCGACCTCGTGCTCATCGATGGCGGGGTGGGCCAGTTGAACGTGGCGCTGGAGGTGATGCGCGACCTGGGGCTGGAGGACATCCCGCTGGTCGCCATCGCCAAGGGTGTCGACCGCGACGCGGGGCGCGAATGGTTCCACATGGCCGGGCGCGAGGCCTTCCAGCTGCCCCCGCGCGACCCCGTCCTTTACTACCTCCAGCGCCTGCGGGACGAGGCGCACCGCTTCGTCATCGGCGCCCACCGCGCTGGCCGCGCCAAGGCGATGACGCGCAGCGAGCTGGACGACATCCCCGGCGTGGGCGCGGCGGTGAAGCGCCGCCTGCTCAACCATTTCGGCTCGGCGCGGGGAGTGCGGAACGCGGGCGAGGACGACCTGGCCAATTGCCCCGGCATCGGGCGCAGCCTCGCCCGGCGCATCCACGGCCATTTCCACCCGGGTGCCACCGTCCCGCAGGGGGGGGGGAGCTGAGTTACCCCGCGCGGCGATGGCCGATGCCTTCGTTCTGCTTTAAGAATCGCCTGTGCCGACCGACCTGCCCAACCTGCTGACGCTTTCCCGCATCGTGGCCATCCCCCTGCTGGTGGCCCTGGCGGCGCTGCGCCAGCCCTGGGCCGACATGGCCGCCTGCGCGGTGTTCTCGGCCGCCGCCATCACCGACTATTTCGACGGCAAGATCGCCCGCGACCGCCAGATCACCTCCGATTTCGGCCGGATGCTGGACCCGATCGCCGACAAGCTGCTGGTGGGGGCGGCGCTGATGTGCCTCGCGGGGTTCGAGCGCCTGCCCAACTGGTCGCTCCTGCCCGCCATCGTGATCCTGCTGCGGGAGATCCTGGTCTCCGGCCTGCGCGAATACCTCGCCGGGCTGCGGATCGGCCTGCCGGTGACCAAGCTCGCCAAGTGGAAGACTGGCTTCCAGATGGGGGCGCTGGGCGTGCTGCTGGCCGGCGATTCCGGCGCCGCCGTCATCGGCCTCGGCTTCCTGCCCATCGGGCTGCTGGGCGAGGTGATGCTGTGGACCGCCGCGATCCTGACGTTGCTGACGGGCAAGGACTACCTGCTCGCGGGGCTGCGCCACGCCTCGCCCGTCCCGATGCCCGACGCGGCGCGGGAACGGGGCCGGCCTTGAGGTTCACCTTGTTGCGGCGCATTGTCCGGCCCACCTTCCGTCCGTTGCCCTGGAGTTCTTGATGGGTCCCCGACCGCTCCCCTTGCTGCTCCTCGCGTTGCTCCTGCCGGGCTGCGCCGGGGTCGAGCGGGGCCTCTCCCGCCTCACCGACGGGCTGACCGATTTCAGCGGACGCTACGGGCCGCAATGGGGCGGGATGCGCGCCGCGTCGCCGGGCGACAGCCTGACGGTGCAGCGCGTCCGCGCGGGCGGCGTGGCCCCGGATCCTGCGGCGGCGCTGCGCCCCGAGCCGGGCGACATGTGGCCCGCCGACGACACCCCGCGCGCCACCCTGGCCAATCCGGACGAGGCGCTGCGCGGCATCGGCAACCAGCGCATGGGGCTGGAAGATCCGGGCAACGAGATCCGGCGCGGCCGGCGCGGCTCCTCCTCGCCGCCGCCCGATGCGCTCAGCTTCCCGCCGCAGCGCGCGCCGCAGAACGTGGTGCCGCCCAGCGTCCCCATCCCCGAGCCGCCGCCGCGCCCCTTCCGCGCCGACGGGCAGGTGCTGCCCACGACGCGCGGCCCCACCACCACGACCACCGGCACCGGCAACGTTTCCACCACCCTGTCGCCGCAAGGCCCCGGCGTCGCCATCCGCGACGGCGCCGTGACCACCATCATCGAGCCGGGCCGGGTGGAGCAGGTGCCCACCCCACGGTGACGGCATGAAGATCCTTTATTTCGCCTGGGTGCGCGAAAGGACCGGCGTGGCGGAGGAGGAGATCGCCCTGCCCGAGGGCGTGCGCGACGTGGCCGCGCTGGTCGAGCACCTGGCCGGGCGCTCGCCCGGCCACGCGGCCGCCTTCGAGAATCGCCGCACCATCCGCGCCGCGGTGAACCAGGACTTCGCCACCCCCGACACCCCGGTCGCGCCGGGCGACGAGGTCGCCTTCTTTCCCCCCGTCACGGGTGGCTGAGATGGCGCCGCGCATCCTCGTCCAGGAAGCGCCCTTCGACGCGGCGGCGGAGGCCGCGCGCCTCACCGAAGGCCGCACGGATGTCGGGGCGCTGGCCTCCTTCACCGGGCTGTGCCGCGCCGATGACGGGTTGCGCGCCATGGTGCTGGAACACTACCCCGGCATGACCGAGCGCGCCCTCACCCGCATCGCGGAGGAGGCGATGGCGCGCTGGCCGCTCTCGGCCTGCACCGTGATCCACCGCCACGGCCGCATCGCCCCGGGCGAGCCCATCGTCCTCGTTCTCACCGCCAGCGCCCACCGCGCCGCCGCGCTGGAGTCCTGCGCCTTCCTGATGGACTGGCTGAAGACCAAGGCCCCGTTCTGGAAGCGCGAGGAACTGGCCGAGGGCGGTTCGCGCTGGGTGGAGGCCCGCACGGCGGACGAGGACGCCGCCTCGCGCTGGTGAGGCAGGTCGCCGCCATCCTGGGCGGGGCGCTGCTTCTCCTCTGGCCCGCCTTCCTCAACGGCTACCCGCTGCTCTTCTCCGACAGCGCCGCCTTTCTGGCGCAGACGGTCGAGCCCCTGATGATCTGGGACAAGCCCTGGATCTACGGCCCCTTCGCCTTCCTCGGGCATTGGCACCTGACGCTGTGGGGCACGGTGCTAGCGCAGGGCATCCTCGTCTCGCACATCGTCTGGTTGCTGGCCCGTGCCGCGGGGCGGGCGGCGCCGCTGCGCCACCTCCTGCTCTGCGCCGCCCTGGCGCTGTTCACCACCGCCCCCTGGTCGGCGGCGATGGTCATGCCAGACATCCTGGTGCCGGTGGCGCTGGTCTCCGCCGCGCTGCTCGGCTGGCACTGGGAGGGGCTGGGGCGCGGCGAGCGGCTCTGGCTCGCCTTGCTGGGCAGCGTCGCGGCGGCGGCGCACCTGTCCAACATCCCGATGCTGCTCACCGTGCTGGCGCTCGCCCTCCTGCTGCGCGAGTGGCGCGCGCTGCTCCGCGCCTCGATCCCGCTCGCCGGCGCCGTCCTGCTGCTGCTCGCGACCAATGCGGTGGGGCATGGGCGGTTCGCGCTCTCGCCGCACGGCTCCACCTTTCTTCTCGCGCGCCTCGTCGCCGATGGCCCCGCCGCGCGGACGGTGGAGGCGCTGTGCCCCGCGCGCGGCTGGTATCTCTGCGCCTTCGCCGGCGCGCTCCCCACCAATTCCGACCTGTTCCTGTGGAATGGCGACAGCCCGGTGAATCGCGGCCCGGACGGGCAGCCGCGCTTCCTCGGCGGCGTCCTGCTGTCCGACGAGGCGCGGGAGATCGTGCGCGAAACGATCCGGCGCGAGCCGGCGACCCTGGTTTGGCAGGCCCTGGGCAACGGGCTGCGCCAGCTCCGCCTCATGCGGATCGGCGACACGTTGGGGGCCGCGGATGTGGGGGAGGGGGTGCGGCAGCGCCTCGTCCAGGGCTTCCCACTCTCCGAACTCCGCGCCTACGAGGCGGCGGCGCAGCAGCGCGACCTGCTACTGGACGAGGCCCGCGTCATCGTCTGGTTGCACCCGATCTTGGTGGCGCTGGCCGCACCCTTCGCCGCGCTCTCCGCACTGCGTGCCTGGCGCGCCGGACGGCGGCGCGAGGCCGGGCTGATCCTCGCCGTGCTGGCCGGCGTGATCGGCAATGCCTTCGCCACCGGCGCGCTGTCCATGCCGCATCACCGCTACGGCGCGCGGGTGGCCTGGCTGGTGCCGTTGCTCGCCCTGCTCTGGGCGCCGTGGCTCAAAGCCGCGGCGCGATCCCGCTGACGCCCGTGGCCGCCTCCAGCTGGGCCAGGGCAGTCAGGTAGGATTGGCGCGCGTTGTTGGCCGCGACGCGCGTGGCGTTCAGCGTCCGCAGCGCGTCCAGCACGTCCACCAGCGCCCGCCCGCCCGCCAGATAGGCCTGCTCGGCCGAGCGATAGGCCTGCTCCGCCCGGTTCAGCGCACCGCCTTCGGTGAAGATGCGCAGCAGGTTGCGCGACTGCTCGTAGCTGGCCCAGGCCGTGGCGAAATCCGCCCGCGCCTGCAGCAGCGCGGCGCGCGCCGCCGCCTCCGCCTGGCCCTGCTGGCCGCGCGCCACGCCGATATTCCCCTGGGTGATCTGGTTGGTGAAGATCGGGATGGACAGGTTGAAGGACAGTTCGTTGTTGGCGAAGCTCCGGCGCGCGGTTTCCGGCTGGTCCTGCGACAGCGCGGTCCGGTTCCAGCCCCCGCTGGCCGTCACGTCGCGGTATCGCCCCGCCTGGGCGAGGTCGGTGTTCGCCACCGCCGCCTGGAACTGCCGTGCCGCCACCACCACGTCGGGCCGGGTCTGCACCGCGTCCCGCAATTCGCCCTGCGACACGCCCAGGCCGGGCCGGGCCTCGAAGTTGCCGCGCAGGTCGAAGGCGACGGGCGGCAGCACGAGGCGCGGCTGCGAGGCGGTCTGGCGCCGCTGCGCCTGGGCGGGGGCCGGGCTGAAGGACGCTGCATCGGCGGCGAGCGCGACAGCGACCTGCGCCACCGCGGCGGCATAGGCCTGGGCGGCGCTCGTCACCTCGGCCTCGAAGGGCAGGCGGCTCGCCTGGAAGCGCAGGAGGTCGCCCTCGGGAATGGCGCCGTCCCGCACTTGGCGCGCCAGCAGCCCTTCCGTCCGGTCCAGGCTTTCGCGGTTGTTGAACGCGACCTCCAGGTTGGCGCGCGCCGCCAGCGCCGCGATGAAGGCCTGGCGCAGGGTGAAGAGCTGGAGCCGCAGCGCGTCCAGGACCTGCGCCTCCGCCACCACGATGTTCTCGTCGGCGAGGCGCGTGCGCAGCTCGCGCTTGCCCCCGCGCTCGATCAGCACGGTCAGCCCGGCATTGATGTTGGTGGTGGGCGACAGGAAGCGTGCATCGCGCACGGAGCGGCGGCTCGTTTCCGTGTACTGGCCGAAGGTGTTGCCCACGCTCACCTCCGGCGGCGGCCGCGAGGAGGAAACGAGGCGCTGCGCCCGCGCCGCATCGACCCCGCGCTGCGCGGCGATGACGGCGAGGTTGCGCTCGACGAGGCGCTGCTCCGCCTCGGCAAGGCGCAGCACCGGCGTGCCGGTCGGCAGGGGCAGGGGCTGCGAGCCGCTGGGCGTGCGCTGCCCATTCTGCGCGAAGGCGGGTCCGGCAAGGGCGAGCAGCGCCACGCCGGCAAGAAGGAGACGCTTCATGCGGGAAGTCCTGCGCGGGCGCGCCGTTCGGCTAGGGCAGCCTCGCTGCGCGCCAGGTCGCGCGGGCGGCCGAACCGGTCGATCAGCGCGGGAAAGGTGACGAGGATGAAGATGGGCACGAGGCCGATGCCGCCCACCACCACCAGCGCCAGCGGCTTGGTGACGTCGGCGCCGATGCCGGTGGCGAGGGCCATGGGCAGCAGCCCGAAGAAGGAGGCGAAGCAGGTCATGAAGACCGGGCGCAGCCGGTCCTGGCCCGACTGGTCCAGCGCCTGCCGCCAGGGCATGCCCTCGTGCCGCAGGTGGTTGAAGTGCGACACCAGGATGATGCCCTCCATCACCGTGATGCCGAACAGCGCCAGGAAGCCGATCGCCGCGGGGACGGAGAAGTTCAGCCCCGCCGCGGCCAGCGCCAGGATGCCGCCGACGAGCGACAAGGGCACCATGGCCATGACCAGCAGCATCTCCCGGACGTTGCCGAACTGCACGTAGAGCAGGACCATGATGATCGCGAGCGCGATGGGCACGACGAACAGGAGCCGCCCGACCGCTTCCTGCAGGTTGCGGAACTCGCCCACCCAGTCGAGGCGGTAGCCGGGCGCCATCTGCAACTCGCGCTCCACCAGCGCCTGCGCCTCGCGCACCGCGCTGGCCGGGTCGCGCCCGCGCACGGAGAAGCGGATGGGCACGTAGCGCGTCCCGTCCTCGCGATACACGTAGGCCGTGCCCGAGACGAGGCGCACATCGGCCACGTCCGCCAACACGGCGCCGCGCGGCCCGCCGACGGGGATGCGGGCGATGTTCTCCAGGTCGTTGCGATAGGCCGCGGCGAGGCGCACGACGATGGGGAAGTTGCGGTCGCCGCCCGGCTCGTAGACGCGGCCCGACTCGCGCCCGCCGATCGCCGCCTGAACCACGTCGTTGATCGCCTCGACGGCGAGGCCGAAGCGCGCGGCGCGGGCGCGGTCGATGGTCACGGCGACGGTGGGCTGGCCCAGCGTCGGGAACACCGCCACGTCCTCCAGCCCGCGCACGCCACCCAGCAGGCGCTGGATGCGGTCCGCATAGTTGGTGAGCACGTCGAGCTCCGGCCCGAAGACCTTGATCGCGTTCTCGCCCTTCACCCCCGACGCCGCTTCCTGCACGTTGTCCGAGATCATCTGCGCGTAGGAGAACTGCACGCCCAGGAAGCGCTGCTCCAGCCGCCCGTTGATCGCGGCGACGAGGCCCAGGCGGTTATGCGCCGTGGTCCATTCGCCGGGCGGCCTGAGCGGGATGAAGAACTCCGCGTTGAAGAACCCCGCCGGGTCGGTGCCGTCATCCGGCCGCCCCTGCTGCGAGGTGACGGTCATCGCCTCGGGGAATTCCAGCAGCGTCGCGCGGATTCCCTGCACCGTCCGGTGCCCCTCCTCCAGGCTGATCGAGCCCGGCATGGTCGCGCGGACGTAGAGGTTTCCCTCCTCCAGCGTCGGCAGGAACTCGGCGCCCATCTGGGACAGCAGGAAGATGGAGGCGGCGACCAGGATGCCGGCCAGCAGCAGCGACAGCTCCCGGGCCCGCATCGCGACGCGATAGAGCCCGGCATAGGCGGTGCGCATGTGCCGCACGAGCCAGGTGTCGCGCTCCTGGCTGTCCTCGCGCAGCAGCACGGCGGAAAGGGCCGGCACCACGGTGAAGGCCGCGACCAGCGAGCCGCCGATGGCGTAGGCGTAGGTCTTGGCCATCGGGCCGAAGATGCGCCCCTCGATCCCGCCCATGGTGAAGAGCGGGATAAAGGCGACGATGACGATCAGCAGCGCGAAGGCGATGGGCTTGCCCACCTCGCCCCCCGCGCGGAGGATGATCTGCGAAATGCCCGACATGCCCGGCACGACCGGCCCCGCAAGGTGCGGTTGCCGCCGCGCCAGGGTCAGGTGGCGGTAGATGTTCTCCACCATGATGATGGTGGCATCCACCAGTAGCCCGAAGTCGAGCGACCCGAGCGAGAGCAGGTTGGCGCTCTCGCCTCTCGCCAGCATGAGCAGCACGGCGAAGAAGAAGGCGAAGGGGATGGTGGCCGCCACGACCACCGCGCCGCGCAGGTCGCCCAGGAAGAGCCACTGGATGATCAGGATCAGAACGACGCCGAGGATGATGTTCTTCACCACCATCTTGGTGGTGATCTTCACCAGCTCCTCGCGGTCGTAGATGACGTCGAGCCGCACGCCGGGCGGCAGCACGCCGCCCGCGTTGATGCGCGCCACCTCGCGCTGCACGCCGTGGATGGTGGGCAGGGTCTGCTCGCCGCGCCGCATCAGCACGGTGCCCAGCACCACGTCCTCGTCCGCCTCGTGCCCGGCGATGCCGAGGCGCGGCAGGCTTCCCACCTCCACCGTCGCCACGTCGGACAGCAGGACGGGCGTGCCGTCCTCGCTGGCGCCGAGGACGATGTTGCGCATGTCCTCGATGGAGCGGATGAGGCCTACCCCCTGCACCACGGCCGATTGCGGGCCGATCTGGATCATGCCCGCGCCCACCGTGACGTTGCCGGCGCGCACCGCCCCGATCACCGCGGGCAGGGACAGGTTGAAGGCGTTGAGCCGCGGCAGGTCCACCACGACGTTGTAGGATTTGGAGCGGCCGCCGAAGGAGGACACGTCCACCACGCCGGGCACGCGCCGGAAGCGCCGCTCCAGCACCCATTCCTGGAGGGTCTTGAGGTCGTCCACGGAGAAACCGGGCGGGCCGACCACGCGGTAGCGCATGATCTCGCCGATGGGCGACAGGGGCGAGATGACCGGCTGCGCCCCGTCCGGCAGGTCGCGCAGCACGGCGAGGCGGTTCAGCACCTGTTGCAGCGCCTGCTCGTAAGTGTAGGCAAAGGTGAACTGCACCCGCACGTCGGACAGGCCGAAGAGCGAGGTGGAGCGTACGGAGTTCAGGTTGGGCAGCCCGGCCATCGCCAGCTCGACCGGGATGGTGACGTAGCGCTCGATCTCCTCCGCGCTTTGCCCCGGGTTCTGCGTGATGATCACGACCTGGGGCGGAACGGGGTCCGGATAGGCCTCGATGTTCAGCTTGGCGAAGCCATAGGCGCCGGCGGCGATGAACACCGCGAAGACGATGAGCACGAGCGCCCGCTGCTGCAGGGCGAAGGCGACGATCTGCCGCATGATGGGAAACGACCTTTGGTCAGTCGATGCGCGCGGCGCGGTCGATGAAGAGGGCGCCGCCGGTCACGATCCGCTCGCCGGCGGAAAGCCCGTCCGTCACCTGGATGAGTTCGCCCTGGCGGATGCCCAGCCCGACGCGGCGCTGGCTGAAGCGGCCGCCATCCTGCGCCGTCCAGACAAAGGCGTCGGAGCCTCGGAAGATCACTGCGCTCGCCGGCACGGCCGGGGCCTCCGCCGCCTCGCCCACCGCGATGCGGAAGGTGGCGAACATCTCGGATTTCAGGACGCGCTCGGGGTCCTGCACCTCGGCCATCACGGTGAGGCGGCGGGTGGAGGCGTCGAGCCCGGGATTCATGCGGACGATGCGCGCGTCGAAGCGGCGGCCCGGCAGGGCGCTCACCGTCACCTCCACGGGCTGACCCTCGCGGATCAGGGGCACGTCCATCTCGCGCACCGCGGCGACGAGCCACATGCTGGACAGGTCGCTGAGGGTGAAGACCGGGTCGCCCCCGCCGCCGGAGAGCCACTGCCCCGGTGCGACGCGGCGCTGGGTGACGGTGCCGCCCAGCGGCGCGCGGACGGTGACGACGCCGCTGACCTGCCGCGTGCGCTCGATCTCCGTGATCTCCGCGCGGGAACGGCCCAGCACGCGCAGCTTGTCGCGCGCCGCCTCCAGCTGCGCCTCGGCGGAGCGGAGGTCGGCCCCGGCGCCGGCGAAGGCGAGATTGGCCTGCTCCACTTCGCGCTGTGAGGTGGCGCGGGCGGAAAGCAGGGATTGCTGGCGCGTCTGCTCCCGCCGCGCCTGCTCCAGCGCCACGCGGGTCTTGCCGACATTCTCCAACGCGGAAAGCAGGTCATTGGCCGCGCCCGTCACGTCGGGCGTCTCGATCTCGTAGAGGGGCGCGCCCTCCTCCACCCGCTCGCCCGGCCGGGCGAAGACGCGCGTCACCCGCCCGGTATAGGGGGAAAGCAGGGGGGTCGAGCGGTCCTCGTTGACCGTGATGCGGCCCTCGGCCACGCGCTCCGGCCGGAAGGCGCGGGCGGCGACCGGCTCGATGCGCAGGGAGCGCGTCTCGCCTTCGCTCAGCCGGAACTCGCCGGCGGGCGGGCGCGGCGCGGCTTCCGCCGGCACGGCGACCGCGGCCTCGCGCCGCCCTTCCAGCGCGAACCAGCCGCCCCCGGCGGCCACCAGCGCGGCAAGGCCCCACAGCCAAAGCCCCCGCCGGCGCGGCGCCTGCGTTGCCTCGGCCGGCATTTCGGCGGGCACCGGCGTAGCGGCGCGCGTCTCGGCCTTCGGGGCTTCGGAGTGGATCACGTTCATTTGAGTCCCGGACTTCCAGCGCAAACCATTGTTCGGACGGCCTTTCGGTCGTCGCCTGGGAGGGCGGACACCGATCGGCCCCCGGATAATCGCCAGTGTAGCGTTGCCGGAAGGCCGCATGAAAGGTGAATTGTGCGAAACTTCGAAATTTTTCCCTCTGGTTCAGCCTTGGTTCAGGAGGCTTGTGGGCCAGGGAAGCTTCGTCAGCGCAGGGGCAGAGCGTACATCAGCCCGCCCTGGGTCCATAGATTGTTCGGCCCTCTCGGCAATCCAATGGGCGTGTTCTCGCCGAAATGGCGATTGTACAGCTCGCCGTAATTGCCGATCGCCCGGATCACGTTGGCCGCCCAGAGCGGGTCTATCTTGAGCGACTGGCCAAGCTCGGGCGTGACGCCCAAAAGGCGGCGGGTGTTGGGGTTCGCGCTGGTGCGCCGCATCTCCTCCACATTGTCACGGGTCACCCCCTGCTCCTCCGCCTCAATGATGGCGTAGGTGTACCAGCGCACCAGCTCGAACCAGTCCTCGTCGCCCCGGCGCACATAGGCGGCGTAGGGCTCCTTGGAGAAGCGCTCGGGCAGGACCTGCCACTGGGCGGGGTTGGGCATAGTGGAGCGCACGGCGGCGAGCTGCGAGGCGTCGGAGCCGAAGGCGTCGCAGCGCCCGGTCTGCAGGGCCGCCGCCGCCTGGTCCGTCCGCTCGAACACCACCGGCTGGAAGGGCACGTTGATCGAGCGGAAATAGTCCGCCGTCACCTGCTCATTGGTGGTGCCCTGGAGGACGCAGATCGTGGCGCCTGCCATGTCGCGCACGCGCTGCACGTTCATGTCGGCCCGCACCAGGAAGCCGTGCCCATCATAGAAATAGGCGGCGACGTGGCGCAGCCCCAGCGTGGTGTCGCGCAGCATGGTCTGGGTGGAGGTGCGGAACAGCACGTCCACCTCGCCCGAGCCCAGCGCCGTGAAGCGGGTGGAGGAGGAAAGCGGCACGAAGCGCACCTTGGAGGCGTCGTTGAAGATCGCCACGGCCAAGCCCCGGCACAAATCCACGTCCATGCCCTGCCACGCGCCACGGCTGTCGGGCAGGGCGAAGCCCGCCACCCCGGTGTGGATGCCGCAGACGAGCTGCCCGCGGGCCCGCACCGCGTCCAGCGTCGGCCCCGCCTGCGCCGCCGACGCGGCGCCCATGACGCAAGCCACCGCCAGCGCGGCGCGCTTCACCCGTCCCCACATGCCTTGCCTGCCCCAACCTTGTTGTTTGTGGGGCGATGCTGTTGCGCGCCCCGCTCCGCGTCAACAAAAAGCGTGACACGGGGGGGCGGATCGTCGCCCTCAGCGGAAGGGAGGCGCGTAGAGCAGCCCGCCGCGGGTCCACAGGTCGTTCTGGGCGCGCGGCATGGCGATGGGCGTGCTCTCGCCGAAGTGGCGGTTGTACAGCTCCCCGTAATTGCCGATGGCGCGCACCGCGTTGAAGGCCCAGGCGGGGTCGAGGCGCAGCGCCTGGCCCAGCTCCGGCGTCCCGCCCAGCAGGCGCCGGACATTGGCGTCCTGGGTGGTGCGGCGGGTTTCCTCCGCGTTCCCGGCGGTGATGCCGCGCTCCTCCGCCTCGATCAGCGCCGAGACGTACCAGCGCACGATGTCGAACCAGTTGTCGTCGCCGCGCCGCACCACGGGCGCGTAGGGCTCCTTGGAGAAGCGCTCGCCCAGGATCACCCAGTCCGCCGGGCGGGGCAGGGCGGCACGCGCCGAGGCGAGGCCGGAGGCGTCCATCGCGTAGCTGTCGCAGCGGCCGGCGCCGAGGCCCTGCACCACCTGCTCCTGCTCCGCGAAGAGCAGGATGTTCACCTGCGCGTTGAGCGAGCGGAAATACTCGCTCGTGATCTGCTCGTTGGTGGTGCCCTGCAGCGTGCAGATCGTGGCGCCTGCCAGGTCGCGCACCCGGTTCGCGCCGCTGTCGCGCCGCACCAGGAAGCCATGGCCGTCGTAGAAGTAGTAGGTGGTGAAGCGCAGCCCCAGCTGGGTGTCGCGCAGCAGCGTGTGGGTGGAGGTGAGCATCAGCACGTCCACCTCGCCCGCGCCCAGCGCGGTGAAGCGCGTGGCGAAGGAAAGCGGCACGAAGCGCACCCGGTCCGGATTGCCCAGCACCGCGGCGGCGAGGCCCCGGCACAGATCGGCCACCATGCCCTGGTAGCGCCCTTGCGCGTCCAGCGTGGTGAAGCCAGGCGCGGAGGTGTTGACCCCGCAAGCCAGCGACCCGCGGGCGCGGATCGCGTCCAGCGTGGCCTGCGCCTGCGCCGCCGGCGCGGCGAAGAGCCCCGCGGCCAGCGCGGCAGCGGCCAGGATACTGCGAATCATGGAAGTCCCCCTCTCCCTCGTTACGAGGAAGTGAAGGGCCGCGGCCCGAGACGGGTCAAGCCTTCACGGCGTTCACGATTCGCCCATCTCCCGGCCGGGCGGGCGCCTCAGAACAGGAGGCCCTTCCGCAGCATCCCGTGCACCCCCTTCTCGCCGTTCACTGTCTGGGTGACGTGGAAGTCCACCGCCAGGGAGCAGAGCAGGTAGGCATCGGCGGGCGACATGTTGGCGCGGGCGGCGATGAACGCGATCATCTCCCGCAGCGCCCGCTTCATCGCCTCGTCCAGGTCCTCGTGCATGCCCATGGAGATGAAGTGGGTCGGCGTCTCGGCGCGCGGATAGGCGAGCTTCGCCCCCTTTTCCAGGGTCAGTCGGAAATGCCCGGTCAGGCACATCTCCAGCGCGTTGATGCACACCTCGCCATCGCCCTGCACGCCGTGCCCGTCCCCGGCGCTGAACATCGCCCCCGGCACGTGGACGGGCAGGTAGAGCGTCGCGCCCTCGCCGATCTCCTTGTTGTCGAGGTTGCCGCCATGGGCGCGCGGCTCCTTGGTGGAGATGGCGCCCCATTCGGCCGGCGGCGCCACGCCCATCACGCCGAAGAAGGGCGCGAGGGGCAGCGTGATGCCGCCGCCCACCGGCACGGTGGCGGTGCGCGCCTCGCGGTCCACCGGGATGTGGAGGAGGTGGCGGTAGGGGAAGTCCTCGGGGATGGTGCCGCCCAGCGGGCGGAAGCCGCAGAAGCCCCAGTCGGCGCCCAGCTCGATCTTCTCGATCTCCACCCGCAGCGCGTCGCCCGGCTCGGCGCCCCGCACCGCCACCGGCCCGGTGAGGATGTGCGGACCCGGACGCGGCGGGTTGGCCGCGTGGATGGCGGCCAGGGCCGGCGGCACGCGCAGCGGCGAACCGGCGGGCGGCATCACCTCCGGCGCGCCGGAGACGCATTCCAGGACGACGAGGTCGCCGCTCTCCACCTCGAGCACCGGCTTGTGGGCGGCGTCGAAGCTGCCCCAGCGAATGGTTTCGGGCGAGGCGGGGATGCGATGGGTCTGGGGCAAGGAACGCTCTCCTGCGATTCCGGAGGAGGAATGACGCAGCGGAGCCGGCCGTCAAGCCGCAGCGGCGGTCATGCGGGCACCGGGACGCCCGCCCCCCGGAAAGTTCCGGTCGGCGCCGCGGCTTTGCCGCGGCAACGGAGAAGGTCCATCAGAATAAGGCGCCCGACGGGGTCCCCGCGGCGCCGCGCAGCGGTGTCGTGGGGCTACAACCACCCCTTCCGCTTGAAGTACCAGACCGGCAGCACGGCGGTCGCCACCATCAGCAGCAGCGCCAGGGGATAGCCGAGCGTCCATTCCAGCTCCGGCATGTGCTGGAAGTTCATGCCGTAGATGCTGGCGATCAGCGTGGGCGGCATCAGCGCGACGCTCACCACGGTGAAGGTCTTGATGATCGCCGTCTGCTCCACGTTGGTCATGCCGAGCAGCGCGTCGAGCAGGAAGGTGGCGCGGTTGCTCAGGAAGTTCGCGTGCTCCGTCAGCGAGCGGAGGTCGCGCACCAGGGTCTTGATGGTGCCCTGGTTCTCCTTGCGGATGGCGAGGGATTTCTCGGCGGTCAGGAAGGTGAGGATGCGTGACAGGCCGAGCAGCGTTTCCGAGGCGCGCGACGTCACCTCCCCCACCTGGCCCAGCGTGATCAGCGCGTCCTTCAGGTCGCGGTCGCGCTTGTCGGCGGCGGGGGAGCCGCGCGCGTTGCGGAAGGTTGCTTGGCTCGCGCGGTCCATGTCAGCGCCGATCCGCTCCAGGATGTCGGCGAGCCGGTCCACAATCTGCTCGATCAGGTGCAGCATCGCCGCGTCCGGGCTGGTTAGCAGGGTGGGCCCCTTCTGACAGCGCGCCGCGAAGACCGAAAAGGCGCGCGGCGTGGCGTAGCGCACGGTGACGAGGTTCTGTCCGGTCAGCACGAAGGAAATGGGGGTGGATCCGAATTCGCCCGTGTCGGCGCCGAACAGAAAGGACGCCGTGGTGACCAGCGCGTCGCCCTCGCGGTAGAGGCGCGAGGAGCTTTCGATCTCCTGCATCTCCTCCCGCGTCGGGATCTCCAGGTTCAGCGCGTCCTGCACCGCGCGCTCCTCCTCCAGCGTGGGCTGGAGCAGGTCGATCCACACCGCGCGGCGCAAGGCCTGCGTGTCCTGCACGCCGTCGCGCAGGGAGAGCACCCCGTTCTCGACGGTGTAGGTCGTCAGCATGGGGGCGCCTCTCCGGTCGCGGCCTTCCGGGCGGCGTCGCGTCCACGCGGCACGGCCCAGCCTCTGGTTTGGGGGAGCATCGTCTCGCGTCCGGATGAGGCCATCCGGACGCGATCCGCTTTAGCCCTTCGCGGCTGCGAAAGGAACCTCGTCGAAATCGCGCGCGACCGGGTGGCGGTTGGAGCGCTCCGTCCCGTCCTCCGCCCGCACGATCTGGCAGGTGAGCAGCCCGGCGCCGCGCGCCGCGTCCAGCTCCTCCGCCACGTCGGACAGGAACAGGATGCGCCCCGGCTCCGCGCCCCAGGCTTCGGCGATGCGGGCATAGGAGGCGTTCTCGCGCTTGCCGCCCATGCGGGTGTCGAAGAAGCGCTCGAACAGCCCTTCCAGGTCGCCCGCCTCCGAGTGGCGGAACAGGAGGCGCTGCGCCTCCTCGCTGCCCGAGGAATACACGGCGAGACGGGCGCCGCCGGCGTGCCAGGCGCGCAGCGCCGGGGCCACGTCGGGCCAGAGATGGCCGCGCAGCGCGCCATCCGCATAGCCCTGGCGCCAGATCAGCCCCTGCAATGCCTTCAGCGGCGTTTCCTTGGCGTCGTGCGCCATCCAGCCGCGCAGCGTATCGAGCTTGTCGCCGAGCCGTTTCCCGCCGGGCACGTCGCGGAGGATCGCCGCCACCTCCGGCTCCGCCCCATGGTCGCGCAGGAAGGAGGCCATCGCCTCCGCCGCATAGGGGAACAGGGTGCGGTGGACGAAGGCGATGGCGGTGGTCGTGCCCTCGATATCCGTCAGGACATGCGGCATGGCGCCCTCGGGCCGGGTCATGCCCCCGGCCCCGTGCGGCGATCGGACGCAGCCGGCATCAGCCGACCTGGACCGGGAACCGCTCCGCCATGTCGCTGCCCGTGTAGTGCGGGGTCCAGCCGCTGGTGTCGGTGAAGACGCGCAGCACGGTGAAGTCCGGCCTGTCGCCGCTGTCGAACCAGTGGGTGACGTTGGCGGGGACGGAGATCAGGTCGCCCGTCGTGCAATGCGCGTCATAGACCTTGCCGCCGACATGCAGCACGAAATTGCCCGCGCCCTCGTGGAAGAAGCGCACCTCGTCCTCGGTGTGGGTGTGCTCCTTCAGGAACTTGTCGCGCAGCGCGTCCTTCATCGGGTGCTCGGGCGTCAGCTGGATCACGTCCGCCGTGCCCGCGCTGGTTTCGGCCAGGAAGGCGTCGAGGCGCGGCTTGTAGGCCTCCAGCACCTGCTCGGCCGGGGCGCCCTTGGGCAGGTCGGCCACCGGCCAGCGCTCGAAGCGCACGCCGATGTCGGACAGGGTGCGCGCGATCTCGTCGGCGTCCTCGGTGCGGAGGATCTCCTCCTGGGTCGAGGCGTCCCACACGGTCAGTCGGCTCATGGGCGAAGTCTCCGAAGCTCCAGCTCGCAGGCGAGCATGAATTCCAGCGCCTCCAGCCGCAGCAAGGCGCCCGGCATGTCGGCGCCCCATACATAGACCCCGTGGCCCCGGATCAAATAGCCTGGAATCGCGGCGGCCCCTGCGCCCCAGGCATGCTCGACCCGCGCCTGGAGGCGCGCGATGTCCTGGTCGTTGTCCAGGACCGGCAGGCGCACCGCCGCCTCGTGCGTCGGAAGGCCGGGAAAGGCCTTCAGCAGCTCGTACCCGGCCAGGGTGAGGCCGTCGCCCGCGAGGCGCGACAAGGTGGTGGCCGGGACGGAATGCCCGTGCAGCACCGCCCGCACCTCAGGAAAGCGGCGAAACACGCCGCAATGCAGCCCCGTCTCGGCGGAGGGGCGCAGCGCCGCATCCTCCGGCCTTCCGTCGAGGTCCACCGCCATCACCCCGTCTTCCGGGATGAAGCCCTTGTGGAAGCCCGACCGCGTGATGGCCACGCGCCCATCGGCCAGGCGGAGAGAGATGTTGCCGGCGGTGGCCGGAACCCAGCCGCGCGCATCCATGCGGCGGCCGGCGGCGCGGATGGCCTCGACCGCCGCGCCGGGAAGCGGCGTCACGCGGGAATCAGGCCGCGGGGCGGCCGGTGGTGCCCGCGGTCGTGCCCGCCGTGGTCGTGGTCGTCGCGCCCGGGGCCGGGCTGGCCGTCGTGGTGGCGGCAGGGCCGGTGATGGTGCCTGAGGCCGGCGGCGCGTTCTCCGCGGTCATGGAGGCGTCGGCCGTGTCGTCTTCCTTGATGTTCTGCTTGAACGACTTGATGCCCTTGGCGAGGTCCCCCATCAGCCCGCTGATCTTGCCGCTGCCGAACAGCAGCAGGACGACCAGCAGGACGACCAACCAATGCCAGATGCTGAAGGAACCCATGTGTGAGCCTCGATCCCGAAAAAGCGTTCTTGCCGGACCCTAATCCGGCGGCGCGCCGCGCGCAAACGGCGGCCCCGCGCCAGCGCTGATGTGGGAGGCAGGGCCCCGCCCCGCAACCATAATCTCCCCGGGGCCGGCGATTCACATTTCCTCTTGATTGCCGAACATCCATTCGGCTAGGACGCTCCCCGATCCGGGCCCCTCTGGCGCCGGGCGGCCGCCAATGGCCGCTCCCGCGATGTCGGATCTTTCTGCCACTGCGCGGCAGAGAGATTCCGAAGCCGCGCGCGCACAGGGGATACGCAATGGAATTCCTGTTCTTGGAATGGGTGGGCAAGCCGGTCTGGATGTGGGCCGGCTTCCTTTCGGTGGTCGCGGCGCTGCTCGCCTTCGACCTCGGCGTGCTGAACCGCGACAATCGCGAGATGGGCATCGGCGAAAGCCTCTGGCTTTCCGCCTTCTATATTGGCTTCGCCATGGCCTTCGGCGCCGCCATCTGGTGGGCCTATGAAAGCGGGGTCATCACCACCTCGGACGGCACGCACGCAGGCATCACCTTCTTCACGGGATTCTTCATCGAGAAGGCGCTCTCGGTCGACAACGTCTTCGTCATCAGCCTGATCTTCGGCTACTTCGCCATCCCGCGCCGCTTCCAGTACCGCGCCCTGGTCTGGGGCATCATCGCGGTGATCGTGCTGCGCGGCATCATGATCGGCGCTGGCGCCGCCCTGGTGCAGGAGCATGGCTGGGTGCTGTTCGTCTTCGGTGCCTTCCTGATCGTCACCGGCATCAAGATGCTGGTGGTGCCCGAATCCGACCCGGACGTGTCCAAGAACCCGGTGGTGCGCTTCATGAAGCGCCACATGCGCGTCTCCGACCAGCTGCACGACCAGAAGTTCTTCGTCCGCGTGGCCGACGGCAAGACGGGCAAGCTGGTGCTGGC
Organism: Sabulicella glaciei; assembly: GCF_026183895.1. Lineage (GTDB taxonomy): Bacteria > Pseudomonadota > Alphaproteobacteria > Acetobacterales > Acetobacteraceae > Roseococcus > Roseococcus glaciei. The sequence continues at coordinate 50,698 of NZ_JAPFQI010000005.1, read as the reverse complement.
CGCCACGCCGCTCTTTCTGGCGCTGGTCGTGATCAACATCGCCGATCTGGTCTTCGCGGTGGATTCGGTGCCGGCCATCTTCGCCATCACCACCGACACCTTCATCGTCTACACCGCCAACATCATGGCGATCCTGGGCCTGCGCGCCCTCTACTTCGCGCTCGCTGCCATGGTGCACCGCTTCGAGTACCTGAAATACGCCCTCGCCATGGTGCTGGTCTTCATCGGCGGGAAGATCTTCTGGAACGGGATCGTCGGCAAGTTGGACCCGGCCATCTCGCTCGGCGTCACCCTGGCGCTGATCGCGGGCGGCGTCGTCTTCTCGCTTTGGAAGACGCGCGGCCAGGCGCACGAAGCCCCGGCTGCCGGCACGGGCGGCTGAGCCGGGGCGGATCGGGGGCGGTCCCGCGCGGGGCCGCCCCCTTTGCCGTCAAAGCCCGGAAAGCCTTTGCGCCACCACCTCGCGCCGCGACCGGATGATCTGCCACAGCACGTTGCCGTCCCCCTTCTCCCAGGCGATGGCCTGGCCTTCCGCCTCGATCGGCAGGGTATGGACGCGTTGCAGCACCGAGCCCATGGCGGGCAGGCGCAGCGCATAGGCCTCCTTGTGGTCATGGCCGGTGCACCACAGGAACCCACCCGGCCCCCAGGACGCGCCCGAGATGCTCATCGGTTCCGCCCGCCGCAGGATGTCGGGCGGAAAGGTCCAGCCGCCGGTCTGGCGCAGCGTGGCGTCGTGCCGCGTCAGGTGCGTCCACCAGGTGTTGCCGTAGGGGCGCTGGTTCGGGCCGAAGACGCGCGAGTAGTTGGCCCAGACCGCCCACCAGACGCCGTCATGCCATTCCCAGGTGGTGATGCTGCCAGGCATGATGCCGAAGGAATGGCTGCCCACATGCCGCAGGGTTCCCGCGTCGAAGATCTCGACGGAGGAAAGCATGGGCTCGCTCGGATAGTTGGAATGGGCGGCATAGATCCGCCCCTCGTGCAGCGACAGGCTGTTCATGTGGATGATCGGCCCTTCGCGCGGCGATTCGAACCGCGCGAATTCCGCGCCCGAGGCGCGGTCGAAGCCGATGATCAGCCGGTCATCCACCACCCAGGCGCGGGTGGCGTCGGCGCAGACTCCCTGCCGGGCGGCGGGGGTGTTGAAGCGGTGGATGGTTTCGAAGCGCGGTCCAGGATTCTGGGCGCGGGCCGCCCCGGCCAGGACGAGGGCCGGGGTGGCGAGCAGGGCTCGGCGTGTGGGCATGTGGTTTCCTTCCTCCGTCGGAAGGATGCCCGTGCGGCGCGACGCTTAGAAGAGGTTCCAGTTGAACAGGCCGCGGCGACGCTGCGGCTGGATCACGGGCGTCTCGCCCTCCACCGCGTCGCGGCCCAGCGCCGCGTTCTCGCGCAGGCGTTGGGCCTCGCGCGACGGGTCCACGGGAACGCCGGGCGGTTCCTGCTCGCGCCAGAACATCAGCCGGTCCACGAGGTTCCGGTCGGTCCGCTCCAGCCGCAGGCTTTCCTCGTCCACGCGGCTGCGGATGTCGCCCGTGACCGGCCCGCCGGCGGAGCCGAGCAGCGCCACCTCGCCGCTGCCCGGGGTGGCGCGGCTGGCGGAGCCGCCCAGTCCAGCGCCCGGCACCAGGGCCGACTGCGCCTGCAGCGCCGCCGGGACTTCCTGCGGGCGGGCGGCGCCGGGGCGCGGCCGCGGCAGGTCGCCCAGCGTGGGCGGCATGGAAAGCGGCGCGCGCGTGGTCACCTGGAACTCGTCCGGCGCGTCGCGCGTCAGGCCGAGGGTGCGGGAGGTTTCCCCTCCGCAGGCGGCGAGCAGCGCGAGCGGGAGGACCAGGACGAGGCCGTGCTTCATGGCGCTTCTTTGCGCCTCCCCTCGGGCCGAATCAAGGCGTCGGCCACCAGCACGGCCACGCCGCACACGATGCCGGCATCGGCGATGTTGAAGACGTACCAATGCCATCCCCAGGCGTGGGCATCCACGAAATCCACCACGGCGCCGAAGCGGAACCGGTCGATCACGTTGCCGACCGCCCCGCCGATCACCGCGCCCAGCGCCAGGGCGGCCCATCTGTTCTCGGCCTTCCACAGCCAGCGCAGCAGGAACACCGACACCGCCATGGCCAGCAGGGCGAGGATGACGTGGTTCCACGCCCCCTCGCCGGAGAACATCCCGAAGGTGACGCCCCGGTTCCAGACCATGGTGAGGTCCAGCCCGAAGGGACCCGCCTCCAGCAGCGGCACGGAGCGCCGCCCGGGCAGGTCGAGCACCTCCAGCACCCACCACTTGGAAAGCTGGTCCAGCACGAGCAGGACCAGGGCGAAGAGCAGCCCGGCGGCGCGCAGGCTCATGGCTGCACCACCGCCTCGCAGCGCAGGCACAGACCATGCGCATCGGACACTTCTGGCAGGACGCGCCAGCAGCGCTCGCACTTGGCGCCGGGGGCGGGGGCGAAGCGCGCGGACGGCGTCTCGCCCGTCTCCAGCCGGAAGCCGGAGGTGATGCTGACCTCGGCCCAGCCTTCCTCGTCCAGCAGGGCGCGGTCCGCCTCGGGCAGCGCGAGCGCCGGCGCGGCCTGGAGCGAGGAGCCGACCTGGCCGGAGGCGCGCGCCGCCTCGATCACCCCCGTGACCTCGCGCCGAAGCTCGCGGATGCGGGCCCACTTCGCCGCCAGCGCCTCGTCGCGCCACTCCGCCGGAAGATCGGGGAAAAGCTGCAGGTGGATGCTTTCCGCCTCCTCGCCGAAGCGGGCGCGCCAGGCTTCCTCGGCGGTGAAGACCAGCACCGGGGCCAGCCAGGCGCAAAGACAGCGATGCAGGTGGTCCAGCACGGTCCGCACCGCGCGGCGGCGCAGGCTGTCGGCGCCGTCGCAGTAGAGGGCGTCCTTGCGGATGTCGAACCAGAAGGCCGACAGGTCGGTGGCGCAGAAGCCGTGAAGCTCCGGCACTACGCCGGACCAGTCATGGCTCGCCACCGCGCCGCGCACCCGCGCATCCAGCTCGGAAAGGCGGTGCAGCACCCAGCGCTCCAGTTCCGGCATCTCGGCCACCGGCACGCGCTCCGCCTCCGTGAATCCAGCGAGGCCGCCCAGGATCCAGCGCAGCGAGTTGCGCAGGCGGCGATACAGCTCCGCCTGCTGCTCCAGGATGGTCTTGCCGATGCGCAGGTCCTCGGCCGTGTCCGAGTTCATCACCCAGAGCCGCAGGATGTCCGCGCCGTACTTGGAGATCACCTCCTGCGGCGCGGTGACGTTGCCCAGCGACTTCGACATCTTGCGCCCGCCCTCGTCCAGCACGAAGCCGTGCGTCAGGACGGACTTGAACGGCGCGACGCCGCGCGTCCCCACCGCTTCCAGCAGGGAGGACTGGAACCAGCCGCGATGCTGGTCCGAGCCTTCGAGGTAGAGATCCGCCGGCCAGGGCATGCCGCGTGCCTCCAGCACGAAGGCGTGGGTCGAGCCGGACTCGAACCACACATCCACGATGTCCATCACCTGCTCGTAGTCGTCCGGGTTCCGCTCGTTGCCGAGGAAGCGGGCGGCGGCGTCCGGATGGTACCAGGCATCGGCGCCTTCGCTGCGGAACGCCTCCACGATGCGGCGCATCACCGCCTCGTCGCGCAGCACCTCGCCGGTGCGCTTCTCGACGAAGACGGCGATGGGCACGCCCCAGGCGCGCTGGCGGCTGATGCACCAGTCGGGGCGGGTCGCGACCATGCCGACGATGCGGTTGCGACCAACCTCGGGGATAAAGCGCGTCGCCGCGATCGCGTCCAGCGCCTTGGCGCGGATGGCGTTGCCGTCCTCCATCGCGATGAACCATTGCGGCGTGGCGCGGAAGATCACCGGCTTCTTGGAGCGCCAGCTATGCGGGTAGGAGTGGGAAAGCTTCCCCTTCGCCAGCAGCGTGCCCGCCGCCTCGCACAGCGCCCACACGCGGTCGTGCGCCTTGAAGACATGCAGCCCGGCGACGCCGGTCATCTTCTCCGCGTAGGTGCCGTCGTCGTTGAGACTCTCGATGGCGGAAATGCCGTGCGCGCGGCACAGGTTGAAGTCGTCCTCGCCATGATCGGGCGCCAGGTGGACGATGCCCGTGCCGGCCTCGTCCGTGACGAAGTCGCCGGCCAGCACGGGGCGCGGCGTTTCATAAAGATCGCTGTCGGGGAACTGCCCGGCGAAGGGGTGGCGGCAGGACAGCCCCACCAGCTCCTCGCCCTTCAGCAGCCGCACCACGTCATGTGCGCCGAGGCCGGTGGCGGCGGCGAAGTCGGGCAGCAGCTTGAATGACACGACGATCCGCTCGCCGGCCTGGAACAGGCCGTCGCTGCCGTTCACGTGCACCAGCGCGTAGTCCAGCTCCGGGTTGACCGCGAGCGCGCGGTTGGCCGGGATGGTCCAGGGCGTCGTGGTCCAGGCGACGAGGCTGGCGCCTCCCAGCGCACCCTCGGCCACGCGGAACCGCGCCCACAGCATGGGCGAGACATGATCCGCGTATTCGATCTCCGCCTCTGCCAGGGCGGTCTTCTCGACCGGGCTCCACATCACCGGACGCAGCCCGCGATACAAAGAGCCATTGAGCAGGAAGCGCCCGATCTCCCCCGCGATCACCGCTTCGGAGGGGAAGTCCATCGTGGCGTAGCGCTGCGCGAAATCCCCCGCGACGCCCAGGCGCTTGAACTCTTCCGTCTGGAAGTCCAGCCATTTCTGGGCATAGGCGCGGCACTCGGCGCGGAACTCCAGCACCGGCACCTCGTCCTTGTTCTTCTTCTTGGCGCGGTACTCCTCCTCGACCTTCCACTCGATCGGCAGGCCGTGGCAGTCCCAGCCGGGGATGTAGTCGGCGTCGAAGCCGGCCATCTGCGCCGCGCGGTTGAGGACGTCCTTCAGGATCTTGTTCAGCGCGTGGCCGATGTGGAGCGGCCCGTTCGCATAGGGCGGGCCGTCATGCAGCACGAAGGGCGGGCGGCTCTTGCCGGCCTCGCGCAGCTTCGCCCACTGACCTTCCGTTTCCCACCGGGCCAGCCATTGCGGCTCGCGCTTCGGCAGATCGCCGCGCATGGGAAAGGAGGTCTGCGGCAGGAAGACCGTGCCGCGATAGTCGCGGGCGGGCTTGGTGTCGGGAGAGTCGTTCATGGGTGGGTCCGGTCCGCGCGGCACGGCGCGGCGAAAGGCGTTGGTGTCAGCGGCGGCTCCCGGCCCTCAAACGAGGACCGGGCCTGGAATTCGCTGATCCGGGCGCGCGTGCATGGGGCAGATATGCTGGCGCGGCAGCCCGAAGGTCAAGCGCCGCCGCCTCGGCAAGGGAGGGGTCAGGCCTTCAACCAGGCCCGCGCCTCGGCCGCATCCGCCGCGATCTGGGTGCGCAGCGTGTCGAAATCCGGGAAGCGCCGCTCCTCCCGCATGAAGTGCAGCAGCTCGACGCTCGCCTCCTGCCCGTAGAGGTCGCCCGCGAAGTCGAAGAGATGCGCCTCCAGCCGCGACACCGGGTCGCCGCCGGCGGTGGGGCGGCGGCCGATATTCGCCACCCCCGGCACTACGCGCCCATCGGCGAGGCGCGCCCGCACCGCATAGACGCCGCGCGCCGGCTCCAGGTGCCGGCCCAGGAAGATGTTGGCGGTGGGAAAGCCGATGGTGCGCCCGCGCTTGTCGCCATGCGCCACCTCCCCGACCACGGCGAAGGGCCGGCCCAGCAGCTCGGCCGCCCGTTCCGGATACCCGTCCTGCAGGAGGCGCCGGATGCGGGTGGAGGAGATGGGCCCCTCCGCATCTGCGATATGCGGCACCACGGACAGCCCGATGCCGCGCCGTTCCGCCGCCTCGGCCAGAAAGGCGACGTCGCCGCCGCGCCGGTGGCCGAAGGCGAAATCGGCGCCGCAGGCCAAGTGCCGCGCGCCCAGGCCGCGATGCAGCACCTCCTCCACGAATCCCTCCGCCCCCATGGCGGCCAGCGCCTCGCCGAAGGGCAGGGCGTGGACGTGGCGCGCGCCGATGGCCGCCAGCGCCGCCGCCTTGGCCGGCAGCAGCGTCAGGCGGAAGGGCGGGTCGTCGGGGCGGAAATGCTCGCGCGGATGCGGCTCGAAGGTCAGCGCCGCCAGGGCGAGGTCGGGCCGCGCCTGATGCGCCGCGGCCAGCACGGCGGCGTGGCCGCGATGCACCCCGTCCAGGTTGCCGAGCGCCACGGTGCCGCCGCGCGCGGCCTCGGGCAGGGAGCGCCAGTCGCCGTGGATCATGCCTCGGTGCGGACCATCCATCGGGTCAGCTCCGGCGGGCGCCAGTCGGCCAGCGCGTCCAGGGCCTTTTCCGGAGAATGGGCGCGCAGGGCGAGGCCCACGTACTCGGCGCGCAGGAACGCGCCTTCCGCCATGCGTTCGATCAGCGCGAAATACGGGTCCCAGTAGCCATCCTCGTCCAGGAAGACCAAGCCCTTGCCGTGAATGCCCAGCTGCGCCCAGGACTGGATCTCCACCGCCTCCTCCAGCGTGCCGATGCCGCCGGGCAGCACCACGAACCCGTCGGACAGCTCGCTCATCTCCTGCTTGCGCACGTGCATGGAGGGGACGACGCGCAACTCGGTGCAGCCGCCATGGCCCAGTTCGCGATCCATCAGCGCGTCGGGGATGACGCCGATCACCTCCGCGCCGCCCTCCAGCGCCGCATCGGCCACGATCCCCATCAGCCCGACCTTGCCGCCGCCATAGACGAGGCCCAGCCCGCGCGCCGCGATCGCGCGCCCCAGGGCACGGGCCAGCTCCGCATGGCGGGGGTCACGTCCCGGCGCCGCGCCGCAAAAGACGCAGACGCGCCTCATTCCTTCGATTGAACCATCACGGTGGCCTCACCTTCCAACACGGTTTTGCCCGCTACGGTGCAAACGGTGGCGAGCGTCGCCCGTTTCCGCGCGGGGTCGAGTGCCGTCACCTCGGCGGTCGCGGTCACCGTGTCGCCGATCCGCACGGGGGCGCGGAACTTCAGCGTCTGCGCCAGGTAGATCGTGCCCGGACCGGGCAGGCGCGTCCCCAGCACGGTGGAGATCAAGGAGGCGGACAGCATCCCGTGCGCGATGCGCTCGCCGAAGGCCGTGGCCTTGGCGGCCTCCGCATCGATATGGACCGGGTTGGTGTCGCCCGACACGGCGGCGAAGAGCAGGATGTCCGCCTCGGTGATCGTCTTGCTGAACCGCGCCTTCTGCCCGACCGACAGATCCTCGAACCGCATCCCGTCCATGCCGCGCTCCTCGCTTTGGGAAAGGGAACGATTATCCCACGCGGCGGCCGGAGGGGAAACAGGCCCGAGCTGGGGCGCTTGCGCGGCGCGACGTGGCGCGGAAAATCTCCGGTCATGCGACGCCTCCTCCTGCTGCTGCTCCTCACCGCCTCGCCTGCCGCCGGGCAGGATCTCGCCGGGCATGGCGGGCCGGTGCGGGCGCTAGCGCCGCACGGGGCGCTGCTGGCCTCCGGCGGCTTCGACCAGGCCGTGATCCTGTGGGACCCCGCCGCCGGCCGCGCCCGCCGCGTCCTGCGCTGGCATCAGGGCGCGGTCCATGCCGTGCTGTCCCTGCCCGACGGACGCCTTGCCACGACTGGCGAGGATGCGCGCATCGCCCTGTGGGGCCCGGAAGGCCAGGAGCCGGAACGCGTGCTGCAAGGCCATTCCGAGCCGGTCGCGGCCCTGGCCGCCGAAGGCAGGCACCTCGCCTCCGCCGCCTGGGACGGCACGGTGCGGCTGTGGGACCTCGACACCGGAACGGCGCGGGTGCTGGAGGGACATGCGGGCAACGTGGACGCCGTGGCCTTCGCGGGCGGCGTCCTGCACAGCACCGGGCAGGACGGCACGCTGCGAAGCTGGGAGGCGGATGGCGCCTCCCGCATTCTCGCCGAGTTCGGCCTGCCGCGCACCGCCCTGCTGGCCCTGCCCGACGGGACCCTCGCCGTGGCGGGGGTGGACGGCACGGTGACGCTGGTTTCCCCCGATGGGGCGCAGCGCGAGCTTCGGGCCGGGCCGCGCCCGGTCATCGCCCTGGCCGCCGCGCCGGATGGGCGCACCCTCGCCATCGGCACGATCGGCGGCGCGGTGGAACTGCTGGACCTTCCTTCCGGCCGGGTGCGGGGCACGCTGGAAGGGCCGGGGCTGCCGGTCTGGTCACTGGCCTTCGCGCCGGATGGCGCGACGCTGTGGAGCGGCGGGCAGGATCGCCGCGTGCGGCGCTGGGACGCCGCGACCGCCCGCCCCCTCGGCCCGCTGGCGCCGCAAGCAGAGGAAGTGGCCCATGCCGGGCTGGACCCGCTGGGCGCCGAGGTGTGGCGCGCCTGCCAGGCCTGCCACACGCTGCGGCCGGATCCCGCCCCCATGGCCGGGCCGCATCTGCACGGGCTGTTCGGACGGCGCATGGGCAGCGTGGCGGGCTATGCCTATTCCGAGCGCCTGGCGCGCGGCGACATCGTCTGGAACGCCGAGACGGTGACGGATCTCTTCACCCGCGGCCCGGACGTGGTGACGCCCGGCACGCGCATGCCGGTGCAACGCGTGTCCAGCCCCGAGGAGATGCAGGCGCTGATCCGCTTCCTGGAAGCGGCGACGCGCTAGCCTCCCGCGCGTTGCGTCCCGACAGGGCGCACGGCGCCCGTCAGGCAAGGAGCAAGATCATGGCCAGCATCTCGAGCATCGTCGAAACCGTCGCCAAGCCGGTTTTCCTGGCGGCGAGCGTCGCCAGCCATGTCGCGCGGCGCGCGCTGGGGCGTGGCGGCGAGGCGGAAGGCGATGCGGCGGCGCCGCAGGCGCCGCGCCGCTCGCGCGGGTGGCGCAAGCACATGCGCAAGGTGAAGGCGCAGCAGCGCCGGAGCTGAGTCCGGCTCCCGCGGCCTCGCCGCGGGACCATGGTGCCATCGCCCGGGAAAGGCCGCCGGATGAGGCCCCCGCGGAACCTGCGAAGCAGGTTTCGTGGGGATTACGCTGCGTCCTCGCGGCGGTCCTTCACGCGGACATAGGCGAGAGCCGCGTGCTCGGGGCAGTAGGGCTTCGGGCTCATCGCCTCGGCGGTGCAGAAGCGGAAACCCTCGGTGCCCGGCTCGCCGATGGGCCAGCAGCAGGTCTTCACGCCGCCGCGCGGGAAGGGGCGCAGCACCGGTGCCGCCAGGGACGGGGCAGGGGCAGCCGGTGCCTCGCGCCGTGGGGCGGGCGCCGCCTCGGCCACGGGCGAGGCCGCGGCGGGCAGGGCGACGCGCAGCGGCGGGAGGGTCGGCTTGCGTCCGGCGGAAGGTGGGCGCGGCGCCTGGAGGTCACGGCGGATCGGGCTGGGCCGGGCAGGAAGCTGAAGGCGGTGCGCCTTTCCCACGACGGCATTCTTGGACACGCCCATGCGGCGGCCGATCTCGGCGGTGGAATGTCCCTCGGCCCAAAGGGCACGCAGGCGGTCAATGGCCTCGCGAGTCCAATCCATGGGAGTTTCCCCTCCTCCTGCTACCAGATGGTGTAGGGGAAACGCCGAATCAGCCACAAGGGCTGGATTCACGATGCAAATCATTTTCCTGTGGAAAAGGCTGCGGAAATTGGTGCCGAAACAGGCATCCAGCCTTTCGAACCGGCTTACGCGCGCATGCCATTTTGGCATGCTGTTCTTGGGCATGTTTCGACGCCGGGAAGCGATGCTTGCCGGCGTCGAAATCCTCACCAGTTCAGCCGCCGCAGCGCGCCCAGCGGATGCGCGCCTTCCTCCTCCGCCACCCGCGCCAGCAGCGCCGGCGAGGGGTTGGAACCATGGGCATCTTCCGTCAGCCCGGTCAGCGCCCAGAACGCATCGAGTCCTGCCGCCTGCGCGCCGCGCAGGTCGGTGTGCGGCGTGTCGCCCACGCAAAGGATGCGGCGGCGATCGGCGACGCCCAGCATCTCCAGCACCGGGCCATAGACGGCCGGATCCGGCTTGCCGACCTCGCAGATCGAGCCGCCCCACTCGGCATACACGTCGGCCAGCGCCCCGGCGCAAAGGATGCGCTCGCCGGCCACCATCACCGCGCGGTCCGGGTTGACGCAGACCATGGGCAGGCCGGCGGCGAAGCAGGCCCGCAGATCCTCGCGATAGGGCTCCACGGAACGGGGGCCGCGCTCAGGGTCCGGCCCGGTGTTCAGCAGCAGGTCGGCCTCCTCCGGCGAGGAGACGATCTCCGCCGCGCCATCCTCCACCACCGACAGGTCGCGCTCCGGGCCGATGTGGAAGGCGCGGCGGCCGCGCAGTGCCGCGAAGAAGGGATGCGTCCTGTCCTTCAGCCAGCGCCACGTCACCTCGCCGGAGGAGATGATGCCGTCATACAGGTCGCGCTCCAGCCCCATGCCGTCCAGCATGTTCGCGATGAACCAGGAGCGGCGCGGCGCATTGGTGAGGAAGACCACGCGCTTGCCGCGCCGCCGCATCTCCCGCAGGCATTCGGGCACGCCGGCATAGGGCTTGCGCCCGTCATGCACGACGCCCCACAAATCGAGCACGAAGCCGTCATACCGGTCCGCGACCGGTTCCAGGCTTTCCCAGATCTTCATCGGATTACGCCTCCACGCCAACCGCGTCCTGCAGCCGCGCCACGCCATCCCGCCGCAGCAGGGCGAGAAGGTCCCGCTTTAGCCGCCCCGGCAGGGCCGGTCCCGCGAAGGCGAAGCCGGTGTAAAGCTGCACCAGCGTCGCGCCGGCCTTGATCTTCGCATAGGCCTGCTCGGCCGAGGCCACGCCGCCCGCGCCCACCAGGACGAGGCGCCCGCCCGCCAGCCGATGCGCGCGGCGCAGCATCTCCGTGCTGCGCTCGAAGAGAGGCTGGCCGCTCAGCCCGCCCGCCTCGCCGCGATGCCCGGAGCGCAGCGTCTCGGGCCGGGAAATGGTGGTGTTGCTGATGATCAGCCCCGCCACCCCATGCTCCACCGCTGCCTCGACCAGCGCCGGCAGCGCTTCCTCCGCAAGGTCGGGCGCCAGCTTCACCAGCACGGGCTTGCCCAGGCCGCGCGGCGCGACGGCGCGCAGGATGGCGCGCAGCCGCTCCTCGCCCTGGAGGTCGCGCAGACCCGGCGTGTTGGGGGAGGAGATGTTGATCGTCACGTAGTCGGCCAGCGGCGCGACGGCGCGGCACAGCGCGGGGTAGTCGCGCTCCGGGTCGGCGCCTTCCTTGTTCACGCCGACATTGGCGCCGACGATGCCGGGCAGCGGGCGCCGGAGGTCGCGCAGCCGCGCCAGAAAGGAATCCAGCCCGGCATTGTTGAAGCCCATGCGGTTGATGACCGCGTGATCCTCCTCCAGCCGGAACAGGCGCGGGCGCGGATTGCCCGCCTGCGGGCGCGGCGTCACCGTTCCCGCCTCCACGAAGCCGAAGCCCAGGCGCAGCAGCGGAACGATCGCCGCCGCGTCCTTGTCGAAGCCGGCGGCGAGGCCGATCGGGTTCGCGAAGCGCAGCCCCATCGCCTCCACCGTCAGTTCCGGCGCGTCGGGCGTCCGATCCTGCCCGGCCAGCCCCGCGCGCAGCGCCGCGATGGCCCAGCCATGCGCCGTCTCGGCATCGAAGCGGCGCACGAGCGGCAGGAGGGCGGAGGCCAGGGCGGGCGTCATGCCGCGTCTCCTATCCCGGTTCCCTGGAGGTTGACAGGGGGCGCCACCCCGCCCGAAATCCGCTGCCATGAAGGGTCCGGTGCTGCTGATGCTCGGCATCGGCCTGTTCGGCGTGCTGGACGCGAACAGCAAGTTCCTGTCGGGGGATTTCAGCGCCGCCCAGGCGCTGACCTTCCGCCACGCGACGCTGCTGCTGCTGCTTTTCCTCCTCCGCGCCGCCTGGCCGGGCACCGGGGGCGATTTCCGCACCGGGCATCCGCGCCTGCATGCACTGCGCGCCGTGGCGATGCTCTGCTCGGGGCTGATGTTCTTTCTGGCGTTCCGCCACCTGCCGCTGGCCGATGGCTACCTGGTCTTCTTCACCGCCCCCTTCATGACCCTGGTGCTGGCGCGGCTCGCCCTGCGCGAATCGGTGCCGCGCGCCGCCTGGATCTGGTCGGGCGTGGGGTTCGCGGGCGTGTTGCTGGCGCTGATGCCGTCGCTGTCCGGGGGCGGCAGCGCCTTCGGCTTCCTGTGCGCCGCGCTCGGCACCGTGACCTACGCGGTGAACATCACGGTGAATCGCAGCCTGAAGGCGGAAAGCGGCATCGCGCGGCTGGTGCTGTTTCCCTCCACACTCGGGCTCCTCGCCACCGCGCCCTTTGCGGGGCTGCACTGGGTGACGCCCGACGTGCCGCAAGCCCTGGCGCTGATGGCGAACGGGATCCTGGCCGGCACCGCCACGGTGCTGCTGGCGCTGGCCTTCCGCCACGCCACCCCGGCGCGGCTCGCGCCCTTCGAGTTCATCGCCCTGCCCTGGAGCGTCACGCTGGACTGGCTGGTCTTCGGCAACGCCCCGGCCGGGCCCACCATTGCGGGTGGGGTAGTGGTCGCGCTCGCCTGCCTGATGAGCGAGCGCGCCGTCATTCAGGGGACGTCGTCCGGGAAGCGGTGAGCCCCATCCGGGCCGAGCGGCACGGCGACGGCGCGCGTCACCGCCGAAACCGGCAGCGCCGCGTAGAGATGCGGAAAAAGCCCGGGGCGCGAGGAACCGCTCGCGGCCTCCCAGCGCAGCGCGTCGCCCAGCGCCGCCGTGTTCGCCTCCAGCATCCACAAGTCGAGGACGCAGCGCCGGTGCTTCGCCGCGGTCGCCCGCAACTGCGCGGCGGTGGAGAAATGCAGGAACCCGTCCCGCTTGTCATCGGCGCTGCCCCGGTATTCGCCGAGGGCCCGCGCCGCCTCCCAGTCCGACGCGCGGACCAGCGTGTAGATGAAGCGCTCCATGGGATGGAGCTATCACGCGGGGCGGTAGAAGATCAGGCCCCCCAGCTCGGCGCAGGGGATGCGCCCCACCGCCCAGCCGGGCAGGCACAAAGCCCCGTGCCACAGCAGTGCCCCGCGCGATGCGTCGGGCAGCGCCCCGGCCAGCGCCCGCTGTGCGACGCGCCGGCACACCGCCAGCGCCGTATCCTCCTCGGGCGGCGCGGCGAAGAGGGCGTGGCGCTTGTGGCGGGGATGGCGCGTGGGGAACTGGAAGGGCGCACGCAGCACGGCGATGAGGGCGCGCGGCAGGCTCGCCGGCGCCTCGCCATTGGCGAAGCGCGCCTGCGCCGCCGCGTCCTCCAGCACCAGCCGGGCGCGGTTCATCGCCAGGCCGGCCAGCGCCTCGATGCCGCGCACCGGGCAGGACCCGGCCTCGGCGTAGAGCACGCGGGCGAGGAGTTCCGCCGCGGCCTCGTTGGCCGTCAGGGCAGGGGCGGCGCTCATCGGCGGCCCTCCGTTTCGCGCCGCATCTCCTCCAGCTTCTCCTCGATACGGAATAGCTGCTCGGTCATGCGGCGATCCACGTCGCGGATCAGCGAAAGGGGGACATAGGTGCGCGCGACCTCCAGCTTGAAGGCCGCCAGCTCCTCCCGCGTGCGGGCGAGGCCGTCGCTCTGGCGCGTGTCCTTGGTTTCCAGCCGCGCATCCAGGTCCTTGCGCAGACCGTGGATCATGTAGAACAGCGCGGCGACGATCGGCGCCTCCACGGCGTTGATCCACCACATCATGGTGGGCGTCATGGCTTCCATGCGGCCTCCTTGCAGCCTTGGGTGGTTGTCGCCACAAGTGCGGCGACGCGGGGGTGAGAAGCGATGTGGAACGAGCCCTATCTCGAGACGTGCTGCCGCTCGGCCCTGCACCGGCTGACGCTGGTGGGGCGGCATGGCAGGCCGCCCGGCCTCGCGGACCAGCCCTGCCTGCGCCGCCTGGAGGCCATGGGCCTCGCGGCGGAGCGGCCAGACGGGCGTTTCGCGATCACGGATGAGGGGCGCGAGCGCCACGCGGCGCTCGTGCTGAAGGTGGACTAGGCATCCCCGAGCCTGGCGGCTCGTGGGACGCGTCCGGACAGGAGGTCAGGCCACCCCGCGCCAGCGTGGCGCGATGCGGGGCGGCAGTCCCGGCAGGCGCGCCGGTTCGTGCAGCAGGGCGCCGGCGGCGGCGTCCAGCGCGTCGTCGCGTGCCCCCTTCGCCTCCGGCCGCCGTTCCGCCATCTCCCGCGCGAAGGGGGAGCGGAGGACGTCGTCGTTGGCATAGAGGCGGCGCGCGGCCAGCAGCGGGTCGAAGGCGGAGAGGATGCGCTGCGCCTTGGCCGCGCGGCTCGGCTCCTCCCGCACCTGGCAGGCGACGCCGGCCCGCGCCATCTCCCGCCGCAGCAGGGCGGGCAGGAAGCGGCCGATGCCGTTGGTCTCCACCCGGATGACGGGCAGGTGCAGCGCGCCCGCCGCCTCCGCCACCTGGCGGCATTGCTGCGTGGCCGGGTCCTCCGGCGCATCCTCGCGCTGGGTGAGCCACAGGACACGGTGGAGGTAATGGTTTCCCTCCCCGTCCGCGTAGGTGGCGGCGAGGACGGAGCCGTCGCCCCCACCGCCGGCGCGGCCGAAGGCGGGGTCCCAGAAGCCGCCCCCCGCCACCATGCGCCGGCCGAGCAGCCAGAGCTGCGCGCGTCCATTCGCCTCGCGGTATTCCGGCTCCTCGGCGTAGCGGATCAGCAGGGCGGGATCGAGCCGCGCCGCGGCGGCCGCGACGGGGCGCAGCAGCATCTGCCGCGTGAAGTGCAGCGGCCCGACCCGTGCCCGCAGCGCCTCGATGCCCGCAGCGGTGAAGCGCTCGGGCCAAGCGGATTCGCCCTCCCGCCCAAGCACCGGGACCTCCAGCCGCGCATAGCCGCGCAGGAAGGGCTCGCCGGTGCGGTAGAGGCTTTCCTCCGTGTGCGGCGTGCCGACGTAGAGGACGCTGCCGCCCGGCGCCAGCACGAACTCGGTTTCCGCCAGGCGCTCGCGCAGCTCCTCGCGCTTGCCGGGCGTGTCGCAGTTGTTCGCCACCTCCACGTCGTCGCAGATGATGAGGTCGGCGCGCGAGCCGGTGATGTTGCCCAGCAGGCCCTGCGCCAGCATGGAAGGCTCGCGCAGCGCGCCGGGGCGGCGCACGGTGAAGCGGTCCGCCGCCCAGGATTCCGCCATGTCCGGCACCAGCGCGGCGCAGCGCGGATGGCGCTCGATGATGCGGCGGACATGCGACACCATGCGGCCGGCGAGGGATTGCTCGGCGGCCAGCACCAGGATGCGCCGCGACGGGTCGCGATACAGCGTCCAGGCGCAGAACAGCCCGACCAGCGTGCTCTTGCCGCAGCCGTGGAAGGCCATGAGCACGCCGCGCCGTCCGCCCTCCCCGCGCCCCGCCAGCGCAGGATGCGGCGGTGGACCGGCGGCGTGGACTGGCCGAGCAGGCGGTTCCAGATCCAGGCGAATTCGATCAGCTCAGCCGGACTCTCCTTCGTCGTCGTCAAGGGATGGTTCCTCCTGCGCGATGGCGGCGCGCGCGGCGCCGAGGTCGAGGATCGAGGGGGCAGGGCGCGGCAGCAGCTTCCGCAGCGCCTCGTAATGCGCGAGCATGACCTTCAGCGCCGCGTGCCGGGCCGAGGCCCCGCGCGCATCCGCCTCCTCGTCATGCAGCAGCCGGTCGTATTCGCGCGCCAGCACGCGCATGGCGGCCAGCGCGTCGATCTCGGGCACCTCCTCCGCGCTCATCCCTTAAGCACCCGCACGCGCACCGTGCCGGCGCCGAGGTCGATCGCGGCGCCGGTGCGGTTCCACAGAGTCACAGTGACCGTGTCCTGCGCGCCGACCTGCGCCAGGAACACGAGGCCGGAGGTGGAGAGCGTGAAGCCCGCCTGGCAGAAATCGCCAGGCCGCACCCCCGGCACCGTGACGTTCACCTGCGCGCTGGCCCCCGCCGCGACCGAAGGCGGGTCCCAGGCCACCTCGCCGCGCAACTCTCGTGCGCCGTGCGGCAGGTCGGGCAGGCCGAACAGCAAAGGCGGGTTCTGCGACGGGTCGGTGGCGAGGCGCAGGGCGCGCACCTCGTAATCCGCGCCGATGCGCGCGACGCCGATGATGGCGAAGGCCACCGCGGCTTCCAGCCGCACCACCTGCAGCCGCGTCAGTGCCGCGTCGGAAAGGTCGGCCGCGCCCTGCCACCAGCGCGCCGCCTCGTTCCAGGTGAGCGACATGCCGGAGGCGCGCACCAGCGTGCCGGATGCGACGGAAAGCAGGTTCATCCCCGCATCGAAGCACTGCACGACGAGGCGAGGGTTGTCCGCGTCCACGGCGAGCGCGAACTCCTTGCAGCGCCGCGCATCCACCACGAAGCCGAAGCCCCGCCCGCCCGTCAGCACCACGCCGCGATCGGTGAGCCCGAAATCCTCCAGCCCCGGAAAGGCGAAATGCGCCAGGGTGAAGGGCGAGCCGCCCACGTTGCTGGACAGGCAGGCGAGGCGGTCGAAGCCGGTCTGCGTCGCGCTCCAGCGGAAGGCGGCGGCGCGGAGATTGGGAATGTTGGCGACGTCGCGGGTGAACTCGCGATGCGCCGCCGCCTGGTGCAGCGCCCGCACCACCGCGCCGACCCGCGCCGCGCTGGGCGCGTAGTCCACGCCCACCTCGTAGCCCTGGCTGGCCCAGGCCACCTCGTAGACATGGTCCTGCGCATTCGCCGTGTGCCGGGCGGCGAAGGGCGAGCAGCCTTCCATGCGCATCCCGTTGGCGAGCACGGCTCGCGAGTTCACCTCCGACAGGAAAGAGATGCCGCGGATGGGCCGGTCGCGCACCTGCAGCTCAAAGGCGGGGCCGAAGAAGACGTGGCGGTTATGCGCGGCATAGGCACCCGGCGCGGCGGAAAGCCGCACGCCGAACCGATCCTTGTCCGGATGGAGCGAGGAGGCGATGGCGAAGTGGCCGCCGTGGTAGCGGACGGAGGTGTTCCACGCCGCCGCCGTCTCGGTGCGGATGTCGAGGCCGATGCGGTTGTTCAACACGCGTCCGAGGTACAGCACGCTGTCCTCGAAGCCGCGCTCCGCGCCCAGGGTCCGGATGCCGATCGTGAATCCTTCCACCTGGCGGATCTCCACCGTGGAGGCGTCGAGGTTGCGCAGCATGATGCCTGCATCGGCCTCGTCCAGCCAGTCACTGACCGTGGCGCGGATCACCCACAGCCCGTCATAGACCTTGGCCGCGTTGCGCACCGCGCCGGCATCGCCAAGGGTCAGCGCCGCCTGGCCCGGGGGGCCGGCATACAGGACGGCGCCGCGCATGGTGAGGCCGGAGGCGGCGCCGCCCAGCGCCAGCGGCATGGTAGTGCGGTGCGTGCCCTCGCCGATGACGAGGTGCCAGCCGGACACGGCGGCGGCGTTCATTGCCGCCTGCAGGGCCGGGCCGTCATCCGAGACGCCGTCGCCCGTCGCGCCGAAGTTGCGCGCCGACAGCGCCTCGCCCAGCTTGTCCTCCACGGTGCGCGGCACGGCGCCGGCAAAGCCGCCCAGGACCTGCCCATTGCGCGGCAGGGCGGCGACGTTGCCCAGCGCGTCGAAGCCCAGCACCGTGCCGGCGCGCGCGGCGCGGGCGGGCAGCACCATGCCGGTCGGCGGCTCAGACGGGTCGAGGCGGATGGCGCCGCCCACCTCGTCGCGTACCTCCTGCAGGCCGGGGACGAGCTGCACCGTCGCCGGGTTCAGAACGCCGTCATCCTCCGCCTGCCAGATGCCGGTGACGGCGATGGAGGCGTTTTTCAGCACGAGTTCCACCACGCGGTTCGCGGTGCGGATGTCGGGCAGCGCCTTGGTGACCGGTCCACGCCCATAGACCTCGCCAGGCGCCTTCAGCCAGCGGAAGGCGATGAAGGGCGCCTCGGGGAAGCCGCCCTGGGCGAGGAAGCACGGAGCATTGGCGGATGCGCTGTCCAGGATGGCGGCGTAGCGATGGCCGAAGCGATCCGGCCACACCGCTTCCACCACGCGGTGCTGCGCCGGCTCGTCCTCCTCCTCCTCGCGCAGCAAGGCGGCCGGCAGCTCGGCGAAGGGGAAGCGCCGCGCGATCTCCGCGCGCGAAAGCGCGTTTCGCGGGACACGGTGTCGAGCCGGCCGGAGGGGCCTTCCTCCAGCACCGCGCTCAGCACCGGCACGGCGGTGAAGCGCAGCGCCGAGGCGTCGCCGGGCGGCGCTTCTTCCACCAGCAGGAGGCCGGTGCCGGTGATGACGAGGTCCAGGAAGGCTTGGTGCATCTCCTGCGCCAGGTTGGAGCGGTCGAGATGCGCCTGCAGCGTCTCGGCCACGCGCTCCAGCGCGGCCGGGTCCGCCCCGTTCTCCCCCGCGGCGGGAGCGAGGCCGAACCAGCGCGACCAGGGCGGGGTCAGCTCGGCAAGGAGCGAGGCGGCCAGCTGTTCCGCCGCATCGGCGGCGGTGGCGTCGAACAGCGCGGCGGCGTCCTCGGCGCGCGGCAGGACATGGGCGTAGGCGTCTCGCCAGCCTGCTTCGAGCGGGCGGCGGCGGGAGGCGGCGCGGGACTGGCGGGCCAGCAGGGCTTCGGGCGTCATGCTCATTCGCCCAGCAGCGACTTACGCGTGACGGAGAGGGGCAGCAGCACCCCGCGCGAGGAGGTGGCGACCGTGCCGGCCATCCCGCCCGTGGCGCGGGAGCGTGCTGCTTGGCGCGCATCCTCCGCCACCATGTCGGGCGCGGGCGCGGGCGCGGGTGCGGCGGCGGCGGCCAAGGGCGGAGGGGCCTCGATCACGAGGGGCTTCGGGGCACGAAACAGGCCTCCCATTCGGGCGTGTCTCCTCTCGGCTTGGGGATGGGTCCTGCCCCTCGCCCGAACAAAAAGAGAACGCCCAGGACGTGCGAAACGTCCCGGGCGCTCACAGTTGAAAATGGGGGGAGGAGGAAAAGCCAGCGGACGCAATTCGCCCGTTGGTGAGCGTGTCTTAACGCGGCATCCCGGCCGGAGTCAAGTTTTCTTTCCTAGACACTCCAAGATTTCGCAACCCTCGATAAAGGCCATGGGGGGTCCATGCACGCGGTGCCGCCGGACCCAGCACGGCGCGGCAAACCGAGACGTAGCAGAAGGGCGCGAGAAGGAGGAGGCTGCCGCGTCCCGGCGCAGCGGGCGCAAAGGGACCGAGAACGCGCATTCCGGCCCGGCGAAAAAAGCGCGGCAGGTCGAAATCCGGCGCGACCTCGGGCCGGGCGCAGGCCAAGCGGCCGGTGAGGGGGTCGAGCACCGTCCAGCCTGACGCGTCGTGCAGCGCGGCGAAGCAGTGGCAGAAGCCGGGGCGCAGGAGGCGCAGCCAGCGATGGTCGGCGCGGCCGGAGAACACGATCCAGACGCGCTGCGGATCCGGCGCCGCGCCGCGCGCCGCGAGGCTGCTCATCGCGCCCGTGGAAAGGGGATGATCTCGGCGGTGGACGCCGGCGACCCGGCCGGGATGGCGGGGGCAGCCGTGATGATTCCCTTGACGCGCAATGGCCATTCCAGCCGGTTCATCGCCTCGCGCCACAGCCGGGCATCGCCGCGCTCGGAGGTGTGGCGCGGGTTGGGGGCGGTGCCGCGCTCGCCCCAGATCCGCATGATGCGGGCATGGGCCAGCTCGATGCGGCGCTGGCGATACAGGCGGTCCAGGCACTTCACCACGTCGTCCGGCTCGCAGGGGCGCGGCACCAGCCCCTTGCCGGCGGAAACGCGCGCCCCGTCGCGCCGCGCGACCAACGCGGACATGGTCCAGAACCACGCCTCCTCCGCAGAGGCGAAGGGGGTGGTGCGGTCCAGGGTCACAAGGACCGGGGAATGACCGCCGCGGGGGGCGAGGGGCATGGGAAACGGACCTTTCCAGCTTGCGTTCCGGCCGAATCCGGCCTTGAGAACATATTAAGAACATAACCTGCGGTTGTGGGAAGGGGCAAGCGGAAAGAAGCAACATTTTCCTATTGCCTGCTGACGATGGGCCTATAAAGGTTCCGTCCGTGAAGCATGACGACATCTGGCGCGCGATCGACTCGCTGGCGGCCGAGAATGGCCTCAGCGCGTCGGGGCTGGCGCGGCGCGCCGGGCTGGACCCGACGGCTTTCAACCCCTCGAAGCGCATCGGCCCCGATGGGCGCGCGCGCTGGCCCTCGACCGAGAGCATCGCCAAGATCCTGTCCGCGACCCAGGTGGGCATCGAGGGCTTCGCGGCGCTCGTTTCCGGCCAGGCGGCGCTGCCATCCGCCCCGCGCGGCCCGCGCCCCGGCGTGGGGCGCCGCGTGCCGCTGATCGGCTTCGCCCAGGCGGGGGGAGAGGGGTTCTTCGACGATGGCGGCTTTCCGGTCGGCGGCGCCTGGGACGAGATCTCCCTGCCCGAGATCCCCGACCCGCATGCCTATGCGCTGGAGATTTCCGGCGATTCGATGGAGCCGGTGTTCCGCGACGGCGACATGGTGATCGTTTCGCCTTCCTCACCCATCCGGCGCGGCGACCGCGTCGTCGCCCGCACGCGCCTCGGCGAGGTGATGGCGAAGGAACTCAAGCGCCAGAGCGCCAAGCGGATCGAGCTGCGTTCCCTCAACCCCGTCCACCCCGACTACTCCTTCGAGATCGAGGACGTGCAGTGGATCCACCGGATCCTCTGGGCGAGCCAGTAGCGACGGCGCGGGCGCCCGCCACCCATGGTCCTGCGCGGCATCCTGCTCCAGCTTGGGGCGCTGCTGATCTTCGTGGCGATGGACACGTCGCTGAAGTGGCTGACGGCCGGCTTCAACCCGGCGCAGATCATCTGGGGACGGTTCCTCTTCGCCTTTCTGGCCGTGTCGCTGTTCTTCACCGTCACGCGCGGCCGCCTGCCGTGGCGGTCGCGCGCGCCGCGGCTGCAGGCGCTGCGCTCGCTGATCCTGCTCGGCTGCTCGCTGCTCTTCACCATGGCGCTGGCGCGCATCCCGCTGGCCGATGCGACGGCGGTGGGCTTCGCCTCGCCGCTGCTCACCGTCGCGCTGGCGGCGCTGGTGCTGCGCGAGCGAGTGGGGGCGCGGCGCTGGCTGGGCGTGGCGCTCGGCTTCGCCGGGGTGCTGGTGGCGCTGCGCCCGCCCTTTCTTACCGGCACCGTGCCGGATTGGGGCTACCTCCTGCCGCTGGGCACTGCCTTCGGCTTCGCCTGGTACCAGATCCTGACGCGGCGCCTCGCCGGGCTGGACAATGCGCGGGTGACGATCCTCCACACCAGCCTCGCCGCCACGTTGGGCGCCTCGCTCCTCCAGCCCTTCGTGTTCATTCCTCCGTCGGCCGCCGAATGGGCGCTGCTGGTGGCGGTGGGAACGATGGGCGCGCTGGGCCATGGGCTGCTGGTGCTGGCCCATGCGCGGGCGCCCGCCTCCATCCTCGCGCCGCTTTCCTATTCGCAGTTGGTCTGGGCCACGCTGGCCGGCGTCGTGGTCTTCGGCGACAGCCCGGATGGCTGGACGTTGCTGGGCGCGGTGGTCATCGCCGTGGGCGGGCTGCTCGCCGCCGCGCCGTCGCGTCCGAAGGCGGCCGGAGACAAAGCGGCGGGGGGTTGAAGCTTGCACCCCCGGTCGGCAGTTGGTAACGGGTGCCGCCCCGTTCGGAAGGGACCATCAACATTTCCACTTTTGGCCTCTCTGAGAACGAACGCGCCCACCCACGTGCCGCGTTGGATGCGGATTCGGTCCGCGATGCCTATCGCCGATGGGCGGGGGTGTATGATCTGGTCTTCGGCGGCGTGTCCGGCTTCGGCCGCCGCGCCGCAGTGGATGCGGTGAACCGCCTGGCCCAGACGGCCGGCCGCCGCGTGCTGGAAGTGGGCGTCGGCACCGGCTTGGCCCTGCCGCATTATCGGCGCGACCTGGAAGTGGTCGGCATCGACCTGTCGCGCGAGATGCTGCTGAAGGCGCGCGAGCGCGTGGCGTCGGAGCGCCTCACCGCCGTGCATGGCCTTCTCGAGATGGACGCGGAAAGCATGGCCTTCGGCACCGCCTCCTTCGACATCGCCGTCGCGATGTTCACCGCCTCCGTGGTGCCGGATGCGCGCAAGCTCTTCGCCGAGATGTCACGCGTGGTGCGGCCTGGCGGGCACCTGCTCTTCGTGAACCACTTCGCGGCGGATGACGGGCTGCGCTGGTGGGTGGAGCGGACCACGGCGCCGCTGGCGCGCGTGCTGGGCTGGCACCCGGATTTCCGGCTGGAGGACCTGCTGGACAAGGGCACGGCGCGGATCGAGCGGACGCAGAACTGCCCGCCGATGTCGCTCTTCACCCTCGTCGAGGTGCGAAACGCAGGCTGAGGAAGACGGCCAGCCCCGCGAGGCTGCCGATCACCCCCGCCGCGTTCACCGAGAAGGCGAGGCCGAGCGCCGCGGGCAGCGGCCCGGCCAGCAGCACGCCGAGCGCTCCCAGAACAGCACCGAGCCCCGCCGCGCCCCAGACCTGCACCCGGTAGGTGTCGGTGAGCAGGCGCATCGCCACGGCCGGGCAGGCCAGCAGCGCCACCACCAGCACCGTGCCCACCGCCTCGAAGGCGGCGACCGCGGCGGCGGCGATCAGCAGGTTCAGCCCCATCTCCCACCAGGACACGCGCAGGCCGAGGGCGCTCGCATAGTCCCGGTCGAAGCAGACGAGCCGCAGCGGATGCCAGAAGGCCGCGACGGCCAGCACCGCCACCGCCGCCACGCCGGCGAGCAGCCCCAACTGCCGCGGCAGCCCCGCCAGTGCCGCGGGGTCGAGCAAGGAAGCCCAGCCCGTCGCCTCCAGCCAGACCAGCGTTTCGATCTGGCCGAACAGCACGCAATCCAGGTCGAGATCGGCCATGCGCGCGCCCGTTACCTCCAGCCCCACGAGGCCGAGGGCGAAGAAGCCGGTGAAGACCAGCCCGGTCGCTGCCCCAGCTTCGAGTCGCGCCAGACGGCGCACCAGCCCGATCGCGACCGTGGCGAGCAGCGCCGCCGCCAGCGCGCCGAGCAGCATGGGCAGTGAGGCGCGCAGCCCGGTCAGCGCGAAGCCCGCCACGATGCCCGGCAGCACGGCATGGGAGAGCGCGTCGCCCAGCAGGCTTTCCCGCCGCAGCACCAGAAAGGAGCCGAGCAGCCCGCAGGTCCCGCCCGCCAGAGTGGCGGCCAGGAGGGCGGGGGCGTCGAGCTGGAGGAAGCTGCTCATGCCGGGCGCCGCAGCAGCAGGGCGAGGGCGAAGAAGACCAGTCCGGCCAGCACCACCGCCGCCCCGGTCGGCAGTTCCGGCAGGCGCTGCGACGCGAGCGCCCCCGCCACCCCGGCGAGGGCGCCCAGCCCGCCGGCGAGCGCCACCATGCCCGGCAGGCGCCGGGTGACGAGGCGCGCGGCGGCGGCGGGCACGATCAGCAGCGCCACCACCAGGATCAGCCCGACCGCTGGCAACCCGGCGACCGTCACCAGCAGGATGAGCGCCAGCAGCAGAGCGTCCAGCCGCCGCACCGGAAGGCCGAGCGAGGCGGCATGCGCCTCGTCGAAGCAAAGGGCGCGGAGCGGCTGGAACAGCGCCAGCACGGCGCCGACCGCGCCGAGGGCCAGCGCGGCGGCGACCAGCGCATCGTTCGTGGTCAGCGTCGCCGCCTGTCCGAGGATGAAGTGCGGCAACCCGGCCTGGGCCGCGCCCGGAATGGCCTGCGCCACCGAAAGCCCCACCGTGCCGAGCGCATAGAAGGCGGACAGCACCACGGCGATCCCGGCATCGGCGCGGATGCGGCCGGAGGCGGTGAGGATCCGCAGCGCCCAGAGCCCCAGCAGTGCCGAAAGCGCGCCGCCGAGCAGCAGCGGGCCGAGCGCCCGCGCCTCGCCGCCCAGCGCGGCGGTCAGCAGCGCGGCCGCCACCACGCCGGGCAGGGCGGCATGGCCGATCGCGTCGGCGAGCAGGGCGCGGCCGCGCAGCAAGGCGAAGCAGCCGACCACCCCGGCCGCCAAGCCCAGCGCGACGCAGCCCAGCAGGACGATGAGGGTGTTGTGCCCGATCAAGCCACCATCATCCGTGGCAGGCCGCCAAAGGCGCGGGCCACGCTGTCTTCCGTGAAGGCCTCGCGCACCGGGCCGGCGGCGACGACGCGCCCGGCGAGCAGGAGCACGTCGGTGAAGTGCTCCGAAACCAGGGACAGGTCGTGATGGACCATCAGCACGGTCTTGCCCTCGTCCACCAGGCGGTGGAGCACGGCGAGAATGGCGCGTTCCGTCACCGCGTCCACCGCGGCCAGGGGCTCGTCCATCAGGAACAGGTCGGCGCCCTGCGCCAGGGCGCGGGCCAGGAAGACGCGCTGCTGCTGGCCGCCGGACAGCCGGCCGATCTGCCGCCCCGCGAAATCCGCCATCCCCACCGAATCCAGCGCCGACAGGGCGGCGTCGCGATCGGGACCCGGCAGCCCGCCCCACCAGCGGCGCAGCCGCGGCAGCCGCGCCATCCCCACCACGTCCAGCGCCGTGGCCGGGAAGTCCCAATCCACCGAGGCACGCTGCGGCAGGAAGGCGACGCGGTTCCGGACGTCCGCCAGGGGCCGACCGAAGAACCGCACCTCGCCGGTGGCGGGGACGAGGCCCAGCGCGGCGCGCAGCAGCGTCGACTTGCCAGCGCCGTTGGGTCCCAGGATGGCGGTGAGGCCGGGCACGGCGTCCCAGGAAACGTCGGACAGGGCCGGACGGTCGCCGTAGCGGACCGAAACGCCGCGCAGGGAAAGCGGCGGGATCACAGCCGGCCCCGCAGCCCGCGCTCGGGCGCCTCGCCGCCCAGGGCGCGGGCGATGGTGGTGATGTTGTGGTCCAGCATCCCTTCATAAGTGCCGCGATAAGTGCCGGGACGGCCGAGCGAGTCGGAAAACAGCGCCCCACCCAACGCGACGCGGTGGCCCCGTGCGCCGGCGCCTTCGATCAGGGCGCGCACCGCGCGATCGGGGACAGAGGTTTCGGGAAAGACGGCGGGAACGCGGCGTTCCACCAGCAGCGCCACCAGGGATTCGATGCGGGCGAGCGAGGCCTCCGCCTCGGTGGACAGGCCCTGGATGGAGGCCAGCTCCATCCCGAAGCGCTGCCCGAAATAGCCGAAGGCGTCATGCGCGGTGACGAGGAGGCGCCGTTCCGGCGGCAGCGGGGCGAAGGCGCGGCGCGCATACTCGGCGATCCCCTCGAGGCGCCCCCCCAGGGCGGCGAGGCCTGGCGCCGGGTCGAAGCCGGGCCGCAGCCGGGACAGGGCAGCGGCGACCGGCGCGGCGCATTCGGCCCAGAGCAGCGGGTCCATCCACAGATGCGGGTCGGGCGCGTCGGGATATTCGGGGTGGGCGCGGCGGCGCGCGGGCGGAATGGTTTCGGCCACGGCGATGACGGGGCGCGTGGCGGCTGCGCGTTCCAGCACGTCGCCCATCCGGCCTTCGAGCCGCAGCCCGTTGCACAGGATGAGATCGGCCCGCAGCAGCCGGACGAGGTCGGCGCGGGTGGGGCGGTAGAGATGCGGGTCCACCCCTTCGCCCATCAGCGCCTCGACCGTGAACTCCTCGCCGCCGATGCCGCGCGCCAGCTCCGCCACCATGGCGGTCGTGGCCACGACGAGGGGGCGCGCCGGACCGCCCTGCGCGCGCGCAAGGGCGGGCAGGCCGAGGATGAGCGCCGGGATGGCGCGGCGGGTGACGCCTGAACAGGTGTTCACGTCTTCATTCGTCCAATATTTTCAGTCACTTGCAAGGAAGGAGGTTGCCTCCTCGCGCCATTGCGTCAAGGGGAATGCGCTGCGAAGCTGTTCGCATGACGCTGCGAATCAATGACGACGAGGTGGTCGAGCTGGCGGAGATGTTCCGCCTGATGAGCGACCCGACGCGGCTCAAGATCATCCTGGCCTGCCTGGATTCGCCCGCCTCGGTGGGCGCGATGGCGGAGCGGCTTTCCATCTCCGCCAGCCTCGTGTCGCACCACCTGCGACTGCTGCGCGCGGCGCGGCTGCTGCAGGCGGACCGGCGCGGGCGGATGGTGTTCTACATGGTGGGCGACCCGCATATCCGCTCCATGCTCACCGACATGGCCGACCACGTGGCGGAGGACGTTGCGGAAGCGGAGATCGAGCCCGGTTCCTGAGGGCGCGCCGCAAGTCGCTCCTGGGGGGTCGGACTTGTTCGCGGGTGCATCACGGACTATGGTCGCGCCGCTGCGCCGGGCCCGTAAAATCGGTCACGCGCGCGCGGGCGACGGCCACTGGGGCCGCCGCGCGGTGTTCCAGGGGTGGATGGCGTGATCGGTCGGATCGGACGTGTTCTGGGGCTGGCGGCACTGGCCGCGATGCTTGCGATGGGTGGGGCGATGGCCTCGGAAACCAGCCTGGGCGCGCCGGTGCCCTGGGGCATGGGGCTGCAGCCCTCGGGCGGGCCGGTCAAGGACGCGATCCATTCCTTCAACACGCTGGTCTTCTGGATCATCGTCGCGATCACGATCTTTGTCGCGCTGCTGCTGGTCTATTGCATCTGGCGCTACAGCGCGTCCCGCAACCCCACGCCGTCGCGCGTGAGCCACAACACGCCGCTCGAGATCGCCTGGACGGTGATTCCGGTGCTGCTGCTGCTGGTGATCGCCATCCCGTCCTTCCGCCTGATCTATTTTCAGGACCGGGCGCGCGACGCCGACATCACGATCAACGTGACGGGCCGCCAGTGGTACTGGAACTACGCCTTCCCCGACCACGGCAACTTCAACTTCGATAGCCGCCCGATCCCCGAGGAGGAACTGCAGCCCGGACAGCTTCGGAACCTCGCGGTGGATGAGCCGCTGGTGATCCCGGCCGGTGCCACGGTGCGCGTCATCACCCAGGGCGCCGACGTGATCCATTCCTTCTTCGTGCCCTCGCTCGGCGTGCAGAAGTACACCATTCCCGGCCGCATCATGGAGACGTGGATGCGGGCCGACCGGCCGGGCGTGTATTACGGCCAGTGCAACCAGATCTGCGGCGTGAACCACTGGTTCATGCCCATCATGGTCCGCGCCGTGACGCCGGCCGAGTTCGAGCAGTGGGTCGGCCAGGCGCGCCAGCGCTTCGCCCACACCATGCCGCAGCAGCCGGTGGGGGTTGCATCCGCCACCGCAGACACCATTCACATCGCCGCGGCGCGCCAGTAACGCGACGGGCCCGAGTTCGAGAGAGGCAGACCCCATGGCGCATGCGGCAGACGCCCACGGCCACGACCATCACGACCACAAGCCCGGCTTCGTGGCGCGCTGGTTGTTCAGCACCAATCACAAGGACATCGGCACCCTCTACATCATCTTCTCGCTCGTCGCGGCGATCGTGGGCATCGGCCTGTCGCTGCTGATGCGCATCGAGCTGATGACGCCGGGGATGCAGATCTTCGCCGACGGGCAGATGTGGAACGCCTACGTCTCGGCCCATGGGCTGATCATGGTGTTCTTCGTGATCATGCCCGCGCTGATCGGTGGCTTCGGCAACTGGTTCGTGCCCATCATGATCGGCGCGCCGGACATGGCCTTCCCGCGGCTGAACAACATCTCCTTCTGGCTGCTGGTGCCGGCCTTCCTGCTGCTGGGCGGCTCGCTCTTCGTGGGCGGCGGCCCCGGCGCGGGCTGGACCATCTACCCGCCGCTGTCGGATGCCGAGTACCAGCCCGGCCCGGCGATGGACATGGCGCTCTTCGCCCTGCACCTCGCGGGCGCGTCCTCGATCCTCGGCGCGGCGAACTTCATCACGACCATCTTCAACATGCGCGCCCCGGGCATGACGCTGCACAAGATGCCGCTCTTCGTGTGGTCCATGCTGGTGACGGCCTTCCTGCTGCTGCTGGCCGTGCCCGTTCTGGGCGGCGCCATCACCATGCTGATCACCGACCGCAACTTCGGCACGGCCTTCTTCGACCCGGCCGGCGGCGGCGACCCGGTGCTGTTCCAGCACCTGTTCTGGTTCTTCGGCCACCCCGAAGTCTACATCATGATCCTGCCGGCCTTCGGCATCGTCAGCCACGTAGTCTCCACCTTCAGCCGCAAGCCGGTCTTCGGCTATCTCGGCATGGCCTACGCCATGGTCGCGATCGGCGTGGTGGGCTTCGTGGTGTGGGCGCACCACATGTTCACCTCGGGCATCAGCGTGGACACGCGCGCCTACTTCATGGCCGCGACCATGGTGATCGCGGTGCCGACGGGGGTGAAGATCTTCTCGTGGATCGCCACCATGTGGGGCGGCTCCATGCGCTTCGACACGCCGATGCTCTTCGCCATCGGCTTCATCTTCCTGTTCACGGTGGGCGGCGTGACGGGCGTGGTCTTGGCCAATGCCGGCATCACCCAGATCCTGCACAACACCTACTACGTGGTGGCGCACTTCCATTACGTGCTGAGCCTGGGCGCCGTGTTCGGCATCTATGCCGGCATCTACTACTGGATCGGCAAGATGAGCGGCCGCCAGTACCCCGAGAAGCTCGGCCAGATCCATTTCTGGATGACCTTCATCGGCGTGAACCTGACCTTCTTCCCCATGCACTTCCTGGGGAACCAGGGCATGCCGCGCCGCTATCCGGATTACCCGGACGCGCTGGCGGGCTGGAACCTCGTCGCCTCGATCGGCTCCTACATCTCGGTCGCGTCCTTCGTGTTCTTCTTCTTCGTCCTGTGGGCGACCTTCCGCCGCGGCGCGGTGGCGTCGTCCAATCCCTGGGGCGAGGGGGCGACCACGCTGGAGTGGCAGGTTTCCTCCCCGCCGCCCTTCCACACCTTTGACGAGCTGCCCCGCATCCGCTGAGGGCAGCACCGGGACACGCGATGAGCGACACCACGGTTCATGGTTCGAGGGGGGCGCAAGCCCCCCTCGATGCTTCCGCCCTCCACGGCGCCTCGGAGGTGCGTGACTGGATCGCGCTGCTGAAACCGCGCGTCCTGTCTCTGGTCGTGTATTCGGGGCTGATCGGGCTGCTGATCGCGCCCGGCTCGCTGCACCCGGTCCTGGCCGTCTCGGCCATCCTGTGCATCACCCTGGCGGCCGGCGCCGCCGGGGCGATCAACATGTGGTATGACCGTGACATCGACGCCGTGATGAAGCGCACCCGCGCCCGGCCCATCCCGGCCGGGCGGATCGAGGCGGGCGCCGCGCTGGGCTATGGCGTCGTGCTGGCCGTGGGCTCGGTGGGGCTGATGGGCCTCGCGACCAACTGGCTCGCCGCTGCCGTGCTGGCCGGATCCATCCTTTTCTACGTCGTCATCTACACCATGTGGCTGAAGCGCCGGACGCCGCAGAACATCGTTATCGGCGGCGCGGCCGGCGCCTTCCCGCCGCTGATCGGCTGGGTCGCGGTGACGGGCTCGGTGGACGTGCTGCCGCTCGTGCTCTTCGCCATCGTCTTCATGTGGACGCCGCCGCATTTCTGGGCCCTCTCGCTCTGGGCCCACGAGGACTACAAGCGCGCCGGCGTTCCCATGCTTCCAGTGGTTTCCGGCGCGCGCGAGACGCGGCGTCAGGTGGTGATCTACACGGTGCTGCTGGTGCCGCTGACTCTCGTGCCCTGGCTCATCGGCTTCTCCGGCCCCGTCTACGGCCTCGTCGCGGCGCTGCTGGGCGCGAACTTCCTGCGCCACGCCTGGGCGGTCTGGACCGACGCGCAGGATGCGGCAGGCGTTTCGCTCACCGGTGACCGCCCGGCCAAGGCCTGCTTCCGCTTCAGCATCACCTACCTCTTCGCGCTGCTCGGCGCGCTGGCGCTGGACCGGCTGCTGCTCGCATGACTCCGGAGGAGCAGCGGGAGTTCGACCGTCGCCGCAAGGCGCGGAACTGGGCCATCCTTGCCGCGCTGGCGGGGCTGGTGGTGCTGTTCTACCTGATCGCCGTCGCGCGCCTGCTGCGCGACTGAGGAGAGGCGGGATGCCGCAGCGTCTTGATCCCCAGGCCCTGGCCAAGCGGAACCGCCGCATGCTCGGCGGCGCCTTCGGCGTCGTCTTCGGCATGGTCGGGCTCGCCTATGCCTCGGTGCCGCTCTACGACCTGTTCTGCAAGGTCACGGGATATGGCGGCACGCCGATGATCGGCCTGGCGGCGCCGGGCGCGGCCAGCGAGGCGGAGGTGACGGTGCGCTTCAACGCCGCCACCCAGCCCGGACTGCCATGGCGCTTCGCGGCGCAGCAGCCCGCCATCCGCGTGAAGCTGGGCGAGGAGGCGCTGGCCTTCTACACCGCCCGCAACAGCGCCGACGCCCCGGCCACAGGCATCAGCACCTACAACGTCACGCCCGAGGTGGTGGGCCGCTACTTCCACAAGGTGGCCTGCTTCTGCTTCGAGGACCAGACCCTGACCCCCGGCCAGTCCGTGGACATGCCCATAGCCTTCTGGGTGGACCCGCGCATCGCGGAAGACCCGGTAACGCGCGACATCCGCACCATCACCGTGTCCTACACCTTCTTCCGCTCGCTGAACGACGCGGAGCGCAGCGGCGCCCTGGCCAATGCGGGCGCGCATGTGGGGCGCGCCACGCGGTAGCGCGCTCTACTCCGCCAGGTAGCGGGCGGAGAGATGCGCGGTGAAGTCCGACGGGTCCAGCCCCTTTCCGGTCGCCGCGCGCATGAGATCCTGGAAGCCGAGCAGCGAGGCGCGGCCATGCACCTCGCGCCGCAGCCAGCCCAGCAGCGGCGACAGGTCACCCCGCTCCAGCGCCGCGTCGAGCCCCGGTTCGGCCGCCCGCGCCGCCTTCATCAGCTGCGCCGCTGCCATCGCGCCCAGCGTGTAGGAGGGGAAGTAGCCGAAGGCGCCGTCATGCCAGTGGATGTCCTGCAGGCAGCCGCGCGCGTCGTCCGGCGGCGTGATGCCGAGCAGGACACGCAGTCCCTCCGCCCAGGCGCCGGGCAGGTCCGCGACCTCCAGCCGCCCTTCGATCATCGCCCGCTCCAGCCGGAAGCGCAGGATGACGTGGGCGGGGTAGGTCATCTCGTCTGCGTCCACGCGGATGAAGCCGCGCTCCACCCGCCGCCAGTTCCGGGCGAGGTTGCCGGCATCCAGCGAGGGATCGTCCCCGAAGGACGCGCGCATCTCGCCGGACAGGAAGCGCAGGAAGGGGTCCGAGCGGCAGGCCTGCATCTCGACGATCAGCGACTGCGATTCGTGCGCCGCCATGCCGGCCGCCTCGCCCACGGGCTGGCGCGCGAAGCCGGCGGGCAGGCCGCGCTCGTAGAGGGCGTGCCCGGTCTCGTGCAGCACGCCGAGGATGGCCTTGGCCGGGTCGGCTTCGCTGTAGAAGGTGGTGATGCGGACATCGGTCGGCGTGCCACCGCAGAACGGGTGCAGGCTCTCGTCCAGGCGGGAATGCGACTCCTCCAGCCCGAGGCGAAGGGACAGGCTGCGACACAGTTCGCGCTGCGCGGCAGCCGGGAAGGGGCCGCGCAGCGGCAGCGGCTCGCCCTGCCGGGCCTGGATATCCTCGGCGCGGGGCAACGCCTCGGCCAGCCAGGCGGCATAGGCCTCGAAGACCGGCTCGACCTCGGCAGCCGTCACGCCACGCTGGAAGGAATCCATCAGCGCGTCGTAAGCCGACAGGCCGGTGCGGGCGGCGAGGGCCTGGGCGGTCTCGCGTTGGAGGCGCAGCACCTCTTCCAGGAAGGGGCGGACGGCCGAGAAGTCGCTGCGCGCCTTGGCGTCGCGCCACACCTTCTCGCAGGCGGAATTGGCGCGGGCCGTCGCCTCCACCAGCTCGACCGGAAGGGCGGTGGCGCGGAGGTGGGTGCGGCGCATGAGGGCGAGGTTGGCCGCGTGCCATTCGCCCTCCGCCTCGGCCTCGGCGAGATCGTCCTCCACGCACGGGTCGGTCAGCATCTCGTGCGACAGCCCGGCGAGAGTGGCGAGCTGCTCGCCCCGCGCCGTGCCGCCACCCAGAGGCATCATCGCGCTGGCGTCCCAGTGGAGCATGGCGGCGGCCTCGCCCAGCGCGGCGATGCGGGAAAAGCGGGCCAGGAGGCGGTCATAGGCGGTCATGCGGGTTCCCGGAGGCGGCGATGGGCCCAGAGGCCGAAGATCACGACCCAGCCGATGGCGAGGCCGAACCAGGTGAGGGCGTAGCCCAGATGCGGGTTGTTCGGGCTGGGGAAGCCCGTCGCGGGGTCGGGCAGGGTGGCGCGAGCCGGGGGCGGGGCGGCGCCGAAGCCGGATGGCGTGGTGGCCGGCCCCGGCTCCACCACCACCAGCGCATAGGGGGGGGCGTTGGGCGCGCCGAGCGTGGCAGCGATGGCGACGGGGTCGAAATGCAGGAAGCGGCGCTCCGCAGGGTTGTCGCGCGGCGTGATCAGGCCGCGCCGCTCGCCGGGGCGGGCGTAGCCGGTGACCGTCACCACGCCCTCGGGCCGCTCGACCCGCCCACCCTCGAAGGGCGCCCAGCCGCGATTGACCAGGAGCGGCGGCGCGCCCTCGCGGTCGAGGATCGCAAGCAGGGAGCCGCCCAGCAACGAACCGCGCACCTCGAGTCCCAGGAAGGCCTCGGCGCCGGGGCGGAAGCGCCCGGTGGCGCTGACGGCGGCGAAGGGGTCGGGCTGTGTGGGCGCCTCGATGGCGGGGCGGGATTGGCGCTCGGCCAGTTCCTCCAGCAGCGCCGTCTTCCAGGCCAGGCGCTGCACCTGCCACGTGCCGAGGCCGAGCAGCAGCGCCAGGACCGGCAGGGCGAGGAAGGAGGGAAGGATCAGCGCCCGCCAGGGGCGGCCCCCGCGAAGGGAAGCGGGTCGGATCATCGGCGGAACTTCAGGGAAACCGGCCGGAAATCGGCCGGCGCGCGGTGCGGAGCGGACCCACGCCGCGCCACAGGTCGGAGGCGCGGAAGCCAGGGCGGCAAGAGCGCCGCCCGGCGCCAGAGGGCCTTAATGGTGGGCGATCTCGCCCACGCCCCACCAGTAGATGGCGACGAACAGGAAGAGCCACACCACGTCCACGAAGTGCCAGTACCAGGCCGCCGCCTCGAAGCCGAAATGCCGCTCTGCCGAGAAGCCGCCGCGGATGGCGCGCACCAGGCAGACCGCCAGGAAGATCGTGCCGACGATCACGTGGAAGCCGTGGAAGCCGGTGGCGAGGTAGAAGGTCGAGGGGTAGACGCCGCCGCCGCTGAAGGCGAAGGGCGCGGACGCGTATTCCCAGGCCTGGAGCATGGTGAAGGAAATGCCCAGCACGACGGTGAGCGCCAGGCCCGTGACCAGCCCCTTCCGGTCATTGTGCAGCAGCGCGTGGTGCGCCCAGGTGACCGTGCAGCCCGAAAGCAGCAGGATCATCGTGTTGAGGAAGGGCAGGTGGAACGGGTCGAAGGTGTGGATGCCCGCAGGCGGCCAGATCGCCGTCTCGGCGCCCGACACGTGCTCCGGATACAGGGCGAAGTGGAAATAAGCCCAGAAGAAGGCGACGAAGAACATCACCTCGGAGGCGATGAACAGGATCATGCCGTAGCGCAGGCCGATGCGGACCACCGGGGTGTGCAGCCCGGGGGTGCGGCTTTCCTTCAGCACGTCGCGCCACCAGCCCGCCATGCAGAACAGCACAGCCAGTGCGCCGAGCAGGACGAGCCACAGCCCGCCGCCATGCGCCCAGACGATCAGGCCGGAGACCAGCGCGCCGCCCGCGAAGGCGGAAAGCAGCGGCCAGGGCGAGGGGTCCACCAGATGGTAGGGGTGCTTGTAGGGAGTGGATCCCTCAGAGGCGGTGTTGGCCATCACGCGTCCTGGTCATTGTGAATCAGGCGCGTCGAAGGGCGCCCGGAGATGGGCGCACAATCGCCGCGAACGGGCGGAAGATCAAGGTGCTCAGACCGGCAGGCGGATGCGGGCGCGCAGGCCGCGCATCGGGCTTTCCTCCAGCAGGATCTCGCCGCCATGGGCGCGGACGATGTCGCGCGCGATGGCGAGGCCGAGCCCCGTGCCGGTGGCGGAGCCCGAGGCGAAGGGGCGGAAGGCCTCGTTGCGCTGGGCGGCGGGAATGCCGGGGCCGTCATCGTCCACCGTGATCTCGGCCCAGTCCCGCCCGGCCTCGCGCGCCTCGGACACGGCGACGGCGATCCGCTCGGCGTGGCGGCGGGCATTGTCGAGGAGGTTGCCGAGCGCCCGCTTCAGCGCGTCGCCCCGCAGGCGCAGCGACAGGTGCTCGGGTGCCTGGACCTCCACCTGGGCGCCGGCGCGGCGGGCCTTTTCCGCCACCTCGGCCACCAGGCTGGACAGGTTTGTGTCGCGCGCCTGCTCCGTCCCCTCGCCGCGGGCGAAGGCGAGGTAGGTTTCCACCAGCCGCTCCATCTCCTCCACATCCTCCCCAAGGGCGGCGAGGTCCTCCTCGGTCTGCGGGTCGGGGGGGAGCATGGCCAGGGTTAGCCGCATGCGGGTGAGCGGCGTGCGGAGGTCGTGGGAGATGCCGGCCAGCATCTCCGTCCGCTGGGACACGAAGCGCAGGATGCGCTCCTGCATGTTGTTGAAGGCCAGCGCCGCCTGCCGGACCTCGCGCGCGCCCTCGGGCTTGATCGCCCCGCTGTCCCGCCCCAGGCCGAAATCCTCGGCGGCGGTGGCGAGGCGGCGGATGGCGCGCACCTGGTTCTTCAGGAACATCACCGCCACCGCCCCGGCCAGCAGGGCGGAGCCGACGAGCCAGATCACGAAGACATAGAGGGTGGTGGACAGGAGGCGCTTGCGCGGTGCCTCCACCGACAGCAACCCCGTGGGCAGGCCGACGCGGATGACGATGCTCTGCGGGTCGCTGTGCCAGTCGGCATCGAAGGGGTGGGGCATCTGCTCGCGCAGCGCCTGGTCGAGGTCGCGCTCCAGCGGGAGGAAGGACATCCAGGGCGCGCGCTGGGTCGGGCCGGAGAAGCCGCGCCCCGGCTGCCAGGACAGGGCGAGGCCGAGGCGGAAATTCCCCTCGCGCAGGATCAGCGGGTGCGATTCCTCCGGCATCTGGGTCAGCAGTTCCGCCACGAAGGACACGTCGCCGGCCAGCGCGCCCGCGAGGCGGCGGGAGATGACATCGAGATGCCCACCGTAGAAAAGCTGCAGCGCCACGCCCTGCAGGATCACCATGGGCAACAGCAGGATCAGCAGGGTGCGCGCGAAGAGGCCGCGCGGCAGCAGGGCGCCAAGCGGGCGCAACAGTCGCTTGTCCGGGCGGAGCGGCGTCACGGCCCCGGGCGCAGCACGTAGCCGCGGTGGCGGATGGTGTGGAGGAAGCGCGGCTCGCGCGGGTCGATCTCGATCTTGCGGCGCAGACGCGTCACCTGCACGTCCACCGAGCGCTCGCCGGCCTCGGGCGTGCCGATGGCGGCGGCGATCTCCTCGCGCGACAGCACCTCCCCGGCCCGGGCGGCCAGGGCGGCGAGCAGGGCGGCCTCGCCGCCCGTCAGGCGCAGGGTTCCTTCCGGCCCGCGCAGTTCCGAGCGGTCGGGGTCGAACCAGCGCTCGCCGAGTCGGATGGGGCCGGAGGGCGCGGGGGAGGGCGGGGCGTGTGGGGCGGCGCGGCGCAGGATGGTGCGGATGCGCAGCGCCAGCTCGCGCGGGTCGAAGGGCTTGGCGAGATAGTCGTCGGCGCCGTGCTCGAAGCCCGCCACGCGGTCATCCGGGTCGCCCCGGGCGGTGAGCATGAGGATGGGCGTCTCCATTCCCCCGCGGCGCAGCGCCTCCGCCAGTTCCAGCCCGGTCTCGCCGGGCATCATCACGTCGAGGACCAGGAGGTCGAAAGCCATCGCGGCCAGTGCCGCGCGCGCTTCCGCCGCATCGGCCGCGACGGCCACGTTGTGCCCCTGCTCGGCCAGGAAGCGCTGGAGCAGGGAGCGCAGCCGCGCATCGTCGTCCACGACGAGGAGATCGGCACCGGAATCGGGCATGGCTCAGGCGCTCCGGAGAAAGGCGGGGCGGGCGCGGCCGGATTGCCGCTCCAGCCCCTCGAACTGGGCGCGGGCCTCGGGGCCCATCAGGCCGCGCATCACCTGACGGAACCCTTCCACCGCCTGCGGACCGGCCTCGCGATAGGCGCGCAGCACCCATTCGCGCTGCGCCTCGAACAACTGGCGCTCCAGCGCCTCGCCGGTGGGGGTGAGGTGGAGCAGGCGCTGGCGCTTGTCCGTCAGCCCGGGCGACTGGCGCACGTAGCCCTGCTCGATCAGCGGCTGGAGCACGCGGCCCAAGGACTGCTTGGTGATGGCGAGGATGGCGAGCAGCTCGCCCACCTTGATGCCGGGGGCGCGGCCGACGAAGTGGATCACGCGGTGATGCGCCCGGCCCATGCCCAGCCCGTCCAGGATGCGGTCCGCCCCGGCGGTGAAGTCGCGATAGCCGAAATACAGCAGGTCCTGGGCGAGACGCAGCTCCTCCTCGCGCAGGAAGAGCAGGTTCCGGCCGGCGGGCGGCGGACTGGCGGGGCGTTCCGGCATGGCTGGCATGCGTCCTTTTTCGGTCAGTAAGATTGACACATTTTTTGCGGACCTTCTAGAAGCGAAGCATAGAACGAACGATTGATGCGCGGAAAGCCTAGTCGGCGTTCCATTCGGGTCGGCACGGGGCCGGTCCGGGCAAGGAGGATGAGTGGTGGCCCTGGTTCCCTACGACGACCGCGACGGCTTCATCTGGTGGAACGGCGAGATGCGCCCGTGGCGCGACGCCAATCTGCATGTCTTGAGCCACGGCCTGCATTATGCCTCGGCCGTGTTCGAGGGCGAGCGCTGCTACGATGGCCGCATCTTCAAGCTGCGCGAGCACACGGACCGGCTCCTCAACTCGGCGCGCATCCTGGGCTTCCAGGTGCCGTACTCGGCCGACGAGATCGACGCCGCCTGCGACGCGACGATCAAGGCCAATGGCCTGACGGACGCCTATGTGCGCCCCATCGCCTGGCGCGGATCGGGCGAGATGGGGGTGGCGGCGCAGCAGGCGGGGGTAAACGTCGCCATCGCCGTGTGGGAATGGGGCGCGTATTTCGGCGTCGAGCAGCGCATGAAGGGGATCAACCTGGCTTGGGCGAAGTGGCGCCGGCCGGACCCCGCCACTGCCCCCACCGCCAGCAAGGCCGCCGGCCTCTACATGATCGGCACGCTGAGCAAGCATGCCGCGATGGACGAGGGCGCGGACGACGCGATGATGCTGGACTACAAGGGCGACGTGGCCGAGGCGACGGGCGCCAACGCCTTCTTCGTCTTCGACGGCGAGCTGCACACTCCGACCCCCACCTGCTTCCTGGACGGCATCACCCGCCGCACGGTGATGGGGCTGGCCAAGAAGCGCCAGATGAAGGTGGTGGAGCGCGTCATCAAGCCGGAGGAACTGCCCCGCGCCACCGAGGCCTTCGTGGCCGGCACGGCCGCCGAGGTGACGCCGATCCGCCGCATCGGCGACCAGGACTTCACCCCCGGCCAGATCACCGAGACGCTGATGCGCGACTACGAGGCCGCGACGCGCGCCAAGTGACGCCTGGCCCAACCGGGGACGCGTGCCCGGCCGGAAAGCCCCGGTCGGCACCGCGGCTCTGCCGCGGCAACGGGGAAGACCGTGAAGAGCCAGCGCCCTTCACGGAGCCCCCGCGGCGATTTTCCCGGGCGCATCGCGTCCGGGAAAATTGTCGTGGGGATCAGACCATCAGCATGCCGCCATTGACGTGCAGCGTGGTGCCGGTGACCCAGGCCGCCTCGTCGCTGCTGAGATAGGCGACGGCGGCGGCGACGTCCTTCGGCTCGCCCATCTTGGCCAGCGGGATGCGGCCCAGCAGCGCGGTCTTCTGCGCCTCGTTCAGCTTGTCGGTCATTGGCGTGGCGATGAAGCCCGGCGCGACCACGTTCACCGTCACGCCGCGCGGCGCGACTTCCTGCGCCAGCGCCTTGCTCATGCCGATCAGCCCGGCCTTCGCGGCGGCGTAGTTCGCCTGCCCCGCATTGCCGGTGACGCCGACGATGGAGGCGATGGAAACGATGCGCCCGGAGCGGCGCTTCATCATGCCGCGCAGCGCGGCGCGGGCGAGGCGGAAGGGGGCGTTCAGATCCACCTCCAGCACCGCGTTCCAGTCCTCGTCGCCCATGCGCAGCGCCAGCATGTCGCGGGTGAAGCCGGCATTGTTCACCAGGATGTCGAGCTTGCCGTGCGCGCCCTCCACCGCTTCCACCAGCGCGGCGGGGGCGGCGGGGTCGTTGAGGTCGGCCACCTGGATGGAAGCGCGCTCGCCCAGCCCTTCCGCGACGGCGCGCAGTTCGGCCTCGCGCCGCCCGGTCAGCACCACCGTGGCGCCGTTCGCGTGCAGCGCTTCGGCGATGCTGACGCCAATGCCCGAGGAGGCGCCGGTCACCAGGGCGATCTTGCCGGAAAGGTCGAACATCATGCGTCTCCTGAGTGGTGCTTGGCCTCGCCGGACGGAGGTCCTGCATCGAAGCGTTTGGCGTACCAGTGGATGGCGTGGCCCGGCGGGTGGTCCCGCAGCGTGCCCATGCGCGCGAAGCCCAGCCGCTCGTAGAAGCCGGGCGCCTGGAAGGAAAAGGTATCGAGGTGGATGCCGAGGAGGCCGCGCCGCCGCGCTTCCGCCTCCGCCGCCTCCATGATCCGCGTGCCGGTGCCCTGGCCGCGCATCGCCTCGGGGAGGTGCAGGAGCTCGATGTAGAGCCAGCCGTGGCGGGAATAGCCGATTGCCCCGCCGAGGGTGCGCCCCTCCTCATCCTTCACCAGCGCGGAGAAGGCCTGCGTTTCCGCCTTCGCGCCGGTCGCCGCGTCGTTGAACGCGACGATGGCGTCGAGCACCGCCTGGCGCTCCTCCGGCGTTGGGTCGTCGGAAAGCTGGATCACAGCGACTTCAGGAAGGCTTCGACCTCGGCCGGCGTGCCCACGGTCACGGCGGTCGCCTCCGGGGCATTGCGCTTCATCAGCCCGGTCAGCACCTTGCCCGCGCCGATCTCGGCGAAGCGGATGCAGCCGGCCGCGGCCATGGCGGCGACGCATTCGCGCCAGCGCACCGTGCCGGTCACCTGCTGGACCAGCAGCGCGCGGATGGCATCCACGTCGCTGACCGGCGCGGCGGACACGTTGGCCACCACGGGCACGGCGGGGACCTGCATCCCGGCCTTGGCCAGCGCCTCCTCCATCGCGCGCGCGGCGGGTTCCATCAGCGAGCAATGGAAGGGCGCGGAGACGGGCAGCAGCATGGCGCGCTTGATGCCGGCCTCCTTGGCCTTCTCGATCGCGCGCTCCACCGCCGCGCGGGCGCCGGAAATGACGACCTGCCCGCCGCCATTGTCGTTGGCGACCTCCACCACCTGGCGACCTTCCGGGCCCTCGGCGGCGTCGGCGCAGACGGCGCGGGCCCCCTCGGCCTCGGCGCCCAGCAGGGCGGCCATGGCACCCTCGCCGGCGGGAACGGCCTTCTGCATGGACTCGCCGCGCAGCCGCAGCAGGCGCGCGGCGGTGGCGAGGTCGAAGGTGCCAGCGGCGGTCAGCGCGCTGTACTCGCCGAGCGAGTGGCCGGCGACGAGCGAAACCTGCCGCGACAGGTCGAAGCCGCCTTCCTTGGCCAGCACCCGCGCCACGGCGACGGAAACGGCCATCAGCGCCGGCTGGGCGTTGGCGGTCAGCGTCAGCTCCTCGGCCGGGCCGTCGAACATCAGGCGCGACAGCTTCTGCTTCAGCGCCTCGTCCACCTCCTCGAAGGTTTCGCGCGCGACCGGGAAGGCCTCGGCGAGGTCGCGTCCCATGCCGGGCACCTGGGAGCCCTGGCCGGGAAAGACGAAAGCGAGCGACATGGCGGTTCCGTGTCTGTCCTGTGGCGTTGGCGGCGGCTTTCGCCCCTCGGACCCCCCGTGTCAACTTAGCGGCGACCCTGTAACCCGGGCGGCATGAGGATCACCGCCGAAGACCTGCTCCGCCGCGGCGCGGAGCGCCACCGCGCCGGCGACATCGCGGGGGCGGAGGGGTTCTATCGCCGCGCCATGCGCCTCGCCCCCGGGCATCCGGATGCGGAGAACCTGCTGGGCGTGGCGGCACGGCAGCGCGGCGACCTCCGCGCGGCGCTGGAGCACGCGGCGCGGGCCGTGGCGGCCATGCCGGACTCGCCCCTGTTCCTCAGCAACCAGGGCGCGGCCCTGGCCGAGGCCGGGCAGCTGGGCCCCGCGGTCGCGGTGATGCGGCGCGTGCTGGAGATGCGTCCGGATGACGCGGTGACGCTGCGCAACCTGGGCCAGGCACTGACGGCCGCGGGCGAGGCCCAGGCCGCGCTGGCCCCGCTTCGCGAGGCGCTGCGCCTCGCGCCGACACCGGAAGCCACCCTGGCCCTGGCCCATGCCCTGAAGGAAACGGGGGAGCGTGACGAGGCGCGGGAGGTGGCGCGGCGCGTGTCCGGCCCGCTCGCCGCCCAGGCCGGGTTCCTTCTGGCCGCGCTGGGCGAGGGCGAGGCGCCACCCCGCGCCCCGGCCAGCTACGTGCGCGAGCTGTTCGACGCCTTCGCCCCGCGCTTCGACGCGGAGCTGGAAGGGGCGCTGGGCTACCGGACGCCCGCCCTGCTGGCGGCGATGCTGGAGGACCGCGCCCCGGGCCGCGTGCTCGACCTGGGCTGCGGCACCGGCCTGTCCGGCGTGGCGCTGAAGCCCTTCGCGACGCGGCTGGAAGGGCTGGACCTGTCGCCCCGCATGCTGGCGGAGGCGCGCGGGCGTGGGATCTACGACGCGCTGCACGAGGCCGACCTGCTGGAGTTCCTGCCGAAGCGCCCCGCCGCCTGGGACGTGGTGGCGGCGGCGGACGTGCTGAACTACCTGGGCGACCTTGCCCCCGCCTTTACCGCGATCCGCGCCGCGCTGCGGCCGGGCGGCGCGGCGGTGTTCAGTTTGGAGCGCGGCGAGGCCCCCGTGGCGCTGCACGAGGGGCTGCGCTTCCGCCACAACCCCAACCACGCGGCGCTTCTGGCGGAAGGAGCCGGGCTGCGCGTGGAGGAGCGGCGCGACGCCGCGCTGCGGGTGGAAAAGGGCGCGGAGGTGGCGGGGGTGCTGTTCCGGACGACCCCCACCTAGCGATGCGCTACCAAGCTGCCGGAGCGGGGAGGGCTTGGCAGCGGTCCATCTCCGCCTCGATGCGGACGGCGAGCCCGTCGCTCGCCGGAAGCATCGGCAGCCGCAGTTCCGGGCTGTCGATCAGCCCGGCGCGCCAGAGCCAGTGCTTGAGGGGCGCCGGGCTCGGCTCCGCGAAGAGCAGGCGCGGCAGGTCGCAGATCGCGTGCCACGCGGCCAGCGCCCCCGCCGCGTCTCCCGCGCGCATCCGGGCCCACACGGCGGCGAAGCGGCACGTCTCGACATGGGCGGAGGCGAGGATGGCCCCATCGGCGCCCTGCGCCAGCATGGGGTGGAAGAAGGCATCCTCGCCGGTGAGCACGGCAAAGCCAGGCGGCTTGCGGCGCAGCAGTTCGAAGGATTGTGCCATGTCGGCGGAACAGTCCTTCACCCCGACGATGTTCGGGTGCGCGGCGAGTTCCAGCATCGCCGCGTTGCCGAGGTTCACGCCGGTCCGATAGGGGATGTTGTAGATCATCACCGGCCGAGCGGCGGCGTCGGCCAGCGTGGAGAAGTGACCGATCATCCCTTCCTGGGATGGCCGCGTGTAGGAGGGGCAGGTCACGAGGTAGCCGTCGAGCGGCCAAGCAGTGCTGCGTGCCAGCCCCTTCGCGACCTTGCGGGTGTCGCTTCCAGACAGGCCAAGGAGAAGGGGAAGCGGCCGGCCAGCGGCGGCCAGGGTTTCGGCGACGACGAAGACGAGACGCTCAACCTCCTCCTCGTCGAGGGAAAGCCCTTCGCCGGTCGTGGCAGCGAGGATCAGACCGTCAATGGGCTGCTCCGCGTAGTGCCGCACTAGGCGCCGCAGCGAGGTCTCGTCGAGCTGGCCCTCGCGGAAGGGCGTGACGAGGGGCAGCCAAAGCCCTTCAGGGGCCAGGGGGTTCTCTTGCATAGGGTCCGTCTCCTGTCTGGTGCCGGAGACGGGAGTGAAAAGGCGACCCCGTCCAAACCGGCGGGGTTCAACCTGATCCTGTGGCGCTTGGGCTTAC
The DNA here is from genome assembly GCF_026183895.1 of Sabulicella glaciei. GTDB lineage: Bacteria > Pseudomonadota > Alphaproteobacteria > Acetobacterales > Acetobacteraceae > Roseococcus > Roseococcus glaciei. Next base: position 8,817 of record NZ_JAPFQI010000005.1, on the reverse strand, counting down.
CGCGCGCGACGATCCAGGGTGCCCCGCGAGGGGCACTTCTTCGACTTCGCAGGCTTGGCGCAGCAATGGATCACGGCGTCATCCTCCGCCGCGGGCCGGGCGACCGTCAAGGCGCCCGGTCAGATCCGCCGCAGCGGCACGCGCCAGGCCAGCACCGTGGCGACGCCGCCCATCACCGCCGCCCCGGCGAAGAGCGAGCGGAACCCTTCCGCCAGCGCCGCGGCCAGCACCGCCTGTTCCGCCTCCGGCATCGCGCCGAGGGCGGCGCGGCCGCCCTGGATGGCGGCGCGGACGCGCTCGGCCAGCCCGGCCTCGCCCAGCGCCAGTGTGCCAAAGAGCAGGGCGCCCAGCAGCGCGGTGCCCGCGGCGGCGCCCAGGTTCCGCATGAACTGCACGCTGGCCGTGGCGGTGCCGAGCCGCCCCGGACCGGCCGCCACCTGCACCGTAGTCTGCACGGCGGGGAAGGAGGTGCCGAAGCCGACGGAAACGAGGCCGAGCAGCCAGGGCAACACCGACAGCGGCACCTGCCCGGCGCCAAAGGACAGGAAGCAGAGGATCAGCGTGGAAACGGCCAGCCCCACCGAGGGCAGCAGCATGTTGCGTCCGGTGCGCGCCATGAACAGGCCGGAGGAGAGCGCGCCCAGCCCACCCCCCATGCTCATCGGCAGCAGCATGAGCCCGACCGTGGCGATGGGCACGCCCCGCACCACCGAAAGGTAGAGCGGCAGGAAGGAGATCATCGCCACCAGCGTCGCGGCGATGAAGGAGGACAGGGCGTTGGTGCGCCACACCGTCGCCTCGCCCAGCACGGAAAGTGGCAGGAGCGGGTCGGGCGCGCGGCGCTCGGCGCGCAGCAGCAGGACCAGGGCGAGGCCGGCGAAGGCCACGCCGAAGGCGGCCAGCGCCCAGTCCAGACGCTGCACCCGGTCCAGCATCGCGACCAGCGCCACGACGAAGAGGGTGAACAGCGCCACGCCCGGCGCGTCGAAGGAAAACCCGCCCCCGCCGGGCCGGCGCGGCAGGCGCGTGGTGGCGAGGAGGCCGATCAGCGCCAGCGGCAGCCCCAGCAGGAACACCGCCTGCCAGCTGTAGTGCTCCGTCAGCCAGCCGCCCACCGTGGGGCCGAGGGCGGAGGCGGACATGAAGCAGGCCACGAGATAGGCCTGGTACTGCCCGCGCTCGCGCGGCGGCAGGCTTTCCCCCACCACCGCCATGGCGAGGGTGAGCAGCGCTCCGCCGCCGATGCCGTGGACGAGGCGCGCCAGCAGCAGCATCTCGAAATTGGGGGCGAAGGCGGCGGCCAGCGCGCCGGAGCCTTGCAGCAGGAAGCCCAGCACCATCATGCGGCGGCGGCCGAAGGCATCGCCCAGCCGCCCGAAGACCGGCGCGGCCACGGTGGCGGCGATCAGGTAGGCGACCACGACCCAGGAGATGCGCTCCACCTCGCCGAAGCGGGCCGCCATGGCGGGCAGGGCGGTGGCGGTGATGGTCTGGTCGATGGCGGCGGTGAAGATCGCCAGCGCCACCGCCGGAAAGGCGCGCAGGAAGGCGCGGCGGCTTTCCGCCTTCACCGCCATGGCGCGGTCCCTTCCGCGCCCGTCCTCACGCGACGGCGCTTCGGCCCATGTCCAGGAACTTCTCGCGTCGGCGGGCCTTCAGCGTCGGCCCGTCCAGCAGAAGCAGCGGCTCCAGCGCGTTCGCCACCGCGTCGCCCACGGCCGCGACCGTGGCGGCGCCGTCGCGGTGCGCGCCGCCCACCGGTTCCTCGATGATCTCGTCGATCAGGGCGAGGCGCTTGAGGTCCTCGGCGGTGAGGCGCAGCGCCTCGGCCGCCTGGGGGGCCAGGGCCGCGTCGCGCCACAGGATGGAGGCGCAGCCTTCGGGCGAGATCACCGAATAGATGGCGTGCTGCAGCATCAGCACCCGGTCGGCGGCGGCCAGTGCGATGGCGCCGCCCGACCCGCCCTCGCCGATCACGGTCGCGACGAAGGGCACGGGGGCGTCGAGCCCCGCCTCGATGGAGCGGGCGATGGCTTCGGCCTGGCCGCGAGCCTCGGCCTCGATGCCCGGGAAGGCGCCGGAGGTGTCCACGAAGCTCAGGATGGGCAGGCCGAAGCGGCCCGCGAGTTCCATGATGCGGCGGGCCTTGCGGTAGCCCTCGGGCTTGGCCATGCCGAAATTGTGCTTCACCCGCGTGTCGGTGTCGCGGCCCTTTTCCGTGCCCAGCACGGCGACGGCGCGGCCGCGGAACCGGCCCAGCCCGCCGATCACGGCGGCGTCGTCGGCATAGGCGCGGTCGCCGGCCAGCGGCGTCCATTCCTCGATCAGCCCGGCTACGTAGTCGAGGCACTTGGGCCGCTCCGGGTGCCGGGCAACCTGGGCCTTCTGCCAGGGCGAAAGCTTGGCGTAGGTGGCGGCGAGCAGCTTCTCCGCCTTGTCGCGCAGCTTCGCCACCTCCTCCGCCACGTCGATGCCGCCGGCATCGGTGGTGCGGCGAAGCTCCTCCACCTTGCCTTCCAGCTCGGCGATCGGTTTCTCGAAATCCAGGAAGTGGCGCATGGCGCGGCGTGATAGCGCAGCCCCGCCCATCTGGCGACAGGGGCGGGCGCGGCCTATCCTCCCCCGGATTTCCATGACGCAGGATTCATCCATGCCCGCCCTCGCCGCCCGCCTTGCCGATGTCCAGGTTTCCGCCTCCGTCCTCATGGGGATGAAGGCGCGCGAATTGGCGGCGAAGGGGATCAAGGTGATCTCGCTGACCCAGGGCGAGCCGGACTTCGCCACCCCCGCCCATGCGATCGAGGCAGCGCACCAGGCGGCGCTGAAGGGCGACACCAAGTACCCGCCCCAGGGCGGCACGCCGGCACTGAAGGCGGCGATCCGACGCAAGTTCAAGCGCGACAACGGGCTGGACTACTCGGATGACGAGATCCTGGTCACGAATGGCGGCAAGCAGAGCATCTACAACGCCTTCATGGCGACGCTGGACCCGGGCGACGAGGTGGTGATCCCCGCGCCCTACTGGGTGTCCTATGCCGACATGGCGAAGGTGGCGGGTGGCGTGCCGGTCACCGTGTCCTGCCCGCAGAACAACGGCTTCAAGCTGCGCCCGGAGGATCTGGAGGCGGCGATCACGCCCAGGACCAAATGGGTGATGCTGAACTTCCCCAACAACCCGACCGGCGCCGCCTGCTCCCGCGAGGAGATGAAGGCGCTGGCCGAGGTGCTGCTGCGCCACCCGCATGTCTGGGTGATGACGGACGACATGTACGAGCACCTCGTCTATGACGGGTTCGAGTTCTGCACGATCGCTGAGGTGGAGCCGCGGCTGAAGGACCGCACGCTGACGATCAACGGCGCCTCCAAGACCTACGCGATGACCGGTTGGCGCATCGGCTTCTGCGGCGGGCCGAAGGAGCTGATCAAGGGCATGTTCAACATGCAGGGTCAGGCGACCTCCGGCGTGTCCACGGTCGGGCAGGCGGCTGCGGTGGCGGCGCTGGACGGGCCGCAGGACCTGGTGGCGGAGCGCGCGGCGGAATACCGCAACCGCCGCGACTTCGTGGTGGAGGCGCTGAACGGGGCCCCCGGCATGGCCTGCCACAAGCCCGAGGGCGCCTTCTACGTCTTCCCCAACATCGCCGCCTGCCTGGGCAAGACCACCAGGGGCGGGGTGCGGATCGAGAACGACACCGACTTCGCCCTGGCGCTGCTCGAGGAGGCGCATGTGGGCGTGGTGCAGGGCGCGGCCTATGGCATGTCGCCCTATGTCCGCATCTCCTACGCCACGGGCATGGAGGAACTGCGCGAGGCGATGGGCCGCATCCAAGAATTCTGCCGGGGCCTGTCGTGAGCGAAGCGGCGTGTCCCGCGTCCGATCCGCGAAGGCGCTTGCGCCGGAACGGTGAATCGGCCGCGCAGATGGGCAGCTGGGCTTGATCGCGGATCAAGCCCAGCTGCCCGCGCTGCGTGACGGCACGGACGCGGACGCGCCGCATTTCATCCGCCTCGTCGGCGAGGCCTGGGCCGAATACCCGTCCATCGTCTTCGACGTGGACGGCGAACTGCCCGAGCTGCGTGCCCTAGCCAGCCACTTCGCCGCGCGGGGCGGCAAGCTCTGGCTGAGCGAGGACCGGCACGGGATGATCGCCACGCGCCCGCTGCGCGAGGACGGCGCCTGGGAGATCTGCCGCCTCTATGTGGACAAGGCGGCGCGCGGCACCGGCCTCGCGCATCGCCTGCTGGCCGTCGCCGAGGCGCATGCGCGCGCCGAGGGGGCGGAGCGCATGGTGCTCTGGACCGACACGCGCTTTGAGGCCGCGCATTCCTTCTACGAGAAGCGCGGCTATGTCCGGCAGGGCGCGATCCGCATCCTCGACGACCTGTCGAAATCGCTGGAGTTCCGCTACGGCAAGCCGGCGAAGGGACTGGTGGTGGAGGCGCTGGACGCCGCGGCCGCGGCGAGCGCAGAGCGGCGCTTGGCCCAGATCCTGGTCCATTGCGTGGCGCAGGGGGCGAGCATCTCCTTTCTCGCGCCGCTTTCCCCCGAGAAGTCGCGGCAGTTCTGGAAGCGCGTCTCGACCGAGGTGGCGCAGGGGCAGCGCGTGCTCCTCGTGGCTTGGCTGGACGGTGCGATGGCGGGGGCGGTGCAGATCGACCTCGCCATGCCGGAAAACCAGACCCACCGGGCCGAGGTGGGAAAGCTGCTGGTGGACCCGGCGTATCGGCGGCGCGGCATCGGCCGGGCGTTGATGCGCCGCGCCGAGCAGGCGGCGGAACGGCTGGGAAGGCGTCTGCTGGTGCTCGACACGCGCGAGGGCGACCTAGCGGAGCCGCTGTATCGCGATCTGGGCTGGCAAGAGGCGGGGCGCATCCCGGGCTTTTCCCTGGACGAGCAGGGGCGGGGCCATGCCACCATCTTTTTCTGGAGGCGCATCGGATGATCACGCCGCGATATGTCCAGACCATGGCCGCCTACAACAGCGAGATGAACCGTCGCACCTTTGCGGCCGGCGACATGCTGGAGGAGGCGCAGCGCCGCGCGGAGGACGGCGCCTTCTTCGGCTCCCTGCACGGCACGCTGTCCCACCTGCTTTGGGCCGACGCGATCTGGATGCACCGCTTCGCGGGTTGGGACGCGCCGGCGGGCGGCATTCCCGGCAGCGCGGCGCTGCATCCGGACTGGGACGCGATGCGCGAGGCGCGCTTCGCCCTGGATGCGCGCATCGAGGGATGGGCGGCCGAGGTCACGCAGCCCTGGCTGGACGCGGATTTCACCTGGACCAACAGCCAGGGCAAAGTACGGACCAACCATGCGGCGCTGCTGGTCATGCATCTCTTCAACCACGGGACGCATCACCGCGGGCAGGCCCATGCACTGCTGACGCGGCACGGCGCGCGCACCGCCGACACCGACCTTCCCTGGGTGGTGTCCCGCTGAAGCAAGGGCAACCGATCCACCCCTGAAGCTTTCCCCGGCATGGATTAAGGCCGGAGGAAGGCACGATGTTCTATCAGGACGGCAAGCTTCAGTACCGGGTGCGCGTCGAGCGTCCCAACCCGATCTTCGCGCGCGCGCTGCAGCAGGCGATCGGCGGCGTCGAGGGCGAGATCCGCGTGATGATGCAGTACCTGTTCCAGGGCTGGGGCGCGCGTGGGCCGAAGAAGTACCGCGACATGCTGATCAACACCGGCACGGAGGAGATCGGCCATATCGAGATGCTGGCCACCGCCGTGGCGCTGAACCTGGAGGGCGCGCCGCTCTCCATGCAGGAGGACGTGGCGAATGACGGCGTCGCCGGCGCGGTGCTGGGCGGCATGAATCTGCGCCACATCCTGTCCACCGGCCTTGGTGCGACGCCGGAGAACTGCAACGGCGTGCCGTTCAACGCCAGCCACGTCTATGCCAGCGGCAACCTCATGGCGGACATGTACGCCAACGTCACCGCCGAGGCGACGGGGCGAGTCCTAGCCACGCGGCTCTACGGCATGACGGACGATCCGGGCATGAAGGACATGCTGTCCTTCCTGATCGCGCGCGACACCATGCACCAGCAGCAATGGCTCGCCGTGATCGAGGAGCTGGGCGGCTCCGCTGGCCTGCCCATCCCCAACTCCTTCCCGCAATCGGGCGAGAAGAACGAGTTCTCCTACGCCTATCTCGGCCATCACAAGGACGGGACCACCATTCCCAGCGGGCGCTGGACGCAGGGGCCGTCCTATGACGGCAAGGGGCAGTTCGAGCCGATGATCTCGGAGCCGCTGGGCGGGGAGCCGGAACTGGCGCGGCCGCGCCCGGATTCCGGCGCGCAGTCCGAGCAGATGTGACGGGACGCCGCGCCCGCGTCGCCTCAGCCGGCGATGCGGGCGTAGCGCGACAGGAGGAGGGGCCAGCCCAGCGGGCTCGACATCTCCTCGCGATAGGCGGGACCGGCCTCGCCATGGTTGCGGAACCCGGCATGGGTGAGTTCCACCCGGGTCCGCGCCCCTTCCGGCCGGAAGGCGACCGACACGAAGGACGCGCGGGCCGGGTCGGGCTGCGGGGTGCGGTCGGGGCCGATCTGCCAGGTGAAGGCCAGGAAGCGCGGCGGCTCCCACACCGTGACGCGGCCCCAGTCGCAGCGGAACTCGTGGGGTCCGACCTCGAAGCAGGCGCCGCCCTCGACCGGCTCCATGCCGATCCGCACCAGCCCGTCTCCGGCCCAGGAATATTCCGGCGGCCACCAGCGCCCGAACCCCTCGGTGAAGAGGCGGAAGGCCGCGGCGGGCGGCAATCCGACCGTGACCGCGTGTCGCGTCTCGTCGTCCAGGTTCTGCGGTGCGGACCCACCCCTGGTCATGCCAGCCTCATTGCCGTTTAAAGCACCCCATCCATTTCGAAGGCATCTTAGCATGCGCCCTTCCGGCCGCACCCCCGAGGCCCTGCGCCCCGTTTCCATCGAGACCGGCATCGCGAAGCACGCCGAGGGCTCCTGCCTGATCCGCATCGGCAACACCGAGGTCCTCTGCGCCGCCAGCGTGGAGGGGCGGGTGCCGCCCTTCATGCGCAACCAGGGACTGGGCTGGGTGACGGCGGAATACGGCATGCTGCCCCGCGCCACCCACACGCGCGGCGACCGCGAGGCGGCGCGCGGCAAGCAGAGCGGCCGCACCCAGGAGATCCAGCGCCTCATCGGCCGGTCGCTGCGAGCCGTGACCGACCGCAAGGCGATGGGCGAGATGACCGTCACCCTGGATTGCGACGTCATCAACGCCGATGCCGGCACGCGCTGCGCCGCCATCACCGGCGCCTGGGTGGCGCTGCACCTGGCCTTCCAGCATTGCGTGCGCACCAACATCATGTCCGCCATCCCGCTGCGCGACCACGTCGCCGCCGTGTCCTGCGGCGTCGCGAATGGCGAGGCGATCCTGGACCTCGACTATGCCGAGGACAGCACGGCCGAGGCGGATGCCAACTTCGTCCTGACCGGCTCGGGCAACCTCGTGGAGGTGCAGGCCACCGCCGAGGGCGCGCCCTTCAGCGAGGCGCAGTTCCTGGCCATGCTGGACATGGCGCGGGACGGCGTTGCCGCGCTGGTGCTGAAGCAGCGCGAGGCCGTGGGGGGATGAGGCGCCTCCTCCCCGGCAAGCTGGTGCTGGCGACGCACAATGCCGGCAAGCGGCGGGAATTCGCCGCGCTGCTGGCGCCGCACGGGCTGGAGGTCCTCTCCGCCGGGGAGCTGGGCCTGCCCGAGCCGGCGGAAACCGGCGACACCTTCCGGGAGAACGCGACGATCAAGGCGCTGGCCGCCGCGCGCGCGACCGGCCTGCCGGCCCTCGCCGACGATAGCGGGCTTGCGGTGGAAGGGCTGGGCGGCGCGCCCGGCGTGCGCACCGCCGACTGGGCGCAGCGCCCGGACGGGTCGCGCGACTACCCCGCCGCCATGGCCCGCATCGCCGCGGAGGACCGCTCGCCCGAGCGGCGCTGCGCCTTCGTGGCCGTGCTGGTCCTGGCCTGGCCCGACGGGCACACCGAAAGCTTCGAGGGACGCTGCGAGGGGCGCTGGATCGACCCGCCGCGTGGCGGCAACGGCTTCGGCTACGACCCGCTCTTCGTGCCGGAGGGCGAGACGCATTCCTTTGGCGAGATGACGCCCGAGGAGAAGGGGCGCTTCTCCCACCGCGCCCGCGCCTTCGCGGCGCTGGAAGCGGCCTGCCTCGGCGGCTGAATGGACCCGTTGCTGCGCCTTTCGATCCAGATGGCGCGATGGCTGCGGCACCCGCCCTCGCGGTCGCACCTCCTCGCCATGGCGGCTGCGGCGGTGCTGGTCGTGGCGGTGGTGGCAGTCGAGCGGATCTGGGGCTGGCCCGAGGCGCTGACCGTGGACCGCGTGGGACGCATCCAGCGGGGGCTGTGATCCCGGCCCGCGCGGTGGGGAAGTCTTGCGCGGGCCGGGGCGGGGAACGCGGCGTGAGGAAGTGGCCGCGCGCCAGGGGTTGCTTCACCGCAGGTGGAAGCGGATCGGCACGGTCAGGGTGAGCGGGTCGCCCGGAAGCTCGGGTGGCGGCGAGGGAAGCGGTGAGGCGCGCAGCGCCACCGCCGCCGCCTCCCCATCCAGGTCCTGCGAGCCGGAGGAGCGGGCGAGGCGCGCGCCCAGCACCCGGCCCGACCGGTCCATGGTGAAGGTGACCAGCGCGACGCCTTGCTCCCGCCGGTAGCGCGAGTTCTCGGGGTAGCGCAGCGCGCGCTGCAGCCGGCCCATGAGTTCGCCCTGCCAGTTCGGCACGACGTTGGGGCGGCCGGTGGGCGCGGCGACCGGGCCGGGCGGCGCGCCCACG
>NZ_JAPFQI010000004.1 GCF_026183895.1 Sabulicella glaciei | reverse complement strand
GGCCCGCCCAGACCCACCCAAGGCCATGGTGTGGCGGCAACCGCCGACCACGAAGAGAACCATGAGCCCGGCGTGGTCGATCACACGTTCGACGCTTGACGGCAGCAATTAGAGAACGTCACGGGACACGACCAAAGTCCATCGCGAAGAAGGGGCTCGATCGGAGGCACAAAATGGTACACACTGATGTGACACAACGCCTCTGCGCCACGCTGTAAGCTGCCGATTTCCTGCGGTTCCGGCTGGTCTGGTTGGGACTCCTGGCGTCCCAACTCACAGTTTAAGCGCCATAGCAGGACTTTGTTCTTTGGCATGTGGATCGGTAATGCGCCGTCTTCCGCCTCATCCCGGATTCCCCCTTCACCACGGCAAGTCATATTGCCGCTGGATCGCTGCTAGGAGGCGACCTCTTGGATGATCTGCTGGACTCGCTTGGCGAGCCACAGATGGGCCCGCATTAGCCGCTCGGCGTCGGGCAAGGCACGGTGGCGCACGCTGTCGTCGTCGCGCAGGCGCCAGATGCGACCCGCGATCAGCTGTTGCCGCAGCCGCTCCGCCTCGCCGGGCGCAAAGCAGGACGGATCGAGCGACAAGAGGCGGCTGGCCTCCGTCCACGCCGCCTCGGCCGCATCGAGCAGCCGCGGCCCACGCTCCGGCATGACGCCTTCCGGCGTCTCGCTCTCGAACAGCCGCGCGATCCAGTGTCCGTCCATCAGCGGCGCATCGGACAGCAGCACGTAGCGTCGCGCGAGCCGCCGCAGGATCGCGGCCACCTCAGCAACGGGAAGGCCCGCCTCCAGCTCCGCGCGCCCGATCCCGTGCACCGCCGCGGATCGCTCGTCCCAATCCGTCCAGTCTGGCGCTGGGCGGATCAGGCAGCGTCCGCTTTCGTCCGTTTCCGCCGCCCAGCCCAGCTCGATCGGCACGCTTGCCTCGGACAGCGAAGTCGCCTCGAGATCGATGCAGCAAACGGGCTTGCCCATGTCTTGCTCCTCCCACCAGCGCGGACCCGCCGGAGCCGTGCGGCGAGCGTCGTGTTTGCGGCACGATGCCACTCAGCGGAGGCTTGGCACGTCCGCCGTGGCTGAAATGCTTGGGCCGTGTCGGTCCAACGCCAAGGCGCCTACTCCTCCAAGGCGCCCCCGGCAGCGGCACTGGCAGGGGGGATGGTCTGGCGCTCCCCCCCTCCCCGGCCCGGTGTCGCGATCGCCCGCTGGACGTCCTCGGCGGAAAGCCGCCCCTTCTCGCGAAGTTGTTGAGCCAGGTGCTGCAAGGCAGTCTGGTGGGGCGCGAGCGTGTCGAGGGCCAGGGCATGGGCCACGTGGAGTTCCGCAGCAACGACTTGCCACAGCGCGGGATCACTGCGCAGCGCGTCGATCATCTCGCGGCGGCCGTGCCGACCCAGCCAGACGAGTTCGTGTCCGCGGGACGGCGTGCCCAAACCGTCCATCATCACAGCCCGCGCCGTGGTCGCGGTCGCGAGGGCGAGGTCCGAGCCCTCGCCGCCACCCGCCCCGGCTGAGACTTCGCCCAGCGCCAGGGCCTCGGCGGCGCGACCCCCGAGCTTGATCGCAAGCAAGCGACGCAGCCGAGGGGACGTGAGCACGAGAGGCTGGGCCAGCGCGTCGTCCAGCCGCCAGGCGACGAAGCCCCGGACACCCTCGTCGCCCAGTTCCGCCGGCTCACGCGCGAGCCGCGTGTCGCCGAGCAGGTCCGGCTCCAGCACTGCGGCCACCACGGCGTGGCCAGCCTCGTGCAGGGCGATCCGGAGCAGATCGTCCTCCGGCCAAGGCGGTGGCGGCGGCCCGATCGCCGCCTGAAAGTCGGCCACGGCCAAGGGCCGCCGCTCGGCCCGGGCGCGGCGCCGGGCGTCGCGGGCCCAGAGCTCCACGGCGGCTCCGGTGGCACGGCGCCCGAGCGCAGCGACCGCCAGCGCCTCCACCTCCTCGGGCGCGAAGTGCAGCGGGGCGGCCGCCTGGCGCAGCAGCGCCACCAGGCCGGCGTGGTCCGGCAGCGGCACCGCCAACAGGCGCTCGAGACGGCCGGGCCGGAGGATCGCCGGATCGAGGTGGGTGGCGTCGTTGCAAGTGCCGAGCACGACGACGCCCTCGCGCGACAGCGCCCCATCCAGCAGCTCGAGCAGCCCGTTGACCACTTGCGTGGAGTAATCGCGGTGATGGGCAGGCAGCTCCGTGCGAGCCGTGAAGCTGTCGATCTCGTCGATCAGCAGGATGGACGGTGCCGCTCGGCGGGCCTGGGTGAACGTCGCTTGCATCGCACCAAGCAGGGTGCCGAGATGGCCGTCCCGGGCGCCCTGCCATTGCTGCAGCGAACTGGCGACCAGCGGGAGGCCGGCTGAGGCGGCGACGGCGCGCGCCAGGCTGGTCTTGCCGGTGCCCGGCGGGCCCACGAGCACGGCGCCGCGGTCGATCTCGAGCCAGGGCAGCATTCCGGCGCGGTAGGCTTGGAGATCCGCGACCAGGCGTCGGGCCCACTCTCCCGCCGGGCCCAAGCCGTGCAGAGGGAGGCTGAGGCGGGGGCCGATAGTCCTGCGGCCCCCGCCTAGGCACAGCCTCACCGCTTGGTGCGGGGGCGGGTCGGGGGAGTGGGGCGACGCCGCGGGCGACCGCTCGGGGTGGTGGGCTGGGTCGGGGATTAGTCTGAGCGGGTCTGAACCGAGCGCTTCTTGGGCGTGCTGGCCGGGCGAGGCTCGAAGAGGTGCTCGTCGGAGGGGGTGTGGCCCACGCGAGGCTGCCGCGCGATGAAGTCGACCACGCTCTCCGAGGTGACCAGAATGCGGGTCCCAATCCAACGACCATCGAGTTCCGTCGCGTAGACGAACTCACGCACCGAGGTTTCCGCAACACTCATCAGACGAGCCGTATCCGGCACCGTCAGCAGCAGCGGGAGGGAGGGCGGAAGTGAAGAAGATGACGAGGGCATCAGGGATTTCCTTGGTTTCGTCTCCTCAACCTCCGTCGACTCAAGCCTGATTTTCAACCTCACGCGGCATTTTTCTTGGCTAGGAACATTACTTAATCACACATCAGCCTGATGACTGCGTTGCCTCCTCGCGTGAAAGGCCGGAGCCCGACCAGCTAGCGACCTTCGACCCGCAGGTGATCGCCAAAGTCCCGGCGCCGCTCTCCAGGCTTCGACGACAGAATCGTGTCTCTACACGCCCGCGGCATGAGCACGCGGGCCACCTATGCCGCCAGAAGGTGAAGCACGATCTCTTCGACATGGCGCGGCGCAAAGGGCTTGGCGACTAGGGGCCAATCCGGGAAGCGCAGTCGCGTGGACTCTATCCGCTCGTCCGTTGTCAGTACGGTCGGCACCTTCCGCTGCGCTAGTTCGGTCAGCAAGTCGCCATGACCCCGCTTGTGGGCGATGTCGGCATCGATGAGCGCAGCGGTCGGCGAGCCTTGTTGCAGCTCCACTATCGCTTCCGGAGCATGGAGAAAGGGGCCGAGCACGGAGAAGCCCTGCCCGATGAGGCGACCCTGTGCAGGTCTGGCGGCTCCGCTCTCTAGGTCAAAGTTGCGCCATTGGGAGACTTGACCGTCATCCATGCGCTAGCCTTCCTATACCTTGACAAACTTTACTCCGCAGCCATGAAACGATGCGAAGATAGCTGTTGCAAGTGCATCCTCCCTCATAAGTTGCACTGAATTGTTTCTTTGGCGGATTGGGCCCCGCTCGGACGTCTTCTGTGGTCACCGAGGCCCCCGCGCCAAAGGTCACTTGATTGGGAGTGGGGTGGTCAGACACGGGGAGGGGCTTGTCCCTCAGAGCCCCTCAGTTTCGAGACGTGTAGCGGCGGGTGCCCTCGGGAGAGATGTAGAAGCGCCCACCCTTTGGTCCGACACAGGGAGCTGCCCTCGTGCAGTTCTCCTGAACCTTTACGGCGGGCGCTGAGGAGCGTGGCAGATAGCTACGCCGTCCATCAGGCGTGAAGAAATAGACCCCGCCCTGCGGCCCGGTGCAGGGCGCAGCCTGGGTGCAGTTGCCTTGCTGCTGAATGGGGCGCGACTGCGCGACAGCGTCGTCAGACCAAAGGATTGTCACGAGAAGCGTGAAGGCAAACGCCTGGCAAAACTGCATAAGGTCCCCCATAAGGATGACGATATGGGAGAGTAGAATGCAACTTATGCTGGCATCAACTACATCATTCGCTACCTGGCCCTGACTCCTGAAACTGATCCGACCGGCGCGCAAGTTTTTCGGGCACGCTGAACCCCTGAGGAGGGGGAAGGTGCCATGAATCAGAAGCGCTACCCGGACGAGATGGGGTATTCGGCTCGCGGAGCTGGGACCTGACGTTTCTGCCGGTCAAGGGACCAGACTGATGCTGCGGGCCGATGGGGCTGCAGGCATCAGGAGGTCATGATGGGCTACTACGTTGGTCTGGCCGCCTCCTTGGAGATGACGTCGATCTGCATCGTTGCGGCGGACGGCAAGGTGCTGCGAGAGGGCAAGGCGCTCAGCGAACCGCAGGCGGTGATTGCATTCCTCAGGGATAGTGGCCTCGCCTTCGAACGAGTGGGTCTCGAGGCGGGCGCCCTGTCGGAGTGGCTTGCGGTGGCGCTGACAGATGCCGGCTTTCCCGTGGTCTGCATGGAGGCGCGGCAGGTCAAGGCGGCCTTGTCGGCGATGACGGTCAAGACCGACCGGCACGACGCCCGCGGCATCGCCCAGATTGCCCGGACCGGCTGGTTCAAGGCTGTGCATGTGAAAAGCGCCGGGAGCCAGGAACAGCGGACCCTGCTTGGGGCACGCCGGCGCCCGGCAGCGCATCGAGGAATGGAGGTGCCACTACAACGAGGAACGACCACACTCGGCACTGGGAAACTTGACCCCGGCAGCCTTCGCCAACCAAGCTCAACCCGCCCGAGGACTTGCGTAGACCCCGGACCAGAGTTCGGGGCAGGACCATCAGCCCGAGCACTTGCGTAGACCCCGGACCAGAGTTGGGGGCAGGACCACCTAGCCGGGCTCCTCTCATAATACCGGTCGAAATACCCGGGGCGGACCAAAGGTGCGCTCAACGGCATGAAGGTCATGTCATGGCCGCCCGCCATTCAGGCTGAATCTGCCGAATCAATGGCTTCCGGACCTGCTGACCAGATCGTGATCATAGTGTCGTGCTCCTTTGCCGAGGCGATGGAACGATCAGCTCGGCAGTGGATGCGGCTGCGTTGCACGCGCAGGATGATGGTTGACGTGCGACCCCGCACTCTATGACACTAACTATGCGGTAAGCGTTGCCAGCGGATTGGCATGATGGGCTTGGCACGCAACTGCGGCCCCGCCCGATGTTGGTCGGAGGTGGCGAGGATTACCGAGCGCGGCGTCCTCTGCAGGGTCCGACAACCCCTGGGAAAGCGTGGCCGGATCGGCAGCGCTTTGCCGGAGGCTGCCGAGAGCATCGCGATTCACCTGACGGAGGAGCGCCCATGAGCGAGAACTCGGCATCAGCGAGCGACTACTGGAAGGCCAATCTGCGGCTGGTCCGGAATTGTCTCATCATATGGTTTCTGGCCTCCTTTGGCTTCGGCATACTCCTCCGCCCGCTCCTATCTGGCATTCGCATCGGTGGCACTGATGTCGGCTTCTGGTTCGCGCAGCAGGGCTCGATCTTAATATTCCTGGCGCTGATCTTCTATTACGCTTGGCGAATGAACAGGATCGACCGTCGGTTCGGCGTCGAAGAGAATTGAAGCGGAGGGCGGCGCCATGGACCAGCAAACCTTAATTTATCTAGTCGTCGGCGCGAGCTTCGCGCTCTATCTCGGAATCGCCGTTTGGGCCCGAGCTGGCACGACGGGCGAGTTCTACACGGCGGGCGGTGGCGTGCCGCCGGTCACGAACGGCATGGCGACGGCGGCGGACTGGATGTCCGCAGCATCCTTCATCTCCATGGCTGGGCTGATCGCCTTCGTCGGCTACGACAACTCCACTTACCTGATGGGCTGGACCGGCGGGTACGTGCTGCTGGCCATGCTGCTCGCGCCCTATCTCCGAAAGTTCGGCAAGTTCACCGTGCCAGACTTTATTGGCGATCGTTTCTATTCGCAGACCGCACGGCTCGTCGGGGTGGTTTGCCTCGTCGTGATCTCCGTCACGTATGTGATCGGGCAGATGACCGGCGTCGGCGTGACCTTCGCGCGCTTCCTGCAGGTCTCGACCACCACAGGCCTCTTCATCGGCTCGGCGGTGGTGTTCGCCTATGCCGTGCTCGGCGGCATGAAGGGGATCACCTACACGCAGGTGGCGCAGTACTGCGTGCTGATCACCGCCTATACGATCCCCGCCATCTTCATCTCGCTGCAGCTGACCGGAAACCCGCTACCGCCGCTCGGCCTGTTCTCCGACACGGTACAGGAGGGCGTGCCGATCCTGCAGCGGCTCGACCAGGTGGTGACGGATCTCGGCTTCGGCGCTTACACGGCGCATCGCGACAGCACGCTGAACATGGTGCTGTTCACCATGTCGCTGATGATCGGCACGGCGGGCCTGCCGCACGTCATCATCCGGTTCTTCACCGTGCCCAAGGTTTCGGACGCGCGCTGGTCAGCCGGGTGGGCGCTGGTCTTCATCGCGCTGCTCTACCTGACGGCGCCCGCCGTCGGCGCCATGGCGCGGCTCAACCTCATCAACACCGTCTGGCCCGGCGGGGCCGGCGCCCCCAACGGGGCCCTGGTGTACGAGCAGCGGCCCGACTGGATGCGCACCTGGGAGACCACCGGCCTGCTTCGCTTCGAGGACAGGAACAATGACGGCCGGATCCAGTACTACAACGACCGCAACCCTGCCTTCGCCGATCAGGCGCGGCAGCAGGGGTGGCAGGGCAACGAACTGACGGTGAACGCCGACATCCTCGTGCTGGCGAACCCGGAGATCGCGAACCTGCCGGGGTGGGTGATCGCGCTGGTCGCTGCCGGCGGTCTTGCCGCGGCGCTCTCCACTGCTGCGGGTCTGCTTCTGGCCATCTCCTCGGCCATCTCGCACGACCTCATCAAAGGAGCGTTGAAACCGGACATCTCGGAGCGTGGCGAACTGCTCGCCGCGCGCATCTCCATGGCAGCGGCGATCGCGCTGGCGACTTGGCTCGGACTTAATCCGCCAGGCTTCGCGGCGCAGACGGTGGCACTCGCCTTCGGCCTAGCGGCCGCGACGATCTTCCCTGTGCTGATGATGGGCATCTTCTCGAAGCGCATCAACAACTCGGGCGCTGTCGCGGGGATGCTGGCCGGTCTGTTGTTCACCACGATTTACATCTTCGTCTACAAGGGTTGGTTCTTCATCCCCGGCACGAACCAGTTCCCGGACACGGCCGCGTACTGGGTATTCGGCATCTCGCCGACCTCTGTCGGTACCATCGGGGCGCTGCTGAATTTCGGAGTCGCCTACGCGGTTTCCCGCGTGACGCAGGCGCCACCGGCGGAGATCCAACGGATGGTCGAGAGCATCCGCATCCCGCGCGGTGCAGGAGCCGCGGTGGAGCATTGACGCAGCCAAGGGCAGGGAGGCGCCCTGTCCTTGGTCGCCCATGAAGCGGCGGCGCGCTGATCGGGTGCGCCGCCGGACACGGTCCGGACACCAATGATCTTTCACCTTCTCGGCAGCCTCCTGCTCGGCATCTGCGCGGCGGCCCTGCTGATGCTTTGCTTTCGCGTGTCCGGCCGCCGCGCGCCGCGCTGGTTGCTTCCCGCCTCGGCTGGCGCGGCGATGTTCGGCTTCCATGTCTGGAGCGACTACACTTGGTTCCGCCGCACCGCGGCAGCGCTTCCCTCGCCGATGACCGTCGCGGCGGCCTCGACCAGCGGGACGACCATGCAGCCTTGGACCTACCTGCTCCCCAGGGTCGAGCGCTTCGCGGCGATCGATCCGCGCGCGATCCGCTGGAACGAGCGGGTGCCGGGGCTGCGGCTCACTGAGGTCCATCTCGTGGCCCGCTACATGCCGACGCTTACCACCATGCAGTTCTTCGATTGCGCCGCATCGCGGCGCGCCGATGCGCCGCGCACCCTAGTGCTGGACGCGGAGGGGCGGCCAGCCGGGCTCGACTGGGTCCGGCTCGAATCCGGCGACGCGCTGCTGCGCGCGGTCTGCAGCGCGCCGCTGCCGCTTCAGCCCTCAGCCGCGCCAGGCATGCCCGACAACGGAACGCCGCCCGGCCGATCCTGAGCCGCCGGAGCGGCGACTGGCAACCGGACACGGAAGGTGGCGCCCTCGCCTGGGCGGCTTTCGGCCCAGATGCGACCGCCCACGTGTTCCACGATGCGGCGGCAGATGCTGAGGCCGAGACCCGTTCCGGCGGGGCGGTCTGTCATCACCTCGCCGGACTGGCGGAACTTGTCGAAGATCGCTTCCAAGTCACCGGCCGGGATCCCCCGCCCGTTATCGCGCACCGCCAACTCGATCCAATCCAGGCCGACGTCGAGCGTCACCTCCACGCGGCCGGTTCTCGCGGGCGCGAACTTGGCCGCGTTGGCGAGCAGGTTCACCAGCACCTGCATCAGGCGGTCATGGTCGCCCTGCACGGGCGGCACCTCGGGCGGCAGCCGCGTGGCGACCACGACGCCGTTGTCGCGGAAGATCTGCCCGGTGGAGGCGACCGCCTCCTCCACCACCGCGCGCAGGTCCACGCGCGTGACTTGCCAGTCGACCGCCCCCGCCTCGATCTTTGCCATATCAAGCAGTTGGTTGATCAGGCGGGTCAGCCGTTCGCTCTCCCTGATAACCAGGGCAAGGAATTCCTGTCGCTGCGCCAAGTCGAGATCGGGATCGTCGTAGAGGATCTCGGCAAAGGAGCGCACAGCGGTGAGCGGCGTGCGCAACTCGTGCGTGACCGTCGACAGGAAGTCGTCCTTCAGCCGGTCGAGCTCCCGCAGTCGCTCGTTCGCGGCACGCAACGCGGCGGAGGCCTGCTCCAGCTCGGCGGATTTCTGCTCGAGCCTCCTGCTGTACTCAATGACCTCGGAGGCCTCATCGAGCATGCGCAGCAACTCCGCCGGGTCCATGGCGCCGCCTTGCGAGAGGGACGTCAGCGCGACGCGCGCCGAGGTGGCGCCGATGACGCCCGTGAGAAGGCGTTCGGCGAAGAGCACCAGCTCCCCATCGGCGGGCTCATCGGGGTCCAGCACGATGCCCCGGGAAGCTGCATGCTCCGTAAGCGCGGCCCGGGCGCGCTCGCGGCCGAGTAGGCGGCGAAGGAGGCGCGTCAGCTCGCCGGCCGCGAGGCCCGTGCCTGTCCGGCCACCGCGTGCGCGGGGCGGCTCGCCAAGATGCAGAGCCTCCACGAAGGGAATCGCCTGGGCGCGCTCGGTCCGGCCGGCGCGGTCGAAAAGGGAGACCCCGACGAAGAGCCCGATATTGGCAAGGGCGCTCCAGAAAAGCGAATGGGTCAGCGGGTCCAGCCCCTCCAGCCCGAGCAGCGCATAGGGGCGCAGCAGCTCGACTCCCCAGGGGCCGTCGACCAGGAAGCCCTGCGGCAGCCAGCCCGACCGGGCGAAGGACGGAAGCAGCAGCGTGTAGCCCCAGACCAGCGCGCCCCCCATCAGACCCATGATGGCGCCGCGCCGTGTCGCGCCGGCCCAGAACAGCCCGCCGACGAGGGCTGGGGCGAACTGCGCGACGCCCGCGAAGGAGATCAGCCCGATCGCCACCAGCGCGTAAGCCTCGCCAGCCAGACGGAAGTAGGCGTAGCCCAGCAGCAGGATCACCACGATGGCCACGCGCCGGATCGCCAGCACCGGCAACCGCGGCGAGCCGCCCTGCTCTGGGGCGAGCACGGCGAGCCGCCGGCGCAGCACGGTCGGGATCACCAGGTTGTTCGACACCATGGTGCTGAGCGCGATGGTCTCCACAACGATCATGCCGGCCGCCGCGGAGAGCCCGCCGATGAAGACCAACACCGCGAGCCAGGTCCACCCCTGCACCAGCGGCAGCGCCAGCACAACCATGTCACGATCCGTCGCCGGGTCAGGCAGCAGGACCAGCCCAGCCAGGGCAACCGGCAGCACGAAGATGTTGATCAGCAGCAGGTAGAGGGGAAAGAGCCACATGGCCCTCGGCAGGTGGCGCTCGTCCGTGTTCTCGACGACCAGCATCTGGAACTGCCTCGGCAGGCAGATGATGGCGAGCAGGGCCAGGACCGTCGCGGTAATCCAGCTGCCGTCCTCAAGCAGGGGATCGGCCGTGAGCAGCCGGGCCATCTCGGGCAGAGCGCGGGCCTGCGCGAAGAGGTCGCCCGGCCCTTCGAACAGGCCGAACACGACAAAGGTGCCGAGCGCGAGGAATGCAGCCAACTTGACGACGGATTCGAAGGCGACCGCGATCACCACGCCCGGATGGTGCTCGGCTGCATCCATCTGGCGCGCGCCGAACAGGATGGTGAAGGCCGCCATCAGCAGCGTGGTGTGGAACGCGGTGTCGAGCAGAAATGGGCGCGCTTTCCCCTCCGTGCCCTGGCCCAATCCGGT
This sequence comes from Sabulicella glaciei, assembly GCF_026183895.1. Lineage (GTDB taxonomy): Bacteria > Pseudomonadota > Alphaproteobacteria > Acetobacterales > Acetobacteraceae > Roseococcus > Roseococcus glaciei. The sequence goes on along the minus strand of NZ_JAPFQI010000004.1, from coordinate 207,872 downwards.
CAGCAACTCGAAGCTGACCGAAACCGCTTTCAGCTGCAGCGCGATGTAGGGAATGATGACGATCACTGCGAGCGCAGCGACCAGGCCGCCGAGCGCGTGGCTGCGCCCGTACCGCGCGGCAATAAAGTCGGCGATCGAGGCGATGCGCTGCGTTCGCGCCACCAAGACGATTTTGCGCAGCAGCAGCATGCCGAGGATCATCGCCAGCGTCGGACCGAGATAGATCGGCAGGAAGCCGAGTCCGATCGAGGCGGCGCGGCCGACACTCCCGTAGAAGGTCCAGGTGGTGCAGAACACCGCGAGCGAAAGCGCGTAGACGGTTGGGCTGCCGACCAGCCCGCGCGCCGCGCCGCGCGCATGTCGGTCGCCCCACCAGGCGATGGCGAAGAGCAGCAGCAGGTAGGCCAGCGCGATCGCGACCAGCGCCCAGGCCGGCATCAGGTCGCATCCCGCGCGTCCGGCGCCTGCGCCTCGCGCCGCCGCCGACGGCCGCGTCGCTCGGTGTGCAGCGCGAGCAACAGAATCACCGCGGCCCAGGCCACGAAGAGATAAAGGTACAGCGGCGGCCAGATCGCGCCGCTCCCGGCGCTGCCGCCGAAGATCCGCAGGAGCCAGGGACTGAACAGCACGACGGCCAGCAGGCAGAGCGCGACGAGCCGGTCATGACCCCCGCCCTGGCGACTCAAAACACGTGCCCCCTTGCGCGCAGCTCGACCTCCATATTCGACCGGCGGATCGCGTCGTCCAACGTGACGATGCCGCGCTCCTTCAGCATGGCAACCAGCCGCAGGAAGATGCCGGCCGTCGCCATGGCGTCGCCGAGGGCGGAGTGGCGTCCCTGTATGGGGACGCCGAGCCGCGCCGCGAGCGCATCCAGCGCGTGGGCGCCATCGTCACCCTGCAGGTAGCGGGACAGGACCATGGTGTCGAGCACCGGGTTGTCGAAGCGAACGCCGGCGCGCTTCTCCGACATGCGGAGGAATTTCATGTCGAAGGCGGCGTTGTGAGCCACCAGCACCGCTTCGTCGACGAATGCCTTGAAAGTCGGCAGAACCTCCTCCAGCGGCGGGCTCTCGCGCACCATCTCGTCGGTGATGCCATGGAACCGGATGGAGGCGGCGGGGATCGGGCGCTTCGGGTTGACCAGCGCGTCGAAGGTTTCGCCCGTCAGGATGCGGCCGTTCAGGACCCGCACCCCGCCGATCGAGATCAGCGCATCGCCGCCGGAGGGGTTGAGGCCCGTCGTTTCCGTATCGAACACCACGAAGCCTAGCTTGTCGAGCGGAGTGCGGCCGAGCGCACCGGTTGCCAGCGGCTGGTGCAGCAGGTCGAAGTCGAAGAATTCGGGCCGCGCGCCCGCCAGGGCGGGTGCCGCAGCGGCGGGAAGCGGGCTGGCCCCGGGCGCCAGCGGCATGCGCAGGCGCGCACGGCCTTCGCCGAAGGCCTCGCTCCAAAGATCGCTGTGATGGCGCTGCAGGACATCGCCGAGAGTGAGGCCGTCCAGGGCGCCTTCCAGGCGGTCCTCAGACCAGGCGGCGAGCACGTCCGCCGGCACCACCGGGCCTGACCAGGAGAGGTCGAGATACGTTCGTGACGTGCCGGGCTCGGCGCGGATCTCGAAGTCCCGCACTCCGAATTCCTGGCCGGCGCGGTCGACCAAGTGGCCGAACAGCAGCACCAGGCTGTGCCTGTCGCCGTGCAGGGACACGTGCTCCGTCGCAGCCGTGACAACACGACCGCCGCGCGCCGCGCGGAACGCCACCAGCGTGGCCAGGTCGGCCATGTCGAGATCCGCCATCGGCCAGAGGCGGCCGGCGATTCCGCGATATTCGTTGGCGACCGTCTCCAGCCGGGCGGAGAGTGCCTCCGCCTGTTCGAGGATGATGCGCTCGAACTCGGCCCGGCTCTCGGGTGGAAGCTCCGGCGTGTCGGCGAGTGTCTCGGCGGCCGCGCGCAGGTTGGCTACGGGCTGTCGCAGCCCCTCCGTCGCGTCGCGCAGAAGCGCGTCGCAACGTCCGAGCGTCCCGAGTTCGGCCGTCGCATCGGAGAGGGTGAGCACATAGCCGGTGACCTGCTCGCCCGTCACCACCAGCCCCATGCGGCCGCGAAGCAGTGCCTCGCCGTGCGCCGGCGCGGTCAGCACCTGGGCGTGCCGCTCCTCGGCGCCTGGGATGTCCTGGGCCTGAGGCCGGCGCAGCCGTTCCAGCGCGTGCAGGACAGGATCCGGCATCACGAGCTGCAGCAGGTTCCGACCGAGGCCAAGCCCGCCGCGCAGTCCGAGCAGCGCGAGGGTACCGCGGTTGTAGAGCAGGATCTGGTGCTCGAGGTTGCAGACCACCACGCCGTCATGCAGGTCGTTCAGGATCGCGGCGAGCCGACCCTTCTGCTCCTCGACGCGCAGGGTGGACTGCGCCACCGCTTCCTCCACGCGCTGTCCAGCCTGGACCAGCTTCTCGCCCAGCTCGTTCACCGCCTCGGGCAGGGGAGCGAGGGCCGCGTAGCGCTCGGGCGGGATGCGGCTCTCGGCCGTCCCGTGAGCGACGAGACGCGCCTCTGCGGCAAGGGAGCCAAGGCGGCGCAGCAGCATCGCGTCCACCAGCTTCCAGGCGGCGAGGAGGGCGGCGATGACCAGGCCGGCCGCGAGCGCCGCCGCGGTCCCGGGGATGGTCCGGCCGAAGGCAAGCACGGCAAGCACCGCCAGCGCGCCGCCCGAAGCGCCTAGCAGCAGGAATGCCCTGGCAAGCCGACCACGGCCCGGCGTCATGGGGAGGGCGTCGGCCCGCCGAGCCGGCGGCGGACCGTTTCGACCAGCTCCCGAGTGGAGAAAGGTTTGGTGACGTAGTCGCTCGCCCCCAGGGCAAGGCCCTTCTCGCGCTCCACCTCGCGGCCCTTGGCGGTCAGCATGATGATCGGCACGTCGCGCCAGCGGTCCTGCCGCCGAAGCTCCTGGCAGACATCGTAGCCGCTGCGGGCTGGCATCATGGCGTCGAGGATGATGAGATCAGGGCACGCGTCCTCGACCGCCTGAAGCACCTCCTCGCCGTTTCGTGCCACGCGCACCTCGTAGCCCGCCTTCCGCAGCAGCACCTGCAGCGAAAGCAGGATGCTCGGCTCGTCGTCCGCGACCAGGATTCTCTGGCCCATCTGCTTTTGTCTCCTCCCTTGCTCGGCTTCCGGGCAAGTTACATGAAGCCGTGCCGGTATTTCGCTTCCATCGCGGATTGCATGGTCCGCACCAGGACGAAGGCGGCGCGCAGTCGCTTCCGCTCGTTGGCCGAGAGCTCATCGAGGCGGATGTGATTATCGGGCCTCAGGCCCTCGCTGGCCATCCTCACCTGGTGGCGCAGCCGGATCGAGCCGATCAGGTCCAGCGCCTCCAGCAGTCCCCGTGCGCCGCCCGGGCTCACCGCGCCCCGCGCGCCCAGCTCCTCCAGCCGGTCGAAAGTGTTCACTGCGACGATCCCGACCGAGAGCGCATGCACGCGCGACATCTCGACGATCGGAGTCACGCCGCGGATCTTGAGGTCCATCGTGCCCGGATGCTCGCCACCGCGCGCCATCACGAAATTCCGGAAGAAACCGATGGGCGGCGTACGGCTCATCGCGTTCCGCGCGAGGTGAGCCAGGAAGATCGTGTTCCGCCGGGTCTTCTCCAGCACGAAGTCGTGCAGCTGGCCGAATAGCGGGTCGCCCCCGGCGATCGCGCGGAAATCGAAGAACACGGAGGACAGCATCAGTGCCTTCGGCTCGGGCTGTTCGATCCATTCGCTGAAGTAGCGGCGCCAGACCGAGAGCGGTTGGCACCAGCGCTCGGTCATCGCCATCATCTCCCCGGGACAATGGACATATCCGCAGGCGTGCAGGCCGTGGCAGACATGGGCGCCGAGCGCGGCGAAGTAGACGCGGTGCCGGCTTTCCTCGAAGGCGTCATCCAGCAGCAGGCCATTGTCCTGGTCCGATCCGGCTGTCAGCTCGCGCCTGCCCTGCGATCCGGCGGCAAGCCAGGCATACGGCACGGGTGGCGGACCGAGCTCACACTCCGCCGCCTCGAGCAGCCGGGCGGTGACGCAGTCCGCGACATCCGACACCGCGTGGCCGATTGCGCGCGGGCCGCGCCCTTCGGCCAGCATGCGGCGCATGGCGTCCGGCACCTTTGCGACGGCTGCCTTCAGCTCATCGAGTGTAGCGGCGGGGCCTAAGATCTGCGTAGCGGCGGCGATGGCTGCGCCTCCCGATGGTCACCCGGGCGAGCCTAGCATGGTCTCGCCGTCCGGCGACGGCCAGCAGCGGGGTCGAGGCCGCGATCCCGATGCCCGGCCGGCGCGCCGCGCCGTGCGGGCTGGACTCGCAAAAGTGGAGCCAGCATTGCCCACTGCCGAGGAAGAGTGCGCCCGCAGCGCCGACGACCCGCGACGTGCAATGCGGCAAGCCGCACGAGACGTCCTTCAGGTTCGATCAGAACCTGTCATGTCGCATGCACGCTTTCCTCCGTGTACCCCTCTTTTAGATTCCAATTTCACTGATTGAAGGCGCTCGGATGCTCGCTCGGCCTTGAATCGGCGCCGGAACGAAGGACGCGACGGTGTCACGGCGCTTGAGCACCTTGCTTGGCGGCCGCATTCGCGCGGGACGCTACCATTCCGCTTCTGCGGAGAGCTGGGAATATGCTGGTGGGCATGAACCACGCCCTCCCGCCCCGGTCCCCTTCGGTGCCACCGGAAAGCATCGACACCGACTTGGGTGTAGCAGAGCGGGCCGGCCATGGGGCCGCTTCCTTCATCGGGAAGGATGAGGACGACGGAACCGTGCTGATCGGAAGTGGGCACTCGCAATTGACCGCCTTTTGCCGCGCCATGGCGGCGCGACTTCCCCTTACAATTCTGGGAGCCCCGGCCGAAGCCTGCGTCGGCGCGACCGCAGGGGAGCGCGAGATCCGGCCTGTGCACGTCTCGAGCTGCGCCGCAGGGCGGCGCAGTGCATTAAAGGTGTCGCTTACCCCCGAGGACGCGTAGGGGCTCACCCCGGCGAGCGAGATGAAGCTCCCGATCAACACACTCTGCGTGACGGTCGGCCCGGCCCCCTCGCCCGCCCCCAGGCCTCGCCGCTCGAAGCGCGCGACGCGAGGCAGGGCAAGCCCGCGGACTTGGCACGCGATATCAGGATGGCGTCCGCCCGCGTTCACCGCCCTGCGTTGCAGCAAGGTGAGGCTGCCCGCCCCGACATGGGCACCATGGTCAAGGAGGCACAAAGGACGGCGATGCTGTTGACTCGGATCTGGGCGCTGGCAAAGGCCACGGTTGAGGGATTCATCGAAGATGAGGCGATGACACGCGGTGCAGCCATCGCCTGCTACACGCTCTTCTCGATTGCCCCCCTCCTGGTCGTCGCGGTCGCAATCGCGAGCACCATCTTCGCCGAGACCGCCGTCTGGGACGCCGTGACGGCCCAGCTGCACGCGCTCGTCGGGGAAGAGGGGGCAGCAGCCGTACAAGGGATGGTCAGGGGCGTGGATTCTGGCGGCCGTGGCGGCGGCCTGCCAGCGCTTCTCAGCCTGGGCCTGCTCCTGCTGACTGCCAGCGGGGTCTTCGCCGAGATCCAGGCGGCACTGAACGTCATCTGGAAGGCCGCGCCCAACGCCGTCTCAATCTCTTATCTCGTTAGGGCCAGGCTGCTCAGCATCGGGCTCGTCGCCGCCACAGGGTTCCTGCTGCTGGTTTCGCTGCTGGCAAGTGCTGCCGTGGCCGCAGTGGAAGCCTGGGCCCGGGGGCGCCTCCCTGGCCTCTCCCTCCCGCTGCAGTGGCTGGGCTTCGCGATCTCCTTTGCACTCACTACGGCGCTCTTCGCTGCCATCTACAAGATCCTGCCCGACCGGCGACTGCAATGGAGGGACGTGATAGCGGGCGCGGTGGCCACGGCTTTCCTCTTCACTCTCGGAAAAACATTGATCGGCTGGTACATCGGAGGCAGCGGTCTGGCGCGGAGCTACGGCGCGGCCGGCGCGCTCGTGGTCGTTCTGCTCTGGGTCTACTACTCCGCCCAGATCTTCCTGCTCGGCGCGGAGTTGACGCGAGCCTGGGCAGGGCTGGAGGGCAGCCAGCGGCAAGATCCGGTCGAACCTGCTCGTGCACCAGGCAATCGGGCGTAGAACCGCTCTTCGGGTCCTTGCATCTGCAACCGTGCCGACGGCGGCGATGAGGCCGTGGCGTCGAGCCGGAACTCCGCGCCGTCGATGGCCACGTCTGCTGACGCAAAGGGCTCGCGCAAACGGGACGCTGAGACGCCGTCTCCGAGTCAGCTCACCCGCCGGAGTTTCCGCTCGAAGGATCCAGCAGGCCCGCGTCTGCCGCTGTCGCCCCTGACTCCGCAGCGCTGGCGACGTTCATGGCGATCAACCCCGTGGCGAGGCGGACCAAGCAGCGCGCGGCGCGCAACCGTACCGCGTGCTGACCCTTCACGCCGTCGGGAAGGGTGCAGCCCGCCAGGGTGATGGCTGTGCCCAGGATGCGTGCCTCAAGCGCGCCGACCACCTCCTCTGCGGAAGCGTCAGGACCGTGGGTGTCATCAAGCGCCTCGCCGGCCCGATCGATCTCAGCCTCGACTTGGTCATCCCCGGCGGCGATTCCCATGATCTCCGCCGGCGGGTCCGGGTCCTCTCCCGCCAGGATGGCCATCAGGCCCAGGGAGGCGATCAGCGTCTGGATCGTCCCACCATCACCGCCGCGCGAGGCGAAGGCGCCAAAGGCGACCGCTAGCGCCGCCTCGCCCAGCACCTCCCGCGCTTCGTCATCCATGACCGCGATGGCAGGCGAGGACCCGTCCGCCGCATCGTTCCCTGCTGCATCGGCTCCAAGCATCGTTGGAACGCCGCCATCGGCGAAGGCACGCGTGATGGTGGCCAGGGCATCGAAGAGACGCTGTTCGGAATTGGTTGACATGATCCGATCGTGTTCCTTGCGGCTTCAAGGTGGCAGTGCGTCGGCCCGGCGCGGCTCTCCTCTGGCCCACACGCCATTGCCTGATCACCATCAACGGCACAGCAGCCAATAGGATGGCATGCTTGACGGGCGGGCCGCACACGAAGGGATTGCCAACGCAGGGTGTACGCAGGTCGGCCCTCTCCCATTGGTTCGCGCCGGCGTGAGTGTCCTTGCCGTCCCGCTCCGTCTGCGTTGAACTGCCCCAGACTGAGGAGCCCCCTGAATGCACCGCCGCACCCTTTTCGCGCTCAGCGCTGCGCTTCCCGTCGCGGCGCAGGCGCAGCCCGCCTTTCCCACGCGGCCGGTGCGGATGATCGTGCCCTACGCGCCCGGTGGCGGGTCGGACGTCGTGGGTCGCTCCGTCGCGGAGGCGATGGCACCGGCCCTGGGCGGGACCGTGGTCGTGGAGAATCGCGCCGGCGCGGGCGGCACGATCGGCGCGGACCTCGTGGCCAAGTCGTCGCCCGACGGGCACACCATCCTGCTCGTGGACTGGCCCCACGCCATCAGCGCCACGGCCTTCCCCAGCCTGCCCTATCGCGCGCTCGAGGATTTCGAGGCCGTTGCCCTGCTGGGCCGTGCGCCGGTCATGCTGTTCGTGCGCGGCGACGGGCCGCACCGCGACATGGCCGGGCTGCTCGGAACGGCGCGGTCGCGGCCTGGCCAAGTGGTCTTCGCCACGGCGGGCAATGGCACCGGCACGCATCTCGCGGCGGAGCTTCTGCAGATCGCCGGGCGAGTGCAGCTCAACATCGTTCCCTATCGCGGCACCGGGCCAGCCGTGACCGACCTCCTCGCCGGCCACGCCGACGCGCTTTTCACCAACACCGCCGGCACTGCGGCGCATCTGCGGACCGGCGCGCTGCGCGCCCTTTGCGTGCTGTCGGAGCAGCGCGTCCCTGAGTTCCCGGACGTTCCCACCACCGCCGAGCTTGGCCTGCCACACCTGCGGGGGGCTCACTGGTTCGGCCTGCTCGCCCCGGCGCGCACGCCGGCGCCGGCCGTGGCGGCGCTGCACCGGGCGGCCGTCGCCGCGCTGGGCACCGGTCCAGTCGCGACGCGGCTGCAGGCGGCGGGCGTCACCCCCTCCCCGCTCGACCCCGCCGCCTTCCAGGCCATGCTGGCCGACGAGATTCAGCGGTGGGGCGAGGTGGTGCGGGCGGCTGGGGTGCGCGTGTCGTGAGCGGCGCGGAGCCCCTCGCCACGTTTCGCGCCGCCTTTTCCGGCCTTGCGGCCGATCGCGGTGCCTATCTCGACACGGCGCACAAGGGGCTGCTCCCGGGTGCAGCGCACGCCGCGCTGCTGGCCCATCTGGAGGAGACGGTGCGCGGCGTCGCGGAGAAGTCTCGCCTGATCGAGATCGCGGAGGAGGCGCGCGAACTCTTCGGCCGCCTCGTCGGCGTGGAGGCGGACGAGATCGCGATCACTAAGAATGTCTCGGAGGGCGTGAACACCTTCGCCAATGCGGTGGACTGGCGGCCGGGCGACGAGGTGGTGCTGTGCACGGGTTTCGAGCACCCGAACAACCTGCTTCCCTGGCTCAACCTCCGCCGCCGGGGCGTCTCGGTCGTGGAGGTGCCCATCCGGCCCGACCACGCCCTCCCGGTGGAAGCGATCGGCGACGCGATGCGGCCCGGCAAGACCCGCGTCGTCACCGTCTCTGCTGCTTCCTTCACGCCGGGATGCCGCGCCGATCTGCGCGCCGTGTCCGAGGCGATCCGCCCCGCGGGCGCGTTGCTGCACGTGGATGGCGCGCAGTCGGTCGGCGTGCTGCGCCACGACCTGCGTGCGGAGGGCGTGGATGCCCTCTCTGTGGGAGGGCAGAAGGCACTGTGCGGCCTGTTCGGCTTCGGCTTCCTTTATGTCCGGCGCGAACTGGCGGAGCGGCTTGATCCGCCGTTCCTGGCCCGGTTCGGCGTGCGGCAAGAGGGCGGGCACGAGGATTTCTCGCCTGGTGTGGAGGACCGTCCCGCCGCCGGGGCGCGTCGCTTCGATGTGGGCTATCCCGGCTTCACCGGCGGCGTCGCCATGCGCGAATGCCTGCGTCTCCTCCTTGCCACGGGTCCGGAGGCGATCGAGGCGCGCGCGCTGGCGCTCTCAGCCTGCCTTGCCGATGCGCTCGACGAGGCCGGGCTGCGCGTCGTCCGCGTGCCCGAGCACCTTCGCACGCACATCGTCGCGGCCAACGTGCCGGGTGGCGGTGCGGCGGCGCTGCACGCCCATCTCGCCGCTCATGGTGTGCGCTGCTCCTATCGCAAGGGCGGGCTACGCCTCTCGGTTCATGCCTACACCGATGAGACGGAGATCGCCCGCGCCGCGGAGGCCTGCTCCAACTGGCTGCGGCAGGAGGACGTTGCGTCGGCGGCGGAATAGGCCCGATCCCGATGATTGCCTCGCACCCCGCGACCGACAGGACCGCCATAGGCGCTCCATTGCGCAGCAGGACGTCGAAGTCACGACGCAGGGAGCGATGTCGGGAACAGATCAGGCCTCATGGCGCCTGTGAGGAGGAGGGCATCGCCCCCTGCCGATGACTTCCCTGCAGGACCGGGATCGCGAGCCACTGGGATGAAGCACGCCGCAGCAGCGCTTCGGTGGGCCAATAGGTCTGCCCGGCTCGCTGAAAGGTTGCAGCGAGCCGGGCAGACCGGACGGCGCGCCGCAGCGCGCCCAGCGATTACCCGCGCGCCCGGGGAACCGAGACGGGGGCCGGAGCCGGAGCCGGAGCCGGGGCCACGTAGGTCGTGGTCGGAGCCGGCGGCGGCGGATCCTGGGCACAGGCCGCGAGCATCGCGGTCGCGAGGACCACGGCAGCCACGGGGGCAAATCGGGCCACGCCGCGGCGAGCCAACCCTTCGGATTCAGTGAGCATTTGCTTCTCCTTGCATCGACTCGTAGACACGATCGGAATTGAACGGCAACGATCCGCAGCCAGTCAAACTTTACTTTCCTGGCTAAGTCATCAGAGGTCGCGGAATGCTTTTCGTTCGTACACCGGGGCGCAGCCCCGGACTTGGTCAACACCAGCGCTTGGCTTTGGTTGGTCCTGGCGTGTCGAGACGTACCGCCATCTCCGGCGGATCCTTTGCGCTCGCTGCCGCGTGCGGCCTCACCGCATGCAGCACCAGCCCCGCTCCTGAGCCGGTTCCGATCGCGACGCGGCCAGCCCATGCCGAACTCAGCAGGCTGAGAGACGCCGGGCCCAGACTCGCTGTTGCTGGGGAAAGCCTGAACACGGGCTTGTTGCGGCGCTTCTACGCGCGCCATGGCTTCGCGCCAGTCTGGAGGACCCGCGAGGCGCAGGCGGAGTCGCTGATGGCAGTGGTGCTGCGGTCTGGCGGGCACGGCCTGGACCCTGAATTATTCCACGCCACCGTTCTGCGGCGCGCCTCGGATCTTCCGTCCCTCGACCGCGATTTGTTGCTCTCGCATGCATTCCTTTCCTACGCGGATGCATTGGCCCATGGCGCCGTTCCGGTCGAACGCAGACGACCTGGAGAGGATCTGGCGCCAGAAGCGGTCGACGTGGCCGACGTGCTCGACGCGGCCACGGACAGCCCCGACCCCGTGGCGGTGCTTGAGGCGCTGGCTCCGGCGACGCCGACCTACTCGGCGCTGCGCCAAGCCCTGCAACGGCATGGCCCGAACGCCGCCAGTGAGCAGGCCAACAGGACCCGTTCGCGCGCTATCGAGGTGAACCTCGAACGCCAGCGCTGGCTTCCCCGCTCACTGCCGCCGGACCGAGTCTGGGTGAATGTCGCCGACCAGAGGCTGACCTTTTACCGCGACCACAAGCCCGTCTTCACCACGCGGGTCGTGGTCGGCAACGATGCCGAGAACCGCCAAAGCCCAGAATTCCGTGCCTTGATCGAGGGAAGTTTCTTCAACCCGCCCTGGATCGTCCCGCGGGACATCGTCGTGGCGGAACTCCTGCCGAGAATTCAGCGTGAGCCGGACTACCTGGCGAGGAACAACATGGTCATGCTGCCCAATGGCGAGGTGGAGCAGCGCCCGGGTCCCAACGCCGGGGTCGGCTTCATCATGCTCGATATGCCGAACCGCTTCGACGTCTACCTGCACGACACTCCGGCCAAGTATCTCTTCAGCCGCGACAATCGCCGCCTGAGCTTCGGATGCATCCGGGTCGAGAATCCACGCGCATTCGCGGCCCTGCTGATGGAGCAGACCCTCGACGAGATCGATGAGGTGATCGGGACGGGCGTGACCACCCGACGCGCCGTCCCGACGCCGATGCCGGTCTTCATCGTGTACCAGACCGCTTTCGCGGACACCGAGGGAACAACCCAGTTCCGACCGGATTTCTACAATCGCGACGCACGGATCTGGGAACAGCTGCGGAGGCGTCCCTCGGGCGAACGCTCAAGCACCGAAGCCTGACGACGGAGACTGCGAGCGATTCCGGGCCTCGCATGAGTCCGGGATGGATGCGCGGTGCCTGCCCTTGCGGGGCAAGGCGCGAAAGATACCTCGACCGCTCCCGCTGGACCTCCGGGGCCGACCGCGCACGGCACCTGAGGGAGAAAACGAGTCGGATGTCCGTGCACGCCGCGTCCCAGATCGGCCGGCCCCGGTCCGTGCCCACCACGTTGCCTCGCGCGCGAGTTCGGAAAGAAAGCGTGGCTGCGAAGGTTCGCTCGATGCAGGCCGCCCAGCCCGCTTCGACGGCACCCGCCTTGCTGGCACGCCGGAGGAAAGGGAAGCTGACACAGCGTTGCCGAACAGGAAGGCCAGCAGCATGAGCTTCGACCGGACACTGGGAAACATCGCGGCCCAGGCCTGGACCGTGATGGAGGAGATCGGCCGCCTGACGGGCACGGCGGAAGCAGGCATCACGCGGGCCTGTTACGGCGAGGGCGAGCAGATCGCGGCCGAAAAGGTGTCCCATTTTGCCCAGGGCCTCGGCCTCGAACTGCAGCCGGACCGGTTCGGCAACCTGCACGGTGTCGTGCCCGGCACCGACCCCTCGGTCAAGGCGATCATGACCGGCTCGCACCTGGATTCGGTCCCGGGCGGCGGAAACTACGACGGCCTGGCAGGGGTGATGGCGAGCATCGCAACCGCTGCTGCGGCGCTTCGCGACGGCGGCCAGCGCCGCACCATCCGCGCCGTCGCGATGCGCGGCGAGGAGAGCCCCTGGTTCGGCACCGCCTATGTCGGCAGCCGCCTGATGCTGGGGCACTCCACCCTCGCAGAATTAGGTGGCTTGCCTCGCATCGACACCGGCAGGCCGCTTCAGGAGCACCTGGACAACCTGGGTTATGCGTCCGCGCCGGTCATGCCCATCTCGCGCGACACCGTGGCCGGCTTCTTCGAACTGCACATCGAACAGGGCCCGCTGCTCACCGCCAGGAACCTCCCGGTCGCCATCGCGACCGATATTCGCGGCAACATCCGCTATCCCGATGCGCGCTGCTTCGGCGAATACGGCCACTCCGCCGCGCTGCCGCGCGCCTATCGTCACGATGCCGTGCTGGCCGTAGCGGAGCTGGCGCTGGAGTTCGAGCGCTTCTGGGAGGAAGCGGAAAAGAGCGACCCGTCCTGCGTCTTCACTATGGGCAAGTTCGGAACCGACCCGGCCGCACACGCCATGACCAAGGTCCCCGGCGAGGTCCGCTTCAGCTTCAACGTAGGTTCGATCCGGGAGGAAGTCATCGCGCAGGCCGACGCCCTGCTGGCGCGCCTCCTCGACAGCATCACACAGCGCCGCGGCGTCCGGTTCGAGATGGGACCGCGTTTCGGCTCGGCCCCCTCGCGCCTCGATCCCGCACTCATCGCAATGGTCGAGGATTCCGCGAAGGCGGTTGGCCCGGGCGCCCTGCACCTCGCGACGGTGGGTCACGATGCGGCGATGTTCCACCAAGCCGGTATCCCGGCCTCGGTGATGCTGGTCCGCAACGCGAATGGCAGCCACAATCCGCGCGAGAGCATGACGGAGGCGGACTTCGTGCTCGGCACCAGGGTCCTGGGCGGCGCGGCGATGCGCGCGGCGAATAGTTGAGGAGGACGCCCTTCCTCAGCGCCGGCGGCCAGGCTTTCCGATCCAGGCAAGCCTCTCCGCCGCCGTGTCATCGCCTTCGAAGCGCACCGTCGCAAGGATGGCGCGCGTCGCGTCCTCGATCTCGACACGCAGCAGCTCGGCGGCTTCGTCGCCCATCCCGCGGCGCAGCGCCTCCAGCATCGCACCATGGCTGTGCCGGAGGCCGCCTGCCGCCGTCACGGTGATCCGCACCGAGCGGAACAGCGGTCCGCGCCGGAGCCAAAGAGTCTCGATCAGGCCGAGCAGCAGCGGAGCCTGCGCGGAGCGGTAGATCCCGAACAGGAAGTCCCGATCGGCCGCCTGGGCCACCGCCGCGTCGCCCGCCGCGCGCGCCGCGTCATGCGCGGCGACAAGGGGCGCGAGCGCTTTCCAGTGAGGCTCGCCAAGATGCGGCGCGGCGAGGCTCACCGCCATGGGCTCCAGCTTGGCGCGGATCGCGCTCAATTCGGTGAAGCCCGCGCGTGTCAGGCGGGGCACCACGGCGGTGCCGGATGGCAGCAGATCCAGCGCCTGCTCCGCCGCAAGCCGCCGCAGCGCGGTGCGGACCGGCATGGCGCTGACCGAGAAGGCGGCAGCCACCGCGCGAATGGACAGTCGGTCCCCCGGCAGGATGGCGCCAGTGACCAGGGCCTCCCTCAGCCGGCGATAAGCCATCTCCTCGAGCGGAAGGCCTTCCTCTCCATCCTGCGGAAAAAAGCTGTTGGCAGCCTCGGGCATTGTGTGATCACATTTCGCACGCTGATGGGATTGCAGTCTAGCCTTGGACGCCATCCTGTGGATGCCGGCCCGCCGCGACGAAGCGGCAAGGGCGGTTGTGAACGAATGCCGGAGGTTCATCCATGCCCCTTTCCTTCGCAGCCGGAACCGCCTGCCCGTGAGCGCCGCTGTCCAGCTTCGCAACAGCGACCTCGCCTCGGCAGTGGCCGAAGCCCGCGAGGCCTACGTCGCTGCGCGGCCGGCCAGCCGCGCCCTGCACGAGCGCGCACGCCAGGTCATGCCCGGCGGCAACACACGGACCGTGCTGGTCTACTCGCCTTTCCCCACCGCGATGGAGAGCGGCGAAGGCTGCTACCTGCGGGACATCGACGGGCGCGACTATCTCGACCTTTGCGGCGAGTACACGGCCGGGCTCTTTGGCCATTCGGAGAAGCGCATCCATGACGCCGTGCGAGCGGCCCTGGGGCGCGGCATCAACCTCGCCGCCGTGGGCGAGGCGGAAACCTCGCTTGCCAGCCTCGTCTGCGGCCGGTTTCCGTCCGTGGAACTCGTCCGCTTCACGAATAGCGGGACCGAGGCGAACCTGATGGCGCTGACCGCCGCCCGCGCCTTCACCGGCCGGGACACGGTGATGGCTTTCCGGGGCGGGTACCACGGGGGCGTGCTGCTCTTTCCGCTCTCCGGCACCAACCCGGCCACCGTGCCGTTCCCCTTCGTCATGGCCGACTACAACGACATCGAAGGTGCCGTTTCCGTGATCCGCGAGAATGCGGACCGGCTGGCCGCCGTGATCGTCGAGCCGATGCTGGGCAGCGGCGGCTGCATCCCGGCACGGCTCGAATTCCTCGCCGCGCTGCGAAAGGCGACGGCCGAGGTGGGCGCCGTGCTGATCTTCGACGAGGTGATGACCTCCCGCATGAGCGGGGGCGGCCTGCAGCAGCGGCTGGGAGTCACCCCCGACATGACCACGCTCGGCAAGTACATGGCCGGCGGGATGTCCTTTGGTGCCTTTGGCGGCCGCGGCGAGATCATGGGGCTGTTCGACGGCCGGATCGCCCATGCGGGCACCTTCAACAACAACGTGCTGTCCATGGCGGCCGGCAACGTCGCCCTCGGCAAGATCTTCACCGCCGAGGCGGCGGAGACGCTCTTCGATCGCGGCGAGGCGATGCGCGCGCGGCTGAACGACATCCTCGCCCGCGCTGGCACGGTGATGCATTTCACCGGCATCGGCTCCATGGCGACGGCGCAGTTCCGCGCTGGCCCGATCGAGCGTCCCGCGCCGCCCACGCCCGAGGAGGAGGCGCTTAGGGAGCTGTTCTTCTTCGACATGCTGGCCAGCGGCATCTACCTCGCGAAGCGGGGCATGATCGCGCTCAGCCTGCCGGTGGGCGAGGCGGAGCTGGACCGCCTCGCCGCGGCCGTGGCCGATTTCGCCGAGGCGCGCGCCGGCCTGCTGCCGCGCGCCTGACCGTCCCGACCTACGAAGGAGCCTGCCCGATGCATCGTCGCCGCTTCATCGCGACCTCCGCCGGCCTCGTCGCGGTGGGGAGCGCGCCCGCGCGGGCCCAGCGTCGCGACCGGCGCGTGCTGCGCTTCGTCCCCCAGGCCAACCTCACCGCACTGGACCCGGTCTGGACCACCGCGGCCGTGACCTCGGTGCACGGCTATACCGTGTTCGATACGCTCTACGGCACGGACGATGCTGGACGCATCCGGCCGCAAATGGCCGAGGGGCATACGGTTTCGAACGATGGGCTCACCTGGACCATCCGACTGCGCGACGGGCTTCTGTGGCACGATGGCGAGAAGGTCCTGGCGCGGGATTGCGTCGCGAGCCTGGAGCGGTGGAGCAAGCGGGATGTCTTCGGCCAGTCGCTGGCCGCCGCCGCCGCGGAATGGGGCGTGGCGGATGACCGCACGCTCCGCATCCGCCTCCGCAGCCCCTTCCCTCTCCTGCTCTCGGCCATCGGCAAGACGGCTTCCAACATGCCGCTGATGATGCCGGAGCGGCTGGCGCGCACCGACCCGTTCCGCCAGGTGCCCGAGATGGTCGGTTCCGGCCCGTATCGCTTCCTGCCGGAGGAGTTCGTGGCGGGCAGCCGGGTCGGCTACGCGAAGTTCGACGGCTACGTCCCGCGGCAGGAGCCGGCGGAGAACACCGCCGGCGGCAAGGTGGCACATTTCGAGCGCATCGAATGGCATGTCATGCCGGACAGCGCCACCGCCGCCGCGGCGCTGCAGGCTGGCGAGGTGGATTGGTGGGACCAGGTGAACCCGGACCTGACCCCCCTGCTCCGCCGCAACCGCAACCTCCGCGTCGGGGTGAACGACCCGACCGGCTACATCGGCACTCTGCGCTTCAACCATCTCCACCCGCCTTTCGACAAGGCAGGCGTTCGCCGCGCGATCCTGTATGCCGCGAACCAGGACGACTACATGCGCGCGATCACCGGCAACGATCCGGAGATCTTCACCGAGTGCCACTCCATGTGGCCCTGCGGGACGGCCTATGGCCGCGAGACGAAACCCGATGCGCTGCGGGGAAGCCCGCCCGACCTCGCCCGCGCCAAGCAGATGCTGCATGAGGGCGGGTATCGCGGGGAGAAGGTCGTGATCATCAACGCAAGCGACCTGCCGAGCATGGCGCCCTTCGGGCTCGTCACGGCTGATCTGCTCCGCCGCCTCGACATGAATATCGAGCTGGTGGAGACCGATTGGGGCTCCGTCGTGCAGCGGCGCACCAGCAAGGAGCCGGTCGAGCGCGGCGGCTGGAGCATCTTCCACACCTGGTGGCCGAGCCCCTCCATCCTCAACCCCGCCACCAGTCCCATCGTTCGCGGCCAGGGCGACCGCGGCTGGTTTGGCTGGTACAGCAATCCGCGCGTCGAGGAACTGGCGTCGCAATGGCTGCTCGCCCCGGACGAGGCGGAGCAGGCGCGGCTGGCAGAAGAGATCCAGCAGGAATCCTTCCGCGAGGTCCCGGTTGTCCCGCTCGGCCGCTACTTCATTCGCACCGCCTATCGGGCCGGGCTGACCGGCTTCCTCAAGACTGCCGCGAGCTATCCCTGGAACGTGCGCTGGGCCTGACGCCCGGCCAAGGAGAACCGACCGAGATGCGCCTGACGCGTGACGAGATGCGGGGCAAGGCCCAGACCGTGCTCGGGCTGGTGGACCCGGCCGAGCTTGGTCCCACCCTGATGCATGAGCACCTGATCTGGAACATCACCCACCCGGCCAAGCGCGACCCCGCCGCCAGCGGTGGCCCCAAGCCCGGACAGTACTGGGACCTCCTCAACGGCGACGTCGCCGACATCCGCAACACCACCCAGAAGGACCGCGCCGTCGCCGCCCGCGCCACGGCCGAGATGGTCGCGGCCGGCGGTAAGACGGTGGTGGAGTTGACGATCGGCGGGCTGGAGCCCGACCCGGAGGGACTCGCCCAGGTGGCGCGGGAAACCGGGGCCCACATCGTCATGGGCTGCGGTCACTACGTCCATGACTACCAGGACCCAGCAAACCATGATCGCAGCGTGGACAGCTTCGCGAAGGAGATGATCGACCAGGTACAGCAGGGCGCCTGGGGGACCGGCGTGCGCGCCGGGATCGTGGGCGAGATTGGCTGCCAGTGGCCCTGGACGGATCTGGAGAAGCGCGTCCTCGCGGGCGCGGTCATCGCCCAGCAGGAAACGGGCGCGTCGCTGACCATCCACCCGGCGCGGCACGAGGACCATCCGTGGATGCTGGTGGAGTTCCTGCGGGAGCACGGCGCCGACCTGTCGCGCACCATCATCGACCACATCGACCGCACCATCTTCGATGACGACCGGCTGTTCCGCCTCGCCGACGCGGGCGTGATCCTGGAATGGGACCTCTTCGGTCAGGAGAACACCTACTACGCGCATGCCGACATCGACATGCCGAATGACGGGATGCGCCTGCGCACGATCCGCCGCGCCATCGACCGTGGGCATCTCGACCAGATCGTGATCAGCCACGACATCTGCCACACGATCCAGTTCAGCGAGTGGGGCGGGCATGGCTACGCGCATATCCAGAAGAAGGTGCTGCCGCACATGCGCAAGCGCGGCTGGAGTGAGGCGGAGATCGAGGCGATCATGATCGGCAATCCGCGCCGGCTGCTGACGTTCATCTGAACGCGCTTCGCGGAACCGGCATTCTCCAGAATTCATGAACCGGCCTGCACATTTGATGGACGAGCGGGACCCGGGCGGCTAGCCTGTTCCGCAACCAGAACAAGCGCGGAGGAGGTTCGTATGGATTTCACACGTCGAAGCGTCGGTGTCCTTGGTGGTGCCATCATCGTTGCGGCTGCGATGGGGCAGCAGGGCGCACAGGCGCAGTCCGGTGACGAGCAGGCAGTGGCCCAGGCCATCGACGCCCTGTCGGAAGCCATGATCGCGGTCGACCGTTCGCGACTGGAGGCGCTCACGGCCGATGGCCTGAGCTATGGCCACTCGGCCGGCCGCGTCGAGAACAAGCAGCAGTTCATCGACTATCTTGTTTCCAGGGCCTCGTCCTTTCGCTCGATCAACCTGAGCGACAAGTCCGTGTCGGTCCTCGGGAACACCGCCATCGCCCGCCACACCCTGACCGGCGAGACGGTGAACGCGGCGGGGCAGGTCACGCCGGTGCGGATTGGCGTCATGCAGGTTTGGCAGAAGTCGGGGAATGACTGGCGCCTGCTGGCGCGGCAGGCATTCCGCATCTGACCACCCGTCATGCCGCTTCCCGGCCTCGGCCGGAGGCGGATAATATGTCTCCCGCCTTGTCATGACTTCAGGGCGCACCGCCCTGGGGTGCTCATTTGTCGCATGCCCCGCGCCCAGGAAATGTCAGGGTTGGTGGACCGGAGGGTGCAGGGCCGACCGGACCCGCGTTCCAGGCCACCGCAACAGGTGGCAGAGCGCGCGCGTTGGCAAGCCAGCATAATACGAGAGGAGGCAGTGGTGAACGAGCGCAAGCCTCAAGGCACGAAAGACCCACGTATTCCCGGGGCTGGTGGCACTTTCCCGGGCGATGACGCGCCCGTAGGCACGCCGGGCACCGGCGAAGATGTCTGCCCGGATTGCGGGGGCAAGGGCCAGCTGCAGGAGCAAATCTGCGCGAATTGCGGGGGCTCGGGCAAGGTTATCAGGGGCATCTCGGGCGGGTGATGCAGTCTCCGCCGCTTTAGGAAGAAGCGGTGATGCAGACAGGCTTGAACAACCTTATCAACTTGTGAGCCATCAGGGGTAACTGCGGCCGGAAGGAAGCGCGTAGATCAGGTCGCGGGCAACTGGCGGGGCGCCGCCCCGTTGGGATGGTGCACCGCATCACCACGCGTCCTCGCCCTCACTCTCCTGCTGCAGCTGGGAAGGGAGGCGGTCGCCGACACATAGGAGCGGCCATGGCCTCCTCGCGCACAAAGACCATTCTCGCCACCACGGCCCTTGCTCTCGGGGCCAGCGCTCTGCTGAACCACACCCTCGCCCGACAGGCGGAGCGGAATCATCCCCCTGCAGGGCGCTTCGTGCGGGCCGGGGGCATCGATCTTCATTACCTGGAAGGCGGGCATGGTGACGGGCCGCCTGTTGTCCTGCTTCACGGCAATGGCGTCATCGCCGAGGATTGGATCGCGAGCGGCGTGTTCGGGCTTGCGTCCGAACGCCACCGTGTCCTCGCCTTTGACCGGCCCGGCTATGGCTACAGCGATCGGCCGCGCGACCGGTTCTGGACCGCGGAGGCCCAGGCCGCGGTCCTCGCCGAGGCCTTCATGCGCCTCGGGGTCGAGCGCCCGGTCGTGGTTGGGCATTCCTGGGGCACCCTGGTGGCCATGGCCCTGGCGCTGAACCACCCGGAGGCCATCTCGGGACTGGTTCTGGTATCCGGCTATTATTATCCGACGGTGCGTGCCGACATCGTCCTCTTCTCGCCGCCGGCGGTCCCTGTCCTCGGGGACGTGATCCGCTACACGGTCGGTCCCCTCGTGGGCGGCCTGATTGCCCCAAAGATGATCACGAAGATGTTCGCGCCCGCGCCCGTGCCGCCCGGCTTCACGGCGGCCGTTCCGGTGCCGATCATGGTGCGGCCCTCGCAGATCAAGGCCAGCGCCGAGGATGCCGCCTCCATGAGCCCTTGGGCCGCGATTGCCGAGGGGCGGTACGACGAGATCACGCAGATCCCGGTCGCCATCGTCGTGGGGGAGGATGACGGGATCGTGGATGTGGGGCGCCACTCTGCGCGGTTGCAGCAGGCGCTACCGGGAAGCCAACTGCACGTCGTGCCAGGGCACGGGCACATGGTGCACCACGGCGTTCCGGATCTGGTCGTGCGATGCATTGACGACGTCGCTGACGGACGCCAGGGCGTCCAGCGCAGTGTTGCTGCAGAGCGCGGCGGCGCCGATCCCGCCCTGGCATCATAGCTTGCCCTGGATCGCGCGATCGGAGCCGTTGGGGGCCGCTTAGGCTAGTCGAACCTCGCATGGCCACCAGCGGGATCGCCCTCTCTCGCGGTCTGCGTGAGGAGCGTTCCTCCGTCGCGGCATTCGCGAGGAGTCAGCCCTCCTCGTTGCGAGGTGGCCTCCGACGCTCCAGGGTGATGTGGCTGAGGGGACGGGGCGCTGGCGGGGAAGCCCCGGCCGGCCAGCCCTCCCTTTGCCGGGTCCGGTCTCCATCGGCCTCATCGGTCTGATCGTGGAACAGGACCGTATGGGTCGGGTAGGCGATGTCCATCTGCGCGTCGCGCAGCGCGGCGCGGATCGCTGCCACGACCTGCCCCTGGGCGGAGACGACGTAATTGCGGCGAGAATCGGTCCACCACCGCACGCGGATCACCACGCCAGACTCGGCAAATTCCCAGGCGCGCGCGTCCGGTGCCGGGTCCTGGCGGATGACCTCGATGGAACCGATGGCGCGGAGCACGGCCTCACAGGCCACGACTGGATCGTCGCCATAGCCGATGGTCACGTCGCACTGGCTGCGGCGGATCGGGAAGTGGGTCCGCACGGTGATGCTGCGCGTGTACAGGTTGCTGTTCGGAACGACGATCCGCTGCCCGTCATAGGTCTTGATGAGGGTCGCACGGGCCTCGACGTGCTCGACGGTGCCCTCGTACTCGCCGGTCACGATCTGGTCACCGACCCGGAAGGGCTGCGCGTAGAGGATCATGAGGCCGGAGAACCAATTCTGCAGGATGTCCCGGAAAGCCAGTCCGACCGCCAGCGAGCCGACGCCCAGCGTGGTGAGAAGATCCGCGGGTCGCACCGAGGGGAAGACGATCGTCATGAAGACCATCACGCCGCCTGCGATCAGTGCCCAGCGCGCCGTCGCGCCAAGCAGCAGGCCCAGATCCTTGCGTTGCCTGCGGGCGAGAGCATAGGCCACCGCCTTAGCCGCAATCCGGCCCCCGATCCAGAACCCTAAAAGGACCACCAGGCCGATGCCGATATTCGGCAGGAACCAGAAGAAGCCCTCGACCATGGTCTGAATCTTGGAGGCGGTGATCTGCTCTGGTTCTTCCATCAAGCCTGCCCTTGGGTGACGAACAGCAACGCACCGTCCGACGTGTGGTTAACAGGATGCCCGCCATTCAGCCGAGGCGCCGTGAGCCAGAGGGGAATGCGCCCGCGACCAAGGCTTGCAGGGAAGAGTGTCCAGGCCTCCGTGAGCGGCTGAGGCCATATGAGCAGCCCCATGGCGATGCGCTCCACGCAAGGTGAGGGAACTGGCGGGCCTTCGAGATATTCGCTCACGCTTGCCGGAACCCGGCACGACCGCTTGCGGCACGCCTGACCATCTGGTCCGATCGGGGCCACGCAGCTGGATCGACCCGAAAGGACGGAATGGGCGTGTCCTCCCCGCAACTGAATCAGGCGGTCTCCGATCTGCATCGGGCCTTCTTCACCGGCATCGTGCTCGGCATCGTGGCGCGGCGGGGTCCCTCGGCCGCGGCGGACCTCGTCTTCGCCGTGTTTCGGCGGCAGCAGCGGGAACGCTTCCTGCCCGGCCTCGCCAAGCTCGGCCTGACCGGCCTGCCCGATGCCGTGGCCTGCGCCCAGTACCACTACCTGTCCAACCGGATTGGCGGCGTCTCGGTCGAGTACATGCACGAAAGCGACCGCAAGGCCTGGATCCGCTACGCACCGCCGCGCTGGCTGTGGTGGGGCACCGCGCTCTGCGGCATCCCGGGCGAGGTGTCGCGCGCGATGCTGCGAGGCTGGCACGCCCAGAACGGTGTCTCGCTCGGCAATCCGCGCCTGGGCTTCGTTTGCACCAAGCAGACGGCGGACGGGCAGGACGGGCTGGAGGGATACTACCTAGAGCATGACCACGACCTTGCCCCCGAGGAGCGGCTGCGCTTCAGCCGCGGCGAGGAGGCTCCCGATTTCGACCCCGCCCAGGCACCCTGGGTCCCGGCATCGGAATGGCCGGAGGAGCGGCTGCGCAAGGCCCATCGCGGCTATGCGATGGAGTATGTCCGCACCGCCATCCAATCGGCGCTGGAGGTGCTCGGTCCCGACGAGGCGCGCCACCTGCTGGGCACCGCCGGGCGCCAGGTCGGCATGCAGCATTTCCACATGGTCGCCGAGGCGATGGGCGGGGCCGAGCCCGGTGCCCTGGGCTTCGCGCGCTGGATGCAGGCCGTCGCCGAGGCAACGGGTGAAGCCGGTCCTTGGATCGAGGAGCGGGACGGACAGGTCCGGCTGGGCCAGTCCGGCTGGGCGCTCATGCGCGGCGCCGCCCACCTGCACCCTGCCGGCTTCGATTGCTGGACCGCGCTGTGGGAAGGGGCGCTGGCCGCACACAATCGGCGGCTGGAAATCGCACCCGAGCAGCGTCCATTGGGGGCGGAAGGCCCGGTGTCCTGGGCGGTCTGCAAGCGGCGGTGATGACCGTTGAGGTAGGCGAGGTTTGCAAGGATGATTTGGAGCAGCGGGGGATAGAGCCAAAGGCCGACCTGCAGGCGAGCTCGGAGCAGGAGAAGACGGTCAAGCCCTCGGCGCCGGCTGTCGGGGCGCGCTCTTAACAGACTCGTTGCTCTCACCACTTGTCCCTGGGCGGAATGAGGCTGACCGGGTGAGGACCAGATGCAGGCTTTTGATCGGCTCCTGGTCCGTTGAAGGACGAAGCGTCCCGGACCCACCCCGGCAGCCACTGCCGCGCTGCGCCGTTGATCCGCCAGTGCCGCACGATCTTTCCTCCCTGCCCGCCCCCTCCGCGGATAGGACATTGCGGCGGCTCCTCTTTCTTGGCTTGGTAGTGGCCCTCGCGGCGGGGCTGTTCCTGCTGATGCTGGCGGTGCTGGCGCCTGGCGGCTGGAGCGGCTGGGAGGTGCTGATCCTCGTCTGCTACTCGCTGAACCTTCCCTGGCTGGCCTTGGCGGGCGCGACCGGGCTGACTGGGCTGGCGGCGCGGCCCGAGCCGGACCCCGCCATCTCTCCGATCGCGCCGCCCCCGACCTTGCTGGCCATCTGCGTGCGCGACGAGGAGGTGTCGACGCTGCTGCCGCCGCTGACCGCGCTGTGGCGGGGCCTCGACGTGCCGGCGACGATCGCTCTGTTGTCCGACACGACCGACCCGCAGCGCGGGGCGGCCGAGGAGGAGGTCGTGCGTGCCTTCGCGGCCACCCTGCCGCCGGGTGCGCTGCGCTACCGTCGCCGGGCCGACAATGCGGGTTGGAAGGCCGGCAATCTCATGGAGTTCCTCGACCGTCACGCCGACGGTCACGAGTTCCTGCTGCTGCTGGACGCGGACAGCGTCATGGACCCGGCGCTGGTCGCCCGCATGGTACGGTGCATGCACGCGCAGCCGACCCTGGCTCTTCTGCAGGCCACCATCGCCGGCCACGAGGCGCGGACCCGCTTCGCCCACTGGTTCGGGCTGGGCCACGCGCCCGGCGCGCGGATCTGGGCCTCCGGCCAGGCGTGGTGGCAAGGCCCACAGGGTGCATTCTGGGGCCACAACGCCCTGCTGCGCATTGCTCCCTTCCGCCTCCACGCCCGGTTGGGCGCGCTGCCGGACGGCACCGCCATCCTGTCGCACGACTTCGTGGAGGCGGCGCGGTTGCACCGCGCGGGGTGGGAGGTGCGGGTCCTGCCGGTGGACGACGGATCCTGGGAGCGCCATCCGCCCGACCTTCCAGCCTTCCTGGACCGCGACCGCCGCTGGGCGGCCGGCAACATGCAGTACCGCTTCCTGCTGCGGGATCCTCATCTGTCTCGCCTCGGGCGCTTCCAGATGGTGCAGGCCATGGCACACTACCTGCTGGCGCCGCTCTGGTTCCTCCTGTTGCCGCTGGCCGTGCTGAACGCGGCGACGGGCGGGGCCGAAGGCACGCCACGTGTGCTGCTTCTCGTCTGGCTCGCACTGTCCTACGCGGCGCTGCACCTCCCGCGCCTCCTCGGCCACGCGCGGGAGGCATGGCGGCGCGGCGGGCCGGCCCTGCGCGAGGCCGCGACGGAAAGCCTGTTCCTGCTTCTGCTGGAAGGGGCAATGGCCTTCGACAAGACGCTGACCGTGGTGGCTCACGCTCTGGGCCGCCGTCGCCCCGGCTGGCCGGCGCAACGACGCGAAGGCGGGCACGTGCCCTGGGGTGAGGCGCTGCGCCGGCTTTGGCCGCACAGCGTCTTCGGCCTCGCGTTTCTTGCGGCGCTCCTGGCCTGGGGGACTCCCTTCGCGACCCTTGTGGCGCTGCCGGCGCTGGCGGGGCTGGTGCTGGCCGTTCCCTTCTGCGTGCTGTCCGCCCGTCGGCGTTGATGCCGCTTTCCTGCTCGCCGCGCTGGCGCCTCGCGCTGATCCTGGGACTTTACGCCTACCAGGGGCTGGCGGCGGGCTTCGCGCTGACGGCGTTGCCGAACCACTTCGCGGTGCGGGGACTTGCCTCGACGGCGGAGGTCGGGCTGCACATTGCCCTGACGGGACTGCCCTGGGTGGCGCAGCCGCTGTGGGGACCGCTGGTGGACCGCTTCGGCGGGCTGCGCATGGGCCGGCGGCGGCCCTGGGTGCTGATGGCGCAGGCGGGGGCGCTGCTGTCCCTGCTGCCGCTGCTCGGGGCCGAGCCGGGCAGTCTGGCGGCGCTGGCGCCGGTCTTCCTGGCACATGGCGCCTTCGCGGCGCTGATGGACACGGCGGCAGACGGCTGGATCATGGACCGCGTGCCGCCCGACGCACTGGGCACCGCCACCGCTTGCACCCGCGTGGGCTTCGTCGGCGGAATCGCGGTGGGCTCTGCGCTGTTTGGCGTCTTGCTGCCGGCACTCGGGCTGCGCGGCGCCGCCGCAGTGCTGCTGACCATGGGCGGCGCCCTGGCCCTGCTGCCGCTGCTGATCCGCGAGGCCCCCGGCGACGCGCTGCTTTCCCTGCGCACCCGTCCGTCGCTCGCGATGTGCCGGTTCCTCCCCTTGCTGGCGGAGTTGGCGCGCGAGCTGCGGCACCCCTGCATCCTGGCGCTGCTGGTCTTCTGCGCTGCCCAGGATTTCGCGGGAGCGGCGTTCCGCGTCCCGCTGGGCGTTGCCCTGCTCGGGGAGGGTGGCTGGACCGCCGAGGCACTGTCCGCCATGCAAGGGACGATGGCGCTCGTTGCGGGCACGGTGGGCGCCCTGCTTGTGGGTTGGTGGACGGACAGCGCCGGCGCGTCGCGCAGCCTGCCCATCCTGCTGGCCGCGGCGGCGGCGGCGCATCTTCTCGCCGCGCTTCTGCTGCCCGCGGGACTGGGCGGCGGAGCGCTGGCGATGGGGCTGTCCGTCACCACCTCGGCGCTGGCCTTCGTGGCACTGGCGCCGGCGGTGATGCGCACAAGCGCCGGGCCGGTTGCTGCCACTCGCTTCGCGCTCTACATGGCCGCGCTCAACACGGGGGACGTGGTCGGGGCGGCCGCCGCCCCGGGAATGGCCGCCACGCTGGGCCTGGCCGGCACCGCCCTCACCTCGGCCGCGACCCTGCTGGCGCTGGCGTTTCTGACGCGTCCTATGCTGCGTTTCGCGGATTCTGCAAGGGTTGCGGGCACAAGATAAATTTTTGCGCCTTGCCGCTGGCGGTGGCCAACGCTGCGAAACCGTCCTCGTTGGATGCGAAGCCTTAGGGACCATGTCCAACATGCTCAACATCACGCCGCGCCGCCGCGTCGGGGTCGCCATTGTCGGGATGGGTGGTGCCGTCGCCACCACCGCCGCCGCTGGGTTGGAGGTGCTGCGACGCGGCACCAACCGGATGGACGGCCTGCCGCTGGCCCACGTCGCCGTGCCGGGCCTCGCGGCCTACGAGGATCTGGAACTCGAGGGCTGGGACCTCAACGCACAATCCCTGGCCGAGGCGGCGGCCGAGCACGGCGTGCTGCAGGGCGGCCAGCTGAAGGAGGTGGAGGCCGCGCTGGATGCGAAGCACCCGTGGAAGGCCGTGGGCAGCCGTGAGTTCTGCCGCAACATCGAGGGTCGCAACCTCAACGCCACCGCCGGCCATCGCGCCGCCATCGCCGCCATCCAGGACGACCTCCAGCGCTTCCGCGAGGCGAACGGCTTCGATGGGCTCGTGATGGTGAACCTCGCTTCCACCGAGCGCACGCCGGCCAGCAGCCCTGCCCATCGCAGCATCGAGGCCTTCGAGAAGGCCCTGGATGCGGACGACGCCTCCATCGGGCCGGCCATGCTCTACGCCTATGCCGCCATCATGGCGGGCGTGCCCTACGGCAACTTCACCCCGTCCTGCGCGGCCGAGGTGCCGGCGCTGTCACAACTGTCGCAGCAGCGTCGCGTGCCGGTGGCAGGCAAGGACGGCAAGACCGGGCAGACGCTGATGAAGACGGTGCTGGCCCCGGCCCTTCGCGCCCGCGCGCTGCACGTGGATGGCTGGTTCAGCACCAACATCCTGGGCAACCGCGATGGCGAGGCGCTGCAGGATCCCGACAGCCTGAAGAGCAAGCTGGGCACCAAGGGCAGCGTGCTGGACAGCATCCTCGGCTACCCGGTCGAGGACCACATCGTGGACATCCGCTACTACCGCCCGCGCGGCGACGACAAGGAAGCCTGGGACAACATCGACGTCACCGGGTTCCTGGGCCAGCGGATGCAGATCAAGGTCAACTTCCTGTGCAAGGACAGCGTGCTTGCCGCGCCGCTGGCGATCGAGATCGCTCGCGTGCTCGACCTCGCGCAGCAGCGTGGCGAAGGCGGCGCGCAGGAGCAGCTGAGCCTGTTCTTCAAGGCTCCGCAGACCGCCAGCGGACAGCCCGAGCATTCCTTTCCCGCGCAAGAGCGCATGCTGCACGAATGGCTGCACGCCCCCGGTTCGCAGCCTGCCGCCGAATGACCGGTCCGGCCGACCTGCTGCCCCTGCTGCGCGAGCTGGGCGACCTCAAGCGCGTCCGTTCGGCGGGGCGCGAGGGCTCGGTGGCGCAGCGTCTCTTCGCCCGCGCCTGGGCCGCGCTCTGTGCCGGCGCCCCTCCGGAGGCGGTGGCCCATGCCACGACCCGCGCGGCGCTGTCGGCTTCTCGGCTGGGCGACCTGGACGACGCGGCGATGATGAAGGTGGGAATCCCGCCCGAGGCGCGCGCGGCCATCATGCGCGAGGCCATTTCCTCGGTTTCCGCCGCCGTGGACCCGGGCCTGCTGCGCGCGATGGCCGAGGCGCCGGAACTTCCCGCCGGCCCGCCGCCGCCCTTCGTGGCGCTGCTGGCGGCGCAGCCCCGCGCGGGCGCCACCTGCCCCGGCCGCGGCCGCCTGATGTTCGAGCCGCCGGAGAATCACGCCGAACACTGCCTGATCACGGCGGTGGCTGGGGCGGTGCTGGCGCCGGCCTACGCCGCCGACACGACGGCCGTGTTCCTGGCCGCCCTGTCGCACCACCTCCACAACGCCCTGCTGCCCGACAGCGGCTTCGCGGGGGAGATGCTGCTGGGGAACTGGCTGGAGCCGGCGATGGACAGCGCCACGTCGCAGGCCCTGGCCGAGCTGCCTGAGGTGCTGCGTGCGCAGGTGGAGGTTGCGCGCCTCCTCCTGCGTGACGCTGAAACTCCGGGCGGCCGCGCCTTCCATGCCGCCGACACGCTGGACCGCGTTCTCCAGATGGAGCACCACTTGCGGGCCGCCGGCACCACCATCGGCTTCCTGCTGCGCGAGATGGAGCTGGTGCATGACGGCCCGGTGCGCCCCTTCCAGGAAGGGCTGCTGCGCGAGGTGGGGCTGGCCGCATGAGGCGCGGCCCGGTCCTCGACGGCATCCCCTTCCTGCGCGCTGGGCGTGAGGAACTGGCCGCCGAGGCCCTGGCGCGTCAGGAGGTCGGCGACGAGGAAGGCGCGCTGGTGCTGCTGCTGGCCGACCAGGATGACTGGTGGACCGGCCCGCGCGCCGATCCGGCGGCACTGCGCGAGCTGGTGCGCCGCCGCGACTCCCTTTCGCTGCGCGAGGCGATGGCGCTGCTGTCCTGGGGGCCGGTCGCCGACTACTTCGCTCATCGCTGGTCGGACCCCACCTTCCTTGCCGGGCTGGCCCTGGTGGAGGCGCACGCGCCCGCGCCTGAAAGCGTGTTCGAGCTGGCCTGCGGAATCGGCCACCACCTGCGCGCCCAGCGCCAGCGCGGCGCGCGGGTGACGGGGGCGGACGTGGTCTTCGCCAAGCTCTGGGTCGCACGGCACTGGGTGGTGCCAGAGGCCACGCTTCTGTGCCTGGACGCTGCGCAGCCCTGGCCGGAGCTGGGCCGCTTTGACCTCGTCTGCTGCCACGACGCCTTCTACTTCCTCGAGCCCAAGCCGGCGATCCTCCAGCGCCTTCGTGCGCTGGGCGGGATGCTTGCCATCAGCCACGTGCACAACAGTGACTGGCCGAACCTGTCTGCCGGCCGCGCCATGACCGCTGCCGAGGTCGCGAGCATGTTCCCCGGCGCCACCATTTATGACGACGCGGAGCTGACCCGCGCCCTGGCTGAAGGCCGCGCGCCAGAGTCGCGGCCTGCCGCGGCCCTGGCGGGGGCAGAGGCCTTTTCCCTGGTCGAGGGAGCGGGGCCCGCGCGACCGGTGCGCGGCCTGCCCCACGATGGGGCTGCGCTTCGGCGCAACCCGCTCTACGGATCGGATGGGCGGCTGACCTGGCCCAGCGAGCGCTACGCGCTCGAGTACGGTCCGCGCGCCACGTTTCCCGCCACAAGCGCCGCGCCGGCTCGCGCGGTGCTGGACGCGGCAACGGAAGCCCCGGCGCGGCGGCGCGAGTTGCTCGACCTGCCGGAGCGCTGGTGATGCCGGACGGCAGCGCACTGGCGCCCGCCTGTTGGGGCATGGCGGGGTTCGGTTGGGTGGCGCGCGACTTCGCGCTGCCCGGCCTTCTGGCCGCCGGGGGACGTCTCCTCGGCGTGGCGGACCCGGCGCCGGAGGCACGTCGCGCCGCGTCAGCGCTGGGCGCCCGTGCCCATGCCGAGCTGGATGCGTTGCTGGGCGAGCCCGGCCTTGGCGCGCTCTACGTCGCCACGCCCAACCACCTGCACCGCCCGGTCGTGGAAGCCGCAGCCGCCGCCGGCATCCCGGTGCTGTGCGAGAAGCCGATGGCCGCGACCTTGACCGAAGCCGAGGCGATGGCGATGGCCGTGCGCCGAGCCGGCATTCCCTGGGGCTGCGCTTTCGATCAGCGCCACCACCCGGCGCATGTGCTGATGCGCGACCTCATTGCGCAGGGTGCCATCGGCACCGTTACCGCCGTCCGTATCGCCTATGCGTGCTGGGTGCCACCCGGCTGGGCGCGCGACAATTGGCGCGCGGATCCCGCCCGTGCCGGTGGCGGCGCGCTGATGGACCTGGCGCCGCACGGGCTCGACCTCGTGGACCACCTTCTGGGCGAGCCGCTGCTGACGGTGGCCGCCATGGTCCAAAGCCGCGTGCAGGACTACGCGGTGGATGATGGCGCGCTGCTGATCGGACGCACGGCGTCGGGCGTGCTGGCCCAGCTGCACGTCGCCTACAACTGCCCCGAGGCGCTGCCGAGACGCCGGCTCGAAATCCTGGGCACGAAAGGCCAGCTGACGGCGGAACGCACCATGGGCCAAGCCCCTGGCGGCGCGCTGTGGTTCACCGATGCGCGGCTGGGGCTGCGCCGTGCGCTGGAGATTCCCGATGCCGGCGCCTCGCCCTTCGCGCGGCAGATGGCGGCCTTTGCCCGCCATGCCGCCGGACGGCCCGATCCTGCCTTCGACCTGGAGCGGGACCTTCACACCATGCGCCTGCTCGACCAAGCCTATCGGAGCGTTTCATGCCGCTGACCCCCTGGGCGTGTTCGCATTGCGGCTTCTGGCAGAAGCACTTCGCCCCCTCCGGCTGCCCGGTCTGCGAGGACACGCGCAACGACCTGCCGGCCGATGGCTGGGATTTCTGGCCGGAGGAAAGGGTCGCCGCGCACCTGACCGGCCACTGGCGGCAGCTCGACCGGGACATGGTCGCCTTCTGCACCTCGCCGGGCTTCGGCTTGAACGGCACCGGCTGGCTGTTGCTGCACCCCGACGGCAACACCGCCTTCGAGGCCGCGCCCTACTACACGCCGCCGATGATCGAGGAGATTCGCCGCCTGGGCGGCATCCGCTTCCTCGCCGCCTCCCACGTCCATGGCTATGGCGCGCTGTGGCAGCTGCAGGACGTGTTCCGGCCGGAGGTGCTGGCGATCCAGAAGGAGGATCTCTGGCTCACCAAAGCCATGCGCGTGGACACCCCCTATGACGACCGGCTGGAGCTTCGGCCGGGTCAGGTTTTGCATCATGTCGGCGGCCACTACGAGGGACAGGCCGTGCTGCACGACGCGCGGCGTCGCATCCTGTTCTGCGGGGATGCCTTCAAGGTGGACCAGGATGCGGACGGACGGAACCTCGCCGTGTCCACCCACAAGGCCTTCCACAAATCCATCCCCATCACGCCCGGCGAGGCGCGGCGCTACCGCGACGTGATCGCCGCGCTGGAGTTCGACACCGTCTGCACCCCTTTCGAGCACGCGCCAGGCATCGGGCGTGAGACGGCGCTGGCGGTGCTGGACGACCAGTTGCGCGGCCCACCCGGCGTGCGCCACATCCCCATCGAGGAGCTGCCATGAGCGCCAGCCATCTGCACGACGTCGCGCGTGCCTTCCGCGATGCCCTTCCTCGGGAGGACCGGCTGGAGGTGTTCCGCATCGACGGGCTGGACCGCACGGGCGTGCCTGTCTGCGAGGCGGCGCTGCTGCCCGCGAATGGCGAGCCCGCCACCATCGGCTACGGCTACGGCTTCGAGCCGATCGAAGCGGAGGTCGGCGCGGTGGGCGAGGTGCTGGAGGAGTATTTCGTCGGCGAGTGGGCGAAGCGCGCGCCACGCGTCCAGTCTTCCTTCCGCGCAATGGTGGAGCGACACGGCCTGGACGCGGTGGCAGACCCGCTGACGCTTTGCCTGCCCGCCGGCAGCGCCTGGACCCCCGACACGCCGTTGACCTGGGTGGAGGCGCGGCGCTTCCCCGATGACACGCCCATCTCGGTGCCGATCGAGTGGGTGGCGGCCTATCCCTACCAGACAGGCATCCCGGCCGAGCTGATCATGCCCATCACCAACGGGCTGGGGGCTGGCTTCGACCTGGGGCACGCCCTCGCGCACGGGCTCATGGAGCTGCTGCAACGCGACGGCAACGCCGTGAACTACCGCGCCCTGGACCAGGGGGTGGGCGTGAAGATGGACGCGGTGGAGGAACCGGAGGTGGCCGCGCTGCTGGAGCGCCTGCGGGCACTCGGCATCAACGTCACGGTGAAGCTGGCGGCCGACGATTTCGGCATTCCCAACCTGTACGTCGTGGGCGACGACCCGCAGCCCGCCATCTCGCTGCAACTCACCGCGTGTGGGGAGGCGGCGCACCCGGACCGCGCGCGCTCGCTGCGCAAGGCACTGCTGGAGTTCTGCGGCTCGCGTGCGCGCAAGTCGGCCACGCACGGTCCCATCGATGCGATTCGGCACGTGATGCCGGCCGATATGGCGGATCGGCAGCTTCGCAACGCCCTGGCGGAGGAGCAGGAGCCGCGCCCGGTGGAGGCGATGGCCGAGTGGCTCGCGCAGGACGCGGCGGAACTGCGCCGCCGCCTCGCGGGAAGCGTGTTCCGCGTGGCGAGGGAGGTGCCCTTCTCCGCCCTACCCGATGCCGGGCCGGCGCTTTCCGCCGATGCCGGCGCGCGGCTGGACTGGCTGGTGCGCGCCCTGGCCGCCGAGGGACTGGATGTGATCTGGGTGGATTGCTCGCCGCCTGGCGGCTCGGTGCGGGTGGTGAAGGCCATCGTGCCGGGGCTGGAAAGCGAGACGATGAGCTATGGCCGCCTGGGATGGCGCGGCGTGCGCCGGCTTCGGGCGCGCCGCGACCCGTTGCTGCTGGACTCGCCCGCGCCAGGCGCCCTGCGCGTGCGGCTGCGGCCGGAGGACGAGACGCGCTGCGGCGGCCCGGCTTGGTGGGACGCGCCGGCGGCGGAGCGTCTGGTGGCGCCTTTGTTTCCCCTGTACCGGGAAAGCGGGCCCTTCGCCGCGCAGCTCCTGCTCGCCAAGCGGTGTGCCGCATGAGCCTGCGCTTCGCCTTCAACACGAACGGCACAGCCAACCATCGGCTGATGGATGCCGTCGCCATGATCGCCGATGCTGGCTATGCCGGCGTGGCACTGACCCTGGATCACCACCACCTGGACCCCATGGAGAAGGGTTGGGTGGAACGCGCAGAGACGCTGGGCAAGGCCCTGCACGCTCGCTCGCTCGGCTGCGTGATCGAAACCGGCGCACGCTTCCTGCTCGACCCCCGCCGCAAGCACGAACCGACGCTGTTGACGCCGGACGCGGAAGGCCGCGCGCGCCGCGTGGCGTTCCTGCGCCGCGCCGTGGACATCGGCAACTTGCTGGGCGCCGAGGCCGTGTCCTTCTGGGCCGGCGTGCCCCTGCCGGGAGTGGACCGCGGCGAGGCCGGGGAATGGCTTGTGGAGGGGGTGGCGCAGGTGCTGGAGCACGCCCGCTCCCGCGGCGTGCCCGCCGCGCTGGAGCCGGAACCCGGGATGCTGGTGGAGACGCTGGATGACTGGCTTCTGCTGCACGCGGAGCTGCCGGAGCTGCGCCTGGCGCTTGACCTCGGCCACTGCTTGGTGACGGGTGAGCGCGAGCCCGCCGCCGCGGTGGCGGAGTTCGCCCCTCACATCGGCACGGTGGCGATCGAGGACATGAAGCGCGGCGAGCACGTCCACCTGCCCTTTGGCGAGGGCGACATGGACGTGCCCACATGCCTCGACGCTCTGGAGGAGATCGGCTTCGGCGGGCTGGTCTGCGTCGAGCTGTCGCGCGAAAGCCATCGCGCCGACCGCATGGTGCCCGACGCGCTGCGCTGGCTCCGGGCCTGCCGGGACGCGGCTTGATGCGCGTCCTGTTCTGCTCCCGCCGCTTCTTTCCCGCCATCTCCGGAATGAGCGCCTATGCGCTGAACCTGCTGGGCGAGCTGGTGTCGGCGGGCCACGACGTCACCATGGTGAGCCAGTACCGGGGCGATGCGGCCGGCACCGGCATCTATGGCGGCGGCCCCCCGCCGCCGGTGCCGGGCGTGCGCGTTATCGGCCTACAGGCACATGGCGAGGAGGCGCCGGGCGGCGCCGATTTCGACCGCGACGTCCGGGCGATGCGCGACGCCATCCTGGCCGAGCACGCGCGCGCGCCCTTCGACGTGCTGCACGCGCAGTACGGCTACCCCAATGGCTGGGCGGTGCTGCTGGCAGCGCGGGAGATCGGCGTGCCCACCGTGGTGTCCATCCAAGGCGGCGACGGCCATTGGGTCGGCTCCTGCTGCGAGACGCATCGCGTGGCGATGGAGCGCGTGCTGCATGGGGCGGATGCCGTGCTGATCGGCTGCGAAAGCTTCGCGCAGGAGGTGGTCGAGCGGCTCGGCGTGCCGCGCAGCCTGTTCACCATCGTCCCCGGCGCGGTGGAGGTGGCGCGCTTCCGCCCGCACAAGCCGCCGGGCGCGGCGGCGGACCCGGTGCGGCTGCTGTACCACGGCCGGGTGGACCGGCGGAAAGGCGCGCTGGACATGCTGCATGCGCTGGCGCTGCTGCAGGCACAGGGCGTGCCCTTCGCGGCCGTGTATTCGGGCATCGGCCCCGACCTCCATGCGGCCAAGGAGCTTGCGGCGGAGCTGAGGGTCCCGGTGCGCTTCACCGGCTACGCCGACTATGCCGAGGCGGCGGCAGTCTACGCCATGGGCGACGTCTTCGTTTCGCCCACCCATGCCGAGGGATTTTCCAACACCATCTTGGAAGCGATGGCCAGCGGCCTTCCCTGCGTGTCCTGCCGCGCCGTGGGGGTGGTGGACTGTCTGCGCGACGGCGAGAATGCGCTGCTGGTGGATCCCGGCGACGTACCGGCCCTGGCTGCGGCGCTGCGCCGGATGATCGAGGATGGCGCGCTGCGGCGCCGCTTCGCAGAGGCCGCTCTGGCCGAGTGCCGCGCCACTTATTCCTGGGCGGCGGTGGGGCGCCTCATCATGGACAGCTACGACCGCGTGCGCGCCGCGCCGCGCCGGGAGCCGGTCGACCCGGTGCTGCCGCTGGACCCGTCCTGCCGCTTCATCGCCGCGCCCCATCTTCTGTGATCGCCCTCGCTCTCTCGCCGCACCTGGACGACGCCGCCTTCTCCTGTGGCGGCACGCTGGCCCGCATGGCGGCGGCAGGGTGGCGGGTCCTGGTGGTGACGGCGTTCACGGCCTCCGTACCCAATCCGCGAGGCTTCGCGCTGGAATGCCAACGCGACAAGGGCCTTCCCGACGATGCCGACTACATGGCGCTGCGCCGGGCCGAGGATTTGGCCGCCTGCGCGGCTTTGGGGGCGGCGGCGCTGCACCTTCCCTTTCGCGAAGCTCCGCATCGCGGCTATGCCGATGCCTCGGCGCTGTTCGCCCAGGTGCGGGAGGACGACGCGGTGCATCTCGCGCTAGCCCCGGCGCTGAGCGCCCTGCCACCCGCTGACCTTTGGCTGATGCCCCAGGCCATTGGCGGCCACGTGGATCACGTGCAGCTGCTGCGCGCCGCGGCCCTGGTGCGGCCGCTCGGATTGCCCCTGCTGCACTGGGAGGACTGGCCCTACGCGGCACGGCCGCACAGCCACCCGGCACGCCCCGTCCCGCTGAACCATCTGCCTGAGATGAAGGTCGCGTGCAACGCGGCCGCGCGCCGCCGCGCCTGTCACTCGTACGTCACTCAGCTTGGCTTCCAGTTCGGCGGCCCTGCCGAACTGGACGCGGCGCTGGACGCAGCGGGCGAGGAGGAGCGGTTCAGGCTGGACGGCGTTCTGCCAGCCGCGTTCTTTCCTTCCGTAAGGGGCAAAGCCACTTCGGCATCAAGGCCATCGCAGGCTGCCTCGCGAGTTGACGAGCGGGGCACTCGATGATCGCTGCACAGAGTGGCAACCGAGGCGCTTCTGCTTCCTCACGCCTCGGCGCCGTCCATCCGCCCTCGCTCGCCTCACGCGCCTGGGGGAGTTCCGCTGCTGGAGCGTGATGGAACGCGACGGCCACGTCGCCGCATTCGAACGACCCGACGCCCCCGCCGAGGAAATCCGGCCCTTCTTCCGTCCGCGGCGATGATGGAGCATGGAAGGGCAGCCAGCGCGATCGTGCAGGCAGGCCTCTGAGGAGAAGGCATATGATGGATGCCACGCGGGCACGGGAAGCATCGGAATTGCTGGTCCGCCATTGGCGAGACGGCACGGTGCTGCCAGCCCTGCCCGAGAAGCTGCGCCCCTCCAGCCGCGCCGAGGGCTACGCGCTCCAGGCGCAGATCGAAAGACTGAGCGGGAAGCCGCTCTGGGGCTGGAAGATTGCTGCGACCAGCGCGGCGGGGCAGCAGCATATCGGCGTGGACGGTCCCATGGCCGGGCGTCTCCTCGCGGAGATGGTGCATGCGGACGGCGCGAGTTTGCCGTTCGGCGCGAACCGCATGCGCGTGGCCGAGGCCGAGTTCGCCTTCCGCATGGCCCGCCCCCTGCCTCCCCGCACGGAGACCTATTCGGTGGATGAGGTGCTCGACGCCGTCGCCGCCCTGCACACGGCCATCGAGATACCGGACTCGCGCTTCACGGAGTTCGCGACCGCAGGCGCGGCGCAACTCATCGCGGACAATGCCTGCGCACATCAGTTCGTACTGGGGCCGGAGGCGACCGCGGATTGGCGCGGCATCGACCTCGCGGCGCATCGCGTCACCGCGCGCGTCTCAGGGCAGCCTGAGCGGGAGGGGCGTGGTTCGAACGTGCTCAGCGATCCGCGCCTCGCGCTGACCTGGATTGCGAACGAGTTGTCGCGCCACGGCGTCACCCTCGCCGCCGGGCAGGTCGTGACCACCGGCACCTGCATCGTTCCACTGGAGGTCGCGCCGGGCGACGAGGTGGTGGCCGGAGTACGGCGCCCTCGGCCGCGTCAGCATGAGGCTGTCCGCGTCCTGAGCCCCTTCAGCCAAGGACCCGTGCGGCGGCGAGGATCGGCTCCATCGTGGGCGTCATGACAGCGCCCTCCGCCACGCGGCGGATGGCGTTCTCCTCCGCCGCACGGACCTGACCCAGCGCCTTGAGCACCGCTTCGGCGCGGTCGAGCGGCACCACGACCACGCCATCCGCGTCGCCGACCAGGATGTCGCCGGGCTTCACCTGCACCCCGCCGAGCGTCACCGGCAGCCCGACCACGCCCAGCCCCTTCCGCGCCGGCGAGTTTGGGCTGATCCCGGCGGCAAAGACCGGCAGCCCCGTCTCGAGGATGCCCGCGCGGTCCCGCGCCAGCCCATCCGTCACGAAGGCCGCGCAGCCCTTGTTGCGCATCATGCCCGCGGCTAGGTCACCCAGCACGGCCGTGCCGGCAAAGGCGTCGCAGGCCACCACCAGCACGTCACCGGGCTCCGCCTCCGCCAGCGCGCCGAACATGCCGACCACGTCGGCGGGCGAGGCCCAGCCGGTCATCGCGGGCCCTGCGAAGGCGGCGTTTCCCGGATCCAGCGGCTTGATGCGGTGGTCGAGGGCACCGCGCCCATCCATGGCGTCGCAGAGATGCGAGGTCTGGGCGCTCCGAAAGGCCTCGACGAGCGACCTGTCGGGGCGGCGGTGGCCGCGATGGATCGTCAAGAGGGGCGGATCGTGTAGCATCGTCTCACTCCACGCGGAACCGGGCGCGAGGGACCACGCCGGGCGATGGGTCCTCTCGAACACTAGCGGCTTCGCGCCGCTCCGCCAGCCTCGCTGCTCCTGGCGGCCCGGGCAAATTCCGCCTCGCATTGCCTCCCGATCGGGATATGGTTCGGTCAAAGACTTGCCGCGCCGCGAGAAAGGGCGCGGCCGACCACAGGGAGACGTCCATCGTGCCAACTCGCCGCAGCGCCTTGTCCCTTGCCCTAGCCGCCGGCTTCGCGCCTTCCGCCCTGCGCGCGCAGTCCGATGCAGCCTGGCGGCCCACGCGTCCCATCCGCCTTGTCGTTCCCTTCGCCCCGGGCGGCTCGAACGACATCGTCGGGCGGATCGTCGCGGAAACGGCGGGACAGATCCTGGGTCAGCCGGTGGTGATCGAGAACCGCGCCGGCGCCGGGAGCGTGATCGGCGCCGAGGTCGTCGCCCGCGCCGCGCCGGATGGCTACACGCTGCTGATCAACAGTTCCCATCCGACGGTTCCCGCGATCGTCGCTCGCGTCCCCTACAACACGATCAACGACTTCGTCGGCGTGGCCGTGGCCGGGTTCTCGCCCTACGTGCTGGTCGCCAACCCGCAGCTGCCCGCGCGCAATGCGCAGGAATTGCTGGCCCTCCTGAAGGCCAATCCCGGGCGCTATAACCTGGCCACCGCCGGCATCGGTAGCGGTGTCCATGTCGCCGCCGAGTTGTTCCGGTCGAGTTCCCAGGTGGAGGTCGAGTTCGTGCATTATCGCGGCGGCGGTCCGAGCGTCGCCGCGCTGCTGGCCGGCGAGGCGCAGCTCGGCACACCGACCATGGCCTCCTCGATCGGACAGACGCGCGGCGGCGGACTACGTCCGCTCGCCGTCCTCGCCGAGCAGCGCGTCCCCGCCTTGCCCGACGTGCCAAGTGCGCCGGAAGCCGGCATGCCCGCCGTGGTCCTCGAGGAGTATTTCCCCGTCCTGGCCCCCGTCGGCACGCCGGCGCCCGTGGTAGCTGCGCTGAGCGCGGCGTTCCGCGATTCGATCCAGCAGAACGCGGCGAAGCTCAACGAGATGGCCGGGGTGTCGCCCCGCGCGGGCTACGAGACGCCCGAGCAGGTGGTGAACCTCATCCGTGAAAGCATGGATCGCTTCACCACGATCCTGCGCGCAGCGGGCGTGCGCCCCGAGTAGGCTTGCAGGCGCGGCGGCTTCCTGGCCGCCGCGCTGTATTCTTCGGGGCTGGAAGCAGGCTCGCGCCCTGCCGAAGTCAGGCAAGAAGGGAGGAACACGGAATGACCCATCGTTTCCCGCGTCGCACCGCGCTCGCGCTGCCTGCCCTGTCGCTGCTGGCACCCGTCGCGCAAGCCCAGGCGAGCTGGCCGGAGCGTTCGGTCAACATGATCGTGCCCTTCGCGCCGGGCGGCACGCCCGACATCGGCGCGCGCCTGCTGGCCCCGAAGATGAGCGAGTTCCTGGGCCAACCGGTCACGGTGGAGAATCGCGCCGGCGCTGGCTCCACCATCGGGACTCGCGCGGTCGTCCAGGCGCGGCCCGATGGCTACACGGCGCTGATGGGGTCGATCTCCTTCCTCACCGCGCCGCTGACCTTGCAGCCCATGCCCTTCGACCCGGTCGAGACGCTCCGCTGCGCCTGCCTGGTGTCGATCTCGCCCTACATCCTCATCGTCCGCGCCGACAGCCCGGCGCGCGACATCGCCGGGTTCCACGCGATGGCGAAGGAGCAGGGTGCGCGGCTCAACTATGGCTCGGCAGGGATCGGCACTCCGCTCCATCTTGGTGCCGAACTCTACAAGCTGATGATGGGCGTGGATTTGACCCATGTCGTTTATCGTGGGACCGGCCCCGCCATCACCGCGCTGCTGGCTGGCGAGATCTCCATGATCTTCGCTGACGTGCCGGGCGCGACGGCGCATATCCGATCCGGCGCGGTGCGGCCCCTCGCCACGCTGGTCGCGAACCGCATCCAGCAATTCCCCGACGTGCCGACCATGGCGGAAAGCGATCCGCGCCTCGCGGATTATGAGGTCTATACCTGGGCAATGCTGACCGTGCCGAAGGCGACGCCCGATGGCCCTGTGATGCGGCTGAACGCCGCAGCGCGTCATGCCGCGCAGTCGCCCGAGGTGGCGCAGCGCCTAACCGATCTCGGCTTCGACTATGTCGGCTCGACACCTGAGGAGGGCGATGCGCGCCTGGCGCGCGAGAAGGCGAAGTGGCAGGACGTGATCCAGCGCGGCAACATCCGCGCCGATCCGTAAGGGACGGTCGCCTCCTCAGCCGCCGACATCGTCAAGGAAGCGCTCGACCAGCGCGTTGAACTCGGCCGCGCGCTCGAAATGGCCCGAATGGCCGGCGCGCCGGATCGTCGCGGCGTGTGCGCCGGGGATGGCGGCGGCCATCGCCTCGCCCGAATAGGGCAGGACCACGTCCTCCTCGGAGGGAACGAAGAGCACCGGGCAGCCGGTGGCGGCCAGTTCTGCCGCCTTGCGGGTGCGCAGCGCGTAGAGCTTGGCACGCACCGCTTCCCGGTCGAACCCCTGCGTCAGCCCGAAAATGTGATGGTAGAGATGGTGCAGCGCCGGCTGTTCCTCAGCCATCCGCGCGCCGCTGGCCGGGTGCATGTTCCGCGCGAGAAGCGCTGCGGCCGCCCCCTCCTGCTTCGTCGACATCGCTCCTGGGACGAGGTTCGGGTCGAGCGAGCCGACCGTCGCCGCCAGAACCAGCGCCTTCACGCGGTGCGGCCGCAGCAGCGCGTACTCCACCCCGGTCCAGCCGCCCATGGATTGGCAGACGATGCTGATATCGCCGAGGCCGAGGTGATCCACCAGCGCGGCGAGATCCTCGGCATAGGCGGCCGGGTCGGGCCCGCCCGCCGGCGCGGTGGAAGGAAAGAAGCCGCGATGGGAGAAGGCGACGCAGGTACGGTGCGGCGCGAAATGCGCGACCTGCTGCCACCACGACATCAGGTTTCCGCCCAGCCCGTGCGCGAAGACAAGGGCGGGTCCGCTACCCGTCACCTCGTAAGCGATGCGGCAATCGGGGCGCTCAACAAAGCCGGCACGGCGCGGTGGGGCGGAGAAGCTCATCGGACGACCTCGGAGGTGACGGAGCGAGGCTAGGCCATGGCCGCGCAACCGCCCAGGGCAGCGACGCAACGCGAAGCGCGCAGCGTTGGGACTTTCGTTCATCGCCGGGATAGGTCTAGGCTGCGCGCCGGAGGCCAGAGGCCACCCAAGGAACGACACTTGAAGCATGGAGGAAGCGTGGCGCGCCGCTACCTGAAGCAGGCTCGTCCTCCCGCGCCCGGCGACCGGCGCGCGCTGGAGGACCGTGTCCGGCAGATCCTGGACGACATCGCCGCCAACCGCGACGACGCCGTGCGTCGTTACGCGCGCGAATTCGACCGCTGGGAGTCGCCCGAGTTCCGCGTCAGCGAGGACCAGATCCGCCGCGTCGCCCGCGACCTGCCCGAGACCTTCAAGGAGGATTTCGCCTACGCCCACGCCAGGGTGACCGACTTCGCCAGGGCGCAGCGGGACTCGCTCGGCGAGTTCGAGACGGAGATCGAGCCGGGCATCATCCTCGGTCAGAAGCAGATCCCGGTCGGCAAGGCGGGCTGCTACATCCCGGGCGGCAAGTATCCGCTGATCTCCGCCGCCATCATGTCGGTGGCGACGGCCAAGGTCGCGGGCGTCGGCCATGTCGTCGGTGCGGCCCCGCCACGCGACGCGGAAGGCATCTATCCGCAGACGCTCTATGCGCTGCACGCCTCGGGCGCGGACGAGATCTACTGCATCGGCGGCGTGCAGGCCCTCGCCTCCATGGCCTTTGGCTGCATTGGCATGACGTCCCGCGACATGATTACCGGCCCCGGCAATGCCTTCGTGGCGGAAGCGAAGCGCCAGCTTTTCGGCACGGTGGGCATCGACCTGCTGGCAGGCCCGACGGAGATCCTGGTGATTGCCGATGACAGCGCCGATCCGGCCCTGGTCGCCACCGACCTGCTCGGCCAGGCGGAGCACGGGCCGGACAGCCCGGCCTGGCTCGTCACCACCTCCGCGCGGCTGGGCGAAACCGTGCTGAAGGAGATCGCCCTCCAGCTCGAGACGCTGCCGACCGCCGCCATCGCCGGCAAGGCCTGGGAAAGCCTGGGCGAGATCATCGTCGTGGACAGCGACGAGGAGGCCGCGACGGTCAGCGACGAGTACGCGCCCGAGCACCTGGAGGTGCAGACCGCGCGCGACGACTGGTTTCTCGCCCGGCTGCGCAACTACGGCAGCCTTTTCCTCGGCGAGCAATCCACCGTTGCCTATGGCGACAAGGGCGTGGGCACCAACCACACCCTGCCGACCGGACGGGCCGCCCGGTACACGGGCGGGCTCTGGGTCGGGAAGTTCATCAAGACCGTCACGTGGCAGCGGCTGAGCGACGACGCGTCGCGCCGCATCGCGCCCATCATGGGCCGCATCTGTCACGAGGAGGGGATGCTGGCGCACGAGAAGACGGCCGATGTGCGCTTCGCACGCTATGCGCCCAAGAACGTCCAGGGAACCGACTGATCGGGGAAGCACCCGAGTCACGGAGGGAGGAGTTCACGCCATGAGCACGACCAGCCTTCTCGCCACGCGCCGCGCTGCCTTGCTGGGCGGCTCGGCCCTTGCCGCCGGACTCGCCGCCCCGGCCCTCGCGCAGAACCAGCCGCGCGTCGCGCGCGTCTGGGGCGAGCCCGGGCCCTATGGCGGCGTCTTCGTGCAGGGCATGAACGAATGGGCCGAGCGCAACAATGCCGGCATCCGCTTCGAGGTGGAGCAGATCCCCTGGGACGGGGTGACGGTGAAGCTCACCACTGACCTCGCGGCAAGGCGCCCTCCGGCGCTGATCAGCGTGGAAAGCCCCATCGCCTACCAGCTTGCGGCTGAAGGCTTGCTGGAACCGGTGGAGGACGTGAACAACGCCATCCGCGCGCGGGAGCGGCTGGTGGACGGGTTCTCGCTGGAGCAGTTCGGAGCCTGGAAGGGCGTGCAGTACGCCGTGCCCGTGCACCACCAGCCCTGCCTGCTGGTCGTGCAGCAGGACATCGTGAACGAGTTGGGGCTGGGTGACCCGGCCAGCTGGAACTGGGACCAGTTCGCCAACGCTGCCCGCACCATCAGCGAGCGCAAGCCCGGCATGGCGGGCTACACCATGGCGCTGGGCCGCAACCTCTGCGCCGATTACCACATCACGCAGTTCATCTGGCAGGCGGGCGGGATGACCTGGGACCCGCGCGACGGGTTCAAAACCGTCTTCGACAGCCCCGCCACGGTGGAGGCCTTCGACTTCATCCGCCGCCTGCACCCGTTCATGCCGCGCGCAGCGGTGGAGTTCTCCTTCCTCCAGGTCGTGGATCAGCACGTGGCCGGCCGCACGGGGATGTCCGCCTATTGGGGCCGCACCATGGGCCGAGCTGCGGAGGAAACTCCGCAGCTCTTCAACAACATGGAATACTACTTGAACCCGGCCCATCCTGGCACAGGAATGCGCTGGTCCTGGACCGACATCAACGGCTGGATCATCCCGCGCCGCGACAACGCCTTCATCCGCGAGACGAAGGAAGCCGTCACTTACGTTTCCAACAACGTCGACTGGTTGGTGCGCTACAGCCAAAGCCTGATGCCGAACGTGGGCCCAGTCTTCAAGGACGTGGCCACCGCGCCCGCCATGCTGGCCCACCCCTTCTACCAGTCGAAGCGCCGCTCGCTGGACGTGATTTTCAGCCAGTCCGTCCCGCACACCTGCAACACGGGGCTTGAGCTTCGGCACGGGGTCAACCCGCTGGCCGGCTCCGCACATGGACGCAGCGTCTGGGCGCAGGCGGTGCAGCGCATGCTATTGAACAACGAGCAGCCGCGTCAGGCGGTCCAGTGGGGCCAGCGGCAGTTCGAGACCATCCGGCGCGACAACGCGCGCATGCTGGCTGGCTGAGGATGCGGGGATTCCGCCTGTCCGACCGGCAGGTCGGAATCCTCTTCATGCTGCCCTTCCTGGTCACGGCCGGTGCCTTCATGGTCTGGCCCGTGGCCGAGGCGGTGCGGCTGGCCTTCTACAGCTATAACCCCCTCCGGCCCGACGATTTGACCTGGGTGGGGTTCGAGAATTTTGAGCGGATCTTTAACGATCCGCTGTTCTGGGAAAGCTTCAGCCAAGCCCTGGTCTGGACGGGGTGGTCCATCGTCCTGCAGACGCTGCTCGGCGTCGGACTTGCCATGCTGCTTCATGTGGCGCTGCCGGGCATCGCGGTATTCCGTGGGCTTTTGCTGTTTCCCTACATCGTGCCGACGGTTGTGATCGCGCTGAACTGGCGTTGGATCTTCAACTCCGAAATCGGCATCGTGAATCACGCGCTCGTCTCGCTTGGCATCATCGAGCAGAACATTGCTTGGCTCTCGACGCCGAACATGGCCATGACCTCGGCCGTGCTGCTGAACGTGTGGAAGTACACACCCTTCGTCATCATCTGCGTCCTGGCCCGGCTGCAGACCATCCCCACCGAGCTTTACGACGCCGCGAAGGTGGATGGCGCGGGCGCCTGGCGCCGCTTCACCGACATAACCCTGCCGATGCTGAAAGAGGTGCTTGTAGTGGTGATCGTGTTCCGCACCATTTGGACCTTCAACAAGTTCGAGGAAATCTACCTGCTGACGCGGGGCGGGCCGGGCACGTCCACCTTCAACCTCGCCGTCTATGCCTTCGAGGAGGGGATGGCCAATCTCCGTCTCGGCGTCGCGGCTGCAACGGGGGTGGTGATGATCGTCCTGCTGCTGGCGGGCACGGTGGTCTATGTCCGTGTCTCGGGCTTCGGGCAGGAGGAGAAGGCGACGTGAGCGCCAAGATCGTGCTGGGCCGCGTGGCGCTCTATGCGCTGCTCTCGGCCGTCACCTTCCTGGTCTGCTTTCCGCTGGTCTGGGCCTTC
Source organism: Sabulicella glaciei (assembly GCF_026183895.1). Lineage (GTDB taxonomy): Bacteria > Pseudomonadota > Alphaproteobacteria > Acetobacterales > Acetobacteraceae > Roseococcus > Roseococcus glaciei. Next base: position 164,018 of record NZ_JAPFQI010000004.1, on the reverse strand, counting down.
TTCACCAGCGTGAAGCCCAAGGAGGAGATCTTCCGCTGGCCGCCGACGCTGTGGCCTGAAAGCTGGACGCTCGAAAACTACCGGGCGCTGCTGGAAGGCAAGCAGGCCTATTTCCAGGCCGGCGCGGCGGCCGCCAGCGGTCCACCTCCCTCCGCCTTCTTCCTGGACTGGTTCCTCAACAGCGTCATCGTCACCCTCGGCACCACGGCGATCAGTACGATCGTCTCCACCCTCGCAGCCTACTCGTTGACGCGGTTCCGCTTCCCAGGGCAGCGCGCGGTGCCCTATCTCGCGCTGGTGGGCTACATGGTGCCGTCCATCATCTTCGTGTTTCCCATGTTCCTGGTGATGGCCGATCTGCGCCTGACCGACACGCTCTTCTCCCTCATCCTCGGCTATGTGTGCATCACCCTGCCCTTCTGCATGTGGCTGATGTGGGCCTTCTTCCGCGGCGTGCCGATCGAGATCGAGGAGGCGGCGCTGGTGGACGGCGCCTCCCGCCTGCGCGTGTTCTGGGAGATCGTGCTGCCGACGGCCTGGCCAGGCATCATCGCGGCGGCGATCTTCACCCTGATCGTCTCCTGGAACGACTACCTGTTCGGCCGCGTCTTCATGAACTCCATGGAGAACCTGCCGCTGACTGTCGGCGTGATGCACTTCTTCGACGGCACGCACGTGGATTGGGGGCTGATGATGGCTTCCTCCGTGATGATGACGGTGCCGATGGCAGTGCTGTTCATGCTGCTCCAGAAGCACCTCGTCGCCGGCTTCGGTGCCGGTGCGGTGAAGGGCTGACCGCGATGGATGTTCGCCTCGAGGGCCTCTCGAAATCTTTCGGCTCCAACCAGGTGCTGAAGTCGCTCGACCTGACCTTCCCCGAACGGCGCTTCGTCACGCTGCTCGGCCCCTCGGGCTGCGGCAAGACCACGCTGCTGCGCATGATCGCGGGGCTGGAAAAGGCGACGGAGGGCGCGATCTGGTTCGGCGGCCGCCGCGTGGACCACCTTTCCCCCGGCGAGCGCAACATCGCCATGGTGTTCCAGTCCTACGCCTTGTACCCGACCATGGATGTGGCCGCGAATATCGGCTACGGCCTCAAGGTGCGCGGCATGGCGAAGCCCGAGCGGGCAGAGAAGGTCGGCATCGTCGCCAAGGTGCTGGAGATCGCGCATCTCCTCGCCCGCAAGCCCAAGGCTCTATCGGGCGGTCAGCGGCAGCGCGTGGCGCTGGGGCGCGCCATGGTCCGCAAGCCCGACATCTTCCTGATGGACGAGCCGCTGTCCAACCTGGACGCCAAGCTCCGCACGACGATGCGCGGCGAGTTGCGGCGCTTCCACCTCGACCTCCAGACCACCTCCATCTACGTCACGCATGACCAGCTGGAAGCGATGACGATGTCCGACCTCGTCGCCGTCATGGATGCGGGAGTGGTCCAGCAATTCGGCACGCCGGAGGAGGTCTATGACCGGCCGGCCAATCTTTTCGTGGCGGGCTTCATCGGCTCTCCGCCCATGAACTTCGCGGAGGTTGAGCTGGGCGCCGAGGGTGGGCGCCCGGTGCTGCGGCTTGCGGGCACGGCGCTGCCCGCGCCAGACCATTTCGACCTCGCCGGCGCGCCGTCCCGCCTCGTCCTCGGCATTCGGCCACAGGATGTGAGCGTGGCCGAGCCCGGTGCCGAGGGTGCAGTGCCGGGCACGGTCTGGATGACAGAGCTCATTGGCTCTGAGCGGCTGATCGAGGTCGAGATCGCGCCGAAGCTTCGCTTCACCGCCGAGGTGAAGAGCAGCGTGCGATGCGCCCTGAACGCTCCCGCGACCCTGCGCCTCGACCCCGGGCGCATCCACCTCTTCGACGCCGCGACAGGGCAGAGCCTTGCGCGGCGGGACGCGCTGCGAGGCTGACCGCACCGCCAAGCCTGGGAAGCGGGTCACGGGCCGCCGGGACGCGGCGGCCCGTGGCTTCAGCTTAGCGCCAGCCGCCCTGCCACGGCATCACCGGCTGGTGCTGGTGGTAGGCGTCACGCCTGCCAGCCTCGTAGGCTTGGCGCTCCATCGCGTGGCGCTGGTGGCGCCAGTATTCCCGGCGGGCGCGGCGCTCCATGCGCTCCTGCCACTCCGCCTCCCGTGCCCAGGCGCGGGAATGGCGCCCTCGATCATAGGATTCATAGCCGCCCTGGCCGTAATACTGCGCCTGCGCCGCCGGCGCCGTGGCGAGGGCGCCTGCGACCAGAAACAAAGCCCCCAGCAAAGCCTTTTTCATCGTTGCCTCACACTGATAGGCCCCTTTGGCCTGTCGATGCGCAGTATCGGCACCATCAGGGCATTTGCATGACGGTTGTTGCCTTTCTTCGGTCGCACATGACGCCCGGCGGCGGGCGACCTCGCCATTCTTCCCGATGGCTACGTGTAAGCCCGCGTTGCTGGGGTGTGGGGGGATGCGTAAACCGGTTCGCGGTGCAGTTGCGTCCGTTGAATTTTTGCGGAGCGCCCCCGGAATTCTTCCGGGGGCGCTCCCTTTCTCGGGGCATCCACCTTTCCGGAAATTTAAGGTGCATCCTTCGCCATTTTTGTCTTGAGCATTCGCTGCGAACTCATATTTTGAGCATCGTCCCAAGGCGGACAGCGGGGCGACACAATTGGCGCGACTGCACCCTGCGTGGTCTGGCAGCCTCTCACGCCGGACCTCGCCCCGTTCCTGCCTTTGTTTGTCGGTCTCGGTTCTTCGCGCATTTCATTGAAGTCGCGATGCGGGTAATCGCGTACTTACGCCCGACGGCCGTGTGTGCCATCCACGGCAACGGGCAGATGATCGGGACCAAGCGTGACGTTTGCGATGGATGGGAGTCGGACCAGGGAGGCGCCAAGCGGCTTCCGCCACTTGTTCTCCTCGCGTCTTGCGAAGCCGGACGCGGCTGCATTCCAGGATCCGCAGGAATGCGGGCCGGGATGGGACGCACAGCTGCAACGCCCCACCATGATGATGGCAAGTGCTGTCTCTGGAGAGGCCGGCATGGCCTCTGCCTCGAATTCGCTGGAAGGTGAGGTGGGGCGGGTCGCCAAGGCGACCGGGCTCAGCGGCTTCCGTTACCTTGGGTTCGAGCCGCCGGCATTCGAGTCCTCCCTTCCCGCCTCCGCTCCGCCCGAGCCTCAGGAAGACGTGGTCGAGGCGCTGCCAATGGTGCAGCCCGCGCCGGAGGCGGCCGCATCTCCTCCTCCAATGGCCGAGCCTGCCGCACTCGAGGCTGCGGCAGCCCCCCCGGCACCGCCGCGACGCGAGGCCGCGGCCTTCCCATTTCTCGCCGAGGTGACGGGCTCGCCCGCGCCGAATCCGGCGGCCAGCCCTCCCCGTCCTCCCTCGCGGCGTCCCAGCGCCTTCGCCGCCTTGCACAAGCTCCGGCCGGAGCAAGGTTCCTGATGCCTCTGATCTGCCTGTCCTCGCCCAAAGGGGGCGTGGGCAAGACCACGCTCACGGCCCATCTGGCCGCGATCCTCGCCGCGCGGGGACACCCCGTCATCGCGCTGGACCTCGATCCGCAAAACGCGCTGCGCCTGCATCTGGGCCTCCCCTTCAACGAGGAGGGCGGGTTGTTCTCGGAGCCGCCCCGCCCCTGGCGCGATGCCGTGCGCAACACCGCATGGGGCGCGCGCGTGCTCCCGCACGGCTCGCTGGACCCACGCAAGGTCATGCGCCTGCAGGCGGGGCTGCTGGATGCCCCCGACCGCGTCGCTGGGCCGGTGGGGGAGATGCTTAGCCAGCCAGGGACCGTGGTGATCGTGGATTGCCCGCCTGGGCCTTCCGCCGGGCTTTCGGCCCTGGTCCCGCTCGCGGACCTGCTGCTGGTCGTGCTGATGGCGGATGCGGGCAGCGCCGCGATGCTGCCGCTGGTCGCCTCCGGCCGGGTGCTCGGGCATGGCACGCTGTCCAGCCGCCTTTCCGCGAAGGTGGCGGTGGCACTCAACCAGGTGGCGCTCGACCAGCCCCTCTCCAAGGCGGTGATGGAGGCTGCGTCCCGCACGCTGGGCGACCGCCTGATCGGCGCGGTGGCGCAGGATGAGACACTCGGTGAGGCGCTGGCCCAGAAGCGACTGCTGCTGGACGGATCCGAGGGCGGCGCCGGGGAGGACCTGCAGATGCTGGCCGACGCCGTCATCGAGCGCCTCGGCCTCCGACCGGCCGCGCCTGGCGCGCCGCGCCGGGACTACACCGCGCTGTCCGACTGGGGCCTGACCGAATGAGGATTCGTGCGGCGCAGGGCCGGGCCCTGCGAGGGGTCTCCATCGCGGCGGGGCTGCTGCTCGCCATTTCCGTCATCACCCTGCCGCTGAACGCGGCGCAGCAGGGGCTGCTGACCCTGCTCGGCATCGCCGTGTTCCTGGTGGTGAACCGCTTCCGGTCCCGGGCCGCGTCGCTCGTGCTGATTGCCCTCTCGGGCATGGTGACGCTCCGCTACCTGTTCTGGCGCGCGACCGAGACGCTCGAGTTCGAAGGATTTCTGCAGACCCTGCTCGGCACCGGGCTGGTCTGCGCCGAGCTGTACGCCGCGATCCTGCTGTTCCTGTCCTATTTCCAGGGTGCCTGGCCGCTCGGCCGGAAGCCCGTGCCGCTGCCGCCCAATCCGGAGGAGTGGCCCGAGGTCGACGTCTACGTCCCCACCTACAACGAGGATCTGGAGATCGTCCGGCCGACGGTGCTGGCCTGCATGCAGATGGACTACCCGCAGGACAAGCTGAAGGTCTGGATCCTGGATGACGGCCGCCGCCCGGAGTTCCGCGCCTTCGCGGAGGAGGCGGGCTGCGGTTACATCATCCGGCCAGACAACAAGGGCGCGAAGGCCGGCAACCTCAACCACGCGATGCGTCACACGAGCGGCAAGTACATCGCCATCTTCGACTGCGACCACGCCCCGACCCGCGCTTTCCTGCAGATGACGCTGGGCTGGCTGGAGCGGGATTCGCGCATCGCCATGGTGCAGACGCCGCACTACTTCCACTCGCCCGACCCATTCGAGCGCAACCTGGCCCGTGGGCGCCCGGTGCCGAATGAAGGCCTGCTCTTCTACGGGCTGATCCAGGACGGCAACGACACCTGGAACGCGGCCTTCTTCTGCGGCTCCTGCGCAGTCATTCGGCGCGAGGCGCTGGAAGAGGTGGGCGGCGTTCCGCACGAGACGGTCACGGAGGACTGCCACTGCTCCTTCCGGATGCAGTCCAAGGGCTGGCACACCGCCTATCTGCGCCTTCCGCTCGCTTCCGGCCTCGCCACGGAGCGGCTGGCGATCCATATCGGCCAGCGCATGCGCTGGGCACGCGGCATGATCCAGATCATGCGGCAGGAAAACACGCCCTTCGCCCGGGCGCTGAGGGTGACGCAGCGCCTCTGCTACTTCACCGCCTCCTATTCCTATCTGTTCGCGCTGCCGCGCGTCGTCTTCCTGACGTCGCCCCTGGCCTTCCTGTTCTTCGGGCAGTCGGTCATCGCCGCCTCGCCGCTCGCGATCGTGGCTTATGCGGGCGGGCACCTGTTCCACGCCGTCGCCACCTCGGCGCGGTTGAATGGGCCGAACCGCCACTCCTTCTGGTCGGAAATCTATGAAACCGCGATCGCGATCCAGCTTCTTCCCGTGACGGTCGTCACCCTCCTCGACCCCAAGCGGGGCAAGTTCAACGTGACCGACAAGGGCGGCATGCTGGACGAGGGCTACCTGGATTTCCGCGTCGTATGGCCCACGATCACCCTGTTCCTGCTGGTCTTCGCCGGGTTCTGCGTGGGGGTGGTGGGATCGCTGACCACCACGATGGGCACGCTGGAGTTCCAGGCCTATCTGCTCAACACCATCTGGGCCGGGCTGTGCCTCATCCCGCTCTCCGCCTCCATCGCGGTGGGGCGCGAACGGGAGCAGTCGCGACGCCGCGCCCGGTCCCCGGCCGTGCTCCCGGCGCGGCTCTCCATGCCCGACGGCACGGAGGTCGCGGCGCAGACGGTCGATCTTTCCCTTTCCGGCTCGCGTCTGACCATCGAGCGGCCGCTGGGCGTCGCGGAGGGCGACGCGATCCGTGCCTCCTTCCATGCCGGCGGCGAGTGGGTGACGGTTCCCGCGCGCATCGTCTCCTGGGAGGGGAGCGTGGCCTTCCTGGAGTTCACGCCTTCCGGCCTCGCGGACGAGGCGGCGATCGTGCGGGTCTTCTTCGGGCGCCCGGACGCCTGGCTGCACTGGGACAAGTGGCCCGCGGACCGGCCCTTGCGCGCCCTGGGCATGGTGGTGGGTGCCACGGCGGATGCGGTGTTCCGCCGCTACCGTTTTGCCCTGAGCAAGGCGCCGAAGCGCGTGCCGGACGCACCCGCCGCAGCGAAGGGTCCGGTGCGCGTGTCGGACGTGTTGCCGCCTCGCCGCGCCGTGGCCACCACCGCCGCGGCGCTGGCTTTGTTGCTGGCGGGGGCCGCGCCGGCCCTTTCGCAAGTCCGCTTTCCGCCATCGTCGGCGCCGGCCCAGCTTCCGCCGGCGCTTGCGCCCCTGCCTCCGCCCCTCCTGGCGCCGTCGCCCGCACCCTTGGAACTGCCCCCGGCCTCGGGCCGCGAGATCCGCCTGACGCTGCGCGAGCTGGGCCAGCAAGGCCCGATGCAGCTGCGCGGCACGGCCGACCTTCAGGGCGTCCTGTTCGGCATCCGTGCCGATGAGGTGGTGACGGAGGGCCGGCTCAGCCTTTCCGGCGCCGTGTCGCCCTCGCTCCTGCCCTCGCTGTCGCAGCTGGCGATCACGCTGAACGAGCAGCCGGTCGGGCAGATCACCCCCGACCCGGCGCGCCCCGCCTTCGGCCCGCTCGATTTCCCGCTCGACCCCGTCGCCTTCACCGAACTGAACCGGCTGAACTTCCGCTTCACCGGCCGCTACGCCGTGGAGTGCAACGACCCGCTCTCCGGCCTGCTTTGGGCGACGGTCTCCGAGCGCACGACGATGACGCTGCGGGTGGAGCGCCTGCCGCCGCAGCGCGACCTCGCCCGCCTGCCCGAGCCTCTCTTCGACCCGCGCGATCTGCGCTCCGCGCTGCGCCTGCCGGTGGTGCTGGCCGAAAGTGCGGGTCCGCAGGCGCTGCGTGCCGCCGCCATCGCCACTTCCTGGTTCGCGGTGCAGGCCGGGTATCGCGGCGCCCGCTTCCCGGTGGAGCGCGAGATTCCCGCGCGCGGCGACGCGATCCTCTTCGCCGTCGGGGCCGAGGCCTGGCCCGAACTGAGCCTGCCGCGTCTTGAAGGCCCGACCCTCGCCGTGGTGGCGAACCCTAACGACTCGTTCGGCACGCTGCTCGTCGTGGCGGGACGGTCGGAGGCTGAGGCGGCGCAGGCCGCCACCGGCCTGGCCGTCGCGCGCGCCGGCCTGTCCGGCCCGTTGGCGACACTGGGCGACGTGCGGCCCGCGCCCCGCCTTCCCTATGACGCGCCGCTCTGGCTGCCGCCCGACCGTGCCGTCCCGGTGGGCGAGTTGCTGCCGGCGGAGCGCCTCCAGGCATCCGGCTACCAGCCCGGTCCTATCCGCGTGCCGCTGCGCACCGCCCCCGACCTCTACACCTGGCGGAACCGCGGCATCCCGCTGGAACTCGCCTGGCGCGCCCCGCCCGGGCCGGTGGTCGACACCGGCTCCTCGCGCTTCGACGTGCTCGTTTCGGGCAACTACCTCCGTTCGTTCCCGCTCGGCGAATGGGAGCGATCGGCCTGGTGGGACTGGTTGATGCGACAGGCCGGCGCCAACGCCGACGTGCGGCGCGGGCGCATGGCGATCCCGACCTATTCACTGTTGGGACGCGAGGACCTGGAGCTGCGCTTCGACATGCGGCCCATGAATCGCGGCGATTGCGTGGCGGTGCCGGGCGACATCCGCGCCGCGCTGGATCCGACCAGCCGCGTGGACCTTTCCGGCGCCTATCGCTTCGCCCGCCTGCCCAATCTCGGCTTCTTCGCCTCGGCGGGCTTCCCCTTCACCCGCATGGCGGATCTCAGCGAAACCACCGCCATCCTCCCCGACCGCCCCAACGCGGTGGAAACCGGCGCCTTCCTCGACCTCGTCGGTGGGCTGGCCGCGCATGTGGGACTGGCGGCCACGGGCCTCCAGGTCGTGGGGCCGGGCGGGGTGCAGGCGGCCGCCGGGCGTGACCTCCTGGTCTTCGGGACGCTGGGCCGCCAGCCCGCCCTGGCGACGCTGCTGGCGGACACGCCCATGCAGATGCAGGGGAACCGCCTTTCCGTCGCCCTGCCGCCGATGCTGCAGGACGTGCGGGCCCTGCTTTCCGACGCACCGAGCAGCACGGAGCGCAACCGCGCCACCGCCCACCTCTCGTCCATCGGCGAGGGCATGGGCGCGTTGATCGGCGCACGCAGCCCGCTCAGCTCGTCGCGATCCGTCGTGGCGGTGACCGGCGCCACCCCCGCGGCGATGGGCGAGGTGGTGTCCGCCCTGCTCGACCCCGCGCGGGTTGCGCAGATCCAGGGCGACCTGTCCGTATTCTCCGGCACCGGCATCGCGGCCTTCCGCACCGGCGCCACCTACGGGGTCGGCGACCTGCCCTGGTGGCTGGTGCCCCAGGCCTGGATGCAGGGGCGCTTCGAGCGACTTGCCATCGCGCTCGTGGCGGCGGCCTTCCTGCTCGGCCTGCCCTGGTACTGGATCATGCGACGCAAGGCGGCATCCCGCCTGCGCGCCCGCACCCCGAAGGAGCCGCGCTAATGCGTCGCCTCGCGCTTCTCGCCCTGGTCGCTGCGGCCCCGCCTGCCCTGGCGCAGGAGGCGCCCAACGCGGCGCTGGGCGTCCTGCTGCGCCAAGCGGAGAACTGGCTGCGCCAGGATCGGCCCGACCTCGCCGCGCTTTCGGTCGAGCGCGCGCTGACGGTCGATCCCCGCTCGCGCGAGGCGCTGGTGCTGGGGGCGCGGGTCGAAGCGGCGCGCAACCGGCGCGAGGCAGCGGGCCGCTATCTCGCGCGCCTGCGGGAAGTGGGCGGCACGGCGGAGCAGGTGACCGAGGCGGAAGGCGCGCTGCGCGCCGGCACGATCGACCGCGCGGCGCTGGACGACGCGCGGCGCCTCGCGCGCGAGGGCAGGAGCGCGGATGCGGCCGCGCGCTACCGGTCGCTGTTCGGCACGGAGCCGCCCCAGCCCTTCGCGCTGGAATACTACCAGACCCTTGCGGGGAACCGCGCCACCGCACAAGAGGGTCAGCGGGGCCTGGAGCGCCTCGCTGCCGCCCCGAATGCCGACGGGCGGGCGCAGCTGGCGGCGGCTCAAGCCCTGACCTACCAGCCGGGCGGCCGCGTCGAGGGCGTGCGCCGCCTCGCGGGCCTCGTGGACCGGCCGGATGTGGGCGCGGAAGCGCGGGACGCCTGGCGTCAGGCGCTGATCTGGGCAGGCGGCGATCCGGCCTTCGGGCCATCGGTGGAGGCCTTTCTGCGCCGCTTCCCCGAGGATGCGGAGATGCGCCAGCGCGCGGCGGCGGCACAGCAGGCAGCGGCGCGCGAAGGCACGGCCGCGCTGCGCCAGGAAGGGTTTCAGCAGCTCGAGGCGGGTGCGGCCCGCCAAGCGGCACAGCGTTTCGATCGGGCCCTGGCGCAGAACCCCCAGGATTCCGATGCGCTGGGCGGTCTGGGCCTCGTCCGGCTGCGCGAGGGGCGCACGGCCGAGGCGCGGCAACTGCTGGAGCGCGCCATCGCCGCCAACCCGGCCGGGCGCGCGCAATGGCAGCGTGCCCTGGATGGCGCGCTTTACTCGGAGGAGCTGGCGGAAGGCCGCGCGGCGCTGCGGCGCGGCGCGCTGGACGCCGCCGAGGACGCGGCGCGGCGCGCCCGCAGCCGCGAGGCGGAGGACACCACCGACGCCGACGTGCTGCTGGGCGACATCGCCCTGCGCCGCAACGACGCTTCCGGAGCGGAGCAGCGCTTCCGGGCGGCCCTGTCCCGCCGCCCCGGCTTCGCACCCGCGCAGCAGGGGCTGAACGCCGCGCTGCGCGCCCAGGGCCGCATCGCGGAGATCCCGCGCACCGCCACGCCTTCCGGCAGCCCAGCCGCCCCCACGATGAGCGGGCTGCGTGCCGAGGCCGCGCGGACCCAGGACCCCGGCGTGGCCGTCGCGCTGCTTCGCGGGGCGCTGGAGAACACGCCGAACGACCCGTGGCTGCGGCTTGATCTCGCGCGCGCGCTGCGCCGCGCCGGCCGCCTGGGCGAAGCCCGCGCCGTTGCCGAGGAAGGCGCTCGCGCCGGGACGGCCGACGGGCTCTACGCCGCCGCGCTCTTCGCCGAGGAGGATGGGCGCCCGGGAGACTCCGAGGCGTTCCTGTCCCGCATCCCGGCCGGTTCGCGCAGCACGGACATGCAGCGCCTCGCCACGCGGCTGCGGGCGCAGCGCGAGGTGGCGACCGCCGCTGCCGGGCTGCGCGCGGGCGGGACAGATGCGCGCGCCGCACTGCTGACACTGGCGGCGCGGCCGGACCCCACCGGCTCGACCGGCGCCGCGGTGATCCGTGCCTTCGCCGCCAACAACGACAATTTCGGCGCAGCGGAAGCGGCGCGTGTTGCGCAGGCGGCGAACCGCACCGCCGGGCCGGCGCACCGCATCGCCCTGGCGGGGGCGCTCCTTTCCGCCGGGCTGGATGCCGAGGCCACGGCGCTGGCCGACGCGACGAATGAGCCAAACCTGACGCCGGAGCAGCGCAATTCCCTGGCCGGGCTGCGCTCTGGCCTCGCCATCCGTGCCTCCGACCGGCTGAATGCCAGCGGCGACCAAGCCAGCGGCTTCGAGCGCCTGCGTCCCGTGTTGTCCGGCGACCCGCAGAACGCCGATGCCAACCTCGCTCTCGCGCGGCTCTACCAGGGCGCGCGTCAGCCTTCCGAGGCGCTCCGCGTCGCCGAGGCCGTGCTGCGCCGCGACCCACGCAACGCCGATGCCCGATCGGGCGCGATCCAGGCGGCCATCTCGCTCGGCGACCGGCAGCGGGCCGAGGCGCTGCTGCGCGAGGCGCAGGCCCTAGCCCCTCGCGACAGCCGCACCCTGCTGCTGGAGGCGCGCATCGCCCGCGGCTTCGGCGACGACCTCCGCGCCCGGCAATTGCTGGAACAGGCGCAGCTTCAGCGCCAGGCGGAACTCGGGGTGCCCGCCCCGCCCCAAGCCGCACGCGCACTGCCGGTGCTGTCGGGCGCCCTGGAGAACCCTTTCGCGCGCGGCACGGGCGGCACGCTCGCCAGCGCCGCGCCGCAAGCCATGTCGACCGACGCGGTCGCGCGAGAAATCACGCAAGAACTGGCGCTGGTGCGCGGCGAGACGGCGCCCACCGCCACGCTGCTGGCAGCGGGCCGCATCCGCTCCGGCTCGGCGGGGCTGGACCGCTTGCAGGAATTCGGCGCGGGGGTGGAGGGCAGCGTGGCAGCGCCCGGCATCGGCGGTCGCCTGACCGCGCGGGCTCAGAGCGTCACGCTGCAATCTGGCAACATGGGCAGCGACCCGGCGACGCTGAACCGCTTCGGCATCAACGCGGTGGGCGGACCGGCCACGCGGCCCGCCGCCTCCGCCTCGGGCGTCTCGGTCTCGCTCGGCTACCAGCGGGGCGACCTGTTTCGTGCCGAGGTGGGGACCAGCCCGCTCGGCTTCCGCCAGACCACGGTGCTGGGCGCCGTGGAAATCGCGCCGCGCATCACCGACACGTTGCGCCTGCGCGTGCAGGGCGAGCGGCGATCCGTTTCCGACAGCATGCTTTCGTATGCCGGGCTTCGCGACGGCCGGACGGGCGCCTTCTGGGGCAATGTCGTCCGCTCCGGCGGACGGGCGCAGATCGAGATGCCGCTGGGGACCGGCGCGGTCTATGTCGGCGGCGGCTACGCGCAATATGCCGGCACCAACGTGCAGAACAACGCACGGGTCGAGGCGGGGGCCGGCTTCTCCCTGCCCGTCATCCGGCGTGATGGTGCGGAACTGACGGCCGGGGTGGACCTCGTGTATTTCGGCTTCGACCGGAACCTGCGCGAGTTCACATTTGGACAGGGCGGGTATTTCTCGCCGCAGCAATATTTTGCGCTGAACATCCCGGTGGATTACCGCGGTCGCTCCGGCAACGTCGCCTGGCGCGTGGGCGGCAGCGTCGGCTACGCCACCTATCGTGAGGATTCCTCGCCGCTCTTCCCGACCAGCGCGTCGCTGCAATCGGCGGTCGAGGCGCGGTCGCGGCTGGACCCGACCGTGCAGGCGCGCCTTCCCGACCGCACGCGCTCCGGCGTCGTGGCCGGCGTGCGCGGCGAGCTGGACGTGAACCTGACGCCGAACCTGTCGCTGCTCGGCGCCATCCGCTTCGACAAGGCGCCGCAATTCGACGAGACGCAGGTCATGCTGCGGCTGCGCAACCGGTTCTGAAACTCGGCGGACGGGGGGGCGTCATGCGGATCGCTTCGGTCGAGTTCCTCGGCGTCAATGTCACGCCCAAGACCAATTGGTGCTTCCTCCTGGTGCGGACGGAAGATGGGCGCACCGGCATCGGCGAATGCACCCTTTCCGGTCAGGAGGCCTTGCTGGAGGCGGAGGTCGTGCGCCTCGCGCCTGCCCCGCTTGGCGCCGATGCGAGGGACCGCAACCGCCTTGCCCGCCTGTTGCCGCATGCGCCGGGCGGCCTCGTCGCGCACACGGTGCTGTCGGCGCTGGAGCAGGCACTGTGGGATCTCGCAGGGCAGGACGCCGGGCAGTCGCTGCACCGGATGCTTGGCGGGGCGCTGCGTCCTACCGTCACGCTCTACGCGAACATCAATCGCGGCGCGAACCCCCGCACCCCGGAAGGCTTCGCCGCCGCCGCGCAGCGGGCCGTCGCGGACGGGTTCCGCGCCGTCAAGCTCGCGCCCTTCGAACCGCTGGTGTGGGAGGACGCCTCCGACCCTGCGCAGCGCGCCGCCTATGCAGAAGGGATCGCGCGCATCGCGGCGGTCCGCGATGCGGTCGGGCCGGGCGTGGAGGTGATGGTGGACGCGCATTGGCGCTTCTCGCCGGGTGGCGCCGCCGCGCTCATCCGCGACCTCGCGCCTCTCGGGCTGTTCTGGCTGGAGTGCCCCGTCGCCGAGGCGAACCACGCCGAGATCCGTCGCCTGCGCTCCATGGCCAATGAGCGCGGCATGCGCCTCGCGGGAGCGGAGACGCTCGCGGGCCTCGCCGCGTACCGGCCGTTGGTCGAGATGGGCTGCTACGACGTGCTGATGCCCGACGTGAAGCACGCGGGCGGGCATGAGGAGATCCGGCGGATCGCTGCCCTGGCGCAGAGCGCGGGGGTCGAGGTGGCGCCGCACAACCCCACCGGCCCGATCTGCCACGCCCATTCCGTGCATCTCTGTGCCACCCTGCCGAACTTCCTCCTGCTCGAGGTGCAGTTCGGCGAGACGGAGCGCTTCTTCACTCTCGTCGAGGGCGAGGAGCTGCGCTTTCCCGGAGGCGTCGCCCCCCTGCCCGCCTCCCCCGGCCTGGGCATCCGGCTGCGGGAGGAGGAGGCGCGCGCCGCGCCCTGGGTGGTGATGGCGCAGCCCTGGCTCGACCCACGCCTGGGCTGACCGCCTAGACCGAGGCAGCGTAGTGGCGCAGCGCCGCCTCGTCCCATTCCAGTCCGAAGCCCGGACGCTCGGGCACGATTGCCATACCGCCCTCCACGCGCAGGGGCTCGCGAAGCAGCGGGCCGGCGATGTCCAGGTGCTCCAGGTAATGCGCGGTGGGCGTGGCGGGCAGGAGTTGCGCGCTGGCTTCCACGAAGATGTGCGACGACATGGGGATTCGCGCAGCCTCGGCGATGGAAGCGGCCTTCATCCATCCCGTGACGCCGCCGATCTTCATCACGTCGGGCATGCACAGATCCGTGGCCCCAGCGGCGACGGACCGAGCCATGCCGGCGGGGCCCCACCAGTTCTCGCCACCCTGCACCGGCAGGGAGAGACTGCGCGCCAGGGCGGCGAGGCCGGCGTCGTCGTGGACGTGCAATGGCTCCTCGAGCCAGCGCACGTCCAGCGCCTCTAGCGCACGGCCGCGCCGCTCCGCCTCCGGGCGTCCCAGCCCCTGGTTGTAGTCCACGAGGATCTCCACCCCTTCGCCCACCGCAGCGCGCACGGCACGCACCGTGTCAAGGTCGTCCGCCAGCTTCGGATGGCCCAGCTTGAATTTCACCGCGCCCACGCTCATCCGCGCCACGGCCTCGCCAGCTTCGCGCTCCAGCATCCGCGGCCCCCAGCCGCGCAGCGATGCATAGGCAGGAAGCGGGCGCGGCTCCGCGCCCAGCAGGCGGCAGAGCGGCATCTCCGCCGCGCGCGCCAGCGCATCCCACATCGCCATGTCGAGCGCCGCGAGGGCGATGCCGACGAGCCCTTCCGCGCCGAGAAGTCGGTAGCGGTTGTGCAGTTCCATCCACAGGCTCGCAGGCGTGAGGGCGCGGCCCACGAGGCTCGCCCCGATGTCGCGCGTCAGCGCGGCGGTGGGCCCCAGCGCCTCCACCGCGTAGGGCCAGACATAGGTGGTGCCGCTCGCGCCTTCGCGCGTCCGGAGGTCCACGATCACGAGCGGGGCGCGGGTGATGGTGTTGAGGCTGTTGCGCAGGGGCGGGTCGAGCGGCGCATCCACCGCCCGCACCTCGACCGCCGCGATCGTGAGCGCCGGCGCCATCGTTGCTCCCTCTTGTTCCTTCGGGGCGACCATGCCGGAGGGAAGCGGCGACGGCAACGGACGCTTCCGTTTGACCTCAGCCGCGCCGCGTCCCGATACTCGCCTCCAACAAGGAATTTGGAGGAAACCATGGGTCACAGCCTCGCGACGCGGCGCGTCCTGCTGGCGGGGGTGGGCACGCTGCTCGCCGCGCCTTCCCTGGCGCAAGGTGACTGGCCGCAGCGCCCGGTGCGCATCGTGGTGGGCTTCCCCGCGGGAGGCACCACCGACATCCTCGGCCGTCTCGCCGCGCAGATCCTGCAGGAGGCGCTGGGCCAGTCCTTCATCGTGGAGAACCGGCCCGGCGCCGGATCCAACATCGCGGCGCAGGCCGTGCTGCGCGCACCGGCGGATGGCTACACGCTGCTGCTCGGCTCGCCGGGGACCAATGCCATCAACCCGCATCTCTACAGCAATGCGGGCTACGACCCGCTCACCGACTTCATGCCGATCAGCCAGATCGCGGAGGTGCCGAACCTGATTGCCGCGCATCCGAGCCTCGGCGTGCACGACGCGGCGGGGCTGATCGCCCTGGCGAAGCAGCGCCGCCTTTCCTACGGCGAGACGAGCATCGGCGGCTCCACCCACCTCGCGGCCGAGTTGTTCCGCGTGATGGCGGAGATCCAGGCGACGCACGTTCCCTATCGCGGCAGCGCGCCGATGATGACCGACCTCCTGCCCGGGCGCATCGATTTCGGCACGGACAACCTGCCTTCCATCCTGCCGCATATCCGCTCGGGCGCGCTGGTGCCGATCGGCGTCACCTCGAGGGCGCGCTGGCCCTCCGCGCCGGAGATCCCCGCCATCGCCGAGACGCTTCCGGGCTACGAGGTGGTGGCGTGGTTCGGGCTCGTGGCGCCGCGCGGCACTCCGCCGGAGGTGATCGCCCGCGTCAATGCGGCGCTGCGCGCGGGGCTGGGGAAGCCGGAGATGGTGTCGCGCCTCGCGGAGCTGGGCGCGCGGCCCATTCCCGGGACGCCCGAGGAGTACCAGGCCCGCAATGCCGCCGAATTCGCGCGGCTGGGCGAGCTGATCCGCCGCGTCGGCATCCGCGCCGACTAGGGCGCGGGGGCGAGTCGCGTCTCCAGCCAGCGCAGCGGCTCGGCCGCGGCGATTTCGGCCAGCGCCTCGATGCGGCGATAGGCGGCCAGCACCTCCTCCCCGAAGGGGGTGAGGTGACTGCCACCGCCGCGCGACCCGCCCTTGGCCGGCGCCACCACTGGCTCATGGAAATGCGAGTTCATTGCGGAAACCAGGTCGTGCGCGCGCTGGTAGGACATGCCGAGGCGCCGCCCGGCCGCGGCGATGGATCCCGTCTCGCGCACCGCCTCCAGCAGGTCGGCCTTGCCCGGCCCGAAAGGGGCGCCCTTTCCGAGCAGGATTCGGATGCGGAGGCGATGCCCTCGCGGGGAACCGGGCGTGTCGTCGGCCATGCGGCAGGGAAGCACGGAACGCCGCCCTGCCGGAACTCGCTACCCGGCGCGGATGTTGGCGCGGCGGATCACCGCACCCCATTTCTCGCGCTCGGAGCGCAGGATGTCGCCGAGTTCCTCCGGCGTGCTGGACATGGGCGGGGAGCTTCCGGCCTCGCGCATCCGGGCATGCAAGCCGGGATCGGCGAGCACCTTCACCAGCGCCTGGTTCAGCCGCTCGATGGCGGGGCGCGGGGTGCCGCTGCGGACACAGACATAGTTCACCACCCCGACCTCGAAGCCGGGCAGCGTTTCGCCGATGGTGGGCACGTCGGGCAGTTCCGGGTAGCGCTCGCGGCTCGTCACCGCGATGGGGCGGAGGTTGCCCGCCTGGATCATCGGGATCATCACGCCATAGGTGTCGATGGACATGGTGACGCGCCCGGCCGCAACGTCCTGCACCGCCTGCGCCGTGCCGCGATACGGCACGTGCGACATGCGCACACCCGTTTCCATGCACAGCAACTCGCCGGCCAAGTGGCTGCCCGCGCCGACGCCCGCGCTGGCATAGGACAGTTCGCCCGGCTGGCGGCGTGCCAAATCGACCAGTTCCCGCACCGTGCGCACCGGAACGTCGCGATGCACGGCCAGCAGGTAGGCGCCACGCGTCAGCAGGCTGACCGGCGCGAAGTCGCGCTCCGCGTCATAGGGCATGTTCTGCATCAGGAAGGGATTGGTGATGAGCGGCCCCGGCGTGCCGTAGAGCAGCGTGTGCCCGTCGGCCGGGGCCTGCGCCACCGCCGCCGTGCCGATGGTGCCACCGGCGCCGCCGCGATTCTCCACTATCACGCTTTGCCCGAGTTCCGCCGCCAGCGGTTCCGCCACGAAGCGCGCCGTGGTGTCGGCGCCCCCGCCTGGCACGAAAGGCACGATGAGGCGCAGCGGGCGGCTCGGAAAGGATTGCGCGTGGCCCGTCCCGACGAGGGGCATGGCCAGGGCCGCGCCCAGCGCGACGCGGCGCGACATCGTTGCCGTTGCGGACATGGCTCCACCCTCGTCTGGTTCGTTGCGGCAACGCTAGACAGCGCGCCGCCCCGCTGTCCAGCCCGACCGACCGGTCGGTCGAGGCTTGCCGAGCTCATGTCGGCTGACCTAGCCTCGCCCCGGCCCGCGTTGACAGCTTCGGGCACCCGCCCGACGCTCCGGGCCAAGCGCCCGCGCAGCATGGCGACGGGACACAAGGAACGAGGAAATATCCATGGCCGAGGGTGCCACCACCATCCATGCCGAGATCGGCGCCGCCGTGTGGAAGATCGCCGCCCCGGCCGGCACCGTGGTGGCCGAGGAGGAGCCGGTGGTGATCCTCGAATCGATGAAGATGGAGATCCCGGTCCTCGCGCCTCATTCCGGGACGGTGCTGGAATTGCTGGTGGAGGAAGGCCAGCAGGTGGAGGAAGGCCAGCCCCTCGCCACGCTGCGGCGCTGATGCTGGGCCCGGTCCTGATCGCCAATCGCGGCGAGGTGGCGGCGCGCATCGCCCGCACCTGCCGCCGCCTGGGCATCGAAAGCATCGCGGTCTTCTCCGAGGCGGACGCCGCCGCGCTCCACGTCGAGGCCGCCGACCGCGCGGAGCCCATCGGGCCGGCGCATCCGCGCGAAAGCTACCTGTCCATTTTCGCCTTGCTCGAAGCCGCGCGACGCTCGGGGGCGCGCATGGTCCATCCGGGCTACGGCTTCTTGTCCGAGCGCACCGAGTTCGCTGAAGCCTGCGCCTCAGCGGGCCTGGTCTTCGTCGGCCCTTCGCCCGCAGCCATCCGCGCCATGGGCGGCAAGGCGGAAGCACGCGCGCTGGCGGAAAAAGCCGGCCTGCCCTGCCTGCCCGGCGACCCCGGCGCGGACCAGTCGGATGAAGCGCTGGAGGCGGCAGCCGCGCGGGTCGGCTTTCCCGTGATGATCAAGGCCATCGGCGGCGGAGGCGGGCGCGGCATGCGCCTCGTCGCATCGCCCGAGGGTTTCGCCGCCGCCCTGGCTGCCGCGCGACGCGAGGCGGCGATCTTCGGCGATGACCGGGTGATGCTGGAACGCGCCGTCCCGTCTGCGCGCCACATCGAGGTACAGATCCTCGCCGACGCGCATGGCACGGTGCTGCACCTGGGCGAACGCGACTGCACCTTGCAGCGCCGCCACCAGAAGCTGGTGGAGGAGTGCCCCGCCCCCGGGATGTCCCCCGCCCTACGCGAGGAACTGGGCCGCCGCGCCTGCACCCTGGCCCGCGCCGTGGGCTACGTGGGCGCCGGCACGGTGGAGTTCATCGCCGAGGCGCCGCTGCATCCGGACCGCGTCTGGTTCATGGAAATGAACACGCGCCTCCAGGTCGAGCATCCGGTGACGGAAATGGTGACCGGGCTCGACATCGTCGAATGGCAGCTGCGCGTCGCCGCCGGGGAGGCGCTGCCCTTCCGGCAGGAAGACATTGCCTGGGGCGGCCATGCGGTGGAGGCACGGCTCTGCGCGGAGGATCCATCGCGCAACTTCCTCCCCTCGCCCGGCCGCCTCGCGCTCCTGCGCCTGCCGGCAGAAGCCGAAGGGCTGCGCGTGGATTCGGGCATCCGCGAGGGCGACGCGCTCTCGCCTTTCTATGATTCGATGCTCGCCAAGGTCATCGCCCACGCGCCGACGCGCGAAGCGGCGCTGGAGAAGCTGGCCGCGGCGCTGGATGGCTGCGTGGCGGAGGGGGTCAGGCTGAACGCCGCCTTTCTCGCCGCCGCCCTGCGCGCGCCGGAGATGCGGGAGGCGCGGATGGACACGCGCTTCCTTGAGGCGGCGCGCAAGCGCCTGCTGGACTCGCTCGCAAAGGAACCTGCCCTCCCATGAACTGGCAACCCGAACTGGACGAGCTGCGGCTGCGCGAATCCCATGCGCGGGAAATGGGCGGCCCGGACAAGGTGGCACGCCAGCACGCGGGCGGCCGCCTGACGGTGCGTGAGCGCATCGAGAAGCTGGCCGACCCCGAATCCTTCCACGAGACGGGCGCCATCGCCGGGCGCGCCGAGTATGACGAGGCCGGCAACCTCCAGCGCCTGACACCATCGAACTGCGTGATGGGCCGCGCGCGCGTGGATGGCCGCCCCGTGGTGATCGTGGGCGACGACTTCACCGTGCGCGGCGGCAGCGCCGACGCCACCATCCGCGAGAAGCCGGTGATGGCCGAAAAGCTGGCGATGGAGTTTCGCCTGCCCATCCTGCGCGTGATCGAGGGCTCGGGCGGCGGCGGGTCGGTCAAGACCATCGAGACGACGGGCCGCGCGAATTTGCCGGGCGGCGTGGGGATGTCGCAGCTCTTCCACCTGACGACGGAGAATCTGGCGCACGTGCCGGTGGTCGGCCTGGGCCTGGGTTCCGTCGCCGGGCTGGGGGCGGCACGGCTCGCCGCCGCGCATTTCTCCGTCATGACCAAGGAGAGCGCGATGTTCGTGGCTGGCCCGCCCGTGGTGGCGCGGCTGGGCCAGGACCTGTCCAAGAAGGAATTGGGCGGCTGGGAAATCCAGACCAAGTCCGGCGCCGTGGACAACGCCGTGGACACGGAGGAGGAAGCCTTCGCCGCCGCGCGTCGCTTCCTGTCCTACCTACCCTCCTCCGTCCACGCCCTGCCGCCCGTCACGCCCGGCGACGACGACCCGGCGCGGCGGGACGAGAAGCTGTTCACTGCCATCCCGCGCGACCGGCGCCGCGTCTACCAGATGCGGCCCATCGTGGAGTCCGTGGTGGATCGCGGCTCCTTCTTCGAGATGGGGCGGATGTTCGGGCGCCCGATCATCACCGGGCTCGCGCGGCTGAAGGGCGTGCCGGTGGCGCTGATGGCCAGCGACCCGTTCTTCTATGGCGGCTCCTGGACCGCCGATGCCTGCGCCAAGATCATCCGCTTCCTCGACCTCGCCGAAACTTTCCACCTGCCCGTCGTGTATCTTTGCGACTGCCCGGGCTTCATGGTGGGGCTGGAGGCGGAGAAGGCGGCGACGATCCGTCTCGGCGTGCGGGCCATGGCGGCGATGGGACAGACCACCGTGCCCTGGTGCACCGTCATCATCCGCAACGCCTTCGGGGTGGCGGGCGCCGCCCATGCGCCGGCCGGGCGGCTTTCCCTGCGCTATGCGTGGCTTTCGGCCCGCTGGGGCTCGCTGCCGCTGGAAGGCGGGATCGAGGCTGCCTACGCCGCCGACATCGCCGCGGCCGAGGACAAGGACGCCAAGCTGGCGGAGATCGAGGACCGGCTGAACAAGCTGCGCTCCCCCTTCCGCACCGCCGAGACCTTCTGGGTCGAGGAGATCATCGACCCACGCGACACGCGGCGCCTCCTTTGCGAGTTCGCCGATCTGGCGCTGCCCCTGCTCTCCCCCACCCCATCCAGGTTGAGGATGCGTCCATGAGGAAACGCCTGCTTCCCCTGCTCGCCGCCTGCCTCCTGCCCGCCTTCGCGGCCGCGCAGGGCTTCCCGGACCGCCCGCCGCGCATCCTGGGCGGCTTCGCGGCCGGGGGCACCAGCGACATCGTCAACCGCATCCTGGCCGAGAGTGCGGCCCAGACCCTGGGCCAGCGCCCGGTGGTGGAGGTGCGGACCGGGGCCAATGGCTTCATCGCCGCCGCCGAGGCCGCGCGCTCCGCCCCCGACGGGCACACCATCGTGCAGTGCTCGACCGGGATGCTGACGATCTCGCCCGAGCTGCCCGGCGTGCAGACACCGATCGACCCGGCGCGCGACCTCCAGCCGATTGCCAATTTCGCGCATTCGACACAGGTCATGGCCGTCACGGCGAACTCGCCGCACCGCACGGTGGCGGGGTTCCTGGACGCCGCCCGCGGACGGCCCGGCACGCTGACCTATGCCAGCGCGGGCATCGGCTCCGTTTCCCACTTGTCCGGGGCGCGGCTGGAGCAGATGGCGCGCGTGCCCTTGGTCCACGTTCCCTTCCGCGGCGCGGCGCCGGGCGTGCTCGACGTGATGGCCGGGCGCGTGGACACGATCATCACCAACCTCGGCGACGTGGCGCAGCAGGTGCGCGGCGGGGAGATGCGCCTCCTCGCCTTTGCGGACGGCATCGGCATGGACGGGTTCCCGGGAGTCGGCCAGATCGGCGACACCGTGCCGGGCTACGCCGTGTCCGGCTGGTTCGGCTACTGCGCGCCGCGCGGCACGCCGGAGCCGGTGGTGGCGCGCTGGGCCGACGCCATCCGCGCTGCGACCGAGGATGCCGCCACCCGCCAGCGCCTGCTCCAGAGCGGCCTCGTGCCCCGCTTCGAAGACCCGGCCCGCTTCAGCCAGACCATCGCCGCCGACCGCGCCGCCTGGGGGGCGGTGATCCGGAGCGGCAACATCCGCGCGGAGTGAACCCCATGCGACGCATTCTCCTGGCCGCCCTCGCCGCCAGCCTCCTGCCGCTTGCCGCTTCCGCGCAGGAACGGACGATGCGGATCGTTTCCGGCTTCGCGCCGGGCGGCACGGCCGATCTCGTGTCGCGCCTCATCGCCGAGGCGGCGGGGCCGCATCTCGGGGCGCGGGTGGTGGTGGAGAACCGCACCGGCGCCAATGGCTTCATCGCGGCGGAGATGGTGGCGCGCAGCCCGGCTGATGGCTCCGTGCTGCTGCAATGCCCGATGGGCACCATGACCATCTCGCCGGAATTGCCGGGCGCCGTGCTGCCGGTGGACCCGCGCACCGAGCTGGTGCCGGTCGTCAACATCGCCCTCTCCTCCTACGGCGCCGTGGTCGGGGCGCGCAGCCCCTACCGCTCGGTGCAGGACGTGCTCGCCGCCGCGCGGGCACGGCCGGGCACGGTCAGCTATGCCAGCGCGGGCGTCGGCTCGGCGCAGCACCTCACGGGCGCTCGGCTGGCGGCCATGGCGGGGCTGGACCTCGTGCACGTGCCCTATCGCGGGGCGGCGCCCGCCGTGGTGGACCTGATCGCAGGGCGGACGGATCTGCTCATCACCAATCTCGGTGACGTGGTGCGGCAGATCCAGGGCGGCGAATTGCGCCTGCTGGCGCTCGCCGATGCCGAGGGTGTGCCAGAATTCGCCGCCGCGCCGCGGCTTTCGGAGGCGGTGCCGGGGCTGGAGGTCGCGGGTTGGTTCGGGCTTTGCGGCCCGCGCGGCCTGGCGCCGGAGGCAATCCGGCGCTGGTCGAGCGCCGTGGAGGCCGCCTTGCGCGACCCCACCGTGCGCCAGCGCCTGCTGGAGAACGGGCTGACCCCCAGCTTCGAGGGTCCGGAGCGCTTCGCCGCGCGCATGCAGCGCGACCGCCAGGCCTGGGGCGACACGATCCGCCGCGCCAACATCCAGGCCCAGTGAGGCGGAGCGCGTCAGTCCTGCTCGCGCAGATAGGGCTCCACCGGGCCGGTGAGCTTCATGGTCAGCGGCTTGCCCTTGCGGTCCACCTTGTTGCCCAGGCTGACGCGTACCCATCCCTCGGAAACGCAGTACTCCTCCACGTTGGTCCGCTCCGCGCCGCGGAAGCGGATGCCGATGCCGCGCGCCAGCAACTCGGCGTCGTGGAAGGGGCTGGAGGGGTCGGTGGAAAGCCGGTCAGGCAGGTTCGCGTCGGTCATGCGGGTAGGTTTCCCAGAAGCCAGGGCGCGGCGATAGGGCATGGCACGGCCGCTGCCAATCGCCCGCCTTGCCGTTCCGCCGCTCTTGTCCTATGTGGCCCGCTTCACGGCCGGGCCGCCATCGTGGCCTGCCGCATCCCCGAAAGCCCTGCCATGAAGCCCGACACCCATCCCGCCTACCATGAGCTGAACGTCATCATGACGGACGGCACGACCTTCAAGACGCGCACCGCCGGCGGCAAGCCGGGCGACACGCTGCGCCTCGACATCGATCCGAAGTCGCATCCCATTTGGACCGGCGTGCAGCGCATCATCGACACGGGCGGCCAGGTGGCGAAGTTCAACAAGAAGTTCGCGGGGCTGGGCGCCAAGCGGAAGTAATCGCCCGATATTTTTTGGCGACGGCCGAAGGGCCGCCCCCTTGAACGAGGGGGCGGCCTTTTCCATTTCTGCGCTGTCGGGGCGCCCCTGCGGGCCCCGGCGCGAGCATCCGAGGCCCTGCCCGATCGGGGGGACCGTGACGGATCGCCCGCTGTTCCTGGACCTTGCTCCCTGAAGGAGGTTCTTCGTGAACGCGATCGACTTTTCCCCGCTTCTCCGCACCGCCATTGGCTTTGACCGCTTTGCCCGCCTGCTCGACGGCGCGCGGCTCCAGTCCGAGGGCCAAGCCTACCCGCCCTACAACATCGAGGTGACGGGCGAGGACCGCTATACCCTCACCATGGCCGTCGCCGGCTTCGGCTCCGACGACATCGAGCTTGTGGTGAAGGACGACACCCTCACCGTGACCGGCAAGGCGCCCCAGGCGCAGGAGGGCGAACAGCGCCGCTACCTGCACCGCGGCATCGCCGGCCGTGCCTTCGAGCGCCGCTTCGTCCTGGCCGACCACCTCGTGGTCGAGGGCGCGCGGATGGAGAATGGCCTGCTGCACGTGTCCCTGCGGCGCGAGGTGCCGGAGGCCCTGAAGCCCCGCCGCGTCGCGATCGAGGCCGCGCCGCCGCGCCAGCCGGTGCTGACCCAGGAAGCCGCCTAACGTTTTCCTTCCGGGCCGGGGGACCTCCCCCGGCCTTTTTCGTTAGGGGCGCCGGAAGAATGCCTCCGCGGCGCTCTTGTGTCCGTCGAGCTTGGCGATGGCCGCCTCGGCGCGGCCGATCTCGGTCCGCAGCGCCTCGATGTAGTCCCGCAGTTCGCCGACATCCCAGCCGTCCAGCTTGGCAGGTTCCAGCCCCGGACGGCGCCTGGGGCGTGGCTCTTCCTCGAACATCAGCTCCTCCTTGGGGGTTGGCCCCCTGGCGGGGTGCGATTATAGGGCAATCCAGCCGGGCACGCCTGCCCATTCGGCACCGTTGCCGTTCGACCTTTTGAGAGATCACCATGGCCCAGCCCCTGATGCCCAAGGCAACCGCCGTGTGGCTGATCGAGAAGACCTCGCTTTCCTTCGACCAGATCGCCGACTTCGTGCAGATGCACCCGCTGGAGGTGCAGGCCATCGCGGATGGCGAGGTGGCGCAAGGCATCATCGGCTACGATCCGGTGCAGAACGGGCAGGTCTCGCGGGAGGACATCGCCCGCTGCGAGGCGGACCCGAATGCCCGGCTGCATCTGGCGGCGAACGCCATCCCCGCTGCCAAGTCGCGCGGCAAGGGCGCGCGCTACACGCCCATCTCCAAGCGGCAGGACAAGCCGGACGGCGTCGCGTGGCTCCTTCGGAACCATCCCGAGCTGACGGTGGCGGAGATCGGCAAGCTCCTCGGCACGACCAAGGAGACGATCGAGAAGGTGCGCGACCGCACCCACCTGAACAGCGCGAACATCAAGCCGCGCGACCCCGTGATCCTCGGCCTGTGCACGCAGAGCGCGCTGAACGCGCTGGTCGCCGCGGCGCGGGAGCGGATCACCGCCCAGGGCAAGCCCCTGCCCGAGCCGACGGCGGATTGAGGCGCCCTTTCCGGGCGCCTCTTTAAACCCTCAGTGGCCCCGGCTGGTCCGGAGCCGTTCCAGCTCTTCCTTGAGCGCCAGCTTCTCGCGCTTCAGTCGCGTCAGCACAGCGTCGTCCGGCCTGGGCCGCGATCCTTCGGCCGCGATCTGGCTCTCAATGCTTTGGTGACGGGATTCGAGACTGCGGATTCTGGGCGCATGCATCATGCAGCTGTTTCCTTTCTCGGGATCGCGGAATGCGGGCCGGGCCTCGCCCTGCGGGAATGTCCCGGCTGTTGCATCCGCGCCTGCCATGCTATCGCTCCTGCCCATCAAAAGTGAACGATTTCCTGCACGCTTGCGACGATTCGCCGGGGGATCGTTCCCGTTTCTGGATGGCTGCACGAGACGATGCTCGAAGACCGCGAATCCCTCCTGCGCCGCCTGCACGAACTCCGCAGCGAGCACCGCGACCTGGACACAGTCATCGCGCGATTGGAGGGAAGTCCCTCCGATCAGCTTCAGATCCAGCGCCTGAAAAAGCGCAAACTGAAGCTGAAGGACGAAATCTCCTGGCTGGAAGGGCGCCTCGTGCCCGACATCATCGCATGAGCGGCCAAGCGCCGATCGTCGGCATCATCATGGGCAGTCGCTCCGACTGGGAGACGATGCGCCATGCGGCGGAAACGCTGGAACGCCTGGAAGTACCGCACGAGACGCGCGTCGTTTCCGCGCACCGCACGCCCCGGCGCCTCTACGAATATGCGGAAGCGGCGCGCGGACGCGGCCTCAAGGTCATCATCGCCGGGGCCGGCGGCGCGGCGCACCTGCCGGGCATGGCGGCCAGCATGACCCCGCTTCCCGTCCTTGGCGTACCGGTCGAGAGTCACGCGCTGAAGGGTATGGATTCGCTCCTTTCCATCGTGCAGATGCCGGGGGGCGTTCCGGTCGGTACATTGGCCATCGGCAAGGCGGGCGCGATCAACGCCGCGCTCCTCGCCGCCTCTATACTCGCCCTATCGGACCGGGCGCTCGGGTCCCGCCTGGATGTCTGGCGGGCGGCGCAGACCGAGGGCGTGCCGCATGACCCGGCCTGAGCCCCTTCCCCTTGGGGCACGGATCGGCATTCTCGGCTCCGGCCAATTGGGGCGCATGTCGGCCATGGCCGCGGCGCGGCTGGGCTATCGCGCCCATGTCTTCGGCCCAGAGGCGGATGGGCCGGGCATGCAGGTCGCGGCGATCCGCAGCGTCGCCGATTACGGCGATGCCGAGGCGCTGCGCCGCTTCGCCGACGCGGTGGACGTCGTTACCTTCGAGTTCGAGAACGTGCCCGCCGCGACGCTGGCGGCGCTGGAAGGGCGCGTGGAGTGCCGCCCCGGACTGCGCGCCCTGTCCATCTGCCAGGACCGCGTGGCCGAGAAGCGCTTCCTCGAATCCGCCGGCGTCCCGGTCGCGCCCTGGCAGGAGGTGACGGACCGCGCCAGCCTGGAAGCCGCGCTGGAGGCGGTGGGCCTGCCCGCCGTGCTGAAGACGACGCGGCTGGGCTATGACGGGCGCGGCCAAGCGGTGATCCGCACCGTGGAAGAGGCGCGCAGCGCCTTTGCCCGCCTGGCCCCGCACCCGCTCGTGCTGGAGGGCTTCATCCCCTTCACCCATGAGATCTCGGCCATCGCGGCGCGCAGCGCCGACGGGACGGTCGCGGTGTTCGAGGCGACAGAAAACGAGCACCGTCACCACATCCTGCACCGCTCTGTCGTGCCGGCCCGCGTGGCGCCTGAGGCCGCGGAGCAGGCAAGGCAACTCGTCGCACGCGTCGCGGAGGGGCTCGACCTGATCGGGGTCGTGGCGCTGGAAATGTTCCTGCTGCCCGATGGCCGCCTGCTGGGCAACGAGATCGCCCCGCGGCCGCACAATTCTGGCCACTGGACGATGGATGCCTGCACCTGCTCCCAGTTCGAGCAGCACATCCGCGCCGTGGCGGGGCTTCCGCTTGGACCGGTGGCGCGGCGCTGCGACGTCGTGATGGAGAACCTGATCGGACCTGAGGGATTGGCCGCCTGGCCGCCTCTCCTGGGGCGTCCAGACGTTGTCGCGCACTGGTACGGCAAGGGCGAAGCCCGGCCCGGACGCAAGCTTGGGCACGCGAATTTCCTGCTTTCGCAATAGCTTACCCCTTCCGTTACCCCCTGTTGCAAATGTGCCAAACTGCCCTGTGGCGATTCCGCAACAGCCTCGGGGAAATCCCGGAGGAGGAGGTGCAAGCGCCCGGACGATGGTGTTAGGGTTGCACCACGCAGCGAGGGATTCGCTCCCATCGGGGTGCACCGCGCAGCGACCGAACGAACGAGTTTGGATTAAGGAGAACGAGGATGAGCCTCAAGAAGGCCCTTCTGGCCGCGACCGTTCTGTCGCTGCCCGTGGCCGCCCAGGCCCAGCCGGTCACCGGCCTCTACATCGGCGCCGGCGCGGGCACTAACTACCGTCACCAGAGCGAGTTCAGCTACGCCACGACGCCCGCCGGCGCCGCTGCGCTGGCTGGCGCTGGCATCACTGGCGACGTCCGCGTCCGCACCAATTGGGGCTACACTGGCGTTGGCGCGATCGGCTGGGGCTTCGGCAACGGCATCCGCGCTGAGATCGAGGGCAACTACCGCTACAACGCCGTGGACAATGTCCGCGTCCTGGGCGGCACGGGCACCTCGACGGGCCGCATCCACCAGTACGGTGTGATGGCGAACGCCTACTACGACTTCAACGCCTTCGCGGCGATGAGCCCGATCCCCGGCCTCACCCCGTATATCGGCGTCGGCGCCGGTTACGTGTGGAGCGACTGGCGTCGCGTGGGCGGCGGCACGGCCCTCCCGGCCGGCCGTGCGGCTTCCGTGTTCATCAACGACCGTGACGGCCGCTTCGCCTACCAGGGCATCGTCGGTCTGGCGTACAACCTGGGTGCCATGGTCCCCGGCCTCGCCCTGACGGCCGAGTACCGCTTCATGGGCACGCTGGAGCCCCGCCTGGCCACCGCGAGCGCGGTGAACTCGGTGACGCTGCCGGTTGCCGCCCGCCCGCAGGTCGCGACCTACAACTCGCGTCCTGAGAACTACAACCACAGCATCCTGCTCGGCGTGCGCTACGCGTTCAACGCGCCGCGTCCGGCCCCGGTGGTTGCCGTGGCTCCGGCTCCGGCCCCGCAGGCGGCTCCGGCCCGCACCTACCTGGTGTTCTTTGACTGGGATCGTGCGGACCTGACCGACCGCGCCCGCCAGATCATCGCCGAGGCGGCGCAGAACTCCCAGCGCGTCGGTGCGACCCGGATCGAGGTGTCGGGCCACGCGGACCGCTCGGGCACCCCGCAGTACAACCAGCGCCTGTCCGAGCGCCGCGCTGAGGCGGTGGCGGCTGAGCTGGTCCGCCGCGGCGTGTCCCGCAGCCAGATCGGCGTGCAGGCGTTCGGCGAGAGCCGCCCGCTGGTCCCGACGGCCGACGGCGTGCGCGAGCCGCAGAACCGCCGCGTGGAGATCGTCCTGCGCTAAGCAGGACGGCCTTCCAAGGCAAAGGGAAAGGGGCGTCTTCGGACGCCCCTTTTTCTTTGCGTCCGCCCCAGCGCGGGCCTGGGGCGCAGACACGAAAAAGGCGGCCCAAAGGCCGCCTTTCCCAATTGTCCAACAGGCGTGCCGGAGATCAGCGCGTCGCGGTCTGGCTCTGACCCTGGGCGCGCTGCTGGCCCTGCGAACGCTGGCCTTGCGCGCGCTGCGGCTGCTGGCTCCGCGGACGCTGGGACTGCGCGCGCTGCTGACCCTGCGCCCGCTGCGGGCTGGCGGTGCCGCAGGCCGGCGCGTCGTAGAAGTGCGGGATCTCGCGCGCCACGCTCAGCTGCGCCAGCGCCTGCACATTGGGGGCGGCGATCGCCTCCTGGAACAGCGGCGCCTGGTTGCGGCAGAAGAGGGTGCCCTGCGCGATGCCCGCCTGCGACTGGCCGTTCGCCAGGTTGGTGATGTACTGGTCGGTCTGGCGCTGGCCGGCCGACCCCGCCGCGCGACGGAAATGGCCCTGGATGCCGCGGAAGGCAGTGGCCAGATGTGGCTGGAACTTCGTGACGAAGCGGTTGTAATCGTCCTGCAGCTCGCAGGAGATGGCGACCACCATGAGCTGGCTCTGCAGGGCGCGCACATGGAAGTGCGTCTGCTCGGCCGGCTGCAGGCATGTTGCCGCCGAAGCCAGGGTCGGCGTCAGGACGAGCGCGGCGGCGCCCGCAAGAAGGCTACGCAGAGGCGTCATTGCGCCCGATCTCCTCTCCCAGCTCCTGCCCGGACGATCCGGGCAAAATGAAGCAGAGCCAATGGGGTCGCGGGGGTTCTACACCTGACATATGAAATCGCGAAGCCTTGATTTTCACGCGGCCCGGCGCCGTGGCGCGATGTCGGCGAGGCGTCGGTCAAGGAAAGCAAGGGCTTGCTCGATATCCGGGTCGCGCGGGGACAGCCAATACGCAATCATCGCAGTGTAGATGGCCGCCAGCGTCGCCCGTCGGGTGTACCAGGAAAAATCGGCCGAACTGTCCCCGGCTGCGTGCCACATCGTGGACGCGGTGCGCGCCGTGATCCGGGCGGCCAGGCCCAGGTTCCAGGGCAGCGCCAGCACGCGCAGCGCCCCGCGCAGCGCCTCCTTGTCCGGCTCGGCCGCGCGCAGGCGCAGCTCCACCACTCGGCGAATGCGCTGGGGCACGCGAAGCGCCTCGATGCCCTCTGCGGACGCCGCCTGATCCATCTCGGCATCGGCCAGCGCGGCCCAATCCTCGATGGCGCCGGTGACGCCGCGCGGGAAGTGGCTTTCGAGCAGCGCCGGATCCTCGCCTGAATCCTCGCAGGCCGCGCGCAGCGTCGCCTCGCTCCAGCCATCGAAGTTGGCGATGGCGACGGCGGCGCGGATCAGGTGCGGTTCGGTCATGCGCTTTTCTCCATGGCGCGGGCGAGTTCCTCGACAAAGCCAAGCTGCGACAGGTCGCGCATCCGGCTGAGGTAGAAGAGGCCCTCCAGATGGTCGTTCTCGTGCTGGAGCACACGGGCGGACATGCCTTCCGCTTCGCCGGAGACGGTCTGCCCCTCCTCGTCCAACCCGCTCCAGCGCACCCGCGCGGGCCGCTCGACCAAGCCGCGCAGCCCGGGGATGGACAGGCAGCCTTCCCAGGCGCTTGCCAGGTCGTCGCCGATGGGTTCGATCCGGGGGTTGAACAGGACACGCAGCGTCTCGCCGTCGCGCCACAGGAACAAGCGCAGCGGCTGATGGACCTGCGGGGCCGCCAGCCCGATCCCGCCCGCATCGGCCAGCGTCTCGGCCATATCCGCGACGAGGCGGCGCATGGCCGGCACGGTCGGGTCCGCGACCTCGACCGCGCGGCCGAGCAGGATGGGGTTCCCCATTCGGGCAATCTTAAGAAGCGCCATGAACCCTCACATGCGCGCGAAAAACCCCTTTGCGAAGGGGGCGGGCGGTGCTATCCCCTCAGCGAGGGTCACGGGCGGCTGCCGCACCGTGGCCTATGCTCGTTTGATTTCATCGATTCTGGCCGTCAAGGAGATCGCGCCGCGTGCAAGTCGTCGTTCGGGACAACAATGTTGACCAAGCGCTGAAGGCGCTCAAGAAGAAGCTTCAGCGCGAGGGCGTGTTCCGCGAGATGAAGCTGCGCCGTCACTATGAGAAGCCGTCTGAGCGCCGTGCCCGCGAGGCCGCCGAGGCCGTGCGCCGCGCCCGCAAGGTCGAGCGCAAGCGGATCGAGCGCGAGGGCTTCTGAGCCTTCGGGGCGGCACAGCCGCCCCAGCGTGCCTGGACAGAAAAAACCCGCCCGGCAGTGCCGCGGCGGGTTTTCTCGCTTGGGCGGGGCCACGCATCACGCGGCCCCTTTCCTTTTCAGCGCTGGAGCGCCTGTACGATCTCCTGCGTCACCTTCTTGGCATCGCCAAATAACATCATGGTGTTGGGCCGGAAGAACAGCTCGTTCTCCACGCCCGCGTAGCCCGAGGCCATGCCGCGCTTGACGAAGAACACGGTCTTGGCGCGCTCCACGTCCAGGATCGGCATGCCGTAGATGGCCGAGGACTTGTCGGTCTTGGCCGCCGGGTTGGTCACGTCGTTCGCCCCGATCACGTAGGCCACGTCGGCATCGGCGAATTCGGGGTTGATCTCCTCCAGCTCGTGCACCTCATCGTAGGGGACGTTGGCCTCGGCCAGCAGCACGTTCATATGGCCGGGCATACGGCCCGCGACGGGGTGGATGGCGTAGGAAACGTCGGCGCCCTCCTTCTTCAGCAGGTCCGCCATTTCGCGCACCACCTGCTGCGCCTGGGCCACCGCCATGCCGTAGCCGGGCACGACGATGATCTTCTGCGCGTTCTTCATGATGTAGGCGGCGTCTTCGGGCGAGCCGGCCTTGACTGGCGCCCGGTCCGCCGCGGCGCCGCCCGCGGCCGCGGCACCACCGGCATCGGCGCCGAACCCGCCGAGCAGCACGTTGATGATGGAGCGGTTCATCCCCTTGCACATGATGTAGGAAAGGATGGCGCCCGAAGCGCCGACCAGCGCGCCGGTCACGATCAGCAGCAGGTTGCCGATGGTGAAGCCGATGCCCGCCGCCGCCCAGCCGGAATAGCTGTTCAGCATGGACACCACGACCGGCATGTCGGCGCCGCCGATGGGAGTGATCAGGAGGAAGCCCAGCGCGAAGGACAGCAGCGCGATCATCCAGAACAGGAAGTCGGACCCCGTCGCGACGAAGGCGATGACCAGCACCAGCAGCAGCACGCCCAACCCAGCGTTCAGCATGTGCTGGCCTTTGAACAGGATGGGCGCGCCCGACATGCGCCCGTCCAGCTTCAGGAAGGCGATGACCGAGCCGGAGAAGGTGATGGCGCCGATGGCGAGGCCCAGCGACATCTCGACCAGCGAAGCGCCCTTGATGTCGCCGCGCACGCCGATGCCAAAGCTTTCGGGGCTGTAGAAGGCCGCCGCCGCGACGAAGACCGCCGCCATGCCGACCAGGGAGTGGAAGGCGGCAACAAGCTGCGGCAGCGCCGTCATCTGGATGCGCCCGGCCACATAGGCGCCGATGCCGCCGCCAATGACGAGGCCGGCGATGATCAGCGCGATGCCGCCAAGATCCATGCCCGGGCGCAGCAGCGTGGCGACGATGGCGATCGCCATGCCGATCATGCCGTACAGATTACCCCGCCGCGACGTCTCCGGGTGGGACAGGCCGCGCAGCGCCAAGATGAAGAGGACGGAGGCGACGAGGTAGGCGAGGGTCGTGAGGGTGGTCATCCCGGTCAGCCCTTCTTCTTGCCCTGGAACATCGCCAGCATCCGCCGCGTGACCAGGAAGCCGCCGAAGATGTTCACCGAGGCGAGCATAACGCCCAGGAAGCCGAAGAACCGCGCCACGCCGCTCTCAGCCAGACCGGCGGCGAGGATGGCGCCCACCACGATCACGGAGGAGATGGCGTTGGTGACGCCCATCAGCGGCGAGTGCAGCGCCGGGGTGACGCTCCAGACCACGTGGTAGCCGACGAAGCAGGCCAGCAGGAAGATCGTCAGCAGGAGGAGGAAGGGCTCGGCCGCCGCGGCAACGGGGGCCACGGTGTCGGCCATGGCGCGGGCATGCAGGGCCAGGGCCTGGGCGCGGTCGGCCAGCGCCTGCGCCTCGACCGCGATCACGTTCGGGTTCATCGGGGGCCTCCGTTCAGGCGAAGTTCTTGTGGACCACGGCGCCGCCGCGGGTGAGCGTCACGCCCTGCACGATCTCGTCCTCGGGCGGGAGCTTGGGGGCATTCGCCTCCTTGTCCCAGAAGGTGGACAGGAATGTCAGCAGGTTGCGGGCATAGAGGGCGCTGGCAGCGGCGGGAATGCGCGCAGGCCAGTTGGTCCAGCCCAGCACCTTCACGCCGTTCTCCGTCACGTGCATCTCGCCGGGGCGCGTTTCCTCGCAATTGCCGCCCGCGTCGGACGCGATGTCCACGATCACCGAGCCGGGCTTCATGTTGGCGACCATGGCCTTGGTCACCAGGGTCGGCGCCTTGCGGCCCTGCACCAGCGCGGTGCAGACCACCACGTCCTGCTTGGCGATGTGGGCCGCCACCACCTCGGCCTGCTTCGCATAGAACTCGGCCGAAAGCTGCTTGGCGTAGCCACCGGCGGTCTGGGCCTGCCGGCTTTCCTCGTCCTCGTAGCCGACAAAGGAGGCGCCGAGCGACTTGATCTCCTCCTTGGCCGCCGGGCGCACATCGGTGGCGGAGACGCGGCCGCCCAGGCGGCGGGCGGTGGCGATGGCCTGGAGGCCGGCGACGCCCGCGCCCATCACGAAGACGTTGGCGGCGGGCACGGTGCCGGCCGCGGTCATCAGCATGGGGAAACCGCGGTCGAAGGCGGCCGCGCCCTCGACCACCGCGCGGTAGCCCGCGAGGTTGGCCTGGGAGGAGAGGACGTCCATGCTCTGCGCGCGGGTGATGCGCGGCAGGAGTTCCATGGAAGCGGCCTCGACGCCGGCCTCGGCGTAGCGGCGCGTGGCGTCGGCATCGGCGCCCAGCGTCGCGATCAGCATCGTGCCGCGCGGCAATGGCGCCTCGGGCGCACGAACCGCGAAGACGATGCCGGCGCCGGCCAGGGCGGCGGCGGCATCGGGCTCCATCTCGGCACCCGCCGCCGCATACTCGGAATCCGGGAAACCGGAGGCGAGGCCCGCCCCCTGCTCCACCGCCACGTCGAGGCCCATAGACCTGAGTTTCTTCACCGTCTCCGGCGTGGCCGCGACGCGGGTTTCACCCGCGCGCCTTTCCTTCAGGACCGCAAGACGCATGAAAAGGGCTCCGTCATGGATGGGAACCCTTTTGCTTAGGCATGGCTGGCCGCGCCGCGCAATACACGGCGCGACCCTGACCGGCTGTGAGGCTCAGGCCGGACGCGGGACCCCAGCGGCCGATAGCGCCTCCTCCTGCCGAGCGGCCAGTATCGCCTCGTCGTAGTCCTGGATCAGCTCCATGAACATGCGGTGCCAGTTCAGCTCGGCCCGCAGCCGTAGGAAGACGCTGCCCAGGCCGATGGCGGCGCGGTCCATCAGCGGGAACTCGCGTGGGATGCGGACCCCACCGGTGCGCTTCAGGCCGCGATGCACCTCCTCGGCGACGCGGCGGCCGAAATTCGGGTCGTCGGTCTCCTGGATCAGCCGCACCCGGTCCTGCATCAGCGGCTCGTAGAGGAAATCAGCCCATCGCTTGAGCACGAGCATCGTCTCGCGCGACAGGTTGCGGAACCCCCAGGTCTCGAAGGCATGCGCTGCCTTCTCCTCGTCGCCGTCGCGCACCGCCTCGTAGAGGGTGATAACGCCGGTGACGAAGGAAGGCGGGAAGACGCGGATCGTCCCGAAATCCAGAAGGTTGATGCCGCCATCCTCCGGCCGGACCTGATAGTTGCCGAGATGGGGGTCGCCATGGATGACGCCGAAGCGATAGAGCGGCTTGTACCAGGCGGCGAAGAGGGAACGCGCGTAGGAGTTGCGCTCCTCGAGGTCCGGGTTTTCCTCGATGCGGCGCAGGATGGAGCGCCCCTCAAGCCAGGTCATGGTGAGAAGGCGGCGCGTGGTCAGTTCCGGGATGGCGGTCGGCACCCGCACGCTGGGCTCGTCGGCTAGCATGATGCTGTAGAGGCGCTGCTGCGACGCCTCGCGCTCGTAGTCCAGCTCCTCCCGCAGGCGGACGCAGAGCTCGGCGTAGGCCTCCTCGTTGTCCAGGGCGGAGTCCATGCGGCGATACAGCTGCATGGCGAGGCGAAGCTGGCGGAGGTCCGCTTCCACCACGCTCGGCATGTCGGGGTATTGCAGCTTGCAGGCGACCTGGGTGCCATCGTGCAGCCGCGCCTTGTGCACCTGCCCGAGCGAGGCGGCCGCCGCCGCCTCCTGCCCGAACTCGGCGAAGCGGGACTGCCAGTTGGGGCCAAGCTCCGCCGACATGCGGCGCTTCACGAAGGCCCAGCCCATGGCCGGCGCATTGGCCTGGAGCGTCGCCAGTTCCCGCGCATACTCCTCGGGCAGCGCGTCGGGGACAGTGGACAGGAACTGCGCTACCTTCATCATCGGGCCCTTCAGCCCGCCGAGGATCTGCTTCAGGTCCTCCGCATGCGCGCCCTTGTCGGTCTTGATCCCGAGGAAGCGCTCGCCGGCCACGCGCGCCGCGATGCCGGTGACGGCGCCGGAGGTGCGGACCATGCGCCGCACCTCGCCGAACAGCGAGTTCTCGCGCCGGTCGCTCACTGGGTGGCCTCGAGCTCGTCGATGAAGCCGGCAATCACGTCCAGGCCACGCTTCCAGAAATCGGGCTGCGAGGCGTCGAGGCCGAAGGGCTCCAGCAGCTCCTTGTGGCGCAGCGTGCCGCCAGCGCGCAGCATCTCCAGGTATTTCCGCTCGAAATCCGGCACCGACCCCTCGCGATACACGCCGTAGAGCGCGTTCACGAGGCAATCTCCGAAGGCGTAGGCATAGACATAGAAGGGCGTGTGCACGAAGTGCGGGATATAGGCCCAGTAGCAGGAATAGTCGGGCGTCCATTCGAAGGCGGGGCCGAGGCTCTCGGTCTGCACTTCCATCCAGATCTCGCCGATGCGCTCGGCGGACAGCTCGCCCTGGCGCCGCTCCTCGTGCAGCCGCGTCTCGAAGCGGTAGAAGGCGATCTGCCGCACCACCGTGTTTAGCATGTCCTCCACCTTGCCGGCGAGGAGCAGGCGCCGCTTCGCCGGGTCCTTCTCGGCGTCCAGCATGGCGCGAAAGGTCAGCATCTCGCCAAAGACGCTGGCCGTCTCGGCCAGGGTGAGCGGCGTGGAGGAACGGAGATAGCCCTGATCGGCGGCGAGGCGCTGGTGGACGCCATGGCCCAGCTCATGCGCCAGCGTCATCACGTCGCGCGCCTTGCCGTGGTAGTTCAGCAGCAGATAGGGATGCGCGGAGGGCACGGTGGGGTGGGCGAAGGCACCCGAGGCCTTGCCGGGCCGCAGCGCCGCGTCGATCCAGGGCTGCTCGAAGAAGGGCGCGGCCACCCGCTCCAACTCCGGCGAGAAGGCCGCGTAGGCGGCGCGCACCCGCTCCACCGCCGATGGCCAGGGGATGGTGCTGTCCTCGTCGCGCGGCAGGGGTGCGTTGCGGTCCCAATGCATCATCTTCGGCAGACCGAGCCACTTCGCCTTCATGGCATAATAGCGGTGCGACAGGCGCGGGAAGCTTTCGGCCACGGCGGAAACGAGGGCGTCCACCACCTCGTCCTCCACCATGTTGGCGCGGTTGCGGGAGCTGCCGGGACGGGCGTGGCGGCGCCACTTGTCCATCACCTCCTTGTCCTTGGCCAGGGTGTTGGTGATCAGGCTGAACAGTCGGATCCGCGACCCGAAGGCCTCGGAAACACCCTTGGCCGCCGCCTCGCGCACGGAACGATCGGCATCGGACAGCTTGTTCAGCGCCGCGGAGACGGAAAGCTCCTTGCCGTCCACCGGCACGGTCATGTTCGCCATCGTCTCGTCGAAGAGGCGGTTCCAGGCGGCGCGGCCCGTCACCTCCCTTTCGTGCAGCAGCTTCTCCATCTCGTCGGAAAGCTGGTGCGGGAGCCAGACGCGCAGGTCGCGCAGCCAAGGGCGCCACGCCTCCAGCGCCTCGCTTTCCGCAAGCTTCGCCTCCAGCGCCGTCTCGGGGACGCGGTTCAGTTCCAGCGTGAAGAAGACGAGGTGGGAGGAAATGCCCGTCACCCGCTCGCTCATCGTCTGCTGGAAGCGGCCATGCTCCGGATCCTGCGCGTCGGAGGCGAAGAGAAGCTGGGCGAAGCTCATCACCCGGCCCAGCACTTCCTCGATGCGCTCGTAATCCGTCAGCGCCTGCGCGAGCGCCTCGCCGGACAGGGCTTCCAGCTTGCCGGACAGCCGGTCTTCGAAGGCACGCGCCTCGGCCTCCGCCCGGTCGAGATCCGCGGCGATGCGGGGGTCCTCCGTGCCGGCGTAGAGGTCGGCCAGATCCCAGGACGGGAGTGCCGGCTCGCCCCCCGCGGCGTCGAGAGGGGCACGGAGGAGGGCGGGAAGGAGGCTTTGGCGGGGCTGCATGGCTTCCATATAAGCGGGGCAGCGGCCGGGCCAAGCGCCGCAAGGGGAGGAGGATTCATGGCGCGAGGTCTGGCGAACGCGACGAGCCTGCCGAGGCTGCTGCTGGGGTTGACGCTGGAGGATCCGGGGCGGCCCATGCTCGGCTACTGGCGCGACGGCGCGTGGCGCCGCATGGCGCGCGGAGACTTCGCCCAGGCCGTCGCGGATGCCGCCGCGGGGCTGCGCGCCCAGGGCGTGACGCCCGGGGACCGCGTCGTGCTGGTGGCGGAGAACCGGCCGGAGTTCATGATCGCGGACAACGCCGTCATGGCGGTCGGCGCCGTCACCGTCCCCACCTACGTCACCAACACCGTCGCCGACCACGCCCATATCCTGCGCGATTCCGGCGCCCGCGCTGCCATCGTCTCCACCCCCGCCCTGGCCGCCCGGCTGCGTCAGGCGGGGGAACTCGACCTGCTGGTCTGCATGGACGACGCGCCGGCGGGCACGCTGCCATGGGCGGAGCTGACGGGCACCCACGCCGATGCGGCCGCCCTGATCGCGGAGGTGGAGCAGATCCCGGAAGGGCGCCTCGCCTGCCTCGTCTACACCTCGGGCACGGGGGGCACGCCGCGCGGCGTGATGCTGCCGCACCGGGCGCTACTGGCGAATTGCCGCGCCGTCAGCGTCCTGGTCGGCAAGCTGCTGCGCATGCCGCGCGAGGCGACCTACCTGTCCTTTCTGCCCATGTCCCATTCCTACGAGCACACGGTGGGCGGCTTCATCATGCCCTCGGCAGGGGCGGAGGTCGTGTTCTCGCGTGGCGCCGACCGGCTGGCGCAGGAATTCGCGCAGCACCGCCCGCACATCATCACCGCCGTGCCGCGCCTGTTCGAGGTGCTGCGCGAGCGGATCACCGCGCAGGTGGAGAAGGCCGGCGGGCTGCGCGCGACGCTGTTCCGCCGTGCCCTGGCACTCGGCCTGCGACGCCTCGACGGGCCGAAGCTGGGCTGGCTGGAAAGGCTGGAGGATGCGGCGCTGGACCGGCTGGTCCGAAACAAGGTGCGCGACCGCTTCGGCGGGCGGCTGGAGGCGTTGGTCTCCGGCGGCGCGCGGCTCGACCCGGCCCTGTCGGGCTTCTTCCTGGCGCTCGGCATCCCGGTCATCCAGGGATATGGCCAGACCGAGGCCGGGCCGGTGATCAGCGTGAACCTGCCCTGGGACAATGACCGCCGCAGCGTGGGCCGCCCCCTGCACGGCGTGGAGGCGCGGCTGGGCGAGGATGGCGAGCTTCTGGTGCGCGGCGCGCTGGTGATGGACGGCTACTGGAACAATCCTGCGGCGACGGAATCGGCGCTGCGCGAGGGCTGGCTGCACACGGGCGACGTGGCGGAGATGCGCGACGGCCGCATCTACATCACCGATCGCAAGCGCGACTTCATCAAGCTGAAGGGTGGCGACATGGTCGCCCCCGCCAAGATTGAGGCGCTGCTGGCCGGGGAGCCCGAGATCGCGCAGGCTGTCGCCGCGGGCGAGGGACTGGCCGGGATGGTGGCGCTGGTCGTCCCCGCCGAGGGGCGCGAGGCGGAGGTGGAGCAGGCGATCCGCCGGGTGAACGGGAAGCTCTCGCCGGTCGAGCGCATCCGCCGCCACGCCGTCCTGCCCGAACCCTTCACGGTGGAGAACGGGCTGATGACGCCCACCATGAAGGTGAAGCGCCGCCAGGTGCTGGAACGGCACGG
Source organism: Sabulicella glaciei (assembly GCF_026183895.1). Classification (GTDB taxonomy): domain Bacteria; phylum Pseudomonadota; class Alphaproteobacteria; order Acetobacterales; family Acetobacteraceae; genus Roseococcus; species Roseococcus glaciei. Next base: position 125,562 of record NZ_JAPFQI010000004.1, on the reverse strand, counting down.
CGGGCTGGTCGAATCCCTCGCCTCCTGACCGGCGCGCATGAAAAAAGGGGCACCCGGAGGTGCCCCTTTCCCTTTGCCTCGGAAGGCCGTCCTGCTTAGCGCAGGACGATCTCCACGCGGCGGTTCTGCGGCTCGCGCACGCCGTCGCCGGTCGGAACCAGCGGGCGGCTCTCGCCGAAGGCCTGCACGCCGATCTCGCTGCGCGACACGCCATTGCGGACCAGTTCCGCGGCCACCGCCTCGGCGCGGCGCTCGGACAGGCGCTGGTTGTACTGCGGGGTGCCCGAGCGGTCGGCATGGCCCGAGACCTCGATCCGCGTGGACTGCGTCCGGCGCGAGTTCTGCGCCGCGTCGCTGATGATCTGGCGGGCGCGGTCGGTCAGGTCGGCGCGATCCCAGTCAAAGAACACCAGGTAGGTGCGGGCCGGGGCCGGGGCCGGGGCCGGAGCGGGCGCTACGGCGGCGACCGGCGCCGGGCGCGGCTGGTTGAAGGCATAGCGCACGCCGAGCAGGACGGAGTGGTTGTGGCTTTCCGCCTTCAGCGTGCCTCCGGCGATGCCGAGATTGCCCGGCGTGGTCACGGCGCGCGTGTTGAAGCGCTGCGGCTCCATGCCGAAGTAGCGGTACTCGGCCGTGATGGACAGGCCGGGCAGCGCGGTGATCGGGAAGGCCGCGCCGACGATGCCCTGCCAGGCCAGGCCGCCCTCGGTCGCGCGCGAGCGGAGCGCCGCCGTGCCGGGGACGTTGTGGACGCTCACCTGGTCCCACTCGCGCCAGGCGTAGCCGATGCCGCCGCCGATATAGGGGATCACGGCCGGCACGCCGGGGATCAGGAAGTCGTAGTAGACGTTGCCCATCACGCCATAGGTACGCTGCAGGCCGGAGGCGCGGCCGGCGAGATTCGCGCCGGGGAAGCCGCGGACCTTCTGGATATCGTTCTCGCGGTAGTTGCCCTCGATCTCCAGGCGCAGGCCGTTGCCCAGGCCCCAGCCGATGGCGCCGACGCCGACGAAGCCCGGCTCGAACACCGCCGTGCCGCGGCCCGTCACGCCCGCCGCGCCCAGGCCAGCGGCCAGGGTGCGGTCCGGGCTGACGCGCACGTTGTTGTGGAAGTTCACACCGGCGCCGGCGCCGATGTACAAGCCGGTCACGGCCTGTTGCTGCGAAACGCGGAAGCCGTCCATGAAGCCCTGGGCAGCGGCGACGCCCGGCAGGGCGAGCACGGCGGCCCCGGCCAGGAGCGTGGTCTTGATGCGGGACATGGAATTCTCCCCTCGGAGTTGCACGATCATGCCGGGCCGAACCCGATCCGGAGACCGGAGTTGCTGCACTGCGTCGCAACCGGTCGCGGGGTTGCATAAAAGCCACAGCCGATCCTTGTATCGCCTTGTCATGCCGCGCTTCCTGCTCCTGCTGATCCTGGCCCTGCTGCCCCTGCGCGGGCTCGCCGTGGAATCGGCCCCCGTTTCCTCGCCGCGCGCGACGGCGACCTTGCTCGCCGACCGCGCCGCCATCGCGCCAGGCGAGGAATTCCGGCTGATGCTGTTCCTGCGCCTCGCCCCTGGCTGGCACAGCTACTGGTCCAACCCGGGCGATGCCGGCGCCCCGCCCGAGGTGACGCTGCGCCTGCCCGAGGGCTGGTCCGCCGGCGACCTCCAGTTCCCCGCGCCAGAGCGCATCCCCTTCGGGCCGCTGATGAATTTCGGATACAAGGGCGAGGTCGGCTTCCCCTTGCCCGTCAGCGCCCCCGCGACGCTCCGCCCGGGCGAGGCGGTAACCATCGAGGCCGAAGCGACATGGCTGGCCTGCGCCGATGTCTGCATCCCAGAGGAAGGGCGCTTCATGCTGACCCTGCCGGTGGAGGCCGCGCCCTCCCCCGCCAGCCTTCCGCGCTTCATGGCGGCCGAGGCAGCGATGCCACGCCCCTCCCCTTTCTCGGCACGGCTTTCGCCGGAGGGCGTGCTGGCCGTCGAGGGCGAGGCGATCACCCCTGCCGCGGTGCGCGGCGCCGCCTTCTTTCCCTTCGAGCAGTCGCGTTTCCTCAACGCTTCGCCTCAGCGCCTCGCCCTGCGCGAGGGCAGGCTGACCCTGGCGCTTACCCCTGCCCCCGGCGCTTCGCCTGGAGCCGCCGAAGGGGTGCTGGTGCTGACGGATGCGGGCGGCCAGCGCGCCTCCTTCACCCTGCGCGCCGAACCCGGGCCGACTGTCCCAGCCGAGGGCACGGGACTGTGGCAGGCTCTGGCGCTGGCGGTGCTGGGCGGGCTGATCCTGAACCTCATGCCCTGCGTCTTCCCGGTCCTCGCCATGAAGGCGATGGCGCTGGCCCGGCTGGGCGGTGCGGAAGCGCGGGCGGTGCGCGGCGACGCCATGGGCTACGTGCTGGGCGTGCTGGCGGGTTTCGTCGCCCTGGGCGGCGTGCTGCTGGCGCTGCGGGCCGGTGGCGCCGCGGCGGGCTGGGGCTTCCAGTTTACCCATCCGGCTTTCGTCGCCGCCTTGGCCTGGGTGATGCTGCTGGTGGGGCTGAACCTGTCCGGTGTCTTCGCCATCCGTGGCCCGGCGCTGGGCGGCGCGCGCGGCGCCTTCGGCACCGGCCTCCTCGCCGTGGTGGTGGCGACGCCCTGCACGGCGCCCTTCATGGCGACTGCGATCGGCGCCGCCCTGCTGCTTCCCGGCTGGGGGGCGCTGTTGGTCTTCGCCGCCATGGGGCTCGGCCTCGCCCTCCCCTACGCCGCGCTGGCCGCCTTTCCGGCGCTGGCGCGCAGCTTCCCGCGCCCCGGCCCGTGGATGGAACGGCTTCGGCAGGTCCTCGCCTTTCCGATGTACGGCGCGGCAGCGTGGCTGGTCTGGGTGTTGGCGCAGCAGGCTGGTCCGGACGGGGTTCTGGTCGCGCTAGCCGGCGGTGTTCTGGTCGCCATGGCCGCCTGGGCCTTCGGCACCGGGGCACGGCCGGGCCGCCTGCTTGGGCTCGTTGCCGCCGCACTGGCCCTGGCCCTGCTGCCGGGGCTGGAAGGCTCACCTGCCGCCGCGTCGCGCCCTGCCCTGTCCGGCGAGGCCTGGTCGCCCGACCGCCTGGCCGCGCTGCAGGCAGAGGGTCGACCGGTCTTCGTGAACCTGACCGCCGCCTGGTGCATCACCTGCAAGGTGAATGAGCGCATCGCCCTCGACACGGAGGCGACGCGCGCCGCCCTGGCCGAGCGGAACGTGGCGGTGCTGGTGGGGGACTGGACGCGGGGCGATCCGGCCATCACCGCGCTGCTGCGCGCGCATGGCCGCGACGGCGTGCCGCTCTACCTGCTGTATCCGGCCGGGCGCGGCGCACCCGTCATCCTGCCCCAGCTCCTCACCGAGGGCACGATGCTGGAGGCGATCTCCGCCCTCAGATCTTGAGGTGCTCCGGGATGGGCAGGCCCAGCCGGTCCGGCACCGGCCATTCCTCGCGCACGGTGCGGAGCCGGGTGAATCCGGCCTTTTCGTAGTTCGGCAGGGCGCGCGGGTGGTCCGCGGTGCAGGTGTTGACCGTCAGGGTCGCGCAGCCCTCGTCCCAGGCGGCGCGGATCGCATGGTGCAGCAGCGCGATGCCCAGCCCTTGCCCGATCGCCCGCGGCAGCAGGCCGAAATAGGCAAGGTTGATCGCGGGCCAGGGGCGCCGGTCCAGCTCGTAGAAGCCCAGCTCCCCCGTCGCATCGCGCGCGACATGGATGCTGATGCGCCGGTCGGCCAGAATCACGTCCAGCTCCGCATCCGACAGGGTGCGGCGCAGCCACCAGACATAGTCGCGCCCCACCGCGTCATAGAGGTGGCGATACTCTTTCACCGAAGCGCGGGGCCGCCGCCGCTCCACCGTCACCCCTGCGGGCAGGCCGGGGACCGGCCCCTGGGGGGCTCGGTCCATGCGCAGAAAGGTCACGTCCACCACGATGCGGGTGACGGGCTCGGCCAGGAACATCAGTGCTCCAGGAAGGAGCGAAGCTTCCGGCTGCGGCTCGGATGCTTCAGCTTGCGCAGCGCCTTGGCCTCGATCTGACGGATGCGCTCGCGCGTCACGTTGAACTGCTGTCCGACCTCCTCCAGCGTGTGGTCGGTGTTCATGCCGATGCCGAAGCGCATGCGCAGCACTCGCTCCTCGCGCGGGGTGAGGGAGCCCAGCACCCGCGTCGTCGCCTCGCGCAGATTGGCCTGGATGGCGGCGTCCAGCGGGATGACGGCGTTCTTGTCCTCGATGAAGTCGCCGAGGTGGCTGTCCTCCTCGTCGCCGATCGGCGTCTCGAGGGAGATCGGCTCCTTGGCGATCTTCAGGACCTTCCGCACCTTCTCGAGCGGCATCCCGAGCTTCTCCGCCAGTTCCTCCGGCTGCGGCTCGCGGCCGATCTCGTGCAGCATCTGGCGCGAGGTGCGGACCAGCTTGTTGATCGTCTCGATCATGTGAACCGGGATGCGGATGGTCCGCGCCTGGTCCGCGATGGAGCGGGTGATCGCCTGCCGAATCCACCAGGTGGCGTAGGTGGAGAACTTGTAGCCGCGGCGGTACTCGAACTTATCCACCGCCTTCATCAGGCCGATATTGCCCTCCTGGATCAGGTCCAGGAACTGCAGGCCGCGATTGGTGTATTTCTTGGCGATGGAGATCACGAGGCGCAGATTGGCCTCGATCATCTCCTTCTTCGCGCGGTTCATGTCGCGCTCGCCCTCGGCGACCGTCTTGTAGACGCGACGGAACTCGCCGACCGGCAGGCCGGAGGCGGTGGCCACCTGCGCGATCTCGGCGCGGATATCCTCCAGCTGCTCGCGCGACTTCGCGGCGAAGGCCTGCCAGTACTTGTTCTTGATCTTGCCGACGCGGTCCAGGAAACCCGGGTCCAGCTCGGAGCCGATCCAGTGCTCCAGGAACTCCTCGCGCTTCACCTTGCTGGCGAGGGCGAGGCGCATCACCTGCCCATCGAGCGTGGTCAGCTTCTTGTTGAGCGCCTTGAGCTGCTCGACCAGTTCCTCGATGCGGTTGTTGTGGAGGTGGACCTTGCCCACCAGCGCCACCAGCTCCTGCCGGGACTTCTCGTAGGTCTTCTCCGACCGTCCGGCCAGCTCCCCGCCCGAGGTGTAGGCGTCCATGCGCTTCGAGGAGAGCTTCTGCAGCTTGCCATAAGCGTCGCGGATCGCGTCGAAGGCGGCCAGCGCCTCCGGCTTCAGCTTCTCCTCCAGCGCGGAAAGGGACAGGCCGACGCCCTCGCCTTCCTCGCCCTCCTCGAACTCCTCCGGCTCGGCCGGGGCGCCCTCGGGGTTGTCGGCGTTGTTGGTGGCCTCGAGGTCGATCACGTCGCGCAGCAGCATGCGCGGCGGGTCGGCTTTCAGCGCGTCATGCCAGGCGAGGATGGCCTTGAAGGTCAGGGGGCTCTCGCAGAGCCCGCCGATCATGGTGTCGCGTCCGGCCTCGATGCGCTTGGCGATGGCGATCTCGCCCTCGCGCGAAAGAAGCTCGACTGAGCCCATCTCGCGCAGGTACATCCGAACGGGGTCATCGGTGCGGCCGAGGGTTTCCTCGTCGACGTTGCCGCCGGACTCCTCCTCCTCCTTCTCCTCGCCATCCTCCGAGCGGGCGGCCTTCTGGGTCTCGCCTTCCTCGGCTTCCTCGTTCTCGACGACGTTGATGCCGGCTTCCGACAGGGCGGCCAGCGTGTCCTCGATGAACTCGCTCGACACCTGCTCCTGCGGCAGGGCCTGATTCACCTCGTCCACTGTAACGTAGCCGCGCTCCTTGCCGCGGGCGATCAGCTTCTTGACCGCCGCCGAGGTCACGTCCAGCAGGACGCCCTCCACCGCTTCCTCGCGGGCTTCGGCCGTCTCGCCGCCATTCGCCGTCTTGCTCGCCATGCGCGTCACGCTCCGTTCGAGTCCGGGGGCCGAAAAAAAGCCCCCCTATAATATGGGGTCCGCCCTAGGCCCCCTCCGCCGGCTCTTCCGCCTCGCCCCGGCGCAGCGCGTCGAGCGCGGCGGCCAGGCGGATGACGCGGGTTTGCGCCCCGGCATCGGCCGTCTCGGTCAACTGCACCGCGGCGAGCCGGAGATCCTCCACCAGCTCGCTTTCGCCACGCAGAAAGCCGAAGAACTGCCAGAATGCCTCCAGCGCCTCGGCCGGGGTCGCATCGGGCTGGGCTCCCGGCGGCAGATCCGGCCGGCGCAGGACATCCACCGCCACGTCCGAGTTCGCGAGGTGGGCAAGAAGTTCCGCCGAGTCAAGGCGTTCCGCCGAAGGGAGCCACGCGAGCACGGCATCCCTCGCCTGCCGCAGCCGGCCCTCGGGGAAGTCCAACATGGCCAGGGGCTCCTCCACCTCGGGCAGGAGATGGGGGTGACGCAGGCAAAGGGCGAGCAGGATGGCGGCCCGCCCTTCCCTCACCTTTCCTTCGTCCGGCACCGGGCGAGCGTGGCGCGGCGGCGCCTTCAGCCCGGGACGGCGCGACTGGGCGAAGAAGCGGTCCAGCAGGACGCGACGGTATTCGGCGGACAGGGCCTTGTCCGGGATGGCGCCAGCGGCGGCCATCAGACGGTTCCGGATCAGCGCCCGCGCCTCGGGCTTCTCGGGGAGGGAGGGGCCGGCGATCAGCCCGAACAGCGCCTCGCCCATCGGCTGCGCCGCGTCGAGCACGGCCTGCATCCCACGCGGCCCATCGCGGCGGATCAGGCTGTCCGGGTCCTCGCCGCTTGGCAGGGTGGCGAAGCGCAGCGACTTCTCGGGCGTCAGCAGGGGCAGAGCCACCTCGGCCGCGCGCCCGGCCGCCCGCGCCCCGGCCGCGTCGCCGTCGAAGCACAGCACCGGCTCGGCCGAGACGCGCCACAGCTCCGCCAGCTGCTCCGCCGTCAGTGCGGTGCCCAAGGGCGCGACCGCGCCGCCGAACCCGGCCTGGTGCAGGGCGATCACGTCCATGTAGCCCTCGACCACCACGAGCGCCGCGCCGCGGAACACCGCCTCCCGCGCCAGGTCGAGGGCGTAGAGGGAGCGCCGCTTGGAGAAGAGCGAGGTTTCCGGCCCGTTGACGTATTTGGGCTGGCCGTCGCCCAGGATGCGCCCGCCGAAGGAGATGGTCCGCCCGCGCCGGTCGCGGATCGGGAACATGACCCGGTTGAAGAACAGGTCGGTGAGCCGGCCTTCCTCCCGCGCCTGCATCAACCCGGCCTCGACCAGCTGCGGCGCCTCGATCCCCTCCTCCCGCAGCTCGGCCAACAGGGCGCCGCGCCCGGCGCCGGACCAGCCCAGGCCGAAGCGGGCGATGGTCTCATCGGACAGGCCGCGTCCGCGCAGGTAGGACAGGGCTTCGGCGCCTTCGGGCTGGCGCAGGCGGCGAGCATAGCTGGACTCGGCGGCCCCCATCACGTCCTGCAGGTCGCGGGCGCGCCGCTCCCGCTCCCGGGCCTGGGGGGTGGGCTTGGGCACCTCCATCCCCGCCTCGGTGGCGAGGCGCTCCACCGCCTCCATGAAGCTCGCGCCCTCGGAGCGCATGAGGAAGGCGAAGGCATCGCCATGCGCGCCGCAGCCGAAGCAGTGGAAATGCTCGTCATAGACGTAGAAGGAGGGCGACTTTTCGTTGTGGAACGGGCAACACCCCTTCCATTGTCGCCCCGCCTTGGTGAGGCGCGTGCGCCGCCCGATCAGCCCGGGCAGCGGCGTGCGGAGCCGCAGCTCATCAAGAAAGGTGGGGGGCAGCGCCATGGGAATGCTGCCAAGGGTAGAGCAAAGCCGCCGGAGGGGGTAGGAGCGACCCATGAAGCCGAACGAAATCCAGGCCGTCCAGGCCCATCTCCGCAAGCTGCTGGGCTCCCAGCGCCTCCACATCCGCGCCGCCGCTAATCGCGGAGGGCCGGTGGAGCTGCTGGTGGACGGCGAGACGATCGGGACGGTGGACCGTGACGAGGAGGAAGGCGAGGTCGCCTACCACGTCACGATCACCGTCCTTTCCGAGGATCTCTGACGAAGCGGGGCGGGCGCGTCCCGCCCCTCAGCCGCCCAGCGCGGCCTTCACCAGCGGCCCGGCCTTGCTCATGTCCAGGCTGGCCGCGTGCTTCGCCTTCAGCGCGGCCATGACCTTGCCCATGTCCTTGGGACCGGCGGCGCCAGTCTCCGCCACGGCGTCGCGCACCGCGGCCTCCATCGCCGCCGCGTCCATCTGCTGCGGCAGGAAGGCCTCGATCACCGCGATCTCCGCCTCCTCCTTCTCGGCCAGTTCCGGCCGGTTGCCCTGGCGGTAGAGTTCCACGCTTTCCCGGCGGCTCTTGGCCATGCCCCGCAGCATCCCCACAATCCCTGCTTCATCGAGCGGCGGGCCGGGGCGGGCCGCGATGTCGGCGTCCTTCAGCTTGGCCGTGATCATGCGCAGCGTCGCCACGCGCGGGGCGTCCTTGGCCAGCATCGCCGTCTTCATTTCGGTGGTGAAGCGCTCGCGCAGCTCCATGATTCATTTCCCTTTCGCATCGGACTGGAAAGAATTTCCCATCCGCGGTTTCCACTTGCCAGTGGGAAGTCTTTTCCCTTATGCCGCCGCCATGCGCTCCGTGGAAGACATCCTTGCCCTGCTGGGTGGGGCCGAGGCCGCCGCCGCCCATTGCCAGGTCGGTACCGAAGCCATCCGGAAGTGGCGCCAGTCCCGTTCCATTCCCGCGAAGCACTGGCCTGCCATCCTGGCCGCCACGGGGCTTTCCCTGGCAGACCTCGCCGGCACCCCGCAAGAGAAGGAACAAGTCCCCATGGCCGATGAAGTCCCCCAAAGCGCCACCGCGGTGCTGGTGCTGGATGACGGCATGGTCCACTGGGGCGTGGGCTTCGGCGCCCATGGCACGCAGGTCGCGGAAATCTGCTTCAATACCGGCCTGACCGGCTACCAGGAGACGCTGACCGACCCGTCCTATGCTGGCCAGGTGATCTGCTTCACCTTCCCGCATATCGGCAACGTGGGCGCCAATCCCGAGGACATGGAGGCGGCCACTCCGGTCGCGCGCGGCGTCGTGGTCAAGCAGGACGTGACCGAGCCCTCCAACTACCGCGCCACCATGGACCTGCAGGAGTGGCTGAAGCGCCACGACATTCCGGGCATCGGCGGGCTCGACACGCGGGCGCTCACCGCGCGCATCCGCGACGGCGGCGCGCCCAACGGCGTCATCTCCTTTCCCGCCGACGGCCGGTTCGACATCCCCGCCCTGGTGGCCCAGGCCAAGGCCTGGCCGGGGCTGGAGGGAATGGACCTCGCCAAGGAGGTCACGGCCCGGCAGGCCTACAAGTGGAACGAGACGCGCTGGGCCTGGGGTGCCGGCTTCGGCAAGCTGGAAAGTCCGACCAAGCGCGTCGTCGCCATGGATTACGGCGCCAAGCGCAACATCCTTCGCTGCCTCGCCGATGCCGGCTGCGAGGTGACGGTGCTGCCCGCCACCGCGACAGCGGAGGACATCCTGCGCCACGAGCCCGACGGGGTGTTCCTGTCGAACGGCCCCGGCGACCCGGCTGCGACCGCCGAATACGCCGTGCCCGCGATCCGCGCCGTGCTGGACAAGAAGGTGCCGGTCTTCGGCATCTGCCTGGGGCACCAGCTCCTGGCGCTGGCCCTGGGCGCGAAGACCTACAAGCTCGATCGCGGCCATCGCGGCGCCAACCAGCCAGTGCAGGACCTGGGCACCGGCAAGGTGGAGATCACCTCGCAGAACCATGGCTTCGCCGTGGACGAGGCATCGCTGCCGCAGGGCGTGCAGGTCACGCACCGCTCCCTCTTCGACGGATCGAACGAAGGCATCGCCGCCACCGACCGCCCGGCCTTCTCCGTGCAATACCACCCGGAAGCCTCGCCAGGGCCTTCGGACAGCCACTACCTTTTCCATCGCTTCGTGAAGCTGATGGAGGACAACAAGGGATGATGTGGGACCTGTCGGGGCGCGTCGCGCTCGTCACCGGGGGCAACGGGGGCATCGGCCTCGGCATGGCGAAGGCGCTGGCAGCGAACGGCGCCGCCCTCGCCATCACCGGCCGCAACGCTGCCAAGAACGAGGCGGCGGCGAAGGAGCTGCCCGGGCAGACGCTGGTGATCGAGGCGGACCTGACGGCCAAGGGCGCGCATGAGCGCGTGCTGGACGAGGTCCGCAACCGCCACGGCCGCCTGGACATCCTGGTGAACAATGCCGGCACCAACATCCGCAAGCGGCCCGAGGAAGTGACCGACGCCGATTGGGAGACGGTGCTGGACACCAATCTCGGCTCGCTGATGCGGATGACGCGCGGCGCCTATCCGATGCTGAAGCAGCATCGGGTCGGGCGGGTTATCAACATCGGCTCGATCCTCAGCATCTTCGGCATGCCCTTCTCGCCGGCCTATGGCGCCTCCAAGGGTGCGGTGGTGCAGTACACCAAGTCGCTGGCCACGGCCTGGGCGGCGGAGGGCATCACGGTGAACGCGGTGCTGCCCGGCTGGATCGAGACGGAGCTGACCGACGGCGCCCGCGCCACCGTGCCCGGCCTCTACGAGCGGCAGGCCGCCCGCACGCCGATGGGCCGCTGGGGCAAGCCGGACGACCTCGGCGGCATCGCCGCCTTCCTCGCCTCCGACGCCGCCGGCTTCGTCACCGGCACCGCCATCCCGGTGGATGGCGGCTTCGCGGCAATGGGCTGAGCGGCGGAAGGGACGGCAAGCCAGGCCATGAACTTTGCTGTCCCCGTCATGGCCCTCGCCTATTCGGCGCTGGTGCTGTTCTGGCTCGCGCACGCGCTGCGCAAGCTCTACGCGCCGATGCGCGCCGCGATCACGGCCTTCGCCATCTCCGTGGCCGTGCATGCGGTGACGCTGCTGAGCCTCGACGGGGAATACCGCCTCGTCGCCCTCCTTTTCTGGGGCGTGCCGCACGCGCTGCTCCTGCCCCTCCTGCTCTTCCGCGCCCAGCGCGCCCAGAAAGGCTGACTGCCATGCCCAAGCGCACCGACATCCAGTCCATCCTCATCATCGGCGCCGGCCCGATCGTGATCGGCCAGGCCTGCGAATTCGATTATTCGGGCGCCCAGGCCTGCAAGGCGCTGCGGGCGGAGGGGTACCGGGTCATCCTGGTGAACTCCAACCCCGCCACGATCATGACCGACCCCGGCCTGGCGGACGCGACCTATATCGAGCCCATCACGCCCGAGGTGGTGGAGAAGATCATCGCCAAGGAGAAGCCGGACGCGCTGCTGCCCACCATGGGCGGCCAGACCGCGCTGAACACCGCGCTGAAGCTGGCCGATGCGGGCGTGCTGGAGAAGCATGGCTGCGAGCTGATCGGCGCCAAGGCCGAGGTGATCGACAAGGCCGAGGACCGCCAGAAGTTCCGCGACGCGATGACCAAGATCGGCATCGAGAGCCCGCGCAGCACCATCGCCCATACGATGGAGGAGGCGCGCGAGGGCCTTGCCCAGGTCGGCCTTCCCTGCGTCATCCGCCCCTCCTTCACCCTGGGCGGCACGGGTGGTGGCATCGCCTACAATAAGGAGGAGTTCGAGCAGATCGTGGCGGCCGGCCTCGACGCCTCCATGACCTCCGAGGTGCTGATCGAGGAAAGCGTGCTCGGCTGGAAGGAGTTCGAGATGGAGGTGGTCCGCGACCAGGCGGATAACTGCATCATCGTCTGCTCCATCGAGAACCTGGACGCGATGGGTGTTCACACCGGCGACAGCGTGACCGTCGCCCCGGCGCTGACCCTCACCGACCGCGAATACCAGCGCATGCGCGACGCCTCCATCGCCTGCTTGCGCGAGATCGGCGTGGACACGGGCGGGTCGAACGTGCAGTTCGGGATCAATCCGGTGGATGGCCGCATGGTCATCATCGAGATGAACCCGCGCGTGTCGCGTTCCTCCGCCCTCGCTTCCAAGGCCACCGGCTTCCCCATCGCCAAGGTCGCGGCGAAGCTGGCCGTCGGCTACACGCTCGACGAGCTTCAGAACGACATCACCCGCGTCACGCCCGCCTCCTTCGAGCCGACCATCGACTACGTGGTGGTGAAGATCCCCCGCTTCACCTTCGAGAAGTTCCCCGGCACCCCCGCCACCCTCACCACCTCCATGAAGTCGGTCGGCGAGTCGATGGCGATCGGCCGCTCCTTCGCCGAGGCTTTGCAGAAGGGGCTGCGCTCCCTGGAAACCGGCCTTTCCGGGCTGGATGAGCAGGTGCCGCCAGGCGACGGCGCGAAGCAGGCCTTCATCGCTTCCCTCGCCACGCCGCGGCCGGACCGCGTCCTGACCGTGGGGCAGGCGCTGCGGGCCGGGCTTTCCGTCGACGAGATCCACGCCGCCTGCAAGTTCGACCCCTGGTTCATCCGGGAGGTGGAGCGCATCGTCCGCGCCGAGGCCGAGGTGAAGGAAAAGGGCCTGCCGACCACGGCGCACGGCTTCCGCCGCCTCAAGGCGCTCGGCTTCTCCGACCTGCAGCTGGCGCGCGTCACTGGCAAGGGAGAGGCGGAAGTCTTCGCCGCGCGCGACAAGCTGGGCGTGCATCCGGTGTTCAAGCGGATCGACACCTGCGCCGCCGAGTTCGCCTCTGACACGCCTTACATGTACTCGACCTTCGAGGGCGGCTTCGGCACCCCGCACTGCGAGAGCCGCCCGACCGACAGCAAGAAGGTCGTCATCCTCGGCGGCGGGCCGAACCGCATCGGCCAGGGCATCGAGTTCGACTATTGCTGCGTCCATGCCTGCTATGCCCTGTCCGAGAAGCATGGCGGCGTCGCGGGCATCGAGACCATCATGGTCAACTGCAACCCCGAGACCGTTTCCACCGACTACGACACCGCGGACCGCCTGTATTTCGAGCCGCTGACGCCCGAGGACGTCATCGCCCTGATCCGCAAGGAACAGGAGCGTGGCGAGGTGCTGGGCTGCATCGTCCAGTACGGCGGCCAGACGCCGCTCAAGCTCTCCCAGGCGCTGGACAAGGCGGGCATCCCCATCCTTGGCACCAGCGCCGAGGCCATCGACATCGCCGAGGACCGCGAGCGCTTCCAGCAGTTGCTGAAGGGCCTCGGCCTGAAGCAGCCGCAGAATGGCATCGCCCGCAACCTCGACGAGGCGCTTAAAGAGGCGGAGCGCATCGGCTACCCGGTCGTCGTCCGCCCCTCCTACGTGCTGGGCGGGCGCGCGATGGAGATCGCCCACAACGCGGAGCAGCTTCGCCGCTTCGGCGCCGAGGCGGTGCGCGTTTCCGGCGAGAACCCCATCCTGATCGACCAGTACCTCCAGGACGCGATAGAGGTCGACGTGGACTGCATCGCCGACCGGGCGGGCAATGTCTACGTCGCCGGGGTGATGGAGCACATTGAGGAGGCGGGCATCCATTCGGGTGACAGCGCCTGCTCCCTGCCGCCCTACTCCCTCGCGCCGACGCTGGTGACTGAGCTCAAGCTGCAGACCGACGCCATGGCCCGCTCGCTGAAGGTGCAGGGGCTGATGAACGTGCAGTTCGCGGTGAAGAGCGGCGAGATCTTCGTCCTGGAGGTGAATCCCCGTGCCTCCCGCACCGTGCCCTTTGTCGCCAAGGCGACGGGCGTGCCGGTGGCGAAGATCGGCGCCCGGGTCATGGCGGGCGCGCTGCTGACCGAGTTCCGGCTGGATGACGACGCGGTGTCCCGCCACGTCGCGGTGAAGGAGGCCGTCTTCCCCTTCAACCGGTTCCCGGGCGTGGACGTCCTGCTCGGGCCCGAGATGAAGAGCACCGGCGAGGTCATGGGCCTCGACACCTCCTTCGAGCGCGCCTTCCTGAAGTCGCAGATGGGCGCGGGCGTGAAGCTGCCCGAGGGCGGGACCGCCTTCATCTCGGTGCGGGAGTCGGACAAGGCGGCGGCGGTCGGCATCGCCCGACGCCTGTCGGAGCTGGGCTTCCGCATCCTGGCCACGCGCGGAACCGCCGCGCGGCTGCGGGAGGCGGGGCTGGAGCCTGGCCTCGTCAACAAGGTGCTGGAAGGCCGCCCGCATTGCGTGGACGCCATCAAGTCCGGCGAGATCCAGCTGGTCATCAACACCTCGGGCGGCGGGCAGAGCGTCTCGGACAGCTTCGACATCCGCCGCTCGGCCCTGACCCAGGGGGTGCCGCACTACACCACCATGGCCGGGGCCCGGGCCGCGGTGGGAGCGATCGCGGCGCTGCGCGCGCAAACCCTTGATGTAGCGCCGCTGCAATCCTACTCTACCGCGTCGTTCTGACCACGGGCGGGGGCGATCAGGCCCCCTCCCCACCCCTCACCGCCGGAGCGAAGGAACGGGTCGTTGGCCCCGGCGGAAAAGCATCGCGAAGGACCGGAGCCTTGCAGAAGTTCCCCATGACCGCCGAAGGTCTGGCCAAGCTGGAAGAGGAACTGCGCCTCCTCAAGAGCGAGGAGCGCCCGTCCATCATCCGCGCCATCGCCGAGGCCCGCGCGCATGGCGACCTGAGCGAGAATGCCGAGTACCACGCGGCGCGCGAGCGGCAATCCTTTATCGAGGGCCGAATCGGCGAGCTAGAATCCATCATCCCCTCCGTCGAGGTGATCGACGTGTCCCGCATGACCGGCGACCAGGTGCGCTTCGGCGCCAAGGTCACGATCCTGGATGAGGAGACGGAGAAGGAGCAGACCTACCGCATCGTCGGCCAGTACGAGGCGGACATGAAGTCCAACTCCATCTCCCTGTCCTCGCCGCTGGCGAAGGCGCTGATGGGCAAGAAGGTCGGCGACAGCGTCGAGGTCCCTGCCCCCGGCGGCTCCCGCGCCGTCGAGATCACCCAGGTCAGCTTCTGACCGCGCCTGCGGCCGCCCGGCGACGGGCGGCCGGAAAGCCTGACCCATGCCCGTTACCCTCGCCGACATCCAGGCGGCCGCTGGCCGGATCGCCGGGCGCGTCCTCCGCACGCCGCTGATCGAAGCCCCGTCCGTGTCCCGCGCCGCGGGCGCGACCGTGCTGCTGAAGCTCGACAACCTCCAGGCCACGGGCGCCTTCAAGGAGCGAGGCGCGGCGAACCGCCTGGCCCTGCTTTCCGCGCGCGAGCGTGAGGCGGGGGTGATCGCCATGTCGGCCGGCAACCACGCCCAGGCCGTGGCGCGCCACGCCACGCTGATGGGGGTCTCGGCCACCATCGTGATGCCGCGCTTCACCCCGGCCAACAAGGTGCTCCGCACCGAGGGCTTCGGCGCGCGGGTGGTGCTGCACGGCGAGACCCTGGCCGAGGCCGCCGCCCACGCCCATGCGCTGGCGCGCGAGCACGGCTTCGTCTTCATCCACCCCTATGACGACCCAGGCGTCCTGGCCGGCCAGGGCACGCTGGCCCTTGAGATGCTGGAGGAAGCGCCGGAGCTCGAGGCGCTGATCCTGCCCACGGGTGGTGGCGGCCTTGTCGCCGGCTGCGCGGTCGCGGCCGCCGCGCTGCGCCCCGGCCTTCCGGTCTTCGGGGTGGAGGTGGAGGGCTACCCGGCCATGGCGCAGCGCCTCGCGGGGCGGCCGGTCCAGGTGGGCGGCCCGACCATCGCCGAGGGCATCGCCGTGCGCGACGTAGGGGAGTTGCCGCTGGAACTGCTGCGCAAGCACGGCGCCGAGGTGCTTGTGGTGCCGGAGCGCGCGGTGGAGCAGGCCATCGCCCTGCTGGCCGAGGGCGCCAAGGTGGTGGCCGAAGGTGCCGGCGCCGCCGGCCTCGCCGCCATCCTGTCCTTCCCGGAGCGCTTCGCCGGCAGGCGCGTCGGTACGCCGGTCTGCGGCGGCAACATCGACCCTCGCATCCTGTCCAACGTCCTGCTGCGGAACCTGCTTCGCGACGGGCGGCTCCTGCGCCTGCACCTGGACATCCCGGACCGCCCGGGCGTGCTGGCGGACATCGCCACCCGCGTGGCGGAGGCGGGCGGCAACGTGATCGAGGTCAGCCACCAGCGCCTCTTTGCCGCCCCTTCCGTCCAGACGGCGGAGCTGGAGCTGATGATCGAGGTGCGCGACCGCATCCAGGCCGATGCGATCGTGGCGGCGCTGGAGGCGGGCGACTACGTGGTGCGCCGCTCGCCCTGATCAGGGCGTGACCGGCACCCCGGCCTCGCTCTTGCCGATGCGGATGGTCTGCAAGGTCTGCACCCGCAGCACGTGCGGCGAGCCGGTAAGGCGTGAGGTCAGCTCGTTCTCGTGCGGCGTGTCCCGCGCCACGAGGCGCAGCAGGAAATCGCCCCCGCCGCGAATCATGTGACACTCGCGCACCTCGGGCCAGGAGGTCACCTCGGCCTCGAAGGCGTCCAGCACCGCCTGCTTCTGCGACTCCAGCCCGACGATGGCGAAGAAGGTGACATCGAAGCCGAGCGCCGCCGGCTCGATGTCGGCATGATAGCCGCGCAGCACGCCCGTCTCCTCCAGCCGGCGGACGCGGCGGAGGCAGGGCGGCGCGGACAGGCCGACACGCTGCGCGAGGTCGACATTGGTGATCCGCCCATCGGCCTGCAATTCGGCTAGAATCCGCAGGTCGATGGCGTCCAGATCGGCCCGGAGTCGGGCAGTCGTTTCCTTGCTGGTACCGGGCATGGCGCGCAATATCCTTGCGGATGCGGAGAAAGGCAAGCTCCGGGCTTGTCCCACATGGCTCGATGGGCAGATATGCACGCAACGCACACGACGCCCCGGATTCAACTGTGCCCACACACACGCCCCGCTTGCTGATCATCGGCGCAGGCCCTGCCGGCTACACCGCCGCCATCTACGCCGCCCGTGCTGGGCTCGCGCCCGTTCTGGTCGCGGGAATGCAGCCGGGCGGACAGCTGACCATCACCACCGATGTCGAGAACTACCCTGGTTTCGCCGAGGCGGTGCAGGGCCCCTGGCTGATGGAACAGATGCGTGCGCAGGCGGAACATGTCGGCACGAAGCTCGTCTACGACCTCGTCACCCGCGTGGACTTCTCCAGCCATCCCTTCGTCGCGGAGTGCGATTCGGGCGACCGCTACGAGGCGGATGCGGTGGTCATCGCGACCGGCGCACAGGCGCGTTGGCTCGGCATTCCTGGCGAAAAGGAGCTTTCGGGCTTCGGCGTCTCTGCCTGCGCCACCTGCGACGGGTTCTTCTTCCGCGGCAAGGATGTTGCAGTGATCGGCGGCGGCAACAGCGCGGTGGAAGAGGCGCTCTACCTCTCCAACCTCGCGAGGCACGTCACGCTGGTGCACCGGCGCGACTCCCTGCGGGCCGAGAAGATCCTGCAGCAGCGTCTCTTCGCCAAGGAGAACGTCACGATCCTGTGGAACCAGGTGACGGAGGCGATGCTCGGCACCGATACGGCGCGCCCCATCGCCCGCGCCCTGCAGCTGCGCGATGCGCGAAGCGGCGAGAGGCGGGAACTCCCGGTGGACGGCGTCTTCGTCGCGATCGGGCATGAGCCGGCCACTGCCCTGTTCCGCGGCCAGCTTGCGATGGACGAGGGCGGCTACCTCCTGGTGGAGCCGGGCTCGACCCGCACCACCGTCCCGGGCGTCTTCGCGGCGGGCGACGTGGCCGACCGCATCTACCGCCAGGCGGTGACCGCGGCCGGAACCGGCTGCATGGCGGCGCTGGATGCCGAGAAGTGGCTGGCGCACCGCGCGGCCTCGGCGCCCTCGTCCGCCTCCTACGGAACGGAAACCAGCAAGGAGAGGGTCGCGTGATGCCGCTCGACTGGGACAAGCTGCGCGTCTTCCACGCCGTCGCCGAAGCCGGTTCCTTCACCCATGCGGGCGAGACGCTGGCCCTGTCGCAAAGCGCGGTGTCGCGGCAGATCCAGGCCCTGGAGGAAGCACTCTCCGTGCCACTCTTCCACCGCCATGCGCGCGGCCTGATCCTGACCGAGGCAGGCGAGACGCTGAACCGCACGGTTCGCGAGGTCTTCGCCAAGCTCGCCATGACCGAGGCGCTGCTGACCGAGGGACGGGAACGCCCGGCCGGGCGGCTGAAGGTGACGACCACGACCGGCTTCGGGTCCACTTGGCTCGCGCCGCGCCTGCACCGCTTCCTGGAAGCGTATCCAGACATCAACGTGTCGGTGATCCTGGACGACGCCGACCTGGACCTGGCGATGCGCGAGGCGGATGTCGCCATCCGCATGCACCCGCCCCGCCAGCCGGACCTGATCCAGCGCCATGTCGCCACCTTCGGCTGGCGTATCGTCGGCGCGCCCGACTACCTGAAGCGCCACGGCATCCCGCAACGGCCGGAGGAGCTGGACGCGCACCGGCTGATTGTCTGGGGCGACTACCGGCCGCCCGTCGAGGAGATCAACTGGCTGGCCGAGATTGGCCGCAAGCCTGGACAGGGCCGGCGCGGCACGGTGGAGTGCAACAGCCTCATCGGCATGCTGCGCGCCGTGCAGTCGGGCCTCGGCCTCGCCGCCATGCCGGACTACATGGGTCCGGAGCTTGAGGGCCTGCTGACCGTCCTGCCGGAGCTCAAGGCACCGAAGATCAATGCCTACTTCGTGTATCCGGAGGAAATGCGCGCCTCGAAGCGGGTTTCGGTCTTTCGGGACTTCCTCGTCTCCGAACTGTCGCACCCTGCGGGCGGCGACCGAGCCTGATCATCTCCTTTCCACATCCTGGAAATTGCCCCGCGTCGCGCGCATGACTGAAGCGATGTTTTGCTGATTCCGCATGGCGGTGGGAGGAGTATTGATTCCTCCAACGGCGCGCGAGCGCTGTCGGGGCCTTCGGGTCCCACGTCTCCCAGACGTGAAGCCTCCCTGTATGACTTGGCCGCTAACTCCCTGAGTTAGCGGCCATTCTTTTGCCTGCAGCTCCCTTCAATCCACCGTGACGCCCGTGGCGCGGACCACTGGCGCCCACATCGCGTCCTGGCTGCGGATCGTCTCGGCCAGTTCGGCGCGGGTGGAGCCCACGGCTTCCGCGCCCAGTTCCCGCAGCCGCGCCACGACGCGCGGCTCACGTGCTGTCTCGCGCATCACCTGCTCCAGCCGCGCCAGGACCGGCTCAGACGTGCCGCGCGGCGCCATCAGCGCCAGCCAGGTCTCAGCGGAATAGCCGGGCACCGTCTCCGCCACGGTGGGCACGTCCGGCGCGAAGGACAGGCGCTGCGGCGAGGCGATGGCCAGGGCGCGGGCGCGGCCGTCGCGCGTCGGCGGCAGGCCGGTCACCACCGTGTCGGTGTAGGTGGTGATGGTGCCGTTCAGGAGGTCCGGCAGGGCCGGGCCGGTGCCGCGGTAGTGGACGATCGTGCAGTCCCGCTCCAGCGCGCGCATCAGCAGCGCGGTCGCTAGGTGCTGGGTGGTCCCCGCCCCCGGCGTGCCGCATGGGATGGGACCGCGCGCCAGCGCCGCCCGCAGCCCCGCCATGTCGGTGATGCCCGAATTGGGCGCGCTCATGAAGATGACCGGAATGGCAGCGAAGCGGCTAACGGGGGCAAGGTCGTTCAGCGGGTCGAAGGGCATGGAGCGGTAGAGGTGCCGGTTGATCACCAGCGGCCCCGCCGGGACCGCGCCCAGCGTGTTGCCATCCGGCGCCGCCTTGGCGACGGCGTCGGCGGCGATGTTGCCGCCCGCCCCGGTGCGGTTCTCCACCACCACGGTGCGGCCGAGGCGGCTGCCCAGCTCCTCCGCCATCACGCGGGTCAGCAGGTCGATGCCGCCGCCCGGCGGGAAGCCGACGATGAGGCGCATGGGCGGCTGGGCCTGCTGCGCCACCGCGGTGCCGGAGAGCAGCAGCGCGGCGGCGAAGGCAAGGAAGGGTCGGCGCATGATGGATTCCTGGTTGAGTTTCCCAGGCCGATCATGCCGCAGCGGAACGCGCCGCCCTAGCCCTTGCTGCCGACCCCGCGCATGAAGGCGTCGCGGATGCGCGACGGATCGCGCTCGGGCTGCGCCACCGCGGGCTGGCTGTCCACGCGCACGCCGATGAAGAACGGCCCCTCCCCGGCCAGCGAAGCGTCCACCAGCGATTCGAACTCCGCCTCGTCCGCCGCCCAATGGCTCTGCGGGAGGCCGCTGGCCCGCGCGATGGCAACGAAGTCGGTGCGCGCCGTCGCGGCCGGCGTCGGCTGCGAGCCGGTGATCTGGTAGACGCCGTTGTCCCACAAGATGACGCAGAGGTTGCGCGGCGCCCGCGTGGCGATCGTGGACAGGCAGCCCAACTGCATCAGCAGCGAACCGTCGCCCTCCAGCGCAAAGACGCGCCGCTGCGGCTGCGCCAGGGCGAAGCCCAGCGCGATCGGCGCGGCGAGGCCCATGGAGCCCAGCATGTAGAAATTCTGCGGCCGGTGGCCCGAGGCCCAAAGGTCGAAATTGCTGTTGCCGATGCCGCCGATCACGGCCTCGTCCTTCAGCTTGGCGACGAGGCGCTTCGTCAGGTCGAAGCGGTTCATCACCTTGGCGTTGTGCAGGGTTTCCATGGTCCTCACGCCTTCACGGTCTTGCCGCCGGTCAGCAGCGGCGAAAGGATCAGGCAGGCGGGCGCCTGCGTCGCGAAGGCCTGGCGCAGCGTGCGCTCAACGGTGAACTCTGTCTCGTCCAGCCGCGTGACGGTGTGGTGCTCCATCGCCAGCGCGTCCAGCACGGGCCGCATCGTCCGGCACACCAGTGCCTGGCCCAGGTTGAACTCGCCCAGCGTCCCGCGCTCCGACACCATCATCACCATCGGGATCTGCGCCGCGCAGGGCAGCGAGGCGATGACGTTGGCGAGGGTGGCGAAGCCGCTGGTCTGCATCAGCAGGATGCCACGCAGCCCGCCCATCCAGGCGCCGCACACGATGCCCACCCCCTCCTCCTCCCGCGCGACCGGGAAGGCGGTGAAGAAGGGATCGGCCTCGATCTCGCCGATCAGGGGGCGCAGCACGTTGTCGGGCACGTAGGTGACGAGACGGACCTCGCTTCGCCGCAGCACCTCCGTGATCACCCCGTGCCAAGTCATGGCCGCCTCCGCCATCCGCTTCCCCTCCGTTCGCGCGGCCGATGATAGGAGCCCCGGGGCACACGGAAAGCCCTGGCCCCCGCCTGCTCCGCTCCGCTAGCCTCGCGGCAAAGAAACGGGAGCGCAACGTCATGATCCTTCCCCTTCCAAGCCGACGCGCCGCCATGGCGCTTGGTCTCGGCCTTGCCGCCCTCCCCCTTGCCGCCAGGGCACAATCCTATCCGACGCCGCGCGAGGAAAGCTGGATCGCCCGCGACTTCCGCTTCCACACTGGCGAGGTGATGCCGGAGTTGCGCCTGCACTACACGACGATCGGCGATCCACGCGGAGCACCGGTGCTCGTGCTGCACGGCACGGCAGGGTCGGCTCGCTCCCTTCTCACTCCCGCTTTCGCCGGGCAGCTTTTCGGTCCTGGACAGCCGTTGGATGCGGCGCGCCACTTCATCATCCTGCCGGATGCGCTGGGTGCGGGTCGCTCCTCCAAGCCGTCCGACGGGCTGCGCGCGCGATTCCCGCGCTACAACTACGCAGACATGGTCTCCGCGCAGCACCGGCTGGTGACTGAGGGGTTGGGGATCGAGCGGCTGCGCCTCGTCATCGGCAACTCCATGGGCGGGATGCACGCCTGGCTCTGGGGCGTCACCTATCCCGACATGATGGAGGCGCTGGTCCCCATGGCGTCGCAGCCGACCGCCATGTCGGGGCGAAACTGGATGATGCGGCGCCTGCTGGTGGAATCCATCCGGCAGGACCCGGCCTATCAGGACGGCAACTACACGACGCAGCCGGCCTCGCTGCGCCTCGCCAACGTGTTCTACGCGACGGGCACCAATGGCGGCACGCTGCGCCTCCAGCAGCAGGCCGCGACGCGCGAGGCGGCGGACCGGCTCGTGGAAGCGCGCCTCGCCGCGCGGGTGACGGCCGATGCCAATGACTTCGTCTACCAGTGGGACTCGTCGCGCGACTACGACCCCGAGCCGCTACTCGACCGCATCCGGGCGCGTGTGCTGGCGGTCAACGCCGCCGATGACGAACGCAACCCGCCGGAGACGGGGCTGATGGAGGCAGCGATGCGCCGCGTGCCGCGCGGGCGCCTCCTTCTCCTCCCTGCCGGCGCCGAGAGCCTGGGCCACGGTACCACCGGGCAGGCGCGCTTCTGGGCGGAGGAGCTGCGCGCCTTCCTGGCGGAGCGCGAGTAGTCAGGCCGCCAGCGGGACGGCCTCGAATGCATCGAGGTAGGAGGCGCAGAATTGCGCGGCGGTGCCCTGGAACACCGCCTCGCGCAGCGAGTCGTGGCGGCGCTTGCGCTCCTCCAGCGGCATTTCCAACGCCGCGTGCATGGCGTCGGCGATCTCGTCCGGATCGTAGGGGTTTACGATCAAGGCGTCGCGCAATTGCTCCGCCGCACCGGCGAAGCGCGACAGGACCAGCACGCCGGGATCCTCGGAATCCTGTGCCGCGACGAATTCCTTGGCGACGAGGTTCATGCCGTCCTGCAAGGGCGTCACCAGCCCGATCCGCGCCATGCGGAACAGTCCCGCGAGGCGCGGCCGCTGCACCATC
Organism: Sabulicella glaciei; assembly: GCF_026183895.1. Taxonomy (GTDB): domain Bacteria; phylum Pseudomonadota; class Alphaproteobacteria; order Acetobacterales; family Acetobacteraceae; genus Roseococcus; species Roseococcus glaciei. Next base: position 103,128 of record NZ_JAPFQI010000004.1, on the reverse strand, counting down.
TGGGTCATGTAGCGCAGCGGCACCCAGTCGAAATGCGAGAAGCGGCCGTTGAGGTCACCGGTCATCCGGTCCAGCTCGCGCCGCAGCGACTGGTACTCCGCCACATCCTCGCGCGAGCGGGCGGCGATCTGCAGGAAGCTGACCTTGCGATGATGCTGCGGGAAGCGCGCGAGCAGCCGCCCGAAGCCCTCCAGCCGGTTCGGCAGCCCCTTGGAGTAGTCGAGCCGGTCGGCACTGACGATCAAGGCGCGGCCTTGCAGGCTTTCGCGGACGCGCGCGATGTAGCCTGTCTCCAGCGCGCGCACGGCCGTGCGGGCAAAGGCGGCCGCGTCGATGCCAATGGGGAAGGCGCCCACCGCCGTTTCCCGCCCGTCGAGGCGCACCGAATTCTCTGTCACCTCCGCGCCGGCCAGGTCGCGGGCGCTCGCCAGGAAGTCCTGCACGAAGCGCGACGTGTGGAAGCCGGTCAGGTCATAGGCGCAGAGCATCCGCACCAGCTCGGCGGCGGGCGGCAGCACCTGGAGGACAGCGGGCGGCACGAAGGGGATGTGGAGGAAGAAGCCCAGCCGCCCCTTGTAGCCCAGGCGCCGCAACTCCTCACCGAGCGGAATCAGGTGGTAGTCGTGCACCCAGACGAGGTCGTCGGGGCGAAGCAGCGGCATCAGCGCCTCGGCGAAGGAGCGGTTCACCGAAAGATAGCCCGCGTAGTCGTCCCGGCTGAAGCGCATCAGCCCGGTGCGGAAGTGGAAGAGCGGCCAGAGCGTGGCGTTGGAGAAGCCGACATAGAACTGCCCGTAGTCGGAGGCGGACAGGTCGAGCGTCGCGTAGCTGACGCCCCTCGCTTCGCCGATGCGGGGTTCGGTCGCAGTCTTTGTCGCGGTCTGCCCGCTCCAGCCGAACCACAGCGTCCCCGGCGAGGCGACGGATTGCAGCGCCACGGCCAGCCCGCCCGCCTGCGCGCGCCGGCCAAGGGTCGGCACGCGGTTGGAAACGATGACTAGCCGCGCCAAAGACCTTCCTCCCAGGAACGGGACAGCCGCATCGCCGACAGGATCAGCCCGACCTGCGAATAGGTCTGCGGGAAATTGCCCCAGAGCAGGCCGGTGCGGGGGTCCACGTCCTCCGCCAGCAGCCCGACATGGTTGCGCCAAGACAGCGCCGTCTCGAATACGGCCCGCGCCTCCTCGCGCCGGCCGACACGTGCAAGGGCATCGATATACCAAAATGAACAAACAATGAAGGCCGTTTCAGGAAGGCCGAAATCATCCGCCTCGTCGTAGCGCTTCACGAACCCGTCCCGCACGAGGCGTCGTTCCGTGATTTCGAGCGTGCGCAGGAAGAGCGGGTCGTTTGCGCGCAGCAGCCCGATCTCCGGCAGCAACAGGGAGGAGGCGTCCACGCTGCGCCCGCCCAGCGCGCTGGCGACCCAGCCTTCCTCCGGCACTACCGCCTCGCGCAGCAGGCGCTCGCGGATGCCGGCGGCCTGGACCTCCCAACCCTTCGCATCCTCCGACAGCCCGACGCGGCGGGCGATGCCGGCGAGCCGGTCCACCGCGGCCCAGCACATGGCGGTGGAGTAGGTATGGACCGATTCCCGCTCGCGGTATTCCCACAGCCCCGCATCCGGCTCGAAGGCGGAACGGGCGGCGTCGCGCCCGATCACGGCCAGCTGGCGATAGAGATCGGCATCGCCCCGGCGCGGCAAGCGCGTGTCGAAGAACATCTGCGACGCCGTGAGGATGATCGAGCCGTAGCCGTCATTCTGCCGCTGCGACACGGCGGCGTTGCCCACCCGCACCGGCCCGTTGCCCAGGAAGCCCGGCAGCGCCTGCGCGATCCGCTCCTCCGTGCCCAGGCCGGGCGCGATGGCGAAGAGCGGCGGGACCGGGCCTTCCAGGTCCTGCAGCACGCTGTCCAGCACGAAGCGGACGAAGCCCTCCATGGTCAGCGTCGCGTTGAGCCGGTTCAGCGCGGAGACGGTGAAGAAGGCGTCGCGCAGCCAGCAGAAGCGGTAATCCCAGTTGCGGGAGGAGCCCGGCGCCTCGGGCACGGAGGTGGTCAGCGCCGCGACGATCGCCCCCGTATCCTCGAAGGAGCAGAGCTTGAGGGTGATGGCGGCGCGGATCACCGCCTCCTGCCAGTCGAAGGGCACGTTCAGGCCGCGCACCCAGTCGGCCCAGTAGGCGATGGTTTCCGACAGGCAGGTGCGCGCGTGCTGCTCCGCGCTTTCCGGCAACGTCTCGTCGGGACCGAGGACGAGGTTCACCGGGCGGTCCAGCCCGAACTCCGTCTCGTAGAGGATGTGGGAGAGCGGCGCGTCGGTGGTCAGGCGTAGCACCTGGTCGGCGCTCACGTAGCGGATGTGGTTGCTGCCGTTGCTGACGACCGGGATGCGCTGACCGTACTCGAAGGTCGGCCGCAGCCGGATGCGGATGCGAGGGCGGCCGGCGACCGGCTCGATCCGCCGCAACAGCGAGGGCGGGCGATAGATGCGCCCGTAGCGCTTGAATCGCGGCGCGAGGTCGAGGATGCGCAGGCTCGCTCCCGCATCGTCGGTCAGCACCGTTTCCAGCACCGCCGAGTTCGGGAGATAGGCTTGGCGGCTGGCGGCCTGACCGCGCAGCGTCACGTCAAAGAAGCCGCGCTCCGGATCCTCGCCGCCGAGCAGCGCGTTCAGCACGGGCTCCGCATCGAAGCGGGGGTAGCAGAACCAAAGATGCCGCCCCGTGGGGGAGACCAGCGAGGAAACGGCGCAATTCCCGATCACCGCGAGGTCGAGCGGCCGCGTCATGCCGAGGCCCCCCGCGCCAGCCACGCCCTCACCTCGGCCGAACCGCCTTGGAAATCCCGCCCGACATGCAGCCCGAAGCCGCCGTGGCGGCGTGCCGCTTCCATTCCATCCTCGTCCGTCACGTCATCTCCCACGAAAACCGGCCGCCGCCCGCCAAAGGGGGCGTGCCGCATCAGCACCTCCACCGGCAACGCCTTGCTGGCGCCGGTGGGACGAAGCTCGAAGGCCATATGCGCCGGCAGCAGCGCGTAGCCCTCGCATTCGGACGCGCAGCGCTGCATCAGGCCGTGAACCTCCGCCTCCCGCTCCGGAGCGAGGCGGAAATGCATGGCGACGCCATGCGGCTTGGGTTCCACCAGCACGCCCGGCCAGCCCGACGCCGCTTCGCGCAACCGGTCAAGCCATTCCCGGGGCACGGTGCGCGCGGCCTGGGAGGGGGTGGGGGCGCCGCCAGGCAGGCGGATCTCGGTGCCGTGGCCGAAGCCACCCGGCATGGCGAGGGGCGCCAGGAAGCGGTCCACGTCGCTCACCGGTCGGCCGGACACGATCGCCGCCGCCCCGCCCAGACGCGCCGCCACGCCGCGCAGACTGTCCACGAGGCCCAGCGGCACCACCACCGCGTCCGGTCGCGGCGCGATGTCCAGCAGCGTCCCGTCCAGGTCGAGGAACAGCGCCCAGTCGGACGCGATCTCGGGAAGATTGGATGCCATGTGAACTACCTATCGCGGGAAAGGGATGCCGTCACGCTTGCCTCAGCCCTCGCTGGACAGGGGCTTGGCCAGCAACTCCAAGGGCTGGCGTTCGGCGGCAAAGGCGAGGCGCCAAGCCGTCGCAGCGGCAACGAGCATCAGGGCGGCTCCGAAGAGGTAGCCAACCATGATGTTCACCCGCTCGCCGGACTGGATCAGGGCGCCGAACACCGCCGGCCCCGCGATGCCGCCGATGGCGGTACCCATGGCGTAGAACAGGCTGATGCCCATGGCCCGCATCTCCAGCGGAAAGCTTTCTCCCACAGTCAGGTAGGCGGCGGAGGCGGCGGCGGAGGCGAAGAAGAAGATCAGCGTCCAGGACGCGGTCTGCGAGACGGCGCCGAACCAGCCCAGCGCGAAGGCCACGGCGGTGAATGCCATCAGCAGCCCGGCCATGCCATAGGTGAAGGTGATCATCTTCCGGCGTCCCACCGTGTCGAAGAGCGGCCCGAGCAGCAGAGGCCCGAGCAGGTTCCCGATGGCGAAGGGCAGCATGTACCAGCCCACATCGGCCGTCTCGACGCCGTTGTATCGCGTGAGCACGAGGGCATAGGTGAAGAACAGCCCGTTGTAGCAGAAGGCCTGGCTGGCCATCAGCGTCAGGCCCAGCACGGTGCGGGACCTGTAGTCGTGGATCATCGTGCGCCACACGTCGCCGAAGCTGATCCGGATGCCGCGCCGCAGCCGCACCGGGCCATGGGTCAGGGGCGGCAGCCGCCCATGGATCTTCTCCGCTTCCGCCTCCAGCCGCGCCACGATGCGCTCCGCCTCATCCTCGCGCCCATGCGTCATCAGCCAGCGCGGGCTTTCGGGGATGAAGCGGCGCAGCCACAGCACGATGAGGGAGATGCCGCCGCCGACGATGAAGGCGAGGCGCCAGCCCATCTCCGGGTCGATCACCTGCGGGTTCAGCAGGAAGAGCGAGGCGATGGAGCCCAGGGCCGCGCCGCCCCAGAAGGTGCCGTTGATCGCCAGATCGGTGGTGCCACGGCGCCGCGCCGGAATCAGCTCCTGGATCGCAGAGTTGATGGCGGCATACTCGCCGCCGATCGCGGCGCCGGTCATGGCGCGGAAGAAGGCGAAGGACCAGAAATCCCAGGACAGGCCGGTGCCGATCGTGGCGGCGAGGTAGATCAGCAGCGTGATGGTGAAGAGGCGCTTGCGCCCCAGCCGGTCGGCCAGCCAGCCGAAGACCAGCGCCCCGCTGACCGCCCCAGTGAGATAGGCGGAGGCGGTGAGACCCACCTGCGTTTCGGTCAGCCCCAGGGTCGGGCTGTCGCGGATTGCCGGCGCGAGGGAGCCGACCAGCGTCACCTCCAGCCCGTCCAGGATCCAGGTCACGCCCAGGGCGATGCAGATGAGCCAGTGGAAGCGGCCCCAGGGAAGGCGATCCAGGCGCGCGGGCACGTCGGTCTCGAAGCTCTCCGTGCGGGTCGCGGACATGAAGGCTCCCAGGGCTGGTCCAGTGGTTCCGGAGGCAGGAAGCCCCCAGGCGGCCCCTGCGTTGCGTTGCCGACAGGTTTCCCGGGCAGGGGAGCCCCGCCCTTCCGGAGGAACCGCGTGACCCGACCCAGCCCTTCCGCCCCAGTCCTCGCCCTGGATGTGGGGGGCACCAACCTCAAGCTTGCCCTGGTTTCCGCGGAAGGAGAGGTCCTGGCGCGCGACGCGCTTCCCTACGACGACCAGCGCGACCTCGGGACGATGCTGGAGGGGCTGGCCAAGACGGCAAGGCGCGTCGAGGAGGCGGGCGGTGCCCGGGCCGTGGCGCTGGGCGTCGCGACGCCGGGCTATGCGCGCCCCTCGGATGGCGTGCTGATCAGCGGCACGCACAACGTCCCGCTCCTGGCGGGCGTGCCGCTGGCACGCCTGCTGGAGGAGCGGCTGCACCTGCCCACGGTCATGCTGAACGACGGCACCGCCGCGGCGCTGGGCGAGGCGCAGCATGGAGCCGGGCGCGGCTTGGCGCGCTTCGCGGTGCTGGCGCTCGGCACCGGGGTGGGGGGCGGGATCGTCGTCGGGGGGAAGCCGGTGCTCGGCGAGGGCCGGGTGCCGCCCGAGTTGGGCGCCATGGTGCTGGACGACTCCGCGCCGCCCTTCCGCACGCTGGAGGATTTTTGCTCTGCAAGCGGGTTCCGCCGGGCCTATGAGCAGAAGGGAGGCGCGGCCGAAACGCAGGTGGAGGAAATCTTCCGCCGTGCCGCCGCGGGCGAGGACCGAGCGGAAGCGGCGCTTTCTGCCGCCTGCCGCCGGCTCGCCCAGGCCTGCGGCATCCTGGTGAACGCGCTGAACCTTCAGGCCTGCATCCTGTCGGGCGGGGTCGCGGCATCGGGCGAAGCGTTGCGCAGCCGGGTCGAGGCGGCGCTGCCCGATTTCTGCTGGCCCTTCCTGCTGCCGCGCGCCTCGATCCTGCTGGCGGGGCGCCCGGCCGATGCCGGGCTGGTCGGAACCGCGGTGGCGGCGCGCGAGGGGCTGACGGGCTGACGGACGGCGCCTAGGGTTCCCGAAAGAATCGATACGCCTGGAGGAACGATGCGCCCCACCCGCCGAACCCTGATGCTGGCCGCGCCTTCCCTGCTCGCCGCGCCGGGTGCCCGCGCCCAGGCCTGGCCGGACCGGCCGGTGCGGATCATCGTCGCCTTCACGGCTGGCGGGACGACCGACATCATCGCGCGCCTCGTCGGCAACCAGCTGGCGCAACTTTGGGGCCAGCCGGTGGTGGTGGAGAACCGCCCCGGCGCAGGCGGCAACATCGGCACCGAGACCGTCGTCCGTTCGGCGCCGGACGGGTACACGCTGCTGGTCGGCTCCAACGGGCCCATGGCGGTGAACCACTCGCTCTACCGCAATCTGCCTTATGACGCGCGGCGCGACCTTTCCGCCATCACCCTGCTGGCCGAGGTGCAGAACCTCCTCGTCGTGCCGCAGGCCTCGCCGATCCGGGACGTGGCCGGGCTGGTGGCCCTCGCGCGGTCGCGGCGGAACGACCCGCTTTCCTACGGCTCCACCGGCGTCGGGACCGCCTCGCACCTCGCGGGCGCGCTGCTGTCGCGGATGCTGGAGGTGGAGCTGACACACGTGCCGTATCGCGGCGCGGTGGCGGTGAACGATCTGCTCAGCCGGCGCCTCGACTTCATGTTCGCCACCGCGCCTTCGGTGAATGAACAGGTGCGGTCGGGGCAGCTGCGCGCCCTGGCCGTTTCGGGTCGCCGCCGCTCTCGCTCCATGCCGGAACTGCCGACCATGGAAGAATCCGGCTTCCCGGGCTTCGACGCTTCCTCCTGGTTCGGCATGGCGGCGCCGGCCCGTACCCCTCCGGAGGTCGTTTCCAAGATCGCCACGGATGCGATCGCCGTGCTGCGCCGCCCGGAGATCGAGCGGGCGCTGGTGGAGCAGGGCGCCGACCCGGTGGGCAATACCCCTGCCGAGTTCACCGCCTTCATCGCCTCGGAGATCGACCGCTGGTCGACGGTGGTCCGGGCCGCTGGCGCGACGGCGGATTAGCGCCGCAGCAGCGCCAGCATCTCCACCTCGTCCACCTGGCGGAAATCCTCGAAGAAGAAGCCGACGGCGTCGAAGCTGGCAGGTTCCTCCAGGATGATCGCCTCGTCGCACTCAGCGCGCAGCGCGGTCGCCACCTCGGCCGGCGCGACGGGGGCCGCGACGATGCGCCGCGCGGCGCCCATGCGCGCCAGAGCGGCCAGCGCGACGCGGATCGTCGCCCCGGTGGCGATGCCGTCATCCACCAGGATCACCACGCGCCCCCCCACCGCGGGCGGCGGCGCGTCGCCGAGCCAGAGCCGCCTTCGCCGCGCGATCTCCGCGACCTCGTCCGCCCGCCGCTCCTCGATGAAGGAGGCCGGCACGCCAAGGGCGCGGATGATGGTGTCGTTGACGACGAAATCCGGCGGGTCGCCCTCGACCACCGCGCCCACGGCAAGCTCCGGCTGTCCCGGCGCCCCCACCTTCCGCGCAAGAAGCAGGTCCAGCTTCGCGCCGAGCGCCTCGGCGATGGGGGCGGCCACCGGCACCCCTCCGCGCGGCAGGGCCAGAACCAGCGGCGCCGCGCCGCGCAGATGCTCCAGCCGGCCGGCGAGGCGGCGCCCCGCCTCCTCCCGGTTCCGGAATGGCCGCGCCATCGGCCTTGCCTCAGGCGGGGCGGGTCAGCGCCTCAGGGGCGCTCATTGCGTTCCGGCATGTTGCCGGCCTCGCGGAAGATGGCCTCGTCCATCTCCTCGCGCGTGGTGCGGTGGCGGGCGTCGTCCTGGCGGTCGCCCTCCTGGCGCTTCGCCTCCTCGCCGGTTTCGGCCGCCGTCTCGTGCCCGCTGGGCTGCGGCGCGTCCGTCCGCTTCTGGTCCTGCGCCATGGCTGCGCTCCCTCGCTGCTTCGAGCGGGTTCAACGCCCCCAGGCGCCGGGTGTTGCCCCCGGCGCCTCACCTGGGGCGGTTCAGTGAAAGACGCGGCCCGAATCGATCACCACGGTCTGGCCGGTCATGGTTCCGGTCCGGCACATGGTCACCACCATGTCGGCGCAGTCGTCCTTGTCCGCGGCGCGCTTCAGCAGCGCCCCGGCCGAGGAGCGCTCGATCTGCTCCTGCCGGAGATTGGCCGTGGCGCGCGTCCCTTCCAGCAGCCCCGGCGCGACGCAGTTCACCAGCACTTCCGGCGCCATCGCGACCGCCATGCAGCGCGTCAGGTGGATCAGCCCGGCCTTGGAAACCGCATAGGCGATGGAGGAACCCGTCGGGCCAAGACCGGCCACGGAGGCGATGTTCACCACCCTGCCCTGCCCCTGCGCCTTCATCACCGGCGCCACCGCCTTGGTCAGCAGCATCGGCCCGGTGAGGTTAACCGTCATGATGCGGTCCCACACCTCCAGTGTCAGGGAATCGAGGTCAGGAAACGGGATGGCGAGGTTGTAGGCCGCGTCGTTCACCAGGATGTCGATGCGACCGAAGCGCCCCCGCACCGCTTCCACCAGCGCCTCGATCGCGGCGGGGTCGGCGAGGTCGCAGGCGAAGGCTTCCGCCTCCACCCCGTGCTGCGACCGCAAGTCCCTGGCGACGCCCTCCGCCTGCTCGCGGCTGCGCGCATAGACCACGGCGATGTGCGCGCCCTCGCGCGCCAGGGCGTGGACGATGCGCTGCCCCAGCCCGCCATTGCCGCCCGTCACCAGCGCGACGGCTCCCTTCAGTTCCATGGGTCCCTCCCGAGATTTCCGGCAAGAGTGACGCGCGGCGCGGACGCCGTCACCCCTCCGGGATGCGTTCCCGGTGTGGGCGATGGGAGGATGCGATGAGGCGGATGCTGCTGGGTGGCGCGGCGCTCGCCCTCCTCGCCCTCTTCCTGGGACGCGAGCGTGCGGCGCCGGTGCCGGAGGCGCTGTCCTGGCCGGAGGCAGTGTCCTTCCTGGCCCAGCACGAATGCGCCGACCCGGTCCGGCTTCCGGTCGAGCCCGGCTGCGCCGAGCCCCGCCCGGCCACGGAAGGACGCCTCGCCTATCGCCGCATCGACTGGTCTGGCGTGCAGGCCAGCGACGCGGTGCTGGCCACCCGCGCCGGCGGGCCCGTCGTGGTGCAGAGCTTCGATTTTGGCGATGGCGAGCGGCGCTTCGGCCGCTTCGACGAAGGCAAGGGCGACGGCGCCGATGCGGTGCGGCTGGATCGCGGCGGCGTCGGCATCTACGCCACGGAGGACGGCGCATCCGGCCTGCTGCACTGGGCGGGCGCCCCCTGCCCCGCCACGGCCGGCTGGCTGCTCTGGGACCGCACGCCCACGCGCGACTGGCGTGCCCGCACCGTGCGGCTCAACGGGGTCCCCGCACGCGATGCCTGCCCCACGCAATGGAACCTGGCCTTCACGCGCTGGCGGATGGTGGAGCTGGCGCTGCCCTGGCGCGACGATGACGGCCGCTCCGGCACCCATGCTGCGGAGGCGATCGTTTCCGAGCATTTCGGCGGCGAGTCCGTCGAGCGGTCCGGCCACATGGAGCGCTTCGTCCATGCGCGCTGGCTCGGCAAGGTGCGCTGGGAGCGGTGGGAGCATCGCGAGCGCACGTCCCTCGCCAATCTGCCGGAAGCGGCGCGGGTGCTGGCGGGAAGCGGGCGCTGCCCGGATGGCGGCGCGATGCTCGGCTCGCCGGGACGCGACTGGGTGCTCGCCGATTGCCGGCTCTGGACCCATTACCGGCGCGGCCCGTCCCACTCCATGCCCTGGCCGCGCGAGTAGCGTCAGTGGAAATCCCGGCTGCGCCCCAGGCGCTTCGGGACGCGGGCGCCCGGCTCGGGCCGGCGCACCTCGTCCGCATGGCCCAGCGTGCGCTCGGCCCAGCGCGTGCCGTCCTCCGACAGCCGGTCCAGCAGCGGGGAGATGTCCGTCAGGCGCCGCACGATCAGGTGGGTGATCGGCACCTCCGCGTGCTGTGCCTCCCGCTCCACCCGCCCCTCCGCCAGCAGGAGACGCGCGCCCACCAGCGCCGCGCGGTCCCGCGCCGCCACCACCTCGTAAACCACGAGGTTCCCGACGCCGTGCTCGTCCTCCACCGTCAGGAACACCACGCCCTTGGCCGAGCCGGGGCGCTGGCGCATCAGCACCAGCCCGGGCAGGCGCAGCCAGCGCCCCGCGGGCAGGTCGTTCAGCCGCTTCGTGTCGCCCCAGCCCTCGGCGTCGAGCAGCGGGCGCAGCAGCGCCAGCGGGTGCCGGCCCAGCGTCAGACCGGTGGCGCGGTAATCCTCGGCCACGGCCTCGCCCTCGGTGGGCTGCGGCAGGCGGATGGCGGGCTCAGGCAAGGGGATGTCCGCCAGCAGGGGCAGTTCGGGCATGACGGCCTTCGCGTCCCACGCCGCCTCGCGCCGCCCGGCGCCGAGGCTGCGGAACGCATCGGCCGCCGCCAGGGCCGACATGGCCTTGCGGTCCAGCCGCGCCCGTCGCGCCACCTCCTCCACATTCGCGAAGGGGGCGCCGTTGCCGGAATGGCGGGCGCGCGCCACCGCCTCGCCAGCCTCCTTCGCCAGCCCGGTCACCAGGCGCAGCCCCAGCCGCAGCGCGGCCTCGTCCTCGATCGCGCAATCCCAGGCGGAGCGGTTCACGTCCACCGGCCGCACCTCCACCCCATGCTCGCGCGCGTCGCGCACGATCTGCGCGGGGGCGTAGAATCCCATGGGCTGCGCGTTCAGCAAGGCGCAGGCGAAGATCGCCGGGTGGTGACACTTGATCCAGCTGGAGGCGTAGACGAGGTGCGCGAAGCTGGCCGCGTGGCTCTCGGGAAAGCCGTAGGAGCCAAAGCCCTCGATCTGCGAGAAGACGCGCTCGGCAAAGGCGGCGTCGTAGCCGCGCCAGACCATGCCCTCCACCAGCTTGTCGCGATACTTCGACACGCCGCCGGTCAGCTTGAAGGTCGCCATGGCGCGGCGAAGCTGGTCCGCCTCATCCGGCGTGAAGCCGGCGGCGACGATGGCCACCTTCATCGCCTGCTCCTGGAAGAGCGGCACGCCGAGCGTCTTGCCCAGCACCTGCGCCAGCTCGTTCGGCTGGCCGTCGCGGCGCGGTGGGTAGTCTGGCTTCTCGATCTCCTGCCGGCGCCGCAGGAAGGGATGAACCATGTCGCCCTGGATCGGGCCGGGCCGCACGATCGCCACCTGGATGACGAGGTCGTAGAAGCAGCGCGGCTTCAGCCGCGGCAGCATGTTCATCTGCGCCCGGCTTTCCACCTGGAACACGCCGAGCGAGTCCGCGCGGCGCAGCATGGCGTAGGTGTCGGGGCAGTCGCGCGGCATGCCGTGCAGCGTCAGCGCCAGGCCGCGATGCCGGCGCAGCAGGTCGAAGCCCTTGCGCAGGCAGGTGAGCATCCCGAGGCCGAGCACGTCCACCTTCAGCATGCCCAGCGCGTCGATGTCGTCCTTGTCCCATTCCAGCACGGTGCGCCCGTCCATCGCCGCGCGCCCCACCACGGCCAGCTCGGTCAGCTTGCCGCGCGTGATGACGAAGCCGCCCACATGCGTCGCGGTGTGGCGCGGAAAGCCGATCAGCTCCTCCGCCAGCGCCAGCGTCATGCGCAGGCGCGGCTCCTCCGGGTCCATCCCCTCGCGCGCCGCCAGCTCGGCGAAGGAGGATTCCCGCCCCGGCCCCCAGCTGGCCTTGGCGAGGCGCGCCGTCACGTCCTCGGAGAGGCCCATAGCCTTTCCCACCTCGCGGATCGCGGAGCGGGGGCGGTAGCGGATCAGCGTGGCGCAGATCGCCGCGCGGTCGCGGCCGTATCGCTCGTAGAGGTGCTGGATCACCTCCTCGCGCCGCTCGTGCTCGAAGTCGATGTCGATGTCCGGCGGCTCGTCGCGGGAAGCGGAGACGAAGCGCTCGAAGAGCAGGTCGTGCTTCTCGGGATCCACCGCCGTGATGCCGAGCACGTAGCAGACGGCCGAATTGGCGGCGGAACCGCGCCCCTGGCACAGGATGTCCTTCGCCCGCGCGAAGCGCACGATCTCGTGCACCGTCAGGAAATACGGCGCGTAGCCCAGCTGGGCGATCAGCCGAAGCTCCTCGTCGATGCGGCGCCGGATGCCCTCGGGGGCGCCATCGGGCCAGCGCTCGGCCAGCGCCGCCTCCACCCGCGCTTCCAGTGTTTCCTGCGGGGTGCGGCCGGGCTCCATCACCTCGTCGGGGTATTCGTAGCGCAGCACGTCCAGCGAGAAGCCGCGCCCTGCCTCCAGCACGCGCAGCGTGTTGGCGAGGGCTTCCGGGTGGCGGGCGAAGAGATGCGCCATCTCGCCGGGTGGCTTCAGGTGACGCTCGGCATTGGGCTCGGCCGCGAAGCCCAGCGCCTCCACCGTCGTGCCGAGGCGGATGGCGGTCAGCACGTCGGCCAGGGGGCGACGGGCGCGGTCGTGGTAACGCACCTCCCCGGTGGCGAGCAGCGGCCCCAGCCGCGCGAGGCGGTCGAGCCGCGCCGCCTCGCCCGCTGCCATCCGTCGCCCCGCGGCGAGCAGCAGCGGCAGGGCGAGGCGGCCGCGCAGCACCGCCCCGGCGGCCTCGTGATCGGCGACAAAGGCGCGGTCCAGCCGGGCGGGCGGGATGCGCGCCAGCACCCAGTCGCACGCTTCCTCCATCATCTCCGCGCGCGACAGGTCGGGCTGGTTCTTCCCGGCCCGCATCCGCCCGCGCGACAGCAGCGCGGTCAGCCGGCCATAGCCGTCGCGGCTCGTCGGCCAGGCGAGCCAGGCCGATCCATCCGTCAATTCCAGCCGGCAACCCACGATGAAGGACAGCCCTGCCGCCTTGGCCGCGGCGTGGCCGCGCACCACCCCGGCCAGGCCGTTGGTGTCGCAGATCCCCATCCCGGCGAGGCCCAGCGCCCTTGCCTGCTCCGCCAGTTCCTCGGGATGCGAGGCGCCGTCGAGAAAGGAGAAGTTGGAGCGGGCGGCGACCTCGGCATAGCTCATGGCAGGTGGCCCCGCAGCAGCCAGCGCCATTCCGCCTCGCGCGACAAGAGCAGCCGGGCGCCGGAGGAGATCTCCACCCAGTGCAGGTCGCGCGTGGCGCCCGGCCCGTGCCACCAGGGCGCTTCCAGCCGGGCCGGGCCGTCCAGCACGCGCAGCCGCCAGGACTGACCGCGCCACAGCATCCGGGCCGGGGTGCCGTCGGGCGGCGTCACCCCGACCGTCTCCGGTTTCCGCAGCCACAGCACGGGCCAGTGGGTGCTGGCCCATCCGTCGGGCATCGCGGCGGGAAGCGCATGGGGGGAGACGGGTTCCGCCATGTGCTCCGGCCAATGGCTCGGGGCGGGCGCCAGGCGCCGCAGCCGCAGCCGCTGGTCCAGATGGTCCAGCGGCCCGGCAAGATCCGTCGCGCCCCGCCCCAGCAGCGAGGCCTGGGCCGCATCCTGCCGCTCGGTTTCCAGCGCCTCCAGCGCCATGCGCTCGAAGCCCAGCCCCGGCTCCAGCTGCTCCATCCGTCCTGCGAAGAGCCGGGCGAGATGGAGGGGATCGCGCGATGGGGCACCGGTGCCGACCGTCAGTTCCTGCACCAGCCCATCCACCCGCCAGCACAGGAGGCGCAGCCGGCGCAGCCCGAGCCCCGCCGCGGCGCAGCGCGCGGACACGTCTTCGAGGAGGAGGGCCAGGGCGCGGTCCAGCGCGGTGCGCGTCACCAGCGGCTCCACGAAGTCTCGCATGGCCGCGATCTCCAGTGGCGGCGGGAGGGGCTGCACGGGCAGCGGGCGCTGCCCTGTCCATCGCTCCAGCGCGTTCAGCAGGCCCTGACCGAAGCGCAGCGCCAGCGTGGCGGGCGGGAGGACTTGCAGGTCCCCAACGCGGCGCAGGCCCAGCGCGGCCAGTTCCGCCGCCGGAACGCCGGGCAGGACGCCGAGCGGAAGCGCGTGGATGAATGCGCCCTCGCGCTCCGGCGGCACGACGCCTTCCGCCCCGGCCCGCACCAGCGGCACGGCGGCGTGGCCTGCCACGACCGCCCGCACGGCGAAGCCGGCACGCCGCAGGCGCGCCACGGCATCCTGGCGCAGCGCTTCCTCGCCGCCGAACAGCCCGACGCCCGTGATGTCCACGAGGACGACATCCGGCGCATCGGTGGCCGTGAGGGGGGAGTAGCGCCGCGCCCACAGGGCAAGGCGGCGCAGCGCCGCGGCCTCGGCGGGCTCATCGCTGCGCGCCAGGGCAAGCTTGGGGGAGATCGCCAGCGCGGTAGCGACGCTTTGGCCGGGACGCAGGCCGACGGCCTCCGCCATCTCGTCCACGCTGACCAGCAGGCGGCGGGGACCGACGGTGTTCCACGTCGCTGCGGGGCCGAGCGTGCGAAGCCGGTCGGTCGGCAGGCGCGGCAGGTGGAGAGCGAGGAAACGCCTCATCGCGCTGCCCGCGATGCGGCGTCTGGTGGCAGGCCTTGGCCATGAGGGGGCGAATCGCTCGCGCGCATGGTTACGAGGCTGCCGCCAGTTTCGGAACATTACAAGAACATCAAGCCCCGCGCGAATGCATTGCCTTGCGACGCCGGTGCAAAAGCCCCGTCCAAGAATGTGGATGAGGTGCGTCTGCAGCCATGGGCACGGGGAGAGGCGAGCGCACCATCAGGCGCCCGCCAAAGCTAGGGTCAGCCCAAGTTCGTTGGGCTGCCGCCAGTGATGGCCGAGCGGACCCTGATTGAAAGACCTTCCGCTCCAGTCATGCACGGCGTCCTCCGCCCGGCCGCCGAGGCGAACCGAACATCCTCGAATGCCCTTCAGGTTTCCGGCGGCGGCACCGTTCCCGGCCGCGGGTGCACCGGAAGCAAGTGAGCGAAGCCCGTCAACTCCTCAAACAATGCCGCGGCCCGCAGCGCCACATCCTCGCGGCGCGGGGGAGCCGCGATCTGCAAGCCCACGGGACGCCCATGGCGGTCGAAGCCGCAGGGCACCGCAACGGCAGGGCAGCCCGCCAGGGTGATCGCCGCGTTGAGCATGGACCCCGCCACGTAATGTTCGAGCTTCACGCCCGCGATGCTGTCCGGGTTGCGCAGCATCACGTCAAAGGCCGGCGTCGCGGCGCCGGGGGTGACGAACACATCGTACTCCGCGAAGAGGGCGGCCATGCGCCGGTAGAAGGCCGCACGCTCGCGGTCCGCCCAGGCGAGGCGGCTCGGCGTTGCCGACAGGCCGCGCTCCGTATTCCAGATGATATCGGGCTTGAGCTGGTCGCGCATGGCGAGAAGCTGCTGCTCGCGATCCACCACGAAGGCCTGGCTGCGCAGAACGAGAAAGGCCTCGGCCAGTTCGCCGAGATCGGGCGCGACCTCCTCGACCGTGCAGCCGAGTTCCTCGAAGCGCCGGACCTCGCGCGTGCAGATCTCGCGCGTTTCGTGGTCCACCGGAAGCTGGCCGTTGAAGTCCGCCGTGAAGGCGACACGGCGCGGGCGGTGGCGCCCGGCCTCGGTGACGGTCTGGGCATAGGAAACGGAGGGAGCGTCGTAGGTGAGCGGGTCGAGCGGGCACCAACCCGCCATCGTGTCGAGAAACAGCGCCACATCGGCAACCGTCCGCCCCATCGGCCCCTGCACGGAAAGCGGCGAGAAGAGGTTGTTCGGAGTTCCGCGAGTCACGCGCCCGGGCGAGGGCCGCAACCCCACGACGGAACAGTAGGTTCCGGGCCGACGCAGGCTGCCGGCGTGGTCCGTTCCCTGGGCCAGCCAGGCCTCTCCGGTGGCGACCGAAACGGCGCCTCCCCCCGTGCTGCCACCGCAGGTGAGCGAGGTGTTCCAAGGGTTGCGCGTGCGGCCGAAGACCTCGTTGAAGGTCGAGCCGCCGGCGCCGAACTCGGGCGTGTTCGACTTGGCGATCACGATCCCGCCCCGTGCCTCGATCCGCTTCACCACCGCATGCGAGTCCTTCGGCACGTGATCCTTGAAGATCGGCGATCCGTAGGTGGTGCGCACGCCCGCGACGTCGGTCAGGTCCTTGATGGTCACGGGAAGGCCGCCGAGCCAGCCGGGCGCGTCCTCAAGCTCCCGTCCCTCCCCTGCCACCAGGCGCTTCGCATGGGCGCGAGCACGGTCAAGGCAGAGCGTGGGGAGCGCGTTCACGGCAGGCTCCATCTCCGCGATGCGCGCGGCTGCCGCCTCGACAAGGTCGAGGGGCGAGATCTCCCCTCGTCGCAGCAGCGCAACGGCTTCCGTCGCCGTGAGGCGGGTCAGGTCCGGGTGCATCTCGTGTGGGCCTCCCATGAAGAACGGAAATCGCCTCGCCCTGAAGCGACCAGTGCCCGTGGCAGGCGCCGCGGAAGCATGCCCTTCATCGTGCGGCACGACTAGGCAAGTCCATCGGCATGGCGATCCTCGGCATCGGATGGCCTGGATGGATCTCCCGACGCCGAGCAAGGCAGCATCCAGGACCAGCACGCCCCGGCCAGGGTCCTCGGCTCCAGCGAAGCAGCGTCTAGCGGGAGCGCACCCGGCATGCGTCAATGAAGCAGGGAATGCGGAGGAACGAATGAGGCGGCGTGAGCTCTCGACGCTGGGTCTCTCACTGGCGGCGTCAGGCCCGGCCCTCGCGCAATGGGCCCCCAGCCGCCCGGTGCGCATCGTCGTCGGCTTCGCGCCGGGCGGGCCCGCGGACGTCATCGCGCGCGTCATCGCGGATCGCCTCGCCGAGCGGCTCGGGCAGGGCGTCGTGGTGGAGAACCGGGTGGGCGCGGGCGGAAACATCGCCTCGGACCACGTCGCCCGTGCCGCCCCGGATGGGCACACGCTGATGCTCGCGGCCTCGGCCCTCGTGCAGAACGCCGCCATGTTCGCCCGACTGCCCTATGACCCGGTGCGCGACTTCTCGGCCATCAGCCAGCTCACCTCCTATCCGCTCATCGTCGTGGTCGCGCCCTCCGTGCCGGCCCGCGATCTTGCAGGCCTCGCGGAGCTTGCGCGGCGGCAGCCGGGCGGCGTCACCTATGGATCGGCCGGGGTGGGGACGCCCCTGCATCTCACCGGCGCCTTGTTCGGGCTGCTGGCCGAGGTCGAGATGACGCATGTTCCCTTCGGCGGCGCGGCTCCGGCCCACGCCGCGCTGCTGGGCGGGCAGGTCCAGGCCATTTTCCACAACCCGATCCAGGCCTCCCCCTCGTTGCGCGCCGGGCTGATCCGCCCCCTCGCAGTGACCGGCGAGGCGCGCATGGCCGCCTTCCCCGAGGTGCCGACCGTGGCCGAGGCCGGCTTCCCCAGCCTCGTGGCCAGTGTCTGGCACGGGCTGGTCGGCCCGGCGAACATGCCCGCTCCGGTGCTGGCGCGGCTGGGCGAGGTCGCGGCGGAAGTGATGGCGCTGGAGGAGGTGAGGACGAACCTCATCCGACAGGGCTACGAAGTCCACGGCACGGCGCCAACGGAATTCGCACGCTACATGCGCGCCGAGAACGAGCGATGGTCCGACGTGATCCGTCGCGCCCGGATAAGCGCGGAGTAGGAAGATGCCGCAAGCTGACCGGCACTGCGGATGGCGTGGTCACGCCGCCCGCCATGGCACCGATACCCACCACCGGGCGGGCTCCTCCACGGCAGGCAACCAGCCCGCGCGAAAAGGAAGCAGGTCATGATCCGCGACCCCGCAGCGCAGGAAGCGCGCCTCCTGGCGGCAAAGCGCCTGGTGGAGGAGGTCCTCCTTCCAGCCGAGGCCGAGATGGACCGGACGGATGAGGTACCGGCTTCCGTTCTGGCCGCGATCCGCGAAGCCGGGCTTTTCGGCATCTCGATTCCCGAGCGCTTCGGCGGCCTGGGCCTGACGATGGAGGAGGAGGCCGAACTGATGCTGGTGCTTGGCCGTGCCGCACCTGCGTATCGCTCGCGCTATGCCCTGAACAGCGGCGGCGCCGCGCAGATCCTGCTGCACGCGGGCAGCGAGGCGCAGCAGGCGCGGTGGCTGCCCTCCATGGCCAGTGGCGAGGTCGTGGCCGCCTTCTGCCTGTCGGAGCAGGAAGCAGGATCGGACGCGGCCTCGCTGCGCAGCGAGGCACAGCCCGACGGCGCGGGAGGCTGGGTGCTGCGGGGCAGCAAGCGCTGGGTCACGAATGGACCCGAGGCCGGCCTTTTCGTGGTCATGGCACGGACGGGCGAGGCCATCAGCGCCTTCGCCGTTCCGGTCGGTTCGCCAGGCCTCACCGTCCTGCCCACGCAGGGCAAGATGGGGCTGCGTGGCATGCACGTGGCGGATCTTCGCTTCGATGACGTGCGCCTGCCGGGCGATGCACTGGTCGGCGCGCCAGGGACCGGGCTGAAGTCGGCCCTGGCCGGCCTGGACAAGGTGCGGCTGCACCTGGCCGCGCTCTGCGCCGGCCTGTCCGAGCGGATGGTGAGCGAGGGCGTGCGTCACGCCGCGCGGCGCCGGCAATTCGGCCGCCCCCTGCATGAGCACCAGATGGTGGCGGCCATGCTGGCGGACAGCGCGACCGAGGCCTTGGCCGCGCACTGCATGGCGCTCGAACTGGCACGCAAGCGCGATGAGGGAAAGCTTGCTCCAGGCGAGGCAGCGGCGGCGAAGCTCTTCGCGACCGAGGCGCTTGGCCGCGTCGCGGACCGCATGCTGCAGATCCACGGTGGCGAGGGCTACATGGAAGGCTCGGCAATCGAACGGCTCTACCGGGACGCGAGGCTGTTCCGCATCCTCGACGGCACGTCGGAGGTCCAGCGCATCGTCGTGTCGCGCTGGGCGATGCAGGCACGGGGATGACAAAGGGCTGGCTCCATCAGCCCTTCTGCTGATGGTGGATGAGAACCAGCAGATCCACCCGCACGAGCCTCCGGAAGCCACAAACCTCCCATGCCTCGGCCTACCCTTGCGTAAGACAGCCAGTACTGGAGCAAGACCGATGCAGACGGGCGTAGTGAGAGACCAAGCAGCGCCGGGAGGACATGTTGTCGTTCTCGGCCTCGGGCTGATGGGCTGCGACATCTCGGCCATCTTCCTCGCAGGAAACTGGCGCGTGACGGCGGTCGAGCCTGGTGGAGCGACGCCTGAGCGGCTGGAGCGCATCCGCACCTCGATCGGCCAGCTTGATGCAGACATTGCCTCGGCCAGCGCGCTCGACATCGTGACGGCCCTGGAGAACGCAGACTTCGCCTCCGCGATGCTGGTCATCGAAGCCGTGCCGGAGAGGCTCGAACTGAAGCGCGAGGTCTTCGCCAAGCTCGATCGCCTCGTGCCCCCTGGCGTCCCTGTCGTGACCAACGCATCGGGCTTCCGCATCACCGATATTGCACGGGATTGCGCGACCCGCGAGCGCATGGCGAACCTGCATTTCTTCCTGCCAGCCCATCTCGTTCCCGGCGTCGAGGTGGTAAGGGGCGAATACACCGATCCCGCGGTCTGTGGCCGGCTGGCGGCAATCATGGAATCGCTCGGCCGCAAGCCGATCCGCGTTTCGCGCGACGTGCCGGGCTTTCTCGCCAACCGCATCCAGCACGCCCTGATGCGAGAGGCTTTCGCCGCCATCGACGAGGGTCTCGCGACGGCCGAGGACGTGGATACCGCGGTGCGTTACGCCTTTGGGTTCCGCTACATCGCGGCCGGGCCCATCCTGCAGAAGGAGCTTGCCGGGCTCGAGACGCAGCTCGCTGCGGCGCAGGCGATCTATCCCTCCCTCTGCAACGACACCAGCCCAAGCCCAACGCTGCAACGGTTGGTTTCGGAGGGACGCCTCGGCGCGAAGACGGGGCAAGGCTTCCGTGCTTGGCCGCCCGAGGCCGTCGCGAGGGAGCGAGCGCGCTACGAACGGACGCTGCTTGCCGCGATGCGCGTGCTGCGGGAGGACGGACCAAGCTGAGCGCTGTCCGGCTTTCTTAAGGCGCTGATCGAGCATAAGAAATGCAGGCGGTGATGCCCCCCCGTCCGACGGCGCCGTGGTAGCGACCGGACGCGTCGAACAAGGCCACCGCCTCGTGGGGACGCTGCAGGGCGGCCTGCTTGTGAGCAATCCGCTGCGCTTCTTCGGCGGAGTGGGCGGCTCCTGCCCGGAGGACCCGTCGTCACTGCCGGGTGGCCCCTCCTCCCGCGTCTTCCCTTTGGTGACCGAAGGCTGGGTGGGGAGCGCTGCCAGCATGCGGCCGCCGCCCGCTTCCAGGATCTTCCCAGCACGCCGTACTTCTCCTGCCGGCAGGAGCGCCGGAAAAGACTCGTTCAGTCGTGCCGGCCTCCAGCAATCGGGGCGTAACCCGCGATCCCTCACCCGGCGATCAAGTCCTTGGCTGCGCCCATCGGGCCGGTCCAGCATGGTGGTGCGCGAGTGCTGTCGCGGCCCCTTGCCCTCACGACCGCACTGACGCGGAGGCGCTGCACGGGCAGCGCCACAGGGAGGAAGCGATCATGGTCCTTGCCACAGTGCTCTACCCCAACCAGGAAGGGTCGCGCTTCGACCATGGCTACTACATGGCGAAGCACAGCGCCCTCGTCCGGCAGCGTTGGGAGCCGATGGGGCTGACGGAGGCCCGCTTCCTGCGCGGGCTGGGCACGCCTGACGGCAAGGCGGCATCCTATCAGGTGATCGCCCTGCTCACCTTCTCCTCGGCGGACGCGCTACAGAAGGCCGTCGCGGCACACGGTGCCGAGATCTTCTCCGACATCCCCAACTTCACCGACGTCCGTCCGATCGTCCAGGTGAACGAGGCGCTGGAATAACCCGGCGCCACGTTTCTCCTCGCCTCCTGGTGCGGGGGCAATTTCCTTGCAGCCCCCGCGACCGCCGAAGCTCGTGAATCAAGCCGCCTCGAAGCGCGGCGCCTCAGGCTTCTCGCGTGAGTCGATCGTGTCGGCCAGATCTCGCAGGGCCTGGGCCATGGCCCTCATGGAGTGCGCTTTCTCCTCCAGCGCTTCCACATGGCCCATGGCACTGCTCCGCAGCTCCTCGGGACCCTTCTTGTCGTCGCCCCAGAGCGCCAGGATGCTTTTCACCTCGGCGAGCGGAAAGGCCAGGTCGCGGGCGTGGCGGATGAAGCGCAGCAGCGAAATGGTCTGGTCGGTGTAGGAGCGATAGTTGTTGGACCGCCTCTCCGGACGGATCAGTCCAAGGGACTCATAGTGGCGGATCATCTTTGCCGAAACTCCGCTTCGGCTCGCGGCCTCGCCAATGTTCATCATAGCCCTCCCTACTCAGGATCGCTTGTCCTCGCCTCATAACGTTCCGGACCGAGAGTCCGATGCGTTAGAATGAAAAAATGTGAAGGAATGGGGTGGGGCTTGCAAGCCATTGCCGCCTCGCCCTGGCCACCTGATCAGGCTGCATCGGCCACCCGAGTTGCCGGGAGGACGCCGCTGCGCCAATCTTCCCACAGATGTCGAGCCATGCCTCTTGACCACGTCGGCTGCGGCGGGGCCCCCGCGCCGAACCCTGCACGGTATCCTCTGCATGTGCACGGCTGGGCTACTCTTCCCGATGATGAGCGGCTTCGCCAAGCTGCTGGGCGAGGATTACTCCTCGCTCCAGGTGTCCTGGGCAAGGGCCTTCGTCCACCTGCTTTTCCTGTCGGCGCTGTTCCTGCCGCATTCGGGATTGGGTGTGCTCCGCAGCCGGAGGCCGGTCCTGCAGCTGGCGCGGGCAGCGATGCTGACGACCTCCAACCTCGCCACCTTCTACGCCCTGACCTTCATCGCGCTCGCCGAGCAGGCGGCCATCCAGCTCGCCGCACCGCTGATCGTGGCACTGCTGGCGTGGCCCGTGCTGCGGGAGCGCACGACAGTCGCCAGCTTCACCGCCGTGGCGATCGGCTTCGTCGGTGTGCTGGTGCTGCTGCGCCCGGGCAGCGGCGTCTTCCAGTGGCCGGCGCTCTGGGTGCTGCTCTCGGCAGTCGCTTACGGCGTGTACCAGATCCTCACCCGCCTCGTGGCGCCGCATGACCCGCCGGCCACCTCGGCGCTCTGGTCCCCGCTCGTCGGGGCATTCGGGCTGATGCTCGTCCTGCCTTTCGTGTGGCGGACGCCCGCCACCCTGCCGGATCTGCTGCTGTTTCTCGGCTGCGGCGCCTTCGGCGCCATCGGGCATTACTTCGTGGCGCGGGCCATGGTTTACGCGCCGGCCAACATCATCGCACCCTTCCAGTACTTCCAACTGCTCGGCTCGGTCGTCATTGGCTGGCTGCTGTTCAGCCACTTGCCGGACGCGGCCACCTGGGTCGGCGCAGCGATCATCGTCGCATCCGGCCTTTTCCTTGGCTGGAGCCAGCGCCGGACCCGCTGACCGCGGAAGCGGTCAAGGGCCCCAGGCATGCCAAGGACGAGAACCGCTTGGCGATCACAGGCCAGCACCACCCCCACAACGAGTCTTCCGGGCCGGGCTGCCAGGCACCGGCCTCACCCCGGAGCGGCGCGGCCCTGCGTGGTAATCCAGATGACGCGGGCGACCTCCTCGCCGGGATTGTCGAACATGTGCGGCACGGAAGACGGGAAGCAGAAGGTATCGCCCGGCTCCAGCACCTCCACCGCGCCGTCCAGCGTCAGTCGGAGGCGCCCTGCCAGCACATACCCGGCCTTTTCGCCCTCGTGCTGCATGAAGTCGGTCCCGGAGGCGCCGCCGGGGTTCAGCGCCAGTTCGTACATCTCCAGCAGGCCCTTGCTCGGGGGCAGCAGCGCTTCCTTCAGCACGCCGGTGCGCGTCAACCGCAGCAGCCGCCGGTTCCCGCGGCGCACCACGTAGCGCCCGGCCGCATCCTGCTCCTGCGCCTCGAAGAAGTAGGAGACGGGAACGTCAAGCGCGAGGCCGAGCAGCCGCAGGGTCCGCAGCGAGGGCGTAGCGCGGCCGCGCTCCAGCAGGCTCACCATGGCGGTGGAAAGCTGCGCCTTCTCGGCCAAGGCGCCAATGGTCAGCCCGGCGCGGCGGCGCAGCAGGCGGATCGCCTCGCCCAACCGGCGATCATCCTCGCCCTCGTCGGGGCGGGCCAGGGCCTCGCCTCCCACCGCATCATCCATCCCGCGCGTCCCTCCGCTCGCCGCACGCCTATGCCGCGCCTGGAAAACGTAATCCAGTTAAACTTGCTTGCAATGATGCGGAGCTTGCTTAACACTTGCCGGCAAGAACGATATCCCATTGGGGGCGAGCATGGTTGATTTCCGCACCGACCGTCGTGCCGTGCTGGGGCTTGGGGCGGCTGCCGCCCTGGCCCCCCGCGTCGGACGGGCCCAGCCCCGACCGCCAGAGCGCCCGCGCGGGCAGGTGGTCGTCGGCCTGTCGCAGGAGCCGACGGTCTTCAACCCGCTGATGCCGGGCATCGAGGTGGACCAGGGCGTCTGGTGGAACCTCTTCTCCCCGCTCTGGTTCACCGATCCCGAGGGCAACCTCGTCGCCGATCTCGCTCAGGATGTGCCGACGACGGAGAATGGCGGCATCTCCGCCGACGGCCTGGCCTGGAAGGTGAAGCTGCGCCCGGGCGTCACCTGGCACGACGGCACGCCCTTCACGGCCGAGGACGTGAAGTTCACCCTCGAGCTCATCAACAATTCCGCCTTCCGCGCCCGCTCGCGCGTCGGCCACCAGCTGGTGCGCGACATCCAGGTGACGGCGCCCGACGAGATCACCTGGCGGATGGAGAGGGCCTATGCGCCCTATCTTTCCATCCTCTCGCTCACCTTCATGGTGCCCAAGCATATCCTGGGCGCGGCGGGCGATCCGAACACGGCGCCCTTCAACAATGCCCCCGTGGGCACCGGGCCGTTCCGGTGGGCCAGCCGCACGGCGGGCGACAACATCACCCTCACGGCCAACACCGCCTATCACGGCAACGGCCCGTTCCTGGAGCGGGTGGTGTTCAAGTACATCCCCGACCTGACGGTGCTCTACACCCAGTTCCGCACCGGGCAGGTGGACCACACCTCCATCCAGGGCATCTCGCCCCCCTTCGTGCGCGAGGCGCGGACGCTGCGCGGCCGCACGATCCACGTGAACCAGCAGGCCTCGGTGGAGCACATCGCGCCGAACCTGGAATACGGCCCGCTGGCGGACAAGGCGGTGCGCCAAGCCCTCTACATGGCCATCAACAAGCGCGCGCTGATCGATGCCATCTATTACGGCCTGCCCACGCCCTCGGAATCCTTCCTTCCACGCCAATCCTGGGCCTTCAACCCGGACCTGCCGGCGCACCGGCACGACCCGGCGGCGGCGAACGCCCTGCTGGACCAGGCTGGCTGGCGCCGTGGCGCCGGCGGGGTGCGCGAGAAGAACGGGGTGAAGCTGGAGTTCACCAACAGCACCACCACCGGCAACCCGGTGCGCGAGCAGTCGCAGCTTCTGCTGATGCAGGATTGGCGCGCCATCGGCGCCGGCATGCGCGTGCAGAACATGCCGGCCGCCGTGATCTGGGGCGAGTTCTGGCAGCAGTCGCGCTTCCAGTCCGTCATGGTGGCGGTGAACTTCACCCTGGGCGCCGACCCGGACGTGACGCCACGCTTCCATTCCTCCGCCATCGGCGCCAAGGGCGGGCGCGGCCAGAACAACTACCAGTTCGCGAATGAGGAGATGGACCGCCTGCTGGTGCTGGGCGCGACCCAGTTCGACCAGGCGCAGCGCCGCGCGACCTATCACCGCATCCAGGCCCTGCTGCGCGAGGAGCTGGCCATCCTGCCGCTGTTCCAGCGCGCGGATGTGGAAGGGGTGAAGGAAGGGCTGAACGGCTACCGCCCCAACCAGAACTGCTCCTCGAATTGCTGGAACATCCGCGAGTGGTTCTGGACCGCGTGAGGTGAGCGGCTTCCTCGTTCGCCGCCTCGGCCAGTCGCTGGTGCTGCTGGTCCTCGTCTCGATGGTGGGCTTCGCCATCCTGCACCTGGCGCCGGGCGGGCCGATGTCGCAATTCGCCAGCGGCTCCGACATGACGCAGGAGGATCTGGACCGCATCGCCGAGCAGCTCGGGCTGAACCGGCCCCTGCCGGTGCAGTACGCCGAATGGTTCTGGCGGATGCTGCAGGGGGACTGGGGCCGCTCCTTCCGCGACGGCGAGGCGGTGCTGAACGTCATCGGGTCCCATCTTGGGGCCACGCTGCAACTGATGCTGACGGCGACGCTGCTGGCCATCCTGCTGGGCGTGGCGATCGGCACGCTGAGCGCCATCCGCCGCCATTCGGTCTTCGACACGCTGGCGACAGTGGGCGCGATGATTGCGCTCTCCATCCCCACCTTCTGGTTCGGGCTGGTGGCGATCTACCTCTTCTCCGTCTGGCTGGGCTGGCTGCCTTCGGGCAACCGCTCCACCCCCGGCGACGGCTCCCTGCCGGACCTGCTGCGCCATCTGATCCTGCCGGCCATGGTGCTGGCGCTGGTGGAGACGGCGATCTGGAGCCGCTTCATGCGCTCCTCCATGCTGGACGTGGTCAACCAAGATTACATCCGCACCGCGCGCGCCAAGGGCGTGCCGGAGGGGCGGATCCTGCTGCGCCACGCCTTCCGCAACGCCGCCCTGCCGATGATCACCGTGCTGGGGCTGCAGCTGCCCACCCTGCTGGGCGGCGCGCTGGTGACGGAGACGGTGTTCACCTGGCCCGGCATGGGGCGGCTCTTCCTCGATTCCATCTCCTACCGCGACTACCCGGTGGTGATGGGCATCCTGATGTTCAGCGCCACGCTTGTGCTCCTGGGCTCGCTGCTGGCGGACCTGCTGCACGCGGTGGCCGATCCGCGGATCCGCCTCGGATGAGCCTCACGATCACTCGCCCCCTGGCCGCCCCGGCCTTCCGACGCTTCCGCCGGCACCGTCTGGCCGCCTTCGGCGCGGCCACCATCCTTCTGCTGACGTTGGGCTGCTTCCTTGGCCCTTTCTTGCTGCCTTTCGACGACACCACCATCGACATCATGAACCGCTTCGCCCCGCCGCTCTCGGGCGTGCACGTCCTCGGCACGGACGAGCTGGGACGGGACATGCTGGCGCGACTGATGATGGGCGGGCGCGTCTCGCTCATGGTCGGCTTCACCGCCATGGCCATCGGCATGGCGGTGGGCATCCTGGTGGGCGCCGTCGCCGGCTTCCATGGCGGCTGGCTCGGCGCCGCGCTGATGCGCTTCGTGGACGCGGTGCTGTGCTTTCCCTCCATCTTCCTGCTGCTGGCCCTGGCCGCGCTGGTCTCGCCTGGTCTGCTTTCCATCATCATCCTGATCGGAGCCACCTCTTGGATGGATGTGGCGCGCATCGTGGAAGGCCAGGTGAAGTCCCTGCGCGAGCGCGACTTCGCCGTGGCGGCGGAGGTGCTTGGCGCCTCGGATGCGCGCATCATCGTGCACGAGCTGGTGCCCAACGCCGTGGCGCCGATCGTGGTGGCGGCGACGCTGAACGTGGCGCGCGCCATCCTGCTGGAAAGCTACGTTTCCTTCCTCGGCTACGGCATCCAGCCGCCGGTGCCCTCCTGGGGGAACATGCTGAACAACGCGCAAATCTACCTCACCTCCGCCCCCTGGCTCGCCATCCTGCCGGGGCTGGCCATCACCCTCGCTGTCACCTCCTTCAACTTCCTGGGCGATGGCCTGCGCGACGCGCTGGACCCACGGATGCGCGCGCGATGAGCGACGCGCCCATCCTCGACGTGCGCAACCTGTCCGTTCGCTTCCGCACGGAAGGCGGCGAGGTCCCCGCGGTCAATGAACTGTCCTTCACCCTTGGTCGCGGGGAAACGCTGGCGGTGGTAGGCGAAAGCGGGTCGGGCAAGTCCGTCACCTCGCTCGCCTTGATGCGCCTGCTGCCGAAGGACGCCGCCGTCGCGGTGACCGGCCAGGCGCTGCTGGAAGGGCGTGACCTGCTCTCCATCCCGGAGGCCGAGATGCGCCGGCTGCGCGGCGGCGCCATCTCCATGGTGTTCCAGGAGCCGATGACCTCGCTCAACCCCACCACGCCGATCGGCGAGCAGGTGGCCGAGGCAGTGCGGCTGCATCGGGGCATGGACGGTCGCGCGGCGCGCGAGGAAGCGGTGAGGCTGCTGGACCTGGTGGGCATCCCCGCGGCGCGGCAGCGGCTGGACGACTACCCGCACCACCTTTCGGGCGGCATGCGCCAGCGCGTCATGATCGCCATGGCCCTGTCCTGCGACCCCAGCGTGCTGATCGCCGACGAGCCGACCACGGCGCTCGACGTCACCATCCAGGCGCAGATCCTCGACCTGTTGCGGCGCCTGCAGGAGCGCACGGGCATGGCGATGGTCTTCATCACCCACAATCTGGGCGTAGTGGCCGAGATCGCGGACCGCGTGCTGGTGATGTATGGCGGCCGCGCCGTGGAGCAGGCGCCGCTGCGCCCGCTCTTCAGCCGGCCGCTGATGCCATACACCGCAGGCCTCTTGCGTTCCGTGCCGCGGATGGAGCTGGCGGGGCGGCGCGCCGGCCCGCTGCCGGCCATTCCCGGCAACGTGCCTGACCCGCGCCACATGCCGCCGGGCTGCGTCTTCCACCCGCGCTGCGGCCACCACCAGCCCGGCCGCTGCGACGCCGCCGCCCCGGTGCTGGAACCGGCCGACGAGGCGCGCGAGGTGCGCTGCCTGCGTTGGCGGGAACTCGCGGCATGACGGCGCTGGTGGAACTGCGCGAGCTGCGCAAGTGGTTCCCGATCGGCGGCGGGCTGTTCCGCCGCGCGCAACAGGTGAAGGCCATCGACGGCGTCACGCTGGACATCCGCCGCGGCGAAATCCTGTCCCTGGTGGGCGAGAGCGGCTCGGGCAAGACGACGGTGGGCCGCGCCATCCTTCGCCTGCTGGAGCCCACAGGCGGCACCATCCGCTTCGAGGGGCAGGACATCACCCATCTGGGCCGCGCGGCCATGCGCCCGCTGCGCCGGAGGATGCAGCTGGTCTTCCAGGACCCCTTCGCCTCGCTGAACCCGCGCCACACGGTGGAGCGCATCGTCGCCGCGCCGCTGGCCATCCAGGGCGAGGGCGGCGGGCGCCAGCGGGTGATGGAGGCGCTGGAGATGGTGGGTCTGCAGCGCCACCATGCGGCGCGCTACCCGCACGAGCTGTCCGGCGGCCAGCGACAGCGCGTCGGCATCGCCCGCGCCCTGATCCTCCGACCCGAGCTGCTGGTGGCCGACGAACCGGTGAGCGCGCTGGACGTCTCCATCCAGGCGCAGGTGGTGAACCTGCTGCTGGAGCTGAAGGAGCGGCTGGGGCTGACCATCCTGTTCATCTCCCACGACCTGTCCGTGGTGGGGCATATCAGCGACCGCATCGCGGTGATGTATCTCGGCCGGCTGGTGGAGGTGGCGGAGACGGGCGACCTGTTCCGCACCCCGCACCACCCCTACACCGAGGCGCTGCTCTCCGCCGCGCCGGACCCCGACCCCGATGCGCGGCGCCGGCGCATCATCCTGCAGGGCGACATCCCCAGCCCGCTGGACCCGCCACCAGGCTGCGCCTTCGCCGGGCGCTGCCGCTTCGCCCTGGACGCCTGCCGCGCCGCCCCGCCGCCCCTGCGGGAGATCGCGCCGGGGCACCTTTCCGCCTGCATCCGCGACGATATCCACCTGCAATCGCCCCTCGACGAAGGAGCCACCTATGTCCCCGCCGGTTGACCGCATCCCCAGCGACGAACGCCTGCCCGAGGCCGCGGACGTCGTCATCATCGGGGGTGGCATCATCGGCGTCTCCGCCGCGCTGCACCTAGCGCGGCAGGGGCGCTCGGTCGCGCTGATCGAGAAGGGGCAGGTCGGCGCCGAACAGTCCTCGCGCAACTGGGGTTGGTGCCGCGTGCAGGGGCGCGACCCGGAGGAGATCCCGCTCGCCCAGGCCAGCCTGCGCCTGTGGGGCGACATGAACGAGGTGATCGGCGGGGAGTCGGGCTTCCGCCGCACCGGCATCATCCGCGCCACGCGCGACCCGGCGCAGATGGCCGAGTGGGAAAGCTGGGCTGCCGAGGCGCAGGGAATGCAGCAGCACACGCGCGTCCTTTCCGCCGCCGAGGTGAAGGAGATGCTGCCGGGCAACGTCGAGCCCTTCATCGGCGGGCTGCACACGCCGAGCGACGGCCGCGCCGAGCCCTCCATGGCCGCGCCTGCCATCGCCGCTGGCGCGCGCAAGCTGGGCAACCTTTCCATCCATCAGGAATGCGCGGCGCGCGGGCTGGAAACGACGGGCGGGCGCGTCAGCGCCGTGGTGACCGAGAAGGGACGCATCCGCTCCGATGCGGTGATCCTGTCCGGCGGCGCCTGGTCCTCGCTGTTCCTTAAGCGCCATGGCGTGACGCTGCCGGCGGCGGTGGTGAACGCCACGGCCTTTCGCACCCAGCCGGGCCCCGATCTCACCGAAGGCAACCTGTCCACCCTCGCCTATTGCCTTCGGCGGCGCCTCGACGGCGGCTACACGGTGGCGCTGAGCGGCGTGGGTACGCTGGAGCTGACGCCGGACAACCTGCTGAACGCGCGCGCCTTCTGGCCGATGTTCAAGAAGCGCCGCAAGAACCTGCGCTTCCGCCTTGGCCGCCGCTTCCTGGACGGCATGCGCCAGCGCGCCGACTGGTCCATGGACGCGCCCAGCCCCTTCGAGGCCGAGCGCGTGCGCGACCCCGTTCCCGACCCCGCTCTGGTGGAGCGCGCGCTGTCCTCGCTGCGCGCCGCCTATCCGGGCCACCGCATCGAGGTGGCGGAGGCCTGGGGCGGCGCCATCGACAGCACGCCGGACGCGGTGCCGGTGATCTCCCCCTGCGAGGGGATGCCCGGGCTGACGCTGGCGACCGGGTTCAGCGGCCATGGCTTCGGCATCGGCCCCGCTGCCGGCACGCTGGCGGCGAACCTCGCCACAGGCGAGGCGCCGATCGTGGATCCGCGCGCCTTCCGCCATTCGCGTTTCCTTTCCGGTGAGCCGATCCGGCCCTCGCGCTCGCTCTGATGGCCTTCGTCTACAAGGCCGACCCGGCGCGCGGCGAGGTGTGGAAGCGCCATTTCGCCGAGCGCCGCCCGGACCTCCCCTTCCACCTTTGGCCCGAGACGGGCGACCCGGCGCAGGTGCGCTACCTGTGCGCCTGGATGCCGCCCGACGACATCCCTGGCACCTTTCCGAACCTCGAGATCCTGTTTTCCGTCGGCGCGGGAGTGGATCAGCTCCCGCTGGACACGCTGCCGCCGAGCCTGCCGGTCGTGCGGATGATCGAGGAGGGGCTGACCGCCGGCATGGCGGAATACTGCGCCGCCGCCGTGCTGGCCTTGCATCGCGACCTGCCCCTGTATCGCGAGCGGCAGGCGCGGGGCGACTGGACGGCCGAGCCCGTCCGCCTCGCCGCGCAGCGCAGCGTCGGGGTAATGGGGCTGGGAGTGCTGGGCCAGGCCGTGCTGGCGGCGCTTCGCCCCTTCGGCTTCCGGCTACATGGCTGGAACCGCTCGCCCCGCGCCATCGCGGGCGTCACGGTCCACGAGCGCCTGGAGGCAATGCTGCCACAGGCGGAGATCCTCATCTGCCTGCTTCCGCTGACGGAGCAGACGCGCGGCATCCTGGATGCGCGGCTGTTCGGGATGCTGCCGCGTGGCGCGCGGATCGTGAACGCCGCCCGCGGCGGGCATCTCGTGGAGGCGGACCTGCTGGCGGCGCTGGAATCCGGCCAGCTCGCCGCCGCGGTGCTGGACGTGGCAGAGCCGGAGCCGCCGCCGCCGGGCCATCCCTTCTGGGCGCATCCACGGATCTGGCTCACGCCGCACATCGCCAGCATGACCCAGCCCGAGACGGCGGTGGAAGCGGTTTTCGCCAACCTGGAGCGGCACGCGCGCGGCGAGCCCCTGGTGGGCGTGGTGGAGCGCGGGAAAGGATACTGAGGCGGCGCGGACCCGAATCGCGGACGTCGCCGGTGCCATGAAGGCATCGACCGGCGCCTCCGTCCTGCCGGCCTCGCGTCAAACGGCCGGTGCCCCGGCCTTCGTCCTGTTGCATCGGAGGGCGGAACCTTGCCAAGTTCCACGGCGTGCAACCACTCGCCCTCGGGGCGTTTGACGATGCTCAGGGCGGGCCTGGCTTCCATTTCTTTCCGGCCGACCCACCCGCGAGCCCTGGCGCGACATGCGCCCGGCACGTATTGGTTCTGCTGTTAGGGAGATTTGTTGTCTTGAGGCGAGATGGTGGAAGGGACCGCAAGTCCCGTGGCAGGAGCAGGCCTGAGGAAGAGGCCTTTGGCGGGGCATGGTCGCCTCCCCCACGCGAACCCGGCCGTGGTCCGGCGCCCTTCTCCGCCGCCGGCTTCGGTCCGGAGAGCGAGGCGACGGTCAAGTGGTTCAATGCCGAGAAGGGCTTCGGCTTCGTCGAGATCGCGGGCGGCGGCGGCGATGCCTTCCTTCACGCGAGCGTGCTGGAGCGCGCCGGGACCAAGCAGGTCGAGCCCGGCGCGATCCTGCGGGTCCGGACCGGACCTGGCCAGAAGGGGCTGCAGGTCACCGAGGTGCTCAGCATCGCCGAGGGCGAAGCCCCACGTGGAGGGGAAAGGCCGCCGCGCTTCAGGGAGCCGCGCCCGTCCATGCCGCCCTCCGGCGAAGCGCAGGAGATGCAGGGAACCGTGAAGTGGTACGATGCCGGAAAGGGCTTCGGCTTCGTGGCGCCCGCGGATGGCGGCAAGGACGTGTTCGTGCACGCCACCGCGCTCGAGCGAAGCGGCCTGCGAGGGCTGAATGAGGGGCAGACCGTCCGGATGCAGGTCGTGCAGGGACGCAAGGGACCCGAGGCCTCCACGATCTCCGCGGAGTAGTCGAGCGGGGCAGGCACTGCTCGACCGGGCGGGGCCGGGCACTCATTCTTTCAGCAAGGATCCATGATGCGGAAGCCGAACTACAGTATGGAACGCAAGGACCGCGAGCGCGCGAAGCAGAGCAAGGCCGCGGCAAAGGCGGACAAGCGCGCGGCGAAGAGCATGGAAGATCGGGAAACGGGCGCTCCGACCGCGGATGAGAACGTGGACCTTCACGAAGCCGGGAAGACAAAGCAGGACGGATCGGCAGCCGATTGAGGCTTGCCCTCGTCAGCGTGTCGCAATGCCCTTCAAGCACCAGGGTGGCGCAGCGGAGTTGACTGCGCCCCCACCGGTTTGCGGGTTCCGCCCGCATCGTCCCTTCCCTCCCCCAGACCCCCACGTGCGACATCACATCGCCGCATGAGCCGATGTGAGGCTTGGCCGGACAACGTGACCGGGTCCACCCACGGTGGACAGGTTGCGGCGCGGCTTCCAGGATAGGCGCCGCACCGCCGGCCGCCCCAGTGGCCAGCGCCGTGCGATCGAGGATCGCCACGGGATCGCTCCCCTCCGGCCTCCCTTGTCCGAGGACCGCCATGAACCTCTTCGCTCATCCCGAATTCTCTGGCGCCATCACCGACGTGCCGGGCATCAAGGTCGGGCATTTCACCGAAACGCGCCGCCCCACCGGCTGCACCGTCATCCTCTGCGAGGAGGGCGCGGCGGCCGGGGTGGATGTGCGCGGCGCCGCCCCCGGCACGCGGGAGACGGACCTGCTGAACCCCGCGAACATGGTGGAGGCGGTGCATGCCGTCCTGCTCTCCGGCGGGTCGGCCTTCGGGCTCGCGGCGGCGGGCGGCGTGGCGCGCTGGCTCGAGGAACGCGGGCACGGGATTGCCGTGGGGCCGATCCGCGTGCCGATCGTGCCGGCCGCCGTCCTGTTCGATCTGCCCGTCGGCGACCACCGCATCCGCCCGGACGAAGCCGCGGGCTATGCCGCCTGCGAGGCGGCGAGCGCGGATGCGCCCGCGATGGGCAGCGTCGGCGCCGGCACGGGGGCGACGGTCGGCAAGCTGTTCGGGATGGAGCTTTCGATGAAGGGCGGCATCGGCACCGCCGCTGTCAGGGTGGGTGGCGTCACGCTCGGCGCGATCGTCGCAGTCAACGCGGTGGGAGACGTGTTCGACCCTGGGACGGCGACGGTGCTGGCGGGGACGCGCAACCCTGCGGACGGCAGGCCCCGAAGTGCCACCGCCGCCATCTTGCGCGGCGAGCGACCGCCTTTCCTCGAGGCCGGGACAGCCACCACCATCGGCGTGCTCGCCACGGATGCCGTGCTGACCAAGGCACAGTGCCAGCGCCTGGCCGGCGCCGGGCATGACGGACTCGCGCGGACGATCGACCCCGTCCACACGCTCTGGGACGGCGATACGATCTTCGCGCTGGCGACGGGACGCGGCGGCAAGGCAGGAGACATGATGCTGCTTGGCGTGGTCGCGCCGCGCGTCATGGCGGCGGCTGTTCTGAACGCGGTGCGAGCCGCAAAGGGCGTGCCGCCCAGCCCACCCGGGATATCCGAGCTGATCCAAGCTTCTTGACGGGGCTGCAGGGGGCTTGGGCCAGCCCGGCTAGCGTTCCTTGCGAGCCGCCCGCACCAGCACCGCGGTAGAAAGCAGGATCGACGAAACGAGCACGCCCACGGCGATGATGCCCGCCGGCGTGGTCCGAGCCGTGGCGTGGATCGTCGCGCTTCCGAAGCGAAGATCCAGCTCGGCCCGCATCTCCTCGGGATGGGGAATTGCGGTCGGCAGGGTCGCGTCGCTCATGCGCTGTGCTCCTTCAGGCCTGCGGCCTGCCTTCTCAGCGAAGAAGCCCGATTTCGGTTTCCCGCATCGTTCAGGGGGAGTGCGCCTTGGCCTGCCGGACGCGCCGCGGAATGGCTCACACGCGGCACGTTCAATCCGGCATCCTGCTGCTCATGGCTCGCGAAGCACCTCCCCACGAGATCGTCACCGTCACCGACCGTCCCGACCTAGTACCGACCTTGGCGCGCTGGATGCAGGAGACGTTCGGAAATCCCAGTGGCCGCACTTTGGCGGAAACCGAGGCCCTGTTCCGCGCTCCGCCCCGCGGGCCAGAGGAAAGCTTCGTGTTGCTGCTGGATGGCCAACCCGTGGGCACGGCCAGCCTTGCGCATGATGATCTGGAAACACGACGAGACCTTTCGCCCTGGCTGGCAGGCGTGGTCGTCCAGCCGCAGTTCCGAGGGCGCGGCTTCGCCTCCGCGCTCGTGCGACGCGTGGAGCGTTTCGCCGCTGCGTCCGGTGTGCAGACCCTCTGGCTCTACACCTGGACCGCCGACGCACTCTACGCGCAGCTTGGGTGGGAATATGCGGGGCAGGAATTCGAGCCGAAGCGCGGGATCGAGGTGACGCTCATGCGCCGCACCCTTCGCGAAGGATGACGCCGCGTCTCGATCCAACGGGCGCCAGCGTGAGGGGAGTTCTGCGAACTTCCTCTCTATCTCAGGGCTCGTCCCGAGGATCAGCACGGCTTCCAAGATGGGTTGATCCCCATCGGCCACAGGGCTTCGGCCTCACCGCCTCGGTGACCACAACCTCTGATCTCTATGCAAAAAAGACCCCCGCCAAGTCTGTCAAACCGAAGGCGGGGGCCAGTGGAGAGCACCCTGCTAACCAGGGGCAGTGGATGGCTGCCGGGAGGCAAGCACACCATCTAAAAAAGACAAATCATCGACAAGTGTGGCGGTTGCACCTTTGACCGCACGTTCAACCGATTTAGTCGGGTTTTGCATGAAATCTATACAATCCAGGGAACGATACGCATGGTCTGCCGGTTCGGCGCTCCCGGTGCCCGTGCCCGCGCCGGCCGGCTTCGCCCTGCTGGGCGCTGGCCTGCTGGGCCTCGGCCTCCTACGCCGCAAGGCCGCCTGAAACTTCCAGGTCAGCGGACACAATTCAGCGCTCCGGCCCCACAAGGGCCGGAGCGTTTTCCATGTCAGGCCGGGAAGATTCACGGTTTCATTGTCGTCGATGACGACGAACCGTCCGGCGCAAGAACGTGTATCCGCCCTGATCCGCCTCGTCCCATCCGAAGGCAGCTATGACCGGGTCTCCGTCACCTCGCGCGCGGCAACGAGGCGCGTGCGCCCGCGTTGCGCCAACGCCCGAACAGGAGGACGAACCATGCTCAAGCCCACCCTCGCCGCTGCCCTCGCGATCAGTCTGGCCGCACCTGCCGCGCCGGCACAGACGACGGCATCCGGCACGACAAGCGCACCTGCGGCCATGGCGCAAGGTCAGTTCCGGGCCAAGGCGATCATCGACCGCGACGTGCGTAGCTCCGACGGCCACAATGTGGGCGAGGTCGAGGACATGGTCCTCGACGCGCAGGGCCGCGTGGTCGGCGTCGTCGTCGAAGTCGACCGCGGCATCATGCGCAGCGACCGGCATGTGATGATCCCCTTCGACCGCATCCGCATGGGCGAGAACCGCCGCATCGAATTGCCCATGACCCGCGACGAGGTCCGGGCCATGCCAGGCTTCGACTACCGCGACTGACCTCCGCAACGGAGTTGCCCCAAGGCGAGCATGCGGCCGCGGACAGCCTGCCCGGCCCGCACACAGGATAGCCTCACCCAATGGCTATCCTGCCAAGGCATCGCAAGGCTTCATCAGGTCTCTGGTCTCCGACCGCCAACGCAATGGCGACCGTGGTAACCGGGGCGCTGATGGTGCCCGAGACCAGGGACCGCGACATCGTCACGGACGACGACACGGATATGACACACCGCGGCGAGACTATCGTCCGGTGAAGTGAAGTGAGACCAGCGGTGAAACAGTAAAATAGGGGGTCCTCCGGCCCCTTTTCTTGTCCTGGGAAAGGAGGCCCAGCGCTCGGGGCGCGCGTCCGCGCTGGGGAAGAAGCGGTTCTCGGGGCACCATAGGCCCGGATGATCACGCAGCGTCGTGCCCACGTAATCGCTGCGGAGCACGCCGCGCCGTCGCTGAACTCCTTCAGCCCACTCGACACGTGCTGGGACATCACGTTGGAGGCATCGGCGGCCTCTCTCTCCAGCAAGAAATGCATCTCGTCGACAATCGAATTAGGGGTGCCGACCATCGCCGCCCTAGGATAGCCGCCGAGGCGCTGCACCATCTGCCGCACGGTGAGCTACTGGAGAACGGCATGAACTCCCAGGGGCGCGATCAGCAAAGGCAGCGAAGATCAAGTGTAAGCGAGATCGATCGAAACGGTGCCGGCCTCCTGGGAACCGGCGCTGCCCCGTTAGGCGACAGTCTTTGCTTGTGGCAAAAGGCAGGCATGGACTGGGACACCTATTTCATCAACGAAGCGCACCTGGCCGCCTTGAAAAGCAAGGACCGCAAGCGGCAGGTGGGCGCGGTGATCGTGGGCCAGGACCACGCCATCCGCTCGAAGGGCTACAACGGCCCCCCGCGCGGCATCGACGACAACGACCCCGCGATCCACGTCAAGCCGCTGAAGCTGAACGTCTTCGAATG
This sequence comes from Sabulicella glaciei, assembly GCF_026183895.1. Classification (GTDB taxonomy): domain Bacteria; phylum Pseudomonadota; class Alphaproteobacteria; order Acetobacterales; family Acetobacteraceae; genus Roseococcus; species Roseococcus glaciei. The sequence continues at coordinate 66,932 of NZ_JAPFQI010000004.1, read as the reverse complement.
CGCCGAGCGCAACGCGATTTTCAACGCCGCCCGGATCGGGGTCTCGTGCCTCGGCTGCTCGATCTACGTGACGCACCCGTGCTGCGCCCCCTGCGCCCGCGGCATCGTGCAAAGCGGCATCCAAGAGGTGGTGGTTCATGCCGCCGCGCCCGAGATGCCCAGCTGGCACGAAAGCCAGGAAACGGCGCGCCGGATCTTCGCCGAGTGTGGTGTGGTGTATCGCCGCTGGGCCTGCGAAGTGGTGGTTGGCCGCCCTCTCCCCAGCTAGCTGTCTGGTTGCGGAGCATTGCTGGGATCCGGTAGGCTTGGCAATCGTGGGGTACCGGCGCCGGTTTGAGCGTCTGCCGCGCGCCATCCTGGGACGGAGGTGAGCCATGCATCAGATCCACCCCAATGCCCGCACCACCCCCGCGGTGCGCGCTGAGATCGCCCGCTCAAGCGAGCCGTCCGGTGTGCTGGCCCGCCGTTTTGGGGTCAGCGCCGAGACCATCCGCAAGTAGCGCAAGCGTGGAGCCGAGGACTGCCTCGATCATTCGGCCCGTCCCCATAAGCTGCCCTGGAAGGCCACGGAGGAGGAGCGCGCCGTGGTCTGCGCCTTGCGCCGGGCCACCAACTTCGCGCTCGACGATCTCACCTTCGTCGTCACCCACTTCCTGCCGCACCTGAACCGCGACAGCATCTGGCGCATGCTCAAGGCCGAGGGGTTGAACCGGCGGAGGCCTCCCGCTTCCGAACGACCGGCCAGGGGCACCGGGCGGTTCCGCGACTACGACCTCGGCTTCATCCACATCGACATCAAACAGCTGCCCAAGCTGCAGACCACCACGGGCGAGCGCCGCAAGCGCTATCTCTTTGTCGCCATCGACCGGTGCTCGCGGTCGGTCCATCTGGCGGTCAAGGACGACATGACCACGAGGAGCGCCATTGCCTTCCTGCGAGAGGCAGTTGCGGCCTTCCCGTTTCGGATCACCCACGTGCTCACCGACAACGGCAGCTGCTTCTCGCCAGCCTTCGAGAAGGTCTGTGCCGCGCTGGGGGCGACGTACCGCCACACCCGGCCCTATACGCCGCAGACGAACGGGATGGCAGAGCGCTTCAACGGTCGCGTTGAGAGCGAGGTGCTGGGCCTCACCATCCCCTTCCATCGCGATCTCGAGCAGCTTCTGCGCGGCTTCAACGCCGCCTACAACGCGCGCCGTCAGCGGGTTCTCGGTGGCCGGACGCCCAATCAGGTCGTGGCCGAGCGCCTCGCCGCCAGGCGAAGACTTCGAGGCACGAAGCCCTCGGGTCAAGCGGACACAGAGGACATCGCCAAAGCACGCCTCATCGTTGAAGCCGCCAAGGAGGTCTCACAACCAGACAGCTAGGGGCCGCCGGCGAAGGCGTGCCTTGTGGGCCGATGTCCTAGCCGACTGCCGGTCGCGCATGAGAAGGCGCAGCGTCTTCTTGTCCACCTTTCCCGTGACCGCATGATCGATCACGCGATGCATGAGCATCGATCAGTCCTGCAGCAGGTCCAGAGTGGTGTCCTCCCTCCGCCCGCGAGGCCGGCCTCCGAAATCGCAGCCCCACGGCCCGCTCGTCGCTGCAGAGCCTAGTGGAGTGATTCCAGCAGACGGTTCCCGCGCTGATGCTCGGCCTCCGTGCTCGTGGGCCCGGCACGTACAGAGTGGGAGCACGGCATCCCGCACCTAAGCAGCCTGCGTTTTTCTGGGACCTTCAGGAAGCTGCGCCGTGCACGAGAGTGATCCTTGTGCAGCTTTACCCGAGTGCCAGCCTGCGCTCGAGGAAATCCAGTCGGTCCTGCCCCCAGAAGATCTCCTCGCCAACCACGTAGCTTGGCGCGCCAAATACGCCGCGTGCAAGTGCGGCTTGCGTATCAAGGGCCCGCTGTTCCATCCAGCGGTCCTCCGCACCCAGCTTCAACAAGCGAGAAGCGTCGAGCCCGATCTCCTCGATCAGCACAGCGAGGACGTCCGGATTGCCGGTGTCACGTTCTTCCTCCCACAGGGCCTTCAGCACACGGTGCGCAAGGCGGATCGCCGGCTCGTCGCCGAGCGTTTCGCGCGCCGCGATCACACAACCGGCGGACAGCTTCTCATCCGCCGGAAAGAAACGGGGCTTGATCTGGATGGGAATGCCGAGATGCAAGCGCCAACGCTCCAGCTCCTGCAGGCGGTAGGCCTGACGCTGCGGCGAGCGCTTGGGCAGGGGAAGCCCGCCCGTCGCCGGGAAGATGGTCCCGAAATCGACGGGGAAGATGCGCAAACTCGCTCCATGGCGCGCGACATTCGCCTCCAGCCGCGCCGCGCCCAGATGGGTCCAGGGCGAGTTCAGCGATGCGAAATAGTCGACATGCAGGCTCATCGTCGTTTCCCACCAGGATGCGGGCTGCACCATAGAGCAGATCGGAACGCCCGCCTGCCCGCCAGGGAGTTCGGCGCCCGCAGAAACGAGAGGGCCTGCCTCGGCCGGTCGTGAAACCGGCCAAAGCTTTGCGGGTCACGATCTGATCAGATAGTCGTCCTTGGACTTGCCCTCGGCCTGGGCGACCTGCAGCCATTTCGGCATGCGGCCGCGGCCGCTCCAGCCCTCTCCATTTGGCCCACGGTATTTCGGAGCAGGAGCTTCAGTCTCGGCCTTCCTGGCTGGTCTTCCTCGGCCGCGGCCGCTGGCCTGGACTGGCTCGCCGAAAAGATCGCGAATGCTGATACCCAGATCGGCCGCCCTGCGCTCGATCTCCTCCTTGAGGGACCGCTTCTCGTCCTCTGCCTTTCGCTGGATCAAGGATTCTGCCGCGCTGGCAAGCTCGCGCAGTTCCCCGACATTCATTCTTTCAAGCTCGGCCATCATCCTGTCAAAGGCCTGCTTGTCGTCCGCCTCGCGCCCGCGTGGGCGGGATTTGGCGTCCGCTTGATTGTCTGACATCGAATCATCTCCTCAGCAAAGTGCACCCGGCATTGTGCAAGCGGCCGAAGTGGGGGCCGCGAATTCGTAGTTCCGAGATATGGCCGGATTGGCGACCTTCAATGGTTGGGAGAACTGATTAAGGCTCCTGCCTAATCTTGAATGAATCGCCCAATGGAACATTCGTGCCTCCGCAATCGCGATTCTGCAACGGGGGCAGTTTCGCGACTTAGCCCGTAGATTTCGATCCGATCAAAACTTAACGGTCGGGCAATTTTTGAGCCGATCAACGACCGCATCGCAGGGCAGATCTATGGAACCTCCACTGGCAACAGCGTTCCCTTCCTGGCTTTTCCCAGGCGGGGAAAACTCCGGCACAAGCGATCATGTTCACGAGTGCCAGCCCGCAGCGGCTGTCACGAGAGGGAGCGGAGTTGTCGAATGTGGCTCGCTTACAGTGCGCTGATCTTGGCTTCTTTCTACGCCGCTCTCCTGGGCGGGATGTACCTCGCCCAGACCGGGCTCATCTTCCCAACGGCGCTTGCCCGAATCGAGCGGGTACAACTCCCCGGGTCGGCGCAGCACCTGGAGATCAGGATGCCCGATGGCGCCATCCTCTCGGGTGTGAAGCTGCCTGGGACCAAGGGGACGACAAATGAGAGGACACCGAGGCTGCTGGGGTTCGGCGGGAATGCCTGGAACGCCGAGGCCATGGCTCTGTACCTTCACAACCTCTTCCCTGGTCAGGAAACCGTTGCCGTCCACTACCGTGGCTATGCGTCAAGCAGCGGGCGACCAAGCGCGGATGCGCTGCTCTCCGACTCCACGCTGATCTTCGATCACCTCCAACAGCAGGACCGCGAGCGACCGGTCATCGCCATCGGGTTCAGCCTGGGTGCCAGCGTCGCGGCCTATCTGGCGAAGCGCCGGCCGGTTGCCGGTCTGATCCTGGTCACCCCCTTCGACTCCCTGGAGGCCCTGGCCCAGGACCTTTACTGGTGGGCTCCGGTCGGCCTGCTCCTGCGTCACCGAATGCCAACCGTCGAGTTCCTGCGCGGCTCCCCCGTTCCGACGGCCCTCATCCTGGCGGGCCAGGACCGCGTCGTGCCGGCACGGCGCAGCGCCGCGCTGCGCCCCGTCATCGACAACCTGGTCTTCGAGGCGATCATCGCTGCCGGCCACAACGATCTTTACGGCCATGCCGACTTCGCGCCCGCCATGCACGAGGCACTGGCCAGGATCGGGGCTGCCGCTACTGCGGCTCGATCCCCGCCTGGTGCATCAGCCTCTGATTGGTGACGCGGTCGCTGGCGATGCGCGCGCGCATGTCCGCGGCCCCGCGTGCCGCCGGTACGAGGCCAAGCGCCGCGAGCCGTTGCTTCGCGGATTCCTTGGCGAAGGCCGCACGGGTCACCTCCTCAAGGGCCAGCGCCGTTTCCTCCGGCAGGCCGGCAGGGCCGGACAGGCTGAACCAGGGGAGTTGGACGAAGTCCGAATAGCCATGCTCGACCATCGTCCGGATCTCGGGGAAGCCCGGGATGCGCTCGGGGGAAGGCGTGGCCACGGCCCGCAGCCGCCCGGCCTCCACATGCGGAAGGCAGCTCGACAGGATGCAGAAGATGAAGTCGGCCCGGCCGGCGATCACCTCGGTCACGGCGGCGGCGGTGCCGTTGAAGGGAACGTGGATCATGTCGATCCCTTCCCGCCTGCAGAAATCCACTCCGGTCAGGTGCGCAACGGAGCCGACGCCCCAGCTGGTATAGGCGAGCTGGCCCGGCCGGCGGCGTGCTTCCTCCACCACCTCCTGGACGCTCTGCCATTTCGGGTTCACGCACAGGAAGTACAGCGCCTCCGCCAGCAGGCTGATGTGGGCGAAGTCGCGGTCGGGGTCATAACCCGGGTTGCGATAGGCGAATTGCGCCTGGGCAAAGGTGACGTTGGTGCCCACCAGCAGGGTTTGCGCGTCTGGACGGGCGCGTGCGACGTGGCGGGCGGCCAGGGTCGTGCCGGCGCCGGGACGGTGATCCATTACGAAGCTGCCGCCGAAGCGCTCGGCGAAACCCTCTATCAGGATCCGGCCGAGCAATTCCTGCCCGCCGCTGGGCGCGTATGGCATCACCAGCGACGTGACCCGTCCGCCCTGGGCGCTTGCGGTTCCGGCGCACAGCGCGGCACCGGCCATGGCCCCGCCCAGCAGGGCGCGGCGGGTCGCTTGGACCTCTCGCATGTTTCCTCCAGTCTTCCTTGTTTGCCGTTTGGTAGTCCGGACGGCTTCCACAGCGGTCCAGGCACGACCCCGTATCCATCGAAGATCCGGGCAAAGTCGGGCTCATCCGGCCGCCTTCCGCGGCCGCGTCCCCAGCACCTCATCCCGCTCCAGCGCCGCGATCTGCTCCGCCGTGAACCCGGCCTCGCGCAGCACCGCCGCGTTGTCGGCGCCGAGCGCATGACAGGAATCCTCCACGGCCACGCGGCGGCGTCGGAAGCGGAAAGGGATGCCCTTGGCGGGCGTGCCGTCCGGGCTGCGCAGGACCGCCGTGCCACGCGTGAAATCCTCGGCGGCGGCCAAGTCGGTGCCGCTCCGCACCGGCTGGGCCGCCCCCTGCGCCAGGACGCGCCATCCGCCCGCACCGTCCGGTTCCAGCCTTTCCCCGGGCTCGGCTGGATCGGCATTGCCGCGCCGTGGCGAGGGCGATCCGGCGGCAGCGGCGAGGAACTCCTCGCCCAGCAGGAAGCTGGTCAGCTCGCGCTGCGACAGGTCGAGATGCGCCCCCTGCCCCGTCCGCTCCCGCTCCTCCAGCGCCGCGATGATCGCGCCCGAGGCGAAGAGGCATACCACCTGGTCCGGGTAGTTCACGTCGCGCCCGGTGATGACCGGCGCGTCCCCCGCGCCGGACAGAGCGGCCAGCCCCGCGGTCGCCTCCAATGTGGATCCGTAGGACACCATCAGCCGGTCCGGCCCCGTTTCCCCCTGCGAGGAGATGCTGGCGATGACGAGACGCGGGAAGCGCCGTCGCAGCTCGGCGGCGTCGAGGCCGAAGGAGGCGAGGACGCCGCGGCGGAAATTCTCCACCAGCACGTCCGCCTCCGCCAGCAGGCGCAGCACCACCTCACGCCCGCGCGGGTCCTTGAGGTCCACGCAGACCGAGCACTTGCCGCGATTGGTGAAGTTGAAGAATGGGCAGCGGTTCCACCAGTCGCCGCCCGCCTTGGCGCCCTCCCAGATGCGAAAGGGGTCCGGCGCGCCCGGTCCCTCCACCTTCACCACGTCTGCCCCCAGGTCGAGCAGCATGGTGGAGGAGGCCGCCCCGGCGGTGATCCAGCCGAGATCCACCACGCGCACGCCGGAGAGCGGCTTGCCGCCGCGCGGCGTGCGGATGGGAGGCGCGGAGGGAACGGCGCGGAGCGGCAGGCGCCGCCCGTCCCACGAGACCGGCAGGCTCGGCATGCCGTCGGGACCGAGGAAATCGCGCGCGCGGTACTGCGCGTCGTCCAGCAATTCCTCCGGCCACAGCACGGGGCCGATCGGCACGCGGCGCGCCTGGGCGGCGGCGGTGATCTCGGCGCGGCTGCGCGCGGCGAACCACGGCCCGATGATCTCCAGCAGCGCGGACCGGTTCGCTCCACGCGACGCGTTGCTGGCGAAGCGAGGATCGTCGAGGCGCGCATCGCCGATGAGGTCGCGCAGCGGCGGCCAATCCTTCTCCTGGTAGACCAGCGCCACATGGCCGTCGGCGCAGGGCACGGTGAACCAGGTGACGCGCTCCGCCCGCCGCTCCGGCGCCGTGCCCATCACCAGCACCCCGGCGGCCACCTTCCAGTTCAGCCAGGCGCAGACGTCGAGCAGGGAGATTTCCACCTCCTCCTCGCCGCCGCCATGCAGCGCGGCGAGCAGCGCGGTCACACCCGCCAGCCCCGCCGCGTAGGCCACCTGATGCCCGGCGAGGCGCGAGGGCGGCGCGGGCATCGCCTCGCCGACGATGCCGAGCAGCCCCGACAGCGCCGCAATGCCCAGTTCCGTCACCGGCGGTTCCTCCTCCTCGGGACCGAAGACCGAGAAGCAGGCCTTCACCGGGACTCCCGCCGCATGCGCCGCCAGCGACGCGCGGTCGCCGATCGCCGCGTCGAAGCGGCCCGTGGCGGCTGCCGTCACCTTGCCCGCATTGAGAAACCGGTCGAGCGCCGAGGCCCCGTCCGGCAGCAGCGGCGCGTCGGCGGCAAAGGATTCGCCGCCGGGCGGCAGCGGCCGCACCACCTCCGCCCCGTATCCGGCGCAGAGCCGCGCCGCCATGGAGGCGGCAAGCGCGTGCGGCCGCTGCGCGCAGAAGGCGCCGAGGTCGAGGATGCGCCGTCCGGCGAGTGGAGCGGGACCGTTCACAGGCGCAGATTCCCCCTTTGCACGACGAGGTCCCAGCGAGCCCGGTCCTCGCGGATCAGCCGATCGAAGCTTTCGGGGCTCGTCTCGGGCGCGACATCCACCCCCGCCTCGCCCAGCCGCGCCCGCAGCATCGGGTCGGACAGCAGCTTCGAGACGGATTGCGACAGCCGCTCCAGCCGCTCCGGCGGCGTGCCCGCGCGGGCGACGACGCCGAACCAGGACGCGCTGATGATGCCGGGGAAGCCCTGTTCTACCGTCGTGGCCAGTTCCGGCATGACCGGGCTGCGCGTCGTCGAGGCGATGGCGATGGCGCGAAGCCCGCCGGAGCGGATGTGGGTCAGGATGCCCGGCAGCGCGATGCTGTAGGCATCGACGCGCCCCGCCAGCAGGTCGTTCACGACGAGGCCGGTGCCCCGGTAGCGGATCTCCTCCACCTCGATGCCCAGCTCCTGGCCATAAAGGTGACTGGTCAGGCTCACTCCGGGCGAGCCGACGCGCAACGGCCGTCCGGAGCGCCGCACGTGCTTTCGCAACTCGGCGAGGTTGGTGGCGGGGATGGAGGGATGCACCACCAGCGAGATAGCGCTGGTGCCGACCAGGCCGACCGGTGCGAAGGCCGCGACCACGTCAAAGGGCAGCGGCGTGCCCAGCGCCTCGGCCTGGTTCAGGCCGCCGGATTGCAGCATCAGCACGTGGCCGTCCGCCGACACCTGCAGCATGGCAAGCGCCGCCGGAACACCGCCCGCACCACCGCGATTCTCCACCGCCATGGGTTGGCCGAGATCCTGCCCCATGGCCTCAGCCGCCACGCGGGCGACGATGTCCGTGGTGCCACCCGGCGCGAAGCCGACCAGCATCCGCATCGGCCGGTCCGGGAAGGCCTGGGCATGGACGGCGCCGGCGACGGGCACCGCGGCGGCCAGCAGGGCGCGTCGGGCGATGGCGGGTTGGTTCATCGGGCTTCCTCCTTCGCGCCGAGGGGCCTCAATCGTTGGCGATCACGCCCCCTGGCCGGGATTCTTGATGCCTGCGGCGAAGCGCGCTTTGCCCTCCGCCTGGGCATCCGTCTTCGAGCGGATGGAAAGGTTCACCATCTGCCCGTGATCCATCGCTTCCTGCCAATCGGTGATGAAGGCGGGGATGCGGTCCAACGCTTTCTTGCTTTCCGCCAGCGCCACCGCGTCGAACTGCGCGACCTTGCGCGCGAGGGCCTGCGCCGTGGGGATCAGCGCATCCGGCTCCACGCACTGGTTCACCATGCCCCAGCGCTCGGCCGTGGCGCCGTCGATGCGGTTGGTGGTCAGCACCAGCCACGCCGCCTGCTTGCGGGTGACGCCTGAGAGCTGGATCGCCGGACCCGCCATTCCGGGATAGGTGGAGAAGCCCATCTCGGGGCAGCCGATGCTGGCCTGGGTGCTGGCGATGGCGAGGTCGCAGCAATTGATCAGCGTCGCGCCGCCACCCAGCGCCAGCCCGTTCACGGCCGCGATGAAGATCGAGGGATGCTGCTTGATCGCCATGTTCACGGCGATCCATTCCTCGCCCGCTCCCTCGATGCCGACCTTGCGGTCGGCCTCGCGCTCCTTGAGGTCCATTCCCGCGCAGAAGGCGACGCCCGTGCCGGTGAGGATGATGGCCTTCGCCTCGCCCTTCAGCTCCTCGAAGGCGCGCAGCAGGCCCTGGCGCGTCGCGCGGTTCATCGCATTCCGCTGTGCCTCGCGGTTCACCTGGATCTGCGCCCAGCCCTCGCCGCGCTCGATAATCAGCTCGTCGGACACCGTCATTCCTCCGGCCCGAATTGCGGCAAGGCGAAGCCGTCCGGCCCGCCCGGGAAGCGGACGGAAAGCCGCATGCCGACCTTCGCGTCCTCCGCCTTCATGCCGTCGAGGTTGGTGAGGAGGTACGGCCCCTCATCCAGCTTCACCATCGCCACCGGGTAGGGAAGCTCGTCCTTCATCCCGGGGAAGTAGCTCTGGTGGAACACCACGAAGGACCACAGCTCGCCCTTGCCGGAGGCGGTAATCCATTCCCAGTCCGGCCGGCCGGTGTAGGGAGAAACGGGAGCAGGCGGGAAGAAGCAGCGCCCGGTTTCCACGCAGCGCTGCAACAGCAGCCGCCCTTCCACGCAGGCCTCCCAGAAGGGCCGGTTCCAGTTGTCCACCACCGGCTTGGGACGTGTCTGGAGGCTCATGCGTCGTCCCTCCGGAACAGGATGCTTTGCGCGATGTGGGTGGCGCAGATGTACTGCATCGCGCGGGCATCGGGGATCTGCCGTCCCTCGCAATCGCCACGCAGCTGGCGCACGCATTCGCCGATGATGCCCCAGCCCTGCATGTAGCTGTCCGACAGGTGCCCGCCCGAGGTGTTGGTCGGCCAGCGACCCGTGCCGAGTTCCAACGTCCCGTCGCGCACGAAGTCGCCGCTCTCGCCCTGCCCGCAGAAGCCCAGCCCCTCTAGGCTGAACATCACCGTCGGCGAGAAATTGTCGTAGATGCCGAGGCCCTGCACGTCGTCGCGCCCGAAGCCCGCGCGGTCGTAGACGCTGCGGCAGGCGGAGAGGGTCGGGTACCAGTAGTCGTCGGCCGGCGCGCTGCCATAGGAGAAGCGGTCCTGCCGCGCATAGCCCGAGACGAGCACGGGCGGGCGGCGCAGGTCTCGCGCGCGCTCGGCGCTGGTCAGGATCCAGGCCACGGCGCCGTCGTTGATTAGGCAGTAGTCGAGCAGCTTCAGCGGCTCGCAGATCGGCCGCGCCTTCGCGTGGTCTTCCAGCGTGATGGGCTTGCCGTGCATCACCGCGTCCGGGTTTAGGCAGGCATGCTTGCGGAAGGCGACGGAGACAGGCCCGAGGTCGGCGTGAGTGGTGCCGAAATCATGCATGTGCCGGCGCCACATCATCGCGTGGACGGCGCCGGGGCTGGTCATGCCCCAGGGGCTCCACTGGCTGTCGCCGCCGCCATACATCATCCGCACGGAACGGCCGTTGTTGCCGTAGACCAGCGCGACGGTCTTGGCCGCGCCCGTGGCAATGGCCTGCATCGCCAGGGCAAGCGACACGCCGGAGAAACGGCCCGGCGCCTCGGTCAGCAGGCAGTATTGCGGATTGACCCCCATCATCTCCGCGAAGCGCTCATAGCTGGGAATGCGATTGACGATCAGCCCGTCAATGTCCGAGGGCCGCAGCCCGGCATCGTCCAGCGCGGCGTTCAGCGCCTCGCAGCCCAGCCCGTAGCTGTCCGTCTCGGGGAAGTTGCCGTAGCGCGTCGTGCCGACCCCGGCGAAGGCGACCTTGTCCCGGAGGCTCCAGGGGGCGCTGATCGCAGGCGCGGCAATGGTGTCCTGGCCGTTCATCCGTTTGGGCGTTCCTCTCGCGCCGGCCCTTCTGCACCGGCTTAGGGGGAGCCTGGACCCGATCGCACACTGGCCCAAGGTCGGGATTGGCGGCCTGCCCAAACCAGAGGTTAGACTTACCGCGATGGCCGAGCGCCTTCCGCCCCTCCCTGCCCTGCACGCCTTCGTCCTGGTGGCGGAGACGGGCAGCCTGTCGGCCGCCGCGGCGCGCCTGAACGTGACGCAGCCCGCCGTGGGCAAGCGCATCCGCGCGCTGGAAGCGGCCCTGGGCCGCCGGCTTCTGCTGCGCGGCGCCAACAGCGCGACGCTGACCGAAGACGGGGCGCGCTACGCCGAGGCCCTCCGCGCCGCCTTCGCCCGCATGGAAGAGGCAACGGCGGAACTGCGTCAGCCCAGCGGGCCGTTGCGCGTGCGCGCCTACACCACCTGGGCGATGCGCTGGCTAATCCCCCGGCTTCCCCGTTTTCGCGTCCTTCATCCCGGCGTGGAGATCGAGGTGAGCGCCTCGACCGCGCCGGTGGACTTCGCCCGGGATGCGGTGGACGCCGCCATCCGGACCGGCCGTCAGTTGCCAGGCGCGATCCGCCTCCAGCCCCTCGCGATCCAGCCTTTCGCGGCGCCCGCACTCGCCCGCGCCGTGCGACGCGTCGGGCTGGCGCCGCACTCGCTCCTCGGCAGCCGGGTCCGACCGAGGGACTGGGCCACCTGGGCGGACACGGCCGGGATCACGCTCCCGGGGACGCCGCTGCTGTTCGAAAGCACCTCCCTTGCCGTGCAGGCGGCGCTGGAGGGGCTGGGGATCGTGATCGTCTCGCCGGAACTCGTCGCGGAGGATGTGCGGCGCCGCCGCCTCCTCGCCATCTCAGGGCCGGCAGTCGGGACGGGCGATCACTACTGGCTCCTGATGCCGAGCGGCATCCAGCACCCTGGCGCGTCGGCCTTCCGCGACTGGCTGCTGGAGGAGATGAGGGGCGACGGCGCAGCTTTCGCGCCGTCTTCTGTTCTGGCCTAGCGGCCCTTGAGGAGGTCGCGCGCGATCAGCCAGCGATGCACCTCGCTGGGTCCCTCGACGATGCGCCAGACCCGCACCACCCGCGCCATGTACTCGAGCGGAAGCAGCTTCGAGAGCCCCATCCCGCCGAAGAGCTGGATGGCCCGGTCCACCACCCGTGTCGCCATCTCCGTGCACTGCACCTTGGCCATGGCCCCCTCGCGCCGGATCTCCAGGCTGTCCTCCTCGCGGCCGCGGTCCATCCGCCACGCCAGGCGGTGGACCACGAGCCGGCACATCTCCAGCTCCTGCCAGCTGTCGGAGATCCAGAACTGCACCGCCTGGCGATCCGCGAGCACGGTGCCGAAGGTCGAGCGCTGCTTCGCCTGCTCCAGCATCATCTCGATGCATCGCCCAGCCACGCCCAGGCAGCGCGCCGCGATCTCCATCCGCCGCACGCCCAGGCGGCGGGAAATGGGCACGAAGGCCTGCCCGACCTCGCCCAGCACCTGCTCGTCATCCAGCTCGACGTCGTCGAGGTTGACGGCATAGGGCGCGTACTCGCCGATCATCGGGTAGCAGGTCGGAACCGACAGGCCGCGCATCCCCTTGTCCACGAGGAAGGCCGTCATCCCGCCGCGCGTGCCCTGGGACGCATCGGTGACGGCCATGACGATGATAAAATCGGCATGCGCGGCGTTGCTGATCCAAATCTTCTGGCCGTTCAGCACCCACCTGCCGTTGCGGCGCTCGGCGCGCGTGCGGATGCCGCCCGCATCGGAGCCGGCCCCCGGCTCGCTGATCGCGATGCAGGATCGCTTCTCGCCCCTCGCGTAGGGAAGCAGGTAGCGATCGATCTGGGATCCCTTGCAGGTCTCGGCGAGCAGATGGAGGTTCGGGCTTTCGGGCGGCAGGACAAAGGGCACGATGCTGCGGCGCATCTGCTCGAAGACGATGGCCTTGGTCACGAGGCCGAGATCCTGCCCGCCGAAGCGCTCCGGCACGTCGATCCCGTAAAGGCCGGCCTCCTTGGCCGCCGCGCGAAGCCGGTCCTCCGCCTCGGGCGGGATCAAGGGGGCGTCGGTGAAGCCGCGCTCCGCCTCGCGCCGTATGACCGTCGGCTCGAGGGGAATCATTTCACGTTCCACGAAGCGGCGGGCGGTCTCCTGGACCGCGCGATATTCCTCGCCGATGTCGAAATCCATCCTTGCACTCCCGATTGGCGACCGTGGGCGTGGTGCGGCTACATGGACCCGGTGAAGTTCCTGGTCACCGGCACCCATTTCTCGCGCTCCGCGTCCATGAACCGCGCGAACTCGTCGATCGTCGTCGCCTGGACCTGAAGCGTCTGGTCGCGCATGCGGGCCACGAAATCCTCGTTGGTGAGGGCCAGCCGCAGCGCCTCGTTGAGGCGTTGCACGGCGGCGTCCGGCATGCTCGCCGGCGCGACCAGCCCATACCAGGCGGTGGCGACGAAGCCGGGAAAGCCCTGCTCCACCATCGTCGGGACGTTGGGCAGGACCGGGATGCGGGTCGCACCCGTCACCCCGACGGCATTCAGCCGGCCCTCGCGCACCGTGCTCGCACCAGATCCCGTCGTGACCAGCAGGCTCAGGCGCCCGCCCAGCATGTCCTGCAGCGCCGGCGCGCCGCCGCGATAGGGAATGTGGGTCATGCGGATGCCGGCCATCGCCTGGAGCATCTCACCGACAAGGTGCTGGGTGGTGCCGATGCCGGCGCTTCCGTAGGTCAGCTCGTCCGGCCGGGCGCGCGCCGCTGCCACCACGTCGCCGATCGTCGTCCATCCGGAATCGCTGCGGGTCGCGAAGATGTTCGGGGAATGCGCGACGAATCCGATCGGACGGAGCTGACGCTGCGCGTCGTAGGAGAGCGAGCGGAACAGGACCTGATGGTAGATCATGGGCCCCGTGCTTGCGAGGAGCACCGTATGGCCATCGGTGGAACGGGCCACGGAGTCCGTGCCGATATTGCCCGAGGCGCCGGTGCGGTTCTCCACCAGGACCGTCTGGCCGAGGTGCGGCCCCATCAGGGCCGCGATCCCGCGCGCCAGCTGATCCGCCGCCCCGCCAGGCTCGAAGGTGGAGACGATGCGGATGGGCCGGCTGGGCCATTCCTGGCCCCAGGCCCGACCCGGCAACAGGACGGCCGGTGCGGCCAGCATGGCGCGGCGACGAATGTGCATGCCCGTTTCCTCCCTTGATTTCAGCTCACGACGAGGCTCAGGACCTCGGCGACGCGCGCGTCCGGTTGCCGGAGCGCTGCCAGCAGGGCCTCGCCGGTCCCCGGCGGGGCGCCGCCGTGACGGAGGCAGCCTTCCGCCTTTTCAAGCAATTCCGCTTCGCTCAACGGTTCGTCCGCGGCGCCCCTCAGCGCGTCCTGCCTCCGCGAAAGCACCCGGCCATCCTGCAGCCGCAGCGTCACCTCCGCCCATCGCGGCAGAAGCTCGCCTCCCGCCTCGCTGGCGCTGACGCGGGGAAGGAAGCGCTGGACTTCTTCGCGCAGCACCGCGTCGTCCTCGAAGCTCGACAGGCGCACCGCCCCGTCCAACAGGGCCGCCGCCACCGCGTATTCCATGGAGAACTTAGCATCGAGCCCGGTTTGCGGCCGGTGATGGATCAGCGGCGCCAGGGAAGCGGCCGACGCCCTCACCTCCACCGACCGCACGTCGGAGAGCGAAAGCCCCTCCTCCCGCCGCAGCGCCAGCAGCGCGTCCAGCGCGCGGTGGGTGGCGTAGCACATCGGGTACTTCTTGACCTCCAGCCCGTGCCGTTCCAGCGCCCCGCCGAAGGGCGGAAGTTCATGCGCGTCTCCAGCGTGATAGAGGGCCAGGAAACCCATGGGTCCGCCGATGCCGTCGGGCGCGGCATCGAAGCCGATCTGCGCGAGCCGCGCGCTCCGCAGGCCGACGAGGTTGGCCTGGCCCGCCTGGAACGACTTGGCCATGGTGCCGAAGCTTGCCCGCGTCCCTGCTGCCTGGGCCGCAGCCAGCCCCAGCGCATGCGCCATTCGTGTCGCGTCCAGCCGCAGCAGCCACCCGCAGGCCGCTGCCGCACCGATCGCGCCGATGGTGGCCGTGCTGTGCCATCCGGCCACGTAGTGCGGCTGCGCCATGGCGACCGACAAGGCACAGATCACCTCGAAGCCGACGACATAGGCGGCTGTCGCCTCGCCGACGGTCCTTCCTTCCGTTTCCGACAAGGCCAGGACGCCCGGCAGCAAGGCGATGGACGGATGCCCGCGCATCGCGGAGGTGACGTCGTCGAAGTCCAGCACGTGGCCGATGACACCATTCGCCCAGGCCGCCCCTTCTTCCCCCACCCCGGGCGACGCTTGGGCCTTCCACAGCCGGCACGGCCCGGATCCGAGGGCGACCGCCCGCTTCTCCGCGAGGATCGCGGCTGGCTCCTTCCGCGCCGCGACCGCGACTGCGACGGTGTCGAGCATCGCTCGGAGCGTGAGGTCCCGCTCCGTCCCGCCGACCGAGCGCGCATCGAAGCCCGCGGCGAACTCGGCGATGCGCCGGGTCATGGTCATCGCAGCACGCCCGCCGCGGCCAGCTCGTCCACCTCGCTCGGGGCCAGTCCCAGCATGTTCTCCAGCACCTCCCGCGTGTGCTGGCCAAGCAGGGGCGCGGCGCGGGAGGGGTGGCGGGGCAGGCCGTCCATCACGATGGGAGACGCGTTGTAAACGGTCGGTCCTACCTCCTCGTGCGGCAGGCGCGCCCAATGGTCGCGCGCCGCCAACTGCGGATCCTCAAGAACGCCGCGCGCATCCAGCACCGGTCCCGCCGGCACGCCCTGTGCCTGCAGCGCCTCGGCCAGCGCGACCGCGTCCCAGTGCTGCGTGGCCCGCGCCAGGGCCTCAGCGGAAGCCTCGCTCAGGCCGAGCAGTGCTGCCGCCCTGGCTGCCTCGGCAGCGTCGCGGAGCGAGATCGCGATCCAGCGATCCGCGCCTTTGCACGGGAACACGCCTTGCAGCACCATGTCCGGATGGCTGTTGCCGCGCGGCAGCGGCCCGCCCCCGTTCACGGCGTGATCCAGCAGCAGAGGCGAGAGCAGCGCGATCGTTGGTTCGGTCTGGGCGATGTCGATGGCCTGGCCTTCCCCGGTCCGCCGGCGGTGCCGCAGCGCCGCCAGGACGGCGAAGGCCGCGTGCGACGGGTTGGGGATATGGTCTGGGTAGTTCGTCCCCGTCCCAGCCGGCAGCCGCCCCGGCAGGGAGGTGAAGTGCTGCACGCCCGTGAGCGCGCCGATGGTGAGCCCGTATCCGCGGCTGTCGCGCTCGGGACCGGTGGCGCCCTTCATCGACATGGCAAGGTAGATCGCGTCCGGGCGGAGCGCGCGGACGACGTCGTGGCCCAGGCCCAGCCTGTCCATGACGCCGGGAGCGAAGTTGTTGGCGACGATATCGCTCGCGGCGATGATCCGCTTCGCCAAGTCCAGGCCCTGCGGGTGCTTCAGATCCAGCGTGACGCTGCGCTTGCCGCAGTTCCGGTCCGCGAAGTAGCCGCTGCGGTTGAGGCCGGGAATGCCGTCCTTGAACGGCCTCGCGTCGCGCAGCGTGTCGAAGCGCGTGGCGCTCTCGATCTTGATGACCTCCGCACCGAGGTCGGCCAGCATTCGGGTGGTGTAGGCGCCGGCGCCGATCCAGGTGAAGTCGGCGATGCGGACGCCCGCGAGCGGGGCGCTCATGCCGCCTCCAGCAGGCGCAGGATGTCGTCACGATCCGCGTCGAGCCTCGGCGCGGGGTTCGGTGCCCGCCAGGGTGTCGCGGAGAGCTGATAGGGCGCACCCGCGAAGGGCAGGACCCGGCCATCGTCGATGGCCCGGTTCACGAAGAAGCCACGTGCCGCCAATTGCGCGGAGGCGAGGATGTCGCTGGCGGTGGAGATGGGCGCGAGCGGGATGCGCCGCGCTGAAGTCGCCGCGACCAGTTGCGCCTTGGTCCGGCGCTTGGCGAAGGGCTCGAAAATCTCCGCAAAGATCCGCTTCGCTTCCTCCTGGTTCAGCCACTTGCTGTCCAGCCACCGGGGATCCCGCAGCCCTTCCGAGCCATCGAGCCCCTCCTCAACGAGCCAGTCCACTGTCGCGCCCCAGAAGCGGTTGGAGGCGATCCCGCCGGCCATGAGGTAGACATGTCCGTCCCGGCAGGGGAACACGCCGGTCCCGGCCTGGCGCTGCCGCCCGCCGTCGCGCTTCCGGACGATGCCTTCCAGGTCCAGGAACTGGATGGCGTTCTCCTGGCCCATGGCCACGCATTCCTGCATGGAAACGTCGATGAACGCGCCCTCCCCGCCCGCCTCCGCGCGCAGGATGGCGGCGAGGGCAGCCGTCGCACCGAACAGGCTGGCGGCCGCAACCGCCTGTTCCCCGCAGGCGGCAAGCGGCGGTCCATCTGGATATCCCGCCAGGGTCAGCATGCCGCCCATGGCCAGCGCCGTGATGTCCTCGGCGAGCCACCCTGAGCGGGGCCCCTTCGACCCGAACGGGGACAAGGCAAGAGTGACCAGCCTGCTCGCCTGGCCAGCAAGGGCCTCATGCGCGAGGGCGGGCGGAAGGCTGCCCCCGGCGATCACGAGGTCCGCGCGCTCCGCCAGGACCTGGGCGCGCTCAATGTCGTCGCGATCCGACAGGTCGAGCGTGATGCTGCGCTTTCCGGCGTTGAAAGCCGCATGCAGAAGGCTGGCCTCCGCGTCGCGCCGCGACCCGATCCATGGCCCGCGGCGCCGCAACGGCCCGCCACCGGGTGGCTCAACGAGGATGACCTCTGCCCCAAGGCCGCCAAACAAAAGGCCGGCATAGGCGCCAAGTGGCGCCGCGAACTCGACCACGCGCAGCCCGGCCAAGGCTTGCCTGCCTGAATTATCTTGACTGATCATTCCGTATTCTGGACTTCGTTTCCGCCCCTTCGGACAGCGTGCCGCCCGATCCGAAGGGAGGCAACGGGATTGAGGCTCAGAGAGTCCACATTGTGAAAATCCATACCGAGCGGCCTCGGACGGCGTCAGGCACCCAGACCTTGGCCCGGGCCTTCAGCCTGCTTCGCGCCACTGCGTCACAACCGCGCGTGGGCCGTCGCCTTGTTGAGCTGGCGGAGGAATGCGGCCTTGAGCGGCCAACGGCCCATCGCATCCTGCAAGGGCTCGTCGCAGAGGGGGTCGTGGTCCAGGACCGCGAGACGCGGCGCTATAGGCTCGGGCCGCTGCTGCAGGAGCTTGGCTTGGCTGCCAAGCCGCAGACACCGGTCCTGGAAGCCTGGCGTCCCCTACTTGAGGGGGTCGCCCGCGACACCGGGCAGACCGCCTTCCTCACCGTCCGGTCCGGCTTCGATGGGGTCTGCCTGGATCGCCAAGAGGGGGCCTTTCCCGTGAAGGTTCTCGTGCTGGAACCGGGCCGGCGGAGGCCGCTCGGGATCGGCGCCGGCGGCATGGCCCTTTTTGCCTTCGAAGGTGCACCAGAGCGGGAACGCATCCTTGCCGCCAATGCGGACCGGCTCGCTCTCGACTGGCCCGGCTATTCGCCGGAGGAGATCGCACGACGCGCCAGGACCACGAGACGTCTCGGCCATGCCCTGCACGAGGTGCAGGAGATGCGTGGCATTCGCTCGGTCGCTGTGCCGATCCTCGCCCCCTCCCATCGGCCGCTTGGGGCCTTCTCCGTTTCCGCTCTTTCGAGCGTCCTCAAAGGCGAGCGTCTCGCCGCCACGATCGACATTCTGCGCCGTGCGGCAGAAAAGGCGGCGTTGATCGCGGTGGAGTCGTGAGGGCGGACGAGGAGGCTCGCGTGCCATCAGGACCATTCGGACTAGGCTCGATGGGACGCCCGATGGACCAAAACACGCCGGCCGCATCCGCCAGTCACCGGCACTGCGCGCCAAGTATCGGATCGCGTTCAGCACCTCACGGCAGCGGCTTGATGCGTGCCTATTCCTTGTCCATCAGGTCAGAGGGATAGCGCTTCGTCGTCCGGCTAAGCTCGGCCACCCGTCTTCGGGTCTCTTGGGGCCACATCCCTAGCGCGAACCACCCCCGGCCGCGCCGCACCAAGCCTTTCTCAAACGGCCCCTCAAGCTGAAAACGGCCCGCCCCGACTGGAACCACTTGTCGCGACGGTTCAAGAATTCCCGCGACGCGAGAACAGAGCCAGCCAGCGTGCAGCGCAATCGGGCACCGAGATACGGCCAAGTCGTCGATTTCAACGAAAGCAGGAAAGATCCGTGTGGCCGTTTGAGGGTCAGTGGACGACATCAACCAGCGCTAGCGTGAGGATGACATCGGCGTTCGGCCGATCGGGCGTCCCGCAGCGCCTTGGCAAGCTCTTCCACCCGAAAGGGCTTCCGCAGAACCGTCAGCCCTGCCAAGACGCCCGGATCGAACTCCGCAGCGGCGGCATAGCCGGTGGCGAGGACAATCGGCAGGCCGGGGCGCAGGCGCCGCGCCGCGGCGGCAACCTCGGTGCCGGTCAGGCCAGGCATCGCGTAATCCACAAGCATGGCATCGGGGGTCAAGTGCTTCAGCGCGGCAAGACCGGCGCGCCCGTCCGCAGCCTCGGCGACGCGGTAGCCGAGCGCGTCGAGCCAGGCGACCATCGCTCTCCGCACGTCAGGGTCGTCATCCACGACCAGCACGAGGGATCCGGCTCCCAGCTTCGACAGGTCTTCCTTTGGAATGCCGGTGGGCTGCCGCCCGAGCGTCCGCGCTGCAGCCTCGCTCTCGGCGGCCGGCAACAGAATGGTCACGGTCGTGCCACGCCCCAAGACGCTTTCGATCCTTGCCATGCCGCCCGATTGGCGCGCGATGCCATAGACCTGGCTCAGGCCCAGCCCGGTGCCTTTGCCTACCCCCTTGGTGGTGAAGAAAGGGTCGAACGCGCGCGCCGCCACCTCCGGTGACATGCCCTCGCCAGTGTCGGACACGGAGACCGCCACATACCGCCCGGCCGGTAGGTCGGCGTTGACCCCAAACTCGGCCATGCGCACCGCGACCGTGAGGCGGCCCCCCTCGCGCATGGCGTCGCGCGCATTGATCGCAAGGTTGAGCAGCGCGAGTTCGAGCTGCGTGGCATCGGCCAGCGCCATCCCGACGGCCTCATCCATGGCGTAGTGCAGCTGGATCTCGGGGCCAAGGGCGCGCGCCAGCAGGTCCCGCATGCCCTCCGCCAACTCGATGACCGCCACCGCAGCGAGATCGAGCTTCTGCTCACGCGAGAAGGCCAGAAGCTGGGCGGTCAGCCGGGCACCGCGCCGCGCGGCGTCAGCGCCAGCGGCTGCGAGCCGCTCGACCTGCGCCGGATCTCCGGAACGGCGGCGGATCAGATCGAGGCTGGCCAGCACGGCCTGCAGAAGGTTGTTGAAGTCGTGTGCGAGCCCCCCGGTGAGCTGGCCGACGGCCTCCATCTTCTGTGCCTGGAGCAGCGCCGCCTCGGCGTGGTCCCGCTCCTCTGCCGCGGCACGCAGCTGTTGGTTTGCGGCTTCGAGGGCCCGGGTCCGCTCCGCGACCAGGTCCTCCAGCCGCTCGCGGTGCTGGCGCAGCTCTTCCGCTGCGGCTTGACGGGCCGTGGTGTCGAGCGACACACCGGCCATGATTGGCCGCCCGTCACTGTCCCAAACCGCGCGACCGCGGACCTCGGCCCAGTGGATCGATCCATCGGGCCAGACCGTGCGGTATTCGATGTCGTAGTCACCGCTGCCCGCCAGTGCGGCCGCGACCGCCTCTTGCATACGGCCCAAATCATCGGGGTGGATGGCCGCGAGCAACTCCGCATAGCTGAAGGGTTCATCCGGCTTGCGGCCGAACACCGCCTTGCAGGCGTCGGAGGCTCGAAGCTCGCCGGTGTCGCCATCGAATTCCCAGGAGCCAAGCCGACCCGCACGGAGCGCGAAACGCAAGCGGTCGGCCGCCTTGGCCTCGGCGACGAGCGCGTCGCGCGCCTGAAGCTGCCGCCGGCGGGCCGCAAGCGCGCTGCGCGCCGCGCTGACCAAGGTCGTCGGGTGGAACGGGCGCTCGAGCACCGCGATGTTGCCGAGCAATCCGACCAAGCGGGTGGCCTCAGGATTCCGATCCGGGCCGCCACGATGCGCAAGTAGCAAAAAGGGAAAGTCCGACCAGGCTGGCTGCGCCCGGACCCAGGCGGCAAGGTCGCCAAGATCCGCCCGGGACAGCGCCTCCTCCGTCACCACGGCCACGTCGGCGCGGTCGAGCTCTTGGCGCAGCGCCGTCAGGTCCGGGCAGGCTCTGGCGGCGAAGCCCGCCTCGCGCAGGATCGCAGTGGCCACCGCGGCATCGCGCCCCCCGGGCGCCAGCACCAGCACCTCGCCTCCCCGAAGCGCTGGGCTGTCTGCGCCGTCCCTCACGCCGGCCGGTCCCGCAACAGCGGATCGCCCTTTCCGGTGTAGGTTGGAACGCCACGCAGCACGCCATGAAACTCTTCCAGCGGCGCGCCGACGCGGATCCCGCTGGCATCGATGCGGAACTCGCGGATGGTCGTCTCATGTCCGCCGATGCGCTTCTTGACCACGGAGATCGCACGACGGACGCGGCCCATAGCCTCGAAGTAGCGCAGCAGCACCACCGTGTCTGCGAGGTAGGTCACGTCCACGGGGGATCTCATGTCGCCCACAAGCCCGTGCTGCGCGACGATCAGGAAGGTGGAGACGCTCTGGCGGTTGAGGTACTGCAGCAGCTCATGCATGTGCAGCACAAGGAACTGCTCGTCGGGCATTGCCGACTGATAGCCATTCAAGCTGTCGATCACGACCGTGCGCACGCCGGCTTCCACATGGGCGCGGACGCCTTGCGCAAAGGCACCCGGGGAAGTCTCCGCGGCATCGATCTGCTCGAGGACGAGTCTGCCGTCAGCGCGTATTGCATCCAGGTCGAGACCCATGTCCCTGGACCGATCAATGAGAAGGGGCACCTCCTCGTCGAAGATGCAGGCAAGCACCTTCTCGCCGCGCCGCACCGCGGCCGCGGCAAAGTTCATGGCGAGCAGCGACTTGCCCGTGCCGGCCGGCCCCAGCACCAGCGTGCTGGTGCCGCGTTCGAGTCCGCCGCCGAACAGCGTGTCGAGCTCCGCGATGCCGGTGCCGAGCCGGTTGCGTGCGAAGCCGGTGTGGTGCTCGGCGGAAACCAGGCGCGGAAACACCCGCACGCCGCCCGGCGCGATGGTGAAGTCATGATGGCCGCCACGGAAGCTGGTGCCGCGGTACTTCACGACCCGCAGGCGCCGTCGCTCGGCGCCGTATTCCGGTGCCAGCTCCTCCATCCGCAGCACACCGTGCGCCACGCTGTGCACCGTCCTGTCCCCCGGCTCGGCCGTCATGTCGTCAAGCAAGAGGACGGTCGCGCCCCGCCGGGCGAACTGGTGTTTGAGGGTCAGGACCTGACGGCGATAGCGGAGCGAACTCTGCGCCAGCAACCGGAACTCGGAAAGGCTGTCCAGCACGACGCGGTGCGGCCGGATGCGCTCCACCGCGTCGAGCAGCGCCTGGGTGGCCTCGCCGAGCTCGAGGTCGGAGGAGTAGATCAGGCTCTGCTGCTGGTCGGGATCGAGAAGGCTTTCGGGCGGAACCAGTTCGAAGATCTCGATGCCGTCGAGCGACCAGCCATGCGAGGCGGCTCCATCGCGCAGCTCCGCTGCGGTCTCCGAGAGGGTCACATAAAGGCCGCGCTCGCCCGCGCGGGCGCCCTCCAGCAGGAATTGCAGGCCGAGCGTGGTCTTTCCGGTGCCTGGGTTGCCCTCGATCAGGTAGAGGCGCTCGCGGATGAAGCCTCCAGCAAGGACATCGTCCAGCCCGAGGACCCCGGTAGCGGCTCGCGCGGGCGCGGGTGGCTGGGGATTGGGAGCGTCAGTCACGTGCGGCAGCCCCGATCTCCTCTCGAATGGCGGGAGGCAGGATATGAGCCAGTTTTCGCTCCGGATGCCAGAGGTCGTGCATCTGCGGCCGAGGGGGCCAGTGACGGGCCGAGACACCGCTCAGGCGCTGTAATGGGGCCGGCGCCATCCCGGGTGTAATGGCTGTGTCCTCGGCAAGCCTGCGATGGAGCGTGGTGCGGGCGATGGCCGACGCCCGCGCTCCGCGGCCGATCACCAGACCAGGTTGGGACAATACGCAGTCTCGCAGGAAGCGACCGGGAAGTACTGGCCGGAGGACAAAGGATTCCGCCTGATTGGGGCGTTGCATGAAATTTCCTGATCTGCAGCCAGACCGTATCGTGGCGTGCGACGGGTGCCAAGGCAGCGGCGACCTTCTAGGAGCGGCCGCAACCCATCTGCGGCCCGGACTGGATCTCTGGAGCCATGCTTGCAAGGTGCCCGGACGCGCGCTCGAACCCCGCATTCTCGAGCAGCGCGAGAAGATAGGAACGGTCCTGGTTCGCGAAGAGCCCCGTCCCATTCGTCGGTTTCTTTTACAGTTTAGGAGCGACGTTGCGCAGGTGCACAGAAAGATCATTCTGGAGCATACACTTAGTCCACCGGCACAACTTTTGCATTGTAGAGATGGACAGGCCAATGCCTGTCACGCGACCTCAAAGGGCACGTTTCCAGTTCCAATAAGGTACGGAAGCAAGAACCGCACCTGGTCTCAGGAGGACCAAAATGAGGAAGCTAGCATTACTGGCGACAACGGCAGCTTTTGTCGGTCTGAGCGCCATCGCTCAGGCGGCGCCGCTCACCATCATCACCTTCGCGCAGAACGCGACGGCGAATACCATTACGGCCAATTCCATCGGCGGCACGACGACGGAGCTGATCGGGACCAACGTGGCAGTGACCGTGTCGGGCTATGCGGACAGCACCCCGACCCCATTCGCTGCCTTCCTGAACCTGAACGCGACCAGCACCGGCGACGCGACGCTTGTCGGCGGCGACGATGTCCGTCAGGCCTTTGCCGGCACCTTCACCATCACCTCCGGCATGGGCGGCGCGGGCACCAACTACCTGTCCGGCAGCTTCTCCGACATCGCGCTCGCCGGCTCGCGCCTTGCAGGGCCGCAAGGAGGATTCCAGGCTGGGCTGATCGCGACCCAGCCGACCGGCATCGTCAACTTCACGTCCGACCAGATCCCTGCTGCCAACCTGCAGGATCCCTCCGCAATCGGTCTTGTCTTCACGGCGCTTTCGCAGGCGCTTGACATCTGCGGCACGACGATCTGCCACTTCACGGCGAGCGTCAGCGGTGACGCCAGCGCCTCGGTTGCAGTGCCGGCCCCGGCTGGCCTGGCCTTCCTCGGCATCGGCCTGCTGGGCCTCGCCGTGGTTCGCCGCAAGGCCGCAGCCTAGCATAGGCCGCATCTCGGAGCGGCACGAGGACATAGGGGCGGCCCCGGTTCGCAAGAGCCGGGGCCGTTTCCGTGTGCAAGCAAGGACTCACGATCCCTTGCCTCGGAATTGCGACATCCATGGATGTGTCCACGCGCCAAGCAGAAGCCTTGGCTGGCTTGAGTGTTGGGCCGAGCGGCGTTGCCTCCACTCCGTGCCACCAACGCAGGCATGGGCAGGCGCCCTAAGCCATGTCCTCGGCGGTGGCGAAGCTCGGGCCCCTGCCAGAACCTGCCTCTGGGTTCCGGCACCACGTGTCAGGCACGCATTTCGATCTTGTGGCGTGAGGCGGACCGGCACCCGGCCTGCCGGCGCCGAAGCAGCTTTCCACGCTTCGATCGCCTCGAAGCATCAGGTTACGAGTCCGCGCCCGCCAGGTGCGAGGACGGACCCCGCATATAGTGGCGCTCGGGACGGTAGCGGCCCGCTGCACCAAACCGGGAAACCAGGGCTCTCCAGAGCCGCACCAGAACTCTCGCACCCATCCTCTTGGACCACCTGAGCCTAGGAAACCGCGCCCCAGGACGGAGCGTGATCGTGGCGATCGTGCCCTGGGCTCAAGCCCCGAGCCTTCGCTTCCACGAGGCCTGCGCCTACCCCGGCCGCAACGCCTCTGCAATCTCAGGGACTCTACGGTCGTGTCGCGCAGGGATGTCCCGCACGGAAGCGATCCACCTCACCTATTTCCACCTCCCATGGTTCAGTCAGCGCCGTTCGGAGAGTGCGCTCGGCCGTGGCGTCCTTCACGCAGCGTCGAAGCTGACCGGGCAACAGACCCAGACGGACACTGCTGAAATTGCGCAGGCAAACAGGAGCGCGTGCCACGAGAGGTTTCGGACGCGCTGAAGCCCTGCCCGGCGCGCACCTGCGCCGCGCCCGTGCTGTCGAAACTTGCCGTCGACGGGATCATGGCTCCGGCAAAATCCATGGGGAGTTCGGCAGGAACAGGTGCGCCGGCTTCATGAGGTTGAATGCGTCACCCACCGCCGTGGGTGACGGCAAAGCTCGCTCCTACACCCTCAGGACGGCCTTCTCGTCCCGTTCCTCCCGAGGCATCGAGGCGATTTCCGCCAGGGTCACCGGCTTCACTGGCGAGCGCAGCCGGTAGTATCCGACCTCGGCCGGCGAAACCCCGCGCTCGGCGGCGATGACCTCGGCGACGGTCAACCCGCAAAGCCGTCCCTGGCACGGACCCATGCCGCAGCGAAGCATGGACTTCATCTGGTTCGGACCCGGCACGCCGAGCGCAGCCACCTCTCGCAGATGGCGGCCGGTGACCTCCTCGCATCGGCAGGCCAGGGCTTCGTCGTGCGGAAGGCGGAAATGGTCGGCCGGACGATAAAGCAGGTCGAGGAAGTGGCGGCCCCGGTCATAGGCCGCAATCCTGGCGCGGACCGACGCCGCGAGCCCGTCCCGCACTTCCGGCGCCATGCGGCCGAGTTCGCAGGCAGCATCGATCCCCGCCAGCTGCCCGCGCAGTGCTGCGATCTCGGCGCCGCCGATGCCGGAACCATCGCCCGTGATCGCGATGCCAGCGACGCTGGACCGCCCCCACGCGTCGGTCCGAGGCCGGAAGCAAGCCTGCGTCTCGTTCCATTCAAGGGCGCAGCCAGCGGCACTTGCCAGGTTCACATTGGGCGTCACGCCCTGGTGCAGCAGCACGTGATCCGCTGCCATGCGCTCCATGGGCCGATCCCCACGGCGAAAGGCGATCTCGGTGGCACTGCCATCGCCCGCCTCGATCGAAAGCTCGATGACGCCGGAAACCACCCGCACGGCCCGCCGCACCCGCAGCAGGAGGCGCAGCCCCTTCGCGACGTAAGGGGAGCGGAGGAAGGCCGGAAGCGCTCCGACCGCGCGTCGCCAATTGCCGGTCGCCGTGGTGTCCAGGATCGCGGCGGGCGGGTGGCCGGCGGCGACATACTGACTCGCGAGCAGCCACAGCAGTGGCCCGGTGCCGGCGAGCACCACGCGCCCTTGTGGCACGAGGCCCGACGCCTTCAGCAAGGTCTGCGCGGCGCCAGCGCTCATCACGCCGGGCAGGGTCCAGCCCTTGACGGGAAAGGGCCGCTCGAGGGCACCCGTCGCCAGCACGGCGCGACGCGCCGTCACCGCGGCGGCGCGCCCCTCCACCGAAAGCCCGAATTGCAGCACCGGGTCGAGGTGCCAGACCGTTGCGCCGGGCAGGTAGTGCACCCCGCTCGCAAGCAGGGTTTCCGCGGCCGCCCTGCCCTTCCAGTAGTCCTCGCCCAGAACGCGTCGGTCGTGCAGCGGCGTCTCGGTAATCGCGCGAAAGATCTGCCCGCCCGGCGACGCCGCCTCATCCACCAGCAGCACCTCCAGACCATGCGCTGAGGCTTCGGTGGCGGCAGCCATCCCAGCAGGCCCCGCGCCAACCACGACGACATCGTAGATCGGCTTGAGGTCATTCAGCTGATCGAGACGGGTCATCGCCCGACCTCCCGCTTCCCCGCCTGGGTTTCCACCACCATGCCCTCGCGCAGCCGGACCAGGCAGCCTTGCCGATTGCCGACGCCGTCGATCACCACCAGGCAGTCGAAGCACACGCCCATCATGCAGTAGGGGCCGCGCGGCGAGCCGGAGATCGCGGTCTGGCGGCAGGTGTCACGGCCCAGCGCCAGCAACGCCGCGGCCACCGTGTCACCGGCGAAGCCCTGGGCAGGCAGGCCATCCAGGGTGAACCGGATGCCTGTCCTGCGTGCCGCGTCATCGGCGTCAGGAAGCCGCTGGAACATGGAATCTCCTGGGGTGGAAGGCATCGAGCGCGTCGGTCAGCCCTTCTCCGGCAATCATCGGCGCGACGGCGAGGGCGTGGGCCGCAGCCAGGGTGACGCCGCTGTGGCAGGTTGTCAGGAACGCACCTGGCGCCGCTTCCGAGTGCTGGTAGATCGGGAAGCCGTCCTTGGTCATGACGCGCAGCGCAGACCAGGTGCGGACGATGTTGACCTGTCCCAGCTTCGGGAACATCCGCGCCGCACGGTCCGCCATGGCGCCGAGGATGCCGAGGCCTGTGGCTTCATCGAACCCGGCTTCCTCCTGGCTGTCGCCCATCATCACGCCGCCCTCATCCGTTTGGCGCAGGGTGACGATGGGATGACTCAGGAAGGGCGCCACCTTCTCGGTGACCAGGGCTTGGCCACGAAGCGGACGCACCGGCGCGTCCAGCCCGACCATCGGTGCCAGCCGCGCATTGCCGATGCCCGCCGCCAGGACCACCTGTCCCGCCTCGATGCAGCGTTCACCCGAAAGGATGCGGAACCCGCCTCCTGGCAAGCGGCTGATCTCCTGCACCTGGAAGTTCGGAAGGTACGCGCCGCCGCGGCGCGCGAAGACGACGTGCTGCGCCCGGAACAGCCGCAGCGAGTTCACATGCCCGTCCAGCCGGCAGAAGATCGCGCCCGCCACTTCCGGCCCGATCTCCGGAAAGACCTGACGAAGCTGGGATCGGTCCCAGACTTCGTAGTCCAGGTGCTCGAAGCCCGGCTGCGCGTTCAGCCGCGCCATGTTCGCGGCGCGCCGCTCCAGCTCCCCTTCGCTCAGGGCGAGGGTGAAGCCGCCCGGCTGGTGGAGCGATACGTCGATCCCCGACTCCTCGCGCAGGGACGCGGCGTAGTCGGGCCAGAGCCGCACGGACTCGCGCGTCCACGACGAGTAGCGCGGCATGCCCATGCCTTTGCTCTGCACCCAGACCAAGGCGAAATTTCCGCGGCTGGCGCGGTGCGCCACGTCCCCCTCGTCCAGGATGGCGGTCCTGAGCCCCTGCCCGGCCAGTCCGAGCCCGATGGCGGTGCCGACCAGGCCGCCGCCCAGGACCGCCACGTCATATGTTTCGACCATTCCTCGTCCTCGGCCCGCGCGCCCTTCTGGCACGGCAGGGTCGAGTGTGGCAGAGCCCAGGTCAATCCGGCCGCGTTGCGCTGGCCCCGGGATGCGCAAACACTGGCACGTCGCCCTGCCCGGTGCTTTGCTCGCCGCGGCGTCGGCCGCTCCGTGCATGGCACGAACCGCGCGATCCGCGCCCCGGGGGAGAGAAGCTCGATGATGCATCCGTGGAAGCCCATCCTGGCCGCGGCGCTGCTGTTGGCGGCAGGCTTGGCCAATGCGCCCGCCGCCGGCGCCCAGGAAGCCTGGCCCCAGCGCCCCATTCGCATGATCGTGCCCTTCCCGCCCGGCGGCGGCACCGACACGCTGGCGCGGATCGTGGCGACCCGGCTGCAGACGGTCCTTGGCCAGCCCGTCGCCGTCGAGAACCGCAGCGGCGGCTCCGGCGTCATCGGGACGGAGGCCGTGGCGCGCGCCGCGCCGGATGGCTACACCCTGGCCATGACGGCGAGCGGCCCGATGACCATCCTGCCGCAGATGATGCCCAATCCGCCCTACGACCCGGTGCGCTCCTTCGAGCATGTTGCCCTGCCCTCGGCGACGCCGCTGTTCATGGTGGTCCAGCCTGCCTTCCCGGCGCGCAGCGCGTCCGAGTTCGTCACCTGGGCCCGGCAGAATCGCGGCCGCGTGAACTACTGCTCGATCGGCGTCGCCTCTCCTTCGCACTTGGTGGCGGAGATCTTCCGGCAGCGCTTCGATCTGGAGATGGAACACATACCCCATCGCGGCAGCGCACCGGCCCTGACGGACGCGATGGCGGGGAATTGCCATGTGTTGTTCGACAGCGGCACATCCGCGTCGCCCCTCGTTCGGCAGGGGTCGCTGCGTGCGCTTGGCGTCAGCGCGGCGCGGCGAATGCCGAGCTTCCCCGATCTTCCGACCATCGCCGAACAGAGTGCGCCCGGCTTCGAGGCCAGCACTTGGTCAGCCGTGATCGCCCCCGCCGGAACCCCAGCCCCCATCGTGGAGCGGCTGAACACCGAGATCCGCCGCCTCATCGCCACCCCAGCCGAGCAGGAGCGGATCGCAGCCCAGGGCGGCCTGCCCCTGGACCTCACGCCGGCGCAATTCACCGCCTTCCTTGAACGTGAAATCCGGGCCTGGGGGCAGGTCATCCGCGCGGGGAACATCCGGATCGACTAGACCAAATGTTCGTTTCTCCGACGCGTCAACACCGCTTCACGCAGCGCAAGCCGAGCAGCCGGGATCCACGTCTTGAGATCCCGCGACGCATGCACGAGATCGCGGCGACCCGGATCAGGACCCGAATGACAAAAGCCCCTCGTCTCTTGCGAGCGAGAGGCTTTTGTTGAATGCGGCGAAGTGGGATGCGGGGACACGAAGCCACAGACACTTGCTTGTCCGAGTTCGGGCTTGAAGCAAGCTTCTTGAGGTTTCTCTCAATGAGTCCGGGCTCGACCCATAGCGGGCTCTACCGATGTCATTGCGGACAACCGAATGGGGTACCGGCCGCCAGCGCCAGATACGGCGTTGCGCTGCCCGTCTGGCCCCGCCTACGCTCTGCGCTGGCAGGATCAGCGCGCCGATCCGCGGGCTCGGTCACAGCACGGAGCCATCACCATGACCTGCGGTCGTAGAAACTGCCCGACGCTGAGCCGAAGCTAGGACGGTGCCGCCGCGGTCATCCGCTCCCGCGCCGCCCGCCGGAACAGCCAGGCCGAGGCGAGCCACAGCAGGACGAAGACCCCAGTGAAGAGCACGACAACGCCCGGCCAGTTCGCACCACCCGAGCCCAGACCAGCGATCAGGGCGATGATGCCCGCCGCAGCCTGAGCGACCGCCGTCACTCCCAGCACATGGGCCATGCCGCCGGGCCGGAACCGCACCATGAATGCGCCGAGGAGCCCGAGGGCCAGCACACCGAAATACATCAAATTCGCCGGATCATCCTCCGACCCGATGATGCCGACAGCGAGGGTAATCCAGCTGAGGCCGAGCGCCGTCACGAGGGCGGTGGCAAGGGCGGCCCGGTAAGTGGCGTTCCCGGTCAGCCTCGCTCCCAGTTCATAGGCGCCGCAGGCACCAAACAGCATGGCGCCGAGCAGGGCGAAATCGCCCCCGCTCCAGGCCACCTCATCCGTGACCTGCATCGCGGCGAGGGGCAGCAGCAGGGCGAGCGCCGCCGCGATCCAAGGCGCGATTCGCCAACCGCTCTTGTGCCGACCGCCGCTGTCTTCCGAGACTTTCCGCATGTCTCGCCTCCGGGAATGCTCGACCCCATCGTCGCAGGCTAAGCCTCGTTGGGCGGCCCAGACGAGTTCCCGAAAAGGCCCGCGGCGGGACCTGCCACCACAGCGCGACCCTCGGCCCCGATCCCTCAAACGTTGGCAGATCGGGTGCGGCCACCGGGCTTGCCAGCCCAGCAAGGGGCCCTAGGGTGCGGCGCCACAGGTTCCCCGACCATGCAACGCTCCGCCATCGGCATCGATTTCGGCACGACGAACAGCGTCGTCGCCCTGCTCCGTCCGGACGGGCGCTGCGAGACGCTGCGCCACGCGACCGACGAGGTGTTCCGCTCCGTGCTCTGCTTCTGGTCGGGCGCCGACGGTCGGCCACGCCACGACGCGGGACCGGCGGCCATCGAGGCCTATCTCGACGACCCGCTCGGGAGCCGGCTCATCATGTCGATGAAGAGCTACCTGGCGCAGCGCAGCTTCACCGAGACGCGCATCTTCGGCCGCGCCTGGCGGCTCGAGGACCTAGTGGCGCTGTTCCTCCGCGAGTTGCTGGCGCCCTTCCGGGCCGAACTCGACGGGGCCCGCGTCGTGATCGGCCGGCCGGTGCGGTTCGTCGGCGAAGCGGCGGAGGATCCCGGCCTCGGCGAACGCCGGCTGCGCGGGGCCTTCGCGGCCGCAGGCATGGCGGATGTGGAGGTGGCGCTGGAGCCCGCCGGGGCGGGCCATCGCTTCGCGGCCGGGCTCGACAAGGCAGCGACCGTGCTCGTGGCCGACTTCGGCGGCGGCACGAGCGACTTCTCCGTCCTGCGCTTCGATCCCGGTCCGCCACGCCGCGTTTCGGCGCTCGGCCATGCCGGCGTCGGCGTCGCAGGCGATGCCTTTGACTACCGCATCATCGACCACGTCGTATCGCCCGCGCTTGGCAAGGGCAGCAGCTACACCGTGATGGACCAAGCATTGCCGGTGCCGCCCGGCTGGTTCACCGGCTTCGCGCGCTGGCACCAGCTGTCGCTCATGCGGGCGCCGAAGACGCTCCGCGACATCGCGGAGGTCGCGCGGAGCGCGGAGCACCCGGACCGGCTGCGGCGGCTGATCCAGCTGATCGAGGACGAGGCCGGCTACGCGCTCTACCGCGCCGTGTCGGAGGCCAAGGCCGCGCTTTCGCGCGCGGAAGGAACGGTGCTGCGCTTCGCCCACGCAGATTTCGCGATCGAGGCGCGGATCGAGCGCGCGATGTTCGAGAGCTGGATCGCCCCGGAACTGGCCCGGATCGCTTCCGCGATGGACGCCGCCCTGGCCGATGCCGGACTGGCGCCCGAGGGGGTGGACCGGGTCTTCCTGACGGGCGGCACGTCGCTGGTGCCGGCCGTGCGCCGCCTGTTCGAGGAGCGCTTTGGGCCGCACCGCGTCGTCGCCGGCGGCGAGTTCGTTTCCGTCGCGGAGGGTCTCGCGCTGATCGCTGGTGAAGCGGGGGATGCTCCATGACGCGCTGGGAGCCGGCCCTTTCTTGGGTGGCAGCCGGCCAGGCCGGGCCACCGCCGGGACCGAGCGTCACACCCTCTTCAGCCGCTTCGGTCACCCTACAGGCATCGAAAACGGTCCGGGCCATGTCCGTGTCGGTGAGGCCGATGGCGAGAGCGTTGGCGCGGATCCCGTGCCGCGCCTCCTCCTTCGCCGCGACGCGGATCAGCGCCTCGACCCCCACCCGGCGCGTTTCGCCCGGATGGGCGAGACCCGCCTGCATGACCTCGGCCCGCCGCCCTTCGGCGCGGATCGCGGCCAGGACCGCATCCGCCTCGTCGCGGCGGCTGCGAAACAGGATCGCGACATCGGCGCCGCGCCGCTTCCTGGGCAATCGGCGCGTCCGACGCCGCGGCTGCCGCCCACCACCAGCATCCGGCCTTGCTCAAGCCTCATCATCCGCCCCCAACTTGCGCAAAGGAAGCCGACCACCTCTGCCTCCGCCGCCTCTCCGGCCGCGACGTCGCGCAGGCGCCAGCGCCGCAGCGCCAGCATAACCGGCAGAAAGGTCGCGATATCCGCCGCGAGGGGGCCGGCGCCGGGCAAGCGCATTCCCGCCCCACGTGCCTCCTCGATCAGGCGCGCGAAGAACTCGATGAAGGAGTGGGTCTGCGCCAGCACGGCCCGCTTCGAGTCCGGCTCCAGCGCGTGCGTCTCCTGGTAGATCAGTGCGATGTCGCCATGGCGTTCGCGCATCGCACGGACGAAGGCGGCAGGGCGGTGCGCAGCCTCGCGCGCGGCTCGGTCAGCCCGGCGATCGCCGCCTCGACGTCGCGCGCGTAGCCGGAGGTCAGGTCCTGGTGGACGAGGTAGAGAATGTCGTCCTTGCTGCGGACGTAGTTGTAGAGACTGCCCTGGGAGAGCCCTGCCTCGATGGCGACGTCACGGATGGTGGCGTTGTGGAAGCCCCGCTCCCGGGACACGCGCACCGCCGCCTTGGCGATATGGGCATGGCGCTCCGAAACCAGCTCGGCATCCTTCACTTGGGCCGCGATCTTGCGCGGTCTCGTCATGACGTCCTCCTGCCTTGCGAAGGAGGCTGGGATCGGTGCCCGCATCACTCAAGAAGAAGGAGTGAGCGCTCAGTCAGCATCGGGGAAAGCATCGGCATTTCAGGACCAGAATAAGATTTCGCTTTTTCGGACGTCGCCCTGCGCCGTGTGGAGCCCGCCTCTACGTTTGGCGCGCTAGCCTGCCCTGGCAGGAAAAGCATCTGCAACCGCTAGGGACGACGAGCCGCATCGCGCGCCGTTCATTCGGCCAAAAGAATTTTCTTCTTCAGAAAGAATAAACGCTTGCATGCGAGCGCAGCCACGCCCTAGCCTCGCCGCCACGAGGGAGGAGGCGCTGCCCATGATGGCGCGGCAAGGACCGAAGCTGGCATCCGGGGATTGCGCGTGACGGCGGGCCTTTCCGTCACCTCCGGCCTGCGCCGAGCGGCGAGGAACCGGCGTGCCGCCGTGGCCGTGGTGGATCGCGGCCACAGCTTCACCTGGGAGGAGCATGCGGCGCGCGTGGCGCGCCTCGCTGCCGTGTTCCGTTCCCTCGGGCTGAAGGCGGGGGACCGCGTGGCGATCCTGGCCGATAGCGGGCATCTCTACCTCGAAACCTATCAGGCCGTACCCTGGGCGGGCGGGATCCTCGCACCGGTCAACAGCCGCTTCGCCTTTCCCGAGATGCGGGAGATGCTGGAGGACGCGCTGCCCGGCCTGCTTCTGGTGGACGCGGCCCACGCCGCCATCGCCGCCGAGCTCGTCGGGAGCCTGCCGGTCCGTCCGATCCTGCTGACGGCGGAGGAAGCGGAGCAGAGAATGACCGCCCTCCCCCCCATGCCCGATACCGGGCGCGGCGGCGACGACGTGGCCTGCCTCTTCTACACCGGCGGCACCACGGGTCGCGCCAAGGGCGTGGCGCTGACCCATGCCGGGCTGGTGCTGAACGCGCTGAACACGACGGCGCCCCTCGGGATGGGGGAAGGGATGGCGCATCTCCATTGCGGCCCACTCTTTCACATGGGGGCCGGCGCCCGTGTATTCTC
Organism: Sabulicella glaciei; assembly: GCF_026183895.1. Lineage (GTDB taxonomy): Bacteria > Pseudomonadota > Alphaproteobacteria > Acetobacterales > Acetobacteraceae > Roseococcus > Roseococcus glaciei. The sequence continues at coordinate 33,307 of NZ_JAPFQI010000004.1, read as the reverse complement.
CACCACGCTTCATGGCGGGCGGCATGTGGTCCTGCCGCGCTTCGACGCGGGCGAGGTGCTACGCGCCATCGAGGGCGAGGGCGTGACTCATGCCGTGATGGTGCCCGCCATGGTCACCGCGCTGCTCGACCATCCGGATCTCGGCCAGCGCGACCTGTCGAGCCTGCGCGTGGTCAGCTACGGCGCCTCGCCCATGCCGGTCGCGCTGGTCGAAAGGCTGATCCGATGCCTTCCGCAGGTGGGGTTGGTGCAGTCCTACGGCCAGACCGAACTCTCGCCGGTCGCCACCATGCTTCCGGCGCGCGACCACGTCCCTGGCTCGCCGCGGCTTCGCTCCGCCGGGCAGGTCCTGCCCAATGTCGAGCTCCGCATCGCCGACCCGGAGGATCGAGAGGTGCCGGCGGGCACGGTGGGCGAGGTCCAGGTGCGCGGCCCCACGGTGATGAAGGGATACTGGAACCGCCCCGAGGAAACGGCGCGGGCCCTGCGCGGCGGATGGATGCACACGGGGGATGCCGGCTACCTCGACGAGGAAGGATACCTCTACGTCGTCGACCGGCTGAAGGACATGATCATCAGCGGCGGCGAGAACGTCTATTCCGCCGAGGTCGAGAACGCGATCCACGACCATCCCGCGGTGCTGGAATGCGCGGTCTTCGGCGTGCCGCACCCGCGCTGGGGCGAGGCGGTGCATGCGACGGTCGTCACGCGGCCCGGCCACCAGCTGACGGAAGACGCGCTGCTAGCGCATTGCCGCGCCCGAATCGCCGGCTACAAATGCCCCAAGAGCGTGGAGATCAGCTCCGAGCCGCTGCCACGCAGCCCCACCGGCAAGATCCGCAAGACCGAGCTGCGCGACGCACGCCACGTGGAGCCGGCGGCCGGATGAGCGGCCCGCTTGCGGGGCTGCGCATCCTCGAGATGCCTGCGATCGGGCCGGCCCCCATGGCGGCTATGGTCCTGGCCGGCATGGGCGCGGAGGTGCTGCGCATCGCGCGTCCCGGCCCCGCCGATCTCGGCTCCGGACAGGCCGCCGAGCGGAACCTGCTGAATCGCGGCCGCCCTGCCGTCGCGCTCGACCTGAAGAGCGCGGAGGGGCAGGCCCTCGCCCTCCGCCTCGCGGCGCAGGCCGATGCGCTGGTGGAGGGGTTCCGTCCCGGCGTGATGGAACGGCTCGGCCTCGGGCCGGCGAAGTGCCACGGCGTGAATCCGCGTCTCGTCTATGGCCGCGTCACCGGGTGGGGGCAGGAGGGGCCGCTGGCCCGGTCCGCGGGGCACGACCTCAACTACATCGCGGTGACCGGCGCGCTGCACGCGATCGGACGGCGCGGCGAGCTTCCCGCCCCGCCTCTCGCGCTGCTAGGCGATTTCGCCGGCGGGGCGCTTCACCTCGTCGTCGGCATCCTTGCGGCGTTGCTGGAGCGTGGCGTCTCGGGACGCGGGCAGGTGGTGGATGCCGCCGTGACCGATGGCACCGCCGCGCTGATGACGATGTTTCACGGCCTGCTCGCTACCGGGCGCCACGTGGAGGAGCGCGGCGCCAACCTGCTCGACAGCGGCGCCTTCTTCTACGACGTCTATCCCTGCGCCGACGGCAAGCTGGTCGCCGTCGCGCCGATCGAGCAGCGCTTCTTCGAGGAGCTCCTCGGGCGCATCGGCCTGCCGCCCGACGCCTTCCCGCGCCGCCTCGACCCCTCGACCTGGCCCGCCGCGCGCGAGGTGCTCGCGGCCCATCTCCGCACGCGCAGCCGCAACGAATGGTGCGCTCTGCTGGAGGGAAGCGACTCCTGCTTCGCGCCCGTGCTGACCATGGAAGAAGCCCCGCACCACCCGCACGCACGAGCGCGCGATGCGTATCTGGAGGTGGGCGGCGTCGTGCAGCCCGCACCTGCGCCGCGCTTCGACCGGACACCCTCGCCGGCTCCAGTGCCCCCTGCGCCCGATCGCGGAAACCCCGCCGCGCTGTCGCGCTGGGGCGTGGAGCCGGAAGAGATCGAGAGGCTCGCCGCGCGGGGCGTGGTGGCTTGAAGCGAGAAGACAGAGGAGGTCGCCCATGCATCATCTGACTCGTCGCCTTGCCGTCGCCCTCGCGGGCTCGGGCCTGGCCGCGCGGGCCCGGGCCAGCGAATGGCGGCCCTCGCGTCCCATGCGCATCATCGTCCCGGCCCCGCCGGGCGGGATCACCGATATCGGCGGCCGGCTCGTCGGCGCGCAGCTCCAGGCCGCCTGGGGCCAGCCCGTTGTGGTCGAGAACCGCTCGGGCGGCGGCGGCGTGACCGGCACCGTGGAGTTCCTGCGCGCGGCGCCGGACGGGCATACGCTGCTGGTGGGCAATATCGGCCCGCAATCCATCGCCTACACGCTGTTCCGCGAACTGCCCTACACTCCCGCCTCCTTCGCGCCGGTCTCGGGCCTCATCCGCGGCCCGAACGTGCTGGTGGTGCATCCTTCCGTGCCGGCGACGACCGTGCCGGAATTCATCGCGCTGCTGCGGGCGCGCCGCGGGCAGCTGAACTACGCCTCCTCCGGGATCGGGCAGTCGCCGCATCTGTCGGGCGTCTGGTTCCTGCAGCTGGCGCGGGCCGAGGCGGCGCACGTGCCATTCCGCGGCTCGGCCCCCGCGCTGGTGGAGCTGCTGGCGGGCAACGTGCAGTTCATGTTCGAGAACTTGATCGCCGCGAGCCAGCACGTGCAGGCCGGGCGGCTGCGCGCCCTCGCCGTGACGTCGGCCGAGCGCAGCCCGCTCCTGCCCGACGTGCCGGCGCTGCGCGAAACGGCGCCGGAACTCGCCGAGTACGACGTGTCCACCTGGGTCGGGCTGTTCGGCCTTGCCGCCTCGCCGCCAGAGGCGGCGGCCGCCTGCAACGCGGAGGTGGGCAAGGTTCTCGCCCAGCCGGACACGCGGACGCGCTTCGCGCAGGCGGGCTCGGCCCCGCATCCCACGACGGTCGAGCAGTTCGGCGACTTCGTCGCGCGTGAGATCGCAAAGTGGCGGGACGTGATCCGCCGCGAAGGCCTCGTGCTCGAGCTCGGGTGAGGGAGGAACCGATGACGCATGTCACGCGCCGCGCCGCGGCGCTTTCGGTCCCGGCCCTCGCGCTTGCAACGGCTGCCCGCGCGCAGGCCTGGCCGGAACGGCCGGTCACGCTGGTGATCCCCTTCGCGCCGGGCGCCTTCACCGACGCGGTCGGGCGCTTCACGGCGGCGGGGCTGACGCAGCGCCTGGGCCAGTCCGTCGTCGCGGAGAACCGCCCCGGCGCGGGCGGTTCCGTCGCCGCGCGCACCGTCGCCCGCAGCGCGCCCGATGGCTACACGCTGATGATCGGCACCCAGGGCACCAAGGCGTCCAACGCCTCGCTGTTGCGCAATCCGGGCTACGACCCGGAAAGCGACTTCACGCCGGTCCATGGCCTCGCGAAGATCGTCGGCACCCTTGTCTGCCGGCCGGATGCGCCCTGGCGCAACGTGGCGGAGCTGGTGGCCGACGCGAAGCGGCGGCCGGGCCAGATCACCTATGGCTCCGCCGGCATCGGCACGGTGCAGCACCTGCTGGGCGAGATGTTCAAGCTCTCGACGGGGGCGGACCTCGCACACGTGCCCTATCGCGGCGGTGCCCCGGCCCTGGCGGATCTGCTGGCCGGCAACGTGCAACTGATGTTCGAGTATCCGAACCCGGGCATCGAGATGATCCGCGCCGGGCGCATCCGCCCTCTCGCCGTGGCGGCCCCGGAGCGCCTGCCGGGCCTCCCCGATGTCCCGACCATGAGCGAGGAAGGCGTACGGAATGTCGAGGCCGAGACCTGGTTCGCCCTGTTCGGCCCGCGTGACCTTCCGCCGGCCGTGACGGCAAGGCTGGAACGCGAAACCGCGGAGATCATGGCCAGCGAGGGGTTCCGGGATTTCCTGGCCCGGCAGGGCGCGCTGCCTCTCGCGCTGCGCGGCGAGGCGTTCCGCCGCTTCGTTTCCGCCGAGGTGGCGAAGTGGCGCGCCTTCGCGAACGCAACCAATTTCCGCATCGACTGACCGAGGAGGCGGGCATGGCGACGAGGGATCACACCGCATGACGGAGCGCACGCTGCGCGGCAAGGCGGCCATCGCCGGGATCGGCGAGACGACCTACTACAAGCATGGCCAGTCCCCGGATGCCGAGTTCAAGCTCGCGCTGAAGGCGGTGCTGGCCGCCTGCGCCGATGCCGGCATCGACCCGCGCGAGGTGGACGGCTTCGCCACCTACGGCAATGACCGGTCGGAGGCGACGCGCCTCGCCGCCGCGCTCGGCATCCACGAGCTGCGCTTCTCCAACATGCATTGGGGCGGCGGGGGCGGGGGCGTCGCGGCCGCGGTGGCGAATGCGGCGGCCGCCGTGCATTCCGGCATGGCGAACTGCGTCATCGCCTTCCGCTCGCTCGCACAGGGGCAGTTCGCGCGCTACGGCAAGGGCGCGCAGGCGCCAATGGCGATGGGGGAAGATGCCTTCCTTTGGCCCTACGGGCTGATGTCGCCCGCGCAGCGCTTCGCCATGAAGATCACGCGCTTCTTGACGGAGAACGGCATCCGCCACGAGGCGCTCCGCTCCATCGCCCTCGCCTCCTATCACCACGCGCAGTCCAATCCGCGCGCGGTGATGCAGGGCCGCCCCCTGGACGAGGCGAAGTACGACGCCTCGCGCTGGATCATCGAACCCTTCCACCGCCTCTTCGATTGCTGCCAGGAGAATGACGGCGCGGCGGCGGTGCTGGTGGTGCCGGCCGACCGGGCCAAGGACCTCCCGCATCCACCGGTCTACCTGCTGGGCGCGGCGCAGGGCGGCCATCACCGCAGCGCGGCGCCGGTGCACAATGCGCCGCACTACGCCTCCGCCCATTTTCCTACCGTGGCGCGAAACCTCTACGAAATGGCGAAATGCGGGCCGGGCGATATCGACGTCCTCCAGGCCTACGAGAACTTCACGGGCGGCGTGCTGCTCGGCCTCGTGGAGCACGGGCTGGTGAAGCCGGAGGAGGCGAACGAGTTCCTGGTGAAGGAGAACCTGCTGGCGCCGACCGGGCGCATGCCGCTGAACACCAGCGGCGGGAACCTGGCGGAGTGCTACATGCACGGGCTGGAGTTGGTGAACGAGGCCGTGCGGCAGCTTCGCCGCACCGCCATCAACCAAGTGCCCGATCCCGAAATCGCGATGGTCATCGGCGGCCCGATGGTGACGCCGGTCAGCAGCCTCATCCTCGGCACGGAGGGAACCCTGTGAGCACGACGAACCACGCTCTGCCGCCGGGGCTTCCCGCCCCCTCGACGGAGGAGCCGCTTTCCGCCCCCTACTGGAAGGCGGCGCGCGAAGGCCGCCTGCTGGTGCAGAAATGCGGGGGCTGCGGGGGCCACCAATGGGGCCCGGAGTGGATCTGCCACCGCTGCCATTCCTTCGATCTGGACTGGGCCGAGGTGAAGCCGCGCGGACGCATCTATTCCTGGGAAACGCCGCACCACCCGGTGCACCCCGCGCTCAATGGGCACGGTCCCTACACCATCGTCCTGGTGGAGCTGCCCGAGGCGGACAACATCCGCATGATCGGCAACCTCGTCGGCGCACCGGGTGCGGAACCGCGGATCGAGGCGGAGGTGGAAGCGGTCTTTGAGCCGAATGACGAGGCCAGCCCGCCCTACACGCTGGTGCAATGGCGGCTCGTGGGCTGAGGAGAAGCAGGATGGCGATCAACTACGACGCGCTGCGCGCGCGCCCCTTTCCTGACGTGGTGCAGGATTACCGCTTCAAGGACACGATCCTCTACGCGCTCGGCCTCGGCCTCGGGCAGGATCCGATGGATCGCGGCCAGCTTCGCCACGTGTACGAGGAAGGGCTGATGGCCCTGCCGACCATGGGCGTCGTGCTGGCCGGACCCGGCTTCTGGCTGCGCGAGCCCGACACCGGCGTGGACTGGCCCAAGGTGCTGCATGGCGAGCAAGGCCTGACGATCCACCGGCCCCTTCCGGCCGAAGGCCGCGTCGTGGGCCGGCTGCGCATCGACGAGATCATCGACAAGGGGCCGGGGCGGGGGGCGCTGCTCTACACCACGCGCGAGGTGCGCGACGCGGCGACGGAGGAGCTGCTCTGCTCCATCACCAGCACCTCCTTCCTGCGCGGCGATGGCGGCTTCGGCGGCCCGGCCGGCCCCATCCGCCAGCCGCATCCCGTCCCGGAGGGCGAGCCCGAGGCCCATTTCGACTGGACGCTCGGGCCGCACGCGGCGCTGCTCTACCGGCTGAGCGGCGACTTCAACCCGGTCCACGCGGATCCGGACGTGGCGGCGCAAGCGGGGTTCAAGCAGCCCATCCTACACGGCCTCGCCTCCTACGGCGTCGCCGGGTGGTCCATCGCCCAGCTTCTGTGCGGCGGACACGCGGAAAGGCTGCGCCGGCTGGACCTCCGCTTCACCTCGCCGGTCTATCCCGGGGAAACGCTGCGCACGGAGATCTGGCGCCTCGGCCCGGGGGCGGCGGCCTTCCGCGTGCGGGTGCCGGCGCGCGACGTGGTGGTGCTGAACAACGGGCGAGCCGAGTTCGAGGCATGACGGAGGAGGGCGCGCTGCTTTCCGGAAAGCGGCGGCTGGAGCGTGCGGCGCTGCTGTCCCGTGCGCGTCGCGCCGCGACGGGGCTGCGCGCCCTGGGCGTCGGTCCGGGGGACAGCGTCGCCCTTCTGATGCGCAACGACTTCCCCTTCGTCGAGGCGAGCCAGGCGGCGACGATCCTGGGCGGCTACGCCGTGCCGGTGAACTGGCACTGGAAGCCGGAGGAGGTGGCGTATCTCCTCGGCGATTGCGACGCGAAGGTCGTGGTCGCGCACGAAGACCTGCTGCCCCTTCTTTCGGAGGCGCCGGCCGGCATCGCGGTGCTGACCGTCCGGACGCCGCCGGAACTTGCCGAGGCCTATGGGCTCGCCCCGGGCGGCGCGGCCCCGTCCGGCGAGGAGTGGGAGGATTTCCTCGCGCGGCACGGGGAGTGGGACAAGGCTCCTGAGCCGACCCGCGAGAGCATGATCTACACCTCGGGCACCACCGGGCGGCCCAAGGGCGTGCGCCGCCAGCCACCCACGCCGGAGCAGGTGGCCGGCATGGGGCGCAACCGCGCCCAGCTCTACGGGCTGGTGCCTGGCATCCGTGCCCTTCTGCCCGGGCCGCTCTATCACAGCGCGCCCAACAGCTTCGGGCTCCGCTCGGCCCATCTGGCGGAGATCCTGGTACTGATGCCACGCTTCGACCCGGAGGAGTTCCTGGGGCTGGTCGAGCGGCACCGCATCGACACCACCTTCGTGGTCCCGACCATGATGGTGCGGCTGCTCCAGCTGCCAGAGGCGGTGCGGCGCCGATATGACCTGTCCTCGCTGCGCCACGTCACCCATGCTGCCGCGCCATGCCCGCCTGAGGTGAAGCGAGCCATCATTGAGTGGTGGGGACCGGTGCTGCACGAATTCTATGGCGCGACCGACCTTGGCGCGGTCACCGCCTGCACCAGCGCCGAATGGCTGGAGCGTCCGGGCACGGTCGGGCGGCTGGTGGAGGGAGCGACGATGCGCATCCTCGACGAGGCGGGACGCGACTGCGGCATCGGCGAACCAGGCGAGATCTTCGCTGGCCTCGCCTGCATGCCGGACTTCACCTACCACAAGCGCGATTCCGACCGGCGGGGCGTGGAGTGGGACGGGCTGATCTCGGTCGGCGATGTCGGCTACCGGGACGAGGAGGGCTACCTGTTCCTGTGCGACCGGAAGCGCGACATGATCATCTCCGGCGGCGTCAACATCTACCCGGCCGAGATCGAGGCCGCGCTGATCGGCGTCGAGGGCGTGCTGGATTGCGCCGTCTTCGGCATTCCCGACGCCGAGTTCGGCGAGGCCATCTGCGCCGCCGTGCGCGCCTCGCCCGGGCTGACGGAGCAAGGGCTGCGCGCGGCGCTGCGGGGGCACCTCGCCAACTTCAAGATCCCGCGCCGCTTCGAGTTCCACGAGAGCTTCCCGCGCGACGATTCCGGCAAGCTGCTGAAACGCGTGCTGCGGGAGCCGCACTGGGCGGGAGCCGGACGCCGCATCTAGAAAGCGGTGCCATTTCTTCTTCAGGAGGAATGCTCTTCCTTCAGTCGAACGAAAGCGCCCGGCGGATGTCCTTGGCCAGCATGGCGAGGTCGGCGCCGATCACGTCACTTCCGGAAGCGGCGTGCTGCGCCCCGAACATGGTCGCGCTGACCACGCAAAGCCCGCTGCCGTCATCCAGCAAAACGGGGGCGGACAGGGTGGTGACGCCCGCGACGTAATGCCCCTCATCCAGGGCCCAGCCGCGCTCCCGCGCCACTTCCACCTGCCGGAGGAACTCCTCGAAGCCAAGGGGCTGGTCCCAGCGCAGCGCCTCGAAGCGGCGGCGCAGCTCCGCCTCGCCCAGCCCGCCAAAGGCGCCGGCGATGCGGCCCATGGCGCCGATCAGCAAAGGCAGGCGCTGGCCGACGCCCATACGGATGCGCATCACCTGGTCGCTTTCCGCGACCTGAGTGAGCACCATCCGGTCCGGCCCCGCCGGGCGCCAGAAGGTCACGGTCACGCCCCGCCGCATCGCCAGCTGCCGCATCATCGGCAGGATGCGCGCCTGCTCCGCGCCCTTCGCGAAAGCCGCCCGCGCAAGGTCCACGAGGCCCAGGTCGAGCGCGTAGGTCTTGCTGTCCGGGTCGAAGCGGACGAGCTCGCCCTGCGCCAGGGTGCGCAGGATGTTGAAGCAGGTCGAAGGATTGAGGCCGAGGGCACGCGCCAGCGGCGTCACGCCGAGCGGGGCCTGCGCCGCAGCGAGGTGGCGAAGGATGCGGATCGCCGCCGCCACGGCCGGGACCTCCCCCTTGCTTCGTCCGCTTTCCTCCAGCGCGATTCCGTCCGCCACGGGCGACCTCCAAGTTTTCGCTTGCCAAAATACTATTCGCCAAAAAGAATGACCACAACGAAGTGGAGGAGCGCCCCATGATCCCGCGAACCGTCTTCACGGCGGAGCATGAAATGTTCCGGGGGCAGGTCCGGCGCTTCGTCGAACGCGAGATCATGCCCCATCACGCCGCTTGGGAGGAGGCGGGCGTCGTCCCGCGCGAGGCGTGGCACAAGGCCGGCGCGGCCGGGCTGCTTCTCTGTAACATCCCCGAGGAATACGGCGGCATGGGCGGGGACTTCCTCCACAGCGCGGTCGTGATCGAGGAGATGTCGCGCGCCGGCGCCACAGGGCCGGCCTTCTCGCTCCATTCCGACATCGTCGCGCCTTATCTCCTGCACTACGGCACGGAGGAGCAGAAGCGGCATTGGCTTCCCCGCATGGCACGCGGCGAGGCGCTTGCCGCCGTCGCGATGACGGAGCCCCAGGGCGGAAGCGACCTCCAATCCATCCGCACCACGGCGATCCGCGAGGGCGACGAGTACGTCCTGAACGGGCAGAAGATCTACATCACCAACGCGCAGGGTGCGGATGTCATCGTGGTGGCCGCGAAGACCGACCCGACGGCGCGCGCCCGCGGCGTCAGCCTGATCCTCGTCGAGACGGATCGTCCGGGCTTCGCGCGGGGCAAGCCGCTGAAGAAGGTCGGCTGCAAGGCGATGGACACGTCGGAGCTGTTCCTGGACGGCGTGCGCGTCCCCGTCTCGAACCTGCTCGGCGAGGAGGGGCGAGGCTTCACCCAGCTGATGACGGAACTGGCGCAGGAGCGCCTGGTCCAGGCCGTGCGCGCAGCCGCCGGCGCGGAGGCGGCGCTGGAGCAAACCATCGCCTATGTCACCGGGCGCCCCGCCTTCGGCCAGACCCTGGCCGATTTCCAGAACACGCAGTTCCGCTTGGCCGAGATGCGCGCGGAGATCACCCTGTTGCGCACCTACGTGGATCGCTGCCTGGAAGTGCATCTCCAGGGGAAGCTCGATTCCGTGGATGCCGCCATCGCCAAGATGCAGGCCACGGAGATCCAGGGCCGAGTGCTCGATCAATGCGTCCAGCTTCATGGCGGCGCTGGCTACATGTGGGAATATCCGATCGCCCGCGCCTGGGCCGATGCTCGCATGTCGCGCATCGCCGGCGGCTCGGTCGAGGTGATGAAGCAGATCATCGCCCGCTCCCTCTTGCCCCGGCAGGAAAAGCGTCCGGCCGCGCGGGCCGCGGAATGAGCGCGGCGTCGCAACGGCCCCGGCCGCTTCCCACCCCCGAGACGCAGCATTTCTGGGACGGGCTCCGGCGCGGAGAGCTTCTGCTCCAGCGCTGCGGCGACACGGGCCGTGCCTATTTTCCGCCACGCCCCTTCAGCCCCTTCACCGGCACGCGCGACGTGCAGGTCTTCCGCGCCTCGGGCCGAGCGACGCTCTACTCCTACGTCATCCATCACCGCTCCGCACCCGGCTTCACGCCGCCCTACGCCATTGCCGTCGTCACGTTGGAGGAGGGGCCGCGCTTGATGACCAACATCGTGGACTGCCCGCAAACACCCGAGGCGCTGCTGCTCGACATGGAATTGGAGCTGGCGCCGACGCCGCTGGACGAGGAGATCACGCTGCCGCTCTTCCGGCCCGCTGGGGGAGGCGCGCCATGATCGCGCCCGGCAGCGTCGCGGTCGTCGGCGCGGCGGAAACGACGGAACTCGGCATCGTGCCGCAGCTTTCGGAGATCGGGCTCGCTGCCGACGCGGCGCTCAACGCCCTGGCCGATGCGGGGCTGAAGCCCGCCGACGTGGACGGGCTGGCCTGCGTCGGCAATTTCCGCCCGCAGGCGCTGGCGCACTACCTCGGCCTGACGCCACGCTGGGTGGACGGCACGGGGGTGGGCGGCTGCTCCTTCATGCTGCATGTCCGCCACGCCGCGGCGGCGATCATGGCGGGCTATTGCAACACCGTACTCATCGCCCATGGCGAGAGCGGGCGGTCCCGCGTGGCGGGCGCGCCGCGCCCACCCGAACCCGGCTCGTTGCCCGGCCAGTTCGAGGCGCCCTTCGGTCCAGTCGGGCCACCCACGCTGTTTCCGATTCCCGTGCTGCGCTGGATGAAGACCTTCGGCGTCACGGAGGAGGAGATCGCGATGGTCTCGGTCGTCCAGCGCGAATGGGCCTCTCGCAATCCGCGCGCGCTCTACCGCGACCCGATCACCGTGGCGGATGTGCTGAACAGCCGCATGATCGCCTATCCCTTCCGCATCCTGCAGTGCTGCGTCGTGACGGATGGCGGCGGCGCGCTGGTCATGACCTCCGCCGACCGCGCCCGCAACTTTCCGCAGCCGCCCGCCTATCTGCTCGGCAGCGGCGAAAGTGTCGAGGCGCAGATGATCAGCCAGATGGAGGATTTCACTACCTCCCGCGCCTTTCGCGTCGCCGGCCCCGAGGCCTTCCGCAGCGCCGGCGTCACCCATGCCGACGTGGACCACCTCATGCTCTACGACGCCTTCGCGCACCTGCCGCTCTTCGGCCTGGAGGATCTGGGCTTCGTGCCGCGCGGGGAGTCGGCGCGCTTCGTCGCCGAGCGCCACACCGCGCCGGGCGGCAGGCTGCCCGTGAACACCAATGGCGGCGGCCTTTCCTACACCCACACCGGCATGTACGGGATGTTCGCCATCCAGGAGAGCATCCGTCAGGTGCGAGGCACGGCGCCCGCGCAGGTCGGGAAGGTGGAGATTGCCGTGTGCCACGGCGTCGGCGGCATGTTCGCGGCCAGCGGGACGCTGGTCCTCGGCCGCGAGCGCCCCTCGTGACGGAGCATGACGCATGACGGCGTTTTCCCGCCGGTCCCTCCTGGCCGCGCCGCTGCTCGCCGACGTCCCGGCGGCAGCCCAGGCTTCCTTTCCAGGCGCGCGGCCGGTGACGCTCGTGATGCCCTACACCGCGGGCGGGCTGCCGACGGTACTGGGCAACATCATCACCCAGGGCCTCGCGCAGCGGCTCGGCGGCAGCTTCGTCACCGATTTCCGCCCGGGCGCCGCGACCGCCATCGCCGCGCGGCAAGTGGCCCGGGCGCAGCCGGACGGCCATACGCTGCTCTTCGGGAGCGTGACGACCTTCGCCGCCGTCCCACATGCGCAGCGCAACCCCGGCTACGACCCGCTTGCCGACTTCCATCACCTGACCATGATCGGCAACACGCTGTTCATGCTGGTGGGGCATCCGCGCTGGCCGAGCTTGGCTGCCGTACTGGAGGAGGCGCGGCGTCGTCCGGGCCAGTTGAGCTATGCCAGCTTCGGCATCGGCTCCACGGCCCATCTGGTGATGGTCGATTTCCTGCGTCGCGCCGGAGTGGAGATGCTTCACATCCCCTTCGGCGGCTCGGGCCCCGCGATCACCGAGATCCTCGCGGGCCGCGTGGACCTGATGTTTCCCACCTTCGCTTCGGCGAAGCCGCATGTGGAAGCGGGCCGGCTCCAGGGCTTCGGCGTGCCCGCGCGCAACCGCATCCCCTCGATGCCGGCCGTGCCGACGCTGAGCGAGTTGGGCTTCACCGACTTCCACTTCGACGCATGGCTTGGCGTCTCGGCGCCTGCAGGCACGCCGCCCGCCGTGGCTGAGGCGCTGGAAGCCGCGCTTGTCGCCACCTTCGCGGAAGCCACGACCCGCGCGCGGCTGGAGGAGCTTGGCCTTGAGCCCGCGCCCCCGGGCCGCGCGGCCATGGTCGCGAGCATCCGCCGGAATCTCGACGCCAATCGCGAGTTGATGGCACGCGCCGGCATCACGCCCGAGTGACGCGGCATGGGTTCCGGGCCTGCTCCTGACCCGGTTGCCTCACCCTTTGTGGACGCCCCAGAAGAACGGCACGGGCGCGGTGACGAAGCCCCTGCAGATTGCGGCGATAGGCAGTCGACTGCTTCATCTGGCCGGGCGGGACGAAGGGCATCGACCGGAAGGCTTGCGCCTGCAGCCCTGTCGCGATGTCTTGCTGTTGGGCCAGTTCGGGGGCCTCAAACCAATCTGTGCGCAGTTCCTCGAGTGCTGGGCCGGTGGGCCAGCCGGACCATGCCTGACCGCCGTTCGCACGCACCAAGGTGTTCACCGCAGGGGTCAGGATATCGGCACCGTTCCAAAGTGTATGGAAGATGCTCCAACCGCCTCGCGGCTGTTGCGGCGCTGGAGCATGGAGTTCCAGTCCGTGGCGACATGCTGGATACTCATGCCCATCCGCCGCAGCAGATCGGCCGTCACCTCGCTGACCGTGGTTGTGGGCCCGTTGTCGGTCGCCAGAATGATGACGAACTTTTCGCCCTTTATCCGCAGGCCTGCAGCGCAGCCTTCGCGCGATCCACGTTCCTTATCTTGAGCACGTCGCTGCCAGGCTCACTCCCGATGGGGCCGCAGCAAGCAAAGAAGCCCTCACAGGTGCCCCAGGTCCCCCCGCAGCACTTGCCAGGGCACGGGCACGAGGCTGTGCCAGTCGAGTGGGCAGCCGATCCTTATCCCCACGGCGGAATGCACGAGATCGGTCCCGTCCCAGATCCAATCGCGCATCTCGCGCGCCAGCATCTTTGCGCCCTCCTGCCCGACCGACCTTCGCTTGGCGGCTGTTGCAGCAAGAGCGCAACCAGTTCCTGTTCAATCTGGTCGTAGTCGAGCACCCACTTCACCGCCCCGCGGCCGCGCGCGGCCGAGCGGAAAGCGCGCATGCGCTCCTCCGACCCCGAGACGCTCAGGCGATTGTAGACCCGATACGGATGCCGGCAGCGCACCCCCCTGCCCTACCCTGCCCCGGCGCTCACAGGCCGAGCTTGCCCGCGACCGAGCCTGAGACGATCTTCGCGCGGCGGACGTGGCGGCGCATGGTGCTCACGTCCTTGCGCCGCGAGTGGCCCATGATGCTCTCGTCGTCGATGCCTTGCTTGCAGGCCTCGGTGATGAACCCCGCGCCCAAGCCGTGGGCCGAGATCGGCTCCAGCGACGTGCTCTCGATCCCTGCTTCCCCCGCAACGTGCCTGATCATCTTGCGCACGGCCTCGCCCGAGAGGGCGCGGGGTTCGGGGATCCCTTTCGCCGAGACTGGCACGAACAACGGCCCGCACCGGCCAGGTGTCCCTCCCCTTCCCGCGCGGGATGCCGAGCTCGGTCGGGCGCTCGCGCTCGCCCTTGGAGCCGATGATCCGGACCACCAGCCCCTCCCCGCGCAGCGCGATGTGGTTCCAGGACTCGTCGGCGCGGCGCAAGAGGTCAGCGCGCAGCGAGACGATCTCCAGTGCCGGAGCGTCCCGGCCCAGCCGAGCAGGATGATCGCTTGGTTGCGCAGGCCTGTGATGCCTGACCCGGCCTTCTTCAGCATCTCTTGGATGTCGACCAGAAGGAGCGCCGAGGCTTGGTGCTGGGGCTGGGCTTCCTCAGTCACCCCGCGCACCGCGCCGGTCCCGTTTTTCCATCGTCATCACCTATCGCCTTCTTCGGCGCAATCGACTTCAGCGATGACGTGGCGTCGGTAGGATGGCCTCACTCCCGCAGGACGGGAGGCATCGAAAGCCAAGGACCCAGACCATGACCGCCATCTCCTCCACCGCCCCCGCTTCCCTCGCCCTTTCCGACGCTCAGCTGGACGGCATCGCAGGCGGCATGAGCCTGGGCGGTGCCATCGGCCTGGGCGTGGGCATCCTGGCCGGCGGCGCGCTGGTCGCTGCCACGGGTGGCCTCGCCGGCGGCATGATCGCGGGCATCATGGCCGGCATGACCGAGGCCACCTTCGCCACCATGGCGGCCGCCCCCACCGTCGGCGCCGTGGTCGGCGGGATCGTCGGCGCGGGCGCCGGTGGCGTGGTGGGCCAGCAGATCGGCTCCTCCCTCGGCTGAGGCGCTGCCGCTCCCCCTCCTCACAAGCCTCCTCCGCAACCCTTCCCTCACGCCCCTTTCCACAGGAACCACGATCATGACGCAGATCACCTGCACCGCCCCCGGCCTCGCCCTGTCCGACGCGCAGCTCGACGACATCTCCGGCGGCCTCGGCGCCGGCACCTGGATCGGCGCGGGCGTCGGGCTCGTGGCCGGGGTGGCGCTCACCATCGCCACCGCAGGCGCCGCCGCGCCCCTGCTGGCCGGCTCGGCCGCAGCCCTCTTCGCCGAGGCCGGCGTCACCATGGGCGGCATCATCGCCACAGGCGCCACCGCCACCGCAGGCCTCACCGCCTCCGGCGCACTCGTGGGAACCGCCGCCGGAGCACTCTGAACTAAAGGCGAAGAGCCGCTTCAAAGCGCCGCGCGGGTGAGGTGCCCGCGCGGTTTTCGCGTTGTCCATCCGGGAATTCCCGGCCTTGCGGCTTGCTTCATGATGGTCTGAAGACTGCCGGAGAATGCTTTCCTTCCCCGACTTGCACCGCAGCTCCGCCCGTCTCGCATGTCCTTTCTTGGGGCGGTGGCGGTGAGCGCGCCCGCCCTGTTCCGCGAGAAGGCGCTGGCGCGTCTCTCCGCGCCGGAGGAGCTGGAGCAGCGCAGCCGGATCGTGCCGCCCCTGGGCTGGGCAGCGCTGTTGACCTGCGCGGGGCTGCTGGCGGCCGCCCTAGCCTGGGGCATCTTCGGTACTTACCGCATGACAGCGGCTGGGCAGGGCGTGCTTGTCCAAGCCAATGGCATGTTCGTAGGCATCAACGCCCCCAAGTCGGGCTGGCTGGAGCACTTGGCCGGCACGGGCGAGCGTGTCGAGCCGGGCGGGCTGATCGCCCGATTGCGCGCGCCGGAGGAGGATGCGCGCGTGACCGGGACAGAGGAGCGGCTTCGGGAATTGCACGCCCAAGGTGAGGCGGTGCGCGCCCGTTACGCCGAACGGCTGTCGCAGGAGGAGCAGGCAGCTGCCACGCGTCGGCGAGGCCTGGAAGAAACGGCGGGACTGACCGCGCGCCGCATCACCGAATTGGAGACCCTACTTCGGACGCGCGAGGGGCTGGCTGGCAGCGGCCTCGTCACCACGGAACGCGTGGTTGACGTGCGCGAGCGTCTCTTCGCAGCGCGCGAGGCGCTCTCGCGCACCCGGACCGATCTGGATTCTCTGGAAACGGGTCTGCTTTCCCTCCGCGCCCAGCGTGATGCCGAGGTCGAGGGCCTCGCGCGGCAGGAAGTGGATGTGCAGGGGCAGCTGGACCAGGCGCGGCTGTCGCGCAGCCTCGCCACCGAGATCCGCGCCAGCGTGGCCGGGGAGGTGGTGATGACGCCGGTCACGCGCTTCTCTCTGGTTTCTGCAGGGCAGCGCCTGCTGGTGGTCGAGACCGGGGAGGAGACGCTGGAGGCGCTGCTCTTTGTCCCCGCGGATGCAGGCAAGCAGGTTCGTCCTGGCATGGAGGTACGCCTTTCGCCCAGCACGGCGCGGCGCGAGGAGTACGGCGCTCTGGTCGGCACCGTCACCAACGTCTCGCCTGTTCCAGTGTCGCAGCAGGGGGTGGCGGACCTCCTCGCCAACCCGGACCTCGCGCGGCAGCTGGCCGGGGACCGCGCGCCTCTGCTGGTGCGCGTCGCGCTGCGGCCCGACCCGGCGCAGGGCAGCGCCAATCCCTACGCCTGGACCTCCCGCAAGGGGCGCGAGGTGGCGGTGGAGAACGGCATGCTGGTCGCAGGTGACGTCACCGTGCGAGCTGCGTCGCCGATCGAACTGGTCATTCCCGCGCTGCGACGGTGGACGGGACTGTGACACCCACCATCCTTCAGATGGAGGCGACGGAATGCGGCGCCGCCTCCTTGGCCATGGTGCTGGCCCATCACGGGCGCTGGGTGAGGCTGGAGGAGATGCGCGTCGCCTGCGGCGTGTCGCGTGACGGCAGCCGTGCCAGCCACCTGCTGCGCGCTGCGCGACGCTATGGGCTCGAAGCGAAGGGCTGGCGCGTCGAGCCCGAAGGCATCGCCGCGCACCGCCTGCCGGCCATCGCGTTC
This sequence comes from Sabulicella glaciei, assembly GCF_026183895.1. Taxonomy (GTDB): domain Bacteria; phylum Pseudomonadota; class Alphaproteobacteria; order Acetobacterales; family Acetobacteraceae; genus Roseococcus; species Roseococcus glaciei. The sequence continues at coordinate 16,453 of NZ_JAPFQI010000004.1, read as the reverse complement.
TGGGAGTTCAACCATTTCGTCGTGGTGGAGCGGATGGAGAAGAAAGGGGTGCGAATCATCGACCCCGCTTCAGGCCCGCGCCTCGTGCCCCATGTCGAATTCGACAGCGCCTTCACCGGCGTGCTTCTGGTCTTCGAGCCAGGGCCGGATTTCAATCGAGGCGGCACGAAGCCGCGCCCGCTCGCCGCCGCCCTGTCCCGCCTCGCCGCGGCTCGCGAAGGGCTCGCCTATCTCGCCATCGCCGCAACGCTGGCCTTGTTGCCCGTGGTGGCGGTGCCCGCCGCGTCCAAGATCTTCGTGGACGACGTGCTGGTGCGCGGCTTCGAGGGGTGGGTGAGGCCGCTGCTGCTCGGCCTTGCCTTCGCGGCGCTGCTGCGCGGCCTGCTGACATGGCTGCAGGAACACGCGATGGCGCGGCAGGAGTTGGCGCTGGGCGCCGGATTTGGTCTGCGCTTCTTCCGCCACATGCTGCGCCTGCCGACCGGGTTCTTTGCCCAGCGCTATGCGGGCGATCTCGCCTCCCGCGCCTCGGCCGCCTCGGAAACCGGCCATCGCGTGGGGGCGGAGGCGACCGCACTGCTCGCCGCTGGACTGGCTGTGGCTTTCCATCTCGGCCTCATGCTGCTCTACGATCCGGTGCTGACGCTGGTGGGGCTCTCGGTGGCGCTGCTGAACGCGCTCGTGGTGCAGGGCGTGGTGGCGACACAGCGCGAGGCGGCGCGGCAGGTAGCGCGCGAGGGAGCGCGCATGGCCGCCGTGTCAGTCGGCGGCATCCAGGCCATCGAGACGCTGAAAGCCGGCGGTCTTGAAGCGGACTTCTTCGGCCGGTGGGCCGGCATGCAGGCGCGACTGCTCAATGCGCGGCTGCGGCTGCAGCTGCCCGCGCTGGCGCTGGACCTCCTGCCCACGCTGCTCGCAGGCCTGGGAATGGCGGCCGTGCTGGGGCTCGGAGCGTTGCGCGCCATGGACGGCGCGATCACCATCGGGACGCTGGTGGCCTTCCAGGCCTTGCTTTCCGGCTTTTTCGGCCCGGTGCAGGCTCTTGCAGGCGCGACCGCACGGCTGCGCGCCTTGCAGGGCGAAGTGGAGCGCGTGGACGACGTGGCGGCAGCACAAGCCGATCCGCGTCTCGTGCCCGGAGATGCGCCTTCCGGCCCGGCGACACGGCTGTCTGGCCAGGTGGAGATGCGCGACCTCGCCTTTGGCTATTCGCCGCTGGAGGCGCCGCTGATCCAGGGTTTCAGCCTACGGCTGGTGCCTGGAGCGCGTGTTGCCCTGGTGGGCGCGTCGGGAAGCGGAAAATCCACCGTCGCGCGGCTCCTCGCTGGACTCTATGACCCCTGGGGGGGTGAGATCCTGATGGATGGCCGCCCGGCCGCCTCCTGGCCGCGCGAAGCGGTAGCGGCGTCGCTGGGCTTCGTGGACCAGCAAGTGGCTCTGTTCCGCGGCACGGTGCGGGAGAACCTGACGCTCTGGGACGACACTATCCCCGAGGCGGACATCCTGGCCGCCGCGCGCGATGCCTGCCTGCACGAGGTCATTCTGGCGCGGCCCGGCGGCTATGACGGACCCGTCGCGGAAGGCGGCGCGGATTTCTCAGGCGGACAGGCGCAGCGCCTGGAGATTGCCCGCGCCCTGGTGCATCAGCCGAGCCTCCTGATCCTCGACGAGGCGACCTCCGCCCTCGATCCGGTGGTAGAGGCGCAGCTGCTGGCGAACCTGCGCCGGCGGGGCTGCACCACGCTGGTGGTCGCGCATCGACTTTCCACCATTCGCGACTGCGACGAAATCCTCGTGGTGGAGCGTGGGCAGGTCGTGCAGCGGGGCGCCCACGCGACGCTGTTCGCACAGCCTGGCCCCTATGCCGAACTGGTGCGCTTGGCATGAGCGGGATCGCACCCGAGGCGTCGCTTCATCCGGCCAGCGCCAATCCCTTCGTCCCAACCGGACCGCTGGTGATGGATGGCGGCGGGCTGTGGTTCGTCGTGGAAGCTGGCGCGCTGGAATTGCGGCTAAGTCCGTCGAGCCATGCTGGGCTTTCCGTGCCGCTGCTGCGCGTCGCGGCGGGTAGCGTCGCGCCCTGCCTGGGCAATGCGGAACATCCCGTGCGCGCTTGGCCAGAGCCGGGAACGAGGCTGCGCCCCGTGGCGCCGGAGGACGTGCAGGCGGCGCTGTTGCCCGCCCTGGAGGCATGGCTCATCGCGTTGTCGCGCGGGGCCTTTCACGGCCCTTCGCCCGAGCCCGCGCTTCCGGCGGAGGGCGAGGCACTGTCCGAGGCGACCTTGCTGCGCCCGCGCGAGGGGGTGGTTTGGGCGCTGGTCGAAGCAGGCCGGCTGGAAGAAGCGGACGGTGTGGTCCCTGGCGCCGGTCCGGGCGAAATCGTGCCCCTGCCCGCAGCCGGGCCGGGGTTGCTTGGCCTTCCCGGCACGCGGCTGCGCTACCTCGGCTGGGCTTCGCTTCTGGACAAGGGGCAGCTTCCGGCAGCGCTGGAGCGGTTCCACGCCGCTTGCCTCGCACGCCTCGCCGCTGCTTCGCAGCGGGCGCAGGAAAGCCTCAGCGGCCGCATTGCCGAGCGGGCAAGCAGCGGCGATGCCCGCGCCGCCGAAGCGATAGCCTCGCTGGCCGGGAAAGGGGGCAAGACCCACGACGAAAGCGAAGGCGAGGGGCTGCAGGGTGCGCTGCGGCGCATCGCCCATGCCTTGGGCGTCCAGACCGCAGGCGAAGGCGTCGCATCCTCCGCAGGACACACGGAAGACCGGCACCGTGCCGTCTTGGCCGCCGCCGAGGGCTTTCGCCTTCGCGCCCGCCGCGTTCGCCTGGAGCCTGGTTGGCAGCACCGGGCGGAGGAACCCTTTCTGGGCTTCCTGGCCCCCGATGGCCACCCGGTTGCACTGCTGCCCGGAACCAGTAAGCCGGTCGAAGCGGATCTCGAACCCTTTGGCTACAGCTTTTCGCCCATGCTGCCGGACACGAAGCTGGGCGCGCAGGCTTTGCTGCGCCTGGGGCTGCTCGGTGGGCGGCGGGAACTGACGACGATCCTTCTCGTCTCGCTACTCGCGGGTCTTCTCGGGCTGGCCACCCCCTATGCCACCGGACTGCTCTTTGAGAGCATCATCCCAGCCAGCGCGCGCGGCGAGCTGGCGCAGATCCTGGCCGGGCTGGCGGCCGCAGCGGTGGGTGCCAGCGTGTTCGCCCTCGTGCGCGGCTTTGCGCTGCTGCGCCTCGCAACCACGGTGAATGCGCGGCTGGAGGCCGCGATCTGGGACCGCCTCCTGCGCCTGCCGGTTTCCTTCTTCCGGGGGCAGCAGGCGGCAGACCTCGCCATGCGCGCCGATGCGGTGAACCAGATGCGCGAGGCAGCGAGCGGTACGGTGGTCGGCACCGCCTTGGCGGCGTTGTTCGGTGCGCTGAACTTTGTGCTGCTGCTGCACTATAGCTGGCGCCTGGCTTTGGTCGCGCTCGGCCTCGCACTGGTGCAGGCGTTGGTGATGGTGGCGGCTGCCTTGCTGCAACTTCGGCTCCGGCGGCGCCTGCTGGCTGCATCGGGCCGTGTCCGCTCCTTCGCCCTGGAACTGGTCGAGGGGATCGCCAAGCTGCGCGTCGCAGCAGCCGAGGATCGGGGCTTCGCCCGCTTCGCGCTGGCTTTTGTGGAGGAGGCGAGGCTCTCGCTTCGCAGCCGGCTGGTGTCGGGCGGTGTCTCGGCCTTCGGTGCGCTCTGGGGAACCCTGTCCACCGGCGTGTTGATAGCAGCGGTCGGGCTGGGCTGGGCGCAGGTGGGAATTGGCGACTTCGTCGCATTCAGCGCGGCCTTCGGCCAGTTCAACTCTGCGCTGCTGTCGCTGGCTGGGGTGATGCCCTCTGTGCTGGCGCTCGTGCCGCTGTATGAGCGTGCCCGCCCCATCCTGGAGGCGGTTCCTGAGGATGCGGGGCTGCGGAGAGACCCCGGAACGCTGCGCGGCATGGTCGAGCTTCAGGGTATCACCTTCCGCTACGCGCCGAGCCTCCCTTCCGCCCTGGACCAAGTGACCCTGCGCGCCGCGCCAGGCGAGACGGTGGCGCTGGTCGGCCCCTCGGGCTCTGGTAAGTCCACCGTGCTCCGCCTCTTGTTGGGTTTCGAGGCGCCAGAAGCCGGGGCCGTGTTCATGGATGGACGCGACCTCGCCGGGCTCGACCCGCGCGCGGTGCGACGGCAGATGGGTGTGGTGCTTCAGCGCGGGCGGGTGCTGGCGGGCTCGTTGCTGGAGAATATCGCAGGCGGCGTGCCGATGAGCGTGGAGGAGGCGATGGCGGCGGCCCGCGCAGCCGGACTGGAACCTGACATCGCTGCCATGCCGATGGGGTTGCACACTATGCTTGCCGAGGGCGGCGGCACCTTGTCGGGCGGGCAGCGGCAGCGGCTGATGATCGCCCGCGCCCTCGCGCACCGCCCGCGCATCCTTCTCTTGGACGAGGCGACCAGCGCCCTCGACAACCGAACGCAGGAGGTGGTGACACGCAATCTGGAGGCAATGGGCGTCACCACCCTCGTCGTTGCACATCGCCTATCCACCGTGCAGCGTGCCGCGCGCATCTATGTGATGGACGGGGGAAGGGTCGTGGAGGAAGGGCGGTTCGAGGAGCTGATCGAGGCAGGTGGTCTGTTTGCGCGCCTCGCAGTTCGGCAGCTGGCATAAGATCGCGAAGCATCACAATGGAGTGGTCATTCGATAAGTATGGCGCCGGCGCCCTGTCGGGATCCTCGGTGTCGCCCTGGGATGCTTGCGCCCGATACGGGAGGGACACATGAATCTCGCGGGCCTGTCGCTGCGCGACCTCGAATATGTGAGCGCGGTCGCCGAGCATCGGCATTTCGGCCGGGCCGCGGCCGCTTGCGGCGTGTCCCAGCCCACCTTGTCGGGCCAGCTCCGCAAGCTGGAAGAGTTCCTGAGCCTCGAGATCTTCGAGCGTTCGCCGCGCGGCGTGCTCGTCACCGCGCGCGGCGAGGAGGTGGTGGCCCAGGCGCGCCGCATCCTCAGCGAGGCGCGACGTCTCTTCGAGGTCGTCCGCACCGGTGCGGAGCCGCTGACAGGCGTGGTCAGGCTCGGGGTGATCTCGACGCTCGGTCCCTATCTCGTGCCCTTCCTGCTGCGGCCGCTGCGCGCCCGCTTCCCGCGCCTGCGCCTGCTGCTGATCGAGGGCAACACGCGCCCGCTGATCCGCCAGCTGGAGCAAGGGGAGCTGGACGCCGTGCTCGCCGCAGGCCCGCTGGGCGAAAGCGACCTTGCCGAGCTCCCGCTGTTCCGCGAGGAGCTGGCGCTGGCCGTGCCGCGCGACCATGCCCTTGCTCAGGTGGACGAGGTGCGGCCCGGGGACATCCCGGCCAGCGAGCTGATCCTGCTCAGCGAGGGCCACTGCCTGCGCGACCAGGCCCTCGCCTTTTGCCCGGACCGCCTGCGCGAGGGCGACCACGTGCTTCAGGCCGCGAGCCTCGAATCGCTGCGGCAGATGATCGCGGCCGGAAGCGGCGTCTCGCTGTTTCCCCAGTTGGCGATCCAGGTGGGCGCGCTGCTGGACGACATGGTTGCCTACCGGCGCATCGCGGGCGGGGCGTTCGGACGCGACGTGGCGCTGTTCCACCGCCCCAGCTTCGGCCGCATCCGCGACATCCGCATGCTCCGGCAGGCGATCGGCGAGATCCTGGCCGAGCAGAGCGCCGTGCGGGTGCACCGGCCCGGGATCCGGCTGGCGAGCTAGGCCGGCGGTCTCTTCAAGGCCGGATGCTTCAACTTGAATCGGCGGCAGTCACAGGTGGCAGGCGAAAAGATATCCTTCCGACCTATCGAGCAAGGAGTGGCACAGTTCGAACCTCGTTTCGTGGCCGCCCCGGCGGAAGCGGGAGTTCCAAGTGATCTGCACCTTGTGCCCACCACAACGCCGCACGGTCATCGCAAGCGGTTGCAGGACGCTTCCGCAGCATCTCCGCGATATTCCGATCCGGCCCTATCTGCTCCGCCTGTGAGGGCAGTCGCGCCGCTTATACATCGCGCAGCGCAGCCCGACTTGGCCGCAGGAGGCGGTGCCAAAGCGCGGCGGGAGGGTCGATCACAGCACTCATGGCGCGGGCGTAGTCGAGCACGAGCCCGGGCGTCCAGGCCATGCTTTCCGCGCGCTGGCGTATGAGCCCCGCTGCCCAGAGTTCCGGGTTGGTCAGGGCGCCCAGCACCGAAATGACGGGCCACCGCTTCGAGACGAAGGCACCTTCCAGCGCTGCATCAAGTGCGCCAGCGACGGCGCTGGAGCAGTTGCGGCTTGTGAGGTTGTAGGTCTGGTCCTGTCTGTACGCTTCCCAGAAGGCGCGCAGCCGAAGGGCGTTGAAGTCGTAGAACACAACCTGCGCAGTCGGGGCACACCACCCAGCGACCTCCTCGGCATGGCCTGGGAGGAACCGTCCGGGGACATCGTTGTCGGTCGTCGCGCGCAGAAGGGCTGCGAAGGCATTGCGCGACCGGTCAATCTCCACGGCGGGGTAGTGGCTGATGTAGAGGTCGGGCGCCAGCTCGAGGGCGGCATGGCCGGTCGAGATTGTGCCGCTGCCGTCGACCGCCGCGATGTAGCGGCTGACGGCCCGTTGATGCAGGGGGGTGCTGACCGTGCCGGTGGGCGTCCAAACATGCACAATCAGGCTGCTCTTCCCGCCCGTCCGCTCAGGCTGGACCGGAGGCAGCAGGACATTGGCGATCGGGTTCTGCGACAGCGCGATGGAGACGGGCGTGCCGGGTGGCAGGCGGCGGATCCGCATGGCGGCGTGGATGATGCCGGTCCCGCTCAGCGCCAGGAGCAGGCCAACCATGCAGCCGACGGTTCCGGCATACCAGGTCGGCAAGGGCTGCAGCATCGCGACGGCGAAGAGGATCTCGAGCACGCCACCCGCAACTGCGCCTCTCCATCCGAGGAAGCGGATCAGGTGCGCGCTGGCGATGCGGAGGACACCGTCGACCAGGAAGCCCAGGGCAAGCAGCAAGGCCAGGATGAAACTCGTGCGCGGCGAGGCGCTGAGGATCAGCCCCGCGGCGACCAGCAGCGCGACGCTCTTGGCGAGCCTGAGCCGCCGGGCCGCACCTTTGCTGCCCGCGGCCGCGATCAGGCTGAGGGCCGCCTCGGGCAGCATGAAATAGCCGAAGACGTGCGGCGGGATCAGCGTCCAGCCGTCGATGGCATCGACAAAGATGAAGGCGCCCAGTCCAAGCCATGCGAGTCCTGCCGCCAGAAGTACGGGCCAGCGGCGCTGGATCACCTCGTGACCCAGAAGCAGGAGCATGATGCGGATCATGCGGGCGCGGTCCTCCGGCGAGAAAGCGCCGGTGAGAGGAGAAGGGCCAGGGTGAAGCTGCCACAGGCCAGGGCCACGAACAGCGGAAGGCCGTGTCGGGCCATGTCGAGGGCCGCGCCCGTGAGACTGGGCCCGACGAGCGCACCGCCGCCCCAAAGCAGGCCCATAGCCGCGTAGACGCCGACGAGATCCGTGCCGCGAAACCGGGACCCGACGATGGCCAGCATCGTGGTGTAGATCCCGACAAACAGGCCTCCCCAGAGGAAAAGTGCAGGATAGGCGACCCACGGCGTCTGCAGGAGAATGGGCCAGGCGAGAGCACCAAGCGTGCACAGACCACCCAGCCAAAGCATCAGCGTCCGGCGGTCCATCTTGTCGCAGAGCCATCCAATCGGCAGTTGCAGCAGGATCGCCCCCACCATCAGCGTCGTGATCAGTTGCGTACCAGCCTGCTCTTCCCAGCCGAGACGGGCAGCGTAGATGACCATGAACGACAGTCCGGCCGTCTCGACGGCGGCGTTCAGCGCCGTCGTCGACATGGCCACGGGCGCCAGGCGCATGAATCGAAGAAGATTGCTCTGGCCATGTGCTTGCATGGCTGGACGGGTGACACCGGGATGGACCAGCAGGAGCAGGGCCAGCAGCGCCGCCCCCGAGCCCACGGCGAAGGGAAGTATCCCGTCCGTCCCGGTGACGGAGAGGATGAGTGGGCCACCTGCGAAGCCGAGCGAGAGCATGGCCGTGTAGGTCGCCATGACCCTGCCGCGCGTCCTATCGCTGCTGAGTTCGTTTGCCCAGCTTTCCGTCAGAACGAATAGGATCTCCGCGCCCGCGCCCAGCCCGATCCGCAGCACGAACCACATCCAGACGATCGGGATCGCGGGGAAGAGCAGCAGCAAGGCCGCGGTCGACAGCAGCGCCACAAGGAGTAGCGGCCGGACTCCGAAGCGGCCGGCGAGCCGCGGCAGGAGTGGCGCCACCATCAGCACGCCCACGGCGTGCATGGCGGCGTTGAGGCCGATCCAGGTCTCCCCCAACCCACGTTCCGCCAAGTTCAATGCGACGAGCGGCGCGGTGAGGCTGTAGGTGAGTCCGAATATGGTGGCAGCACCGATGACCGCGACAAGCGACAGCAGCGGCGTGCCCCCGCCGGCTTGGCCACATATCGGGGTCTGGGCGGGCTGGCGCCCCTCAGCGCTCATGTCTGTAATCCGTACATGGAGCACGAGCACTCCAGGCTTGAATCTGGATCGGGCCTCGTGGACCAATTGCTCTCTGAATGGTTTGATCATGACCGCCTGGTTTCGGCATCATCGCGCAACCACCATTTGGAAGACGAGGGGAAGTCCGGCGCCGGTCAACGGACGGACCTAGTCGAAGGGTCGTTCAAGCCGTCCAGCGAGCATCTGAACGCAGCGAGATTCCCTGCGGGCGCAGCTTCCCGGCTGAAGCTCAGCAAGGGACCTCAAAGCCAAGTGCAGCGTCGCTCCGGCAGTCATTTCCGGCTCACTCAACGGCGCTGGATGTGGGCGCCCGGTTCCAGTCCGATTGCGGTTCGATCGGCACCTGTACCCTTTGCGGAAGCGACGCAGCGGCCGGTGGCTGCGAACGAGACGGCCGGCACTCCGCATTCCCGAAACGATTCAGGCAGGCCGAGATTCTGCAGGCATCGATTGCCGCTTGGCGCTGAGGTCGGTTCAGATCTTCCTGCACCCATTCGGTGTACGGAACGCTTTCCAAGCGCGTCACCGGTGTGCAGTTTGTCGTCGTCTGGTTGCCAGATCCTGTAGTCCGGCAGTTCATGCCCCCGGTCGGGACCGAAGTCATCCGTGTCCGCGTCACGGGCCGGGTGTGGAAGTCCGGTGGGATTTCCCGGAGAAGAACGGCGGTGCAAGCGTCATTCTCCTGGTGCCACTCCGTGCTCGCGCAAGCGCCAAGCGCAAGGACGGCCGCCACAGCCACATGAAGTCGAAGCCGCACTTCCTCTCTCCCAACAGACGCGCTCAACCGCGTGGTAGGTGCAATTGCATCGATCTTGGGCGCCCGTGAATAGGAACATTACTGAGCCGCGCTGCCACAGCGCCTCAGATCTGTTGGTCATTGAAAGGGGGCTGATTTCCGATGCGGCCTGCGTGCTTGCCTGACCCGGCCCCCGCCGCACGGTCCATCACCACGGCCGTCCCCGCATCGGCTTCGCACCGAAGGGCTCACGCCATCACGTCGGTCACCCGCGTCATCAGGCAGTCCGGCGGCGTCGCGCGCCCATCGCGCAGGCAAGGTCAAAGGCGGCCTGCAGCGCGCCGACGCGGGCGGCGCCCTTGCCCCTGATGTCGAAGCCCGTGCCATGCGCGCAGGTCGCAATCGGCACGGGGAGCCCGCCCGCCACCGTGACGCCGCGCCAGAAGCCCATGAGCTTCATCGCAATCTGCCCTTGGTCGTGGTACATCGTGACGATCGCGTCCACGTCGCGCGTGCCGTCGCTCCTCGGTTGCGCGCGCAGGAAGATGGTGTCGGCAGGATAGGGACCTTCGCAGGACAGGCCTCGGCGACGAGCCTCCTCCAGCGCGGGGCCGATGACCTCGATCTCCTCGCGCCCGAAGGCGCCGTTGTCGCCATTGTGCGGATTGAGCCCGCAAACCGCGATGCGCGGCTCGGCGACGCCGGCCTGGATCAGCGCATCGCGGATCAGCGCCACGGCGCCGATCACCTTCTCCGGCGTGACGAGGCCAGCCACCTCGCGCAGCGCAACGTGGCTCGTCACACGGCAGGTCCAGAGGCCGTCGAGCACGTTGAACTCGCTATGCGGCCCCTTGTGACCCAGCACCTCCGCAAACCAGTGAAGCTCGTCCGGGTGGCCCATGCCCGCCATGTGCAGCGCGCTCTTGTTGAGCGGAGCAAAGCAGATGCTGTCCACTATGCCGGCCTGGGCGAGCGCCAGGCACTCGCGCAACGTGTCCATCGCATGCGCCCCGCCCTCGGCGCTCGGCCGGCCCCGCGGGATCGCCGCGCGGCGCCGCACCTCGTGGAGCGCGACGTGGCCCGGCGCGAGCGCGGCTGGGTCGTTCACGCGCGCGAGCGGCACCTCCACACCCGCAATCCGCATCCCCTCCGCCAGCTCCTCCGGGTCGGCGACAAGAAGAAGGGCGGCCTTGTCGCGGTTCGCCGGCTCAGCCAGCAGCTTGGCCATGATCTCGGGCCCGATCCCGGCGGGATCACCGAGTACGAGGGCAAGGCGGGGCGTCATGCGGCCGTCCTCCGGCTGGGTTGCGCACCGCCGCGAGGCGGCCGTGCCAGGGTCTGCACGACGCTGGCGCGTTACGTCAACAAGCCTATCTCCCGACCTGTGGACGTGCAGGGCTGCACGCTGGACGACCCGGCCGCGGGGTGTACGCTCGGCACCCAGGCGGGCCATCCGGCAATGGGCGATGGTGCCGCCGAGAACCTAACGGGGGAAACGTTAATGCAGCTCGATCGCCGCTCGACCCTGGCCCTCGCGCTGGGCGGCCTCGCGATGCCCGCGCTGGCGCGGGCCCAGCGCGGTTCTGGCTGGCGGCCCACGCGGCCGATACGCCTCATCGTCGCTGCCGCGCCTGGCGGCTCCAACGACATCCTCGCCCGCATCATCGCCGAGCCGGCCGGGCAGGTCCTCGGCCAGCCGGTCGTCATCGAGAACCGCGCCGGCGCCGGCAGCGTCATCGGCAGCGAGGCGGCGGCGCGCGCACCGGCCGACGGCTACACGGTCCTGATGAATAGCTCGCTCGCCACCATCCCAGCGGTGGTGGCGAACGTGCCCTACGACACTCTCGGCGATTTCGACGGCGTGGCGGTGGCCGGCTTCTCGCCGCACCTGCTCGTGATCCATCCCGCCGTCCCGGCGCGCACGGCGCAGGAGTTCCTCGCACTGCTCCGCGCCAGCCCCGGTCGGCTCAACTACTCTTCGGCCGGCCCGGGCAGCGGCCCGCACATCGGCGGCCTGCTGCTGATGGCGCGGATGAACGTGCAGGCGGAGACGGTGCACTACCGCGGCGGCGGGCCGAGCGTCGCGGCGCTGGTCTCGGGGGAGGCGCAATTCGGCACGCCCACCATGGCGTCCGCGATTGGGCAGGTGCGCGGCGGCAACCTGCGTGCGCTTGCGGTGCTGGCGGAGCAACGGAGCCCGGCCCTGCCGGACGTGCCGAGCGCCCCACAGGCGGGCATGCCGGGCGTGATCCATGAGGAGTTCTTCCCGATCGTCGCACCGAAGCGCACGCCGCCCGCTGCGTTGGAGGCTCTCGGCGATGCCTTCCGGCAGGCCATCCAGCAGACTGCTGCGCGGGTGAACGAGATGACCGGGGTGGCCGCGCGCACTGGCTTCGAGACGAGCGCGCAGGTAATGGCGCTGGTCCGGGAGGGCATCGAGGCCAACACGCGCCTCCTGCGTGCCGCGGGCGTGCAGCCGGAGTGACGCGGCCGGACTGCGAGCGATGCGGTCGTCCGCCGGGACATGCTGGCAGAGCCGAGATATCGCCTTCTCGGCCAGGCGGCGCATGCCCTCCTGCTCCCACGCAGCGTTCGCGCCGCTCCGGTCCAGGCCGGCCACGAGGAGACAATCAAGGGGCCTGCCCCGCCGGCTACCTGATCGAGATTGGCTGGGTCGATGAGATCGGGAACGGCGAGGGCCAACCTGATCCGGCCTACCTACGGATGGACGTCCCGGTCGAAAGCCGCAGAAGCGGTGCACGGGATCAGCCGGGAAAAGCTGGTAAAGGATGGCCGCGACCATGCCTGGGTGGCGCGGCATACTCACGAGGCACTCAGCAAGGCCGACATATTTCGTTCCGGTGCCGCGGAGTGGGGCCAGGAGTGGCTCGGCCGTCTCACAGGCGCGGCCGGCCTTCGGTGTTGGAGCTGCGGGGCGACTTGGCCGCGCTGTTGCACCTCGGCTCGCAGGCCTCGCAACGCAAAACGGCCGCTCCCTTGGTGGGGAACGGCCGTTCTGGAGAAGTGTTGGAAACGTGGGATGCGGGGACACGCAACCGACGGTCCCAATACGTACCGGTTACAATCTGAAGACATTTGAAGAGATATCTCCGAACAGGTCCACGGGGCCCGTCGCCGACAAGCGGCAATTGTTGCGCTCACCTCTCGAGCCTTCGTGTCAGCCTACGCTCCTGTACTGCAGGCTGGACTCTCCCCCTGTTGACCGAGCAGGGGCCGGTCGTCTTGGTCTTTCCCCGCCACGCCTATGTGCCCCGGGGATGTTCCAGGAAGAAGCGCATCATCTCGCGCGATGCATCGGGGCCCCGTGGGTCGGTGTAGGATCCGGCGGAACTGCCACCGGACCAGGCATGGCCGCCGCCGTGGACGAGCCACTGCTCGAGGACCGATTGGCCGGCTGCGTCCTTATGGATGGTCCGGCTGTAGGCATGGCCCCCGGGCACGTGCCCGCGCTGCACCTCCGTCCGCAGGCCGCCCGCTCCCGCGGACTGTGCGATGACCTGATCACCGTTGCGCGGATGCACCGTGTTGTCCTTGTCCGCATGGAACACGATGGCCGGGACGATGCGTCGGATTCCTGCGCCCAAGCCTGTGCGGTCAGGCTGCGGCGGGAGGGTGGCACCCTGCCGCATGGCGGCGAAGGCCGAGGGAATATCGCGAGCTGCGCCACACGCCAGGCCGGAATGCACTCCGGCCGCGGCGTAGAGATCGGGATAAGCCTGCGCCATGATGGCTGCGGCCGCGCCACCAGCGGACAGCCCGGCGACATAGACCCGCCGTGGGTCAACCGCATGGTCGCGCATGACCTGGCGCGTGATGCCAGAGATCAGCGCAGGCTCGCCCTGGTCGCGCCGCTGGTCGCCAGGGCTGAACCAGTTCCAGCACTTCTGGGCATTGGCCGCCTGCGTCTGGCCGGGATAGACGATCAAGCAGCCGTGCTCCTCGGCGAGCGCGTTCATCCGCGTACCGGCGGCGAAGTCGTCGGGGGACTGGGTGCATCCGTGCAGCATGACGACCAGCGGCATCGCCTCGCCGCGATAGTTGCTGGGGATATAAAGCTTGTAGCCGCGGCTTCCGGCGTCGTTGCTGAACGACCCGGCCACGAATTGTGCACCGTCGGGCAGCGGCTCCGCCGGCCGCGCCATCGGGCCCTGCGCCAGCCCTCCCAGACCCTGTGGCAATCCGCCCTGGCTGATCTGATCGAGGAAGCCACGCAGCGCTTCAGGCATCTGCGGCATCGTTGCCGCATCCACGCCCCCGGCGGGCCATCGATGGGCCGCATTCATGGGCGGTTCCGGAGCGGGCGCAGGATCCGATGGCTCGCCGGTCACGGGATCCACATCGATGATGCGCGGCGGGCGTCCAGCCGGCGGCTTGGTGGCGCCCGGCGGTGTGGCCGCAGTCGTGTCAGCTGGTGCTTGGCCGCGGAGCAGGCCCTGCAGCAATGCAGAGGCTTCGGTCAGCTTGCCTTCGCGGGTGAGGCGGGTAGCCTCGAGCATGGGGTTCGGTCGGATCGCGTTCATAAGGGATCTTTCGGTGCGCGGGCGCAGGCCAGCCTTCCTTACAGGGAGGCTCGCGCTGCATTCCGCCGTGGAAGGCAGATGTTGGACGTGGTTGACGCTGACCCGTCGTTGTGGCGACGGTCAGCGGATGCGGTCGGCGAGCGCGGCCTTCACCGCGGTGCTGGCCTGGAGCGCGCCGAGGACGGAGATCGAGGCGATGGTCGCCTGAGCGAGTTCCGGCGTGACATCGGCTGCGATGCTGACAAGACCCAGCACGCGGATGTCGAGCCGCTCTCCTGCTGCCCGAACCGCTTCGAGATCGGCGCGGGTGAAGTGCCTCAGACCAAGGTCAAGGCTTTTCCTGACGATCGACTGTTTCGCCGTCTCGGCATGCCGTTCGATCTGATTGCGGATCGCGGTGCGGATGAAGTCGGTCCGGTTTGAGTAGAAGCCCTCCTGCACCAGCAGGTCGACATGGCCTAGATCGACGTAACCAAGGTTGATCGTGATCTTTTCGGTGTCGCCGCCGGGCTTTGGCCGCAGTTCGTGCACGTTCGCAGCCATCCTGATAACATCCTCTTACCATCTGTGTGGATGGTAAATGGGAAGGGAATAGGTTGATGCAAGTAGTGGTGCTCAAGGCGAGCGGCTTGCGCCACGCATCGATGGCTACGAACGGCTGCGAGAGGTGAACTCTCTATGAGTCACTGGCGCGCCGCGCCGATCGTCCAGGTCATCATTGTCGGTCGCTCTGCGGAATCACAGCAGCAGAACGTGGTTGAAATTCCATCTTTTAAACGATTAAAGTGGCCCCGCTAATGGGCAGACAGCGAACCGAAGAACTCACGGAGGAAACATGAAAGCCACCCTTCAGATCCGCCCGGTCACCCCGTCCTTCGTGGCTGAGGTGAGCGGCATTGACCTGCGGAAGCCCGTCACACCGGATGTGGCGGCTGAGATTGACGCAGCCATGGACACCTACGCTGCTCTTGTGTTCCGGGATCAGGCGCTAGGCGACGCCGAGCAAAGGGCATTTGGCGAGGCGCTCGGAACGATCGAGGCCACTCGTGCCACCGTGGATGCGGAGAAGACCCGTCTCCAGGACAAGACGATCAACGACATCTCGAACTTGGCGCCGGACGGCACCATTCTGGCGGCTGATGCGCGTCGACGGATGTTCAACCTCGGCAACCAGCTCTGGCACAGCGACAGCAGCTTCAAGGCGATTCCCGCCAAGTATTCTATGCTGCATGCCCGCGTGATCCCGCCCAGCGGCGGCGCGACCGAGGTCGCCGACATGCGCGCGGCCTGGGATGCCCTGGATCCTGACATGCAGGAGAAGCTTCGGGACCTGATCTGCGAGCACAGCCTGCTCTTCTCGCGGCAGCTCCTCGGCTTCACCGAGTTCACCGAGGTGGAACGCGCCTCCTTCGCTCCGGTCCAGCAACGCTTGGTGCGCTACTTCCCCGCGACAGGACGGCGTAGCCTCTATCTGTCCGCGCATATCGGGCGCATCGTTGGATGGCCAGTTCCCGAGGCGCTGGCCCTGATCCGCGATCTGATGGAGCACGCGACGGAGCGCCGCTTCGTTTACAGCCACGCATGGCGGGTGAACGACCTGCTCATGTGGGACAACAGGACGACCATGCATCGCGGTCGGCCTTACGATGACAAGCGCTATCCGCGAGACATGCGGCGCGTGACGCTGATGGATGTCGCCTCGACGCTGCAGCAGGCGGCCTGAACGGCCGCCCTCGGCAAGGAACACTGCTTCAGCCGATGCTCGAGAGGGCACGTCTGAAGCAGCATCATCGAGGAAACAATCCAATGAACCAATCCAACGCGAGCCGCCGCAGGGCGCTAGCTGTCATCGGCGCATCTGCAGCTGTGCTGGCAACTCCGAGGCTCGCCTCGGCACAGGGGTCAGGCTTCCCGTCACGACCTATCCGTTTCATCGTGCCATGGACGCCCGGCGGACCGAGCGATGCGACGGCGCGTGCGCTGGCTGCAGCCGCCGGAAGGAAGCTGGGCGTCCCCATCGTGATCGACAACCGGCCGGGCGCGGCCGGGACGCTGGGTCCTTCCAGCATGGCGCGGGGCAGTCGGCCCGACGGATACACGATCTCCCAGATGCCGATCAACGTGTTCCGTTATCCGGCCATGGCATCCGTCGACTATGATCCGGTCGAGGACTTCTCGTGGATCATCATGACCTCTGGCTACACCTTTGCCAGCGGTGTCCGCGCCGATGCGCCCTGGGCCAACTGGGGTGAAATGGTGGCCGCCGCCAAAGCGCGGCCAGGATCGATCGCCTATGCCTCCAACGGCATCGGTGGCACGCCCCACGTCACGATGGCACAGATCGCCGCTCATGACGGGACAGACCTTCTCAACACCCCGTTCCGCGGGTGGGCAGACAGCTTGGCGTCGCTGCTCGGCGGGCAGGTTCAGCTCATGTCCGATGCTGGTCCATGGGCGCCGCTGGTCGAAGCCGGGCGCGTACGTGTGCTGGCGACCTGGGGCGCGGAGCGCAGCAGGCTTTTCTCTGTGTCGGGCGCCATGGAATGACCCTCCCTTGGCGACATGAAATCGCCCCCCTCTGGAGAGGGAGAGAGGGATGTCGATGGACGAGGCTGGAGTGATCCAGGCTTCCGCGCTGGACGAG
>NZ_JAPFQI010000003.1 GCF_026183895.1 Sabulicella glaciei | reverse complement strand
GGTCGAAGACCTCTGGGATGCCATCCGTGACGCACTTCCGGCCTTCACGCCGGCCGAGTGCGCGAACTACTTCACCGCCGCCGGATACGAGCCCGAATGATCAGATTCTGCTCTAGGTCGCGTGAACAACAGGTGCCCGGAGGCCACCCAATGCAGGCGCACCCCGCCACACGCTACGACAAGACCATCGACAGGTTTCTTGACTTCGCCGCCCTGTCCTCGATCCAACTGTGGATCAGGTTGGTCCTCGCAGCCCAGGAGATGGCGTGCACAAGATCAGTGTCACGAGCCGCGTCGGGCGGATGGCATTCATCAGGAGAACGTTGAGCCCCGTGTGGCTTTGCTCATCACCGATATGAGGATGGTGCCCGCGTCCGGCCCCTGCTCCTGCACCGATCCCGACCAAAGCCGGACGTACCAGTGAGTGGAACTACCGGCTGAACGGCTGGTGTCGTCCAACGCCGCACGTTGGCGGTCGCGACGAAGCATGACGCTGATCACCACAAGCATGCCGCCTGCCGGCCGCGAAGCCGGCGCCAGCAGGTTGTGCCAGAGCCGCAGTTCGTCTCGGCGGGCAGGCGTCCCAGCCGTGAGGGGCTGATACCAGGGCGTGGCATCGTCTAGTTTCGGCTCTGCGCCGGGCTGTCTTGCTCTGCTGCGCTCAAACGCGCTTCGGGCGCAGGCCATGGCCGGCCAGATAGCTTTCCAGCGCTTCCGCGCGGCCTCCCGGCTCTGCGAGGCCGACATAGGTGTCGGGGCGCAGCAAGTAGGCGGCATCGCGGGCCAGGCCCGCTTCCCCGAACGCCTCGCGCCATGGGAATTCGTGCAGTGGGATGCCGCGCCGGCTGCACCATTGCTGCAACTCGCGGGTCGCGGTTCCATAGACGTGGACCTGCCACCTGATGTCCGAAAGCGGGCCGTAATTGTCGCGTCCGTCGAACCGGACAAAGGGCAGGCGATCGCCGCCGCTGACCTTCCCGGCCTTGCCGACGCTGAGCGGGCTTTCGGGATAGCGCAGCATGGTCTGGGACACGAGGCGGAACATCGCCTCGCGCACGGGACGGAGGCCCCAGGCGAAGCGCGCGAGGCCAGGCGCGACATGGGTCCGAACGAATTCGGCGACGCTGCCCCGTGCTGTCGCGAAGGTGAAGACGCGGTCGGTGGTTTCCACCAGCTTGCGGGCGAAGACCGGACGCTCGGCCTCGAAGCTGTCGAGCAGGCTGTCCTCCGCCTCGTTCTTCAGGACGGCCGCCAGCTTCCACGCCAGGTTGATGGCGTCGCCGATCCCCGTGTTCATTCCCTGTCCGCCGGCCGGGCTGTGGACATGGGCCGCGTCGCCCAGAAGGAAGGCATTGCCGTGGCGGAAGCGCTCCGTGACGCGATGGTGGACGCGGTAGGTCGAGAACCAGTTCACCCGCTCGACCTCCAGGCCAAGCGCGTGGATCGACCGGTGCTCCACATCGTCGAAGGACAGGGGTTCGGCAGCCCCCGCCCGTGCCTCGCGCACGGTGCCCACGACCCGCAACTTGCCGGGCTGCCCATAGGGCATGATCAGCACGAATTCGGGCCCCTCGAAGGCGATGTGGATCTCGCCGCCGAGCGTATCGTTCGCCACGTCGACATCGGCCACGTAGAAGAGCTGGTCGTAGGTGCCGCCCTCGAAGCTCGCGCCGAGAAGGTGGCGTACGGTCGAGCGCGCGCCGTCGCAGCCGGCGAGAAACCGCGCCTCGCAGCTTTCCTCCCCTCCACCCGGGCGGCGCAGGCGGGCGACAACCTCGGTGCCGCGATCCTCGAAGCCCACCAGTTCCGTTTCGCGCTCCACGGCGATGCCGCGCTCGGCCAGGCGCTCGACCAGGAAGCGCTCATGGTGATCCTGCGGATAGATCAGGACGAACGGATAGGGGGTGATCGCGCCCCCGAAGCTGCCGAAGGGGATGCGCGCGCGGCGCTTGCCCGCCACCCACATGTTGAAGGCGGCGCCACGATGGCCAGCCTGGGCAACGGCATCGCCGAGGCCAAGCTGGCGGTAGAGTTCCAGCGTGCGCGCGTGGACCGCAAGCGCCCGCGACGTTTCGCCCGGGCCCTTCGACTTGTCGACGATCCGCACCGCCACCCCCTGGGCGTCGAGCCACAGGGCCAGGACCAGTCCGGTGGGACCCGCGCCAATGACGAGGACGTCCGTGCTGGGCATCGAAGCACTCCTTGTTGGCCAAGCGGCCTTGGGCAGGACCGTCCTGTCTTCCTCGGAGAATGGCAGTGTCCGATCATGCTGCGAGACACAGAGATCTCCCAGGGCTCACAGACTACGCGAATGCGTGCTCGGGAGGCTGCCTTCCGGTGGCTGAAATAGACGCCTTAGAGGCGCCTGCCGTCAGCCGGTCTCGAGAGATGGACATCGTAGCCACAACTCCGGCTCTCGAAGACGCCTCTGGCGTCATTCCCCGAGATCCGGCCCTCGATGCGGACGATCGCGCTGGCGCCGCGGCCGATGAGCTCGAACCTTCCGCTGTCATCCACGGTGCCCGATGCCGAGAAGCCCTGATCCACATCATACACCAGCCGCGCCTGTCCGTTGGTGACGGTCATGCTCCGCTGGATGGTCGGGGCGCCGCACCGGCCGCTGTCGCGTGTGAGCCTGAAGGTTCCCCGATATGTGCCGTCGAACCTCGCCACGGGGGCCGCGACGGAGGGCGCCGCGGGGGTCGTGGGGCCTGGACTTGCCGTGTCCTGCTGGCAGCCGGTGGAAGCCAGAAGCGCGGCCAAAAATAGGAAGGCGGATTGGTGAACAAGCCTCATCGTGGCTCCTGCTTGGTTTCGCTGGACCACGTCCTGGAAGTGGTCAGTCGGTTCGGTTGGCGCTCGCGGCAGAATCCAGCACCATCCAAATCCCGCGAGCCTACGCCGCGCGACCTGCGCGCCAAAGGAAGCCTTGGCTCTCCGCTCACACTGGAACGTGTCGCCATCTGTGCCATTTCGGGCGAGTCGTGTCCTATGTCTCGGCTCCCCCTCGCATCAGACGGAGTTCGAGGCGTGTCGTACGCGGGTGCGGTTCCGCCTCTCGTCCGTGAGCGCATGGTCAACAGGTGGGGAACGCAGACGGAAGCAGTCTCCCGCTGCGTCGGGATGCGACGGCTGGCTCTGGCGGGATGCATCATGGAAGCTCCCAAAGTTCCGTTGGCGCCATGCCGCATCCACGACCCGGATGGGCCGAACGTATCGTCTCACCCTCGATGAAGGTGGTTCAGGATTGCGGCGCCTCGCGCGACGCACAGGGTTCCATCCGATGCAGGATGGATGCAGCCGACATCCACCCCGCTGCCGCCTGGGCGTTACGCAGCCAGACAGGCGCGATGGCTCCTGCAACGCGCGGGCGAGCAGCCTGACTCCTCAAAGCGGCTCCCCCGCTCCAGTGCCGGAATGCGGGGTGGGGAAGGTCCATTCCTCGCCGCGCGGGGTGGTGACATATTCCGGCCAGCGCAGATCCACCGGCGGGTCGAAATCGGGCGGCAGCAGCGGGCCGACCCAGCGCGAGCCACCCGCGCCGCCTCCCGTGCGCTCCCGGAACTCGGCCTGGGCGGCGGCCAGCGCTTCCGGCAGGGTTGCCAGGTCCACCAGCGTCAGCGCCATGGTCTTGGCAGCGACGAACATCCCGGGATCCACCGCGGCCGGAAGGCCGCCCAACGCGTTGTAGGCCCAGATCGGATAGGCATAACCAGGCGATGGCGGGCGCAGCCGGGGCCGCGCAGCCAGCAGCCGCACCGTCGGCGCATGCCAGCAGAACTCCACGTAGTCATCCGCGCTGAGATGCTTCTGCCAGGAGGGAAGGCCGGCGCGTAGCCGCGCCTCGTTCGCCTCAGGCGGCGTGAGGCGCGACACGTCCGCGACGAACGGGTCCTCCATCGGCTCCAGCCCGAGCTCGCGCTGCATCTGCCGGCCGAACTCCAGCGCCTCCTCGCCGTAGCGTGGGGCGCCGACGGCCTGGAGGTTCTTCCAGGTCAGGTCGGTCATCGCCGTGTTCGGCAGCCCGACGCGCGTCTTGGTCACCCATCGCACGAAGGCCCGGCAGCCCGTGATGCCGGCCACGTGGCGCGCATTGTTCGCCAGCACGCGCCAGATCTGCTCCTGGATGCCGAGCGAGGAGGAGCGCCAGGAATACTGGATCTGCGAGAAGCGCGGCGTGAGATTGTCCGAGGTGGCGCCGGCATCGCCGATGATGTGCTCGTTCAGCGTCCAGGAGCCGGCGGAGGGAAACATCGCCTCCTTGGTGTACTTGGTCGTGGTGTACATCAGGCACAGCGCGTCCACCGCGCCCGGGCAGCGCGCGGCGGCATGCGCGCCTTCGATCGGCATCAGGGACGGGTCGATCCACTGCTCCGGCGCCTCGGCCTCGAAGGTGATCACCGCACTCCAGTAGGCGCCGAAATGCGTTTCCCCGGTCACGGTGTTGGAGGCCCAGGGGTGCCACACCACCGCGGCGTCCAGCCCGTCGTAATACCCCTTGGCGGCGTGGATCGGCTTGGAGCCGCAGACCTTCTCCGCAGGCTCCCCGAACAGCTTCAGCGTGCCCGCGACGCCATGCGCCTCCACCGCTGCCTTGGCGCCCAGCACGGCGGCGAGCGAGGCCGTGCCGAGCACGGAATGCGGGTCGGTATGGCCGGCCGCATAGGGGTGCACGCCCTCGCGCGGCGCCTGGCGCGGCACCACCTGCTGGGAGTTGCCGGGAACCGCGTCATACTCCGAGAAGCTGGCGAGTACCGGCCCGCCACGGCCCCATTCCGCGACAAAGGCGGTCGGCATTCCGCCTGACCCCTCTTCCACCTTGAAGCCCTCGGCCCGCAGCAGCTCCACGTAGTCGCGGGCGGAGCGGTACTCGCGCCAGGCAGGCTCCGCATGGGACCAGATCCGCGCGTTGAAGGCGGAAAGGCGGTCCTGGTTGGCGGCGATCCATTCCAGCGCGTGGGCGCGGACGGCTTCGTTCTGATTCATCGTCTTGGTTCCGGTCATGCGCGGCGGACATTCCAGAAGGTGGCGAAGCCATCGAGCACGCCGGTCAGGCTGGAAAGATAGGCGGTGGGCTGCATGTACTGGCCGAGCGGATAGAAGGGCACCTCGCGCATCGCCTCGACCTGGATGTCGCGGCAGATCTGCTTCTGCGCCGCCTCGTCCGGCGCGCGGAACCATGCTTCGCGCAGCTGCTCGATGCGCGGCATGGTGGCCCAGCCGGCATAGCCCGCCTCGCCATTGCCGCGCAGCGCGATGTGGCCGGCGGGGTTCAGCCAGTCCGTGCCGGACCAGTTGGTCATGAAGGCGCTCCAGCCGCCCTCCGCCACGGGGCCCTTGCGGTTGCGCCGCTGCAGCATGGCGTTGAACTCGACGGCATAGACTTCGACGTTCATGCCGACGCGCTTCAGCATGTCCTCGGCCACCGCGCCTTGCGCCATCAGCGACGTCGAGTTGGACGGCACCATCAGCAGCACCGTCTCCCCACGATAGCCGGCGCTGCGCAGCGCTTCCCGCACGCGGTCGTAATGGCGCGGGCCCTGCAGCGGGTCGAGCCCGGCCTCGGAGGCCATGGGCGTGCCCGGGGCGAAGAAGCCGAGGGGGACGTGGTAGAGCGAAGGCTCGTTCGGCCCGACCAGCGCGTGCATGTAGTCCGCCTGGTTCACGGCGCCCCAAAGGGCGCGACGGATCTCCGGATTGTCGAAGGGCGGCTGCAGGTGGTTCACGCGCATCATCGCCACGAAGCCGGTCGGGTCCAGCACGCGCACCTGCACGTTGCGTGCCCGCCGCAGCAGCGAAAGCTGGTCGTGATAGGCGTATTCCTGCCAGTCCTGCTCGCGCGCCAGCAGGGCGGAGGTGGCGGTCGAGGCATCGGGCATGCTGCGCCACTCGACGCGGTCGAAATGCACGACCTTCGGGCCGGAGGTCCAGGCGAGCACCCCGTCCTTGCGCGGCACGTAGCCCTCGAACTTCGTGTAGACGTTGAGCGAGCCTGGAACGCGCTCATCCGCCTTGAAGCGGAACGGCCCGCTGCCGATCAGCTCAGGGACCTGGGCGAAGGGGTCGGTGTTCGCCAGCCGCTCCGGCATCATGGCGCAGACCGGCACGGAGGCCTTGCCCAGCGCGACCGGCAGCAGGGGGAAGGGGCGTTTCAGGCGGAAGCGGATCGTGCCGTCATCGGGCGCGGAAAGCTCGTCTGTCGTTTCCATCAGGGTCGCGCCGAAGGGGTCGCGCCGCGCCCACCGGCGGATGCTCGCCACGCAGTCGCGGGCCGTCACCTTTTCCCCGTCGTGCCAGCGCAGCCCCTCGCGCAAGGTGAGGTCCCAGCGCTTGCCGTCATCGTCGATGCGGTGGCCGTCCACCATCTGCGGGGTGGCCTGGAAGGCGCCATCCATGCCGTAGAGCGTGTCGAACACCATGTAGCCGTGGTTGCGGCTGATATAGGCCGTGGTGGTCACCGGATCGAGCGTCACCAGATCCTGCTGCGGCGTGAAGCGCAGCGTGCTGGCGGATTGCGCCCGGACCAGGGCCGGCCCCGCGACCGAGGCCGCGAGTCCGGCGCCCACGCTCTTCATCAGGGTGCGTCGTTGCATGCAGCTTGCCTCCCCCTTCGCGGACTCGCTTGTCCCGGCAAGCAAGTCACAGGCATGCGTAAGCCTGCGCGCCTTCGCGCGGGACACGCAAGCCCTCCATGCGGATTTGGATTTGCCGGGCGTCAGTCCACCGAGGCGCCGGAGGCGCGGATGATGGGCGTCCAGGCCGCCAGCTCCTCGCGCACGAAGCGCTGCGCGTCGTCGAGGAAGTGGCGCCCTGGCGCGGTGGCGGTCTCGGCATAGCGCCGCACGACGTCGGGCGCCGCCAGCGCCTCGCGAGTCGCCGTGGCCAGCTGCTCCAGGATCGGGCGCGGCGTGCGGGCGGGGGCGGCGATGCCGGACCATCCGTCCACCACCAGATCCTCGAAGCCCAGCTCGCGGAAGGTCGGGATGTCCGGGAAGGCGGGAACGCGCTCGGGCCAGGTATGCGCCAGCGGGCGCAGCATGCCGCTGCGGATGTTGGCGCTGGCCGCGGTCAGGCTGTCCACCATCATCGGAAGGACCCCGCCCGCCACATCCGTCGCGATCTGCGCGGCGCCGCGATAGGGCACGTGGGTCATCGAGATGCCAGCGGCCGACAGGAAGCGCACCATGACGAGATGCGGCATGGAGCCGACACCGGCGCTGCCGTAGCTCAGCGCGTCCGGCCGGCGCCGCGCCTCGGCCACGAGATCCGCCAGCGTGCGGATCGGCAGGTCGGGGCGGACGAGGATCAGGTAGGGCGTACTCATCACCATGGCGACATGCGCGAAATCCTGGTCGGGGTCCCAGGTGACCCGCTCGCCGTAGAGCACCTTTCCCACCACCATCGCGCTGATGACCGAAAGAAGCAGCGTGTAGCCGTCGGGCGCCGCGCGTGCGACCTGGCCGGTCCCGAGCGTCGCCCCCGCACCCGGACGGTTCTCCACCACGACCGTCTGGCCGATCCGGCGCGACACCTCGGCCATCAGGATGCGGGCGATGATGTCGGTGGTGCCGCCCGGCGCGAAGGGCACGATGAAGCGGATTGGCTGCGCCCGCGGCCAAGTGGAGGCGGATTGCGCCCGCACCGGCGCCGGCGCGGCGAGGGTGGAAAGCGCGACGAGGCCGAGGCCGCGGCGGGGGGTGATCATGGCGTGTCGCTCCTCAGGAGATTCCGGCGGCGAGGCCATCGCGCTGCGGGTCAGCGCCGCCTTCGAGGCGCCCGTCCCACATGGCGATGCCGTGCACGGCAGCGAAGGGATAGCTGGCGGGGGAGCGGCGCACCTCGTAGCCCATCGCCTCCAGCGCCTGCTGCGCGGCGCGGGGAATGCGATTGCCGATGTCCACCGCATCGCTGGTGGCGCTGAAGCGTGGGGCCTGCACCGCCTCCTGCATCGTCATGCCGAAATCCAACAGGTTCACCAGGGCCTGCAGGATGGCGATGGGAATCCATGCGCCGCCCGGCGCGCCCAGGGTCGCAACCGGCTTGCCTTCCTCCAGCACGATGCTCGGTGCCATGGAGGAGAAGCGGCGCTTGCCCGGCGCGATGGAGCCGGCGCGACCCGGGCGCGGGTCGTACCAGTTCATGGCCCCGTTGAGCATGAAGCCCGTTCCCGGCGGGATGACGCCGGAGGGCAGGCCCAGCGTATGGGTCAGCGAGACGACCATCCCGCCCGCATCCACGCAGGAGACGGTGGTGGTGTGCTGGGAATCCGCGCCGGTCCGCGGCAGATGCGTCTTCTCGCCGGCCTGGATGGCGGCCGCACGCTCCTGCGCGTAGGCGTCGGAAAGGAGGCGCTCCAGCGGGGGAGGGACGAAGCGGGGGTCGCCGATGTGACGGTCCTTGTCGCGGCCTGCGACCTTCATCGCCTCCGCCACGACCCGCATGTATTCGGGTCTGTTGTGGCCGAGCGCCGGCAGGTCGAACCGCTCCAGGATGCGGAGCATCTGGGCCACCATGATGCCGCCCGCGGGCGGTGGCGGCACGGCGATGTCGCGGCCACGATAGCGCACGGTGAGCGGCGGTTCCGCCTCCGGATGGAAGCCCGCGAGGTCGTCCGCCGACAGCAGCCCGCCGTGCCGCTCCATGTCGGCGATGATGCGCCGGGCGATGCCGCCCGCGTAGAAATCCTCCGCCCCCTCCCGCGCCAAGGTGGCGAGCGTCGCGGCGAGGTCGGGATTGCGGACCGTGTCGCCGACGCGCTTGGGCGAACCGTCCGGGCGCAGGTAGAGCCGCGCGCCATCTTCCGTGAAGGCCAGCTTTTCGCGATAGCTCAGCCGCCCATAGGCGCGCTCGTCCAGGGCGAACATCGCCGCGACATGCGGGCGCACCAGCCAGCCTTCCGTCGCGGTGGCGATCGCTGGCCCGAAGAGGTCGGCCCAGCCGAGGCGACCCCAGCGCCGATGCGCCTCGGCGAAGACGCGCAGGATGCCGGACGTGGTCACGGCGGCATGGCCGAGTTCGTTGGCATGGCCGCGCAGGATGTAGCCGTAGCCGTCCGGGCACTCGCCCTCGAAGACCGCCTCCCACATGGCCTCGGTGCAGGCGCCGGGGCAGGTGGAAAGCCCGTTCAGGACCAGGTGGTCGCCCGTCGCGGGGTCGAGGATCTGCAGCACGCCGAGGCCGCCGATGCCGCACATCATCGGGTCCACCACGCCCTGCGTGAGGGCGCAGGCGAGGACGGCATCCAGAGCGTTGCCGCCAGCCTCGAGCGTGGCGACTCCCGCCTCCACCGCCTCGGGCTGCGGCGCGACGATCATCGCGCGGGCTTTGGGCATGCGCCGTTCGGGCCGGGCCATGGGCCTACTCCACCTTGATGCCGCGGCGGCGGATGAAGGCGCCGATCATCTCGCTTTCCGACCTGGCACGCCGCTGGATGTCGGCGGCCGAGCCGGACACGGGCTCCAGCACCGCCTCGCGCAGGCGCTGCGTCACGGCGGGACTGTCCACCACGGCGCGGATGGCGGCGTTCAGCCGCTCCACCACCGGGACCGGCATGCCGGCCGGGCCGACGAAGGCGTACCAGCCGGGCATGGTGACGTCCGCCAACCCCGACTCCCGCAGCGTCGGCACGCCCGGAAGGGCCGGCGAGCGCTCCGTGCCCAGGGTGGCGAGCGGCACGACGGTGCCGCCCCGGATCATGGGCAGGGTGCTACCGAGCGGGTTCACCATCGAATCCGTGTCGCCCGCGATGATGCTGGTGATTGCCGCGGCGGAGCCGGCGAAGGGCACGTGGGTCAGGCGGATGTTCGCGCGCTCGGCGATCATCTCCATCGCCAGATGCGTGGAGTTCCCGATCCCTGCGCTGCCGAAGGTCAGGCGTTCCGGCTCGGCGCGGGCGCGCTCGATGAACTGGGCCAGGGTGGTGATCCCGGTGCGCGGGCCGGCGACCATGACAAAGGGCGTGTCGGCCACCGGCGCGATCCAGGTGAAATCGCGCCAGGGATCGTAGGGGAGGTTCGGATAGAGATTCGGGTTGAAGCTGAAGATGGACACCCCGCCCAGCAGCAGCGCGCCGCCATCCGGCCGCGAAGTCTTGATGGCGTTGATCGAGACGATGCCGTTGGCGCCCGGCCGGTTCTCGACGACGACCGGCCGCCCCAGCTCGCGCGAAAGCGGTTCGGCGAGGAGGCGGGCCAGGATGTCCGTCGCGCCGCCGGGCGGCTGCGGAATGATGACGCGCAAGGGCTGCGAGCTTTCCTGGGCCAGGGCCGGGCTGGCCAGGGCGGCGAGCATCGCGCCGGCACCGCGGCGCGTCAGGGATCGGGTCATAGGCTTCGTCCTTCCAGGGTGCGCAGGATGGGCGCCAAGGCCAGCGCCGCGAAGACGGAAAGCTGGGGTAGCTGCTCCTCGGTGTAGTGCCCGGCGCGGTGCAGCAGGTTCAGCGCGCCGAGGGTGCGCCCGTCCCAGCGCACCGGCACGTTCACCGCCCCGTCGCAGCCGAGCGAAAGGATCAGTTCGTGATCGGGAAAGGCCCGGATGATGTCGTCCCGGTTTCGGCAGATGCGCGGCTGGCCCTGCTCGACGACGAGGCCGTAGAACTCCGAGTCGCGCCGGATCGGCTTCTCCCCCGAGACGGGATAGGCATCCGGCTGGCTGCTGTGGAACCGGCGGCTGACGCCGCGCGCCTCGTCCAGCACCAGCACGGTGAAGAGGCGGTGGCCGATGCAGGCGGCGAGCGCCCCGTCCAGCGCCGCGAGGCCGGCCTGCGGCTGGCCGGGCCCCGCGAGCGCGGCGGCGACCCGTCGCAGCTCCGCCTCCACCTTCAGCCCACCGTCTGCGAGGCGAGGTCCTTGGGTGCGCGCGTCAGCACCTCCGGCCGGGTGCCCACCACCACGGTGTCGTCGTGGCGGAAGCCGCCGAGGCCCCATTCGTACAGGCCCGGTTCGGCCGAATACACCTCGTTCTCCAGGAGCGGACGGGTGTTGAAGGCCATGTCCGCCGGGAATTCGTGCCCGAGCGTGCCCATGCCGTGCCCGGTGCGGTGGAGGATCAGATCCGCGCAGCCCGCCTGCTCGATCACCGCCTGGGCGGCGGCGTCGATGTCGCAGACCGGGCGGCCGGTGACGGCGGCCTCGCAGGCGGCCTCGTTCGCGGCGCGCGCCGTCTCAAAGAGGAAGGCCTGCCGGTTGTCCGGCTTGCCGCAGAACCAGGTGCGCTCATTCTCCACCACCAGCCCGTTCACGCGCGGGATGACGATGTTGACGAGGCCGTGCCCCTTCTCGATGCGCTGACCCGAGGAGCGGCCATCGCCATGGGGCGCGCAGCTCGCCGGGCCGGAAAGGGTCCAGCAGCGCATGATCTCCAGGTGCTCGCCCGGGAAGCGGCGCGCCGATTCCTCCGCCATCGCGGCGGCCATGGCCATGTCCATCTCCTGCACGAGCCGGCCGGGCCGGATCGCTTCCCGGTAGCGGTCCTGCACCCAGTCGGTCAGCCCTGCGATCTCGCGCAGGAGCTGGATCTCCTCCGGGTGCTTCACCCAGCGCAGGCTCTGGCAGCCGGCCGTAAGGCCCTCCAGCTTGAGGTGCGGCAGCAGCGCGGCCGCGCGGCCCAGCATGCCGCCGGCCGCGTCGGCGCCGATGCGGGCGCGGGCCAGGCCGGCACGGCGCAGGCGGTCGGCCATCATCTCGGGCCATTGCGGCGCGAGCGGCACGCGGCGGCTCAGGCGCGGGTGCTCCGCGTAGAACTCCACATCCGTGACCCACAGCTTCCCCGCCTCGATGCCGAAGCGCCAATGGTTGGTCGAAAGCTCGTTCAAGATGGCGAAGGGCGCCCCGTTGCGCGGCACGACGCAGACGATGGGACGCTCCCAGGTCTGCACGTCGGTCGCGAAGTTGGTGGCGAACTGGAAGAAGTCGCCCTGGGTGAAGGCGAGGGCATCGAGCCCCTCCCGGTCCATCAGGGCATGCATGAGGGCGTAGCGGTGGTCGCGGACGGCGGTGCTGAGAATGGCCATGGCGGCGTGCTCCCGTGGGGTTCGATGCAGTCAGCCGAGACGCAGGCCGCGGCTGCGGATGAAGCCGCCCCAGACCTCGCTGTCGCGTTCAAAGCTTTCGCGGATCGTAGCAGGACTGCCTGCGATCGGCTCAAGGTAGAGTTCCCGAAGGCGCTGGCGGATCGCGGCGTCCTGGAGCGCCTTCTGCAGCGCGGCGTTCAGCCGCTGCACCGGACCCTCCGGCAGGCCGGCCGGTCCGACGAGCGCGTACCAGCCCGGCATCTTCGGCGCCTCCACGCCGGCCTCGCGGAGCGTGGGCACGTTGGGCAGATCCGGCGCGCGCGCATCGAGCAGCACGGCCAGGGGAACGACGGAGCCCGCGCGGACATGTGGGATCAGGCTGCCGATGACGCTGAGCATGGTGTCCGTCTCGCCGGACAGCAGGCTGTTGAGGGGCGAGACCGCGCTGTAGGGAACGTGGGTCAGCCGGAGATCCGCGGCCGCCGCCACCATCTCCACGGCGAGGTGAGTCGAGTTGCCGTTGCCGGCGCTGGCGAAGGTCAGCTCGCCCGGCCGGGCCCGGGCCCGTTCGAGGAACTGGGCCACGGTGGTGATGCCGCTCTGCCTGCTGGCCACCAGCATGAAGGGCGTGTCGACGACAGGCGCGACGTAGGTGAAGTCCCGCGCCGGGTCGTAGGCGAGGCTCGGGTAGAGGAAGGGATTGAAGGCGAACATGGAAACGCCGGACAGCAGCACCGCGTGCCCGTCCGGGCGCTGCTGCTTCAGGTGGGAAGCCGCGACATTGCCATTCGCGCCACCCCGGTTCTCGACCACGACTGGCTGCCCGAGGTCGCGCGCCATCGGCTCGGCCAGCAGGCGGGCGATGGTGTCGGTTAGTGTCCCGGCGGCCAGGGGGACGATCAAGCGGATGGGCTGGGACGGGAAACCGGTGCTGCCCTGGGCAAGCGCCGCACGGCTTGCGCCAAGGGAGGCGGCAACGACGGTGCCGGAAAGGGTCCGGCCGAATTCACGCCTGTCCATGATGAGCATTCCTCGTGTTCACTGCCCGGATCCATCAGGTCATCGAATATTAAAAACAGACTGGACTGTTTGTAAAATGGGGTCAACAAGGGTTCTTTCGCGCGCACGGGTTTGACGCGCTCGGTGCGTGGCTTAGGGACATGCAAGGGATGGACAGGACCCTGGGGAGCAATGAGGCCGACGCGGCTCCAGAGGCTGGTGCGGGCAAGCAGGCGCGCCGTTCCGCCACGATGCGGCGGCGCTTGTGCGAGGCGGCCCTGGATGTGCTGTGCGAGGTCGGCTTCCAATCCCTCACGACTCCGATGATCGCGGCGCGCGCGGGCGTGTCCCGCGGGGCGCAGACCCACCACTTCGCCACCAAGACCGACATGCTGGTGGGCGCCTTCGAGCACCTGCTGCAAAGCTGGGACGAGGCCCGCCACGCGGCCTTCGGCGGCCGGAACCTGGGCGAGGTGCCCTTCGAGGATTACCTCCGCTTCGTCTGGCGGGAGATCTTCAGCAAGCCGAGCTACGTCGCGGCGCTGGAACTGATGCTGGCCGCGCGCGTGGACCGGGAGCTTGGCGACCGGCTGCGACATGCGCTCGACTCACCGGCCAGCCAGCGAAATCTCCGATGGCGTCAGCTGCTGCGGTTCCCCGACGTGCGGAAGGAAGAGCAGTTCCAGTACATGACGCTCTGCCTGCTGCGCGGCATGGCCATCCACGCGAGCTTCAACCGCAGCGACGACGTGAACGAAGCCGTCCTCGAGGCTTGGATCGAACTGGCCGAGACGGTGATCGCCGTGGAGCGGCCCGAGCGGAGCGTCGCAGCCGCGACAGAGCGGCCGCGTCGGAAGATGCGGCGCGTTCCCGGTGCCTAGTCGCCGTCCCGCTCGTCGCGTGGCGACAGGCTTCGCCATTGCATTCAGGACATGGCCCCACATTGCGAGGCCGGGAAAATGAGCAGGGCGGCTTGCCCGCCGCTACTCAGCGGGCGGGAGACACGTGGGCTTCGACCGGATGCCAGCCGGGAAGCAGTGCGGGATCTTGCCAGGACGAGACGAGCACGGCGCGCTCGCTGCCCGAGGACAAATCGGATCCGGTCCCGCTCGGGACCCAGGTCGTGACGAACAGGACGAAATCCTGTGGCTCGGGGCCGGTCTGGACCCGAAACGTGCCGCGTCCATCATCGGTCAGGGTCGCCCAGCCGATATGCTCGTAGCCACTCTTCAACTGTCGCAGGGCGCGCATCCACAACCTCCCGTTGTGATGGCGGGATAGCAGCCCTCAGTGTGACTTGCAGTTCCGGAAAAATCCGGAGTGGCGCGATGAACGGGCGAGGTTTGCTGCTGTCAGGTGGCGCGCTGTCCACGCCTCACGAGGCCGAGGCCAAGCATCCCCAAGGCCAGGAAGGCAAAGCTTGCCGGGGCCGGCACGGGCACTGCGGCACGGCCGGGGGAGGTGCAAGCCATCGCGGTGCACTCGGGCGAGACAATGGCAGTCCCGAAACCATGGTTGCCTGCCCATGCCTGCGGAGCTGTTTCGTCAGGGACGCCGCTGCCGCCGAAGCGCGAGGCTTCCGGCCCTCCCTGCGTCGATGATCGCGCGTCCTCCGATGCGCCATCCCCTTCGGGGACCCTCATGAAGCTGAACCCAAGGAGCCGGACGGCCTCATCGGCGTGCCAGGATCGGACCTGGATGTTCCCCTGCGCGTCGAAATAGGCCCCGCCCGGGGTTGAGCGGATCTCGACTCCGCCCTTGAAGCCCCCACCCAATCCGGCGAGGGGTCCCGTCGATTGGGCCGGAGTATCCCTCTGCTCCGTGCTGCGCCCGGAGGAGGGAGAACTCGGACCCGTCTGGGCCGGGGCGCTGGGAAGGAATCCCTCGGGCAGGTGCGTCCATGGCGCAGCTTGAGCCGCGTTCGCCAGGGCGCACGATGCGATCAAAAGTGACCCCAGTGCCCGAAGCTGGGCCGATCTCCAGGACATGAAACATCCCATTCATTTCTCAACGTGCCCATATTAGCATTCCTAATGAGGGATGCTGCAAGTCATGAAATGCGATGGGTTTGCAGTTGGGCGTGGGGTCAGGGCTAGCCAAACCAGTTCGCCCGGCATTGCCTCACACGGCTGACCGTCCCTTATCGCTTCGGGTCAGCCGCGATTCCGACCCCGGAGGCGCGTGTTCCGGCGACGCACGGCTCGGCACTCCGCGCCGGAAGCCTGCGTGGCTCCGGCCCCCTGTTGCCCCTGCCGCTCAGTGCTCGCGGTGCATCACACGGTTCTTGCCGGCTGCCTTGGCACGGTAACCCAGCTCGTCCACGGCCTCCAACGCCGCGGTCACGCTGAAGGGCGCGGCAGCGATGGACACGACCCCGATCGAGGCCGTCACGCCCCAGCCACGCTCCTCCATGCGCGTCGCGATGCGGGCGCGCAGCCGTTCCCCGACCGCTTCCGCCGCCTCCATGGAAGGGAGCAGGGCCGCGAACTCGTCGCCGCCGATCCGAGCGGGCGAACCGATTCCGCCCACCGCTTCCTGCATCACCTCCGCCACCGCGCGCAGCACCTCATCCCCCGCGAGGTGGCCGTGCACGTCATTCACCCGCTTGAAGCCGTCGAGGTCGAGGCCGATCAACGCAAAGCCCGCGCCGCCCGCCCGATGTTGGGCGATGGCGCGCTCCAGCTCCATCAGGAAGGCGGAGCGGTTGGCGAGGCCGGTCAGGCTGTCGGTCAGGGCATAGGAGCGGATGCGTCGCATGGCGCGATGCAGCTCGAGCGTGGTGCCCACCGTCTCGGCCAGGCGGATCAGTGCCTCCTTCTGGTCCGCGCTCAGGCTGCGCGCTTCGCGGTCGATGACGCACAGCGCCCCTAGGGCGTGGCCTTCGGGGTTCACCAGCGGCACGCCCGCGTAGAAGCGGACGCCCATCTCCCCGGTCACCAGCGGGTTGTCGGCGAAGCGTGCGTCGCGCGTGGCATCCTCGACGATGAGGGGTTGCCCCGGCTCCAGGATGGCATGGGCGCAAAAGGACTGGTCGCGCGGCGTTTCGCGGACCGGGAGCCCCGCCTGCGCCTTGAACCACTGCCGCTCCTCCGCCACCAGCGACACGGCGGAAAGGGACGTGCCGGTGAGCTTGGCGGCGAACTTGACGAGGTTGTCCAGCGCCGCGTCGGCGCCGGTGTCGAGGATGTCGTAGGAGCGGAGCGCCGCGAGGCGTTCCTGTTCACGGGCGGGCAGGGGGCATCTCGTTCCATCCAGCGCGCCTCGTGCAACCTTGCGAGGCGGGGCGTGCAAGAAGCGGCACGGGGGCTCGGATGTCAGCCCAGGAAATCCACTTAAGGCCGGCTCCCGCCTGGCAAGGCCTACATCACCTCGCGGTGCGCACGCTTCAAATCCTCGACGAAGCGGCCGTACTCGCGCTCGCGGCTGTCCGGGTCGGGCAGGCGCAGCAGGTAGGAGGGGTGGACGGTCGGAAACACCGGCAACCCCTCGGGAGTCCGCATCATCTCGCCCCGCGCCTTGGTGACCGGGATGGCGCGCCCCATCATGGCGCGCAGCGCGGTGGCGCCCAGCGTGACGACGAGGCGCGGCGCGACGATTTCGATCTCGCGGCGCAGGAAGGGGCGGTAATGCGCGATGTCGCCTGCATCGGGGCTTTGGTGGATGCGCCGCTTCCCGGTGGGGGTGAACTTGAAATGCTTCACCGCATTGGTGAGGTAGCATTCGCCGCGCGTGATGCCCGCCTTCTCCAGCGCGCCGTCGAAGAGGCGTCCGGCCGGCCCCACGAAGGGGCGGCCCTTCAGGTCCTCCTCGTCACCCGGCTGCTCGCCGACGAAAAGGAGAGGCGGGTCGAGCGGACCCTCGCCGAACACGGCCTGGGTGGCGTGGACGGCAAGCGGCGATCCCCGGTCGGCCTGCAGCTCGGCCTTCAGCGCGGCCAGCGCGGCCTCGCGGTCGCCCGCGGCGGCATCGAAGAGTTCCATCGCCTCCGAAACGCTTGAAGGCGCCCAGTGGATGAGGCGCTGCCGCCGAGCCGCCGGCTCGGACCCGCCGCGCTCGACCATGGCGGCGACGCGGGCGGGGGCCTCCGCCATGAGGCGCGGGATCTCGCGCGTCTCGGGCATGTTGCGCCAGTAGCGCAGCGGCATCTCGGCCCGCATGGCGGCGGGCTTGAGCCGGGCCGGGTTGAAGGTGCTGCCGTAATAGGTGCGCCAAAGGATCTCGCCCTCGCCCTCGGGCGGCACGTCCTCGCGCCGCCCTGGCGGGCCGAAGCGCAGTTCCTCGCGGTCCCAGTGGACGGAGCCGTCGGGGGTCAGGATGGACCAGCGCATCCCCGCGAAGCGGCGCACGAAGAACGGGGCCTCCGCCTCCAAGATGCGGTGCTCCGGCTCGAACCAGGCAAGGTGCCGCTCCTCCTCCGGGTGCGGGCGGAAGCGCAGAAAGGCGTGCATCTTGTGCGCGTCGCGCCGCACCGCCTTGGCCATCAGGGACAGGCGCATCACGAGCGGGTCGGTCGCGCGCTCCAGCAACTCGCGCTCGCCTTCCGCAATGCGCCACAGGGCGCGGTAGAGCAGGTCGTGGCGCTCCGCGTCGCGATGGCGCAGCACGATCTCGGCCAGCTCCAGGAACTTGGGCGGGACGCGCGGCGGTAGCATCGCTGCGGCCGGCGGCATCGCCTCCGTGCCGGCAAAGAGCGATCCGTCCCAGCTCACCGCATCGGGCGGCACCCCAGCGGCGAGCAGCGGCCGTGCGGCGTCGCGCCACGCTTCCAGCCATGTGGGGTGGGCGGGGCTGGCGGCGATCACAGCAGAGCCATTTGCCGCGGAGCGGACTGCGTCTTCGGAACCAGCAGGCTGCGCAGCGCGGCCTTGTCCAGCAGCGCGCCCGGTGTGGAATCGGCGGTGAGCAGGAAGGGGCGCAGCTTCCGCATCGGCAGACGCAGCCGCGCCAAGTCGTCCCAGCGGATCGCGCCGTGGCGGCGGGAGGCGAGAAGGCGGTCTACGCTCTTCACGCCCAGCCCCGGCACGCGCAGCAGCGCCTCGCGCGGGGCCTTGTTCACGTCCACCGGAAAGAAATGCCGGTTCCGCAGCGCCCAGGCCAACTTGGGGTCAGCGTCCAGCGCCAGCATCGCGTCGGGGCCGGCGGGCACGATCTCGTCCAGCGCAAAGCCGTAGAAGCGCAGCAGCCAGTCGGACTGGTACAGGCGATGCTCGCGCAGCAGGGGCGGTGGGGCCGGGGGCAGGGCGCGCGACGCGTCGGGGATGGGCGAATAGGCGCTGTAGTAGACGCGCCGCAGCCCGTAGCTGCCATAGAGCGTCGAGGCCGTGCCCAGGATGGCGCGGTCATCCGCCCCGTCCGCCCCCACCATCATCTGCGTGGACTGGCCGGCCGGGGCGAAACGCGGCGCGCGTGCCTCCTCTTTCGCCTCCTCGATGCGGACGCGCATGCGCGCCATGGAGCGGCGGATGCCGGCGAAGTCCTTCTCCGGCGCCAGCGCCTTGAGCGAGGCTTCCTGCGGCAGCTCGATGTTGATGGACAGGCGATCCGCGTGGCGCCCCGCCTCGGCCAGCAATTCCGGCGCGGCGTCGGGAATGGTCTTGAGATGGATGTAGCCGCGGAACCCGTGCTCCTCCCGCAACGTGCGGGCCACGCGCACCAGCTGCTCCATCGTGTAGTCCGGGGAGCGGATGATGCCCGAGGACAGGAACAGCCCCTCGATCATGTTGCGCCGGTAGAAGCCGAGGGTGAGGTCAACGACCTCCTTCGCCGTGAAACGGGCGCGCGGCACGTTGGAGGAGGCGCGGTTGATACAGTAGGCGCAGTCGAAGATGCAGGCATTGGTGAGCAGGATCTTGAGCAGCGACACGCAGCGCCCGTCGGGCGTGTAGGCGTGGCAGATCCCCATCCCCTCGGAGGAGCCAATGCCGTCTTTCAGGCTGTCGCGCTTGGGCGCGGAGGAGGAGGCGCAGGAGGCATCGTATTTCGCCGCATCGGCCAGGATCTCAAGCTTCCGGCGGAGGTCCAGGGCGGCGTCGTGCATGCGCCTGATATGGGGCGAGGGGCACAGGCTGGCAAGAACGGAAAGGCAACACGGGCGCCTGTCATCCGCGGTCGTCCGGGAGGGCATCGGCAAGGGAGGATAGCGGTCAAGGCTCTTCTCACCCCACCCGCGCGAACCCGTTCCGGAAGAGTTTCGACTCGCGCGGAAACGCATTCCCTGTCAGCCTCGGACTCCGAACGGGTCAATCCGGTGGGAGGAATCAAGGACCATGTCCGCACGCGCGCTCGCCCTGGGTTTTGCTGCCTTGCTCCTCGCCGGGCCGGCCGTCGCGGAGCCGCCGGCGCCCGAGGCGATCGTGGATGCGTTCGAGGCCGTGCTGGGTCCCATCACGACCTATCGGCCCAGCCATCCCAAGGGGATCTGCGCCAGCGGGCACTTCGTCGCCACGCCGGACGGCGCGCGCCACTCCGTCGCGCCCGTCTTCGACGGGCAGCGCGTGGAGGCGATCATCCGCTTCGGCGTCGCGGGCGCGAGCCCGCGCGCGTCGGACGTCGCGCGCTCGACCCGCAGCCTCGCCATCCGGTTCGAGACGTCGCAAGGCGACCAATGGGACATGGCCAACATCTCCGCCCCCATCTTCGGCGCCCGCACTCCGGAGATGCTGGTGGCCGGGCTGCTGGCGCGCCGACCCGGACCGAACGGACAACCCGACGCGGAGGCGGTGCGCCGCTTCGTCGAGAGCAATCCGGAATCCACGCGCCAGGGACGCTGGCTTGCCGCAGTCACCCCGCCGGCTTCCTGGGCCACCACGCCCTACTGGGGCGTCGACGCCTTCCGCTTCAAGGGCGCGGAGGGACAGGAGCGGCTCGTGCGCTGGGTGTTCGAGCCGGTGGCCGGCACGCAGCGCCTTTCGGAGGAGGAGATGCGCGCGCGCGGCACCGACTTCCTGGCCGAGGAAATCCGCCGCCGCGTCGCGCAGGGGCCGGTCGAGT
This sequence comes from Sabulicella glaciei, assembly GCF_026183895.1. Lineage (GTDB taxonomy): Bacteria > Pseudomonadota > Alphaproteobacteria > Acetobacterales > Acetobacteraceae > Roseococcus > Roseococcus glaciei. The sequence goes on along the minus strand of NZ_JAPFQI010000003.1, from coordinate 208,372 downwards.
TCGACATGGTGCTGCAGTTCGCCCAGCCCGGCGACGACGCGACCGACCCGACGGTGGCCTGGCCCGACGACCGTCCGCGCGCCACGGTCGGCCGCCTGACGGTGACGGCCGTGGAGGCCGGGGCAGGAGGGCCCTGCGACGGGATCAGCTTCATGAACCTGGACATGGAGCCGGGCGTCGCGTTCAGCGACGACCCGACCCTCCATGCCCGCGCCGCGCCCTACGCCGTGTCGCTCAGCCGGCGCACGCGCTGACGCGTCAGTCCATGGTGCGGATGGACGGGCTGCCCTTCACCTCGTGACGGCGGCCCAGCTGCGTCCGCAGCAGCCGCGCCAGCTTGCCCGCCGCGCCGCGCACCGCCTCCTCGACCGTGGCGGCCGAGTGGTCGGCCGCCACCGGCTTCGCGCTGGTGGGCCGCGCCTCCAACGCGCAGCGAATGTCGGCGGGGCCGCTGCGGGTGCGGCTGCCGTCGTTGACATGCGCCTCGACCCGGGTCAGCTGCGGCGCCAGGTGGCGCAGGCGAGCGCGGACGATGCGCTCCACCAAGGCCGACAGGCGCTCCGTTCCGGCGACCGAGGAGTCCGTGTTCAGCAGGACCGGCAGGTCCACCCCCTCGTCGGTCTCGTCCTCGTTCGCGTCGTCCTCCGCCTCCTCGGCATCGCCTTCGTCCTCCGAAGCGCGCGCGTCGGCGGCGCGGTCGCGGCGCGAGCGGTTGTCGCGGTAGGCCCGGTCCAGCGGGTCCGGGCTGGCGCCGTCCGTCGCGTGGGACTTGGAGGAGCGCACCGGGTCGACGTGCGAATGCTTCTCGTCGCGCTCGCCGCCGCCGCCCGAGCGCTGGCTGACGCTCGGATTGGTGCTGACGGCGCCGTCCGGGTGCGCCGGATCGGGCTCGGGCATGGGCTTGGACGCGTCCTCGTGGCTCGCCCCTGGTCCACCCCAGCGGATCGTGTTCGGGTGCTTCTGCGGCATCTGATCTTCCTCTTCTCGCTTCCCAGGGCGAACGAGTCGATGAAGAAGGGGTTTCCAAAACATGACGCAGAAGTCAGGACCGGCGCGGTGTTGCCGCGCCGGCCACAGCGGAAAGCTCGCCCCCGCCGTCAGTGCTGAGTGGCGCCTCCGCGGCGACCGCGGCTCGCCTTCTGCTTCGGATCGTAGCCGCCGCCCCCGGGGCCGAGCGGCTTGGGCTTCCAGTCCTTCTTCGCCGTGGCGCGCGGCGTCTCGGCCTGGAGCGAGCGCCCCGCGAGGTTGGGCGCTAGGGCGCCGTCGAGCCCAAGCTCCATCGCCTCCAGCCGCTTGATCTCGTCGCGGTAGCGGGCGGCCGCCTCGAACTCCAGGTCGGCCGCGGCGGCGCGCATCTTCTTCTCCATCTCGGCGATGGCGGCGCGGAGGTCCTTGCCGACGAACTGCGCCGTGGCGTCGCCTTCCACCGCTTCCACGGTGACGTAGTCGCCCTGGGACACATCCTTCAGCACGTCCGCGATCTCGCGACGGATCGTCTGAGGCGTGATGCCGTGCTCCGTGTTCCAGGCGATCTGCTTGTTGCGCCGCCGCTCCGTCTCCTCCAGCGCGAATTTCAGGCTGTCGGTCATCCGGTCGGCGTAGAGCACCACGTGACCCTCGGCATTGCGCGCGGCGCGGCCGATGGTCTGGATCAGGGAGGTGCGGGAGCGGAGGAAGCCCTCCTTGTCCGCATCCAGGATCGCCACGAGCGAGCATTCGGGGATGTCCAGCCCCTCGCGCAGCAGGTTGATGCCGACCAGCGCGTCGAAGACGCCGCGCCGGAGGTCGCGGATGATCTCGATGCGCTCGAGCGTGTCCACGTCCGAATGGAGGTAGCGGATCTTCACCCCCATCTCCGTCATGTATTCGGTCAGCTGCTCGGCCATCTTCTTGGTGAGCGTGGTGATGAGGACGCGACCGCCCTTGGCCGTCTGCGCCTTGCACTCGGCCAAGAGGTCGTCCACCTGCCCCTCGACGGGGCGGATCTCGCACACCGGGTCCACGAGGCCGGTGGGGCGGATCACCTGCTCGGCGAAGACGCCGCCCGTGCGCTCCATTTCCCAGGAGCCCGGCGTCGCGGAAACGAAGACGGTCTGCGGACGGAACGCTTCCCATTCCTCGAACTTGAGGGGGCGGTTGTCGAGGCAGGAGGGCAGGCGGAACCCGTACTCCGACAGGATGGATTTGCGCGCGAAGTCGCCGCGATACATGCCGCCGATCTGCGGCACGGTGACGTGGCTTTCATCCACCACCAGCAGCGAGCCCTCGGGCAGGTACTCGAACAGGGTCGGCGGCGGCTCGCCCGGGTTCCGGCCGGACAGGTAGCGCGAGTAGTTCTCGATGCTCTTGCAGGAGCCGGTGGTCTCCAGCATCTCGATGTCGAAGGTGGTACGCTGCTCCAGCCGCTGGGCCTCGAGCAACTTGCCTTCCCGCTCCAGCTCCGCGAGCCGCTCCTTCAGCTCCACCTTGATGCGGCCGATCGCCTGGGTCAGCGTCGGGCGCGGCGTGACGTAGTGGCTGTTGGCGTAGACGGAAAGCCGGTCAAAGTCGCCCGTGATCTCGCCGGTCAGCGGGTCGAACTCGCGCAGATCCTCGATCTCGTCGCCGAACAGGGTGACGCGCCAAGCGCGGTCTTCCAGGTGGGCGGGCCAGATATCCACGCTCTCGCCGCGGATGCGGAAGTTGCCGCGCTGGAAGGCAGCGTCGTTGCGGCGGTACTGCTGCTCGACGAGGCCCTTCACCAGCGCGTCGCGCGGCAGGGAGCCGCCGCGCTCCAGCTTCACCACCATGTTGGAGTAGGTCTCGACCGAGCCGATGCCGTAGATGCAGGAAACGGAGGCGACGATCACCACGTCCCGCCGCTCCAGCAGCGCCTGGGTGGCGCTGTGGCGCATCCGGTCGATCTGCTCGTTGATCATCGAGTCCTTCTCGATGTAGGTGTCCGTGCGCGGGACGTAGGCCTCCGGCTGGTAATAGTCGTAGTAGGAGACGAAGTACTCGACCGCGTTGTTGGGGAAGAAGGACTTCATCTCCCCGTAGAGCTGCGCCGCCAGCGTCTTGTTGGGCGCCAGCACCAGGGTCGGGCGCTGCACCGCCTCGATTACCTTCGCCATGGTGTAGGTCTTGCCGGAGCCGGTCACGCCGAGCAGCACCTGATCCCGCTCTCCCTGACGGAGGCCGGAGATGAGGTCGCCGATGGCGCGCGGCTGGTCGCCATTGGGCTCGAAGGGACTCACCACCTCCAGCCGGGGTCCGTTGGCGGGGGGTGGGCGGCGGACCGGCTGGAACAGGACGGGGGCGAGCATGTTCATGGAACATAGATAGTCCGACCGGGCGCGGTTTTCACGCCCGGAACAGTCGGGGAATCACCGCTGGGCGAAGGTGTCGCAGGCCGCCGCGTTCTCGGCCTGGAGGCCGCGCCGGAACCAGGAAACGCGCTGCTGGCTTGTCCCATGGGTGAAGCTTTCCGGCACCACGGCCCCGCGTCCCTGCTGCAGTCGGTCGTCGCCCACGGCGGCAGCGGCGTTCATTCCTTCCTCGATGTCGCCCGCCTCCAGGATGCCGCGCATCTCGTCGGCCCGCCGGGCCCAGAACCCGGCCAGGCAATCGGCCATGAGCTCCACCCGCACGGAGATGGAATTGGCCTCGGCGCGACCGCCGGCCCGGCGCTGCGCCTCCTGGGAGCGGGGGAGGAGGCCGAGGACGTTCTGGACGTGGTGCCCCACCTCATGCGCGATGACATAGGCCTGGGCAAAGTCGCCCCCTGCGCCCATGCGCCGCTCCATGTCGCGGAAGAACGACAGGTCGATGTACACGCGCTTGTCCAGCGGGCAGTAGAACGGCCCCATCGCCGACTGGGCGCCGCCGCAGCCCGACTGCACCGCGCCGGAGAACAGGACGAGGCGCGGCGCCTCGTATTCGCGGCCGGAGCGGCGGAACTCCGCCGTCCAGACGTCTTCCGTGCTCGCCAGGACGCGGGAGACGAAGCGGGCATGGGCGTCCTCGGCGGGCGGACGCTCGGCGGGGGCCTGGCGGGAAGGCGGGGCGGCGCCATCCAGCTGGTTCAGCAGGACCCCCGGGTCCACGCCCATGAACATCGCCAGCAGCGTGACCACCACGACCCCGATGCCGCCGCCCGCGATGCCGCCGCGCCCCATGGAGAATCCGCCGCGGCCGCCGCGGCGATCCTCCACGTGACGGCTTTCCCGCTCGTTATCCATCCGCATCGGAAGCGCCTCCTTGACCCGGCGGGAACGCCGACAGGGTCGCTTGCGTTTGCGGGAAGGGCGGCATGGCCTGTAAGGAGGGGCCGGCGCGGCGAAGGAGAACGATGTGCCCGAGGACGTGGACCCCGAGGACCGCTTCGTCACTGACGACGCCTATGCCGCCGGCCGCACCGCCTTCACGGAGGGAGCCTCCGTGCTAGACAATCCGATGGCGCATACGGGGGACTGGGGCAAGGCGTGGTTCGCCGGCTGGCTGGACGCGCTGGCCGACGCCGTGACCGGCCATGACCGGGGCCAGGCCGCCTTTGCGCGCCTGCTGCGGCAGGACAAGGCAGAGCCTTTCTGAACCAGATCCAGGGGGAAAATAGAACAGAGCGCCAACAAGTTGTTGACGCGTTCCGGGGAACCTATCTAGAACAGAAGGCGATTCGATGGGGAACCCCCGCCCATGCTCACGCGTAAGCAGCACGAACTTCTGATCTTCATCCATAAGCACTTCACGGCGACCGGCTTCTGCCCGTCCTTCGAGGAGATGCGTGCCGCGCTCGACCTCAAGAGCAAGTCCGGCATCCACCGCCTGATCACGGCGCTTGAGGAGCGGGGCTTCCTGCGCCGGCGTGCCCACCGCGCGCGCGCCCTGGAAGTGGTGCGTCTGCCGGAGGAGTTGGCCCGCCCGCCCAAGGCCGAGGTCACGCAGTTGGACGCGGTGCGCGCCCAGCGCGCCGCCGTCGCCATGCGGCCCAATGTCGGGCACCTTCCGCTGATGGGACGCATCGCCGCCGGTACGCCGATCGAGGCGCTGCGCAACCCGGCGGAGACGGTGGAGGTCCCGGCGGACCTGATCGCGGGCGGCGAGCACTACGCTCTGGAGGTCTCGGGCGATTCCATGGTCGAGGCGGGCATCCTCGACGGGGACATCGTGGTGATCCGCCAGGGGGAAACGGCGGAAAGCGGCGCCATTGTGGTCGCCCTGATCGACGAGCACGAGGTGACGCTGAAGCGTCTGCGCCAGCGCGGCAACTCCGTTGCGCTCGAGCCGGCGAACCAGGCCTATGAGACGCGCATCTTCGGGCCGGGCCGGGTGCGTGTGCAGGGCCGCCTCGTCGGGCTGATCCGCAAGTACCACTGACCGGGCGGGGGTTTCAGCCCCCGTCCATCTCCGCGAGGATTCCCGGGAACTCGCCCGGGAGTTCCCGCGCGAGGTAGCCGACCGGCCCGATACGCCGGGCCAGCCTTTCCCCCGCGACGGCATGGATGAACACGCCCCAGAGCGTGGCCAGCAAGGGCGGCGCGCCGCGCGCCATCAGCCCCGTGATCGCCCCGGCCAGCGTGTCGCCGGATCCGGAAGTGGCAAGCCCCACATTCCCCCGCGCGCAGGAGAAGGCGAGGCCCTGTGGCGTCGCCACGAAGGACACGCCCCCCTTCATCACCACCACTGCGCGGAAGCGCCGCGCCGCCTCGCGCGCGGCCTCCAGCGGCTCTGCCTCCAGTTCCTCGCGCGGGCGGTCGAGAAGCTGCGCCATCTCCCCGGCATGGGGCGTCAGGACGAGGCGCCCAGCATGGCGCCCGGCGGAATCCGGCTCCAGCCCGCACACCGCGGCGGCGTCCAGCAGGATGCCCGGCTCCCCGCGCAGCTTCGTCAGCAGGGCGCGGGCCAGCGCCCCCGCCTCCTCCGCGTCCAGCATGCCGGGGCCGAAGGCAATGGCGTCGGCGCGCGCCGCGGCCTCCGACAGGCGCGGTGCGGCGGCGGGGGCGATCCCGCCTTCCGCGGTTTCCTTCAGCGCGATCACCCGCGCCTCGGGCATGGCCAGGGCGAGGCCGGGCGCGGCGGAGGCGACGGTCGCCACCTGCATCTTTCCCGCCCCGGCCCGCAGCGCGCTGGTCGCGGCCAGCAGCACGGCCCCCGGTACCTCGGCGGCGCCGCCCACCACCAGAACGCGGCCGCGCTCATCCTTGCTGGCCGCGTCGGGCAAGGGCGGCAGCGGGTTGGCCCGCAGCCATTCGGGCGAGATCTCCGTGACGCTCATCGCGCGCCCGTGACCTGATCGGGCTCCGCCGTCACCGGCGCGCCTTCCTCCTCCAGCGGCGCCACCCAGTTGGCGTGGACGAGGCGCAGCGAACCGTCGCGGCCGCGCGTGGGATCGAGGCGATACTCCGTCACCCCGCAATTCGGCACGTCACCCTCCGCATCCACGGCAAGGATCGCGGCCTCGTCCATCTCCTCCAGCAGGTAGCGCATGCACAGCACCACGACCTGGTGCGCCACCACCAGCACGCGTTGCCCGGCATGGTGCAGCACGATCGTGTCGAGGGCGGAGCGCAGCCGCAGTATCACGTCGCACCAGCTCTCGCCGCCCGGCGGACGGTGGTAGAACTTGCCCAGGATGCGGCGGAACTCCGCCTGGTCCGGATGCAGTTCCGTGATTCCGTACCGGGTCAGCCGGTCGAGGACCCCGAACTCCTTCTCACGCAGCCTCTCGTCCAGGCAGGGCCGCAGGGGCAGGCACCCCGCCTCCGCGACGAGTTGCGCCGTCCGCAGGGCGCGGCGATAGGGCGAGCACAGGATCGCGTCGGGCCTTTCGGCAGCGGGCAACTGGCCAAACCAGCGCCCCAGCGCGCTCGCCTGCCGCTCCCCGAGAGGGGAAAGGGGGACGTCCACGTCGCGACCCCCGGTCTCGATATGGGTGTGCCCGGCTTCGTGGGCGACGTCGCGGGCGACGTTTCCCAGGCTCTCGCCGTGGCGCACCACCCAAAGGACTTCCGGCCAGCGCTGCGCCATGCTGCATTCCCTCAATGTCCGCCGGGCAACGCCCGCGGCATTGGGGACGTTGCGCCCGCGACAGCGGAGCCACCCCCATGCCCGACGATCTTTCCCCGCGCGGCCCAGAGACGGTCGCGCTGACCCTCACCGTGAACGGAGCCTCCCATGCGCTGCGCGTGCCGGCCTGGACCACGCTGCTCGACCTGCTGCGCGAGGGGCTGGGCCTCACCGGCAGCAAGAAGGGCTGCGACCACGGCCAGTGCGGCGCCTGCACCGTCATCCTGGACGGGAAGCGGGTGAATTCCTGCCTCGTCCTCGCCGCCAGAAGCGACGGCAGCGAGGTGCGGACGGTGGAAGGCTTGGCCAGCCCGGATGGCGCGCTGCATCCGTTGCAGGAAGCCTTCATCAAGCACGATGCCTTCCAGTGCGGCTACTGCACCCCCGGCCAGCTTTGCTCCGGCGTCGCGTTGCTGCAGGAGGGTCACACGCGCACGGAGGACGAGATCCGCGAGTGGATGAGCGGCAATCTCTGCCGCTGCGGCGCCTATCCCAACATCCTCGCCGCCATCCTCGAGGTCGCGCGCAAGGAGGGCCGGGCATGAGGCCTTTCCATTACGAGCGCCCGCGCGCGCTGGAGGAGGCGATCGCCGGCAAGACGGAGGCTTCGCGCTTCCTGGGCGGCGGCACCAACCTGATCGACCTGATGAAGTACGACGTGGAGCGACCCGCGAGCTTGCTCGACCTGAACCGTCTCGAAGGGCTGCGCGAGGTGGAGCGGGACAGGGAGGGAACGCTCCGCATCGGCGCGCTGGTTTCCAATGCCGACGCGGCGGCGCATCCCCTGGTGCGGGAGCATCACCCGCTCCTCGCCGACGCCATCCTGGCCGGCGCTACGCCGCAGCTTCGCAACATGGCGACGATGGGCGGCAACCTGCTCCAGCGCACGCGCTGCTACTACTTCTATGACCGGCTGACGCCCTGCAACAAGCGGGAGCCTGGGACAGGATGCCCGGCCAAGGAGGGCGTGAACCGCATCCACGCCATTCTCGGCACCTCCGAGCACTGCATCGCCACCCACCCCTCCGACATGTGCGTGGCGCTGGCGGCGCTGGAGGCGGTGGTCGTCGTGCGCGGCCCCTCCGGCGAGCGCCGCATCCGCACGGAGGATTTTCACCGCCTGCCCGGCGACGCGCCCGAGCGCGACACCACCCTGGACGCGCGCGAGGTGGTGACGGCGATCGAGATCCCGGCCCGCCTTTATGGCCGCCACCACACCTACCTGAAGCTGCGCGACCGGCTGTCCTACGCCTTCGCCCTGGTGTCCGTCGCCGTGACGATGGAGATGCAGGAGGGACGCGTGTCCCGGCTGCGCGTCGCCCTCGGCGGCGTCGCCCACAAGCCCTGGCGCGTGCCGGAGGCGGAGGCGTTGCTGGAAGGCCGGGGACCGGAGGAGGCGCGCTTCGGCGCCGTGGCGGACCGGCTGCTGCAAGGGGCAAGAGGCTACGGCCACAACGACTTCAAGATCGGCCTCGCCCGCCTCGCCATCGCGCGCGCGCTGCACCAGGCCGCCGCCGCCACCCCACAATCCCATGTCGCGAAGCGGATCGCCTGAGATGATGCACCATCCCCTGATCGGCACCCCGCAGGACCGCGTGGATGGCCGCGCCAAGGTCACGGGCACGGCGCGCTACGTCGCGGATTTCGAGACGGGCGCCGAGGTGCTGCACGCCCACGTGCTGAACAGCGCCATCGCCATCGGCCGGATCCGCCGCATCGACACCACGCGCGCCCTGGCCGTGCCGGGCGTGGTGGAGGTATTCACCCACGAGAACCGGCCGCGCACTGCCTGGTTCTCCTCCTCCTACAAGGACGATGTCGGACCACCCGGCAAGCCGCTGCGCCCCCTCTACGACTCCAGCATCTCCTATAGCGGGGAGCCGGTGGCGCTGGTGGTGGCCGAGAGCTACGAGACGGCGCGCTACGCCGCCAACCTCGTCGAGGTGGAATACGAGGCGAAGCCGCACGAGACGGACCTGCTGAAGCAGCTTCCCAACTCCTACGTGCCGAAGAAGCGCCGCAGCGGCATCAACCCGCCGCCGCGCCCCAAGGGCAGCGCGGCCTCGGCGCTGGAAAGCGCGCCGGTGAAGCATGTGGCGCGCTACCTCATCGCCGCCGAGCATCACAACCCGATGGAGATGCACGCCACCACGGTCATCCGCGAGGCGGACGGCAAGCTGCTGATCCACGACAAGATCCAGGGCGTGTACGCCAGCAAGCAGTACGTGTGCAGCGTCTTCGGCCTGTCCGAGGACAAGGTGCGCGTCGTCTCCCCCTTCATCGGCGGTGCCTTCGGATCCGGCCTCAGGCCGCACTACCAGCTCTTCCTGGCGGTCATGGCGGCCATGGCGCTGGAGCGCTCGGTGAAGCTGGTGCTGACGCGCGACCAGCAATTCACCATCGCCCACCGGCCCGAGACGTGGAACGAGGTTGCGCTGGGCGCAAAGCCGGACGGCACGCTCACCGCCATCCGGCACAAGGCCATCGGCTCCACCTCGCGCTACGAGGACCATCAGGAGGCGGTGGTGAACTGGACCAACCTCCTTTACTCCGCGCCCGACGTGCAGCTTGAGTACGAGCTGGTCCAGCTCGACATCGAGACGCCGACCGACATGCGTGCCCCCGGCGCGCCGCTCGGCGCCTTCGCGGCCGAAAGCGCGATGGACGAGCTGGCGGAGAAGCTGGGCGTGGACCCGCTGGCGCTGCGCCTGCACAACGACACCCAGACCGACGAGGTGATGAACAAGTATCACACTTCGAAGGAGCTGCGGGCCGCCTGTCAGCTGGGCGCGGAGCGTTTCGGCTGGCGCCATCGGCCGTTCGCCCCGCGCTCCATGCGGCAGGGGCGGGAACTGATCGGCTGGGGCCTCGCCTTCGGCGCCTGGGAAGCGCAGATGCAGAAGCACGCCGCCCGCGTGATGCTGGACGCGGAGGGGCATTGCACCGTGGGCGTCGCCACCGCCGATCTCGGCACCGGCACCTACACCATCCTGGCGCAGATCGCCGCAGAGGCGCTGGGGCTTTCCATGAACAAGGTGACGGTGCTGCTGGGCGACTCCGCCCTGCCGCAGGCGCCGGTGTCGGGCGGATCCTGGACCGCCGCCTCCGCCGGTTCCGCCGTGCACGATGCCTGCGCGCGGCTGAAGGCGGAACTCCTGCTCGCGGCGCAGACGCAGCGCGGTTCGCCCCTCGTGGATGCGAAGCTGGAGGAGGTGATGTTCGACCGCGAGCGGATCGTGCTGATGCGCGACCCGATGCGCGCCGTTTCGCTCCAGGCCGCCTTCGCCGCCGGCGGGCGGCCGCGCATCGTCGCGGATGGACAGGCAGGGCCGGACCAGCTGACCCAGCTCCGCTATTCCTCCCACACCCATTCGGCGGTCTTCGTCGAGGCGCGGGTGGATGAGGAGCTTGGCCAGGTGCGGGTAACGCGGGCGGTGAGCGCCGTGGCTGCGGGCCGCATTCTCAACCCCAAGACGGCGCGATCCCAGGTGGTGGGCGGCGTGGTCTGGGGCATCGGCATGGCGCTGCACGAGGAGGCGATGGCCGACCACAATCTCGGCCGGTGGATGAACCACAACATCGCCGAGTATCACATCCCGGCCCATGCCGACATTCACGAGATCGACGTGATCTTCGCGGAGGAGAAGGATATGCTCACCAGCCCGCTCGGCGTGAAGGGGCTGGGCGAGATCGGCATCGTCGGAACGGCGGCGGCGGTCGCCAACGCGGTGTGGCACGCGACGGGGCGGCGGGTGCGCGAGTTGCCCATGACGATCGACAAGGTGCTGGGCCTCACCCCGGCACACACGGAGGCACGATGATGAAGCGCGTTCTTGCATTCCTGCTCGCCCTCGCGCCGCTGGCAGCGGCCGCGCAGGCGCCACAGGCGCGGTGCTGGATCGACTATGCCGGCTTCGAGGAGCGGGTTCCGCACCTCGACATCGAACGCTGCCCGGGCAACGATCCGACGCCCGAGCAGGGCTTCTGCCGCATCGCCCTCCAGGAGAACAGCGTCCTGATCTACGTGTTCCGCCACGACCAGCAGGCGGGCGGGCCGTGCCTCGTCCGCATCGATCGGCAGTACTTCAATGACTTCGTCGGCAGCCAGGGCACGATCTACGGGCCCTGACTTGCCGCGGTTCCTCCTCCGGGCGACACTCGCCGCCCGGAGGAACGCCATGCTCGACATCCCGACCACGTCCGATCTCGCCAGCCATGTCGGCCAGAAGCTGGGCACCAGCGAATGGTTCACGGTGGACCAGAAGACCATCGACCTCTTCGCGGAGGCGACGGGCGACCACCAGTGGATCCATGTGGACGTGGAGCGCGCGAAGAAGGAGATGCCGGGCGGCAAGACCATCGCGCATGGCTTCCTGACGCTGTCGCTGCTGCCGCGCCTCGCCCCCTCGGTGTACCGCGTGGTGAAGCGCTCGCGCGCCATCAACTACGGCACCAACAAGGTGCGCTTCACCGCCATGGTGCCAGCCGGATCCCGCGTGCGGCTGCACATCAGCCTGAAGGGCGTGGAGCCCATCCAGGGCGGCGTGCGCGTCACGCTGCACAACGAGATGGAGCTCGAGGGGAATGAGCGCCCCTGCCTCGTCGCCGAGACGCTGGCGCAGATCTACGACTGAAGCTCAGACCGCGCGACGCAGCGCGGCAGGGTGCGGCGGCGCCAGCAAGGGGCCGCCGCCGAACAGCTTCTCCCGGTAGGTGCCGGGGGCGTAGCCGGTCTTGTAGGCGCCGCGCGCCTGGAGTTCGGGGACCAGCAGCTCCACCACCTCCTCCAGGCATTCGGGGATGACGGTGCGAGACAGGTTGAACCCGTCGCAGCCCGTTTCCTCGGCATAGGCGATCAGCCGCTCCGCCAGGGTGGCGGGCGTGCCGACCCAGGGCACCTGCCGGCTGCCCAGGATGAAGCGGTCCAGCAGCGCGCGCTTGGTCAGCACGCCACCCCCGGCGCGCGTCATCGCCGCGACGTTGCTCTGGATGGCATTGCCGGAGCCGGACGCGATCGGCTCGTCCAGCCCGTACCGGTCGAAGTCGATTCCGAGCGAGGCGGCAGCATGGGCCAGCGCGCCCTCGGCGCTGGCGTGGCGCCGATACTCCTCCAGCTTGTCCCGCGCCTGGGCCTCCGCCGCGCCCAGCACCAGCGTCGCGCCCACGAAGACGCGGATGGGCCGCTCCGTCAGCGCCCGAAGCGCCGCGACCTGCTTCGCCACCTCGGCGGGCGGGCCGCCATTCAGGAACACGCATTCCGCATGGGTGGCGGCGAAAACCTGCCCGCGCGCACTGGCGCCGGCCTGGTAGAGCACCGGCGTGCGCTGCGGCGAGGGCGCGCAAAGGTGATGCGCATCCAGCCGGTATTGCCGCCCCTCATGCCGGATCCGCCGCACCCTCGCGGGATCGGCATACACGCCCGATGCGCGGTCTTCCCGCACCGCGTCGCCATCCCAGGACTCCTCCCAAAGGCGATACACCACCTCCATGTACTCGTCGGCCATGTCGTAGCGGTCGTCATGCGCCATCTGGCGGTCCAGCCCCATGGCGCGGGCAGCGCTGTCCAGGTAGCCGGTGACGATGTTCCAGCCGATGCGTCCCCCGGTCAGGTGGTCGAGCGTGCTCATCCGCCGCGCGAAGAGATAGGGCGCCTCGTAGGACAGGTTGGCAGTGATGCCGAAGCCCAGGTGGCGCGTCGCCGCGGCCATGGCCGGCACCAGCAGCGCCGGGTCGAGGAGCGGCACCTGCACGCCATGGCGGATTGCCGCATCGGCGCTGCCGCCCAGAACGTCGTAGATGCCCAGCACGTCGGCCAGGAAGAGCCCGTCGAACAGCCCGCGCTCCAGCAGGTGCGCGAGGCCGGTCCAGTGATCGAGCCGGTGGTATTCGGCCGAGCGGTCGCGCGGATGGGCCCAGAGCCCCTGCTGGATGTGGCCGACCGTGGCCATGTCGAAGGCGTTCAGGCGAATCTCGCGCGGCATGGCGCGCATCCTGCGCGGCGGGGTTCAGGCCCGCAACCGCTCGGCCTCCATTCCCAACCCATAGACGCCGCGCTCCCCCGGCAGGGGCGCGAGCCGAGCCCCCATGCCGAGCGCGGTTTCCGCCGCGCCGAGATACAGGGCGCCATCCGGCTGCAGCCGGTCCGCCAGCGCATCGAGGACGCGCGCCTTGGTGGGCACGTCGAAGTAGATCAGCACGTTGCGGCAGAAGATCACGTCGAACCGGCCCAGGGCGCGCAGATCGCCGAGAAGGTTGAGCCGCTCGAACCGGCAGCGCGCGGCGATCTCGGGCCGGATGCGCCAGCGCGTCTCCTCCTGGGTGAAGCGCTTCAGCAGCGTGCGGATCGGCAGGCCGCGCTGCACCTCGAACTGGGTGAAGAGCCCGGCCCGCGCCCGCTCCAGCACCGCGCCGCAGATGTCGGTGCCCAGGATCTCGACCCGGCGCGTGGCGAAGCCGGGGTCGGCCTCGCCCAACTCGCTCGCGAGGATGGAAATGGAATAGGCGTCCTGCCCCGTGGAGCAGGCGGCGGACCAGATACGCAGCGGCATGCCGGGGGGGCGGGCGCGATGCAGCGCAGGCAGGAAGCCGCGCAGATGCTCGAAGGGACGGCCATCGCGGAAGAAGCTGCTTTCGTTGGTGGTCAGGAGTTCCGTCATCTCCTGCGCCAGCGTGTCGCTGCGCGGCGCCGCGAGGCGCGCGGCCAGCGCGTCCAGGCTCGGCAGCCCCTCCCGCTTCAGCAACGGCGCGAGGCGCGTTTCCAGCATGTAGCCCTGATCCGGGTTGATCACCCCGCCGGAGCGCTGCTTCACGATGCCGGTGAGGACGGTGAAGGTCGCCGGCGTCACCGGTTGCCTCCCAGTCGTGCGGCCAGCGCGTCGCCCAGCGCCTCGGGCGTGCCGCGCTCGGCGGCCAGGCCGGCCCGGCACACCGCACCCGGCATGCCCCAGACGACGCTCGACGCCTCGTCCTGCGCCCAGACCGTTCCGCCCGCGGCGACGACGTCGCGGCATCCGCCCAGCCCGTCCTGGCCCATGCCGGTCAGGATGACAGCGTGCACGCGCCCGCCGCAGGCAGCGATCAGCGAACGCAGGGTCGGGTCCACCGCGGGCCGGCAGAAATTCTCGGGTGCGGCGTCGGAGAGTTCCGTCACGAGGCGCTCGCCATCGGCGCGGATCAGCAGATGGCGGTCGCCGGGCGCCAGCAGCGCCGTGCCGGGGCGCAGCACCTCGCCCCCGCGGGCCTCCGCGACCTGGGGGCCGCCGAGCGTGTCGAGATGCTGCGCCAGCATGGCGGTGAAGCCGGGCGGCATGTGCTGCACCATCACCAGCGGGACGGGCAGGGCGCGCGGAAGGCGCCGAACCAGCGCCGCCAGCGCCTGCGGCCCGCCCGTGGAGGATCCAATGCACAGTACGCGCGGCGCCGCGTCCGCCGCGGGACGGGGCAGGGGCCGTGCGGCGGCAGCCGGTCGCGCGGCGGCATGGCCCACCCTCGCCCAGCCCTTCACCTTGGCCAGCAGCTCCTCGCGGAAGGCGGGATCGGCCACGCCCCCGCGCGAGGCCGTGGGCTTCGGCACGTAGTCCGAGGCACCCGCCCGCAGCGCCGCCATGGTCGCCGCCGCGCCGGTTTGGGTGAGGGCGGAGGCGACGATCACGACGGGACGGGGCTCGCGCCGCAGGATCATCGGCAGCGCCGTCATGCCGTCCATCACCGGCATCTCGAGGTCGAGCAGCACGATCTGGGCACGCTCCGCCTCGGGGGCGGATTCCAGTGCGCGCAGCGCCTCCTGCCCATTGCCGACGCGGGCGACGACGCGGATGGCCGGGTCCGCCTCCAGCACGCGGGACAGGGCGCCGCGCACCGCCACGCTGTCGTCGCACAGCATCACGCGCAGGGGCGTCATGCGGGAGCGAACCCGAGCTGGGCCAGCTTCTCCAGCAGCATCACCTCGTCGAAGGGCTTCATGACGTACTCGTCCGCGCCCGCTTCCAGCCCTTCCAGGATGCGCTACTGCGCCGCTTCCGTCGTGCACATCACCACGGCCGGGCGGCCGGGGCCGTGCGCGGCGCGCAGGGCGCGAAGGAAGCCGATTCCGTCGAGCACCGGCATGTTGCGGTCCAGCAGGACGAGATCGGGCAGGAAATCGCGGCAGGCTTGCAGCGCCGCCTCGCCGTGCTCCGCTTCGCGCACCGCGAAGCCGTGCCGCTCCAGCATGCGCCGCGCCAGCTTGCGGACCACGGCGCTGTCATCCACCACCAGCACGGTGCCGCTCATGCGGCGATCGCCAGCAGGCGCTCCACGTCCAGCAGCACCAGCAGGTCGTCGCCCAGCCGGTGCACGCCCAGCGAGACCTGCCGCCAGGCTTCCTCCAGCGTCGGCGGGTTGGGCGCGCGCTCCGCCGCATCGAGGGACAGCACCTCGCCCACCCCATCGGCGAGGAGGGAGTAAAGCTCGCCGCCGACGTCAACCACCACGCTCATCGCCGGGGTGGCCGCGTCGCGCGGCGGCAGGCCGAGACGCGGGCGCAGGTCGATGGCGGTGACGATGCGGCCGCGCAGGTTCAGGCTGCCCGCCACCTCGGGCGGGGCCAGGGGAATGCGGGTGATGGATTGCAGCCCCAGCACATCCCGGACGGACAGGACGGGCACGCCGCAGAGCTGGCCGTGCACCGTCAGGGTCAGCACCATCTGGGCCGCCTCATCCGCCAGGGCAGGAGAGGTGGTTCCGGCTTCGTGCATGGCTTTCTCCTCCGCTCAGGCCGCGACGTCGATCTGGAGGCACTGCCGCAGGCTTTGGATCAGCGCGTCCTTGTCGAATTTCGCCACGTAGTCGCTGAACCCGGCCTCGCGCCCGCGCTCCACATCCTCACGCGTCGATTGCCCGGACAGGGCGATCATCGGCAGTGCGGCCCAGGCCCCGCCCTCGCGCACCGCGCGAGCCAGACCATGTCCGTCCAGCCCCGGCATGTTGATGTCGGAGACGATGATGTCGAAGCGTTCCCCAGCGTCGCGCAGCCGCAGCGCCTCGCGCCCGTCGGCAACGGTCAGCACCTCGAACCCCGCGGCGGTCACGGCTGGCACGGCCAGGGAGCGGAAGAAGGCGCTGTCCTCCACCAGGAGGACGCGCGGCCGCCGTTCGCGGTCGGGCCGATCGAACCAGTCGGGCTGGGCCTGACGCAGCCAGAAACCGGTGTCGAGGATGTCGGTGACCCTGCCCGCCAGCACGACGCTGCCGAGGAAGCCCGGGCGCTCGCCGGCCGGGTCGATGGCGAGGGGTTCCTCCATCACGTCCAGGATCTCGTCCACCATAAGGCCCATGGCGCGCTCCTCGTCGCCGAAGACCAGCACGGGCTGGCGCTGGCCCGCCTCGCGCGGCGCGATGCCCGGCACGGAAAGCAGCGGCATGAGCCGCCCGCGATACTGGGTGACGAGACCGTCGCCCGCCTGCTCGATTCGCTCCACCGGCAGGTCCTCCAGGCGTGCGACGAGGCCGAGCGGCACGGCGCGCGGCGCGCCCGGCCCGGCGCGGAACAGCAGCATCGCGGTGCGCGCGCCGGTGCGCGCGCCGGCGCCGGGGGCCGCCCCGGCGGCCGCCGCCTCTACCGCCCCTTCGGCACCCAGCCCGCTGGCACGGGCGATGCCGCCGGGGTCCAGGATCATGATGACGGAACCGTCGCCCAGGATGGTGTTGCCGGAGAACATGGTGATGTGCCGCAGGATGGGCGCCACGGGCTTCACCACGATCTCCTCCGTGTCGAAGACGCGGTCCACCACGATGCCGAAAAGCTGCGGGCCGACCTGCGTCACGACGACGAAGCCCGTTGCGCCGTCATCCGGTGCGCCCTCCTCCAGCCGCAGCAGGCGCTTCAGCGACACCAGCGGCAGCAACCGGTCGCTCAGGCGCAGGATGGCGGCGTCCTTGATGCGCTCCACGCGCGGACCCGTGCCGTCGCCGACGCGCACCAGCTCCAGAACGCCCGCCTGCGGGATGGCGAAGCGCTCGCCGCCCGATTCGACGATCAGCGCGGCGGCGATGGCGAGGGTGAGCGGAATCTTGATGGTGAAGGTGGTTCCCTTTCCCTCCCGCGAGCGGAGGTCCACCAGCCCGCCGATGCGCTCGATGTTGGTCTTCACCACGTCCATGCCGACGCCGCGTCCGGAGACGGAAGTGACCTCGGCGGCGGTGGAGAAGCCGGCGCGGAAGATGAAGCGGTGGATGTCCCGCTCGCCCATCGCCGCCAGCTCCGCCTCGGTGGCCAGGCCCTGGGCGATCACCTTCTGGCGAATGCGTTCCGTGTTCAGGCCGCGCCCGTCATCGCCGATCTCCAGCACGATGTGCCCGCCCTCGTGATAGGCATTGAGCAGGATGCGTCCCGTCTCGCCCTTGCCGGCGGCGCGGCGCTGCTCCGGCGATTCCAGGCCGTGATCGGCGCTGTTGCGGACCATGTGGGTCAGCGGGTCCTTGATGAGTTCCAGCACCTGGCGGTCCAGCTCCGTCTCGGCCCCGCGCATGTCCAGCTCGATCCGTTTGCCCAGCTCGTTGGACAGGTCGCGCGCCAGGCGGGGCAGCTTGCTCCAGGCATTGCCGATGGGCTGCATGCGCGTCTTCATCACCCCGTCCTGCAGGTCGGAGGTGATCTGGGACAGGCGCTGCAGGGGAACGGTGAAGGACGAATTCTCCTCGGCGCGGGCCAGCTGGAGCAGCTGGTTGCGCGTCAGCACCAGCTCGCTCACCAGCACCATCAGGTCTTCCAGCACGTCCACCGCGACGCGGATGGATTGCGGCGCGCCGGGGGCGCCGGTTCCTTCCGCGAGCGCTGCCTCGGCGATTGGTGCTTCGGGGGCAGGCGCGGCGTTGGCTGCAGCGCCTCCCCGGCGGCGGTCGCTTCCAGCGCGGCCTGGAGGGCAGAATCGTCGCCTTCCGGCTCGCTGCCCGTCGCTTCCAGCCCCTCGACGATGGTGCGGATGCGGTCCACCGCCGAAAGGATGGCGGTGATGCCGGCGCTGGACACCGCCAGAGTGCCGTCGCGCCACAGACCCAGCACGTTCTCCGCCGCATGGGCCACCCGCTCCAGCCGCGACAGGCCGAGGAAGCCGCAGGTGCCCTTGACCGTGTGGACGATGCGGAACACCTCGCTCAGCGTCTGGCGGTCCCCGGGGCTCCGCTCCAACTGGAGCAGCGCGCCGTCCAGGCTTTGCAGCCCCTCGCGGGTTTCGGTGAGGAAATCCACCAGCAGGTCGTCCATGGGGGCCTTTCTTTCGCGGGGGCGGCGAGCGCCTCCGCTCCACCATGCCGGCGGCCGGTTGAAGAAATGGTGAAGCTCAGCCCGGCGCGGAGACCACCAGGGCCGGGATCCCCGAGCCGCCGGGCAGCGCGAAGTTCAGCGGGCGTCCCGCGGCACGGGCCAGGAGGAACACCCAGGGCGACAGGATGCGGCGCGGCCCTTCCTCCAGCGCTGCGCCCACATCGCCGCCCGCGGCGAGGCGCAGCGCGGCCTCCGGCCAGGCAGCGCCACGCCCGGCGGGAAGCAGGGTGAATCCGTCCGCTTCTGTTGCCGTCACCGAAACCTCGCCGCCGCGGGGCAGGGCCTCGGCGCCCAGCAGCGCGGCGCCGGCGAGCAGCCGCGCGGTGCGCGCATTCAGCGCCACCGGGATGCCGCCGAAGCCGAAGCGGACGCGATGCGCGGCCGGGGAGCCGCGCAGCAGCGCCGGCAACTCCTGCCAGGAGGTTTCCTCCATCGCGCCGAACAGGAGGCAGAACAGATGCAGGCGGCGGCGCATCACCTCCGCCGTTTCGCACAGCAGCGCCTGCGCCGCCGCGTCGGCGGATTGCGGCATCAGCGCCGTGAGGGTGGAGAGCGGCGAGACGAGGTCGTGGCACAGCCGCGCCGCGACGGTCTCGCTCAGGCGCTTGTCGAGGGAATCCATGCAGTTTCTCCCCTGGCCGGGACCGGGTTCCAGGGGAACCGCAGACGGGCCATAGTCGGTCGCGCCCGCCGAGCCGGGCCGTTCCCCCTGCCTTAACCGGCAAACCTTGCCGCATCCTTTGCCTGAAGGAATTCCGGAGACTTCATGGATTTCGAGCCTGGGCAGCGCGTGCGCCACAAGGAGCGGCCGGAGTGGGGGATCGGCCAGGTGCAGTCGGCGGTCGGGCCGCGCGTCACGGTGAATTTCGAGAATGCCGGCAAGATCCTCATCAACACCGATCACGCCCCGCTGGAACTGGTGGAGGAATGAGCACGGCCTTCGACACGCTGCTGGACTGGCGCATGGCGGCGGCCGTGCTGGCCACGGCCATCGCCGGTCTGATGCGCGGCTATTCGGGCTTCGGCACGGCGGTGCTGCTGGCGCCGATCTATTCCTCGCTCTGGGGCGCGCGCGCGGGCGTGCCGGTGATGCTGCTGCTGGAGCTGTTCGTTTCGCTCCAGCTCCTGCCGCGCGCCTGGGGCGACGCCGACCGGCGCGTGATCCTGCCCATCGGCGGCGCCGCCTTCGTCGCCACGCCGCTCGGCGCCGTGATCCTGCTGACGGCGGACCCGGAGGGGCTGCGCCGCTTCATCGGCGGCTTCGTGCTGGTCTTCGGCTTTCTGCTGATGTCGGGCTGGCGTTACCACGGCTCCCGCCCCCTGCCGCTCAACATCGCGGTGGGGACGGCGGCGGGGTTGCTGAAGGGCGCGACGGGGATGAGTGGCCCGCCCGTGATCCTCTACCTGCTGGCCGGGACCGAGGCGGCCATCCGGCACCGGGCCAACCTGATCGTGTTCTTCGCTATGATCGCCATCATCTCGGTGGTGGGGCCGCTCTGGGGCGGGCTGATGGACATGGCAGTACTGCTGAAGCTGGCGGTGGTTCTACCGGTGCTGATGATCTGCGTGCCGCTGGGGGCGCGGCTGTTCCACGTCATCCCGGTGCGCTTCTACAAGCCCTTCGCCATGGGGGCGCTAATGGCCGCGGGTTCCATCGCCCTGTTCTCCTGACGGGTCAGTCCACGAGGAGGAGCAACGCGCCATAGGCCGCGGCGCCCAGGACGAAGGCGACGAAGTTGCCCTTCCGCTCCTCCGGCACTTCCTCCTTGAGGACGTCCAGCACCAGCCCGCCGGCCAGGACGGCGAAGACTGCGTCCAGCGCGCCGCGCGGGAGGTCCAGGGCGGCGCCGCTGGCCCATCCCGCCAGCACCGCGAGTGCGAGCGCCCATCGCCCGCCCCCGTTCCACGCCTCGCGCCGTTCCAGCCGCAAGGCGAAGTCGGAGGCGAGGAGGTGCAGCGCCATGGCGCCGGCGAAGAGCAGGAGGGTGCCCGTATCCTCCTCGCCGCGCCGGGCGAGGAGGTGGCCGATCAGCGCGTTGTAGAGGGCGAGCCCCGAGAGATGCAGGATGAAGGCCCCGCGCGGCGCATCCGACTCGTGCCGCCGCACGAAGCTTTCCAGCCCATAGGCGGCGGCGAGGCCGACCAGGGCGAAAAGGTAGAACCAGCGCTCCCCCTCCAGCCCGTGCCGCGCATGCGCGGCCGAAAGTTCGGGCAGCAGGTGGAGGAACACATAGGCCACGGCCGCCCCGCCCGCCGCCGACAGCCAGCCGGAACGCTGCATCCCGAGCGCGGCGCGCAGGTGCCCCGGCAGGAAATGCACGGAGGCGATGAAGAGGGCGAGAAGAAAACTGGTCATGCCGGGACGGAAGCCGTCCCGGCACCGCGGGTTGCCTCCCCGCTACTCGGCGGCGGTCTGCGGGGCGGTGGCGCCGTGCTTGGCGCCGCGCACCGGCTTTTCGTGCGACATCTCGCTCATCGCCTTCTGAACGTGGGTGGAGAAGACGTATTCCGCCGGACGCTGCTTGGTCAGGTCGATCTCGGGCGCCATCTCGCCGGTCGTACGGGGGCCGCGAAGCTGCGCGGCGACCGCCTTCCAGGGGCGGGTGATGGCATCCAGCGCCGCCGTCGCCTCGAAGCCGGAATGGACCATGCAGTCGGCGCATTTCTCGTAGTTGCCAACGCCGTACTTGTCCCAGTCCGTGGTTTCCATCAGCTCGGCGTAGGTCTTCGCGTAGCCCTCGCCCAGCAGGTAGCAGGGGCGCTGCCAGCCGAAGATGTTGCGCGTCGGGTTGCCCCAGGGCGTGCAGTTGTAGGACTGGTTGCCGGCCAGGAAGTCGAGGAACAGGGGCGAGTTGCCCATGCGCCACTTGGGCTTGCCCGCCCCGTCATCGTGCCGGAACACGTCGCGGAACAGCTCCTTGGTCGCCTTGCGGTTCAGGAAGTGCTGCTGGTCCGGCGCGCGCTCATAGGCGTAGCCCGGGCTGACCATGATGTTGTCCACGCCCATGGCGGTGACGTCGTCGAAGAAGCGCGCCGTGCGCTCCGCGTCGGCATTGTTGAACAGGGTGCAGTTGATGGCGGTGCGGAAGCCCTTGTCCTTGGCCAGCTTCAGCGCGGCCACGGCGCGGTCGTACACGCCTTCCTGGCTCACGGCCCAGTCGTGCTGCTTGCGGTCGCCATCCAGGTGGATGTCCCAGATGAAGCGCGGATGCGGCTTGTACTGCTCGATCCGCTTCTCCAGCAGCAGGGCGTTGGTGCAGAGGATGACGATCCGCCCCTGCTTCAGCAGCCCCTCGACGACCTGCGGCATCTCCTTGTGCAGCAGCGGCTCGCCGCCCGCGATCGCCACCACGGGCGCGCCGCACTCCTCGGCCGCGCCCAGGCATTCCTCGACGGAAAGCCGCTTGTTCAGGATCGGGTCGGGATAGTCGATCTTGCCGCATCCCGCGCAGGCAAGGTTGCACCGGAACAGGGGTTCCAGCATCAGCACCAGCGGGAAGCGCTTGCGACCAGCCATGCGCTGGCGGACGACATAGGCCGCCACCTTGGCTTGCTGCGCGAGAGGAATACCCATTCCGTTGCGTGTCCGTCCTGTTGGCCGCGCCCGGTGTCGCGGTTTGGGGGGCATGCCCTAGCACGGCGCGGGCCCCGGCGCACCATCGGGGTTCCACGCGGGTCGCATGGCCGGGGCCCCCGGTGGGCATGGGAGGGGCCGGGTGGACGCGGCGGCGGGGCCGCGCCTAGTTTCCGCGCCATGACCCTCCGCCGCTTCGCCCTCCTGCTGCCAGCCGCCGCGCTGCTGCCGCGCCCGGCCCGCGCCCATGCCCTCGTCATCGGCTCCGAGCCCGCGTCCGGCGCCCGGCTGGCGGAAGCGCCGCGCGAGGTGGTGGTGCGCTTCAATTCCCGCATCGACGCTGCGCGCTCGCAGCTTCTCCTCGCGCCCAGGCGGGAGGCCGCCGGCGGAACGGCGGATGAGCGGCGCCTGGACCTCGTTTCCGGCGGTCCGGACACGGAGCTTCGCGCGACCTTGCCACCCCTGGCACCCGGCCCCTGGCGGCTGCGCTGGCAGGTGCTGGCGCTGGACGGCCACATCACCCGCGGCGACATCCCCTTCACGGTCGGCGGCTGAGGCCGATGGAACTGTTCCTCGACCTCTACGGCTTCCTGTCCGTGGTGCTGAAGGCGGGGGCGCTCGCCTCGCGTTCCGCGCTGGTCGGGGGCGTGCTCACCTTGTTGCTGGTGACGGCGCCTTTGGCGCGGCTCCTGCCCGCGCATCAGGCGGAACTGGCGGGGCGCATGACCCTCCGGGTCGTGCGCGTCGCGGGATGGGCGACGCTGGGCTTCACCGGCCTGTCCCTGGCGCTCGGGCTCCTGGCGCTGTCGGGGGCGATGGACCTGCCGCTCTTCTCCGCCATGGGGGCGCAGTTCGTCCTCTCCGGCTTCGCGGTCATGCTCTTCGCCGTGTTGCTCATGCTGCTCGTGCCGCGCGGCGATTTCGGCGGCGGGCGGGGCTGGGCGCTGATAGCGATCTCCCTGCTGCTGCTGGCGGCCGCCGTCGGCGGGTCTCACGCCACGGCCCGGCCCGAGGGGCGGGGCTACCTCCTCCTTTCCACCTATCTGCACCAGCTGGGGGCGGCGCTCTGGCTCGGTGGGCTGCCCGTGCTGCTGCTGGCGCTGCGCGCCGACTGGCCGGCCGCGGTGGCGCAGGCGATCGGGCGGCGCTATTCGCGCCAGGCCGCGGCGGGGGTGGGGCTGATCCTGCTGGGGCTGCTGGGCTACTGGCGCGGCTACATCGTCGCGCCGGACGCGCTGTATGGGACGGCCTATGGCGCCATGGCGGCGACCAAGGGCTTCCTCACCCTGTTCCTGCTGGCGCTCGGCCTCGCCAACTGGATCCTGCTGCACCGGCTGAGCCGGGCCGGCGCGCCCGAAGCCTGGCTGCCGCGCCTGCGCCGCTTCGTCGAGTGCGAGGTGATCGCGGGCATCGCCGTGTTCGGCATCGCCGCCTCTCTCACCTCCGTGCCGCCCTCGGTGGACCTGCCGGATGACCGCGCGACCTGGGCCGAGGTGGCGGAGCGCTTCACCCCCACCTGGCCGCGGCTGCAAAGCCCGGACCGCCAGGATCTCGCCATCCCCGAGCTGCAGTCGCGGCTGGATGCGGAGTGGCAGGAGCGGCAGGAAGCCGCCCGCCCGCAGGCCTTCATCCCCGGCGAGGGCTTCCTGCCGCCGCGCAACGCCTTCGACATGGCCTGGAGCGAATACAACCACCACATGGCCGGGTTCGTGGTACTGCTGGTCGGCATCGCGGCGCTGCTGGACCGCAGCGGGCGATTCCCATGGGCGCGGCACTGGCCGCTGCTCTACCTGCTCCTCGCCCTGTTCCTGCTGATCCGTTCCGACCCCGAATCCTGGCCGATGGGCGACATCCCGCTGCTGGAATCGCTGCGCGACCCGGAAGTCCTGCAGCACAAGCTGCTGTCCCTGCTGGTGGTCGCCTTTGCCGTGTCCGAGTGGACGGTGCGGCTGCGCGGGCGCAGCGGCGCGGCCTCCTATGTCTTTCCCCTGGCCATGGTGGTGGGCGGGTTCCTCCTGCTCACCCACAGC
Organism: Sabulicella glaciei; assembly: GCF_026183895.1. Lineage (GTDB taxonomy): Bacteria > Pseudomonadota > Alphaproteobacteria > Acetobacterales > Acetobacteraceae > Roseococcus > Roseococcus glaciei. The sequence goes on along the minus strand of NZ_JAPFQI010000003.1, from coordinate 184,422 downwards.
CACGCCATCGGCAATATCAAGGAGGCGTTGCTGGTCGAGCTGTCACACCTGCCGCTTGGCGCGCTGGCCGTGATCGCGGGCTGCGCGCGCTGGGTGGAGCTGCGCGGCGGCGCGGTGGCCGCGCGGGCCGACGGAAGCGTGGAACCGGCGCGCGAGGCGCTGTGGGCGGGCTGGATCTGGCCGGCCTGCATGATCGGCATTTCCATGCTGCTGATCTTCTATCGTGAAAGCTGATCCCGCCGCGGCTCTGGGCCGCGTGGTGGTGGCGCTGGTTGGCCGGTCGGTCCGCTTTCCCTGGACCACGGTGCTGCTGTCGCTGCTGGTCAGCGTGGCGGCGCTCTGGCTGCTCGTCACGCGCTTCGCGCTCGATTCCGACGTCACGCGGCTTTTTCCGCAGGACCTGCCCTGGCGCCTCGCCGAGCGGCAGATGGAGGAAGCCTTCCCGCAGCGCCAGGACCTGATCCTGGTGGTGCTGGACCGCGCCACCCCGTCGGAGGCCGACCGCGACGCGGAGGCCCTGGCCGAGGCGCTGCGTGCGCGGCCGCAACTGTTCCGCACCGTGCGCCGCCCCGATTCCGGCCCGTTCTGGCGCCAGCACGGCCTTCTCTTTCTTTCGACGGAGGAGGTGCGCGGCGTCACCGAAAGGCTGGTGGAGGCGCAGCCCTGGCTGGGCACCGTCGCCGCCGACCCCGGCCTGCGCGGCTTCGCCGGCCTGCTGCGCCTGATGGGCGAGGGGATGGAGCGCGGCGAGGCACTGCCCGAGCGGGTCCGACCGGTGCTGGAAGCGACCGAGCAGGCCGCGCGAGCCGCGCTGGAGGGGCGCGTCGCCCCGCCCGACTGGCAGGGGCTGATGACCGGCCGCGCCCCCGCGCCGCTGGAGCTCCGCCGCCTGATCCTGGTGCAGCCGGCGCTCGATTACGGCCAGCTTTCCTCCGGCGCCGACGCGACGGCGGTGATCCGCGGCGAGGCGGCGCGGCTCGGCATCGGCCCGATCCGCCTCACCGGGCCCGTGCCCATGGCGGATGAGGAGTTCGCCACGGTGGCGGACGGCGCCGTGGAGAGCACGGTCGTGTCCTTCGTGCTGGTCGGCATCCTGCTCTGGATGGCGCTTCGCTCCTTCCGGCTGATCTGGCCGCTGCTGACGCTGGTGGTGCTGGGCCTCGTCTGGACGGGCGGGTTCGGCATCCTGGCGGTGGGGCGCTTCAACCCGATCTCCATCGCCTTCGCCGTGCTGTTCATCGGCATCGGCGTGGATTTCGGCATCCAGTACGCCGTGCAGTACCGGGCGGAGCGCGCGAAGGCGGGCGGCACGCTGGAGGCGCTGGGCGCGGCGGCGCGCATGGCGGGGCCGGGCATGACGCTCGCGGCGCTGGCCGTCGCCGGCTCCTTCCTCGCCTTCATGCCCACCGACTACAAGGGAGTCGCGGAGCTGGGGCTGATCGCTGGGGTCGGGATGCTGATCGGCTGGTGGCTCGCCATGACGCTGCTGCCCGCCCTCATGCTGCTCGCCCGGCCGCGCGCCGAGGCGCGGGAGGTGGGCTACCCCGCACTGCGCCCGGTGGACGAGTTCCTGTCCCGCCATGCCCGCGGCGTGGCGGTGCTGGCCGGCCTGGTGGCGCTGGGCTGCGCCGTCGCCCTGTCGGAGCTGCGCTTCGACACCAACCCGATCAACCTGCGCGACCCCGGCGCGGAATCGGTGGCGACCTGGCGCGACCTGGCGCGCGACAAGGACACCAACCCCAACACGCTGGACGTGCTGGCCGCGGGGCCGGAGGCGGCCTCCGCCCTCGCCACGCGGCTCGACGCCCTGCCGGAGGTGGCGCGCACCACGACGCTGACGGATTTCGTGCCGGAGGACCAGGAGGCGAAGCTCGCCCTCCTCGAGGATGCGGCGATGCTGCTCGGCCCCAGCCTGGTGCCCGGGACGGAGGCCCCGCCGACCGACGCGCAATCCGCCGCCGCGCTGGGCCGGGCCGGCGCGGCGCTGGGCGGTGGAACGGGCGAGGCGCTGCGGGCCCTCGCCGCCGGGACCGAGGCGCAGCGCGCCGCCTTCGCCCAGGCCATCCTGCCCGGCCTCGCCGACATGCTGGGCAAGGTGCGCGACATGCTGGCCGCCGGCCCGGTGACGCTGGATTCCCTTCCCGAGGACCTGCGCGCCGACTGGCTCACCGCCGATGGCCGCGCCCGCGTCGAGGTCGCTCCCGCGCCCCTGCCGGGCGACGAGACGGAGCAGCTTCGCCGCTTCGCCCGCGCCGTGCAGGCCGTGGCGCCGGGCGCGGTCGGCCTCGCCACCTCCGCGCTCGGCTCCTCCGCCACCATCGAATGGGCCTTCGTGCAGAGCGGCCTCCTCGCGGTCGCGCTGGTGATGGCGCTGCTCTGGCTCACCTTGCGTTCCGTGCGTCTGTCCTTGCTCGCCGTGGCGCCGCTGGCGCTGGCGGGGCTGCTGACGCTGGCGCATTGCGCGCTGCTGGGGCCGGACCTCAACCTCGCCAACATCATCGCGCTGCCGCTGCTCTTTGGGCAGGGCGTGGCCTATGACATCTACTTCGTCGCGGCCTGGAAGCAGGGGCGGCGGGACCTCCTCGCCTCGCCGCTCAACCGGGCGGTGATCTACTCGGCCATCACCAACGCCGCCGCCTTCGGCGCGCTGGCGCTGTCGCCGCACCCGGGTACGGCCTCCATGGGCGTCGTCCTGTCCATGAGCCTCGTCTACTCGCTGCTCTGCGTCATGCTGGTGCTGCCGCCGCTGTTGAAACTCTTCGCCTCCCGCGCCTGAGCGTGGCAGGCTCCCTCCCAAAGATAGGGAGGCCAAACGCCAATGTTCCGACGCAGCATCCTCGCCGCGGCGCCCGCCCTGCTGGCGGCGCCCGCTCTCGCGCAGGGCTGGAGCCCCGACCGTCCCATCACAATGATCGTCGCCTTCGCCCCCGGCGGCGGCACCGACGTCGCGGCGCGCACCGTGGCGCGCTTCATGGAGAGGGATCTGGGCCAGTCCATCCTGGTGCTGAACCGCGCCGGCGCGGGAGGCGAGGTGGGCTGGTCGGAGCTGGCGCGGGCACGGCCGGACGGGCTGACCATCGGCTTCATCAACACCCCCAACCTCGTCACCATCCCCATCGAGCGGCAGGCGCGCTACCGGCTGGAGGATTTCGCGCCGATCGCCAACGTGGTGGACGACCCGGGCGGGTTCTGGGTGCTGCCGGACAGCCCGTGGCGTACCCTGGCCGACCTCGCTGCCGCCGCGCGCGCCGCGCCGGGGACGATCGGCTATGGCACCACGGGCGTTGGCTCGGACGACCACCTGGCGACGCTGGCCTTCGAGCGGCTTTCGGGCGTGAAGCTGCTGCACGTGCCGTTCAACGGCTCCTCCCAGGTGCGCAACGCCATCCTGGGCAAGACCATCCAGTTGGCGGCGATGAACATGGGCGAGGGTGTGGGCGATTTCCGCAACGGCCTGCTGCGCCCGCTCGGCCAGATGGCCGAGACGCGTTGGAGCAACACCTCGGACGTGCCGACCTTCCGCGAGCAGGGCTTCGACGTGGTGGACGGCTCGCTGCGCGGCCTCGCCGCGCCGGCCGGGACGCCGCCCGCCGTGCTGGAGCGGCTGGCGAACGCGGTGCGCAAGGCGATGGACGACCCGGATTTCAAGCATGCGGCGACGCAGCAGCAATTGCCTCTGCGCTTCCTCGACCCCGACCAGCATCGCACGGTGCTGATGGCGATGCGCGAAAGCTACACGCGCATGTGGCAGCAGCATCCCTGGCGAGACTGAGGGGCGGCGCCGATCCGAGGTCGCGCGCGGGCGCGGCCTCGGCTAAAGCCTGCGCAACGGAGGATTCGCCATGAAGCGCCGCACCCTGCTTGCCGCCGCCCCAGCCATGCTCGCCGCCCCGGCCCTCGCGCAGGAGGCCTGGCCCAGCCGCCCGGTCACGCTGATGGTTCCCTGGGCGCCCGGCGGCTCCAACGACATCGTCGCGCGGCTGCTCGCGCCGCAATTCGAGCAGCGCGCCGGCCAGCCCTTCGTGGTGGAGAACCGGCCCGGCGGCGGCGGCTCCATCGGCATGGGCATCGCCATGCGGGCGCGGCCGGATGGACATGCGCTCTTCGTTTCCTCCGCCTCCAACCACGTCTTCCACCCGATCATCTCGGGCGAGCTGGGCTACGACGTGCGCGAGGCCTTCGAGGCGATGGCGATGTGGGTGGACGTGCCCAACGTGATCGCCGTCCATCCCTCGCTGCCCGTGCGCAACGTGCCGGAGCTGCTGGAGCACATCCGGCGCACCCGGGGCGGGCTGTCCTTCGGCTCCTCCGGCGTCGGCTCCTCCAACCATCTCGCGGGTGAATTGCTGCGGCTGCGGACGGGGCTCGACCTGACGCATGTGCCGTATCGCGGCGGCGGGCCGGTGCTGTCCGACCTGATCGCGGGAACCATCCCGATGGCCTTCATGAACCTGCCCACCGTGATCCCGCCGGCCGAGGGCGGCCGCGTGCGCATCATCGCCGTCTGCACGGCGGAGCGGGTGGGGCTGCGTCCCGACCTGCCCACGGTCAGCGAGGGCGGCGTGCCGGACTACGCCGTGCGGTCCTGGACTGGGCTCTTCGCCCCCAAGGGCACGCCCGCCGCCATCGTGCGCCGCGCGGGCGAGATGTCGCGCGAGGCGCTGGAAGCCCCGGCGGTGCAGACGCGCCTGCGCGAGATCGGCAGCGAGACGATCTGGATGGACCCCGCCGCGACCGACCGCTTCGTGCGAGACGAATACGCGCGCTGGACGCCCATCGTCCGCGCCGCCGGCATCAAGATCGAGTAGCGCCGCGCCCCTGTCGCCGGGCTGGATTCCGGGGCAGGAAGGCGGGATGTCCCTGCGGCGTTTCGCCTTCCTGGCGCTGGTCCTCCTTTCCGCGCTCGTCCTGCTCCTGCTCGCCGCGCGCGTGGTTCCGCACGGGCCAGCGGGTTTCGCACTGCTGGCCTGCCTGGCCGCTCTCTCCCCCTGGGGCGCGCTGGGCTTCGCGCAATCCGTGCTGGGCCTCGCCATCCTGCTCAGCGTGCGGGATCCGGCCTCGCACGTGCTGCCCGCCGCGCGCCGCGCGCCCCCCGCGCCCATCCGGTCCCGCACCGCCATCGCCCTGTGCCTCCGCAACGAGGCGATGGAGGAGGTGCTGCCCGCGCTGGGCCGCCTGTTGGACGCGCTGCCGACCGAGGGCTTCGACGCCTGGCTGCTGTCCGACACGCGCGACGCCGCGCTGCGCGAGGCCGAGGACCGCGCCGTGGCCGCCTTCCGCGACGCGCGCGCCGACGCCGCCCGCATCCACCTGCGCCGCCGCGCGGAGGCGACGGGGTTCAAGGCGGGCAACGTGATGTCCTTCCTGGATGCCGAGGGCAGCGGCTACGACTTCGCGCTGGTGCTGGACGCCGACTCCGAGATGAGCGGGGAAGCGGTGCTGCGCCTCGCCGCGCTGCTGGAAAGCGACGGACGCATCGGCCTCGTGCAGCAGCTCATTGTCGGGCGGCCGGTGACGCAGCCTTTCCCGCGCCTGTTCCAGTTTGGCATGCGCGCGGGGATGCGCGCCTGGGCCACGGGGCAGGGGTGGTGGCAGGGGCCGAAGGGTCCTTACTGGGGCCACAACGCCATGTTCCGCGTCAGCGCCTTCCGCGAATACGCGCGGCTGGAAACCCTGCCCGATGGCTCCGCCATCCTCAGCCACGACCAGGTCGAAGCGATCCGCCTGCACGAGGCGGGATGGGAGGTTTGGTGCTGGCCGGAGGAGCGCGGATCGCTGGAAGGCAATCCGCCCGCCCTGCCGGAATTCCTGGCGCGGGACGAGCGCTGGGCGGCGGGCAACATGCAGTACCTCGCGCTGCTGCGGCAGCCGGGGCTGGGCATCATGGCGCGCTGGCAACTGGCGCAGGCCATCCTCCTGTTCATTTGCGCCCCGCTCTGGGCGCTGGCTTTCGCCCTGGCCTTGGGCATCGCGGCGACGGGCGGCTTCGATGCCATCCCGGCACGCGACCTCGCCCTCATCATGTTTGCCTGGTGGGCCGCCGCCTATTCGCCCAAGCTCGCCGGCTATGCGCAGGTGCTGCTGCGGCGGCGGGAAGCGGCGCGCTATGGCGGGCGCGGGCGCTTCCTGCTCGGTGCGCTGGCGGAGATCCTCTTCACCTTCGTCCTCGCCCCCGTCTCGGTGATGAGCAAGACGCGCTTCCTGCTCGCGCTCGCCTGGGGGCGCCGCTCCTCCTGGCTGCCGCAGAACCGGGCTGCGCGGGGGGTAGGGTGGGGGGATGCGGCACGGCTGCTTTGGCCGCAGACCGCCGCCGGACTGGTGGTCTTCGCCCTGCTGGCCGCGACGGCGCCGCGCCTGATGCCCTTCGCGCTAGTCTGGGTGGGGGGGCTTCTGCTGGCAGTCCCCTTCTGCGTGCTGTCCTCCTCGCCCGGCTTCGGGCGCATCCTGGCGCGGAGCGGAATCGCGGCGACACCGGAGGAGGTGGCGGGGCGCGCGGCGCTCAGCCCGTGAGCGGCGCGACCAGGGCGTCCAGGGCGCGGGCGCAATCCTCCGGTGCGGCGGCGATCTGCAGGCCGCGTCGCCCGCCATTCAGCAGGATCTCCGCGTGCTGCGCGGCGCTCCCGTCCAGGAAGGCGCGGAGCTTGCGGCGCTGGCCGAAGGGACTGATGCCACCCACCACGTAGCCGGTCGCACGCTCGGCCTTTGCCGGGTCGGCCATCTCGGCGCGCTTCGCGCCGGCGGCGGTGGCGAGCGCCTTGAGGTTCAGCCGCGCGTCGGAAGGAATGGCGGCGCAGACCATCTCGCCCGTGTCCAGCACGGCGACCAGCGTCTTGAAGACCTGGGCGGGCGGCAGGCCGAGCGCGGAGGCCGCCTGGAGGCCGACCGATTCCGCTGAAGGGTCGTAGTTGTATTCCAGCAGGCGGAAGCGCAGCCCCGCCGCCTCGGCCGCGCGCACCGCGGGCGTCACCTTGCCAGCCATGCCTCCTCCTCCGCCCGCAGCCGCTCCGGCTCTAGGCCTGCGTAGATGTCCCCGCTATTCGCCGCGGCAGGCAACGCATCCAGCCAGCGCCGCAGCGAAGCCGCGTCCACGGCCTCGCCGAACTCCCATCGCAGGCTTTCGCCCAGCGAGGCGTTGAAGTGGCGAAAGCCCAGCGCGGCAAGGCGGTCGAGCGCGGCATGGGCGATGTCGCGCTGGATCGTCGTCCACTCGAAGGACAGGGCGCGCGGGGCCTGCGACAGCCCGGCCAGCGCCTCGGCCTCGTAGCCTTCCACGTCCAGCTTCAGGAAATGCGGCAGCCCGTGGCGTGCGACCAGCGCATCCAGCGTCACGCGCGGGACGGCGATCGCGGCGTCCCATTCCTGCCCCTCCCAACCCGGCGCGCCGCAAGCGGCGGTGATGAAGGCCTCGCTGGCGGTCGCGACGGTGGGGTTGGCGCGGTTCAAACGCAGCACGCCCTCGCCCTCCTCCGCCGCCAGCAGGGCCGCGACGCGCGTGACGCCGACATCGCCGCGCAGGAGGAGGCGCAGCGCGCGTTGCAGCGCGGGCTGCGGCTCCACCGCCACCACGCGCGCGCCCAGGCGGCGGAAGCAGAGGGTGCGGTCGCCCACATGCGCGCCGAGGTCGAAGGCGAGGTCGCCGGGGCCGAGGAAGCGCGCATAGAAGGCATCGAGCGCGGGCCGCCGCGCCCTGTCGTGATACAGGCGCAGGGAGCGCCCGACCGCGGCGGCCCCCGGCATCACGGTCGGAAGACCAGCGCCGCGCCGCCCGCCGCCTCGGGCGGGACCAGGAGCGCGCCATCGGGCATCTCGCGCAGGCCGATCCCGCCCAGCAGGCGCCGCACCGAGGCGTTGCCGTCCCCCGTCCGCACCGCGAAGCCGGCGAGGAAGGGCAGATCCGGCGGCACCACGCCCGGCAGGGCGGCGGCGCCTTCTTCCGGCGACAGGATCGAGACGCGGCCCTGCCGCAGGCGCAGGAGCAGCCCGCCGCCCGGGCGCGGCTCCAACGGCAGCCCGGCGAGGTGCGACAGCCGCGCCGCGCTTTCCATCGGCTCGGCGGAGACGAGGAAGCACTCGTCCAGCGCCACGGCCTTGTTCGGGTGATCCAGCCAGCGCTCCTGCCACAGCAGCTCGGGCGTCAGGTGGCGGATCAGCTGGACGCGGCCCTCCGGCGCGTCGGGGAAGGGCAGGCGCTCGAACTTCGCCAGCCGGCCCTCCGGGTCGTCGCAGGGGCGCTGGAGATGCGCGACGCCGGGGATGTCCAGCCCGGCCGCGCGCAGGCGCCGGAGGTTGCCCTCTGTGTCCTCCATCCCGAGCGCGAGGATGTGCATCCCCTCGTAGCGGTCGAGGAAGCGCGACAGGCCGTTATCGGGCAGGCCCGGCTCGAAGATCGCCAGGAACTCCAGGTAGCCCTCGCGCAGGAAGGCGCAGCGATTGCCGGTGGCGAGGGGCACGGGCGGATTGCCGCCCGACTGGCGCGCCACGGGGGTCAGGGTGAAGCCCAGCCGCTCCATGGCGGCGTGGAGCGGGCCGGGGTCGCGCGCGCAGACGCCGACATGGTCGAGGGAGATGGCGCTCATGCGGGATCCTCGTATTTGGGCAGGCGCCATTCCGGCGGCTCCGCCAGGGCGTCGCGGTACCATTGGTCCACCAGGGGATGCGCCCGCACCGCGGCGATGTAGGCGCGGCTGGTGGCGGAAAGCTCCGCCTCCCAGGTGATGAATCTGGCGCAGACCGGGGCGTAGAAGGCATCGGCCAGGGTGAAATCCTCGCCGAACAGGAAGGGGCCGCCATGCGTGGCGAGGCATTCCGCCCAGACCGCCTCGATCCGCGCGATGTCGGCGAGGCTCCCCTCGGTGCGGCCGCGCCCGGGGAAATGCCCGCCCAGGTTCATCGGCATGGCGATGCGCAATTCGCGGAAGCCCGAATGCATCTCCGCCGCCACGGCGCGCGCCCAGGCGCGGCGCCCGCGCTCGGCGGGCCACAGTCCCGGCGCGATCTCGGCGCAATACTCGCCGATCGCGAGCGAGTCCCAGATGCGAAGCCCATCATGTTCCAGGTAAGGCACCGTCCCGCTGGGCGCGGCGCGCTTGACCGCGGGGGTGGAGCCGCCGGCGAGGGGGATCACCACCTCCTCCACCTCCAGCCCCGCCATCCGCACGGCGAGCCAGCCGCGCAGCGACCAGGAGGAATAGCGGCGCGTCCCCAGGTAAAGGCGGTTTGCGGCCATGAGCTCTCCCTTCCGTCCCAACTCCGGACCTTATGGCAGGGCCTGTCCAGTCTGGCAGCCCGGCGCCATCCGTGATTCGGTGCGCCCCGTGACGCCATGGGTCCTTCTTCTCGTGCCGCTCCTCCTCGCCGCGCCCGCACACGCGCAGGGGGACGCAGAGGCCGCGCGCCGCGCCGCCGAGGCCGCGCGGGAGGCGGCCGCGCGCGAAGGCGACCTGGCCCGCGCCGCCGAACTCCTGGCCGAGCGTCTCGCCGCCGAGCGCACGGCCGCCGCCGCCCGCCTGCAATCGCTGGAGGCCGAGGTGCTGGCGGCGAGCGAGCGCGTTGGCGCGGCCGAGGCGGCGGAGGCCGATGCGCGGCAGGACGGCGCCAAGCTGGCACGGGAGCTGGAGCCGCTCCTGCCGCCGCTGCTGCGCCTCGCGGCCGAGCCCGCGCCGCTGCTGCTCGCCGCGCCCCTGCCGCCGGGCGATGTCGCGCTTTCCTTGGTCGCGCTGCGCGGCATGCTGGCCGAGGCGACCTCGCTTTCCGCCCGGCTGGGCGAGGCGGAAACCCGGGCGGCGCGCGAGGCGGCATCGGGCGCGCGGGAGCGGGAGCGGCTGGAGGCGGCGCGGGCGGCGGCGCGTGACGCCTCCGCCGCGCTGGACCGGCAGATCGAGGCGGCGCGGGCCCAGTTCCGGGCACGCACCGCTGCGGAACGTGTGGCCCTCGCCCGCGCCGAAACGGAAATCGCCCGCGCTCGCTCCATCGAGGAGGCGCTGGCCCGGATCGAGCGGCAGCGCGCGGCCGAGGAGCGCCGGCGCGCGCAGGCGGAGGCCCGCGCCCGGCGGGCCGCCCGGACTCCGCCACCCGCCCCCCAGCCCTCCGCGCCGGCCAGCGAGCCGGAGCCGGCCCCCGCCACCGGCGGTGCCCCGGTGGCCGGGACGCTGGTTCGCGCCTTCGCGGCGCCCGGCGATGGAGGGCCGGCGCGCGGCCTGACCTATTCCACGCCCCCCGGCGCCCGCGTCACCTCGCCCTGCGGCGGGCCGGTCGCCTTTGCCGGGCCGTTCCGCTCCTTCGGGCGGCTGGTGATCGTGGATTGCGGGGGCGGGTTGCACGTCGTCCTGGCCGGGATGGAGCGGCTGGACGTGGCAATGGGCCGCCGCATCCGCTCCGGCGAGCCAGTGGGGGTGATGGCGCGGGAGGGCCGCCCGACTCTTTATGTCGAGCTGCGCCGGCGGGGCGAGGCGGTGGACCCGCGCCCCTTCCTGCGGGGCGGCTGAGACGAATCTCCGAGCTTCACGCTTTGGAAAGAGTGGCCGGCGCGAGGATTCGGCCTACATACGGGTTTTCCGCCGTTCCCCCGCCGATGCGGAGAGGGCTATGATGCGGCATATTTGCCCGGCAAGCCGGGCTCCGGGGTGAAGGCAGTGCGCATGAAGTCCAAGCTGGGAGTCACCTTCGCGGTCGCTGGGGCGTTCGCCGCCGGCATCGTCGCCGGACCCATGGTCGGCGCGGTGGCACAGGAAGGGAGCCGCGCGGAAACGTATCGCCTCCTTTCTTTGTTCGGCGACGTGTTCGGCCGCGTCCGCGCCGAATACGTCGAGACCGTGCGCGACCGCGAGCTGGTCGAGAATGCGCTGAACGGGATGCTGTCCGGCCTGGACCCGCATTCCTCCTACCTTTCGCCCCGCAACTTCGAGGACATGCGCGTGCAGACGCGCGGCGAGTTCGGCGGCCTCGGCATCGAGGTGACGCAGGAAGGCGGCTACATCCGCGTGATCTCGCCAATCGACGAAACGCCGGCCGCCCGCGCCGGCATCCGCCCCGGCGACATGATCACCCATCTGAACGGCAACACCACCCAGGGCCTGACCCTGCAGGAGGCGGTGGAGCAGATGCGCGGCGAGCGCGGCACCTCCATCCGCATCACCGTCCGCCGCGAGGGCGAGGCGCGCCCGTTGGAACTCGCCATCACGCGCGACGTGATCCGGCCGCAGATCGTGCGCTTCCGCATGGAGGGCAACGACGTCGGCTATATCCGCGTCACCTCCTTCAACGAGCAGACCGAGACCAACCTGCGCCGCGCCGTGCAGACGTTGCGGAATCAGGCCGGTACCAACCTCCGCTCCATCGTCCTCGACCTGCGCAACAACCCGGGCGGCCTGCTGGACCAGGCGGTGCAGGTGACGGACGACCTGCTCGACCAGGGCGAGATCGTTTCCACCCGCGCCCGCCGCAACGAGGACGCGCAGCGCTGGAACGCGCGCTCGGGCGACATCACGGGCGGCATCCCGCTGGTGGTGCTGATCAATGGCGGCTCCGCCTCCGCCTCCGAGATCGTGGCCGGCGCGCTGCAGGACCATCGCCGCGCGATCGTCATGGGCACGCGTTCCTTCGGCAAGGGCTCGGTGCAGACCGTGATCCCGCTGGGCTCGGGCAACGGAGCGATCCGGCTGACCACGGCGCGCTACTACACGCCTTCCGGCCGCTCCATCCAGGCGACGGGGATCGAGCCGGACATCGAGGTCCAGTCCTCGCGCCAGGACAACTCGCAGCAGGCCAGCGCGCAGCGCGAGCGCGACCGCGAGCAGGACCTGCGCCGCGCCCTGCGAAACGAGGGCAGCAACGCCACCCAGGCCGCGCCGCCGCCGCCGCCGCCGCCGATGAACCTGCCGCAGGCCACGCTCGACCGCATCCAGCGCCAGCCGCCCGAGGGCTTCCCCTCCCTCGACCCCACCAAGCCGGAGACGGACTTCCAACTTCAGCAGGCGCTGGTGCTGGCCCGCTCCTTGGGGCCCGCCCCGCAGCGCCGCGCCCAGCGCTAAGCACGCCGCATGGGGGAAGGGGGGTCGCCCGGCTGGCGCGCGCTGGCCGGGTTCTGGGGGGTCGTGCTGCTGGCGCTCGCACTCACGGCCGCGACGCTTGCTTGGCTCGGTCCGCCTACCCCACCGCCAACCCCGGTCGCGGAGGCCGCTTCCGAGGCTGAGGCAGCACCAGCCCGGCCCGCACCCGAGCCGGCCGCACCCGCCAGCATCCCGCCGGGTTCCCTTTCGCCGCATGTGGACCCGGCGCTGGTGGAGCCCTCGCCCGATGGGCCGCTGCCGCGCATCGCCCCGGATGGGCGCGCGCCCATGCGGGCCTATGCGCGCCCCTTCGATGGAGGAGACCGCCGGCCCCGCGTCGCGTTGGTCATCGGCGGGCTGGGCATGAATGCCAGCCTGACCGAACAGGCCATCGTTGCCCTGCCGCCCGCCGTGGCCTTGGCCTTCAGCCCTTATTCCCGCTTCGTGGAGCCGTTGATCGACCGCGCCCGCGAGCGCGGCTTCGAGACCCTGCTGGCCCTGCCCATGGAATCCGCCGGCTTTCCGATGATGAGCGACCCGGGCGATCGCGGCCTGCTTTCCGGTCTGCCGCTCGGCGAGAACCTGTCCCGCCTCGAGTGGCTGCTCGCGCGCTATCCCGGCCATGTCGGGGTGGTCGGCGCGCTGGGCCCGATGCGCGGCGAGCGCTTCGCCGCCCTGGCCGAGCCCTTCGGTGCGGTGCAGGCGGCGCTGGCCGGGCGCGGCCTCCTGTTCTTCGACGCCCGGCCCGGCGCCGCCGCACCCGCGCGTGCCCCGGGCCGCAGCATCGACCTGGTGGTGGACGAACCGGCGACCCGGCCGCAGATCGAGGCGAATCTCGCCGCGCTGGAGCGCCTCGCGCGCGAGCGCGGCGCGGCGCTGGGCTATGTGGGCGATGCCTCGCCGGTCGCGGTGCAGGTGATCGCCGGCTGGGCGGGCGGGCTGGAAAGCCGCGGCCTCGTCCTGGCCCCGCCTTCCGCCCTGGTCCGCCTCCCTCCGCCCGGAGCTCCGCGATGAGTGCGCTTCCCTACCGCCCCAACGTGGGCGCCCTGCTGTTCAACCGCGAAGGCCAGGTGCTCGTGGCCCGCCGCGCCGACATGCCCAATGCCGAGGGCGCGGCCGGGGGCTGGCAGCTTCCCCAGGGCGGCATGGACGAGGGCGAGGACCCCGCCGTGGCCGTCCTGCGCGAGATGGAGGAGGAGATCGGCACCCGCAATGCCGAGATCCTGGCCGAGCACCCGGAATGGCTGCACTACGACCTGCCGACCGAGCTGATCGGCGTGGCGCTGGGCGGGCGGTATCGCGGGCAGAAGCAGAAATGGTTCGCCCTGCGCTTCTTGGGCACGGATGCCGAGATCCGGCTGGACCTCGACCCGCATCCTGAATTCGACGCCTGGCGCTGGGCGGCGCTGGCCGACCTGCCCGCCATGGCCGTCCCCTTCAAGCGCGCGATCTACGAGCGCTTGGCCCAGGATTTCGCGCGCTTCGCCGGGTGAGGTTCAGGCGGTCCGGATCAGCCGCACCCGCCGCCCCGCCACGCCCAGGGCCAGCTTGCCGGATTTCAGCGCCAGCGCATCCTCGCCGAACACCTCGCGGCGCCAGCCGGACAGGCAGCGCAGATCGGGTTCGGATTCCGAGGCCAGGCGCTCCAGATCCTCCGTGTCGGCAAGGAGGCGCGGGGCGACGTTGTGCGCCTCGCTGGCCGCCGCCAGCAGCACCTTCAGCAGCGCCACCAGCGCGGGCGAGGCCCCGGCGCCGCGCCGTGCTTCCAGCGGCGTGGGCAATTCCCCTTCGGGCAGGCGCTTCGCGGCGGCGATGGCGGCGAGCAGCCCGCCGCCGGACTTGCCGCGCGCGAAGCCCTCGCTGACGCCACGGATGCGGGCCAGTTGGTCCGGCGTCTCCGGGGCGCTGGCCGCCACCTCTGCCAGGGATTCATCCTTCACCAGCCGTCCGCGCGGAATGTCGATGCGCTGCGCCTCGGCCTCGCGCCAGGAGGCGGCGGCGCGCAGAACGGCCAGGAAGCGGCGATTGTTGGACTTGGGCCGCAGGCGCTCCCAGGCCTCCTCCGGCTCGGTCACGTAGCCCTTGGGGTCGAGCAGCGCGTCCATCTCCTGCGCCACCCAGTCGAGCCGCCCCTCGGCCAGGAGCTTCTCCCGCAGCTTGCGGTAGACCACGCGCAGATGCGTCACGTCGGCCGCGGCATAGGCGATCTGCGCCTCGGAAAGCGGACGCGCCGACCAGTCGGAGAAGCGGTGCGCCTTGTCGATGGACTGCCCAGCCAGGGACCGGACCAGGCTGTCATAGCTGGCCTGGTCGCCGAACCCGGCCACCATGGCGGCGATCTGCGTGTCGAAGATCGGCGCGGGGACGGCGCCGAAGCGCAGCAGGAAGATCTCCACGTCCTGCCGCGCGGCGTGGAAGACCTTGATCACCGCCGGGTCGGCCAGCAGGTCGCCCAGGGGGGCGAGGTCCATGCCCTCCGCCTGGGCGTCCACGACGGCGACCTCCGTTTCCCCGGCCAGCTGCACGACGCAGAGCTCGGGGTAGTAGGTCCGTTCGCGCATGAACTCGGTGTCCACGGTGACGAAGGGCTCGGCGCGCAGGCGCTCGCACAGGGCGGCCAGCTCGGCCGCATCGGTGATCAGGCGGGTCATCGCCGCCCCTTTTGGCAGCAATCCCCGGCCATGCAAGGCCGCACCTTGACAGGCGCTCCCCTGGCCTCCCTATGCGGGGCCGTTTCCGAGGACGCCCGATGCACGCCTACCGCACCCACCATTGCGCCCAGCTCCGTGCCGCCGATGCCGGCACGACCGCCCGCCTGTCCGGCTGGGTGCACCGCAAGCGCGACCATGGCGGGCTGCTGTTCATCGACCTGCGCGACCACCATGGCGTCACGCAATGCGTCGTCCCGGCTGGCTCGCCGGTCTTCGCCGCCGCCGACCGGCTGCGGCCCGAGAGCGTCGTCACGGTGACGGGCGAGGTGGTGGCGCGCGAGGGCGCGACGGTGAATGACCGCCTGCCCACCGGCGCGATCGAGCTCCGCGTGAAGGAACTGTCGGTCCAGTCCGAGGCGCAGGTTCTGCCCATCCAGGTGGCGGGCGAGGCCGAGTTTCCCGAGGACCTCCGCCTGCGCTACCGCTTCCTCGACCTGCGGCGCGAGAAGCCGCACCGCAACCTGATGCTGCGCTCCTCCGTCATCGCCTCCATCCGGCGGCGCATGATCGAGGGGGGCTTCACCGAGTTCCAGACACCGATCCTGACCGCCTCCAGCCCCGAGGGTGCGCGCGACTTCCTGGTTCCGGCGCGCCTCCATCCGGGCAAGTTCTACGCGCTGCCGCAAGCGCCGCAGCAGTTCAAGCAGCTCTGCATGGTCGCGGGCTTCGACCGCTACTTCCAGATCGCCCCCTGCTTCCGTGACGAGGCGAGCCGCGCCGACCGCTCCCCGGGCGAGTTCTACCAGCTCGACTTCGAGATGAGCTTTGTAACGCAGGAGGACGTGTTCGCCGCCATCGAGCCGGTGCTGCACGGCGTCTTCGAGGAATTCGCGGACTGGACCGGCACGAGGCGCGCGGTCACCCCCGCGCCCTTCCCGCGCATCCCCTTCGACCAGGCGATGCTGGAGTTCGGCTCGGACAAGCCGGATCTGCGGAACCCGCTGCGCATCGCCGACGTGACTCAGCACTTCGCCGGGTCGTCCTTCGGGCTCTTCGCGAAGATCGCCGCCTCGGGCGGCGTCATCCGAGCCATCCCGGCACCGGGCGCGGGTTCGCAGCCGCGCCGCTTCTTCGACCAGCTCAATGAATGGGCGCGGGGCGAAGGGGCGGGTGGCCTCGGCTACGTCACCTTCGAGAACGGCGCCGCCGCCGGCCCGATCGCCAAGAACCTGGAGGCCGAGCGCGCCCTGGCGCTGCGGGAGCAGATGGGGCTGAAGGACGGCGACGCGGTGTTCTTCGCGGCGGGCAAGGAGGCGGACGCCGCCAAGCTGGCCGGCAAGGCCCGCACCCGCATCGGCACCGAGCTCGGGCTGGTGGAGAAGGACGCCTATCGCTTCTGCTGGGTCACCGACTTCCCGATGTACGAGCTGAACGAGGAAACGGGGCAAATCGACTTCAGCCACAACCCCTTCTCCATGCCGCAAGGGGAGCTGGAGGCGCTGAACACGCAAGACCCGCTGACGATCAAGGCCTACCAGTACGACATCGTCTGCAACGGCATCGAGCTGTCGTCCGGCGCCATCCGCAACCATCGCCCGGACATCATGCTCCGCGCCTTCGAGATCGCGGGCTACGGCGCCGAGGTGGTGGAGGCGCGGTTCGGCGGCATGCTCAACGCCTTCCGCTACGGCGCCCCGCCGCATGGCGGCTCGGCGCCGGGCATCGACCGCATCGTCATGCTGCTGGCCGATGAGCCCAACATCCGCGAGGTCATCCTCTTCCCGATGAACCAGCAGGCCGAGGATCTCATGATGGGCGCCCCGGCCGAGGTGGAGGAGGCGCGGCTGAAGGAGCTTTCACTCAAGGTCGTCCTGCCGCCTGCGAAAAAGTAAGGGACGGCATGGGGTGCGGCGGGGCGGGGAAGTCCCTAGATTGCCCCCCATGATGCGCCGCACCCTCCTCGCCGCCGCCGCGGCCCTTTCCATCACTGTCCCGGCCTGGGCCGCGCCCGAGCCGGGCCACGAGGCCATGCTGGCGCACCGGGGCGCCTATCGCCTGTCGCTGGACACGGCGCGCGACACCTCCTCCGTCACCCAGGCACGGGGGGTGATGCTGTTCGAGGTGGTGGATGCCTGCGATTCCTGGGCCGCCCGGCAGCGCTTCTCCCTGGTGCTGACCGACCGTGACGGCAACACGGTCGAAACCTCCTCCGACTACTCCACGCTGGAAGCCAAGGACGGCTCGGCGCTCCGCTTCTCGCTCACGCAGATGACGGAAGGCGCCGTGACCTCCCGCGTGTCGGGCGAGGCGCGTGCGACGCCCGAGGGCGGCCGCGTCCGCTACGCCGACCCGACGCCGCGCGAGGATGCGCTGCCGCAGGGCACGCTCTTCCCGATGATCCACACCATCCGGGCGCTGGCCGCCGCGCGGGCGGGGCAGCGCATCCTGGCGGTGCCGCTCTTCGACGGGACCAGCGCCGACGGGGCGCAGGACACGACCACGGTCATGACCGGCCCCTGGCAGGAGGCGCAGGCCAGCACCGCCTTCCCGGCGCTTTCGAGCCAAGGCAGCGTCCGGATGCGGATCGCCTTCTTCGACCGCACGCCCGACGCCCAGGCAGGCGCCGGCACGCCGGATTACGAGGTCAGCCTGCGCTACTACGCCAATGGTGTCGCCGACGAGCTGAAGATGGATTTCGGCGACTTCGTGGTGAACGGCACGCTGGGCGAGCTGGAAGCCGTCCCCTCGCCCTGCTGAGGGAAATCCCCTTCAACCCAGGTATTCCACCAGGAACTCCGCGGTGCGGCCATTGGCGATGGTGGCCGCCCGCGCATCCCAGGCATGGCCGCCCATGCGGGCGAAGGCGTGATCCACTCCCGGATAGACATGCGCCGTCACCTTGGTGTTGCCGGACAGCCCAGCCAGGATCCTCGCCTGTGCCTCGGGTGGGACGAACTTGTCCTTCTCGGCGATGTGCATCAGCAGCGGGCCGCGGATGGCCTTCGCCTCGTCCAGCAGGTTCTCGAGGCCGACGCCGTAATAGCTGACGTTGCAATCCGCGTCGGTGTGGCAGGCGGCCTTGAAGGCCATGCGCCCGCCCAGGCAGAACCCCATCGTGCCGACCTTGCCGTTGGCGCCCTGCATGCCGCGCGCGGCGGTGATGGCGGTCTGGATGTCGGCCAGGCCCTTGTCCTGGTCGAAGCCATTCATCAGCGCGAAGGCGCGCTCCCACTGCGCCTGGCCTCCGTCGGGGTCCAGCTGCACTCCGGGCTCCTGCCGCCAGAACAGGTCGGGTGCCACGGCGATGAAGCCCATGCCCGCCGCCCATTCGCACAGGGCGCGCATGTTGGCGTTCACCCCGAAGATCTCCTGGATCATCACCACTGCGCCGGCGGGCGCCGCCTTCGGCATGACGACATGGCAGGCGAAGCGCCCGGAGCCATCGGCGGCGTCCAGCGTGATCTCGGGCATGCGGTTTCTCCTTGGCGCGGTTTCCTTCCTGACCATGTAACGGCGGATGCGATGCCCCGCCACCGCCCCGCGCGGAGAATAGCCCGAGGTGCAGGTGGACCTCGGCGCGCATTGGCGCGAAGGTTCCGGCGGCGGCCCGCCACCCCTGCAGGAGATCGCGATCGGCACCGACGCGCAGCCCCGCCAGGTGCGGATCGCCGCGAGGCCGGAGCGGATCCGCCGCGCCCCAAACCGCCAGGAGTTTCGTGATGCCCGTCCCCCGCCAGGAATTCCGCGATGCCATGGCCCGGCTGGGCGCGGCGGTGAACGTCGTGACCACGGATGGCGAGGGCGGGCGCGCCGGCTTCACCGCCTCAGCCGTGTGCTCCGTCACCGACCAGCCGCCGACGCTGCTGGTCTGCCTGAACCGCGCCGCCGCCTCCAACGCCGTGTTCCTGCGCAACATGGTGCTCTGCGTGAACACGCTCTCCGCCACCCAGCGCGAGCTGTCGGAGGTCTTCGCCGGGCTGACCGGGGTGGAGGGCGCGGCCCGCTTCGAGTCGGGGAACTGGGAGCGCCTCGTCACCGGGGCGCCGGTGCTGGAGGGCGCGGTGGTGAATTTCGACTGCCGCATCCGCGAGGTGCTGGTGAAGGGCACGCACAGCGTCCTCTTCGCCGAGATCGAGGCGATCCGGCAGGGCGTGCCGGGTTCCGCCCTGATGTATTTCGACCGCAGCTACCACGCGGTCGGCGCGCAGGGCTGAGGCCCCGCTACCACTCGCCATAAAAGACGCCGACCGCCTTGTGGCGGTCGGTGCGGAACTCCGCCTCCGCCCAGGTGAGGGTGGTGCGGCATTTCAGCCGGCTGGCCCAGTCCCACAGCGCCTCGCGCATCCGCGCCCGAACCGCCTCCTGCTCCGGCGCACGGCCGAGGTCGTGGAACTCCTCCGGGTCCGCGCGCAGGTCGAAGAGCTGCGGCGGCATGCCCGACGTCCAGTGGACGTATTTCCAGTCGCGGTCGCGGATCATGAAGGCCCGGTGCTGGCCGGTGGGCAGGCCCAGGCGGCGCCGGGCCCCACGAAAGGTCCAGTCCAGCTCGCTGATGGCGAAGCCGCGCCATTCCGCCCGTTCCTCGCCGCGCAGCAGTGGCAGGAGGGAACGGCCTTCCATCACATGCTCCGCCGCCGGCAGGCCGAGCGCGTCCAAGATCGTGGGCGCGATGTCCACCGCCTCGACGAAGCGCGACTCGACGCGCCCGGCCACGCCGCCGGGCAGGGCGAGGATCATCGGCACGCGCTGGATGCAGTCGTGGAACAACTCCTTCTCGCCGAGCCAGTGGTCGCCCAGGTAGTCGCCATGGTCGGAGGTGAAGACGACCAGCGTGTCTTCCCAGCGACCCATCCGTTCCAGCAACTCCCAAACCCGGCCGAGATGCGCGTCCAGCTGCGCGATCAGCCCCTGGTAGGTCGGGCGCACGGCGGCGATGCACTCGTCGCGCTGGAAGCTCTGCGCCACCTCCTCCGCCTGGAACTCGCGCAGCACCGGGTGCGCGTCGGGGCCGCGCTCCGCCTCATGGCGCTGGACGGGCAGGGTTTCTTCCGGCCCGTACATCGCGTGATAGGGGGCGGGGGCGATGTAGGGCCAGTGCGGCTTCACGTAGGAAAGATGGAGCACCCAGGGCTGCTCGCCCTGCTCCTCGATGAAGCGCAGCGCCATGTCGGTGGTGTAGGCGGTCTCGCTGTGCTCCTCCGCCACGCGGGCGGGCAGGCGGGCGTTGCGCATCTTCCAGCCGTTGCGGACGCTGCCATCCGGCGCGGTGACGGCGATGACGTGTTCGGTCCAGGGGTCGGCGCCGTCATAGCCCTGGCGGCGCAGCCAATGGGCGTAGGCGCTGTCCGTCTCGGCATGGTGGCCGTCATGGCGGTCCACGAGCGAAAACCAGCCCTCGCGCAGCAGCACCGCCAGCTCGTCCTGCCCGTCCAGCAGCAGGCGCTTCATGCCGTGCGTGTCGGGCAGCATGTGCGTCTTGCCGGCCAGCGCGAGGGTGCGCCCCGATTCGCGCAGGTGCCAGCCCAGCGTCACCTCGCCCACCGAAAGCGGGACGCGGTTGTGCGTCGCCCCGTGCGAGGCGACGTAGCGCCCGGTGTAGAAGCTCATCCGCGACGGGCCGCAAATGCCGGACTGCACATAGGCTTGGTCGAAGCGCACGCCGCGCGCCGCCAGCGCGTCGATGTTGGGCGTCCGCAGGAAGGGATGGCCCGCGCAGCCCAGATGGTCCCAGCGCAGCTGGTCGCACATGATGAAAAGGACGTTCCGCACGGCCATTGGCGCTTCCCCCGGATGCGGCGATCCTAGCGCCAATCATCCACGAGGACGACGCCATGCCCCGCTTCACCGAACTGACGCCCGAGACCATGACCGCCCAACAGAAGGAAGTGGCGGACCGCATCGCCGGCGGCGCCCGCGCCGGGGTGAAGGGGCCGTTCCCGGCCTGGCTGCACGCGCCCGAGCTGGCGGACCGCATGCAGGCCGTGGGGCGCTACATCCGCTGGGAAACCACCTTCCCCGCGCGCCTCTCCGAACTCGCCATCCTGGTCACCGCGGCGCGGTGGAAGGCGCGCTATGAGTGGTACGCGCACCATAAGTTCGCGATGGATGGCGGGCTGCGCCCCGAGATCGCCGAGGCGATCCGGGTGGGCCAGACGCCAAAGGACCTCGCGGAGGACGAGGCGGCGGTCTACGCCTTCGCGCGGGAGCTGAACGACACGGGCAACGTGTCCGACGCCACCTTCGCCCGCGCCAAGTCCCTGTTCGGCGAGCGTGGCTGTGCCGAACTCCTCGCCACCTGCGGCTACTACACCGCCGTCGGCTTCACGCTGAACGTGGCCGGCGTGCCGCTGCCGCCCGGCGAGCCGGATCCCTTCGCCTGATCAGGACCGCCCGCGCAGCATCTCGATGATGCCGGAGAAGTCGCGCTCCGCCCCGCCTTCCCCGGCGAAGCGCTCGTAGAGGGAGAGGGCGGCGGCGCCGAGCGGCGTCTCCGCCCCCGAGGACCGCGCCGCCTCCTGCGACAGGCCGAGGTCCTTCAGCATCAGCGCGGTGGCGAAGCCCGGTTTGTAGCCGCGATTGGCCGGGCTGCCCGGCACCGGGCCGGGCACTGGGCAGTAGGTGGTCAGCGACCAGCACTGGCCGGAAGACTTGCTGGACACCTCGAACAGCGCCTCGTGCGACAGGCCCAGCTTCTCGGCCAGCGCGAAGGCCTCGCAAGTGCCGATCATGCTGATGGCGAGCAGCATGTTGTTGCACAGCTTCGCCGCCTGCCCGGCGCCCGGGCCACCGCAATGCACGACCGTCTTGCCCATCGCCTCCAGGATGGGGCGGGCGGCGGCGAAGTCGGCCTCGGCGCCGCCGACCATGAAGGTGAGGGTCGCGTTCTCTGCGCCCATCGTGCCGCCGCTGACCGGGGCGTCCAGCATTCGCGCGCCCTGGGCCACTTCGCGCGCCGTCGCGACATCGATGGTGGAACAATCGATCCGGATGGCATCGCCCGAAGCCGCGGCCAGCTCGCCCGCGCCCAGCCAGGCGTCGCGCACGTGGCGACCGGCGGGCAGCATGGTAAGGATGAATTCCGCGCCGCGCGCCGCCTCCGCCCCCGAGGCGGCGCGCCGGACACCGCCCGCCTCGGCTGCCGCCATAGCCGCCTCGCTCAGGTCGAAGCCATGCACCTCGTGCCCCGCCTTCGCGAGGTTGCGCGCCATCGGCGCGCCCATGTTGCCCAGCCCGATGAACCCGATGCGTGCCATGCCGCTCCTCCCTTTTCGCCGAAAACCTATCGGCGCCCTCAGCCCGGCACCACCCCGGGGCGACCGGCCAGTGCGACGCGGCGCCCCGCTTCCAGCAGCGGTGCGCCGGGGCGGGACACGAAAGGCACCGCCATGAAGCGCGCTTCCAGAACGTCGCCGCACGCTTCGTGCCGCGTGTAGCCGCGATGGTTGGAATGGAAGCGCAGCCACGGATTGCGCGACAGGATCTCGGCGGCGCCGCGCTGCATGTCCGAGCCGTCGCCCTCGCTGGTGATCGAGGTGGCGACGAATTCCGCGGCGACCGGCGCGCCGCCCGGCTCCGCCGCCACGTCGCCGGCCCAGGCGCGGTGCACGTCGCCGGTCAGCACCGCGCAATCTCGCCCGCGCAGCATGGCCAGCAGTCGTTCGCGCGCCGCCGGGTAGCCATCCCAGGAGTCCATGGAGCGGCGGTCGCCTGCGAGGATGCGCTGCGAAAGGAAGATCTGCTGCGCCAGCACCTGCCACCGCGCGTTTGCGTGCGACAATCCCTCGCGCAGCCAGGCTTCCTGCGCTGCGCCGAGCATCTGCGCCTGTGGGTTGAAGGCGGCTGGGCAGGGGGTTTGGCCCCCGTCGCCGCAAGGCTGGTCGTCGCGGAAGCGGCGCGTGTCCAGCACGTGCAGCGCAAGGGTGCGGCCGAAGCGGAAGCGGCGATAGGCGCCGTCCCGCGCTGCGCGGGCGACGGGCATGTGCTCCCACCAGGCCTGCTGCCCTGCCGCGCGGCGCGGCGCGAACTCCTCCGGCGTCACCAGCCTGGGAAAGCGGCGGGACCCGTCCTGCTGCGAGTGGTCGCCGGCCCAGTTGTTCTCCACCTCGTGGTCGTCATAGCTGGCGATCACCGGATGGGCGGCGTGCAGCGACTGCAGGTCTGGGTCGGTGCGGTACTGGGCATGGCGGATGCGATAATCCGCGAGGGTCAGGCAATCGCCGCCCTGGTGGCTTCGCACCACCGGCACGCCGCTCGCGCCGGGCAGGCGGCCCGCGCGCTCGTAGATCGAGTCTCCGTAGTGGAAAACGAAGGCGATGTCCGGCTCCCGCGCCGCATGGGCCCAGGCGGTGAAGACCCCGTGCTCCCAGTTCTGGCAGCCACCCGCGAGGAAGCGGACCGGCCCGTCATGCTCCGGCGCGGGCGCGGTGCGGGTGCGCCCCACCGGGCTCGCTTCGCCGCGCGCGTGGAAGCGGAAAAAGAAGGAGCGGCCGGGCGGGAGCCCGTCCAACTCCAGATGGACGGAATGCGCCTCATCGGCGGTCGCGGTGACGCGGCCGCTGCGGTGGATGCGTTGGAATCCCTCATCCTCCGCCAATTCCCAGCCCAGCTCGGCCGGGGCGGCGCCCATGCCGCCATCGGGCTCGAGCGGCAGGGGGGCGAGGCGCGTCCACAGCACCAGCGAATCCGGCCGTGGCTCCCCGGAGGCGACGCCCAGGGTGAAGATTGGTCCGGAAGCGGGCGCGGAACGCGGCGTGCCCAGCACCAGGGCGGGCAGGGCAAGGACGAATCGGCGTGGGAGCATCGCGGCAGGCTAGACCGGTTTCCGCCCGGGGGCGTCGGTCCGTCGGCCTCGCGTCACACTGGGACGCAGCGCGTCACGCCGGGATTGGCGACGGCCGTGTCGGCGCGGGTGCCTTCGGGGCAGGGGCGCTGGGCGCGGGTGGCGGGGGCGATGCCGCGATCCCAGCCGCGCACCGCCGGGTCCACGTCGGAGGACAGGCCGCCGCCCCGGGCAGAGGGGGCGCAGCGGCCGCGGCCCTGCGGCGTGCCGCCATTCGGGCACAGGAAGCGGCGCGCCGCCTCCAGCGCCTCGGCCGAACGCCCGCGGCGCTGCGCGTCGGCAGGGCCGGGCAGGACGAGGAGGCCAAGCAGGAGGACGCGGCGGCGCATGCCGCCACAGCCCCTCGCACGGCCGGGGGTTGCCTGGGAAGGACTACTTCTCGTCCTTGCCCGTCTTCTCGCGCAGCTCGTCGATCTTGATGCTGGCCTGCGCCTTGGTCAGGTCCTTCTCGAAGGCCTCGCCGGATTCCTCCGACAGGGTCTTAAGATAGGAAGCCTGGGCGCCGGTCATCGGCTCGTCGCCCGTGGTCCAGTCCTCGGGGTCCTTGACCGTGTTGCTGCCGGGCTGCGGCTGGGTCTTGGGGTTGGGTTCTTCCTGGCTCATGCGCGAACAATGCGTGAACATGATCCGCGGTTGCCCGGTCAGTCGCGCCAGGGATGCTCGTTCCACAGCGCCTGGTAGCTGGCGCGCAGGGCCTGGAGCTCGGCGGCGTATTCCGTCGGGCCCAGGTAGCGCAGCGGCAGGTTCTGCTGCGTGGCGCTGGCCTGGAACTCGGGGTCCTCCACCGTGCGGCGGACGGACAGGGCGAGGCGCTCCAGCACCTCGGGCGGCAGGCCGGCGGGGGCGGCCATGCCGCGCATCGAGCCCTCGACCACGTCGAAGCCCAGCTCGCGCAGCGTTGGCACCTCGGCCAGCGGCGCCCAGCGCGACGTGCCCATCTGCGCCAGCGGCCGCAGCACGCCCTGGCGCATCTCCGGGACGCCCTCGGCCACGTTCATCACCGCGACGGGGATCGCGCGGGACAGGAGGTTCTGCTTGACCTGCGCGGAGCCGCCGAAGGGCACGTGCAGGAAGGAGGCGCCCGATCTCCGCTCCAGCGCCAGCATGGCGAGGTGGTCGTCCGAGCCGACGCCCGTGGTGCCATAGCCGATCGTCCCCGGCCGCGCCCGCGCCGCGTCGAGCAGCCCGGCGAAGTCGCGGATCTCGCTGTCGGCGCGCACCCACAGCCCGCCCGGATCGTCCACGATGTTGCCGAGCAGGGAGAAATCCTCCAGCCGGAATCGGGTGCGCCGCTCGATCGAAAGGGTGACGATGTGCGGCGTGTTGATGAACCCTATGGTCAGCCCGTCCGGCCGCGCGCGGGCCAGTTCGGTGAAGCCGATCTCGCCGCCCGCGCCGGGGCGGTTCATCACCACGACGGGCTGGCCCAGATCCTTCTCCATGAAGCGCGCGATGGTGCGCGCCGCGAGGTCCGTGCCCCCGCCCGCGGCGAAGGCGACCACCATGGAAAGGGCACGATCGGGACGCCAGCCGCCCTGAGCGAGGGCGGGCGTGGCCAGCGGGAGGGCAAGGAGGGCGCGGCGCGTGGGCATGGACGTTTAAGCCTCGTTCAGGCGGATTCCATACCGCGTCCCGCGCCCGTGAAAAAGGCCGGCGCCGCTTTCGCGGGCCGGCCCTTCGCCGCTGGATGCGGGGCGCCTCAGTCGGCGGCCAGCGCCATGCGGGAGCGGTTGAGGACGGAGAGTACGTGGTCCTCCGTCATGTCCGCCAGCGTGTCCACCTGGGTGGGGGTGAAGACGTGGCCCGCATCGGGGATGGTGCGGTAGTCGATGGTGACGCCCTTCTGGGTGTTCAGCTTGTCCACCAGCTTGCCGACGCTCGACACCGGAACCAGCTCGTCCGTCTCGCCATGCACGATCATGCCGGAGCAGGGGCAGGGCGCGAGGAAGCCGAAATCGTAGTGCGAGGCGGGCGCCGAGATGGACACGAAGCCGCCCATCTCCGGCCGCCGCATCAGCAGCTGCATGCCGACATAGGCACCGAAGGAATAGCCCGCGACCCAGAGCATGGAGGCGTTGGGGTTCACCATCTGCAGAAAGTCGAGCGCCGCCGCGGCGTCCCCGATCTCGCCGATGCCGCCGTCGTAGCGGCCCTGGGACTTGCCGACCCCACGGAAGTTGAAGCGCAGGACGGAGAAGCCCATCGCCTCGAACCGGCCATACAGGCTGTGGACGACGCGGTTGTTCATCGTCCCGCCATGCAGCGGGTGTGGGTGCAGCAGGAGCGCTACGGGGGCGTTGGGACGCTTCGCGTGATGGTAGCGACCCTCGAGGCGGCCATCGGGCCCGGCGAACATGACTTCAGGCATGGTGTCCTTTGCGTCCGTCTCTCGTTCTGGGGCCTGGCGGAGCGGGCCTGGACGGGGTGGACCCGATCCAGACCGGCTCCGCCGGGCCGTTGGCGCTGCGCCGGGGCGCAGCCATGAAACCGATGGAACCCTTCAGCGTTCCTGTCCAACCGTTCCCGTCCGCCCGACCGAGCGGTTGACGCGGCAAACAGCGAACGCCTAGCCTCATGTCCAAGGAAGTGCCTTGGGGATCGGCACGGCGCAATCACCGGGGTGCCCCGGAGCAGGATGCCGCGGGGCTTTCGCAGCATAATCGCCCCGTAACTGGTTTTCTAATGGAATCGCCTCAAGGGCCGCATGGCTGATGGCAGTACAGCGCATGGCGGTGAGTGGGAGGGTCAGGCGTATGCGGTTGTCCACGAGGGGACGCTACGCGGTGATGGCGATGGTGGACCTCGCGGCGCGCGAAGCGGCTGCCGTGCCCCCGGCGCCCGGTCGCCCCCGCCCGCCCGTCTCCCTGGCCGAGATCGCGGCGGCCCAGATGCTTTCCCTGGCCTATCTGGAGCAGCTCTTCGGACCGCTGCGCCGCGCCGGGCTTGTCAGTTCGGCGCGCGGCCCGGGGGGCGGCTATCGCTTGGCCCGTCCGGCCCGCGAAATCCCCATCGCCGCCATCGTGGAGGCGGTGGACGAGCCGATCCGTGCGACGCGCTGCGAGGAGGGCTCGCCGGGCTGCCTGCAGGGAAGGCGCTGCCTCACGCACGACCTCTGGACCGAGTTGGGCGAGCAGATCCGCGTCTTCCTGGAGGGCATCTCGCTGGAGGACGTGGTGCAGGGCCGAGTCCAGGGCCGCGCCGCCTTGCCTTCCCAGGGCGCGGCGCCGGTTCAGTTGACCCGCGCCTGATCGCGCGCCACCTGCCGGGGCGATGACGCCCCTCGACCTCGACGCCAACGCGACCGAGCCCCTGCGCCCGGAGGCGCGGGACGCCCTGTTGCGCGCCTTGGCAACCGGCGGCAACCCATCCTCCGTCCACGGCGGGGGCCGGGCCGCGCGCCGCATCCTGGAGGAGGCGCGCCGTGCCGTCGCTGGGCGCTTCGGCGGCGAGGTGGTCTTCACCTCCGGCGGGACGGAGGCGAATGCGCTGGCCCTCCATGCCCTGTCGCCGGGGCGCCGGGTCCTGCTGGGCGCGACGGAACACGCTGCCGTGCGCGCCGCCGCGCCACAAGGCGCTTCCGCCCTGCCGGTCCACGGCGACGGAACGCTGGACCTCGCGGCGCTGGAAGCGGCGTTGCGCGGCGGCCCGCCCGCCCTGGTCTGTGCCATGGCCGCCAACAACGAGACGGGCGTGCTGCACCCGCTGGCGGAGGTCGCCGCGCTGTGCCGGTCGCACGGGGCCCTGCTGCACGTGGACGCGGTGCAGGCCGCACGCCTTTCCGCCGAACTGCCCGGCAACACCCTGGCCCTGTCCGGCCACAAGCTGGGCGGCCCGCCTGGGGCCGGGGCGCTGGTGCTGCGCGGCGGCCTCGCCCTGACCCCGCTGATCCCCGGTGGCGGCCAGGAGCAGGGACGGCGGGGCGGCACCGAGGCGCTGCCCGCCATTGCCGGCCTCGCCGCCGCGCTCCTCGCCCCCTACGACGCCCCACGCCTCGCCTCGCTGCGCGACGCGGTGGAGGCGGCGCTGGGCGAGGGGGTGGTGATCGCGGGGAAAGACGCGCCGCGCCTGCCCAACACGGTGCTGGCGGTGTTGCCGGGCGTCGCGGCGGAAACCGTGGTGATCGCGCTCGACCTCGCCGGGGTGCGGGTTTCGGCCGGGGCGGCATGTTCCTCCGGCAAGGTCGCCCGCTCGCACGTGCTGGAGGCGATGGGGTTCGGCGAGGATGCCGGCAGCGGCATCCGCCTTTCCCTGCCCTGGAACGCGCCCGACGACGCGCCCGAGCGCTTCCGCCGCGCATGGGAGGGGGTGCGCGCCCGCCTCTCGTCACGGCGCCCTGCGCTTGCCACATAGGAGGGGCGATGCGCCCGGACCGACCCATCTACCTCGACCACCATGCCACCACGCCGCTCGACCCGCGGGTACTGGCGGCGATGCGCCCCTGGTGGGAGGACAACTTCGCCAATCCCCACAGCGCCGAGCACGCCATGGGCCGTGCGGCGGAGGAAGCGGTGGAGGAGGCGCGCGGCCACGTCGCCGACCTCATCGGCGCCGACCGGCGGGAGATCGTCTTCACCTCGGGCGCCACCGAGGCCAACAACCTCGCCATCAAGGGCGCGGCGCGCTTCGCCCGCGACGGAGAGCGGCGGCGGATCGTTTCCCTCTCCACCGAGCACAAATGCGTGCTGGAATGCGTGCGGGACCTCGAGGCCGAGGGCTTCGAGCCGGTCCTGCTGCCGGTTCGTCCGGACGGGCTGCTCGACCTCGGCGTGCTGCGCGAGGCGCTGGCGGTGCCGACCCTGCTCGTTTCCGTCATGGGCGTGAACAACGAGACGGGAGTGGTGCAGGACCTCGCCAGCATCGGCGCCATCGCGAAGGAGGCGGGGGCGCTGTTCCACACGGACGCCGCCCAGGCCGCCGGCCGCATCAAGCTGGACGTGGAGGAGATCCGCGCCGACCTCCTGTCGCTCTCCGCGCACAAGATCTACGGGCCGCGCGGCATCGGTGCGCTGTATGTCCGTCGCCGGCCGCGCGTGCGCCTCGTCCCGCTGTTCAGCGGCGGCGGGCAGGAAAGGGGGCTGCGCTCCGGCACGCTGCCCGCGCCGCTGGTGGTGGGCTTTGGCGAGGCGGCGCGCATCGCCGCGGCCGAGGGGCTGCTGGATGCCGGGCGCATCGCCGGGCAGCGCGACCTGTTCCTGTCCGTGCTGCGCGAAGGCGTGCCGGGGCTGCGGATCAACGGCAGCGCCGAAGCCCGCGTCTCCGGCAACCTGAACCTTACCTTTCCCGGCGTCTCCGCCCAGGCGCTGATGGCGGCGGTGCCCGAACTCTGCCTGTCCACCGGCTCCGCCTGCTCCTCGGCCGAGATCACGCCCTCCTACGTGCTTTCGGCCATGGGGCTGCCACCGGAGGAAGCCGCCGCCACCTTGCGGATTGGGCTGGGGCGCTTTACCTCGCCGGCCGAGGTGGACCGGGCGGCGCGGATGCTCTGCGAGGCCTGGGCCGCCCTTGCCTCCACCCAGCAGGCCGCGGAGTAACGGGCAGCATGCCGAAGATGACCTTCATCGAGCGCGACGGCACCCGCCGCGAAGTCGAGGCCCCGCTGGGGCTTTCCGTGCTGGAGATCGCGCACCGCCACGGCGTGGACATCGAGGGCGCCTGCGAGGGCTCGCTCGCCTGCTCCACCTGCCACGTCGTCGTGGACGGGAACTGGTTCACCAAGCTGGCCGAGCCGACCGAGGATGAGGAGGACATGCTGGACCTTGCCTTCGACCTGCAGGAAACCTCGCGCCTGGGCTGCCAGATCATCATGACCGAGGCATTGGACGGGCTGGTGGTGAAGCTGCCGGCGGGCAGCCGGAATGCCGGCGGCTGACCCCCTCGCCTTCGGGGCGGAAGGCGGGCTGTTCCGCCGCCTGCGCGACGCGGCGGCCGCGGACTGGACGGGCTACACCTGGCATCCCTTCGTCCAGCGCCTGTCGGACGGCACGCTGCCGCTGAAGGCGTTCCAGCACTACCTGATCCAGGACTACCTGTTCCTGATCCACTTCGCCCGCGCCAAGGCCCTGGCGGTGGTGAAGGGCGAAAGCCTCGAGGCGATGCGCTCCAAGGCCGCCGGCGTCCTCGCCATCCTGGACGAGACCAAGCTGCACCTGCGCTTCTGCGCCGAATGGGGCTTGTCCGAATCCGAGGTGACGCGCGTGCCCGAGACGGCGGAGACCGTGTCCTACACGCGCTGGGTGATGGATCGCGGCCTCGCCGGCGACATCCTGGACCTGGAGATCGCCCTGGCGCCTTGCACGGTCGGGTATGGCGAGGTGGCGCGGCGCATCATGGCCGATCCGGCCTGCGACCTCGGCTCCAATCCCTACCGGTCCTGGATCGAGGCCTATGCGGCCGATGACTACCAGGCCCTGGCCCAGTCGGCGGCGGCGCGGATCGACTTCCTGGGCGTGACCCATGGCGGCGACGCGCGCTTCACCCGCCTGTCGGCGGATTTCGCCGAGGCGGCGCGGCTAGAGCAGCGCTTCTGGCAGCAAGGGCTCGCGGCCGCATGAGGGTGCTGGTCGCCATGTCGGGCGGCGTGGATTCCTCCGTCGTCGCCGCGCTACTGACCGAGCAGGGGCACGAGGTGATCGGCGCCACGCTGCAGCTTTACGATCACGGCGCGGCGATCCAGAAGAAGGGCGCGTGCTGCGCCGGGCAGGACATCCGCGACGCGCGCGACGTGGCCGACGGCCTGGGCATCCCGCACTACGTGCTGGACCGCGAGACGCGCTTCCGCCAGGCGGTGATCGAGGATTTCGCCGACAGCTACGCCCGCGGCGAGACGCCCATCCCCTGCATCCGCTGCAACCAGACGGTGAAGTTTCAGGACCTGACCGCCCTGGCCGAAGATTTGGGCTGCGAGGCCCTGGCCACAGGCCACTATGCCCAGCGGCTGGACGGGCCGGACGGATCGCCCGAGCTGCACCGCGCCGCCGACCCGGTGCGCGACCAGAGCTACTTCCTGGCCCACACCACGCGCGACCAGCTTTCGCGCGTCCTGTTCCCGCTGGGCGGCCTGACCAGCAAGGCGGAGGTGCGCGCCCATGCCGCGCGGCTGGGCGTGCCCGTGGCGGAGAAGCCCGACAGCCAGGATATCTGCTTCGTCCCCGAGGGTCGCTACGACGCGCTGGTCGGCAAGCTGCGCCCGGAGGCGCTGGAGCCCGGCGAGATCGTGGACGAGAGCGGCGCCGTGCTCGGCACGCATCGCGGCATCGCGCGCTACACGGTGGGGCAGGGGAGGGGCCTCGGCGTCTCGGCAGCCGAGCGCCTTTTCGTCACCGCGCTGGACCCGGCGCGCCGCCGCGTGGTGGTCGGCCACCGCGCCGACCTGCCGGTGGAGGAGGTCGCACTCGGCGAGGTGAACTGGCTGATCGCCCCGCCCGAGGGCGCGTTCCGCTGCGAGGCCAAGCTGCGCGGGCGCGAACAGCCCCAGCCTGCCACCGCCACCTGGGACGGCACGACGCTCCATCTGCGGCCCGACAGCCCCGCCGTCGCGGCGCCGGGGCAGGCGGCGGTGCTGTATGACGGCAGCCGGGTGCTGGCCGGCGGCTTCATCCGGCGGCGCGCAGTTGACCGGGCGGGCCGCGCCGCGTAAATCGCGCGCCCAGGGGCGGCGTAGCTCAGCTGGTTAGAGCACGGCACTCATAATGCCGGGGTCAGCGGTTCAAGTCCGCTCGCCGCTACCAACACTTCGCGAACAAGATCTGCCGCTTCAGGTCAGGCTCCGGAAGCCCGCGACCGGACGCTGGCGTATGGCGAGCCCCATGGCCATATCCTTTTCTTATCGCGGCGGCGACCTCGGACAATCCTGCTTCGGCAGGAACCACGGGCGGCGGCACTTGACTGGCGCCAGGCGCTTTCCCGAAGCAACAAGGATAGGCAGGTTGGTCTGGATGGACGAGGGCATGGTGGCGGGCCGCCTGGACGGGCGGGATGAGGTCGTGGTGTTCGACACCGAAACCACCGGCACCTCGCGCGAGGACCGGGTGGTGTCCCTCGGCATGGTCCGCCTTTCCTCCGATCTGGAGCTGATCGACAGCCTGCATCTGGTCTTCAATCCCGGGCGGCCCAGCCACACCATGGCGCAGGCGGTCCATGGGCTGAGCGATGCGTATCTCCGGCGCCAGGACCCGTTCGAGCGGCACGCCGAAAACATCCTGTCCTTCAGCCGCGGCGCGGCGCTGGTGGCCCACAACCTGTCCTTCGACTGGCGGATGATGGGGCAGGAATTCGGGCGCCTCGGCGCAGGCGGCTTCGACACGGCGGCCCGCCGCTTCTGCACCGTGCGGGGCTGGAAGGCGCGGCATCCGGGCAAGCGGGGCAAGCTCGACCTGGTTCTGGCCGAGATCGGGCTTTGCCGCGACGGGCAGATCCATGGCGCCTATGAGGATGCGGTGCTGGCGGCGCAGGTGTTGCGCCACCTGCATGACCGGCCATGTTTCGGGCCGGTCCACCTCATCCCACCCAGCAACGAGCGGTGAGGGAGGAGGCTAGCTCCCGGCACCGCCTCGCCCACGCGGCGACCATCGCCGCGACGCGGGGGGCTGGCTAGCGGCACGGCTCGGTCACGCCGCGCTCCAGCCCATCGAAATAGCTGGCGATGCAGATGGACCGGTCGGCGATGTCCCGTGGCGGGCCCTTCTCGCGCGCGTGTACTGCCTCCGCCATCGCGCGCAACTCCGGCCGCAAGTCCACCCCCGCGCGCCACAGCCCGAAGGAGGCGGCCTGCACCCCGGTCGCGAGCACGTGCGCGGCTTCGTAGAGGCGGTCGCGGCTGTCCTCCGCCTCGGCATCGACCGCCTCCGCGAGGCGCACCACCTCGGCGGCGCGGGCGCGGATGGGGTCCCCGGCCTCGGCCGGGGGCGGATCGAGTTCGCCGACCAGATACATGGCGCGCCGCGCCGCCTCGTGGTCGGTGGAGGCGATCTGGGCGAGCAGCACGGGCACGAAGTCTGGCCGCGCACGCACCAGCTGGAGCGCCTCTGCCTTGAGCGGGGCCGGGCTCGCGTAGGAGGTGCGGAGGAACCACTCCTCGGTCGGGGCATCCGGGTCGGGGCGGGTCTGCTCCAGGGGCGTCGGAGGTGGCGGTGGAGGTTCCGGGCGTGGCGGCGGCCTGTGACGGACGAGGCGGAGGCGAGCCTCGAGCGGCGCCTCGCCTTCCGCAATGCTGTGGAAGGGAGTGCGCCACGGCCCCCAATCGGCGTCGAGGGTTCGGGGGCGCGCGGGCACGCCCGTCTCGAAGTACTGCGCCCTCCCACCGCCCACCTTGACGCCAAGGGTGCGTGGCTCGGCCGTGACGTGGATCAGCACCTGGCCCGGCAAGATCCAATGGCCGTCCTCCTCGCGCGCCTCCTCCAGGAGGATCTCGCCCATCGCGGTGTTCTGCTGCCGGCCGGAGGCGAGGAGCACATAGCTGTTCAAGCTCGGCTCTGCTGGCGGGGTGACGCCGAGTGGCAGCCGCACCTCGACCGCGAGACCGACAAGACGGCCGGCCACCAGTGGCGCCACATCCCTCTGTGCCCAAGCGAGGCCGCCGGTGATGGTGATCGGCGCGGCAACGGCGAGGAGCGCCATCGCGAAGCCGCGCAACACGCCGTGGCGGCCGGCGACACGGCACACGATCCATCCCGTGACCGTTCCCAGGACAAAGCCGGCGAGGATCCAAAACAGGACGAAGTAACCCGCGCCTCCCTCCCGGCTCGGCACGTTGAGCCAGTCCACCGCGAAGGAGGCCATCACGCCGGAATAGGTCGCGGCGCCTAGGCCGATGAGGAGGCCCGAGAAGAAGGTCAGAAGCCAGGGCATGCGGATTCCTCGCAGGCAATCGGCAGGAGCAGCCTGACATGGGAAGGTCCATGGAGCCAGGGATTGCTGCCCGCCTCCCTCGGGCGGTCCGCCGGATGCGGCGTCGCCATCCGGCAGGCCTCAGCTGTGCGGCCCGCTCACCCGCCGGGCGCTTACCCGGCCGTGATCCCCGCCGCGCGCACCACCTCGGACCAATTTGCGATCTCGCTTCGCATGCGGGCCGCGACGCCCTCCGGCGGAAGCGGGGTGACGAGGGCGCCGGCGTCGAAGGCGCGCTGCCGCAAGCCGGGATCCGCCAGGACCTCGTTCAACTTCGCGGAAAGAAGCTGCGTGATCTCTTCGGGAGTCCCGCGCGGGGCGTAGAGGGCGAACCAGACATTCATGTTCAGGTCGGGCATCCCCTCCTCCGCGGCCGAGGGGATGTCGGAAAGCCCCGGATGCCGCTCGTTCGAGCTGACGGCGAGGGGTCGCAGCCGCCCGTCGCGCACGAGCGGCACCAGCGGCGGCGGCGAGTTCAGGTAGAAATGCACCCGCCCCGCGACGAGGTCGCGGATGGTCTCGCCCGTGCCCCGATAGGGAACGTGCAGCAGGTCGATGCCGGTGCGGAGCTTCAGCAATTCGACGCTGAGGTGGTGCATGGAGCCATTCCCGGCCGAGGCGTAGGTCAGTTCCCCGGGGCGCTGCCTCGCGTAGGCGACGAACTCCCGCATGGTCGAGACGGGCACCGTCGGATGCGTCACGAAGAGCTGCGGGGTGTCGCTCACCTGGCCGATGGGGAGGAAATCCCGGATCGTGTCGATCTGTCCCAGCGAGCCGAGCGCGGCGCGCCCCGTCATGGTGCCGCAATACCCCATCAGCAGCGTGTGGCCGTCGGGACGGGCTTGCAGCACCGCGTTCAGCCCCACCACGTCGTTGCCGCCGGGCCGGTTCTCCACCACGACCGACGTGCCGAGCGCGCGGCCAAACGGCTCGGAGATGAGACGCGCGCTGAAATCCGTGCCGCCACCCGCTGGGGAGGGGACGATGATCGTGATCGGGCGCGAGGGGTAGCCGCCGCCCTGGGCCAGACCCAGCGAAGGAGCCGCGAGCGCTCCTGTCGCCGCGCCTGCCGCGGCCAGGAGGGCACGGCGCCCCCGGTTCTTCTCAATCATTCTTTCCTCCCTGCGAGAGCGGTGGCGTGTCGGCATTGGCTCCGCATCGCCACTCGCGGGCATCTTTGCGCAGCGCCGTCCTACTTCCAATGGAAAGCATGCATTTGGGGGGTGCATCGGCGCTCGTTTCGACACGGTTCCAGCATCGCCTCACGTAAGGCGGCCATTACCAGCGGCTCCGAAGTGGAGCCTACTCCCGCACGTTGTCTGTTGGAGCCAATGCTTGACTGGCCAACAATCCATGCATGGCGTGGACGCGGCAGCGCGGGTTTGCCAGGGCGCCTTTGGAGGAAGCGGATGTGGGCGCGCCGTGCTCCGGCGCGTGACGCATCACGGCCTCCGCAAAGCCCAGAGAGGCGTTTCCGCAGATCACGAACGCGGTCTTGCGGCGCTGGTCCCGCTGCCGGCGCTTCCGGCCAGCGCCCAGCCCTGGCCTTCCTGCCCCGTCCGGATCGTGGTGCAGACCAGGGCACATCCCCGGGTCGAAGCTGATGATCCTGCCCGGGGCTTCCTATCCCGTCGCCGCCCCCGATTTGGAGACCTGCGCCGAGGCGACGCTGAACTTCATCGCGCGTCGGGCGGGGTGACCGCTTCCAGGTCCGGCAGGCGGTAGCGGTCCTCCGGGTCGTTCCAGCCCTTGAAGCGGGGCGCGCGCTTTTCGGCGAAGGCGGCGCGGCTTTCCAGCAGGTCGTCCTTCGCCCCATGCTCGTGCAGGCGCGCGGCGAGGTCGCGCTGCGCCGGGTTCGGGGCAGGGCGCATGCGGCGCATCATGTGCACCGTGTTGACGCGCGCCGCGGGCGGCAGGGTCAGGATGTGTGAGGCCATCTCCATTGCCGCCTCCACCTCCTCGCCCGGCTCGACGAGGCGGTTGACGAAGCCGAGCTGGAAGAAGCGCTCGGCGGTGAAGCGGAAGCCCAGCGCCATCTCCATCGCCACGGGAAAGGCGAGGTTGGCGAGGTGCCCGTGATTCCAGCCGCCCAGCAGCCAGCGCTTCGCCTCCGACACCTCGAAGATCGCCGTGCGCGCCGCGACGCGGAGGTCCGTCCGTTCCACCAGCATGAAGCCGCCGCCCATGGCGAAGCCGTTCACCGCCGCGATCACCGGCTTCTCCAGCGTGCCGGCATTGAACGGGTCCTCCGTGACCGAGCGGCGGCCGCCGGGATTCCGCTCGGCCAGGGATTCCTTCATGTCCTCGCCGGCGCAGAAGCCGCGGCCGGTTCCGGTCAGGATCGCCACCTCCAGCCCTGCATCGCGCCGGAAGCCGCTCCAGATGCGCGCGAGTTCCTCGCGCATCTCGTGGTTCAGCGCGTTCAGCCGCTCGGGCCGGTTCAGCCGCACCACGAGCACCTGCCCGCGCGTCTCGGTCTCCACCACCGCCATGCCAGTCTCCTCCTTCAGCGTTCCGATGCCGTGATCGCGGAAAGCAGCCGCGCGCGTCCCGCCCGCCCGTGCCGCTCGCCGAGCGCGCGGGCCTGCTCCACGTCCCCCGCCAGGATGGCGTCGAGGATCTGCCGATGCTCCGCATTCGCATCGCCCATATGCGCCCCCGTCTCGAAGGAGCGGCGGCGCAGCAGGAGCAGCTTGCGCGTGTGCGCCAGATAGACGGCCTCGGCCGGGGCGTTGCCGGCAAAGGCCATCTGCCGCATGTGGAATCGCACGTTCAGGTCGAAGAAGGCGTCGCGCCGGCCGTCGCGCGCCGCTTCCTCCATCTCCCGCACCATGGCCTGCAATTCCAGCGCCTGGGCGGCGCTGATGTCCGTGGCCAGGCGACCCGCGGCATAGCCGAGCAGGAGCGCGTTCAGCTCGTAGATCGCCATCGCCTCTTCCAGCGGCAACTCACGCACGAAGGCGCCGCGGTTGAGGATCACGGTGACGAGGCCCTGCCGCTCCAGCGCGCGTGCCGCCTCGCGCACCGGGCCGCGACTCACGCCCAGGCGGCGGGCAAGGGCCAGTTCGTTGATGTGCTGCCCCGGCGCCAGCTCGCCTCGGAGGATCATGGCTTCCAGCTCGGCCTCGACCGTCGCGGCGAGGGGCGACGCCCCGGCCTCCTCCGCTGACGCTGCAACGATCATTGCCGACAATCCCTTGGACATTCGTAGCTCTCGCAAGACCGTCTCCTGCATAGCGGCGGAATTGGTGCGTCGCCACAAGGAAAATGTGTTGGCAATTTCCTGAGGCGGTGCCACGCTTTGGGAAACGGAGGAAGCGAGAATGAGCGGAGCCATGGCGGCGGATGCGCGCCCGATCCTGGAGGGGCTGCGCGACCGCTCCATCCTCGACATCCCGATCGTGGACGCGCACCACCACCTGTGGGACCTCAAGGCCGGGCACTATCCCACCAAGCAGGACCAGTACGACACCAAGTTCTTCCTCGGCGACTACCGCAAGATCTGCCGCGACTACCTCGCCACGGACTACGCGGCCGACCTCGCGGGCTTCGACATCCGCGGCACGGTCCACATCCAGGCGGCGCGGGCGCAGAACGAGCAGGTGCAGGAAACGCAATGGCTGCACGAGGTCCATGCGCGTTTCGGCCTGCCTTCCGCGGTGGTGGGCCACGTCATCTTCATCCAGCCCGATTGCGCCGAGGTCCTGGAAGGCCATGCGCGCTTCCCGCTGATGCGCGGCATCCGCTCACGCCCCGTCACTTCGCCGGGGCCGGGGCAATCGGCCGCCGGGCAGCTGGGCACGATGCAGGACCATCGCTGGCTGCGGAACTTCGCGCTGCTGGAGAAGCACGGCATGTCCTGGGACATGCGCATCCCGTACTGGCACCTCGCCGAGGGCGCCGAGGTGGCGCGCGCCTTTCCCGGCATCCCGATGGTGGTGAACCACACCGGCTTGCCGCTCGACCGGTCGGAGGAAGGGCTGGCGATCTGGCGCCGGGGCCTCGAGGCGCTGGCGGATTGCCCCAACGTCGTCATAAAGATCTCGGAGCTCGGCCTGCCGCACGGCAAGTGGGACATCCCCTCCAATGCGCGCGTGGTGCGCGAGGCGGCGGCGATCTTCGGCCCCGACCGCATCATCTTCGCCAGCAACCTGCCGGTCGCCAGCCTGAGCACGGATTTCGGGGGCATCGTGTCGGTGATGCTGGAAGGGCTGAAGGACGCCCCGCGCGAGACGCTGGAGAAGTTCTTCCACCGAAACGCCGCCCGCTTCTACCGGATCGCCCTCGATGTTTGAACGGCAAGGCCCGCTGTCCCGCTTCCGCGTGATCGACCTGACACGGGTGCGGTCCGGTCCGACCTGCGTGCGGCAACTCGCCGACTGGGGCGCCGACGTGATCCAGATCGAGGCGCCCGAGGGGGTGGACGGCGCCGATGGCGGCTTCGGCGGCGCGCGGCATGGGCCGGACTTCCAGAACCTGCACCGCAACAAGCGCAGCCTCACCCTCGACCTGAAGTCGCCCGACGGCATCGCCATCCTGAAGCGCCTGGTCGAGCAGGCCGACGTGGTGGTGGAGAACTTCCGCCCCGACGTGAAGAAGCGCCTCGGCATCGACTACGAGGCGCTTTCCGCCCTCAACCCGCGCCTCGTCTATGGCTCCATTTCCGGCTTCGGCCAGGACGGGCCCTATGCGAAGCGACCGGGCTTCGACCAGATCGCGCAGGGCATGGGCGGGCTGATGTCCATCACCGGCCTGCCGGGGCAGGGGCCGGTGCGCGTTGGCATCCCGGTGGCGGACCTCACTGCCGGCCTTTTCTGCGCCATGGGCATCCTGATCGCGCTGCTGGAGCGGGAGGAAAGCGGCAAGGGCCAGTGGGTCCAGTCCTCCTTGCTCGAGGCGCAGATCGCCATGCTCGACTTCCAGGCGGCGCGCTGGCTGGTCGCGAAGGAGGTCCCGGGGCAGGCGGGGAACGATCACCCCACCGGCATCCCGACCGGCGTGTTCCGCACGAAGGACGGGCTGATGAACCTCGCCGCTACCGGAAAGGCCATCTTCACCCGCTTCTGCGAGACGGCGGGTGCGCGGCACATCCTGGACAATCCCGACTATTCCACCGCGCCGCTCCGCTCGAAGAACCGCGCCGCGCTGAACCGGGAGATCGGCGAGGTGCTGGCCACGCGCACCACCGCCGAGTGGATCAGGGTGCTGAACGAGGCGGGCGTGCCAGCCGGGCCGATCAACAAGATCGA
Source organism: Sabulicella glaciei (assembly GCF_026183895.1). Taxonomy (GTDB): domain Bacteria; phylum Pseudomonadota; class Alphaproteobacteria; order Acetobacterales; family Acetobacteraceae; genus Roseococcus; species Roseococcus glaciei. Next base: position 145,751 of record NZ_JAPFQI010000003.1, on the reverse strand, counting down.
CGAGGTCTTCGCGGATGAGCAGGTGCAGCACCTGGGCATCGCCACGCCGGTCGAGCATCCGTCGCTGGGACCGATCGAGCTGGTGGGGCAGGCCGTGCGCCTGTCCCGCACGCCGAGCCGCCTCCGCACCGCTGCGCGCGACAAGGGCGAGGACAGCGCCGCCATCCTGGGCGAGCTGGGCTACGACACGGAATCCATCGCCGCGCTGCGCGAGCGGAGGGTGATCTGACCATGCGGCGCCGCACCCTTCTCGCCGCCGCAGGCGCCGCGTTGGCGGCCCCGGCCTTTGCCGCCTGGCCGGAGCGCGGCATCCGACTCGTCGTGCCCTTCGGCGCGGGCGGGCCGCTCGACACGCTGGCGCGGCTGCTGGCGCCCTTGATGAGCGAGGATCTCGGCCAGCCCGTCGTGGTGGAGAACCGCACCGGCGCGGGCGGTGCCATCGGCAGCGCGGAGGTGGCGCGCTCCGCCCCCGATGGATACACCGCGCTGATGGCGGGCGTGAACCTGCCGGTCATCCCGCTGCTCAGCCGCAACCCGGCCTTCCGGATGGAGGATCTCGCGCCGCTCTCCCGGCTGGCCGTGATCCCGCATGTCATGGTCGTGCCGGCGTCCCTGCCCGTGTCCACGGTGGCGGAGTTCGTCGCCTATGCGAAGGCGCGCCCCGGCCGCCTGTCCTTCGCGTCCTTCGGCGTCACCACCTCCAACCACTTTGCCGGCGAGTTGATGAACATCCGCGCCGGGATCGACCTCACCCACGTGCCGTATCGCGGCGGGGCAGCGGCGATCACCGATCTGCTGGCGGGGCGCGTCGCGTACATGTTCAGCACGCTGCCCGATGCGCTTCCCTTTCTGCGGGAGGGGCAGCTCAAGCCACTGGCCGCCATCCACACCGAAAGGCTGCGCTGGCTTCCCGACGTGCCGACCCTGGCCGAGCAGGGCTTCCCGGATGTCGTGTCGGAAAGCGCCTTCGGCCTCCTGCTCCGCGCCGGCACGCCCGAGGCGATCCAGCTTCGCCTGGGCGATGCCGCGCGCCGTGCCCTGGCCAGCGCGCCGCTGCGCGAGCGGCTGGATGGGATGGGCATGGTGCCGGTGGGCAGCAGCGGCGCGGAGTTCGCGGCGCTGATCGACCGCGACATCCGCGCCTTCTCCGACATCATCCGGCGAACGGGCATGACCAGCCTGGATTGAGGGAGGAACCGCCATGAGCATCCTACCGGGCCGCCGTGCTCTCCTGGCCTCGGCCGTGCTGACCGCGCCGGTGCCGCTGCGCGCCCAGTCCGCCCCGCCGATCCGGCTGATCGTGCCCTTCGCCGCGGGCGGGCCGATGGACATGGTGGCGCGCCTGGTCGCGCCCGGTGCCGGCGCGCATCTCGGGCAGACCGTGGTGGTGGAGAATCGCACCGGCGGCACGGGCGCCGTCGGCATGGCGGAGGTGGCGCGGGCGCGGCCGGACGGAACCACGCTGATGATGACCGGCTCAAGCTGGCCGGTGGTGATGCTGCTGAATCCCAACCTGTCCTTCCGCATGACGGATTTCGCACCGCTCACCCGCCTCACCCTGGCGCCGCATGTCTTCGCCGTGCCCGGCAACCTGCCGGTGCGCAGCGTCGCCGAGTTCGTGGCGGAGGCGAAGCGCCGCCCCGGCGAATGGTCCTATGGCACGAGCGGCATCGGCACCACGCTGCACCTGGGCACGGAGATGCTGAAGCGGCGCGCGGGCATCGACCTCGTCCACGTGCCGTATCGCGGCAACGCGCCGGCCATGGCCGACCTGCTGGCGGGGCGGCTGCAGACCATGTTCCCCACCATCGCCGAGGTGACGCCCTTCCTGGCGGATGGACGGCTGCGCGCCCTGGCCGTCGGCTACGGCGAGCGGCTCGACACCCTGCCCGACGTGCCGACCATGGCGGAGGTCGGGCTGGGCGACGTGCCCGCCGCCTCGGATTTCGGCGTGGCCACTGGGGCGGAGGTGCCGGCTGCACAGCGCGAACGTCTGTCCGAGGCCTTCCGCGCCTCCGTGCGCGATCCGGCCACGACGGCGCGGCTACGCGAGGCGGGGATCTTCGTCGTCGCTAGCACCGCGCAGCGCTTCGCGCAGATGGTGGCGGAGGAGGGGGCTCGCTATGCGGAAATCATCCAGGCCGCCAACATCACGCTGAACTGAACCAACGCACCAACGGGAGAGGAACCAGCGGGACATGCCACACGTCCATGCCGAAGGCGCGCGCCTGTACTACGAGGAGACGGGCAAGGGCCACCCGATCGTCTTCGTGCACGAATACGGATCCGACCATCGCGAATGGGAAACGCAGGTCCGTTTCTTCTCGCGCGAGTATCGCTGCATCACCTTTGCCGCGCGCGGCTACCACCCTTCCGACGTGCCGGACGACCCGGCGCTGTATGGCCAGGATTTCGCGGTAGCCGACATCGCGGCGGTGATGCGCGGACTCTGCATCCCGCGCGCCCATGTGGTCGGCCTGTCCATGGGTGCCTTCGCCACGCTGCTCTTCGGTATCCGCCATCCCGAGATGGCGACGGCGCTGGTGGTGGCGGGCGTGGGAACCGGCTCCGACCTCAAGGAGCTGGAAGCGTGGCGCGTCGCCCAGGCGGAACGGGCGGAACGCATCCGCACCGAGGGCTGGGGGGAGCTGGCGCTGGAATCCGGCCATAGCCCCACCCGGGTCCAGCTGAAGAAGAAGAACCCGCGCGGCTGGGAGGAATTCGTCGGGCACCTGCGCGAGCACTCGCCTGTCGGCTCGGCGCACACCCAGGCGCGCTACCAGGGAATGCGCGACCCGGTCTATGCCTGGGAGGAGGAGCTGCGGCGCATGAAGGTGCCCACACTGCTGGCCGTGGGCGACGAGGACTGGCCCTGCATCGAGCCGAACGTGTTCCTCAAGCGCGTCATCCCCCATTGCGGCCTGTGGATGCATCCGCGAACCGGCCACGCGATCAACCTGGAGGAACCGGCGGCTTTCAACCGCGCCGTGCAGGATTTCTTCTCGACGGTGGAGCGCGGCCGCTGGAGCCTCGACGCATGACGACGCTGCGCGCGATGCTGCGGGAGGGGCCGCCCGTCTTCGCGCCGCTGGTGCTGAACGGGCTGATGGCGCGCATGGCGGAGGAGGCGGGGTTCCGCGCCATCTACCTGGGCGGCGGCGCCTCGGGCTACTGCAACACCTTCACCGAGGCGAACCTTTCCCTGACCGAGATGTGCCAGGCCGGGCTCGAGATCGGCTCGGCGTCGCGACTGCCGCTGATCCTCGACGGCGCCTGCGGCTGGGGCGACCCGATGCACCTGCATCGCAGCATCGCCCTGGCCGAGCGCGCCGGTTTCCAGGCCATCGAAATCGAGGACCAGATCCTGCCCAAGCGGGCGCATCACCACATCGGCATCGAGCACGTCATCGCGCCGGAGGAGATGGCGGCGAAGGTGCGCGAGGCGGTGGCGGTGCGCCGGAGCCCCGACTTCCTCGTCATCGCCCGCACCAACGCGGCGCGCATGCACGGCCTCGACGATGCGCTGCGTCGGGCGGAGCTGATGGCGGAGGCTGGGGCCGACCTGCTTTTCCTGCTCACGCGCGAGCCGGAGGAGTTGCGGGCCGTGGCGGAGCGCTTCGACCTGCCGCTGATGTACATGCCGCCGGCGGGCGGCCTTGCCGAAGCCGGCCTCGGCACGGCGGATCTGGAGGCGCTGCGCATCCGCCTCGTGGTGGATGCGCAGACGCCGCTCCTCGCCATGCACCGCGCCCTGCGGGACTGCTACGCGGCGCTGCGCGAGGGCGCGCCGGACCCGCTGGTGGGCGGCGCCATCGCGGCGGAGAACAAGGCGCTGAAGCACAGCGTGGGGCTGGAGCGGCTGCTGGAGGTGGAGCGCCGCACCGTCGAGCGGTGATCCCTCAGGGGATGCGGTAGAATTCCCGCGCGTTGTCGTGGAACAGCGCGCGGATCGCCTCGCGCGGCATATCACGCACCGCCTGCTTGAAGCCGGTGTAGATGGCGTCGAAGGAGGCGACCAGCGAGTCCACCGGGAAGTTGCTGGCGAACATGCAGCGTCGCCAGCCGATGACGGCGATGGCCTCGCGCACGATCCGCGCATTCTCCTCGCCGGGCCAGAGACCCGGCGGTAGGCCCAGCCCCGACAGCTTCAACCGCACCTGCGGGAAGGGCTCCAGCAGCGCCAGGGCGCGGCACCACCCGGCCAGGCCTTCGGGCGAGCGATCCGCGGGCAGGCCGGTGTGGTTGAGGACGAAGGGCACGGCCGGATGGTCGCGTGCCGCGTCGGCCATGGCGGGCAGGTCCCACCAGGGCACCTGCACCTCGCAGATCATCCCGCGCCGTCCCAGCGCCGCGAAGCCGCGCCGCCAAGCCGGATCGTCCATGGAGCCGGGCAGGTCGCGTGGCTGGCCCGGCCGCGCCTCGTCCGCCGTGGGCTTGGTGCGGATGCCGCGCAGGAAGGGGAAGGCGGCCAAGCCATCCAGCACCGCTTCCGCATCCGGCGCGTGAAGCACGGCCCCACCGAGCGCGACGCTAGGCAGGCCTTCCGCCTTCCGCAGCGTGGCAAGCCAGCGCGCCTCGCCCAGCGGGTCGCCCGCCCAGCCAGCCTGCACGTGCACGGTGGCGACGACGTTGTGCCCTGCGGTGTCACGCCGGTAATCGGCGGGCAGGTAGTCGCGGCCGAAAAGCGGCGCGGTGCTGCCGTAGCGGAACGGCGCGGGCTTCACCGCCCAATGCGGATAGCGTGGCCCATGCGCCTTCAGGTCCCAGAAATGCTGGTGCGGGTCCACGATGGGGAGGTCCCGCAGGAAGGCGTCGAGATCTGCTTCGTTCAAGGGGTCAGTCCTGCCGGATATTCGCCTGGCGGATGAACCCGCCCCAGAGCCGCGTGTCGGCCTCCATCAGCGCGCGGAAGGACGCGCGCCCTTCGGCCTTGGGGTCGAAGCCGGCGGTGCGCAGCCGCGCCTGCACCTCGCCCTCCTGGAGCACCGCGACCATGTCGCGCTCAAGCTGTGCCAGCACCGGCTCGGGCGTCCGGGCGGGGGCGAGGAGGCCGACCCAGCCGATGGCCTCGTAATCCGGGAAGCCCTGCTCGGCGATGGTCGGCACCTCGGGCAGGTCGCGCCAGCGCGTGCGGCCGGTGACGCCCAGGCCGCGCACCTGGCCGGCGCGGATGGCGGCGACGGATTGCAGCGGGTTGTTGAAGCTCATCGAGACCTGGCCGCCGATCACCGCGGCCTGGGATGGCGCGGCGCCGCCGAAGGGGACATGCGTCAGCTCCACCCCCGCGATGTGCCCGAACAGCGCGGGCGCGAGGTGGCTCGTATTGCCGACGCCGGCCGTGCTGAAGGTCACCCTGCCGGGGTTGCGGCGCGCGTGCTCCACCAATTCGCGCATGTCGCGCGCCGGCAGGCTGGGATGGGCCTGCACGACCATCGGGTATTCCAGCGCCACGGTCACCGTCGCGAAGTCGCGGAGCGGATCGAAGGCGAGGTTCGGCACCAGGAAGGGCGCCACCACGATGGAGGAAGCTGGCACCAGCAGCGTGTGCCCATCCGGCGCGGCGCGGGCGACGAGGTCCGCGCCGATGTTGCCACCCGCGCCGGCACGGTTCTCCACCACCACCGACTGTCCCCAGGCGGAGGTCAGGCGGTCCGCTAGCAGCCGGGCGCAGAGATCGGCCGGGCCGCCCGGCGCAAAGGGCACCACGAGGCGGACCGGGCGCGTGGGCCAGCGCTCCTGTGCGGCGACGGGGCCGGTGGTCAGCGTGGCGGCGGCCAGCAGGGCGCGGCGGGTCGGGGCGGGAAACATGGCCATGGCCTCAGTCGAGCCGCGCGTTGGACAGACGCGCCACCTCGGCCCATTTCAGCACCTCCGCCTCCACGAAGCGGCGAAACGCCTCGGGCGTCTCGGCCACGGGCTCGACGCCCAGCGCGGCCAGTCGCGCCTTGACCGCCTCGCCCTGGCCGGCGGCGTTGGCGCGGCGGTTCAACTCGGCCAAGAGGGGTGGCGGAAGGCCCGCGGGCCCGAACATGCCGTACCAGGTGATCGCCTCGAAGCCAGGGAGGGTCTCGGCGAAGGTGGGGGTGTCGGGCAGGGCGGGGGAACGGCCCGGTCCCGTCACGGCGAGGGCGCGCAGGCGTCCCGCCTCGATATGCGGGATGGCGGAGATCATGTTGTTCAGCATCAGCGGCACCGTGCCGCCGACCACATCCGTCGTCGCCGGCGCCGCCCCCGCATAGGGCACGTGGACGAGGTCGATCCCGGCGCGCGCCTTGAACAACTCGGACGCAAGGTGATTCCCGGTGCCGTTGCCGGGTGAGGCGTAGTCGATCTGCCCGGGTCGGGATTTCGCGAGTGCGATGAGTTCGGGAAGGGTACACGCCCGAAAGGACGGATGCGCCACCAGCACGTAGGGCCCGGTCGCGAGCAGGGCCACGGCCGTGAAATCCTCCACCACGCGAAACGGCAGGTTCGGCATCACGCTCGGGATGATGGCGTGCATGCTGGCGTTCACGAGGAGGGTGTGGCCATCCGGCGCCGCGCGCGCCACCGCCTGGGAACCGACGACCCCGGTGCCGCCGACCCGATTGTCAACGACCGCTGGGTGAACCCAACCCTCGGCCAGGGCGGGCGCGACCAGCCGGGCAATCGCGTCGGTCGGGCCGCCGGCCGGCGAGGGCACGACGAGGCGGACCGGACGCTGCGGGAAATCCTGGCCTTGCGCGTGTGCGGAACCGGAGAGAGCTGCGCTGGCGGCGGTGAGCAGGGCGCGGCGGCCCAGCTGGTTCCTGTCCATCTGACGTCCTCCGCGGCCCAGCTTTCGGTGTGGGTCCAGCTATGGTGGGAAGCGTCATCCTCCGCTGGGGGATTGTCAACAATTTACGCCGGCTTGCTGTTGTTGTCCCGTGCTTCCGCTTCCAGCCACCGGCGCAGCTCCGTCTTCAGCACCTTGCCGTAGTTGTTCTTCGGCAGGGCGGGCACCACGAGATACTCCTTCGGGCGCTTGAAGCGGGCGATGCGCTCAAGGCAAAGCGCATCCAGCGCCTCATGCGGAGGAGACGCGCCCGCGGCGGGAACCACGAAGGCCACCACCTCCTCGCCCCAATCGGGGTGGGCACGGCCCACCACCGACACTTCCGCGACCTCGGGATGGAGCAGCAGCACCTCCTCCACCTCGCGCGGGTAGATGTTGCTGCCCCCGCTGATGATGAGGTCCTTGGAGCGGTCCTTCAGCGTCAGGAACCCGTCCTCGTCCAGGCTGCCCATGTCGCCGGTCCAAAGCCAGCCGTCGCGCAGGGACGCGGCGGTGGCCTCGGGGTTGCGCCAGTAGCCTTCCATGACCGTGGGGCCGCGCAGGATCACCTCGCCCGTCTCGCCGACAGGAAGGGGGCTTCCATCCGGCCCTGCGACGCGCAGGTCGATCCCGGCCTGGGCGAAGCCGACGGAGGCGAGGCGTTCGAGGTGGCGCGGATGCCCCGTATCCGCGTGGCAATGGCGCGGCAGGACGGAAATGGTCATCGGGCTCTCGCCCTGGCCGTAGATCTGCACGAGGCGCGGGCCGAGCACCCGCAGCGCCGCCTGGCAATCCGCGAGGTACATGGGGCCGCCTCCGTAGACGATCGTCTTGAGCCCCGACAGGTCGGCCCCCGCCTTGCCCGGCCAGCGCACCAGCCGCCCGACCATGGTGGGGGCGGCGAAGATCGTCACGCCGCGGTGGTGCGCCAGCAGGCGCAGGATCTCATCCGGGTCGAAGCCGCCGCTTTCGGGCAGGATCTGCCCCGCCATGGCCGCGACATGCGGCAGGGCATAAAGCCCCGATCCATGCGACATGGGCGCCGCGTGCAGCACCGCGTCGCCGGGTGCGATCGAATCCACCTCGGTGAAATAGCCCTGGATCATGGCAAGGAGGTTGCGGTGGCTGAGCACGGCGCCCTTGGGCCGCCCCGTCGTGCCACTGGTGTAGAAGATCCAGGCCGGATCGGACGCCTTCGAAGGGTGCGGCGGGACCGGCGTGGCACCCAGCAGGGCGCGCCATGCGGGGCTGCCCGCCTCGACCACCTCGGGCTGTGGCGCGCAGCCGCACGCCGCGTCCTGCGCCGTGCCGGCCAGGTCATGCGTCGTGACGAGGAGGCGCGCACCCGAATTCTCCAGGATGAAGGCCACCTCGCGCGGATGCAGCTTGGCGTTGACCGGCACGGCGACCAGCCCCGCCTGCCAGCAGGCGAAGAGCGCCGTCAGTGTCTCCGGCCCGTTGGTCATCAGCAGCGCCACGCGCTCTCCGGGGGCGAGGCCGAGCCGCGTGCGAAGGCCGCCCGCCAGCGAGGCCGCCTGCGCCGCCAGTTCGGCATGGGTGGCGACCGGACTCGTGCCGCGCCAGACCGCCACGCGTCCGCCGGCCACGCGCCCCGCGCGATCGAGCAGCCTCGCCAGGTTCATCGCCCATCCCTCCCGCCGGCCGCTTGCCGGGCCGCGCCAGCATTCGTAGGTTTCAAGTGCTTGTAAAACTCATCCATGCACATGAACAGCGGCCACCATGCACGCCGCGTCACTGGGAGGAGCCGCCAATGGCAGGGCTGCATTTCGAGGATTTCGAGGTGGGCGCGGTGTTCGAGCACGAATTGTCCCGCACCGTCACCGAGGCGGACAACATGATGTTCAGCCTGATGACCATGAATCCGCAGCCCCTGCACATCGACGCGCATTTCGCGGCGGGCACCGAGTGGGGCAAGCCGCTCTTCAACAGCCTCGCCACGCTGGCGATCATGATTGGGATGAGCGTGCAGGACACCACGCTCGGCACCACCATCGGCAATCTCGGCATGTCGGAGGTGCGCTTCCCCAAGCCGGTCTTTCACGGCGACACGCTGCGCGCCCGCACCCGCGTCGTCAGCAAGCGCGAAAGCCGCTCCCGCCCCGATGCCGGCCTCGTCGAGTTCGAGCACGAGGCATCCAACCAGCGCGGCGAGGTGGTGGCGACCTGCCGCCGCACCGGACTGATGCGCCGCCGCGCGGGCACGGCTTGATGCGCTCCTTCCTCTTCGTCCCGGGCGACAGCCCGCGCAAGTTCGAGAAGGCGTCGGCAGGCGAGGCGGACGCGCTGATCCTCGACCTGGAGGATGCCGTCGCCGTCGACCGCAAGGAGAAAGCGCGGCGCGAAACGGCCGCGATGCTGGCGGCTCCGCGCGGTGCCCAACGCCGCTGGGTGCGCGTCAACGCGCTGGACACCGGCCTCACGCTCGGCGACCTCGCCGCCACGGTGCCCGGGCGGCCGGACGGCATCGCCCTGCCGAAATGCGCCGATGCAAAGCAGCTGCGGCAGCTCTCCTTCTGGCTCGACGCCTTCGAGGCGGCGCATGGCATCGAGGCGGGGGCGACACGCATCATCGCCATTGCTACGGAAACGGCGGGCTCGCTCTTCAACCTCGGCTCCTATGCGGGGGTGGGGCCGCGTCTCTGGGGGATGATGTGGGGGGCGGAGGACCTGTCCGCCTCGATCGGTGCCCTCGCCTCGCGGGCAGAGGGGCGCTGGACCGACCCGTTCCGCATGGCGCGCAACCTTTGCCTCGCCGGTGCCGCCGCGGCCGGGGTGGTGGCGATCGACACGATCCACGCCGACATCGAAGACCTCGCGGGGCTGGAGGCGGATGCGCGCGAGGCGCGGCGCGACGGGTTCGGCGCCAAGGCGGTCATCCACCCGAAGCACGTCCCGGTGGTGAACGCGGCCTTCACCCCCGATGCGGCGGAACTCGACTGGGCGCGGCGCGTCGTCGCGGCCTTCGCTGCACCGGGAGCAGGGGCGCTGCGCATGGATGGCAAGATGCTGGACCGCCCGCATCTGCGGCTGGCGGAACGGCTGCTTGCCGCGGCCGGAGGCTGATCAGGCGGCCAGCGCCAGGTCCAGCCCACGCCGCATCCGCGCCGCCAAGGCGGGGATGCGCTCCTGCATCCGGTTCAACGGCCCCGCCACCACCAGCGCCAGCTGCCGCCCACCCAGCGGCAGCGGAAGGGACACGCCGCATAGATCCTGGCTGAACTCGGCGAGGTTCTGGAACCAGCCCCGCTCGACGGAGCGGCGGATCTCCGCCTCCACCTCCGCCACGCTCATCGGCGTCGCGGGGCCATGCCGCTCGAAGCCGACCTTGCGGAGGATGGTGGCCCGCTCCGCCGCGCCCATCTGCGATAGGATGGCGCGGCCGCAGGAGGTGATGTGGATGGGCATGCGCAGCCCCACCCGCGCGAAATACCGGATGGGGCGTGGGGACTCACAGACCTCGATGAACACCACCTCCGTGCCCGAGGCGGCGGCGATGCCCGCCGTTTCCCCGGTTTCCTCCACGAGGTCGCGCAGCAGGGTCGTCACCGCCTCCGGCAGCGGCTCCGCCTCGCTGATCTCCCGCGCCAGGAGGAAGAGGCGCGGTGTGGGGTAAAACCCCTCCCGAGCGCGCGGCTCGTACAGGTAGCCGCGCTCCGCCAGCGTGCCGAGCAGGTTGAAGGTGCTGGAGCGCGGCCAGCCCAGGTCCTGCGCGACCTCGGACAGGGTCGCGGGGCGGCGACGGTTGGCGAAATACTCCAGCAACTCCAGGACATGCGCCGCCTGCCGGACGATCATGCGCGGGCGCCGCCCTAGTAGCTCTTGGGCAGGCCGAGCACCCGCTCGGCGATGTAGGAGCAGATCATGTTGGGGCTGACCGGGGCGATCCAGGGGATCATGGCTTCGCGCAGGTAGCGCTCCACGTGGTACTCGCGCGCATAGCCGAAGCCGCCATGCGTCATGATGGCGTTCTGGCACGCCTTGATGCCGGCCTCGCCGGACAGGTACTTGGCCGCGTTCGCCTGCGCGCCGCATTCCAGCCCCTGGTCATAGCGCCAGCCGGCGTTGAGCGTCATCATCCAGGCCGCCTCCAGCGCCATCCAGTCCTGCGCCAGCGGATGCTGCACGGACTGGTTCTTGCCGATGGGCCGGCCGAACACCACGCGTTCCTTCGCATAGGCGGCGGCCTTGTTCAGTGCGGCGCGGCCCAGCCCGACCGCCTCGGCGGCCAGCAGCACACGCTCCGGGTTCAGCCCGTGCAGGATGTAGCGGAAACCCTTGCCTTCCTCGCCGATCAGGTCCTCGGCCGGGATCTCGTAGTTTTCGAAGAAGATCTCGTTCGAATCCACGGCCTTGCGGCCCATCTTCTCGATCTCGCGCACGCTGGCGCGGCTGCGGTCCAGCGTGGTGTAGAAGAGCGAGAGCCCATCGGCCGGGGAGCGCGTTTCCTCGATCGGCGTCGTGCGGGCGAGGAGCAGGATGCGGTCCGCCACCTGCGCCGTGCTGATCCAGACCTTCTGCCCGTCCACCACGTAGCGGTCGCCCTTGCGGACGGCGCGCGTCTTGAGCCGCGTGGTGTCGAGGCCAGTGGTCGGCTCCGTTACGCCGAAGCAGGCCTTCTCCTGGCCCGCGGCGAGCGGCGGCAGGAAGCGCTTCTTCTGCGCCTCGCTGCCGAACACCACCACGGGGTTCAGCCCAAAGATGTTGATGTGCACCGCCGTCGCGGCGGACATGCCACCGCCGGACGAAGCGATGGCCTCCATCATGATCGCCGCCTCGGTGATGCCGAGGCCGGAGCCGCCATGGGACTCGGGAATGCAAATGCCGAGGAAGCCCGCCTCCGCGATGGCGGCGTGGAAATCATGCGGGAAGCCGCCGTGGCGGTCCTTCTCCAGCCAGTAGGAATCGTCGAAGCGGTCGCAGATGGCCGCGACGGCGTCGCGGATCGCGCGCTGGTCGGCTGAAAGTTCGAAATCCATCCCTTACTCCCCTGTCCCGGGCAGGCGCGTCGCGCCCAGTTCCGCGAGGCGCCTGATCTCCGACTCCTCATACCCCGCCTCCCGCAGCACTTCCGCCCCGTCGGCGCCGAGGACCGGCGCGGGACGCCGCTCCCCAGCGGGGCTGGCGGACCAGCGCGGGCCGATCCCCGCGCGGCGCAGCCTGCCTTCGGTCGGGTGTTCCTCCATCTCGAAGAAGCCGGTCTCGCGCAGGTGCGGGTCGTCGAGCAGGTCCGCGAGGTCGTTCACCGGCATGGCGGGGATGTCGGCCTTCTCGAAGAACTCCATCCACTCCGCCGTGTCGCGCTGCGCCATGATCTCCGACACCATGGCGAGGATCTCGTTAATGTGGGCGATGCGCGCGCCGTGGTCAGCGAAGCGCTTGTCGATGGAGACGAGGTCCGCCATGCCGAGCCCGGCGCAGAAGCTGCGCCAGTGCTTGTCGGTGTAGACCACGGCGCAGATCCAGCCGTCGCGCGTGCGGTAGGGGCGGCGGCCTGGGGAAAGCATGCGCGCATAGCCGCCGGCATCGAGCGGCGGGTCGAAGGCCAGCCCGCCCATGTGGTCGCCCAGCACGAAGGGCAGCATCGTTTCGAACATCGGCACGTCCACGCGCTGGCCCATTCCCGTGTGCTCGCGGTGCAGCAGCGCGGCGCTGATGGCGCCCGAGGCCGCAAGCCCGACGATGCGATCCACGAGGCCGAGCGGCACGTAGCGCGGCGTCCCGTCGCCGATGCGCGCGTTCAGCGCTGCGACGCCCGTCGCGCCCTGCAGCAGGTCGTCATAGGCGGGGCGGGCAGCGTAGGGGCCGTCCTGCGCGTAGCCATAGACCCCCGCATAGACCAGGCGCGGATTCACCTGCGCGACGGTCTCGTAGCCGAGGCCGAGGCGCTCCATCGAATGCGGCCGCAGGCTGTAGACCAGCACGTCCGAACGCGCGGCGAGGCGCAGCGCCGCCTCGCGTCCCTCGGGGTTCTTCAGGTCGAGGACGAGGCTGCGCTTGCCGCGATTGGTGTTGAGGAAGATCGGCCCCATGCCCGGGTTCCGCGCCGGTCCGATCCGCCGGACGATGTCGCCCTCTGGCGGCTCCACCTTCACCACCTCCGCGCCCATCTCGGCCAGGGTTTGGGTGGCGTAGGGTCCCATCAGCGTGGTCGTGAGGTCGAGGACGCGGATGCCCGCGAGCGGACCAGCCATCGGCAGACTCCCCTGGCGGCGCGTCGGCATCCGCCCTTGTTCATCGGTGTGGACAAACAAGTCATATATGGGAAAGATCGACGCCGCAAACGCGGCCGGCAGGGCTGGGGGAGGAAACGAGCCATGACCTATCGGATGGATCGGCGAGGCCTGCTCGCAGCAGTGGCGAGCGGTTTGGCGGCGCCGGCGCTGGCGCAGCCCGCATGGCCGCGCCAAGCCGTGCGGATCATCGTCCCCGCGGCGGGCGGCGGCTCCTCGGACCCGATCGCGCGGTTCTGCGGCCAGGAATTCGCCCGTCGCTTCGGCCAGCCCTTCGTGATCGAGAACCGGCCCGGCGCTTCGGGCAACGTCGGCATGGCGGCGGCGGCCCGCGCCCCGGCCGACGGGCACACGCTGCTGTTCTCCTGGGCGGGGCCGCTGGCCACCAACCTCGCCCTGTACCGCGACCTGTCCTTCCATTCGCAGCGCGATTTCGACCCCATCGCTCGCTTCGGCGCCATCCCCAATGCGTTGGTGGTGGGGCGCAACTCGCCGGTGCGAAACCTCGCGGAGTTCGTGGCCTTGGCGCGCGCCAAGCCGGGCGAGGCCAGCTACGGCTCCACTGGCAGCGGCAGCTCCATGCACCTCGCCGGGGCCATGCTCGCATCGGCGACGGGCACGCAGTTGACCCATGTTCCCTACACCTCCCCGGCGGCGGCGGTGGCGGACGTGATCGGCGGGCGGCTCAGCGCCATGTTCCTCGGCGCACCCGGCTCGGTCCCGCTCAGCCGCTCCGGCGAGATCCGGGTGCTGGCCGTACTGTCGGAGACGCGCAGCGCCGTGCTGCCCGACGTGCCGACGGCGGCCGAGCAGGGCTATCCCGCCGTGGTGATGGGCACCTGGTTCGGCTGGCTGGCGCCCAAGGGTACGCCGCGCCCGGTGATCCAGGTCGTCAACGCGGCGGCGAACGAGATCCTGGCCGGCCCGGGCCGCGAGTGGCTCCTCGGGCAGGGGCTGGAGATCGCGGACGGCGCGGCGGGCGGCCCGCCTGAGAACCTGGAGCGCTTCCTGGCCAGCGAGATCGAGCGCCACGCGGCGCTGGTCCGCGCCGCCAACATCAGCGTGGACTGAGCGACCCTAGCGCCACGCCGCCACCACCTCCTCGGACAGCGCCGTCTCGACCTGCTGGCCATAGCGCTCGCGGTACAGGGTCAGCAGCGCGTCATGGGTGAGGTCGGAGGAGGAGCAGAGCGCGTCCGTCGGCACGATGATGCGGTAGCCGCGATCCACCGCCCCCAGCACGGCGGCCAGGACGCAGACATCCGTTTCCGCCCCGGTGATGATCAACGTATCCACGCCGCGCCGCTTCAGCCGGGCATGAAGGTCCGTCTCGTACCAGGGGGAGTAGAAGCGCTTGTCCACCACCTCGGCCGGCGGGACGAAGCGGGCGAGGGAAGGAAGCAGCTCGGTCGCCTCTTCGGACAGTTGACCCAGCGTCATGGAGGCCCAGCGTTCCCAGTACCGCGCCCAGGTTCCCTCACCCTCCTCGGGGCGCGAGGCGGGGATGAAGCGGGTGAACACCGTGCGCTCGGGGAAGGCGGCGGTGATGCGCTCCACCACGGGCAGGACGCGCTTCATCCAGGGCGTGTCCCAGTCCGTGCCGCCGGTGAAAAGGTTCTGCATGTCCACGCAGAGATGCGCGCAGCTTGCGCCCAGCGCGCCGTGCCGCAATCCGTCCTTGCTCACGTCTCCTCCCAGCGGGCGGGGCGGCCCCGGCGAACCGGGGCCGCCCCAAGTCTCATTCGGACTCGTTGGACTTGCGCGGCGTATTCTCGCGCCACTCGCGCGTCGTGGTCGGGCTGGGGCTGTCGGTCGCGTGCGACTTCGAGGAGCGCATCGCATCCACATGCGTGTGCTTCTCGTCCCGCTCGCCGCCGCCGCCGGAGCGCTGGCTGACGCGCGGGTTGGTGCTCACTGCCCCTTCCGGATGGGCCGGGCCCGGCTCGGGCATGGGCTTGGACGCGTCCTCGTGGCTCGCGCCCGGTCCGCCCCAACGCTTGGTGTTCGGATGCTTCTCGGGCATGTGGATTCCTTCCGTGTTCTGGCAGTGCCGCCCGCGCCGGGACGCGGCGGCGCTGCTGTCAGAACACGCCCACGAGCCAAAGGATGAGGATGATCGGCAAGGGAATGCCGATAAGCCAAAGCAGGCCACCTTTCAGCATGATCGTGCTCCTTCCACTGATGCAGGAGCAATTCCCCGGCGGGAGGCAGGTTGCCTCCAATCGGCAGGCGCGGGACGCCTTTCCGCACCCATCACGAAAGGGCGCGCAGCGGGCGCTACAGCTGCGATTCCACCGGAAGCAGGCGCACCAGCCCGGCAAGGAAGCGGCGCCGCAGGGAAGCGCCCGGTTCCTTGCGCAGATGCACCGGCGCATCGTCCTGCTCGGAGGACCAGACGAGGTGCTCGGCCTCGTCCAGCGTCACGGTCCAGCTCCAGGCTGGTCCCGCCAAGCGCCCATGCTCCGCGTGGAGTTCCCGCGCCACGTCGGGATGGCGGATCATCACGCCCATCTCGGTGTTGAGGGCGATGGAGCGCGGATCGAGGTTGAAGGAGCCGACAAAGGCCCGTTCCCCATCCACCAGCACGGCCTTGGTGTGCAGGCTCGCCCCGCGCGATCCGAAGACGCTCACCCCCGCCGCGCCGGAGGCCTTCAGCTCGTGCAGCGCGATGCCCGCGCGCAGCAGGCGGGCGCGGTAGCGGGAATAGCCGCCATGCACCGCCACTACGTCCGTCGCGGCGAGGGAGTTGGTGATGACGGAGATGCGCACGCCCTGACGCGCCAGGCCTTCCAGCACCAGCGCCCCTTCCTCGCCCGGGACGAAATAGGGGGAGATCAGCAGCGCCTCCTTCCGTGCGCCGCGCAGCAGGTCAAGGATTCCGTGGGAAACGCATTCCTCCTCGCCCGCCCGGCCCAGCGCCTTTTCCGGCGGGTCGGCCACGACCTGGATCGCATTGCCGCCGACCAGCGCGCCCACGCGTTCCTCCGCGTCGGACAGGACGCGCGCGACCTCCGGGTCCGCGGCCAGCTCGTCGTAATAGGGCTTGGCGGCGGGCAGGGCGCAGGCGGCGTCCAGCCGTGCGGCGAGACCGCGCAGCCCGCCGCGCAGGCGGAACGGTGCCTGCGTCACCGAAGTCACCTTGCGAGCAAGCTCGTGGTTCCAGTAGCGCTCGAACACGTGCTGGGCCTGCGCGGCGGCCGGTCCCGCCATGGCGAGGTCGAGGTCGCTGAAGTTGAACTGCCCGCCCGCGTCGAAATACTCGTCGCCGATGTTGCGCCCGCCGCAGATGGCGACGCAGCCATCCACCAGCCACGCCTTGTTGTGCATGCGCCGGTTCAGGTGCCACCCGCCCAGCAGCATCTCCAGCAGGAGGCCCAGCACGCCGAGGCGGCGCCAGCGCGTCGCGTTGAACAGCCGCACCTCGATCATCGGGTGCGCGTCCAGCGCGGCCAGGTGGCGCTCCCGCCCGATGGCGTACATGTCGTCGAGCAGCATGCGGACACGCACGCCGCGCTCGGCGACGCGCAACACCTCGCGCGCCAGGAGGCGCCCGGTGAGGTCGTTGCGCCAGATGTAGTAGAGGAGGTCCAGCCGCTTCTCGGCGCCGCGCGCCGCCTTCACCCGGGCGGCGAAGGCCATCAGACCGGTCCGCAGCACCGAGACATGGGTGCGGCCCGGCACCGGCTCCGCCGTGCAGGTATCGGGAAGGGGGGCCGGACGCGCCATGTCAGGCCGCCCGCGGGACGAGTCCGGTGCCGCCATGCGCGGCCGCGGCTTCGAGATCCAGCTGCGCCTTCAGGGGCAGGTGGTCCGAGGCGACCCGGGCAAGGGCGCTGTCATGCGCCTCCAGCTCGCGCACCAGCCCGCGCGGCCATCCGAGGATGCGGTCCAGCGGCAGCAGGGGCAGGCGGCTGGGAAAGGTCGCAGGGCTGAACTGGCTGCACTGGAAGCTCTGGTGCAGCGGCAGCAGCGAGGAGCGCCGCCCGACCCGCCACTCGTTCAGGTCGCCCAGGATGAGGGTCGGCAGATCCTCCTGCGCCAGCAATTCGAGGATCGCCCCGCATTGCTGGAGGCGATGCTGCTTCAGCAGGCCGAAATGCGTCGCCACCACGCGCAGCCGCACCCCGCGCAGGCGCAGGTCGACCGCAGCGGCCCCGCGCGGCTCGCCGCCCGGCAGGGACAGGCGGCGGATGCTCGTCACCTCGCCCTCGCGGAACAGCAGGGCGTTGCCGTGCCAACCCTGTCCTTGCGGAATCATGGAAAGCGGGATGTGGCGCAGCCCGGTCCGCCGCTCGAGTTCCATCATGTCCAGGAGGCCGATGCGGCGTCCGAAGCGGCGGTCCACCTCCTGCAGCGCAAGGAGGTCGGCGCCCAGTTCCGCGATCACCTCGGTGACGCGCCCCGGGTTGAACCGGCGATCCGTGCCCACGCATTTGTGGACGTTGTAGGAGGCGATGGTCAGCAGGCTCATCGGCGAACGCAGGTCGGTGTCATGCGGCTCGGGGTCCTCGGCTTTCAAACGAAGCAACGCGGAACGGAAAGATGGGAACGGGACGCTTGCCGCGCATCCCCGCCTTTCCCCAAGCCGCCAAGACACGGCAAGGTTTCCCTGCCTGGTCCGTCAGGCCGCTTCCAGCATCGCCCCGAGGCAGGCAGCATCCAGGTCCTCCACCCCCAGAGGGTCGCGGGGCAGGACGCGGTGGCGCAGCACCATGCGCGCCAGGGCGTTGCGGTGCGCGTCCCCGGTGCGCTCGGCCTCCCATGCCATCGCGGCAGCGGAGGCGAGGTGGTAGAGCGCCGAGGCCGCCTGACGTGCCAGGGCCGGGTCCTCCCCGGCCCGCGCCGCCAGGGCCAGGGCGCGGTCCAGCGCCGGCAGCGCCTCGGGCAGGGCGGCGCCGTTGCCCAGCAATCCGCGGATATGCGCCTCCAGAGCCGGCAGCGAGTTCTCCCGCGCGGCGGCGCGCAGCACGTCCAGCGCGACGATGTTGCTGGTGCCCTCCCAGATCGAGCCGAGATGGGCGTCGCGCAGCAGCCGCGCCTCCGGCCATTCCTCGATGTAGCCGCAGCCGCCGCGCACCTCCATCGCGTCGCCCGTGACCTGGCGGGCGTCGCGGCAGGCGCGGAATTTCACCAGCGGGGTGAGGATGCGCAGCAGCGCATAGGCGCCGTCCTCCCCGGCATCGGAGCGGCGCAGCGCCTCGGCGGTCTGGAACACCATGGCGCGGGCCTGTTCCGCCCGCATGAGCATCTTGGCGAGCTGGCGCCGCATCAGCGGCATCTCGATGAGGCGGCGGCCGAAGGCGACACGGTGCCGCGCGACGAACAGCGCCTCCGTCACCGCGCGGCGCATCATCCCGGCCGCGCGCACGCCGTTGGACAGGCGCGAGGAATTGACCATATCGGCCATCTGCCGGAACCCCGCCTCCTTCTCGCCGACCAGCCAAGCGGTGGCGCCGTTCAGCGTCACCTCGCCCGAGGCCATGGAGCGCGTGCCGAGCTTGTCCTTCAGCCGGACGATGCGGTGCCGGTTGGGCGTGCCGTCCGGCAGCGTCCGGGGCAGGAGGAAGAGCGAGACGCCGCGCATCCCTGGCCCCCCGTCCACCCGGCGCGCCAGCACCATCGCCAGCGCCGCGTCGGGGTTGGAGCAGAACCACTTGTCGCCGTGCAGCGCCCAGCTCCCATCCGCCTGCGGCTCGGCCGTGACGGCGGTGGCGGCGATGTCCGAGCCCGCGCCCTGCTCGGTCATGAACATCGCCCCCTGGTGCAGCGCGTCCATGTCCTGCGAGGCGAGGACGGGCAGGTAGCGCTCCACCAGGGCCGGGTCGCCGAATTTCCGCAGGGTGCGGGTCAGGCTGTCCGTCATGCTGACCGGGCAGAGCAGGCCGAACTCGGCCTGGGCGAACAGGAAGGTGAAGGCGTATTTCGCGGCTGGGGGCAGGGGGGCGGGCCAGCCGAACACCCCCGCGCGGTGGCTCATCGCCGCGAGGCCCAGCTCGCCGAAGGCCAGGGCCTCCATTTCCCGGTAGGCCGGGTGGTACTCGACGGATTGGCTGTCCTCGCCGCGCCGCGTGCGGTGGCGCAGCTCCGGCGGGTTGCGGTCGGCCACCCCGGCCAGGGCGTCCAGCCGCCCGCCGGCCAGGGCGCCCAGCCGCTCCAGCTGCGGGCGCAGCACCGCCAGCAGGTCGGCGGGTAGGTAGAGGGGCAGCAGGCGGGCGAGGGCCGGGTCGGCGCTCCACAGATTGGTGCCCGCGGCATCGGGCACGGCCGAGGGGCCGGAGGGAATGGCCCGGATCTCCCCGGACCGCGCGGCGACGTTCATCGGGACATCCTCCCTGGCAAGGACCGTATCCTGCGCCAGCCGGCCTTTCCCCTCAACCGCCGCGCCCGCCCGGCATTGTCCAGCCATGCGCCCGACCCTTGCCCTTGCCGTCCTCCTGCCCTTGCTCGGCGGGTGCGCCGATCCGGGCAGCATGTCCTTCCGCGGCAGGCCGCTCTCGGTGACGGACGCTGCGAGCCGGCTCAACGACGCGGCCTATTCCGCCGGGGCGCGGACCGGGGAGCGGCTGGGGATCTCCCCGCCGGCCGACACCCCCGCCGCCGGGGTGTGGCGCGAGCGCCCCTCCTGGAACGAACCGCGCGAGCCTCGTCAATATTGAGAAGAAGGGCGCCGAGTCTCATTTCCAGGACTCCGTCCGCCCATGTGGCGCGAACACCCCCATATCCGTAGAAACAGCATTTGACTTGGGGCACGAGCGCACCAAAGGTGGTCTGCCATTCCCGGATCCGTCTCGCTGGAGAGCCGTCGCTCGACCATGTCCCTGATTGTTATCCTCGACGACCGAGGCACCAACCGCCGGATCCTCGCCCGGCTTGCCGCCTCGGTCGAGGCGGGCGCCGAGGTCATGCCCTTCTCCAATCCGGTCGAGATGCTGGAATGGATGGACGAGAACCGGCCCGATCTCGTCATCACCGACTACCGCATGCCGCAGATGGACGGGGCGGAGGTGGCGGCCCGCATCCGGGCGAAGCCCAATGGCGCCGACGTGCCCGTCGTGGTGGTCACTGCCTATGACGACCCGGAGCCGCGGCTGCGCGCCCTCGATTCCGGCGCCACCGACTTCCTGATCACCCCGGTCGACCATTTCGAGTTTCGGAGCCGGATCCGCAACCTCCTCGCGCTGCGCCGCCATCAGGTCCGCCTGCGCGACGAAGCCCAGGACCTGGCGCGGGAATTGGAGTCCTCCGAGCGGTCCCGTCTCGCCCTGATCCGCGAAAGCCGGAAATCCCTCGGGCAGGTGATCGACACCGTCCCGGCGCTGATCAGCGCCACCGACCGGACCGGGCGCCTCGTCCTCGTCAATGCGCGGCAGGCCACGCAGGCCAACGCCACCGCCCCCGAACTTGTGGGGCACTGCCTCGCGCGGATGGTGGGCGAGGCGCGTGCGGCGCAGAGCCTCGCTGCCGATGCGCGCGTCTTCGCCACGGGCCGCCCCGTCCCGTCCTTCGAGGAGGACGTGCTGGACGCGACCGGGTCGCGCCGCACCCTGCTCACCACCAAGTCTCCTCTGCTGGATGCGGAGGACCATGTGACGGCCGTCCTGACCACCTCGGTCGATATCACGGAGCGGAAGCGGGCGGAGGAGCGGCTGCTTTTCCTGTCGCGCCACGACCCGCTGACCGGCCTCGCCAACCGCAGCGTCCTGGCGGAGCGGCTGGAGGAAAGCTGCGCCCGCCCCGAGCACCACTTCGCCCTGCTCTTTCTCGACCTCGACCGGTTCAAGGGCGTCAACGACGTGCTGGGCCATCAGGCCGGCGACCGGCTCCTCACCGAGGTCGCGATGCGCCTGTCCGAGGCGGTGGGCGACGAGGCGATGATCTGCCGCCTCGGCGGCGACGAGTTCGCGCTGCTCCGCCCCGGCATGCGCACCCCCCGCGAGGCGGAAGGCCTTGCGCGGCGGCTGCTGGCGGCGCTGGAGGAGCCCTTTGCCCTGCCCGGGCGCACCGTTTCCACCTCGGCTTCCATCGGCATCACCCTGTTTCCGGATGATGGCGACCGGGCGGATGGGCTGCTGCGCAACGCCGACCTCGCCATGTACCGCGCCAAGGCCGAAGGACGGAGCGGCTTCCGCTTCTTCGAGCCCCCCATGGACCGCGCGGCGCGCGAGGCGCTGCAGGTCGAGGGCGATCTGCGCCTCGCCCTCGCGCGCGGGGAATTCGAGCTGCATTGGCAGCCGCAATGCCACCTGCGCACCGGGCGCATGACCGGGGCAGAGGCGCTGCTGCGCTGGCAGCACCCGGAGCGGGGCCTGCTGAACCCAGGCTCCTTCCTCGCCACCGCCGAGGAAACCGGGCTGATGGCGCCGATCACCCGCTGGGTGCTGGACGCGGCCTGCCGCCAGGGCGCCGAATGGTCGCGCCGGGCGGGCGGTCCCATCCGCGTGGGGGTCAACCTCTCGCCTTCGCTGTTCCGCGGCGGCGGGGTGCTCGAGCTGGTCGAGCAATCCCTGGCCGGTGCCGGGCTCGCGCCCGACCTGCTGGAGATCGAGCTGACCGAGCGCGACCGGTTCGAGGACGAAGCGGCGGTGCTGAAGACGCTGGGCGAGCTGCGCACCCTGGGCGTGCGCCTCGCCATCGACGATTTCGGCATCGGCTACTCCTCGCTGCTTTATGCCCGGCGCCTCCCGGTCCACCGGCTGAAGATCGACCAATCCTTCATCGCCCTGTTTCCCGGCGACCGCTCGGACGCCGCGATCGTCGGCTCCGTGATCAGCCTGGGGCATGAGCTGGGCATGGAGGTCGTCGCCGAGGGCGTGGAAAACCCGGCGCAGCTCGAAGCGCTGCGGACGCTGGGCTGCGACGAGGTTCAGGGCTTCTTCATCGGGCGTCCCGTCCCGGCGGACCGCCTGGACCCCGGCGCGGCAGAGGCGCGAGCATGCCGGTTGCCCGCCTGAGGAAACCCGACCGGTGACCGCCGAGGCGCCGCGCGGCCTCCGTGCCCGGCTACGCGCCCTGCGCGGCCGGCCGGACACCGAGCACGAGATGAGCTTCAACCGGCTCGCCTTCGCGCTCCTGATCACCGTCTACCTGCTGCTGGAGGACGCACCGCGCCACGCGGTGGAGGTGGTCGCCGCCTATTGGGTGGTGGCGCTGGCGCTGTTCGTCCACATCCTGGCGCGGCCCGCCACCAACAACCCGCGCCGGGCGACGGCGCTTTTGCTCGACATCGGCTTCCTTTCCTACGAGCTATACGCGGGGGGCGAGGTCACCTCCGTGCTCGCGCCCATCTACCTCTGGGTGATCCTGGGCAACGGCTTCCGCTTCGGGGTGGGGTGGCTGCTCTGCGCCCAGGCGATCGCGCTGGTCGGCTTCACGGCTGCCGTGGCGGCGACGCCGTTCTGGAACGCCCAGATCCACCTTTCCGCCGGATTCCTGCTCGGCCTCGTCGCGATCCCGGCCTATTCTGCGACGCTGATCCGCAAGCTGTCGGACGCCAAGGCCCAGGCGGAAGGGGCGAACCAGGCGAAGACCATGTTCCTCGCCAGCGTGAGCCACGAGCTCCGCACGCCGTTGAACGCCATCATCGGCACGGGCGGGCTGCTCGAGCGCTCCTCCGCGCTGCCCGGCGAGGAGCGGGAAATGGCGCGGACGGTGAGCGATGCGGGGCGCCACCTGCTCGGCCTCATCGACGGCATCCTCGACTTCTCCCGCATCGAGGCGGGGCAGATGACCGTGCGCCGCGAGGCGTTCGAGGTCGCCGCCCTGTTGGACGAGGTGCGACGCATGCTGGCCGGGGCGGCGCAGGACAAGGGGCTTGGCCTCGCGCTCCATGTCACGGCGCGCACCCCCCGCATCGTGGAGGCCGACCGCAACCTGACGCGCGACATCCTGCTGAACCTCGGCAGCAATGCGCTGAAATTCACTGATCGCGGCGGCGTCACCCTGGCGGTGGACGCGCTGCCCGGTGAGCGCTCCCTGCTGCGCTTCGAGGTGACGGATACCGGCATCGGCATCGCCCCCGAGGCGCAGGGCCGCATCTTCGAGGCCTTCACCCAGGCCGACAGCAGCATCATCAACCGCTTCGGCGGCACGGGCCTCGGCCTCGCCATCTGCCGCCGCATGGTGGAGATGCTGGGCGGGCGCATCGGCGTGCGCAGCACCCAAGGGCAAGGGAGCACCTTCTGGTGCGAGTTCCCGGCCAGCCACCCCGAGAACGACTCCGAAGCGCGGCCCGTCCTCGCCGGGGAGGCCGTGCTGCTCGCCGCCGACCCCACGCCCTGGACGGCAGGCGAGCCCCGCCTCGAGGATGTCACCCTGCATCCGACGGCGGGGCTTTCCTCGGCGGTGACGCTGCTGGAGGCCCTCCCATCCGGCCGGCCGCGCATCCTGCTCGTGGACGCGGCCAGCCTGGGCATGACCGCGGAGGCGCTGGCCGCGGCCCTCGCCGTCCTCAATCCGCTCGGCGTGTGGCGCGTGGTGCTGTTGGGCGATGCGGCGGGCGAGGGCGGACTTCCGGCCGAATCGATGCGGCGCGGGTTCTTCTCGATCGTCCCGCCGCCTGCCTCCGCCTCCGCCGTCGCTGGGGCGCTGGAGGTGTGCGGGATTTCCGAGGCGGATCATGTGCCCGCGCCCGTCATCCTCCCGCATGTGCCGGCATCGCAGGCCGCCGCCCCGCAGGGTCCCGTGCCTGTGGGCGCAGCCCCCGCGCCCCGGCGGGGGCTGCGCGTGCTGGTGGCTGACGACAACCGCACCAACCTCCGCGTCGCAGGCAAGATCCTGGAAAGCGGCGGCCACCGCGCAACGCTGGTGGAGGGCGGCGAGATGGCCCTGGACGCGCTGGAGGAGGACGAGTTCGACCTCGTCCTCATGGACCTCAACATGCCGGACATGGACGGCATCGAGGCGGCGCGGCTGTACCGGATGCAGGCCATGGGGCGCCGCCAGGTGCCCTGGGCCGCGCTCACCGCCGACGCCACGGACGAGGCGCTGCGCCGCTGCCAGGAGGCGGGTTTCATGGAGCGCCTCGTGAAGCCGCTCACCCCCGATGCGCTTCTGGCGGTGGTGGAGCGCCTTGCCTTGCCGAGCGCGACGCCGCAGCCAGCGGTGGAGCCCATCGTCAGCCACCCGCGCTTCCGCTCCAGCAACCAGATGCTGGTGGATCAGCGCGCACTGGACAATCTGGAGGCGCTGGGCGGCCCGGAATTCGTGCAGAGCGTGGTCGAGGACTTCCTCCACGACGCCGACGAGATCCTGGAGGAATTGCGGCTGGCCGCGCTCGAGGCGGATGCGTCGCAGTATCGGGCACGGGCCCATGCGATGCACAGTGCCGCGGCCAATGTGGGCGCCATCGCGCTGTGCGAGCTATGCCGCACGGCCAAGGACATCAGCCCGCAGGAATTGCGGGAGCAAGGAGAAAGGCTGGTTGAACGCGTCGCGGGCGAGTTGATGCGCGTGCGCCCGCTGTTGTTGCGGCCCTCGGGGCGTGAAGAAACAGGCAAAGGCATGCATTAAGGTTCTGCAGCGCAAAAAGATTCTCTTTCCGTTCGCTGCAACCTTTCCAGAAATCGTGCAACTCATAGAAAATAAGGCAAAGCGGCGGCAAGTCCTCCGTGCGCAGACACTTGCGCAAAGTTGCCCATGCGAGGAACGCTTTTCGTGTTCTATTAACGGCAAGGCTGATCGGGCCGCCCCTGGTCCGACGCCTTCTCGACACGGAGCACGTCATGACCTTTGTTTCCTCGACCCCCGCCCTCCTCGAAGTCGCTCAGGGTTCCACCCCGGCCCCCGTTTCCCTTTCCTCGCTGCGTTTCGAGACGCTCGAGACCCGACTGGAAGCCGACACGGCGAGCTTCTGGGCCTACATGAACCCCGGCCCGAAGCCGTCCTTCACTCGTGAGTTGCTCCGCGATATCCTCGCGCAGCAGGCCATGCTGCGTGACACGCTGCGTGCGGAGCGCGAGGCCGGGCTTGCTTCCTCGCTTCGCTACTATGTCATGGGCAGCAGCCTGCCGGGCATCTTCAACCTGGGCGGCGACCTCGGCCATTTCGCGGACCGGATTCGTGGCCGCGACCTCGCCTCGCTGCGCCGCTACGGCCATCTCTGCGTCGAGGCGATCCACGGCAATGCCGAGGCATTCCGCTCCCCCGTCGTCACCATCGCCATGGTGCAGGGCGACGCGCTGGGTGGCGGCTTCGAGTGCGCGCTGGCCTTCGACGTGATCATCGCCGAGCGCAGCGCCAAGTTCGGCCTGCCCGAGATCCTGTTCAACCTCTTCCCCGGCATGGGCGCCTATTCCTTCCTGTCGCGCCGCATCGGCCCGGTCGAGGCGGAGAAGATGATCATGTCCGGCAAGCTCTACACGGCCGAAGAGCTGCACGCGATGGGCGTGGTGGACGTGCTCGCGGAGGATGGCGAGGGCGAGGCGGCGGTGCGCCGCTACATCGACCAGCACAGCCGCAAGCACAACGCGCAGCAGGCCATGATGCGGGTGCGCCGCCGCGTGAACCCGGTGACGCTGGAAGAGCTGAAGGACGTGGTCGACATCTGGGCCGAGACGGCGATGGGCGTCACCGAGATGGACCTGCGCAAGATGGTCCGCCTGACCCAGGCCCAGGAGAAGCGCCTCAACGCCGTCAGCCAGCCCGCCCCCGCCCCCGTCCATGCCATCGCCTGATGCCACTCGCGCTGATGCGCGCGAGGGGCCATGCTTCCCGCGCGACAAGAGGAGACGACCCGTGAACCACCCCGCGATCGAGGGCGCGAAGCGTTGGCAGTCGGAGCTGACGGCCATCCGCCGCGACATCCACGCCCATCCCGAGCTGGGCATGGAGGAGCAGCGGACCGCCGAACTGGTGGCGCGCGAGCTGCGGGCCCTCGGCATCGAGGTGACGGAAGGCGTCGGCAAGCTGGGGGTGGTCGGCACCATCCGGGGCACGCGGCCGGGGCAGCGCGTGATCGGGCTGCGGGCGGACATGGACGCGCTGCAGATCACGGAGCAGACGGGGCTGCCCCATGCCTCGCAGAACACCGGTGTGATGCATGCCTGCGGCCATGACGGGCACACCACCATGCTGCTCGGCGCAGCACGTTGGCTGGCAGAGAACCGGGACTTCGCGGGGACGGTGCACCTGATCTTCCAGCCCGCCGAGGAAGGGCGCGGAGGCGCACGCGCGATGCTGGCGGATGGGTTGTTCGAGCGCTTCCCCTGCGACGCGGTCTATGGGCTGCACAACAAGCCCACCATGCCGGCGGGGCGCTTCGCCATCCGGTCGGGCCCGGCCCTCGCGGCGGCGGACCGTTTCGAGGTCACCTTCCGTGGCACCGGCGGGCATGGCGGCTCGACGCCGCATCTCGCGACCGATGTCACGGTGGTGCAGGCGCATTTCGTGCTGGCGCTGCAGACGATCATCGGCCGCAATGTTCCGGCGGTGGAGGCGGCGGTGTTGAGCGTCGGTTCGATCCAGGGCGGCTCGCCCATCTCGCCCAACGTCATGCCCGCGGAACTTGTCGTCACAGGCACGGCGCGGTCCTACACGCCCGGGGTGCGCGACCTGCTGGAGCGGCGGATCGGCGAACTTGCGAACGGCCTTGCCACCGCGCATGGCTGCACGGCCGACGCGCGCTACATCCGCGGCGTCCCCGCCACGGTGAACCACGAGGAGCAGACCGACGTCGCGCGCGCCGCGGCAAGGGCGCTGGTGGGTGCGGAAGGGGTGGGCACCCACGCCCCGGTGACGGGCGCGGAGGATTTCGCGCTGATGCTGGAAGCGCGGCCCGGCGCCTTCATGTTCATCGGCGGCGGCAGCGGGCCGGACGGCACCTCGCCCAACCTTCACACGCCGCATTTCGACTTCAACGACGAGATCATCCCGCTCGGCGTCGCCTGGTGGGCGAGCGTGGTGCAGCAGGAGCTTGGCGGAGCGTAGGAGCCTGAAAAAATTCGTGCGGTATGACGGCGGCTTCATGTAGCCTTCGTGACAACGAGGCTACGGGAGATTGGGGATGACGGAAGACGACCTCCGGCAGATGATCGGCCGCGTGAAGCGCGGCAGCCTGTCGCGGCGTGGCTTCGTGCGGCGCCTTGCCGCCTTCGGCCTCACGGCGCCGATGGCGACGCAACTCCTGGCGATCGCTGGCGCGGCCCCGGCCGCGGCGCAGGGCGTACCGGAGTACCGGCCGGCGCGGCGCGGCGGCGGCGGCCAGCTGAAACTGCTGTACTGGCAGGCTTCCACGCTGCTGAACCCGCATTTCGCCGTCGGCACGACCAACCAGGATGCCAGCCGCACCTTCTATGAGCCGCTGGCCGGATGGGCCTCAGATGGCACGCTGCACCCCATCCTCGCGGCTGAGA
Source organism: Sabulicella glaciei (assembly GCF_026183895.1). Taxonomy (GTDB): domain Bacteria; phylum Pseudomonadota; class Alphaproteobacteria; order Acetobacterales; family Acetobacteraceae; genus Roseococcus; species Roseococcus glaciei. The sequence continues at coordinate 118,359 of NZ_JAPFQI010000003.1, read as the reverse complement.
TTCCCTCGGTGGAGAATGGCGGCCTCGCCGAGGACGGGCGCTCCGTCACCTGGAAGCTCAAGCGCGGCGTGAAGTGGCACGACGGGCAGGATTTCAGCGCCGACGACGTGGTGTTCAACTGGGAGTACAACCGCAACCCGGCCGTCGCGACCGTCAGCTCCGGCTCCTATCGCGACATCAACGTCGTGAAGCTGGATGACCACACGGTGCGGGTGGAGTTCGAGAAGCCCACGCCCTTCTGGGCGGATGCCTTCGTCGCCTCGCGCGGGACGATCATTCCCCGCCACCTGTTCCGCGACTATGCCGGCGCCAATTCCCGCGACGCGCCCACCAACCTGCGCCCCGTGGGCACGGGGCCCTACCGTTTCGTCAGCTTCGCCCCGGGCGACACGCTGCGCGGCGAGCTGAACCCCAACTACCACCGGGACAACCGCCCGTATTTCGACAGTTTCGAGATCAAGGGCGGCGGCGACGCCGTGTCGGCGGCGCGGGCTGTGCTGCAGACCGGCGATTTCGACTATGCCTGGAACCTCCAGGTGGAGGACGAGATCCTGAAGCGGCTCGAAGCCGCCAACCGGGGCCGCGTGAACATCGTCGAAGGCGGCAACATCGAGTTCATCCAACTCAACGTCACCAACCCGCACGAGGAGGTGGACGGAGAGCGTTCCTCCATCAAGACGACGCACCCTGCCTTCTCCGACCCCGCGGTCCGGCAGGCCATGGCGATGCTGGTGGACAAGAACTCCATCCAGCAATTTATCTATGGCCGTGGCGGACCGGCGACCTCCAACTTCCTGAACAACCCGCCCCGGTTCCGCTCGCCCAACACGCGGTCGGAGTTCAGCATCCAGAAGGCCAACGAGATCCTCGACCAGGCTGGCTGGGCGAGGGCGCGCGACGGCATCCGTGCCAAGAACGGCGTGCGGCTGCGCTTCGTGTTCCAGACCTCGGTCAACGCGCCGCGCCAGCGCACCCAGGCCATCATCAAGCAGGCGGCGCAGCGCGCCGGCATCGACCTGGAGCTGAAATCGGTGACGGGGTCGGTCTTCTTCTCTTCGGACGTGGCCAATCCGGACACCTACACGAAGTTCTACGCCGACATGCAGATGTACACGACGACGATGCCGCAGGCGGACCCGCAGCTCTTCATGAATCAGTACACCTCCTGGGAGGTGGCGACGCGGGAGAATTCCTGGCAGGGCCGCAACATCGTCCGCTGGCGCAACGATGAGTACGACGCTGCCTTCCGCCAGTCTGAGGCGGAGCTGGACCCGGTGAAGCGCGCGGCGCTGTTCATCCGCATGAACGACCTGATCGTCGGCAGCAACCACGTCATCCCGCTGATCAGCCGTCCCTTGACCAGCGCGAGCCTGAACAACCTGCGCCACGTGCTCAGCGCCTGGGACAACACAACGTGGCTGCTCGGCGACTGGTACCGCGAGACCTGATGAAGGCGTTTCGTCGCGCGTGACCCAGTATCTCATCCGGCGCCTGCTGATCGCGATCCCGAGCCTGCTCGGGATCAGCGTGGTCCTGTTCACCGTGCTCGCCCTTGCGCCGGGCGACCCGTTCGAGGAGTTGGCGACCAACCCGGCGATCCCGCCCGAGGTGCGCGCCAATCTGCGCGCCAGCCTCGGGATCGATGACCCCATCTGGCAGCGCTACTTCAGCTGGCTCTTCGCCATGTTGCGCGGCGAATGGGGCTATTCCTTCGTGTCGCGCATCAATGTTGACCAGCTGATCCTTCAGCGCCTGCCCGTCACGCTGGTGGTGATCGGCGCCTCGCAGGTCGTCGCGCTCGCCATCGCCTTGCCGGTGGGCGTCTATGCGGCCACGCGGCCCTATTCAGTCTTCGACCAGATCGCCAACACCCTGGCCTTCGTCGGCTTCTCGCTGCCCACCTTTTTCACCGGGCTGCTCTTCATCCTCCTCTTCTCCATCTACCTGGACTGGCTGCCCTTCGTGTACCGGACGGAGCTGTCCGAAACCGGCTGGCGATGGTGGTGGGAGCAGCTTCGCCAATCCATCATGCCGGTGATGGTGCTGGGCCTCTTCCAGGGTGCGGCCTGGACACGCTTCGTCCGCTCCGCCGTGCTGGACGTGATCCGGCTGGACCACGTCACGACCGCGCGCGCCAAGGGCCTGCCCGAAAGCCGCGTCACCCTGCGCCACGTGGTCCGCAACGCGCTCATCCCGGTGGTGACGCTGGTGGCACTGCAGATGCCCATCGTCTTCGGCGGCGCCATCGTGACGGAGCAGATCTTCCGCGTGCCCGGCGTCGGCTCGCTGCTGATCAGCGCCATCCTGGCCAACGACACGCCGGTGATCATGGCCGTCACCTTCGTCTTCGCCGGCCTTGTCATCTTCTTCAACCTCCTCGCGGACATTCTCTATGGCTGGCTCGATCCCCGCATCAGCTACCGCTAGCCCCGCCGCGCCGCGCAAGCGGGTGACGCCATGGCAGGAGGCGTGGCGCCGCTTCCGCAAGCACCGGCTCGCCGTAGTCAGCGCGGTGATCCTGGCACTGCTCATCCTCGCCGTACTGATCGGTCCGCTCATCTGGGCCGTGCCGATCGACGAGATCGATTTCACGGCGCGGCTCCAGGGGCCGTCCTGGGAGCATCCGCTGGGCACGGACGATCTGGGCCAGGACATCCTGGCGCGGGTGCTTTATGGCGGGCGCATCTCGCTCGCCGTCGGCTTCGCGGCGATGGCGGTGGCGGTTGTCGTCGGCACCTTTGTCGGCGCGGTGGCGGGCATGGCGGGCGGTCGGCTCGATGCCGCGCTGATGTGGCTGACTGACCTGTTCCTTTCCCTGCCCGAACTGCCGCTGCTGCTGCTCATCATCTACCTGTTCCGCGACGCGCTGACGGGAATCGTGGGGCCGGAGATGGGGGTGTTCATCCTGATCGTCACGGTGATCGGCGGGTTCCGATGGATGCCGGTGGCGCGCCTCGTGCGCGCGCAATTCTTCTCGCTGCGGGAAAAGGAATTCGTGGAAGCGGCGCGCGCGCTGGGAGCCTCGCGCCCGCGCCTCGTGCTCCGGCACATCCTGCCCAACGCGCTCGGGCCGGTGATCGTGGCGGCGACGATCGACGTTGCGGCCGCGATCATTGCGGAGTCCACCCTGTCCTTCCTCGGCCTCGGCTTCCCGCCCGACATCCCGACCTGGGGACGCATCCTGTTCGACGCGAAGGACAATCTCGACTTCGCGCCACATTGGGCGATCTTCCCGGGTCTCGCTATCTTCCTCACCGTGCTGTCCATCAACTTCGTCGGCGACGGGCTGCGCGACGCGCTCGACCCGAGGCGTGTGAAGTGACGTTGCCGCGCCTGCTGGAGATCGAGGGGCTCAAGGTCCATTTTCAGACCGATGACGGCACGGTCCGCGCCGTGGACGGGGTGAGCATCGGCGTGGATCGCGGCGAGACCGTCTCGGTGGTGGGCGAGTCCGGCTGCGGCAAGACCGTCACGGCGATGACGGTGCTGAAGCTGATCGCCATGCCGCCGGGCCGCATCGCGGAAGGGCGCATCCTTTGGCAGGGACGGGACATCGTCCCCATGGACCCGGAGCAGATGCGCGCCATCCGCTCCAAGGAGATCGGCTTCGTGTTCCAGGAGCCGATGACCTCCTTGAACCCGGTCTACACGGTCGGCCAGCAGATCGCCGAGACGGTGCGCCAGCACGAGGGCGTCTCCCGCAAGGCGGCGCTGGACCGTGCGGCGGAGATGCTGGGCCTCGTGCAGATCCCGAACCCGTCGCGCCGCGTCCATGACTACCCGCACCAGTTCTCGGGCGGGATGCGGCAGCGCGTGATGATCGCCATGGCCTTGTCCTGCAACCCGAAGCTCCTGATCGCGGACGAGCCGACCACCGCGCTCGACGTCACCATCCAGGCGCAGATCCTCGACCTGCTGAACGAAATGAAGGAAAGGCTGGGGATGGCGGTGCTGCTCATTACCCACGCCATGGGGGTGGTGGCGGAAACCGCGCAGCGCGTGGTCGTGATGTATGCCGGGGTGGTGGTGGAGGAGGCGCCGGTGGAGGCGCTGTTCGAGCGTCCGCTGCACCCCTACACCCAGGGCCTGATCCGCTCCATCCCGCGCCTCGACCTGGCGGCGACGGAGCACCGGCGGCTGGAGGCGATCCCCGGCACGGTGCCGAGCCTCCTGAACCCGCCCACGGGCTGCCGCTTCGCCGCGCGCTGCCGCCACGCCATCCCCGAATGCACCGCCGGGGAACCGGCCCTGCGCGAGATCCAGCCAGGGCACACGGCCCGCTGCATCCGTGCGGAGGAGTTCCTGTGACCCAGCCCCTCCTGCGCGTGGACAATCTGGTGAAGCGCTTCGCGGTGAAGGGTGGCATCCTGCGACGCACGGTGGGGGAGGTGCATGCGGTCAGCGGCGTGTCCTTCGACCTCGCGCCCGGCGAGACGCTGGGCCTGGTCGGCGAGTCCGGCTGCGGCAAGTCCACCACCGGGCGGCTGATCCTCCGGCTGATCGAGCCCACCTCTGGCCAAGTCTGGTTCGACGGCCAGGAGGTCACGGCGCTCGACCACGCGCAGATGACCGCGCTGCGGCGCGACATGCAGATCATCTTCCAGGACCCCTTCGCCTCGCTCAACCCGCGCATGACGGTGCGCGATATCATCGCCGAGGCGCTGATCATCCACGGCCTGGCGAAGACCGCGCGCGAACGCGAGGACCGCGTCGTCGAGCTTCTGGAAACGGTCGGGCTCAACGCCGACCAGATGCGCCGCTTCCCGCACGAATTCTCCGGGGGGCAACGCCAGCGCATCGGCATCGCCCGCGCCCTGGCCGTCTCGCCCAAGCTGGTGATCTGCGACGAGCCGGTTTCCGCGCTCGACGTGTCGATCCAGGCCCAGGTTGTGAATCTGCTGGAGGATCTGCAGGAGAAGTTCGGCCTCACCTTCCTGTTCATCGCGCATGATCTGTCGGTGGTGGAGCACATCAGCGACCGCGTGGCTGTGATGTATCTCGGCCGCATCGTGGAGATCGCCTCCTCGCGCGAGCTTTATGCCTCGCCGATCCACCCCTATACGGAGGCGCTGCTATCCGCCGTGCCCATCCCGGACCCCAAGGTGCGGCGGCAGCGGATCCGGCTGAAGGGCGACGTGCCCAGCCCGCTCAACCCGCCGTCGGGCTGCGTCTTCCACACGCGCTGCCCCATCGCCAATGCCACCACCTGCCGCACCGTGGTGCCGCCGCTGGAGGAAAAGCGGCCCGGACACTGGGCCGCCTGCCACCTGCGCAGCTAGGTGGAGGCGGGCGTTTCCTCGTCCACGAGGCTGTCTGCCTCCGCGGCGGCGCCTGGATCATTGTCTCCGGTCAACTCGTCCCAGTCGTAACCCAGGCGCCCGGCCACCTCGCGCAGTGGGCCCTCCCACTGCGCGCGGCGGTCCAGATAGACGCGCGTGGCTTCCTCCAGGTCCGGACGCTCGGCGATGCCTGCTTCGGCCAGCCGCGCGCGGGTCCGTGCAATGCGTTGGGCGAGGCGTCTCCGGTCGCGCGGTGTCCATTCCGCAGCTTCTGTGCGGGGCACATGCAGCGTGGCGGACAACTCCCGGATGGCCTGGGAGGCTGTATCCTCCAGCGCTGTCAGGGCCGGATGGCCGCATGCCTCGGGATAGTGCTCCGGGTCGGGGAAGGCGCGCAGCACCGCGTCGGTCTCGAGGGCCAGGAACAGCATGCGCGGCAGCCCGTCATGCACCTCGGGCGGGTGGAAATAGCGCGTGACCGGATGCTCGACATGGCTTTCCAGCACCGCCTGGAGGTTGTACGCGGCCTTGCGCAGCACCTCGTCCAGGCCGACGAAGCGCCCCTCCAGGTGGTGCCGTGCGAGCAGGGCCGCGGCCGCATCCGGACCTCGCGCCGCCTCCTGGAACAGGGCGCGGGCCGCGGCGCGCCGACGCTCCAGCACGCCGTTCACGTTCAGGAAATAGGCGACGGTGAGCGGGATGGCGACGAAGCCGGTGACCGCCTGCAGCAGCGCGACGAGCCGCATCGGCGTGGCGCGGGGCACGATGTCGCCATAGCCGAGCGTCGTCAGGGTGATGCCGCTGAAGTACACGGCCTGGAGAAAGGCGGGCGCCTCCTCCGCGCCCTCGTCCACGCGGAACCCGCCCGGCATCCAGGGCCAGTAGATCAGCCCGAAGCCGATCGTGAGCAGTCCGACCAGGGTCGTCAGCAGCAGGGGCAGCATCAGCGGGCCGACGCGGCTCAAGGCCCGATGCCGGCCTTCCCGCGGCAAACGTGACGAGTATGCCATCGCGAGGCGCCACGCCGTGCGGCTCAACCCCTCGGCGACGGGGCCGGCGCGTGCCCTCGCATGGAGGACGGTGGCATAGACTTCGTAAGCCGCCGCGAGCAGCAGGACGCAACCAGCCAAGGTCGCCGCGAGGGCGCTGAGCCAAGACACCAGCGCCTCCATCGGTCGGGGCATCCGGGTCCTGGAACGTTTCCGTTCAGGAGGGGGTTGCCGGCACGGCGATCCGCCGGAACTTCTCGCGCCAATCCTCCGGGATGGACGCGGGGCGGCCGGAGGCGCGGTCGACGTAGACGTGCGTGAAGTTCCCTTCCGCCGCCGCCTCCTCCGCCGTGTCGAAGGCCGCGACGTCGTAGCGGACGGAGGAGGTGCCGAGCCGCGCGACGCGCAGCCCGATCCGCACGGTCATCGGATAGGCGAGGGGGCGGCGGTAGCGGCACCCCGTCTCCACCACCAGCCCGACCAGCGGGCTGCTCGCGATGTCGAGGATGCCGTTCTCGACCAGCCACATGTTCACCGCCGTGTCGAAGAAGCTGTAATACGCGACGTTGTTGATGTGGCTGAAGGCATCGTTGTCCGCCCAGCGCGTGGTGATGGGCACCAGCACCGGGAAGTCGCCGTCGCGCAGCGGAGCGGGGCGTGCTCCGCTCATCGCGCGGCGACCTGGAGGCGCGAGAGGTCGAAGCCCTCGCGCCGCGCGACCGCCTGGGCCGCCGCGAAATCGGCAGGCGGCATGCGCGGCTCGCGCGACAGGAACCAGAGGGAGTCGCGGTCCGGCGTGCCGACCACCGCCCAGCGGTAATCCGGGTCCAGCCCGATCACCCAGTAATCGCCGTAGAAGGGGCCGAAGAAGGAAACGCGCAGCCGGGCGTTGTTCGACCCTTCCACCGCATAGGCGACCCCGCGCGCCTCACGCCGGGGGCGGCCTTCGGCCAGGGCGTTCACGCATGCGTTCAGCACCTCCAGCTTGCCGTCGGGGCGGGGCGTGTAGGTGGCGGTGGTCTCCTCGCAGCGGAGGCTGGCGCTGTCCTGGAAGCGCTGCGGGAAGCGCGCCGCCTCGTGCCAGGTGCCGGCGTAGCGCGGGAGGTCCACCCCCGCGACCGGGCGCGGCGTGGAGGCGTCGGGCTGCGGCACGGCGCAAGCCGCGAGCGCCAGCAGGGCGAGGAGAGGGAGCGTCTTCACGGGATGGCGTCCTCCGGCCAATGGGTGGTCACGTGGTCATGGATGCCGCCCGCCGTGGTGATCCACACCTCGTCCCGCCGGGAAGCGATCTCCGCCAGAACGCGGCGCAGCGCCCGAAGTCGGTAGGGCTGGCCGATGATGTAGGGGTGCAGGGCGATGCCCATGACCTGCGGGATGCCGTCCGCCACCTGGCGCAGCCTTTCCCGGAAATCCTGCGAGACCAATTCCGCGAAGTGCCGCGCCCCGTCCTTTCGGGCGATGATGGCGGGGATGTCGTTCGCTTCCTGCGGGTAGGGGACCGACAGGATGCGGCCCGCACGGGTGCGCTTCCACACCGGCTGGTCATCGTGGCACCAGTTCAGCGAGTATCGGTAGCCGGCCTCCTGCAGCAGGTCCGGCGTTGCGCGGCTTTCGGCGATCCAGGGGGAAAGCCAGCCGCGCGGCGCCGCCCCCTCCTGCCGGACCATCTCTTCCGTGCAGGCGCGAATCAGCGCCGCCTCCTCGGCTTCGGGCAGGGTGGATTGGCGCTTGCTGTTGGTGCGGCCGTGGCCGGCCATCTCGTCGCCCCGGGCGCGGTGGGCCGCCACGAGCTCCGGCGCGTGGTGATACATCGCCGTGTTCAGCAGCACGGTGCAGGGCAGGGAAAGCTCGTCCAGCAGGTCCAGCAGGCGCCACGCGCCCTCGCGGTTGCCGTAGTCGCGCCAGGCATGGTTCAGCACGTCGGGCTGCGGCCCGCCCGGCGCCAGCTCCGCGCCCAGACCCTCGCCAAAGGAGAAATGCTCCAGGTTGACGCCGAGATACACGGCCAGCTTCGCCCCGCCCGGCCAGGAGCCCTGCGGGCGGCCCCGCCAGGGTCGGTAGGGGAAGCGGCCATGGGTCCGAAGCATGGGGGGCGAATCCGGGCGGGGAGGGCGAACAGGAGGCCGCAGCGCGCTGCGGGTCGCAAGAGCGCGGCCCCCAGGCTAAAAGGCGCGCGATGGAGTCGCCCGCAGACAGCAGAGCGGCCCGGGCCTGGCTGATGCTGCAGGCGCGCGGGCGGATCGCCGCCCTTGCCCTTCCCGTCGGACTTGGCCTTGCCGCCACGCTCTGCGCGGTCGCTGCCACGTTTCTCGCCGCGCGGATGCTGGCCGCGGTGCTGGGCCTCGCCCCCGGCGCGGGCTGGAGCGACCTGCTCCTCGCCGCGCTGCTGGCGCTGCTTTCGGCGGGCCTCGCCCTGGCGGGGGAGGAAACCCAGCTTCGCGCCGGCGAGGCGATCCGCGCCCGGCTGCGCGGCGAGGGCTTCGCCCGCCTCCTGGCCCTCGGCCCCGCCGACCGGCGCGGCGTGGGCGAGAAGGCGGTGCTGCTGGTGGACCGGATCGAGGCGCTGGACGGGTTCTTCGCCCGCTGGCTGCCCGCCGCCGCCCTGGCGGTGCTGGCGCCCGCGCTGGTCCTCCTGGCCGTTGCCTCCTTCGACGGGCGCAGCGCGCTGGTCCTGCTGCTGGCCGGGCTGCTGGTGCCCGTCTCCATGGCGCTGGCGGGGATCGGCGCCGCGCGGGAAAGCCGCCGCCAGATGGAAGCGCTGGGGCGCCTGGGCGGGCGCTTCCTGGACCGGCTGCGCGGCCTCGCCACGCTGGTGCAGTTCAACCGTGCAGAGGCGGAGGCGCAGGCGCTGGGCCGCGCCGCCGAGGAGTTCCGCACCCGCACCCTGCGCGTGCTGCGCGTCGCCTTCCTGTCCACGGCGGGGATGGAATTGCTGGCCGCCGGCTCCATCGTGATCCTGGCCTGGCGTCACGGCGCGCTGCTCGGCGCGGGGCACCCGGACCCGGTGGCGGGGATCTTCTGCATCCTCGCCGTGCCGGCCTTCTTTCAGCCGCTGCGCGTCTTCTCCCAGGCCTATCACGAGGCGATGGCGGCGCGCGGCGCGGCCTCCGACCTCCAGGCCCTCCTGGACAGGCCGCACCGCCCCGGCCTGTTGCTCGACACCGTGCCGCCGCGAGTCGCCCTGGCCTTCACCGATGTGACGTGGCGTCCGGACCCGGAGCGCCCGCCCGCCCTCGACCGCCTGACCTTCGCCGTCGCGCCGGGGGAAACGCTGCTGCTGGTCGGTCCCTCCGGCGCGGGCAAGAGTTCCGTTCTGCGGCTGCTGATGGGGTTCGGCCGGCCGGATTCCGGGCGCATCGCCGTCAACGGCCAGGACGCGCTGCGCCTCGACCCGACGGAGCTTCGGCGCATAACGGCCTATATGGGCCAGCGCGCCCATCTCTTCGCCGGCACGATCCGTGAGAACATCGCCCTGGCGCGACCCGATGCCGCCGCCGCCAAGGTGGAGCGCGCGGCCGAGGCGGCGCGCGTCCTCCACTTCACGCGTGACCTGCCAGAGGGGCTGGACACGCGCGTGGGCGAGGGGGGCTTCGGCCTGTCGGGCGGCCAGGCGCAGCGCGTCGCCCTGGCCCGCGCCTTCCTGCGCGACGCGCCGCTGGTGCTGCTGGACGAGCCGACCGCCCATCTCGACCCGGCGAACGAGGCGGCGCTGCTGGAGGGAATCTCGCGCCTCGTGGCCGGGCGCACCGCCATCGTCGCCACCCATTCGCCCATCCTGCGCGGACTTTCGCCGCGCGTGCTGGATCTTGGGGCGCTCGCGCGTGTGGGCTGACCTCGCCCGCGTCCTGCGCCTTTGGGCGCCGCGCCGCGCCGCGCTGGCGGGGGCGCTTCTGGTCGCCATGGCGTCGGCGCTGACGGGCCTCGCCATCCTGGCGCTCGCCGGGCAGGGGGTGGCAGCGGGGCTGGCCGGGGCGGGGGCCGCGGCGCTGCTCGCCTTGCGGCCGCTGGTGCTGCTGCGCCCGGCGCTGCGCTGGCTGGAGCGCTATGCGAGTCACGCCGCCGCGTTCCGGGCGCTGGCGGATACGCGGGTCTGGTTCTTCCGCCGCCTCGCCGAACGCATGCCGGGCGGCATCGGCCATCGCGGCGGCGGCGACCTGCTGGGCCGCCTGATCGGCGACGTGGATGCGCTGGACCGGCTCTACCTCGCCGCGCTGGTGCCCGGCGCGGCGGCGTTGGCCGCCCTCCTGGCCATCGCGGCGCTGCTGGGCGCGGCGCCCGGCCTGCTGGCGCTGGTCGCACTGCCGCTGGTCGTGGCGCTGATCCTGCCGCAGCTCCTTGCCCCCCGCGTGGCCCGCGCCGCCACCGAGGCCGCCGAGGCACGGGGTGCGCTGCGTGCCGCGGCGACCGACCCGCTGGCCGGGATGGAGGACCTGCTCGCCGCCGGGGCGGAGGAGCGTGCCCAGGCGCGGCTGGCGGAAGCCGACCGCCGGATGATGGCGGCGCAGCGCCGCCTCGCGCGGCGGGGGGCGCTGGCGGGGGCACTGGGAATGCTGCTGGGCCAGGCGGCGCTGCTGGGTGCCCTGGGCTGGGGGCTGGCCGGCGGCGCCCCGCCCCTCGCGCTGCTGGCCGTGCTGCTTGCCGCCGCCTTCGCCGAACCCCTCTCCCTTCTGCCGCGCGCGGGCGCCGCCCTGGCCTTTGCCGGGGCCGGGGCGCGACGGCTTTTCGAGGCGGCGGACACCCCGCCCCCCGTCTCCACCCCTGCTGGCCCCGCGCCCGAACCGGCGGACGCCACGCTAGCGCTGGAAGGGGTGGAGTTCGCCTGGACGCCGGGCCGCCCGGTCCTGCGCGGCGCCTCCTTCATGCTGAAACCCGGCGAGCGCGTCGCGATCCTGGGGCCGTCAGGTTCGGGCAAGTCCTCCCTGGCCGCGCTGCTGCAAAGGCTGCGCGACCCTGATTCCGGGCGCATCACCCTGGGCGGCGTGGACCTCGCCCTTCTGCCGCCGGAGGAGGTGCGCCGGCGCATCACCGTCCTGTCGCAGCACGCGCGAATCTTTGACGACACGGTGGCCGCGAATCTCCGCATCGCCGCTCCGGACGCGCCGGAGGCCGCGCTGTGGCGGGCCCTGGCCAAGGCCGGGCTGGCCCGCAAGGTCGAGGGGTTACCCCACGGGCTGGACACGCGCTGCGGCGAGGGCGGCACCCTGCTCTCCGGTGGCGAGGCGCGGCGCCTCGCCCTCGCGCGCGCCCTCCTGCCCGCCGCGCCGATCCTGGTGCTGGACGAGCCGACGGCCGGGCTGGACGCCGAAACCGAGCGCGCCTTCCTCCAGACCCTGGCCGCGGCGGCCGAAGGGCGCAGCCTGTTGCTGCTGTCCCATCGCCTCGCGGGGGTTGAGCAACTTCACCGCGCCTACAGATGGGTGGATGGAGTGCTGCTGGAGGCGCCGGCGTGAAGTTCCAGGACCCGCATCGGACCGCGAAGGGTGAGCGCCGCGCCGCTGTGCCGCTCTTCGGCCTGCGGACGCTCTGGGCCAATACCGGCACGCTCTGCAACATCACCTGCGCGCATTGCTACATCGAGAGCAGCCCGCGCAACGACCGCCTCGCTTATCTGACGCTCGACGACCTTCGCGCGGCACTGGACGCGGCGAAGGGCGAGCCGCTGGAGGAGGTGGGCTTCACCGGCGGCGAGCCCTTCCTGAACCGTGAACTCGTTCCCATGCTGCGCCTCGTGCTCGGGCGCGGGCTGCGCGCCATCGTGCTCACCAATGCCATGAAGCCGATGCGCAACCACGCCGAGGCGCTGCTGTCCCTACGCGGAGAGGCCGGGCTGACCATGCGCGTGAGCCTCGACCACCCCGACCCGGACCTGCACGACGCGGAGCGCGGCGCAGGGAGCTTCGCCGCGACGCTGGAGGGGCTGCGCTGGCTGGCCGTCCATGGCTTCCGCCTGCACGTCGCCGGGCGCGCCGGCTTCACCGCGGAGCCGGAGGCCGCGCTACGCCAGCGCTTCGCCGCGCTGTTCGAGGCGAACGGCATCCCGGTGGACGCTGCCGACCCCGTCTCGCTGATGCTCTTTCCCGAGATGGACGAGACGGCCGAGGTGCCGGAGATCACGGAGGCGTGCTGGGGCATCCTGGGCAAGTCGCCGGAAAGCGTGATGTGCGCTTCCTCGCGCATGCTGGTGCGGCGGCGGGGCGCGAAAGCCGCAAGCTGGGTCGCCTGCACCCTGCTGCCCTATGACGAGCGCTTCGACCTCGGCGCGGATTTCAGGACGGCGTCGCGCGCCGTCGCCCTCAACCATCCCCACTGCGCAAAGTTCTGTGTGCTGGGAGGCGCGGCCTGTTCGCGCTGAGCGCCCCCGAACTGCACCGGAGAGACATTGATGCGTCGCGCCTTCCTGCTTGCCCTTCCTGCCCTCGCCGCCGCCTGCGCGTCTGTCGAGGACGAGCCGACGCGGGTGGTGTTCTTCACCGCCGACAGCGCCGCGCTGGACGGCCCCGCGCGGGAGGTGGTGACCGGTGCCGCGCGCCGCGCCGCGCGCTTCCCGAACAGCCGCGTGCGCATCCTGGGCTACACCGGCCCGGCCGGCGAGCCGGAGGCGAACCGGATCCTGGCCCGCGAGCGCGCCGAAGCCGTGGCCGCCGCGCTGCGCGAGGCGGGGGTGGCGCCCGGCCGCATCAGCGTCGCCGGGCGTGGCGCGGTCGGCTATGAGCTGGTCCCCGTCGAAAGCCGCCGCGTCGAGATCCACTTCGAGGGGTAGCGCCGCGCGCCTTCCCACCGTCGCACGACTGGCCGGCGGGGACGTGGCGCGGTAGACCCCCGGCGGTCATGCCGCGCGACACCGCGATCCGTTCCCCCGAGGAGGTCCTGCACGAGGTCTTCGGCCATGGCGGCTTTCGCGGCCGCCAGGCGGAGGTGGTCCATCACGTCGTCGCAGGTGGCTCCGGCCTCGTGCTCATGCCCACGGGCGGGGGCAAGTCGCTGTGCTTCCAGGTGCCGGCGCTGTGCCGCCCCGGCCTCGCCATCGTCGTCTCGCCGCTGATCGCCCTCATGGAGGACCAGGTTGCGGCGCTGCGCCAGCAGGGCGTGGCCGCCGCGGCCCTCCATTCCGAACTAGAGGAGGAGGAGCGCCGCGCCGTGTGGCGGGACATCCTCTCCGGCCAGCTCAAGCTGCTCTATGTCAGCCCCGAACGGCTTTCCATGGAAGGCATGCTGGAGCGGATGGGGTCGCGCTCGGTCGCACTTTTCGCGATCGACGAGGCGCATTGCATCAGCCAATGGGGCCATCACTTCCGGCCCGAATACCGCGCGCTCACCCTGCTGCACGGCCAGTTCCCGGAGGTGCCGCGCGTCGCGCTGACCGCCACGGCGGATGGGCGCACGGTGGAGGATATCCGCCGCCTGCTGGACCTGCAGGACGCGCCCGTCTTCCGCTCCTCCTTCGACCGCCCGAACATCCACCTCGCCGCGGCCCCGCGCGAAAGCGAGCGGCAGCAGCTGCGGGCCTTCCTGCGCCGCGTGGACGGGACAGGCATCATCTATTGCGGCACGCGCAACAAGGCGGAAGCGACGGCCGAATGGCTGCGCTCCGATGGGCACGAGGCGCTCGCCTTCCATGCCGGCATGGACACGGCGGCGAAGCGGGAGGCGCATCGCCGCTTCGCGCGGGGCGAGCAGGTGATCATGTGCGCCACCATCGCCTTCGGCATGGGCATCGACCGGCCGGACGTGCGCTTCGTGGCCCATCTCGCTCTGCCGCAGGGGCCGGAGGGCTGGTACCAGGAGATCGGCCGCGCCGGGCGCGACGGGCTGCCGGCCAAGGCGCTGCTGCTCTACGGCGCGGGCGACATCGCCCTGTCGCGCCACCGCATCGCCGAAAGCCCGGCGGGGCAGGAGCAGAAGCGGATCGAGCGCGCCCGGCTGGACGCGATGGTCGCCATCGCGGAATCCGCCACCTGCCGCCGCCGCACCTTGCTGCGCTGCTTCGGTGAGGATCTGGAGAAGGATTGCGGCGCCTGCGACGTGTGCACGAACCCGCCGCGCCTCGTGGATGCGACGGTCGCGGCGCAGAAGCTGATCTCGGCCGCTGTCCGCACCGGCTCGCGCTTCGGGCTGGGGCATCTGGTGGACGTGCTGCGCGGGCGCATGACCGACAAGGTCGCCCAGTTCGGCCATGACCGCCTGCCCACCTTCGGCAAGGGCAAGGAGGTGGCGGAGGGCACCTGGAAGGACATCGCGCGGCAGCTGGTGGCCGAGGGCGCGCTGGACGTGGCGGTGGAGAATTTCGGCGAACTCGTCCCCACCGAATCAGCCCGCCCGCTGCTGCGCGGCGAGCGCGCCTTCATGCTGCGCGAAAGCAGCTTCCAGCCCCGCGCCGCCCGCGAGGACCGCGTGGCGCCGCCCTCCGACGATCCGGTCTTCGGCGCGCTGCGCGAATGGCGGCGGGAGGAGGCGCGCAAGCAGCAGGTGCCCGCCTACGTCATCTTCCACGACCAGACCCTGGCCGAGATCGCTTCTCGCCATCCCCGCTCGCTGGACGACCTTCGCGACGTGCCGGGGGTCGGCGAAAGCAAGCTGAACCGCTACGGCGCGGCGGTGCTGTCCGTGCTGGAGTCCACCCCCGCATAGAGCCTGCCGTCCCGCACCTCCCAGCGCCGCGTGTGGAACTCGGCCACGCCGGGGCGGTGCGCGATGGAGACGAGGGTGAGGCCGGGCAGGCGCTTCAGCAGCAACTCGTAGAGGCGGCGCTCCATGGCCGGGTCGAGGCTGGCCGTCGCTTCGTCCAGGAACAGCCAGTCCGGCCGGTTCAGCAGCGCCCGCGCCAGGGCGAGGCGCTGCTGCTCCCCCCCCGAAAGCCGCGCCCCCCAGGCATCCTCCTCGTCGAGGCGCGGCAGGAGATGGGCGAGGCCGGCGAGTTCCATCGCCTCGCGCAGGTCGCTCTCGTCCAGGGAGTCCGGGGCGGAGGGGTAGCACACGGCCCGGCGCAGCGTGCCGAGCGGCAGGTAGGGGCGCTGCGGCAGGAACATCGCCCGCGCCCCCTCTGGAACCTCTACCCGCCCCGAGCCGAAAGGCCAGATCCCGGCGATGGCGCGGAACAGGGTGGACTTGCCGGAGCCGGATGGGCCGGTGACCAGGACCCGCTCGCCGGGGCCAATCTCCGCATGGTCCGCCTGCAGCAGCGTGCGCCCATCGGGCAGGGCAATGGAGACGGCGTCCAGGCGCAGCGTGTCGCCCGGCGTGGCGGCGGCCTTCACCCCCTCGCCGGCATGGGCCCGCGCCGCATCCAGCGCGCGGCGGAAGCCGGAAAGCCGCGTCACCGTGGCGCGCCATTCGGTCAGGGCGGCATAGTTGTCCACGATCCAGGACAGGGCGCCCTGCACCTCGCCAAAGGCGCTGGCGGTCTGGGTCAGCCCGCCGAGCGGGATACGCCCGGCGAAGAAGGCGGGGGCGGCGACCACGAAGGGAAAGACGATGGCGACCTGGGTGTAGCCGGTGGTGAAGAAGGTTAGCCGCTTGGTGGCCACCATCAGATCCCACCAGTTCGCCATCACCGCGGCGAAGCGGCCCATCAGCCCCGTGCGCTCCGCCGTCTCGCCACGGTGCAGGGCGATGCCCTCGCTGCCGTCGCGGAACCGGACCAGGGCGTAGCGGAAATCCGCCTCCACGCGCTGTTGCCGGAAGTTGAGCCGCGCCAGCGGCCGCCCGATCAGGTGCGCGAGCCAGGTGCCAAGCCCGGCATACAGGATCGCTACCCAGACGAGGTAGCCGGGGATCGTCACCCCGAGGATCGTGACGCTGTCCGACAGCGACCACAGCACGAACAGGAAGGAAAGCAGCGTCACCACGGAGCGCATGAGGCCGAGCCCCAGCGTCAGCGTCATGTCCACGAAGAGCTTGGCGTCCTCCGACACGCGCTGGTCCGGGTTGTCGGCCTCGCCCGCATCCAGCGACAGGCGGTAATGGGCCCGCTCCGCCAGCCATTGATCCAGCATCCCCTCGGTCAGCCAGCGCCGCCAGCGGATCTGCAAGGCCTGGCGCAGGTAGAGGGCATAGACTGCGACGAGGATGTACAGCGCGGCGATCCAGGCAAAGCCAGGCATGGTGCCGCTGTCGGTCTCCGCCCAGGTGAAGAGCAGGGCAGTGAAGCGCTCCGCGTCGCGCGCCTCCAGTGCGTTGAAGAACTCGCGGTTCCAGAAGGAGAGCAGCACCGCCATCGCCACCAGGGCGAGGTTCAGCCCCACCACGACCAGCAGCAGGGTCCAGGCCTTGCCCTTCTCGGGCGAGCGCCAGAAGGGCAGGGCGAGGGAGGCCGCGTCGCGCAGCGTCGCCCTCCAGGTCACGCGACGGCGGCCTGGAGGTAGGATTCGAGCAGCGCGGCCGCCTCGTCCTTCCCGGCCTCGCGCAGCGCGGCCAGGGCGGGGGCGGCGCGCGGGCGGTCGCCGGGGGTAACCAGCCCGGCCAGGGCCATCACCCCCGCCTCGCCCGCACCGGGCAGGGCGAGGCGTTCCAGCCGCAGCGCCACGTCGCCGGGTGCGAGGCGGCAGGCCTGCTCCATCAGCGGCGCGGCCGCCGGATGCCCCTCGGCGGCGAGTCGGCGCGCCAGGGCGGCGAAGGGCGCGGCGCCGTTCGCGGTGACGAGGTCGCCGGGCGGAGCCGGGTAGCGCGGCGCCACCATGATCTCCATCGCGACGGACAGCGCCTCGCGCAGCGCGGGGAGTTCCGCCCCCCGCCAGGCGCGGGCGATGCGCGCATGGCTGCGCCAAGCCTGGTGCCGCGTCATGCCGCGCAGCATGCCCCCCGCGGCGGCGCGGTAGTGGTAGAGCGCCTCGGGCAGGCAAAGGATCTCCTCGCCGTGCAGCGCGGCGCGCAGTAGGAACTCCCAATCCTCGAAGGCCGCGCGCTCGGTGGTGAAGCCGCCCAGCGCGTCGAACAGGTCGCGACGGACGAGGAAGCCCGCATCGCCGAAGCAGTTCTGCAGGAAGCCGAGCTCTGCCGGCCCGCCGAGGGGGATCCAGTCATTCGGCTCGGCGGGGTGGTGGGCGGGGCCGCGCCCCTCGCCGGAGAAGACGTGGATCTGGCAGGAAAGGATGCCCGCCCCCGAGGCCTGGGCTGCGCGCACGTAGCGCTCCACCATCCACGGATAGGCGATGTTGTCGTCATCCATGAACAGGACGTAGCGGCCCGTCGCATGGGCCACGCCGGTGTTGCGCGCGGCGCCGAGATAGCGATTCGCCTCGTGCCGGACGAGGCGCCAGCCGCGTGCGGCGAGGCGCGGCTCGATCGCGCCGAGGAAACGCCGCGCGGCCGGGTCCGGGCTGCAGTCGTCCACCACCACGACCTCCAGATTCGGCCAGGTCTGGGCCTCCAGGCTCGTCAGCGCCTCGGCCAGCAGCACGGGGCGGTTGTAGGTGCAGAGCACCACGGAAACGAGGGGCGCGTCGGCGGGCGGGTCGGGCAGGGGGGCGAGGGCGGCGGCCTCGTGCTGCATGGCGCGCCACGCCTCGCGCGTCTCGGCGAAGGACACGGCGGGGCGCACCGCGGCGGTGCCGCCTTCCAGCACGGCGGCGAGGCGCGCGGCCAAGCCTTCCTCGTCGCGGCGGTACAGGGCGAGGGGGCGGTCCTCCTCCAGCACCAGCTCCGGGATGCCGCCCACCTCGGGGCCCAGGAAGGGCGTGCCGGCCGCGAGGCATTCCAGCACGGTGTAGGGCGAGTTCTCCGTGACGGAGGCGATGACGGCGATGCGCCCGGGCTCGGCCAGGAAGGCGCGCGCGCCGGCCACGTCCAGCTCGTTCCGCACCTCCCAGGGGAAGGGCCAGCTTCGCGCCGCGCGCGCGATAAAGGACAGGGCGTCCTCGCCCCCCGCCTCCCCGATCTTGCCGAGAAAGGCGACGCGCTCCGGCGCCTGCCCCTCGCGCACGAGGCGCGTGATGGCGGCGCAGAACAGGTCGAGCCCCTTGCGCTCCTCCAGCCGGCCGAAGAACACCGGCTCGCGCACCGCGCGGGGCTCGGGGCGGCCGGCCGCGAAATGGGCGGGAAGCAGGTTAGGATGGACGCGTGTCCGTGCCGGCAGGCGCCACCCCTCCTTCGCCACCCAATCCACGAGGTAGCGGCTGGGCGAGAAGACGAGGTCGGCCAGCTCGGCCGAGCGGCGCTCCATGAAGGAGGTCGCGGCGGCCTCGGGCGTCGCGGCGAAGTCGTGGCTGTTGCGGCGGTGCCAGGCGGTGGGCGAATGGAGCTGGCAGACCAGCGCGGTGCGGCGCAGCCCCAGCCCGGCGCGCCGGGCGGCCGCGGCGAAGAAACCGATGCCGCGCCATTCGTGGTAGTGCACCACGTCGAAATCGCGCGCCATCAGCCAGTGCGCGGCAGCCAGGGATTGCCGCGCCTCGTCCCCCTCGTGGTGCAGGGATTCGAGGCGGATGCCGCGCGCGGCGTAGTCCTCCATCCAGGCGGAAAGGGGCTGCGTCTCCGTGAAGCCGGAAGGGTAGAGGATCGTGACCTCGTGCCCCGCCTCGGCGAGTTCCTCGGCCAGGGCCGTGAAGGCGGTGCCGATGCCGCCATTGCGGATGGGGCCGGCCAAATCGTGGGTGAGGAGGCAGATCTTCACGCTTCGCGTTCCGCGACGATGACAAGGGAGCGTCCGTCCCAGACCGGTCGGGCGGAACGCAGGGCGAAGCCGCTGGCACGAAGCAGGCGGCGGAGCCCGGCCTCGTCGGTGAAGCTCCACCAGGCCTGCCCGCCCAGCCCGGCCGACCGCGCCTCGGCGAGGCTGAAGCCATGCGGGAAGCGGCGATACTGGTCCAGCGCGACGCCGGACTCGGCCCAGAACTCGGCCATGGCGGCGGATTGCGCGGGGGTCATGCCCGTGGCGTGCCAGAGCGCGCCCGGGGTGTAGCCGGCGCGGCGCAGCGCCCCTTCCGACCGGATGACGGGGGTTTCCAGCACGACGTGCCGGGCACCCGTCGCGGCCAGGGAGCGCAGCCGCGCCACGGGGTCCGGCCAGTGGATCAGCTGGCTTCCGTCCAGCACGAGTTCCGGCCCGCCCGCCATCTCGCGCAGGTCGGGATGGTCATGGGGCGCGCGCAGCCACCAGGGCCGGGGCGCGTCGCAATCCAGGCTTCCGCCCAGGGCCGGCATGTGCGCGGCGCGGCCTTCGGCGAGGATGCGGACCGCTTCCTCCTCCATCTCCAGGCGGCGCGCTTCTTCCAGCAACACTTCGTCCGCCTCGGACGGGATCCAGGGCTGGGCCACGTGGGCGCGCCTGGCTCCCGCTTGCCGGCACAGCAGCACGCCGCGTGCGACGCGACGGAGGTCGTTCCAGGCGAACAACACGCCGCGCCGCCAGCACAGGCCGAGCGCGGCGGCGAGCAGCGCATCGTCCCGCACCGGGTCGGGCAGGGCGCGGGGCGGGCCGGGGAGCGCGGGGAAGGGGATAGGCGCGGGCGCCTCGTCGGGAGGCGCGGGTGCCGGGTCCTCTTCGCTCCTGTCCCGTCGGAACAGTCCCTTCAGCCTCATGCGGCAGCGAACCCCATCAACCACAGGTGGCGGAACCTGGCTGCAACATCCCCTGCCGGTAAGGGGCGCGCCCGTGTCACCGGACCGCGACCTCCAGCGCCTCGAGCCAGCGCGCGGCGCGGGCGCGGTTCACGCCGAGGTCGGACCAGCCGAACAGGCTGCGCGAAAGCAGGAGGAGGCCCGACCCCTCGGGCAGGGGCACGGCTTCGGCCCAGACGAGATCGGGAAAGTTCATCCAGCGCGTCCGCTCGACCCATTGCGCCTGATGCCGCTCCGGCCAGGCGCCCAGGCGGTGGCAGCGCGGGAACCCGTCCACCAGGACCAGCAGCGTCTCGAAGAGCCGCTCCGCCGGCACCGGATAGATCGGCGAGGGGAGGTGTGCGCGCGCGGCCACTGGATGACCCGGAGGAGCCGCGAGCGCCGCGTTGGGCGAGCGGGGCAGGACGAGGCTGCCGAAATCGAGCGGGGCCGGCGGCGGCAGGCCTTCCGGCCCGCGCCCCAGAAGGGCGGAGACCGGGTTCACCGCGCGATCCGCAGGCGGATGACGCCATGCATCGCCTCGGGCGCGATGGGCTTGCCCTTGCGGAGGATCTCCATCTGTCCCTCCGTGGCGAGCGCCGCCGCCTCGCGCCGGACGCGGTGCATCAGGGGGCGCCAAGCTTCCGGCGCCAGGGCGCGCGCGACCTCCGAGGGGCAGATCGAGCGGTCCGCGCCGCGATCGCCCGCGAGGCGCAGGATCTCGGCCCGGATGGCCTCGGGGGTGGGGTCGCCTTCCATGACGTTCTTGTGCGGGCGGGGCCGCCCCCTTGTCCAGCGGGGCAAGCCCGCCTATCCGGCCCGCGTCAGACCAGGAGCCGACGTCATGCCCGCCATTGCCGACATCATCGCCCGCGAGGTCCTCGACAGCCGCGGAAACCCGACCGTGGAAGCGGAGGTGGTGCTGGATGACGGCTCCCGCGGGCGGGCCATCGTCCCCTCGGGCGCCAGCACTGGCGCGCACGAGGCGGTGGAACTTCGCGACGGCGACAAGGCGCGCTTCGGCGGCAAGGGCGTGCTGAAGGCGGTCGCCAACATCGAGGGCGAGATCTTCGATGCGATCGGCGGCATGGACGCCTCCGAGCAGGTGAAGATCGACGGCATCATGCTGGAGCTGGACGGCACGCCCAACAAGGCGCGGTTGGGCGCCAACGCCACGCTGGCGGTCTCCCTCGCCCTCGCCAAGGCGGCGGCGGAGGCGCACGGCCTGCCGCTCTACCGCTATGTCGGCGGTGCCTTCGCCCGCACCCTGCCGGTGCCGATGATGAACATCATCAATGGCGGCAAGCACGCGGACAACCCGATCGACATCCAGGAATTCATGGTGATGCCGGTTGCGGCCGGGACCTTCGCCAACGCCACCCGCATCGGCGCCGAGATCTTCGCGGCGCTGAAGAAGCAGCTGCACGACGCGCACCACAACACCAACGTGGGCGACGAGGGGGGCTTCGCGCCCAACCTCAACAGCGCGGACGAAGCGCTGTCCTTCATCGCCAAGGCCTGCGAGAGCGCCGGGCATCGCCTCGGCGAGGACGTGATGCTCGCCCTCGACTGCGCCTCCACCGAGTTCTTCCACGGCGGCAAGTACGCGATGGAGGGCGAGGGCAAGACCCTCGATTCCGCCGGCATGGTCGATTACCTCGCCGCGCTCTGCTCCAAGTGGCCCATCATCTCCATCGAGGATGGCTGCGCCGAGGATGACTGGGAGGGGTGGAAGCTGCTGACCGACCGGCTGGGCGCCAAGGTCCAGCTGGTGGGCGACGACCTGTTCGTGACCAACCCGGAGCGGCTGCGCCAGGGCATCGAGAAGGCGACCGCCAACTCCATCCTGGTGAAGGTGAACCAGATCGGCACGCTCACCGAAACGCTGGAAGCGGTCGAGACCGCGCACAAGGCCAGCTACACCGCCGTGATGTCCCACCGCTCCGGCGAGACGGAGGACGCGACCATCGCCGACCTCGCCGTCGCGACGAATTGCGGGCAGATCAAGACCGGCTCCCTGTCTCGCTCGGACCGGCTGGCCAAGTACAACCAGCTGATCCGCATCGAGCAGGATCTGGGCCCCGCCGCGCGCTACGCAGGGCGGACGATCCTGAAGCGCTGATCCACGCGCCGCGGGGTGCCGTCCGCGGGCGGCATCCTGCTAAAATCCGCTGACTTCCTGCGTTCGGCCGCCCCAATCGCGCTGGACACCGCGCCGCTTGCATGAGAATCTGTCCTTGCCGCGCCGGGGGGCTGCGGCATGGGGGTTGGGGAGATTTTCATGCAGCGGGTGAAGCGGGCGCTGGGTCGTGCCGTGCGGCTTTTGGCTGCGCCGGTGGTGTTGTCGGCCATGACCGCGTTCTTCCTCTGGCACGCCTCGCATGGGGAGCGCGGTTTGATCGCGCGCGAGGCACGCGTCATCGAGATCGCTGAGGCCCGCATCCACCTGACACGAGCCACCGAGGAGCGCGAGGCCGCCGAGCGTCGGGTCAATGCGCTGCGCGGCGAGATGATCGACCAGGACCAGCTGGAGGAGCGCGCCCGGGCCCTGCTGAACCTCACCCAGCGGGACGAGATCGTGATCCCCTACCTGCCCGGGCAGCGGGTTTTCTGAGCGAAACTAGGCGATTCAACGCCTTTAACTGTAATTAAGTTAAATCTCTTTTTGCGTTGCGAAACCTTGGGTTTCGCGCCGGGGACTGCTTGCGGCTCGCCTTCCTCGGCCTTAAGTCGGAACGACAAGCCCAGGAGGAGCCGATGTCCACCGAGCCCGCCACGAAGCGACGCGGCAAGGCCGCGAAGGAACCGGCGATGGGCCGGGACAAGCTCCTCACCGCCTACCGGGACATGCTGCTGATCCGCCGCTTTGAGGAGAAGGCCGGTCAGCTCTACGGCATGGGCCTGATCGGCGGGTTCTGCCACCTCTACATCGGCCAGGAGGCCGTGGTGGTGGGCATGCAGCTGGCTCTCAAGGAGGGCGACCAGGTCATCACCTCCTACCGCGACCACGGCCACATGCTCGCCACGGGCATGGAGGCGCGCGGCGTGATGGCGGAGCTGACCGGGCGGATCGGCGGCTATTCCAAGGGCAAGGGCGGGAGCATGCACATGTTCTCGCGCGAGAAGGGGTTCTTCGGTGGCCACGGTATCGTGGGCGCGCAGGTCTCGCTCGGCGCCGGGCTGGCCTTCGCCAACATGTACCGGGGCAGCGACAACGTCGCCCTGACCTATTTCGGCGAGGGCGCGTCGAACCAGGGCCAGGTCTATGAGAGCTTCAACCTGGCCGCGCTGATGAAGCTGCCCTGCATCTTCATCATCGAGAACAACAAGTACGGCATGGGCACGAGCGTCGAGCGCGCCTCCGCCTCCAAGGACCTGTCCAAGAACGGTTCCCCCTGGGGCATCCCGGGCGAGCAGGTGGACGGCATGAACGTGCAGACCGTGCACGAGGCGGCGCAGCGCGCGGTCGCGCATTGCCGCGCCGGCAACGGCCCGTACCTGCTGGAGATGAAGACCTACCGCTACCGCGGCCACTCCATGTCCGACCCGGCGAAGTACCGCACCCGCGACGAGGTGCAGAAGATGCGCGAGCAGCACGACTGCCTGGAAATGGCGCGCAACGACCTCCTCGCCATGGGCATGACGGAGGCCGACCTCAAGGCGATCGACGACGAGGTGAAGGCCATCGTGCAGGACAGCGCGGATTTCGCCCAGCAAAGCCCCGAGCCGCCGGAAAGCGAGCTGTGGACCGACGTGCTGATCGAGGAGGCGCGCTGAGATGGGTGCCGAGATCCTGATGCCCGCCCTTTCGCCCACCATGACGGAGGGCAAGCTGGCGCGCTGGCTGAAGAAAGAGGGCGAGGCGGTGAAGAGCGGCGACGTGATCGCCGAGATCGAGACCGACAAGGCCACGATGGAGGTCGAGGCGGTGGATGAGGGGACGCTCACCCGCATCCTCGTCCCCGAGGGCACGGAGAACGTCTCCGTCAATTCCGTGATCGCGGAGCTGGATGGCGGGGTGGGCGGCGGCGCGGCCGCGCCCGCCCCCTCCGCGCAGCCCTCTTCCGCGCAGCCCGCCGACAAGACGCCCGAGCAGCGTGAGAAGGCCGCGCCCCTGCCGCAGGCGGAGGATCACGAGGCCCGCGCCAAGAAGGACGAGCATCCGCTCGCCGCCACCGCCGCCACGCCTTCCGCCAAGCCGGAGCGCGACTGGGGCCCGACGCAGAAGATCACGGTGCGCGAGGCGCTGCGCGACGCCATGGCAGCGGAGATGCGCCGAGACGCGGACGTGTTCCTGATGGGCGAGGAGGTCGCGCAGTACCAGGGCGCCTACAAGGTGTCCCAGGGCCTGCTGGACGAGTTCGGGCCGAAGCGCGTGATCGACACGCCCATCACCGAGCACGGCTTCACCGGCATGGCGGTGGGCGCGGCCTTTACCGGGCTGAAGCCGATCGTCGAGTTCATGACCTTCAACTTCTCGATGCAGGCCATCGACCAGATCATCAACTCGGCCGCCAAGACGCTCTACATGTCCGGTGGCCAGCTGGGCTGCCCGATCACCTTCCGTGGGCCGAACGGCGCGGCGTCGCGCGTCGCGGCGCAGCACTCGCAGTGCTATGCCTCCTGGTACGCGCACTGCCCCGGCCTCAAGGTCGTCGCGCCCTGGAGCGCGGCCGACGCGAAGGGCCTGCTGCGCGCCGCCATCCGCGACCCGAACCCGGTGATCGTGCTGGAGAACGAGATCCTCTACGGCCAGAGCTTCGAGTGCCCGACCGACGAGGAGTTCATCCTCGAGATCGGCAAGGCGAAGATCGAGCGGCCGGGCAAGGACGTCACCATCGTCGCCTTCTCCATCATGGTGGGCATGGCGATGCAGGCGGCGGAGAAGCTGGCCGAGCAGGGCATCGAGGCCGAGGTGATCAACCTCCGCTCCATCCGCCCTCTCGACACCGAGACCATCGTGAACAGCGTGCGCAAGACCAACCGCCTCGTCACGGTGGAAGAGGGCTGGCCCTTTGCCGGCATCGGCGCCGAGGTCGCGATGCAGATTATGGAGCACGCCTTCGACCACCTCGACGCGCCGCCGGTGCGCGTCACCGGGCTCGACATCCCGATGCCCTACGCCGCCAATCTCGAGAAGCTGGCCCTGCCGCGGCTCGAGCAGGTGGTGGAAGCCGCCCGCAACGTGACCTATCGCTGAGGGGACGACTCACATGGCCACGGACATCCTGATGCCCGCGCTGAGCCCCACCATGACAGAGGGGACGCTGGCGCGCTGGCTGAAGAACGAAGGCGACACGGTCAAGTCCGGTGACGTCATCGCCGAGATCGAGACCGACAAGGCGACGATGGAAGTCGAAGCGGTGGACGAGGGCGTCCTGGGCAAGATCCTCGTCCAGGGCGGCACCGAGGGGGTGAAGGTCAACCAGGTGATCGCCGTGCTGGTGGAGCCGGGCGAGGCCGTGCCGGAAGGCGGCGGGAAGCCCGCCACCCAGGCGGCCGGCGCGGCCGGCGCGGCCGACGATGCCGGCAACAAGCCCTCGCCCAGCGCCTCGCAGGCCCCGGCGCTGGAAGCCGTGAAGGATGCGGGCGGCAAGGTGGAAGGCGCGGCGGAGCAGCCCGTGCCGCCGCCCATGCCCACATCCTCCGGCAGCACCCAGCCCGCGCCGATGCCGCAGCCGCAGGGCGACCGCGTCTTCGCCTCGCCGCTCGCGCGGCGCATGGCGCAGCAGGCGGGGCTGGATCTCGCAGGCATCGAGGGCTCCGGGCCACAGGGGCGCATCGTGAAGGCGGATATCGAGGCGGCGATGAACCGCCCCGTCGCGAAGTCCGAGGCCCCGGCCGCCGGCCCGCGTGAGGCTGCCGCCCCGGCGCCGGCTCCCGCCGCCCCGGCCGCGCCGAAGCCCGCGCCCGTCGCCATCACCGCCGCCCACAAGGCGGTGCCCAACTCCTCCATGCGGAAGGTCATCGCCCGCCGCCTGTCGGAGTCGAAATCCACCATCCCGCATTTCTACGTGGCGATGGACATCGAGCTGGACGCGCTGCTGAAGCTGCGCGGCCAGCTCAACGCCTCCTCCCCCAAGGAGGGGCGGGGAGCCTTCAAGCTTTCGGTGAACGACCTCGTCATCAAAGCCTGCGCCGTGGCGCTGCGCCGCCACCCGCAGGTGAACGCCGCCTGGACCGATGACGCGATCCTGCAATTCGACGACGTGGACATCTCGGTCGCGGTGGCGATCCCGGACGGGCTCATCACGCCGATCGTCCGGCAGGCAGACCGCAAGGGGCTGTCGGCCATCTCCAACGAGATGAAGGACCTCGCCGCCCGCGCCAAGTCCGGCAAGCTGAAGCCGGACGAGTTCCAGGGCGGCGGGTTCAGCATCTCCAACATGGGCATGTACGGGGTCAGCCACTTCGCCGCGATCATCAACCCGCCCCAGGCCGGCATCCTGGCCGTGGGCGCGGGCGAGCAGCGGCCGGTGGTGAAGGACGGCGCGCTGGCCATCGCCACCGTGATGACCTGCCAGCTTTCCGTGGACCATCGCGTGATCGACGGCGCCCTGGCGGCTGAGTTCATGCAGACCCTCAAGGGGCTGATCGAGACCCCGCTGAGCCTGATGCTCTAGAGCCCATGTTTCGCTGGCGCGCGACCACGAAGGCGGACGTCCCGGAGATCCTCCGCCTCGTCCGCGCGCTGGCGGAGTATGAGCGCATCCCGCACGAGTTCACGGCGATCGTGGCGGATTACGAGCGCGCCTTCTTCGGCCCCGCGCCGGAGGCCGAGGCGATGCTGTGCGAATTGGAGGGACGGGTCGTAGCCGTCTGCGTCGTCGCCCGCACCTTCTCGACCTTCGCCGGCAAGCCGGGGCTGTGGATCGAGGACATCTTCGTGGAGCCGGAGCACCGCCGGAAGGGCATCGCCCGCGCTGCCTTCGCGGCGGTGGCGCAGCGTGCGGTCGCGGAAGGCTGCGCGCATCTCGAGTGGAACGTGCTGGACTGGAACGCGCCGGCCATCGCCGCCTACGAGGCGATGGGCGCCGTGCCCCGCAACGAATGGACCGACATGCGCGTCAGCGGCCCCGCCCTGGCCCGCCTGGCGCAAGGAGGCTGAGACATGGCCGAGCAGTTCGACCTGGTGGTGGTAGGCGGTGGCCCGGGCGGCTACGTCGCCGCGATCCGCGGCGCGCAGCTCAAGATGAAGGTTGCGCTGGTGGAGCGCGAGCACCTGGGCGGCATCTGCCTCAACTGGGGCTGCATCCCGACCAAGGCGCTGCTGCGCGCCTCGGAGATCAACCACCTGCTGCACACGCTCGACGCCTATGGCTTCGCGGCGGACAACGTGCGCTACGACTTCGCCAAGGTCATCAAGCGGTCGCGCGCCGTCGCGGGGCAGCTTTCCGGCGGGGTGAAGCACCTGCTGAAGAAGAACAAGGTCACGGTGTTCGACGGCACCGGCAAGCTGGCCGGGCCGGGCAAGTTGACGGTCACGGCCAAGGACGGCAAGGCCACGGAACTCCAGGCCAAAGACATCATCCTGGCCACCGGTTCCCGCGCCCGCGTCCTGCCGGGCATGGAGCCGGACGGCAAGCTGATCTGGTCCTATCGCGAGGCGATGGTGCCCGAGGTGATGCCGAAGAAGCTGATCGTCGTCGGTTCCGGCGCCATCGGTTCCGAGTTCGCGTCCTTCTACCTGAACATGGGCGCCGAGGTGACGCTGATCGAGGTGATGGATCGCATCCTGCCCGTCGAGGACGCGGAGATCGGCACCTTTGTCCGCAAGAGCTTCGAGAAGCAGGGCATGAAGGTGCTGACGGAGGCTCGCGTCCAGGGCGTCCGCAAGGGCGGTGACGGCATCACGGCCGTGGTCGAGGCGGGCGGCAAGGTGAGCGAGATTTCCGCCGACCGGCTGATCTCCGCCGTCGGCATCGTCGCCAACACCGAGAATCTCGGCCTGGAAGGCACGAAGGTGAAGCTGGAGCGGGGCAACGTCGTCATCGACGAGATGTGCCGCACCGGGGAAAAGGGCATCTGGGCGATCGGCGACGTGGCCGGTGCCCCCTGGCTGGCCCACAAGGCGAGCCACGAGGGGATCATCGCGGTCGAGGCGATCGCCGGGCTGCACCCGCACCCGATGGACGTGCTGAACATCCCTGGCTGCACCTATTGCCGCCCCCAGGTCGCCAGCGTCGGGCTGACCGAGGCCCGGGCGAAGGAGAAGGGCCACGAGGTGAAGATCGGCCGCTTCCCCTTCATCGGCAACGGCAAGGCCATCGCGATGGGCGAGCCGGAAGGCTTCGTGAAGACCGTGTTCGACAGCAAGACCGGGGAGCTGCTGGGCGCCCATATGGTCGGCCCCGAGGTGACCGAGATGATCCAGGGCTATGGCATCGCCCGCACCCTGGAATCCACGGAGGCCGAGCTGATGCACACGGTCTTCCCGCACCCCACCATCTCGGAGGCCATGCACGAGTCGGTGCTGGATGCCTACGGGCGCGTGATCCACATCTGAAGGCAGGGGTTCGTAAACGGGCCGGGCACGCTATATCTGCCCGGCCATGGCCCGCATCGAGATCAACCACGGCGCCGCTCAGGGGGCTGTCCGCCACCCGGAAAAGGCGCACCGCCCGGACAACCCGATCCAGCGCAAGCCCGCCTGGATACGGGTGAAGGCGCCCACCAGCCCCATCTATCACGAGACGCGGGCGCTGATGCGCGACAGCAAGCTGGTCACGGTCTGCGAGGAGGCGGCCTGCCCCAATATCGGGGAATGCTGGTCGCAGCGCCACGCCACCATGATGATCATGGGCGAGGTCTGCACCCGCGCCTGCTCCTTCTGCAACGTCGCGACCGGCCTGCCCAAGGCGCTGGACGAGGACGAGCCGCGCCGGGTGGGCGAGGCGGTGGCGAAGATGGGGCTGCGCCACGTGGTCGTGACCAGCGTGGACCGGGACGATTTGCGCGACGGCGGCGCCCGCCACTTCGCCCGCACCATCGCCGCCATCCGCGAGGCTGCGCCCGGCACGACGGTCGAGGTGCTGACCCCCGACTTCCTTCGCAAGGACGGCGCGCTGGAGGTGGTGGTGGAGGCCCGGCCCGACGTCTTCAACCACAACCTGGAGACGGTGCCGCGCCTGTATCCCAACATCCGGCCGGGGGCGCGCTACTACCACTCGCTGCGCCTGCTGGACCGGGTGAAGCGGCTGGACCCCACGGTCTTCACCAAGTCCGGCCTCATGGCCGGGCTGGGGGAGGAGCGGATCGAGGTGCAGCAGGTGATGGACGACATGCGTTCGGCCGAGGTGGATTTCCTGACGATCGGCCAGTACCTCCAGCCCACCGTGAAGCACGCCGCCGTGGCGCGCTTCGTGGAGCCTGCGGAGTTCGAGGACTACGCCGCGATGGCGCGGGCCAAGGGGTTCCTGCTGGTCAGCGCCACGCCGCTCACCCGCTCCTCCTACCACGCCGACCGCGACTTCGCGGCGCTCCAGGCCGCGCGGCGCCAGCTGGCCCCGGCGGCCTGATGCCCACCCACGCCGAGAAGCGGGTCCTGCGCCACAGGCCGGAGGACATGTTCGAGCTTGTGGCGGATGTGCGCCGCTATCCGGAATTCCTGCCCTGGTGCGTGGGCGCGCGCATCATCTCGCGCACCGAGGACAAGCTGGTCGCCGACCTCACCATCGGCTTCAAGCTGTTCCGGGAAACCTTCCGTTCGGAGGTCACGCTCGACCGCCCGCATTCGGTGCGGGTGCAGTACATGAACGGCCCCTTCCGCTACCTCAACAACACCTGGAAGTTCACGGAGGTCCCCGGCGGCACGGAGGTGGATTTCTTCGTGGATTTCGAGTTCCGCTCCCGGCTGCTCCAGGCGGTGATCGGCACCGTGTTCAACGAGGCGGTGCGGCTGATGGTCCGTGCCTTCGAGCGGCGGGCCATGCAGCTTTATGGCCGCGACGGGCCACGCGTCGCGGCGCAGCCCCAGGCTCAGGGGTCGTAGCGCCCGCTTGCCAGGCCGGGGTGCCAGCCCTCCCAGGTTACCTGGGTGGGGCCGGTCTTGCGGGCCACGACGCCGGTCATGCCAGGGGACGGGGCCTCGGGCATGCGGTCCAGCCCGGGCATGTAGGGCAGGCGCGGGACCGTGGCGAAGTCCAGCATCTCGAACCGGTCCAGGATCTCGAATCCCGTGCGGTCGTTCAGCAGCGCCGGCCATTTGTGGACGGTGAAGCGCTGGAAATCCCAGGGCTCGGCATGGAGCGGCCAGGAGCAGGGCACCACGGCGACGAAGAGCCCGCCCGGCCGCAGCAGCCGGTTGGCCTCGAGCACCACGCGCTCGGGCGAGAGCAGATGCTCCATGACGCTGTTGGACCAGCACACCCCGACCGAGCCGGCCGGCAGTACTTCTGACAGCCGGTGCGCGTCGGCCACGAGGTCCACGTTCGGCCCATCATGGATGTCGGAGGCGATGTAGCGCCAGCGCGGGTCCAGCTCCTTGCGCCGCTCGATGCTGGCCGGGCCGCGGGCGCCGAGTTCGAGGAAGACCTGCCCCTCGCCGCCCTCCTCCAGCGCGCGCGCCAGATGCGCGTCGCAAAGGCGGCTCCAGTTATCCACGAACTTGGTGCTGGGCTTGGCCTCGATCACCGTCCGATGGCCGTCGGCGAAGTGGGCATGGAGGCGCAGCGTGCGCATGAACCCCTCGGGGCCCAGCTTCGTGCGCTCCATCTCGAAGGGCAGGTCCAGCAGGAAGCGGATGCGGTGGCCGCGCCAGGATTCCTCCGGCCCGAGCCGCTCCATCAGCCCCGGCGACTGCAGCGGCCAGGGCGGCCGGGTGGGTGCCGGGATGGGAAACAGCCCCTCGGGCCATGACGGCGACTCGCCCCTGGGTGGGTCCGAGGTGATCCAGGAGGCGTGGGAAAGGGGGAGGGGGGATTCCAGCGCCAGCCCGGACAGGGCGGTCCCGGGCCGGAAGATCTCGAAATCCAGCTGGCCGCAATCGCCGAACAGGCTCCAGGCGTGACAGGCGTGCAGCACGCCGTCCTCCTCGACGAGCCCCGCCTCGGCGCGGCTGCCCCAGGGCTGGTCGAGGAGGAAGGTTTCGAAACGCGCCTCGCGCCAAGCCAGCGGCTGCTCGCCGGCATTCTCCGGATGGAGGCCGATCCAGGCCATGCGGCTGCGGATCGGCAGCAGCCGCGCCTCCAGCCGCCAGCCGTCGCCGGGCAGGGGGGTCGTCTCGCAGCTCAGCAATTCCTCGCCGATCTGCTCGACGCGGCCTTCCGCATCGAGATGCACATAGGCCTTGCGCATCCGCGTCACGTCGCCGCTGAAATCGATGCGCAGCCGTGAGCCCGGGGCCGGGCGCAACTCCACGGAAAGGGATTGCCCGCGCCCGGCCAGGAACGGGACCATGAGGGCGAGGCCATGGATGGGCGCAGCAGGATCGGGATGGAAGCGCGCCCATCCTTCCGCATCGGGCTCGCTCAGCCGGCCGCCCATCGGCTCGACCCCCTTGGCGGCACCGCCCGGGAAATGGACGGAGCGGCCAGGGCCAGGGTCGGGCACGCCCCATTCGGGGGCGCGCGCCGGATGGAAGAGCAGCATGGATGCCCCCGGATGGTTTTTCCCTTCATGGCGGAAGCCGGTTCCGCCGAGAAGGGCCGACCGGGCGCGTCAGCTATTCGGGCCGCGCCCGATCGCCACGGGCTGCCAGCGGCGCAGCTTGGTGGACTGCAGCACGGCGGGATTCACGCAGGACATCGGCCACCTGCCCTGCGCCACCAGTGCCAGCTCCGCGCCCACGCGGCGCTTGCGCGCCTCGTCGAACCGCGCCGAGGCGGAGGCGGTGTGGGCGGAGAGGATGACGTTGTCCATCTTGAGGATGGGGTTGTTGTGCGAAGGCGGCTCCACCTCCAGCACGTCCAGACCGGCATAGGCGATCCAGCCCTGCTGCAGCGCCTCGATCAGCCCCGACTCGTCCACGGTCGGGCCGCGCCCGGTGTTGAGGAAGATCGCGCTGCGCTTCATCGCCTTGAAGTGCTCGGCCCGCAGCATGTGGGTGCATTCGGGGCGCGCCGGAGCGTGCATGGACACGAAGTCGGAGCGGGACAGAAGGTCCTCCAGCGTCACCGGGGTGACGCCCATCTCGTACATCACGCTTTCCTCGACGAAGGGGTCGTAGGCGATGATGTTGAGGCCGAAGCCCTTGGCGCGGCGCGTCACGGCGCGGGCCACGCGCCCGAAGGAAATGAGGCCGAGCGTCTGGCCCCAGAGCCGGGGGATCTGCAGCAGCGCCGGGCGTCCCTCGCTCCAACGCCCCTCGCGCACCATCTTGTCCTGCTCGATCACGCGGCGGAAGGTGGAAAGGAGGAGGGTGAGGGCATGGTCCGCCACCTCCTCGATGAAGGTGTCGGGGATGTTGGTGACCGGGATGCCGGCTTCCGTCGCCGCCTTCACATCCACGCTGTCCACGCCGACCGATCCGAGCGAGATGACCTTGCAGTTGCCGAGGTTCTTGATGATCTCGGCCGTGATGGGGATGCCCTTGGCGTAGATGGCGTCCGCGTCCTTCGCCATCGCGATGAAGCCCGCCGTGTCGGTCGGACCCTCGACGATCTCGGCCTGCACGTCGGTCAGCGCCTTCAGCGCCTCCATCTCGTAGTCGTAGCCGCCGCCCGCGGTGGTGAAGCTCGCGCCCTTCGGGGTCACGATGGTGAACTTGGCCATTCCGTCTCCTCCCGCCTTCTCTGCCGGTTGCCGGAAGCCAAGCATGGGATAGGCTCGGCGCAAAGAGAGGCGAGGAGAGGTTCATGGCGAAGCTGGACGGAAAGCTGGCCTGGGTGACGGGCGCGGGCAGCGGCATCGGCGAGGCGGCGGCGGTCGCCCTGGCCGCGGAAGGCTGCACGGTGGTGCTGACCGGCCGCACCCGCGCGAAGCTGGAGGCGGTGGCTGCACGGATCGGGAAGGCGGCGCACGTGCAGCCGGCCGACCTGTCCGACGCGAGTTCTGTGCAGGCGGTCGCGTCCTTCATTGAGAAGGAGTTCGGCCGGCTCGACATCCTGGTGAACAATGCCGGGCTGAACATCAACGATCGGTCCTGGGCCAAGCTTTCCCCCGAGGGGATCCGGGAGCTGGTGGACGGCAACGTCATGAGCGCCTTCAACGGCGCCATCGCCGCCTTGCCGCTGATGCGCAAGCAGAAGGACGGGGTGATGATCCACACCGCCTCCATGGCCGGGCGATTCGTCTCGCCGATGGCCGGGCCGGGCTACGCCGCCTCCAAGCACGCGGTGGTGGCGATGAGCCATTCCATCAACATGGAGGAATGCGGCAACGGCATCCGCTCCACCGCGCTCTGTCCCGGCGAGGTCCGCACCCCCATCCTGGACAAGCGCCCCAACAAGCTGAGCGAGGGGGAGCTGAGCGAGATGCTCCAGCCCGAGGATTGTGCGGAGCTGATCCTGTTCCTCGTGACGCGCCCGCCGCATGTCTGCGTGAACGAGGTACTGGTGACGCCGACGCGCAATCGCGGCTACCTCGCCCAGCAGGCGCGGAAGCTGTAGAAGCGCGGCCATGGTTCACGCCCCCTCCGCCGCGTCCTGGACGCCCGTCCGCCCGCCGCGCAACGCGCCGCCGGTCCGCATCAACCTCTACTCCGACACGCAGACGCGCCCGACGCCCGCGATGAAGGAGGCGATGATGCGCGCCGAAGTGGGCGACGAGCAGCACGGCGACGACCCGACCGTTTGGGAACTGTGCGACCGCATGGCGGCGCTGATGGGCAAGGAGGCGGCGATGTTCCTGCCCTCCGGCACCATGTGCAACGTCGTCGCCATCCTGACCCACTGCCAGAAGGGCGACGAGGTCATCGCGCACGAGACTTCGCACATCCTGCACAGCGAGGGTGGCACCCATGCGGCGCTGACCGGCGTGCAGATCATGGGGCTGAAGGGCGCGCGCGGCATGTTCACGGCCGACGATTTGCGCGCCGCCATCCGGCCCCGCACCCGCTACGCCCCGCCGCAGCGCCTGCTGGAGATCGAGCAGACCGCCAATATCGGCGGCGGCGCGGTCTGGCCGCTGGCGACCCTCAACGAATTGACCGGCATCGCGCGCGAGCAGGGCTGGGCCACCCACATGGACGGGGCGCGGCTCTTGAACGCCACCGTCGCCGCGGGCATCGCGCCCGCCGAGATGGTGGCCGGCTTCGACTCGGTCTGGCTGGACTTCACCAAGGGGCTGGGGGCGCCGTTGGGTGCTGTGCTGTGCGGCTCGCGGGAGTTCATCGACGCGGCCTGGCGCTGGAAGCAGCGCCTGGGCGGCTCCATGCGGCAGGGCGGCATCTGCGCCGCCGCCTGCATCCATGCCCTGGACCACCACGTGGACCGGCTGGCCGAGGACCACGCCAATGCCCGCGACCTGGCGCGCGGCCTGGGCCAGATCGAGGGCGTGGTGGTGGAGGAGCCGGACACCAACCTCGTCTTCTTCGACATCAAGGGCACGGGCGTTTCCGTCGAGACGCTGCAGAAGCGCTTGATGGAGAAGGGCATCATGGTCAGCGGCCTGGGCGGCCGCGTGCGCGCCTGCACTCATCTGGATGTCACGCCCGCCATGATCCCCGAGGCGGTGAGCGCCATCCGCGAGGCCCTTGCCGCCTGATCGCGCGCAGCGCGGCCAGGCCGCCCACCGCCTCGGGCTGGATGCCGAGGCGGTGGCGGAAGCCGCGCTTCTGCGCGAGGGCTGGACGGTCCTGGCCCGCCGCGTCCGCACCCCGGCTGGCGAACTGGATCTCATCGCCCAGCGCGACGGGCTGCTCGCCTTCATCGATGTGAAGGCCCGCCCTTCCTGGCGGGAGGCAGCCCTCGCCGTGACCGCACGCCAGCAATCGCGCCTCCTGGCGGCCGCCGAGGCGTGGATGGCGCATCACCCGGGCCATGGCGCGGGGGGCGTGCGCTTCGACGTCATCCTGGTCGCGGCGGATGGCTCCGCCCGCCGGATCACGGACGCGTTTCGCCTCTGGTGACCGGCGCGTCCGGCCAGGTCGCGCCCTGCGCCCCCGTGTAGAGGGACATCAGCATGGTCCCGCAGGTCATGAAGAGGCGGTTGCGGTGGCGACCCCCGAAGGCGAGGTTGGCGCAGCGGATCGGAAGGTGGATGCGGCCGATCACCTCCCCTTCCGGGTTGAAGACGCAAACGCCGTCATGCGTCTCCCCCGTGCCCCAGCCGCACCAGAGGTTGCCACCCACGTCCACGCGGAACCCGTCCGGCGTTTCGCCCGGCGCGCAGCGGTAGAAAACGCGACCTTCGTCCAGCCCGCGCCCATCCGCGGACACGCCGAAGGCGCGGATGGTCCGCGGCTCCGACCCGGACTCGACGACATAGAGGATGCGCTCGTCGGGCGAGAAGGCGAGGCCGTTGGGACGCTGGATCCCGCTCGCCACCCGCGTCACCGCGCCCGTCGCGCCATCGATCCGGTAGACGTCGGTGGGCAGGTCCGGCTCGGCGCGCTCGCCCTCATAGAAGCCGAGGATGCCGAAGGGCGGATCGGTGAACCAGACGCTGTCGTCGGACTTCACGATCACGTCGTTGGGGGAGTTCAGCCGCTTCCCCTCGAAATGGCTCGCCAGGGTGGTGATGCGCCCGTCATGCTCGGTGCGGGTGACGCTGCGGCTCCCGTGCTCGCAGGAAACGAGGCGGCCCTGGTGGTCCCGCGTGTTGCCATTGGCATGGCCCGAGGGCTTGCGGAACTCCGAGACCTGCCCCGTCTCCTCGCTCCAGCGCAGGATGGCGTTGTTGGGGATATCGGAGAAGAACAGGCAGCGCTGATCCCCGAACCAGACCGGCCCCTCGGCCCAGCGGAAGCCGGTGGCCAGCACCTCCACGTGCGCGGCGTTCAGCCGGTAGCGCGCGAAGGAGGGATGGACGATCTCGATCGCCGGGTCGGGATAGCGGACGACCTCGCTCCAGCGCCCGCCGGGCATCTAGCGGCCCCGCTCCTTCCGCCATGCGTCGAAGAGCTCCAGGTTGCGCGCATCGGTCGCCGGGTAGAGGCCGCGGATGCTGTGCCCGTCCCGGACGCGCTCGGTGACGAAATCCTCATAGGCCGTCATCTCCGTCGCCTCGGCCGCGATCACCTCGGCGAGATGGGCGGGGATGACGATCACCCCGTCCCCGTCGCCCACCAGCACGTCGCCGGGAAAGACCGGCGCGTCTCCGCAGGCGATGGGCTCGTTCAGGGCGATGGCGTGGTTCAGCGTCAGGTTGGTGGGCGCGGAGGGGCGGTGGTGATAGGTCGGGATGCCCAGCGCCCCGATCTCCACGCTGTCGCGGAAGCCGCCATCGGTGACGACGCCCGCCACGCCGCGCGCCAGGAGCCGCGAGACCAGGATGCCGCCGGCCGACGCGGCGCGCGCATCCTTGCGGCTGTCCATCACCAGCACATGGCCGGGCGGGCAGGTCTCGACCGCCTTGCGCTGCGGGTGCTCGGGATCCTTGAACACCTCCAGCGTGTTGAGGTCCTCGCGCGCCGGGATGTAGCGCAGGGTGAAAGCCTCGCCGACCATGGATTCCTCCCCCGGCGGGTGCAGGGGGCGCACGTCCTGGATCATCTGCTGACGGAAGCCGCGCTTGAACAGCGCGGTCGCCAGGGTGGCGGTGCTGACGCGCCGTAGCTTCGCGCGGGTCTCGTCGGAAAGGGCCATGGCGCGTCCCTCAATAGATGGCGGGTTCGGCGACCGGGGCGCCGAAGTCGCTGCGGAGGAAGTCGAAGTCGCAGCCCAGGTTGGCCTGCTGGATGTGGCGGCTGAACATGTAGCCATAGCCGCGCTCGTAGCGCCGTTCGGGCGGGGTCCAGGCGGCGCGGCGCGCCGCCAGCTCCTCCGCGCTCACCTCGATGTCGATGCGGCGCGCACCGACGTCGAGGGAGACGATGTCGCCGTCGCGCAGCAGGGCCAGCGGCCCGCCGACGAAGCTTTCCGGCGCCACGTGCAGCACGCAGGCGCCGTATGAAGTTCCGGACATGCGCGCGTCGCTGATCCGCAGCATGTCGCGGTGCCCCTGCTTCAGCAGGGCGCGCGGCATGGGCAGCATCCCCCATTCCGGCATGCCCGGCCCGCCCAGGGGGCCGGCGTTGCGCAGCACCATGACGTGGTCCGGGGTGATGTCCCAGGATTCGTCCTCCACCGCCTTCTTCATGGAGGGGTAGTCGTCGAACACCACCGCCGGGCCGCGATGCTTCAAGAAGCGCTGGTCCATGGCGGCCGGCTTGATCACGCAGCCATCGGGGGCGAGGTTGCCCTTCAGCACCGCCAGCGAGCCCTCGCCGTAGATCGGGTTGTCCACCGTGCGGATCACGTCGTCGTTGAAGCAGCGCGCGCCGGCGATGTTCTCGCCCAGGGTGCGGCCGTTCACCGTGACGCAGGACAGGTCCAGGTGCTCCTTGATGCGGTCCATCAGGGCGCGGATGCCGCCGGCGTAGAAGAAATCCTCCATCAGGTAGGCGGTGCCGGACGGGCGGACATTGCCGATCACCGGCACACGGCGGCTCGCCGCCTCGAAATCGTCCAGCCCGATCTCCTGCCCCGCGCGGCGGGCCATGGCGATCAGGTGGATGATGGCGTTGGTGGAGCAGCCCATGGCCATGGCGACAACGATGGCGTTCAGGAAGGCGGCGCGGGTCTGGAAGCGGGAGGGGCGCAGATCCTCCCACACCATCTCCACCGCGCGGCGGCCGCTTTCCGAGCACATGCGGATGTGGCCGGCATCGGGGGCGGGGATGGAGGAACCGCCCGGCAGCACCCAGCCCACCGCCTCGGCGATGGCGGTCATGGTGCTGGCCGTGCCCATGGTCATGCAGGTGCCGGGGGAGCGGGCGATGCCCGCCTCCACCCCCAGCCAGTCCTCCTGGGTGATGGTGCCGGCGCGCAGCTCGTCCCAGTACTTCCAGGCATCGCTGCCGGAGCCGAGCGTCTTGCCCCCGAAATTGCCGCGCAGCATCGGCCCGGCCGGGACATAGATGGCCGGGATGTCCATGGAGGTGGCGCCCAGCAGTAGCCCGGGCGTGGTCTTGTCGCAGCCGCCCATCAGCACCGCCCCGTCCACGGGGTGGGAGCGCAGCAGCTCCTCCGTCTCCATGGCCAGCATGTTGCGGTAGAGCATGGTGGTCGGCTTCACGAAGCTTTCGGACACGGACAGGGCCGGCAGCTCCACCGGGAAGCCTCCCGCCATCAGGATGCCGCGCTTCACGTCCTCCACCCGCGTCTTGAAGTGGGAATGGCAGGGCTGGAGGTCGGACCAAGTGTTCAGGATCGCGATGACGGGGCGGCCCTGCCACTCCTCCGGCGCGTAGCCCATTTGCATGGCGCGGGAGCGGTGGCCGAAGGAGCGGAGATCGGCCGGGCCGAACCAGCGGGCGGAGCGCAGCTCGGCGGGGGACTTGCGGGTCATGGCGTTTCCTCGGTGAGGGATCGGCGGCGCGGCTCTGGTGTCCGCGGGGCGGCTATCTTCGGGGGTCGGGGCGTGTTGGTCGAGCCGGGAGCGCGGCACGGCCGTCCCGTCAGTCGAGGCGGATGTTCGCCGCGCGCGCGACCGCGCCCCACCGCGCCGTTTCCGACGCCACGAAAGCGGCGAATTCCCCCGGCGAACTGCCGACCGGCGTGATGCCAAGCTCCCGGAAGCGCGCCGCGACAAGCGGCATGGCGAGGGCGGCAACAGCCTCCCGCTGCAGGCGCGCGACGACGGGCGCGGGCGTGCGGGCGGGGGCGAAGATCCCGTGCCAGGACAGGCTCTCGAAGCCCGGCAGCGCTTCCGCGACCGCGGGGATTTCCGGCACGGCGGCGGCGCGATCCCGCGAGGTGACGCCAAGGATGCGCATCCGCCCCTCGCGGGCGAAAGGCAGGACCGAGGAAAGGTTGTCGAAGGCGAGGGGCAGTTCGCCCGAGAGCAGCGCGGTCGTGACTTGGGCCGAGCCGCGATAGGGGATGTGCTCGATCTCCGTGCCCGTCATCTGGGCGAAGAGCGCGCCGGCGAGGTGCACGGAGGTGCCGACGCCCGAGGTGCCGAAAGGCATGCCGCGATTGGTGCGCGTCGCCGCGACGAGGCCGGGCAGGTCGCGGATGGCTGAGGCGGCGGGCACCACGATTGCGTTGGGCTGCGCCGCAAGCTGCGTCACCGGGGCGAAGTCGCGCAGGTTGTCGTAGGGCATTCGCGGCGTGATGGCCGGGTTGATCGCGTGTGAGGAAATGGTGCCGAGCACCAGGGTGTTGCCGTCCGGCGCCGCGCGCGCCACCGCTTCCGCCCCGATGTTGCCGCCGGCGCCCGGCCGGTTCTCGACGACCACCGGAACGCCGAGGGACTTCGCCATCTCCAACCCGACTAGGCGCGCGACCGTGTCGGAGGTGCCGGCCGCAAAGGGGACGATGAGCCGGATGGGCTGCGAAGGCCAGTTGCGTTCCTGTGCCGATGCGGCAGCGGGAAGGAGGGCCAGCAAGGGCAAGGCGCGGCGTGCGATCATGGCATGCGTTTCCCGACAGACCGGCCCTTGGATCGGGCTCTCATTTCTATCTTATATATCAGATGTCAGTTGTCAAGTTACGGAAAGGGCTGTTAGCGACGGCATGTGGACACGGTTTCCCCTCAGGCGCTCCCGATGCGTCGCAGTGCGGCTGAGCTGGCGTACGAGGCGCTGCGC
The DNA here is from genome assembly GCF_026183895.1 of Sabulicella glaciei. Lineage (GTDB taxonomy): Bacteria > Pseudomonadota > Alphaproteobacteria > Acetobacterales > Acetobacteraceae > Roseococcus > Roseococcus glaciei. Next base: position 78,889 of record NZ_JAPFQI010000003.1, on the reverse strand, counting down.
GACGCCATCGTCTCACTGGCCCTGCCGCCGGGCACGGTGCTGGACCGCACCGCGCTCGCCGCACGCCTGGGGGTGAGCCAGACGCCGCTGCGGGAAGCGCTGATCCGCCTGCTGGGGGAGGGGTTGGTGGAGGTGGTGCCGCAATCGGCCACGCGCGTGTCGCGAATCTCCGTCGCCGTGGCACGCGAGGCGCAGCTCCTGCGCCTGGCGGTCGAACTGGAACTGGTGCGGCGCCTCGCCGCCGACGCGCCGCCCAACCTTTTCGGCGTGCTGGCGGGGCAGATCGAGCGGATGCGCGCGGCGGTGGGAAGCGAGGAGGAGTTCCACGCGGCGGACGAGGCGTTCCATGCTGCACTCTACCGTGCCGCGGGCGTGCCCGGCCTGCGCGCTCTGGTGTGCGGTCGCTCCGGCGACCTCGACCGGATGCGCCGCCTGCACCTGCCCGCGTCGGGCAAGGCGCTGCGTGTCCTCGCGGATCACGAGGCGCTCCTCGAGGCGCTGCGCCTCGCCGATCCGGCGGCTGCCGAGTGGGTGCTGCGCGACCACCTCAGCGGCACCTTCGCCGAAGTGGAGGCGCTGCGTGACGTCGCGCCGGACTATTTCGCCGCGGATGCGGGAAAGGACGACGCCTAGCCGCGGCCCAGGTCCTCAATCGGCCAGCGCGACCTCGATCAGCCTTTCCAGCACCTCCGGCTCCTGGGCGCCGGCGATGGCATGGACGCCGTCCACCAGGAAGCAGGGCACGCCGTTGATGCCCAGGCGGTGCGCCCGCAGGTTCTCTAGGTGGACCCATTCCGTCTCGCCCTGCCCGGCGAGGAACCGGCGCGTTTCCTCCGCGTCCAGCCCTTCCGCGGCGGCAATGGCCGCCAGCGTCTCGGCTTGGCCGATGTCGCGCCCCTCGGCGAAAAAGGCGTGGAAGATCGCCGAGACGAGCGTGGCGGCCGGGACCTGACGCCCCGCCCATCGCAGGAGCCGGTGCGCGTCGAGCGAGGAGGGCACGCGGCGCTGCAGGTCGAACCGGAAGGGAATGCCTTCCGCCGCGCCTAGCTCGGCGATGGCGCCATGGAGGCGCCGCGCCCGTTCCTCGCCGCCGAACTTGCGGGCCAGCCAGTCCTGGCGGGGCGTGCCGCCCGGGGCGATGTCCGGGTTGAGCAGGAAGGGCCGCCACAGCAGCTCGGCCTGGAGGTCCGGGCGGGCCGCCAGCACCCGCAGCAGCCGCGCGATGCCCAGGTGGCACCACGGGCAGACGAAGTCGAACACGACCTCGATGGACAGGCGGGGGGGTGGTGGGGCCAGGATGTTCACGACAGGACACCCTATCCGAAGGGTGCGGGTTGCGGCAAAGGGCAGGGATGCGGGACGAGCAGATCGCAAGGATCATCGGGCTGGCGGCGGCGGCCGCCCTGGCCGCGGCATGCTTCCTGGTCCTCCGGCCCTTCATCTCCGCCCTGCTCTGGGCGGTGATCCTGGCCTTCGTCACCTGGCCGGCCTACCGCTTCCTCACCGACCGCGCCCGGCTGCGGCCGACCGCCGCCGCCCTCGTCATGGTGACGGCCGAGTTCCTGCTGATCGCCGTGCCCATCCTCCTCGCCGCCCCGGTGCGCGGCGAGGACATCGAAGGCATCCGCCGCTGGATCGAGCGGCTGCTGACCGATGGGCCGCCCGACCTGACCCCCTTCCTCCTGGCGATTCCCTTCGTGGGTGCCTGGCTGGCGGAATGGGCGCGGAGCTTCTTCGGCGACATGGGCGGGGTGCTCTCCACCATCGAGCCCTATGCCGGGGCCATCGCGCAGAACGCCCTTTCCGTGCTGCTGGCGGTGCTATCGGGGGTGGCGGAGGTGGTGGTCGCTATCATCCTCACCTTCTTCTTCTACCGGGATGGGCCGGCCATCGCGGCGCGGGCCCTGGCCGTGCTGCGCCGCCTCGCCGGGGAGCGGGCGGACCGGCTCTGGCTGCTGACGGCCAATGTCACGCGGGGGGTGGTCTACGGGCTGCTTGGCACCGCGCTGGCTCAGGGCTTCATGACGGCGATCGGGCTGTGGATCTCGGGGGTTCCGAACCCGGTGCTGCTGGGGGTGATCGCGGCCTGCATCTCCATCCTGCCCGTGGGGGCACCGCTGGTCTGGATCCCCTCCGCCATCTGGCTTTTCGCCACGGGCTCGACCGGCTGGGGCATCTTCCTGACGCTGTACGGGGCACTCGGCATCTCCTCCGTGGACAACGTGATCCGGCCCTGGCTGATCGCCCGCGGCGCCGACCTGCCGCTGCTGCTGACCATCCTGGGTGCCCTGGGCGGGGTGTTCGCCTTCGGATTCCTGGGGCTGTTCCTGGGGCCGGTGGCGCTGGCGCTGGGCTATACCCTGCTCAAGGATTGGGCTTCCAACACGACCGAACCGGGCCTATAGCGGGGAATTCCGAGGCCTGCGGGCCTGCGGGGAGGCCTTCTGGAGAAGAAATCGGATGATCCGACGCCTGTTCCTCGTCGCGGCGGCGATGCTTGCCGTGGCCGGCGCCGCCGAGGCGCGCACGGTGCGCTGGGCCGCGAGCGGCGACCCGAACACCATGGACCCGCACAGCCAGAACGTCGGCACCGTGACCATGATGCTGCAGCAGGTCTATGACGCGCTGATCGGCCGCAACCGGCAGCTTGGGCTGGAGCCGGGCCTCGCCCTGTCCTGGACCCAAGTGGAGCCGACGCGCTGGCGCTTCGTGCTGCGGCAGGGCGTGAAATTCCACGAGGGCGAGGACTTCACCGCCGAGGACGTGGTGTTCAGCATCACCCGCGCCCTGCAGCCCACCAGCAATTTCGGCATCTTCGTGGACACGATCGACCGGGCCGAGGCGGTGGACCGCCACACGGTGGACATCGTCACCAAGTCGCCCGACCCGATCCTGCCCAACAAGCTCGCCAGCGTCTTCATGATGTCGAAGTCCTGGTCGGAGCGGCACAATGCCACCCGCCCGCAGAACACCCGCCAGCGGGAGGAGATGCACACGGTCCGCAGCACCAACGGCACCGGGGCCTATCGCCTCCAGTCGCGGGAGCCGGATGTCCGCACCGTGCTGGTCCGCAACAACGATTGGTGGGGCTGGGCCGACGCGGCGAACAACAACGGCAACGTGACCGAGGTGGTGTTCCGCCCCATCGCCTCCGACGCCACGCGCGTTGCGGCGCTGCTGTCCGGCGAGATCGACTTCGTGATGGACCCGCCGCTGCAGGACCTGAACCGCCTGCGCCAGGCGGCCAATACCCGCGTGCTGGAAGGCCCCGAGGTCCGCACCCTGTTCATCGCCATGGACACGAGCCGGGACGAGCTGCTGTACAGCGACGTGCGCGGCCGCAACCCGCTGAGCGACGTGCGGGTGCGCCGCGCCCTTTACCAGGCCATCGACATTCAGGCGATCCACCGCACCACCATGCGCGGCCAGAGCGTTGTGACCGGCACCCTCTTCCCCGAGCAGGTGAACGGCTACGTGCGCGAGGAGGATGTGCGCCTCCCCTACGACCAGGCGCGCGCCCGCGCCCTGCTGGCCGAGGCCGGCTACCCGAACGGGTTCGAGATCACGCTCGACTGCTCCAACAACCGCTACATCAACGACGAGCAGATCTGCCAGGCCATCGCCGCGATGTGGACGCGGGTGGGGGTGCGGACGCGGCTCAACTCCATGCCGCTCGCGCCCTTCTTCGCGAAGATCCAGCGCGACGACACCAGCATCTACATGCTGGGCTGGGGTGTGCCGACGCTGGACGCGCTGTATTCCTTCCAGTCCCTGCTGGCGACGCGCAACGGCGCCCAGGGCGACGGGATCTGGAACTACGGCCGCTACAGCAACGGGCAGATGGACGCCCTCATCCAGCGCATGAAGACCGAGACGGGTGATGCGCGGCAGGCCGCGATCCGCGACGCGCTGCGCCTGTACCGTGAGGACGTGCCGCACATCCCGCTGCACCACCAGATGATCCCCTGGGCGATGCGGTCCAACATCTCCACCCCGCACATGGCGAACAACCAGCCCTTCTTCCGCTGGACCACGGTCAACTAAGGAACTCTATGTTCTCCTTCATCGTCTCGCGCCTGCTCCAGGCGCTGCCGGTCATGCTGGTCGTGTCCTTCATCTCCTTCGCCATGTTCGCCTATGTGGGCGACCCGGTGGCGATCATGCTGGGGCAGGACTTCACCGAGGCGCAGCGCCAGGCGCTGGTGCGGGAACTTGGGCTGGACAAGCCTTTCTTCGTCCAGTTCATGACCTTCCTGGGCAATGCCATCCAGGGCGAGTTCGGCCTGTCCTACCGCCTGTCCCGCCCGGTGGCGGAACTGATCGCAGAGCGCGCCCCGGCGACGCTGGAGCTGGCGCTCTGCGCCGCGGTCATCGCCATGGCGGTGGGCGTGCCGATGGGGGTCTATACCGGCCTCTACCGCAATTCCTGGCTGAGCCGCTTCTTCCTGACCTTCTCGCTGATCGGCGTGTCGCTGCCGACCTTCCTGATCGGCATCCTGCTGATCCTCGTCTTCTCCGTCTGGCTCGGCTGGCTGCCCTCCTTCGGGCGTGGCGACGTGGTGCGGCTGGGGTGGTGGAGCACGGGGCTGCTGACCTGGTCCGGGCTCAAGGCGCTGATCCTTCCCGCCATCACGCTGGGGCTGTTCCAGCTGACCCTCATCATGCGCCTCGTCCGCAGCGAGATGATGGAGGTGCTGCGGACCGACTACATCAAGTTCGCCCGCGCCCGCGGCCTGCCCAACCGGGCCGTGCATTTCGGCCATGCGCTGAAGAACACGCTGGTGCCGGTCATCACCATCGCCGGGCTGCAGCTGGGCGCCATCATCGCCTTTGCCATCGTCACCGAGACGGTGTTCCAGTGGCCGGGCATGGGGCTGCTCTTCATCCAGAGCGTGGGCGCGGCGGACATTCCCGTCATGGCGGCCTACCTGATGATGATCGCGGCCGTGTTCGTTTCCATCAACCTGATCGTGGACCTGCTCTACTACGCCGTGGACCCCAGGCTTCGCATCGGACGGGGTCGGGGCCACTGAGATGAAGGCGTTCTTCGATTCTGACCTTTGGTGGTCCTTTACCCGATCGCCGGTCACGATGCTTTCGGCCCTGGTGGCCTTCATCTGCATCGCCGGCGCCGTGCTGGCGCCGGTGCTGGCGCCGCACAACCCCTTCGACCTCGCCTCGCTCCAGCTGATGGACGCGTTCAAGCCCCCCGTCTGGAGCGGGGAGGGCGACGCGACCTATCCGCTCGGCACGGACGACCAGGGGCGGGACATGCTCTCCGCCATCATGTACGGGGCGCGCGTGTCCCTTCTGGTGGGGTTCTGCGCAGTGATCTTCTCCACCACGCTGGGCGTCGTGCTGGGGCTTCTGGCCGGCTACCTGGGCGGGCGGACGGACGCGGTGCTGATGCGCATCGCCGACATCCAGCTGACCTTTCCCTCCATCCTCGTCGCGCTGCTGGTGGACGGCGTCGTCCGCGCCGCCCTGCCGCGCGAGGTGCACGACCAGATCGCGCTCTTTGTCGTGATCTTCGCCATCGGCATCTCCAACTGGCCGCAATTCGCCCGCACCGTGCGCGGCTCGACCCTCGTGGAGCGCAACAAGGAATACGTGCAGGCGGCGCGGGTGATCGGCCTTTCGCCGCTCTCCATCATGCGCTCCCACGTGCTGCCCAACGTCATGTCGCCGGTGCTGGTGATCGCGACCCTCAACCTCGGCTTTGCCATCCTGGCGGAGGCGACCCTATCCTTCCTGGGCGTCGGCGTGCCGCCGACCCAGCCCTCCCTGGGCACCCTCATCCGCATCGGCAATGACTTCCTCTTTTCCGGGGAGTGGTGGATCACCATCTTCCCTGGTGTCGCGCTGATCGTGATGGTGCTGTCGGTCAACCTCCTCGGTGACTGGCTGCGCGACGCCCTCAACCCGAAGCTTCGCTGAGATGTCCCTCCTTCAGGTCCAGAACCTGCGCGTGGAGTTCCCCACGCGCCGCGGCACCCTCGTCGCGCTCGACGACGTGTCCTTCGAGATCGCGCCCGGCGAGGTGCTGGGCGTCGTCGGCGAGTCCGGCGCCGGCAAGTCCATGACCGGCGCCGCCATCATCGGCCTGCTGGAGCCGCCTGGCCGCATCGCGGGCGGGCAGGTCCGGCTGGAAGGGCGGCGCATCGACAACCTCCCCTACGAGGAGCTGAGGCGCATCCGCGGCCGGCAGATCGGCGCCATCTTCCAGGACCCGCTCACCACGCTGAACCCGCTCTACACCGTGGGCGACCAGCTGGCCGAGACCATGACCACCCACCTGCCCATCGGCCCGGCCGAGGCGAAGAAGCGGGCGGTGGAATGGCTGGAGCTGGTTGGCATCCCCGCCGCCGCGCAGCGCGTGGATTCCTACCCGCACGAGTTCTCCGGCGGGATGCGTCAGCGCGTGGTCATCGCGCTCGCCCTTTGCGCCGAGCCCAAGCTGGTGGTGGCGGACGAGCCGACCACGGCGCTCGACGTTTCCATCCAGGCCCAGGTCATCGCGCTGCTGAAGAACCTGGCGCGGGAAAAGGGGACGGCGATGATGCTCGTCACCCACGACATGGGCGTGATTGCCGAGACGGCGGACCGCGTGGCGGTCATGTATGCCGGCCGCATCATCGAGATCGGCGCGGTGCGGGAGGTGGTGAAGAACGCTGCCCACCCCTACAGCGCGGGCCTCATGGGCTCCATCCCGCCCATTTCCCACCGGGTCGAGCGGCTGCAGGCCATCGAGGGCGCGATGCCGCGGCTTTCCGCCATCCCGCCCGGCTGCCCCTACAACCCGCGCTGCCCCTTCGTCTTCGACCGCTGCCGCGTCGAGCGGCCGGAGCTGATGCCGGCCAAGGCGAACCGCGCCGCCTGCTGGCTCTACGCGCCCGAAGAGGCGCAGCGACTTCAGGAGTCCGGCCTTGCCTGAGCCGATCATGCTGGAGCTGCGCGACGCCGCGCGGCATTTCGACGTGTCCCGCCCGCTCCTCCAGCGCGTCATCGCGCGGGAGGAGAAGCGCATCCTGCGCGCGGTGGACGGCGTGTCCTTCCAGGTGCCCAAGGGCACGACGCTGTCGCTGGTCGGCGAGTCCGGCTGCGGCAAGTCCACCGTGGCGCGGCTGGTGGTCGGCCTCTACCAGCCCACGCGGGGCGAGGTATTCTTTGACGGCCTTCCATTGGCCGAGGCGCGCGCCGATCCCACCAAGCGGCAGCGCATGCAGATGATCTTCCAGGACCCCTATGCCAGCCTGAATCCGCGCTGGCGGGTGCTGGACATCGTGGCCGAGCCGCTGCGCGCCTTCGGCCTCGTGAAGGACCGCCGCAAGCAGGTGGAGCGGGTGGGGGAGCTGCTGACCCAGGTCGGGCTTTCCCCGCTGGACGGGCAGAAATTCCCGCACGAATTCTCGGGCGGGCAGCGCCAGCGCATCTCCATCGCCCGCGCGCTCTCCTCTAACCCCGAGTTCCTGGTCTGCGACGAGCCCACCTCCGCCCTCGACGTGTCGGTGCAGGCGCAGATCCTGAACCTGATGCTCGAGCTGCAGAAGCGGCTGAGCCTCACCTACCTGTTCATCTCGCACAACCTCTCCGTGGTGCGGCAGGTGAGCGACCGGGTGGGGGTGATGTACCTGGGCAAGCTGGTGGAGCTCGCGCCGTCCGAGACGCTGTTCCACACGCCGCGCCATCCCTATACGCGCGCGCTGATGGAGGCGATCCCGGACCTTGAGATGACGGGGCGCACCCGCATCCCGGTCGGGGGTGAGGTGCCCTCGCCCATCGCCCCGCCGCCCGGCTGCCCCTTCCATCCGCGCTGCCCGCTGGCCAATGACCGCTGCCGCATCGAGGTGCCGGCCATGATCCCGGCGCGCGGCACGCCGGAGACGCTGGTGGCCTGCCACGCGGTCGAGGAAGGCCGCGACGGCTTCCTCGACGGCAAGCCGCGCCTCACGCCAGAGCCGGCGTAACCCGTCCGACGCAGGGGCCGAAGCCGATGGGAACGGCCCCCTCGCGCCGGGCGCGCGCGGCGAGCACGATCTCGTCGCCATCCTGCAGGAAGGTCCGCGTCTCGCCGCTGGCGAGGGCGAGGGGCTCACGCCCGCCCGAGGTCACTTCCATCAGCGAGGCGTAGCCGCTGCGGTCTGGCCCACTGACGGTGCCGGTGCCAATGAGGTCGCCGGGCTGGAGGTTGCAGCCATTGCTGCTGTGGTGCGCCACCATCTGGGCCGGCGTCCAATACAGATGCCGCGCGTGGCTCAGCGTGATGCGGTGCGGCGCCATTCCCTTCTCGCGCAGGCTGGGCGTGATGAGGAAGGCTTCCAGCTCCAGCGAAAGGGCGCCGCCGCGCTGATCCGCCTCGTCCCACAGATAGGGCAGGGGCTTCGGGTCGCCGGGCTCGCGCGGGTCCTGCGGGGTGCGGAAGGGTTCCAGCGCCTCGGGCGTGATGATCCAGGGGCTGATCGTGGTGCCGAAGCTCTTGCCCAGGAAGGGGCCGAGGGGCTGATACTCCCAGCCCTGGATGTCGCGCGCCGACCAGTCGTTCAGCAGGCAATAGCCGGCGATATGCTCGCTAGCGTGGGCGACGGGGATGGGTTCGCCCATCTCGTTGCCGGGGCCGACCCAGAAGCCGAGTTCCAGCTCGAAATCCAATCGCTCGGCGGGCCCGAAGCTCGGCCCCTCGGGGCGGGCGCGCTGGCCGTTGGGCCGGCGAATCGCGGTGCCGGAGGGCACGACGCTGGAGGCGCGGCCGTGATACCCCACCGGGATGTGCTTGTAGTTCGGCAGCAGCGGGTTGTCCGGCCGGAACAGCCGCCCCGCCGCGACGGCATGGTGGATGCCCACGTAGAAATCCGTGTAGTCGCCGATGCGCGCCGGGAGGTGCATCCGGCAATCCGCCTGACGGTGCAGCCATTCGGGGCGCGGCGTGGCTCCCGAGGCCAGCAGGGCGGAGACGCGCGCCCGCAGCTCCCGCCGCGCCGCCGCACCCTGCGCCAGGAAGTCGTTCAGCGGGACCGGAACCTCCAGCCCGGCGGCGCCGAGGTCCAGGACGAGCTCGCCGATCGCCACCCCTGCGCGCGGCGAACCACCCCGCGGCGAGAACACGCCCAGCGGCAGGTTCTGGATCGGGAAGTCGGCATGGGAGTCCGCTCCCTCCACCCAGGAGCGGAGGGAGGGGTCGTGGGTCTGGTCCATCAGGCTTCCCGGCTTGTGGGGTCGAAGTGGCGGCGCAGCGCGTGGCCGTAATGCTCGTAGCTGCGCTCACGCTGGGGCAGGCCGGCCGCCCAGTCCGTCACGCGCTGGGCGAAGCGCGTCTCGAACATGAAGGCCATGGTGCCCTCCAGCTTATGTGGTTTGAGGTCGGCGCGGCTCGCCCCCTCGAAGGCGTCCACGTCGGGGCCGTGCGGCAGCATCTGGTTGTGCAGGGAGATGCCGCCTGGCTTGAAGCCCTCGGGCTTCGCGTCGTACTGGCCGTAGATCAGCCCCATGAACTCGCTCATCACGTTCATGTGGTACCAGGGCGGGCGGAAGGTGTTCTCCGCCACCAGCCAGCGATCGGGGAAGATCACGAAGTCGATGTTGGCCGTGCCCGGCGTTTCCGAGGGCGCGGTGAGCACGGTGAAGATGCTCGGATCCGCGTGGTCGAAGAGCAGCGGCCCGACCGGCGAGAAGCGGCGGAGGTCGTATTTGTAGGGCGCGTAGTTGCCGTGCCACGCCACGACGTCGAGCGGGCTCCAGCCGATCTCGGTCTCCCACAGCCTTCCGCCCCACTTCACGACGAGGCGGTGCGGCATCTCCCGGTCCTCGTAATGCGCGACGGGGCACAGGAAGTCGCGCGGATTAGCGAGGCAGTTGGCGCCGATCGGCCCTCGCTCGGGCAGGGTGAAGGCACCGCCGTAATTCTCGCACAGATACCCGCGCGAGGGGCCGTCCACGTCGGCCGCGAACTTCACCCCGCGCGGGATCACCGCGACCTCGCCGGGCGAAAGGTCGATGCGGCCGAACTCGGTGCGGAGCAGCAGCGCGCCGTCCTGCGGCACCAGCAGCATCTCGGCATCGGCGTTCCAGAACACCTCGTCCTCCATGCTCCGGTTGCAGAGCCAGAGCGAGGCCGCCATGCCCGCCATCGCGCCCGCATCGCCGGCGGTGGTGACGGTGTGGATGCCCTGCAGGAAGCTGGCCGCGCCCTCGCGCACCGGCACCGGGGCCCAGCGCATCGGGGCGGGCGGCACGTCCGCGCCTTCGCCGGAGGGGGCGGAGCGCCAGAACCCCGCATCGGCCGGGCGCATCGTGCCCCAGTGCGCGACCGTAGGGCGGATGCGGTAGAGCCAGGAGCGCTCGTTGGAGGTCCGCGGCGCGGTGAAGGGCGAGCCGGAAAGCTGCTCGGCATACAGGCCGTAGGCGCAGCGCTGCGGCGAATTGCGCCCCACCGGCAGGGCGCCCGGCAGGGCTTCGGTCTCGAAGCCGTTGCCGAAGCCCGACATGTAGCGGGCCGTGTCGAGGGCCGCCGGCCGGTGAAGCAGGTTCATGGCATCAGCCCCTTTCGAGGATGCTCACGTAGTTGGCGACGGCGGCGCCGCCCATGTTGAACACGCCCGCCACCTCGGCCTTGGGAAGCTGCATGTCGCCCGCCTCGCCGCACAGCTGCATGGCCGTGAGCACGTGCATGGAGACGCCGGTGGCGCCGATCGGGTGACCCTTGGCCTTCAGCCCGCCCGAGCGGTTGACCGGCAGGCGCCCGTCGCGCTGCGTCCAGCCCTCCAGAGCCGCCCTGGCGCCCTGGCCTTCCGGCACCAGCCCCATCGCCTCGTACTCGATCAGCTCGGCGATGGTGAAGCAGTCATGCACCTCGGCGAAGGACAGGTCCTTCAGCGACAGCTCCGCGTCGTCCAGCGCCCGGCCCCAGGCCTCGCGCGCGCCTTCGAAGCGGACGATGTCGCGGCGGGCGATGGGCAGGAAGTCGTTCACCTGCGCCGTGGCGCGGAACTTCACCGCGCGCCGGGCCGACCCGGCCACGTCCCCCTCTGCGATCACCAGCGCCGCCGCGCCGTCGCTGACCAGCGAGCAGTCGGTGCGCTTCAGCGGGCGCGCGACGAAGGGGTTCTTCTCGCTCTCAGCGCGGCAGAACTCGTAGCCCAGGTCCTTGCGCATCTGCGCGAAGGGATTGTCGACGCCGTTCTTGTGGTTCTTCGCCGCGATGGCGGCCAGCGCGTCGGACTGGTCGCCGTGGCGCTGGAAATACGCCTCGGCGATGCGGGCGAAGACGCCGGCGAAGCCCGCCTCGATCCCCGCCTCGCTCTTCAGGTAGGAGGCGCTGAGCAGGATCTCGCCCACGCGCTGCCCGGGGGTGGCGGTCATCTTCTCCACCCCGACGACCAGGGTGATCCGGCCGCGCTTCGCGCCCAGGAAATCGAGCGCGCCATGGATGGCGGCGGAGCCGGTTGCGCAGGCATTCTCGAAGCGGGTCGCGGGCTTGAAGCGCAGCTCCGGCACGGCCTGGAACACCAGCGAGGAGGGGAAGTCCTGCGGCTGGAACCCGCCGTTGAAGGTGCCGAGGAAGACGGCGTCCACGTCCTCGGGCGCGATGCCCGCATCCTCGATGGCCTGGCGGGCGACGAGGCCGATCAGCGCCTCCGCATCCGGGGCGTCCTCCAGCTTTCCGAAGCGGCTATGCGCCCAGCCGATGATGGCGGCGTCGTGTCGGGCCATGATGTCCTCCTGCGGGTCAGGGGAAGGATATCGTGCGTCCGTGGGGAGAACAAAGGCCGCGGAGGGAGGACCTTGCGGGCAAGGGTATTGAACATCTGGATCCCGCCCCCATCTCGCGGCGGTCAGCGCGTCACATGAACGTTCTGATAGCTTTGCCTTCCTCAACCTTGCCTTAGGGCCGCCCCCGCTTCGCTGGGGCGGCCTTTTTTTCCCGGCCGCGTCAGGCGGGGACCAGTAGGCTCACCGCCGCCTGCGCCGCGATGCCCTCGCCGCGCCCGGTGAAGCCCAGGCGCTCGCTGGTCGTGGCCTTCACGCCGACGCGGCCCTCCTCCACGCCCAGCAGCTCGGCGAGGCGCGCGATCATCGCGGGGGCGTGGGGCGTGATCTTGGGCCGCTCGCAGATCAGGGTGACGTCGGCATTCACCAGCATCCCGCCGCGCGCCGCGATACGGCCGGCCGCGTGGCGCAGGAACCGGGCGCTGTCCGCGTCCTTCCATTGCGCTTCCGAGGGCGGGAAGTGCCGGCCGATATCGCCCTCCGCCAGCGCGCCATAGATGGCGTCGCACAGTGCGTGGATGCCGACATCGGCGTCGGAATGCCCGTCCAGGCCAAGCTCATGCGGGACGGTGATGCCGCACAGGATCAGGGGGCGGCCCGGCACCAAGCGGTGCACGTCGTAGCCCAGCCCCACGCGGGGCAGCAGGGAAGGGGTCATCTGGGCCTCCACGCGGCGCAAATCCTCGGGAAAGGTGATCTTCACGTTGGACTCATGGCCGGGGACCAGCGCCACCGCCTGCCCGGCCCATTCCAGCAACTGCGCGTCATCCGTCGCCTCGCCCCCCGCCGCGCGATGGGCGGCGAGCAGGGGGGCGAAGCGGAAGCCCTGCGGGGTCTGGGCGCGGAACAGCCCGGCGCGCGGCACCGTCTCGCTCACCCGGCCCTCGGCGCCGCGCTTCAGCGTGTCGCTGACCGGCTGGGCCGGGATGGCACCAGGGTGCGTTTCCAGGGCCGCCACCAACGCCTCGACCGTGCCGGGCGGGACAACCGGGCGTGCTGCGTCGTGAACCAAGACGAGGTCGGGCGGCGATGCCTCCAGCGCCTCCAGCCCGCGCCGCACGCTTTCCTGCCGGGTCGCGCCGCCGGAAACGGGCGGGCGGTGCGGCAGTCCTTCCAGCATGGCGGCGACGCGCGCCTCCTCGCCCGCGGCGCAGACCGGCTGCAGCACCGCCACATGGCCCGAGGCGAGCAGCGCCTCTGCCGCGCAGCGCAGCACCGTGCGCCCGCCCAGGGGGGCGTATTGCTTGGGTTCCGGCGCGCCGAAGCGGCTGCCCTGGCCAGCGGCCAGGAGAAGGGCGGCGATCTGCATGGCGCCGGCTTTAGAACGCCTCCCTTCCCCTGGCCAGGAGGGTGGCGGAGCCCTCGCGCCGGCGTGGACGCGCGACGTCGTTCGGCGTAGATGTGCACAAATGATGGGCACCTCCACCCCAGCCAATCCGCTGCGTCCGATCGACCTCGCCCCGGGGGTGCGGATCGAGACTCCCGTGATCCTCGCGCCCATGTCCGGCGTCACCGACCTGCCCTTCCGCCGCCTGGCGCGCGAATTGGGCACCGGCCTCGTGGTCAGCGAGATGATCGCCAGTACCGCGATGATCCGCGAGAACCGCCAGAGCCTGAAGATGGCCGAGGTCGAGGGCTTCGGCGCGCCTTCTTCTGTGCAGCTGGCGGGCTGCGATCCGGCGGTGATGGCCGATGCCGCGCGCCTCGTGGTGGATCGCGGCGCAGCGATCGTGGACATCAATTTCGGCTGCCCGGTGAAGAAGGTCGCGGTGGGGCAGAGCGCCGGCTCCGCGCTGATGCGCGACGAGCTGCGTGCCGCCGCCATCCTGGAGGCGACGGTGAAGGCCGTGTCCGTCCCGGTGACGCTGAAGATGCGGATGGGCTGGGACCACCAGTCGCTGAACGCGCCGCGCCTCGCAAGGCTTGCCCAGGAATGCGGCATCCGCTTGGTGACGATCCATGGCCGGACGCGGCAGCAGCTCTACACCGGCACGGCGAACTGGGACTTCATCGCGGGGGTGAAGGACGCCGTCTCCATCCCCGTCATCGCCAATGGCGACATCGTTTCGGTGGAGGATGCGGCGGAGGCGCTGCGCCGCTCCCGCGCCGACGGGGTGATGATCGGGCGCGGCTGCTACGGCCGTCCGTGGTTCCCGCGCCAGGTCGCCCGCTTCCTCCAGACCGGGGAGAAGCTGCCCGACCCGACGCTGGAGGAGCAGCTGGACACGCTGCTGTGCCACTACCGCGCCATGCTGGCCCATCACGGAATCGGCACGGGGGTGCGGATGGCGCGCAAGCACATCGCCTGGTACTCGCGCGGCCTGCCCGGCTCCGCTGAGTTTCGCGCGCGGGTCAACACGGTCGAGACGCCGGAAACGGCCGAGGCGCTGATGGAAGGCTTCTACCGCCCCCTGGTCGAGCGCGGCGTCGAGGCCGTGCGCGACTCCTTCCGCGAGGCGGCCTGATGCCCGTCGCTGCCGAGGTCCGGCCGGGGGTGCTCGCCAAGGTGGCAGATCTTGCCCGCCGCGCCAGCGCACCGCCCGAAGCCGCATCCGTGCTCTCCGCGCTGCCGCTGCCCGCCGTGGTGCTCGACGCGGAGGACCGGTTCCGCTTCGCCAACCCGGCAGCGGAGCAGTTCTTCCAGCTTTCGCACACCGGCCTGCAGGGCATGCCGCTCGGCGAGCTGCTGCCGCCGGACAACCGGCTCTTCGCCCTGCTCGGGCAGGTCCGCCGCCTGGAAAGCCCCGTGGCGGACCACGACCTCCTGCTGGAGAGCCCGCGCCTGCACCGCCAGGGGGTCAGCGCCCACGGCGCGCCGCTGGCCGAGCATCCGGGCCATGTCGTGCTGACGCTGCAGGACGGCTCCACCGCCGCCATGCTGGACCGGCAGCTGCATTTCCTGGGCGCGGCGCGCGGCGCGACCGCCATGGCGGCGATGCTGGCGCATGAGGTGAAGAACCCGCTTTCCGGCATTCGCGGCGCGGCCCAGCTGCTGGAGCAGGGCGCCGCCGAGGGTGACCGCGAGCTGTGCCAGCTGATCCAGGAGGAAACGGACCGCATCCGCAACCTCGTGGACCGGATGGAGATGTTCGGCGACCGGCCGATCGAGCCGCGCGCGGTGAACATCCATTCCGTGCTGGACCACGTGAAGCGCGTGGCGCAGTCGGGCTTCGCGGCGCATCTGCGCATCGTCGAGGAATACGACCCCTCGCTGCCCGCCGTGTGGGGCGACCGCGACCAGCTGGTGCAGATCCTCCTGAACCTCGTGAAGAACGCGGCCGAGGCGGTGCACCCGGCCGAGGGCGAGATCCAGCTCCTCACCGCCTATCACCACGGCGTGCGCATCGCCGTGCCCGGCTCCAGCGAGCGTGTCCACCTGCCGCTCACCGTGATCGTGCGCGACAACGGCCCCGGCATCCCCGAGCCGATGCGCGCCACGCTGTTCGAGCCCTTCGTCACCAGCAAGAAATCCGGCCAGGGGCTCGGGCTCGCGCTGGTCGCCAAGCTGGTGAGCAACCATGGCGGGCTGATCGAGTGCGACAGCCGGCCGGGCCGCACCACCTTCCGGCTTTCCCTGCCCGGCGCTCCCGCCGGCGCGACGGTGTCCGAGGACGAGGAAGACGCATGACCGACAGCCGCACCGTCCTGATCGCCGATGACGACCGCGCCATCCGCACCGTGCTGTCCCAGGCGCTGAGCCGCGCCGGGTACCACGTGCGCGCCACCTCCTCCGCCTCCACGCTGTGGCGCTGGGTGGAGGACGGGGAAGGGGACCTCGTCGTCACGGACGTGGTCATGCCCGACGAGAACGGGCTGGACCTGCTGCCGCGGATGAAGCGCGTGCGCCCCGACCTGCGCGTGGTGGTGATGAGCGCGCAGAGCACCTTCACCACGGCGGTTAAGGCGGCCCAGCGCGGCGCCTTCGAATACCTACCCAAGCCCTTCGACCTGAAGGAACTGCTGAGCGTGGTGGAGCGGGCCCTGTCCAGCCCTGCCAGCGCGGCGGCGACGGAGGAGGAGCCGGACACGGACCGCCTGCCTCTGGTTGGCCGCTCGCCCGCGATGCAGGAGATCTACCGGACCGTCGCGCGCCTCACCACGGCCGACCTGACCGTCATGGTCACGGGGGAAAGCGGCACGGGCAAGGAGCTGGTGGCCCGCGCGCTGCACGACTACGGCAAGCGCCGGCAGGGGCCCTTTGTCGCCATCAACATGGCCGCGATCCCGCGCGAACTGATCGAGAGCGAGTTGTTCGGCCATGAGCGCGGCGCCTTCACCGGCGCGCTGACGCGCGGCATCGGCCGGTTCGAGCAGGCGGCGGGCGGCACGCTGTTTTTGGACGAGATCGGCGACATGCCGCCCGAGGCGCAGACCCGCCTGCTGCGCGTGCTCCAGGAAGGCGAGTTCACCACGGTCGGCGGGCGCCAGCCGGTGAAGGCCAATGTCCGCATCGTGGCCGCCACGCATCGCGACCTGCGCGCCTCCATCCGCGCCGGCCTGTTCCGCGAGGATCTGTTCTACCGGCTCAACGTCGTGCCGATCCGCCTGCCGCCGCTGCGCGAGCGGGTGGAGGACATCCCGCTCCTGGCCCGCCACTTCCTCGAGCGCGCCCGCGCCGCCGGCCTGCCGAGCAAGAGCCTGACGCCGGATGCGATGGAGCGGCTGAAGCGCCATGCCTGGCCCGGCAACGCCCGCGAACTCGAGAACCTGATGCGCCGCCTCGCCGCCCTGTATTCGCAGGAGGTGATCGGCGAGGAGGCGGTGGCGGCCGAGCTGGCCGAGGCCGAGGCCCCCGCCGAGCCCGGCGCCCCCCGCGCCGCCGAGACGCTGGAACAGGCCGTCGAGCGTCACCTCAAGGGCTTCATGGCCGCGCACAAGGACGGGATGCCGATCCGCGACCTGCATGACCGCGTGATCGCGGAGGTGGAGCGGCCGCTGCTGCGCCTCGCGCTCAGCGCCACGCGCGGCAACCAGATCAAGGCCGCCGCCATGCTCGGGCTGAACCGGAACACGTTGCGGAAGAAGCTGAAGGACCTCGAGTTGCCGGTGGTCCGGGGCCTCGCATGACGGCGAAGCCCCGCGTGCCGCTGCTGCGGCGCGCGGCGGACATGCTGCTCGGCCGGGGGGTCACGCTCGGGCTGGCGATCGGCGCCCTGTTCATGGGCATCGCCACCTTCGTGCTGCTTTCCGACGGCTCGCCCCTCGGCCCGACGCGTCCGGGGCAGATCGTGGGCATCGTCCTCGTCAACCTGGCCGTCATCCTGCTGCTGGTCGCCTCCTTGGCCGGGCGGCTGGTGCGGGTCTGGGTGGAAAGGCGACGCGGCGCGGCGGGCTCGCGGCTGCACACGCGGCTGGTGCTGCTCTTCTCCGTGGTCGCGGTGGTGCCGGCGCTGCTGCTGGGCGGCTTCGCGGCGCTGTTCTTCAACCTGGGCATCCAGGCCTGGTTCTCCGACCGGGTGCGGACGGCGCTGGAGGCCTCGCTCTCCGCCTCGCGCGCCTATCTGGAGGAGCACCAGAACAACATCCGCGCCGACGCGCTGGCCATGGCGAACGACCTGAACCGGGCGACGGTGCTGCTGCCCGACCAGTCCCTCGCCTTCGCGCGGGTGGTGGCGACCCAGGCCGGCATTCGCGGCCTTACCGAGGCGGTGGTGTTCGAGCCCATCCTGGGCCGCGTCGTCGCCCATGCGGGCATGAGCGCGAATTTCGTCCTCCAGCCGCCCCCGACCTGGGCGATCGAGACGGCGCAGGGCGGCGACGTCGCGGTGGTGACGGGCGACGAGGAGGGGCGGGTGCGGGCCGTCGTCGCGCTCACCGCTTCCTCCGGGCTGATGATGATGATCGGCCGGCCGGTGGATGCCTCCGTGCTGGAGCACATGCAGCGCACGGAAGCGGCGGTGACCGCCTACCAGGCGCTGGACCGCAACCGGGAAGGCCTTCAGGTCACCTTCGTGATGATCTTCGCCATCGGCGCGCTGCTGGTCCTGCTGGCGGCGGTGCTGATCGGCCTCCTGCTCGCGAACCAGCTGGCGCGCCCCATCTCCCGCCTCATCATGGCCGCGGAGCGGGTGCGCGGCGGCGACCTGACCGTGCGGGTGGAGGAGGGGGATGCGGATGACGAGGTCGGCTCCCTGTCGCGCGCCTTCAACCGCATGACCAACCAGCTGGCCGCCCAGCGCAGCGAGCTGATGGAGGCCTATCGCCAGATCGAGGAGCGGCAGAACTTCACGGAGGCGGTCCTGGGCGGCGTTTCGGCGGGGATCGTCGGGCTGGACCCGGACAAGCGGGTGAACCTGCCCAACCGCTCCGCCTCGCAGCTTCTCGGCCTCGACCTGGAGCAGGAAACCGGCCGCCCGATGGGCGAGGTGGTGCCCGAGTTCGCGCCGCTCCTCGCCGGCAAGGGCGGGACGCAGGAAGTCCGCATCGGCCCGCCGAGCGAGCGCCGCACCCTGCTGGCGCGGCTCTCGCCCGAGCTGGATGGGGCGGGGTTCGTCCTGACCTTCGACGACATTTCCGCCCTGCTGGCAGCGCAGCGCCAGGCGGCCTGGGCCGATGTCGCCCGCCGCATCGCGCACGAGATCAAGAACCCACTCACGCCCATCCAGCTTTCGGCGGAGCGTCTGAAGCGGCGCTACCTCAAGCAGATCCAGGACGACCCGGAAACCTTCAAAGCCTGCACCGACACCATCGTCCGCCAGGTGGGCGACATCGGCCGCATGGTGGACGAGTTCTCGGCCTTCGCGCGCATGCCGCAGCCGGTGATGCGGCAGGAGGAGATCGGGCGGCTGGTGCGGGAGGCGCTGGTGCTGCAGCAGAACGCCCGGCCCGAGATCATCTTCGAAACGTCGCTGCCGGCGCAGGAGGTCCATGTCCTTTGCGACCGCCGCCTGATCAACCAGGCGCTCACCAATCTGTTGCACAACGCGGCGGACTCCATCGCCATGCGCGCCCAGGCCGAGGCATCGGAGGACGGCGCGCCGCCTTCACCCATGGGGCACATCCGCGTCGCGCTGGAAATGGCGCACGGGATGCTGTGCCTTTCGGTGGAGGATGACGGGATCGGGCTGCCGGAAGGGGAGGAGCGGGATCGCTTGACGGAACCCTATGTGACGCACAAGACGAAGGGCACGGGTCTGGGGCTCGCCATCGTGAAGAAGATCATGGAGGACCATGGTGGACGCATCGCCCTGCGCGACGCCCCGCCGGGCCCGGATGGGCGAAGGGGCGCGCGCGCCGAATTGCTGCTGCCTTCCCGCATCACGGAGCCTGGGATGATGGAGCCGGCGAATGGCGCATGACATCCTGATCGTGGATGACGAGCCGGATATCCGCTTGCTCATCGACGGAATCCTGTCCGACGAGGGCTACGAGACGCGGCAGGCGCACAACAGCGACACCGCGCTGGGGCATTTCCGCTCGCGACGCCCCTCCCTGGTCATCCTCGACATTTGGCTGGCCAATTCCCGCCTGGACGGGCTCGGCATCCTGGACGCGATGAACCGGGAGGAGCCGCAGGTCCCCTGCGTCATGATCTCCGGCCACGGGACGATCGAGACGGCGGTGCAGGCGATCCAGAACGGCGCCTACGACTTCATCGAGAAGCCCTTCAAGTCCGACCGGCTGCTGCTGGTCGTGCAGCGCGCCCTGGAAGCGGCGCGGCTGAAGCGCGAGGTGAGCGACCTCCGCCTCCGTGCCGGGTCGGAGATGGAGCTGGTCGGCGGGTCCGCCGCCATGGGTCAGCTTCGCGGCGCCATCGACAAGATCGCGCCGACCAATTCGCGCGTGCTGATCTCTGGCCCTGCCGGCTCGGGCAAGGAAGTGGCGGCGCGGATGCTGCACGCCCGCTCCCGCCGCGCCGACGGCCCCTTCGTCGCGCTGAACTGCGCCACGCTGAACCCCGTCCGCATCGAGGAGGAGCTGTTCGGCGTGGAGCAGTCCGGCGACGCCCCGCGCCGCGCCGGCGTGCTGGAGCGCGCCCATGGCGGCACGCTGCTGCTGGACGAGGTGGCGGACATGCCGCTCGAAACCCAGGGCAAGATCGTCCGTGCCCTTCAGGAGCAGGGCTTCGAGCGCATCGGCGGCGCGACGCGGGTGAAGGTGGATGTGCGCGTCCTCACCACCACCAACCGCGACCTCCAGGCCGAGATCGCGGCCGGACGCTTCCGCGAGGACCTGTTCTACCGCCTTTCCGTCGTGCCGCTGCGCATGCCCGCCCTGCGCGAGCGGCGCGAGGACGTGCCGGCGCTGGCGCGCCACTTCATGACGCGCTCCGCCGAAAGCTCCGGCCTCGCCCGGCGGGAACTGGCGGAGGACACGATCGCCGCGCTGCAGACCTATGACTGGCCGGGCAATGTGCGGCAGCTGCGCAACCTCGTGGACTGGCTGCTGATTATGGCGCCGGGCGAGGCGGGGGCGGCGATCCGGGCCGACGCCCTGCCGCCCGAGATCGTCGGCGCCGCACCGGCCGTCTTGCGACTCGATCGCTCCAGCGAGATCATGACCTTGCCGCTGCGCGAGGCGCGCGAGATGTTCGAGAAGCAGTATCTGGAGGCGCAGCTGATGCGCTTCGGCGGCAACATCAGCCGCACGGCGAATTTCGTGGGCATGGAGCGCAGCGCCCTGCACAGGAAGCTGAAATTCCTCGGAGTGCAGGCCGAGGACCGAGCGGGGGGCAACGCCTGATGTCACGCATCGCCTATGTGAACGGGGCGTATCGCCCGCAGCGCGAAGCCTGCGTGAACATCGAGGACCGGGGCTACCAGTTCGGCGACGGCATCTACGAGGTGGTTCATCTCTACCGCTCCCGCTTCGTGGACGAGGATCTCCACCTCGACCGGCTGGAGCGCTCCCTGCGCGAGATCCGCCTGCCCATGCCGATGCCACGCGTCGCGTTGCGGCAGGTGCTGCACGAGGTGGCGCGGCGCAACCGCATTTCGGAAGGTCTGCTCTACATGCAGGTGACGCGCGGCGTGGCGCGGCGGGAGCACGCCTTTCCGACCGAGCCCGTGCCGCCCGCCCTGGTGGTGACGGTGCGGCGGATCCCGCCCTATCCGCGCGACATCGAGAGCTGGACCACCAAGGCCATCACCCATCCCGACCTGCGCTGGGCGCGCTGCGACATCAAGACCGTGAACCTCCTGCCCAACGTGCTGGCCCGCCAGGCGGCGCGCGAGCAGGGGGCGAGCGAGGCCATCCTGTTCGACGAGGCATCGGGCATGGTGCGCGAGGGGGCCGCGACCTCCTTCTGGATCGTGGACGAGACGGGGCGGCTGCGGACGCGCCAGCTGGACCACGCCATCCTGCCCGGCTGCACCCGCGCCGCGCTGATCCGCGAACTGGACGCCGAGGGCATCGCCTACGAGACGGGCGAGTTCAGCCTCGACGACCTCCGCCGCGCGCGGGAGGCCTTCCTCACTTCCGCCACCTCCTTCGTGAAGCCGATCGTCCAGGTGGACGGGGCGCCCGTGGGGGATGGCGGGGTCGGCCCGGTCACGCGGCAGCTTTTCGCGATCTTCGCCCGGCATGTGCAGGGCGGCGACAACCGTGCGGCCTGAGGTCATCCTCTTCGACTGGGACAACACCTTGGTGGATGGCTGGGCCGCCATCCAGGCCGGGCTGAACGCCGCCTTCCGCGCCTTCGACCTGCCGGAATGGGACCGCGAGACGGTGCTGGCCAATGTCCGCCGGTCGCTCCGCGAATCCTTCCCCGAAATGTTCGGTGCGGAATGGGAGAAGGCGCGCGACATCTTCTACGCCGCCGTGCGCGCCACCCATCTGGAGGTGCTGGCGCCCATGCCCGGCGTGCCCGCCATGCTGGAGGCCGTCGGGACCATCCCGCTGGGGGTGGTGAGCAACAAGCAGGGGCCGCTGCTGCGCGCGGAGGCCGCGCATCTCGGCTGGCGCTTCGGCGCGCTGGTGGGCGCGGGGGATGCGGCGGCGGACAAGCCGGACGCGGCGCCGCTGCTCATGGCCCTCGAAGCGATGGACGCCGCACCGGGACCGAGCGCCTGGTATGTCGGCGATACGGCCCTGGACATGGAGGCCGCGCGCGCGGCAGGCTGCGTCCCCGTGTTGCTAGGCATGGCGGAGCATGATGGTGGCGTGCAAAACTGCGATCCTGTCCTGCATTTCCCGAACGCGGCCGCGCTTGCCACGCATGTGAAGGCGCTGGACAAGGTCGTGCCGACGCCCGACATTCGGGGGGCAGGATAGGCGGGCCGGGTCCGCGGCAAGAGAAGAGGAAGGAGGGCGCGGTGCCCGAGAAGTCCCAGAACGTGCAGGACGTGTTCCTGAACCATGTCCGCAAGAGCAAGACGCCGGTGACCGTCTTCCTCGTGAACGGGGTGAAGCTCCAGGGCATCATCACCTGGTTCGACAATTTCTCCGTCCTGCTGCGCCGGGATGGGCACACGCAACTTGTCTACAAGCACGCCATTTCCACCGTCATGCCCGGTGCGCCGATCATGCTGTTCGACCCGCAAGCCGCCGGCCAGGCGGCGGGGCCGCAGGCCGGGACCGGGCAGACCCTCCCCTCGGGAGAGACGCGGCCGGTGCGCGAGACCACGCTTACCATGAACAGGGAGCCGTCCTCTGGCCGGGACGACTGAAGCCCCGCCCGCGGGCAGCCAACCGACGCGCTGCGCCGTCATCCTGCCCTATGAGCGCACGGCGCGGGGCAACGTGCTCGAATTCGCGCCCGCCAGCGCCATGCCCCGCGCCGCCGAGGCGCGGCTGGCCGAGGCGGTCAGCCTCGCCGCCTCCATCGGCGTCGCCATCGTCCATGAAGCCATCCACCCGCTGCGCGCGCGCCGCCCCTCCACCCTGCTCGGCGAGGGACAGGTGGAGATGGTCAAGGCCGCGCTGCAGGAACAAAGGGCCGAGCTCGTGGTGGTGGACGCGGCGCTCTCGCCGGTCCAGCAGCGCAACCTGGAGCGGGACTGGGGGGTGAAGGTCATCGACCGCACCGGCCTCATCCTCGAGATCTTCGGCGAGCGGGCACGGACCCGCGAGGGCACGCTGCAGGTCGAACTGGCGCATCTCGACTACCAGCGCACGCGCCTCGTCCGGTCCTGGACCCATCTGGAGCGGCAGCGCGGCGGATTTGGCTTCCTGGGCGGCCCCGGCGAATCCCAGATCGAGATCGACCGCCGCCTGATCGGCGAGCGCATCGTCAAGCTGAAGCGCGAGCTGGAGCAGGTGCGGCGCACGCGCGGCCTGCATCGCCGTGCGCGGGAGCGTGTGCCCTATCCGGTGATCGCCCTGGTCGGCTACACCAATGCCGGCAAGTCCACGCTGTTCAATGCCCTGACCGGCGCCGGCGTCTATGCGCAGGACCAGCTCTTCGCCACGCTGGACCCGACGATGCGCGAGATTTCGCTGCCCTCCGGCCGGCACGCCATCCTGTCCGACACGGTGGGCTTCATCTCCGAGCTGCCGACCCAGCTGATCGAGGCGTTCCGCGCCACGCTGGAGGAGGTGTCCTCCGCCGACATCATCCTGCATGTGCGCGACGTGGCACATCCGGACAGCGCGGCGCAGCGCCAGGACGTGGTGACGGTGCTGGACGGCCTCGCCGAGGGGCCCAACGCCACGCTGGACCCTGGCTGGCGCAGCCGGACGATCGAGGTGCTGAACAAGGCCGACCTGCTGGGCGGCCCGGAAGCGATCGAGGCGCGGGCCGAGGGGGCCATGGCCATCTCCGCCCTCACCGGCGAGGGGCTGGAGGAACTCCGCGCCCTGCTGGACGAGCGGCTGGCCGCGGGCATGGAGGAGCGGGAGTACCGCCTGGGGACGGAGGACGGCTCGCGCCTCGCCTGGCTGTACCGCCATGGCGAGGTGACGTCGCGCGCCGACAGGGATGACGGGGTGACGGTGCGTGTCCGTCTCTCCCCGGCCGACCACGCGCGCTTCGCCCAGCTTCCCCGGTGATGTTCAGCGCAAAGCAGGCGAGCGAGATCGCGGCCCTGCTGGCCGGCGCCGCGCGGTCGGAGATCATGCCGCGCTTCCGGCGCCTCGCTGCCGGGCAGGTGCGGGCCAAGGCCTCGGCCTTCGACCTCGTGACCGAGGCGGACGAGGCGGCGGAGCGGCGCATCGCGGAGGAACTCGCCGCGCGCTGGCCCGAAGCGGCGATCCTGGGCGAGGAAGCCGCCGCCGCCGATCCCGCCGTGCTGCGCCTGCTGGAGCGCGAGGGGCTGTGCTTCGTGCTGGACCCGGTGGACGGCACCGCCAATTTCGCCGCCGGCGTGCCGCTTTTCGGCGTGATGCTCGCCGCCGTGCTGGATGGCGAGACGGTGGGCGCCTGGATCCACGACCCGCTGGGCCAGGACACCGCCATCGCCCTGCGCGGCGAGGGCGCCTGGGTGGAGGACCCTTCGGGCCACCGCACCGATTGCCGCGTTGCACCCGCCGCGCCCGTCGCTTCCATGATCGGCGCCGTGTCCTGGGGGTTCATGGAGCCCGCGCGCAAGGAGCGCGTGCTTCCGCGCCTGTCCCGCCTCGGCGGCACGGTGAATTATCGCTGCGCCGCGCATGAATACCGGCTGGCGGCAACGGGTGGCGCGCATCTCCTGGTCTACAATCGGCTGATGCCCTGGGACCACGCGCCGGGCGCGCTGCTGCATGCCGAGGCGGGAGGCTTCGCGGCGCAATTCGACGGCACGCCCTACACGCCGCGCCGCCACACGGGCGGGCTGATCTGCGCCCCGGACCGCGCGTCCTGGGATGCAGCGCGCGAGGCCCTGGCGCTGGCGTGAGCTTCGAGCGGGCCAGGGACAAGCGCCGGACCCGGCCGGAGGGCGTGGTCTTCGCGCTGGACGAGGCGGCGCCTGCGGGCGCCTCGCTCGGCCTGGCCACGCAGCACATCGCGGTGCAGGCGATCTACCTGGTCCTGCCGGTGGTCGCGGCCTCGGCCTTCGGGCTGGACGCACGCGGCGCGGCGAATTTTATCAGCCTCGCCCTGCTTGGCTGCGTCATCCTGCAGGTCTTGCAGGCGCTGACGCGCGGGCCTCTCGGCGCGGGCTACCAGATGCCCTCCATCCCGACGCCGGTGATGCTGGGGGCGGTACTGCTCGCCGCCGGAGCCGGGCTCGGCCCCGCGCAGGCGGGAGCGCTGCTACTGGTCGCGGGCGGCTTCGCCATCGCGGCGACCTTCCTGATCCCGCGCCCGCAGGCCTTGGTCCCGACCGAGATCGCGGGGGTGGTGGTCTTCCTGCTCGGCGCGTCGCTGCTGCCGGTGATGCTGGACGTGCTGAAGGTGGTCGGCCGCCCCTTCGAGACGGAGATCCCCTGGGACATCCTGATCACCTTCCTGTCCTTCGCGGTGATGGGGGCGGTGGCATTGCGCGGCCGGGCCCTGGCGCCCTACGGGATGCTGATCGGCGCGGCGGTCGGCATCGGCATGTCGGCGCTCGGCGGGCAACTGGAGCCGGACGGCACCTCCACGCTCTCCGTCAATCCGTGGTTCGCCTGGCCGGAGCCGGTCGCACCCCGCTTCGACGGGTTGTCGCTCGGCCTCGTCCTCGCCTTCGTCTTCGCGGTGTTTCCGGCGAAGGCGACGATCCTCGGCAATCTGGTCGCCTTCCAGCGCGCCTCCGACGGAGCCTGGGAAAGGCCGGATGGCCCACCGCTGCGGCGCGGCCTCCTGGCGCATGGCGTCGCCCTGGCGGCCTCGGGGGCGATGGGGGCCATGGCACCCGGCCCGTCCTCGGCCTGCGTCGGATTGTCCATCGCCAACCGCACCCTGTCCCTGCGGATCGTCTGGGTGGGGGCGGCGCTGCTTCTGCTGCTCGCCTTGTCGCCCAAGCTGGTGGCGCTGTTCATCCTGATCCCGCCGCCGGTGAAGGCGGCCATGCTGCTCTACGTCGCCTGCTTCATGATCGCGACGGGTTGCCAGCTCATCACCGTGCGGATGCTCGATATCCGCCGCTCCCTGGTGGTGGGTCTGGGGCTGGTGATGGGGTTTGCCGTGCTGATTGCGCCCGCAACCTTCCGGGAATACCTGCCGGCCCTCGCCTCGGCGCTGACGCTCGGGGCGCTGGCGGCCTTCGTGCTGCACTTGGCCACCCTGCCGCTCGTGGCGCGGGAGGCGCGCTTCACCCTGAAGCTGGGGGAGGGGCTGCATCGCGAGGCGGAGGACCGCGCGACGGCGCTGGGCGGCGCATGGGGCGCGCGACGCGACACCATGGTCCGCGTGCAGGATTTCCTGGTCGAGCTGGGCGAGTTGCTGGCCTCGCGCGGGGTGGCGGAGGCGCAGGTGACGGCGCGGGGCATGGAGGGCAGCGTGACCGTCACGGTGTCGCACTCCGGCGCGCCCCTGCCCAAGCCGGCGGCGCGCCCCGACATCGCCGACCTTGAAGGCAGCGAGGAAGCCCAGGCCGCCTTCGCACTCTGGCTGGCGACGCGGCAGGCCGCCCGGATCGGGCAGTCCCCGGGCGAGATCCGCGTCGCCTTCCCCGATTGAGGGGTCAGGCCTCCAGCTTCGCCGCGAGTTCCACGAAATCCTTCGCCACCACGTCCCAATCCTCCTCGGGCGCGAGGTCGATGGCTTGGTCCTCGCCATGCTCGGTCGGGCGGGCAACGAAGGCGGTCTTCAACCCGGCCTTCCGCGCCGCGCGCAGGTCGCCGTTATGGGCGGCGACGAGGCACACCTCGTCGGGTCGCATCGCCAGCAGGCCGGCGGTGCGGAGATAGGCTTCGGGCTGCGGCTTGTACGCCTGCACCGGCTCCGCACCGAGCACGGCGTCCCAGGGGATGCGCGCGCGCTTCGCCATGTTGGCCAGCAGCGCGATGTTGCCGTTGGAAAGCGGCGCCAGGAAGAAGCGGCGCCTCAGCCGGTGCAGCCCCAGCAGCACGTCCGGCCAGGGGTCCAGCCGGTGCCAGGCGAGGTTCAGCGCGTCCAGGTCCTGCGGGTCGGCGCCGGTGATGCCGTGATCCGCCAGCATCGTTTCCAGATTCTCCCGGTGGAGCACGTCCAGCCGCGTCCAGGGACGGCGGCCGGAGCGGCACTCCTCCATGGCGGGCTGGTAGCGGCGGCGCCAGGCATCGGCCAGGGCGAAGGGATCGAGGTCCGTGCGGCCGATCGCGGAAAGGTAGCCCGCCAGCTCGCGCGCGACGCCGGAGCGCCAATCCACCACCGTCCCGAAGACGTCGAAGACGAGGGCTTTCATGGGGGCCTTCATGGCTCGCGCGCCCACTTCTTCTCGAACTCCCAGACTTCGGGGAAGCCCATCAGCTCGCAGATGCGGCCGAAGCCGTAGGATTCCGCCGGCGGTTCGCCCGTGTCGCGCAACGTGGCGTAGGCGGATTCCAGCGCCTTGGCGGCGGCGAGGAAGCCGACGGCGGGGTAGATGGCGATGGCGTAGCCGAGCGCCTTCAGCCGCTCCACGGGCAGGACGGGGGTGCGCCCGCCCTCCACCATGTTCGCCAGCAAGGGCTTGTCGATCGAGCGGCAGATCTCGGCCATTTCCTCCTCGCTTTCCGGGCTTTCGACGAAGACGATGTCTGCCCCAGCCTCGCCATACATGTGGCCGCGGCGGATCGCTTCCTCCAGCCCCAAGGAGGTGCGGGCATCGGTGCGCGCGACGATGAGGAAGTTGGGGTCGCGCCGCGCCTCAGCAGCGACCTTGATCTTCAAGACCATGTCCTCGGCCGGGATGACGCGGCGGCCGGGGGTGTGGCCGCATTTCTTCGGCACCTCCTGGTCCTCCATCTGGATGCCGGTGATGCCCGCCGCCTCGTAGCCCAGGACGGTGTGGCGCACGTTGAGCAACCCGCCATAGCCCGTGTCGGCATCGGCGATCACAGGCGTCCGCGCCGTGCGGGCGAATGCGCCGGCGCGGCCCACCATGTCGGAATAGGTCGCGATGCCCGCATCGGCGACGCCGAGATGCGAGGCGACGGTGCCGAAGCCGGTGACGTAGAGGCAGGGGAATCCCATGCCGTCCGCGACCTTGGTCGAGATCATGTCGAAGATGCCCGGCGCGACGATGAACTTCTTCGCGTCGAAGGCGGCCTTGAGCGAGGGGTGGGCCATGCGGGGTCCTTACTGCGGTTGGATGTGGCCGGCGGCGCGGGCGGCGGTCCAGATGCGGTCCTCGCGGCGCAGCGCCTCGGCCGCCACGGCGGGCGGGCGCAGGTCGGCCTCGATGCTCAGCGTGGCGAGGCGCTGGCGGAAGGCTCCGTCGGCATAGGCCGCCTCGACCGCGGAGAAGAGGCGGGCGGCCACGGCGTCGGGCAGCCGTGCGGGGCCGAGCAGCGCGACCCAGCCCGACAGGTCGAAATCCGCGACGCCCTGTTCCTGCGCCGTGGGCACGTCGGGGAAGAAGGGAGTGCGGGTGGCGGTGGACACCGCGATCACCTTGGCGCGCCCCGTCGCCATGTGCGGCGTGGCGCTGGCCGTGGTGGTCCAGCCCAGCGGCAGGTGGCCCGCGACGATGTCCGTCATCAGCTGCGAGCCCGCGCGATAAGCCACGTCCGGCGTCTCGATGCCGAGGCGCCGCGCCAACTCCTGCCCGATGAAGGAGGACAGCGCCTCGGTGCTGCCGGTGGACAGGCTGCGCGGGTTGGCCTCGGCATGCGCGCGCAGCCCGGGAATGTCGTTGAAGGGCAGGGCGGACATGGCGGCCAGCACGAAGGTGGAGCGCGACAGCATCGCCACCGGCGCGAAGTCGCGCAGCGGGTCGAAGGGCATCTGCGCCATGACGTGCTTGTTCATCACATGCGTCGAGACGACGGCGCAGAGCGTGTGCCCGTCCGGCTCCGCCCGTGCCACCGCCTCCGAGCCGATGACGCCCGCCGCGCCGGCGCGGTTCTCCACCACGATGGGGCCAGGAAGCGAGGGACGCATCGCCTCCGCCAGGGCGCGGGCCAGGATGTCGGTGCCGCCCCCCGCCGCGTAGGGGACGATGATGCGGGTGGGGCGCGAGGATTGCGCCCGCGCCAGGGCAGGCAGCATCAGCGGGGCGGCCAGCAGCGCGCGGCGTGACGTCATGGGCATGTCTCCTCGGCGCGCAGCTTCGCCCCGGCGGGCGCTTCGCGGAAGCCCCTGGCGGTGCCAAGCTGGCGGGGATGCGCGTTTCCGTCCTGGTCCTCGGATATGTCGGACTACCCACCGCCGCCCTGCTGGCGGCGACGGGGCACCAGGTGGGCGGCGTCGAGCCGGACGCGGCGCGGCGCGAGGCCATCGCCGAAGGGCGCTTCTTCGCCGAGGAGGAGGCATTGCGCCCACTGCTGCGCGATGCGCTGCGCGACGGCACGCTGACGCTGCACGCGGCGCCGGTCGCAGCCGGAATCTTCGTCCTCGCGGTGCCGACGCCGCTCGGCCCCGGCAGGCGCGCAGTGCTCGACCATGTCTGGGCGGCGGCGGATTCGATCGCGCCCCTGCTGGGCGAGGAGGCGCTGGTGCTGCTGGAAAGCACCTCGCCGGTCGGCACCACGCTGGCCCTGGAGCAGCGGCTGCGCGCGGCGCGGCCCGACCTCCGCGCGCTGCACGTCGCCTATGGGCCGGAGCGCGTCCTGCTGACGGAGCTTCGCCGCAATCCACGCCTCGCGGGCGGAACGAATGCGGAGGCGACGCAACGCGCCGTCGCCTTCTACCGCGGCTTCGTTGAGGGCGAGGTGACGGGCACCGACGCCGCCTCCGCCGAGATGGCGAAGCTGGTGGAGAACAGCTTCCGGGACGTGAACATCGCCTTCGCCAACGAGGTCGCCGCCATCGCGCGCCATCACGGGCTGGACCCCTTCGCGGTGATCGAGCTCGCGAACCGCCATCCGCGCGTCAACGTGCTGCGGCCCGGCCCCGGCGTGGGCGGGCATTGCATCGCGGTGGACCCGTGGTTCCTTGCCGAGGGCGCGCCGGACCAGGCGCGGCTGATCCCGGCGGTGCGGGCGGTGGACGCTTCGGTGCGCGAGGAATGGCTGGAGCGCGCCTCGGCGCTGTGCGCGGCGGGGCAGGAGGTGATCTGCCTCGGCCTCGCCTACAAGGCGGATGTGGCCGATCTCCGGGAAAGCCCGGCCCTCGCCATCGCGGAGGCGCTGACCCGCCGCCACCCATGCCGGGTGCGCGTGGTGGAGCCGCATCTGAAACATTTGCCTGCCGGGCTGCGTCCAGCCACGCTCGAGGAGGCGCTGGCAGGAGATGCGGCGCTGCTGCTGCTGGTGGACCACGCTGCCTTCCGCGCCGTGCCGCCCGCGCGGCTTGAAGGACGCGTCGTGCTCGACACGCGCGGAATCTGGAGGAACGGGTGATGGATGGAACCGTGATGCCGGGCGCCCTGGCCGAGATCGAGAAGGTCGTGCGCCTCTACCTGGATGGGCTCTACGAGGGCGACGGCACGAAGATCGCCGCCGCCTTCCACCCCTGCGCCCACCTGTATTCCGTGGATGAGGGCGGCAGCCTCACCGACCTGCCCCGCGCCGAATGGCTGGAGCGCATGGCCTCCCGCCCCAAGCCCGCCGAGCAGGGGCTGCAGCGCGAGGATCGCATCCTCGCCATGGACATGGCGGGCGAGGAAGCGGCCTGCGTGAAGGTGAATTGCTGCATCCCGCCGCGATTCTTCACCGACTACCTCCTCCTGCTGAAGACCGGCGAGGGATGGCGCATCGTCGCGAAGTCCTTCCGCACCGAAACGCGGTGAGTCGGCCGCGCATCCTGGTGGTGGGGGCCGGCATCGTCGGCCTCTGCGCCGCCTGGCACCTACAGCGCGCCGGGGCGCAGGTGACAGTGGTGGACCGCGCCGGGCCGGGGGAGGGCACTTCCTCCGGCAATGCGGGCGCCATCTCGCAGGGCTCGGTCGCGCCGCTGGCCATGCCGGGCGTGCTGAAATCCGTGCCTGGGATGCTGCTGGATCCGAAGGGGGCGCTGCACATCCCGCCTCGCGCCTGGCCGGCGGCTCTGCCCTGGCTGTGGCGCTTCGTGCTGGCCGCGCGGCCCGAGCGCGTGCAGGACATCGCCGAGGGCATGTCCCAGCTCCTTGCCGGCGCTGAAACGCGACACCGCGAGATCCTGCGCGAGGAAGGTGCGGAGGAACTGCTGCGCGACGAGGGACAGCTCTACCTCTACCGGGACGCGGCGCACCTCGCGAAGGACGAGTCCGCCTGGGCGCTGCGCCGCGAATACGGCCAGCGGACCGAGATCCTGGACCGCGCCGGGATCGAGGCGCTGGAGAACGGCATCAGCCCCGACTACACGGTCGGCGTCTTCCTGCCGGAGCAGGGCCACATCCTAAACCCGCTGCGCCATGCCCGCGTGGTTGCGCGTGGCGTGGAGCGGCTGGGCGGCGAGATCCGCCGCGCCGAGGTGACGGACCTCGTCACCGAGAACGGGCGCGTCACCGGCATTCGCGCCGGAGGCGAGACGCTGCTAGCGGAGCACGTGGTGCTGGCGGCGGGGACGTGGTCGCGCGACCTCCTGCGCCGCATCGGCCTCGACGTGCCGCTGATCGCCCAGCGCGGCTACCACGTGATGATTCCCGATCCCGGACTGATGCCGCGGCGGCCGCTGGTGCCCGCCGACCGCAAGGCCTTCGTGACGCCGATGGAGGAAGGGCTGCGCGTGGCCGGAACCGTCGAGTTCGGGGCGAACGACGCCCCGCCCAGCCCGAGGCGCGCCGCCCTGCTGCTGGACGACCTGCGCAAGCTGCTGCCCGGCGCCCGCGCCGAAGGCGCGAAGCCCTTCTGGATGGGGCATCGCCCCTGCCTGCCGGACACGCTGCCGGTGATGGGGCCGGTCGCGGCGCGGCCCGGGCTGTGGTGCTGCTTCGGCCATGGGCATCTGGGGCTCACCGCCTCCGCCCCCGCCGGGGCGATGCTCGCTCGCGCCATGCTGGGCCCGCCCGCCAACACCGACCTGTCCGCCTTCGCGCTGGAGCGCTTCGCGTGAGCGCGGCGGCGGGGCGCCCCCCGGCCCGGGAACTGGCGCGGCGCATCCTCGCGCTCGCCGCGCCCACCACCCTGCTTTCGGCCCTGCAGGTGGTGGCGCTGCTGATCGAGACTTGGTTGGCCGCGCGCCAGGGCCGCGCCGCGCTGGCGGGCTGGGCGGTGGTGCTGCCCTTCGCCCTGCTGCTGGGCCAGATGAGCGCGGGGGCCATGGGCGGCGGCGTGGTCAGCGCCATCGCCCGCGCCCTGGGCGGCGGCAAGCCGGAGGAGGCGTCGCGCCTCGCCCTCCATGCCATCCTGATCGCGCTGCTTTTCGCCGTGGGGTTCATCATCCCGCTCGCCGTGTTCGGGCGGCCGGTGCTGACGCTGATCGGTGGGCCGGAAGCGGCCGCGGCCGGCGTGCCCTATGCCGCTTGGCTGTTCGGCGCCGGGGCGGTGCCGGCCTGGCTCGCCAACACCCTCGCTTCCGTCCTGCGCGGCGGTGGGCGCCACGGGCTGGCGGCGCGGGTGCTGAACCTTTGCTGGCTGGCCTATCCGGCGGTGGGCTGGGTGCTGGCCGAGCCGCTGGGGATGGGGCTGTCCGGCCTCGGGCTTGGCTTTGCCCTGTGCTTCTGGGCGGGGGCGGCGGCGATGCTGGCGGTGGTGCTGAGCGGCGCGGCCGGGTTCCGGCCCGACCTGCGCGCCCGGCTGGAATGGGGGCTGTTCCGCCGCATCCTCGCGGTGGGGGCGGTTGCCTGCGCGCTGGCCGCCGTTTCCAACCTCGCCACCATCCTCGTCACCGCGCGCCTCGCCCAGCATGGGCCGGCGGTGGTGGCGGCCTATGGCGTCTCCGCGCGGCTGGAATTCATGATGGTCCCGCTGGCCTTCGGTGTCGGGTCGGCGCTGACCGCCCTGGTCGGGCGCGCCGTGGGGCAGGGGGATTGGGAGATGGCGCGCCGCACCGCCTGGGTGGGCGGGGCCATGGCCTTCGTCGTCTGCTCGGTGGTGGGGCTGGCCGTGGCGTTCTTTCCGCTGGGCTTCGCCCGCCTCTTCGCGTCGGACGAGGAGGTGGCGCAGATCGCCGCCACCGCGCTGGTGCTGATCGGCCCGGCCTTTGGCGGGTTCGGCCTAGGCATGGCGATGTATTTCGGCGCCATGGGGGCGGGGCGCATGGGCTGGCCGGTTGCGGCGGGCCTGTCGCGTCTTGGCATCGCGGTGGGGGGCGGCTGGCTCTTCGCCGACGTGCTGGGCTTCGGCATGGAGGGGCAGTTCTTCGCCGTCGCGCTGGGCATCACCGTTTACGGGCTGTTCACGGCCTCGGCGGTGCGGCCCGGCGTGTGGCGCCCGGCGCAGCCGCCGGTCGGCGCAGCGCCGGCCTGAGCGGATGGCGGTCTCGGTGACACGCGCACGGCAACTCGCCCTGGCCCTGCCGGGGGCCAGCGAGGCGCCGCACTGGCACCGCATCGCCTTCCGCACCCCGCGCAAGACCTTCGCCACGCTCGATGAGGCGGCACGCGACATCAACCTGATGTTCAGCCAGGACCTGCGCGATTTCTTCTGCGAGCGGGAGCCTCACGTCTTCGCACCGCTGGCGGGCGGGTGGGGACGCATGGGCATCACCCGCTGCAACCTGGATGCCGTCGAGGAGACGTCGCTGGTCGCCGCGCTGGAAGCGTCGCACGCGCTCGCTGTCCCCCTGCCCAGACGCCGGCCTGCGCCTAGAAAGGCGCCGAGAACACAAGACCCGACCGCCGAAGCGCGCAGGCGAGGCTGATGACGCCCGGCATGGCCTGATACGCGGCGAGCGGCGGCGCGACCCGGTGCAGCATGGCGAGCGCCAGCGATCGCCGCCCGGCCTGCGCCGCCGTCAGCGCCAGCAGGAAATCCGCTTCGCACCGTGAGACGCCCGGGCAGACGCGGCAGGCCGGGACCAGGCCGGGCAGGGCACGAAGGGCGGCGTTGAGGGGCAGGGCCGCGCCCTCGGCCCCGGCCGAAGCCAGGACCAACGCCGCCTGCGCGATCGGTCCACCCGGGCCGTCCTCCGCCCACGCACGCATGGCGTCCAGCGCCAGGGCCTCGGCCTCCGGCAGGTCGGCGACTTCGGCATCGAGCCAGGGCCAGGAAGGAAGGCCGCGAGTCGCCATGGGGGAGTCTCCTTGCTGCCGATCCGGGATAGTGCAATTGCGAGTTACTCGCAACATAGACGTTGCGGTTGACGACGCGTCGCCGCGCCCCCTGATGGAGAGGGGCCTGATGGTGGAGGAACGATTGCGGCTGTACCGACGCTCCGTCATGGCCTTCCTCACCCTGCCGGGCATCCCGCGCGCCTCGGCGCAGGATGGGCGCTTGGTCCCGCTGCGCTGGGACGCGCCGGAGGCCGCGCCGCTTCTCGCGCGCATCCGCGCGGGCGGGGTGACCCTGTTCTTCCGCCATGCTGACACGCAGGGCGAGCCTTGCGATCGTTCCTTCCGCGTGGGGGACCGCGCCGGGCAGCGCAACATCGCCCCGCGCGGCCGCGCCCAGTCGCGCGAGATCGGGCAGCGCCTCGCAGAACTGGGCGTGAGGGTGGAGGAACCGGTGCTCGCCGGGCCGGTCTTCCGGGCGCGCGACACGGCGGAGGAGATGGTAGGCGCGGCGCGGGTGCGCGTCACGGACTCGCTGCTGGCCGATGACTATGCGGCCGGACGCCTCGACTGGGTACTGGCGGAGCATCGCCGCCTGTTCTTCGCCCCGGTTCCGCCCGGCGCGGTGCGGGTCCTGGTGGGGCACCGGACCCCGGCCATCATGGTGCTGGGCGACGGCCGGGTGGGCGGACGCGCCTTTCCGGAAGGCGGTGCACTAGTGCTGGAGGCTCCGGGTCAACTCCATGGAATTATTGAATTCGCGCCAGTTGAAGGCGGCGGATGGCATGGATGCTGAAAATTAGCTGAACTCTGTATTGCAAACAGGATAACCTCGGTTCATATGACGCCCAAGTCATAAATCCCGGTGCCGGGAAGCGGGCGGACGCGCCCGTCAGGGAACGAGCCAGGTGGGTGATGCCCCCAGGCTTGGCTTCCGCCTTCGCCTCCGAGGCGGGGCACGGCGCCCCGCAAGGAGACGCCGCCACCCATGACGACTTCGCGCGACTACATGGACATGCTGGGGGGAGCGGTGCTGACCGTCTTCGGCCTGTGGTTCATGCTCCACGCCTTCGGGGAGTACAATATCGGCGAGCTGCGCCGCATGGGGCCCGGCTTCTTCCCGGCCGTGCTGGGCGGCCTGGTCGCGGGCTTCGGCGCGCTGATCTTCCTGCCCGCCCTGTTCCGCGCCGGGACGCGGGTGCAGTTCGACACGCGGCCCTTCCTCGCCATCGTGGCCGGCATCCTCGCCTTTGCCTTCGTGGTCGAGCCTTTCGGCCTGGTCGCCGCCACTGCCGTGCTGGTCGGCATCACGGCCATGGGGCGCGTCGCCATCCGCCCGGTCGAGATCGCCATCATGGCCGTCTGCCTCGCCGCCATCGCCGTGCTGGTCTTCTCCTGGGGCCTCGGCATCCCCCTGCATCCCTTCCGGTGGAATTTCTGATGGAACTCCTCGCCAACCTGGCGCTCGGCTTCGAGACCGCCTTCTCGCCGACGAACCTGCTCTACTGCTTCATCGGCGTGTTCCTCGGCACGTTTGTCGGCGTCCTGCCCGGCATCGGCTCCCTGGCCACCATCTCCATGCTGCTGCCGCTGACCTTCCACGTTCCGCCCACGACGGCGCTGGTGATGCTGGCGGGCATCTACTATGGCGCCTCCTATGGCGGTTCCACCGCGGCCATCCTGCTGAACTTGCCGGGCACCCCCTCAGCCGCCGTCGCCTGCCTCGACGGTTACCCGATGGCGAAGAAGGGCCGGGCGGGGGTGGCGCTGTTCATGACCACCATCGCCTCCTTTGTCGGCGGGTCGCTTGGCATCATCATCCTTACGCTCTTCTCGCCCAAGCTGGCGGAGGTCGGGCTGATGTTCGGCCCGGCGGACTACTTCGCCATGATGCTGCTCGGCCTCATCGCCGCGGCGACGCTCACGTCGGGCTCGCCGGTCAAGGGCATCGTCATGGTGCTGGTGGGGCTGTGCCTCGGCATGGTCGGCACGGACGTGCAGACCGGCCAGCAACGCTTCACCTTCGGCATCCCCGAATTGTCCGACGGGTTCAGCCTCGTCGCCCTCGCCATGGGCCTGTTCGGCGTGGCCGAGGTGATCGGCAGCATCAACCGCATCAAGGACAAGCGCTCGGCGGAGGATGCGCCCAAGATCACCTTCCGCTCCATGGTGCCCAGCGGCGAGGACTGGCGCCGTTCCGCCCTGCCCATGGCCCGCGGCACCGGCATCGGCGCCTTTTTCGGCGCGCTGCCGGGCACGGGCGGCACCATCGCCTCCTTCATGGCCTATGCGGTCGAGAAGAAGGTGGCGCGCGAGCCGTCGCGCTTCGGCAAGGGTGCGGTGGAAGGCGTGACGGCGCCGGAATCCGCCAACAACGCGGCGGCGCAGACCGCCTTCATCCCGACCCTCACCCTGGGCATCCCGGGTGACGCGGTGATGGCGCTGATGCTGGGCGCGATGATCATCGCCGGCGTGCAGCCTGGCCCGCGCCTCGTGGCCGAGCATCCGGAGATCTTCTGGGGCCTCGTCGCCTCGTTCTGGATCGGCAATGTGCTGCTGCTGGTGCTAAACATCCCGCTGATCGGCATCTGGGTGAAGATGCTGCAGATCCCGTATCGCATCCTCTACCCGGCGATCCTCTTGTTCATCTGCATCGGCGTGTTCAGCGTGAACAACAACGTGTTCGACATCTATCTGGTGCTGTTCTTCGGCATGCTGGGTTACCTGCTGATGCTGCTGAAGTTCGAGCCGGCGCCGCTGCTGCTCGGCTTCATCCTGGGTCCGTTGATGGAAGAACACCTGCGGCGCGCCATGCTGCTGTCGCGCGGCGACCCGACGGTATTCATGGAGCGGCCGATCAGCGCCTCCTTCCTCGCGGTGGCGGCGATCCTGCTGCTCTGGGTGGCCTTCGGGCTGGTGCGCGGCATGGTCCGCCGCGCCCCGGCGCCCTCCACGCCGGTCGCGGGCGCTTGACCACCGCGCGGCGCTTCTCCCTTCCGGGGAGGCGCCGCGCCTTTCTTCGCCTTTCTTGGAACGGGCCGGGCTGCGAAGCCCGGCCCGTCTTCGTTCAGAGCGGCAGGTTGTCGATCAGGCGGACCTGGCCGAGCCAGGCGGCAGCCAGGAGGCGACCCGGCTCCCCGGCGCGCTCCATCGGCGCGAAGTCGGATTCGCGGCGCAGGGCCACGTAGTCCACCTGCCGGAACCCGGCCTCCAGCAACTCGCGCTCGGCCTGCGCCGTCGCCTCCGCGGCGGTGGCGCCACCGCGCAGCCGTTCCGCCGCCCGCGCCAGCGCGGCATGGAGGGCAAGCGCCACGCGCCGCTCCTCCGGCTTGAGGTAGGCGTTGCGGGAGGAAAGGGCGAGCCCGTCCTCCGCCC
This sequence comes from Sabulicella glaciei, assembly GCF_026183895.1. Taxonomy (GTDB): domain Bacteria; phylum Pseudomonadota; class Alphaproteobacteria; order Acetobacterales; family Acetobacteraceae; genus Roseococcus; species Roseococcus glaciei. The sequence continues at coordinate 41,777 of NZ_JAPFQI010000003.1, read as the reverse complement.
GCACCGTCGGCACGGTTTCTATGGAGATGGGCAGGGCGAGGTCGGACACGGCCTGCCGCACCACCATCACCTGCTGCCAGTCCTTCTCGCCGAACACGGCGACATCGGCCCCGGTCAGCCCGAACAGGCGCGTGCAGACCAGGGCGACGCCGCCGAACATCTGCGGGCGGTGGACGCCCTCCAGGTCTTCAGCCGGGCCGCGCATGGTGATGGCGGTGCTGAAGCCGGGCGGATAGACCGCCTCCACCGGCGGGGCGAAGAGCAGGTCGCACCCCGCCGCCTCCAGCTTCGCGGCATCGCCTGCCTCGTCACGCGGGTAGCGGCCCAGATCCTCGTGCGGCGCGAACTGCGTCGGGTTCACGAAGATCGTGGCGACGACGCGCGGCGCGAGCTGCCGCGCGCGATGCACGAGGGCCAAGTGCCCCTCGTGCAGATAGCCCATGGTGGGCACCAGCGCGACGCGCTGCCCGGCGGCCTTCCAGCCGCCCACCGCCCCCCGGAGGGAGGCGGCGTCCCGTGCGACGATCATCAGACCGCGAGCGACATTCCGATGGCGGGCTTGGCGTCCGCCGGCAGCGGGCTGACATAGGCGCCGCTCGAACGCTCCTTGTGGTCTGCCTTGGCCGCGGCGATCGCGTCGGGGCGCTGGATCAGGTCCACCGCCGTGCCGGCCATCACCTTGGCGACATGGACCAGGCCCTTGTGTGCGTGGGGCAGCTTGCCCTGCGCCGTGGCCTGCCAGGAGTGCAGTGGCGTGCCGATGGCGTGCGTCGCGCCGCGCGCCTGGACGGTCGGCACCACCCAGGACACGTCGCCCACGTCGGTCGAGCCGATCATCGGCGCGCGCTTGCTGTCCAGCGGCACGATGCGGTCGGTCAGCGGCGCATCCGTGCGCGGCAGCCCCACCTTGCGGAAGGCGGAGGCGATGTCCTCCTCGCTCAGCGTCGCCTGGAACTCGGCGGCGCGCCTGCGGTCCTCCGCATCGAAGGGCGGCGGGCCGAGGCGGTCGAGATTGTCCTGCATCAGCCGCTCCAGCGGGTCGTTGCCGAGCAGGTTGGACACGGCGGAGATCACGGTCGTCTCCACGCGCGTCTCGGTCATCAGTGCCGCGCCGTCGCCGATCTTGCGGACGCGCTCCACCAGCTTGTTCAGCGAGGCGACGTCGGCGGCGCGGATCAGGTAGCGCACCTTTGCGCGCGCTTGGACCACGTTCGGCGCCACGCCGCCTGCGTCGAGATAGGCGTAGTGGATGCGGCTTTCCTGCGGGATGTGCTCGCGCAGGTAGTTCACGCCGACGCTCATCAGCTCCACCGCGTCGAGCGCCGAGCGGCCCAGATGCGGCGAGGCGGCTGCGTGGCTGGCGCGGCCGTGGAAGGTGAAGTCGATGCGCGTGTTGGCGAGCGACAGCGGCTCGTTCACCCCGGCAAAGGAGGAGGGGTGCCAGGAGATGGCGATGTCCACGTCGTCGAACAGCCCGGCGCGGGCCATGAAGCCCTTGGCGGCGCCGCCTTCCTCGGCCGGGCAGCCATAGTAGCGCACGCGGCCCTTGATGCCGTTGGCGGCCAGCCAGTCCTTCACCGCCGTGGCGGCTAGCAGCGAGGCGGCGCCCAGCAGGTTGTGGCCGCAGCCATGGCCGTTGCCGTCGCCCGGAATGGGGCGGTGCTCGGTCACGTCGGCCTCGTTGGACAGGCCGGGCAGGGCGTCGAACTCGCCCAGGATGGCGATGACCGGGCCTTCCTCGCCCGCCTCGCCCATCATGGCGGTCGGGATCTCGGCGAGGTTCTCGGTGACGCGGAAGCCCTCGGCCTTCAGGTAGGCGGTGTGCTCTGCGGCGGAGCGGCTCTCGGCATAGGCCAGCTCCGGCATGCCCCAGACCCGATCGGAGAGGGCGATGGCCTCCTCCTGCTTCGCTTCGACATGGCGCCAGATGGCCTCGCTGTTGCTGCTCATTCGCTCAGATCCCGGAAAGGGGCGGAAGCGTCTCCGCAAAGGCGGGGCGCCGCGCCGCGTCATCGAACCACGCCGCCAATCTGCCCCGGCCTTCGCGCCAGCGCCAGACGCGGTGGCGCCGCTCTCCATAGCCGAGGGTGCAGAGCAGGGCGGTCCCCTCCGGGGAGGCCGGGTCGAACTCGGCTGGGTCCAGCGCATCGAGGATGCGGGCGGCGCGCCCCTCCTCCAGCGCGAGCACGGCGGGGGAGCGGAGTTCCGGCGGGCGCCGCAGCTCGCGGTTCCACACGGCAATGCCGTCAAGAAGGGACAGCGCCCGGCCCAGGCGGGCCCGCCCCGCCGCATCGGCCGGCAGCCAGCCGAGATGGGCGAGGATGAGCGGCGTTTCCGCGATCAGCGCCTCGCCATCCAGCAGCGCCGGGACGCGCCCGGCCGGGTGCAGCGGCAGCAGCGGCGATTGCGGGTCGCGCAGCGGCACTTCCCGCTCCTCCAGCCCGAGGCCCCGTTCCCGCGCCAGGATGCGGATGATCCAAGCGTAGGGGCTGCCGGCGGAGAAGAACAGGATCACCGCCGCCCGCTCAGTCGGAAAGCAGCGCCGCGCGGCGCTCCATGGCCCCCACCGGGTCCACCTCGGCGGCGAGGCGCGTGGCGGCGACGCAGGCGAAGCGGTGGGTCAGGGCCTTGCGCCGCGCCGGGGCCATCTTGTGCTGGAAGGAATCGCGGATGGAGGTCGCCTCGTAGCCGTCGCTCACCCACAGCCCGCAATCCTCCGGCAGCAATTCCTGCGGGAAGTCCAGGTCCACGGCGAAATGCATCTCGTCGCAGAACTCGCGGTACTCCGGCCATTTCCCGTCGCTCAGGAAGTCGCGGGCGCAGGATTTCACCTCGATGATGGCGAAGCCGCCATCGGGGCGCAGCGCCAGGATGTCGGCGCGGCGGCCATTGGGCAGTGGCACTTCCAGCACCGGCGCCCAGGCGCGCGCGAGGCACAGGCGCAGCGCCGCACGGGTGACTGCGGCGGTGCGGGCGGGAATGGAGAGAACATCGTCCATGTCCGCTATTTGTTCCGTTCCCGTCCCGGGCGCAACCGCCTACGGCGCTAGGCGGCGTGGGACTGGCCGCCGTCCGACCGGACCGCCGAAAGGAACCGGTCCACCTCCTCCCACAAGGTGCCGGAGATCCGGGCCACGTCCTCGGCGGCCGACAGCACGCTGCGTCCCGACGCGCCGGCGCCCTCGGCCACTTCCGCCACTTCCCGCATGGCGTGGGTCGCCTCCTCGGTGGTGCGCGCCACGGTCTGCACGCTGGCCGCGATCGCGCGCGTCGCGGCCCCCTGCTGCTCCACCGCGGCGGCGATGGCGGCAGCCGTCTCGTCCACCCGGCCGATCGCGGCGGTCACCTCGCGCACCGCGCCCACCGCCTCCTCCGTCGCGCCGCGCACCGCAGCGATCTGCGCGGAGATCTCCTCCATGGCCTTCGCGGTCTGCGCAGCCAGCGTCTTCACCTCGCTCGCCACCACGGCGAAGCCCTTGCCTGCTTCACCGGCCCGTGCCGCCTCGATGGTGGCGTTCAGGGCCAGCAGGTTGGTCTGGCCCGCGATGTCGCCGATCATGCGCACCACTTCGCCGATCCGGGCCGCCGCCTCGGACAAGCCGCTCACCGTGGCGTCGGTGGCCTGCGCGCGGGCGACGGCATCGCGGGCCGCGCAGGCCGCCTTGGCGACCTGGTGGGACACCTCGCCCACGCTGGCGCTCAGCTCCTCCATCGCTGCGGCCACGGTGGCGAGGTTGCGCGAGGATTCCTCGGCCCCCGCCACCGTGCGCGCCGTGCGGCCGTGGGTGCGCTCGGCCACCTCCGCCATGGCGATGGCCGCATGACGCATCGCCTCGGCGGAGCCGGAGAGCGACGTTATCACCCCCGAGATCGAAGTGCCGAAATCCTGGGTGTGGTGGTCCAGCGTCGCCGCCCGTCGGTCCCGTGCCGTGCGCTCGACGCCCGCTGCCGCTTCCAGCCGCCCTTTCTCCAGGGCCTGGGCGCGCAGTGCCTCGGTCGCGCGCGAGCACGCCGAGTTCGTCGCCGCGCTCGGCGCCCGGCACCGGGGAATGGAGGGCGCCAGCGGCGATGGCGGCGGTGGCGCGCGTCGTTGCCGCAAGCGGCCGGGTGATGCCGCGCGCCACGAGCCAGGCGAGCAGACCGACGACGAGGGCGGCGAGGAGCGTCACACCGGCGCCCTCCCGCGCCACGCGCCATTGCTCGGCGCGAAGGTCGTCCACATAGGCGCCGGGGCCGAGCACCCAGCCCCAGGGTGCGAAGCCCTGTACGAAGGACAGCTTCTCGACCGGCGCGGCGACGGACTGGTCCGACCCCGGGCGCGGCCAGCGATAGCCGACGACGCCGGCGCCCTGGCTCCGCACCGTGTCCGTGAAGGCGGCAAAGAGGCGAAGCCCGGTCGGATCCTTGAACTCCGAAAGGTCCTGGCCATCGAGGTCCGGCCGGAAAGGGAGCATGACCATGCGGGAGGCCATGTCGTTCACCCAGACGTAGTCATCGCTGCCGTAGCGGAGGCTCCGGATGGCATCGAGCGCGAGGCGCTGCGCCTCGGCCGCCGGCAACCGCCCCGCACGTTCCTCGGCATGGTAGCGGGCGGCGATGCTGTTCGCCGCCGTCACGACCCCCCCGCAGCAGCGTGACGCGACCCTCCTCGAGGTCGCGCATGCAGCCCGTGACCTCGACGGCGACGAGCGCCATCAGGCCGATCACGGCGGCGAGGGTGGTGAAGTGGATGCGCGCCGAGATCGGCACGCGCGCCGCGCGACGTGTGAGATCGAGCATGGTCGGGATCTTCCAAGAGCGATGACGCAAGCTGCCGACGCGCTGATTAATGCATCGTGTAGCCCGCCCCATTCCGCGCCGTGGGCGCGCGGTCAGCCTTGCGGCGCTGCCCCCTGCAGCAGCTCGTCGATGCTGCGCGCCAGGCGAAGGTCGCGTTCTGACAGCCCGTCCGCATCATGGGTGGTCAGCACGATCTCGACCTTGTTCCAGACATTGGACCATTCCGGATGGTGGTCCTGCGCCTCGGCCAGCAGGGCAACGCGCGCCATGAAGCCCCAAGCCTCGGAAAAGTCGCGGAAGCGGAAGCGGCGGCGGATGGCGTCGCGGCCTTCCACCATGTCCCACTCCGGCAGGGTGCCCGGCAGGGCAGCCCGCGCCGCCTCGTCCAGCTTCTCGACCATCGCGCGTCTCCGTGCCTTAAAGGGGCATGCGCCCCACCACGCCCCCTTCCGTCGAGGACATCCTGGAAATGGCCGAGGACGCCCTTGCCGCCATTCCGGAGGAACTGCGCCGCATGGTGCAGGGTGCCGCGATCATCGTCGAGGACGTGGCCGAGGAGGATGTGGTGGAGGCGATGGGCCTCGACAGCCCCTGGGAGCTGACGGGCCTCTATCGCGGCGTTCCGCTGACCGCGAAATCCAGCCTGGACGCGCCCTCTGAGCCGGACACGATCCATCTCTACCGCGAGCCCATCCTCCTTGAATGGATCGAGACGGGGGAGGATCTGTTCCGCCTCGTCCGCAACGTGCTGATCCACGAGATCGGCCACCATTTCGGGCTTTCGGACGAGGACATCGCGCGGCTCGAAGGCGACTGACCGCCGGGTCGGATCGCTAAGGGGCAAGGCTCGGGGGCGGTGCGCAGGCCGGAGGCGCTGATGGGCCTGCTGCGCACCGACCAGGAATAATTCCGTACGCATGCAATGTTGGCGAAACCTCCATGCCCTGGCACTGTTCCATGGCAGGGGGGCGCGGGACGGCCCCAGCGAAGGGAGTGCCATGTCTCCTGCTGCATTGCGCGCCAAGGGCCTGGATATGCCCGAGCCGCTGGGCCTCGACCCGCTTCCCGACCTCCACGTGACCCTTTCGGACCGCCCTGCGCAGGCCATGCCGTTCGGTCTCCCCGCTCCTGGCCCGGCACCCCGCGCCGAACCCGTCGCACCCATCCTGCTGGACGAAGAAGCGCGGCTGACGGAGCTCGACGAGCCGTTCCTCGAGGAAGACCCGGACGCGGAGAAGCAGGCGGCATCAGGCAAGACGGAAGACAACCAGAGAAAGAAGGCCGCCGGCTCGACCCGGCCACGCCCGAATTCCATCGAGGGCGCCTTGGCCGGCGTGGGCGGCCCGGAATACCTGCGCGTCGCGTCCTCGCTCCTGCCGGAGGCCGGTGCGGGCCAGGCGGCCTCCTTTCGGGCGGGCCAGGGCATGGGCGCCGTTTCGCTGCTCGCTCCCATGATGGCGACGGCCCAGGACATGGCCGCACTGGCGCCGGACCAGGAGTGGATGGGCGGCCAGGGCGCCTCCTGGAGTGCCGATGCGTTGAACGGCGCCGCACGGCGCGCCCCGCTTGGCAGCGGTGGGCCGGGGCCGGACGCGATGGAGTTCCACGTGAATTTTCCGCTGTCGGCGCAGTCGGCGTTCGACGGTGTCTCCGGCCAGGTGGCGCTGCAGGTCGATCGCAACACGGCCGGACCCCACGCCCCCGTCCTCCCGCACGTCGAGGCCCCAGGCGCCGCGCCGAAAGCCCAGCCCCGTCCAGCCCCGGAGCCCGAGGGGACGGACTGGCGTCCGCACCTCCAGGCCGAGGCCTTCGAGCAGCCCCGCGGCTCGGCAGTCGAGCCGGCCGGCGGCTTGCCGGAAATCTTGCCGAGGCCAGGACCCTCGCCGGAGCCCACGAGCGGCGGGCACCCGCGTGACGCCGCCCCGCCTTCCATCGCCCTGCCTGTTCCCGTCCCTTCTGTTTCACACCCCGGACAGGGCGATGCCGGTCCGGCGCGTCCGATGGCCGCCCCGCTTCCATGGCTGGAGCCGACGGTTCAGGCGGCCACTCCGCCAGGCAAGGCGCTTGGTGCTGGCAACGGGAAGGGCGCCGATCCCATCCCAATGCTTCCGATCGTAGCGATCGTCCTGCCCGACGCGGTGTCCCCGCCGCACAAGGGGGCCGGCCACCGGGCCGAAGCGGCGGCCGATCGGGCGGAGGTCCGGCCCGGCCGGGCGCACGAGAATCAGATGGCAAAGGAGGCTGCGGACCAGACCCCGATCAGCGTCTCGCTGCCGGGTCTCGAAGTCGGGTTGTTTGTACCGCCTGGCCACGCAAAGCACGACAGGCCCGAGCCGTCGAAGGGTGGTGGTCCCCTGGTCCTCGAGGCCAAGCAGCCGCCGGGACTGGCGGAAGACGGGCCGGGCAAGCCGCACGACAAGCCAGTGGTAGAGAAAGTGCTTGCTTTCCCGGCCGCGCTCGCCACGCCCTTGGCGGTGGAAGACCTGCCGGGCAAAGGGCAAGACAAGCACGACAAGCAGGCGGAGAAGGCGCTCCCCCTCGCTGCCACGCTCGACCCGCTCCTTCCGGAGGTCGCAGGGAGCGGCCCGGCGGGAAAGGGGATCGGGCAGCAATCCGAGAAGGCGCCGGCGCACACCCCCGCCGCGCTGGAGGCCGCACGGCCGGGCAAGGCGCATGGCAAGCCGACGGAGACCCCTCACCCGGGCGAGGCCGCACCATCGGGCAAGCCGCAAGAGGTGTCGGGGGAGAAGGGCGCGGATCTCCCGGGCGTGTCACCGCATACGATCCACCTCAAGCCTGGGCCGGCCGAGACGGGCAAGGGAAAGGGACAGGCCGCGAAGGACGACGCGCCTCCCGCCTCGCTTCCGCAGGCAGCGGACGATGGGCCGGGCCAGGCGCATGGCAAGCCGCAGGCGAAGGATTCCGAGCCCATGCTCACGCTCGTGCTGCCCGAGATTCCCGGCGGCGCCGCGACGAATGTCGATCTGGGGAGCAAGGGCAAGGCGGATAAGCAGGCTGATCTCGGCATCGTCCTGGCGGGCGGGGGGTCCAAGTCGCAGGCGGCGCTGCATGGACCGAACTCGGGGGAGCAGGCTCTCGATATGCTCGCAAGTGAGCCGCACCCGGCCGGCAAGCCCCATCATGGGCCGCCCTTCGCCACCGCCGAGATGGGCTTCGACGCCTCGCACCCCTCCCACCACCCGGGGAGCGACTGGCACCTTTGATCGTTGGCCGTGCTGTCTTGGTGATCCGCGTCGCGCGATGGCTTGGAGCGCGTCCGGCAGCCCGGATCATCGGTCAGCGAAAGCCTGCCTGCGCGAAAGCAGACCCACGCCGTGACGCACCCCGCTTTACGGATCGCTGAAGGACGCAGACGCGGAGCCGTGACGCCGCTCGCGACGGCGGGGAGGGCTACTCCCCGCGCGACAGGGCGATGGGCCGGGCGGCCAGCGCCTCGCCCTGGGTCTCCATCACCTCACGCAGCCAGGCGCGGCCGCGCGAGGGGTCGCTGCCCGGCTCCCCGCGCCAATGCACCACCGCAATCACCGGTCGGCCGTCGCCTGTGTCGCGCAGGGCGCGCAGCGCCTGGCGGGCGCGGCTGCGGATGCCATCGCCAGCCGGGCGCCCGTCCAGGAAGGCCACCGCCACCAGCACGTCGGCGGAATCATGCGGCTGGCGGGCACGCCAGCGCACCGATCCGGTCGCGATGTCGAAGGTGAGGTCCTGGTCCTCCACTGCGCCCAGGGCCGTGCGGCGTTCGCGCGCCACGCCATCCCATTCCGCCGTGGGCGGGAAGACCAGCATCCGCGCCGACATCACGCCGCCCGGGCAGCGCAAGGCCTCGCCATCCAGCTCGCATCCGGGCATCGCCTGCAGGGGCAGGGACTGCGTCGAAGGCGCGCCGGCGCCCAGTCCTTCGAGGCGGGCGGCGGCGGCGGTGGCCACCAAAACCGGCGCGACCACCAGGACGGTGCCCAGAGCCAGCGCCAGCGGGCGCGGCTGCGCCACCGGCGGCGTGGCCGGGATGGCATGGCGCGCCGGCGCCTCGCGGAAGGGCAGGCCGACCAGCAGCACCAGCACGATCACCACCAGGAAGAAGAACCAGCCATAGAGGATGTGGTCCGCGGCGACCGAGGCCGCGGAGCCCTGCAACTCGGCCAGCACGATCAGCCCGACGATGCGCACGGCATTGGCCAGCACCGGGATGATGAGCGACAGGGCCAGCACGACGATCCGCCGCCCTGGGGAGCGGAACATGGTCAGCGCATAGACCGCGCCGAAGGCCAGGGTCGCCACCATGAAGCGCAGCCCGGCGCACGCCTCGGCGACATAGAAGGATCCCGAGGGGGTCTCGATCATCAGCGCGTCCACGTGATGCGGGATGCGGGCGAGATCGAGGCCGATATCCACCAGCCACGCGGCCATCGCCTGCAGCGCCGGGACGGCCCATTCGCCGAAGGGCACCAGGAACACAAGAAAGGCGAGGGGTCCCGCGAAGGCGAGGGCGAGGCGCCAGCCCAGCACCACCGGCACCAGGAGCAGGCACAGCGCGAGCGCCGTGAGTTGCCGCCCTTCCATGATGCCCAACCTCTCCGCGACCAGCCATGCCAGGACCAGCGGGATAGCGAGCAGCCCGAAGGCAGGCGCGGGGCGGGGCGCGTGGATCCGCAGCCTTTCCCGCCTTTCCCAGGCCATCCAGGCCGCGATGGGCAGCACCACGTAGCCGTGGTTGTAGGCGGTGGAACTGGTCCAGATCCGCACGGCAGTCACCGCTTCCTCCCGGAACAGGAGGAGCATCACGGCCAGGGCTGGCAGCAGGACAAGCAGCGAGGCGGTCCAGGTCGCGCGGACGGGGATGGGCGGCATGGGGAGGGTGGCGGTGCTCACGAGCTTCCAACGCCACGAAAGGTTGAAGGTCGCAGCACCGTTGGGCGTTTCATGGCGTCAGCCTTGCGGCGTGGCAAATGGGTCGCATCTGCCGTAGGATTTCGGCATGGTCAGGCACGCCGCGAGGGACGCATGAATCAGCCTGACAGTCCAGCGTCGGCCGCCCTGGCGGGCCATGCGCGGGCGCTTTTCTGGGCGGCGCTCCTGCTGCCGATGCTCCTCACGGCCGGCGGAGCCTGGATTTCCTGGATCCAGGCTCGGCGCGAGGCGGAGCGCGAGGTGGCCCATGCCGCGGAGGTGTCGGCGGAGTACGTGCAGCGCCTGTTCGACGGTTTGGTGCTGCGGATCCATCGGGCGAACGAGATCCTGGCCGGCCTTCCGGACGAGGAGATTCGCCGCCGCGAGGCCGAGCTGCACGGCCGGCTGCGCAGCCCCGCCTCCATGCAGCCTGGCGACGCGACGGAACAGGAAGCCTACATCTTCGTGCATGACCGCGGCGCCGTGCCGCTGGTTTCGAGTGCCGTGCTTCCGGCCTTTGTGGGGCGAGCGCTGCCGAATCGCGATTTCAACTCGGCGCTGCGCGGCCCGGACGCGCCGCGCATCCATGTCAGCCAGGTCCATTTCGGGCTCAGCACGCGCCGCCCCTATTTCGCGCTGACCAAGCGGCGCGTCGGCACGGGAAATGGCCTGCCGCCCGAAGAATATGATGGGGTGATCAATGCCTCGGTCTATGTCGAGGAACTCGATGCGCGATTGCGGCGCCTCGCCTCGAATCATGCGGAGGACGTGATCGCATTGGTCCGCGCCGACGGGTTGGTGCTGGCGCGCTCCGCCCCCGTCGCGCCCGGCGCGCGCATCCAGTCCAGCCATCCGGCCCTCCCGCGCATGGCGCAGGGCGAGGAGCACCTGGCCGTGACCGCCGCATCCACTCTGGATGGGGTGACACGCATCGCCGCCTTCCATCGGGTGGACGGATACCCGGTCTATGCCACCGCCGCGCGGCCGCGCGCCTCCGTCGTGCGCCGCTGGTTCAGCGGGGTGCTGCCCCTGCTCGCCGCGGCGCTGCCCGCGACCTTCGGACTCGCCTGGATGGCACTGCTGGTGGGGCGCAAGCAGCGCGCCCTGGTTGCCGCGAACGCAGAACTGGAAATGCGGGTGGAGCGGCGCACCGCGGCCCTGCGCAAGGGCGAGGAGCGTCTGCAGGAACTCGTTGCCACGCTGGACCTCGCCTCTTTCCTCACGCGCGACATGGAGGGGCGCATCCTGTCCTGGTCGGAGGGCTGCCACCGCCTTTATGGCTGGAGCGCGGGGGAGGCGCGGGGCCGCGACACCCACACGCTGCTGGGCACGAGCTTCCCGCAGCCTCGGGCGGAGATCGAGGCGGCGCTGCTGCGCGATGGAGTGTGGCAGGGGGACCTGCGGCAGCGCCGCCGCGACGGAAGGGCGCTGGTGGTCAATGCCCACAAGGCGCTGCGGCGCGGGCCGGACGGCCAACCCGTCGCCGTGGTGGAGGCGCTGACCGACGTGTCCGCGCACCGCGCCATGGAGGTGGAGCTTCGCGCCAGCGAGGAAAGCGCGCGCCTCGCCATCGAGGGGGCGCGGTTGGGCGCCTGGGAACTGGACGCGCCTTCGGGGCTCTGCACCTGGTCCGCGCGCATGGCCGAGATCATGGGCGAGGCGGCGCGGCCGCGTGCCGGGATGACGCTGGAGGCGTGGCTCGCGCGCATCCATCCCGACGACGCGCCCGCCGCGCGCGACGCCTTCACCCGCGCGCTTCGCTCCGGCGAAGGCGGCGAGATCCGGACCGAGCACCGCGTCCGCGCCGCCGACCTGTCCTGGCGCTGGGTCTCGGTCCATGGTGCGGTGCTCAGCCGCGACGTGCGGCGCGGCGCGGCCCTGTCCGTCCGCGGCGTGGCGGAGGACGTGAACGAGCGCAAGCTGGCCGAGGAACGGCAGCGCCTCCTCGCTCGCGAGGTGGACCACCGCGCCAAGAACGCCCTGGCCGTGGTGCTGGCGGCGGTGCGGCTGACGCCGCGCGATGACGTCACGACCTATGCGCGCGCCATCGAGGGGCGGGTGAGCAGCATGTCGCGCACCCACACGCTGCTGGCGGATGCGCGCTGGGCAGGCGCCGATCTCCGCACCCTTGCCGAGGGGGAGCTGGAGCCTTTCATCGGAGCGGAGGCGACCGGCCCCGACGCGTCGCCGCGCGCCGAATTGTCGGGAGCGAAGCTGCTGGTGGCGGCGGAGGCGGCGCAGGGCTTCTCGCTCATCCTGCATGAGCTTGCGACCAACGCCACCAAGTACGGCGCCCTGTCGCACCGGGGCGGGCTGGTGCAGGTGCAATGGCAGGTGGACGAGGGAGAGGGCGAGGGGATGCTGCGGCTGCGCTGGACCGAAAGCGGCGGCCCCGCCGTCGCCGCGTCGCCCGCGCACCGGGGCTTCGGCTCACGGGTGATCGAGGCGATGGCGGAGGGCCAGCTGGAAGGGCGGGTCGAGCGCCGCTGGGATCCCGGTGGGCTGGAATGCGTGGTCACCGTGCCGCTTTCCCGGGTCCTCGCCACGGCCGGCGAGGATGCGACGAAGGAAGCGATTCCGGGCTGAGCCGGCGCCGCTCAGCGCGGGCCGGATTCGAGGACGGAGGCGTGCACCCAGCCGAAGGCCTCGCCATTCTCGCCGACCTGGTACCAACCGCCCGGTGCCTCGCCCAGCACTTCCAGCGTGGAGGAACGCGGCACGGTCCGCAGCACCTCGCCGCGCGGCGTGTGGCGCAGATTGGCCCCGGTGCGCGAGGAGGTGACGACGGTCAGGCGCTGGCGCGGCGCCGGATCGGTGGCGGCACTGGCGGTCGAAACCAGGGTCGCGTTGCCCGTGGGCCGCTCAGCCGGCATGACGCCGTTCGGGACGGGCGGAATGGCGCGCATCGTCATGCGGGTCGGACCCGGGGCAGGGCCGCCGCCTTCGAAGCAGCGATCCACCATCTCCAGGAAGACGCGCGTGGCCTCGGCGCCGCTCGTCCCGACGGCGAGGCTCGCGAGGCGCGCCTCCGCTCCCTCGAAGGTCACGACGCCCACATAGGGAATCAACGGATCGGCGGAAGCCTGGGAGGCGCTGGCGCGGCCGCACACCGCATAGGTCGCCGGCGCGGCCTGCGCGAAGACCTGCACGCCGCGCTGCTGCGGCTCCGCCTCCGCGCGCAGCCGGGCGCGCAGCGGCGCCTCGACCGCCTGCGTGGCCGCAACGACGCGCGCCTGCGGCGCCTCGGCGCTGGTCGGCGAGCGCTCCTCCTCACGGCAGGAGGGGAGTGCGGCCAGGATGAGGAGGAGGGCTGGGGCGATCCGCATGTGGAACCAACGCGGAGCCTGCCCACGTGGATGCGTTCACGACTCCGCAGTCGTCACGTGCTTTCCACTGCTGCGCCACGCTACCATACAAGGAGAGAAATCTGGAGGAAAGCGCAGATGTCGTTGCTCGACCTGTTCCTTGTGGCCTTGGTGGTACTGGCCGTGCTCACCGTCGCCATGGGGGTGCGCACCGTCCCCCAGGGCCAGATCTGGACGGTAGAGCGCTTCGGGCGCTTCACCCGCTCGCTCAGCCCGGGGCTGAACTTCCTCGTCCCCTACATCGATCAGGTCGGGCGCAAGCTGAACGTGATGGAGACGGTGCTCGACATTCCCGAACAGTCGGTGATCACCGCCGACAACGCGACGGTGGGGGTGGACGGCATTGTCTATTACCGCGTCATGGTGCCGGAGAAGGCGGCCTATGCGGTGCAGAACCTCGAAGGCGCGCTGACGGCGCTCGCCATGACCAACATCCGCTCCGTGATCGGCGAGATGGCATTGGATGGCACGCTGTCGGGGCGCGAGCGCATCAACACCTCGCTCCTCAACATCCTGGACGGCGCGACGGACCCGTGGGGCGTGAAGGTGAGCCGCGTGGAGCTGCGCAAGGTGGAGCCGCCGGAGAACCTCGTGCGCGCAATGAACCTGCAGATGACCGCCGAGCGTGAGCGCCGCGCCACCGTCGCCCGCGCCGAAGGCGAGCGGCAGGCGGAGATCCAGCGCGCCGAGGGCGAGAAGCAGGCGGAGATCCTGGCCGCCGAGGGCCGGCTTCAGGCCGCGCGGCTGGATGCGGAGGCACGCGAGCGCTTGGCGGAAGCGGAGGCGAAGGCGACCGCGATGGTGGCGCAGGCCGCGCAAGGAGCCGGCGCGCAGGCCCTGAACTACTTCGTCGCACAGAAATACGTGGAGGCCTTCGGCCAAGTGGTGGGCAACCCGACCAGCAAGCTGATCCTCGTGCCGATGGAAAGCGCCTCGCTCGCGGGCGGCATCGCGCAGGCGATGCAACTCGTCGACGCCGCGCGCAAGGGCTGAACGCGATGGGGACTTCCGCCCTTCTCGGCACACTCGGGCTCATCCTGCTGGGCGCGGAGTTGCTGGTGCCCGGCGTGCTGCTGCTGTGGATCGGCCTCGCCACCCTGGCGACGGCGCTGGTCGTGCACCTGAACCCGATGGATTGGATCGAGCTGGCCGGGACCTTCGTGGCGTTTCTCGGCCTGTCGGTGGGGGCGGGGTTGTGGATCCAGCGCGAGGCCCCGCCGCCCGCTGTGAACCGGCCCGGCGACGGGCTGGTGGGGCGTGTCGGCACCGTCGCCGCATCCGCCTCGGCCGGGATGCGCGTGCGGCTCGGCGACAGCGAATGGGAGGCGATGCCGGAACCCGGCCTCGCCCCACCCGTGGTGGGTGAGGCGGTTGTGGTGACCTCGGTCGAGGGGACGCGCCTTGTGGTGCGTCCCCCTTTGGTCTGATCAGAGGATCAGCGCGTCCTGCACCTGCTGGGTGGTGAGGCCGAAGAAGCCGATGGAGCCCTGGGCCGAGTTAAGCAGTGCGCCTCCGTCAAAGGCAGTGATGCTGACAGCAGCGAGGCTGGAAACGCCCGAGCCGCGCAGATCCACCCCGAAGCCGGAGCCGGCGACGAGGCCGAAGACGTTGTCCGCGCCCCAGTTCGGCGTGTCGAAGATCAGCTGGTCCGCGCCCCCGCCCGAGACGATGACGTCGTTGCCCGTACCGCCGCGCAGCCGGTCGGCGAGGCTGGTGCCGATCAGCGTGTCGTCGCCCGCCCCGCCATCCAGGGTGGAGGCGAAGTCCACGTTGCCCACCAGCGCCTGGCTGCCCGCGCCGCCCGACAGCTGGGTGGCGAGGCCCACCAGCTGGGCAACTTCCAGACCCAGGGGCACGGTCCAGCCATTGACGTGGACGAAGGCAATGTCGTTGCCCTCGCCGGGCTGCTCGATCACGACGTCGCCCGCATCCTGAATGGTGTAGGTATCGTCGCCCGTGCCGCCGATCAGGGTATCCGCCCCTCCGCCACCGACGAGCGTGTCGTTGCCCGCCCCGCCGACAAGGGTCTCGCCACCGATCGCGCTGCCGAACAGCGTATCGTTGCCGGCCCCGCCCGTGAGCGTGGCCGCGAGGTTGCCGAAATTCACCAGCGTGGAGCCGGTGTCGGAGGCGGACAGGATATGCGCGTCGTTGATCAGCAGGCCGAACTCGACATGCGCGTCGAGGGCGAAGGCGAAGTTGCCGTCCAGCACGGCGATGTCGACGCCCTGACCGGCAAGTTCCGTGATGCGGGCAGCGGGATCGGAAACCACGAAGATGTCATCGCCCGCACCGCCGATCATCATGTCGGCGCCGCCATTGCCGTAGATCACGTCGTTGCCGCCACCGCCCGAAAGCGTGTCGTCGAAGGCGGAACCGTTGAGCGTGTCGTTGCCGTTTGCGCCGATCAGGGTGGAGGCGAAGCTCGCATTGGCAAAAAGCTGCATGCCGCCGTTGGAGGCGGTGATCAGCCGGGCCGTGCCGCCCAGCGCCGCGACCTCGACATGCAGCGGCACCACGAAGCCATCGACCAGCGACCACAGGAAGTTGGTGCCGGCGCCCGCCTCCTCGACCACGAGGGCGGAGAGGCTGGAAACGAAGTACACGTCGTCGCCAGAGCCGCCCACCAGCGTGTTGGCGCCCGTCCCGCCGACGAGGATGTCGTTGCCGCCATTGCCGTAGACGGTGTCGTTGCCGCCATTGCCGATGATGACGTTCGCGCCCTCATCGCCGATCAGGACATCGCCGAACTGGGTGCCGGTCACGTTCTCGATCGAGATCAGCGTGTCGCGCCCGCCCCAATTGTCGATTGCGCTGCGCGCCGCGACGGTCTGGCCGCGCACCGACACGGACGCGGCAGAAAGGTTCACGATCGCGCCTGCCGTGCCGAAGCCGCTGGAGTCGTAGATAATCGTGTAGTCGGCGAGGTCCGTCCCTTCGCCGCCATCCAGCGTGTCGTTGCCGCTGCCGCCGCGCAGCGCGTCATCGCCGCTGCCGCCGATCAGCGTGTCGTTGCCGCCCCAGCCATCAAGGAAGTTGTCGCTCGTGCTGCCGACCAGGTAGTCCGCGCGCACCGTGCCACGCGCGGCCTCCACCCCGATCAGCACGTCCGTGTTGCCCCAATTGTCCAGGGCGCACTTGCTGGCGACGGTTTCGCCGTTCCAGATGACGGAGGAGGCGGAGAGGTTGACGATCACCCCGCGGAAGCCGGCCTGCGTCGGGTCCTCGTCGCTGGTGTAGTCCGCGGTGTCGAAGCCTTCGCCGCCGTCCAGCGTGTCGTTGCCGCGTCCGCTGCGCAGGATGTCGCTGCCCGCATCGCCCTGGACGCGGTCGTCGCCGGGTCCGCCATCCAGGCTGTCGTCGCCGTCGCCGCCGGAGATCAGGTCGTTGCCGCCGCCGCCCGAAATGGCGTCGAAGCCGCCCCTGCCGAAGATGGTGTCGTTGCCATCACCAGGCTGCCCGCCAGTGACCCCGCCCGAAACGAAGCCGGGGCGGATAGTATCCGGCAAGTTGGTGCCCTGGATGATGCTTCCCGATATGCGCGTGTCTCCATTCTGGTAACGCTTTGAAGGCAAGACGTTTTGGGAAGGCTAAGGTTGAGGAGGGCGGCGAATAATCCTCCGCTGTGGTGGATCAACTGGGCGCGAAACCTTCGCGGATCGCCTGGGCCAGGGCGGCGACGCCCTCCGGCAGGCGCGGCCGGGCGCGAAGCCGGTCGGAAAGGGCCAGCTGGATGCCCATCTCGGGAAGAGGCGGCAGATCCTCCACCTCGCCCATCCAGCACAGGCCGGGCGGCAGGCGCGTGGGGGTGGAGACGGTCAGCGCCAGGCCGGCCAAGGCCACGGCGAAGCAGCCTGACTGCGTCGTGCTGTTGTAGGTGACGCGCACCCGCCGCCCCGCCTGTCCCAGCGCCGAGACGGCGGCGGAACGCCAGGTGCAGCCTGGCCGTGCGAGGGCCAGCGGCACGGGGTCGCGCCGATGAAGCTGCGCGCCGGCCGGGCCGACCCAGCGCAACGGCCCGCGCCAGATTTCCTCGCCCTCGCGCCCATGGCCTTCGGTCAGCAGTGCAAGGTCCAGCCGCTCCCCGGCCAGGCGCTGCGCCAGTTCCTCGCTCGACATGCACAGCACGTCCACTTCGATGCCCGGATGGGTGCGGGCGAAGGTGGCGAGGATGCCCGGCAGCCACTGCACCGTGTAGTCATCAGGCGAGCCGAGGCAGACCTGCCCGGTGATGGGCGCGGCGCGGAACTCGGTGATGATCTCCTCATTCAACGCCAGCAGGGTGCGCGCCCGTTCCAGCAGCCACAGTCCCTTGTCGGTGGGGTGCAGGCCGCGCGCGTCGCGCCTCAGCAGGGCCTCGCCGAGGATGTCCTCCAGTCGCCGCATCTGCATGGAAACGGCGGATTGCGTGCGCCCCACCTTGCGCGCGGTGGCAGTGACGCTCTCGCCCTGCGCGATCAGCACGAAGGAGCGAAGGAGGTCGGGATCGAGACCGGAAGGGAGCATGGCCCATCAACCTGGCTGATGATGGCATTCATTATTAGTCGTTGGACTGATGGGTGCCAATAAGGGACTTTCTGTGTCGCACGGAAAACGAAAAGGAGTCCCGTCATGAGCGCCCATCTGCACCCCGCCGCCTTGTTCCGGCCAATGCGCCGGCCGGCGCGCCCCTGGGGCCAGGCGCTGATGCTGATGCTGCGCGCGTTTCGCACGCGCCAGACGCTGGACGAGCTGGACGACCACATCCTGCGCGACATCGGCGTCACGCGGCTGGACGCGCGCATCGAGGCGCGACGCGCACCCTGGGATCTGTGACGCCGCCCTGGCGGGAAACGCCCGAGGGCATCGTCGTCGCGCTGCGGGTCACTCCTGGCGCGCGGCGCGACGCGGTGGAAGGCGTCGCGGCAGGGCCGGACGGAGCGCCACTGCTGCGACTGCGCGTCGCCGCCCCGCCCGTTGAGGGCGCGGCCAACGAGGCGGTGATGCGCCTCCTCGCGAAGGCTCTGGGGGTGCGTCCCTCCGCGGTCACCCTCCTCGCCGGCGACACGGCGCGCATCAAGCGCGTCGCCATCGCGGGCGAGGCGGCGGCGCTCGCCGCCCGTCTGGCGGAGCTTTGCCGGAGCGGGTAAGCCCGGCGGGCCATGTCGCACAACAGCTTCGGCCATTTGTTCCGCGTCACCACCTGGGGCGAGAGCCACGGCCCGGCCATTGGCTGCGTGGTGGATGGCTGCCCGCCGGGCTTGCCGCTCGCGGAGGCCGACATCCAGCCTTTCCTGGACGCGCGCCGCCCCGGCACCTCCCGCCACGTCACCCAGCGCCGCGAGCTGGATGCCGTCCGCATCCTGTCCGGCGTGTTCGAGGGGCGGACCACCGGCACCCCCATCGCGCTGGAGATCGGGAACAAGGACCAGCGCTCCAAGGATTACGGGGAGATCGCGCGCAGCTTCCGGCCGGGCCATGCCGACATCGCCTATCACCTGAAATACGGGGTGCGCGACTATCGCGGCGGCGGGCGGTCCAGCGCGCGGGAGACGGCGATGCGCGTCGCAGCCGGCGCCATCGCGCGGCGCGTGATCGGCCCCGGCGTCACCATCCGTGGTGCCCTGGTCCAGATCGGCGCTGATCGCGTGGACCGTGCGCGCTGGGATTGGGAGGAAACCCGCCGCAACCCCTTCTGGTGCCCCGATGCCGCGACCGCCGCGCGCTGGGAGGACCTGCTGAACGCCACGCGTAAGGCCGGCAGCAGCCTGGGCGCCGTGATCGAGTTGGTGGCCGAAGGCGTGCCCCCTGGGCTCGGCGCGCCGCTCTACGGCAAGCTGGATGCGGAGATCGCGGCCGCGCTGATGGGCATCAACGCGGTGAAGGGCGTCGAGATTGGCGACGGCTTCGCGGCGGCATCGCTCGCGGGCGAGGAAAATGCGGACGAGATGCGGATGCGCCAGGACGGCACGGTGGAGTTCCTGGCCAATCACGCGGGCGGGGTGCTGGGCGGGATCTCCACCGGCCAGCCCATCGTGGCGCGCTTCGCGGTGAAGCCGACCTCCTCCATCCTCACGCCGCGCCGGGCCGTGACGGTCGAGGGTGAGGAGACCGAGCTTCGGACGGTGGGAAGGCATGACCCCTGCGTCGGCATCCGCGCCGTGCCGGTGGGCGAGGCGATGCTGGCCTGCGTCCTGGCCGACCACCTCCTGCGCCACCGTGCCCAGAACCCGGACGCGCCGGGCCAGCCGCGCCTGCCCCGCGAAAATGCCTGACTAGAAAACTCGGGATTGAATCGGGGGCGGAAGGGATTGTATGCTTCCGAAAGGAGCCGCTGCGCGGCACCTGCCGAAATTTCTGAACGAGAGCCCCATGCCCCTCGCCGACGCGGCTTCCGAAGGCGCTTCGCTGGATGCGTTCCTCCCTCTGGCGGGAAGCGAACGCTGGCGCGCCCGGATGGCGGAACTGGCGGCACGCATGCGCTCCGGGACGCTCGCGGCGCGGGCGGCGCAGCGGCGTCACGCGCTGGAACTGACCCTTGCCCGGCTTTCCGCCCGCCGTCCCGCCACCCCCGCCGAGCAGCGCCTCGCCGCGCTGGCGGGTGAGGCGGTTGCGCTGGACGCGGCGCTGGAGGAGGAGCCGCGCCGCCGCCTGCGTGCGATGATCCAGGGCGGGCTGGAAGGGGCGGGGACGCTGGTGCCCCTGCTGCACCTTCTCCGCACTGCCGCCACCTTTCGCGCGCGCGGCTTCGAGGTGCGGCATGACGGGCTGCTCTTCGGCGCTTCCTACGACCTGCTGGTGCGGCGGGAGCATGCGGTGGCCGAGGTGGCCTGCGAGACGCTCTCCGCCGAGGCAGGGCGCCCCGTGCACAAGGGCGTCTTCGCCGCGCTGGTGGACCGGGTGAACCCGGAACTCCAGACTTGGCTCGCCGCCCATCCGGGCCGCTACGTGCTGAAGATGACCCTGCCCGAGGGCCTGGCGGAGCCAGGCGGCATCGCCGCGCTGCATGAGCGCATTGCCGCCATGCTGGCCACCGAGAAGCGCCATCACTCCGAGGCGGACGTTCTGCTGAAGCTGGACCCGCTGGTGCTGGCCGGCGCCCAGGCGGCCGGCGCCCTGCCCGAGCGGCTGCGGCAGCAATTCGGCGCCGAGGCGCATCTTGCCGTCACCGGCGACGCGCAATCGGGCAGCGTGCTGGTGATGGCCGCGCGGGCCGGTCAGGGGAACGAGGTCGCCGCCGCCGCCGCGCGCCACCTGCGCGATGCCGCCTGGACCCGACTCACCGGCCGCCAGCCCGGCATCCTGTCCCTGTTCCTGGATGACCTGGACGGCGCCGAGTGGCGCGACCTTTGCGTCTCGCTGGAGCTGGAAGGCGAGTGCCGCCGCTTCCTCACCACGGAGGAGGCGAAGCGCGTCGTCGCCGTGACCTGCGCGACGCGGCACGAGATGCTGGGCCTGCCCGGCGCCGCGCCGGAAGGGGAGTTGCGCTTCCGCAACCCGTCCCATCCGTCCGCGAAGTCGCCGGGGCTGGAGCCGGCCATCCTTTCCTCGGTCTGACCGCAACCCTCGGATTCCACCGCCTTGCCGGTCGGGGCGCGAGGGTATAGGCAGCCGCGCATCCCCTCCCTCCCTCCCGCCCGGAAGGTTCCTCGCGCATGTTCTCTCGCCTGTTCGGCTTCCTCTCCGCCGACATGGCCATCGACCTCGGCACGGCCAACACGCTGGTCTACGTGAAGGGGCGGGGCATCGTGCTGAACGAGCCGTCGGTCGTGGCGATCGCCGATCATCGCGGCCGCAAGCAGGTGCTGGCTGTGGGCGAGGAGGCGAAGCAGATGCTGGGCCGCACGCCCGGGAACATCGCCGCGATCCGTCCGCTGCGCGACGGCGTGATCGCCGATTTCGAGGTGGCGGAGGAGATGATCAAGCACTTCATCCGCAAGGTGCACAACCGCCGCTCCTTCGCCTCGCCGATGATCATCGTCTGCGTGCCCTCCGGCAGCACGGCGGTGGAGCGGCGCGCCATCCAGGAAAGCGCGGAGAGCGCGGGTGCCCGCAAGGTCCTGCTGATCGAGGAGCCGATGGCTGCGGCGATCGGCGCCGGGCTTCCCGTGACGGAGCCCTCCGGCTCCATGGTGGTGGACATCGGCGGCGGCACGACCGAGGTGGCGGTGATCTCGCTGGGCGGCATCGTCTATGCCCGCTCCGTCCGCGTCGGTGGCGACAAGATGGACGAGGCGGTGATCTCCTACATCCGCCGCACCCACAACCTGCTGATCGGCGAAAGCTCGGCCGAGCGGATCAAGATGGAGATCGGCGCCGCCGCCCAGCCGCCGGAAGGCGACGACGGCCCGCTGACCGAGGTGAAGGGCCGAGACCTGATGAACGGCGTCCCGCGCGAGGTGGTGGTGAGCCAGCGCGAGATCGCCTACGCGCTGAGCGAGCCGGTCAGCCAGATCGTGGACGGGGTGAAGGTGGCGCTGGAGAACACTCCGCCCGAACTGGCCGCCGACATCGTGGACAAGGGCATCGTGCTGACCGGCGGCGGCGCCCAGCTCTACCGCCTGGACGAGGTCCTGCGCGACGCCACCGGCCTTCCCGTGGTGGTCGCCGAGGCGCCGCTGAACTGCGTCGCCCTGGGAACGGGCCGCGCCCTGGAGGAGATCAAGAAGCTTCGCCAGGTCCTGTCCTCGATGTATTAAGGCAGGCTCGGCCAGGCTGCGGCCCAGGCTGAATTCGGGGGAGCCTTGATCCGACTTTCCATCCCCTCGCGCCAGGCGCTCGCGCGGCTGTCCTTGCCCGTGCTGATCGCCGCCGCCTTCGGGACCATGCTGCTCGGCAAGGCCGACGCGCTGCTGGTGGAGCGCGCGCGCATGACGCTGGCCGACGCCCTTTCGCCGATCTGGGCGGCGGTGCAGGAGCCGGTGCAGGCGGTGCGCGGCGGGCTGCGCGAGGCCGACGCGCTGTGGAACCTCCGCGCCGAGAATGCCCGGCTGCGCGACGACAATGAGCGCCTGCGCCGCTGGCAGGCGGCGGCCCTGGCGCTGGAGGCCGAGAACGCGCTGCTGCGCCGCCAGCTTTCCTGGGTGCCCGATCCGTCCCCCGCCTTCCGCACCGCGCGCGTCGTCGCCGATGCGGGCGGCACCTATGCCCGCGCCGTGCTGCTCGGGGCGGGGCCGAACCACGCTGTCCGCAAGGGCCAGGTCGCGCTGGACGAGCGCGGCTTCGTGGGCCGCGTGACGGAGGTAGGCAGCCGCTCGGCGCGCGTCCTGCTCGCGACAGACATCAACAGCCGCATCCCCGTCGTGACCGAAGCCTCGCGCGCGCGGGCGATGATGACGGGCACCAATGGCAGCCGCCCGCGCCTGCAGCACTGGCCGGAAGGAACGCCGCCGCGCGACGGCGACCGCGTCGTCACCAGCGCAGAGGCCGGAGCCTTCCCGGCCGGGCTTCCCGTCGGCACGGTGCGCGTCAGCGAGGGCGGCGGGGTGGAGGTGGAACTCTTCGCGCAGCTGGACCGCCTCGACGTGCTGCGCCTGTTCGATTTCGGCCTGTCCGGCATCCTGCCGCCGGAGGCCGTGGCGCGGCCGGAGCCGCGGGCCCGGCGCTGACCATGGCCCGCAAGGGGCGCCCCCAGCCGCCAATGGGTACGCTGCGCCGGCTGGATGCCGGGGCGCGCGCTGCCTTTCCCGCCTTGGGCACCGCACTGCTGCTGGTGCTCGCGGCGGTGCCGGTGGGCGTGCCCGGCCTCGTCGCAGCCTTGGCCCTGCCGCCGGTCTTCTTCTGGAGCGTGTTCCGTCCCGCCGCCATGTCGCCGCCAGTGGTCTTCGGCCTCGGCCTGCTGCAGGACCTGCTGTCCTTCGCGCCGCTGGGCGTCGGCATCCTGACCCTGTTGCTGGTGCATGGCGCGGCGCTGCGGATGCGGCCCTGGCTGGTGCGGCAGGGCTTTCCCGTGGTGTGGCTGTGCTTCTGCGCCGTGGCGGTGGGAGCCTCCGCGGTCGGTTTCGTGCTCACCGGCTTGCTGGACTGGCACATGCCCTCCCGGGTGCCGGCGCTGCTGCAGGCGGGGCTCGCGGCCGGCGCCTACCCGGCGCTGGGCTGGACGCTGGGCCGCATCCACATGGTCATGACGCGCGCGGAGGAAGGGCCATGAAGTGGCCGCGGCTGCGCCGCGCCAAGAGCGGCGTCGAGAACTTCACCATGCGCGGCGTGAAGCGGGAGGAGGAGCGACGCCGCTCCGTCTTCACTCGCCGCGCCCTGCTCCTGGCCGGCGGCCAGGCCGGGCTGTTCGGCTTCCTGGGCCACCGTCTGCACACGCTCCAGGTCGAGCAGGGCGAGCGCTACGCCACCCTGGCCGAGGAGAACCGCGTCTCTGCGCGGCTGCTTTCCCCGCCGCGCGGGCGGGTGCTGGACCGCAACGGCACGGTGGTCGCGGCGAACCGGTTGAACTGGCGCGCCCTGCTCGTCGCGGAGCAGACCCAGGATATCGGCGCGACGCTCGACACCTTCCACCGCATCGTTCCCCTCCAGGACAATGAGCGCACGCGCGTGGAGCGCGAGCTGCGGCGCCGCCGCCGCTTCGTGCCCGTGACGCTGCGCGAGTTCCTGTCCTGGGAGGAGATGGCACGGATCGAGGTCAACGCGCCCGACCTGCCGGGCATCCTGATCGACGTAGGCACCACACGCATCTACCCGGAGGCGGAGCATCTGGCCCATGTCGTCGGCTACGTGGCGCCGCCGGCCGAAAGCGACATGGATGGTGACCCGCTGCTCCAGCTTCCCGGGGTGCGGGTGGGGCGCGCGGGGGTCGAGCGCTTCCACGAGACCACGCTGCGCGGCCGCGCCGGGGCGGTGCAGCTGGAGGTGAACGCGGTGGGCCGCGTGATCCGGGAGCTGGACCGGCGCGAGGGCGTCGCCGGCCAGGACGTGGAGATCAGCCTCGACGCGGAGCTGCAGCGCGCCGTGCGCGGCAAGATCGGGGAGGGGATTTCGGTCGTCGTGCTGAATGCCCGCAACGGGGAGGTGCTGGCCATGGCCTCGCAGCCCTCCTTCGATCCCAACGTGTTCAATGCCGGCGTCTCGGCGGCGCAGTGGCGGCAGTGGACCAGCCAGCGCTCGACGCCCCTGATCAACAAGCCCACCAACGGGCTCTACGCCCCCGGCTCGACCTTCAAGATGGTCGTGGCGCTGGCGGCGCTGGAGGCGCGGGTGACGACGCCGGGCGAGCGGATCTACTGCCCCGGCCATTTCGACCTGGGCGACACGCGGTTCCATTGCTGGAACAAGGGGGGCCACGGCTCCGTGGACCTGCGGCAATCGCTGAAGGTCAGCTGCGACGTCTACTACTACGAGATGGCGCGGCGCCTCGGCATCAATCGCATCGCCGCCATGGCGCGGCGCCTGGGTCTCGGCGTGCCGCTCGACATCGAGCTGCCGGGCACGCGGCCGGGCCATGTCCCCACGCGCGAATGGCGCGAACGCCAGGGGCGAAGCTGGGCGCTGGGCGACACGGTGGTGCACGGGATCGGCCAGGGCTTCTACCAGCTGACGCCGCTTTCCCTCGCCACCATGTCGGCGCGGCTCGCCACCGGGCGGGCCGTGCAGCCGCACCTGACACGCTCGGTCGGCGGACGCCCGGTGCCGGGTGGCCGGGCGGAGGACTGGCCCAGCCTGGGGCTCAACGATCGCGACCTGCGGCTGGTGCGCGAGGCCATGTGGGCCGTGGTGAACGAGCCGGGCGGAACTGCGCTCTCCTCCCGCCTGCCGGGGGCGCTGGGCGTGCAGATGGCGGGCAAGACCGGCACCACCCAGGTGCGACGCGTGTCCCGCGAACAGCGCGAGCGGGGCTTCCGCGTCGAATCCCTGCCGCGCGAATGGCGGCCGCACGCGCTCTTCGTCGCCTATGCGCCCTATGACAACCCGCTCTACGCGGTGAGCGTGGTGGTGGAGCATGGCACCAGCGGCTCGGGCGCCGCTGCGCCGCTGGCGCGCGACGTGCTGGTCGAGGTGTTCAACCGCTTCCGCACCCAGCCCGGCCCCGCGCC
Organism: Sabulicella glaciei; assembly: GCF_026183895.1. GTDB lineage: Bacteria > Pseudomonadota > Alphaproteobacteria > Acetobacterales > Acetobacteraceae > Roseococcus > Roseococcus glaciei. The sequence goes on along the minus strand of NZ_JAPFQI010000003.1, from coordinate 16,708 downwards.
GGGCCAGCGCGTCGCGGAGGGGAGGGGCTGATGTCGGCGGTGTTCGAGCGGCGGCTCCTTGCCCGCGATCGCGGCGCGGGGCTGCTTCAGAAATTCTGGCAGGTTCCCTGGCCCTTCGTGATGCTGCTCTCGGCGGTGGCGGCGGTGGGCTACGTGGCGCTGTATTCCGCCGGGGGCGGGCCGGAGGCCTATGCCTCCAAGCACGCGCTGCGCTTCGGCTTCTGCGTGGTGATGATGCTGTGCATGGGCATGGTGGATATCCGCGTCTATGCCCGCCTTGCGCCGCTCGCCTATCTGGGCGGGGTGGCGCTGCTGGTGCTCGTCGCCCTGCATGGCGAGGTGGGCAAGGGCGCGCAGCGCTGGATCAATCTGGGCCCGCTGCAGCTTCAGCCCTCCGAGGCGATGAAGATCATCCTCGTTCTCGCACTTGCCGCCTGGTTCCAGCGGGCGAGTTGGGAGCGCGTGGGCAATCCGGTCTTTCTCCTGCCGCCCCTGGTCCTGGTGCTGATTCCGGCGGGGCTGATCTTCAAGCAGCCCAATCTCGGCACCGCGCTGATCACGGTGATGCTGGGGGGCGCGATGTTCTGGGCGGCCGGGGTGCGGTGGTGGAAATTCGCGGTCGTGCTGGGCGGTGCGGCCCTCGCGGCACCGCTCGCCTATGGGCACCTCAAGGACTACCAGCGCGCCCGCATCACGACCTTCCTCGACCCGGAGAGCGACCCCCTGGGCGCCGGCTACAACATCATCCAGAGCAAGATCGCCCTGGGCTCGGGCGGGATGTGGGGCAAGGGCTTCATGCAGGGAACGCAGGGCCACCTGAACTTCCTGCCTGAGAAGCAGACCGACTTCATCTTCACCATGATCGCCGAGGAGTTCGGGCTGGTGGGGGCGATGGGCACGCTGGCGATGCTGATGCTGGTGGTCGCCTTCTGCCTCTTCGTGGCGATGCGCTGCCGGCACCAGTTCGGGCGGCTGCTCGCCATCGGGCTGGGCACAAACTACTTCCTGTACGTCTTCGTGAACGTGGCCATGGTCACCGGCTCGATCCCGGTCGGCGGCGTGCCGCTGCCGCTGATCTCGCATGGCGGCTCGGCCATGCTGACGGTGATGGCGGGGTTCGGCCTGCTGATCTCCGCCTGGGTGCATCGCGACGCGGAGTTCGGCCCGGCGCGCGACTGACGCCGCGTAAGCGAAAACGGGCCGGAGCGTGACCCGGACGGGAGGCGTCGTCCCGTCTGGCGAATCAAGCTCCTGGCCCGGTCCCCGCCCCTTGCGGGGCGAATGGGGTCAAGCGCCCAGTCTTCAGCGCACCATGATGGTGGGCGAGGACGGCACCGGCGTCACGACCGCCGCGCTCGGCGTCTGCGGAACGACCACGGTGGCCTGCGGGTTCGGCGCGGAAGGACGGTCGCGCTCCACATAGGCGCAGGCGGAGAGCGCGAGGGCGGAACCACCCGCCAGGGCAAGCACGGCGGCCTTACGGGTCAGCTGAGAGAAGAGCATCAGTTCCTCCTTCGGATTCAGGGATGCGCGCCCTTAACCCTCACACTCCCTGTCTGGTTGCCCTTTCGCCGGAATGGATCAATCCGCGGGTGGGGTGGCTCCCACCTGCTCGACGATGCGCCGGTAGTGCTCGGGGCGGCGATGGGCCGCGAAATTGAACATCTTTTCCTTGCCCTGGCGGCAGGCATCCAGGTCGCATTCCGCCAGGATCACCTCGTCCTCCAGCGTCCTCGCCTGCGCCACGACGATGCCATCCGGGCTCACGATGACCGAGCCGCCGATCAGCCCCGACCCGTCCTCGACCCCGGCCTTGGCCACGCTCACCGCCCAGGTCGCGTTCATGTAGGCGTTGGACTGTGCGGCCAGGGTGGAGTGGAAGGTGCGAAGTTCCGCCCCTTCGGTCGTGCCGCCATTGGGGTCGTAGGCGGCGGAGTTGTAGCCCATCAGCATGACCTCGACGCCCTGGAGGCCGTAGCAGCGCCACGCCTCCGGCCAGCGGCGGTCGTTGCAGACCAGCATCCCCATCACGGGGCGGTTCCACTCCGCGGGACCGCGAAAGGCGGGGAAGCCCAGGTCGCCATACTCGAAGTAGCGTTTCTCCAACTGCTGGAACCGGTCGCCCTCGCGCGGCTCGACCGAGCCGGGCAGGTGGACCTTGCGGTACTTGCCGAGGATGGCGCCGTCCGGCCCGACCGTGATGGCGGTGTTGAAGCGCTTGCCCGCTTCCGTCCGCTCCGCGAAGCCCAGATAGAAGCCAACGCGAAGCTCCCGGGCCCGGTCGAACAGGGCCTGGCAGTCGGGGTTGGGCATGGAGGTCTCGAAACAGGCGTCGAGTTCCGCCTCGGAGAGGAGCCAGCGCGGGAAGAAAGTGGTCAGCGCCAGTTCGGGAAAGACGACACATTGCGCGCCGTCCTTCGCCGCTCGCTCCAGAAGGGCGATCAGCCGGTCGAGGGTCCGGGCGCGGCTGTCGGCGCGCTGGATGGGGCCGGTCTGCGCGCCGGCGAGCGTCAGGATGCGAGGCATGAGGGCAGGATGCGCCAGGGCCGGTTCCGCGCGAAGCCCCCGGCGGAAACCCTGGAAAAACCTGTTTCGTTTCCTATATGTTCTCCATGAACCGCACCCAACGGGGTCGCGTCGGACGGCCCCCCATTCCCCCCGAAGTTATGGAGCGCCGCATCGGCGTCCTGGCCGATGCCGTGCGCGATCGCCGCGTGGTCGAGCTGCTGTACGGCGGCGCGTGGCGCGTCGTGCATCCGCACGCCGTGGGTCGCCTGTCCACCGGCAATGTCGGCCTGCTGACCTGGCAGACCGCCGGGCTGGCGCGCGGCCCCGACAGCCCGGGCGAGGGCTGGCGGATGTTCGACGTGTCCCGCATCGAGGATGCGCGCATCCTGCACAGCACCTTCGCGCCGCGTCCGCGCCGCAACGGATTCTGGACGCGCAACCTGCCCCACCCGGCGGCAGAGGCGCCGTCGCGCGAGGAAGCCTTGGCGGCCGCCTGACGCGGCCTCAGCCCAGGAAGCGATCCCCGTGCTGGCGCGGCACGAAGCGTCCGGCGCCGGGCTTCGCCAGCACCTCCTTCCCGTTCCATATCGGAGCGCCGCGCAGATAGGTCGCGGCGACGCGGCCCCGCATCTCCATGCCGTCATAGGGCGACCAGCGCGCATCCTCGCGGTCGCGGATCTCCTTCGCGTCGAAGCGGAAGCGGCCGCGTTCCAGGACGCACAGATCGGCATCCGCCCCGACGCGAATGGCGCCTTTCCGGGGAAACAGCCCATGGAACCGCGCCGGCCGCTCGGCGCAGAGCGAGGCGAGCATCGTCACCGGCAGGCCGCGCTGCTCCAGCAGGGTGAGCATGAGGGGCGCGAAGCTCTGCATTCCCGTCAGCCCGGCGCCGACGGCGAAGATGTCGCCCTTGTACTGCTTGCGCTCGCGCGGCCAGGGAGCGTGGTCGGTGGAAACGTAACCGACCTTGCCGGCCCTCACCGCCTCCCACATGCGCTCCACCTCCTCCTTCGCGCGGAAGGGCGGGTTGCACTTGCCGAAGCCTTCCAGCCGGACGAGGTCCTCCTCCGTCATGCAGAGATACTGGATGCACGCCTCGCCGGAGGTGCGGGCGCCCTGGTCGCGGAACATCCCGGCCAGGTCGAAGCCGCGCGCGAGGGAGGAATGGGCGATGTGGACGTGGCAGCCGGTTTCCAGCGCCATCTCGAAGATCTCGAGGTCAGCCATGGATTCGGTGATGGGCGGCCGCGTCCGGCAATGCATGATCGGGTGCGTCTCGCCCGCCGCCTTCGCCTGCTCGGTTAGGCGCTCGACCAGTTCCTGATCCTCGTTGTGGATCGCGACCATGAGGTTGCTCTTCGCGATCTCGCGGAAGGCGCGAAGCATGGTGGGGTGGTCGATGCGCGGGAAACGCACCGCGTCATATTCATAGGTGGAGAGCTTGAAGGAGCAGATTCCGGCCTCGATCAGCCCGGCGATGTCCTCCACGTTCCCGTCCTTCCGGATGGTCCCGTAGAGCGCCATGTCCACATGGGCGAGGCGCGAAACCTGTTCCAGCTTGTCGTGGAGGATGCCGGTGTCGGTGACGGGCACCGGCACGTCGTAGGGCATGTCGACGCAGGTCGTGACCCCGCCGGCCGCGGCCGACATCGTCGCGCCCTCGATGCCGGACCAGCCGGTGCTGCTGCTGGTGTGCATGTGCCCGTCCACGAGGCCCGGCAGCACCAGCATGCCGCGATGGTCCGCCGTGTCGCGCGCGGCGGGGGCCTCGCCGGAGCCGATCGCCGCGACCGCCTCGCCGCGCACCCCGACCCAGCCGCCCTCCAGCACCCCGTCCGGCAGGACGAGGTCGCCGAGGATCACGCGGTCGAAGGGGGGGGATTCGGTCATGGGTCGCTCTCCGCTGTCGCGGGGCGAGGCTACCCTTCCCCGAAGGCTTGCCAAGCCGCCTCGCGCGCCAGCTTCACCGTGTCCGTGTCGCGCTCCTGGTTCCAGGCGAGGGAAACGCCGACGGAGGGCACGCCGCCCGCCAGCTCGCGGAACACCACGCCGGGCGGGCGCAGCCCGGCAATGCCGGAGGACACCAGCGCCGCGCCGAAGCCGGAGGCGACGAAGGCCAGCTGCGCCATGGCAGAGCCGGCCTCGCGGATCGCGCGCGGCTCGAAACCCGCTTCCCGGCACGCCGCCACCTGCCGGTCGAAATAGGCGGCGGAGATGGAGCGGGGCAGCAGCACAAGTGGCTCGCTCGCCAGCCGGGCGAGGCGGATGGGCAGGTCGCCCTTCGCCAGCGGGTGCGCCTCCGGCAGGGCGGCGAGGAGCCGGTCGCGGCCGAGGAGCTGCAGACCGAAGGGCGCGTGCGGCTCGTCCAGCCGCACCAGGGCGAAGTCCACGTCGCCGCGCCGCAGCGCCTCCAGCGCGTCGGTCGTGTCCATCTCCTGCACCGCCAGGGCCAGCTCGGGCTGCATCTTGCGCAGCGCCTGGCTGAAGGGGGGCAGGAAGTCGAACAGGGCAGAGGTGACGCATGCCATGGCCATGGGCGCGTGGCGCCCGTCCCGCAGTTCGCGCGCCAGGGCCTCGGCGCGTTTCGCGTCCTCGGCGATGCGGCGCAGGATGGGGATCAGCGCCTCGCCCTCGCGCGTGGGGCGGGTGCCGCGGCGCCCGCGTTCCAGCAGGCGCACGCCGAGCTCCGCCTCCAGCGCCTGGATCTGCGCCGTCAGCGGGGGTTGGGACAGGCCGAGCCGGGCAGCCGCCCGGCCGAAATGCCCTTCTTCCGCAACGGCCAGGAAATGGCCCATGCGGCGCAGGGAACGGAAATCAACCATGCTCTATCATGTAATACGAAAACCGTATCGAAAACCCGGCCTGAACGGATTGGACGGGGGGCGCATCCGGGGCAAAGAAGGCGCCATCCGACCCAGAGGAGAGGCGCGCATGCAGCTTCATGACGTGAAGGTCCACCCGTCCAAGGCGCTTCTGAAGCGCGAAGACCAGCTGGCCTGGAAGATGTCCGCCGTCGCGGCGGACAAGGTGGCCGTCCCCAAGGACACGGCGGAGATGATCATCAACCGGATCATCGACAACGCCTCCGTCGCCATCGCCGCTATCAACCGCCGCCCGGTCGTCTCGGCCCGTGGCATGGCGCTGGGGCACAGGAAGAAGGAGGGCGGCGCCACGGTGTTCGGCGTGCCGGCCGGCACGACCGTCTCCCCCGAATGGGCCGCCTGGGCCAACGGGACGGCGGTGCGCGAGCTGGACATGCACGACACCTTCCTCGCCGCCGACTACTCGCACCCCGGCGACAACATACCCCCCATCCTCGCCGTCGCGCAGGCGATGGGGCGGTCAGGCCGGGATCTGATCCGCGGCCTCGCCACCGGATACGAGCTGCACATCGACCTCGTGCGCGCCATCTGCCTGCACGAGCACAAGGTGGACCACATCGCCCATCTCTGCCCCGCCAGCGCCGCCGGCATCGGCACGCTGCTCGGCCTCAAGCAGGAGGTGATCTTCCAGTCCATCCAGCAGGCGCTGCACACCTCCATCTCCTTCCGGCAGAGCCGCAAGGGCGAGATCTCCTCCTGGAAGGCCTATGCCCCGGCGCATGCCGGCAAGCTGGCCATCGAGGCGGTAGACCGCTGCATGCGCGGCGAGGGCGCGCCGAGCCCGATCTACGAGGGCGAGGACAGCGTGATCGCGTGGGTCCTGTCCGGCCGCACCCAGGCCGACTCGCAGGGGCGCAACACGGTCTACGACCCCACCTACTACCAGGTGCCCCTGCCGGCGCCGGGCGAGGGCAAGCGCGCCATCCTGGACAGCTACACCAAGGAGCATTCGGCCGAGTACCAGTCCCAGGCGCTGATCGACCTCGCCTTCCGCATGCGCGAGCAGATCTCGGACTTCGACGCGATCGAGAAGATCACCATCCACACCTCCCACCACACCCACTACGTGATCGGGACGGGCGCCAACGACCCGCAGAAGATGGACCCCAAGGCCAGCCGCGAAACGCTGGACCACTCCATCATGTACATCTTCGCCGTCGCGCTGCAGGACGGGCGCTGGCACCACGTGGACAGCTACGCGCCCAAGCGGGCGGCGCGGCCGGACACGGTGGCGCTCTGGCACAAGATCGAGACGCGCGAGGCCCCGGAGTGGACCGAGCGCTACCACTCCCGCGATCCCGACACCCTGGCCTTCGGCGGGCGCGTCGAGATCCGCTTCAAGGACGGCACGACCCTCGTGGACGAGCTGGGCGTCGCCAACGCCCATCCGCGCGGCGCCCGGCCGTTCGGTCGGGAGCAGTATATCGGCAAGTTCCTGACCCTGACCGAGGGCATCATCACCGCGCGGGAGCAGAACCGCTTCCTTGAGGTGGTGCAGGACCTGCCGCGCTTGGCGGCCGGCGAGCTTCACCTGCTCAATGTTGCCCTGCCGCGGGGCGAGCTGCTGGAAAGCAAGCCGGGCATCTTCTGACCGCCGCTCCGTCGGCGAGACGGGGAGGGGGCGCGCCCCCTCCCACCCGGGCGCGGCGCCCTTCCTCGCGCCGCGCAACTCCGCCTCCGGCACCGGGTCGCCCCACCCCGCACCGAGGGGCAGCATCATCTCCACCACGCCCGGCAGCGTCCCCGGCCCCTGCGGCGCGAGCACGACTCAGGCGCCGATCCTCTGCTGCGCCGCGCCGATGGGCGAAGGACGGGGCGACGGAGGACACGCGCGCCGAGACGCGCGCCAGCACGGAATAGCTGCGGCTGAACGGACCGGCGCCGAGGTGAAGGACGGCACCGCTGCAAGCCCGGAGGCGGCGCAATCCGCCTGCGCCCGGGCGACCGGGGCCGCATTGCAGATCAGGGCGGCGACCCGCAGCGCGGTCGTGCGGAACGTCATCGGCCTCTCCTCCATCGGTTGGCGTGCAGCCTGACGACGCCATCCCGCGCCCGGTCGCCACGCCCGATGGGACGCATCGTCCGTGCCGCTCGGAGAGTGGACAGGCCGCACCGCCGCTCTACGCTCGCGCCAGGCCAATCGCGTGAGGAAAGTCATGAGCGAGAAGATCGAGGTCCGGAAGGGCCTGGTCGGCGTCTATGCCGACGAGTCGTCCATCTCCAAGGTGATGCCGGAGACCAACTCCCTGACCTATCGCGGCTACGCGGTGCAGGATCTGTGCGAGGAGGCCTCCTTCGACGAGACGGCCTATCTGCTCTGGAACGGGGAGCTGCCGAACCGCAGCCAGCTTTCCGCCTTCCAGGCCGAGGAGAAGGCGAACCGCGCGCTCTCCCCCGCGCTGCTGCGGGTGCTGCGCGACTTCCCCCAGGACGCACATCCGATGGACGCGATCCGCACGGCGGTGAGCTTCATGGGCATGGAGGACCCGGACACGGCGGACGTGTCCGAGCCGGCGCAGCGGCGCAAGGCGATGCGCCTCCTGGCCAAGATCCCCGTCGCGGTTGCTGCGGCGCACCGGCTGAGCAAGGGGGAGGAGCCCATCGCCCCCGACGCGAGCCTGCCCTTCTGCGAGAACTTCTTCCACATGGTCTTCGGCAAGGTGCCGCAGAAGGAGGTCATCCGCGCCTTCGACGTGAGCATGATCCTCTACGCCGAGCACACCTTCAACGCCTCCACCTTCACCGCCCGGACCATCACCTCGACCATGGCGGACATGCACGGGGCCATCACGGGCGGCATCGCCGCGCTGAAGGGCCCGCTGCACGGTGGCGCCAATGAGGCGGTGATGCACATGCTGAAGGAGATTCCCTCGCCCGAGGCTGCGGGGGAATGGATCAAGGACAAGTTCGAGCACAAGGCGCTGGTCATGGGCTTCGGCCACCGCGTCTACAAGAACGGCGACAGCCGCGTGCCGACCATGAAGAAATACGCCGAGCTGATGGCCGAGGTGGTGGGCGACAAGCGGTGGATGATCACCTCCGCCGTGCTGGCCGACATCATGCTCAGGCAGAAGAACATCCACCCGAACCTCGATTTCCCGGCCGGGCCCGCCTACTACCTGATGGGCTTCGACATCCCGCTCTTCACGCCGATCTTCGTCTGCTCGCGCATCACCGGCTGGGCGGCTCACGTGATCGAGCAGGGCGCGGACAACCGGCTCATCCGCCCGCTCTCGCTCTACACCGGGCCGGAGCAGCGCAACGTGGTGCCGATCGACCAGCGCTGACCGCTCACGTTTGATTCACGAAGGGCCGCGTGACGCGAGTCACGCGGCCCTTCTGCTGCTCGGACGACTCACTTGCGAGGAAAATGCGCGTTCGCGCGCAGAATGTGTTTGACACGCAACTCGCTGATTCCGATAGCGTTGCGCGTGTACGCATCGCACGTCGATTCGTTCACGCCGAAGCGGCGCGCGCAACGCGCGGAGCAGAGGCGGCCCGAGGCGAAGCGAGCGATGCGAACGCGCTGCAGGAAGGACGATCCTTGCCTCTCGGACCGGATCAGACATCGCGACGGACCATGCGAAGCGACTACACGCTCCGCCTTCGACGTCCGATGGCCTGCGCCATCTTTCCCCAACCGGGCTGCGGCGCGCCTGCGTCGCGGCCAGCCCCGCAAGGGGCGAACAAGCCGCGCGTTTAAGGCGCGAGAAGGAGACCGCACAGTGACCGACACCAACGAGACCGCCCCGCGGGCCCAGGCCATGGCGATGGCGAGCACGACCCGCCGCACGGCGAAGAAGCCCGCGACTGCGCGCGGCCGCGTCGCCACCAAGAAGGCGGCGCCCGCGAAGAAGGCTGGCACGGCGAAGAAGGCCGCCCCCGCCAAGAAGGCCGCGACCACGCGCAAGGCCGCTGCCGCGCCGAAGCGCGCGACCGCTGCCAAGAAGGCCGCGACCACGCGCAAGGCCGCTGCCCCGAAGAAGGCGACTGCGGCGAAGAGGACCACCGCCAGCACGCGCGGCAAGGCTGCTGCCGCGCCGAAGCGCGCGACTGCCGCCAAGAAGGCTGCGACGACGCGCAAGGCCGCTGCCGCGCCGAAGCGCGCGACCGCTGCCAAGAAGGCCGCGACCACGCGCAAGGCCGCTGCCCCGAAGAAGGCCGCGACTGCGAAGAAGGCGACCACCACCCGCAAGGCCGCCGCGCCGAAGAAGAACCCGGCGCTGGTCGAGCGGGCGAAGAAGGCTGCCGCGACGCGCGCCGCCAAGAAGGCCGCGGCCGCCAATTCCGGTCAGTCCTCGACCGCGTCGGCGGGCGGCGAGACCTCCGCCTCCTGAGTCCTGGGCGCGCCGAGCGCCCAGCCGGGCGCCGCTCCCCGCGAGGGGGGCGGCGCCCTTTCCTTATCCGAAGGTGCCGAGCAGGTCGTCCACCTGGGCCGGTGTCAGCAGGCGGGGCGACGCGCCGCGCAGCATCAGCGCCAGCTTCGCCGCCTCCTCCAGCTCCTCTGCCGCATAGACCGCGTCGGCGAGCGTCGCGCCCGTCGCGACCGGACCGTGATTGGCCAGCAGCAGCGCCTTCGCCCCCTTCGCCGCCGCGTGGATGGCCGGCTCCATCGCCGGGTCACCGGGGCGGTAATAGGGAATGACCGGCAGGCGCCGGCCGACGCGCATCACGAAGTAAGGGGTCAGCGGCGGGATGGGCGCCTCGTCGCCCGGCGCAGCGAGGCAGGAGATGGCGGTGGCCGCCGTGGAGTGCAGGTGCACCACCGCGCCCACCTCCGGACGTGCCTCCAGCACCGCGCGGTGCAGGAACACCTCCTTGCTCGGCCGGTCGCCGCCCACGTGGTTCCAGCCGGCGTCCAGGCGGCTGATGCGCGCCGCCTCCAGCCGCCCGAGCGAGGAGTTGGTGGGCGTCATCAGGTAGCCGTCCGGCAGGCGCACGGAGATGTTGCCCGCGCTGCCGACGCTGAAGCCGCGCCGGAACAGGCTGGCGCCCATCTCCACCAACAGGTCGCGCAGCGCCGACTCATCCATGCGCGAAGGCCTTCAGGAAGAAGTCGCGCGCACCGAAATTGCCGCTCTTGAGCGCGAGGCGCATGCCGCCCGCCGCCTCCGTCCAGCACCAGGGCACGCCCGGATCGATCTCCCCGCCGATGCGCAGCGACCGCACGCCGAGGCGCTGCACCACCGCGCCCGAGGTCTCGCCCCCGGCGACGACGACGCGCCGCACCCCGCGCTCCACCAGCGCCGCTGCTACCCGCGCCAGCGTCTCCTCCACCAGCGCGCCCGCCGCGTCACGTCCCAGCCGTGCCTGCAGCGCCGCCACGCGCTCCGGCGGCGCGGAGGCGGCGATCACCACCGGGCGATCCGCGGATAGCTTGCCCTCCATCCAGGCCTCCGCCTGCGCGGCAAGGGCGTCGGCATCGGGCGTCGCGAGCGCGTCCAGCTCCAGCGTGGGCGCGTGGTCGCGCGCGAGCCCGATCTGCCCCAGCGTGGCGCGCGAGCAGGACCCCGCCACCACCGCGCAGGCGCCTGCGACATCCGGCAGCGCGCCCGCATCCTCGCGCTCCGGCAGCAGGCCAGCGCGGCGGAAATTCTCCGGCAGGCCCATGGCGATGCCGCTGCCGCCCGTGATCAGCGCGTGCCCCGCGCAGGCGGCGCCGAGCGCCATGAGGTGCCCGTCCGTCACCGCGTCGGCGATAGCGAGGCGCCGGCCGGATTCCGACAGCCGCGTCGCCTCGCGCCGGATGGCGGCCTCGCCCGCCTCCACGACGGCGAAGGGGATCAGCCCCACCGCGCCCTGGCACTGCCGCGCCAGCACGCGCACCAGGTTGGGGTCGGTCATGGGCGTCAGCGGGTGGTCCTGCATCCCGCTCTCGCTCAGCAGCGCCGCGCCGACGAAGAGGTGCCCCTGGAAGACGCTGCGCCCATTGGCCGGGAAGGCGGGGCAGGCGATGGCGAAGCCGGATTGGAGGCGGCGCAGCAGCGCCTCCGCCACCGGGCCGATATTGCCCGCATCCGTGCTGTCGAAGGTGGAGCAATACTTGAACAGGATCTGCTTCGCCCCGGCCGCCAGCAGCGCGTCGCAGGCGGCGAGGGACTGGGCCACCGCCTCCTCCGCCGGGATGGTGCGCGACTTCAGCGCCACCACCACCGCGTCGGCCTCGGGCAATGGCCCTTCGGGTACGCCGATGGCCTGGACGGCGGTCATCCCGTTGCGGACCAGCATCGAGGCAAGGTCGGTGGCGCCGGTGAAATCATCGGCGATGCAGCCGAGCAGGGGCATGTCCGCTTTTCTCCCTTGAAGCGCGGGGCAGGCCGGGCAACATGCCCGGCATGAGCGACCACCGCCACCCGCCCGTCCTGGACATGACGCCGGAAGGAGAGTTCCGCGAACCGCCGCGCCCGTCCGGGCTGGACCGGTTCCTGGCGCGCGCCGGCGGCATCGCCGTGCTGGTCACGGTGGTGGCGGGCGGCCTCGTCCTGGCCGCCGCGGCGCTGTTCTTCGCCGCGCTGCTCCTGCCCGTGGTGATCGGCGCGGCGCTCTTCGCCACGCTGATGATCTGGTGGCGCCGTCGCCGGCTGCGCCGCATGGGGATCGAGCCGCAGGGGATGCGCGTCTTCGTGGTGCGCCGCTGACGGAACGGCTGCCGTTCGGCCTCGAGCGCGGCCGCACCTTCGACATCGGACGGGGCGGCCATGCGCGGGAAGGCGACGAGGGCCCGGCGCCCTGGCTCTCGCCGCGCCATCGCCTCGTGCTGGCCATCACCTTCGTGGGCGCGGCACTGGTGGCCGCGCTGGGTGGCGCGGCGGTGGCCGCCTTCGCCTCCGGCGCGCAGGGCGCGGCGGCGGTGCTGGGGCTGCTGACGCTGCTGGCCGCGCCGCTGCCCCTGCTGGGCCCGGCGCAGGATTGGTGGCGCCACCGGCGCGGACGCCGGGTGCGCCGGTAGGGGAAGCTACTCGCGCTCGTAGAGCAGGCGGGCGCGGATGGTGTGGGGCAGGGCGCGCAGCTCCTCCAGGATGGCCTCGCCGTCGCGCGTGGCGCCGGCATCCACCACCACGTAGCCGATCTCCCCATCCGTCTGCAGGTACTGGCCGGCGATGTTCACGCCCCGCTTGGCGAAGACCTGGTTGACGTTGCCCAGCACGCCCGGGGCGTTGCGGTGGACGTGCATGAAGCGCGTGCCGGTGGGCCGGGCAGGGAGGGCCACCTGCGGGAAGTTCACGGCGCCCACCGTGCTGCCCGTGTCGGAGTAGTCGGCCAGCTTGCGCGCCACCTCCTCGCCGATGCGGGACTGGGCCTCCTCCGTCGAGCCGCCGATATGCGGGGTCAGGATGACGTTGGGCAGGCCCTGGACGGGCGAGATGAAGGGGTCGCCGTTGCGCTTCGGCTCCTCCGGGAACACGTCCAGCGCCGCGCCCGCGAGGTGTCCGGAGCGCAGCGCCCTTGCCAGCGCGTCGAGGTCCACCAGCGTGCCGCGGGCGTTGTTGACCAGTACTGCGCCCGGCTTCATGGCGGCGATCTGCTCGGCGCCGATCATGCCCATCGTGTCCGCCGTCTCGGGAACGTGCAGGGTGACGATGTCCGACCAGTGCAGAAGCTCGGCCAGGGAGGCGCAGCGCGAGGCGTTGCCCAGGGGCAGCTTGGCCGTGCGGTCGTAGTAGATCACCCGCATGCCGAAGGCCTCGGCCAGCACGGAAAGCTGGGAGCCGATATTGCCGTAGCCGACGATGCCCAGCGTCCGGCCGCGCACCTCCCGGGAGCCATCGGCCGACTTGTCCCAGTCGCCGGCATGGGCGGCGACGGATTTGGGGAAGATGCCGCGCAGCAGCATCACGATCTCGCCCAGCGTCAGCTCGGCGACGGAGCGGGTATTGCTGAAGGGCGCGTTGAAGACCGGGATGCCGCGCTGCCGCGCCGCCTCCAGATCCACCTGGTTGGTGCCGATGCAGAAGCAGCCGATGGACATCAGCCGGTCGGCCGAGCGCAGCGCCTCCTCCGTGATAGTGGTGCGGGAGCGGATGCCCAGCATGTGCACCCCGCGCAGCGCATCGGCCAGCACCGCCCCCTCCAGCGCCTTCTTTTCATGCTGGACGTTGGTGTAGCCCTCCTCCGCCAGCAGGGCGGAGGCGGTGAGGGAGATGTTCTCGAGCAGGAGGGCGCGGATGCGTCCCTTGGCGAGGGACAGGCGCTCGGGCATTTCGGAGAGGGACATCAGTCGTTCGCCAGTTCAAGGAGGGCTTGGGCGAGGACGCGGGTGCCGGCGGCCAGCGCCTCGGGCGACGCGTACTCGGCGGGGTGGTGGGACACGCCGTTGCGGCAGGGGATGAACAGCATCCCGGTCGGGCAATGCGGGACCAGGAATTGCGCGTCGTGGAACGCGCCGGAGGGCATGCGCTTCGCCTTCAGCCCCTGGGCGCGGGCCGCCCGCTCCAGCGCGTCCGGCACGGGGGGCTGGAACTCCACCGGGGCGGCGTGGAAGCGCTCGGTCAGGGAAAAGCGGCAATGGCGCAGCGCCGACTGGATGACGCCTTCGATGGCGTTGCCGCGCGCCTGCAGCACCACGTTGTCCGGATGGCGGAAGTCGATGGTGAAGCGCACCCGGTCCGCCACGGTGTTGGAGGTGTTGGGCGACACCTCGATGGACGCCACGGTGAAGCGCAGCACGTCCGTGGGGTCGTGCATCAGCGCGTTCAGCGCCGTGATGGCGCGCACCGCGTCCTGTACCGCGTCCTGCCGCAGCGAAACGGGGGAGGTGCCGGCATGGTCAGTGCGGCCCTGGATCTCCACCAGGAACCACCGGCTGCCCTGGATGCCGGAAACGATGCCGACATCCTGCCCCTCGCGCTCCAGCATCGGGCCCTGTTCGATATGCGCCTCCACATAGGCGTGCGGGGCGGGTCCCTCGACGGTGCCGAGGGGGCGGCGCGGGAGGTCGGCCTCCGCCGCCAGATGCTCGGCCAGGGCGTCCTTCACCGTGATGCCGTCCTTGTCTGCGACCGCATCCCAGGTGTCGGGGCGGGCGAAGCCGGTGAAGGCCATGGAGCCCATGCAGCCGGGGGCGAACCGGCCGCCTTCCTCGTTGGTCCAGGCAACGACCTCGATCGGGCGGCGCGTGGCGATGCCGGCCTCGCGGATGGCGCGCACCGCTTCCAGCCCCGCCATGACGCCCCAGATGCCGTCGAAGCGGCCGCCATTGGGCTGGCTGTCCATGTGGCTGCCGGTCAGCACCGGGGCGAGCGTCGCATCCGTACCCTCGTGACGCAGGAACAGGTTGCCCCAGGAATCCACGGAAACGCCGAGGCCGATGCCCTGCGCTTCCCGAATCAGCACGCGCCGTGCCTCGCGGTCCAGCGCGGACAGGCAGGGGCGGTTCACGCCCTCGTTCCCATCCGCGTCGGTGAAGGCGCCGATCCGCGCCATCGCCATCACCTGGTCCCAGTGGCGCGCCTCGCTGACGGCAGCGACGAGGTTCGGGGCAGCGGTCTCGGGCATGGAGGCTCTCCTCCCTCTGGGGATTACGGGGAGGGGGGGCGGCGATCAAGGCCATGCCCGGCATGGCTCCCATCGGGGGATGCCGGGCCGGCCTTGTCACCGCGCGCTGCGGCGCGGCAGGGTTGTGGCGAAGCAGGGGACTCCGATGGGCCGCCTTTCCACGCACGTGCTCGACACCACGCATGGCCGGCCGGGCGCCGGGATGCGCTTCACCCTGTTCCGGCTGGCGGGCGATGCCCGCGTGAAGCTGGCGGAAGGCGAGACGAACGAGGATGGCCGCGCGCCCGGGCCGCTGCTGGAAGGCGACGGCTTCCAGGCCGGCCGCTACCAGCTTGTTTTTCAGGTCGCCGCCTATTTCCGCGCCCAGGGCGTTGCCCTGCCGGATCCGCCTTTCCTGGACGAGGTGACGCTGAGCTTCGGCCTGGGCGAGGACCGCCATTGCCACGTGCCGCTGCTCGTCTCGCCCTTCGGCTACACCACCTACCGGGGAAGCTGAGCGCGTGGACGCTGCCTTCCTGTGGGAGTGGGCCAATCTCGGCCTGCGCTGGCTGCACGTCATTACCGCCATCGCCTGGATCGGCGCGAGCTTCTACTTCATCGCCCTCGACAACTCGCTGGAGGCGCCAAAGGACGGCGACGCGCGGGTCGCGGGCGAGCAATGGTCGGTGCATGGCGGCGGCTTCTACTACAAGCGCAAGTACAAGGGCGCGCCGCCCGCCCTACCGGAGCGGCTGCACTGGTTCAAGTGGGAAGCCTACTGGACCTGGATCAGTGGCTTCGCCCTCTTCGCGCTGATCTACTGGGGCCAAGCCAGCACCTTCCTCATCGACCCGCAGGTGGCGGACCTGCCCGTCTGGGGCGCCATCCTCCTCTCGCTCGCGCTGATCGTCGGCGCGCAGATCGCCTATGAGGGGCTTTGCCGGGCCCTGGAGGGGCGCGAGGCGGTGCTGCTCGGCGCGGGGTTCCTGCTGCTCGCGGCGCTGGCGCTGGCCGCGACGCATCTGTTTTCCGGGCGCGGCGCCTTTCTGGTGGTCGGAGTGGCGCTCGGGACGATCATGGTCGCCAACGTGGCGCACATCATCATCCCGGGGCAGCGCAAGACCGTCGCCGCCATCGCCGCGGGGCAGGAGCCCGACCCGGTGCATGGCGCACGCGGCAAGCAGCGCAGCGTCCACAACACCTACCTGACGCTGCCGGTGCTGGTGATGATGCTGTCACCGCACTACCCGATGCTCACGCATGGGCGCTGGAGCTGGGTGGCGCTGCTGTTGCTGGTGGTGGCAGGCGCGCTGATCCGACAGTTCTTCGTGCTGCGCCATGCCGGCCGCACCAGCGCCACGATGGTGCTGGGCGGGGCCGCCGCCCTGGCCGCGACCGCCTTTGTCGTCGCGCCGCGCCACGATGCGCGCTTCGTGGGGGTGGAGGCGCCGTCCTTTGCCGAGGTGCAGGCCATCACTGCCACGCGCTGCGCCGCCTGCCACGCCGCGCGCCCCACCTTCGAGGGCATCGCCACCCCGCCCAAGGGCGTGACGCTGGAACGCCCGGCGAATTTGCGCCGCTGGGCGCAGGCGATGCGCGAGCAAGTGGCGAGCAAGGCGATGCCGCCTGGCAACCTGACGGAGATGACGGAGGAGGAGCGCGCGCGCCTCGTCGCCTGGGTCGCGGCGGGGGCGCCGCCGGACTAGGTCCTTGGAAAGCGGCCGCTGCCTCAATCGACGCTGGCGCCGGAGATCCGCACCATCTCGGCCCATTTCGGCAATTCGGCCGCGATGAAGCGGGAGAACTCCTCCGGTGTGCTGCCGACCGGCTCGCTGCCCTGCTCG
>NZ_JAPFQI010000002.1 GCF_026183895.1 Sabulicella glaciei | reverse complement strand
TTCGCCAGAACCTTGGTGATCGCCGCCGTCAAGGACGTCTTGCCATGATCCACATGGCCGATCGTCCCAATGTTGCAGTGCGGCTTGGTGCGCTCAAACTTCGCCTTGGCCATCGTCGTCAGTCCAATCCGAAAGGGGTGTTACCAGCGGTAGTGGCTGAAGGCCTTGTTGGCTTCGGCCATCCGGTGCGTGTCTTCGCGCTTCTTGACGGCCGTGCCGCGGTTGTTCACCGCGTCCATCAGCTCGGCCGAAAGCCGCTCTTCCATCGTGCTCTCGCCACGCTTGCGCGCGGCGTCGATCAGCCAGCGGATGGCCAGCGCCTGGCGCCGCTCCGGCCGAACCTCGACGGGAACCTGGTACGTCGCGCCGCCGACGCGGCGCGAACGCACCTCGACCGCCGGCTTCACGTTGTCCATCGCCTCGTGGAACAGGCGCAGCGGGTCGCTGTTGGGCCCGCCCTTGCGCTTCAGCGTGTCCATGGCGGCATACACGATGCCCTCGGCCGCGGACTTCTTGCCGTCATACATCAGCACGTTCATGAAACGGCTCAGGACGACATCGCCGAACTTCGGATCCGGCAGGACTTCGCGCTTCTCTGCGCGGTGACGACGCGACATCTCTCAGCCCCTCACTTCGGACGCTTGGCGCCGTAGAGCGAGCGCCGCTTGCGCCGCTTCGGCAGGCCCTGCGTGTCCAGCACGCCGCGCAGGATGTGGTAGCGCACGCCCGGAAGGTCCTTCACGCGACCGCCGCGGATCAGCACCACGGAGTGCTCCTGCAGGTTGTGGCCCTCGCCCGGGATGTAGCTCACCACCTCGAAGCCGTTGGTCAGGCGCACCTTGGCGACCTTGCGGAGCGCCGAGTTCGGCTTCTTCGGCGTGGTCGTGTAGACGCGCGTGCAGACGCCACGCTTCTGCGGGCAGCCCTGCAGCGCGGGCACCTTGTTCTGGCTCTTCCGGGGCTCGCGGCCCTGGGCGATGAGCTGGTTGATCGTCGGCATGACGCCCCTTCGTGAACTCGTTCCGCAATCCGCCCGCCCCGAACGAAGCGAGGCCCACCCGGACGCAAGAGTGCGTCGCGGGCGGGCCACCGCATCGAACCCGAGGTCTCGGCGGCGTTGCAGCCGCGGCGCCCCAGGCAAGGCGTTTGAACCAACATGCCACAAGGCCGGGGCCCCGTAGCGAGAGGCGCCTTCTACTGCCCGCCCCATGAGGAGTCAAGCAACAGAAGGCGGTTCCGCGGGGCGCCGTGCTGCGCCCCGCGCATGGCCCTACTCCGCAGCCGCGGCGTTGGGGTCGGGCAGCGCCGGCTGAGCGGCCGGGAGGCGGCCCGCGTCGCGCTGCGCCGCCAGGGCGCGCATCCGCGCCATAACGGAACCGGTGCCCGCCGGGATCAGGCGCCCGACGATCACGTTCTCCTTCAACCCGCCCAGCGTGTCCACCTTGCCGGCGGTCGCCGCCTCGGTCAGCACGCGGGTCGTCTCCTGGAAGGAGGCGGCCGAGATGAAGGACTGGGTCTGCAGCGAGGCCTTGGTGATGCCCTGCAAGACCGGCTCGGCCCGGGCCGGACGCTCGCCCAGCTTCAGGCGCTTGTCGTTCTCGTGATCGAACTCGAAGCGGTCCACCTGCTCGCCAACGAGGAAGGTCGTGTCGCCGGGCTCGAGGATCTCGACCTTCTGCAGCATCTGGCGAACGATCACCTCGATGTGCTTGTCGTTGATTTTCACGCCCTGCAGGCGATACACGTCCTGGATCTCGTTGACGAGGTAGTTCGCCAGCGCCTCGACGCCCAGGACGCGCAGGATGTCGTGCGGCACGCGGGGGCCATCCACGAGCGGGTCGCCGGCCTTGACGTAGTCACCCTCTTGCACCGAGACGTGCTTGCCCTTCGGCACCAGATACTCGCGCTCGATCCCGGGCTCGTCGCCGATCGGGTCGCTCTTCACGATGATACGGCGCTTGGCCTTGTAGTCCTTGCCGAACTCCACCCGCCCATCGATGTCGCTGATGATGGCGGCGTCCTTGGGTCGGCGCGCCTCGAACAGCTCCGCCACGCGCGGCAGGCCGCCCGTGATGTCGCGGGTCTTGGACGATTCGCGCGGCATGCGGGCGATGACGTCGCCAGCATGGACGGAGGCGCCATTCTCGATGCCCACGATCGTGCCGGGGGTGAGGAAGTAGATGGCGTCCGAACCGTTCTCCCGCTTCATCACCTGGCCCCGCGCGTCACGCAGGATCAGGCGCGGCCGGAGGTCGGCCCCCTTGGCACCCTTGAACTCGATCACCTCCTTGTAGGACAGGCCGGTGACGTCGTCCGTGCGCTCCATCTGGGTGATGCCGTCGATCAGGTCGGCCTGCTCCACCGTGCCGCCGATCTCGGTGAGGATCGGCAGGGTGAACGGGTCCCACTCGGCCAGCTTCTGGCCGCGCGTGACCTCGACGCCTTCCTGGACCAGCATCTTCGCGCCGTAGGGAACGCGGAAGCGCACGCGCTCGCGCCCATTGGCGTCCAGCAGGGCCACCTCGCAGTTGCGGCTCATCACGATGGGCGCGCCGGAGCTGTTGGTGACCAGATGCAGGTTCACCAGCTTCACCTTGGCGTCCACCGTCGCCTCGACCGCAGACTGCTCCGCGCCGCGCTGGGCCGCGCCGCCGATGTGGAAGGTCCGCATCGTCAGCTGCGTGCCCGGCTCGCCGATGGACTGAGCCGCGATGACGCCCACCGCCTCGCCGATGTTCACCGGCGTGCCGCGCGCCAGGTCGCGGCCATAGCAATGGCCGCAGACGCCCGTCGTGCTCTCGCAGGTGAGGACGGAGCGGATCTTCAGCGCCTCGACCCCCGCCGTCTCGATCCGCTCGGCCAGAGCCTCGTCGATCAGCGTGTTGCGGGGCGCGATGACCTCGCCCGTCGCCGGGTCCGCCACGTCCTCCTGCGCCGTCCGGCCGAGGATGCGCTCGGACAGCGAGGACACCACGTCCGCGCCGTCCATGATGGCACGGACGTTCAGGCCCCGCTCGGTGCCGCAATCCGGCTCCATGATGATGCAGTCCTGCGCGACGTCCACGAGACGGCGCGTCAGGTAGCCGGAGTTCGCGGTCTTCAGCGCCGTGTCCGCGAGGCCCTTGCGGGCGCCGTGGGTGGAGTTGAAGTACTCGAGGACGGTCAGCCCCTCCTTGAAGTTGGAGATGATGGGCTGCTCGATGATCTCGCCCGAGGGCTTGGCCATCAGGCCTCGCATGCCGGCCAGCTGGCGCATCTGCGCCGGCGACCCGCGCGCGCCGGAATGCGACATCATCCACACCGAATTGGTGGGCTTGCCGACCTCCTGCTTCTGGATCTCCGCCATCATGGCCTTCGCCACCTCGTCCGTGCAGCGGGACCAGGCATCGACGACCTTGTTGTAGCGCTCGCCCGAAGTGATGAGGCCGTCGAGGTACTGCTGCTCGAACTCCTTCACCTCGTCCTTGGTGCGGGCGATCATGGCCTCCTTCTCGGCGGGGATGACCATGTCGTCCTTGCCGAAGGAGATGCCGGCCTTCGCGGCGTGGCGGAAGCCGAGGCCCATCAGGCGGTCGGCGAAGATCACCGATTCCTTCTGGCCGCAATGGCGGTACACGGCATCGATCACGTCCGAGATGGACTTCTTGGTCAGCAGCCGGTTCACCAGGTCGAAGGACAGGGCGGGGTGCTTCGGCAGCAGCGCACCCATCATCAGACGGCCCGGCGTGGTGAGCACGCGCAGCGTCCGGCCCATCTCGGCCTCGGTCGGGGCCGGAACGCGCGCATAGATCGCCGAGTGCAGCGCCACGGCGCCGGTGGCTAGCGCCTGCTCCACCTCACCCAGGTTGCTGAAGACCCGCGGGCGGTACTCGAGTGCCGCGCGCTGGTCGGTGGAAAGCTGCTCTGCCGTCTTGCCGGCGATGCCGCTCAGCAGCGACTCCGCGCGCTCCGCCTGCTCCTTCTCCACGCGGAACTCCGGCGTGTCGAGGGACAGGTAGTAGAGGCCGAGCACGATGTCCTGCGACGGCACGATGATCGGCTTGCCGTTGGCGGGGCTGAGGATGTTGTTGGTGGACATCATCAGCACGCGCGCCTCCAGCTGGGCCTCGAGGCTCAGTGGGACGTGCACGGCCATCTGGTCGCCGTCGAAGTCGGCGTTGAAGGCGGTGCAGACCAGCGGGTGAAGCTGGATCGCCTTGCCCTCGACCAGCACCGGCTCGAAGGCCTGGATGCCCAGGCGGTGCAGCGTCGGCGCGCGGTTCAGCAGGACCGGGTGCTCGCGGATCACCTCCTCGAGGATGTCCCAGACCTCCGGACGCTCCTTCTCCACCATCCGCTTGGCCTGCTTGATGGTGGAGGCGTGGCCGTACTTCTCGAGCTTCGAGTAGATGAAGGGCTTGAACAGCTCCAGCGCCATCTTCTTGGGCAGGCCGCACTGGTGCAGCTTCAGCTCCGGCCCAACCACGATCACCGAGCGGCCCGAGTAGTCCACGCGCTTGCCGAGCAGGTTCTGGCGGAACCGGCCCTGCTTGCCCTTCAGCATGTCCGAGAGCGACTTCAGCGGACGCTTGTTGGCGCCCGTGATCGCCCGGCCGCGACGGCCGTTGTCGAACAGCGCGTCCACCGACTCCTGCAGCATGCGCTTCTCGTTGCGCACGATGATGTCGGGCGCGCGCAGCTCGATCAGCCGCTTCAGGCGGTTGTTGCGGTTGATGACGCGGCGATACAGGTCATTGAGGTCGGAGGTCGCGAAGCGGCCGCCATCCAGCGGGACCAGCGGGCGCAGCTCGGGCGGGATGACCGGGACGACGTCCAGGATCATCCACTCCGGTTGGGCGCCGGACTCCGCGAAGGCCTCGATCAGCTTTAGCCGCTTGACCAGCTTCTTGCGCTTCGCCTCGGAGGTGGTCTCCTTCAGCTCGGCGCGCAGGCGCGGCGCTTCCTTGTCGAGGTCGAGGCCGTTCAGGATTTCCTTCACCGCCTCGGCGCCGATGCCGGCGCGGAACCCGTCCTCGCCGAACTCGTCCTGCTTGGTCATCAGCTGCTCTTCCGTCAGCAGCTGGTGGAGCTTCAGGTCGGTCAGGCCCGGCTCCAGCACGACGTAGTTCTCGAAGTAAAGGACCTTCTCCAGCTCCTTCAGGCTCATGTCCACCATGAGGCCGACGCGGCTGGGCAGGGACTTCAGGAACCAGATGTGCGCGACGGGGGCGGCCAGCTCGATGTGGCCCATGCGCTCGCGGCGCACCTTGGCCAGCGTCACCTCGACGCCGCACTTCTCGCAGACGATGCCGCGGAACTTCATCCGCTTGTACTTGCCGCACAGGCACTCGTAGTCCTTGATCGGGCCGAAGATGCGGGCGCAGAACAGCCCGTCCCGCTCCGGCTTGAAGGTGCGGTAGTTGATCGTCTCGGGCTTCTTGATCTCGCCATACGACCAGGAGCGGATCTGCTCCGGCGAGGCCATGGAGATCTTGATCTGGTCGAAGGTCATCGCCTGGCCGGTCTGGCCCAGGATCTTCATCAGCTCGTTCATGCCGCCTCGCTCTCCGCCCCGGCTGCGCGCGATGCCGGGGCCATGCTTCGGGGTGTCGTCAATGTCCGGGGGGCCAGAAGGCCGGCCCCCCGATATGGGTCAGGAACCGCGGTTTTCGAGGTCCACGTTGAGGCCCAGCGACTTCAGCTCCTTCACCAGGACGTTGAAGCTCTCGGGAATGCCGGCCTCGAAGCTGTCCTGGTCGCGGACGATCGCCTCGTAGACCTTGGTGCGGCCGGACACGTCGTCCGACTTCACCGTCAGCATCTCCTGCAGCGTGTAAGCCGCGCCGTAGGCTTCCAGCGCCCAGACCTCCATCTCGCCGAAGCGCTGGCCGCCGAACTGCGCCTTGCCGCCTAGCGGCTGCTGGGTGACCAGCGAGTAGGGGCCGATCGAGCGGGCGTGGATCTTGTCGTCCACCAAGTGATGCAGCTTCAGCATGTAGATGTAGCCGACCGTCACCTTGCGCTCGAACTTCTCGCCGGTGCGGCCGTCGTGCAGCCACATCTGGCCGGAGGAATCGAGCCCCGCCTTCGCCAGCATCGTCTCGATGTCCGAGGGGCGGGCGCCGTCGAAGACCGGCGTGGCGATGGGGATCCCCTTCCGCAGGTTCTCGCCCAGCTCCATCAGCTGCTCCTCGGTCATCGGCGCGATGTCGCGGTCGAAGATCTCGTCGCCGTAGACGTCGCGCAGCTTGGCCAGCAGCTCGTCCCGCACCGCGGAGGTGCGCTGGAACTCGTTCACCAGGTCCCCGACCTGACGGCCGAGATTGGCGCAGGCCCAGCCCAGGTGGGTTTCCAGGATCTGGCCCACGTTCATGCGCGAAGGCACGCCGAGCGGGTTCAGCACGAGGTCCACCGGGGTCCCGTCCTCGAGGAACGGCATGTCCTCAATGGGAACGACGCGGGAAACGACGCCCTTGTTGCCGTGACGGCCGGCCATCTTGTCGCCGGGCTGCAGCTTGCGCTTCACCGCGACGAAGACCTTGACCATCTTCATCACGCCAGGCGGCAGCTCGTCGCCGCGCTGCAGCTTCTCGACCTTGCTGTCGAAGCGCTTCTGGATGCGCTCCACCGCCGCGTCGAACTCGCGCTTCAGCGCCTCGACCTCGACCATCGCCGCGTCGTCCTGCACGGCGATCTGCCGCCAGGTCGCCTTGGCGAAGCCGTCCAGCACCTCGTCGGTGATGGCGGTGCCGGCCTTGACGCCTTTGAAGCCGCCCGCCGCCTTGCGGTTCAGCAGGCGCTCGCGCAGGCGGCCATAGAAGGACCGCTCCTGGATCGCGCGCTCGTCATCGCGGTCCTTGGCCAGGCGCTCGATTTCGGCGCGCTCGATCGCCATGGCGCGCTCGTCCTTGTCCACGCCGCGGCGGGAGAAGACGCGCACGTCCACGATCGTGCCGGACACGCCCGGCGGCAGGCGCAGCGACGTGTCGCGCACGTCGGAGGCCTTCTCGCCGAAGATGGCGCGGAGCAGCTTTTCCTCTGGCGTCATCGGGCTTTCGCCCTTCGGCGTGACCTTGCCGACCAGGATGTCGCCCGGGTTCACCTCGGCGCCGACATAGACGATGCCCGCCTCGTCAAGGTTGCGCAGCGCCTCCTCGCCCACGTTCGGGATGTCGCGGCTGATCTCCTCCTGGCCCAGCTTGGTGTCGCGGGCCATGACCTCGAACTCCTCGATGTGGATCGAGGTGAAGACGTCGTCGCGCGCGATGCGCTCGCTGATGAGGATGGAGTCCTCGAAGTTGTAGCCGTTCCACGGCATGAAGGCGCAAAGCACGTTGCGGCCCAGCGCCAGCTCGCCCAGCTCCGTGCTCGGCCCATCGGCGATGATCTCGCCGGCGTGCACCCGGTCGCCCACCTTCACCAGCGGACGCTGGTTGATGCAGGTGCTCTGGTTGGAGCGCTGGAACTTCCGCAGGCGGTAGATGTCCACGCCCACGGTCTGGCCGTCCTCGCCCGTCGCGCGCACCACGATGCGCGCCCCGTCGATCTGGTCCACCACGCCGTCGCGGCGGGCGGAGATGGCGGCGCCGCTATCCTGCGCCACCGCGGCTTCCATGCCCGTGCCGACCAGCGGCGCGTCGCTCTTGATGAGCGGCACTGCCTGGCGCTGCATGTTGGAGCCCATCAGCGCGCGGTTGGCGTCGTCGTTCTCCAGGAACGGGATGAGCGCCGCGGCAACGGAAACCAGCTGCTTCGGCGACACGTCGATCGCCGTCACCTCCTCGGGCTTCACCAGGCGGAAGTCACCGCCCTGGCGGACCGAGACCAGCTCGGACTGGAACTCGCCCGTGGCGGCGTCCACCTGCGCGTCGGCCTGCGCGACGACCAGGCGCTCCTCCTCCATGGCGGACAGGTAGCGCGGGTCGCCCACGATCTTGCCGTCGCGCACGAGGCGGTAGGGCGTCTCGATGAAGCCGTACTTGTTCACCCGCGCAAAGGTCGCGAGGGAGTTGATCAGGCCGATATTCGGGCCTTCCGGCGTCTCGATCGGGCAGATGCGGCCGTAATGCGTCGGGTGCACGTCGCGCACCTCGAAGCCCGCGCGCTCGCGTGTCAGGCCGCCCGGACCCAGCGCCGAAAGTCGGCGCTTATGCGTCACTTCGGAGAGCGGGTTGGTCTGGTCCATGAACTGCGACAGCTGCGAGGAGCCGAAGAACTCGCGCACCGCGGCCGCCGCCGGCTTCGCGTTGATCAGGTCATGCGGCATCACGGTGTCGATATCCACCGACCCCATGCGCTCCTTGATCGCGCGATCCATGCGCAGCAGGCCGACGCGGTACTGGTTCTCCATCAGCTCGCCAACCGAGCGCACGCGCCGGTTGCCAAGGTTGTCGATGTCGTCGATCGAGCCGCGGCCGTCCTTCAGGTCCATCAGCACGCGCAGCGTGGCGACGATGTCCCCCTTGCGGAGCGTCCGCAGGTGGTCCGGCGCCTCCTCCATGGAGAAGCCGAGGCGCATGTTCATCTTCACGCGGCCGACCGAAGACAGGTCGTAGCGGTCGGCGTCGAAGAACAGGCCGCGGAACAGGGTCTCCGCCGTTTCCGGCGTCGGCGGCTCGCCCGGGCGCATGACCCGGTAGATGTCCATCAGCGCCTCGTCACGGGAGGTGTTCTTGTCCACCGCCAGCGTGTTGCGCATCCAGGGGCCGACGGTCTGGTCGACGGCTAGCGTCGGCAGCGTGTCGAGCCCGGCTTCCTCGATCGCGGCGAGGCGCGGCTCGGTCAGCTCGTCGCCCGCCTCGGCCCAGATCTCACCGGTCTGCATGTTGACGAGGTCCTCGGCCACGAAGCGACCCAGGAGGTCGGCGCGGCCGACCAACACCTCGGTCGTGCCGGCCTCGGCGATCTTGCGCGCGGCGCGCGGGGTGAGCTTGTCCTCCTTCTTCGCGACCACCTGCCCGGTGGAGGCGTCCACGAGGTCCTCCAGCAGCTTCACGCCCTTGAAGCTCTCGGGGTCGAAGGCGCGCGACCAGCCCTTGGGGCCGCGGCGATAGGTCACCTGGCCGTAGAAGTGGTTCAGGATCTCCTCGGCATCCATGCCGCGGATCTCGCCCGGCTCCATCTCCGTGCCGTTGGCGGCGCGCTCGGCGCGCCTCGCCTCCGTCTCGGCGCTGTCGAGCGCCATCAGCAGGGTGGAGGCGGGAAGCTTGCGCTTGCGGTCCACGCGCACGTAGCAGATGTCCTTGGCGTCGAACTCGAAGTCGAGCCAGGAGCCGCGATAGGGGATGACGCGCGCGGCGAAGAGGTACTTGCCGGAGGAGTGCGTCTTGCCCTTGTCGTGGTCGAAGAACACGCCGGGGGAGCGGTGCATCTGCGAGACGATGACGCGCTCGGTGCCGTTGATGATGAAGGTGCCGTTATCCGTCATGAGCGGCATGTCGCCCATGTAGACATCTTGCTCCTTGATGTCGCGGACCGAGCGGGCGCCGGTGTCCTCGTCCAGGTCCCAGACGATCAGGCGCAGCTTCACCTTCAGCGGCGCGGCATAGGTCAGGCCACGGGCGATGCATTCCTCGACGTCGTACTTCGGCTCCTCCAGCTCGTACTGGACGAACTCGAGGCGGCCGCGGCCGGCGAAGTCGTTGATCGGGAAGACGGACTTGAACACCTCCTGCAGGCCGGTATTCGTGCGCGCATCGGGGTGCACGTCCATCTGCAGGAAGGTAGCGTAGGAGGCACGCTGCACATCGATCAGGTTGGGCATCGGCGCTACCTCGGGCAGCCGCCCGAAGCTCTTGCGAATGCGCTTGCGTGCCGTGAAAGCCTTGCTGATGGCGTTCATGCGTGTCCCGCTTTCCTCAAACGCCCGGCGCGAAGTCGGCCGGCTGGATTCGATGCTCCAGGGGACACCCTGCCCCCTGAAACGGCGGAAGGGGCGGCAACCACACGGTTCCCGCCCACCCCGTAGTGACCTGTTTCGGACTTGCCAGGCGCGGAGCCCCCGGCAGGTCCGCAGAAGTTACTGGACCTTGACGGTCGCCCCGTTCTCTTCCAGCACCTTCTTGATCTTGTCCGCCTCGTCCTTCGAGACGTTCTCCTTGACGGTCTTGGGCGCGCCCTCGACCAGATCCTTGGCTTCCTTCAGGCCCAGGCCTGTGATGCCGCGGATCTCCTTGATGACGTTGATCTTCTTGTCGCCCGCAGCCTCGAGCACGACGGTGAACTCCGTCTGGGCCTCGGCGGCAGGGGCAGCGGCGGCGGCAGCCGGAGCGGCGGCGGGAGCCACCGGCGCGGCGGCGGAGACGCCCCACTTCTCCTCGAGCATCTTGGAAAGCTCGGCAGCCTCCAGGACGGTCAGGGCGGACAGCTCGTCAACGAGCTTAGCGAGATCGGCCATGTTCGTGTTCCTTCGATCTAATGGCTTGACTGTGGCTTGACAACCCCGACTGGACACCCAGCCAGGGGAAATTCACTTCCAACCGAAACCCTTACGCGGCTTCCTTGTCCGCATAGGCCTTCAGCACCCGTGCCAGCTGCCCGGCGGGGGCCTGCACAACCCCCGCGATGCGCGTCGCCGGGGTCTGGATCAGACCCACGAGCTGCGCGCGCAGCGTCTCGAGCGAGGGCAGCTCGGCCAGCGCCTTGACCCCGTCGAGGGCCAGGTTCTGGGTGCCGAGCGCACCGCCCAGGATCACGAACTTGTCGTTCGTCTTGGCGAACTCCACGGCAGTCTTCGCCACGGCCACGGGGTCCACGGACCACGCGAGCGCGGTCGGACCCTTCAGCAGCGGCTGGATGCCCTGGAAGCGGGTGCCGTCGAGGGCGCGGCTGGCCAGGCGGTTCTTCGCAACCTTGTACGTCGCGCCCGCGGCCTTCATCTTGCGGCGCAGATCGTCCACCGCCGCCACCGTCAAACCCTTGTTCTGGGCGACGAGGACGAAGGACGTCTCACTGAAGACGTTGACCAGGGACTCGACGAAGGCGCGCTTTTCCGTGCGGTCCATTCACACTCTCCGTCGGTGGCCGGATGCCTGGTGGAGGGGCCCCGGCCGGTTCAACCCGAAGCAGGGAGACCATCCCCCTGCCCCGTTCGCCTGTCGTCGCCGGAAAGCCAAGCCACGCGCGCCCGGAAGGCCAGGCCGCGCGCATATCTCGGTTCCCCGTCTCATGCTGGCCGGACGGAGCCGTTCAAGCCCCTCCCAATCAAGCCCACTGGGGGCACCCGCAATCTCCGACAGGAGCGGCAGGGCCGGAGCCCCGCCTGCGCATCCCGGCCCCTGGGGACCGGGACGAATTCACAATCAGGCGTTGCCCAGCGTCGCCGGGTCCACCTTCACGCCGGCGCCCATGGTCGAGGTCACGGCGACCCGCTTGACATAGGTGCCCTTGGCGCCGGTCGGGCGGGCGCGCTGGATGGCCTCGGCGAAGGCGCGGGCGTTGGCCGCCAACTTCTCCGCGTCGAAGGAGGCCTTGCCGATGCCGGCATGGACGATGCCCGCCTTCTCGGCTCGGAACTCCACCTGGCCGGCCTTGGCAGCCTGCACGGCGCCCTTCACGTCCATGGTGACGGTGCCGAGCTTCGGGTTCGGCATCAGGCCGCGCGGGCCCAGAACCTTACCGAGGCGGCCTACCAGCGCCATCATGTCCGGCGTGGCGATGCAGCGGTCGAAGTCGATCTTGCCTTCCTGCACCGCGGCGGCGAGGTCGTCCGCGCCCACCACGTCGGCGCCGGCGGCCTTCGCCTCCTCCGCCTTCGGGCCGCGGGCGAAGACGCCGATGCGGACGGTCTTGCCGGTGCCGTTGGGCAGGCCGACCACGCCGCGGACCATCTGGTCGGCGTGGCGCGGGTCGATGCCCAGGTTCATCGAGATCTCGACCGTCTCGTCGAACTTGGCCTTGGCGTTCTGCTTCACGAGGGCGATCGCCTCGTCCAGCCCGTAGAGCTTCTCCGCCTCGACAGCCGAGGCCAGGGCCTTCATGCGCTTGGTCAGCTTCGCCATGGGATCAGCCCTCCACCACGGTCATGCCCATGGAACGGGCGGAACCGGCCAGCATCCGCACCGCGGACTCGACATCGGTGCAGTTCATGTCCTTCATCTTGGTCTGGGCGATCTCGGCCAGCTGGGACTTGGTCACGCGGCCGACATTGCCGCCCTTGCCCGGCGTGGTGGAGCCCTTCTCGATCTTCGCCGCCTTCAGCAGGAAGTAGGTGTTGGGCGGGGTCTTCGTGATGAAGGAGAAGGTGCGGTCCGTGTACGCGGTGATGACGACGGGCGTCGGGGTGCCCGGCTCCATCTGCTGCGTCGCCGCGTTGAATTCCTTCACGAACTGCATGATGTTCAGGCCGCGCTGGCCCAGGGCGGGGCCCACGGGCGGCGACGGGTTGGCCTTGCCGGCCGGAATCTGCAGCTTGATGTAGCCAGCGATTTTCTTCGCCATGGCCCGATCTCCTCGATGTGAGGGACCCGCGGTCCAGACGGCCCCGGTCGGGCCTCCCGCGTTTCCGAAGGGCGCCGTCTAAGGCAGCCGCGCGCGCCTGTCCAGCGCGCAGCCCCGCGCGCCCTGCATGGCAGTCTCGATGGATGAAACCGGTTGGTGCTTCGCCGCCAGGGGCGGCTGGTCGGAGTGAGAGGATTCGAACCTCCGGCCCCTGCGTCCCGAACACAGTGCTCTACCAGGCTGAGCTACACTCCGGCGCCGTGCGCGAGGCTCTAGCGTCAAGACGCGAAGCGCGCAAGCGGGGGAAGCGCCCTACCCTCCCGCCAGCCGCGCAAGCATCGTGTCCTGCGACTCGGTCGGCAGGAAGAAGAAGGTGAAGACATAGGGCCCCTCCGCGCCGAACACGGCCGGGTCGGGGCTGGCGCGCTGCATGGACGTCGCGTCGAACTCGGCGACCGGACGCAGCCGGTCGAGGACGAAGAACCCTGCATAGCCCAGCCCTTCCAGCAAGGCCGGGACGGCGCGGGTGGAGCCGGGGGCGTGGCGTTCCTCCACCTCCACGGACAGGATGGGCCGGCATCGGCGCAGCGTTCCGGCGCCGCCGCGCAGGATGGCCTCCTCCGCGCCTTCCGCATCCAGCTTCACCGCCACGAGATCCGACAGGGCCAGCGAGTCGAGCGAAACGACGGGCACGGCGTGCTGCCGCACGGTGACGCTGGAGAAGCCGCGATAATCCTTGCTGATACTGGCCCATTGCTCCTGCGCGACGCCGTCCAGGACGGGAAGGCTGAGCATCGCCTCGCCAGGGCGTTCCCCAAGCGCCTCCAGCCGCAGCTCAATGTTGGAGCGGCCGGCGCAGGCGGCGGTGAGGCGCGCGAAGGCGCTCGGCAGCGGCTCGAAGGCCAGGACCCTGCTGCCGGGCAGCTCGGACAGGGGAAGGGTCAGCAGCCCGTCATGCGCCCCAATATCCAGGATGGTGCCGGGGCGATGGAGGCGGCGGTGGAAGGCGATCTCCTCCATCAGAGATCCAGCACGCCGCGCCCGACCGGCACCACGCCGCCCCCGACACGGACACGGATCGCGCCATCCGCCTCCCGCCGCGCGACGAGGCGAAGCTGGCTCGGGCGGCCCATTTCCATTCCCTGCTCCACCTCCAGCGCGAGGGCGGAGCCACCATTGAGCTCCAGAAGCAGCCCCGCCAGGGCGCAATTGGCGCTGCCCGTCGCCGGATCCTCGGCGATGCCGGCCAAGGGGGCGAACATGCGTGCCCGCCGCCGCCCGATGCCGAGCGGCGTGTGCAGCAGCAGCCCCACCACCTCGGTCAGGCTGCGTCCGAACGCGGCGACATCCGGCAGCGCGGCGGAAAGCAGCGCGGCATCCTCCACCTCGGCCAGGGCGAAGGGCGTGCCGCAGCCCGCGACCAGCGGGACGTGGTTGTTGAGGTGTAGCGCCCCGGGGGCCAGCCCGGCGCAGGCGGCGACCGCCTCCGGGTCCAGGGCGTTGCCCAACGCCAGCTTCTTCGGCGCCTCGATCTCCGCCTCGCTTCCCGACACCTCGGCCACCACCACACCGGCCGCCTGGCCCAGCCTCAGCGTCCCCTCCCGCCCCATGCGGCGCGACAGCAGCACGGCGGCGCCCACATTGGGATGACCGGCAAAGGGCAGCTCCCCGAAGGGCGTAAAGATGCGGAGAAAGGCGTCTTGCCCGGCCTCGCGTGGGGCGAGGGCGAAGACCGTCTCGCTCAGGTTGAATTCCCGCGCGATGGCCTGCAGCATCGCGTCGTCCAGCGCTTCGGCGCCATGCACGAGGGCGAGCGGATTGCCGCCGAAGCGCGTCGCGGTGAAGACATCCGCCGTTTCGAACTCAAGCGGCATCGGCGGAGGCCTCGCGGATGGCCGCCTCCAGGGTGCGGATGCCTGCGGCCTCGCCCTCGGGGTGATTCCAGACCGCGCCCACCACCGCCAGGAACTCCGCTCCCGCCCGCACCAGCGGCCCGCAATTCGCGGCGGTGATGCCGCCAATGGCGACGGAGGGGATTTCCATCATCTCGCTCCACCATTCGAGCAGGTCCGTCCCGGCAGCGTGGACGGTTTCCTTGGTCGCGGTGGGAAAGAAGGCACCGAAGGCCACGTAGTCGGCGCCCACCTCCCCCGCCTCCATCGCGAGGTGACGGGAGGCGTGGCAGGTGATGCCCAGGGTGCGCTCGCCCAGGAGGCGACGCGCCGCCGCATGGTCGCCATCGCCCTGGCCGAGATGGGCGCCGTCGCAGCCGGTTTCCACGGCCATGGCGGCGTCGTCGTTCAGCAGGAAAGCCACGTCGCGCGACTGGGCGACGGGGCGCAGCGCGTCCACCGCGCGGCGGATGGCGTCGCGCGGGGCGTCCTTCAGCCGCAGCTGGACGCAGGCCACGTCCCCCGCGTCGAGGGCCCGCGCGAGGCGATCGGGGAAGCCTGGCTCCAGCACCGGTGGGGTGATGAGGTAGAGGCGGCAGCGCGTATCCATGGCCCGACCTTCGCGCGCAGCGCCCCGGCGCCACAAGCCCAGGGGGAACTCCGGACGGGGCTGGGCGTTCCCCGCCCGACATCACCGAACCGGAGGACACCATGGATACGCGACGCATCCTCGAACAATTCACCGGCCACCGATCCGGCCAGGGCCGCGGCGGACTGGAGGAATTGCTGGGCGGGCTGCTGGCCGGGCGCGGCGGCACGGGCGGCACGAGTGCCGGCGGGTTGCCTGGTGGCGGCGGACCCGGCATGGGCGGTCTGGGCGGCATGCTGGACGCGCTTTCGGGTGGCTCCCGCAGCGGCACGGGCGCGTCGGGCGGTGGGTTGGGCGGCCTCGGCGGCATGTTGAAGCCGCCCATGGGCTCAGGCATCGGCGCGGCGGCCGCGGGCGGATTGCTCGGCTCGCTGCTGGGCGGGGGGCGCCGGGGCGGCGGCTCGGGGCTGCTGCGCATGGGTGGCCTCGCCATCCTGGGCACGCTGGCGCACCGCGCCTACCAGAGCTGGCAGGAGCAGCAGGCCAGCGCCGCCGGCAAGGCCCCGCCACCGCCCTCGCCGGTCGCGGCGGAGGCCACGCCCGATTCGGCCGCCGCCGACAACCAGCCCTTCGGTCTCGCGGTGATCCGCGCGATGATCGCGGCAGCCAAGGCCGACGGCCACCTCGACGCGCAGGAGCGCGAGCGCATCTTTACCGAGGTGGAGCGGCTGGAACTCTCCGATCAGGAGAAGGGCTTCGTGTTCGGGGCGCTGGAAGGCCAAGCCGACCCGCGGGCCATTGCCGCGCTCGCGAAGACGGAAGGGCAGAAGGCGCAGATCTATCTGGCCTCCCGCCTCGTGGCTGAACCGGACACGGCGGCGGAGCGCGCCTGGCTGGAAGCGCTCGCGCATGAACTGCACCTGCCGAGCGGGCTGCGGCAGCAGCTGGATCAGCAGGCGAAGGATGCCGCGGCCGCGGCCGCCCAGGCCGGCCTCTAGGCCAAGCCTGGAAACGGGGCCGGGCGCCTGGCCCGGCCCTTTTCAGTAGGCTTGGTACTGCGGGTAGGGGCCGGGGCCCCAACCCGGCGGCGGATAGGACGGGTCGCGGGTCGGCGGGTCGTCCCAGGGAAGGCGGCGCGGCTCGCGCTGCCAGCCATAGGCAGGCGGCGGGGCATAGCCGGGCGGCGGCGCGTCGCGCCAAGCATAGGGGCGCGACGGCGCATCCCAGGAGCGGGGCGCCTCATAGCCATAACGGTCGCGCCGATCGTCCCGGTCACGGCGATCATCCCAGTCGCGCGGGCGCGCCCATTCGCGGGGCGGCTCGGGCGGGACGTAGGAGGGTGCGGGCGCTGCATAGGGGCGCGACCCCCAGGCCGGCCCGCCACCATAGGCGGCCTCGTCGGCCACGCAGCCGGCCAGCGCCAGCGCGGCAAGGGGAAGGGCAAGAAGCAGGCGGGACATCGGGATGGTTCCTTTGGGCCTATCCTCATGCAACGCCCCGGACGCGGCGCGGTGGTGGCGCTGCCGTGGCAGGATCAGGGCGTGTCCAGCCGCTTGCTGGCCAGCATCACCTCCACATCCTCCTCCGAGCGCGACAGGGTGAAGCCCAGGCGCCGCGCGAAGGCCAGCATGGGTGCGTTGTCGGCGAGGATGTGGCCGGTCAGCTCCCGCAAGCCCTTGGCGCGGCCCCACTCGATCGCGCGCTCCATCAGGTGGCGCGCCAGCCCCGTTCCCTTCGCGGAGGGCGCGACCACCACGGCGAATTCCGCCGCCTCCCCGCCCGGCTCGCGGATCAGCCGCGCCGTGCCGTGCGTCGCGCCATCACTCTGGGCGACGAAGGCCATCTCCCGGTCGTAGTCGATCTGGGTGAGGCGGGCGAGCAGCGCGGGCGGCAGCTCCCGCATGCTGGAGAAGAAGCGGAAGCGCACATCCTCCGGCGGCAGCGCCCGGAACAGCTTGCCCTGCGCTTCGGCATCCTCGGGGCGGATGGGGCGGATGCGGAAGCGCCGCCCGTCCCGCGCTACCCAATCGGACTCGAGATGCGCCGGATAGGGCTGGATGGCGAGCAGCGCCGCCTCGCCCTCCGGCCGCAGCGTGATGGCGGCATCGGCGGCCACCGCCCCGGCCGCGTCGGCGAAGACCGGGTTCACCACGACGCGCGCGATGACCGGGAAATCCACCGCCAGCTGCGACAGCCGCACCAGCGCGTCGGCGATGGCGGGCTCCAGCACCGGCGGACGGTCGCGGAAGCCGGGCAACAGCCGCGCCAGCCGCGTGCGCGCGATCAGCGCATGCGCGAGCGGCAGGTTGAGCGGCGGGAGGTCGAAGGCCTCGTCCTGCGCGAGGTCGGCGGCCGTGCCGCCCTGGCCGAAGCCGATCCAGGGGCCCCACATCGGGTCCTCGTCCAGCCGCAGCCGCAGTTCCATCGAGCCGCGCGGCATCTGCCGCTGAACCAGGAAACCGGCCAGTTCCGTGCCGGGCGCTCGGCGCGCCACCTCCTCCGTCATGGAATTGGCGGCGGCGCGCAGCGCGGCCTCGCCGCGCAGCCCGGTGACGACGCCGCCCGCCTCGCTCTTGAAGCGCAGGAGGGCGCGGGCCTTCAGCACCACGGGAAAGCCCATCGCGGCGGCGACCTGCGCCGCCTCCTCCGCGTCACGCGCCACGCGGCCCGGCGCGGTGGCGATGCCATAGGCGGCGAGGACAAACAGGGCCTCGTCCTCGAAGAGCCGGTCGCGCCCTTCCGCCCTCGCGCCGTCCAGGATGCTCCGCACCGCGTCGCGCTCGGGCGCGATCTCCAGCAATTCGGCGGGCGGAAGCTCGGCGGCGGCGGCGCGGTTGCGACGCTCCCGGGCCAGATGGACCGCGCCGCGGATCGCGGCCTCCGGCGTGGCGAAGACCGGCAATCCAGCCTCGGTGAGGGCGCGGCGTTCGCCATGCGCGCTGGCCTCGCCCACCCAGCCGAGCAGGATCGGTGCGCCGCGATTGCCGCGTGCCGCTTCCACGAGCGCCGTGGCAGGCGCCGGCTCGTCCGTGGGGGCATGGACGGCGATCACCGCATCCACCCCCGGCAGCGCGGCAAGGCGCCGCGCCTCCTCCGCCAGCGCCGTGCCGGGGCTGGAGCCGAGGGAATGCGGGTTGCGCACCCCCGTCTCCGCGAGCCGCAGCCCATGCGCCACCGCCGCGTCGGCGGCGAGGCGCGCCAGTCCGATGCCGTTGGACAGGATGGCGACGCGGTCGCCCTCGCCACGCGGCTTGGCGCGGGCCAGGGTCTCGGCGGCCGCCAGCCATTCCTCCAGCCCCGCCGCGCGCAGCACGCCAGCGCGGCGCAGCGCTGCCTCCATCACCGATTCGCCGACCCCCGAAGGGTCGTCGAGCCGGGCGCCGGGGCGCAGCGCCAGCACGGGGCGGGTGCGCGCCGTGGCCCGCGCCGCCGAAACGAAGCCGCGCCGGTTCTTGATGCGCCGCAGTTCCAGCAGCACCAGCGCGGTGCGCGAATCCCGCGCCAGCCAGTCGAGCCCCGAAGCGAAGCCGAGGTCGTCGTTCGCGCCGATGCCGATGATGTGGGAGAAGCCCAGCCCCTCCGCCGCCGCCCAGTCCAGCACCGCCCGCGCCACCGCCGAGGATTGCGTCATCAGCGCAAGGCGTCCGCGCGGCACCGGGATGTGCGACAGCGTCGCGTTCAGCCCCAGATGCGGCAGGGCCAGGCCGAAGGAGCGCTCGCCCAGGACGCGCAGCCCGGATGCGCGCGCCAGGGCGGTGAGGTTCGGCGCCGGGACGGGCACGATGGCGGCGTGGCATCCCGCTTCGGCGACGCGGCGCAGCGCGTCCTCCATCGCATCGGGCGCGACGCACACCACGGCGAGGTCGGGCGGCTCCTCCGGCGGCGCATCCAGGGCCAGCCGGCCGGAAAAGCCGCTGGCCAGGAGGTTGCGGCGCAGGATGGCGCTTTCCGGCAGTTCCGGGTCGGCCAGCAGCCAGGCCGAGCGGGGGCCGAACAGCGCGATGTCGCGGAAACCCTTGCCTGGACGGCCAGTGAGAAGGAGGGACATGGCTTCCAGTGTAGGGCAGCCGAGCGCAGGATGCCCCCATGAACGACCCGCGCCTCGATCCCGAAATGGCCGAATTCTCCCGGATGATGGCGGAGCGGATGGCCGCGCAGCCCGCCATCGTCCTGCCGAACCCGCCTCGTTCCGCCCCTTTCGACAAGCTGCGCCGTCTGAATGACGGCCCGCAGGAGCCCTTGGCCGAGGGCGGCCCCCCAATGGCGGAAACGCGGGAAATGTGGTGGCCGATCCGGGGCCGGCGACTGCTGGTGCGGATGCACCGCCCGACGGGCGCCGCCAAGCTGCCGGTGCTGGTGTATTTCCACGGCGGCGGATGGGTCTGGGGCTCCATCGACACGCATGACCGGCTGATGCGGGCCTATGCGGCCCAATCCGGCTGCGCCGTGCTCGGCGTGGACTATGCGCTGTCACCCGAGGCGGTGTTCCCGCAGGCGCTTGAGGAATGCGCCGCCGTGCTGCGCCACCTCGCGGAGGAGGGAGCGCGGCTCGGCCTCGATGCGTCGCGCATCGTGCTGGGCGGCGACAGCGCGGGCGCCAACCTCGCCGCCGCGACGGCACTGCTGAATGCCGAACTGGCGGAGCCGGTCCCGCTGCGCGGCCTGCTGCTGAATTACGGCGTCTTTGACCATGACCTCGCGACGCCGTCCTATCGCGAATTCGCCGATGGCTACGGGCTGACCGAGGCCAAGATGCGCTTCTACTGGGACGCCTATTGCCCCGACCCGGTGGCGCGGCTTTCCCCCCTCGCCTCGCCCCTGCGCGGCGATCTGTCGCGCCTGCCTTCCACCCTGCTGCACATCGCCGAGCTGGACGTGCTGGCCTCGGAGAACCATGCCTTCGCGGAGCGACTGCGCCATTCCGGGGTGTCGCTGGAGATGGAAGTGTTCCCCGGCACGGTGCACGGCTTCCTGCGCGCCCTCGGCCATGTGGGCGCCGCCGACCGCGCGGCGGAGGCGGCAGGGCGCTGGCTGCGGGCGCGGGTGGGGTAGCGCGCGCAGCGGCCGCGAGGCACCCTCGGCGCGACCGAGAGGAGACCACCATGAACCTGTCCCGCATGCTTGCAGCCCGTGCGGCGGAAGGCCGTCCCGTGACCGTGGGCGTGATCGGCGCGGGCAAGTTCGGCTCCATGTTCCTCGCCATGGCAGCGCGGCGGCCCGGTATCCATGTCGCCGCCATCGCCGATCTGTCGCCCTCCCGCGCGCGCGAGAATCTGGAGCGCATCGGCTGGGAGAAGGACCGCGCGACGGCGCGCGACCTGGACGATGCGCTGGCGCGCGGCATCACCTTTGTCACCGAAGATGCTGCCGTGGTGAATGACGAGCGCATCGAGGTGGTGGTGGAAAGCACCGGCAACCCCGCCGC
Organism: Sabulicella glaciei; assembly: GCF_026183895.1. Taxonomy (GTDB): domain Bacteria; phylum Pseudomonadota; class Alphaproteobacteria; order Acetobacterales; family Acetobacteraceae; genus Roseococcus; species Roseococcus glaciei. Next base: position 292,931 of record NZ_JAPFQI010000002.1, on the reverse strand, counting down.
CGGCATCCGTCACGCCCTGGCCGCGATCGAGGCGCGACAGCACGTCGTGATGGTGAACGTGGAGGCCGACGTGCTGGCCGGCCCGGCCCTGGCGGCGCGGGCCGCGAAGGCGGGTGTCGTCATCTCCATGGCCTATGGCGACCAGCCCGCCCTGGTCTGCGAGATGGTGGACACGATCCGCGCCATGGGGCTGCCGGTCATCGCCGCCGGCAAGGGCACGAAATACCTGCCGCGCTTCCACGAAAGCACGCCGGACACGGTCTGGGGCTTCTATGGATTGTCGCCGGAGGATGCGGCCAAGGGCGGCATGAACCCGCAGATGTTTAACTCCTTCCTCGACGGCACCAAGAGCGCGATCGAGATGGCCGCCATCGCCAACGCCACCGGGCTGGAGCCGCCGGAGGACGGGCTGATGTTCCCGGCCTGCGGCGTGCAGGACCTTCCGCACCTGCTGCGCCCGGTTGCCGATGGCGGCATCCTGCCGCGCAAGGGCATGACGGAGGTGATCAGCAGCGTGGAGCGCGACGGCCGCCCGGTCATGGGCGACCTCCGCTGGGGCGTCTACGCCACCTTCGAGGGCGAGACCGACTACATCCGTCGCTGCTTCAGCGAGTACGGCGTCCGCACCGACGACACGGGTCGCTACGCCGCGCTGTGGCGCCCCTATCACCTGATCGGGCTGGAGCTGGGCGTTTCCGTCGCTTCCGTCGCGCTGCGACGGGAGCCGACGGGGTGCAGCGATGCCTGGCGCGGCGACGTCGCCTCTACCGCCAAGCGCGACCTCAAGGCCGGCGAGGTGCTGGATGGCGAGGGCGGCGCCATGGTTTGGGGCAAGTGCATCCCTGCCTCGCGCGCCCTGCGCGAGGACACGTTGCCCATCGGCCTCGCGCACGGGGTGAAGCTGCTACGCGACGTGCCCAAGGGCGCCGCACTGCGCCAATCCGATGTGGCGCTGGATGTGGATAACGAGGCGGTGCGCCTGCGTCGCGAGATGGCGGAGGGGGCTCGGGGGGTTCTGGCCGCCGAGTAGCGGCGCTAGCCTGCCTGGAACGTCAAGAAGGGGAATCGTCCATGCCCAGCCTGTTCGACCTGTCCGGCAAGGTCGCCATCGTCACCGGCGGCAGCCGCGGCATCGGCCGCGCCATCTGCGAGCGCCTCGCCGAGCACGGCGCCAAGGTGGTGGTGAGCAGCCGCAAGCTCGATGCCTGCCAGGAGGTGGTGGACGCCATCACCGCGAAGGGCGGCACCGCCATGGCATTAGCCTGCAACATCGGCCGCAAGAGCGAGCTCCAGGCGCTGGTGGACGAGACGAACCGCGCCTACGGACAGGTGGACATCCTGGTCTGCAACGCGGCGGTGAATCCGTATTTCGGCCCGTCCCAGGACATCCCGGACGAGTCCTACGACCGCATCATGAACAGCAACGTGCGGTCCAACCTTTGGCTTTGCCAGATGGCGATCCCCGGCATGGCGGAGCGCGGCGAGGGCAGCGTCATCATCGTCTCCTCCATCGGCGGGTTCCGCGGCTCGCCACGCCTGGGCATCTACGGGGTGTCCAAGGCCGCCGACATGCAGCTGGCCCGAGCCTTGGCGGTGGAGTGGGGGCCGAAGGGCATCCGGGTGAACAGCATCGCGCCGGGCCTGGTGAAGACCGACTTCGCTCGCGCGCTGTGGGAGGACCCGGTGAACCTGAAGAAGCGCACCCGCGACACGCCGCTGCTGCGCATCGGCGAGCCGGACGAGATCGCAGGCGCCGCCGTGTTCCTGGCCAGCAAGGCCTCCGGCTTCATGACCGGGCAGGCCATGGTGATCGATGGCGGCGTGCTGGCCGGCCCGCCGCTCGTCGAGGAGGAATGAGGGGCAGAAGCCCCTCCCCTCTTACAGGTTCTCCGCGATGTAGGGCGGCAGGTTGAAGGCGCCTACATGGATCTCGGGCGTCCAGTAGCGGGTCTGGCCCAGGATGCCCGCCTTCTCCGCCCGCGCCTTGATCGTCGCCGCGTCATGGCTGCGCAGCGTGGCGTCCTTGGCCGCCCAGCCCAGCGTCATGAAGCCGCCGACATAGGTCGGCACGGCGGCGACATAGGCCCAGGTATCGGAAAACGACTTGGCGCGGCGCTTGTTGGTGTCGCGCAACTCCTCCGCCTGCATGAAGGGCACGCCGCACTGGTTCACAATCAGCCCGCGCTCGGAGAGCAGCCGCGCGGCGTTGTGATAGAACTCCTCGGTGAACAGCACCTCGCCGACGCCGATCGGATCGGTGGAGTCCACGATCACCACGTCGAAGGAGCCGGCGGGCGCGGTGCGGACATAATCGATACCGTCGCCCACGATGACCTCCGCGCGGGGATCGTTCCAGGCATCGCCGGCGATCATGGGCATGTGCTCCTTGGCCAGCCGGATCACCTCGCCGTCGATTTCCACCATCACCGCCTTCTCGACGTTGCGGTGCTGCAGGACGCGCTTCAGCACACCCCCATCGCCGGCGCCGATGATGAGGACGCGCTTCGCCTCGCCATGCGCCAGCAGCGGCACGTGGGTCAGCATCTCCTGGTAGACGAACTCGTCGCGCTCGGTGATCTGGACGACGCCGTCCAGCAGCATGACGCGGCCATGGCTCGGGCTCTCGAAGACCATGATGTCCTGGAAATCGCTCTTCACCCGCGCCAGCTCGCGCCCCACCAGGAAGCGCTGGCCCCACTCGGCGTAGAGCGTCTCGTTCACCCAGGAATCCGTCGCCATCGTTGCTCTCCGTGTGATGGAAATGGCCGTGTCATGAAAAAGGCCGGACGTTGCCGCCCGGCCCTCGTGCTCCGACCTTGGTCCGGCTTCAGCCAACCAGGCCGCGCTTGTGCTCGGCGAGCTGCACGCGCTCCGGCAGGAAGCCACGCTTCAGGTGCTCGATCGCCTTGTACGGGTCGCAGTCGCCGCAGACGAAGATGTCCAGCGCCGCGTAGTCACGCTCCGGCCAGGTGTGGATGGAGACGTGGCTCTCGGCCAGCACCAGCACCCCCGACACCCCGCCATTCGGCGAGAAGTGGTGGAAGTGGCCGTGCAGGATGGTCGCGCCGGTGGCGATCGCCGCCTCGCGCAGCACCGCATCAATGTGGCCGGGATCGCCGAGATTGGTCGCGCCCCAAAGGTCGATGATCAGGTGCGTGCCGGCGTAGCGGACGCCGTTGCGCTCGACGAAGTAGTCCTTCTGCTCACCGTGCGTGATGTTCTGGGCGTCGCTCGTAAGCGCATCCCCCAGCCGAACGAGAGTGTCCATGCGGGCAAACCCTTTCCAGTCGGGAAGATGACCTGATCAATCGGCTGTGCGGCCACCGTGGCCGTCGGTTCGATGGGGTCAACGGAGGCGCATATGGGGCACGCTGCCCCCGGGGTCAAATGAAAATCGGCTCCATCGCCCCGAAAAAAACACGGGGCGCCCCCCTATCAGACGCACGACTCATCCGGTGGGCAGCGCAGCCGTCCGCAACCGCTCCCGCAAATCCGGAAAACTACGGAAGAGATTCAGTTCGCATGCCAAGCGCGGCAGGTCCGCGAGGCCACGCACCGGATCGGATGTCAGCGCCTCGAAGCCGCGCGCGAGGCTGGCCGTGCGCATCCGGCCGCCATGGGAGCGGCGCAGGGCGGCGATGCCGCGCTCATCCCCGGCGAGCGCCAGCAGAGCCGCGATGCGCAGCGCGACGCGCTCCGCCGCCTCGGGCAAAGGTCCTTCCGCGGGGGTCAGCGCGGCAAGGCGACGGGACAGCGCCGCCGCAGCGGCCGCGAAGTCGCGCGCCTCGGCGAGGATCTCCGCCCGGGTCTCGTCCCCTGCCGGACCCAGGGCTGCCAACATTTCCGTCGCCACGTCGCGCCGGCCGCGCTGCGCCTCGGCACGGGCGGCAAGAAGGGCCCTGCGCTCGGCCAGGGCGAGGGACAGGGCGCCCCCGCCACTTGCGGCCAGGGCGGCGAGGGCGGCGGCAGGCTCACCTTCCGTCAATTGCAGCTGGGCGAGGCGCGCGCCTAGCGCAGCGCGGGACTCGCCGAGGGGCTGCCGTTCCACCGCTTGGCGCAGAAGCGTGGCGGCGCGGCCCGGCAGATCCAGTGCCAGGAGGCGCTCTGCGAGGTCGAGCAGCGCCGCTTCGCCCTCCGGACCAGAGGGGACCAGCGTGGGACGAGCGTCATGCAGCGCCACGGCCTCGGCTGGGGGGTCGCGGCGCAGCGCGTCCAGGAAGGCCGCCTGGAGCGGCGCGCGCAGGGCCGAAGCCGCTTCGGGGAAGCCCGCCTCGGCCTCGCGCAGCATGGCCATGGCGCCGCGCGGGTCGCCCGCCTCGCGCCGCAGATCGGCGATGCGGCGGCGCAAGGTCAGTCCTCCTCGTCGCCGCGCTAGGTAAAGAGGGCAGCTTCCAGCGCCTGCGCCGCCCCAACCGCATCCAGCCGGCCGGCGGCGAGGCGAAGCTCGGCTGCACAGCGCAGCGCTCGGGCGAGGGCGCGGCGATCCCTGCCCTGGGCGGCGGCATCGAAACCTCCCGACGCACGTTCCACCTGCCCTTCCGCTTCGTCCAGAAGGGCCTGAGCCAGGGTGAGCGCCGCGTCTTCCCCCGCCGCCTCGATCAGGCAGAGCGCCTGTCGCGGCTCGGCCGCGCGCCGGAGATGTCGCCCGGCGCCGCACGAGGCGCCGGCCATGGCGAATTCGCTGTGGCGCCCCGGTTCGCGCACCTTCCTGCGCGACCAGCGCGCGGCGCAGGTCGGCGACCTGATCACGATCCTGGTTTCCATCGCCGATGATGCGCAACTGCAGAACCGGACGCAGCGCAGCCGCAACGGGGCGGAGAGCTTGGGCGTGCCCAACCTGCTCGGGATGGAAAGGCAAACCCGGCGCCTGCTGCCGCGTGGGGCCAACCCCGCCAGCCTCGTTTCCACCAGCGACGGCAATAGGCAGGTGCGGCGGACGGAGACGATCAACCTCCGCCTCGCCGCCACCATCACCCAGACCCTGCCCAACGGGAACACGGTGATGGTGGGGCGGCGGGAGGTGCGGGTGAACGCCGAGCTTCGCGAGCTGGAGGTGCGCGGCGTGGTCCGCCCGCAGGACATCGCCAGCGACAACACGGTGCGGCATGACCGGCTGGCGGAGGCGCGCATCTCCTATGGCGGGCGGGGCACGCTGTCGGACGTGCAGCAGCCCAGGCTGGGCCAGCAATTGCTGGACATCCTGTCACCCTTCTGAAGGCGCTGCCGCGATGGACAGGGCGGGCGGCGGGCGTAAGCTGTCCGTCCGGTCAGGGAGCGCGGGCATGGACGAATTCGACTACGTCATCGTGGGCTGCGGCGCGGCTGGCTCCCTGCTCGCGGCGCGGCTGTCGGAAGACCCCACGGCGACGGTCTGCGTGCTGGAAGCCGGGCCGCCCGACCGCAGCCCCTGGATCCATGTCCCCGCCGGCTTCATCAAGACGCTGAAGGACCCGGGCGTGACTTGGCAGTTCTCCACCGAGCCGACGGAGAACACGGGCGGGCGGCGCATCGCCACGGTGCAGGGACGCACCCTCGGCGGCTCCTCTTCCGTCAATGGGATGATCTACAATCGCGGCCAGCCGGGCGACCTCGATTCCTGGGCGCAGCATGGCAATCGCGGCTGGGGCTACGCCGACTGCTTGCCCTACTACATGCGGACCGAGCGGCGCATCGGCTTCGGCGATGCCACGCGCCGGGGGCGGGAACAGGGCATCCCCGTCACGGACATGGACTGGATCCACCCCGTCTCCGAAGCCTTCATCGAGGGCTGCGTCGGCCTCGGCATCCCGCGCAACCCCGACTACAATTCAGGCGACCAAGCGGGCGTCGGCTACTACCAGCGCGCCATCCTGAACGGGCGCCGCGTTTCCGCCTATCGCGCCTTCCTGCATGGCGCGCTGTCGCGGCCGAACCTCGACCTGCGCACCAATGCCCGCGCCGCCGAGGTGATGCTGGAGGGCAAGCGCGCCGTCGGCATCCGCTACCTCAGCGAGCGCGTCGGCACGCCGACGGAGGTGCGGGCGCGGCGCGAGGTGATCCTGTCCGGCGGCACGGCCAACACGGCACGCCTGCTCCAGGTCAGCGGCATCGGCCCGTCCTGGATCAAGGACCGGCTGGGCGTCGAGATCCGGCACGCCCTGCCCGGGGTGGGCGAGAATTTCCGCGACCACTACGCCTCGCGCTTCGTGATGCGAGCGAAGCCGGGCGTGCTGACCTTGAACGAACTGGCGCGCGGGCTGCGCCTCGGCGGGCAGGTGGCGCGCTGGGCGGCGCGGCGGCCCTCCATCCTCGCCACCGCGCCTTCCCACGTGCACGTGTTCTGGAAGAGCTTCGAGGGGCTGGACCAGCCCGACCTGCAATGCGTCTTCACCCCCGGCTCCTACAAGGAGGGGATGGTCTACGTGCTGGACGACTATCCAGGCGTGACGGCGGGGGCATGGCAGCACCGGCCGGAAAGCAAGGGCTGGGTGCGGGCACGCTCGCGCGACGTGTTCGAGGATCCGGAACTCCAGCCCAACTACCTGTCCGACCCGATGGATGTGCGCGTCCACCTCGCGGGCATGCGGCTGACCCGGCGCATGCTTTCCACGCCGCAGATGATGGCGCTGATGGCGAAGGAAACGCTGCCCGGAACGCAGGTGCAGACGGATGACGAGCTGCTGGACTTCGCCAAGCGCAACGGCAGCACCACCTATCACCTGATCGGCACCTGCAAGATGGGGCCGGAAACCGACCCGATGGCGGTGGTGGATGACCGGCTGCGCGTGCACGGGCTGTCCGGGCTGCGCGTGGTGGACGCCTCCATCATGCCGAGCATGACCAGCGCCAACACCTACGCCACCACGCTGATGATCGCGGAGAAGGCCAGCGACTTCATCCGCGGGCGCGAAGCCGTGGCGGCCTGAGCGCCCGGGCATGTGCGGGCGCTATTTCCTCCAGCGGCCCAATGCCGAGACGGCCCAGTATTTCGAGGTAGGCGCGAGCGTGCCGAACTGGCCGCCCTCCTTCAACATCGCCCCCACGCAATCCGCACCGGTGGTGCGGCGCCATCCGGACACCGGCGCGCGCCACATGGACGTGCTGCAATGGGGGCTCGTCCCGTCCTGGTCCAAGGACGCCAAGGGCGGCGCGCGGCTGATCAATGCCCGCGCCGACGGGGTGGCCACCAAGCCCTCCTTCCGCGAGGCGTTCCGGCGTCGCCGCTGCCTCGTCCCCATGGACGGGTTCTTCGAATGGCACGCGGGCGAGGGTGCCAAGCAGCCCTATGCCGTCGCCCTGCGGGATGGCAGCCCGATGGCGGCGGCTGGGCTATGGGAAGGGTGGAAGGCGGAGGACGGGTCGTGGCTCCGCACCTTCAGCATCGTCACCACCGATTCGGCGGGGCGGCAGGCGCTGCTGCACCACCGCATGCCCGTGCTGCTCGGGCGCGCGGACTGGCCGCTTTGGCTGGGTGAGGAAGAGGGAGATGCAGAAGCACTGCTGCGCCCGCTGGACGATTCGCTGCTGCGCTTCTGGCCAGTGGACCCGCGCGTCGGCCGGGTCGGCGAGAATGATCCGGCCCTGCTGGAAACTTGGCCAGGCGCTCCACCCGCGGCCGGGCTGATGGACGCCGGCCCTGATCCTCAATCGTCGCGGTGGACCTTCTCCATCCGCTCGTGACGCTCCTGCGCCTCGATGGACAGGGTGGCGATGGGGCGGGCCTCCAGCCGGCGCAGGCCGATCGGCTCGCCGCTTTCCTCGCAGAAGCCGTAGGTGCCGTTCGCGATCCGCTCCAGCGCCTGGTCGATCTTGCTGATCAGCTTGCGTGCCCGGTCGCGGGTGCGAAGCTCCAGCGCGCGATCGGTCTCGACGCTCGCCCGGTCGGTCAGGTCGGGCTCGGCGATGCCGCCAGCGGAAAGCGAGTTGAGGGTGACGCCGGCCTCGCGCAGCAATTCGTGCCGCCAGCGAAGCAGCTTCTGGCGGAAGTATTCCAGCTGAAGCGCATTCATGAACTCTTCGTCGTCGGACGGGCGATAATCGGGAGGGAGGGTGACGACCATGTTGAACCTTGCCTCACCCCGGAAATCAGGCCGACCCGTCGCCAACCCCCATCCCAGGGCGGGCGGACCATAGGGGGAGGCCATGCACTCGCCAAGTGCCAATCTGCAACAACTGCATGACGTTACCGCGAATATGAATTCGACAGCATGGAATAGCCCGCCAACTCAACTTTTGCGCGAAGGCTGATCGCCTCGATCGCTTCCTGCAACCCCGGGTCGTGCCCCGCCTCGCCCTCTGCCAACAGCGAAAGGCGCGACAAACGCGACGGGTCCATGCGGGCGCGCAGCAGGTCGCGGCGCAGCTCCTCCATCTCTTCCGGCAGGGTGTGGCCGCGGCGGCGGGCAGCATCGTCCCGCTCCTCCGGATTCCGCTCGGCGGGAAGGGCGAGCGGCGCGGCGATGCCCGGGGCGGTCAGCGGCGCGGCGCCGGGCGAATCCGGCATGCGGAAGCCGGCGCCGCGCCGGGCTGCCATGTCGGGCCGCGGCCCAGGCCCGGGGGTGTAGCGGACGTCACCGATCGCGGCCGGGCCGTCCCTGCCGCCCGGCCCCGGCGGAAACCGCCAGGGACCGGCGGAATTTGCCGGGCCCCGGGCCGGGGGCGCTGGCACGGGGCTTGCGGAGGGAGGGGCGAAGCATGGGCGGACCCTCGCCCGGATGGGTTTAACCGATGATGAAACACATGCAGCTCCTGCTGCTCTCGCTCCTCGCGCTTCCGGCGCTGGCGCAGACCGCGCGCATCAAGGACATCGCCGACATCGAGGGCGTGCGCGACAACCAGCTGGTGGGCTACGGGCTGGTGGTTGGGCTGCCCGGCACGGGCGACCGGCTGCGCACCGCCGTCTTCACCCGGCAATCCCTGGTCGGCATGCTGGAACGGCTGGGCGTGAACACCCGCGACAACGAGGCGCGGCTGGACACGCGCAACGTCGCCGCCGTGAAGGTCACAGCCAACCTCCCCGCCTTCGCCCAGCCCGGCTTGCGCATCGACATCGCCATCTCCTCCCTGGGCGACGCCTCCAACCTCACGGGCGGGACGTTGCGGGCCACGCCGCTGCTGGGCGCGGATGGCGAGGTTTATGCGGTGGCGCAGGGCGCGGTGGCGACAGGCGCCATCGCGGCGCGCGGCGCGGCGGCCAGCGTGCAGCGCGGCGTGCCCACCTCAGCCCGCATCAGCGCCAGCGCCATCGTGGAGCGCGCGGTGCCCTATACCCTCGCCGGGCGGGACCACGTGCGGCTGTCGCTGCGCAACCCGGACCTGACGACGGCGCGGCGCGTGGCCCAGGCGGTGAACCGCGCCGCGGGCGGCGCCTCCGCCCGCGCCACCGATCCTCGCACCGTGCTGCTCACCCTCGGCGGACGCGACCCGGTCGTCTTCCTTACCGACATCGAGCAGCTGCGGGTGGAGCCGGACCAAGCGGCGCGCGTCGTGGTCGAGGAAGCCTCGGGCACGGTGGTGATGGGGGCGCAGGTGCGCGTTTCCACCGTCGCCATCGCCCAGGGCAGTCTCACCATCCGCATCAGCGAAACGCCGCAGGTCTCCCGGCCCAACCCGCTGGCGGGGGGCGAGACGGCCGTGGTGCCGCGCACACAGATCGAGGTGGATGACGGGGCGGAGCGGCGCATGGGCATCCTGCGCAGCGGCGTCACCCTGGTGGAGCTGGTCCGGGGGTTGAACAGCCTGGGCGTCGGCCCGCGCGACCTCATCACCATCCTGCAGACGATCAAGGCGGCCGGCGCCCCCTAGTCCGAGCTGGAGGTGCGCTGATGCTGCCCGGCCTCCTCTCCATGCCGCCACGCGGCGGCGAGCAGAGCCCGGCCCGGATGCGCCAGGCGGCGCGGGCCGGGCGCGGCATCGGGCTGCAGGATACCGTGCTGAATCACATGCTTCGCCTTCAGGAATCCGTAAGCAACAACCAGGAGACTCGCCCATGATGAATGCCGTGATCACCGCCGGGGAACGCCTGGTCGAGGCGCTGCACGCCGAGAACGAGGCGCTCGCCGCCCTCGACCTCACGCGCGCGGCCGCGCTCGCCCAGCGCAAGATGCAGGCCTCGGATGCCTTCGCCGCCGCGGCGGCGGCCGCTTCACGCGCCCGGGCCCGCGCCCTCCCCGCCACGCGCGAGCATGCGGAGCGGATGACCCGCGCGCTGGAAGCGCTGGGCGAGGAGAACCGGAGGCTGCTGGAGGACGCGATCGCGTTGCAGTCCCGCGTGATCGAGGCCATTGCCGGCGCGGCGCGCCCGCTCAGCGCCGCCCCCGGCTATGGCCGCGCCGGAATGCCCCGCCCGGCGCGGCAGGCGGTCGCCCTTGCCGTGACCACCAGAGCCTGACAAGAGCGCGCCATGGATGGCGCGTCCACGGACGGGGAATGGGAGGCTCTGCTGGCGGGCGACGTGTCGCAGGCCGGCAGCCTCGCGCCCCTTTTCGGACCCATCCTCGCCGGCACCGGCTGCGTGGTCGGGCGGCTGGCCCAAAGCCTCGACGGGCGGATCGCCACCGGCAGCGGCCATTCGAAATGGATTGGCGGGCCGGGCGACCTGCACCACACCCACCGGCTGCGCGCCCTGTGCGACGCGGTGATCGTCGGCGCCGGGACGGTGCGCGCCGATGATCCGCACCTGACGACGCGCCTCGCCCCCGGCCCTTCTCCGCTGCGCGTGGTGCTCGACCCGTCGCGCCGTCTAGGGACCGACTACACGGTGTTCCGCTCCGGCCCGCCCACGCTGCTCGTCGCCGCCACGTCCGGCCCCGAGCGGCATGGCACGGCCGAGGTGACGGTCGTGCCGCGCGACGCGGCGGGCGGGCTGGACCTCGCCTTTCTCCTGCAAGCGCTGCGGGCGCGCGGGATGCGGCGCTTCTTCGTGGAAGGCGGCGGGCAGACCGTGTCCGGCTTCCTTCTCGCGGGTCTGCTCGACCGGCTGCACGTCACCGTCGCGCCGCTCATCCTCGGCTCCGGCCGCCCGGCCTTCGCCCTGCCCGAGGTGGCGCGGATCGAGGAGGGGCTGCGCTTCCGCTGGAGTGTGCACGACCTGGCCCCCGACGTGCTGTTCGACATCGCGCTGGAGCGCCCTGCGTGAACCGCGCCCTGTGGCACGTCGCCGCGGGCGTGGCGGAGCTTCGCCCCGCGCCCGAACCCGAACCGCGCGAGGGCGAGATCGTGGTGCGCGCCCTCGCCTCCGCCCTTTCGCGCGGGACGGAACGGCTGGTGCATCGCGGCCGCGTGGCGCCGTCGCAGCACGCGGCGATGCGCGGGCCGATGCAGGAAGGCGAGTTCCCCTTCCCGGTGAAATACGGCTACTGCGTGGTGGGCGAGGCGGCGGATGGGCGGCGCCTCTTCTGCCTGCACCCGCATCAGGAGCGCTTCGCCCTGCCCTCCTCGCTCTGCGCCCCCGTGCCGGATGCGGTGCCGACGCCCCGCGCCGTGCTCGGCGCCAACATGGAAACGGCGCTGAACGCGGTCTGGGACGCGGCCCCCCTGCCGGGCGAGCGGGCGCTGGTGGTCGGCGCGGGGGTGGTCGGGCTGCTTTGCGCCTTCCTGCTGGCGCGCATCCCCGGCCTCGCCGTTTCCGTCACCGACCGCGACCCGTCCCGCCGCGCCGTTGCGGAGTCCTTCGGTGCGCGTTTCGCCGCACCGGAAGAGGCGCCGGACGAGCAGGAACTCATCCTCCATTGCAGCGGCAGCGAGGCGGGGCTGCGCCTCGCGCTGGAGCGCGCCGCCTTCGAGGCGCGCATCGTCGAGGCTTCCTGGTTCGGCGACGCGGAGCCCGCCCTGCCGCTGGGCGCGCGCTTCCACCAGCGCCGGCTGCGTCTCGTCTCCACCCAGGTGGGCAGCGTGTCGCCCGCGATGCGCGGCCGGCGCAGCCATGCGGAACGCATGGCGCTGGCGCTTTCCCTGCTGGATGACGGGCGCCTCGACGCGCTGCTCGGCCCCATGGTGCCCTTCGCCGAATTGCCCGACCGCATCGGCGTCCTACTCGAACCGCCACCGGGCGCGCCCCAGCCGCTTTGCCCCGTCATCCTCTTTGGAGACCCCGCCTGATGTTCAGCCTGACGGTCGTGGACCACATCATGGTCGCGCATTCCTTTCGCGGCGCCGAGTTCGGCCCGGCGCAAAGGCTGCACGGCGCGACCTTCGTGGTGGAGGCGGAGTTCCGCGCCCCGCGCCTGGACCACGCCAACCTGCTGGTGGATATCGGCCTGGCGAAGGACGAGCTGCGCAAGATCCTCGCCGCGCTTGACTACCGCAACCTGGACGAGGAGCCCGCCTTCGCCGGGCAGAACACCACGACGGAGCATCTGGCCTTCCACATCCACGGGCTGCTTTCCGCCGCCTGCCGCGACGGGCGGCTCGGTGCGGGCGGCACAGGGGTGACGGCGATCAAGGTGCTGCTGCGCGAAAGCCACGTCGCCTGGGCGGCCTACGAGGCGGCGGTGGCGTGATGCGCATCGCCCTGCTCGTCCCCGGCCCGCTCAGCGCCACCTCGGGCGGCTACATCTACGACCGCCGCCTCCTCGAAGGGCTGCGGATGCTGGGCCACGAGATCCGCGTGCTGGAGCTGGAGGGGCGCTTCCCCGCCCCCGACGACACAGCGCGTCGCTCGGCGGCCGAGGCGCTGGCCGCGCTGGAGCCCGGCGAGGCGGCGGTGATCGACGGGCTGGGCCTGCCGGGTTTCGACCCCGCTGCCCCCGCGCTGCGCCGCGCCGTGGGGCTCATCCACCACCCGACCTCCCTGGAGCCGGGGGTGGACAAGGCGGTGCAGGAACGGCTGGAGCGACCGCTTTTCGCGGCGCTGGCGCGGCTCGTCGCCACCTCGCCCCTCACGGCACGCGGCCTGCCTGCCCTGGGCGCCGATCCGGACCGCGTGGGGGTTGTGGAGCCGGGCACCGACCCGGCTGCCCGCGCCCCAGGCAGCGGCGGCGAGCGGGCGCGCATCCTCGCCGTCGGCTCGATCATCCCGCGTAAGGGGCATGACGTGCTGCTGCGCGCCCTGGGCCGCCTTTGCGACCTCGACTGGGAGCTGCGGATCGCCGGGCCGGAATCCGATCCGGTCCATGCCCGGACGCTGCGCGCGCTGGTGGAGGAGTTGGGGCTGGAGGGCCGCGTTTCCTTTCTGGGCGCGCTGGGCGGCGACTCGCTGGAAGCGGAATACCAGTCCGCCGACATCTTCGCCCTGGCGACGCACCACGAGGGCTACGGCATGGCGGCGGCCGAGGCCCAGGCGCGTGGCCTGCCCCTCGCCATCTGCACCGGCGGCGCCATCGCCGAGGTGGTGGGCCCGGGCGCGGCCATCGTGGCGCCGCCGGGCAACCACGACAGCCTGTCGCGCGGGCTGCGCCGCGTCATCATGGATCCCGACCTGCGCACCCAGATGGGCCATGCCTCCTGGCGGGCCGGGCAGCGCCTGCCGCGCTGGGAGGATCGCGCCGCCCTCTTCGCGGAGGAATTGCGGAAGGCCGGGCATGGCTGAAGGCTTCGACGGCGACTGGCTGGCGCTGCGCGAGCCCTTCGACGCCGCTGCGCGGGACGAGGGGCTGGCGCGCATCCTGGCCGCGCACATTCGCGCGTCGCGGCCGCATCTGCTGGACCTGGGCGCGGGGACCGGGAGCCTGACGCGCTGGCTGGCCCACTTCATCCGCAAGCCGCAAGGCTGGACCCTGGCCGACGCCGACCCCGAGCTGATGGCCCGCGCCTTCGACACGATGCAGGAGGCGGCGTGGGAGATGGGCTGGGCCGCGACCTGGCCCGGCCGCAAGGCGCTGCTGGTCCATGCCCCCGCCGGGGCATGGCGGATCGAGGGCGTGCTGTGCGACCTCGCCGAGGCACCGCACGGCCTGCCGCTGGACAAGGTCCAGGCCGTCACCTGCTCCGCCCTGTGCGACCTCGTCTCCGAGGCGTGGCTGGAGCGGCTGGCCGCGGCGCTGGCAGCGCGGCGCCTGCCCTTCTACGCCGCGCTGAACGTCTCGGGGCGTGAGCGCTTCGCCCCGCCCCACGTGGCGGACGCGCTGGTGGCGCGCGGCTTCGCCCGCGACCAGCGCCGCGCCAAGGGCTTCGGCGGCCCGGCCCTGGGTCCCGCCGCCCCGGCCGCCATCGCCCGCGCCTTCGCGCGCCACGGCTATGCGGTGCACCGCGCCGCCTCGCCCTGGCGCATCCACCGGCGTGAGGGGGAGATGGCCGGGACGCTGGCCGCCGGCCATGCCGAGGCCGCGCTGGCTCATGAGAGGCGCGACTGGGCCAGGGTGGAGGCGTGGCGCGCGGCGCGGCTGGAGCAGGCCGCGCGCGGCCGCCTCGCCGCGACGGTCGGTCATGAGGACGTGCTGTGCCTTCCCGCGACCTAGAGCGCGAGGCCCGGCTGGCCGCGGCGCTGCGCGAGAACCTGCGCCGCCGCAAGGCCCAGTCCCGCGCGCGGGCGGCGGAAGCAGACTCGCCCTCCGATGGACGGCAACCCCCGGAAGGGGGTAATCCCCCGGCCGATACGGACCCGACGCCCCCGAAGGACGACTGAATGCCCATCATGCCCGACCACTGGATCCGCCGCATGGCGACGGAGCACGGCATGATCGAGCCCTTCGTCGAGGCGCAGAAGCGCGAAGGCGTGATCTCCTTCGGCCTTTCCTCCTATGGCTACGACGCGCGCGCGGCGGACGAGTTCAAGGTGTTCACCAACGTGGACAACGCGGTGGTGGACCCCAAGAACTTCAGCGAGACGGGCTTCGTGTCACGCAAGGGGCCGGTCTGCATCATCCCGCCCAATTCCTTCGTGCTGACCCACACGGTGGAGTGGTTCCGCATCCCGCGCGACGTGCTGGTGATCTGCCTAGGCAAGTCCACCTATGCGCGCTGCGGGCTGATCGTGAACGTCACCCCGCTGGAGCCGGAATGGGAAGGCCAGGTGACGATCGAGATCAGCAACACCACCCCCCTGCCCGCCAAGGTCTATGCGAACGAAGGCATCTGCCAGTTCCTGTTCCTGAAGGGAGAGTCGGCGCCCGAAATCAGCTACGCCGACCGCGCCGGGAAATACATGGGGCAGCGGGGCGTTGCCCTGCCGCGGCTTTAGAGCGGGCATTAGACGATGGATCGTATCCGCATCCGCGGCGGCAAGCCGCTTTCGGGCCGCGTGCCCATCTCCGGCGCCAAGAACGCCGCCCTGCCGCTCATGGCCGCCGGGCTTCTGGCCGATGGGCCGCTGGTGCTGACCAACGCGCCCGACCTCGCTGACATCGCCACCATGACGCTGCTGCTGCGCCATCACGGCCTCCAGGTGGAGCACGACAAGGCAGCGCGAACCCTTTCCATCTCCGGCAGCGCGACGGAGCTGGAGGCGCCCTACGACATTGTGCGGCGCATGCGCGCCTCCGTGCTCGTGCTCGGGCCGCTCCTGGCGCGGCACGGCCGCGCGCGCGTCTCGCTGCCCGGCGGCTGCGCCATCGGCACGCGGCCGGTGGACCTGCACATCAAGGGGCTGGAGCAGCTCGGCGCCGAGATCGAGATCACCAGCGGCTACATCGAGGCACGCGCGCCGGGCGGCAAGCTGCGTGGGGCGCGCATCATCTTCCCGCAGGTCAGCGTCGGCGCGACCGAGAACCTGCTGATGGCCGCCTGCCTTGCCGAGGGCGAGACGGAGCTGGTCAACGCGGCGCGCGAGCCGGAGATCAGCGATCTCGCCATGTGCCTGATGCGCATGGGCGCGCGCATCGAGGGGATCGGCACGGACCGGCTGCGGGTCGAGGGGGGCGCGACGCTGCTCGCCGCCACGCATCCCATCGTGCCCGACCGCATCGAGGCCGGGACCTATGCCTGCGCCGCCGCCATCACCGGTGGGCAGCTGCACCTGGAAGGCGCGCGGCTGGAACATCTGGGCTCCGTGGCGCGGGTGTTGCGCGACGCGGGGGTGGACGTGGCGGAGACCCACACCGGTCTCACCGTCACGCGCCGCAACGGGCTGCGCGGCGCCGATGTGATGACGGAGCCCTTCCCCGGCTTCGCCACCGACATGCAGGCGCAGTACATGGCGCTGATGACCGTGGCCGAGGGCGCCTCGATGATCACGGAGACGATCTTCGAGAACCGCTTCATGCACGTGCCCGAGCTGATGCGGATGGGCGCGCGCATCAACTTCCACGGCTCCTCCGCCATCGTGCGCGGCGTGCCGCGCCTCTCGGGTGCGCCCGTGATGGCGACCGACCTGCGCGCCTCCGTGTCCCTGGTCCTGGCCGGGCTGGCGGCGGAAGGCGAGACCATCGTCAACCGCGTCTACCACCTCGACCGCGGCTACGAGAGCGTGGAGGCCAAGCTGGCTTCGGTGGGCGCGGAAATCGAGCGGCTGCCGGGCTGATGACGGGCCTTGTGCTGGCGCTGCCCAAGGGGCGCATCCTGAAGGAACTCGGCCCCGTGCTGGACGGCGCGGGCATCCGGCCGGACGTGGATTTTTCCGACGAGGACAGCCGCCGCCTGCGCTTCGGCACCGACCATCCCGACCTGGACGTGGTGCGGGTCAGGCCCTTCGACGTCGCGGCCTTCGTGGCGCATGGCGGGGCGCAGATCGGCGTCTGCGGCGGCGACGTGCTGATGGAGTACGAGACGGACCAGATCTACGCGCCGCTCGACCTGCGCATCGGCGCCTGCCGGGTGTCCGTGGCCGAGGCGGCGGAGACGGCGGGGCGGGACGACCCTTCGCGCTGGTCGCGCGTCTCGGTGGCCACCAAGTATCCCAACATCGCGCGCCGCCACTTCGCCGCGCGCGGCATCCAGGCCGAGGTGGTGCACCTGAACGGCGCGATGGAACTCGCGCCCTCTCTCGGCCTCGCGCGCGTCATCGTGGACCTGGTGCAGACCGGCTCCACCCTGAAGGCGAACGGGTTGGTGGAGACGGAGGTGATCGCGCCCGTTTCCTCGCGCCTCATCGTCAACCGCACCGCGCTGAAGACCCGGCCGGAGGAGATCGCCGCCTGGGTCGCGCGCTTCCGGGAAGGGCTGTCATGCATCGCCTGAACACCGCCGATCCGGGCTTCGCCGCCGCCTTCGCCGTGCTGCTGGAGGATGGGCGCAACGTCACCGCGCGGGTGGACGCCGCCGTGTCCGCCATCATCGCCGAGGTGAAGGCGGAGGGCGACGCGGCGCTGCTGCGCCAGACCGCACGGCTCGATGGCTGGATGCCGGACGGTCCAGGCGCGCTGCGCGTTTCCGCCGGGGAGATCGAGCAGGCCTGCGCCACGCTCCCCGCGCCCCTGCTGGAGGCGCTGGAAGTGGCGGCGCGTCGCATCGAGGCTTTCCATCGCGCCCAGCTTCCTGCCGATCTGGAGATGCCGGGCGAGGATGGGGTGGCGCTCGGCATGCGCTGGACGCCGCTGGACGCGGTGGGGATCTACGTGCCCGGCGGCAAGGCGGCCTACCCCTCCTCCGTCTTGATGAACGCCCTGCCGGCGCGCGCCGCTGGGGTGGGGCGCATCGCCATGGCGGTGCCGGCCCCGGGCGGGGCGCTGAACCCGCTGGTGCTGGCCGCCGCCCGCCGCGCCGGGGTGGAGGAGATCTGGCGCATCGGCGGCGCGCAGGCTGTGGCCGCCCTCGCCTGGGGGACGGAAAGCCTGGCCCCGGTGGACCGCATCGTGGGCCCGGGCAACGCCTATGTGGCCGAGGCGAAGCGCCAGGTCTTCGGCCGGGTGGGCATCGATTCCATCGCCGGCCCCTCCGAGGTGGTGGTGCTGGCCGACGGGGCGAACGACCCCGCCCATGCCGCCATGGACCTGCTGGCCCAGGCCGAGCACGACGAGGCGGCGCAAAGCATCCTCGTCACCACCGACCCCGGCTTCGCCGACGCGGTCGCTTCCGCCGTCGAGGCCGCGCTGAGGGAACTGCCCCGCGCCGCCATCGCCGGCGAATCCTGGCGCCGCCACGGCGCGGTCATCGTCACGCGCGACTGGGAGGAGGCCGTGGAACTCACCAACCGCCTCGCGCCCGAGCACCTTCAGGTGATGGTCGACGACCCGCGCGCCCTCCTGGTCCGCATCCGCCATGCCGGCGCCGCCTTCCTGGGGCGCCACACGCCCGAAGCGATCGGCGACTACGTGGCCGGGCCGAACCACGTCCTGCCCACCGGCCGCACCAGCCGCTTCGCCTCCGGGCTTTCGGTGTTCGACTTCCTGAAGCGCACCACCTGGGTGGAGTGCGACGCCGAGGGGCTGCGCCGCATCGGCCCGGCCGCCGTCGCCCTGGCCGAGGCGGAGGGGCTGGACGCCCATGCGCGCAGCGTGGCCCTGCGCCTCGGCTGAGACTGGCCCCATAAACTTGACTTCACGCCGCGCGAGGCGCATTTCAGCCACGCCGGCGCCGGGGGCTTGACCGCGGCGCAAATCCTTGCGCCCCAAGCCCAGCCAAAGGGATCTGATGTCGAAAGAGGATATGATCGAGTTCAGCGGCCAAGTGGTCGAGCTGCTGCCCAATGCGATGTTTCGCGTGAAGCTCGACAACGACCACATGGTGCTGGCCCACACTTCGGGGAAGATGCGCAAGAACCGCATTCGCGTCCTCGCGGGGGATCGCGTGAACGTGGAGATGACGCCCTACGACCTCACCAAGGGCCGCATCACCTTCCGCTTCAAGTAACGCCGGCCCGTCCCGGCCACCGGCCGACGGAAGGGCCATGGACCATCCCCTCCTCATCCTCGCCTCCGCCAGCCCGCGCCGCCTCGAGCTGCTGGCGCGGATCGGCATCGTGCCCGACCGCGTGGCGCCGACCGAGCTGGACGAGACGCCGGGCCGCAAGGAATTGCCGCGCCAACTGGCCGCCCGCCTGGCCCGCCTGAAGGCCGAGGCAGTGGATGCGCCGGGCGCCCTGGTGCTGGCTGCCGACACGGTGGTCGGCGTGGGACGCCGCATCCTCGGGAAGCCGACCGATCGCGAGGAGGCGCGGCGCTTCCTCGAACTCCTCTCCGGGCGGCGGCACCGCGTCCACACCGGCGTGGCGCTGCGCCGGCCCGATGGCAGCATCGGCACGCGTCTCGTCGTGTCCGTGGTTGCCTTCCAGCGGCTGACGTCGCAGCAGGTCGAGGCCTATCTCGAAAGCGGCGAATGGCAGGGCAAGGCCGGCGGCTATGCCATCCAGGGCCGGGCGGAGACGTTCGTCCGGTTCCTGTCCGGCAGCCATTCCAACGTCGTCGGTCTCCCCCTTTTCGAGACGACCCAGCTTCTGCGCGGCTGCGGCTGGCTACGCCCGTGACGGTCGAGATCCGCGTGTCCCGCTCGCCCGGCGAGCGGCGCGTGGCGCTGCTGCGGGACGGGGTGCTGGCCGGCTACCGGGTCGAGCGCCCGGCCCGCCCTGACGGGGTGGGCGACACGCTGCGCGGGCGCGTCGTGTCGCGGCTGCCGGCGCTGGCGGGCGGCTTTGTCGCCTTGCCGGGTGGCGAAAGCGGCTTCCTGCCCGAATCCGAATGCGAGGGGCGGCGCCTGCCGCCCGAAGGCACGATCCTGACCCTGCGCGTCACCCGCGCGGCGCAGAGCGGCAAGGGGCTGCGCATCTCGGCGCGCGTCAAGCAGCGCCCGAGCGGGCCTCTCGCGCTGCTGGAGCGCGGACCGGACCAGGCGCTGCGCTGGGCAGCCGCCCATCCTGCGGCGCCACTGGTGGTGGACGACCCGGCGGAGCTGGCGCGGCTGCGCGCCGCACTCGGTCCGCGCGCCACGGGCGGTGCGGCCTTCGACGACGCACTGGAGTCCGAGGCCGATTCCCTCGCCCTGCCCGAGACGCCTTTGCCGGGCGGTGGGCGCCTCATCATCTCGCCCCTGCCCGCCCTGACCGCGGTGGACGTGGATTCGGGCGGCGCCGATCCGCGCGAGGCAAATCGCCAAGCCCTGCCGGAATTGACGCGGCAGATTGTGCTGCGCGACCTGGCTGGGCCGATCCTGCTGGACCTCGCGGGGCTGTCGCTCAAGGCGCGGGGGGCGCTGGAGCCGGCGATCCGCTCGGCGCTGGTCGGCGACGGGCTGGTGCAGGCGCTGGGCTTCGGGCCGCTGGGCTTGTTCGAGATGAAGCGCGCCCGCATCCACCCGCCGCTGCACGAGGTGCTGGCCGACCGCCCCCTCGCGCGCGGCCTCGCGCTGCTCCGCCTTGCCGCGCGGGAAGCCGCGGCGGCCCCTCACCGTGTTTTGGCCCTGTCCGCCCCTGCTCCGGTGCTGGATGCCATCCGCGCGCTGCCGGGCGCGTTGGAGGAATTCGCCGCGCGCGCGGGCCGACCCCTGGTGCTGCGTGACGCGTCCCTGGAAGAGGTGAGCGATGCCTGATCCGCGCTGCCCGGTCTGCGGCCAGCCCTCCGCCCGGCGCAGCCCTGGCGAGCGGAGCGCCTTCCCGTTCTGCTCAGATCGTTGCCGCCAGGTGGACCTCGCCCGCTGGTTCGGCGAGCGCTACGCCGTCCCCGCCGAGGAAGAGGACGCACCAGGCGACGACGACGCCACGGTGACTGGACAGGGCTGACGCCCTCCGCTAGAGAGCCGCGACCAACGGCGCCCAGGTAGCTCAGTTGGTAGAGCATGCGACTGAAAATCGCAGTGTCGCTGGTTCGATTCCGGCCCTGGGCACCATTTTGAACCCCATTTGACAATCAACGCTGGCCGACGCGTCCGGGGCGCTGACCGGCGAGGGCCGGATCTGGCTTTGGACGCGAGTGCGCGAGGGATCGGTCCGTTCGAGACCGTCCCCCGCATCGGCACACTCGGCGCCATTCCAGCTCTGAGCCTGCCCTTCCAAGCCCTTCCGTCCCCGCGGCCCCTCAGGCGATCAGCACGAAGTCGGCCTGTTTGTAGCTGCGGCTGCGCGTCGTGGCCTCGAAGCCATTGCGGCTGCCGTCGCTGTTGGTGTTGCCCTCGATGGTGAGAAAGCTATCGCCGCGCGCCTCGGCCACGAGTCCAGTGTGAATCCAATCATTGGGATTGGTCGTGCTGCGGATCACGAAGAGCGAGCCCGCCGGCAGGCGGCTCATCCGCGCCTCGGGGGAACGAAGGCTGTCGCCTGCCACGAAGCGGCCGTCGCGCTTCGCGTCAGCGACCAGAGCGTCGACCCCGACCTGCCGGCGGATTGGCATCGGCTGCCCCAGGACCAAAGCCGCCTGCTGCAGCAGGAAGCACACGAAGCCTGCACACCAAGCCTGGTCGCTCCCCTCCTTCCCCGCCATGTAGAGCCGCACCCAGGGCCCGCGGTTGTCCCCGCCTGCCTCGCGCGGGTGCTCCTTCAGGTGCTGCCGCGCCACCGCGATCACCGTTCCATGGAGGCCTGCTGTCGCGTCTTGGAGTGGAGCGAGGGCACGATGCATGGGTGCCGTCAGGGCCGCCCAGGTCCGCTCATCCACAGCGCCAGTCCCGAGCAGCCCCCTTGCGAGCTGAAAGTCGCGGACGGCGTCGCGCGTGCCCGTGCCGAAATCCCCATCCACCTTCGTCCCGGAGCCGTGGAGGGTGCACCACTCCTGCACCCGCCGGACTGCGTCCTTCTTGCGGTTGCCCTCAGCAATCTCGCCGGGGAGATCGAGCTCCGCTCGCACGTAAGCGGGCAGAGCCGACTTGGCCTGCGGGGGAAGGACCGCCCCGCGCGCCCCGAGCGCCGCCTCGGCCGACAGGGTATTGCTCTTCCGGTCGATGCTGACGGTGCCATCCTGAAGGAGCTGCCACAGAAGCACGGCTGCGCCGCACTGCGAGGAGACGGCTTCGGGGTCATAGCGCCCGTCGGCGACGAACTTGCCCTTGGCGTAGTGCGTCGAGAAGCTCCACAGGTAGGGTGAGCGGATTCCGCGCTTGCGGTACCCCCAGCCATTGTACCGCTCCCAACGCTCGAGCAGCTTCGGCAACGACCAATCGGCTTCGAGGTGGAACTTCTTCAGCCGGAGCGCATCCGCGGCGCTGTCCTTCCACGAGAAGGGCGGCGATCCCGTCCGTGGATGGCCGGCGGGAACCCGGGTGGTATGACCGGTGAGCGGGTCGCCGTTATGCAGATGGGTCGAGAAGCTGAAGCTGCTTTCCAGGGCGTGAATAATGCCGACGAAGTACCAGGGAATGCTTCCACCTGCGACGGCGGCGGCCTCCTCGTAGATCGCGGAATTGGCGGCAAGACGGGCCGTGATGCGACGAAGCTCCTGGGACCGTTCAGGCCGGACCGCGCAGCTCCCGAAGAGCTCCTCGTACTCCTTGGCCAACACCTCGAACTCGGGAACGGCGGGGGCAGGCGCGGCCGGCGCGGGCTGGGCCAGTGGCGCCGCAGTCTCGCCCGCCAGCGCCAGGGCCACCCCAGGAAGCATCGCGGGGACGGCAGGCGTGGCCTCGGCCTCGTCGACAGACAAGGCGCCTCGCACGTTGGCCGCCGTGTCGGCCAAAGAGAACCCCACTTGGTCGAGCAGATCTTCAATCCGGCGGGCGATGCCGTTGAGCGGCTGCGTGCGGACGCCGGCGATGGCGCCGGTCAGCGTGTCGCTGAGCGCATTCAACGTGTTCGCGCGCTGGAGCGTGTCGTCAAGGACGGCGCGAGCCCGGATCTGTCCCAACTCCTCGATCTGCGCACGCAGTGACTGCTTCTCGGCCGGGTCCGCGGTGACGTCGAGCCGCTCAAAGAGCAGCATCTCGGTTTCCAGAATGAGCCGAAGGGTGTCGGTGCTGGTGGCCATCTTGTCTTGTTCCTTCTCAAGACTTCTTGTCGTCGGCTTAGGACTCGCCCCGTGCGCGCAGCAGCGCTGCCCGCACGGCAGCCGAAAGGTCGCGTAGGAGTGCTGCGCGACCCGCCATGTCGGCAGCACTCGCGATGCCCGGCGTTCCTGGGACGTTGGACGCGGTCTCAAGCGCGGTTTTCACCGCGCCCATCGCGAGCCGGGCTTCATCGAGAAGCACCACCCAGTCCGACAGCGCGGTCCGGTAGGCCTCGTGGCGGGCCACCACCGCCGCGCGGTCCGCCAGATCTGCGCCGTCGAGGCGGGCCCGGCGCAGCCGGTCCACGCCCGGCGTGGTGAGCACGACAAACATCGTTGGCGCGCCCGCGCGAAGTTCCGACAGGATTCGGTCAACCGTCGGGAAGCCCTTCAGGAACTCCTCGCGAAAGGTCGCCCGGGAGGCGGCCTGTTGTGCCCGGTCAGCGGCCGTCGAAAGAAGCGGCAGGATCGCGGGCAGGCCAGCCAGCACGGGTCCCCCAGCGACGACTGATCCCAACGCAAGCAACTCGCTGCCCAGCCTGGCCGCCTCACCCCTCAGCTCACTCAAGGCTCGGCCTTCAGCGAGCGCCAGAAGGCCCTCATTGTAGGCGACAACCACGTCAAGGGCGCGGCGGGTCGCGCTGGCCATTGGCGGCCTCGCGTCGGAGGCGAAGTATACGGCGCGTGCGGGGTCGAAGATGGGATCCACGCCGAGGGCCCGCGCACGCGCCGCGCGGCCCTCCTCCCGGCCCAATCGGCGTTCGGCGATGGCAAACTCGTCCAGGAGGTCTCCCGAAGCGCGATGTGCGCGACCGAACGCCTCGGCGTAGTTTCGCATCTCAGGCAGCCCCGCCGATGACGCGCAAGCAACAAGGGCCAGCGGAAACACGAAAAGAACTGCGTGCCTGGCCCTGGCTGCAGAGTTCCTGGAGCGCGTCGGTTCCCGCATGAGCCATGGACGGAACGCAACACTGCGACGGGCCGGGACTGCCCCGTCACGACCGCTGCCCGGCGGGACCGATGGGCACGAAGGGAGCCACCACGGGGCGTCCCACATCGAAGCCTCACAGCGACAGGTCTCCGCGAGCGGGCCCATTTCATATCTCTCCGTGGCCCCGGCTTGGGCAAAGCCTCGCTTGGCGAGCCGACGCGATTCAAGACAAAAATCGGCGCCGATCGAGAATCCATCCCGAGCGCGCGGATCGGCCTGGCCATAGGCCGCAGCAACGCCGGCCTTGCCCATCACTGGTGTGGGCGCGTCCTGGGCGGCGCCCGGTCGCGGTTTTCCGTGACTGGCTTCAGCGACAGTGGCGATCGCACGCGAGGTGGCGCCGTGCCCGTTGGTTCGACGAAATCCTCCTTCGAGCGGAGGTCGAGCCTGATCGCCGCATTTGATGATGTTCCCCCACGCAAGACCAAGGCGGTTCCCGACAAGTGACAGGGCCAGAAGGGTGCAAGGGCGGTCGCGGAGCAGCCGGCCTCCGCACCGGTCAGCAAGCTTGCTTCCCGCAAGTCTCGTGCGCGCCTCTGCGTCGGCACGTCATGCGCTCAGGCTGGCCATGTCGCGACAGGGCTACTCGCCCTCCACTCCAGTTCCTGAACCACCGCTGCGTCCCTTGCCTCGCCGCAACACCCATCCACCTCAAGTGATGACAGGCCCTGGCGGGCCCGGAGACCTTCAAGGCGATGCGGTTCGACTTCATGTCTCAAGACATCTGGCAGCGCCACGGCAGGGCAACGCCAGTCGAACGAAGGGTATGGACACGCGGCACTCACCGCCACAACCTGTCTCGACGGCAGGACATTCTTCGATGACGGCAGGCTTGATTACACTTGCGATGTCCGTGTGTGCCTTTGCTGGTGGGGCTGCCGGTCTCCTGCTCAACCGCGTCCTCGCCGGGCACCACTTCACCAAGGAAGCGACCGATGCCGTGCGTCTCGGCACCAGCATGCTCTCGATTCTTGCAGCGCTAGTGCTTGGCTTCCTGATCGCAACCGCAAGGGACTCGCTGGAGACTGCGGACAGGATTGTTCGCGGCGTGTCGGTCAACCTGATCGACGTCGATCAGACCCTCGGCGCCTACGGACCAGAGACGAGTCCCATCCGGGACCTGCTGCGACGCTACGCGGAGGCCATGCTGAGGGACGGATGGGCACGGTCCGACCATGACCTGCTGGAGCAAGGCCTCCCGCCCGGCGTCGCTCTCGAGCGGGTCCGCCTGGCACTGCTTTCGCTCGAGCCCGCGGATGCCAGGCAGCACTGGCTGCGCGACCAGGCCCTGACCGGCAGCGGGGCCCTCCTGAGGGCGCGGTGGGAGTTGCTCGAGCGGCGGGATCTACCGATCCGCCCGGCCTTTCTCGTTGTCCTGACGTCGTGGGTGACGTTCATCCTGGCCGGCTTCGGGCTGAACGCGCCGCGAAACGCCGTCGTGGTCGGGACGCTCGCTGTCTGCGCGTATGCATTCGGGACGTCGGTCTTCCTTGTCCTGGAGATGGAGGCGCCCTTCGATGGCTTCATACAAATCACAAGCGATCCAATAAAGGTCGCGCTCACCCGTATGGGACGGTAGGCGGCGCGCTCTGGCTTGGCATCTTGGCGCAATCAGGAGCCTGTCTGCCGGCCAAGGCTCGCCGTCCGTTGACAGGGGTTCACGGCGAAAGTGCGCGTGGCGGCTGCACGAAACGGGGAAAAGCTCCGCTGCTGATTGCCGCCGAGGGCTGCCCGGGCGCCCCGCGTTCGTCACGGGCACAGCCTGAAGCGACCCAAAAGGCGGCCCTCGAAACAAGAAGCGCGGCTGGAGCGGGTTGGAGTTTTCTGGACAAATCGGCCACAGTTTGAAACCCGCGGCCAGACGACCTGGGCTCGAACGGATGCGCGAAGCAAAGGAACGGTGATGGGCGGGTTGCGTGGCGGGCGGCTGGAGGCGAAGGACGTGGCCGCGAAGCTGCGCCTGACCACTGCGGCCCTCGGCATCTCCGGCCAGAAGGAGCTCTGCGCGGCCTTCCGGCGCGTCAATCCCGACACGGATTTCGACCTGGACCGGTCCTACAAATGGATGCAGGCGCGCTCGCAGCCGCGCTCCGCGCAGGTCTATGACGACTGGGCCGCGGTGTGCGGGCTGAGGCGCCCGGGCGCCTGGGTGGCCGCCAGCAGCCTGGGCGAGTTCGCCGCCGCGCTCGGTGCGCGGCACGGGCTGGATCCGGCCGTCCTGCGCCGCCGCGCCGGGCTGGAGGATGACGCCGCCCCGACGGCCTCGCAGCGGGCGGCCGCCGGGACCCGGGACGAGCATTACCTGATCGGCGCTTATGCCTGCTTCTCCCACGCCCAGTCGCCCTACTACTGCGACCGCATCGTCCGCGGGGCCCTCGCGCTGGGGGTCGCCCCGCAGGCGGCGGATGGGGAGGCCGCACCGGGGCTGGTCGCCCAATTCTCACAGGCGCTTCCCTCCGGCCTCGCCCGCATCTCCGGGCCGGCCTTCCGTGGCGCGGGACGTGCCCTGACCCTGTCGCTGCACGAGGACAGCAGCGCGGGCGCTTCGCCGGTCTGCTTCTCGCTGGTGCTGCCCGCGCCGCCGGGCAGCCTGATCGCTGGCATCATGTCCGGCTTCACCATGATCGATCCGGCCGGTCAGCCCCCCTATGCCACGCGCGTCGCCATGGTGCGCGTGCCCGCCCCGATCGCGACCGTCGCGGCGACCGGCGGCTACATGGACCCCGCGCCGCTTTCCCTCGCCCGAGAGCTTGCCACGCTCGGCCTGGTCATCGCGGACCCGGCCGGGTTCGAGGCGCTGCTGACCCGCTTCCTGTCCGCAGCCGGCGAGGGGCGGCCGGGAACGGCCCGCGTGCCGATGGACGAGCAGGCGGCCCTCGCCGCGGCCTGCGACCGCGCATGGTTCGACACGCTGGCGGCCCGGGGCAGCGCGGCGGCGCCGGAAATCCCTGCGCCCGCCCTGCGGGACGCATAAGGGGGTTCCACCCTACCGCACGCACTCCTTCCCCGTTCTTCCAATTCGCGCCAAGAATGTCCAAGCAAGCTTCCTTGCCGGGTCCGACGCCGAGGCTCAGCATCGCGCCAGGGTTGGCGGAGGCACAGTTGGCAATGTTTCGGCGCACCGCGCTCCAGGGCATCGCGTGCCTGGCGCCGTTCGGGCTCCACGCATCGGCGCCGGCCTATGCGGCCCCCGCGGCGGCAGGCGCGGAGGGCGTGACCGCCCGTCTTCCGGATCTGGATGCGCTGGTCGAGGGGATGCTGCGGCAGACCGGCGTGCCGGGACTGTCGCTTGCCGTGGTCCATCGCGACCGCGTCATCCACCTGCGCGGCTTCGGCCTGCGCGAGGTGGGAAAGCCGGAGCCGGTGGACGCCGACACCCTCTTCCAGCTCGCATCCTTGTCCAAGCCGGTCGCCGCGACGGTGGTCGCGGCGCTGGTCGGCGACGGGCTGGTGTCCTGGGACGATCCGATCATCCGCCACGATCCCGGCTTCGCCCTCCACGATGCCTGGACCACGCGCGCGGTGACGCTGCGCGACCTGTTCGCCCACCGAAGCGGCCTGCTCGACCATGCGGGCGACCTGCTGGAGGATCTCGGCTTCGACCGGGCCGAGATCCTGTGGCGTCTGCGCCACCTCCGGCTCGACGGCTTCCGGTCGCGCTACGCCTACACGAATTTCGGCTTGACCGCGGCGGCGGCCGCGGCAGCCCAGGCCGCGGGGCGCTCCTGGGAGGACGTGTCCGCCGAGCGGCTCTACCGCCCGCTCGGCATGGGGCGCACCAGTTCGCGCTTCGCTGATTTCCTGGCCGCGCCGAACCGGGCCGTCGGGCACATGCGCCGGGATGGCGCAGGCTGGACACCTGGGCCGGTGCGCGACCCCGACGCGCAATCGCCCGCGGGCGGGGTCAGCTCCACGGCGCGTGACATGGCCGCGTGGCTGCGCCTGCAGATGGGCCGCGGCCGCGTGGATGGCACCGGGATCGTCAAGGCCGAGGCGCTAGACGAAACCCACCGGCCCCAGATGGTCAGCGCGCCGGCGGAGAACCCGGCGCGGGACCGGACCGGTTTCTACGGGCTCGGCTGGAATGTGGGCCAGGACGAAGCGGGCCGCGTCCTGTGGAACCATTCGGGCGCCTTCAACCTTGGCGCCGCGACCTCGGTCCACATCCTCCCGGCCGAGGGGCTCGGCATCGTCGCGCTCGCCAACGCGCAGCCGGTCGGCGTGCCGGAGGCGGTGTGCCGCAGCTTCCTGGACCTCGCGACCACGGGCCGCGTCACGCGCGACTGGCTGGCGCTGTTCGGTGAGGCCTTCGCCAAGATGTCCACGCCTGGCTACGGCACGGCGGTGGATTACGGGCGGCGGCCGCCGCAATCCTTCCCGCCCCTTCCGAACGAAGCCTATGCGGGCATGTACCGCAACGATCTGTTCGGGGATGCCGAGGTCGCCACCGGGACCGACGGCTTGGTGCTGCGCCTTGGCCCGCGCCGTGACGCCTACGCGCTGCGCCACTTCGACCGTGACGTGTTCACCTACCAGCCGGTTGGCGAGAACGCCTACGGGCCGAGCGCGGTGAGTTTCGCGGTGGACGCCGACCGGAAGGCGGGCTCGGTCACGATCGAGAACCTCGCGGCCGACGGGCATGGCCGCTTCGACCGCGCCGCCCGATGACCCGCACCGTGACGCCGGGATGGGTCGTCATCGTGGGTGGGGGTTTCGCGGGTGTGTGGGCCGCCATGGGTGCCGCCCATGCGCTGAACCGCTTCGGTGCCTCCGGCTCGGTGGAGGTGACGCTGGTCAACCCAAGCTCGTTCCATGTCGTCCGCGTGCGCTGCTACGAGGCGGATCTCGACCCGATCCGCGTGCCCCTCGACCGCGTCCTCGCTCCGATCGGGGTGAAGCGCCTCGACGGGGCGGTCAGCGCCATCGACACGCAGCGGCGCGCGGTGGCGCTTCGCTCCTCGTGCGGCATCGGTGAACTGCGCTACGACCGGTTGATCCTCGCCGCGGGCAGCGCGCTGCAACGGCCGGCAATCCCGGGTTTCGCCGAACACAGCTTCGACGTGGACAGCTACGACGGCGCCGCGCGCCTGGAGCGGCACATCGCCGCGCTCGCCGGGACCGGCGCCGATGCAGCCGGAAGGTGGACGGCGGTCGTGATCGGCGCCGGCCTGGTAGGCCTGGAGATCGCCTGCGAGCTGCCAGCGCGGCTTAAGGAAGCGCGGGACCGCGCCGGGAAGGCAGGACAGCTCGTGCGGGTCCTCCTGCTCGATCGCGCGGCGGAAGCCGGGGCCGGGATGGGGCAAGCCGCCGCCACCCCCTTGCGGGCGGCCCTCAAGGCAGCCGGCGTGGAAACCCGCGGCGGAACCACCGTCGCGGCGGTCTATGCGGGCGGCGTTGAACTCGGAAGCGGCGAGCGCATCGCGGCCGAGACGATCCTTTGCGCCACCGGCACGCGGGCGAGCCCCCTCGCCGCGGCGCTCGGCGTCCCGCTGGACGGGCTCGGGCGAGTTTCGGTGGATGCCTGTCTTCGTGCCGAGGGGGTCGAGGGAATCTTCGCCGCCGGGGACATCGCAAGCGCTGCTGCCGACGACGCGGGGCACCGGACGGTCATGTCGTGTCAGCATGCGCGGCCCATGGGCCGGGTCGCCGGCTATAACGCCGTTTGCGAGTTGCTGGGCCGTGAGGAGGAGCGCGTGGCGTTCTCCGCGCCGGATTATGTCACCGTGCTCGACCTCGGGCCCTGGGGCGCGGTCTACACCTCCGGCTGGGACCGCGCAGAACTCGTCGCCTCCGGCGCACGGGCCAAGGCCATCAAGCACGAGATCAACTCGCGCCGGATCTATCCGCCGCTGGACGACCGCGGCGCCATCCTGGAAGCGGGTGCACCCCGGGTGCAGCCTGCGCCGCGCTCCGGGACGCGAGAATACGGAGGGGGGAAGAGGCTTCGAGCGATGTCCGGGGACGACGCTGGAGCAAGGGGCGCGACGCTTCACGTGGATTCATCGCCGTGATCCTTGCATCCAGGCGAACCGAATTCGGCCGGGCCAATCTTTGCATCCGGGTCACGCTCGTGCTCGGCGCGTGCAACCTCGGCCACGTCGTCTGGCCGGCAGCCGCGCAAGCCCAGGCACAGTGCAATTCCAGCGCCAACCCTGCGCCTGCGCCGCCGATCCAGGAGAACTACTCGGATCGGACATTCAGCAACTATCCGCCGCAGACCCCCTACTACCTCCCGTCCTACAACCCGCCGAACGCCACGGCGGGGTGCGACGGGGCAGCCGGCGCCAGTGACCAATCCGGCCAGCCCGGCAGTCCCGGCCAGGCCGGCCCCCAGATCACCAGCACGAACGAACGGCTCACGATCATCGGCGGCCGTCCTCCCACCTCCAATCCGGACATGACGGTCGGGGCCAACTACCTCAGCGCCGGGGGGAATGGCGGCAGCGGAGGGCAAGGCGGCCGCTCCAGCGACTCGGGTGGGCAAGGTGCTTCCGGCGGAAGCGGAGGCAGCATCACGGTCCGGTTCAACGCGAACTTCCTTCCCGACCGCGGCACGCCCGCGAGCGACGGGCTGGTCGCGATCTCGATCGGCGGCCAGGGCGGGCGAGGCGGCGATTCGACTGATGCAGGGGCCTACAGCAAGCAGGCGGGCTGGGGCGGAGCCGGCGCTGCCGGCGGCTCCCTCGACGTGGTTGCCGATGGCTCCGTGCAAGCCTTCAACATCGGCGTGCGGGTGGCTTCGATCGGAGGCAGGGGCGGCAATGGCGGCGACGGCCTCGACAATACGGCGTGGCTGTTCGACGACACCACGGGCGGCACAGCCGGTGCAGGCGGCTCCGCCGGGGCGGCAGCGCTGCAGTGGAACGGCGGCACCGTGGTCACCTCGCAAACCGGGCTGCTCGTGCAAGCGCGAGGAGGCAACGGGGGCGATGGCGGAATCGCCTATACGAGCTTCACCACGGCCATTGGTGGCGACGGTGGTGTCGGCGGCAATGGTGGCCAGGCGGCCGTGACGCTGAGCGGCGGCACGGTCACGGTCAGTCTCGCCCCGGGCCTGCCGCCCGGCAGCGGCATCAGCGTGTCCGCCAATGGCGGCGACGGGGGCAATGGCGGCAAGACCGTCTACGGGACCGACGAGGAGGGTGGCAGCGGCGGCAATGGCGGGGCCGGCGGTGGGGCGGGCGCCACCATCCTCGGAGCGGTGACGTACAACGACCCGAACCCCGTGGGCCCGGCCGGCGGTCATGGCGTGCTGGTGCAGGCCAATGGCGGCAGCGGCGGCCTGGGCGCGGATGCCAGCGCCATCGAGGGCGACGCCGGCGGCGGCGGCTTCGCCGGCGCGGGAGGCAGCGCACGCCTGGTGCTCGGTGATGCGACAAGCACAGGGACGATCCGCACCTCCGGCAACTTCGCCCACGGGGCACTGGTGCAAAGCATCGGCGGCGGCGGCGGGAATGGCGGCCAGGCCAGTTTCAACACGCAAGGCGGTGCCGGCGCTCCGGGCGGCGATGGCGGCCCGGTCGGCATCTCCGCGCCGAACGGGTCGGTCGTCGCGACTGGTCGCAGCGCCGTGGCGGTGCTGGCGCAGAGCGTCGGCGGCGGCGGTGGGTCGGGCGGCGACACGGTGGGCGTGGCCATCGGCGTAGGGATCGCCATAGGAGGCAATGGCGGGCTGGGCGGCGATGGCGGCGCCGTCCAGATCGACCTCGGGCGCGGCGCATCGAACTCCCTCACCTCGCAAGCCGGCGTGTTCGCCTCCACCAATGCGCTGGGCGGCGCGGGCATCCTGGCGCAAAGCATCGGCGGCTCCGGCGGCCATGGCGGCAGCGCGTCCATCGAGGGCTCGGCCTTCGTGGCCATGGCGATCGGCGGCGATTCCGGTGGCGGCGGCCGCGGCGGCGCGGTGACCGTCAACAACGCGGCACTGATCACCAGCTACGGCAGCCACGCCGCCGGCGTGCAGGCGCAAAGCATCGGCGGCGGCGGCGGCAAGGGCGGGGCGGCCTTCACCTTCAACGTCGGCGTGCTGCCGACCGCGGCGGTGGCGGTCGGTGGGCGGGGCGGCGGCGGCGGCCCGGCCGGCGACGTTTCCCTCACCAATTCGGGGCAAATCACCACCTACGGCTCCGACGCCCCCGGCGTGTTCCTGCAAAGCATCGGCGGGGGTGGCGGCAGCGGCGGGGCGGCGGCAGCGCGCGCGGTGGACTTCGCGCCCTCCAAGGAGGTGCCGGCGGTCTCCATCTCGGTCGCCACGGGCGGCCAAGGTGGCGCCGGCAACACCGCGGGCACCGTCACGCTCGACAATTCCGGCCTGATCACCACGGCCGGGCATGGTGCCTTCGGCGTGATTGCGCAGAGCATCGGCGGCGGCGGCGGCGCCGGCGGGGACAGCACGGCCGCCTCCTACTCGAACGGTCCCCAAGGCGGCCTGTCGGTCTCGGTCTCCGTGGCGGTCGGCGGCAAGGGCGGGAGCGGCGGCACGGGTGGTGCGGTGTCCATCACCAATTCCGGCCTGGTGGTGACGCTGGGGCAGGACGCCTATGGCGTGTTCGCGCAGAGCGTCGGCGGCGGCGGCGGCGCCGGCGGCGGGGGCGACGCTTCCGCCTCGGCAGGTGATGCGAAAGGCAGCTTCAGCACCACAGTCGCGGTGGGCGGAAGCGGCGGCACCGGCGGCCACGCCGGCACGGTCAGCCTCCTCAACAGCGGCGCCATCACCACGCGCGGCGACGGCGCCGACGGCGTGTTCGCGCAGAGCGTGGGCGGCGGCGGCGGTGCCGCTGGGGGCGGGACCGCGACGGCCAATGGCGGCAACCTGTCGGTGGCGGTGGGCGTCGGCGGCAGGGGCGGCGCCGGCAATGACGGCAACACCGCCACGGTTCGCAACACGGGCAGCATCGTCACCCGCGGCACCGATGCGATCGGCCTGTCGGTGCAGAGCGTCGGCGGCGGTGGTGGCAAGGCGGGCAAGGGCGGAGCCACAGCCGGAGGGGTGACACCCGTGTCGAACGCGACGTCGCTGTTCAACACGCTCTCGGGCGGACTGGGCATCACACAGGATATCCAGAACCTGGGCGACGGCATCCTGCGGATCGGCCAGATCGGCCAGCAGCTGAATGCCACCTTCGACCAGCTGCGCAACATCTTCGACCAGCCGCAGGCCGGCGCGGCCGAGAGCGGGACCAGCGTCAAGATCAACGTCTCCGTCTCCGTCGGCGGCAGTGGCGGCGCCGCTGGCAGTGGTGGCGCGGTCAATGCGACCAACACCGGCTCGATCGCCACCTTTGGCGCCCAGTCCGACGGCATCTATGCGCAGAGCGTCGGCGGCGGCGGCGGCAGCGCGGGCGGCGCCTCCTCCACCAGCAAGGCGAACAGCGACACGCCGGTGCAGACCGCGATCGGCATCGGCGGACGGGGCGGCGGGGGCGGCGACGGCGGGACTGTCACGGTGGTCAATGCGGCGGGCGGCACGATCCTGACCCAGGGCGTCGCGGCGTTCGGCATCTTCGCCCAGAGCGCCGGCGGCGGCGGAGGCGAGGGGTCGCTGGCCGGCACGGTCAGCGGTTCGCTGCAAAGCGTGTCGGTCGGCATCGGCGGCAATGGCGGCGGCGGAGGCCATGGTGGTGCCGTCAACATTTCCACGGGCGACGGTGGCAGCACGGTCACGACGACCGGCAAGCACGGCATCGCCATTGTCGCGCAGAGCGTCGGCGGCGGCGGCGGCCTGGCGCGAACGATGACCACCGATCAGACCTTCGACCCTTCCAAGATCATCGTGAACCCGCAGGGGCGCACCGGCGACATCCACGGCTTCAACCTGACGATCGGCGGCCAGGACGGCGTGGCCGGGAATGGCGGCCCTGTGCAGGTGACCACGAGCGGACCCATCACGACATCGGGCCTCGACGCCCATGGCATCCTCGCGCAGTCGGTCGGCGGCGGTGGCGGCATGGCCATCGGGGGCCGCGTCAATCTCCCGGCGGGCGGCAATGGCGGCCCCGGGGGGGCCACTGGTGACGGCGGCAACGTTTCCATCACCCTGCAACCCGGCAGCGCGATCCGGACGAGCGGCGATGGCGCTCACGGAATCATCGCCCAGAGCATCGGCGGCGGCGGTGGCTTTGCCGGGGATGTGTCCGCGGTGAGCCGCTACGAAGCGGGCACCGCCTTCGCCGTCAAGTCGAACGCCGGCAATGGCGGCGCGACGACCGTCACCGCGCGCAATGCGGTCGTCGCGACCACGGGCAATTTTGCCCCCGCGATCTTCGCCCAGAGCATCGGCGGCGGCGGCGGGCTGGTGAACTATAACGTCCCCGGCGGGACTGCGGTCAACGTGCAGGCGCGCGGCACGGCAGGCGGCAGTGGCAGTGGCGGCGCCGTGACGGTCTCCCTGACCGCCAGCCAGGTGACGGCGGATGGGTTGGGGTCGGCAGGCATCCTGGCCCAGAGCGACGGCACGGCCTCCGGCCCCATCGTGATCTCGATCGATCAGGCATCGCTGGTAAGGGGCGGCTTGCCCAACTCGCCAACTGGCCAAGCGCCCGGACAGGAAGACGCGGCAGCCATCCGGCTGCTGGGCGGCACGGCGAACCGGATCACCAATGCCGGCGTGATCGGGCGCAGCGATTCCAGCGGTATCGCGATCCTGACGGACTCCCCGTCAGGCAACACCTCCGTCACCAACACAGGCCGCATCCTGGGCGACATCGTCTTCAACGATGGCGCGGGCGGCAGCATCGACAACCAGCCGGGCGGCGTAGTTTCAGCGCCCACGAGGGTACAGCTCAGCGGCGGCACGTTCCGCAACGCCGGGGCGCTCCATGTCGGCGGCACCGGCCTGGTCGGCCAGACGGTGCTGAGCGGCAACCTCGTGCAGGATCCCACGGGGGGCCTCGTGCTGGAAACGAACCATGGCGCGGGACGCTCGGATCACCTGCTGGTTCAGGGGCGCGCGGCGCTTTCCGGAACCGTGGAGGTGCGTCCCCTGCTGGTCGCCAACCGGGCGGTGACGGTGGTGAGCGCGACGGATGGGCTGGAATTGCGGCCGGATCTCTCGGCAACACGCACCCACCTGTTCCGCTTCGACACCCGGCAAGCGGGCAACAGCCTGCAGGTGCAGCCCGTGGCGGAGTTCCAGGCGGCCGCCGCGTCGCTGGGGAGCAACCAGCGACGGGTGGCGGCCCATCTGCAGGACCTTTGGAATGGCGGGGCGAGCTTCGATGCCGGGTTCACGGCGCTTGCCGGCGTGCGGGACCGCACGGGCTACGGAAAGGCGCTCGCGAGCCTGTCGGGGCAGACGGTGGGTGCGATCGCCGCCTTCCGCTACAGCTCGAGCCACGGCTTCGTTTCCAACATGTTCAACGAGTGCCCTTCCTTTCGGGGTGCGGGCATCACCGAAAGCGAGGCGAGCTGCGCCTGGGCGCGGTTCTTTGGCAGCCATACCGACCAGAGCGGCACAAGCGGGGCGCTGGGCTATCGCACCAGCGCCTGGACCTTCCAGGCAGGCGGACAGCGCCAGATCGCACCCAACTGGTTCCTCGGCGGCTCCCTGGCCTATGAAAGCAGCGTGTTCCGCGGCGAGGCCGCCAGTTCCAAGGTCATCGGCGACAGCCTGCTGCTCGGCGCCACGCTGCGCTACCAGAACGGGCCATGGCAGGTCGTGGGTGCGCTCGACCTCGGCTATGGCTGGTATGACAGCCGGCGCCTGATCGAGGTGGGCTCCTTCCGGTCTTCCGCCCGCGCCAAGCCCGAAGCCTGGCATGCGGGCGCGCATGGGCGGCTCGCCTACACCATCCCCTTCGCGGCCGGGCCCGAGGGAAGGCTGGCCGGGTGGTACCTCCAGCCGCGGCTGGACCTGCACCTGAGCCATGTGCGCGCGGGCGTCTACACGGAAACGGGCGCTTCGCCCTTCAACCTCGCCGTGCGGCGCGAGGGGGGGACCACCCTGACGGCCGTTCCCGGCATCGAGGCCGGCGCCCGCATCCGGCTCCGCGAGGGTGTCGTGCTGCGCCCCTTCGCGAGTGCCGGCATCGAGCTGTCCGCCAACAATGACTGGGCGGCCACCGCGCGCTTCGCGGGGCAGCCGGCCAGCCTGGGCTTCCGGGCCGCCACCCCCATCCCCGATGTGCTGGGCCAGGTCACGGTCGGCATCGACCTGCTGAGCACCAGCAACTGGGACTTCCGTGTACAGTACACGGCGAGGGTCGGGGACCGCTTCGCCTCCCACACCGGCGTCGGGCGGCTGGCCTACCGATTCTGAGCGAGTCACGACATGGAGAGTCTGTCGATGCCCCGAGCGACCACCCGCGCAGTTGCCCTCGCGTTGCTGGGAGCCCTGGCCTGCGCGCCGCTTGCGGCGCAGGCGCAGGAGGGCACGGCCGCCCCGCGCCCCGACCGCACCACCGCCTCCTACGGCGACTGGGTGCTGCGCTGTGAGCTGCCGGCGGGCGGCGAGCGACGCTGCGAGGTCGCCCAGACGATCCAGGACCAGCGCGGCCAGCCCCTGGCCTATCTGACGGCCCGCGGCGCGGCGCCGGGCCAAGTCGCGGTCACCATCCAGGTCGGAACCAACATCACCGTCACCGAGCCGGCGCGGCTCCTGCTTGACGACCAACCAGCCCTGGCCCTTGCCTTCCGCCGCTGCACGCCGCGTGGCTGCTTTGCCAGTGCCCAGTTGCCGCAGAACGAGGCCGCTGCGCTGGCACGCCGGACGGAGGCTGCGAAGCTCGACTTCCGCGACGCCGATGCGCAGGTCGTGTCGTTTCCTGTCTCCCTGCGCGGCCTCGCCGCGGCCCTGGACGCCCTTCACGCGGCAGCGCAGGGGTAAGTGCGCATCCGGGCCCTGCCGCCCGGCAGCGACGATCGGCGCCTCAGCCTGCCTTGCGGCCCCCATCGATCACGGCGGCGGCACTTGGCTGCCAGTTTGACCCGCGCGCGGCGGCCACTTGGTCGAGCAGCGCCCAGACGCCCGTGGCGTGGCTGCGGTAGCGCAGCGCCTCGGCCGGCGTGATGCGGATGTCGGTGTCTTCCTCGGGCCGCGTGAACGCCCAAGCCTCAGCGTCCTCCCCAAGCCTCTGCTTCGCGCGGTCCATGAGTTCCCGCAGCGCAAGGCGCGCCTGCGTGCGCGCGGGCCGCATGATTTCCCGCCGGAAGGCCTTGGGCAGCACAAAACCCATGATGCCGCCCACCAGGAGCCCAATCGTGCCCGGCAACAGGAATGGCTCCACCGTCGCCGGCGAGGGCGCTCCCCGGATCGCGGCCTCCAATCCCTCCTGAATGATCGATGCGGCGACGACCGCCAGTGCGAGGCCGATGCCGGCCACCGCCGCGTCGCGCGCGCGGTCGGCGAGCGTCACCCGCCGCACGTCGCCATCCAGACGGGAAGCCAGGAGCACGCTGAAGCTCGCCCCCACGAGAAACCAGGGAGCGGCTGTGGCGACGCGAGACGGGAACCAAAGGGCCGCTTCGTCGAGATCGCTCCCGCGGACCGCCGCACTCCACAATCCAGTGAGCGAGTTCACTGCAGCTTCGAACCCGAAGAACACCGTGACGGCGACGATGACGGCCCAGGTCGCCAAGCCCGCGCGCCAAGCCAGTCCGACAAGGGAGCGCGGCGAAGCTGGGTCCCAGGTCGTGGCCTCGATCATCTGGGCGCGCCGGCGCAGCACGATCAACGAGGAGCCGCCGTACATGAGGCCGGCCGCAACGGTGCTGGCGAGAGCGCTGACGGCCCACTGGGGGGACGTCGCGTCGATGATCCAGTTCATCACGAAGACCAGCGCCATGACCAGCAGCAGGGCGGGCGCGATGACGTCGAAGCTGCGGCGTCCCTGATCCACCACGGGCACCCGGAAGCCACACTCGACCAGCTTGGCGAAGACGATCCGATCGCTTTGTGCCTGGTGCCGCACGCCCCAGCTCAGATAGGCGTAGATGCGTTGCAACAGCCCGTCGACCTGCTCCCTGAGTGCCGTTTCGACTTCCTCGCTGGGTGGGCTCGCGAAACTTGTATCGATGTCGGAGCGCAGCGCGCGATACCTTTGGCGGAGAGCGACGAGGTCCTCCTGGAAGGCCTGGAAGCCAGCGGAGGCGAGCGGGTGCGGCGCGCCGTTGCCGATCTGGTGGATCGCCTCCATCAGCATGGACGCGCGGGCCCAGCGGTAGCGCAATTCAGTGCGCGGCAGTGCGAGCCCCTCGCGGATTCGGCTGCGCAGCGGCTCCTTCACGGCCTCGAGTTGCGCCTGCGGCGGCGTGTAAGCGGCGTCCTGCAGGACGGCGATGGTTTCCTTCACGCCGTCGGGCACGAGGAACCAGGCGTGCACATGGCGCCGCAGACGGTCTTCGGCGGAGTTGAGCCACTTCATGTTGGGATTGGGCAGCACGCCGACCATCAAAAGGGCGATGGTGAGCGGCCAGGCGGCGGGTGGAAACTGTGCCGCGCCGATGCCAAGCGCATCAAGGATGGGCCGCCCCGCAAGAACGAGCAGGAAGTACAGAGTGCAGGAGATCGTGACGTAGACGAGGCGCGCGCGCACATAGGCGGGCCGGAGGAAAAGGTAGCGTAGAGGAACGACCTCACTTGGAAGCGCCTCGTCCCTGGGAAAGGAGGGCTCGTCGAAGCGATGCCAGGCGTAGAGGAGGATGACGCCAAGCCCCAGGTAAAAGGGCATGGTGTAGTAGACCCGCCCCGCGGCTGCGACCATCTCTGACGTACCGCCTTCCATGACCATCCCTCCCTGCGTCGCGTGCGGGCTCCTGGCCGTGTTCAAGGGGCCGGCAGGCCGTGCGCGTGTGTCTCCACCTGAGTCAGGACCTCATCGAGCACAGCCTGCCTGATGAGGCGGCAATGCATCGTCTCGGTCGCGTCGAACCGGCCCGTCTCGAACAGCTTGTTCGCGGGCGCGCCGCCGCCGCACCAGCGGAAGTAGGCGCAGGACCGGGCGCAGGCCTCTACGCCCGCCTGGATCTCGCGCGCCGCGCGGCGGAAGGCCAGGTCGTCCACCATGGCCGCGCAGCCCCGGGCGACATGTCCGAACGCGAAACCCGCGAAGCGCGAGTGAAGCGTGCCCAGCAACTCGGGGGAAAAGGTGGACATGCTCCCGTCCACACCGATGGTGAGGATCTCGAAGGGCTGGTTCTGCTCGTCCACGACGGGGCGATCGGCCAGGATGGCCTGCTGTGCGGCTTCCGCCTCGCGCAGGCGCAATGCTCCCCGCGACGACCAGACGAGGCCCAGGAACCGTGCAAGGAAGCTGCGGAAACGTGCCTCCGCTGCAGGACCGGCAAGCGAAGAGGTGCGGTTCGCGCCCTCGATCTCCTCGACGTTGAAGCCGACTTCGGCGATGCCGTTGCGCACATAGAAATCGAACAGGCGCTCGGGCTCCTCCAGCGCCGCATCGGTCAGAACCGTGATGACATGGAATGGCACGTCATGCTCGCGCAGCATGCGGAGGGCGCGCATCGCGCCGGCATGGGTACCGCCCCCTGCGCGCGTGCGACGGTGCCGGTCATGCAAATCGGCAGGGCCGTCGATGCTGAGGCCGACCCTCGCGCCGGTCCGGGCAAGGAAGGCCGCCCACTCCCCGTCGAGCAGGAGGCCATTGGTCTGGAAGAAATGCGTGATCTCGAGCGCAGGCGGCGCGTGGCGCGCCATGCAGGCGATCGCGTCCGCGTACCATGCCACGGGCAGCACCAGGGGTTCGCCGGCGTGCCACGCGACATCGAGCTGCGTGCCGAGGAAGGGCGCGCCGAATATAGCGGCGCAGGCGCTTTCCAGGATCTCCGCGCTCATGCGCAGCGTAGAGGTTCGGTCGGGAAGGTAGCAGTAGGAGCAGCTGACATTGCAGAACGGTGTCGGCTGGATCACCAGCAGACGCAGGCAGGAGTCGGTGCGCGACCTGCCCGGCCTCAACCGGGCGACTTGGACATCGGGCGCCATGACGCGCGGCCCGGGTTAGGTCACGCGTCTAGCGGTTGCGCCACTGGACTTGGCGCACGGGCGGTGCGCCTTCGGGCAGGGCCATCGGGCGTTCGCTCCGCAATTGCTTCGCGGCCGCGTCGACGCGCGCGTGCAGATCAGGCTGGGCCTTGGATGGCCCGACCACTCCCTCGGGCGCGGCGGCAGGACTCGCCGGCTGGCCCGCGAAGGCAGCGCCAGGCAACACCCCTGCCATCGCAGTCGCAAATGCGAGCGCTGCGGCGCGCGCCGCAGGGGTAGATCCTTGCTTCATTTTTGGCATCTTCGCCTCCTACGACGTCGCTCCAAAAATATGAATTCGAAAGTACGCGCGCAGGCGGGGCGGATGCAAGCAATGTCTGAGGGGCCAAGCCCCCTAGGCGACAGAAGGGGCGGGCACCGGGCCGAGCCATCAGCACGGACAGGAACTCCGCTCAGGCGGGCGTCCGGACGCGTGATGCGGCATCCTTCGATGCACAGGCAAAGTCGACGCTGCTGACCCGGTGTCGCTTGAGCACGACCAAGTGGAGGGACGGCAGGCCCTCGCATCACGCCTTCGGGGGCAGCGACGCCACCTCATGGGTGGCTGCGTTTTCCGGCTGGACCAGCTGCCGTTCAGCAGCGTCTGCAAGGTCACCGTGTTCAGGACCGAGGAGGGCTGCGCCGGCTGTGCCCCGAACGCCGCTTCTCCGGTTGGATGAAAGGCCCCCAGGCCATGCAGACTGTCCCTTGAAGACGGCGAGAGTCGTTTGAACAAAGAGGTTTCCTTGGTGGCCCAGGATTTCCCGAAGGATCCGGTCGAGCTTCGCTCGAGCGTCCCCTTCCTCAAGGCAGCCCTGTTGGCGGCGATCGCCGTGGCGCTGATCCTCTATGGGTCGCTCTACCCGTTCCGGTTCCACGCGGCTGCATCCCAGGCGGATTTCGTCACCCTGCTGCTCCGGGCCTGGAACCGGCCGATCGGAGGGCGTGGTGACCTCGTGGCCAATCTGGCCCTCTACGCGCCGCTTGGCTTCTTCGCCGCTGCTTGCCTGATGGCTGGCCTCGCCAGGACGTGGGCGCTCGTCCTCGCAACCCTGCTCGGCGCGATGCTGTCCTGCTCGGTGGAACTCGCGCAGCTGTATGTCCCAGGCAGGACAAGCAGCGTGTGGGATGTCTGCTTGAACGCTGCCGGATGCTTCATCGGGGCTTTGGCTGCGGTCGCCGGCGGCGCTACTTTCCTCTCGGCAGCACTGGCCCACCGGAAACGCAGCGCCGAGCCATTCGCGGTGCTGCTCGTCCTGGCATGGCTAGGCTACCGTTTGTATCCCTACGTTCCAGCCATCGATCTGCAGCTGTACTGGAACAGCCTCAAGCCTCTCGTTCTCACCCCCACATTCGAGCCCTTCCGTAGCCTTCGCCTCGCCATCCTCTGGCTTGTCGCGGCCCATCTCATCGAAGTGGCCAGCGGGCGCTTCCGGCCCTGCGTGATCGTTCCGGCTGTCCTGGTCGGCACGCTCCTTTCCGGGGTCGTCATCGTCGATAGGGTCGTCACCACCGCCGAACTTCTCGGTGTCGGGATGGCGTTGCTGGGATGGATGATGCTTCGTGGGTCGCGCTGGCACAGGCCGGTCCTGCTGACGCTCCTGCTCGTTGTCGTCGTGGCGGATCGCCTTGCACCATTCCACTTCACCGCGGCCGAGACGCCGTTTGGGTGGACTCCGTTTCTCAGCGTCTTCCGGGGACATTGGGGACGCGGGCTTCAGTCCATGTTGGAGAAGAGCTTCCTCTACGGCAGCCTGCTTTGGCTGCTGGTCAGGCAGGGCCTGCCCCTCCTGTCCGCCGCGGGCGTGGAGATGGCGCTGCTTTTCGCAACCAGCCTGGCTCAGACCCACATTCGCGGTCGCTCGGCCGAGATCACCGACACCGTGCTGGCAGGCGGCCTTGCGGTCGTTTTCGCACTGCTCAGGGTACGGCCCGGCGGCGAACATGCCGCTGACCCAGGGAATTCCGTCGAGCCGGCGGCAAAGCCGAGGCGGATGCAAGTCCGTCGGGCTGACGCGGCCCATTGAGGCGCCACGACGGGCGCAAAGACATCGCCCGCGAGATGCATTCCATGGCTCGCCACGCAGTCCCGCGGGCCGGTCCTTCGGCCACGATCCTGTCGGTCAGGCTCGGCGTGATCCTTGCAATGCGGGCTCCCTGCCGCCTCGTTGGCGCGGCGGCGCGCCATGCCCCTGGGCCCCGTCGTCCATCAGCAAGGCATGAGTCTCGGAGCGCGGCCGAAACGCCCTACTCCGGCTGCGCCCCGCTGACCCTCACCATCTCCGCCCAGATCGGCTTTTCCCGGGCCAGCCTCTCCGCCAGCCCCTGCGGCGTGGAGCCGGTCAGTCGGGCGCCCATCGTGATGGCGCGCTGCTGCAGTGCCGCGTCGGTCCAGGCGGCGCGCACCTCGGCCGAGATCCGGTCGGTCACCGCCTGCGGCGTGCCGCGCGGCGCCGCCCACATGTGCCAGGGCGAGACCTCGAAGCCGGGCACGCCGGCCTCCGCCATGGTCGGCACATCGGGCAGGGCCGGCCAGCGCTGCGGCAGCGCGACGGCCAGGGCGCGCATCCGTCCTTCCGCGATCACGCCAACATAGGAGGCGAGGTTGTCCACCGCATACTGGATGTCGCCCGCGAGCAGCGCCGGGATGGTCTGGGCCGCGCCGCGATAGCTCACGTGCTGCGCCTCGAACCCCGTGCGCCCGGCCAGAAAGGCGCCGGAAAGGTGGATGGTGGTGCCGACGCCGGAGGAACCGAAGCTGACCCGCCCCGGCCTTTCCTTCGCCCAGGCGACGAATTCCTGCAGCGAACGCGCCGGCACGTGCTGCGCCGGAACGACCGCGACATTGGGCAGGTCCCACATCGCGCTGATCCAGGCGAAGTCGCGCTCCGGATCATAGGGCAGCCGCCGGAAGAGATGCGGGTTGATCAGCAGGTTGTGCATGCTGACGGTGCCGATGGTGTAGCCATCCGGCGTAGCCCGGGCGAGCGCCTCGGCGCCAATGTTGCCGGAGGCGCCGGTGCGCGTTTCCACGACGAATGGCTGGCCGAGGCGCTGCGACATCAACTCGGACGCCAGCCGCGTCATGACGTCGAGCGAGCCGCCGGGCGGAAAGCCGACGATGACGCGCACCGGCCGGTTCGGCCAGTTCTCCTGCGCCCGGCCCGCGATGGGCAGGGCAGCGAGCATGGGTGTCGCCAGCAGCGCGCGGCGGTGTGGCAATGGATGATCCTCC
Organism: Sabulicella glaciei; assembly: GCF_026183895.1. Lineage (GTDB taxonomy): Bacteria > Pseudomonadota > Alphaproteobacteria > Acetobacterales > Acetobacteraceae > Roseococcus > Roseococcus glaciei. The sequence continues at coordinate 250,038 of NZ_JAPFQI010000002.1, read as the reverse complement.
CGTGGCTTGTTGTGCCCACCATGGCATGGGCCAAAGGTGGGACGGTAGGATTTGCTGGGGGCAGCGCGCTCGGCGAGCAGGGCGTTCGGCGGGAAAGGCCGTCACGCGCCCGGCGCTTCGTCCCCTCGCGACAGCGCCACGAGGCCTGCGCGCAGCGCATCCGGTCCTGGCTCCACCAGCCCCGCCTCGATCTCCCCATGCACGGCGCGCCAGATCGGCACGGCCCGGGCCAGCACGCCCCGGCCCTTCTCCGTCAGGCTGAGCAGCCGCCCACGCCGATCCGCCGGGTTGGGGCCGACCAGGACCAGCCCCTGCCGCTCCAGCGGCTTCAGCGCGGCAGTCAGCGTCGTCCGGTCCATGGCCAGCAACCGCGCCACCGGGCCCATCGGGACCGGGCTGGGCCGGTTCAGCGACATCAGAAGGGAGAACTGGCCGTTGGTCAGCCCGACCGGGCGCAAGGCCTCGTCGAAGCGGCGCGCCAGGGCCCGCGCGGCGCGCTGGACATGCAGGCACAGGCAGGCATCCCGCACCTCCAGCGTCGTTTCGAATGGAACAAAAAGCGAATTCTCCGTTGACATGGCCCATATACGTTGATATCAACAAAAATGTCCAGCGACGAGCGCGTGGCTGGCGCTGAAGAGAACGTCCGGCATCGACCGGCACGCAGAGGGGAAAACGACAAAATGGGTTATGTGGATGGCTTCGTGGTGGCCGTGCCCGCCGCGAACAAGGAAGCCTACCGCCAGCATGCGGCCGAGGCCGCGCCGCTGTTCCGGGAATTCGGCGCCACCCGCCTGGTTGAATGCTGGGAGGACGACGTGCCCGACGGCAAGCTGACTGATTTCCGGCGCGCCGTGCAGGCAACGGCGGATGAGGTCGTGGTCTTCGCCTGGATCGAATACCCATCCAAGGAAATCCGAGACGCTGCGAACCAGCGCATGATGGCGGATCCGCGCATGCAGGCGATGTCCGGCACCATGCCCTTCGATGGCAAGCGCATGATCTTCGGCGGCTTCGCGCCGATCCTGGACGTCTGAGGGGGAGCGGGACATGGCCAACCGGCGTGCCGACTTCCTTTGGTACGAGCTCATGACCCCCGACCCTGAGGCGGCTTCGCGCTTCTATGGCGCCGTGCTGGGCTGGGGGGCGCGCAAGGCGACGATGCCGGGGGTGGATTACCACCTCCTCGGCACGGAGGCCGGGGATGTCGCCGGGATGATGGCGCCCCCGCCCGGCGCGCCGATGCAGCCAAGCTGGATGGGCTATGTCGCGGTGGACGACGTGGACGCAGCGGCCGAAGCCATCCTGGCCGATGGCGGGGCGCAGCGCGTGCCGCCCACCGACATCCCGGGCGTCGGCCGCTTCGCCGTGCTGACGGACCCGCAGGGCGTCCTCCTTGCCATCATGCGCGGCGCCGATGACGGCACGAGCCACGCCTTCGCGCCGAACCACGCCGGCCATTGCCATTGGAACGAGCTGGCGACGACCGACCCCGCGGCGGCCCTCGCCTTCCACGGCCGCCATTTCGGCTGGCAGCCGGGCGACGCCATGCCGATGGGCGAGCTGGGCGAGTACCGCTTCCTGCTGCACGGCGGCGCGGCGATGGGGGCGGTGATGCGCGCCATCCCGAACGGCCCGCCCCCGGCCTGGACCTTCTATTTCGGCGTCCCCGGCATCGACGCGGCCGCGGCGGCCATCACGGAGGCGGGCGGCACCATCCATTACGGTCCGGCGGAAGTGCCGGGCAACGTGTTCATCGTCGTGGCCAGCGACCCGCAGGGTGCGATCTTCGGCGCCGTCGGGCCGCGGGCGGCGTCGTGATGCAGGTCGCCCAGCATCTCTGGTTCGCGCGGGACATGGAGGCGGCGCTGCGCTTCTACACCGCGCTCATCCCCGGCTCCGCGCTTGAATGGATCGCGCCGCTTCCGGCGGAGACGCCCAGCGGGCCGGCGGGTAGCGTGCGGATCGCCGCCTTCACCCTCGGCGACCAGCGCTACCGGGCGGTGGAGGCCGGGCCGCTCGACCCGTTCAACCACAGCTTCTCCGTCATGGTGGAATGCGACAGCCAGGCGGAGATCGACCGGATCTGGGAGGCGCTGCTGGAAGGCGGCACGGCGGAGCAATGCGGCTGGCTGCGCGACCGGTGGGGGCTGTGCTGGCAGGTCGCGCCGCGCCGCCTCGATGAATGGCTGCGCGGCCCGGACACGGCGAAGGCGCGGCGCGTGACGGAGGCGATGCTCGGCATGGTCAAGCTGGACATCGCCACGCTGGAGCGGGCGGCGCGGGGCGGCTGATCAGAACACGCCCATCGCCAGCCCCGCCGCCAGGGCGGCGCCGGCCTCCTCGCAGCGCGTCAGATCCTCGGCGCCGAGCGTCTTCGGCGCCCCGATCCGCTCCGGCGTCTGGGCGTGGACGCAGGTGATCAGCGGCTCTGCCACCTCGCGGAGCCGCCAGCCCGTGGCGATGCGCGCCACCTGCCGCGCGGCGCCGGTGCCGTCGCTGCCCGCGCAGATCAGCGTGGCGTAGGGGCGGCCATTCAGCCGCTCCAGCGCCGGGTAGAAGCAGCGGTCGAAGAAATCCTTCATCAGCCCGGCCATGTTGCCGAGCATCTCGGGCGTGGCGAACAGGAATCCATCCGCCGCCAGCACGTCCTCCGGCCCCGCCTCCGGCGCGCGGAGCAGCCGCACGCGAATCCCCTCCTCGCGCCCCGCGCCGTGCGCGGCGGCCTCCGCCATCGCCTGCGTGCCGCCCGTTGCGGAATGGAACACGATCAGCAGCGTCTTCATGCGGTGCGGTTGCCCGCCCGCGCGGCCCGCGTCTAGCCTCGGGCACGGCAAGGGAATGGAGGCGGGATGCGGGTCCTGGTGACGGGCGCGGCGGGGTTCATCGGTCGCCACCTCGCGGGCGCGCTGCTGGAGTCCGGCACGCTCGGCGGCGTCCCCTTGCGGGAGATCGTCCTGACGGACCTCCAGGCGCCCGGGGCGCCGCAGGGATCGCCCGTGCCGGTCGCCGCCTGTTCGGGCGATCTGCGCGACCCGGCGCTGCTGGAGGCGCTGTTCGGCGCGCAGGGCTTCGACAGCGTCTTCCACCTTGCCGCCAGCCTCACCGGCGCGGCGGAGGCCGATCTGGGCCACGGGCTTTCCGTGAACCTGCTCGCTCTGCTGGGACTGCTGGAGCGCTGCCGGGGCCAAGGCCGCACCGCGCGCCTCGTCTTCGCGAGTTCCATCGCGGCCTTTGGCGGGGCACTGCCGCCGGTGGTCGAGGACGACACGCCGCGCCTGCCGCAAACCTCCTACGGCACGCAGAAGGCGGTGGCGGAGCTGCTGCTGGCCGACCACGCCCGGCGCGGCGCGGTGGATGCGCGCTCGCTCCGCCTGCCCATCGTGGTGGTCCGGCCGGGCGCGCCCAGCCCCTCCGTGTCGGACCGCGTCGCCGCCATCCTGCGGGAGCCGCTGCTGGGCCGTGACGTGGCCTGCCCGCTGCGGCCGGACACGCCCCTGCCCCTCGCCTCCGCCCGCCGCGTGGCCCAGGCGCTGCGCACCCTGCACGACCTGCCCGGCGCGGCGCTGGGGCCGACGCGGGCGATCAATCTCCCCGCGCTCACGGCTACGCCGGCGGAGATGGCCGAGGCCCTGCCCCGCCACGCGGCGGGCCGCACGCTTGGTCGCGTTGCCTGGGCGCCCGATCCGGCGCTGCAGGCGGTGGTGGATGGGTGGCCGCGCCGCTTCCAGTCGGCGGCCGCCACGCGGCTCGGGCTGCCGGGCGCCGAGACGCTCGACGACATCATCCGGGACTTCCTGCGCGAAGCAGGCTAACACGCATCGAAGCCCGGCGCCGCACGTTGCCCCCGAGGGCCGCAAGGCCACCCCACTGCCGGAGGCCCGTCGTCCATGCCCTCACCCGAAGCGCAGCAGCAGCCACAGCAAGGGCACGTCGTCCAGGCGGAGGCGCCGAGCCTGACCAGCCTCCTGTCGCTCGCCATCGGCGTCGTGGTCGTGGCGGGGCTGGCGCTGGCGCGGGATGTCCTGATTCCCATCACCCTTGCCCTGTTGCTGTCCTTCGTGCTGGTTCCGCTCGCCGAGTTGCTGCGGCGCATAGGCCTCGGGCGCACCGGCGGCGCGTTGCTGGCAGCCCTGCTCGCCCTGTGCCTGATCCTGGCGCTGGGAACGGTGATCGCCTCGCAGGTCGGCAACCTCGCGCAGGACCTGCCGCGCTACCAGGCGACGATGCAGGAAAAGCTGTCGGCGGCGCGTGACCTCACCGTGGGGCGCCTGACCAGCGTGCTGGAGCAGTTCGGGCGCGGGATGGAGGAGGCCACAAGCTCCGAACCTCCGGCCCCCACCGCCAGCGGCGAGCGCCCGGTGCCGGTGGAGGTCCGCCCGCCCATGCCCAGCCCGATCCAGGTGGCCGAGCGCGTGCTGATGCCCGCGCTGGGGCCGCTCGCCACCACCTTCATCGTCTTCGTGGTGGCGGTGTTCGCGCTGCTGCAGCGGCAGGATCTGCGCGACCGGCTGATCCGCCTGTTCGGCTCGCGCGACCTCCACCGCACCACGGTCGCGCTCGACGACGCGGCACGACGCCTGTCGCGCTACTTTCTCACCCAGCTCGGCATCAACACCGCGTACGGCATCGTCACCACAGGGGTGCTGCTGATGATCGGCGTGCCTGGCGCCGCGCTCTGGGGGATCCTGGCGGGGTTGATGCGCTTCGTGCCCTTCATCGGCACGCCCATCGCCGCCATCCCGCCCATCGTGCTGGCCGCCGCGGTGGACCCGGGCTGGACCATGGCGCTCTGGACCACGGCCTTCTTCGTGGTCGGCGAAGGGCTGATGGGGCAGGTGGTGGAGCCGCTCGCCTTCGGGCAGAGCACCGGCCTGTCGCCGCTTTCCGTCGTCGTGGCAGCGATCTTCTGGACCTGGCTCTGGGGCGCGCCGGGCCTGCTCCTGGCCACGCCGCTCACCGTGTGCCTCGCTGTGCTGGGACGACACATCGAGCGGCTGGAGTTCCTCGGCGTCATGCTCGCCGACCGCCCGGCGCTGACGCCCTCGGAGAATTTCTACCAGCGCATGCTGGCCCGCGACCCGGACGAGGCGCAGGACCACGCGGAGCGCATCCTGAAGGAGCGCTCGCTGATCTCCTACTACGACGAGGTGGCGCTGAAGGGCCTTCAGCTCGCCGCCGCCGACGCGAAGCGCGGCATCCTGTCCGGCCCCCGGCTGGAGGGAGTGAAGGAGACGATGCTGGACCTCGTCGAGGCGCTGTCGGACCAGGAAGACGTGCCGCGCGAGGCCCCGCCCGCCAAGGAAGGCGACCCGGCAACCGACGAGGTGGCGCCCCGCCCCCCGCCCGGCCAGGCGCCGCCGCGCGAGGCGCTGCCGCCGCGCTGGCAGGGCGAGGCGCCGGTGCTGTGCATCGCGGGGCGCGGCCCGCTGGACGAGGCGGCGGCAGCGATGCTGACGCAGCTTCTCGGCAAGCATGGGCTGGGGGCGCGGCTGCTGCCGCACGAGCGTGCGGGCCGTGCCGCCATCCGCTCCCTCGACACGGAGGGAGTCGCGATGGTGTGCATCTCCTATCTCGACATCAGCGGGAACCCGGCGCACCTGCGGCTTCTGCTGCGCCGCCTCCGCGCGCGGCTGCCCAAGGGCGCACCCATCCTGGTCGGGCTCTGGCCCGCCGAGGACGCAATCCTCACGGACCGCCAGCTGCAGATCGCCGTAGGGGCGGACCGCTACGTCACGACGCTGAGCGACGCGGTGGAAACCTGCCTCGACGAGGCGCGGAAATCGGTGGAGGCGAAGAAGTCAGCGGCCTGAGGGCTGGCGCAGCATCTCGTGCACGATGCGGCACTGGCCGCGCCCGGAATGCCGGCTCACGAAGCGGCGGGCGTTGTTCGCCCCTTCAAGGATCTGCCCCTCCCCGGCGCGGAACAGGCCGAAGCCGGGCAGCGCCACCTTGCCGTCCGGGCCGATCTCGCCTTCCAGCGGCGGGTCGCCCGGCAGGCCGGGAATGGTGATGCGGCCGAAGCGCACCTCGCCCACCACCCGCGCCTGCCAGACGCGCCCGCCGGCGCGTCCGCACTCCTGGAAGCGCGTCCCTTCGTAGAAACCGTCATGCGGGCCGCCGCGCTGCGCCTCCACCCCAGGGGCGAGGAGAAGGAAAGGCAGGATGAGCAGCGGCAGACGCATCGTCACTCCCCGAAGCTGTTGGACCTTGGAAAGCCGTTCGGCACCATCTTCCCTGCCCCAGCACGCTGGCCGCGCCAAGTGGCGAGGTCGGTCTCGGTGCGGGTCCGCTCGCCGAGCTTCCAGGTCAGCCCCTCCTTCCGGGTGAAGACCTTGGCGTCGGCGAGGCCGCCATCCTTGTAGGATTGCAGCTGCACGCCGCGGCCGCGCGTCATCACCGGCAACTGCTCCATCGGGAAGAGCAGGAGCTTGCGGTTGTCGCCCAGCACCGCGACCGTGTCGCCCTCGGCGCGGCAGCACAGCACGGCGCGAGAAGGGGCCTCGGAAACCAGCACCTGCTTGCCCGTGCGCTTTTCCGCCATCAGCTCGGTCGCCTCGACCAGGAAGCCCTTGCCGTCGCTGCCGGCGACGAGGTAGCGCGCGCCCTCCTCCGGCACGATCAGCGTCAGGATCGCCTCCTCGTTCGGCAGCTCCACCATCAGGCGCAGCGGCTGGCCGTCGCCGCGGCCGCGCGGCAGCGCCTCTGCCTTCACCGTGTAGGCCTTGCCGTTGGAGGCGAAGGCGACGAGCCGGTCGGTGCTCATGCAATGGAGGCGGAAGGCCGGGCCGTCGCCCTCCTTGAACTTCACCTCCTGCTCCTCCGGCAGGTGGCCCTTGAAGGCGCGGATCCAGCCCTTCTCCGACAGGATGACGGTGAGTGGCTCCTTCTCGATGAAGGCGCTCTCATCCACCGTCACCGCCGGCATGGCGCTGCCCGCCAGGGTGCGGCGGTCGCCCAGCGCGCCGGAGCCGAACTTCTTGCGAGTCTCCTCGATCTCCTTGCCGATCGCCGTCCAGCGCCGCGTCTCGGAGGCCATGAGGGCCTGGAGGCCCTTCTGCTCCTTGGAAAGGCGGTCGTGCTCGCGGCGGATCTCCATCTCCTCCAGCTTGCGCAGCGCCCGCAGCCGCATGTTGAGGATGGCCTCGGCCTGGATGTCCGACAGGCCGAAGGCGGCCATCAGCTTCGCCTTCGGCTCGTCCTCCGTGCGGATGATGCGGATCACCTCGTCCAGGTTAAGGTAGGCGATCAGGTAGCCGTCCAGCACCTCCAGCCGCCGCGCGATGGCGGCGAGGCGATGGCTGGTGCGGCGCTGCAGCACCTCGTGCCGGTAGTCCAGCCAGGCGCGCAGCACGTCGCGCAGCCCCATGACGCGCGGGGTGCGGCTGGCATCCAGCACGTTCATGTTGAGCGGGATGCGCGATTCCAGCGCGGTGGCGCGAAACATCGTCTCCATCAGCACGGCCGGCTCGACGGTGCGGGACTTTGGCTCCAGCACGAGGCGCACCTTGTCCGTACTCTCGTCGCGCACGTCGCCGAGCAGCGGGAGCTTCTTTTCCTCCAGCAGCTGCGCGATCTGCTCGATCAGGCGCGACTTGGCGACCTGGTACGGGATCTCGGTGACGACGACGTTCCAGGTGCCGTTCTTCTGCTTCTCCACCTCCCAGCGCGCGCGCAGGCGGAAGCCGCCACGGCCCGTCTCATAGGCCTCGGCGATGCTTTCGGCGGATTCCACCAGCACGCCGCCGGTCGGGAAATCCGGCCCCGGCAGGTGCTGGAGCAGCTCCGCCGTCGTGGCCTTGGGGTTGGCGATCAGCGCCAGGGCGGCAGAGCAAAGCTCGCCCGCATTGTGCGGCGGGATGGAGGTGGCCATACCGACCGCGATGCCGTTGGCGCCGTTGGCCAGCAGGTTCGGGAAGGCGGCGGGGAGAACGACGGGCTCCTTGTCCTCGCCATCGTAGGTGGTGCGGAAATCGACCGTGTCCTCGTCGATCTGGGACAGGAGGGCCTGCGCCACCTCGGTCAGCCGTGCCTCGGTGTAGCGCATGGCGGCGGCATTATCGCCGTCGATGTTGCCGAAGTTCCCCTGGCCCTCGACGAGGGGGTAGCGCGCGGCGAAATCCTGCGCGAGCCGGACCAGCGCCTCGTACACCGCTGCGTCGCCGTGTGGGTGGTACTTGCCGATCACGTCGCCGACGACGCGGGCGCATTTCTTGAAGCCGCTCGCCGGGTCCAGCTTCAGCTGGTGCATGGCCCAGAGCAGGCGGCGATGCACCGGCTTCAGCCCGTCCCGCACATCGGGCAGGGAGCGCGCCATGATGGTGCTCATGGCATAGGCTAGGTAGCGCTCGCTGAGCGCGTCGCTCAGGGGCGTTTCGCGGATCGCGCCGCCATCCTTCAGGATCACATCGTCGGGCATGTATTCGCGTTTCGTTCTCTCGAACTTGATTTAGTCGCGAACGGCCGCCAATGCCAGGGCCGTCACGCGGTCTTGCAGCCTTTCGCGCGCCGGTGGAAGGGGGCGGTGCTGCTGGCCGAAGGCGTCGCGGGACAGGAAGTGTCCAGTGATGGCAAGCCCCTGCTCCCACTGCGCCGGGTCGCCCGGCACGGCGGGGTCCAGCAGGAAGGGCGGCAGGGGAAAGAGCCGGTCGGCATAGGGGGCGCCCGCCTCCTCCGACACCGCCCGTCCCGACTTGGGCGACACGAAGCGCAGCCCCTCCCGCTTTCCGGTCGCGGCGCAGGCGGCGAGGTCCAGCCCATAGCCCAGCTCCGCCAGCAAAAGCGCCTCCCAACGCACATAGGGGGCGACGCCGGCCTCCCCGCCCCGGGCCAGGGCGCGGATCACCTCCACGAGGCCGCGGAACACGGCCGGGTGCGGCTCCCGCTCCGGCAGGGCGGCATCGGCCATGGCGCAGCCGGAGGACAGGACGGCCAGGGCCAGCGGGTCATCCAGCGCATGGGCGGCGGCGGCGTGGACCGGCTCGGCCGTGTAGGAGCCTAGCTGCTCGGCGAGGCGGGCGATCCACCGTGCCTCGACCAGGTTGCCGGCCTGCCACAGCGCCACCTGCCGGCGGGACTGGCCGCCGCGCGCCAGTCCAGGATGCTTGCCGTGCGCCTCGGTCAGCAGCGCCAGATGGAGGTCCGCCTCGCCATGCGGGCGCGCCGAAAGCACGATCGCCGGGGCGGACCATTCCACGGTCACGGGCGGGGCGTCCTCACCCCTCGTCTTCCAGGCCCAGGGCGCGGAGGCGCGAGCGCTCCTCGTCCCAGCCCGGCCGTTCCTTGACGTTCAGGAACAGGTGGATAGGGCGTTCCAGCAGCTCCGTCAGCTCCAGCCGGGCGCGACGGCCGATCTCGCGGATGCGCGCGCCCTTCTCGCCGATGATGATGGCCTTCTGCCCGGCGCGGCCGACATAGATGGTGCAGTCCACCCGGGCCGAACCGTCCTCGCGTTCCGTCCACGTCTCCGTCTCGACCGTGGCGTGGTGGGGGACTTCCTCGTGGGTCTGGCGCAGGATCTGCTCGCGCACCACCTCGGCGGCCAGCATGCGGTTGGGCAGGTCGGACAGCTCGTCCTCGGGGAACATCCAGGGGCCGGGGGGCATGACGGCGGCCAGCTTCTCCCGCAGCCGGTCCAGCCCCTGCGACTTGGAGGCGCTGATCATGAAGGACTCCGCGAAGTCCAGCAGCCCGTGAAGCTCTGCCGCGAGCGGCAGCAGGGTCTCGCGCGGGATCAGGTCCACCTTGTTCAGCGCCAGCCAGATCGGCCGCTGTCCCTGCACGGAGCGCAGCTTCTCGATGATCGCGCGCACCGGCTCGGTCAGGCCGGACTTGGCGTCCACCACCAGCAGGGCGAAGTCGGCATCCTGCGCGCCCCCCCAGGCGGCGCTGACCATGGCGCGGTCCAGGCGGCGGCGCGGCGCGAAGATGCCGGGCGTGTCCACCAGCACGATCTGCGCCTCGCCTTCCATCAGCACAGCGCGGATGCGGAAGCGCGTCGTCTGCGGCTTGGGCGAGACGATGGAGACCTTGGTGCCCGCCAGCGCGTTCACCAGCGTCGACTTGCCCGCATTGGGCGCGCCCAGGATGGCGACGAAGCCGCAGCGCCGCTGAGCCTCGCCCTCGCCTTGCCCGCTCATCCGTCCAGTCCCTTCAGCCAGTTCTCGGCGGCCGCGGACTCCGCGGCGCGCTTGCTTTCGCCCATCCCCTCCGCCTCACGCCCCGCGGCGCGCACGCTGACGACGAAGACCGGCGCGTGGGGCGGCCCCGCCGTGCTGGCCAGCCGGTATTCCGGCAGGCCCAGCCCCTTGCCCAACGTCCATTCCTGAAGGCGGTTCTTCGCCGAGGCGGGCGGGCGCGGGTCGGCCGCGATCGCTTCGGCCCATTCACGGCGCACGACGGCGCGCGCCGGCTCCAGCCCGCCATCCAGGAACAGGGCGCCCAGCACCGCCTCCAGCGCATCGGCCAGCACGGTGGCGCGGGCGCGCAGCCCGGTGCGGCCCTCGGCCGGCGGCACGTTCAGCGCCTCGGCCACGCCCATGCGCTCGGCGATGGGGGCGATCACGTCCTGGGAGCAGAGGGTGGCAAGGCGCTTGCCCAGGTCGCCCTCCCGCTCCTCTGGGAAGCGCTCCACAAGCCATTCGGCGATCAGCAGGCCTAAGACCCGGTCGCCGAGGAACTCCAGCCGCTCGTTGCTGTCGAGCATCCGCTTGCGCGGGTCGGCGGCGGAACGGTGGGTGAGCGCGCGCTCCAGCAGCGCCGGGTCGCGGAATGCGTGGCCGAGCCTTTTCGCGAGCGTCACCGCACCGCGCTCAGCAGGCGGGTCCAGCGGACGGCGAAGGGCCAGTTCCACACCTCCCAGATGCGGGCGCTGCCATCCACGGAGAAGAAGATGAATTCGGCCCGGCCCACAAGATTCTCCCATGGGATCATGCCCACGGCGGAGGGCACGCGGCTGTCCAGCGAGTTGTCGCGGTTATCGCCCATGGCGAAGACATGGCCCTCGGGCACGGTGAACTCGGGCGTGTTGTCCAGCGGCGCGTCGTCCGACTGTTCGATGATGAGGTGGGATCGCCCGCCCGGCAGGAACTCGCGCAGCAGGCGGACGGTGATGCGCGGCCCGTCGCCCTCGGCCACGTAGGGGCCCAGCCGTTCCAGCCGCACCGCCTGGCCGTTCACGTGTAGCACGCCCCCGCGCATCTGCAGCCGGTCGCCGGGCAGGCCGATGATGCGCTTGATGTAGTCCTGGCGCGTGTCGCGCGGCAGCTTGAACACCGCCACGTCGCCGCGCTCCGGCATCGCCCCCCAGATGCGCCCGTTGAACAGGTTCGGGCTGAAGGGCATGGAATGGCGCGAGTAGCCGTAGGAATACTTGGAAACGAACAGGTAGTCCCCCACCAGCAGCGTCGGGATCATCGAGCCGGAAGGGATGTTGAACGGCTCGAAGGCCACGGTGCGGATGCCGATCGCGATCAGCGCCGCATAGACGATGGTCTTGATGCTCTCGAGCCAGCCGCCCGACTTCTTCTTCGCCAAGGATGGGGTCTTCGCCATGATGCAGGGGGCTCGGGAGGGGTTGCAACCGCGATCAAGCCGAGGCCCGGCAGGGTGTCAAGGAAGCGGCACCGCCTCGATGATCACCTGGGCCTCGGCATAGGGGTATTCGTCGGTCATGGTCAGGTGGACCACCGCCCGATGCCCCGGCGGCGTCATTGCCGCGAGGCGCGCGGCCGCGCCGCCCGTCATGGCCAGGGTGGGCTGGCCGGAAGGCAGGTTCACCACGCCGAGGTCGCGGTGGAAGATGCCGTGGCGGAAGCCGGTGCCCAGCGCCTTGCTCGCCGCTTCCTTCGCCGCGAAGCGCTTGGCGTAGGTGCCGGCGCGCACCCGCTCCGTCCGCCGCTCCGCCTTGGCGCGCTCGGCTTCCGTGAAGACGCGCTGGAGGAAGCGCTCGCCATGCCGCTCCAGCACCGTTTCGATGCGGCGGATGTCGCAAAGGTCGTTGCCGATGCCGAGGATCATGAGTCTCTTTGCGCCCTCAAGCACCGGGCGCGCGTGTCGGCCGCTTGGCTCCCGCGCCTCAGGCATGACGCACCGGACCCGGCGGCCCGTCGCCGCGCGCGGCCGCAGACGGCATCCTGGCTGGCCACCACTCGCTCCCTACCCCTTCGCCCGGTCCACGCGGATCACGCCCTCGCCGGCGCGCAGCGTGCCCATCAGCTCCGCCAGGTGGCGGGTGTCGCGCACCTCCACGTCGATCTGCAGCTCGCACTCGTCGTCGTCGCGCTTGCCGAGGCGAAGGTTGGTCAGAGTGCCCTTCTGCTTGGCGATGGCGTTGGCGATGCCCGACAGCAGCGCGGGCCCGTTCACCGCCGAGACCCCGAGCCGCACCGTGTGCGACGCGGGGCCGAGCGCCGCCTCGTCCCACTCCACGTCGAGGAAACGCTCGGGCGTGGCGGCGAAATTCTCCAGCATGTGGCAGTCATGGGTGTGGACCGTGACGCCCTTGCCGGTGGTGACGATGCCCACGATGCGGTCGCCTGGAATGGGGTGGCAGCAATGGGCGAAATGCAGCTGCATCCCGGCGACCAGCCCGGTGATGGGCAGGGACGGCACCGCCCGCGCACCCCCGGCGCGGGAGCGGTTGGCCATCAGCGCCGTCGGCTCCAGCGGGCGGGGCGGGCCGCGCAGCTCCGGGAAGGCGGCATGGACCACGTCGCGCGCGGAAAGCGAGCCGGAGGCGACGGCATGGAACAGCTCCTCCACCCCCGACTGTCGCAGCGCCTTGGCCGCGGGCTCCAGCAGCTTCTCCTGGAAGTCGAGCCCCTGCTGGCGGAACGCCTTGACGATGGCGGTGCGCCCCTCCTCGCGCGCGCGCGCCTTCTCCTCCGCCACGGCGTAGCGGCGGATGCGGGCCTGCGCCTTGCCGGAAACGACGAACTTCATCCAGGCCGGGTTGGGCTTGCCCCCCTTGGCCGTGATGATCTCGACCTGGTCGCCATTCTCCAGCTTGTCGTGCAGCCGGACGATGCGCCCGTTCACCTTGGCGCCAACGCAGGCGTCGCCGACCTGGGAATGGACGTGGTAGGCGAAGTCCACCGGCGTCGCGCCCTGCGGGAGCTCGATCAGGTCGCCCTTGGGGGTGAAGCAGAAGACGAGGTCGCGATGGAGCTCGAGCTTCGTGCTCTCCATCGCGTCATTGGCCTCGGGCTCCGTTTCCAGGATGTCGATCAGCGCCCGCACCCAGGGATAGGAGCGCGCGGTCGCGGCCTCGTTGCTCTGCTTGTAGACCCAGTGCGCGGCGAGACCGTACTCGGCGATGTGGTGCATGTCCCGCGTGCGGATCTGCACCTCGATCTTCGCCTCGTCGCGGCGGCCGGGCAGCAGGACGCCCGTGTGCAGCGACTGGTAGCCGTTGGTCTTGGGCGTGGAAATGTAGTCCTTGAACCGCCCCGCGATCACCTTGAAGGCGTCGTGGATGGCGCCCAGCGCCATGTAGCAGGCCGGCTTCTCGCCCACGATGACGCGAAAGGCCATCACGTCTGACAAGCCCTCGAAGGCCACGTTCTTGGCCTGCATCTTGCGCCAGATGGAGTAGGGCGACTTTTCCCGGCCCTGCACCTCCTCGAAAGCCACGCCGGAGGCGGCGAGCGCGTCGCGCAGCTCCTGCTCGATCTCGGCGATGATGTCGGCGGAGCGGCCGCGCAGATAGGTCAGGCGCTGGGCGATGGAGGCCCAGGCCTCCGGGTTCAGCTCACGGAAGCCGAGTGTCTCCAGCTCGGTCTTCAGCGCCTCCATGCCGATGCGCTCGGCCAGGGGGGCGTAGATCTCCAGCGTTTCGCGCGCGGTGCGGGCGCGCTTCTCCGGCTTCGGGACGAAGGCCAGGGTGCGCATGTTGTGCAGCCGGTCCGCCAGCTTCACCAGAAGGACGCGAAGATCCTCGCTCAGCGCCAGCAGCAGCTTGCGGAGGTTCTCGGCCTGCTTGGTGCGCTCGCTCTGCACCTCGATGCGCGACAGCTTGGTGACGCCGTCCACGAGGCGCGCCACCTCGGCCCCGAAGCGCTTCTCGATCTCGGGCAGGCCGTGGGGGGTGTCCTCCACCACGTCGTGCAGCAGCGCCGTGGCGATGGTCGCGGAGTCCAGCCGGTAGCCGGCCAGGATCTCGGCTACGGCGACGGGATGGATGATGTAGGGTTCGCCGTTCTGGCGCGCCTGGGGCGCGTGGGCCTCGGCGGCGAAGCGCCCGGCGCGGACGATGAGGTCGCGGTCCAGCCGGGGATCAGCGGTGCAGACCCGGTCACAAAAGGCCAGGACGGCATCCAGCCCCGGCGGGTCGGCGGCCGCGGCCAGCAATCCCTCGGGCGCGCGCGCCGGCCCTGGGGCGGGCGGGGCGGCGCGTCCGGACACCGTGTTCCCTTACTCCTGCGGGGCGTCGCCGCCGAGTTCGGCGGCCAGCGAGGCTTCGAGGTCCTCGGCGCTGAATTCCTCGCCGCCCATCTCGGCTGGGAGTTCCTCGTTCACGTCCATGACGCCGAAGATGTTCTCCGAGGTGGAGATCAGGTCCATCACCTCGTCCTCGACCGGCTCCGGCTCCGGCGCGCGGGTCAGGGACTTGACCAGGTCCTCCTCCAGCTGAGGCAGCTCGACCGTCTGCTCCGCGATCTCGCGCAGGGCGACGACGGGGTTCTTGTCGTTGTCGCGGTCCAGCGTCAGGCTCTCGCCGCGCGAGATGTTGCGGGCGCGCTGCGCGGCCAGCAGGACCAGCTCGAACCGGTTGGGGATTTGGAGAATGCAGTCTTCGACCGTAACGCGCGCCATGGGCAAACCTCGGAAGCACGAGCAGAAAACGGGGGCGCGGCGTGCCGTGCTGCGCCGCGGCGAACCCCCTAGATAGGCCGCGCCCCGCCGCGAAGCAAGGCCACAGATTCCATGCCCCTGCGTGATTCACCGGATTGCAACAAGCCGCCGTGCCCGCCACCCTTTGAGCAACCGAGAGAGACAAGGGAAAGTCATGGGACTGGGCAACGTGATGTCGCGCGTCAAGCTTCGTGCCGCACCGGGCCGCGTCTACCTCGCCCTGCAGGAACCCGCCGAGACCGCCGGCTTCAGCTTCGCCGAACTCACCCCGGCCGAGGCGCTGCGCATCGCCGAGGGGCTGGCCGACGCCGCCCGCGCCGCGCTGCGCAACGCCGATGACCGCGCGCCGCTGCGCGAGGGCGTCGCGCCCTGGTTCGCTCCGCGCGAGACGGCCGTCTAAGCCTGCCGCCTTACTCCGCCGCCTCGGCCTCCTCCTCCAGCGCCTCCTCGGTCGCCGCGGGGGCGAAGCCGAAGCGCAGCCCGACATCGGGCGCATAGCGCGGCAGGTCGGCGCGCAGCCTTTCCAGCGCCAGATCCTTGGCCTTCGCCTCCAGCATCACGTCGAACACCGCTTCCGGCACCTCGCGCAGAAAGGTCGCGAACTCGAAGGGGTTGATGAAGTCGGCATGGCCCGTCCAGACCGGCGGGATCAGCTTCGTCTCGGTCCGCTTCGTCCCGGGCACGGGCCGCTTCACCTCCCGCATCTCCGTCCGCGGCGAGGAGAAATGCATCTTCGGCCGCTGCCCCTCGGGCCAGGATGCGAGGAAGCGGCGGAAGGTGGAGGCGACCTCCAGCCCCTGGCGGTTCAGGCACCAGAAATGTTGGTGGTCGAAGATCAGCCGGACGCCCGTGCGCTCGTGCAGCCACAGCACGTCGGCGGCGTCGAAGCGCAGATCGTCATTCTCCAGCACCAGGCGCCGTCGCACCGGCTCGGGCAGGTCCTCCCAGTTGCGCGCCCAGCGCTCCAGCGCCGCCTGCCGGTCGCCGTAATGCCCGCCGGTGTGGATGATCAGCACCGCCTCCGGCCCCTGCTCCATCCGGTCCAGCATCTCCGCCTGGGAGGTGAGGTCGGCGACGGATTTCCTGACCAGTTCCGGATCGGGGCTGTTGATGACCACGAATTGCGAGGGGTGGAAGGACAGGCGGATACCGAGCCGCCGCGCCTTGGCGCCGATCGCCGCCAGTTCCGGCGCACATTCGCGCACCATCGAATGGAATTGCGGCATGTCCGGGTGCGTCGCGTAGGGCGCGAGGTCGGAGGACATCCGGTACATGCGGATGTCTCGCCGAGCCAGGTGATCGAGGATCGCGTCCAGATACTCGAGCGACACCCGGAGATGGGGGCCGCTCTGCCAGCGGCGCGCGTCGTTGCTCTTCAAGGATGGGTCGGCCAGGATCTTCACCGGCACGCCCAGCCGCATGGGGGCTTGGCTTGTCACGCGGAGGGGAAGTGGCCTTGCCCCCGAAGGTTGCAAGGCCACGCCTGCCCCGTCAGCGCGTCTGACCGGGAGCGCTGCCTGTGCGGCCCGGCGCGTTGGCCGAGTTGCCGGGACCCGCCGAGCCCACATTCCCTACATTAGGATGCGCGCTGCTGCCGGATGGCCCGGACTCGCTGCGCCCGCTCGGCCCGCTGGACGAGGCGCTGGCCCCTGGTCCGCTCGAATAGGAAGAGGTGCTGCCCCCTGTCCCCATCGTCGAGGAGGAGGTGCCGCCCCCCGTCGAGCTGCCACCCGTGCCGAGCGTGCTGGCCGAGACGCCGCTGCCCGCCGTGGCGCTGCCACCCGTCCCCACGGTGGAGGAGGAGCCGCTGCCGCCGCCCGCGGTGCTGCCGCCCGTGCCGACGGTGGAGGAGCTTTCGGCCCGGCGCATGCCGGTGCCGCCATCGGGGAAGCGGCCCGCGCCCATGGCGCTGCTGGTCGTACTTCCCTCGGCTGTGGTGCCCGAGGCGGAGGCACCGGTCCCCGTGGTCGTGCTGCTCTCGGCCCGGCGCAGGCCGGTGCCGCCGTCGGCGTGTCGGCCCGCCGCCTGGGCTCGCGTGTCGGTGGAGCCGGTGGCAGCGGTCTGGGCGACGGCGCCGCCCGCGAGCAGCGGCGCGGCGACAAGCGCGGCGGCGGTGCCCATCAGCATGGTCTGGAATTTCATGGTGGCGTTCCTTTCCTGTGCTCGCGTCAGCGCGAGGAAGCGGGCGGCAGGGCGATGACGCAACCTGCCTGGGACTGCGATTGCGCCCAGCTCTGCGTGCCGCTCGACCCCGCGCCCGGCGGATTGATCTGCACGCTGGTCCCGCCCGGCCCCGCCGTGGCGGAGCCGCTCATCCCGCCCGGCCCCATGGTGATGCTGCTGCCCGTGCTGGCGCCCGGCGGCAGGACCACGCAGTCCCCAGCCGTGGCACTGGAGCGGGCGGTGCCGGCGCTGCTGGACGAGGACGCGCTGGAAGAGGCGCTGCTGTTTGGGCCGGTCGCGGTCGCGCTGCTGCTGCTGTGGCCCTGGGCCCAGGACGCGCCGGGCAGGAGCAGGACGGCGGCAAGGGCCGCGCGAAGGCGGGGCATGGTCGGGACTCTCCTGGCGATGGTGGCCGGGTCGCATGGCCCGCAGGTCACGCGGGTCACGCGGCCCGGCCCTTGATCCGGTTAGCGGGTGTTGCCGCGGCCCGGATTGCTGTCACGGTCCCGGTTGTGGCCCGGCGCATTGCCCGAGTTGCCGGGGCGCGAAGTGTCACCGCTCGTCGGCGCCACGTTGGCCGCGCCGCCGGCCGAGGAACCGCCGGTCCCCATGGAGGAGGACGAGGTGCCGCCGCCCGCCGAGGAGCCGCCCATGCCCATGGTCGAGCTGGTCCCGGCACCCGAACCCGAGCCCGCGGCCGAGCCACCGGTGCCCATGCTGGTGCTGGACGTGCCGCCACCCGCTGAGCTGCCGCCCGTGCCGAGGGTAGAAGCGGAGCCCGAACGCGAGCCGCCTGCGGCGGAACCGCCCGTGCCCATGCTGGTGCTGGACGTGCCGCCGCCTGCCGACGAACCGCCCATGCCCATGGTGGAGGCGGAGCCGCTGCCCGTGCCGGACCCAGCCGCCGAGCCGCCGGTGCCGAGCGTCGTGCTGCTCTGGCCGCCGCCGGCGGAGGTGCCGCCCATGCCAAGGGTGGAAGCCGAGCCGGCGCCGGAGCCCGAGCCCGCCGAGGAGCCGCCCGTGCCGAGAGTGGTGCTGGAGGTGCCACCGCCCGCCGAGCTGCCGCCCATGCCGGTGGTGGAAGAGGAAGTCTGCGCAATGGCGCCGAAGGCCGTGCCAGCCAGCAGTGCAAGCGCCAAGCTGGCCTTCTTCATCGTGGACATGCGTTGTCTCCCAAAAGCCGCAGGACCGGCAAGTACCAGTCCCGCCGCGGAAGAAACGCCGAAGCCGCCGCAAGTTTGAGGCGGCTTTGTGGCCAAGAAAGATTTAAGCGGAACCCAGCCCTTACCGAAATGTCTCTGTGCGGCGCAAAATATTCAGCTTCTCGCAAGGAAGCCCATGGCCGCCTTTGCTTCCGCCAAGGTCGGCAGCGCTAGAGCCTCCGCCTTCTCCGCGCCCCGCCGCAGCGCCGCGTCCAGCGCGGCCGTGTCGCGGAGCAGGCGCTCCATCTCGGTGCGGATGGGGGCGAGGTGGGCGATCAGCGCATCGGCCAGCAGCGGCTTGAAGGCGCCGAAGCCCTGGCCCGCATGCTCGGCCAGCACCGCTTCCGGCGAGCGCCCGGTCACGGCGGCCAGGATGCCGACGAGGTTGCGCGCCTCGGGCCGCCCGCCCAGCCCGGCCGGGGTTTCGGGAAGCGGGTCGGGGTCGGTCTTGGCGCGCTTGATCTTGTTGCGGATCTCGTCGTCCGGGTCGTTCAGATTGATGCGCGACTGGTCGGACGGATCGGACTTGGACATCTTCTTGGTGCCGTCGCGCAGGGACATCACCCGCGCCGCCACGCCGCCGATGAAGGGCTCTATGCGCGGGAACAGCTCCACCGCGTAGTCGTGGTTGAACTTCCCCGCGATGTCGTTGGCCAGTTCCAGGTGCTGGCGCTGGTCGTCACCCACCGGCACCGAGGTCGCCTTGTAGAGAAGGATGTCGGCGGCCATCAGGTTCGGATAGACGTAGAGGCCGGTCGAGGCGTTCTCGGCATTCTTGCCCGCCTTGTCCTTGAACTGCGTCATCCGGTTCAGCCAGCCGATGCGGGCGACGCAGTTGAACAGCCAGGCCAGCTCGGCATGGGCCGGCACGTGAGACTGGACGAAGAGCACGCATTTCTCGGGGTCGAGGCCGCAGGCCAGCAAGGCCGCCGCCATCTCCCGCGTTTGCCGCAGCAGGTCCTCGGGCTTCTGGAACTGCGTGATCGCATGGAGGTCCACGACGCAGTAGAGGCAGTCATGGGTGTCCTGCATCGGCACCCAGTTGCGGATGGCGCCGAGGTAGTTGCCGAGGGTCGGGACGCCCGAGGGCTGGATGCCGGAAAAGACGCGCTGCATGGGTGGGTGGTTCGCGCGCGGCGCGCGCCCTGTCAACGGCGCCGGAGCCGCCGCAGGAGGTCGCGCAGGTCCATCCCGCCCGAAAGCTGCGCCGCCGCGCCATAGGCGAGCAGCCCCGCGACGCAGATGACGGCCAGCAGCGCGACGCCGCGCAGCCCCTCGGCGGGCGCCAGCGCCCAGGACAGGGCAGCGAGCAGCGCCGCCATCAGCAGCGCCGAGGCGAAGAGGCGGGGCGCGCGGCGGCGCAGGGCGCGGTCGGGGTGGAACTGCCCGCGCCGCCACAGGATGAAGGCGAGCAGCGCCGTGTTGGCCCAGGCGGCCAGGGCCGTGGAAAGCGCCACCCCCACATGCTGCAGCGGCCCCATCAGCATGAGGTTCAGCCCGAGATTCAGGGCGACGCAGAGGATGCCGACCTTCACGGGCGTCGCCGTGTCGCCACGCGCGAAGAAGCCCGGCACGAAGACCTTCACGAGCACGAAGGCCGGCAGGCCCAGCGCGTAGACGCGCAGCGCCGCCGCCGTCGCCCGCGCCTCCACCTCACCGAAGGCGCCGCGCTGGAACAGGGCCTGGAGGATGGGCAGGGCCAGCACGGCGAGGGCGAAGGCTGCCGGGACCGTCAGCGCGACGGAGATCTCCAGCGCCCGGTTCATGGAGCGATGCGCCTGCAGCGGCTGCCCGCCCGAAAGCTGTTTCGCCAGCAGCGGGAGCAGCGCCGTCGCCACCGCCGCGCCGATCACGCCGAGCGGAAGCTGGGCCACCCGGTCGGCGTAATAAAGGAAGGACACGGCGCCGAGCGGCAGGAAGGAGGCAATGATGACGTCGATGGCGAGGTTGAGCTGCGTCACCCCCGCCCCCACCAGCCCCGGCCCCATCTTGCGCAGCACGTCCCGCACCTCGGGCGAGAGCCGCGGCAGGCGGAAAGGGTTCACCGGCATCCCGGCGCGCTTGGCGGCCCACAGGACGAAGCCCAGCTGCACGACGCCGGAGGCGGTGACGCCCCAGGCCAGCGCGTGGGCCGGCGTCGGCGTCACCGGGGCGAGAATCCACAGCGCTGCGACGGACAGCACGTTGAAGAAGATCGGCGCGGCGGCGGCGGCGGCGAAGCGCCCCAGCCCGTTCAGCACGCCCGAGACCAGCGCGGTCAGGCAGATCAGCAGCAGGTAGGGAAAGGTGATCCGCGTCAGCTCGACCGCCAGGGCGAACTGCTCCGGCCGTCCGGCGAAGCCGGGGGCGAGGAGCCGCATCATCTGCGGCATCAGAAGCAGGCCCAGCAGCGTCAGCAGGGCGAGCCAGAGCGTCATCAGCGTCGCCATCCGCTCGGCCAGTTCGCGCGCCGCCAGCGGCCCGCGCCGCGTCAGCGTGGCGGCGAAGGCGGGGACAAAGGCGGCATTGAAGGCGCCCTCGCCGAAGAAGCGGCGGAACAGGTTGGGCAGCTTCAGCGCGACGAAGAAGGCGTCGGCCACCACCCCCGCGCCCAGCGTCGCCGCGATCAGCATGTCGCGAAGGAAGCCGAGGACGCGGCTGACCATGGTCCAGCCGCCCACCGTCGCGATGGCGCGCAGCATGGCTCAGGCCCTGGCGGCGGCTTCCCGCATGTTGCTGGCGATCATCCCGCCCCCCGGCGGGGTGGGTGGGCTCAGCGCCTCCAGCAGGGCGAGGCGCAGCGGGGCGAGCTTGCGCTCGTTCTCCACCTTCAGCCCGAACACGTCCTTCACGTAGAACACGTCCACCGCCCGCACGCCGTAGGTGGTGATGTGCGCCGAGGCGATCTGCAGCCCGTGCTCCGAGATGGCGCCGGTGACGTCGTGCAGCAGGCCGGGACGGTCGCGCCCGTTCACCTCGATCACGGTGTGGGTGTTGCTGGCGTGGTTGTCCACCACGACGCGCGGCGGCACGGTGACGGCGGCCAGCCGCGCCGGCTCGCGCCGCACCTTGCCGATCTCGGCGCCGAGGTTCAGGCGGCCGCTCAGCGCCTGCTCGATCAGCACGCCAAGCCGCGCCAGGCGGTGCGGCGCGTCATAGGCGCCGCCCGCGCTGTCCTGCACCCAGAAGGTGTCGAGCGCCATGCCGTTGGTGAGGGTGTGGATGCGCGCATCCACGATGGAGGCGCCGCCCACGGCCAGCGCGCCGCTGATGCGGCTGAACAGGCCCGGATGGTCGGTGCAGTAGACCGTCACCTCCGTCACGCCGCGATCCGCCAGCACGCGGGAGCGGACGGTGAGCGGCGCGCCGGTCGCCTCCGCCTCGCGGATCAGGTGGGCGTGGCGGGCGTGGGTCTCGGCGTCGAAGGACAGCCAGTAGCCCGGATAGCCGAGGGACAGGAAATGATCGCGCTCCCCCGGCGCGAAGCCGCCCAGCTCGGCGGTCGCGGCTTCCTTGGCCCGGGCCACGCGCACGTCGCGCTCGGGCACGGTCATGCCGCCGGCCAGCACCTCGGAGACCCGCCAGTACACCTCGCGCAGAAGCGTCGCCTTCCAGGCGTTCCATACGCGCGGCCCCACGGCGCGCATGTCGGCCACGGTGAGCACGAGCAGGAGGCGCAACCGCTCCGGCGACTGCACTTGGTCGGCGATGTCGAGGATGGTCTTCGGATCCTCGATGTCGCGCTTGAAGGCGGTGTGGCTCACCAGCAGGTGGTGCAGGACGAGCCAGGAAACGGTTTCCGTCTCCTCCGCGCTCATCCCCAGGCGCGGGCAGATCTCCTGCGCGAGGCGAGCACCCAGTTCGCTGTGGTCGCCGCCGCGGCCCTTGGCGATGTCGTGCAATAACGCCGCGACATAGAGTGCGCGGCGGGACTGCAGCTGCCCCGCAAGCTCGGTGGCCACCGGCGCCACCTCGTTCAACGCGCCGGCCTCGATCTGCTGGATGATGCCGATCGCCTCGATCGTGTGCTCATCCACGGTGAAGACGTGGTAGGTGTCGAACTGCATCAGCCCGACCACGCGCTGCCATTCCGGGATGAAGCGCTGGAGAAAGCCGACCTCGTTGAGCAGGCGCAGCCATTTCGCGGCGTCCTTGCCCATCAGCAGGTCCATGAAGAGCGCATTCGCCTCGGGGTCGCAACGCAGCGCCTCGGCGCGGCGGTGGTGGCGGATCATGGCCCGGATGGCGAGGGGATGGATCTCCAGCGCCCGGTCGCGCGCCGCCTTCATGATCCGCAGCATCAGGATGGGCTCGTGCGAGAAGTCGCGGTCGGGCGGGGCGGCGACCAGCCGCCCATCGGCGAAGGCGAGGCCCATGGCGGAGATGCGGGCATCGCCCTCCCGCCGCCGTGCGGGCGGCCCCAGCGCCGCGCGCTCGATCGCCGGCTCCAGCACCCGCGACAGCCGCGCCACGTCGCGCGCGGTCAGGAACAGGTGCTTCATCAGCCGCTCCGTCCCGTCCTGCGCGCCGTGGCGGGTGTAGCCCATGCGGGCGGCGACCACGGGCTGGAGGTCGAAGGTCAGGCGCTCCTCGGCTCGGCCGGTGACGTAGTGGAGGTGGAAGCGAAGCGTCCACAGGAAGTTCCAGGCGCGGCGGATGGCCCGTGCCTCCAGTTCCGTCAGCAGCCCGCCGCCCGGGCTGTCCGGCCCGACGAGCTCCGGCATCTTCTGCACGCCAAAGGCGTAGCGGGCGAGCCAGTAAAGGGTCTGGAGGTCGCGCAGCCCGCCGCGCCCTTCCTTCACGTTCGGCTCCACCAGGAAGGGGCTTTCGCCGTAGCGGGCGTGGCGCGCCGCGCGCTCGGCCCGCTTGGCGGACAGGAAGGGGGCGAAGCCGCCCTTGCGCCGCAGCCGCTGGAACTCCGACTGGAAGTTGGTGAAGGGGGCCGGATCGCCCGCCAGGAAGCGCGCATCCACGAGAGCGGTCAGCACAGTGAGGTCCTTGGCCGCCTCGGCCACGCAATCCTTCACCGAGCGCGTGGCATGGCCGACCTTCAGCCCAAGGTCCCAGAGCATGTAGAGCATGAACTCGACGAGGCGCCGGGTGCGCGGCCCCGGCTCCTTCTGGGACAGGAAGAGCAGGTCGATGTCCGAATGCGGGGCCAGCACGCCGCGCCCGTAGCCGCCCGTCGCCACCAGGGCGAAGTCGAGGCCGAGCGCCCCCTTGCTCGGCGGAACCATCAGCGCGGCATAGGACTGGATGGCGTCCATGATGCGGTCCATCCGCGCCGAAAGCCGCCGCGCGGCGCCGAGGCCCTGGGTTTCGCGCGCCTCGAAGATGCGCTGGACTTCGGCCTGAACACGGCCCAATTCACGGCGAAGCAAGGCCAGCGCGGCTTCGCGCGGCAGGGGCTCGCCGCCGGGCGCAAGCTCCAGCGCGACATGTGCGGGCTCGGCCGCGACCATTTTCATGGCGCGGATATTACTGCCCTTCGGTCCCGTCCGCGAGGCCCCTCAGATGATAGAGCGCCTCCTGCGCCTCTCGGGGGGACAGGGAATCGGGGTCCAGCGCCCGCAGGGCCTCCAGCGCCGGGTGGGCGGAGGGGAGCCGCGGGGGCGGGGCGAAGAGCGGCAATTCCGCCGCCAGCGGGTCCTCGCCGGCGGCTGCACGTGCCTCCAGGGCGGCCAGCACCTCGGCCGCGCGGCGCAGGACGGGCGCGGGCACCCCGGCCAGCTTGGCGACATGGATGCCCCAGGATTTCTCCGCCGCCCCCTCCCCCACCGAATGGCGGAACACCACCTCGCCGCGCCATTCGCGCACCTCCATGCGGGCCAAGCGCAGCTCGGGCAGGCGATGGGCCAGAACGGTCAGCTCGTGGAAATGCGTGGCGAACAGGGTGCGGCAGCGGATGCGGTCGTGCAGCGCCTCCAGCACCGCGGTCGCGATGGCGAGCCCGTCCCAGGTCGCCGTGCCGCGCCCCACCTCGTCCAGCACGACGAGGGAGCGTGGCCCGGCGAGGTTCAGGATGGCGGCCGTCTCGCTCATCTCCACCATGAAGGTGGAGCGTCCGCCCGCGAGGTCGTCCGCCGCGCCGACGCGGGAAAAGAGCCGGTCCACGAGGCCGATCCGCGCCGCCTCGGCCGGCAGGAACAGCCCGGCCTGGGCCATGACGGCGAAGAGCGCGTTCTGTCGCAGGAAGGTGGACTTGCCCGCCATGTTCGGCCCGGTGAGCAGGGTGAGGCGGCGGCCCGGCGACAGGTCGCTTCCATTGGGCACGAAGGCCGGGCCGCGCGCCTCGCGCAGCGCCTTTTCCACCACCGGGTGGCGCCCGGCGACGACCGTGAAATCGGGCCGCTCCGTCATCTCGGGGCGGCACCATTGCCCCTCGCGCGCCAGTTCCGCCGCGGCGGCCAGCACGTCCAGCTCGGCGGTGACGCGGGCCGCAGCGGCGACGGCCTCGCCCGCCTCCAGCACGAGGCGGCGCAGGTGCTGCACCACGGTCTTCTCGCGGCGCTGCGCCTCCTCCCCCGCCTCGGACAGGCGGCGGTCCAACGTGGCCAGGGCGGCGCAGGTGAAGCGGTGCGCGTTCGCCATGCTCTGCCGGTGGATGGGGCGCATCTCCTCGGCGAGGCCCGGGGGGGCGGCGCGCAGGAGCTTCTCGCCCGCCGCCGCCGGTACCTCGGCCAGGAAGCCCAGTTGCTGGTGGTGGCGGATCTTCAGCGCGGCGACGCCCCAGCCCTGGGCGAGCTCCATCTGCATCGCCGCGATGGCGCCGCGCGCGTCGTCGCGCAGCCGGCGCAGCGCGTCGAGCTGGCCGTCATAGCCCGCGCCGACCGTGCCCCCATCCTCCAGCCGAGCCGGCAATTCCTCCGCCAGGGCGCGGGCGAGCTCCGCCGCCAGTTCGGGCAGCGGCACCGGGGCGGGCAGGATGGAGCCGCGCGCGGCCTGCGTCAGCGAAGCGGCCCGCGCCAGCCCGTCGCGCAGCGCGCCCAGGTCGCGCGGGGCGAAGCGGTCGAGCGAGAGTCGCGCCAGGGCGCGCGCCATGTCGGGCGCTCCCTTCAGCGCGGCGCGGATCGCGTCGCACCGCTCGCGCTCGGTGAGGAGCAGTGCGACGTGGTCGTGCCGCGCCCGGATGGCGGCGAGGTCATCGAGCGGCGCCGCCAGGCGCGCCGCCAATTCTCGCGCCCCCGGCCCGGTCAGGGTGCGGTCCAGCGCAGCGAGCAAGGTCGGGCCGTCCTGCGGGCTTTCCAGGATCTCGAGCGAGCGCCGCGTCGCCGCGTCCAGCAGCATGACCCCGCGCCCGCCCTCGGCCAGGGGCGGCGAAAGCCGCGGCAGCTGCCCATTGCCCATGGCGCGCACATAGTCGAGCGCCATGGCCGCGGCGGCGAGTTCCGCCGGCGTGAACTGGCCGAACCCGTCGAGCGTCGCCACGCCGAAAGCCTCCGCGACGCGCCGCGCCGGGTCCTTGGGCACCACCGCCGGCGTCGCGTCGTCGCGCCCATCGGCGGCCAGGATCTCCGCCGGGCGCAGCCGGGCGACGAGGGAAGCGGGGTCCTCCCCAGACGCGGTGTGGAAGGCGCCGGTCGAGACGTCGAGCCAGGCCGCTCCGCCCTCCGCCAGGGCCAGCAGCCAGGCCGGGCGGGCGGCGTCGAGCAGCGCCTCCTCCGTCGCCGTGCCGGGGGTGATGACGCGCACCACCTCGCGCCGGAGGGTGGCGGCCTTGCGCGCCTTGGCCTGCTCGGGCGTCTCGGTCTGCTCGCAGATGGCGACGCGGAAGCCGCGCCGGATCAGCCGGGCGAGATAGGCCTCGCAGGCATGGTGCGGCACGCCGCACATCGGGATGGGCACGCCCTGGTGCTCCCCTCGATGCGTCAGGGCGAGGCCGAGCGCGTCGCTCGCCGCCTCCGCATCGTCGAAGAACAACTCGTAGAAATCGCCCATGCGGAAGAAGACGAGCGCGCTGCCCGCCCGCTCCTTTGCGGCAAACCACTGGGCCATGGCCGGGGTCGCCCCGGCGGCGGAAACGCGCTGATCCACCCCAGGGGCATAGCAAAGCCCCTCGCAGGCGCGAAGCGGCGTCCTGGGCAGGGTCGCCTCCCGCCGCTATGGAAGAAGGAACGGGCACGAAAGGTTGAGACGGATGGACGAGACCAGGAAGGACGCCAGCGACACCCGCACCGCCCGCGTGACGGGCGAGGAGGCGCTGGCGATGCACGCCGAGGGACGGCCCGGCAAGCTGGAGACGCGGCTCACCAAGCCCCTCGTCACCGCGCGGGACCTGTCGCTCGCCTATTCCCCCGGCGTGGCGGAGCCCTGCCTGCACATCCACCGCGACCAGCGCCTGGCCTATGACTATACCAGCAAGGGCAACTTCGTGGCCGTGGTGTCCAACGGCACCGCCGTGCTTGGCCTGGGCAATCTGGGCGCCCTCGCCTCCAAGCCTGTCATGGAAGGCAAAGTCGCGCTGTTCAAGCGCTTCGCCGACGTAGACGGCATGGATCTCTGCCTCGACACGGAGGACGTGGACGAGTTCGTCAACTGCGTCCGCTTCCTGGGGCCGAGCTTCGGCGGCATCAACCTGGAGGACATCAAGGCCCCCGAGTGCTTCGTCATCGAGCAGCGGCTGCGCGAGATGATGGACATCCCGGTCTTCCACGACGACCAGCACGGCACCGCCATCGTCGCCGCCGCCGGCCTCATCAACGCCGCGCACCTGACCGGGCGCGACCTCGCCACGACGCGCCTCGTCATCAACGGCGCCGGCGCCGCCTCCATCGCCTGCGCCGAATTGCTGCGCGCCATGGGGATGCGGCCCGAGAACATCATCATGTGCGACACCAAGGGCGTGCTGTACCGCGGCCGCACCGAGGGCATGAACCAGTGGAAGTCGGCGCATGCAGTCGAGACCACGGCGCGCACGCTGACCCAGGCGCTAGAGGGGGCGGACGTGTTCTTCGGCCTGTCCGTGAAGGGCGCGCTGACGCAGGAGATGGTCCAGGCGATGGCCGACAAGCCCATCATCTTCGCCATGGCCAACCCGGATCCGGAGATCACGCCGGAGGACGCCAAGGCCGCGCGGCCGGACTGCATCATCGCCACGGGACGATCGGACTACCCGAACCAGGTGAACAACGTCCTGGGCTTTCCCTTCATCTTCCGCGGCGCGCTGGACGTGCGCGCCAGCACGATCAACGACGCCATGAAGATCGCCGCCGCCCAGGCCCTGGCGGAGCTGGCGCGCGAGGCGGTGCCGGAGGAGGTGGCACGGTCGGGCGCCGGGATGCGGCTGGCCTTCGGCCCCGAATACATCATCCCCAACGCCTTCGACCCGCGCCTGATCTCCCGCGTGCCGGTCGCGGTGGCCGAGGCCGCCGTGAAGTCCGGCGTGGCGCGCAAGCCGCTGGTGGACCCCGCCCGCTATGCGCGCGAGCTCACCAACCGGCTGGACGAGGCCGCCAACGCGCTGGAGCACATCCACGAGCGCGTGCGCGCCGAGCCCAAGCGCACCGTCTTCGCCGAGGGCGAGGAGGAGAACGTCATCCGCGCCGCCATCGCCTACCGCAACGGCGGCTATGGCACGCCGGTGCTGGTGGGGCGCGAAGATCGCATCAACGCGACCGTCGCCGGCATGGGCATCCGCCTGCCGGACGGGATCGAGATCCACAATGCGCGGCTTTCGCAGGACAACCGCCGCTACGCTGAATACCTGTACGAGAAGCGCCAGCGCGACGGCTACCTGTTCCGCGACTGCCAGCGCCTGGTGAACCAGGATCGCAACGTCTTCGCTGCCTGCATGGTGGCGCTGGGCGATGCCGACGCCATGGTGACCGGCGAGACGCGCTCCTACTCCGCCGCGCTGGAAGGCGTGACCTCCGTCATCGAGCCGGAGGGGGTGCTGTTCGGCCTCACCATGATGGTGGCGCGGCGCTCCGGCACCGTGCTGGTGGCCGACACGGCGATCCATGAGCGGCCGGACGCGCCCACTCTCGCCACCATCGCGCGGCGCGCGGCGGCGGCGGCGAAGCGCCTGGGCATGGAGCCGCGCGTGGCCTTCCTGTCCTTCTCCACCTTCGGCGACCCCAAGGGCATCATCCCCGGCTCCATCCGCGAGGCGGTGAAGCTGCTGGACACCCAGGGCGCCGATTTCGAGCATGACGGCGAGATGGGCGCCGACGTGGCGCTGGACCCGAATCTGCGCGCCACGCTCTATCCGTTCTCGCGCCTGACGGGGCCGGCCAACGTGCTGGTGATGCCCGGCCTGCACGCCGCGCACATCCTCACCAAGGCGGTGCCGCACCTCACCAGCGCCACCAGCATCGGGCCGGTGCTGATGGGCATGTCGAAGCCGGCGCAGATCGTCTCCACCGGGGCGGGGGTGAACCAGATCCTCGACCTCGCGACGCTCGCCGCCTACCAAGCGGTGCGCAGCTAGGCTTGAGGGGTCGACCCCGGCAGGGGCATGGTGCCGCGCCGAAGCCGGAGGAAACCACCATGACCCTGCCCCGCCGCGCCCTGCTGGGCGCCCCGCTCCTCGCCATGCCCGGGGTCGCTCGTGCCCAGGCGCCGGTGGTCGGGCGCACGGCGCGCATCCTGGCCGGCTTCCCGGCCGGCGGCACGGTCGACGTGACCTGCCGCCTGTTGGCCGAAAGGCTGCGCGGCACCTGGGCGCCGCAGGTGGTGGTGGAGAACCGCGTGGGCGCGACGGGCCGCCTCGCCATCGAGGAGGCGATCCGTTCCGACGCGGATGGCAGCACCATCCTCGTCACGCCGGCCAGCATGGTGACGATCTACCCGCATCTTTACGGCCAGCGCTTGCGCTACGCGCCGCAGTCGGACCTCCAGCCCGTTTCCCCGGTCGTGGTCTATCCCTTCACCCTGGCGGTGGGGCCGGGGGCACCCGGTGTCACAAACCTCGCGCAGTTCATCGAGCTGGCGCGCAGCCGGGGCGGGCTGAACTACGCCTCGCCCGCCGCCGGTTCCGTGCCGCACTTCACCGGGGTGATGCTGGCCCGCGCCGCCGGAATTGAGCTGACGCACGTGCCATATCGCGGCGCAGCACCGGCCATCGTGGACGCGCTGGGCGGGCAGATCCCGGCCACGATCAACGTAATCGGCGACCAGGTAGAGCATCACCGCGCCGGGCGCCTCCGGATGATCGCCGTCACCTCGGCGCAGCGCCTGCCGCGCTTTCCCGACGTGCCAACCTTCGCCGAGCAGGGACGGCCGGAGCTCACCGCGGATGAGTGGTTCGGCGCCTTCCTGCCGGCCCGCGCGCCGGAGGCGCTGAACCGGCAGCTCAACGCCCTTCTGGCGCAGGTAATGGGGGATGCGGCGCTCCGCGAAACCCTTGAGGCGCGCGAGTTCCAGCCGACGCACACGAGTGCCGCCGACTTCGCCGCCCGCATCCGGGCCGAGACGGCGAAGTGGGAGCCGGTGGTACGCGAAAGCGGCTTCCGGCCGGAGGATTGATGAAAAGCCCCGCGAAGCCGTCTTCGCGGGGCCCCTGCCTGGCAGGTGCTACAGGATGTAGCGGCTGAGGTCGGCGCTGGCGGCAAGCGGCGCGACGCGGTCCCGCACCATGGCGGCGTCCACTTGCACGGACTCGCCGCGGCGGTCGCTGGCGGTGAAGCTCACCTCCTCCAGCAGCCGCTCCAGCACGGTGGACAGGCGACGCGCGCCGATATTCTCCACCGTCGCGTTGATCTCCGCCGCGAGGTCGGCGATGGACTCGACCGACCCCTCGTCGAAACGCAGGTCCACCCCTTCCGTCTCCATCAGCGCGCTCGCCTGCTTGAGCAGGGAGTGGTCCGGCTCGGTCAGGATGCGCTTGAAATCGTCGCGGGTCAGCGCCTTCAGCTCGACGCGGATCGGCAGCCGCCCCTGAAGCTCCGGCAGCAGGTCTGAGGGCTTGGACAGGTGGAAGGCGCCAGAGGCGATGAAGAGAATATGGTCCGTCTTCACCGGCCCATGCCGCGTGTTGACCGTCGTGCCTTCGATCAGCGGCAGGAGGTCGCGCTGCACGCCCTCACGCGACACGTCGCCGCCGCGCACGCCGCCCTCGGAGGAGCGGGCGATCTTGTCCACCTCGTCCAGGAAGACGATGCCGTTGTTCTCGGCGTTCTGCACAGCCGAGCGGGTCAGCGCCTCGCCGTCCAGCAGCTTGTCCGCCTCCTCGCGCGTCAGCGCCTCGCGCGCGGCGGCGACGGTCATCTTGCGCGGGCGGGTGCGGCCGCCGAACATCTTGCCCAGCATTTCCTGCATGTTCTGCATCTGGCCGGGGGGCATGCCAGGCATGTCCATCATGCCGATGGGTGTGCCTTGCGGCTCGCTCACCTGCACCTCGATCTCGCGCTGTTCCACCTGGCCCTCGCGCAGCATGCGGCGGAACTTCATCCGCGTCTCGCCCGAGGCGCCCTCGCCCACCAGCGCGGTGACGAGGCGCTCCTCGGCGGCCAGCTCCGCCTTGGCCTGCACGCCCTTGCGCGCCGTGTCGCGCGCCTGGACGATCGCCGCCTCGACGAGGTCGCGCACGATGCTTTCCACGTCGCGGCCCACATAGCCCACCTCGGTGAACTTCGTCGCCTCGACCTTCAGGAAGGGTGCGTTGGCGAGGCGCGCGAGGCGGCGCGCGATTTCCGTCTTGCCACAGCCCGTCGGGCCGATCATCAGGATGTTCTTGGGCACCACCTCCTCGCGCAGCGCCTCGGGCAGTTGCTGGCGGCGCCAGCGGTTGCGCAGCGCGATGGCGACGGCGCGCTTGGCGTCGTGCTGGCCGATGATGAAGCGGTCCAGCTCGGAGACGATCTCGCGCGGGGACAGGTTCACGGCCTCGGCCGGGGGAAGGGTCATGTCGTTCATGCCGGCAGGCTTTCCAGGATGAAGTTTCCGTTGGTGTAGACGCAGATGTCGCCGGCGATGGTCATGGCGCGGCGCGCCACCTCCTCCGCCGGCAGGCCTTCCACCGTCATCAGGGCGCGGGCCGCAGCCAGGGCGTAGTTGCCGCCCGAGCCGATGCCGATCACGGAATCCTCCGGCTCCAGCACGTCGCCCTGGCCGGTGAGGAGGAGGGAGCGCTTCTCGTCCGCCACGGCGAGCAGGGCTTCGAGGCGGCGCAGGTAGCGGTCGGTGCGCCAATCCTTGGCCAGTTCGACGCAGGCGCGTTCCAGCTGGTCGGGAAAGCGCTCCAGCTTCGCCTCTAGCCGCTCCAGCAGCGTGAAGGCGTCGGCGGTGGCGCCGGCGAAGCCGGCCAGCACCTTGCCGTTGGCGATGCGGCGCACCTTGCGGGCGTTGCCCTTGACGATGGTCTGGCCGAGCGAGACCTGCCCGTCACCGGCCATGGCGACCCGTCCGTCACGGCGCACGCACAGGATGGTGGTGCCGTGCCAGCCGAGCGGGTCATGGGATGATGTCTGCATGGGGGCGATGTGGCGCCGCAGCGATCCCTTCGCAATGTCCGCATGGCTGGGATAAGGGGAAGGTATGAGCCTGCCCTGCTTCGCCGCCGACCCCGCTGGCGCCTTGCCGCTGCACCTCGTCGCGCCCGACGGGTGGCGGGACCGGCCCGGCGCCGCCCTCGCCGCCGCGCAGGGCTTCCGCGCCCGCCCCGGCGAGCATGCGCTGCTACTGGACGGCGAGGCGGTAACGGGCGCGCTGGTGGGGCGCGCCGAAGGGCCGCTGCCGTATGGTGCCCTGCCCCATGCCCTGCCCGAGGGCACGCGCTGGGTGGGCGGCGACGCCGACCTCGCCCTGGGATGGGCGCTCGGCGCGTATCGCTTCACCCGCTTCAAGGCGCCGCGCCGTGCCGCCGCGCAGCTCGTCCCGCAAGCCGGCTTCGACGACAGCATGGCGCGGGCGATCTGGCATGCGCGCGACCTCGTCAACATGCCCGCCAGCCATCTCGGCCCGGCGGAACTGGCCGAGGCGGTGGAGAAGCTGGGCGCTGCCCACGGCGCGGCGGTGCGGATCATCGAGGGCGCGGAACTGGCGCAGGGCTTCCCGGCCCTTGCGTTGGTGGGGGCGGGCAGCCCGCGCGCGCCACGCGTCGCCGTGCTGGAATGGGGCACGGAAGGGCCGCTGCTGGCGCTGTGCGGCAAGGGCGTGTGCTTCGACACGGGCGGGCTGGACCTCAAGCCGCCTGCCGGCATGCTGCGGATGAAGAAGGACATGGGCGGCGCCGCGGTGATGCTGGCGCTGGCCGATTGCCTGATGGCGCGGCGCGCCAGGCTGCGCCTGCTGGTGCTGGTCGGCGCGGTGGAGAACGGCGTCTCGGGCACCGCCTTCCGGCCGGGCGACGTGCTGCGGACCCGCAAGGGACTGACCGTGGAGGTGGGCAACACGGACGCGGAAGGCCGCCTCGTGCTTGCCGACCTTCTCGCCTTCGCGGCGGAGCGCGCGCCGGATGCGATCCTGGACGGGGCGACGCTGACCGGCGCGGCGCGGGTGGCGTTGGGCCCCGACCTCCCGGCCTTGTTCAGCAACGACGAGGCGCTGGCCGGCGCGCTGCTGGCCGGAGCCGAGGCGGCGCGCGACCCGCTTTGGCGCCTGCCGCTGCATGGCGGCTACGACTCCTGGCTGGACAGCCCGGTGGCCGACCTCAACAACGTCGCCGGCAAGCCCATGGCAGGTGCGATCGTCGCCGCGCTGTTCCTGCGCCGCTTCGTGCCCCACGGCACGCCATGGGCACATCTGGACCTTTACGCGTGGAATGATTCCAACCGGCCCGGCGCGCCAGAGGGCGGCGAGGCGACGGGATTGCGCGGCCTGCTGGCCGGAATCGAGCGCTGGATGGACGCTCATCCCCGATCCTGAAGCCGCGGACATCGAGCGGCTTGCGCCCGGGTTGCGCCCTGTGCACCCGGGCTTTCATGAAAATCTTGCAATTTTTTGCAAACCCGGCACTAATCAAATCCGACCCAGGCCCCAGATGGTGTGGGTATTCATGGTTCCGCGCCGCAGGCGTGGTGAATGAAGGGAAGGATGCCATGACCATGCAGACCAACCCCGATCAGCTTGTCGGGATCCTGCGCGACACCATCGTGACGCTGGTCCGGCAGGATGGCCCGGACCTTTCGGCGCGGCAGCTGGGCGTGCTGCTGACCGTCTACCTGACGCCCGGCCCCCACACGGTGCGTGGCTTGGCGCAGGAGCTGAACGTCTCCAAGCCCGCCATCACGCGCGCCCTGGACCGCCTCGGCGAGCTCGACTTGGCCCGGCGCAAGCTGGACATGATGGATCGCCGCTCCGTGCTGGTGCAGCGCACCTTGAAGGGCGCTTCCTTCTTGTCCGCGTTGCAGCGGACCATGTCGGAGTCCGACGGCACTGTGACGCCCATGCCGCCGCCCGAGATGGCCGAGGCCGGGGAATACGCGGCGGTCGGCTGACCGCCCCTCAATACCCGGCCGAGAAATCCACCAGGTTGATCAGCTCCCGCCCCTCGCGCAGGCGGCGGAGATTCTCGATCACCTGCGGCGCGGCGGAGCGCGGAATGGTGATGCTGGCCGCGTGCGGCCAGACCAGCACGCGCGGATGGCCCCAGAAGGGGTGATCCGCCGGCAGCGGCTCCGGCTCGAACACGTCCAGCGCGGCGGCGGCGATCTGGCCGGAATCCAGCGCCTCCAGCAGGTCGGGCTGCGCCACGTGCCCGCCGCGCGCCGCGTTGATCAGGAAGGCGCCGCGCGGCAGCATCGCGAGGGTGCGGGCGTTGAGGATGCCGCGCGTGTCCGGCGTCAGCGGCAGCAGGCAGACGAGGATGTCGCTCCTCCCCAGCATGGCGGCCAGCCCGTCCTCGCCGTGGAAGGTCTCGACGCCCTCCACCTGTCGCGCGCGGCGCGTCCAGCCCATGACCGGAAAGCCGAGCAAGCGGCAGGCATGGGCGGCGGCCATGCCCAGCTCGCCCAGTCCCAGGAAGCCGACGCGGCGCGCGGAGGTCTCGGGCGCAGGCAACTCGTCCCACACCCGTGCCGCCTGCTGCGCACGATACTCCAGGTCCTGCCGGTGGAAGCGCAGCACGTTCAGCAGCACCCATTCGGTCATGCCGCTGGTCAGGCGCTCATCCTTCAGGCGGGCCACCGGCACGCCGGGCGGCGGGCCAGGGGGGCGCAGCAGATGGTCCACCCCCGCCCCCATGGAGACGATGAGGCCGAGATTGGGGTAGCGGCGCAGCTCCCCCATGTCGTGCTGGGTCCAGCACACCGCGGCCTCGATCTCCGCCGGATCGCCCGCATCGGGAAACAGGCGGATGTCGAGGCCGGGCTCGAGCTCCAGCAGCGCGTCGCGCCACGCCTCCATCGCATTCGCCTTGGTGGAAAGCAGGATCGCCATGCCTCAGACCTCGTGGAAGGAGCGGACATAAGCCCGCCAATCGTCACGCCCGGTCGCCACGCGCTCCCGCCCATCGGGCATCTTGGCGTAGAGCGACAGCAGGCCGCGTGCCCAGTACACGTCGAAGTTCAGGTCGCTCGCCAGGACATAGGCGGCAGTGCGGTTGAACACGCCGTCCTTCACGCGCGGCATCACCTTGGCGAGCCACCACCAGCACCCCACCGCCAGGATCGCGGCGCCCACATAGAAATGCACCAGCGCCGTGCCGAGAAAGGAGGAGACCAGGATCAGCGCCGCCGGCACCACGTTCTCCCCGTAGCGGTACACGGGCGAGCCGGGCGAGTTCATCTTGCGGATGTGGATGCCCAGCTTGACCGCGCCGCTGTCCAGCAGGTCGGCCAGGCGTTCCCTTTCCTGCCCCGCCCAGGGGTGGGGGGGCGCGTCGGAGGTTTCGGTGCTGCTCATGCGGTGGCCAGGTCGAATGCGGCGCTCATCAAGGCGCGTGTATAGGGCTCGCGCGGGTTCCGGCACAGGGCCTCCGCCTCGCCCTCCTCCACCACGCGGCCCTGGCGCATCACCATGATCCGGTGCGCCATGGCGCGCACCACCCGCAGATCATGCGAGATGAACAGATAGGCGAGGCCATGCCGCGCCTGAAGCTCGCGCAGCAGCTCGACCACCTGCGCCTGCACCGAAACATCAAGGGCGGAGGTCGGCTCGTCCAGCACCAGGAGGCGCGGCTTCAGCACCAGGGCGCGGGCGATGGCGATGCGCTGGCGCTGCCCGCCGGAGAATTCATGCGGATAGCGCCCGGCCATGGCGGGATCGAGCCCCACCTCCTCCAGCGCCTGCGCCACGCGCGCCTCACGCTCCCGCGCCGGCAGGGAGGGCTCGTGCACCAGGAGTCCCTCGCCCACGATGTCGCCCGCGCTCATGCGCGGCGAGAGCGAGCCGTAGGGATCCTGGAAGACGATCTGCATCCGGGAGCGCAGCGGGCGAAGCTGCGTGCGCGAGAGCGGCACGATGTCCCGCCCCTCGAACAGGATGCCGCCGGTGGAACGCTCCAGCCGCAGCAGCGCAAAGCCGAGCGTGGTCTTGCCCGAGCCGGATTCGCCCACCAGCCCCAGCGTCTCCCCCGCGCGCAGGGTGAGGGACACGCCTTCCACCGCCCGCACCTCCGACACCACGCGGCGCAGGAAGCCCCGGCGGATGGGGAAGGAAACGCGGATGTCCCGCGCCTCCAGCACCGTCAGGGCATCGGGCGCGACAGGGGCGGGGCGGCCGCGCGGCTCGGTGGCCAGCAGCATCTTCGTGTAGGGATGCTTCGGGTCGCGGAAGATCGCCTCCGTCTCCCCCTGCTCCACCACCTTCCCGTCCTTCATCACCACCACGCGCTGGGCGTGGCGCCGCACGATGGCGAGGTCGTGGGTGATGAACAGCACCGCCATGCCGAGGCGCTTCTTCAGCCCGGCGATGAGTTCCAGGATCTGCGCCTGGATGGTCACGTCCAGTGCTGTGGTCGGCTCGTCCGCGATCAGCAGCTTGGGGTCGTTGGCCAGGGCGACGGCGATCATCACGCGCTGGCGCTGCCCGCCGGAAAGCTGGTGCGGATAGGCGTTGATCCGCTCCTCCGCATTGGCGAGGCCGGCGCGTTCCAGCTTCGCGATTACCTCGCGCCGCAGGGCGTCGCCGCGCAGCGGGCGATGGAGGGTGATGGCCTCGCCCACCTGCCGCCCGATCGTGTGCAGCGGGTTCAGGCTGGTCATCGGCTCCTGGAAGACCATGCCGGCCACGCCGCCGCGCAGCCGGTGCAGCGCGTCGTCATCGGCGCGCAGCACCTCCGTCCCGTCCAGCACGATGCGCCCCTCGGGGTTGCTGCCCGTGGCGGCGAGGAGGCGCAGCACGGACAGCGCCGTGACCGACTTGCCCGAGCCGCTTTCGCCGACCAGCGCCACCGTCTCGCCGGGACGCACCTCGAAGGATACGCCCTCCACGACCTTTTGCCCGCGGAAGGCGACCGACAGATTCTCCACCGAAAGCAGCGGCGCCTCGGCCATGCGGAGTTCCTCGGCCGGCATCAGCGCGCGCCTCCGGGCAGCTTACGCGGGTCGAAGGCGTCGCGCACCGCCTCGCCGACGAAGATCAGCAGGGTGAGCACGCCGCCCAACACGGCGAAGCCGGTGAAGGCGAGCCACGGCGCCTGAAGGTTGTTCTTGCCCTGAGCCAGCAACTCGCCGAGGGAAGGGGAGCCGGGGGGCAGGCCGAAGCCCAGGAAGTCCAGCGAGGCCAGCACCGTGACCGAGCCGGACAGGGTGAAGGGCAGGAAGGTGAGCGTCGCCACCATGGCGTTGGGCAGGATGTGGCGGAACATCAGCGTCGCGTCGCGCACCCCCAGCGCCCGGGCGGCGCGCACGTAGTCCAGGTTGCGGCCGCGCAGGAACTCGGCCCGCACCACCCCCACCAGCCCCATCCAGGAAAAGGCCAGCAGGAAGAGCAGCAGCGTCCAGAAGGAGGGCTCGATCACGCTAGCCAGGATGATCAGCAGGAAGAGCTGCGGCATCCCGGACCAGATCTCGATGAAGCGCTGGAAGAGCAGGTCGGTCGTGCCGCCGTAATAGCCCTGCACGGCCCCCGCCGCGATGCCGATGACCGAGGCGAAGATCGTCAGGGTGAAGCCGAACAGCACGGAAATGCGGAAGCCGTAGATCACCCGCGCCAGCACGTCGCGCGCCTGGTCGTCCGTGCCCAGCCAGTTGCGATCGGAGGGCGGCGAGGGCGCGGGCGTGCCCAGGTCGCGCACCACGCTGGCATGGCTGAAAGGAATGAGCGGCCAGATCACCGTGCCGCCCTTCTCCGCGACGTCGCGGGCGAAATCAGGGTCGGCCCAGTCGGCGGTGACGGGCAGGCCGGTCTCCACCACGTCGCTCTCGGCATACTCGGTCAGCACGGGGAAGAACCACTTGCCGTCCACATGCGCGACCAACGGCCGGTCATTCGCGATCACCTCGGCGAAGAGGGTGACGAGAAAAAGAACGAGAAAGATCCAGAAGGACACGTAGCCGCGCCGGTTCGCGCGGAAATTGGCGAGGCGCCGTTGGTTCAGCGGGGAGAATTTCATGCGGGGGAAAGGGTGAAGCGCAGCGTCTCGCGCGGGGCAAGCGGCAGCGCTTCGCGCATCGCCGCCGCGTCGGGGAAGCGGGCGGGCAGGCGCAGCGCGGTGGCGGTCGCCTCCAGCCGGGGCACGTCGAGGACCCAAGGGTCGAGCGTGGCGGCGAAGGGGCCGGTCCGGCGCAGCACCGTGCCGCCGCAATCGAAGCGCTCCTTGCCCCAGCACAGGCCGAGCGCGATGCCGTCCACCGTGGCGACCGCCTCGGAGAGGAGCGCCACCGCCTCCTCCGTGGTGCCCAGCCGGCGCGTCCAATCAGCGCTGCGCGCCGCCTCGCGCGCCAGGTAGCCCTGGATGGCCTCGGCAGCAGCGGCATCGGGGGGCGAGCGGTCGCTGCGCAGCGCCATGCGATAAACGTGGCTGCCGTGGCGCATGATCAGCAGCGCCTCCCACACTCCCCAATTCGCCAGCGCGACCTCCACCCCCGCCTCCCACAGCGCGACGTGGCGGTCGCCGGGCAGGTCGTTGAAGGCCAGCGGCAGGCCGGTCGCCGCGTCGAACTCGGGCGCTGGCTCCCAGGGCAACCAAGCACAGTCGTGTTGGGTAGCGGCGTTCACCAAAGCGTCGAAGGGTTCCAGGCGCGGCATCATGTGGCGCATGACCTGGCCGGAGAGCGCGGCATGGGCGGGCTGCGGCGTCGCCAGCACCGTGCCATCCGCTTGCGGCCAGAGGATCATCGGCGTGCCTCGAAGTCGATGCGCGGGTCCACCAGCGTGTAGGTGAAGTCGGAGACGATCTGCATCACGAGGCCCAGCAGGGTGAAGATGTAGAGCGTGCCGAACATCACCGGGTAGTCGCGGCGGATCGCCGCCTCGAAGCCTAGCAGCCCCAGCCCGTCCAGCGAGAAGATGATCTCCACCAGCAGCGCCCCGGTGAAGAGGATGCCGATAAAGGCCGCCGGGAAGCCCGCGATGATGATCAACATGGCGTTGCGGAAGACGTGGCCGTAGAGCACGCGCCCCTCCCCCGCCCCCTTGGCCCGCGCCGTCAGCACGTATTGCTTGTTGATCTCCTCCAGGAAGGAGTTCTTGGTGAGCATGGTCAGCCCGGCGAAGCCGCCGATCACCAGCGTCAGCGTCGGCAGGGTGATGTGCCAGGCATAGTCCAGCGCCCGCTGCCAGAAGGGCCAGGCCTCCGCGCCGGAGGAGGCGAGGCCGCGCAAGGGGAACCACTGCACGAAGGACCCGCCGGCGAAGAGCACCACCAGCAGCACGGCGAACAGGAAGCCCGGAATGGCGTAGCCGACCAGCACCACCGCCGAGGTCCAGAGGTCGAAGCGCGACCCGTCCCGCACCGCCTTGCGGATGCCGAGCGGAATGGAGATCAGGTAGATGATCAGCGTGGACCACAGCCCGAGCGAGACGGAGACGGGCAGCTTCTCGATCACCAGGTCCCAGACTGGCCGGTCGCGGAACAGCGAGCGGCCGAAATCGAAGCGCAGGTAGCCGGCCAGCATCTCCCCGAAGCGCACATGGGCCGGCTTGTCGAAGCCGAAGCTGCGCTCGATCTCGCGCACGATGGCGGGATCGAGGCCGCGCGCGCCGCGGTACGTGCTGCCCCCCCCGCCTTCGCCCGGCCCGGTGGTGGGGGCGCGTGTCTCGCCGCCCCCCTCGCCGGTCAGGCGGCCCAGGGTCTGCCCCTCGCCGCGCAGCTCCGCCAGCATCTGCTCCACCGGGCCGCCGGGGGCGAACTGCACCAGGGCGAAGTTGATCAGGATGATGCCGAACAGCGTCGGTACCACCAGCAGCAGGCGACGAAGGAGGTAGGCGCTCACAGGCCGCGCCGGGCCTCGCCGATGGCGCGTTCGCGCGCGGGGTCTACCCACCAGGAATCGGGAAAGCCGAGCCCGTAGCGCGGCGAGCGCTCCGGCCGGCCGAACTTATCCCAATATGCGACCCAGAAGGCGCGCAGGTGCCAGTTCGGGATGACGTAGTGGTGATGCAGCAGGACGCGGTCCAGCGCGCGGGTGCGGTGGATCAGCTCCTGCCGGTCGGGGGCGGCGATCACCAGCTCCACCAGCTCGTCGATCGCCGGGTCGCAGATGCCGGCGACGTTCTGCGAGCCCTGCTCGCGCGCGCGGGCGCAGGTGAAGTAGTCGCGCTGCTCGTTGCCCGGGGAGAGGGACTGGCCCAGCACGTCGATCGTCATGTCGTAGTCGAAGGCGTCGGTGCGGACCTGATACTGCGCCGGGTCCACCGTGCGGACGCGCGCCTCGATGCCCAGGCGGGCGAGCCACTGCACATAGGGTAGCGCGATCCGCTCAAAGGTCGCGCCATTCAGCAGGATCTCGAACTCGAAGCGCTGGCCCTGGGCGTTGACGAGGCGGCGGTCGCGCACCGTCCAGCCCGCCTGCCGCATCAGCTCGAGGGCGCGGCGCAGCCCGTCGCGGTTGTTGCCGCTGCCATCGGTGGTGGGCAGGCGGAATTCCGTGGTGAACACCGATTCCGGCACGCGGCCGCGGAACCCCTCCAGGATCTCCTTCTCCCGCCCCTCGGGCAGGCCGGAGGAGGCGAGTTCGGAATTGGAGAAATAGGAGTTGGTGCGGGCATAAAGGCCGAAGAAGATGTTGGCGTTCAGCCACTCGAAGTCGAACAGGTTGACCAGCGCCTCGCGCACCCGCGCATCCGCGAACATGGGCCGGCGCAAGTTCACCACGAAGGCCTGCATCCCAGTCGGCAATTCGTGGCGGATCGTGTCGCGCTTCACCAATTCGCGCCGCACGGCCGGGAAGTCGTAGCCGGTGGACCAGTTGCGGGCCACGTTCTCCGTGCGGAAGTCGATCTGCCCGGCCTTGAAGGCCTCGAAGGCCACGGTGGCGTCGCGGAAATACTCGAAGCGGATCGCGTCGAAATTGTTGGTACCGCGCCGCGTATTGAGGTCCCGCGCCCAGTAATCCTCGACGCGGCGCAGCGTCAGGCTGCGCCCGGCCTCGAAACGCTCCAGCCGGTAGGGACCGGAGCCGAGGGGCACCTCCAGCAGCGGGCGGGCAAAGTCGCGCCCCTC
The DNA here is from genome assembly GCF_026183895.1 of Sabulicella glaciei. GTDB lineage: Bacteria > Pseudomonadota > Alphaproteobacteria > Acetobacterales > Acetobacteraceae > Roseococcus > Roseococcus glaciei. The sequence goes on along the minus strand of NZ_JAPFQI010000002.1, from coordinate 209,355 downwards.
CCACCAATGCTTCGGCAGGACCTGCAACTGGCCCAGGATCAACGCGAGTTCGCGGTTCTCGTCGTTGCGGAACCGGAAGGTGACCCGGCGCGGCGACTCCGCCACCACCTCCGTCACGTCGGCCCAGTAGGAACGGTAGAAGGGCCGCCCGTGCGTGCGCAGCGCCTCGAAGGTCCAGACCACGTCCTCGGCGGTGATGGGGCGGCCATCGTGCCAGCGCACCGCTTCACGCAACTCGAAGGAAACGCCGCGGCGATCCGCCGGCACCTCCACCCATTCCGCGAGGTGGGCATATTCCGTGCTTGCCTCGTCGGCGCTTTGCACCAGCAGAGAGTCGTAGAGGTTGGACAAGCCGACGGCCGAGGTGCCGCGCAGGATGAAGGGGTTGAAGCTGTCAAAGGAGCCGAGGGCGGTGAGCGCCACTTCGCCCCCCTTGGGGGCCTCCGGGTTGACCCAGGGCCAGTGCGGGAAGTCGCGCGGCAGCGAGGGCTCGCCCAGGAGGGACAGGGCATGGGTCCGCACGGGACCGGCCTGCGCGGAGGCACGGCCAGTGGCGGCGAGGAGGCCGAAGCCGGCGGCGAAGAGGGGTCGGCGCTTCATGACCATGCTTATTGGGGGCGCGGGCCTCCCCCCGCAAGCGAAGCCTTGGCTTCATCGAGCAGCGCGGGGTCGCCCAGCGCCAGCACGCGGCCGTCGCAGCCCATCCGCAGCGCCTCGCCGTTCCAGCCGGTCATGGAGCCGCCGGCGCCCTCCACCACCGGGACCAGGGCTGCCCAGTCCCAGGGCTTCAGCGTCGCCTCCGCCACCACGTCCAGCAGGCCCAGCGACAGCAGGCCGTAGAGGTAGCAATCCCCGCCCCAGGAGATGCGTCGCGCCCCTGCGCGCAGCGCCTCGAAGCCGGGCCGGTCCGCCTCCGGGAACATCTCGGGCGCGGTGCAGGCCAGTTCCGCCTCGGCGAGGCGATTGCAGGAGCGGGTGCGGATGGGCTGGCCGTTGAAGCGCGTCCCCTGCCCCTTCACCCCCAGCCAGCGCTCGCCCAGCACGGGCTGGTCGATCAGGCCCAGGACCGGTTCGCCCCGGTGCATCAGCCCAATCAGCGTACCCCAGATCGGCCGCCCGGTAAGAAAGGCGCGCGTGCCGTCGATGGGATCGAGCACCCAGAGCCATTCGGCATCCGGCCGCTCCGCGCCGTATTCCTCGCCGAGGATGCCATGGTCGGGGAAGCGTGTGCCGAGGAAGCCGCGCAGGGCGCGCTCGGCGGCGCGGTCGGCTTCCGTGACGGGAGAGGCGTCGCCCTTGGCTTCCACCAGCAGGGCGGACCGGAAAAGGGGGCGGGTCTCCGCCCCCGCCAGCGCGGCGGCTTCTTCCGCCGCCGCGGCGTATTCCGCCGGGATCAGGGCAGTGGCGCGGGCTCGGCGGCCAGCGTGCGCAGATAGGCGATCACGTCGGCGCGCTGCCCGGTGTTGTTCAGCCCGGCGAAGGCCATGCGCGTGCCGGCGATGGCACGGGCCGGCGCGGCGAGGAACTGGTTCAGCGCCTCGTAGTCCCAGGGCTTGTCGGCCAGGGCGCGCATGGCGTTCGAGTAGTTGAAGCCGGGGATGTGCGCATGGCTGGCGCCGACGATGCCATAAAGGTTCGGGCCGACGCCGGAACGGCCGCCCTCGTTGAAGGTGTGGCAGGACCCGCAGGCGCGCGTGGCCAGGGTGCGGCCGTTATCGGCGTTGGCGGCAGCCAGGAGCGGGGCGATCGGCTCGATCGTCGGCGCGGCCGGGGCAGCGGCCTGCTGCGCCGGTGCCGGCTCCCCGACCTGGATGGCCGGAGTGGCCAGACGCTTCGGATGCACGATCTGCTCGCCCACGATACCCGCGCCCATGAAGGCGATCCCGGCGGTGAGGATGGCCGCGAATGCCTTGTTCAACTCCAGGCTCATGCCGAGCGGACCCTTCTCGTGGCGGGCACGGGACGCGGGTTTGCGCGCCTTCCGGCCCTGGCTTAGACGTTCCGGTCACATAAACCCCGCCGCGCCATCCATCAACCGCCCGCGCGGCTCCGCAACGGACGCAGCATGACCGTCATCGCCTTCCAGGGTGTTCCCGGCGCCTATTCCGACCTCGCCTGCCGGCATGCCTATCCGGGTTGGACCACCCTGCCCTGCCCCTCCTTCGAGGCGGCGATGGAGGCGGTGCGGGAAGGCCGGGCACAGAAGGCCATGCTCCCCTGCGAGAACAGCCTGGCGGGCCGGGTGCCGGACATTCACCGCCTCCTGCCCGACTCGGGACTGGCCGTGGTGGGCGAGCATTACGAGCGGGTGGAGCACTGCCTCCTCGCGCGGGAGGGGGCGACGCTGGCGTCGATCCGCCGCGCCCATTCGCATCCCATGGCGCTGGGCCAGGTGCTGAAGGTGCTGAAGGAACTCAGCCTGACGCCGGTGATCCAGGCCGACACGGCCGGCGCGGCGGAGATGGTGTCGCGCGAGGGAGGACCGGAGGACTGCGCCGTCGCCAGCGCCCTTGCCGCGGAGGTTTATGGCCTGCAGATCCTCCGCCGCAACGTGGAGGACGCCGCGCACAACACCACGCGCTTCTACGTGATGGCGACGCGGCCCGAGACGCCGCCGATCGAGGCGCCGCACCCGGTGACCACCTTCGTGTTCCGCGTCCGCAACATGCCGGCGGCGCTTTACAAGGCGCTGGGCGGCTTCGCCACCAACGGCGTGAACATGACCAAGCTCGAATCCTACATGCTGGACGGCGCCTTCACCGCGACGCAGTTCCTGTGCGACGTGGACGGCCATCCAGACGACCCGCGCCTGTTCCGCGCGCTGGAGGAGCTGCGTTTTTTCTCGCGCGAGGTGAAGGTGCTGGGCTGCTACCGCGCGCATCCGTTCCGCGTGGCGCGCGAGGGAACTTGACCCCTTCCCTTTGAAGGAAGGGCAACGACGCCGCCTTCTTTCCCGTTTCGGCCGCATTCAGCGCGAAAGGCGGGATGGTGGCTTCCGAGCCGGAGAAGGACGAAACGGTGCTGCCGCTCGCCGAGGAATCGGCGAAGCTGGAGAAGCACAGCCGTGAAACGGGGCGCGTGCGCGTGGCCCTGCGCACGGAGAGCGTCCCGCACGAAGTTTCCGAGACCCTCACCTCCCATGAGTTCGAGGTGTCCCACGTCCCGGTGAACCGCACCCTCGAAGCGGGCGAGGCCGCCCCCATGCCCCGGCAGGAGGCGGACGGTTCCTGGGTCATCCCGGTGCTGGAGGAGGTGCTGGTCGTCGAGCGGCGCCTCGTGGTGCGGGAGGAGATCCGCCTTCAGCGCCACACCACGGAGGAAGAGATCCGCGAGGTGGTGGCATTGCGCCGCCAGCGAGCCGAGATCGAACGCCTGCCGCCCGAACGCTGACCCACGAGGAGGAACTACCCATGTCCAATCGAACCATCACGGCTGTCTTCGACAACGAAACGGACGCGCTGCGCGCGCAGGAGGCGCTGGCCGCGCATGGCATCGCGCGCTCCGATATCCAGATGCACCGCCAGGCCGGCACCGCCGCAGACACGACCGCGGACAAGGGTTTCTGGGAATCCCTGGCCGATCTGTTCATGCCCGAGGCGGACCGGCACACCTATGCCGAGGCGGTCGGACGCGGCGCCACAGTGATGTCCGTGCGCCTGTCCGGGATGAACTGGGAGGAAGCCGCCGACATCCTGGAAGCGAACGGCGCCGTGGATCTGGACGAGCGCGAGGCGTCGTGGCGCGCCGAAGGCTGGAGCGGTCAGTCCTCCTATGCGCGTTCCGACTACATGAGCGGCCAGCCGGACGGCGCGCCGGGCAACCCGCCGGGCACTATGCTGTCCCGCGGCACCGACGAGGTGCTGGGCACGAACATCAGCGGCGCCTATCCCGAGAACGAGGCGGCGGCGAACAGCGCCTATGCCGCCGATCAAGGTCTGCGGGGCCGCGACACCGCGACCGGCACGGCCGCGCGCGCCACTGGCGTCAGCGGCGTCGGGTCGCGTGACTCCGCGACGACAGGCGACACGGCGCGCGATGTTGATAGCACGCTGGGCACCAATTTCGAGGGTCGCCCAGACGGCACGCCGGGCAATCCGCCGGGCACCATGCTGTCCCGCGGGGCGGATGACGCGCTGGGCACCAACATGAGCGGCGCGCGCCCCGAGCATGAGACCGGCGGCCGGTCGGGCGGGATGGCGTCCGGTGCCACGGAAGGCACGCTCGGCGGCGGCATGGGCACGGGCCGCGACACGCTGCACGACGGCGAAAGCATCCCCCTGGCGGAGGAGCGCCTGCGCGTGAGCAAGCGCGAAACGGGCCATGGCCGCGTCCGCATCCGCTCCTATGTCGTGGAGGAGCCCGTCGAGGCGCAGGTGACGCTGCGCGACGAGCACGTGGAGGTGGAACGCCGGACGCTCGACCGCCCGGCTTCCGGCATGGAGAACCCGTTCCAGGAGCGCACCATCGAGGCGACCGAATCCCACGAGGAGGCGGAGATCGCCAAGGAAGCGCGTGTCACGGGCGAGGTGCGGCTGCGCAAGGAAGCCGAGGAGCGGACGGAAACCGTGCGCGACACGGTGCGGCGCACCGAGGTCGAGGTCGAGCGCGACGGCGATACGCCGAAGCGCCGCACCTGACCCGGCGCGGCGTGGGGATCACCGCCCGCGGATGATCTCCACGCCGCCCGGCAGCGCCAGCCCGCGCTCGCGCAGGCAGCGGCGCCAGGCGGTCATCTCGGCGGCGCGAAGGTCGTCGTTGATCACGCCGTCGTTGCGGATCTCGAACATCGGGTTCACCCGCCGCATCACCTCCTGATATTCGGGTGAGCGGCGGGCCTCCTCACGGCAGGCCTGTTGCTCGGGCGACAGGGGCGTGCCCGTGGGCGCGCGCGCGCAGGCGGCAAGGGCCAGGAGGGCAAGGAAGGCCGGGACGGTCTTCATGGGGTGGCGAGCCAGTCCTCGATCAGGCGGCGGGCGATGCTGTCGGCGCGAGGCAGGGCGAAGCCGTGCGCGTCCGGATTCCGGATCTGGTCGCGGGTGAACCACCGCGCATCCTTGAGTTCCTCCGGGTCGATCTGGATCTCCTCCGACAGCGCCTCGGCATGGAAGCCGAGCATGATGGAAGAGGGAAAGGGCCAGGGTTGGGAGGAATGGTAGTGTACCTCCCCCACCCGCACGCCGGTCTCCTCCAGCACCTCGCGCCTCACCGCCTCCTCCAGGCTTTCGCCGGGTTCCACGAAGCCCGCGAGGGTCGAATACATGACGCTGTTGGGGAAGCGGTGCGAATGGCCGAGCAGGCAGGAATCGCCGCGCACCACCAGCATGATCACCGCCGGGTCGGTGCGCGGGAAATGCTGCGCGTTGCAGGCGGTGCAGGCAGTGGCGTTGCCGGCCGAGCGCGGCTCGCAGGGTGCGCCGCACACGCCGCAGAAGCGGTGCTTCACCCTCCAATGCATCAGCCCGCGCGCATGGGCGAGCATGCTGGCCTCGCCGGGCGGCAGGAGGCCCGCGACGGCGCGCAGATCCTGGAAGGCGCCCATGGAGGGCGGCAGCAGCGGCAGCGGATCATCCGCCGCGGAGCAATCCACCGCGAAGACCGCGCGCCCGTCCAGCATCCCGAGCAGGGCCCAGGGCCCGCCGGCCATGCGGACGGAGGAGGCGGCCTCGCCGGTCAGCATCACCGCCTCGGGCTTGCCCGACTCCACCCCGAGCAGGAGCGAGCGGGCGCGCCAGACCGGGATGAACAGGCTCGCCGGATCCTCGAAGGATGCGGCGACGAACGCCTCCTCGTCCCGGCGGCCGGAAACCCGGTCGAGCGGGGAGCCGGTGTAGGCGTTGGGGCGGCTGGCGGGAAAGGACAACATCGCGCCGGACCCTGCCACGGGGCGATGCCGCGCGGAAGGGGACGGGGCGGTGCCGCCTCAGGCGATGAAGTAGCCGATGACGAAGGCGACGATCACGAGAGCGAGGCTCCAGACCAGCACGTTCCGGTTCAGCTTCTTTCGGTCGCCCTGGCGGGCCTCGACCTTCGTGAGGGGTTCTGGCTCGTTCATGGCGGGGCAACGCTGCCATGGCTTCCGGGGTTGCCTCGCGGACGCCGAAGGGCGATATGGAGGGCGGAAGGTCGGCGGTGGACGGGCTCCCCGCCAACCCGGTCAGGTCCGGAAGGAAGCAGCCGTAACGGGTTCTCGCCCGGGTCATTCACCGGCCTTCCACCGCGTCTCATGCCAGGGGGCCCATGCCGAGCGATCTCCTCGCCCCGGAAGAGGGCCTACCTGAGCCACCGCCGGACGGTCCCGGCCTGTTCGGCGATGCACCCGGCGCGCCGCCCACCGCCATCCCCGCCGCCCCCTATCGCGTCCTCGCCCGCAAGTACCGGCCCCAGGCCCTCGATGACCTGATCGGTCAGGAGGCGCTGGTCCGCGTGCTGCGAAACGCCTTTGCGCGCGGCCGGGTCCACCACGCCTTCCTTCTGACCGGCGTGCGCGGCGTGGGAAAGACCACGACGGCGCGCATCATCGCCCGCGCGCTGAACTGCGTCGGCCCCGATGGCCAGGGCGGGCCCACCGCCGACCCCTGCGGCGTCTGCCCGGAATGCCGCGCCATCATGGCCGACCGCCACCCGGACGTGGTGGAGATGGACGCCGCCTCGAACCGCGGCATCGACGACGTGCGCGAACTGCGCGAGGCGCTGCGCTTCCGCCCGGCCCAGGGGCGGCAGAAGGTCTTCATCCTGGACGAGGTCCACATGCTGACGGAGCAGGCCTTCAACGCCCTGCTCAAGTCGCTGGAGGAACCGCCGCCCTCCATCACCTTCATCCTCGCCACCACGGAATTGCGGAAGGTGCCGATCACCATCCGCTCCCGCTGCCAGACCTTCGCGCTGCGCCGCGTGCCGGAGGAGGCTCTGGGGCGCCACTTCGACCGCATCGCGGGGCTGGAGGGCGCGCAGGCGGAATCCGAGGCGCTGGCCATGCTGGCGCGGGCCGCCGATGGCTCGGTGCGCGACGGGCTGTCGCTGCTGGACCAGGCCATCGCCCTCGCCGGGGCGGACGCGCGGGTTTCCGCCGAGGCCGTGCGCGACATGCTGGGCCTCGCGGACCGCACTCTGGTGCTGGACCTCGTCGAGGCTTCGCTGCGCGGCGACCTGCCCGCCGCCCTGGCGCGGCTGGGCGAGGCGCATGAATGCGGCGCCGAGCCGGTGACGGTGCTGCAGGACATGCTGGAGCAGATCCACACCCTGTCGCGCTTCGCGGCCATCCCCGCGCTGAAGGACGACGCCGCCCTGCCCGAAGCCGAGCGCACGCGCGGCGCCGAGCTTGCGGCGCGACTCTCCGTTCCGGCCCTCGCCCGCGCCTGGCAGATGGTGCTGAAGGGGATCGAGGAGGTGAACGCCGCCCCCGACCGCCTCGCCGCGGCGGAGATGGTACTGATCCGCCTCGCCCATGTCGCGGAGATGCCGACGCCGGGCGACATCCTGAAGCGCCTGGCCGATGGCGGCGCCGTTTCCGCCGGGGGCGGCGCGCCCGCGCCTGGCCCCGGGACGTCGCAGGGCGCGCCGGTGCTGCGCGCCGTGGTGAATGGCGCACCCGTTGCCGAAGCCGCGCCCGCCCCTGCCCCCGTCGCGCTCGCGGCGCCGACCGAATGGCGCGCGGTGGTGGCGCTGGCCCATGGCGTGTCGCCGCTGCTGCACGCGCACCTGCTGCACGACGTCCATCCGGTGCGCGTCGCGCCGCCGCTGCTGGAGATCCGCGTGCGGCCGCAGGCGCCGCGCGACCTGGGCGCCAAGCTTTCCGCGCTGCTGGAGGAAAAGACCGGCCGGCGCTGGACCGTGGCGCTGAGCAACGACGCGGGCGAGCCGACGCTCGCCGAGCAATCCGCGACGGCCGAGGCCGGGCGGCGGGAGATGGCGCGCAACCACCCGCTCGTCCTCGCCATTCTGGACCTGTTCCCGGGCGCCACGCTGGAGGCGGTGCGCGACGCCGACACCGACGCCTACGGTCTGAAGCCCGCAGCCTCCTCCGAGGAGGAGGAAGCGGAAACCCTGCCCGATTTCGCGCCGCCGGATGCCGAGCCCGTCGGGCTCGACGACATGCCAGAGGAGGATTGAGTGAAGAACCTGGGCAACATGCTGAAGCAGGCGCAGCAGATGCAGTCGCGCATGCAAGAGATGCAGGCGAAGCTGGAAGCCACCGAGGTGGAAGGTCAGGCCGGGGCCGGCATGGTCAAGCTGCGCCTCACCGGCAAGGGCGAACTGAAGCGCGTCACGATCGACCCCTCCCTCGCCACCGCCGAGGATCGCGAGGTGCTGGAGGACCTGCTGGTCGCGGCTCATGCCGACGCCAAGCAGAAGGTCGAGGCGATGATGGCGGAGGAGATGCAGAAGGCGACGGCCGGCATGTCCCTGCCGCCCGGCCTCAAGCTGCCCTTCTGACGCCACGCGCGGCGTCGCCATGCGCCCGAATGTCGATCCGGTCGAGCACCTGATCGCGCTGCTGGCCAAGCTGCCGGGGCTTGGCCGGCGCTCGGCGCGCCGTGCGGCGCTGCGCCTGCTGATGGACCCCGAGACGCGGATGCTGCCGCTGGCCGAGGCGCTGCGCAGCGCCGCGGAATCGGTGAAGAAGTGCCGCGTCTGCAACAACCTCGACAGCCGCGACCCTTGCTCCGTCTGCTCCGATCCCGAGCGGGATGCGGGGCTCATCTGCGTGGTGGAAGGCGTGTCCGACCTGTGGGCGCTGGAGCGGGCGCACGCGCACCAGGGAACGTATCATGTGCTGGGCGGCACGCTCTCCGCCCTCGCCGGCACGGGGCCGGAGGAGCTGTCGGTCGCCCCGCTGCTGCGCCGCGCGACGGAGGCGCGGGAGGTGATCCTGGCCCTGCCCGCCACGGTGGAGGGCGCGACGACCGCGCATTACCTCGCGGAACGGCTGGAGCCGGGCGGGGTGGCAGTCACGCGCCTCGCCCAGGGCGTGCCGATCGGCGGCGCGCTGGACGTGCTGGATGACGGGACGCTGGCGGCGGCGCTGAAAGCGCGGCGCTAGGCTTACGTAGTGTCCCGCTGGACGGGACACCCCACCCCTCCCAAGGTCCGCGCCGCTCGGCCGATGACCGAAGGGGATCGCACCATGACACTGCCCTTGACGCGCCGGCGCGCGCTGCTGGCGTTGCCGCTCGCGGCCTCGCTGCCGTTGGCCGCGCCGCGCCGCGCGCTTTCCGCCACGACCCGTCCCGACCCCGCGCTGCTGCGCGGCCGCGTCGCCGAGCTGATCGGGCGCGGCGATGCACGGCTCGACTCGCTCTCGCTGCCGCAGAACCTCGCCTATGCCGGCACGCGGCCCCTCGCCATCGCGCGCTGCGCCGAGCCCGCGCATGTTGCCAGCGCCATCACCTGGGCGCAGGAGAACCGCGTGCCCTTCGTGCTGCGCTCCGGCGGGCATTCCTATGCGGGCTGCTCGGTGACGGACGGGTTGCTGGTGGACATGCGGCCCATGTCCACCATCCGGGTGGCGCGGGACGGAGCCGTGACGCTGGGCGGCGGCGTGCTGAACCACGACGTCTACGCGGCGCTGCGCGCGCATGAGCTGATGGTGACGCATGGGCGCTGCGGCGGCGTGGGGGCCAGCGCCTTTCTGATGGGCGGCGGCATCGGCTTCGCAATGCGCGACCGCGGCATGGGCTGCGACGCCGTCCGCGCCGTGTCCCTGGTGCTGGCCGACGGCACCGAGGTGCGGGCCACCGAGGGCGACGAATTGTTCTGGGCGGTGCGCGGCGGCGGGGGCGGCAATTTCGGCGCCGCCACGCAATGGACGCTGGCGCCCTTCCCGGCCGAGCCGGTGACCCTGTTCGACCTGCGCTGGCGCGATGCCGATCCGGCGCTGTTCCTTGCCTTGGCGCGGGCGCTGGAGGCGGCGCCCGACCGGCTCGGCTCCAAGGTCACGGCCTTCGCGCCGGATCGCCGGCATGGCGGGGTGCCGCGCCTTACCCTGCTCGGGCAGATCCGCGGGCCGCGCGACGAGGCGATGGCGATCCTCGGGCCCGTGCTGCGCATGCGGCCCGCGACCGGGCGCGTCGAGACGATGGCGTACTGGGACGCGCAGGCCCTGCTCAGCGAAGAGGGCGAGCCTGCCCGTTACCGCGAAACCTCCCGCTTCACCGGGCACGTCCCCGAGGCCCTGGCGGAGGAGGCGTTCCGTCGCCTCCGCACCTGGCCCGGCACCTCCGGCGAGGCGCTGTTCAAGATGTTCCAGGTGGGCGGGCGGATCCGCGCGAAGGCGCCGGGCGACACCGCCTATGTGCATCGCGACGCCGAATGGCTCACCGGCACGGAGATCACCTGGGGTGCGGCGGATTCGCCGGCGCGGGTCGAGGCGGCGATGGGCTGGCAGCGCGCCTTCCACTGGGCCAGCGATGCCCTGGCGGACGCGCCGGGCGGGTCGTTCCAGAACTTTGTGGACCCGGGCCTCGAAGACCCGGCGGAAGCGTATTACGGCGCCAACCGGCAGCGCCTCGCGGCGCTGCGCGCCCGGCTGGACCCGAACGGGGCCTTCGCCCCGCCGCGCCGGCAGGGCATCGCCTGACCCGCTAGATTTCCTGCCGGATGCGCGGATTGCCCTCGGGCCGGGCCTGGGGGTCGATCTGCCGCGCGGCGCGCAAGCCGGATTCGATCGCGCCCTCCACCCAGCCGGTCTTCAGCGTCGTGAAGTCGCCGGCGAAGTGGATGCGCCCCTCGGGCTTCTGCCATTCCTGCACCATCCAGGCGCCGCCCAGCGCTGGCCCGCCGAAGGAGCCCTTGATCCAGGGCTGCTCGCTCCAGGCGAAGGAGTCGGTGGACAGCACCTCGTCGAACAGGTCGGGCATGTCCTGCCGGAACTGCGCGAGGGTGGCGGGCGCGCGCTGCTCCTTCGGCAGCGCCAGCACCGCGTCGGCATTGCTCCCGTTGAGGTAGAAGAACACGCTGCCATGGCCGCCCGGCTCGTTGCCGGTGATGTCGATGACGCGCTCCCAAGGCCGGTCGCCGCCCGCCATCGGCCAGCCATGCACGCTGCGCGTCAGCCAGGACGGGGTGCGGGTCTTGGCGATGATTTTCACCGTCCGGTCCCACTCCATCTCCGCGATCATCCGGCGCTTGCGCGGCGACCAGTGCGGCAGGACCTCCACATCATCCATCACGCTGAAGGGGATGGTGGAGACGACGGCATCGCCGGTGAACTCGCGCCCGTCCCGCGTCGCCACCCGCACCGTCGGTCCCGACTGGTCGATCCGGGCGACGGGCGCGTCCAGCACGAAGCGGTCGCGCCCGATCGCCGCCGCCATGGCGAGGGGCAGCCGGCTGTTGCCGCCCTGGATGCGGAACAGGTTCTGGTCGCCGAAATGGTAGGCGAGGTCCGGGATCGCCCCCAGCGCCATGGAGCCACTGGTGAAGGTGCCGCCATGCGCGTCCAGCAACTTGCAGAACACCTCCGAGGCGCCGACGCCGCGGATCAGGTCGCCCAGCGTCACGTTGCCGAGGCGATCCAGCGCATCATCGTCCGGCCAGCGGGAGTCGAGCACCGTGTCCGTGTCCAGCCCCGCCCGATAGAGATACTGGTTGAGCATGGTGGAGACGCTGACGTTGCGCTCCTCGCGCGACAGCGCCCAGGGCCAGCTTGCGGGGTTGGCCGCCTCGCCCGTTCGGCCTTCGACCATGTAGCGGGGCAGCCCGTCATTGAGGCTCAGCAGCGGCAGGCTGAACCGGCGCACATAAGCCAGGACATAGGGCATGTTGGAGCGGAAATGCCCGCCGCCGGCTTCCGTGAACATGCCGTCCCCGAGCGGCAGGGAAAGCAGTCGGCCGCCGATGCGGTTCTGATACTCGATGACCGTGACCTCGTGGCCGCGCCGGAGCAGGGAAAGGGCGGCGGTCAGCCCCGCCATGCCGGCGCCCAGCACCAGCACCGTCTTCCGGCCCGTGCCCGGCTGCGCAATGGCCGGGGAGGCCATGGCAGCACCCAGGACCGCGGCTGCACCCTGGAACCAGCCGCGCCGCGAGACGGGCGCAGCCGCAACGGATGTCGAATGGGTCCCGCTTTCCATGGCACGCCCCCTCTCCAATGAAAGGAGGGCTACACGATCACCGCTTTCCAGGCCAGGGGCACCACAACCTGCGGTCGAGCAAACCGAACACATGACAAGGCATAAAGGCCGGGAGAGCGTCCGCGGCGCCAAGCGAAAGCGATGGCCCTATCCGTCGCTGCGTGGCACCCAGGGCAGGCGGGCGACGCCGATGCCTTCCTCGCGCAACGCGTCGGCCTCCTCGTCGCTGGCCTCGCCATAGATGCCGCGGTTCTCGGTCTCGCCGCTGTGGATGCGGCGCGCTTCGTCGGCGAAGTCGCGGCCCACATAGTCGCAGTTCTTCTCCACCTCTGAGCGGAGGCGCTGCAGCATCGACAGGACCTGCGCCGGGATGGCGCCCGTGGCGGCCGGGCCCGGCGGGGGCGCCACCGCGGTGGAGACGGGCACGGGCGGTGCCTCGGCGGGCTCGGGACGCCCCTTCACACCGGGCGTCTTGCCGATGCGCGGCGTCATCAGCGCCTTCACGACCTGCGTGTCGCCGCAGACCGGGCACTCGACGAGCCCGGCCGCCGCCATGCGGTCATAGGCGGCACCGTCCTTGAACCAACTCTCGAATTCATGCGCCTTGGCGCAGCGCAGCGCGAAACGGATCATGCTCCCCGACCATCATCACGCGATCGCGAAGGCGCCGCGCGCCTGTGACAATATGGGCTGGCACTCGCGAGTGTCGAGTGCCAGAGGGTTCACGCCGCCAGAAGCCCGTCCAGCTTGCCGGCGCGGTCCAGTGCCGCGAGGTCGTCGCTGCCGCCGATGCTTTCGCCGTTGATGAAGATCTGCGGAACCGTCGTGCGCCCGCCGGAGCGTTGGATGGCGTCGCGCCGCTCGGGGCTGCCATGCGGCGCGTCGTGCTCCGTGAAGGACACGCCCTTGCGGGAGAGCAGCGCCTTCGCGCGCTCGCAATAGGGGCACCACGCGGTGGTGTAGATTTCGACCTCGGCCATGGCGCGATAACGCGCGCGGCCCGCCTGCGTCGTCAAGCCATCCCTTCCAGCCTGGGATCGGGCACGCAGGCGGTGGCCAGCACCGAGACCCGCGCCGCCCCCGCCGCCAGCAGGGCGCGGGCGCAGGCATCGGCGGTGGCGCCGCTGTCAGCACGTCGTCCACCAGCACGAGGCGCCACCCGGCGACTCTCGGCGTCATGGCGGACGGCACGGCGAAGGCGCCGTCCGGCCAGCCGCCCCAGCGCCACCGCCAGCAGCGCCGCCTGGTTGTGGCGGCGCGACAGCAGGCGCCAGCGATGCAGCGGCACCGGCACCCGCGCATCGGCCCCTTCCAGCATCGCCCGCCCGGCGCGCAGCATCATCCGCGCCAGGGGGGCCGCCATCTCCGTGCGGTCGCGGTGCTTGAAGGGCAGGATCAGCGCCTTCGAGCCCGCATCGTAGCGCAGCGCGGCACGGGCCTCGGCAGAGGCGGGGGGGAACGCAGCGCAGCCGGGGCAGAGCGCCCCGCCCTCCACTGCCTCGCCCTGCCGGTTATGGGCGAAGGGCACGCCGCAGCGCAGGCAATGCGGCGCCGAGACGGGCGAAGGCCGGGCAAAGCATGGGGGGCACAACCCGCCCTGCTCCGCGACCAGGGTGTCACAACTCAGGCAGGCTGGCGGGAACAGGGCGTCGAGTGCCCAGCGACCCAGCGCCCTACCAGGCGCCGAAACGCGCATCCCCATCCCGCGCCACCCCGTTCACCAGGTCGATCTCCCAGCGCAGGTATTCGTGCATCGCCGCTTCCTGGCCGCTGTTGCGGTCATAGGGGCGGAGATACCAGTCCACGCAATCCTCGTCCTCCGGCTGGTGGCGGTCGGCGGCGACCGGGCGGCCCTCCGCCTTCCAGGCCTTCAACCCGCCCGCGAGGACGCGCCCCCCCGGGATCTCGGCGGCGGCGAGGTGCGCGAGCGTCTCGTCCGGGGCGGTGACGACCACGGGCTTCGCGAAGGGGGGAACGCGGCCGCGCACCGCCCAGCGGCTGCCGGGGATATGCGACGCGCGGAAATCGATGGACCGGGCAAGGTCCACCACCTGCACCGTATCGCCCAGGGCGGCGAGTTCGGCGGGGGTGACCGTCGCGGCCCGCCGAAGCTCCGGCACCTCCGGGCGCCAGGGGCCGGTTTCGAGCGGGCCGTCCAGCGCGCCTTCCACCACCAGAACCTCCCACCCGCCCATCTGGCGCAGCCAGGCGCCGGACATGCGGGCGCGGACCGTGTCGTTGTCGGCCAGGATCACCCGCGCGCCGCGCGCCGCGACCCACTGGTCGGTGGCCTGGACCAGCTGGCCGCCCGGTGCATGGCGGAAGCCGGGGATATGCCCGGCCTCGTATTCCTCCGCCGTGCGGACATCGAGGGTGTAGGTCGTGCGGTCCTGCGCGGCCAGGAGGCGCTCGGCCTCCGCGCGCGAAACCGTCCGGACGCCATGCTCCTCGCCGAAGCGGGTGGCGCGGGCCAGGGCTTCCTTTGCCGTTCCGGGCGTGCCGGGGGCAAAGGAGCGGGACACGCCGCGCTCGCAGGAGAAGCCGGCCAGCTCCCATCCCATCGTGCCGTTGCGCAGCGCCACGACGCGGTTCGGCACCCCGGCGCGGCGCAGGCTTTCCGCCCCCATGATGGAGCGGGTGCGCCCGGCGCAATTCACCACGATGGTCGTCTCCGCATCGGGGACGAGGTCGCCGATGCGGTAGGCGAGCTCGCCGCCCGGCACGTTCAGCGCGCCGGGGATGGTCATCTTGGCGAACTCGTCCATCGGCCGGCTGTCGAGGATGACGTGCTTCACCCCGGACTTCACCAGCGCGTCCAGCTCCGGCGGGTCCAGGCTCTCCGTGCCGTAATGGTGCTCGACCCACTCGCCGAAGGCCTTGGAGGGGACGTGGACGCCGCTGAACAGCGGAAAGCCGGCTTCCTCCCAGGCGGCATTGCCGCCTTCCAGCACCGCGACATCCGTGCAGCCGATGCCGCGCAGGTATTCCGCGAGCGTCGCCGCGTAGCCCTCGCCGCCATCCACGCACACCACGGGGATGCCGCGCTTGGGCAGCAGGGCCCGCGCCCGCAGCTCCTTCCTGGAGAGCGGGCAGGGCACGGCCCAGAACAGGTGCGAGCCGCCGAACTCCCCCTCCTCGCGCGCATCGAGGATGGCGAGCCCGCTGCCCGTGCCGATCAGCCGCTTGAGCTCGGCGGCGGAGATGGACCGCATTACTTGTCGGCGCCGGCGGTCGGCTTCATGAAGTTCTTGTTGTAGTAGGAAACCTGCCCCGTCTTGTCGTCGAAGGCGCGGCGCCCCTCCAGCTTCTCCAGCGCCAGCCCGTACATGTGCAGGTGGCGCGTGGGCCTTGTGCCTGTGGTGTGGATGGAGTGGATGTCCTCTGGCATCAGGCAGATGCCCCGGCCCGGCTCCACCATCACCTCCTCCTTCACGCGCATCTCGCAGCGCTCGGGGTCGGAGCCGTCGTCCAGGCGCTCATAGACCTTGTTCAGCTCCTGCCCGTCCACGGCGACCACGACGGCCCAGGTGGTGTGGTCGTGCGGCTTGGTCTCGTTGCCGGGGTTCAGCGCGTTCAGGTAGAGGGCGAAGCGGTTGTTGTCCTCCTCGCGCAGCAGGTAGCGGTTGGAGCCCTTCTCGCCATTGGCCGGGGGCGGGAACTCGTTCGACGGGAACAGGTGCTCCTGCGCGGCCAGCGCCAGCAACTCCTCGCGGATCGCCTCCAGCGCCGGCCGGGTGACGCCCATGCGGCCTTCGATCTCGCGGATGCGGGAAACGGTGGCGGCGACGGCGGCGGAGCGCGCGGCCTTCACGTCCATCTGGTTCATCGGGTTTCCTCCTGGCGGCCGGGGCAGACTAGGCCCCCGCGCCGCGCCTGTCATGGCCCCGCTTGCACCGGGCCGGGCCGCGCCGCATCTGCCCCGGATGGATGTGATCTTCGACCGCCCCCTCCTTGCCCGACGCCGCGACCGCGCGGCGCGGCAGGTGGACGCGGTCGCCCCTGTGCTGCGCGCGGCGGCGGAATTGCTGCTGGAGCGGCTGGACGACACCACCCGCCGCTTCGAGGCGGCGCTGGAGATCGGCGGGCGCGGCGTGGTGGCGCCCCTGCTGCGCGGGCGCGGCATCGCCTCCGTCGTTTCCCTGGACCTGTCCCCCGCCATGGCGGCTCGTGCTGGGGGCGCCGCCGTCGCGGGCGACGAGGAGTTCCTGCCCTTCGCGGAGGGAAGCTTCGACCTCGTTGTCGCCTCGCTTTCCCTGCACGGGGTGAACGACCTGCCGGGGGCGCTGGTGCAGATCCGCCGGGCGCTGCGGCCCGACGGGCTGTTCCTCGCCACCCTTCCTGGGCTGGGAACCCTGCAGGGGCTGCGCGAGGCGCTGGCCGGGGCGGAAAGCGAGTTGCGCGGCGGCGTGTCGCCCCGTGTGTCTCCCTTCCCGGAGTTGCGCGACCTCGCGGGGCTGCTCCAGCGCGCGGGCTTCGCCCTGCCCGTGGCGGATCGCGACGCGCTGCCGCTGCGCTATGCGACGCCGATGGGGCTGGTGCGCGACCTGCGCGCCGCGGGCGAGACGGCGGCGCTGGTGGCGCGGGACCGGCGCATGCCGCCGCGCGCCCTGTTCCCCCTCGCCTTTTCGGTCATGCCGCTCGACCTCAGCCTGGACATCCTGGTGATGACGGGCTGGTCGCCCCATCCCTCGCAGCAACAGCCGGCGCGGCCGGGCAGCGCCGACACCCGGCTTTCGGACGCGCTGGGCGTGCCGGAACGGCGCCTGCCCGACAATCCGGGTTGAACCCGGGGGCCAGCAGGCGCATTTTGCGGGGAAATTCCCCCATCACCCCGATGACGGGCCGGACCCGAACCATGGACAAGCAAGGCGGCGAATCGCGTCGCATCATCCTGCACGACCCCGCCGATTTCGACGGGATGCGCCGCGCCGGCCGCCTCGCGGCCGAGTGCCTCGACATGATCGCCGCCCATGTCCGCCCCGGCGTCTCGACCGGCGATCTGGACCGCATCCTGCACGAGTTCATGCTGGCGCATGACGCGGTGCCGGCGACGCTCGGCTATCGCGGCTACACCAAGTCCTCCTGCATCTCGATCAACCATGTGGTCTGCCATGGCATCCCGGGCGATCGCGTGCTGGCCGAGGGTGACATCCTCAACATCGACGTGACGCCCTTGCTCGATGGCTGGTACGGCGACACGAGCCGCATGTTCGTCGCGGGCGAGCCCTCGACCAAGGCGCGGCTGCTGATGGACGTGACCTACGAGGCGATGATGCGCGGCATCGCCGCCGCCAAGCCGGGCAACACCTTCGGCGACATCGGCCATGCCATCCAGGGCTACGCGGAGCGGCACCGCTTCTCCATCGTGCGGGATTTCTGCGGCCACGGCATCGGCCGCACCTTCCACGCGCCGCCTAACGTGCTGCATTTCGGCCGCCCTGGGGAAGGGCCGGAACTGAAGCCCGGCATGTTCTTCACCATCGAGCCGATGGTGAATGCCGGCCGGTCCGAGGTGAAGATCCTGGACGATGGCTGGACGGCCGTGACGCGCGACCGCTCGCTTTCCGCCCAGTTCGAGCACATGGTCGGCATCACGGAGACGGGCTGCGAGATCTTCACCCTCAGCCCCGCCGGGCTGCACAAGCCGCCCTACGCGTGAGCGCACGCGCCCCCCGCCGCCCCGGCCTGGCCGAGGCGGGCGGGCTGTTCGGCGCGTAGGCCCCGGCCCTGGCCTCCCCCGCGCCGGGCGCCGAAGGGCACCGCGCGCATGCGGCAGAAGCTGCTGGAGGCGGGACCCGCCGCCCTGCTGGACCACGAGCTGGTCGAGATGGTGCTGTTCCTCGCCCTGCCCCGGCGCGACACCAAGCCCATCGTCCGCGCGTTGCTGGCGCGGTTCGGCGGCTTCGCCGAGGTCATCCGCCGCCCCCAATGCCGAGCTGCGCGAGGTGGAAGGGCTGGGCGAGGCCGGGGTGGCGGCGCTGCGCACCGTCCAGGCCGCGGCGCTGCGCCTGTCCGAGCGGCAGCTGCGCGACGCGCCCGTCCTGCACAACTGGGACCGGCTGCTGGACTACCTGACCGCCGCCTTGTCGCGCGAGCGCGTCGAGCAGTTCCGCGTCCTGTTCCTGGATGCGCGCAACCGCCTCCTCGCCGAGGAGGTGCTGGGAACCGGCACGGTGAACCACGCCCCGGTCTATCCGCGCGAGATCATGCGGCGCGCCATCGCCCTGCACGCCACGGCGCTGATCCTGGTGCACAACCATCCGAGCGGCGACCCTACCCCCTCGCGCGCCGACGTCGAGATGACGCGGGAGGTGGCCGAGGCGGCGCGGATGCTGGGCATCACGCTGCACGACCACCTCATCATCGGGCGGGGCGGGCATTGCTCCTTCCGCAAGGAAGGCCTGATGGCGGGCTGAGCCCGCCGCTCAGCGCCGCAGCGAGGCGGCGAGGTCGCGCAGGAAAGCCTCCGCATCCGCCACGGGCGGGTCGCGACGCGGCATGGAAACGCGGGCGCGCACCATCTGCCCAGCCGCCGCGCCGACGCAGGCCTTGCCCTCCACCGGCTGCCGCCCATAGGCGCCTTCCAGCTCGGCGCAGCGGAACAGCCCGGCCTGCTCCGTTTCGCGCACCACGCGCAGGCGGCGATGCGAGCCGGCGCCGCGCGTGACATCCCCGGTCCAACGCTGGAACTCCGCCTCCACCTCCGGCGCGCGGAAGCCGTCGGCCAGCGGGGCATCGGGGCGCAGCACCTGCACCACCGCGGCGGCGCGGTTGCCCGGCGTCGCATAGGCCACCTCCCGCCCCGGGCGCGGTGCGGAGATCACGGCCGTCCCCCCGCGCGAGAAGCCGGACAGGTTCTCGGGCAGGCGGTCGGCCAGGGCTTCGGGCGTGGCGGCGGGCGGCGTGGCGGGAGCGGGCGCCGCCGCATCCTCCGCCGCGCAGGCGGCGAGCAGGAGCGCGGCGCCGAGCGCCAGCCCGCGCGCGGTCAATGCCCGGGCGCCGCCGGCAGCGGCAGGCCCAGGTCGAGGTGACCGTTGGCGATCAGGAATCCTTCCCACAGCAACTCCAATCCGATCCATGCAATCAGGGCCACGCCGATGTAGGCGATGATGCGGAACCGGTCGAGGAGGCGGGCGAGCCATCCGCCCAGCAGGCCCATCATGACGATGGACACGCCGAGGCCGAGCGCCAGCAGCGCGAAGTTGGAGCGCGCGACGGCCGCGACAGCCAGCACGTTGTCCAGGCTCATCGAGACGTCAGCGATGATGATCTGCCACAGCGCGGCGACCAGGGTCTTGCGCTCGCCGCCGCCTTCGACCGTGCCGGCCACCTCGCCCGCGCCGGCCAGCAGCTCGTGCAGGAAGGTGCTGGCGATCCAGAGCAGCGCCGCGCCGCCGGCGATGTCCACCCACCACAGCGCCAGCAGAAAGGAGGCGAAGACCGAGAAGGCGATCCGCAGCACGGCGGCGGCGGCGATGCCGAAGAGGACGGCGCGGTTGCGTTGCGCCTCGGGCAGGCCGGCCGCGGCGAGGCCGATGACCACGGCATTGTCGCCGGACAGGATGATGTTGAGCCACATGATCTGGGCCAAGCCAGGCAGGGCGCCGCTGATCGCTTCCATTCACGCTCTCCGTGGAAGAAATGGCACGCTGAAGCGCAGCCATTCCCGGCGGGGTGGCCGGACGGCGGACGCTACGCCCGCGCCCAGGCGAAGTCCTGTTCGGAGGGTGACGCGCGGCTTAACGAAGGGAGAGGCCCGGCATGGCCCTTCCGTCATGTACGGGCCGCCGGGCAGTCCACGAAAACGAAGCGGACCGCGTGAGCGGCCCGCTGGATGGCGCAGCCGCCGGGGCGGTGCGCTCAGATGGCCGGAGCCGCCGGGGCGGCCCCGGGCGCGGCTTCACGGGGCCGGGGGAACCGTGGCCGCATGCATCGGCGCCGCCTGGACGTGGTGCACATGGGTGTGCACCTCGTCCTCCTCGCGGCGGGTGGCGGAAGACACCGCCTTCACCGCGAAGGTCGCGATCGCGGACAGCACGATCACCTGCAGCACCGTCGCCCCAGCCCAGATATAGGGCGGGAAGACGCCCGGCAGGGCCAGGTAGCCCATGGGTAGGAGCAGGAAGGCGTAGGAGCCGGGAACCCGCTCCGCCACCTCCGACGTGCCCTCGTAGATCATGGCGCCGGCGACGTAGAGGATGATCAGCAGCCCGACCCAGGCGATCCAGCGGTGCTTGTTCAGCAGCTTGGCGATAAAGGTCGCCGCCACGCCCATCAGCACCACCGAGATGGCGAGGCCGACGATCAGCACGTAGGGATGGTCCTTCGCCGCGCCGGCCACCGCCAGCACGTTGTCGAGGCTCATGGAGACGTCGGCGATCAGGATCTGCGTGATGGCCTGCCGCATGGTCTTGCGGGGCGCGCGGCTTTCGGCCTCGGCTAGCGCGGTGTCGGGGTCGCCCTCATGGCCGCCCTCACGCAACTCGCGGTACATCTTCCAGCATACCCAGAGCAGCAGAAGCCCGCCCGCGAGCAGGATGCCAACGATGGACATGAGCTGGACGGTGATGCTGGCGAAGGCGATGCGCATCACCGTGGCAGCGCCGATGCCCCACAGGATCGCGACGCGGCGCTGCTCGGGCGGCAGGCCCGCCGCGGCCATGCCGACCACGATCGCATTGTCGCCCGCGAGGACGATGTCGATCAGCAGCACCTGCATAAGTGGGACGAACCAATCCGGCATGGCGGACCTTCCACATGTATTTCTTGTAACGCCCACCTGCCCTGCAGATGGCCATTCGCTCATGAACGATTTGGCGTTGCGCGTCAAAGCCCGCTTGCTCTCCCGCTTCGCAGGCGCGAAAGGGTCACGCTGGTTCACCATCCTTGTCCGAGGCCGCCCATGGTTCCCCGCTACACGCGTCCCCAGATGGCCGAGATCTGGTCGCCCGAGGCGCGCTACCGCATCTGGTTCGAGATCGAGGCGCTGGCGGCTGAGGCCATGGCCGAACTCGGCACCATCCCGGCGGAGGCGGCCCGCGCCATCCGCGAGGGCGGCACCCGCAAGACGGCGAACATCACCACCGCCGACGTGGATCGCATCGACGAGATCGAGCGGGTGACGCGCCACGACGTCATCGCCTTCCTCACCTGGCTGGGCGAGGGAATCGGCGAGCACGCGCGCTACATGCACCAAGGCATGACCTCGAGCGACGTGCTCGATACTTGCCTCGCCGTGCAGATGACCCGCGCCGCTGACTTGCTGATCGCGGATGTGGAGGCGGTGATGGCCGCGCTGCGTGCCCGCGCGCTGGAGCACAAGTACACCCCGACCATCGGCCGCTCCCACGGCATCCATGCCGAGCCGACCACCTTCGGCCTCAAGCTGGCCGGGCATTACGTGGAATTCGCCCGCAACCTCGACCGGTTGAAGGCCGCGCGGGCCGAGGTGGCGACCTGCGCCATCTCCGGCCCTGTCGGCACCTTCGCCAGCGTGGACCCGCGCGTCGAGGCGCATGTGGCGAACCATCTGGGCCTCGCGGTGGAGCCCGTTTCGACCCAGGTCATCCCGCGCGACCGCCACGCCGCCTTCTTCTGCGCGCTGGCCGTGGTGGCGGGCGCGGTGGAGCGGCTGGCGACGGAGGTGCGCCACCTGCAGCGGAGCGAGGTGCGCGAAGCGGAGGAGTTCTTCCACGCCGGGCAAAAGGGCAGCAGCGCCATGCCCCACAAGCGCAACCCGGTGCTGAGCGAGAATCTCACGGGCTTGGCCCGCCTCGTGCGCGGCTATGCCTTCCCAGCCCTGGAGAACATCACCCTCTGGCATGAGCGGGACATCAGCCACTCCTCCGTGGAGCGCGTGATCGGTCCCGATTCAACCATCGCCCTCGACTTCGCCCTGATGCGCCTCGCCGGCATGATGGAGAAGCTGACCATCTACTCCGAACGAATGGAGGAGAACCTCGAATCGCTCGGCGGCGTCGTCCATTCCCAGAAGGTGCTGCTGGCCCTCACCCAGGCCGGGCTGTCGCGCGAGGGATCCTATGCTGCCGTGCAGAAGGCGGCGATGGAAACGTGGCTTGGCCTCGGAAAGGCCGATGCGCGCCGCTTCGCCGAGAACCTGCTTGCCGTGCCCGAGGTGGCGGCGCGGATGGATGCGGGTGCGCTGTCCGCAGCGATGGACCCGCAGCGGGATTTCCGGCACGTTGACACGGTATTCGCGCGCGTCTTCGGAACACCCTGAAGGCGCCACGATTCCGCCACGCCGTCGTTATTCTATGCGTCACGAACCAACAGGAGCCGTGCCATGCGACCCCTTCGCACCATGATTCTTGCGGGGCTCGGCGCGATGCTCGCGGCCGGCGCCCAGGCGCAAAGCGTCACCTTCGGCTTCGGGCCGTCCTATATCGCCCCGCCGCCGCCGGTTTACTACGCGCCTCCGCCGCCGCCGGTTTACTACGTGCCGCCGCGCCCCGTTTACGTGCCGCCGCCTCCGCCGGTGTATTACGCGCCGCCGCGCTATTACGGGCCGCGCTATTACCCGCCGCCACGCCATCGCGGTCCGCCGCCGGGGCATTGGCGCAACCGCCACTGGTAGCAGGCTTCCGCCCCGCGCATGATCGGGGCGGATGTGCACCGTGATCCTCTGGCGCGGCGAGGGACGATGCTGCCTCGCCGCCAATCGCGACGAGCGGCTGGACCGCGCCTGGGATCCGCCCGGCCCCTTCTGGCCGGGCGTCACCGGCGGGCGTGACCGCAGCGCCGGCGGAACGTGGATGGCGCTGAACCGGCACGGCATCGTGGCCGCGGTGCTGAACCGGCCCGGGACATTGGGTCCCGCCGCCGGCAAGCGCTCGCGCGGGGAATTGCCGGTCCTCGCCCTCCAGGCCGCCACCGCCGCTGAAGCCTCTGCTCGCATTGCGGCGCTCCCCGCTGGGGAATGGCGGCCCTTCCACATGGTCATCGCCGATGCGCAGGAAGCCTTCTTCCTGCGCGGCCTTGGCACTGGCGTCGCCGAGGCCACCCCGCTGCCCGAAGGTGTGTCCATGGTGACGGCCCATCCGCCCAATGACCGCGCCTCGCCGCGGACCACGCGCCACCTCCCGCGCTTCCAGGCCGCTTCGCCGCCCCGCTTGGGCGATTGGGGGGCATGGCCTACCCTGCTGGCCGATTCGACGGGCGCGGCGGCGGAGGCGCTGAACGTTCCGCCCCTGGGCGGCTTCGGCACGGTCTGCGCCTCGCTGGTGGCTTTGGAGCGGGGCGGGCGCGAATGGCTCTTCGCCCCTGGCCCCCCCGACCGCACCCCATTCGAGCCCGTCGCGCTGGGTTGAGGCCACGCCGGTCAGCCATGCGTGGCACGCGGGGCGGAAGCTGCTATACCGCGCCCGAGTTCCTGAGAGGTTTTCCCCATGGCGCGTCGCCGGCAGCTCTACGAGGGCAAGGCCAAGATCCTGTTCGAAGGCCCCGAGCCCGGCACCATCGTCCAGTATTTCAAGGACGATGCCACGGCCTTCAACGCCCAGAAGAAGGGCACCATCACGGGCAAGGGCGTGCTCAACAACCGCATCAGCGAATATCTGATGCAGCGCCTGACCGAGATCGGCATCCCCAACCACTTCATCCGCCGCCTTAACATGCGTGAGCAGCTGGTGCGCGAGGTGGAGATCATCCCGCTCGAGGTGGTGGTGCGCAACGTCGCCGCCGGCTCGCTCGCCACGCGGCTCGGCATCCAGGAAGGGACGCGGCTGCCGCGTTCCATCATCGAATACTACTACAAGAACGACGCGCTCCAGGACCCGATGGTGAGCGAGGAGCACATCACCGCCTTCGGCTGGGCCTCGACCCATGACCTGGACGACATCGTCCAGCTGACGCTGCGCGTGAACGACTTCCTCACCGGCCTCCTGCTGGGCGTCGGCATCACGCTGGTGGACTTCAAGCTGGAGTTTGGCCGGCTGTGGGAGAATGACGAGATGCGCATCGTCCTGGCCGACGAGATCAGCCCGGACAACTGCCGCCTCTGGGACCTCAAGACCGGCGAGAAGATGGACAAGGACCGCTTCCGTCGCGACCTCGGCAAGGTCGAGGAAGGCTACCAGGAAGTCGCTCGCCGCCTCGGCATCCTGCCCGAGGCCGGGGTGCGCGACATGAAGGGGCCGGAGGCGATGCAGTGACGAAGCTGAAGGTCACGGTCTTCCCGAAGGCCGGGGTGCTGGACCCGCAGGGCAAGGCGATCGAGCGCGCGCTCGGCAATCTCGGCTTCGCCGGGGTGGGCGAGGTGCGCGTCGGCAAGGTCATGGTGGTCGAAGTGAACGAGGCCGACCCGGCCCGCGCGAAGGCGCTGGGCGAGGAGATGGCCCGCCGCCTCCTCGCCAACACCGTGATCGAGAGCTTCACGGTGGAGGCGGCGTGACGGTGGCCGTGGCGGCGGAGGGGTTCCGGCAGCGTTCGCTGCGTGTCTTCATCGCCGTCTCCGTGGCGCTGGTCGCCTGGCGCCTGCTGCTCGCCGTGGCCTATCTCCTCTTCGGCCCGCCGCTGGACGTGCTGCCGCAGCACCACACGACGCAGATCTTCTTCATCCTGAGCAAGGCGGTGCTGGGCGGGCTGTTCTGGCCCGTTTCCCTCGCCCTGTCCTGGCGCGACCCGGTGGGCTGGCTGTTCTACCCATGGTGAAGCTCTCCCTCCTGCTGATGGTGGCGGCGACCGTGCTGATCGCCATGGGCATGCGCTGGCGGGAGGAAAGGCTGGGCGTCGCGCGGCCTCGCGGCCTCGTCGCCGGTGGCAAGGCCAGCCTGAACCGCTGGGTCACGGCCGCCGCCATCTCGGCCATCGGCACCTCCGTCGCGCTCGGGGTGCTGCATTGGGCGCGGGTGCTGGGGTGACCGGGCTCCAGGCCGGCCTCACCTGGCTGGAGTTCGAGCAGCCGCTCTGGTTGGCCCTGGCCTGGCCCTTGTTGCTCTCGGGCATCGCGGTGGCGCTGCTGGCGTTCGGCGCGCTGGTGCTGCCGCCGGCCTGGCGCCACCTGTTTCCGGGCGGCCTGGCCTTTGTCGCCTGCTTTCTCCTCGCCCCCGCCGTGCTGGTGGCCGGCATCGCCGCCGTCGCCTTGCTGCGCGATGATGGCGAGACCAACTTCCCTTCCCATGAGGCCACCGAGGCGCCGCGTCAGGTGGACCATCGCTGGCGGCACCTCGACCCCCGTCGCCCGCCCCGCGAGATTGAATAAGGAACTCCGGTCATGAAGGCCGCCATCGTCCATTTCCCCGGCACCAACCGCGAGCGCGACATGGCGATCGCGCTGCGCCAGGCGTCAGGCCAGCGGCCGCAGATGGTCTGGCACCGGGAAACGGAGCTGCCCCAGGGCCTCGACCTCGTCGTGCTGCCGGGCGGCTTCTCCTATGGCGATTACCTGCGCTGCGGTGCGATGGCGGCGCAGTCCCCGGTCATGGGCGCGGTGCGGGACTTCGCGGCCAAGGGCGGACACGTGCTGGGTGTGTGCAACGGCTTCCAGATGCTGACCGAGGCGGGGCTGCTGCCCGGCGCCCTGCTCCGCAACGCCACCCTGCGCTTCCTTGCCATGGACTGCACCATGAAGGTGGAGCGGGCCGACACCGCCTATACGCGCCACTTCCAGCCGGGCCAGCGCTTCCGCGCCACCATGGCACATGGCGACGGCAACTACTTCGCCGACGACGCGACGATCGAGCGGCTGGAGGGCGCGAACCGCGTCGTGTTCCGCTATGACGACGCGAACCTCAACGGCTCGCGCAACGCCATCGCCGGCATCTGCTCGGAGAACGGGCGGGTGCTGGGGCTGATGCCGCACCCTGAGAATTGCGTGGACCCGCTGGTGGGCGGCGAGGACGGGCTGCCGCTGTTCCTGTCGCTCGCCGAAAGCTTCGCCGAGGCGGGCTGAGGGATGGACAACGCCGCCACCCCTGGGGAGAAGCACGGCATGACCGCCCTGCCCCTGCTGGACCCTGCCCGCGCCGCGCAGCTTGCCGCCGAGTTCGGCCTCAAGCCCGACGAATACGAGCGGGCGCTCGGCATCCTCGGCCGGACGCCGACCTTGACGGAGCTCGGCGTCTTTTCCGTGATGTGGAGCGAGCACTGCTCCTACAAGTCGTCGCGCGTCTGGCTGCGCGAGCTGCCCACCAAGGCCCCCTGGGTGCTGGTCGGCCCGGGCGAGAATGCGGGCGTGATCGCCATCGGCGAGGGCTTGGCCGCCGTCTTCAAGATGGAAAGCCACAACCACCCAAGCTTCATCGAGCCCTATAACGGCGCGGCGACCGGGGTGGGCGGCATCCTGCGCGACGTGTTCACCATGGGCGCGCGGCCCATCGCCAACCTGAACGCGCTGCGCTTCGGCGACCCCGCCCTGCCCCGCACGCGGCAGATCCTGGACGGGGTGGTGCGCGGCATCGGCGGCTACGGCAATTGCGTGGGCGTGCCGACCGTGGGCGGCGAGGTGAACTTCCACCCGGCCTACAACGGCAACCCGCTGGTGAACGCCATGACGGTGGGCATCCTGCGCGCCGACCGCATCTTCACCGCCGCCGCGACCGGCGTGGGCAACCCGGTGGTCTATGTCGGCTCCAAGACCGGGCGCGACGGCATCCATGGCGCCACCATGAGCAGCACGGAATTCTCCGCCGACAGCGAGGAGAAGCGCCCCACCGTGCAGATCGGCGACCCCTTCGCCGAGAAGCTGCTGATCGAGGCCTGCCTGGAACTGATGGCGACCGACGCCATCGTCGCCATCCAGGACATGGGCGCGGCCGGGCTGACCAGCTCCTCCGTCGAGATGGCCGGCAAGGGCGGTATGGGGATCGAGCTGGAGCTGGACTCCGTGCCCCAGCGCGAGACCGGCATGACCGCCTACGAGATGATGCTGAGCGAAAGCCAGGAGCGCATGCTCATGGTGCTCAAGCCGGGTCGCGAGGAGTTGGCGGAGAGCATCTTCCACAAGTGGGAGCTGGACTTCGCCGTGATCGGCCGCCTCACCGACACGGGGCGCATCGTGATCCGCCACAAGGGCGTGACCGAGGCCGACATCCTCCTCGCGCCGCTGGAATCCGAGGCGCCGCTGTACCGCCGCCCGACGGAGGAGACGCCGAAGCTGCCGCCCTTGGGCGAGGTCGCGGACCCGCTCGGGCTGCTGCCGGCGCTGGAGAAGCTGGTGGCCTCGCCGGACCTGTGCTCGCGCCGCTGGATCTGGGACCAATACGACGCCCAGGTGGGCGGGCAGACCAGCAAGCGCCCCGGACAGGCCGATGCCGCCGTGGTGCGGGTGGAGGAAAGCGTGGATGCCGGCGGCAAGCTCGCCGTGGCGCTCACCACCGACACCACTCCACGCTACTGCCAAGCCGACCCGGAGGAGGGCGGCAAGCAGGCCGTGGCGGAGGCGTGGCGCAACATCACCGCCACCGGCGCCCTGCCCCGCGCCATCACCGACAACATGAATTTCGGCAACCCGGAGAAGCCGCGCATCATGGGGCAGTTCGCCGCCGCGGTGCGCGGCATGGCCGCCGCGTGCAACGCGCTGGACTTCCCGGTCGTGAGCGGCAACGTGTCGCTCTACAACGAGACGGAAGGCCGGGCGATCCTGCCCACCCCGGCCATTGGCGGCGTCGGCGTGCTGGAGGACGTAGCCAAGGCGGTCGGCCTCGCACTGCCCCCCGCCTGCGACCTCGTCCTGGTCGGCGAGACACGCGGCCATCTAGGCCAGTCCCTGTGGCTGCGCGAGGTGGCGGGGCGCGAGGAAGGCCCGCCCCCGCCGGTGGACCTCCAGGCCGAGCGGCGCAACGGCGACTTCGTGCGCGGCGAGATCCTGGCCGGACGCATCCGCGCCTGCCACGACTGCGCCGATGGCGGGCTGCTGGTGACGGTGGCGGAGATGGCGATGGCCTCGGGCGTCGGCGCCACGCTGGAGGCCGAGGGCGACCACGGCTTCTGGTTCGGCGAGGACCAGGCCCGCTACGTGCTGGCGGTGGAGGACGGCGCCGCCCTGCTGGCCGCCGCCGAGGCCGCCGGGGTGCCGGCGCGCCGCCTCGGCCGCTCGGGCGGCGGGGACTTGGTTGTGCCGGGGGCGGGTGCCATATCGGTGGCGAAGCTGGCGGCCGCGAACGAAGCGGCGCTGCCGGCCCTGATGCAGGGGGTCTGAACCGCGATGCCGATGCAGCCGGCCGAGATCGAGGCGCTCATCAAGTCGGCGCTGCCCGACGCCCAGGTCACCATCGAGGACCTGGCGGGGGATGGCGACCACTACGCGGCCACCGTGGTGAGCGAAAGCTTCCGCGGGATCAGCCGCGTGAAGCAGCACCAGATGGTCTATGCCGCGTTGCAGGGGCGGATGGGCGGCGTGCTCCATGCGCTGGCGCTGCAGACCAGCGCGCCCGATTGAACGGAGAGAATGCGATGAGCGACGTGAACACCCGCATCCAGGCGGAGATCGAAAGCCAGCCCGTGGTGCTGTTCATGAAGGGCACGCCGGTCTTCCCGCAATGCGGCTTCTCCGCGCGGGTGGTGCAGATCCTTTCGCACCTAGGCGTCCCCTTCAAGGGCGTGAACGTGCTGGAGGACATGGAGATCCGCGAGGGGATCAAGGCCTTCAGCAACTGGCCGACCATTCCCCAGCTCTACGTCAACGGCGAGTTCGTCGGCGGCTGCGACATCGCCATGGAGATGTTCCAGTCAGGCGAACTGCAGCAGATGTTCAAGGACAAGGGCCTGGAGACGCAGGCCGAGGCCTAAGCCTCGCCTAGCCCTGCGCGGTCGCCAGCGCGCCGCGCAGGATCACCACCTCGTCCAGCAGGTCGGCGAAGCCGAGGGGCTGCGGCGCGGACAGGACGCGGCAGCGCAGCAGTCGGTGCGCACCATGCGATTCCGCCAGTTCCATCTCCGGAAACGGCCCTTCCGGCGCGCCAGAGACCAGCGCCACCGTGACCAGCGTGGCGCCGCGGGCGAAGCGGTCCAGCGCCTCCCCCGTCTCGCCCCAGAGCGTGGGGGTGGCCGTCGTCTCCTCCACCACCTGCAGCAGCATCTTGGCGTGCAGGCCGCGCAGCGAGTCGCGCAGCCGCAGCGCCGCCCGCTCCAGCGCCGCGTAGCCGTCCTCCGTGGAGGGATCGACGCGGTGGAACACCGTGTCGTCATACTGCTCCGAATAGCGCAGGTGCCGGGCGAGGTGACCCTCCCTGCCCGCCGGGCGGTCCTCCGGCCGGATCGGCACGAGGTGGCGCGGCGAAAGCAGCGCGTTGAGGTTGTCGGTGAGGGCATCGCGCACCGCCTCGGGCGGCAGGGTCATCCAGTCGAAGGGACCGGCCCAGCGGCGCAGCCCGGCGCGGCGCAGCATCCCGGCCACGCGCGGCGTGCAGCCCGCAGAAATGGCGGCGATGGGGGTGGGGCGCAGCGACAGGCCCGGCGCGACGAAGTTCTGCAAGCTGCGCTCGCCGACCAGGCGGACGGCGCGTTCCTGCGCCTCCGGGCATTCATGGATCAGCTTGACGAAGCCGGACACGACGGCCTGGAGCTCCGTGCCCTCGGCGCGGCGCAGGAGCTCATCCACGAAGGCCTGGCGCCAGGCGGGGTCCACGTTGCGGCCCAATATGCCTTGGTGCGTGGCCTCGACCAGCAGGGAGAAAAGCTGGGGAAGCGTGACGGCTTCGGTCGTGCTGGACATGCCGGCCGTGTTTGGGCGGGGTGGGCCGGCGTCATCAAGCGCCGGCCCTTCCGGTCAGCGCGAGTAGAACTCGACCACCAGGTTCGGCTCCATCTGCACCGGGTAGGGCACGTCGGAGAACTTGGGCGTGCGGATGAAGCGGCCCTTCATCGCGCGGTGGTCGATCTCGATGTACTCCGGCACGTCGCGGCCGGCTTCCTGGGCGGCGTCCAGCACCATAGTCAGCTGCTTGGACTTCTCCTTCACCTCGATCACGTCGTTGTCGCGCACGATGTAGGAGGGGATGTTCACCCGCTTGCCGTTCACGGTCAGGTGGCCGTGGTTGACGAACTGGCGCGCCGCGAAGGGCGTCACGGCCAGCTTCATGCGGTACACCACCGTGTCCAGGCGGCGCTCCAGCAGGTCGATCAGGTTCTCGGAGGTGTCGCCCTTCCGGCGGACGGCTTCCTCGTAATACTTGCGGAACTGCTTCTCGCCGATGTTGCCGTAGTAGCCCTTCAGCTTCTGCTTCGCCATCAGCTGCACGCCGAAGTCGGTCGGCTTCTGCTTGCGGCGCTGCCCGTGCTGGCCGGGGCCGTAGGTGCGGGCGCCCTGGTCGCCCTTGCGGGGCTTGGAAACCGGCGACTTGGCGCGGCCCCACAGGTTCTCGCCCAGGCGGCGGTTGATCTTGTACTTGGAGGCAAGGCGCTTGGTCATGCGCGGCATCGCCGGCGCCTTTCGGGCCGGCCCTTCTCGGTGCTGCGGTCGGCTCGAAGGCCCCCGCGGGGTGTCCCGGTAGTCCCCTTCCCTTGCGGGCAGGGGCGGGCGCGTGCGGGAGCACGTCCTCGTTCCCAGGAATGCGGCGGGATCTAGACCCCGGGCGGGGCCTTGTCAAACCGCGGCTTCCGCCTTCCTTTGTCGCACATGGTCACGCGCGAAGAGATCCTGGTCCTCGGCCTCACCGCCGGCGTCACCGGCAGCCTGGTGGGCGGGCTCATGCTCGGAATCGGCATGGGGCTGGTGGTGCAGGGCGCCCATATCGGCTGGCTGCTGGTCCTGCCCGGCGCGCCCGTGGGCGGGATACTGGGCTACGTGCTGGCGCGGAAGCTGGCGAAGAAGCTCTAGTCCGGCCTTCCGCGCCGCATCCGGCCACGCGACAGCTCGGCCACCACGCCGTGCAGGGTGCGGACCTCCTGCTCGGTGATCTCGCCGCGCATGAACCAGTGACGCAGGTTGCGCACCATGCCGGGGCGCTTCGCCTCGTTGCGGAGGAAGCCGCAGGCATCTAGTTCCGCCAGCAGGTGCTCCATCAGATTCTCGACCTCGCCCTTGGTCGCCACCTCGGTCTTGTGGGTCTGGAGGATGCGCGGCGGGGTGGCGTCGGCGGCCGTCCACCACTCATAGGCCAGCACCATCACCGCCTGGGCCAGGTTCAGCGAGGAGAATTCCGGGTTCAGCGGATAGCGGACCAGCGCATCGCAGCGCGCCAGGTCCTCCGCCTCCAGCCCCGCCCGCTCCGGCCCGAACAGGATGGCGTGGCGGAGGTCGCGCGCGCCGAATTCGCGCAGCTCCGCCGCCGCCCCGCGGGCGGTCAGCACGGGGGTGACGACGTGGCGTGGGCGCGGGCAGGTACCGAAGACGCGGTGGCAATCCGCGAGGGCCGAATCCAGGTCAGGGAAGACCTTCGCCGCATCCAGGATGCGCCCGGCCCCGCTTGCCGTCGCCCAGGCGCGCGAATCCCGCGAGCCCTCGGGGGGCCAGCCCTCGCGCGGGGCGACGAGCCGCAGGTGGAACAGCCCGCCATTGGCCATGGCCCGTGCCGTGGCGCCGATATTCTCCGCCAGCTGCGGCCGGACCAGCACGACGATGGGGGATTCGCCGGGCGGCGGCTCCAGCGGCGCCGCGCCGTCCTCGTCCCTCATGCGCGCCGCCAGGTGGTCCCGCCCGGCCCGTCCTCCAGCACGATGCCCTGCGACTTCAGCTCGTCGCGAATGCGGTCCGCCTCGGCGAAGTCGCGCGCCTTGCGGGCGGCGAGGCGCGCGGCGATGGCCGCTTCCACCGACGCCGCATCCGCCCCGCCGCGCAGCCAGGCGGACGGATCGCCTCCCGCCACGCCGAGCACGGCCGCCGCCTCGCGGAAGGAGGCGGCGGCAACGCCCGGGGCCGGGGCGGCGCCGCGCCCGATGCGCCCAAGGACGGAAGCGGCGGACCCGCCCACCGTGGCCGAATTCTCCAGCGTCCGCAGGTCGCGCAGCCGCGCGAGCGCCAGCGGCGTGTTGAGATCGTCCCGCAGCGGCTCCAGCACCCATTCCACCAGGGCCGCATCGGCCTCGGCCGCCGTGGCGCGGGACAGCATGGCGTAGTGGTCGTCCAGCTCGGCCTTGGCCTCGTCCAGGCCGGATTCGGTGTAGTCCAGGTCGGCGCGGTAATGGGTGCGCAGCAGGAGGTAGCGGAACGCCTCGCCGGCCCATTCGCCCTTCGCCAGCACGTCCTGCACGGTGAGGAAGTTGCCCAGCGACTTGGACATCTTCTCCCCGTTCACGAGGAGCATGCCGTTGTGCATCCAGGTGTGCGCCATCAAGGGCGTGCCGAAGGCGCACCGGCTCTGCGCCACCTCGTTCTCGTGGTGCGGGAAAAGCAGGTCGTGCCCACCGCCGTGAATGTCGAATTCCTCGCCCAGGTGCTTCCACGCCATGGCCGAGCACTCGATGTGCCAGCCCGGCCGGCCGCGGCCCCAGGGCGAGTCCCAGCCGGGCGTATCCGGCTCGGCGGGCTTCCACAGCACGAAGTCGCCGGGGTCGCGCTTGTAGGGGGCGACATCCACCCGCGCCCCCGCGATCAGCTCGTCGGGCGAACGGCCGGAAAGCCGCCCGTATTCCGCAAACGAGCCGACGGAAAACAGCACGTGGCCCTCGGCCGCATAGGCGTGGCCGCGCGCGATCAGCCGCTCCGCCAGGGCGATCATCTCGGCGATGTGGCCGGTGGCGGTGGGTTCCACGTCGGGGGGCAGAGTGCCCAGCGCCGCCATGTCGCGGTGGAAGTCGGCGGTGGTGCGGGCGGTGATGGCGGCGATGGGCTCGCCACTCTCGCGCGAGCGCGCGTTGATCTTGTCGTCCACGTCCGTGATGTTCCGGGCGTAGGTCACGCGCAGGTAGAGGCGCCGCAAGAGGCGCGCCAGCACGTCGAACACCACCACGGGCCGCGCATTGCCCAGATGTGCGAGATCGTAGACGGTCGGGCCGCAGACATACATCCGCACATGCTCGGGATCGAGCGGCGCGAAGCGCTCGCGCCGGCGGGTCAGGCTGTTGTGCAGGTGCAGTTCGGTCATGGGAGGGGTCCATCGGGCGGCGCGGCCGGAAATTCAAGCCCCGCCCTTTCGGCGAAAGGGGGCGGGACGCGAGGCGTCAGCGACAGACCATGCGCGCAGCATGGCCCGCCCGAAGCACCCCCGTCCAGCGGAAAGGCGGGGCGGTCAGCCCCTCGGCAGGCGCTCCAGCACGCGCTCCCGCCCGATCAGCGGCAGCAGCGCCTTGAGGTCGGGGCCGTGATCCTCCCCCGTGAGGGCGAGGCGCAGCGGCAGGAACAGCGCCTTGCCCTTGCGGCCGGTCCGGCTCTTCAGCGCGTCCGTCCAGGCATTCCAGGTGGCCTCGTCCCAGGGCTCGGCCGGCAGGGACTCGCGCGCGGCGCGGAGGAACTCGCCCTCGCCCTCGATCTCCGGCGGGGCGATGCGGCCCGCCACCACTTCCCACCAGTGCTTCGCCTCGGGCAGCAGGTCGAGATTGCCGCGCACCGCCTCCCAGAACGGGGCATCGGCGCCCGCTGGCAGGTGGGGCTGTGCCGCCTCGAAGGGCATCTCGTGGAGGAGGCGGCGGTTCAGCGCCAGCATCTGCCGCAGGTCGAAGCGCGGCGAGGAATGCGACACGGAATTCAGCGAGAACCCCTCGACGAGCTCGGCAGGCCGCCCCGGCAAGGGATCGCGCGAGGTGCCGAGAGCGGCGAGGTAGCCGGTGATCGCCGCCGCCTCCACCCCGTCCCGCCGCAGCTGCCGCAGCGAAAGCGAGCCGATGCGCTTGGAGAGCGGCCCGCCATCGCTGTCGGTGAGCAGCGGCAGGTGCGCGAAGCGGATGCTGCCCGAATTGCCGCCCAACGCGGCGAAGATGTCGAGCTGGACGCCGGTGTTGGTGACGTGGTCCTCGCCGCGCACCACGTGGGTGATGTCCGTCTCCAGGTCGTCCACCACGGAGGTGAAGGTGTAGAGCGGCGAGCCATCGGCGCGCACCAGCACCGGGTCGCTGATCGCCGTGAGCTTCACCGAGCGTTCGCCCAGCACGCCGTCCTGCCAGGACGCGTGGCCGCCCGAAAGGCGGAAGCGCCAATAGGGCGACTTGCCGTTGTCCAGCGCCCGCTGGAACTGCTCCGGCGTCATCTTCAGCGCGCCGCGGTCATAAAGCGGCGGGCGGCCCTGCTTGCGCTGCTGTTCGCGCTTGTAGTTCAGCTCCTCCTCCGTCTCGAAGCACGGGTAGAGGCGGCCAGATTTCTTCAGCGTCTCGGCGGCGGCGGCATAGCGGTCCAGCCGGTCGGACTGGCGGAACATCCCGTCCCAGTCGAGGCCAAGCCAGCGCAGATCCTCCTCGATCGCCTGGGCGTATTCGGGGCGGGAGCGCTGCGTGTCCGTGTCGTCCAGGCGCAGCAGGAACGCGCCGCCCTGCCGCCGCGCGACGAGCCAGTTGGCCAGCGCCACGCGCGCATTGCCGACATGGAGGTGCCCGGTGGGCGAGGGGGCAAAGCGCAGCTTCATTCGCCGCCTCCCCCATCGCCGCTTCCGCCATCCCCGTCCCCGTCGCCGTCGCCCTCGCCGTCCTCGCCCTCTTCCTCGTCATCGCCGAGGTGCCGGGGGTCGAGGACGCGCCAGTTGCGCTGCTCCACGTCGCGGCAGGGATGGGCGGCAAAGTCGGCGAGTTCGCTCGCGCTGCTCCATCCGCCCTCGCCGCCGCCTTCCACCACCGCGTCCTCACCGAAGGAGAACCAGGCGTCCCGCACGGCCGCCGCGTCCATGCCGGGGGCGCGGCAGAACTCCACGCTGTCGCGCACGCGCCGCCGCGCGAACTGGTTGGCATGGGCGAGGGAGGAGAAGCCGCGCACCACCTCCACCGGCTCGGCGCCGTTGCCGCCGGAAAGGTCCATGATGCGCACCTCGATCTCCCCGCCGGAGCCGAGGATGTCGGAACCCTTGATGGTCACGTCACGAGTCCCGTGAAGCCGTTGGTGATGGGGTAGCGCCGGTCGCGCCCGACGGCGCGACGGCCGATCTTCACGCCGGGCGGCGCCTGGCGTCGCTTGTATTCCGCGCGGTCCAGCATGCGCCAGATGCGCAGCACCTCGGCCCGGTCATGGCCGCGCGCCACGATCTCGTCCACGCCGCGCTCCTCCTCCACCAGCGCGTGCAGGATGTCGTCCAGCACGTCATAGGGGGGCAGCGTGTCCTGGTCCGTCTGGTCGGGCTTCAGCTCGGCCGAGGGCGGCTTGGTGATCACGCGCTCGGGCATGGCGGGGCCGCGCGGGCCCTTGGCCCCATCGGGGAAGTGGGCATTGCGCCAGCGGCACACGGCGAAGACGTCGGTCTTGTAGACATCCTTCAGCACGGAATACCCGCCGCACATGTCGCCATAGATGGTGGCGTAGCCCGTGCTCATCTCGCTCTTGTTGCCGGTGGTCAGCAGCATGTCGCCGAACTTGTTGGACATGGCCATGAGCGTGACGCCGCGGATGCGCGATTGGATGTTCTCCTCCGTGATGTCGGGCGGGCGGTTGCCGAAGGCCGGGGCCAGCATGGAAGCGAAGGCCTCCATCGCCGCGCCGATCGGCACCGTCTCGTAGCGGATGCCCAGCAGCCGCGCGCATTCCGCCGCGTCCTCCAGGCTCTCGGCGCTGGTGTAGGGCGAGGGCAGCATCACCGCCCGCACCCGCTCCGGCCCCAGCGCATCCGCCGCCACGGCGGCCGAAAGCGCGGAATCGATGCCGCCCGAAAGCCCCAGCACCACACCGGGGAAGCGGTTCTTTTCCACGTAGTCGCGCAGGCCGAGCATCATCGCGTGGTAGATCTCGGAGGACCGCTCCAGCGGCGCGGCCATCTCGCCGGGCTGGCAGCGCCAGCCCTCGGCGCCGCGCTCCCAGTCTGTGAGGATCAGCGCCTCGCGGAAGGCGGGGGCGCGCAGGGCAAGGGAGCGGTCGGCGTTCAGCACGAAGGAGGCGCCGTCGAACACCACTTCGTCCTGGCCGCAATTCTGGTTGAGGAAGACGAAGGGCAGCCCCGTCTCCACCACCCGCGCCACGGCCAGATCCACGCGCCCCTGCGCCTTGCCCACCTCGAAGGGCGAGCCGTTGATCGAAACCAGCAACTCCGCGCCGCTTTCCGCCAGGGTCTCGGAAACGGCGGGGAACCACCAATCCTCGCAGATCAGCAGGCCGAGGCGCACGCCGCGAAACACCACCGGGCCGGGGGCCGGTCCGGGGTCGAAGACGCGCTTGTCGTCGAAGACGCCGTAGTTCGGAAGTTCGTGCTTGGCGCGGCGAGCCACGACGCGGCCGCCATCTAGCAGAAAGGCGGCGTTGTGGAGCTTGCCCCCTTCCACCCACGGCCCGCCCACGACGAGGCCCGGACCGCCATCCGCCGTTTCCGCCGCCAGCGCATCGATCTCCACCTCGCACATGGCGCGGAAGGCGGGCTTGAGGACCAGATCCTCCGGCGGATAGCCGGCGATGGAGAATTCGGGCGTCACCACGAGGTCGGCGCCTTCGGCGGCGGCCTCCGCCCGCAAGGCGCGGATCCGGGCCGCATTGGCGCGGATCTCCCCCTCATGCGGGTTCATCTGGGCCAGCGCGATGCGGAGCTTCATCCCCCCGAGTTAGGCTCCGGCCCCCGCCGGGTCAACGCGGGGATTCAGGCGGGGCTGGAACGCGCCTTGCCGTTCTTGCGCAGGAGGAACTCGCGGCCCAGCTTCACCCGCGGCGTCCCGCCATACTCGACGATGTCCGAGGTGGCGTAGGTCTCGCTCCAGGTGTCGGGGATGAAGGAGCCGGTGCCGACCACGTCCACCGGCGCCCGCGATTCCGCCATCACGCGGCACTTGCCCACCCCGAAGCCGGAGGAGGCGACGATGCGGACGCGCGGGAAGCCCGCCTCGTCCAGCGCCTCGCGGACGCGCCAAATAGCGGCGGCGCTGACCCCAGTGCCGACGAGGTGGCGAAGTTCGGTCTCCGAGCGGTAGCGGCGGATGGCG
This sequence comes from Sabulicella glaciei, assembly GCF_026183895.1. Taxonomy (GTDB): domain Bacteria; phylum Pseudomonadota; class Alphaproteobacteria; order Acetobacterales; family Acetobacteraceae; genus Roseococcus; species Roseococcus glaciei. Next base: position 172,351 of record NZ_JAPFQI010000002.1, on the reverse strand, counting down.
CCGGGCGCGTGGCGCTCCAGCACGGCGTAGCTTTCCGCCGGGTCCAACCCTTCCAGGAAGCGGCCGCCATGGGTGTCGAGCCGGAGCGCCAGCCGACCGGCCTCGGCGAGGTCGGGGAAGCGCCGGCACACGGCCAGCCCGTCCGTCACCTCCAACCCGAAATAATCCACCAGCACGGTGAGATCGGAATCCGGGAAGGTCTCGTGGAACATCTCCGCCGCGCGCAGCGTGGAACCGGCATAGCCGATCAAGGCATGCGGCATGGTGCCGCGCCCGGCCTCGGCGCCGAACCAGTGGGCGGTGGCGTCGTTGGCGTTGCCGACGAAGCCCTTGGCGCCCTCGCGCCGCGCCGCCGCGCTGCCCACGCTGGCGGCATAGGCCATCATCTCCTGCATCTCGGCGCCGGCGCAGTGCCGCGCCTCCATGGCCAGGAAGGCGGCGCCGGGCAGTTCCACGCACATCTGGTAGGCGTTGTGGGCGGCGACGCAGGCGGGGCCGAGGCGCTGGAGGTAGAGCGTCTCCAGGTCCGACAGGTGCGCCATGCTGCCCGAAAGGTAGAAGATCGGGTCGCCCGCGCCGACCCAGGTGCCTTCCGGGTATTTCAGGTCGATCTCGACCTCGGCGCCGCGCCGCGCCGAGACCTCACGCACGAAGTCGAGCGCGAGGCGAGGCGCGGAGATCACCGGGCGGCGCAGGAACACCGCATAGGTGACGCGGCAATCGCCGAAGCGCTCCACCACTTCGCGGGTGCGGTTGAAGTAGCTGTCGGTCCGCCCCCGGATCTCCGCCTCGTTCATTGCGCGGCGTGCGGCACGCTTCTGGCGGGCCGGGCGCGCTGCGCCTTCAACTCCTCCGCGATCAGGAAGGCGAGTTCCAGCGACTGCTCCGCGTTCAGGCGCGGATCGCAGAAAGTGGCGTAGTTCTCGCCCAGATTGGCGGCGGTGAGGCCATGGGCGCCGCCGACGCATTCCGTCACGTTGCGTCCCGTCATCTCGACATGGACGCCGCCGGGCACCGCGCCCGCCTCCGCCATCACATCGAAGAAACCGCGCACCTCGTTCATGATCGCGCCGAAGTCGCGCGTCTTGTAGCCGTTCTGCGTCGTGGTGTTGCCGTGCATCGGATCGCACAGCCACACCACCTCGCGCCCCTCCGCCTTCACGGCGCGCACCAGGGGCGACAGCTTCTCCGTCACCTTGCCCGCGCCCATGCGCGCGATCAGCGTCAGCCGCCCCGCCTCGTTGGCGGGGTTCAGCATCTCGATGAGGCGCAGGAGGTCGGGCGCCTCCATGCTCGGCCCGACCTTCATGCCAATCGGGTTGGCGACGCCGCGCAGGAACTCGACATGCGCGCCTTCCGCCTGCCGCGTCCGGTCGCCGATCCACAGGAAGTGGGCCGAGCACGCATAGGTCTTGCCCAGATGCGTCGAGCTTTCCCGCGTCAGCGCCTGCTCGTACGGAAGCAGCAGGGATTCGTGGGAGGTGTAGAAGGCGGTCTCGCGGATCTGCGGCGCGTTGTCGCTGTTCATGCCGCAGGCGGCCATGAAGCCCAGCGTCTCGTCGATGCGGCGCGCCAGCCCCTCGTATTGGTCGGCCAGCGGCGAGCGGTTGACGAATTCCAGGTTCCAGCGGTGCACCTGGTGCAGATCGGCGAAGCCGCCCGTCGCGAAGGCGCGCAGCAGGTTCATCGTCGCGGCGGATTGGAGGTAGGCGAACTCCATCCGCGACGGGTCCGGAATGCGGGCCTCGGCGGTGAAGGCGGCGCCGTTGATGATGTCGCCGCGATAGGAGGGCAGCGTCACCCCTTCCACCGTCTCCGTGTCGGAGGAGCGCGGCTTGGCGAACTGTCCGGCCATGCGGCCCAGCTTCACCACCGGGGTGCCGGCGCCGAAGGTCAGCACCACCGCCATCTGCAGCAGCACCTTGAAGGTGTCGCGGATCGCGTTGGTGTTGAAGTCGGCGAAGCTTTCGGCGCAATCGCCGCCTTGCAGCACGAAGGCGCGGCCCGCCGCGGCGTCGGCCAGACCGGATTTCAGCCGCTCGCACTCGCCGGCGAAGACCAGCGGGGGAAATCGCGCGACCTTGGCCTCCACGGCGGCGAGGGCCGCAGCGTCGGGGTATTCGGGCACCTGGCGGATCGGCATCCGCCGCCAGGAGGAAGGGCTCCAGCCGCGCGCCATGGGAGGCGAACTCCTTGGGAAGCTTCAAAGATCGCGGGAGATTAGGCCAGCGCGTCCCCCTTGCCTACTCCGCCGCGTAGCCATGGGCCGGCGTTTCCTCCACTCCCGCCACGCGGGTGCGGGTCCGCAGCGTCACGAACTCCTCCGCCGCCGTGGGATGGATGCCGATGGTGCGGTCGAAATCCGCCTTGGTCGCGCCCATCACCACGGCGATGCCGATGCCCTGCATGATCTCCGCCGAATCCTCGCCCAGCATGTGGGCGCCAAGGACGCGCTGGCTCACCTGGTCCACCACCAGCTTCATCAAGGTCTTGCGCCCCTCGCGCTTGCTGATGGTGTGGCGCATGGGCGTGAAGTGGGTGACGTAGATGTCGGTCGGGCCGCGCGCGGCTGCCTCCGCCTCGGTCAGCCCGACCGTGGCGATGGGGGGCGAGGTGAAGACGGCCGTAGGGACGTTCTCGTAGCTGGCCTTGCGCGGGTTCTTGCCGAACAGCGTGTCGGCCAGGGCATGGCCCACCGCCGTCGCCATGGGGGTCAGGTTCAGCCGGTCCGTCACGTCGCCCACGGCGAAGATGTGCGGAACATTGGTCGCGTGCTCGGCATCCACGGGGATGGCGCCGTTCTCCGCGACGGACACGCCCGCCTTTTCCAGCCCCAGCCCGCGCGTGTTGGGATCGCGCCCGGTGCAGAAGAACACCGCGTCCACCTCACGCGTGAAGTCGGTGGAAAGGGTGAGGAGGGTACAGTCCTCCATCTTGCTCAACCGCACCGGCGCAGTGCCGGAGGTCATGGTGATGCCCTGGGCAGACATCGCCTCCATGACCGAGGCGCGGATGTCGCGGTCGAAGCCGCGCAGCGGCAGGTCGCTGCGGAAGATCACCTCCACTTCCGCGCCCAGGCCGCGCAGGAGACAGGCGAATTCAAGGCCGATATAGCCGGAGCCGATCACCGCCACGCGCTTCGGCAACGCCTTCAGCGTGAACAGGTCGTCGCTGATCAGGCCCAGCTCCGCGCCGGGGATGTCGAGCCGCGTCGCCCAGCCGCCCGTGGCCACGACGATCCGCAAGGCCGTGACGCGCTCCCCGCCCACATCCAGCGTGTGCGGGTCGAGGAAGGTGGCGCGGGCGTCGAAGACGGTGCAGCCCGCCCCGGCCAGCATGCGGCCATAGATGCCGGAAAGCCGCGCCACCTCGGCGTCGCGCGCCGCGGCGAGCCGCGCCCAGTCATGGCCGTGATTCTCGATGTTCCAGCCGAAGGCGGCGGCGTCCTCCGCCCACATCCCGTACTCGGCGGCGTTGACCATGATCTTCTTGGGCACGCAGCCCACGTTGACGCAGGTGCCGCCCCAGAACCGCTCCTCGGCCACCGCGACCTTCGCGCCGTGCCCGGCGGCGATGCGCGCGAGCCGCACCCCCGCGCTGCCCCCGCCGATCACGAACAGGTCGAAGTCATGCTGGGGCATCGGCGAAATCCTCACGGGGTGTGGCGTGGATCAGGTGGGCGCGAAACGTCGCGGGGTGCTGGACGAAGACCGGCTCCCAGCCGGCGCGGCGCAGGGCTTCCAGCAGGAACTCCTTTTGGAAGCCCAGCTCCATCCAGCCGCGCTCGATCGCCTCGATGGAGATGCCGTCGAGGCGCGGGCCCCAGGGGTAGGGCACGGGGCCGGCGGTCATGCCGTCGGGGACGATGGGCTCGCCGCACAGGATCAGGCGGCCGCCGGGGTTGAGCCGGGCGCGCAGGCGGCGCAGCAGGGGCATGAAGTCAGCGGCGTGGTGGAAAGCCTCGAAGAACAGGATCGCGTCGAAGCGCTGATCACCGAAGCCCTCGCCGAACAGTCCCTGCTCGCAGAGGACGGACAGCCCCATCGCCCCGGCCTGGCGCTCGATCAGGCGCAGGTATTCCGGCTCCACGTCCACGGCATGGCAGCGATACCCCATGCGGGCAAGGCTGAGCAGGAACTGCCCCGTGCCCGCGCCGTATTCCAGCACCGTGGCGGGCGGCGGCAGCGGGAGGGCGCGCAGCATGGCGGCGTGGGCGTCCAGGAACTCCGCCACCAAGGCCGGGTCGCGGAAATCCCAGGGCGACAGGCCACTCCACAGGTCGCGGTCCTGCATGCCGTGGCCTAGGCGCTCATCCTGGTGCGGGTCGTAGCCGGGGCGGCCGCGCAGCGTGGCGAGCAGTGCCATGGCGCGCGCCGCGTAGTCCGGCGAGAACGGGTCGAGGGCGCGCATCTCCGCCACCTCGGGCGGCGGGTCGAGCATGAGGCGGCACAGCGCGTCGTAGAGAGCGCGCGCCTCGGCAGGCGGCGCCTCGCGCAGCGCCTGGATGCGCGCGCGCATCGCCTCCAGCGTTTCCACCGCCTCGCGGGGCTGGGACGTGGCCTCGTCCGGCGGCGGTGGGGTGGGGAGAGGTTCGGGCAGGCCGAGCACCGGGCGGAGCCGGGCCTGGGCACCCGGCGGCAGGTGGCGCCAGACGCGCCGTGCCGCCGGGTGGGCGATCACCTTGTCGCGAAGACGGCTCAAATCCCGCCCAGCGCGAGGTACTTGATCTCCAAGTAGTCGTCGATGCCGTACTTGCTGCCCTCGCGGCCGAGGCCCGACTGCTTCACACCGCCAAAGGGCGCCACCTCGGTGGAGATGATGCCTTCGTTGATGCCGATGATGCCGGCTTCCAGCCCCTCGGCCACGCGGAAGATGCGGCCGACGTCGCGCGCGTAGAAATACGCCGCCAGTCCGAACTCGCTGTCATTGGCCAGCCTGATGCCCTCCTCCTCCGTTTTGAAGCGGAAGAGCGGCGCGACGGGACCGAAGGTTTCCTCGCGGAAGATCTGCGCGTCCTGCGGCACGTTCGTGAGGATGGTGGGCTGGAAGAAATTGCCTCCCTTCTCGTGCCGCTCGCCGCCGGCCACCACCAGCGCGCCGCGCTTGAGCGCGTCCGCGATGTGCTCCTCCACCTTCTTCACCGCGTCGGGGTTGATGAGCGGCCCCTGGGTCACGCCCGGCTCCATGCCGTTGCCGACCTTCAGCGCGGACACCGCGTCCTTCAGCTTGGCGGCGAAGGCGTCGTACACGCCCTCCTGCACCAGGATGCGATTGGCGCAGACGCAGGTCTGCCCGGTGTTGCGGTACTTGGACGCCATGACGCCCTGCACCGCCGCGTCGAGGTCGGCATCGTCGAAGACCAGGAAGGGCGCGTTGCCGCCCAGCTCCATGGAGGTCTTCTTGATGGTCGGCGCGCATTGCTCCAGCAGGATGCGCCCCACCTCGGTCGAGCCGGTGAAGGACAGCTTGCGCACCGCCGGGTTGCCGGTGAGTTCCGCCCCCGTCTCGCCGGACGGGCCGGTGATGACGTTGCACACGCCCTTCGGCATGCCCGCGCGCTCCGCCAGCACAGCCAGCGCCAGGGCGGAGAAGGGCGTCTGCGAGGCCGGGCGGATCACGCCGGTGCAGCCCGCCGCCCAGCCGGGGCCGGCCTTGCGGGTAATCATCGCGGCGGGGAAGTTCCAGGGCGTGATGGCGGCGAAGACGCCGATCGGCTCCTTCAGCACCAGGACGCGGCGGCCCTGCTGGTTGTGCGGGATCACATCGCCATAGACGCGCTTCCCTTCCTCCGCGAACCACTCGATGAAGGAGGCGGCGTAGGCCACCTCGCCCTTCGATTCCGCCAGCGGCTTGCCCTGCTCGGCCGTCATGATGGCGGCGAGGTCGTCGGCATTGGCCAGCATCAGGTCATGGAGCTTGCGCAGGATCGCCGCGCGCTCCTTCGCGAGCATCTTGCGCCAGGCGGGCAGCGCCGCCTCGGCCGCCGCAATCGCGCGGGCGGTCTCGGCGCGGCCCATGGCCGGCACCTCGCCCACCACCTCGCCCGTCGCCGGGTTGCGGACGGCAATGCGCTTGCCACTGTCGGCCTGAACCCACTCGCCGTTGATGCAGTTGGACTGCCGCAGGAGGTCCGGATCCTTCAGGGGCAGCTTCGCGGTGGTGTCGAGCATGGGCTGGTTCCTCCGTTCCCGCCCGCAAGATAGGCAGCCCGGCCCCGGTTGTCAGCCGCGCGGGGCCGTGGGTAGCCTCGCGCCCGACGCAAGGGGAAGGAACGCGCCATGCCGCGCCGCATCGTGGACATCTCAGTGGCGCTGACCGCCGGCATCCGCAGCGACCCGCCGCACATGCTTCCGCAGATCGAGTACATCGGCCACCACGCCACGGCTCCCGGCATGGCCGCGACCATGGGCGTGCCCGTGGATGCGCTGCCCGAGGGCGAGTACGCGGCGGTGGAGCGGGTGACGCTGTCCACCCACAACGGCACCCACCTGGACGCGCCGTACCACTTCTTCTCCCGCATGAACGAGAGGACGGTGCCGGGCGGCGAGCCGTCCTGGCGCATCGACGAGGTGCCGCTGGACTGGTGCTTCCAGCCCGGCGTGAAGCTGGATTTCCGCCACCTGCCCGACGGTCACGTCGTCTCGGCGAAGGAGGTGGAGGCGGAGCTGGCACGCATCGGCCACGTGCTGAAGCCCCTGGAGATCGTGCTGGTGAACACCGCCGCCGGCGCCCGCTACGGGCAGGAGGATTTCCTCGACAGCGGCTGCGGCATGGGGCGCGAGGCGACGTTGTTCCTGGTCGAGCGCGGCATCCGCGTCGTCGGCACGGATGGCTGGAGCTGGGATGCCCCCTTCTCCCACACCGCGAAGCGCGTGAAGGAGACGGGCGACGCCTCCTTGATCTGGGAGGGGCACCGCGTCGGGCGCGACATCGCCTATTGCCACATGGAGAAGCTGTCGAACCTGGAGGCCCTGCCTTCGAGCGGCTTCACCGTCGCCTGCTTCCCGGTGAAGGTGCATCGCGGCAGCGCGGGCTGGACCCGCGCCGTGGCGATCCTCGAGGAGTGACCGCCATGCTGCGCCGCGCCCTGCTCGCCCTGCCCTTTCTCGCTCTTCCCGCCGCCGCGCAGGAATGGCGGCCGGAGCGGCCGATGACGATCGTCCTGCCCTATGCGCCCGGCTCCGCCGCCGATGGCTATAGCCGCGCCATGGGCGAGCATTTCACCCGCGTGCTCGGCCAGCCCGTCACCGTGATCAACCGCGACGGCGGCTCCGGCACGGTCGGCATGCGCGTCGTGGCGCAGGCGGCGCCGGACGGGCTCACCCTCGGCATCACGCCGATGACGCCGGTGGTGGTGCAGCCGCACATGGTCCGCAACCTGGGCATCGGGCCGGACAGCTTCGCGCCGGTCTGCGGCATCGCCGAGAACATCCTGGGCGTGGTGGTGCGCGAGGACAGCCCGTTCCGCTCGCTGACGGACCTCGTGGAGGAGGCGAAGCGCCGGCCGCTTTCCTATGGCAGCCCGGGGCCGAACTCCCTGCCCTTCCTGGGCGTCTGGCGCGTGCAGCGCAGCGCGGGCGGCAGCTTCGAGCACATCCCCTTCCGCGGCGACCCGCCCTCCATGACCGAGACCCTGGCCGGGCGGCTGGATTTTTCCGCCGTGGTGGTGGCCTCGGCGTCGGGGCAGATCGCCTCGGGCCGGATGCGGCTGATCGGCGTCTTCTCCGACCGCCGCCACCCCGACTTCCCGGACGTGCCGACGGCCCAGGAGCAGGGGCTGGACGCGGTGCAACTCTCCTTCGTGGGCATGTACGCGCCGCGCGGCACGCCAGAGCCGACCTTGCAGGTGCTGGAGCGCGAGTGCCGCAACGCGATGGAGACCGACACCTTCCGGCAGGTGGCGCGGCAGCTCAACGTCGTCGCCGGCTTCCGCTCGCGCGAGGAGTTCTCGGCCATGGTGCGCGACGAATACGCGAGCTTCGGCACCATCCTGCCGCAGCTGGGCGTGCGGCCGGAGTAGCGCCGGGCTCGATCCACTGCGGCGCTCGCCGCAGTGGATGGGGGAGCGCTACTCCACTGTCACGCTCTTCGCCAGGTTGCGCGGCTGGTCCACGTCGGTGCCCTTCAGCACGGCGACGTGATAGGCGAGAAGCTGCACCGGGATGGCGTGCAGGATGGGCTGCGCGATCGGCTCCACCTCCGGCAGCTCGATCACCGCCTCGGCGAAGCGGCGCAGCGCGGGCGCGCCGGCCGCGTCGGTGAAGGCCATGATGCGTCCGCCGCGCGCCGCCGCCTCCTGCAGATTGCTCAGCGTCTTCTCGAAGAGCGGCCCGCTCGGACAAAGGGAGATCACCGGCACGGCGCTGTCGATCAGCGCGATGGGGCCGTGCTTCATCTCGCCCGCGGCATAGCCCTCGGCGTGGATGTAGCTGATCTCCTTCAGCTTCAGCGCGCCTTCCATGGCAATGGGGAACATCGGCCCACGCCCCAGGAACAGCACGTCGCGCGCCTTCGCCACCTCGGCGGCCAGCTCGCGGATCTGCGCGTCCTTTTCCAGCACCAGCGCGGCGTTGTGCGGCAGGGTGAGCAAAGCCTGGGTCAGCCGCCCCTCGTCCAGCGTGGACAATTCGCGCCGTGCGCGGCCCATGCCGATGGCCAGGCAGGCCAGCACCGCCAGCTGCGCCGTGAAGGCCTTGGTGGAGGCCACCCCCACCTCCGGCCCCGCCACGGTCAGCACCGTCGCGTCGCTTTCGCGCGCCATGGAGCTCTCGGGCACGTTGACCACGGACAGCACCTTCTGCCCCCGCTCACGCAGCAGCTTCAGCGCCGCCATGGTGTCCGCCGTTTCGCCGGACTGGGAGACGAGGATGGCCGCGCCCCCTTCGGACAAAGGCGGGTCGCGGTAGCGCAGCTCGCTCGCCACGTCGGCATCCACGGGGATGCGCGCCAGGCGCTCGATCCAGTAGCGCCCCACCTGCCCGGCCAGGAAGGCGGAGCCGCAGGCCGAGACGGTGAGGCGCGGCACGCGAGCGGGGTCGAAGGGCAGGCGCGGCAGCCGCACTTCCAGCGTCTTGGGGTCCAGGTACTGCCGCAGCGTGTCGCCCAGCACCGCCGGGTGCTCGTGCAGCTCCTTTTCCATGTAGTGGCGGTAGTTGCCCTTGCCCGTCGCGGCGCCGGACACGGCGGTGGTGCGGATCTCGCGCTCCACCTCTTCGCCATCCACGTCAAAGAAGCGCGCGCTGCCGCAGTCGAGGATGGCGTGGTCGCCCTCCTCCAGATAGGCGATGCGGCGGGTCAGCGGCGCCAGGGCCAGCGCGTCGGAGCCGACGAACATCTCGCCCTCGCCGAAGCCGACGGCGAGCGGCGCGCCCTGGCGAGCGCAGATCATCAGCTCGGGCCGCCCGGCGAAGATCAGCGCCACGGCAAAGGCGCCATGGACGCGCTTCAGCGCGGCAGCCGCCGCCTCCTCCGGCTCCAGGCCCCCCGCCAGCAGGTGGTCCACGAGGCGGCAGAAGGTTTCCGTGTCGGTTTCGGTCTCGAAGACGGCGCCCTCGGCTTCCAGCTCCGCGCGCAGCTCGGCGTAGTTCTCGAAGATGCCGTTGTGGACGACCGCGACGCGCGTGGTGGCGTGGGGGTGGGCATTGCGCTCCACCGGCGCGCCATGGGTGGCCCAGCGCGTGTGGCCGATGCCGGTGGTGCCGGCCAGGCCCTCGCGCTCCAGCACGGTGGCGAGGTTGCCGAGCTTGCCCTCGGCGCGGCGGCGCTCGATGTGGCCGTTCACCAGCGTGGCCAACCCCGCGCTGTCATAGCCGCGATACTCCAGCCGGCGCAGCGCCTCGAGCAGCCTGGGCGCCACCTCGTCCTTGCCGACAATCCCGACAATGCCGCACATGCCCTTACTTCCCCTTGCCCTTGAAGCCGCGCCCCGGCTTGTTCACCTGCCGCCCGCGCGCGATGGCGAGCGCGTCGTCCGGCACTTCCTCGGTCACCACGCTGCCTGCGGCCACCAGCGCCCGTGCCCCAACCCGCACCGGCGCGACCAGCGCGGTGTCGGAGCCGATAAAGGCGCCCTCGCCGATCACGGTGCGGTGCTTGCGGATGCCGTCATAATTGCAGGTGATGGTCCCGGCGCCGATATTGGCCCGCGCGCCCACCGTCGCGTCACCAATGTAGCTCAGATGGTTCGCCTTGGCGCCCCGCCCAAGCGTCGCCGCCTTCAACTCCACGAAATTGCCCACATGGGCCTCTTCCCCCACCTCGGTGCCCGGGCGCAGCCGCGCGTAGGGGCCAATCACCGCCCCAGCGCGCACCACGCAATCTTCCAGATGTGAGAAGGCTCGGAGGGTCGCTCCGGTTTCCACCGAAACGCCTGGCGCGAAAACCACGTGCGGCTCCACCACCACGTCGGGGGCGAGGCACGTGTCCCAGGAGAACTGCACCGTCTCCGGCGCCACCAGCGTCACCCCGGCTTCCATGGCGGCCAGGCGAAGTCGCTGCTGGATCTCGGCCTCGGCCATCGCCAGCTCGGCGCGGCTGTTGATGCCGCGAAGCTCCGCCTCCGGCGCTTCCACGGCGCGGACGCGTAGCCCCTCGCCATGGGCCAGGGCCACCACGTCAGTCAGGTAGAATTCGCCCTGCCGGTTGTCGTTCCGCAGCGCCCCCAGCCAGCGGAACAGCCGCCCGGCCTCGGCGCAGACCACCCCTGCATTGCAGAGGGGAATGGCGCGCTCCTCCTCCGAGGCATCCGCCCATTCGACGATGCGCTCCACCTGTCCCGAGGTGCCCTGCACCACGCGGCCATACTTGCCCGGGTCGGCGGGGCGCATGGCCAGCAGCGCCAGGTCGGCGCCTGTCCGCGCCTCCACCAGCCGGCGCAGCGTTTCCGGCGCGATCAGCGGGTTGTCGCCATAAAGCACCGCCACGTCGCCGCTGAAGCCTTCGAGCAGGGGCGCGGCCATGCGGGCGGCGTGGCCCGTCCCGAGCCGCTCCGCCTGCACCACCGTGGCGTGGGGGGCGACGGCCTTTTCCAGCGCCTCCATCCCAGGACCGACCACCACCACCACCCGGTCGAACACGCCCTCGCAGGCCGCCAGCAGGTGCCGGATCATTGGCCGTCCGGCGAGGCGGTGCATGACCTTGGGCAAGGCGGATTTCATGCGGGTCCCCTGACCCGCAGCAAGGATGATGGCGGCGCGCATGAAGTGATCCCTGTCCCCGTGGGAAGGAGAGTCCCGACGGGCCCTCAGGTTGCCCGTAGTCAAGCGGAACGGGCGCGGCAAGACTACCCCCGGTGACCAGAGATCGGCCGCAAGCCCGATCCTTTAGGGCCGGGTCAGGCCATCAATGGCGCGTATGCGCCAAGAATGCTGTTGCCGACGCCGCATGGAACACAATAAGAACATTCTGTGCTGATCCGCAAGGCCCATGTTTTTCGCCTTGATCCGACGCCTGAGCAGGCGGCGGTGCTGTGGGCGTGGATCGGCTCAGTGCGCTGTGTCTACAACCTCGCTCTCGAACAGCGACGGGACTGGTATCAGCCCGGCCGGAGGTTCAACTTCGCCAGCCAGTGCCGCGAGGTCACGGCGCTCCGGGCAGAGTTCGACTGGCTCCAGGATGTGCCGGTCCATCCGCTGCAACAGGCGGTGAAGGACCTCGACCGCGCCTATCAGAACTGGTGGGAAGGTCGTGCTCGGGCACCGACGCCGCGCAAGCGCGGCAAGAACGACGCGATGCGCTTCCCGGATCCGGCCACGTTCGCCTTCCGGCGCTTGTCGCGCCGGGTGGGCGAGTTGAAGCTGCCGAAGCTCGGTTGGGTGCGGCTCCGCTGGGATCGGGAGATCCCCGGCGAGGTGAAGAACATCACCGTCTCGCGGCGGGCTGGCCTCTGGCAGATCGCCGCTCAGTACGAGCTTGAGATCGCTGATCCGGCACCATCAGCCTTGCCAGTGGTGGGCATTGACCGGGGCGTGAACGTGTTCGCCGCCCTGTCGGACGGCACGATGATCGAGCCTGCCAACTGCGGAAAGAAAGCGCTTCGGGCGCTGGCTCGCGCCCAGCGCAAGCTGGCGCGCAAGAAGCGCGGGTCAAACAACAGGAGAAAGCAAGTCCGCCGCGTGGCGCGGCTGCATCTGTGTGTCTCAAACGCGCGCAAGGACTTCCTGCACAAAGTCTCGACCGCCATTGCCAAGAACCACGGCGTGGTCGTGCTGGAGAAGCTGGAAGTCCGCAACATGGTCCGCTCGGCAGCCGGGACCGTGGAAGAGCCTGGCACGAATGTGCGGGCCAAGTCCGGGCTGAACCGCGCCATTCTCGATCAGGGATGGGGCATGTTCGACCGATTCCTTGGCTACAAGCTGCCAGAACGAAGTGGGCGCACGGCGCATGTCCCCGCTCGGAACAGCAGCCGGGAATGTTCGGCCTGTGGCCTTGTGGATGAGCGGAACCGGCAGGGCTCGCGCTTTCTCTGCGTCCGCTGCGGCCATGTGGAGCATGCCGACCTGAACGCCGCGAAGGTGATCAAACGGCGGTGGGGCACACCGTTGCTGCCTGTGGAGGGTGGCCGCAAGGCGCCCGCCGAAGCAGGAACCAGCCAGAGGGCGGCAGCATGAACGTCAGGCCGCCCTCGGGAACCCCAGCCCTTCAGGGCCAGGAGGATGTCAGGCTTTCTTGCGGCGTCTTGCGGGGCACGATAGGCGGGGTCATGCCCCTTGCCATCTTCGACCTGGACGGGACGCTGGTGCACAGCGCCCCGGACATCGCCGCTGCGCTGAACCGCCTCATGGCGCGTCGCGCCCTGCCCCCCTTCGCCCTGCCGGAGGTTCAGGCGATGATCGGCGACGGCGCGCGCGCCCTGCTGGCCAAGGCCTTCGCCGCGCGCGGCGCCGCCTGGGGCGAGGAGGATTTCGGGAGCTTCCTGCCGGACCTGGAGGCCAACAGCGCCGTGCTCTCCCGACCCTTCCCCGGCATTCCAGAGGCGCTGGCGGGGCTGGCCGAGGCCAGGTGGGGCCTCGCCGTCTGCACCAACAAGCCCATCGCTGCCACGCGCGCCCTGCTGGAGGGGCTGGGCCTGGCCGGGCGCTTCTCGGTCGTGCTGGGCGGCGACAGCCTTTCCGTCCGCAAGCCCGACCCGGGCCATGTGCGCGGCGTGCTGGAGGCGGCGGGCGCGGCGCCGGGCGAGGCGGTGATGATCGGCGACCACGCCAACGACGTGCTGGCCGCGCGCGGCGCCGGGGTGCGCAGCGTCTTCGCCGCCTGGGGCTATGGCGCCGACCCGGGCGCGGACGCGGTCGCGTTCTCGCCGGCGGAGTTGCTTCAGACCGTCAGATAGGCGGCCCGCGCCGCCTCGTCGGCCATCAGCGCCTGCATCGTGCCCTCCCAGCGGATCGCGCCCTTTTCCAGCACCAGGGCGCGGTCGCTGACGAGGCGCGCGAAATGCAGGTTCTGCTCGGAGATGAGCACGGTCAGCCCCTCCCGCTTCAGCTGCAGGATGGCGTCGGCCATGCGCTCCACGATCACGGGAGCCAGCCCTTCGCTCGGCTCGTCCAGCAGAATGAGGCGCGGATTGCCCATCAGCGTACGGGCGATGGTGAGCATTTGCTGCTCGCCGCCGCTCATCCGCCCGCCCGGCCGCGCCATCATGGCGCCCAGGCTGGGAAAGAGCGCGGCGATGCGCGCCGGCGTCCAGGACGCTAGGCCGGCGGGGGCCGGGCGGCGGCCCACCTCCAGGTTCTCGGCCACGGTCAACTCGCTGAAGATGCGCCGCTCCTCCGGCACGTAGCCCAGGCCGCGTCGCGCGATCGCGAAGGGCTCGCGCCCCGCCACCTCCTCTCCTCGGAAGCGGACCGAGCCGGAGGAAGGGCGCACCAGCCCCATCACCGCCTTCATGGTCGTGCTCTTGCCCGCGCCGTTGCGGCCAAGCAGCGCCACCACCTCCCCCTCCCGCGCCGCGAAGGACACGCCGTGCAGGATGTGGGCGCGGCCGTAATGCGCATGCAGCGCCGAAACCTCAAGCATGGCCGTGCGTCGCCCCGGTGCCGAGATACACCTCCCGCACCCGCGCATCGGCGCGCACGGCTTCGGGCGCGCCCTCCGCGATGGGGCGGCCACGGTCGAGAACCAGGATGCGGTCGGCGTGGCCGAACACCACGTCCATGTCGTGCTCGGTGAACAGGACGGCGATGCCGCCGTCGCGTGCGATGCGCGCGGTGAGTTCCATCAGCGCCACGCGCTCGGCCGGGGCCATACCAGCCGTCGGCTCGTCCATCAGAAGCAGGGCGGGGTCGTTGGCGAGCGCGATGGCGAGTTCCACCCGCTTCAGGTCGCCATAGGCCAGGACACCGCAGGGGCGAGCCGCCTGCGCCGCCATCCCCACCCGCTCCAGCAGGGCAAGTGCCCGCGCCGGGTCCTCGCGCCCCACGGGGTTCCACAGGTCGAACAGGCGGCGACGGTGGGAGAGCAGCGCCATCTGCACGTTCTCCAGCACCGTCATGGAGCCGAAGGTGGCGGTGATCTGGAAGGTGCGCCCCACCCCCATGCGCCAGACGCGGCGCGGGGCCATGCCGGTGATGTCCTCCCCGCGCAGCCGCACCTCGCCGCAGTCGGGGCGCAGCTGGCCGTTCAGCATGTTGAAGCAGGTGGATTTTCCGGCGCCGTTCGGTCCGATCAGCGCCAGCAGCTCGCCGGCCGCGACGCGCAGCGTCACCCCGGCCACGGCGTGCACGCCGCCGAAGCTCTTGTGCAGGTCGGTGGCTTCCAGCGTCGCGCTCACCCGCGCCTCCGCGCCACCCCGGCCAGTCCCTGCGGGAAGAACAGCACCAGCAGGAGGATCACCGTGCCAAGGAGCAGGCGCCACAGGTCGAAGAGCCGCATCAGCTGCTCATGGATCCAGGTATAGGCCAGGGCACCGACGATGGGCCCGCTGACGGTCTGAACGCCGCCCAACAGCACCATCAAGAGCGCGTCCACCGAGCGCGGGATGGCCATGTAGGTCGGGAAGACGCTGCCCTTGCTGTAGGCAAAGAGCCCGCCGGCGATCCCCGCCGCCACGGCCGCCAGGGTGAAGGCGGCCCAGCGTATGTGGAACCCGTCCATGCCGATCGCCTCCGCCCGCAGGGGCGAGTCGCGGCCGGCGCGCAGCGCGTAGCCGAAGGGCGCGAAGATCGCCCGGCGCAGCAGCAGCGTCGCCGCCACGCAAAGCGCCAAGGTCAGGTAGTAGAAAACCAGCTTCGGCTGCGCCCAGGCCGAGGGCCAGACGCCGAGGATGCCGTTGTCGCCCCCCGTGAGTTCGACCCACTGAAAGGCCGCCGACCAGGCGATCTGCGCGAAGGCCAGGGTCAGCATGGCGGCATAGACGCCCGACAGCCGCACGCAGAACCAGCCGAACACGACGCCCGCCAGCCCGGCGGCGAAGGGCGCGCCGACCAGCCCCAATTCCATCGGCGCGGCGAAATGCTTGACCAGCAGCGCCGCGCCATAGGCGCCCAGGCCGAAATAGGCAGCGTGGCCGAAGCTCGCCATGCCGCCTGGCCCCATGATGAAGTGCAGCGAGGCCGCGAAGAGCACCATGATCGCGATCTCGGTGAAGACGATCAGGGCGAAGTCGCCAAGGAAGGGCGGCACGAGGACGGCCAGCGCCAGCAGGGCAAGGAGGAGCCAACGCCCCCAGCCCGGCGTCGCCTCCAGCGGCGGCTCCACCGCCTGCGCCACGTGGGCGGAGGAAGGCGGGCGGCCCAGCAGCCCGTGTGGCCGCACCACCAGCACGGCCGCCATCACCAGGAAGGCCAGGACCAGCGTGATCTTCGGGAAGATCAGGATGCCGAAGGCCTGCATCTGGCCGATCAGCATCGCTGCCAGGAAGGCCCCGGGCAGGGAGCCCAGCCCGCCGACCACCACCACCACGAAGGCCTCGGCGATGACCGCGAGGTCCATCTGGAGGTTCACGCTTTCGCGCGGCAATTGCAGCGCCCCGCCCAGCCCAGCGAGGATAGAGCCCAGAAAGAACACGGTGGTGAAGAGCATGCGCTGGTTCACCCCCAGCGCGCCCACCATCTCCCGGTCCGCCGTCGCGGCGCGGACCAGCGTGCCCCAGCGCGTGCGGTGGAAGAGCAGCCAGAGCAAGCCGAGCACCACGGGCCCGACCGCGATCAGGAATAGTTCATAGAGGGGGAAGCGCACCCCCAGCACCTCGGTCGCGCCGCGCAGCCCCGGGGCGCGCGGGCCGAGCAGGTCCTGCGGGCCCCAGATCAGCAGGGCGAGGTCCTGCACGATCAGCACGACGCCAAAGGTGGCAAGAAGCTGGAAGAGTTCCGGCGCCTTGTAGATGCGGCGCAAGAGCAGCACTTCGATCAGCACGCCAATGACGCCGACGATCAGCGCCGCGGCCAGCACCCCGCCCCAGAAGCCGAGATGCCCGCGCGGCAGGACCGTGACCAGCGTCCAGGCCAAATATGCGCCCAGCATGTAGAAGGAGCCGTGCGCGAAGTTCACGATGCGCGTGACGCCGAAGATCACCGTCAACCCGGAGGCGACAAGAAACAGCGACGAGGCGGAGGCGAGGCCAGACAGCCCCTGGACGAGAAGGTTTTCCAGGGCGGGCTAGGCCTGCGGCCGCAATCCGCGCACCACGTCGTCGGGCGGCAGGTAGTTGCGCCCGTCGGCATAGCGCCAATCCACCATCACCCCACGTCCGCTCCGCACCGCCGTGCGCCCGACATAGGCACCCGAGGTGGATTGGTGGTCGAGGTCGCGGAACTCGACCTCGGTCTCGCCGAAGGCGGAGGGGAAGCGCAACCCGCGCATCGCCTCGATCATGCGGTCCGTGTCCGTGCCTTCCGACCTGCGCAGCATGGTCGCGATGGCGGTGACGGTGTCATAGGCGACGACGCTGCCCAGGCGCGGATGATCGCGGAACCGGGCGCGATACGCGTCGCGGAAGCGGCGATGGCCCTCGGTGTTGATGTCCTGCCAAGGATAGCCGGTGACGATCCAGTTCTCCGGCGCCTCGTCGCCCAGCGGATCAAGGTATTCGGGCTCTCCGGTCAGGAGCGAAACGACGCGGCGGCGGTCGAACAGCCCGCGCGTGGAGCCCTGGCGAACGAAATTCGTCAGGTCGGCCGCGAAGGTGACGTTGAAGATCGCCTCGGGGTTCGCACCGGCCAGGGCCTGGACCGTGGCGCCGGCATCGATGCGGCCCAGGGCCGGGAACTGCTCCGCCACGAACTGCACGTCGGGCTTGGCGCGGGTGAGCAATTCCTTGAACCAGCGCACCGAGGACTGGCCGTATTCGTAATTGGGCGCCACCGTGGCCCAGCGCCGGGCGGGCAGCTTCGCCGCCTCCTCCACCAGCATGGCGCATTGCATGTAGGTGGAGGCACGCAGCCGGAAGGTGTAGCGGTTGCCCCGCGCCCAGACGAGGGCGTCGGTCAGCGGCTCCGACGCCACGAAGAGGCGGCGATTCTGGTTGGCGAAATCCGCGATGGCGAGGCCGACATTGGACAGGAAGCCGCCGGCCAGCAGGTGGACGCGCTCGTTGTTGATCAACTCGCCGGCATGGCGCACCGCGTCCTCGGGACGGCCGGCATCGTCGCGGAACACCGTCTCGATCCGGCGGCCATTCACGCCGCCGGCGGCGTTCACCTCGTCCACCGCCATGGTCCAGGCATTGCGGTAGGGGATGAGGAAGGCGGGCTGCGACGAATAGGAGTTGATCTCGCCGATGCGGATCGGCCCTTCCTGCGCCTGCACCACGGGCGCGGCCAGAACCGCGCCACCCGCCAGGATCGCCCCACGACGCCCGAGAATCATCGCCATCTCCCCGCAGCTTGCGGCGCGAAGCAAAGCAAGCCCCGCGCCGCGCCGCAAGGACTAAGCGGCCTGCACAAGCCCTCCGGCGTCGGACAGCGCCCGCAGATGGTGGTCCGTGTCGCCGAAGGTGGCCTCGTTCACCGTCAGTCGCTTGAAGTAGTGACCGGCGGCGTATTCCATCGTCATGGCGATGCCGCCATGCAATTGGATGCTGTGCTGGCCCACCAGGCGGCTGGCTCGGCCGACCTGCACCTTCACCGCGTGCATGTCGCGTCGCCGCTCCTCCGCATTCTCGCCGCGCGAGGCCATGGCGGCGAAATACGCCATGGAGCGCGACTGCTCGATCGCCACCAGCATGTCCGCGGCCTTGTGCTGCAGAGCCTGGAAGGTGCCGATGGGGCGGCCGAACTGGGTGCGGGTCTTCATGTAGTCCAGGGTCATGGCGTGCACGACATCCATCGCCCCCACCGCCTCGGCGGCCAGGGCGGCGATTGCCTCGTCCACCACCCGGTCCACGAGGTCCATGCCGTCCTCGCTCAGGCAATGACTGGCGCGGGCGTTCTCGAAGGCCACCTCGGCCGCGCGGCTGCCATCCACCTGGCGGAAGCCCTTGACCGAGGAAGCCTCGGACTTCGGCACCAGGAAGACGCCCACGCCCTGCCGGTCGCGCTGGCCGCCGCCGGTGCGGGCGGTGACGACGAAGTGGTCCGCCGTGTCGCCGTGCAGCACCATGCCCTTGCGGCCGGTGATGGCCCAGCCGGAGCCGTCGCGCTTCGCCGTCGTCTGCACGTCATGCAGGTCGTAGCGGGACTGGCGCTCCTGCTGCGCGAAGGCGAGCAGCGTCTCGCCCGAAGCGATGCCGGGCACCAGTTCGCCACGCAGCCTGGCATCGGCGCCGTGGCGCAGGAAACCGCCGCCCAGCACCAGGGTCGAGAACCAGGGCTCCAGCGTGATCGAGCGGCCCATCTGCTCGGCCAGGATCAGCATCTCCTCGGCGCCGCCGCCGAAGCCGCCATCCTCCTCGCTGAAGGGCAGGCCCAGCAGGCCGAGCTCGGCATACTGGGCCCACATCTCACGGCTCCAGCCCGTCTCGCCCGCGATGAAGCCGCGACGGGCCTCGAAGCCGTAGCGGTCCGTGAGGGTGCGGCGGATGCTGTCCTGGAGCAGCGACTGCTCCTCGTTCAGGTCGAAATCCATGTCGTGTCAGAGTCTCCCAGGGCGCGCTCGCGCGCCCGCTTCAAAGGCCGAGGAAGGCCTTGGCCATGATGTTGCGCTGGATCTCGTTGGACCCGCCATAGATGCTCTGCTTGCGCCAGTTGAAGTAGATGCCCGCCAGGCCGAAGGCCCAGTCCGGCGCCACCTCCCACTCGTTGCTGCCTTCCATCTCCGGGTCGCCATCCACCCAGGCATAGGGGCCGGCCGCCTTCATCAGCAGCTCCGACACGCCCTGCTGGATCTCGGTGCCCTTGATCTTCAGCACGGAGGTCGTGGGGTCGGGCTTGCCGGTGCCGGCGCGCTTCGTTTCGTTGGCGATGACGCGCATCACGGTCATCTCCAGCGCCTTCAGCTCCACCTCCATCTCGGTCACCTGGCGGCGGAACTCCGGGTCCTCGATCAGCGGGCGGCCATTGTCGAGGGTTTCCTTGGCGATGGTCTTGAGGCGGCGGATGCGCTCGCGGCTCGCGCCCACGCGGGCTTGGCCGAAGCGCTCATTGCCCAGCAGGAACTTGGCGCAGTCCCAGCCCTTGTTCTCCTCGCCGACCAGGTTCTCGGCCGGGACCTTCACGTCGTCGAACCAGACCTCGTTCACCTCGTGCCCGCCCTCGATGGTGATGATCGGGCGCACCGAGATGCCGGGGGTCTTCATGTCCACGAGGAAGAAGGAGATGCCCTCCTGCTTCTTCGCCTCCGGGTTGGTGCGGGCGAGGACGAAGATCCAGTCGGCGTGCTGCGCCAACGTGGTCCAGGTCTTCTGGCCGTTGATGACCCAGCCGTCGCCCTCGCGCACCGCCTTGGTCTTGAGACCGGCGAGGTCGGAGCCGGCGCCTGGCTCGCTGAAGCCCTGGCACCACCAGTCGTCCAGGTTGAGCATGCGCGGCAGGAAGCGCTTCTTCTGCTCCTCCGTGCCGAACTCGATGATCACGGGGCCGCACATGTTGATGTTGAAGCCGAGCGGCGAGGGCGCCGGCCACATCTGCAGCTCCTCGCGGAAGATGTATTTCTGCGCCGGGGTCCAGCCCGGACCGCCATGGTCCTTCGGCCATTCCGGGGCGGCCCAGCCACGCGCGTTCAGCTTGCGCTGCCATTCCACCACCATGTCCTTGGTGGGGGACTTGCCGGCGATCATGTGCTGCCGCGTGGACTCGGGCAGCTCGGCGGCCAGGAAGTCGCGAACCTCCTGGCGGAAGGCCTTCTCGGCGTCGGTGAACTTCAGTTCCATGTTCGTCTCCTTGCGACCGGCGATGGACGCCGGGCGTTCCGCCCGGCGATCGCGGTCAGGCTGCCTTCTTCTGGCCCATGGCGGAGAAGGAACCGCCTTCGGCGGCCAGCTTCTCGATCAGCGCGGCGGGCTTGAGGTTGGGATCGTTGGTGGTTTCGGCATAGTGGGCCAGCTTGTCGCGCACGGCCTTCATGCCCATGCGGTCGGCCCAGAACATGGGACCGCCGCGCCAGGCCGGCCAGCCGAAGCCGTTGGCGAAGATCACGTCGATGTCGATGGCGCGGGAGGCGATGCCCTCCTCCAGGATGCGCGCGCCCTCGTTCACCATGGGCAGCAGCATCCGCTCAAGGATCTCGGAATCCTCGATCTTGCGGCGCTTCACCTGGTGCTTCTCGCTCATCTCGGTGATGAGCTTCTCCACCTCCGGGTCCGGCTGGCGCTGACGCTTCTCGTCATACACGTACCAGCCCTTGCCGGTCTTCTGGCCGTAGCGCCCGGCGGCCACGATGGCATCGGCGATGGGCGCCGTGGTGCCGCGCGCCTTGCGGACCGCCGCGCCGATGTCGAGCCCGGCGAGGTCGCCCGTGGCGCAGGGCCCCATGGCCATGCCGTAGCCTTCCATCACCCGGTCGATGTCCTGCGGCAGGGCACCTTCCAGCAGCAGGCGCTCCAGCTGGAAGCCGCGCTTGCCGGTCATGCGGTTGCCGACGAAGCCGTCGCAATTGCCGACGACCACGTTCACCTTGCCGATGCGCTTGCCCACATCCATCGCGGTGGCGATCGCCTCCCAGGAGGAGGCCTTGCCGCGCACGATCTCGAGCAGCTTCATCACGTTGGCGGGCGAGAAGAAGTGCATCCCCACCACGAATTCCGGCCGCTTGGTCGCGGAGGCGATGGCGTCGATGTCGAGGGTGGAGGTGTTGGAGGCCAGCACGATGCCCGGCCGCGCCAGTTCGTCCAGCTTCGCGAAGACCTGCTTCTTCACGCCCATGTCCTCGAACACCGCCTCGATGACGATGTCGGCCTCCTTCACCACGTTCCAGTCGGTGGAGCCGGACAGCAGGGCGCGGCGCTTCGCATAGTCTTCCTGCGAAAGCTTGCCGCCGGAAACGCTGCGCTCCCAGTTCGCCTCGCACTTCTTCAGCCCGCGGTCGAGCGCGTCCTGCGCCTGTTCCAGCACCGTGACCGGGATGCCGTTATTGGCGAAGCTCATCGCGATGCCGCCGCCCATGGTGCCGGCGCCGATCACCACCGCCTTCTTCACCGGCAGGGGCTGCGTGCCCTCGGGCATGCCCGGGATGCGCGCGGTCTCACGCTCGCCGAAGAAGATGTGGCGCAGCGCGTGGCTCTGCTCCCCGGAGACGAGGCGCTGGAACTGCTCGCGCTCCACGTTCAGCCCCTCCTCGAAGGGCATGGTCATCGCGGCGCGCACGGCGGCGGCGCAGCCCTTGGGGCTTTCCTGCCCGCGCGAGCGCTTGAGCAGCCCAGCCGCGGCGGCGTCGAAGGCCGCCATGTCGGCCCCCCTGATCTTGTCGTCGCGCTTGCGGGCCAGGGTGAAGGAACGGCCGGCATTCTCCCGCGCCCAGGCCACGGCCGCCTGCTCCAGCGGGCCTTCCACCACCGCGTCGATGAAGCCGAGCTTCAGCGCCTCGGCCGCCTTCACCGGCTCGCCGGAGACGATCATCTTCAGCGCCGTCTCGCCGCCGATCAGGCGCGGCAGGCGCTGGGTGCCGCCCGCGCCGGGCACGAAGCCGCGCTTCACCTCGGGCAGGCCCAGCTGCGCCGTGGGCGAGGCCACGCGGGCGTGGCAGGCCAGCGCCAGCTCGAGCCCGCCACCCAGGGCGGAGCCGTGGATGGCCGCGACGACCGGGACGCGGCTGTTCTCGATGGCGTCGAACACCTCAGGAAGCGAGGGGGGCTGCCGGGGCTTGTTGAACTCCGTCATCTCCGCCCCCGCGGAGAACATCCGGCCGGCGCCGATGAGCACGATGGCCCGTGCGCCTTCCTTCAGCGCGGCGGCGATGCCCTCGTGCAGGCCGGCGCGCACGCCAGTCCGCAGCGTGTTCACCGGCGGGTTGGCGATCCTGAGGATGTGGATGTCGCCATCGCGGTCATGTTCGACGAAGCTTTGTTCCATGGGCGGTCCCTCCGGTGCCGACGCCCGACCGACCGGTCGGTCGGCCGAGGGCCGCCGGCCTGCCAGGGCGGGCTTTGGGGCGGAGTGTCCGGCCTCGCGAGGCGCGCGTCAACGGGCGTGCGCGGCCCCGGTCATTCCGTGTCCAGCGCGTAGCCGGCGGAGCGGACGGTGCGGATCAGGTCCGACTCGCCCTCGCCGTTGATGGCCTTGCGGAGGCGCCGGATATGCACGTCCACCGTCCGCAGCTCCACATGGATGTCCCGGCCCCAGACCGCATCCAGCAGCTGCTCGCGCGAGAAGACGCGGCGCGGGTGGGACAGAAAGTATTCGAGCAGCCGGTACTCGGTCGGGCCGAGATGGACGGGCCGGCCGCCCCGGGTGACCCGGTGCGCGTCCTGGTCCATGACGAGGTCGGCGAAGGCGAGCGACCCTTTCTCCGCCACGGCGGCGGAGCGGCGCAGCAGCGCCCGGATCCGGGCCAGCAGCGCCTCCACCGCGAAGGGCTTGGTGATGTAGTCGTCGGCGCCGGTGTCGAGCGCCCGGACCGCGTCCATGTTCTCCGTGCGGGCGGTGACCATGATCACCGGCAGGTCGCGCGTCGCCGGACGGCGGCGGATCTGCCGGCAGACCTCGATGCCGGAAAGCGAGGGCAGCATCCAGTCCAGCAGGACAAGGTCGGGCTTGCTTTCTGCGATGCGCAGCAGCGCCTCCTGCCCGTCCGTCGCTTCTTCCACCCGGAAGCCCTGCTTCTCGAGGTTGTAGCGCAGGAGGGTGAGGAGCGCCGCCTCGTCCTCCACCACCAGGATGCTTGGCCGCGTGCCGCCCCCGAACCCGTCTGGCATGTCCTGACTCCCTGTCTTCAGCGGGGCGCGCCGGCCACGGCGCTGGCCGAGTCGTCGCCCTTGGGGCGATCCGCCGTCACCTGTTCGCCGCGCACGACGAAGTGCACGCGCTCGGCGATGTTGGTGGCGTGGTCGCCGATGCGCTCCATGTTCTTCGCGATGAAGAGGAGGTGCGTCGCCGCGGTGATGTTGCGCGGGTCCTCCATCATGAAGGTCAGCAGCTCGCGGAAGATGCCGTTGTAGATGCCGTCGATGGGCTCGTCGCTGCGCCACACCTCGTCGGCCTTCTCCGCATCCTCCTCCACCAGCGCGTCGATGGCGCTGCGCAGGTTCTCCTGCACCAGCTCCGACATGCGCTCGAAGCCGTTGAGGCTGCTGATCAGGGATTGCTGCGCCACCACGATGGCGCGCTTGGCCCCGTTGCGCGCGTAGTCGCCGATCCGCTCCAGGTCCGAAGAGATCTTCATCGCCGCGATGATGAGGCGGAGGTCGGCAGCCATGGGCTGCCGCAGGGCGAGGAGGCGGACGCAGAACTGCTCCACCTCCCGCTCCATCTGGTCCAGCTCCGCGTCGCGGCGCACCACCTCGGCGGCGAGGTCCGTGTCGCGGCGGATCAGCGCCTGGGCGCTGTCGGCCACCTGGCGCTCGGCGAGGCCGCCCATGCGGGCGATCATCTCGCGCAGGCGCCGCAGCTCGCCCTCGTAGGAGCGGACGATGTGGGGAGAGGCTTCCTGGGGCATGGGGGCGTCCTCAGCCGAAGCGGCCGGTGATGTATTCCTGGGTCTTGGGATGCCGCGGCGCGGTAAACATCTGCGCCGCCGGCCCCACCTCGATCAGCTCGCCCAGGTAAAAGAAGGCCACCTGGTCGGCGCAGCGCGCCGCCTGCTGCATGTTGTGGGTGACGATGACGATGGTGAAGTCCTTCTTCAGCTCGTCCACCAGCTCCTCGATCTTCAGGGTGGAGATCGGGTCGAGGGCGGAGGTCGGCTCGTCCAGCAGGATCACCTCGGGCCGCACGGCGATGGAACGGGCGATGCACAGGCGCTGCTGCTGCCCGCCCGACAGGCCGAGGGCGGAGGAATGCAGCCGGTCCTTCACCTCGTTCCAGATGGCGGCGCGGGTCAGCGCCCACTCCACCCGCTCGGCCATCTGGGCCTTGCCCAGGCGCTCGTGCAGCCGCACCCCGAAGGCGATGTTCTCGAAGATCGTCATCGGGAAGGGGGTGGGCTTCTGGAACACCATGCCGATCCGCGCGCGCAGCTCGTTGATGTCCACGTCGGGACCCACGAGGTTGCGCCCGTCCAGGATCACCTCGCCCTCGGCGCGCTGGCCGGGGTAGAGGCTGTACATTCGGTTCAGCACGCGCAGCAGCGTGGACTTGCCGCAGCCCGAGGGGCCGATCATCCCCGTGACCTGCCGGTCCGGGATGTCGAGGGTGATGCCCTTCAGCGCCTTGGGCAGGCCCGGGGCGTAGAAGAAGTCGAGGTTGCGGATGGCGATGCGCGGCGGCGCGGTGGCGGCGGCGGCCTGGGCCTGCTCGGCGGTCATCGCGGCTGCCATGGAAACGTCGTTCATGGGAAACCTTCCTACTTGCGGGGCCGCAGCGCCACGCGCGCCATGATGTTGATGGCCAGAACGCCAAAGGTCACGATCAATGCGCCCGACCAGGCGATCTCGATCAGGTCGGGGAAGCCGCTATTGGCCTGCTGGTAGATGGCGACGGGCAGCGACGCCATGGCACGGGACAGATCCGTGCTGAGCACGTTGTTGCCGAAGGAGGTGAGCAGCAGCGGCGCCGTCTCGCCGACGATGCGGGCGAAGGCGAGCAGCACGCCCGTCACAATGCCCGGCAGCGCCGCGCGCCACGCGACCAGGGTGATCATCTTCCAGCGCGGCGCGCCCAGCGCCACCACCGCCTCACGCAGCGTGTTCGGAAGAAGCTGGAGCATGTCCTCCGTCGTTCGCACCACCACCGGGATCACGATGATGGCCAGCGCCAGCGCGCCTGCGATGCCGGAGAAGCCGCCTGTGGGCAGCACCACCGTCTGGTAGATGAACAGCCCGACCAGGATGGAGGGAGCGGAAAGCAGGATGTCGGACACGAAGCGCACCGTGTGGCCGAAGCCCGACCCTCGGGCATATTCCGCGAGATAGGTGCCGACCAGCAGCCCGACCGGCGTGCCGATGAGGATGGCGATGCCGCTCTGCAGGATCGAGCCGACGATGGCGTGCACCAGCCCGCCCTTGGGCAGGGTGTCGTCGCCGTAGCGCGTCGGCTGGAATTCCTGCGTCAGCACGATGAAGTCCAGCGCCGCGAGGCCGCGCCAGAGCAGCGTTGCCATGATGGAGGCGAGAAAAAGCAGCCCGACGACCGTGGCGCCGAGGCAGAACCAGCGGACGCCCGCGTCGATCAGGGCACGGCGCCGGCCCAGGCGGCGCCGCGTTTCGGGATCCGACGTGAAGGCGGGGGCTTGGGTGGTCGCGCTCATCGGGGCCTCACTTCAGCCTGGGGCGCAGGAGCCAGCGCGACGTGGCCAGCACCAGGAAGGAGATGACGAATAGAAGGAAGCCGATGGCGAGCAGCGCGGATTGCTGCAGGCTGCCGCTCAGGCTCTCGGGGAACTCCATCGCGATGACGGAGGCGATGGTGTTGGTGGGGTCGAAGAGCGAGGTGGCGATGCGGTTCGCGTTGCCGATCACGAAGGTGACGGCCATGGTCTCGCCCAGGGCGCGGCCGAGGCCGAGCATGATGCCGCCCGCCACGGAGATGCGGGTGTAGGGGATGACGACGCCCCGCATCACCTCCCACCGCGTCGCGCCGAGGCCGTAGGCACTTTCCTTGTAGACCGGCGGCACCTGCGAGAACACGTCGCGCATCGTCGCGGCGATGAAGGGCAGGATCATGATGCCCAGCACCAGCGAGGCCGCGAAGAGCGAGGTGCCGGCGAAGTTGTTGCTCTGGAACAGGAAGCCGACCAGCGGCAGCGCCGCCAGTTGCTCCCCGAAGGCGAGCTGGATGTTGTACTGGATGAAGGGCACGATCACGAACAGGCCCCACATGCCGTAGATGATCGAGGGGATGGCGGCCAGGAGCTCGATCGCCGTGCCGACGGGGCGGCGCAGCCAGGGCGGCGCCAGCTCGGTCAGGAAGACGGCGATGCCGAAGGCGACCGGGACCGCGAAAATGATCGCGAGGATCGAGGATACCAGCGTACCGAAGATGGCGACGCCCGCGCCGAACTCCTCGCGCCCTTCCACCGGGTCCCAGTTGAGCCCCCAGACGAACTCGACGCCGAAGGCGCGGAAGGCCGGCAGCCCGCCGATGAACAGCGTGACGATGATGGCGCCGAGCAGGAGGAGGACGAAGCCCCCCGCCCCCCGGCACAGCCCGGCGAAGACGAGGTCGCCGGTCTCTCCGATTCGGCGGCGTTCGCCCATGACAGGTGCGGATGAAAGGCTGGTGGACACGGTGCCTCGCCAGGGAAGTAAGGGGGGAGGGCACCGGGCGGCGCCCTCCCGGGGGAGATGGCTCAGCCCGCCGCCTGCG
Source organism: Sabulicella glaciei (assembly GCF_026183895.1). Classification (GTDB taxonomy): domain Bacteria; phylum Pseudomonadota; class Alphaproteobacteria; order Acetobacterales; family Acetobacteraceae; genus Roseococcus; species Roseococcus glaciei. The sequence continues at coordinate 145,583 of NZ_JAPFQI010000002.1, read as the reverse complement.
TCCAGATCGCGGCGCCGGACGGGTCCTTCACGTTCTGCGCCCAGGCGGCGCGGATCGCGTTGTGCGCGCCTTCCGGCAGCGGGATGTACTCCAGCTGGCGCGCGGCCTGGCTGCCGTTGCGGAAGGCCCAGTCGAAGAAGCGCATCGTGTTGCGGCTGCCATCGACGCGCTCCGCGACCGGGTTGGTCGGCAGCAGGATGTAGGTGGGCGAGGTGACCGGCCATACATCGGCACCGGACAGGTCGATCGTGTCGGCGGCGAAGTTGGGCACCGACCAGTCGGCCGCGGCGGCGGTGGCGTTGAAGGCCGCCGGCTCGGGGCGGATGAAGTTGCCGGCCTTGTTGCGGATCTGCGTCGTCACCATGCGGTTCACCACGGCATAGGCGTTCTCGACATAGCCGATGGCGCCCGGGGTGTTGCGGATGATGTTGGACACGCCCTCATTGCCGCGGGCGCCGTTGCCCACCGGCCAGCGCACGGAGGTTCCGGCGCCCGGACCGTTGCGCCACTCCTCGGAGATGCGGGACAGGTAGGTGGTCCAGACCCAGGTCGTGCCCGAGCCATCGGCGCGGTAGCCGACCGAGACGGGCAGGTTGGGCAGGCGGATGTCGCGGTTCAGCTCGACCAGCTTGGGGTCGTTCCAGCGCGTGATGCGGCCGAGGAAGATTTCCACGATGGTTTCGGGCGTCAGGCGCAGCGCGTTGTCGGCGACGCCGGGCAGGTTCACCGAGAGCACCACCGAGCCCATGACCGTCGGGAACTGCATCAGATTGCGCTCGCGAAGCTGGTCGGCGGCGAGCGGGGCGTCGGAGGCGCCGAAATCCACGGTGCGGGCGGTGATCTGGTTGATGCCGCCGCCCGAGCCGATGCTCTGGTAGTTCAGCGCGACGCCGACGCCTTCGCGCGCGGCCGAGCCCCACCGGTCGTAGAGCGGACGCGGGAAGCTGGCACCGGCGCCGGTGATGGTCGCCTGTTGCGCGAAGGCAGGACGGGGAAGGAAGGGAAGCGCAGCAGCGGCGCCAAGAAGGGCACGACGGTTCACGTTAGGTCTCCAGTACTCGACGGCTGGCTGCCTAACGGCTGGTGGGGTCGCCCGTGTTTCGCTTTCGTGAAGCTTCCGTGACGGAACTATCCGTTCCAGGAAATGGGAGGGTTGGCCGTTGCGGGCCGATTGGCCAGCGCCTTGCGCAGAGTCGGCGGCAGGTCAGGGCGGGAACGGAGCAAGGCACGGGCGTCGCGCGCCAGCAGCCGCAGGAGTTCCGCGAGGAGCCGCGTCGAAGGCCAGGAACATCAGCACCTCCGGCGGCAGGCCGCGCGGGGCGGCCTGGGTGCGGCGCCCTGCGACCGGTCGCCGCCATTGCGCCAGTCGAGGGGTGCCGGGAGCAGGGAATTCGATCAGGGTGGACGCCATGGCATCCATCCTCGGCAAGCTGAGCTTAAACTCGCGTGAATCGGAGTCCGCGATGAGTCCCCGCCTGCCGCCTTCCCTTCTCCAGATCCTGTCCCGTCACAATTATCCAGGGAAGCACCGGCTGTTCCGGATCCTGCGCGACGCCGGGCTGCTCCGGTCGGAACTGCGCTTCGAGCTGGGCGGGATCGCGCTGCACGCCCCGGCCGAGGAATGGAATTTCTGGCGGCTGCGCGATGCCCGCCTTTACGACCCGGATGTGGACGCGCTGGGCCGCTTCGCCCAGGCGCGGCTCGGCTCCTTCGATCTTCTCGACCTGGGTGCCGATGTTGGCATGGTGAGCCGGCTGATCCATGCCGCCTGCCCGGAGCTGCGCTCGATCACGGCGGTGGAACCCAACCCAGCCTCCTTCGGCTTCCTGCGGCGGAACCTGGAGGCGCTGCCCCTGCCCACGCGCGCCCTGAACCTCGCCGTCTCCGACAAGCCGGGCGAGGCGGTGCTGGCGGCCGAGGCGGGGCGACGCTCCGATCACGCGGCGCATCTGCGGACGGAGGGGGCCGGGCTGCGCGTCACGGTGGAGCGGGTGGATGCGATCTTCTCGCCCGTCGCGCCCGACCTCCTGCTCAAGCTGGATGTGGAGGGCGAGGAGGCGGCGACGCTGCGCGGGGCGGAGCGGACATTGCGACGGCCCCGCCGGGCCGTGCTGTTCATGGAGATCCACCCGGAGGTGCTTCGGCGCGGCGGCGGTTCCGCCGAGGCGCTCTTCGCGGCGGCGGAGGCGATCCGCCCCTGCCGCTGGTTCCTGGCCGATGCGGCAGCAACGCCGGTGGACCGCGCCCTGCCCTTCTTCCAGCAGGTGCCGGAGCGGCAGCACGACGTCATCGGCTTGATGGATGAGCAGGACGCCTAGCGCGTGCAGGCGGGGGCGGTGGTGCCGCTGCCTGTCCCCGGCACCGAGGTGCCGGAGGCCGCGCCCGCGATCAGCGCTCCAGCCGCTGCGGCCAGCGGAAGCCCCACCAGCGCCGCGACGGCGAGGCTTTGCAGCGTCGCGTCGCCACCTCCGGCGCGCGAAGTGGCAGGTCCGCCCTGCCGGCCGCTTCGGGTCAGGCGCGGGCGGGTCGCGGCGACCACAGGTGCGGCTTCGGCGCCGCGCGCCGGCACCGCCAGCGCCGAGTCGGCGGGAACCACCACGCGCTGCTGCGCCAGGGCCGGCCCGGCGGCGGAAAGAACGAGAAGAAGGGCAAGGCCACGCATGGATCCATCCTGCCCTTCCCGCCAAAGCTTAACAAACCGTCAAGCTCAGGCCTTCAGCATCTGCCGCGCGACGATGACGCGCATGATCTCGTTGGTGCCTTCCAGGATGCGATGCACGCGGAGGTCGCGGACGATCTTCTCGATGCCGTAGTCGGCCAGGTAGCCATAGCCGCCCAGCAGCTGCAGCGCCTCGTCCGCCACGCGGTGGCCGGTGTCGGTGACGAAGCGCTTGGCCATGGCGCAGAAGCGCGTGGCGTCGGGTGACCGCGCATCCAGCTTGGCACAGGCGCGCCACAGCATGGCGCGCGCCGCCTCCAGCTCCGTCGCCATGTCGGCGAGGCGGAACTGCGTCGCCTGGAAGTCGGCGACCGGGCGGCCGAAGGCGCGGCGCTCCTTCACATAGGCCAGGGCGATGTCGAGCGCCGCCTGCGCGCCGCCCAGGGAACAGGCGGCGATGTTCAGCCGCCCCCCATCCAGCCCGGCCATCGCGTAGCGGAAGCCCTGCCCTTCCTCGCCCAGCAACGCGTCGGCGGGCACGCGCGCGCCCTCGAGGATCACCTGCCGCGTGGGCTGGGCGTTCCAGCCCATCTTGCGTTCATTGGCGCCGAAGGAAAGGCCGGGCGTGTCCTTTTCCACCAGCAGCGCCGAGACGCCATCTGCCCCCGGCCCGCCCGTGCGGACCATGGTGAGGTAGAGGTCGCTGCTCCCGGCGCCGGAGATGAACTGCTTGGCGCCGTCCAGCACCCAGCCCTCGTTGTCGCGCCGGCCGCGGGTGGACAGCGCGGCGGCGTCGCTGCCCGCTCCCGGCTCGGTGAGGCAGTAGGAGGCGATGCGCTCCATGGAAAGCAGGGAAGGAAGCTGGGCTTCGCGCTGCGCCTCGTTGCCCCAGCGGTCGATCATCCAGGCGACCATGTTGTGGATGGACAGGAAGGCCGAGATCGTCGGGCAGCCTGTGGCCAATGCCTCGAACACGACGGCGGCGTCGAGGCGCGTCAGCCCGGCGCCGCCGCTTTCCTCCCGCACGTAGAGCCCCGCCATGCCGAGCCCCGCCGCCTCGCGCAGCACCTCCACGGGGAAGTGCCGCTCCCGGTCCCATTCCAGGGCGTGGGGAGCCAGGCGCTCGCGGGCGAAGTCCTGCGCGACGGATTGCAGCTCGCGCGTCGCCTCCGGCAGCTCGAACATGGCCTCCCCCATCACTGGGGCGACTTGCGCTTCGTGGTGGTGCCCTGCGGCGCCGAGGCCTGGGCGTTCGTGCGGAGCACGCCCGCAAAGCGCTCCATCATGGCGCGAAGCTGGGCGCGCATGACTGGAAGCGCCTCACCAGGCGGTGCCATGCCCGCCGCGTCGTCGTGCCAAAGTGTCACGGGCGTGTCGAGCCTGCCCCCCGTGGCGGTCACCTGCCCCGTCACCCGCGCGCGGACCTGCATGATCAGCGAGGCGCCGCAGGGCGAGCCGGGCTGGTCGGGCCGCGCCACCACGCCGAAATTCGCAAACAGCAGCGGCTGCTGGTTGGTGGACGGCGTGCCCGCCACCATCAGGTGGCCGGGGCCGAGCTGGGCATCGCGCGTTCCCGTCGGCACACGCAGCCCAAGCCCCTCCGCCGTGGCGCGCAGCGTCTCGTAAAGGTCAGCCTCCAGCCCCTGGGGCAACTGGCAATGGGCCCGCGCCGCGTCTGGCGACTGCACCCCGAGCGCCAAGCGTACTTCCGAAAGCCCGCGCAGCGCCGTGGCCTCCGACTGGGCGAGGACGGGCGTGGCTGCCAGGAGCAGCGGCAGGGCAGCGAGGGACACGAGACGTCGCGACAAGGCGTTTTCTCCCGAGGAAGCCAGACGCGCCATAGCCTGCCCCATCCTCACGCCGCGAGGAACCTCCGTTCCGCTTCGGCGATGCGCGGGCGCGCCGCCTCGATGAAGCGCCGCTTCACCGGGCCGAAGCCCTTGATGCCGCCCCATTCGCGCACCCACTCCACCAGCGCCGCATGGTTGCCCGGGGAAAGCCGCGCGAGATGCGCCTCCAGCCCGGCGATGAACTCCTCGCGCAGGGCGCGCTCCTCGCGCCGCTCCTCCGAATGGCCGAAGGGGTCCAGCGCTGTGCCGCGCAGCGCCTTGCCGTGACGCAGGAGGCGCATGGCGCCGAGCATCCACGGGCCGAACTCGCGCTTGCCCTCGCCCAGCGCCGGCGGCGCGAGGTGGAAATGCAGGCGCGGCGTGCCCTCGAAGCGCTCGGTGATCCAGGAGGTGTCGGCATGGAGCCGCGCCACCTCATACTCGTCCTTGATCGCCATGACCCGGTAGAGCTGCCGTGCCACCTCGCGGGTCAGCGCATCGCTGTCCGGCGCCACGGAACGCTCCACCTCCACGACGCGGCGCATCAGCGCGGCGTAGCGGGCGGCGTAGCGGCGCGACTGGTAGGAAACCAGATCGGCCTCGCGGCGGGCGATCAGATCCTCCAGCGTTTCCGGCGCGGCGTCGCCCGCGGGCTCGGCGAGGCGCCCGGCCTCGAAGGCGGCAAGGTTGCGCTCCACAGCCGCGCCGTTCATCTCGATGGCCCGGCGCAGCGCGTCGCGCGACAGCGGGACCATGCCGCGCTGGAAGGCGGCGCCCAGCAGGAAGACGTTGAGGAAGATCAGGTCGCCGAAGCTTTCCTCCACCTCCTGCGCCGCCGGCAGCGCCACCACCTCGCGCGAGGCCGCGCGCAGGCTGTCCAGCATGGCGGCCGGGTCCTGCCGCGTCTCGGGGTTCAGCACGAAGGCACCGGTGGGCGAAACATCGGCGCTGACCACGATCCGCGACCGGCCGCGCCCCAGCATGGGCCGCGCCACCCTGCCCTGCGCGCCGATCAGGTCGGCGGCGATGACCGCATCCGCCTCGCCTGGGCCGATCCGGGGCGACAGCACCTGCTCGCCCGCGCGGCCGATCCGCATCTGCACGTAAACTCCGCCCCCCTTCTGGGCGAGGCCGAGCATGTCGAGGGTCCGCACCGGGCGGCCTTCCAGATGCGCCGCCATGGCAAGGATCTGCGCCAGCGCCGTCACGCCCTGCCCACCCACCCCGGCAAGAAGGAGGTTCCAGCTTTGACCGGCCTCCGCCTCGGGCAGTTCCGGCAGGGGTGGCGGGGCGGCGGGCTCCCGCACGGCGGGCTTGCGCGGCTGCGCGCCTTCGAGCGTCACGAAGGAGGGGCAGAATCCCTGCACGCAGGACAGGTCCTGGTTGCAGGCGCTCTGGTCGATGCGGCGCTTGCGGCCCCAGGGCGTTTCCACCGGCTCCACCGCGATGCAGTTGGAAACGCGGGAACAGTCGCCGCAATCCTCGCAGACGCGCGGATTGATCGCGGCGCGGCGCGCGGCGGGCGCGGCGAGGCCGCGCTTGCGCTGGCGCCGCCGCTCCGTCGCGCATTGCTGGTCATAGATCAGGACGGAAACGCCCGGCGCCTCGCGCAGCTCGCGCTGCACGGCGTCCAGCTCGGCGCGGTCGTGGAAGGAGGCGAAGCGCGGGATGGTGGCGTCGTCCCGGTGGCGGTCGGGGTCGTCGCCCACGATGGCGATGCGCTCCACCCCCTCGGCCGCCGCCTGGGCGGCGATGCGCGGCACCGTCACCTCCGCATCCGGCGCCTGACCGCCCGTCATGGCGACGGCGGAGTTCACCAGCACCTTGAAGGTCATGTTCGCCTTGGCGGCGACGGCGGCGCGGATGGCGAGGGAGCCCGAATGGGAATAGGTGCCGTCGCCCATGTTGGCGAAGACGTGCTTCGTTTCGGTGAAGTGCTGCTGGCCGATCCAGGGTGCGCCCTCGCCGCCCATGTGGGTGAAGAGGTCGCTGTTCCGGTCCATGTCCTTGGCCAGGTAGTGGCAGCCAATCCCGGCCAGGGCCATCGAGCCTTCGGGCACGCGGGTCGAGGTGTTGTGCGGGCAGCCGGGGCAGAAGAAGGGCGTCCGCAGCGCCACCGGCTCACGGTCCGATGCCGCCAGCGCGTCCAGTTCCGCGATGCGGGCGGCGAGGCGCTCGGTCCGCAGCGCCTCGGGCAGCCGTGCCGCGAGGGCGCGCAGCACGGATGCCACGTCCAGCTCCGCGAGGTCGCTCAGCACGTCCTTGCCGGTGAGGCGCGGGCGGACGGGGAGGTCGTAGAGCGCCTCGCGCAGCTGGGATTCCAGGAAGGCGCGGCGGTCCTCGACCACCAGCACCTCCTCCAGCCCGCGCGCGAAGGCGATGGCGCCTTCCCGATCCAGCGGCCAGGCGAGACCCACCTTCCAGATCCGCAGGCCCCCCATCCGGGCGAGTTCCGGCGTGATGCCGGCGTCGGACAGGGCCTGGCGCAACGTGGACCACGCCTTGCCGCGCACGGCGATGCCGAAGCGCGCCGTCGGCGAATCCTGCACCAGCCGGTCGAAGCCGTTCAGCCGCGCGAAGGCCTGTGCGGCGGGCAGCTTCACGTGGCGCAGGCGCTGCTCGATGGCGAGCGCTGCGTCCTTCAGCCGGATATGGACGTCGCCCGGCTCGCCCGGAACGGTGGTGGCAAAGGCGGCCGGGTCCACGACGAGGGACATGGTGGCGTCCATCGTCTCGGCGATGCACTTCATGCCGACCCAGGTGCCGGCGAAGCGCGACAGGGCGATGGCCTTCACGCCGTATTCCAGCACCTCCGCCACGTCGGCGGGGTCCAGCATCGGCATCTCGAGGTCGGCAAAGGCATGCTCGGAGCCGCTGGTGACGGTGGAGGACTTGCTGGCCGGGTCGTCCCCCGCCAGGGCCAGCACGCCGCCGAGCGGCGCGGTGCCGGCGCCGTTGGCGTGGCGCAAGACATCCCCGGACCGGTCCACCCCCGGCCCCTTGCCGTACCAGATGGCGAAGACCCCGTCCTGCTTCGCGCCGGGCAGCAGCCCGACCTGCTGAGTGCCCCAGCAGGCCGTGGCGGCGAGGTCCTCGTTCAGCCCCGGCTCGAAATGGATGCGCGCCTCGCGCAGCCGGTCGCGCTGCTTCCACAACTCCTTGTCGTAGACGCCGAGGGGCGAGCCGCGATAGCCGCTGATGAATCCTGCCGTGTCATGGCCCTGCGCGGCGTCCAGCTGCCGCCGGATCAGCGGCACGCGCACCAGCGCCTGGGTGCCGGTCAGCAGGGTTTCCCGTCCGGCCGCGTCCCACCGTTCCTCGAGCGAGGCCTCCGTGCGCTGGATGCTGCCCATGGGTTGGTATCCCGTTCCGGCTTACGATGGGAGAATGCACCGGACCCCGCCGGGGTTCATGCCGTATTCTGTTGTGCAGTGCCGAAAAGACAAAAGGATCTTCCGCCGTGGACGCGATCGACCGCCGCATCCTCCGTGCGCTCCACCGGGAGGCCCGGCTCACCAATGCCGAACTGGCCGAGCGCGTGGGGCTTTCCGCCTCGCCCTGCTGGCAGCGCGTGCGGCGTCTGGAGCAGGCGGGTGTCATCCGCGGCTATCGCGCGGAGCTGGACCAGGCGGCGCTGGGCATGCCGGACACGGTCTGGATCGAGATCATGACGGAGAAGCACGACGAGACGCAGCTGGCGCGCTTCGAGGAGGCGATCGCCGCCATGCCGGAAATCATCGAGGCGTGGCTGGCGACCGGCGAATACGACTACATCCTCAAGGCCGCCGTGGGCGGGACGGCGGGCTACGAGAAGCTGCTGCGCGAGAAGATCTACCGCCTGCCCGGCGTCCGCCACACCCGCACCGCCTTCGGCCTGCGCTGCCTCAAACAGGTCTTCACGCCGGTTCCGGCGTGAAGACCTGAGTCTTTTCTGCCCCCAGGCGCCGGGCGCGGCCTCCGGCCGCTGGGCTTTCGCCGCGTCAGGGTCGCGCCGGATGAAAGGTTGGCCTGGCGGCGCCGGCCGCCTTGCGGCCGGATGGAGGCTGCAGGGCGCGCCTGGGTCCTTCTAGGCGGCTGGGCCGGGCGCCGTTTCCCAGCCGAGGCCCACCACCGCGGCCACCCGCCCCTGCCCGCGCACCTCGCGCAGCACCAATGCGTTGCGCTCCTCCAGCCACGCCAGGAGGCGGCGGGCGCGGCCGACGGAGTGCGTGCCGTAGGCACGGGCGATCGAGGCGTCGTCGGGGCAGGGCAGCCCGTCCAGCGCGGCGCGGGCCAGCAGCAGGAACACGCCGCGCGCATCCTCGGGCAGGGCCTCGGCGCGGCTCACCGCGGCCTGCCATTCCTCGCCCTCCGCCACTTCCGGCGCGATGCCGGCGCGGGCATCGGCCAGCATCCGGCGGAACTCCGGAAGGCCGGGCGGGTCCTCCACCTCGCGGATGCGCAGCCGGACCAGGAAATCCTGGTAGAGCAGGCTTGCCGGGCGGAAGGCCTCGCCCTCCCCGTCCAGCACCTGGCGCAGCGACTCCTCGCAAATGCGCCGGCGCCCGGCCTCCTCCTCCGCCGTGCGTGCGCGCGGCGGGACGGGCGCGGCGGGGGAGAAGCGCGACAGCTCGGCCAGGATGTCGCTGGGCGGTGGGCGCGGCGCGCGGCGCGGCGGGGGCGCAGCGGGTTCCTCGGGCGCCGCCAGGATCAGCTCGCGTGCTTCCTCGGCGGAAGGGAGGCTGGGGGGTGGCACCAGGGCGGGGCCGGCGCTGCGCGTCGCCGTCTCCACCGTTCCGACATGCAGCGCGATGGGCCGCCGCGACAGGGCGGGACCCAGGGCCACGAAATGCCCGCGCCCCAGGTCGCGGAAGGATTCCGCCTGCCGCCGCTCCATGCCCAGCAGGTCGGCGGCGCGGGCCATGTCGATGTCGAGGAAGGTGCGTCCCATCATGAAGTTCGACGCCTCGGCGGCGACGTTCTTCGCCAGCTTGGCGAGGCGCTGCGTGGCGATGACCCCCGCGAGGCCGCGCTTGCGCCCGCGGCACATCAGGTTGGTCATGGCGCCGAGCGAGGCGCGGCGCGCCTCGTCCGAGGCATCGCCACCCATGGCGGGGGCGAAGAGCTGCGCCTCGTCCACCACCACCATCACCGGGGTCCAGGCATCGCGGTCGGCGTCGAACAGCCCGTTCAGGAAGGCGGCGGCGCAGCGCAGCTGGGCCTCCACCTCTACCCCCTCCAGGTTCAGCACCACGGAGACGCGGTGGCGCCGCACCCGGTCGGCGGCGCGGACCAGCATCGCCTCGGAATGGGCGGCGGCGTCGATCACCAGATGCCCGTGCCGGTCGGCCAGGGTGACGAAGTCGCCCTCCGGGTCCACCACCACCTGCTGCACCCAGGGCGCGCTCTGCTCCATGAGGCGGCGCAGCAGGTGCGACTTGCCGGAGCCGGAATTCCCCTGGACCAGCAGGCGGGTGGACAGCAATTCCTCGAGGTCGAGCGTCACGGGGGCGCCCGCCTGCGTCCGCCCCATCTCGATGCCGATCGTCATCCGGTGGTCCCGCGCCCTTTCCGGGAGGAGCCCCGGGGCGGGCTCCCTACCGCCCGGCGGGCGGGGTGGCCAGCCCTCGGACCCCTCACAGGCGCGATGCGGCCTCCATCACCTGCCGGGCGTGCTCGGCGGGCTTCACCTTGCGCCAGATGGCGGCGATGCGCCCCTCGCGGTCCACCAGGAAGGAGGAGCGCTCCATGCCCATGTACTTGCGGCCATACATGCTCTTCTCGACCCAGGTGCCGTAGGCGGCCGCCGCCTGCTTCTCGGCATCCGAGGCCAGGGGAAAGGTCAGGCTGTGCTTGCGGGCGAATTTCTCGATGGCGTTCATCGGGTCCGGGCTGATGCCGATCACCTCAAGGCCCAGCGTCCCGAGTTCGGGAAGCGCCTCCTCCATCCCCAGCGCCTGGACGGTGCAGCCGGAGGTGTCGGCCTTGGGGTAGAAATACAGCAGAAAGGGCCGGCCCTTGAGGCCGGCGCTGCTGACGCTGCGCCCGCCACTGGCGGGCAGGTCGAAGGGGGGCGCGACGTCACCCACCGCGAGTTCGGTCATGGCAATCTCTCCCAGGATCGGATGCGGGAAGGGAGATGCCCCTGCCCCGCCGCCCGTCAAGCCGCCAGCAGGCCGCGCAGCTTGCGGACGGCGCTGTCCGGGGTGGTGAAGACCGGCTTGCCCGTCGCCTCCGCCACGCGCGGCGCGACATGGGCGAGGCTGAACTGGCCGAGCGCGATGGCATCGCAATCGGCCAGCCGCGCCCCCGCCTCCGCCACCAGCCGGTCATGCGCGGCGACATCCCCGGCATCGAGCGCGGCCAGCGCGCCCTCTGCCAGCATCGGCACCACCTCGATGCCTTCGGGGAACTCGGGCGGCATGGAGGTGAGCGTTCCGGGAAAGGAGGCGAGCAGCCCGACGCGCCGCGCGCCGGAGGAAACGACCTCCTCGATCATCGCCTCGTTGGGCTTCAGCACCGGCATGGGCGCCTGCGCCTTCTGCACCGCCTCAATGGGCGGGCCGAAGGCGGAGCAGGTGAACAGGATCGCCTCCGCCCCCGTATCGGCGGCGTAGCGCGACAGGCGCAGGAAGCGCTCGGTCATCGCGGGCGTCAGCTCCCCGTCGCGGGCAAGGTCGGCGGACAGGCTGTCATCCAGGAGGTTCATGAGGCGCTGGCCGGGCCAGAGCTTGGCGAAGGCGGCCTCCACCGGCGGCGGGGAGTGCCGCAGCGCGTGGATCAGGGCGATGCGGCGCGTCACGGCTCAGCCCTTGCAGCGGCGTAGCGGGAAGGGGAAGTCGCTGCAGCCCTGCAGCACCACCTCGTCCTCGCCGCGCCGGACCACGCGCAGGAGGTCGGGGTTGCCGTCGCAGCCGAAGCCGGCCTCGGACGGGGCGCGGCCGGGGATGGGGGCCAGGCGGATCTCCACCCCGTTGGGGTTCAGGGCCACCGTCTCCACCAGGCGCTGCCGGAAGGCGACGTCGAGCGAGGAGGCACGCATCACCACGTCGGGGGCGACGATCAGCGTCACCGCGCCGAAGCAGGCGCTGCCCTGAGTGTCGATCGCCGGAAAGATGCCGCCCGTCCAGGAGCCGAACAGGAAGCCATGTGGCGGCAGGGGCCGGTCCTGCGCCGCGGCGGAGCGCAAGGCGGGCGTGGCGAGCAGCCCGGACAGGGCGGGCAGCAGGGTGCGGCGGAGCATGGGCGGGTTCCTATCGGGTGGCCGCGCTTGTAGCGGCGGCGGGGGCCGGCGTCATGCCGTCCCGGATCGGGATGTGGACCAGCGCGGCGAAGGCGGCGGCGGCGATGGAGATCGACCACATCAGGTCATAGGAACCCGTCCGGTCGAAGATCACCCCGCCCAGCCAGGCCCCGGTGAAGCCGCCCAACTGATGGCCCAGGAAGACGATGCCGAAGATGGTCGCCAGCCAGCGCGTGCCGAAGTTGCGGGCGCAGAGCGCCACCGTGGGCGGCACGGTGGACAGCCACAGCAGCCCCATCAGCGCCGAGAAGCCCAGCACCGTGGCCGCCGTTTTCTCCACCATGAGGAACCCGGCCATCAGCACGCCGCGCCCGGCATAGATCAGCACCAGCAGCTCGCGCCGCTTCCAGCGCGACGAGAGCTCGCCCGCCGTGAGCGAGCCGACCACGTTGAACAGCCCGATCAGCGCGATGGCCCCTGCCCCCACCGCCACCGGCAGGTGGCAGGAGGCGACGAAGCCCGGCAGGTGCACCGACAGGAAGGAGACATGGAGGCCACAGACATAGAAGCCGAAGAACAGGAACCAGAAGGAAGGCGTCCGCAGCGCGAAGGACAGCGCCTCCTTCGCCGATTGCTCGGGCTGCGCCGTCGTGGCCGGGGCCGGCTGGTCGTTCAGCGGCAGCGCGAGGGGGATCATCAGCAGCGCCGCCCCGGCCATGAGGAACAGCGCCCCTTGCCACCCTGCCTGGCTGATGCCCAGCCCAGCCATGGGCACCACGAGGAACTGCCCAAAGGAGGAGCCGGCCGTGCCCAGCCCGACCGCCCTGCCCCGCTGCTCCTCGGGCAGGAGGCGGGTCAGCGAGGCAATGATGACCGGCATCCCGGCCGCGGAAACCGCGACCCCCATCACCAGCCCGGCAAAGAAGGTGAAGAGCCCCAGCCCTTCCGAGAGCGCCATGCCGAGGATGCCCAGGGCGTAGAGCGCGGCGCCGCCCATGATCACCTTGCGGCCGCCGATCCGGTCTGCCACCTGCCCGCACAAGGGCTGCGACACCCCGTTCAGCAGCACCTGCAAGGCGATGGCGAGGGCGAAGCCGGAGGCGGACCAGCCCAGTTCCGTCGTCATCGGCGCGAGGAAGAGCCCGAAGCTTTGCCGCAGCCCCATGGCCAGGGCGGCGCAAAGCACGGCGCATGTCATCAGCAGCGTGGCGGAGCGGGTCATGGCGGGCAGCGTTGCACGGCGGCCCGGCGCGCGCTACGGCCCCGCGCCATGCCCCTGACCCTGCGGGATTTCGACTACGACCTGCCCGAGGCCCTGATCGCCCAGCAACCCGTACGACCGCGCGACGCGGCGCGGATGCTGGTGGTGCGCCCGGAGGCCCGGGAGGATCGCGGCGTGCTCGACCTGCCGGACTACCTGCGGCCCGGCGATGTCATGGTGGTGAACGACACCCGCGTCATCCCCGCCCGGCTGCGCGCCCGGCGCGGCGAGGCGCGGATCGAGGTGATGCTGAACCGCGCCGAGGGCGACGGCACTTGGCACGCGCTGATCCGCAACGCCCGCCGCCTGCGCGAGGGCGACACCCTCGCCATCGAGGGCTCCGCGGCGACGGCGCGCGTGGTGGAGAAGTTCGAGGGCGGCGCGGCGCGGCTCGATTTCGGCGCCGACCCGGCCGCGCTGGAACAGGCCCTGGCCGAGGCCGGCGAGATGCCCCTGCCCCCCTATATCCGCCGCGACGCCCCGCGCGGCGAGGACCGGGAGGATTACCAGACCCTCTTCGCCGCCCGCCCCGGCGCGGTGGCCGCCCCCACCGCCAGCCTGCATTTCACCCCGCGCCTGCTGGCTGCCGTGGCGGCCAGGGGCGTGCGCCGCGCCACCGTCACGCTGCATGTCGGCGCCGGCACCTTCCTGCCGGTGCGCGAGGAGAACCTGGACCGGCACCGCCTCCACGCCGAATGGTGCGAGCTTCCGACCGAAGCCGCGGAAACGATCAACGCCGCGCGGCGCGAGGGCGGGCGCATCCTGTGCTGCGGCACCACCGCGCTGCGCCTGCTGGAAACGGCGGCGCAGGGCGTCGAGGACCGCCGCGCGCCCATCCCGCCCTTCCGGGGGCTGACCGACATCTTCATCCGGCCGGGCTTCCGCTTCCGCGCCACGGATCTGCTGATGACCAACTTCCACCTGCCGAAATCCACGCTGCTGATGCTGGTCAGCGCCTTTGCCGGGACCGAGCGCATGCGCGCCGCCTATGCCCATGCCATAGGCGAGGGCTACCGCTTCTTCTCCTATGGCGACGCGTCCCTGCTGTTCCGGGCGGAGGAGACGGCATGACGCTGCGCTGGGAAGGGACCGGCTCGGACGGGCGCGCCCGCGCCGGCATCCTGCACACTGCCCATGGCGAGGTGCCGACGCCGGTCTTCATGCCGGTCGGCACCGCCGGCACGGTGAAGGGCATGACGGCGGACGGGGTGCGCGCCACCGGCGCGCGCATGGTGCTGGGCAACACCTATCACCTGATGCTGCGCCCGGGCGCCGAGCGCGTGGCGCGCCTCGGCGGGCTGCACGCCCTGATGGACTGGCACGGGCCGATCCTGACCGATTCCGGCGGGTTCCAGGTGATGAGCCTCGCGGCGCTGCGGAAGATGGACGAGGACGGCGTCACTTTCCGCTCCCACGTGGACGGCTCCAAGCACCGGCTGACGCCGGAGCGCAGCGTGGAGATCCAGCGCCTGCTGGGCGCGGACGTGACCATGTGCTTCGACGAGTGCACCCCCTTCCCCGCCACGCAGGAGGAAGCGGCGAAGTCCATGCGGCTTTCCATGCGCTGGGCGGCGCGCTGCCGCGAAGCCTTCGCCCCGCGCGAAGGGCACGGGATCTTCGGCATCGTCCAGGGCTCGACCTTCGAGGATCTTCGCGCGGAAAGCGCGGCGGCGCTGCGCGGCATCGGCTTCGAGGGCTATGCGATCGGCGGCCTTGCCGTCGGCGAGGGGCAGGAGGCGATGTTCTCCACCCTCGATTTCACCGTGCCCATGCTGCCCGAGGAGCAGGCGCGCTACCTGATGGGGGTGGGCATGCCCGCCGATCTGCTGGGCGCGGTGCGGCGCGGGGTGGACATGTTCGACTGCGTGATCCCGACGCGCTCGGGCCGCATGGGGCGGGCCTATACCTCGCGCGGGGCGCTGAACCTCCGCAACGCGCGCCACGCCGATGACGGGCGCCCGCTCGACCCCGCCTGCGCCTGCCCGGCTTGCCGGCGCCACTCCCGCGCCTACATCCATCACTTGCTGAAATGCGATGAGATGCTGGGGCCGATCCTGCTGACCTGGCACAACATCCAGTATTACCAGGACCTCATGCGCCGCCTGCGCGAAGCCATCCTCGCCGGTCGCCTCGACGTCGAGGCCGAGGCGATCGAGGCCGATTGGAACTGCGCCCACGATGACTGACACCTCCCGCCTCACCCAGCTTGGCCGCGCCACGCCCATGCCCGCCTCGCCGGTGGAGGCGGTGCTGGAGCGCGTGCCCAATCCCGAGCCGGGCCTGCATTACTGCGTGCGCTTCGCCGCTCCCGAGTTCACCTCGCTCTGCCCCCTCACCGGGCAGCCGGATTTCGCGCACCTCGTGCTGGACTACGTGCCGCGCGACTGGATCGTGGAAAGCAAGAGCCTGAAGCTCTTCCTCGCCTCCTTCCGCAACCACGGCGCCTTTCACGAGCATTGCACGCTCATGATCGCGAAGCGCCTCGTCGCGCTGCTCGACCCGGTCTGGCTGCGGATCGGCGGCTACTGGTATCCGCGCGGCGGCATCCCGATCGACGTGTTCTTCCAGACCGGCACGCCGCCCGAGGGGGTGTGGATCCCCGACCAGGGCGTGCCGGGGTATCGCGGGCGGGGCTGAGCCGCCCTTATCGGCCGGGCGACAGCATCGCCCCCACGGCATGGGCCTCGGGCGGGGTCCGCATGCGGCGGAACCGCGCCTCCGCCAGTCCGAACAGGCCGAAGGCGAAGAGGCCCGCCGCCACGATGCCGAAGATCGCCGCCCCGAAGGGCTGTGCGCGCAGGGCGACCAGGGCGCCGCCCAGGCCGCGCACCTCGTTCGGGTCGTGCTGCCAGGCGGCGAGGAGCAGGAACAGCCCGATCACCACGAAGACCACGGCCCGCGCCGCGTAGCCCGCCTGGCCCAGGCGCTTCACCCCATGCTCCATCCGGCCATTGCAGGACAGGTTCTCGCAGAACGAGGCGGTCCAGGCCTTGCGCGCCATGCCGAATGCGGCGCCCACGACGCCGAGCCCGACCGCCGCGACCAGCCAGCGCCCGAAGGGCTGGCTCATCAGCCAGCGCGTCCAGTCGCGCGCCGATTCACCCTCGCCACCCCCCGCTGCCCCGCCGAGCGCGAGACTGGCGGCGAAGCCGGCCAGGCCGAGATAGATCACGCCGGAGATGAACTGCCCCGCCCGCCGCATCAGCGCCTTGCGGTCCCGCCCGACCCCGTCCGCGTCCAGCAGCGACTGGAGGAAGCGCCACAGGGCGAAGCCGAACAGACCCAGCGCCAGCAACCCGAGGATGATCAGCCCCAAGGGCTGCGTGAGCAGCGTGCCGATGGCGCCCCGCGCGCCCGTCGCCTCGCCGCCGCGCCCCAGCGCCGCCATCAGCGCCAGCCCCCCCACCAGCAGGTTCACGATGCCCCGCGCGGCGAAGCCCATCCGGCCGAAAAGTACCAGACGATCCTGAGTCATGCGCGTCCACCCTTCCCCTTGTCCCTCGCCAACATTCGCGCGGGCGGAACGTTGCTTGGCGACGAGGAGGCGGGTGACCGGATGGAAGACAGGATGGAGGCGGTGGGCTGGCTGCGCGGCCTGACCCGGCGCGTCACGGCCGCCGAGCGCGGGACGCTGCTGGCGCTGGTCATCGTGGGGGTCGGGCTGTTCGGCTTCGCGCGCGTGGCCCTGGAGGTGGCGGATGGCGACACCCATTCGCTGGACCACGCGTTGCTGCTCGCGCTGCGGAGCGAGGCGGACCCGACCGACCCCTGGGGCCCCGGCTGGTTCGAGGAGATGATGCGCGACTTCACCGCGCTGGGCGGCACGGGCGTCCTCCTGCTGGTGACGGCGACGGTGTTCGGCTTCCTGCTGCTCACCGGCAGGCGGCAAGCGGCGATGCTGGTCCTGCTGTCCATCGCCTCCGGCGTCGTGGTCAGTCACGGGCTGAAATGGGGCTTCGGCCGGCCGCGACCCGACCTCGTCCCGCATGGCCAGTCCGTCTACTCGCAAAGCTTTCCGAGCGGCCACGCCATGCTCTCCGCCATCGTCTACCTGACGCTGGGGGCACTGCTGTCGCGGGTGCAGGAAAGGCGCCGGGCCAAGGTTTATCCGCTGGTGGTCGCGGCGCTGCTGGTGCTGCTGATCGGCTTCAGCCGCGTTTATCTGGGCGTCCATTGGCCGAGCGACGTGCTGGCCGGTTGGGCGGTGGGCGCCGGCTGGGCCGCGCTGTGCTGGCTGATCCTCCTGACCCTGCAGCGGCGCGGCCAGACATGAAGGACGCGAATCCGGGGCCGCGCGCCCTGCTCCTGGTCAATGCGAAGAGCCGCAGCGGCGCGGATGCCGCCGAGGATGCGGAAACGGCGCTGCGCGAGGCCGGGCTCCAGGTCACGCGCGGCGAGTGCGGCGACGGCGAAAAGCTGCGTGAGGCGATCCGCGCCGCGGCGAGCACGGTGGACATGGTCGTGCTGGGCGGCGGGGACGGCACCATGAACGCCGCCGCGCCGGCCCTGCGCGAGGCGGGCCTGCCGCTCGGCATCCTGCCCCTGGGCACCGCGAACGACCTCGCGCGCACCCTCGCCATCCCGCTCGACATCCCGGGCGCGGTGGGGGTGATCGCGGCCGGCCAGGCGCGCCCGGTGGATCTCGGCGAGGTGAACGGGCAGCTGTTCTTCAACGTCGCCAGCATCGGCCTCAGCGTGGCGGTGGCGCGGGAGTTGAGCGGCGCGGTGAAGCAGCGCTGGGGGCGGCTGGGCTATGCCATCGCCACCGCCCGTGCCGTGTGGCGCGCCCGGCCCTTCGCGGTGGAACTGCGCTGCGGCGGAGAACGGCGCATCCTGCGCTCCCTGCAGGTCGCGGTGGGGAATGGCCGCCACTACGGCGGCGGCATGACGGTGAAGCAGGATGCGGCGATCGATGACGGGCGACTCGACCTCTACAGCATCGAGGCGCGGCGCCTGTGGAAGCTGGCGCTGGTTTATCCGCTGTTCCGCACCGGGCGGCACCGTCTCCTCGCCGATGTGCGCACCGCCTCCTTCACCGAGGCGGAGATCCGCACCCGCCGCCCCATGCCCGTGAACACGGATGGCGAGGTGACGACGGAAACCCCCGCGCGGTTCCGCGTGCTGCGCGGGGCGCTGCGCGTCTTCGCGCCCGAGGCTTAGCCCGGCTTCATCTCCCCCACGGTGGGGCGCTTGGCGCGGTGGCCGTTCTCGCGCTCCACCGCATGGCCGGCGGCCAGCACCAGCCCGTCCTGCCAGGGCTTGCCGATGATCTGCGCCGCCACGGGCAGGTTCTTCTCGCCGAAGCCGGTGCAGACCGTCAGCGCCGGCCAGCCGAGCATGTTGAAGGGCACGGTGAAGTTGGGCTTCTCCAGGCTCGCCCATTTCGGCACGTCGTCGATGCGCGGCGCCTCGCCCGGCGCGGCGGCGGTGAGCAGCAGGTCGAACCCGGAAGCCGCTTCCGCCGTCCGGCGGATGAGGGTGCGGCGGCGCCGCTGCGCCTGGAGGTAGTCGGCGGAGGACACCAGGCCACCCAGGGCGAGGCGGCCGCGCAGATTCTCGCCGAACAGCATCGGCGTCTCGCGCATCCGCTGCTCGTGCACCGCGAACGCCTCGGCCGAAAGGATGATCCAGCCGGCGGCGTAGAACTCGTGCAGGGAGGGCAGCGTCACCTCCTCCACCGTGGCGCCGAGGCCCCGGAAGATCGCCGCCGTTTCCTCGATGCCGCGCAGCGTGGCCGGGGTGACCGGATTGTCCTGCTCGTGGAAGTGGCGGATCACGCCGATGCGCCGCCCGCGCCATTCGCGCGACAAGGAAAGGTCGGGCGCCGGGCGGTCGGCGCTCGCCGGATCTTCCGGGTCATGCCCCGCCATGACGGCGAGGAGCAGGGCGCAATCCTCACTGGTCCAGGCCATGGGGCCCGCATGATCCAGCGTCTGCGCCAGCGGCAGGATCCCGGCGCGCGAGCACAGCCCGTAGGTGGGCTTGATGCCGGCGATGCCGCATAGCGCCGCCGGGCCGCGGATGGAGCCGCCCGTGTCGCTGCCCGTCCCGCCCAGCACCATGCCGGAGGCCACTGCCGCCCCCGTGCCGGAGGAGGAGCCAGAGGTGAAATGCCCGGCGCCCCAGGGATTTTCGGCCGGCGGCCAGGGCAGGTCGCGGCTCGGCCCGCCAAAGGCGAATTCGTGGGTGGCGAGCTTGCCCATCAGCACAATGCCCGCCTCGGCCAGCTTGCGGACGGTGAAGCCGTCGCGCGCCGGCACGTGGTCGCGCAGCTGGGCGGAATGCGCAGTGGTGGGGATTCCTCCCGTCTCGTAGATGTCCTTGTGGCCGAAAGGGATGCCGTCCAGCGGGCCGCGCAGCGCACCGCGCATCTGCCGCTCCTCGGCAGCCTTCGCATCCTGCATTGCGCGCTCCTCCGTCACGCGGATGAAGGCGTGCAGCGAGGAATCCAGCCTGGCGATGCGGGCCAGCGAATCCCGCGCCAGCTCGACGGGCGAGACCTCCTTCGCCGCGATGCGGCGCGCGGCCTCGGCGATGGTGGGGATCATGCCTCGTCTCCCGCCGCGAAGGTGAAGGCGGGCTCCTCCTCCGCCGCCGGCGGCGGATCGCGCAGGGTGGCGAGCATGGCGAGGAGGCGCGGATGGGCGAGGCGGAGATCCTCCGCCTCCCGTTCCGGAAGGGCGATGCCGGCGCGGACGAGCAGCGCGGCGAATTCGGCGGGAGGGAGGGGCTCGGGCATGGACAAAGCATGCCACACTTGCGGAGCGCGCAAAGCGGGGTCTAGCCTCCCCACAACGAGACGATGGGAGGACGGCCGGGAATGAAGGTCGGCGACGCGATCGCGCGCATCATGCAGCGCGAGGGCATCGAGGTGCTCACCGGATATCCGGTGAACCACTTGATCGAACACGCAGCGGCCATCGATATCCGGCCGGTCATGGTGAGGCAGGAGCGCATCGGCCTGCACATGGCCGACGCGATCAGCCGCGTCACCTCGGGCCGCAAGCTCGGCGCCTTTTGCATGCAGCACGGGCCTGGGGCGGAGAACGCCTATGGCGGCGTCGCCCAATGCTTCGGCGAGAGTGTGCCGGTGCTGGTGCTGCCCATGGGCTATCCGCGCCGCATCGCCCACGTGCCGCCCAACTTCAACTCCACGGTGCAGATGCGCGGCATCAGCAAGAGCACCGAGGCGGTGATGAGCGCGGCGGAGGTGCCCAACATCATGCGCCGCGCCTTTGCCCGGCTGCGCAACGGTCGCGGTGGGCCGGTGGTGGTCGAGATCCCGACCGACATGTTCAACGAGGACATGCCGGAGAACTGGGAATACGAGCCGGTCGTCGCCGCGCGCTCCGGCCCCGACCCGCTGGACGTGAAGCGCGCGGCGGAGATGCTTCGCAACGCGAAGCGGCCCGTGATCTACGCCGGCACCGGCATCCACTGGGCCCGCGCCTGGGACCAGCTGCGCCGCCTGGCCGAGGTGCTGGGCGCGCCGGTGACGACCAGCCTGGGCGGCAAGTCGAGCTTCCCGGAGGACCATCCGCTTTCGCTCGGCTCGGGCGGCCTCGCCATGCCTGCGCCGGTGCGGCACTTCCTGGACAAGGCCGACGTCATCCTGGGGATCGGCTGCTCCTTCACCGAGACCAATTTCGGCATCAAGATGCCGAAGGGCCCCAAATACATTCACGCGACGCTCGATCCGGACCATCTGGACAAGGATATCCGCTGCGACATCGGCCTGCTGGGCGATGCCGGTCTGGTGATCGAGGCGCTGCTGGCGGAAATGCAGGGCCACAAGGGCCTGGATCACCCCACGGTGGCGCGGGAGATCGAGGAAAGCCGCGCCCCCTGGCTGGCGCAATGGGCCGCGAAGCGCGACAGCAACGACGCGCCGCTCAACCCCTACCGCGTGCTGCGCGACCTCCATCGCACGGTGGATCCCGACCAGACGATCATCACCCATGACGCCGGCTCGCCGCGCGACCAGCTCTCGCCCTTCTGGGTGTCGCGCACGCCGCTTTCCTACCTGGGCTGGGGCAAGACGACGCAGCTGGGCTACGGGCTCGGCCTCGCCATGGGCGCGAAGCTGGCGGCGCCCGACAAGCTCTGCATCAACGTCTGGGGCGACGCCGCTATCGGCTTCACGGGGATGGATTTCGAGACGGCGGTGCGCGAGCGCATCCCGATCCTGTCCATCCTGCTCAACAACTTTTCCATGGCGATCGAGCTGAAGATCATGGCGCTCAGCACGGAGAAGTACCGCACCACCGACATCTCCGGCGACTACGCGGCGATGGCGCGCGCCTTCGGCGGCCATGGCGAGCGGGTGGAGCGGCCGGAGGACATCGTGCCCGCCATCCAGCGCGGCATCCAGGCGACACGGGACGGCAAGCCCGCCCTACTGGAATTCATCACCTCCAAGGAAACCCAGGTGTCGAGGCTCTGATGGCGACTGTTGAAATTCGCGACGTCCGCAAGGCCTTCGGCAGCACCGCCGTCCTCCATGGCGTGTCCGTGGACATCGAGGACGGGGAGTTCGTCGTCCTCGTCGGTCCCTCGGGCTGCGGCAAGTCCACCCTGCTGCGGATGTTGGCGGGGCTGGAGAACATCACGGGCGGCGAGATCGCGATCGGCGGGCGGGTGGTGAACACCGTGCCGCCCAAGGACCGCGACATCGCCATGGTGTTCCAGAACTACGCGCTCTACCCGCACATGACCGTGTTCCAGAACATGGCCTTCTCCATGAAGCTGGCCAAGGCACCCAAGGAAGTGATGGAGCGCGAGGTGGGACGCGCCGCGCGCATCCTGGGGCTGGAGGCGCTGTTGGAGCGCTATCCGCGCCAGCTTTCCGGCGGCCAGCGCCAGCGCGTCGCCATGGGCCGCGCCATCGTGCGCGACCCGCAGGTCTTCCTGTTCGACGAGCCGCTCTCCAACCTCGATGCCAAGCTGCGCGTGCAGATGCGCTCCGAGATCAAGGAACTGCACCAGAGGCTGCGCGTCACCACCGTCTACGTCACCCACGACCAGATCGAGGCCATGACCATGGCCGACAAGATCGTGGTGATGGAGCTGGGCCACATCCGGCAGGCGGGGCCGCCGCTGGAGCTGTATGACCGGCCGCAGAACCTGTTCGTCGCGGGCTTCATCGGCAGCCCCGCCATGAACCTGCTGGACGGGCGGGTCGAAGGCGGTGCCTTCGTCACCTCCGACGGCACCTCCTGGCCCCTGCCAGCGGGCCAGCCCGCGCGCGAGGGGCCGGCCATCTACGGAATCCGGCCGGAGCATTTCCGCCTCGCCGGGGACGGGATGCAGGCGCGCATCCAGCTTGTCGAGCCCATGGGCAGCGAGACGCTGGTGATGATGCGAATCGGCGACACCCCCGTGCAGGGCGTGTTCCGGGAACGCATCGCGGCGCGCTCGGGCGACATCCTTCCGGTGCTGCCGCAGGCGGCGCAGGTGCATCTCTTCGACAAGGAGAGCGGGCAGAGGCTCTAGCCCGCCGGAACAAACAAGGAGGACCGTCAGGATGAGCTTCAACATCACGCGACGCGGCTTGGCGTCGCTGGGGGCCGGCCTCGCTGCCGCCCCCGCCTTCGCGCAATCCAACATCCCGACCGGCAACGCCACCGCTCCGCGCCTGCCGATCGAGAGCGGGGCGAGCCTGCGCATGCTGCGACCGGTGCGCTTCGTGCAGCCGGACGAGGAGGTGTTCCGCGCCAACGTCGCCCGCTTCGCGCAGCAGCACAACATCCAGGTCCGCGTGGACTTCGTCGGCTGGGAGGACATCAACCAGCAGACCGCCGTCACCGCCAACAGCGGCGCCGGGCCCGACCTCATCATCGGCTTCTCCGACGCGCCGCATGTCTACCAGGACAAGCTGATCGAGCTGACCGACGTGGCGGAGTACCTGGGCCAAAAATATGGCGGCTGGAAGCGGCTGGCGCAGCGCTACGGCAAGCGGCACGGCACCAACAACTGGATCGGCCTGCCCTTCGGCGCCTCTGGCGGGCCGATGGTCTGGCGGCAATCCGCGGTGCGGGAGGCCGGGTTCCAGAGCATCCCGGACGATCACGCCAACTACCTGCGCCTGTGCCAGGAGCTGAAGCGGCTGAACAAGCCCGCCGGCTTCGCACTGGGCAACGCCGTGGGCGATGGAAACTCCTTTGCCAACTGGCTGGTCTGGTCCTTTGGCGGCAAGCTGGTGAACGAGGACGGCTCGGTCGGCATCAACTCGCGCGAGACGATCAACGCGCTGAACTACCTGCGCGAGCTGTATCCTACCTTCATCCCCGGTACGATCGCCTGGAACGACATCTCCAACAACCGCGCCTATGCGTCGAACGAGCTGTTCATGACGACCAACGGCGTGTCGCTCTACTTCGCCCTGAAGAACGACCCGGCGACGCGCGCCATCGCCGACGACACGCAGCATTCGATGCTGCCCAAGGGTCTCGCCTCCTCCCCGCCCATGGGGGGGCTGACGCTGAACGCCATGGTGTTCCGCCACAGCCGCTTCCCCAACGCCTCCAAGGCGCTGCTGGCCTTCCTGATGGAGGTGGAGCAGTACGATCCGTGGCTGCAGGCCAACCTCGGCTACTGGGCGCAGCCGCTCAACGCCTACAACGACAGCGCCGTGTGGAAGAGCGACCCCAAGGTCGAGATCTTCCGCGACACCATGGATACCGAGTTCTACAACGGCTACAGCGGCCCCATCACGGAGGGCACGGCAGCCGCGAACGCGGACTACGTCATGGTGCAGATGTGTGCCTCCGTCGCGTCGGGCCAGGCGACGCCGGAACAGGCGGTGCGCGAGGCCGAGCGCCGCGCGCAGCGCTTCTTCCGCCGGCGCTGAGCTTCGCCGTCCCGCTGCGCGGCACCCTGCCGCGCAGCCCCCGCATCCTGTGAGGCCGCACCGCCATGGACGCCGTCGCCACTCCACATTGGTCCCGCACCCGCCCTCAGCCCTCCGCGCTGGCGCGGTTCTTCGACAACAAGGCGGTGCTGGTCGTCGCCTGCCTGCTGCCCGCGGTCGGGTTGCTTTCCGTCTTCCTCACCTACCCGCTCGGCCTCGGCATCTGGCTGGCCTTCACCGACCAGACGATCGGCCGCGCTGGCCAATACGTGGGGCTCGAGAATTTCGAGTTCCTGTTCACCGACCCGATCTTCTGGAGCGCGGTGTTCTACAGCGTCTTCTACACGGCGGTTGCGACGGTCGGAAAGTTCAGCCTGGGCCTCTGGCTCGCCCTGCTGCTGAACCAGCACTTGCCGTTCAAGTCGATGCTGCGCGCCATCATCCTGCTGCCGTGGATCGTGCCCACCGTTCTGTCGGCCATCGCCTTCTGGTGGATGTACGACCCGCAATTCTCCATCATCTCCTACGTGTTCAAGGACGTGCTGGGCTGGCGGGAAACGAACATCAACTTCCTCGGCTCCGAATGGCCGGCGCGCTGGTCGCTCATCGCGGCCAATATCTGGCGCGGCATCCCCTTCGTGGCGATCAGCCTGCTGGCAGGGCTGCAGACCATCTCGCCCTCGCTCTATGAGGCGGCGCTGCTGGACGGCGCCTCGCCCTGGCAGCGCTTCCGCTACATCACCTTCCCGATGCTGCTCCCCATTCTGGCCATCGTGATGACCTTCTCCATCATCTTCACCTTCACCGACTTCCAGCTGGTCTACGCCATCACGCGCGGCGGTCCGGTGAACTCGACCCACCTCCTCGCCACCCTCGCCTTCCAGCGCGGCATCCCGGGCGGGCAGCTGGGCGAGGGCGCGGCGATCGCGGTGGCGATGATCCCCTTTCTCGTCTTCGCGACACTCTTTTCCTACTTCGCCCTCGCGCGGCGGAAGTGGCAGCAGGGCGAAGGCAATGACTGAGCGGCGCGCGAGGAGGAACGACCGATGAGCAACAGCTCGACTGCCGCCCCGGAGGCGATGCAGTGGGACAGCAAGGCGCGGCGCATGGTCGTGCTCTGGCTGCCGCTGGCCTGCTTCGTCATCATTCTGCTCTTTCCGTTCTACTGGATGTCGATCACCGCCTTCAAACCGGATGCGGAGCTTTACGACTTCGCCACCCACAACCCGTTCTGGATCACTTCGCCGACGCTGGCGCATATCCGCAAGCTGCTCTTCGAGACGGATTATCCGTCCTGGCTGATGACGACGATGATGGTGGCGATCGGCTCAACCTTCCTGTCGCTGCTGGCCAGCACCCTGGCGGCCTATGCCATCCAGCGCCTGCGCTTCCGCGGCAGCCAGTATGTCGGGCTCGGTATCTACCTCGCCTACCTCGTGCCGCCCTCCATCCTGTTCATCCCGCTGGCGACGATTGTGGTGCAGCTGGGGCTGTTCGACAGTCCGCTCGCGCTGATCCTGGTTTATCCGACCTTCCTGGTGCCGTTCTGCACCTGGCTGCTGATCGGCTACTTCAAGTCCATCCCCTACGAGCTGGAGGAATGCGCGCTGATCGACGGCGCGTCGCGGCTGCAGATCCTGTGGCAGATCACCCTGCCCCTCGCCGTGCCGGGACTGATCAGCGCGGGGATCTTCTCCTTCACGCTGAGCTGGAACGAGTTCATCTACGCCCTGGCCTTCATCCAGAGCAGCGACAACAAGACCGTCCCCGTCGCCATCCTGACGGAGCTGGTGACGGGCGACGTGTACCAGTGGGGAGCGCTGATGGCGGGCAGCCTGCTCGGCTCGCTGCCCGTCGCCATCTTCTACTCGTTCTTCGTGGACTACTACGTGTCCAGCCTGACGGGGGCGGTGAAGGAGTAACCCTCCTTCACCCTTCCTCCGCGGCGCGGCTCAGATGGATCCGGCCATTGCGACGCGTTTCCCGCGCGTCGCCGCAATTCCAGCCCTCGAACATCTCGGTCCCGGGCGCCGTCACTTCCAGCTTTGCACGCACGCGGCACACGAGGCGCTGGGTGGAGGCTGGCGAACCGCCATGCCAGCGCCTCAGCGCCTCCGGCCAGGAACCCGTCTCACGCGCCCAGCGCGCCATCATCCCGCCTGCCCAGTCGGCGGCGCGGAAAGGATCGAGCGGCCAGTCGCTGTTGCGCGCATGGACGCGCGCATTCACCTGCACGCAGCCCGCCATGACGGAGCTCTGGACCGGCGCGGAATCGATGATCTGGCGCGCTTCCTCGCGCGACGAAGGGAAGTGCGAGCGGCCGCCGATGCTGAGCGCATAGGCGTGCAGCCCGCTTTCGGAAAGGGCGATGGCGGTGAGAAGGCCGCGCGGAACGTCGTGAACTTCCTCGGCACGCCGCGTGGCGGCGAGACAGGCGGCGCGGGGTGATGAGAATTGATGGCGAAGGTTGGAACCGGTGACGGGGATCAGCTCCTCCGGCGCGTCGCGCATGCGTGGCGTCGCCGCCGAGGCATGATGTCTTTCGCTGCGACGCATCTCCGCGCGGCGATGCGCGCGTGCGGGCGCGACGCCCGTTCGCGCGCTCGCGACAGAGTTGCGGACCTCCTGCCCTCCCCTGTCTGGGGATGCAGCGGCCGTGGCAGGCGCCGTCACAGCAAGCACACCGGCCACGAGGGCACAGGTGGCGTATCTGTTCTGGCGGCCCTGCGATGGGGGCCGGCGCGTCGGAAGGGTCATCGACGCACGGACCACTGGGGGATGTCGGTGGCTGCCCACCAACAAGCCAGTTTCGGTCTTCATGAAACAGTCCGTAGCATGACGTGAAAGACGAGGGCAACCCTATGGATTTCCACAGTGGGATTCACGTCACATCATCGAGCGAACAGGGAGGATCCAAAAATGATCCGCATCACGCGACGCAGCCTCGCTGCGCTGTTGCCTTTGCCCGCCTTCGCGCAAGGCAATTCCTTCATGCTCGATCGTCCGGTGACAGTGGTGGCGCCCTTCTCCGCGGGCGGCGCTGCTGATCTTGCCGCGCGTCTCTTCGCGCAGCACGCGCCTCGACACATGGGCGCAGGCGCACCGCCCGTGGTGGTGGAAAATCGCACCGGGGCCTCCGGCGCTGTGGGCACGCAGCACGTCGCGCGCGCGCGTCCCGACGGGACGACGCTACTGCTCGCGCGCGTCGGTTCCTCCGCGATCCTGCCGGCGACGGATTCGCGCACGCCCTATGCGCCGGAGGATTTCACCTGGCTCGGCCTGCTCGACGAGAATCCCTTCGTGGTCTGCGTGCGGGCGGATGCGCCCTGGAACGATCTGCGCGCGCTGCTCGCGGCGATGCGCGAGGCGCCAGGCCGGCTGAACTTCGCCACCTCCGGCCCCGCCACCATCCTCGATCTTGGCGTGCGGCAGATGATGGCGCTGGCGGAACTGCCGTTGGACGCGGCGCAGGCCCTGCCCTTCCGTGGTGGCGGCGACGCGCTGGTGGCGCTGCTCGGTGGGCAGGCGCAGTTCGTCGGCAACAACCTCGGCGACATGATGGGCGCGATCCGCGACGGTCGCGTGCGCCCCCTCGTGGTCAGCACCGCCGCGCGCCTGCCCGACCTGCCAGACGCGCCGACGGCACGCGAAGCGGGGATGCCCGGCCTCGCCGACCTCGCGGGGTGGAACGCCGTGGCGGCGCCGGCCAACCTGCCGGAGGCCGCGTCGCGCTACTGGTCTGGCGTGATCGCCGCGCTGGCGCAGGACGAGGCCTGGCTGACGGCCACGCGGCGCCTGGGCAGCGTGCCGCGCATCCTCGGCCCCGAGGAAACGCGCGCGCATGTCGTTGCGCAGATCGCGATGTTCCGTGGGCTGGCACAAAGGCTGGGCCTGGGTTGACGAACGCCCGGCGTGGGTGAAACCTCCCGCCGCGAGACTGGAGGAAGCCGAGACAGCCGATGAAAAACCCCGCCTATATCGTGGGTGCCTTCGAGCACCCCACCCGAAAGGCCGAGGACAAGTCCACCGCGCAGCTCCATGCCGAGGTCGCCTTCGGCGCGCTGCAGGATGCGGGGCTCTCCTCCTCCGACATCGACGGCTATTTCTGCGCCGGCGATGCGCCCGGCATGGGCGGGCTGTCCATGATCGACTACATGGGCCTCACCAAGCTGCGCCACTACGACACGACCGAGTCCGGCGGCTCCTCCTACGTGATCCATGTCGGCCATGCGGTCGAGGCGATCATGCAGGGCAAGTGCAACGTCGCGCTCATCACCCTCGCCGGCCGCCCGCGCGCCGAGGGGATGCAGACCGGCACGGCCGTGCGCTCCGCCGGCGTCGGCGTGCCAGATGAAAGCTTCGAGCTGCCTTATGGCCGCACCATCGCCACCATGCATGCCATGGTCGCGACGCGCCACATGCACGAATTCGGCACCACCTCCGAGCAGCTGGCCTGGGTGAAGGTCGCCGCCTCGCACCACGCGCAGCACAACAAGCACGCGATGCTGCCCAAGGTCGTGACGGTGGAGGACGTGGTGAACTCGCCCATGGTGGCGGATCCGCTGCATCGCCTCGATTGCTGTGTCATCTCCGATGGCGGCGGCGCGCTGATCGTTGCGCGGCCAGAGATCGCGAAGTCGCTGAACCGGCCCAAGGTGGGCGTAAAGGGCTGGGGCGAGGCCTACAAGCACCAGAACGCGGGCGGCATCGACCTCACCTACTCCGCCGCCGCCATGTCGGGGCCGATGGCCTTCGAGAAGGCGGGCGTGAAGCCGTCCGACATCAAGTACGCATCGATCTACGACAGCTTCACCATCTCCGTGGTGGTGCAGATCGAGGATCTGGGCTTCTGCGCCAAGGGCGAGGGCGGCAAGTTCGTGGCCGACGGCAACCTGATCAGCGGCACCGGCAAGCTGCCCTTCAACACGGATGGCGGCGGGCTGTGCAACAACCACCCCTCCAACCGCGGCGGCATGACCAAGGTGATCGAGGCGGTGCGCCAGGCGCGCGGCGAGGCGCATCCGGCGGTGCAGGTGCCCGACTCGTCGCTGGTGCTGGCGAACGGCAAGGGCGGCAACCTGGGCACGCGGCATGGCTGCGGCACCGTGATCCTGGAGAGGGAGTAAGCATCCATGGCGACCATGGCCTTTGACCGCCAGCCGGCGGCGCCGCAGGAAAGCCCGGACAACAAGGTGTATTTCGACGGCTGCCGCGCGGGCAAGCTGATCCTCGGCAAGTGCAACGACACAGGCAAGCTGTTCCACTACCCGCGCCACGTCTCCCCCTTCACGCTGAGCAACAATGTGGAGTTCGTGGAGGCGAAGGGCACCGGCACCATCTACAGTTGGAGCGTCGCGCGCGGGAAGGAGCCGTTCTGCGTGGCCTATGTCCAGCTGGACGAGGGGCCGATCATGCTCACCAACATCATCGAGTGCGACCTCGACTCGCTGAAGTGCGGACAGAAGGTGAAGGTGAAGTTCAAGGACACCGAGGGCGCCCCGGTGCCGATGTTCGTCCTCGCTTAGCGAGGACCAACTTTGTTTTGCGGCGCCCATCCGGGCGCCGCTCGCGCCTCGGACGTGTCGCCTTTGTGGACAGGTTTCGAGCCGCGCGGGCCTCGCTTTGCGGGGCCATTTTTGTTCGCGCCGGGCTTAGCGCGAAGTGCCGAAGACGCGGTGCTCCACGCGGTCGCCCACACGCAGGTTCAGCCGCTCCGCAGTGCCGCCCTGAAGTTCCAGCGTCGCGCGCACCGGGCCGCCGCTGCTGATGGTGGCGAGGCTTTGCGGCACCGCGCGCTCGTGAATGCGATGGACGCGGCCATCGGCGGCGATGAACACCATGTCGAGCGGGATCAGCGTGTTGCGCATCCACATCGTGCTCTCGCGCGGGGCGCCCCAGTCGAACAGCATCCCCTCCTCCGGCTGCATCTCCGTGCGGAACATCATGCCGATGGTCTGGTGCTCGGGCCGCACCGCCATCTCCACGCGGAACTCGTGGCGCGTTCCGTCACGGGAAACGATCGCCAACCGTTCCTCCGGCAGCTTGGGCTGCGGCCGGTCCACGCCCGGCTGGGCCGCGAGGGAGAACGGGGCAAGAAGCCCGGCGAGCAGGAGCAGGCGTCGCATCATGCGGCGCACTCTGCCACGGATTCCAGCATGGCGGGCAGTCCCGCCAGCAAGGAGGCGACTTCGGGCCGCACCTCGCCCTCGCGCGGCACGTCGGCCAGGGTGGTGAACCAATGCTCCGGCGGGTTGCGGCCGACGGCGCGGTGAAAGGACAGGCCGCGCAGCACCGCCTCGGCGGGCGGCGGCAGGCGTTCGGGTGGGGTGCGGCCGTTCAGCACGCCCCAGCCCCGCGCCCAGCACCGCGCCACGGTCCAGGGGTTGTAGCCGCCGCCGCCCAGCAGGACGAAGCGCGGCGCGCGCCCCATCACCGCCGCGATCACCTCGGCATGGGCGTTGTTGGACAGGGACAGCCGCGCCAGCGGGTCCTCTTCCACCCCGTCAGCGCCGCACTGGAGCATGATGGCCTCGGGCCGCAGCGCCTCGATCACCGGGAGGATGGCGCCGTGCAGGAGGGCGCGCATCTCCGTGTCGTGGAAGCCCTGGGGCACGGGCAGGTTCAGCGCGCCGCATGGGCCGTGGGTCAGCCCGGTGAAGGGCCAGCGCCCCTTCTCGTGGACCGAGAGGGTGACGACGCGCGGATCGTTCCGGAAGGCGATCTCCACCCCGTCGCCGTGATGCGCGTCGATGTCGAGGTACAGGATGCGCGTCAGCCCCAGATCCAGCCAGGCGAGCAGGCCGAGCACGGCGTCGTTCAGGTAGCAGAAGCCGCTGGCCCGCGCCCGCATGCCGTGATGCGTGCCGCCGCCGGGCACATGCACCACCCCGCCCCGCGCGGTCAGCCGCGCCGCCAGCATGGTGCCGCCTGCGCCGGTGGCTGGGCGGCGGAACACCTCTCGATAAACGGGGTTGCCGTCGGCGCCGATGCGGAAGCGTTCGCGATCCTCCGGGGAAACGGATTGCGCCGCCTCCGCCCGCTGGAGCGCCGCGACGTAGTCCGGGTCGTGGAAGCGCGCCAGCTGTTCCGGCGTGGCGCGGGGGCTGTCGAGGTAGCGGCGCTCGTCCAGCCAGCCCAGGGCGCGGATCAGGTCCAGCGTGGTGGAGACGCGCGGGATGGCGAGCGGATGCTTCGGCCCATAGGTGGAGCCGCGATAAATCTCGGAGCCGATGAGAAGGGGGGGCGACATGCGTCCCCCCATATGGGGGTCAGGCCTTTTGCGGCATCCCCTGCGGGATCACCGTGCGGACCAGCGAGGCATCCAGCGCCTCGTACTCGTGGTAGCCGATGGTGGCGTAGAGCTCGGCGCGGGTCTGCATCCGCTCCACCGCGCCCTGGGTGCCGCCCTCGGCGGCGATCTGGGCGTAGAGCGCCTCCCACGCCTTCGCCGCGACCCGCAGGTGGGAAACGGGCCAGATCACCATGGAATAGCCCATGGCGCCGAACTCCTCGGCGGTGAAGAAGGGGGTGCGGCCGAACTCGGTCATGTTGGCCAGCAGCTTCACGCCGGGCATGCGGGCGGCGAATTCGCGGAACATCTCGGCCGTGGTCAGCGCCTCCGGGAAGATGGCGTCGGCGCCCGCCTCCAGGTAGCGCTTGGCGCGGTCCACCGCGGCGTCCATCCCCTCGCTGGCCACGGCATCGGTGCGGGCGATGACGTAGAGGTGGCGGCGCGCCTTGCGGGCGGCGGCGACCTTGGCCGCCATCTCGTCCGCGCTGGCCAGCTTCTTGTCGTTCAGGTGGCCGCACTTCTTGGGCAGGAGCTGGTCCTCCAGGTGGACCGCGCCCGCCCCCGCGTCCTCAAAGGAGCGGACCATGTGCATGACGTTCAGCGCTTCGCCATAGCCGGTGTCGCCGTCCACCAGCATCGGCAGGCCCGTGGCGCGGGAAACCTGGCGGATGAAGAAGCACACGTCCTCGATCGTGATCATGCCGAGGTCCGGCAGGCCCATCGTCGCGCTCATCGCCGCGCCGGAAAGGTAGAGGGACTCGAAGCCCTGCTTCTTCGCCAGCAGCGCGGCGAGGCCGAGATGCGCACCGGGGATACGCAAGATTTCCGGCCGCTCCAGCAGGGCGCGGAAGCGCTCTCCGGCAGGCTGGTCGGGCAGGTCGGCGCCGATGACGTAGGGCATGGGAATGGGCCTTTCCTCGGCCGGCGGGGCGGACACGAAACCGCCGGGCTTTGCTTCGGCTTTCCCAGACATCGACCAAGGGGTCAACCACGCCCGGGCTTTGCCTCCCGCCGGGCGGGGGGGTATGACACGCGGAAAGGATTGGAGCGACCACGATGGAAATGTCCGGCGAGCGGCGGATCCCCGCCCCCCGTGCCCAGGTCTGGGAAGCGCTGAACGACCCCGAGCGGCTTCGCATGGCCATCCCCGGCTGCGAGCACATCGAGAAGACGGCCGATGACGAGTTCCAGGCCCGCGTCGCGCTGAAGATCGGCCCCATGGCCGCGAAGTTCGGCGGCAAGGTGAAGCTGGAGAACCTGAACCCGCCCGAGAGCTACACCATCACCGGCGAGGGCAATGGCGGCGCGATGGGCTTCGCCAAGGGCGGCGCCGACGTGCATCTGGAGGAGGTCGGCCCCTCCGAGACGCTGCTGCGCTACAACGTGAAGGCGCAGGTGGGCGGCAAGATGGCCCAGCTGGGAGGGCGGCTGATCGACTCGACCGCCAACCAGATGGCCGGGCTGTTCTTCGACCGGCTGGCGGCGCAGATGACCCCGGTGGCAATGCCGGGCGCCGGGCTTTCCACCCCCGCCCCGATCTCCCACAAGCACATCCCGGTGAAGCCGATGTTCCCGGCGGAGCTGTTCGGCCTGCCGCTGCCGGCGGTGATCGGCATCCCGGCGATGATCGTGGTGCTCTACCTGATCTTCCTGTCGTCGTGACGCCGGACTCCGTCGCCGCCACCGCCGCCCTCCTGGCTGAGGGCGGCTACGTGGCCGACACGGCGCTGGCCACCACCGTCCACCTCGCGCTGCGGATGGGGCGGCCGCTTTTCCTGGAGGGCGAGCCGGGCACGGGCAAGACGGAGATCGCCAAGGTGCTGGCGGCGAAGCTGCCGCGCCGTCTGGTGCGGCTGCAATGCTATGACGGGCTGGACCTGTCGGCCGCGGCCTATGAGTGGAACCACGCGCGGCAGCTCATGGCCATCCGCGTCGCCGAGGCGACGGGCGCGGTGGCGGACGTGGAGTCCACCATCTACGACCGGAAGTACCTGGAGGCGCGGCCGCTGCTCCAGGCGCTGGAGGGCGAGCCGGCCGTCCTGCTGATCGACGAGTTGGACCGGGCGGACGAGCCCTTCGAGGCCTTCCTGCTGGAGGTGCTGGCCGACTTCCAGCTTTCCGTCCCCGAGCTGGGCACGCTGCGCGCTGATGTGCCGCCCGTCGTCATCATCACCTCCAACCGCACGCGCGAGGTGCACGACGCCATCCGGCGTCGCTGCCTGTATCACTGGGTGGACTACCCCGATGCGGCGCGGGAGCGGGAGATCCTGCGGCTGCGGGCGCCGCGCGTGCCGGAGCGGCTTTCGGCGCAGATCGTCGCCTTCGTGCAGCGGCTGCGGCAGGGCGACTACTTCAAGCTGCCCGGCGTGGCGGAAAGCATCGACTGGGCCAATGCGCTCGCGGCGCTGGACGCGCGGGAGCTGGAGGGCGGCGCGGTGGACGCCACGCTCGGCGTGCTGCTGAAGTACCAGGACGACATCGCCAAGCTGAAGGGCGAGGAGGCGGCGCGCCTCGTGACCGAGGTGCGGCAGGCCACCCCGTGATCCCGCCGCGCGACGCGCTGGACGTGCCGGAGCCGGCCGCCGCGCTCGGCGCCAACATCCTAGGCTTCGTGCGGCTGCTGCGCCGCGCCGGGCTGCCGGTCGGCCCGGGCGAGGCGCTGCGGGCGGCGGAGGCGGTGAGCCTCGCGGGGGTGGAGCAGCGCGCCGTGGTGAAGGCGGCGCTGCGCGCGACGCTGGTGCGCCGCCACGACCAGAGCCTGCTCTTCGATGCCGCCTTCGACCTGTTCTGGCGCGACCCGGAGCGCGCCAGGGCCGGCGCCGCCCTGGCGCTGACCGAGGCGCAACGGCCGGAGGAGAAACCGCGCGCCGGCGGGCGGCGCCTGGCGGAAGCCATGGCCGGGCCGCGTCCCCCTCCCCCGCCGCCGGGCGAGGAGAAGCCGCTGCAGGACGCGGCCATGACCGTCTCGGAGCGCGAGGCGCTCGGGCGCCTGGATTTCGAGGCGATGAGCGCCGAGCAGATCGCCGCCGCCAAGCGGGAGATCCGCCGTCTCGCCCTGCGGTTGGACACTCGGCCCACGCGGCGCTTCCGCCGCGACCCGCTGGGCCCGCGCGTGGATCTGCGCGGAACGCTGCGCGAGGCGGCGCGCACGGGCGGCGAGATCGCGGGCATCGCCCGGCGTCGCCGCGTTCGGCGCCCGCCGCCGCTGGTCGCGATCTGCGACATCTCGGGCTCCATGGCGCGCTACGCCCAGGTGCTGCTGCACTTCCTCCACGCAGTCGTGAATGAGCGCGACCGGGTGCAGTGCTTCGTGTTCGGCACGCGCCTGTCCAACATCACCCGGCAGCTGCGCCACAAAGATCCCGAGATCGCCTTCGAGATGGTGGGCCACATGGTGCCCGACTGGTCGGGCGGCACGCGGATCGGCGAGGCGCTGGAGGAGTTCAATCGCCGCTGGGGCCGCCGCGTGCTGGGCCAGGGGGCGGTGGTGCTGCTGATCACCGACGGGCTGGACCGCGAGGGGGGCGCCGGACTGGCCGAGGCGACGGAGCGGCTGCGCCGTTCCTGCCGCCGGCTGGTCTGGCTGAACCCGCTGTTGCGCTACGCCGGGTTCGAGCCAAGATCGCAGGGGATCCGGGCGATGCTGCCGCACGTCCACGAGTTCCGCCCGGTGCACAATCTCGAGAGCCTGCGCGACCTGGTGGCCGCGCTCGCCCCCGGCGGAAGGGAAGAAAGGCGACGATGAGCGAGGACATCCTGGGCACCGCGGAACACTGGCTGCGCGCGGGCGAGCGCGTGGCGCTGGCGACGGTGGTGGAGACGTGGGGCTCCAGCCCTCGCCCCGCCGGCTCCATGCTCGCTGTGACGGAGGGCGGCCGCATGGAGGGCAGCGTCTCGGGCGGCTGCATCGAGGGCGCGGTGGCCGAGGTGGCGCGCGAGGTGATGCGCGAGGGCACGCCGCGCCTGCTCGACTTCGGCATCAGCGACGAGCAGGCCTGGGAAGTCGGGCTGGCCTGCGGCGGCAAGCTCAAGGTCTTCGTGGAGCGCCTCGGGTGACGCCGGACACCCTGGCGCGGCTCCAGGCCGCTCGCGCCGCCGGCACGCCGGTCGCGCTGCTGACGCGGCTGTCGGACGGGGCGCAGCGCCTGTTTCCCGAGGATGCGGTGCCCGAGGCCCTGGCCGAGGCGGCGCGGGCGGCGCTGGAGGCGGACCGGGCCGGCCCCACCGCATCCGGCGACGAATCCTGGTTCGTGCAGCCGCACAACCCGCCCTTGCGCCTCGTCGTGGTGGGCGCGGTGCACGTGGCGCAGCACCTGGCACCGCTGGGCGCCGCCATGGGCTTCGCGGTGACGGTGGTGGACCCGCGCCGCGCCTTCGCCACCGGGGAGCGCTTTCCCGGCGTGTCGCTGGTGC
Organism: Sabulicella glaciei; assembly: GCF_026183895.1. Lineage (GTDB taxonomy): Bacteria > Pseudomonadota > Alphaproteobacteria > Acetobacterales > Acetobacteraceae > Roseococcus > Roseococcus glaciei. The sequence goes on along the minus strand of NZ_JAPFQI010000002.1, from coordinate 110,059 downwards.
ACGAATGGCCGGACGAAGCGCTAGACGCGCTGCGCCCCGATGCGCGTACGGCCGTCGTCACCCTCACCCACGACCCCAAGCTGGACGACCCGGCGCTGGAAACGGCGCTGCGCTCCCCCTGCTTCTACATCGGTGCCCTGGGCTCCAAGCGCACCCACGCCAAGCGCGTGGAGCGGCTGCGCGAGGCGGGGCTGGGCGACGACGCCATCGCCCGCATCGCCGCGCCGGTCGGGCTCGACATCGGCGCGGTGACGGCGCCCGAGATCGCCCTGTCGGTGATCGCGCAGGTGGTGGCGCGGAGGCGTGGGCGATGATCTTCGGCCCCACCCCCCTGGAGGAGGCGGAGGGGGCGGTGCTGGCGCACACGCTGCGCCTGCCGGGGCGGGTGCTGAAGAAGGGCACGGTGCTGGATGAGGGCGCCATCGCCGCGCTGCGCGAGGCGGGCCACGCAGAGGTGACGGCGGCGCGCCTCGCCCCCGGCGACGTGGGGGAGGACGAGGCGGCCTCGCGCCTCGCGGACGCGCTGCTTTCGCCGCTGATCGCGCGGTCGCGCGCGGCGACGGGGCGGGCGAATCTGCTGGCCGAGGCGGCAGGGTTGCTGGTGCTGGATGCGGAGCTGATCGACGCGGTGAACGCACTGGACGAGAGCCTGACCGTCGCCACCCTGCCCAACCACAGCGTCGTCGCGCCCAAGGAGATGCTGGCGACGATCAAGGTCATCCCTTTCGCCGTGCCGGGCGCGGTGCTGGGCGTAGCGGAGGCGATGATCCACCGCCGCGGCCCCGGCGCCATCGCGCTGCATCCCTTCCGTCCCTTCAAGGTCGGGCTGGTGATGACCGAGCTTCCGGGCGTCAAGGAAAGCGCCATGGAAGGCGCGGTGGAGGTGACGCAGGGGCGGGTGGAGGCGCTGCTCGGCACCCTGCTGCCGGTGGAGCGTGTGCCCCACGACACGGATGCCACCGCCGCCGCGCTGAAGCGCCTTATGGGTGCGGGCGCGGAGATGCTGCTGATCGCCGGCGCCTCCGCCGTGGTGGACCGGCGCGACGTCGGCCCGGCCGCCATCGTCGCGGCGGGCGGGCAGATTGAGCATTTCGGCATGCCGGTGGACCCGGGCAACCTGCTTTGCGTCGGCAGCGTGGGCGAGGCGCCGGCCATGGTGCTGCCGGGCTGCGCCCGCTCGCCCAAGCTCAACGGCTTCGACTGGGTGCTGCAGCGCTTCTTCGCCGGGCTGCCAGTCTCGGCGCGGGACGTGATGGGGATGGGGGTGGGCGGATTGCTGAAGGAGATCGAGGCGCGGCCCCTACCCCGCGCCAAGGCCCCCGCGCAGCCGAGCCAGGCGCCGCGCAGGGCCCGCAACGTGGCCGGGGTGGTGCTGGCCGCCGGGCGGTCGCGCCGCATGGCCCCGCGCAACAAGCTCCTGGAGCCAGACGGGTCCGGCACGCCCATGGTGGTGCGCGTGGTGGACCAGGTCGTTGCCAGCGGGCTGCGCCCGGTGATTGTGGTGACGGGTCATGAGCGGGCGCGGGTGGAGGAGGCGCTGACGGGGCGCCCCGTCGTCTTCGTCCATGCCGAGGATTACGCGGAGGGTTTATCCGCCTCGCTCCGCGCCGGCATCGCCGCCGTGCCGCCCGAGGCGGAGGGGGCGTTGGTGGCGCTGGGCGACATGCCGCTGGTTTCCGCCGCCAATATTGCGCGTCTGCTGGGGGCCTTCGATCCGGAGGAAGGCCGCGCCATCGTGCAGCCCACCTTTCGCGGCAAGCAGGGCAATCCCGTGCTCTGGGCGCGTGAGTTCTTCGCCCCGATGCGGGACATTCAGGGCGATGTCGGCGCCAGGCAACTGGTCGGGCGGCATGCCGACCGCCTCGTGGAGGTGGAGATGCCCGATGACGGAATCCTGCGCGACTTCGACACGCTGGACTCGCTTTCCGGTCTGCGCCGCGACACCTGAAGGGAGGCAGGGCGTTGACAGGGCCACAGGCAGGAAAGGATCGGCCCATGGCCAAGCCGCCGGAAAAGGACGAAGTGCAGGAAGCTTCGGAAGAAAGCTTCCCCGCCAGCGATCCGCCCTCCTGGACGCCGGTGCGGCGCACCGGGGTCACGCCCGAGAAGAAGGAGGGCGAGGACCCCGAGGAAAGCTTTACGGAAGAGCCACAGCGCCCTGCATGAGGCGGCGCGCGGTGCGGAACACCACGCCGCTCCGCGCTTCCCCTTCCGACACCTCGGCGCCGACGCTCAGCACCCCGGACGGGTTGGCGACCCGGATCTCCTCTTCCCGCGCCGGGCGCGACGCGGCGGCGTGGGGGACAGAGCCGGGTAGGCGGCAAGCCACGCCCAGGCACAGCCCGCCCGTCAGCGGCACGGCGCGGTGCACGCGCTCCATGGACAGCATCCGCACCGTGATCTCGTGACTCGCCGCGTCCTATGCGGTGCCGTCCAGCGCGCGGAACGGGCGCGGCGGGGCGACCAGTGCGATCTTCGGATTGGCGAGGCCCACCGCTTCCGGCGTGGCAGCCAGCCCCATCCGCACACCCGCGAGGCGGCGCAGCCGGTCGAGCCGTGCCATCAGCGCCGCGTCGGCCTCGATCGCCTCCGGCGCTTCCGCGCCGGACAGGCCGAAATCGCGCGCATCGGCGAAGGCGACGGCGTTGGCGGCGTCCACCAGCGTCATCCGCACCCCGTCGATCTCCTCTGCCACCGCGCCGCTGGGCAGGAGGCGCCCGGTGGTGGCGCCGCCGGGATGAAGGAAATCGAGCCGGATGCGCGCCCCGGTGCCGGACACGCCGGCGATGGCGAAGTCGCCGGTCACCACGGCGCGGCCATCCTGGACCGGGAAGCGCGCATGGATGATGCGCCGTGTGTTCACCTGGTGGATGCGGATCAGCACCTCGCCGTCCGCGACGCGAACCAGGCCTTCATCCACCGCGAAGGGCCCGACGGCGGAGGAAAGGTTGCCGCAATTCGCGCCCCAATCCACCACCGGCCGGTCCACCGAAACCTGCGCGAAGGTGTAGTCCAGATCGGCCTCCGGATGGGTGGACGGGCCGATGATCGCGGCCTTGGAAAGGGAGGAGACGCCGCCGCCCATGCCGTCGAGCTGCCGCCCGTTCGGGTCCGGGCTGCCGAGGACGCGCAGAAAGATCGCCGCCTGCGCCTCCCGTGATTCCGGCAGGTCGTGCGCATGAAAGAACACGCCCTTGGAGGAACCGCCGCGCATGAAGACGGCGGGAATGAATCGCTGGCCCATGGCAGCATCGCAGCACGGAAGCCGCGCGGCGTCACCGGCGTTGCCGCAAGGTGAGCCGCAGAAGGACGCCGCCTTGGCCCCACTGACCCGGGCGGACCTGTCCCGCCACTCGCCCCTCGCCTGGGTGGCGATGCTCGCGCTGCTCGCCATGGCGGCGTGGTTCTGGAGCCTCGGCAAGGGCAGCGCGACCTATGGCACGCTGCTGGCCGGGCTCGGATGCCTCGGGCTGATCCTGCCGCCGCGCGAGCGCATGGCGGTGCTGCCCCAACGCGTCCGTCGCCTGCCGCGCCTCTACGACGTCGCGCCGGTGTTGGGCACGGTGCTGACCAGCCCCGGTTACGGGTTGGGCTGGTTCTATGGCGCCAATCCCTTCGACGAGTTCGTGCACCTCGCCAACGGGGCGCTGGCGGGGGCGGTCTTCGCCGGGCTGGTGCTGGCCGACGGCGCGCCCCGCTCGCGCGCGCGCATGACGATGCTGTGCTGCGTCTTCGGCTTCGCCCTCGGCGTGGCGTGGGAAGTGTTCGAGTGGCTGGTGGACATCATCGGCGACTGGACCGACACCTGGACTGACGTGGTGCTGACGGCGGGAGGCGCGGCGCTCGCCGGCGCGCTGCACAGGCGCAAGCCATGATGCGCGTCGGCACCTGGAACATCCATCGCGGCCGCGCCGCCTTCGGACGCTTCCGCCCGGAACTGGCGACGGAGGTGATCGCGGAGCTGGGCTGCGACCTGCTCGCCCTGCAGGAGGCGCAGCATTACCTGGCGCGCGGCAAGCCGATGCTGGAGGAGGAGGCGATCCGTGCGCGCACGGGCCTCGTTCCGCTGCGGGTGACGGTGGGGCAGCAGGGGTTCCGCTCCAATATCCTCATGGCGCGCGAGGGCGCGCGGGTGCTGCGCGGCCCGGTTGGGGTGCGGCTGGGCGGCATGGAGCCGCGCGGCGCGATCATGACCGATCTCGACCTCGGGCATGGGCCGGTTCGCGTGCTGGTGGCGCATCTGTCGCTGGGGGCCGGCCGGCGGGCGATGCAGGCGCGCGTGCTGCTGGACGCGATGCGGGAATGGCCGCATCTGCCTGCGCTGATCCTGGGCGACCTGAACGAAAGGCGGCTGGACCAGGGCGCGCTTTCGGTGCTGGTGCCGGAATGCGGCGTGCCACCCCAGGTCGCGACCTTTCCCGCCTTCCGGCCCCTGCTGGCGCTGGACCGGGTGCTGTCGCATCCGGCGGGTCTCGTCGCGCGGCTCTGGGCGCATGACACGCCGGCCGCGCGCCGGGCCAGCGACCACCTGCCGCTGCTCGCGGAGGTGGCGCTGGGCGCGAGGTGAGCCTCAATCCGCCCGGATGTTGTGCTCGCGGATAATGCCGCCCCAGCGCTGGCGGTCAGTGGCGATCTGGCGCAGGAAATCCTCCTGCGACCCGCCCATGCGCTGCAGCCCGTTCTCGGCGAAGCGGCGCTGCACCTCCGGCGAGGCCAGGGCCTTGTTCAGCTCCTCGTTCCAGCGGGCGACGATGGGCTGCGGCGTGCGCCCGGGCAGCACCACTCCGAACCAGGAGGGGATGGTGAAGCCCTGTAGCCCGTCCTGCGAGATCACCGGCAGCTCCGGCATCAGCGGCGAGGCGGCGGAAGCGCCATAGGCGAGCGGCCGCAGCCCGCCATCGCGGATCTGGCCGAGGAATTCCGGCATGTTGCCAAACATCACGTCCACGCGCCCGGCGGCGATGTCCACGATGGCCGGCGCGCCGCCGCGATACGGCACCTGGGTGATCGGCGCGCCCGTCAGCGCCCCGAACAGGATGCAGGAAAGCTGCTGCGAGGAGCCGGCACCCACCGTGGCGCAGGTGGTGGTGCGGGAGCGGTCCTTGGCACGCTCCACCAGATCGCGCCAGGAATTGATGCCCGAGCGTGGCCCGGTCACCAGCAGGTTGTAGACGGAAGCGACGGCGGCCACCGGCGTGATGTCCGTCTCGACGTTGTAAGGAACCTGCTGCATCTGCGGCGTGATGGTGAGGATGCCCATGGAGGCGAGCAGGATGGTCTGCCCGTCCGGCGCCGCGCGCACCAGCTCCTGCGTCGCGATCACGCCACCGCCGCCGGTCCGCACATCCACCACCACGCGCTCGTTCAGCTGGGTGGAAAGCTGTTCGGCCAGGATGCGGGTGATGAGGTCCGAGGTGCCGCCGGCGGCAAAGGCGCCGATGAAGCGCACCGGGCCGCGCGGGAAAGCGTCCTGCGCCGCCGCGGTGCCCGCGCCCAGCGCCAGCCCGGCCGCGAGGGCCAGCCCCGCGAGGCGCCGGCCGAGATTCAGTCGTTCAGTCATCGTGTCCTCCTTCTGTGGCGCCGCCCGTCTCGCGGGGCGGTCGGTGGTTGAGACGCGTTCACACGTAGCCGGGCCCCTCGATGGCGGGATGGGCGCGCAGCCATTCCTCGTCCACCTCGACGCCGATTCCCGGTGCCTCGTTGGGACGCACCGTCCCGTCGGGGGAAAGCGTCCAGGGCGTGGAGACCAGCGCGTCGCGGAACAGGTTGGAGCGCGACACGTCGGCCTCGAAATAGCCCGGATTGTCCAGGGCGCAGAGGAAATGGATTGTCGCCGCCTGGTTCAGCCCGGTCATGGAGGAGTGCGGGTGGATCGGGATCTTGTACGCGGAGGCCATGGCGGCGATGCGCAGCGCCTCCGTGATGCCGCCGCATTTCGACAGGTCGGGCTGCCAGATGCCCACCGCTCCCCCCTCCAGCAGCGGCGCGAACTCGAAACGGGTGAAGTGGTTCTCCCCCACCGCGAGCGGCGTGCGCCCGTAGGAGCGCGCCTCGCGATAGGCGCGGTGGTCGTGCGGCGGGAAGGGTTCCTCCAGCCAGCCAATGCCGAGCGCGTCCATGGCCGGCATGACGCGGCGCACGTCCTCCAGCCGGTAAGCCGTATTGGCGTCGGTCAGGATGTCCACCTCGTCGCCGAAGGCGGCGCGGATCGCTTCCATGCGCGCGATGTCGAGCGGCACCGTGTCACCCACGCGCAGCTTCACCGCGCGGTAGCCGGCCTCCATGTGCGGCCGTGCCTCGTCCACCAGCTCGGCCGGGGGCTGGTAGCCGAGGGCGACGCCGCCGGCATAGGCGGGCACGGGGCGCGAGGCGCCGCCGAGCAGCCGGTAGAGCGGCATCCTCGCCGCCTTGGCGCGGATGTCCCACAGCGCCATGTCGAGGCCGGACATGGCGAGGGCACAGCCCGCCCCCATGCCGTGGGACGCCAGCTGGCCCTTGTAGATCTTGTGCCAGACGCCGACCGTGTCCGTCGCCTCCATGCCGAGGGCGAGGCGCTTCAGCGTCGTTTCCAGCAGGGCGGCGACGGCGGTGTGGGCGCGGCCGTGATGGCTCTCGCCCCACCCCACGACGCCGTCATCGGTGGTGACCTTCACGACCACCGCGTCCCGCTTCACCGCGCGCCCGACGCCGAGCGCCACCCCACCGCCCGGCGGCACGGGAAAGGAGGTCGGGAAAGCCTCGATATTCGCGATCTTCATGCGCGCACCCCGTATTCGTCGAGGAAGGATTGGCGAACGGTGATGCCCAGGCCTGGCCGGTCCGGGATCTCCACATGGCCATCCACCACGGTGAAATCCTCCTCGATCAGGTCGTGCAGCATCGGGTTGTGGCCCAGCGAGTATTCCAGGATGAAGCCCGAGGTTTGCGACACGGCGAGGTGCAGCCCCGCCGCGAAGGCCGGCGCGCCGGACCAGAGATGCGGCGCGAGGCGGAGATTGTAGGCGGAGGCGATGGCGCCGATCCGCATCCCCTCGGTGAGGCCGCCGGCGATGGCGAGATCGGGCTGCAGCACGTCCGCCCCGCGAAGCTCCGCGATCTCGCGGAAATCATGGCGGGTGAACTCGCTCTCGCCGGTGGAGATCGGCACGGTGGAGCAGGCGCGCACCTCGGCGAGGCCGCGCTTGTCGTCGGCGTTCACCGGCTCCTCGAACCAGAACAGGTCGCAATCCTCGACCATGCGGCAGAAGGCGCGGGCCTCGGCCACGGTCCAGGTGCCGTGCGCGTCGGCCATCAGCTTGATGTCGGGCCCCAGATGCTCGCGCGCCGCGCGGACGCGGGCGGCCGAGCCGGCGGGCGAGCCGTCCATCACGCCGACGCGCATCTTCACCGCCCGGAACCCGGCCTTGTCGCAATAGCCCTGCAGCTGCGGCCCGATATTGGCCGCATCCGCCCAGCCGCCCGAGGCATAGGCCGGCATGCGGTCCGCACGCTTGCCGCCGATGAGCCGCCACACCGGCACGTCGAGCGACTTGCCCAGGATGTCCCACAGCGCGACATCCACACCCGCGATGGCGGAGATGGACAGGCCGCGGCGCCCCACCTGCGGCAGGGCGTGGCCCTTCGCGATCGCGTAGCCCTCGCGCGGGGTGTTGTACATCACGTCCCACAGGCGGGAGATGTCGCGCGGGTCCTGGCCGACGAGCAGCGGCGCGTAGTCCAGGTTGATGATGGCGGCGAGGCCGGCGCAGGCGGCGGCGCTGCCCACGCCCGCCTTCGCCTCGCCCCAGCCGGTGATGCCCTTGTCCGTGTCCACACGGACGATCACGGAATCGAAGGTGGGGACGCGGCCGAAATCGCTGGTGTGCTGGCGCTCATACGGGATGGGCACGCGGCACCAGGTGGCGTGGACTCCGGTGATCTTCATGCGGAAACGCCTTCCAGGCCGAGCGCGGCGCGGCGGGCGCGCGACGCCTCCCAGGCCTCGGGGTTGATGAAGTGCTGCGGGCGGTCGCCGCGCAGGATCTGGATGACCTGCTCCGCCGCGCCGGTGCTCATCCGCACCACCGCCTCCTGCGACAGGCCCGCGACGTGCGGAGTGAGCAGCACGTTGGACAGCGCCATGTAGGGGTGGTCGGGCGCGAGGGGCTGCACGTCGAACACGTCCAGCGCCGCGCCGCCGATGCGACCCCCGCGCAGCGCGTCCACCAGCGCCGCCTCCTCGATCACCGGGCCGCGCGACACGTTGAGGATCCAGGCGTCGCGTTTCATGCGGGCGATGCGCGCGGCATTCGCGAGACCGCGCGTTTCCTCCGTCAGCGGGCAGGCCAGGACGACGAAGTCGCTTTCCGCGAAGAGCGTGTCGAGATCGGCGTACTCCACGCCTTTCGGCAGGGCGTTGCGGTCGCGGCGGTGGCCCAGCACGCGCATGCGGAAGCCGAGCCCCGCGATCTCGGCAAGGCGCGCGCCGATGGCGCCGACGCCGACAATGCCCAGCGTCTTGCCGCGCAGCTCGCGCGCCGCGTCGGAGCGGGCCCGCGCCTTCGCCCAGCCCTCACCCGGCAGGGCGGCGTGCATGGCGCGGGGCGAGCGGCAGATGTCCAGCATCTGCGCCACCGCGAACTCGGCGACCGAATCCGCGTTGGCGCCGGGCACGTTGGCGACGAGGACGCCGTGCGCGGTGCAGTTCCCGACCGGGATCATGTCCACACCAACTCCTTGGCGCACGGCGGCCAGAAGGCGCGGCGAGCGCTCGCACAAATCGGGCGGCAGGTTGCGGCGGACCACCACCGCCTCGGCCCGTGCCAGCAGCGCGTCGAGGCCGTCGGCTCCGGGAAGCTGGACGTCGTGGCCGGCTGCGCGCAGCTTCGCCTCGCCGTCGGGGTGGATGGGGTCGGTGAGGGCGACGAGCATCGTCAGGCGACCTTGTATTGCTGGAGGATGGCGCGATCGACCTCGATGCCGATGCCGGGCGCGTCGCGGACAGGGACGATGCCGTTCGTCTGCACGATGGGTTCCTTCGCCAGGTGGTCGCGCAGCGGGTTGGGCGTCTGCTCGTATTCCAGCATCGGCGGCATGGGGCGGAAGGCGGGCGGCGTGTCGGGCAGCGCCGCCAGGAACTGCACCGTGGCGGCGAGGCCGATGGCGCTGCCCCAGGCGTGCGGCACGCATTCCACGCCGTGCGCCGAGGCCATGGCGGCGATCTTTCGGCATTCGCTGATGCCGCCGGCGGCGCATAAATCGGGCTGGACGATGTCCATCGCCTTCTTCGCGATGATGTCGCGGAAGCCCCAGCGGGTGAAGTCGTTCTCGCCGCCCGCCACCGCCATGTCGAGGGAGCGCGTCACCTCGAGGTAGCCCTCGTGGTCCTCGGGGCTGATCGGCTCCTCGAACCACAGCAGGTCCAGCTCTTCCATCGCGCGGCCGAGGCGGATGGCCTGGGGCACGGTGAAGCAATGGTTGGCGTCCACCGCCAGCTTGATGTCAGGGCCGATCGCCTTGCGCACGGCGGCGACGCGCCGCACGTCCAGCTTGGGGTCGCCGAGGCCGATCTTCATCTTGATGGCGCGGAAGCCCATGGCCGCGTATTTCTCGGCCTCCTCCACCGCTTCCTCGACCAGGCGGTCCATGTCGATGAAGTAGAGGCCGGTGGCGTAGGCCTGGACTTCCTTGCGGTGCGCGCCGCCGAGGAGCTTGTGGATCGGCTTGTTCACCGCGCGGCCCATGATGTCCCACAGCGCGATGTCGATGCCCGAGAGCGCCGTGATGCTGAAGCCCTGCGCGCCGTAATCCTTGATGCGGTTGTAGAGGTCCTCCCACACCACCTCGACGTCGAACGGGTCCTTGCCGATGACGCGCGGCTTGTACTGCGTCTCGATCAGCGCCTTGTTGACGGCGGCCGGGCCGTAGCACTCGCCCCAGCCGGTGATGCCCTCGTCGGTGCTGATCTCCACGACGCAGGAGGAGCGGGTGGAATACACCCAGCCGCGCGCGGAAACGAAAGGCTGCTCCACCTTGCTTTGCAGGATGTGGCAGGTGACATCGGTGACCTTCATTCGCTCTCCCCCGTGGCTCGGCGCCTCAGCAGTTCCATCCAGTAGCTTTCCACCCCGCGCAGGTGACTTCCCATTGCGGCCTCGGCGCGGTCCGGGTCGCGCGCGGCGATGGCGTCGCGCATCGCCGCGTGCTGCGCGTGGGATTGGGCAGCGCGTGTGCCGTCGCGGAAATAGGTCCGGCGGCGCTCGCGCGACATCAGGTAGAAGCTGTTCACCACGCGCAGGAAGACGCGGTTGCCCGTCGCCTCCACGATGGCGAGGTGGAAGGCCGAATCCTCGTCGGCGAGGTTGGTTCCCTCGGCCACGCAGCGCGCGCCCGCTTCCAGCGCGGCATCGAGCCGCGCGAGGTCGGCGTCGGTGCGCCGCGCGGCGGCAAGGCGCATGGCCTGGAGTTCCATGATCCGGCGAAGCTCCACCACCTCGCGCACCTCGTCCTCCGAGAGCGGCACGCCGAGTTCGGCCTGCAGTACCATGGCATCGATCGAGCCCTGGCGGTCCACGGCGCGCAGGAAAATGCCGGAATTGGGCCGGCGCTCAACGATGCGCAGGGTTTCCAGCACCGCCAGTGCCTCGCGCAGCGCGGGGCGTGAGGCGCCGAAACGCGAAGCCAGCTCCCGCTCGGAGGGGAGGCGGTCGCCGGGGGCGAGGCGGTGATGGGCGATGAAGGGCAGCAAGCGGCCGATCAGCCCCTGCGCGCCTTCCGTTTCCTCCCGACCCGTCCCGGCCCGTTCGGGCGCCGGATTGGTCATACCGGATTGGTATGACCAATTTCGCTGGGGCGCAAGCGAATCAACACCAGCCCTGGCGGCGGGTTCGTCCGTCGTAGGGGCGCGCATGGCCCTCACGGATCAGGATGCGGGTCAGGTCGCGCCCCTCGCGGTCAAAAGCGGTGGCGAGGGTGCGGCCATAACGGTCCTCCCCGTCCCGCGCGAGGCGCACGCCGCCCTGCACCAGCGCGGCGAGGCGGTCGCGCGCGGCGCGGGCGCGGCGGCTTTCATCCGCGCAGCGGCCGGACATCTCGGGCGCGTCCAGGCCCAGCAGGCGCACGCGCTCCTCGCCGCAGCGAAGCGTGTCGCCATCCGTCGCGGCGCAGGACAGGAAGGCGCTGTCCGGTGCCGGGCGCTGCGTGGCCAGCCAGGCACCGAGCGCGGAGCCGAGCAGGATCAGCGGGAACAGGAAGCCACGCATCCCGCGCGGCGTCAGGATGCGCAGGAGGCGAAGCCAGGGATCACCGCTCCGGCGCATCGTCCTGTCCTCCTTCGCGGCGAATCCTGGCACCCGCGGAGCGATGCGCAAAGGCCCTGGCTGGACAGCATGGCTCGGCCCTCCTACGCGCAACGCGGCCATGCCTTCCCCACACCCCACGGCACGGGTGCTCGAGATCCGCTCGGAGAATCCCGAGGCCTTCGGCGCGACCTCCAGCACGCGCTTCCCATCGCGGCTGATCCTGCGCGGGCGCGGGCCTTTCGCAGGATGGCGGCGGCGCCTGGTCCTGGACGAGACGCTGGTCCACCTGGGCCGCGTCAACCTGCCCGTCACCTTCCACAACGCCACCGGTCCGCGCGCCACCTTCAGCCTGGCCATCGGGGAGGATCGCGGACCGCGCATCCAGGGCCAAGTTTTCGGGCTGAACACGCTGGTCTGGTGGCGGGCGGAGGCCGAGGTGCACACGCAATGGCCGGCCGGCCAGCCCTGGTGGAATCTGGGCTTTCCCCTGCCCCGACTGCTGGAGGCGGCGCGGCAGCTCCACGGGGTCGAGCTGCCAAAGCCGCGTGCCAGCGCGATGTTCCTGCCCCTTTCCCCGGCGCGATGCGGCGCCCTGCTGAAAGCAGCGGAGGCAGCGCTGAACGCGCCTGGCTGGGTCGGCACCGACCGGCTCGTGGACGGGCTGCTGAATGAGGTTCTCGGTGCCCTGTTCGCTGGGATTCCCGCGGCCGAGACCCCTTCCCCGTCGCTGGCCCGCCGCGCCGCCATCGCCGATGGGCTGGTCGCCATCGCGGAACGGGAAACGGATCACCGCTCCCTGATCGAGGTCTGCGCCGAACTCGGTGTGCCGCTGCGTACGCTCAATGCCTGCGCCAATTCCGTCCTGGGAATGAGCGCAGCGGCCTATCTGCGCGCGCGGCGCCTCGTGCGCGTCCGTGCCGTGCTGGAAGGGGGCGAGGCGGCGAGCGTGACGGAAGCGGCCACGCGCTTCGGCTTCTGGGAACTCGGCCGGTTCAGCGCCGCCTACCGCGCGCAATTCGGCGAAGCGCCGCTCGCCACGCTGCGGCACGGGCGCCGCTCCGCCTGAGTTCCCGTGCCCGTGCCGATTTCGCATATTCCGCCGCTTGCCGGGCGGTTAAGTCCCTCCCCGAATTCGAGCCAGCCGGAGAGGCCGCAATGGGCGAGAAGAGGACCCGAATCGGCGGGACGATGCGGCGCCATCCCATGGACGGGAGCGCGGGTGCGGAGCCTCGCCCGGTCCAGCAGGATTGGCTGACCGACCTGCTGACACGGGTGAAGCTCCCGGCCTGCCTGCTGCTCGGCCTGGGCTTGCTGCTTCTGATGGTGGCTTGATGGCGCCGGCGGCCCGGGCGCAAAGGCCCCGGGCCGCCACTCGTCTCAGGGTCGTCCGACGGAACTGTACTCGAAGCCCGCTTCACGCATCAGCTTGGGCTCGTAGAGGTTGCGGAGGTCCACCAGGACCTTGCCTCGCATCGCCTCGGCGAGGCGCTGTGGCGCCAGGGCCCGGAACTCGTTCCACTCGGTCAGCACGACCAGCGCGTCAGCGTCCTTCGCAGCGTCGAGCGCACCCTTCGCGTAGTGGATGCCCTCGGGAAGGATCTGCCGGGCGTGCGACATCCCCTCCGGGTCGAAGGCGCGGACGGTCGCGCCGGCCTCGATCAACCGCGGCAGGATGTCGAGGGACGGAGCGTCGCGCATGTCGTCCGTCTCGGGCTTGAAGGTCAGGCCCAGCACCGCGACCGTCTTGCCCGCGACGGAACCGCCACAGGCCGCGATCACCCGGTCCGCCATCGCCTTCTTGCGCCGGTCGTTGATGTCGATCGTCGCCTCGACCAGTTGCAGCGGCGCGCCCAGATCCTGGCCGGTGCGGGCGAAGGCCAGCGTGTCCTTGGGAAAGCAGGAGCCACCATAGCCTGGCCCGGCATGGAGGAACTTGCGTCCGATGCGCCCATCCAGCCCGATGCCGCGCGCCACGTCCTGCACATGGGCGCCGGCCTTCTCGCAAAGGTCGGCCACCTCGTTGATGAAGGAGATCTTCATGGCGAGGAATGCGTTGGCGGCGTATTTGATGATCTCGGCGGTTTCGAGCCCCACCACCATCACCGGACGCTCGATCAGGTAGAGCGGGCGGTAGAGGCGGCGCAGCACCTCGGCCGCGCGCTCCCCAGTCTCGCCCTCCTCCACGCCCACCACGACGCGGTCGGGGCGCATGAAGTCGCCGATCGCCGCGCCCTCGCGCAGGAATTCCGGGTTGGATGCGACGGCGATGTCCAGGTCGGGCCGTGCCTCGCGCACCAGCTGCTTGATGCGGCGCCCGGTCCCCACCGGAACGGTGCTCTTGGTGACGAGGACCAGGGGACCCTTGGCGGCGCGGGCCACCTGCTCGGCGGCGGCGAAGACATAGGACAGGTCGGCGTGGCCGTCGCCGCGGCGGGTCGGGGTGCCGACCGCCAGGAACACGGCGTCGACGCCATTCACCGCCGTTGCCAGCTCCGTGGTGAAGCGCAGCCGCTTCTCGCGCGCATTGTCGGCGACCAGCTTGTCGAGGCCGGGCTCATAGATCGGCATCCGCCCGGCCTTGAGCGCCTCGATCTTGGACGCATCGGTGTCCACGAGGCACACCTCGATCCCGAACTCTGCGAAGCACGCCCCCGAGACGAGGCCCACATAGCCCGCCCCAATCACCGCAATCTGCATTTTCACCCGGCTCCCGGTTCCTTGGCAGGAACCTTCCCATAACGGGCTCCCGCCGAGGCACAAACACACCCGGGCAAGGTTCGTTGCCCGGGTGGGGATGTTTTAAGGCTCGCGCATGCCTTGGACGAGGGTCGGAAGGGCGCGCTCGAAGAAATAACGCAGGATGGTGCGCTGCCCGACCACGATGTCGGCCTGCAGCGGCATACCCGGCAGGAGGCGGAAATCGGCTGGCAGGTTGCGCAGCTGCAACTCGTCGATGGACAGGCGGGCGCGGTAGAAGTGCGGCGCGTTGGCGGCCTGGGTGGGCTGGGTCGTGTCCTGGGCGATGTTCAGGACGCGGCCGCGGCCAAGGCCATGCCGGATGAAGGGAAAGCTTTCAAACTTTAGCGCCGCGCGGTCGCCAATGGCGACATGGCCCATGTCGCGCGGCTCCACCGCCACCTCGACCTCGAGCTTGGCGTCGAGGGGGACCATGGTCACCAGCATCTCGCCCGCGCTGAGCACGGCGCCGACCGAGCTCTTGCCGATCTCCAGCACCACGCCGTCGCGCGGGGCGCGCATCTCCACCAGCTCATGGCGAAGCTCCGTCTTGGTCAGCGACTCGTGCACATCGGCCAGTTCGCGTCGCTTCTGCGCGAGGTCGAGCGAGACCTGGGTCCGCCAGTTGCCCTGGAAGGCGGACAGGTCTGCCGTGGCGGCCGCAAGCTCCGCCGTGGCGGTGCGCAGCATCCCCTCCGAGGCGGCGATGTTGCGCTGGATCTCCAGGCGGCTGTCCACGGCGATCAGCGCATTGAGCCGCGATCCGACCTGCTGCCGCTCCAGGTCACGGCGCATGGTCTCGATCTGGCTCGCGATCTGCAGGCGCTGGTTCAGCTGACCGATCTCCGCCCGGATGCGGGTGATCGATTCCCGCAGCCCGCCCGCGCGCTGGCGCAGGCTTTCGGTCCGGAAGTCGCGCTCCGCCTGGCGCTGGGCGAAGATCGCCGCCTGCAGCGCCATGGCCGGTCCGCTGCCGGGCTGGAAGGGCAGGTCCGCCGCCTCCGCCTCCAGCCGCGCCACCTCGGCCGCCAGGGTCGCTTCCTGCGACCGCAGCGAGGCAAGGTCCGCGCCGACAAAGGTCGGGTCGAGCCGGGCGATCACGTCGCCCTGGCGGACCACCTGGTTCACCTGCACGTTGAAGGAGCGCAGGATCGACGCCTCCAGCGGCTGCACGAGGAGGGTCGGCACGGTGGGGACCAAGCGCCCGCTGGTCGTCACCACCCGGTCCATCGGCATCAGCGCGAAGACCGCGCCGATCGCGCAGAACAGCCCGAACAGCACCAGGATGACCGACCGGGCGAAGGGCGCGGGACGTCGCGCCACCTCCGCCGCGGTGGGGGAGACGAACTCCAGCGTGGAAAGGCGAGGTTCCTCAGCCCGCGGCGGCCGAGACGCGATCTGATTCATGGATCATCCTTCCGGCATCCCGGTTCTGCTGCATCCACAGCTGCCGGTAGAGGGCGTTGTTCCGCAGGAGTTCGGGGTGGGTGCCGTTGCCCACAACCTCGCCCGCGTCGAGCACGAGGATCTGGTCCGCATCCACCAGGGAGGACAGGCGGTGGCTGACCAGGATGATGGTGCGGCCGCGCCCGATGCGCCGCAGGTTGGCGTTCACGATCGCCTCGCTCTCCGGGTCGAGGGCGGAGGTTGCCTCGTCGAAGATTAGGATGGGCGGGTCGGTCACCAGGGCGCGGGCAATGGCGAGGCGCTGCTTCTGTCCACCCGACAGGTTGGGCGAGCCCTCCTCGATGAAAGTCTCATAGGAGCGAGGGAAGCGCTCGATGAACTCCTCCGCGCCGGCAAGGCGGCAGGCCTGGATGACCTTGTCGAAGGAGATGCCCGGGCGGCCGGCGATGATGTTCTCGCGGATCGTCCCGCGGAACATGAAGTTCTCCTGCAGCACGACGCCGAGGTTCCGGCGCAGGTGGGGAAGGTCCATCTCCCGCATCTCGACGCCGTCCAGCTTGATCAGGCCGCTATAGCCGGCGTTCAGCGCCTGAATCAGCCGCGTTACGGTGCTCTTGCCGGAGCCACTGCGGCCGACCAGTCCGATCACGCTGCCGGTGGGCACGTCGAAGCTCACGTTGCGCAGGACCGGGTCGGCTGCGCCGGGATAGGTGAAGGTGACGTTGCTGAAGGAAACGTGGCCCTTGATCTCGGGCCGCACGCCGACAGCATGGGGCGCGCGCTCGGGTGGGTGGTTGAGCACCATCATCGACTCCCCCACCGCGAGGCGGACCTGCTCCACGGCGTGGAGGAGTTGGGCGAGCGAGACGAGCGGCTGCGCCGCGCGCATTGCAAGCATGGTGAAGGCGAAGACCGCACCAACGCTCGCGGTGGAGCTCTCGGTCAGGATGATCAGCGCGCCGAGCATCATCGAGCCGGCCTGGAACAGGCGCTCAAACGGCGTGGAGACCGTCTCCAGCCGGTTGCTGTGGACCTGCAGCTCGAACTGCGCCCTCAGCGAGGCGGCGACGTTACGGTTCCAGGCCTCGCTCCGCTGGGCCTCGATGCCCAGGGCCTTCACCGTCCGCATGCCCTGCACCGTCTCGACCATCGCCACCACCTTGGCGCGGTCCGCCTCGATCACCTTGCCCGTGGCGCGGCGGATCGCCGGGCGGAAGGCCAGGATCAGCAGCACCAGCACCGCGGCGAGGCCGAGGATGAACCAGGTCAGTATCGGTGAGATCAGGAACAGCACCGGGATGACGACCAGCAGGGTGACGACGTCCAGGAAGGTGCGAAACAGGGGCCCGGTGATGAAGTCACGGATCTTGTAGATCTGGAACAGGCGGGACTGGATCTCGCCCGCCGGGGTCTTCTCGAAGAAGTCGAGCGGCAGGCGCAGCAGGCGCTGCATGGCCAAGAGGCTCATCCGCCCCTCGACCCGCCGCGCCAGCACCGCCGCGAGGTGCCGCCGCGCCCAGCCCAGCGCCGTCTCGAACAGGATGATCACGCCCATCAGAAGGGCGAAGAGCGTCAGCGTCGCGTGGGATTGGTAGAGCAGCACGCGATCGGCAATCGCCATGAAGATCAGGGCCGGAGCGAGGGCCAGGACGGACAGGACGACCGAGGCCAGGCCCATATCGCGCAGGATGGACTTGTCGCCGCCGAGCGTCCGGGCGACCCAGCGCAGGCCGAAAACTTCCTCCCCGGCGTCGCCCAGGGCGCCGGATCGGACCACGATGCCGCTGCGCAGCCACAGTCGGTCGAGGCGCTGCCGGTCCACCACCGCCGGGGCCGCGGTGAGGTCGAGCGGGTTGCGGAGCGAGACGGTGCTGCGGTCGGCGCTCGCCCCGTCCAGCAGGGCGGCGCCGCCATCCCGCAGAAGGATCATGGTGGGCGTCCCGGCCTCGGCGAGGCCGAGCAGGTCGCCCCAGCCGAGCGCCATGGCCTTGGCGGCGATGCCGCGATCGGCCGCGCAACTCACCAGCGCATGCGGCTCCACCTCGGGCGTCGCCGATAGGATGGCCAGCACACGCTGGTCCAGGTCGAGGCCGACACGGGCGGCGAGCGCCTGCAAGGCGGCGGGGCGCGCGGTGAGCGGCGTCGGTGACGCCTCGGTATCTGACATATTGTGCAAGAGCGGCTGGCCCCCGTCCGGTCGCCGCGTGCTTAGCACACGCGGCATGTATCGGAGAAACCTAGGGTTTCTCCCTATCCCGTATTGGGTAAGCTTGCCGCCCCTGCGAGGAGGCGGCCCGCCTCACTCCCGCCCGTAGCGGTCTTCCAGGCGGACGATGTCGTCCTCGCCCAGGTAGGAGCCGACCTGGACCTCGATCAGCACCAGCGGGATCTTGCCGGGGTTCTCCAGACGGTGCACGGCGCCGAGCGGCAGGTAGACGCTCTCGTTTTCGCTCCGCAGCAGGTCCTCGCCGTCACGCTCCACCCGCGCGGTGCCGTGCACCACCACCCAATGCTCCGCCCGGTGATGGTGCTTCTGCAAGGAAAGCTTGCCGCCGGGACGGACGACGATCTGCTTCACCTGGAAGCGGTCGCCCTGGATCATCCCCTCGTAATGGCCCCAGGGACGGTACATGCGGCGGTGCTCGGTGGCCTGCTTCACCCCCTTGGCGCGCAGGAGGTCCACGACGCGCTTCACGTCCTGCGACCGCTCGCGCGGCAGGGCCAGGACCGCATCGGGCGTGACCACCAGCGCCACGTCCTTCAGGCCGATCGCCGCGGTCAGGATGCCGTCCGAGCGGATCAGGCAGCCTTCGCAATCCAGCGCCTCCACCGCGCCCTGCAGTGCATTGCTCGAGGAGTCGCGCGGCGACACCTGCCACAGCGCGTCCCAGCTTCCTACGTCGGACCAGCCGATCTCGGCCAAGACGACCGCGGCCTTGGCGGTGCGCTCCATCACCGCGTAGTCGATGGAGATGGAGGGCGCCTCGCGGAACTCGGCGGCGCCCAGGCGGATGAAGTCCAGGTCGCGCGCGGCGGCGGAGATGGCGCCCCGCGCGGCTTCCAGCACCTTCGGTTCGTGGGCCTGAAGTTCCTCGATCAGCGTGCGGGCGGTGGCGACGAACATGCCACTGTTCCAGGAATGGCGCCCGCTCGAAGCCAGCTCCCGCGCGCTGGCGAGGTCGGGCTTCTCGATGAAGCGCCGCACCGCCAGCACGCCGGGAAGCCCGGGCAGCGCCTCGCCATGTTCGATGTAGCCATAGCCGGTCTCGGGCGCGGTGGGGCCCATGCCGAAGGTGACGACGAAGCCCTCGCGCGCCGCCTTGGCGGCTTGGCTGAGCGCGGCGTGCAGCGCCGGCACGTCGGACACCGCGGCATCGGCGGCCATGATCCACAGCACGGCGTCGGGCGACTGCTCGGCCAGGAAGAGCGCGGCGGCGGCGATCGCGGGAGCGCTGTTGCGCGCCTCCGGTTCCAGCAGGATGCGGGCGCCGCCGATGCCGCCTTCGCGCATCTGCTCGGCGACCTGGAAGCGGTGCACTTCCCCTGCCACCAGCAGGGGCGCCGCGAAGCTGGGGCCCGAGGCGCGGCGCGCCGTTTCCAGCAGCATCGAGTCGCCGCCGAGCAGCGGCCAGAACTGCTTGGGCAGAGATTCCCGTGACATGGGCCACAGGCGCGAGCCGGTGCCACCGCAGAGGATCACAGGGGTCAGAGAATCGTTGGCCATGCTGAGCAATGCCCTCCCGGGCAAGGCCATAAGCGCGTTCGCCGGCGCTGTCATCGGGTCATTGGATGACCGGCGCGTCCTGTTCCGACCCGACTGTCCCCCATCACCTACGGCGAAGGCCGGAAGATCCGCAGGCGGTCGAGGATTGGCAACGCGCCATGCCGACGGCTCGGGAAGCGATGCCTGACCGAGGCTCAAAGGAGTGGAACAACCAATGGCTCGCCCCCATGGCTCGCGGCGGATTGCATCCAAACGCGCTTTGACATCGGAGCAAAAGCTTAGCGGAGATGCAACGCTCTACGTACCACTGCGGAGACCTCTTGTTTGACTTCGAGTTGCTGCCATCATCGCGGTGCTGAAGTGGCGCACCCATTCATCATGGACGCCAAAAAAGTAGGCGCAGAGAACGGAGTGGCATACGTGTTTGAAGTCAGCGGATCTGAGGCTCTAGCTATTGCCAACAAGAATCCAACTCGAGCATGGAATGCAAAGAAGTTCAATGATGGCTTCTTCGAGATAAATCACATTTCAAAATTCAAGATACTACCAGATGAACCAATTTTTACAATGGGCTCCTGTTTCGCCCGCGAGGTTGAGAATAATCTCACCAAGCTCAAATATTCTCTCGTGACGCAGGACTATGGAATCGAGCCTGAATTTTACGACACATGGAACGAAGAGAAAGGTACTGGCGGAGGTGTAATGCGTGGCAAACTCAGCCGCGGCGCTTTCAACAAATATACTGTTGCCTCAATGACCAATGAGATCCGTCGCGTGCTATTGAATGAGCAGTATGAGAACAACGGCCTCATCGAGGTGCAGCCGGGCCAATGGTTCGATCCCCATGCTTCTGGACTGAAGGCTGGGCCATTTGAAGTCGTCAGCGGATTGCGAGACCGGATCGCCAGTGGCATCGCGCAGATCCGCAAGGCCAAAGTGATTTTCCTCACGCTCGGCCTAGTCGAGGGTTGGGTGGATGCGATGACCGGCCTATCGTTGGTGCGTCCCCCCACCGGCCGCGCACTCGTTCGGCTAGCCGACCGCTTCAAGTTGGTTCGACCAAGCTATACGGAGGCGCTTGCAGACCTGGAAGAAAACATTGCCCTGATTCGCGAACACTGTGACCCAGGGATGCGCTTCGTGATCACAGTAAGTCCGGTGCCCTTCCACGCTACCTTCCGCCCCCTCGATGTAGTTACGGCGAATACTCTATCTAAATCCCTACTTCGCACGCTTGCCGATGAAATTTCTGAAAAATATGATTATGTTGACTACTTTCCAAGTTATGAATTGGTCACGAATAGCCCGAGAAATATTGCTTGGAAGGACGATATGCTTCACGTGGAAAGAAATATGGTTTCTCACGTGATGAAGACGTTCAGCGCTGCATACATGGAAAATATTGAGTAAACAAAAGCCCGCTTCATGATGATGAAGCCAAGCGCCTAAGCAGGACGGTGGCTGCGGCGAGGACAAAGAAGGCGATGGCGGAGTTGGGCGTGGCTTCGTGGTCGCGTGCGAGACAGCGGCATCATGGGAGCCAGGCAAAGGTCCGCTCAATCACGCAGCGCCGAGGCTGCACAGCGAAGCCGCGCTGGCCCGGCTTCGGGCCGACGATTTCGACGCAGACCGTGGTGGCATCAGTGGCGCGCGCCCCGGCATAGGCACGATCCGCATAGCAGAGCGCGTCGAAGGGCCAGGGGCGGCACGAGTTCTGCAAGAGCGCGATCGCGCCGTTGGCTGTCGTGCAGGTTGGCTGGCGGGATGGCGGCCAGCCGTAATCGTCCGTCGGTGTCCACGAGCGCGTGGCGCTTGCGTCCGACCACGCGCTTGGAGACGTCGTAGCCCCCGTCGCCCGACAATGCCGGTGCCGCCCGAGCGCGCCGCCTGCGCATCCATCACCGTGGCGGTCGGTGAAGCGGCCCCCATTTCGACCGGACACCCGACGTAGCCCGGAGGGCCTAGGCGCACGCCTATGTCGAAGCCCATCGAACGCGTCGAAATCATCACCAGCCGTGAGCGCCGCCGACGCTATGCTGCCGAGGAAAAGGTCCGGCTGGTGGAGGAGACCGCCCGGCCTGGCATGACGGTCTCGGCCGTCGCCCGGCTCTACGGCGTCTCCCCCAGCCTCTTGTTCGGATGGAGGCGGCGCATGGCCGAAGGTGGTCTCGAAGCGGTCCGGGCTGACGAGGAGGTGGTTGCCGCCAGCCGCCTCCGTGAGCTGGAGGCCAAGGTGCGCGAGCTGGAGCGCTTGCTCGGCCGCAAGACCATGGAAGCCGAGATCCTCCGCGAGGCCCTCGAGCAAGCTCGCCTAAAAAAACACGCCTTGCGCTTGCCGTCGCCGCCACCGGGCGGTTCGCGGTGAAGACCGTGGCCGACACGCTCGGCGTGGCCAGGTCGAACCTGGCTGTTCAGCTTCGCCGCCCGGAGCGCCGACGCCGCGGGCCGTATCGCCGCGGAGGCGATGAGGACCTCACGTCCGAGATCCGGACCATCACCGATGAGCGGCCGACCTATGGCTATCGCCGCGTCACGGCCTTGCTGAACCGCGCCAGACGGAGCGCTGGCGAGCCGCCAGTGAACCGAAAGCGGGTGCTGCGCCTCATGCGTCTGGCCGGCCTCACGCTGCAGGCCTGCACGGCGCGCCGCATCGGCCGCGTCCACGAAGGTACGGTGGTCGCGCCTGCCTCGAACCAGCGCTGGTCCTCGGACGGTCTGGAGATCCCGTGCTGGAATGGCGAGGTGGTCCATGTCGCCTTTGCCATCGACACCCACGACCGCGAGATCATCTCCTGGGTGGCCACAGCCGGCAGCGGCATCTCGGGTGAGATGGTGCGCGACATGATGCTCGACTGCGTCGAGCGGCGGTTCGAGGCCATCCGCGCCCCGCACCCTGTCCAGTGGCTGGCCGACAACGGCTCGCCCTACACCGCGGGCGAGACCATCGATTTCGCCCCGGTCCTCGGTCTGGTTGCCTGTTTCACGCCGGTTCGCAGTCCAGAGAGAAACGGTGTTTGCGAGGCCTTCGTGAAGACGCTGAAGCGCGATTACGTGCGGGTAAACCCGTGCCCCGACGCGCCCTCAGTGCTTGGGCAGCTCCCGGCCTGGTTCGACGATTACAAGTCCGTCCATCCTCACAGCGGCTTGCAGATGCGCTCGCTGCATGAGTTCATTGCTCAGCAGTCAGCCACCCAAGCCGAGTGTCCGGTTTGATGGGGTGCACTCCAGTCGGCGAGGCGCCGCGCCCGGCCCGCTCACGGTCGGCCACCGTCAGCGCGTGGGCCATGCGCTCGAAGCCGCCGCTGCGGGCCAAGCTTAGGGATCAGCGCAGCGTTGTCTGCCAGGGCGGGAAGTCGTGCGGCAGGGGCCGCCAGGCGCAGCCGGTCCGCCTCACGGTGGTCTCATTCACCCAGAGATCTCCCCGCCGCACAGCACTGGCCACCTTCTGAGCTTAGGAAGATTCTGCAATTTTCTGAAGATAGGGGGCCGGCTTCAGCATATTGTTCTCTAGGAACTGCACATAGTGCTTAGCTGCGGTTGCACGGTGAGCGTCGTAAGTTGACGGGTCAAAGCGGATCACCTTTTTGAGACTGCTCCGCGTGATAGGTGCAGTCAGTTCCGAGGATGAGATGTGCGGCACCGAGGTGTTCTCGCACAGTTCGCGGGTGCGAGAGTCGATGGTGATCGTCAGCCCCATGCGCTCCGCCTGCAGGGCCAGAGCGACGCCGTGATACCGTGAGCCGATCGTCAGGTCGTGGCGACGCAGCGTGTCCATCCAGCTCGGCACATCATAGAAGGAGCGCGCATAAGTGCGGCACCAGACCTTGAACTCTTCGAGGGAGTAATGCGGAACCGTATGGAGGCGGATGTTCGTGAGCGTCTTCTCCTCGATCGAGTCGAACTCCCCACGGGATATCTTGATCATGTCTCCCATAGACTGCACGACATACTGACCTGGGACCAATGGATCCATCATCATGCCGATGAGCTGGTGCTCAATCTCGCGGGTTTTGACCCAGGACTCATGACCTCCCGCTACGGTGATGGACCGCGGGAGGGGATTCTTTGTCCAGTTCTCGTAGATCTTCTGGCCAAGCTTCACGTCTTGGTTGGTGAAGTAGGAGGGGCAACCGCCCGGCAACGAACCCTGGACGCCCAACTTGTCCAGCTGGCTCGTGGTGTAAGCGCCCCGGGTGTAGATGTTGGGCAAGGACGACACGGAAAGCCGTGCGATGACCTGCGCCCATCGAAGAGTGCCGGGTGAAGTGACAACATCCTTCGTGTAGTCTTCCGCCTGAGCACCCAAGCCAATCGCGACGACAGGCAAACCAGCATCGGACAGCCTGTCCGCAAAATCGCCAAGCTCGGTATGCCTACCAAGCTGATTGGCGCAGGGAATCACGACAATGTCGGCACTTTCTTTCAACTTCGCAGCGGAAACATGCCAAGGGAACAACTGCACAGGATTGGTGATCTGGCTTGCGATGGCATACACGAATGCCAAGTTGCCAGTGTTGTGCCCAACAGCTTTATAGAGCTCCCCAAACTCCGAATTCGAATACAAACCTAAATTGAGCGTCTTCCATAGGAGCGCAACACGGGGCACTGAACGTGGCATCTTGGGAAGCGTCTTCGACTCATCCTTTGAAGACTGCTCGGTTTTTTCCATCACGTCAGCGCACATCGGCGACGACTCCTGCCTGAGATTTAACGCGAACAATTCGATGTATTCAGGAAGAATTTTTTTTGCTTTTCACGTCCTCGGCACGGAGAAGCGCTATGAGGGCCGGGCGCTGCCCGCCGAGGACTGAGGGAAAGCCTCACGACGCCATCTCGTCGTCGCGAACCCCCAGGGCTGTGGCGGTTGGGCTCTCAGCACCGCTTCGCGTCGGGTAGAAGACCTGGAGGGAGCCGCCACCTGCCGCAACGGTCCTGCCGGACCCGAACTGCACCCACCGCCGCACTGCGACGAGGTTACGTCCGTCGGCTACGTACTCCACCGCGCCCGCCATCTCGGGATCCGTCGTCTGGTTCTCGGGACCGCAATTCGCGGCCTCGACGACGCGCAGCGTAGTCCGACGTTCCGCCGCCACCACGAACAGCCCGGCATTCGCCCAGGGCGCACCCTCCGCCATCACCTGGGACCGAAGGCTGCGTAGCGACTTGACCTCCAGCACGCCGACCCTGGCGCGCCCCAGCGTCACCGCCTCGAACAGCTCGCGCGCCGCATCCTCGGCGCTGCGGAGCTTCGGGTCGTGGGGCAGGTTCGCGACGCCGAAGGCGTCCAGCGTCTCGATCAGTTCGGACTGCGTCGCCTCGAGGCAGCAGCGGGCCTCCAGCCAGGCGCGCTGGGGCGCGTCAGGAAGCACGCCGGCGACGAAACTCTCGGCCGCCAGCGGCGCAGACCGATTCGTCACCAAGGCGCCCTGCTGCAGCAGATGCGCCTCGCACCCCTCAAGCGTCACGGTGACGCGAAGCGTGTCGGCGGGGCGGGGCAGGGTGATGCCGAACCGAAAGCCCAGGCACCCGTCGCCCAGACCGGCATCCTTCAGGTCCTGGCGGAAGGTCCCGACCTTTCCCGCGCCCACACAACTTCCATCCAGGAAGGCCAGCACGGGCGTGTCCCGGAGGTCCGCCGTCTTGCAGTGTATCCAGCCCGAAACCTCGTTCGGTTGGACTTCTTCAATCGCACCGATGATCATTCACCGACTTCCCCGACATTGATGAGTTGGCGCTTTCTCTTGCCAGCCCGCTTCCGCCCCGTCGGCGTTTCCGCCGCCAGGGTTGCGACGGGCTGCGAAATGCGTTCCGCATAGAATTCGACGTAATGCTCGGCCATCTCCCGAGCAGTGAACGGGCGGGGCAGCCCTTCCAGCAGGCGCTGGTGCCGGGCGGCGTCCGAGGCCGTGCGCAGCGCACGCACGAGGTCGGCCGGATCGTTGGGCCGGAAATGCAGGCCGGAGACACCGTCCTTCACCTTCTCGGCCATCCCGCCAATGCCTGGCGACAGGACCGGGCGGCCGCTCTCATAGGCCTCCTGGATTACGACCGGCGAGTTCTCCCACCAGGTGCTGAGCATGAGCACGTAGTCGCAGCCCCGCATCAGGCGGCCGACGGACTGGTTCGTATAGGGGCCACGATAGGCGAGAAACGGATACTCCTGCTGCGCCCGCTCGAGGCGCACACGGAATTCCTCAGAGCCGACCACGTTGCCGTTGATCTCGAGCTGAAGCGTCTCTGCCAGCTCCTTGTCCTTGGCGATCAGTTCACACGCGCGCAGAAGAACGTCCACGCCCTTGAACAGGTTGATCTGGCCAAAATACCCGAAGGTCCAGGGCGAGCCGGGCTTGTGGGTTTCGCCTGGGCGCTGCGTGCCGTCGAAGCCGAGCAGCCCGTTCTCAACCACGCGCATGCGCGTACCGTCCAGCCCCCAAGCAATGAAGCGGTCGGCCAGGAACTGGCTCGGCGAGATCCATCCCGCGAGCTGGGACAGGTGGCGCTGGAAGCGCTCGCGCCGTACCGCGAACTGCATACGGAGCACCTCTGGGAAGCATTCGCCGCAGGCCATCACTGAGTCGCGCTCGCACAGCACGCGGGCGGGGCGCGTCACCATCTGGCCGTGGTGGTGGCAGATGGCTAGGAACTCGTGCAGCGTCAGGAAGGTGGGCAGGCCGAGCTCGGTCACGGTCATGTCCAGCGCATCGAGCCCTATGAAGAACCAATGATGGAAGTTCACCAGTCGGACATCCTGGGCCCGCAGGATGTCGCGCAACGCCTCCGTCACCTCGGGCATGGCCGCATGATACAAGTGGTCGTAGGTCGCGCCGTCGTGGAACACGATGAACTCGCGGTCGGACTCGAGGTGGAGCCGGGCGCGGTTCGCGTTCTCGCATGCCGCGATGAAGATCGCGTCCACGCCGAGACCGAGCAGGCCCTGGTACAGCGTGTAGGCCGAGATCTCCGCCCCACCCTTCGACACCGAAGGATGCTGGTGGGAGACGATGGCAACACGGCCAGGGGGGAGGTTGCGGATCGCGCTCATAGGCTCACTTCCTGGCGCGCCAGCGCCTTGTTCACGGCCTGCGTCGTCGGGTCGGGTGGGCTGCCCCAGCTTCGGGACAGACGGCCCTTCCGGGTTTCGAGCGGTAAGGGCAGGCGCAGCATGCCGCTAGCACTCCCGCGCAGCCGCACGGGCAGCGCGTCCAGCGCCGCCTGGACCTCGGCGCAGTCAGCGACGAAGGCCTCGCACGACGAGTCACCCGCGGAGGAGCCGACCTCGCTGCCCGAGACGATCGGCAGTGCGAAGCCAGGCACCGGCCCGGGTGTGCGGAGGGCTCGCCCGATCTCGGCCATCGCGGCGGGGTCTGCATGCAGCCCTGGCGCCAGGAAGGCGAACCGCTCCGCGCCCAGCTGTTCCAGCACCTCCGGCAGCACGTAAGGGGAGTTCTCGGGCTGTAGCAGGAAGAACAGGCTGCATGGCGCGTCGCGCCGCCGTTCCATCGCACTAAAGAGCGATATAACCAGCGGCCGGTTCGCGCCCGGCACCGCCAGCACTGCGACGCCCGGCAGCTGATCGCGGCGCAGCATGGCCGTCAGCTCGCTGAAGGCGAGGTGGATCTCGCTGGCATCGTCGGGCAGCGCCACGATCAGCGCGCGCGGAGAGGGCGCCACGCGCACCGGCGTAAGGTCGCGAAGACCGGGACGGAGCTCCGCCGCCAGTGCGGCGGCCAGAGCCGGAAAGAAGGGCTCGCTGGACGGATCGGGGTAGAGGGACAGGATCTCCTGCAACCCCGCGGAATAGCCCAGCACCCGCAGCGCGCGTGCATCGATCTCATGGTTGGTGGAGACCCCGTCGGCGAAGACGTGCTTGATGATGGGGCGCACCATGTCGTCCGGATGTATGTCTCCGGGAAAGGCGGCGACGAAGCCCGCCTGGGCCGCGAGGGAGGCGCCACCGGGAAGCACGCCGGCCAAGTCGGCCCGCGAGCGGTTGAAGCTCGTTGCCGGGTCGGCGTGCAAGACCTTATCACCCAGGCGAAGCATCGCAGCTTCGGGGCGGCGCACCGGCGACAGCACCCAGCCCTCCACGAACGCGCCGAAGCCCGGCAGCACCAGGATGCGGTCCACCCCCTGCTCGATGGTCACGCCGAGCGCGCCCGCATTGCCCGTAGCCCAAGAGGAGGTGAGGCCCAGCAGGCGCCGCAGTTCACCGACTAGCGGGCCGGTCAGCTCCGCACGAAGCTCGTCGAAGCGGGCGGCCCACTCGGCGGTGCTCAGGTGCACGAGCGGCGCGTTGCTACGCAGATGAAGGGAAGCCCCCTCGCCGAAATGCAGCATGGCGACGTCGTGTGGGTCGCGCGACCGCCAGTCAGTCATCATCACGCCCATTACGCCCTGCGCCCCCTCGGGCAGGTCGCCGCGCGGGAAGCACGCATAGGCCATGGCCGCCGGGTACTTGACGCGGTCGACGATGACGCCCGAAAGGGCGAATTCCTCGGAGTCGTGCATCCAGCCGATGAACCAGACCAGGCCGGAAGTCTCGGTTGCGACCGCTTCGATGAAGCCCGACACGCGGTCACGCACGCCAGGTAGCGGCCGTGCCGCCATGGGCACCGCGGCGCGGCGCAGCTCGGTCAGGGCGGCCGGGAGGTCGCGCGCGAGAAGCCGGCTGAGCGGCATGGGCAGGCCGGTCGGGTCCGCCGCGCTGTTCAGGAACTCGCTGACCGTTGGCATCGGGTTCACCGCGCGCAGCTCCCCGGAAGTCCCGGCGACGCGCACGGAGAGCGGAGCGCTCGGCCGTGCGCGGGCGAAAGCCAGCAGCGATTGGATCTCCTGCACGCCGAAATGGAAGCCCGGCGCGGCGGAGGGTGCGGTCGGCAGCGCGATGTCGGGTCGTGGCAGGCTCGTCGTGACACGGGCCACCCGCTCCTTGCCAACGTGAAGCGCGACAGTGACGGGCGTGCCGGGTGAGCCGAGGTTCACGACCCAGCCGCTGATCCCGGTGCGGGCGTCCACGACGTCGAGATGCCCCCTTAGGGCGTTCGGCGAAGCCGTCGAAAGATCCGCATCCAGAATGTTGCTTTCGACGCTCATCGCCAACCTCATGCTGGCGATTGGTTATGAGACGGCCCTTCTGAGGTCAACAATTGTTGAGTGTTCTTGGCACGACCTAGTGTTCATACTTATTCATCATTGTGTATTTTATTTTTGCGAATTTTCTTGAAGCGACCATTGTTTGCGAGCCCTGCTCGTCGGATGACCCAAGCGCACGGTTTGATGCACAAGGTGAACCGCCGGCTAACGGAACGTCGGGCCGCCGGGCAAGGCTTCCCGGGGATCGCCGCGCTCTGTTGCGACCACTCGCGGTTCAGGTGAACGTGGCAGCGATACGTCGGCATGCACGGGTCCCAAGGATCGAACGAATGTGATTCAAGGACTGCCGCAAACTCGTGGCGCAACGTACAGGGCCCGAGAACCCAATATGCGATTCCATGACACAGCTGGCACCGACAGTAGGTCGCCTTGCCACGCAGCAGATAAACCGCCATTCTAGCATTGAATCAGACTTAACGCATTGTTGTTGTTGGCTTTACTAGGTTCCCGCGCTGTAGTGCCAAGTTCGGGCCACAGCAACCACGCTCTGTTAAGCCTCCAGTATAGATGCTCAAATTCAGAGTGGAGACCGCATGTCCGCCGCCGACGCAACCGTGACGAACCCGCCTGACGTCAAGACCACGAGCCTTCCGAGAATTCTTGTCCTTTCGCCAGCCGGACAGGTCTACCAAAAAGATTGCGTGCGGTGGTACGAGCAGCCTCGCGAGCAGGTCATCTCGAACTACTTCAACATCGGCGACATGGTCGTGTACGATTCTACGCTGAAGATGCTTGACTTCGCCGAGGTTCGCGGAGTCGTCATCGACAAGATCGTCGAGAAGGAAATCGAAGCCTACAACAACGGCTATGATTATTTCATTATCAGGGCCTCGAACTTCATCCACAATGACATGGACTGGCTCGAGGCCATCTCGGTCCTTGAGCGCGTCCCGCTGCCCATCTACGCGATCGGGGTTGGAGCGCAGTCCAGTGGAAAGGGCACCTACAAGCTCACCGGAAAGAATCTCCGCTTTTGGAAGATGGTTTCCGAGCGCAGCAACGTCATCGGCGTGCGGGGCACGTACACCGCGGATGTCCTTTCAGCGAGCGGGATCAAGAACGTCGAAGTGGTTGGCTGCCCCTCGATGTTTCGCAGTCGGCGCCGCGACCTAAATCTCAAGGCGCCGACTGGCGATCTGCGGCGCGTTGCCTTCTCGATCCGGCGTGAGGCTGATGGCACCTACGCGGCCGACGTGGCTCGCTATCGGGCCATCCAGCGGGACTTCCTTCTCAATGTCGCCGCCCATTTCGACACCACGGTGACGATCCACGGAGAACCCGAGGAAAAGGCCTTTTTTTTCCAAGATGAGCAGGGCATGAACAATGCCCGCCAAGTCTTTAGGCACGAGGGCTGGTTCTCTCCCGAAACGGAAGAACAAATGGAACGGCTCTACCAGGAGCATTTATTCTTCTTCCTGAAAGTCGAGGAATATGACCAGTTCATCAGGACGCAGGATTTCGCCTTGGGCTACCGCGTGCACGGGGTGCTGCCCGCTTTGTCAAATGGGGTCCCAGGAGTGCTCGTCCGCTATGACAGCCGCAGCGGCGAGTTGGCCGACACCCACGCGATCCCATCCATTGAGCTGAAATCTACCGACCGCGTGGATATCCATGACCTGATCCGGAACGTGGATTTCTCGGAGTTCAATCGGATCCACCGGCTGCGGTACGACAAGATGCGCTTCGTTCTTGACTACAACAACATGAAGCACCGGCTCTGACTTAGGCGGCGGGCGATGCTGGACGTCGCCCGACGCGGCCATCTGGTTCCGTGGGCCGGGAAGGAGAGGCGGTGAGGCCGCACTGCTACCCGCCTGGACTTTGCGCTACCTCCTCGCACTTGCGGCGGTCCGCTTCAGCCACGCATTCTCGCGCTCCAGATCCTTCAGTCGACGTACCTGGTCGACCTTCAGGCCACCGTATTCGGACCGCCAGCGATAGAAGCTCGCCTCCGACACACCGAGTCCGCGGCAGATATCCCCACCGTCCGACCTTGCGCCAACATCACCTCGGCCTGCCGCAACAGCCCAATGATCTGCTCCGCCGTGTGACGCCTCTTCGACATCCTGGCCTCCTTTCAAAGAGGCCAACTCTCTCATCACGGCCGGATTCCGGTCGGGGGAGAAGGTCAGGCAGCTCGACGACGACGGCAAAATTCTCATGGGGCTTCCTGAGGTCTTGGCGGAATTCGAGGGGCAGGCTCTCGCCGCTTATCGCTTCCTGACTACTCCGCTGGAGCCGCTCAACGGCAAGGCGCCTTGAATAGTGCTTCGGGACGGGCAGCGACTAGGGTGTAGACCAGTCACACCCAGTAGGTGATGGCTGATGCCAAGTCCTGACGGGTGCGACTCACGGAGGGTCTTCCCCGACGCGGTGCGGATCTGATTCAACGGGGCGAACATCGGAGCTTCGCCATGGGCCAGCCGCCTCCCCTCCGCCGCGACCATGACCCGGCGTCCCTGCGCGCCGGGGCTCGCCGCTCCAAGGACGGAGCGCAGGCCCGGCGTCTGCTGGCCCTGGCGGCGGTCTACGAGGGTGCGTCGCGCAGCATGGCGGCGCGGATCGGTGGGGTGACGCTTCAGATCGTCCGCGACTGGGTGGTCCGGTTCAACGCCCTGGGCCCGGAGGGGCTAATCGACCGCAAGCCACCGGGCTCGCCGCCACGGCTGACCGACGCTCACCGTGCGGCGCTGGCCGCGACGATCGAGGCAGGCCCGATCCCAGCCATCCATGGTGTGGAGCGGTGGCGGCTGCTCGATCTCGGCCAATGGCTGCGCCAGGAGTTCGGCGTGTCGGTCTCCAAGCAGACGCTGAGCCGGGAACTTCGCGCCATGGGCTACCGCAAGCTCTCGGCGCGACCGAGACATCATGCCCAGGCGGAGGGCGCCATCGATCTTTTTAAAAGACCTTCTCCGCCAGCCTGGAGGAGGTCGCGCGTGACCAGGGCATCGAGCCCGCGGCCGTAGAGATCTGGTTCGCCGACGAGGCTCGCGTGGGCCAGAAGAACAGGATCACCCGGCGCTGGGCGCCGCGAGGCAGCCGTCCCGCCGCGCCGCAGGACCAGAGGACAGCATCCACCTACATCTTCGGCGCAGTCTGTCCCGGTGAGGGCAAGGGAGCAGCGCTCGTGCTGCCCTTCTGCAACAGCGTGGCCATGAGCGTGCACCTGGCCGAGATCAGCCATATGATCGCACCCGGCAAGCACGCCGTGCTGCTGCTCGATCAGGCGGGCTGGCATCTGTCGGATCGGGTCCGGGTGCCGGCCAACATCAGCCTGCTGCCGCTGCCGCCGAAATGTCCCGAGCTGAACGTCATGGAGAACGTCTGGCAGTTCATGCGCGACAACTGGCTGTCCAACCGCATCTTCGCCGCCCACGACGACATCGTCGATCACTGCTGCCACGCCTGGAACAAGCTCGTCGCCCAGCCTTGGCGCATCATGTCTATCGGCCTTCGCGACTGGGCCCATGGGTTCTGATCAACAGGACTTGGTATAAGCCGGCCTTCTTCGCCGATGGCTTCCCGGGCATCGGCAATGCGGGCTTCGCCTTCGCGCTCGACACGAACAGCGTCGCCGACGCCACGCCCTTCTTCGCGGACGGCACCAACCGTCTCGGCCTGTTCGCCCGCGTGAGCGGTGCCGATGGCGGCCCGGAAACCTTTTACGCCCTGTCCGTGGGCCAGCCCCCGGCGCCGGTGCCCGCCCCCGCCGGTCTCGCATTGCTGTGCGTCGGCCTGCTCGGTCTTGGCCTGGTGCGTCGCAAGACCGTATAAAGCCTTCCCCCCCCGAGGCTTCAGGCACCGCGCTCCGGCCTTCCCCCCGAAAGGCCGGAGCGCTTCTCTTTCATGACGGGCACTCCTTCTGCGCGATCGGCAGGGGCCTGCTCCGTCGGATCGCCGCGTGTTCCCTGCGCGGGGCAGAGAAACAAATCTCGCCCCTGGGCCCGCACCCGACGCCGCGTCGCGCCCCTGAAACATCGCGCGTGACGTTCGGACCCGCCCGCTAGATGAGAAGATGAGGCTCCACGCCTTCAAAGCGAGGCGCTTGGGGTCGATCCTCGTCCGTTGTCTCGATGAGGTCGCGCAACGCCGCCACCAGGGCCTTCAGCGCCTCGCCGTTGCCCGCGAGCCGCTCCACTTCCGCCGCCGCGCGCTGCCGCATCTCCTCGGGCGTCGCGCCACCGTCAGAGGCTGAGCAGCGCCTGCACTTCCGGGAGCGGCAGTGCGAGTTCGCGCGCGTGCCGGATGAAGCGCAGCCGCGCGACCGTCTGCTCGGTGTAGAGGCGGTAGTTGTTGGCGTGCCGCCCTGGCCGCAACAAGCCGATCAGCCCGTAGTGCCGGATCATCTTGGCGTTCACCCCGCTGCGCCGGGCGGCTTCACCGATCCTCATGGTGGCTGGATCCTTCATCCACTGGCTGCTCAGCTGCCGCAATTTTTGTGCCAGGGTGAAGGTTTAAACAAATAGACAGGGCTTCAAGACGCGCATTTGTTTAATTAGGATCATATTCATAATCACTGAATATTTGCTGAACCCGATCTTCTGAAAATTTACTACCCTTGCAAAATACTGAGAGTTCGCCAAAACGAGCGACTTCCTGTGCTACCTCATGCACTATCTGATACTGAGACCTGCCTCGGAAATCGTGAATCGCAATGAATGAATCTTGCTTGGAGTTGAGGAGTGACTGCATAAAACACGCGACACGAAACCTTCCATCGATTAAGTAAAGATTCGCATTCCTCGAATAAGGAATTGCCCAAACCTCCAAGTAATAATTAGACCATTTCTCTTTCTCATATGGCCTTATTGGCGTCCCCCAATCTCCCGTTGGCCCGATATCTACATGATGTAAGGTCGGCAGGATTGGCGTCTTGTCTTCCATGCACGAATGAAGGACCTTATCTAACCACTCACGAGAAGAGTCAACCGAAACTACAGAGCTTTTCACAATTGAGGCGGCCAGATGGGTGCTCCCCCCCGAGCCAAATTCGACATAGCTCTCTGCGCAATTGAGAAAACTTTTGAATAGACAGATCTCCCCATCGCTCATCCATATTTTCAATTATCCTCTCCCATTCTGCGAGAACACATATATTTTACGCTGCAATTTCGTGGCATCTCGTAGATGCCTTAAAAGCGGGATGCCGCTCAGGCACTGCTTTCTGCGGCCCTTCATGACCGCACAGCCCCGCAAGGCGATACCGCACGGTAAGTGCCTGGCTCCGGTGAAGCTTCTGCTACCATGTGCTGGCCGACTTGGACTCCCGCTGCGATAGATTCGCAGCCGTTCATTCTCTCGACCTCTCACAGGCAACTGCCATTTCTCGAAAACCAAACATCTCCATGGCAAGGTTTATGTCTTTTACGGGGTGGACAAACTCCGAATCTAGTTTCTGCGGATCGCTAATCTTATCAGCACGGAAATTTCGATCGTTTGTCATCCCTGGCCATTTACTCTCGAAATCACAAATTTTGAAACCTGCGAGGGCGGCAATAGTAGGCATCGTAACTTCATAATGGCCACGCCACCCAAGCGCGAGGGCATCCCGATAGCTCTCAATAAACGAGCGGCTGCAGAAGCAGAGGGGCAAAAAAGCCTTCCAGATATCGGCCGGGCGGAGTGCCGTACCAATTGACTCCGGCACACTGAGAGTATTCCACCAAAAGAAACCTGGATACCGCTGCTTGTCTACTAGTCGTGCCCCGACGAAGTCGTAAGTGATAAATCGATTAATCGTTCGAAAGATTGTATCCCGTACGGGGGAAACGCAAAGCACGTCAAACTCCATCCTCAAGTAATAATCAAATTCTGACAGGAGTTCCGCCGAGCGGATCATTTTGAGGTCTGGATTTCCAGGTATGATTTGCGAAGTTCCGCGCTTCAAGGAACTCTGTCTAAGAAAAATTTCTTCGTCATTTAAGACGATTATGTTACTCCTGACCATAAACTCTGCTTTCGGAGCATGATAAATTAAAAATACCGCAATCTCCGGCGAAAGCGCTTCCGTCAAAGTTCTGAATTGGTAAAAAACTAAAGGATCAGTCTTATGGGCGTCCAGCAGAAGAGCAACTCTAGGCTGCGACTGGAAATCCTCCATTCGGTGCATACTCCTAATGTTGCCTCAGGGACAGCCCTTGGACCCGAGGTGAAATGTAAAACTGGCGAATTATAGCGATTGCACATCAAAAGCCACACCTGACTCGCCTCGCCTGTTAGAGGCTGATGCGAGACGCTTTACTGATTGTGCTCGGCACTGATTCGAGACCACCTTCGGCACAAGGGGCGCTCAAGGATGGCTCATTGCGGATCTGACAAGGCAGCCTTACTGCCAACTGGCGGCAGCACGAATCGCAGGTTGGACATAGCCGGCCCGATTGACTGTGTATGCAGGAGGACCTCCTGACCCACCAGGGTCGCCCCAATGGCCGCCCGGACTGTCCGCCGCTGCGCTGTTCCGCACGCTGCTGCTTGTGCAGCATACCAGCTCTCCGATCCTGACCTTGAGAAAGCGCTGGCGGCCCCCTATCCATCCGCCATTCCCGCGAGTTTATGCTCAGCGACGACACGTCGGACGAGATCACGCCCCGGCTGGCACTGCGGCAGCCTTTATAAACGCCGCGATCGTACCGATGCGAAGTCAAGTCGAGCACGTACTCGACATGCTGAAGAGCAGCTATAGCTGGCAGCGGATCCGACGCCACAGCTTGGCCTGCAATGGCGCCGATCTTCACCCACTTGCCACAGTGATGGTCGATCCCAGATGGCCCCGTAAACTGTCAAACTCCGACGCCACAGCTACCCACCCCAGAGGGGTCACTCTAGGCTCCTTATACAGCCATGCTGCACACGAAGCAGACTGGGCGGGTCGCTTTATGTGCTGGACCTATGCACGCGTGAATCTGTTCCAAAAGAATGGCTCACAGTGCTGGCGAAGGCAAAGTGCCGTGTGGCGTAACCCCACCTCTCACCCGCCTAAGCTCTGCGCCACCTCCTCGCGCTTGCGGCGGGGCAGCAGCTTCATGGCCAGGATGAAGGCCGAGAGCAGCAGGCAGACCCCGTTGGCCGCGATCAGCGGCAGCGCGCCCAGCATGATCCCGTAGGTGAGCCACAGGCTGAACCCCGTGACGGTCAGCACGTACATGCGGGTCGAGATGGCATCCGTGTCGCGGGTGCGGATCACCTTCCAGGCCTGTGGCACGAAGGAGGAGATAGAGCAGAGGGTGGCCAAGCCACCGACGATGTCCGCAAGCGCCATGCGGGGCTGAATGCCGCCAGGAGCCCTCCCGTTTCAGCCGGCGCGGAGTTCCTCGATCAAAGGCTCCACCAGGGGCGAGCGGTTGCCGGCGTCGCCGAACAGGCACATCTCCGCCGTGCCCAGCGCCGGCAGGCCCGGCCGCTCCACCAGCCCGTCCAGGATGCCGGTGCGGCCCAGCACCGTCAGCGCGAACCCCGCCTGCGCCGCCGCCGCCACGCCCATCAGCGAAGGGGAGGTGTAGACCACCTCGAAGGCGATGCCGGCACGGGCCAGGGCGGTCAGGGCGCGGTCGCGGAACATGCAGCCCTGCGGCAGCATCGCCAGCGGCAAGGGACGCCCCTCCGGCGGGACGAAATCCGGCGCCGCCACCCAGATCACCGCATCGGTGAAGAGGAGCCGACCTTCCGTTTCCCCGTCGCGGCGCTTGCCGAGAACGAGGTCCAGCTCCTCCCGCGCCAGCTGCGCGCGCAGCTCGTGGGAGCGGCCGACCTCCACCTCGATGCGAAGCTCGGGCCAGGTGCGGGCATAGCGCGCCAGGGTGGGGGTGAGGTGGCGCGGCACGAAGTGGTCGGCGACGCCGAGGCGCAGCTTCCCCTCCACGGGTGGGGCCACGAAGCGGCGCACCGCCTCCTCGTTCAGCGCCAGCATGCGGCGGCTATAGGCCAACAGCGTTTCGCCCTCGCGCGTGAGGGACACACGCTTGGGGCCGCGCACCAGCACCGGGCGGCCCAGGATCTCCTCCAGCCGCTTCACCTTGAGCGACACGGCCGACTGGGTGAGGCCGAGCGCCTGCCCCGCCGCGGTGAAGCCGCCGCGCTCGGCGACCGTCACGAAGCCGCGCAGCAGGTCGAGGTCGAGGTCCGGAAGGCGCATGGGCGCTTCATCGCGCCGCAAAGGGGGCGGCGCAAGCGGCGGGGGATCGCGCCCCCGCCGCGCACGGCGTCAGATCTCGTCGCCGAAATCGCCGTCGTCGTAGCCGCCGGCGGCATCGTCATACCCGCCCGAGGCATCGTCGTAGCCGGCCGGCGTCGCGTCATAGCCGCCCGCCGTGGCGTCGTTGTCGCCAGAGGCCGAGCCGGGGTCGGTCCAGGGGGAGGAGGTGGGCACCGCCTCCGTCCCGAAGCCGCCCCCCGTGGTCGCGGCTGCGGCGGCGCCGCCGCCACCGAAGGCGCCCATCAGCATGTTGCCCAGCACCATGCCGCCGGCGACGCCCGCCGCCGTCATCATCGCGGTGCCGAGGAAGCCGGGACCCTGCCGGCCCATCATCGCCGGGTTCACGTTGCCCGGCGCCTGGACGGGCTGCGGGCGGGGTGGCATCGGCGCGGGGCGCGAGCCGCCGAGGCCGAAGAAGCCGCGATTGCTGGCGGCCTGGGTCTGGCGCTGGGCGCCCTCAAGCTCCCACTCCAACTCCTGGATGCGATTCTGCGCCTGGACCAGCGCGTGCTCCTGCACGAAGGCGGTCTGGGTCAGGCGGTAGCGCGCCTCCGGGTGGCGGCTGAACAGCTCGCCGATCAGCCGGTCCGCCTCCGGGTCCACCGGGGGCAGGTTGGGCGCCGCACCCTGGCCGGTGCTGGGCACGCGGCCAGAATTCCACGGTCCGCCGGATGGCGCGGTGGGCGCCGCCCCCGCGACGCGCTGCACGTATTCCGTGATGATCCGGCGTTCTTCCTCGGTCATGTGTCCTTCCCTCCTGAGGGGGGCGATTTCGCTGGGCCCCGGACGGCGGCGGAAATGGCCCGACCCTGCCCGGATTTCAAGGATCTGGTCGGACGGTTACGCGCGCGTCACGCGATGCGCGAAGGCAGGCCCAGGCGCCCCCATTCGATCGCCGGACAGCGGTCCATCACGACCTCCAGCCCGGCGGCGCGGGCGCGGGCGGCGGCATCCTCGTCCACGACGCCCAGCTGCATCCAGACCGATTTGGCGCCCAGCCGGACCGCCTCGTCGGCCACCGCGCCCGCATCGGAGGAACGACGGAACACGTCCACCATGTCGAGCGGCCCCGCTTCCTCCAGCGACCCGACCACGCGGCAGCCGTGGATCTCCTGCCCGGCAAGCCCGGGATTGACCGGCGTCACCTCGTAGCCACGGTTGAGAAGGAAGCGCATCACCCCGAAGGATGGGCGATCCGGCTTGTTGGACGCGCCGACCACGGCGATGCGGCGGGTCTGGCGGAGCAGGCTTGCGATGTCGGTCATGGGCACAATCCGGGCATGGGTGGGACGGGGCATCAAGCCCGGCGGGACCTGCCCTGAACGCCGCGTTCCCTGCCCGTGGTTGCGATCCGCCGGGGGATCGGCATCTCTGGGCCATGCGCATCCCCTTCCTGTCCCCCCGCCCTCCCACCGTCGCCGTCGTGCGGCTGGAGGGGCCGATCTCCGCCCGCGCCGGCTTCCTGGGCGGGCTGAACCTCGCTGGGCTGGCCCCGGTGCTGGAGCGGGCCTTCAGCCTGAAGGGTGCCTCGGCGGTGTTCCTGGCGGTCAACTCGCCCGGAGGGTCGCCCGTGCAATCCGCGCTGATCGCGCGGCGGATCCGGCAATTGGCGGCGGAGAAGAAGCTGCCCGTCGTCGCGGTGTGCGAGGATGCGGCGGCCTCGGGCGGCTACTGGATCGCCTGCGCGGCGGACGAGATTGTCGCCGACGCGGCCAGCATCATCGGCTCCATCGGTGTCATCTCCGCCGGCTTCGGCTTCCAGGAAGCGATGGCGCGGCTCGGGGTGGAACGGCGGCTCCGCACCGCCGGGTCGGAAAAGGCCACCGCCGATCCCTTCCTGCCCGAGCGCGAAACCGACCGCGCCCGGCTGGAGGAATTGCTGCAAGACCTGCACGAGGAATTCAAATCCTGGGTGCGGGAGCGACGCGGCGGGCGGCTGAAGGCGGCGGAAACGGAACTGTTCACCGGGCGGTTCTGGGCCGGGCGGCGCGGCCTCGACCTCGGGCTGTGCGACAGGCTGGGCGATTTGCGGTCGGAAGCGGAGCGGCGCTTCGGGCCGAAAGTGAAGCTGGTGCGGGTTGGCGGGAAGCGGCGGCGCTTTCCCTTTTCTCTGCTGCCGTCGGGGCAGGCCCTCGCGGAGGGCGCGCTGGCTGCGGCGAAGGAACGGGCGGCCTGGGCGCGGCTGGGACTTTAGGGTCGAGCCGTGACAGCGGTTCGGGTGGCGAGGCCAAGCACCTGCTCCATCGGCAAAGATGAACGTTCCGTCATCGAACAAATCTTTACACAGTGAGGCAACCTTAGCCGCAAGTGCCTGAATCCAAACATTGGCCCGCTTCTTGCTCGGCGAGGCTGCAGCCATCGTGTTGCAGATACTTCAAGAGGAGGGACCAATGCGAAAGATCCTTGCGGCGCCCATTGCGGCGATCGCGTGTCTGCTTGCCAGCGTGTCCAACGCCGCGCCGATCCGCACGGACATCGTCTTCGTGGTGGATGAGTCCGGCAGCATGGGCAACGTCCAGGCCAATCTGCGCAACAACATCGGCGCCTTCGCCAGCATCCTGTCGGCGGGCGGCGTGGATGCGACCTACGCGCTGGTCGGCTACGGCGATGCCAACGTCGTGCCCCGGCTGATCACGAACTTCACCAATCCGACCAACTTCGCCACGGCCGCGCAGGGCCTGCGCGTCAACGGCGGCACCGAGCCCGGCTACTCGGCCATCGCCTTCGCGCTGAACGGCCTGGACAACCAGGCCTCCACCCTGAACTTCCGCACGAACTCGCTGACCAACATCATCCTGGTCACGGATGAGCCGAGCAACGGCGACTTCTGCACCGTCTCCCAGCCGCTCTGCGTCAATGCCGCCTCGGTGACGGCCGCCGTGGCCGACAGCCTGCTGAAGAACCGTCAGGCGCTGCTGAACTCCGTGCTGTCGGGCACCAGCACCATCGCCTCCTTCGGCAACCTGACCACCAGCAATGGCGGGCAGGTGTTCAATCTGAGCCAGCTTGGTTCCAGCAACCCGCAGGAGGTGCAGCAATTCGTCAGCACCTTCGCCACGGCCAAGCTGCAGGAGATCGTGGATACCTGCCAGAACAACCCGAACCTGCCGGGCTGCAACCCCGGCGGCAATCCGACCCCGGTTCCGGCTCCCGGCGGCCTGCTGCTGCTGGTTGGTGGCCTCGCCGGCCTGGGCGCCGCCCGCCGCTTCGCGGCCTGAAAAGGGCCGATGCCTTCCGTGGCGGGCCGGCACGTCCGGCCCGCTACTTTCGATCGAAACGCAGCTTGACGCGCCAGACGCGTCTCCCGAAGCGGGCGCACCAAGACCCGACGCGCGGGGACTTCAGACCCAGCGCCGGACCTTGGCGGCATAAGGCGGGTAGGAGGCAGGGAAGCGCCCGCGCAGATAGGCCTCCTCCTTCCGCACCGCGGCGCGGTCCAGCCACAGGAAGGCGAGCAGCACGGCCAGCCAGCCCCAGGCCTGGCCCCACCAC
This sequence comes from Sabulicella glaciei, assembly GCF_026183895.1. GTDB lineage: Bacteria > Pseudomonadota > Alphaproteobacteria > Acetobacterales > Acetobacteraceae > Roseococcus > Roseococcus glaciei. The sequence goes on along the minus strand of NZ_JAPFQI010000002.1, from coordinate 70,077 downwards.
AGCGCCAACCCGGCCGCGATGCCGAGGAAACCCAGGTAGATCGGGTTGCGGCCAAAGCGGAACGGCCCGGTGCCCACGAATTGCGTGTCCGGGGTGAAGGGGCGCGGATCGGTCCCGGCGCGGCGCATGACCGCCAGCGCCCAGAGCCCCCAGGCGAGGGACAGGATCGCAAGGGTGATGCCCGCACCCGCCAGGGGGCGATGGACGGGCAGCGGCAGCGCCCATCCGGCCAGGTAAGCCAGGAGCAGCAGCCCACCCACCACCAGGGGCGGCGGAGGCCAGACCCCCGGACCCTCACGCATCGGCGGCCTCCGGCAGGCGCATCCATTGCGGGACCTCGGGATGCAGCACGGCGTCGCCGCAGCGCAGCGCCCCCTCCCCGCGCAGCGCTGCGAGGCGCAGCACCGCCATGCCACGGCCGCCCTGGCCGGAGCGCATCTCGCCCACCTCCACGCCCTCGCGCAGCACGGGCGTGCCGCGCGGCGGCAACGCACCCTCGACGCGGACGGGAACGAGGCGGCGCTTCACCAGGCCGCGATAGCGGGTGCGCGCCGTCAGCTCCTGGCCCATGTAGCAGCCCTTGGTCCAGGACACGCCGCGAAGCTCGTCGAACCCGGCTTCCAGCAGGATGGACTGCCCCTCCTCCAGGTCATGCGAGCCGCCAGGCAGGCCGAGGCGCAGCCGGTGCGCCTCGTAATCCGCCCCGTCCGCCTCGGGCGGCGCGTCCGAAAGCAGCCGCCACCCCGCCTCGGGGAGGCGCGGATCGGCGAAGGCGCCGGGCGGGGCCGGGACGTCCCAGCCCGCGGTGACGGCAAGCTCAGGCCGCGCCCGCACTCCCACCTTGGAGCGGAGGCGGAAACGCAGCAGCCGCGCCTGCACTGCCTCGGCCTGCCCGGCCTCCACGTCCAGCAGCAGCGAGCCTTCCACTGGCACCACGAAGAAATCCGCCTGCCACTTGCCCTGGGGCGTCAGCAGCGCCGCCCAGACCGGCGCCCCCGTCGCCACGTCGTTGCTGACGAGGCCCTGGAGGAAGGCAATCCGGTCCTCGCCGGAGAGTTCGAGGACGGCGCGGTCGGGGAGATGGGCGACAGGCATGGGAAGGATGTGGCGGGGCTGGCAGGGGGGTTCAACGGGGGGAGGCCGTGGTAAGGGATGCGCCGTGCGCATCCTCTTCGTGTCCTCCACCCGCATCGGCGACGCGGTCTTGTCCACCGGGCTGCTCGACCACCTCCTGCGCGCGTATCCCGAGGCGCGCTTCACCGTGGCCTGCGGCGTGGTGGCGGAAGGTGTGTTCGCGCGGATGCCGCGACTGGAGCGGCTGATCCCCGTGGAAAAGAAGCGCTGGTCCCTCCACTGGCTCGGGCTGTGGCGACAGGTGGCCGCGACGCATTGGGACCTCGTGGTGGATCTGCGCGGCTCCGCCCTCGCCTGGACTCTGCTGGCGCGGCGGCGCGCGGTGATGCGCGGCGGGCGGCGGGAGGGGCATCGCCTGCTGCACCTCGCCGCTACGCTGGGCGTGCAGCCCGCACCGCGCCCGGTGGCGTGGTGGGACGGGGCGGATGCCGCGCGCGCCGAAGCGCTGCTGCCTGGCGCGAACTGGCTGCTGCTCGGCCCCACCGCCAATTGGAGCACCAAGACCTGGCCCGCCGAGCGCTTCGTCGCCGTGGCGGAGGCGCTGACCGCGCCGGACGGGGCGCTGGCCGGGGCGCGCATCGCCATACTGGGCGGGCCGGGCGCGGGGGAGCGCGCGGCGGCCGCGCCGGTGCTCGCGGCCCTGCCGGGCGCGGTGGACCTTGTCGGGCAGTTGACCCTGCCCGAGGCGGCCGCCGTCCTGTCCCGCGCCGCGCTGTTCATCGGCAACGACAGCGGGCTGATGCACCTCGCCGCCGCCGCGGGCGCGCCGACGCTGGGCCTGTTCGGCCCGACCCCGGCGAGCGAATACGCGCCGGTGGGCGCGCGGGCGCGGGCCGTGCTCGCCAAGGGGCCGCCCGGCGCGGCGCCCATGCAGCGGCTTTCCGTCGCGCAGGTGCTGCACGCGGCAGGCGCGCTGCTGGCGCCGGAAGCCGTCCCATGAAGCTTTCCGCCCTGGTCGTCGCGCGCAACGAGGAGGCGCGGCTGCCCGACTGCCTCGGGTCGCTCGGCTTCGCCGACGAGGTCGTGGTGGTTCTGGACCGCTCGACCGACGGCAGCGCCGCCATGGCCCGCGCCGCCGGGGCGCGCGTGCTGGAAGGCGCGTGGGAGCTGGAAGGCGACCGGCGCAATGCCGGCATCGCCGCCTGCGAGGGCGAGTGGATCCTGGAGGTGGACGCCGACGAGCGCGTGCCGTCCGAACTGGGCACGCAGATCCGACGCGTCATCGCCGGGAGCCCGCATGGCTTCCACCGGGTGCGGATCGACAACTACGTGGGCGGGCGGCTGATCCGGCATGGCTGGGGCGGCTCCTTCGGCACCACGCTGAAGCCCATCCTGTTCCGGCGCGGCGCGAAGCACTGGCGGGCGCAGCGCGTCCATCCCGGCCTCGACTGGACCGGAACGGAGGGCGAGCGCATCGAGATGCACGGCATCCGGCACGAGCTGGACCGCGACATCTCCGACATGCTCAAGCGCCTCGACCGCTATTCCAGCGCCAAGGCGGCGGATCTGCTGGCATCGGGCGAGATCGGCACACTGCCGGACAATGTGCGGCGCTTCGTCAGCCGCACGATCAAGTGCTACGTGGGCCGCAAGGGCTACCGGGAAGGCGGCTGGGGCCTGCTGATCGCGCTCTGCGCCGGGCTGTTTCCGCTGCTGTCCCACCTCAAGGCCCGGCTGGAGCCGGAAAGGCACCGCCCTTGAGGATCGTGCTGGCCAACGAGGGGCCGCGCATCACCGCCGACGCGATCACCGAACGCCCACTGGGCGGGGTGGAGACCGCCTTCGCCCTGCTGGCCGAGGCATTCGAGCGGCGCGGCCACGAGCTGACGCTGCATTTCGAGGGCGAGGCGACGTCCATGCCCGCCCGTGCCGACCTCGTGGTGGCGGCGCGGGTGCCACGGCTGTTCCGGGTCCTGCCGCGCGGGCGGCGCGTGCTGTGGCTGCACAATCCGGCAGGCTACCTCCGGAAGCCGCGCCACCTTTGGCCCCTGCTGCTGGCGCGGCCCGTTCTGGCAACGCTGGGCCCGCACCACGCCGCCACCGTCCCGCCTTGGCTGCCGGGCCGGCGCGTTTCCATCCCCTTGGCGCTGGCGCCGCCCTTCGACGCGCCCGCGCCGGAGCGCGCCCCGCCGCCGCCCGTGGCGGTCTTCACCTCCTCCCCGCTGCGCGGCCTCGCCGAGTTGGCGACGCTGTGGCCGCGCATCGGCATCGGCGAGTTCCGCGCCTATTCGGGCGCCGCGACCTATGGCGGCGATTCCCGCCTCGCCGCCCGTTCCGCCCCGGCGCTGGAAGCGGCGCGCGAGGCCGGGTTGCGCGTGCTGCCCCCCCTGCCCCGCCCCGCGCTGCGCGAAGCCCTGCTCGCGGCGCGGGTCATGCTCTACCCCGGCGATGCGGGCGAAACCTTCTGCCTCGCCCTCGCCGAGGCGCAGGCCATGGGCCTGCCCTGCGTCGTGATGGATCGCGGCGCGGTGGCGGAGCGGGTGGTGGACGGCGTTTCGGGTGTGGTGGCGCGCGACGCGGAGGGCTTCGTCGCGGCGGCGCGTCGCTTGCTGTCCGACGACACGGCCTGGCTTGCCATTCATCGCGCAGCGCTGCGGCGCGGCCCCGGCCCCTCCTGGGACGAGGTCGCCTCGCGCTTCGAGGCGCTGGCCGCGTGAGGCTCGCCAACCTCATGGCCGGGGCGAGGATGGGCGGCGCGGAGCGTTTCTTCGAGCGGCTGAGCCTCGCCCTGCCGCGCGCGGGGGTGGAGGTGCTGCCGGTGATCCGCCGCGACGCGGAACGGGCCGCGCGCCTCGCCGCGCTGGACCCGGTGCAGCTGGGCTTCGGCGGGCCGCTGGACCTGCTGACCAAGCCGCGCATCCGCCGCGTCCTGCGGGAATGGCGGCCGGACGTGGTGATGGCCTGGATGAACCGCGCCGCCCGTCACGCGCCGGCGGGGGACTGGGTGCTGGTGGGACGGCTGGGCGGGTATTACGACCTTCGCCACTACCGAAGCTGCGACCACCTCGTCGCCAACACGCGCGACCTCGTGCGCTGGATCACGGCGCAAGGCTGGCCTACGGGGCGCGTCCACCACCTGCCCAACTTCGCCACCGACTACGCAGGCGCCACCCCTGCCGCGCTGCCCGGAACTCCGCCGCGCCTGCTCGGCCTCGGGCGCCTCCATCGCAACAAGGGCTTCGACGTGCTGATCCGCGCGGTGGCCCTGCTGCCGGAGGCGACGCTGGTGATCGCAGGGGAAGGGCCGGAGCGCGCATCGCTGGAGGCGCTGTCGCGCGAATGCGGCGTGGAGGGCCGCGTCCACCTGCCCGGCTGGCGCGACGACGTGGGCGCGCTGCTCGCCGCCTCGGATGTCTTCGTCTCCTCCTCCCGCCACGAGCCCCTGGGCAACATGGTGCTGGAGGCTTGGGGCGCCGGGTGCCCGGTCGTGGCCGCCGCCGCCCAGGGCCCGAGCGAGCTGATCCGCGACGGGGAGACGGGGCTCCTTGCCCCCCCCGAAAACCCCGAGGCCCTGGCGCGCGGCATCGCCGAGGTGCTGGCCTCGCCCGCCCGCGCCGCCGCCCTGGCCCAAGCCGGCCGCGCCGCCTTCGAGAAGGAGCACGCGGAGGCTCCCGTGCTTTCCCTGTGGCACGATCTCCTGCACAAGGTCGCCCCCATGGCGGGTCGTTCCTGATGTGCGGGCTGGCGGGGCTGGCGCTGCGGGCCGGGGAGAACCCGGACCCCCGCGTGCTCGACGCGCTGTCGCGTGCCCTGGCGCATCGCGGCCCCGACGGGCAGGGCTGCCACGTCGCCGGCAACACCGCCCTGGCCCATGCGCGGCTTTCCATCATCGACCTCGAAACCGGGCAGCAGCCCTTGCTGGCCGGCGGGGCGGCGCTGGTCGCCAATGGCGAGATCTACAACTACCGCGAGTTGCGCGACGCGAACGGGCTGTCCTGCCTCACCGCCTCGGACTGCGAGCCGCCGCTGCACCTGTATCGCCGCGACGGGCTGGGCTTCGTGGAGGGGCTGCGCGGCATGTACGCCATCGCCCTCCATGACCGCGCGCATCGCCGGGTGGTGCTGGCGCGTGACCCCTTCGGCATCAAGCCGCTCTACGTGGCCGAGGTGCCGGGCGGCCTCGCCTTCGCCTCGGAGATGCAGGCGCTGGTCGCGGCCGGCCTCGTCGCGCCGCGCGTGCGGAAGGAAGCGCGCGACGAGTTGCTGCAGCTGCAGTTCACCACCGGCGCGGAAACGATCCTGTCGGGCATCACCCGCCTCCTGCCGGGCGAAAGCCTCACGATCGCCGATGGCCGCGTGACCGAGCGCCGCCGCCGCCTCGCCCTGCCCGAAGGCGGACCCGAGACCATCGGCGAGGAGGAGGCGATCGCCCGCTTCGACGCCGCCTTCGGGGAAAGCGTCTCGCTGCATCAGCGCTCCGACGTGCCCTATGGGCTGTTCCTGTCAGGCGGGACGGACAGCGCCGCCGTCCTGGCGATGATGGCGCGGCTGAACGAGAACCCCGTCACCGCCTTCACCGCCGGCTTCGACGTGAAGGGCGCGGCCGACGAGCGCGAGGCCGCGCGCCGCGCCGCCCAGGCCGTCGGCGCCCGCCACGTGGAGGTCGAGGTGACGGAGGCGATGGTGCTGCGCCACCTGCCGGAGATCGTCGCCTGCATGGACGACCCGGCGGCGGATTACGCCATCATCCCCTCCTGGTTCCTCGCCCGCCGCGCGCGGGAGGAGGTGAAGGTCGTGCTTTCCGGCGAGGGCGGGGACGAGATGCTGGGCGGCTATGGCCGCTACCGCGCCGCCATGCGCCCCTGGTGGCGCTGGGGCCGTGCCATGCGCGCGCGCGGGGCCTTCGACCGGCTGGACGTGCTGCGCGAGGATCCGCGATCCTGGCGCGACGGCATCGCGGCGGCGGAGGCCAAGGCGGCGGAGGGCGGGCGCACCCGGCTGCAGGCGGCGCAGGCGCTGGACGTGGCGGACTGGCTGCCCAATGACCTGCTGCTGAAGCTGGATCGCTGCCTGATGGCGCATGGCGTCGAGGGACGGACCCCCTTCCTCGACCCCGGCATGGCCGAAGCCTGCTTCCGCCTGCCCGATGCGCTGAAGGTGCGGCGCGGCCAGGGCAAGTGGCTGCTGCGTGAATGGCTGCGCCGCCACTTCCCGGCCAGCGAGCCCTTCCGCCCCAAGCAGGGTTTCACCGTGCCGGTCGGCGCCTGGATCGCCGCCCATGCCGAGCGCCTGGGGCCAATGGTGGCGCGGCAGGACAGCATCGCCGAGATCTGCCGTCCCGGCCGGGTGGAGGCGCTGTTCCGCGCCGCCGCCGGCAAGCGCGAGGGCGCGGCCTCCTGGCACCTCCTGTTCTACGCCCTGTGGCACCGGCGCCATGTCGAGGGCGTCCCGGCGGAAGGCAGCGTCTTCGACTATCTGGGCTGAAGCGCCGCGCGGATCTCCTTCGGCGTCGCCAGGCGGCGGGCGTGGCGCGCGGCGGCCCGGGTCAGCGCGGCGTTGTTCGCCTCCGTCCCCAGCGGCGCATCCTCCAGCCCCGCGCGCAACCCGCCGCCACGCGACGCCGCGTGCTCCAGCAGCGGCGACAGGTCCACGTCGAGACCCGCCACCATCCAGGGCGCGCCGGGATCGCATTCCGCCAGGAGCGCCAGATGCGCGTCGAGGAAGCGCGGGCGCGGCGGGAAGCCCCACAGGAAGCGGTCGCTGAACATGAAGCGGTAGATCGGCGTCGGCATCCCGGCCTGCCGCGCCAGCGCCGCCCCCGCGCGGGTGAAGCCCGGCTCGTAGATCGCGTAGCCCGGATGCAGGCGCCGCTCCGCGCAGAAGCCCGCCATCGGCCCCAGCTCCCGCGGCGGATTGCGGTACACCGCGCCCCGCCCCGGGCTGCCCGCCACGGAGAGGTTCACGCTGCCCGGGTCGAGCACCGTCCATTCCAGCAGGCCGCGCGCGGCAAGCTCGCGGATATGTGCGAATCGGTCCGGCGCGTGCGTCGCCTCGCCGGGAACCGTCGGATACAGGATGGCGTCGGTGCGCGCGCTGAGCCCCTCGATGATGCGGGCATAGATCTGCCAGTCATCGCGCTGCTCGCCGGTCGTTTCGTCATAGGCATGGAAATGCAGGATCGCCGCGCCCTCGGCGGCGGCGGCGGCTCCTTCCTCGACGATCTCCGCGACCGTGACGGGAATCCGGGGCTGGCGCTCGCGCGTCCAGGCGCCGTTCAGCGCGCATTCGAGCCAGATGGGCTGGGCCAATGGATTTTTCCTCCTGTCCGGCGCAGTTTACGCCCGACTTGCCGGGAGAATGCCACCTTGTTCGACCTGATCCTTCGCGGCGGAAAGGCCGTGCTGCCCTGGGGCATCGAGGCGCTGGACTTCGGCGTGCGCGACGGGCGCATCGCCGCCATGGGCGACCTTCGCACCGCCGAGGCGCGCGAGGTGGTGGATTGCAAGGGGCTGCACGTGCTGCCCGGGCTGGTGGACGCGCATGTCCATCTGCGCGAGCCGGGCGACGCCTCGGTCGAGACGATCGGCACCGGCACCCGCGCGGCGGTGTTGGGCGGGCTGACTGCGGTGTTCGACATGCCGAACACCAGCCCCGCCATCACCGACTCCGCGCAGCTCGCCTGGAAGCGCGGCCGCGTCGAGGAAACGGCGTGGTGCGACATGGGGCTCTATGTCGGCGCGACGCGGCGCAACATCCCCGAGCTCGCCGCGCTGGAGGTGGAGGAGAATGTCTGCGCCATCAAGGTCTTCGCCGGCTCCTCCACGGGCGACCTGATGATCGAGGACGATGCAGGGCTGGAGGCGGTGATGCGCTCCGGCCGCCGCCGCATCGCCTATCATTCGGAGGACGAGTACCGGCTGCGCGAGCGCAAGCCGAACTACCAGACCGGCATGCCGCACCGCATGCACGCGGAATGGCGCGACGTGGAGTGCGCCTTCCTCGGCACGCGGCGGCTGATGGCCCTGGCGCGCAAGACCGGCCGCCCGGCCCACATCCTGCACGTCAGCACGGCGGAGGAGCTGGAGTACCTCGCCGATTTTCGCGACATCTGCACCGTCGAGGTGCTGATGAACCACCTGACCCAGACGGACGAGGCCTATGACCGGCTGGGCGGCTATGCGGTCATGAACCCGCCCATCCGCGACAAGCGCCACCTGGAGGCCGCCTGGGCGGCGGTGCGCGACGGGCGCGTGGACGTGGTGGGCAGCGACCACGCGCCGCATTCCCGCGCGGCGAAGGAGCGTCCCTGGCCGGATTGCGCGGCGGGGCTGACCGGGGTGCAGACCATCGTGCCCGTCATGCTGGACCACGTGAGCAACGGGCGCCTGTCGCTGATGCGCCTCGCGGACCTGATGTGCGCCGGGCCGGCGCGGGTCTATGGCGTGGTGAACAAGGGACGCCTGTCCGTGGGCTACGACGCCGACTTCACCCTGGTGGACATGGCAAAGAGCCGGGTGATCGAGGAAAGCTGGATCGCTTCGCCCTGCGGCTGGACGCCCTTTGACGGGCATCGCTGCCAGGGCTGGCCGGTTGGCACGATCGTGCGCGGCCATGTGGTGATGCGCGAGGACGAGGTGCTGGGCACGCCGGTCGGCCGCCCCGTCGCCTTTCGCTGAAGCCCTTGCGGCCGGGGAGGGGCGGTGCCTCCTTCCCGCCGTCGGGTGGCAACACGGCCGGCGCCTGAAGGCCTCAGACCGGCCGCGCGATCAGGTTGTGGTTCACGAAGATCTCGCAGCGCTTCACGCCATAGGGATCGAGCGGCATCTCGCTGCCATTCAGGCAAAGCCGGGCGATGCGGTAGCCAGGCAACGCATCGAAGAAGTCGCGCATCGTCACCCCGGTGGCGATGTTGGCGCCGATGAACTCGAACTGGATCACGCGGAAGCGTTGGCGGGCGATGCTTTCGCGCGCCCCGCGCAGCACGTGCAGATCGTGGCCTTCCGTGTCGACCTTCAGGAAAGCCACCGTTCCGATCCCGTTCGCGTCCAGGAAATGGTCCAGCGTCGTGGCGGCGACGGCGTGCTCCACCACCTCCTCCTCGTAGAGAGCGACGGAATCGCGCGACAGGCTCGCCTGGGTCGAGCCATCGGCAGTGGCGAAGTCGAACAGCCGCGCCCTTCCCCGCGTGTCGCCGAGCGCCGCCGCTTGGATCTCGACCCCGGTTCCGGCGAGGCGCTCTTCCAACACGGCGCGGGTCGCAGGGTGCGGCTCGAAAGCCAGGATGCGTGCCAGGGGGGCCAAGCGTCGCAGCGCGACGGCATAGGCACCGGTGTTCGCGCCCACGTCGAGCACCGTGCCATCGCCGATCTCCGGTGCGATCCGCGCGAGAAACGCCTCTTCCGCCGCGGACAGACCGTGGCGGCCCCGGAAGTTGATGGCGATGCCGTTGCAACGCAGCGCGAAATCATAGGCGGCGCGACCGAACCAGGCCATGGACGGCCGATTCAGCAGCCAGAAGAGCGGGTAGGTGGTCCGCGCCAGCAGCTCGTGGCCCGGGCGAACCTGCCATCTTGGCACAGTCGTCCTCGATAGATGATTCATTTGCTGCCCGACCCCCAAAAGAATTCCCAGAATCAATCGGGTTCAACACCAAAAGGTGGGAACGGTTCATCTTCCATCAGTTCGATAACATTTTTGCCACGACTGGCGCGTTCCCTGTCGCAACGAGATAATTTACAAAATCGGAAGGTCGGTACTTCGGGCCTGCTTCTATCTTGGTGAGAAAGGAGGCGCGTCCGCCACGCCGCGCGGCTGCGGGATCGCGGGTGGCCGTGTCAGCCAGCAATCCACCGACCCCAGCGACCGGGTGCAGTAGGGGGGGGGCGACCCGGCACTTCCTCGCGCGGCGCGCAATAGGCGAGGCGACGGTCCAGGCGCGCCACCGAGCAGTCCCGGCCGGTCACTCCGCTCACCACCAGATCGGGCACGGTGCCGCCCGTGACGGCCAGCGCGGCGACGTTCACCCCCACCGTGGCGACGGCGGCGGGACCGTCGCATCCGGCGAGGAGAAGCAGGGCGAGAAAGGACAGCGTGGAAGGGCGCACCCCCGCAGCCAAACACCCCGCGCCTTAACGGGGCGCGAACATGCTGCTAGACCCTCGCCTTCTTGCAGCGGGACGGATGGCATTGCCGGATCTGGTTGACGAGGTTGACGAGGAACTGCGGGCGGAACGCGCCCAGCGCCTCGCGCAGCGCTTCGGCGGCGCCCTGACCGGGCTGGCGCTGATCGTGCTCGCGGGCGTGGGCGGCTGGGAAGGCTGGAAGTGGTGGGAATCCCGCCAGGCCGGCATCGCGGCCGGGCAGTTCCTTCAGGCCGCCGAAGCCGCCTCGGCCGAGAATGCGGACCTCGCCGCCGTCGCCGGGCGCTTCGGCGCCGTCGCGGCAGAGGCACCAGCCGGATACCGCACCCTGGCCCGCCTGCGCGAGGCCGCGTTGCTGGCCGAATCCGGCAATCGCGAGGGTGCCCTGGCCGCCTGGGACGCGCTGTCGCGCGACACGGGGGCGGAGGGGATCTACCGCGACCTCGCCACGCTGATGTGGGCGCTGCATTCCGTGGACTCGGCCGAGCCCGGCTCGGTGGAGGCGCGCCTTCTTCCCCTCGCGGCGGATGGCGCGCCCTGGCGCGCCTCGGCGCGGGAGGTGCTGGCGCTGCTCGCCATCCGGCGTGGCAACACGGAGCAGGCCCGGCGCTCACTCGAGGCCATCCTGTCGGACCAGGCATCGCCGCAAGGCGTGCGCGACCGCGCCGGACGGCTGCTCGGAGGATTGGGAAGCTGATGACACACGCAACGGGCCGCCGCGCCGCGCTCCTCGCCGGGGCCGGGCTTTTCCTCAGCGGCTGCGAAACCACGCAGGACCTGTTCGACCGCGTGGTGGGCAGCAGCAAGACCCCCCTGCCCGGCGAGCGCATCCCTATCCTGTCGGCCGAGCGCGGCGTCGAGGTGGACCGCGAGGCGGCGGAGCGCCCCCTCGTGCTGCCCGCCGCGCAGATTAACCGCGACTGGGCGGTGGCGGGCGGCACGCTCGGCCACAATCCGGGCCACCTGTCCCTGCCCAGCCCGCTGGGCCAGATCTGGACCAGCTCGATCGGAACCGGCACCGCCTATCGCCGCCGCCTGACCTGCCCGCCGCTGGTGGCGGGCGACACGGTCTTCGCGGCCGACGCCTATGGCTACGTCACGGCGCTGGACACGGCCCGGGGTGCCCGGCGCTGGCAGGCCGACACCCGCCCCCGGCGCGACCGCGACGGGGCGCTGGGCGGCGCCATCGCCTTCGCCGACGGCACGATCTTTGCTGCCACCGGCCTGTCCGAGATCATCGCAATCGATGCCGGGACGGGCACGATCCGCTGGCGCCAGCCTTTGCCGGCCCCGGCGCGCGGCGGCATCACCGTGGCGGGCGGGCGCATCCTGGTCCCGACGGTGGAGGGGCAGCTGATCGGGCTCGCGGCGGAGGATGGGCGGCAGGTCTGGACCTTCCGCTCCACCACGGTGCAGGCCCTGCCGCTCGGCCTGCCGGCGCCGGCCGTGGAGGGCGAGGTGGCGGTGGCGGGCTTCGCCTCCGGCGAGCTGGTGGCGCTGCGCGTCGCCGACGGGCGCGTGCAGTGGAGCGAAAGCCTCGGCACCTCGCGCGGCATGTCCCTGGCCGAGATCAGCGCCATCACCGCCATGCCGGTGATCGACCAGGGACGCGTCTACGCCGTCGGCATGGGCAACAGCACGGTCGCCATCGACATGCGCTCCGGCCGCCGCGTGTGGGAGCGCGAGATGGGCGGCAGCGCCACCCCGGCCGTGGCCGGGGACTGGGTCTTCGTCCTGTCCAGCCGGTCGGAGCTCGCCGCGATCGGCCGCACCGACGGGCGCATCCGCTGGATCAGCCCCCTGCCGGGCTTCGAGGACGAGGCGCGGCGCCGCCGTCCCATCACCTGGGCGGCCCCGGTGCTGGGCGGCGGGCGCATCCTGGTCGCCGGCAGTCACGGCCAGATGGCCGAGGTGGAGCCGGGCTCGGGCCAGATCGTCCAGCGCACGCGCATCGCGGGCGGGACGACGCTGCAGCCGGCCATCGCGGGCAACAGCCTCTACCTGCTGACGGATCGCGGCGACATCGCCGCGATGCGCGGGGTGGGGTGAGGTGAGCGCCCTTCCGGTCGTCGCGATCCTCGGACGGCCGAATGTCGGCAAGTCCTCCCTGTTCAACCGCCTCGCCGGGCGGCGCCTCGCCATCGTGGACGACACGCCGGGCGTGACGCGCGACCGCAAGGAGGTGGAGGCGGAGATCGCTGGCCGCCCCATCCTGCTGGTGGACACGGCGGGGCTGGAGGAGGCGGCGCCGGAATCGCTGTTCGGCCGCATGCGCGCCAGCAGCGAGGCAGCGCTGGAGCGCGCCGACGTCGCCGTCTTCGTGGTGGATGCCCGCGCCGGGCTGACGCCCTCCGACCGCGCCTTCGCCAATTGGCTGCGCCGGGCGCGGCGCCCCGTCATCCTCGTCGCCAACAAGGCGGAAGGACGCGGCGGCGCGGCAGCGGCGATGGAGGCCTTCGAACTCGGCCTGGGCGAGCCCATCGCCGTCTCGGCCGAACATGGCGACGGCATCATGGGGCTGATGCTGGCCATCGCCGAGCACCTGCCCGAACTTCCGCCCGAGGAGGAAGAGGGTGAGGGCGAGGACGGCGCGGAGAAGCCGCTGCGCCTCGCCATCCTCGGCCGCCCGAATGCAGGCAAGTCCACCCTGCTGAACCAGCTCCTCGGCGAGGAGCGGATGATCACCGGGCCGGAGCCCGGCCTGACGCGCGACGCCGTGGCGGCGATGTGGAGCGACGCGGTGGGACCCGTGCGCCTCGTGGACACTGCGGGGCTGCGCAAGCGCGCGCGCATCACCAAGAAGCTGGAGGAGCTGTCCGTCGCCTCCTCCATCTCGGCGCTGCGCGAGGCGGAAGTGGTGATCCTGGTGCTCGACGCCCTGCTGGGGCTGGAGGAGCAGGATATCCGCATCGCCCGCCTCGCCGAGCGCGAGGGGCGCGCCGTGGTCCTCGCGTTGAACAAGTGGGACGCGGTGGAGGACCGGGCGGCCGCCAAGGCCGCGCTGGACGACGTGCTGGAGGCTTCGCTGGCGCAGCTTCGCGGCATCGAGGTGGTGCCGCTTTCCGCCGCCACCGGGCGCGGCGTGGACAAGCTGATGCCGGCCGTGCGCCGCACGCATGAGCGCTGGAACCGCCGCATCGGCACCGGCGCGTTGAATCGCTGGTTCGGCACGATGCTGGAGCGGCACCAGCCGCCGCTGGTGGACGGGCGCCGCCTCAAGCTGCGCTACGCCACCATGCCCAAGGCGCGCCCGCCGACGCTGGTGATCTTCGGGACGCGCGCCGAACTCCTGCCGCAGGATTACCGCCGCTACCTGCTGAACGGGTTCCGCGAGGAGTTTGACATGCCGGGCGTGCCGATCCGCCTGCAGCTTCGCGGCACGGAGAATCCCTACGCCGAAGAGGAGTGAGCCGATGTCCGAAGGATTCGAGCGCTTCCGCGCCCTGCACCAAAGCGGCTGCTTCGTCATGCCGAATCCCTGGGATGGCGGCTCCGCCGTTCTGATGGCGCGGGAGGGCTTCCCCGCCCTCGCCTCCACCTCGGCCGGCATCGCCTGGGCGATGGGCCGGCTGGACGGGCTCGCGGCCGTGTCGCGGGAGGAGGCAATCGCGAATGCCGCGATGATCACCCGACTGACGGGGCTGCCGGTGAATGGCGACCTGGAGGACGGGTTCGGCCCCGCGCCGGAGGACTGCGCCGCGACGGTGGAAGCCGCGATCGAATCCGGCCTCGCCGGACTGGGCATCGAGGACACGACCGCCGACCCGGAGGCGCCCATTCACCCCTTCGACGCGGCGGTGCGGCGGCTGGAGGCGGCTGCCAAGGCGGCGAAAGGGCGCATCCTGCTGACTGGGCGCACCGACAACTTCCTGCACGGACGCAACGACCTCGACGACACGATCCGCCGCCTCCAGGCCTTCGCCGAGGCAGGGGCGGACGTGCTCTACGCGCCCGGCCTGCCGGACATGGACAGCATCCGCGCCGTGGTGATGGCAGTCTCGCCCAAGCCGGTGAACGTGGTGATGGGGCCGCGCTCCGGCCTCGTGCCGCTTTCGGTGCTGGCCGAGGCGGGGGTGCGGCGCGTTTCGATCGGCGGCGGCAATTACCGCCACGCGATGGGCGCAGTGGTCGCCGCCTCGCGTGCGCTGATGCAGGGCGACCTCGCGGTGCTGAACGGCGTGCCGACGGGCGCGGAGATCTCGGCGCTGCTGCGGCGCTGAGCCCCGGCGGCCCTTGCCGCACCGGCATGCGTGGCGCAACTTGCGCGCCTCGCCGGGAGGAAAGGGGAATCGCCGCGTGATCAACAAGATCGTCCAGTCCGTCGCCGACGCGTTGGCCGGGGTCAAGGATGGCTCCACCGTCCTGATCGGCGGCTTCGGCTCCGTGGGCCAGCCTGATGCGCTGATCGAGGGGCTGATCGAGCAGGGCGCGACCGACCTTGTCTGCGTCGCCAACAACGCGGGCGCCGGGCGCGTCGGCCTGGCGCGGCTGATGGAGTTGGGGCGCGTCCGAAAGATCATCTGCTCCTTCCCGCGCTCCCAGGGCTCCGTCGTGTTCGAGGAGCTGTACCGCGAAGGCAAGATCGAGCTGGAGATCGTGCCCCAGGGCACGATGGCCGAGCGGATGCGTGCCGCGGGCGCCGGCATCCCGGCCTTCTTCACCGCCACCTCCGTCGGCACGCTGCTGGCCAAGGGCAAGGAGGAGCGGGAGTTCGACGGGCGCCGCTACGTGATGGAGCACGCGCTGAAGGGCGACGTGGCGCTGGTGGAGGCGTGGGAAGGCGACCGCTGGGGCAATCTGACCTACCGGCAGTCGGGACGGAACTTCAACCCGGTCATGGCGATGGCGGCCGAGCTGACGGTCGTGCAGGTGCAGCATATCCGCGAGCTGGGCGAGCTGGACCCGGAGAAGGTCGCGACGCCGGGCATCTTCGTGAACCGCGTGGTCCGGGTGGACCGGGGCGCGCCCTGGGTGTGACGAAAAAGGCGGGGGAGTTTCCTCCCCCGCCTGGGTCCAGCCTGTTTCTTGGACGCATTCTCCGAGTCGCGCCGAGCGGTTCCGCTCGGCTTGGAGATGCGCCGGGCGTCAGAACTCGCGCCGCGGCGGGCGCCGGTCGCGCGGGGGCGGCGGCGGGGCCGCCAGCTCCGCCTCCAGCTCCTTGATCTTGTTCTTCACGCTGTCGCGCAGGGCAGGCGTGGCATGGGGCTTCATGCCCGCCAGCACCTCCTTGAGGTCGCGCAGCTGCTTCTCCTTCTCCACGCGCGAGCGGGAGATGGGGCGGTTGTCGGAAAGCTGGCCTTCGCGGGAACGCATGGCTCAAACCGCCAGCAGGAGGCGGCGCGGGTCCTCGATCGCTTCCTTCACGCGAACGAGGAAGGAGACGGCCTCCTTCCCGTCCACGATCCGGTGATCATAGGACAGGGCCAGGTACATCATCGGGCGGATCTCCACCTTGCCGCCGACGGCCATCGGGCGCTCCTGGATCTTGTGCATGCCTAGGATACCCGATTGCGGCGGGTTGAGGATCGGCGTGGACATCAGCGAGCCGTAGATGCCGCCATTGGTGATGGTGAAGGAGCCGCCAGCCATCTCCTCGAGCTTCAGCTGCCCGTCGCGCACGCGCTTGCCGAAATCGGCGATGCGCTTCTCGATCTCGGCGAAGCCGGCTTCCTCCACGTTGCGCAGCACCGGTACGACGAGGCCGTTGGGCCCGCCCACCGCGATGCCCATGTGGACGAAGTTCTTGTAGATGATCTCGTCGCCCTCGATCTCCGCGTTCACGGCGGGGAATTCCTGGAGGGCGGCGACGCAGGCCTTCACGAAGAAGCTCATGAAGCCGAGCTTCGTGCCGTGGCGCTTCTCGAAATGGTCCTTGTACTCGGCGCGCAGGGCCATCACCGCGCCCATGTCCACCTCGTTGAAGGTGGTGAGCATGGCGGCGGTGTTCTGCGCCTCCTTCAGGCGGCGGGCGATGGTGACGCGCAGCCGCGTCATCTTCACCCGCTCCTCGCCGCCTTCCAGCGAGCGGGCGGGGGCCTTGGCGGCGGGAGTGCTGGCGGGTGCGGCAGCCGGGCGCTGGAGGAAGTCGAGCACGTCACCCTTGGCGATGCGGCCGCCCTTGGCGCTGCCCGCCCCGATCTGCTCGGCCGAGACGCTGTTCTCCGCCATCATCTTGGCGGCGGCGGGCAGCGGCGCGCTGTGCGAAACGGAGGCGGAAACGGAGCCGCCCCCCGTGCCGGCGGGCTTGGCCGCGGAATTGCCCGGCGCCGGGGCCGAGGTGGGGGCCGAGGCCGGCGGCGGCGGGTTGCCGGGCGCGTTGGGCGGCGGGGCCGGGTTGGGGTCGGAGGTCTTGGGCGGCGCAGCCGCCGAAGCTGGCGCCGGGGCGGCCGCCCCGGAACCGGCGGCGACAGTCCCCAGCACGGCGCCCGGCTCCACCTCGGCGCCTTCCTGCACCGCGATGGCCTCCAGCACGCCGGCGGAGGGCGCATTCACCTCCACCGTCACCTTGTCCGTTTCGAGTTCCACCAGCGGCTCGTCGGCCTTCACCGCCTCCCCGGCCTTCTTCAGCCAGCGCGCCACGGTCGCGCTGCTTACGCTTTCGCCCAGGGTGGGCACGAGGATTTCGGTCGCCATCGTCCTGTCTGCCTTTTTCGCGCCCGGCGGCGCGCCGCTTGGGGCGGGGACGATTGGCCCCCGCCGCTGGAATTCACGGGGTGATTACAACCCCAGCGCCTGCTTCACCAGGGCATCCTGCTCCCCCTGGTGAACCTTGGCGAGGCCGGTGGCGGGGCTCGCCGCGGCCTCGCGCCCCAAATAGACCGGGCGCTGCGCCTTGCCGCCGAGTCCGACCAGCACCTTCTCGATCTTGCGGTCGAGGAAGTGCCAGGCGCCCATGTTCTCCGGCTCCTCCTGGCACCACACCACCTCGGCGTTGCGGTACGGGGCGAGCACGGGGGGCAGGCTTTTCACCGGGAAGGGGTAGAGCTGCTCCACCCGGATGATCGCGACGTCGTTCACGCCCTTGTCCCGCCGCTCCTGCAGCAGGTCGTAATAGACCTTGCCGGTGCAGAGCACGACGCGGCGCACCTGCGCCTCCGGCACCAGCGCGTCCACCTCGGGGATGACATGGCGGAAGGCGCTGCCCGGCCCGAACTCGGCGAGCGAGGACACGGCCAGCTTGTGGCGCAGCAGCGACTTCGGCGTCATCACCACCAGCGGCTTGCGGTAGTTCGCCTTCAGCTGGCGGCGCAGCGCGTGGAAGTAGTTGGCCGGGGTGGTGAAGTTGCAGACGCGCATGTTGCGCTCGGCGCAAAGCTGGAGGTAGCGCTCCAGCCGGGCGGAGGAGTGCTCCGGCCCCTGCCCCTCATAGCCGTGCGGCAGCAGCATCACGAGGCCGGACATGCGCAGCCACTTCGTTTCGGCGGAGGCGATGAACTGGTCGATGATGACCTGCGCGCCATTGGCGAAGTCGCCGAACTGCGCCTCCCACAGCACCAGCGTATTGGGATCGGCCAAGGAATAGCCGTAGTCGAAGCCCAGAACGCCGAACTCGGACAGGAGGGAGTTGAAAGCCTCGAACTTGGCCTGCCCCTCGCGGATCTGATTCATCGGCGTGTATTCGCGCTGCGTGCGCTGGTCCACCAGCACCGCATGGCGGTGGGAGAAGGTGCCGCGCTGCACGTCCTCGCCGGACAGGCGGACGCGGTGGCCCTCCAGCAGCAGCGTGCCGAAGGCCAGCGCCTCGCCGGTCGCCCAGTCGATGCCCTCGCCGCCCTCGATGGCCTGCTTCTTGGCCTCCATCTGCCGGGCGATCTTCGGGTTGACGTTGAAGTCCTCGGGCACCCGCGAAAGGGCGGCGCCGACCTCGCGCAGCGTGTCGAGCGGCAGGGCGGTGGCGTGGTCCAGTTCCCCTTCCCCGCCCTTGGGCTGCAGCCCGGCCCAGTGGCCTTCCAGCCAGTCGGCCTTGTTGGGCTTGAAGGCGTTGGCGGCCCCGAAGGCCTCCTCCAGCGTCGCGTTGAACGCGTCCTGGATGGCCTGCGCCTCCTCGGCCGGAATGCTGCCCTCGGTGGCCAGGCGTTCGGCGTAGAGGGTGCGCGTGGTCCGCATCTGGCGGATGCGGCTGTACATGTTGGGCTGGGTGAAGGCCGGCTCGTCGCTCTCGTTGTGGCCGTGGCGGCGGTAGCAGACGATGTCCAACACCACGTCGGCGCGGAAGCGCATCCGGAACTCGGCACAGAGCCGCGCGGCCCAGACCACCGCCTCAGGGTCGTCGCCGTTCACGTGGATGATGGGCGCCTGCACGGACTTGGCGATGTCGGTGCAGTACAGGCCGCTATAGGCGTGGACCGGGACGGTGGTGAAGCCGATCTGGTTGTTGGTGACGATGTGCACCGTCCCGCCCGTGCGGTAGCCGACGAGCTGCGACATGGCCATCGTCTCGTACACGACGCCCTGGCCCGCGAAGGCGGCGTCGCCGTGCAGCAGGATGGCCATGACCGTGGAGCGCTCGATGGTGTCGCCGGACATGTCCTGGCGCGCTCGCACCTTGCCCACCACCACCGGGTCCACCGCTTCGAGGTGGGAGGGGTTGGGCTGCAGGGACAGGTGCACCATCCGCCCGGCGATCTCGACGTCGGTCGAGGTGCCGAGGTGGTACTTCACGTCGCCCGAGCCCTGCACGTCGTCGGGCTTGAAGGAGCCGCCCTTGAACTCGGAGAAGACCTGCACGTAGGGCTTCTTCACCACGTTCACGAGCATGTTCAGCCGGCCGCGATGCGCCATGCCGATCGCGATCTCGCTCACGCCGAGCCCGGCCGTGGTCTCGATCACCGCCTGCACGGCGGGGATGGTGCTCTCGCCACCCTCCAGGCCGAAGCGCTTGGTGCCGACATACTTCTTGGCGCAGAAGGCCTCCCAGCCCTCGGCCTCGGTCAGCTCCTTCAGGATCTTGCGCTTGCTGTCCTTGTCGAAGGCGCCCGTCCAGGGCGCTCCTTCCAGCTTCTGCTGGATCCAGGATTTCTGGCCGGGATCCTGGATGTGCATGAACTCGGCGCCGATCGGGCCGCAATAGGTGGCGCGCAGCCGCTCCATGATCTCGCGCACCGTGGCCGTTTCCAGCCCGAGCACGTTGTCGATGAAGACGCGGCGGTCGAGGTCGCCTTCCTCGAAGCCCCAGAAGGCGGGGGAAAGCTCCGGGTGCGGGGCGGGCTGCTGCAGTCCCAGCGGATCGAGCTGTGCCTCCAGGTGGCCACGCACGCGGTAGGAGCGGATCAGCATGAGGGCACGGAGGGAATCCAGCGCCGCCTTGCGCACCGCCTCGGGGTCCGTGGCGCGGGCCTCGCCGGGCTTGGCGCCCTTGGGGGCGGGCCTCGCTTCCTCGGCGGGCGCGAAGCCGCCGCGGGGCCGCGGCGCCCAGGAAGCGCCCATCGCGTCCGTCAGCACGGCGCGGGCATCGTCGTTCAGCGCGGCGAAGAGTTCCGCGAAGGAAGGGTCCACGCTGTCAGGCTTCTCGACCCACCGCGCATAGGTGTCGGCGAGATAGGCGGCATTCGCCCCGTTCATCGCGCTCGCGAGGATGTCCACACCGGCCATTCTTGTCCTCCCGGTCCGCGTTTCGGCGGCCGGTCCTTCTTCATGCAGCATGCTTCGCCGCAGGACGGAGCCTGCGGCGGGGTCGCTTAACATAGGGATGATGGCGGTGGCGAGGCATCCCCCCTCCCGCATGGGAGAGGGGGAAAAATGGCCGTGCTGCGCCGCAAAATCGCGTTGCGGCGCCGTTCAGAAGGCCTGGATCAACCCTTCAGCGCCCGCACCATGGTCGAGCCGAGGCTCGCCGGGCTGTCGGCGACGTGGATGCCGGCGGACCTCATCGCCTCCATCTTCGCCTCCGCCGTGTCCTTGCCACCCGAGATCACGGCACCGGCATGGCCCATGCGGCGGCCCGGGGGGGCGGTGGCGCCGGCGATGAAGCCGACCACTGGCTTATTCGGCTTGCCGGGACCGAAATTCTCCCGGGCCAGGAACTCGGCCGCGAGGATCTCGGACTGCCCGCCGATCTCGCCGATCATGATCAGCGACTTCGTCTCGTCGTCCCGAAGGAACAGCTCCAGCACGTCCACGAAGTCCATGCCCTTCACCGGGTCGCCGCCGATGCCGACGCAGGAGGATTGGCCAAGCCCGGCCGCCGTGGTCTGAGCCACCGCCTCGTAGGTCAGCGTGCCCGAGCGGGACACGATGCCGACCGAGCCGCGGCGGTGGATATGGCCGGGCATGATGCCGATCTTGCACGCCTCGGGCGTGATGACGCCGGGGCAGTTCGGGCCCACCAGGATGGACTTGGAGCCCCCCAGCGCGCGCTTCACCCGCACCATGTCGAGCACGGGAATGCCCTCGGTGATGCAGATGATCAGCGGCACCTCGGCGTCGATCGCCTCCATGATGCTGTCGGCGGCGAAGGCGGCGGGGACGTAGATCACGGAGGCATCGGCGCCGGTCTTTTCCCGGCATTCGGCCACCGTGTTGAAAACGGGCAGGTTCAGCGTGGGGTGCATGGTGCCCCCCTTGCCCGGCGTCACGCCGCCCACGTAGTTCGAGCCGTAGGCAATGCCCTGGCTGGCGTGGAAGGTGCCCTGGGCCCCGGTGAAGCCCTGGGTCATGACCTTCGTGTTCTTGTCGACGAGGATGGCCATGGTCAGGCGCCCTTCACCGCCGCGACCGCCTTCTGGGCGGCGTCGGCCAGGTTGTCCGCGGGGATGATCTTCAGCCCGCTCTCGGCCAGGATCTTCTTGCCGAGCTCCACGTTCGTGCCTTCCAGTCGGACCACGAGGGGGACCTTGAGGTCCAGGTTCTTGGAGGCAGCGACGATGCCCTCGGCGATCATGTCGCACTTGGCGATGCCGCCGAAGATGTTGACCAGGATGCCCTTCACGTTGGCGTCGCTGGTGATGATGCGGAACGCCTCCGTCACCCGCGCCGCGTCCGCCGTGCCGCCCACGTCCAGGAAGTTCGCCGGCGAGGAGCCGTAGAGCTTGATGATGTCCATGGTCGCCATGGCGAGGCCGGCGCCGTTCACCATGCAGCCGATCTCGCCGTCCAGCGCCACGTAGTTCAGCTCGTGCGTGACGGCGTCCAGCTCCTTCGGGTCCATCTCGCTGTCGTCGCGCAGCGCCTCGAGGTCCTTGTGGCGGAACAGCGCGTTGTCGTCGAAGGACACCTTGGCGTCGAGCGCCACCACCTCGCCGGCCTTGGTGACCACCAGCGGGTTCACCTCGACGATGGCGCAGTCCAGCTCGACATAGGCACGGTACATCGCCTCGACGAACTTCACGAAGGAGTTGACCTGCTTGCCCTCGAGGCCGAGGGCGAAGGCCAGCTTGCGGCCGTGCCAGCCGCTGAACCCCGTCGCCGGGTCCACATGGACCTTGAGGATCTTCTCCGGCTGGTGCTCGGCGACCTCCTCGATCTCCATGCCGCCCTCGGTGGAGGCCATGATGACGATGCGCGAGGTTTCGCGGTCCAGCAGCAGCGAAAGGTAGAGCTCGCGCGCGATGTCGCAGCCCGCCTCGACATAGACGCGGGAGACGAGCTTGCCCTCGGGCCCGGTCTGCTTGGTGACCAGCGTGTGGCCGATCATCGCCTCGGCGGCCGCGCGGGCCTCCTCGGGCGACTTGGCGAGGCGGACGCCGCCCTTGCCGTTCGGGTCGTCGGTGAAGCGGCCGGCGCCGCGGCCGCCCGCGTGGATCTGCGACTTCACCACGTAGATCGGGCCGGGCAGCTTGCGCGCGGCGGCCTCGGCCTCCTCGGCCGTCCACGCGACATGGCCGTCCAGCACCGCCACGCCGTAGCGGCGCAGCAGTTCCTTGCCCTGGTACTCATGGATGTTCATGGCTGGTTTCCTGCTGCGTCTCGGGGTGGGATCAGACGCCGAGCTTCTTGAAGTCCTCGACCAGCTTCTTCACCGCGTCGCAGGACTTGTCGAAGGCCGCCTTCTCCTCCGGCGTGAACTGAACCTCGACGATGCGCTCGACGCCGCCCTCGCCGATCACCACAGGCACGCCGACGTAGAAGTCCTTCAGCCCGTACTCGCCGTTCAGCATGACGGCGCAGGGCAGGACGCGCTTCTTGTCCTTCAGGTAGGCCTCGGCCATCTGCACCGCCGACGCGGCCGGGGCGTAGAAGGCGGAGCCCTTCTCCAGCAGCTTCACGATCTCGCCGCCGCCATTGGCGGTGCGGTGGACGATCGCGTCGATCTTCTCCTGCGTGGTCCAGCCCATCTTCACCAGATCAGGCACCGGGATGCCGGCGACGGTGGAGTAGCGGGTCAGCGGTACCATCGTGTCGCCATGGCCGCCGAGCACGAAGGCGGTCACGTCCTCGACCGAAACGTTGAACTCCTGCGCCAGGAACAGGCGGAAGCGCGCGGAGTCGAGCACGCCGGCCATGCCGACCACCTTGTGCGCGGGCAGGCCCGACTTCTGCTGCAGCGCCCAGACCATGACGTCGAGCGGATTGGTGATGCAGATCACGAACGCGTCGGGGGCATACTGCTTGATGCCCTCGGCCACCTGGCCCATCACGCCGGCATTCTTGGTGAGCAGGTCGTCACGGCTCATGCCCGGCATGCGGGGGAAGCCAGCGGTGACGATGATGACGTCCGCGCCCGCGATGGCGCTGTAGTCGCTGCCGCCGGACATGGCGCTGTCGAAGCCGTCCACCGGGCCGGACTGCATGATGTCGAGCGCCTTGCCCGCCGCCACACCGCCGAACACGTCGAACAGGACGACGTCGCCCAGCTCCTTCAGGCCGATCAGGTGGGCGAGGGTGCCGCCGATGTTGCCGGCGCCGATGAGGGCGATCTTCTTGCGGGCCATTGCGCGTCCTTCGCTGGTGGCTTTGCCGAAATGCGCGGCATCCGTAGCCCCACCCGGCCATTCGGGCAAGGCGGGCACCCCGCCCGCCCCGGACATGAAAAAGGGGCGCCGAGGCGCCCCTTTCGCGAACCCGCGGTCCCGTCCGCCCCTCAGAGCGGGACGCAGCGGATCACGTCGGTGTGGCCCAGCGCCATGGTGGCCATGGTGCCATCCGGGCAGGAAGTCTGCGCCATGGTCATGGGCGGAAGGTCGCTGCCCCAGCGGAAGGACACGTTGCGCGGCTGCGCGGCGGCGGCCGGGGCGCAGACGCGGCGCCCGCCACGCATGGTGCAGGTTGCCATGGCGGACTGGCGCAGGCCCTGCGACGCGGCGGTCTGGTGGCGGCTATACGGCACCGGCGCCGTGCTGCGGCCACGCTGCGCGACCTGCATGCGGCTGTTGGTCGTGGCGGCCTGGCGCGCCGTGGCGCGGCCGTTGCGGGCCGGGGCCTGACGCGACGCCTGCTGCCGCGCGGACGACGCCGCAGGGCCCGCAGCGGCGCGGGCCGGGGCGGCGGAACGGGAAGCGTTGCGCACGGGAGCAGCCACTGGCCGGCTTGGTTTCTGGGACTGCACCGTGCCGCGCGCGTCCCCACGCGCCTCGGCCATCGATGGAATCCCCGCAAGCAGGCATAGGCCGACAAGGCCCCCGAAGAGCATCCGCATGAAACCCCCTTTTCCCCAGTCTCTTTCCCGTGTTGCGGCTTATTTCAATCAGGGCAGGTGAGGCAACCCCAAATAGTCCTGACTCTGCATTTCCATGAGACGTGATGCAGTACGCTCGAACATCGCCGCATTTTCGCCACGTTCGTAGAGCCGGTCCGGCTCGGCTTCCGCACTCGCAACGAGCTTGCAGCGATGCTCGTAGAGCGCGTCCACCAGCGTGATGAAGCGTCGCGCCTTGTCGAAATTCTCCGGGCCCAGGCGCGGGATTCCATCCAGCACCAGCGTGTGGAAATGCGTCGCGATGGCGAGGTAGTCGGCGGGGCCGAGAAAGGCGCCGCACGCCGCGTCGAAATCCATGCGCGCCACGCCGCGCGACGCCTGCGGCACCTCCACCGCGCGCCCCAGCACGGTGAGCGTGCAGGGCGTGCCGTGCGGCGTCCCCGCAAGTTCGGCAAAGGCCGCATCCAGCGCGCGCTCGGCCCGCGCATCGGCGGGGAAGTGCCAGGTGGGAAGGCCCCGGATGCGCTCGCGTCGGTAATCCCCCTGCGCTTCCAGATGCAGCACCTCCACGTGCTGCTTGATCAGCGCGATGAAGGGCAGGAAGGCGTCGCGCCCGGGCTTGCCCTTGAACAGGTCGTCGGGCGCGGTGTTGCTGGTCGCGACCACGACGACCCCGCGCGCGAAGAGCGCCTCGAACAAGCGCCCCAGGATCATCGCGTCGGTGATGTCGTGCACCTGGAACTCGTCGAAGCACAGCAGCGCCGCCTCGGCCGTGACCACATCCGCGAGCGGCGGGATCGGATCGTCGCTGCCCGGGTTCTCCTTCTTCCAGCGATGGATGCGCTGGTGCGCCTGCTGCATGAAGGCGTGAAAGTGGATGCGCTTCTTGCGCGGCACCTCCGCCGTCTCGAAGAACAGGTCCATCAGCATGGACTTGCCGCGCCCCACTGCGCCGACGAGGTAGAGCCCTTCCGGCATGTCCTCGGGCGGCGCGAGGTCGCCCGAGCCGCGCTTGCCGAAGAGCCGCCCCAGCAGCCCCGTGGGCTTCGGCGCGGGAGCGGCGGGGCTGGGGTCGTAGCCGCGCAGGGTCTTCCACAAGCCCTGCAGCCGCTCCGCCGCCTGGGCCTGGGCCGGATCGGGGCGCAGCGCCCCGGCGGCGACGCGGGCGCGGTAAAGGGCGAGCGGACCGGCGGGGCGGGCCTCGGGCGGGGCAGAATCCATGCGCACCGGGGGATAGACCCGGCGGCCCCGCGGCTCAACCGGGCGGATTGCTGGACGTGCCGGGGCGGGGGGCGTAAAGGAGGCGCCCTCTTGTCAAGTGGAGCTTTGGGTCATGGGCTACAGGGTCGCGGTCGTCGGCGCCACCGGTGCGGTGGGGCGCGAGATGCTGAAGACGCTGTCCGAGCGCAACTTCCCCGCCAGCGAGGTCGTCGCGCTGGCCAGCGGGCGTTCGGCTGGTCAGCAGGTCTCCTTCGGCGAGAAGCAGATCCTGACGGTGAAAAACCTGGAGACCTTCGACTTCACGGGCACGGATATCGGCCTGTTCTCGCCGGGCGCCTCCGTCTCGGCGGTGCATGCGCCGCGCGCCGCCGCCCAGGGCTGCGTGGTGATCGACAACACCAGCCAGTTCCGGATGGAGCCGGACGTGCCGCTGGTGGTGCCGGAGGTGAACCCGCAGGCCATCGCTGGCTTCCGCAAGCGCGGCATCATCGCCAACCCCAACTGCTCGACCATTCAGATGGTGGTGGCGCTGAAGCCGCTGCATGCCATCAGCCGCATCAAGCGCGTGGTCGTCGCCACCTACCAGAGCGTCTCCGGCGCGGGGAAGGAGGCGATGGACGAGCTGTTCAACCAAACCAAGGGCTCCTTCGTCCACGACCAGCCGGTGGTCGAGCAGTTCACCAAGCCCATCGCCTTCAACTGCATCCCGCACATCGACAAGTTCATGGAGGACGGGTTCACGAAGGAGGAGTGGAAGATGGCGGTGGAGACGAGGAAGATCCTCGATCCCGACATCGCCGTGGTCGCCACCGCCGTGCGTGTGCCCGTCTTCGTCGGCCATTCCGAAGCGGTCCACGTGGAGTTCGAGGGGCCGATCACCGTCGCCCAGGCGCGCGACGCCTTGCGCGACGCACCCGGCCTCCAGCTCGTGGACCGGCGCGAGGATGGTGGCTACGTCACTCAGCTCGACGCGGCGGGCGAGGATGCGGTGTTCGTGTCGCGGCTGCGCAAGGACCCGACCGTGCCGCACGGCCTCGCCTTCTGGTGCGTGGGCGACAACCTCCGCAAGGGCGCGGCGCTGAACGCCGTGCAGATCGCGGAGGAACTGGTGCGCCAAGGCCTGCTGCAGAAGCAGGCGGCCTGATTTCCCGCCCCGCGGCGCCCTGCCGCGGGGCCTTTCCATGCTGTGAGCGTGTTATGCGGGCCACGCCGTGGGACGAAGTTCCTGTTTTGCTGGACTCATAGAACGAATTAGGAACATTTGGGGCGGCTGAACCGGAGACCGCCCTTGCCCCTCGCTTCCACTACCCCCTCCTCGACTTTCTCGCCCTCCTGTTCGCCACCTGGCAGGCCGGTGCCCTGGCTGCGCCGGCCGCTTTCGCGGCCCTGCTGATCTTCTGCGTGGGGCTGGGCTTCGCCGCCTTTCTGTGATGGCTCGCCGCGCGCCCCTTCGCCCTGTTGCGCGACCCAGCGACGACGCCGGAGCAGGTGGCAGCGCTGCGCGACCTGCCCATGGCGCTGCCGGAAGGGACGGTGCGCGCCGTGCTCGCCCTGGTGGCGGGCATCGTTGGGCTGCCGCTCCTGCTGTTCTCGCAGGCGCTGGCGCTGAACGAGGCCGTGGCCGGCTACGCGAACGGCATCATCGCGGGGGTGTTCGGCTATTACTTCGGCGCCCGCTCCACCGCGCCCGACGCCCAAGCCGCGCGCCGCGCGCAGGAAGCCCTCGCGGTGGAGCAGGCGCGCAGCGCCGAGCTGTGCGAGGCCGCGGAAGCGCCCGACCGCCTGAGCGAGACGCTGGCGACGCTGGAAGCCCAGGCGCGGGTCGCGCGCCCGTCCCGGGCAGGCAGCCTGCGCGCGGCGGAAAATCCCTAGGACCTGGTGCAGACGCGACGAGGCGACGGTACCTTCCACGCCGATGCCTTCTGCGCCTTCCTGGGCGACGCGCTGGCGGTGCTGCGCGACGCCCCGCCCGAAGCGGAGACGCCGAGCCTCAGCGCCCTGCTTCGATGAGGGCGAGCAGCCCCTCCAGGATCTGCGACGGGGTGGGCGGGCAGCCGGGGATCAGGAGGTCCACCGGCACCGCCTGGGCCACCCCGCCCTCCACGGCGTAGGAGCCCTTGAACACGCCGCCATCCGCCGCGCAGTCGCCGATCGCCACCACCCAGCACGGCTCGGGGGTGGCGGCGCGGGTGCGCTCCAGCGCCACGCGGAGGTTGCGCGTCAGCGGGCCGGTGACGAGCAAGACGTCGGCATGGCGCGGGCTGGCGACGAAGCGCAGCCCCAGCCGCTCCAGGTCGTGCACCACGTTCTCCGTCGCGTTCAGCTCCAGCTCGCAGCCGTTGCAGGAGCCGGAATCCACGTGGCGCAAGGAGAGCGAACGGCCGAGGCGGCGCTGGGCGGCGGCGTCCATGCGGGCGCGCAGCGCCTCCACGATCTCCGGGGAAGGGTGTGGCGCCGGGTCGGTGACAGGGCGCGAGAGGAGGTTCCTCGCCAGGCGGGGCCAGAGCATCACGCCTCCTTTGGCGAGAAGAAATGCAGGCGGTTGCCGAAGGGGTCCGTCACGCGCATGGCGCGCTCGCCCCAAGGCATCTCCTCCACGGAAGGACGCGCCCAGGAACGGGGCGCCAGCGCGGCGTGGAGCGCATCCACGTCGTCGCAATGCAGGCGCAGCGCGCTGCCCGGCGTGGCGTCGCCGTGGTGCATGGACAGGTGCAGCGTGACGCCGTCGCGCGAGACCTGGGCATAGAGCGGCAAGTCCGGCTCGAAGCGGTGCTCCCAGTCCCAGCGGAAGCCGAGCCAGTCCCCATAGAACTGGCGCGCCAGTCCAGCGTCGAAGACCCGCAGGATGGGCACGAGGCCGCGCAGCGTCACAGGTCGCACCCCGAGTAGGAGCCGTTGAAGCTTTTGTTGATCAGCGGGAAATCGGCGACGATGTTGCCGATGACGGCGGCTTCCAGCAGCGGCCAGTGCAGCCAGGACGGGTCGCGCAGGAAGCTGGCCTCGATCAGCCCGCCATCGTCCAGGCGCAGCCAGGCGAGGCATTCGCCGCGGAAGCCCTCGGCCAGCGCCACCGCCTCGCCGCCGCGCTGCGGCAGGGGGGCGGTGGCGGGGCCGGATGGCAGGGCGGAAAGGATGACGTCCAGCAGGGCCAGGGAATGCAGCGCCTCGTCATGGCGCTGGCGCCAGCGCGCGTCCACGTCGCCCCCCGCGCGCACCGGCACGGTGATCGGCCCATCCAGCAGCCGCGCGTCGAAGGGGCGGCCAGCGGAGCGCCCAACCACGCCACCTGGCGCAAAGGAAGCGACCAGTGCGGGCGGGATGATGCCCGTGCCCATCATCCGGTCCTGCAGGGAGGCATGTCCCTCGTAGATCGCCAGCAGACCCGGCAATTCGCGCCCGATCTCCGCCAGCACGGCGCGCAGCCGGGCGAGCGAGACATCCTCCGGGTCCAGGGCGACGCCGCCCGGGATCACGCGGTCCATCATCAGCCGGTGGCCGAAGCATTGCGCCAGCACGCGCAGCAGCGCCTCGCGCAGCAGGCCGAACTGGGCGCTGAGCGGGGCGAAGGCGGCGTCCTTCGCCAGGAAGCCCATGTCGTTCAGGTGGTTGTGCAGCCGCTCCAGCTCCAGCATCACGGCACGCAGCGCCGCGGCGCGGGGCGGCAGCTCGGCGCCGGTCGCGGCCTCGGCCGCGCGGGCGAAGGCGATGGAGTGGGCGACGGTGGTGTCGCCGGACAGGCGGGCGGCGAAGCGCATGGCGGCGCGGGGCGACTTGCCGAGCATCAGCGCCAGCACGCCCTTGTGCTTGTAGCCCAGCCGCGCCTCCAGCCGCACGATCGTCTCGCCCTGCACGTGGAAGCGGAAATGCCCGGCCTCGATCACCCCGGCATGGATGGGGCCGACCGGGATGCGGTGGATGCCCTCCCCTTCCACCGGAAGGAACTCCGGCAATTCCTGCAAGGGCGAGTGACGCGCGGCGCTGCCCGAGAGCGGCGCCCGGATGTGCCAAAGGCCGTGATCCAGCCAGGGACGCAGGTCGGCGGCGCCTTCCGCCTCCAACCCCCACAGGTCGCGGATGGAACGCTCGAACCAGGCGGCGGCGGGGAAGCGCCGCGACAGGGCGGGGTAGCGTCCCGCTTCCGCCGGAAGCGTGGCCCTGACCACCGCAGGCCCGGCAACATCCAGGAAGGCGGCGTGGACGCGGTCCGGCTCGGCCCAGAGGGCGAGGAGATCGTGCCCGTCGAAGCGCGGCCAGTCTCTCATCCCAGCAGCCTCGCCGCGTCGCGGAACAGGGCGGCGAGCGGCTCCGGCAGGGCGAGGCCCAGCACGGCCGCGAGCAGCAGATGCGCCCAGAGCGGCAGCAGCGTCACCACCCCCGCCGCCGGTGCCGGATGGGCCGGGCCGAAGCACAGGCGCTGCATGGCGGCGAGGATCGCCAGCCCCGCCACCAGCAGCCCGACCAGCAAGGGCAGCAGGAGCCAGGGCGCCTCGCGCCCCGCCGTCGCCGCCATCAGCAACTCGGAGGCGAAGAGCGCGAAGGGCGGCAGCCCGGCGAGCCCGGCCATGGCGAAGACCAGCCCCCAGCCCAGCGCGGGGTGCGAGCGGGCGAGGCCCGAGATGTCGGCGATGGCCTGGCTCCCGCGCAGCTGCGCCGCGCGTCCCAGCGCGAAGAAGGCAGCGGATTTCAGCAGCGAATGGCCGCAGAGATGCACCATCCCTGCCATGTGCCCCGCCGGCCCGCCCAGGCCGAAGGCGAAGGCCGACAGCCCCATGTGCTCGACCGAGGACCAGCCAAGCAGCCGCTTCGTGTCGCGCCGCCGCCACAGCGACAGCGAGGCGAGCAGCAGCGAGGCCAGCCCGGCCGCGACGAGGAACGGCCCCGGGGCGATGGCCGCATCATTCGCGTTGACGATGGCCAGCCCGCGCAGGATGCCGAGCATGGCGCAGTTCAGCAGCAGCCCGGACAGCACGGCGGCGATGGGGGTCGGCCCCTCGGCATGGGCGTCGGGCAGCCAGGAATGCAGCGGCACCAGCCCCGCCTTGGTGCCGAATCCCACCAGCAGGAACAGGAAGGCGAGGTTGAGCAGACCCGCCTCGGCACGCGGCGCGGCGGCGAGGATGGCGGCGAAGGACAAGCGCCGCGCCTCCTCCACCAGGGGCTGCGCCGCCATGGCCAGCAGGATGACGCCGAACAGCGCCAGCGCGATGCCGATGCCGCAGAGGATGAAGAACTTCCACGCCGCCTCCATCGCCGCAGGAGTGCGGCGCATCCCGACCACGAGGATGCAGAGCAAGGTCGCCGCCTCGATCGCCACCCACATCAGGCCGAGATTATCGGCCAGCAGGGCCAGCATCTGCGCGGCGACGAAACCCTGGAAGCAGGCGTGGTAGAGGCGGGTGGCGCCGGTGTCGAAGCCCTCGGCGCGGATGTCGCCGAAGGAGAAGATGGCGGTGGACAGGCCGACCAGCGCCGCCACCAGCACCAGCGGCCGGTTCAGCGCATCCGCCGCCAGCCACGCGCCTTCCGGCGCCGGCCCGGTCAGGAGCAGCCCCACGGCCAGCAGCAGCGTCAGCGCCGCCGCCGCGACGTTCAGTGCTGCCGCACGCGCCGGCCAGGCGGCGAGCAGCGCCGCGGCGGCCAGGGGCATCAGGACGAGGGCCAGGGGCAGCGTCACCTCAGCGCCCCCGGTGCGGGTCGAGCAGGGCGGTGTCGAGGCTGCCCCAGCGCCCGTGGATCTGCCGCGCCAGCACCCCGGCCAGCAGCGCGATCACCAGCACGAGGCCGGCGGTCGAGATCTCCACGACGAAGGGCATGCCCGCGACGCCCGTAGCGGCGAGGACGAGGCCGTTTTCCAGCGTCATCAGCCCCGCCACCTGCGCCAGCGCCAGCCGCCGCGTCGCCATGATGACGAGGCCGATCAGCAGCAGCGACAGCGCGACGGCGAGGTCCTCGCGCAGCATGGCGCGGGCGCCCGCGGTGACGGGCAGCGCCACCAGCAGCGACAGCCCGACCAGGGCGAGGCCGAGCAGCAGCGACAGCGCGACCGGTGCGTCCTCCACCCGCGCCTCGGGCGGCCATTGCCGCAGGAGGCGGCGCAGCACGAGCGGGATCGCCACGCCCTTGGCCGCGAGGGCGATCAGCCCCGTCAGGTAGAGCGAGGGTGCGCCCTGCACGTGGCCCTGCCACAGCGCGGCCAGGCCGAGCAGCACGCCCTGCGCCGCCAGCGCCGTGACCAGCGCCTGGAGGCGGCGCTGGTAGAGCATCACGAAGGAGCACAGCAGCATCGCCCCGCCCAGCAGGTGCGCGACGTCGTAGGGAAGCTGGCCGAACCCCATTAGGCGAGCCCCGTCGAGACGAAGAGCAGCGCGGCGGCCAGCAGCGCGAGCAGCAGCGCGCCGCCCAGGAATTCCGGCACGCGGAAGACGCGCATCTTGCTGATGGCGCTCTCGAAGGCCGCCAGCGCCAGGGCGAGCAGCCCCAGCTTGCCCAGCCACAGCGCCAGCCCCTTGAGCCACAGCAGCGGCCCCGCCCCGGCGGGCGCCATGCCGAAGGGCGCGAAGACCGCCAGCAGCAGGGAGAACCAGAGCAGCAGCTTCAGCGCCGCCTGCATCTCCCACAGGGCGAGGTGACGGCCGGAGGCTTCCAGGATCATCGCCTCGTGCACCATGGTCAGCTCCAGGTGGGTGGCGGGATTGTCCACCGGGATGCGCGCATTCTCCGCCAGGGCGACGGCGACCAGCGCCAGCGCGGCGAAAAGGAGGGAGACGCGTAGCCCCACCTGCCCGTCGCGGAAGATCGCGGCGATGCCGTCCAGGGAGGTGGTCCCGGCCAGTACGGCGAAGGACAGGATGCACAGCAGCAGCGCCGGCTCGGCAAAGGCGGCGAAGGCCAGTTCGCGCGAGGCGCCCATGCCGCCGAAGCCGTTGCCCGCGTCGAACCCCGCCAGCGCCAGGGCGGCGCGCCCCACCGCCACCAACCCCGCGATCAGCACGAGGTCCGACAAGGCGGACAGCGCCATCCCGCCCGCGAAGGAAGGCACCAGCAGAACCGCCAGCAGCGTCGCCGCCAGGGCCATGTAGGGCGCCGCGCGCGAAACCGGCGAGGCGTGGAAGGCGAGGATCGGCCGCTTCCGCAGCAGGCGCACGAGGTCGCGCCAGGGCTGGATGGGCGAGGCCCCGCGTCGTCCCATCATCCGCGCCTTGAGCCATCGCACCAGCCCGACCAGCAGCGGCGCCAGGGCCAGGGTCAGCGCCGCGTGCAGCAGCAGCGACAGGAAGCCGCCGATCGCCGCCATCATCGCAGGCGCTCCAGCACCGCCAGCAGGGCCAGCAGCGCCACCAGCGTCAGCAGGGAAAGGGCGACGAAGCCGCGCAGGGAAAGGTCGCGCAGCCTTTCCGCCTCGCGCGCCAGGAAGCGGCGCAGCCGGGTCAAGGGCTGCACGAGCGCCGGGAAGGCCCGGTCGCGCAGGCGGAGGCGCAGCCGTGCCGGCCAGGGGCTGCCGGGAATGGCGGCGTCGTGGCGTTCGGCGACCGCCATGGGGATGCCGCCCAGCATCCGGCGCAGGGGCTGCGCGGCCCCGGCGGCGCTGGGCTGGGTCAGCACGTCGCCGAAAGGCAGGTGCGCCGGGGCCGGGCCGAAGCCGCAATCCCAGGCCGGGCCGAGGACAGGCGGCTCGGGTGACAGGCGGCGCGTGCCGAAATAGCCCAGGGCCAGCAGCAACCCGAGCAGCAGGATCACCGCGACGGGGCTGAACAGCGCCGCCCCGTCGGGCAGGAGCAAGGCGAGGCCGGAGGCAGGCGGCTGCGCCACCGGCCCCAGCACCCGCCGCACCGCCCCGCCTGCCAGGGAAAGCGCCGGGCCGGGCAGCACGGAAAGCAGCAGCAGGAAGCCGCCGGGCAGAAGAAGGGAAAGGCGCAGCAGCCCCGTCGCCTCGCCCGCCCCGGCGGCGCGCGGGGTGCGCGGCCGGCCGAGGAACACCGTCCCGGCGAGGCGCAGCATGGCGGCCGCCGCCAGGGCCGTGGCCATGCCGGCGGCGGCCAGCGCCGCGGCGCCGAGCAGCTGGAACGACATCTCGGCGAGGCGCCAGGATTGCAGCAGCGACTGCAGCAGCAGCCATTCGGAGGAGAAGCCGGCCAGGGGCGGCAGCGCGGCGGCGGAGGCGGCGGCGAGGCCCATCAGCCCCGCAACCCAGGGCATGCGATGGACCAGCCCACCCAGCCGGTCCGGGTCGCGCGTGCCGGCCAGCGCGACCACCGCGCCGGCACCGAGGAAGAGCAGCGTCTTGAAGCAGGCATGAACCAGCGCGTGCAGCAGCAGCGCCGACAGCGCCAAGGCGGCGAGCGGCCGGAGGTCGCTGCCGCGGAACATCAGGGCGAGGCCGAGGGCGATGGCGAGCAACCCGACATTCTCCAGCGTCGAGCAGGCCAGCACCGCCTTCATGTCGGTTTCCAGATTGGCGCGGATCGCCCCCCACAGCGCGGAGACCGCGCCCAGC
The DNA here is from genome assembly GCF_026183895.1 of Sabulicella glaciei. Classification (GTDB taxonomy): domain Bacteria; phylum Pseudomonadota; class Alphaproteobacteria; order Acetobacterales; family Acetobacteraceae; genus Roseococcus; species Roseococcus glaciei. The sequence continues at coordinate 36,575 of NZ_JAPFQI010000002.1, read as the reverse complement.
GCCAGAAAGGGCACGCCCCACCAGGCGGGCTGCGCCGGCCCGGCGAGGTCCATGACCACGCGCAGCAGGACATAGAGCGCCACCTTCACCATCGCGGCCGACAGGAGCGCGGAGAGCGCCGTGGGTGCCGCCGGGTGCGCGACGGGCAGCCAGGGATGCAACGGGACCAGCCCCGCCTTGCTGCCCGCCCCCAGCAGGACGAGCGCCAGCAGCAGCGTGGCGCGCAGCCCCTCGGGCGGGGCAGCGCGGATCGCGTCGAAGCCGAAGCCCGAGGGGGCGAGCGCCGCCACCGCGCCCAGCAGCGCCACGCCTGAGACGGTCGCGAAGCCGAGATAAAGCCGCGCCGCCCGACGCTGCCCCCTGGCGGCGATGATCCCCCAGGACAGCAGCGACATCGCCTCGAAGCCCAGGAGCAGGGTCACCGTGTCCGCCGCCAGCAGCACCAGCGCCATGGCGAGCAGGAAAGGAGGCAGCAGCAGCGCCTGGGCGCGGGACAGGCCGGAGGCGACGGCGAAGAGCGCGGCGGGCAGCCCGGCCGCGCCGAGGATGAGCAGGAACCAAGCGGAAAGCGGGTCCAGCGCCAGGGAAAGCGCGCCCCAGGGTGGGCCGAAGGGCAGCGCCACCGGACCGAAGCCGCCCACGGCCAGCGCCCAGGCCGCCACGAGCAGCCCCAGCGCCGCCAGCGCGGCCGAGGCGAGCGCCGCCCCCATCCCCATCCCGACCATGGGAGGAGCCTACCGGGGCCAGGGCCGCAGGGCGAGAGGGCCGCTGGCCTTCCCCGTCACACGGCGTTAAAGATCGTGGCGGGGGCTCCACTCGAAGGGAAATTGCGCATGGCATGGCTGCTGGCGTTCAGCCGGGGCGTGGACTGGATGAACCAGCGCTTCGGCATGGCCGCGAACGTGTGCGTCCTGCTCGCCTGCGGCATCAGCGCGGCCAATGCCTTCGTCCGCTACGGCATCAACTACTCCTCCAACGCCTGGCTGGAGGTGCAGTGGTACCTCTTCGCCGGCATCGTGATGCTGGGGGCCAGCTACACGCTGTTCCGCAACGAGCATGTCCGGGTGGACCTGGTCTACGGACTTGTGGGCGAGCGGGGCCGGATCTGGATCGACATCTTCGGCTTCGTCTTCTTCATGCTGCCCGCCATGGTGCTGCTGACCTGGATGACCTGGCCCTTCGCGCTGGACAGCTGGGTGCGGTGGGAGGACAGCCCCAATGCCGGCGGCCTGCTGCGCTGGCCGGTCAAGATGCTGCTGCCGCTGGGCTTCTTCCTGATCACCCTCCAGGGCCTGTCGGAGCTGATCAAGCGCATCGCGCTGCTGCGCGGCGCCCGCCAGCCCGTCGAGGTCGTCACCGAATACCACCGGCCCGAGCAGTAAGAGGCGCGCCCCGATGAACCTCGACGTGATGCCGCCGCTGATGTTCGGCGGCCTGGTCATCTTCCTGCTGATCGGCTTCCCGGTCGCGTTCTCGCTTTGCGCGGTGGGACTGTTCTTCGGCTTCCTGTCCATCGAGCTGGGGTTCTTCGGCCCCGCCTATCTGGGCAATTTGCCGTTGCGCGTCTTCGGCATCCTTTCCAACGACCTGCTGCTGGCCATCCCCTTCTTCACGCTGATGGGCGCGATCCTGGAGCGCTGCGGCCTGGCGGAGGACCTGCTGGAGGGGACGGGACAGCTTTTCGGCAAGGTTCCGGGTGGCCTCGCCTACGCGGTCATCCTGGTGGGCGCGGTGCTGGGGGCCATCACCGGCACGGTCGCGGCCTCGGTCATCGCCATGGGCATGATCTCCCTGCCCGTCATGATGCGCTACGGCTACGACATGCGGATCGCGACCGGCGTGATCGCGGCCTCGGGCACCATCACCCAGGTCATCCCGCCCTCGCTCGTGCTCATCATCCTGGGCGACCAGCTCGGCAAGCCGGTGGGCGACATGTATGCGGGCGCCATCGGCCCGTCCTTTCTGCAGATCCTGCTCTTCCTCGCCTTCATCGCCGTCGTGTCGGTGGTGGCGCCGCACAAGGTCCCGCCCCTGCCGCCCGAGGCGCTGGCGCCGCGCGGCTGGCCGCTCTACTGGCGCGTCATCAAGGGCATGGTGCCCTCCATCGTGCTGATCTTCCTGGTGCTGGGCACGATCTTCATGGGCCTCGCCACGCCGACCGAGGCGGGGGCGATGGGAACGGTGGGCGCGGTGGTGCTGGCGGTGATCAACCGCCGCTTCTCCTGGACGCTGCTGTTCCAGGCCATGGGCAACACGATGCGGATCACGGCCATGGTGATCTTCATCCTGATCGGCGCGACGGTGTTCTCGCTGGTCTTCCAGGGCGTGGACGGCTCCATCTGGATCGAGCACCTGCTGTCGCAGCTGCCCGGCGGCCAGATGGGCTTCCTGATCTTCGTCAACATCTTCGTCTTCCTGCTGGCCTTCTTCCTCGACTTCTTCGAGATCGCCTTCATCGTCGTGCCGCTGTTGGCCCCGGTGGCGGAGAAGCTCGGCATCGACCTCGTGTGGTTCGGCGTGCTGCTCTGCATCAACATGCAGACCAGCTTCATGCACCCGCCCTTCGGCTTCGCGCTGTTCTACCTGCGCGGCATCGCGCCGAAGGAGGTGCTGACCAAGGACATCTACCTGGGCGCGATTCCGTGGCTCTTCCTCCAGCTGACGCTGGTGGCGATCGTGATCGCCTGGCCCGAGGCGGTGACCTACTTCCTCGACCGCGGCACCGGGGTGGATCCCGCTACCGTCACCATCGACGTGCCGCTGCCCGACATGCCGGAGGAGGATTCGGTGCCGATCTTCCGCTGAGGGGGAGCAGGGCCAGGCGGTGCCGCGGGGATCTACAGCCTTCCGGACAGCCGGGGATCGTAGGTCCAGAGGCGGAGCTTGCGGGCCGCGATGGCGGCGGCGGCCGGATGCTGGGGGTTGATCAGCACGTTCCGCTCCTCGGGCACGATCACCGATGGCAGCACGAGAAGCGCGGTCCGCCGGCTCAGCAGCCAGGCCGTGCCGAATCCGATGCTCGTCCGGCTGGGCGGGCGGGCATCCCACCCCACGGGAAGCGCGTCCGCGCGGTGCTCCTCCCGCGCATCCCAAACCGCGTCGGGGATGACGATCTCCACGAGGTAGCGATTGAGCGGCAAGCCCCCCGCGTTGAGGTGGGCCATCGTTTCCAGGCAGGCGAGCGCCCGGTTCTCCGAGGCATAAAGGACGGGAAGTTCCTTCTCGTTCCAGCGCCCGCCCGTGCGCTTGGCCCCCGCGCCCGAAAGATCGTCGGCCCCGTAGCCCGGCGCGTCGGTCGCGATCCGCCAGGCGGTCCGCGTCACGCGTAGGCGCCACTCTGGATGCGGGCAAGGGCACCCGAAACCAGGGCCTGGCCTTCCATCGTGTCCAGCAGATCGAGCGGACGCGCCCCGCCCAGGGCCGGAAGCGGTTCGCCCAGCCAGCGCGACATCCAGGCGGCCGCATCGAAGCCCTTCGGGCTGCCGGATTCCTCCACGATCGCCTGGACCTGGCCGACGAGGCGAGCCACGCCCAGGACGCGCTCGCTCTCGGCGGGGGGCAGCCGGTCCTCGCCCTTCGCCTTGCGGTTCATGGTGGCGGCGGAGATGTTCAGGGCCCGCATGGCCACGGCCTGCGTCACCGCAAGGTCGGACAGGATGCGTTTCGCGTCCGAGGCCCGGAGCCCGTGCTTGATCATCCCGATCCGCTCGATCGGCTCCGCCCGGAACACCTTCACGTAGGACAGGGCCGGGTTGCGGCGTGGCGCGGCGCCATCGGCATGGGTCATCGTCTGCTCCTTTGAGCAATCTATATGCTCAAATGAGCAGACGATGCGAGGGGTTTTGGCTTCGAGGGTATCGTTCAGAGCATGTGGCCGAAGCGCCGCGCCTTGGTGGCGAGATAGGCGTCGTTCACCCCGTTGCCGCCGAAGCTGTGCGCCTCGCGCGAAGCCACCTCGATGCCGCAGGCGGCGAGGCCAGCGAGCTTGTCGGGATTGTTGGTGAGCAGCCGCACGCGCGGAATGCGCAGCGCGCGCAACATGGTGCCGGCGAGCAGGAAGTTCCGCTCGTCGGCGCCGTAGCCCAGTGCCCGGTTGGCATCCAGCGTGTCCAGACCGCCATCCTGCAGCGCATAGGCGCGCAGCTTGTTCACGAGGCCGATGCCCCGCCCCTCCTGCGCCAGGTAGAGCAGCACCCCGGCCCCGTCCTCAGCCATGCGGCGCAGCGCCCCGCGGAGCTGCGGCCCGCAATCGCAACGCAGCGAGCCCAGGAGGTCGCCGGTGAAGCATTCGGAATGGAGCCGCGCCAGCGGCGCTCCCCCGGAGGCGAGGCGCCCTTCCGGGTCGCCCACCAGCATCGCCAGGTGCTCGATGCCACCATCGGCGGCGCGGAAGGCTACGATGCGCGTGTCTGGCGCCTCCTCCAGCGGCACGCGCGCCTCGGCGACGCGGCGCAGCGTGGTGGCGGCGGTGTCCGGATAAGCGAGGACCGAGTCGGCGGGCACGCGCTGCCAGCCCGCATCGGCCCCGGCGGCGGGCACCGCGACCAGCGCGGGGAGGAGGCGGCCCAGCTTCGCCAAGGTGAGCGCCACCCCGGCCAGGGCGGGGACCGGCGCGCGTTCCGTTCCCGCCGGCATCAGCATCTCGGCGGTCGGGTCGGCAAAGGCGGCGAGGCGCTGCGGGTCCATCAGCGAAGGCGGCAGGCGCAGCGCCGCCACGCCCTGCTCGGGCGCCGAAAGCGGCACGGGGCGGCTGAGCACGGCCGCCGCCCGCACGGGGGCCAGCAGCAGCAGGGGCGGCTGCGTGCCCACCTCGCGAAGCTGGGCAAGGCCGGCGGCGCCCACCGTCTCGGCCGCGGCCACGGCCAAGGGCTGGCCCTCCCCTTCCACCAGCACCGGCCCGCCGCGGCGCAGCTCGGCGATGGCCCGATGCACCTCGCGCAGCGCGAGCGCCTCGGCAGAGAGCCCGGGTTCGGGGCGGGGGGTGACGAAGCCGGTCATGCTGGGTCCTGATCCTCTGCCTTCAATGCAGCCTTCCCACAGCAGGTGCCAGAGGCTGGTAATGAATGTTTGTTGGCACCGTCCGGAATGCTATGGGGAAAATGAATCCCCCTGAGCGACATGACGCTGCCCCGCCGAATCCTGCTGCTCACGGCCGACCCGGCCCTGACACAGCTCCTGCCTACCCAACTCGGGCAGGAAGGGGAATTCGCGGTCGCGGCCACGTACGATCCCGAAGCCCCGGCGGGCGAGGCGGAGGTGCTGCTGCTGGACGCCGCCCTTCCCCCCAGCGCGGCGGAAAATGCCTCCCGCCTCGCGGCGCGCGCAGGGGGCCGCCCCATCCTGCTGCTGGGCGGCGAGGAGGCCGAGTCGCCGCGCGGGGTGGAGCGCGTGCCAAAGCCCATCCGCCTCGCCGACCTCAAGCACCGGCTGCATGCGCGCCTCGCCGCCTTCGACGCCTCGCCGGAGGCGGCGATCCCGCTCGGCCCGTTTTCCTTCCACGCCGCGGGGCGGATACTGACGGAAGGCGCGCGCCGCATCCGCCTGACGGAAACGGAGGCGGCGATCCTGTCCTACCTGCACCGCGCCGCGCCGCGCCCCGTCCCGCGCGAAGAGTTGCTGGGCGAGGTTTGGGGCTATTCCGCCGCCGTGGCGACGCACACGCTGGAAACCCACATCTACCGCTTGCGCCGCAAGCTGGGCGAGGCGGGCGCGCTACTGCGGCGCGAGCCGGGCGGCTACTGCATCGGCTGAGCGCGGCGTCAGTCGGGTCCCTCGTAGCGTCCGCCGGCCACCCGCCCCGGCAGGAAGATTTCCGCCCGCAACCCTCCCAGCCGCGCCGACCGGCCGAGCGACAGGGAACCGCCATACAGCCCCACGAGGTCGGAAACGATGGCGAGGCCGAGGCCGGAGCCCGGCTTGGCCTCGTCCAGCCGCATGCCGCGCGCCAGGGCCACGCCATCCTCGCCTTCCTCCAGGCCCTCGCCGTCATCCTCCACCGCGATGCCGACCAGCCCTTCCCCGGCCGGCGCGACGGTGACGAGGACCTGGGTGCGGCCGTACTTGCAGGCATTCTCCATGAGGTTGCCCAGCATCTCGGTCACGTCCTGGCTGTCGGCACGGACGCGCGCCCCTTCCTCGCCGGTGACGCGCAGCCGGATGCCGCGCGAGGCCGAAAGCCGCCCCAGCGCGGTGGCCAGGGCGCTGGCGAGCGCATGCGGGCCGCATTCCGCCCCCGCGCTGCCGGCCAGGGCGCCGGCGCGGGCGCGGCGCAGATGGTGCTGCACCAGCCGCTCCAGCGTCGCCACCTGGCCCCGCACCGTGCCGAGATCCTCGGCCTCCACTGCGTTGCGCAGCACGGCGATGGGCGTCTTCATCGCATGGGCGAGATTGCCGACATGGTGGCGCGCGCGCTCGACCGTTGCGCGATTCTGCTCGATCAGCGCCTCGATCTCCGCCACCAGCGGCGCGATCTCCGACGGCGCGGTGATGTCCATGTGCAGCCGCCGTCCCTGCCGCACCTCCACCAGCTCCTCCTGCGTGCGGCGCAGTGGGCGCAGGCCCCAGACCACCAGCAGCGCCACGGCGGCGACAAGGCCGGAGCCGAGCACGAAGAAGGCGAGGATCATCTGCTGGCGCAGCCGCGTGATCTCCGCCTCCATCGCGTCGCGCGGCACCGCCACCTGCACGGTGAGCGGCACCTGCCCGGTGCGGCCGGAGATGGTCACGTCGCGCTCCAGGACGCGAAGCGGCTCGTCGCGCGGGCCGTCCATGTCGCGGGCGCGGATGCCCTCGGCCGGCGGCAGCGGCGGATGGAGGCGCGAATCCCAGAGCGAGCGGGAGGTGGCGACCGTGCCGCCCGGACCGCGAATCTGCCAGTAATGCCCGGAAAGCGGGCGTTCGAACTCCGGATCGGCGAGGGAGCGCAGCAGGATGGGGCCGGAAAGCGGGTCGAAGGCCACCGCCGCCACCACCGCGTCCAGCAGCGAGGTGAGGCGTGCATCCGTCGCCGTCTCGATCTGCTGCTCGTCCTTGCGGACCACGTACCAGCCGAGCAGCCCGAGCCCGATCGCGACCCAGAGCGCGGTGAGCGCCGCGAGGCGGCGTGTCAGCGAGCCGCGGGCGGCGATGGAGGCCCGCGGCGTCGTGCCGCTCATGCCGAGGCGGGCTGGAGCCGGTAGCCCTGGCCGCGGACCGTCTCGATCAGCCCTTCCCCGAGCTTGCGCCGCAGCCGCGCCACAATGACCTCGAGCGTGTTGGAATCCCGGTCGAAATCCTGGGAATAGAGATGCTCGGTCAGCTCGGTCTTGCTCACCGGCCGCCCGGCATGCAGCGCCAGATAGGCGAAGAGCCCGTATTCCAGGGCGGTCAGCCGCACATGCGCTCCGGCCCGGGAAACGGAACGCGTGGCGGTGTCGAGCCGCACCTCCCCGAAGACCAGTTCCGGCTTGCTGACGCCGTTGGCGCGGCGGATCAGCGCGTTCAGCCGCGCCACGAGTTCCGCCATGGCGAAGGGCTTGGCGAGGTAGTCGTCCGCCCCGGCATTGAGCCCTTCCACCTTCTCCGTCCAGGAGTCGCGGGCGGTGAGGATCAGAACGGGCATGGCGCGCCCGGCGGCACGCCAGCGGCGCAGCACGGTCAGCCCGTCCACCCGCGGCAGGCCGAGGTCGAGCACCACGGCGTCATAGGGCTCGGTGTCGCCCAGGTGCAGCGCCTCCTCCCCGTCCAGCGCCATGTCCACGGCAAAGCCGGATTCGGATAGCCCTTGGCGCAGTTGGCCAGCCAGGGCGGCAGTGTCCTCGACGACGAGAAGGCGCATGCGGGGAGGATGGGCTTATGACGCGGTGCGGTAAAGCGCGTTCATCGGCCCGCCGGGCGCGGGGGTTGCGCCGTCTCGCTCGCCGGGCGTTCCTGGATCGGGCCGCGGCCGCGCAGGAACTGGCCGGTCGCGGCGTCCATCTCGATGGTGAAGACGCGGCCATTGGGCGGCAGGATCTTCAACTCGTAGAGCCATTGCCCGTCGTCGCGCTCCAAGTCGGCCTCGATGACGCGACCGCGATAGCGGCGCTCCACCTCGGCCAGGATGTCCGTGAGCGGGCGGATCTGCCCCGCCTCCAGCGCGGCGCGCGCACGTTCATGGTCGCGGCGGTCCTGCGCCGCAGCGAGGCTCGACGGCAGGGCGAGCAGGAGAAGCAGAGTGAAAAGCGCCGACACGCGCCGGAATAGCCGCATCATGACCAGCGCTTGCAGCCGTGCGCCTGAACGCATCCTGAACCTGCCACTCAGCATGGGTTCAGACAACCAGGACTAGAAACAAGCATCAACACCTGCCTTCGGGGGCCCCGACCGTGACCGTGACGAACAGCATCCTCAGCCTCTTCATGCTGGCCCTGGCGCTGTTCCCGGTTCTCCTCGTCCTGCGCGACGGGCGCGGCCGCGCCCAGCGTCAGGAGCGGCTGGCCGAGCTTCGCCATGCGGCGCGGCTGGGTGCCCAGCTTCGCCCCCAGGCGGCACGGGCGCCGCGATGGGACGGCGCGCTGCGGCGCTGACCACCCTCCGAAGGGTGAATCGCGCGAAGGGCGGGGCCGCAAGGTCCCGCCCTTCCCGATTCGGGGGCAACAGCATGGAGGCTGGGGCGTTCCTCCCCGGTTCAGGAGGAGTCACATATGTCGAAGGCGAAGATGCCGCCCGTCCCGCCCGCCAACCGTCCCGCCCACGGCGGTAACCCGGCCAAGCCGGGCCCCATGGATCCGGTGCAGGACAAGAGCCAGGCCGAGGACCGCGACCGGAACACGGAGCAGCAGGGCCAGACGGGGGCCAGCTACCAGAACACCCATCACAAGGGCTATCAGCAGGATCGCTGACCCAGGCCGGGGGCGGGACCGTCCCGCCCCCGCGCGGCCTCAGGCAAGGCGCGCCACCTCTTCGAAGGACAGGCGCGGGGCGCGCTTGTAGGTCTCGTCCCACTCGCCGTGGCCCAGATTGACCAGGAAGTTCGACTTCCAGCCGCTCTCCGCGAAGAACAGCTCATCCACCTTGGCGTTGTCGAAGCCGCTCATCGGGCCGACGTCCAGGCCGAGCGCGCGCGCCGCCATGATCAGGTAGGCACCCTGCAGCGAGCCGTTGCGGAAGGCGGTCGCATCGGCCAGGGACCAGTTGCCGGCGAACCAGGAGCGCGCATCGGCGCTCGGGAAAAGGCGCGGCAGTTCGTCATAGAATTTCGGGTCGTGCGCCACGATTACCGTGACCGGCGCCGTCATGGTCTTTTCCGTGTTGCCGGCTGAAAGCGCGTGCTTCAGCTTCGCCTTGCCCTCCGGCGTGCGCACGAAGACGAGCCGCGCGGGCGAGGAATTGGCGCTGGTTGGTCCCATCTTCACCAGATCGTACAGGCGGTGCAGCGTCTCGTCCGGGACAGGATCGGACTTCCAGCGATAGGAGGTGCGGGCCTCGCGGAACAGCGTGTCGAGGGCCTTGTCGTCGAGCGCGGTCATGATCTCTCCAGGAAAACGCGTTGCCTCCGCATAGGGGCGGCCGGAGGCGTCAGGCAATCGCCCCCGTGAATGGCGCCGATGGAGGTGGGGAATGAGGAGCAGGCGTCACGTGACGCGCTCCAGCTCCTCGTCGCTCATGTTGCCGGGCACCACCGTCATCGGCACGGAAAGCCGGGCCGAGAGCCGGCCGGTCAGGGCGGTGATCAACGGCCCCGGTCCCTTGCCGTCCGCCGCCGTCGCCAGGACCAGGATGGAGATCCGCGGATCCTCCTCCAGCAGGGAAAGCAGCTCATCCGAGGCCGTGCCCTCGCGCACCAGCAGGATGGGCAGCCCGCCGGTGATCTCCGTCACCTGCGCGGCGAGGCCGTTCAGCAGCGCCTCCGCCTCCTCGCGGCGCTCCTGCTGCATCATCGCCTCGATCCCGGCCCATTCCGCCTGCTCCACGGGCTCGACCACCCGCAACAGGGCGACGCGGCCGCCGGATTTCGCGGCGCGCAGGCAGGCGTAGCGCAGCGCCACGGCGCGCTCGGCGCTGTCATCCACCACGACCAGGAAGACACGGTCGCGGCGGGCCTGGCGGGCGGTCTCGTCGGACATCAGCTTCTCCGGAACAGCACGCTGCCCAGCCAGCCGGTGAGGCCGGCGAGCAGGATGCAGACGATGGCGTAAAGGGCGGGGCGCTCGCGCGCCACCTCGTTGATGGAGGCGGCGGTGCCGATACGCTCCACCGTGAAGCCCAGGCTTTCCCGCGCGACCACGCGACGCGAGCGGACCAGCAGCACCTCCACCCGGTAGGAGCCGGGCTGCACCGTGGCGGGCAGCGGCAAGAGGAGGTTGAACAAGCGCGACCCCGCCACCTCCACCGTCGAGCGGTTCTCCTGCCACAACCCCGCCTCCTGCTTCAGTTCCAGGAGCGCGGCGCGGAAGCCCGGGGAACGCGCGCCAGAGCGGCGGTCCAGCGACAGGGCATCTAGGCCGAGGCCGAGGGCGCGCCGCTCCTCCTCCGGGAGGATGCGCCAGGCGGGGCGGGTGCCGGCGACGGCGTAGAAGCTCGGCACGTCCTCGAAGCGCGCGGAGGGCCCGTTCAGCCACAGCCCGAGCACCTGCACCTTGCGCCGCACGACAAAGGGCGAGGATGGGCCGCGCGCCACCACCACCACCTCGTCCCCGCCGGGACCGAGCGGCTCCTCGGTGGAGCCGAAGATCATCAGGCTTTCCCCGGTGAAGGCGGTGGTGATGAACACGCGGTTGACCGAAAGCCGCGCCACCAGCGGCGAGGGCTGCGCGAAGGCCGGCCCGGCGACGGCCAGCGCCAGAAGCAGGGCCAGCAGCGCCCTCACCAGGCCGGGCCCACGGAGAACAGGTTGGGCGGCAGGCGCAGCAGGTCCCAAAGCAGCGCCGCGGCGACGGCCAGCACGAGGAGGCCGAGCAGGGCGCGCGTTTCCTCGCCACGCAGCCGCGCCCCCATCGAGGCGCCGAACTGCGCGCCGGCCACCGCCCCCAGCAGCAGCAGCAGGGTCAGCACGATGTCCACGCCCCCCACCTGCACGGCCTGGAGGAAGGTGACGGAGGCGGTAACGCAGACCACCTGGAACAGCGAGGTGCCGATCACCACCGCCGTCGGCATGCCGAGGATGTAGATCATCGCCGGCACCAGCATGAAGCCGCCGCCCACACCCATCACCGCCGACAGCACGCCGATGAAGAATCCCACCGCCAGCGGCGGGATGACGGAGATGTAGAGGCGGCTCTTGCGGAAGCGCAGCTTGAAGGGCAGCCCATGCGCCCAGGAATGCTGGTGCAGGCGCCGGGGCATGGCGGCGCGGCGGCGGAAGATGGCGCGCACGCTTTCCATCACCATCAGCGAGCCGACGATGCCCAGCACGACGACGTAGAAGATCGCCACTGCCGCATCCACTTGGCCGAGCCGACTCAGCAGGGCGAAGAGCTGCACGCCCGCGACGCTGCCCAGCAGGCCGCCCACCACCAGCACGGAGCCCATCACCCAGTCCACGTTGCCGCGCCGCGCCTGGGCCAGCAGCCCCGAGACGGAGGCGCCCAGCGTCTGGTTCGCACCCGAGGCCACGGCGACCGGGGACGGGATGCCGATCAGCATCAGGACAGGCGTCAGCAGGAAGCCGCCCCCCACGCCGAACAGGCCCGACAGCCAACCCACGACGAAGCCGATGCCCGAGAGAAGGAGGGCATTGACGCTCATTTCCGCGATGGGAAGGTAGATCTGCAAGCCCGGCCCCCTCCCTGGCAAGCTTCACCCGATGCGCGGTTCTGGCAAGGGGCGCTATGCTCCGCCGATGCCGAGCCGCCGCCTGCTTCTCGCCACGCCCTTCCTGCTGCGTCCCGCCTTCGCGCAGGCGCCGGCCGCGCGCGTCACGCTGCTGCACCTGAACGATTTCCACAGCCGGCACGAGCCGGTGACGGCGGGCGCCGCCAATTGCGCGGGGGGCGACGCATGCCTGGGCGGTTCCGCCCGTATGGCCACCGCGATCCGCGAGGCGCGGGAAGCGGCCCGCGCCGACGGACGGGCATCGCTGCTGCTGGACGCGGGGGACGAGTTCCTCGGCTCCCTGTTCTTCCGCGAGCATCACGGCATGGCCGAGGCGCGGATGCAGCGCCTGTGGGGCGTGCAGGCCATGGCGCCGGGCAACCACGAATTCGACCTCGGCCCCGCCGCCCTGGCGCGCTACCTGGAGGCGTTGGACTTCCCCGTCCTCGCCGCCAACCTGGAAACGGCGGAGGAGCCCGCCCTGGCCGGCAAGCTGCGCCCGACCGTCACCTTCAGCTCCGGCCCGGCGCGGCTAGTCTTCGCCGGCCTCGTCACGCCGGACACGCCCAGCATCTCTTCTCCCGGCCCCCATCTCCGCTTCACCGACCCGGCCGAGGCCGCCAGCCGCGCGGTGTGGGAGGCGCGGCGCGAGGGGGCGGCGACGGTTGTGGTGCTGTCGCATCTGGGACTGGGGGCGGATCGCCGCCTGGCGCGGGACGTTCCGGGCATCGACGTGATCATCGGCGGGCATTCGCACACGCTGGTCGCGCCCCCCGAGACGGTGGAGGTGGGGGAGCGCCGCGTCCTCATCGTGCAGGCGGGGGCCTTCGGGCAGCATCTGGGCCGGCTGGACCTCGACCTGGGTGCGGAGGGGCAAGTGGTGCAGTCCGTGCAGGCCATGCGCCTGCTGGACGTGTCCGTGCGCGAGGATGGGGAGGCGCTCGCCCTGGTGCGCGAACTGGCCGAACCGCTGGAAGCGCTGCGCCGCCGCACCGCCTTTCGGCTGGAGACCGCCCTGCCCCTGCAAGGCTGCGCCACGGGTTCCTGCGCCCTGGGCGCCACCGTGGCCCGTGCGATGCGCGAGGCGGCGGGGGCGGAGATCGGCTGGCAGAATGCCGGCGGGGTCCGCGCCGGACTGCCGGCGGGCGAGGTGTCCTTGGGCGACCTGCTCACCACCCTGCCCTTCTCCAACACGCTGGCGGTGGTGGTCTTGCGCGGCCACGCGGTGCGCGACGCGCTGGAGAACGGGGTGTCGCGCCTGCCGCAGCCATCCGGGCGCTTCCCGCAGCTGGACGGGCTGCGCTTCGAGGCGGACCTGGCACGGCCGGTCGGCCAACGCGTCCTGCGCGCCGAAGTGCGCGAGGCGGACGGCACCTGGCGCGCCCTGGAGCCGGAACGCGCCTACCGCATCGCCACCAACGACTTCCTGCGCCGGGGCGGCGACGGCTACGAAAGCTTCGCACACGCCCTCGAGGCACGGGATGACGGGCCGCCGCTGGAGGATGCGGTGGCGGCACGGCTGGGCGGCTGAGCGCGGCTGCGCCCGCTAGCGCTCCGCCAGCACGGATGGCGGCGGGGCGACTTCGCCGATTCCCTGCGCCAGCGCCGCGATGCCGAAGGGCTTGCGCAGGACCAGGAACGGACCCGGGGGAAGCCCGCCCGTCCGTGCCTCGTCGAGCACCGCATTGCCCGTGACCAGCACCGCCGGCAGGCCGGGACGCTGGACCCGCGCGGCGGCGATGAGGTCAAGCCCGTTCATGCGCGGCATGGCGAGGTCGGTCACCAGCACCTCGACCTCGGCACCCGCGCCCAGCAGGACGAGGGCCGCCTCGGCATCGGCGGCGGGCAGCACGGCATGGCCGTATTCCTCGAGGCCCCGGGCAATGGTGGCGCGAACGAGGTCCTCGTCATCCACCAGCAGGATGCGGCGCCTCGGCCCGGCGGGAGCGGGCTGCACCGTGGCGGGTGGGGCCCTGCCTTCGGCCACGGGCAGCAGGATCTCCGCAACCGTGCCCTCCCCGCGCCGGCTCGAAAGGCACAGCTGCCCCCCCGACTGCTCTGCGAAGCTGCGGGCGATGGCGAGGCCCAGCCCGGTTCCCTTGCCGATCTCCTTGGTTGTGAAGAAGGGATCGGAGGCCCGGGCGAGGGTTTCCGCGTCCATGCCCGCTCCGGTGTCCGAAACCCCGAGCGCCACGTAGCGCCCGGTCGGCAGCCCCTCCGCGGCGTCTTCCGGGCCGATCTCCCGTGCTTCCAGGAACAGGGTCAGCCGGCCGCCGGAGGGCATGGCGTCGCGGGCATTGGTCGCGAGGTTGAGCAGGACCGTTTCCAGCTGCCCCCGGTCCACGAACACGCGTGACGCGGGCGCCTCGGCCCGGACCTCCATCCGGATCGCCGGGTCGAGGGAATGGGCCAGGACCTCGTGGATCTCGCGCAGCACGCCCTCGGGGTCCACCGCCTCCGCGCGCAGCTCGCCGCGACGGGCGAAGGCCAGCAGGCGCCGCGTGACGGAACCGCCCCGTTCCGCCGAGGCTTCGATCATGCGCGCAAGATTCTCGACGGCCGCGGCGTCCGAGGCGCGGCGGCGGATCAGCGCTGCCCCCGTGCCAACCGCCTGCATGACGTTGTTGATGTCGTGGGCGATGCCGCCCGCCAGCTGGCCCAGCGCCTCCTGCCGCTGCCGCTGGGCCTGGAGGCGCTGCACCTGGCGGCGCTCTTCCTCCGCGGCCTCGCGCAGCACGCGCTCGGCGGTGAGTTCCGCGACGGCACCCTCCAGCCCCCGGGCCTGGCGGATCGCCACCCAGACGAGGCCGAACAGGGCCAGGGCGGTGGGCACGGCCAGCAGGGCCGGCAGGATCAGCGATTGCAGCCACCGCGCCCGCACGATCGCCATGTCGAGCCCGGTCACGACATAGACCGGATGGCTGGGAAGCCGCCGGTAGGCCAGCAGCAGCGCGGTCCCGCCTTGCAGGGAGCGTCCCACATAGAGCCCCCGCTCGGGCGCCTCGGCGGTCCGTTCCCGGAAGGCGCTACCGTCCGAGACCCGGCGCGTCGCACTGGGATTGAGCGCCGGGAACCGGGCCAGGAGATAGGCGTCGTCGCGCACGAGCGAGGCCGTCGTCAGCCCGCTAGCAGGGGTCTTGCCGTAATACTCCACGAAATAGGAAGGCTGCACGGAAACGGCGACGATGCCGGCGAAGCCGCCATCCGCGCGCGGGCTGCGCCGCCGGGCGAACTGGAAGAAGCGCGTTTCCGGCCGGACCCGCCCGTTGATGACGTCGCTGATCACGAGGTCGGTCTCGCCGTCGCGCAGCGCCCGGAAATACTCCCGGTCGGAAACATTCAGGTCGCGGGGCACCGGGACCACCTGCGTGGAGGCCACGGCGAAGCCGGTCGAGCCGATGATCCAGACGTTCTGGATCTGCGGCAGGGACTGCTTAAATCTTTGCAGTCTCCCGCTGATCTCGGCCTCTCGCTCGCGCAGCTGGTCGTCGTCCAGGCCGCGAACCAGCTCGTCCGCATAGGCCAGCAGGATCTCGTAGGTGTCGAAGACCTTCGTGCCGTGCTCGTGCAGAAGGTCGAGGGTGCGGACGACCTGTCCTTCCGCCTCGCGCTGGTGGAAGCGGTGGCTGGAAAGGGCATAGGCCGCGAGGAGCGCCACCGGAACGGCCAGGGCGAGAAAGGCCAGGACCCGGAGCACCCCAAGCCGCGATGGGATGGTCGTCTTCCCTTCGGGCCTTGGCTTCATGCCTGGATCGTATCCCTTGCGAGCGGAATTCCCAGCCGCCGAGCCGGCACCGGGCGCTGCTTCCTCCCTGCTCCTATACAACGGCGGACATTGCGGGTCACGCCTGCCAGACCAGGGGCGAGACGCCATAAACTCCAGCTGCTGTCGTGGGTTTGGTGAAGCCAGCTCAGTGGCCAGGGCAGCACGCTCAACCCGATGACGCCCCATGGCGGGAATGGCCGGACGCCTGAGGAGATCCTCAGATTGCTCGGCGCGCTGAACAAAGCGGCTGGAGAATCTCGACGAGCTTGCCGAGGACGGTCCAATGGCGGGTCTGGAAGGAAGGCGGGATCAGCAGAGGCAGGGCGAGGACGCGACGCCGGCTGCAGTGTGGCCGGCCTCACTTGTGCTCAGAAGCGGTAAGCGATGCGCGCGGTGCCGGTGTGGGAGGTGTAGCGACCGCCACCCTCGGCGCAAGCGAGTCCTGCCCTCCCACTTAACTGTACTCGGCGGCGGTAAAAGCCTCATCGCCTTCCGGCGATAACGCCTCGCAGGCAGCGCGCATCAGCAGCGGCCGCGCCAAGGCGCCGCCAGAGGCCTGCACACCCGAGTGACGATCGTAGCCGCCTTGTCCGTTCATCGAGGCCGGGCATACCGACATCGTGTCCTCGATCATGAGTGTGCTCCCCTGGATGTCGGCGATCCGTTGTGTGAGCGGGCGCATGGCGTGGGCTCCTGATCTGGGTGAGTCAGTATCGCTGCTTGTCGCGCGATACGTCCTGAGGAACCGCACAAACTTTGCCGATCGCCGTCCGATGCTGTGTTCGGGGTTCTTTCGGGCCGAGTGAACGCCTCGGGACGCCCAGGCCCCAACACGAGGTGGCCCGTCCGGGGGCCGCTGGAGAGCGCAGCGGGTAAGGCATGGCGGGGCGCACGGCTTTGCTGATGTGTGAGAAGCCGCCTATCGGCGCAGTGGACCTCGATACCGCCCTGCCGAGCCGGGCGCGGCTTTAACCTGAAGCTGAAGCGTCTTGTGGATCTAGCCGGTGATTGCGCACAGGAGGATTTTGGTGTGGCTCCCGCAGCGAAAGTAGGAGGAAGTATCGAGGATGACTTGCGGTCCAGACCGAGCGCACTTCCGGTCCGGGGGCCTTCCCGTCCGCGCGGCGCTGGTGTGACATCAGCCGCGATGACATCGTCCGCCCCCCTCTCCGCCCGTGCCGTTGCGACGCGCCAAAGAATCCTCGACGCCGCGCTGGTCGAGTTCGCCGCCAAGGGCCTCGCCGGCGCGCGGGTGGACGAGATTGCGGCACGCGCTGGGACCAACAAGCGTATGCTCTACGCATATTTCGGCGCGAAGGAAGCCTTGTGGCTCACCGCGCTGGAGGCCGCCTATGCGGCAAAGCGCGCGGAGGAGGAGGATCTCGACGTAGCGCACCTGCCGCCTCGGGCCGCGATGGCGCGGCTCGTCGCGTTCAACCTGCGCTACACGGCCCGGCACCCGGAATTCGTCGCGCTGCTCAATCAGGAGAACCTGCATCAAGCCGTTTATCTCCGTCGCAGCCTGGACGTGCCTGCACTCTACTCCCCCCTGACCGACATGCTGCGTGACGTCCTCGCGCGCGGCGCCGAACAGGGCCAGTTCCGCGCCGACGTGGATGCGCTGCAGCTCTATCTCTCCATCGTCGCGCTGGGGCACTTCACCGTTGCGAACCGGCACACGCTCTCGGCGATCTTCGGCCAGGACCTCGGCAGCGAGGCCGCGCTCGCGGCGCGGGAGGCGCACGCGGTGGAGATGGTGCTGGGGTACCTTCGCCCTTGACATCCGGCTTCGTTTCCTCCGAAGTAACCAACTAGTTACTTCGGAGGAAATGGCCATGGCCGAACGGCGCATCGGCATCATCATGAACGGCGTCACGGGGCGCATGGGCATGAACCAGCACCTCATCCGCTCCATCGCGGCGATCCGCGCGGAGGGTGGGGTCCGGCTCGCGAACGGCGATGTGCTGATGCCAGACCCGGTCATCACCGGCCGCAACCGCGCGAAGCTCGATGCGCTCGCCAAGGCGCACAACATCAGCCGCGTCAGCACCGACCTCGACGCCTGCCTCGCCGATCCGAAGGACGAGATCTTCTTCGATGCCGCCACCACGCAGATGCGCGCGGGGCTCATCCGCAAGGCCATCGCGGCCGGCAAGCACATCTATTGCGAGAAGCCGACGGCCGACACGCTGGAAGACGCGCTCGACCTCGCGCGCCTTGCGAAGCAGGCCGGCATCAAGCATGGCGTGGTGCAGGACAAGCTGTTCCTTCCCGGGCTGCGCAAGCTGAAGATGGTGATCGACAGCGGCTTCCTCGGGCGCATCCTCAGCATCCGGGGCGAGTTCGGCTATTGGGTCTTCGAGGGCGACCTGCAGCCGACGCAGCGCCCTTCGTGGAACTACAAGCTCGCCGAAGGCGGCGGCATCATTCTCGACATGCTTTGCCACTGGCGATACGTCCTCGATAACCTGTTCGGGAACGTCGAGAGCGTTTCCTGCCTGGGGGCGGTGCACATCCCACGCCGCGTGCAGGAGGATGGCAGCTTCTACGAAGCCGATGCCGACGACGCGGCCTACGCCACCTTCCAGCTCGAGGGCGGGGCCATCGCGCACATCAATTCCTCCTGGTGCACGCGCGTGCGCCGCGACGATCTCGTGACCTTCCACGTCGACGGCACGCACGGCAGCGCGGTTGCAGGCCTCACTGATTGCTGGACGCAAGCGCGGGTGAACACGCCCAAGCCCGTCTGGAATCCGGACGTGCCGCAGGCCATCGACTTCTTCGAAGGCTGGCAGAAAGTGCCCGACACGCAGGCCTACCCCAACGGCTTCCGCGTGCAGTGGGAGCTGTTCCTGCGCTACGTGGCCGGCGAGGTATCGGAGTATCCTTGGGACCTGCTCGCCGGCGCGAAGGGCGTGCAGCTCGCGATGGCGGGGCTGCAATCCTGGAAGGAGCGCCGCTGGGTGGACCTGCCGAAGCTGGAGGCCTGACCATGGCGACGATCCGCCTTCCCACGGCGAAGGGCCTGGAGGACTTCACCCTCTCGCCGACACGCGATTTCCCGACCGCCACGCCGCCTTTCCCGCGTGTGGCCCTCGCCGCCGCGCATGTGGTGGCTGACCCCCTCGCCGAGCAGGATCCATGGCTCGACGCGAAGGTGGATTGGGACCGCACCATCGCCTTCCGCAAGCATCTTTGGTCGCTCGGGCTTGGCGTGGCCGAGGCCATGGACACGGCACAGCGCGGCATGGGCCTGGACTGGCTGGCGGCGCAGCAGCTCATCCGCCTGAGCCTCGACGCCGCGAAGGACACGCCGGGCGCCGTGATCGCCAGCGGTGCCGGCACGGACCACCTCGCACCAGGCCCGGACGTCTCGGTGGACGACGTGATCCGCGCCTATGAGGAGCAATGCGCCGCCGTCGAGGGCATGGGCGGGCGGATCATCCTCATGGCCTCGCGCGCCCTGGCCAAGGCCGCGCGCGGGCCCGACGACTACGTGCGCGTCTATGACCGCGTGCTGCGCCAGGTGAAGGAGCCGGTGATCATCCACTGGCTCGGCGAAATGTTCGACCCCGCGCTCGAGGGCTATTGGGGCCACGCCGACCACATGAAGGCGATGGAGGTCGCGCTCGACGTCATCGCTGCCCACGCCGACAAGGTGGACGGCGTGAAGATCTCCCTTCTCGACGACAAGAAGGAGATCGCCATGCGCCGCCGCCTTCCCAGGGGCGTGCGCATGTACACGGGCGACGACTTCAACTACGCGGAGCTGATCGCGGGCGATGCGGACGGTCATTCCGACGCGCTGCTGGGCATCTTCGACCCGATCGCGCCAGCCGTGGGCGGGGCGCTTGCCGCGCTCTCGCGCAACGACCTCTCGACCTTCCACGAGATCCTGGCGCCGACGGTGCCGCTTTCCCGCCACATCTTCCGGGCGCCAACGCGCTTCTACAAGACAGGCGTGGTGTTCATGGCTTGGCTGAACGGCCATCAGGATCACTTCGTGATGGTTGGCGGGCAGCAAAGCACGCGCTCCATCCAGCACTTCGCCGAACTGTTCCGCCTGGCGGACAAGGCCGGCCTGCTGCGCGACCCGGACCTCGCCGTGGCGCGGATGCGCCAGCTTCTCGCGCTGCACGGGGTGGCCTGATGCGCGCGAGCGCGGCGGCGCGGAGTCGACCGTGACCAGCCCGCGCGGAGCGCCGATCCCGCTCTCGCTCAACACCGTCACGGTGAAGGAGCGCTGGGGCCTCGCGGATTGTATCGAGGGATGCGCCCGGCACGGCATCCCCGGGATCTCGCCCTGGCGCGACGTGCTGCATGCGATGGGCGTGCAGGCCGCCGCGCGGCGCATCCGCGATGCGGGTCTGGTGGTGACGGGCCTGTGCCGCGGCGGCATGTTCCCCGCGGCTGACGCCACCGGTCGCGCCGCCGCGATCGAGGACAACCTGCGCGCCATCGAGGAGGCGCATGCTCTCAGCGCAGCCTGCCTCGTCATGGTCTGTGGCGGGCTGCCGCCCGGCTCAAAGGACCTGCCGGGCGCGCGCGCCATGGTACGGGAGGGGCTAGAGGCCATCCTGCCAGCGGCGCGCGCGGCGGGCGTCACGCTTGCGCTGGAACCGCTGCATCCCATGACCTGCGCAGACCGGTCGGTCCTCTCGACCCTCGGACAGGCGCTTGATCTCTGCGAGGCGTTGGGGCCGGGCGTTGGCGTGGCGGTTGATGTTTATCACGTCTGGTGGGATCCCGACCTCGCGCGGCAGATGCAGCGCGCGGAAGGACGGATCGCCGCCTTCCATGCCTGCGATTGGCTGGTGCCGACGACCGACCTCGTCTTCGACCGCGGAATGCCGGGGGATGGCGTGATCGACATCGCCGCCATCCGGCGCATGGCGGAAGCAGCCGGCTATGCCGGATTCACGGAGGTCGAGCTTCTCTCCCGCCGCTGGTGGGGCGAGGATCCGGATCATGTGCTCACGGTGACCAAGGAACGGCACGCAAAAGACAGCTGATTCCAAGAAGCGGTTCACGAGAACGACCGCAACGAGAGGAGGAAACACGGATGTCTTTCACCCGCCGCGCCGCGCTGGCGCTGCCCGCACTCACGCTCCCGGCATTGGCCCGGCCCGTGCTTGCGCAAGGCTGGGCGCCGCAGCGCCCGCTTCGCTTCATCGTGCCCTTCGCGGCCGGCGGTGCCACCGATATCGTTGCACGTGTGCTTGCCGAACCGATGGGCGAGCGCCTCGGCCAGGCCGTCGCGGTGGAAAACCGCACCGGTGCAGGCGGCAATGTCGGTGTCGAGTTTGCGGCGCGCAGCGCGCCGGATGGCCACACCATTCTGATGGGCACCACGGGCACGCTCACGATCAATCCCCATCTCTACAGCAACATGGGCTTCAACCCGCTCACCGACCTCGCGCCGGTGAGCCTCGCCTTCGGGACGGATCACGTGCTGATCGTGAACCCGAACGTGCCAGCGCAGAATGCGCAGGATTTCCTGGCCCTCGTCCGCTCGCAGCCCGGGCGCCTTTCCTACGGCTCGGGCGGCAACGGCACCTCCACGCACACGGTGGCCGAGCTGTTCAAGCTCGTCGCGCGGGTGGACATCCAGCATGTGCCGTATCGCGGCTCGGCTCCCGCGCTCAACGACACGGTCGCCGGCAACGTGCAGGTGATGCTCGATCAGATGGCCAGCGCGCTCCCGATGATCCAGATCGGGCGCGTGCGCGCCCTGGCCGTGACCGGCGCACGGCGCCATGCGGCGCTTCCCGATGTGCCGACGATGGCGGAGCTCGGCCTGCCCGCTGCCGAGGCCTCCTCCTGGGGCGCGGTGCTGGCGCCTTCCGGCACGCCCGCTCCCGTGATCCAGCGCCTCAACGCGGTGATGCGGGAGTCGCTCGGCCTCCAGGCCGTGAAGGACCGCCTGACGCAGGTGGG
This sequence comes from Sabulicella glaciei, assembly GCF_026183895.1. Lineage (GTDB taxonomy): Bacteria > Pseudomonadota > Alphaproteobacteria > Acetobacterales > Acetobacteraceae > Roseococcus > Roseococcus glaciei. The sequence continues at coordinate 15,100 of NZ_JAPFQI010000002.1, read as the reverse complement.
GGCGGATGCATTGACCTCGACGCCCGAGGAACTCGCCACCTACCTCCGCGCCGAGACCGAAAAATGGGGGCGTGTGGTGCGGGAGGCGCGCATCACGGTGAACTGACCGGCCAAGCCGCCTTTGCCATCGGTCGCATCGCCGCGACATCGGGCAACACCGCGCTGCCGAAACCCGGCGCGGCGAGGCTTGCGATGTCGATCTCGCCGTCTCGGATCGACAAGCGCGGACCGCGCGGCGTGCCCAAGTACAGGCCGGCATGCGCCTCCAGGAAGCGTGCCGCATCTTCCCTCGGTTGCCCTGCGAAGCCTGCGATGAAATGGTGGCCGTTGCGCTCGACATGCGGCAATCCGAGTGCACTGACGAGCGCGAGATCCTGCTGAACGCAAAGACCCGCGAGGGTCGTCAGGTCTTCGGCCGAAAGGAAGTAGCGTGTCTGGCCCAATGCTGCGTTCCAGGCGCGGCAACGCGCTAGGTTGATCAGGGAGCGCCAGAACCCTTTGCACGCCTTGGTTGATACACCGATGTAGCCGAGGCCGCGCGCGACGAGGAAGGCATCGAGCGGTCCGTCGCTCTCGTCGATGATCACCGGTCGCTCTGCGGCAAGCGCATCCATGCCCGTCTCAAGCGCTCGGGCCCGCTTCACCGGCTGTTCGATCAGCGCCACGGAGGCGCAAAGCCGATTCAGGCGCGGCTCCGCCTGCATGGCGCGCCACAAAGCGAGCGCACCCGCTGCATCCTCGTACTGCTCGTTCCCATCGAGCGTGACGTGATACTTGTCCAACCGGTCGAGCACGGAAGCGACGCGGCAAAGCCGGTCCACGTCCGCATGGATGTCGCCGCCGACCTTCAACTTCCACCAGGCATGGCGATAAACGCCAGCAACCTGCTCGAGCGTTTCCGGCAGGCCATCATCCACGGGTTCGACGAGGTCAGCCTTAGTGATGGGATCAAGCAGGCCGACGGTGTGGCGCGCATTGATCCGCGATGGCGCAGGCGTCGCGGCGAGCATCGCGCGTGCATCGAAGTCCGCCAATTCGGGCGCGAGGCGCGCAGGTTCGAAGCCGCCCAGATCGGCGCGAAGCCCCTCGTGGAAGGCAAGGCCTTCGAGGCGCAGCAGCGCGTCGAAAGCAGCGCGGTCCACCAGCGCTCGGCCAAAGCTCGCCACGAGCGGATTGAGCCCCTCCGCACCGCAGGCGGCGGCATGCGCGGGATAGGCGGCGGCGAAGTGACCGAAGGCCGTGTGCGCTGGTGCGGCCAGTGCCTGTGCCATCGCGATCTCGACCGTGCGGCGAAGCTGGTGCTGATTATTGGCGTCATCCAGACCAGGATTCTTGTCGAACCACTTGGCAGCTAGCGTCTCGGCAGCCATGCCGTCACCCTCGCGGCCGTCCTCCGTGCGGATGCGCGCGCGCACCACGCATTGAATCCCGTCGCGCACCGTGATGACGCCGAAGCGGAATGGCATGCGCAGCGTGAAGTCCCACTCGAAGGCATGGAGTTCGGCGAAACGGAACTTCATGGGGCATTGGCCTCCTGGATGTCTCGCAGACGGCCGGTCGCACGCACCGCAGAGGTGGCGCCAACGGGGGTGTGCCTGACAGGGCTTGACCGCCGCCTCCTCGGCATAGCCGGTTTCATGCAGCGCGGCCAGGATCTGCGCGAAGCGATCGTCTTCCCGGCCGCCATCGTGTCAAGTCAGGTCCGGCTCGCGCTTGCCGCGCCCGCTCCACCTCGCCCTCATCGCCCTTGACGTCGCCTCATCTGCATACGGCAGACCAAGCGGTATCGCCCCTCACTTTCAAGCAGAACCCACAAGGGCTGCGACGCACTTCATCGGTCCTACAACGCTGCATGCCGCAATTACCACGTCGGCTCCCCCGCCCGCTCACACTCCGGCGCCTCACTGTTTCTCCGTGGTCGGACCCCGGCCCGAACGAAACATGTGAGCAAGGAGAAGCAGACATGAGTACGCACAATGCCTTCCAAACTCCCGATGCCCGGCGTGACGAAAGAGGCGACAGCTGGATGGCCGGTCACGGAAACGCGCGTCGGCATCGCCTTGCGACGGGCGCGGCTGGCCCGCATCGCAAGCTGGCCATAGCGTTCGCCTCTGCACTCGTCCTGATGTCCGGGCTCGCGATCGCCGCACCGGCGCTCGAATACGGACCGGAAGCTGAGGCTCGCTTCCTCGGTCGGTGCACCGGAAACTGCGCTCCGGCTGCGTTGTGCCGCGACCTGATGGAGCGTCTGCAGGAGAGCCTGGGCTACGAGGTGTTTCTCCAGCTTGTGGACGGCGGCCCGGAGGGCTTCGGCCGCGTTCCCGAGGAACGAATGGCATCGGCTGCCGCAGAGAGCCGACCCGATGTGCATCATTGAGACGTGCCCGGCGCGCGGCCGCGGGCCGGTCGGCGCGGCTGAAGAACCCACGGATAGAACCGCGCCCTACCGTTCTGAAAAGTCTCGGATATGGAGATCACAACATGACCTCGGAACCTACGAGTCCTCCTCAACCACCTTTCTGGAAGAGTGAGTATGACCGAATCTATCGCGCCATGGCGACAAGGCTCCGATCGAGAAGCAGCCCTCTGGCCGAAGCCGGCTAAGCCTGGACGCGCACGCACGAGCGTCCTTCGCATCCCGATCTCGAACCGGCCTCAAGTCGGTTCGGATCGCTGTTACCGAAGATTGTCAGTGCGTCTGCAGCTGGCTGTGGACCCATGCCGTCACCACATGATGTTAGCAGTCACGCCGAGCGCAGCGTCATTCGTTAGTCACCCGGTGTCTGGGAGAATGCGGCCATACATCGCGAGACGACGCACTCAGCCTTCGATATGTTATCGCGGTGGCATCGCCTTCGTCGTGCTGCCATCGAGCGTGCCAACCAGATCTACGATCCCTCGTGGCTGGTCGGCACAATGCCAGCCTATGGTCTGAGTTCCCCGGCGACGGGCTCGACCGCCTTCTCGTGATTTGGTGCGACGTCTGCTTCGAGAAAGGGTCGCACTTCGGCCAGGAAACGCTCCCACGCCGGCTCCTCCTCGAGCAGGATGTGGTTTCGTCCCTCCAGCTGAACGAACCGCGCGCCGGGGATACCCCTGGCCAGCCGCCGACCCTCCTCGAAAGGCACCACGCTGTCGCCGACGCAGTGCAGGACAAGCGTGGGAACGCGGACACGCGGCAGTAGCGCCTCGATCTGCACTTGTCCAAAGACCTCGTGCAGCCGGAACGCATTCTCGGGCGAAGCCGAGACGCGCTGCAGTTCGTTGAACCACTGCGCTTGCTCCGACGTGCCATCCGGCACGAACAGGGACGTGAAGAGCTGCCGGGATGCCGGGTTGTCGACGCCCCAGCCATGCTGCATCAGCGTGCCGAACGCGGCGCGCGTGTCCGCCTGCGCGGCATCGCCTCGCTTGGCCCAGCCGCGTGCGTATCCGCCATACAAGACGAGGCGGCTGACGCGCTCGGGATGCTGCACCGCATAGGCCACCGCGAAAGCGCATCCCTGTGAGATGCCCAGCATCGGAAAGCGCTGGAGGTTTGCAGCTTCGATGACGGCCTCGAGATCGCGCTCGCATGCATCGAACGACAGGTCCTCCGCGTGCCAGTCCGACAAACCGTTGCAGCGTTCGTCGTACCTGATCAGGCGGTGGTTGCGCGAAAGCTCACGCAGCCAGTGACGCCAGACTGGGCTCTCCCAGTCGTGCTCTAGATGCGTCATCCAGTTGGCTGGCTTGAGCAAAGGTGGACCCGCACCGCTGGTGGCGTACGCGATCTGCACGCCGTCGGCCGAGCGGCAGAAACGCACCTCCTGACCTTGTTTGGTTCGCGGGCCGCCCGTGCCGCCGTTCTTCGCCAGCCTGAAACCACGCGCTTCGCTGGCCGCCACACTGGGCCGAGCATCGCCACCGACAGACACGCCGTCGGACAGCCCCGGCACTGTTCGATCCGATCCAGTGGAAACCACTTCCGTTCGGCGCAAGGCGGCCTGGATGCGCGCCCGCAGCTCGCGCAGGTCGAACGGCTTGGTAAGGTAGTCCTCGGCGCCCAGCTCGAGACCGACCACGCGGTCCACCACCTCGGCCGCAGCGCTGAGGAACAGCATCGGCGGTCCACCCCGGGCCCGCAGGCGTCGCGCGATGGCGAAACCGTCCTCTCCGGGAAGGTTAACGTCCAGCACCACAAGGTCGGCCGAGCCGCTGGCCAGCACCGCATCCAGTGCTGCTCCGCTGGCAGCGGTGCGCACGGAGAAGCCGTGGCGTTCGAGGTACTCAGCGACGATGCGACCGAGTTCCAGCTCGTCATCCACGACGACTATGCGCCGTCCCGCCATGGCCGCATCAGACCCGGCGGTGACGGCCAATGCCGGACGCACTACGGCTTCTAGCTCCCCCACCTCCCCTCCGGCGCCACCGCTCCCGCGATTAGCCCTCGCGGCACGCAACTGGCGTCCGACGCGAGACAGCTCCGCTGCCGGAAGTCCCGCCTCGCGGAGAGCGCTCAATCCTGCTTCAACGTGCTGCTCAGCCTCCTCGCGACGGCCGGTACGTGCCAACAGCTCGACCAATCCAGCCCGCTCCTGCTCATCGAATGCGTCGAGCGCGACAAGCCGGCGCGAATGCACCAGCGCCTCCTCCGGCGCATCGGGGGCGAGCCGTGCGACAAGGGCGCCGAGGACGGCGGCATGATGACGGCGTGCTTCCTCCCGTTCTGCCACGCACCAAGCCTGGAATTCCGGTTGCGTGGGGAGGTCCAGGCCTTCCAGGAAGTCGCCGTTCACGGCCTCGGCGACTGCCCGCAGATGCTCAACCGGCAAGGCCTCGATTGGCCGCGCCACCGCGGCCGCCCGCAAGGCGTGGAGATCGCAGGCTACGCCATTCGGAACGAAGCGGACGGTGTCGCGGTCCGCGAGGATGCGCGCCCCGTCCCCGGGATCGTCGACGACTGCGCGCAGCTTGCTGAGCGACCAACGCAGGGCGCCGCGCGGATCGTCGGGCACCTCCCAGAGCAAGCGGCACAACCTCTCACGGCTCTGCGGCCGGCCGGTCGCGACGAGGTAGGCGAGCAGGGCACGCGTCTTTTTGGAAGGCGGCAGAGCCAGGGCCTCGCCACCACGTATCACCGAGACCTCGCCGAGCAATCGGATGGTGAGCATTTCGTGCACCCATTCCAGCCACTGTTTCTTCACACTAACGGGTGCCGGGGCCCGCGCCAATCGAGATTGGCGCAAGTCACCACAGTAGTCGAAACCAATATTCCTGGAGTATTATTCATCGAGGCAAGATTGCGCCGCAGCCGGGTCGAAACGCTACTCGACTGGGCAGCCCATGCAGCTTCGGAAAGGATGGCTTGTCCCAGACTCGCGCTGGAATGCGAATCTCCCATCGTGCACCGTGAAGAAACCGTAACCGCGTAAGCTCAATGCATTGCGCCACTCAAGTGCAATCACGTCGCCCGCCTCGTGTATGGCCTCCACAATGCGGACCATTGGCGGCCTGCCAAAAACCTCCGCGAACTTCGTCCAGATCGTTTCACGGCCTTCGACCGGTTGCTGCGCAACCTGATGCTTTACGGCGTTCGAATGATACAGTTCGGCGACGCCGTCCGCATCAGCAGCCTTGAACTTCTTGACCCACACCCCGACGCCTTCGCGGGGCGTCATTCCGAGGACCCCCTCGACACGCCGGACGGGACCAAACTTTCGCAAGCCCTGCGAAGACCGCGGCGGCACCGATGAACGAGGACCTGGTCACGTCATGAAGTCTCGTGCGGCGACGCCCCGTCGGCCGCGAGCGACGCGATGACCCGACGCAGATCGGCCGGCACCAGCGGCTTTTCCAGGGCCGGTCGTCCCGAACTGGCGAGAAAGGCGGCGGCGGAAGGCGACAAGGTATCCCCGGTCGCGAAGGCGATGCGTTTGCAGAGGTGTGGGTGTTCGTCCGCCATCCAGGCGTACAGTGCGGGGCCGTCGATATCCGGCATGCGAAGGTCGCACAGGATGGCATCATAGCGATGGATGGCGAGGAGGGCCTGCGCCTCTCGCCCCGTCGAGGCCAAATCGCACGCGAAGCCGGATGCCGCGAGGCTTTCCCCCACCACCTGTGCCAAGGCCGGCTCGTCATCCACGATGAGGGCTCGCAGCTGGCCGGTTGCCCCGTCTGGCGCGGCGTCCGCCGCGGCGACCCGTGGGGTCGGGGCCGCAGCGGCGGCGCTTGGCAGCCGCAGGTGGAACCGGGCGCCGCCGGCCGATTTTTCGGCCAGGTCGAGCGTACCCCCGTGAGCCTCCGCAATGCCGCGCGACACGGCGAGGCCGATGCCGTTTCCGACACCGATCGGTTTGGTGGTGAAGAATGGGTCGAAAATTCGTCCCCTGACATCGGCGGGGATGCCGGGCCCGTTATCCTCCACCGCGATCTCGATCATCCCATCCGCGACCTCTCGCGCCGAGAGGTGCAGGCGGCGCGGGCCAGGCTGCCGTTCCAGCGCTTGCCGGGCATTGGTCACGAGGTTCGCGAGCACCTGGTGCAACTGGTCGGCGTCGCCCAGCAGCGGTGGCAGATCAGCCGGAAAGTCGCGCTCCACCTCGACGCCGGCGCTGCGCACGCCGTAGGCCAGGAGGTTCAGCACGTCTTCCATGAGATCAGCAGCTGCCAGCGGGCGCCGCTCGGCCGCCTGTTGCCGCGCCATCGCGAGAAAGGATCGGATGATCCGGCTGCAGCGCTCGGCCGCCACCTGGATTCGCTCCGCCTTCGTCACCAAGGCCGGCGCCACGGTCTCTGCCTCCTCCTTCAGCATCAAGGCGCCGCCCAGCACGATGGAGAGCGGATTATTCAGCTCGTGCGCCACGCCGGCGAGAAGCGATCCGAAGGCCGCCATTCGCTCGCTTTGCGCCAGCGCATCCCGCTGGCGCCGGATCTCGCGGGCGGCCGCGCGGGCTTCCGTGAGGTCGCGAAGATAAGCCGTAAAGAGGCGCCGCTCCGGCAGCCTTACCTCGGTGATCGCCAGCTCGATCGGGAAGACCGCGCCGTCCGACCGCATCGCCTCAATCTCGATGCGCCGCCCGAGCATGGTGCCCTGGCCGGTTGTCAGGTAACGCCGGAACCCCTCGGCGTGCCGATCCCGAAGTGCGGGCGGCACGATGAGATCGCCGATGGGTCGGCCCAGCGCCGCACTCCGCTCGTAACCGAAAGTCCGCTCCGCCGCGGGGTTGAACTCGATGACATGCCCGGCCTCGTCCACGACCACGACGCAGTCGAGCGCCGAGGCCGTGATTGCGGCGTTGAGCGCCTCGCTCGCTCGCAATGCGTCCAAGCGCTCCGCGAGCTGCTGCTCGCTCCGCTTCAGCACGGTCAGGTCGCGGGTGAAGATGAAATACCCGTCCACGGCGCCGGTGGGCCCGCGATGCGGGAGGTAGAAGCGCTGGACGAAGCAGGGTTCGCCCTCGGCGCTGTAGGGCAGCCAGCCCTCCCAGCGCGAGGCCTCGCCGCTCAGTGCTCGCTCCCAGTGAGGGCGTAGTTGGGCGTAATGGGGCTGGAGCCGGGCATAGGCCTCAGGCCCCATCACCTCCTCCAGCGTGTGGCCCAGGATCGCTTCGGGTTCCCGCCCCACGAACTGCGCATAGTCGCGGTTGACATAGCGATGCCGGCGGTCGCGGTCGTAGAGGACCACGCGCGCGGGAATGCCGTCGAGCAGCGCCCGCAGCTCCGCCGTGCCAACGCTCAGCTCCATCTGGAACCTCCCTCAGCCGCCTGCTCGGCGCAGGGAGGACGAACGCCGATCCGGGCGGCCGCAATGAAGCGGCTGCTCACGAGCGATACCACCGGCCTCGGGACCCCACCTCGCCCTCGCAGCCTCGGCCACCCGCCAATACGACGCAATGCCGGACGTTTCCACGCCGCCGCCAACGGTACATCACACGCGGCCTTCGCATCCTGCCCTCACCGCCATTCCGGCGGAGGAGCAAAGGATTATGAACAGCATCACCGGCCATCTGGCCACCAATCATTGGACCCCGGCCCTCGCCCTCTTCGGCGCGATCCAGCGCCGCTGGCGGGAGCGGCGCATGGCCGCCGCGCTGGAGGCGCTCGATGACGCCACGCTGAAGGACATCGGCCTCTTCCGCGGCGACATTCCTTCCAAAGTTCGGGAGCGGTGCATGTCCACTGGAGGAATGTGAGGTGGCCCTGGTCGCCGACGCCCCATCCCACGCTTCGGATCCTGCCGATTGGAATGTGCGGCGGCTGGCGGCGAGCGACCTGTCCCGCATCGAGCGTCACCTGCTGGGGCTCGACGCGGCGGACCGGCGGGCACGGTTTGGTCTCGCCCTTGGCGATGCGGCGGTGCACGCCTACGCCCAGCGGCTCGACCTGGAGCGCGCGGTGGTGTTCGGTGCGATAGACAGGTTGAGCGGCGAGCTGCTGGGCATCGCCGAAGCGCAGCCGGTCCATTTCATGCATCGCGTCGAGGTGGCGGTGTCGGTGCATCCGGGCCACCGGCGCCGCGGCATCGGGCGGCTGCTCGTCAGCGCCGCGCTGGCCGCCGCCTTCGCGCGCGGCGCCCATGTGGGAGAGTTCGTGTTCGCTCCAGCCAACCGGCCCATAGTGGCCCTGATGCGCTCGCTCGACGCCTGGATGGCGGGAACGATGGACCGCGCGGAGATCCGCCGGTTCTCGGCGGCAACGGAAACGGCCAAGACCGCCTGAACGGATTAGGCCGCCTTCCCCGTGGCAGCGATCACCTGCGGACATCGCGTGTCAGTTGCCCGCGTCCGAAGGCCGGCCGGAGAGGGGCACCGTGTAGGTGACGGCCGTGCCTACCAGGCAGACCTCGCCCTTCGCGTTGCGCACCTCGGTGCGGAGCGTGCAGATCGGCTTGTCGTCCCGCACGGAGGTCACCTCGACCCGGCCGACGATCTCCTCGCCGACGGACACCGCCTTCAGGAAGCGCCACTCCACGCCGAGGAAGACGCTGCCCGGCCCGGGAAGGTCCTCAGCCACGATGGCGTTGAGCAGGCCCGAGGTGACGCCGCCCTGGACGATCAGCGCGCCGAAAGGCGACCGGGCGGCGAGGTCGGCATCGTAATGCAGAGGATTGCGGTCCCCGGTCATCTCGGAAAACATCTCCACGTCGCGCATGCGCGTCCGGCGGGTACGCTCTGCGACACAGCCGAGGCCGGGCTTTCCCCGCAAGCTCGCCGCCCAGGCCGAAGTTGCTGATTTCGATGTCATCGGCACCCTCCCGCTTCGATGGGGTCGCCAACCCGCGCGGCGAGGAGGTGCTCCACTTCGCGACGCATGGCGGCGTTCAGCGCCTGATGATAGGTCTTCAGACGGTCCAGATTCCAGTCGAAGGATGCGATCGCGTCCGTCGCCTCGAACAGCGGCACCGATAATTCGTCGCGCCGTGCGGCGTAGTCGGCGAAATCCGCTTCCGAGCCGCGTGTGGCCGCATCCGCCAGCAGCTCCGCGTCTCGGAAGGCGTCGGTGATCCCGTGCGCGGTCAGCGGATCCTTGAAGTAGCCAGCATCGCCGACCAGGGCCCAGCCAGGACCGCTGGGAACCCGCAGAAAGCCCTTGCGGCCAGCAAAGGCCCAAAGGCGGCTCTCCAGCGTCGAGGCCGCGACTGCCTCGGCCAGCGCTGGCGACACTTCCGCGAGCACGCGGCGGTAGCCCATGGCTGGATCTGCCCGGAAAGCTAGATCGCGCATCCGCGCCGGGGGCATGGCAACGAAGATGCAATGCCGCCCTGCATTGGTGGGCATGACGCCCGCGCTCACGCCCGGACGGTAATGCCAGTGATATCCAGAGGAGCGGAGGCCGGACCAGTGACCGTAGATCACTGCGCTGGTGTGCCGCGCCACTCTCAGCAAGGAGGCGTCCACAAGCCGCGCGACGGCGGAACCAAGGCCATCGGCGCCGACGACGAGCCCGGCCTCGATCTCGGCGCATCGGCCCTCGTCGTCCACGACGCACGCGCCGCGGACCCGGCCGGACCCGTCCCGGATCAGGTCGGTCAGCGTATGCTGGTGCCGCACCTCCGCGCCGGCCTCCTGGGCCGCATCCACGAGAACGCTGTCCAGGAGGGTCCGGCGGGGCGCAAGGAGCGCGTCCACGCCGTGGCCAGGCTTGACGGGGAGTTCCAGCACCTCGTCGCCGTAATGGAAGGTGGTGCTGCGTACGGGCGGCGTGCCCATCTCCAGGAGGCGCGGCAAGACGCCCCAGCGATGGAGCTGAAGGATGCCGCCGCGCATCAGCGCGTGGGTGGACAGGGCGTCGGCGCCATAGGCGCCGCGGTCGATGGCCAGCACCCGCATGCCGCGGCGCGCCATCAGCATGGCGGTGGTGGCGCCCGCGCAGCGCGCCCCGACCACCAAGGCGTCGTATCGTGTCCTCTTGGGCATGGTACGTCCTCCCGGTCAGGCCGCGACGCGGCGCGGCGACGTCAGTTGAGCGATGAGGTGCTTCGCGATCGCCTCGGCGTCGCCTCCGACACCATCGAGAAAGCTCGACTTTCGCCGCCGGAGAAAGCGCAGCCCGAGCACACAGAGGCCGGGGACGGCCGTGACGCCGTCGCGGTGGATGATCTCCCCGGACGCGTCGAGCACCTCGGGAACGCGCAGCCAGCCGTAGCTCCTTCGGTAGCCGGTCGCCCAGAGCACCGTTCGAATGCCGTCGGCTGCGAGGTCGAGTGCAGGGGGGGCGGGTTCAAAGGCCACGGGTCGCAGCAAGGCCGCGGCCTCCACGCGGCCCTGGCCGTTGGCGTCGGGCACCGCCGCGTCAATCCGTGCCAGCAGACGCGCCAGAGTGCCTTGCGAGGCGGTGGTCGTTTCGGCCAAATCGTCGCGCAGATGCACCAACCCGCCCTCGACCCCGATGGCGCGACCTACGATGCGCAGGCCTGTCTTCCGGAGCGTGTCGAGATCGATGCTGCGCCGATCCACTGATCCGACGAGTTGCAGCGAGGGCTGCGTCCGCGCACGCTGGAGATTCGGGACATCGCCAGCGCGTTCGTCGAGCACGCCGATGCGATCCATCCACCACATGATATCGCGTCCGCGGTAAGTCCGTGGCAGCCGCGTGTGACTCCCGACCGAGAGCGTGACGGGTCTGCCGGAACGATGGATCTCCTCCGCGAGCTGGACGCCGGTGGCCGACGCACCGACCACCAGCACGCCGCCATCGGCGAGCGTCGAAGGCCTGCGATAATCGGAAGGCGTGACCTGGCCGATCGCGGACGGCAGGCAACGCGCCATCGCCGGGATGGCAGGGTGACCGCAATGGCCCGTCGCCACCACGACCGCCCCTGCCGCCCAGGTTCCACGACTGGTCGCCACCTGATAGCCGCCGGGAACGCGGCGGACTGACAGCACATCCGTGCCGGCTTCGAGGGGAGTCCTGGAAAGGCGAGAATAGCTGCTGAGAAACTCGACCACCTCCGGCATCGCCATGTAGCCATCCGGATCGTGCCCCTGATAGGACCACCCGGGCAGGCGGCTCATCCAGTTCGGCGTGAGCAGCCGCAGCGAGTCCCATCGCTCGGTCCGCCACCGCTCGGCGACGCGCCCGCGTTCGAGCACAACATGGTCGATGCCGTGGCGGCCGAGACAGTGGCTCATCGCGAGGCCTGCCTGGCCGGCGCCGATGATGATGGCCTGAACGCTTCGCATGATTCCCTCCACTGCGCCCTACCCGCCGGCCACAGGTGGCCGACGGGGCTCGTTCCGCTCAGCTGTTCATCTTGATGTCGACGGGCACGCCGTTGGTGAGCACGTCGAACACGGCGGATCGCGCCCGGGACTGCTCGACGATCTTGCGCAGCGTCTCCGCCGGCGCGTCCCCGGTGACGCGGAATCTCACCTGGATCGCCCGGAAGCCGTTCCGCACGTCGCGGGAAAGCCCGAGAATGCCGCGCAGATCCATGTCGCCTTCGACGTCGCACGCGACCGAGCCGAGGCTGACGCCCCGCGCAGCGGCAATGTTCGCAATGCCGGCCGTGAGGCACCCAGCAAGCGCGTGCAGCAGCCACTCGACGGGAGTCGGCCCGCGATCCTCGCCGCACAGGACGCTCGGGTGGTCGGAGTCGGCCTCGATGGCCTCGACGTGGCGCATCTCCCCGCCGACGCCGTAGAAGCCGGAGATGGTGGTGCGGCTGTGGGTTCCGCCCATCCAGCGGCCCTGCGCGCGGAAGCGGAACTCGGCCAGCGAGGGCTGGTCCGCAACGACGGCGATGGTAGCGAAGAGCTTGGGCGTATCGACGCCGTTGCGCGGCGTCGGCGGGCGCTTCGGCGAGGAAGCCTCAATAGTGTTGGTGCTCATGATGGTTCTCCTCGTTTACCGGTGGGGCACGGTTGCCTGTCCGGGACGAGGAAGGAGGTACGGGGGCGCCGTGGATGCAGCCGTGGAAGCGCTAGTGGTATCCTTGGAATGGACCGTGTGATCGCGTTGGAGCACCCCTCGCGGAGCGCGGCGATCGTCTGGCCCATTCACGCAGACGCGAGGGGCACCCGCATTCCTTGGCGCCGGTGGCGAACCGCAAGGCCTCTTCCACGTGCTCGCGCTCAAGCTTGTCCGACGTCACGGCGATCAGTCCGATCACCGGACGGAGAAGCCCAGAGATGATCAAGACTCCGCCGCCCGCCATGGCATTGAACGCGGCCGACGTACCCAACTGCTACGCTATGCGGGTGACCTATGGCGTGAGCCCGTCAGAGCCCACGAACGTCATCATGCACCAAGTCAACTAGGCGAAGATCGGGCAGGTGACCATGACTGATCAGCACAGCTTCTGAACCATCAGCGACATCGAGGGCATGGTCCAGTGCATCACGAAGGATACCGCGCACGTCAGCAAACGAGAATCGTCTCCTGGAAGGTCTCTCCAACCAGCTTGGGAAGCTCCGCTGAAAGTTCGCATCAGGAACGGACCACTTGCGGCGTGCCAATTCAGCGGTCGCCACGCTCGATCAGCGCCAGCAACCAAGCGATCCCGGCATCCCGCAACGCCACCTTCGGCACGATCGCCCGTATGGGGAAGCGCCGCAGCTTCAGCGGCACCTCTGCGGCCACCACGCCGAAGCGCACCCCATGGGCGGCAACGAGCTGGCGCGGCAGCGCCCCAATGAAATCTGTTTGTCCCACCACCGCCAGCGCCAGCAGGAAATTCGGCACGGCCAGCGCCACGCGCCGACGCAGCCCATGCTCAGCCAGCACGTCGTCAACATTGCCCTGCACATCGCCGCTCTGCGACACAAGGACATGCGAGGCCGTGCAATAGGCAGCTTGCGTTGGCGCCGCGCCCATCGGATGTCCCCGCCGCATCGCCACGACGAAATCCTCGGCATAGGCGGGCCGCGCCGCGAAGCGCGCTGGGATGGCGTCGATCGGCAGGATGGCCACGTCGAGGCTGCGCGTGTCGAGTTCGGCCAGCGCCGCCTCGAAGGGATGCATCGCCTGCCGGAGCACCAGGTTGACGCCCGGCGCCACCTTTCCGATCTCGGCCAGCAGCGGCGGCAGGATGACGGTAGAAATCCCGTCTGGCGCGCCGATGACGAAGCGGCGGGTCGAGGTGGCGGGGTCGAAGCGGCTGCTCCCGGCGACGACTTGCCGGACGCGGCGCAGGATCTCGGCGACCGGCTCCGCCAGCGCCTCAGCTGCGGCGGTTGGCACCACCCCCTTCGGATGGCGGAGAAACAGCGGGTCGTCCAGCAGCCGCCGCAGCCGGCCGAGGCCATGACTGACAGCAGAAGGAGACAGGCTCAGCCGGGCCGCCGCCCGCCCGACATGACGGTCCTGCAGCACTGCCTCGAACAGCACCAGCAGGTTCAGGTCGATGCGAGAGAGATCGATCTCGTGCAGCATATTGGTGAAATCATACCACTGGATGCAGGGCAGTGCGTCAGGGATATCGGCTTGATGACACACCGCAGATCCCTCTTTGCCCTCCCCCTGGCCAATCGCGCTTCCGGCACCACGGACCATCCTGGCATTCTCGACGTGACCAGTTTCTGGCGCGAGGCAGGTCCCAGACTTTGGTTTGCCAAGGACGAGGCGTTCGACACCCGCTTCCGCACGCGCTTCCTGGCGCTGCATGAAGCCGCCACCATCGGCGCCTTGGCGGCCTGGGCGGGCACGCCCGAAGGATCGCTCGCCCTGCTGGTGCTGCTGGACCAGTTTCCGCGCAACGCCTTCCGCGGTACGCGGCGCATGTATGCCAGCGACCCATTTGCGAGGCAGATCGCCGCCGCCGCCATAGCAGCAGGCCATGACGTGGCGCTGGAGCCGGCGATGCGGCTGTTCGTCTACCTGCCCTTCGGACATTCCGAGGATCTGGCGGACCAGGAGCGCTCCGTGGCCTTCGCCCACGGCCTCGGCCAGCCAAGCCTGTCGCATGCCGAGCGCCACCGCGACATCATCCGCCGCTTCGGTCGCTTTCCACACCGCAATCCGATCCTCGGCCGCACGATGACCGCAGAGGAGCAACGCTACCTCGACGAGGGCGGCTATGCCGGATGAGTGCTCTGTGCGATCCGGTCAAAATCCTCGATCTTTTGTCACAAGCTCGTATGACCAACATGTGAGCGCTCGCAATTAGTGAAATTTCCTACCCGAATGTACACAGTTACTGAAATCGCCCTTCTGCTCAAGGTACGGCTCCCGTGTGAGCGCGCCTATCGAGCGTCATTTACTTGCTGTCTCGGGCTCTGGTCGTAGAGGCGGTCGTTACGACTGGTAAAGACGGCCCCGCGGCCACCGGGAGGTAGCACGTTCTTGAGAAGCCGACGGCCGGCCGAGCACAGCGGACCGAGAATAACGCCACGGCAGCTGACTGATGGCCGACCCTCGCTGGGTGGTGAGTTCGCTTCCTTCTAGCCGGCATCTGCTTCATCTGCGCCTATGGCCCGTTAGCCTCTGAGCCAGTCGAGCGCTGCGGCGAGGCAAAGCGGTTCTGAAACAAGGCGGGCATGCTTCTCGGCTTGGTTGGCAGCATCCTCAATCGACGCTGGCGCCGGAGATCCGCACCATCTCGGCCCATTTCGGCAATTCGGCCGCGATGAAGCGGGAGAACTCCTCCGGTGTGCTGCCGACCGGCTCGCTGCCCTGCTCG
>NZ_JAPFQI010000001.1:153509-1106661 GCF_026183895.1 Sabulicella glaciei | reverse complement strand
TGTATCGCTCGACGGACCGCCGCTGTCGTGGTGGCGCAGCCGTGTTGAACCTGGCCCATAGCGCGTCCTTCCACTCCTGGGAGAAGACTGCACCATCAAAACCTGGGATCAAACATCTAGTTCACGTCGATCTCGTCCAACTGGCCGCGCAGCATGAAGGCCTTCAGGTCGCACATGGTGAACATAGTCTGGCCGCGCGAAACGTGGGAGGCGGCCTCGATCGTATCCGGCCCGCCGCCTCCGCTTTCCGGCGTTCTGGCGGCATCAGCACGACACCACTCACCTCGGCCTGAGCAAGGTCCTGCTCCAGGTCGCACAGCTTACCCCCGGCGTTCTGCAATTCCAGATCCGCGGTGGCCAGTTGCTTGGCGTCGCCCCGCGCCAGCGTGCAGGCGAGGTCTTGTCGCGCCGCTTTCAGCTTCAGGTCCTGGTTGCACGCCTGCTGGAGCATCTGGCTCTGCCTGATGCGGACGCGAAACTTGCCCGCCTCAAGATTCGACGCCGCACTCTGGCGCCGGGCGCGCGGCCTCGAAGCCTGTAAATCAGCTGCGCAGCTCCTGGACCTTGCGGCCGAGCCTCGCGAATGCGCGATTCCAGTTCGTTGCGGTCCATGTGGGGCAGGATCCGCGAGGTCGAGATCGATGCCATGCAAGACGGTTCGCTCGGTCGGGTCGATGCGGAAGCGTCTCATGAGGCCGCGAAGCTCGAACATGGCGCTCAAGAAAGCATGCGCAGCACCGCCTCCGCAGCCGCCGCGCTCGGGGCGCCACCACCAGGCGGTGCCAGCTTCTCCAGCGCGCGGTGGAAGCCCCGGCGCTGCCGTTCCGCCTCGGCTCCGTCGTCGATCAGCGGTTGGAGCGCCGCGCGCAGCAGGCGCGGCTCGCAGCGCTCCTGCAGGAATTCGGGCACGACCTCCTCCTCGGCCAGGAGGTTCACGAGGGAAGCGTGGCGCACGCGCATCAGGCGGCGGACGATGGCGGCGGTGACCGGGTTCACGCGATAGGCGACGACATGCGGCAGCCCTGCCACCGCCGCCTCCAGCGAGGAGGTGCCGGACTTGATCAGTCCGGCGCGGCAGGCGGCCATGGCATCGGCCTTCTCGGCCGGGGCGCGGACGTAGCGCGCGCCCCACGACGCGGTCTCGGCGCGCACCTCCTCCTCCACCGTGCCGGCCAGGGCCACGACCGGGGTAACCCCGGGCGGCAGGGCAGCGCCGAAGACCGGCAGGTGGCGGCGCAATTCGCCGCGCCGGCTGCCCGGCATGACGAGGAGGCCTGGCCCGTCCAGCGGGAAGCGCGCGGCATCGCCACCAGCCGCCTCGCTTTCCAAGATGGGGTGGCCGACGAACTCCACTGGGATGCCAGATTGCTCGAAGAAGGGTGCCTCGAAGGGCAACAGGGCGAGGATGCGGTCCACCACCCCCACCATCCTCCGCACCCGTCCGGGACGCCACGCCCAGACCTGCGGCGCGACATAGTGCACCACCGGAATGCCCAGCGCCTTGGCGCGCCGCGCGAGGCGCAGGGTGAAGCCCGGATTGTCCACCGTCACCAGCAGGGCGGGGCGGTCGCGGCGCAGCGCATCCTCCGCCTCGCCCATCCGGCGCGCGAGATTGCGAAGCTGCGGCAGCACCTCCACCAGCCCCATCAGCGCCAGCTCGCGGATGGGGAACAGGCTTTCGACGCCCTGTTCCGCCATGCGCTCCCCGCCGATCCCGGCGAAGCGAAGCCCCGGCGCCAGCGTCCGCAGCGCGGCGACGAGGCGCGCGGCGAGGATGTCGCCCGAAGCCTCGCCTGCCGCGATCCAGACGAGGCTCATGCGAACTCGGCCGGAGAGGGGCGGGGAACCGGGGCGCGCGGCCAGTCGCGGTGGTTCCGCACCGCGCCGTCCGCCCGCACCCGCTCCAGCGCCTCGGGGTCGAGATCGGCGAGGACGAGGCCCGGCTCGTCCATCGCTCCTTCCGCCAGGATGCCGTCTGAGGGGAAGCCGCGATCCACCGGGCCGAAGATGCCCGCCGCGCCATGGTTCTCGTCCAGCGCGGCCGAGGCGGCGAAGCCACCGACGGTGGGCGCCACGGCCACGAAGCACTGGTTCTCCATCGCGCGCGCCCGCGCGCCGATGCGGACGCGGCTGAAGCCGTGCGTGGTGTCGGTGCAGGAGGGGACGAGGACCAGCCACGCCCCCGCCTCGACCTGGGCGCGGACCAGCTTGGGGAATTCCGCATCGTAGCAGATGGCGATGCCGATCCGGCCCCAGGGCGTGTCGAAGACGCGGGGCGCCTCGCCCCCCTCGACCATCCAGCGCTCGGCCTCGAAGCGCGTCATCATCCGCTTGTCCTGGAAGGCCATGGTGCCGTCGGGGCGGATCAGCGGCGCGCGGTTCACGATCCTCCCGCCCATCTCCATCGGCAGGCTCCCGGGGCAGAGCCAGATCCCGGCCGCGCGTGCGGCTTCGCGCATAGCCTCCAGCACGGCGGGTGCGGCCCGCACCATGGCGCGCAGTTCCGTCGCCTCGTCGGCCGCGCGGTTGCCGGCCAGGGCAGCGCCGAGCTCCACGCAGGCATATTCGGGCATGACGGCCATCTCCGCCCCGGCGTCGCGGGCACGGCGGGCCCAGTGCTCCAGCTTGGCGGCATAGGCGGCGATGTCGGGCAGCGGCTCGACCGGCCAGGCGCAGGTGGCGAGGCGCAGCGTCACAGCGTCTTGATCCAGAAGGACAGGTGGTGCGGGACTTCCGCCGCGCCGCCGATCTCGCGCCAGTTGAATCGGCAGGCGATGTCCGGATGGTGGGTGTAGCCGCGCTTCCGCCAGAACCCGTCGAGCGGCACGTGACCGGGCGGGCGGCGCGGGTCCTCCGCATCGCGCTCCACGGCGCAGAAGGCGGCGAAGCGCAGCCCCGCCTCGCGCGCCACTTCCTCCCGCTTCGTGAAGAAGGCGACGCCGACGCCCTGGCCGCGATACTCGGGCAGAAGGACGCTTTCGCCGAAATAGGAGTGCTCTGCCGGGTCGCGCCCCGCTTCCTCGAAGGCCTGCCGGACGGGGGCATGGGCCTCGCGCATCGGCTGGCAGGTCGAGGCGCCGACTGCTTCCTCGCCATCCAGCCCGACGATCACCGCGGCGCCCTCGCCCTCCGCGTACTGGCGCAGGTAGTTGGTCTCGTAGCGGCCTTCCGCCTCGTAGAGGTAGGGCCACTCGCGGAACACCGCGCCGCGCAGATGGCCAAGGCGCGGCAGGTGGCGCAGCAGCGCCTCGCCGCGCAGCGTCTCGATGCGGAGGCTCACGCCGCCTCCAGGAAGGCGCGCAGCCCTGCTTCCGCCACCTCGGGGTCGAGGCCGCGCAGGATGAGAACGAGGCGCGAGGAGCGGTCATCCCCTTCCGGCCAGGCGGGCAGGCGGCGCGGCGCGTCGAAGAGGTGCCGCACCCCGTGCAACGCGACCGGGGCCTCCTCGCCCTCCAGGTTCAGCACCGCCTTGAGGCGCAGCATTCGCTCGCCCTGCGTCATGGCCATCATCTCCAGCCAGGAGGCGAGGCCCTCCCATCGCAGCGGCTGGCTGAAGCGAAGGCAAAGGGCGCGGATGTCGGAGCCGTGCCGGTTCGGGTCGTGATGATGGTGATGATGCGCCTCCTCCGCGGACCAGGGCAGGTTCCGCCCAGGGTCGCCGGGCGCGAAGATCGCCTCGGCCGGGGCGTCGTTGCGCAGGATGGGCGCGACCGGGTTCAGCGCACGCAGCCGGGATTCCAAGGCCGCCGTGTCGGGCGCCACGTCGGTCTTGGTCAGCACCAGCCGGTCCGCCACCGCAACCTGCCGCCGCGCTTCCTCCTGCGCCTCCAGCGTCGCCATGCCGTGCGCGGCGTCCACCAGCGTCACCACGGCGTCCAGCACGAAGTCGCGGCGCAGCAGCGGGTCGGACATCAAGGTCTGGAGGATCGGGCCGGGATCGGCGAGGCCCGTCGTCTCGATCACCACGCGGTCAAAGGGCCGGCCAGAGGCCGCGAGGTCGCGCAGGGCGCGCGACAGGTCGCCGCGGATGGTGCAGCACAGGCACCCGGCCTGGAGCAGCACCACATCCTCCTCCACGGCCTGCACGAAAAGTTGGTCCAGCCCGATCTCGCCGAACTCGTTCACCAGCACGGCGGTGCGGGGCAGGGCGGGCAGGAGGCGGTTCAGCAGCGTGGTCTTGCCCACGCCAAGGAAGCCGGTCAGCAGGGTGATGGGGCGCGGCGTCATGCGCCGTACAGGCTCTCGGGGCTGGCCTCGGGCGCCGCGATCTCGGTCAGCACGCCGTCGCGCGGGGCGAGGAAGAAGCAGGAGCGCCGACCGGTGTGGCAGGCCACGCCATGCTGGTCCACCAGCAGCAGCACCGTATCCCCGTCGCAATCGAGCCGGAGGTCGAGGACGTGCTGGACCTGCCCGGAGCTTTCCCCCTTGCGCCACAGCCGATTGCGCGAGCGGCTGAAGTAGCAGGCACGCGCGGTTTCCAGCGTCTCCTCCAACGCTGCGGCGTTCATCCAGGCCATCATCAGCACCTCGCCCGTGTCGTGCTGCTGCGCGATGGCGGGAACAATGCCCAGGCCGTTGAACCGCACCGAGCGGAGGATCGCGGAGCGGAGCACCGGGTCGGGAATGGGGAGGGAGGCGGGATTCATCGGGATGGAGTATAACCCGCCGCATGACCGCCGTAGAGACGCCGGAACTCGACGCCGCTCTGGCCGCTGCCGAAGCGCGCTGCGCCCGACAAGGCGCCACGCTGACCCCGCTGCGCCGCCAAGTCCTTCGCCTCGTGCTGGAGGCGGGGCAGCCCGTGGGCGCCTACACATTGCTGGAGCGCCTGAAGGAGAGGCGGGGCCCAGCCGCACCGCCCACCGTCTATCGCGCCCTGGACTTCCTGCTGGAGCAGGGTCTGATCCACCGGCTGGAACGGCTGAACGCCTTCCTGCCCTGCATCGGCCCCGAGGAGGAGCCCTGCGGCCATGGCTGCGGCCACGACCATCCGCACCAGTTCCTGATCTGCACGCGTTGCGGCGCCACAGCCGAGATCGCCGATCACGATGTCGCTCACGCACTGACTGCAGCGGCCGATCGCCTGGGTTTCCGCCCCAGCCGCGCGACGGTCGAGGTCGAGGGAATCTGCGCCCGCTGCGCCTGAGGCCCTGGTTGCATTCCACAAGAACTGCCATGGATAGAAGCAACCACCGGTTGAGAAGCGGTGTGAATTCATGGAGTTGTCCCGCTTGCACCTCGCCTGCGTCGTCGGCACCCGTCCGGAGGCGCTCAAGCTTTTCCCGGTGATCCGCGCGGCCCGTGCATCGGGCCATCGCTGCGACATCCTTTCGACGAGCCAGCATCGGGAAATGTTGGATCAGGCGCTGGAGGGGTTCGGGCTGCGGCCCAGTTTCAACCTTGCGCTGATGCGGCCGGGCCAGGGGCTGTCGGCGCTGGCAGCCGGGGTCCTGGCGGGGCTCGACGCCTGGCTCATGGCCGAGCGGCCGGACTGGTTGCTCGTGCAGGGCGACACGACCTCGGCGATGGCGGCTGCCCTGGCCGGGTTCCACGCCCGCATCCCGGTGGCGCATGTCGAGGCGGGGCTGCGTTCCCACGACCTGGACGCGCCCTTTCCGGAGGAGGCGAACCGCGCCGTGATCGGACGCCTGGCCCGGCTGCATCTCGCGCCGACGGAAGCGGCGCGGGAGAATCTGCTGCGCGAGGGCGTGCCGGGCGGCGCCATCCGGGTCACCGGCATTACCGGGGTGGATGCCCTGCTTGTCGTGGCGTCGGGGGCGCCCGATCCGTCTGTCGCACTGGACCCAGCGCGGCACCTCGTCCTGGTCACCGCGCATCGCCGGGAAAGCCAGGGGGCGGGGCTGGACCGCTTGGCGCGCACTGGCGCGTCTCGCCGCGGGGCCGGACGTGCAGATGGTTGTGCCGCTGCACCGCAACCCTTTGGCGGCGAAGCCCCTGGCCGAGGCTCTGGCGAACCATCCCGGCGTCACCCTGCTGCCGCCACAGGATTACCGCGCCTTCGTCGCCCTGCTGTCCCGCGCCGCGCTGGTCGTCACCGACAGCGGCGGCGTGCAGGAGGAAGCGGCGACGCTCGGCATCCCCGTGCTGGTGGCGCGGGAGGAAACCGACCGGCCGGAGGCGATGGAGGCGGGCACGACGCTCGTCGTCGGAACATGGGAGGCGGCGCTGCTCGCCGCGGCGCATCGCCTGCTGGACGCCCCGCCGAGGCCGCTGCGCCCCAGCCTCGCCTTCGGGGATGGGCGGGCCGCGCCGCGGATCCTGGCGGCGCTGGAGACGTTCCGGCAGGTCGAGGCACCGGTTCCGGCGCTGGCCTTCAGACCGTGAATTGCTCGGCGATGATGCGCTCGGACAGGGAGTGGTCCGGGTCGAAGAGCATGGTCATGGACAGGCTGCGATCCTCACGGATCTCTACCCGACGCACATCGCGTACCTCCGTATAGTCGGCCGTCGCGGAGACCGGACGCTTCTGCGCCTCCAGCACCTCGATCTCCACCCGCGCCGCCGAAGGCAGCAGCGCCCCGCGCCAGCGCCGCGGCCGGAAGGCGGAGATGGGGGTGAGGGGAAGCAGGTTCGCGTCCAGCGGCACGATCGGGCCATGCGCCGAAAGGTTGTAGGCGGTGGATCCCGCCGGGGTGGCGAGCAAGATTCCGTCGCAGGTGAGTTCGGGCAAGCGTTCCTTGCCATCCACCAGCACGCGCAGCTTGGCCGCCTGGCGCGTCTCGCGCAGCAGCGACACCTCGTTGATCGCGAGCGCCGCGTGGGTCTTGTCCGCCGTGTGGGCGCGCATCCTTAGGGGATGCAGCGTCGCGGCCAGCGCCGCCGCGAGGCGCTCCGGCAGATCCTCCTCCCGATAGCCGTTCATCAGGAAGCCGACCGAACCGCGATTCATCCCGTAGACGGGCATGTTCCGGCCCAGGAAGCGGTGCTGCACCTCCAGCATGAAGCCGTCGCCGCCCAAGGCCACCACGAATTCCGCCTGGGCGGGGTTGGCATCGCCATACAGTCCGGCGAGGCGCGCGCGCGCGGCCTGCGCCGCCTCGCCCTGCGCCGCCAGGAAGGCAATGGCGGTCAAGGTCAGGCCAGCTTCCGGTGCTCGAGCACGGGCATGTCGCGCCGCACCCGCTCGGTCACGGCCCGGTCCAGCCGCGCCGTCGCCCAACCCGTCCCGTCCGAGCAGCATGCGACCACTTGGCCCCAGGGGTCGGCGATCAAGGAATGACCATAGACCTGTCGCGTCGCCCCGCGTTCCTCGTAGCTGCCCCAGGAGGCGGCGGCGATGAACCAGCACTGCGTCTCGATGGCTCGGGCACGAAGCAGCACCTCCCAATGGTCCTTGCCCGTCATCAGCGTGAAGTTGGACGGCACGAAGATCGCCTCGGCCCCGGCACGGCGCAGGGCGAGATACATCTCGGGGAAGCGGATGTCGTAGCAGATGGAGCAGCCGAAGCGCGTCCCGTCCGCCTCGAAGGTCACGATCTCGGCGCCGCCCTCGTAGAGCGCGCTTTCGCGATAGCCGGTGCCGTCGGGCCCCGTGATGTCGAAGAGGTGGATCTTGCGGTAGCGCGCCACCTCCCGCCCCTCCGGGTCGAAGACGAGGGTGGTGTTGTGCAGCTTCTCCGCGCCCTGCTCCACGATGCTGCCACCATGGACGAAGATGCCGGCACCGCGCGCCATCTCGCGCATCGCCTCGTAGGCCGGGCCTCCGGTGCCGCCCGGCTCCGGCAAGGTCTCGGCGGCGGCCACGCGCGCGTCGCGCCCGCCGCCAAGGTTGGTCCAGGTCTCGGGCAAGGACACCATGCGCGGACGGTCGGCCTGCAGCACAGCTGCGACGAGGTGCCGCGCCTGGGCGAGATTGGCCGCCTTGTCGCTGCCCTGGTTCATCTGGATCACGGAAACGCGCATGGACCGATTGAGCCACAGCGCCGAAAGCCCGGCTAGAGCCGGACGATTCGCGTCAGCGCGGCTTCGGCCATGTGATGCGGGGCTCGGACCGGCCGCGCGGCGGCAGGGTGGGATGGCCACGCGGCCCGACCGGATCCTCGGAACGCATCGGCGCCGCGTCCAGCATTGTTTCCTCCGGAGCCGACCATTCGCGTGATGGGCGCCCCTCGGACATCCGCACTGCGAGGCCGCGGATCTCGGCGCGCAGCTCGTCCAGCTGCGCCTCGATGGCATCGAGGCGCCCCTTCACCCCGAAGACCGAGAAGGGCATGACCAGGAGGCAGAGCCCAAGCCCCAGCAGGATCACCAGCAAGATGAGGCCGGTCCATTCCGGCATGCCCGGCAGGGTCAGCCGTTCGGAAAGCTGCTGCAGCATCAGCCGCCCGTCACGCTCATGTGGCGCGACAGGGCCGGATCGCGCGCCCGCTCGATCACGAAGTCGTGTCCCTTGGGCTTGCGGGCGATGGCGTTGCGAATGGCCTGCTTCAGCCCGTCCTCTCCCAGTTCCGGGTCCCGCAGCGGGGCGCGGAGGTCCGCCGCGTCCTCCTGGCCCAGGCACATGTAGAGCGTGCCGGTGCAGGTGAGGCGCACACGATTGCAGCTTTCGCAGAAATTATGGGTCAGCGGCGTGATGAGACCGAGCCGCGTGCCGGTTTCCGCCACGTCGTAGTAGCGGGCTGGCCCGCCCGTCGTGAAGGAGGTCGGGTTCAGCGTCCAGCGTTGCGCCAGCTGCCGCTTCACGGTGGAAAGCGGCAGGAACTGGTCGGCGCGGTCGCCTTCCACCTCGCCGAGCGGCATGGTCTCGATCAGGCAAAGGTCGAAGCCATGCTCGCCGCACCAGGAGAGCATGCGGTCGAACTCGTCCTCGTTCACGCCCTTCAGCGCGACGGCGTTGATCTTGACGTGCAGCCCGGCTGCCTTCGCGGCGTAGATCCCCTCCAGCACCTTGGCGATGTCGCCCCAGCGCGTCGCTTCCTTGAAGCGGGCCGCATCGAGCGTGTCGAGCGAGACGTTGACGCGCCGCACCCCGGCGCGGAACAGCCCCTCGGCATGCTTCGCCAACTGGGTGCCGTTGGTGGTGAGCGTCAGCTCATCCAGCCCGTGGCCGATCCGCGCGCCCAGGCTCTCGATCAGCGACATGACGTTGCGGCGCACCAACGGCTCGCCGCCCGTCAGGCGCAGCTTGCGGACTCCCATCGAGACGAAAGCACCGCAGAGCCGGTCCAGCTCTTCCAGGGACAGGACCTCGCTCTTGGGGAGGAAGGTCATGTCCTCCGCCATGCAATAGACACAGCGAAGGTCGCACCGGTCGGTGACCGAGACGCGGAGATAGGTGACGCTGCGGCCGAAGGGATCAATCATGAAGGGCGCTCCGGCTTCCCATGTGGGGCCGGAGCGGGGCTTCCCGCAAGGGTCATGAGCGCCCCGGGGCGTCTCACTCCGGCTCGATCCCGGCGGCGCGGATGGCATTGGTCCACTTCGCCGTCTCGGCGCGGGTGAATTCGCGCGCTTCTTCGGGGCTGGAGGCGCGGACCTGCATGCCGAAGCCGCTGCCCAGGCGCTCCCGCAGCGTGGCGTCGGCGGCGGCGTGGCGCACGGCGGCGTTCAGCCGCTCGACGGCACGAGCGGGGGTGCCCGCCGGCACGCAAAGCACGAACCAGGCGAAGATTTCGTAATCCGGCAGCCCCTGCTCCGCGACCGGCGCCACGTCGGGCAGCTGGGCGGAGCGCTGGCGCGTGGTCACGGCGAGCGAGCGCAGCTGCCCGCCCTGGACGCCCGGCAGGATCACCGCCTGGTCCGCTACGAACACGTCCACCCGGCCCGAGATCAGGTCCTGCACCGCGTTGGGCGATGAGCGGTAGGGTACGTGCAGCATCTTCACCCCGGCCATGGAGGCCAGCATCTCCGCCGCCACGCGCTGCGAGGAGGAGGCCGAAGCGAAGGTGACCGCCTCCGGCCGTGCCCGCGCCGCGTCCAGGAGCTGGCGCAGGTTGCGATAGGGGGAGCTGGCGGAGACGGCTACCAGCAGCGGCACGGAGCAAAGGGTGGAGACGGTGATGAAGTCCCGCTCCATGTCGAAGGGCACGCGGCGGAACAGCGCATTCGCGGCGGCATTGGTCGAGTTGGTTCCGAACAGCACGGTCTGGCCGTCCGGCGCGGCGCGTGCCACGGCCTCGGCGCCGATGAGGCCGTTGGCGCCGGCGCGGTTCTCGATGACGACGGGCTGGCCCAGCACCTCGCGCATCCGTTCGCCGAACAGCCTCGCCACCGTGTCCGTCGCGCTGCCCGCCGCAAAGGGGACGATGCCGCGCACCGGACCGGCCGGCCATTCCTGGGCGAGGGCAGGGGCGGAAAAGGCAGCGACTGGAAGGGCGGAAAGGATCTGGCGACGATTCATTGCGTGTAACCCTTGGCGTAGTGGCGTTTGGTTACGCGGTGAGAGCCCTCGCCGCAAGGCGCAGCCGCTTCATGGCCGTTCCGCTGTGCCGTGCGACGCGAAGAAGGCCAGGCAGATCGCCGGGGCGACGCAGCAGCGAAAGCAGGACGCGTCCGGGCGCGACATCGCCTTCCGGCGTCATTCCGGCCAGGGCTGACGGAGGCACCCCTGCGTCCGCTGGGTCGCCCACTGCGCGCAGCGCTGCGAAAGGAATGCCACGCCGCAGGGCATGGCGCAGGGCGATGGCGGATTCCATGTCCACCGCGGCCGCGCCCGTTTGCGCGCGCAGCGCCGCCTTGGCTGCGGGTGTGACGACCGCTTCGGCACCGCCTACCAGCAGGGCAGGGACGGCGCCCGTGGCGGCCGCGAGGCGCAGCGACCAGCCTGCATCGGCCGATCCCTCGCCCCAAAGGCCCGCGGCGATCAGAAGGGTGCCGGGAGGCAGCGCCGGATCCAACCCGCCGGCTAGCCCGAACGAAAGGATCGCCGTCGGAGTTTCCCGATCAAGCGCCGCGTCCAGGCGCGCCCTGTCACCACCGGCATGGACAGCCCGCACGCGAGGGAGCAGCGCCGCCTCCGCGCGCAGCCCGCAGACCAGGAGGCAGCCCGAGGGCAGGAGAGGTGGCATCGATGCCGAATAAGGGCGTGGCTGCGACGATGGAAGGCGCGGTCCCAATGCCCAGACGAAAAAAAGGAGGGGTGGGCACGGGGGGGCGCCCACCCCCCTTAAGTTAGGTGTCACCCGGAGCCAAGACGGCTCTCGGGAGCACATCCGGGAGAGACAAGGGAGAGTCGGGGGGGACTGCTCCCGTGCATCCCATCAATGCGGAGCCACAGGAGATGGTTGCGGAAAGGCTGTGGAAAAATCATGCAATGGTTTGCCGTCTCCTCCCTTCAGGCTATCAAGGAAGGTTCATGCGTCGGGAGAGCCGTTCCTTGCTGCCTCTGGAAGGTTTAAAGGTCGTCGAACTGGGCCACTACATCGCCGCGCCCTTCTGCACCCGGCTGCTCGCCGATCTGGGCGCCGAGGTCATCAAGGTGGAGCCACCGGGCGGAGACCCCTTTCGCGGCTGGGGCGCACAGAAGGACGGGCATTCGGTCTGGTTCTCCGTCCATGGGCGCAACAAGCTCTCCGTCACGCTCGACCTGAAGAGCGAGGAAGGAAAGCGGCGTGTGACGGCGCTTTGCGCGCGCGCCGACGCGGTGGTGGAGAATTTCCGCCCCGGCTACCTGGAGCGGATCGGCCTTGGCCCCGCCACGCTGCAGGCCGAGAATCCTGGCCTCGTCGTCGCGCGCATCTCCGGCTACGGGCAGGACGGGCCCTATCGCGACAAGCCGGCCTTCGGCGCGATCGGCGAGGCGATGGGCGGCCTGCGCCACCTGACAGCCAATCCAGGGCAGCATGAGTACCCGCCACCGCGCTGCGGCGTCTCGATCAGCGACGACCTTGCCGGCATGTATGCGGCGCTTGCGGTGGTGTCCGCCTGCTGGGGGCGGGACCGCGGTGGCGGGAAGGGGCGCGTGCTCGACCTGGACCTCGTCTCCTCCGTGTTCTCGCTGATGGAGGGGATGCTCACGGAGCACGGGCTGTTCGGCTGGGTGCGGCAGCCCCAAGGCGCCGCCATCGCCACGGCCGCGCCCACCAACACGTATCCTTGCGCCGACGGGAGATGGCTCTGCATCGCGGGCAATAGCGACCTCATCTACGCCCGCCTGATGACGATGATCGGACGCTCCGACCTGCGCGACGACCCGCGCATGGCAACGAATGGCGGGCGCTGCGCCCACGCCCCCGAATTGGACGAAGCCATCGCCGCCTGGACCCGCACCCTGCCCGCCGCCGAGGCGCAGGACCTGCTGGAAGGTGCGGAAGTTCCCTGCTCCCGCCTGTACGACATCAAGGATTGCGCCGAGGATCCGCACTTCCAGGCGCGCCACCTCGTCGCCCGCGTGCAGGACCCGCTGCTCGGCGAGGTGCTTCATCCCGCACCCCCCTTCCGCATGGACGGCGTGGGGCCGGAGGAGATGATCCGCTGGACCGGCCGCGAGGCCGGCGCGGACAATGACCGCGTGTTCCACGAGATCCTGGGGGAGCCCCGCGCATGATCCAGCTTTCCGAGGTTTCCCCCCGCGACGGGCTGCAGCCCATCAGGGAATGGGTTCCGACCGACACCAAGATCGCCCTGGTCCGCGCCCTGCACGCGGCGGGAATCCGGCGCATGGAGGTCGGCTCCTTCGTTTCGCCCAAGGCCATCCCGCAAATGGCCGATACCGGGGAGGTGCTGGCCGCGGCACGCGAATTGCCGGGCCTCGAATGCACCGTGCTGGTGCCGAACCGGCGCGGCTTCGATGCGGCGATGCAGGCGGGGGCGCATCGCCTCGGCTTCTTCATGAGCGTGACGGAGAGCCACAACCGCGCCAACCTCAACCGTTCCCGCATGGATAGCTTCGCCGAGCTTTCCGCCCTGCTGCGTGAGGTGCCGAAAGGCGTGAAGGTGCGGTTCAACCTGTCCTGCGCCTTCCATTGCCCCTTCGAGGGCGTGGTGCCGGAGATGGACGCGCTCGACTGGGTGGAGCGGGTGCAATCGCTGTCGCCCGACATCGAGGTCAGCATCTGCGACACCACGGGCAATGCCGCGCCGGACCAGGTACGGCGCGTCTTCACCCACGCCATCAACTCCTGGGGCAACCGCTTCGCCTTCCACGGCCACGACACCTACGGGATGGGCGTCCTCAACAACCTCGCCGCCTATGAGGCGGGGTGCCGGGTCTTCGACGCCGGCTCCGGCGGCATCGGCGGCTGCCCCTACGCGCCCGGCGCCACCGGCAACACGGCGATGGAAGACTTGGCCTGGGTGTTCCGCCGCATGGGGCTGGAGACCGGGCTGGACTGGTCGAAGCTGCTGGAGGCGGCGGATCTCGCGGCCTCCGTGCCCGGCGCGCTTCCGGGCGGGCGGGTGCGCGGGGTGCCGGCGGCACGAGAAGCCGTCTGACAATCCGGTTGCGGGGAAACCCGCGCTGGGCTTTGCTTCCCTCCAAAGCGCCGGCACCGCACCGGCGCCTCCGGAGGAAGCCCTCATGAGTCAGAGTCTCGCCCTGACGGTCAATGGCCGCGCAGTCACCGTTGCCGTGGACGATCCGCAGATGCCGCTGCTCTACGCGCTGCGGAACGAGGTGGGCCTGACCGGCCCGCATTACGGCTGCGGCCTTGCCCAATGCGGCGCCTGCACCGTGCATGTGGACGGCGCAGCCGTCCGCTCCTGCGTGCTCCCGGTGGCCGAGGCCGCCGGCAAGCGCGTGGTGACGCTGGAAGGCCTCGGCACGCCGGAGAACCCGCACAAGCTGCAATCCGCCTTCATCGAGGAGCAGGCGGTGCAGTGCGGCTACTGCACCAACGGCATGATCATGGAGAGTGCCGCCCTGCTGGAGCGCAACCCGCGTCCCAGCGCCGATCAGGTGAAGGAGACGCTGGCCAACAACATCTGCCGCTGCGGCACGCATCCGCGCGTCGTTGCCGCCGTGCTGCGCGCCGCGCAGGGCTGAGGGAGGAAGCGATGGACCGCATGACCACTGACCGCCGCTCCCTGCTCAAGGCCGGCGGCGCGCTTCTCGTGGCCTTCGCCGCCGGCGGGGCGCCGCGCGGCGCCCTGGCCTGGGCGGAGAAGCCTGTCGCCACCGACCGGGTGGAGTCCTTCCTCGCGCTCGAATCCGATGGGCGCGTCACCGCCTATGTCGGCAAGGTGGACCTCGGCACCGGGATCCGCACGGGATTCATGCAGATCGTGGCGGAGGAACTGGACGTCCCGCTCGGCCGCATCCGCGTCGTCGAGGGCGACACGGCGCTGACGCCGGACCAGGGGGCGACCTATGGCTCGCTCTCCATCCAGAATGCGGGGGTGCAGCTGCGCGCCGCCGCGGCCACGCTGCGGCGCGAGGTGCTTCGCCGCGCCGGCGAGCGCTTCGGCGCCGAGCCCGCGTCGCTGCGGATCGAGGAAGGCATGGTCGTCGCCCCGGGCGGGCGTGCGAGCCTCGCGGAACTCGTGCGCGCCGGCCGCGTCGAACTGGCGGTGGACGCGAACGCGCCGATCAAGGCGCCGGAGGAGCGGCGCGTCGTCGGCCGCGCCGCGCCGCGCGTGGACATTCCCGACAAGGTGTTCGGCCGCTTCGAGTATGTGCACGACTTCAAGCTGCCCGGCATGCTGCACGGCCGCCCGGTCCGCCCGCCCGCCATGGGCGCGGTGGCCGAGGCGGTGGACGAGGCGAGCATCCGCCACATCCCGGGCGTGGTGCGCGTCGTCCACCAGGGCGCCTTCGTGGGAGTCGTAGCGGAAACCGAGTGGTCGGCCATCAAGGCGGCGCGGGAGCTGCGCGTGCGCTGGTCGGACTGGAGCGGCCTGCCCGACCAGTCCCGCCTGTGGGAGCACGTGAAGGCCACACCCGTCGCGCAGGTGCAGGTGACGAGCGAGCGGGGCGACGCCCCCGGCGCGGTGCGCGGCGCGGCCCGGCAGCTTTCCGCGTCCTATGATTTCGGCATCAACTCCCACGCCTCCATGGGGCCGTCCTGCGCGGTGGCCGAGTGGAAGGATGGGCGCCTCACCACCTGGTCCGCCTCCCAGGCGACGCACAACCTCCGCAAGCAGCTGTCGATGATGCTGGCCGAGCCGGTGGAGAAGGTGCGCTGCATCTACATGGAGGGCGCGGGCTGCTACGGCCGCAACGGGCACGAGGACGCGGCGGCCGATGCGGCGCTGCTCGCCAAGGCGGTCGGCCGCCCGGTGCGCGTGCAGTGGATGCGCCATGACGAGCATGGCTGGGACCCCAAGGGGCCGCCCCACCTCGTCGAGCTTCGCGGCGGGTTGGACGCCCAGGGCAACATCGTGGGGTGGGAGGCCGAGGCCTGGATCCCCAAGGGCGCCGGCGGCAACGTGGACCTGGTGGCGGCCGAACTGGGCGGGCTGCCGCGCGAGAACCAGATCCATCCGGGCAACATCATCCACAACCTGGCCCAGCCCTATGGCTTCCCGGCGGTGAAGACCACCTGCCACCGGCTGGACACCACGCCCTTCCGCCCCTCCTGGATCCGCACGCCCGGACGGATGCAGAACACCTATGCCAGCGAATCCTTCCTGGACGAGATGGCCGCCGCCGCCGGCAAAGACCCGCTGGAACTGCGCCTTTCGCTGCTCCCGCGCGAGGAAACGCGCGCGAGAGAAGTGCTTGAGCGCGTGGGGCGCATCGCAAACTGGCAGACCCGCCCCTCGCCGCAGAACGACCGCTCGGGCGAGGTGCTGCGCGGGCGTGGCGTCACCTTCTGCAAGTATGAGCTGGTCCGCACCTATGTCGCCGCGGTGGCTGAGGTGGAAGTGAACCGCAACACCGGCGCCATCAAGGTCACGCGCTTCCTGTGCAGCCATGATTGCGGACAGATCATCAACCCGGACGGCGTTCGCTCCCAGGTCGAAGGCAACGTGATCCACACCCTGTCGCGTACCTTCAAGGAGGAGATGACCTTCGACCGCAAGGCCGTCACCTCGCTCGACTGGGCGAGCTATCAGGTCATCACCTTCCCCGAGATTCCGGAGATCGTGGTGGATCTGGTGGACCGCCCGACGGAACGCCCCTGGGGCGCGGGCGAACCCTCCGCGGCGGTGGTGCCGAGTGCCGTGGGCAACGCGATCTTCGACGCGACCGGCGTGCGGATGCGGAGCATTCCCTTCACCGCCGCGAAGTTCCGCGCCGCCGCGCAGGGCGTTTGACGAACGAGCCAGCATGCGTCGGGTTCGATTTTTGGTTCTTTTGCTGGGGTCGGGCTTGGTCTCGACCCCGGCCCCCGCCCAGCAGCGCGGGTGGTCCACCGACATCGCCACCCACGGCTCCTGGACCGCCTATCGCGCCCAGACACCGACCGGGCGCCAGCTCTGCGGCATCCGGGTGGTGGGCGCGGAGGGGCGGACGCTGCACCTCAAGCACTTCGCCGGCGACCGCCACGTCACCTTCCAGGCCTTCAAGACGAGCTGGTCCATCCCGCAGGGCACGCGGCTGCGCCTCAGCCTGCGGGTGGACGGCAACGCGCCCTGGACCACGGGCGGCGCCATCGGCCAGCGCAACTTCGTGGAATGGACGGTGGGCGGCGGGATCGAGCGCTTCGACGCGCAGTTCCGCAACGGCGCACGCCTGTTCCTGGAGTTTCCGGAAGGCAGCGAGGCCGCCTGGGTGGTGAGCCTCACGGGATCCGCCGCCGCGATGGGGCGGATGGTCGAGTGCATGGGCACGCTGCGCCAGGGGCAGGGGAAGCGCCGCGCAGCGCCCCGACCCAACCCTTCGGCGATGCGCCGCGCCCCCCACCGCCCTCCCAGCCCTTCGCGCCCAGCGTGCCGCAGAAGCCGCTTCCGCCCGGCGTCCGTCCGGGCGAGGCCCCCATCCGCCACGCCATCTGAGCCCATCGTGGACGCGGTTGCGCCCGCGCCGCGTTCCGCCTAGAACCCGCGACGAGGCGGCACCCCTGGAGGCCGCCTGTTTCCGTTTGGGCATTCCCCCACGGAAGCAACACACCGCGAGAAGGAGCAAGTGGCATGGTCCAGACCATTCGGATCGAGGCTGCGGCGCGCGGGCGTGCCGGTAAGGGGGCGGCGCGCGCGACCCGGCGAGAGGGGCTTGTCCCCGGCGTGATCTATGGCGCGAAGGAGGAGGCGACGCTGATCGCCCTCGACCCGCGCGTGGTCATGAAGGAACTGCACAAGGGCGGCTGGCAGTCGCACCTGTACGAGGTGGCGGTGACCGACGGCCCGACCGTCCGCACCCTGATGCGTGACGTCCAGTTCGACCCCGTCTCGGACCGCCCCATCCACATCGATTTCCAGCGCCTCGCCCCCGGCGCGCGCATCCGCGTGAAGGTGCCCGTCACCTTCCTGAACGAGGAAGAGTGCCCGGGCCTCAAGGCCGGCGGCGTGCTGAACGTCGTCCGCCGCGAGGTCGAAGTCTTCGCGGCCGTTGATGCGGTGCCTGAGAGCTTCGTGATCGACCTCGGCGAGGCGAAGATCGGCGACTCCCTGCGCTGGTCCGCGGTTCAGGACAAGGGCGGCGCCAAGCCGGTGATCAGCGGCCGCGACTTCGTGGTGGCGACCGTTGCCCCGCCGACGGTGGACGAGGACACGACGATCGTGGCCCCGCCGCCCCCGCCGGAGGCGACCAAGCAGAAGGCGCCACCCGCTGGCGGCGCTGCCAAGGCACCCGCGAAGAAGAAGTAACGCGCCATGCGACTCTGGGTCGGGCTGGGTAATCCCGGCCCCGAGCACGCGCGGCAGCGGCACAACATCGGCTTCATGGCGCTCGACGCCATGGCCCGCCGCCACGGGGCGCCCCCGTGGCGGCAGAAGTTCAAGGGCGAGGTTTCCGAGCTGACGCTGGGGCGGGAGCGCATCCTGCTTCTCAAGCCGCAGACCTACATGAACGCTTCGGGCGATGCGGTGCAGGCTGCCTGCGCCTTCCACAAGATTCCGCCGAGCGATGTCACCGCGTGGCATGACGAGCTGGACCTCGCCCCCGGCAAGGTTCGGGTAAAGCAGGGCGGCGGCACGGCGGGGCACAATGGACTGCGCGACATGCAGCGCGCCCTCGGCACGGCGGATTTCGGCCGCGTGCGGCTTGGCATCGGCCATCCCGGCCACAAGGACCGCGTCACCGGCCATGTGCTGGGCAATTTCGCCAAGGACGAGACCTGGGTGGGCCCGCTGCTTGACGCGGTGGCGGACCACGCGCCGCTGCTGGCCGAGGGCCGCGCGGAGGATTTCATGACCCGCGTTGCGGAGGCCGCACGATGACCGAACCCATGGTGATCGAGGAGTATTTCGGCGCGCCTGGCGAGGACGACCTGCTCAATGCCGCCGCGGCGCTCGCGCAGGCGCTGCGCGGCTTCGCGGCGACGGAGGCGCAGGCGGCTGCTGGGCTGCGCGCCTGCCTGCCCGGCCCCACGGATGCCGGCCCGCTTTCCGACATGCGGCGCGCCCGCGCCGTCTCGCTTGCCGCTGCCGAGGCCGCCAGCCGGGCGGCGCTGCTGCTGGAAGCCGCCGAGATCGTCGGCCCGGGCGGAAAGGCGGCCGCCATCGCGGAACGTCTCGCGGAAGCCGCGAAGCGCCTGGGAATGAACGTCGCCGGGCTGGTTCCGGCGCTGCGTGCCGCCGCCCTGTCCTTGCCGACCGACGATGCCTCCGCCCGCATCGCCGCCGCCATCCGGGTGGGGGAACTGGTGGGCGCGCTGGAGAAGGGACAAGGGTAATGGGCTTCAACTGTGGAATTGTGGGCCTGCCGAATGTCGGCAAGTCCACCCTGTTCAACGCGCTGACGCAGACCGTCGCCGCCCAGGCCGCCAACTACCCCTTCTGCACCATCGAGCCCAATGTGGGCCGCGTCGCCGTGCCCGATCCGCGCCTCCAGGTGCTGTCGCGCATCGGCAAGTCGCAGAAGATCGTCCCCACCAGCCTGGAGTTCGTGGACATTGCCGGCCTCGTGCGCGGCGCCTCGAAGGGCGAGGGGCTGGGCAACCAGTTCCTCGGCAACATCCGCGAGGTGGACGCCATCGTCCACGTGCTGCGCTGCTTCGAGGATGGCGACGTCACCCATGTCGAGGGCAGCGTGGACCCGCTGCGCGACATGGAGATCATCGAGACCGAGTTGATGCTCGCCGATCTCGACTCGCTGGAGAAGCGCGTGCCGGCCCTGCAGAAGAAGGCGCGCGGCAACGACAAGGAGGCCGCGCAGCAGCTTTCCCTGATTGAGACGCTGATTCCTGTGCTGCAGGAAGGCCGCGCGGCGCGCACCGCCGTGCCGAAGGGCGAGGAGATGGCCGCCTCGCGCCTTGGCCTCATGACCACCAAGCCTGTCCTCTATGTCTGCAACGTGGAAGAGGCGAACGCCGCGGAGGGCAACGCCCACAGCGCGAAGGTGCTGGAGTTCGCCAAGGCGAACAACGCGAAAGCCGTCGTGGTCAGCGCAGCGATCGAGGCCGAGATCGCGCAGATGGACGAGGCAGACCGCAAGGAATTCCTGGAAGGCCTCGGACTGTCCGATTCAGGCCTGGACCGCGTGATCCGCGCCGGGCACGACCTGCTCGGCCTCATCACCTATTTCACGGTCGGGCCGAAGGAGACGCGGGCCTGGACGATCACCCGCGGCATGACCGCGCCCCAGGCCGCGGGCGTCATCCATGGCGATTTCGAGCGCGGCTTCATCGCTGCCGAAACGATCGCCTATGACGATTATGTGGCGCTCAACGGCGAGGGCGGCGCCAAGGATGCCGGCAAGATGCGCGTCGAAGGCAAGTCCTACGTCGTGAAGGACGGGGACGTGATGCTGTTCCGCTTCAACGTCTGACCGCTCGGGTCAGAAGTCGCTGACCCGGCCCTTCCGCTCCCAGTCATTGTAGCGGGTCGGTTCCGGCCCGCTCGGCCCCTCCTCCTCCACCTTGGGGTCGGAGAAGGGGCGCTGCGGCCGGTTCAGCTTCGTCAGCGGCGGCGCGGTGCGCGGCTTGCCGGACGGAAGGGGCGGCTTCGGTTCCTGGTCCTGGTCCATATCCGCCATGTGGCGAGGCCCGGCCCGGAAGGGAAGGGCGCTGGATCGCAGCCTTCGCCTCCCTATCTTGTTTGGGAGGCTGACACAGGAGGCTGAACGGGATGCGCGGCTATTTCCGCACCATGGTGCTGCTTGCGGCGCTGACGGCGCTGTTCATGGGAATTGGCTGGGCGCTGGGCGGACAGCAGGGCGCGCTGATCGCGCTGGCGATGGCGGCGGCCATGAACCTCTTCGCCTGGTGGGGCAGCGATTCCATGGTGCTGCGGATGCACAACGCCCAGCCGGTCGGCCCGGGCGAGGCGCCGCAGCTCCATTCCATGGTGCAGGGGCTGGCGCAGCGCGCCGGCATTCCCATGCCGGCCCTGTACGTCATCCACGAGAACCAGCCCAACGCCTTCGCCACCGGCCGTTCCCCCGAGAAGGGGGCCGTGGCGGTGAATACCGGCCTGCTCGACATGATGGACGAGCGGGAGGTGGCTGGCGTCGTCGCGCATGAGCTGGCCCACATCAAGCACCGCGACACGCTGATCATGGCCGTGACCGCGACCATCGCCGGCGCCATTGGCTGGATCGCGCAGTTCGGCTTCCTCATGAATCGCGGCGGCGACCGGCGGGTGAACCCGATCTTCGCCATCCTGGCGATGATCCTGGCCCCTATCGCCGCCATGCTGGTGCAGACCGCGATCAGCCGTTCGCGCGAATACGAGGCGGACGCGGAAGGCGCGCGCATCTGCGGCGACCCGGCCTGGCTCGCCAGCGCCCTGAACAAGCTGGAGCAATACAAGCAAGGCATGGTGAACGAGCGCGCGGAGGCGAATCCGGCAACGGCGCACATGTTCATCGTGAACCCCCTCGCTGGGCTCCGCATGGACAGCCTGTTCAGCACCCATCCGCCGACGGAGGAGCGCGTTTCGCGCCTCATGGCGATGCGCGGGGGCGATGCGCTCCCGCCTTCCCAACCGTCCTTCCGTCCGCCACCGCCCAGGCCGCAGGCACGAAGCCCATGGGCGCAGCCCAACCCCTGGGCAGGGCGGCGCTGACGCGGCCGCGCGCCGGAGCGACCCCTCTGGCGGCGCGGGCCATCCGTGCCATGCTGCCTCCCATCCTCGGCACGGTGACCGAAGAGGAGGCCGCATGTTCCGTTCGATGCTTCTCGGGGGCGCGATTCTGGGAGCCCTGGCACTGCCCGCCGGTGCGCAGGCACCCATTCCGCCGGGGCCGCGCATCGCCATCACGGCGATCACCCAGCCCTTGCCGACCCAGCCACAATACACGCGGGTGGACCAGCCGCTGATCCGCGACGGGCTGCGGACCGCCAGCAATGGCCGGATCGAGGTGACGCTGGCCACCCATGCAGAGCGCAACCTAGCGGGGACGGAGATCGTGCGCCTCGTCCGCTCCGGCCAGGCAGAGATCGGCGCGGGGACGCTGACAACCCTTTCGGGCGACGTGCCCATTCTGGACGGCATCGACCTCTCCGGCCTCGCGCCCGACATCACCCTGGCGCGGCGGATCGCCGATGCCATGGTGCCGGTGGCGAACCGCGACATGGAGCGTTTCGGCACGCGCATCATCGCAACCTATCCCTTCCCGGCGCAGGTGGTGTTCTGCCGCCAGCCCTTCACCAGCCTTGCCGACCTGCGCGGGCGACGCATCCGCACCTTCGGCAACTCGCTGGTGGATTTCTTCAACGCGCTGGGCGCGCAGCCCACCTCCATCGGCTTCCCCGAGGTGTATTCGGCGCTGGAGCGCGGCGTGGTGGATTGCGCCATCACCGGCAGCGGCTCCGGCGCCGCCGCGCGCTGGCCCGAGGTCTCGACCCACATCTCCGATATGCCGGTCAGCTGGGCGGTCGCGGCCTACATCGTGAACGTGTCCTGGTTGAACCGGCAGGAGCCGGCGGTGCGCGAACTGATCGAGCGCACCTTCCGCGAGGTCAGCGACCGCCAATGGGCGCTGGGCGCCGAAGCTACGCGCGACGGCATCGACTGCAACATTGGCAACCGCGAGGCGTGCCGGATCCACCAGCTGGCGGCCCGTCCGATGACGGAGGTGAAGGCCACCGAAGCCGACCGCGCCGAAACGCGCCGCATCTTCGAGCAGGTGGTGCTGCCCGGATGGGTGCGCCGCTGCGGGGCGCGCTGCGGCGAGGTCTACAACCAGGTGATCGCGCCCTTGAACGGCATCCGCTTCGGAGGCTGAGGGGTGCTGCGTGCCGCCACGGGTCTTCGCCGCGCCGTGGCGGCGCTGGCCGCCCTCATGGCCTATCTCGCCGGGTGGAACTACGTCTTCTGCGCCGTCTTCGTCACCGGCGACATCATCGGGCGCAACGTCTTCGGCGTTTCGAGCGCCGCAACTGTGGAGGTGACGGGCTACATGCTCGCTTGCGGCATCGCCTGGGGCCTCGCCCATACCCTCGCACGGCGCGCGCATATCAGGGTGGACGTGCTGCTGAACCAATTGCCGCTGCGGGCGCGGGCGCCGTTGCACCTGCTTTCCCTCGTGCTGCTGACGGGCTTCGCCCTGTTTTGCGCCTGGGCTGCCTGGTCGCTCTGGGACGAAAGCGCGCTGTTCGATGCGCATGACAATTCCGCCCTCCGTATTCCACTGATCTGGCCGCAGGGAATCTGGGGCGTGGGCATTGCCGCCTTCGTGCTGATGTGCGCCGTGCTGCTGCTTGAGGCGCTGCTGGCGTTGGCTGCGGGACAGCCGGGAGAGCTGGACCGGCTGCTGGGCTCGCGCTCCTTGCAGGACGAGACGGAAGAGGCGCTTGAAGCGGTTCGGATGGCGCGCGGCGGATGATCGCGATCGTCTTTCTGCTGGGGCTTCTGGGCGCGCTGATCTTCGCTGCCGCATCCGGCGTCTCCGCCCTGCCGGTCGCCGAGATCCTCATGCTGGTCGGCATCTTCATCGTATTCTTCGGGGCAGGGGTGCATATCGCCGCCGTGCTCGGCGTGCTGGCCTTCCTGGTCGGCTTCCTGTTCAGCGACCGGCCCTGGTGGATGTTCGCCGGCCAGACATTGTGGGGGCCGTCCTCCAACTACGTGCTGGTGGCGGTGCCGCTCTTCCTGCTGATGGGCGAGATCCTGCTGCGTTCGGGGCTTTCCGGGCGACTCTACAGCGCGCTGAACCTTTGGCTGAACCGGCTGCCGGGCGGAGTGCTGCACACCAACATCGTTTCCTGCGCCGTGTTCAGCGCCATCAGCGGCTCCTCCGTGGCCACGGCGGCCACCATGGGCAGCGTCGCTCTGCCCTACTTCCAGGACACGAAATACGACCAGCGCTGGGTGCTGGGCTCGCTGGCGGCGGGTGGCGCGCTGGGCAACCTCATCCCGCCCGGCATCACCTTCATCATCTACGGGCTCATCACCGAGACCAGCGTTGGCGCGCTCTACATCGCGGCGCTGCTGCCCTCGCTGCTGGTGACCGGGCTGTTCCTGCTGCTGATCTTTCTCCACGGCGTGCGAAACCCGATCGAAAAGCCGCCCGCCGTGCCGCTGGTCCTCAAGCTGCGCGCGCTGCGGGGCCTGCTGCCAACGGTGCTGCTGATCCTGCTGGTGCTGGGCAGCATCTATGCCGGATGGGCCACGCCCACCGAGGCCGCGGCGCTGGGCGTCACCGGCGCCATGCTCTTCGCCGCCATCGAGCGCCGCCTGTCCTTCCGTCTGCTGAACGAAAGCGCGGAGGCGACGGCGCGCAACACCGCACTGCTCGGGCTGATCCTGTTTGGCGCCTTCC
The DNA here is from genome assembly GCF_026183895.1 of Sabulicella glaciei. GTDB lineage: Bacteria > Pseudomonadota > Alphaproteobacteria > Acetobacterales > Acetobacteraceae > Roseococcus > Roseococcus glaciei. Next base: position 1,082,957 of record NZ_JAPFQI010000001.1, on the reverse strand, counting down.
TGCTTAACTACATCCTGACCACGATCAACGTGCCCCAGGCCCTGGCGGCGATGATCGCGGAGATGCCGCTACCGCCCTGGGCGGTGATGCTGTGCATCATCGGGCTCTACTTCGCCCTCGGCACCTTCATGGAGGGGTTCTCCATGATCATCACCACCACGCCCGTCATCTTTCCGGTGGTGGTGGCGCTGGGCTACGACCCGATCTGGTTCGGCGTCATCATCACCATGCTGGTCGAGATCGCGCAGATCTCCCCGCCCGACGGGACGGTGATGTACGTGCTGCAGGGGATGCGGCCGAAGCCCGGGCCCATCACCGATGTCTTCCTGGGTGTGATGCCCTTCCTCCTCGCCTATCTCCTGGCCGTGCTGCTGCTTCTGGTCTTTCCCGAGATCGCGCTGTGGCTGCCAGGGATGCTGGGCTAAGCAGCGCCGGAGCCGGAATTGGACCAACCCGTTCGCATCGCCGTGGATATCGGCGGCACCTTCACCGACCTGCAAATCCTGGATGCGCGCGCCGGGCGCGTCCAGGCGCACAAGACCCCGACCACCCCGGCCGACCCTTCGGAGGGGCTGATGACCGGGGTGCGGGAGGCCGCATCGCACTTCGGCTTCGCGCTGTCCGAGGTGGGGATGCTGTTGCACGGCACCACCATCGCGACCAACGCGGTGCTGGAGCGCAAGCTGGCGCGCGGCGTCCTGCTGACGACCGCAGGCTTCGAGGACGTGCTGGAGATCACCCGCCATGTCCGGCGCGAACTCTACCGCCTCGACCCCGATCCATTCCCCTGCCTGATTGAGCGTGACCGGCGCCTGGGCGTCACGGAGCGCCTGCGCGCCGATGGCAGCGTGGAAATCCCGCTCTCCGGACTGGACGGACTGATGGAGAAGCTGCGGGCGCTGGAGCCCGAGGCGGTGGCGATCGGCCTGCTGCACGCCTACGCCAACCCTGCGCACGAGGAAGCCCTGGCGGAGGCGGTGCGCGCGGCGTTGCCGGGCGTGCCGGTCAGCCTGTCCTCGGAGGTCTCGCCCGAGATCCGCGAGTATGAGCGGCTTTCCACCACGGTGCTCAACGCGGTGCTGATGCCGGTGGTGCAGAACTACCTGAACCGGCTGAAGGCACGGCTGGGCGAGGGCGGCTTCACTCCGCGTCTGTTCCTGGTGCAAAGCAATGGCGGCATGTGCAGCCTGGACCGCGCGGCGGCGCAGCCCGCGCGCCTCCTGCTCTCAGGCCCCTCGGGCGGCGCCATGGCGGCCGAGCGCCTGTCGCGCCGCCTCGCGCGGCCCAACCTCGTCGCCGTGGACATGGGCGGCACGTCCTTCGACGTTTCGGTGGTGCAGGACCACCGCATCGGGCTCGTGACCCAGGGCGAGGTGGACCGGCTGCCGGTGCGGCTGCCGATGGTCGAGATGCGCACCATCGGCGCCGGCGGTGGTTCCATCGCAGCGGTGGATGCGGGTGGGCGGCTCAGCGTCGGGCCGCGCAGCGCCGGTGCGCGGCCTGGCCCGGTCTGCTACGGGCGTGGCGGGACCGAGCCCACCGTCTCCGACGCCAATGCCGTGCTGGGCCGCTTCGACCCAGATTTCTTCCTGGGCGGGGCCATGAAGCTGGAACTCGGCGCCGCGCGCGAGGCCATGGTGGCGCGGGTCGGCGACAGGCTCGGTCTCTCCACCGAGGCGGCGGCCGAGGGCGTGATGCGCGTGACCAACACGCAGCTTGCCGCCGCCGTGCGCCTCTCCCTCTTCGAGAAGGGCCTGGACCCGCGCGACTTCGCCCTGCTTTCCTTCGGCGGCGCCGGCGGGCTCCATGCCTGCGAGGTGGCGGAGGAACTGGGCATGACCGAAATCGTGCTTCCGCGCGAGCCGGGCACGCTTTCCGCCTACGGCATCATGTTCGCAGACCTCGTGCAGGACATCGCTCGCTCCCGCCTGCTGCCACTGGAGGAGGCGTCACTCCCGGCCATGGAGGAGACGCTCGGAGCGCTGCACGCCGAGGCGCAGGCGCGGCTAGATGCCGATGCCATTCCTGCTGGCCAGCGCGCCGTAGAGATCGCGGCCGACCTCCGCTATCGCGGCCAGGCCTTCGAACTGCTGATCCCATGGCCGGAGGCTCCGGCCCTCACGCCGCTGCTCGCGCGCTTCCACGCGACGCATCGCGCCCGCTTCTCCTATGCGGATGAGAGCGAGCGGGTGGAGCTGGTGACGCTGCGGGCGAGCGCGATCGGCCGCCTCCCCAAGCCGGAGGAAAGCCGCGACGTCCCGCCCGGTGCTTCGGCCCCCGGAACCCGGCGCCTCTGGACGGGCGGCGCCTGGTGCGAGGTGCCGGTGCATCTGCGGGAGACGCTGGCGCAGGGGGTGGAGGTGGCGGGCCCCGCCATCATCGAGGAAGCCTTTGCCACCCATTGGATCGCCCCCGGCTGGACCGCCACGCTCGACCCCGAAGGCGCGGTGATCGCGCGGAGGACCCCCTGATGAACGCGATCGAGATCGAGGTCATCCGCAACGCCTTGACCGCCGCGGCAGCCGAGATGGACGTGACGGTCTGGCGCACCAGCCGCTCCACCATCGTGCGGGAACTGCTGGACTACTCCACCGCCGTCTTCGACGCGGAGGGCTGGAACCTCGCGCAATCCGCGCGCATCCCCTCGCACCTCAACTCCATGAGCCACGCGCTGCGGGAGATCCTGGCGCGGTTCATCCCCGCCGGGGAGTGGGGCCCGGATGACGTGGTCATCACCAACGATCCCTATTGCGGCGGCCAGCACCTGCCCGACATTCTGGCCTTCAAGGCGGTGTTCCACGAAGGAACGCGCATCGCCTTCGCCGGCACGCTCTGCCACCACATCGACGTGGGTGGGCTGGCGGCAGGCTCCTACGCCGCCAAGGCGACCGAGATCTTCCAGGAAGGGTTGCGCATCCCGCCGCTGAAGGTCATCGCGGGCGGCGTGCGGAATGAGGGTGTCTGGGCCATGATCCGCCAGAACATCCGCAAGCCGGACCTGCTGCTGGGCGACCTGTCCTCGCAGCTGGCCTCGCTGGACGTGGGGGCCGCCGCGATCCGCCGCCTCGCGGCGCGTTTCGGCGCAGCGGCGATGATCGAAGCCGGACGACGCATTCTGGACATGAGCGAGGCGGGAATGCGTGCCGCCATCGCCGCCATGCCCGACGGCATCTACGAGTTCGAGGATTTCCTGGACGACGACGGCGTCGAGGTGGGCAAGCCCATCCGCCTTCATGTCAGCCTCACCATCGAGGGGGACGAGGCTCGGGTCGACCTGTCCGGCTGTTCTCCACAGGCGCTGGGTCCGGTCAACGCCACCCTCGCCAGTTCCACCGCCGCGGTGATGTTCGCCCTGATGTGCTGCGCCGAGCCTGGGCTGCACATGAGCGCCGGCTGCTACCGCCCCATCAAGGTCGAGGCGCCGGAGGGCAGCGTGGTCAATGCGCGCGCCCCGGCCGCGGTCGCGCACCGCATCGCCGCCACGCACCGCCTTCTGAACGCCATGAACGGTGCGCTGCACCAGGCCGTGCCCGACCGCATCCCTGCTGCCTATTACGGCAACAGCTACGTCACCACCTTTCAGACCGTCGCCGCCGATGGTGGGCGCGAGGTGCTGGTGGAGATCGAGATCGGAGGCAGCGGCGCGCATCCCGCGAAGGACGGGGTAAACGCTTTCTCCTCGGGCATGCACAACAACAGCAACATCCCGATCGAGATGATCGAGGCGCAGATGCCGCTGACCGTCACGCGCTATGAGTTGCGGCCGGGCAGCGGCGGCGCGGGGGAGCGGCGCGGCGGGCTGGGCCTCGTGCGCGAATGGCGGGTGGATTCGCCGCGCTGCCTGTTCACCGCCAACATGGACCGCTTCGTCCATGCGCCCTACGGTCTCGCGGGCGGGCAGGCGGCGGCGCCGGGGACGCTGGAACTTGTGCGCGACGGTGACACGATCGCCGTGCCGCCCAAGACCGACAACCTAGAGCTTCGCGAGGGCGACGTCATCCGCCTCGCCACCTCCGGCGGGGGCGGGTTCGGCGACCCGGAGCGGCGCGACGGCGATGCCCGGACCCGCGACGAAAGGCTGGGATACGCATGAGCTTCGACCCGAGGGAACATCGCCTCGCCCCGCAGCGCTGGTACGAGGACTTCGCCCTGGGGGAGGTGTTCCGCCTGCCCAGCCGCACCATGACGGAGGCGGTGTTCCTCGCCTTCCAGGCGGCGTCCGGCGACAACCACCCGGTGCATTACGACGTGGAGTTCTGCCGTACGCGCGGCATGCCGCACATGCTGGCGCATGGCTACCAGGTCTTGATCCAAACCGCGGCCGGGGCCGGGATGCTGCCCTTCCTGATCGAGGACAGCCTCAAGGGCTTTCTCGAGCAGTCCTCCCGCTTCCTTCACCCGGTCTTCGTCGGCGACACGCTCTACGCCGCGCTGACCGTGGACGAGCTGTCGCCCAATCGCTCCACTGGGGTGCTGGGACTGCGCTCCACCGTCCACAATCAGAAGGGCGTGCTGGTCCTGGAAGGGCGGCAGCGCTACCTGCTGCGCAAGCGCCCGGCCGGTTGACCGCGCGCCCGCCCCGCCGCAGCCTTCCCGGCGACAGCACGGGGAGGATGCGATGCGGGTCGCGGTGATCGGCGCGGGGTTGATGGGTCATGCCATCGCCCTGGTCTGGGCCATGGGCGGGCACACGGTCCGTCTGACCGACTCCAGCGCCGAGACGCTGGAACGGGCGCAGGGACTGATGGAAAAGGCCATCGCCACCCTGACCGAGTACGGGGAGAACAAGGGCTTCGACGCCGCCATGCTGGCGCAGGCCGTCACGCGCCACACCTCCCTTGAGGAAACAGTCGAAGGTGCCGAGCTGATCGTCGAGGCGATCATCGAGAACCCCGAGGCCAAGCGCACCCTTTACACCGAACTGGAGAAGCTGGCCCCGGCCAACGCGACGATCGCCAGCAATACCTCCTATCTCGACGTCTTCCCGCTCATGCCGCCCGCGCTGCTCAAGCGGGCGCTGATCGCGCACTGGTACACGCCGCCCTACCTGGTGGACCTCGTGGACCTCGTGCCGAGCGAGGAGCTTGAGCCTGGGCGGCTGGAGGCGGTGCAGGTGGCCCTGAATGCCATGGGGCAGGTGCCCGTGGTGATGAAGCGCTTCATCCCGGGTTACATCGCCAACCGCATCCAGGCGGCGGTGCAGAATGAGGTGCAGTGGTTGATCGACAACGGCTATGCCGACGCGCAGATGGTGGATGCGGCCGTCGTGCACGGCATCGCGCTGCGCATGCCCATCGTGGGCGTCATGGCCAAGGCCGACTTCACCGGGTTGCCGCTGCTGCAGCACACCTTCCGCAACAAGATGTACACACCCCCCGTCGCATTCGAGAGCAGCCCCTCCATGGACGCGCTGATCGCCGAGGGTGCGACCGGCGTCATGTCCGGGCGCGGCTACTACGAATGGGGCGAGGAGCCGGCCAAGCTGTTCGAGGAGCGTGACCGTAAGCTCATCGCGCTGAAGAAGTCGCTCCGGGAGATCGGCACCATGGCGGGGTTCCGGAAATGATCAGCTACGACCTCCGCGGAAAGGCCGCGCTCGTCACCGGCGGTGCCTCCGGCATCGGCCTCGCCACCGTGCGCATCCTTGGCAAGTCGGGCTGCAAGGTGGCGATCAACCACTTGGCCGACGACGCGCGCGGGCAGGAGCAGGTCGAGGCATTGCGCGCCGAAGGCATGGATGTCATCTCGGCCCCCGGCGACGTCGGCGACGCCGAAGGCTGCGCCGCCATGGTGGAGGCGGCGGCCGCCTCGCTTGGGCGGCTGGACTACCTGGTCAACAACGCCGGCACCCCAGGCACCCGCACCAGCATCGCCCCGCACGAGCTGGACCGGCTGACCGAGGAACTCTGGCACGCCGTGCTGGAGGTGAACTTGCTGGGTGTGTTTCGCTGCGCCAAGGCCGCGGCCCCGCATCTGCGGAAGGCGGGCGGTGCGATCGTCAACACCGCCTCCATCGCCGGGCTGAGCTTTCCCGGCTCCTCTCCGGCCTATGGGGCCAGCAAGGCGGGGGTCATCTCGATCACCCAGAACCTCGCACGCGGGCTGGGGCCGGAGGTGCGGGTGAACGCGGTCGCCCCCGGCGCCGTGAACTCGACCTGGCAGGTGCAGTGGAGCAATGAGGAGCGGGCGACGACCATCGAGAAGGCGGTGCTCAAGCGCCGTTGCGAGCCGGAGGACATCGCGGAGGCGATCGTCTTCCTGCTCGCGGGCGCGAAGATGGTGACGGGCCAGACGCTGGTGGTGGATGGCGGCCTGACCCTCTGAAGCTCAGTCGACCGCCACGATAGCCTCGATCTCCAGCAGGAACTCGGGGACGGGCAGGGCGGAGACGACGCTGGTGGTGCGTGCAGGAAGGTGGCTGGCCGGGAAGGCGGCGCGGTAGAGGCGGTTCATCTCCTCCACGTCCGTCGCGCGCACCAGGAGAACGCTGGTCTTGAGGACGCGAGTGATCTCCGTCCCGGCCTCGGCCAGGATGGCGTGCAGGTTCTCGACCACCTGCCTGAACTGGGCCGCGAAGTCGTCCCGCGCGATGTTCCCCTGCGCATCCACCGGCCCCAGCCCCGAGACGTAGAGCGTGTCGCCGTGCCGCACCGCCATGGAGAAGGGCGGGAAGGGGCGGCCGCCTTTCGGCGTCGCGTAACGGGTGATCTCGGCCATGCTCGCCTCCTTTGGTGCGGCGCGAACTTGGCCTATCCTGCGGCGGTCGAACATACCGGGACGAAGCGATGGCGCAGGTGGATACGGAACGCTTCCTGAAGGATCTCAACGAGCTTCGGCGCATCGGTCAGTTCAAGACCGGCGTCCATCGCCCGACCTTCTCGCCCGAGGACATGGAAAGCCGCCACTGGTTGGTCGCGCGGCTGGAGGAATGCGGACTCGAAGCCTCCATCGACGGCATCGGCAACGTGTTCGGCCGTCACAAGGGACCCGGCCCGCACCTCCTCGTCGGCTCGCATATCGAGACTCAGAACCAGGCGGGCTGGCTGGACGGCGCGCTGGGCGTCATGTCCGGCGTCGCCCTGGCGCGGGCCGGGCTGCCGGTGGACGTGATCGCCTTCGCCGACGAGGAAGGCCACTATGGCAGCTTCATCGGCAGCCGCAGCGCCACGGGCCTCCTGGAAGAGGGGGAGATCGACCGCCTCAGCAACCGCTACCACGGCAAGCCCCTGCGCGACGCGCTTCGGGAAGCGGGTCTGGAAGGGCGCGAGCGGCTGCGCCTCGACCCGTCGCGCTACAAGGGCTTCTTCGAGCTGCACATCGAACAGGGCACGCAGCTTGAGTCGCGTGGCCTGCGTGCCGGCGTCGTTACCGGCATCGTCGCCATCTGGCAGTTCCGCATCCTCATCACCGGCATGCAGGACCATGCGGGCGGCACCACCATGGCCGAGCGCAAGGATGCCGGCCTCGCCGCCGTGCGCCTCCTCGCCCGCATCGACCAGGAATTCCCCATGGTCTGCGGCGAGCGCTCCACCTGGACCTGCGGCCGCATCGCGCTGGAGCCCGGCGCGCCGAGTATCATTCCCGGCTCGGCCGAGGTGCTGTTCCAGTTCCGCGACATCGACATGGAGACGCTGGAGCGGATGGAGCGCACGCTGCGCGCCATCGTCGGGGAGTCCAACCGGCGCGAGCGCTGCACGGCGGAGCTTCAGGTGATGTCGCGCAGCATCCCCTCGCCCTGCCACGAGGCAATGATGGCGACGCTGGACCGCGCGGCGGAAGCCGAGGCGCCCGGCGGCTGGATGCGCATGCCGAGCGGCGCCGGGCATGACGCGCAGTACATGGCGCGCATCATGCCGGCCGCAATGCTCTTCGCCCCTTCCATCGGCGGCATCAGCCACCACTGGGCCGAGGACACGAAGGAAGAGGATCTGGCGCTGAACGTGCGCATCCTCGCCCGCGCGGCGGAGGATTTCCTCCGCTCCAACGTTTCGCCCGGCTAGGCCCAATCGGCTGGGCTGCTGCCCAGCGGTGCGGCGGGCAGGGCCCAGTGCGGTGGCGTCGCATCCATCCGGGCCGCGTGGCGCAGATGCGTCATGGCGCCCCAGGCGCCCCGCTCCACCGTGAGGAGCTCGCCGATCTCCTCCTGGCGCGGATCGGGGATGCGGAACCCGTCCGTCACCTGGCCCAGCCCACGCAGCCACATCCCGGTGCGGGCCAGCGCCACGCGCACCTGCCACGACCCGCCCTCCTGCGCGCGGCGCATCCATGCGGCCAGGACGCCCAGCGCCAGCAGATAGCCCGAGGCGTGGTCGAGGGGTTGGCAGGGCAGGACGCGCGGCGGGGCGGTGCCTGCCGCCTCGGCCTCGGCGACGTTGAAGCCGGTCGCGGTCTGCACCAGGCTGTCGAAGCCACGCTTTCCCGTCCAGGGCCCGGTCCAGCCATAGGCGGACAACTCCGCCACCACGATCCCGGGCCGCAGCGCCGCGAGCGCGGGGGCGGAGAAGCCAAGCCCGGACAGCCCGCCAGGACGGTAGGATTGCAGGAAGGCGTCCGCGCCCTGCACGAGGCTGCGCAGCCGGTCCCGCGCGGAAGCATCACGCAGGTCCAGCGCAGCGCAACGCTTGCCGCGCCCCGTGTCCTTCACCAGCGTATCCACCGCGGGCAGGTGCGGCGCGGTGACGTGCAGCACCTGCGCGCCATGCGCCGCCAGGGCACGGCCTGCCACCGGCCCGGCGATGACGCGCGTCAGTTCCAGCACGCGCATCCCTTCCAGCGGGCGCGCGGCCAGGGGAGGGAGGGGCAGGGGCGGCGCGTCGCCGATGCGCGTGATCTCGATCAGCGGCACCGCGGCCAGCGCCTTGCCATGTCCATGCGCGTCCCATTCGGCGAAGTCGCGCATGGCGGCGACGCACAGCCCCGCTGCCGTCGCCTCCTCCTCGAAGGGAATCGCGTCGCGGCCGCGCAGCGCTTCCGCGACCGCCTCGCGCGAGGCCTCGCAGCCCAGCAGGCGCAGGATGCCGTCGCGGTGATGGGGAAAGTTGGTGTGCAGCCGGACCACACGCCCATCCCGCGTCGGATAGGCCCCCGCGATGGCGTCCCACGGATCGGGCGGGGCGGCGCCGTTCTCGCGCAGGTGCCGTTCCGAGCGGAACTCGAGCGCCGCGTGGCGCATCTCCAACGAAACGCCCTGCGTCGGCCCGCCCCGCGCCGCATGGATCGCCGCAGCGGCGAGGGCAACGGCGGCGATCGTGGATTGCGCCGCCTCACCGATGCGGAAGGAGGAGGGGAGAACCGGGTCCTCCCCAGTCAGCCGCGCCCCGAAGGCGAGGCGCCGGTCGAGACCGGTCTGGTCGAGCAGGGCGGCGAGCGTCTCCATGCCGCCAGTGCAGCCAAGCGCCGGCCCTGATGCAAGGGCTTCAGGCGGCGCGCCGGGCCTGAAAGGCGCGCCACCCGCCGAGCGACGTAATCTCCGGCGCGCCGCGCACCCCCTCCGCCTCGGCCAGGAAACCAAGCACGGCCGAGCCGTCCTCCAGCCGCACCGATCCGAAGCCGAGCGGCGGCGGGACCGCGGCGAGCAGGGGACCGATCGCCGCCTGCGGCAACACCCAGACCTCGCCCGCGATGGCGGCACCGCCTGGGTCCCGCAGCATGCCAGGCCGGGTGCCGAGGTCGAAGAGGCGGTATTCCGGCGCCGTGCGTGCCTCCCGCAAGAAGCGGCCGCCCAGCGCCGTCACCTGCCCATTCAGCGGCAGGCCGGACATGTGCGCGCCGATGCACAGCAGCGCCGCCTCGCCCGGCTCGATCTGCGACGCGGGCAAGGGCTCGCCCAGCAGGCCGGCGGCGATGCCACAGATCCGCGCCTCGGCGAATGCGGGGCCGACCAGGGTGACACCCGCCCCGGCCGGGATGGCGACGGCCGACAGGTCGCAGAGATTCACGAAGTTCGTGTAGGTGCCGAGGCGCGAATTGGCCCCGACCGGGTCCGCCAGCATCGCCGCGACGGTCGGGATGCCGGGCGCGGTGGGCAGCAGCAGCGCGTCGGACCCTGCGAAGAGCCGCTGCGCGAGCAGCCGTGCCTCCGCCGCGGCGTGGACATCGTCGAAGGCGTCCACAGCCAGGCGATGGAGACCGCCCTCGAGGATGGTGCGCGTCACCGGGTGCAGCGAGGCGGGGCGCTCGGTCACCCATTCCCGCAGCGCGGCCGTGCGCTCGGCGACCCAGGCGCCGTCGTAGAGGCGGCGCGCGATGGCGAGGAAGGGCGAAATGTCCACGCACACGATTTCCGCACCCATCGCCTCCGCGCGGGCGAGCACGGCGGCGAATTCCTCCGCGCCCTCGTCGAACTCAAGGTGCGCTGCCAGTGGCACGGCCAGGCGGAAGCGCAGCGGGCAGGGGACGGCAGCGCGCCAGGAGGCGGGAAACTGGCGGGAATACGGGTCCTCGCCATCCGGCCCGGCGATCACTTCCAGCACGGCGGCTGCCTCCGCGACCGAGTGCGCGAAGACCGAGACGCAGTCGAGAGAGCGGCAGGCCGGCACCACGCCGCGTGTCGGCACGAGGCCGAGCGAGGGCTTCAGGCCCACGATCCCCTGCGCCATGGCCGGCACCCGTCCCGACCCGGCCGTGTCCGTGCCCAGCGAGAAGGCGACGATCCCCGCCGCAACCGCGCTGGCCGAGCCCGAGGATGAACCGCCGGGGACCAGCGCAGCGTCGCGCGCGTTGCGCGGCGTGCCATGGGGCGAGCGCGTGCCATTCAGGCCGGTGGCGAACTGGTCCAGGTTGACCTTGCCCAGCATCAGCGCCCCGGCCGCGCGCAGCCGCGCCACGGCCGGGGCGTCCGCACCCGCCACATAGGCGAAGTCCGGGCAGGCGGCGGTGGTCGGAAGTCCCGCGACGTCGATGTTGTCCTTCACCACGAAAGGGACGCCGTGCAGTGGGCCAGGGGGAAGGCGGCCAGCTTCCTCCAGGAGCGCAGCTTCGTCGCGCAGGGTGATGAAGAGGGCCGGATCGTCCCAGGCAACAATGCGTGCCAACGCCTCCCGCGCGATGTCGCGCGGCGTCGCACCGGCGGCGATGCGGGCGCGGATCTGCGCGATGGTCGTCAACGCAGCAACTCGGCGGCGGCGCGCAGAAGGGCGCCGCCGGGCTGCCGCAGCGCCTCCAGCACGCGGAAATGGTCCGCCCCGGCGATGGGCAGGAGGGGGCCTGGGGCCTGCGCCTCGGCACGGTAGCCGTGGAAGTGGCGGGAATGCTGGCACAGGGCCGGCAGCTCCGCCGCGCCATAGGCCACGGCGATCGGCTTGGGCACCACGGGGCGGCGCAGGGGCGACAATTCCGTGATCTCCTCGTCGGTCAGCCTCAGCGCCGTGTTCAGGTAGGTGTCGCGGATCGGCCCCAACTCGTAGATGCCCGAGATGCACAAGGCCGCTGCCACCGCCGGATGCTCCGCCCCCAGCGCGGCGAGATGTCCGCCGGCCGACCAGCCGGACAGAAGGATCGGCCCGCCCGCCCCATGCGCCTCGCCATTCGCCGCCAGCCAGTCCAGCGCGGCGTGGATCTGCCAGCAGATGCGCTCCATCGTCGCATCGGGCGCGAGGGAGTAGCCGCACATGGCGACGTTCCACCCCATCGAAAGCGCCCCCTGCGCCAGGATGGCGAAATCCTCGCGCCGGTTGCGCTGCCAGTAGCCGCCATGGATGAAGGCGAGCGTCGGCGCCGCGGGATCGGGGCCGCGATAGATGTCCCACTGCTCGCGCTCGGTCTCGCCATAGGCGAGGTTCAGGGCATGGACGCCCTTCAGGCGGAAGGCCGCGGAGGCGGTGGCGCGCTCGTCGATCAGCGTGGCGCTGTCCGGCACGGCCCCGGTGTTGTTGTACGCCGCGTCGCGGTCGCGCCGCGTCATCTTCGCCCAGTCGCAGATCATGCCGCTTCCCACCATTCCAGGATCGCCCGACCCTGAGCGAACACCACGCCCGGCCGCGCGGCAATCTTTTCCAGCGTCCGTTCCAGCACGCCGATCCGGTGCGGCACGCCCGAGATGTAGGGATGTGCGGCCAAGCCCATCACCTTGCAGCCCTCCTCCTCCGCCTCCTCCAGCAGCCGGTCCAGCTGGGCGAGGCTGCGCTCCTGCAACTCCTCCGCCCTGTGGTGCTGGATCATGATCAACGGGATGTCGTTCAGCTCGACGCTGTAGGGCATTGACCAGATCGGGCCATGGACCGTCCGGATGGCCACCGGCACGTCGTCCACCACCCAGTCAGCGCAGTAGCGGATGCCGTGCGCGGCCAGGATGTCCGTCGTTTCCAGGGTCTGGGTCAGTCCTGGCCCCAGCCACCCGACGGGCGGCGCGCCGGTCACGCGGGCAATGGCGGCGACCGTGTCGCGGACCATGGCGCCCTGGTCCTCCACCAGATGCGTCGGCACCTGCCGGAAGCCGTGCCCCATGAACTCCCATCCGGCCGCATGCGCCGCAGCTGCGACGCGGGGATAGGCCTCGCAGACGCGGCCGTTGATCGAGAGGGTGGGGCGGATGCCCAGGGCTTCGCAGGCGCGCAGGATGCGCCAGAACCCCACCCGCATGCCGTACTCGTGCCAGGCCCAGTTGGCGATGTCGGGCAGGACGGACGCACCGGTGGGGGCGCTGAGGACCTGGCGCGGCATAGGGCGGTCGATGCCCCACTCCTCCACGTTGACGACAAGGAAGACCAGGACGCGGGCTCCTCCCGGCCCGGTCCGTGGCGCGCGGTCGCGCGGCGCGGCGTAATCCAGCCGTGCTTCGGGGCGCATGCTAGTGATGGCTTCCCAGCAGCGCCGAGAAGCGGCGGCGCAGCGCATTGAACTCGGGGTCGGTCGGGTCGCGCGGGCGCGGCAGCGAAACCCGCTCATCCGCCACGATCCGGCCCGGTCCCGGCGACATCACCACGATCCGGTCGGCAAGGAGGATCGCCTCCTCGATCGCATGGGTGACGAAGAGCACGGTCAGGCGCGTCCGCTCCCAGATTTCCAGCAACTCGCGCTGGAGGTTCTCGCGCGTCATGGCGTCCAGCGCGCCGAAGGGCTCGTCCATCAGCACCACCTCCGCCTCGTTGGCGAGGACGCGGGCGATGGCGACGCGCTGCTTCATGCCGCCGGAAAGCTGGTGCGGATAGGCATCGGCGAAGCGCGTCAGCCCCACCATGTCCACGAAGCGCTTGGTGGTAGCCTCCACCTCGGCGCGCGGGCGGCCGCGCGCGGCGGGGCCGAAGCCTACATTGCGGGCGACAGACAACCAGGGGAACAGCCCGTAATCCTGGAACACCATGCCACGATCCGGCCCCGGGACGGAAACGGGCGCGCCCCACATCGAAAGCCTGCCCTCCGAAGGCGTCTCGAACCCCGCGATCATCCGCAGCAGCGTAGATTTGCCGCAGCCCGAGGGGCCGATCAGGCAGACGAACTCGCCCTTGCGAACGGTCAGGTTCGCCCCCTCCAGCGCCACGATGGGTTCGCCGTTGAAGGAGAAGCGCTTGGTGACCCCGGTGATGTCGAGGATGTTCAGCGCGGCGCTGGTGATCATGCCGTCAGCCATGTTGCGGACTCCAGCGCAGGAGGCGGCGGCCGAGCGCCTGCACGAGTGCATCGGACAGGAAGCCGAGCAGCCCGATCACCACCATCCCGCTGATGACGATCTCAGTGCGCGACAGCTGCCGCGCCTCCATGATGATGGCGCCGAGGCCTGTCTGCACGCCGGTCATCTCGCCGACCACGATCACCACCCAGGCGAAGCCCAGTCCGAGGCGAAGCCCGGTGAAGATGGAGGGCAGGGCGGCGGGCAGCACCACCTTCCAGAACACGGCGGAGGGGGAGACGCCGAGCATGGCAGCGGCCTCGAAGAGCCGCCCATCCACGCTGCGGACGCCGAAGATCGTGTTGACCAGGATCGGGTAGAAGGCACCCAGGAACACCAGGAAGAATGCCGAGCGCGGCCCGATGCCGAACACGATCATCGCCAGCGGCAGCCAGGCCGTGACCGGGATGGGGCGCAGCAACTGCAGCGTGGGGTCGAGCAGGGAGCGCACCAGCGCCACGCGCCCGATCAGCATCCCTAGCGGCAGTGCCAGCGCGGCGGCGAGCAGGAACCCGCCATAGACGCGCCCCACGCTCGCCAGCGCGTGCTCGGGCAGCGTCGCCGAGTACAGGTCGTCCCACACCCCGCCGAAGGCGAGGTCCCACAGCTGACGCCCGACCTCCAGCGGCGGCGGGATCAGGCTGAAGGAACGGCCCGCCGTCGAAAGGTGCCAGAAGGCCAGGAAGATCAACGGCGCGGCCAGGGCAAGGCCGAGCGCTCGTCCGCGCACCGGCATGGTCAGGCCGCGGCCCGTGCTTCGTCGTCGGAGAAGCGCGTGTTGAAGAACACGTTGAAATCTGGCTGCTGGCGGATCTGCTGCAGCTCCTGCATGTGCTGCGCGTAGGTGCGCGAACGCTCGATCATCGCCGGGGTCATGCGCCAGTTAAGCTCGACATTCTCGATGGAAACCTCCAGCGCGGCGCGGTTCATGCCCAGGCGCTGCACCGCCATCTCGATCGCGGCGGCACGATTGAGGGTTGCGTACTCGCTGGCGCGGCGATGGACGCGCATCATGGCGGCGCAAAGCTGCGGGTTGCGCTGCGTCGTCTCGTGATGGGCCGCGAAGATCATGTTCAGCGTGCCCATCGCCGTGGAGTAGGGGAACTCCACGATCTTGCCGATGCCGGAGGTGACGCTGATGCCCGGGCCGGGCTCGGCGCCCACATAGGCGTCGATGTCGCCGCGGGCGAGGGCGGCGTGCATCTCGCTGAAGGAGACGCGGATGCTCTGGATGTCGCGGATGGTCATTCCCTCCATCCGCAGCCGCTCGCGGATGAAGACTTCCTGCGTCGAGCCGGGCCAGATGCCGACGCGGCGGCCGCGCAGATCCGTCAGCGTGTTGATCGGCCCATCCTTGCGGGCCACCACCGCCATCCCCTTGTCGCAGCAAGAGCCGATGACAACCACCGGCTCGCGCGCGGCGGAACCCAGGATGCCGGCGGCAATGCCGAAGGCGCCGAAATCCACGGAGCGGGTGACGACGGCATTCTTGCCCTCGGTCGGGCTCTCGAAGGGGATCACCTCGACAGTCATGCCCTCGGGCATGAAGCGCTCATAGAAGAAGGGGGTGATGGAGTGGATCAGGCGCAGTGCCCCCATCCGGACGCGCGTGCCCTGTGCGGCGACGAGGGCGGGCGCCGCGAGCACCCCGATGGTGGTGGCAAGCAACTGGCGGCGGACGAGGCTCATGGCGCGATCTCCCTCTCGGTGAGAGGGTGATGCCGCCATGGGGTGGGGCACGGCAACGCCGCATTGCCGGTTTTTGCGCCGCCCCGTGCGAGCCCTGCATCGATTCAATGCAGGGCTGCCCAGGGAGTGTGCAATCAGCCTGTGATGACGCGGATGGGCTGGCCCTTCTCAAAGGCCTCGATGGCCTTCACTGCGCCCTCGAAATAGACGCGATAATTCTCCTCCGTGCAGTAGCCGAGATGCGGGGTCAGCACGGTGTTCGGGGCGGACAGCAAGGGATGGTCCGCCGTGACAGGCTCGACATCGTAGACGTCGATGCCTGCGCCCGCGAGGCGGCCCTCGCGCAGCGCGGCGATCAGGGCGTCCTGGTCCACGATCGGTCCGCGCGAGGTGTTCACCAGCAGGGCGGAGGGCTTCATCGTCGCCAGCTCCGCCGCGCCGACCAGGCCGCGCGAACGCTCGGACAGGATGTAGTGGATCGTCAGGACGTCGGCCTCGCGGAACAGCGCCTCCTTCTCCACGCGCCGCGCGCCGCCTTGAGCGGCCGCCTCCTCGGTCAGGTTCTGGCTCCAGGCGATGCACTCCATGCCCAGGGCCTTGCCGACAGCGGCCACGCGCCGTCCCAGCTTGCCGAAGCCGAGCAGGCCCAGCGTCTTACCTTCCAAGCCCGTTCCGATGGCCGTCTGCCAGCGCCCGGCGCGCATCGCGGCTTCCTGCTCCGGGATGCGGCGGGCCAGGGCAAGGATGAGTCCCCAGGTGAGATCCACGGTCGGCGCGCCGAAGCTGGGCGTGCCCGAGAAGGTGACGCCCCGCGCGGCGCAGGCAGCGACGTCGATGCCGCGGTTGCGCTCCCCGGTGGTGATCAGCAGGCGCAGGTTGGGCAGTCTTTCGATCAGCGCGGCGGGAAAGGGGGTGCGCTCGCGCATCGCCAGGATGGCGTCGAAGGGGCGCAGTCTTTCCACCAGCGCGTCCTGGTCAGCCAGCGTGTCCCGGAAGACGGACTTCTCGACATGTGACAACCGGTCCCAGGGGCCGAGCCGGAGCGTGACGTCCTGGTAATCGTCGAGGATGGCAAGGCGCTTGATCTGCGGCATGAGGAACCCTCCCGTGATGTTGGGGCAGGAGGCAGCCCGGAATCCGGGCCGCGTCAATGCCCGACTCCGTGGTTTTCCGGATACGCCGAGGCGATTGGGGGCTTCGCCGGGGGCGCGCACCCCGCTATGTGACGGGTTGCCTGAACCTTTGAGGATGCCCCACCGCCCATGACCGCCGACGCGCGGCCCGCCGCCCCCCCTTCGGAAGCCTTCCGGCTGCGCGCGAGCAATTACAGCCTGCTGACGCTCCGGCTGCTCTCGGCCCGTCCCGAGGAAGTGCTTCCTGCGCTGGGCGATCAGTTCCGCCGTGCCCCGGGCTTCCTGCGCTTCGCGCCGATCGCGATCGGGCTGGACGATCTGGACGGCCAGGAGGTGGATTTCGCGGCGCTGGTCTCGGGCCTCCGCAAGCTGGAGATCCTTCCCATCGGGGTGGTCGGGGGGCCGCAGACCCTGCGCGCCGCCGCTGCCGGCGCCGGGCTGCCGACCCTGCGCTCCGCGGGGCAGAAGGAAACGGAGATCGAGGCGCCGGCCCCGGTCGCAGCGCCCCCCGCCGCCCCCGAGGAAGCACCCCGTCCCGCCGCTGCCCGCACCTTGCTGGTGGAGCAGAACGTGCGCGCCGGGCAGCGCATCTACGCCCAGGGGGCCGACCTGATCGTGATGGGCACCGTCAACGCGGGCGCCGAGGTGCTGGCGGATGGGCACATCCACATCTACGGCACGCTGCGCGGCCGCGCGGTGGCCGGCGCCAACGAGGATCCGGAAGCGCGCATCTTCGTGCAGAATTTCGACCCGGAGCTGGTTGCCATCGCAGGGTTCTACGCGGTGCGCGAAGGGCTCCAGAACGCCTCCATCGGCCGCACCGTCGCGGTGCGGCTGGAGGGTGAGCAATTGCGCTTCGAGCCACTGGGCTGAAGCAATCGGAACGCGAGGTGAGGTGAACACATGGCGCAGGTGATCGTCGTCACATCGGGCAAGGGGGGCGTGGGCAAGACCACATCCTCCGCCGCCATCGCCACAGGGCTGGCGCAGCGCGGCAAAAAGACCGTCGTGATCGACTTCGACGTGGGGCTCCGCAACCTCGACCTCATCATGGGTGTCGAGCGGCGGGTCGTCTTCGACATCGTCAACGTCATCCAGGGCGAGGCGAAGCTTCAGCAGGCGCTGGTCAAGGACAAGCGCGTGGATGGCCTTGCCATCCTCCCCGCCTCGCAGACGCGGGACAAGGACGCGCTGACCCGCGAAGGCGTCGCCACGATCATTGAGGAACTGTCGAAGGATTTCGACTACATCCTCTGCGACAGCCCCGCCGGCATCGAGAAGGGCGCGTTGCTCGCCCTGTATTTCGCCGACCAGGCCATCGTCGTGACCAACCCCGAGGTTTCCTCCGTCCGCGACAGCGACCGCATCCTGGGCGTGCTCCAGAGCAAGTCGAAGCGCGCCGAGGAAAAGAAGGAGCCGGTGAAGCAGCACCTCCTGCTCACCCGCTATGATCCCGCCCGTGTCGAGCGCGGCGAGATGCTGAAGCTGGACGACGTGCTGGAGATCCTGGCCATCCCGTTGCTCGGCGTGATCCCGGAGAGCGAGAGCGTCCTCAAGGCGTCGAACTCCGGTAACCCGGTGATCATGGACAGCGACAGCACGGCGGGACAAGCCTACTCCGACGCGGTGGGCCGCTTCCTGGGTGACGACCGGCCTCACCGCTTCCTCGAAGCACCGAAGAAGCCGGGCCTGTTCGGACGCCTGTTCGGCGGCGGGAGGGCAGCATGAGCTGGCTGAACTTCTTCCGGGCCCAGAAGCGCGAAGAGGCCCAGCAGCCGCCCGGCACGGCGGCGGCGGCGAAGGACCGGCTTCAGGTCATCATCAGTCATGAGCGCGTGTCGCGCGGGCGCGACGACTTCCTGCCCAAGCTCCAGCAGGAGTTGGTGCAGGTCGTGGCGCGCTATGTCGCGATCGACCCGGGCAAGGTGCAGGTGAACCTCGAGCGCGGCGGCGACTTCTCCACCCTCGCCATCGACATAGAGCTTCCAGGGCCGAAGGCGCAGGCGCATTGAAGGCCGCGGTGGATTGGGCGCTCTCCCACGAGACGCCCTGGCCCCGCGACATCCGCGCCCACCTCGATTCCGGCTTCTTCGAGCCGCCGCCGGACAACGCGGTGATCGGCCCCGTGCAGCCGCGCGGCGGCCCGGCCGGGGTGATCTTCAAGAGCAGGAAGCGCATCGCCGAGTGGGGTGATCCGCAGCGCGCCAACATGACCTTCAGCGTGGCGAAATCCTACCTCGCGCTGCTGGCCGGCCTTGCCTGGATGGACGGCCTGCTGCCGGAGCTCGACGAGGAGGTCCGGCGCCGCGCCCCGCACCCGGCCTTCGAGGGCGAGCACAACGGCGCCGTGACCTGGCGGCACCTGCTCACCAACACCTCCGAATGGGAAGGCACGCTCTGGGGAAAGAGCGACCTGATCGACCGCGGCCGCAATCTGGGCGTGGAAGGCCAGGGCGCGAAGCGCTCCACCCGGGCGCTGCAGCCACCGGGGCAATACTGGGAGTACAACGACGTCCGCGTGAACGCGCTTGCGCTGGGCCTCCTGCTGCTGTTCCGTCGCCCGCTGCCCGACGTCTTCGCCGAGCGCATCATGCGTCCGATCGGCGCCTCCGATGGCTGGACCTGGCGCGGCTATTCCACCTCGCAGGTCGAGGTGGACGGGCGACCGATCGAGAGCGTTTCGGGCGGCGGCCACTGGGGCGGCGGTGTCATCATCAATGCCGAGGATCAGGCGCTGGTCGGGCTGCTGGTGCAGGCCGGGGGCGAGTGGCGCGGGCAGCGCGTCGTCGCGGAGGAATGGCTGCGGCAATGCCGCACCCCGTGCGCGCTGAACCCGCAATACGGCTTCCTGTTCTGGCTCAACACCGGCCGAGCCAAGTGGCCTTCGGCCAGCGAGGGCGCCGTTTGCTTCTCCGGCGCCGGCGGCAACACGACCTGGATGGAGCCGGAAGGCGACATCGTCGCAGTCTCGCGCTGGCTGGACGGCGCGGCGCTGGACGGGTTCATGCAACGCGTGCGTGAAGGGGCGACTTAGGCCCCTTCATGCCGTGGCGAGCAGTGCCACCCCGCTCACGATGAGGAGGATGGCGGCGACCTTCTGCGCCCCCATCGCCTCGCCGAAGAACCACCAGCCGACCAGGGCGATGATCGCGTAGCTGGCTGCGGTGCAGGGCAGGGCGACGCTCATCGGGATGCGGCGCAGCGCGAAGATGTAGAGAAAGGCGCTGCCGCCATAGAGGCACAGGCCGAGCAACGTCGTAGGGCGGAAGACCTGCGCGATGAAACCGCCGGCCGCGCCCGCTCCCGACTTCAGCAGCACCTGGCCAACCATGGAGGAGCAGATGGCGGCGATCAGCGCCGCCCAGTGAATGTTCACGCCTGCGTCCCCTCGTTGCGCTTTACTTCGCGCACCACGCCTTGCGGCTTGCCATTGGCCGAAAGGAAAGCCCGGCCCACATACTCGCCCAGCACGCCCAGGATCAAGAACTGCACGCCCGAAACCAGCAGCGTCACCATCATGGATGACGCCCAGCCGGAGGGCGTTTCGCCCAGCAACGCCTCGACCAGCACCCACAGCGCCATCAGGAAGCCGAGCACGCCCATCGCCACCCCTGCGATGATGGCGAGGCGCAGCGGCAGCAGCGAGAAGTTGGTGGCGAGGTTCAGCCAAAGGCGGACGAGGCGGCGGAGCGTGTAGTTGGACTGGCCCTCGACGCGCGGATAATGCGCGACCTCCAGCGTCGTGATGCGCTGCGTCACCTGCATGATCAGCCCGTCGATGTAGGGGTAGGGGCCGGAGTACTTCGTCACCTCCCGCACCACGAGGGCCGAGCAGCAGCGGAACGAGGACAGGTACAGGCCCTTCGGCTTGTCCAGCAGCGTGTCCGCTACCTTGTTGGCGAAGCGGCTGCCCAGGTTGCGCCAGCCCTCGTGCTCCTTCACAGCATAGCGCGTATAGACCACATCCCAGCGGCCCAGCCGCGCATGGTCGTAGAGGCGCACGACCTCCTCCGGCGGGTTCTGGAGGTCGTCGTCCATGTTGATGACATAGGCGCCGCGCGCATGGCGGAAGCCGGTCATCACGGCGTTGTGCTCGCCGAAATTGCGCGCGTGCTCGACGAAGGTGATGGGCACCTTCGCCTCGCGCACCAGTTCGCGGCAGACATCGCCGGAATTGTCCGGGCTGCCGTCATTGACCAGCACGACCTCGATGCCGCCTTCGGGACGAAGCTCGGACAAGGCGGCGACCAGCCGGCCAATCGTCGTGGCGCCGCGATAGACCGGTATGACGACCGAAAGGCCGACGGGGTGGGTTTCGTTCATGGGTGTCTCAGCGCGTGGCGGTGAGGAGGAGGGAACCGCCGGCCGGGAAGGGCAACCCGGCGCGGGCCAGCCCCCATTCGGCCTCGGTGGCGGCGAAAAGGGCCCGGTCCAGCCAGGGCGGGTATTCCGTGACGTCGGAGGCGGCGTCGTCGCGCCGCGCGAGGACGCGGCGCTGCAGCAGCATCAGCGGCAGGAGCAGGGAGTTCCAGTGCTGCGTCCGCACCGCACCGAATCCCGCGCGTTCCAGCATGACCCGCGCATCGGCGCGGCTGAAGCGGCGCGCATTGTGAACCCGCGCGTCATGGGCCGAGCGCAGCCATTCATGCGCGGGCAGGTTCAGCGCCAGCGTCCCGCCGGGGCGCAGCACCCGCCGGAATTCGGCCAGCGCCTCGCCGGGCTCGACGGCGCGGTGCGACAGCACGTCGAAGCTGGCGACGGCGTCGAAGCAGCCATCGGGAAAGGGCAGGGCACTGACGGTGCCGGAGGCGATGGCGGCGCCGGTCTTTTCCCGCGCGCGGCGTGCCGCGACCTCGGCGTATTCCAGGCCGAACAGTCGCAGAGCGGGACGGGCGGCGCGGAGGCGGCGCAGGAAGCCGCCCGTGCCGCAGCCGGCATCCAGCACGCTCGCACCGTCGGGAACAAGGCGCAGCAGTGCTTCCGCACGCCGGTGCAGGGCGCGGTACCACCACATGCGGTCCTCGACAGCATCCATCAGCGCGTATTCGGCTTGCTCCACACAGGGCGTGTCGCCCGTGAATCAGGCGGTGGCAAGTCCGGGAAATGACGGTCGCATGGCAGGGCGGCGCCCCGCCACCTTGCTGCCACCTCGTGCTGCGACAAGGATGCCGGCGCCAGCAACCAGAGGATGTGCAGCGATGGACCACGCCACCTTCGTGGGACGGACCGAGACGACCGAGGACCGGTTGGACCCGCGCCTCGTCATCGGCCTGGCAGCCACGCTGGACCTGCCGATGCCGAAGGGCGACATCCCGCCGCTTTGGCACTGGATGCTGTTCCAGGATTGGCGCCGCCCGGAGGGCATTGGACCCGACGGCCACCCCAAGCGTGGCGGCTTCCTGCCGCCCGTGCACGACTTGCCGCGCCGCATGTGGGCGGGCGGGCGGCTCGAATTCGGGCCCAACGCCCTGCGTGCCGAGGATCGCGTCTCGCGCCGCTCCACCATCCTTTCGGTGAAGGAGAAGACGGGCGGCTCCGGCCGCCTCGTCTTCGTGACGGTGGCGCACGAGATCGAGGGGCCGCGCGGCCCGGTGCTGCGCGAGGAGCACGACATCGTGTATCGCGGCGGCGAGGGCGCGGCGGTGAAGGCGGCGCCGGCCGCGCCCGACTTCGGTGCGACCACGACGCGCAGCCTCCTGCCCGACGCGCTGATGCTGTTTCGCTACTCGGCGCTGACCGGCAACGGCCACCGCATCCATTACGACTTCCCCTACGTGACCGGCGAGGAGGGGTATCCCGGCCTCGTCGTCCATGGGCCGCTGCAGGCGACGCTGATGGCGCAGGCCATCCTGGACGCGGCGCGTGGCAAGCGTCTGCTGCGCTTCGCCTTCCGCGGCGCGCGTCCCGCCTTCGCGGGAAACCGCCTGGACGTTCTGGCGCGAATCGAGGGCGAGGCCGCGAAGGCCGAAACCCGCGACGCATCGGGCGCGACCTGCATGGCAGCCGAGGCCGTGCTTGGCTGAACCCCAAACCGGCCGCGCTACCTCCGGCGAAGCGGCGGTGCGCGGCCTCGCCTTTGCCGCGACCGGCTACGCCGTCATCTCCTTTGCCGACGCCGCCGTGAAGTTCCTGCTGCCCGAGATCGGGGTGGCGGGAGCAATGCTGTGGCGCGGGGTGGTGGGGTCGCTCGCCGTCGCGGCCATGGCGCGCGGGCGGGGGCTGCTGCCGCGCCGCGGGACGCTGGTAATCGCGCGCTCGGCCCTGCACTGCACCGTGTCCGTGCTCTGGTACTATGTCTGGATGTCGGGGCTGGGCCTCGCCGACAGCTACGCGGTCGCAGCCGCGGCGCCACTGCTGATGACGCTGCTCGCTATCCCCATGCTGGGCGAGAAGGTAGGCTGGCGGCGCTGGACCTCCTGCGCCGTGGGGTTCTGCGGCGTCCTGTTCATGCTCCAGCCCGGCGGCGAGCTGTGGCGCTGGGAGGCGGCACTGCTGCTGGTCGGCGTCTGCGGCATGGCGGTGAGCCGCATCTGGACGCGCACCCTGGCCAGCACGGACACGCCGCAGACCATCGCCTTCTGGCTGATGCTGACCCACGTGCCCTTCGGCCTCGCGGTCCTGCCCTTCCCGGGCCTTTGGCCGGATGCGGACAGGCCGGACCTTTTCCCCTCAGCCGGGCTGGTGGCGCTGCTGGTGTTCTTCGGCGTGTCCAACGCGGTGGCGCACCTTCTCTTCGCGCGCGGCTTCGCCCTGGCGAACATCGCCGCCCTGGCGCCGCTGGAATACACGCCGCTGCTCTGGGGCCTTGCGCTGGGCTTCCTGATCTTCGGGGAGGTGCCGGCCTGGACCACACTGACCGGCGCCGCCATCGTCATCGGCGCTGGCATCTACAACCTGCACCGCGAACGGGTGCGCCGGGCCGAGGAAAGGTCGAAACGTGCCGCTGCGCCATGACATGCGGCGCGGGGCGGCCTGCATGCTCGCCGCCACCTCGCTCTTCGCCGTGATGAACGTCTTCGTGAAGCTGGCTTCCGAGGAGCTTCACTTCCTCCAGGTCATGTTCTTCCGCTCGGCCCTGGCGGTGCCGGTGGTGCTGCTGATCGTGCTCCGTACGCGCGATGGCGCCACGCTGCGCACCAAACGCCCCTGGCAACACGTGCTGCGCGCCGCGACGGGCACCACGGCCATGGCCTGCTCCTTCTTCGCGCTCTCCGTGCTGCCGCTCGCGGAGCAGACCGCGCTCACCTACACCACGCCGCTCTTCGTCACGCTGCTGGCCATCCCATTCCTGGGCGAGAAGGTGGGGGTGCACCGCTTCGGCGCCGTGGCCGCCGGGTTCCTGGGCATTGTGGTGATCGCGCTGGGCAAGGGTGCCTTCGGCGGGGAGGTCACGCGGGCGGCGGCGATGGGGATGGGGGCGGCGGTGGCGCATGGCGTCTTCTCCGCCGCGACGACGCTGCTGGTCCGCTCCCTTTCCTCCACCGAGCGATCGGGCACCATCGTCCTCTGGCAGTCGCTGCTGATGACGGGCTTCACCGGCCTCGCCATGCCCTTCGTGTGGGTGAATCCCTCGATGGAGGGCTGGCTGCTGCTGCTCGCGACCGGGGTGATCGGCGGCGTGGCGCAGGTTCTGCTGACGGAGGCCTATGCCAGTGCGCAGGTCTCGGCGCTCGGCGCCTTCTCCTACAGCGGCATCCTGTGGTCGATCCTTCTCGGCCTCCTCGTCTTCGGCGACCGGCCGACCCTGTGGACGCTGCTCGGCGCCACGTTGATCGTCGCCGCAGGTCTCTACATCATGCACCGAGAGATGGTGCGGAAAGCCCGGCGATGAACGTTCCCTTCCTGCGCGACGACCCCCTCCCGCCCGGCGAGGCGGAGACGGTCGCCCCTGGCATCCGCCGCATCCTTTGCGACAACCCCTCGGCCTTCACCTTCAGGGGCACCAACACCTACCTCGTCGGCGGGGGCGGCTCCGTCGCGGTGATCGACCCCGGGCCGGAGGATGAGCGCCACCTCCAGGCCATCCTCGCCGCGACCGCAGGCGAGCGGGTCACGCACATCCTCGTCTCCCACACGCACCGGGACCACTCGCCCGGCGCACGGCGCCTCGCTGCCCTGACCAACGCGCCGACCCTCGGATACGGCCCGCACGCCACGCCGCCGGAGGCGGGGCAGGAGGGAGGCGATCACGACTTCGTGCCGGACATCGCGCTGGCCGACGATGCGGTGGTGGATGGCGCTGACTGGCGGCTCCGCGCGCTGTTCACGCCGGGCCATTGCGGCAACCACTTGTGCTTCGCGCTGGAGGGCAGCGGTGTCCTGTTCAGCGCCGACCATGTCATGTCCTGGTCCACCAGCGTTGTTTCACCACCCGACGGCTCCATGCGCGCCTACATGGACAGCCTGGGCCGCCTGCGGCTGCGCGAAGGGGTGGACCGTCTTTACCTGCCCGGCCATGGCCCGCGCCTGCCCGACCCGATGCCATTCCTGGATGCGCTCTCGGTCCACCGGCGCAGGCGCGAGCAGCGCATCCTTTCCGCCTTGCGCGAGCACGGGCCGGCCTCTCTGGAAGCGCTGGTCGGCCCGGTCTATGGCCCGATGGACCCGCGCTTGGTGAAGGCGGCGGGGCGCTCCATGCTCGCGCAGCTCCTCATGCTGGAGGAGGAGGGAGCTGCGTCCTGCCGCGACGGGCTATGGGCGCTGGCGTAGGCGCTCCGGAAGGCGTGAGTCCCGGCCGGTGATGCGGATCAGCGGTCGCGCCGGGTCCTGACGCCAGCGCAGGAACTCCTCCACGATCATGGCGGTGATGCGGGCATGCGGCGCGGCGGCAAGCTCGTCGGGCGTGAAAAAGCGCAATTCCTCCAGCTCGCCCGAGCCGCGCATCTCGCCCAGGGCCATCTCCGCGGGGGCAAGAAGGAAGCGAGCGTGGAAACGGATGGGAAAGGTGGCGGGGGTGATGGCGCGGGTCAGATAGGCCAACCCGGAAAGGTCTGGCGCTGCCCCGCCCAGGCGCAGCCCGGTCTCCTCCTCCAGCTCGCGCGCGGCGCAGACGCCGAGCGCCTTCGCGAGCGAAGGCCGTGCGGAGAGCCCCAGCTGCGCGGCGGTGTCGCCCGGCAGCCCCGCTGCGACCGGCGCGCGGTAATCCGCGCGGTCCACCCGCCCGCCCGGAAAGACGAGCATTCCGGGCATGAAGCGCAGGTCACGGTGCCGGCGGCCCATCAGCAACTCGACGCCGCGCGCGGAGGACTCGCGATAAAGCAGCAGGCTCGCTGCATCGCGCGGGCGGGCGCGGCGCCGCTCAGCGCAGGGCGAAGCCATGGGCCTCCAACCAGGCACGGAACTCCGCCCGTTCCGGCACCGACAATTGCCGCGCCACGTTCTCGCTCCAGCTGCAGCCCTCGGGGGCGGGCCCATGCACGTTGGGGTAGCGCGGCTTGGCGCGCGGCCGAGCGGCGTCATAGGCGGCGATGGGCTCCGGCGCGGCGTCGGAATACGCCTCCCGATGCACGACGACCTCCTGCGGCAGCCGCGCCGAAATCTCGTTGCGCGCCTCGGGCCAGCCGAGCGCCAGCCCGGCCACCGGAAACACGCCATCGGGCAGCGAGGCGAGCTCGCGCATCAGGTCCAGGTGGTTCCGCACGTAGCTGACCGGGCAGGTCCCGAGCCCCAGCGCCTCGGCCGCCATCGTGGCGAAGCCGAGGGCGAGCGCCGTGTCCACCGCGCCGTTCAGGAAGCTGTCCATGTTGTCGTTGCGGTTGGTTCGCCCGGCGCGCTCGCCGATGGCGCGGTTGCGGCGGAGATCGGCACAGAACAGCAGGAAGACCGGCGCATCGGCGATCCAGGGCATGGTGCCGATGGAATCGGCGATGCGGCGCCGCGTCGTCGCGTCGCGCAGCACCACGATGCTGTATTGCTGGAGGTCGCTCTTGGACGGGGCGGATTGCGCCCCCGCCAGCACGAGGTTGAGCAGGCCGTCCTCGACCTCGCGCGCGGCGAAGCGGCGCGTCACGCGGCGGTCGAGGATGAGGCGAAGCCCCTCCGGCGCAGGGTCAGCGGGCGGCTCGAAGGGCAACCGGCCGTAGCGCGCGGCGAGGAGGTCCTTCATCGGCGTATCACCCATGCATCGGCGACGGTCAGGCCGCTCTCGTGGATCATCAGCGGGTTCACCTCCGCCTCCGCGACCTCCGGCACGAGGGCGAGGCGGGAAAGGGCGACGATGGCCCGCGCCAGCGCATCGGTGTCGCCGCGCGGGAGGTTGCGGAAGCCCTGCACGACGCGCAGCGCGCGCACCTCGGCGATCATCGCGTGGGCCGTCTCCTCGTCCACCGGGGCGAGGCGCAGCGACACGTCGCGATTCAGCTCCGCCAGGATGCCGCCCGCGCCGAGCATGACAATCGATCCGACCTCGGGGCTGTGCCGGTAGCCGAGGATGGCCTCAGCCAGCGGGCGCGCCATGGGCTGGGCCAGGAAGCCGCGGAGCCGCGCGTCGGGCGCGGCCACGCGGACGCGCTCGCGCATCGCGGCCATCTCGCGCCGCAGCGCCGCCTCGTCCAGGATGCCCAGAGCGACGCCGCCGACTTCCGTCTTGTGGGCGAGGTCGGGCGACAGGATCTTCAGCGCGACCGGGTAGCGCAGGCCAGCCGCTGGCTCCGTCTCGAAGCGTGCCCAATCGCTTTCGAGGCCGAGTGCGGCCAGCGCCTCGCGCGCATCCGCCTCGTCCGGCTCGGCAGGCAGGGAAAGGGCAGGGACCTCTGCCGCCACGGGGTGCGGCGCCCGCCAGGACAGAAAGGCGCGCAACGCGTCGGCCAGGGATTCGGGCGTGCGGAAGCCGGCGATGCCCGCCTCCGCCAGCAGGCGCAGCGACGCGTCGGCCTGCGGCACCAGGAAGGCGGCGACCGGCTTACGCGCCTCCGCCGCGGTGATGCCCGCCACTGCATCGGCCGGGCGGAACTGCGCGGAGGAGCCGATGACCGGCACGATCACCGCCGTCTCCGCGTCGCGGTCCAGCGCCTCGATTGCCGCCCGGATGCGGTCGGGCTTGGTGCCGGCCAGGGTCATGTCGAGCAGCCTCGCCCCCGCGCGCATGCCCACGGCCGAAAGCGCCTCGGAGGCGGCCGCGTCCGGCGCGCGCGCCTCGACCCCCGCGACGCCGAGCGCATCCACCGCCATGGCTCCGCCGCCGCCCGTGGTGGTCAGCACTGAGACTGCAGCGGGACGCACCACGGCGCGCTGGCCGATGGCGAGGGAGGGGAGTTCCAGGAAGCCTTCCAGCGTCGTCGCGCGCAGGATGCCATGGGCGCGGAAGAACGCGTCCACCGCGGCGTCGCTGCCGGCCAGCGCGCCGGTGTGCGACGCTGCCAACTCCGCCCCATACTCGGAGCGGCCGAGCTTGAAGGCAATGATCGGCTTGCCGCGCGCATGGGCCTTGGCGGCCGCTTCGGCGAAGGCTTCCGGAGCGCGGATCGCCTCCAGGAACAGCATCACCGCGTCCACGCCGGGGTCGTCCACCAGCATCCCGGCGATCTCACCAGCCGACAGGTCGGCCTCGTTGCCCGTGCCGATGAGGTGCGAGAAGCCGAGGCCTCGCGCCGCGCCGCGCGACAGGATGGCGCCCATCATGGAGCCCGACTGCGAGACCAGCGCGACGCGCCCCGGCAGCAGGCTCTCCGCCTCCAGCGCCGCGTTCACTGTGCAGGCGATGCGATCCTGCAGATTCACGACTCCCATGGAGTTCGGGCCGAGCACGCGCATCCCGCCCGTGTGCGCCGCTTCCACAACGCGGCGCTGGCGCTCCTCTCCCTCCGGCCCCGCCTCGGCGAAGCCGTCGGCCAGGATGCAGCAGAGCTTGGCGCCCTTGCGAGCCGCTTCCGCGACCTGCGCCTCGACATGGTCGGTGCCGAGCAGGACGTAGGCGAATTCCACGCCTTCAGGGATGTCGGGCCGCGTCGCCTCGCCGTTGATCTCGCTGGCGCGCCGATGGACTAGGTGCAGCGCGCCGCCGAAGCCGTGTCGGCGCAGGTAGCGCTGGGGCCGCGCCGTCAACCGCGATGCATCGGCCGAGGCGCCGATCAGCGCGATGCTGCGCGGCGCCAGTAACTCCCTCATCGCGGCGGGCGCTGCGAGAAGGACTGACCGAACACCCCCTCGGCGATGCGGTTGCGCATCATCTCCAGCGACCCGCCAGCGATCATCCAGCCGCGCGTCCGGCGCACGCAGTATTCAATCAAGAGGTCCTTGGAGTAGCCCATGCCGCCCATGACCTGCATGGACTCGTTGGAGGCGAGCCAGCCAGCCTGATTGCAGGCATACTTGGCCAGCGCCACTTCCTGCGCATCGGGCAGGCCGCGCCCGGCATTCACGGCGGCACGGTAGAGCAGGAGGCGCGCGGCATCGAGCGCCACGCGCATCTCCGCGAACTTCCATTGCAGCCCCTGGAAGTCCATTAGCTTGCGGCCGAATTGCGAGCGCTGCATCGCGTGCTCGCGCGCCTGGTCGAAGCAGTACTCGCCGAGCGCCAGGGCACGGGTGGTGTTGCCCAGCCGCTCCACGTTGAAGCCGCCGATCTGCTTCTTGAACCCGCCGGGGCCGAGCAGCACCATCTCCTTCGGAATGTAGACATCCTCGAAGTAGAGGGCGCACCACTCCTCGTCGTTCATGTAGAGCGAGGGCTGGCCCAGGCGGAAGCCTTCCTGCCCGCGCTCCACCAGCACGGAGCCGATACCGCCCACGCCAGGCCCGAAGCGGCAATACACCACGAAGACGTTGGCCTCCGCGCTGTTGGTGGTGAAGACCTTCTGCCCATTCAGGCGGAAGCCGTCCCCGTCCGGCGTGCAGCGCGTCGTGAGGTCGGTGAGGGCGGAGCCGGCCTCGGGCTCGCTCATCCCCACCGCTGCCACCGCTTCCCCGTTCAGGAGCGGCTTGAAGAACCGATCCTTTTGGTAAGGGCTGGCATACTCTGCCAGAGTACGGAAGGCGCCGAAATTTCCCGCCTGGAGCACGTCGGCGGAGCGGGGGCAGACTGCGGCGATCTGCTCCATCGCCAGCACGGCGTCCATCGCCGTGCCGCCCTGGCCGCCATCCTCCTCGGGCAGCATGATGCCGAACAGGCCTTGCTGTGCCATGAGCTTGGCGACATCCCACGGAAAGCCGACCGTGTGGGCGCGTTCCACCGCCCCTTCCCGAAGGTGGCGCTCGGCGAAGCCGCGCACCACCTCCGCGAAGGCGGCCTGCTCTTCCGAGACGCGGAAATCCATGGGGTCAGACCGGATCCCAGGAGAAGACATCGCCCGAACGGTCGAGCGGCGTGAAGCCGGAACGGAAGGACGGCAGCGCGATCTCGGCGATCTTCTCCGGCGTCCAGCCCGACTCGCTGTGTACGGAGCGGATGGGCCGGTTCTGCGAGAACAGGAACAGCTCGTGCATGCGCGGCGCGAAGATCTGGCCGGACACCTCCTTCGCCGCGTCGGAGGCGAGGAAGACCGCGAGCGGCGCATTCTTCTCCGGCCCCATGCGCATGATCCGCTCGACCCGCGCCTTCTGCTCCGGCGTCTCGGCGGGGATGGAGGAGGTCATGCGGCTCCACGCGAAGGGGGCGAGGCAGTTGGAGCGCACGTTGTAGCGCTTCATGTCCAGCGCGATGGACTTGGACAGCGCCACGATGCCCAGCTTCGCCGCCGAGTAGTTCGCCTGCCCGAAATTGCCGATCAGCCCCGAGGTCGAGGTGATGTGGACGAAGGAGCCGCTTTCCTGCTTGCGGAAATGCTCCGCCGCCGCGCGGCTGACGAAGAAGGAGCCGTTGAGGTGGACGTTGATGACGGCCAGCCACTCCTCCGGCGTCATGCGGTGGAAGATCTGGTCGCGCAGGATGCCCGCGTTGTTCACCACGATGTCCACGCGTCCGAAATTGTCGAGCGCGCACTGGACGATCTTCTTCGCGTTCTCCCACTCGGAGACGCTGTCGGTGTTGATGGCGGCCTGGCCGCCCTTCTGCTCGATGATGCCCTTGGTCTGCTCGGCCGGCGTGGCCGAGAAGCCTTCGCCGCCCAGCGAGGCGCCGATGTCGTTGATGACGATCTTGGCCCCGGCCTCCGCCATGGCCAGCGCGATCTCGCGCCCGATGCCGCCGCCCGAGCCGGTGACGATCGCGACCTTGCCTTCAAGCATCATGATGAGGCGTTCTCCCGTATGTCCGTTTCGCAGCGCGGGAGGTTAGGACGGGCATCCGCGCGCGTGAAGCGGTCCCCTTCCATCGATTCATCCCCTCGCAACGGTGGCGCGGGGAGGCTACGTTTGGAAGCGTAATCAAGGCCCTGAAAATCATTGCACGGGAATCTGCACGAACTCGGCGAGGTCCTCGGCGGCCACCATGACCCGGCCCTCGTGGCCTTGTCGGTTGGAATCGCCATCCTCGCCTCCTTCACCGCGCTGGACCTCGCGGGCCGGGTGCGCGCGGCCCATGGCTGGGGCGTTCGGCTCTGGACCGGGGCGGCGGCGGTTGCCATGGGCGGCGGCATCTGGGCGATGCACTTCGTGGCCATGCTGGCGTTCACCCTGCCAGTTCCGATCACCTTCGACCCGTGGCTGACCCTGTTCTCGCTCGTGCTGCCGATCATCGTGACAGGGTTCGGCTTCGGCCTCGTCCGGCGAGGAGCCGGGCGGACACGCTGGGTGGTCAGCGCCGGGATCGTGGTCGGCATCAGCATCGCGACCATGCACTACACCGGCATGGCGGCGATGCATTCGGGCGCAGTGCTGCACTACGACCCGGTTCTGGTGGCGGTGTCCCTGCTGGTCGCGGTGGTGGCGG
Organism: Sabulicella glaciei; assembly: GCF_026183895.1. Lineage (GTDB taxonomy): Bacteria > Pseudomonadota > Alphaproteobacteria > Acetobacterales > Acetobacteraceae > Roseococcus > Roseococcus glaciei. The sequence continues at coordinate 1,051,723 of NZ_JAPFQI010000001.1, read as the reverse complement.
CGACCGTGGCGCTATGGCTTTCCCTGCACGAAACCGCCCCTGCGCCGAAGTTGGGGGCGGCCGTGGTGATGGGCCTCGCCGTGGCAGGAATGCACTACACCGCGATGGCGGCGGCGACCTGGGTGCTGCCGGCGGGCCACGGGCGCCCCGATGGCGCCACCGGCCTGGAGCAGGCCTCTCTGGCGCTTGGCGTCGGGAGCACGACTGCGCTGATCCTCTTCCTGTCGCTGCTGGCGGCGCTGTTCGACCGGCGCTTCAGCGCCCTGGCGCAGCGCGAGGCCGCGGTGGCGCTCCGCGAGAGCGAGGCGCGCGCCGCCATGCTGAGCGCCGAGCGTGCGGCAGCCGAGGCAGCGCTGCGCGTGGGCGAGACGCGGTTGCACATTGCGCTGGAGGCCGCCGGGCTCGGCACCTGGGAGGTGGATTTCGCGACCGGCCAGGTCCAGTGGGACGAGACGATGGGGGCGCTGCTGGGCCTGCCGCCCGCTGCGCGCGAGTCCGCGGCGCGGCGCTGGCAGGATTTCGTCCATTCCGAGGATCTTTCCCCGCTTCGCGCCGCCTTGCGGCCCGCCATGAAGGAAGGCGGCCCGTTCGTCGCCGAGTTCCGCGTGCGCCGACAGGATGGCGTTGAGCGGGTCATGGCGCTTCGCGCCGCCCAACTCCCGCCGACGCGGATGGTGGGGGTCTGCCAGGACGTCACCCAGGCCCGAGCCGCCCAGGCCGTGCTGGAGCGCGACCGGCAGGAGCTGGAACGCCTGGTCGAGGAGCGGACCGCTGCCCTGCTCCAGGTCGCGCGCCAGCGGCGTCGGGCCGAGGAGGAGGCGCGCCAGGCCGAAAAGCTGGCTGCGCTTGGCCACCTCACCGGTGCGGTCGCGCACGACTTCAACAACCTGCTGCAGGTCGTGACCAGCGGGGCCGCGCTGCTGCGTCAGCCAAGTATCGCCGGGGCGAAGCGGGAGGCAATCCTGGACGGGATGATCCAGGCCGGGCGCAGCGCGCGGGACCTCACGGGGCGCCTTCTCGCCTTCGCGCGACGGCAGGCGTTGCATCCCGAGGTGGTGGACGTGGCGGAACGGCTTTCCGGCATGTCCGAGCTTCTGCGCCGTACCCTCGGCTCCGGCATTGAGGTCCGGACGTCGATCGAGCCTGACCTCTGGCTCGCCAAGGTGGATCCCGGGCAGCTGGAGGTGGCGATCCTGAACCTCGCCGTGAACGGGCGCGACGCAATGCCGGATGGCGGGGTCGTGACCATCGAGGCGCGCAACGCGACGCTGGACAAGGAGGGCGAGCGCCCGGCCGGCGAGTACGTGTGCATCGTCGTGCGGGACACCGGCCAGGGTATCCCGCAGCACCTGCTGGACCGCGTGCTGGAACCCTTCTTCACCACCAAGCCCACGGGGTACGGCACGGGGCTCGGCCTGCCGCAGGTGCTCGGCTTCGTGCGCCAGTCGGGCGGCGACCTTTCAATCCGCAGCGAGGTGGGGGAGGGGACCGCTGTTTCCCTGGTCCTGCCGCGCGCCCTTGAGGAGGCGGCCGCCGCCAGACCGGTATCCGCCGCGCCGAACTCCGCCAGGCGCGGGACGATCCTCGTGGTCGAGGACAATGTCGAGGTCGGGACCCTCGCGGTGTCGCTGCTGGAGGAGCGCGGCTACATCACCCGCCACGTGAGGAGCGCGGAGGAGGCGCTGTCCCTGCTCAGGTCCGGGATGATGCCGGATGTCGTGTTCTCGGACGTGGTGATGCCGGGCGGAGTCGGCGGGATGGAACTGGCCCGGATCGCGCGGGAATCCTGGCCGAGCCTGCCGGTGCTGCTGACCACCGGCTACAGCGAGCAGCTCAGCCGGACATCGCCGCCCGATGGCGTCGAGATCCTGCCCAAGCCCTATCAGCCGGAGGAATTGTCGGCCGCGCTGGACCGCGCGCTGCGGCGGAAGGAGCCGGAGGCGGCATAGCGCCGCCCCTCGGTCACACGTGGAAGGATTCGCCGCAGCCGCAGCGGCCCTTCTCGTTCGGGTTCACGAAGGTGAAGCCCGCGCTCATCGGTTTCATCTCGTAGTCCATGACCGTGCCGATCAGGTAGAGCGATGCCTTGCGGTCCACGAGGATGGTGAGGCCCTTGTCCTTCACCACCTCGTCGCCCGGCCCGGGCGCATCCACGAAATCAAGGTCATAGGCCATGCCGGAGCAGCCCTTGGTCTTGACCCCGATCCGCAGCAGCTTGCCCTCCTCGGCCTTGCCGTAGAGCGCGCGCAGCCTTTCAGCGGCAGCCTCGGAAAGCCGCATCAGCGGCGGCAATTCGCGCCTGGTCTTGGTGGGGGTTTCGGCGGTGGCCATCGCGTCCAGCCTCCTCGTCAATACATGTTCAGGGCGAGGCGCGCGTCCTCGCTCATGCGTGACTGGTCCCAGGGCGGGTCCCAGACGACCTCGACCTTGCAGCCCGCGACGCCAGGGACCTGTCGCACCGCCTCTTCCGCCATGGCAGGCAGTTCCTGCGCCGAAGGGCAAGAAGGGGTGGTCAGCGTCATCTCCACCTTCACCTCGCCGTCGTCGGCGAGTTCAATGGCGTAGACAAGGCCAAGCTCGAAGATGTCCACCGGGATCTCGGGGTCGAAGACGGTCTTCAGCGCCTCGATCACCGCTTCCTCGCGAAGGGCCGGGTTCACTTCCCCTTCGGGCGTCCAGGTCCCGTGCGTTTCACTCACTGCTCGCCTCCTGGCCACCTCGAAGCGCGGCCTCCAGCGTCACCCAGGCGAGGGTGGCGCACTTCACTCGACTGGGAAACTTCGCGGCGCCCGCGAGGCTGCGTAGCACCTCGAACCGTTCGCCATCCGGCACGGTGCCGATCCGCGCCATTTCCCGCACCTTTTCCGAAAGGTCGAGCGCGGCCTTGGAGCCGAGCCCGCCCACCGCGCCTGTCAGCATGGAGGCGCTGGCCTGCGACACGTCGCAGCCGCGCCCCAGAAAGGACGCTTCGGCGATCCGCCCATCCTCCAGCCGCAGGAACACTTCGACCCGGTCGCCACAGAGCGGGTTGTCGCCGCGCGCCGTGGCGTCCACGCATTCCAGGCGGCGTCGGTTGCGCGGCTTCCGCGCGTGGTCGCGGATCTCGGGCGGGTAAAGTTCCAGCAGGTCGCTCACGCAAAGAACCGCCGCGCCTCGCGCAGCGCCTCGGCCAGGGCATCGATCTCGCCATGGGTGGTATAGAGGCCGAAGCTGGCCCGGGCCGACCCGCTCTCCAGCCCCAGCCGCTCGTGCAGCGGCTCGGCGCAATGGCGGCCGGCGCGGATGCAGATGCCGCGCCGGTCCACGAAGGTGGAGAGGTCGTGCGGGTGCGCCGCGTCCAGCGAGAAGGAGAAGACGCCGCCGCGATCCTGCGCGCTCCCGACCAGGGTCAGCCCCTCGACCTCCGGCAGGACGCGCATCGCGTGGTCGACGAGCGACCGCTCATGCGCCTCCATCGCCTCCATGCCGATGGCTTCGACATACTCGATGGCGGCCTTCATGCCGGCGGCTTCGATGATGGGCGGGGTGCCGGCCTCGAAGCGCGCCGGCGGCGCGGCCCAGGTCGAGCGCTCCAGCGTCACCGTCTCGATCATGTCGCCGCCGCCGAGGAAGGGCGGCATCGCCTCCAGCAGCTCGTGCTTGGCGTAGAGCACGCCGATGCCGGTGGGGCCGTAGAGCTTGTGGCCGGTGAAGGCGTAGAAATCGGCGTCCAGCGCCTGCACGTCCACGCGGCGATGCACCGCGGCCTGGGAGCCGTCGAACAGCACCCGCGCGCCGTGCTCATGCGCCATGCGGGCGATGGCCCCAGCCGGCGTCACCGTGCCCAGCACGTTGGACATGTGCGTGACCGCGACAAGGCCGACATCGCCCTTCCGCAGCTCCGCGTGGAGGGAGTCGAGGTCCAGCTCCCCCGCGTCCGTGATGCGGATGAAGCCGAGGCCGATCCCGCGCCCGTCATCCCGCAGCATCTGCCAGGGAACGAGGTTGGCATGGTGCTCCATCTCCGACACCAGCACGCGCTGGCCGGGCTTGAGCATGCCCCGTCCGAAGGAATGCGCGACGAGGTTGATCGCGGAGGTGGAGCCGCCGGTGAGGATGATCTCCTCCACCCGCGCCGCGTTGAGGAAGCGACGTGCCGCCTCGCGCGACGCCTCATGGTTCTCCGTCGCCACCTCGCTCAGGTGGTAAGCGCCGCGATGCACGTTCGCGTAGGCCGTTTCCATGCAGGCGCGCATGGCGTCCATCACCTGGCGCGGCTTCTGGGCAGAGGCGCCGCTGTCCAGGAAGACGAGCGGACGGCCGCGCACCGTCTGCGACAGGATCGGGAAATCCTGCCGGATGCGCTGCACGTCGAGCGGGGCGAGGGCGAGGTCCATCAGGCGGCCTCCCGCTCCCACCAACCCGACACGGCCTCTTCCAGCGCTGCCTGGGCAATGGGATCCGTCACGCCCTCCACCGCCTCGGTCAGGAAGGCCTGGACGAGGATGGCTCGGGCCTCCTCCGCCGGGATGCCGCGGGCGCGCAGGTAGAAAAGCTGCTCCGGGTCGAGCGCGCCGACCGTGGCCCCGTGCGAGCACTTCACGTCGTCGGCGTAGATCTCCAGCTGCGGCTTGGCGTCGATCTCCGCCTCTTCGCTCAGCAGGAGGGCCTGGTTCATCTGGTAGCCATCTGTGCGCTGCGCCGCCTGCCGCACCAGGATCTTGCCCTGGAAAACGCCGCGCGACTTCCCGGCGAGCACGGTCTTCACGGTCTGGCGGCTGGGGCAATCCGGCGCGGCATGGTCGAGGAAGGTGGTCGTGTCCGCGTGCTGCCCATCCGCGACAAGCTGGGCGCCGTTCATGTGCGCCGCCGCCTTGGGTCCCTCCAGCACGACATGGATCTCGTTCCGCACGAGACGCCCGCCAGCATTCAAGGTAAAGTTGTCATAGGTGCCGCCCGCCGCCACGCGGGCGCGAATGGTACTGAGCTGGAAGGCCGCGCGGCCCTCACGCTGCACGCGCACATGGGTGAAGGAAGCGCCCTCGGCCACGCGGATGTCGTAGACCGGGTTGTGCAGATAGGCTGCCCCGGCAGGACCGGTGCTCGTCTCCACGATGGTCAGCTTCGCGCCTGGCGCCAGGCGGATGACATGGCGCGGGTGAAAGGCGATGGGCCGCTCGCCATGGGCGGCGAGGTTTAGCACCTCCACCGTTCCGGCGTCGGCCCCCTCAGGCAGATCGAGGAACAGCCCGTCCTCGAACATCATCGCGTTCAGCCCGACCAGCGGCAGGCCGCCATCCTCCGCCAGCAGTTCCTGCGCTGCCTCCAGCCGCGCGGCAAGCGGCGCGGCATGGGGCGGAAGCTGCGAAAGGTGCTCGGCCAGCCTCCCGTCCACAAAGACGATGCGGTTCGGCGCCCGGGCGGCGGGCAGGGCAGGGCTTTCGCCCACCGCGGTCAGCGCCTCGGTGAAATGCGCCTGCGCCACGGGGGCGAGGTCCGTGTAGCGCCATTCCTCCACGCGACGTCCGGGCAGTCCCTTCGCGCGCAAGGTGGCGGCGCCCGCCTCGCGTAGGGCGCGCACGCGCTCCAGCGACGCGCCGGGAAGCCGGTCGCGGAGCCCTTCGAAGCGGGAAAGGAAGCCGCCAGCGCCTCCGGTGACTGCATTCATGCCGCGCTCGCCTGGCCGTAGCCCTGCGCCTCCAGCTCCTCCGCCAGCTCCTTGCCGCCGGAGCGGACGATGCGTCCGCCCATCAGCACATGGACCCGGTCGGGAACGATGTAGTTCAGCAGGCGCTGGTAGTGGGTGATGACCAGCGCCGAGAAATCCGGGCCGCGCAACGCGTTCACGCCTTCCGAGACGATGCGCAGCGCGTCGATGTCGAGACCACTGTCGGTCTCGTCCAGGATGGCCATGGACGGGTTCATCAGGGCCATCTGAAGCACCTCGTTGCGCTTCTTCTCGCCGCCCGAGAAGCCGACATTGACGTTGCGCTTCAGCATCTCGTCAGACATCTGGAGCTGCTTCAGCTTCTCGCGCGCCAGCTTCAGGAAGGCCATGGCGTCCACTTCCTTCTCGCCGCGCGCGCGACGCTGCGCGTTCAGCGCGGTGCGGAGGAAGTTGGCGTTGCCCACGCCCGGCAGCTCGACCGGATACTGGAAGGCGAGGAACAGGCCAGCGGCCGCGCGCTCCTCCGGCTCCATCGCCAGCAGGTCCTGACCGTTCCAGGTGACGGAGCCGCCGGTGATGTCATAGCCCTCGCGCCCCGACAGCACGTAGGACAGCGTGGACTTGCCAGAGCCGTTGGGGCCCATGATGGCGTGGATCTCGCCCTTCGGAACCTCGAGGTCGATCCCCTTGAGGATCTGCTTGCCCTCGATCTCGGCGGTCAGCCCTTCGATACGCAACATTAGCCCACGCTCCCCTCAAGGCTGATCGCCAGCAGCTTCTGCGCCTCCACGGCGAACTCCATCGGCAGCTCCTTCAGCACCTCGCGGCAGAAGCCGTTGACGATGAGGCCCACGGCCTCCTCCTCGTTCAGCCCGCGCGCGCGGCAGTAGAAGAGCTGGTCCTCGGCGATGCGCGAGGTCGTGGCCTCGTGCTCTACCTTCGCCGTGACGCAGCGATTCTCGATGTAGGGCACGGTGTGCGCTCCGCACTGGTCGCCGATCAGCAGGGAGTCGCACTGGGTGAAGTTGCGCGCGCCCTGCGCCTTCGGGCTGATCTTCACCAGGCCACGATAGGTGTTCTGGCTGCGGCCGGCGGAGATGCCCTTGGACACGATGGTGGACTTCGTGTTGCGGCCGATGTGGAACATCTTCGTGCCGGTGTCGGCCTGCTGGAAGTTGTTCGTCACCGCGACCGAGTAGAACTCGCCCACGCTGTCGTCGCCCAGCAGGATGCAGGACGGGTACTTCCAGGTGACAGCCGAGCCGGTCTCCACCTGCGTCCAGGAGATCTTGCTCCGAGCCCCACGGCAGGCGCCGCGCTTGGTCACGAAGTTGTAGATGCCGCCCTTGCCCTCGGCGTCGCCGGGGTACCAGTTCTGCACCGTGGAATACTTGATGGTCGCATCGTCCATCGCGACCAGCTCGACCACCGCGGCGTGAAGCTGGTTCTCGTCGCGCTGCGGCGCCGTGCAGCCTTCCAGGTAGGACACGTGGCTGCCCGCATCGGCGATGATCAGCGTGCGCTCGAACTGGCCGGTGCTCTTGGCGTTGATGCGGAAATAGGTGGACAGCTCCATCGGGCAGCGCACGCCCTTCGGGATGTACACGAAGGATCCGTCGGTAAAGACGGCGCTGTTCAGGCAGGCGAAGTAGTTGTCGCCCTGCGGCACCACGCTGCCCAGGTATTCGCGCACCAGCTCCGGATGCTCCTGCACCGCCTCGGAGATGGAGCAGAAGATGATGCCGTGCTTCGCAAGCTCGCCACGGAAGGTGGTGGCGACGCTGACGCTGTCGAACACCGCATCGACGGCGACGGGCATGCGGCCGCTATCGGCCGGGCTCTCGCCCGCACCCTCGACGCCGGCCAGGATCGCCTGCTCCTTCAGCGGGATGCCCAGCTTGGCGTAGGTCTTCAGCAGCTCCGGATCCACCTCGTCGAGCGACTTCGGGCCGGCCTTCTTCACCGGCGCGGCGTAGTAGTACGCGTCCTGGTAGTCGATCTTCGGGTAGGAGACGCCGGCCCAGTCGGGCTCCTCCATCTTCTGCCACAGGGCGAAGGCCTTCAGCCGCCAATCCAGCAGCCACTGCGGCTCGTTCTTCTTCTTCGAGATGAAGCGGACGATGTCCTCGTTCAGCCCCTTGGGGGCGAACTCCATCTCGATCTCGGTCTCGAAACCCCACTTGTAGCCGCCTTCCTGGACGGACTGGACGGTCTCGATGGTCTCGGCAACGGCAGGCATGGAAGGCTCCTACTCGGCGGCGAGGCGCAGATCGGCCTCGGGGATGAAAGCGATGGGGGCGGGCATCGCCAGGTCAGCGACGGTGATGCCGGACAGGGCTTGGCGGATGGCGTGGTTCACCGGATCCCAGCGCCCGCGCACCGGGCAGTGTTCCTCGGAGCCGCAGCCGCCCCCGCCGCCCTCGACGCAGGCGGTCAGGGCGATCGGCCCGTCAAAGGCGGTGATCACGTCGGAAAGCGGAATGGCGTCGAGCGGACGGGCCAGCACGTAGCCGCCGCGCGCGCCGCGCACGCCCTCGACCAGCCCGGCCCCGGCCAGGATCTTGAGCACCTTGGCCACGGTCGGCTCGGCCAAGCCAGTGCGGTGGGCCAGTTCGGGCGCGCTTTGGCGCAGGGATGGGGCCGCGCCCATTCGGGCCAGCACCACCACGCCATAATCGGTCAGCCTCGACAGCTTCAGCACCGGACTCTCCTTGCTCCGCTCCAAATAGGACCAGGGGCGTCCTCTTTCCAGTGGGGCTCGGAGTTTGCGACCATTCCGGCGTTGCATGGCCGGCGCACGGGTATGCGTTAAGTGGCACCGGCCTTCGGCCGTCAGCCCGGAGGAGGCTGGCGGCCGTGGCTGGGGATCAGGAAAGCGAGGCGCGAGGACCCGTCAGTTGAAGCGGACCGAAACCTTGCCCAATCCTTCGAACTGCACCACCACCTCGCCTGGGGCGGGCAGCCAAATGGGCGGCGTCACGCTACCCAGCCACACCACCTGGCCGGCGCGCAGCCCGCCGAACTCGCGCGCCGCTGGCGAATCGGCCAGCCAGCGCAGCGCCTCGAGCGGGTGGCCCAGCAGGTCGCGTCCGTGTCCGCCGCCCTTGGACACGCCATCCACGAACAATTCGCCCCGCATGGCGCCGAGGTCGAGGTCGCGCCAGTTTGCGGGCGCGCTGCCCAGCACCCCCCCGGCGTGGAAGACCTGGTCGGCCACCAGCGTCGGCGTCCCTAGCTCCACAAGATCGCCATAGCGACGCTCGACGATTTCGATGGCAGGGAACACCTCCGCCACGGCTTCCAGCGCCTCATCCCGGCTGATCGGGCCGGGCGCCAAGTCGCGGGCAAGGCGCAGCCCGACCTCGCATTCCACCCCGGGGTTCAGGAAATCACCGAAGCGAAGCGCGGCGCCATCCGGGTGCAGGGAAGTGGCGGGGACGAAACCCGCCACTGGACCGGACAGGCCCAGGTACTCCTGCATCTGCTTCGTCGTCGCGCCGATCTTGAAGCCGAAAGGTGGCACGGCGCCCAGCTTCTCCGCGAGGCGGCGCTGCGCGGCATAGCCTTCCTCCAGCGTGCGGGGCGCGGCGGCGCCCAGCGTGGTCAGCACCCGCTTGGCGCGGCGCGCCTCAAGGATCGCGGCGGCAGCATCCATCGTCATTCCCTTCCCAGCTCGTAAAGGGCCACCGCGGCGGCGGCCGAGACGTTCAGGCTTTCCATGGCGGGGCGGATCGGCAGCCGCACCAGCTCGTCGCAGCTTTCGCGCGTCAGGCGGCGCAACCCCTCGCCCTCGGCGCCCAGCACCAGAGCGACGCGGCGGCCGACGAGCCCGGATTGCGCCAGCGTGACCGGCCCAGCCGCCTCCAGCCCCACAACCCATAGCCCAGCCTGCTTCAGCGACTCGATGGCACGGGCAAGGTTCACCTCCCGCAGCACGGGCACCACCTCCAGCGCGCCGCTGGCTGCGCGGGCGAGGGTTCCGGTCTCGGCGGGTGCATGGCGCTCCTGCATGAGGACGGCGGCCGCGCCGAAGGCGGCGGCGGAGCGCAGGATGGCCCCGACATTGCGAGGATCCGTCACCTGGTCGAGCACCAGGACCGGTCCGGTGGTCTGTTCCATCAACTGTGGCAGGGCAGGGGGCGTCAGCGCCTCGACCAGCAGGGCGGCGCCCTGGTGAATGGCCTCGCCGCCCAGCATGCGGTCCAGCCGGTCCCGCTCCACGAATTCCGGCTTGATGCGCCAGGGGCTCTCGGCCCGCTCCGCCAGTTCCGCTTCGGCACCACGGGTGACAAGGAGGCGGCGCAGGCGTCTCGCCGGGTTCCGCAGCGCCGCGGATACGGCGTGCAGGCCCCACAGCCAGACGCCCTCCTCCGGCAGGGCGGCGGATCTGGCGGGAAGGGGAGCGTTGCGGCGGCGCATGGCGGCATCTGGCGGGGATTGCCCCGTGCTGGCAAGCGGGGCCCGGCTGCGATACAGGGAGAGCTGCGCCGGGTTAGCTCAGCGGCAGAGCAACCGCCTTGTAAGCGGTAGGTCGTCGGTTCAATCCCGACACCCGGCATCCCTGTTGCACTTCGTCACCGTGGATGCCACGCGGCGGTTACACGCGGCGCGCATTTTGCGTCTCAAGGGCGGACCATCCCCGCCCGGACAGGAGACACAGCACGATGAAGTCCAAAGCTGCCTTCGCTCTCGGCGCCGCCCTTCTGGTGGGCCTCCCGGCCTTTGCGCAGCAGAATGCCGCTCCGGCTCAGCAGGGCCAGGCGCGGACCGAGGGCCAGCGTAAGGGGCCCCGCGGCATGGAGCGCATGTTCGAGCAGTTCGACACGAACCGCGACGGCCGCGTGACCTTTGACGAGGCCTGGGGCGTGGTGACCCATCGCTTCAACCAGGCCGATGCCGACCGCTCCGGTGGGCTGAGCCAGGAGGAGTTCGCCAATCTCCGCGCTCCGAGCCCCGAGGGTGCCCGCCAGCCGAGCCCCGAGCGCGCCGAACGCATGCAGCGGGGCCGCGCCGCCATGTTCCGCGCCCTCGACGCGAACAGCGATGGCCAGGTGACGCTGGAGGAGATGCGCGTTCCCGCCTCCGCCCGCTTCCGGGCGCTGGACGCGAACGGCGACGGTGCGGTGACGCGCGATGAACTGCCGCGCTGGCGTCACGGCCACCACCACCACCGCGGCGAGCGGGGTGAGCGTGGCCAGCAGGGCGAACGCGCCCCTGCGGCACCGGCCGCGCCCGCCGCCCCGGCTACGCGCTGAGGCTCAGCCTCTCCGCGATAAGGAAGGGCGCGTCCGGCTCGCGCTGCGTGAAGACGCAGACCTGCCGGACGCGCCTCGCCCGGTTCGCCGCGGCGCCCACGCGTGCCTCGGCTTCCGGTCGGATCAGCGCCTCCTCCTCTTTCGAAAGGCGGCGCGTCAGCGTCACGTGGAAGTGGAAATCCTCCAGGACGTAGGGATACCCCCAGTCGCGCAGGTGCCGGTCCTGGCGTTCGGTCAGACCCGATTTGCGGCGGCGTTCCAACTCCTTCTCCGAAGCTGGGCTACGGTGGCGGTCAAGCCGGGTGACGAGCGCATCGGCCAGGGCCTGGAGCGGCGGGCAAGGCTCCGCCTCGCGCAGCGCCAGGAACCCCTTGTGGGTCCGAACCATGAGGGGCGGCAGGTCGAAGGCCGGGATGGATGCGGCGACGCGCCGCGCCTCCCCCAGGAAGTCATCCCAGCCATGAACGGGGATAAAGGGTGGCTTGAGCGTCGCGTGCAGGCCGTAAAGGCGCGGCGCCTCCGTCCATTCCGCGATGCCGGGCAGATCCGGCTGCGCCAGCCGCGCTCCTGTCTCCGCATCGCGACCCAGCCAAGTGGACCCGGCCTGGTGCAGCGGGTCGTCCAATTCCGGCGCCCAGTACAGCGCCACCCTCATGCGACGCGTTCTCCGCGCACCCAGGTTTCGCGGATCACGGGGGTGCCGCGGTGCTCGCGCACGCGCACCAGATCGGCGCGCTGCCCCGCTTCCAACCGGCCCCGATCCTCCAGCTTCGCCATGCGGGCGGGGGCGGAGGTGACGGTCGCGATGGCCGCAGGAAGCCCGATTTCCTTCGCGGCCAGGAAGGCGGCCTCCACCATGGCGGAGGGCACGTAGTCGCTGGCGATGGCCGTCACCGTGCCGGCGCGCAGCAGGTCCATGACCGCAACATTGCCTGAATGGCTACCGCCGCGCACGAGGTTGGGCGCGCCCGCGATCACCCCGACCCCGAGGTCGCGCGCCGCCTCGGCCGCTTCCATGGTCACCGGGAATTCGCTGACCCGGATGCCGTCGCCGGCATTGCGGGTCACCTGCGCCTTGGTCTCGTCGTCGTGGCTCGCCAGGGGCAGGGCACGCGCGGAAAGCCGGTCCAGCGCGAAGCGGCGCTGCGGCTCCAGCGTCTGCTCCCGCTGTGCCAGGAGTTCGGCGATGCGCTGCTCCACCTCGGAGGCCGTCATCTTGGTCTGCCGCACGCGCATGGCGCGGTAGCGGTCAAGGTCGCGATACTGGCCGACCCCCGGCGAGTGATCCATCAGCGAGGCCATCGCCACCAGTGGATGGTCAGCGACGGAATCCAGCAGCCCCGGCATGTCGCGGGCCGGCAATTCGCAGCGCAGATGCAGCAGGTGCTCGACCCGCAGCGCGCCGCTGCCTGCCAGGGCCGTCGCTTCCTCCACCCCCTCGCGGAAGGTCTGGTCGCGGCCCTGGTCGAAGCCCAGGTCGCCGAGGCAGAGCGCGTCCAGCACGGTGGTGACGCCGGCCGCGGCGCATTGCGCGTCATGCGCCAGGAAGGCGGAGCGGGCAGGCCAGCGCGCATTGGCGCGCGGCTGCACCTGCCTTTCCAGATTGTCGGTGTGCAGGTCCACCATGCCGGGCATGAGGAAGTCGCCCTCCAGGTCCACGGCGGAGGGGTGGGCGGAGCGGCCCGGCTGGACGTCCACGATCCGTCCGCTCTCGGCCACGAGCGTGCCCTGGATCACCGCGTCCGGCAGGACGAGGCGCACATTGGTGAAGATGGTCATGCCGCCTCGGTGGCAGGGGTGGGGCCGATGGGCAAGACCCGGTGCAGCCGGTCGGCCACCCGATCCCGCACCTCCTCGTCGTGGAAGATGCCGATGATGCCGGCGCCGCGTGCCTTGGCCTCCAGGATCAGCCCCACCACCACCTCGCGGTTCGCGGCGTCCAGGCTGGCGGTCGGCTCGTCCAGCAGCAGGATTGGATAGGCGGGGCCGAAGCCGCGCGCCAGGTTCACGCGCTGCTGCTCCCCCCCCGAAAAGGTGGCCGGGGGAAGTCCGTGCAGCCGGTCGGGCAGGTTGAGCCGCCGCAGCAGGGCTCGCGCTGCCTCGCGCTCCACCCCCGCCTCCACCACGAGATCCAGGGCCGGGACGCGCGGGATGACGCGAAGGAACTGCGAGACGTAGCCCAGCGTCTCCGCCCGGATCTCGCGCACGAGGCGCGGCTCTGCGGCGGCGAAATCCACCATCGCGCCGCGGTGGCGCAGGAGGACATGCCCCGCATCCACGCCGTAATTGCCCTGGAGGCAGCGCAGCAGCGTGGACTTGCCCGCGCCGGAGGGGCCGGATAGCGCGACGCACTCGCCCGCTTGGAGTTCCAGCGCCTCGCCCTCCAGCACAGGCAGGGAGACGCCGTCTTGAAGGTGCAGGGTGAAGCCCTTGCGCAGCCCTTCGGCCTTGAGGAGAAGCGTCATGCCGCCAGCACCGAGGAAACGAGGAGCTGGGTGTAGGGGTGGCGCGGGTCGTCCAGCACGCGGTCCGCCAGGCCTTCCTCCACCACCTGGCCGCGCCGCATCACCAGGATGCGGTGCGCGAGAAGCCGCGCGGCGGCGATGTCGTGCGTCACCAGGAACACGGCCAGCCCCATCTCCTTCGCCAGCTTGCGGATCAGGTCGAGGAGGCGCGCCTGCACCGAGACATCGAGCCCCCCGGTTGGCTCGTCCATGAAGACGAGACGCGGCTCGGTCACGAGGCAGCGGGCGATCTGGAGGCGCTGCTGCATCCCGCCGGAGAAGTTGCGCGGCGGTTCGTCCATGCGGGAGGGGTCGAGTTCCACCCGCTCCATCCAGTGCGCGGCGACCTCGCGGATGCTGTCGTAGCGCCGCTCGCCCGCCGCCATCAGGCGCTCGCCGACATTGCCGCCGGCCGAAACGCCGAGGCGCAGGCCGTCGCGGGCGTTCTGGTGGACATAGCCCCACTCGGTCCGCATTAGGCGGCGCCGCCCGGCCTCGGACAGGGCGAGCACGTCCTGCCCGGCATAATGAACCGTGCCGGCATCGGCCGTGATCTGCCCGGACAAGGCGCGCAGCAGGGTGGACTTGCCGGAGCCGCTTTCGCCCACCACCGCCACCACCTCGCCGGGCCAGATGGCGACGGACACGCCATCCAGCGCCGGCGCGGCGCCGAAGCGAAGGCGCAGCCCATCGGCTTCCAGCAAGGCGCTCATCGCTGGTTCTCCCGGCAATGGTCCGTGTCGGAGCAGACGAAGACCCGCCCGCCGCGATCATCGGATACGATCTCGTCCTTGTAGCTGTCGCGGCTGCCGCAGAAGGCGCAGGGCGCGGCGGCCAGCATCGGCCGGAAGGGGTGGTCGTCGAAATCGAGCGAACTCACCTCCGTCCAGGGCGGGACGGCGTAGATCTTCTTCTCCCGCCCCGCACCGAAGAGCAGGATCGCGGCGCTGCGGTGAAGCTTCGGATTGTCGTAGCCGGGGATGGGCGAGGGCGACATCAGGTAGCGCCCGTTCACCATCACCGGATGATTGTAGGAGGAACCCGTCTCCCCCTGCCGCGCGATGTCCTCGTAGAGGCGAAGCTGCGCGAGGGAATAGTCGCCCAGCGCGTGGAGGCGCCGCGTTTCGGCGAGGCGCGGCTCCAGCCGGAACAGCGGCTCGGGCATCGGCACCTGGAAGACGAGGACCTGTCCTTCGGTGAGGGGGCGCTCCGGAATGCGGTGGCGCGTCTGGATCACCGTCGCCTCCGCCGTGCGCGTCGTCACCTTCACCCCCGCGACGCGCTGGAAGAAACGGCGGATGGAGACAGCGTTGGTGGTGTCGTCCGCGCCCTGGTCGATCACCTTCAGACGGTCGCGCGGACCAAGGACCGATGCCGTCACCTGGATGCCGCCCGTGCCCCAGCCATAGGGCAGCGGCATCTCGCGCGCGCCGAAGGGGATCTGGTGGCCGGGAATGGCGAGGCCCTTGAGGATGGCGCGGCGGATCATCCGCTTCGTCGCCTCGTCCAGATAGGCGAAGTTGTAGCCGCCTGCTTCCTGCACCGCCGCGCTCATTCGGCCGCTTCCTTTCGCGCCGCGATGCGCTCGGCTTCCCAGCGGCGGCGGATGGAACGGAGCTTTTCCAGTTCGCTCTGGAAATCCACGTGGTGCGGCAGCTTCAGGTGCTCGACGAAGCCCGTCGCCTCCACGTTGTCGGAATGGAGCAGGACGAATTCCTCGTCCTGGGCGGGGGCGGTGGCCTCCTCGCCCAGCTCCCGCGCCATGAGCGCCCGGTCCACCAGCGCCATCGCCATCGCCTTGCGCTCGTTCTGGCCGGGAATGAGCCCGTAACCGCGGGTGAATTGCGGCGGCTCCTCGCGCGATCCGGCGAACTGCGTCGCCATCTGACATTCGGTCACCGTCACCTCACCGATGGAGATGGCGAAGCCCAGTTCCGGCGGCTCGACCAAAACCTCCACCTCGCCGACGCGCAGTTCGGCGACGAAGGGATGGGCATTGCCGTAGCCGCGCTGGGTGGAATAGCCGAGGCCGAGCAGGAAGCCCTCGTCGCCACGCGCCAGCGCCTGCAGGCGCAGCGGGCGCGATGCGGGGAAGGAGGGCGGCTCGCGCGTCAGGTCGGGCGGCGCTCCGCCCTCCTCCGGCACCTCCTCGCGCATCAGCCCCTCGCCGGCGAGGAAGCCGGTGACCTGCGGCATCGGGCCGGTCCCTTCCGCGTCCTCCTCGGGCGCGGGAAGCGCGGCGCCCTCCGCGGCCAGCGCGAAATCCAGCAGGCGGTGCGTGTAGTCGAAGGTCGGCCCCAGGACCTGTCCGCCCGGCAGGTCCTTGTAGGTGGCGCTGATGCGCCGGCGCGCCTGCATCGCCCCGGTATCGAGCGGTTCGGCCGCCATGAAGCGCGGCAGCGTGTTGCGGTAGGCGCGCAGCAGGAAGGCGGCTTCCACCGCGTCGCCACGCGACTGCTTCAGCGCCAACGCCGCGAGGTCGCGGTCGAGGCAGCTTCCTTCCGCCATCACGCGATCCACGGCCAGTGCCATCTGCTCGCGCAGCTGCGCGGCCGTGATCTCTGGCAGGGCAGTGTCGCCACGCCGCTCATGTGCCAGCCAGCGATGCGCCGCCTCGATCGCCGCGTCGCCGCCTTTCACCGCGACATACATCAGCCATGCTCCTCGATGCGGACGGTGCGCGGCAGGGCGGCGAACCGCGTGCCGGCGCACAGGAACAGGTCCACTCCACGCGGGAAGGCCGCGCGCCGCGCGTCCCAGGAGGTGGCAAAGCCCTCGGGCAGCCCGTCCACGCGTAGGCGATGCTCCGTCTCGATGCCGGGCCCCAACAGACGCCAGCCCTCCCCAGGGACCAGGTGCCGAAGCTGGAGGATCACCGTCGTGCCGTCCTGCGGCGCCTCGTCCGTGCCTTCGCGGAACAGGGAAAGCGGGGGAAGGGCACCCGTGACGACCGCGAAGGCGGCGTCGCCAGGGGGGACGAGCGGGGCGCCACAATGAAAGGCGATCCAGCCGCGCGTCTCCTCACCCGCATCGGTCCAGAACGGCGTGTCGGCGTCGACCAGCGTCAGCAGCAGCGCGGCAGCGGCCGGATCCAGCGCATTGGGAATGCCCTCGGGCGGGACGATCTCCTGCACGCGGCCGGGACGGGCCATGGCCTCCATCGCGGCGCGGAAGCAGGCTTGCGCATCCAGCACGGGGTCGTGAAAACCGGGCTTCATCGCATCGTCCCGAGGGTGGAAAATCGCACGGCGGTTGCTGCGGCACGGCGGGATTTCTGCTCCCGTGCCGCGCGCTGCGCCTCGGCCAGCGGGGCCACGACGCGCGCATGCCACGCCTCGCCTTCGGCCCCTTGCAGCAGGGCATCCATCACCGCTGCCACCTCGGCGGCATGGCGGTCCCGGCCGAGGCGCCAGCCATGGCCCAGCGTTCCGTCAGGAAGGGCGACGGTGCACCGCGTCGCGGTGGCCTCGCCGAGATTGAACACGGCGCCAGCGCCGCCAGCCCGGCCGCGGAGCATGGTCAGGCCGGTCTCCGGCCCTCGCAGCCTGCGGTAGGGGGGGAGCGGGCCTGCGAGGCTTCCGATCTCTTCTGCCGAGGCACGAGCCAGGACCGAGATCCATTCGGGTCGGGTTGCCATTGGTCTAGACAGCTACACAGGAGCTTCTGTAGGGTCAACGCAGTTCTCGCCGGGGGGGCGCCCAAATTGGTTGAAGATTCCGTGACGCTTGACCGCGCGGCGGGCGTGGCGCTCTGGCGCCAGATTGCCGGGCGGATCGAAGCTGACATCACTTCGGGCATCCACGCCCCAGGGGACCGCCTGCCCACCGAGGCCGAGCTGTCGGCGCGGTTCGGGGTCAACCGCCACACGCTGCGGCGCGCGATGGAGTCATTGGAGGCGCGCGGCCTCGTGCGGGTTGAGCAGGGGCGCGGCTCCTTCGTGGCGGAGGACGTGCTCGACTACCCGCTCGGCACGCGCACCCGCTTCAGCGAGATCATCCGCTCCCAGAACCGCGAGCCGGCCGGGCAGCTCGTCCGCCTCGCGGAGATCGAGCCGGAGCCGCGCATCCGCGAGATGCTGGATCTGCGGAAAGGCGCACGGGTCGTGATGGCCGAACGCATCGCGATGGCGGATGGCCGCCCCGTGGCCCTGGGCGCGCACCATTTCCCGCTCGCCCGGTTTCCTCGCATCGCGGCGCAGCTGCGCGAGAACCCATCCATCACCGCCGCGCTGGCGGCGTCCGGCGTGCCGGATTACCGCCGCCGCGTCACCCGCATCACGGCCAGGATGCCGACAGCGGAGGAGGCTATGCTGCTGGTCCAGTCCCGCGCCCGGCCCGTGCTGGTGAGCGAGGCGCTGAATGTCGATCCCGATGGGCGGCCAGTGGATGCGACGATCACGCGATACGCGGCGGGGCGCACGCAACTCGTCGTCGGAGACGCCTGATGGCGAATTGGACCATTCGCGGCGGCGCGGTGCTTCGCGGCGGACGGCTGTCCGTGAGCGAGGTCGGCGTATCCGATGGGCGGATCGTACCCGGGGCGGGGGGGAGCGGCTTCGACGCGCGCGGCCTGCTGGTCCTGCCGGGCATCGTGGACATCCACGGCGACGCGCATGAACGATGCCTCCAGCCGCGGCCCGGGGTGGATTTCCCGGCCGCCTTCGCCTTGCGCGATGCAGCCTCGCAGATCCTCGCCGCCGGGATCACGACCGCCTTTCTCGGCGTGACTCTATCCTGGGAGCCGGGGCTGCGCTCACTGCCCGTGTTCTGCGACCTGCTGGCGGCGCTGCGCGACCCGCCGCTTGGCCCCGATCTGCACATCCACCTCCGCTTCGAGGCCGACAACCTCGACGCCGAACCTTACGCGCTGGCCGCGATCGAGGAAGGTGCCGTCGCCCTGCTCGGCTTCAACGACCATACGCCCGGCATCCTTCGGCAGCTGGACGACCCAAAGCAGTTGGGCAAGTACGCGGGCCGTGCCGGGGTGACGGAGGAGGCGTTCCGCCGCCTCGCGCTGGGCGCCGCCGCGCGCCGTCCCGAGGTGCCGGCCTCGCGCGCCCGCATGGCGGAAGCCGCGCGCCGGGCGGGCATCCCCATGCTCTCCCATGATGACGCCACGACGGAGGATCGACGGCAGTTCCGCGGCCTCGGCGCCACCATCTGCGAGTTCCCGATGGCGGAAGCCGTGGCGGAGGAGGCGCGGCGAGCGGGGGAGGCGGTGGTCATGGGCGCGCCCAACGTGGTGCGCGGCGGCAGCCACCTCGGCTGGGCCAGCGCGGCGCCGCTCGCGGAGCGCGGCCTCGTTTCCGTGCTGGCCAGCGACTATCACTGGCTTGCACTGGCCGAGGCGCCGTTCCGCCTGGCCGCGCGCGGCGTGCTCGACCTCGCCGCCGCATGGGCGCTGGTCTCGGAGAACCCGGCGCGCGCCCTCGGCCTTGCCGACCGAGGCCGCATCGCCGAGGGGCTGCGCGGCGACCTCGCCCTGCTGCGGCCGGAGGGCGGGGTGGAGGCGGTGTTCGTCGCGGGTGCCTTGGCCTGGGTCGCGCCCTCAGCGGCGTGGCGCCTAGCCGGCGCGGCGCAACGGGCAGAAGAGGTGACCGCCGCGCTCTAGGCTCGTCCGGACCAGGGTGCAGGGGCCCGCTTCCTGCAGCCCATGCGCGCGCAACACGGCCACGCGCGCCGCCTCAGGCGTGCCCGGCCCCGCGACACCCCAGATCGGGCCATCATGGGCCGCGATCGCGGCGCGGATGCGGCGGTTCAAGCCGTGGTCGTGGTCGGGGTTGTTGAAGTTGGTGTGTAGTCCGAACACCCGCACGTCGGCAGGCAGGAAGGGCACGAGATAGGCGTGCGGCTCCCAGTCGAGCGTCACCACCAGCGCACCGGGCTTCACTGGGATGGGATCGGACTGGAAGAGACGTGCCTCGTGCCGCCCATGGCCCCAGTTGGGATGCACGGTCGTTCCGAGCAGCACGCCCACCACGAGGCCGAGCACCGCCAGCGCCGGTACCGGACGACGCCCGAAGGCGAGGCCGAGCGCGACGATCACCAGCATCACCGACAGCGCTTCCAGCAGCACGAGGTAGCGATAGATGCCGAACATCCGTGCCCAGGCGAGGTACGAGATCGCGGTCACGCCCATCAGCAGCAGCACCGCCCGCCGCCCACCCGGAGGCCGCCGCCAGAGCAGCAGCGGCACGGCGAGCAGGAAGGCGATGTAGCCGGTGGCGACGCGCGCATCGCGCATCCGAATCTCGGTCACCAGGTTCGTGGTCGGCCTCAGCCACCAGAAGGGGTATAACAGGGCCTGGAGGCGCGAGCGCGGCAGGAAGCGTTCATCCGCGAGGGCTTGCAGCAGGAAGTCCGGCGAGCGGAAGACGTGGTTGTAGAGGGGGAAAAGCGGGTTCCCCGTCTCGCGCCACAGGGTGAGGGCGTGCGGGGCCCAGAAAAGGAGGAAGCCCGCGCCCATCGCCGCGCCTGCCGCCAGCGCCGCGCGCAGCCCGAGCAGGAGGAGGATCATCACCCCGATCGGCGCGGCGAAGATGACAGTGGTCAGCTTGAGTCCCGCCGCCAGCCCCGCTGCCGCCCCCGCGACCGCAAGACGCCTAAGGCGTGGCGGTTCCCCCGCGTCACGCCGCTCGGCCTCCCGCAGCACGAGCAGATAGGATAGGGCGAGCGGCACGGCAGCTGCGACATCGTTGGCGCTGAGACCGACACCCGGAAGGACGGCCGCGCCCGTCAGCCCCGCAAGGACAGCGAGCGCGGTGGCGGTCAGCCCCGCCTCACCGCGTCCGAAGAGCGGCGAGGCATGCGCCCAGGCGATGCGCGCAACCAGAAAACCGAAGGCCCCGGCTGGCAGGCCCATCACGAAGGCATAAAGGCGCGGCCAGTCCTGGAGGCCCATCCAGAGCGCATAGACGGGCAGGCTGAGGAACGGGTTGAAGTAGCTTTGCAGCTGTGCCGGTGCGCCGTCCTCGAACAGCCGGCCGTTCAGCCAAGCGAAGGGCGCGTAGAGGTGATAATTCTGCAAGTCCCAGTTTCGATCCGTCCCCAGTGCGACGGACAAGCCGCCGCCGGCCAGGAGGCAGAGGAGGAACAGGAGCGGCCAGACTCGGTCGGCGCGCCGCAGGAGAGAGGCGGACATGGGCGCCCCATAAGCCGGAATCCGGGCGCCGCGTAGGGGGCGCACCGGGGCTTGCGGCCCCTGGGCCGCTCGCCTAGAGCGATCGGGCTCGCGGCGGAAGCCGCGTGAGGATCCTCCATGCCGCCCGCCACTCCCCGCATCGCCGTGCTCGTTCCCTGCCACAACGAGGCGCTGACCGTGGCCGAAGTCGTACGCGGCTTCCGGGCCGCGCTGCCCGGCGCCGTGATCTACGTCTACGACAACAACTCGACCGACGGCACTGCCGAGGTGGCCCGAGCGGCCAGGGCGGAGGTGCGCTTCGAAAGCCGCCCCGGAAAGGGCAGCGTGGTCCGCCGCATGTTCGCGGACATCGAGGCGGACTGGTACGTCATGGTGGATGGCGACGCGACCTACGACGCATCCGCCGCGCCACTTCTGATCGCCGCTGCGGCCGAAGGCCGGTTCGACATGGTGAACGCGGCACGGGAGGAGACGGGGCATGGCGGGGCCTATCGGCCCGGCCACCGTTTCGGCAACCGGGTGCTCACCGGGCTGGTCGGCCGCGTCTTCGGCACCCAGACGCGCGACATGCTGTCCGGCTACAAGGTGTTCTCGCGCCGCTTCGTGAAGAGCTTCCCTGCAATGAGTGCCGGTTTCGAGATCGAAACGGAGCTGATGATCCACGCGCTGGAGCTCCGCCTGCCGGTTGGAGAAATCGCCGCGCCCTATGGCGAACGGCCCGAAGGTTCGACCAGCAAGCTGTCCACTTGGCGCGACGGCTTCGTGATCCTGCGCCTGATCGGCGTGCTGGTGCAGCGGGAGCGGCCCTTCGAGTTCTTCTCCATCCTCGCCGGGCTGCTGGCGGTGGTGGCACTTGGTCTCGGCCTGCCGGTGGTGTTCGAGTTCATTGAGACGGGGCTGGTGCCCCGCCTGCCGACGGCGGTGCTGGCCTCGGCACTCATTCTTTCCGCGTTGCTGTCCTTCGCGGTTGGGCTGATCCTGCAGGCCATCACCCACAGCCGGCGCGAGATGAAGCGGCTTGCCTACCTCGCGCTCGGCTCGGGGGCACTCAGCGCCGCAGCGCCTTCAGCGAAGCCAGAGCCAACGCCGTCTTCAGCGCCGTCCCGGGGATGAACAGGACGAAGCCGGCCCAGAGTGCCTTCTCCATCCCAACATAGGCCGCGAGCCACAGAACGCCCGGCACGAAAAGCACGAGATGCGCGGCGAGAAGCGCCGCGCCCTGGCGCCACCACGTGCCGCGCGCAGCGTACCCGGCCAGCCAAGCCGCAGGCAGGAAGCCGAGCAGGTAGCCCGCTGTCGGCCCGGCCAGCACGGCAGGGCCGCCCATGCCACTCGCGAAGACCGGCAGTCCCATCGCGCCTTCGATCAGGTAGAGCGCGACGGCGGACGCAGCGAGGCGGCCGCCGCCCAGGGCGCCAAGCAGCAGCACCGCAAGGCTTTGCATGGTCGCCGGCACCGGCCAGAGCGGCAGGGCCACCTGTGCCGAAGCGGCAAGCACAAGGGAGCCGAGGAATGCGAGCGCCGCGAAGCGGGATGCGGCGCGCAGGGAAAGATCTTGGGTCATGGGCGCCGCCTCGCACGCTGCGTGCGGCGCCGCAAGCCCGGCGCCGTCAGGTCACCGCGTCTTCGGCGGGCTCCGAATGGAGGGGATCGGACGCGCTGTGATCGCCCCGTCCCATCCCGCGACGCAGCGCGCAGGCCCCCGCCATGGCTGCCGCGCCAAGGCCAAGCCCAAGCGCGAAGGCCCATTTCGCGACCAGGGCCAAGGTCATCATCCCCAGCGGGGCACCGAACGGGCGCAGGATCATGGCTTCCTCCTCATCTCGACACGGAAGATGGCCCTGCGCCCGGCCCGGTCAACGCCCCGTCTCAGCCCTCGTCCACCAGCGAGCCGTAGACGAGGTTCTTGAACAGCATCCGCGTGCGGACGCGGTTGGACGGTCCCTGCGCCATGAACACGCCGACAAGGTTCTGCGCGCGGTCGATGGTGAAGGACGTCCCCCAGGCGCCGGCCCACATCGCATCGCCGGGGCTACCCGGCGCGACGCCCATGCCGTCCGCGAGGCGCACGCCGAAGCCCAGCCCGAAGCCGTAGCCCGGGCCGGTGCTGGCCGCCGGCGTCCCGCCCATGCCGACCATGTGGTTGCTCATCATGTACCGGATGGTGGTGGGGGAAAGGTAGCGCCTTCCCTCGAAGCTGCCGCCATCCACCAGAATCTGGCAGAAGCGGTGGTAATCGGCGCTGGTCCCCACCATTCCGGCGCCGCCCTTGAGGTAGGAATTGGCCGACTGATCCTGGCGGATGCGGTAGGAGGCCCACATACCGGCCTTCAACGGATCGGAATCCGGTGCCTCGGCGAGACGCGGCGCGCGGGCATCATCCACCCACCAGACCGTGTCCTTCATGCCGAGCGGGCCGGTGATGCGGCTTTCCAGCAGACGGTCCAGACGCTCCCCGGCCACGCGCTCCAGCAGCAGGCCCAGCACGTCGGTGCTGATGGAATAGAAGAATCGCTCGCCGGGCTGGAAGGCGAGGGGGATGGTGCCCAGACGGCGCAGCATCTCATCGCCGGCCAGGGGTTCGTTCCGCGCCTCGATGTTGTGCTGGCGATACAGGTCGCGGATGCGCTCCGGCGCCGCATCGCCATAAACGAAGCCGGAGGAATGGCGCAGCAGGTCCTGCACCGTGATGGGGCGGGCCAGGGGCTGGTCCCCCTGCGGCGTGTGGACGACGAGGTTCCGAAGCTCCGGCATCCACTCCACGATCGGGTCGCGCAGGGACAGCCGCCCCTCCTCGACCAGCATCATCGCCGCGACGCTGGTGAGCGGCTTGGTCATGGAGGCCAGCAGAAAAATGCTGTCCTGCGCCATGGGCTTCTGGCGCGCCATGTCCTGGTGGCCATAGGCCTGGTGGTGAACCACCTCACCGTTCCGCGCGATCAGCGCCACGGCGCCTAGAAAGGAGCCGCGCTCGATCTCACGAGCCATGGCCGGGGCGAAGCGGTCGAGGCGTGAGGGCGAAAAGCCCTGACGCAGCGTCTCGTTCTGCGCGCGGGCGAGGGATGGGGCGGCGAGAAGCCCGCCCGCAATGACGGGAAGGTTGCGTCGTGCGATCAAGAACTTTTCCTCCTGGGCGTGCCTCTGCCGGGCCGCCGGCGCAAAAGTTGCGCCAGCATCGGCCCGGCGTAAAGCGTCGCCTCAGCCCCGGACCAGGGGGCAGCCGCCTTCGGAAAGTGGACGCCAGGCTTCCTCCGTCGGGACCGTGGCGCGCAGCTTAAAGTAGTCCCAGGTGCCGCGGCTCTCGGCGGGGGCCTTCACCTCGAAGAGATAGGCGGGGTGCATCTTTCGCCCGTCCTCGCGGATGCGGCCAGGGCCGAAGGCGTCGTCATCCGTCGGCATGCGCTTCATCATCTGCAGCACCTCTCCGCCGCTGGCCTTGGCGCGGGCGGCGCCCATCTCGGCCACGGCCTTCAGGTAGTGGATGGCGCAGGAATAGGTGCCCGCGTGTTCCTGGTTCGGCATGTTGGTGGGCGTGCGGCGCAGGATGCGCCGCGCGAGGCCGCGCGTGCGGTCGTTGAGATCGTGGTAGAACACCTCGCTCATGATCAGGCCCTGCGCGTCCTCCAGCCCGATGGCGTGGACGTCGGTGATGAACATGACCATTCCCGCCAGCTGCTGGCCGCGCCGCGTGATGCCGAACTCGCGTGCCTGCTTGATCGCGTTCACCGTGTCCTGCGCCGCCGTGGCGAGGCCCACGACCTTGGCCCGCGATGCCTGGGCCTGGAGCAGGAAGGAGGAGAAATCCGTGGTGCCGGGGAAGGGGAAGCGTGCCGAGCCCAGCATGCGCCCGCCCGCGCGCTGCACGAAGCCGGCCGTGTCCCGCTCCAGCTGGTGGCCGAACGCATAGTCGGCGGTCAGGAAGAACCAGGTGTCGCCGCCTGAGCGCACCGTGGCGCCGCCGACCACGTTCGCGAACATCCAGGTGTCATAGGTCCACTGGACTGTGTGCGAGGAGCATTGCGGCCCGGTGAGGGCGGATGAGGCGGCGCCCGAGGCCAGTTGCACCTTGTCGCGCTCCCGCACCAGATTGGCGACGGCGAGGGCGATGGCGCTGTTGTTCACCTCGCAGATCATGTCCACGCCCTGGGTGTCGATCCAGCGCCGCGCGAGGGCGAGGGCCGCGTCCGGGCGGTTCAGGTGGTCGCCCTGAACGACCTCCACGCTGATGCCGCGCTGCGAGAGGCCGAGATCCTCCACCGCCTGCTGCACGGCGGCAACGGAGGTGGGGCCGGAGGTGTCGCGGTAGGGGCCGCTGAAATCGGCCAGCACGCCGATGCGGATCGTGTCGTCGCGTGTCTGGCTGCGCCCCGGCAGCGGAGACAGGGCAACCGCGCTTCCCGCGCCCAGGGCGGCGCGGCGGCTGATCGTCGTCATGGACAACCTCCCAATTGTTCGGCGGAGGTTGCCGCGAGGTCAGGCCCCCTGCAAGCGCCTTTCAGCGGAAGACGAGGCTGGGAAGCAGGAGCGAAATGGCCGGGACATAGGTGATGGCGAGGAGGCAGGCGAGGATGACGCCGATGAAGACCGGCAGGTAGCGCATCAACTGCTCGATCGAGGTGCCGGCCACCTGCGCGGCGGCGAAGAGGTTCACGCCGAAAGGCGGGGTGATCATGCCCAGCGCCAGGTTCACCACCATCACCGTGCCGAAATGCACCCCATCGATGCCGAAGCGGCCCGCCGCCTCCTGCAGGATGGGAGCGAGGACGATGATCGAGGCGCTCGTCTCCACGAACATGCCGACCAGGAAGAGGAACAGGTTCACGCCGAGCAGGAACCAGCCGGGCCCGTCGAAGGTCTCGACCAGCCAGGCGGCGGCCGCGTCGGGCACGCCCTGCCGGTTCAGCAGCCAGGAGAAGAGCCCAGCGCAGGCGATGATGAACAGGATGACGGTGGAGGACACGACCGAGCGACGGATGATCGGATACAGATCGCGCCAGGACAGCTCCCGGTGCAGCACCATGCCGACCAGCAGCGCATAGGCCACGGCAATGACGCTGGCCTCGGTCGGCGTGGTGATGCCGCCATAGATCCCGCCCAGCACGACCACGGGCATCAGCAGCGCCCAGCCCGCCTGCCGTGCCGCCTGCAGGACGGGAAGCCGCCCGTCGCCATCCTGCTTGCCCCAGCCCTTGATGCGACACCAGATCAGCACGGCCGCGATGAGGCCGCCGCCGATCAGCACGCCCGGACCGAAGCCGGCGATGAAGAGTTCGGGGATGCTGACCTGGGTGGTGACGCCGTAGAGGATCATCGGGATGGAGGGCGGGATGATGACGCCAAGCTCCGCCGCCGTAGCCTGGAGCGCTGCGGCGAAGCCGACGGGATAGCCGTGCCGCACCAGCGCCGGGATCATGATCGCCCCGATGGCGAAGGTGGTGGCGACGCTGCTGCCACTGATCGCGGCGAAGATCATGCAGGTGAGGATGCAGGTGCAGGGCAGCCCGCCCTGGATGCCGCCCACCAGGCTCTTCGCGAAATCCACGAGGCGGCGCGAGATGCCGCCCACATCCATCAGGTTGCCGGCCAGGATGAAGAAGGGGATGGCGGCGAGCGGAAAGCGATCCAGCGAGACGAAAAGCTGCTGCGCCGCGACGATCAGGGGAAAAGAGGTGAAGCCTGCGATGCCCCAGATGGCAGCGATGCCGATCGCCACCGCCACGGGCACCGCTGCGGCGAAGAGCACCAGCATGACCGCGAGCATGGCGCCGGTCATGCCACCTCCTTCGGAACGGCCTCATGCCGGTCCAGGAATTGCGCGAGCGCGCCGATCACGGCGAAGGCAGCGCCCACGGGAAGGGCGGCGTAGCCCCAACTCATGGACACCTCCAGCCCTGCCATCTCCTGGAACTGCACGCGCCCGGCCATGGACCAGCCGAACCAGAACAGAACGCCGAGAAAGGACAGGCAGCAGGCCAGGGCCGCCGCCTCCAGCCCTCGGCGAACCGCGCCGGTGCTGAAGCGATGCGCCGCGTCGATGGCCACCAGCGCCCCGGCCCTGAGCGCCACGGCGAGGCCGAGATAGGTCATCCAGATCAGCGCCGTCCGCACCAGCGCCTCCGACCAGATCGAAGGCGTCTCGGTCGCGAAGCGGGCGATGACCTGCCAGAGCCCGGCCCCGAAGGCGACGGCCAGGGCGATGCAGGCGAGGATGGCGGCGAGCCCGGTGGTGGCGCGGTCCAGCAGCAGCACCATGCGGCGCAGCGCGGGCACCCGCGCCCCCAGCAGCAGTGCCGCCGTGGCGAGGAGGCTGATCGCCCCCACCGCCATCAGCGGCCCGGGATTCAACGGGTTCATCGCCTCTCCTGGCCTAGGCGAAGCTCACTGCGCCGGCCGCCAGTCGCGGATGCGCTGGAGCAGGGCGCGGTCGAGCTGCTGCTCGATCTGCCCGGCCGAGGAGGACAGGGCTTGCTGGAAGGCCGCGTTGTCCACCTGCGTCACCACCGTCATGCCGCGGCGCCGCAGCTCCTCCACGCCTGAGGCCTCGTCGGCCGAGACACGGTCGCGGTTCGCGCGGGCCGCGGCGCGCGCCGCCTCGTTGAAGGCGTTGCGGTCGGCGGCCGACATGCGGGCCAGGAAGGCCGGATTGCAGATCAGCACGGCCGGCGAATAGACGTGGCCCGTCAGCGTCAGGAAGCGCTGCACTTGGTTCAGGTTGTTGGCCACGATCACCGGGATCGGGTTCTCCTGCCCGTCCACCGTGCCCTGCTGCAGCGCCGGCACCAGCTCGGAGAAGGCCATCGGCGTCGGCAAGGCGCCCAGCGCTGTGAAGGCGCGCATGTGGACCTGGTTCTCCATGGTGCGGACCTTGAGCCCGCGCATGTCGGCGGGCGCGTTCACCTCGCGCCGCGAGTTGGTCAGGTGCCGGAAGCCGTTCTCCAGCCAAGCCACGCCGACAAGTCCGCGCGGCTGGAAGCGGGTGAGGAGCTGCTGGCCGATCTCGCTGTCCAACACGCCGCGGGCGTGCGGGTAGTCCCGGAACAAGAAGGGCACGTCGAGGGTCCGCACCTCCGGCACGAAGTTGCCGACCGGGCCGGTGGAGCCGAGATAGCATTCCGCCGTGCCGATCTGCACGCTCTCGATCACCTCGCGCTCGTTGTCGTTGCGCTGGATGTTGACGCGGTAGCGGCCACTGGTCGCGCGCTCGAAGGCTTCCTTCAGCGCGGTGGCACCGGCGCCGTAATGGCTGTTGAGCGGCAGCGGGTGCTGGATGGTCAGCTGGGTCTGCGCAAGGGCCGGGCCCGCCAGCATCGTGGCGAGGCCGGCAGCGGCGAGGGTGCGGCGGAACATGGTCTGGAACCTCCCGAGGCGGGGCGCCCCTCGGGCGCCGATTGCCCTGAGCGTTACCGCTTCCGCCCCCGCCCGTCCATCCGGCGCGCCCTGGCGCGGGGCGCCCCCCTGCGGCATGGTGAGGCGGACGACGGAGACCCCTGCCCATGGCCCTGCGCTGCGACCTCGTGATCCGGGATGCGACCGTGTTGGACGGAACCGGCGCCCCGCGCTTCCGCGCCGACGTGGCGGTGGAGGGGGACCGGATCGTGAGCCTCGGCGACCTCGGCTCGGCCAGCGGGCAGGAGGAGGTGGACGCGGGGGGTCTCGCCCTCGCGCCCGGCTTCATCGATGCCCACACTCATGACGACCGGCTGCTGCTGTGCGGCCCCGAATGCGTCCACTGCAAGACCAGCCAGGGCGTGACGACGGTGGTGGTGGGCAATTGCGGCGTGTCCCTGGCGCCGCTGCGCATGGAAAAGCGCCCGCCGCCGCCGCTGGACCTGCTGGGCGACGAAAGCTGGTTCACCCTAGGCGGCTTCGGCGAGTACGCCGAAGCACTGGCGAAGCGCCCCACCGCCGTCAATTCCTTCGCCTTCTGCGGTCACCAATCCCTGCGCGTCGAGGCAATGGAGGGCGACGTCTACCGCCCCGCCACGGATCGCGAGATCGCCCGCATGCAGGACCGGCTGCGCGAGTCCCTGCGCGAGGGGGCAGGCGGGTTCTCCACCGGCCTCTACTACGCGCCCAACATGCACGCGCCGACGGAGGAGGTCATCGCCGTCGCCAGCGTGGTGGCGGAGGAAGGCGGCCTCTACGCCACCCATATGCGCGACGAGGCGGATGGCGTGATGGACTCCATCCGCGAGACGCTGCGGACGACGCGCGAGGCCGGCAACATCGAGACGATTATCTCACACCACAAATGCTCGATGCCGGAGAATTTCGGCCGCTCCCGCGACACGCTGGCCCTGATCGACGCGCTCGGCCAGGACCAGCCCGTCGCCTTCGACGTGTATCCCTATCCGGCCGGCTCCACCGTGCTGATGCCGGAGCGGCTGCGGCAGGACGTGCCGGTGCAAGTGACCTGGTCCGTCCCGCACCCCGAGCAGGCGGGGCGCAACCTGGACGACATCGCCCGCGACTGGGGCATGACGCGGCGAGCGACGGCGGCAAAGCTGTTGCCCGCCGGGGCCATCTACTTCCAGATGGACGAGGCCGACGTGCGCCGCATCATGGCGCATCCGCGCGCCATGATCGGCTCGGACGGGATCCCGCACGATGCGAAGCCGCATCCGCGGCTCTGGGGTACCTTCCCGCGCGTCCTCGGCCACTATGTGCGCGAGGTCGGGCTGTTCACGCTGGAAGCGGCGGTTCACAAGATGACGGGGCGCACCGCCCAGGTCTTCGGCTTGCCGGACCGCGGCACGATCCGCCCTGGCGGCTTCGCCGACCTCGTTCTGTTTGACCCGGCCACGGTGCGCGACCACGCGACCTACGAGAACCCGGACGCCATCTCCGAGGGCATCCGACGCGTGTGGTGCAACGGCGTGGAGACGTTCCGCGAAGGGCAGGCGCCGACAGGCGCCGGGCCGGGACGGTTCCTGGGCAATCCGCGCCTCCGGTCCCACTGACCGGAGCGGCTTGTCCGGCCGTTCCCCCCGGCGCATCCTCCCCCGCCCCCAGAACGAGGAAACGCCGTCCGTGCCCAGCGCCGCCCAGATGCTCGTTGATTTCCTGTGCCGCCAGGGCGTGGACCGTGCCTTCTGCGTGCCCGGCGAGAGCTACATCGCGCTGCTGGACGCCATCCACGACGCGCCGATGGACCTCGTCGTCTGCCGCCAGGAAGGCGGGGCGGGCTTCGCTGCGCTGGCCGACGCGCGGCTCACCGGGCTGCCGGGCGTGTTCATGGTCAGCCGCGGCCCGGGCGCCTGCAACGCCTCCATCGCCCTGCACACGGCCGAGCAGGACGCGGTCCCGCTGATCCTGCTGATCGGTCAGGTGGAGGCGCGCAACCTGCGCCGCGACGCCTTCCAGGAGATCGACTATCGCCGCATGTTCGGCGGTTTCTGCAAGTTCGTGGGCGAGGCGACGCGGCCCGAGCAGGTGCCCGAACTCATCGCCCGCGCCTGGGCCGCCGCGACGGGCGGCGTGCCTGGCCCCGTGGTGTTGTCCCTGCCGGAGGACGTGCTGGCCATGGCCTGCGCCGCGCCGGCCGTCGCGCCGACGCGTGTGGAGGCGGCCGCCCCCGACCCCGCGCCACTTGCCGCCTTGCTGCGCGCGGCCGAGCGCCCGATCCTGCTCGCCGGGCATGGGCTGGAAGGGGAGGGCGGCCGCGCGGCGCTGCGCCGCTTCGCCGAGGCCTGGAACCTGCCCGTCGCGGTGTCCTTCCGGCGGCAGGATCTCTTCCCCAACGACCATCCGCTCTATGCCGGCGACATGGGGTTGCGGAACCCGGACGGGCAGCGCGATGCCTTTGCCGAGGCGGATCTCGTGGTGGCGCTCGGCACTCGGCTGGCCGACATCACCACCCAGGGCTATTCCTGGCCGGCACCGAGTCAGCGCCTCGTCCATGTCTGCGCTGACCCGCGCTTCCTCGGCTGGCACTTCCCGGCGGACCCCGCCATCGTCGCCGATGCGCGGGCGTTGCTGGCGGTGATGGAGGGCGAAGCGCCGGGCTTCCCGCAAGGCCGTGCGGTCTGGTGCCGGAGGCTGCGCGACCTGCACCTCGCGGACACGAAGGTCGCGCGACGCGACTGGCCGGACGGGCTCCCTTTCGCCGAGGTCGCCCAGGCGATCGGGGAGGCGCTGCCGGAGGATGGCATCCTGACCCTCGATGCCGGCACCTTCGGCGCGCCCTTCTACCGCAAGGTGTCATGGAAGCCGGGGCAACGGCTTCTGGCGCCGATTTCCGGCGCCATGGGGTTTGGGACGCCGGCGGCCGTTGCGGCCGCGCTTCGCTGCCCGGGCCGTACCGTCGCCTGCGCGGTGGGCGATGGCGGGGCGCTGATGACTGGCGGCGAGCTGGCCGTGGCGCTGGAGCGCAAGCTGCCCCTCAAGCTGATCCTGTCGGAGAACGGGGGCTATGCCAGCATCCGCATCCACCAGGAGCACCAGCATCCGGGCCGGGTCAGCGGCACCATGTTCGGCAACCCGGATTTCGGCCGCTGGATCGAGAGCTTCGGCCTGACCCTGCTGCGCGTGAACACGCGCGACGATTTCTCCGCGATGCGCGAGGCGATCCGCCGCCCGGGCCCGGCCGGCATCCTGGTGCGCACCTCGATGGAAGCGGTGCTTCCCCGCCGCTCCGCCCTCGCGGCGGAGTGAAGGTCAGGCGAGGCCCAGCCGCTCATCGCGCCGGCGCATCAGCGCGATGAGGGGCAGGGCCGCTGCCACCATCCACGCCTTCCCGACGACCTGCCCGGCCAGGTAGTCCAGGCTGCCGAAGGCGAGCCACAGGAACACCACGCTGTCCACCACCAGCCCGACGGCGGAGGAAGCCAGCACCGCCCGCGTCAGGCCCCGCCTCTGCAACGGCGTGTAGACGCCGAGATCGGCCGCTTCCGACAGGAAGAAGGCCGTGGCCGAGGCGACGACCAGCGCAGGTGGTGCCAGGAAGGCGGAAAGCACCGTTCCCCCGGCAATGGCGCCCGCCGCCCAACCCAGGCCCAGCCGCCGCTGCACGAGGTCCCGCAGGATCAGGGCGAGGCCGATCATCAGCACGCCGGACGGTGCCATCAGCCCCGGCGCCACGGGGATCAGGCACGGGCCACCCGGCGCGCAGACCATGCCGGCATTGCCGATCAGCCAGTTGGCGGCCGGGATGCACAGCCCGAAGCCGAGCAGGAAAAGGAAGCCCTCAAGGCGCGGGGAGAGGATCATGCGATGCGGCATAGGCATCCCAGCCCCGGGCGCGCAAGTCGCAGGCCGGGCAATCGCCGCAGCCATGCCCCCAGCGATGGAGGGTGCCCCGCACGCCCCGGTAGCATGAATGGGATTCCTTGCGGACCAGTTCCACCAGGGTGGGGCCGCCCAGGGCCTCCGCCAATTCCCAGGTTGCCTTCTTGTCGCGCCACATCAGCGGCGTGTGCAGGACGAAGCGCCGGTCCATGCCCAGGTTCAGGGCCACCTGCATGGCCTTCACCGTGTCGTCGCGGCAATCCGGGTAGCCGGAGTAATCCGTCTCGCACATGCCGGCGACGAGGTGCCGCAGCCCTCGCCGAAAGGCGAGAGCGGCGGCGAGCGTCAGGAAGACGAGGTTGCGGCCAGGGACGAAGGTGCTGGGCAGCCCATCCGCCTGCAGGGTGATCTCTGCGTCGCTTGTCAGGGCGGTATCGCTGATCGCGCCCAGCACGGGCAGGTAGAGCAGGTGGTCCTCGCCCAGGGCAGGGGACGCCATGCCTTCGCGCAGCGCCGCCCGGCAATCCAGCTCGACCTTGTGGCGCTGGCCGTAATCGAAGCCGAGCGTCTCCACCCTCGGGAAGCGGCGCAGCGCCCAGGCGAGGCAGGTGGCGCTGTCCTGCCCGCCGCTGAAGAGGACCAGTGCCCCTTCCGTCACGCTGCAAGCTCGCGTAGGGCCCAGGCACCGGCTTCCGCCACGACCGGGTCCGCGTCGGCGGCCAGGGCTTCGGCGTGGGGGCGCAGCGAGGGATCGTTGCTGTTGCCGATGGCGATCGCCAGGTTCCGGCGGAATCGCCCGATGCCGATGCGCTTCACTGGGCTTCCGGCGTAGCGGGCGCGGAAGGCGGCGTCATCCAGCTCGGCCAGTTCAGCGAGGGGCGGAGCGACCTCGTGGCGCGGCTGGAAAGCCATTTCGCGTGCCGCTTGCGCGAACTTGTTCCAAGGACAGGCGGCTAGGCAGTCGTCGCAGCCATAGATGCGGTTGCCCATCGGGCGGCGGAATTCCTCAGGGATCGGGCCGCGATGCTCGATGGAAAGGTAGGAAAGGCAGCGCCGTGCATCGAGCCGGAAGGGGGCGGGGAAGGCGTTCGTCGGGCAGGCATCCAGGCAGGCCCGGCAGGAGCCGCACTGCTCGCGCTCGGGTTCGTCGGGCTGGAGGGGCAGGGTGGTGTAGATCTCGCCCAGGAAGAGCCAGTTGCCCCATTCGCGGGATAGGAGGTTGGTGTGCTTGCCCTGCCAGCCCAGCCCCGCCTGCTGGGCCAGAGGCTTCTCCATCACCGGCGCCGTGTCCACGAAGACCTTGAGCGGCGCGCCGCGGAACTCGCGCGCCATCCACTGGCCCAGCGCCTTCAGGCGCTTCTTGACGACGTCGTGGTAATCCTTGCCCTGCGCGTAGCAGGAGATCGTCGCCCGATCCCGCTCCGCCAGGCTTCCCAGCGGGTCGTAGCCCGGCGCGTAATTGGTGCCGAGCACGATGACGCTCACGGCTTCCGGCCAGAGGGATTGCGGGTGGGCGCGCTGCTCCCGCCGCGCTTCCATCCATTCCATCGTGCCGTGGGAACCGGCGTCCAGGAAGGAATCCAGCCGTGCGCGGGCCTCGGGCGGCAGGGTGGCGGTGGTGAAGCGCACCGCGTTGAAGCCCAGGGCCAGCGCCTGCTCCCGGATGCGCGCCTCCGCGCTCACGGCGGCAAGATGGCGGTCGCCTCGATCTCCACCTTCGCCTCCGGCTCCACCAGCGCGACCACCTGCACGAGCGTCATGGCAGGGAAGTGCCGCCCCATGACGGAGCGATAGGCAGGACCGAGCTCCGCCAGGCTGTCGCGATACTCGGCGATTTCGGTGACGTACCAGGTGAGGCGGGCGATGTGCTCGGCCCGTCCGCCCGCTTCGGCCAGCACGGCAAGGACGTTGCGCAGCGCCTGCCGCGTCTGCGCGACGAAGCCCTCGGCGAAATGGCCCTGGGCGTCCCAGCCGACCTGCCCGCCGAGGATGACGAGGCGGCCTTCGCCCATCAGGCCGTTGGAGTAGCCGCGCGGCGCGGGCCATCCCTTGGGGTGAAGCGCGGTGAGGCTCATGGGGCGGGGCTCTGCCAGGGCGTGGCTTCCGGTGCAAGGGGAAGCTTGCGGAGGGCGAAGCGCTGCAGCTTCCCGGTTTCCGTGCGTGGGAGGGCATCGTGGAACGCCACCCGGCGCGGGTACTTGTAGGGCGCGATGACGGATTTCACGTGCTCCTGCAGCGCGCGGACCGTGGCGTCGTCGGGCAGGTGGCCCGGATGCAGCACGACATGGGCGGTGACGATGCTGCCACGCTCCTCGTCGGGCATGCCGACGACGCCGGCCTCCCTCACGGCCGGGTGGGAGAGCAGCGCTTCCTCGACCTCCGGCCCGGCGATGTTGTAGCCGGCGCTCACGATCATGTCGTCGTTGCGCGTCAGGAAGTGGAAATACCCGTCCTCGTCCTGAAAGAAGCTGTCGCCGGTGATGTTCCAGCCATTCTGGACGTAGCCGCGCTGCCGGGGATCGGCGAGGTAGCGGCAGCCCGTCGGCCCGCGCACGGCGAGGCGCCCCGGCGTGCCGCGCGGCACCTCCTCCCCGTCCAGGCCGACCACCTTCGCCTCGTAGCCGGGAACCGGCAGGCCGGTGGCGCCGGGGCGGATCGCCTCCTCGGGCGCGGCGATGAAGATGTGAAGCATCTCGGTCGCGCCGATCCCGTCCATGAGCTTCAGGCCGGTCGCCTTCTGCCACGCCTCGAAGATCGGCTTGGGCAGGTGCTCCCCGGCCGAGACGCATTTCCGAAGGGAGGACAAATCGTGCTCCCCGGCCTTGGCCGCCATGGCGCGGTAGGCGGTGGGGGCGGTGAAGCAGATCGTCGCGCGGTGCCGGGCGATGGCGGCGGCCAGTTCCTCCGGCGGCGCACGCTCCAGCAGGATGGCGGTGGCGCCGACACCGAAGGGAAACAGCACCAGCCCGCCCAGGCCGAAGGTGAAGGCCAGGGGCGGCGAGCCGATGAAGCGGTCTTCCGGCGCGGGGAGCAGCACCTGCGCGGAGTAGTGATCGCAGATCGCTAGCATGTCGCGGTGGAAATGCATCGTCCCCTTCGGCTCCCCCGTGGTGCCGGAGGTGAAGCCAATCAGGCACACATCGTCCTGCGCCGTGTCCGCCGCCTGGAACTGCGCGGGCTGGGAAGCGCAACGCGCCTCAAGCTCGCCATTTCCCCAATGGAGGATGTGCTGGAGGTCCGGCGCATCGGCGGCGGCGAGTTCGTCGGCAAGGCGCGCGTCGCACAGCGCGTGGGTCACACGCGCCTTGCGGAGGATCTGGCCGAGTTCCCGCGCGCGCAGCAGCGGCATGGTGGCGACCACCACCCCACCCGCCTTCAGCACCGCGAAATACGCGGCCACCATCCAGGCATTGTTCGCCGAGCGCAGCAGGACGCGGTTCCCGGGCACGAGTCCGAGATCGTTCATCAGCACGTTGCCGATGCGGTTCACCCGCTCCACCAGCTGCGTATAGGTTAGCGTCTCGGCCGGAGTCACCACTGCCGGGTGCTCGGCGCGTGCCGGGAGGTTGCGGTCGAGCAGTGCTGTCGCGCAGTTCAGCCGCGCCGGGTAGGGAAGGGGGGTGAGGTCGGGCCATTCCTCCGGTGGCGGAAGGTTGTCGCGGCAGAAGCTGTCGATCACCCGGCCCTCCTGTCCCGTTCCGCGCGGGCAATCACCACGCGTTGGATCTCCGACGCACCCTCGTAGACGCGCAGCGCCCGTACCTCCCGCGCCAGGAGTTCGGGCGCGGAGTCTCGGACCACGCCCAGCCCGCCATGGATCTGCTGGCACGCATCGGCCACCCGGAAGGCGGCCTCGGTGGCATGGAGCTTCGCCATGCTCGCTTCCCGCGACACGCGCGGCCTTCCCCCATCCTTCAGCCAGGCAGCGCGATAAACGAGCAGGGCGCTCGCCTCGACCGAAACGGCCGCATCGGCGATGGCAGCCTGGGTCATCTGCTGGTCGAACAGCGTCGCGCCGAAAAGCTGCCGCCCGGACGCGCGGTCCAGCAGCAAGTCGAGGCCGCGCCGTGCGAAGCCCAGCGCAGCGGCGCCCACCGTGGCGCGGAACACGTCCAGCACGGCCATGGCGACCTTGAAGCCCTCGCCGGGCGCGCCGATGCGGTGGGCATCCGGAACGCGCACCCCGTCCAGGCGCAGCCGTGCCAGCGGGTGCGGCGCCGCGACCTCGATCCGCTCCGCGACGCTCAGCCCTTCCGCGTCGCCCGGCAGCCAGAAGGCGGAAAGGCCGCGCGCGCCCGGCGCCTCGCCGGTGCGGGCAAAGAGGAGGATGGAGCCGGCGATGGCGCCGTTGCTGATCCAGGTCTTCTCGCCGCTGATGCGCCAATCGGCGCCGTCGCGCACGGCGGCGGTGGCCAGGGCGGCGGCGTCGCTTCCTGCTTCCGGTTCGGACAGGGCGAAGGCGGCGAGGCTGGTTCCCGCCCGCGCTCCCGGCAGCACCGCTTCCCGCACTTCGGGAGGGCCGAACAGGGTGATGGCGCCGGTGCCCAGCCCCTGCATGGCGAAGGCGAAGTCGGCGAGGCCGGAATGCCGCGCGAGGATGTCCCGCGCGAGGCACAGTTTCCGCACATCCAGGCGCCCACCGGGAGGCACGGCCGCGTCGAGCAGGCCAGCCTCGCCCATCGCGCGCGCCAGGGCGCGGGTCGAGGCCTCCGCATCGCCGTGATCGGTCAGGGCTTCCGCGTGGCGTCCGGCCCATTCCTCGACATGCGCCGCGAAATCGCGGTGGGTGTCTTCAAGGAAAGGCCAGCGAAGGAAGTCCTGGTCGGGCATCAATCCCCCTGGAAGACGGGGATACGCTTCGCCGCGAAGGCCTCGTAGGCGCGGCGGAAATCCTGGGTGGTCATGCAGAGGGCCTGGGCTACCGCCTCGGCCTCAATGGCCTGCTCGACCCCCATGGCCCATTCCATGGCCAACATGCGCTTGGTCATGCCGTGGGCGAAGCCCGGGCCGGCGGCGATTTCCGCCGCGAGGGCCTGAGCCTCGGCCAGCACGTCGCCCTCCACCAGCCGGTTGAAGAAGCCCCAGCGCTCCCCTTCCTCGGCCCGCATGGCGCGGCCGGTGAAGAGCAACTCGGAGGCACGGCCCTGGCCGATGAGGCGCGGCAGGATGGCGCAGGCCCCCATGTCGCACCCCGCGAGGCCGACGCGGTTGAACAGGAAGGCCACGCGGGCGCGCGGCGTCGCGAGGCGGATGTCCGAGGCCATGGCGATGATGGCCCCCGCCCCCGCCGCCACCCCGTCCACCGCCGCCACGATGGGCTGCGGGCAGGCGCGCATCGCCTTCACGAGGTCGCCGGTCATGGCGGTGAAGCGCATCAGTCCCTTCGTATCGCGTTCCAGCAGCGGGCCGATGATCTCGTGCACGTCGCCGCCCGAGCAGAAATTGCCGTCAGCCCCCGTCACCACGAAGGCTCGGACTGCGTCGTCCGTCGCAGCGGCGCGGAAGATGGCGACCAGTTCGGCATAGCTGTCGAAGGTCAGAGGGTTCTTTCGCTCCGGCCGGTCAAGCGTGAGGGTGACGACGCCGCCCTCATTCTCGCTGCGGAGATGGTGCGGCAGGCTCATGCGATTCCCTCGGCGATGGAATGCTTGGCGCGGCCCAGCAGGGCGTGCAACGCCGCGCGATCATCCGGTGCGATCCCCGCGAGCAGGGCATTCACCCAGCCTTCATGCGCGCGGGACTGGCGGGCGAACTCGCGCGCGCCGAGCGGCGTCAGGCGAAGGCGAAAGGCACGGCGGTCATTGGCGTCCAGCCGACGTTCCACCAGCCCTTCCTCCTCCAGGCGGGCGGCGAGGCCGGTGACGTTGCCGTTGCTCACCATCATCCGGCGCGACACCTCGCCGAGGGTCAGCCCCTCCGGCGCGCGGTCCAGCGCGGCGAGCATGTCGAAGCGCGGCAGGGTGGTGCTGAACTCAGCGCGTAGCCGGCGGCGGATCTCGCGTTCCATCAGGGTCGCGCAGGTGAGGAGGCGCAGCCAGAGGCGGAGATTGTCCTTCCGGCCTGGCGGAAGTCCAGCGAGGGCCGTCTCCGCGTCCATCACACCTCTCCGCCGGAAACGGGCAGGGCGGCGCCGTTCACCCCGGGCGCAGCGCACAGGAACAGCACCGCTTCCGCCACCTCCTCTGACGTGAAGAGCCGGCCCTGAGGGTTGCCCATAGCCAACGCGGCGCGGGCGGCAGCTGGGTCGCGGCCCGTCGTGGCGCCGATGCGCGCGACGCTTTCCTCCAGCAGCGGCGTTTCGGTGAAGCCGGGGCAGACGCAGTTCACCGTGACGCCGCGCGAGGCGACTTCCAGCCCCAAGGCGCGGGTGAAGCCGAGCAGCGCGTGCTTCGCGGCGACATAGGGCGCAACATACGCATAGCCCTTCAGCGCGGCGGTGGAAGCGACGTTCACCACGCGGCCCTGGCGCGCTTCCAGCATCGCCGGCAGCAGGGCGCGGGTCAGCGCGACGGCACTCATGAGATTGGCTTCCAGCGCCGCGCGGAACGCCTCGTCATCCGTCTTGAGGAAAGGCGCGGAGACGGCCGTGCCCGCAGCGTTCACGAGGATGGTGACGGTGGGGAGGGAAGGGGGCGCCCGCGCATCGGCTGGGATGAAGTCGGCGGCGGCGCCGGCTTCGACCGCCGCGCGCAACGGCGCCTCGCGCCGTCCCAGCACCGTGACGATGGCGCCGGCTTCGGTCAGCGCGCGGGCGCAGGCCAGGCCGATGCCCGTTCCCCCGCCGCTCACCAAGGCGCGCTGCCCGTCGAACCGCAACATGCTTTGAGCTTAAAGCATTGCGGCCGCGCCCGCCACAAGGATATTCTCCGCGGCAACGGGCTCCAGGAGCAGCGCCATGCGCATCGCCATCATCGGCGGCGGCCCCGCCGGCCTCTACTTCGCCATCCTGATGAAGCGGGACATGCCGGCGGCGCGCGTCACGGTGGTGGAGCGCAACCAGTTGGATGACACCTTCGGCTTCGGGGTGGTGTTCAGCGACGCCACGCTCGACGCCTTCAAGGAGGCAGACGAGCCGTCCTACCGTGCCATCACCGAGAGCTTCGCCTATTGGGACGACATCGAGGTGGTGGCGAAGGGCGCCCGCCACCGCATCGGAGGCAACGGGTTCTGCGGCTGCTCGCGCCGCACGCTTCTGATGCTGCTGCAGGGCCGCGCGCGGCGATTGGGCGTGGAGCTGGATTTCGGACGCCAAGCGCAGCCCGAGGACTTCCCCAACGCGGACCTTGTCGTCGCGGCGGACGGCATCAACTCCCCGATCCGCGAGCGTTTCCGCGAGGATTTTCGCCCCAGCCTCGACCTGCGGCCCAACCGCTTCGCCTGGATGGGCTCCACCCGCCCCTTCGATGCCTTCACCTTCTTCTTCAAAGAGCGGCCTGAAGGCATCTTCATCGCCCATTGCTACCAGTACGAGCCGGGCCGCTCGACCTGGGTGATGGAGACGGACCCCGACACCTTCGCCCGCGCCGGGCTGGACACGATGGACGAGGCGCAGAGCGCGCGCTTCCTGGAGGAAGTGTTCCGGGAAGAACTGCAGGGGCATCGCCTCGTGACCAACCGCTCGCACTGGCGGCGCTTCCCGACTATTCGCTGCGAGCGATGGGTGCGCGGCAACCTCGTCCTGCTGGGCGACGCTAAGGCCAGCGCGCATTTTTCCATCGGCAGCGGCACGAAACTGGCCATGGAGGACGCGATCGGCCTGCACCGCGCCTTCATGGCGGGCGGCGACGTCACCACCTGCCTGCGACGCTTCGAGTCCGCCCGGCGCGAGGAGGTGGAGAAGACCCAGCACGCGGCCGACGTGTCGCTGGTCTGGTTCGAGCACGTGCGGCGTTTCTGGCACTTCGCCCCGGCACGCTTCGCCTTCGGCGTCATGACACGTTCCAAGGCCATCACCTGGGATAACCTCCTGCTCCGCGCGCCCGGCTTCGTGCGGGAGGTTCAGGAGCTCGTCGCAGCTGAGACTCCGGGCGGCAGGCCAAACAACCCGCCCATGTTCCAGCCCTTCCACCTGCGCGGCATGGAGGTGGCGAACCGCGTCGTCGTCTCGCCCATGTGCATGTACTCGGCGGAGGAGGGGATGCCGACCGATTTCCACCTCATTCACTATGGCGCGCGGGCCATGGGTGGCGCGGGGCTGATCGTCACGGAGATGACCTGTCCGGCACCGGATGCGCGCATCACCCCGGGATGCACCGGACTGTGGAACGAAGCGCAGCAGGAGGCCTGGACGCGCATCGTCTCCAACGTGCATCGCGCGGGCGCGCGCATCGCCCTGCAGCTTGGCCATGCCGGGCGGAAGGGCGCGACCAGGCTGATGTGGGACGGGATGGACCAGCCGCTGGAGGAGGGCGCCTGGCCGATCATCTCCGCCAGCCCCGTTCCCTATTTCCCGCACAGCCAGGTGCCCCGGGAGATGACGCGCGACGACATGGACCGGGTGAAGGCGGAGTTCGTGGCGGCTGCCCGGCGCGGCGTCGAGTGCGGCTTCGACATGCTGGAGCTTCATTGCGCCCATGGCTACCTGCTCGCCAGCTTCCTGTCGCCGCTGACCAACCACCGGACCGACGAGCATGGCGGCACGGTCGAGAACCGGCTGCGGTTCCCGCTCGAAGTGTTCCGCGCCCTGCGCGCCGAATGGCCCGAGGACCGTCCGATGTCGGTCCGCATCTCCGCCACGGACTGGGCCGATGGCGGCATTTCCGACGCGGACACGATAGCCATCGCCCGCGCCTTCCGCGACGCCGGTTGCGACTTGATCGACGTGTCCACTGGCCAGACCGTGCAGGATGCCCTGCCGAGCTATGGCCGCATGTTCCAGCTTCCCTGGGCCGACATGATCCGCAACGAGGGCGGCATGGCGGTGATGTGCGTCGGCTCCATCACCACGGCCGACCAAGTGAACACCATCGTCGCCGCCGGGCGGGCGGACCTCGTGGCGCTGGGGCGGCCGCATCTGGCCGACCCTTCCTTCACCCTGCATGCCGCGGCAGAATACGGCGTCCGCGAGGTGGCAACGCCCATCCAGTATGAATACGGCAAGCAGGCGCTGTTCCGCACCGCCGCGCGCGCGAGGGAGGAGATGATGGAGCTTCGGCGCAAGGCCCGTCCGGCCAGCCATGCCCCGGCCCCGCTGGGCCGCGCGGCGGAATGACGCTGCCCGTCCTGATTGCGGGGGGTGGCGTTGGCGGACTTACCCTCGCCCTATCGCTGCACGAGCGAGGCATCCCCTGCATCGTGCTGGAATCGGCGCCGGAGGTGCGGGAACTGGGCGTGGGCATCAACACCCTGCCGCACGCCATCCGCGAGCTTGCCGCGCTGGGGCTGTTGCCGGCGCTGGACGCGGTAGCGATCCGCACGCGCGAACTGCGCTACCTCAACCGTTTCGGGCAGGTGATCCGCAGCGAGGCGCGCGGCCTTCACGCGGGCCATGACGTGCCGCAGTTCAGCATCCATCGGGGGCGACTGCATGGCGTGCTGTGGCGCGCGGCGCAGGAGCGGCTTGGCGCGGCTCTGCGCGCCGGCAGCCGGGTCGAATCCTTCCGCCAGGACGGAGAAGGCGTGACGGTGACCCTCGCGGATGGCGAGGAGATGCGCGGCGCCGTGCTGGTGGGGGCGGATGGCATCCATTCGGTGATCCGCCGCAACTTGCATCCGGACGATGGCGGCATCCGCTGGAATGGCATCCAGATGTGGCGCGGCGCGCTGGACTGGCCCGAGTACGAGGGCGGCGACTGCATGATCGTCGCCGGCGACATGAAGGAAAAGCTGGTCCTCTACCCCATCGCGCCAGGCGCGGCGCCGGGCACGCGCCTCACCAACTGGGTGGTCTGCGCGCAGATCGGCGACCCGTCGGCGCCGCCGCCGCGGCGGGAGGACTGGTCGCGGCCCGGAAGGATGGAGGAGGTGCTGCCGCATCTGCGCCGCTTCCGTGTGCCCTGGCTGGACGTGGAGGCGCTGGTCCGCGCCACGCCAGAGTTCTGGGAGTATCCGATGTGCGACCGGGATCCGCTGCCGGGCTGGACCCAGGGGCGCGTGACGCTGCTGGGCGACGCTGCGCATCCCATGTACCCGGTCGGCTCCAATGGCGCCTCGCAGGCCGTGCTGGACGCGCGCTGCCTCGCCGCGAAGCTGGCCGTGCTCCCGGCGGAGGAAGCGCTGGCGGCCTATGAGGCGGAGCGTCACCCACCGACGCGTGACATCGTGCTGAGCAACCGGCGCGGCGGGCCGGAGCGCGTGGTGGACGTGGTGAGCGAGCGTGCCCCCGAAGGCTTCGCACGCATCGAGGATGTCATCGCCCCGGAGGAGCTGGAGGCGATCAGCAAGGGATATGCAGTGATGGCGGGATTCGCACGGTGAAGGTTGAAATTCGCAAGGACGGCGATATCCGCCGCGTCACGCTGCTGAACCACGCCAAGCTGAACACGGTGAACTCGCCGATCCTGGAGGAGATGGCGGGAGCCTTCGCGGTGGAGGACGACATCCGCGCCGTCGTGCTGACCGGGGAGGGCGACCGCGCCTTCATCGGCGGCGCCGACATCTCCGAGATGGGCGCGATCCGCACGCCCGAGGACGGGCGCGCCTTCATCTCCCGCATCCATGCGGTGAACAGCGCCATCCGCGCCTGCGCGGTGCCGGTCATCGCCCGCATCCAGGGCTGGTGCCTGGGGGCGGGGATGGAGATCGCCGCCGCCTGCGACCTGCGGATGTCGGCCGAGGAAGCGAAGTTCGGCATGCCCGAGGTGCGGGTCGGAATCCCCTCCGTGGTCGAGGCGGCGATGCTGCCCAACCTGATTGGCTGGGGCCGTACGCGGCGCCTGCTCCTGCTTGCCGAGACGCTGGACGCGCGCACTGTCGAGGAATGGGGCTTCCTGGAACGCGTCGTCCCCCGCGCCGGACTGGACACGGCGGTCGAAGAATGGCTGCACCTGCTGCGCGAGGCCGGGCCGCGTGCCATCCGCGACCAGAAGGCGCTGATCTCCCGCTGGGAAGGGCTGACGCTGGATGAAGGGATCAAGGCCGGGATCGGCGCCTTCGGTCAGGCTTTCACGACCGACGAGCCAACCCGGATGATGGGAGTCTTCCCCAGCCGGAAGCGCTGAACGTTGAGCGATTGCTTGCCGCGACATTGACGAAAATCAATGAATCGCCCAGCACGGTGGCCTAACTGGTGGTGAGCGGCCCTGGCCGCGCGTCACCGACAGCCATGGGAGGTTCGGATGCCTAGGCAAGCGATGGAGAAGGCACCCTGGGAAGGAGGCCTGCCGCGGCTCATCCTCTTGGCCACGGATCTGAGTTGCCGCTGCGACCGTGCCCTGGACCGTGCGGTGCTGCTGGCGCAGCAATGGAGGGCGAAGCTTCTCGTCGTTCATGTGCTGGAAGGCACGGAGCCGCGCGACCCGCCTCCGCTCGACCTCGCGCGGCGGCAGGTCGAGGCGGATCTCGAGGGCCGTTCCGTGGAATGGGAACTTGCGCTGGAGCGGGGCGAGCCGGCCGAGGCAATCCTGCGCCAGGCCCAGGCCCAGGGGGCCGGGCTGATCGTGACCGGCGTGGCGCGCCGGGATCCGCTGGGCGAATCGACCCTGGGCGCGATCGTCGAGCAACTGGC
Source organism: Sabulicella glaciei (assembly GCF_026183895.1). Taxonomy (GTDB): domain Bacteria; phylum Pseudomonadota; class Alphaproteobacteria; order Acetobacterales; family Acetobacteraceae; genus Roseococcus; species Roseococcus glaciei. Next base: position 1,008,286 of record NZ_JAPFQI010000001.1, on the reverse strand, counting down.
GAAGCAGGCGCCGATCCCGCTGCTGGCGGTGAAGGGACGGGCGCGCCGGCCCTATGCACGGCTCGTCGTGGCAACGGATTTCTCCGAACCGTCGCGCCACGCCATCGCCTGCGCGCGTGCGCTCCTGCCGGACACGGAGATGGCGCTGTTCCACGCCTATCGCCTGCCCTTCGAAGGGTTCATCGGCAAGGATGGCAACGAGAGCGAGCTTCGCGCGATGGCCGAGGGGGAAGCCGCCGCCTTCCTCAAGGCCGAGCCTTCCTCCCCGCCGTTGCGGATGGAGTATGGCTGGCCGGAATCAGCCCTGTCCGCCCATGTCCGCAAGGAGGCGATCGAGCTGGCAATGCTCGGCACCCAGGGCCGCACGGGGCTGAAGGGCTTCCTGGTGGGCAGTGTCGCGAAGCGGCTGATGGCCTGCCTGCCTTGCGACGTCCTGGTGGTGCGCGGCCCCGAGGCCGGGTGACCTCGCGCGGTGCGCTCAACGGCCCCCGGCCGCGAAGCGCACCGCTTCCTCGGCGGCGCGGAACAGGGCGCGTGCCTTGGCGATGCATTCCTCGTGCTCGGCGCGCGGGTCGCTGTCGGCCACCACGCCGGCGCCCGCCTGGACGTGCAACGTGCCGTCCTTCACCAGGGCGGTTCGCAGCGCGATGCACACATCCATGTTGCCATCGACCCCGAAATAGCCGAGGCCTCCGGCATAAAGGCCACGCCGGGACGGCTCCAGTTCCTCGATGATTTCCATGGCGCGCACCTTGGGCGCGCCTGAGAGGGTGCCGGCCGGGAACCCCGCCACAAGCGCATCGAGCGCCGAGAGCCCCGGGCGCAGCTTGCCCCTCACTTCGGAAGCGATGTGCATCACCTGGGAGTACCGCTCGATGGCGAACTGATGCGGCACGCGCACGCTGCCGATGGCGGCGACGCGCCCGACATCGTTGCGGCCCAGGTCGAGCAGCATCAGATGCTCGGCCCGCTCCTTCGGGTCGGCGAGGAGTTCCTGCTCCAGCGCCTGATCCTCGGCCGGGGTGGCGCCGCGGCGACGCGTGCCCGCCAGGGGACGGATCGTCACTTCGCCGTTGCGGCAGCCCACCAGGATCTCCGGCGAGGCGCCGGCCGTGGCGAAGGCGCCGAAATCGAAGAAGGTCAGGTATGGCGCCGGGTTGATGCGCCGCAGGGCGCGGTAGAGCGCGAAGGGCGGCAGGGCGAAGGGTGCCGAGAACCGCTGCGAGGGGACGATCTGGAACGCGTCGCCCGCGCGGATATATTCGCGCGCCCGCTCCACCGCCGCCATGTAGCCCTCGGGCGTGAAGTTGGATTGCGGCTCGGGCTGGGGCGGCAGGTGAGCCGGTGGGGCCGGACGGGGCAGGGGGCGGGATAGCGCCTCCTCCGCGTCATCCAGGCGCTGCTGCGCGCGCTGCCAAGCCGCCTCTGGGTCGGCGGCCTCCCAGACAGGCGTCACCAGCGTCAGCGCGTCGCGGACGTGATCGAACACCGCGAGCAGGGTGGGGCGGATCAGCACCGCCTCGGGGATGCCGAGAACGTCCGGCTTCAATGCCGGCAGGCGTTCCATCTGCCGGACCATGTCGTAGCCCAGGTAGCCGAACAACCCGGCCGCGATGGAGGGCAGTCCGGTCGAGCGACGGATCTGTAACGCGGCTACGCGGGCGCGCAGCGCCTCCAGCGACGGCAGGGCCTCGCGCTGGAAAGCGTGGGGGGCAGAAAGCGCCTGCTCGTTGCACTCGGCCACCCCGTCGCGCACGCGCCATATCATGTCGGGGGCAAGGCCGATGGCGGAATAGCGTCCGCGCGCCGCGCCGCCTTCCACGCTTTCCAGCAGGAAGGAGAAAGGCCGCCCTTCGGCGAGCTTGAGAAAGGCGCCGACCGGGGTGTCCAGGTCGGAGACGCGCTCGCGGTGCAGCAGCACCGGGCCTTCGGCCAAGGCCTCGCGGAAGGCGGCGAAATCCATCACTCGCTGCCCGCGATTTGCTGCACGACGCGCGGATTGATGCGCACGTCGGCGCGGGCGCGCAGCGCCGCCTGGTACTGCGCTTCCAGATCCTCGGCCATTGTCTGCGCCATCTCGCGGCGCAGGGCGCCCAGTGCCTCCGCCGCCTCGCCGAGTTCGGCGGGCTGGATCGAAAGAAGCTGAACCACGGCGAAGGAGCGCGGACGCGCCACCATGGTCGCGCCGTTCACCGGCAATTCGAAGACTGGAGCGAGGAGTTCGCGCGGCATCGGGTTGCCGCCGCCCGGCTCGCGCCCGAAGGGCCCCAGCACTTCCACCGGGGTGCCGATCTCCGCTGCAGCCTCGGCCATCGGGCGTCCGGCGCGCAGCGCGGCCAGCAGGGCGGCGGCGCGCTCCTCCTGGAAGCGGCGGCGCGCATCCGCCACGAAGGCCTCGGTCACTTGTTGGCGCACCTCCTCCAGCGGGATGAGGGCGGGCGGGATCACCTCGCGCACCTCCACCGCCATGAAGCCCCATTCGCCTTCCTGGAAGCGGGGCGCGGCGCCGCGCTCTGCGGCGAAGATGGCGCGCAGCGCGGCGGCGCGAGCGGCGGCGGGAACTGGCAGGGGCACTTCCGCCCCATCCGGCGCACGGCCCTCGGCGTCGATCCGCGCCTCGGCGAAGCCCAGCTCATGGCGCCGCGCGGCCTCGGCCACGGTGGCGCCGCCGGCCAGCGTGTCCTCCACGCGGGTGGCGCGGTCGAAGGCCTCGTCCGCCGCGCGCTCGGCGGCCAGCGTGGAGCGGATGCGGTCGCGCACGGCGTCCAGCGGCTGGGTCTCGCCAGGTTGCACGGTGCCGACGCGCAGCACGTGCCAGCCGAAGGGTGTCTGCACCGGGTCGGACACGCCACCCGCGGCCAGGGCGAAGGCGGCACTGGCCAGGGCGGGCAGGGGCATCTCGGTGCGGGTCACGGAGCCGAGCGGTGTGGCGCTGCCGCCTGCCTCGCGTGCGGCCGTCTCCACCGCCGGGAACTCCGTCCCCTCTTCGCGCCACAGCCGCGCCACGTCGCGCGCGGCCTCCTCCGTGGGCACGAGAGCCTGGAACACCTCGCGCCGCTCGGGTGCGCCGTACTGGTCGCGATTCGCGGCGTAGGCATCCTCGATGTCGCGCTCGCTCACCTCGATCGAGGCCATCATCCGCTCCGCGTTCAGCGTGGCGATGGCGATTTCGCGGAATTCAGGCGTGGAGAAGCGGGCGGCGTTGTTCTCGTGGAACCGCGAAAGCTGCGCCTCGGTGGGGGGCTCCGGCTCCGGCGCGTCGGCGAAGTCCAGTTCAACCAGCGCCGCCGTGCGCCGCTCCAGCTGCCAGGCGAGGATGCGGGCGGCCAGTGCCTCGGGCACGGAGGCGCCGGCGCGGACCGCACCCGAAAGCTGCTGCCGCGACAGGTCGGCGCGCAAAAGCGCCAGGAAGCCGCTCTCGGTCAGGTCGTTGTTGCGGAGGAACTGGTTGAAGGAATCGCGCGAGAATCGGCCATCCAACCCCCGGAACCCGGGGATGCGGAACACGTAGGCGCGCACCGTCTCGTCCGGGACGGTGATGCCCATGCGCTGGGCCTCCTGCCGCGCCACGCGGTCGATGACGAGGGACTCCACCGCCTGCTCCGCCACGGCCCTACGGATCGTCGGATTGGGGGTGAAGTTGCCCTGCAGCGCGCGGGTGATGCGCTGCAGCTCGCGCGTCGTCGCCTCCTGCGCCTCCTGCGCCTCGATCGCCTCGCCGCCCACGCGGGCGACGGAGGTGTCGCGGCCGATGTTGCGGACCATGTCCTCGATGCCCCAGACGGCGAAGGACAGGATCAGCAGGATGAAGAGGGCCTTGGCGAACCAGGTCCCGGCCAGGCGGCGCATCGCGGAGATCATGGGCAGGGATTAGCGGCTGGGCGGGCAGTTGCCAAACGGGGCGGCCCGCGCCATCACCCGCCCGCCAAGAGAAGGATGCTCGGGATGACGCCAGGAATCCGCCCCCTGATCGCCGGGAACTGGAAGATGCACGGCTCGCTGGCCGAGGCCTCCCGTCTCGCGGAGGAGTTGAAGGGTGGCGCTTCGGGCGCCGATCTCCTGGTCTGCCCGCCCTTCCTGCACATCCAGGCCGTCGTTTCCGCCGTCCAAGGCTCCGCCGTCGCAGTGGGCGGGCAGGATTGCCACGCGGCGGCCAAGGGCGCCCATACCGGCGATGTCAGTGCCGCCATGCTGCGCGATGCCGGGGCGACCCACGTCATCCTGGGCCACAGCGAGCGCCGGGCCGATCATGGCGAGACGGATGCGGGCGTGCGCGCCAAGACAGAGGCAGCGCTCGCCGTCGGGCTGACCCCCATCGTCTGCGTCGGCGAGACGGAGGCCCAGCGCTTGGCCGGCGAGGCAGAGCGGGTGGTCGAGACGCAGCTCTCCGGCTCGCTCCCCGATGGATTCGCCGAGGCGGGCGGCGTCGTGGCCTATGAGCCGGTCTGGGCCATCGGCACCGGCCGCACCCCCACGGAGGATGACATCGCCGCCATCCACGGCGCGATGCGCAGGGTGCTGGTGGGCCGTTTCGGCAAGGCAGCCGAGGGAACGCGCCTGCTGTATGGCGGCTCGGTGAAGCCGGGCAATGCGGCGGCGATCCTGGCATTGCCGCATGTGGATGGGGCGCTGGTGGGCGGGGCCAGCCTGGTCGCGGCGGATTTCCTGGCCATCGCGAAGGCGGCGGGCTGAGGCACGGCTTCCGGTCGAGGTGCGCTTGGTCTAGAAGCCCGGCACCATGACCACCGTCCTCCTTGTCCTGTTCCTGCTCGTCACCCTGGCGCTGATCGGCGTGATCCTGATCCAGCGCTCGGAGGGGGGTGGGCTCGGCATCGGCTCCTCCCAGGGGATGGGCGGGCTGATGTCGGGGCGTGGGACGGCGAACCTGCTGACGCGCACCACCGCCGTCCTGGGCACGATGTTCTTCGCCCTCGCCCTGGTGCTGGCCCTGCTGGACCGTGGCACGGGCGCGCGCCGCTCCATCCTGGACACGCCGCCGCCCGCGGCGCCGGCCACCGCCCCCGCCATCCCGGCGATGCCGGCCGTCCCGACCAACTGAGGCGCCCTTAAGGGGTTCTTACCCTTTCCCTGCGATGGAATCCCTGGTCACGGGAGCCATCGCGGTGAATGAGAGCTTTCCTCCCGAATTGCTGGACCGGTATCGGCCCGATTGGGTCATCGGCCGCAGCCGCTCCTCGATCGTCTGGGCGGTCACGGAGCGCGCCGGCAACCGGCCCCTCGCGCTCAAGCAGCTTTCCCTCAGCGTCATGGCCCATGTCTGGCCTCGCCACCCACACCTCGTCACCGTGGTGGATCAGCCGCGCTGGGACATGCCGGCCATGGAAAGGTTGCGTGCCCTGCCGCTGCGCGACTGGGCGTCGCCCGGCGAGGTCATGGCGCCGGCGGCCGCGATCGCCCTGCTTCTGCCCCTGTTCCGGGCGCTGCGCTGCCTGCATGTCTCTGGGGTGGCGCATGGCGGCCTGCATGGCGGCAACGTGCTGGTGCGCGGCCCGGCCGACCCCGTGCTGCTGGAGCCGGAAACCGGGCGCGTCCCGGTCCTCGGCGCCGCGCCCGAGATCCTGTGCGGCGAGGCGCCGCACCCCGGTGCCGATATCTGGGCGGCAGGCGTGCTCGCCTATCTGTTGCTCACCGGCCAGCCGCCCTGGGCCGGCGCGCCCGAGGCGATGCGCGAGCGGGTGCTGGAGGAGCCGATGGTCCCACCCCGTTCCTTCAACGACGCGATCCCCGAGTCGCTCTCCCAATGGCTGCTGCGCTGCCTCGCCCGTTCTGCCGCACGCCGCTTCGCCGATGCGGAGGAGGCGCTGGCCGCGCTTGAGGCAGTGCTGCGGGAGGAACCTGCCATGATCGGGACGAGCCCACGGGTTGCGTCGGGGAAGGGGTGACTTCCGACCCGGCTTCGGGGTAGGACGGGCTCCCATGGCGCGGTTCGTATTCATCACCGGCGGCGTGGTCTCTTCCCTCGGAAAAGGCATCGCGGCGGCTTCCCTCGGGGCCCTCTTGCAGGCGCGCGGCTATCGCGTGCGCATCCGCAAGCTCGACCCTTATCTCAACGTGGATCCGGGGACGATGTCCCCCTACCAGCATGGCGAGGTCTTCGTGACCGATGACGGGGCTGAAACCGACCTCGACCTCGGCCACTACGAGCGCTTCACCGGCGAGCACGCGACGCGGGCCGACAACTGGACCACGGGACGCCTTTACTCGGAGGTGATCGCGAAGGAGCGCCGCGGCGACTACCTCGGCGCGACAGTGCAGGTCATCCCGCACATCACGGACGCCATCAAGGAAGCGGTCCAGGCCGACACCGACACCTATGACTTCGTGCTGGTCGAGATCGGCGGGACCGTGGGCGACATCGAGTCGCTGCCCTTCCTGGAAGCGATCCGCCAGCTGGCAAACGAGCTGGGCCCGCAACGCAGCTTGTTCGTCCACCTGACTCTGGTGCCCTATATCCCCTCGGCCGGAGAGCTGAAGACCAAGCCGACGCAGCACTCCGTGAAGGAGTTGCTGGGCGTCGGCATCCAGCCGCAGATCCTGCTGTGCCGCTGCGACCGCCCGATTCCGGAGAATGAGCGGCGCAAGATCGCTCTGTTCTGCAACGTCCGGCCCGAGAGCGTGATCCCGGCCTATGACGCGCGCTCGATCTACGAGGTCCCGCTTTCCTACCACCGCGAGGGGCTGGACCGCGAAGTGCTGCGCCACTTCAACCTGAGCATCTACGGCGAGCCCGACATGCGCCCCTGGCAGCGCGTGGTCGAGCGCATCACCAACCCGGAGGGGGAGGTGACCATCGCCGTGGTCGGCAAGTACACGGGGCTGCTGGACGCCTACAAGTCGCTGAACGAGGCGCTCGCCCACGGTGGCATCGCCCACAACACCCGCGTCAGGCTCGACTGGGTGGACAGCGAGATCTTCGAGCGCGGCGAGGAAGAGGTGCTGACCCGCCTGCAGGGCGTGCACGGCATCCTCGTCCCTGGCGGCTTCGGCGAGCGTGGCACGCTGGGCAAGATCGAGGCGGTGCGCTTCGCGCGGGAGCGGAAGATCCCCTTCCTCGGCATCTGCTTCGGCATGCAGATGGCGGTGATCGAGGCGTCGCGAAACCTGTTGGGCCTGGAGAAGGCATCCTCGACCGAGTTCGGCCCGACCGAGGAGCCGGTGGTCGGCCTGATGACCGAGTGGGTGCGCGGCAACCAGCGGGAAAGCCGCACGGCCAGCGGCGACCTGGGCGGCACGATGCGGGTCGGCGTGTATCCGGCGCAGCTTTCCACCGATTCGCTGGTGGCGAGCGTCTATGGCAGCGACCGTATCGAGGAGCGGCACCGCCACCGCTACGAGGTGAACGTCGCCTATCGCGACAAGCTGGAAGGCTGCGGGCTTCGCTTCTCCGGCATGTCGCCCGACGGCGTGCTGCCGGAGATCGTGGAGTATCCGGACCATCCCTGGTTCATCGGCGTGCAGTTCCACCCGGAACTGAAGTCCAAGCCCTTCCAGCCGCATCCGCTCTTCGCCGGCTTCGTGGGCGCGGCGGTGAAGCAGGCGCGGCTGGTCTGAGGGCCTAGCGCACGCCGCGGTCCGGGACCGCGGCGCAGGTGGCAGCGGCGAGAAGCAGCCCCGCCACCCACCAGTATTGCCAGACGCCGTAGGAGAGCATCGCCACCACCAGCCCGGCGGCGAGGCATCCCGCCGCGGCTGGGTCGCGCGACGCGCGCCCCAGCTCCACCAGCAGCCACGCGCCGAGCAGGCCGCCCACCGCGCCGAGTTCCAGCCAAAGCTGGAGCGCGGCATTGTGCGGATGCAGCGGCAGCAATTGAGCGTTCGCCCAATAGGGTCCGGACACGCCGAAGCGCGCGAGCATCCCGGCATCCGGCGCGCCGGTGCCGCCGGGAATGGCGCGCGACGCTTCCATGCCCCAGCCGATCAGCGGCGAATCCATGACACGGGCGGTGACGAAATCCCAGATCAGGAGGCGGTGCGCGGCGGAGAAGGGAAGTTCGCCCACCTCGATCCCGCTTCCCAGCACGAAGCGCGCCAGGAAGGGCGCGGCCAGCACGAAGCCGGCCCCTGCCAAACCGATCAGCAGCCCGGTGACGCGCGGCACGAACGCCGCCAGGAGGACGGCGGCGACCGCGGCGAGCGAGGCGAGCTTCGCCGCTTCCCCAGGCAGCAGGAAGGACACGGCCACCATTCCCGCCGCGAGCAGCGCCCGCAGCGGCAGCGGAACGGAGGGATTCGCGAAGGCGAGGGGGGCCAACAGGGCCATCCCGGCCATGGCGTTCTTCAGCCCGAAGGCCAGCTGCGCCGGCGCTTCCGGTAGGCCCCGCACCGCCGCGCGCACAGCGTTGCCGGTGGCATCGTCCAGCGCCGCGATCGCCAGCCCCACGGCCAGCCCGCCCGCTGCCCAGAACCCGATGCGCCGCGAGGGCGAGGCGAGCAGCGCCGCCCCGGCCATCGCCCCGAGCCCCGTCATGACCGCGAGGCGCAGGCTGGTATCCAGGGCACGCCCGGGCTCCGGCGACCAAAGCGCCGACGCCGCCCCCCAGGCAAGAAGGGCGAGCAGCGGCCAGGCGGGGCGCGGCAGCTGCGAGGGGCGCCAGCCCTCGCGCCACGCCACCAGCACCGTCCCGGCGAGGCCGAGCAGGGCCAGCGGCGCCATGGCGCGCGATTGGAGAACGAGCGCGAGCGGCAGCAGCGCGAGCGCCGCCGCCACCGGAAGGGTTGCGCCGATCAAACCGCGGCGAGGCTCTCGCGACGCAGCTGGACCTGAAGCTCATCCAGCGCACGGCCGAAGCGGTCGAGCATGTCGTGGATCTCCGCCTCGGTGATGATGAGCGGCGGCGAGAAGGCGATGCCGTCGCCGGGCAGGAAGCGCATGATCAACCCGTGCGATTCCGCGATCTTGGACAGGCGCGGGGCGATCTTGCGCGCGGGGTCGAAGTTGCGGCGCGCCGCCTTGTCCTCGACCAGCTCGACGGCGGCGATCAGGCCGCGCCCGCGCACCTCGCCGACCAGCGGGTGGTCGCCGAAGCGCTGCCGCAGCCCGTCCTGCAGGGCGGGCGCGACGGACTGGACATGCGCGACGAGGTTCATCTCGTCGTAGATCTTCAGTGTCTCGACCGCCACGGCGGCCGGGACGGGGTGGCCGGAATAGGTGAAGCCATGGCCGAAGGTGCCGACGCTCTCGGAGCCATCGGCAAGGCCCTCGAAGACGCGCTCATTCACCATGACGGCGGAGATGGGCAGGAAGGAGGAGGAAAGCGCCTTGGCGCAGGTCAGGATGTCCGGCTGGATGCCGAAGGCCTGCGAGCCCCAGTACTCGCCGGTGCGGCCGAAGCCGCAGATTACCTCATCCGCGACGAACAGCACGTCATGGCGGCGCAGCACCTCCTGCACCTTTTCGAAATAGGTGGCGGGGGGAACGATCACCCCGCCCGCGCCCATGATCGGCTCGGCGAAAAAGGCGGCGACGGTGTCCGGTCCCTCACGCAGGATCACCTCTTCCAGCTCGTCCGCGAGGCACGTGGCGAAATCCTCCTCGGACTCGCCCTCGTTCGCGCCGTGGTAGTGGTGCGGCGTCGAGACGTGGTGGATGCCGGCGATCGGCAGGTCGAACAGCTTGTGGTTCGCCGGCAGCCCGGTGAGCGAGGCCGCGGCGAGGGTGACGCCGTGATACCCCTTGATGCGGGCGATGATCTTCTTCTTCTGCGGCCGTCCGGTCGCGTTGTTGAAGTACCAGATCATCTTGATGGCGCTGTCATTCGCCTCGCTGCCCGAGTTGGCGAAGAACACCTTGGACATGGGCGCGGGCGCGCGCTCCAGCAGCATCTCGGCCAGCTCGATCTGCGGTTCGTGCGAGCGGCCGGTGAAGCCGTGATAGAAGGGAAGCTGGCGCATCTGGCGCGTCGCCGCCTCCACCAGCCTCTCGTTGGAGAAGCCGAGCGAGGCGCACCAAAGCCCCGCCACCGTCTCGATGTAGGAGTTGCCCTGCTCGTCGAAGACGCGCACCCCCTCGCCGCGCGTGATCACCAGCGGCCCGTTCTTCTGGTGGGCGCGGCCATCCGTGTAGGGATGCAGCACGCTGGCGATGTCGCGGACGGCGTTGCTGTTGCGGGGAGGGGTCATGTCGCGTCTCCTGATCCGCCCATCCTAGCTGGCCGGGCGGAACGAGGAAGGGCATAACGTCGCGATGGACCAGATCGTGCCGCATGCTTCCCATTGGGGCTTCTTCGACGCGGTGGTGCGCGACGGCGTTTTCGTTGAGGCGCGGCCCTTCGCGCGCGACCCGATGCCGGCGCGCCTCGTCGCCGCGACGCCCGCCACGGTGCACAGCGCGACGCGGGTGGACCAGCCCTATATCCGCAAGGGCTGGCTACAAGGCCGGCGCGCCGGCCATGCGCGGGGCGGCGACCCCTTCGTGCCGGTCTCCTGGGACCGCGTCACCCGCATCCTGGCCGAGGAAGTGGCGCAAACCCGCGCCGAGCACGGGGACAACGCCATCTTCGGCGGTTCCTATGGCTGGGCCTCGGCTGGGCGTTTCCACCACGCCAAGACGCAGCTTCAGCGCTACCTTGCCCTGGGGGGCGGCTTCACCAACAGCGTGAACGCCTATTCCTACGCCACCGCCCAGGCCCTGCTGCCGCACGTGCTGGGCGACGTGGAGGTGCTGCTCGGCCGCATGACCGACTGGTCCGCGATCGCGCGCCATGCCCGTTTCATGCTCTGCCTCGGCGGCCTGGCCGAGAAGAATGGCCAAGTCACGAGCGGCGCGGCGGCGCAGACCTACGTGCCCAACATGCGCGCGGCGGCCGAGGCTGGGGTGCGCTTCGTCAACGTCTCGCCCTTCCGGGGCGACACGATGGAGGCGATCGGCGCCGAATGGGTGCCCATCCGGCCCGGCACCGACACGGCGCTGCTCTTGGCGATGATCCGCCACATCATGGACCGGGGCCTGGAGGATCGCGGCTTCCTCGCCACCCATGTCACGGGGTGGGACCGCTTCGCCGCGACGCTGGGCGGCCGCACGCCGGAATGGGCGGAGGGCATCACGGGCATCCCGGCCGCCACGATCCGCCGCCTTGCCGAGGAATGCGCCGGCCAGCCCACCATGCTGACCGCTGCCTGGAGCCTCCAGCGCGCCGACCATGGCGAGCAGCCCTACTGGACCCTGGTCGCGCTCGCCTCGGCCCTCGGGAGCATCGGCAAGCCGGGGCAGGGGGTCGGGTTCGGCTACGGCTCCTCCGGCGGCATCGGCAACCCGCGCCGGGCCCTGCCGAGCGTTTCCATGACCGCGACGCCCAATCCGGTGCGCGACTTCATCCCCGTGGGCCGCATCACGGAGCTGCTGGAGAACCCGGGGGGCACCATGGCCTATAATGGCCTGAATCTCGCCCTGCCGGAGATCCGCATCGTCTGGTGGGCGGGGGGCAATCCCTTCCACCATCACCAGGACTTGAACCGCCTCCTCCGCGCCTGGTCCCGTGCCGAGACAGTCGTGGTGCAGGAGCCGTGGTGGACCGGCGTGGCCCGCCATGCCGACATTGTGCTGCCCGCGACCACGACGCTGGAGCGCAACGACATCGCCTCCACCTCGCGGGACCGCTTCGTGCGCGCCATGCACCGCGCCATCGCGCCGCTGGGCCAAGCGCGCAACGACCACGACATCCTGGCCGACCTCGCCGACGCCAGCGGGTTCCGCGACCGCTTCACCGAGCAGCGGGACGAGGGGGCGTGGCTGCGCTTCCTGTACGGGCGCTGGGTCAGCGCCTGCGCGAAGTTCGGCTTCGAAGCACCTGATTTTGAAAGTTTCTGGGCCGAGGGACACGTGGAGATGCCCCTGCCAGCACACGGCGAGGAATACACGCAGTTCGCCGAGTTCCGCGCCGATCCGGAGGCCAGCCCGCTCGACACGCCTTCGGGCAAGGTGGAGATCTTCTCCGAGGCGATCGCGGCGATGGGCCTGCCCGACTGCCCCGGCACGCCCAGCTGGATCCCGCCGCGCGAGTCCCTGCTGACCGCCGCGCCGGACGAACTCCACCTTCTCTCGTTTCAGCCGGCGACGCGGCTCCATTCCCAGCTCGACCCAGGTCCAATCGCCGCCGCCGACAAGATCCAGGGGCGCGAGCCGATCCTGCTCTGCGCCGAGGATGCCCGGGCACGCGGCCTCGCCGAGGGGCAGGTGGTGCGGGTGTGGAACGGGCGCGGCGCCTGCCTGGCAGGGCTGCGCATCATCGAGGGACTTACGCCCGCCGTGGCGCTGATGGCGACCGGCGCTTGGTTCGACCCGCTGGAGCCCGGGGTGCCCGGCTCGCTTTGCGTCCATGGCAACCCGAACGTGCTGACCGCGGATGTCGGAACCTCGCGCATGGGGCAGGGGCCATCGGCGCAATCCTGCCTGGTGCGCGTGGAACCCTGGCGGGAGGCGCTGCCGCCGGTGCGCGCCCATGTCCCGCCGCCCATCGAGGAGACCGTTTGATGCGACGCCGGACCCTTCTGGCCGCCCCCGCGCTTCTGGCCTCCGCCGCGGCCCTCGCGCAGGTCGGCCCGCCCGTGCAGCAGGATGACGTGGTCGCGCCCGGCTGGCGCCGCGACATCCTGATCCGATGGGGCGACCGCGTCACCTTCGATGCCCCGCCCTTCGACCCGCGCCGCCTGACACCGGACGGCGCCTCGGCCCAGTTCGGGTGGGACGCGCGCATCGCCGCGCTGGTCGTGCCGCCCGCCTCGGCCGACGGGGTGCAACGCCTCGTCCTCGCCGTGGCGCATCCGACGGTGGACCCACGCATGGCCTTCCCCGGCGGCACGGACCGGCCGGATGTGGCGGCGATGATGCAGGGCGCCAGCCTCCTGAACCTGGAGCGCCAGGGTGGCCGCTGGATCGTGGCCGAGGGCGGCTTCCAGGCGCGCCGCGTTTCCGCCACGACTCTGTGCCGCGGGCCGGGCGGCGCGGTGCGGGGCGTCCTTGCCGTCTCGGGCGGCGCGGCGACGCCCTGGAACTCGCTGCTGCTGACAGAGGGGGATGCGACACCCTGGCTGCAGCGCCTCGGCGGGCTGAACCCCGGCCAGTATGGATGGCTGGTGGAACTTGATCCGCTCGACCCCCAGAGCATTCCCGTGAAGCGGGCAGCGCCCGGGCGCTTCGCCAAGGCGGATTGCGCCGCTGCCGTGACGCGCGACGGCCGCGCCGCCGTCTTCATGGCCGAGGCGGGGGAGGCGGGCTACCTGTTCCGCTTCCTGTCCACCGGCCCTGCTTCGGCGGACGACGCGCTCGATTCCGGCACGCTCTTCGTCGCGCGGAGCGAGGGCGGGCGGCTGGGCTGGGCGCCGCTGCCCGGCACCGGCGAGGCGCTGGCCGAGGCGCGGAGCGCGGGCGGCACCCCCTTCAGCGGGATTGCCGCCCTGTCCTGGGACACGCCGCGCTCGCGCCTCCTGATCGCGGGGCAGGACGGCGTCGCCGAGTGGCGCGGCGACCCGGCGGCGGAAGCGGGCTTCCTGGCCCCGCTCGCGCGGCTTCTCAACGCCTCCGCCGTTGCCGCCACGCCGCGCGGCGAGGTGCTGGCTGGCACCGATACGCAGGGCCGCGTCGGACCGGCGGCAGAAACCTTGTTCCTGGACGGGCGCCCGCTCTACGGCGCGCCGCGCGCGGCGGGCATCGGCGGCGTGGCGGTGACGCCCGATGGCGGCACGGTGCTGACGGTGGTCCGGCGCCCCGGCGCGGAGCCCGGCGCGTCCTTCGACCGGCCCGCGACGCGCTGGCCGGAGTTCCAGCCCGGCGTCCCGCCCCGCACCGCGCTGGTGACGCTGACGCGGTAAGCTAGCTGGGAAGCGCCACTTCAAGGGCCAGTAGGCGGAAGCTGTTGGTCTTGCCGTGGCCGTCGAGGTTGAGCGAGCCGTTCACGCCCCCCTCTAGCGCATCCTCCACGATGAAGTTGAAGGCGTGGAGCAGGGGCAGGTCGTAGCGCCGGCAGGACGTGGCACCGCGATGGCGGAACAGCGCCAGCACCCGCTCCTCCGTCACCTGCTCGGCGAGGAGGGAGTAGTGCGCCGGATCGTAGGGGATCAGCGACAGGTTCAGCCGGTTGCCTTTGTCCCCCGCCCGTGAATGGGCGATGTCGTAGAGCGGGACGCCCGTCATCGCAGCATCTCCTTGGCAGTGCGGATGGCGACGCGCGTCGGCACGCGTTCGCGCAGGATGAGATGGGAGCGGGTGAGGATGCGCGGCGTGACCCGCCACCGCGCGCCGCCCGTCCCGGCAGGACCGCAGCACAGCATGGCCAGCACCTCGCGCGCCGCCTGGTCGGCATCGTCGCGGCTCGCTGATTCGACCGCGAGGCGCACGCGGACCTCCGGCGCGTCGCACTCGGCATCGCGCCACAGCGCCCCGCCATCGCTGTCATGCACGCTGGCAAGGCCGATCAGGTCCACCCGCGCCTTGACCTTGAGGCCGCGCATCCGCAGCCGCTCCAGCAGCACGTCGGCCATGGCGCGGGCGCGGCCGGCAGCATTCGGGCCGGCGACGCTCACCTCGCCCTCGCCGAGCCAGGAGCCCTCGAAGCTGGCCGTGACCTTGAGCGTCTCAGGGCGCGGATGGCCGCGCAGTCCCCGCAGGGCGACGCGGTCCTTCCCCGCCTGCTCCAGCGTGCAGCCGGTGATGTCCAGCACCACGTCGGGGGTGATGTATTCCGCCGGGTCGTGCAACTCGTAGAGGAGCTGTTCCTTGATCGTGCGGAAATCCACGACGCCGCCCGTCCCCGCCGGCTTGGTGATGACAAGCTCGCCTTCCGCCGTCACCTCGGCGATGGGGAAGCCGAGATTGGCGGGATCGGGCACGTCCTTGCGGCCGGGGTCCCAGAACACGCCTCCTGTCACCTGGGATCCGCATTCCAGAAGATGGCCCGCCGCCGCACCGATGGCGAGCCGGTCCCAATCCTCCACGCCCCAGCCGAAATGATGCGCGAGCGGCGCGATGGCCAGGGCCGGATCGCTGGTGCGGCCCGCCACGATGACCTGCGCGCCCTCGCGCAGCGCCTCGACCAGCGGCTCCGCGCCGATATAGGCGTTGGCGGCGACGAGGCGCCAATCGCCCATGTCCAGGCCGGCATCGGCGTCGTGCACCGGCAGCTGGCCGTTCGCGACCTGGCCCGTCACGTCGTCTCCCTCGACCACGGCGATGCGGAGGTCGGGCAGGCCAAGCTCCATCGCCACCCGGGCCACGGCGCGCCCCCCCGCGGGCGGGTTGGCGGCGCCCCAGTTGCCGAGCAGCGGGATCGCATGCTCCGCCGCGTCGCGCAGGATGGGGCGGACGAGGCGCTCCAGCATCGGCTCGTAGCCGAGTTCCCCGTCGCGGCGCTTTTCCAGATGCGCCAGGGCGACGGTGCGCTCGCCCAGCGTCTCGAAGAACAGGGCGGCGGGGGTGCCACCGGCCACGAGGTCGCGCATGACGGGGATGGGCGCGTCCACCCGGTCCCCCGAAAAGCCGGAGCCATTGCCAAGGCGGAACATCAGCCGAGAACCCTCCCGACGGCGCGTTTCCAGTCGCCATGCCGCTCGCGCGCCTCGTCGCGCGACATGGTGGGGGAGAAGCGGCGTTCCAGCTTCCAATGCGTCGCCGGCGCCTCGGGACCGGGCAGGAGCCCGGCCTGGTGCCCGGCCAACCAGGCGGCGCCGAGTGCGGTGGTTTCCGCCACCACCGGCCGGTCCACCGGCGCGCCGAGCAGATGGGCCAGGAATTGCATGGTCCAGTCGCTTGCGGTCATGCCGCCATCCACGCGCAGCACGCAGTCGCCCATGGCGGGCCAGTCGGCGCGCATGGCGTCCAGCAGGTCGGCCGTCTGGAAGGCGACGGATTCCAGAGCGGCGCGGCAGATCTCGGCGCGGGTGGTGCCGCGCGTCATTCCCAGCAGCGCGGCCCGCGCCCCCGCGTCCCAGTGCGGTGCGCCGAGGCCGGTGAAGGCCGGGACGAGGTGGACGCGCTGCGCCGGGTCGGCCTTGGCGGCCCATTCCCCCGCTTCTCGCGCATGGGCGATGATGCCAAGCCCGTCGCGCAGCCACTGCACCGTCGCCCCGGCCGAGAAGATGGAGCCCTCCAGCGCGTAGGCCCGCACGCCGCCCAACTGCCAGGCGATCGTGGTGAGAAGCCGGTGCTTCGAGGCGACGGGCTCTTCGCCAGTAACAAGCAGGGCGAAGCAGCCCGTGCCGTAGGTGGACTTCACCATGCCCGGCGCGAAGCAAGCCTGGCCGATCGTCGCTGCCTGCTGGTCGCCCGCCATGCCGCGGATCGCCACCTCGCCGCCCAGGAGGCGCGTGGTGCCGAACTCCGCCGCGCAATCCCGGATTTCCGGCAGGCAGGCGCGGGGGATGCGGAACAGGGCGAGCATTTCCTCGTCCCAGTCGCCACGGCGGATGTCCATGAGCAGGGTGCGCGCGGCGTTGGTGGCGTCGGTGGTGTGGACGCGGCCCTCGGTCAGGCGATGCAGCAGGAAGCAATCCACCGTGCCGAAGCAAAGCGCCCCGCGCTCCGCCGCCGCGCGGGCGCCGGGGGTGTTGTCCAGCAGCCAGCCGAGCTTGGTGGCCGAGAAATACGGGTCGAGCAGCAGTCCGGTCCGCGCCGAGACGAGTGCTTCTTCGCTGCGGAGCCGGTCGCAGGTTTCGGCGGTGCGGCGATCCTGCCAGACGATCGCGCGGCCAATGGGCCGGCCCGTGTCCCGCTCCCACAGCAGCGTCGTTTCGCGCTGGTTGGTGATGCCGAGCCCGGCGACCTGCCGCGGCTCCAGCCCGGCCTTTGCCATGGCCTCGCGCAGCACCCGCAGGGAATGTACTTCGATGTCGCCCGCGTCGTGCTCGACCCAGCCCGGACGCGGGAAATGCTGCGGCAGCTCGACCTGGGCCGTGGCGAGGGGTTTGAGCCCGGCGCCGAAAGCGATGGCGCGGGTGGAGGTGGTGCCCTGGTCGAGGGCGAGGATCGCCTGCATGTGCCTGTGCTTCCTGCCCCTTTGACGCGGTGCCCCGTGCTGCCGGATGATGGCTTGAATCAAGGAAGACCGGAATGCCCGTCCCCAATCGTCTCGCCGACCTCCAGCCCGAAATGGCCGAATGGCGCCAGGACATCCACGCGCACCCCGAGCTTGGCTACGAGGAACAGCGGACGAGCGACCTCGTCGCCGCCAAGCTGGCGGAGTGGGGCATCGAGGTGCATCGCGGCCTGGGCGTGACCGGCCTCGTCGGCGTGCTGCGGAACGGCGATTCGGGCCGCTCGGTCGGGCTGCGGGCCGACATGGACTGCCTGCCGATGAACGACGAGTCGGGCGCGCCCTACGCCTCCACCGTGCCCGGCAAGGCGCATGCCTGCGGCCATGACGGCCACACCACCATGCTGCTCGGCGCCGCCAAGTATCTTGCGGAGACCCGGAACTTCGACGGGACGGTGCATTTCATCTTCCAGCCGGCCGAGGAAGGGGGTGCCGGAGCGCGCGCCATGATTCAGGACGGGCTGTTCGGCCGCTTCCCATGCGACAAGGTGTTCGGCGTCCACAACGACCCCAACCTGAAGCTGGGCGAGGCGGCGGTGGTGTCCGGTCCGGTGCTGGCGGCCTCCGACCGGGTGAACATCTTCATCAAGGGCATTGGCGGCCACGCCGCGCGGCCGCACCAGGCGGTGGACCCCATCGTGGTCGGGGCGCAGATCGTCGTGGCCATGCAGGCCATCGTGGCGCGGCGCGTGGACCCGCTCGACTCCGCCGTCATCTCGCTATGCCAGTTCCACGCGGGCAGCGCCTCCAACGTCATCCCGGAAACGGCAGAGATCCGCGGCACGGTCCGCACCCTGCGTCCCGGCACGCAGGACGAGATGGAGCGGCTGATCACCCAGACCGCCAAGGCGATCGGGGCGCTGAACGACGCCGAGGTGACGGTGGAATACGTCCGCGGCTACCCGCCCACCGTGAATGACGAGGCCGAGACGGAGCGCGCCGCCCTCGCCGCCGCCAAGGTGGTGGGTCAGGAGCGCGTGATCCGCAAGCGCCCGCCCAACATGGGCGGCGAGGACTTCTCCTTCATGCTGCTGGAGCGGCCGGGTTGCTTCGTGAAGCTCGGCCAGGATGACGGTGCCAGGGGCGGCGTCGCGCTGCACAACCCGAAATACGACTTCAACGACGCGCTCCTGCCCATTGGCGCCGGCTTCTTCGCCGCGCTGGTGGAGCAGGAATTGCCGCGCGGCTGACGCGCGGATGCAGCAAGGCACCGGCTTCTTCGGCCGCATCGGCACCAGGGCGGCGATCGTCCTGCTGCTGATGCTCGCCGTGCTGGCCTTCCTGGCCGGCAGCGCGCTGGTGCTGCTGCATCGCCAAGGCGCGATCATCGAGCGGATGGGCGTGCATGACCGCGCCGCCATCGCGGCGGTGGACGACTTTTCCAACGACGTGGCGGATTTCGCGCAGGGCTTCGCGGCGGTGCTGGCCGGCGCCCTTCCGCCCACCGTCACCGCGCCGCGCATGAAGCGCAACGCGGACGGCATCCTCGAAAGCTACGAGACGCTGGCGAACCTGCTCGGAAACCGGCTGGACCGCGTCGTGGCGGAGGGTGCGCGGGACATGGCGCTGCGTATGCGCGAACTGGGCGACCGGGTCGCCGACGCCTTCGCGCGGCGCGCCCGTGCCGAATGGGGACCGCTGCAGGAGGAATGGCTGGACGTGGTGGTCGCCTTCAACCGGCTTGCCACCGATGCGCGGCGCATCTCGAAGCAGGACGCGGATGAAAGCCTCGTGGAGGCGAACAGGCTGCGCGAGCAGGGCCAGCGCGCGACGCTCCTCGGGGTGCTGATGGGGCTGGTGGGGCTCGGCCTCGTCTGGGTCGTGCTCGTCGTGATGACGGTGAAGCCCCTTGGCGGCGTCGCCTCCTCCATGCGCCACCTTGCGGCCGGCGATGCCGAAGTGGATATCCCCGGGACCGACCGGAAGGACCAGGTGGGCGAGATGGCGCGGGCCGTTGCGGTGTTCCGCGCCAACCTTGCGGAAACGCGCCGGCTGATGGACCAGGCGCTGGAAGGGTCGCGGCGCACCGCCATCGTCACCACCCAGGCGAGCCAGGCGATCGGCCAGGTGAGCGAGGGCAGCCTGACCCAGCTTTCGGAGCTGCGGCAGGTATCGGACGCGCTGTCCCACACCTCGCAGGCGGTGAGCGACGTGGGACGCTCCACCCAAACCGCGCGCGACACGGCCTCCGAGGCGCGGCGCCTGCTCCAAGCCTCGCTGGAGAAGGTGCGGCTGCTGGTGGAAACCGTGGATGCCGTGGGCGAGGACACAGAGCGCGTGACGCGCATCGCCGCCACCATCGGCAAGATCGCCACCCAGACCAACATCCTCGCCATCAATGCCGCGATCGAGGCCGCCCGTGCAGGCGAGCACGGGCGCGGCCTCGCCGTGGTGGCGGAGGAGGTGCGGCAGCTCGCCGCCTCGACCGAGGCGCTGGCTCAGGAGATCGCCGAGGTGGTGCTCCAGGCCGGGCGCCGCACGCGCGAGGGGGCAGGGGCGGCCGCCGCGGTGGGCGCCAGCATGGATGATTTCGAGCGGCTGACGGAGGAAACGGCGCGCCTCGCCGCCTCCATCGCCGTTGCCATGGAACAGCAGCAGACCACCATCGCCAGCCTCGATGAGCGGGTCGCCACGCTGACCCGCATCGGCCAGGGCAATGCCACGGCCGCCGAGGAGATCACCGTCACCATGATCGACCTGTCGCGACTCGCCGCGGAATCACGCGCGGCGGTGGAGAACATGGCCGCGGGCCGCGCATGAACCCTTCCTTCCTGGTCGTCGACGACAGTTCCTTCAACCGGCTGCTGCTCAAGCGCCGCCTCGCCGAACTCGGCTATGGCGAACCCGAGATGGCGACCAACGGCGTCGAGGCACTGGAGGCGATCGGCCGGCGGCGCTTCGACGTGGTTCTGCTGGATCTAGAGATGCCGGAGCTGGATGGCATCGGCGTGCTGGAACGGCTGCGCGGCACGCGCGACGCGCCGCCGGTCATCGTCATCTCCGCCCAGACCGAGATGTCGGGCGTGATCCGCTGCATCGAGCTGGGCGCCGAGGACTACCTGCCCAAGAGCTTCGACCCGCCGCTGCTGCGGGCGCGGCTGCAGGCGGTGCTGGAAAAGAAGGCGCTGCGCGACCTCGCCGACCAGCGTCTCCGGGCGCTGGAGGCGGAGCTGGAGAGCGCGCGCCGCGCGCAGCTTTCCATCGTTCCGCGCGACTTTGTCGCGCTGGAGCGGCCCGGCTTCGCGGTCCATGCCCATATGGAGCCAGCGCGGGAGGTGGGCGGGGATCTGTACGACCTGCTGTCCATCGGCGCGGACCACATGCTGTTCGTGGTGGCCGACGTGGCAGGAAAGGGAGCGCCGGCGGGGCTGACGATGGCGCGCTCCTTCGGGTTGATCCGCGCCGCCGCCCGGACCTCGCCCGGCGTGCCGGATCCGGCGGTGCTGCTCGCCCTCGCGAATGATGACCTGGCGGCAGACAACGAGGACATGACCTTCGTCACCGCCGCGCTGGGCGTGGTGGATCGGCGCAACGGCAAGGGACGCATCTGCGTCGCGGGGCACGAGGCGCCGCTGCGCCTGACGGCAGGTGGCGCGGTCGCGCTGGCAGGCTACAACGTGCAGCCGGCCCTCGGCGTGATCGAAGGCTTCGCCTACGCCTCGCAGGATTTCGCCGTACCGGAGGGCGAGGGGCTGCTGCTCCTTTCCGATGGCGTGACCGAGGCGCAGGACCCAGAGGGCGAATTGCTGGGCAAGGATGCGGTCGTCGCGTCGCTCGGCGGCACGGTCGCCCCCGACCTCGCCATCGGAAAGCTGCTGTCGGCTATCGCCACCCATGCACGCGGTGCACCGGCCGCCGACGACGTGACCATCCTGGCCTTCAGCCGCTCGTCATAGTTCGTCCGGCTCCAGCAGCAGCACCGCCTCGCCATGGCCGAGAACGCCGACGCCGCCCACCCCGGGCCGGCCGGCGATCTCGGGATGCAGTGGCTTCAGCAGCAGGTCGGTGCGCCGCCCGATCCGCGCCACGGCTAGGCCCAGCAGCCCGGCCGGGCGCCGCAGCAGCACCACGGCGGAAGGCGGCGTGGCGGGGAGGTCCAGCAATTCCTCCAATGCGCGCAGCTTCACGTCGGGCGGAACATGGCCGGGCTCCAGCACGGATTCCACGCGGTTCGCGGGCAGGGCGTAGGGGTGGCCTGCCGCCTCCACGAGCAGGACTGGCTGGATGGCCGCGTTCAGCGGCAGGTCCAGCACGAAGCCCGTGCCCTGGCCCGGCAGACTGTCCACCCGCACGGTGCCGCCGGCACGCCGGGCCGCCTCCTGCACCACGTCCAGCCCGACGCCGCGCCCCGAGACGTCGCTGACCACCTCGCGCGTCGAGAAACCGGGCAGGAAGAGCAGAGCATGCACCGCCTCGCCAACCGGATTGGCGCCGGGCGGCAGCAATCCCCGCGCACGGGCGCGGGCCAGCACGGCCGCCTCGTCCACGCCGCGCCCGTCGTCGCGCAGCACGACGCGCAGCCGCCCGGCCCGGCGCTCAGCGGTGAACAGAATGCGCGCGATTCGCGGCTTTCCGGCAGCCGCGCGCGCTTCCGGCGTCTCAACCCCATGGTCCACCGCGTTGCGCAGCAGGTGCAGCAGCGGATCCGCCAGAAGGTCGGCGAGGGAGCGGTCCAGCGTGACTTCCTCGCCCTCGGTCACCAGCTCCACCGACTTGCCCTGCGCCTCGGCGAGTTGCCGGAGCGGGCGGTGCAGGCGCTGCGCCAGATGGGCAAAGGGCACCACGCGCAGCTCCAGCACCGCCTCGTCCATCTGGCCGAGGGACAGGCGAAGCCGGCTTGCGGCGCGGTCGGCCGCGACGCGGACGGCGCGCAGCCGCTCCAGCGCGGGGGCGAGACGCGAGGCCGGGCCGGGCGGCAGACTGCGCTGAATGGCGGAAAGATCGTCCAGCGCCTGCGCAGCACCCGGGTCGGCGAGGGAGTCGGTCAGGGCGAGGGTCGCAGCGCGCAGTTCCGCCTCCAGCGCGATCACCGCGTCGATCCGGTCCTGCCGGACGCGCAGCATGGGCGGAGGGGGCGGCGCATCGGCGGGGGCAAGGTCGAGCAGCGCGACGCCCTCGGGGTCGAGTTCGGCGCGCAGCGCGGCCAGCTCGGCGGGCGGCAGGTCGCTGGTGAAGAAAATGTCGAGCGAGCCGGGCGGGCCGGCGCTGGCGAGCGATTCCCCCGCGCGCTGCAGGAAGGCCTCCGCCACTGCCTCGGCAAGGGCGAGGGCACCCAGGCGCAGCCGCCAGATGCGGCGTCCAGCCCCCATCGCGGCGGCGGCGCGACTGTGCGCGGCTTGCGGAAGGGCGGTGGCGAGCGACGAGGTGAGCGGCGGGGGAGGCGGTGCGGGCGCCGCCTCGACGGGACGGAGCACCGGTTCCAACAGCGCCTGTCGGAAATGCCCGACCGGGAGGCCACGCGCGGCCAGATCCTGGATCTGGCGGCCGAGTTCCTCCGCCCCACGGTCGCCATGGGCGTGCGCGGCATCGGCGAAGTCGCGCGCTGCCTCGCGCGCCGAGGCGCCTTCCAGCGCTGCAAGGAGCGGCGCAGGGTCGGGCCGGCCGGGCAGGGTGGCTGCGGCGCCGGCCGGAAGGCCGGTCACCGCTTCCAGCAGGGCAAGCTTGCTCCGAAGCCGACCATAGCCGCTGGGCGATCCGGCCTCGGCGAGGGCGGCAGCCAGGGCCGGAAGCCCTGCGTCGCGTGCGGCCTCGGCCAGCTGCGGCGACGGGCGGGGCATCTCCGCCGCGAGGCGCGAGGCCAGGGAAAGCCGCAGCGGGTCGCCGCCCTGCGCGACTCCGCGCGCTGGGCTTGCTGCCGGGGCGGGCGCGGCATCTCCGGCGGCAAGCCGCGCCAGCAACGCGGCGTCGGCCGGCAGGTCGCGCCCCTCGGCCAGGGCGTCGCGTGCCGCGCGCAGCGCGTCCACCGTTCCCAGCAGTGCCTTGCGAGCATCCTGGTCGAGCTGCCGCGCGCCAGACCGCGCCCGTCCCAGAACTTCCTCGGCGGCGTGGGCCAGGGCGCCCATTCCACGCGCGCCGAGGGCATTGGCCATGCCCTTCAGGCTGTGCATGGCACGAAAAAGGACGTCCACCGGGGCTTCGCCAGTCAGCCCCGCCTCGAGCGTGTCCAGGTGCTCCGCCGACTCCGCCAGGAACTCGGCGAAAAGCGGATCATCCGGGCTCATCGCGCCATCGCCCGTCGGCAGGCGGCCACGATCTCCTCGCCCGCACGGTTGGCCAAGTCCGGCGACAGCGCGCCCGAGGGCTTGGAAACGCAGCAGAAGGCGCCGCGCCGCAACGCTTCCAGCGCGGTCGGGCTGCCGGGCGGCGCGGCGGAGGAGACGACGACGACCGCGCCCGAACCGGCGAGCGCCCATTCGGCCAGGAACCCCATCCCGTCCAGCACCGGCATCTCAAGGTCGAGCAGGATGAGGTCAGGCCGTTGCTCCGCCATCAGCCGCAGCCCTTCGT
This sequence comes from Sabulicella glaciei, assembly GCF_026183895.1. Classification (GTDB taxonomy): domain Bacteria; phylum Pseudomonadota; class Alphaproteobacteria; order Acetobacterales; family Acetobacteraceae; genus Roseococcus; species Roseococcus glaciei. The sequence continues at coordinate 984,737 of NZ_JAPFQI010000001.1, read as the reverse complement.
GACCGTCCGCCGCCTCGCCCACCAGTTCCAGCCCGTCGGCGCCCTCCAGGATGCCGCGCAGCAGGCGCCGGATGGTGCGGCTGTCATCCACCACCAGCACGCGCGCCGGGCCGCCCCCCTCCGCTTGCGGCTCCAGGACAGCGCGCAGCGCGGGCGCGGCTCCGACCAGCGACTCAAAGGGCGCGTCGGCTTCGGGGAAGGGCGCGGCGAAGCCCATCGCATCGGCCATGGAGCGCAGCCGCGCCAGCACGCGCTGCGCCGAGGCGGCGTCCGGCGCTGCCGCCAGCGCATCGCACTCCGCGGCCCATTCGGGACGCAGCGCGGCGAGAAGCTCCTCGTCCGCGATCATCGCGCAAGTTCCTTGAGGCGCTCGCCGATCGTGGCGGGTGGCAGCACCTCGGCGGCGGGAACACGCGCGCGCGTCGCGCCGGGCATGCCGCCCACCACGGCGCTGTCGCGCGACTGCACCATCACCATGCCGCCCTGCGCCGCGATCCGCGCCGCGCCATCCGCCCCATCATCGCCCATGCCCGTCAGCACCACGGCACAGCATGGCACGGCCAGCAGCGCCGCGCTGCGAAACAGCAGGTCGGCGGAAGGATGGACCAGCCCGTCCGCGCGCAGGGCGAAGCGTAGGGCGAGATGCGCGCCCTCGCGCAGCAGCACGGCGTCCTTCGACAGCAGCATGGCCTCGCCGGAGCGAAGCGGCGCGTTATCCGTCGCGACTTGCACCGGGACGCCGGTCCGCCGCGCGAGGTGGGCGGCCAGTTCCGGTGCAAGACGTTCGGGCATGTGCTGCGCGATGACGGTGGGCAAGGGCGGCGGCCCGGAGGCGCGCAGAAGCGCCTCCAGCGCATCCGGCCCGCCGGTCGAGGCAGCGACCAGGATCAGCGACGGGCGCTGGGCAGGCACGGCCAGCACCTGTCGCGCCGGACCGCCCGCGCGGTCCCGCTGACGCGCCCAGTGCCGCAGCCGTGCGCGCAACTCACGGTCCAGGTGACCGAGGTCGAGACCGCCCAACCCCGTATCCTTGGACAGGTAGTCGCTGGCCCCGGCGGCCAGGGAAGCGAGGGCCACCGGGCTGTCCGCCGAGGTGTGCTGGCTCACCATGACAACCGCCGGCGGGTCGGGGAGCGCCATGATGCGCCGCGTCGCCTCGATGCCCGACAGCACCGGCATCTCCACGTCCATCGCCACCACGGCGGGGCGCAGGCGCTTGGCTTCGGCGATGGCGGCCTCGCCATCCGCCGCTTCGCCCACGACGCGCAGATCGCCTTCCGCCTCGATGATGCGCCGGAGCGCAAGCCGCATGAAGGCGCTGTCGTCCACGACCAGGACCGGGATCACGCCGGCCTCCCGAGTGCGGCCACGGACAGCACCGGCAGCGGCGCGGCGCCGAAGCGCGCAAGGGCGGCGATCAGCCCGCCCTGTCGAAGCGGATGGATCTCCGCCGCTGGGACGGCGCGCACACCGGCAACGGCGGAAACCAGCATCAGACGCCCCGGATGGGTGGCAAGGCGCAGCAGCGGCGCAGGCAGCCTCGTCGGCGCGCCGCCGAGGCGTGGCCCGGCATCGAGCACGGGCAGCACCTCGCCGCGATGCGCGGCGACCGAGCCGCCCGGAACGGGAGCGGGGTTGAGCGGCGGAAGGACCGCCACCACTGCCTCGACCGGAAGGGCGACGTCGCGCCCACCCGCACTGAACAGGACGAGATCGCGATTCGCCACGGGCGGCGCGAGGGCGTCCGCCGGAGCGAGCGGCGCCATGGCGAGAAGCGAGGCCGCCTCGCGGGAACCGAGCCATTCGGTGAAGTCCTCGCCGCCGGAGGGGAGGGCGGAGATGCGCCCGGCGGGAAGTGCGAAGCGGTGCCCCCCGTGCCGCAATTCGAGGAGGAGGGCGGCGTCGCGCCAGCCTCGCGCGCCCGGCAGCGCCAGCACCGGCACGGGCGCGCCATCCAGCAGGGAGACGCCCAGCATCCCGGGCGGCGAGGCGGGCAGTGGGACGGGCGCATCGAAGCCGTGGATGCGCCAAGCGAGCGAGGTGGGCACGACGAGGCCCGCCTCGGCGAGCGTCAGTTGTAGTGCCCCGATGCCGGCGCGACGCTGACTGGCGGGCGGCAGGGGAAGCGGTTCGGCGAATTCACGCGTGGGCCGCTCGGGCAAGGCCTGGCGCGGCACGGGCACGGCGATCCCGTCCACGAAGGCGAAGGCGCCGCCGCCGGGAAGGGGGATCGCTTCAGGCATTGCGGCGCCACAGCATCTCGCCGAGCGGCGCAAGGCCGGCGGGGCGCTGGTCGGTGGGACCAAGGCCGAGCACGCCGCCCGGCCGCAGCGCGCCCGTCAGGCGGCCAATGACCTCCGCTCTCGCCTTCTCATGCAGGTAGATCAGCACGTTGCGGCAGAAGACCACGTCGAAGCGGCCCGGCAAGGCGTCGCGCAGATTGGCGCGATGGAAACGCGTGACGGCGCGCAGGGCAGGATGCGGGCGCGGCCGCCCGCCTTCGTCGGCCAACAGTGGCAGCACGTCGGGCGGAACCAAGGCAAGCGGGTCGCCCAGCCCGGCCCCCGCCTTCCCTGCTCGTGCCGCGTCCAGCGCTGGCCGGCACATGTCGAGGCCCAGCACCTCGACCGTTGTGCCGGGTGGCATGTGTCGCATGGCCAGGGCCGCGAGGCTCCATGCCTCCTCGCCGCTGGCGCAGCCCGCGGAAAGCAAGCGGAGGGCGCGGCCCTCGCTGCGCGCCGTCGTACCCAGCCCGGGCAGCAGTGTGGCCAGCGTGGTGAACTGCCCCGGCAGCCGGAACAACCGCGTTTCGCCCACGCTCACGGCGTCGAGCAGCGCGGCCCAGTCGGGGTCGTCGAAATCGGGCGGCGTCCGGGCACAGCGCGTCGCAAGTTCCGGCGCGCGGGCCAGCCGCCCGGCCAGCACGGGTGAAGCGGCCAGCCCGGCGAGGCTGGCCAGTCCCGCAAGAAGCTCCGGATTCAGGCCGCGGCAGCCTCGGCCCGCGTGCCGAAGGCGGGAATGATCTTGTCGAAGCCGCTGATCTCGAACACCTCGCGCACCGGGGGCTGCAGCCCGACCACAGCGAAGGGGACCTGGCCCTCCTTGGCCTGCTTGGCGGCCTTCAGCAGGACGCGCAGCCCGGCCGATGAAACGTAGCGCACCCCAGACAGGTCGGCGATCAGGCCGCCCTGCTTCAGCATCTCGGTCAGCTTCGCCTCGGTCATCGCGGCGGTGGCGGTGTCCAGGCGCCCGTCCAGCACGGCGACGGCGCGGCCGGCTTCCTGGGCTTCGGTGATGTCCATGACTTGTCTCTCCAGCGAGTGGGCGGAATCTACCCTCCAAGGGGAAGGGTGCAAGTGAGGCGGTTGAGTCCGCCTTCGCGCGCATAGACGGCATCGCGTGTCATCGTGCGGACGAGGTGAATGCCCAGCCCACCGGGGTCGCGCTCCTCCAGCGGGGCCGCCGTGTCGGGCGCCGTGTGCGCGAGGGGGTCGTAATCCGGCCCGTCATCGGTCAGAGAAAGCCGGACCCCTTCCGCCTGCAGGGTCGCGCCGAACTCGAAGTAGCTCGCGCCGGTCGCATGGTTCGCCACATTGGCCGCGACCTCCTCCGCGACGAGGGCGAGGCGCATCGCCACCGGCATGGGCAGGCCCGCTTCCTCGGACCAGGAATCCAGCGCTTCCTGAAGGGCGGTGACGCTGTCGAGCGTCGGCGGGAGGCGGAGACGGAACGGGCTCATCGTTCCCCGCAAGCTGGCCCGCCACGCGCCGCGCCGCAAGCGTGACGCCCCGCGCCGGGCAGGGTGAGGGTCGCGCCGGCATCGGGGGATGCGGGGCATAGTTCGTGACGAAGCGATGACAGATCGCCGCCGCATTCTCTGGCCGGCGCCCTGATCCTTGCCACGCTGCTGCAGGGTGGGTTTGGTCTTTTCGCGCTTTGGCGGGCCCACGGGCCGAGGCCGCGGAGGCGGCGCGGCTGGAACACGCCGTGGCCGGGCTGGATGCGGTGCGCGGGGCGCAGGCGGGGTTCGGCCGCCAGGTCCAGGAATGGAAGAACATGCTCCTGCGCGGCCCGGACCCAGCGGCATTGGCGACGCACCGCGCCGGATTCGAGATTGCGTTTGGCGCGGTGCGGGAAAGCCTCGCCGCAGCGGATGCCAGCGGCATCGCACCCAGCGGGCTGCTCGCGCGGCTCGGCCGCGACCATCACGATTTGCGGGCCCGCCACGAGGAAGCACTGGGCGGAGACCGATCGGGCGCGGATGCGGCGCTGCAGGCCGGCGACCGGGAACCGCAGCGCTGTCTCGGTGAGGCGGCGCTGATGTCACGCTCCTCGGCCGCGGAGGTCATGGCCGATGCGGTGCGGGCGCGGCTCGACCAGCTGGGAGAGTTGCGCGAGGCCGTCGCCGACTTCGTCGACACGGGCAGGGCAGCCCCGGAGAAAGCCGCGCCGATGGCCGAGGCGCTGCACCTCCTGCTGGAGGAGCTGCGCGACGTGCGCGACCCCGCCGCACGGCGTTGGCTGTCCGAGCTGGCCGGCGACCGCGGCGAGATGATGCGCGACCTCCGCACCCGCGCCGCCAGCAGCCGCAACGAGGCGGTGTTCCGCCTCACGGCCGCCTTCGAGCGTGCGGTCTGGCTCATCCGCCGTCTGGCGCTGGCCGAGGCATAAGGTCTAGCTTCCCCTCAAACAGGGAGGGGCGCGATGCCGGATGGAGTGGTGGAGGCCGACGCCTTCGCGGAATACCTGGGAAACATCCGGCGCCTCGTGCGCGACCGCCTGATCCCGGCGGAGCCACGGCTGGAAGGCGAGGAAACCCTGCCGGAGGACCTCACGGACCTCCTGCGGCAGGCTGGGCTGTTCGGGATCTCCATCCCCACGCGCCATGGCGGGCTGGGCCTCTCCATGGAGCAGCAGGTGCGGGTGATGATGGAGGTCACCTATGCCTCCGCCGTGTTCCGCGCCCGCTTCTCCACCACCATCGGACTCGGTTCGCAGCCCATCCTCTACAACGGGACGGAGGCGCAGCGGCGCGAATGGCTGCCGCGCATGGCGAGCGGCGAGGCCACCGCCGCCTTCTGCCTGACCGAGCCGGAAGCCGGCAGCGATGCCGGCGGCGTGCGGACCCGCGCGCGGCGCGACGGCGCGGAATTCGTCCTCGACGGCAGCAAGCGCTACATTACCAATGCCCGCCAGGCGCAGGTGCTGATCGTGATGGCGCGCTCCGAGGAGGGCTCGCGCGGGGCAGGCGGCATCAGCGCCTTCATCGTTCCGCGCGACACGCCCGGTATCACCATGGGCCCGGCCGACCGCAAGATGGGACAAGACGGCAGCGCGACGAGCGAGGTGTATTTCGATGGCGTCCGCGTGCCCGAGACGGCGCTGATCGGCGGGCGCGAGGGCGGTGGCTTCAAGACGGCGATGCGCGGCATCAACCACGCGCGTCTGCACGTCGCCACCACCTGTGTCGGGCAGGCGCAGCGCCTGCTGGACGAGGCGCTGTCCTATGCTCGGCAGCGCAAGCAGTTCGGCCAGCCCCTCGCGGAGTTCCAGCTCGTGCAGGCGCAGCTCGCCGATTCCCGCGCGGAGCTCCTAGCGGCCCGTTCGATGGTGCTGGAAACGGCGCGAGCCTTCGACGCGGCGGGCGAGGCGCAGGGCGGGATCATCGCCGACATCGCGTGCTGCAAGCTCTTCGCGTCCGAGATGGTGGGGCGCGTGGCCGACCGCGCCGTGCAGATCCACGGCGGCATGGGCTACATGCGCGGCACCGTGGTGGAGCAGTTCTTCCGCGACGTGCGACTGCTGCGGATCTTCGAGGGCGCTTCCGACATCCAGCGCCTGCTGATCGCGAAGGAGATAATGCGATGATCGCGCGACGCTCCCTGCTGGCCGCCCCGGCTCTGCTGCCCGGGCTGGCCGCGGCGCAATCCTGGCCCAACGGGCCCGTGCGCCTCGTCGTGCCCTTCGCGCCGGGCGGGGCCGCCGACACGCTTGGGCGGTTTTCCGCCGCAGCGTTAGGCGCGGCCACGGGCGGCTCCTTCCTTGTGGAGAACCGCACGGGCGCGGGCGGCAATGTCGGGCTGGAGCAGGTGGCGCGTTCCGCCCCCGACGGGCAGACTTTTGCCGTCGTCGCGGCGGCGGCGACCATCAACCAGACGCTTCACCGCAACCTCCCCTTCGACCTCCTGCGCGACTTCGCGCCCACCGTGGTGATCGCCATGGTGCCGAACGTCCTGTCCGTGCATCCCTCCACGCCCGTGCGGAACGCCAAGGAGTTCCTGGACTGGGCCATGGCGAAGGCGGGAGGCATTTCCTTCGGTTCGGCGGGAATCGGCACGCATCCGCATCTTTCGATGGAAGTGCTGCTGCGCCGCGCTGGCGCGCAAGGAACCCACGTGCCGTTCCGCGGCTCCGCCCCGGCGGTGACCGAGCTCATCGCCGGCCGCATCGATGCCGTCCTGGAGAATTTGCCGCCGCAATCCGCCTTCATCCGCGAGGGGCGGCTGCGGGCGCTTGGCATCTCCTCTCGCGAGCCGCATCCCGACTTCCCCGACATTCCGCCCTTGTCGCGCGAGCTGGGCTGGCCGGATTTCGAGCCGACCGCCTGGCAGGCGCTGATGGCGCCCGCCGGAACCCAGCCCGCCATCGTGGAGCGCGTGGCCGCCATCATCGCCACCGCCCTGCGGGAGGAGGCGAATGCCGCGCGCATCCGCTCCCTGGGGGCCATCCCCTCCGGCATGGGGCCGGCCGAGTTCCGCCCCTTCGTCGCCGCCGAGGTTGCGCGCTGGGCCGAAGTCGTGCGTGCGACGGGAGCGACCGCAGGATGAGAACCCGAGTCACCGAGATGCTCGGCATCGACCTTCCCATCGTCCAGGGGGGCCTCGCCCGCGTGGCAGGGGCGGAGCTTTGCGCCGCCGTTAGCGAGGCGGGCGGGCTGGGCCAGATCAGCACGGTCGGGCTGGACGGCCCGGAAGGATTGCGTTCGGAGATCCTCGCCTGCCGGGCGATGACCGCGAAGCCCTTCGGGGTGAACCTGCCCATCGGCCGCTTCGACATCACGCCGATGCTGGAGGTTGCGCTGGAGGAGCGGGTGGCGGTGATCGCCCTCACGGCCGGCAATCCCGCACCCTGGATCCGCCGGGTGAATGGCGGGGCCAAGGTGCTCGTACTCACCGCCGGGCCGGAGCTGGCCCGCAAGGCGGAGGCGGCGGGCGCCGACCTCGTCGCCACGGTGGGCTTCGAGGGCGGCGGCCATATCGGGCGCAGCGACGAGACGACGATGGTGATGGTGCCGCGCGTCGCCGCCGCCGTGTCCATCCCGGTCCTCGCCTCCGGCGGCATCGCGGATGGGCGAGGCCTCGTGGCGGCGCTGGCCCTGGGCGCCGAGGGGGTGGAGATGGGCACGCGCTTCGTCGCCACGAGGGAGGCGCGGGCGCATTCCGCCTACAAGCACGCCCTGCTCGCCGCGCAGCCGGAACAGACCATGCTGATCAAGCGCAGCGTGGGCCAGCCGGGGCGCGTCCTCCGTTCCCGCCATGCCGAGGCGATCGTCGCGGCCGAGGCGAAGGGCGAGGACATCCTTCCCCTCATCTCCGGCGAGGCGAATGCGCGCGGCGTGGGCGAAGGCGCGCTGGAGGACAGCTATGTCTGGGCCGGGCAATGCGTCGGGCTGATCGAGGACCTGCCCTCGGCCGGCGAGGTGGTGCGGCGCATGGGCGCGGAGGCGCGCGCGGTGCTGGAACGGCTGCACCGCCTGGGCGCGGAGGCTCAGGCGGCGCTGGGCTGAAGCCGGGCGAGGGGGTGATGCTCCTCGACCACGGCGCGCAGCCTTTCCTCCAGCACGCGGGTGTAGACCTGCGTGGTGGCGATGTCGGCGTGGCCGAGCAGGGTCTGGAGCGCGCGGAGATCGGCGCCGCGCGACAGGAGATGCGTGGCGAAGGAATGGCGCAGCACGTGCGGCGACACCCGCGCCGGGTCCAGCCCGCCCGCCAGCGCCGCCTGCTTCAGCAGGAGCCCGACCCCCTGCCGCGTCAGATGCCCCGACGCCCCGCGTGAGGGAAGGAGCCAGCGCTGCGCCTGCGGCCGCCCCTTGCCGCGCTTGGTCAGGCCTTCGCGCGCCATGGAAGTCGCTTCGCGCGCGCGACGGGAAACGGGCACGAGCCTCTCCTTCGCGCCCTTGCCGCGCACCGTCACCAGCGGTGCGTCGCCGCGCAGCGCGCCGGAAGGCAGCGTCACCAGTTCCGAGACACGCAGGCCGGATGCGTAGAGCAGCTCGATCACCGCCAACGCCACCGGCGCCTGGCTGTCGGGCAGGGAGGCCGCGCCCATGGTGAGGAGGTCCATCTCCTCCTCGGTCAGCGCCTTGGGCAGCGGGCCAGGGGCCTTGGGGCTTTCCAGCAACTCGGTCGGGTCGTCGAGGCGAAGCCCCTCGCGCGCCAGGAAGCGGTGGAACTGCCGCAGCGAGGACAGCTTCCGTGCCTGGGAACGCGGCGAGAAGCCACGGCCGGCCAGCCCGCCGATATAGGTGCGGAGTTCCGCCGCATCGGCCCGCACCGGATCATGCGCCGCGATGTATTCCGCAAGGTCGGTCCGGTAGGCGAGCAGCGTGTTGCGCGCGGCGCCACGCTCGGCCGCCATCATCTCCAGGAAGGCTTCCAGAAGATGGAGGGCCACGCGCTACCGCGTCTGGAACCGGTCATTCGGCAGGACGCGCTCGACCGGCGAGGTCGAAACGTCCGGCGGAAAGGCGCCAAGCGCCAGCAAGCCGAGCACAAGGGCCGCGATCAGCAGGAGGATCAGAAGAAGGATCGGACGACGGAACATGGAAACCGGGGCATCCCCTCGCACGGCGCGGGCTTCGTGCTACCTTCGCGGACCGTGTCGCGCAACCTCGCCCCCCTTCCATCCGCCGCCGCTTTGCCCCCGCGCCGTTCGGTCGTCCTGGTCGGGATGCCAGGCGCCGGGAAATCCTCCATCGGCCGGCGCCTTGCCGCGCGCTGGGGCCTGCCCTTCCGCGACGCCGACACCGAGATCGAGCAGGCGGCCGGCATCGCCATCAGCGAGATCTTCGCCCGCTATGGCGAGGCGCATTTCCGCGAGGGCGAGCGCCGCGTGATCGGCCGCCTGGTGAACGGCGCGGAGCCCGTGGTGCTCGCCACCGGCGGCGGCGCCTTCGCCGATCCGGAAACGCGGGCGCTGCTGCGCTCCTCCGGTGCGCTCACCGTCTGGCTGAAGGTGCGGCTGCCCTTGCTGCTGCGCCGCGTGGCGGGGCGGGAGCATCGCCCGATGTTCCGCAACGCCGATCCGCGCGAGGTGCTGGAGCGGCTGATGGCGGCGCGCCACCCGCTCTACGCCCAGGCCGACCTCGTCGTTCCCTGCCAGGACGAGCCGCCGGAGCAGACCACCCGCCGCGTCGCCGAGGCGATCCTGGCGCACCGGCCGGCCGAGCGCCTGCGTGTGGAGCTCGACCGCGGCGCCTATGACATCCTGATCGGCGAAGGGATGCTTGCGCGCGTGGGGGCGGAGATGGCGGCGCGGCTGGACGGCCGGCGCTGCGTCGTCGTCACGGACCGCAACGTCGGGCTGCACCACCTGCCCACGCTTCGCACCAGCCTTGCTGAGGCGGGATTCACCCTGGCGGGCGAAGTGACGGTCGCCCCGGGCGAGGCGTCGAAATCGCTCGCGGAATACGCACGGGTGGTGGAAGCGATACTGGACGCGAAGCCCGACCGGCGCACCGCCGTGGTGGCGCTGGGCGGGGGTGTCGTGGGCGACCTAGCGGGCTTCGCGGCGGCCTCCGTCCTGCGCGGCCTGCCTTTCGTGCAATGCCCAACGAGCCTGCTGGCTCAGGTGGATTCCTCGGTCGGCGGCAAGACCGGCATCAACACTCGGCACGGCAAGAACCTCGTTGGAGCCTTCCACCAGCCACGCCTGGTCCTGGCCGATACGGGCGCGCTCCGCACCCTGCCGCCGCGCGAACTGCAGGCAGGCTGGGGCGAGGTGGCGAAGCACGGACTCCTGCATGGCGCGCTCTGGGAATGGTGCGAGGCGAATGGCCCGCGTGCACTGGCGGGCGACCCGGCCGCGCTGGCGCATGCCGTGCTGGAAAGCTGCCGCCTGAAGGCCGCCGTGGTGGCGGAGGACGAGTTCGAAACCAAGGCCCAGGGCGGGCGTGCCTTGCTGAATCTCGGCCACACCTTTGGCCACGCGCTGGAGGCCGAGACCGGCTACGGCGACGCGCTGCTGCATGGAGAGGCGGTGGCGATCGGCCTTGGCCTTGCGGCGGAGCTTTCGGCGCGGCTTGGCCTCTGCTCGCAGGAAATGCCCGGGCGCGTGCGCGAGCACGTGCGCGAATGCGGGATGCGGGTCCGGATTGCCGACCTCCCGCGCCGCTTCACGGCCGATGCGCTGATGGCGCGGATGCGGGCGGACAAGAAGGCGCGCGAGGGGCAGATGCGCTTCGTGCTGCTGCGCGGGGCCGGGCATTGCCTGACCGCGGACGACGTGCCCGAGGACGCGGTGCGCCGCTTGCTGATCGAGGAGGGAGCAAGTCCATGAAGAACACGCAGGTGCTGCTGCGGAACCGCCCGACGGGCGAGCCGTCGGAGACCGACTTCGAGGTGGTGGAGACCGAAATTCCAAGCCCCGGTCCCGGCCAGGTCCTGGTCCGCGCGCATTTCCTGTCGCTCGACCCGTACATGCGCGGCCGCATGAGCGACGCGAAGAGCTACGCCAAGCCCGTCGCGCTCGGCGAGGTCATGGAAGGCGCCACGGTCGGCGAGGTCGTGGAAAGCAACGACCCCCGCTTCGGCGAGGGCGACCTCGTCGCCGGCAGCAAGGGCTGGCAGCGCTTCAGCGTCGCGGACGGCGATGCGCTCCGCAAGGTGGACACGGGCATCGCGCCGCTTTCCACTTACACCGGCCTGCTGGGCATGCCGGGCCTGACCGCCTGGGTCGGGTTGGAGGATATCGGCCAGCCCAAGCCGGGCGAGACCGTCGTCGTCTCCGCGGCGTCCGGCGCGGTGGGGCAGGTGGCGGGACAGATCGCCAAGGCACGCGGGGCGCGGGTGATCGGCGTCGCGGGCGGCCAGGCCAAGTGCGACTTCGTCGTGAAGGAGCTGTGCTTCGACGCCTGCCTCGACCATCGTGGCGACCTCGATGCCCAGCTGGACAAGGCCTGTCCGGACGGGATCGACGTGTACTGGGAGAATGTGGGCGGCAAGACGCAGCACGCGGTCTTCCCGCGCTTCCGCGACTTCGGGCGCATGGTGATGTGTGGGATGATCTCGCAATACAACACCGCCCCCGGGGCCGACACCTCCAAGGCCGAGCCAGGTCCCAACCTGGGCGCCGTGGTCCGCAAGCGGCTGCGCATCCAGGGCTTCATCGTGTTCGACACGGGCTGGCAGCGCTACGGGCGCTTCCTGGCCGAGATGGACGGGATGATCCGCGCCGGCCAGCTGAAGTGGAAGGAAGACGTGGTGGAGGGGCTGGAGCGGGCGCCGCGCGCCTTTATCGGCCTGCTGCGCGGCGAGAATTTCGGCAAGCTCGTCGTGAAGATCTGACCTTCAGGCAGCAGCGCGGCGCTGCTGCCATTCCGACAGGCGCTGGAGCAGCCGGTTCAAGGGCAGCCCCAGCCTGTCCGGCAGGGCAAGGCACGCCGCCTTAGCACGCAGCCGCGGCGGGCGGTCGCGGGGCGCGACCTCGGAAAGGAGGCGCCGCGCCAGGGCGTGGTTGCGCTCCGCGAAGGCAAGCTCCGCGGCGGCGACGCTACGGTGTTGAAGCTCCTGCTCGATCACGGCGCGGAACGGCACCGCCTCTCGGTGGTGGCGCAGGACGAAGCGCAGCAATTCCACCTCCTGCTTCAGGTGCTGGGCCTGGTCGTGCAGCGTGGTGCCGCTGTCGCGCCGGATCGTAACCATGGGATCGGGCAGCGCACCGGGGCGACCCGCATAAAGGCAGCGCAGGATGAACTCCCACCCCTCCGGACGGAGGCCGCGCATCCGTGAGTCAAAGCCCCCGGCGCGCTCCACCAGTGATCGGGCGAAAAGGGAGGCGGAAAGCCGGACTGGCGTCCAGCGGAAGGCGAGGGCAGCGACCAGCCGCTCGAACACGCATCCTTCGGGGATGTCGCGCCGCCCGCTCGCTTCCCACCAACCCGAGATGGCCGCGCCGAAGCCGGTCGCACCGGGTGTCGCCTCGTGCCGGAAATCGGCGAAGAGGAGGTCCAGCTTCGGAGCCGCGCGGTGCAGCGCGGCCATGCGGAGCAGGAAGTCCGGCTCCCAGCTTTCGCCCCCCTCGATGAAGGCCAGCCAATCGCCTCGCGCCCGGGCAATGCCGGCATTGCGCATCGCCTGCACGCCGCCCGAGCGTTCCACGCGCTGTATCGTGAGGCGCCGCCCGAACTCCGCGGCGAGGGCGAGACCTTCTTCCGTGGCACCGTCATCCACCACGATCACCTCGCGCGGCGCATGGCGCTGGCCCAGGACCGAGCGCAGCGTTCCGGACGGGGATGGCGCACCGGCGCGGAGCGGCAGGATGACGGAAACGTCCATGCGACACCTTCCATGCTGGGCTCGGGCGCTGTCCCCTGCCCCTATGGTAAGCGTCGAACGGGTGCGTCGGTTGCGACCTTAGCTTCGCTCCCGCAGCGCGCTCCGCTCCGTCTCGGCGCGGAGGCGGCGGACCTCCATCTCCAGCGCCGCCAGCCTTTCCCCGACCGGGTCGGGGTTGGAGGCCGAAAGCCCGTATCCGACATTCGGCTCCTGCGGGCAGTCGGAGGGTGGGCAGCGCGCCGGGATGCCGACCACCGTGGCGCCGTCCGGCACGTCGTTCACTGCGACCGCATTCGCGCCCACCCGCGCGCCGCGCCCGACGGTGATGGGCCCGAGGACCTGCGCGCCCGCGCCGATCACCGCCTTGTCGCGAATCGTCGGGTGCCGCTTGCCGGGCTTGAGCGAAAGCCCGCCCAGCGTGACGCCGTGATAGATCAGCACGTCGTCGCCAATCTCCGCCGTCTCGCCGATCACGACCCCCATTCCGTGGTCGATGAACAGACGCCGCCCGATCCGTGCGCCGGGATGGATCTCGATGCCCGTCAGCATCCGGCCGAGATGCGACGCGAAGCGCCCCGCGCCGCGCAGCCCGGCGCGCCACAGCGCATGGGCCAGGCGGTGCCACAGCACGGCGTGGAGGCCGGGATAAGAGAACACCACCTCGCCCCAGGAGGGCCGGGCCGGGTCCCGTTCGCGGATGGAACGGCCGAGTTCCAGCAATTCGCCGATCATGATTCGAGCCACGGCGGCGCGGGCAGGTTCTTGCCGCGCAGGAATTCAGGGTTGAACAGCTTGGACTGGTAGCGGGCGCCGCCGTCGCACAGGATGGTGACGATGCGGTGCCCCGGACCCATCTGTCGCGCCAGCTTGATCGCCGCCGCGACGTTCAGCCCGGCCGAGCCGCCGACGCACAGTCCTTCGTGCCGCGTCAGGTCGAAGACCTGCTCCAGCGCCTCCGGATCCGTCACCTGGATGGCGTCGTCGATCGGCATGCCCTCCAGATTGGCGGGGACGCGGGACTGGCCGATGCCCTCGGTGATCGAACTGCCCTCCGACATCACCGGCTCGCCAGTCTTGCGCCAGGAATAGAGGGCGCTGCCCAGCGGATCGGCCAGGACCACGCGGGTCGAGGGATCATGCGCCTTCAGCGCCAGGGCGACGCCCGCGAGCGTCCCGCCCGTTCCGCAGGCGCAGGTAAAGCCATCCACCTTGCCACCGGCCTGGGCGATGATCTCCGCCCCCGAGGTGCGGCGATGCCCCTCACGGTTGTCGAGGTTGTCGAACTGGTTGGCCCAGAACCATCCTTCGTCCTCGGCGAGGCGGCGGGAGACATGGACGTAGTTGCCCGGGTCCTTGAAGGGCTTGGCGGGAACGAGGCGCAGCTCGGCGCCGATCATGCGGAGGAAGTCGATCTTTTCCTGGCTCTGCGTCTCCGGCATCACGATGACCGAGCGGTAGCCACGCGCATTGCCCACCAGCGTCAGGCCGATGCCGGTGTTGCCCGCCGTTCCCTCGACGATCACGCCGCCGGGCTTCAGCGTGCCACGTTGCTCCGCCGCCTCGATGATGGCGAGGGCAGCGCGGTCCTTCACCGAGCCGCCTGGGTTCATGAACTCGGCCTTGCCGAGGATGTCGCACCCCGTTGCCTCGCTCGCGCGATGCAGCCGGATGAGGGGCGTGTTGCCGATGGAGCCGAGAAGGCCGGCGGAGGGGGCGGTCCACATGGGGACAGCTTATGTCTGCGTGGCGCGCCGTGGAAATCCCCATTCACGCTTCCCACGCGTGGCCGGGACGCGCGCCGTGCCGATCTTACGCCGCTAAAGCACGTTGACTGGCTGCAATTCCTCCAAGATAAAACGTAGATTGATCGTGCAATAAGGATTTTCACGATGGATCGCCGTTCGCTCCTGGCTGCCGCTGCCTCCCTGGCGCTTCCCCTCCCGGCTTTCGCGCAGGGCGAGCGGTCGATCCGCCTCATCGTGCCGGTGGCGCCCGGCGGCTCGCAGGATATCGTCGCGCGCCTCATCGCGCGTCACCTGGGGCCGGCCTTGGGCACGTCCATCCTCGTCGAAAACCTGCCAGGCGCTGGCTCCAACATCGGCTATGAGGCTGGGGCACGGGCGCGTCCGGATGGGCTGACGCTGGTTGCGGGCGCGGACAGCCTATCCATCAACAAGGCCCTCTTCCCGCGTCTCTCCTTCGATCCGCTGACCGACCTTGTCCCTGTGGCGCAGGTCACCTCCGTGCCGCAGATCCTGGTCACCCGCGCTGATTTTCCTGCCAATTCCCTGCCTGAGTTCGTGGAATACAGCCGGCGCACCCCGGTCGCGGTCGGGACGCCGGGCAATGGGCAACTTTCGCACCTGTTGATCGAGGTTTTACAGCAGGTGACCGAGACCACCTGGACCCATGCGCCCTATCGCGGCGGTGCGCTTGCGATCAATGACCTGCTCGGCGGCTCGCTTCAGGGCGTGATGATCAACATCGGCGCCGTGACGGACCACGTGCGGACTGGGCGTTTGAAGGGCCTCGCCGTGTCCACGGGTGCCCGCGCCGCGGCCCTGCCGGGGGTGCCGACGCTGTCCGAGGCGGGGCTGTCGGGGCTGGAGGCGTCGGGCTGGCATGGGCTGGTCGCCCCCAGGGGTACCGACCCTGCGCTGATCACGCGCATCAACACCGCGGTGGGTCAGGTGCTGCACGTGCCGGAGGTCGCGGAGCGGCTGAAGGGCCTGGGCATCGAGCCGGTGGACGCCCCGGCCGAGGCGCTGGGCGAGCGCCTGCGCGCCGACGCCACCCGCTGGGCCGAGGTGGTGCGCCGCACTGGCATGCAGCTGAGTTAGCGCCTCACTCGTCCCGACGGCGTCCGGTGATGAGCTGGGCGCCGTGCTGTCCGGTCGGCCGAACCTTCCCTGGGCTCCGCTTGCTTGAAGGTGAGGAGAAGGGAGCGCGCAAGGCGGTCGCGTCGTTCAGGGTCTTAAGGTGGGGCATCGGGCCGCGCCCATATGTCGTGGCTGAAATAAGAGTGCGTCGAGCCGGTGGCGATCACCATCGCGGCTGAAGGACGGGGATCCCTTTGGCCATGCGAACCACCAACCGCGCCTGCGTGCCCACCCCCGTCACTTCGCCCATCAGGGCAGAAGATGGTTCGCACCGGCCAAGCGATGGCCCCGGGTCCGGGCGCCGTCGTCGCCACCTGATGCAGCAGCTGGAGCAGATGGTGGTTCTACCGGTCCACCAGAGCCCGCGCCGAGGATGACGACGCGCAGTGGCGCCTTCTCGGCCGTCATGGCATGGCCCCCTCAGGGGATCAGGGCGATCTTTCCGAAATGCGCGTTGGCCTTCATGTGCGCCAGCGCCGCCTCGACGTCGTCCAGTGGGAAGCAGCGGTCCAGCGGCAGGCGCAACTCGCCGCGTTCCAGCGCGGGCCAAAGGTCGGCGCGCATCTTGCGCACGATCTCGCGGATCTCGTCGGCGGAGCGCGTGCGGAAGGTCACGCCGATGTAGGTGATGCGTCGCGCGGCATGGAGGTCGAAGTCGAAATCCGCGACCATGCCGCCCAGCCGCCCGACATTCACGATGCGGCCCAGGATAGCGGTGGCGCGCATGGTGTGCCGGACCAGCGAGCCGCTGATCTGGTCCACCACCGAATCCACGCCGCGCCCATCCGTGGCCTCCAGCACCTGGTCCACCCAGCCGGGATCGTTGGTGTCCACGGCGAGGGTCGCGCCGAACTCGCGCAGCCGGGCGCGGCGCTCGGCATTGGTGGAGGTTCCGATCACCACGGGGCTGCCCATCAGCCGCGCGACCTGCAATCCCATGAGTCCTACGCCGGAGGATGCGCCCTGGATCATCACCGTGCGTGAAGGGCCGGCGCGGCCATGCGTCACCACCGCGTCATGCATGGTCTGCAGCGCCACCGGCAGGGTGGCGGCGACCTCCCAGGACATGTTGGCATCCGGGATGGGCGACACGCGGCCCCAATCGGCCACCGCGTACTCGGCGAAGGAGGAGGCGAGGGAAGCCATGACGCGCATGCCGGGGCGGATCGAGTCCGGCACCTCCGACCCGACCTCCACCACCTCGCCGGCGCCTTCGAGGCCGGGAATGGCCCCCGGGCCGCCGATCGCTCCGTGGCGGTGGCCTGCCGCGACCGACAGGTCGGCGCGGTTCATGCCGATGGCGCGCAGGCGGATCAGCACCTGCTGCGGCCCTGGCTTCGGCTCGGGCACCTCCTGAACGGCGAGGCCCTGATCCGTGACGATGGCGGCCTTCATGGATGTCTCCTCAGAGTGTCTTGCGGTACCAGATGCGCGCATGGCCGGGCGGCATGCCGTCCAGCCGCCCCGCCTCGATCCAGCCGTTGCGTTTCCAGAAATTCGCGGCGGTGAAGGAGAAGGTGTCTGTATAGGCGTCGGTGCAGCCACGCGCGCGCGCCACCGCCTCCGCGCGCGAAAGAAGGTCGGTGCCGAGGCCCTGGCCGCGAACCTCGCGCGACAGCCACAGCCAGTCGATGAACAGCCAGTTCCAGTAGGTGAGGCCGAGCAGCCCGCCCTTCACCACGTCGTCCTCGTCGCGTGCCAGCACCGTCACCGGTTCGCGATCATAGGGACCCCCCATCTCCTGGTTGAAGGTGTGGAGGCCGCGCTGGATGGCAGCCACCGCCTCCAGTTCGGGGTAGTCGTCGTCGCTGATGGTCAGCCTGGGCGGATTCATCCCAGCCGGCCCCACGCCGCGACCAGCACGGTGAGGGTTCCAAGGAGGAGGTTCGCGGTGACCAGCTGGCGGACCCGGTCATTGGCGGCAGCGGCGCCCGCCTGGTCGCCGGCGGCCAGGGCGGCGCGCATCTGCTTCCAGGGGCCGAAGAAGATCGCAAGGAACACGGCGGCCATCAGCAGCCCGGTCAGGTGCATCAGGTGCACGTGCCAGCCCGCGCCCCGGAAGCCGCCGTAATAGCCGAAAAGCAGGCCGTAGCCGGAAAGGAGCACGATCGGCATGGCGTGCCAGACGACAAGAAAGAACCGCCGATGCGTCCCGCCCATCAGCGCCATTCGCTGCGCCGGTTCAAGCGCGGCGAGGGAGGGGCGCAATGCCAGGATGGCGAATGCCATGCCGCCCACCCAGAGCGCGGCGAAGAGGACGTGCAGGGCGTAAAGGAGGTTTGGCAACATCCTCCTGTTATTGGCCGGCGAGCCCTCGGATGGAAGAGGCGAGGGCCCGAAGCTCGGAAGCGGCGGCGGAACGGGGCTGCGCCTCGGTGACGCCCTGGCCGGTGGCGAAGGCCGTGGCATAGGCCGCGCGGTTGCCCAGGCGTTCCTCCAACACCGGCGCCTTGCGGCGGCTGAGTTCCTCCAGCACCACGTCGGCGACGCGCGATTGCGGCGGGACGCGGTTGAGCACGTACCGCCAGGGCTTCCGCTCGCCCTCGGCCAGGGCGACCGTCGCCTCGCTGGCCCAAAGGTCCGGCAAGGATGGCTGCAGGGGGATCAACACGAGGTCGGCGGCGCGCAGCATCTGCTTCGCGTCCGTGTCCACCTGCGGTGGGGTGTCGAGCACCACGAAGCCCGGCCCGCGCCGAAGCCCGTCCAGTGCGCCAGGCACCCGCCAGCCCGAGGGCGTGTCGAAGCGCAGCGGCGCATGGCCCTGGGCGACCCGAATGGCGTGCCAACGCGCCAGGGATTGCTGCGGGTCGGTGTCCAGCAGGGTGACGGGAGCGCCTTCTCCCAATGCGATGGCGAGGTTGGCCGCGAGGGTCGATTTCCCTGCGCCCCCCTTCTGCTGCGCGACCGCGATCACGAAGGCCATGCCCTTACCCCTTCGATTCGGCGCGGAGTCTAGCGCGCCTCGCGGATCGCCCGCAGGGCCGCGAGGATGGCGGCACCCGGGACGGTGAGGGGGCGCGGCGCGAGACCCTCGGCTGCGGGGGTCATGCTGGCCTGCGAGAAGGCAACGCGGCCTGTCGCACCCTCCGCCGCCTCGCGGATGCGGGCATGGTAGCCGGTGAGGTCACCGCCCAGAAAGCTGTCCCAGGCCTGCGCGACGAAATGCAGCGATACGGTGGCGCCCGTGCGGGCGGCAGCGGCCGAGAACAGCGCCTCCGTGGGCTCGCGCGTAGTGGGCGCGGCATAAAGCACGCTCACCTCGCCGCCCGAGCGCGTCGCGGCTTCGGCCAGGGCCGCGTCGGCGCGCAGGACGGGACAGGGCGCGCGCACCCGCTCCACCGCCCGCCCGATGGTGGAACAGGTGAGGATCACCGCATCCGCGGCGCGCGCCAGCGCCTCCATGACCCGCGCCGCCTCGTTCAGCGTCGCCTCGTCCGGCTCCCGAAGCAGGTCGGGACGGGCGTGGTGGGACAACTCGCAAGCGCGCACCGGCAGGGCCTCGGCCGCAGCCTCGAACAGGGCGGCGTTGCTGCGTGCCGTGTGCAGGCAGGCGAGGCGTGCGATCACGGCAGGAAGGGGTTGCGTCCGCGCGCCGCCCCACCGCGCGGGCCGAAATGCTGCGCGAGGTAGTCCACGATCTGCCGCCGCTCCTCGCCTTCCAGGGGCGCCATGCCGTGTACCTCGGTCATCCAGTCCATCAGCCCGTCCCAGCGATTCCGGTCAAAGGCGGAGCGCCGGATGATCGCGGTCGAGTGGCAGGCGGTGCAGGCGTAGAACACCTCCTCCTGGCCCGGCCCTCCGGGCAGGACAGACGGCTCTTCCTCTTGCGCCACGGCCGGCGTGGCGAGGAGGAGGGCGAGCAACAGGAAGCGACGCATCCTCACCCGACCAGGATGGCGGCGCGGCTGATCGGATTGGCGCCATAGCCCTGCGGGTTCCAGTTCGCGGCCGCATGGGGCTGCATTCGGCCTTCGCTGTCCGTGGCGCGGTACCAGATCTCGTAATACCCGTCGCGCGGCAGGGCGATGCGGCCTTGCCAGCGCTGCCAGGCGTGACGGTTGGCTGGGGCGGCCACTTCCATCCTCTGCCAGCTCGCCCCGAAATCCGTGGAGACATGGACGGAACTGACCCAAAGGTCGCCCGCCCAGGCGGCGCCGCGGAGTTCCAGCTCGCGGGTGCCAGCGGGGAGCCGCGACCCATGTGCGTGGGAGGACAGGATGGAGCGCACCGGCATGCTCTCCATGTCCGTGAAGGAGCGGCCATCGTTGCTGCTGCCCGGCACGATGGGCGTGACCGGCAGGCGGTAGGAAGTGCCGCCCATGCCGGCCCCCGTATGAGGCTTGTCCAGCACCGCAATGCGCGTCAGCCATTTCTGGGACAGGCTGCCCGGCCAGCCCGGGACCAGCAGCCGCGCCGGCGCGCCATGGATGTGCGGGATGGGCTGCCCGTTCAGCTGGAACACGATCAGCGTGTCGTCATCCATCGCCTTGGCGAGCCGCATCCCGCGCGAGATGGCGGCGCGGTCCGCCGCGCCCGACAGATGCGGGTCCGCACCGAAATGCCCGGTATGCGCGGCGCCCGGCTTAAGCCCGGCGGCGCGCAGCACGTCGCGCAGCCGCACCCCGGTCCATTGGCCGTTGCTGATGGCGCCGTTGCCCCACTGGTTGCCGCGCGTCTGCGGGGCGAAATGGGCACGCCCGTTGCCGCCGCATTCCATCTGCAGCTGCATCGTCACGTTCTCGAACCGGGAGCGCAGCTCGCCAAGGGTCAGGTTGAGGGGCGAGTTCACCTCGCCATCCACCGTGATGCGCCACGAATCGGCGTCGCCCGTGTGCTGCTCGGGGATCTGGCCGTTGTTGCGGATAAAGAAATGGCGGTAGCTGGTGATGGGCTCGTCCAGCATGTGCTCGGGCGTCTCGGCCACGAGCGGGCGGTCGCCTTGCAGGATCAGGTCAGCCTTGCCCTCGAACCGCAGCACAGGCGGGGCGTTGCCGCCGCTGCCCTGCGCCGAGGCGGGCCGGGCGAAGAGCGCCGGCAGGTGCCCTTCCGGCATGTGGCGGGCGAAGGGGATGGCCGCGCCCAGGGCGGCGCCCATGGCCGTGAGGGCCGCTCCCTTCAGCGCGCCGCGCCGGCCAAAGGCCACGGCATCGGCCCGCTCGGGGTCGTCGCGGTAAAGCTCCTGGATCGAACGTTCGGCCATGGGGGTTCCTCCGGCTGTTCCGCTTTCGCGCGGCTTCGTCCGATTATGAGCGCGATGACCCGCCGCGCCGCAACCCCCAGCGAATTGCTCTCCCCCACCGAGATGGCCGAGGCCGACCGCCTCGCCGGGAACGGACCGGCGCTGATGGAGGCGGCCGGCGCGGCCGTGGCCCGCGCCATCCGCTCGCGCTTCCGCCCCTTGCCCGTGCTGGTCCTGGCCGGGCCAGGACACAATGGCGGCGATGGGTATGTCGCCGCGCGGCACCTGGAACGCGCGGGCTGGGACGTTGCCGTGGCGCCCTTGGCCCCGCCGAATGGCGACGCGGCGGGAGCTGCCGCGCACTGGCGCGGCCCCATTCGCCCCTTCGCCCCTGCGTCCCTTGCCCGTGCCGGGCTGGTGGTGGACGCGGTGTTCGGCGCTGGCCTGTCCCGTCCGGTTGACGGCCAAGTGGCGGAAACGCTCTGCGCGATCCGAACGCCGATCGTGGCGGTGGACGTGCCGAGCGGAGTGGATGGCGCCACCGGCGCGGTGCGGGGCCTCGCGCGGCAGGCGGCGCTGACCGTGACCTTCTTCCGGCTGAAGCCTGGTCACCTCCTGCTGCCCGGCCGCGACCTTTGCGGCGAGACGGTCCTGGCCGAGATCGGCCTGCCGGAAGCCGTGCTGGACCGAATCGGTCCGCGCAGCTTCCGCAACGGTCCAGGGCTGTGGCGGCTCCCGCAGCCCGACACCGCCACGCACAAGCATTCGCGCGGGCATGTGACAATGCTTTCCTCCGACGCCTTGTCAGGGGCCGCGCTGCTTGCGGCGCGGGGGGCGCGGCGCGCCGGGGCTGGCTTGGTCACCCTGGCCTGCGAGAGCGAGAACGCAGCACGCGCGCACCGCATGGCCGAGCCGGGCGCCCTGACCCTCACGGGCGACTGGCCCGAGGCGCTGCTGGAGGATGGTCGGCGCGAGGTGTTCTGCGCAGGCCCAGGCCTTCCCCCCGACGCCACGACCCGCGGGACGGTGGCTGCGCTGCTTGCCGCTGGGAAGCGCCTCGTCCTCGACGCGGGTGCGCTCACCGCCTTTGCGGGCCACCCAGACCGGTTGCACGGCGCCGCCATCCTGACCCCCCACATGGCCGAGTTCGCGCGCCTGTTCGGCGAGGTGGGGAAGGACCGGCTTGAAGCGGCGCGCAGGGCTGCGGCGCAGTCCGGGGCGGTGATCCTCCTGAAAGGCAGCGATACGGTGATCGCCGCGCCGGATGGGCGAGCCGCCATCAACGACAACGCGCCTGCCTGGCTGGCCACCGGCGGAACGGGCGACGTGCTGGCCGGAATCGCGGCTGCCCTGCTGGCCCAGGGAATGCCGCCCTTCGAAGCCGCATGCGCCGCCGCCTGGCTGCAAGGCGAGGCCGCGCAGAGGGCCGGCCCAGGCATGATCGCGGAGGATCTGCCACCGCAAATTCACGCTACGTTTCTCCATGTTGCGGCGTTAATATAGACAGTCGCCCGGAGAGAAGTTTGATGTCTGACGTCGTCGTGATTCCCGCCGAGACCCTGGTGGACCGCGCCCTCCGGCGCGTGACCGGCCTTTGGCGCGACATGGCGGAACGCGTCTCGGGCCGCGAGGAAGAGCTCTCCATCGCCGAGCAGATGGGGGCCTGCCTGTCCGGACGGGGTGGCGAGGTTTCGGCCCGCGCCCGCGCGGCGAAGCTCGCGGCTGCCTACCGATCCCTGCCAGCGGCGGACCGGCTGTCCTTTCTCCGCACGCTGGCGGAGTTCGATGCGGACCCGGTGGCCGTCGAGAAGGCAATGGCGCAATGGACGGGCGCAACCGACCCTGCGGGCAAGGCCGCGGCCAAGGTCGCCCTGCGCCGCGCCCTGGAAAGCCCGCGCGTCCGTTTGATGACGCAGTTCACTGGCATTCCGGACGGGGTGAAGCTGCTGGTGGATCTGCGCGAGGACCTTCTCGGCCTGATGGGCGACGACCCGCTGCTGCGCGCCTTGGAAGCGGATCTCAAGACGCTGCTCGCTTCCTGGTTCGACGTCGGCTTCCTGGAGTTGCGCCGCATCGATTGGAACAGCCCCGCCGCCCTCCTGGAGAAGCTGATCCGCTACGAGGCGGTGCACCGCATCGAAAGCTGGGAAGACCTGAAGAACCGCCTGGACAGCGACCGCCGCTGCTACGCCTTCTTCCACCCCCGCATGCCGGAGGAGCCGCTGATCTTCGTGGAGGTCGCGCTCGTCCAGGGCCTCGCCGGCAGCGTCCAGGCCCTGCTGGACCCGACGGCCGAGGTGATGGACCCGGCCAAGGCCGACACGGCGATCTTCTACAGCATCAATAACTGCCAGCGCGGCCTCGACGGCATTGCGTTCGGCAACTTCCTGATCAAGCGCGTGGTCGATGTGCTGGGCCTGGAGTTCCGCAACCTGCGCAACTTCGCCACCCTCTCGCCGATCCCCGGCTTCTGCCGCTGGCTGGCCGCGCGGGAGGAGGCGGGCGCGGAGGGGCTGCTGACTCCAGAGGAGACGGAGGTGCTTCGCCAGGCGGCGCAGGCCTCGCCCGGCACCTCCGGCCTCGCGGCGCTGCAGATGCTGATGGCGCGCAAGGATTGGGACGCGCCGACGCTCAAGGCGCTGGAACCCGTGCTGAGCCGGCTTTGCCTGCGCTACCTCGCCGTGGAAGGTGGCCGGAACCCGAAGCGCGCCGCCGATCCGGTTGCGCATTTCCACCTCAGCAACGGCGCGCGCATCGAGCGCCTGAACTGGCGTGGCGACATCAGCCCCAAGGGCATGCGCGAGAGCGCGGGGATGATGGTCAACTACCTCTACGACCCCGAGGCGATCGAGGACAATCACGAGGCCTATGCGGGCGAGGGCAGGCGCGCCATGTCCGCACCGGTCCGCAAACTTGTGAAGAGCTGAATCCAGGGTAGAGTCGGGGACAAGCCGGAGGAACCCCGATGAACCAGCAGGCCCTGGCGCGACGCGCCGAATCCCCGGCCGAAGCGCAGCGTGTCGAGCTCCTGCACGCCATCGAGCGCAAGCTCCTCTGGCTGTCCGCCTGGATGATCCACCACGCCAACCATGTCCGTCCCAACCGGGACGGGCTGAAGGTGGGCGGGCACCAGGCTTCCTGCGCCTCCTGCGTGTCCATCATGACCGCGCTGTATTTCGAGGTGCTGCGGCCCGCCGATCGCATCGCCGTGAAGCCTCACGCGGGGCCGGTCTTCCACGCCATCAACCTGCTGATGGGTCGCCAGTCGCCGGAGCGGATGGAGACGCTGCGGCAGTTCGGCGGCGTCCAGCCCTATCCCTCCCGCATGAAGGATGGAGCGGAAGTGGATTTCTCCACCGGCTCCGTCGGGCTCGGCGTCGCGCTGACCTCCTTCGGCTCGCTGGTGCAGGATTACGTGCGGCTCAAGGACCTCGCCCCGCCGAGCGTGCCGGCCGGGCGCCACGTTGCCATCGTCGGCGACGCGGAGCTGGACGAGGGCAACATCTACGAAGCCCTGCTCGAAGGCTGGAAGCACGACATACGCGACGTCTGGTGGGTGGTGGACTACAACCGCCAAAGCCTCGATTCCGTGGTGCAGGACCGTCTCTTCGGCCGCATCGAGGGGCTGTTCCGGGACATGGGCTGGAACGTCGTCACCCTGAAATACGGCCGCAAGCTCCAGGCCGCCTTCGCCCGCGAGGGCGGCGAGGCGCTGCGCCGCTGGATCGATGACTGCCCGAACAGCCTCTATGCCGCGCTGACCTTCCAGGGCGGCGCCGCATGGCGCGCGGCGCTGCTGGCCGAGCTGGGCCGCGAGGATGGGGTGCGCGCCATCATCGACCCGCTCTCCGACGAGGAGTTGGCGGGGCTGATGACCAATCTCGGCGGGCATGACGTCGAGACGCTGCTGGAGGCCTTCCGCGCCCAGGACGCGGCCGGAGACCAGCCGACCTGCTTCATCGCCTACACCATCAAGGGCATGGGCCTGCCCTTCGCCGGGCACAAGGACAACCATGCCGGGCTGATGACGAAGGAGCAGATGGAGGGGTTCCGGACGGAGATGAAAATCCGCCCCGGGCATGAGTGGGACCCGTTCGAAGGGCTTCCCTTTCCGGAGGCGGCGCTGCGCCGCGTGGTGGAGGAGGCCCCCTTCGCCAAGCCGCTGACAGCGGAAGGCCGGCGCCTTTCCGCGCCCACCATCCCGGTGCCTGCTGCCTTGCCGGTGCCCAAGGTGCCCGAGGGCCGGAAGCTTTCCACCCAGGCCGCCTTCGGCGAGATCCTGGCCGGCATCGGCCGTGGGGAGGGGGAATACGCTGCCCTGGCCTCGCGCATCGTGACCACCAGCCCGGACGTGACGGTCTCGACCAACCTCGGCCCCTGGGTGAACCGGCGCGGCATCTTCGACCGGCACAAGAAGAACGACGTGTTCCGCGACGCCAAGCTCGCCTCGGCGCAGCGCTGGGGCATGTCGCCCGAGGGCCAGCACATCGAGCTCGGCATCGCGGAGCAGAACCTGTTCCTCGTGCTGGCGGCGTGCGGCCTCGCCCACTCGCTCTACGGCGCACGGCTCCTGCCAATCGGGACGGTGTACGATCCCTTCGTCAATCGCGGCCTCGATGCACTGATCTACGGTTGCTACATGGATGCGCGCTTCCTGCTCGTCTCGACCCCGTCGGGCCTGACGCTGGCACCGGAGGGCGGGCAGCACCAATCGGTCAACACGCCGCTCATCGGCATGGCCCAGGACCGGCTCTCCAGCTACGAGCCTGCCTTCTCCGACGAGCTTGCCGTGCTGATGCGCCATGCCTTCGCGCATATGCAGGCGGAGAACGGTTCCTCCGTGTGGCTGCGCCTTTCGACACGCGGCCTCGCCCAGCCCAAGCGTAAGCTGGACCCGGAGGCGGTGATCGCCGGCGGCTACTGGATGGTTCCGCCCGCGCCCGGCGCGCGCATCGCGATCGCCTACCAGGGTCCGGTCGCCCCCGAGGCGATGTCCGCCTTCGGGGCGCTGCGGGCGGAGGAACCGGGCGCCGGGCTCCTCGCCGTCACCAGTCCGGACCGGCTGCATCAGGGGTGGCTGCAGGCCCGCCGGCAGGCGCGGGGTGGACCCGGCGCGGCCCCTTCCCATGTCGAGTCGCTGCTGGCGCCGCTGGCCCCGGGGGCCGGGATCGTCACCGTGCTGGATGGGCACCCGGCCTCGCTGGACTGGCTGGGGGCGGTCCGCGGGCAGCGCGTGGCAGCACTGGGCGTGGACCGCTTCGGCCAGGCCGGCGACCTTCCTGACCTTTACGCGGAATACGGGCTGGACGAGGCAACGATCCTGGACGCGTGCGCTCAGCTCCTGATCGGGTAGGGGACCAGCGGGGCATCGCGCCGCTGGTAGAGCGGGTGCTTCGGGCTGCCATCCCCGTTCACCCCAAAGCAAAGCGGTTGCAGCCCCAGCCCGGCAAGCAGGGAAGCAAGCTGCGGCCCTCGTCCGGCGAGCGGCTTCGGCGGCTGCCCCCAGGCGACCACCAGGGGCGACGCGCGGGCGGCGTGGCGCGCGATGGCCGCGTCGTTCTCCGCCCCCACCGGGTCGTCCACCTCCAGCAGCCGCCGCTTGTCGGTGACGCGATAGGCGAAGGCGTTCAGCATCACGCAGCCCCCGGCGCCCCAGAGGTGCCGGGCGCGCCACATCACCCCCTGCACGGTCGGGTCATCCACGTCGACGTCCGCGGTGGATGGGTTCATGCCGATCACCGCCGCGACGCCGGGGCTGCCGATGGGCTTTCCATCCCACCGCCGCTCGAGGGTCCAGCGCCAGCGCCGGCAGGGGGAGAATTCGGCTTCGGACACCACGTCCTCCGCTAGGCGCAGCCGGACGCGGCCGCCAGGGTCATGAGGGTCGGCCATGGCCGCATCCTCGTGGGACCCGGCCGCCCTGGCTAGCCGCCGCGACGCTGGCTTGGCGCGGCCGGGGGTTTCCGCTACACGCCCGGCTTCCGACCCGGAACGCGGATACGGACGCGGGCGTGGTGGAATTGGCAGACACGCTGGATTTAGGTTCCAGTGGCGCAAGCCGTGGGGGTTCAAGTCCCTCCGCCCGCACCACTGGGAAGTCCCGGCACAGATTGGATGGATTGCGCGCGATGCAGGTGACGGAGGTTGCGAACGAGGGTCTGAAGCGGGCCTATACGGTGGTGGTGCCCGCTGCCGACATCGCCGCGCAGAAGGACAAGCGCCTCGCCGAGCTCGCGAAGGACATGAAGATTCCGGGATTCCGCCCCGGCAAGGTGCCGCAGAAGGTGGTCCAGGCCCGCTACGGCCAGGCCGTGATGGGCGAGGTGCTCGAGACCTCCGTGCAGGAAGCCACCGGCAAGGTGGTGTCGGAGCGCGGCCTGCGTCCGGCCCTCCAGCCCAAGATCGAGCTGATCAACTTCCATGACGGTGCCGACCTGGAGTTCCGCGTGGACGTGGAGATCCTGCCCGAGATCCCGATGCCGGACTTCGCAGCCATCTCTCTGACCCGCCCCAAGGCGGCCCCGGGCGACGAGCAGGTGCAGGAGGCTTTGGACAACATCAGCCGCCGAAACGCCTCCCTTGAGGAGACGGAAGCTCGTCCCGCCCAGAAGGGCGAAGTGCTGGTCTGCGACTTCGTCGGCCGCATCGGCGGCGAGGAATTCCAGGGCGGCTCGGCCAACGACATGCCCATCGAGGTCGCGGGCCCCGGCTTCATCCCTGGCTTCACCGAGCAGCTGGAAGGCATGGCCCCGGGCGAGGAGCGGGTGGTCAAGGTGGCCTTCCCGGCCGAGTACGGCGCGGCGGAGCTGGCCGGCAAGGATGCCGAGTTCACCGTCACGGCCAAGTCCCTCAAGGTCTATGCCAAGCCGGCCCATGACGACGAGCTGGCGAAGAAGATGGGCCTCGAAAGCTTCGACAAGCTGCGCGAGCGCATCGTCGAGGTGCTGCAGGGCGAGTACGACGCCGCCTCCCGCCTCGCCGTGAAGCGCAAGCTGCTGGACGCCCTGGCCGACCAGGCAAGCTTCACCGTGCCGGAGGGTATGGTGGAGGGCGAGTTTGCCCAGATCTGGCAGCGCGTCGAGGCCGACATGAAGGCCGGCAAGCTGGATGGCGACGATGCGGGCAAGGACGAGGAGACGCTGAAGGCGGAGTACCGCTCCATCGCCGAGCGCCGCATCCGCCTGGGCCTGCTGATCGCCGAGATCGGCCGGACCAACAACATCGAGGTGACGCGCGACGAGCTGTCCAACGCGCTTCGCCAGGAAGTCGCCCGCTACCCGGGTCAGGAGAAGCAGGTCTTCGAGTTCTTCCAGAAGAACCCGCAGGCCATGGACAACCTCCGCTCCCCGATCTTCGAGGAGAAGGTGGTGGACTTCATGCTGGAGCTGGCCAAGGTGACGGACGAGGAGATGTCGCCCGAGGCCCTGCAGAAGGCCGCCCAGGGCGAGTGACCGCGGCGCCCCGGCCACCATTCGGCCGGGGGGGTTTTGCGGTGGTGGGGAAGGGGGCTTTTCCTGCCCCCCCGCCGCACCACATGATGCGGGCTGGAGGGCAGGGCGCCGGGCGGGATTCGCCGGGCCGGCCCGCCGCCCGCGCCCATCCCGGGGCGGGCGACTTTTTCGGGAAAGACAATCCATGCGGGACCGCGATCCGGTCGAAGTGTACAACAACTCGCTGGTTCCGATGGTGGTGGAGCAATCCAGCCGCGGCGAGCGGGCCTATGACATCTATTCGCGCCTGCTGAAGGAGCGGATCATCTTCCTGACGGGTGCCGTTTACGATCAGGTTTCTTCCCTAATCTGCGCCCAGCTGCTGTTCCTGGAGAGCGAGAACCCGAACAAGGAGATCTCGTTCTATATCAATTCTCCGGGCGGTGTCGTTTCTGCTGGCCTCGCGATCTACGACACGATGCAGTACATCCGCTCGCCCGTCTCGACGGTTTGCATCGGCATGGCGGCGTCCATGGGCTCGCTGCTGCTGACGGCCGGCGCGGCCGGCAAGCGCTTCGCCCTGCCCAATGCCCGCGTGATGGTGCACCAGCCCTCCGGCGGTGCCCAGGGTCAGGCGACGGACATCGAGATCCAGGCCCGCGAAATCCTGACGCTGCGGCGCCGGCTGAACGAGATCTACGTGAAGCACACGGGGCAGCCGGTCGAGGCGATCGAGGCCAAGCTGGAGCGCGACAGCTACATGTCGGCGGAGGAGGCCCTGGCCTTCGGCTTGATCGACCAGGTCGTGACCACCCGGCCCGTTACCGCCGAGCCGGCGAAAACCTAACCGGCTTTGGCAAGTTTCAATTCCCCGGGGTGCTTGATGCTCCCCGGGGAAGGCGCGCTTCCCCCCGGGGGTTCCGGGGGGCTATCATTCGCCAACGCGCCTTCCAGGCGGGGCTGACGCCTGCCGAGGGAGCGAGGAGTGGGCATGAGCAAGTCTGGCGATAGCAAGAACACCCTGTACTGCTCCTTCTGTGGGAAGAGCCAGCACGAGGTCCGCAAGCTGATCGCGGGTCCGACGGTGTTCATCTGCGACGAATGCGTCGAGCTCTGCATGGACATCATCCGTGAAGAGCACAAGACGCACATGGTGAAGACGCGCGACGGCGTGCCGACACCGAAGGAGATCTGCAAGGTCCTCGATGACTACGTCATCGGGCAGGACCATGCGAAGAAGGTGCTCTCCGTCGCGGTCCACAATCACTACAAGCGCCTGGCCGCCGGTCAGAAGAACAACGACATCGAGATCGCGAAGAGCAACATCATGCTCATCGGGCCCACCGGCTCGGGCAAGACGCTGCTCGCGCAGACCCTTGCGCGCATCCTCGACGTGCCCTTCACCATGGCCGACGCCACCACGCTGACCGAGGCGGGCTACGTGGGCGAGGATGTGGAGAACATCATCCTCAAGCTGCTCCAGGCCGCGGACTACAACGTGGAGCGGGCGCAGCGCGGCATCGTCTATATCGACGAGGTCGACAAGATCAGCCGCAAGTCGGACAACCCCTCCATCACGCGCGACGTGTCGGGCGAGGGCGTCCAGCAGGCGCTGCTGAAGATCATGGAAGGAACGGTCGCCTCCGTCCCGCCGCAGGGGGGGCGCAAGCATCCGCAGCAGGAATTCCTGCAGGTGGACACGACCAACATCCTGTTCATCTGCGGCGGCGCCTTCGCGGGGCTGGAGCGGATCATCGGCGCACGCGGCAAGGGCTCGGGCATCGGCTTCGGCGCCGAAGTCCGCGACCCGGAGGAGCGGCGCGTCGGCACCGTCCTGCGCGAGGTGGAGCCGGAGGACCTGCTGAAGTTCGGCCTGATTCCCGAGTTCATCGGCCGCCTCCCGGTGGTCGCGACCCTCGAGGACCTGGACGAGCGGACGCTGATCGAGATCCTCACCAAGCCCAAGAATGCGCTGCTGAAGCAGTATCAGCGCCTGTTCGAGATGGAAGGGGCCAAGCTCACCTTCACCGAGGACGCGCTGAAGTCGGTCGCGCAGCGGGCCATCCAGCGCAAGACCGGGGCCCGCGGCCTCCGCTCCATCATGGAGCAGATCCTGCTGGGCACGATGTTCGAGCTCCCGGGCCTCGCCGATGTGGACGAGGTCGTGGTGAACCGCGAAGTGGCGGAAAACCGCGCCCAGCCGCTGTTCATCTACAACGAGAAGCCGGCGGAGCAGAGTTCCGCCTGATGGGGCGCGGCCTTGGAAACCGGGCCGCGCGCGACCAAATAGTGAGTCCATCCCGTGGCCGGGCGGCTTGTGCCGCCTTCGGGCTTGCCCCCGGCCGACTGTCCCTTGAGAGGTCCCCATGACGGAAACCATCCGCGGCGAGTTGCTTCCCGTGCTGCCGCTGCGGGATATCGTCGTCTTCCCGCATATGATCGTGCCGCTCTTCGTGGGGCGCGAGAAGTCGGTGCGGGCGCTCGAATCCGTGATGAAGGAGGACAAGCAAATCCTCCTCGTCGCCCAGAAGAATGCCGCCCAGGACGACCCGGGCAGCGCCGACCTTTACGAGGTCGGCACTGTTTCCACCGTGCTCCAGCTTTTGAAGCTGCCCGACGGCACCGTGAAGGTGCTGGTCGAGGGCGGACGCCGCGCGCGCATCGCTGGCTTCAAGGAGACGAAGCAATATTTCGAGGCCTTCGCCGAGGTCATCGAGGAGCAGGCACCCGAGGGGCGCGAGGTGGAGCCGCTGATGCGCTCCGTCGTCTCGCAGTTCGAGAGCTACATCAAGCTCAACAAGAAGATCGCGCCTGAGGTGCTCGTCTCGATCAACCAGATCGAGGATGCGGGCAAGCTCGCCGACACGGTGGCGGCGCATCTTTCCATCAAGATCCCCGAGAAGCAGGAGCTGCTCGAGATCGGCGCCGTCGGCCAGCGGCTCGAGCGCGTCTTCGCCCACATGGAGGGCGAGATGAGCGTCCTTCAGGTGGAGAAGCGCATCCGGAACCGCGTGAAGCGGCAGATGGAGAAGACCCAGCGCGAGTACTACCTGAACGAGCAGCTGAAGGCGATCCAGAAGGAGCTTGGCGAGGGCGAGGAGGGCAAGGATGAGGCCGCCGAACTCGAAGCTAAGATCAACGCCACCAAGCTGAGCAAGGAAGCGCGCGACAAGGCGATGGCGGAGCTGAAGAAGCTGCGCTCCATGTCGCCGATGAGCGCCGAGGCGACGGTGGTGCGCAACTACCTCGACTGGATCCTGTCCATCCCCTGGAAGAAGCGCTCCAAGGTCCGCAACGACATCGTCGAGGCGGAGAAGGTGCTCGATGCCGATCACTATGGCCTGGAGAAGGTCAAGGAGCGGATCATCGAGTACCTTGCGGTCCAGTCGCGCTCCAAGAAGATCCGCGGGCCGATCCTTTGCCTCGTCGGCCCTCCGGGCGTCGGCAAGACCTCGCTGGGCAAGAGCATTGCCAAGGCGACCGGCCGGTCCTTTGTCCGGATGAGCCTTGGCGGGGTGCGCGACGAGGCGGAGATCCGCGGCCACCGGCGGACCTATATCGGCTCCATGCCGGGCAAGGTCATCCAGGGCATGAAGAAGGCGAAGACCTCGAACCCGCTCTTCCTGCTGGATGAGATCGACAAGCTCGGTGCCGACTGGCGCGGCGACCCGTCGAGCGCCCTGCTGGAGGTCCTGGACCCCGAGCAGAACTCGACCTTCGGCGACCACTACCTGGAGGTAGACTACGACCTGTCGGACGTAATGTTCGTCACCACGGCGAACTCGCTCCGCATGCCGCAGCCCCTGCTCGACCGCATGGAGATCATCCGCATTCCCGGGTACACCGAGGATGAGAAGGTCGAGATCGCGAAGCGTCACCTCCTTCCGAAGGTGACGGAGGCGAACGGGCTGAAGCCGGGCGAGTGGACGCTCTCCGACGAGGCGATCCGCGACATGGTCCGCTACTACACGCGGGAAGCCGGCGTCCGGAATCTCGAGCGCGAGATTGGCGGGCTGGCGCGGAAGGCTGTGAAGGAGATCGTCTCCAAGAAGGCCAAGAAGGTCGCGATCAACCGCAAGAACCTCGACAAGTATGCCGGGGTGCGGAAGTTCCGCTATGGCGAAGCGGAGAGCGAGGATCAGGTGGGCGTGGTGACCGGCCTGGCCTGGACCGAGGTGGGCGGCGACATCCTCTCGATCGAGAGCGTGGTCGTCCCCGGCAAGGGCCAGGTGAAGCCGACGGGGCAGCTGGGCGACGTGATGAAGGAAAGCGTGCAGGCCGCGCTCTCCTACGTCCGCAGCCGTTCGGTCACCTTCGGCATCAAGCCGACACTGTTCGAGAAGCGTGACGTCCACGTCCACGTTCCCGAGGGGGCGACCCCGAAGGACGGGCCGAGCGCGGGCATCGCCATGGCGACGTCCATCGTGTCGGTGCTCACTGGCATTCCGGTGCGTCGAGACGTGGCGATGACCGGCGAGATCACGCTGCGCGGCCGCGTGCTTCCGATCGGCGGGTTGAAGGAGAAGCTGCTGGCGGCCCTGCGGGCCGGCATCACGACCGTCTTCATCCCGAAGGAGAACGAGAAGGACCTCGCGGAGATCCCGGACAGCGTGAAGAAGGCGCTGACCATCCGGCCCGTCTCCCATGTGGATGAGGTGATCGCGGGCGCCCTGGTGCGCGTGCCGGAGCCCATCACCTGGGTCGAGCCGGAGGAAGTGCCGCCCCCGCCTGCGGCACCGGAGCCGGCGGTGCGTCCGCACTGAAGGGAAGGGGGGCTTCGGCCCCCCTTTCTGCATCCAGGGCATGCTTCATCCGGCGC
Source organism: Sabulicella glaciei (assembly GCF_026183895.1). Lineage (GTDB taxonomy): Bacteria > Pseudomonadota > Alphaproteobacteria > Acetobacterales > Acetobacteraceae > Roseococcus > Roseococcus glaciei. The sequence goes on along the minus strand of NZ_JAPFQI010000001.1, from coordinate 951,876 downwards.
AAACCCAATGAATCCCTGGGTCTTGGCGCGACGCTTCAGTTGACGCGGCCGAAACGCCGCGATTAGTGTCGCGCCGGTGCCGTGCGGGGGAATCGTCCCTGGCCGGCAGGATGCGGAGAGAGGGGGGGCAACCCTATGAACAAGCAGGATCTGGTCAGCGTAGTGGCCGAGACGGGAGAGATGTCCAAGGCCAAGGCCGGCGAGGTGCTGGACGCGGTGTTCGACGCGATCACCAAGGCCCTTGGCAAGAAGGGCGGCGAGGTTCGCCTGGTGGGCTTCGGCACGTTCAGCACCAGCAAGCGCAAGGCCGGCAAGGGCCGCAACCCCCGCACGGGCGAGGAGATCAAGATCCCTGCCAGCACGACCGTACGCTTCAAGGCCGGCAAGGGCCTTAAGGACGCCGTGAACTGACCATCGGATCCTGGTAGATCAGTCCCCCTCCAGGGGGCGGAAGCCGGCCGCGAGGCCGGCTTTTTTCGTTCCCGGCACTTGGCCCTTGTCCTCCGCCGAGGAGGGTCTATGCAGGGTGCCAGGGGCGCTTAGCTCAGCTGGGAGAGCGCCTGCTTTACACGCAGGATGTCGGCGGTTCGATCCCGTCAGCGCCCACCACTTTCCTTCGCTCGCCGCGTTGACAGGACCGCCTAGGGGACGTAAACGCCGCTCCACGCTGCGCGGGTGTAGCTCAGTCGGTTAGAGCGCCGGCCTGTCACGCCGGAGGTCGCGGGTTCGAGCCCCGTCACTCGCGCCAGTCTTTTCACCCCATCCTTGATGTCCGTTCCTCGGCACCCAAGCTATTGCTCCGATAAGGAGAATTCCCGGGGTGCCCTATGGCGGCACGTTCCGTTCTTCCTTATGGTGCGCCGCATCGGGCCGGGCGCGGGCTTGCGCGCTGCACGGCCTAAAGTCACGTGCAAGCCAAGGCAAATCGAATCGCAAGGCCGACAATGACGCAGCCCCTGCTCGCCGAGTACTTTCCCATTCTCGTCTTCCTGGGAATCGCCGCCGGGATCGCGCTCGCCATGGTGGGGGGCAGCCTTCTTCTGGCGCGGCAGAAGCCGAATGCGGAAAAGCTCTCGGCCTATGAGTGCGGCTTCGAGCCTTTCGACGACACGCGGCGGCGCTTCGACGTGCGGTTCTACCTCGTGGCCATCCTCTTCATCATCTTCGACCTCGAAGTGGCCTTCCTGTTTCCCTGGGCGATCGCGCTGGGCGACATCGGCTGGCTGGGCTTCCTGTCCATGATGGGGTTCCTGGGCGTGCTCACCGTGGGGTTCATCTACGAATGGCGCAAGGGCGCCCTGGACTGGGAGTAAGGCGAGATGAACGAGATCGCCTGGAACAATCAGGGGCTGGGCCCCGGCGCCGAGCAGGATGCGGTGGTCCGCGCCGTGACCGGCGAGATCGAGGACAAGGGCTTCGTCGTCGCCAGCCTGGACAAGGTGGTGAACTGGGCCCGGACCGGCAGCCTGTGGCCGATGACCTTCGGCCTGGCCTGCTGCGCCGTGCCGATGATCCACGCCTACATGGCCCGCTACGACCTCGACCGCTTCGGCATTATCCCGCGCGGCTCGCCGCGGCAGAGCGACGTGATGATCGTGGCCGGCACGCTGACCAACAAGATGGCACCCGCGCTCCGCAAGGTCTACGACCAGATGAGCGAGCCGCGCTGGGTCATCAGCATGGGTAGCTGCGCCAACGGCGGCGGCTACTACCACTACAGCTACAGCGTGGTGCGCGGCTGCGACCGGATCGTGCCCGTGGACGTCTACGTGCCTGGCTGCCCGCCCACGGCGGAAGCGCTGGTCTATGGCATCCTCCAGCTACAGCGGAAGATCCGTCGGACGGGGACCATCCTCCGTGGTTGACGCGCTCGAGAACGACATCCGCGCCACGTTGGCCGATCGTCTGCCCGTGGAGTTCGTCCGCACGAACTGGAACCGCGAGCTGGAGCTGCACACGACGCGCGCGGCGCTGCCGGCCCTGATGCTGCTGCTGCGCGACACGCCTGCGCTGGACTTCGCCCAGCTGATGGACGTGTGCGGCGTGGACTGGCCCCAGCGTGCCGAGCGCTTCGACGTGGTCTACAACCTGCTGTCGCTGACGCGGAACGAGCGGGTGCGCGTGATCGTCACCACCGACGAGCGCGAGCCCGTAGCCAGCGTCTCGCTGCTCTGGCCCACCGCGACGTGGTTCGAGCGCGAGGCGTGGGACATGTACGGCATCACCTTCGCCGGCCTCGCCGATCTGCGCCGCATCCTCACGGATTACGGCTTCGAAGGGCATCCGCTGCGCAAGGACTTCCCGCTGACCGGCTTCAGCGAGGTGCGCTATGACGCCGAGGCCGGACGCGTCGTGTACGAGCCGGTGAAGCTGACGCAGGATTTCCGCAACTTCGACTTCCTCTCACCCTGGGAAGCGATGACCACGCTCCCCGGCGACGAGAAGGTCCACCTGAACCGCATCGAAGGCCCCGAGAAGGGGAGCGAGACGCCATGAGCGTGACGACCACCGTCCTGGGCGAAGGCCCGGGCGACGGGGCGGGCGAGTTCCGCCGCACCGTCCAGATGGACAGCCACACCATCAACTTCGGCCCGCAGCATCCGGCGGCGCACGGCGTGCTGCGCCTCATCCTGGAGATGAAGGGCGAGGTGGTGGAGCGCGCCGACCCGCATATCGGCCTGCTGCATCGCGGCACCGAGAAGCTGATCGAGCACAAATCCTACCTTCAGGCGAACCCGTATTTCGACCGCCTCGACTATGTCAGCCCGATGTGCATGGAGCACAGCTTCGTGCTGGCACAGGAAAGGCTGATGAACATCGAGGACCAAGTGCCGCCTCGCGCGCGCTGGATCCGCACCATGTTCGCCGAGATCACGCGCATCCTGAACCACTTGCTGAACGTGACCACCTACGCGCTCGACTGCGGCGCGATCACGCCAGCGCTGTGGGGCTTCGAGCAGCGCGAGCACCTGCTCGAGATGTACGAGATGACGGGCGGCTCGCACTACCACGTCAACTACTTTCGCGCCGGCGGCGTATCGCGCGACATCCCGGCCGAGCTACCGGAGAAGATCCTGCGCTGGGCGGCGCAGTTTCCGGCATTCCTTGACGAACTTGAGGGGCTGCTGACCGAGAACCGCATCTTCAAGCAGCGCACCGTCGATGTCGGCGTGATGACGGCCGAGCAGGCGATGGCGTGGGGCTTCAGCGGGCCGAACCTCCGTGCGTCGGGCGTCGCGTGGGATCTGCGCAAGAGCCAGCCCTACGAGATGTACAGCGAGGTGGATTTCGAGATCCCGGTCGGCCGCCATGGCGATTGCTACGACCGCTACCTCATCCGCATGCAGGAGATGCGGCAGTCGCTGCGCATCATCGAGCAGTGCCTGCTGAAGATGCCGACGGGGCCGGTCAAGATGCTGGACAGCAAGATCAGCCCGCCGAAGCGCTCCGAGATGAAGCGCTCGATGGAGGCGCTGATCCATCACTTCAAGCTCTACACCGAAGGGTATCACGTGCCGGCCGGGCAGACCTACACCGTGACCGAGGCGCCGAAGGGCGAGTTCGGCGTATTCCTTGTCAGTGACGGGACGTATCGCCCGTATCGCTGCAAGATCCGCGCGCCCGGCTTCGCGCATCTCCAGGCGATGGAGGCACTGAGCAAGGGCCACATGTTGGCCGATGCGGTGGCGATCATCGGCTCCCTCGACATCGTTTTCGGGGAGATTGACCGGTGAGCGACCGTCCCGAGGAGAAGGGCCAGAACCAGCGCGGCCCCGACAGCCTGCGCGACCAGGGCATCGGCGGCGGCTTCGAGCACACCCACGCCCAGGGCAAGGCCGAGCACGACCAGCCCACCCATTTCGCTTTCGACGAGCAGAGCGAGCGCGAGGTCCTGAAGTTCATTGCCCGCTATCCCGAGGGCAAGCAGGCCAGCGCGGTGATTCCGCTGCTCTACGTCGTGCAGAAGCAGATGGGGCGGCAGACCGGCAGCGCCTGGGTGCCGCGTGTGGCCATGGACGTGATCGCGAAGCGCCTCGGCATGCCGGCGATCCGCGTCTACGAGGTCGCGACCTTCTACTTCATGTTCAACACCAAGCCGATCGGGCGCTACCACCTGCAGGTCTGCGGCACGACGCCCTGCATGCTTCGCGGCTCCGATGACGTCCTGCGCGCCTGCAAGGATGCGGGCGGGCTGAAGGGCTATGGCGACACCAGCGTCGACGGCAACTTCACGCTGACCGAGGTGGAGTGCCTCGGCGCCTGCGTGAATGCGCCGATCCTTCAGGTGGATGACGACTACTACGAGGATCTCGACTACGAGAGCACGGTCCGGCTGATCGAGTCGCTGAAGCGCGGCGAGCGGCCGGCGCCCGGCAGCGCCATCGGTCGGCAGACCAGCGCGCCCGAGGGTGGGCCGAACACGCTGACGGGTGTGGAGGAGTAGGGCCATGGCGCTTTCCGACAAGGACCGCATCTTCACCAACCTCTACGGGACGCAGCCCTGGAACCTCCAGGCGGCACAGATGCGCGGCGACTGGGACGGCACGGCCGGCTTCATCGGCAAGGGCCGCGACTGGGTGATCGAGGAGGTCAAGAACTCCGGCCTTCGCGGCCGCGGCGGCGCCGGGTTCCCGACTGGCATGAAGTGGTCCTTCATGCCGAAGCAGAGCGACGGCCGCCCGGCCTACCTCGTCGTGAACGCGGACGAGTCCGAGCCAGGCACCTGCAAGGACCGCGACATCATCCGCCACGATCCGCAGAAGCTGATCGAGGGCTGCCTGATCGCGGGCTTCGCCATGAACGCGGTGGCCGGCTACATCTACATCCGCGGCGAGTACTACAACGAGGCCATGGTGCTGGAGGCCGCGATCGATGAGGCCTATGAGGCCGGGCTGCTCGGCAAGAACGCGGCCGGCTCGGGCTACGATTTCGACCTGTACGTGCATCGCGGCGCCGGCGCCTATATCTGCGGCGAAGAAACGGCGCTGATCGAGAGCCTCGAGGGCAAGAAGGGCATGCCGCGCCTGAAGCCGCCCTTCCCGGCGGCGGTGGGGCTGTATGGCTGCCCGACCACGGTGAACAACGTCGAGACGATCGCGGTGGTGCCGACCATCCTGCGCCGCGGCGCCGGCTGGTTCTCCGGCTTCGGCCGACCGAAGAATGCGGGCACCAAGGTGTTCTGCATCTCCGGCCACGTGAACAAGCCCTGCAACGTCGAAGCGGAAATGAGCATCCCGCTGCGCGAACTGATCGACCGCTATGCGGGCGGCGTGCGTGGCGGCTGGGACAACCTGTTGGCGGTAATCCCGGGCGGCTCCTCGGTGCCGCTGCTGCCGAAGCACATTTGCGACGACGTGCTGATGGACTTCGACGCGCTGCGCGAGCACAAGTCGGGCCTCGGAACGGCGGGCGTGATCGTGATGGACAAGAGCACCGACGTGGTGCGCGCGATCGCGCGGCTGGCGCATTTCTACAAGCACGAGAGCTGCGGCCAGTGCACCCCCTGCCGCGAGGGCACGGGCTGGATGAAGCGCGTGATGGACCGGATGGTGCGCGGCGAGGCGGAGATCGAGGAGATCGACGTGCTGGAGCAGGTGACGCGCCAGGTCGAGGGGCACACGATCTGCGCCCTCGGCGACGCGGCGGCCTGGCCGATCCAGGGCCTCATCCGCCACTTCCGGCCCGAGATGGAACGACGGATCCTTGAGCGGCAGGGGCGGCCGATGCCGCTCGCCGCGGAGTAAGCAGCGATGGCCAAGGTCACGGTCGATGGCATCGAGGTCGAGGTGCCGAACGGCGCCTCGGCGCTTCAGGCCTGCGAGGCAGCGGGGAAGGAGATCCCGCGCTTCTGCTATCATGAGCGGCTGAGCGTCGCCGGCAATTGCCGCATGTGCCTGGTCGAGGTGGAGAAGGCGCCAAAGCCCGTCGCCTCCTGCGCCTACCCGGTCATGGACGGCATGAAGATCTTCACCGACACCCAGACCGTGCGGAATGCGCGGCGCGGCGTCATGGAGTTCCTGCTGATCAACCACCCGCTGGATTGCCCGATCTGCGACCAGGGCGGCGAGTGCGACCTGCAGGACCAAGCGGTGGCGTACGGCAAGTCCTTCTCGCGCTACGAGGAGGGCAAGCGGGCGGTGAAGGACAAGTATGTCGGTCCGCTGATCAAAACGATCATGAACCGCTGCATCCATTGCACGCGCTGCGTCCGCTTCTCTCAGGAAGTGGCCGGGGTGCCGGAGATGGGCGCGACGGGCCGCGGCGAGGCGATGGAGATCGGCACCTATGTCGAGAAGGCGCTGACCACCGAGCTTTCCGGCAACCTGATCGACATCTGCCCGGTGGGCGCCCTGACCAGCCGTCCCTACGCCTTCATCACCCGCCCCTGGGAGCTCTCGAAGATCGAGAGCGTGGACGTGATGGACGCGCTCGGCGCCCCGATCCGCGTGGACGTGCGCGCGGGCGAGGTGCTGCGCGTCCTGCCGCGCCAGAATGACGAGGTAAACGAGGAGTGGCTGGCCGACCGGTCGCGCTTCGCCATTGACGGGCTGAAGCGCCGTCGCCTGGATCGCCCCTGGGTGCGGCGTGACGGCAAGCTCGTTGCGGCCTCCTGGGCGGAGGCCTTCCAGGCTGTCGCGGCCGGACTCCAGGGCAAGCGGATCGGCGCCATCGCCGGCGACACCTGCGATGCCGAGAGCCTGTTCGCCCTGAAGCAGATGCTCAACGCGCTTGGCTCGACCAGCCATGACGCCCGGCAGGACGGGGCCAGGATCGACGCCTCGCGACCGGATTTCTACCTGTTCAACAGTGGCATCGCCGGGATCGACGACGCCGATGCGCTGGTGATCATCGGCAGCAATCCCCGAGTGGAATCGCCGGTGCTGAATGCACGCATCCGGCGCCGCTGGCTGGCGGGCGGCTTCCGCGTCGGCATGATCGGACCTGATGCCGAGCTGACCTACGCGGCCGAGAGGCTGGGAGCCGGCCCACAGGACATCGCCGCCGCCGCTTCCTTCCTGGACGGCGCCGAGCGGCCGATGATCATCCTCGGACGCGGTGCCCTCGCGCGGCAGGATGGCGCCGCAATCCTGAAGGCTGCGTGGGACCTCGCGGCCAGCACCAACGCGCTGCGCGAGGACTGGCACGGCTTCAACCTCCTTCACCATTTCGGCGGGCAGGTCGGCGCGCTGGATGTCGGCTTCGTCCCGGGCGAGGGCGGCCATGACGTCGAGGGGATGCTGGGCGGCGGCGTGGATGCGCTGTGGCTGTTCGCCGCGGACGATTTCGACGTGGCGCGCATCCCGGCCGGCACCTTCATCGTCTACCAGGGCCATCACGGAGACCGCGCCGCCGCGCGCGCCGACGTGATCCTGCCGGGCGCTGCCTACACCGAGAAGGACGGCACCTATGCCAACACGGAAGGGCGCGTCCAGCACGGCCGCCTGTCCACCATGCCGCCGGGCGAGGCGCGTGAGGATTGGCGCATCATCCGTGCCGCCTCCCAGTTCCTGGGCGTAACGCTGCCCTTCGACACGCTCGATGCCCTGCGCGGCGAGATGGCCGGGAACCATCCGGCACTGGCTAGGCTGAATGCCGGCCCGGTGCGCGGCTGCACGGACAGCACGGGTCCGGCCGGGGAGGGGGCGCTTTCCGCCGAGCCCTTCGCGCCGGCTGTCACCAATTACTGGCAGGTGGACCCCATCTCCCGCGCCAGCGCGGTGATGGCGGAATGCGCCGCCACCTACCTGGCGCCGCAGCCGGCGATGGCGGCGGAGTGAGGGCATGACCGAGTTCCTCAACACGCCAGTCGGAATGCTGGCCCTGACGGTTGCCCAGACCCTGGCGCTCCTGGTGCCGGTGCTGATCGCGGTCGCCTACCTCACCTGGGCCGAGCGCAAGGTCCTGGCGGCGATGCAGATGCGCAAGGGCCCGAACGTGGTCGGCCCCTTCGGCCTGCTGCAGCCCTTCGCCGATGCGCTGAAGATGCTGATGAAGGAGACGATCATCCCGTCCGGCGCGTCGCGGCTGCTGTTCATGGCCGCGCCGATGCTGACCTTCATGCTGGCGATGCTGGCCTGGGCCGTCATCCCGGTGAACGATGGCTGGGCCATCGCCGACATCAACGTGGGCATCCTGTACCTGTTCGCGATCAGCAGCCTGGGCGTCTATGGCATCATCATCGCCGGCTGGGCCTCGAATTCGAAGTACGCCTTCCTCGGCGCGCTGCGTTCCGCAGCGCAGATGGTGAGCTACGAAGTCTCGATCGGCTTCGTGATCGTCACCGTGCTGCTCTGCGTCGGCTCGCTGAACCTCACGGAGATCGTGCGGGCGCAGGAAAACCTCTGGTTCTTCATCCCGCTCTTCCCGATGTTCGTGATCTTCTTCATTTCCGCCTTGGCCGAGACGAACCGCGCCCCCTTCGATCTGCCCGAGGGCGAGTCGGAACTGGTGGCCGGGTTCTTCGTCGAATACAGCTCGATGAGCTTCGCGCTGTTCTTTCTCGGCGAATACGCGAACATGATCCTGATGAGCGCGCTGACGACCATCCTCTTCCTGGGGGGATGGTATCCGCCGCTGCACATCGAGCCCTTCACCTGGATCCCGGGTCCGGTCTGGTTCGCGCTGAAGATCGCACTGGTGCTGTTCTTCTTCATCTGGGTGCGCGCGACCTTTCCGCGCTACCGCTATGACCAGCTGATGCGCCTGGGCTGGAAGGTATTCCTGCCTTTCTCGCTGCTCTGGCTCGTGCTCACGGCGGGGTTCCTCAAGATCACGGGGCTGCTTCCGGCATGACGACCCTCGACCGCTTCGCCCGATCCTTTCTGCTGACCGAGCTGGTCGGCGGCATGGCACTGACGCTGAAGCAGTTCTTCAGCCGCAAGGCGACGATCAACTACCCGCATGAAAAGTCGCCTCTCTCGCCCCGCTTCAAGGGTGAGCACGGTCTGCGCCGCTATCCGAACGGCGAGGAACGCTGCATCGCCTGCAAGCTGTGCGAGGCGGTGTGTCCCGCGCTGGCCATCACCATCGAGTCCGAGCCACGCGACGATGGCAGTCGGCGCACCACCCGCTATGACATCGACATGACCAAGTGCATCTACTGCGGTCTCTGCGAGGAGGCCTGCCCGGTGGATGCCATCGTCGAGGGGCCGAACCTCGAATTCGCCGTCGAGAGCCGCGAGGAGCTGCTTTACGACAAGGAGAAGCTGCTGGCGAATGGCGACCGGTGGGAGCCGGTGCTGGCCAAGCGCCTGGAACTGGACGCGCCCTACCGATGATCGCCGCCCTTGCCTTCTACGTCTTCGCGGCGATCCTCGTCGCCTCGGCGGTCATGGTCGTCACCTCGCGCAATCCCGTGCACTCGGTGCTGTACCTGATCCTCGCCTTCTTCAACGCGGCAGCGCTGTTCCTGTTGGCGGGGGCCGAGTTCCTGGCGATGATTCTGGTCATCGTCTATGTCGGCGCCGTCGCGGTGCTGTTCCTCTTCGTCGTGATGATGCTGGACGTCGACTTCAGCCAGCTTCGCGAAGGGTTCCAACGCTACGCGCCCTTTGGCGCCGTCGTGGGCGGGATCCTGTTCCTGGAACTCCTGCTGGTGCTGGGCGCCTGGAACTTTGCGCCCGAGGCCGGCGACCTGCGCTTGGCTCCCGCGCCCGAAGGTGTCTCCAACACCGAGGCGCTGGGGCGGCTGATCTACACGGATTACATCTTCCTGTTCCAGGCGGCGGGGCTGATCCTGCTGGTCGCCATGATCGGCGCAATCGTGCTGACGCTGCGCGACAAGCCGGCGCATTCCCGGCGCCAGGACATCGGCGTGCAGATCGCGCGCTCTTCCAGCCTCTCCATGCAGCGCCCGTCGCCGGGTCAGGGCATCTCGCGTGACGCGATCCTGCGCCCTCTCCCCCCCGAGCCGCGGGAGAAGCCGAAGCCAGTCACGCATGACGGTCATGGCCATGGGGGACACCACTGATGCTGGCCGTCGGCCTCGCGCACTACCTCGTGGTGGGCGCCATCCTCTTCGTGCTGGGCGTCTTCGGCATCTTCATGAACCGCAAGAACGTCATCGTCATCCTGATGTCGGTCGAGCTGATCCTGCTCTCGGTGAACCTGAACCTGGTCGCCTTCTCGGCCCAGCTGGGTGATCTGGCCGGGCAGGTCTTCGCGATGTTCATCCTGACCGTCGCCGCGGCCGAAGCCGCGATCGGCCTCGCCATCGTCGTCATCTACTTCCGCAACCGCGGGACCATCGAGGTCGAGGACGTCTCGACGCTGAAGGGTTAGGCGCATGTTCGTCGGAGCCGTCTTCTTTCCGCTCTTGGGCGCCACCATCAGCGGCTTCTTCGGCCGCTGGATCGGCGACCGGGCGGCCATGTGGTCCACCGTGATCTGCATGGTGCTCGCCGCCGTCTGTGGCGTCTCGGCCTTCTTCCAGGTCGCCATGGGCGGCCAGCCCACGACCGAAATGCTGTTCACCTGGATGGACGTGGGCGACCTCGAATTCGCTTGGTCGCTTCGCTACGACACGTTGAGCGCGGTGATGGTGGGGATGGTCACTTTCATCTCCACGCTGATCCACCTCTACAGCGTCGGCTACATGTCGCATGACGAGACGCCGTCGCGCTTCTTCGCCTACCTGTCGCTCTTCACCTTCATGATGCTGATGCTGGTGACGGCGGATAACCTCGTCCAGCTCTTCTTCGGCTGGGAGGGCGTCGGCCTCGCGAGCTACTTGCTCATCGGCTACTGGTACGAGAAGGAAAGCGCGAACGCGGCGGCGATGAAGGCCTTCATCGTGAACCGCGTCGGCGACCTGTTCTTCATGCTCGGCATGGCGCTGACCTTCTGGACTTTCGGCTCGCTGGAATTCGACGCCATCTTCGCGGCTGCCGCGGATCGGGCCGGGGACACCTTCCTGGGCCTGCCGTCGCTGGAACTGATCGGGATGCTTATGTTCCTGGGCGCCTGCGGCAAGTCGGCGCAGATCGGCCTGCACACCTGGCTCCCGGACGCGATGGAAGGCCCGACGCCCGTCTCTGCGCTGATCCACGCGGCGACGATGGTGACGGCGGGCGTGTTCCTGATGTGCCGCATGTCGCCGGTCATGGAGTACGCGCCCTTCGCCCTGTCCGTGGTCACGGTCGTGGGGGCGACGACGGCGATTTTCGCGGCGACGATCGGCTGCGTGCAGAACGACATCAAGCGCATCATCGCCTATTCGACCTGCTCCCAGCTCGGCTACATGTTCTTCGCCGCGGGAGTGGGTCTCTACCAGGCGGCAATGTTCCATCTCTTCACCCACGCCTTCTTCAAGGCTCTGCTGTTCCTGGGCGCTGGCTCAGTCATCCATGCGATGAGCGATGAGCAGGACATCCGGCGCATGGGCGGCATCTGGCGCAAGATTCCGGTCACCTACGTGGTGATGTGGATCGGCTCGCTCGCACTGGCGGGCATCCCGATTTTCGCCGGTTATTATTCAAAGGACGCGATCCTGGAGGGTGCGATCGCCGCCCAGTCGGGGGTTGGCGCCTACGCCTTCGCCTGCGGGATCCTGGCCGCCTTCCTGACAGCCTTCTATTCCTGGCGCCTCATCATCCTCACCTTCCACGGCAAGCCGCGGGCGGACGCGGGAACGATGGCGCATGTGCACGAGAGCCCGGCGGTGATGCTGATCCCGCTCCTCCTCCTTTCGGTCGGCGCAGTGGCGACGGGATTCACCTTCGCGCCCTATTTCATCGGCGACCTTCAGGAGCAGTTCTGGAACGGCGCGATCTTCAACCTTCCGGCGAAGCACATGATGGAGGCCCTGCACCACGCCCCGCATTGGGTACCGACGGTCGCGAAGATCACCGCCGTGTCGGGCATCGCGCTTGCCGTGCTGCTCTATGGCTTCCTGCCGTGGGTGCCGGCGCGCATCGCAGCCGCGGTGCCGGGGCTTTACCGCTTCCTCCTGAACAAGTGGTATTTCGATGAACTGTACGACCGCGTCTTCGTCCAGCCGGCCCGCCACCTTGCGGTGCGGTTCTGGCAGGTCGGCGACGTCCGGATCATCGACGGGATGCCGAACGGCGCGGCCGCAGTCGCGGCCGGTGCGGCGCGCGGCGCAGTGCGGCTGCAGACCGGGCGAGTGGCGAACTACGCCTTCGCCATGATCATCGGCCTCGTCCTCTTCATCACCATCTTCCTGCTGGGCGCCTGACCGATGAATGCCGCGGGCTTTCCCCTCCTTTCGCTCCTGACCTTCCTGCCGCTGGCGGGTGCGCTGATCATCATGAGCGTGCGTGGCGAGGAGGCCGTCGTCGCCTCCAACGCGCGCTGGACGGCGCTCTGGACCAGCCTCATCACCTTCGCCCTGTCGCTCATCCTCTGGTTCCGCTTCGACAAGTCCAGCCCGGACTTCCAGTTCGTCGAGCAGCTGTCCTGGCTGCCGGAGTTCGGCGTCAACTACATGATGGGCGTCGACGGCATCTCGGTGCTGTTCGTCCTGTTGTCCACCGGGCTGACCCCGCTCTGCATCCTCGCCTCCTGGGAGAGCGTGGAGAACAGGGTGCGCGAGTACATGGTCGCCTTCCTTGTCCTCGAGACAATGATGGTCGGCATGTTCTGCGCGATGGACTTCATTCTGTTCTACGTCTTCTTCGAGGGCGTGCTGATCCCGATGTTTCTCATCATCGGGATCTGGGGCGGGGCGCGGCGCGTCTATGCCGCGTACAAGTTCTTCCTCTACACGCTGCTCGGCTCGGTGCTGATGCTGCTGGCGATCATCGTGCTGTGGTTCAGCGCAGGGACCACCGCGATCCCCGAGCTTGCGGAGTTCGAGATCCCCTTCTCGATCCAGGTTTGGCTGTTCCTGGCCTTCTTCGCTTCCTTCGCCGTGAAGGTGCCGATGTGGCCGGTCCATACCTGGCTGCCCGACGCGCATGTGGAGGCGCCGACGGCCGGCTCCGTCATCCTGGCGGGCGTGCTGCTGAAGATGGGGGCCTATGGCTTCCTTCGCTTCTCGCTGCCGCTCCTGCCCGAAGCCTCGGCTTTTTTCGCGCCCTTCATCTACGTGCTGTCGGTGGTGGCGGTGGTGTACACCTCGCTGGTCGCGCTCGCGCAGCAGGACATGAAGAAGCTCATCGCCTATTCCTCGGTGGCGCATATGGGCATCGTCACGCTGGGCATCTTCACCTTCAACCAGCAGGGGATCGAGGGCGCGCTCTTCACCATGCTGGCGCACGGCGTCGTTTCGGGCGCGCTCTTCCTCTGCGTCGGCGTGCTGTATGACCGCGTCCATTCACGCGAGATCGCGCGCTATGGCGGGTTGGCGAAGATCATGCCGGCCTATGCGCTGGTCTTCATGCTCTTCACCATGGGCAGCGTGGCGCTGCCGGGCACGGCGGGCTTCCCCGGTGAGTTCCTGGTGATCGTCGGTGCCTGGGCGGTCAGCCCCTGGGTGGCGCTGGGCGCGGCGCTCGGCATGATCCTGGGCGCGGCCTACATGCTCTACCTGTACCGGCGCGTGTCCTTCGGCCGCATCATCCGGGACGATTTGCGCTCGCTGCTTGATCTCAGCCCGCGCGAGTATGCGACCTTTGCGCCGCTGATCGCACTGACGCTGTGGATGGGCATCTATCCGCAATCCTTCCTTTCCTTCTTCTCGGTGACCGTCTCGCAGCTGGTGGAACAGCACCAAGCTGCGGTGCAGGCCGCCTCCCGTCTCGCGGGGCTTCCATGAACTGGCAGATCGCCCTTCCTGAAATCGTCCTCGCCATCGCGGGCTGCGTCATCCTGCTCGTCGGGGTCATCCCCCGGCGGGACATGACCTTTCCAGTCGCCATGGCGACGATCGGCGCGTTCCTCGTCACCGGCGTCCTCGTGCTGATGCAGCCCGAGGGGACGGGCTTCGGCGGGCAATACGTGTCCGACAGCTTCTCCGCCTTCATGAAGATCCTGGCGCTGGCCGCGGGGGCGCTTTCGCTCCTGGTCGCCCTCGACTGGAACGAGAAGGAGGGGCTGTCGCGCTTCGAGTTCCCGGTGTTGGCGCTCTTCGCCACGCTCGGGATGATGGTGATGATCTCGGCCAATGACCTGATGAGCCTGTACCTCGGGCTCGAGCTGCTGTCGCTGCCGCTCTACGTCCTCGCCGGCTTCGATCGCGACAATCCGCGCTCGGCCGAGGCAGGCCTGAAGTATTTCGTGCTGGGCGCGCTGTCCTCGGGCCTGCTGCTCTATGGCGCGTCGCTGGTCTATGGCTTCGCTGGCACGACGAGCTTCGACCGCTTGGCCGACGCGCTTTCAGCCGAGGCGGGGGTGAGTGCCGGCGTGGTGGTGGGCATCGTCTTCATCATCGCCGCCCTGGCCTTCAAGATCGCGGCGGTGCCGTTCCACATGTGGACGCCCGACGTGTACGAGGGCGCGCCGACGCCGGTCACCGCCTTCTTCTCCGCCGCGCCGAAGGTCGCGGGCGTGGCGCTGCTGGTGCGGGTGCTGGCAGGGCCGTTTTCCGAACTGTCGGACCAGTGGCAGCAGATCATCGTGCTGGCCTCGCTGGGCTCGATGGTGCTCGGCGCCTTCGCAGCGATCGGCCAGAGCAACATCAAGCGCCTGATGGCCTATTCCTCCATCGGCCATGTCGGCTTCGTACTGATGGGCCTCGCGGTGGGCGGGGAAAGCGGGCTTCGCGGCGTGCTGGTCTATATCAGCATCTACATCGCCATGAATCTCGGCGCCTTTGCCGTGCTGATCGCCATGCGCCGGAACGGCCGCGCCGTAGAAGGCGTCGAGGACCTCGGCGGGCTTGGCCGCAACGACCCTATGATGGCGCTGTGCATGGCCATCTTCATGTTCTCAATGGCTGGCATCCCGCCCCTGGCCGGGTTCTTCGCCAAGCTCTACGTGCTGCTGCCCGCGGTGGAGCAGGGGTTCTGGGTGCTGGCGACGGTGGGCGTCATCTCCTCCGTCGTTTCGGCCTACTACTACCTGCGCATCGTCAAGGTGATGTATTTCGACGCGCCGCTGAACGGCTTCGAGCCGCGCGCTGGGGGCGTGACCGTGGTGCTGGGCGCGACGGCGCTGTTCACGACGCTGTTCTTCCTCTTCCCCGCGCCGCTCCTCGCGGCGGCACGGCAGGCCGCGCTGGCGCTGATGGGGTGAGCGGCGCGACCTCCCGTTGGCGGTTGCGCATCTTCGAGGCTCTGGACAGCACCCAGAGCCTCGTCTCCGGATTGGCGGAGGCGGGCGAACCGGAAGGGCTCGCGGTGATGGCCCGCCGCCAGACGGCTGGGCGCGGCCGCGAGGGACGAAGCTGGGAAGGGCCGTCGGGCAACCTTGCCCTGTCGGTGCTGCTCCGGCCCGGTGGTCCGGCGCGGGACCTGCCGCAATACGGGCTGCTCGCCGCGGTCGCGCTGCACGAGGCGGCGTCGCATCATGCTCCGGGGCTTTCGCTTAAATGGCCCAACGACCTGCTGAGGGACGGCGCGAAATGCGCCGGCATCCTGGCGGAGGGCGCGGTGGACGGGCAGGGGGGCATCGCGCATCTGGTGCTGGGCCTGGGGGTGAATTTGGCCCATGCGCCGGAGGTGCCCGGGCGCTCCACGGCAGCACTCGGCCCGACACCGCCGGAGGAGTTTGCGCGAACGCTCCTCGCTGCGCTCGAAGCCTGGATGTTTCGCCGCCGCCTCGAAGGGTTCGCGCCGGTCCGGGCGGCATGGGAAGCAGCCGGCCCAGTGCGCGGGGAGATGCTGACGCTGCGCCAGGGTTCCGGCACCGTCTCGGGGCGCTATGAAGGGCTGGCCGAGGATGGCGGGCTGATGCTCGCGACCGGGGGGCGGGTGCACCGTTTCCTCGCCGGCGAGGTAGGGGATTAGGCGATGCTGCTGGCCGTGGACGCGGGCAACACCAACGTGGTCTTCGCGGTGCATGACGGGAACGAGTGGCGCGGGCGCTGGCGCATCGCCACCCGCGCGGACCGCACCAGCGACGAATACGCCGTGTGGCTGCTGACGCTGATGACCCACGCCGGGCTGCGCCCCGCGGAGGTCGACCGCTGCGTCATCGGTACCGTGGTTCCCGCCGCCCTCTACAACCTCCGCCGCCTTTCCCGCGACTGGTTCGACTGCGAGCCGCTGGTGGCGCGATCGATCCTCGACTGGGGGTTCCGCATCATGGTGGACCGGCCGCAGGAAGTGGGCGCCGACCGCCTGCTGAATGCCCTTGCCGCGCATCATCATTACAAAGGGCCGCTGATCGTGGTGGATTTCGGCACCGCCACCACCTTTGACGTCGTGGATCAGTCCGGGAACTACCTCGGGGGCGCCATCGCCCCTGGCATCAACCTTTCCATCGAGGCGCTGCACCGCGCCGCGGCCCGGCTTCCGCGCATCGGCATCGGCCGCCCCCAGGCTGCCATCGGCCGCGACACGATCAGCGCCATGCAGTCCGGAATCTTCTGGGGCTATGTCGGGCTGATCGAGGGCATCATCTCCCGCATCCGGGCCGAGGCGGAGCAGCCGCGCCTGAAGGTGGTCGCCACCGGTGGGCTTGCCCCGCTTTTCGCCGAGGGAACCACCTTGATCGAGAAGGTGGACCCCGACATCACGCTGGAGGGGCTGCGCCTCCTGGCTGGCCGCAACCCGCCCCCCCCATCCCCCGCTGGACACGCATGACACCCAAGGACGACCTCGCCTTCATCCCTCTCGGCGGCACGGGGGAGATCGGCATGAACCTCAACGTGTATCGCTGCGACGGAAAGCTTCTCGCCGTGGATTGCGGCATCGGGTTCGGCGGGCCGGACAACCCCTCCGTCGAGATCATGGTTCCCGACCCCGGATGGCTGGCGGAGCGGCGCGAGGACCTGCTGGGCCTCGTCATCACCCATGCGCACGAGGATCATGTGGGGGGCGTGGCGCATCTCTGGCGCTCGCTGCAATGTCCGATTCACGCCGGCCCCTTCGTCTCGGCCGTGCTGCGGCGCAAGCTGGCCGAGGCCGGGCTCTCGCAGGAGGCGGAGCTTCGCCCCTTCGACCTGCCGGGCCGGCTGAAGCTCGGCCCCTTCGACATCGAGTTCCTGCGCGTCGCCCACTCCATCCCCGAGGCCCTGGCCATGGCGATCCGGACGCGCCACGGCCTTGTCGTCCACACCGGCGACTGGAAGCTGGACCCGGAGCCACTGATCGGCCCGCCCACGGACGAGGCCGGCTTCGCCCGGCTGGGCGAGGAGGGCGTGCTCGCCATGGTGTGCGACAGCACCAACGCGCTGGTCGAGGGGCACTCCGGCAGCGAGGCCGAGGTGCGGCACAGCCTGCAGGAGCTGATCCGTTCCACGCGGGGCCGCATTGCGGTGACGTGCTTCGCCACCAACCTGGCCCGCGTCGAGACGGTCGCGCTCGCCGCGAAGGAAGCGGGGCGCGACGTGGCGCTGTTCGGCCGATCGCTCCGCAACTCCGTCGCTGCGGCGCGGGAATGCGGCTACCTGTCCCGCGTGCCCGACTTCGTTGCCGAGGACGAGGCCGGCTACATCCCCGACGACAACCTGCTGATCATCTGCACGGGGTCGCAGGGCGAGGAGCGCTCGGCGCTTGCGAAGATCGCCTCCGACACCCACCCGAACATCGCGCTAGGCGAGGGGGATACGGTCATCTTCTCCTCGCGGCAGATCCCGGGGAACGAGCGCGCGATCCTTCGCGTGCAGGACGACTTGGCCCGGCGCGGCTGCAAGGTCATCACCGCGGATGACCATTTCGTCCATGTCAGCGGCCACCCGGCCCGCGACGAGCTGAAGCGTCTCTATGAGTTGGTGCGCCCGCGCTATGCGATCCCGGTGCATGGCGAGTGGCGCCACCTGTCCGAGCACGCCTCGCTGGCGCGCGGCCTCGGGGCCGAGGCACTGGTGATCGAGGATGGCGACGTGGTCCGCCTCGTCCCCGGCCGGGCCGAGATTGCGGAAAGCGTGCCGGTCGGGCGGCTGGCAGTGGATGGCAGCCGCCTCCTTCCGGTGTCCGGTGGGGTGCTGGGCGCGCGCAAGCGCATGCTCATGAATGGGGTGGTGGTTGCGAGCCTCGCCGTGGACGGGCAGGGGCGGGTCGTGGGCAAGCCGCGCATCTCGGCGCCCGGCCTGTTCGATCCGGATGGCCCCGAGTCCGAGGATCTGGCGGAGGCACTGGCGCGCGGCCTTGGCGAGTTGCCGAAGGGACTGCGGCGCGAGGACGATGCGGTTACCGAGGCGGCGCGCGCCATGCTTCGCAAGGCGGTGGGGAAGCAGCTCCGCAAGCGTCCCAATGTCGAGGTTCACCTTCTGAGGGTCTGATGGGCTGGTTCATCGGTTTCGTCGTCTATTCGCTGGTTTGGTGGACGCTGCTGTTCTGCGTCCTGCCCATCGGCGTGAAGCCAGAGGAAGGCCGCCTGGAGGAGGGAGGGTGGCGCGGAGCCCCCGCCACCCCTCAGCTTGGCCGCAAGATCATCTGGACCACGATCCTCTCGACGGTGATCTGGCTTGCGATCTACGCCCTGATCGAAAGCGATCTGATCTCGTTCCGGCGTGGCTGGCTGGCCATTCCCGATTGAGAGGTTCTGCATAAGGAAAAGGCGACTGCCTGGATTTCACCCGGCGGTCGCCCTTTGAATAGGCATATCCTTGATGGATGCCTGATTTCCAGCCGATTTCTTCCGGCTTTCGCATTGGACCCGACGGGCCATTCCGCCATTATCTCGGAAGAGAGAGGGTGTTCCTCTTTCTGCCGTGTGACTGGCGTTTCCTCCCTAAACTTGGGCTGTCTCCGCAAGGAGGCGGCCCTTCTTTTTCTTTACCTGTTGCAAGTGAGCCATTCAAGTCACTTTCTTCACCAAAAGCGTTGTGCGGCGCAGCAAAATTTCATTCCCGCTGTTGAAAGGGCCGGGTTCAGGCCCAGCCGATTCCGCTGTAGGGTGCGCGTGCCGTTGCCTTCGAGGATTCCGTTCCCTTGCGCCTGACCAAAGCCTTCCTGCCCACCCTCAAGGAAACTCCTGCCGAGGCGCAGATCGTCTCCCACCGCCTGATGCTCCGCGCCGGGCTGATCCGTCAGACGAGCGCCGGCATCTATGCCTGGCTGCCGGCGGGGCTGCGCGTGCTGAACAACGTCGCCCGCATCGTTCGCGAGGAGCAAAATCGCGCGGGGGCGCAGGAAATCCTGATGCCGACGATCCAGTCGGCTGAGCTGTGGCAGCGCTCCGGCCGCTACGAGGATTACGGAAAGGAGATGCTGCGCATCGAGGACCGGCACGGCCGCCCGATGCTGTTCGGTCCCACCAACGAAGAGATGGTGTCCGACATCTTCCGTGGCTACGTCACCAGCTACCGTGAGTTGCCGCGCAACCTCTACCACGTCCAGTGGAAGTTCCGGGACGAGGTTCGGCCCCGTTTCGGCGTGATGCGCGGGCGCGAGTTCCTGATGAAGGATGCCTATTCCTTCGACCTGACCAAGGAGGGCGCGCAGCACTCATACCGCCAGATGTTTGTCGCCTATCTGCGGACCTTCGCGCGCATGGGGCTGAAGGCCATCCCCATGCAGGCCGACACGGGTCCGATTGGCGGCAACCTCAGCCACGAGTTCATCATCCTGGCCGAGACAGGCGAAAGCCAGGTCTTCCTGGATCGCGAGCTGCTCGACTTCGACCCGCTCGCGCAGGAGCCGGATTACGAGGGCGACCTTTCGCCAACCGTGGGTTTCTGGACGAGCCGCTACGCCGCGACCGACGAGAAGCACGACGAGACGGCGTGGGGCCAAGTGCCGGCCGAGCGGCAGGTGAGCGCCCGCGGCATCGAGGTCGGCCACATCTTCTACTTCGGCACCAAGTATTCCGAGCCCATGGGGCTTCGCGTGGCCGGGCCCGACGGGTCCGAGGTGGTGCCGGAGATGGGCTCCTACGGCATCGGCGTGTCGCGCCTTGTCGCCGCGCTGATCGAGGCCAACCACGACGAGGCCGGCATCAAGTGGCCAGACGCGGTGGCGCCCTGGCGCGTTTCCATCCTGAACCTCAAGCCCGGCGACGCAGCGACCGATGCGCTGTGCGACAGGCTCCACGCTGCGATGCCCGACCAGGCGCTGCTGGATGATCGGCCGGAGCGTGCCGGGGTGAAGTTCGCCGATGCGGACCTGCTGGGCTGCCCTTGGCAGGCCATCATCGGCCCGCGCGGCGCCGCGTCCGGCAAGGTGGAGCTGAAGCGCCGCGCGACGGGCGAGCGCGAGGAAGTCTCGCTGGACGAGGCGCTGGCACGCATCCAGGGCTAGGTTCGTGCATGAAGCGGCCGCCTGGCTGCTCAACGAGAGGCACTGATGTTCAACGCATTCGAGCGCACGGTGGCCAAGCGCTACCTCTTGTCGCGCAAGAGCGACCGCTTCACTTCGGTCATCGCGATCTTCTCCTTCCTTGGCATCATGCTGGGGGTGGCGACGCTAATCATCGTGATGAGCGTGATGGGCGGGTTCCGGCAGGAATTGCTGGGCCGCATCCTTGGTCTGAACGGCCACATGGGCGTCTTCGCGGCGGAGCGAGGCAATCTGCGCGACTTCGACGCGGTCGCCGCGGCCGTGCGCCGCGTGCCCGGCGTGGTGAGCGCGACGCCCATCGTCGAAGGGCAGGTTCTGCTGACCGCCGAGGGCGGCGGAGCGAGCGGCGGCCTCGCGCGCGGCATCCGGCCCGAGGATCTGCGCGCGCGGGAGATCATCGCTGGCAACATCCGCGCCGGCTCGCTCGATCAGTTCGGCGGGGATGACGCCATCGCCATCGGCACGCGCCTCGCCTTTCGTATGGGCATCAGCGTGGGTGACCGCCTGACCCTCGTCTCCCCGCAGGGCCGCGCCACCGTCATCGGCACCATCCCCCGACTGCGCGCCTATCGGGTCGTGGCGCTGTTCGAGGTGGGGATGAACGAGTACGACAGCTCCTACGTCTTCCTGCCTCTCTCCGCCGCGCAGACCTACTTCCAGACCGGGCCGGACGCCGCGACGCAGGTGGAGGTCTTCGTCGCCGATCCCACGCGGGTGAGGGCCGTCAACCGGGAGATCCGCGCCGCCGTGCCATCCGGCATCCGCATCCTGGACTGGCAGGACGCCAACTCGTCCTTCTTCGCCGCGGTGCAGGTGGAGCGGAACGTGATGTTCCTGATCCTGACGCTAATCATCATCGTTGCGGCCTTCAATATCATCTCCTCCCTGATCATGCTCGTGAAGGACAAGGGAAGGGACATCGCCGTGCTGCGCACCATGGGAGCGACCCGCGGTGCCATCATGCGGATCTTCCTGCTCTGTGGCGCCTCCATCGGCGCGATCGGCACGCTGATGGGGTTCGCGGTGGGGGTGCTGTTCTGCCTCAACATCGAGAGCATCCGGCAATTCATTCAGATGCTTTCGGGCACGGAGCTGTTCAGCCCGGAAGTGTATTTCCTCACCCGCCTGCCGGCCGTGCTGAACTGGGCCGAGGTTGCGCAGGTCGTGGCGCTGGCGCTGGCGCTGGCCCTGCTGGCGACGATCTACCCCAGCTGGCGCGCAGCCCGAACCGACCCCGTGGAGATGCTGCGCAATGAGTAGCCCGCCGCTCGAACTGCGCGGCGTGGCGCGCCGCTACAGCACGGAGGCCGGAACGCTCGAGGTGCTTCGCGGCGTGGACATGGCGCTGCAGGCCGGCGAGGTGGTGGCGTTGGTCGCTCCCTCCGGCACCGGCAAGTCTACCCTCCTGCACGTCGCCGGATTGCTGGAGCGGCCCGATGGCGGCGAGGTCCTGGTCGAGGGCCGCGCCGCCGGCACGCTAGGCGACGATGCGCGGACGGAGATCCGCCGCAGCACCATTGGCTTCGTCTACCAGTTCCACCACCTGCTGCCCGAATTCACCGCGGCGGAGAACGTCATGCTGCCCCAGATGGCGGCTGGCGTCGGGCGTTCGAAGGCGGCGGAGCGCGCGAAGGATCTGCTCGGCACCTTCGGGCTTGCCGCGCGGCTCGACCATCGGCCTGGCAAGCTTTCGGGCGGCGAGCAGCAGCGCGTCGCGATCGCCCGGGCCCTTGCCAATGCGCCGCGCGTCTTGCTAGCCGACGAGCCGACCGGCAATTTGGACGCTGCGACGGCAGAACTCGTCTTCGCCGAGCTGCTGAACGAGGCGCGGCACCGGGGCCTCGCGGCGCTGATCGCGACCCACAACAACGAGTTGGCCTCCCGCATGGATCGCGTGGTGACCCTGCGCAACGGGGTGCTCGTTCCCGGCTGACGGATCGCCTATACTGGCGGGATGGCCGGCTTCATCCATCTCCACGCCCACTCCGCCTATTCCTTGAGCGAGGGGGCGATCAAGGCGGAGAAGCTGCCGGCGCTCGCCGCTGCGGCCGGGATGCCGGCCGTGGCGTTGACCGACACGGCCAACATGTTCGGCGCGCTGGAATTCGCCCAGGCCGCGAGTGGCAAGGGGGTGCAGCCCATCATGGGCTGCCAGCTTTGGCTCTCCCGCCGCGCCGTGTCCGAGACGCGCGAGGAGGTGATCCGCGCCGGGGCGGATTGCGTGGTTGCGCTGGCGATGGATGCCGAAGGGCTGGCGAACCTCAAGAAGCTGTCCTCGCTTGGCTGGATGCGGGACGACGATCCGTCGGGCCGCCCCGCCATCGGGCTGGATGACCTGCGTGGTCACGGCAAGGGCCTGTTCCTGCTGACTGGCGGCGATTGCGGACCACTTTCTCGCCTGCTGGCCGAGGGCCGACGAGAGGCGGCTTCCTGGCTGCTGGATGCGCTGCGCGAGTGCTTCCCGGATCGCGTGGCGGTGGAACTGATGCGCCACGGCCCCACGCCGCGCCAGGCGGCGCTGGAGCCCGGGCTGCTGCGCTTGGCCGACGAGACGGGCGTGCCCATCGTGGCCGCGAACGACGTGTACTTCGCGGAGGCGAAGATGCACGAGGCGCATGACGCGCTGCTTTGCATTTCCGAGGGGCGCCTGCTCACCGAGCGCGAGCGGCGCCGCGTCTCGCCCGAGCATTGGTTCAAGCCGGCCGACGCGATGCGCGCCGCATTCGCCGACCTGGGCGAGGCTTGCGACAACACGCTTGCCATCGCGAAGCTCTGCACCGTGCTCGAGACGGCCCGCAAGCCGGAACTGCCGGTCTGCCCGAAGGTGCGCGAGGGCCGAACGGAGGGCGAGACGGTGGCCGAGATGGCGCGCGAGGGGCTGGCGCTCCGCTTCGCCCCGGACCCCGTGCCGCCGGTCCATGCCGAGCGGCTGGAATACGAGCTGCGCGTCATCGAGCAGATGGGCTTCTCGGGCTACTTCCTGATTGTCGCAGACTTCATCCAGTGGGCCAAGGCGCAGGGCATTCCCGTGGGTCCGGGGCGCGGCTCGGGCGCGGGCTCCGTCGCGGCCTGGGCGCTGTCCATCACCGACCTGGACCCGCTGCGCTTCGGCCTGCTCTTCGAGCGCTTCCTCAATCCCGAGCGCGTCTCGATGCCCGACTTCGACATCGATTTCTGTCAGGACCGGCGCGACGAGGTGATCCGCTACGTGGTGCGCGAGTACGGTGCCGACCGCGTCGCGCAGATCATCACCTTCGGCAAGCTGCAGGCCAAGGCCGCGGTGCGCGACGTGGGGCGCGTGCTGGGCATGCCTTACGGGCAGGTGGACCGCATCGCCTCGCTCATTCCCAATAACCCGGCCAACCCCGTGCCCCTCGCCGCCGCTATCGAGGGCGAGCCGCGGCTGCAGGAGGCACGCGAGACCGACGAGGCGACGGGGCGCTTGCTCGACATCGCGCTGCAGGTGGAGGGCCTGTACCGCAACGCCTCCACTCACGCGGCGGGCGTGGTGATCGGGCGCAAGCCGCTGCTCGACATCACCGCCATCTACCGCGACCCGCGCAGCGAGATGCTCATCACCCAGTACTCGATGAAGCATGTCGAGCAGGCTTCGCTGGTGAAGTTCGACTTCCTCGGGCTGAAGACGCTCACCGTGCTCGACCGTGCGGTGAAGCTGCTGCGCGAGCAGGGGGTGGAGGTCCAACTCGACACGCTGCCGCTCGACGATGCCGCGACCTATGAGATGCTGGCGAAGGGCGACGCGGCGGGGGTTTTCCAGTTCGAAGGCCAGGGCATGCGCGACTGCCTTCGCGCCATGCGGCCCGACCGCTTCGAGGATCTGATCGCCGCCGTCTCGCTCTACCGGCCGGGGCCGATGGAGAACATCCCCGCCTATTGCGCCCGCAAGCACGGTGAGAAGTGGGACAGCCCGCACCCGCTGATCCACGACATCTTGGCCGAGACCTACGGCATCATGGTCTACCAGGAACAGGTGATGCAGATCGCCCAGGTCATGGCGGGCTATTCGCTGGGCGGCGCTGACCTGCTGCGTCGCGCCATGGGCAAGAAGAACAAGGAGGAGATGGCGAAGCAGCGCGCCATCTTCGTTGAGGGCGCGGGCAAGAACGGCGTTGCCGAGAAGGTGGCCGGCGAGGTCTTCGACCTCATGGAGAAGTTCGCCAATTACGGATTCAACAAGTCGCACGCCGCGGCCTACGCGCTCGTTTCCTACCACACAGCCTATCTGAAGGCGCATCACCCCGTTGCCTTCCTCGCGGCCTCCATGACGCTCGACATGGACAAGACCGAGAAGCTGGCGAGCCATATGCAGGAGGCGTCGCGGCTTTCCATCAAGGTGCTGCCGCCGGACATCAACCGCTCCGGCGCGGAGTTCGTGATCGAGGATGGCTCCATCCGCTTCGCGCTCGCCGCGATCAAGCGCGTCGGGCTGCAGGCGATGAAGGATCTGGTGGCGGCGCGCGACGTGGGCGGGCCTTTTGACAGCCTTGCGGATTTCGCGGCGCGGGTGGACCCGAAGCTGCTCAACAAGATGCAGCTGGAGAACCTCGCCAAGGCCGGCGCCTTCGACAGCATGGAAGGCAATCGCGCCAAGCTGGTGGCGGGGGCGGAGACGGTGCTTCGCCGCGCCCAGGCCAGCGCGGAGGAGCGGGGTTCCAGCCAGATCGGGCTGTTCGGCGAAGCGGAGCAGGGGCCGCCCATGCTGCGCCTGCCCGACATGCCCGACTGGCCCACCTTGGACAAGCTGGCCTTCGAGGCGGAGGCGGTGGGCTTCCACCTTTCGGCCCATCCGCTAGACGAGTATCGCGGGGCGCTGCGGCGCCTCGGCGTCACCCTTTCCGCGCGCATCTCCGAGAAGGCGCGGGCCGGGACGGGGCGGCTGAAGCTGGCGGGCACGGTGACAGGGCGGAAGGAGCGCAACACGCGCACCGGCAGCCGCATGGCGTGGGTGTCGCTCTCCGACCAGGCGGGCGGCTACGAGGTGACCTTCTTCTCCGAGGTGCTGAATCGCTGCCGCGACATGCTGGAGGAGGGCTCGGCCGTGCTGGTCACGGCCGATGCGCGGATCGAGAACGACGCGCTGCGCCTGACCGCCGCCGATTGCGAGAAGCTGGACAAGGCCGCCGCCGGGGCGGGGCAGGGGATGCGCGTCTTCGTGGAGGCTGCGACCGCCTTGCCCGACATCAAGGCGCTGCTGGAGCGCGAGGGGCGCGGCAAGGGCCGCGTCTCCATCGTGCCGCGCCTCGGCCCCGGGCAGGAGGTCGAGGTGGCGCTGCCGGGCGGCTGGAATGTCGGGCCGCGCATGATGCAGGCCCTGAAGGTGCTGCCGGGCGTGGCGCAGGTGGAGGAGGTCTAGCGCCTCACCCCAGCGTCCAGGCCTCGTGGATGGCGCTCTGCACCGCACCGCCCAGCACGGCACCGCCGCCGGCCACGTAAATCCAGTCCCCGATGGCCACCGCCGCGACGGCGTGGCGCGGCGTCGGCATCGGCGCATGGCTCTGCCAGGTGTCGGAGGCGGGGTCGTAGCTTTCCATCTGGCCGAACACCTTGGCGTCCCGCGCCTGTCCGCGCTCCAGGATGCCACCTTCGCCGCCCATCACGTAGAAGCGGCCCTTGTGGATCACCATGCCGTGGCCGGAGCGCGCCGTGGGCAGCTTCGCCCTCTCCTCCCAGGTGTCGCGGGCGGGAAGGTAAACGTGGTGCATGCCCGTGTTGTACTGGAAGGTGTTGAACCGGCCGCCGACGACGTGGATCACGCCGTCATGAGTCACGCAGCCGACATGGTCGCGGCCCGCTGGCAAGGGCCGGCGCAGCTCCCACTTGTCGGCCTGCGGGTCGTAGACCTCGTGCCAGGCGATGGAGGCGCGCTCTGGCGCGGGGTCGGTCGCGCCGCCAATCAGGTGAATCTTGCCGTCCAGCACCGTGGCGGCGGCCGCGCCGCGCGGGCGAAGCAATGGTGCGATCTCCTGCCAGCGGTCGCGGGCGACGTCGTAGAAGAAGGCCTTGTCGTCGCAGCGGCGATTCTGCTCGATGAAGCCGCCCAGCGCATAGACACGCCCGGCATCGGCCACCACCGCGACGTGGTTCGCCCCGCGTGGCAACGGCGCAGCGTCGAGCCACTGGTCCCGCGCCGGGTCGTAGACCGTGTGGTAGGCGCGGTTCACCCGACCTTCGCCATAGCCACCGACCACGTGCATGCGGCCATTCCAGGCCGTGGCCCAGGCCATCTCGGAGCGCGGGATCGGCATGTCGGCGCGCTTGATCCAGCGGCCGGCCGGGCCGGCGGGGGCGGGGCTGTCGGTCACGCGCTGCGCCGCCTGCTCCGGCGTGATGTGGTGCGGTGCGCCGCCCTGAAAAAGGTTGTGGAAGGGCTCGGGCGAGGGCGTCATCGGCCGCAGCGCCGGGGCTTGTTGCGCCCCGTGGTGCTGGGCCAGCGCGGCACCGGGCAGCAGCACGGCCCCGGCGGCGAGGAGGTGGCGGCGGTTCATGGCGTGGCTCCTTCGGGCTGCGCAGCCCGGGAACGGTTGGATATCCCACGGCAATGCTCGACAGCGGCACCGGATACGTCAAGGACCGGGATGGCGGGCGGCTCTCCATCGGCTAGGTTCAGGCGGCAGGACGAGAGGGGATTCCATGATCCGTCGGCTGGCTGAAGAAGGGCGCCTGTCCGGCGCGGTGGTGCATGGCGGGCTGGTCTGGCTGGCCGGGCAGGTGCCGGACGACACGTCCGGTGATGCCGAGGCACAGACCGCGGACGTGCTGCGCCAGATCGACGCGCTTCTCGCCGAGGCCGGCACGGACAAGTCGCGCCTGCTGAGCGTGACCGTGGTGCTTGCCGACATCGGGGATGCCCCTGCGATGAACCGCGCCTGGGACGCTTGGCTCGACCCCTCGGCCAAGCCGGCGCGGATGACGATCCAGGCCCCGCTGGTGGACCGATCCTGGAAGGTGGAGATCACGGGGGTGGCGGCTCTGCCCGGCTGACGCGCCGCAACGCGGACAGGGAAGCGGCGCAGTTCCGCCGCAAATCGGTTGCGATGGTGGCGGTGCAGGATCGGGTGGGCTGGATGGATTCGGAGTTCTGGAAGCGGAAGCGGGTGCTGGTGACGGGCGGGGCGGGGTTCCTCGGCTCCAATCTGTGCCACGCCCTCGCCGGGCTGGGGGCGCGGGTCACGGCGCTTGACGCGATGTTGCCCGAGGGGGGCGCCAACCCGGCCAATCTGGAAGGGGCCGGCGTGATGCTGGTGCGCGGCGATATCCGCGACACGGAACTCCACTCCCTCTGCCAGGGCGCCGAGGTGCTGTTCAACATGGCGGCCCAGACCAGCCACATGGGCGGGCAGCGCGACCCGGTGGCGGATATCGCCATCAACGCCGTCGCCCAGGTGCGTCTCATCCAGGTGATGCGCGAGGCGGCGCCTGGGGCGCGCGTCGTCCATGCCTCGACGCGCCAGTTCTACGGCCGTCCCATCGCCCTGCCGGTGGACGAGATGCATCCGGTGAACCCGCCCGACGCCAATGGCGTGTCGAAATGGGCCGGCGAGCAGTACTGGATGCTGGAGAACCGGGTCCTAAGCCGTCCGGTTGTTTCCCTGCGCCTGACCAATTGCTACGGCCCGCGCCTGCGCATCGCCGATGCGCGCCAAACCTTCCTGGGCATCTGGATCCGCCGCCTGCTGGAAAGCGAGCCCTTCGAGGTTTGGGGCGGGGCGCAGCTTCGCGACCTAGCCTTCGTGGACGACGTGACCGATGCCTTCCTGACCGCGGCCGAGCAGGCGGACCGGCCGGGCGTCGCCGGGCAGGTCTTCAACCTCGGTGGAGCGCCGCCCGTCTCGCTGCTGGAACTGGCCGAGCGCATCATCGCCGCCAATGACGGGCAGGGAAGCTTCACGACGCGCGAGTTCCCCGCCGACCGCGCTCCGATCGACATCGGCTCCTACGCCGCCAACGACAAGGCCTTCCGCGACGCGACGGGATGGGAGGCGCGGGTTTCGCTGGATGAGGGGCTGCGCCGCTCTCTCGATTGGTACCGCAGCCGCCTCGCCGATTACGCCTTCTGAGCTTTCACGGGAAACGCCATGTCCGCCGCACCCAACTTGCTGCCCTTTGCCGACCCCGGAGCGGGCTATCGCGCCCTGAAGTCCGAGATCGACGCCGCCCTGGCCCGCGCGCTGGAAAGCGGCTGGTACATCCTCGGCAAGGAGGGCGAGGCCTTTGAGCGGGAATTCGCCGAGTGGGTCGGGCTGCCGCGCGCGGTGGGCTGCGCGAACGGCACCGATGCGCTGATGCTCATCCTGCGCGGCATGGGCATCGGCGAGGGCAGCACGGTCGTCACCGTGTCGCACACGGCGGTGGCGACCGTGGCCGCGATCGAGATGACGGGCGCC
Source organism: Sabulicella glaciei (assembly GCF_026183895.1). Lineage (GTDB taxonomy): Bacteria > Pseudomonadota > Alphaproteobacteria > Acetobacterales > Acetobacteraceae > Roseococcus > Roseococcus glaciei. Next base: position 923,186 of record NZ_JAPFQI010000001.1, on the reverse strand, counting down.
ACGCCGCTGCTGCTCGACATCGATCCCGACACCTACACCATGGACCCGGACGAGCTTCGCGCCGTGCTGGAGGACCCGCCGCCCGGCCTGCCGCCGATCCGCGCGGTCATCCCGGTGCACATCTACGGCCAGGCCGTAGATCTCACCCCCATGCTGGCGGCGTGCCGCGACGCCGGCGTTGCACTGATCGAGGACTGCGCCCAGTGCCACGGCGCGCGTCTCGACGGGCAGATGCTCGGCACGTTGGGCGACGCGGCGGCCTTCAGCCTTTACCCGACCAAGAACCTGGGTGCGCTGGGCGATGGCGGCATCCTTGCCACGCGCGACGCGGAGCTTGCGGATCGCATCGCCGCCATTCGGCAGTACGGCTGGAAGCGGCGCTACATCAGCGACCTCGTCGGCGTGAATTCCCGCCTGGACGAGGTCCAGGCTGCCGTGCTGCGCGTGAAGCTGAAGCATCTGGATCGGCAGAATGCCCGCCGTCGCGAGATCGCGGCGGCCTATGACGCCGCGCTGGCCGGAACCGGATTGACGCCCCCCGCCCGCCGCCCGGGCGCGGAGCATGTCTATCACCTCTACGTGCTACGCCATGCAGAGCGCGACGCGCTGATGGCGCGGCTGAAGGAGCAGGGGATCGGCACCGGCATCCACTACCCGGTTCCGGTGCACGAGCAGCCGGCCTACGCCCGGCGCGTCGCCCTTGGCCCCGCCGGCTGCGCGGAAACCGCCAAGGCGGCGCGCGAGGTGTTCTCGCTGCCCATGTACCCGGAGATCTCCGACGAGGAGGTGGGACGGGTCTGCGCCGCGCTCCGCGGGCTCTGAAGTCGCGTGGCGGCGCTGCTGGCCTTGCCGGCCGCGGCCCTGCTGGAAATTCTGGGCTGCTTCGCCGCCTGGGCGGTGCTGCGCCAGGGGGCGAGCGCCTGGTGGCTCCTGCCCGGCGCGCTCTGCCTCGCGGGGTTCGCGGGGCTCCTCGCCCTCGCACCGACGGTCACCGCGGGGCGGGCCTTTGCCGCCTATGGCGGGGTCTACGTGGTGGCAGCCCTGCTCTGGGCGACCATCGTGGAGGGGGACAGGCTGCGCTTCTTCGACGCGGTTGGGACGTTGATGCTTCTGGCCGGGGCGGGGCTGCTCCTGCTGCCGTGACTTTTCCGCATCCGCATGGTTTCGACCGTGCGGGCGCTTCGGAGGAAGGAACCAAGATGGCGCGTTACCTCGTTTCGGGCGGAGCCGGCTATGTCGGCAGCCATGTGGTCCTGACCCTGCTCGATCAGGGCGACGAGGTGGTGGTGCTGGATGACCTGTCCAGCGGCCACGGCGGCTCGCTGCAGCCGGGCATTCCCTTCGTGCAGGCCTCGCTGGCGGATCGCAAGGCGCTGGACGAGGTCTTCGCCGCCTGGAAGTTCGACGCGGTGTTCCACCTCGCTGCGCTGTCGCTGGTGGGCGACAGCATGAAGGAACCGCTGCGATATTGCCGCGAGAACCTGTCGAACAGCATCAATCTGGCAGAGGCGGCGGTGAAGGCGGGCTGCCTGCGCTACGTGCTGTCCTCCACGGCAGCGGTGTTCGGCGTCCCGCGCGAGGTGCCGATCACGGAGGAAACGCCGACCCTTCCGGTCAATCCCTATGGCTTGTCGAAGCTGATGATGGAGCAGGCCCTGGGCTGGGCCGAAGGGGCGAATGGTCTGCGGTCCGCCTGCCTTCGCTATTTCAATGCTGCCGGCGCCGACCCGGCGGGGCGCTGCGGCGAGGACCACGACCCGGAGACGCACCTGATCCCGCGCGCCATCCTCGCCACGCTCGGGCAGTTGCCGCCGCTGCACGTCTTCGGCACGGATTACGACACGCCGGACGGAACGGCGGTGCGCGACTACGTGCACGTCATGGACTTGGCGGCGGCGCATGTCGCGGTGCTGCCGCGCCTGGACCAGGGCTCGGTGCGCTACAACCTCGGCAACGGGCGCGGTCATTCGGTGCGTGAGGTGATCGCTGCCGTCGAGCGCATTTCCGGCCAGAAGGTGCCCTACGAGAACGGGCCGCGCCGGGCCGGCGACCCGCCCGTGCTCGTCGCTTCCTCCGCCCGGATGATGGCCGAGACCGGGTGGCGCCCGCGATTCGACGATCTGGACCAGATCGTCGAGACGGCCTGGAACTGGCACGTCGCGCATCCGCGCGGCTACGGCACGCAGCGCAGCGCGGCCTGATCAAGCGAGGGAGGCGCCGCGCTCCTCCAGCAGGGCGCGCAGGGCCGAGCGGTGGCAGCGCTCCTCATCCTCGCAATAGCAGCCGACCGAGAAGGCCGCTCCATGCGACATCGCCGCCAGGAGGTCGAGCGTGTGCCGGGGGGCGGGGGCCTCCATCCCGGCCCGATAGGCGGACAGGAAGGCGCGCCATTCCGCTTCGGTCCGCGCCGTCCGGCCGCTTGCCACCAGCGCGGGGCTGGGCGAGAGCTCGGGCAGCCAGACATCGAACCAGTCCTCGGCCGCGTAGCGCTCCCTTCGGACGCCGCGCGGCGGGCGGCGCACCGTGCCGATCCGGGTGCCCTTGCCGGGGTGGCGCGGCGTGCCCAGCCGGACGATGCGGACGAGCATCAGATCAGCCGCGCCTCGAAGGGAGGCTTGAGGTCTGGGGCCTCGAACTCCACCACCCAGAGGTCGGGGTCGCGCTTCACCTGGCGATCCACATAGGCGGTGGCGTCCGCCTCCTCGACCGGCGCCGCGCCGGTGCCGCGGATCCAGGCCGGGCGGCCTTCCGCGTCGCGCGCCTGGGCGAGCACGACAAAGCCTTCGCGGCCATGCAGCACGCACAGCACCCCACCCGAATCCGCGTCCCCCTTGCGGAGGATGGCGGCGGGGCGGCCGGCCATGTCCGACATGCGCACGGCCATGGAAACCCAGATATGCGCCTTGACCTTCGCGTCCATGCTCCGTGTTTGGGGGTTTCCCTCCCTTGTCGCAAGCGCGGCCGGGGGGCAGATGGTGGCCCATGGAAAGCACCAAGCTGACGCCCGGCCAGCGGGCCTATGAGCAGAAGCGCGCGCAGAAGGCCGGGATGAGCCTGGATGCTTGGCTGCGCGACAAGGAGAAGCGCGCGGCGGCGGAGACCGCTGCGGCGCCGGCGGCAGCCAAGCCCGACAAGAAGCCTGGCTTGTTCGCCCGGCTGATGGAGCGGGCGAACAAGCCGCTGTGATTGACGGCCCCATCCCGCTGGATGGCGGACCGGTCCCTGGGCTGGAGAGTCTGCCGCGAGCGGAGATGACGCTGATGGAGCAGACCCTTCCGCAGCTCGTGGACGCCGCGCTGCGCGGCCCGCTGGTGCTGACCCGCAATGGGCAGGACGCCTTCGTGATCCTTCCGGTGGATGCCTTTGCGCGCCTTGCCGCGGCCGCCGAACGCAAGGGACCGGTCATCGAGGGCTGACGCGGCAACCGCAGGACCCGGCGTGGCTTCATTACTGCAGGGATGAACGAGCCAGCACCCAGCGAGGCAGCAGCGCGCGAAGCCGGGTTGCGCCACAGCAGCGACGCGCGTCCGGGCATCCTCCGGCTCCGGCACGGGCGGGGCTTCCGCTACCGCGCCCCTTCCGGCGCCGCGGTGCGCGACCGCGAAACCCTGGCCCGCATTGCCGCTCTGGCCATTCCGCCCGCCTACGCTGAGGTGTGGATCTGCCCGGACCCGCTCGGCCACCTCCAGGCCACGGGGCGCGATGCGCGCGGGCGCAAGCAGTACCGCTACCACCCGCGCTGGCGCGCGCACCGGGACACGACGAAGTATCACCGCATGGCGGGTTTCGCCGCCGCGCTGCCGGGCATCCGCGCGCATGTGGATGCGGCACTCCGCCGGCAGGCCCTGACGCGGGAGAAGGTGCTGGCCGCGATCGTGCGGCTGCTCGACACCACCCTGATCCGCATCGGCAATGAGGATTACGCGCGCGAGAACGGCTCCTTCGGCCTCACCACGCTGCGGAACCGTCACGTGGCGGTGGAGGGCGGCGCGCTGCGCTTCCGCTTCCCTGGAAAAAGCGGCCGGGTCTGGCGACTGCGGGTGGAGGACCGGCGCGTGGCCCGCGTGGTGCGAGAGCTGCAGGACCTCCCGGGCCAGGAACTCTTCTCCTGGCAGGATGAGGCGGGGGAGGTCCACAGCATCTCCTCCGGCGAAGTGAACGACTTCCTGCGCGAGATTTCGGGCGAGGAGATCACCGCCAAGGATTTCCGCACCTGGGCCGGGACGGTGCTGTGCGGCCTCCATCTGGCGGAGCAGGGGGATTTCGGCAGCGCGACGGAGGCGAAGCGCCGCATTCGCGAGGCCGTGGCGCAGGTGGCGGCGAGGCTGGGCAACACGCCTACCGTCTGCCGCCAGTGCTACGTCCACCCGGAGGTGCTGGAACGCTTCGCACGCGGCGAGTGGCAGCTGGAGTTGGACCGCAGCCCCTCGAACGGGCTACGGCCCGAGGAAGCCGCAGTGCTGACGGCGTTGACAGCCGATCCGCCTGCGCCGCCGCGCGTCAGGCGTCCACCGCCTCCACATCCAGGCTCGCCGCGTTCTCCTGGATGAAGCGGAAGCGCAATTCGGGCCGGCGGCCCATCAGCGCTTCCATCAGTTCTGCAGTGCGAGCCCGCTCCTCGGGTGGCAGCACCACCTTGAGGAGGGTGCGCCGCGCAGGCTGCATCGTCGTTTCCCGAAGCAACGCGGGAGGCATCTCACCCAAGCCTTTGAATCGGCTCACTTCGACCTTCTGGTTGGCCTTGAAGTGCTTCTTGCGCTGCCGCTCCAGGTCGGCATCGTCCATCGCATAGACGGACTTGCCGCCGGACTGGAGGCGATAAAGCGGAGGCTGGGCCAGGAACACCTTGCCCTGGCGCACCAGTTCCGGGAGTTCCTTGTAGAAGAAGGTCATCAGCAGCGCGGCGATGTGGGCACCATCCACGTCCGCGTCGGTCATGATGACGACACGGCCGTAGCGTAGCCGTGCGATGTCGAAGCGCTCGCCCACGCCACAGCCCAGTGCCTCGATCAGGTCGCGCAATTCCTGGTTCTGCCGCAGCTTCTCGGCAGAAGCGGAGGCGACGTTGAGAATCTTGCCGCGCAAGGGCAGCACGGCCTGCGTCTCGCGGTCGCGCGCCTGCTTGGCGGAACCGCCGGCGCTGTCGCCTTCGACCAGAAAGATTTCAGTGCCTTGCGAGGATTCCTTGGAGCAATCTGCAAGTTTCCCAGGCAGCCGCAGCTTGCGCGTGGCAGTCTTGCGCGGCGTGTCCTTCTCGGCACGACGCCGCATCCGCTCCTCCGCCCGCTCGATCGCCCAGGCAAGGAGGTTGTCGGCCAGGGCCGGCGCCCCGGCCAGCCAATGGTCGAAATGATCGCGGATCGCCGCTTCGGTCAGCTTCTGCGCATCGCCGCTGGTCAGCCGATCCTTGGTCTGTCCCTGAAACTGTGGGTCGCGGACGAAGACGGAAAGCATCCCGGCCATGCCGCCGAACAGATCCTCGGCGGTGACATTGCCGGCGCGGCGCTCCTTCTTCATGTCGCCATAGGCGCGCAGCCCCTTGACGAGTGCGTTCCGCAAGCCGGCCTCATGGGTGCCGCCCTGCGGGGTCGGGATGGTGTTGGCGTAGGTGGACAGGAAGCCCTCGCCGCCATCGAGCCAGGTGACGGCCCATTCGCAGCGCCCCGCCGAGTCCGGAAACTCGCCCGTGCCGGCGAAGGGCGCGGGGACGACGGTGGCCTTGCCCTCGATTGCGGTGGCCAGGAAGTCGGACAAGCCGCCGGGGAAGTGCAGCGTCGCCTCGGCGGGGGTATCGGTCCCCTCCACCAGCGCAGGGGCGCAGCGCCAGCGGATCTCGACGCCGCGATACAGGTAGGCCTTCGAGCGGCACAGGCGAAACAGGCGCTCGGCACGGAACTGGAGGCGGCCGAAGATGTCGGGATCGGGGCGAAAGCGGATGGTGGTGCCGCGACGGTTCCGGACCTCGCCCTCGCGCTTCAGCCTCGTGGTCGGCTTGCCGCGGCTGTAGGACTGACGGAAAAGTGCGCCGCCGCGCGCCACCTCCACCTCCATGGTCTCGGAAAGCGCATTCACCACGCTGGAGCCGACGCCGTGCAGGCCGCCCGAGGTGTCATAGGCCTTGCCGCTGAACTTGCCGCCCGAGTGCAGCGTGGTGAGGATGACCTCCAGCGCCGACAGCTTGGGAAACTTCGGGTGCGGGTCCACCGGGATGCCACGGCCATTGTCGCGCACGGCCAGGAAGTTCCCATCCTCCAGCACCACCTCGATGCGGTCGGCATGGCCGGCCACCGCCTCGTCCATGGCGTTGTCGATGATCTCGGCAGCGAGGTGGTGGAGGGCGTTCTCGTCCGTGCCACCGATATACATGCCCGGCCGGCGGCGGACGGGCTCCAGCCCCTCCAGCACCTCGATATCCGCGGCGGTATAGGAGGTCGCGGCCGGCTTCACGCGGCCCGCTCCGAATAGATCGTTCATGTTGTGTTCGCTGTCCCCTGACGGGAAAATAGGGTCCGGAGGGGGTGAAGGCAATGGCAAATGGTGCCGTTCCGGATCCCTACGGAGCGTTCGGACGCGCGGTCAGGAGCGCACGTTGACGTAGCGCGCCGCCTCCGGTGGGCCGTCGCCCTCATGCAGCAGCGTGGCACGGGCGAGGACGGCGCGATCCTCCTCCGTGAGGCGCGAGGCCTCGCGGAGGTGCTCGGCCCAGCTCTCGATGGTCCAGAGTTCCACCCACCGCTCAGGATGGGCCACGTCCTCATAGAGGCGCCAGCTGGCCGCGCCGCCGCGCAGCCGGACGAGGCGCACCTGCTCCATCGCGGCCAGGAAGGCTGAACGTCGCCCGGGCGGGATGCGGTAGCGCACCACCTCCATCAGCCGCCGCTCACCGCCATGCAGCAGACCGCGCAATTCCGGCGCCGGAGGTTCCGGGCGGGCCAGGGCGGCTTCGGGCACGGGGGCGAAGGTCGGCGGGTCCAGTGGCCAGCGCCGCACCAGCACGGCCCCCAGCGCAGCGCATCCGGCAAACACGGTCATGGCGAGCGGAACCCCCACCCGCCCGGCCAGGACCCCCGACAGCGCGGAACCGAGCGCGAGGGCGCCGAAGAAGCTCATCTGGTAGATGCCGATGGCGCGTGCCCGCACCCAGGCCGGCGCCGCCATCTGCGCTGCTGCCTGGAGGGTGGAAGCTGCGGCGATCCAGGCCACGCCATAGACCACCATCGCCAGGGCGGCGGCCGACCAGTGCGGCACGAGGCCGAGCAGCGCCATGGCGCCGGCGCCGAGCAGCGAGGAGAACATGACCAGGCCACCCCGGTCGGTCAGGGCGCGGGCGCGCGGCAGAAACAGCCCGGCGCAGACCGCCCCGGCCCCCATGCAACCCAGCAGGATGCCGAAGGCCTCGGGTCCCAGCCCCAGCTCCTCCCGCACCACCAGGGGCAGCAGGCCCCACACGGCGGAGGAGAACAGGAAGAAGGTCACGGCGCGGATGATCGCCGCATGCATCGCTGGAGTGGCAAGCACGTATCGGGTGCCGGCGCGCATGGCCGGCATCATCCGCTCGCGCGGGAGGCGGGATCGGGCGGACTCGCGCCGCCAGCCCAGCAGCACCGCGACCAGCACGAGGATGCAGAGCGCGTTGAGCAGGAAGGCGGCACCCACCCCGGCCCAGGCGATCACCATCCCCCCCATGGCCGGGCCGACGGCGCGGGTGAGGTTGAAGCCGATGCCGTTCAGCGCGATGGCGCCCACCAGATCCTCCCGCGGGACGATCTCGGGCGTCGTGGCAGCCCAGGCCGGGAAGCTCATGGCCAGCCCGGCGCCCAGCGCGAAGGTGAGGGCGATCAGGCCCCAGGGGCTGAGCGCATCCCCGAAGGTCAGCAGGCAGAGCAGGAAGGAGACGGCCGTCATCCAGAGTTGGGCGGCGATCAGGAAGTGCCGCCGGTCCATGATGTCGGCCAGGGCGCCCGCCGGCAGCGCCAGCAGAAAGACCGGCAGCATGGAGGAGGCCTGGACGAGGCTCACCATGATGGGGCGTCCGTCGAGCGAGGTCATGAGCCAGCCCGCCGCCGTGTTCTGAATGAACAGCCCCGTGTTGCTGGCGAGGTTGGCGAGCCACAGCGCCCGGAAAACCGGGTGCCGCAGCGGCGCGAGGGCGGCGGGTGCTCGCATGTCAGCCGATGGCGAACTTGACCACGCAGAGCGCGGCCAGCACCCAGACCGCGCCGTGCACCTCTCCTGCGCGGCCGACGAGAAGCTTGAGGGCGGCATAGGCGATGAAGCCGATGCCGATGCCGGCAGAGATGCTGAAGGTGAAGGGCATGGTCAGCGTGGTGAGCACCGCGGGCAGGTACTCGGTTTCATCCTCCCAGTTCACGGAGCGCAGCGCCTGCGCCATCAGCGCCGCCACGAAGATCAGGGCCGGGGCCGTGGCGAAGGGCGGGATGGAGGCGGCAAGCGGCGCGAAGAAGAGCGCGAGCAGGAAGAACCCCCCGACCACGATGGCGGTGAGCCCCGTCCGGCCGCCCTGCTGGATGCCCGAGGCGCTCTCGATGTAGCTGACGGTAGGCGAGGTGCCGAGCGCCGCGCCGACCATCACCCCGCCGGAGTCCGCGACCAGCGCCCGGCCGAGATTGGGGATGGACCCGTCCGGCCGCATCAGCCCGGCGCGATGGGTGGTGGCGATCAGCGTGCCGGCATTGTCCAGCAGGTCCACGAGGAAGAAGGTGAAGACCACCCCCAGCAGGCCGACCTGAAACGCGCCCGCGATGTCGAGCTGGAGGAAGGTGGGTGCCAGGGAAGGGGGCACGGCGGCGACGCCCTTGAAATCGGTGAGGCCGAAGGGCAGCCCGGCCAGCGCCGTGAACAGGATGCCGAGGAGGATGGCACCCGGCACTCGCCGCGCCGAAAGCGCCGCGATGAGCAGAAGCCCCGCCGAGCCGAGCAGCACCGGCGTCGTGAGGCGCCCCAGCGCCACGAGCGTCACGGGGTGGTCCACCACCAGCCCGAGGTTCTGCAGGCCGATCAGTCCGAGAAAGGCGCCGATCCCCGCTGCAATGCCGAGCTTGAGGCCGAGCGGGATGCCCCCGATCAGCCATTCGCGCACGCGCAGAATCGAGATGAGGAAGAACAGGATGCCCGAGACGAACACCGTCCCCAGGGCGACCTGCCACGGGATGCCCAGGGCGCCGACCACGCCAAAGGCGAAATAGGCGTTGATCCCCATGCCCGGCGCCATGGCGATCGGATAGTTGGCGAGCAGGCCCATGAGCGCCGAGCCGATGGCCGCCGCCAGGCAGGTCGCGACAAAGGCCGCGCCCTGGTCGATGCCCGCCGCGGCGAGGATGCCCGGGTTCACGATCAGGATGTAGGCCATGGTCAGGAAGGTCGTGGCGCCTGCCAGGGTCTCCTGCCGCAGGCTGGTGTTGTTCTCGGTCAGCCCGAAGAAACGGTCCATCACAGCCCCTGTCCGTCGCCGCGGCGCAGCCTAGGGGTGGGGTCCGGATTCAGGGAAGCATGGCCTCCGCCTCGGCCCAGACCCGCCGGGCGAGGTCGGCCGCCGGCTCGGCCCGGGAGAGCGCCACGCCCTGGCCCGCCCAGAGCTGCATCCGCGAAGGGTCGTCGGTCTTTCCTGCCTCGGCCCGCATGGGTCCGGAAAGATGGCGCTGGATAGGGTAGGGGGCGGGCTCCGCCCCTTCGAAGGCGCGCGTCGCGGCATTGGCCACCGAGCGCGCAAGCCGCCCTGAAAACGCGCGCGTTAGAACGGTGTCCTCCGGCCCCGCTTCCGCCAGGGCGCGCGCATAGCCGATGGCGATGCCAGCCTCCGGGCAACGGAGGAAGGCCGTGCCCATCTGCACGGCGCTGGCGCCGAGAAGCAGCGCCGCCGCGACGCCGCGTCCGTCCATTACCCCGCCCGCCGCGATGACCGGGACGGAAAGCGCGTCGGCGAAGCGGGGGATGAGGGCGAAGAGGCCAATATTCTGCGTCTCAGCCCGCTCCGGGTCGAAGGCCCCTCGATGACCGCCGGCCTCGGCGCCTTGCGCCACGACGGCGTCGGCACCAGCCGCCTCGGCCGCACGTGCCTCCTCCAGCGTTGTGGCATTGCAGATCCAAAGAATGCCGCGTGCCTTCATTTCCTGGACGAAGGAGGACTCGAAAACGCCCATGATGCTGGACACGACGGGCGGGCGGACCGCCAGCAGCGCCTCGCACTGCGCCGCGAAATCCTGGGTCCAGGGACCGTCGCCCACCTCGGGCGGTGGTGGGCCGAGCGCGGCAATGGTGCGGCGCGCGCCATCCTCCCGCGCGGCGTCGCGAGGTGGGGCAGGGTCGGGAATCCAGAGATTGACCTGGAAGGAGCCATTGGACCGTCCCCGGAACTCCGCGGCCCAGGCGGCGATTCCGGCCGGATCGGACATCAGCGCCCCCAACCCTCCCATTCCGCCAGCGTTGGAAACGGCGGCGGCAAGCGCTGGCGGAGAGGCGCTCGCCATGGGGGCTTGGAGAATGGGAAGTCGGAGGCCGAAGCGGGTGCAGAAGGTTTCGGCGCGGCGGCGCGGCGTGGGCATGGCTGACAGCCTGAACGCACGCGGCGGTTGTGTCCACCGCGCCAGTAAATTAGCAACGCCATGAAACGCCTTCAGCGCCAGGATGATCGAATGAGCAGCGAAAAGGGAGCCGCACGGCGCCTCTTCGGCACGGATGGGATCCGCGGCACCGCGAACCGGGCGCCGATGGACCCAGGGACCGCGTTGCGGCTGGGCCAGGCGGCGGGACATTTCTTCAACCGCGGAACCCACCGGCACCGCGTCGTGATCGGCAAGGACACCCGCCTGTCGGGCTACATGCTGGAACCGGCGCTGACGGCGGGCTTCGTTTCCGCCGGGATGGACGTGGTGATCGTCGGCCCCCTGCCGACCCCGGCCATCGCGCTGCTGACCCGCTCCCTGCGGGCCGATCTCGGTGTCATGATCTCCGCCTCGCACAATCCATACGAGGATAACGGCATCAAGCTGTTCGGCCCTGACGGGCTCAAGCTGTCGGACGACCAGGAAGCCGCCATCGAGGCGCTCATGGCGGGCGATCTGGCGCGCAGCCTCGTCGCCCCGTCGCGCCTCGGCCGTGCCTCGCGGCTCGAGGACGCGCCGGGCCGCTACATCGAGGCGGCGAAGCAATCCTTTCCGCGTGGCCTGACGCTGGAAGGGCTGCGCGTCGTCGTGGATTGCGCCCATGGCGCCGCCTACAAGGTCGCCCCGACCGTGCTGTGGGAACTAGGCGCCGAGGTGGTGAGCGTAGGCGTCGCGCCGGACGGCTTCAACATCAACCGCAATGTCGGTTCCACCGCCCCGGCCGCCCTGGCCGAACTGGTGCGCGAGCGCCGCGCCGATCTCGGCATCGCGCTGGATGGCGATGCCGACCGCGTGGTGCTCGTGGATGAGGAAGGGACGCTGATCGACGGCGACCAGATCCTCGCCCTCATCGCGGAAAGCTGGAAGCGCGACGGACGCCTGCGCTCGCAATGCGTCGTGGCGACGGTGATGAGCAACATGGGCCTGGAGCGCTTCCTGCGCGGCCAGGGCCTCACCCTGCACCGCACCGCCGTGGGCGACCGCTATGTCGGCGAAAGGATGCGCGAACTGGGTTGCAACCTGGGCGGCGAGCAGTCGGGCCACATGATCATGAGCGATTTCGGCACGACCGGAGACGGGCTGGTGGCCGCGCTGCAGGTGCTGGCCGTGCTGGTGGACCAGAAGCGCCCGGCCAGCGAGGTGTGCCGCCGCTTCGCGCCGCTGCCGCAGAAGCTCGTCAACATCCGACACACCGGCATCTCTCCGCTCGACCGCGAGGAGGTGCGCGAGGCCATCAAGGCCGAGGAGGAGAAGCTCGGCGCGCGGGGCCGCGTGCTCATCCGCGCCAGCGGGACCGAGCCCGTGATCCGCGTCATGGCGGAGGCGGAGGAGGAGTCGATGGTGAACGAGGTGACGGATCGCCTCGCCGGCGCCATCCGCCGGGGCATCGCTGCGTGAAGGGACGGGTGCTGATCTGCGCCGGCAGCGATTCCGGTGGCGGTGCGGGCATCCAGGCCGACATCAAGGCCATCACCGCGCTGGACGGCTTCGCGATGACGGCCATCACCGCGCTCACGGCGCAGAACACGCTCGGCGTGCAGGGCGTTCTGGGGATCGAACCGGGCTTCATCCGCGCGCAGATCGCGTCGGTGCTGGACGATCTCGGCGCGGATGCGGTGAAGACCGGCATGCTGCACGACAGCCCGACCATCGAGGCGGTGTGCGACGAGGTGGCCGCCCGCGCCCCCGGTGTGCCGCTGGTGGCCGATCCGGTGATGGTGGCGAAGGGCGGGCATCGCCTTCTCGCGGCCGAGGCGGTGGAAACGCTGAAGCGCCGCCTGCTTCCCCTCGCGACGCTCATCACGCCCAACATCCCGGAGGCGGAGGTGTTGTCCGGCCGCGAGATCCGCGACGAGAAAGGGATGCGCGAGACGGCGGAGGCCATGCTGACCCTGGGCGTTCCGGCCGTGCTGCTGAAGGGCGGCCACATGGAAGGCGACCGCCTCGTGGACATTCTCGCCACGCCGGAGGGCGTGACGCGCTTCGAGGATGCGCGGATCGACACGCGCCACACCCATGGCACGGGCTGCACGCTGGCAAGCGCCATCGCCGCTGGGCTGGCGCAAGGGCTGGACTTGGTCGAGGCAGTGGCGCGCGGGCGACGCTACGTGCGTGCGGCGATCGAGGCGGCGCCGGGCTACGGGGCGGGCCACGGACCACTCAACCACGCGGTGCGGGTGACGTAGGCGCGGCTATTCGATCCGGATCTTCGCAGCGCGAGCCACGGCGGCGTAGCGGGCGGAATCCTCCGCGACCAGACGGGCAAACTCCTCCGGCGTCAGGCGCCAGGGCGTCATGCCCACGAGTTCGAGCTGCCGGGGGAATTCCGGGTCGGCGTGCAGCGCGTCCAGCGCCGTCATCAAACGGTCGGCGATTCCAGGCGGCGTGCGGGCAGGAGCCAGCACGCCCTGCCACGCCAGCATCCCGGTCCCCACGAAGGCAGGGTGGTTCGAGGCAGGCGGCACGCCAGGCAGCGAGGAGTGCTCGCGCGCGGAGGAGACGGCGAGGCCGCGCGCCCTTCCATCCCGCACCAGCGGCGCCGCGCTCGTTACCGTCAGCACGGCGAGGTCCAGCCGTCCCGCCAGCACGTCCTGCGCGATCTGCGCGGCGATGCGGTAGGGGACGTGCTCAAGCTTCAGCTCTGCCCGCTGCGCCAGCGTCTCCGCCCAAAGATGGAGCGAGGTGCCGATGCCGGAGGTGCCGTAGGTCAGCGGATCCGCCGTCCGCTTCGCCAGGTCGATGAGTCCCGCCAGATCGCGTGCCGGCAGGTCGGGCCGAGCCATCAGCACCAGCGGCAGGGAGGCGAGCATGGCAAGCGGCGTGAAATCCGCCTCCGGGTTGTAGCGAACGGCGGCGGGCATCACGCTGGGTGCGATGGCGAGCGGGCTTTCGACGCCCAGCAGCAGCGTGTGCCCGTCCGGCGCGGCGCGTGCCGCGCGCTCCGTGCCGATGGTGCCGCCGGCGCCCGGGGCGTTCTCCACCACCACGGACTGGCCGAGGTTCCGCGCCAGCATGGCGGCTGCGATGCGCGCCACCGTGTCCACGTTGCCACCCGCGGCGAAGGGCACGATCAGCGTCAGCGGACGGCTCGGGAAAGCGGTCTGGGCCACGGCGGAGGCGGTGAGAGGGAGGAGGGCCAAGCTGCGGCGGGGGATCATGCGGCGGGGAACTCCAGCGCGTCGAATTCTTCGGCGTAGGCTGTGAACAGGTGACGCTTCGCCGCGTCGGGCAAAAAGGACCCGGCGATGCCGTTCAGCGTGAATCCGCGCAGCGCCTCGCGCCCGAAGCCAAAATCCTCCGCCATCATGCGCCAGCATCGCGTCGGGGTGACGCGGTGCAGGGGCGGATCGTCCGTATTGGGGTGGATCAGCAGCCCGGCCCCCGGCATGCGCGGGATGGGGTGGTCGCGCGCCCAACGCTCCGGGGCGAGGGTACGCAGGTAGAAGGAATTGGTTGGGACGACCGTGAACACTATCCCCGCCTCGGCGAAGCGCCGCGTCAGGGCCGGATCCTCCAGCACGGTGTAGCCATGGTCCAGCCGCTCTGCGCCACACAGATCGACCGCGGTCTCGACGTTGCGCGGGTGGCAGCCGAACTCGCCGGCATGGGCGGTGATGCGGAAGCCGGCCTGCTTGGCCATCCGGAAGGCCTTCCAGAACCGCTCCGGCGGCCCATCCGGCTCACGGTAATCGATGCCGAGGCCGATGATGGCGTCGCGCCGGTGCGCGATCATCCACTCCACCATCTCCACTGCCCGCTCGGGCGTGTCCTCGCGGTCGATGGCGGGGATCAGCAGCGCCGAGACACCGAACTCCACCGCCGCGTCGGCGAAGCCGGCCAGGATCGCCTCCGCTCCCTCGCGATAGGAGAAGAGATGCGCGGTGCCGGTCGGGTTCCAGAAGATCTCCGAGTGGCGGACATTGTGCGACGCCGCCTCGGCCAGGTGCTCATAGGTGATGCGGTGCAGGTCGGCCGGGCGGCGCAGCAGACGCTGCTCCAGCGCGCGGAGGATGTGCAGCACGCCCTTCGGCCTGGCGTCGCGGGCGTAGAGCGATTCCGTCTCCGCCTCGCCCATCCCGGCTCGCGCGGCAAACTCCGCGAAGGTGGGGCGGAGCACGGCGCCCAGCAGGTGGACGTGCAGCTCCACCTTGGGCAGGGCATGGCAGAAGCGGTCCAGCGCGTCCATGCGCCATGCTGCGACGGGGCAGGCTTCCGGGGAAGGGGCGGTTGGCAGGGCAGCGCTTGCATGGCACGACCCTCCCCCATGCAGAAGCCCGCCAATCCCTGCTTTTCCTCCGGCCCCTGCGCCAAGCGGCCCGGCTGGTCCCTGGCCGCGCTGGAGGGCGCGCTGACCGGACGCTCGCACCGCGCGCCGCCCTCGCGCGAAAGGCTGCGGGAGGTGATCGAGCGGTCCCGGCAAATCCTGGAGATGCCGACGGGCTGGGTGCTGGGCATCGTCCCCGCCTCCGACACCGGGGCGGTCGAGATGGCGATGTGGAACCTGCTCGGCCCGCGTGGCGTGGACGTGCTGTCCTGGGAAAGCTTCTCCGCCGAATGGGCGCGCGATGCCCAGCGCGAGCTGCGCCTCCCGGACCTCCGTATCATCGAGGCGCCCTATGGACAGCTGCCCGATCTGTCGCGTGCGGATCCGGCGCGCGACTGCATCTTTGTCTGGAACGGGACCACCAGCGGCGTGCGCCTACCCGATGGCGAATGGATACGCGATGATCGCGAAGGCCTGACCATCTGCGATGCCACCAGCGCCGCCTTCGCCATGGCGCTGCCCTGGCGCAAGCTCGATGTCGTGACATGGTCCTGGCAGAAGGTGCTGGGCGGCGAGGCGGCGCACGGGATGCTGGCGCTGTCGCCACGAGCCCAGGCGCGCCTGGCGGCGCAGAAGCCCTCCTGGCCCATGCCCAAGATTTTCCGGCTGAATGATGGCGTGTGGAAGGGCGACACGATCAACACCCCTTCCATGCTCTGCGTCGAGGACGCGCTGGACGGGCTGCGCTGGGCGGAGTCGGTCGGCGGTCTGCGCGGCCTGATCGCCCGCAGCGAGGCCAACCTCGCCGCCGTGGCGGAGTGGGAGGCGCGGAGCCCCTGGGCCCGGTTCCTCGCCGAGCGGCCTGAGACGCGGTCCTGCACCTCAGTCTGCCTGCGCTTCCGCGACCTGGACGAAGCCCGGCAGGCAACGACGGCCAGGCGCATGGCCGCATGGCTCGAGGAGCAGGGCGTGGCCTTCGACGCAGCCTCCTACCGCGACGCCGCGCCTGGGCTCCGCATCTGGTGCGGCGCCACCGTCGAGACGCCGAATGTGCGCGCCCTGCTGCCCTGGCTGGACGAAGCCTGGCGTGTCGCGACCGGGTCCTAGCCCCTCAGCCGTGGCATTCGCAGCCAGCGTGGTGGCATCCCGCGCCCTCCGGGTGGTGATCGGCGCAGGCGTCGGAGCAATAAAGCCGCCCGTCGCGCTCGATCGCCTTGACGGTGCCGACCACGCAGACGCAGTCGCTGCACGCGCATTTCACCATCTCGACCGTCGCTTCCATGGCAGGCTCCTCTTGCCGTCGCGCAGGATGCTGCGCCGGGGCGCGGCGCGCCGGCAAGCGAAACCGGCACTCAGCGGAAGCGGCTGGGCCGGTCGAGGCGCGCGAGCTCCGCGTTCACGGCACCGGCCGCCTCGCGAACCCGGGGCAGGGCCGGCATCGCCGCGAGGCGCGCCAGCGTTCCCGCCGCCCCGGCCGTGAAGATGCCGGGCTCGGAGAGCGCCGCGCGGGCCGCCGCCTCGTCCCCCGCCCGCAACGCCTCCGAGGCGCCGCGCAGCCGGCGCTCGGTGGCTTCGCCGGGTGCGCCCCGGGCGATGCCGAGATAGCCGCGCATCTCGTCGCGCCCTGCTTCGAGCAGGGGCTGGAGGGTCGGGCTCATGGACGGGCCGCGCACCGGATCGGTGGTGAAGGACCGCGCCAGGAACTCCATCTGCGCCGCGGCCATCGCCGCGCCGGCCGGATCGCCGGCATAGACGGAGGTGTCGCCGAGGTTGCGCGGCGCGTAGAGCGCAGCGCCCCGGAGCGGGTCGCCGAAGCCGCCGAGGTAGTCCGTCACCGGGTCCTGGGCGCAGGCAGCGAGGAGGAGGAAGGGGAGGAATCGGGTCTTCATCGGCGCATCCTGCACGAGGAACGCGCCGGGCGCCTGTCTTGTCGCACCCGCCCGGCCCTGCCACACAGCGGCCCGTGATGAGCGAAGCCCCCAACCCCGCCCTGTTGCCCGCGGGACTCATGGACCTGCTGCCCCCAGAGGCGGAGCGTGAAGCCGTGCTGGTCGAGGCGCTGATGGAGAGCTTTGCCCGCCACGGCTACGAGCGCGTCACCCCGCCCTTGCTGGAATTCGAGGAGGGGCTGCTCGCGGGCTCGGGCGCCGCCGTGGCCGAGCAGACCTTTCGCCTCATGGACCCGGTGAGCCAGCGCATGATGGGGTTGCGGGCCGACATGACCCCGCAGGTCGCCCGCCTCGCGGCCACGCGCTTGGCAGGGCAGGGGCGGCCGCTGCGCCTGTGCTACGCCGGGCAGGTGCTGCGCGTGCGCGGCTCCGAGTTGGCCCCCGCGCGCCAGCTGCGCCAAGCGGGGATCGAAATGATCGGCGGCGCCGCGCCGGAGGCCGACGCCGAAGTCGCCCTGGTGGCGGTGGAGGCGGTGTCGCGCCTTGGCATCCAGGGGATCTCGCTGGATGTGGGCCTGCCCCGCATGGCCCAGGCCCTGATCGAGGCGGCCGGCATCATCGAGCCCCTGGCCGGGCGCCTCGCCCGCGCGCTGGACCGCAAGGACGCCGCCGACGTGGCCGCGATGGTCGAGGGACGCGGCCCGATTGCCGCGTTGCTGCCGGAGTTCCTTGCCGCCGCTGGGCCGGCGCGGGAGGCGGTGGCGGCGCTGGATCCGGCCCGCCTTCCGGAATCCGCCCGCCCCATCGCCGAGAACGCGCTTTCTGTCGTGCGCGCCATCGCCGCGCGCGCCCCGGGGCTGCGCATCACCCTTGATCCGGTGGAGTTCCGGGGCTTCCAGTACCATGTCGGGGTCGCCTTCACCCTGTTCGGCCCAGGAATGACCGGGGAGCTGGCACGCGGCGGGCGTTATCTCGCCGCGCATGACGAACCGGCGACGGGCATGACACTTTATGCGGATGCGGTGCTGCGCGCCGCACCGGACGGCGCGCGCCGCCGACGCTGCTTCCTGCCCATGGGCACCCCCGCCGAGGCGGGCGAGCGCCTCCGCGAGGCGGGCTTCGCCACCGTTGCGGCGCTCTCCGCGACCGACACAGCGGCCGCCTTGCGCTGCACCCACGAATGGGATGGCGAGGCCGCCATCCCCCTCAAGACCACGGAGACCGTGTGATGGCCAATGTCGCGGTGATCGGCGCCCAGTGGGGCGACGAAGGCAAGGGCAAGGTAGTGGACTGGCTGGCGAGCCGGGCCGACATCGTCGTGCGCTTCCAGGGCGGCCACAATGCCGGGCACACGCTTGTGGTGGGTGACCAGACCTACAAGCTTTCCCTGCTGCCGTCCGGAGTGGTGCGCGGCAAACTAGGCATCATCGGCAATGGCGTCGTGCTCGACCCGGATGCGCTGCTCGGCGAGATCGCCAAGGTGCGCGGGCAGGGGCTCGACGTGGGGCCGCACAACCTCCGCGTCGCCGACAACGTGCCGCTCATCCTGCCGCTGCACCCGGCGCTGGACCGAGCGCGCGAGGCGGCGCGCGGTGAGGACAAGATCGGCACCACCGGGCGCGGCATCGGCCCGGCCTATGAGGACAAGGTGGGCCGCCGCGCCATCCGCCTCTGCGACCTCGCGGAGCCGGAGACGCTTTCCGCAAAGCTCGACGAGTTGCTGCTGCACCACAACTCGCTGCTGCGCGGCCTGGGCGCGCAGGAGTTCAGCAAGCGCGACCTGCTGAACAAGCTGCTGGCGCTGGCGCCCGAGCTTCTCCCCTACAGCGAGCCGGTGTGGGAGCGGTTGGACGAGGCGCGGCGCGACGGGCGGCGCATCCTGTTCGAGGGCGCACAGGCCGTGATGCTGGACGTGGACCACGGCACCTATCCCTACGTGACCTCCTCCAACACCGTCGCCGGCAACGCCGCCGCCGGGGCAGGAATCGGGCCGGACGCGATCGGCCTCGTGCTCGGCATCGCCAAGGCCTACACGACGCGCGTCGGCTCCGGCCCCTTCCCGAGCGAGCTCCATGACGAGATCGGCCGCCGCCTGGGCGAGCGCGGGCGCGAATTCGGCACCGTGACGGGACGCCCGCGGCGCTGCGGATGGTTCGACGCTGCCATGGTGCGGCAGGCGGTGAAGCTCGGCGGGGTGCAGGGCCTCGTCCTCACCAAGCTGGACGTGCTGGACGGGCTGCCGGAACTGAAGATCTGCGTGGGCTACCGCGTCGGTGACGAGGAGATGCTCCGCCTGCCGCCCGCTATGCGTGCCCAGGCCGCGGCGGAGCCGGTCTTCGAAACCATTGAGGGATGGACGGGCTCCACCATGGGTGCCCGCTCCTATGCCGAGCTTCCCGCGCAAGCGGTGAAGTACATCCGTCGCATCGAGGAACTGGTGGAGGCGCCGGTGATGATGCTGAGCACCAGCCCCGACCGTGACGACACCATCGCGCTGCGCGACCCCTTCGCGGGGTGAGGCACGGCCCGACCGTCGGGTTGCAAGAAAGTTGAAACTTGCGCAATCGTCGGCACGAAAGACTTTCTCAGGGAGGAACGGAATGAATCGGCGCCATCTCATGGCGCTCGCCGGGTCGGGGCTCCTCGCCCCCTCCGTGCCGCGGGCGCAGAACTTCCCCGACCGGCCGCTCCGGCTGATCGTTCCATGGCCGCCGGGCGGCTCGACTGACACGGTCGCGCGGCTATTCCAGGCGCGCCTTGCCGAGGTGCTGGGCCGGCCGATCGTGATCGACAACCGTGGCGGCGCCAGCGGCGCGACCGGGGCGATCGAGGCGTCGCGTGCCCCGAATGACGGCTCTACCTGGATGCTGGTCTACGACACCCAGGCCACCAACGAGACCGTGATGCGGCTGCCCTTCCGCACCATGGAGGCTTTCGTGCCGACGACCCTCGTCGCCACCGGCCCGCTGGTGATGGTCGCGCATCAGTCCACGCCCTACCGAAACTTCCAGGAAGTGGTGGACGCCGCGAAGCGCGCGCCCGACACGCTGAACTACGCGACCTCGGGGGTCGGCGGCCTCGCCCATGTCTCGACGACGCTGCTGCAGCAGCAGGGCGACTTCAAGATCGTCCATGTGCCGTATCGCGGCGGCGGCCCGGCCGTGCAGGACGCGGTGGCGGGCCACGTGCCGCTGTTCATGACCAATGTCGTGATCGTGTCGCAGCACATCCGCTCCGGCGTGCTGCGCCCGCTCGGCGTCACCACGCGCGGCGAGACGCGTCACGTGCCCAACACCCGATCCTTCCAGCAGCAGGGCTTCGGCGACTTCGAGGCGCCGACCTGGTGGGCGATGCTGGGCCGCGCCGGTACGCCGGAACCGCTCGTGCGCAGGATGCACGAGGCGCTTCACCGCGTCCTGAACGAGCCTGACGTGAAGAACCGCATCGAGGAGCAGGGTTGCGACATCACCGCCGCCGGCCCCGAGGAATGCGCCCGCTTCATCCAGAGCGAGATCACCAAATGGGGCCGGGTGATCACCGACAACAACATCCGCGCCGATAGCTGAGCGGCGCGGCGGGGACCGTCTTAGGCCGCGAGGCCCAGGGGCGGCCCCCGGTCTTCCATCACCGCATCCAGGCGGCGCAGCGTGGCCTTCCAGTCATGCGCCGCCAGGACGGCAGCACGCGCTGCCTCGCCCAGGCCGGGGTGGCGGCCGTCAAGCACCTCGCGCACTGCGGCCGCCATCCCGGCCGCATCGGGTGCGACCAGGGCGTCGCGCCCCGCGAAGGCACGCACGCCCTCGAAGGCCTGGGGGGTGCAGATGATCGGCTTGGCCATAGCCATCGCCTCCAGCACCTTGTTCTGGATGCCGCGCGCGATGCGGAGCGGCGCCACGGCTGCTGTGGCATGGGCGATGTAGGGGCGGATATCCGGCACCGGGCCGGTGACTATCACATTTGGGATCCGCTCGAGCGCGCGAACCGAAGGGGCAGGGCTTGCGCCCACGATGGCGAAGCGCAGCCCGGGCAGCAGTGGGAGGGCTTCCTCCGCGAACCAGGTCACCGCGTCCACGTTCGGGCGGTAATCCATGGTGCCGGTGAAGACCAGCACGGGCGGGCCGGCGGGATACGGGTCCGGATGCTCGATTTCCGGGTCGAAGCGCGCCAGCTCGACACCGTTATCCACATGGTCCAGCCGGGACGCCGTGTCAGGTGCCAGGGCGGCGAAGCAACGCGCTTCCTCCTCCGACACGAAGATCGAGCAGTCGAAGGCCAGGGCGGCGCGGCGCTCGAAGCGCAGCAGCGTTTCGGCTTCGCGCGCATAGACCCAGCGCATCGGGCCGGTGGTTTCGGCGGCATAGGCACGCCACTTCGCGGAGTCGACGTCCACGAAATCCAGCACCCGGCGCATTCTCGCTTCCTGGGCGGCCGGCGTCATCAGCAGCGGCGCGACGGCCGAGGAATAGGCGAGCGCCCGGCTCCATCGCCGCGCCTCGAGCCCCTCCTCCACCCAGGCGGACAAGGCCGGGTGGCGGAACCAAGCCAGGGAAAGCGGCTGGCCAGGGCGGAAGCGCGGCAGCGCGCGCAGCGCCGCGGCGGGCCCGCGCGGGATCGGGTGCGCCTCCACATGGGAGCACCATTCGCGCAGCGCCTCCACATGCGCCATGTCCGCCGGGTCATCCACGAGGCAGCCCAGCTCGACCTCATGGCGGCGCGACAAGTGCGCCAGCATGTGGAAGGCGCGGATCTTCTCGCCCTTCTGGGGAGGGAAGGGAATCCGATGCGCAAGGAAGAGAAGCCGCCCCATCAGCCCAGCCCGCGCACGAGATAGGGTCCGACCGCGTTGGCGACCGAGATGGGCAGCTTCTTCCAGGCCTTGATCAACAGCCGGTACTTCGGGTTGTTTGGGTTGTTGTCCGGGATCCGCGCGCCCGGCGCAAGGCGGTAGCAGTAGTGCAGGGGTTCCGCCGTGAAGCCCCAGTTCTTCTTATAGTCGAAGGCGCCCGTTCCGGATTTGGAGCGGCCGAAATCGAAGACCTTCGCGCCACGCTCATTTCCAGCGCGTCGCATTACTTCCCAGTACATCACCTCGCTGGCCGAGAGCCCCCGTGCCTCGCGCGTGCCGCCGCCGTAATAGGGCAGGACCTGGTCGCGGAAATGGAAGGACAGGACGGACGCGACGGCGCGTCCTTCGTGCCAGACCGTCGTCACGTCGTGCGCGTCGGGGAAAGCCTCGGTCAGGTTGCGGAAGTAGCGCTTCGGAAAGACCGGCGAGCCGAGGTTGCGGACGCTTTCGGCATAGACGGCGTGCAGCGCGTCGACGTTCGAATCGCTCGTGGAGGAAAGGCCGCGCTTGAAACCCTTGCGGACCTCGGCGCGCTGCTTGCGCGGGATGTTGCGCTCCATGTCCTTCGCGTCATCGCCGGAGACGGCGATGGGCTTGCGGAAGGTGTAGTAAAGGGCAGGCCGCTCCTCCCAGCCCTCATCCGCCGTTTCCAGCCTGCGGAACTCCAGCACCGGGGAGCCGATCCGGTCGCGCAGCGCGACCGCATGATCCTCCAGCGCCCTTGCCGCCTCAGGCGTGGCGGCTACCGTGCCGCCATAGACGCAGAAAGGCGTGGAAGCGAGCGTGTCGCCGAACAGGCGCGTGCGCATCCGAGCCAGCGGCAGGACGCCCACTACGGCGCCATCTTGCTCGGCCATGGCGTAATGGGTCACGTGGCCGAAGCTGTCGCGGATCACCTTCGCCCAGGGCGAGAGATGGAAGAAACTGGCCTCGGGACGCGAATGGACGAACGCGTCCCATGCTGGCGCGCTGGCCGCGTCCAACTCCCGAATTTTGATGCTCATCCGGCAATCTCTTCCGCGAAGACCTCGTCCATGCGGCCCCAGGCGAAATCCCCCAGCAGCCGTGCCAGCTTACCTTCCATGCGCGCGAGCCCGGTGTAGTGGCGGAAGCGCGACAGGCGCGGCGCCCCGCTGACGCGCGGCTGGCCGGGGTCCACCTCCCAAGGGTGGAAGTAGAAGATGCCGCGCTGCGCCTCGCGCCCGTTCACGCGGCGCAACCCCATCCGGAAAGGGCCGTAGGGCAGGAGGCGAAACCAGCCGCCGCCGGCGCAGGGCAGGTTGCGGTTGCCCAGGCGCACCGTCGTCATTGGCAACTCGATCACGCCATCGGGGCAAGGGCGATGCGGGCCTCGCGGCGCGTCGGGCGCACCGTAAAGGTCGTGCCGCACCGGAAAGATCGAGGAGGAATAGCGGTGCCCTTCCTCGGCCAGGATCGTGTGGGCCCAGGGGGTTCGGGCGCCGATGGAGAAGGTGGGGGCGCGGTAGCCACGCACCTCGACGCCGCCCGCATCTTCCAGCGCCTGCTTGGCGCGGCGGATGTCGGCACGGAACGCGGTCTCGCCGATGGCGGAAACCTGTTCGTGCCCATAGCCGTGGCTGGCGAGTTCGTGCCCCGCCGCAACGATGCGGCGGATCAGCGCGGGATGGCGGTCGGCGACCCATCCGAGGGTGAAGAAGGTCGCGCGAACCGAGTGTGCGGCGAAGAGGCCGAGGACGAGATCCGTGCTCGCTTCGACGCGGCGGTCATATTGCTCCCAGGCGTCACGGGACAGGGTCCCGGCGAAGGCCTGAACCTGGAACCAATCCTCGACGTCTACGCTCATCGCATTGCGAGGGCGCACCGCGGCGCGGCGGTCGCTCAGGGAACTCATCGCCCCGCCCTGCGACGCGCGAACAGGTTGATGAGGCGGTCCACCACCCGCTCCTGGCGCGCGGCGACACGGGTAAGCGTGTCGAGTTGGTCGGTGAGGGCGGCGATACGCGGATCGGCGACGGCGCTGGCGTGGGCGTGCTCGCGGTGCGTTTGTTCGGGGACGTAGGTCTGCGCTTCGCGGGTCAGGCGCGGCGGCTCGGCCTCGTAGCGCTGGGCGCGAAGCTCGGGCTGTGGCGGCGCGGCGTCCTCGTGCCGCGCCATGGGGAGCGCGTGCGGAACCGAAGGGGGTTCGACGGCGCGGGGCGTATGCAGCGGCACGGCCTCGGCACGTGCCAGGGTGGGTTCCGGAACGGGGACGAAGCTGCCGCCAAGATCCTCTTCCAGTTCCTGCGCCGTGGACTCGACGAGGTCCAGCTCCAGCACCTCCGCCCCCTCGAGCGCCCCGGCGAGGAGCACGCGTGAGCAAAGGCGGTTGATCCGACGCGGCACGCCGCCCGTATGATTGTGCACTGCTTGCAGCGTCCCGGCACCCCAGGCCGGACGCCCCTGCCAGCCGACGGCGCGCAGCCGGTGCTCGACATAGGCCTGCGTCTCGTCGGAGGAGAGGGGCTGGAGATGATACGAGGCGAGGATGCGCTGGCGCAGCTGCTCCAGGTCCGGCCGCGCGAGAAGCTGGCGCAGCTGCGGCTGGCCGAGCAGCACCGTCTGCAGGAAGGCACGCCCGTTCTCGGTCACGTTGGAGAGCATGCGAAGCTCCTCCAGCGCACCATGCGAAAGCGCCTGGGCCTCGTCCACGATCAGCACATGCCGCCGGCCCGCCTCGCCGCCCGCTCGAAGCGCGCGCGTGATGCCGGTGAGAAGCTGCGCCTTGCCCCCTTCGATCGGGACGCCGAAGCAATCCGCGACGAGCCGCAGCAGATCCTCACTTTCAAGCTGCGAGGTGACGATGCGCCCCACCGCAAAAAGGTTGGGATCCAGCTCCATGCAGAGCCGCTCGACCAGCGTGGTCTTCCCGGCTCCCACCTCACCGGTCACGACCACGAAGCCCTCTCGCTGGGCAAGCCCATAGGCGAGATGGGCATAGGCCCTTGCGTGCCCGGCGCTCGCATAGAAGAGCCGGGCATCGGGCGTCATCAGGAAGGGGTGGGCGCGAAGCCCGTAATGTTCGATAAGCATGCCGCTATGGAAACGTCCCAATCGAGGGAGAGTTTCGTCTATTCTGCGGAGTTCAGAAAGTCTTGCGCAAGGAAACTATGATCGCGTTCCGCAGCCCGCTTCGAGTTTGTGAAATTGGGACGCTCGAGTCCGCCAGCGTCGTCTGCCGGTCGGTGACCTGATATTCGATCGCGCCTGACAATGTGTCAGAAAAAATGCGCCGGAATGAAGCGCGCAGCATCCAGCTGCCGTTCTGCCCTCGGGAGCCCGGTGATTCGTATAGGGAATAGCCAGCGATTGCCGTGAAGGTGGTAAGAGGGTTCACCGCGCGGCTGTAGGTGAGGCTGAACGAGTTCGACGTCTGGCCGAAGGCGACGACTCCCGGATCATTCGCGACGAGACGGCGGCCCTCGTGCCGGTAGTTGAGGCTGAAGCTGTCGCGGTCACGACGGTGCGCAATGGTGGCTTGGGCACGGCGGATGCGGAACACGCCGCTTTGCAGGCCCAGCACCGCGGAACCGCCGAGATCGGGCTGGGGAGCGCCGCTGAATCGGTCCACCGGCAGGCCGTTCTCGTCCACGGTGATCGTCTGCAGGAGGTCGGCATTGCGCTGCAACGGCGTGGCAAGACCGTCGTCGTACCGCAGGAACATCGTGGTCCGCGCGGTGAGCGCGAGCCGTGCCTCCAGGACAGGAGAGTTCACTCCTTCGCGGCGCCGGTACCGCGCGATGATCATGCTGTTTGGGCTCGGATCCCAACGCACGCCGACGCCCCAGACGGGCTCGTCGATCCGGATGCGGGGCGCGGATTTGTAGTGGATCGACTCGTAGCCGCCCTCGACGATGGCATAGAGGTTGCGGCGCAGCGCGTAGCGCGTCTCAAGGATGGCGGAGGCGCGATGCGCGCCATCGAGAGAGCCGGCACCCTCGAAGGTCGCGCCACGAACGCGGAACTCCGCAGCGAAGCGACCGAAATCCTCGCCCGTCCGAACCGCGCCGAAGACCGAGTTCGAGATCAAGTTGCCAGGACGGTAGAAGGGGACGCCATCCGGCCGGATCGACGCCGCTGCGCCCTGTCGCTCGACGTACTGGAAGACGTAGCCACCCGTCACCGCGGCCCGTGTCCCGAAGCGGTGAATGAAATAAGGCGAGACCGAGAAGTTGTAGGTCTGTGCCACGCCGCGACGAGGCAGGGTGGCCGTGTCGTTGCTCGTGAAGCCACTGGCGATTGGCGAAACGAACGCGCTCGCCCTCAGGTCGAGAAAGACCGATCCTGGGACGAGCTGGATCGTCGCGTCGCCGAGGAAGCGGTGGTCGATCCGGCTCTGCTCGCGCTGTTCCAGGTAGCCAAGGAAGGTCGGAGAATAAAAGGCACGGCCGCGGATGCGCGCCGACTCGGCAGCGACCGAGATGCCCGGCGTGACCGTGGCGATCACCTCGCCTTGCTTGCCCGAGGCTCGGTTCGTGTAGCTGTTATCCGTGAAGATGGTGCTGGCATTGACGAAGGGCGTGACGACCCAGGATCGCCCGCCCGGAAGCTGGGCGGTCGGCTGCGACGCTCCGAACGAGTCGCTGAAGAACGGGCTCAGGCGAACGGCCATGTCACCGGGCCGCTCCGTCGCTGCGACGCCCGTGTCCACCGGGCCTCGCGGGGCAGGGCTGGAGCCGAAGGGGCCCGTCGGTGCCGCGCGCGGCGGAAGGCCGACCGCCCCGGGGGTCTCCAATCCCGAAAGGAACTCCGGTGCGACCGTGAGCGCGTTGTCAAAATCCTGCGCATGCACATTCGCGGCCGGCAGCGCAACCAGCGCCGCCGCCGCAAGCCCCCGACTGAAGCGGGATGCTGGCTTAGCCGTCGTAACCATAGGCCCCAAAACGTTCGTCGCCCGGACGGGCGCGATTTAGAACGAGCTGGACGGTGGGGCAACCATCCAGGAGATCGAGCGCCGCCTCGATCTGGCCGCGCTGCGTCCGCTCCGCCTCCACCACCATCACAACCTGGCCAACGACGGGAGCAAGCGCACTCGCCTCGCTGGTCGAAAGGGCAGGGGGAAGGTCGAGGATGACGATATGGCGGGGGTGAGTTTCGGCCACACGCAGTGCCGCAGAGGCGATGGCGGCACCCGAAGGGCGCCCCTGACCGAAGGGCAGCACGAAAAGCCGGTCGCGCTCGGTCGGCACCACATTGGGTCCGACCGGTCGATCCGGATTCGCGGCCAACTCGGCAATGCCGGGCCGGTCCTTGCAGTCGAGCAGCTCTGAAAGCGAGCCACTCTTTCCGTCCGCGTCCAACAGCATCACGGGCTGGGCCCGTGCGGCGGCCATCGCGGCGGCGATGTTCAAGGCCATGAATGTCTTCCCCTCGCCCGGAAGGGTGCTCGTCACCGCCACCAGGCGCGGATGGCGCCCCCCCGTGGCCGCAGTGGCATGCACCGTTCGGACCACCTGATCTTGCACTACTGCAATCTCTTCGAAAAGCCTGTTTCTGGCGTGGGCGTGCGCGATCATCCCGGCCGCGTGCAGCCGAACCAGGGGAATCGGCGGGGAGGTCGGCGCCCCGCCCGGCGGTAAACCAGGACGCGCCTCCTGCGGCCGGGGCACATCCATCACCCCGGCCCCTGCGCGCAGCGCATCGGGAAGCGCCTGCTGGTCTGCCCTGGGCGGGGCGCCCGAGACCGGGGCAGGGGCTGGCACGTTCAGGCCGCCCAGGGCCTGCATCGCGCGCTCGGCGAGGTGCCGGCGGGGAGGTTCGGTCATGCGAGCACCTTTCGAAGGATGTCGGCGCCGCCCGCCGCGACACCCAGGAAGCAGACGAAAAGCAAGGACAGCGCTCCCGCAAAGACCGCCGCAGGCAGGAGGCGACGCTTCGGCCGTGCAGGCGAAACAGCACCCAGGACGGGGAGGCCAAGATCACGCAGCTCACGCAGGCTGTAGATGCTGCTGTCCAGGAGGCTCAGCAGCACGGCAACCGCCGCACCCGCGCCCAGCGCGGCCACGAGCGCGCCCGCGGCGAAGAGCGGGCGGTTTGGCCCGGTCGGCGCGACGGGCTGGGACGGCGGCTCGATGATGTCGAGGCGCACCTGGTCCGCACCCGTGCGGGCCGCCCCCGCGATCTGCAGGGACTCGCGCCGCTGCAGCAGTTCCTCGTAGGAGCGCCGCAGGATGCCATAGTCACGATCGAGGTCGGTGAGCTGAGCGAGGAGCTGCGGTGCCCCGCGCGCAAGGGATTCCAGGCGCTCAACTTCCTGAGTCTCGGCGGTGATGCGCCGGCGCAGCGATGCGATGTCGCCTTCCGCGTCCACGAGGCGGGTTTGCAGCGACTCGAAGGCCGGGTTCGAGCGGGGCTCGCCCCGGACACTGCCCCCGGCCCCTCCACCGGTCCGTCGCAGATCTGCAACGATGGAGCGCTGCATGGCGATGGCCGGATGCTGGTCGGTGTAGCGGGTCAGCAGCTGGCGCAGCTCGGCCTCCGCCGCAGCGAGCGGGCCGGCATTGCCGCCGCCACGCGCCAGCACGTCGGCCGGCAGGGTGCGGGGCGTCTGCTCCACCTGGCGGCGGATGATGTCGCGCCGCATCTCCGTGTCCTGCAGCTCGCCACGCAGTTCGTTCAGGCGCTGGCGCGCCGCTTCGAACCGTGAAGCGCCACCGGTCGTTTCGTTGGGGATCAGATCGACGTAGCGCGAACGGAACTCGGCACGGCGCCGCTCCGCCTCACGCAGCTGCGCCTCGTAGGTCGCGACCTGCTGGTTCACGAAGGTGCGCGCATTCTGCATCTGCTCGCGGTCGTTGCCCGACACACGCTCCATGAAGAGGTCCAGCACGGTCTGCACGACGGCACGTGCGATAGTGGGATCGCTATCCGTGTATTCCACGCGGAACAGGTTCCGGGCCTGCGGCGTGATGCGGATGCTCGTGGCCAGACTGGCCACCATTCCTTCGCGTTCGCGTTCGCTGTTGACGCGCAGCCCCAAGTCCGTCCGTGCGATCACGCGCTCAAGGTTCGGTCGGGCGAGCAGGGTTCTTTGCAGCGTTTCCACCTGCGCAGCCGTCGCGCCATCCACGGCGATGCCGCGCAGCGTTTGGCCGAGGATGGCGTCGGCATCAGCGTAGATGCGCGCGCTGCTCTCGTAGCGATCAGGCAGGGAAGCCACTCCGATCCAGCCGAGGATGGCAACGACCCAAGCGACGAGCAGGGCCGGCCAACGCCGCTTCCAGGCGGCGGCGGCATAACGCCGAAGATCTGCAACGGGCGACATCAGAACCAGCTCTGCGGAATGATGAGGGTGTCCCCCGGGCGCAGCGGGACGTCCTGCGTCATGTCCCCGTTCCTGAGCAAGTCATTCAGCCGGACGCGTTCCACACGCGCGGCACCGGAGACAGGATCGCGGCGCACCAGTTCTGCCCGGTTGCCTGCTGCAAAGCGGGTCAGGCCACGCGTAGCGATCATCACGTCTAGGACGGTCATGCCGTCGCGATAAGGAATGGCAACCGGCTCGGCCGCCTCGCCAACCACGCGCACCATCCGTGCCGGCGGACCAAAGAACTGGCGCACCATCACCGTCACGTTCGGCTCGCGGACGTAACGAGCAAGGCGCTGCTCGAGGTCGCGCGCCAGCTGACTGGGCGTCTTGCCGGCGGCCGGCACGTCGGGGGCAAGGGGGATGGAGATGCGCCCGTCGGGCCGCACGGGAATCTCCACCGAGAGATCCGGGGCGCGGTAGACGAAGATCCCGAGCGTATCGCCAGGGCCGATCTGATAGTTCTCGCTATCCTGCGCGGGCGCGCCTTCGCGCGCCAAGAACTGCGGCGCAGGCCGTTCCGCACACGCAACAACGCCCAGAAGCGCGGCGAGCGCCATGCCGCGCAGCAGTGCACCTCGCATGCTGTTTTGCCTCTCCATCCCGGTTCTCCCGATCATGGGTGCGTTAGGCACCCTGCCATGCGCAACTCTGCGCCCGCTCGAAGGTTGCTAAAAGGCGTAATCTCAAAACCAAAGCCTGACATTATGATAATGTTGCTTTATTGGACGTTTATCATTAAACTTCCCCAAACATATCATAAAGAATGTTTTCTATTGCCTTGAACGCACAAATTTTTAAAGCTTGCCAAAATCCTAGCAATCGTTGGCAACCACGGCCATGGGTACTGTATTGTCCAGGCGTCAAACCGACCGGGACCCCCCCCCCCAGAAGCCCGTCTGCCGGAGAGCGCTCATGACCAACCTGTTCGGGCACAGCATCCCCTCGTCGCTGTTGTCCCTGTTCGCCCTTGAGGCTGCTGCCTCATTGGGAGCCTTCTACCTGATTCTCCTCTGGGGTATTCCAGAGGGTGCGGCACTCAGCCACCTCCAGCTCCTTTCCATTGCAGCCTTGTTCACAGCCTGCGCTAGTCTGGCCGGTGGCGCGACGGGGCTTTACTCGCCGCGCTGCTGGCTTCGGGCCAACCGCGTCGCGGCCTCGGCTGTCCTGGCTGGCATCGCCTTCGTCGTGGTGGGCGAGTTCCTTTTCCCCGAGATGAGCGCCGCTTCGGGCGCCGCCTTGCCGATGTTGGCCCAGGCCGGCTTCGTCGGGGCCTTTGTGGCAGCGGTCGTGTCCTCCCGGCTGCTTTTCGCGGCGGCCGCCCGGCGAGGGATGCTGAACGGCCGCGTGGTGCTGGTGGGCTCCGATCCGACGCCGATGCCCCAGCGCCTGCCGCCCGAGGTGGCGACGGTGCTGCATGCTGGCGCCTCCCTCGATGCCGAGCTGGCGCCCGAGCGCCTGCGCTCCCTGCGCGCCTCCACCGTGGTGGTGCGTGATCCCGGCGAGTTGGCCGTCACCACCCGTGTTCGCCTCGCTGCGGCGAATGTGCGGGTGATGAGCGAGGCGGAGTGGCTGGAGTGCTGCTCGGCCGAGGTTGACATCGCCTCCCTGCCGACGGGCTGGCTCGCCGGCCTCGATCAACGGCAGGAGGGGGTTCTGGAAGCCGGGGTGCGCCGCGCACTGGACGTGACGTTGAGCCTCGCCCTGCTGCTCTTCACGCTGCCGATCCTGATCCTGACCGCGATCGCGATCAAGCTCGATAGCCCCGGCCCGGTCTTCTACCGGCAGGACCGCGTGGGTCGGGACGGGCGTACGTTCACCCTCTTCAAGTTCCGCTCTATGCGCCAGGACGCCGAGGTCGCGGGCGCGCCGATCTGGGCGCAGAAGGGCGACGCCTGGGTGACCCGCACAGGCCGCTTCCTTCGCCTGACCCGCATCGACGAGATCCCGCAGGTGTTCAACGTCCTGCTCGGCCACATGGCCTTCGTGGGCCCGCGGCCGGAGCGCCCCGGCTTCGTGGAGGACCTGGCGCGTCAGATCCCGCACTACGAGGCCCGCCACGTGGTGAAGCCTGGGATCACCGGCTGGGCTCAAGTGAACTACCCCTATGGCGCCTCCGTGGAGGATGCCCGGCGGAAGCTGGCCTTCGACCTTTATTATGTGAAGCGGCGCTCGCTGTTCCTGGACCTGCTCATCATCATCTCGACGGTGCGCGTGGTGCTGTTCCAGGAGGGGTCGAGGTAACCATGCTTCGGGGGGGCAGTACGGGGGCGTACCGGAAGGGGGCGAAAGCCCCCTTCGTGCCGTGATCGCCACGCTGCACGCCATCGCGGCGCTGGCTGGCGTCGCAGTGGCGCTGGGTGCCCTGGTTGCGGGACGGGGTCGTCATGTCTGGCCGCCTTTCGCAGCTGGCATCGCCGCCGCGGCTTGGGCAGGCGCCGTCGTGCTCGACCCCGTCAATCCGCTCGGAGGCTCCGCGGGGTTGCTGGAGGTGCTGCGCTCGGGTGTTTGGGGGGGCGTGCTTCTCCTGCTGCATTGGCGCCTTGGTGGCGGGAAGGTGTTTCGCGGCTTCACCGTCGCCCTCCTGCTGATCCTGTCAGCGGCGCTGGCCGCGGCACTTCCATTTTTGCCCATACTGGGCGAATTGGCGCCGCATACGCGCCTTGCCCTGGCCCTGCTGCTGGTCCTCATCGCCGAGAACCTCGCGCGCAACAGCGGCGAGGCGGCCGGCTGGCACCTCTGGCCCCCTGCCATCGCCCTGGGTGGCCTCGGCGCCTTTGATGTCATGATCTACTGCATCGCCGCGCTTGCCGGTGGGGTCGATGCGCGCCTCGTTGCAGCTCGGGCGCTGCTCACGGCGCTCGCCTTGCCGCTGCTGGTTTTGGCGGCGCGGCGCGACCGGCGCTGGTCCCGCGCTACCCCGTCGCATGAGGTCGCCTTTCACGGTGCCACGTTGCTGGTCGCAGGGGCCTTCCTGCTGGGGGCGGGGGCGGTCGGAAGCATCCTGCAGAGCATGGACCGAGAATGGGGCGGGGCAGCCCAGGTGGCTCTCCTGGCCGGTGCCGCGCTGTCCCTTGTTGTACTGCTTTCCGCCCGCTCGGTACGGTCGCGCATCCATCGCTGGGTCGCCCGACACTTCCTTGCGGCGCGATACGATTACCGCCGTGAATGGCTACGCGCCGTGGCGACCCTGTCAGGGCCCGGCAGCGCAGCGGCACCCAATACCCGCGCGATCCGCGCCATCGCCGATCCGGTGGACGTCCCGGCGGGGACGCTGCTTCTGCGCGAATCGGCGCCCGGCCTCCTGCTGCGTGCGGCCGATTGGAACCAGTCCGAAGGGCCGGACCGGCTCGAAGAGGGGGATCCCGTCCTCGCGCGGCTCTCGGCAGGTGAGGTGGTGGCCTTTCCGCAGCCTGGCCCGCTTTGGGTTGCTGTTCCGCTCATGCACCACGCCGAGGGTCTGCTTGGAGCCGTCCTGCTCGCCCCGCCGCGTGCCCCGCACCCGCTAGAGGAGGAGCTGGCAGAATTGCTCGTCACGCTGGGGCGCGAGGTCGCGATGTTCCTGGCCGAGCGCCGCGCCGCGGAGCGGCTGGCCGAGGGGAGGCGCGTCGCCGACTATGCTCGGCGCTTTGCCTTCGTCGCCCATGACGTGAAGACGGTTTCCTCGCAGCTTTCCATGGTGCTGGCTAATGCCGAGGCCCATATGGAGGATCCAGAGTTCCAGCACGACATGCTCCTGACGGTGCGCGGCGCGGCGCGGCGGATCGACGCCCTGATCGCGCGGCTCAGGCGGGACGAGGCGGCTGGGGAGGCGGCCGGGACCGGCGACCCGCTCGGTGTGGCGGAGGCGGTGGCGCGTGGGCTTGGCCACCCTGTCGAAATCAAGGCGGAAGGCCGGTTTCCGCCCGTGCCGATGGCCGAGGAGGCATTCTCGACGGTTCTCACTCACCTGCTTCGAAACGCCGCAGAAGCTTCTCATGCCGAGAAGGTCATCCAAATGGCCTTCCAATGCGTTGGAGACATGTTGGAGATTGTGATTGCCGATGAGGGAGAGGGCATGAGCGAGGCGTTTCTGCGGGATGGGCTGTTCCGTCCCCTTGCCACGACCAAGCCGAAGGGCAGCGGCATCGGCGCTTGGCAGGCGCGTGAACTGGTGCGCGAGGCTGGCGGTGAACTGACGGCGGAGAGTCAGCTGGGCGAGGGGACTCAGATTCGCATCACCCTGCCCCTGGCGCGGGCCGTGGAGGCGGCATGAGCAAGCCCAAGCTCCTCGTGGTGGAGGACGATCCGGGCCTCGCCGCCCAGTACCGCTGGGCGTTTCCCGCGCTGAAGGTTTCGCTGGCCGGGGATCGCACCCAAGCCCTCGCCGCCGTGAGACGTGACACGCCGGACGTGGTGCTGCTCGATCTCGGCCTGCCGCCCGATGCCGAGGGCGTGGCCGAAGGCTTCGCGACGCTGGAGACGATCAAGCGCGAATGGGCCGACCTGCCGGTCGTGGTGGCGACCGGCCAGGGCCAGCGCGCCAACGCCCTGCGCGCCGTCGCCCTTGGTGCCTACGACTTCCATGAGAAGCCGGTGGATCCGGCGGTGCTGCAGGCCATCCTGGACCGCGCCCTGCGCCTGCGGGCACTAGAGGAGGAGAACCGGCGCCTCGCCTCCACCCCCCGCCCGTCGCCCATCGAGGGGATCATTACCGCCGACGAGGGCATGCTGAAGGCATGCCGCCTGGTCGAGCGCCTCGCCTCCGTCTCCGTCCCCGTCCTGCTGCTCGGCGAGAGCGGCACGGGCAAGGAGGCGCTGGCGCGTGCCCTGCACACCATGGGGCAGCGCGCGAAGAAGCCCTTCGTCGCCATCAACTGCGCCGCGATCCCGGAGAATCTGCTGGAGGCCGAGTTGTTCGGCCATGAGCGCGGCGCCTTCACCGGCGCGGTGAAGCAGGTGCAGGGCCGGTTCGAGCAGGCGAATGGCGGAACGCTCTTCCTGGACGAGATCGGTGAGATGCCCGTTTCGCTTCAGGCCAAGCTCCTGCGCGTTCTGCAGGAGCAGGTGGTGGAGCGAATCGGCGGCCGTTCCCCCATCCGCGTCGATGTCCGCATCGTGTCGGCCACCAATCGCGACCTCGAAGCGGAGTCGGAGAATGGCGGCTTCCGGGGCGACCTGCTGCACCGCTTGAACGGCGTGCCCGTCCGCATCCCGCCCCTGCGGGATCGCGCAGGCGACGCCCTCCTCCTGGCCCGCCATTTCCTGGCCCGATTCAGCAAGGAGCATGGGTTGAAAGTGCGTGGCTTCGATGCTTCGGCGACCGAGGCGATGGCGGCGCATCGCTGGCCCGGCAACGTGCGGGAGCTTGAAAACCGCGTGCGCCGGGCTTCGCTGATGGCCGACGGGACGCTCGTCACCGCCGCGGATCTGGAATTGACGGCCCCCGACGCCCCGCCCGACGATGCGCTGGATCTGCGCGCGGCGCGCGGCCGGGCCGAGCGCGAGGCGATCGAGCGCGCCCTGTCTCGGTCAGGGAACTCTCTTTCGGAAGCCGCGCGCCTGCTCGGCGTCAGCCGGCCGACCCTTTATGGCCTTCTGGCCGCCCATGGAATCCCCGTGCCGCGCTCCCGCGCGGAAGCGGATTAGGAGCCTGCTGCATGCGTAAGCCCCTGGCCCCCACCCTGGCCCTTCTCGCACTGCTCGCCGCGCAACCGGCGCATGCGACGGTGGAACGCGCCCGCGCTGCCGAGGCGCGCGGCGACCTCCGCACCGCGCAGATCGAGCTGCGGAACGCCGCGCGCTCCACGCCGAATGACGGCGCGGTGCGAGCCGCCCTGGCGCAGATCTCGCTCGACCTCGGCGACGCGGACACGGCGGATCGTGAGGCCCGCGCAGCCCTCGCCGGCGGCTATGACCGCGCGGAAGCGACGGCGTTGCGGATCCGTGCCCAGCTGGCGCTGGGCCGCACCCGCGACCTCCTGCGCGAGTTCCCGGTGCCCGATGCCTCGGTCCCGCGGGACGTGGCGGCGCAGATCTATGCGGGCCGCGCCCTCGCGCACCTCGCCCTGGAGCAGAGGGCCGAGGCCAAGGCCGCGGCGGAAGCGGCGGTGGAGGCTAATCCCCGCGCGGTCGAGGGGCACCTGGCCCTTTCGGCCGTGGCGCAGGTGCAGGGCGACGAGGCCCTGGCGGAGCGCGCCTCCGACGCCGCGCTGGCCGCCAACGGGCGATCGGTCCAGGCCCTCCTGCGCCGCGCGGGCCTCGCCTATGCCAAGGGCGACGTTCAGCTCGCGGGCGAGCTTCTCGGACGCGCCGTGGATGTCGCGCCGGGTCACCCGCTGGCACGCGTCCAGCGGGCGGAGGTGCGGCTGCGCCTCAACGACATCG
This sequence comes from Sabulicella glaciei, assembly GCF_026183895.1. Classification (GTDB taxonomy): domain Bacteria; phylum Pseudomonadota; class Alphaproteobacteria; order Acetobacterales; family Acetobacteraceae; genus Roseococcus; species Roseococcus glaciei. The sequence continues at coordinate 887,875 of NZ_JAPFQI010000001.1, read as the reverse complement.
AAGGCGCGCGGTCGGATGCGGAGGTATCGCTCCGCAACGCACCCGGCCTCGCATCGGCGCACTATGTCCAGGCGCTCATCTTCGTCGCCACGCAGGATTGGCGCGCGGCGGATACGGCGCTGACGCGGCTCGGTCAGGCGACGCTGCAGAACACCTCGGACGGGCTTCTCGCCTTCGCCACCGTGAAGGCGCAACTCGGGCAGGACGCCCAGGCGGAGGAAGCGGCGGCACGTGCCGTCGCGCGCCGTCCGCTCGACGTCCGTGGCGTCCGGCTCCTTGCCTCGCTCCAGGCCAAGCGCGGCGCGAACCGCGACGCCACCGCCACCCTGGCCAGCTATGCGCAGCGTGGCGGGCGCGACCCCGAAACCCTGGCTCGCCTGAGCGCGATCCAGCTCAGCGAAGGGCGCCGCCGCGAGGCGGAGCAATCCCTCCGCGCGGCGGTCGAAGCACAGCCAGGCAACGCGGAACTGCAATCGCGCCTTGCGGCCGTCCGCCTTTCGCTGGGCGACTACGCTGGCATGGCGGAGGCAGCCCAGGCCGCGCTCGCTGGCGGCCGGGACGACCCTGCCGCACGGCAGATGCTCGCCCTTGCGGCGATCTCCCGGGGCGAGGCGGAAGCGGCGGAGGCGGAACTTTCACGGCTCACGCCGGAGCAGCGCAACAGCGAGGTGGCGTTGCTCGCCGAGGGCTCGATCCGCGCCATGCGGCTCGATCTGGCCGGGGCGCGCCAGGTGCTGGAGAACGCGCTCAAGGCCAACCCGGCCTCGATCGGCGCGAAGCTTGGCCTTGCGCGCATCGCGGGCAGCGAGAACCGCATTGCCGACCTGGCGCGCTACCTTGGCGAGGTGCTGGCGGCGGATCCGGAGAACGCGCAGGCCGCGACGCTCCTGCTGCGCGCCGCACGGCCGGGCAATGAAGCCCTTGCCGCGCTGCGGACGGCGCAGCAGGCCAATCCGGGGTCGCCGATCATTGCGGGCTCCACCGCGCGGGCCCTACTTTCCACGGGTGATCCCGCCGCCGCCTCCGCCGTTCTGGAGCACGAGGCTCTGCGCCCACGCATCACCGCGCCCGCCTTGCGCCTGCTGCAGGCCGAGGCGCACGCCGCGCGCGGCGCCTGGGCGGATGCCGAGACGGTGGCCCGCGCCGCCATTGCGGAGCAGCCGACCAACGCGTCGGCACGCCGCCAGCTTGCGCTCGTCCTGGCCCGGCGCGACGAGAACCGCGAGGCCGAAGCGGTGATCGAGGAGGGGCTGCGCCTCGTCCCCAATGACTCGCTCCTGCTTTCCACCGCCGTGATGCTCGCCCAGCGGTCCGGCGGGCCCGACGCCGCGCTCGCCCTCGCGGATCGCCTCGCGCGGCGCCCGGGCGCGATGCCGGCTGGCGCTTGGCTGCGCGGCGACTTCCTGATGGCGCTGAACCGCCAAGCCGAGGCGGCGCGCGCCTTCGCGACCGCCTACTCGGAGGGACCGACCGAAGCGTTGGCCCTGCGCCTCGCCGTCGCGCATCTCGGTGCCGGACAACCTGAAGAGGCGCGCCGTGCGTTGCAGGCTTGGCTGGACCGCTCCCCCGAGAGCCCGGCCGTCCTTGCCACTTCTGCCCGTCTCGACCTCCAGGCGAACCGCACGGCCGAGGCTGAGCGGAAGTTCGAGACCCTGCTGCGCCTCTCCCCGAATGATGGCGGCGTCTTGAACGACCTGGCCTGGGTGCTGGCTCAGCGTGGCGACCGGGAGTCGCTGGCCCGCGCGCGGCCGATGGCGGAACGCGCCTTCGCCCTCGCCCCGCGTCCGGAGACGGGGGACACGCTGGGTCTCATTCTCCTGCGCTCGGGCGAGGCACGCCGCGCAGTGGAGGTCATGCGCCACGCCTACCCAGAGGGCAACGCACCAAGCCCTGGCATGGCCGTTCGCTACGCCACGGCCCTCGCTGAGATCGGGGAAAGGGAGGAGGCGCGCCGGCAGCTCACCGCCGCGCTCCGCACTCCCGCTTTCCCCGAGCGCGCCGAAGGCGAGCGCCTCCTTTCCCGACTGAATGGAAGCCGCTGACCCTTGCGCGACATCGTCTTCTTCGGGATCTGCGCACCCTGGCTGGTGCTGGCGACCATCAGCCCCTTCGCGGGGATCCTGATCTGGTCGTGGATCTCCTTCATGAATCCCCACCAGCTGGTCTGGGGCTTCGCCAGGACCCCGCCTTGGGCGATGCTCGCCTTCATGGCGACGGTGGTGGGCTGCGTCCTGGCCGGTGAGCCGAAGCGGGCCGCTCTTAACTCCGTCACGGTGCTGCTGCTCGCCTTCCTCGCATGGATCACCCTGACGTCGATGATCGCCCTGGCTCCTCCGTCCGCGGTCTGGCCGATGTGGGACCGCGTGATGAAGGTGATCCTCGGCCTGCTGCTGACTGCAGCGCTGCTCACCAGCCGGGACCGGATCCACGCCATGGTGTGGATGATGGTACTGTCGCTCGGCTATTTCGGAGTGCGTGGCGGGATCTTCACGCTGGTCACGGGCGGCGGGCATATCGTGCTCGGCCCCGAGCAGACGATGATCGCGGACCGCAACCACCTCGCGGTCGGCATGCTGATCTCCATCCCGTTGATGAACTGGCTGCGCCTGCACTCCAAGTATCGGTTGATTCGGATCGGCCTCATCGCGGCCATGGGCCTCACGCTCGTCGCGGTCCTCGGGTCGCAGTCGCGTGGGGCGCTCCTGGCGCTGATCGCCACGGGTGGGGTGTTGTGGCTGCGGTCGCGCGGCAAGGTGGTCTCGGGCATCGCGATCGTCGCAGCGGTCGCCGGGGCGATCGCCTTCATGCCCCAGACCTGGGTGAGCCGCATGGAGACGATGCAGAACTACGAGGAGGATGCCTCAGCCACGGGACGGATCCTCATCTGGATGTCGGCTTATGAGATGGCGCGCGAGCGGCCGCTGACCGGCGGCGGCTTCCGTGCCGTTTATCAGCAGGAGATCGTCGACCGCCTGACTCCAGGCGTCGCGGCGCGTGCCACCCATTCGATCTGGTTCGAGGTGCTCGGCGAGCATGGCTGGGTCGGCTTCGGGATCTGGTTCGCCTTGCTGCTTGCCGGGATCTGGCAAACTTTCCGCCTCGCCGCCCTTGCGCGCGGACAGCCGAAGCTCCGCTGGGCCTGGGACCTTGCGCGGATGTCGCAGGTCTCGATAGTCGCCTACATGGCGGGCGGGACCTTTCTATCGCTTTCCTACTGGGACTACTTCTGGACGCTTCTCGTGGTTGTTGCTGCCGCGAGAGCGGTGGTCCTCAGGCAGGCGCGCCAGGAAACCGAACGCGTGCGGACCGTCGCCACCGGTGGCTGGCGCAGCAGGGCACAGGCGGCTTGAACGATGCAGGCCATTTACTTCCTCGCCATGTTGATCGGCGCCGGGTGGCTCGCCCTCTGGGCGAGCCTGCCCTCGATCAGCCGGCGCTACCCATCCCCCTTCGACATGCGGGACGACGACGATGCCGGACACGCCGCTCCTGACCCTGCCGCGCGACAGCGCCTCCGCCGCGCCGCCGCGGCCCAGCCTGCCGCGCCTGCTGGTGTTCAGCACCCTGTACCCGAACGCCGCAACGCCCAATCATGGCGTCTTCGTCGAGAACAGGCTCAGGCATCTCGTCGCCGACGAGGGCGTTGAGGCGCGGGTTCTCGCCCCCGTTCCCTGGTTCCCGGAAGCGCTGGCGCCATTCTTCACGCGTTGGGGGCGCGCTGCGGCCGTCCCACGTGACGAAATTCGGCATGGCCTCGCCGTGCGCCATCCGCGGTTCCTCGCGCTGCCCCGGCTCGGCATGGTCACCAATCCATGGGCGCTTTATCGCGCTGCGCGAAAGGAGGTGACACGGATGATCCAGGCCGGGTTCGACTTTGACGTGATCGATGCGCACTACCTGTATCCGGACGGCGTTGCCGCAACGTGGCTGGGGCGCGAGTTCGGTCGGCCCGTGGTCATCACCGCACGTGGTTCCGACGTCTCGCAGCTGCCCGATCACGCTGTGCCGCGCCGCCTGATCCGACGCGCGATCGAGGATTGCGATGCGCTGATCGCCGTCAGCGCCGACCTGAAGCGCGGGCTGCTCGCGCTCGGCGCCCCTGACGACAAGGTGACAGTGCTGCGCAACGGGGTCGAGCTCGAGCGCTTCCGGCCGCCCTCCGACCGAGCGGCCCTGCGCCGGGAACTGGGCGTCGAAGGGATCCTGATTCTCTCGGTCGGCCTGCTGATCGAGCGCAAGCGGCATCACCTCACGATTGGGGCGCTGAAGGATCTGCCGGAGGCCCGGCTCTGGATCGCAGGGGAGGGGCCGGAGCGCGCTTCGCTCGAGGCACTCGCCCGCCAGCAGGGCATCGCAGACCGCGTCCGCTTTCTCGGCCCTGTCCCGCACAGCGAGCTGCCGCGCTTCTACGGCGCAGCAGATGCGATGGTCTTGGCGTCTTCCCGCGAGGGCTGGGCCAACGTGCTGCTGGAATCCATGGCCTGCGGCACGCCTGTCGTCAGCACCCCGGCCTGGGGTGCGCGCGAAGCGGTCTGCACCGAGGCGGCCGGCGAGGTGGTCGACGTGGCAACCCCTGCGGCCATCGCCGCTGCCTTGCGGAGGGTCTTGGCAGAACCGGATCGCGCTGCGACACGTGCTCACGCGGAAAGCTTCGGCTGGCGTGAGGTATCGGCGGGCCAGGCCGAGGTGTTCCGCCGGGTACTCGGCCGTTGATCGCGCGGCGCTCCCTGCCGCTTCTCCTCGGTGCCTGCTCGGCCGAGGCGCAGACAGGCGCAACCCGCACGGGCGCAGCCCGCCGCGTCGCCGCATCGGGCGGCCCGCGTCCCTCCATCACGCTGGAAGGTCCGAGTGCCGAGGGCGTGCTGGTCTTTGGCCACCCCTTCCGCCGCGGCGATATCGGCCGCGGGGCAGGGCTCCGGGCAGATGCCGGTGGGTCCGGAGCCTTGCCCGTGCAGATGGACGTCACGACGCGTCATGCGGATGGATCGGTCCAGCACGCGGTGATCGCGCTGCGCATTCCGGCCCTGAGACAGGGGCAGAGCCTTCCCGTCAGCCTCTTGGTCGGGCCTGAAGTGGGCGCGCCGCTCAGTCCGGCACGCGCGGCGGAGGGTCGGTCGGCGAGGGTCGAGGTTGGAGGATTCGTGGTGGATGCGCTTGCAGGGCAGGGAGGGTGGCAGGTAGGCCCCTTGGCGGCGCGGAAGCGCGTCGAAGTGGACGTCCCCGCCGACGCCGCCGGTGGCGCCACCTCGCTGCGCCTCGTGCTGGATGTCGCCCTCCATGCCGACGGTGCGCTGGTGCTGGATACATGGTTCCGCAACGACCTCGCGCTTCGGCCGGGTGTGGAGTATGCGAGCTACGAGCTTCGCGTCAGCCTGGATGGGCGAGAGGCGATGGCCGGAAGGGTCGCGCGGCATCACCCCTATGCGGGATGGGGGCGGCTGGTTTCGACGCGACCCATCGCGGCGCATATCCGTTTCGATCCAACCTATCTGGCAGACGCAGCGGCAGCGCACCGCTACGATCTGGGCACGGGTGTGGCACCGCAAGTCCTGGATGGGTTCGCCCGAGCCATGGCGGCGCCGTCCTGGACGGTGCCGCTCGATCCTCGTGGCATCACGCAGCGCATGCATACCGGGGGCGCGCGGGCCGATATCGGACCAGCACCCTTGCCGGTTGCAGCTTGGGTGATCAGCCAGGATCGCCGTGCGACGCGCTTCGTGCTGGGGCAGGCGGAAGCCGCGGGCGCAATCCCCTGGCACTTCCGCGATCCCCAGGGCGGCTGGATCGACACGCGCAGGCGTCCCGGCTTCTGGACCGATACGCGTGCAAGGCCACCTCACGGGCTTACTTTCCCGGTCGGCGGCGATCATGGATGGGCTCCCGATCGTGCCCATCAGCCCGACTATTCCTTCATGCCTTGGATCCTGACCGGCCGGCGTGCCTTCCTGGATAACCTCACCGCACAGGCGCATCACTCGGTGATCGCGACGTGGCCGGGCGTCCGGCGGGAGGGGGGACTTCCGGACAACAACATCGTCCACAATGCGCAGACCCGCTCCGCCGCTTGGTCCATGCGCCAAGTGGACAACGCAGCCTGGGCGCTCGGGGATCAGGCCGGGTGGGTCGGAGAGGTTTCCGCCGCGAACTGGGCGTGGCTCCGCCGCATGCTGCCTGAATGGACAGCGACGCAAGGCGAAGCCCATGGATGGATTCCTGGAGAGTACGGAGGATCGGGCGTCCTTCCGCCCTGGCAGCAGGATTACTTCGTTTCCACTGTAGCCATGGCGGCCAAGCGCGGCAGTGCGGACGCTCGGGCCGTGCTGTCGTGGATGGAGAATTTCCTGGCCGGCCGCTTCCTGGCGCGGGACCGCGGCTTTAACCCGCATGATGGCTGCGCATACCTGATCGCCATCTCGCCGCCGCGGGGCACGCCCTACCGCAGCTGGGCCGAGATCGGTCGCGAAACCGTGGCTCGCAACCTGTCCAACGGTGAGGGGTGGGAGAAGAGCCGAGGCGATTACGGTCGCTGGGCGCTACAGTCGCTGGCGGCGCTCGTCGAAGTCCTCGACACGCAGGCGTCCCGGAGCGCCTATTCCTGGCTTCTCAACAGCGGGGCATATGGCATCGACGCGACCACCAGGGCCCGGCTGCCAACGCTCTCAATCGTTCCCGCCTAATAAACCTTCCCAATTTGCATCCCATGGAGGGATACGTGCGTTCAGGCAGCAGAAATGGGAAGTTACGCCTGATGGCGCATGTAAAACTTGAAGCTCCGCGTCCTCAAGCGAGAAGTGCGCTGGTCAAGCGGAACACGCCCCACCACAGGGCAATGCCAAGGGTGAAGATGAACAGCACCGCGACAGGCCACGGCAGACGCTCCGGCCATCCGGCCCCAGCAACTTCCGCGTGTGCGGAAGGGGAGATCAACTTGTGCTCGACCCTCTGCATACCCTCAGACATCCTTCGATCGCCGCCTGCTGCATCCTTACCATGCACGGCAAGGTTGTGCAATTCACTTTTCACTATCGAGGCATTTTTGGCTGGTATGCTTGATTCGCAACATACGTATGATTGCGAAGGAGCGGCCTGATGTGCGGCATCGTCGGCCTCTTCCACCCATTCAGCGCCGCAACTCCAGACGTTGCGGCCTTGCGCCGCATGGCGGATGCCCTTGCGCATAGGGGGCCGGATGGTGATGGTTTCCATGTCGAGCCACATCTCGGTTTTGGCCATCGGCGACTGTCCTTCGTGGACCTCGAGGGCGGGTCGCAGCCCATGACAACCGCAGATGGAGCGGTCCTCGTTACATTCAACGGCGAAATCTATAATCACGTTGCCTTGCGCGAGGCCCTGGAGGCTGCGGGCCACCTTCACCGCACCCGCTCCGACACCGAGATCCTCCTTACCGGTTGGCGTGAGTGGGGCGTTGGGCTGCTCGACCGTTTGCAGGGCATGTACGCTTTTGCCCTCTGGGATCGGACACGCAGCGAACTGCTGCTCGCGCGCGACAGGATGGGCGAGAAGCCGCTGCACTGGACGGTGCTGCCGGACGGCACCCTGGCCTTCGCGTCCGAGATCCCCGCGCTTCTGACGCTTCCGGGCGTGGACCGCCGCACCGATCCCATGGCGATCGAGGATTTCCTCGCGCTCGGCTACATTCCCGACCCGGCGACAGGCTATGCCGCGATCCGCCGTCTCCCCGCCGCGCATTTCGCGCTCCTGCGGCGGGGCGAGGCGATGCTTCCCGAGCCACGCTCCTACTGGCGCCCCCCTACGCGCGCCGTTGCGGGTTCGGCCGACGCCGCTGCGGAACTTCGCGCGCGGCTGACTGACGCGGTGCACCTGCAATTGATGGCGGATGTTCCGATTGGCGCCTTTCTGTCCGGGGGCGTGGATTCCGCCTCCGTTGTCGCGCTGGCGTCGCGCAAAGTGGGTCTTTCCACTTTTACGATCGGCTTCTCGGGCCCCGGCGATGAGCGACCTGCCGCTGCCTCCCTGGCCGCGCGCTTCGGCACCACTCACCATGCCGAGGAGGGCGAGCAGGACTACCTCGCCGCCGCATCGCGTGTCGCGGAGGTGTATGGCGAGCCTTTCGGCGACCATTCCGCCGTTCCGAGCCTTGCCGTCTCGCGCCTCGCGCGCCGCCACGTGAAGGGCGCCCTTTCGGGCGATGGGGGCGACGAGGTGCTCGGCGGCTATCGGCGCCACCGTTTCCACTCGCTGGTGGAGGCGGTGCGTGCGAACATCCCGCCAGGAATGCGCAGGGCGGTGATCGGGCGGCTCGCCGCGTGGTATCCGAACCTTGCAGGCGCGCCCCGCTGGCTGCGGGCTAAGTCCACCCTGACCGAATTGAGCCTGGACAGCGCGCTCGGCTATTACGGCACGGTCTGCAAGCTGCGCGATGCCCGTCGACAGGCCTTGCTGTCGCCCCGGCTGCGGACGGCGCTCGAGGGCCACAGCCCATCCCGACGCTTCGTCGAAGCGATGGACGAGGCAGATCCGGACGACCCGTTGCTCGCGGCACAGCGCACCGACATCCTCACCTATCTGCCCGGGGACATCCTCGTGAAGACTGACCGTGCCTCCATGGCGCATTCGCTTGAGTTGCGTGCGCCGTTCCTTGACCACAACCTCGTGGAGTGGGGCTTGGCCCTGCCGGCGCGCGAGAAGCTGCGCGGCGCCTTCGGCAAGCACGTGCTTCGCCGCGCCATGGCGCAAGACCTACCGCACGACCTGCTCTGGGCCCGCAAGCGTGGTTTCGCCGCGGAGATCGCGGGGCAGTTCCGCCGGCGCGCAGGCGAGATCGGCGCGCGCCTGCGACGCGGCGCACTGGGGGATAGCGGCCTCCTCGAACTGGGCGAGGCGCAGCGCCTCGTCGCCGAGCATGAGGCGGGCGCGGCCGATCATTCCCAGCCGATCTGGCAGATCCTGGTGCTGGAGGCGTGGCTGGCCCGCGAGGCAGGCCTCGCCCCGGCCGAGGAGCGGGCGGCAGCATGAGCGCGGAAACTCAAACCTATCGCGACCGCTTCGGACGCGGCCCCATGCAGCTTGCCGCAACTGGTGCCGCGCCATGACGAACCGCGTGCTCCATGTCCTGAAGCTGTTCCGGCCGGATTTCACGGGGGAGGGGGTCTTTTTGGAGCGCTGCTCCGCCGTGATGCGCGAGATCGCGCCTGGGGTGGAGCACGAGCTCCTGGTCACCCACACGCCGCGCCCGGCCGAAATGATCGAGTTCGGACCGGGGCTTTCGGCCGTCCATTACCTTTGCGACGGCGCCGTGGGGCATGTGCAGCGCGAAGCCGCCCTGGGCGCCTGGTTTGCCCGCCATATCTCGCGCTTCGACGTGGTCCATTTCCGCACCCACGCGGACCGCTGGTTTGTGTCGCCCCTGCTGGCGCGGCTCGCGGGACGGCGCCTTCTCCTGTCCGCCACGCTGGATGACAGCCTTCCGGCACTGCTGCGCGGCTACCGTTCCGTCTCCCGCCCCCTGGCACGGCAGGGTTTCCGCCTGTTCGATGGCTTCGTCTCCATCTCTCCCAAGCTTCAGGCGGAAACGCTCGGCGCCGGCGCCCCGCCGGAGCGCTGCCACCTCATCCCCTGCGGCATCACCACGCGGGATCCCGACCCGGAGGAGCGCGCGCGGTTGCGCGCCGAGCTGGGGCTGGGGGACGAGGACGTCGCGCTCATCTCGGTCGGTGGGCTCTGCGCCCGCAAGGACCAGGCCACGCTGGTGGAGGCGATGCCGGCCCTCGGCCCGAAGGCCCACCTTATTCTTGTCGGGCCGGAGCTGGAGCCGGAGTACGTCGCCGCCCTGCGGTCCCGCGCCGACGCGCTCGGCGTGGCGGGGCGCGTGCACCTGGTTGGGGAGCAGCGAGACCCGCATCCCTGGTTCGGCTGTGCCGACATGTTCGTCTTCGCATCGCGTCGCGAGGGCTTCGGCACGGCCGTTCCGGAAGCCATGGCGCACGGCCTTCCCGTCGTGGCGCGACGCCTGCCGGGCGTGAACGAGGATTTCATCCTCCCGGACGAAACTGGCTTCCTGTTCGAGGAGGACGCCGAGTACATGCCTCTCGCCCGGCTCCTCGTCGAGGACGCCGCGCTTCGGCGCAGTCTTGGCGAGGCAGGCCGCATCCTCGCGCGATCCCGTTTCGGGATGGATTCGATTGCCGCGCGGTACCTCGAAGCCTACGGTCTGTCCCATCGCATCGAAGAAGGCGAGCCTATGCCGAGCCTGCCCGCGACTGCCTCCGTCACCGATCCGAGCTTCCATGCACCGCTCGAGTTGGGCGGCGACGGGACGCCTCTGCTCGTCACCACAGTGGATGCGGAGGAGGCATTCGACTGGACCGGGCCATTCCGGCGCGACGCGCTGGACGTGTCTTCGATGGGGCGGCAGCACCTCGCCCACCGTGTGTTCGAGAAGCACGGGGTCGTGCCGGTCTACCTGACCGACTACCCCGTCGCGACACAGGATGAAGGCGCGGCGCCGCTGCGCGAACTCCTGCAAGGCGGGCACGCCGAACTCGGCGCCCAGCTCCATCCATGGGTCACGCCGCCCCTCGACGAAGAGCTGAGCGAGCGCAACAGCTATGCGGGCAACCTGCCGCTGACGCTCGAGATCGAAAAGGCGAAGCGCCTGACGGGAGCGTTGCAGGATGCGTTCGGCATCCAGCCGCGCATCTGGCGCACCGGTCGCTTCGGGCCCGGGCCTCGCACCGCGGACATCATCAAGCAGCTTGGCTACGAGTGCGACAGCAGCCTGACCCCATGCTGGCCCGCGGAGGGATTGGCGGAAGGTGCGCATTGGGCGCTGGACGCCCGTCCACGCTGGTTGGACCGCGAGCGGACGCTGCTCGGACTGCCGGTCTCCGCCGCGCTGGTCGGGCGGGCCACGCATCCGGGGCTGGCGCGCCGCCTTTATCGCTCGCGCTCGGATATCCTTGCCGGGATGGCGGCGCGCTTCGGACTGATGGAGCGGATCCGCCTTTCCCCGGAAGGAATCACCCTGGATGAGGCGAAGCGTCTCGTCCGCTCGATGCGGGCGCAGGGTCACCGTGTCTTCGTGCTGACCTACCACTCGCCTTCCCTGGCGCCGGGCAACACGCCCTACGCGCGCACGGAGGAGGATGTCGCGCGCCTGCTCCGCTGGCTGGACGCCTTCTATGCCTTCTTCCGCGAGGAGATCGGCGGGCGTTCCGCGAGCTGGCGCGAGATCCATCAGGGTGCCGTCATGCGTCCCGAGCCGGCCCTGGCGGCCGAATAGCGTGTCGCTCCAGGCCGCGCTCACCGCGCTGGTCCTGCCGCCGCTTGGGTTCGTGGTTCTGGCTGTTCCGCTTGCCCTGTGGCGGCGCCGGGGCGCTGGCATGGCGGCCGCGGCCTGCGCGGGGGCGGTGCTGGTTCTCGCCACGCCCTACGTCTCGTCCTGGCTGCTGGTCGCCGCGTCGCTGGACGAAAGACCCGTGCCGGCGGCCGAGCCGCGGGCCATCGTGATCCTTGGTGGCGAGGTCGCGCGCGGAAACGAAGGGCCGGAGGTGGGTGCGCTGACGCTGGAAAGGCTGCGGGCCGGCGCGGGGCTGCAACGGAGGACGGAGCTTCCGGTCCTTGTCACCGGTGGGGTCGTCGCGCCCCGCACCCCGCCCATCGCCACGATGATGGCGCGGAGCCTGGACCGCGACTTCGGTGTGCCGGTTCGCTGGGAGGAGAAAGAGGCCGGTGATACCGCAGGCAACGCGAGAGGCAGCGCAGCGTTGCTGAAGAGGGAGGGTTTGGACACCGTGCTTCTTGTGACTCATGGCTGGCACATGCCCCGCGCGCGCGATGCCTTCGTTCGCGCCGGACTTCAGACGCATCCCGCTCCGGTTCGCCGGCAGTTCCCGGCTGACGGCGCTGGGCTCGGCGGGTGGCTGCCACGCCCGGATCACCTCCTCGATTCCTGGTATGCGCTGCGCGAAATGCTCGGGCGGGTCGTTTATGCAGTGCGCGACGGAGAAACATCATGAGCAGCGCCCTGGCCGCACCGCTGTCTGCCCCCGCCCGCTTCGGCACGCAGAAGCTGCGCGTCGTCGAGGTCGAGGCACCGTTCCTGCCCTGCTGGTGCGACGCCTTTCTCGACGAGGAGGATTTCTTCGCTTCGCGCCTGTGGTTCGACACGCTGCTGGCCCATGCGCGCCCGCTGGGGTCGAAGCTCGTCCTGGCGGTGGATGAGGCAGCCGGCATCCTGCTTCCCCTGATGCGCGGGCCGGGCGGGATGTCGTCGCTTTCCACGCCCTACACACTCGACTGGCGGCCGCTCGGCCCTGGCGCGGCTCGGGAGGCTGGGCTTGGCCTCGCCGCCGCGCGCCGATGGGATGCGCCGCTGCGCCTCGACGCGCTGGACCCAGGGGAGCCGGGCACGGCGGCTTTGCTGCAAGGCGCGCGGGATGGGGGCCTCCAGGTGCTGCCCTTCCGCCACTTCGGTAATTGGCGCGACGTGCTGCCGCCCGGCGTCACCTGGGAGGCTTGGCTCGAAGGGCGCCCCGGCGCCTTGCGCACGACGATCCGCCGCAAGGCAACCTCGCGTGTTACCTTCGAGATCGTGGACCGCCCCGGCCCTGCCCTGGAGGCCGGGATCGCAGCCTTCGAGGCGGTGCGCGCCGCTTCCTGGAAGCCGGCCGAGCCTGCGCCTGCACTGGACGCGGCACTGATGCGGACCGCGGCGCCGCTCGGCATCTTGCGGCTTGGCATCTTGCGGCGCAGCGCCGATGGATGGCCCATTGCGGCACAATACTGGCTCCTGGACGCGCCGGGCGGGAGGCGGCGCGCCACCCTGCCCAAGCTTCACCATGTGGAGGCGGCGCGCGAGCACTCGCCCGGCACGGTGCTGACGGCGCGGATGATGGAGCATCTGCTGACGGAGGACGCGGTGCGCGAGGTGGATTTCGGCCGGGGTGACGACCCCTACAAGAAGCTTTGGGTCGCCACGCGGCGTCAGCGTGAGGGCGCGGTGCTCGCTTCGATGCGCCACCCGGCGGGGCTGCTGGCCCTGGCGCGCGCGACGGCGTCCCGGCTGCGCCGGTCCTTCGCATGAGCGCGGCGCTGGACACCGCGACGCCCGCGGAAGCGTCGTCGCGCAAGCTGCGCATCCTCTACAGCCATCGCATCCAGTCGCGGGACGGGCAGGGGGTGCACCTGGACGCGCTGGTGCAGGCGCTCCGGCAGGAAGGGCACGAGGTGCGCGTCGTTGGCCCGGCGGCCTATGACCGGGCGGAGCTGGGCGGGGAAAGCAGCTGGATCTCCGGCCTGCGCCGCGCCCTGCCGGCCGCCGTCGCCGAGGTGGCGGAACTCGGCTACAGCCTGCCCGCCCATGCGCGGCTCATGGCCGCTGCGCGGGAGTTTCGACCCGACGTCATCTACGAGCGCTACAACCTGCATTACCTCGCCGGCGCCTGGCTTGCGAGGCGCCTACGCCTGCCCTTCCTGCTGGAGGTGAATGCCCCCCTCGCGGAGGAACGCGCGCGGTTCGGCAACCTCGCCCTCAAGGGGCTGGCGCGCTGGAGCGAGAACAATGCGTGGCGCGCGGCCGACGCCGTGCTGCCAGTGACGGGCGTGCTGGCAGAGCATGTCGAGGCGGCCGGCGTGCCCCGCGACCGCATCCACGTCATCCCGAACGGCATCCACCTGGAGGAATTCCCGGAGCCCGTGCCGCGCATGCCGGGGCAGGAAGTGGTGCTGGGCTTTGTCGGCTTCGTGCGCGACTGGCACGGGCTGGACAAGGTCGTCCGCGGCATCGCCGAATGGCGCGGCGAGGTGCCGCTGGCGCTGACAGTGGTGGGCGAGGGCCCGGCCCGGCCGGGGCTGGAGGCCCTGGCCCGCGAACTGGGGATCGCCGAGCGTGTGCGCTTCACCGGCCTTGCACAGCGCCACGAGGTGCCGTCGCTGGTGTCCGATTTCGACGTGGCCTTGCAGCCCGCCGCCGTGCCCTACTGCTCGCCGCTCAAGGTCTTCGAGTACATGGCCGCTGGGCGCGCCATCGTCGCGCCGGACCAGCCCAACATCCGGGAGGTGCTGGAGCACGGGCGCAACGCGCTGCTCTTCGACCCCTCCGACCCCGAAGGTTTCTGGAAGGCGCTGTCCCGCCTTGCCGGTGATCCCGCCCTGCGCGATTCCCTGGGACGTGCAGCGCGGCGCGAGGTGATCGCCCGCGACCTCACCTGGGAAGGCAATGCGCGCCGGGTCGCGGCCCTTGCCGGAAAGCTGCTGCCGTGAAGGCTCCCCTGCTGCTCCATGTTTTCCCCGGCTTCGCGGTGGGCGGCGCCCAGGTGCGCTTCGCCATGCTGGCCAACCGCATGGGGCCGCGCTGGCGCCATGCCATCGTCTCGCTGAACGGCCGCATGGAATGCGCCGAGCGCCTTGCGGCGGACGTGTCCTGGGAGCGGGTTCCCTTCGCCGCCGAGGGCTCGCTGCCGCAGCGCCTCCAGCGCACCCGTGCCCTGCTCCGCACCGTGCGGCCCGATCTGCTGCTCACCTCGAACTGGGGCAGCATCGAATGGGCGATGGCGAACGCGGCCCCGGGCGGAGTTCCGCACATCCACATGGAGGACGGCTTCGGGCCCGACGAAGCACGCGGCCAGAAGGCGCGCCGCGTCTGGACCCGGCGACTCGTGCTGCGCAGGGCGGAGACGGTGCTGCCCTCGGCCACGCTGCTCGAGGCGTCTCGCCACCTGTGGCGCCTGCCGGAAGCGCGGACGCACCTGATCCCCAACGGGCTCGACCTCGCGCGCTTCGCGCCGGGTGGGCAGGGGGGGGATGGCCTCCCGGTGATCGGCACGGTTGCCGCCCTTCGGGCCGAAAAGAATATCGGGCGCTTGCTCCGCGCCTGCGCCCTGCTGGCGGGGGAGGGTTTGGGTTTCCGCCTGCTCATCGTCGGTGAGGGAGAGGAGCGGGCCGGGCTTGAAGCCTTGGCCGGAGAGCTTGGCCTGGCGGGAAGGACACGCTTTGCCGGCCACATGCCCGACCCGGCTGCCGCCTATCGCGAGATGGATGTCTTCGCCCTGTCATCCGACACGGAGCAGATGCCCTTCTCTGTGATGGAGGCCATGGCCTCCGGCCTGCCGGTCGCCTCGACTTCAGTGGGCGACGTGCGCCGGATGCTGCCGCCGGAGCAGGAGCGCTTCCTCGCTCCCTGCGACGACGTGGCGCTCGCCGGAGCGCTGCGCCCGCTCCTCTGCGACGCAGCGCTCCGCCGGGAACTCGGTGCGGCCAATCGCCTTGTCGCGGAACGGGACCTGGATCAGGATCGGATGTTCAGCGCGCATGCTTCGTTGATCGAACGCCTGCTGATGTCGCGCGCCGCGCTGGCAGCGTGATGCAGGCCTCAGCTGTAGAGGTGGGCACGCTCCGCCTGCTTCACGCTGTCATCGGCGCGAAGGTCACGCTCGATCCGACGCCGCGCCTTCCAGTCGAAGTATGTGCTGAGGCCGTTCCAGCCCCGCTCCATCGAAGCGTGGCACGCGCGGTACAGGTCCACCACGTGTTCCGGCATCGCTGACACGCCACGTTCGAACAGCAACGGGTAGAGCATGTTCGCCTGCTGCCGGCGCACCGCGTAGCGCATCTTGCGGTTCCGGTAAGTCTTGAGGTCGCGCAGGGAGAAGGGCGAAAGCGGCTTGAAGGCAAAGCCGCCCTCCTCGCTCACTGCCACGCGCTCCTCCCGCCGCGGGGAGCGCGGGTCGAGGTCATGCTTCACCAGCATGGTGACGAGGCCGTCTTCGCCGAACATGCCGAAAGGCAGGCGCACTCCTGCCTCGCGGAAGCGCCGCACCGCCTCGCCGCGCAGGGCATAAAGGTTGCCGGCCATCTCGCGGCCGACCGCGAGCTTGGCGCGGAACTCGGTTTGGGACCGTCCCGAGACCGGCAGCGCCGCGCAGCCCATCGCTTCTGGGTTATTCTCGAATGCTTGAAGAAAGCCGCGCAGGGTGCCCGGGACCATGCGGCAATCACCGTCCGTGAAGACATGCGCCGCGGCCTCGAGGGGCGCGACCTCGTGCACGTAGTGGTTCCAGGCGTTGGCCTTGTCGCCGCGCTGGAGCACCACGGGAATCACCGCGAAGCCCACCGGCTTGTAGGCGTTCACCGCCGCTTCCGTGCCATCCGTGCAGCCATTGACGAGCACGTGCACCGTCACCTGCGCTTCCTGCGCGCAGGCTCCGATCGCATCGAGGCAGGCGCCGATGCCGTTCTCCTCGTTGTAAGCGAAGACAGCGACGGACAGTTGAAGCATCGGCATCCTGTCATTCTCCCGCTCGGAAGGCGAACGCGATGTTGTCTAGGGGGGTTTGGGAGAAACGCAACCTTCACCGAGGGCACAAGCTTATGCGTGATGAGCACGCGCCAATATTGCTTCGGCGGGCTCCGGTCGCTATCGGGAAGAAGCAAAACGCGGCAGAGGGGGAAGGCCCATTGACGGAACAGCCATTGAACGGTCGGCGCATCCTCCTCGTTGAGGACGAACCCCTCATCGCAATGTTTGCCGAGATGACGCTGGGTGATGTGGGCGCGATCCCGCTTGGTCCGGCTGCGACGGTTTCCGCCGCGAGCAGCGCGATCGAGGGCGAGGCGCCAGAGGCTGCGCTCGTGGATGTCCGCCTGCGCAACGGGGAGAGCGGCTACAACGTCGCCGACCTGCTGGCTGCGCGCGGCATCCCCTTCGTGCTGGCCACCGGACTGCATCCCGGCGATATCCCGGAACAGCATCGTGCCAGGCCCGTTCTGTCGAAGCCCTACACCGCGCCCCAGCTTCTCGCCGCGCTCGCCGCGCTGCTCGCGCCCGTTCCCTGAGGGCGGGATCGGCCGCGACGCTCAGCCATACGCAGCGAAGCAGGCGGCTGGATCGAGCCCCGAGGCAAGGGCGAGAGCCAGCAGGAGCCGTGCCTTTGCGGCTGGCAGCGTCCCCGCGGGAATCAGCCCGCGCGCCAGCAGGTCCATCTCCGCCCCGGCATAGCCATAGGTCCCGGTGAAGACCGGCCCCGCAAAGCAGCGGGAGCAGAGCACCACCGGCAGCTCGTCAGCCAGGGTTCCAAGCTTCGCGGCGGCCTGCGCCGGGACGTGACCGGCCCCCATCCCGTCCACCACCGCGCCTCGATAGCCGAGGCCGCGCAGCGCGTGGAGAAACCGTCCATCCTCGCCCACGCCCCAGCCGAGGATCGCGACTGGCGGCCATTCGCCGTCCGGGGTGGGCAGGACCGGACGGCGGGGTACCTCCGAGAGGATCCGTGCGCGCCCTTCCGCGACGAAGCCAAGCGGTCCCGAAAGGGGAGACGCGAAGGCGGAGGGCAGGGCGCTGTGGCCCTTGCGGACGAAGCGCGCTGCGTGGATCTGGTCATTCAGCACGGCGAGCGTGCCCAGACCGCGCGCATCGGGCGAGGCCGCGACGATGGCAGCGGCCAGCAGGTTCGCCGGGCCATCGGCGCCCGGTGCCGCCGCCCCGCGCATCGCGCCGGTGACGACCACCGGCTGTTCACCGGGCACGCACAGGTCGAGCAGGAAGGCGCTTTCCTCGATCGTGTCTGTGCCCTGAATGACCACGGCCCCGTCGCAATCCTCCGCCGCGATGCGCCGTGCGACGGCGAGCAGGGTGGCAGGCTCCAGTGAAGGGCTCGCCACGCGCGCGGGGGACTCCGCGACGATCTCCGCCACCTCGGCGAGGCCCGGCACGGCGGCGACGAGTTCCGCCGCGCCCAGCGTGGGGTTCAGCCCGGCCCCGGCGCCCGGCGTCATGGTGATGGTCCCGCCCAGCGACAGGACGAGGAGGCGGGGCCGCGCCACCCTCAGCTGCCTTCCAGCGCGTGCTGCTCGCGCACCGCGTGGAAGCGCAACATGGGCCATTCCTCCTCGGCGCGGCGGCGGCGCCAGTCGGAGGTGAAGAGCGCCACGAGTTCGCCGTCATGGTCCTCGGCGCAGTCGGCCCGGTGGATCCGGGTGAAGCGCTCGATCGCGGCGCGGTCCTCGCCGGTCACCCAGCGCAGCATGTCCCACTGCACGTTCTCGAAGCCGACGGGCACGCCGTACTCGGCCTTCACCCGGCTGCCGAGCACGTCCACCTGCAGCAGCCCGACGACGCCGACAATGGGCGGCGAGCCGTCAAGGGGGCGAAAAAGCTGCACCACGCCCTCGTCGGCCAACTCCTCCAGCGCCTTCTTCAGCTTCTTGGCGAGCATCGGGTCTTCCAGCCGTGGGCGGCGCAGATGCTCGGGCGCGAAGGAAGGGACGCCGCGGAAGTTGATGGGCTCGCCCTCGGTCAGTGTGTCGCCGATGCGAAGCGTGCCGTGGTTGGCGATGCCCACCACGTCGCCGGGCCACGCCTCCTCGGCCACTTGGCGGTCCTTCGCGAAGAAGAAGAGCGGCGCGTTGACCGGCACCTGCTTGCCGGTCCGAACCTGGGCGAGGCGCATGCCCTTCTCCAGCCGGCCGGAGCAGATGCGGAGGAAGGCCACGCGGTCGCGATGCTGCGGGTCCATGTTGGCCTGCACCTTGAACACGAAGCCGGTGAGCTTCGGCTCGCTGGGCTCCACCGTCCGGGCATCGGCGGTGCGGCGGCCGGGCGGGGGCGCCATGGCGGCCAGCCCGTCCAGCAGATGCCCAACCCCGAAGTCGCGCAGGGCGGAACCGAAAAAGACCGGCGTCAGCGTGCCATGCAGGAAGGCCTCGGCGTCGAATTCCGGAAAGCCTCCCTGCACCAGCTCCACCTGCTCGCGAAGCGTGGCGGCGTGCTGGGGGATCTCCCGGTCCAGGGCCGGGTCGTCCAGACCGGCGATGGGTATATGGAGGTCGCCACCCTCGCGCAGCAGGCGCAGGGAGGGCTCGCGCAGGTCCATCACCCCCCGGAAATCCCGCCCTGCGCCGATGGGCCAGGCGGCCGGAGTGACGTCGAGGGCGAGGGTCTTCTCGATCTCGTCCAGCAGGTCGAGCGGGTCGCGTCCCTCGCGATCCATTTTGTTGATGAAAGTCACGATGGGAATGTCGCGCAGCCGGCACACCTCGAAGAGCTTGCGCGTCTGGCTCTCGATGCCCTTGGCGGCGTCCAGCACCATCACCGCCGCGTCCACCGCCGACAGGGTGCGGTAGGTATCCTCCGAGAAATCCTCGTGGCCCGGCGTGTCGAGCAGGTTGAAGACCAGCCCGTCCCGCTCAAAGGTCATGACCGAGGTGGCGACGGAAATGCCGCGCTCCTGCTCGATCTTCATCCAGTCGGACCGAGTGCGGCGGCCCTCGCCCTTGGCGCGGACCTGACCGGCCAGCTGGATGGCGCCGCCCTTCAGCAGCAGCTTCTCGGTCAGGGTGGTCTTGCCGGCGTCGGGGTGGGCGATGATTGCGAAGGTGCGGCGCCGGGCGGCCTCGGTGGCGACGGGGGTGTTCATGCGGCCCCGTCTATGGCCTGGGGCGCCGGATTTCCAGGGGGCGCGTCAGCAGGCCGGCAGGACGAAGGCCGGGGCGGCCTGGAACAGGATGGTCAGGGCCGCGGCGCAGCAGGCGGCGAAGAGCAGCCAGAGGCGGAAGCGCGGTTCCTCCTCCCCGCCATCCACTTCGGGCAGGCCCATCCGGGCTAGGGGCGCCCAGGCCAGCAGGGCGAGGCCCAGCAGCGCCAGCACAGTCACCCCCGCCACCAGGGCCTGGACGAAGGGCATCCCGAGCATGCGGGCTTCGACGAAGCCTCGCTCGCAGGCAAAGGAGTGAATGGCGTAGATCAGGCCGAAATGCGCCCCCCACAGGAAAAGCGGGGCCGTGGGGCGCAGCGCCCGGGCGATGCCGCCGATCACAGCAGCCTCGGGAAGCCGTGCAGCAGCACGAGCCCCGCCGCCCCCTGGGCGCAGGTGTAGAGAAAGAACAGCCGCGAATTGTCGAAGACGAGGCGCCGCTCGCCATTCAGCATGCCCGCCCAGGCGCGTGCGACGGTGTAGCCCATCATCAGTGCGGAGACGGCGACATGCACACCCTGGAAGGCAACCAAGGCGAAGGACGAGGAGGAGTGGACGTGCTCGCGCGGCCGCAGCCCGGCTTCCCACAGGGCCAGCGCCTCGCCCGCTACGGCGGCGGCCAGCAGCGCAACGGCCACCAGCACGAACAGGGAAGGGAGGCGGCCGTGCTGCGAGAGGCCGCGCCCGGCCCAGATGACGGACCCGGCAGCCGCCACATAGGCCGCGAACGCGGCCAGTCCCCAGCCAAGTTCCGGGATCCGCGCGGCCCAGCGCGCATCGCCATTCACCAGCCAGAGGAACAGGTAGCTCCCTGCAAGGCAGGCCCATGCCGAGCCCGCGACGACCAGGAGGGTGGAGACAGCCCACCATGACACGCTGACGGGGCCTGTTGCGTAGGTCGGGATGACGATCCCCTCGCCAATATCCGCCTCGCGCGGCTCGAGCGGCCCGAGGTCCGTGCTGGTCCAGAGCCAGCGCAGGAAACCGGCGAGCCCGATGGCTGCGAACCCGGCCGCCGGCACCAGCGCCTCCAGCGCGAGGGAGAGGAACGTCCCCGCCGTGCCCACCGCCGCGACGATATGGGCATAGCCCGGCCCCGGGAGCACCGCGACATATTGCGGGACGGCGGCGGAGGCGGTGCCGACCAGTGTTTCACGCTGGCCCGTAAGGGTCATCGGCAGGTAATGCCCGCCGGCCTCGGCCTGTTCCTTCATCCCTGGCTGCTGCCAGAGCGGATAGCGCGAGGCGACGCGAGGAAGGCTCCGCGGGCCGTGATTTCCCGTGTCCATCCACTCGAGCGTCCCGGAATCCCAGGGGTTCTCGCTGCTTCCCTGGGAAAGCCGGAAGTTCCGGGCAATGTCGTAGAGCAGGACGATCCCCCCCGCCAGCACGGTGAGCGCACCAAGGGTGGAGAGCAGGTTCCAGATCTCCAGCCCAAGGCCTGCCGGGTAGGTGTAGATGCGCCGCGGCATCCCCATGAAGCCCGAGATGTGCATGGGGAAAAAGGTGAGATTGGTGCCGAGAAAGAGCAGCCAGAAGGCCCACTTGCCCAGGCGCTCCGAGAGGGCCGTCCCGATGGAGGGCGCCCAGTGGTAGAGCGCGGCGAGAAGCGGGAAGACCATGCCGCCGATCAGCACGTAATGCAGGTGCGCCACGATGAAGTAGGTGTCGTGCGCCTGCCAGTCGAAGGGCGTGACGGAGACCATCACGCCTGTCAGCCCGCCCAGCGTGAAGATGAACAGGAAGCCCAGCACGAACAGACCGGCTGCGTTCAGCCGCACCTTCTCGCCCGAAGCGAGGGTGCCGATCCAGGCGAAGACCTGGAGCCCCGAGGGGATGGAGACGGCGAAGCCGGCAGCCGCAAAGAAGGCGAGGCTCATCGCCGGGATGCCCACCGTGTACATGTGGTGGACCCAAAGGCCGAAGGACAGGAAGGCGGTCGCCACCAGCGCGAGCACGACGAGGGAATGGGCCAGAAGCGGCGTGCGCGCCATGGCCGGCACGATCATGGACACCATGCCCGCGGCGGGCAGGAAGATGACGTAGACTTCGGGATGGCCGAAGAACCAGAACAGGTGCTGCCACAGCAGCGGGTCACCGCCCCGCTCCGGCAGGAAGAAGGGCCAGTCGAAGGCGCGCTCCAGCTCCAGCAGGGTGGAGGCGATGATGACGGCCGGGAAGGCGATGATGACCATGCCGGCGAAGACCAGCATCGCCCAGGCGAAGACCGGCATCCGGCCCAGCGTCATGCCGGGCGCGCGGCAGCGCAGGATGCCGACGATCAGCTCGATCGCGCCCGCGATGGCGCTGATCTCGATGAAGCCGATCCCCAGCAGGTACATGTCGGTGTTGATGCCTGGCGAGTTCTCCTTGCTCGTCAGCGGTGGGTACATGAACCAGCCGCCGTCGGGCGCCACGCCGAAGAAGAGCGAGGAAAAGAAAGACAGCCCGCCGAGCAGGTAGATCCAATAGGCATAGGCGCCGAGGCGAGGTGTCGGCATCTCCCGCGAGCCGAGCATGGAGGGAAGCAGGGTGATGCCCACCGCTTCCACCGCCGGCACGGCGAAAAGGAACATCATCACCGTGCCGTGCATGGTGAAGATCTGGTTGTAGGCGGCGGCGCTGACGATCTCGAGGCCCGGCCAGGCCAGCTGCAGCCGGATGATGACGCCGAGCAGGCCGGCAAGGGTGAGGAAAAGCAGCGCCGTCGCCACGAAGAGCGGGCCGATGATGTTGTTGTTGATGTCGGTGAAAACGCGCCAGCCGCGTGGGCGCGTCCACGCCGCCTTGAGGCGCTCGAACTCCTCCGACGGCCGGGGCAGGGGGTTCGGAGTCGTCACCGCAGCGAGTCCAGCCAGGTGGAGAGGGCGAGGATCTCCTCGCCCGAGAGCGAGCGCGCGAAGGCGGGCATGTGGTTCCCCGGCTTGATGTCCTGCGGCGCGGCGATCCATCCCGCGAGGTTGCCGAGGTTGTTGGGCAGCGCCCCGGCGGCGAGGGTGAGGCGCGAGCCGACGCGCGAAAGGTCGGGGGCGATCCGCGCCTGCCATTCCGTGCCGCGCACCGCGTGGCAGGCGCCGCATCCGGCTGCGCCGAAGACGCGCATCCCCGCTTGCTGCTCCGGCGTCGTGGGGGCGGGGACGGGGGCCGCCTGCCGCGCGAGCCATTCCTCGAACTCCGACGGCTCGTGCACCACGACCGGGAAGGCCATCAGCGTGTGCTGCTCGCCGCAGAACTCGGTGCACTGACCGCGCAGCTCGCCGACGCGGTCCGCGCGCAGGCGCAGGACGTTGGCCTTGCCGGGGATCATGTCCAGCTTGCCGTGCAGGTTGGGAATCCAGACCGAATGGATGACGTCGGCCGAGGTCAGGGTCAGCTCGACCTCCCGGCCGCGTGGCAGGCGCAGCTCGTTGGCGGTGACGGCGCCGCTGTCGAGATAGCGCATCTCCCACCAGTATTGCCGGCCGACGATCTCGATCCGCATCGGTTCCTCGCCCCCGAAGGTGACGAGGGCGCGCGACACGCCGAGGGAGTGGGCGAGCAGGGCCGTGAGCGTCACCGCGGGAAAGACGATGCCCATGCCGATGACGAAGCGGATGTTGCCCATGCGCTTTCGCCACGAGGCAGGTGCCCAGAGGGCAAGAGTGATAGCCACGACGACGACCGTCAGGATCACCCCGCCGCCCGTGAAAAGCAGGGTGGACAGCCTGGCGATGCGGTCCGCCTGCGGCCCCCAGGCGTCGAGCGGGGTTTGCGGGCCCGAACAGCCGGCGAGCAGGAGAAGCGGCAGAAGGCGCTTCATCCGGCTGGCCGCGCCTCGCGCAGCGCCCGTGCCACGGCGGCGAGCGCGAGCCCGGCGAAGAGCACGCCGCCCGGCACCCACATCAGCAGCCCGCCCAATTGCTGGTCCTCCAGCGCGGAGAGCCCCCAGGGCCAAGTCGTGAAAGCGTGCGGCAAATAGAGCGGACGCGGCGCAAAGGTCAGGAAGGCGCCCAGCACGCCCATCTGCGCGGCGGTGACGATGCCGGCAGCAAGGGCCGACTCGGGCCGTGCGTGCAGCAGCGCCTGCCAGAGCCACACCGCCGCCACCAGCAGCGACAAATGTGAGGCCCACCACGCGAGGTCGGAGGTGAAGGTCCAGCCATAGGGCGCGGGCAGGTGCCACAGCCACAGCATCGCCGCGAAGACGGAGGCCGAGACCGGAGCGGATGGCGCGCGGGCTCGCAGCCCGACCGCCAGCAGAGGCGCCGCGATCAGCACCAGCGCCATGTGTTGCGCCACCCGCGCCGAGAACAGGGCGACGGCAAGGGAACAGAGCGGCGACAGCAGCGCAAGTGCGACGAGCCCCGAGCCTGCCAAGAGCGCCACGCGGTTCGGCGAGCGGCGCCACCCCAACGCAAGGAGAGCAAGGACCGCCATAGCGACGGGCGCATCGGCGTTCCAAGGCACAGCACCCGGAACGGGCGGTTCGCCGCAATACGGGATCGGAAGAGAGGGCACGCTTCGGCCTTTCGCTGCACCTTGGCGTTGTGGCAACGCGGGAGCCGCGGGAGGGCTGCGCAGAACCATGATCCGATACGATGTCGTTTTGGTGGGTGCTGGCGCGGCGCATCTTGTGGCGCTGCGGCGCTTCGCCATGCGGCCGTTGCCCTCCTTCGCCCGCCTTTCCCTGATCGTGCCGGAAGCGGAGCAACCCTACTCGGGCGCGGTGCCTGCCGTGATGGCCGGGCGCTGGCGGCGCGACGAGGCGATGCTGGACCTCGCGCGGCTCGCACGTAGCGCCGGTGCGCGGTTAATCCTCGCGGAGGCGACTGGGCTGGATCGGGTGGCGCGCGAGGTGGCTCTGTGTGGGCGTCCGCCCCTGCGGTGGGATGTGCTGTCGCTGTGCCCCGGCGCCCCGCCGGCAACCGTGCCGGGCGCGGAGGAGAATGCGCTTCCGCTGAAGCCGCTCGGGCGGTTGCTGGAGGGGTGGGAAGCCGCGCTGCGTCCAGGTCTCGAAGTCGTCGTGGCAGGTGGCGGCGCGGCTGGGGTGGAGGCCGCAATGGCGGCAAGGGCGCGGCTGGGCGAGGGCGCTTCCGTTACCCTGGTCTCGCCGGGCCGGCCGCTGGGGACGCGCCTCATCGAGGCGACGCTGCGCCGCGCGGGCATTCGCCACCTGGACGGGAGGGCCTCGCGCGTCGAGCCCGGGCGGCTGATGCTGGAGGACGGCGCATCGCTGGCCTTCGGCCTGTGCCTTTGGGCCGCGGGCGCCGCGCCGCCCGAATGGCTCGCTTCCTCCGGCCTGCAACGGGACGCAAAGGGCTGGTTCCGGGCGGCACCCGACCTGCGCGCGCTTGGGGAGGCACGGATCTTCCTCGCAGGGGATGTCGCATCGGTCGAAGGAGCGAAACGACCGCGCAACGGCGTCTTCTCCGTCCGGCAAGGAGTCCCGCTCGCCGAGAATATCCGTGCGGTGGTGGAGAACCGTCCGACGAAGCCGTTCCGGCCGCAGCGCCGCAGCCTTGCGTTGCTGCAGGCGGGAGACGAGGCAATCGCGACCTGGGGCGGCTTCGCAGTGCGCGGGCAGTGGGCGCTGCGCTGGAAGGACCGCATCGATCGCGCCTGGATCGACTCGTTTCGCCGCTTGCCGCCCGCGCCGATGCCTCCCACCGCCGCGCCGATTGCGATGCGTTGCGAGGGGTGCGGTGCCAAGCTGGCGCCAGCCGTTCTGCGCGGCGCGCTGTCGCGCCTGGGCGGTCTGCCAGCCGGCCCCGCCGAGGACGCAGCCACCCTGCCGCCCCTGCGCGGCGAGGCCGTGCAAAGCGTGGACCTGTTCCGCCCGCCCGTGGAGGACCCCTGGCTGGCCGGGCGCATCGCCGCTGCCCATGCGCTGGGGGATCTCGCCGCGATGGGGGCCGAACCCCGCGCGGCCCTGGCCTTGGTGGCGCTTCCCGATGCCGCCCCTGCGGTGCAGGAGGGCGATCTGTTCCAGTTGCTGCACGGCGCGCGATCGGTGCTCGGGCCGGCGGGCGCAGCGTTGCTCGGTGGCCATAGCGCCGAGGCAGCGCAGCCCATGATCGGCTTCAGCGTGACGGGTGACGCGCCGGAAGGCGCGACCCTGCGGCGAGGCGCATTGCGGCCGGGTGACGCGCTCCTGCTGACGCGACGCCTCGGCACGGGTGCGGTGATGGCTGCCGCGATGGTGGGGCAGGCGCGTGGCGCCGACCTCGCCGCGTGCTGGACACAGATGGGATCCGACCCGATGCCGGCTGCCCGTATCTTGCGTAACCACGGCGCTACGGCGGCGGCCGACGTCACCGGTTTCGGCCTGCTGGGCCACCTGGGGGAGATGCTCGCGGCCTCCGGCTGCGGGGCTGTGGTCGATCCCTCGGCGCCGCTCGCCCTGCCCGGGGCGCTCGAGGCGTTGCGCGACAGCATCCGCAGCACGTTGCACGGGGCGAACGAAGCCGCCCTCGCGCAGGTGGATGGCGAGGCGGCGCCGGAGCACTTGGCGCTGATGCTGGACCCACAAACCTCAGGCGGCCTCCTGGCCGGACTTCCGGCTGAACGAGCGAAGCGCTGCGTGGACGCGCTGCGCGTTGCGGGCGTCGATGCTTGCATCATCGGCCATGCCGTGGCGAGCGTTCCTCGCATCCGGCTGCAACCGGGCGCCGCTTCTGCCCGTTGCCGGCGGGATGAACTATTCGACAGGAACCGTGCTGCTGATCCAGGAGGGCCGCTTCCGGCTTCTGCGCGATGACGGGCGCGGCCTGACGCTCGCCCTTTCCCCTTCCGCGAAGATCGAGCCGCAGGATCTTCCGCCGCTGCTGCATCGTCGCGTTTCCGTGGAGTGGGAGCCGGTGCCGAGCCTCGTGGCCGGCAAGGTCCACCGCGTCGAGCCCTTGTGAGGAGCCACGCCATGCCCCGCCGCACCATTCCCGACCGTGCCGTCGAGTTCCTGCGTGAGTGGTCCGTGCCCCGGCAGATGGCCGGCCAGGATCACCGGCGCGAGGCGGCGGAGTCGGCCATGGCGCGCCACGGTCGCCCGCGCACGGAGAAGGCGGACTCCGTCGGCACCTCCATCTGCCCCTACTGCGCCGTGGGCTGCGCCCAGCTGATCTATGCCAAGGACCGCCAGCCCATCGCGGTGGAAGGCGATCCGTCCAGCCCGATCAACCAAGGCACGCTCTGCCCCAAGGGCGCCGCGACGATGGGGCTGATGACCAGCCCGATGCGCCTCGACCGCGTCCTGCATCGCGCGCCCCACGCGACGGAATGGCGAGAGGTGTCGCTCGATTGGGCGATGGACCGCATCGCGCACCTCACCAAGCAGACCCGTGACGAAAGCTTCGTCGGCGACGCACCGGACGGGACGCGGCTGAACCACACAATGGCGATCGGCTCGCTGGGCGGGGCGACCCTCGACAATGAAGAGAACTACCTGATCAAGAAGCTCTTCACGGCCGGCCTCGGCATGGTGTTCGTCGAAAACCAGGCCAGAGTCTGACACAACAATTCGGTGCCCAGTCTGGGCACCACCTTCGGCCGGGGCGCGGCGACGATGCCCCAGTGGGACCTCGCGCGCTCCGACGTGGTGCTCGTGATGGGCTCCAACATGGCCGAGAACCACCCGATCGCCTTCCGCTTCGCCATGCAGGCCAAGCTGCGCGGCGCGACGCTGATCCACGTGGACCCGCGCTTCACCCGCACTTCGGCCATGTGCGACATCTACGCGCCGATCCGCGCGGGGACGGACATCGCCTTCCTGGGCGGCATCATCCATTACCTGCTCGAGAACGACCTCTGGTTCCGCGAATGGGCGGTGCCCTACACCAACATCGCCACCATCATCGAGGACGGGTTCGCCGGTCCCGAGGGCGACGGCACCTTCTCCGGCTGGAAGGAGGAGGAGACGCGCTATGGCACGGAGACGTGGCAGTACAAGGGCCTGACCGTGCCTTCGCCCTTGGCCGAGGCGTGGATGGAAACGGGCGGCGACTTCGCCGAGCGCGTGTCGCATCTGCGTGACGGCCCGCCGCCGCGCGACGAGACGCTGCAGCACCCGAACTGCGTCTACCAGATCATGCGCCGGCATTTCGCCCGCTACACGCCCGAGATGGTCGAGCGCATCACCGGTTGTCCGCGCGACCTGTTCCTCCGGATCTGCGAGGCAATGGCGCGGAACTCGGGGCGCGAACGCACAGGTGCGATCTGCTACGCGGTCGGCTGGAACCACCATTCGACCGGCGCGCAGATCATCCGCGCCGGCGCGATCCTGATGGGGCTGCTGGGCAATGTGGGCCGGCCGGGCGCGGGAATGCTGGCGCTGCGCGGCCACACTTCCATCCAGGGCTCCACCGACATCGCGACGCTCTACGACCTCATGCCGGGCTACCTGCCGCAGCCGCACGCGCTACGCCCGCACGGCACGCTAGAGGAATACTTGAAGGTCGAGACGGCGCCGACCGGGTGGTGGAGCGAGTTCCCGAAATACGCAGTCTCCCTGCTGCGCGCCTTCTATGGCGGCGAGGCCTCTGCGGCGAATGGCTGGGGCTATGACTGGATGCCGCGCATCGTCGGCGATCACAGCATGCTGCCCATGACGCTCGCCATGGACAATGGCGTGATGAGCGGCCTGTTCGTGATGGGGCAGAACCCGGCGGTGGGCGGTTCCAACTCCAAGCTCGTGCAGCGTGGCCTCGCCAAGCTGGAATGGATGGTGGTGCGCGACATCGCCGAAACGGACACCGCCACCTTCTGGCGCGACGGCCACCTCATCCGCGACGGGGAGATGCGGCCGGAGGAGATCGGCACCGAGGTCTTCCTGATGCCCGGCTCCCTGTCTGGCGAGAAGGCGGGAAGCTTCACCAACACGCACCGCCTCGTGCAGTGGCATGACAAGGTGGTGGACGCGCCAGGCGATTCGACTTCCGAACTCTGGTTCGTGGATGAGTTGGGCCGTCGCCTGCGCAAGCTCTACGCGGGCAGCACGCGGCCAGAGGACCAGCCCATCATCAATTTGCGCTGGGACTACCCGCGCGACGAGGAGGACGAGCCGGATGCCGAGGCGGTGCTGCGCGAAATCAACGGACATCGCTGTGCCGACGGGCAGCTCCTCTCGACCTTCCAGGACCTGAAGGAGGACGGCTCCACCGCCTGCGGCACCTGGATCTATACCGGCGTGTTCCCGGAGGCGGGCAAGAACCTCGCCCGCGCGCGGAAGGCGGATGGGCCGGAGGGTCCGGGCACGCATCTCGGCTGGGGCTTTGCCTGGCCTGCCAATCGCCGAACCCTGAACAACCGCGCCAGCGCCGACCCCGACGGGCGTCCCTGGTCGGAGCGCAAGAAGCTGATCCAGTGGAGCGAGGAGAAGGGCGAATGGAGCGGGCCGGACGTGCCCGACTTCCCGAAGGACAAGCGGCCTGACTACCAGCCCAATTGGGAGGAACGGCCGAAGGGCGTCGCGGCCCATTCGGGTTCCGAGCCCTTCATCATGCTCGCCGATGGGCGGGCCGGGCTTTTCGCGCCGTCCGGCCTGAAGGACGGCCCGTTGCCGGAGCATTACGAATCCGTCGAAACGCCGGCGACCAATCCACTGCACCCGAGCATGTCCTCCAGCCCCGCGGCGAAGCGCTGGGACCAGCAGGATAATCGCCTCGCCCCGCCGGGCGACCCGCGCTATCCGCACATGCTAACCACCTTCCGCCTCACCGAGCACCATTCGGGCGGCACGCCGACGCGCATCGTCACCACCACCGCCGAACTCCAGCCCGAGATGTTCTGCGAGATCCCGGTGGAACTGGCCGGCACCCTCGGCATACGGATGGGCGACTGGGTCGTTCTCGCGACGGAGCGCGGCGAGATCGAGACCAAGGCTATGGTGACGTCCCGCCTGCGCCCCTTCCGCCTGCCTGACGGAAGCGAGTGTCATCAGCTTGCGCTGCCCTGGCACTTTGGCTGGGCCGGCTTCGCCACCGGCGACGTGGCGAATGTGCTCACCTCCGTGGTCGGCGATGCGAATACGGGGATGCACGAGAACAAGTCGCTCGCCTGCGCGTTGCGGCCGGGACGGCTGAATCGCGTGCAAAGGCCGCGCAGGGAGGCGAGGTGAGATGGATGGCGGCCTGATCAACCCTGGACGGCAGGAGGCGGAACGCACCGCCGGCGCGCGGATCGAACCTGGCCGTTCCTACGGCTTCTTCACTGACACCACGCTCTGCATCGGCTGCAAGGCCTGCGAGGTCGCCTGCAAGGAATGGAACGGCCTGCCCGCCGATGGCGACATGCGCCTGTCCGGCCATTCCTACGACAACACGGGCGCGCTGGGCGCCGAGACCTGGCGTCATGTCGGTTTCGTGGAGCGGCTGGACGACCGGCCGGGCGAGATGAAGCCTTTCCAGTCCAACTGGATCATGTTCAGCGACGTGTGCAAGCATTGCGACCCGGCGCCCTGCCTGGAAGCGTGCCCGACCGGCGCATTGTTCCGCACCGAGTTCGACACGGTCGTGGTCCAGCAGGACATCTGCAATGGCTGCGCCTATTGCGTCCCTGCCTGTCCCTTCGGCGTGGTGGAGATCTCCAAGGCGGACGGCAAGGCGCATAAGTGCACGCTCTGCCATGATCGCATGAAAGGCGGAATGGAACCGGCATGCGCGAAGGCCTGCCCGACCGACTCCATCCAGTTCGGCGCGCTGGAGGACCTCATTCCCCGCGCCCATGAACGGGTCGAGCAACTGCAGGAGATGGGCCAGGACCGCGCCTATCTCTACGGCGCCCCCGGCACGCCCGGCGCGACGCACGGCATAGAGAAGCTCAACGCTTTTTTCCTGCTGACCGAGCGGCCAGAGGTGCACGGCCTTCCCTCGGAGCCTGTACGCCCGGCGCCACGCGCACAGCCATCCCTGATCGCGGGGCTGGGCACGCTGGCGGGGCTGGCTGCGGCCGCGCTGGTCTTCGGCCTCGGGGGGCGGCGATGAACAAGATGGCACCTGTCCCACTGCCCGAGCCCTGGCAGGGCGAGACCTACCACGGGCGCCCGACGCTCAAGCCTGCCGAGTTTGACTGGAAGGTTGCCGCCTACATCGCGGTCCAGGGCGCGGCTGGCGCGGCGCAGGTGCTTGCTGGCGTTTCGCGCATCGAGGACCCCGGGGACCGGAACGGGCTCGCCTCGCGCGCGCGCGCCTTCGCCTTGGCCGGGTCCGTCATTGCGCCGGCCATCCTGATCGGGCACCTGAAGACGCCGAAGCGCTGGTACAACATGCTGCGCATCGTGCGCCCGCAATCGCCAATGTCCTGGGGTTCCTGGGTGATCACGGCCTTCGGCGCCGCTAGCTTTGCCGCCTGGGGCGCGGAGCGCATGGGCTGGGGGCGCATCGCCGATTTCGCGCAGATCCCGGCGAGCCTCGCGGGGGCAGGCGCCGCGACCTACACGGCGACGCTGCTTTCCACGACATCTAATCCGCTGTGGGCCGCTGCACCCGGGCCGCTGGCCGCGCAATTCGCTGCGTCTTCGATGGCGGGCGGCGCGGCGGCGGTGGCTCTGCTGCAGCGCAAGGCCGGCAAGATCGAGAGTGCGCAACGTCTGGAACGCCTATCGGCCGCCGCGCTGGGGGCGGAGGCCGCAGCGTCCATGATGCTTTCCGAAGCGCAGCGTCGCGCCGGCGTTTCGGCCCCGCTGAAGAAGGGGCCGCCTGCGGTGCTGCACAAGGCAGGCGCGCAAGCGCTGGGCATCGCCGCGCCGCTGCTGTTCCGCGCGCTCGGACGCCCGGCCCTGGCTTCCGCCGCCATCCTGCTCGGCGGCGCGCTGCTGCGACAGGCGGTCCTGCGCGCGGGCGACGAAAGCGCGAAGCGCCCCCTCGACTCCCTCGGCTTCGCAAGGGAGGTCCGGCGATGAGCGAAGGCCGGGCCCGTTCCGAACTGGAGCGCCTGGTGGCCGAGCCGCGCCCCTGCACCATGGACAAGGCGCGCGACGCCTTGCTCGCGCTCTCCGCCCTTCGCGACGAGCTGGCGCGCCGCCGCCGCGCAGGGGAGCCGGTGGAAGAGGATCTGCGCCGGGTGAACTCGGCGCTGGCCCTCACCTGGTCGGGGGCGCTGCCGGTGGCGGGGTTCCGCCCGGGGCGTCTGGAGAAGGCGCGCGCCATCCTGGAAGGGGGCTGAGTTGGCCGAATCCTCCGAGACCGAGGTCCGCCCTCCCGAGAAGATCGCCGAAACCGCCACCAAGAAGACGGCGAAGAAGGCGCATCTCGATTTCCAGGTGCTGACGACGCTCGGCATTCTTGCCGGGCTCTATATCGGCTTCGGCGGGCTACTCGCGACGGTGGCGCTTGCGGGCGCGGAGGAGGCGATGCCCTACGGCGCTTCGCGCCTCCTGGCCGGGCTGGCTTTCACCCTTGGCCTCATCCTGGTGGTCGTCAGCGGTGCCGAGCTTTTCACCGGCAACACGCTGCTGGTGCTGGCCTGGGCGGAGGACCGCGCGGGGCTGGGCGACGTGGCGCGCGCCTGGGCGCTGGCCTATGCGACGAACTTCATCGGGTCGCTTCTGGCCGTGGCCCTGGCGTTGGGCGCGGGTCTTGCCATGTCGGGGGACGGCGCCTTTGGTGCCGCCGCGCTCAAGACCGCGCAGGCGAAGGGCGAGATGTCGTTCGGCAAGGCCTTCGTCAGCGGCATCCTCGCCAACACGCTGGTCTGCCTCGGCGTGTGGATGGCCTGGGGCGCGCGCAGCGCGACGGACAAGATCCTCGTCATCATCCCGCCCATCGCCGCCTTTGTCGCGCTGAACACCGAGCATTCGGTGGCGAACATGTCGCTGATCCCCCTGGGCTGGGGCGTGCGCGACCTCGCAGGATCGGAGTTCTGGGAAGCGACGGGGCTCACCCCCGCGGAGTATCCCGATGCCAGCCTACGCGGCCTGGTCGGCAATCTCGTTCCCGTGACGCTCGGCAACATCGTTGGCGGCGTGCTGGTCGGCACGGCATACTGGTTCGCCTATCTGCGCCCCAAGAAAGAGAGAGGCGAAGAATGATGTGGCGGAAGCGGATGGGAATCGAACCCACCACCCGCCATCGGCGGGCCTGCGGTTTTGAAGACCGTGGGGGCCACCAGGCCCCAATCGCCTCCATCTTGGCAACGTCACTCCTTGCCGGGGGTTTCGGGGCGGCGCTGATGGCGATGCCCGTCCGGGCACAGCAACCGCCGGATCAGGCGAGCTTTGTCGGCCGTGATGCCTTTGCATCGGACGGCACGCGCATCGGTACGGTCCGGCGCATGGTGACGAACCGCGATGGGATGCCAATGGGCCTGCTGATCGAAGTCGAGGACGGGATCGTGCTGGTCCCCCTCCAGCAGGTGAGCAACCGCGCGGGTCGTGTCATCCTTCCGCTGACGCAAGGCGAGGCTGAGGCCCTGCCTCGCCTCCCGCCGCGGAACTGAGTCTCCGCCGATCCCCGTCACGCCGCGTGAACCCCTCGGCGTCCAGCCTTTCGAGCAGCGGCACGCCGTGACGCCGCGTGAGGCCGAGCAGCTTGTCGCATTCGGAGACGGTCAGCCCCTCCGCCGAGGCAGCCAGGGCAGGGGCGAGACGGCTCCGCGCCTCGGCCAGCGCATCGCGGTGGAAAATCCATTCGCGCTTCTGCACTGCATCGGGCGCGCGGAGGAGGATGCTCTTCGCCAGGAGGTGGCGCATTGCCGCCATCCGCATGCGGTCCCCTGCCGCCACGGAGGCCGGTTCGGGCGGCGACAGCGCCGCTTCGCGGAACGCCGCTTCCACCTCGCGCAGCAAGCGCTGCTCCGCCCCGCCCAGTGCGGGCCCGGTGGGGAGGGTGAAGCGTCCAGCGGCGAGGCGAAGCACGCCACGGGCGACGAGGCGCGCCGCCACCGCCTCGCCGGGCGCACCGGCAGGCAAGGCGGAGCGCAGCAGGGCGCGTGCCTCCGGCCCCGGCCCGAGTGCGTCGCGCGAGACCGCAGCCTGCACCGCCCCACGCAGCGCCGCCTCCAACTCGGCCAGCGCAGGTTCGGCCATGGACGTGCCTCCGGTGAGTGCCACCGCGCCCTCCGGCAGCCTGCCGCCGGCAAGGCGGCGCAACCGCTCCGTGGGCACTCCACGCGCGCCAACGGCCTCCAAAACCTTTTGCGCCGCCTGCTGCGTCGGAAGCGCCGCGAGGGAGTGCAGAAGTGCCGCGTCCCGGCCCCGGCGGCGTGGCGCTTCCGCGTCAAGCACCACTCCGCCCGCCAGGGTCCCGAGCGGCAGCGGCAAGCGGAGGAGGAAGCGCGCCCGTACGGGAAGGGCGAGGGGTCCGTCGGGTTGAAGCTGCGCCGCGCCACTCTCGCCCGGGGCCAGTTCCGCGCGGTCCAGCAGGCGGAGCCGCACGTCGCATTCTGAAGTGCCGCAGAGCAGGCGGAAGGCCTCTCGCCGCAGGGCGCGCGGGGCGTCGGGCAGCACGGTTACCCAGGCATCCAGCAACGGCGACGCGGCCAGGAGCCCCGGCGAGGCGAGTGCGTCTCCCGGTCCTGCGGCATCGCCCTTCAGCGCCACGGCGAGGCGCCGGCCCGGCCCCGCTTCGTCCAGCGCGCGTCCGTGGCTTTGCAGCGCGCGGATGGTGGCCTGCCGCGGCCCGGGCCAGATCTCCACCACCTCGCCAGGCACGAGGCGGCCTGATCGCAGCGCGCCGGTGACGACGAGCCCTGTGCCAGGACGATGGAAGGCGCGATCCAGCGGCATCCAGGCCTGCCCTGCCTCGCCCATCGCGGCCGGCTCCGCCAGGTCAAGCAGAGCCGCGCGCAGCGCTGCCAAGCCCCCGCCCGAGAGGGCGGAGCATGGCAGACATGGCCAGGGTCCGAGGCCGAACCGTGCCAGCATGTCCCGCGTCGTCTCCACGGCCGATGCGACATCATGGGTGCCTGCAAGGTCGGTGCGCGTGATGGCGACCAGGCCGCGGCGCACGCCAAACAGTGCGGCGATGCCCGCATGCTCGCGCGTCTGTGCGCGCGGGCCTTCGCGCGCGTCCACCACCAGCAGCGCCGCGCGCATGGCGGAGGCGCCTGCGGCCATGGCACGCACGAAGCGCTCATGCCCCGGCACGTCCACGAGGTCGAGTTCGCCCCCTTCGCCCTCCAGCCGCGCATAGCCGGGCAGAATGGAGATGCCGCGACGCTTCTCCTCCGGCAGGCGGTCGGTATCGGTGCCGGTCAGCGCCCGGACCAACGCCGTCTTGCCGTGGTCCACGTGTCCCAGCACGCCGACCAGGGCACGCCTCATGCCAGGGCCTCCGTCACCGCGCGCGCCGCTTCGGCGATCTCATCTTCCGCAAGGGTGCGCGGGTCGAGCAAGACGCGGCCGCGTTCCAGCCGCGCGATCAAGGGCGGGTGCGACCGCCGCAGCCTCGCGGCGAATTCCTCCGCTGTCAGGCCATCCGGGTGAAGCGCGACGAGGGTGGTCCGAAGCCGCGCCAGCGGAAGCGCGCCACCACCGACGAGGGAGTCGCCTTTCGCGACCTCGGCACGCGCAGTCTCCGGCAGCAGGGCCCGCAGGGACTGCGCCCGACGCGAAAGGGCTTCGGCGTCTTCGGCCATCATCCGCAGCGCCGGCACTTCGCGCAGGGCGAGTTCGGGGTCGCGGTGCAGGCGAAGCGTCGCTTCCAATGCGGCCAGCGTTGCCTTGTCCGGGCGCAAGGCGCGCATCAGGGGGTGCCGCGCGCAGCGCGCGATCGCGTCTTCCCGGCCCAGCAGCAGGCCGGCCTGCGGTCCGCCCAGCAGCTTGTCGCCACTGGCTGCGACGAGGTCGAACCCGTCTGCCACTGCCTCGCGCAGGCCACGCTCGCCCGGCAGGCCCAGGCGCGCGAGGTCGAGCAGCGCACCGCTGCCCAGATCCTCGACCGAAGCGAGGCCACGCTCACGCGCCAGCGTCGCAAGGCGCGCAGGGTCGGGCGCTTCGGTGAAGCCGAGAATGCGGTAGTTGGAAGGGTGAACTCGGAGGAGCACCCGCGACTCTGCTCCGATGGCCCTCTCGTAGTCGGACAAGCGGGTGCGGTTGGTGGTGCCGACTTCGACGAGGCGCGCCCCGCCCTGTGCCACCACCTCGGGGATGCGGAACCCGCCGCCGATCTCCACCAGCTCGCCGCGCGACACGATCGCCTCGCCCCCCGCCGCGACGGCGGAGAGCGCAAGGAGCACCGCAGCGGCGCCGTTGTTGACCACGAGCGCGGCCTCGCATCCGGTCAGTTCGCACAGCAGCGCTGCTGCTCCGCTGAAGCGGTCGCCGCGCCGGCCGGATTGCAGGTCCATCTCGAGCGCGCAATAGCCGCGCGCCACCTCCGCCATCGCCGCGATTGCAGCGGCCGCCAGCGGGGCGCGGCCGAGATTGGTGTGCAGCACCACCCCCGTCGCATTGAGGACGCGCCCAAGCCCGGCCCGTGTCCCGAGGCACTGCTCTACGGCAGCAAAGAATTCACCCGCGTCGAAGCCTTCGCTCCCCTCTCGCAGCGCCGCCAGTTGCTGCCGCATGGCGGCCGCGGCACGCTCGCGCCCATGCACGCGCACCAGCGCCCCGCACTCCGGCATGGCGAGCAGGCGGTGCAGCGCGGGAAGGGCGCGACGCGGATCAGGGACAAGGGCATCCATGGCGCCCGAACGGGGTGGCAAGGATTCCCGTTGCGTCAGGCGCGCCGCAGCATGAGGACGGACCCAGCCGCCAGGGCCGCGGCGACTGTCAGGTCCAACATCACGGAAGCAGCACCGGGCGGCGCTTCCGGCCGCACCACCCAGAACAGGTGGACGGGGTGCTGGAGCAGCAGCAGCCGAGCCACCGCCTTGAAGCGCCAGTCGCGCCACTGCGGAACGATCGCCAGCGCGATGGCGCAGAGCAGCGCGGGCATGAGCCATCCAAGCATCAGCCAGGCCCATGCGCCTTCGCTCCTGCGCAGGTACCAGGCGGATTCCGAGGGGATGTCGGCGTAGTAGACGACGACATACTGCGTGAACCACAGCCACAGCATGCCCATGGCGATGGTCAGCAGCGCACGTTCGAGCCCTGTCCTTGCCTCGGGCCCCAATGGCTCGCCCCGGCGCAGGGCGAGCAGCGTGGCGAACGCGAGCACGAAGGCGAGCTGCTCGGTCATGAGGGCGACGCCCTGCACGCTGCCTGTCCACGTCGCGTCTCGCGAAAGGGCCCATTCCTCCACGGCAAGCGCCCCAGTGAGAATCAGCGCAGCAAGTGCAGCGCCGGCGAGGCCGCGCCCGACCGAGGGACGCGCCAGCATCCAGCCCAGCGCGGTCCAGAGGCCCAGGATGGAGAGCGAGGTGGTCCAAACGAGGGTAGGATCTTCCGCCGCCTCGGTGGGCGCATCGCCCCATGGCCATAGGTAAGGCGCAAGGAATCGCATGGGCAGCGCCAGTGCGAACGCCACCAGCGGCGCCCAGCGCGACAGGGGGGCCAGGGCTGGGCGGAGCGGGTCGAGCCAGGATTCCGCCAGCAGCCGCCCCAGGGCCATGGCCAGGGTCGCTCCGAGGCCAACCCCTGCGGCGAGCAGGAAGACGAGCAGCCAAGTTTCGGCCAGGGCGCTCACGGCAAGCGCTCAACGAAGCGGGAAACGGCCCAACGCTGCCGCGGATCCAGCCGCCCTTCGACAGGATGCGCCCCGGCGAGGTTGGTCTGGAGTACGGTCATGCTGCGCACGGCATCGTGGGGCAAAGGCGGGATGGGCGGGTGGCCGTGGCGCGTTACAACCCCATCCCCCGCACCGGTCGGGCCATGGCAGGGGGTGCAGAAAATGCGGAACGCCTCGGCCCCTTCGCGCAGCAGCGCGTCGTCCACCGGGGGGCCGGGCGGGGCCAAGGCGGCGCGGCGCGCGGCGGTGCCCTGAGCAACGCTGCCCTCCGGCGCGGGAACGGGCGGCGGTGGCCGCGGGCTTTCCAGCCAGCCATCGCAGCCGGTGAGCAGCAGCAGCAAGGGAAGCACGGCCCGTCTCACGAGGGCGGCACCTCGCTGACGCGCAGCGACGCCTGGGCCCGGAGGAAGCGCTGCGCCCCTTCCGGCGTGTGCATAGGGTCGTCCGGGCTGATCCAGAGAAAGAAGCGGTCCTCGCTTGCCCTCAGGAAGCCCCGCGCGGCGAAAACCGGATGGTGCAGGCGCGGCAAGCCGTTCAGCCACAGCATGGCGAGCAGCGCAGCGAGCGCGGCGACCAGCACGCCCAGGATATATGCGGCGGGCAGGAAGACCGGCCAGGCGTGCGGCGGGCGCCCCCCCACATTCACCGGGTAGTCCACGACCGAGAGATACATGGTCAGGCCGTAGGCGCCGGCCATGGCGGCGGCGCCCGCCCCGGCCGCCAGCCAGCCGACCGGCGCGGCCCGGATGCCCATGGCCTCCGCCGCATCGGGCACCGGATGCGGGGCGTAGGCCTCGAAGAGCGTCCAGCCTTCCGCGCGGGCGGCGCGCACGGCCTCCGTCAGCGCATCGGCGTCCCGGAACTCGGCGATCGTACCGGCGCCGCGTGGCGGCAGGACCACCTCCGCCGAGGAAGGCGGGTGCCGGAACAGCCAGTAGAGCGCGGCGCCGAGGATGCGCTTCACCGCTCTTCCTCCTCCATCTCGTGCTCGCTCTCCTCGTGCCGCGTCTCGTACATGGAGACGATAGGGAGGAAGCGTCCGAAGCACAGCAGGGCGAGCGCGAAGAGCGACGCGCTGCCGAGCAGCAGCGCCCATTCATCGCCGCTTGGTGCGTAAGCCGGCACCGGGAAGGGAACGCGCGGCCGGGAGATCCCGTCCACCACCAGGGACCAGCGATCCAGCCACACCCCCGCCGCGGCGAGCAGCCCAACGGGCACGAAGACGAAGTCGCGGCGCAGCGGCCGCCACCACAGAAGCTGCGGCAGGAGACCGCCCATGACGACGGCGAGCCACCAGGCCGGCCCGCCCAGCCGGACCAGGAAGGCCGCCCGCGTCGCCCCGTCCTCCTGGAGGAGGGCAGCCCCCGCCTCGTGCAGCCAAGCGAGCAGCGCGGCGACCCCGGCGGCGGCCAGGAGGCGCGCCAGCAGGTCCATGTCGTCGCGATCCACGAACTCGCGCAGCGACAGCCCATGCCGCAATGCGACGGCGAGGGCGAGCACGATGCCGAGGCCCGATGGGAGACCGGTCGCGATGAAATGCAGGGGCAGCCGGGCCTGGTGCCAGTCGGCCACCACGGTGACGGCGAATTCCAGCGCCACCACGGTCTGCGCCGAGAGCAGCAACGGAAGCACCAGTGCGGCAACCATGCGGTAGGCGGCCTGGTGGCGATGCCAATGCGCCACGGAACCGCGCCAACCCAGCGCCCCCAGCCCATAGAAGCGGGCGAGGCCCACCCGCCCGTGCCGCGCCGCCCGGTCGCGCAGCGTCGCGAGATCCGGGATCAGCCCGACATACCAGAACAGCGACGTGACGAGCACATGCGCGCTGATGCCCCAGAAGTCCCAAACGAGGGTCGAGCCGAATTGCGGCCAGAGCCCCCAGGTGTTGGGGTAGGGCAGCGTCCAGTAGAACAGCCACGGCCGCCCGAGATGAAGGATGGGGTAAAGCGCCGCCGCCAGCACCGCGGCCAGCGCGGCGGCCTCGGCGAAGCGGTTCACCGCCGTCCGCAACCCGTGGCGCCGCAGCACCAGCACCGCCGCGAAGAGGCTCGCGGCGTTGGCGACGCCGATCCACCACGCATAGGCGATCAGGTCGAAGCCCCAGACATGCGGGATGTTGTTGCCCCAGACGCCGATGCCGACCCAGAGCAGACGCGCCACCGCGATGGCCAGCAGCACCACCCCGGCGCCGGCCAGCGCGAAGCCCAGCCAGCCGCCCCAGCCGAGCGGCCGCAGCGCCGCTTCGGCCACGCGGGCGGTGGAGGGGGGCGGGCTTTCCGTGCTCACGCGCCGCCCTCCTCGACGCGGGCGAGGTAGGAGGTGCGCGGACGCGTCCCAAGCTCCTCGAGCATCAGGTAGGAGCGCGGATCATGGCGGGCGCGCGCGACCGCGCTTTGCGGATCGTTCAGGTCGCCGAACAGGATCGCGCGCGTTGGGCAGGCGCGCGCGCAAGCCGTTTCCACCGTGTCCAGACGCCCCTCGGCGCGCGCCGCCTGGATGCGGTGCGTGCAGTAGGTGCATTTCTCCATCACCCCGCGCGGCCTAAGCGCCACGTCCGGATTGCGCGCCGGCGTGTCGACGCGGCGGCGGTGATCCTCGAAGTTGAAGCGGCGCACCTTGTAGGGGCAGTTGTTGGAGCAGGTCCGCGTGCCGATGCAGCGCGGATAGACCATGGCGTTCAGCCCCTCATGGTCATGCACCGTGGCGTTCACCGGGCAGACCGGCTCGCAGGGCGCCTTCTCGCAATGCATGCAGGGGACGGGCTGGAAGAGGGAGCGGTCCTCCGGCCGGTCGTGCCGCTCCACCCGCAGCCAGTGGAGGCCGCGGCCGCGCGCCATGTCCGCCGGCCCCACCACAGGGACGTTGTTCTCGGCCTGGCAGGCGATGGCGCAGGCATTGCAGCCGATGCAGGCGTCGAGGTCGATCGCCATGGCCCATGCCGCTCCGGGATAGGGCCATGGCTGGTGCAGCGAGGAGCCATAGGCGAAGGGCGGCAGCCGCTCCCCCGGCGCGACCACCTTCGCCGTGTCCGGTTCCAGCCCCGGCTGAGACTCCCGCGCGATCAGCGCGATGCGCTCCCCGGTCGCGCGGAGGGCGAGCCCCGGCACGACCCAGGCGCCATCCGCCGGGCGCAGCGCGGCGGCATGGAAGCCGCGCCCCTCGCCGACCGGCCCGCCCGCGCGCCGCCCGAAGCCAAGGGGCAGGGTCACGCAATCC
Organism: Sabulicella glaciei; assembly: GCF_026183895.1. Taxonomy (GTDB): domain Bacteria; phylum Pseudomonadota; class Alphaproteobacteria; order Acetobacterales; family Acetobacteraceae; genus Roseococcus; species Roseococcus glaciei. The sequence continues at coordinate 847,632 of NZ_JAPFQI010000001.1, read as the reverse complement.
ACCGCCTGGCCCGCGAGCGGAAGCACAGGCGCCCGAAGGGTTTCGCCGCCCAGCGTCAACTCCACCTCGTCGCCGGCGGCGAGGCCGAGGCGCGCTGCGGTCTCAGGCGCGACAAGCGCGGCGTTGCCCCAGGACAGGCGGGTGAGGGGGCGCGGCAGCTCTTGCAACCACGCCTCATGCGCGAATGCGCCCGCGCGCAGATGCGGGTCGGGCGCGAAATGCGCGGCGAGGCCGGGCGGGAAGGGACTGCCCGGAAAATCCCAGTCGGGGCGCAGCGCGAGGGAAGCGGCTGGGGCGGGTTCGCCAGCCACGCCAGCTTCCAGCGCCTCCTCCCAGCGTGCCTCGAAATCCACCTCGCCCCAGACGGTGCGCCACGTGTCGCGCACCGCGTCGCGGCCGGTTCCCTCGCGGTCCAGCAGGGCAAGCAGCGTCTCGACCGTGCCTCTCACCTCCCCGCCCGGGTGGGGGGCGACGGGCTGGCGGATGCCGGGCGTGCCATCGAAGCTTCGCGAGTCGCCCCAGCTTTCCAGCGGGTGGGCGAGGGGGAGGTGCCAGGCCGCCGCGCGCCCCGTCTCGTCAACCCTTTCGCCGAGATGTGCCGAGTGCGCGACGCGTCCCATCGCGGCCGCGAAGCCCGCCCGGTCATGTGCGGGATTGACGTCAAGCAGGAGAAGGCGGCTCACCTCGCCCGCCCGCATCGCCTCCTCCAGCGGCGCCATCGCTTCGCCGCCGCCGGACGGCGGCGAAATGAGGCGCAGCGCGCTGCTCTCGAGATGCGCGTTGATCGCATGGGCGATGGCGTGGACGGCCGCGGGCTGGCCCCGCCCCGCCAGGACCAGGGCACCCGGCCCCGCTTCGCGCAGTGCGGTGGCCAGGGAAGCCGCAGCCAGATGCGTCGCGCCCGCCACCAGGCCGCCGACGCCAAGCTCCCCGGCGATGGCCCGTGCGAGCGGTTCGAACTCCGCCGGGTGCAGGGCGAGACGACGGTCCGCGCGGGCGCCGGTCAAGCTCGGGCTCGCTTCGGCGACCAGGAGGCGTGGCCGTCCCTCGCGCCAGGCCCGCGCCAGGGCGAGCTGGGCCGGGCCATGGCCAAGCGGGTCGGCGCCCAGGCACAGCACCGTCCGCGCCGCGCGCAGGTCGGGCAGCACTTCCATCGCCTCCCCGAAAGCGGCGAGGGCGGCGGCCTGGGAGGCCGGGTCGGCCATCGGGTCATGGACATGCCAGACGCTGCCGGGACTGGCCTCTAACGCCTCCGCGACCAACCGCCGCAGCGTGGGAGAGGAAAGGGGACCGGTGACGATGCGCAGCCCCTCGCCACGCAGCCCGGCGAAGGCATCCCGCACGGCGCCCGGCGCGGCGGGGCGACCGCGCTGCAGCGCGTGCCGCGACCGCTCCGGCGCGTGCAGCGACAGCGGCGCGGATTCGAGGAACACATCGCTCGCACCCAGGCTCCCGGGATGGCCCGGATTGCCCTCCACCTTGATCGGGTGTCCGCCGCGCGTCCGCACGAGCACGCCGCGTCCCAAGCCGTCCAACTCCAGCGTGGTGGGAAAGACGGCGTCCTCCGACGCCACGCCGCGCCCGCGGCCATGCAGCGGATGGCCGAACTCGTCCGGCTGGTCACATCCGGCAAGTGCGGAAAGCGCGATGGAGGCGCCCATCACCCGCAGCGCGTCGCGCCGTGTCGCGCCGCCGCTCACTTGTGGCAGACCGTGCAGCGGGTGAGGGGCGGCACCTCGATCCCGGCATGGACATAAGGCTGCGCGCCGAGGCCCACCGGCGTCAGCCCACGCGTTTGCGGGTCGCGATGGCAGTCGAGGCACCAGCCCATGGAGAGCGTCTCCGCGCGAACGGTCCGTGGCATCGTCTCCACCGCGCCATGACAGGTCGCACAGGTCACGCCGGCTGCGAGGTGCGCAGCGTGGTGGAAGCGCACATGGTCGGGCAGTCGGTGCACCGAGGCCCATTGCGTCGCCAGCCCCGCATCCACCGCCGCCTGGATCGGCGCGAATTGCGCGGTGACGTTCCAAACGCGCTGGTGGCAGCCCAGGCACAGCTCCCCGGCCGGCATGCCGGCGCCGGCGCCGCGCGCGGCATCGCTGTGGCAGAAGCCGCAGTCGAGACCAAGCTGCCCGGCATGAATGGCGTGGCTGAAGGGGATGGGTTGTTCCGCCGGCTTCCCCACCGCCCATGTCGAGCCCGAGCGCGCCCAGGCGTAGCCGAGCGCCAGGGCGAGGACGGCGAGAAGCGCCGCGACAACGAGCACCAGCCGAAGCCGTGCATCGGCGCGAGGTGTGAAGATTGGCGCCATGAATCCCAGCTTTCCGGCGCGTAACGCGCCGAAGCTTGGAGAGGTTGGCCATCGCGACCTCAGCGGCAGGCGCGCCAGGGACCCATGTCGAGATGGAAATGATCGCGATGCGCGGCGTCGCGATCCGGCCCTAGCACTACCGAGAAGAAGCGGCAGGCATTGTCACGCGCCGCCCGCAGGAAGCCGGCCTGTTCGGGCGGCCCCGACCATCCACGCAGGAGCGTGACCTCGCGCCCGTCGACCAGTCGGAAGCTGGCGATGTCGATGGCGTTGGCCGTGGCGTGCTCCGACCGCCGCCCGCTGGCGGCGTTGTTCACGTTGCGGCAGTTCCAAGTGCCCAGATGGCGGACAGAGGCGACTTCGCTGTCCAGATGGCGCCGCGCGGCGGGCTGAAGCCCATGCCGTTCCCACAGCACCCAGGCGGCCGCGACGCGGCAAGTCACCGCTGGCGCAGCCGGATTGGCGGCGACCGGGCCGGGTAGGCGCACGGCGTCCTCCACCGCACATCCCAGATTCGACGGGCGATCGGGCACACGGATGGGATTGATGCCCGAGGCCTCGAAGGCCGCGAAGCAGGCGGTGGAGTTGCGCGAAAGGCGCGCCAGCTTCAGCGGCGTCAGCAGATTCGGCGCCGCCCGCAGGTCAAGCGGAGTGCGCGGGTCCCATTCCGGCGGCAGCACGCGAAGGCCCAGCCAGCAAAGCCCGAGCAGGACCGCAAGGAGCAGAACGAAACGCATCGCCCTGCCAAACGCGGGTGGGGCCGGAAGGTCAGCCCTTGGCGGCGCGATGCCCGGCCAGGCTGACCACGGTCCCGCCTTGCAGCAGCCGCGCCACCTCCCGGGCCAGGTCGCCCTGCCGGAAGGGCTTGGCGAGGCGGGGCAGCGACGTCGCCTCGCCTTCGCCAAGGGTCGAATAGCCGGTGATCAGGAGGGCGGGCAGGTCGGGCCGCAGGCGACGCGCCTCCGAGATCAGGGTGCTGCCGCGCATCTGCGGCATCAGGTAGTCGCTCACCAGCAGATTTAGCCTCGTGTCGCCGCGCAGCAGGTCCAGGGCGGCATGGGCGGAGGAAGCCTCGGTGACGCTGTGCCCCATCTCCCGCAGCATGTCGGCCGTCGCGGCGCGGACGAGGTCCTCGTCATCCACGAGCAGCACCGCTGCGCGACGCGGCTGCGGCACGGGGGTGTCGGTGCTGCTGCGTGGCGACTCCGCCTCACCGACCGCGACGGGCAGCCACAGCTCCGCCGTCGTGCCCTCGCCGGGAGTGCTGCGAAGACGGAGCGCGCCCCCAAGCTGCGCCGCGAGTCCGTGCACCATGGACAGGCCCAGCCCGGTGCCCTTGCCGGGGCCCTTGGTGGTGAAGAAGGGCTCGATCGCGCGCGCGAGGGTGGCGCTGTCCATCCCCGTACCGGTGTCGCTGACCGAGAGCCGGACGTATGAACCGGGCGGCAGGTCGCCTCGCCGTGGCGGCGCCTCCACCATCTCGGCCCGCAGGTCGAGGCGCCCACCGCCAGACATGGCGTCGCGCGCATTCACCGCGAGGTTGAGCACGGCGAGTTCCAGCTGGTTGGGATCGGCTCGCGCCGGGGCGAGATCCGGCCCGACCGAGACCGAGACCGTGATATGCGGGCCGATGGAGCGCTGCATGAGGTCGCGCATCCCCTCAACCAGCGCGCCGATATCCACCGGCCGCGCTTCAAGGTGCTGCCGCCTGGCAAAGCTGAGCAGGCGCTGCACCAGGAGCGCCGCGCGCTCGGCGCTTTGCAGCGCGCCGCCGATCAGCTTCACCGAGCGGGCATCCGCCTCATGCCGGCCGCGGAGGAGATCGAGCGCGCCGATGATCGGCGTCAGCAGGTTGTTGAAGTCATGCGCCACGCCGCCGGTCAGCTGGCCCAGCGTCTCGATCTTCGCGGTCTCGTGCAGCTGCGCCAGGGCGGTGCGAAGTTCGGTCACGTCGCGTCCCTCGGCGACGAGGGAAACGACGCAGCCCACTTCGTCGGTCAGCGGCTTCAGCGAGAAATCCAGCAGGGACCGGCTGTCGCCGGCGCCGCGCATCTCGATCTCGCGCCGCACGGTCTCGCCCGCGGACGCGCGCTCCACATCCGCGCGCAAGGTCTCGGATAGGCCGGCATCATGCGCAGCGAGGGGGCTTAGCCAGATCGGCCGCCCGACGATCTCTGTCGCACTCAGCCCGGCCCAGGCCAGGGCGGTGCGGTTCACCTCCTGCACCACGCCGTCCGTCGAAAGCAGGGCGACGATCTGGAAGGAGGAGTCGAAGATGCCGCGGAACCTCGTCTCACTGGAGGCGAGGGCGAGGGTGCGCTCCTCGACCCGCGCTTCCAGGGTGGCATTCAGGTCGCGCAGCGCTTCCGCCGCCGCGCGGCGGTCGGTGATGTCCTCGCCGGAGGAAAGCAGCCCGGCAAAGCTCCCGTCTGGCTCCCGCAGCACGGCGTTGCGCCAGGCCACGACGCGCGTGCTGCCATCGGCGTGAAGCAGCTCGTTCTCCTGATAGGCGATGTCCAACCGCTTACCCGCCATGAGTCCGCGGAAGATGGCGCGCCGTGCCTCGCGCTGGGCCAGGGGCACGGCGGTCTCGAACCAGTCCCTGCCGAGGATGTCCTCGGCCGAGCGGTAGCCGAGGATCTCGACGCCCTTGGGGTTGATCTCGGCCACGCGGCCGCGCCCGTCGAGCACCAGCAGCATCACGCCCGCCACATCCAGGTAGCGGCGGGTCCGATCGCGCTCTTCACGAAGCTGAGCGCCCTGCACGGCTAGGCGCTCCACCTGCCGCTCCGCCTCGTGCTGCCGGGCGCGGGCGCGCAGTGCGGCGCGGGCGGAGGAAACTAGCGTGACGGGAAGAAGCGGCCGCTCCAGCAGCGTGACGTTGCCCAGCCTCTCGGCGAGATGCGAACGCGGCAGCGTCGCCTCTCGCCGGAGCGTGAGCAGGATCACGGGAATGTCGGACCAGGGCGGCTGCTGCTTCAGCCAGCCTTCGAGGAGCGCGAGAGCCTCCTGGTCCATCGCCTCCTCGGTGACGATGACGGCGCCGGCCTCGCGCCGCCGGAGCAGGGCGACGAGGGAGGGGGCATCCGGCGCGACGAGGCTGTCCATTCCTGCGGCGGAAAGGATGCCAGACACGACCTGCGAGTCGCGGCCCGCCGGCGCAAGGATGCCAAGCCGGCCCGCCACCTCAGCCGCCACGATCCGCCAGCAGCTCGCCGGCTTCCCCGGCGTATCGCGGCACGCCGGTCAGGACGCCGGAGAACCGCCGTAGGGGCCCGCCGACGCGGATGCCCTTCGAGTCGATCCGGTACTCCCTAATCAGGGATTCGTGCCCGCCCGTGCGCTTCTTCATGACCGAGATAGCGCGGCGCATCTCCCCCGCGGCTTCGAAGAAGCGCAGCAGCAGCACGGTGTCGGACAGATAGGTCAGGTCCACGGGCGATTGCATCGGCCCCACAATCCCATGCTGCGCCAGCACCAGGATGGTGAGCACGTCACGCTGGTTCAGGAACGTGAGCAATTCATGCATCTGGAGCAGCATGAACTGCTCCTCAGACATCGCATGCTGGTAGCCCGACAGGCTGTCCAGCACCACGACGCGTGCCCCGCGCTCCAGCACCTCGGCACGGACAAGGCCGGCCAATTCGCCGGGCGAAAGCTCGGCCGGGTCCACCTGCTGAAAGGTGAAGAGCGCCTCCGGCACCTGATCGGGCCGAATGCCAAGCCCATTCGCGCGGCGGAGGAAATTGCGCCGCGTCTCGTCGAATGAAATAAAGACGGCCCGTTCGTTCCGCTTCACCGCGGTCATCGCATATTGCAGCGCGAAGGTGGACTTGCCCGACCCTGCAGGTCCCATGATGAGCGAGGAGGTTCCGCGTTCGAGCCCGCCACCCAGCATCCGGTCAAGCTCGGCGATGCCGCTCGCCACGGGCTGTTCCGCATCTTCAGGCCCGGTCTTGTGGTCAGCTGCGACGAGGCGGGTAAAGACCTGCAGACCGCCTCGGCGTATCACGTAATCGTGGAAGCCGCCGCGGAACGCGCGACCGCGCATCTTGTGCACGCGCAGCCGGCGACGCTCCGCCCCGAAGGCAATCGTCAGCTGCTCCAGCCGGATCACCCCATGGACGAGGCTGTGGAGATTTGCGTCGTCCATCTCCTCCGTAAGGTCGTCCACGAAGAGTGTGGTGGCGCCGTTGCGGGCGAAAAAATGCTTGAGAGCCAGAACCTGTCGCCCATAGCGCAACGAGGTCGCAGCCAGGAGGCGGATGTCGGAAAGGCTATCGAAAACGATGCAGCGTGGCTTGATCCGTTCCACCGCCTCCATAACCAGGCTGACCGTCTCTCCCAACTCGAGGTCGGAGGCATAGACCACCGACTGCTCTCGGGAAGGGTCGAGGCTGAGCTCCGCCGGGACCAGTTCGAAGATCTCGATGCCTTCGAGATTCCAGCCATGGGTCGCGGCGGATTTCCGCAACTCCTCGCCGCTCTCAGAGAGGGTGACGTAGAGGGCGCGCTCCCCCCGTTCGCGCGCCGCGAGCAAGAACTGCAGCGCCAGCGTGGTCTTGCCGGAGCCGGGCCGACCTTCGATGAGATGGACGCGTCCGGTCTCATAGCCACCGGCCAGGATGTCATCCAGCGCCGCGATGCCGGTCGGGACGCCAAAGCTTGCCTGGGGCAGGGGTGCGTCGGTCATGAACTTCCTGAACGCAGCCGGGCGCAACGCAAAATGCGCCGCCCCGTCCTTTGCCAGAAGGAAGGCGGGGCGGACCGTCTGTCAAGTATTCAGGAAGGAGAGCGCCCCGCCTGGGCGCAATCGTTCAGCGCGCGTCGACCGGACGGTAGTCCCGCGAGGCGGCGCCCGTGTAGATCTGCCGCGGGCGACCGATGCGCTGCGACGGATCCTCGATCATCTCCTTCCACTGGCTCACCCAACCCACCGTGCGCGCCACCGCGAAGATCACGGTGAACATGCTGGTCGGGATGCCCATGGCCTTGAGGATGATGCCCGAGTAAAAATCGACGTTCGGGTAGAGCTTGCGGCTGACGAAGTAGTCATCCGTCAGGGCGATGCGCTCCATCTCCATCGCCATGTCGAGCAGAGGCTCGTCCTTGATGCCAAGCTCGCCGAGGACCTCGTGGCAGGTCTCCTTCATGATCTTCGCGCGCGGGTCGAAATTCTTGTAGACCCGGTGCCCGAAGCCCATGAGCTTCACGTTGCTGTTCTTGTCCTTCACCTTCTCGATGAAGTCCGGGATGTTCTCGGGCGTGCCGATTTCGCCGAGCATCTTCAGCACGGCCTCGTTCGCGCCGCCATGGGCAGGACCCCACAGCGCGGCGATGCCTGCGGCGATGCACGCGAAAGGGTTGGCGCCGGTTGAGCCGGCGAGCCGCACCGTGGAGGTGGAGGCGTTCTGCTCATGGTCCGCATGCAGGACCAGGATGCGGTCCATCGCCCGCTCCAGCACCGGCGAGACGTTGTAGGACTCGGCCGGGACGGCGTTCAGCATGTGCAGGAAGTTCGCCGCGTAGCTGAGGTCGTTGCGCGGATACACGAAGGGCTGGCCCAGCGCGTACTTGTAGGCCATCGCCGCGATGGTCGGCACCTTGGCGATCAGGCGGAAGGCCGCGATCTCTCGCTGATGCTCGTCGTTGATGTCGAGGTTGTCGTGGTAGAAGGCGGCCAGGGCGCCGACGACGCCGCACATGATCGCCATCGGGTGCGCGTCGCGGCGGAAACCGTCGAAGAAGCGGCGAATCTGCTCATGCACCATGGTGTGGCGCGTTACACCGACCCGGAACTTGTCCAACTGCGCGCTGGTCGGCAGCTCGCCGTACATCAGAAGGTAGCAGACCTCGATGAAGTCGCTCTTCTCGGCCAGCTGCTCGATCGGGTAGCCGCGATAGAGCAGGACCCCCTCATCGCCGTCAATATAGGTGATCTTGCTCTCGCAGCTTGCGGTCGTGCCATAGCCGGGGTCGTAGGTAAAGACGCCGAGCTGGTTGTAGAGCTTGCGAATGTCGGCCACCTGCGGCCCGAGCGTGCCCGTCAGCAGCGGCATGGAGGCGGAGGAGTTGCTGCCCTCCAGCGTGATCGTGATCGAAGAGGCTTGGCTCATGGTGCGGGCAACCTTCCTTGAGGCATCGAATTCGGCCCGCGGGGCGGGCAGTCCTTGTGCAACGCAAGATAAGCTCAGTGGGAGACTTGTCCATCGGCCCCGGTGCGGCTGCCTAACGCTCCGCCTCGAAGACGAACACCCCAGCCGGGCCGTCCGAGGTGATACCCTGGCTATGGGAGGAGACGAAGATGAACCGGGGGTCGCGGAAGCCAGCGCGCCTCGCCAGATCCAGCACGTCCCAGCCCGGGATTTGGAAGACCAGGGAACCGCCCTCGGGGTTGAGCGGGTTGCCGTGATACTCAGGCGGGACCAAGTGCCGCACCTCGCCGTTCTCCAGCACGGCCCGCTGGTCGGTCATCTCGTCGCCAAGGGGAAAGGTGGCGATCAAGCGGCCGCCCGGGGCCAGGACGCGGGCCATGTCGCGAAATGCGGCGTCGAGGTCTGGTACGTGCTCCAGCACCTCGTTGCTCACAATGAGGTCAAATGAGGCGTCTGGCAGGCTAGACTGGGTGATGTCCACGGCCGGGATCGGATACAGCTTGCGTACCTCCTCCTTCAGCACTGCATACTCCGAGCAAAGGCAACGCGCGTACCGGCCGCGTAGCAGCAGGGCGAATTCGGTCAGCGCCTCGTGCGCGTGGACGCGGAGGTCCCAGGTCTCGCCACCACGCGGGTGGCTCGCCACTCGTTCCATCACCAGGCGCAGCCGAGGGTTATATCCCCCAGCCAGAAACTCCTCCCGGACGTTGGTGCCGCGCAGTTCCACCTCGGTGGGCATAAGCCGGCCAAGCAGGGTGGAATGAACGCCGTGCCGCCTCGCATGTGCGATGATGGATTTCATTCGGGCATTTGTGAGGAGCGCTTCATTCCTTGCGGCGAAGCTTTTCCACTCGGAATAGGACCGGAACTCGCGCTCCAGATGATCAGGGTCCATCATGTTGACTGGGCCCTTCAGTCCGAGCGACCGATCTACCCAGGCCTGGCGCAAGTTTCGGCGTGTCGACCTTGGCAAGAGGGGCACAAGTCGACGTCTAAGGAAGTTCAGCAAGCGGATTGGCATGCGGGGTCAGCGGCGCCAATGCGCCGGGGGCTCGAAGCCTCCAGACCAGAGTCCACGCTGCGCGGCGCGGGCCTGGGCTTCCAGCGGAACCAAGGCGGGGAGGGTGGCGGCGTCGGCTAGCGCCCAGCCATTCGCGACCATGGAGGCGTTCAGCTCCGCGCCCCCAGCCTGGCAGAGCCCGAGGGCGCGCCCGAAGCGGTCGCGGCCCTGCACGCGGCAATCCACCGCTCGCTCCTGGACCAGGCGCGCCAGTTCCGCGGTAGCGGCGGTCCCGCAATCATACAGGCGACCGCCCGCATCGGTGCAGGACTGACCACGCTCTGGCGCCGCGATCCCGTGCAGGCGGAGTGTCCGCTCCCCAAGGCGCAGCGTATCGCCATCCAGGATGCGAATCTCCGAGGCCGGGGAATTCCACTCGGCGTTGCGAGGGGCCGAGCCCAAAAGGTCAGAGGGCAGGCCTATGCCCACCAGCACCGCACCCACCAGGGCTGCGATGCCGACGAGGACCGCACGGCCCAGCCGGGATTCGGATCGGGCGGGCTTGAAGATGCGGCGCTGTCGCATGGCGCAGGGTTAAACCCTCCCCCAGCGGCGAGCAACCCGGACATTACCGCATGTTACGCATCGGCGGCGATCGTGCCTCGCCAGAAACGAGGGGTTCGGCGCAATTCGCGCCAAGCGGCGATGGAGGCGAGGCGCGACCCTTCGGCGCGGCCCGCGGCGTAGCCCGTGACGGTGCCGATGGCAAAGCTGCCCGCGCCACGCCCGGCAAGGGAGGCCGCGAGATCCCTCGCCACCGCCGCGTCGTTGGCGAGGCCAAGCGCATCCTGAAGGGCCGAGAGTCGCCGGTTGAAGCGCTTCGCGCCACGACCGGGGAACAGCGCGGCAAAGGGCTCCGCAGCATAGCGGAGGCGCTTCGCATCCAGGCGCATCTCGTGCAGCCCCTCCGCGTCGAGTTCCTCCATCTGCATGCCGGCGCGCTTCAGGCGGCGCCACCGCTTGCGCAGGAGGCGGGCGGCCAGCGGGGCCAGGGGCGTTTCCCCTTCTGGTGGCAAAGCAGCCAGGTGCATGCCTTCGACGATCAAGCGCCGAAACTCAGGCCCTGCGAGAAAGACCGAAAGCGCGCCATAGGCGACGCGCTGCTCGGCCTCCGCGGCGCGGAGCAGGCCGCGAAGCCGCCGGTCGTCCCCGAGCGCCTGGGCGGTGCCGGCTGCAATGCCGGACAGGAACACGTCCCAGTCGCGGGCGCGGCCCAACCTCTCGGCCAGGTCGCGCAGCGCGCCGCCCCATTCCGCCCAACCCGTCCCCTCTGGCCGAAACAGCCTGAGGAAGGAGCGCAGGCGGCGCAGCGCCACGCGGGATTGATGGACGCCACGCGGGCCTTGCGCGAGGTCGCAGCGCGGCACCTCGGCGAGCAGGGCCTCCAGCAGATGCGCTGTGGCCCGGCGCAGCGCGAGCTCGGCCGTCTCCACGCCCTCGAGAATCGGCGCGCCTGAGGCACGCTGGCGCACGGGACGCTGCTCGGCCAGCGCCAGCGCTTCCTCGGCGAGGGAGGCGCGTGCCGGAAGGAGTGACAGGTCTTCGGCCAGCACGGCGGCAAGGCGCAAAGCGTCCTCGCCCTCCAGGAGCAGCAGGGCGATGCGATGCCTACGGCTCTCCGCGTCCATTCGGCCCTCAAGCCAGGAAATCCCCGCGGCAAGCTCGGCACGACGGGCGGCGAGGCGAGCTAGAGGCACAGCGCCAAGGGGAGGAGGCGGACAAGGCACCCCGGACTCGAAGACACCGGGCAACCTCCCCGGGGCGAGCGGATGGTGAAGCGCGCACACGCCACGCCGGCGCTCGATCACCGCGCCATGCTCGGCACGGAAGAAGGTCACGCTCTCCCGCCGGAAGGCGGGAAGCGCGGCGAGGAGCGGATGGAGGGGACGCCTGGCCCCCGGCGGGAGGGCGAGGGCGAGGATCAGGCCGCTTCCTCCGGCAGGTCTCGCGGGCACAGGAAGCGGACGAGCCGCCCGCCGCCTTCCCCCAGGTCGCGCCAGAGCGAGGCGACGGAGAACTCGGCCAGGGAGCCGGTCGGATAGGCTTCGGACAGGCGTTGCACCATCTCGCTGCCCGCATTTCCGGCCCCGGTCAGGGCCAGGGCGAGGTCGTGCAGCCCCGGGTTGTGCGCGATCAGCAGCACGGAGCGCGCCGTCTCCGGAACGGCACGCAGCTTGTCCAGCAGCACCGCCCAGGGGGCGAGGTAAAGCGCGTCCATCACCTCGACGATCGGCGCGCCCTCGATCGGCTGCAGCGCCTCCAGCGTCTGCAGCGTCCGCCGCGCAGACGAAACCAGCACCACGTCCGGCGACAGGTCCAGCCCGCGCATCCGCTCCGCCATTGCCGCGGCGGCGCGCTTGCCCCGCGCGTTCAAGGGCCGCGCGTGGTCGGACAGCGTGGCCTCGTCCCAGGAGGACTTGGCGTGGCGAAGCAGCAGGAGTTGGCGCATCGGCGGCGATGATGGCATGGGGCGGGCCGCTTGTCGCCCTGCCGCGCGGTTCCGGAGGCGCCCCGCCTCCTGTATCCTCCCCGGCGTGATGGATCTGTCCCGCCGCGCCCTCGCCCTTCTCGCCCTGGCTCCGGCCGCGGCGGCCGCGCAGCTTGCGCCGCCCTTTGCCTGGCGCTTCCGCGTCACCCGCAACGGCACCGACATCGGCACTCACGAGGTTCGCGTCACGGAGCAGGGGGGGCAACGCGTCACGCACTCGGAGGTGATGGTCGTCCCCCGCGTGCTGGGTGTCGTGGTGTACCGCTTCGAGCATCGCTACACCGAGGTCACAGATGGGTGGCGCTTCCGTTCCGTCGAATCGCGCCTGAACCGGAATGGCCGCATCGTCGAGGTGTCGGCCCGCGCGACGCCGGATGGGGTGCTGGTTCAGGGGCCGGACGGGCCGGGCCGGCTGCCCGCCAACGCCGCGCCGCTTTCCTGGTGGGATCCGTCCCGGCTGGGCGGGGTCGTGCCGATCTTCGGCACCACCACCGGGCAGATCATGGACCTGCGCTGGTCCCGGCGTGGCCTTCCCAATGGGGGGTTCGCCGTCGCCTGCACCGGCGAGGTGGAGGCGGAGTGCCTGTTTTCTCGTGACGGCGTCTGGACCGGCTTCAGCACCGTGGGCGATGACGGCAGCCGGGTGATCTACCAGCCCTTCGCTTGACCCCCGGCGGCGCTGTTCGTCCAATCGCCGCGCAGCGAGGGGACACGCCATGGATGCGCCAACGGAATGGATGAAGCTGACGGCGGCCGAACTCGGCGCAAGGGCGGCGAGCGGGGCGCTGCTGATCCTGCCTGTCGCTTCGCTGGAGCAGCACGGGCCGCACCTCGTCACCGGCACGGACATCCTGTTGGCGGGGGCGGTGGCGCTGGAAACGGCGCGGCGCCTGCGCGGACGCGGCTTGGACTCCGTGGTGGCGCCGGTCGTCTGGACCGGCCTCGCCGAGCATCACATGGCCTTTGGCGGCACGGTGACGCTGGACAGCGCGACCTTCCAGGCGCTGCTGCGCGGCATCGTCGGCAGCGCGGCGCGGGCGGGGTTCCGCCGGGTGCTGCTGCTGAATGGGCATGGCGGCAACAGCGAGGCGATCGGCACCGCCGCGACGGAACTGGCCGTCACCTTTGGCATCCGCGTCGCCGGATGCACCTACTGGCACTTGGTGCCGGAGGCCATCGCGCCGCATCTGGAACGCCAACTTGGCCTGATGCACGCCTGCGAGGCGGAAACGAGCCTCGTCTGGCACGTCCTGCCCGAGGGCGTGCGGCAGGAACGCCTGCCCGAGGCGCATGGGCCGATGTCCACTCGCGTGCCGGGGCAGCCCTCCGGCCTGCTCATGCGCCGTTCCTTCCGCGAGGCGAGCGCGAGCGGGGTGATCGGGGATGCCCGCGTGGCAAGTGCGGAGAAGGGCGAGCGGCTGCTGGCCTCCATCGCGGAGGCCTGCGCTGAGGTCCTGGCCAATCCGGCGCTTTGGGGCGAGGCGGGCTAGATCGGAAAGTCCAGCCAGGACAGGTGCCCGCCCTTGCCGGCGCCGGTATCCAGGAACACCGCCTCGCCGCCCATGCGGCCGGTGACGCGCAGCGGCCGCCCGTCGCGGGAGCGCGGGTCGTGGCCGACCACGACGGTGAGGCCGCGCGGGATCGAATCGACCCAGAGCACGAGGCGCTCTGGATAGCCGCTGGCCAGGGTGCGGCCCGTCACCTGCCCGAACAGCGCCCGCGACAGCACTGGGTCAGGGCGGCGGCGGCCGGCATCCGGCGGCGGTGGCGTCAGCAGCATGGTGCGGTGGAAGGCCGCATGGACGAACAGCAGCGGCCCCGCCCGAAGCCAGGCTGGGGCGCGGCCGATCTCCTCCAGCGCGCGCGTCGCGAGGGCGATCCCATCCGAGGCTTCCCCAAGCTGGGCCAGGGTGCGCGGGATCGCCTCGGCCGGGGAGCGGACCCGTGCGCCGTCCAGGGCGCGGCGCAGCTTGTGGTCGTGGTTGCCCAGCAGGAACAGGCCTTCCCTGCGGTCGACCATCGTGAAGGCGAGGCGCAGCGCCTCCGCAGCGTCGGGCCCGTAATCCGTCAGGTCGCCAAGCTGCACCACGAAGAGGCGGGCCTCACGCGCACCCTCGATGGCCGCGCGGAACTGCGATGCCTCTCCATGCACGTCTCCGACGGCCCGGATCCCGGCGAAGCCTCTCTGGCGCAGCTCCTCGATCACGCGGCCTCCGCGGCGCGCATCCGCGCGAAGGCGTCGAGGGCGCGGCGGCGCCCTTCCTCGGGTGCAACGAGGGGGGTGGGGTAGGGGGCGGGCGGGCCGCCCGGCATTGCCCAGGGCCGGTGGACAAAGCGGCGCGGCACATCGGCCAGCTCCGGCACCCAGCGGCGCACGTAGTCGCCCTCCGGGTCGAAGCGCTCGCCCTGCAGCACCGGGTTGAAAACGCGAAAGAATGGCGAGGCGTCGGCGCCGCTGCCCCCGATCCACTGCCAGGAAGCGCTGTTGGAGGCGAGGTCGGCATCCACCAGCGTGTCCCAGAACCACGCCGCCCCATCCTGCCAGGGCTGGAGCAGGTGCTTCACCAGGACCGAGGAGGCCACCATCCGCACCCGGTTGTGCATCCAGCCCGTCTGCCAAAGCTGGCGCATCCCCGCATCCACCAGCGGAAAGCCGGTGCGGCCGCGCTGCCAGCGCCGCAGCAGGCGCATGTCGCGAACTGCGGGAAAGGCTTCGAAACGGCGGGCAAGTGGCGCCTCGGGCATCTCGGGCCGGTGCCAGAGCAGGTGGTAGGAGAAGTCGCGCCAGAGCAGTTCCTTCAGGAAGCCGTGATCGCCCTCTGCCCCCGCCGCGCGCGCCGCGTGCCAAGCCTGACGCGGCGACACCTCGCCCCAGCGCAAATGCGGCGAGAGTCGCGCGGTTCCCTCAATGGCAGGGCGGTCGCGCCCCTCGCCATAGCCGCGCAGCCCTTCCGCCATGAAGCGCGCAAGGCGCGACTGCGCCCCGGCCTCGCCCGGCCGCCAGCTTTCCTCCATGCCTTGCCACCAGGCTGGCTCGTCCGACGGCAGGAGTTCAAGGGCTTCGAGGGCAAGCCCAGGCAGTTCGAGCCCGGACAGCTCCTGGGGTGCGCGGAAGGGGGCAGGCGGCTCGCCCTTTCCGAACAGGGCGCGCGCGAAGGGGGTGAAGGCCGCGTAGGGCCGGCCCTGGCCGCTGCGGAGCGTGTGCGGCTCGTGCAGCAGCGCCGAGGAGTGCAGGAAAAGCGTGCCTCCCTCGGCACGCAGCCGTTCAGCAACTTCGGCGTCGCGCTTCCGTGCCCAGGGTTCGTAGAGGAGCCCCGCGTGCACCTCGTTCGCGCCGATGCGCGCCGCGAGGGCAGGAATGACCTCCACAGCGCGGCCGCGCGCGAGGTGCAGGGCCGCGCCGCGGGTCCGCAGCGCGGTGTCGAGCGCCGCGAGGGACCGGTGCAGCCACCACCGCGCGGCACCGCCCGCGCGCCATGTGCCGGCGGCCTCATCGTCGAGCAGGAAGACCGGAAGGACAGGCTTCCGGCACGCTGCTTCCAGGGCAGGATTATCCGCCAAGCGCAGGTCCTGCCTGAACCAGAAGAGGGCCGGAGCGGTCATGTCATGCGATTTAGGGGCGCGGGCCCCGTGCGGAAAGACTGAAACCGTCTGGGATAACCTCACGTTCGGGCGACGCGATCCCCGACTCGAGGAGTCACAATCATGATGATCCGCTCTCGCCGCGTCCTGTTCGGCGCCGGCGCTGCCCTGCTCGCCGCGCCGGCCCTGGCGCAGAACGCCAGCAACATGCCCGTCGTCGGCAGCCAGACCCGTGCCTCGCCGCTGAACGTGATCGACACGCTCGCCGCCGCCGGCAACTTCAATCGCTTCATCACCCTGGCACGTCTTGCCGGCCGCGTCGAGGACCTGCGCGGCGCCGGACCCTTCACCCTGCTGGCCCCGACGGATGAAGCGATCGGCCGCATCCCCGCCGGGCTGCGCCAGAACTGGATGGGCACGGAGAACACGGACAACCAGGAAGGCAACATCCAGCAAGGCGACCGCCTTCGCCTGATGGCCTTCGTGGACCTGCACATCGTCCCGGGCCGCTACACTCTGGCGCAGCTGGCCAACACCAGCACGCAGCTGCGCACCATGAACGGCAACGTGATCGAGGTCGCCTCGCAGCCTGGCCAGGAATACCGCACACGCATCGTCAGTGACACGGGCTTCGGCGTCGGCGGCGTGAACGCGGAGCTGCGCCCGACGCGCTTCCTGGTGCCGGAGATGATCGCCAGCAACGGCGTCGTCCTGCCGATCGACGTTGCGCTGATCCAGTAGTCGCGACGCGGCGGGAGGCCCTCAGGCGGCCGCCCGCCGCAATGCGTCGAATGGCGCGGAATGCAACCGTGCGTCGCCGAGAAGGAAGACGCGCACCGCATTCCGTGCGATCCCGGCCATGGCCGGATCGAGAACGTTCAGCCCGCCCGTGAACGCGCCGAATGATGGCAGCACCAGCCGGTTCGCGCAGAGCAGGAAGCAGGGCCGCGTGATGCCGCCGATGCGCGTCGGCATCGTCGCCTTCGGATGGAAGTGGCCGCTAAGCTCCGCTTCGCCCCGCGCCACGTCGCCGGCGATGTGGCGGAAGACCAGCTTGCCGCGCCGCCATTCCGGGACGCCGTGCTCCGCGTCGTGGTTGCCCGACACCCAGATGCACTCCTCAAGCCCCGCACAGAGCCGCTCCAGGGTCGCGCGGTCCTCCACCGCCATGCGTCCCGTTGCCGCGCCGTCGTGGAAGCTGTCGCCCAGCAGAACGAGGCGGCGCGCGCCATGACGACGAATGGCGAGGGAAAGGCGCTGAAGCGTTTCGCGCGTGTCGTAGGGCGGCAGCATGGCACCGCGCGCGGCGAAGGCGCTTCCCTTCTCCAGATGCAGGTCGGCGACGACCAGCGTTCGCTCGCCGGGCCAATGCAGCGCGCCTGAGGGACAGAGCATCAGCCGCTCCCCGAGAAGATGGACCGGTGCCGCGATCATGCGCGCCGCCTCGCCGGACGCCGGCGTTCGGAGCGACCGAAGCGCGACCGGTCCTGGTCCACGGCCGCGCGGACCTGGATCTCGTCGGTCAGCTCGGCCAGCGTCTCATTGAACCGCTCGGCCCCGTCGGTCGCGTCGTTCACCAGCGCGGCGGCCTCGGCCAGGATGTCGTCCTCCGCGCCGCCCGGCACCCACTCGCGGCCTTGCTCAATAAGGGCCGGCACGGCGAGGGGGGAGACGCGCTTGAGGCGGCGATGCACGACGCGCCCCTTCACGCGGGCGAGCAGCGCGGCGATGCGCGCGACGTCGGTGAGGCCGGACGCCGCCTCGGCGCGGGTGGCGCGCAGCAGGACGTGGTCAGGCTCGTGCTTGCGCAGCACCTCGTAGATCAGGTCGCTGTTCACGGTCATCTGGCGTCGGGTCTTCTCTTGGCCCGGGTGGTTCTTCTCGATCAGCCCGGCCACGGTGGCGATGTTGCGGAAGGTGCGGCGAAGCATGGAGGATTCCGCGATCCACTCCTCCAGCTCCTCGCCGAGAAGGTCCTCGGTGAAGAGTTCCGCGGCGTCGCCCGGCTCAAACGCCATCCAGGCGGCGAGCACGTAGTCGGTCGCGACGTAGCCGAGCGGCCCCCAGCCAAGGCGCTCCATGCGTCGCGTCGCCAGCATGCCGAGGGTCTGGTGCGCAAGGCGCCCTTCGAAGCCGTAGGCGACGATGAACCAGCGCCCGCCGCGCGGAAAGCTTTCCACCAACAGGTCGTCGCGTCCCGGCAGGCGGGAGCGGAGCGATTGCAGCCGCAACCAGTCCCGCACCTCGTCCGGCAGGTCGCGCCAGCGCTCCGGGTCATGCAGGATGCCGCGCACCCGCGCCGCGAGATGAGTGGAGAGCGGCAGCTTCGCCCCGGCATAGGTGGGGACGCGCGCATCGCCCACGCCGCCGCGCGACACCTCGGCCACGACGCCGTTCATCCCTTCGAAGCGCAGCACCTGCCCGGCGAAGAGAAAGGCATCGCCGGGGACGAGGGTGGTGATGAACCACTCCTCCACCTCGCCCAGCATCGGCCCGCCGCGCATCCGCACCTTGAGCAGCGGCGTGTCCACGATGGTGCCCAGATTCATCCGCACGATCCGCGCAACGCCGTCGCCGCGGATGTGGTAGAGCCCCTCCGCGTCGCGGAACAGCCGGCGCCAGCGGTCGTAGGAGCGCAGCGCGTAGCCGCCATCCTCGGCGAAGCGGACGACATCGTCGAAATCGCGCCGCGAAAGCTCCGCATAAGCGCCCGCGCGCCGAACTTCCTCAAAGAGCGCGTCGGGGTGGAAGGGCGCGTGGCATGCCATGGCGAGGACATGCTGCGCGAGCACGTCCAGGCCGCCCGGGCGCGGCGGATCGCCATCCAGCTCCCCAGCCGCGACGGCCTCGATGGCGGCACGGCACTCGATTACTTCGAAGCGGTTGGCGGGGACCAGGAAGGCGCGGCTCGGCTCGTCCATGCGATGGTTGGCGCGGCCTACGCGCTGGAGGAGGCGCGCGACGCCCTTGGGTGCGCCCACCTGGATCACCTGGTCCACCGCGCCCCAGTCGATGCCGAGGTCCAGCGAGGCCGTCGCCACCACCGCGCGCAGCGTGCCGGCCGCCATCGCCGCCTCAACCTTGCGCCGCTGCTCGATGGTAAGGGAGCCATGGTGGAGGGCGATGGGCAGCGCCGCGTCGTTCAGGCGCCACAGGGCGGCGAAGACCAGTTCGGACTGGGCGCGTGTGTTCACGAAGACGATCGTGACGCCGGCCCCGGCGATGCGCGCCATGATCTCCGGTGCGCTCGCCAGGCCCATGTGGCCGCCCCAGGGCAGCCGCCCCGCCGGAAGCTGCACCCCGATCTCCGGCGCCGCGCCGCCCGCACCCCGGACGAGCGCGACGTCGCCGCCCGGGCGCAGCCATTCCCGGAGCGCGTCTGGATGGTTCACCGTGGCCGACAGACCCGCGACCGCCATGCCGGGCGCAATGCTCTCCAGCCGGGCGAGGCAGAGCGAAAGCTGGTCGCCGCGCTTGGTCCCGGCGAGGGCGTGCGCCTCGTCCACCACCACGCGGCGCAGCCCGCCGAACATCTCCTGCGCATCGGGCAGGGAAAGCAGCAGGGTCAGGCTTTCCGGCGTGGTCAGCAGGATCTGCGGCGGGGCGGCGCGCTGCCGGGCGCGGCGGTTTGCGGGCGTGTCGCCGGTCCGCGCCTCGACCCGGATGGGCAGGGCCAGCTCCTCGATCGGGGCGGAAAGGTTGCGGGCGATATCCACCGCCAGCGCCTTCAAAGGCGAGACATAGACGGTGTGCAGCCCTTCCACAGGGCTGTCGGCCAGTTCGATCAGGCTCGGCAGGAACCCGGCCAAAGTCTTGCCGCCACCAGTCGGGGCGATCAGCAGCGCCGAGCGCCCGGCCTGCGCCGCCTCGACCATGGCAAGCTGGTGAGGTCGGGCTTGCCAGCTGCGGGCAGCGAACCAATTCTCGAAACGTTCGGGCAATGTTCCGGGCACCGCCACGATATAGGCGGGGAACCGAGGGCGGCAAAGGCGCATTCACCCCATCACATGCTGGCACCCCATCCTGAAACCTGGCTCTGCACCCGGCCCGAAGGCCTCTTCTGCAAGCCGGGCGATTTCTTCGTGGACCCGGTCCGGCCGGTGCCGCGCGCCATCATCACCCATGGCCACAGCGACCATGCCCGTCCCGACCACGGCGCCGTGCTGGCGACGCGCGAAACCCTGGCCATTATGCGCGCCCGCATGGGCGAGGACCGGGCCGGGCGCGTCCAGCAGGAGATCGCCTACGGGGAGGCGCTGGAAATCAACGGCGTCCGCGTGACGCTGCGGCCGGCGGGCCACGTGCTCGGCTCCGCCCAGGTGGTGATGGACTGGAAGGGGAGCCGCGCGGTGGTGAGCGGCGACTACAAGCGCCGTCCCGACCCGACCTGCGCGCCCTTCGAGCCGGTGCCTTGCGACGTCTTCGTGACCGAGGCGACCTTCGCGCTCCCGGTCTTTCGCCATCCCGACCCGGCTGAGGAGATCGGCAAGCTGCTGCGCTCCGTCGCGCTCTTTCCGGAGCGGACGCATGTCATTGGCTGCTATGCGCTGGGCAAGGCGCAGCGCCTCATTTCCCTCCTGCGCGAGTCCGGGTGGGACCGGCCGGTGCCGTTGCACGGGGCGCTGATGAAGTTGTGTCGCCTCTACGAGGAACTCGGCGTGTCCCTCGGCCCCCTTGAGCCGGCGACCGTGGCCAACAAGGCGTTGTTCGTGGGCAACATCGTCCTGGCGCCGCCTTCCGCCATCCAGGACCGCTGGGCGCGCCGCCTGGCCGAGCCGGTGCCCTGCCTCGCCTCGGGCTGGATGCGGGTACGGCAGCGCGCCCGGCAGGGTGGGGTGGAGCTGCCACTGGTCATCAGCGACCACGCCGACTGGGACGAACTGCTCGACACCTGCGCCGAGGTCCAGGCCCCCGAGATCTGGATCACCCATGGCCGCGAGGAGGCGCTGATCCACGCCCTGGCCCAACGTGGCCAGCGCGGCCGTGCCCTGCACCTGGTCGGGCTGGGCGACGAAGAGATCGAGGACGAGCCAGGAGGCGGGGAATGAGCGTCAAGCTCTTCGCCGCCCTGCTCGAATCCCTGGTCTACACCCCGTCGCGCAACGGCAAGCTGCGCCTCCTTCGTGACTGGTTCGCGACCGCGCCAGATCCCGACCGTGGCGTCGGGCTGGCCGCCCTGGCTGGGGAGCTTGCGCTGAAGACGGCCAAGCCCGCGCTGGTGCGCGACCTCGTCGCCGCGCGGACCGATCCGGCCCTGCTGGCCCTGTCCCATGACTATGTGGGCGATTTCGCCGAGACGGTCGCCCTGATCTGGCCGGAGCGGCCCGGTGCGAACCAGCCGCCCCCCGGCCTCGCGGAGGTGGTGGAGCTGCTGGAACTCACGTCCAAGGCCGATCTGCCCGACCTCATCGCCTCCTGGCTGGACGTGCTGGATTCCTCCGCCCGCTTCGCCCTCATCAAGCTGGTGACGGGCGGGCTGAGAGTCGGCGCCTCTGCAAGGCTGGCCAAGACGGCTCTGGCCGATTGGTCGGGCACGCCCCTGGATGACATCGAAGAGGTCTGGCACGGCGTCGCGCCGCCCTACCTCGCAATCTTTCGCTGGCTGGAAGGGAAGGGGCCGCGCCCCGACCCGAACGGCGCCCCGGTCTTCCGCCCCCTGATGCTGGCGCACCCGCTGGAGGAAAAGGACTTCGCCGCCCTCCACGCTCCGGACTGGCGCGCCGAATGGAAGTGGGACGGCATCCGCGTCCAGGTGACGAGCGGTCCCGGCGGTGCGCGGCTCTGGTCGCGCGGCGGCGAGGATGTCTCCGCCTCCTTTCCCGACCTCGCCCCGTCCCTGACCTTCCATGCCGTACTGGATGGGGAGCTGCTGGTGGTACGGGAAGGTGAGGTCGCGCCCTTCTCCGATCTGCAGCAGCGCCTGAACCGAAAGGCGCCCGGCGCGAAGCTGCAGCAGCAGCACCCCGCGATGATCCGCCTCTACGACATCCTCATGGACGGGGAAGAGGATCTCCGCGGCCTTCCCTTCGACGCCCGGCGGGCCCGGCTCGAAGCCTGGTTCGCCCGGGAGCGCCCGGCGCTGATGGACGTTTCGCCGCTGATCCCCTTCGCCTCCATGGCGGAGCTGGCCGCGATCCGCGACGGGACCCGCGCGGCCTCCATCGAGGGGCTGATGCTCAAGCGCGCCGACAGCGCCTACGTGCCCGGCCGGACCAAAGGGCTGTGGTGGAAGTGGAAGCGCGACCCGCTGACCATCGACGCCGTGCTCATGTACGCCCAGCGCGGGCACGGCAAGCGCTCCTCCTTCTACAGCGACTTCACCTTCGGCCTGTGGCGGGGCGAGGAACTTGTGCCGGTCGGCAAGGCGTATAGCGGCTACACGGACGAGGAATTACTTTGGCTGGATCGTTGGATCCGGAACAACACCACCGCCCGCTTCGGCCCGGTGCGGGAGGTGGAGAAGGAACTGGTGCTGGAGGTGGCCTTCGACGCTGCCCAACGATCCGGCCGGCATAAGTCCGGCGTCGCGCTGCGCTTCCCCCGCATCGCCCGCATCCGGCGCGACAAGCCGGCCAGCGAGGCGGACCGGCTGGAGACCCTGATGGCGACCATTCCGGATGGCGGAGCTTGATCGCTCCCTAGCCGTTCGGCGCGTCGCCCGTTGCCGGCCGCACTCGGGCCCGGCGCGCCAGCATCCAAAGAATCGGCGTCACGATCAGCTCCATCCCGATCGCCAGCAAGTGCGGCAGGGGTGGCACCGTCCAAAGCAGGCCCAGGAGCCGGAAGGCGCCGCCAAGCACCACGATCGGCGCCATGAGGTCAAAGACCCAGGCCCGTTGGGGAGGTCCACGGCGGCCCAGGCAAAGGCGAGGCCGATCCCGAGCAAGAGGCCTGAAAGGTAGCGGACATGGTTGTCCATGGCCGGTGTCGCGTCGCCTCCCAGCAGGGCCGCGCCGAGCAGCCCGCCGGATAGGCCGGCGAGGATCGGCACGCCGCATGCCACCCAGATCGCTGCGCGAACCATTCCTTTTGCCCCTGTGCGCGCTTCTGGCCGCCAAGGTCCTGGACTTCATTTGACCCAAGATTCGCCATTGGCGCCACGCCGCAGATTCGCCGTTAGCGCCACGCCGCGGTCCCCCCTCGACCAGTCCGCCATCGCACGGCATGGCCGCCGGATGAAAATGCGAAGCCTTCGCATCTGCACTTGCGAACGCCTCGCAATCTCGGCATACGGTGCGGCGACGCATTCCCCGGAGGGATCTGATGCTTCGCCGTAGCCTTCTCGCCGCCATCCCGGCCGCCCTGGCCGCCCCGCGCCTCGCCTCCGCGCAGGAGCGGGTGGTGAACCTCTACTCCTCGCGCCACTACGACAGCGATCGCGCCCTGTACGAGACCTTCGCGCAGCAATCCGGCATCCGCATCCGCCTGATCGAGGCCAATGCAGACCAGCTCCTCGAGCGCATCCGGGCCGAGGGCGCCAATTCCCCGGCCGACGTGATCCTCACGGTGGATGCCTCGCGCCTTGCCCGCGCGGCCGAGATGGGCCTGACCCAGCCAGTCCGCTCCGACGTCGTCGCCAGCCGCGTCCCGGCCGAGCTGATCGGCCCCGAGGGCATGTGGTTCGCCGTTTCCCGACGCGCCCGCGTGCTGATGTATGACCGCGCCCGCGGCGCCCCCGAGGGCCTCGCGCGCTACGAGGACATGGCCGATCCGCGCTTCCGTGGCCAGTTCCTGATCCGCTCCTCCGGCAATGGCTACAACATCGCCCTCGCTTCCTCCTTCCTGGCCGTGAATGGCGAGGCGGCGACCGAGGCCTGGGCGCGCGGCATCGCGGCGAACCTGGCCCGCCCGCCCTCCGGCGGCGACACCGACCAGATCCGCGCCATGCTGGCCGGGCAGGGACGCATCGCCCTGGCCAACACCTACTACCTCGGCCTGCTGCGCAACTCGCAGCGCGCGGAGGACAAGGACCTTGCCGGCCGGGTGGCCGTGATCTTCCCGAACCAGGGGGACCGCGGCACGCACGTGAACATCAGCGGCGCCGCCCTGGTCCGCACTGCCCCGAATGCCGAGAACGCCCGCCGCTTCCTGGACTTCCTGACCACGCCGGAGGCGCAGCGGATCTTCGCCCTGGGCAACATGGAATACCCGGCCGTGTCCGAGGCGGAGACGCACCCCTTCCTGGTCTCTCTGGGTCAGTTCAAGGCCGAGAGGCCGGACAGCGCGAAGCTGCTCGCCAACGCGCCCGAGGCGCTGCGGATCATGCAGCGCGCGGGCTGGAGGTAAGCCCAGGTGGTCGTTTGCATGTGCAATGCCATGACCGACAAGGATATCCGCGCCGCCATCGCCGGCGGCGCGGAGCGTCCCAAGGACGTCTACTGCGCCTGCGGGAAATCCGCCCAATGCGGTTGCTGCACCAGCATGATCCTGTCCATGATCCGGGATGAGACGGCCAAGGCCGCCTGAACGGAAGGGACCATGCGATGCCGAAGCGAGACCCCAAGGTCATCGAGCACCTGAACACGCAACTCACCAACGAGCTGACGGCGATCAACCAGTACTTCCTGCACGCCCGGATGCTGAACCACTGGGGCGTGACCCTGCTCGGCAAGCACGAGTACGAGGAAAGCATCGAGGAGATGAAGCACGCGGATGACCTCATCCAGCGCGTCCTCTTCCTCGACGGCGTGCCCAACGTCCAGCGCCTCAATCACATCCTGATTGGCCAGAATGTGCGTGAGGTGCTGGAGTGCGACCAGAAGATCGAGGAAAAGGCGATCGAGGACCTGCGCGAGGGCATCGCCTATTGCGAGTCGGTCCGCGACTACGTCTCCCGCGACCTGCTCCTCCGCATCCTGGCGGATGAGGAGAAGCACGAGGACTACCTCCACGCGCAGTTCACGCTGATTGAGCAGATCGGGCTGCCGCGCTACATCCAGCTGAATTCCGCCCCCGCGCCCGACCAGCACGCGGACTGAGCGGTCAGTTCTTCCGCATCGCCCGGGTCAGGGCGATGACGGGCAGCAATCCCGCGAGCACGATCAGAAGGGCCGAGGTGGACGCCTCGGCCAGCCTTTCGTCGCTCGCGAGGTTGTAGACCCGCACCGCCAGCGTATCGAAGTCGAAGGGCCGGACGATCAGCGTCGCCGGCAGTTCCTTCATCGTATCGACGAAGACCAGGATGCCGGCGGTGAGCAGGGCGCCGCGGGTCAGCGGGATCTCCACGCGCCGCACCGCCTCGCCGGGGGCACAGCCCAGTGTGCGGGCCGCCATGCCCAATGTGGGCTTCAGCCGCGCCAAGCCCGACTCGACCGCCGAAAGCGCGACCCCCAGGAACCGAACCAGATAGGCAAAGACCAGCGCCGCCAGCGTGCCCGAGAGCAGGAGGCCCGTGGAGATGCCGAAGCGCGCGCGCATCCAGGCATCCAGCGCATTGTCAAACAGGCCGAAGGGCACCAGCACCCCGACGGCAATGACCGAGCCCGGGATGGCGTAGCCCAGCCCCGCCGCCCTACCGGCCAGGCGTGCCATCCTTCCGCCCGACATCCGCGCCGACCACGCGAGCCACGACGCAATCAGGACCGCGAGCGCCGCGGTGATCCCCGCCAGGGTCAGCGAGTTGGTGAGGAATGGAAGGAAGCGCGACGGGGCAAGCGGGTCGCCCGCCTCCACCATCAGGGAGAGCAGCGCGCCGGCGGGCACGGCGAAGCCCAGCAGCACGGGAAGGAGACACGCCAGGCCGGCCAGCGCTGCCTTGGCGCCACGCAGAGGGACGGGCTGGAAGGGCGCGTGGCGCGTCGTCATGGGATGAAAGCGTCGCCCGCCGCGCGTCGCCTGTTCCAGCGCCAGGAGCAGCGCGACGCAGAACAGCAGCGCGGCGGCCAGCTGCGAGGCGGCACCGCGATCCGCCATGCCGAACCAAGCCTCGTAGATACCGGTAGTGAAGGTCCGGATGCCGAAATGCTGCACGGTCCCGAAATCCGCCAGCGTTTCCATGAGCACGAGGCCACTCGACCCCACCAGCGCCGGCCGCGCCAGCGGCAGCGCGACCGAAAGGAAGGTGCGGCCGAGCGAATGCCCCAGCGTGCGCGACACCTCCACCAGGCAGGTGCTCTGGGCCAGGAATGCGGCGCGGCACAGCAGGAAGACGTAGGGGTACAGCACCATGGCCAGGACAAGCGCGGCGCCTGGCAAGGACCGCATCTCGGGGAACCAGTAGCCGCCATAGGACAGGCCCGTCGCGCCGCGCAGCGCGACCTGCGCCGGTCCGGGCACGTCCATCAGCCAGGTCCAGGCATAGCCGGCGACATAGGCAGGCATGGCCAGCGGCAAAAGCAGCATGACCTGCAGCCCGTCGCGTCCGGGGAAACGGCAAGCCGTGACCAGCCAGGCCGTGACCGCCCCGGCCGTTCCGGCCATGGCCACGACGAGAAGGCCAAGCAGCGCGGTGTTGGCCAGCATCTCCGGCAGGAAGGTGCGTGCGATGTGCGACCAGACCGGCCCGGACGGCGTCGCAGCGGAGGCCAGCACCGCTGCGATGGGCAGCAGCAGCAGCAGCGCCGCCAGCAGGGGCAGCACCGGGCGGCGTGTGCGCGACAAGGGGAGGAGCGCCGCGCTCATCGTCCGTGATTGAGAAGCATTCGCATCACGCCGCGCTATAGCGCGGGACGGGGCCGGAGGGAACGACCGGCCCCGGTGCTGGCATCAGTCGCCCTTGCGGGACTGCCAGTCCTTCAGCGCGATGCGCGGCACCTCGACCCGGTCTGTGGTGCGGGCGTACCAGCCGCGCCCGTGCATGCGCCCGACCAGGCCAAGCTTGGGCGTGTCCACGTATTTCTTCTCGACATCCAGCATCGCCTCGTCGGCGATGTGCATGGCCAGGACCTGGCCCAGGACGATGGTGTGATGCCCGACCGTAATGAGCTGGAAAGTCTTGCACTCCAGCGCCACCGGGCTTTCGGCGATGCGCGGCGGCTTGACCTTGGAGGAGGGGATCGTCGTCAGACCCGCCTCCTCCAGTTCGTTCACGTCGGGTCCGAAATCGATGGCGGTGATGTTCATCCGCTCCACCGTCGCCTCGTTGACGAGGTTCACGACGAACTGGCCCGTTGCGCGAATATTGCCCAGCGTGTCCTTGCGCGCGCCGTCGGGGCGGGGACCGCAGCCGATGGCGATCACGACCGGGTCGTCGGTGAGCGCATTGAAGAAGGAATAGGGCGCGGCGTTCAGGACGCCCGCCTCGTCCTGGCTCACCACCCAGGCGACGGGGCGCGGCACGACGGTCGAGACGACGAGCTTGTAGCGGTCGGCGGCGGGAAGCGCCTCGAAGTCGAAATACATGCGTGGATTCCCCAGTTTGGGCTTTCCCGCTTATGCGGCCCGGCCCCTGTCCTGTCGAGGCTTCACCGGACCTTAAGCTTGCCGGCGCATCGTGCGCCGTACAGCACTTGGGAAGGCCCGAATGAGATTCCTCCGCAACCTGTCCGTCGCGAGCAAGCTCGCTGTCAGTGCCGCCGTGGCCATGATCCTGCTCGGCACGCTCGTCTTCCTTGACGTGCAGGAGGGGCGACGCGCCGCCGAGGCGCAAGCCGGCGAACGTGGCGCAGTGGGCGCCCAGCAAGCCGCTGCCGCCGTGGTGCGGGATGCGATGGAGGCGACCACCGCCTGGCGGGGGGTGCTGGTCGCCCAGAGCCCAGAAGCCATCGCCCTCGGGGCTGCCGGGACGCACATGGAGGCCGCGCTGCGCGCCGCCGGCGATGGCCCCGCCGGCAGCGCCCTCGCCTCCGCCAAGGCTGAGCTGCAAACCCTCACGGGTGCCTTCAACGCCGGGATCGAGACACGGGTCGAAACGGTGTCACGCCGTGACCGCGGTTTCTTCCCTGCCTTTCCGCTGTTCGTCCAGGCGCTCGAGGCGGCTTCCGCCAACCTCCAATTCACCCTGACCGGGGAAGCGCGGGAGGAGGTTCGCGACATCCTCGACACCTATGTCGCCTCCGTGAACGAGACGCGGCTTGGTATCCAGCGCTACCTGTCCACCGATGACCCGCAGGCGGCGACGCGGGTTCGGCGGGCCGTCGCGCAGGGGCGCGTCCATGCACGCCGGCTCGTTTCCGCCTCCGAGGGGCCGCTCCAGTCCGACATGCGCCGCCTCGCCGATACGGGCGAAGCGATCGGAACCGAGGCCGAGGCGATGCTCGCCCTCGCCAGCCGCGTGCTGGAGATCCGCACCGGCACCATCCAGACGGCGCGGGAGCGTCTGCTGGCCGCAAGCGCGCAGGCGAACCGGAGCCTCGCGGCCGCTGCCGAGGCCCGTGCCGCCGAGGCAACAACCGCCATGTCGGGAATGATCCGCTTCGTATGGATGGTGGGGCCGTGGTGGCGGCGATCCTGCTGCTGTCCTCCTGGCTCACCTCGCACGCCATCGGCACACCGCTGCGCCGCCTGGCGGAAGCCGTGCGCTCCATCGCGGCGGGGGAGGCTTCAAAGCCGGTGGGCGACCGCGACCGCACGGATGAGATCGGCCGCATCGCCCAGGCGCTGGAGGAGCTTCGCGCTACGGTGAACCGCGCCTTCGCCCAGTCCCAGATGCTGGAGCAGATGAGCGTGGGCGTGATGATGGCCGAGCCGTCAGGCGAGTTACGCATCCAGTACGTGAACCCGCAGGCCCGCGCCTCCCTCGAGAAGGCGGCCGAAGGCTTCCCCGCCCTCACCGGCGAGCCCGTTGGGAAGAGCCTCGACTGCTTCCACGAGAAGCCGGAGCATATCCGCACCGTCTTCGCCGATCCGGACAAGCCGCCGCACCGCTCCCGCATCCACGTGGGGCGCGAGGTGATGGACATTCAGGTCAGCGCCATCCGCGACGGGCAGGGCCATTATGTCGGCCCCATGATGCTTTGGACCGAGGTCACCGCGTAGGCGCGCCTCGCGGACCGGTTCGAGGAGGAGGTGGGCCAGGTGGTCGGCCGCGTTTCCGCCGCCGCCGGGCGAATGCAGGACTCGGCCCGCAGCCTGTCCCACTCCGCCGAGCACTCCGGCCGGGAGGCCGACGCCTCGGGCCGCGCGGGCGCCGATTTGCAAGCCGTCGCGGCGAGCGCGGAGGAATTGGCCGCCAGCGTGGCCGAGATCACCCGTCAGGTCGCCGAGGGCGCGGAGGTGGCGCGTGCGGCCGCCGCCGAGGCGCGGGCCACGGACGGCACGGTGCAGGGCCTTGCCTAGGCGGCCGCCAAGATCGGCGACGTCGTCCGGCTGATCAGCGACATCGCCGGCCAGACCAACCTGCTGGCCCTGAACGCCACCATCGAGGCGGCACGGGCGGGCGAAGCGGGCAAGGGCTTCGCCGTGGTGGCGAGCGAGGTGAAGAACCTTGCCGCCCAAACCGCAAAGGCGACGGAGGAGATCGCGGCCCAGATCGGTGATATTCAGGGCACCACGCAGGAAGCGGTGGGCGCGCTGCGCAACATCTCCGGCACCATCGAGCGGATGAACGAGGTGACCACGGCCATCGCCGCCGCGGTGGAGGAGCAGGGCGCCGCGACACGCGAGATCGCGCGTTCCGCGGCGCTGGTGGCGGAAGGCACCGGCACCGTGGCCCGCCGGATCGAAGATGTCCGCGCCGCGGCCGGCGAGAATGGCCGCGCCGCGGGCGACATGCTGACCGCTTCCAGCGAGCTTTCGGAGGAAGCGGCGCGGCTGGAGCAGAAATCCGCCGACTTCCTCCGTCAGGTCCGCAGCGCCTAGCGCACCTCGTGCGGAGCGGGACTGTTCTTGATCAGCACCGCCTCCAGGTTCTCCAGCGCGCGGCGCCCCATGGCGTCGCGCGTCTCGACCGTCGCGCTGCCGAGATGCGGCAGCAGGGCCACGTTCTCCAAGCCCATATAGCCCTCGAAGATCTTCGGTTCGCCGTCATACACGTCGAGGCCCGCGCCGCGGATCTGGCCGGTTTTCAGCGCCTCCACCAGCGCCGCGTCGTCCACGCTGCCGCCGCGCCCGCTATTCACCACCAGCGCGCCGCGCTTCATCTTGGACAGACGCTCCGCGTTCAGCCATTTCCGCGTCGCGTCCCCGCCCGGCACGTGCATGGAGATGACGTCGATCGCCGCCAGGAAGGCGTCGTCGCTGTCGTGATAGATGGCGCCCTGCTCGAGCTCGGCGGGCAGGCGGTTGATGTCACGGTAGTGGATCTCCATGCGGAAGCCGCGCGCCATCTGCGCCAGTTCCCGCCCGATCCGCCCCATGCCCAGGATGCCGAGCTTCTTGCCCTCCAGAGTCACGCCCATCAGCTGCGTCGGCGCCCAGCCTTCCCACTTGCCAGCGCGCACCATCCGCTCGCCCTCGCCGGCGCGGCGGGCGGCCATCAGCATGAGCGTCATGGCGGTCTCGGCGGTGGCGAAGCTCAGCACCTCCGGCGTATTGGCGACGGTGATGCCCCGCTCCCTCGCCGCCTTCACGTCGATGTGATCATAGCCGACGCTGAAGGTGGCGATGGCCTTCACCGAGGCGGGCAGGGCGCCGATGGCGGTGCCGTTCAGCGGGTCGCCTGCCGCGCAGAGGATCCCGGCCGCGCCACATTCCGAGGCGCGCCGCGCGATCTCGGAACCGTCGCGGAACCAGGGCTCGTCCTGGGAGTTCAGCCGCGCGTCGAAGCGCTCGGCGGCCAGGTCCTCGATCTGATCAGGCAGCTTGCGTGTGACGAGCAGGACGGGCTTCGACATGGGGAACACTCCTTGGTATCTCCGCCGTATACATCCGGGGACCCGGCTGGACAGAGGGGGCGAGGGGCGGCACGGTCCCCGCCGCCAGAGATTCCGGGAGAGACGGGCATGGACCTGCGACTGAAGAACCGCCGCGCGCTGGTGATGGGCGCCTCCAAGGGGCTGGGCCGCTCCGTGGCCGATGCCCTCGCCGAGGAGGGCGCGCACCTCGTCATCTCCGGCCGCGACCAGGCGACGCTGGACGCCGTCTGCGAGGAGCTGAAGGCCCGCGGCGCGGCCAGCGCCGTCGGCATCGTGGCCGACGTGGCGGACGGAACGCAGATGGACGCGCTCGCCAAGGGCGCCCAGGACGCGATGGGCGGGGTGGACATCCTGCTGCAGAACCATGGCGGCCCGCCGCCCGGCCCCGCGCTGGAGGTGACGGAGGAGCTTCTTGCCACCTGGTTCCAGCGCATCGTCCTGTCGCCCATCCGCGTCGCCAATGCCGTTCTGCCGGGGATGCGCGCACAGAAATGGGGGCGCATCGTCAACGTCGGCTCGACCGGCATGGTGCAGCCCCTGCCCAACATGGTGCTGTCCAACACTCTGCGCGCCGCGTTGATGGGTTGGATGAAGACCCTCAGCGCCGAGGTCGCGCTTGAAGGCGTCACCTGCAACATCGTCGCGCCCGGCGCGATCCGCACCGACCGATCGGTCGAGACGGCGAGCGGCACAGCCAGGCGCCAGGGCAAGAGCGTGGATGAGGTGATCGCCGAGCGGTCCAAGACCATCCCCGCCGGCCGCTATGGCGATCCGTCCGAGTACGGTCCCATGGTCGCCTTCCTGTGCTCCGAGCAGGCTTCCTACATCACCGGCTCGATCTTGCGTGTGGACGGGGGCGTGGTCCGCGGATGGTGAGCGACGTGCGCCTCGCCGCCGATATCGGCGGCACCTTCACCGACGTGGCGCTGGAGGCACGGACCGGCGAGGAGCACCACCAGCGTTGGACGGCCAAGGTCCTCACCACGCCCCGCGCGCCCGAGCAGGGCGTGCTGGAAGGGGTCCGCGTGGTGCTGGAGAAGGCCGGGTTCTCCGCTGGAGACCTGTCCCTGATGATCCACGGCACCACCCTCGCCACCAATGCGCTGATCGAGCGCAAAGGGGCGCGGACGGCGCTGATCACCACGGAAGGGTTCCGCGACGTCCTGGCCCTCGGCAATGAGAGCCGCTACGACCAGTACGATCTCAACATCAGCCTGCCCGAGCCGCTGGTGCCGCGACGCTGGCGCCTGCCCGTGCCCGAGCGTCTGGACAACACCGGGGTGGTGCTCCGCCCGCTGGACGAGGCGGCGTTGCGGGCCCTGGTGCCCGTGCTGCGGGAGGAGGCGATCGAGGCCATCGCCGTCGGATTCCTCCATGCCTTCGT
Source organism: Sabulicella glaciei (assembly GCF_026183895.1). Taxonomy (GTDB): domain Bacteria; phylum Pseudomonadota; class Alphaproteobacteria; order Acetobacterales; family Acetobacteraceae; genus Roseococcus; species Roseococcus glaciei. The sequence continues at coordinate 815,920 of NZ_JAPFQI010000001.1, read as the reverse complement.
GAATCCGGCGCATGAGCGCCGCGCCGCCGCCATCCTGGCCGAGGAGCTGCCCGGCATCCCCGTCTCCCTCTCTTCCGAGGTGAGTCCGGAGATGCGCGAGTGGGAGCGCTTCTCCACCACCGCCGCCAACGCCTACGTTCAGCCGCTCATGGCCAACTACCTGGGCCGGCTTGAGGAGGGGCTGCGTGCCATGGGCATGACGGCGCCGCTTTTCCTCATGCTGTCGGGCGGTGGGCTGACCACGATCGCCACCGCCGCCCGCTTCCCGATCCGTCTGGTCGAGTCCGGCCCGGCGGGTGGCGCAATCTTCTCGGCCCATGTGGCCAAGGAGCGTGGGCTTGACCGCGTCCTGTCCTTCGACATGGGAGGCACAACGGCCAAGGTCTGCCTGATCGACGAATTTGCGCCCCAGGCCAGCCGCAGCTTCGAAGTCGCGCGGGTCGGGCGCTTCCGCAAGGGTTCCGGCCTGCCGTTGCGGATCCCCGTCATCGAGATGGTGGAGATCGGCGCCGGTGGCGGGTCGCTCGCTCATCTGGACAGCCTGGGGCGCATCCAGGTCGGGCCTGAAAGCGCGGGAGCCGACCCCGGCCCGGCCTGCTATGGCCGGGGCGGTACCCACCCGGCCGTGACGGACGCGAACCTCCTGCTCGGCCGCTACGACCCGGAAAGCTTTGCGGGCGGCAGCATGCGCCTGGATGTCGGCGCCAGCGAGGGCGCCGTCACGGAGCATGTGGGGAAGGGGCTGGGGCTGGAGCCCAGCATGGCCGCCCTCGGCGTCGTCGAGGTGGTGGACGAGAACATGGCCAACGCGGCCCGTGTCCACGCCATCGAAAGCGCGAAGTCCTACGAGGGTCGTTCCATCATCGCCTTTGGCGGCGGCGGCCCGGTGCATGGCTGCCGCGTGGCCGAGAAGATCGGTGTCTCCCGTATCCTGGTGCCCAGCGGAGCAGGGGTGGGCAGCGCCATCGGCTTTCTGCGCGCTCCCGTCGCCTATGAGGTGGTGCGCAGCCTGTACACCCGCTTCAACTCCTTCGACTTGGCGGGGGTGAACGCGCTGCTGGCGGACATGTCGGCGGAGGCCTCCTCCGTCGTGGCGCAAGGCAGCTTCGGCGCCGAGACGGCGGAAGCCCGCATCGCCTATATGCGCTATGTCGGGCAGGGGCACGAGATCGCGGTGGCCCTGCCCACACGCGCCCTGACGGCTGAGGACGTGGCTTCCATCCGCGCGGCCTACGACGGGGAGTATGCGCGCTTCTATGACCGCCCCGTCCCTGGCAGCGACGTGGAGGTGCTAAGCTTCGCTGTCACTGTCGCGACCGTGGTGGAGGCGGTGGAGCCCGCCGCCAAGGTCGCCGACGCGCCCAGTCCGGCGCCGATCCGCACCCAGCGCGTGCGCGACACGGCGACGGGACAAGTGGCGGACTGGGCGATCTTTGACCGCGACGCCATGGCGCCGGGCGCCAAAGTGAATGGGCCATGCATCGTGACCGAGGCGGAAACGAGCACGCTGGTGGGCCCGGGCTGGACCTGCCGGATGGACGGGCTCGGATACCTGGAACTCGTGAAGGAGGCCGCGTGATGGACGCGATGCAGGCCATCAACCGCCAGATTCAGTGGAACCGACTGATCGCGGTGGTCGAAGAGCAGGCGCAGACCATGATCCGTACCGCCTTCAGCACCACGGTGCGCGAGGCAGGGGACCTGTCCGCGGGCATCTTCGACCTCCAGGGCCGAATGATGGCGCAGGCCGTCACGGGCACGCCGGGCCATGTGAATTCCATGGCAGAGTCGGTCGGGCACTTCCTCGCGAAGTTTCCGGCCCACACCATGAAGCCGGGCGACCACTACATCACCAACGATCCCTGGCTGGGCACGGGGCACCTACACGACCTGACGGTGGTGACGCCCGCCTTCCACGACGGGAGGATCGTGGGCCTTTTCGCGAACACCGCGCACATCATCGACATTGGCGGCCTCGGCATGGGTCCCGAGGGGCGCAGCGTCTTCGAGGAAGGGCTCTACATCCCCATCGTGAAGTGCTTCGACGAAGGCCGCGCCAACGATACATTCTTCGACATCCTTCGCGCCGGGTCGCGCACCCCGGTGGAGCTGGAGGGGGACGTCTACTCCCTTTGCGCCTGCAACGACGCGGGCGCCCGTCGCTTGGCCGAGATGATGGCCGAGTACCGGATGGATTTGCTCGACGACCTTGCCGACTTCATCTTCGACAGCAGCCTCCGCGCCACCCTGGCGGAGATCGCCAAACTGCCGCGCGGCCGCCATTCCGCCGAGATCCGCTCGGACGGGTACGAGGCGCCCGTCACGCTGAAGGCGGCGATGGAGGTGAAGGAGGACGGAATTGAGGTGGATTTCGCCGGCACCTCCGGCTTGTCCACGCGCGGCATCAACGTGCCGCCCGCCTATTGCCGCGCCTATTCCTGCTTTGGCATCAAGTGCGTCGTGGCTCCTGAGATTCCCAACAACTGGGCGAGCCTTCTGCCTTTCCGCATGACCATCCCCGAAGGCTGCATCCTCAACGCGCCGCGCCCCTATCCGGTCAGCGTGCGTCACGTGGTCGGTCAGTTGCTGCCTGACCTGATGATGGGCTGCCTGGAAGGCTTCGTGCCCGGCCGCGTCAACGCTGAAGGTTCTTCAGCCCTATGGAACCCGCCCTTGCGCGGTGGCGCCCAGGTGAGCGGCCAGGCGGCCGAGGTCGATGATTTCGAGATCATCACCTTCAACAGCGGCGGGACCGGCGCCCGTCCGGGCAAGGATGGGCTGGATGGCATTGCCTTCCCATCCGGCGTCCGCACCATGCCGGTGGAGGCGACGGAGAACGTCGCGCCCGTCGTCTTCTGGCGCAAGGAACTCCGCCCAGACTCCGCCGGTCCGGGACGCACGCGCGGCGGCTTCGGCCAGATCATGGAGATCAGCGCGAAGAACGAGGCCGAGTTCGCGGTGAACGCCATCTTCGACCGCGTCGCCAACCCGCCAAAGGGAAGGCAGGGCGGCGGCGATGGGGCAGGGGGCTGGGTCGGGTTGAACGATCCGAATGGGACGGTGCTCCGAACCAAGGGCTTCCAGGTCGTGCCGAAAGGGCGCCGACTAGTCCTTAAGCTCCCGGGAGGCGGTGGCATGGGAGACCCGCGGAAGCGCGACCGATCGATGGTGGAGCGCGACCTGGCCGATGGGCTGCTGACACCTGAGGCGGCGCGGCGCGATTATGGATACTAGAAACGGCGGAACGTGAATGGCTCCATCCTGTCCGTAGCGGTCGCCCATACCTTTGCCGCGCCAGCGGCAGAGGTGGCGAAAGGTGCTGCCCCACTCGCCAAGGGCCTGCGGCGATTTGCGTCAAGAAGAGTCGGTTGCACGAACCCGGGCGTGCCTTCGACAAACATGCGGATGCCGCTTCCCGTCGAGCCTTTCTGGTGGGCTGCCCGATGATCAGCGGTGCTGTCCGCTTCGACGCAGCGTTCCTCAGTACCGAACGAACCAAAGCGGCCAAGGCCACCTCGCGAAAGGCAGCCTGATCCAAGCTAAGTCCGCTCCTGGGACCCAAGGCGGCCGCAGGGCTTGGCCGCTTGAGCTGTGACTTCGTTGCTGTGCCCTCGTCTGCAACAGGCCGTAAAACTTGCCGACGAACAGGCGAATAGCCGGCAGCGCTCGCGAATGGCACTTGATGCCCTGCTGGGAAGCTGAAGCGGCGATGCTTCCGATCTGCGACAGTTGGCAAAATTGCTCTGGCCAGTTCGCCAAGTATTGGGCCCTTCATGCTCGCGTGTCGCAGCGGGGCGTTTCCCACTTTGTCACGAATTTCTTGGTGAAAGAGTGGGATGATCCTGAAATAATTCGATATGATTCAAATTCGCTGAGCAAATTCTCTTGAAGGACCGCGCGAACAAAGCCGTCTGCACTAAAAAAGAACGGCCCCAGCTCGTTGGAGCCGAGGCCGTCCCTTCCACACCGCTAAAGAAAGCGGTTTGTGCTCAGGCCGCGACCTTGCGGCGAACTGCGGCGAGACCGAACACGCCAAGGCCGAGCAGGGCGAGGCCAGCCGGGGCCGGAACGGCGACCTGCGAGGCGCTCGCGTTGCCGCTGACGCTCGCCGTGAAGTGGCAGATCGTCGTGCCGCAGATGTCGAGCGCCTGCGAAAGTGCCGTGAAGGTGAAGCCGATCGCCGACGGATCCTGCAGGTTGGCGGCAGGGATCTGGTCGGAGGTCAGGTTCACAATGCCTGACGGCTCCGTGGCAAGCAGGCTGGCCTGGAAGCCACCTTGCGGTCCGGACACGCGCGAACCCGCCAGCGCGATGTCCGAGAAGCTGCCCGACAGGTAGTTGATGCCCGTGCCGCCCATGCCGGAGGTGATGGTGAAGGTGCCGGCGAAGGCCTGACGGACATCGTCCCCGCCCACAAGTGTCGCGGCGCCCGTGCTGGTCGCGTTCAGGTTCAGGAAGGCCGAGAAAGGCGTCGCGACGCCATTCGCATAACCCGACACGGTCACTGCCACGTTGGTCCCCATCAGCTCCGTCGTGGCGCCGCCAATGGAATTGGCCGTGATCAACTTTTCGGTCGTGTCCTGCGCCCAGGTGATGATGGTGATCGGCGCCGCCTGGGCGATCGCGCTCAGACCGACAAAGGCGGCCGTTGTCGCCAGTAATGCTAGCTTCCTCATTTTGGTCCTCCTGAGACCGAGTGTTGCTTTTTCTGGCTTCCAGCCTTGCGGAACAAGGAACCTCTCCCGTCAAGGTCTGCGACGAGCGTCGCCGCCCATCTAAGTTGAGAAAGGCAAAACCTGTGCCAAGCACCTAAGTCTTTGACCTGAGTTGTCTTTGCGGCGGTCGAGCCGCGCGTCACCGCCAAGACGTAAAGATCTTCGACTAGTCACCGCAATCTGCACTGCTCGTTGTTGTCCGGCCTTTTGTCGCGTCAAAATAGACTCCGTGAGCAGGGATGGAAGTTATTGCTTTCCATTTTAGAAAGCTCGAGGTGTTTTAAGCGGTGCGTCCGCAGTGCCAGGCGCGCAGCATCAGCCAAGAGGCAATCGACATGTTGACCAGGTTCCACAAGAGGCCGTTGAGCAGTGCCGCATGGTAGGAACCGGACAGGTCGAAAATGACCCCAGAGATCCAGCCGCCGAGCGCCATTCCCGCCAGCGTGGCTGACAGCACCATCCCCACCCGCGCCCCCGCCTCCTCCGGCAGGAAGTAGGTGCGGACGATCATGGCATAGCTGGGCACGATGCCGCCCTGGAACAGCCCGAACAGCGCCGAGAGAAGATAGAGCGAGACCAGCCCGTCAAAGGGCAGAAACAGCGCCAGCGCCACCGCTTGCAAGGCGGAGCCGAGCAGCAATGTTGCCAGCCCGCCGATGCGGTCCATCAGCAAGCCGAAGGCGAGGCGGCTGACCACGCCGCAGGCCAGCATCACCGACAGCATCTCGGCGCCGCGGGCCGCGCCGTAGCCGAGGTCCACGCAATAAGCGACGATGTGCACCTGCGGCATAGCCATGGCGACGCAACAGGCTACCCCCGCCACGATCAGCAGCGCCTGCAGCACGTTGGGCGCGAGACCCAGCGGTAGGAAGGGCGCCGTGCTGCGCGCCGCGACGATCCAGCTGGGCTGCGCGGGCAGGCGCCGCCGCAGCAGCAGGGCGAGCGGCAGCATGGAAGCGAAGCAGATGATGCCGACCCATAGATGCGTCTGCCGCCAGCCCACCGTTGCAATCAAGTGCTGCAGGAGCGGCGGCCAGACAGCGCCTGAGAAGTAGTTGCCGCTGGCGCAGAGCGCGACGGCGATGCCGCGCCGCCGGTCAAACCAGTGAGAAATGTCGGCGACCAGGGGCCCGAACATCACGGAACTTCCCACGCCCACCATCACGCCGTAGAGCGCCGCGAAACTGGCCATGCTTCCTGCCTGCGACACGGCGGCATAGCCGAGGCTCAGCAGCAGGATGCCGGCGCAGACGGGCCGGAAGGTGCCATATCGGTCGGTGAGGCGCCCCGCCACGATGCCGCCGGCCCCAAAGCCCATCATGACCAGCGTGTAGGGCAGCGAGGCCTCGCCCCGGTCCACCCCAAACTCCGCCTGCACCGCCGGAAGGGCGACGACCACGGACCACATGCCGACGCAGCCGATGGTCGCGAGCAGGAGCGCAACGGCGAGACGAAGCCAAGCATAGCCCGACTCCACGCCGTTCCTCTGATCTCCGATGCCCGTCACGGCACGACGTCCATGGTTTCAGCCTTCTCCGCATCCGGGCGAGGCCAGCATGGCAGGGCGTGAGCGCATGGGCGAGGGAGGGTCCCACATGCGCGCACGGCCGGTCCGACGCCACAAGTACTTTCGTGGATCGGGCGGAGGTTGGCTTCGCGTTGGTGCAGCACCAAAGGCCGGTGCTCGTGACGCCTTCGGCGCGGGGGCCGATCCATCGCTGGAGGCCACGACACGAGAGCGCTCCTTGGCCGCTCGCCGCCATCGGCCGAAGCTTGCGGCGCGCCATGGCAGCTGGCTGGCTCCAACCGCCCTGAGAGCGGACCAACACACTTGTCGCGCGACCCCGGGTGCCCGGAACCCAACTAATGCCGGCGTGGCCACTGCCTCCTTGCGACCCCCGCTAGCCCCGGGGTCGGGTAGAACTACTCGGTCCCGCTTGACGAGCGCGCTACCTCCCGTTCGACCGCAGCAACGAGCGCCGCACGGTGTGGAGGGCGCAGCATGGCGTAATGGTCTCCGCCAACCGGCATGATCGTGCGTAGGTCACACCAACGGCTCCATCCCAGGTCGCTGGGTACGCCCAGGCGCGGCGTCTCCGACAGGAACAGCGTGGCTGGGGTGCGCAGCCTCGGCCGCTCGGCGTCGCCGGCCCAGCGGTGCAGCGCAGCCTCCCGCAGCGACAGCTCGAACTCGCGCCATAGCGACAGTCCGGCCAGGCCGGGCGGACGTGGCGGCAGGAGCCGTGCGACACACGCTGCACTCGCCGGCCGCTGAGCGGCGAGCCGCAGACGCCACCGCAACCAGCGCAAGATGATGTCCTTGGTCGAAGGAGCCTCGGGCAGCCTGGCAGAAATCGCCTCGTCCGCCTCTGGGCCGCGAGTGAGCTCCGACAAAGGCCAGGGATTGCAGTCGAGCAGAATGAGGCAGCGAACCCGTCGTCCTCGGCGCTCCAGACGCGCCGCCAATTCCCAGGCCACTGCCCCGCCATAGGAATAGGCAAGGAGGATTGGGTCGACACCCGGCGGAAACACGGCCTCGGCCTGGGGCAGCACCGCTTCGGCGTCCAGCGCAGCCCGCGCACCACGGCGGGCGAACCCGCGCCAGTCTGCGTAGTGGGCGGTTGCGATGTCCAGCTTGGAGCAGCCGTCACGGAAGCGCGCGAGCGGTTCACTGTCACCGCCGCTTCCCGGTAGGAGAAGGGCGCGCTCCCTGCCGGCGCTGTCGCGGGGCCTCACGGGAGCTGTCAGTGCGGCGGCCATGGCGTTGAGGTCCATCCCGGGATGGATTGCCTCATGGGCCGAGGAGTGACCGGTCAGACGCTCGACTTCCACCGCCAAGTGCAGGAAGGCGAGGCTGTCCCCCCCGGCTTCCTCGAAGCTGACGCCCGGTGCGGGACGTGCGCGATTGCCGAGGGCACGCCGCCACGCACGGGCCAAGCGAGGGTCGATCGCGTGACCGACCTCATCCATGGGAGCGGGAAGGGGTGTCCGGAGCTGCCTGAGGAGGGCCGCGGCGTCCACCTTGCCTCCCGGTAGGCGCGGCAGCGCTTCCAGAAGCGCGATCCGCGTGGGCTGCATGTACGAGGGGAGCGCGCTCCGCAGTGATCGCGCCAATGCCTCCGCGAGGCCTGTCTGGGCGACGCCAGCCTCCGCCACCGCTGCCGCGAGCAGTCGCGCCCCGGTTGGCCCGTCCGGGTCGGCGACGACGGCAGCCTCGCGCACGCCGGGCAGGAGGCGCATGTGCTCCTCGATCTCCTCCAGTTCGACGCGTCGCCCGGCGATCTTCACCTGCCGGTCCGCACGCCCCACGATCTCGAGCAGGTTGTCGTCGCGCCAGCGGGCGAGATCGCCGGTTCGCAGGCGCCTTGCCCCGAGGGTGTCAGGGCAGTCGACGATCCGCCCGTCGCTCGAAACGAGGCCGCCGTCCTGCCACTCACCGAGCGCAATATAAGGACTGACCGCCACCAGCTCGCCCACCTCGCCGGGCGGAACCTCGCGCCCCTCCCGGTCGAGAAGCAGGACTCGATGCCCGGCCAGGGGCCGGCCCGCTGGGATGCGGGCGCCATCCGGCTTCCAGCCGGGCGGCACGTCCCAGCGCAGCAAGGCCGGGAGTTCCGTGAGCCCGTACAGGTTCACGAGTTGGCAGCTCGCCGGCAGTGCCGCGCGCAGTGCCTGAAGATCCGCGGCAAGCATGGCTGTGCCGCTGGCTTGGCACCGCGCGACCCCGGCAAGAGCATGTGCTGCGCCAGGCGCCGCGAGCAAGGCGCAGAGGGTGGCAGGCAAGCCTTGCATCGCGTTCGCGCCGAGGGTCTCGGCCGCCCGCAGCGTATCGGCGAGCCCGAGACGGGGCACGTCCGCACGAAAAAGAAGGGCTCCGGACAGAAGCGCGCCAAGCCCATGGACGAGCCCGGATATGCTCGCATTGGCTGCGGTCGAGAGATAGGTGTCACCAGGGCCGAAGCTGAACTCTCCTGCGAGCTGCCGCGCCCGGAACAAAAGATTGCGACGGCTATGAACGATGCCCTTGGGGCGGCCCGTGCTGCCGCTCGTCGGCACGATGACCGCTGGGGAGCCAGGATCTTGGCTGGATGCGGGGCTGAACTCCTCGGCGGCCGTGGGCGCCGGCAACCGATGCAGATTCCCTGGAAGGCACGCCTCAGGCTCGGCCACGCAAGCTGGGACTCCCAGGGCACTCACGACGGCGGATGTCCGGTCAAGCGGGTCGCGGGCGTCGAGAATTGCGAAAGGACGGCCCGCCATCAGGGCGCCTACGATCCAGGCTTGTGCCTCGGCGCCGTATGGAAGGTGCACGCCGACGGGCCCGACAGCAGGGGCATCCATGACCGCTTGGGCAAGACCGCAAGCAATGCGCCAGAATCTGGCGCGATCGAGGGGCGGAGACCTCCCATCGGCCGCGATCAATGCCGCGGGCGCCGCGTCCCGCCAAGTTCGGAGGAGCGCTGGGAGATCGTTCTGATCCCAAGCTGATGTGAGGTCTGCGGCCAGGGTGGCGGTGCTCACGGATGAACCGCCCGGGTAGATCGTGCGGGCTCAAGAGTGCACGGCGGCAGGTTCGCGAAGCGGAGGGGAAGGATCTGTCGGTGGGTGCTGAGTTCCTGCGAAATATTACTACGGTAGGAAACCCGCGCTGACTGACCGCCTCCTCCAATGCCGAGGAGCAACGCCCCCTGCGTCGTGTGCCCTGCCGGTCTTCGCATCGGCGCGTCCTCCTCATTCCTTGCGACAAAGTTAATTAGCATTCCCAAAAATGGATTGTGCAAGGTCCGAAGAATCAGCAATTTTGCTTGGGCTGGTCCGAACAGGGGAAACGGGTGGCACGGCGCAACTTCGCGAGACGTCCTCGCGAGGCAGGGGGCGCGCTGAAACAAGCCTGCGAGAAGCGCGGCTGACTGGCACCGCACCACAGGATCGCCAACCGCGCCGAGCGCGCACCAATGCCCAGGCATTGATTCGAGGGTCAGCGCGACGGCACTCGGTCGGCGCGGGGCTGCCGGCGTTATCGGGACATGCAAACCAGACACAGGATGCGGCTGCCCCACACTCTGGCTTCTGAGGGCGGCCGATGATGATCGCCGACAGGACGCGCGAGGCCGTGGGGGCTGCGGCGAGGGCAGCCAACGCCGCTTCGGAACGCTCAGGTTCCGGGCCGGCCGACATGAACGCAATCGCCCTTGCCGCCGTAACGGGCTACCTGCGTGCGCTCGGCTGCGCCGACGAGGCCCAGCGTGTCGAGCGCGCAGGAGAGGCAGGATGAGGCGCAGCAGCGTTCAGCATCAAGTGGCGGACAGCCGACAACCTGATGTTACGGAAAGCCCCGGAAGTGCTGCGTGAATGGCTCCGGCGGTTGGATTAATCCTCCGGTCCCCGCCTGTCTCCCGATGACCCAAAAGGCTATGTAGGCCGCAGATTTTGGCTTCCTGAACGCTGCGATCCATCCACGGCCGTTTCCAATTGCTTCCTACCAGCCCACAAATTATTTGTGGGCTCAGTTGTGGGCTGGGTCGCTGGCGCGATTGCGGACAGCGTGTCGGCTCGGTCTGGGAAGCGGAGAAGCGGCCATGGCCCGGACGGTTCGCAGTGCCCTGAATGCGGTGCGAGTAGCGGCGCTGGTGAAGCGCGGGGTGCCAGGCCGGCACGCCGACGGCGGCGGGTTATACCTGCATGTGACCGGCAAGGACGCGGCGAAGTGGAGCATGCGCTTCATGGTCGCGGGCCGTGCGCGCGAGATGGGACTAGGTCGGTACGCCGCAGACCCAGGGCAGGGTGTTACGCTGCAAGAGGCACGTACCCGCGCCCGTGCGGCCCGCACCAAGTTGGACGTGGGAGTTGACCCGCTGGCGGAGCGCGAGGCAGCCGAGGCAGCGCGACAGGCGGAGGAGGAGGCCCGGCGCAAGGCGGAGGCCATTGTCAGCCCCGACCGGACGTTCAAGGCCGCTTTCGAGGCTTGGCTTGAAGCCCATGGACCCGCGATGCGGACCGAGCGGCAGCGGCGTCTCGCCCGCGGGCTCATGAACAACCACGTCTTTCCGCGGATCGGCGGGCTACCGGTGGCGGCAGTCGGCACAGCCGACATGAAGGGTGTCCTTGAACCCATCTGGCGGAGCCTGCCCGAGACAAGTCTGCGCGTCCGCATCCGGTGCGAGGCGGTGTTCGCCTGGGCGAAGGCCGCTGGCTGGCGAGAGGCACCGAACCCGGCGATATGGAAGGACAACCTCGCGCCGCTGCTTGGAAGGCAGGGCGAGGCGGCCCGCGTGACGCATCACAAGGCGCTCCCCTGGCAGGACGTCCCCAGCTTCATGAACCGGCTGGAGGGGGAGGCGAGCATGAGTGCGCTGGCCCTGCGCCTCATCATCCTGACGGCGGCCCGCACGGGCGAGGCGATCGGCGCGACAGGGGCTGAGATCAGGCGCGACGCACCGGATGGGCCGGTATGGGTGGTCCCGGCGTCTCGCATGAAGATGGGCGTGGAACATCGCGTTCCCCTCTCGCCAGCGGCGCTTGCTGTGCTGGAGGAGGCCGCGGCCCAATGCGGCGGTGCGCCTCGCCCGACCGATTTCGTCTTCCCCGGCGCGGCGGGCTCGCGTGGCGGGCTCGTCGCTGGCGGGCGCACCGGGGCAGGGAAGGGAGGCCTCTCGCAAATGGCGCTGTTGGCCCTCCTGCGCCGTTTGAAGGTGGCAGATCGTGCCACGGTCCATGGATTCCGCAGCTCGTTCCGGGACTGGGTCGCAGAATGCACGGCGACCCCGGAGGCGGTGGCGGAGGCCGCGTTGGCGCATGCCGTGGGCAGTGATGTGATGCGTGCCTACCAGCGCAGCGATCTGCTGGAGAAGCGCCGCATGCTCATGAACCAGTGGGCCGCGTTTTGCACCGCTCCGGCCGCATCCGTTGCGGACCTAGCCTCCGCACGGGCGCAGAGGGCCGGGGCATGACCTTGCATCACGACCTCGGCCCCATCCCAATGTCGTTAAATCCTCAGAGCCCTTGCACAGCGGCACGTGCAGCTAGATGCATATGAAGTTAACCGCTCCTGAGCCATAGGAGGCAGGCGCCACGCTCCGTCCTGTGAAGAAATACATCATCTGCGTATCGGATCGCGCCACTTCCGCCTCCATCCGACGCCCCAGCCGGGCGCAGTGAGCGTTAGCGGCTTCGAGCGCCGCGACTTCCGCTTGAGCGGCCGTATAGGTGTTCTCAGCGGTGGCACGAAAACGGTTTGCGCCAAGCTGGACGACATTGGTCTGCGTGCAGCTTGCAAGGAGGAGAACAGCCAACAATGCGATTGGGCGCTTCATGGATGTAGCTTGGCCGCAAGGCTCCCAAGAAGGCAAGGACAGAAACGGGCGGTCATGTCCTTCCGCAAACCCCGCTTGCCGACAGAGGCGCTGCTAATCTTGCGAATGCTGCTAACCGGCTGATCGTGTACGTTCGACTGCGGCGGGGCAGGGCTGGCCAGCTCGCGCGGCTTCCGCACCGCGCAGCCTCGCCGCTTCCCTATGCGGATGTGCCAGCGGAGGCGCTCGTGACGACCGACCCGAAGCTTGGTCAAGTATTTGGTCTAGGGGGGCCGTTGCCGGCCATAGAAGCCGCTGACCGCGAAAATGCCTCTTCCCATTTCGATGGACCACAGCGCCAAAGCGAGGGGGTCGGGTGGATGCTTGCACGCTTGCTCGTCGCCCCAAGCGAGGTTGATTGCCCAAACTTCTCGCTGCGGCTGGCTACTGGAGAGCTAGTTCTCGCACATGGTCGGGAACGGGCCGCATCCATCCTTCAAGGCTTGGCCAACAAGCTGCGGAGCAATGTGTCTGCTTCCCGCAATTCGGATCCCCCTCAGACCGGTCGGCCCCCGATGCGAAATATCCAAGAGTACGCCGAAATGTATCTAGATATCTCTGGGACGGGCCGGGTCATGACGTTTGCTCTCTTTACGCGGCTCACGCGCTTGGCTCATGAGCAACATGGCTTGCCCTTGCCCTTCAAAAGCGAGCGAGGGTTCACAACGGAACTGGGCAAAGCGGTACGACAGCTATCTGAGGAGCGGCGCCTGGACGCAGATAAGTCAGCAAGCCGGGATCGCGACTAATCTGTTGATGCAAAGTGCTTCGACCTGAGCAGAATAGGTGACCATCCGGGCGCGTCCTGCGCCCAACGGAGGATGGTCCCGATGCACGTTTCCCCTGTCAGTTTAGCGCCCGAGATGGTGCCACTCCCCCGCGCCCCGGCCGTGTTCGGCCTGTCGCGCTCTGGGTTCTACCGCCTAGCGGCGGAGGGCCGCATCCGTATGGTCAAGGCCGGCGCTCGCACGCTCGTGGACGCGGCCAGCGTCCGCGCCTACCTCGCCTCGCTGCCCGTCGCGGAAGTGAAGGGCGATGCCCGCCGGAAGGCCGCGTGACATGCGCGCTGCCCTCCGCACCGCGGCCGAACTGATCGGCGCTTCGCTCCTGGGGCTGGCACTCGCTGCTGGCCTCTCCCTGATCGTCAATACATAGAAAAGCGCCGCCGGCTTAGGAACCGGGCGGCGCTGATCGCAAACTGCGTGAAGTTTCTGGCTGCACCGGGGACATAACGCGCGATTGGCTCAAAGCCAAGGTTTTCCGAGCAGCGGGCATCAAGGATTTGAAATGCCCGACAACCAAAGCTACAGCAGCGAGGGACGTGTTCTCGCGCCCCTTCCTGACTTCATTGTGCCCGTGCCGCGCGAGGTGTCGCGCCGCGCCTGGGATTGCGCCTTTGACCTTGGCGCCGAGCACTCGGGCCGGATCGGCAGCGAGGCGCTGTGGCATGCCTTTCAGGCCATCGTGACGGGGCGAGATCCTGAACTGCTGACCTGGGCCGAGTGCAGCTTGCTGCTCCGCGCCCATCGTCACCTGCGGGGGACACGCGCATGAGCCGCCGCCCTAGCCGGACCACGCCGCCCCTCCGGGCGCCGCTGGCTGCTTCCGAGGAGCCGGCGCGCCGCGTGCTCCTGCCCGGCCTCGAAACGCCCTCTGGTGCGCCCGTGGTAGTCCTGGCGACCGGACACCCCCGGCGCCCGGTCCTACACGTCCTGGGCGGCCTGAGCGCCTTGCTGGCGGCCTCCGCCACGCGGGGCGACGCATGATCGCCGCCGCCGACCTCGCCGCCCGTCATGGGCTGCGCCGCCGCGCGGGTGGACGTGACTGGGCCGGCAACTGCCCAGCCTGTGGTTACGCCAACGCCTTCTCCCTCCGCGAGAAGGACGGCCACGCCGTGTGGTGGTGCGCGTCCTGCGGCAACGACCGTGACAAGCTGGCGGAGGCAGTGCTGGGCCGCACGACACAGCGCAGCGCTGCCGGCGCTTGGCACGACCGCAGCGAGGCGCCCGACGCCGCGCGCAAGACCGCGCTGGCGCTGGCTCTGTGGAACGCGGCCCTGCCCATCGCGCGCTCCCTGGCGGAACACTACCTCGCGGGGCGTGGCCTGCCTGTGCCCGATGGCAAGGCGCTGCGCTTCCTACCCGACGCCAAGCACGCCAGCAGCAGCCGGCACCCTTGCATGGTCGCGCTGGTAACTGACGCGACCGGCAGGAGCGTGGCCGTGCATCGCACCTTCCTGGCACCCGGCGGTGCGGGCAAGGCCGCGCTGGACCCGCCGCGCATGACACTAGGGCCGGTGGGTGGTGGCACGGTGCGGCTGTGGCGCTGGACGCGCGGCCTGCCCCTGGTGATCGGTGAAGGCATCGAGACGAGCCTCGCCGCTGGGCAGATCCTGGGCGTGCCCGCCTGGGCTGCGCTGAGCGCAGGCAATCTCCCGCACGTGCCGCTCCCGCCGGGGCTGACGCACCTCCTGATCGCGGCCGACGCCGATCCGGTGGGGCAGCGCCACGCTTGGGCAGCCGCGGATCGCTTTGCCGCCGATGGGCTGCGGGTGGAGGTGCTGACCCCCGATGCCGGTGACTTCAATGATCTCTTACAGCGCCAGCAGGCGCGGGATGGCAACCATGGCTGACGGCTTCGCGCGCGAGACGGCGCATGCGCCCGAGAAACGCCCGCTCTATCGCACCCTTCCGCCCGCCCTGCCTTATCCGGTGGGCGCGCTGGGGCCGCTGCGCGACGCAGCGGAAGGCGTGCGCCTGCTGACGCAGGCGCCCCTCGCCCTGTGCGCGCAATCCGTGCTGGGCGCAGCGGCGCTGGCGGTGCAGGCGCACCATGACGTGATCCTGCCCGGTGGTGGGCGAAAGCCGCTGACGCAGATCTTCGTCTCCATTGCGGAAAGCGGCGAGCGCAAGTCCAGCGTGGACCGCGCGGCCCTGCACGCGGTCTATGCGGTGGAAGCCCGATGGGCGGAAGCGCACGCGCAGGACTTCGCCGACTGGAAGGCGGACCACGCGGCCTGGAAGAAGCACAAGGAGCACCTGGAGACCACGCACAAGGCGAAGCGGACGGAACTCGCGGCCGCTCTACGGACCATGGGCGCCGAGCCGAAGCCGCCGCCACACCCGATGCTGCTGGTGGCCGATCCCAGCCCCGAGGCGCTGGTGATGCATCTGGCGGATGCGCGACCGTGGGGCGGCGTGTTCACGGCCGAGGGCGGCATCCTGGTCGGCGGCAATGCCTTTAACGACGAGACGCGCATGCGGACCGGCGCGCTGCTGAACACGCTCTGGGACGGCGAGGCCATCCGGCGGCTGCGGGTGGTGACGGGCAAAGCCTTCCTGCCCGGTCGGCGATGCAGCGCGCACGTCATGGTACAGCCGGTGGTGGCCGATGGGCTGCTGAGCGATGACATGCTGGACGGGCTGGGGCTGCTGGCGCGGATGCTGCTGGTGGCGCCGGACAGCACCGCCGGGACGCGCCTGTTCCGCGACTGCGCGGCCGAGGCGAAGGCGCTGCTGGCGCCCTACAACGCGCGCCTGACCGAACTGCTGGAGCGTGAGCCGCGGGTGAAGGCGGATGCGGATGCGGTGCTGGATCCTCTACCGCTGGAATGCGGCGCGGACGCCCCCGCGCTGTGGATCGCCTTTCACGATTATGCCGAGAGAGCGATCCACGAAGGGGGCGAGTGGCGGGCGATCCGGGCCTGGGGCGCAAAGGCGGCCGAGCATGCGGGGCGGCTGGCCGCGGTGCTGGCGGCCTATGCCGGCGAGGGGCATGTCTCGGGCCAGGCCATGGCGAACGGCGTGACGCTGGCGCAGCACTATGCGGCCGAGATGCTGCGCCTCAAGGGCGGCGCGGCGGTGACGCCGGAACTGCGCGAGGCCAAGCGGCTGCTCGACTGGTGGCTGGCGCGGCGCGACCCGCGCGCGCACCTGTCCGAGATCTACCAGCGCGGTCCGGGCAGCGTGAGGACCGCATCCAAGGCACGGGCGGCGTGCGAGGTGCTGGTGGAGCATGGCTGGCTGCGGGAGATGCAGCCTGGCGCTGTGCTGGACGACGCACCCCGCAAGGCGGCGTGGGAGTTGATGCCATGACGGCCGGGTTCGATGCCCGCGCCGCTCTGGCGCAGATCCGCGCAAGGCGAGCAGAAGCCGAAGCGGCACGGCCGGTTAGCAGCCTTCGCAGGATTAGCAGCGAGCCAGATGCGTTTCCCGCATCCGCGGCCGCCCCGTCTCCCTGGCCGGAAGGAGTGGACTTCGTCCTGACGCGCGATGCGGCCCGGCTGTCGGGCTATGTCGCGGCCGGCTGTCGGTGGCGCTGGTGCCCGTCCGGCAGCATCGAACTGACCAAGCCCGATGGCCTGCCGTGGTGCCTGCCGCCTGAAATGGTAATTCGGCTGGGAGCGGAACGGCTGCTGCCCGAGGTCGTGACGGAGGCGCAGCCGTGAGCGCCGCGCCAATCCCAGCCAAGGTGGCGAAGCTGTTGCCCCTGCTGGGCAGTGACAAGCCCGGCGAGGTGACGGCAACCGCTGCTGCCATCGGCCGCACCCTAACGGCCGCAGGGCTGGACTGGCATGCGCTGGCGCTTGTGGTGGAGCGCCACACGGCCCTGCCGGTGCGCCCTGGCATAGCACCGGCCGCCGCCTTCTCTTTCGGTGCCCTGCCACCCCGTGGCGCTCGCAAGGCGCTGGCGCTGCTGGCCACGCGCCCCGGCCTGACGCGGCAACAGGTGGCGGCCATCGAAGTCATCAAAGCGCGGCTGTTAGGTGCGCCGGTCCATGTCCGCATCAACCACGCCGACGCGGCTTGGCTGGACGCCTTGTGGCATCGTGCCTTCGGAGACAAGGCGCCATGAGCGAGCCAACACAACCTCCCCAAACCTGCGAGGGAGCCGCCCGAAAATCACGCGCGCATGTGCGCGCGCGCGCGAGGAGCGAGGATGACCCGACCGTAGTGGGTGTGCGGCTGGGACCGGAGGACCGCCGGACGCCCCTGGTGCTGGTGGACGTGCGCCTGGGGCCGGCGATCGTGACCTTTGGCTTTGCGCGGCTTCGGCGCGGGCGGTGGGAGGTGCGATGTCCTGCCGATGCCTACGGTGCTGCGGCGGTGCGCCTGCCACCACGACTACGAGTGCGCGTGGTGGAGATGGTACGCGTGGCAGCGGAGAATGCCTGGCGATGACGCTCCCTCTTGCTCGGTGTCACCGGGGTAGAGGGTGTTACGGACCTAACCTCGGATTGTGGCCACGCCAGATGCGAACATCTGAGATTGGCAGAAAGCCGACCAGGCGACTTCACCGTGACCCCGCCAGAGATTTACCTCGACGGTCCTGAGCGGATCGCCCAGCATGGCAGGACATGTGGTCGGCAGCCTTGGCCATCGGCCGCGAAGCGTGCCACTGGCGGCCTGCAACAGAACCCATCGGCTCACCTTTCCGCGCAGATGGATAACATCGGAAGGTCGGCCGACATGCCAATCGAGAAACAAGACCGTGATCGGCAGGGCCAAGCCCCTGCCGAGCGCGACATGAGAGCCCTCCAAGCCCAGGGCGGGCCGTTCGTCGAGGCCGTCGAGGCCACACGCATGCCGATGGTGGTCACCGACCCTCAGGTCACGGGCAACCCCATCATCTACGCCAACGGCGCCTTCCTGGACCTGTGCGGCTACGGACCCGACGAGGTACTCGGTCAGAACTACCTCTTCCTCATGCCCGATGCTGCAGAGCCTGATATGGCTCAGCGGGTCGGGGCTGCCATGAACGCCCGCGAGACCATCGCCGAGGAAATCCAGTTCCGCACCAAGAATGGCCGCACGATCTGGGTGAAGGCGTTTGTTTCCCCCATGGCCGAAGACGGGGTGGTGGTGCGGCACTTCGCCTCCTTCCTGGACGTGACCGACCGGGTGGAACGCGAGAATGAGTTGCGCGAGATGACGGCCACGCTGGACCGGCGCGTCGAGGCGCGCACGCGCGAGCTGAGCGAGGTCAACGCCCGCCTGCAGGAAGAGCTCGAGCGGCGGCTGCAAACGGAAGCGGTGCTGCGCGACGCCATGGCGCAGCAGCAGGAGGATCTTCGCTTTCGCGAATTCATGGTCCGCGAGATCAACCACCGCACCAAGAACGCCTTCCAACTCGGGCTCAGCCTCCTGGCGATGCAGGCCCAGCATGCGCGGGACCCGGAGTGCAGCGCGGCTCTGGAAATCGCCATGGAGCGGATCCGGCGCATGGCCGAGGTGCATGCCCTGCTGACCTACGACGGCACCGCGCCGGACAGCATTGACGTCTCCGATTACCTGCGACGCCTGTGCCGCGACATGGAGAAGAGCTTCGTGCCCGCGCCGGGCCGGATTGCCGTGGCGGTGGAGGCCGAGGAGGACGTGGCCTGGAGCCCGGATCGCGTGCTGCCGCTGGGGCTGATCGTGGGCGAGGCGCTGACCAATGCGCTCAAGCATGCCTTCCCGGACGGGCGCCAAGGGCAGGTGCGGGTGCAGCTGCGGGCACAGGGTGGCGGGCGCATGCGGCTTTCGGTCGAGGATGACGGCGTGGGCCTGCCGCAGGCGAAGCGCGAGGGCTCGCTGGGGCTGCAGCTGATCCAAACGCTGGCGCGGCAGGTCGACGGCAGCGTGACTGTCGGACCCCGACATGGCGGCGAGGGAACGGCCGTCATCGTCACCTTCCCGGAGATGAGCCAGGTCTGAAAACAGGAACCGAAACCGAGAACACCCGCTCGAACTTGCTCAGGAAACAAAGGCTCGAAGCGACCATGGTCAGGGTGTTGCTTGCGGAGGACGAGGCCCTCCTTGCTTTGTTTTTCCAAGACGAGCTGGAAGCGTGCGGATGCGAGGTGGTCTGGGCTCCGAATGGCAGAAAGGCGCTCGAACAAGCGGAGCAAGGCGTGGGGTTTGATGTGCTCGTGACCGACCTAAACATGCCACACATGCGAGGGGAGGAACTCATTCGCCGATTGCGGCGGACGTGGCCACGCCTTCCGGTCGTGGTGGTGACGGGAACCCCGCCCCCCGAGGGGGCTGCTGGCCTCAACGCGGAGGGCGATGGACCGCTGCTCCTGCTGGTCAAGCCAGTCCTTCCCGCCGCGATCCTGAAAGCCCTGGTGGCGATGGGTGTGGCCGTGGGACGGCTCAAGCGTGAAGGCGGGCGCTGCTCGGAGGGGCAGCCCTGAACCTCCGCTGCGGGAGGGGTTGGGCGGCCAGGGAAGCCGTGGAGGTGTTTCAAAGGCACTGGAACTCCAAGCGCGGGCATCTGTGCCACGAAGGCCGGCGGCACGTCCTTCAGCTTTGAGGGGTGGCCGTCAGGGTCAGCAGGCGGCCGGCCCGCTCACAATGCTTCGATCACGCTCCGAAACGGAACCGTCGCCACCACCGCCCCGGCTTCGTCGGTGATCTCGAACTCCTGGCTGCCAAGCTTGCCATCGCGCCGGATGCCTTCGGCGAGTATGCCGCGGGCTGCGGGAATGGCCGCCTTGCGCGCTACCTCAACGTCGGGGAGGTCTGTCCCCTCCGGATCCTGCATCAGGTCGCTTCCGTCGCGCACAAGGAAAAAGAAGCGGGCATGGCTCCTCAAGCGTCCGCTTGTCCGAGAGTTGCGGAGTAGTACCCCCCAAACGATGAAGCCCCGCCGATGCGTGGCGGGGCTTCTCGAAGCCTCAGGAAGGTAGGTGGGTTGCGGCCTCGGCCCGGGGCGTACCCGGGGACTTGCATCCCCGGCACCGCTCTTCTGAGCGGAGGAGCAGGGACAAGAGGAATAATGCTTCCCGCCCGAAAGGTTTCCCCGCCAGCAGTGCCTGGCGGACGGGCCACTCCGGAGCGGGGAACAAAACCTTGAGCTGAAAGAAAGCGCTCTGGCCCTTGTGGGACCGGAGCGCTGACTTGTGTGTGCTGACGCAGAAGGTGTCAGGCAGCCTTGCGGCGCACGAGACTAAGGCGAGCAGGCCGGCGCCCAGCAGGGCCAGGCCAGCCGGAGCCTGCACAGCCATTCAGATCTACCCCAAGATCGGACCCGCACTCTCGTCGCACTAGCCAAACCCGCCGCTGATCGGGATAGCTGGGCCCCACCATGGGAGCGAGGGCCTTTCGATGTTCATTCGCTGCAAGGAGGGGGTCTTCGTCAGCCTAGCCCAGGTCGAGGCGATCCGTCCGGTTTACGCGACCCAGCGGGATGAGCCTCAGTTCTCGGCTGGTGCGTTGATGGAATGGGCCGTCTCCACAGTTGGCGGCCGCCAGTACACTGCTGACCGGCATGAGTTCCGTGAGGAATTTCTAACGAGCCAAACCATTTCCGCAGCCGCGGGGGAGCGCGCGCTCGTGATTACTGTGGTGGACTGTATGGCACGCCCGACGGAGCAGGACATGTCCGCAAGGTGGTTACCAATCGTCGCATGGCGGATCCCATCGGCATCGGGGGCTCCCCCCCAAGCGGTTCTCCTTGAAGAGATCGCGTCCAACGAGATCACGCTGATTGAAATGACCGACGGTCGGCTGCTGCTCCCCCACGGTCGCGAGTACGAAGACGAGGCCGAAGCAGCGGCCGCTATCCTGCGAGATTTGCAGGAGGAGTGTGACGGGAAGGAGGCTGCACCGCCAGCTGACGCTCGGACGTCCAACGAGGCGGAATGATGCGCAAACTGGAATGTTCGAGCAGATGGGACCTGAGGGCGGGCCGCGCTACCGCTACCGGGGCGCCGAGATCCCCTGCGACTACCGGCCCCCGCGAGCCTTTGGAGGTGACGTGACCCTCGACAGCGCCGCGCCCGGCACCCGCGTGGAGACCATCCTTTTGTGAGGGGCCAGAGGGTTCCACTGCGGCTCCGGGGGGTTCGGGAGGCCGCCTTGAACCGACGCTGACGTCTCGGGCGGCAGGCAACCTGAGTGGTTGCCCGCCAATGTCAGATGTCAGCGGACGTTGCCGGTGCCTCGCACCAGAAGCACGTCACGTGTTCCGCGACGCGCGCCGAAGACCGCTGCCAGCGCGCCGAGCAGCATGATGCCGAAGATCGCAAACCCCGCCGTCGCCGCGCCTGAGGCCGCGGTGTCGGCCGCTTGGCGTGCCGTCTCCTCAGCGCGACGTACGGCCTCGGCAGCCTGCTGCTCCGCCTGCTGCACCCGCTGCTGCGCTTCCTGAACCGGAATGTTGTACTCGGCTGCCACCAAAGCGTTCAGTCGCTCTCGGTCGCTGGCGGTCATCCGGCCATCGGTCACCCACCGCGTGGCAAGAGTGGCCATCTCGGCATTGCGCTGATCCGAGGTCATGGAGGCCGGGGAGCCGCCGCCACTCAGAGCACGCTGGACGCGGTCCACCATCCCCTGGGTCGCGCTCTGCAAGCCCCCCGGGCCGGCAACGTTGCTCGCTGCGGAGGCCGCCGAACCGGCGCCCCGGACGACGCCGCCCAAGACACTCGACGCGCTCGTGGCCGCTGTCGAGGCGATGCCGGCCACAAGGTTGCCGAGCAGGACCGCCGAGATCAGGAAGGTCGTACCCCACACGGCCAACCCATGCAGCGTGCCGTCCGTGTTGTCCGAGGTGCCGGACAGGCGAGCGGCCACGTAGGCACCCACCGCGAGGCCGATCAAGTTTGAGATCAGCACCCAGATCGCCGCGCCGATCCCGAAGCTGGAGGCGGAGGGGGTGTCGCGCGCTGTCGCGTCCACGGTGGTGGCGCCGACGCCCGCCCCAAGGGCGTTCAACATGAGGCCGATCGTCACGGCCACCACGGCGCCGGCGATGACGGCACCCCAGGAAATCCGGGAGGACAACGAGGGCGCCCCCTCAGGCAAGACCGCCGCAGGTGCCAAGCCAGCAGAAGGGCCGGTTTCAACTCTGTTTTGCATGACGAGGTATCCTATGTTTCTAGATCGTGGGGACCGGTGTTTGCGCTGCCGTTGGCTACGGCTCCGGTATCGCCGGCTACCTCACCAGCAACCTCCCGAAGCATTGCCCGGATCGTTTTCGTCTCGCCGACCGCGCGAATGCCATCCATGGGGGAGGACGCCTCTGCCGACCGCCTTGGCGACCAGGGCTGATCGAAGCAATCTCGTATGGGTGAACAGCGCCGAGGCCGCTTAGTTACCGACCGAACGGTCAGCGTCGGCTCGCGCGCCTCCGCAAGATCAAGCCCGACGCCAGCGTGCATCGAAGGATCCGGGGCCAACTGAGCTAATGCGCGCGCGGCGCATCCTGCCGCCCAGTGTTCGGGCAGCAGGCTTGGTCCCGCTGGGCGGCGTGGAGATCATCCGCCGGAACACCAAATCCTCAGCTGAAAAGAAACGCTCCGGCCGTTGTGGGACCGGAGCGCTGCGGTGAGTTGGCTGACGAGGAAGGTGTCAGGCGGCCTTGCGGCGCACGAAGCCGAGGCCGAGCAGACCGGCGCCCAGCAAGGCGAGGCCAGCGGGGGCCGGCACCGGCACTTGGCCCGGAAGGGCCGCGGAGCCACCGGAGAAGGTGAAGGTGCCGACCAAGTTCACGCCGTCCGTCTGGCCCGAGAAGGTGAAGGTGCCAGAAGTCGGGTCAAAACCGGCCGCACGGAGCGTGCCGACGCCATTGATCAGCAGGTAGTCGGTCTCGTACGCACCCTCCGCTGCGGGCGGGGTCGAGAACTGCGTCGTGTTGATCGAGTTCAGGTCAAAGGACACCCCGCCCACGGTAAAGAAGTCGGCGATAGGGCCCGCGAACGAGGCGAAGTTGAAATCCTGGATCGCGCCGGTATCCCCAGCCGAGACGGGCATGTTGCCGCTCGGGTTGGTCTGATCCACCCGGAAACTGCCGCCCGCGCCGGTGACGCAGGGGCCGGTGATGTTGGCGCAAAAGTCGATGGCGGCCGCGTCCACGAGGCGGACATTGTTGCCGCTTGCATCCGTGCCTCGGAACAGGCCACCAAAGTCGATGGAACCCGTCAGAGGCGCGGCGTTCACCGCAACAGGCGCGGCAAGAATGGCAAGGCCCAGGGCCATGTGCTTCAGCATCTGCATAATCTCTTTCCTTTCCGTGCTTGGCCGGTGCAGCCAAGCCGTGCACCCGTTGTTGCAGGCACTATTGAAAGACATGCAAGCGCCGTGCCAGTAAATTATTTCCAACGGAAACAAACGCATACCTAAAGGTAGTCCTGGGAATTTTATGGATTTGCATAGGTTGTCGACACCGGTTCAGGTTTCACGAGAGGAGTAAACAATTTTTACTCAGCAGGGCTTGCGCCGCACCCGCCTTTCTCGGGGGGCCGGAAGCGTATTGCATCGTGCCCATGGATATTCGCCGCGCCACACGTCTGGCGGGCGACTTGCCTACCGAAGAGTTCCTGGCCCGGATGCACTGCACCGAATGCAGGCATCGCGGCGCCCAGATCATGGTGCATGGCGATCCGCGTCCGCCCGATGTGGTCGAGCGCAACGGGCCGATGCCGGTGACGCTGGAGGAATAAAGCCCCGAAACGACGAAGCCCCCGCCAAGTCCGGCGAGGGCTTCGGTCCTTCAGGCGCTGGCCTGACCGCGCCGGACGAGGCCGAGGCCCAGCACGCCGAGGGCCAGCAGGGCGACGCCGCCGGGCGCGGGCACGGCCATGGCCGCGGTAATCGGGCCGGAGAATAGGCAGGGGTCGAAAGCCGCGTCGCAGCCCGTCCCGATGGCAACGGCATCGCCGGAGAAGCCCCACCCGCTGAAGGCGAGGTTCACGCCCAGGATCTTGCCATAGGGCATGTGGTTGTCATCATTGAAGTGGAACGAGCCCGTAAGGCCCGTCTTGGCGCTGCCCTGGAGGCTGAAGGCTTTGGTCTGGAGGGTGTCGTTCCGGCCGATCTGGACATCCCGCAGATAGGCCAGATCCACAAAGTTGCCCGAGAACATCTCGCCGCCGTTGAAGGTGACGCGGAAGCCCAGCAGCCCATCCGTCTCATCCACCAGCGGCGTCGTCCGGAAGATGCTGCCATCCGGGTTCGCGTAGGCGTCCGAGTTGTTGAACCGGAAGTCGAAGCCTTTGTTGAAGGCCGCCACCGTGACGGTGATCTGCCCGTGCATCGTGTTCCGCGTCGGGACGCTGCCATCCACCTGCCCGGTGTAGGCGGCGCTGAAGTTGAAGTTGACGGTGGCGGGCGCCGCCTGCGCCGCGCCAGCGGAGGCAAGCAGCAGCAATCCCAGCGCGACCCGCTGGCCCAGTCTTCGGATCATGATTTCCTCCCGAATTTTTAACGGAAGGACGCTACCATTGCTCGGAAAGGTATATGCAAGCCCTCTCATGAAAGAAAGCCGCTCGCTCAGAGGTGAGGGCTCAGCGCAACGGCCAGTCTGGGCTGGCCTTGAACATGAAGCTGTGGGCGTAGCCGCCAAGTCGGTCGGGCTGCTGGTGCGTCTCGGGGGAGAAGGCTTCGACCGGCACGGGTTCGCCCTGCCAGAGGAACCAGCCTGAGTAGCCCCGCTCGAAGAGATGACGAAACAGCTCGAAGGGCCGAGATCTATGGCAACAAGGTGGGCGCCGTTTGCGGGCTGCGGATGGAAGGTCGCCCGTTCTACGGCATCAGCTCGGAGGGCCGAAGACCACCACTTACTTGGGGATCTGTCGGTGATCGAGCAGCGCGTGCCGCACTGGCTCAAGGCCGCGCCGAAGAGCGAGAGACGGCGTTCGGCGAGGCTGCTCAATACGCAAAGCCAAGCGGGCCGCGTGCTGCAATCTCTTGTAATGTATCGATACAGAGGATCAACGAGGCTGGGCTCTGAGCTCCTCTCGACCGAACCTTTCAATTCTAGGTGGAATAATGGACAAGGCTTAATATCGACGCCACGTTATACGGTTGAATGGGCGCAGCTGCTCCGTGATCATTCCGGCGCATAAGCAGGAAACACTCGATAATGCGCTTCCCTTCGAAATGCTTCGCGGCAGTCTGTCTCGCCGCCATCGGACTACTGACACCAGCCGCTGCTCAGGCAGATTGGATTTACAGCTTCGTCCAGACCGGGGCTACGTATGGCAATGGAGGGACGTACCCCGAGAACCCCGGGGTGGGCGATCCGCCGTGGACGATCCCGTCAGGTGATCTCAACACCTTTGGGTCCTTCCGCCTCGCGGACAATTTTGTCCGGACCGGGCGGACGATCGACCTGAACACGGATACTCCGTGGGACAACTCAGCGAAGGGACTGGTCGATATCCAGTTCACGACCGCCACACGACTGAACCCGTGGGCGTCCATCAGCGCTAATATGGATGACTTCCTTCGCATCCCCCAGTCGAGCGGATTGTACTATTATCACCTCCTTTTGAAGAGTTCGCCTGGGAAGCTGTTTCCCACCGGTTACATCCTCTACAATGACCAAAGGTCGGACACCTTCATGGAAATCGCCGCGGACGGCACCGTCAAGGGTCACTTCAACTCGGACTACGGCGGTGGATATTGCTACTCGACTGGCTCCTGCCAGTTCACGGGCTACTTCACCGCGAGCCACGTGCGGAACGGCAACGGCCCGAATGCCTTGGCCGCTGTTGCCGTGCCTGCCCCTGCCTCGCTCGCGCTACTGGGGATAGGCCTCGCGGGCCTCATCGCTGTGCGGCCACAGCGTGCGCGCAAGGTCGACTGACGGGCAGCCTCGCTCCTGGGGAACGACTGCACGCTTGATCAGGCGCCGCACGGGAAACCGTGTGGTGCCTGCCGCACCTCGCAAATGCCCTACGTTGGAACTAACGGCTGAGGCTGTGTCACGACCGCGCCAAATGGTAGCAGGCGGCATGCCCGATGACCTTGAACTGAGCGGACAGGTGGGCGCCGAAGACGGGCCGCGCTACCGCTACCGGGGACGCTGAGATCCACTGCAACAAGGTCAGCGCGGTTTGTCAGCTGAGTATGGCCGGGCACCCCCTCAAACGGGCAGCAGTTCGGGGCACCGAACACCATCACGCCATTGGTGGATCTTCGGGTGATCGAGCAGCGCCTGCCGCACTGGCTTAAGGCGGTGCCGAAGGATGAGATGCGGCGCTAAGCGTGCACCGGGCAACGCTTACAGAAAGGCAGCCGACGCTCTTTTGTGGGCCGAGTTGTGGGCTGGCGGCTTATTGCTCCGTAAAGCCGCAGAAAAGCTCGACCGATGGCTCCGGCGGTTGGATTCGAACCAACGACCAACGGATTAACAGTCCGCTGCGCTACCGCTGCGCCACGCCGGAACATCGCGGTGCGGGGCGAATAGCAGAGGGCTTCCCGCCCTGCAACCGCCCCGGAAACACTACCTGCGCTGTGGAGGTCCGGAGCGGAATCGAACCGCTGTAGAGGGTTTTGCAGACCCTTGCCTGACCACTCGGCCACCGGACCCCAAGCGCGGGCCCGGTATCGGGCAGCGGGGCCTTCCGGTCAAGGCGCGCCGGCTTTCCGCCCCGCCCGGCGCCCCGTATAAGTCCCGCCAACGGAAAGGCAGGCAGGCGATGACGCTCCCGGCGGCAATGGTTCAGGATCATGAGGCGGCGCGCCGCATGATGGTGCTTGGCCAGATCACGCCCAACGCGGTCACGGACCCCTTGCTGGTCCAGGCGATGGGCGAGGTCCCGCGCGAACGCTTTCTGCCTTCATCCATGGCGACCCGCGCCTACGCGGACGAATCGACGCCCCTCGCACCGGGGCGTTTCATGCTCCAGCCCATGGTTCTGGCGCGCATGATCCAGACAGTCCTGCCCCAGCCCGGAGAGCGGGCGCTGGTTCTCGGGGCTGGAAGCGGCTACGGCGCGGCAATCCTCGCACGGATGGGCCTCGTCGTGACGGCGGTGGAAGAGGAGCAGCCGCTGGTGTCGCTCGGCCAGAGCGCGCTCGAGTTCGCCCTGCACGGCAACCGGCCGAGCCTGCATGTCGGCGACCCCGCACGCGGCTGGCCAGAAGGTGCGCCGTTCCGCATCCTACTGATCGAGGGCGCAGTCCAGCGTGTGCCAGAAACCCTCTGGTCCCAGCTGGGCGAGGGCGGTCGGGCGATCCTGGTCCGCGCGCGTCCCGGCATGATGGGCCAAGTCTGCCTATTCCGTCGCGTTGGCGGGACAGTGAGCGAGTTGCCGGTTTTCGAGGCTCCGGCGCCCCTGCTGCCTGCCTTCGCGGAATCGGCCGGATTCCGGTTCTGACCCTCGCGGTGGCGCCGGGCGACGCCACCCGCTATTCTCCTTCCCAAGACGCTCGGAGTTCCATGCGGATGCGTTCCAGCCCGTTCCGTTACGGCCTCGCCGCCGCTATGCTGCTCGCGGTGGCGCCTGCCAGTGCCCAGACGCTGCAGGAAGCCCTGGCCCAGGCCTACAACAACAATCCGACCCTGCTTGCTGCCCGCGCCCAGCTTCGCGCGGTGGACGAGAACGTTCCCCAGGCCCTTGCCGGCTGGCGACCCACCGTGGTCATCGGCGGCTCCTACGGCGCCACGGATGTGCGGAACACCGGGCAAGGCGGTGTCGTCAGTCGGATCGACCGCTCGCCGGCCAGCGTCACGGGCACCGTCACGCAGCCGATTTTCCGCGGCGGCCGCACCGTCGCCCAGACCCGCCAGGCGGAGAACCAGGTCCTGGCCCAGCGCGCCCGGCTCTTCGCGACCGAGCAGCAGATCCTGAGCGACGGCGTGAACGCCTATATCGGCGTGATCCAGAACGCCGAGCTCCTGCGTCTCAACATCAACAACGAGCAGGTGCTGGGCCGCCAGCTCCAGGCCACCAATGAACGGTTCCGCGTCGGCGAGATCACCCGCACCGACGTGGCACAGGCCGAGAGCCGCTTGGCCGGAGCGCGGTCGTCCCGCACCCAGGCGGAAGGCAATCTCCAGATCGCCCGCGCGACCTATCAGCGCGTCGTGGGAGAGCCGCCGGGCCGGCTGACCAACCCACAACCCCTGCAGGTGCCGGTGCGCTCGGCCGGCGATGCCCAGGCCGCGGCCATTGCCAACAACCCGAACGTGGTCGCGGCCCTTTTCAATGCGGCCTCCGCGCGCGACGCGGTGGACGTGCAGATTTCCACCCTGCTCCCTCAGGTTTCCGCAACGGCCCAGGCCTTCCGGCAGGACAACTCGCAGCTGCGCGGCACGCGCCAGACCGGCGGGCAGGCGACGCTGAACCTCAACGTGCCCCTCTATCAGGGCGGCGCCGAGCACGCCCTGGTCCGCCAGGCGCGCCAGACGGCGCAGCAGGCCATCTCCCAGGTGGATGAGGCGCGCCGCGCCGTGGCGCAGCAGGCAGCCCAAAGCTGGGAGCAGCTTCGCTCGGCCCGAGCCACGGTGGAAAGCGTGCGCTCGCAGATCCGTGCCGCCGAGATCGCGTTGGACGGCGTCCAGCGCGAGGCGATCGTCGGCAGCCGCACCACGCTGGACGTGCTGAACGCCGAGCAGGAATTGCTGAACGCGCGCACCAGCCTAGTGAATGCCTTGTCCACGGTCGTGACCGGCTCCTACAACCTGGCCGCTTCCGTCGGGCGTTTGACGGCTCAGGATCTCGGGCTGCCGGTCGAGCTTTACGACATGCGCCAGTACTACAATGCGGTGCGCGACCGCTGGGTGGGCATCGGCGACTACTCGGTCGCGGCGGTGCGGCGGTGAGCGGAAGCGGGCCTGCGCAGCCAGAGCCCACGATGGACGATATCCTGGCGTCCATCCGAAAGATCCTGAACGAGGACGAGCCTCCAGCCGGACCGATCCCCGTGACGGAGCCGGAGCCCCTCCTGCTCACGCCGGACATGATGATCACCCGGCCGGAGGGCTCATTCCCGGCGGGGGCGCGCGAGCCTCCGCTCGTCTCGCCGGAGCCCGTCCCCCTCGCCGAACTGCCCGCGCCCGCATCCGCCGCGGCTGCCCCGGAGCCCGAGCCGACCCCCATGCCCGATCCGACTCCCGAGAACCAATCGCTCATCGCCCCGGCCGCGGCGGCGGCGGCGGCGGCCGCCCTCGGACAGTTGTCGCGCGCCGTGGCGCAGGAGCGGGCCACGGTCGTCACCCGCGGCGGCCCCACGATCGAGGAGCTGGTCCGGGAGGAAATCCGACCCGTCCTGAAGGAATGGCTCGACACGCATCTGCCCGCGATCGTCGAGCGCCTGGTCCGCCAGGAGATCGAACGGGTGATGTCCCGGCAGGGCTGAGGCTTAACTGGGCTTGACGGGAAGCGTGGGGCGCGGAAGTTGCGCCCATGCTCCCCAAGGCTTTCGACCCCTCCGCCATCGAATCGCGCCTCTATGCCGAGGCCGAGGCCACCGGCGTCTTCGGCGCCGACCCCGCGCGGGACCGCCCGCCCTTCACCGTCGTCATCCCCCCGCCCAACGTCACGGGCAGCCTGCACATCGGCCATGCGCTGAACAACACGCTGCAGGACGTGCTGGTGCGCTTCCGCCGCATGCAGGGAAGCGACGCGCTATGGATGCCGGGCACGGACCATGCCGGCATCGCCACCCAGATGGTCGTCGAGCGCCTCCTCGCCAAGACGCAGCAGCCCGGCCGGCGCGAGATGGGGCGAGAGGAGTTCCTGGAGCGCGTCTGGCAGTGGAAGGCCGAGAGCGGCGGCACCATCACCCGCCAGCTTCGTCGCCTGGGCGCCAGCCTCGACTGGCCGCGCGAGCGCTTCACCATGGATGAGGGCCTGTCCCAGGCCGTGCTGGAGGTCTTCGTGCGCCTGCATGAGGAAGGGCTGATCTATCGCGACACGCGCCTCGTGAACTGGGACCCGGTGTTTCAGACCGCCATCTCCGACCTCGAGGTGGAAAGCCGGGAGGTGAAGGGCACGATCTGGACGCTCCGCTACCCGGTGGAGGGCGGCGGCCATATCGAGGTTGCCACCACGCGCCCCGAGACCATGCTGGCCGACACCGCCGTCGCCGTTCATCCGGAGGATGAGCGCTTCGCCGCGCTGGTGGGCCGTCATGTCATCCTGCCGCTGGTCGGCCGGCGCATTCCGATCGTCGCGGACGCCTATTCCGACCCGGAGAAGGGCACGGGCGCGGTGAAGATCACTCCCGCCCACGACTTCAACGACTACGAAGTGGGGCGCCGGCACGAACTCGCCATGCCGAGCGTGCTGGACGAGAGTGCCCGCGTCACTCTTGCCGAGATCGAGCAGCCGTCGCCCTTCCTGCGCTCCCTGGAAGGCATGGACCGCTTCGAGGCGCGCCAGCGCATCATCGCGGAACTCGATGCGCAGGGCCTGCTGGTCCAGGCGGAGCCGCACCCGCACCAGGTGCCGCATGGCGACCGCTCCGGCGTGCCAATCGAGCCGCGCCTGACCCTGCAGTGGTATTGCGATGCCGCCACCTTGGCGAAGCCCGCCATCGAGGCGGTGGAGACCGGCCGTACCCGCTTCGTGCCGCGCCAGTACGAGAACCTGTTCTTTGCCTGGATGCGCGACATTCAGCCTTGGTGCATCTCTCGGCAATTGTGGTGGGGCCACCGCATCCCGGCCTGGTATGGCCCAGACGGCACCGTCTTCGTGAAGCGCAGCGAGGCGGAGGCGCTGGAAGCCGCCCAGGCGCACTACGGCGAGCCGGTGGAACTGCGCCGCGACGCGGACGTGCTGGATACTTGGTTCAGCAGCGCCCTCTGGCCCTTCTCCACCCTTGGTTGGCCCGGGGACACGGCGGAGCTTCGAAAGCACTATCCGACCGACGTGCTGGTGACAGGCTTCGACATCATCTTCTTCTGGGTGGCCCGGATGATGATGATGGGGCTGCACTTCATGAAGGAAGTGCCGTTCCGCGACGTGGTGATCCACGGTCTCGTGCGCGACGCGAAGGGGCAGAAGATGTCCAAGTCGAAGGGGAACGTCATGGACCCCCTCGACCTGATCGACCAGCACGGCGCGGATGCGGTGCGCTTCACTCTCTGCGCCCTGGCCTCGCCGGGCCGCGACATCAAGCTCGATCCGCAGCGGTTGGACGGCTACAGGGCGTTCGCGACCAAGCTGTGGAATGCCGCGCGCTTCCTGGAGATGAACGGCGTCAGCCCCAATCCGGAGTTCAACCCGGCCACGGTGCGGACGCCCCTGGCGCGCTGGCTGCTCGGCAAGTCCTCGGCCGCCATCGCCGCGGCGACGGAGTCGCTTGAGCGCTTCCGCTTCGACGACTACGCCGCCGCCCTCTACGGCTTCACCTGGAACAGCTATTGCGACTGGTTCATCGAGTTCGCGAAGCCGGTGCTGAACGGCCCCGACGGACCGGAAAAGGATGAGGTTCGCGGCGCAGCCCAGCACGTCCTCGGTGTGATCCTGCGCCTGCTGCACCCGGTCATGCCCTTCGTGACGGCTGAACTCTGGGAGCAGCTTGGCTACGGCAAGGCGGTCTCCCTCACCACGACCGAATGGCCGCGCGCCGTGCTGACCGATGCGGAAGGGGAGGGGATCGACCTCGCCATCGCGGCGATCGGCGCGATCCGCTCGGCGCGTGCGGCGCTGAACGTGCCGGCCGGAGCGGCGCTGCCGCTACGAGTCTCTGGGTCCATGTCGGCCGCGCAGGACCTCGCGGCCTTCACGGCGCAGATCATGCGTCTCGCACGGGT
Organism: Sabulicella glaciei; assembly: GCF_026183895.1. Taxonomy (GTDB): domain Bacteria; phylum Pseudomonadota; class Alphaproteobacteria; order Acetobacterales; family Acetobacteraceae; genus Roseococcus; species Roseococcus glaciei. The sequence continues at coordinate 784,380 of NZ_JAPFQI010000001.1, read as the reverse complement.
GGAGGCCCCGCAATTCGTCGCCGATGCAGCGGAGGGTGCCGGGCCCGGTGCCAGCGCGGCGGCGGGCGAGTTGTCGCTGTTCCTTCCGCTCACGGGGGTCGTGGACCTTGCCGCCGAGCGCACGCGCCTCAGCCGGGATCGTACGAAGGCCGAGAGCGAGCGCGACAAGCTCGCGAAGAAGCTTGGCAATCCTGGCTTCCGCGCGAAGGCTGAGGAAAGCGTGATCGCCGAGACGGAGGAAAGGCTGGCCGAAGCCGAGGCCGAGTTGCTCCGCCTGGACGCCGCCCTGTCGCGCATCGCAAGCTGACCCAGAAAGCCGAGGAAACGCCCAAGCCATGACCCAATGGGACAAGTCCAAGCTTCCGAGCCGCCACGTCAGCGTCGGCCCGGAGCGCGCGCCGCACCGCTCCTACTACTACGCGATGGGCATGACGAAGGAGGAGATCAACGCCCCTCTCGTCGGCGTTGCGACCTGCTGGAACGAGGCCGCGCCCTGCAACATCGCCCTCAGCCGCCAAGCGCAGTCCGTGAAGCAGGGCGTGCGTGAGGCGGGCGCGGCGCCGCGCGAGTTCACCACCATCACGGTGACGGACGGCATCGCGATGGGGCACCAGGGGATGAAGTCGTCGCTTGTCTCGCGCGAGGTGATCGCGGATTCGATCGAACTCACCATGCGCGGCCATTGCTATGACGCGATCGTGGGTCTCGCCGGGTGCGACAAGTCGCTGCCTGGCGTGATGATGGCCATGCTGCGCCTGAACGTGCCCGCCGTCTTCATGTATGGCGGCTCGATTCGTCCCGGGCACCACCGCGGCCGCGATGTCACGGTGCTGGACGTGTTCGAGGCCGTGGGCACCCACGCCGCCGGCCGCATGAGCGACGAGGAGCTGGAAGAACTGGAGCAGCATGCCTGCCCCGGCGCCGGCGCCTGCGGCGGGCAGTTTACCGCCAACACCATGGCCTGCATCAGCGAGGTCATGGGCCTCGCCCTACCGAACTCCGCCGGCGCCCCAGCGCCGGACGAGGATCGCGACGTGTGGGCACTGGAATCCGGCCGGCAGGTGGTGGACCTCATCCGCAACAATTTGCGTCCGCGCGACATCGTGACGCGCAAGGCGCTGGAGAATGCGGCGCGCATCGTCGGCGCGACGGGCGGCTCGACCAATGCTGCGCTGCACCTGCCGGCGATTGCGCACGAAGCCGGCATAGACTTCCCGCTGGAGGAAGTGGCGCGGCTGATGCGCGACACGCCGCACATCGCCGACCTCAAGCCCGGTGGACGCTACGTCGCGCTCGACGTGCACCGGATCGGCGGCGTGCCGGTCATCATCAAGGCGCTGCTGGACGGTGGGCTGCTGCATGGCGATTGCATCACCGCCACCGGCAAGACCTTGGCCGAGAACCACGCGAAGGTCACCTTCCCGCAGGACCAGGACGTGGTGCGCCCGGTCTCCAACCCCATCAGCAAGATCGGGGGGGTCGTCTCGCTCTTCGGCAATCTCGCGCCTGATGGTGCGATCGTGAAGATCGCCGGCATGGAGAAGCTGCGCTTCGAGGGGACGGCACTTTGCTTCGACTGCGAGGAGGACGCCTTCGCTGCCGTCGAGGCGCGCGCTTACAAGCCCGGCGACGTCATCGTCATCCGCTACGAGGGCCCCAAAGGAGGGCCCGGCATGCGCGAGATGCTGAGCACGACCAGCGCCCTTTACGGCCAGGGGATGGGCGACAAGGTGGCGCTGATTACCGATGGCCGCTTCTCCGGCGCCACGCGCGGCTTCTGCATCGGCCATGTGGGGCCAGAGGCGGCGGTGGGCGGCCCGATCGGCATGCTGCGCAACGGCGACCGGATCGTAATCGACGCGGAGAAGGGCACGATCGACGTGGCGCTCTCGGAGGAGGAACTGTCAAAGCGCCGGGCGGACTGGAAGCCTCGCCCGCATGACTACAACAGCGGCGCCCTCTGGAAATACGCGCAGACCGTCGGGCCGGCGCGCCACGGGGCGGTGACCCAGCCCGGGGCGCGCTCCGAGACCCACGTCTATGCCGATATCTGACATCTGACCTGGCGGCGTTAACCCGGCCTTATGGGCCGCGCAGGCATCTTCCCGGAAGCGAAATCCGGGAAGCACGCTGATGGTGAGCGCCTCGTCCATTCTGGAGCCGGGAATCCGGCCAACCTTGCTGCCACGGCCGGCGCTCTCCTGCAGCCGGGTGGCGCCGTCCCTCCTGACGGTCGAGGGCGCGCTCCCACCCATTCCGGTGGCGCGCCCGCTGCTGCCGCACGTCGATGCGCTGCTGCCCTATCTGCGCCGAATCGACGCCGCGCGGGTCTACGCGAATTGGGGCCCCTTGAACGCGGAGCTAGAAGTGCGGCTCGCCGTGCATTGCAGCGGCCATGTCGTGTCCGTCTCCTCCGCCACCGATGGATTGGTCTGCGCCTTGCGCGCAGTGCTGGAGGATCGCCCTCTCGAGGCCCGGCGAGGCCTGTGCCTGATGCCCTCCTGGAGTTTTGTGGCGAGTGCCCACGCCGCGATCGTCGCCGGCCTCCAGCCCGCCTTCCTCGACGTCGGTGAGGAGCGATGGGCGCTGGAACCCGGGCAGGTGCGCGACGCGATCCGTGCCGCCCGTGCGAGCCAGGAGGAAATCTCCGTGGCCGCCGTGCTGGTCGTGGCGCCATTCGGATTGCCGGTCGATCCTGGCCCTTGGGACGCTTTCACGCAGCAAACGGGTATCCCCGTCGTGGTCGATGCTGCTGCCGCTTTCGATGGACTCTCCGCCGGTTGTAGCCCCGCCGTGGTGAGCCTGCATGCGACCAAGGCCGTGGGGGCTGGGGAGGGGGGTTCGTCGCCACCACCGATCCCGATCTCGCTCGTCGCATCAAGCGCACGGCGAATTTCGGCTTCTTCGGGTCCCGGACTGCAGAGGTTTCAGGGCTAAATGCGAAGCTCAGCGAGTATCATGCCGCCGTCGCCCTTGCTGCACTGGACGAATGGCCGCATCGCCGCGCTGCCCTTGCGTCCACAGCGGCGCGGATGGCCGAAGCGCTGGCAGGAATGGGCTGCCGGCTCCAGCCGGGCTTCGGAAAGGATGGGTCGGTTCGACCTGCGTGGTCCCCTTGCCCGAAGGGGACATGCAGGATCTTCAACTCCTCGCGACAATCGAGCCATACGCGGAAGGTGAGGGGGATGCGGCGATCCTGGCGGGTCATGCCCGATCCCTGCATCGAAGGTTTGCCACCGCTGGTGCCCGACGGCACCGGTCCCGAGAAACCGAGGGGCGCACCCGCATGAGCATCCTGTCCCCCGGGCTGGGGCGACACCCAGTCGGTTGGCTCACCCTGGCTGGCCTCGAGCGGCTACCGGAGGAGGGGTTCGACCTGATTGTCTGCTCCCAACGCGGCTTCGAGGATCCGCTCGATCGGCGCTTCCGTGCCCTTGCGGCGGAATGGCGTGATGTGCCGGCCGGACTGACGGACCATGATCTCGCAGAATGGCTCCGTGCGCGCGACCTCGACCTCCTACTCGAGATGGGAGGGCACGGTGAGGGCGGCCGGGTCTCCTGCTTGCGGCACCGTCCTGCGCCGGTCGCGGTGAAGTGGGTGGGCGCGCAGTCGGCTACGACAGGTGTGCCGGGCGTGGCCTGGATGCTCACCGACGCACGGGAGACCCCTGCGGGATTTGAGCCCCACTACACCGAACAGCTGCTTCGCCTGCCCGACGGCTATGTGTGCTACACGCCGCCCCCCTACGCGCGCCCCCCATCACGACCCTGCCGGCCCTGACGCGCGGGTACGTCACCTTCGGATGCTTCAACAACCTTCAGAAGGTGACGCGCCGCGCTCGGCGGGCCTGGGGGCAGATCCTTCGGTCATTGCCGAGGGCGCGCCTCGTGCTGCGGACCCACGCGTTGGGCGATGCACCGACGCGCGACGACTTTCGCCGCCTTGTGCTGAGGATGACATCCCGACCGACCGGTTGGAGCTTCACGGACCCCTCCCCCCGACCGCCTCCTCGCCGCATACGGCGAGGTGGATGTGAGCCTTGACGCATTTCCCTATTCGGGCGGGCTGACCGTCTGCGAGTCCCTGTGGATGGGCGTTCCGGTCATCACTCTGGCGGGCACCCATTTCGCCGGACGCCATGCCTTGTCGCATCTGACCATTCTTGGCCTGCAGGATTGGGCCGCCTGGGACTGCGATGCCTATGTCCGCCTCGCCCTGTCCAAGGCAGGGGACCTGAATGTCCTCGCGGGGCTGCGGGCCGGGCTGCAGACACGGATGGCGGCGTCCCCGCTCATGGATGCCGCACGCTTCGGCCGGAACCTTGCCGCCGCCCTGCGACGCGCACTGGCGGAGGCTTGACGGGGCCGGTTGGGCGGCGCGACACGCCGATCATGCCTACTCCCGAACTCGCCAGCCATCGTGGCGGCGCCTTCCTCTGGCCGGAGAACAGCCTCTCCGCCATTCGCGCTGCCCGTGCCTTCGAGGCCGAGCAGGTGGAGATCGACATCCACATGTCGCGCGATGGTGAGCCGGTCGTCATGCACGACGCTACGTTGGACCGGATGACGGATGGCTCCGGGCCTGTTTCCGCACTCGACTGGGCGGCGCTCCAGCGTCTTCGGGTGAAGGGGACGGGCGGCGAGGCCATTCCCCATCTGCGCGAGGCGGCGCAGGCAATCGCGGCAGGCAGGAAAATCCTGCGGTTGGAGATCAAGAGCGACACGACCGGCGCGCCCTATCCAGGGCTGGCGCGCGCGGCCGCCCATGCCGTGGGCGAGCGGGCGGCCACGGTGGTGATGTCCTTCGAGCCCGCGACCCTCGCCGAGTTGGCTGAATTGGGCGGGTTCGCACAGTACGTCCTGCTGGTGGATGGGAGGCGGCGCCGCGCCAGCCGTGCCGAGGACCTGATTGCCGCCTGCCGCGCCGTCGGCGCCACCGAGCTTGGCCTGCCGGTCGAGGCCGTGGATGTCGATCTGGCGCGGGCGGTTCATGGGGTCGGTCTGCGGCTTTCGGTCTGGGGCGCGAACCACGCCCCCACCTTGCGCCACGCCCTGTCGCCGGAGCTTGCCCTGGACGCGATCGCGACGGATGACCCCCCGCTCGCAGCGCAAATGCGCGCCGATGCAATGCGCTTGCGGACCGGCCACCCTCCCGACTAGCCTTCCGCCCATACAGGGAGGAAGAATGCCGGGAAGCACGATCCTGGAGGCGGACCGCGTGTCGCTCCGATTCGGTGGCGTTCGCGCGCTCACCGACGTGTCCTTTGCCATCCAGGCGGGCGAGGTGTTTTCCATCATCGGCCCGAACGGCGCCGGCAAGACCTCCATGGTGAACTGCGTCTCGGGCCGCTACCGGCCGACCGAGGGGCGCATTCTGTTCGAGGGGAGGGACATCACCCGCCTGCCGACCAGCCGCCGCGCGGCCTTGGGGCTAGGCAGGACCTTCCAGAACCTCGCCCTGTTCGGTCACATGACCGTGCTCGACAACATCATGGTCGGGCGTCATCACCTGATGAAGTCCGGCTTCATCCGAGGCATGGTCCACTGGCTCGGCGGCGCGCGGCAGGAGGAGTTGGCGCACCGGCGGGAGGTCGAGGAGATCATCGACTTCCTCGAGATTCAGCATGTCCGGAAGGCCCCCGCCGGGACGCTTTCCTACGGGCTCCGCAAGCGGGTGGAACTGGCGCGCGCCGTCGCGTTGCGCCCCAAGCTGATCCTGCTGGACGAGCCGATGGCGGGCATGAACCTCGAGGAGAAGGAGGACATGGCCCGCTTCATTCTCGACCTGAACCAGGAATGGGGCATGACCGTGCTGATGATCGAGCACGACATGGGGGTGGTCATGGATATCTCCCACCGCGTCATGGTGCTGGATTTCGGACGCAGGATCGCGGAAGGCCTGCCGGAGGAGGTGATGGCAGACTCGCATGTCCGCCGGGCCTATCTGGGCGAGGTGGAGGAGACTCCGGAGCCGGAGACCGCGGGATGACCGATGACACGCTTCCGCGCCTCCTCGCCCGCAATGCCGCTCGCCATGCGAACGAGATCGCACTGCGCGAGAAGCACCTGGGCATCTGGCGCTCCTTCACCTGGGCCGATTACCAGGCGCGCGTCCGCGGCTTCGCCTTGGGGCTGGCATCACTCGGCATCCGCGGCGGCGACGCGGTCGGGCTGATCGGCGACAACCGACCGGACTGGGTGATGGGCGAGGTGGCAGCGCACGCGCTGGGATGCCGCACCATCGGCATCTACCGCGATTCCATGGAGGAGGAGGTTGAGTTCCTCCTGGCCTTCACCGGCGCCTCCGTGGTTTTCGCTGAGGATGAAGAGCAGGTGGACAAGCTGCTCAGCATCGGCGACCGCCTGCCGGGCCTGCGGCACATTGTCTTCACCGACCCACGCGGGATGCGCAAGCTGGAGGATCCGCGCCTCGTCAGTGCCGAGGAGCTGTTGCGCCGCGGGGCGGAACGGCCAGAGCGCGAGTATGCCGCGCTGGTGCAGGCGACACGTGGTGAGGATGTTGCCATTCTCTGCACTACCTCGGGCACGACTGCGCGGCCCAAGCTGGCGCAACTCACCTCGAGCGCACTGATACGCCATTGTGAAGCCTACCTCGCCGCTGACCCCAAAGGCCCCCAGGACGAGTATGTTTCGGTGCTGCCGCTGCCCTGGATCATGGAGCAGATCTATGCGGTCGGCTGGAACCTCATCTCCCGCATGAAGGTCAACTTCGTGGAGGAGCCGGAGACCACCATGGCCGATTTCCGCGAAATCGGCCCCACCTTCGTCCTTTTCGCGCCGCGCACCTGGGAAGCGCTGGCGGCGGAGGTGCGCGCGCGCGTGATGGACGCAAGCCCGTTGAAGCGCCGAATGTTCGATCTCGGCATGAATCTCGGGCTCCAGGCCTTGGAGAAAGGAGGGCGGTCGGCCGTCGCGGATGGCATCCTTTTCCGTGCCCTGCGCGACCGGCTGGGCTTCACCAACCTACGCTCCGCCGCCACGGGTGGCGCCGCGCTCGGCCCCGATACGTTTCGCTTCTTTCTCGCGCTCGGCGTGCCGTTGCGCCAGCTCTATGGGCAGACCGAGACGCTGGGCGCCTATACGTTGCAGGCGCCGGGCCGAGCAGATTTCGAGACCGTGGGCACCCCGTTCAACGAGCAGATCGAACTCCGCGTGAATGACCCGGACGCCAACGGGGTCGGCGAGATCGTCACGCGGCATCCGCACATGTTCACCGGCTATTTCGGCGTGGCCGAAACGCCGGACCTGCGTGATGGCTGGCTGCATACCGGCGACGCCGGGTATTTCGATGCCAAGGGCCGGCTCGTCGTGATCGACCGAATCAAGGACATCGCCACGACCAGCACTGGCACGCGCTTCTCGCCGCAGTACATCGAGAACAAGCTCAAGTTCTCGCCCTATGTGGCGGAAGCGGTGGTGCTGGGGGACGGACGACCTCACCTCGCGGCGATGATCTGCATCCGCTTCCCTATCGTCAGCAAATGGGCTGAGCGGAACCGTATCGCCTTCACCACCTACACGGACCTTTCGGCGCGACAGCAGGTGCAAACGCTGATCGCCGAGGAGGTCGCGAAGGTGAACGCGACCCTGCCGGAAGCGCAGCGCATCCGCGACTTCGTGCTGCTCTACAAGGAGCTCGACGCGGATGACGAGGAGCTGACGCGCACGCGCAAGGTGCGGCGCGGTGTCATCAATCAGAAGTATGGCGACATCATCGCAGCCATCTATGGCGGGCAGGGGGAGATCCCGGTGGACACCACCATCACCTTCCAGGACGGAAGCCGCAGCCGCATTCGCACCACCCTGACGGTACAACGCGGCGACGCCGCGCCAGCCAAGGCGGCCTGAACATGGAATGGGCACTTCTCTTCCAACTGCTGATCAACGGCCTGATCGTGGGCGCGCTTTATGGCGTTGTCGCGATGTCCTTCGTGCTGATCTACAAGGCCTCGCAGGTTGTGAACTTCGCCCAGGGCGAGTTCCTGCTGGTCGGTGCCTGGGCCTGCTGGTGGCTCATCACGCACATGCAGCTTCCCTTCTGGCTGGCCTTTCCCATGTGCCTCGCCTTCATGACGATCTTCGGGATCGTGCTGCAAGTCACGGTGCTGCGGCCTTTGATCGGTGAGCCCGTGATCTCCGTCATCATGGCGACGGTGGGGTTGTCCATCTTCTTCCAGGCGCTGATGAAGTGGATGTTCGGTGTCTTCGCCCAGCCATTCCCGCCCATCTTCGCTGCGGACCGCGTCTCGTTGCTCGGGCTCGAGGTACAAAGCGTCTACCTGCTCTCGCTCGGCCTTTCGGTATTCATCATGCTGGGCTTCTGGTGGTTCTTCACCTTCTCGAAGCACGGGCTCGCCATGCGCGCGACGGCCTTCGACCAACAGGTCGCGCAGTCGCTTGGCGTGTCGGTGCCCAAAGTCTTTGCCATGTCCTGGGCGATCAGCGCCGTCGTCTCGGCCGTGGCCGGTGTGGTTGTCGGCGTGGTGTCCGGCGTGTCCTCCGGCTTGTCGTTCTATGGCATCAAGGTCTTCCCGGCCGTCATCCTCGGCGGGCTGGATTCCATTGTGGGCGCCATGCTCGGCGGAATCATCGTCGGCGTGCTGGAGAACCTGGCGCAGTACCTCGACGCGCAGTGGCTGAACTGGGGCAACATGATCAACATCGCCCCCTTCTATGCGCTGGTGCTGATCCTGCTGATCAAGCCATACGGCCTGTTCGGCACGCGCAATATCGAGCGGGTCTGAGCCATGGCGGCGGCCAGCCAGCTTCCGAGCGGCGATTTTCGCACCTCCTATGCCGCGGACATGACAATCTTTCCCACGCGCAACTCGCGTATCGCGCTCTGGATCGGGTTGGCGCTGCTCTGCCTCGCGCCGCTTGTGTTCGGGCGATACGAGCTGTCATTGCTGATCCAGATCGGCTTCCTCGGCATCGCGGCGCTGGGCCTCAACATCCTGGTCGGTTTCACGGGACAGATCTCCATCGGCCACGCGGCCTTTTTCGGCTTTGGCGCGTTCGCGTCGGCCGGTTTCGCGAAGCTGGGCGTTCCGGTGGCGCTGGCCATTCCACTGGCGGGCATTGTCACCGCGTTTGTCGGCCTCGTCTTCGGCCTGCCGGCCGCTCGACTGAAGGGTCTCTACCTCGCCATCGCGACGCTGGCGGCACAGTTCATCCTGGAGGACTTCTTTGCCCGTGCCCGGTGGTTCTCTGGCGGGGTCGCGGGGCAGGTGACCGAGAATTTTTCGCTCTTCGGCTTCCGCTTCGACCGCGAGGAGACGTATTTCTACGTCGTGCTCGCCTGGGCCGTGATCATGTACGTGATGGCCGCGAACCTCATGCGGTCGCGGGACGGGCGTGCCCTGGTCGCCGTGCGAGACCACTATCTTTCGGCGGAGGTGATGGGGATCAACCTCGCCTATTACCGCACCCTGTCTTTCGGCATCGCCTCCTTCTACGCGGGCATCGGTGGCGCGCTCTACGCGCACTACATCCTGTTCGTGAGCGTCGAGGCATTCAACATCCTCTTCTCCATCCAGTTCCTCGCCATGGTCATCATCGGTGGGTTGGGTTCGGTCATGGGCTCGCTGATGGGCGCGGCCTTCATGGTGCTGATGCCCGAAGCGGTGCAGAGCGCGGCGCAGGCGCTGCAGGGCGGTGCGCTGGACCGGGCGCTGAACCTCGGCAACTCGCTGAACTTCCTGCGCGAGATGGCGATCGGCGCCGCCATCATCCTATTCCTGATCTTCGAGCCTGACGGGCTGGCCCGGCGATGGCGGTTGATCAAGGCCTATTGGAAGCTTTACCCCTACTCACACTAAGCAAGAAATCCGGAGGACACGTCCATGAAGAAGACCCTTCTCGCGGCCGCGCTGGCCTTGGGGGCGAGCCCCGCGCTGGCGCAGGCGCCCATCCAGGTTGGGCATATCGCGGATTACTCGGGCGCAACCTCGGATGTCGGCGTGCCCTACGGGCGCGGCGTGCAGGATGCGCTGGCCTGGGTGAACGCCAATCGCCGCGTCGGCGGTCGTCCGATGAACGTGATGACGGTGGATTACGGCTACCAGGCGCCGCGCGCCATCAGCCAGTACCAGTCCTGGATGGGCCGTGAGCGTCCGGTCGCGATTCAGGGCTGGGGCACGGTGGACACCGAGGCGCTGATCACCTTCAACACGCGCGACCGCGTTCCCTACATCTCCGGCTCCTATTCCGCCGCGCTGACCGACCCGACGGGACGTGCCCCACGCGCCGACAAGGCCGCACCGTTCAACTTCTTCTACGGTCCTTCCTACAGCGACGCATTGCGCGCCATGCTGATGTGGGCACGCGACGACTGGCAGCGGCGCGGCCAGCAAGGGCGGCCGAAATACGTCCACATGGGCGCCAACCATCCCTATCCGAACTCGCCCAAGGCGGCGGGCGAGGCCCTGGCGCAGGAACTCGGCTTCGAGGTGCTGCCCGCCATCCAGTTCGCGCTGACGCCGGGTGACTACACCGCCCAGTGCCTCACGCTGCGGAATCAGGGCGCGAACTACGCCTATCTCGGCAACACCGCCGGCTCCAACATTTCCGTCCTGCGGGCGTGCCAGACGGTGGGCGTGCAGGCGCAGTTTCTCGGCAATGTGTGGGGAATGGATGAGAACGCGATGAAGGCCGCCGGTGCCGCGGCGAATGGCGTAGTCTTCCCTGTACGCACCGCGGCAGTCTGGGGCCAGGATGCGCCTGGCATGAACCAGGTCCGTGCCATCTCGCGTATGAGCGACCAGGCGGGCAATGCCTACCGTCCTGTGCACTACCTCGCCGGGGTCTGCGCGGCGATGCTGATGGTCGAGGCGATGGAGACGGCGGCGGCCAATGGTGGCCAGATCACCGGGGAACGCATCCGCGATGGCTTCTATGCCCGGCGCGATTGGGTGCCCGAAGGATTCCAGGGAGTCTGCGCGCCCTCCAACTTCTCGAACGAGGACCATCGCGGCACGCTCGCCGTCGCGCTCTACCGCTCGGTGGTGCAGGGCGACACGACCCAGGCCAGCGTGGATGAACTGATGCGCAACGGCACCATGCGGCTGGAGCCGGTGACGACGGTCAATCTCGAGCGCCGCCGCGACTGGCTGGGCTGGTAAGCGATGACGGGCCCGCTGCTCCAGGTCAACAACATCGAGGTCGTCTACAACGACGTCATCCTGGTGCTTCGGGGCCTTTCGCTGGAAGTGCCGCAGGGCGAGATCGTCGCCCTGCTCGGCGCCAATGGCGCGGGCAAGTCCACCACGCTCAAGGCGATCTCCGGCCTGCTCCGCACGGAGGAGGGCGAGGTCACGAGGGGCGAGATCCGCTTCCTGGGCGACCGGATCAACGGCATCGAGGCGCATGACATCGTCCGGCGCGGCATCTTCCAGGTGATGGAGGGACGCCGCATTGTCGCCGACATGACGTGCCAGGAGAATCTTCGTCTCGGCGCCTTCACGCGTTCCGATGGCGCGGTGAAGCGCGACATCGACATGGTGTATTCCTACTTCCCGCGTTTGAGGGAGCGGACGGGCCTCGCGGGCTACCTCTCGGGTGGGGAACAGCAGATGCTTGCCATCGGCCGCGCCCTGATGGCGCAGCCTAAGCTGATCCTGATGGACGAACCTTCCATGGGGCTCTCGCCGCTCCTGGTGAAGGAGGTGTTCGGCATCATCCGCAAGCTGAACCGAGACCTCGGCATCACCATCCTGCTTGTGGAGCAGAATGCGCGGATGGCGCTCTCCGTGGCCTCTTATGGCTACGTCATGGAGCAGGGCAAAGTGGTGCTGGACGGCACCGCGGCCTCGCTGATGGACAACGAGGATGTGAAGGAGTTCTACCTCGGCGGCCACGGCGCGGATCGCAAGTCCTTCAAGAACATCAAGAGCTACAAGCGGCGCAAGCGTTGGCTGTGACCTCCTACGAAGCCTGGCGCCGTGATTTCCGGTGGGACATCCCGGAACGGTTCAACATCGCCCGGGCCTGCTGCGACCGTTGGGCGGATGGCACGGGACGCGTCGCCCTGCTGCGTCCGGACGGGTCGCGAGTCACCTTCGACGAGTTGCTGCAGCAGGCCTCACGCATGGCGAATGTCCTCCTTGCCCATGGCATCTTGCCGGGGGACCGCGTCGGGGTGCTGCTGCCGCAAGCGGTCGAGACGGCGGTGGCGCATATCGCGATCTACCGCATCGGTGCGATTGCCGTGCCGCTGTTCGGGCTGTTCGGCGCGGATGCCATCGCCTATCGCCTCGCGGACTGCGATGCGCGCGCCGTCGTCACGGACGGGGAGGGACTCCAGAAGCTTCCAACGGGTCCGCTGGTGTTCAGCATCGGGCCGGGCGCCCTGGACATGCGGGCCGCCATGGAGCGCGCGAGCGACCGTCACGAATGCGCAGAGACCTCGGCCGAGGACCCTGCGCTGATCATCTACACCAGCGGCACGACCGGCTCCCCCAAGGGAGCGCTTCATGCGCACCGGGTGCTGCTTGGCCATCTGCCGGGGGTGGAGATGCCGCAGGACCTCTTCCCCCAGCCCGGCGACCTGTTCTGGACCCCGGCTGACTGGGCCTGGATCGGCGGGCTGCTGGACGTGCTGCTGCCCAGCCTGTTCCACGGCGTTGCAGTGATGGCGCACCGCATGGCCAAGTTCGACCCGGAGGAAGCGTTCCACCTGGTTGCCCGCCAGGGCATCCGCAACTTGTTCCTGCCGCCCACCGCGCTGCGCCTCATGCGGCAAGTGCCTGACCCGGCGCGGCTCGGGGCGCGGCCCCGTTCCATCGGTTCGGGTGGCGAGACACTGGGCGCGGAGATGCTGGAATGGGGGAGGGAGGCCTTCGGGGTTTCGATCAACGAGTTCTACGGCCAGACCGAGTGCAACCTCGTCGTCTCCTCATGCGGCGTCCTTTTCCCGCCGAAGCCGGGCTGGGCGGGCCGCGCCGTGCCAGGGCACGAGCTTGCCATCGTGGAGGGCGAGATCGCGGTCCGCTCGCCCGATCCCGTCATGTTCCTGGGCTATTGGAAGCGGCCCGGTGACACCGCGGCCAAGTTCCGCGACGGATGGCTCATGACCGGCGATGCCGGCGAGATGGACGCTGACGGCTTCATCCGCTTTCTCGGTCGCGCCGACGATGTCATCACCTCCGCCGGCTACCGGATCGGCCCTGGCGAGGTCGAGGACTGCCTAATGCGGCACGAGGCCGTGGCCGCCGCCGCCGTGATCGGCATTCCCGACCCTATGCGGACCGAGGCGGTGGCCGCGGCGGTCGTCCTGCGCGCCGGCCATCCCGGCAGCCCGGAATTGGAGGCAGCCCTCCAGGCCCATGTCCGGACCCGCCTTGCCGGCCATCTTTATCCCCGCCACATCCGCTTCGTCGCGGAGTTGCCGCAGACAGCGACAGGCAAGATCATGCGGCGCACCCTGCGCGAGAACTGGAACAGGCTGCCATGATCCCGAACACGCCACCCGGACTGGACTTTGCCCTGGGCGAACCCGTCGAGGCCCTGCGCGACACGGTGCGCGGCTTCAGCGACCAGCGCATCGCGCCGCTCGCCGCAGAGATCGACCGCACCGACGAGTTCCCGCGCCACCTTTGGCCGGAGATGGGCGCGCTCGGCCTGCATGGCATCACCGCCAGCGAGGAGCATGGCGGCGCCGGAATGGGGTACCTCGCCCATTGCGTGGCGATGGAGGAGGTCAGCCGCGCCTCGGCCAGCATCGGCCTGTCCTATGGAGCGCACAGCAATCTGTGCGTCAACCAGATCGAGCGGAATGGGACGGAGGCGCAGAAGGCCCGCTACCTTCCCAAGCTGATCAGCGGCGATCACCTCGGCGCGCTGGCGATGAGCGAGCCGGGCGCGGGCTCGGACGTCGTCTCCATGAAGCTGCGGGCGGAGAAGCGCGGCGACCGCTACGTGCTGAACGGCACGAAGCTCTGGATCACCAACGCCCACTACGCCGAAACGATCATCGTCTATGCCAAGACGGAGCCGGAGGCCGGTCCGAAGGGCATCACCGCCTTCATCGTCGAGCGCGGCTTCAAGGGTTTCACCCCGGCGCAGAAGCTGGACAAGCTTGGCATGCGTGGCTCGCCCACCTCGGAACTCGTCTTCGAGAACTGCGAGGTGCCGGAGGAGAACGTGCTGGGCGCCGTGAATGGCGGTGTGCGGGTGCTCATGTCCGGGCTTGACTATGAGCGGGCGGTGCTGGCGGCGGGGCCGCTCGGCATCATGCAGGCCTGCCTGGACGTGGTGGTGCCTTATATCCATCAGCGACAGCAATTCGGCAGCCCGATCGGCGAGTTCCAGTTCATCCAGGGCAAGGTCGCCGACATGTACACACGGCTCAATGCGGCGCGCGCCTATGTCTACGCCGTGGCCCGTGCCTGCGACGCCGGCAAGACGACACGCAAGGACGCAGCCGGCGCCATCCTCTTCGCGGCGGAGGAGGCGACACGCGCCGCGCTGGATGCGATCCAGATCCTCGGGGGCAATGGCTACATCAACGACTACCCGACCGGCCGCCTCCTGCGCGATGCCAAGCTCTACGAGATCGGTGCCGGGACCAGCGAGATCCGCCGCCTTCTGATCGGACGCGAGATCTTCCGGGAGACGGCGTAGGTGCGCATCGCATCCAAGCTGAACCTTCGGACCGAGGAATCTCGCGCCAACCGCGCCCGCATGGACGCGCTGCTGGCGGAACTTTCCTCCCGGACCGCGCGCGCCGCGCTGGGTGGACCAGAGGCGGCGCGACAGAAGCACCTGTCACGCGGCAAGCTCTTGCCTCGCGCGCGGGTCGAGAACCTGCTCGATCCCGGCGCTCCATTCCTGGAACTGAGTCCGCTCGCAGCGAATGGCCTTTATGGCGATGAGGTGCCGGGAGCTGGGCTTGTCACGGGGCTGGGCATGGTGTCGGGTCGGCTTTGCGTGGTCGTCGCGAACGACGCCACCGTGAAGGGCGGGACCTATTTTCCGCTGACGGTGAAGAAGCACCTTCGCGCCCAGGAGGTCGCGCGGGAGAACCGCCTGCCTTGCCTCTACCTCGTGGATTCGGGCGGAGCCAACCTCCCGAACCAGGACGAGATCTTCCCTGATCGCGAGCATTTCGGCCGCATCTTCTTCAACCAAGCCAACATGTCGGCCGAGGGAATCCCACAGATCGCCGCTGTCATGGGCTCCTGCACCGCGGGCGGCGCCTATGTCCCCGCCATGTGCGACGAGGCAGTGATCGTCCGCAACCAGGGCACGATCTTCCTTGGCGGCCCGCCTTTGGTGAAGGCCGCAACCGGGGAGGTGGTGAGCGCCGAGGATCTCGGCGGGGGCGACGTGCACACCCGCCTGTCTGGGGTCGCCGACCATCTGGCCGAGGATGACCACCACGCCCTTGCGCTGCTGCGGCGCATCGTCGGTAACCTCAACGCGCCGAAGCCGCATGCGCCCCCGCGCGTCGCTGGGCCACCCGCCTACGACCCGGCCGAACTGCACGGTCTGGTTCCCAGCGACGTGCGGCAGCCAGTGCCGGCGCGCGAGATCATCGCGCGCATCGTGGACCGGTCCGAGCTGGACGAATTCAAGCCGCGCTACGGCACGACTCTCGTCACAGGCTTCGCGCATCTCTGGGGCATGCCTGTGGGCATCCTCGCGAATGACGGAATCCTGTTCAGCGAGAGTGCGCAGAAGGGTGCGCATTTCATCGAACTTTGCTGCCAGCGCGGCATCCCGCTGCTGTTCCTGCAGAACATCGCCGGCTTCATGGTGGGGCGGAAATATGAGACGGGCGGCATCGCCAAGGATGGCGCGAAGCTGGTCACCGCCGTCGCCACTGCCTCGGTGCCCAAGCTGACGCTGATCACCGGCGGATCCTTTGGCGCGGGGAACTATGGCATGTGCGGCCGCGCCTATTCGCCGCGCTTCCTTTTCACCTGGCCCAACTCGCGCATCTCCGTCATGGGCGGCGAGCAGGCGGCGAGCGTCCTCGCCACGCTTCGGCGCGACAACCTGGAGGCCGCCGGCAAGTCCTGGAGCGCGGAGGAGGAGGAGACCTTCAAGGCTCCGATCCGCGACAAGTACGAGCGCGAGGGAGATCCCTACCATGCCACGGCGCGGCTCTGGGATGACGGCATCATTCCGCCTGCCCTCAGCCGGGACGTGCTGGGCCTTGCGCTGCACGCAGCGATGCACGAGCCCGGTGAGCGTCGCGCCGCACCACTCTTTCGGATGTGAGCGCCATGTTCCGCACCCTGCTCATCGCCAATCGCGGCGAGATCGCCGTCCGCATCACCCGCACCGCGCGGCGCCTCGGTTGCCGGGTCATCGCCTTGTATTCGGAAGCCGACCGCCACGCGCTGCATGTAGAAGTGGCAGACGAGGCGCACTGCATCGGCCCCGCCCCCGCAGCGGAATCCTACCTGCGTGCCGAGGCGATACTGGAGGTGGCGCGCCGCACCGGCGCCGACGCGATCCATCCGGGCTACGGCTTCCTCAGCGAGAACGCCGCTTTCGCCGAGGCCTGCGCCGCAGCCGGCATCACCTTCGTCGGACCGGGCCCGGGGGCGATCCGGGCCATGGGTTCCAAGGCAGAAAGCAAGCGCCTGATGGTGGCGGCCGGCGTGCCGACCGTGCCCGGCTACCATGGCGAGGACCAATCGGACGCGGTGCTCGAAGCCGAGGCGCGGCGGATCGGCTTTCCCGTGCTGATCAAGGCGAGCGCCGGCGGGGGCGGGAAGGGGATGCGCCCCGCCCAGCGACCCGAGGATTTCGTCGCTGAGCTGGCGGGAGCCCGGCGCGAGGCGGAAGCCGCCTTCGGCGATGCGCGCGTCCTGCTGGAACGCTACCTCGCTCGGCCGCGCCACGTGGAGGTGCAGGTGTTGGGCGACACCCATGGCCGCATCGTCCACCTCCACACGCGGGATTGCTCGGTGCAGCGGCGCCATCAGAAGGTGCTGGAGGAAGCGCCTGCGCCGGCCCTGCCCGAGGCTCTGCGCGACAGGCTGCACGAGGCGGCGGTGAACGCCGCGCGCGCCGTGGGCTACGTGAATGCCGGAACGGTGGAATTCATCGTGGAGGCCGACGAGGCCTATTTCCTGGAGATGAACACGCGCCTCCAGGTCGAGCATCCGGTCACCGAGATGGTAACCGGCCTCGACCTCGTGGAATGGCAATTGCGCGTTGCGTCTGGTGACACCTTGCCTTCCGACCTCCCTCCGGCGCCGAAAGGCCACGCGGTCGAGGTGCGTCTTTACGCCGAGGACGCGGCCCAGGATTTCCGGCCCTCCACCGGACAAATCGCGCGGCTGGAGGTGCCCGAAGGGAAGGGGCTGCGGCTGGATGCGGGGTTCCGCACCGGTGACGCCGTCACCTCCTTCTATGACCCGATGCTGGCCAAGCTGATCGCCTGGGGCGAGGATCGCGATGCTGCCCTGGACCGCCTCGCTGAGGCGCTGGAGGCGGCGTCGCTAGAAGGCTTCGCCACGAACCTCCCTTTCCTCCGCCGCTTGGCACGGCATCCCGCGTTGCGTGCACTGGAGCTGGACACGGGGTTCATCACCCGCCACGCGGAGGCATTGCTGGCCGCCCAGCGCCCGATGCCTGCGCCTCTCCTCGCCGCCGCGCTGGCATGGCCCCGGGCGCGGGAGGTGTCAGGACCGTGGAACCGGCAGGACGGGTTCCGGCTCCAGGGCGTGGCGGAGCGGGTAGAGCACTGGTCGGACGGGATTGCCACCCATGCTCTTACCGTGCGGCGCTCGCCCTCCGGTGTGATGCTGGACGGCGTGGCGCCTGACGCATCGGGCGCCCGACTTACGGTAGAGGGCGACGTCCTGCGGGTCATCCGGCCCGGTGAGGCCTGGCGCCTGGAGCTTGTCGAGACGCCCAGCTCCGGCTCCGAAGCCGGGGATGCCGGGACCTTGCTCGCGCCCATCCCCGGCCGGCTGGTGCAATTGCTGGTTGCGGCCGGCGACAAGGTCGCGGAGGGCCAGCTCCTAGCGGTCATGGAAGCGATGAAGACGGAACTGAAGTTCCACGCGCCCTTTGCCGGCCGGATCGAAGCCGTGCCCCATGCGCCGGGCGATGCGGTTGAAGAGGGCGAGGCATTGGTGCTGCTGACCCCCGCTGCCTGAGGTCGAGCGTATGGCGATGAGGCAAGACGGGCTTTCACGGATTGCCCGTCCTGCAAGGTTCGGGCGATGGATGAGGGCTTACCCGCGCTTTGCGCCGCGCCGGCGAGGCGTGTAGAACCGGCCCATGGATCGTCGCCATTTCCTGGCCGCCGTCGCGGCGCTCGGCGCTGCCTCGGGGCACGCCCGTGCACAGACGCGCGCCATCGCGGCAAGCCCGGAAGCCCTTGCGCGCTTGGCCGAGCGGCTGCTGCGCGTCGAGGAGGACGGGCTGGACCCGCGCTGGTACGATCTTGGCCCGGCGACCCTGTCCGATCCAGCCGCCATCCTGCGCGCAGCCGGAATGGTCATGACGGACCTCCTGCATGGGCGCGCGGGCGTCCCAGCCGGACGTGTGGACCTGAGGCGTGATACGGCGGCGCACCCGCTCGGGCCATGGCTGGCGCAGATCACACAATCCGCCGAGCCGGTCGAGGCGCTGGACCGTGCTGCCCAGGCAGGGCCGGAGGTCGCGGCGCTGAAGGCGGGCCTCGCTGCTGCCCGTGCCCGCGCGCTGCGCCCGCTTCCCGCCGTTCCCAGCGCGGGTGGCACGTTGGAGCCGGGTGCCCTCGACGCTGCCCGAGTGCCGGCCCTGCGCGCGCGCCTCGCTGCGACCGATCCCCAGCTTGCCGCCCACCCCGGCACCGGCGAGGAGTTCAACGAGGCGCTGGTCGCCGCGGTGCGCCGCTTCCAGAGCGACGCGGGGCTGGAGGCCGATGGTCGTGTCGGCGCCCTGACCTTCGCCGCGCTCAATCGCTCGCCGCAGCATCAGGTCGACCAGATCAGGGTCGCGCTCGACATGCGGCGCGGCCTTGCTCCCGCGCTACGCGAACGCCGCATCGAGGTGAACGTCCCCGATTACCGCCTCCTGGTGCTGGAAGAGGAGCGGGTGCTGATGGACATGGCCGTGGTGGTGGGCCGGCCCGCCCGCGCCACGCCGATGATCGTGACGCGCTTGACCGCCGTGCAGTTCAACCCGCCCTGGGGCGTGCCGCAGCGCCTCGCGAAGGAGGACATGCTTCCGCGCCTCCGGCGCGACCCGCAATCCCTCGCGCAGCGCGGCATCCGCATCTTCCGCTGGATTGAAGGCGAGCTGACGGAAATCGACCCGATGACGGTGGACTGGCGCTCCGTCCACCCCGACCGCTTCCCCTTCATCCTCCGTCAGGACGCGGGCGACCTGAATGCCCTCGGCCGGCTGAAATTCATCATGCCGAACGGGGACGACATCTTCCTGCATGACACGCCGGAGCGGCAGTATTTCCGCCGCCCCGACCGAGCCTTCTCATCGGGCTGCATCCGGCTGGAGCGCCCGATGGATTTCCTGACGCTGCTCCTGGACGGCATGCCCGGCTGGGATCGCGAGCGGGCAGACCGCATGCTGGCCTCCCGCGCCACCTCCGTCGCCTCGCTGAGGCGACAGCTACCCATCCGCCTTCATTATTCGACCGTCACGGTCGCGGGGAGGGATGTCCGGATCCGTCCGGACATTTATGGGCTCGACCAGGCCTATGCGCGCGCAATGGAAAGCCGCGCTCCCCGCGTTCCGGTGGCGGCGCGGAGCTAGACACACCATGCGACTCTTTCACGATACCTGCCCGGCCTGCCGGGACGGCGTGGCGTGCGACGCCGTTCCCCGTCGCGTGATGCTGGGCGCCGCCTTCGGCCTGCTGACCGCCCCGGCCATGGCGCAGAGCGTCGCCTCGGGCACGCGCTCCATCGCCGTGCGCCGCGTCCAGACCGGCGACTCCTTCCGGGGCGTCTACTGGCGCGACGGCCGCTATGACCGCGACGCCCTGCACCGCCTTGACGAGGTGCTGCGCGACCCTGGCCTGGACGAAGCAACGCCCATGGACCCGCGCCTGTTCGACGTGCTCCATCAGGTGCAGCGTCGCCTGGGCTCGGACGACATGTGGGACGTGATCAGCGCCTACCGGGCCCCCGAAAGCAACGCGGCCCGCGCCCGGGAATCCCGTCGCGTGTCACGCGTCTCGCTGCACATGTCCGGCATGGCCTTGGATTGCCGGCTTCCCGGCCGCGATTCCATGGGAATTGCGCGCGCCGCGGCCGACATGCAGACCGGCGGTGTCGGGCTGTATCGGCGCGACGGCTTCGTGCATCTCGACTGCGGTCCCGTGCGCCGCTGGTAGCGGCTCACATCGGCTGCTGCGTCGCCCCGCTGGCCTGGCCGCGCAGGCAGGTCCGCATGAAGCCCTGACGCTGCTCGCCGGAAAGGCTGCGGCTCTTCGCCTCGGCGTTGCAGCTTCGCATCCTTTCCTGCTGCGCCCTTTGCGCTGGGCTGGGCTGCCGTGTCTCGGCCAGGGCGGGCGCTGCAACCAGCAGAAGAATGGGAAGAAGGCGGAGCATCCTGCATCCTTGCGAAAGTGGGAGGACATTCGCATGGCGCCGGTGGCTGGCCAAGAGGGCTTTCAACGCCGCTCGAGCCACCGTCGCAGCGGGATGCCCAGCAGCACCACCAGAGCGAGGCCGCACAGCGCCAGGATCAGCCCGGGCGTCAGGACGCGCCCGCCCTCCAGCGCGTCGCCCAGGCCGGAACCGGCCAGCGCGAAGGCGAAGGTGGCCGGAACGACGCCCAGCGCGGTCGCCCCGAGAAAGACCGGGAGCCGCATGCCGGCGAGGGGCGGCAGCAGGTTCACCAGCACGAAGGGAAAGAGCGGCACGAGGCGCAGCGCCAGCAGAACGAGGAAGCCGTCCTGCCGCAACAAGGCTGCGAGCCGAGCGCCGCGCTCGCCTAGGCTTTCCAGCCCATCCGCGCCCAAGATCCGCCGGGCCAGCAGGAAGACCAGCGCCGCGCCGAGAGTCGCGCCGGTCGCGGCCAGCGCGGTGCCGGGGAGTGGCCCGAACAGGAAGCCGCTGGTGAGCGTCATCACCGTCGCGCCCGGAAGCGAGAGCGCCACAACCGCAACATAGGCGCCGAGAAACAGCAGCGCGGCCAGGATGGGCCGTTGCTCCACCAGCGCCAGCAGCCCCGTCTGGTGCTGGCGTAGCTTTTCCAGCGAAAGCGCGTCGCCCAGCGGAGAAAGGCGCAGCGCCACGAGCAGCAGCACTAGCGCCGCCGCGGCGAGGAGCATGCGCCTCACGGCATCCAGCGCTGGATGAGGCGGACCAGCGACTGGGTGCGCGGTCCGAACAAGGTGGGCTCGAAGTGCTGCCCGGCAGCGCGCTTCAGCGCCTCGGACAAAGTCGGGTAAGGCAGGATCAAGCCGGCAAGCTCACGCACGCCGAGGCCGCGCGCGATGGCGAGAGTCGGCAGCCCGATCATCTCACCCGCATGCGGCCCGACAATCGAGCAGCCGAGCAGCTTGCCGCGCTTGCCGAGAACGAGCTTCACGCGGCCCTCCGTCAGGCCGTCGGTGACGCCGCGATCGGTGCGCGCCAGCTCAGCCACCTGGACGGTGCAACCCGGTGCCTGGGCCTCGGTCAGCCCGACCTGCGCGGATTCCGGATCGCAATAGGTGACGGAGGGCAGGGCACGCGGCCGGGCATGCGCAGGAAGCAGGAACAGGGCCCGCCGCAGCACGATGCCCGCCTGCCATCCTGCGAGATGGGTCCATTGGCCGCGGCCCGCCACGTCACCCAGTGCGAAGACGCGCCGGTTGCTGACGCTGCGAAGCCCGTCATCCACGGTGATGCCCTTGGCATCGTGCGCCACGCCGCCCGCTTCAAGGTCGAGGCCATCGGTCACCGGCACGCGCCCGACCGCCGCGAGTACATGCGTGGCCTCGACCGGCCCGGAGGGGAGGTGGAGCCGCGTTCCCGCCGCAAGCGTGGGCGCCTCGCCTAGCCGGACGGTGACGCCTTCCCGTTCCAAAGCGTTCTCGATGAGGGCGGAGGCGTCCGGCTCGTCGCGAGGGAGGAGGCGTGGACCGCGCTCGATCAGCGTCACCCGCGCTCCAAGGCGGCGGAAACCCTGCGCCATCTCGACTCCCACAGGACCGCCGCCGAGGATGGCGAGGTGGGTGGGCAGTGACTCTAGCCTGAACAGCGTCTCGTTGGTGAGGGGCGGGGCGAGGCCGGCGATGTCGGGAACGGCAGCGCGAGAGCCGGTAGCCAGGACGAAGCGCCGCGCGCGGATCCGCTGCCCACCAGCCTCCATCTCTTGTGGCGACACAAAGCGGGCAGAGGCGCGGATGACCTCGCAGCCCAGGCCACGGAACCTTTCTTCCGAATCGTGAGGTGCGATGGCTGCGATGGCGTCGCGGACACGCGCCATCGCTTCCGGGAAGGCCATGTCGTCGCGCGCCGCGGAAAGCAGCGCCTTGGATGGAACGCAGCCCGTGTTCAGGCATTCGCCGCCCATCGTCCCGCGCTCGACCAGCACGACCCGGGCGCCCATCCGTGCAGCGCCGGCCGCGACCGACAAACCGCCTGAACCTGCGCCGACGATGCAGAGATCCGCTTCCAGCATGGGGGCTACCTTATCGCCCCTTCGCGCCCGTGGCAGGGTCGCAAGCATGATTGGCCTGATGTGCAAGGACCCCGCGCGTGGAAAGACCCGCCTGGCGGCGACGATGGGGGCGGAGCGGGCCGCAATCTTCGCGGGCGCCTTCCTGCAGGACTCGGCCGCACTCGCGGCGGAAATCGCGGAGCGCCTTTCCGTGGGCGCCATCGCTTTCGCGGAGGGCGAGGTGGCCCTGCCGGGCTTCAGCGTGATGCCGCAGGCCGCCGGCGACCTGGGCCGGCGCATGGAGGCCGCTTTCGAGACGCTGGGCTATCCTTCCCTGCTCCTTGGCACGGATGCGCCCACACTACCGCCGTCCCTTGCCGAGTTGGCGATGGCGGGGCTGCGCGGTGGCGCCGACGCGGCCTTGGTGCCGGCGCTTGATGGCGGCTACTGCCTCCTTGCCCTGTCGCGGCCGCTGCCTGCGCTTCTGCGCGACATGCCGTGGTCCACGCCGGGTTTGATGGAGGCGACCCGTCGCGCCGCGGCCGGGCTGCGCTTGGTGGAACTGCCAGCTTGGCACGACGTGGACAGCGAGGAAGACCTCGCGCTGCTGCGCCTTTCCGTGGAAGGGCAATCCCCGTCCGGCTGCGCGGCGCTGCCGCCCTGGCGGGCCACCGAATGCCGACGGATTCTTCATGATTCTCGGCTTTGACTTCGGATCGACACCGGTTCAGCTTTCCCACAGACAGATATCAAGGAAGGACGCGTTCATGAGAAAGACCGTTGCTCTGGCCGTGCTGGGGGTGGCACTGGCCGCGGGGAGCGGCTTCGCGCAGCAGAAGGCGCCGCAAGGCACTCCCTTCCCGGATTGGCGCGCCGATCCGCGCTACGGCACGCTGAATCTGCGCGCCGACTTCCAGCCTGACCCGCGCGAAGTGTCGGTCGAGGCCGGCGGCGACCGACAGGCGGACGGAATCGGCCCCGGCTGCGCCGGGTGGATCGACTTCTCCCGTCCCGACGTGGACGTGAACTACGAGGCGGGCTCCTTCCCGCTCATCATCAGTGCCGTGTCGTCCGTGGACACGACCATCGTCGTCAATGACCCCTCTGGTCGCTGGTTCTGCAACGATGATTTTCAGGGGTTGAATCCAGGCGTGGTGTTCGAGCGGCCGCAGAGCGGGAACTACAACATCTGGGTCGGAACCTTCGACCGCAGCCGTCCGCAGCCCGCGACCGTCCGCATCTCGGAAATCATGCCGCAGGGCCGCTGAGGAAAGGGCGGGCGGCGCGCCACGTCGCCGCCCGCACCCCATCTCAGCGCGGCGCCATCCGCAGGGCGCCGTCCAGGCGGATCGTCTCGCCGTTCAGGTAGCCATTCTCGACGATATGCGCGGCGAGGCGCCCGTACTCCTCCGGCAGCCCGAGCCGGTGCGGGTTGGGAACACCCTGCGCCAGGGATTGCTTCACCGGGTCCGACAAACGCTGGAGCATCGGCGTGTCCATGATGCCCGGGGCGATGGTGCAGACGCGAATTCCCTTCGACGCAAGGTCCCGCGCGGCGACGATCGTCATGCCGATCACGCCGGCCTTGGAGGACGCGTAGGGAATCTGGCCTATCTGTCCCTCATACCCCGCGATGGAGGCGGTGAGGATGCAGACGCCCCGCTCGCCGTCCACTGCGTCAGTCCTCGCCATCGCCGCGGCAGCGAGGCGAAGCGCGTTGAAGGAGCCGGTGAGGTTCACGCGGATGATCGCCTCGTACTGCGCGAGGCTGCCCGGCGTGCCGTCCTTCTCCAGGATGCGGAGGGCGCCGCCGCGGCCCGCGCAATGAACCAACACGCGCACGGGGCCGAGCTTCTCGGCAGCGGCAACCGCCTCCTGCATCTGGCCTTCGTCGGCGACGTCGGCCACTGCGAAGCCGCCGCCCAGTTCCTTCGCCATCGCCTCGCCATTCGAAGTGGCGAGGTCCACGATCATGATCCTGGCGCCCTGCGCGGCGAGGCGCTTCGCCGTCGCCAGCCCGAGCCCAGAAGCGCCGCCCGTCACGATCGCGACGGCCCCCTTCACGTCCATCCTGTTTCCTCCTTCGCGGATGCGAGGGCAGGGCATCATGCACGCGCGGTTGACGCAAGCCGGGGCAGCCGGAAGCATGGCTGCCACGAGGAAAGGAAACGCCATGCCGCTGCTGGCCGCACGCGCTGCGGAAACACCCGAGAAGGTCTGCGCGATCTTTCCCGAGACCGGCGAATCCCTGACCTTCCGCGCCCTGGACGAAGCGGCGAACCGTGCGGCGAACGGCCTCCTGTCGCTGGGCCTCTCGCCGGGCGAGGGGATCGCGATGCTACTGCCCAACACGCCGGACTTCCTGGTGCTGGGCTATGGCGCGAGACGGGCCGGGCTGATGGTCACGCCGCTTTCCATCCATCTCCGCCCGCATGAGGTGGCGCATGTGCTGCGTGATTCCGGCGCGCGCGTGCTGGTGGCCGACGCGGGCCTCGCGACGCTCGCCGCCGCGCTGGACCTCGACGATGTCCCGCATCGCTACGCCGCCGGGGGCGTGCTGCCAGGCTTCGCACCACTGGAATGGCTTTCAGCAGGACAGCCCGCGACCTGGCCGGAGCCGCCACGTCCGCTGGGACGGGATTTCCTCTATTCCTCCGGCACGACCGGATTGCCCAAGGGCATCCGCCGTCCCCTCACTCCCTGGGAAGAGCGCGCAAAGCCTGAGTTCGACATGACCTGGAAGCGGCTCTACGGCTTCGATGCGGACACGGTCTATCTTTCTCCCGCGCCGCTCTACCACGCCGCGCCCAACCGCTACGTCCAGCGCGCCATGGACCATGGCGGCACCGCCGTGGTCCTGCGGAAGTTCGATGCCGAAACCTGCCTCGCGATGATCGAGCGCTTCGGCGTGACGCACAGCCAGTGGGTGCCGACCATGTTCGCGCGCCTCCTCGCCCTTCCGGAGGAGGTGCGGCGGCGGCACGACCCGTCCACGCATCGCTGCGCCATCCATGCCGCCGCCCCATGCCCCGCCGAGGTGAAGCGCGCCATGATGGCGTGGTGGGGGCCGATCCTTTGGGAGTACTACGCCGGCAGCGAGGGCATCGGCACCACGGTCATCTCGCCGCAGGAGTGGATGGAGCGCCCGGGAAGCGTCGGCCGTGCCGTCTATGGCCAGCTGCACATCACCGACGAGGAAGGGAATGAACTCCCCTCCGGCGAGATCGGGCGCGTCTGGTTCGAGGGCGGCGCCCGCTTCGCCTACCACAATGACCCGGCCAAGACTGAGGCGTCCTACAATAACAAGGGTTGGGCGACGCTGGGCGACCTCGGTTCCTTGGACGAGGCGGGCTACCTGTTCCTGTCCGACCGCCGGGCGGACCTGATCCTTTCCGGCGGGGTCAACATCTACCCGGCAGAGATCGAGGCGGTGCTGTCGCGCCACCCCGATGTTTCGGAATGCGCGGTGATCGGGGTGCGGGATGCCGATCTGGGCGAGATTCCCCTGGCGCTCGTGGTGGCACGCGGCGATGCGTCGCCGGACGCCCTCCTAGCCCATTGCCGCAACCACCTCGGGCGGATGAAGGTCCCGCGCGCCGTCGAGTTCGTGGAGGAACTGCCTCGCTCCGAGGCCGGGAAGCTGCTGCGCCGCATCCTGAAGGAACGCTTCTTGACGTAAGCCCGCGGGCGGACGAACTCCGCCCGGTCATGCTGCGCCTCACCGAGCTTCGCCTTCCCCTGGACCACCCGCCCGAGGCGCTTGACGCCGCCGTCGCCGAACGCCTGGGCGCGGCTCCGACGCGCTATTCCGTGTTCCGCCGTGGCTACGACGCGCGCAACCCGCGCCGGATCATGCTGGCCTACACGGTCGACGCCGAAGTGCGGGATGAGACGGACTTGCTGGCCCGCGACCCGAGGCTGCGCCCCAGCCCGGACATGACCTACCGCTTCGTCGCCGAGGCACCCGAGGGGTTGGCCGATCGGCCCGTCGTGGTCGGCACCGGGCCCTGTGGGCTGATGGCGGCGCTCATCCTTGCCCAGTCCGGCTTCCGCCCCATCATCCTTGAGCGCGGAAAGGCGGTGCGGGAGCGGACGCAGGACACGTGGGGGCTATGGCGCAGGCAGGTCCTGAACCCCGAAAGCAACGTCCAGTTCGGCGAGGGCGGGGCGGGCACCTTCAGCGACGGCAAGCTGTGGTCGCAGATCCGCGACCCCTTCTTCTTCGGCCGCAAGCTCCTGAAGGAGTTCGTGAAGGCCGGCGCGCCGGAGGAGATCCTCTTCATCTCCAAGCCGCATATCGGCACATTCCGCCTCGTCCAGATGGTGGAGCGCATCCGCAGCGAGATCACGGCGCTGGGCGGCGAATACCGCTTCGGCCAACGCGTGGACGACATCGAGACTGACCCCGGAACGCGCGCCATCCGCGCCTTGCACCTTTCGACCGGCGAAAGGCTGGAAGCGCGCCACGTCATCCTGGCCATTGGCCACTCGGCGCGCGACAGCTTCGCCATGCTGCACGGGCGCGGCGTGCAGATGGAGGCGAAGCCCTTCTCCGTCGGCGTGCGGATCGAGCACCCGCAATCCCTGATCAACCTGCGGCGCTTCGGGCCGAATGCGGGCAACATGCTGCTGGGCGCCGCGGATTACCGCCTGGTCCACCATGCCTCCAACGGGCGCGGCGTCTACTCCTTCTGCATGTGCCCCGGCGGGCGTGTCGTCGCGGCAGCGTCGGAGGCAGGGCGCCTCGTCACCAACGGAATGAGCCAGTACCAGCGCGACGAGCGCAACGCGAATGCCGGCATCGTGGTCGGCATCAACCCGGAGGACTATCCGGGCGGACCACTGGCCGGCATCGAGTTCCAGCGGCGATGGGAGGAGCGGGCCTTCGAAGCCGGCGGAAGGAACTACCGGGCTCCGGCGCAGCGCGTGGGCGACTTCCTGGCCGGCCGCGCCTCCACCACCCTCGGCGAGGTCGCGCCCTCCTATCAGCCTGGCGTGACGCCCGCCGACCTCGCACCTTGCCTGCCGGATTTCGCGGTGGCCGCGATGCGCGAAGCGCTGGCAGCATTCGACCGTGACCTGCCGGGCTTCGCCATGGGCGACGCGGTGATGACGGGAGTGGAGACACGCACCTCCTCGCCGCTGCGCATCCCGCGCGGCGAGGATTGCCAGAGTCTGAACACGCCGGGCCTCTACCCGGCCGGCGAGGGTGCGGGTTACGCGGGCGGGATCTTCTCCGCAGGGGTGGACGGCATCCGCGTGGCGGAGGCAGTGGCGCTGGCAATGACGGGGGGTGGGCCGGTCCGGTCCTCCGGCCGGCCCAAGGATGACAGCGTCACCTACGGCTAGACTTGTCCCGCTCGTTGGTGGCGCGGATACGGTCGCGCGCTTCCTGCCACTCCTCGTCGCCCCAGGCGGCATAGTCCATGTAGGTCCCGGCACCATTGGCCAGCCAATGCCCGCCATCCAGCGCGACGGTGTTCCCTGTGATCCAGCCCGCGCCGTCGCTCAGGAGGAAGGCGGCGAGGGTGCCGATGTCGTCCGGCGTGCCGGCACGGCGCAGCGGGTTGCGGACGGACCACTTTCCCGTCGGGTCGGCCTCGCCGGGCCGGATGCGGGCCAGCATTCCCTCGGTCGGGATCAGGCCTGGCGCGATGCCGTTCAGGCGGATGCCGAAACGGCCCCATTCCAAGGCAAGGGACTTGGTCATCGCCTCGATGCCGGCCTTGCTCATGGCCGAGGGCACGACGAAGGGCGAACCGGTCCAGATCCAGGTGACCAGGATGCTGACCACCGCACCCCCGGTCCCAGCCGCGATCCAGCGCTTTCCCAGCGCATGGGTGACGTTGAAGCTCCCGGCGAAGACGATGTCCGACACGGCGCGGAAGCCCCGCGGCGAAAGGTCCTCCGTGCGGGAGATGAAGTTCCCGGCCGCGTTGTTGATCAGGCGGGTGGGGCCATGCCCGGCCTCGAAGCTGGCCGCGATAGCCGCCTCGACCGCCTCCGCATCGCGGATGTCCACGGCTTGCCAGCGCACGCGCTCCGCGCCGAGCGTGGCGGCGGTCTCCTCCAGCGGGCCGGGGCGCCGGCCCCAGATCTCGACATCGGCGCCGCACCGCAGCAGCGCCTCCGCCATCATCCGGCCCAGTCCGGACCCGCCGCCGGTGACGAGGACGCGCGCACCCGCCAGCGCGTCCTCCCGCAGCACGCTCAACCGCGCAGCCCGAGGCGGGTGACGCGCGCCTCCTCCTCGTCCGCCGTGCGCTGGATGAAGGCGGCGTAGTCCTCGGGCCCGAGGTATTCGAGCGGCATGTCGAGGCGGCGCAGCACCGCGACATGGGCGGGGTCGTTCAGCGCGGTGCGGAAGCCCTCGTTCAGGCGGCGCACGATGTCCGGCTCCATCCCCAGCGGACCGACCAGCCCATAGGGCGAGGTGACGACCATGTTGTAGCCCAACTCCTTCAGCGTGGGCACGTTGGGCCAGCGCCAGGAGCGCTCGGCCGACCACACGTTCAGCACGCGCAGCTTGCCCTGCTCCACCAGTTCCACCACGCCCGAGCCGGTGGCCGAGGCCTCGATGTGGCCGCCCAGCAGTGCGGGCACGGCATCCGCCTCGCCCCGGAAGGGAACATGGACGATGTCCAGCCGCTCGGCGGCGGCAAGGTCCACCATGGTGAGGTGTGGCGTCCCATTCGCCCCCGTATTGCCCATCCGCAGCTGGCCCGGCCGCGCCCGAGCATCGGCCACGAGGTCGGCCCAGCTCTGGTAGGGGCTTTCCGCGCGCACGCAGGTGGCGAAGAGGTAGCCGGTCAGGTGCGTGATGGGCGTGAAGTCGGTGCGCGGGTTGAAGGCCATGCGCTGCATGAAAGGCAGGCGGATGGCGGGAAGCGGGAACTGCGCCACCGTGTAGCCATCGGGCCGCGTGTTGCGCATGTTCAGCGCGGGGATCGTGGCGCCGCCACCCGGCCGGTTCTCGATGATCACCTGCTGGCCGAAGGCGCGCGTCGCCGCGTCTGCGAAGGCGCGCATCTGGACGTCCGTCGCGCCGCCCGGCGGAAAGGCGATCTGCAGCGTGATTGGACGGTTGGGGAAGTTGGACTGCGCCTGCCCGATCGCGGGCAGGGAAAGCCCTGCCGCGCCCGCGGCGAGGATTTGACGTCGCTTCATTCTTTCAGCCTCCCAGCTTTGTTCACCCTTTTCGTGGGCTTCAGAGTGTGCGGGCGATGATCTCCTTCATCACCTCGCTTGAACCGCCGTAGATCCGCCCGATGCGGGCATCGGTCCAGGCGCGGCCGATGGCGTATTCCGCCATGTATCCGTAGCCGCCATGCATCTGCAGAAAGGCGTCCAGCCACTTGTTCTGCATCTCGGTGCCCAGCAGCTTCGCGGCCGCCGCCTCCTCGCCCGAGAGCTCGCCCTGCATGTGTCGGGTTAGGCAGTCATCCAGGTAGACGCGGAACATGCCGATCTCGGCCTTCGCCTCGGCCAGCTTGAAGCGGTGCACCTGGAAGTCGAAGACCGTCTGGCCAAAGACGGGACGCGACTTGGTGTAGGCGACCGTCTCGTCCAGCATCGCCTCCATGTTGGTGGCGGCGCGGATGGCGATGATCAGCCTTTCCTGCGGCAACTGGTGCATGAGGTGACGGAAGCCGCCATTCTCCTCGCCGATCAGGTTGGCGACCGGCACGCGCACATCCTCGAAGAAAAGCTCGGAGGTGTCCTGCGCGTGCAGGCCGATCTTCTCCAGGTTGCGGCCGCGGCTGAAGCCGGGCGTCCCTTCCTCGACCGCGATCAGCGACACGCCCTTGCGTCCTGCCTCCGGGTCCGTCTTGCAGACCACGATGACGAGGCCGGCATTCTGTCCGTTGGAGATGAAGGTCTTGGATCCGTTGATGACGTAGTGATCGCCCTCGCGCCGCGCCGTGGCACGCACGGCCTTCAGGTCGCTGCCCATGCCGGGCTCGGTCATGGCGATGGCGCCGATCATCTCTCCGGACGCCATGCGCGGCAGCCATTCGCGCTTCCGCTCCTCCGTCGCATAGGCGAGGATGTAGGGCACGACGATGTCGGAATGCAGCTGGAAGGCGGCGCCTGAGGCGTTCACCCGCGCCAGCTCCTCGATCACGACGGCGGAGTAGCCGAAATCCGCGCCCGCGCCGCCGTATTCTTCCGGCAGGGTGGGGCAAAGAAAGCCCTGCTCGCCGGCCTTGCGCCACAACTCGCGCGGGACGCAGCGGGCGCGCTCCCAGTCGCGATGATGCGGGACGATCTCGCGCTCGACGAAGCGGCGGAACTGGGCGCGGAACGCCTCGTGGTCAGGCGTCAGGACGGCACGAGGCCGCACGGGCCGGAGGGCCGTGTCCATGGATGCTTCCCCGTTGGTTTCCCGGCCAGACTATCCGTGATCAGCCGTTCGGCAACAGGGATTCGATTTCGGCCGGCGTGAAGCCGGCCTCCTCCAGGATTTCGCGCCCGTGCTCCCCGCGCAGGGAAGGTGGGCGGGACAGGGAGGAGGGCGTGCGGCTGAGGCGGGGGGCGGGGGCCGGCTGAAGGGTGCGCTCCTGCTCGGTGAAGGTGCCGCGTGCACGCAGATGTGGATGCGCGGGGGCCTCCGCCATGGAAAGGACGGGCGTCACGCAAGCATCCGACCCGGCGAAGGTGGCGGCCCATTCGTCGCGCGTCTTTGCGCGGAACGCCTCGGCGAGGCGCTGCTTCTGCCTCGGCCAGTTCGCAGCCTCCATGCGGCCTTCGAACTCGGCCTCGCTGAGCCCCATCCGACGCAGCATCTCGCTGAAGAAGGCGGGCTCGATCGGTCCCACGGCGACGAACCCACCGCAGGCGCAGGCGTAGCTGTCATAGAAGGGCGCGGCGCCATCCAGCATGTTCCCGGCCCGACCCGACCAGCGCCCGCGCGCCGCCATGCCGTATATCGGCGCCATCAGCAACGCCGCGCCATCGACCATCGCGGCGTCCACGACCTGCCCTTCGCCGGAGCGCCCACGCTCCACCAGCGCCGCCAGGATGCCAAGGGCGAGCAGCATCCCGCCCCCACCATAGTCGCCGACGAGGTTGAGCGGCGGGGCCGGGGGCTCACCGGCCCGGCCCATGGCGTGCAGCGCCCCGGTGAGGGAGATGTAGTTGATGTCGTGACCGGCCTCCTTTGCCATCGGCCCGTCCTGGCCCCAACCGGTCATGCGGCCATAGATGAGGCGCCTGTTGCGGCCCCGGACCACTTCCGGACCGAGCCCGAGGCGTTCCATCACGCCCGGGCGAAACCCTTCGATCAGCGCATCGGCGCCGTCGCACAGGCGCAGCACCGCCTCGATCGCCTCAGGGCGCTTCAGATCAAGCGCAAGGGATCGGCGGCCGCGCCCGGAGATGTCCTGGCGGGAGCCGGCCGGCCCGTCCTGACGGTCGATGCGGACGACATCCGCGCCCATGTCGGCCAGCAGCATGGCGCAGAACGGGCCCGGCCCGATGCCAGCAACCTCGATGACGCGGTGCCCCGCGAGCGGTCCGGCCACGGGTCAAAGCGCCTTGGGGGCGGAGACGGCGCAACGAGCGCGGGCAATCTCATCCAGCGCCGCGCGGGTCTCGGCATAGGCGGCGCTCCCCGGGGCAGGGGAATTATGGCGCAGCGTGCTGGCGAGGCGCGCGATGTCGTGCGCCGGCACCGCAGCATTGAGCGACCGCCCGGCGATGGCGAGGGCGTTGGCGACCATCCGCGCCTCGTAATGCTTCTCGCGCGGCAGGGCCGCGAGCAGGGAGTTCAGCACCGTCTCCCGTGCCGCCTCGATCAACTCGCCCGCATCAGGCCGTTCCAGCATCCAGACCCTCCACCTGCTTGAGGATATCCATTTCCAGCGCGGGCACGATGTGCCCAGTCAGCGCCAGTTCCAGCGAGCGTTCCACGCCCGACAGGAACCGCGCGCCCTGGTCGGCGGCGATCACCGCCCAGCGGATCGTCGCCGCCAGTTCCCAGTAGGGCAGCCGCGCCACGTCCACGCCAGTCCCGTAGCCTTCGAGAAAGGCTTCGCGCGGCCCCAGCCCGCCCGCTTCGAGATGTTGGTGTGCGAAGCGCCAGCACGGCGCGCAGAACCAACCCAGATCCTCATGCGGATCGCCCCAGCCGCAAAATTCCCAGTCGAGCACGCCGGTGACGCGACCCTCCTCCACCATCAGGTTGCCGTTGCGGAAATCCCGGTGCAGCAGGACCGGCGGCAGGGGCGGCGCGGCGTGGCGCCGCATCGCGGCCAGGCCCCATTCCAGAACCGGGCGCGGCGTGCCGGCATCGTCCAGCCGCTGCTCCATCGCCGCGACGAAGGCAAGCGCCGGATCGGCGGGCGGCTCTCCCAGGAACGGGAGGTCGTGCCTGGGTGGCGCGATAGCGTGGATGCGCCGCAGCGCCTTCCCGCACTCGCGCACCAGTGCCGCGTCGCCGCCGGGGCCGACCTGCTTGCCCAGCGCGATGGCATTGGCGGTGCCGCGGACGCGGCGCATGACGAGGAAGGGCTTGCCGTCATGCTTGCCCTCGAAGAGCGGCTCTGGCACCGGCACCCCCGCCGAATAGGCGGCGCGCAGCAGCGCGAACTCCTGCGGCCGCGTGAGCGAGACGGCGAGGGTGGCGGCGTTGTCCGTCCTCAGCACCCAATCCTCGCGCGCGCCGCCGCGCTCAACCTCCAGCAGCCAGTTCTGCTGGATTGCGCCGCCGGAGAGCAGGGCGCGCGACAGCACCCGGACGGGGGCGCCGGCTGCCTCGCTCAGCGTGGCGTCATCCATGATGGCCCCAGGCGAAGAAGCCGCCCGCCTCGCGGCGCAGGAAATTCGCGATCACCATGCGGTGCACCTCGGAAGCGCCGTCGACCAGTCGCGCCTGACGGGCATAGCGGTAGATCCACTCCACGACGGTGTCGCGCGAATAGCCCTTGGCGCCGAGGAGCTGTAGCGCCGTGTCGGCAGCGCGGTGCAGGGCATCGGCCACCACGATCTTCGCGGTCGAGATCTCCTTGCGCGCGAAGTCGCCCTGGTCGAGCTTCCAGGCCGCGCGCATGGTCAGCATCCGCCCGATATCGAGCTGCATCGCCGCCTCGCCAAGCAGCATCTGCACGCTTTCCTTGTCGGCCAGCTTCTGGCCGAAGGCGGAGCGCGTCTCGGCGCGTTCCAACCCGATCTCCAGGCAGCGGCGGCCCAGCCCGCCCCAGCGCATGCAGTGGGTGAGGCGCGCGGGACCGAGGCGGATCTGCGTCATCTTGAGCCCGTCGCCGACACCCATCAGCACGTTCTCGTCCGGCACCTCCAGCCCGTCAAACACGAGCTCGCAGTGCCCGCCATGCTCCTCCGGCCCCATGATCGGGATGCGGCGCACGATGTGCCAGCCGGGGTCGGTGTCGCGGAACAGGAAGGCGGTCAGCCCCTTGCGCGGATCGTCCGAGGTGCGGGCCATGACGATGAAGCGCTTCGACTCGCCCGCGCCGGTGATGAACCATTTCCGGCCGGTGATGCGCCAGCGGTCATTGCCCACGCGCTCGGCACGGGTCTTGGTCATGCCGGGGTCGGAGCCCGCGCCTTCCTCAGGCTCGGTCATGGCGAAGGAGGACTGGCACTCGCCGCGGATCACTGGCTCCAGCCACCATTCCTTCTGTGCCGGCGTAGCGACCTTGCACATCACCATCATGTTGCCGTCGTCTGGCGCGGCGGAATTGAACACCACGGGCCCGAAGATGGACCGGTTCATCTCCTCGTAGCAGGCGACCATGCCGGTGAAGGGCAGGCCTTGGCCGCCCGCGCTCTCGGGCAACTGGAGGCACCACAGGCCCTGCGCCTTTGCTTCCTCGCGTAGGGTGCGCAGCAGGGCAGGGGCGATGTTCTCGTGCTCGTCAAAATTGGCACGGTCGGATTCCAGCGGGATGAGGCGGTCCTTCACGAATTCGCGCACGCGTTGGCGGAAGCTCTCGCTCCGGGAGTCGAGGTTCAGGTCCATCAAAGGCTTCCTATCGAATGTCCGCCATCCACGGTGACGACGCTGCCGGTCATGTGCCGCCCGGCATCGCTGGCGAGGAGGAGCAATGCTCCATCCAGGTCGCGCGGTTCGCCGAGGCGGCGCTGCGGGACCCGGCGGATCATCGCCTTGCCCGGTTCCGTCTCGAAGAACCCGGCATTGATGTCACTGGCGATGTAGCCGGGCGCGATGGCGTTCACGCGGATGTTGTGGCGCGCCAGCTCAACCGCCATCTGCCGCGTGAGGTGGACGAGCCCCGCCTTCGCGGCTGTGTATCCCGCGACACCCGGAATGATGCGCGCGGCGAGGATGCTCGCGGTGTTCACGATCGCGCCGCCGCCATGCGCCGCCATGCCGCGCGCCACGGCCTGGCCCACCAGGAAGGCGCCGCGCAGGTTGACGTCCAGGACGCGGTCCCACTCCTCGGCCGTCTGGTCGAGGAAGGGGCGTGTCTCGGCGATGCCGGCATTGTTGACCAGGATATCGACCGGCCCGGCAGCTTCGACGCAGGCGGCGATGCTCGCAGGGTCGGTGACGTCGAGGGCGAGGGCCGTGGCGCCGCTTCCCAGCTCCTCCGCCAACTCCTTGCAGGCTTCCAGGCGACGCGCCGCGAGCACGACCTTGGCGCCCGCCTCGTGCAGGACCCTCGCAAAATGCGCGCCGAGCCCACCGGAAGCCCCCGTGATCAGCGCGCGCCGCCCGTCCAGGCGGAAAATGGTTTCCACTCCCATGCCCCGAGCCTAGCGGGCTTCGCGCCGGCATCAAGCTGCGCCACCATGCGGGAGGGGAAGGAGGCGGCCAATGCCCACCATGTTCGATCGCATCTGGGACCGGCACGTCGTCACGACGCTGGGTGACGGGTGGGACCTGCTCTGGCTGGATCGCATTCTGCTGCACGACCTGTCCGGCGGGCGGGCGCTGCGCGAGGTGGCGGAACGCGGGCTGCGCGTGGCCGAGCCCTCGCGCGTCTTCGCGACGCCGGATCATGCGGTCAGCAGCGCGCCCGGCCGCACGGCGTCCACCTTTCCGCGCGGCGCCCAGCTTCTGGACAGCCTGCGCCGGAACTGCGCCGAGCAGGGGGTCCGCCTCTTCGACCTCGGGACGCGGGAGAACGGCATCGTCCATGTCGTCGCGCCGGAGCAGGGCATCGTCCTGCCGGGCGTCACTCTGGCCTGCGGCGACAGCCACACCTGCACCAATGGCGGCGTCGGCGCGGTGGCCTTCGGCATCGGCTCCAGCGAACTGACCCAGGCGCTCGCGACCAATTGCCTGCCGCAGCGCCGACCCGGCACCTTCCGCATTCGTTTCGAGGGCAGCCGGGCGCCCGGCGTGACGGCGAAGGACATGATCCTGCACGCCATCGGCCGCTTCGGCGCTGCTGCCGGCACCGGAATGGCGCTGGAATTCGCCGGTTCCGCCGTGCGCGCGATGTCGCTGGAGGAGCGGCTGACCCTGTGCAACCTGTCCATCGAGATGGGCGCGCGGGTCGGCATGGTCGCCCCGGACAACACGACCTTCCAGTATCTCGCCGGCCGGCCCTTCGCGCCGACAGGTGCGCTGT
The DNA here is from genome assembly GCF_026183895.1 of Sabulicella glaciei. Taxonomy (GTDB): domain Bacteria; phylum Pseudomonadota; class Alphaproteobacteria; order Acetobacterales; family Acetobacteraceae; genus Roseococcus; species Roseococcus glaciei. The sequence continues at coordinate 748,240 of NZ_JAPFQI010000001.1, read as the reverse complement.
GGGATCGCGCCATGGCCGATTGGCGCACCCTGCCGAGCGACCCGGATGCCCGGTTCACGCGCGACGAGGCCATCCCCATGACGGAGGTCGCGCCGCAGATCACCTGGGGCACCAGCCCGGAACAGGTGGCGCCAATCACCGGCACCGTCCCCACCCCCGAGCAGGCGCGCAGCCCGGCCGAAGCCGAGGCGTGGCGCGCCGCCCTGGACTACATGGGGCTGCAGCCGGGCCAGAAGCTGGAAGGCACCAAGGTGGACTGGGTCTTCATCGGGTCCTGCACCAACTCGCGCATCGAGGATCTGCGTGCCGCCGCCGCCGTGCTCGCGGGACGCAAAAGGGCCGGGCACGTGACCGCCTGGGTGGTGCCGGGCAGCGAGGAGGTCAAGGCGCAGGCGGAAGCGGAAGGGCTGCACCGCCTCTTCCTGGACGCGGGGTTTGAGTGGCGGGAGCCGGGCTGCGCCCTCTGCGTCGCCGCCAATGGCGAGTCGGTGCCGCCGGGCGCACGCGCCGTATCCACGAGCAATCGCAACTTCGTGGGGCGCCAGGGAACCGGGGCGCGCACCCACCTCGCCAGCCCTGCCACCGCCGCCCGCTCTGCCCTGGAAGGCGCCATCACGGATCCGCGCGCATGACCCCCTTTTCCAGCGTCACCGGCCCCGCGGCGCCGCTCCTTGCGGCGAATGTGGACACGGATGTCATCATCCCGATCCAGGCCCTTGTCGGCACCGGCAAGGACGGATTGGGAGAGCAAGCCTTCGCGCGGCTCCGCTACCGCAGCGACGGAACGGAGAATCCGGAATTCCTGCTCAACCAGAAGTCGTGGCGCGGAACGCCCATCCTGCTCGCGGGCGAGAATTTCGGCTGCGGTTCCTCGCGCGAGGGGGCGGTCTGGGCGCTGATGGGGATGGGAGTGCGCTGCGTCATCGCCCCCTCCTTTGGCGACATCTTCCACGCCAACTGCTTCCAGAACGGCCTGCTGCCCGTGCGCCTCCCCATGGACGCGATCCGCCGGATCGCCGCGCTATCGGGCGCGAACGGGCTGACGACGGTGGATCTGGAGCGGGGCGTCGTGATCGCTCCGGATGGCGAGGCCATCCCGTTCCAGGTGGATCCGCGCAAGCGTGAGGCGCTGCTGGAAGGCCTGGACGACATCTCCCTCACGCTGCGGCATGCGGAGGCGATCGCGGCCTTCCGAGACCGCGCCCAGACCGAAAGACCCTGGCAATGAAGCTTCTTGTCCTCCCCGGTGACGGCGTTGGCCCGGAGGTAACGGCCCAGGCGCTTCGCGTCCTGCATTGGTTCGCCGAGCATCGCGGCCTCGCCTTGGAGGTCACGGAGCGCGGCTTCGGCTTGGTGAACTGGCAGCGCCACGGCACGCTGATGCCGGACGAGACCTGGGACCGGATCGAGGCGGCGGAAGCCATTCTTTTCGGCGCAATCGGCTCGCTCGACCAGCAGGCGGTGATCCCGTCGGAGGAGCGGCGCAAGGGCAGCCTGCTGCGGATGCGCAAGGCGCTGGACCTCTACGCCAATATCCGGCCCATCCGCCTGCTCGACGCGCTGCTGGAGGCGTCGCCGCTGAAGCCGCGCGTGGCGAAGGGCGCGGATTTCGTGATCCTGCGCGAGCTGACGGCTGGCATGTATTTCGGAACGCCCCGCGGCGTGGAGACCCTGCCCGACGGCACGCGACGCGGCGTGAACACCCACAGCTACACGGAAGGCGAGATCGCGCGCGCGATCCGCTTTGCCTGCCGCCTGGCCCGCGAAAGGCGCGGCCATGTCACCTCGGTGGACAAGGCCAATGTGATGGAGGCGGGCGCGCTGTGGCGCGAGGTGGCCGGTCGCGTCGCGCGCGAGGAGTTTCCGGACGTCACGCTCGAGCACATGCTGGCTGACAACTGCGCCATCCAGATTGCGCGCGACCCGCGGCGCTTTGACGTGATCGTGACCGACAATCTGTTTGGCGACCTGCTGTCGGATGCAGGCGGAGCAATCCTTGGTTCGCTCGGCATGCTGCCCTCGGCCTCGGTGAACGACCGCGGTCAAGCCCTGTATGAGCCGGTGCACGGCTCGGCGCCCGACATCGCGGGCAAGGGCGTTGCCAATCCGCTTGGCGCGATCCTCTCCGCGGCGCTGCTCCTGCGCTGGACGGCGAAGCGGCCGGAAGACGCGGCGATGCTGGAGCTTGCCGTTGATCGCGCGCTGGACGGCGGTACCCGCACCGCCGACATCGCCGCGCCGGGTGAGCGCGTCGTCTCAACCAGCGGAATGGGCGACGCCGTCCTCCACGAGCTTTCGCTCCTTCAGCGGGAAGCGTAGCTCCCAGCGCAAGCCCTCCGGCGGGAAGTCCAGCGAAACCTCGCCGTTGACCGCCTGGGCGGCCGCCCACTCGATTACCTCGCGGCCGAAGCCGCGACGGTTGGCCGGGCGGACGGGCGGGCCGCCCATCTCGCGCCAGCGCAGGGTGCAGCGGCCATTCTCCACGGTCCAGGCGACGCGTACCATGCCGCTTGGCACGGACAGGGCGCCGAACTTTACCGCATTGGTCGCGAGCTCATGCAGCGCCATGCCGATGTGGAGCACAGCCGAGTCGTCCAGCCGCACCTCGGGACCTTCGATGATGAAGCGCGACGCTTCGTGATACCCAAGCTGGCTCTCGACCACCTCCCGCAAGCTCGCGCTGCGCGGCCCCTCGCGGACGAGGAGCTGGTGTGAGCCGCCGAGTGCGCGGAGACGGAGCCCAAAGCGCTCCACCACCTCGTCCACCGTTTCGCAGCTTGCAGCCGTCTGGCGCAGGATCGCCTGGGCCACCGCGAGCAGGTTGCCGACGCGGTGCTTCACTTCGTCGAACAGGAAGCGGATGCGTGCTTCGTCCCGCTTTCGGCTGGTGATCTCGATCGCGCCGCAGATGATGCCGGGGGCGTCGTGCAGCTTCTCGATGGACATCTGCCACCATTGGTCGCCCGCCTTCGCCTCCATCCGCTCGGGGTCTCCGGTTTCCAGCACGCGCCGCTTCACGGCGACGATGGGCGGCGCCGCTTCACCCAGGACTTCCTCGTCCGTGCGGCCGATGATCTCTTCGACCGTCAATCCAAGTTCGGGCTTGCTGATCCAGGTGTAGGTGAGCCTCTCATCCTGGGTGAACACGGTCACGTCCGCAGCGCTGAGCGCGGCGTCGAAGCGGCGGTTGATCTGCGCGATGCTCTCGGTGCGTTCCATCACCCGGCGTTCCAGGGATGCTGTCAGCTCCTTCAGCTCGGCTTCCCGCACCTCGAGCGCACGGACAAGGGCGTTCTTCTCTTCCACCTCGCGCGCCAGCCGGTCATTGGCCTCGCGCAGGGAGGAAGGGGAGGGAAGGGAGAGCGCCTTCGGAATCAGGGGCCAAAGCACGATGGCGGTGAGCAGCGACACGATCGCCGTCGCAGCCTTCACCAGCCCTTCGAACCAGTACCAGGGCTGCCAGAGCGTCACGACGCCGATCATGTGCGTGAGCCCACAAAGCAGGATGAAGGCGGCGAAGAGCCAGCCAATCTGCGGAAACTCGAAGTCGCGCCGGCGGCGGAGGAAGGCGACGAGCGCAACGGGAATGGAGAAATAGGCCAGCGCCACCAGCGCGTCGGAGACGGTGTGCAGCCAGATCAGCCCAGGCTCCCAGAGCAGGCAGAAACCATGCGGGGTAAAGGCGGAGGGCTCAAACCAACTCCGCAGGTAGTTGCCCATCAGGGATGCTCCAGCGCGTCGGAAAAGGCAGCAAGTATGACGCCGCACGGAAACAAGCGTGCGGGGTGCCGCGGGTCAATGCGTTTGCCTACCTAGCAGAAGCAGGTCAGTCGGCGCGACCCAGCACCACGGACACGTTCTGCCCACCGAAGCCGAAGGAGTTCGACAGTGCCGCCTCGAAGCGGTGCTTCCGCGCGACCGGAACGGTGTCGAGACGAAGTTCGGGGTCCGGGTCTTCGTTGTTGATGGTGGGCGGCAGCATCTGGTCCCGTAGCGCGAGGAGGCACACCGCAGCCTCGATGGCCCCAGCCGCGGATAAAGTATGCCCGATCATACTTTTCGTGGATGAGATGGGTGGCGGCGCCTCTCCGAACAGGGCGTGGGAGGCGAGCGCCTCCATCTTGTCGTTCTCGGGAGTGGAGGTGCCATGCGCGTTGACATAGCCGATCGCGCTTGGCTCCAACCCTGCATCCGCGATGGCGCGGCTCATGGCGCGGATGATGGCGGAGCCGTCCGGCGTGCTGCGGGTGCGGTGGAACTTGTCCGCCGCCTCGCCGGCGCCGAGTACGTAGCCGAGGATGGCGGCCCCGCGCGCGCGGGCGTGGTCCTCGCGCTCCAGCACCAGGGCACCCGCGCCATCGGCCATGACGAAGCCGTCCCGGCTCAGGGTGAAGGGGCGCGATGCCTTTTCCGCCGCGTCGTTGCGGGTGGACAGGGCCTGGAGGAGGGAAAAGCGGATCAGCGTTTCCGGCTGCAAGGAAGCTTCGGCGCCGGCCGCGATGGCGCAGTCCGTTTCGCCGCGCCTGATCGCCTCGATCGCCATCTGAATGGCGCTTGATCCGCTGGCGCAAGCGGTGGTGACGGTCTGCGGAACGCCGCGTGTCCCGAAGCGCTCGGCCAGGCGCGTCGCGGTCCCGCCGAACAGGAACTCCGCCTGGAGATCTAGGCGACCGGAGGCGGCCTCGATCAGCCCGGGATAATCGGCGGCGTTGAGTTCCAGGCGCTGCGGCCACTCGATCTCCACGGGCGGCAGGCCGATGCAGAGCGGACCGGGGAAGGGGGCTTCCAACCCGGCCTGGGCCAACGCCTCGGCGATGACCGCCTCGCCGAGGCGTCGCGAGCGTTCGGCGACGGAGACGGGGTGTCGGGGTCGGTCCTCTGGCAGGTCCACGGAGGCGGCGAAGCGGGTCCGCATGCCGGTCGTGTCGAAGCGCGTAATCGGACGGACGCCGGAGCGCCCCGCAAGCATCGCCTCCCAATTCGCCTCCGCGCCCCAGCCGAGCGCGGTGACCATGCCGATTCCGGTGACGGCGATCCTCATTCCGAAGGCTCCAGCACGGCCACGGCCTCACCTCGGAAGGCGCCCCGCATCGCGATGCGGATCTGGGGCGCGCCGTCGCGCAGCATCATCGCGCCCAGCGCGACGGCGAGGGGGAAGGCGGCCTCGACCGTATGGCCGAATTGGTCGGCAAGGCGCAGGCCGGGACGAGGTGTCCCGAAGGGCCCGGCCCAGATCTCGATCGCGCCGGGACGCGCAGGCGGGGCGTCGATAAGCAGCGCGTCCAGACGGGCCTCGCTTGCCTCGGGCGGGCCCTGGTCCGTGGCGACGTGGGTCAGCTGCACCATGCCCGGGCCCGGGCCAAGTAGGAGAAAGGCGGCCGCGCTGCCAAGGACCAAGCCTTCGCGCTCATCCATGGGAACCCAGGGCCCCCGGTGCAGGCGCCCGCCCATGGCATGCAAAAGCAGGATCTCGGGCCGCTCGGCCAGGAAGGCACCACCGGCCAGGGCGAGGGTCGAGCTTCCGGCGGCGACGCGTGCCCAGGCCATGCGCATCGCCTCGGCACCGGCGATCTCCTCACCCATCAAGGTCCGGGAGGAGCCGCCAACGCCGTGGACAATGGAAATCGAGCCGGCGAGGAGGTTGGAAAGCTGTGCCAGAAACAGCGTCGGCCGCAGCCCATTCATCAGCGCGGCATGCAGCCCGGCTTCATCCGGCCGCGTCGCGAGGATCTGCGCGTCCAGCGCCGCATCGCGCTCGCCGCCCCCCGCCGCGACGACGAGATCCATCTCGGCGACACGCTCGGATAGCGCAGCATCGGCGATGGCGAGGCCGGCGGCATGGGTGCCGAGGCGCTGCCAATTCTCCATCTGCCGCGACTCACGCCGCGGGATCGTCTTGTCGAAGGGCAGGGGCGCGAGGGGATGCAGCGGATGGGGGGCGAAACGCGCCTCGTCCAGCACGGGCACCGCATCCCGCCAACCTCGATGTGCCTCCGCGCCATCCCCCAGGGAGGACGCGATCCCGAGGCCCAGCACATGGACCGGCCGGCGCGTCACAGCCCCAGCACCTCGGCGCGCCGCACCACTGCTTCGCGCAGTTCCGGAACGGGGAAGGGGAAGGTCTTCAGGGTCAGCTCGACTTCGGCCACCTTCTGCGTGCCTTCGGACAACTCGCCGCGCAGCACCGCATAGCCGGAGCCGTCATGGATCAGCTCGGCGACAGCGGTGAGCGCGGCGCCAGGACGCACCTGCCCGCGCAGCTTGGCCTCGCCCACCTTGGCGAGCACCGCCATCCGCGTGCGACCTGACCGCTCCACCATCAGCCAGCCCGCGGTTTGCGCCATGATCTCGACCATCAGCACACCGGGAAGCAGCGGGTAGCCCGGGAAATGCCCTTCGAAGACAGGGCTTTCCTCGGGCACGCGGCAGGCGGTCGCGATCCGCGTCTCCGTGCGTTCGGTGACGCGGTCCAGCATCTCGAAGGTTTCCAGGCGCAAGTGTCAGCCCTGCTTCGCGGCCACCAGCTCGTCGATGCGGCGCGCCAGGCTGCCCATCACGAAGAACTGATCCGCGGGGGCCTTGCCGCTGTTCACCTGCTCGGTCCATGCCTCGACGGGGACCTTCACGCCGAAGCGCTTGTCGATCTCGAACACGATGTCGAGGAAATCGAGGCTGTCGATGCCCAGGTCGTTGATGACGTGGGCCTCCGGCGTGATCTTCGCGCGCTCGACATTGGCGGTCTCGGCGATGATGTCGGCGATGGTCTCGAAGGTCGGGTCGGCCGAGGCCATACGGGGGCTCCCAGGGGAATGGCGAAGTGGGCGGTTTCGCCCGAACGCCGGGCGCTGTCCAGCGGGCTACCGTCCGCCGCTAATCCGCGAGGGAGGAGGCCGGGATTCGGATCTGGAGGGATGGTCCGCTTCCACCCGTCTCAAGCACGGCCCGCATCCCGCGCGGCGCCAGCAGCCTGAGCGCGGCCGGCCCTGGATCGCTGGCCGGGCCGTTGCTCTCCATCCACAGGAGCGAGAGCACATCCTCGTTCATCCGGGCTTCGAGCGTCACCAAACCGCCGCGGACGGACAGCGCCCCACTTGCCCGCGCGCGGTCACGCAGGCGGTGCGCCAAAAGGGTGAGCCAAGCTGCAGAGGCTGGTCCCAAGGTGGGTTCGGGCCCTTCCAAGCTTAGCGAGACCTCGATCCCGAGGACGCCGCGCAAAACGCTCCAGCCGCCGTGCCCATCAATATTCAAGGAACTTGTTCCCGCGAGCCCATTGCGGCAATGTTATGTCGCAGGGAGCCTTCGAGTTCTGTCCACAAGCAGACATAGAGCGGAACAAAATGCGGTGGAATAGGTGGAGGGCAGGTCTCATGGAAGAACAGTTCTCGAACAATCTTCTTCTGACCTTGCGACCACAGGACAGGAAGTTGCTGGAACCCTCGCTGGAAACGGTCGTTCTCAGTACTGGCACGTTGTTGTTCGAAGCCGGCGATGATGTCGAGTTCGTGCATTTCCCATGCGGTCCCACCCTCGCTTCGTTTTCCGTGACCTTGGAGAATGGCGCACCGGTGGAGACAGCATTGATCGGCCGTGAAGGCGCTATGGGGGGCATCGTGAGCCAGGGGCGCCTTCCAGCCTACGCCAGGGCGGTGGTTCGCATGGGCGGACCCTTCCTTCGAATTCCATGCATGAGGTTGGAGGCTGCCAAGGAGCGGTCTGCTCCGCTTCGCAACGTCTTCGCCCGCTATGCTGATTGCCTCCTGGCGCAAGTCTTTCAGTCCGTCGCCTGCAACGCCGTCCACGGAATCGAGGCCCGCACCGCCAAGTGGCTCCTCGCCGCGCTGGACCGGACCGGCTCGCCCGAAGTCGAACTGACGCAAGAGCAGCTTGCCGGAATGCTCGGAGTCGGCCGGACCTATGTAAGCCGAGTGCTGCGCGACCTTCGCGGCGCCGGCGTTGTGGCGACGCGCCGCGGCCGCCTCGTCATCCAGGACCCCAAGGCGCTGCACGCCACCTCATGCCACTGCAACGAGGCGCTGAAGCGGCACTTCCAGGAAGTGCTTTCGGGAGTTTACCCGAGCGCAGAGGAAAGCCAGGCCATGCGGCGCGCCTGAGGCCGAACTGGTAGGGGCGGGGGGACTCGAACCCCCATGGCCGCGAGGCCGCTCGATTTTGAGCCGAGTCCGTCTACCGTTCCGGCACGCCCCCACCGGGCGCGGCTGCATAGCACGTCCCGCCACCAGAGGGCGAGACGCCACACTCCGTTTCCTTCGGTTACATGAATCCCCGCTATCCTGAAGCGAAGATGAATCCCTCCCAGCACATCCTTGTCCTCGACGATGATCGCGAGATCCGTGAGCTCCTCGGCCAGTTCCTGGAGCGCCAAGGCATGCGCGTCACCTTGGCCCGCGACGCGCGAGAGCTGCGGCGAGTCTGGCCGCTGGCGAAGTACAATCTTGTCGTGCTCGACCTGATGCTTCCGGGCGAGTCGGGGCTGGACGTGGCACGCTGGCTGCGCAGCCAGTCGCCGGTGCCCATCGTCATGCTCACTGCCATGGGGGAGGAGACAGACCGCATTGTCGGCCTCGAGCTTGGCGCCGACGACTACATGGCGAAGCCCTTCAACCCGCGTGAACTCCTCGCCCGCATCCGCGCCGTGCTGCGCCGCGCGGAGGGAGCAGAGACCGCGCCGGGCGGGCCGCCGGAACGGCTGTTCCGCTTCGCGGGCTGGACGCTGGAGACGGCGCGGCGTCGCCTCCTCAGCCCGCAAGGCGTGGAAATCCCGCTCACGGGGGGCGAGTTCGACCTTCTCACCATCCTCGTCGAACGGCCGAACCGGGTCCTGACGCGCGACATGCTGATGGACCTGTTGCACAACCGGCAGCCCGGCCCCTTCGACCGGGCGATCGACGTCGCCGTGTCGCGGCTGCGGCGCAAGCTGGAGGATGACGGGCGCAATCCCAGCGTCATCAAGACCGTGCGCGGCGGGGGCTATGTGCTCGCCTCGCCGGTGGAAAGGGCCTGAACCCCGTGCTGCGGCGCCTATGGCCCTCCAGCCTCGCCGGGCGCACCGCGCTCGTGCTCATCCTGGCCCTCATGGCCGTGCAGGCGGCCGGCCTCACCATCCATGCGCTGGACCGGGTGGACCTCCAGCGGCGGGCCGAGGCGCGGGAGGTGTCGCTCCGCGGCTTCGCGTTGTGGCGCAGCCTCGTGACCCAACCGCCCGAGCGCCGCGCCGACATCCTGGCTGATGCGGAGCTTCCCGCCGGCCTCCAGGCCTCGCTGGATGACTCGCCTTTGGTGACGCAATCCACGGCCCCGGTGCCTGAGCGCTTGTCGCGGATGTTTCGGCTGGATGGGCCGGGCCCGCCAGGGCTCCGCCGCTTCCGTCCGCGTGAGGTCCTGTCCGGGGTGGAGCGGGGCGAGTTGCGCGTCGCGCTGCGCTTCCCGGATCGGGGCTGGCTGAACCTGGCGATCGCGCCGCCAAGGCTGCGGCCCTGGCATTCGGACACGTTCCTTGCGGCCTTTGTCGCCATGTCGGTAGCGGCGGCCCTGCTCATTCTCTGGGCGGTGCGGCGCCTGACCCGGCCCGTGCGCGACCTCGCGGCCGCGGCGGAGCGGCTCGGGCGGGACGTGAACGCGCCCGACCTTCCGGAAGCCGGCCCGCGTGAGGTCGCGACGGCGGCAGCGGCCTTCAACACCATGGCGGGCAATATCCGCCGCTTCGTCGATGACCGGACGCAGATGCTGGCGGCGATCGGTCACGACCTCCGCACGCCCATCACCCGCCTGCGCCTCCGTGCCGAGATGATGGAGGATGACGCGCTGCGCGAGAGGATGCTGCGCGACCTCGAGGAGATGGAGGCGATGATCAACGCCACCCTGACCTTCGCCCGTGACGACGCGGCCCAGGAAGCAGCGGTTCCGCTCGACCTCGCCGCCCTAGCGCGCACCGTGGCGGACGAGGCGGCCGATGCGCGGGAATCGGCCTTGATCTCCTATGAAGGCCCGGAACGCCTGGTGCTGCCGTTGCGTCCCGTCGCGACCAAGCGCGCCGTTGCCAACCTCGTGAACAATGCCCTGCTCTATGGCGGCGCCGCCCGGTTGTCGCTGGCCCACGAGGAAGGCGAGGTGGTGCTGGCGGTCGAGGACGATGGTCCAGGCATCCCACCCGAGCAGGTGGAAGCCGTGTTCCGCCCCTTTCACCGCCTGGAGGCGAGCCGGAACCGCGAAACCGGCGGGTCCGGCCTGGGCCTGACAATCGCGCGGTCCGTCGCGCGCGCCGGAGGCGGCGATATCCGCCTTCGCAACCGGGCGGAGGGGGGGCTGCGTGCGGAACTGCGGCTTCCGGCCTGACATTGCGGAAACTCCGGGGGACGCGCGCCGTTGGAAGGGGCATGAAAACCCTGCGATTCCTTGCGCCGGCCGTGGTCGGCGCCGCCCTCCTCGGCCCCGCCGCGGGCCTCGCCCAGATGATGGATCGTCCCGCCATCGCGCCGGGCGTCACCGTCATCGTTCCCGGCCATTCCGGCATGGCCCATGGCCATGGCCAGATGGTGCCGATGGACCATGGGCCCGCGACGATGGGCGCGGGCTATGGCGCCGGTCAGGCCGCGCCGCCGGGCTACACCGGCCGGATGGTGCCGGTGCCTGAGCCGTCTGCCGGCGACCGCATGAATTACGAGATGCTGCGCGAGCAGGAACGCCAAGCCTGGGAACGCGAGCGCGCCGAGTTGATCCGGCGCGGCTACGGCGTGCCATCGACCCAGCAGCGCTGACCCACACCGCTTTCCCCCAACGCGTTTGAGCGCCCCGGACCGCAAGGCCGGGGCGCTTCGCTTTGGAAGGGCAACGGTGCGCGCGGCCAGATGTTCAATAAACATGACCCGCATCATGTTCTTTGCGCCGGTTCTCGCCGGTCTTGCCCTTGCGGTCCCGGCGAAGGCCCAGGACCTGGGCACCATCATCCAGCAGGTCGCGCCTGCGCTCCTGGGCCAGCAGCCTCAGGCGCCCGTCCAGCAGCAGCTCCATCCCCAGGATGACCGCAACCGAAACGGTGTCCCGGATTGGGAGGAGCGCCGCCCGCACCGCGATGCCTATCGCGAAGAAGGCCGCCCCCACCGGGATGCGCATCGCGACGAGCGGCGCGCCCTGCGCGAGGAGGAACGGCGCCTGGCCGAGCGCGAGCGTCGCCTCGAGGAGCGTCGGCGTCAGCTCGATGCCGAGCGCCGCTCACTTGACCGACGATGGTAAGGTAGCATTTCTCTCGCGCACCATTTCCCGCTAACCCTTCGCTAGACGCGCGAGGAACCCATGTCCCTGAAGGCCAGCATCATCCCGGTCACGGCTTTTGGCCAGAACTGCTCGGTCTTCTGGGATGACGGATCGCGTCAGGCGACGGTGATCGACCCTGGCGGGGACGTGGACGCCATCCTTGCGATGCTGCAGCGCGAGAACCTGACCGTCGCCGAGATTGTGCTCACGCACGGCCATATCGACCACGCCGGCGGTGCGGCCGAGTTGAAGGAGCGCGCCGGGGGGGTCCCGATCATCGGTCCGCACGAGGCGGACCGGATCCTGCTCGACCATCTGGCGGAGCAGGGCCGCGCCTACGGGCTTGAGGGTGCGCGAAACGTCACCCCCGACCGCTGGCTGAACGAGGGCGACGAGGTAACGATCGCAGGAGAGACCTTTGCCGTGCTGCACTGTCCAGGCCACTCGCCGGGGAGCGTCGTCTTCTTTTCCTCCGCCCTGCGCTTTGCCGTGGTGGGCGATGTGCTGTTCCAGGGCTCAATCGGCCGGACCGACTTTCCCTATGGCGACCACGACGGACTGATCGAGGCTATCACCACCAAGCTCCTGCCGCTTGGTGACGATGTTCGCTTCATCTGCGGCCACGGCGCGGGCAGTGACTTCGGGACCGAGAGGCGGACCAACCCCTTTCTGCGTGGCTGACGGCGACTCACACCGCGACGGAGTGCCGCCCGGGACCCGTTCCCAGCCGCGCGTCGAAGCAGGCGGCGACATGCCGCAGGAAGCGCCGTCCGGTTTCGGTCACCCGGAGCAGGTCGCCTTCCAGCACCACGACTCCATCTTTTGCCAGGGCCCGCAGCCCCGGCACGGCGCGGGCCCGGATGCACAGGGGCAGAGGGGCAAGGTCAAGACGCAGGTCGCACATCACCCGCTCGATCGCAGCGCGGCGTAGCCGGTCCTCCTCGCTGAGGCGGAGGCCGCGCGCCACGGGCAGGATGCCAGCCTCCACCGCCTCGACCCAACCGCGCTCCTCCGAGATGTTCTGCACATAGCCGGAGGGGGTTTCGCCGATCGCGGAGCAGCCCATGCCGAGGAGAACCGGGGCCGTGTCGGTGGTGTATCCCTGAAAGTTGCGCCGCAGCCGGAAGCCGCGTGCGGCGACGGCCATCGGGTCGTCGGGGAGGGCGAAATGGTCGAGGCCCACCGCCTCGTAGCCGTGGGCCAGGAGGGTTTCCTGTGCGGCCGCCGCCTGGTCGAGCCGTTCCACGGCCCCGGGGAGTTCCTCGCCCCGGATTGCGCGCTGGGCGGGCTTCATCCAGGGCACGTGGGCGTAGCCGAACGCGGCGACCCGGTCGGCGCGGAGCCGTGCCGCAACCTGCGCCGTCGCCACCACGTGATCGGCGGATTGGCCCGGCAGCCCGTACATCATATCGAGGTTGATGCGCCGGATGCCCGCGCCGCGCAGGCGCTCCATCGCCTCCTCCACCTGCGGCACCGGCTGGATGCGGCCCATCTTGCGCTGGACTTCGTCATTCGCGTCCTGCAGGCCGAGCGAGGCTCGGTTGAAGCCGGCTTCCGCCAGCGCCCCCACTACGTCCTCAGTCAGGGTGCGCGGGTCGAGTTCCACGGAGAGTTCGGCACCCGGCGCGAAGGGAAACTGGCGCTTCAGGTGGCGGACGACACCGGCCAGGCGCTCGGCGCCGAGGGCGGAGGGGGTGCCGCCGCCCAGATGGAGCTGCGTCACCGGGCCGCAAGGGGAGGGCATGGCATCGGCCAGAAGCTGCGCCTCCCGCACCAGGGCGAGGGCATACCGCTCGATCCGCTCCTCCTGCCGGGTCACCGTGGTGTGGCAGCCGCAATACCAGCAGAGCGCATGGCAGAAGGGGATGTGGAGGTAGAGGGACAGCGCGTCCTCGGCGCCGATGCGCGCCAATCCGGCCGCGTGCTCCGCGGGCGTCAGTGGCTGGAAATGCGGCGCCGTGGGGTAGGAAGTGTAGCGCGGCAGGCTGGCGGTGGCGTAGGCGGCGAGGTCCATGGCGTCATCCCATGCCCCGGCGTGGGATGCGCCGCCTTGCGCTGGATCAAGCCCCCGCCCAGAGCAGGCGCTTCGGCAGGTCGCCCAGACGTTCCGCCTCCGCATTGGCAAAGGCGAGCCGAAGGTGCCGGTGCTGCCCCGGCCCGAAGAAGGGGCCCGGCAGGACAAGCAGGCCGGTCCGCTCCGCGAGCAGCCGCGCAGCTTCCACTGCGTCGGGCGCCGCTTCGGGCAGGCGGAGATAGGCGAAATAGGCACCAATGGCGTCGATCCGGTGCGCGGAAAGCGCCTCGCGGCACGCCCGGGCGCGGCCGTCCATGATCCGCCGGTTTCTGGCACGCCAATCGCGCAGGGCGGGAATGGCCCAGGCCAGCGCCGCCTGTCCCGGTCGGGCCGGGCAGATCTGGAGCGTGTCCAGGGCTTTGCGAAGCTGCTCCTGGAACGCCGCCCGTGCGACTACCGCCCCCAGGCGATGCCCAGGGATGCAGAAGGCCTTGCTGAAGCTGTAAAGGTGGACGAAGCCACGCCCCTCCGCGAAGAGGTCATGGGGCCGGGCGTCCAGGAAGTCGCGGTAGGTCTCGTCCACCACGAGTTCGATGCCGCGCCTTTCGCACAGGGCCTGGAAGGCGGCGATGGTCTCGGGCGGGTAGACGGCGCCGGTCGGGTTGTTGGGCGTCACCAGCAGGATGGCACAGCTCCGCTCGTCCAGCAGGGCCTCGGCCCGTTCGGGATCCGGCACGAAACCTGCCTCAGCGTCGCAGGGGAGGGGGCGTGCCTCCACCCCGGCCATGCGCAGCGCCATCTCGTGATTGAAGTACCAGGGCGTCGGGATGAGCACGTTGTCGCCCGGCGCCGCCAGCACCTTCATCACCATGGCGAAGGCGAGGTTGCAACCTGCGGTGATCGCGACCTCCCCGGCGCTGACGAGGCCGCCGTAGAGGGACGACACATCTTCGGCCAGGGCGTCCCGCAGCGCCACATCGCCCTCGATCGGTCCATACCCGGCCAGATCGGCGCGGGAGGCCGCCTCGCCCAGACGGAGCAGCATCTCCGGATGAGGAGGATAGCCCGGGACAGCCTGCGTCAGGTCCAGGGCCGGTCCCTGCGCACCGTCATAGCGCGATGCCCATTGGCGCGCGGCGGGGATGGGAGGCTCTGCGGTGGCGAGGATGGTGGGCGCGAACATGGCCATGGCTTGGCATCCACCCGGCCCGCGATCAATCCCGGTCCCAGACCGGACGCCCCGTCACCAGCAGCCAGTGGTGCCACAGCATCCGCGCCGCCACCCCGCGCCAGGGCGTCCAGGCGCGCGCAATTTCCCGCAGTGCCGTGGGGGAGGGGCGTCCGGCGAGGTTCAGCATGTGCGCGGCCCCGGCCGCCAGCGCCACATCCCCGGCAGGAAACACGTCATGTCTCAGTTCGGAAAGGACGAGGTGCGTCTCGGCCGTCCAGGGGCCGATGCCCTTCACCGCGGTCAGCATCGCCACCGCCGCTTCATCGGCGAGTTGCGGAAGGGCGGCGAAGTCGAGCGTCCCTTCGACCACCGCCCGCGCCAGGGCCCTTGCATGGGCGGCCCGCGACCGCGTCAGTCCGCCAAGGCCACACAGCGTGTCGTCATCCATCTCGGGCAGGATGGCCGGGTCGAGCGCGCCGGGGATGGAGGAAAGCCGCCGCCAGATCGCGCCCGCGGCCGCATGGCTCACCTGCTGGCCGCAGATCGTGCGCAGCAGGCCGCGGAAACCGCCCTCCCGCGCCACGAAGGGGACGGGCAGGGCCACCTGGGCGAAGCGGGGCTCGGCAGCGATCAGCGCCGCAATGCCCTCACCGAACCAGGGCGGCTCAGAAGGCGGTCCGGAAGCGGAGGGCGAGGAGATGAACGGGTCCACGATCCTGGTTGTATGCCGGGTTCACGATAGCTTGGTAGTTCAGCGCCACGTCGATCCCGGCGGCGACGCGCATGTTGTAGTAGGTCTCAATCGCCACCTCGGGCGTGTAGTTCAGCCGTCCGTCGCCGACGATGAAGCCGATGCCGCCCGCTTCCAGGTAGCGGCGCCGGCCGGCACTGATCCATCCGACATTGCCGCCCAGCGCCACCGTGTCGAGCGGCCGGCCCCAGCGCGTGCCATGCATGGAAACGCCGGCCGAGACGGCGCGGTCCGTCTCGGTGAACATCCAGTTCTGCGTGCGGCCGTCATTCCAGGAAAGCCGTCCGAACACGCCGAGATCCTGAGTGATCTGCTGGTCGAAGGATAGGGCGAGGTTGTTCTTCCCTTCATAGCCATTCGGGTTCTGCTCGAAGGTGTCGAATCCGTTGCGGAAGAGCTGGTTCCAGGTGGATTGGCGCGTGCGGGAATAGCCATAGATCAGCCGTGCCGCGCCCTCGCGTCCATTCACCTCCCAGAACCGCTCCAGCGAGACGAGGGCCTGGAAGGCGCGGGTGACGGAGGGGTCGAGGAACAGGCCATTGGCTCGCCGCGCTACCTGGAACACGCCGGTGCGGACGGCCCACTTGCCGTTGTCCCACTCCACCGCGACGCCGTTGGTCCAGCCGCGCGCATCGGCGGCGTAATCGAACCCAGCCGCTCCGACCAAAGCCCAATTCAGGAACTGGGTGCGGGCGTCATGGGCGTAGCGATTGTCATCGAAGATGTCCCAGACGCTGAACTTGCCGGCCGTGATGGTGATGCGCTCCCGCGGGAGGGGTGCCGTGAAGCGCAGCGGGTCGTTATCGGGCGGCACCATGTCGCCGGAGAGGGCGATGGTCTGGCGGAAGAAGGCGCGCGGGACGAAGAAATACGGCTCTGTGCTGCCCAGGCGGAAGGCCTCGTTGTTCGGAAAGGCAGCGGCGCCCACCGAGTTGGACACGCCGAAGCCGCGTGTGACCGATGCGTTCACGACCACCTCGGCCCCGTGCCACAGCCGCCGCCCAAGGACGAGATCGGTTGAAAAGGTGTTCCGGGCATTGGGCGCCGGGCTGAGCGACGCCTCGCCGCGATAGGGCGAGCGAAAGCGCGGATGGCCCTGAAGGATGAAGGTCGCCTGGCCGCGGATCAGCCAGCCCTGGTCCTCCAGCCGGTCCTGCAACGCCGCGAGGCCAGGGAACAGCGCAAGCTCCGGGGAGCCGACATTGGGCGTGCCTGCCGACTGGAACCGCCCTGTCTGCGCGATGGCAGTGCCTGGCAATACCAGGGCGAAGATGGCGAGGAGGAGGCGTGCGAGGCTCATGGGTCTGCCTATCAAGACGTCTGCCCGCGAACAACGGTTGAACGGGAAATGTCATTCGGCGGACTTGCCGTCCGGGCTGCGCCGTTCTTCGATGCGCCCATTCGGAGGAGACGACGCATGGCTCAGCGCCCCTACACCAAGGAAGATCTCGACGCGCTCTGCGCCTGGGACACGCCCACCATCTGCAACGCGCTGGAGATCGTGGTGCCGGCCCGCCGCTCGCACGGCTTCACGGTGCGCCGCTTCGACGTGGCCTTCCCCTCCATGGCGCCGATCTGCGGCCCGGCCCGCACCGGAACGATCCGGGCGGCGCATCCATCGGGCCGCACCAAGGAGATGGACCGCGCCGCCCGCATCGGCTGGTACGAATACGTCGCCGAGCACGACCTGCCGGTGATCGTGGCGCTGCAGGATCTGGACGACGTGCCGGGCACCGGCGCCTTCTGGGGCGAGGTGAACACCAACGTCCACAAGGGGCTCGGAGCGCTGGGCTGCGTCTCCAACGGCTCCTTCCGCGATCTCGACATGATCGCGCCGGAATTCCAGCTCCTGGGCGTGGTGAACCCGTCCCACGCCTTCGTTCACATCGTGGATTGGGGCCGCCCGGTCAGCATTCACGGCATGAACGTCCAGCATGACGAGATCATTCATGCCGACCGTCACGGCGCCGTGACCATCCCGGCCGAGGCGGTGAAGCAGCTTCCCGCCGCCATCGATCTCCTCACCCGCAAGGAGGCTGTCATCCTGGAGATGGCGAAGCGTCCTGATTTCGACATCGCCAAGCTGCGCGAGGCCCTGGCCAAGAGCGATGACATTCATTGAGGACGGCCCCGTCCCGGAGGTCGAGGATGGGGTCTTCCGGTGGCGCCAGCCCCTCGCGCGGGTGAAGCCCGAATGGGTGGACGGGTATCGCCACCTGAACATGGGCTATTACCTCGTCGCCTACGACGCCCAGACCGACCGGCTCTGGCCGCATCTCGGCCTGGGCACGGCGCTGCGCGAATCCGGCCTCGGCACCTTCGCTGCCGAAGCCTGGCTCGACTATCAGCGCGAGATGACGGAAGGCATGCCGATCGGAGCGGAGAGCGAGGTTCTCGCCGTCGACGAGAAGCGGCTCCTCGTCCGGCACCGCATGTTCCATTGGGAGGAAGGCTGGACCGCGAGCGCGCATGAGGTGCTCTACCTTTGCGTGGATCTCGAGCGCCGCCGCGTCACCCCATGGCCGGAGGCGCTGCGCCAGCGTCTAGCATCCACGGCGACGGGCGCCCCGCCGCAGCGCCTGGCTCTCAGCCGCCGTCGCGGCTGATCGCCCTGCCTTCCGCGCGGGCAGCGCGGCCCGTTGCGAAGGCAGGATGGATTACGTTTCCCCGCGCTGACATGTCGCAAGAGTTGACGCGGCTTCATCATCGCATGACCATTCAGCCGTCCGGGAACAGGGGTGTGCGTGCAAGCAGAGATTCTTTTCACCAACGGCAAGGTGTTTCGTGGTCTCGCGGGCGGCATCGCCGATGGCGTCGCGGTCGCCGGGGGCAAGGTGGTGGCGCTTGGCGGGTCGCGCGAACTGGCGGGACCGGACACCAAGGTGGTGGATCTCGGCGGGAGGCTGCTGATCCCGGCCTTCAACGAGGCGCATATGCACCTCCTCCCCTTCGGCCTGGGACTGCGGCAGGTCCGCCTCCGCGCAGAGGAGGTGCGTTCGCTCGACGAGGTGCTGACGCGCCTGCGCGAAGCCGCGGCGCGGACGCCCAAGGGGCAATGGGTGCTCGGCACCGGCTACGACCACACGGCTCTCGACATCAATCGCCATCCCGACGTGGCCGAGCTGGACGCGGCCGTGCCGGACCATCCGGTCTTCATCACCCGGACCTGCGGCCATATGGGCGTGGCCAACAGCGCCGCGCTGCGCCTTGCCGGCATCGGTCACAACACGCCGGACCCGGAGGGCGGCGTCATCGTACGCGAGAAGGGGCGGCTCACCGGCCTCATCCAGGAACGCGCCATGGGCCTGGTGAAGCACGCCATGCCCGCCCCGGATGAAGCCGTCATGGCCGAGGCGATCGAGGCGGCTGGCCAACACCTCGCCTCGCTTGGCTTCGCATCTGCCACCGACATGAACGTCGGCATGTCCGGCGGCATGGCCGAGCTGGCCGCCTATCGGCGTGCGCGGGTCGTGCAGCGCATGTGGATGGTCCTGGCCGGCAACCCGGAAGGCATCGCCGCGGAGGCATGGGAATCCGGCCTCCGCCCGTGGCTCCCCGGCGGCGACGCGGAGGAGATGCTGCGCTACGGCGCGGTGAAGGTCTTCGCCGACGGCAGCGCGGGCGGGCTGACCGCCGCCTTCTTCGACCCCTATTTGCCCGGCGGCACCGGGGTCTTCACCTTCCCCGACGCGAAGATGCGCGACCTTCTCTCGCGCTATCATGGTCAGGGCTGGCAGCTCGACATCCACGCCATTGGCGACGCGGCAATCGAGCAGGTTCTTTCCGCCATGGAGGAAGCCGGCGCGACGCCGGAGCGCCGCCATCGCGTCGAGCATTGCGGCTTCGTGACACGGGACCAGCGACGCCGCATGAAGGCGCGCGGCATCCTGCCCGTGCCCCAGCCTGTCTTCATGCGGGAGTTCGGCGAAACCTATCTGAAGGTGCTCGGCCCCGAGCGCGCCCTGCGCGCCTATCCGATGAAGACCTGGATGGAGGAGGGCCAGCATCCGAGCGCCAGCAGCGACAGCCCGGTGTCCAACGTGGACCCGTTCGGCAACCTTCATGTCATGGTCACGCGCGAAACCGCGCAGGGCCGCGTCATGGGGCCCGAGGAGCGCCTGACGATCGAGGAGGCGCTGCACGCCTATAGCTGGTGCGGTGCCTACAGCACCTTCGCGGAAGGCAGCCGCGGCACGCTGGAGCCTGGGATGGATGCCGACATTGCCGTGCTGGACCGCGACATCCTGGTGGCCGATCCGGCGGAGATCCTTGCTGCGCGCTGCGACCTGACGCTGCGCGGCGGCGCCGTGATCCATGACCGGCACGGGGAGATGGGCTGATGCTCCGCCACGCCGCCCAGCGCCTCCTCCTTGCCCTGCCGGTCCTGTTCGGCGTGCTGCTGATCGGCTTCCTGCTGATGCAGGTGGTGCCGACCGACCCGGCCACCGTGCGGGCCGGCCCCCAGGCCACCGCCGAAGTTGTGGCCGCGATCCGCACCGAACTGGGGCTGGACGAGCCGATCTGGAAGCAGTTCGTTCTCTATGTCGCCCGCCTCGCCCAGGGCGACCTCGGTGTGTCCATCATCAACAACGTGCCGGTCAGCCAGGAGCTGGGCAGCACGATCGGGCCGACGCTGGAGCTGATGTTCGCGTCGCTGGTCTGGTCCATCCCGCTCGGCATCGCGATGGGCACGGTGGCAGCCTACTGGCGCGGCTCCTTCATCGATCGCATCGTGATGGCCTTCAGCGTGGCCGGCGTGTCGGTGCCGGTGTTCTTCCTCGGGCTACTGCTGATCTGGCTGGTGGGCTTCCAGTGGCAGCTCCTGCCCTTCACGGGGCGCGGCGGACCGCTCTGGACGCTGGACGGCATCAAGGCGGTGATCCTGCCTGCCATCACCCTGGGCGGGGTCTTCGTCGGTCCCGTCGCGCGCATGACCCGCACCGCCGTGGTGGACGCGCTCTCTGCCGAACATGTGCGGACGGCCCGCGCCAAGGGACTCAGCGAAGGCATCGTCGTGCGGCGCCACGCGCTGCGGAACGCGCTGATCCCGGTCGTCACCCTGATCGGGCTGCAGATCGGCTTCCTGCTTGGCGGCGCGGTGGTGACGGAGACGATCTTTTCCTGGCCTGGCGTCGGACGGCTCGCGGTGGGCGCGATCCTGTCCTCTGACTTCCCGATGGCGCAGGGCACCATCATCGTCCTTTCGGCGGGCTTCATCGTGATCAACCTCATCGTCGACCTGCTCTACGGGGCGCTCGACCCGCGGGTGCGCCAGTCGTGAGCGCCATCGTGACGACCGCGATCGAGGCGCCGCGCAAGCCCTCCGTGCTGCGGATGCTGATGCGCGACGTCGGCGGCACCATCAGCCTCGTCCTCGTGGTGCTGATCCTGCTCACCGCGCTGCTGGCGCCCTGGATCTCGCCGCGCGACCCGTACGAGACGGACCTGCTGGCGATCATGCAGCCCCCGAACGAGACCTACTGGCTCGGCACGGATGGGCAGGGCAGGGACATCCTCGCGCGCATGCTCTACGGGCTGCGCGTGACGCTGGCCATGGGCCTCGCCTCGCTGATCTTCGGCGGCGTGATCGGCGCGGTGGTCGGGTTCTGCGCCGCCTATTACCGCCGCGCCGACGGCACGCTGATGCGGCTGATGGACATCCTCCTGTCCTTCCCGGCCATCCTGTTCGGCCTGGCCCTCGCCGCCATCTTCGGGCCCGGCGAGACGAGCGTGGTGATCGCCCTTTCCATCGCCACCATCCCACTGATGGCGCGCATCGTGCGCGGCTCGGCCCTCGTGGTCATGGGGCTTGATTACATCGAGGCTGCGCGGGCCATCGGCATGAGCGACGCCCGGCTGATCTGGCGACACCTTGCGCCCAACTGCCTTTCCGCGATCTTCGTCTTTTCCACCTTGCGGCTCGGGCAGGTGATCCTGCTCGGCTCGGCGCTGTCCTTCCTGGGGCTTGGCGCGCAACCGCCGCTCGCGGAGCTTGGGGCGATGGCGGCGCAGGGGCGGAACTTCCTTTTCATCGCGCCGCATATCAGCGTGATCCCATCGGTTGGCATTTTCGTGATCGTGCTGGCCTTCAACCTTCTGGGGGATGCGCTGCGCGACGCGCTCGACCCCCGGCTCAGAATCTGAATCCGCAGGGAGACCAAGAGATGAGAGCGATGCTTCGACGCGCCACCCTGGCCGGGCTTGCCGCCATTGGCCTTGGCGGCATCGCGCAGGCCCAGGCGCCGGCGCGCAACCAGATCGTCATCATGCGGGAGATCGACGCCGACCGGTACGATCCGCACCGCTCCACCGCCCTCGCCACCGGCGAGGTGATGACCATGCTGTCCGACACGCTGGTCGCGATGGATTTCGACATGCGAACCATCCGGCCGCTCCTCGCCGAGCGCTGGGAGGTTTCGCAGGACGGCCTCGTCTACACCTTCCACCTGCGGCGCAACGTCACCTTCTGCGACGGCAAGCCCTTCACGGCGCGAGATATGGCCTTCAGCCTCAACCGCTGGATTGGCCGCACCCAGCCGCGCATCACCTCGCCCGTTGCCTGGCGCGCCGGCGACGTGAAGGAGATCAGCGCGGTGGACGACCACACGCTGCGCTACGAGTTGAACCGCCCCTTCGGCGAGCTGCTGTCGCAGCTGACGCTGTTCTTTGCCTCAGCGATCGATCCTGCCACGGTGGAGCGCCTGGGCGACAATTTCGGCGTGCAGGGCTTCAACGGCACCGGTCCCTTCTGTTGGGGCAGCTGGACCCCGCGCAACGAGCTGGTCCTGAACCGCCACCAGAACTATCGCTGGGGGCCTGATTTCTACCAGAACCGCGGGCCGGCGCATCTCGAGCGCGTGACCTGGCGCGTGATCCCCGAGGCGGCGTCGCGCGTCGCCGCGCTCCAGGCCAGCCAGGCCGATCTGACGCAATACATCCCTGCGGCCTTCGTCGAGCCGCTGTCGCGCGTGCCCACAGTGCAGCGGCTGCGCCAGCCCAACTACTTCTGGGACGTGTTCATGGGCTTCAAGGTGGACAAGCCCGTGGTGAACGACATCGCCATCCGCCGCGCCGTCCACATGGCGGTGGACCGCAACGCACTGGTGCGGGCCGTCTGGGCCGGGCAGGCCGAGGCCGCCCGCAACATCGTCAACCCCAATGCCGCTGACTACGACGCGGAATCCGACCGCATGGTCCCGGCCTTCGACCGTGCCGCCGCGATCCGCACGCTGGAGGAAGCGGGTTGGCGCGCCGGGCCAGACGGGGTCCGGGTGAAGGACGGGCAGCGCGCGACCTTCCTGCTCTATGCTATCAACACCCTCGACAACCAGCGCATGGGCGAGATCATCCAGCAGGCTTTGCGGCAGGTCGGGATCGAGATGCGCATCCAGCTCTTCGATGCGACCGTCGCCTGGGGGCGGCTGGCGACGCAGGAGTTCGACGCCTTCTTCCTGTCCTACCCCTACGTCTCGGCGACGGACGCGCTGAACCTCTACTGGCACAGCCGCAACCGGCCCACGCCGAACCGCATGAACTGGGCGGACCCGCAGACCGACCAGTGGCTGGAAGCGGGCCGCTCGGCCCTGCAGCCCGAGGAGCGCGCGCGCTACGCCGCGCTGATCCAGCGCCAGCTGGCCGAGCAGGCGCCGTGGCTCACCGTAGCGCGGACCCAGCTCAACCTCTTCGCCTCCAACCGCATCCAGGGCGCCCGCGCCCATGGGCTCTACGGGGCGGGGATCTACAAGGGCCTCGACATCCGGACCGTGAGGTAACCGCCATGCCCGTCACCCTCATCCGCAACGCGGAACTCATCGTCGCCTGGGACGCGTCCGAGAAGCGGCACGCCTACATGCCGGACGCGGACCTCGCCTTCGAGGACGGGGTGATCCGCTTCGTCGGGCGGGGGTATGACGGGCCGGCGGACACGGAGATCGACGGGGCCGGGCTGATGGTCATGCCCGGCCTCGTCAACATCCATTCCCACCCGAGCAGCGAGCCGATGAACAAGGGGCTGCTCGACGAGATCGGCTCGACCGGCCTCTACAACTCCTCGCTCTACGAGTTCATGCCGATCTTCCGTGCGGACTCGGAGGCGGTGCCGGATTGCGTACGCGTCGCCCTGTCGGAATTGCTGCTGTCGGGCGTCACGACCCTCGCCGACCTATCCGTCGCGCATCCCGGCTGGCTGGACCTCCTGGCCGAGGCGGGAATGCGGGTCTGCATCGCCCCCATGTTCCGCTCGGCGCGCTGGTTCACCAAGAACGGTCACGTCGTCGAATACGAATGGGACGAGAAGGCCGGCGTGAAGGCGATGGACGAGGCCTTCACCCTCATCCAGCGGGCGGAGCAGCATCCGTCCGGCCGCCTGTTCGGCATGGCCTGCCCCGCGCAGATCGACACATGCTCGCCTGAACTCCTGCGCGACAGCCGGGCCGAGGCGCGGGCGCGCGGCATCTCCTGGCAGATCCACGCGGCGCAATCGGTGGTGGAGTTCCATGAGATCACCCGCCGTCACGGGTTCACGCCCATCCAATGGCTGCACGAAATGGGATTGCTGGACGAGAAGGCGATCATCGGCCACGGCATCTTTCTGGACGACCATCCCTCGACGCCGTGGCACACCGACAGCGACCTCGGCATTCTGGCCGAGACGGGGACCACGGTCGCGCATTGCCCGACCGTCTTCGCCCGGCGGGGCATCACGCTGAAGGATTTCGGACGCTACCGGCGCGGCGGCGTCAACCTTGGCATCGGCACCGACACCTACCCGCACAACATGCTGGATGAGCTGCGTCTCGTCGCTTACCTGGCGCGCACCCAGGCGGGCAATCCGCGCACCATGAGCACGACGGACGTGTTTGACGCCGCCACGGTCGGCGGCGCGCGCGCGCTGGGACGCGACGATATCGGGCGTCTTTCGCCCGGCTGCCGCGCCGATATCGTGCTGGTGGACGCGGCCCACCCCCGGATGCAGCCGCGCCACGATCCCGTGCGCAGCCTGATCTATGCCGCCGGCGACCGTGCAGTGAAGGATGTCTACGTGGATGGCGAGAAGGTGGTGGGCGACGGCAAGGTGCTGACCATCGATTTCGAGCAGGCGGCCGCCCATCTCGCGGAGGCGCAGAAGCGCGTGGTCGGCAATGCCCCGAACCATGATTGGGCGCATCGGCCCGTGGATCGCATCGCGGCGCCGACCTTCAAGTGGCTGTGACGCCTCTCCTGGAGATCGAGGGTCTCCGCACCGTCTTCCGCACCAGCGCGGGGGAGGTGCCGGCGGTGGACGGCGTTTCCCTCTCGGTGGAGCGCGGCAAGACCCTCGGCATCGTCGGCGAGAGCGGCTGCGGCAAGTCCGTCCTGTCGCTCTCCATCATGCGGCTCGTCGCGCATCCGGGACGCATCGCCGCGGGCAGCGTGCAGCTGGAAGGGAAGGATCTGACCACCCTTTCCCCTTCGGCCATGCGCGACCTGCGCGGGCGCGACATCGCGATGATCTTCCAGGAACCGATGACGAGCCTGAACCCGGTGCACACGGTCGGTTTCCAGGTCACCGAGGGCGTGCGCGCGCACGAGCCGGGCCTTTCCGCCGCCGAGCTGCGGGCGCGAGGGATCGAGGCGCTGCGGCGCGTCCGCATCCCTTCGCCGGAGCGGCGCTTCGACGAGTATCCGCACCAGCTTTCCGGAGGCATGCGCCAGCGCGTGATGATCGCCATGGCGCTGGCCGGGCAGCCGAAGCTGCTGATCGCCGACGAGCCGACCACCGCACTGGACGTGACGGTCCAGGCGCAGATCCTCGACCTCCTGCGCGAACTGCAGGCCGAGACGGGCATGGCGGTTATCCTGATCACCCACGACCTCGGCGTCGTGGCGGAAATGGCGGATGATGTGGCTGTGATGTATGCGGGCAAGGTGGTTGAGCACACCGATGCCCGCCGCCTGTTCGAGGACCCCCAGCACCCCTACACGCTGGGGCTGCTCGGGAGCATCCCGCGGCTGGACGAGGAGCGCGAGGACCTGCTCGCCATCCGTGGCACGGTGCCGCCGCCCTTCGCCCTGCCGCCGGGCTGCCGCTTCGCGCCGCGCTGCCCCTTCGCCATCAACGCCTGCAACGAGGCCCAGCCGCCCTTGCTGCCCATCGCCGAGGGCCACGGCGCGGCCTGCATCCGCGCCCCCGTCGAAAAGGCGCTTGCGGCATGACGGCGTTGCTGGAAGCCGAAGGCATCGCCAAGCACTACCCGGTCCGCCAGGGCCTCATCCGCGCCAAGACGATCGGCACGGTGCGCGCCGTGGACGGCGTTTCCTTCTCGGTCAGGAAGGGCGAAACGCTGGCGCTGGTCGGCGAGTCGGGATGCGGCAAGAGCACCACGGCGCGGCTGGTCCTGAGGTTGATCGAGCCCAGCGCCGGCCACGTGCGCTTCGAGGGCGTGGACATCACCACGCTGGACCGCGCAGCGCTGCGCGCCTTCCGCCGCCGCGCGCAGATCGTGTTCCAGGACCCTTATGCCTCTCTTAACCCGCGCCTGACCGTGGCGGAGACGCTGCGCGAGCCGCTGGAGGTGCACGGCATCGGCGACGGGCGCAGCCGCAAGGCCCGTGTGGAAGAGCTTCTCTCCCTGGTCGGCCTCGCACCCTATCACGCCGCCCGCTACGGGCATGAGTTCTCCGGCGGGCAGCGGCAGCGCATCGGCATCGCCCGGGCACTGGCGGCCGGTCCGGACCTCGTGGTGTGCGACGAACCGGTTTCGGCACTCGACGTTTCCATCCAGGCGCAGGTGGTGAACCTGCTGCGCGATCTGCAGCGGCGGCTTGGTCTCGCCTACCTGTTCATCGCGCATGACCTAGCTGTCGTGAAGCACGTCGCCGACCGGGTGGCGGTGATGTATCTCGGCCGCATCGTCGAGGTGGCGGAGAAGAACGAGCTGTTCCGCAACCCGCGCCACCCCTACACACGCGCCCTGCTTGCGGCGATCCCACACCCGGACCCGACACGGCGCGGCCGCATCGTGCCGCTGGGCGGCGACCTGCCTTCGCCGCTGAACCCGCCCTCGGGCTGCCGCTTCCGCACGCGCTGTCCCTTCGCGCAGGAGATCTGCGCCAAGGAGGACCCGCCGCTGGAAGACGGCGTGGCGTGCCATTTCCGCGACGAGCTTCCGCCCGCCGGGCTGGACTTTTCGGGCGGCCTCGCGCCGAATGCGGCCCGCCGCCTCGCCCTCTTCGCCGAGGCGGGACGGAGACAGGGAACGCTATGACCACTGCCATCGTCGCCCCCCGCCAGATGCTGGTAGGCGGCGGAAGCCTTTCGCGCGCCGGCGACCTGCTGCGTCAGCTTGGCCTGACCCGGCCGCTGGTGGTGACCGATCCCTGGATGGTCCGCTCCGGGACCGTGGACAAGCTGCTGACCCCGCTGCGCGCGGCCGGACTGGCGCCGGAGGTCTTCAGCGACACCGTGCCCGACCCGACCGATACGGTGGTGGAGGCGGGCGCGGCGCTGCTGCGCGACGGGCGCTTTGACGTGCTCGTGGGCTTCGGCGGCGGCAGCCCGATGGACACGGCCAAAGCCATGGCGATCCTCGCCGCGGCGCCCGAAGGCGCCAGGATGCGTGAGTTCAAGGTGCCCTTCGCCGCCGATCGCGGGGCGCTGCCCATCGTGTGTGTTCCCACCACGGCGGGCACGGGCAGCGAGGCAACCCGCTTCACGGTCATCACCGATGCCGAGCGCGACGAGAAGATGCTGATCGCCGGGCTGGGCGCGCTGCCGCTCGCGGCCATCGTGGATTACGAACTGACCTTCACGGTGCCCTCTCGTATCACCGCTGACACGGGCATCGACAGCCTGACGCATGCGCTGGAGGCCTTCGTTTCCCGCCGCGCCAACCCGGTGAGCGACATGTACGCGCGGGAAGCGATGCGCCTCATCGGCCCGCGCCTGCGCGACGTGTGGCGGCGGCCGGACGACGCAAAGGCGCGCGAGGACATGATGCTGGGCGCGACCCTGGCGGGGTTGGCCTTTTCCAACGCATCGGTCGCGCTGGTCCATGGCATGTCGCGCCCCATCGGTGCGCATTTCCACGTCCCGCACGGCCTGTCCAACGCGATGCTGCTGCCGGCCGTGACCGAGTTCGGCCTGAACTCGGCGCTGCCCCGGTACGCGGAGGCGGCACGCTGCATGGGCGTCGCCTCGGGTGCCGATGCCGACCAGGTCGCCGGCTCCCGGCTGCTCGAGGAATTGCGCGCCCTGAACCGTGAGCTGGAGGTGCCGAGCCCGGCCGCCTGGGGCATCGAGGAAGCGCGCTGGAACGCGTTGGTGCCGACCATGGCGGAACAGGCGCTCGCCTCCGGGTCGCCCGCCAACAACCCGCGCGTCCCCGATGCCGGGGAAATCGTGGACCTCTACGGCCGCGCCTTCCGCGGCTGACCGACGCTGCGCCGTGCCCAGGCTGCCAGGGCCTGGGCCGGCAGGGGCCGCGCCAGCCAGAAGCCCTGACCGCGGCGGACGCCCAGGGCACGCAACAGCCGCGCCTCGCTGCGCGAGGAAATGCCCTCCGCCGTCACGGCCATCCCCGTCTCGCACAGGGCATGGATCTGATTGCGGGCGCGCGCGCTGGTGAGGGCGAGGCGCGTGAGGCTGCGATCGAGCTTCAGCCCGCTGAAGGGCAGATGGAGCAAACGGCGCCGCGGGTCGTCCAGGATCACGTCGTCCATCAGCACCTCATGCCGCGCCGCGCGAAGCCGTCGCAGCGCGTGGGCCAGGCGCGACACGTCACGCACCGGCGAGGTCTCGGTGAGTTCGATGCCGACCCGCGATGGGGGAAGGCCGGCGCGGCGCGCCTCGAAACTGAGCCATGAAGCAACGTCGCGCCGCTCGAACTCCGCCACCGAAAGGTTCACGGTCACGCACAGGGGCCAAGGCATCCGCGCCATGTCCTGCGTTGCGAGGCGCGTGACCGCGCGCGCCAGGACGCGCCCAAGGCCCATGAGCTCGATCGCCGGAACGAAATGGATGGGCGTCACAGCAACCGGCTCGCTCGCCCAGCGGGCCAGCGCCTCGACCATCTCGATCCTCCCGTCGCGCAGCGACACGATGGGCTGGTAGCGCAGCATCAGCCCGCCCGGACGCAAGGGCGGAGTGAGCTTTGCCTCGGGCGGGGTGGGGCCCGAAAGAAGCGTCGCAACCGCCTCGGGGTCCGAATCCGAGTCGACGACGGAGATCACGGCCTTGGGCGAGGCCTCAGCCAGCGCATCCACCAATTCTGCGCCGAGGCCCGGCAGGCCTCGCTCGATCAGGATGCGCCCGAAGCCCCCGATCTGAGCGACGACGGCGTGGAGCAGCGCTGCATCATCGCCAAGCAGCACCGGGTCCGGCAGGCCGCTCCGCCTTATCGCCAGGGACGCCGCCTCGCGCAGGGCGGGGCTGGAGGCGACGATGACCGTGCCGCCTGTTCCCACGACCTAACGAGCCGCCGGAGCCGTGCCTGGACGCGCGGTTTCGACCTCAGCACGGCGAAGGGAGCGGCGCCCCGTGAAGAGCACGATCGGCGCCGCGATGAACACAGAGGAGGAAGTGGAGATCACGATGCCGAACAGCATCACCCAGGCGAAGCCCGAGAGCGTCTCGCCACCAAACAGGGCAAGCGGCAGGGCGGACAGCAACAGCGTCATCGAAGTGCCGAGCGAGCGGTTCAGCGTCTCGTCGATCGAAAGGTCCACGAGGTCGCGCAGCGGCATCGTCTTGAACTTGCGAAGGTTCTCCCGCATCCGGTCGAAGACCACGACCTTGTCGTTCACGCTGAAGCCCACGACGGTGAGGATGGCTGCGATGGTGGTCAGGTTGAACTCGACCTGGAAGAGAACCATGAAGCCGATCGTCTTCGTGGTGTCGAGGATCAGCGTGATGATGCCCGCCACGCCGAACTGCCACTCGAACCGCGCCCAGATATAGACCAGCATCGCGACGAGGCTGATGCCGAGGGCGATCAGCCCTCCCCGGAACAACTCGTCCGAAATGCGGTTGCCTACGGCCTCGACGCGCAGGATGCGGACGCCCGGGCTGGCTTCCTCCAGCGCGCCGCGGACTCGGTTCACCACGGCCTGGGTCTGCGCCTCCTCCGGCGGGGCGGGCAGGCGCAACAGGATCGTACGGTCATCGCCGAATTGCTGGAGCCCGACATCGCCCGCGTTCAAGGTGGAGACGGCGGAGCGCATCCGGGCGAGGTCGGCCGCCTGCTCCGTCCGCACCTCCATCACGATGCCGCCCTTGAAGTCGATGCCCTTCTCCAGCCCCGGATAGAAGGCACCGGCCAGCGAGGCGAGCGACAGGACAGCGGAGACCAGAAGGCCTGCCCGCGCCCCCTTCATGAAGGGGATGCGGGTGATGTCGGGCACCAAACGGAACAGCGGCCGGGCGAGGCGCTGGCCGAGGGAAAGGCCCGGCCGCTCGATCACCGGCAACTCCTTCGGGCGGCGGGCGCGGTACCACCAGATCACCATCAGGCGGGTCAGCACGGTCGCGGTCCACATCTGCACCACTGTGCCGATCGCCACCGTCACGGCGAAGCCGCGAACGGGCCCGGAGCCGAAGCCGTAGAGGCAGGCCATGGCGATCAGGTTGGTGAGGTTGGCGTCCAGGATCGTCCCTGACGCCTTGGTGTAGCCGGCTTCCAGCGCATTGATCGGCGAGCGCCCGAGCTTCACCTCCTCGCGGATGCGCTCGTTGATGAGGATGTTGGCGTCGAGCGCCGTGCCCAGTGTCAGCACGATGCCGGCGATGCCCGGCAGGGTGAGAGTCGCCTCCAGCAAGGTCAGGCAGGCGATGAGCAGCACGATGTTCACGGCGAGCGCGATGTTCGCGAACCAGCCGAACAGGCCGTAGGCAAGGCCCATGTAGAGGAACACCACCACGGTCCCGACGGCCATGGAGATCATGCCGGCGCGGATCGCGTCCGCCCCGAGCTCTGGCCCGACGGTCCGTTCCTCGATCACGGTCAGCGGGGCGGGCAGGGCGCCCGCGCGCAGCAGCACGGCAAGGTCGTTGGCGGTGCGGACGGTGAAGGACCCGCTGATCTGCCCGCGCCCGGCCGTGATGGGCTCGCGGATCACGGGTGCGGTGATCACCTTGTCGTCCAGGACGATGGCGAAGGGGCGGCCCACGTTCTGGCGCGTCACTTCGGAAAAGCGTCGCGTGCCGATCCCATCGAAGGTGAAGTTCACCACCCATTCGCCGGTGCGCGAATCCTGCGCGGCCCGGGCATCGGAAAGATTGGCGCCATCCACCTCAACACGGCGCCGCACGGCGTAGCGCTCCTCCGCGCCGGCGCGCTCGCCCTGCAGGAACAGCACGCCCGGCGGCGGCGTCGCGGCGGAAAGACTCGCCGTGTCGTCCAGGAGGTGGAAGGTCATGCGGGCGGTTCGGCCCAGCAGGTCCTTGATGCGCGCCGGATCCTCGACGCCGGGAAGCTGGACCAGGATGCGGTTCGCGCCTTGGCGCGCGATCAGCGCCTCGACCACGCCCGTCTCGTCGATGCGACGGCGGACGATCTCGATGGACTGCTCGACGGCGTTGGTGGCCTTGGCGCGCAGCCCAGCCTCCGTCACCGTCGCGGTGACGAGCCCGTCCGGGGCGGCTACGACCTCGATGTCAGGCTGCGTCGCGCCCCCGCCCACGTTCACGGCATTCGCCATCTCGCGCAGGACGCGGAGCGCGACGTCGCGCTGGGATGGATCGGTGAGGCGAAGCTGGATACGCCGCTGGTCTGAATTGGCGGAAAGCCCCGTGTAGCCGACGCGAGGGTTCGCCTGGTTCAACCCGCGGCGCGCACCTTCGACGAGGCCCTCCAGCCGCTCGCGCAGCAGGACGGATGTGTCCACTTCCAGCAGCAGGTAGGAGCCGCCGCGGAGGTCGAGGCCGAGCGCGACCTGCCGCACCGGGAACCAGTCGGGGAAACTGGTGCGCGGCAGCAGGTTGGGCAGGCTCACCAGCGCGCCCAGAAGGCAGACGAGAAGAATCGCGGCCTGCTTCCACCGCGCGAAATACATCATGACCGAACCATATCCCCTTGGGGTGTCCCGCGTCCGGGATTCGGCCGGAACATGACGAGGGGAGGGGGGGGATGCAAGCCCGGTCCCCTTTCGGCTACCGGAGGGGCATGAATCCCCGCATCGGCGTGATCGGCGCCGGCCATTTCGGCCGCTTCCACACCTTGAAGCTGAAGGGCCGCGGCCTGTCCGGCCTGCATGACCCCGACCCCTCCCGCGCCGCACTGGTGGCCGCCGAGGCGGGGACGGAGGCGCTGGCCCTGGACGCGTTGATCGAGCGCTCCGAAGCCCTGATCATTGCCGCCCCGACGCCATATCACTTCGCCCTGGCCAGCCGTGCCCTCGAAGCCGGGCGGCATGTGCTGGTGGAAAAGCCCATCGCCGCGACGCTGGAGGAGGCGGACGCGCTGATCGCCCTCGCCGCGCGCAAGGGCCTCGTCCTCATGGTGGGGCAGATCGAGCGTCACTCGGCCGCGATTCGGACCCTTCGGGCGGAGTGTGCGGGGCGTCGCCTCCGTGCGCTGGAAGCAGTGCGCGTCGCGTCCTTCCGGCCCCGTTCGCTTGACGTGTCGGTCGTATTGGACCTGATGATTCACGACCTCGACCTGGTGATGGCGCTCACCGGCGCGGATCTGGCCGAGGTCCAGGCCGTAGGCGGGCGGGCGGTGAGCGAGCAGACGGACTGGGCCGTGGCCCATCTCCTCCTCACGGATGGGACCCGGGCGACCGTCACGGCCAGCCGGATCGCGGTCGGGCTGGAGCGCCGTCTGCGCGCCCTCGGCCCGGAGGGTGAACTGCGGGTGGACTTCCTGGCACGCACCCTGGATTTCGTCGCGCCGGGCGGCGCCGAGCCCATGGAACACCTTCCTGGCTGGGGCACCACTCGCCGATCCTGGGTCGAGCATGACAGCTTGGAGGCGGAGCACGACGCCCTCCGCGCTGCCATCGCCGGGGCTCGCCCCTACGAGGCGGATGGGGCGGCCGGGCGCGCGGCGCTCGACGCGGCGCTTCGTGTCGAAGCCGCGCTCAGCGCCCCCGCCTGAGCAACTGCCCGGGAAGCTCCCCCGTGGGACGACCATCCCGGTAGGTCACTCGGCCCCGCTTGACCGTTGCGCGATAGCCGCGTGCCCGTTGCAGCAGGCGCTTGCCACCGGCCGGCAGGTCATGGGCCATGAAGGGGGCCTCCAGCCCCAGCCCGTTCGGATCCAGTATGTTCAGGTCCGCCAGCATGCCGGGCGCAACTACGCCCCGGTCGAAG
The DNA here is from genome assembly GCF_026183895.1 of Sabulicella glaciei. Taxonomy (GTDB): domain Bacteria; phylum Pseudomonadota; class Alphaproteobacteria; order Acetobacterales; family Acetobacteraceae; genus Roseococcus; species Roseococcus glaciei. Next base: position 715,746 of record NZ_JAPFQI010000001.1, on the reverse strand, counting down.
AGTCCGATGGCGCGGGCGGTGTCCGAGCTCTGCCGGCGGATCAGCTCCTCAAGGGAAAACCCCTTCTTTGACCAATAATCAAGAACATAGGTTGGGAAGCTTCCGTCTGAAACGAAGCCGACATGGGCGCCGCCATCGCCAAGCCCGATGATGGTGTTGCGGTGCCGCATGCATTCCGCTGATGCATCAAGGCTGAAGTCGGCAAAGTTCGTCAGCGGTGCGAAGATCCAGCCACCGGAAACGAGCAGGTTATAGGCCACTTCCTCCGGCGAGCGTCCCTCGCGTGCAGCCTGGGCCTCCAGGCTTGCCTCGCGCGGGGGTGCGTAGTCCGGGGGATCGCCGAAGGGAAACATGCGGGCCCAGGACAGGCGGGTGATCAGCGGAAAGCTGGAGCCGGTCACACGGTCCTCGGACAGGATGCGTGCGCGAAGGTCCGGGTCACGCATCGCCGCCGCGCGCCGCTCGGGCGCGAGGTCGGCGATCGCCTTATAGGAGGGGCAGCCCGAGAATGGGTTCTGGCTCCCTTGAAGCCCAAGCAGGATGCCGATGGGCCGAGGCGGGAAGACCGGGCGGATGGATAGCCCCTCCTCGGCCGCATCGTCGGACAGTGCCAGCAATTCCTTCCAGGCTTCCGTGCGATCGTGCCGCGCGGTCAGGCTGAACAGGACCGGCCGCCCCGACGCCTCATGGATCCGGCGAACCATGGCGAACTCGGTGGCGGGGTCCGGCTCGTTCCAGTCCGAGATCAGTTCCAGCAGGCCACCGCCCATGCCCCGCGTCAGGGCCAGCAACTCCGCTTCCTGCGCACGCAGCGTCGGCGTCGGGTCGCCGGCGAGGGTCTTATGGCTGATGGTGCGGCTGGTGGAGGCCCCGAAGGCGCCCGCGGCGATCGCCTCGCCCGCGATGCGCCCCATGGCTTCCGCTTCCGCGTCGGTGGCGTTCTCCAGCGCAAGGGCGCGCTCCCCCATCACATGGACGCGGACCGCGGCGTGTGGCAGCAGCACGGCCGTGTCCACATCGCGGGTGCGAGATTCCAGCGCGTCAAGATACTCGGGGAAGCTTTCCCAGGCCCAGTTCAGCCCTTCATGCAGCACGGGGCCAGGGATGTCCTCCACGCCTTCCATCAGGCGGATCAGCGTTTCCCGGTCCTCGGCCCGGCACGGAGCAAAGCCGACGCCGCAATTCCCCATCAGAACGGTAGTGACGCCATGCCAAGATGAGGGGGCCAAGTGCGAATCCCACACGGCCTGCCCGTCGTAATGCGTGTGCAGGTCCACGAAGCCGGGGCAGACAACATGGCCGCCGGCATCGATCTCCGTCTCGCCACGGCCCGGCACGTCGCCCACTGCGACGATGGTGCCGTCCCGCACCGCCACGTCGGCACGGAAGCCAGGGGCGCCGGTGCCGTCCATCACGGTACCACCGCGGATCACGAGGTCATGGGTCATGCGCGCGTCCCCCGCACAAGCTTGCCGGGCAAGGCTCCGGTTTCCTCGCCATGGCGCCGCGTCACGACGCCTGAAACGATTGTCGCGTCATAGCCGGTGGCGCCTTGCACCAAGCGCTTGCCGCCAGCCGGGAGGTCGTAGCGCATCTCCGGCCGATGGAGCGACAATGCTTCAAAATCAATAATATTCAGGTCAGCCTTGAGGCCTTCCTTGAGCAGCCCGCGGTCGCGAAGGCCGATCGCCTTGGCATTGTCGGCGGAAAGCCGCTGCACGGCGAACTCCACCGGCAAGCGCCCGCCACGGGCCCGGTCGCGGACCCAATGGGTGAGGAGATGGGTGGGTGCGGAGGCATCGCAGATATAGCCGACATGCGCCCCGCCATCGCCCAGGCCCAGCAGGGTGTGCGGGTGGGTAACCATCTCGCGGATCGCGTCGAGGTTGCCATTGGCGTAGTTCAAAAGGGGGCGGTTGAGGATGGCGCGGCCATTCTCCTCCAGCATCCAGTCGTAGCAAAGATCCTCGGGGTCGCGTCGCTCGCGCTTGGCCGTCTCCAGCACCGAGGCCTCGGGCGGCGGTTCGTAGTCCGGCGTCAGGCGATAGATCCGGGCGTAGTTGTTGAGGCGCGCGCGGAGCGCCGGGTCGTCCGTCAGTTCAGCAAGGATGCGGGCGCGGCGCGCCGGGTCGCGTAGTGCGGTCACCCGCTCGTCGATGGGAAGATGCGCGACCTCGCGATAGGCCGCCCGGGTCAGGAAGGGGTGCTGCGACAACTCCCAGCCGAACATCAAGCCGACTGGCCGTCCCATCACCTGGCCGGTGACGCGGAGTCCCTCCGCATTCGCCTCGGAGACGCGGTCCAGCAGCCAGCGCCAGAAATCGGGCCGGGATTCGCGCTGGAGCAGCGAGAAGGTCATGGGCCGCCCAGCCAGCCGCGCAACGCGGGTCAGCCTCTCCCATTCCTCCTCGGCCGGGTCGTCGAAATCGGAGATGACCTGCAGCCAGCCGCCGCCAAGTGCCCTTCCGATCTCGGCCAGCTCGATCTCGGCCGCGCCGAGGGTCGGGGTCGGCTCTCCGGCCAGCGTCTTGTGGGCGATGGCGCGGGAGGTGGAGAAGCCCAGCGCCCCGGCCGCGATGCCCTCGCGCGCAAGCCGCGCCATCTCGGCCCGGTCCGCCTCGGTGGCGGGCTCGCGCTCGAAGCCGCGCTTCCCCATCACGTGCACCCGAAGCGCCGCGTGTGGTACCTGGGCCGCGACGTCCATGTCGTAGGGGCGGGAATCCAGCGCGTCGAGGTAGTCGGGGAAGCTTTCCCAGTTCCAGGGCAGGCCTTCGGTCAGCACCACCTCGGGCAGGTCCTCCACCCCTTCCATGAGGGCGACCAGCATGTCGCGATGCTCGGGCCGGCAGGGGGCGAAGCCGACGCCGCAATTGCCCAGCAGCGCCGTGGTCACCCCGTGCAAGGAGGAAGAAAGGATCTTCGACGTCCAGGTGGCCTGGGCGTCGTAATGGGTGTGGATGTCCACGAAGCCCGGGGTCACGAGGCGTCCCTTGGCCTCGATCTCCTCCGCGCCGCGCGGGATGGAAAGGTTGCGGCCGATGGCCGCGATGCGGTCGCCGGAAAGCGCGATATCCGCTTCGAAAGGCGACGCGCCGGTGCCATCCACCAGCGTGCCGCCCCGGATCACGAGAGTCGGCTCCATGTTTCCTCCGGTGCTTTGGCCGGAGGATAGACCCCTTCAGCCCGCCTTCACCAGAACGTGCCGCTTGCGCCCGGCCGATAGCTTGGCCGGCGCCTCCACCACCAGTGCCGGATCAGAAACCGGCGCGTCGTCGAGGCGTACCCCGTTCTGGGCGATGAGGCGCCGCGCCTCCCCCTTGGAGGCGCAGAGCTTCGCCTCCACCAGCAGGTCCAGCAGCGGGGCGGGAAGGGCATGGATGATGCTGGGCAGGGTCTCTGCCGCCTCGCCCTGCTCGAAGGCACGGCGCGCCGTTTCGGCCGCTTCCTCCGCCGCCGCACGGCCGTGCAGCAGCGCGGTCGCTTCCGTCGCCAGCACCTTCTTCGCCTCGTTGATCTCGGCGCCGCCCAGCGCACCCAGGCGCCGCACCTCCTCCATGGGCAGGTCCGTGAAGAGGGCGAGGAAGCGGCCTGCATCCGCATCCTCGGCGTTGCGCCAGTACTGCCAGTAATCGTAGGGGCTCAGGCGGTCTGCGTTCAGCCAGACCGCGCCGCCCGCCGTCTTGCCCATCTTGGCGCCCGACGCCGTGGTGATGAGCGGCGCGGTGAGGCCGTGCACCGTGGCATTGCTCATGCGGCGAACCAGGTCGGCGCCCATGACGATGTTGCCCCATTGGTCGGAGCCGCCCATCTGCAGCGTCACGCCGTGGCGCTTGTGAAGCTCCACGAAGTCGTAGCTCTGCAGCAGCATGTAGTTGAACTCGATGAAGGTGAGCGGCTGGTCGCGCTCCAGCCGCAGCCGGACGCTGTCCATGCTCAGCATGCGGTTGACGCTGAAATGCCGCCCGACCTCGCGCAGGAAGGGGATGTAGCGCAGCCCGTCCAGCCATTCGGCATTGTCGAGCATGATCGCCTTGCCCGGCCCGTCGCCAAACTGAAGGAAGCCGTCAAAGGCGCGGCGGATGCCCGCCTTGTTCTGCTCGATCCGCTCCTCGGTCAGGATCTGACGCGTCTCGTCGCGGCCGGAGGGGTCGCCGATCTTGGTCGTGCCGCCGCCCATCAGGACGACGGGGCGGTTGCCCGTGCGCGCCAGCCAGCGCAGCAGCATGATCTGGACGAGGTGGCCGACATGCAGGCTGTCTGCCGTCGCGTCGAACCCGATATACCCCGTCACCGGCCCGGCGCGCAGCGACGCCCGCAGCGCCTCCGCATCCGTGACCTGATGGACGAAGCCGCGCTCCGTCACGACGTCGAGAAAATCCTGCCCGCTCATTTCAAACCCCGCCCGATGGCGCAAAGACTGCGGCGGTAGCACAATGCGGGGATGCTGAGAATCATCGGGACGATGAGCGGCACCTCGCTGGACGGGGTGGATGCCGCCTGGGTGGAGACGGACGGCGAGAAGGTCGCCCAGCTAGGCCCCGCCATCACCGTTCCCTACGAGCCCGCGCTGCGCCGCGACCTGCGACGCCTGCTCGAACTGGCGCCCGGCCTTCCGCCCGACGACCAATTCCTGCGCGACTGCGAGGCTCGGCTGACCGAGCGCCACGCCGCGGCCATCAACCGCGTTGCCCTGGATGCGCAGCGCGCCGGGCTGCCGGCACCGGAAATGGCCGCCTTCCATGGTCAGACCATCCTGCACCGCCCGCGCCAGCCCGGCGACGCGGCGGGCGCTGAGGGGCGAACCTGGCAGATCGGCGATGCGGCCGCGCTTTCACGTCAGACGGGCCTTTCAATCGCCCATGATTTCCGCTCGGCGGACGTGGCGGCGGGCGGGCAAGGGGCGCCGCTGGTTCCCGTCGCCCATGCCGCGCTCGCTCATGCCCTGCCGAAGCCGCTCGCCGTGCTGAACCTGGGCGGGGTCGGCAACGTCACCTTCCTGGGAAGCGACGGCACGCTCCTCGCCTTCGACACCGGGCCGGCGAACGGGCCTCTCGATGACTGGGCGCGGCGCTCGGCTGGGCGGGATTACGACCGGGACGGGAACCTCGCTTCCGCCGGGCAGGCGGACGGGGCCGTGCTGGGAAGGCTGATGAACCATCCCTTCCTGGCTCAGCCCCCGCCGAAGTCGCTGGATCGGCTTGATTTCGACCGGGCGCTGCGGGATGCCGGAGCGCACGAGTTGTCGCCAAAGGATGGCGCGGCGACCTTGGTCGCCTTCGCCGCGATCTGCGTGGCCGCCGCCGCACGTCATTTTCCGGAGCCGCCTCTGCAATGGCTCGTCGCCGGGGGCGGGCGCAGAAACTCGGCCATGATGCGCGCCCTCGCGGCCACCCTGGCCGAACCTGTGCGGCCCGTAGAAGTGGCGGGCTGGAACGGGGATGCGCTGGAGGCTCAGTGCTTCGCCGTGCTGGCCGCCCGCACGGCCCGCGGCCTGCCGATCAGCTTTCCCGGCACGACCGGCGCGCCCCAGCCGATGCCGGGCGGCCGGATCCTGGGCGGCCTGCTCTAGTCGGACAGATCAGCCGGGCTGAGGCGCCAGCCCTCCCCCTCTGGCTTGCACCATAGAGGCAGGGCATTCGGGGTGCGGACATTCGGCTCCAGCCCCGCTTCGTAGCGGAAGGCACGGAACAGCGCGCCATGCGCCACCACCAGGACCGGGCCGGGCAGGGCGGTGGCGCGGTTGATGCCCCGCGCCGCGCGGGCGCGGAGATCGGCGAAGGGCTCGCAGCCCTCTGGCGTGAACTCGCCCCGGATCCAGTCGTCGTACCAGTCGCCCATGGGCTGGCCCTCCTGTTCCCCGAAGGCGACCTCCATCAACTCGGGGTCGAGGGCGGCGATGGGCAGGTCGAGCGCCTTCGCCACCACCTCCGCCGTGACGCGGGCGCGGGAGAGCGGCGAGGAGACGATGGTGACGATGCCCCGGCCCACCAGCGCGCGCGCTGCACGCTCGGCCTGCATCATCCCGACTTGGTTCAAGGGGATGTCTGTCTGGCCCTGCGACCGGCCTTCGGCGTTCCAGTCGGTCTCGCCGTGTCGGAGGAACCAGAACGAGACGGGGTTGAGGCTCACGTGGCAAATCCTTCGGCGGAGAGGGCGTCCTGGAGGGCGGGCAGGGCGAAGAACCGGCGGCGATGCGCCGTCAAGGCCTCAGGCGGCGCGATGCCGAGAAATCCCCCCAGAACCGTCAGCAGGGCAAGCGAGCAATCCGCTGCCGTGGGCGCGCCGCCGACCGCCCAGTCCCGCCCCTCGACGCGCGAGGCGGCGTAGATAAGCGCAAGGTCGGCGCGTGCCAGGGCCGCGCGGCGAATACCCTCCTCCGCCGGCGCGGGGCCGAAGCGGCCGGGATCGAAGCCGGGCATGAAGGTGCCCGGTATCGTCCAGGCGACCCAGGAGAGCCATTCCATCACCCGCCAGCGCTCCTCGCGCGAGGTGCCGAGGAGGTTGGATTCGGGAAACATCTCGCCCAGCGCGACAAGGATCGCGGGCGTCTCGGTCAATGCGAACCCGCCCTCCATCTCAAGGACAGGCACCTGTCCCTTCGGGTTGATGGCGATGAAGCCGGGGGTTCGGGCCTCGCCGGCGCGCAGGCTGATCTCCCGCACCTCCCCGGGCGTGCCGCACATTGCGAAAGCCAGGCGCGCGGCGAGGGAGGAGGTGCGCGGCGAGACCCAAAGGATCAAGCGAGGCCCTCGCGTGCCATCGCGCGCTGCACGGAGGGACGCGCCCGCATCGCGGCGTAATGCGCGGCCAGGCGGCCGGGAAGCTCCATCTTGAGGCGCTCGGCTGCCCAGAAGGAGATGTAGAATGGCGCGGCATCCCCGAAGGAGAAGCGTCCGGCAAAGAAATCGCGGCCCTCCAGCGAGGCGTCGAGGTTCTGCAGCCCCTTGGTAAAGATTTCGGTCCCTCGCGCCTTCACAGCCTCGTGGTCGGCCTCGCTCGGTGCGAAGTTCGCCGGGCGGAAGATGCGGGAGAAACCTTGCATGTGCACCGTGGCCACGGCGTAATCCGTCGCCTCGATCGCCCGCGCCATGGCGTCGGCGCCCTCGGGCATCAGCCCTGCCTTGGGGAAGCTGGCGGCGAGCCAGAAGGCGATGGCGGGAAACTCGGTCAGCACCGAGCCGTCCCCACGCATCAGGGTCGGCACCTTGGATTTCGGGTTCACCGCCTTGAACTCGGGCTTGAACTGGGCGCCCTCGCGCAGGTTCGTGGCCACCGCCTCGAAGGGCGCGCCGATCTCCTCCAACAGCATGTGGATGCCCAGCGAGCATGCGCCGGGCGAGTAGTACAGCTTCATCATGGGGAAATCCCCTCCCGCTTCATCGCCCGCTCGACGGCGGGGCGGTCCTTCATGGCCTTGTGATGCGCCTTCAGCCGCGGCGGCAGTTCGATGCCTGCGCGGCCCGCCGCCCAGTGCTCGAGGAAGAACAGCGCGCAATCCGCGACGCTGTAGCCGCTGGGCAAAAGCCAGGTGCCGCCCTTCCACAGCTTTTCGATCGTTTCCAGGTAGCCGGCCGCGAGCTCCTTGCCCTGCGCGACGACCCGCGCCTCGTCCTCCGCGTCGCGCGCGAAGTTGCTGGCGCGGAACATACGGGTGAAGCCCTGCGGGTGGACCGTGCCACACAGGTAGTCCATCCATTCGAGGCAGCGCGTCTCCGCCTCGAACTCGACCGGGATCAGGTTGGACATCGGATTCGCTTTGGCGAGCCACCAGGCGATGACCGGCCATTCCGTCAGCACCGTGCCGTCGTCGCGCTGGAGCGCGGGCACCTTGGCCTTTGGGTTGATGGCCAGGTATTCCGGCTTCCGGTTCGATCCGTCGCGCGTCGAGACGGCGACCGCCTCGAAAGGCTTGCCGATCTCTTCCAGGATGACGTGAATTCCGAGCGAACAGGCGCCCGGCGAGTAATAGAGCTTCATGGTCCGCTGCCTCCGAAACCCTCAACCTGCCATAGCCGCCCCGGGGCGGGTGCGGAAGCCGACCCCTAGTCGAAGAGCGAGGAGACGGACGCTTCTTCGCTGATCCGGCGCATCGCCTCGGCCAGGAGAGGGGCAATGGGGATCTGGCGGATGTTCTCCGCCTGCTGCACCGCCTCGGTCGCCGCGATCGAGTCGGTCACCACCATCGCCTCGATCGGCGCGTCGGCGATGCGCTGCACCGCGGCGCCCGAAAGCACGCCATGGGTGACATAGGCTGAGACGGAGCGGGCGCCGTTCTTCATCAACGCGGCTGCGGCGTTGCAATGCGTCCCGCCGCTGTCGCAGATGTCGTCGATGATGATGCAGTCGCGGCCCGACACGTCGCCGATCACGTTCATCACCTCGGACACGCCGGCTTGCGGGCGGCGCTTGTCGATGATCGCAAGGTCGGTGTTGAGGCGCTGGGCGATGACGCGGGCACGCACCACGCCACCCACGTCGGGCGAGACGATCATCAGGTCGCGCCCCGCGTAGCGACTCTGGATGTCGCGCGCAAAGAGCGGCGCGGCGTAGAGATTGTCCACCGGGATGTCGAAGAAGCCCTGGATCTGCCCCGCATGCAGGTCCAGCGTCAGCACCCGGTCCGCCCCGGCCTGGGTGATGAGGTTCGCGACGAGCTTGGCGCTGATCGGCGTGCGCGGTCCGCTCTTCCGGTCCTGACGGGCATAGCCAAAATACGGCACCACCGCCGTCACCCGCCGTGCCGAGGAGCGGCGCAGCGCGTCGAGCGTGATCAGCAGCTCCATCAGGTGGTCGTTGGCGGGGTAGGAGGTGGACTGGATGACGAAGACGTCCTCGCCGCGGATGTTCTCATGGATCTCCACGAAAATTTCCATGTCGGCGAAGCGGCGCACCGAGGCGTCGGTCAGCTTCAGCCCGAGTATGTCGGCGACGGCCTGCGCGAGGGGCCGGTTGCTGTTGCAGGCGACGATCTTCATCGGGCGGGGGCTTTTCCTTGCGGGGCCTTGGGCGGCACGGCGGACGGATACAGGCGCCGCGCCGGCCCTTCAACCGGGGGAGGAGGCATTGCGGATGATCTGCAGGATGCCGCCGGCGGCCTCCTGGGCGGCGGCATAGGCGACATCGCCCCAGAAACGGTCCAGGGACCCGGCGCGGACCTCGTTCAGTTGCAACACCCGTCCCAGCTCGTGGCCATCCCGGCGGGAAACGATCCACTGGATCTCCACGCGCTGGTTGCCCGGCGTGCCGGCCACCACCGAGACCTCCGCGGTGACGGCATGGTTCGCGCCCTCGGCCAGGTCCTGCACCACGTAGCCGCGGGTGGACAGGAACTCCCGCAGTCGGTTGGTCAGGGCGTTGTTGCCGTCGCCCGGGGCGCCACGCACCGGGATCAGCCGCAGCCGGGGCGGGCCGCTGGCGATGGCGTCCGGCGTGGCGCTGGCCCGCGCAGCCTGGATGCCGAGCAGGATCTGCGTCACCCTGGGGGCGCCTTGCGCCGCGATGGCGCGGAGCGTGGCCGGATCCCCCGTCGTCCAGGCGCGGGCCGGAACGGGGGTGGTGGAGACGGCGCCCTGCTCCCGCCCATCCGCGTCGGTGATGACCAGGCGTGGCCGCACCGTGCCCCCCGAGGACTCGGCGCGCATCAGGAGGCGCCAATCCAGCGGAAGCGGCGTCTCGGTCGCGGCGGCCGGCACGTCCTGCGCCTGCAAGGCGGCCGCCAGTTCGTCGGCGACGAGGCGTGCCCCTGCGTCGCTCAACAAGGCCTCGGGCGGCGGCGGGACGGCGATACGGATCGCGAGCGGGACCGAAAGGCGCGGCGCCAGCCCACCCGGCCGCCCGCGATGCGGGCGCGGAATGTCGGCGCAGGCAGCCAAGGTACCCAGCGCGCCCAGGAGGAAAGCACGCCTCATGCCGCGATCGCCGAGATCTGGTGTCCGAGCGGCCCGCCGCCGGCGAGGGTCCGCCGGCGGTGCGAGAAGAACCGCGCCTCATCCGAAAGCGTGTCCAATCCCATCACCGCCACCTCTGCGACGCCACCGAGGCGCGATGCGCAATATCCAGCGAGGTCGAACTGCCAGTGCTCCGCGTCTCGGCCGGGCGCGAGGAAGCCCGGGTCGCCCACCGCCTCGTAAAGGTCACGCCCGACCTCATAGGAAGGCTGAGCGATGCACGGACCGACGACGGCACGGATGCGGTCGCGCCGGGCGCCCAGCCCCTCCATCGCGGCAAGGGTCGCCTCCAGCACGCCGCCCACCGCGCCGCGCCAGCCGGCATGGGCAGCGCCGACCACCCGCGCCTCGGGATCCGCGAACAGGACCGGCGCGCAATCGGCGGTGATGACGCCCAGCGCCACGTCCGGCTTGGCGCAGACCATGGCGTCGGCCTCGGGCAGCACATCCCAACCTAGCGCGGCGTCCACGACGCGGGGGCCATGGACCTGCCGTAGCGCACGCAGCGCCCGGGCACGGAGGACGGTGCGCACCCTTTCACGGTTCTCCGCCACCGCGTCGGGGTCATCCTCGCTCCGCAGGCCGCAGTTGAGGCTGGCATAGGCGCCCTGCGACACCCCGCCGCGTCGGGTGAAGAACCCATGGGAAAAGCCGGAAAGGGCGGGGTGGGTCAGGAACTCGGGTGTCACTCGCGGAATCCCTCCAGGGGTGGCAGGCCGGGATGGGTCAGGGCCAGGGATTTGAACAGGCGCCCCATGCCTTCTGGCGCCACGAGGCGCTGCGCCGCGCCGAGCAGGTTGCGGGCATGGAAGGGCTCGACTCTCGCCAGCATGGCAGAGCGCGAAACGAGGCCGAGGCGCTGAAGGAACAAGCCCATTGGAACCGGGCCCTGTGCCGTCGCTCCCGCTTTTGCCGCGGCAGCAGCGAAGGCCGCGAAATCCACATGCGCGGTGACGTCCACCGCACCCGGATCGGCCAGCGGGTCGGCCGGCTTTCCGGCCTTCATCGCCTGGAGGCTGTCGCCAAGCCCGCTTTCCCCCGGTCCGTAGTCGAGGAAGAGGGCCACCCCCCCTTCACGCGCCAGCCGCGCGCCAAGATGGGCGGCGATGGAAAGGCCCGGCTCGCAACGTTCCTTCACGCTGCCCTCAGGGGCCCCACCCCAATCCTCCTCGGTTGGGCATTCGACGAACTGGCCTTCGGACACCCAGCGTTCCCTCCAGACGCCCTCGCGGCGGATGAACTGGCGGATCGGCAGCGCGTCCAGGAACTCGTTGCCCAGAAGGACCAGCGGGCCACCCGGCAGATCCTCGATGCGGTCGTGCCAAGCGGACACGCGTGCGCCCATGCGGCCCTTCTGCATGGCGCGAAGCACGGGCGAAGTCTCGACCAGATGGATCTCGGCGGCCGAGGCGAAGGCGGGGACCATCTGCTCGACGGCGCGCAGGGCGTCCTGGATCAGCGTGCCTCGGCCGGGGCCGCATTCCGCCCAGACCACGCGCGCAGGACGGCCCATCGCCTCCCAGGCCAGGGCAGACCAGAGGCCGAGGCACTCGCCGAAAGCCTGGGTCATTTCGGGCGCGGTGGTGAAATCCGCGCCGATCCCGGCACCATGGCCGTAATAGGCCGCGGAAGCGCGGGCAAGGAACGCGTCCAGCCGCTCCATCAAGCGACGCGTCGCGCGCGAAGCATCAGGAACAGCCCCAGCGCGACCATGGGAATGGAAAGAAGCTGGCCCATGGTCGCCCCGGCGAAGAGGAAGCCCAGATGCGCGTCCGGCTCGCGGAACACCTCGCCGACGAGGCGCGCGACGCCGTACCCCGCGATCATCGCGCCGGCCAGGAAGCCGCGCTTGGCGCGGATGCCAGGCGTGAACCAGAGCGCCCAAAGCAACGCGGAAAGGGCAAGCCCTTCCAGCCCCGCCTGATAAAGCTGCGACGGGTGGCGGGGCACGCCGAGCGGGTCATGCGGAAATACCATCGCCCAGGGAACGTCCGAGGGCCGCCCCCACAACTCGCCATTCACGAAATTCGCCAGCCGCCCGAAGAAGATGCCGATCGGCACGACGATCGCGACCCGGTCGCCGAAAAGCAGCGTGTCCAGCTTGTTGCGATGGGTGAAGATCAGCGTCGCCAGGATCACGCCCAGCGCGCCGCCGTGGAAGCTCATGCCGCCCTGCCAGAGCGCCAGCGCCTCCATCGGGTTCTGGAGGTAGTAGCCCGGCCGGTAGAACAGCACGTAGCCCAGCCGCCCACCCAGGATGATGGCGAGGGTGATCCAGGTCACGTAGTCGTCCACTTGCTGTGCGGTGGCGGCGCGAGGCTCCGCCTCGACGAGGCGCCGAGCCACGCGCCAGCCGATCACGATTCCGGCGATATAGGCCAGCGCATACCAGCGAATGGCGAAGGGTCCGATCTGGAGCGCGACAGGGTCGATCATGCGCCGGGAGGCGTAGCCCGGTCCGGCCGCGCAAGGAAGCCGCGCCGCGCTTCAGCGTGCGCGGAAGACGGGCCCGCAGGCCGGCGGCAGGGCTGGGGGCGGACCCGGAGCGCGGGGTGGGGAAGGGGGGCGGCGCGCCTCGTCGCTCAGCCACCAATCCAGCGACGCGTCGCAGCCATCGCCGGCCGGGATGGGCGGGCCTTCCTGGCATTCCGGGCTTCCAGCGGGGCAGCGCAAGCGGACATGCATGTGGCTGTCATGCCCGCGCCAGGGCCGCACGCGGCGCAGCCAAGCCTCGCCGCCATGGACGGTGCAGAGCGAGCGCTTGATGCCGTGATTCACCAGCACGCGGTCCACGTTGGGCAGTTCGGCCGCCAGTCTAATCAGCCGGGCGTGGGCGGCGGTGAAGCGATTCGGGTCTGCCCCAGACTGGTCCGGGAGGACGAGCGACGCGACCGGCCAATCCTCGCGCTGGGCGCGGGAAAGCGGCGGGCGCGGATTGACGTCGAGCCACACGTCGAAATCCAGGCCCGATTGATGGCTGGCGTGTCCAAAGGGCATCGGGCCGCCGCGTGGCTGCGCGACATCGCCGATCAGCAGGTCCGGAAGCCCGGCGCTCCGCGCGCGCTGCGCCAGGGTGCGGATACCGCGGATCGTCTCGGGATGGCCCCAGTTCCGGTTGCGCGACAGGCGCACGGCTTGCCACGCGGGCCCTTCCGGCGGCAGCGCCTCCCCGCCCGCTAGGCAGCCCAGTGCGGTGGTGCCGATGACCCGTGCGGGGCCGGCGGAAGGCGCCTGGTGCGCCGCCCAGGAAGAGGCCGGCTGCGCCAGGGTCGGCCCCCCCGCGAGGGCCAGAAGGAATGCGAGGGCAAAGGGGCGCATGGGGGCGGGCCTCGGGCGAGTGCGGTCTGGCGGGCAGGGTGGGATTCGAACCCACGGTGGGCGTGAACCCACGCCGGTTTTCAAGACCGGTGCCTTAAACCGCTCGGCCACCTGCCCGGGCGCGAAGGCTTAGGACGCCGCGCGCTTCCTGCCCAGGCCCCTACTCGCCCGCGAGGCGGACAGGCTGCAGCGGCGCGCCCAGGCGCAGCATCGCGTGCACATCCTGTGCCTTGTCGAGGGTCAGAATCGCATCGGCCAGCTGGACCGCACGCTCGTGCCCTAGCACAGCATCGGCGAGGCCATGGAACTTCGCGCGGAGTTCGTCCTCGGTCAGGAAGTTCGACGGCTCGCCCTTCGGCACCTTCACGAACTTCGTGAAGACCTGGCCGCGGGCGCGCACGGTCAGCTTGCCGGACATGTTGGCCGGGAACTCGGCCTGCACCTCCGGATCCTCCTCGGTCGTGACCTTGGGCATCAGGGTGCGAAGCTCGGCCTCGTCCATGCGGGCGTAGCTGTCCCAGCCGAAAAGCCCGTGCGCCAGGGCGCAGGACACCACGAAGGGACCGGAGAACTGGCCATCCACCACGTTCTTCGGGTGCTGCTTGTATTCAAGCGGCGCGCCGACCAGCAGCATGCCCTTGTTCGGCAGGCCCATTGTGACGGACTCGATTTCCGCCGCCTTCAGCCCGTGCTCGGCGCGCAACGCCAGGGCCGCGTCCACGCAGGCATGGCCGTACCGGCAGGAAGGGTACGGCTTCACCGCCGTCTCCATCAGCTCGTACTCCTCGCCCAGGCCGCGCAATGCGCGCTCCGGGGTGGGGTTCGGGGCGTAGGCACGCAAGAATCCGGCCTTGCCCTCCAGCGCCTCGGCGGCGCCGCGGAAACCCTCGCGCGCCGTCAGCGCGGCGGCCAGCCCGGCCATGGAGGCCCAGCCCACCTGGAAGCGCTTGGTCCAGGCGCCATTGGCCAGGAACTGCAGCGACCCGGCCGCCTGGGACAGGGCGATCCCCAGCGCATCCTCGATTTGCGCTGCGGACAGCCCGAGCACGCGCCCCGCCGCCGCCGCCGCGCCGAAGGCGCCGCAGGTCGCGGTGGGGTGGTAGCCTCGGTCGTAATGGTCGCCGGCCGGCATGGCGACGGACAGGCGGTTGGTCACCTCATACCCGGCCACCACGGCGGCAATGATGTCGGCGCCCTTGGCCCCGGCGATCTCCGCGGCCGCTAGGGCTGCCGGGATGACCGGCGCGCCGGGGTGCAGCGTCCCGGCGGCATGCGTGTCGTCGAAATCCAGCGAATGGGCAAAGGCGCCGTTCAGCAGTGCGGCGCCGAGCGGTGAGACGCGCGCCGCCTCGCCCAGCACGGCGTGCTGGCCCTGCATCAGCCCCATGGCCCGCGCGGCGGCGAGGAGCGGGGCGCTGCTTTCCGCATCATGGCGTCCGCGCAGCATGTTTCCCGCGAGGTCGAGGAGGAGGAACCGCGTCCGCGCCTCCACCTCGGCCGGAAGGTCGGCATGGCGGATGCCGGCGGCGTAGGCGGCGAAACGTTGCGTGAGCGCGACCATGGGCGGGTTCCTCCGTTCGCCGCCCAAGGTGCGCCAGGCTTTTGCCAAGATCAACACGCGGACCGTGAAGGCTTCCGTTGCCGCCCTCGACGGAGCGTGGCAGGAAGCGCCCATGCTGACCCGACGTGCCCTGGCCGCCCTTCCCCTGGCGGCGGCGGCGAGCCCCGCCCTGGCCCAGGGCTCCTTCGCATCCTTCCTGGAAGGCGTGCGCACCGAGGCGCGGCGTGGCGGCGTGTCGCCGCAGACGCTGAGTCGCGCCTTGGCCAATCTCCGCCCCAATGATCGGGTTCTGGAACTGGACCGCCGACAGGCCGAGTTCACCCAGACCTGGTCGCAGTACCGCGACGCGCGCCTCTCTACGACACGGATCGAGAATGGCCGCCGCGCCTTCGCGGAGAACCGGGCCCTCCTCCAGGCCATCCACTCGCGCTTCCGCGTGGATCCGCGCGCGGTGGTGGGCATCTGGGGGATGGAAACCTCCTATGGCGGCTTCACCGGCAATTTCAACGTGATCGAGGCGCTGGCGACCCTGGCCTGGGAAGGGCGCCGCGCCGCCTTCTTTCGCGCCGAACTCCTCGCCGCCCTGCGCATCCTTGATGCCGGCAACATCAGCGTGGAGCGGATGCGCGGCTCCCATGCCGGCGCGATGGGCCACCCGCAATTCATGCCGACCTCCTTCGAAAGACTGGCGGTGGATTTCGACGGAGACGGCCGCAAGGACATCTGGGACAGCCGCGCCGACGCGCTTGGCTCCATCGCCAACTATCTTTCCCGCTCCGGCTGGCGCGACGGCGAGCCCTGGGGCTTCGAGGTGTCGCTTCCCAACAGCCTCAGCGCCGAGGGCCTGGACCACCGCACCATGCGATCCATGGTGGACTGGGCACGGGCGGGCGTGAGGCAATGGGATGGCAGCCTGCTGCCCGGCTACGAGGGCGAATGGGCCGTCGTCGTCCCCGGCTACTCGCGCGGCGAGGGGCAGAGCTTCATCGTTGGTCGCAACTTCATGGCCATCCGCCGCTACAACCCCTCGAACTTCTACGCGACCGCGGTAGGGATGCTGGCGGACCGCGTGGGATGAAGCGCGTCCTGGCGGGGCTCGCCGCCCTCGCGCTCCTGGCCTCGTGCGGGCGGCCCCCGCCGCCCGGGCCAGAGGCCCGTCCGCGCTACGTGGTGGGCGAGGGCTACAATCTCGGCGGGCAGTGGTCCTACCCGCGCGAGGATTGGAGCCTCGACCAGACCGGCATCGCCGAGACCATGCCGCGCCGCGCCGGGCTGACCGCGAATGGCGAACGCCACGACGCCTCCGCGCTGGTGGCAGCGCACCGCACCCTGCCGCTGCCCTCGATCGTCACCGTCACAAACCTAGAGAACGGACGCAGCCTGCGCGTGCGCGTCCATGACCGGGGGCCGGAGCGGGCAGGGCGCGTCATCGCCGTCTCACCGCGCGCCACCGAACTCCTCGGCGCCCGCGGACCCTTCCAGGCGAGGGTGACGGCGGATCAGGGCGCCTCGCGCCTCGCGGGCTCCGGGCTCGAAGGACACGCGCCGGCCCTCGCGATCGCCGCCGCGCCGGTCGGCCGGGTCGAACGGGAATCCCTTGCCGCGCCGGAGGGCGCCCGCGTGGCCGCGCCGCGTGCCGAGACCGTCCGCCCCGCCAACGCGGCCGAGACGGCCGTGGCCGTCCCGCCGCCCGAGCGCCTGCCGGAACAGGTAACCCAGGGCGCCCCCATGCCCGGCCGGCTGTGGACCGAGGCGGGCAGCTTCTTCCGTGCCGACTTCGCGCGAACCCAGGCCGCGCGCCTCGGCATGCGGGCGGAGCCCTTCGGACCGGCGGGCCGGCAGCAGGTCTGGCGCGTGCGCGGCGGGCCCTACGCGACGCTGGCGGAAGCCGACGAGGCCTTTGCCCGCGCGCTGCGTGCTGGTCAGCAAGAACTCCGTCTTGTGGTGGAGTAGCCGGCCGGCGTAAGCCTCCGCCATGCCGTCCCGCCGCCTCCTCCTCGCCGGTCTGTCCCTGCCGCTCGCCGCCCCGGCCCTCGCGCAGCAGCGCGGCGGCCCGCAGCGGCCCGCGGCGCGCGGACCCACGCCCCAACCGACCACGCCCGCCAACTCGCCGCTCGGCCCGGTGGACACGGCGGCGCGCTTCGCCTTGCTGATCGATTTCGAGACGGGCGCGACGTTGCTGGAGAAGGGTTCGGAGCAGTCCATGCCGCCCGCCTCTATGTCGAAGCTCATGACCATGTACGTGGTCTTCGACATGATCCGCAAAGGCCGCTTGGCCATGGACCAGCTCCTCCCAGTCAGCGAGGCGGCCTGGCGCATGGGCGGCTCCAAGATGTTCGTCGACCTGAACACCACGGTGAGCGTCGAGAACCTGGCGCGCGGCGTCATCATCCAGTCGGGCAACGATGCCTGCGTCGTCTTCGCGGAGGCGATCGCGGGCTCCGAACGCGCCTTTGCCGACCTCATGAACCAGCAGGCGCGGGAAATCGGCCTCACGGGCTCGAACTTCCGCAACAGCACCGGCTGGCCGGACCCCGAGCACCGGATGACGCCGCGCGACCTCGCGACGCTTGCGCGCCGCATCATCCTCGACTTCCCGGATCACTACCGCCTGTATTCCGAACGCTCCTTTCGCTGGCACAACATCACCCAGGAAAACCGGAACCCGATCCTGGGCCGCGTTCCGGGCGGCGATGGCCTCAAGACCGGCCACACGGAGGAGGCGGGCTACGGCCTCACAGCCAGCGCCAAGCGCGGCGACCGGCGCCTGATCCTCGTCGTCTCGGGCCTTCCCACCATGCGCGCGCGGGCCGAGGAGAGCGAGCGCCTCCTCGAATGGGGTTTCCGCGAGTTCGAGAATGTCGTGCTGTTCCGCGCCGAGGACACGATCGAGGAAGTGCCGGTGCATCTCGGTGGGCGCCGCACCGTGCCGCTGGTGGGCGGCCGCGACGTGGTGGCGACGCTGCCGCGCGGTTGGCGCAACGGCATGCAGGCGCGGCTGCGCTACGACGCGCCCGTCCGCGCGCCGGTGGCGAAGGGCCAGGAGCTCGGCCGCCTCGAAGTTTCCGGGCGCGGCGTGCCGGAGATGAGCCTTCCGCTCTATGCCGGCGCGGACGTGGAGCGGCTTGGCCTTGTGTCGCGCATCCCGGCGGTGCTCGGCCGCATGGTCGGCGGGGGCACTTGAAGGGTCGCTTCGTCACGCTGGAAGGCGGGGAGGGTGCGGGCAAGACGACCCAGGGCGGGCGCCTCGCCGCCGCGCTCTGCGCGCGAGGCCTTCCGGTGATGCGCACGCGCGAGCCCGGCGGATCGTTCCGCGCGGAGGCGCTGCGCAGCTTCATCCTGTCCCAGGGCGGCTGGGATCCGCTGGCCGAGATGGCACTGCATTTCGCCGCGCGCCGCGAGCACTGGTCGCGCCTGATCCGTCCGGCGCTGGAGGCCGGGATCACCGTGATCTGCGACCGATTCCACGACAGCACCTTTGCGTACCAAGTGGCCGGGCAGGGTGGCGACGCCGGAGCCTTCGAGGCACTTCGCCATGCCCTCGTCCCCGACGCCGTACCGGATGCGACGATCCTGCTCGACATCCCGCCACAGGCCGGCCTGTCCCGCGCCCGCGACGCCAATCGCTACGAGGCGATGGGGCCGGAGTTCCACGCGCGAGTCCGCGAGGGTTTCCTCCGGCGCGCATCGGCCGAGCCGGACCGCATCGCCGTGCTGGACGCCACCCGGCCGCAGGCGGAGGTGACGGAAGCGGCGTTGCGGCGGGTTCTCCATGGCGCCTGAGCCACGCGCCAATCCGGTCCTGTTCGGCCATGACGGCGCGGCCGCTGCCCTGGCTGCCGGGGCCCGCTCCGGTCGCCTGGCCCATGCATGGCTCGTCACCGGGCAGCCGGGCGTGGGCAAGGCGACACTGTGCTGGCGCTTTGCCCGCTGGCTGCTCGCCGGGATGCCGCGGGACGAGGGGGGCGAGACGGCACTCCACCTTCCGGAATCGGATCCGGTCTTCCGCCGCGTCAGCGCCTCGGGCCACCCGGATGTCCTTCTGCTGGCCCCGGCGCAGGAAGCCGGCAAGCGTCGCATCATCAAGGTTGACGAGGCACGCGAGGCCCGGCGCTTCCTTTCGCTGACCGCGGCCGAGGGCGGCTGGCGCACGGTCATCATGGACGAGGTGGAGGCGATGGAGGCCCCCGCCGCCAACACCATCCTCAAGACGCTTGAGGAACCGCCCCCGCGCACAGTGCTCCTGCTCGTCACCGCTGCCCCCGGGCGGCTGCTTCCCACCATCCGGTCCCGATGCCGCCGCCTCGATCTTGCTCCCCTGGAGCCGGACGCGATGCGAAAGGCGCTCAGCGTGCTGGCCCCGGATGCCGACGCGGCGGCGCTGATCCCGCTGGCGAATGGCTCGCCAGGCCGCGCCCTTGCGCTGGCGGAAGGGGAGGGCGTGGAATTGGCGCGCCTCGCCCGCGCGGCCTTGCAGGCCCTGCCGCAATCCGGCGCCGCCGAGGCCCATGCCCTGGCCGACCGAATCGCCGGCCGCGACGCCGCGGGCTTCGCGCCCTTCTTCGATGTCCTGACGCGCGAGCTTCAGGCCGCGCTTCGCGACGCGGCGCGGGGCCGGACGGCACCGCCCTGGCTTGCCCTCCGGCCGTTGCCCGCCTGGGTGGAGGCAGCCTCCTCCCTCCGCCGGCAGGTCGAGGAGGCGGAGCGCCTGTCGCTGGATCGCCGGCAGGCCGTCCTGGTGGCGCTGGACACGCTCCGCCGGGGGTAGCAGAAGGCGCCATGCGCCGCTGCTACCTCACCACGCCGATCTATTACGTCAACGACAAGCCCCATATCGGCCACGCCTACACCTCGCTGGCGGCGGACGTGCTGGCGCGTTGGCGCCGCCTGTCGGGCGATGAGGTCTTCTTCCTCACCGGCACGGACGAGCACGGGCAGAAGGTCGAGAAGGCAGCCCGCGATGCCGGGATGGACCCACAGGCCTTCACCGACCGCGTCTCCACCGCCTTTCGTGACCTGACGGCGACGATGGGCTTCAGCAACGACGCCTTCATCCGCACTACGGAGGAGCGTCACCGCCGCGCCTGCCAGGAATTGTGGAAGCGCCTCGCCGACCGTGGCGAGATCTATCTGGGCGGCTACGAAGGCTGGTACGCGGTGCGTGACGAGGCCTTCTACGGCCCGGACGAGCTGACGGAGCGCGACGGTGTGAAATACGCGCCCTCCGGAGCTCCGGTCGAATGGGTGACGGAGCCCAGCTACTTCTTCCGCCTTTCCGCCTGGCAGGACCGGCTGCTGCGCTTCTACGAGGAGAACCCCGACTTCATCGCGCCGCAAAGCCGCCGCAACGAGGTCATCGCCTTCG
This sequence comes from Sabulicella glaciei, assembly GCF_026183895.1. Classification (GTDB taxonomy): domain Bacteria; phylum Pseudomonadota; class Alphaproteobacteria; order Acetobacterales; family Acetobacteraceae; genus Roseococcus; species Roseococcus glaciei. The sequence continues at coordinate 695,555 of NZ_JAPFQI010000001.1, read as the reverse complement.
TGAAGTCAGGCCTGTCGGACCTTTCGATCAGCCGCACCTCCTTCCGCTGGGGCGTGCCCGTGCCCGGCGACGACGCGCACGTGATGTATGTCTGGTTGGACGCGCTGACCAACTACATTACCGCCCTCGGCTGGCCCGAGGAGGGCGAGGCTTGGAAGTTCTGGCCCGCCGACGTCCATTTCGTCGGCAAGGATATCCTGCGCTTCCACGCCATCTACTGGCCCGCCTTCCTGATGGCGGCGGGCCTCGAGCCGCCCCGGCGGGTCTTTGCCCATGGCTGGTGGACCAATGAGGGGCAGAAGATTTCGAAATCCCTGGGCAACGTGATCGACCCGGTCTCTCTGGTCGAGGAATACGGGCTCGACCCCGTGCGCTACTTCCTTCTGCGCGAGGTGCCCTTCGGCCAGGATGGCGACTTCTCGCGGACCGCCCTTGCCAACCGGACCAATGGGGAACTTGCCGATGTTCTCGGCAATCTCGCAAATCGGACGCTGACGCTGATCCAGAAGAATTGCGAGGCGAAGTTGCCCGCGCCGGCCGCGCCGGAAGGCGAGTTGGGCGCATTGCTGGGTGATCTTCCGGGGCGCGTGGGTGCGCATCTGGAGCGCCAGGATTTCCACTTGGCACTGGAAGCCGCCTTTGCAGCGGCCCGCGCCGCCAACGCCTACATCACCACCGAGGCACCCTGGGCCCTGCGCAAGACCGATCCGGCCCGCATGGCACAGGTCCTCCGTCGCCTCCATGACGCGCTGCGCGTGCTGGCGACGGTGCTTCAGCCCTTCATGCCCGGCACGATGGCGGCGATGCTCGACCAGCTTGGCGTCCCGGCCGAGGCGCGCGGCCTTTCCTCCCTCGCTGAGCCGTTGCCGGAGGGTGATGCCCTGCCACCGCCCGCGCCGCTCTTCAGGAAGATCGAAGCGTGATCGTCGATTCCCACTGCCACCTCGACTATTTCGAGGAGGCCGAACTCCCCGAGATCATCGCCCGCGCTGCGGCCGCGGGCGTCACCCGCATGGTGACCATCGGCACCCATGTCGAACAGGCCGCTTCCGTGAAGGCCCTGGCTGAGCGCCATCCCGAGATCTGGGGCACGGTTGGCGTGCACCCCCACCGGGCGGGCGAAGGGCGGATGCCGACGGTGGAGGAGCTTGTCGCCCTGGCGGACCACCCCCGGGTGATCGGCATCGGGGAAAGCGGCCTGGACTATTTCTACGACAAGTCACCGCGAGAGGTGCAGCGCGAAGGGTTCCGCCGCCACATCCGCGCCGCCCGCGCCGCCTGCGTGCCCCTGGTGGTCCACGCGCGCGACGCGGATGCGGACATCGCCGCCATCCTGCGCGAGGAGCGGGAAGGGGGCGACTTCGCTTTCCTCCTGCACTGCTTCTCCTCCGGCCCGGCTCTGGCGCGCGAGGCGGTGGCCATGGGCGGCTACATTTCCTTCTCTGGCATCCTCACCTTTCCGCGCAGCGGCGAGTTGCGCGCCCTGGCAGCGGAACTCCCCGAGGACCGGCTGCTGGTCGAGACCGACGCGCCATACCTTGCGCCCGCGCCGCATCGTGGAAAGCGCTGCGAGCCGGGCTTCACGGCCTTGACCGCCAAGGTGCTGGCCGAGGCCCGTGGCGCCGGCCTGGAGGCGATCGCCGCGGCGACGACCGATAATTTCCGCCGCCTTTTCCCGCGCGCGGAACTCTAAGCCTCCCCGAATCCGGCTTGCCCTGCCATCACGCAGGGCATGTCTCCCAAGAAGCGCGTTCGCCTGACCCTGCTCGGCACCGGCCCCTCCCAGGGCGTGCCCGCCATTGGCGGCCTCGACGGGCGGGGCGACTGGGGCGCCTGCGACGCGTCCGAACCGCGTAACAGGCGCCGCCGGACATCGGCGCTGCTGACCTGCGAGGGAACGCGCCTCCTCATCGACGCAGGTCCAGACTGCCGGGAACAACTTCTGTCCGCCGGGGCTGCTGGGCTGGATGGCGTGGTCTTCACCCATGCCCATGCCGACCATGTGATGGGCATCGATGAACTGCGGCAGGTGAACCGCAACACGGGCCAAGCTCTTCCGGCTTTTGGATTTCCCGAGACGCTCCGCGAACTGCGGGAACGCTTCGCCTATGCGTTCCGCGGGACGACACCCGGCTTCTTCAGACCGGCATTGGAGGGCAGGGAAGTCGAGCCCGGCGCGACCATTGTCCTAGGAACAATTTCCTTACGCCTGCACGAGCAGGACCATTCGGTCATGAGGACGATGGGCCTAAGATGCGGAAACCTAGCCTATTGTACGGATGTGGTCCGGATGCCGCCTGAGTCTGTGGAGGCGCTGCACGGCGTCGCCACGCTGGTGGTCGGCTGCTTCCGGCTGGCGAGCCATCCAGTGCATGCGGGCCTGGATGAGGTGCTCGCTTGGGCCGAGGCGATCGGGCCGCGCAGGGTCGTGCTGACCCATATGGGGCCGTCCATGGATTGGGCGACGCTGCGGCAGGATCTGCCTTCGGGCGTCGAGCCTGGCTACGACGGCATGGAACTCGACGGCGACCTTTGAGGGCGAAGAAAACCGCTTCGCGGGCGGGGAGGTCCGGGGACCAGCCGCGCAGTTTTCCCACCAGTTTTCCACCACCTTTTCTTTCCATAATCTATCTTATCCGGGAATTCGAAGTGTGGACAACCGGTGGACAGCGCGGAAATCCGGGGCTTTCGGCCCATCCCTTCCCCCTCTACACCCGAGGCTATGAGGCCAGACCCCCAAGCTGAACTCCTCCGTCTTCTGGATGTCATGGCGCGCCTGCGACACCCGGACACGGGCTGTCCCTGGGACCAGGTCCAGGACTTCGCGACCATCGCGCCCTATACGATTGAGGAGGCCTACGAGGTCGCCTCGGCGATCTCGGCCGGGCCTGAACCGGAGACGTTGCTCGAGGAACTCGGAGACCTGCTCTTTCAGGTCGTCTACCACGCTCGCATGGCCGAGGAGCGCGGCTGGTTCGGCTTCGGAGACGTCGCCGCGTCGATCGCGTCGAAGATGATCCGGCGGCACCCGCATGTCTTCGGCGAGGAGGCCAAGCGCGATGCCAGCACCCAGACCGAGGCCTGGGAGCGCCAGAAGGCCGCCGAGCGCGTCGAACGGGCGGAAACCGGGACCTTGTCCGGCGTGGCTTCCTCCCTGCCCGCCCTGACACGCGCCGCGAAGCTGACCAGCCGCGCCGCCCGGGTCGGCTTCGACTGGCCTGACGCCGCTTCGGTCCTGGACAAGCTCGAGGAGGAAGCGGACGAAGTCCGGGCTGAACTCGCCGCGGCCGACCAGGTTCGGCTGAAGGATGAGGTCGGTGATCTGCTCTTTGTCCTCGCCAACCTTGCGCGAAAGCTGGACCTGGATCCGGAGTACTGCCTGGTTGGGGCCAATGCGAAGTTCGAGCGGCGCTTCTCGTCGGTCGAGGCGCAGCTTTCGGCCCAGGGCCGAAGCCCGGCGGAGGCGACATTGGATGAGATGGAAGACCTATGGCGCGCTGCGAAGCAGCGCGAGCGTGAGGCCTGAAGTCCTAGGTCCGCGGTCCTGTCTGGCCCAGCCATCGACCGCCCATCGCGGGCAGATCCTTCGCGGGAAAGAGGGCACCGCCATAGCCGGCATCTTCCGGGATACGCAGCATCACGCCCCCTGCCCCGTCCGATATGGGTTCCGGCGTGACGGTCACGATGGTGCAGTCCCGCGCAGCGGCCAGGGCCTCGGCGGCACTGCCTTGCTTCGCCAGGCGCAGCAGGTTCAGTCGCGTGGCGAAGACAAGACGCCGCTTCCCGGCCTCGGCCTCCGCCACAACGTCGGCGGGCCGGACCCAGACCGCCTCGACCGCCTCATAGCCATCATGGACGGCCTCCTGGTCGTCGGGTGCCTGCGCCAGAAAGAAATGGGTGTCGAAGCGCTTTGGGCTGTAATGCGGGGTGATCCAATGCGCGAAGGGCACCACTGCCCCGACATCCGGGGTCACGTTCCGCTCCTGCAACGCGGCACTGAAGGGCCCAGCGGGCAAAGAGGCCGGCGCGGGGGCGCGGCCGAGGAGGATGCCGCACTCCTCCCAGGCCTCGCGGATCGCGGCGACCTTGAAGGCGCCCAGCGCATCGCCGGGCGGGGCAAGGTGCGAGTCTGCCTCCTCGACCCGGCCACCCGGGAAGACCAGCGCGCCGGAGGCGAAGTCCACCTCCCGCGCCCGGCAGACCATCAACACCTCAAGCCCCACTTCCCCATCCCGGATCAGGAGGATCGTGGCGGCCGGGCGGGGCGTGACGGGGACGGGCATATTCATGTCCGCCACGCTACGCCCGGTGCCGGTCCGGTCAATCCGCCTTGATGTTGGCGTCGCGGATCACCGGCTCCCAGGTTTCGTACTCCCGGCGGATATGGGCGGCGAACTCGGCCGGCGTGCCGCCGACCACGCGCCCGGCCTGCTGACGGAACACCGCCTCCTGTACCTCGGGCATGGCAGCGATCCGCCCGAACACGTCGTTGATCCGCAGGACGAGGCTCCGGTCCATCCCGGCCGGCGCGACGATGCCGTGCCAGACGGACTGGTCAAAGCCCGGCAGTGCCGCGGCAAGGCCCGGCGTGCCAGGCAGAAGCTGCGAGCCCGCCGGTTCGCTGACCGCCACGGCCCGCGCGCGGCCATCGCGGATCATCGCGAGGCCGGAGGAAACAGTGGGGAAGCCGAACTGGGCATCGCCGCGCACCAGTGCCGTCACCATCTCGGCGCCCGAGCGGTACGGCACGTGCACCATCCGGATGCCGGCGCGCTTCAGAAAGAGCTCCATGAACAGGTGCGAGCCATTGCCCGTCCCGGCCGAGGAATAGGTGAAGCCATCCGGCCGCGCCTTCGCCGCGCGCACGATCTCCTCGACGCTCCGCTCCGCGACCGAGGGATGGGCCATCAGCACCCCAGGCAGGTTCACCAGATGGATGATGGGGGTGAAGGCAGTCAGCGGGTCATAGGGCAGGCCCGGGTAAAGAAGGCGCCCGATCGCGTTGGCCCCCATGTCCGCCATCATCAGCACTTGCCCGTCCGGACGCTGCGTCGCCGCGAAGGCCCCGGCGATGGTGCCGCCAGCCCCGGGCCGGTTCTCCACCACCAGGGTCTGGCCGTTGGTGTGCTCGGCAAAGCGGGACGCCACGTTGCGCGAAAGCGTGTCAATGGCCCCGCCCGGCCCGAAGGGGACGATCAGGCGGATTGGCTTGTCCGGCCAGGGCGACTGCGCCAGCGCCGGCGCGGCAAGCAGGGCGCCGCCCGCGAGGGCAAGCCCGCGGCGCGAAAGATTGTGCTGCATCGTCTCCTCCTTTCTTCTTGGGTCGTCAGCCATGCCCGTCCAGCGCCTTGCAGGCAAGCAGGAAGCATGGCCAAGAAGGAACGTCGGCATTTTGGAGGCGGCCCGTCCATGACCTGGTCCCTGCTCGCCCATGAACCTGAGACGGGCGCCTTCGCTGTGGCGGTAGCCACCTGCGCCCTCGCCGTTGGGGCCTCCTGCCCTTTCCTGCGGCGCGGCGTCGGCGCGGTTTCGACGCAATCCATCACCAACCGCTACCTCGGTCCGGCGACGCTCGATGCGATGGAGCGTGGCTTGGCGCCGGCTGCGGCGCTGGAGGCCGCCTTGACCGGTGACGGTGGGCGCGGCCTGCGCCAGCTCCATGCGCTAGATGCCAAGGGTCGTGCCGCAGCGCATACGGGAGAGAATTGCGTCGAGTGGTGCGGCTCCCTCACGGGCCGGGGCTGGTCGATCGCGGGCAACATGCTGGCCGGTCCCGCGACGCTCATCGCGACGCGCGACGCCTTCCTGGCGCATGCCGCCCTGCCTTTGCCGGAGCGCATGCTGCTCGCCCTGCAGGCTGGCGAGACGGCGGGGGGCGACCGGCGCGGGCGCCAATCCGCCGCCATCCAGCTGGTGACGGAGGAGGACTTCCCTGACCTGGACCTGCGCGTGGACGACCACCACGCGCCGCTGGACGAACTGGAGCGCCTCCTGCGCCTATGGCGGCGCGACCGCGAACCGATGCTCAAGCGAGCGCCGCGCCGCGCAAGCCCGTCGGGCGATGCGGATATGGCGGCGATGGAGGCCGCCTGGGCCGCGAAGGGGCTAGACCTCCGCTTCCGGCGCTGACGGCTGGGAAGACGCCAGCTTGGCTTCCAGCGCGGCGATACGCGCCTCCAGCGCCTCCACCTGCTCCCGGGCGCGACGCGCGACTTCCATTGCAGCGTCGAGGTCCTCGGCACGGGCCAGGTCCAGGCGGCTGACCAACGCTTCCGCTTGGGCGCGGGCTACCGCCTCGAACTCCGCCTTCATCCCGCCGAGGAGCGACATCACGCCCCCAGCCACTCCGGCTAGGTCATCGAGCCGCTGCCGTCCATCCTTGAACATTGATTCGCTCCGTTCGTCGTCGTCTCGTCTCGATATAGGAGACACTCCCCGGCGCGCCACCTCAACCGGGCCTTGGTCTTTCCCGCCGTAAGTCTCCGTTAACCGCTTGCGCCCTATCGCCCTCCCTGCCGGCACACCGCCGGAGCGCCGGGGCCACCCCAGACCGGCGTGCCTGACGCCAGAACGGCGATGCAAGGGTCCCCCGGCCGATGCATACCCCCCCTTGGCAGGACATGCCGGACGATCTGCAACTGGCCTTGGCACGCGAAGCCCTCCGCTGCGCCGCCAAGACACTGGCCGAACATGCGGAAGTGCTGGCCGTGGAAATGGAGGCCGGCACATTGCTCGACCGAGGCGGGCCGGACGCGCTCCGCCTCTTTGCCCACGTGGTCCGCGCCACCAGCCTGGACGGGTGCGCGGCCGTGGGTCACGCCTGAGGAAACCGCACCTTGCCCGCTAACGGCGGAGAATGCGTCCCGCCACCACGTCGAGCTTCGCCAGGAGGGCGGGGTCGCGCCTTTCAGGCGCGGTGATCAGCGCGTGCTCCAGCGCCCGGTCGCAGCCTGCTGGGCATTCCCCGCGCGGCGCGCCGATCCGCGGCACCAGAGCCTTCACGAGCGCGCGCGCCTTGTCGGCATTGGAGAACAGCACCTTCACGACCTGGTCCACCGTGACGTGGTCGTGCTCCTCGTGCCAGCAGTCGTAATCCGTGACCATGGCGACGGAGGCGTAGCAAAGCTCCGCCTCGCGCGCGAGCTTCGCCTCGGGCATGTTGGTCATGCCGATCACGTGGCAGCCCCACTGCCGGTAGAGCAACGACTCAGCCTTGGTGGAGAACTGCGGCCCTTCCATGACCAAGTAGGTTCCGCCGCGCGTCATCGGCAGCGCAAGCTCCCTGCCCGCTTCCTCGATGGCATCCGACAGGCGCGGGCAGGTCGGGTGGGCGACGCTGACATGCGCGACGCAGCCAGTCCCGAAGAAGCTCTTCTCCCTCGCGAAGGTCCGGTCGATGAACTGGTCCACGATCACGAAATGACCGGGCGGCAGCTCTTCGCGCAGCGACCCCACGGCGGAGAGGGAAACGACATCGGTCACGCCCACGCGCTTCAGCGCGTCGATGTTGGCGCGATAATTCAGCGCCGAGGGTGAGCGCGGATGGCCCCTCCCATGGCGGGGCAGGAACACGCAGCGGATCCCGGCGAGGCGTCCAAACAGCAACTCGTCGGAAGGATCGCCCCAGGGGGTCTCGACCCGGCGCCACTCCCGGTCCTCGAGCCCCTCGATGTCGTAGAGGCCGGAGCCTCCGATCATGCCGATCACCGGCTCGATCATTTCCGCCATGTGGCGACCTCCTCGCAAGAAAAAGGCCCCCGCTTGCGGCGGGGGCCGGATCACGCCTCCGGTCGGAACCGGGCGGCGTCTGTCAGTGCTTCACCTCGGCCCACATCTTGCGCTTGGTGGCGTAGACGAGGCCGCCCAGGATGGCCAGGAAGATCAGGATCTTCACGCCCATCTGCTTGCGCTGCTCCGTCTCCGGCTCAGCGGCCCAGGCAAGGAAGGTAGTGACGTCGCGCGCCATCTGGTCGACCGTCGCGCGGGTCCCGTCCGCAAACTCCACCTGCCCGTCGTTGAGCACGTTGGGCATGGCGATCTGGTGGCCGGGGAAGTATTCGTTGTAGTGCATGCCATCGGCGAGAGTGACGCCCGGAGGCGGCTCCACATAGCCGGTCAGCAGGGCCCGCACATAGTTCGCTCCGTCATGCCGCGCCTTCACGATCACGGACAGGTCGGGCGGCAGGGCGCCGTTGTTGCCCGCGCGCGCCGCCTGCTCGTTCGGGAACGGGCTGCGGAAGCGGTCGGAAAGGCGGGCCGGACGCTCGAACATCTGGCCTTCGTCGTTCGGTCCATCCTGCACCGTGTAGCCGGCCGCGATCGCGCGCACCGCGGGCTCGCTCAGCCCGAGGTCCAGCAGGTTGCGGTAGGAAAGCAGCCGCATGCCATGGCAGGCGGCGCAAACCTCCTTGTAGACCTGGAAGCCACGCTGCTGCGCGCCACGGTCGAACGAGCCGAAGAAGCTGTTGAAGCCGAAGCGCGCATTCGGCGGCGCGGGGGCCTCCCCGGCCGCAAGGACGGGGGAGGACATCGCGACCGCGACGGTGACGGCAAGTACCTTGAGGAGCTTCATTGGTTCACGCCTTTTCCATCGGCTTGGCGGTCGCGGCGCCGGGGAGCGGCCCGCCGCCCGTGCTGGCCCTGGGGCCAAGCACGGCAGCCGCGATGCTCTCCGGCAGGGGAAGCGTCCGCTCGTACTTGCCGAGCAGCGGCAGGATCACGAGGAACCACAGGAAGTAATAGGCCGTCGCGACCTGCGCGATGATGACGTAGGGCTGCTCGGCCGGCTTGCCGCCCACGTACATCAGCACGAAGAAGCTGATGACCCAGAGGAAGAAGAAGATCCGGGCGATCGGGCGGAACCGCATGGAGCGCACCTTGGAGGTGTCGAGCCAGGGCAGCGCGAACCAGATCAGGATCGAGCCGAACATCAGCAGCACGCCGCCCAGCTTGTCAGGCACCGCGCGGAGGATCGCGTAGAAGGGCAGGAAGTACCACTCGGGGACGATGTGGGCCGGCGTCACCAGCGGATTGGCCGGGATGTAATTGTCCGGATGGCCCAGGTAGTTCGGCATGAAGAAGACCAGGAGGGCGAAGAGCGCGAAATACGCGACCATGCCGACCGAGTCCTTGATCGTGTAGTAGGGATGGAAGGGCAGCGTGTCCTGCGGACCCTTCGGCTCGATGCCCAGCGGATTGTTGGACCCGGTCACGTGCAGCGCGGCGACGTGAAGGAACACCACGCCCGTGATCACGAAGGGCAGCAGGTAGTGCAGCGAAAAGAAGCGGTTGAGCGTCGGGTTGTCGACGCTGAAGCCGCCCCACAGCCAGGTGACGATCTCCGGCCCGATCAGCGGGAAGGCGCTGAACAGGTTGGTGATCACCGTGGCGCCCCAGAAGGACATCTGGCCCCAGGGCAGCACGTAGCCGAGGAAGGCCGTGGCCATCATCAGCAGGAAGATGACGACGCCCAGCATCCAAAGCAGCTCACGCGGCGCCTTGTAGGAGCCGTAGTACATGCCGCGGTAGATGTGGATGAAGACCACGATGAAGAACATCGAGGCGCCGTTCATGTGAACGTAGCGCATGAGCCAGCCATAGTTCACGTCGCGCATGATGCGCTCGACGCTCTCGAACGCCAGGGTGGTGTGCGCGGTGTAGTTCATCGAAAGGAACACGCCGGTCAGGATCATGATCACCAGCGTGATCACGGCCAGGGCGCCGAAGTTCCAGAAATAGTTGAAGTTGCGGGGAGTCGGGAAGGTCCCGTACTCCTTCTGCAGCATGGTGATGACCGGCAGGCGCTGGTCGACCCAGCGCAGGACCGGGTTCTTCACCTCGGAGTCGTGAAGGCCGATGGCCATGGTGGGGTCCTCTTCAGCCGATTCGGATCATGGTGTCGGAGGTGAAGGCGTAGTCGGGAACCAGCAGGTTCGACGGCGCCGGGCCGCGGCGGATGCGCGCGGAGGTGTCGTAATGGCTGCCGTGGCAAGGGCAGAACCAGCCATTGTAGTCCCCCTTGGCGTCGGTCGGCTTCTGGCCGAGCGGCACGCAGCCGAGGTGTGTGCAGACGCCGACGACCACCAGCCAGTTGTCGCGCTTCACGCGGGATTCGTCGGTCGCGGGGTCCTTCAGCTCGGACATCGGGACGGAGCGCGCCTCGCGCACCTCCTCCTCCGTGCGGTTGCGGACAAAGACCGGTTTGCCGCGCCACATCACCGTCACGGACTGCCCTGCCGCGATGGGTGAAATGTCCACCTCCGTCGAGGCGAGGGCCAGCACGTCGCGCGCCGGCGCCATGGAGGAAACGAACGGCCAGACGATGCCTCCCACCCCGACCGCCGCGAAGGCCGCAGTGGTCAGCATCAGGAAGTCGCGCTTCGTGGTCCCGGGAACATCGCCCGGGGCCGCCTGGGCCATCTGCGGCGCCATGGAATCAGCCATTCCGTCCAAACCTCGCATAGGGGCCGGCAGGCGACGGCCCTGAACTCGCGGGCGGCACGGGACACGCTGCGCACCCCGTTCCGCGCCGTCCTGCCTATTAGGGTCGGTTCCGCCGCGTGGCAACCGCGGTTGCGCCTCCGTTCCCATCTCGGAAGCGCCATTCTGCGCTACTCTGCGCCCCCGATGACACAGCCCCCCGCCCATCCTCTCGCCGTTCCGGCACGGACTTGGTTCGAATCGCTGCGGGACCGCCTCTGCGCGGCCTTCGAAGCCATCGAGGACGACGGCACGCCGCCCGGCGAGCCCCCTGCCCGCTTCACCTTCACCCCCTGGGAGCGCCCTGGCGGGGGCGGTGGCACGATGGGGCTCATGCGCGGCCGCGTACTGGAGAAGGCGGGGGTCAACGTCTCCACGGTCTTCGGCGAGTTCTCGCCCGAGTTCCGGAAGCAGATCCCGGGCGCGGAGGAGGATCCTCGCTTCCTGGCCACCGGCGTTTCGCTTGTCGTGCATCCGCGCTCGCCGCACTGCCCCACCGCGCACATGAATACGCGCTTCATCGTGACCTCCCGCTCTTGGTTCGGAGGCGGGGGCGACATCACGCCGATGGACAGGGAGGCGCCGTGGTCGCAGGAGGACGCAGCCTTCTTCCACCAGCATTTCCGCGAGGCCTGCGACCGGCACGACCCCGGATACTACGACCGCTTCTCGCGTTGGTGCGACGAGTACTTCTTCCTGCCGCACCGGAACGAGACGCGCGGACTGGGCGGGATCTTCTATGACTGGCTGGGAGACCGGACGCCCGGAAAGGGGGCGGAGGCCGACTTCGCCTTCACGCGCGACGTGGGCCTCGCCTTCCTGGAAGCCTATCCGGCCATCCTGCGCCGACGCATGGCCGAACCGTTCGGGGAAGCGGAAAAGGCTGTCCAGCTTCATCGCCGCGGCCGCTACGTCGAGTTCAACCTGCTGCACGACCGCGGCACGCTGTTCGGTCTGCGTACCGGCGGCAACGTGGACGCGATCCTGATGTCCCTGCCGCCCCTGGCCGGCTGGTAGGTCAGCGCGACCCGCGCATGTAGCGGCGTTCCGGCCGGTAGCCGAGCCAGTGGCGAAATCGGTGGGCAAGCCAGGCCAGCATCCGGGATCTCCAGTTTCTCCTGGATGATCGAAGTCGCGCAGGCTGGCGGTGGCGTGGCGACGCCGTGGCGGGACGGTGGCGCGGGTTGGGTGACGGAAAGATTGCCGCGCTGCGAGGGATCGCGCATCCTCCGCCCATCCAAGAAACAGACCGGAGGAAACGGGATGAAGCCGACCCGACGCGCCCTTCTGGGTGCAAGCGCCCTTGCACCCCTCGCCTTGCCTGCCATCGCCCAGCCGCAATGGCCCGAGCGAACGGTCCGCGTGATCGTCCCCTGGCCGCCGGGCGGCTCCACGGACGTCTTGTGCCGCCTCCTGTGCGAGCAGATGCAGGCGCGCCTCGGCCAGTCCTTCGTGGTGGAAAACCGGCCGGGTGCGGGCGGCAACATCGGCGCCGATGCGGTCTCAAAATCGGCGCCCGACGGCTACACGATGGGGCCGATGACGCTCACGGTCTGGGCCATCGGCCAGTTCCTGTATGAGCGCCTGCCTTACAATCCGGATCGCGACTTCCAGCCCATCTCGATGCACTGGGAGCTGCCGAACGTCTTCGTCGTGCCGTCCCAGTACGTCCCGGCCCGCAACGTTCGGGAGTTCGTGGAATGGGCCAAGGCGCGGCGCCAGGGCGTGTCCTATGGGTCCCCCGGCGTGGGGACGACGCCGCATCTTTCTGGCGCGCTCTTCGCCGCGCGACAGAACGTGGACGCTCAGCACGTGCCCTTCCGCGGTGCCGCCCAAACCATTCCGGCCATGCTGTCGGGCGACGTGAACTTCGCCATCGACAACCTCGCCTCCTATGTGCCCGTCATCCAGGAAGGGCGGATGCGTGCCCTCGCCGTCACCTCGGCGGAGCGCCACCCGGCCTTGCCCGATGTGCCGACCATGCGCGAGGCGGGGATGGAGGATTTCGTCGTCACCTCCTGGTGCGCCATGTCCTTCCCGGCGGGCGTCGCGCGCCCGATCGTCGACCGCGCGAACGCCGCGATGAAGGCCATCGCCGAGGATCAATCGGTGAAGGAGCGCTTCCTCCGCACCGGCGCCCAGGCCGTGTGGTCCACGCCCGAAGGCGTGCTGGAGCGGGCCCGTCGTGAGCGGCCGTTGTGGCAGGAGATGGTGCGGATCTCCGGCGCGCGGCTGGAATAGCGCCTTTCCATTTCCGGGCAGGGCAACCTTTTCCCCGGCATGCGTGTTGCCCCGGCGTGGCGGCGGCCATTTCCGGCCGCTCCTCGCTCGGAAGGAATGACCATGACGCGGATTCATCTTGCTCTGTTGCTCGCGCCCCTGGCCCTTGTCGCCTGCGACCAAGGGATGGGCGGCGGGAACATGGCGCCCCGTGCCGCCTCCGACACGGCTGCCGCGCCTGGCGTGAGGTCCGCCTTGCCGCAGACCACGGTTCCGCAGGCCACCGGCAACACCTCCACCGGTCAGGTGACCAGCCCGAGCGCCCCGGGCCGCGCCTCCACCGCGGCTGGCTCCGGTTCTGCCGCCACCGGGATGCGCTGACCCTTTGCGGCGACGTGGATCGGGGGCATAGCCCCCGCCATGTCGCTTTGGGTGAACAGCCTTTTCGTCGACCACGCCCTGCTCCGCATTCCCTGGCGGAATTGGGGCGTGGTTGAGAGCGGAGCCCTTTATCGCTCCAACCACCCCCTGCCCTGGCAGCTGGCCGAGGGGACGAAGCGTCATGGCCTGCAGAGCGTCATCAACCTGCGCGGCCGTCGCGACAGCTGCGGCTCCGATGCGCTGGGTCGGGAGCGAGCTGCGGCGCTCGGCCTCGTCCATGCGGACCAGCCCTTCGAAAGCCGAGGCGCGCCGCACAAGGACCGCATCCTGCGGTTGATGGAACTCTACCGGACGCTGCCCCGGCCCATCCTGATCCACTGCAAGTCGGGCGCCGACCGAACCGGGCTCGCCGCCGGGATCTGGCACCTGATGCAAGGGCGGCCTGCTGCCGAAGCTGCGGGGGAACTCAGCCTCCGGCATGGCCACGTAGCCGCCGCGCGCACAGGCATTCTCGATGCCTTCTTTGAAGCCTACGCGAAGGCGGAAGCGCGCGGGGTGCCCTTCGAGACCTGGCTGACGGAGGAGTACGACGAGGCCGCGCTGCGCGCCGCCTTCCGTCCCCAGCCCTTAGCAAGCTGGATCACGGATCGGGTGCTGCGCCGGGAATAGGCCGCCGAACTCCTGCCACGATCCATGGTTTCCCTGGCATCGGTTCACCAGGGAAGCGCTCCACGGCCTTGCGTCACGGATTGCAGCTGGCCCTTCTCGCCCTGCCCGGTGCCGCCCAGGCGGGAAGCCAATCCTCCAACTCCTCCTCCAATTGCTCGGACGGACGCTGCACCCACCGCGAGTCCTACACCGTGGACGACGACCCTTACGGACCCCGTGGCTGGGTGCGCGAGGAACGGTGGCAGGGGAACCCGCGCCGCGGCCGGGAGCGCAATCTCCGGCATGCGGATGCGTGGTGGGATGACCGTCGGGTGCCGCGCCGTCGGCGGCGGGACGACGATGACGACGATTGACCGACTCAGGCCAGGGTGACGGCGTAGCGCAGGCGGCGCGTGTCCAGCCAGGACAGGCGCCATTCCACCGCGCGCCCGCCAAGCTCGAACGCAAGCCGTGCCACGTTCAGGACCGGGGTCCCTTCCGGCATGGAACCGCCCGCCGGCGCTGGGGTGGCGGCGAGCCACTCCTCCACCCGCGTCACGGTCAGGCCAAAGCCGCGCTGGTAGAGGACGTAAAGCTCGTCCTTCAACTCGACGCCGATCGGCAGCGTCAGCCCGGGAAAGAACGCGGCCGGGATCGCCACGCGTTCCAGGATCGCCGGCTCGCCATCCACCAGGCGCTCGCGCTCCATGAACAGCACCGCGGCCCCGGCCGCGAGGCCCAGGGCGCGCCGCTCCGCTTCACTCGCGCGGCGCCGCGTGAGCGACAGGACACGGCTGGTGGGCACTGGCCGCGTGCCGTCGAGCCGCTCCACCCGGAAGAAGTGAAACAGCGCGCGCTCGCTGGTCGCCTCGGCGACGAACGTGCCGACACCCTGGCGGCGCTCGATGACGCGGGCACGCTCCAGGGTGGCCAAGGCGCGGCGCAAGGTGCCCTGGCTGATACCCAGCTCCCCGGCCAGGGCCGGCTCGGTGGGCAGGGCCTTGCCGGGCTTCCACTCCCCGGCAGCGATGCGCGCACGCAGCGCCGCCTCTGCGCGTGCGTAGAGCGGACCGCTCAACGCTTGAGCGAGGGCGCCGGCAGCCCTTCGATCATCACGTTCACCAGGGCCGGGCGGCCGCTGGCGAAGGCACGTTCCAGCGCTGGGCCCAGATCTTCCGCGCGCTCCACGAACTCGCCATGCGCGCCGAAGCCCTGCGCGACGAGGTCGTAACGCGTCCCCGGGGCAAGTTCGCAGCCATGAGCGCGGTTTGCGCCGTAGTCGCGCTTCTGGATCTGGTATTCCGCGTTCCACTTGTTGTCGTTGCCGACCACCGCGACGAAGGGCAGGTTGTGCCGCACCGCCGTGTCCAGCTCAGCAATGTGAAACCCGGCCGTGCCGTCGCCCATCACCGCCAGCACGCGCTTTCCGGGTCGCGCCGCGCTTGACGCAAGGGCAAAGGGCAGTCCGGCGCCGATGGAGCCGGCCACGCCGTTCACGATGCGCTCCGGCGCGCGCAGCGTCGCCTGCATCCACTGGCCGATCTCACCGCCATCGGCGACCAGCACCGCGTCTTCCAGGAAAGGCTGCAGCGCCGCGCCGAGGGTCGCGGGATGGATTGGCGCGCCGCGTCGCCCCGCGAGGTCCTTCCACGCCGCGGGCCGGTGGGCGGTGGCACTCCATACCGACTCCGCCCATTCCTTGGCCGGGTGAGCCGTGGCCACGCCGGCCAGCGCCTGCGCCGCAGCGAGCGGCGCGGCGTCGAGGCGCAGCGCCAAGCGGTCGCCCAGCAGCCGCTCCGCCCGCGCAACCAGGGCCGAATCAGGCTCCGCCAGGGCGAAACGCGCCTTGGTGCCGCGTCCGAAGCGCAGGGTGAAGTCCAGCTGCTTGCCAAGCAGCAGCACCGCATCCGCCTCGCCGAGGCATGTGGCGAAGTCACCCAGCGACGGGTCGTTCAGCCCGCGCGGGCTTTCCATTAGCAACACGGGCAAACCCGAGCCTCGCTCCAGCCTCGCCAGCGCGGCGCGGCCCTCCGGGTTGTTCAGCGACGGCCCGGCCAGGACGAGCGGCCGTTCCGCACCGACCAGGAAGCGTGCGAGCGGGGCGGCATCCACCGGCTCCTCCACCGGTAGGAAGTCGGCCGGATCGGGCATGGCGGCGCTCGCATGGGCCTCCGTCACGTCGGTCGGCAGCGAGACATGCACCGGCCCAG
Organism: Sabulicella glaciei; assembly: GCF_026183895.1. Lineage (GTDB taxonomy): Bacteria > Pseudomonadota > Alphaproteobacteria > Acetobacterales > Acetobacteraceae > Roseococcus > Roseococcus glaciei. The sequence goes on along the minus strand of NZ_JAPFQI010000001.1, from coordinate 679,617 downwards.
GGCGCCCGGAACGCGCGAGGCGGAAGGCGCGCGCCATCTCCGCCGGAAGCCCAGCCGCGTCGCGCGCCAGCCAAGCGCCCTTGCACAGCGGTGCCGCCATCTCGACCTGCGGCGTCTCCTGGAAGGCGCCGGTGCCCAGCTCGTTTAGCGGTGCGTGGCCGGACAGCAGCAACACCGCAGTTTCCGAGGCCAGGGCGGTGGGCAGCGCCGCGACCGCGTTGCTGTGCCCCTGGCCGCCCGTCACCAGTGCGACGCCCACCTGGCCGGTCAGCCGCGCCCAGGCATCGGCCATGTGCACCGCAGCGGCCTCGTGCCGCACGTGGACGATCTCGATGGGGGAGCCGAAGCCGGCGTCGTAGATCGGCATGATGTGGTTGCCGGACAGGGAGAAGACCCGCGTCACGCCCCCCGCCTCCAGCGCCCGCCACAGCAGGTCGGCCCCGCGCAGCCGCGCCTCGGTCGCTTGTCCGTCGGGCATGGTTCCCTCCCCCTCGATCCGTTTCGTCGCTGCCGATGCTGCCCCGGTCTTGTATAAGACTCAAGCCGGGCGCATCCTGCCGGGGACGGAGGGAATGGGATGGCGCAACTCAAGGTCCGCATCCAGCGCGGCGACGGGATGGCCGAATATGGCGTCGCGGCCCGCGAGAATCAGACGGTGCTGGACGTGGTGACGGAAATCCAGCGCGAGCAGCAGCCCGACCTCGCCTACCGCTTCGCCTGCCGGGTCGGCATGTGCGGGTCCTGCGCGATGGAGGTGAACGGCGTCGCCCGCTGGACCTGCCGAACCCATGTGCGGAAGGTGGCCGAGGACGGGACGCTCACCCTGCGGCCGCTGGCGAATTTGCCGGTCATCCGCGACCTCGCCACCGACATGACGCCCTTCTTCGACAAATGGGCGCGGGCGCGCGGGCAGTTCCAACCCAAGGACGCACCGAACGGCGCCGTTCCGGCCGAATTCGCGGTCGTGCCCCCCTCCTCGCCCAAGCGGCAGGAGGCGGATGCGGGCATCGAGTGCATCGGCTGCGGGGTCTGCTACGCCTCCTGCGACGTCGTGTCCTGGAATCCGGATTATCTGGGGCCGGCGGCGATGAACCGCGCCTGGACGCTGGTGAACGACGTGCGCGACGGCGGGCGGCGGGAAAGGCTGGACGCCGTGGCGGGCGATGCCGGGTGCCACTCCTGCCATTCCACCCAGGGCTGCACGGAACGCTGCCCGAAGAACCTCGATCCCTCCTCGGCCATTGCGGGGCTCAAGCGCTCCATCTTCTGGGGCGTCCTGGCGCGATGAGGGGACAGGTGCATCTCTGGGCGGCGCAGCGCGTCTCCGCCGTCTTTCTGGCCGTGGCCGTGTTCGTTCACCTTGCCACCATCATGCTGGCCGTCCGGGGAGGGCTGTCCGCGGCCGAGATCGTTGCGCGGCTGCGCGGTGCGGAGGGGTGGCTGGCCTTCTATGCGGTCTTCGCGCTGGCGGCCGGCATCCACGGCGCGATCGGGATGCGCAACATCGCGGGGGAATGGCTCGGCTGGCGGGGGCGCGGCTTCGACGCGCTGTGGCTCGGCATCGGGCTCCTGACCGCGGGTTTCGGCATCCGCGCCGCCTGGGGCCTCTACCATGCGTGACCGGCGCCACCCGGCCTATTGGGGCTTCGTGCTGCACCGCGTTTCGGGCATCGGGCTCGCCCTGTTCCTGCCGCTGCATTTCTGGGCGCTGGGCCATGCCATCCAGGGCGAGGCCGCGCTCGAAGGCTTCCTGCGCTTCACCGACAACTGGGCCTTCAAGGCGGGTGAATGGGGCCTTGTCACGCTGTTGGCCCTCCACCTCGCCGGGGGGCTGCGCGTGCTGGCGCTGGAGTTCCTGGGCTGGCGCGCCCGTCAGAAGGACCTCGTCGCGCTCTCGGCCGGCTTCGCCCTGGGGGCGGGGCTGATGTTCCTTCTCCATGCTGGCTGACGCGCTGCTTCTTTCCGGCGCGTGCTTTGTCGCGGCGTTCTGCGCCGGGATGGCGGGCTTCGCCTTCGTCCTGGTCGGGGCCGGGCTGCTGCTCCAGTTCCTGCCGCCGGCAACCACCGCGCCCGTTCTGGTGCTCGGCAGCTTCGTCGTGCAGTCCATCGCGCTGAAGGCGATGTGGGATCACGTAGACTGGCAGGTGCTGCGCCGTTGGATGCTCTTCGCCATTCCCGGGATGCCGCTGGGAGTCTGGCTGCTCGCCCACGTCCCGGCAGGACCGATGACGGCGGGAGTGGGGGCGCTTCTGGTGGTGTATGCCGGATACATGCTTGCGCGGATCGGACTTCGCCTGCCCGCGCCGTCCCTCCAGGGCGGTCCAGCCGCCGACGGTGCGGTAGGCTTCGCGAGCGGCATCCTCGGCGGAATCGGCGGCTATGTCGGAGCGCTTCCGGCCATGTGGGCCGATGCCCAGGGCCTGGACAAGCTGGCGACGCGGGGTCTGCTGCAGCCCTTCATCGTCTTCATGCAGCTTCTCACCCTGCCGGCACTGATGTGGGCCGGGTTTTTCACGCGGGAGGCGGTGTGGCTCTCCCTCGCCGCGCTGCCGGGAATGCTGGCGGGCATGTGGCTCGGCCTCGCGGCCTTCCGGCGCCTTCCGCAGCAGGGATTCCGCCTCGTCCTGCTCGGCCTGCTGCTGATCTCCGGACTTTCGCTGCTCATCTAGGGGAACGCCCATGACCGACACGCTGCACATCGCGATGGACGCCGTGGAGGAAGCCGCGAAGCTCCTCTACATCCGTGCCCTCAAGGTCCTGCCGGACGACATCAAGCAGGGCTTCGCGCGGCTGGACTCAACGGAAAGCGACGGGTTGGCGCGCTCGGTCCTCGCCACCATGATCGAGAACATCGCCGTGGCGGAGCGGACGGACAACCTGCTGTGCCAGGACACGGGCATCCCGATCTACAACGTCACGATCGGCCGCAACGTGTCCTTTGACGGGTGGGAGCTCAAGCAGGCCATCCGCCGCGGCACCGAGCGCGCGACGCGCGAGCATCCGCTCCGCTCCTCCGTCGTGCATCCCCTCACCCGCGTGAACGAGCATACGAGCTGCGGCCTCCATGTCCCCGTCATCAACCTGGACTTCTCCGACGAAGACCGGGTGCTGCGGATCGAGATGGTCCCCAAGGGCTCCGGCTCGGAGAACGGTTCCTTCCTGCAGATGCTGATTCCGGCCGATGGCATCGCCGGCATCAAGCGCTTCGTGGTGGATGCGGCGATCCGCGCCGGCGGCAAGGTCTGCCCGCCCACCATCCTGGGCGTGGGCCTCGGCGGCACTTCCGATCTCTGCATGCACCTCGCCAAGGTTGCGGCGACCCGCGCCCTCGGCTCGCGCTGCGCCGACCCGGAAGGCGCGAAGCTGGAGCAGGAGCTGGGCGAGGCGGTGAACAGCCTTGGCATCGGCCCGCAAGGGCTTGGCGGTGATTCGACCGCCTTCGCCGTGCACGTGGAACTGGCGGCGACGCACATCACGATGAACCCAGTCGCGGTGAACGTGCAGTGCCACTCGGCGCGCCGTGCCAGCGCCACCTTCACCGCCTCCGGCGTCGAGATCGGATTCTGACCATGGCCCATCACGTTCTGCACATGCCCGCCACCGAGGAGCAGATTCGTGCGCTGCGCGTCGGCGACACGGTGACGCTGGAAGACACGCTGTTCGGCATCCGCGACGCCACGCAGATCCACATGTTCGATCGTGGGCGCCGCACCCGCTTCGACCTCAACGGCCACGCTGTCATCCACACCGCGCCCAACGTGCGCAAGGTCGAGCGCAGCGGCACGAACCAGGCGGGCTACGAGGCGGTGTGCATCGGCACCACCACCTCCGACCGCATGGAGCGCTTCACCCGCCCGCTTATGGAGCGCGAGGGTGTACGCCTCATCATCGGCAAGGGCGGGTTGCGCGACGAAAGCGCCAAGGCATTTGAAGAGCTGGGCGGCGCCTACCTGGCCGTGATCGGCGGCGCTGCGGCGCTGGAGACGACCTGGATCACGGCGATTGAGGACGTGGACCTGGACGACCTGAACCCCGAGTCGCTCTGGCGCTTCGCCATCAAGGGTTTCGGGCCGCTGATCGTCGGCATGGACTCGCACGGCGGCAGCCTCTACCGCGACGTGCAGTCCAAGGTCTCCGACCGGCGGGCGGAGGTGCTGGCGCGGATGGGAGTCTCGGCGTGATGGAGCGCATCCGCACCGACATCCTCGTCCTGGGCTCCGGCGGGGCCGGGCTGCTGGCGGCGCTGCACGCCAAGAGCGCCAATCCGGAGCTTTCCGTGACGGTCGCGGTGAAGGGACTGCTCGGCAAGTCGGGCTGCACCCGCATGGTGCAGGGCGGCTACAACGTCGCCCTCGCCGCCGATGACAGCGCCGAGCGGCACTTCATGGACACGCTCGATGGTGGGAAGTGGCTGAACGACCAGGACCTCGCCTGGACGCTGGTCACCGTCGCGCAGACCCGCATCCGCGAGTTGGAAAATCGCTGGGGCTGCTTCTTCGACCGCAATCCGGACGGAACCATCCACCAGAAGGCCTTCGCCGGGCAGACCTTCGACCGCACCGTCCACAAGGGCGACCTGACGGGCATCGAAATCATCAATCGCTTGGCCGAACAGACCTGGGCGCGCGGCATCGACCGGCTGGAGGAGCACCGCGCCCTGGCGCTTGTGCGGTCGATGGACGGGTCGCGGCTGTCCGGCGTGCTGCTGCTCGACATCCGGCGCGGCAGCTTTGTCTTCGTCCAGGCTAAGGCCGTGCTGCTGGGCACCGGCGGCGGGCCGACCATGTACAAGTATCACACCCCCTCGGGCGACAAGTCCTGCGACGGCATGGCGATGGCATTGCGCGCCGGCCTCGCCCTGCGCGACATGGAGATGGTGCAGTTCCACCCGACCGGCGTTTTGGCCGGGCCAGGAACGCGCATGACCGGCACCATCATCGAGGAAGGGCTGCGCGGCGCCGGCGGTTACCTGCTGAACGGCGACGGTGAGCGCTTCATGCACAACTATGACCCGCGCAACGAGCGGGCGACGCGCGACATCGTGTCCCGCTCCATGGAGCGTGAGATCCAGGCAGGCCGCGTGAATGACGCGGGCGGGCTGTGGATCGAGATGGGCCATCTCGGCCCCGAGAACGTCCGCAAGCAGTTCAAGGGCATGGTGGAACGCTGCGCCGACATGGGGTTCGACCTCGCGGGCGGGCGCGTGCCGGTGGTGCCGACTGCGCACTACATGATGGGCGGCGTGGCCTTTGCCGCCGACGGGTCGACTGCCCTGCCCGGGCTTTTCGCCGCGGGCGAGGACACGGGCGGCGTGCATGGCGCGAATCGCCTCGGCGGCAATGGCGTTGCCAATTCCACTGTGTTTGGCGGCATCGCGGGTGATGCCATGGCGCGCTGGGTTCCCCGCGAGGGTGCGTGGGCCGAGCCCGACCCGGCGGCGCTGGGCGCGGCGCGGGCGGCGGCCGAGGCCCCCTTCGGCCAGAAGGCGAAGCCCCTCGGGCCGATCCGCGATGCCCTGGCAACCCTGATGTGGGACAAGGCTGGCATCCTGCGCGACGGCCCTCGCCTTGCCGAGGCGTCGAGTGGGCTCGACGCACTGGAGGCGGAGCTTCGTGCCGCAGGCGTGGCCGATGGGACGCGGGACTTCAACCTTTCCTGGTCCGACTGGCTGAACCTGGAAAGCCTGATCCTGGTCAGTCGCGCCATCGTCGCGGCCGCCGAGGCGCGCACCGAAAGCCGCGGTGCCCATTGGCGCGAGGACTTTCCGCAGACGGAGGACGCAACCGGCGGGCTGCGCCACACCGTCGTGACCCTGGACGGCGGTGCGGTGCGCCTGAACTGGCGCGACGTCGCCTTCACGCGGCTGAAGCCGGGCGAAACTCTGCTGACCGAAGCCGCTTAACCCTTCCTTCACGGCATCCGGCGCAGCCTCGTGGCATGACGCCGGATGCCGCCCTTTATGCCCGTCTCGTCTCCACGCGCGAGGAACCGCCCGTGCCATTTCCGCCCGACATGGATCTGCCTTTGCTGGCGGCGCGCCTAGCCTCCGGCGTGCGCGACGTGTCGGAGGTGCTACGCGAGGCCGCTGACCTGATGGCCGAGTTGCGCGAGGGCCGGCGAGGCGTGGCGGAACGACTTGCCGCGACCATCGCTCGGGCTGAGACGGTGGCGGAGGTGCAGGCCATCCGCATGCGCGACCTCCTGCGCCATGTCCTGAGGCCGGCCTAGCTCGCCACCCGGATTCCGGGCTGATGCAGCCGCACGGCGCTCTGCTCGGTCACGGCGCTCACATACTCGAGGTCGCGCAGCGACCGGCCCGCGCGACTCATGTGCCCCTCTCGAAGCGAGCGCGAGTCTTCCAAGGGAGGGCCAGGGGGCCCACGCGCTTGACACGTGCGACAGCCCGCCGACATGCTGTCGCCCAAGGGGGCGACGCGATCCCCCCGTGAGGCTGCGGCCGAAGCATCGCCCGATCCCTCCTCACGGAGCATCCGTGCCATGCCTGCCCCCGGCATCATCACCGCCGCCCAGCTGTCCCGCCGCATCGGCCTGCCCGACGCGCCGATCCTTCTCGACCTCCGCACACCGGAGGATGCGTTGGACGACCCACGCATCCTTCCTGCTTCCCGCCGTGCCAGCCACGAGGACATCGCGGATTGGGCATCCGCCTTCCGGGGCAAGGAGGTGGTCGTGGTCTGCCAGAAAGGGCTGAAGCTGTCGCAGGGCGCAGCCGCCTTCCTTCGGCACGAAGGCGCGGCGGCCGAGGCGTTGGAAGGCGGCTTAGCCGGCTGGCGCGAAGCGGGGCTTCCGCTGGTCAAGGCAGCCGCCCTGCCCGCTCGCGACGCGCGGGGCCGCACGCTTTGGGTGACGCGCGCCCGGCCCAAGGTGGACCGCATCGCCTGTCCCTGGCTCATCCGTCGCTTCGTGGATCCGGAGGCGGTTTTCCTCTTCGTCGCGCCGGCCGAGGTGATGGGCGTCGCCGAACGCTTTGGCGCCACACCCTTCGACGTGGATGGCGTCTTCTGGTCGCATCGTGGTCCCCTCTGCACCTTCGACGTCATGACCGAGGAGTTCGGCCTCTCCATCCCGGCCTTGGACCGCCTGGCCCGGATCGTGCGCGGCGCCGACACGGCCCGGCTCGACCTCGCGCCAGAGAGCGCAGGGCTTTTGGCCGCGTCGCTCGGCCTTTCGCGGATGCACAAGGACGATCTCGCGCAGCTCGAGGCCGGTCTTGCCCTCTACGATTCGTTTTTTCGCTGGGCGCGCGACGCGCATGAGGAGACGCACAACTGGCCCGCGACCGCGATTCCGGCATGAACCCGCCTGCCCTTCCGACCTTCCGGGAAGCGTTGCCGGTCTGGATTCGCATCGGCCTCCTTTCCTTTGGCGGCCCCGCCGCGCAGATCGCGCTGATGCATCGCGAGCTGGTGCAGGAGCGACGCTGGGTCGGCGAGGCGCGGTTCCTCCATGCCCTCAATTTCTGCATGCTGCTGCCCGGGCCCGAGGCGACGCAGCTCGCCACGTATCTTGGCTGGCTGATGCATGGGGTGAAGGGCGGCGTGGTCGCGGGCGCCCTCTTCGTCCTGCCCGGGGCGCTGGTGCTGCTTCTCCTGTCGCTGATCTACGCCGTGCTCGGCGAAGTTCCGCTGGTCGCGGCGCTGTTCTTCGGGCTGAAATGCGCGGTGCTGGTGCTGGTGATCGAGGCGCTGCTACGCGTCGCCCGGCGAGCCCTGCACGGCCCGGTGCCCTGGATCGTGGCGGCGGTCGCCTTCGTCGCGCTTTTCTTCGTCGACGTGCCCTTCCCGGCGGTCGTGCTCGGCGCCGCGTTGGCCGGCTGGGCTGCGCCAGGAGCCTTCGCACCGGCTGCGCACAAGGGCGAAGCAGCAGACGCGCCGGCGGCGCTGGATGCCATGCTGCTGGCCGATCCCGGACGGATTGCCTCCCTCACCGCGGCGGCTCGTCGGGCCGGGCTGGTCGCGTTGGTGCTGTGGCTCTGGCCCGTGGCGCTGCTGGGAGTCCAGGGCGGGTTGTGGGGCGACATCGCCTGGTTCTTCTCCAAGATGGCGGTCGTGACCTTTGGCGGCGCCTATGCCGTCCTGGCCTACGTGGCGCAGGAGGCGGTGGAGCATTACCGCTGGCTGTCCGCCTCCGAGATGCTCGCGGGCCTCGGCCTCGCCGAGACGACGCCGGGGCCTCTGATCCTTGTGCTGGAGTTCGTGGGCTTTCTGGCGGGCTGGCGCCATGGCGGCCTCGTGAGCGGCGTGGCGGCGGCGGCGCTGACGGTCTGGGTTACCTTCGTCCCCTGCTTCGCCTGGATCTTCCTGGGGGCACCCTTCGTCGAGCGCCTGCACGGACACGCCAAGCTCTCCGGGGCGCTGGCCGGTGTGACGGCGGCGGTGGTGGGGGTCATTGCCAATTTGGCCCTGTGGTTCGGGCTCCGCGTGATCTTTCCGGAAACCGAAGGCCCGATGCCTGTCTTGGCCGGGATGCGATGGGATGCGCTGGCCCTGAGCATCCTCGCGGCGCTGGCCTTGTTCCGCTTCCGGCTCGGGGTGGTGCCGACGCTGGGGGTGACGGCGGTGGCGGGGCTGGCCGTTAGCCTCGTCCTATGAAGCGCGCTTGCCCCTGACGGCGCGCCAGATCTCGCGGAAGCCGGCAGCTTGCTGCCGGAGCCAGCCACCCTCGACATAGGCACGCGGCGCCGAAGGATCGCCGGTGCGGGGGTAGTGGTCGCGATGGAAATCTGCCGTGCCGAAGATCCAGTCCCAGACCGGCAGCAGCACGCCGTAATTCTTGCCCTCCGCTCCCACGCTCAGCACGCCGTGATGCAGGCGATGGAAGCGCGGCGAGACGATGAGCCTTTCGCCGACACGGCCGAAATCCAGTCGGACATTGGCGTGGGACAGGCTTTCGGCGAGGCGCAGGACGAGCAGGATGATGGGAAACTGCCCCGGAGGCACCCCGATCAGCACCGCGATGGCGCCGAACCACGCCGCGGCCAGGATGTCGTCCAGGATGTGGTTCCGGTCATCCGTCCAGAAGGTCATCTGCGTCTGGGCGTGGTGGATGGAATGCAGCGCCCACCACCAGCCGATGCGGTGCTGGAAGCGATGGTGCCAGTAGGCCGCGAAGTCCAGCACCACGATGTAGAAGAGAAGCGCGAGGAACGGCTCTTCCCTCAGGAACGGGAGAAAGGTTTCCAGAGTCGGCGGCACCCAGCCGGAATCGGCGATCATCGCCTCGATGCGTGACTGGGCGGCGAAGAACAGGACGAAACCGATCATGGGCAGGATGCCGAGGCGGGCGAGCAGCGTGTAGGCCACGTCCGTCAGCACCTTGCGCCGGCTTTCCCAACGCTCCACTGGCCGCCAGGCCTCGAGCGGCAGGCAGACCACCACCACCACCACCACCTGGATGAGGCCAAAGACGAGGAAATCCATCCACAGGAAGGCTTCGTCCGCCCAGTCCATCAGGCCGAGCCGGTACATGAGGGGCTGGAGGACGATCTCGAAAGCCCAGCCGGTGAACAGGTCGTAGCGGTCCGCGATCCAGTCCCACATCACGCGATGCCCTCCTCGGGCAGCGGGGCGAAACAGAAGCCACGTCCGAGAAGCCCTTCCAGCAGGCGGTCGAAGACCAGCCCGAAAGGCTCGCGGCGCGAGCGGACGCCCCAATGCATCACAAGAACCTCGTCGGGGCGGGTATTCGCCAAACCCCTGCGCAGCAGCGCGTCGTTGGGATGGACTGCGCTGTCAAGCTCGTCCCCCAGGAAGCCGTTGCGGCTCCAGCCCTGGTGGCGCAGCCCGCAGGCCGCTGCGAGGCGCAGCGCCCCCGGCGTGACGATCCCGCCTGGGGCCCGCCAGAGCGGCAGGATGCGCGCCCCTGGGACGAGTTGGCGCAGCGTCTCGACGGGGCGCAGCAGTTCGGCGCACAGGGCGGCGCCATCCAGCGTTTCCGCGCCTTCGCCCTGACGCGAGGCGTAGCGGACCCGGCCGGGGGTCGGATCGCCGCGAAAATACCAGTGGCGCCAGGTGTGGCTGGCGAAGACATGTCCCTCGGCCGCGCGGGCCCGCCAGAAGGGCGCCCAGCTTTCCTCGAGCTGGCGGTCGCCGCGATGCGTCCTTTCGTTGGCGACGAAGAGGGTCGCGACCACGCCGCGCCGCCGCAGGACCTCGGCGATCATTTCCGCCTCGCGCGACCAGCCCGTGTCGATGGTGAGGTAGAGCGTCCCGGCGCAGCCCTGCGCCAGGGCCGGTGCCGAAAGCAGTGCCGCGGCAAGGGCGCGGCGGGGGATCATCGCCAGGGCGCGCGCAGCCGCGAGGTGGGGGACCCGGCCTCGACCCGCACGGGCGTCACCGGCACGGCCGGGACATACCCGTCCAGGGCGGCGAGGCCTGGGGGCGGTGGCGCTTCCATGGGCCGCGTGCCGCTCCGTGCGCCGGGGAACTGGAAAGCGAAGGCGGCGTCGAGCCCCGGTCGGCGCGGCATCACGAAGACCCCATGCGGCGAGCGCCCCACCCGGATCTGCGCATGCTCGCCGGTCGCGGGGTCGAGGACCATCAGCCGCCCGGTCCAGCGCAGCGTGGCATAGAGTCGGCCTTCCGAATCGAAGGCGATGCAGTCCGGCCCGCCCGCGATCTCGAAAATGCGGCGGACTTCCAGCGTCTCCGCATCCACCTCGGCGATGCGGCTCTCGACGCGGGAGGTGGCGTAGAGGGTGCGCCCGTCCGGCCCCGGGAAGATGGTGTGCGCGCCACGCCCGACGCGGAAGGCGATGCGGACCTCGCGCGTCGAGGGGTCGAGGGCGACGAAATCCTCGCGCCCCATCAGCCCGACGATCAGCCGGCCGCGATGCCAGATGATGCCCGCCGGTTCCGGTCCGACATCCTGCACCCAGGCCGTCTGCCGCGCCTCGAGGTCCACCGCCGCGACCTGTCCGGAGCCTTGCAGGGTCACGAAGGCCCAGCGGCTGTCGGGGCTGAAGGCGACGTGGCTCGGCTTGTCCGGCTGGCGGAAGCGCTGAAGCAGGTTGAGCGACGCCGCCTCGTAGATGTCCACCTGGTCACGCCGCAGGCTGGCGACGACGAGGTAACGCCCGTCGGGACTGTATTCTAAGTGATAGGGATTGCTGATCCGCTCCCGCCGCTGCACCGCGCCGGACTCGGGATCCAGGAAGATGAGTTCGTTGCCGCCGCTGTCGCCGACCACGAGCGACCGCCCGTCCGGCGTGACGACGAGGTGATGCACCTCCCGCAGCACCGGGATGCGACGGATTTCGGCCCGGGTCTGTGTGTCGACCACACTGATCGTTGCGTCGCCAGAATTCAGCACATAGGCAAGGTCGGCGCGTGCCGGTGCAGCCCAGAAGGCAAGGACAAGAAGAAGGGCACGCCACATGACCGGCAATGTTCCAAGAATTTCCCTAAGAGGGAGAAAAGCCTGGACGCTTCCCGGTTTCAATCGGGCTTGAACTCAAGGGCGGCGCCGTTGATGCACCAGCGCATTCCGGTCGGCTCCGGCCCATCCGGAAAGACGTGGCCCAGATGCCCGCCGCAGGCTGCACAATGCGCCTCCGTCCGGCGCATGAAGAAGGAACTATCCTCCTCCGTGGCCACGTTGCCCTCGACCGGCGCGGTGAAGGACGGCCAACCCGTTCCGCTCTCGAACTTTGTATCCGACTCGAAGACCGGCGTCCCGCAACCGGCGCACAGGAAGTGGCCGGAGCGCTTCTCGGCATTCAGGGGGGAGGTGCCGGCGCGCTCCGTCCCGTGCTCGCGCAGCACCTTGTAGGCCGTGGGAGACAGGCTGGAGCGCCATTCTGCCTCGGTCCGCTGGATGGGGAAGCTTTCGTCCTTGGGCTTGCGTCCGAAGAACATGGCTCAGGCCTCCGTGCGGGAAAGTCGGTCGGCGAATCCCTTGCGAAACTTCGCGACCTTGGGGGCGATGACGGCCCGGCAGTAACCGGACCAGGGGTTGCGGCGGAAATAGTCCTGATGCTCCGTCTCGGCGGGCCAGAACTCGGCGGCCGGCAGCAATTCGGTCACGAGGGGGGCACCCCAGACGCCCGCTTGCTCCACCTCCGCCATCACGGCGCGGGCGGTTTCCATCTGCTCGGGCGTCTCGGCCATGATGACCGACCGGTATTGCGGACCCACATCGGCGCCCTGGCGGTCCTTGGTGGTCGGATCGTGCAGGGTGAAGAACATCCGCAGGATGTCGGCGTAGGAAATGACCGCCGGGTCGAATCGGAGGCGCACCACTTCCGCGTGACCGGTGCGCTTGCCGCAGACCTGCTCGTAGCTGGGGTTCGGGACATGGCCACCGGCATAGCCCGACACTACCTCCTGGATCCCGCGCACGTCGCGGTAGGCGCCGTCGAGGCACCAGAAGCAGCCACCGCCCAGGGTGGCATGTTCGAACGTGGCGTTCTCGGTCGCTGTCTGGCTCATGCGCTCGATGTGGGGTTGCCGAGCCCTTCCCGCCAGATCCACCCCGCAGCACCGGTTTTCCTGGCGTGGAAAGCGCTTTACAGGCTGGAATGTCAGGCGGTGCCACGACACCCGACACCGCCACGTCCGAGGAAACGCCATGCTCCGACCGCTTCTCGCCGCCACGGCCCTCGCCCTGCTGCCGAGCCTCGCTCAGGCCCAGGGTGCCGCCGCCTGCACCCATCGGGGGGCACTCGACGACGCCTTTTGCGATGAGGACCGCGACCTGGTGGCCGACCCGCCGCGGGATGCGAGCCGCTTCCGGAACCCCTCCACCCTCGTCTTCGCCTATACCCCGGTCGAGGACCCCGCCCTCTACGCCTCGCAGTTCCGGCCGCTGCTGGAGCATCTGACGCAGTGCACGGGGCGGCGGGTCGTGTATTTCCAGGTGACCAGCAACGCGGCGCAGGTCGAGGCCATGCGGTCGGGTCGGCTGCACATCGCCGGCTTCTCGACCGGGCCGACCGCCTTCGCGGTGAACCTCGCCGGCGCCGTGCCCTTCGCCATCAAGGGCAATGAACGGGAGTTCGAGAGCTATCGCGTCGTCACCCTCGTGCGGGCAAACAGCGAGTTCCGCAACCTAGCCGACCTGAAGGGCCGCCGCGTCGCCCATACCTCCGCCACCTCGAACAGCGGCAACCTTGCGCCGCGGGCCATGTTCCCGGCCCAGGGCCTGACGCCGGACACGGATTACCGCGTCATCTATTCCGGCGGGCACGATCGCAGCGTCATGGGGGTGAATGCGGGCGACTACGACGCCGCCCCGGTGGCCAGCGACGTGTACAACCGCATGGTGGGGCGCGGGCAGGTGCGCGGCGAGAACTTCCGCACGATCTGGCAGAGCGACCCCTTCCCCACCAGCAGCTTCGCCCACGCGCATGACCTGCAGCCCGAACTGGCGCAGCGCATCCGCCAATGCTTCTACGACTACCGCTTCCCCGAGCAGATGCAGCGCGACCTGGGCGGAAATGACCGGTTCTGGCCCGCCACCTACCTGCGCGAATGGGCACCGGTGCGCGCCGTGGCCGATGCGGTGAACGCGCCCTACACGCGCGCGGCCTTCGATGCCGAAAGCCGCCGCGAGCTGGAAGCGGAGGCTCGGCGCCGTGCGGCCCAGCAGCAGCAGCAACCGGCCCAGCAGCCTGCCCCGGCGCCGCAACGCCCGCAGTGACGCAGCCCATCCTCGAGATCCGCGGGCTGGTGAAGGAATACCAGCCCGGGAAGCCCGTCCTGCATGGCATCGACCTTGCCATCGGCGCGCAGGGCATCACCGCCATCATCGGCCCCTCCGGCACGGGCAAGTCCACCTTGTTGCGCTGCGTAAACCGCCTGGTGGAGCCGACGAAGGGGTCCATCATGATGGGCGGGCAGGATCTCGCGCGGCTGCGCGGCGGGGCGCTGCGTGCGGCGCGGCGGCGCATCGGCATGGTGTTCCAGGAATACAACCTCGTCGAACGCCTTTCGGTGATGGAGAACGTGCTCACCGGGCGTCTGGGCTACGTGCCGCTGTGGCGCGCCTGGCTGCGCCGTTATCCGCGCGCGGACCTCGACCGCGCCTTCGCCCTGCTGGACGCGGTCGGCCTGCCTGAGCACGCGACGCGGCGCGCGGACGCGCTCTCCGGCGGACAGCGGCAGCGCGTCGGCATCGCCCGCGCCCTAATGCAGTCCCCTGCCCTGCTCCTCGCCGACGAGCCCACCTCCTCGCTCGATCCCCGGACGGCGGTGGAGGTGATGGAGTTGATGGCGCGCCTCACCGGGGAGGCCGGGGTGCCGGTCATCGTGAACATCCACAACGTCGAGTTGGCCAAGCGTTTCGCCGTGCGGATCATCGGCATGACCGGCGGCCGCATCGTCTTCGACGGCCCGCCCGACGCCATCGGCAACGACCACCTCAGCGAAATCTACGGCGGCGAGGATTGGATTTGAGGCGCGCCTTCGCCCCGAACTGGCCTGCGCGGATCGGGCTATTCGTCCTCGCGGCCTATGCCGTCTGGGCCACGTCGCAGCTCGGCATCACGGGCGAGCGGCTGGCGACCGGGCTCGGCGAAGGCGGACGCTTCCTGGCCCGCATGTGGCCGCCCGACTTTTCCCGCTGGGAATTGCTGCTGGAGGGGCTGGTCGAGTCCATGCAGATCGCCGTGATCTCGACGGTGCTCGGCATCATCCTCTCACTACCGCTCGGGCTGATGGCGGCGCGCAACCTGTCCCCCGCCTGGCTTTCCGCGCCGACTCGCGGCTTCATCGCCGTGTGCCGGTCGCTGCATTACGTGATCGTCGCCATCCTGTTCGTGAAGGCGATCGGCTTCGGCGCGCTGGCCGGGGTCGCGGCGCTGACCGTCGCCTCGCTCGGCTTCGTCGCCAAGCTCTTCGCCGAGGCGATCGAGGAGATCAGCATGAAGCAGGTCGAGGCGGTGCGCGCCTCCGGCGCCGGGCCTGCCGCCGTGCTGCTCTACGGCGTGCTGCCGCAGGTCGCCTCGCGCTTCATCGGCTTCTCGCTCTACCAGCTCGACTCCAACCTGCGGAACTCGACGCTGGTGGGGATCGTCGGCGCCGGGGGTATCGGCGGGACGCTCTTCGCGGCTTTCAAGCGCTTCGACTACGACTTCGTCGCGGCCATCCTGCTCGCCATCATCGCGCTGATCTTCGTGGCCGAGATCGTTGCAGGACGCATCCGGGCGGCGCTGCAATGAGCGCGACGCTGCATCGCGAAGGGATCCGCCACACGCCAGGCCAACGCCTCGGGCGGTTCCTGGTCACGCTGCTCACCGTGGCGGCCGTGGTCTGGGCGATCCGCACGGTCGAGATCATTCCCGAGTTCCTGTCCGACGCGCCGGAACAGATGGCCGACCTGCTGGTGCGGATGTGGCCGCCCGACCTCGGGCACTACTATCCCTCCGTGCACGCGGCGCTGATGGAGACGCTGCATATCGCGACCTTGGGCACCCTGCTCGGCATCGCGCTGGCCATGCCCTTCGCGCTGATGGCGGCGCGCAACATCTGCCGCAGCGTGCTTCTGAACACGCTGGCGCAGCTTGTGCTCGTCTCCTCCCGGTCGGTGAACTCGCTGGTCTGGGCGCTGATCTTCGTGGCGGTGTTCGGGCCCGGCCCGGCGGCGGGGGTCTTCGCCATTGCCTTCCGATCCATCGGCTTCGTCGGCAAGCTGATGGCAGAGGCGCTGGAGGAGGCACATCCCGGCCCGGTCGAGGCGCTGACGGCCACGGGCGCCTCCTGGCCGCTGCGGATGCTCAAGGGCGTATGGCCGCAGGTCCAGCCCTCCTTCTGGGGCGTCGCGCTATTCCGCTGGGACATCAACCTGCGGGAATCCGCCGTCCTGGGACTGGTCGGCGCGGGCGGCATCGGCGTGGTGCTGGACGACGCGATCAACTTCTTCCAGTGGGAGCGCGTGGCGACGATCCTGCTCGCCATCCTGGCGGTGGTCCTGCTGGCCGAAATCCTCGTCACCCGTATCCGCGCCCGTCTTCTCTAGAGCGTCCCCATGCAGCAATTCGACATCCTGGTGATCGGCGGCGGGGTAAATGGCGCCGGCATCGCCCGCGATCTCCAGGGGCGCGGCCATTCCGTGCTGCTGGTGGAGCGCGGCGACCTCGCCCAGGCCACCTCCTCCGCCTCGTCCAAGCTCATCCATGGCGGCCTGCGCTACCTGGAACACCACGAGTACCGCCTCGTGCGCGAGGCGCTGGGCGAGCGCGAGGTACTGCTGCGAACTGCGCCGCACATCATCTGGCCGCTGCGCTTCGTCCTGCCGCACCGGCCGGAGATGCGGCCGCGCTGGATGATCCGCGCCGGGCTGTTCCTCTACGACCACCTCGCCCGCCGCGTGTCACTGCCCGGCGCCGAGAGCTTCCGCACCGCGGGCGACCCGCGCACCGCGCCGTTGCGGCCCGAGATCACCCATGCCTTCGGCTATTCGGATGCCTGGGTGGAGGACAGCCGCCTTGTCCTCCTGAGCGCCATGGATGCGCGGGCGCGCGGCGCCACGATCCGCCCGCGCACCTCCTTCACCGGTGCGCGCCGCGCGGCCGACCACTGGATCGTGACGCTCGAGGGCGGCGAGGAAGCGCGCGTGCGCGGCATCGTCAACGCGGCAGGGCCGTGGGTGCAGCGGGCCCTGGAGGCCGCGAACACCCCGCCCCCCGGCAAGGTGCGGCTGATCCGCGGCTCGCACGTCGTCGTGCCACGCCTTTACGAGGGCGACCACGCCTTCATCCTGCAGAATGACGACCGGCGCGTGGTCTTCGTCATTCCCTACGAAGGCCGCTTCTCCCTGATCGGCACGACCGACGTGCCGCATGAGGGCGACCCTGGTGAGGCGCGCTGCACGCCCGAGGAGGCGGAGTATCTGTGCGCCGCTGTATCCCGGCAGTTCCGCCGCGCCGTGACGCCCGAGGAGATCGTGTGGACCTATAGCGGCGTCCGGCCCCTGTTCGACGACGGCGCGGCCGACCCTTCGGCCGTCACCCGCGACTATGTCCTAAAGCTGGACGGCGCCGGGGCGCCGCTCCTTTCGGTCTATGGCGGCAAGATCACCACCTTCCGCCGCCTCGCCGAGGAAGCGTCCGGGCAGATCGGCGCCGCGCTCGGCCGCCCCGGCACTCCATGGACCGGTTCCGCCACGCTTCCCGGCGGCGACCTGGGCGGCATGACCCGCGCCGTCTTCATCGAGGAGATGGCACGCGCCCTGCCCCATATCCCGGCCGAATGGCTGCCGCGCCTCGTCCGCACCCATGGCTCGCTGCTGCCCGAGGTGATGGGCGGCGACCCAGGCCGCCATTTCGGCGCTGGCTTGACTGAGCGCGAGGCCGCCTGGATGCGCGCGCAGGAATGGGCCACGGCGCCGGACGACGTGCTGTGGCGCCGCACGCGCCTCGGCCTGCACCTTTCTCCGCAGGAGGCGCAGGCGTTCCGCGACTCCTGGGAAGGACTTACTTCGCGGCGGTGAGGGCGCGCTCGGGGGGCGTTGCGGCGCCCTCTCCCAAAGGACGCGTCATCAGGACGGAATCCACCCAGCGCCCGTGCTTCCATCCTACCGCGGGAAGCATCCCTGCATGGCGGAACCCGGCCGCCTCGTGCAGGCGGATGGAGGCCTTGTTGGCGCTATCCCCGATCACCGCGACCACGAGGCGACACCCCGCCTCCTCGCAACGTGCCAGCAACGTCGCCAGCAGGGCGCGCCCGACCCCGCCCCCGCCCATCCCGGGCGCGACGTAGATCGAGTTCTCGACGGTGAAGCGATAGGCACGGCGCGGGCGGTAGGGGCCGGCATAGGCGTAGCCAAGGACGCGCCCGCCTTGTTCGGCGACCAGATAGGGGAAGCCGCCCGCGAGGATCGCCTCGCGCCGGCGGCCCATCTCGGCGGCGCCCGGCGCCTCCTCCTCGAACGAGGCAAGGCCGTGCAGAACCCAGTGCCCGTAGATCGCGGCGATGGCGGGGACGTCTTCGGGGCGGCTGTCGCGGATGATCATGCGCAAGGAAAACCGCGGAAGCCCCATGCCGCCCAGATGGACGACCGGGCCGGAGGTCGTTAACCCAGACCGGAACGGCACACGGAACAGGCAACGGGGGCGAATATGGACCAGGACGGCGGCACTCCCATCCTTTCGGTCGCGGGGATGCGGGCCACGATCCGGCTCAACCGGCCCTCGGTCCACAATCGCATCGAGCCGGAGGACCTCCGGACCCTCATCGCCCACTTCGCCGCGATCGATGCCGACCCGGCGATCCGTGTCGTGATCATCACCGGCACCGGCCGGTCCTTCTCCTCCGGCTACCACCTGGGCGACCTCGCCTCCCGCCCCGCCGCCGAGGTGACGGGCGAGGCATCCTTCGAGCAGATGCTGGAAAAGCTGGAGAACCTCCGGGCTCCGGTGATCTGCCGGCTCAATGGCGGCGTGTACGGCGGCTCCACCGACCTCGCCCTGTGCTGCGACTTCCGCATCGGCGTGGACACGGCGGAGATGTTCATGCCCGCCGCGCGGCTGGGGCTGCACTACTATCCCTCTGGCATGGTGCGCTATGTGTCGCGGCTCGGGCTGAACGCCGCCAAGAAGCTGTTCCTGACCGCCGAGAAGATCGCCGCGCCGGAGATGCTGGCCATCGGGTACCTGACCGAGATGGTCCCGGCCAGCGAACTGGACGCGCGGGTGGACGCGCTCGCGGATCGCCTCGCCGCCATGGCGCCGCTTGCCGTGCAGGGCGTGAAGCGCTCGCTGAACGAGATCGCCCGCGGGCAGTTCGACGTGCCCGCCGCCCTGCTCCGCGCCAAGGAAAGCCAGGCGAGCGAGGATCTGCGCGAGGGTCTCGCCGCCTTCCGCGAGAAGCGCGTGCCCGTGTTCAAGGGGCGCTGAACACCTCGCGCAGGGCGTCGAAGGCGGCGTCGAGGTCGGTGCCGCCATTGTAGCCATGGAAGGACACGCGGATGCGTCCGCGCCCGCCCCAGGCCCAGACGCCATGCCGGGCCAGGAGGGCGGTGGCCGTGCGCGTGTCCGGATGCGGCAGGCAGACGCTGGCGCCGTGGTTCGCGGGCGTCAGCATGGGCAGCCGGACCTCCAGGGAGCGGGCGCGCAGCTCCCCGGCCAGGGCCAGGACATGCGATTCCAGCGCCGCCGCGTCGTGTCGGTCGAGGAAATCCAGCGCGGCATGCAGGGCATAGGCGCCGGCGTGATTCGGATTGCCGCGGTTGAAGCGCATGGCGCCGGGCACGAGGGGGCGCTCGGGCCAGTCCGGCCGCCATTCCGCACCGATGCTGTGCCACCCGGCGGTGCGCGGCGCCCAGCCCGGCTGCCGGGCGCGGTTCCAGTGGGCGATGGCGATGCCGGTGATTCCGAGCAGCCACTTGTAGCAGGCGGCGAAGCCGAAATCCTCGATTCCTGCGGCGATGCGGCACCAGCCCGCGGCCTGGGTATGGTCCAGCACCAGCGCCGCGCCCACGCGGTCCGCGGCCTCACGCAGGGCCCGCAGGTCGGCCCGTTCGGCGTCGAGGAAGCTTACATGGCTCGCCAGCACCATGCGTGTGCGCGAGTCGGAGCGGGCATGCAGGGCGGCGAGGTCCGCGACGACCCGGAGTTCCACCCCCGGCAGGGCGACAAAGGGCGCGGCGAGGGAGGGGTACTCGTGCGCGACCGCCACGACATTGTCGCCCGGCCGCCAGTCCCAGCTTTCCGCCAGGATGGAAACCCCCTCCGCCACGGAGGAGCAAAGGCCGACATCGCCCTCGGGCACCGACCAGAACCCGGCCAGGCGGCCGACGAGGCGCTCCACCTCCGCTTCCTGACGTGAATCGCCTTCCTTGCCGCCCGTCTTGTCCTGCAGGAACCGCAGAAGCGCGGTTTCCGTGCAGCGCAGCACCGCGGATTTTCCGCCTGCACAGAGATGATGCACCCCATCGGGGATGGTGAATTCACCGGGGTCGAAGAGGGGTCGCATGGTCCCTATAGTGACGCGCCGCTTGCTGACGGGGAACCATGTCCATCCACGCCGCGCTGACCCACCGCACCACCTATCGCTACGAGCGGCCGGTCAGCATTGGCCCTCAGGTCATCCGCCTCCGCCCGGCTCCGCATGCGCGGGCTCCGATCCTGTCCTATTCCCTCAAGGTCGAGCCGGCGAAGCACTTCCTGAACTGGCAACAGGATCCGCAGGGCAATTTCCAGGCCCGGGTCGTGTTCCCCGAAAAGGTGAAGGAATTCACCGTTACGGTGGACCTCGTCGCCGACATGGCGGTGATCAACCCCTTCGACTTCTTCCTGGAGCCAGAGGCGGAAAGCTTCCCATTCAGCTACGACCCGGTGCTGAGCGAGGAACTGGCCCCCTTCCGCAAACAGGCCCCGGCCGGGCCGATGCTTCGCTCCCTCCTCGCCGAAGTTGCGCCGCGCGAAGGCGAGGCGACGGTGGATTTCCTGTGGCGCATCAACCAGGCGGTGCAGGGGCGCATCGCCTACATCGTCCGGATGGAGCCGGGCGTATGGGAGCCGGAGCGCACCTTGGACGAAGGGCGCGGCTCCTGCCGCGACTCCGCCTGGCTGCTGGTCCAGGCGCTCCGCCACCTGGGCTTCGCCGCCCGCTTCTGCTCCGGCTACCTGATCCAGCTCGTCGCGGACGTGAAGCCGGTCGAGGGTCCGGAAGGGCCGAGTTCCGACTTCACCGACCTTCATGCCTGGGCCGAGGTCTATCTCCCTGGCGCGGGCTGGGTGGGGTTAGACGCCACCTCCGGCCTTTTCGCCGGCGAGGGCCACATCCCGCTGGCCTCGACGCCAGAGCCGCAATCCGCCGCGCCCATTTCCGGCCTCGTGGAAAAGGCGGAGGTCGAGTTCGGCTTCGAGATGCAGATCCGCCGCATCGAGGACCGGCCGCGCGTCACCAAGCCCTACACCCCCGAACAATCGGCCGCGATCGCCGCCATGGGGCGGGAGGTGGACCGGGCGCTGGCGCGGCAGGACGTGCGACTCTCCATGGGCGGGGAGCCGACCTTCGTTGCCGCCTCCGACCGCGACGCGCCGGAATGGAACACCGATGCGCTGGGGCCGACGAAGCGACTCTACGCGCAGAAGCTGATCCGTCGCCTCGCGCCGCTCTGGGCGCCGGGGTTCGTGCTGCACACCGGAGTGGGCAAGCAATATCCGGGCGAGCCCCTGCCCCGCTTCGCCCTGTCTTGCCACTGGCGGCGCGATGGCGAGGCGATCTGGCGCGACCCTGGCCTCCTCGCCTCCGACGACTCGCCGGGCGGGGCGACGCCGCAGGACGCCGCGCGCTTCGCCCAGCGCCTGGCCGAACGCCTCCAGGTCCCGCCCGAGCTGGTGCGGGACGCGCACGAGGACGTGCACTACTACCTGTGGCGCGAGAACCGGCTGCCCGCCAACGTGGCGGCCGAGGACAGCAAGCTGCTCGACCCGCTGGAGCGGGCACGCTTCGCCCGGCTGTTCCGCGGCGGCCTTGGTTCGCCGGTCGGCTCCGTGCTGCCCCTGCGCCGCGTCCGGATGGATGCCGACCGGCGCTGGCAATCGGGCCGCTGGTTCTTCCGGGACGACGCCCTGTTCCTCACCCCCGGCGACTCGCCGATGGGGCTGCGTCTGCCGCTGGCCTCGCTGCCCTGGCTGTCACCGGAAGATCTCGCGATGGAGGGCCCCTTCGAGCCGGACCCCTTCGCACCGAAGCAGCCCCTCCCCTTGCTGAACCAGCTTCGCGCCTCCGTATCCGGCGTGGACCTGCCGGTGAACGAGCGGCCCGTGCCGCAGCCGCCGCCCGAGGTGGGGATGAACGATCCTGCCCAGGTCCGCACCGCGCTGTGCGTCGAGCCGCGCGACGGGAAGCTGCACATCTTCTGCCCGCCCCTCTTCGATGCGGAGGATTGGCTGTCCCTTCTCGCCGCCATCGAGGCGACGGCCGAGGAGGCCGGGCGCCCGGTGGTGATCGAAGGATACCTGCCGCCCGAGGATGACCGGCTCAACAACTTCTCCGTCACGCCCGACCCCGGCGTGATCGAGGCCAACATCCACCCCGCCCATTCCTGGACGGAGATGGAGCAGCGCACGACGCAGCTCTACGAGGAGGCACGGCAGGTCGGCCTCGCCACCGAGAAGTTCATGCTGGATGGCCGCCATGTCGGCACGGGCGGCGGCAACCACGTCGTCATGGGCGGCGCGACGGTGGAGGACAGCCCC
Organism: Sabulicella glaciei; assembly: GCF_026183895.1. GTDB lineage: Bacteria > Pseudomonadota > Alphaproteobacteria > Acetobacterales > Acetobacteraceae > Roseococcus > Roseococcus glaciei. The sequence continues at coordinate 657,452 of NZ_JAPFQI010000001.1, read as the reverse complement.
TTCCTGCGCCGGCCGGACCTGCTGCGCTCCCTCGTGTCCTTCTGGCACAACCACCCTTCGCTGAGCTTCCTGTTCTCCGGCCTGTTCATCGGCCCCACCTCGCAGCACCCGCGCGTGGACGAGGCGCGGATGGACGCGATCCGCGAGATGGAGATCGCCTTCCGTGAGCTGGACCGCGCGCGCGCCGGTGGACCGGTGCCGCCCTGGCTGACCGACCGGCTGTTCCGCAACCTCCTGGCCGACATGACCGGCAACACCCACCGGACGGAGTTCTGCATCGACAAGATGTACGACCCGAACGGCCCGGGCGGGCGCCGCGGCCTCGTCGAGTTCCGCGCCTTCGAGATGCCGCCCCATGCGGAGATGTCGCTGTCGCAGATGCTGCTGATGCGCGCCGCCGTCGCCGCCTTCTGGAACCAGCCCTACCGCCGCTCCCTGGTGCGCTGGGGCACCGCGCTGCATGACCGCTTCATGCTGCCCCACCACGCGGAGGAGGATTTCCGCGGCGCGCTGGAGGAGATCGGGCAGATGGGCTTCGCCTTCGATCCCGCCTGGTTCGCGCCGCATTTCGAGTTCCGCTTCCCGCGCCTCGGCGCGGTCGAGGCGGCGGGGATGGAGATCGAGCTTCGCCACGCCCTGGAGCCGTGGCACGTGCTGGGCGAGGAGAACGCCGCTGGCGGGACCGCGCGCTACGTGGACAGCAGCGTCGAGCGCGTGCAAGCCCGCGTTTCCAACTGGGTGCCGGAGCGATACTCCCTCGCCGCCAACGGCGCCGCCGTGCCGCTGCATCCGACGGGCCGGGCCGGCGAGTTCGTGGCCGGCATCCGCTTCAAGGCCTGGGACCCGCCATCCGCCCTGCATCCCACGGTGCGGGCGCAGACGCCGCTGGTGCTGGACGTGCACGATGCCTGGAGTGGCCGCGCCGTGGGCGGGCTGACCTACCACGTCTCGCATCCGGGCGGGCGCAACTACCAAACCTTCCCGGTCAATGCCAACGAGGCGGAAGCGCGCCGTCGCGCTCGCTTCTTCGCGCATGGCCACACCCCCGGCCCCATGCAGCGCCCGGTCCCAGCTCCCAGCCTCGAGCATCCCTGCACGCTCGACCTGCGCACGCATGTTTCCTGAGTTCACCGCCGGCCGGGACGAGATGGTCTCGGGCGAGGGCCGCATCCGTCCGCATTGGCGCGGCCTGATGGGCGCGGTCGGTTCGCTCGACCGCCCGGCGCTCGCCGAACGCGTCGAGCGCCTGTCGCGTGCCATGCAGGAGGAGGGCCCAGGCTCGGTCCTCCCGGGCGCACGGGCCGGCTGGCGGCTGGATCCGCTGCCCCTGCCGCTGGACAGCGCGGAGTTCGAGGCGTTGTCCCGTGGCGTCGCGCAGCGGGCGCGGCTGCTGGATGCGGTGCTGTCGGACCTTTACGGGCGGCAGGAGCTTCTTTCCGAGGGCCTCCTGCCCGCGCCGCTTGTGCTCGGCAGCCCGGATTTCCTGCGGCCCATGCGCGGCGCGGCGCCGCAATCCTGGCTGAAGCTCTACGCGGCCGACCTCGTGCGCGGGGCGGATGGCGCGTGGCGCGTGCTGCAGGACCGGACCGGCCGCGCCTCCGGCCTCGGCCAGGCGTTGGAGAACCGGCGCCTGCTTTCCTCCGCCATGCCGGAGGCATTCCGGACCGCCGCGCCGCTTTCCCTCTCCCCCTTCTTCGAGCTTTGGCAGGAAGCCCTCGCGCGCCTCGCGCCGGGGGGGCGGGTGGAGCCGGCCATCGCCCTCCTCTCCCCCGGCATCGGCGACCCGCACTGGTACGAGCATGTCGTCCTGTCGCGGGAACTGAACTGCGCACTGGTGGAAGCCGGCGACCTTTCGGTCCGCAACGGGGAGCTGTTCCTCAAGACATTGGCGGGGCTGCAGCGCCTCGACGTGCTGCTGTCCCGGCTCGATGCCCACGCGATCGACCCGCTGGACCAGCCCGAAGCGGATACGGGGCGCGGCGTGCCGGGCCTGCTCGACGCGCTCCGCCACGGGGCACTGGCCTGCGTCAACCGGCCGGGCGCATCGCTAGGGGAGATGCCGGCCCTCGCGACCTTTCTGGACGGGCTTGCCCCGCGGCTGATCGGCGAGGCGCTGGAGCTGCGCTCCCTGCCAACCTCGCTTCTCGCTCCTGGAGACCCCGCGCCGCGCCTGCCCGACGGCGCCTCCGCGTGGTTGTTCCGCCCGGGGGAGGATGGCCGCGCCATGGAGCGCCGCCACCGCGACCCCGCCCGGAGGGAGGCGGCCGTTGCCCTTCCAGCCCTGCCCATGGCGCCCTCGCTCGAGGAAGGGACCCTCACCCCGGCGCCGCTCATCCTGCGCGTCTTCGCCGTGCAGGACGGCGAGCGGTGGCACTGCTTTCCCGGCGGCATCGCGCGGCTCGTAGGCCCGGGCGCGCCACTCACCGGGCGGCTGCCGGGCGCGGGCTGGTGCAAGGATGTCTGGGTTCCGCCCGATCCGTCCGAGGCCATCATCGGCCCGGCTGCGCTTGTCTCGCCGCCCCTGCCCATCCGTCGGACCCCGGGCGCCATCCCGTCGCGCGTCGCCGACAACCTGTTCTGGCTGGGCCGGTACGTGGAACGGCTCGACCGCGGCGCGCGCCTGATGCGCGCCAGCATCGCCCGCATCCGGCGCGGCGGCCTCCTCCCGCGCGAGATGGTGGAGTTGTCGGTCCTGGCCCATTGCCTGAACGAGGCCACACTGGTGGGGCGCGAGGCCAAGCCTTCCACGGGCAGCCTTTCGCCGCTGGCGGATGCGCTGCAGCGGCAGGCCGCCCCCGCGATGCGGCACCTGCAGGACCGGATCGGCCAGCTTGTGGAATCCGTGCGCGACCGGCTGACCGCCGACATGCACGCCACCTTCACCCAGACGCTGCGCGCGGCGGAGGCGGCACTGGACACTGCACCACCCGACCTGCCGGAGTTGGGCCGGGCGCTGGTTCCCTCGCTGCGCTTCGCCAACGCCGTGGCCGGTATGGCGGCGGAGAACATGGTGCGGGGCGGGGCCCATCTCTTCCTGGAGCTCGGCCGCCGCATCGAGCGCGGACAGGCCATCGCCTCCGAGATCGCGACCGCCCTGGACGGCCCGCCCCAGCGCATCGAGGCGGGGCTGCGCCTCGTGCTGGAGCTTTGCGACAGCGCCATCACCTACCGCTCGCGCTACCTGAACGTGCTGCAGCCGGCCCCTGCTTTGGACCTCGTCCTGGCCGACCCGTCCAATCCGCGCGGCCTCGCCTTCCAGCTGGCGGGCGTGGCCTCCGCGCTGGGCGAGGTGTCCACGGAGCGGGATGACATGGCGGCTCAGGAAGCGGGGCGCCTGCTGGCCTTGGCGCAGGGCATCACGCCGCGGCTGCTCGACGCGGCGGACCAATCGCGCGAGGCGGCGGAACTGCCGCCGCTGCTGCGCCATGTCGCGAGCGAGATCGGCGTGCTGTCGGACATGGTGACGCGGCGCTACTTCGCTCTGCTGCCGGCCCCGCACGCTGTCGGCGTGGACACGGGCGGCGACGCGCTGGTCCTCGGCGCCTGAGCGTGCCCATGCCGATCTACTGGCTGCGCCACCGGACCGCCTATGAGTACCAGTACCCGGTAGACCTCGCTTCCCATCTCCTGCATCTGCGCCCGCGCGAGCTGCCGGGGCAGAAGGTGATCTCGACGCGCATCACATGCCTGCCCGCCCCCGACCACCACACGGAGGCGCCGGACCATTTCGGCAACCCGGCGACGCGGCTCTTCCTCGCCGCGCCGCACACCGCCTTCGAGGTGACCGCGGAAAGCCTGGTCGAAGTGGGTTTCGCCGCCCCACCCGCCGAGACGCCGCCTTGGGAAGCAGCGCGCGACGCCGCGCACGACGCGGAAGCCGCCGAGTTCGCCCTGCCCACCGCGACCGTTCCGCTGCTTTCCGCGACGCGCGACTATGCCTCGCCTTCCTTCCCCCCCGGCCAGCCCATGCTGCCCGGCCTGATAGACCTCAATGCCCGCATCCGGCGCGACTTCACCTTCCAGGCGGGCGTCACCAGCATCACCACGCCGATCGCCGAGGTGATGCGGACGCGGCGCGGCGTGTGCCAGGACTTCACCCAGGTGATGCTCTCGGCGCTGCGCGGGATGGGGCTGCCGGCGCGCTACGTCTCCGGCTACGTGCGGACGCGTCCGCCCCCTGGCCAGCCACGGCGGCGCGGGGCCGATCAGTCCCATGCCTGGGTGCAGGCTTGGCTCGGCCCGCGCCTCGGCTGGGCGCAGCTCGACCCGACCAACGGCATCGTCGTGCGGGACGAGCACGTGCTGCTCGCCTGGGGGCGGGACTTCGCCGATGTTTCGCCGATGCGCGGGGTGCTGCTGGGCGGCGGCGCTCACACCCTCAGCGTCAGCGTGGACCTGGAGCCCGAGGGCGAGAACTGATCGCCCGCCAGACCTTCTCCGGCGTCGCGGGCATGGTGATGTCCGCGCCCAGCGCATCGCGGATCGCCGCCATCACCGCCTGCGGCGCGGCGATGCATCCGGCCTGGCCGCTCCCCTTCACCCCAAGCCCGTTCGCCTCGGTGGGCTGGTCCTCGCGCAGCTCCACCCGCAGCTCGGGAAGGTCCGAAGCGCGGGGCATGGCGTAGTCGGAGAAGCCGGCCGAAAGCAGCTGGCCATCGGCATCATAGGCGATGCGTTCCATCATCGCCTGCCCGATGCCCTGCGCCAGCCCGCCCTGCACGCTGCCGCGGAGCAGCAACGGGTTGAGCACGCGCCCATAGTCATCGACGGCGAGGTATGAGAGCAACGCGACCTCGCCCGTCTCGGGGTCGACCTCCACCTCGGCGGCGTGGGCACCATTGGGAAAGGTGACGAGGTCCACGCCGTGCGCCGCCTCGCCCTCCAGCGCGCCTTCCAGCGCCGCCACCTCGACCAGGTCGAGGCCGCGGCAATCGGTCAGGGTGAAGCGGCCGGCGGTGTAGTGCAGCGCGTTCGGGTCGCATTGCAGCAGCCGGGCAGCGGCGGTGCGCGCGGAGGCGAGCAGGGCTGCCGCAGCAAGCCGGATGGCCTCGCCGCCCATGTGCAGGGAGCGGGCGCCGCCGTGGCCATTGCCGCGCACGATGCGGTCCGTGTCGGCCTGGACGTAGCGGAACGCTTCGGGCGGGATGTCCAGCAGGGTGGCGGCGTATTGCGGGAAACTGGTCTCGTGGCCCTGGCCGTTGCTTTGCGTGCCGACCGCCAGTTCCACCCCGCCATCCTTCAGCAGCCGCAGCCGCGCCCATTCGCCGGGGCTGCCGCGCGCCGTTTCCAGGAAGCAGGTCAGGCCGAAGCCGCGGAGCTTGCCGCGCGCTTCGCTGTCCCTGCGGCGTCCCGCGAAGCCGGCGCGGTCCGCGAGGCGCGCGGCCTCCTGCAGGCGCTCGGGGAAGGCGCCTTCGAGGATGTTCATGCCCAGCGCGGTGCGGTGGGGATGGCTGGCGATCAGGTTGCGGGCGCGCAGGTCGTGCCGCTCCCCACCCGCCAGCTCGATCAGGGATTCGATCAGGAAATTGGCTTCTGGCTTGCCGGCGCCGCGATACGCCTCGACGGGCGCGGCGTTGGTGAAGACGCCGCGCACGGAGAAGCGGATGGCCGGGATGTCGTAGCAGCCCCCCATGGCGGTCGAGGCCGCATTGGTCGGACAGTGCGGCCCGTGCAGGGACAGGTAGGCGCCCATCTCCGCGACGGCCTGCACATCCAGCGCCAGCATGCGCCCCTCGCCATCGAGGGCGAGGCGTGCCGTCCCGTGCAGGGCGCGGCCATGGGCGGAGGCGGCGAAATCCTCCGCCTGGGTCGAGATCCAGCGGACCGGGGCGCCGAGCCGCCGCGCGGCATGGAGGAGCGCCACATGCTCCGGGAAGGCCACGTTCTTCACGCCGAACCCGCCGCCCACATCCGGTGCGACGACGTGCAGGGCCTCCGGTTCAAGCCCCATCGTCGAAGCGATCTGCGACCGCATGCCATGCACCGCCTGCCCATTGCACAGGAGGTGGAGGCGCCCACCTTCCTCCCAGGCCAGGGCGGCGCGCGGCTCGATGGGCGCACAGGTGACGCGCTGGTTCGGGATCGTGGCCTCGATCACCCGCGCCGCGCGCGCGAAGCTGTCGCGCACGGCTTCCGTGTCGCCCTTGCTCCAGAGGAAGGCGAGATTGTCGGGCGCGATGTCGTGCAGCGCGGGCCCGGACGGATCCAGGGGGTCCGTGACGGCGGGGAGCGCCTCGTAATCCACCGCGACGAGTTCCGCGGCATCCAGCGCCTGCGCCTCGGTCTCGGCAACGACCAGCGCCACCGCCTCGCCGACGTGGCGCACGCGGTCGGTGGCGAGGCAGGGGCGAGGCGGCTCGCGCAGCGGGATCTCGGCGCCCGCGAGGGTGTTGGCACAGCGCAACGACCCGATGCCGGCGGTCGCGAGGTCGGCCCCCGTCACGACCAGGCGCACGCCGGGTATGGCCCGCGCCGCCTCCACCTCGACCGAAAGCAGCTTCGCATGCGCGTGCGGCGAGCGAAGGAACACGGCCCGGAGAGCGCCGGGGAGCACGCGGTCGGCCACGTAGTCGCCGCGTCCAACGAGGAATCGTGCATCCTCGAAGCGCCGGAGCGGTGCGCCGAAAACCGTCACCGCCGCGGGGCTCCGCTGTCGGCGAGGCCGAACAGGCCGCGCAGGAAGCCCGGCGTCAGCGCGGCCAGCGGGTTCACCGTCACCTGCGGGTCGTCCGCATCGCCTTGCGCACGGAAGGTCGCAGCGAACAGGCCGCCCCCTGCCTCGGGCGAGAAAAGCCGGCCGATCAGCGGAAGGTTCCCCAGGAGCGAGTTGAAGAAATAGGCCGGCACGATCGTCCCCTCCATGTCCAGTACGCCCCGCTCCCGCAGCAATCGCCCCCGCGCCGTCACGCCGAGCGAGGCGGAAAAGGCGCGCGCGTCGGCGATGCGGACCTCATCCGGCGTCAGGGTGAAGGGCACGATGGCGCGGGCGAAGGCAAGCCCGCTTCCGCCCTGCATCGCCTCGACGAGCCCGTAGAGCGTCATCGCCTGCAATGTCTTGCCGAGCGCCGGGGCGTCGCGCACCACGAACTGGTCCAGTTCCGCCGTGCCGCTGAGCGGCGCCCCGGGCCGGCTTTCGGCATACTGCGCCGCCAGCGTCATCCGCCCCCCGCGCACGGAGGAGGTGATGCCGAGCGCATTCAGCAGCGCGCCGCCATCATCGGCCACGCCACGAAGGGTCCGTGCCTGTCCGCGCGGCGTCAGCGCCAGCTCGAACCCGCCGGCGCCCCGCGCGGTGGCGCCACGCAGCGCGGCCTCGCGAAGCACGCCATGCCGGTCGGTGGCACCGCGCGCGACCACGCCGAAGACGTCGCGCCGCTCGCCCAGCAGCACCTGGTCGAAACGCAGGTCGAGCAGCAGCGGCGGTGCGTCGCCCTCCCCTTCATTCGGCGCCAGCCGGTCGCGTGCCGCGCCGCCCGAGACGTGGCCGGCGGGACCGAAGACCGGACGCAGGTCGAGTACGGGTCCACGCAGCGCCACGGTCCAAGGACCGCCGCGCTGCGCCGGCGCGCGCGCATCGCCCACGAAGCGGCTGCCGCCGAACAGGCTTTCAGCGAACTCGACGCGTTCGATCCGGCTGCCGCGCGGCGCGACGGCCCGGCCACGCAGCGCAAGCTCCAGGGCCTCGATGCGGATGTTCTCGATGCTGGTCAGCGCCTCGCCGTTCAGGCGCAGCGAGGCCTCGGCGCTGCCCGGCGTACCGCGCGGCTTGACCCAGTTCAGCGGTGAGAAGCGGAGCACCGCGTCGCGAAGGTCGCCGCGCAGCGCCACGGTGCCCTGGTTGTTGCGCCGGCGCTCGGTCCGCGCCTCGATCGCCACGGGGCCGGAGAGGAGCCCGCTGGCATCGAGACCCAGTTCCGCCAGCACGCGCGCATCGAAGCGGCCGCTCGCCGTTTCGCGCGAGACGACTTGCGTCGCCGGCCCCTGCCGGAAATCCATCTCCACCCCGACCCGCACCGGCGTCGCCGCAAAATTCGCGTTGCCGGCGACACGCATGGAGTCCGTGTCCAGCGCCAACTCGGCGTTGATCTCCTCCAGGTCACGCTCGAGCAGGAGGCGCGTGAGGCGCCCGCCCCGGACGCGACTCTCGGCGCGCAGGCGCAGCTGGTCCGTCGTGAGATTGGCTGCGAGGGGAAAGACCAGGTTCAGCGTCCCCTCCATCGTTCCCGCCGCCACCGTCACCGGAAAGGGCCGTCGGTCGAACAGATGCAGCCGCGGATGGCGGACGATGGCGACCACGTCCGTGACCGGCCCGGCGAGGTTCAAGGTCATCTCCGTGCGCGGCATCTGACCTGCGGGGAACAGGAAGCGCAGATTGGCATCACGGACCTCCAGCGCGCCCGCCTCCCCGCCATCGCGCTCCTGCCGTCCGCCGCGCGTCACGACGGTGACCTCCTCCAGCCCGAAGCGCACCGTCGCCGAGACGCCACGGACAGGCGGCACGGGGCGGAGCCAGTGGACCGTCGCCCCCTCCACCCGCGCCTCGCCGCGCAGGACGAGCGGCGTGAGGGTCGAGAAGTCGCTCGCCGCCTCCGCCTCCACGATCCAGCGGCCATTGCGGATTTCGCCGACCGTGAGGTTCTCCGTGATCCAGCTCCGCTCCGGTCCGCCGAGTCCGGTCGGCCACAGGGTCCGAAGGTCGTTGAGCCTGACCCGGTCAAGCGCGAGCTCCGCGCCGCCGCGCCACTTTCCACCCTCGGCCCGCGCGGCACCGGAGGCGCGCAGCACCGTGGCGGGCGCGCCTTGCGCGACGGGTTCCAGCCGGATCTCGGCGCGCCGCAGCGTCAGGGCGCCGCGTGCCGCCGCGGCGTCCAGCTCGGCGGCATCCAGGTTGATGCGCCCGAGCCCGTCAAGCGCCAGCGTCACCCCGGATGCGCGGGCCTGTGCCTCGCCGCCCTCCAGGCGCCATTCACGCAGCGCCCCGTCCGCTGTCACGTCCAGACCGAGCGAGATCGCATCCACTCGGCCGCGCGGCCAGGCGCCCACCACGCTGGCGCGCGTCTCGGGCCAGAGCGTGCTGGGCCACTGCCGGGCAAATTCCTCCGCCTCTACAGCATCCGCGCCGATGTTCAGCCGGCCGCGCCAGCCCGAATCGTGTCGCAGCAGCACGCCCTGGGCGGAAAGCGACCGTGGGCCGACGCCGATCCGCGCCTCCTCCAGGTCCAGCCGCTCTTCCGTCGCGTGCAGCCGCGCTTCCAACGCCGCGAAGGGAAGCCCAGCGATGCGGCCGCCCTCCGGCGCCGACAAGTTCACCGAGATGCCGCGCGGCGTCCCTTCCTGGTCGAAGGACGCCGCGGCTTCCAACGCGAGCGGCGCGTCCAGCGCGGAAAGCGCCTCGGCGGCGGGAAAGATGCGGGCGATCTCCGTCGGGCGCAGCACGGGCAGGGCAAGCCGCGCCGTGAGCGACCAGGGATCACCGCGCCCTTCGCCCGAGACATGGACCGGGACAGTCGTGCCCGCCGTGACCAGCTCGGCCTCGCCATCGGCCAGCAGCACGCCTCCCAGGTCGCGGTGGATCTCGACCTCCACGCCCTGCAGCCGCCACATGCGGTCCAGCGCCTGGTCCCGCACGGCGACGAGCCCATGACGGATGCGAAGGCGGCGCAGCTCGGCGACGGGAGAGTCGGACGAGCCGGGGCGCATCAATTCGGTCAGCAGGTCGGCGGTGGCGTCGGCCGGCGCCGCCTCGCGCGGTTCCCCCTCGCCCGGGAGGTCCAGGTGAAGCCGTCCGTCCTCTTCCCGGCGCAGGCGGATCTCCGGGTTGCGCAGGACGATTTCCGTCGGGGCCAGCCTTCCGCGCAGGAGCGGCCGCAGGGCCAGGAACAGCGAGGCATCGGGCAAGGCACCTACCATTCGCCCTGCCTCGTCGCGCAGCGCGACGCCGGAAACCTGCACCTCGATCGGTGTCGCGCCCCGGAACCCATCCCAGGCAAGGCGCGCCTCGGCGACGGAAAGGCGGCCCCTTCCTCCCTCCGGCGTCAGTTGCTGCTCGATCTGCCGCGCCAGGACGGGCACAGACAGGGGGCCCTGACCCAGCCGCCAGATCAGCGCACCCGCCGCCATCCCACCCAGCAAGGGGATTGCGACCAGGAGAGCCAGAAACCAGCGGAGCCATCGGTGGCGGCGAAGGGCTTGACCCCCGATCATCGCCCGGCCTTCCCTCTGTCCCGATGCCCGAAAGCCCGATCCACGACCCCGAGGCCGCCGCCACGCTGCGCGCCCGCCTTGCCGAGGGCGACGCGGCCCGCCAGGCCCTCGCCGCGCGATCCGACGCCCAGGCCCTGCTCGACCGCATCGGCGGCCACAGCCCCTTCCTTTCCGACCTCGCGGTCGGCGAGGCGCCGAGCCTGATCCGCCTGCTGGATCGTGGGCCGGAGGACGCGATGGCCTGCGCGCTGGAGCCCCTGACAAAGGCCGACCCGGCCTCCCCGCGCGAGGCGGTGGCGACGCTGCTGCGGCGCGCCAAGCGGCAAGGCGCGCTGGTGGCCGCCGCCGCCGACCTCGCGGGGCTGTGGAGCCTGGACAGCGTGACCGGCGCACTGTCCGACCTCGCGGACAGCGCGATCGAATTTGCCTGCGCCCATCTGCTGCTGGACGCGCATCGCCGCGGTCAGGTCCGCCTCCCGCGCGCCAAGGGCGAGCCGCGCGCGATCACTCGCGGCTCCGGCCTCATCGTGCTCGGCATGGGGAAGCTGGGTGGGAGGGAGCTGAACTACTCCTCCGATATTGACCTGATGCTGCTGCATGATCCCGATTCGGCAGCCTACCACGAGGAGCACGGTGCCGCCCCCTATGTGCGGCTGGCGCGCGACCTCGTGCGGCTGATTGAGGAACGCACCGGCGAGGGTTACGTCTTTCGGACCGACCTTCGCCTCCGCCCCGACCCAGCCGCGACGCCCCTTTGCGTCTCCGTCCCCATGGCGCTCACCTACTACGAGAGCCTCGGCCAGAACTGGGAACGCGCCGCGATGATCAAGGCGCGCCCCGTCGCGGGGGACCGCGCGGCGGGCGACGCCCTCCTGAAGGAGTTGCGCCCCTTCGTCTGGCGAAGGCATCTCGATTTCGCAGCCGTCGCCGACATCCATTCCATCAAGCGCCAGATCCACCGCCACAAGGGCGAGAAGGGCGCGGGCGGCACCATCGCCGTGGCGGGGCATGACGTGAAGCTCGGCCGCGGCGGCATCCGCGAGATCGAGTTCACCGCGCAGGTGCTGCAGCTGATCTGGGGCGGGCGTGACCCAGGGCTGCGCGACCCCACGACGCTTGGCGCGCTGGCAGCACTGGCTGGCGCGGGCAAGATGGACCGCCGCGCCGCCGCCGACCTCGCCGACGCCTACGTCTTCCTCCGCAACACCGAGCATCGGTTGCAGATGGTGGCGGACCGCCAGACCCACAGGCTTCCGGAGGCGCCGGACGAGCTGGCGCGCATCGCCCGCTTCATGGGCTATCCGGATGCCGAGGCCTTCTCCGCCGCTCTCACAGAGCACCAGCTGCGCGTGCAGAGCCACTATACCTCCATGTTCGAGACGGCGCCGCGGCTCTCGGCCGGCGACGGCGAGGGCGGCAGCCTTGTCTTCACCGGCGTCGAGGACGATCCGGAAACCCTGGAGACGCTGCGCGGCATGGGGTTCCGCGACGCATCCTCCGTCGCTGCCATGGTGCGCGGTTGGCACCACGGCCGCCCGCGCGCCACGCGCTCCGAACGCGCACGCGAGCTGTTGACCGAGATGATGCCGGCTCTGCTCGCCGCCTTCGCGCGGCAACGGGAGCCGGAAGCGGCGCTGGCGCGGCTCGACTCGCTTCTCGGCAAGCTTGCGGCGGGGGTGCAGTTCCTGTCGGTGCTGCACCGCAATCCTCGCCTGCTCATCCGCCTGGCCGGGCTGCTCGGCGCTGCGCCGACGCTGGCCGACCATCTGGCCCGGCGCCCGGCGGCGCTGGAGGGGCTGCTGGCCGGCACCCACGCGCCACCGGGCGAGAAACCCCTCGCCACCCTGCCCGCCTTGCTGCGCGAGGCGCGCGACCTGGACGACGCGCTGGAGGCAACGCGCCGCATGGTGGTCGAGCGCATGTTCGAGGTGGACGCGGCGGCGCTGGAAGGGCGGATGGACGCGGACAGCGCGGGCGAATGCCGTTCGGCCGTGTCGGATGCCGCCGTCTCCGCCCTGCTGCCGGCCGTCCAGGCGGATTTCGCCCGCCGCTTCGGTGAGGTGCCTGGCGGCGGCATGGCGGTGCTGGCCTTGGGCAAGCTAGGGGGCAAGGAGATGCTGCCCGCCTCCGACCTCGACCTGATCCTGATCTACGATTGCGATCCGGAGGCCGAGGGCAGCCAAGGCGGGGCACGCTCCCTCGCGCCTTCGGAGTACTTCATCCGACTCGCGCACCAGATCGTCGCCGCGCTGACCGCGCCCGGCGCGGAGGGGCGCGCCTTCGAGGTGGACATGCGGCTGCGCCCCTCGGGCAACAAAGGGCCGGTGGCGGTGCGGCTCTCCTCCTTCCAGCGCTACCACGCCGAGGAGGCCTGGACTTGGGAGCGCATGGCCCTCACCCGCGCGCGGGTCATCGCAGGCCCGGCCGCGCTGTCTCGGGCGGTGCGCGACTCGGTGCAATCCGCCTTGACTCAACCGCGCGACGCAGAGGCCGTGCTGGCGGATGCCGCCGCGATGCGCGCCCGCCTGCTGCGCGACCTGCCGCCGGACGGTCCCTGGGACATCAAGGGCATGCCGGGCGGCCTGACGGAGGTCGAGTTCATCGCCCAGGCGATGACCGTGGCCCATGCGCATTCGCACCCGCGCCTCCTGCGCGGCACGACCCGCGACGTGCTGCGCGCCCTGGGCCGTGAGGGGCTTCTGGATGAGCAAGAGGCCGAGACTCTGATCCGGGCCGAGCGGCTGTGGCGGACCCTACTCAGCCTGCTGCGCCTCACGGTCGGCAAGTGGCGCGAGGCGGCGCTGCCGCCCACGGCCGAGGAGGCGATGCGCGAGGTGGCCGGTGCGAAGGTCGGGCGGGAGATCCCGAATCTCGACGCGCTGCGCCGCGTGATGGAGGAGCATGCCTCCGCGGTGCGCGACAGCTTCGCGAGACGGGTCGGTGCCTTCAGCGCCGCTGCCGCGAAATAGCGTCGGCGACGAGGTTGCAGCCCAGCACGGCCAGCAGGATGGCAAGCCCGGGCCAAAGCGCGACGAGCGGCGCCTGAAACGCCAGCTCCTGCGCGTTGGCGAGCATGTTGCCCCAGGAGGGCGCAGGCGGCGCGATGCCAAGGCCGAGGAAGCTGAGCGTGCTCTCGGCCAGCACGGCGCCGCCGACCGCGAGCGCCGTGGCGATGGCGATGGGAGTCGCCAGCTCCGGCAAGACATGGCGGCGCAGGATGCGTGCCTCTCCCACACCCATGGCCCGCGCCGCCCGCACGAAGTCGCGCGCCAGCACGGAAAGCGCGCCCGCCCGCACCAGCCGCGCCACCCCGACCCAGCCGAACAGCGCCAGCAGCCCGGCGATGCGGATCATGTCGGACAGCGCCTCGCCGCGCGGCAGGCCGATCGCCGCCGGGTCCAGCGCCGCCAGGATGACGAGGAGCGGCAGGGCCGGCAGCGCCAGCATCCCGTCGGCCAGGCGCATCAGCGCCGCATCCATCCAGCCGCCCTTCCAGGCGGCGAGCAGTCCCGCCGTCGTGCCAATCACCGTCGCCGCCAGCGCCGCCGCCAGCCCGACCGCCAGCGAAACCCGCGCCCCGTGCAGAAGGCGCAGCAGCACGTCACGCCCCAGTTCGTCGGTACCGAGCGGATGTTCCACGGACGGTGGCGCGAAGCGGTTGAACAGATCCGGCAGGAACGGGTCATGCCCGAGCGCAGCGGCGGCGAGCGGCGCAGCCAAAGCCGCCAGGACCAGCGCGCCGAGGAGGATGAGCCCCGCCTTCACGCGAGGCGCGGGTCCAGCCAGCGCTGGACGAGGTCAGCGGCCAGCGTCGCCAGCATGGTCACCACGGCGACGACCAGCAGCGCCAGCAGGGCGAGGTTGAAGTCGCTGCCCATCACCGCATCGAAGATCAGCTTGCCCATGCCGGGCCGGGCGAAGACGGTTTCCGTCACCAAGGCGCCCGACACCAGCGCCCCGGCATCCAGCGCCGCGACGGCGACAACGGGAATGGCGGCGTTGGGCCAGGCATGCCGCCACAGCACCCGCGCCTCGGACGCGCCCTTGGCGCGGGCGGTGCGGATATGCGGCTCGGCCAGGGCGCTGCGCAGCGCGGCGGCAGAATGGCGCGTGTAGGCGGCGAGGTTGGCGAAGGCCAGGGTGACGACCGGCAGGAGGAGGAAGCGCCAGCCGCCCTCCGCCCCGCCCGCCGGCAGCCAGCCAAGCGTGACGGCGAAGAGGATGATAAGGAGGAGCCCGAGCCAGAAGGTGGGCACGGCCTGGGCCGCCAGCGCCAGGGCCTGCACGGGTCCTGACCAGCGCGGCCGCAGCGCCGCCAGCGCCCCCAGCCCGACCCCCGCACCCAAGGCCAGCAGCAGCGCGAGGCCCAGCAATTCGAGCGTCGAGAGCAGCGCCGGGCCTAGCAGCGCGGAAACGGGCTGCGCGAAGAGGCGGGAATGGCCGAAATTCCCGCCCAGGACCGACTGCGCCCAGGCGAGGTATCGCGCGAGCAGGGGTTGATCCAGGCCGTGCAGCGCCCGCATCCGTGCCGCGTCCGCCGCCGAAAGTCGCGGATCGCCCGCGATGGCGAGGTCGATCGGGTCGCCCGGCATCAGCCCGATCAGGAGAAAGGCGCAGAGCGACAGGATCGCGGTGGTCACCGCGATCTGCAGGAGGCGGCGGAGGATCAGCGCGCCCGCCATTCCTCGGCCCAGAGGGTGGAGGGGTTGAGGTGCCCGGTTGGCCGCACCCCTTCCAGCCAGCGCGGCCAGAGATGCGCGTCCTGGCGGAACCAGAGCGGCAGGGCCGGCAATTCCTCGGCATAGATGGCCTGGAGGCGCCGCCACATCTCGCGCCGCCTTTCCCGGTCCAGCTCCTGCGGCAGGGCTTCCAGCAGCGCGTCCATCTCCGCGTTGCGGAAGCCAGTGTAGTTCTGTCCCGACCAGTTGCGCTCGGCCGAGGGGATCTCCTCCGAGTGGAGGGAGGTGCGCGGCACGCCCTCGGGCGCGGAGATCCAGGCATACATGGCGGCTCCGCCGAAGCGGCGTCGGGACAGGCTCTCGCCGAACAAGACGCGCGGCGGTTCGTTGCGGATGCGCACCTCCACGCCCACGGCGCGCCACTGCGCCTGGAGCACCTGCTGCACCGCCTCCCGCGAGCGGTTGCCGGCGGTGGTCATCAGCTCAAAGGACAGGCGCTCGCCGGATGCGTTCACGCGGATGCCGCCGGGGCCGGGACGCCACCCCGCCTCCTCCAGCAGCGCGACAGCGCGGGCAGGGTCGTGCGCGTATTGCCGCGTCGCTGCCTCGTGCACCCAGTCGAGCGGATTCACTGTCGAGTGCGCCACGGTCTGCCGTCCCTCGAAGAGCCGCGCGACGATCTGCGGCCGGTCGAGCGCGTGCAGCAGCGCCTGCCGCACCCGCCGGTCGGAAAGCGCCGGGTGGTCGAGGCGAAGGTCCACGTGCTCGTAGATCAGGCCGGACTTGTACTCGACCTGGAAGCGGTTGCCGGCGCGGCGCATCAGGGCGGAGGCCTGCTCCACCGACAGGCCCAACTCGCCCGCAACCATGTCCACCTGTCCGGCCAGAAGCTGCGCCTCCAGGCTCGCCGTGTTCTCCACGGTGCGGACCTGGATGCGACGGAAATGCGGGGCGGGGCCGGACCAGCGCTCGTTGCGCTCCAGCGTCACGCCGGAGCCGGGTTGGACGGCGGTGATGCGGTAGGGGCCGTTCCAAAGGCCGGGATTGGTCGGCTCCGTGTCGTAGAGGGTGCGCATGCGATAGCCGCGCGGGTCGGCCCGCCATCGCTCGCGCTCCAGATGCGCGGGCAGCGGGGCGAAATCGCCCAGACTGGCGAACTCGAAGGTCACCTTGTCGAAGCGGATGGTGAAGCGCCGCGCGTCGTGGGCGGTGAACTCGTAGGCGGAGCGGTAGAACTCGGCGGGGCCGAAGCCGGTCGCCGCCTCGCGTCCCGCCTCCCAGGCGAAGCGCAGATCCTCGGTCGTGAGGGGCGTGCCGTCGCCCCAGCGCAGCTCCTCGCGAAGCACCCAGGTGACGGCGATGCCCTCCTTGCCGTCCGGCGTTCGCTCGCGCGCGGCGAGGCCATTCTCCAGGGTCGGCAGCGTCTCGCAGAGCAGGCAGACGGGGCGCCACTCGGCGTCGTAGGCGGTGACGGGACGGCGTGCGAAGCCCAGCACGTAGGATTTGGCCGCCATGTTGTCGATGTTGGGGTGGAAGGTGGAGGGATATTGCGTGATGCCGATGGTGAGCGCGTCGCGCCCCTGCGCCATCGTCGGCAGCGCAAGGAGAAGGAAGGCGAGGAGCCAGCGCTTCATGTCCCCTCCCCGCCCGTCAGGCGCCCTTGCCCTTGTGGGCCAGCGCCTCGTCCAGGCTGCCGACGCCGCCATTGGCGCGGCTCCATCCCACCGGGTCCTCCAGGAAGCGGCGCACCCCGGCGAGCGAGGATTCAGGGAAGTAGTCGCGCTCCCGGCACACCTCCAGCACGTCCCACCAGGAGGCGAGGTGGTGCAGCGAAAGGTCCATGGCCTTCATCTGCTCGAAGGAACCGGGGAAGACACCGTAATAGAACACGACGAAGGTATGGGCGCATTTCGCCCCCGCCTCGCGCAGCGCCTGGGCGAAGCGGATCTTGGAGGCGCCATCCGTCGTCAGATCCTCGACCAGCAGGGTCTCCCTGCCGACCGGAACGTCACCTTCGATCAGAGCGTTGCGCCCGAAGCCCTTGGGCTTCTTGCGGACATAGGCCATGGGCAGGTTCATGCGGTCGCTGATCCAGGCCGCGAAGGGAATGCCCGCCGTCTCGCCGCCCGCGATGCTCTCGATCGTTTCGAAGCCGACGGCGCGGTTGATCTTCTCCACGCCCAGATCGCAGATGCGGGCCCGCGCGCGGGGGTAGGAGATGATCTTGCGGCAATCGATATAGACGGGGCTCTTCCAGCCGCTGGTCAGGGTATAGGGGTCCTCCGGCCGGAAGTTCACGGCCTTGATCTCCAGGAGGATGCGCGCGGTGGTCAGGGCGGCGTCGCGGTCGAAGCCGGAATCGTGGTGGATGGTCATGCTGGAACCCCGGGAAAGCCACTCTCCCGATAGCCGCGCGCGGGTGGCGCGACAATGACCGAACCCGTCTGGGTGCTGGAAGATCCGCGCGCCGGCACCGCCGCGCAGGCCCTGGGCATCGCCGAGCGGCTGGGGCTGCCGCTCCGACGCGTGCCCCTGCGCTGGTCTCGCTGGGCCTCGCTTCCCGTGCCCTTTCCAACACTTCTGGGCCTTTCCGATGATGCGGCCTTCGCTCCGCCCTGGCCGCGCATCGCCATCTCGGCCGGGCGGCGCGCCGCACCAGTCTCGCGCTGGCTGCGGCGGCGAGGGGTGCGGACCGTGCATTGCATGTGGCCCGGGCTAGGCGCGGAAGATTTCGACCTCCTTGTCGTTGGGTCGCACGACGGTGCAAAAAAGACGGATAATCAGCTGGAAATTCTCGGTTCCACCCATCGCGTGACCGCTGAGTCCCTGAAGGCCGCGCCGCGCGTGCCCCGTTGCGACGTGGCGCTGCTGCTCGGCGGTCCGGTGCGCGCGGAGGGAATGGACCCCGCCCTTGCCGCCCGTTTCGCGCGCGAGGCTGCGGGGCTTGGCGGCTTTCTCTTCGTCACCACCTCCCGCCGCACGGGCGAGGAGGCGTCGCAGGCCGTGGCGGAAGCCCTGCAAGGCATGCCACACCACCTCCATCGCTTCGGGACGGAGGGACCTAATCCCTACCTGTCCCTGCTGGCCCAGGCGGGGCGCCTGGTCGTGACGGGAGATTCCATCTCGATGCTGTCGGAAGCCCTGCTCTCCCCCGCGCCCCTCTTCGTGGCCCAGCCTCCCGGCCTCGGGCCGCGCCACCGCCGGCTCCTGGCCGAACTTTATTCCCGCGGTCTCGCTGCGCCGCTGGGCGCCGCGTCTCCGCCAAGGCACCCGCCAGTCGACGAGACGGGACGCGTCCTGGACGCGATCCTGGCACGGCGCTGGCTGTGAGCGCGGCACCCTGGCGCGACCGTGCGGGGCGTGTCTCGCCCCTGCGGATCGCCACCTTGCTCGCCCTGGTCCTGCCAGCCGGGTGGATCCTCTCGCTGGCACTGTCGGACGGGCTTGGGCCGGAGCCGCTGAACCAGGCCATGCACGAGACCGGGCGTTGGGCGCTGCGCTTCCTCGTGATCACCCTTGCCGTCACGCCGCTTGGGCGGGCGCTCGCCTGGCCGAGGCTCTTCACGCTGCGGCGGATGCTTGGGCTGGGGACGCTGGCCTGGGCGGTGCTTCACCTTTCTCTCTACTTCGCCGACCAGAACTGGGTCATCTGGCGGGTGGCGCTGGAGATCGTGTCCCGCTTCTACCTGACGCTGGGTTTCGTGGCGCTGGCTGGCCTCGCAGTGCTGGGCTGGACCAGCACGGATGGCTGGATGAAGCGGCTGGGGCGGCGCTGGAAGAAGCTGCACCGGCTGGTCTTCCCCATTGCGCTTCTCGCCCTGCTGCACGCCTTCATCCAGAGCAAGGCCGACACCTCGCAGCCCGTGCTGATGGCGGGGCTGTTCCTGTGGCTCGTCGCGTGGCGCTTCCTGCCTGCGCGATGGCAGGCGCATCCGGCAGCGCTGCTCGGCCTCGCGGTGCTAGCGGTCGGCGGCGCGGCAGGGCTCGAGTATGCCTGGTACGCCCTGACTACCAATCTGCCCGCCGCGCGCATCGCGGCCGCCAATCTCGATCTGTCCTTCGGGCCGCGCCCGGCGGTACAGGCGGGGCTCGTCGCCTTGGCCCTGCCCCTGGGGGTCCTGCTGCGCCGTCTTGCCGGGGGACCCCGCGCGGCGTAACCCGGCCGGGTTCAGCAAGAGGGGAAAGCGTCCCATGGCCGGCCGCAAGCACCGCATCGCCGTCATTCCCGGGGATGGCATCGGCAAGGAAACCACGCCCGAGGGGCTGCGCGTCCTTGACGCGGCCGCCCGCCGCTTCGGCTTCGAGCTGGAGCTGAAGCACTACGACTGGTCCTGCGAGACCTACGCCGAGACGGGCAAGATGATGCCCGATGACGGGCTGGACCAGCTTCGCGACAGCGACAGCGTCTTCCTGGGCGCGGTGGGCTGGCCGGGCGTGCCGGACCATGTGTCGCTCTGGGGCCTCCTGATTCCGATCCGGCGCGGCTTCGACCAGTACGTGTCGCTCCGGCCCTGCAAGCTTCTGCCCGGCGTGAAGACGCCGCTGGCCGACCGCGCGCCGCATGAGATCGACTTCTACGTCGTGCGCGAGAACACGGAGGGCGAATATTCCTCCGTGGGCGGGCGCATGTTCCCCGGCACCGACCGTGAGTTCGTCTCGCAGCAATCCATCCTGACCCGCACGGGCACGGACCGCATCATCAAGTACGCCTTCGAGCTGGCGATGACCCGCCCGCGCAAGAAGGTGACCAGCGCCACCAAGTCCAACGGCATCACCTTCACCATGCCCTACTGGGACGAGCGCTTCGCAGAGATGGCGAAGAACTATCCCGCGGTTTCGACGGACCAGTTCCACATCGACATCCTCTGCGCGCATTTCGTGCAGCATCCGGACTGGTTCGACGTGGTGGTTGGCTCCAACCTGTTCGGCGACATCCTGTCCGACCTCGGCCCGGCCGTGGCCGGGTCCATCGGCGTCGCGGCCAGCGCCAACATCAACCCGGAGAAGGACCATCCCTCGATGTTCGAGCCGGTGCACGGCTCGGCGCCCGACATCGCCGGCAAGTGGGTGGCGAACCCGATCGGTCAGATCTGGTCCGGCGCGATGATGCTGGACCACCTGGGCGAGCGTGATGCCGCCAAGGCCATCACGGACTCCATTGAGGCGCTGCTGCGCGACGGCGGCCCGCGCACTCGCGACCTGGGCGGCCAGGCCGGTACCGTGGACGTAGGCAAGGCCATCGCGGAGGCAGTTTCGCGCGCCTGACGCGGCCGTCACTTGAACGCGTGTTCAAGCGTCGCTATCCTCCCTCCAAGTTGCGAGTGATTCGCAACTTGGAGGGTTACAATGGGTCGCGACTACAGCCACATCGCCCGGCGCTGCGAGCGGGCCGTCGTCACCGCCTATCGCGAACTGCGCGACCTGGGCCAGCCTGACATGGTCGCCTTCCAGGCCTGCACGACGCTGTATCGCGTCCACCATCCGGAATCTTCGGTGACGGAAGCGCGGCGCCTCGTGGCCGAGTGGGTGGATCATCACATCGTCCGCGGCTCCTTCGATCCCGCGCCGGGCTGCGAATGCTGAACTGACCCGGCTTCGCGCCGGGCCGCATCACCTCTATCCTCCGGAAGAATACGGAGGAACGCCGATGTCACAGTATCCCGAATTGAAGATGCTCATTGCCGGCGAGTGGCTCGGCGCCGAGGGCCGCAACAGCGAGCCCGTGCTGAACCCCGCGACGGGCCAGAGCCTGGGCACCCTGCCCCACGCATCCACCGCCGATCTCGACCGCGCCCTGGAAGCGGCGCAGAAGGCGCTGCCGGTCTGGGCGAACACCCCGGCCTATGAGCGCGCCCGCATCCTCCGCAAGACCGCCGATTCGATGCGCGAGCGCGCGGACGCGATCGCCGCGATGCTGACGCTGGAGGAGGGCAAGCCCCACCCCGAGGCGAAGATGGAAGTCCTCGCCGCGGCCGACGTGTTCGAGTTCATGGCCGAGGAAGGCAAGCGCGCCTATGGCCGCATCATCCCGGCCCGCGCCGGCGGCACGCGCCACATCGTGCTGAAGCAGCCTGTCGGCGTCACGGCGGCCTTCGCGCCCTGGAACTTCCCGGCCATCACCCCGGCCCGCAAGATGGCCGCCAGCCTCGCCGCCGGCTGCCCCTGCATCATCAAGCCCTCCGAGGAGACGCCGGCGACGGCGATCGAGATGGCGCGCCTCATCACCGAGGCGGGCGCGCCGGCCGGCGTGATCCAGGTCGTGTTCGGCGTCCCGGGCGAGGTCAGCACGCACATCATGGCGAGCGACGTCATCCGCAAGGTGTCCTTCACCGGCTCGACTGCCGTCGGCAAGCAATTGATGAAGCTGGCCGCGGACAAGGCGCAGCGCACCACCATGGAACTGGGCGGCCACGCCCCCGTGCTGGTCTTCGACGACGTGGATGCCGAGAAGGCGGCGGTCATGGCCGTAGCGGGCAAGTTCCGCAATGCCGGGCAGGTCTGCGTCTCGCCGACCCGCTTCATGGTGCACGAGAAGTCCCACGCGAAGTTTGTCGAAACCTTCGCCAAGGCCACCGAGGCGCTGAAGGTGGGCGACGGGATGGAGTCCGGCATCCAGATGGGACCGCTCGCCAATCCGCGCCGCGTGGATGCCATGACGGCCTTCATCGCCGACGCCACCTCCAAGGGCGCGAAGCTGCACACGGGCGGCGAGCGCATGGGCAACGAGGGCTTCTTCTTCCGCCCGACCGTGCTTTCCGACGTGCCGATGAACGCGCGCATGATGACCGAGGAGCCCTTCGGCCCTGTCGCCCTCATCAACCGCTTCTCGAGCGAGGACGAGGCCTTCGCCGAGGCGAACCGCCTTCCTTATGGCCTCGCCGCCTATGCCTTCACCCGTGACAGCGACCGCGCCATCCGCCTGCAGGAGCGGGTGGAGAGCGGCCTGCTGGGCATCAACACCTTCGGCATCTCCGTGGCCGAGACGCCGTTCGGCGGTGTGAAGGAGTCGGGCCATGGCAGCGAGGGCGGGCCGGAAGGGCTCGAGGCCTACCTGACGACCAAGTTTGTCGCCCACGCTCCGGGAATCTAACAATATTTGGGGCGGGCCTGGCCCGCCCTACCCTGGCAAGGTTGATCTGATCCGGAGGGATACACCTTGCGTTTGCTCTTGCCGCTGCTCGGCCTCGCCGGGGCGCTGTTCGCCGCCCCGGTCCTTTCCCAACCGGTCATTGCCACCGAAGGCGGCGCGCTGCGGGGCGTTTCCCGAGATGGCATCGCCGAGTACCGGGGCATTCCCTATGCTGCCGCGCCTGCCGGCGCCCGGCGCTGGGCAGCCCCCGAAGCCCCCTCCCCCTGGACCGGCACGCGCGATGCGGCGGAGTTCGGCCCGGCCTGCCCGCAGGTCGCCCGCTACGGCCTCACCGAGGCGAGCGACGCCGAGGATTGCCTCCAGCTCAACGTGGCCGTGCCGGAAGGCGGCGCCACGGGGCCGAAGCCGGTCCTGGTTTGGATCCACGGCGGCGCCTTCGTGGGCGGCTCCAGCTCCCTTTATCCGCTGGCGCCGCTGGCGCGTGCGGGGGACCTGATCGTCGTCTCGCTCAATTACCGGCTGGGCGTGTTCGGGTTCCTGTCGCACCCGGCCCTTCCCGCGGCGACGAATGGCGCCGTCGCGCTGGAAGACCAGCGGGCGGCGCTGCGCTGGGTCCAGCGCAACATCCACGCCTTTGGCGGCGACCCGGGCAACGTCACCCTCGCCGGCGAGTCGGCCGGCGCCGGTTCGGTCTGCATGCAGGTGCTCACCCCCGAGCGGGCCGAGGGCCTGTTCCAGAAGGCCATCATCCAGAGCGCCGGCTGCGCCTTCCATCTCCGCTCCGCCGAGGAGAACGAGGCGCTCGGCCAACGAATTGCCACCGCAGTGGGCTGCGGCGACGCGGCGACGGCCGCGGAATGCCTGCGCGGCAAGGATGTGAATGCGTTGCTGGACGCGGCCAACACCGCGGCGGGCAGTGACCTCATCGCATTCGCCCCCAGCTTCGGCAGCCCGGCCCTGCCGCGCCAAAGCGCGGATTCCCTTGAATCCGGCCGCTTCCTGCCCGTGCCCACCCTGTTCGGCGGCACGCGAGACGAATTGCGCCTTTACGTGGCCTACGACATCCAGGCGGGGGCTCGCATCACGGCGGAAACCTACTCGGACGGGCTCCGTCGCGCCTATGGCACGAACGCCGATGCGGTGGCCGCGGCCTACCCTTCCGACCACTTCGGTCCTGCGCCCGCAACGCTCGGCAGCGTGATGACCGAGTTCCACCCGACCGTCGGCATCAACCACTGCATCTACCTGCGGACGGCGGAGCTTCTCGCCCGCCGGGCCAGGGTCCACCGCTTCGAATTCGCCGACCGCACCGCCCCGATGCTCGGCGTGGCGCTGCCAGCGACGCCGGACCCGGGCTTCGATCTGGGCGCGGCGCATTCCTCCGACCTGAACTACATCTTCCCGCGCTTTTCCAACACGCGGGCGATCAACGGGCCGGACCTCGCCGGCGCATCGCGTCAACTGGCCGACATCATGGTCGCCTATTGGACCAGCTTCGCCCGGACCGGCACGCCGCGCGCGCCTGGCGCCCCGGAATGGGGAACGGACCAGACGCTGCGCTTCGAGGCCGGGCGCATCACTCCCATCAACCCGGAATCCGAGCATAATTGCGGCTTCTGGCGACGCCTCTACCCGGACCTTTTGGGCGGCTGAGCGCGCTTCAGGCGGAAGCGTAGCCCACGTGACGGATCGCCGCCCGGGCCAGGGCGGCGACCGTGTCCACCACCGGGAATTCCAACGCCTCTCCCGCCGCGATGCCGAGGGGGATCTCCGTGCAGCCAAGCACCACGGCACGGGCGCCCCTTCCGCGCAGGATGCGCGCTGCCTCGGCCAGCGGCGCATAGGCCTCGCGCACCCGGTTCGCCTTCACCAGGGCGATGCCCAGGCTGACATGGGAGTCCATCAGCGCCGCTTCGGGCACCAGGCATTCGCGTCCAATGCGGCCCTGGTAGAGCCCCATCGCCAGGGTGCCGGCCGTGCCCATCAGACCGATCGGCCCTTCGCCCACCTCCAAGCGCTCCAGTTCCTCGCGCGCGGCGTCCACGATGTGCAGGATGGGCAGCGTCGTCGCCGCCTGCATGGCGTCGAACCAGCCATGGGCGGTGTTGCAAGGAATGGCGACGGCACGGCATCCCGCCTGCTCCAGCCCGCGGATGCCTCGCATCAGCATGGGAAGCGGGTCTTCTGCCTGCCCCAGCCTTGCCGCGGTCCGGTCCGGAACGCGCGGGTCGCTCCACAGCACGGCGGGAACATGGTCCTGGTCGCGCTCCGCCCGGGTCAGCAGTGTCAACTGCCGCATGAAATCCGCCGAAGCCAAGGGGCCCATGCCGCCAAGCACGCCGAGCATCATCGAAGACCGCCTTCCCAGATTAGGTGCAGGGATGTGAGGAAAAGGAGGACATGGACCACCCGGTAGAAGATGCGGTCCGACATGCGCTGCGCCAACACGACGCCGATCCGGATCCCGAGCGGCGCCAAGGGCAGCAGGACAAGGCTGGTGAGCAGGTTCTGCACGGAAAGCACGCCCAGGAATCCATACGGCACCAGCTTCGCGTAGTTCACGAAGGCGAAGAAGACCGCCGTT
Source organism: Sabulicella glaciei (assembly GCF_026183895.1). Lineage (GTDB taxonomy): Bacteria > Pseudomonadota > Alphaproteobacteria > Acetobacterales > Acetobacteraceae > Roseococcus > Roseococcus glaciei. The sequence goes on along the minus strand of NZ_JAPFQI010000001.1, from coordinate 632,896 downwards.
GTCGCCGCCAGGGTCTGGCGCGGGAGGCGCAGGGGGAAGAGGTAGATCGCCAGCGGCGGACCCCCGGCATGGGCGATGAACGACGTGACGCCCGAGGCGGAAGAACTGAAGAACGCCTTCACGCGCGACGGCGCCCGGGCCGGCGCCTCGCCGGATGCGAGGAGGCTGCGAGCCAGGAAGGCCAGCGTCATCATCCCGATCACCAGCTTCACGCTGCGGTCCGACAGCGTACCGAAAACCAGTGTGCCCAGTGCCATGCCGATCACGGCGCCAGGCAGAAGGGAAAGCAGCACGCCCCGGTCCCATCTCCCCCACCAAGCCCGCACGGCAGAGATGTCCATGGCGCACAGCACGGGCAGAGCAATTCCGGCCGCGTCGGGTGCGGGGATCGCGATGGACATGAGAGGCACGCCTGTATTGCCGGCGCCGGAGGCGAAGCCGCCCTTGCTGATCCCGGTGAGCAGGAAGGCTGGGACAGCGAGGGCGTAGAAGAAGGGATCCGTGATCAGCACGCGCGCCTATCGTGACAGGTTGGGGCAGCGAAGCTATGGCGGAAGCGACTGACGAGGAAGGCGAGGCCCATGGTGGATTGGCAATGGCTGGCGGGGCTCGCCGCAGCGATGGTGTTCACGGGCTGCGTCTCCGGCGTGCTGGCGGGGCTGCTGGGCGTGGGCGGGGGCATCGTCATCGTGCCCGTGCTGTTCTACGTGCTGCCGCTCTTCGACGTTCCGGAGGCGACGCAGATGAAGGTCGCCGTCGCGACCTCGCTCGCCACCATCATCCCGACATCCATCGTTTCGGCGCGGAAGCATTACCAAAAGGGGGCGATGGACATGGCGCTGCTGCGGTCCCTGGCCCCCTCGATCTTCGTGGGCGTGCTGGTCGGCACGGCGCTGGCGGTCGCGATGCGCGGTCCCGGGCTGACGCTGGTCTTCGCCGTGACGGCGCTGGCCGTGGCCATCAACATGGGCTTCACCGGGGTGGATTTCCGGCTGCGGGACAGCCTCCCGGGCGGGGCGGCGCGCCAGTTGATCGGCGGCGGCATCGGCGCGATCAGCGCCATGATGGGCATCGGCGGCGGAACGGTGGGCGTTCCGGTCCTGAGCATGGCCGGCGTGGCGATTCGGCAGGCCGTCGCCACCTCCTCGGCCTTCGGGCTGATCATCTCGATCCCCGCGACGATCGGCTTCGTCCTGGCCGGGATCGGCGCCGAGGGTCGGCCGCCCTACTCGCTTGGCTGGGTGAACCTGATCGGCTTCGCGCTGATCGTGCCGTCCTCGATCGTCGCGACACCGTGGGGGGTCCGGCTCGCGCACTCTATCCCGCCCCTGGTGCTGAAGCGCGCCTTCGCGGTTTTCCTTGCCATCACCAGCACGCGGATGCTGTACACCTTGATCAAATAGGATCGTTCGCCGGCAACTCCATGAAGTTGGAGGCGAGCGAAGCACGGGAGATGAGGTTCCGCAGGGCCCGGTGCGTGAGCGGGTCCGCCCCAATCAGCGTGTCCATCGGGCAGAAGAACTCATGCGGCTGCGCCGTCTGGGTCTGGGCGAAGCCCAGGTAATCCTTCGGCTTCAGCGCAAAGAGCACGCGCGCGTCGCGCACGGGCAGGACCAGGGGCTCCTTCGGCTCGCGCTTCAGCAGCCGAAGCATGCGCCAGCGGGGCACGTCATGGCCCGGCTGGACGGGGGTCAGCAGCCAATCGACCGGGCACACGGCCAGCAGCGAGGTCACGGAAGGCGCGAAGCGCGAGCGCTTGTCCATCAGGTTCTGCACCGTCCCGCAGGCCTCGATGCAAAGGATGTCCACATAGGGCTCCTCCGCGCTTGGCGAGAAATGCAGGTAGAGCCCGTCCGGCAAGGTCCGAAGGCGGCTTGCTCCTGGAACCTTCAGGTAGGGTTGCGTCGCAGGCCGCCCGTGCTCCGGCCGGGCGCGCAGCCACGTGCCGGCTGCTTCGCTGACGCGGCGAGGCCAGGGGGCCGCTGGGGCCAAGCCGCGAGGCTGCGACGCACCTCGTTGTCGAGCCGCAGCTATCATTCACGTACGAAATATGAAGGACCATTCAATACCCCTGCGATATGACTGCGAAGCCGACCAGAATGCTTTCCTAGAAATCAGCTTTGCAACCTAGGATAGAATTACCGCACAGCGTGCAACCTGGCGAGTGAACCGACGTTTATTTTCCTTTTGAGACAGATACCATTCCCATTTCACTTGTGCCGTGGCGGGCGATTACTTGCATGAGCAAGAATCAAATGCCCGGCGCGACAGGGTCGGCCGGGCTCGAGATTTCCAGATTGGGTGGGGCGCGTCAGACTTCGCGCGCAGCGTCCAATATGTGGAGGCAGGCCGCTTCCTGATCGTTCCAACGGTCGACCCTCAGGTACCCGGCGATGGCAAGGGGTCCGCCGCCCTGGGCCAGCAGGGCATCTGCCAGGGGTCCTTCCTTGGCGCGGAAGCAGATCGCCTTCAGCCGCCCGCCATCCTCCCCCTCCAGGAAGACGCGGATCGTGGTCCCCTCGCGGCCGACCCGGCTGGAGCGGACCACCCGGGCCCGGGCGATGGCAAAGGCCGGTTCCTCGTTGGCGGGGCCGAAGGGGGACAGGCGTTCCACCTGCCCCGCCAGTTCAGGCGTCGCCCCACGCGGGTGCAGGGCACCCTCCAGAGCGAGTTCCGCCACGCTGGGGAGCGCGCGGGCCGCTTCCAAACGCTCGTTCAGATGCTCATGCAGCCGGGGCAGCGCGTCGGCCGGCAGGGTGAAGCCGGCTGCCATGGCATGTCCGCCGCCTGCGGAGAGAAGGCCGATCTGCCGGGCCGCGATGACCGCCGAGCCCAGATCGAGCCCGGGCACCGACCGTCCCGATCCCTTCGCCGTCCCGCCTTCCACCCCCGCCACGCAGGCGGGGCGGTTGAACCGTTCGCGCAACCGCCCGGCCACGATCCCGACCACGCCAGGATGCCAGCCCTCGTCGGAAACCAGCAGTGCCGCGTGGCCCACGTCGAGCTGGCGCTGCCCGGCCTCCATGGCCGCGGCCAGCACGCCCGCCTCGACTTCCTGCCGGCGGCGGTTCACGGCATCCAGCCGTTCCGCCATCGCCCGCGCCTCGACCGCGTCGGCTTCCAGCAGCAGACGCAGGCCGAGGTCCGGAACGGAGATCCGCCCCCCCGCGTTGATGCGCGGCCCGAGCGCGTAGCCCAGGGTGAAGGCGGTCGGTGCGTCCCGCCCGGCGGCGATGTCGAGCAGCGCGTTCAGCCCGGCCCGCCCCCGCCCGGCCAGCACGCGCAGCCCCTGCTGCACGAAGGCCCGGTTCACGCCGGAGAGCGGCACCACGTCACAGATCGTCGCGAGCGCCACGAGGTCGAGCAGCCGCTTCAGGTCTGGCTCCGGCCGGGTGGCGAAGAAGCCGCGGCGCCGCAGCTCGCGCTGCAGCGCGACGGCGGCCAGGAAGGCGACGCCGGCCGCGCAAAGCTGGCGCAGCCCGGAGGTGCAGTCGAGGCGGTTCGGATTGACGGCGGCCCGGATGCGCGGGGCCGGGCCTTCGGTCTTGTGGTGGTCGAGCACCACCACCTCCGCCCTGCCCTCCGCGACGGCAAGCGCGTCCTGCGCCGCGATGCCGCAGTCCACGCAGACGATCAGCGTCGCCCCGCCCCCCATCAGGCGCTCCAGTGCGGGCGCGTTCGGGCCATAGCCCTCAGCGATGCGGTCCGGGACGTGGTGGGTCACCGCGCAGCCCAGGCCGCGCAGCACCTCCACCATCAGCGCGCCGGAGCAGGCGCCGTCCACGTCGTAATCCGCGAAGACGGCGACGTGCTCGCCCCGCTCCACCGCATCGGCGAGACGCGCGGCCGCCGCGTCCATGTCGAGCATGATCGAGGGGTCGGGCAGCAGGGAACGAAGCGTCGGGGCCAGGAAGTCGGCGGCGGCATCCACCCCGATGCCGCGCGCCGCCAGCAGGCGCCCGACGAGTTCCGGCAGGGACAGGCGCTGGGCGAGCATCGCGCCCAGCCGCTCATCCCCGCCGCGCCAGACCCAGCGGCGCCCGGTGACGCTGCGCTCGATGCCGAGCGCGGTCTGCATCAGGCCTTGGGCATCATGGTGAAGTTGTGGTGCCCCTCGACGTAGCGCACCGTGCCGGTCTTGGAGCGCATGACGATGGAATGGGTAATGGCGCCGCCCGGGATCATGCGGACGCCGCGCAGCATGGGGCCGGAGGTCACGCCGGTCGCGGCGAACATCACCTCGCCGCGCGCCATCTCCTCCAGCACGTATTTCCGCTGCGGGTCGGCGATGCCCATGTCGCGGGCGCGGGCGACCTGCGCGTCATCCTCGAAGATCAGGCGGCCCTGCATCTGGCCGCCGATGCAGCGCAGCGCGGCCGCGGCCAGCACGCCCTCCGGCGCGCCGCCCCAGCCCATGTAGATGTCCACCCCCGTCTCGGGCTGCGACACCGCCACGACGCCGAACACGTCCCCATCCGGGATCAGCATCATGCGCGCCCCGGCCTCGCGGCAGGCGCGGATGATGTCCTTGTGGCGGTCGCGGTCAAGGGTACAGACGGTCAGTTCGCTGACCCCAACGCCGCGCGCCTCGGCCAGGCGGCGGAGGTTCTCGGCGGGCGACAGGTCGAGGTCCACGACGCCGGGCGGCAGGCCCGGACCCACCGCGATCTTGTCCATGTAGATGTCGGGGGCATGGAGAAAGCAGCCCTTGCTGGCCAGCGCCACGACGGCCATGGCGTTCGGCCCGGCCTTGGCGGTGAGCGAGGTGCCCTCCAGCGGGTCCACCGCGATGTCGGCCTGCACCCCGCCGCCCGTCTTGGCGTAGAGGCCGACCTTCTCGCCGATGAACAGCATCGGCGCCTCGTCCATCTCGCCCTCGCCGATCACCACCGTGCCCTCGATGCCGACCGTGTCGAAGGCACGGCGCATCGCCTCCACCGCCGCGCCGTCGGCGGCATTCTTGTCGCCCTTGCCCACCCAGCGCGATGCGGCCAGCGCCGCCGCCTCCGTCACGCGCACCAGCTCGAGCGCGAGGTTGCGGTCCACCACCTGGCCGGGTTCGATCTGCATCGTCGTCTGTCCTGCGTTCATCGGGGAAGAAGGATGGCCTCGGCGGAGGCGCGCACCGTCACGGGTGCCTCCTCCGGCAGCGAGACCGGGGACGGCGCCGCGCGCATCGCGCTGGCGGCCATCATGGGACGCGGCCCGTCATGCGCCATGTCGATCGAAAGCTCGGCGAGGTGGGAGACGCGCAGGCCGAGCTCGGCCGCCACGATCTCGGCGCGGGCACGCAACAGGCGGATGGCCTCGCGCGTCGCCTGCTCGCGCAGCTCGCGCTCGGCCTCGTCGGAAAGCTGGGCGCCCAGCATGTCGAGGGCGAGGCCCTGCGATTGCAGCGTGCCGACGAGGTCGGCCAGCGTCGAAGCCTCGCCGCCGCGCAGGGTGATGGACTGCACGGCGAGCCAGAGCCGCTGCTCCTCGCTGCGATGCGTGGCGTAGCGGCCGGTGGTGACGCGCAGCCCCTGCACGCGCTGCGCCTGCTCAACCGCGACCGCCACTGAGCGGTTCACCGCGGCCTGGGCGGCGGCGGCGCTCGTCGCGCGCGCCTCGGCCCGCAGCATCGCCACGGGTTCATCCGGGGCGCGGCGGAGCGTGGCGGACTCGCTCAGGCGCAGCTTCGTCTCCTGCGCCATCGCGGGCAGGGGCGCCAGCAGCAGGGGAAGCGCAAGGAGGGCGCGGCGCGGGTTCACAGCGTTTCGATCCGGATCACGGCGGGCTTCTCCACCACGGAAGGCAGCGCCTCGATGCGCGACAGCGCCTCGCTCATGCGCCGCTCCTCGCAATCATGGGTCACGAGCACCACGGGCACGGCCTCGCCCGGGGCACGACCGCGCTGCAGCATGGATTCCAGGCTGATCGCCGCATCGCGCAGGATCCCGGTCACGTCGGCGATGACACCCGGCTGGTCCAGCACCATCAGGCGCAAGTAGTAGGAACCGACATGGCGCTCCATGGGCATGGGCGGCGCGGTGTCCATCGGCTCCGCAGCACCCCAGACCGGGGTGAGGCGCCCGCGCGCGAGGTCCACGAGGTCCGAGACCACGGCGCTGGCGGTCGGTCCCGCGCCGGCGCCGCGGCCTTGCAGCACCACGCGCCCGACCGCGTCGCCCTCCGCCAGGACAGCGTTGAACACCCCCTCGACGGCCGCGAGCGGGCTGCCGACCGGCACCATGCAGGGATGCACCCGCGCCGCGACCCCGCCCGCCTCGCGCGAGGCGATGCCAAGCAGCTTGATGCGGTAGCCAAGCTCGCCGGCCAGGGCGATGTCCAACGCCGAGACGTGGCGGATGCCCTCGATGTGCAGGGCGGAAAGATCCACCGGACGCCCGAAGGCCAGCGCTGCGAGGATGGCGAGCTTGTGCGCCGCGTCCACCCCGTCAATGTCGAAGGACGGGTCGGCCTCGGCGTAGCCCAGGCGCTGCGCCTCGGCGAGCACGGTGTCGAAGGGCAGACCCTGCACACGCATCTCGGTGAGGATGTAGTTGCAGGTACCGTTGAGGATCCCCGCGACCCGGCTGAGCTTGTTGCCCGCCAGACCCTCGCGGATCGCCTTGATTGCCGGGATGCCGCCGGCCACCGCCGCCTCGTAGGCCAGGGCCGCGCCCGTCCGCTCGGACAAGGCCGCAAGCGCCGCGCCATGGGTGGCGAGCAGCGCCTTGTTGGCGGTGACGACGGGCTTGCCCGCTTCCAGCGACGCCTCGACCAGGGCGCGAGCGGGACCTTCCGCCCCGCCCATCACTTCGACCACCGCGTCCAGGTCGTTGTCGGCGGCCAGCGCCACCGGGTCGTCGTGCCAGCGCAGCCCGTCCAGCGCCACGCCGCGATCCTTGCCGCGGTCGCGGGCGGAAACCGCGACGACCTCGACCGGGCGCCCGGCGCGGGCGGTGATCACCCCCGCATTGGCCTGGAGCAGAGAGACCACCCCGGCGCCGACCGTGCCGAGCCCGGCGATTCCAACCTTGAGCGTCACTTCGCGACGGCCTCCTCGGCCGGGGCGACGTTGTCGCCCTGCAGGAAGCTTCGGATGCCGCGCAGCGCCTGGCGGATGCGGTGCGTGTTCTCCACCAGCGCGATGCGGACATGGTCGTCGCCATGCTCGCCGAAGCCGATGCCCGGCGCGACCGCGACCTTGGCCTTGGCCAGCAGCAGCTTGGAGAACTCGACCGAGCCCAGCGAGCGGAACCGCTCGGGAATGGGGGCCCAGAGGAACATGGACCCCTCACAGGGCGGCACGTCCCAGCCGGCCTGGCGCAGCCCCTTCACCAAGACGTCGCGGCGCTCGCGATAAAGGGTCCGCATCTCGGCCACGCAATCCTGCGGGCCGTTGAGCGCCGCCGCCGCCGCGACCTGGATCGGGGTGAAGGCGCCGTAGTCCAGGTAGGACTTCACGCGGGCGAGCGCCGCGATCAGCTTCGGGTTGCCGGCGGCGAAGCCCATGCGCCAGCCTGGCATGTTGTAGGTCTTGCTGAGCGAGGTGAACTCGACTGTGCATTCCTTCGCCCCCGGGATCTCCAGCACGGAGGGAGGCGGGTTGTTCTCGTCGAAATACAGCTCGGCATAGGCGAGGTCGCTCAGGATGAAGAGCTCGTGCTCCCGCGCGATCCGCACCAGCTCCTTGTAGAACTCCCGGCTTGCGAGCAGCGCGGTGGGGTTGGAGGGGAAGTTCACGATCAGCGCGGTCGGCTTCGGCACGGAATGCTTCACCGCCCGCACGATCGCCTCCAGCATCGCGTCGTCCGGCGTGTAGGGGATGGAGCGCGCGGTGGCGCCGGCGATGATGAAGCCGAACTGGTGGATGGGGTAGGACGGGTTCGGCACCAGGATCGTGTCGCCCGGCGAAGTGATGGCCTGGGCGAGGTTCGCCAGCCCCTCCTTGGAGCCGAGCGTGGCAACCACCTCCGTCTCCGGGTCCAGCTTCACGCCGAAGCGGCGGGCGTAGTAGCCGGCCAGCGCCTTGCGCAGCCCCGGGATGCCCTTGGACATGGAGTAGCGGTGGGTGCGCGGGTCCTGGACCGCCTCGACCAGCTTGGCGACGATGTGCGGAGGGGTCGGGCTGTCCGGGTTGCCCATGCCGAGGTCCACGATGTCCTCCGCCGCCGCGCGCGCCTTCGCCTTGGCCGAGTTCACCTCGGCAAAGACATAGGGCGGCAGTCGGCGGATGCGGTGGAACTCTTCGGCCATGATGGCCCTCCTCGGAACAAGGCTCTCGCGCGGGCTTTACCGCAGAGGCGGCGCGGGCGCGAGTAGGTCGGGCGGCGGCGGGGCCGGCGCCAGGAGTTCCGGCGGGGGTGGAGCGGGCACTTCGCCCGGGGTCGGGGCCGGGCCGATGGACGGGGCGGCGGGGCCACCGCGCGGCGGAGTCCAGGGCACCGCGGGCGCATTCGCGATGCGCGGCGGGGCCGGGGGTGCGGCGGCGATGTCCGGCGCGCCGGGCGCGGCTTCCGTGGCTCCCGGGTCGCGGCGCGGTGCCGGCCGCTCCGCCGCCGAGCGATCCTCCTCCAGGCGGCGGGTCAGGCTTTGGCGGGCGGCGAGGTCCGGCCGCTCCGGTATGGGGGGCACCGAGGCGAGGTTGGGCGCCGGGCGGTCGATCCCCGGCGGGGCGAGCCGTCCCGCAGCCTCCTGCCCCGTCGCCTCGCGCCACAGCCGCCCGAACTGGGGCGACTCGCCGCCACACCCGGCAAGCATGGCAGCCAGCAGAAGCGGGCCGATCGCTTGAATGGCGCGTGGCGCGTCACTACGCTCTAGACCAAGTGTGAAGTGGGACGGGAAGGGCTGTGTCACGCGGGATACCTTCGGGCTCCTGCTACCCATAGCGCCCCCTCGCCCCGCGCCAAAGCCGGAAGGGCGCCCCGCGTGAGCCAGAATCAGGAACCGATCAACCCCAAGCTGCCGGATCCGGCGCTGGTGACGCGCACCATGGCCGAGGTCGCGGAGCGCGGCCAGCGGATCGTGGCGGACTTCCTGAAGCGCCAGTCGGAGGAAACGCCGAGCCCGGACCCGTTCAACATCGGCTCGGCCTTTATGGAGATGACGACCCGGCTGATGGCCAATCCGGCGCGGCTGATGCAGGCGCAGATCGGCTTCTGGCAGGACTACCTGACGCTGTGGAACAGCACGGCGCGGCGCATGCTGGGCGAGCAGGTGGCCCCCGTCATCTCCGAGCCCAAGGGCGACCGCCGCTTCAAGGACGATGCCTGGCGGGAGAACGAGGTCTTCGACTTCATCCGGCAGTCCTACCTGCTTTCCGCGCGCTACTTCGTGAACGCGGTGCAGGGCGCGGAGGGGCTCGACCCCAAGACCGCGCAGAAGGTGGACTTCTACACGCGGCAGTTCGTGGACGCGATGAGCCCGGCGAACTTCCTGCTCACCAACCCGGAGGTGCTGCGCCGCACCGCGGAAACGGGCGGGGCCAACCTGCTGAAGGGCCTGTCCAACCTCCTGGCGGACCTGGAGCGGGGCAAGGGGCGCCTGCGCATCCGGATGACGGACGACACCAAGTTTAAGGTGGGCGAGAACATCGCCGTCACCCCGGGCAAGGTGGTGTTCGAGACGCCGCTGATGCAGCTCATCCAGTACAGCCCCACCACTGAGACAGTGCTGAAGCGGCCGCTCCTGATCCTGCCGCCCTGGATCAATAAGTTCTACATCCTCGACCTTCGCCCCAAGAACAGCTTCATCCGCTGGGCGGTGGAGCAGGGGCACACGGTCTTCGTCTGCTCCTGGGTCAACCCGGACGAGACCTTGGCCGAGAAGGGCTTCGAGGACTACATGACCGAGGGCGTGCTGGCCGCGCTCGAGGCCATCGAGAAGGCCACTGGCGAGCGCGAGGTGAATGCCATCGGCTACTGCCTCGGCGGGACGCTGCTGGCGACGACCCTCGCCCACATGACCGCGAGGAAGGACAACCGCATCAAGTCGGCGACCTACTTCGTCACCATGACGGACTTCGAGGAAGCGGGCGAGCTGGGCGTCTTCATCGACGAGGAGCAGCTGAAGTCCCTCGAGGACAAGATGCAGAAGCGTGGCTTCCTGGAAGGCGCCGAGATGGCGACCACCTTCAACATGCTTCGCGCGAACGACCTCATCTGGTCCTTCGTGGTGAACAACTACCTGCTCGGCCAGGATCCCTTCCCGTTCGACTTGCTGTACTGGAACGACGATTCGACCCGCATGCCGGCGCGGATGCATTCCTTCTACCTGCGCCGCATGTACCAGCAGAACGACCTGGTGAAGCCGGGTGAGATCGAACTGCTGGGGACCAAGATCGACCTCCGGAAGATCAAGGTGCCCAGCTACATGATCTCGACGCGCGAGGACCACATCGCACCCTGGAAGAGCACCTATCGCGGCACGCAGATCTATGGCGGGCCGATCCGCTTCGTCCTTGCGGCCTCGGGCCACATCGCGGGCGTGGTGAACCCGCCCGACTCCGGCAAGTACAGCCACTGGGTGAACGAGCAGCTTCCGCCCTCCCCCGATGACTGGCTCACCGGCGCGACGGAGATGGCCGGGTCCTGGTGGCCGGATTGGCAGCGCTGGGTGACGGCGCTGAACAGTGAGCGCGTCCCCGCCCGCGTGCCGGGCAGCGGCGCGCTGCCGGCGATCGAGGACGCGCCGGGCCGCTACGTGCGGGTCATGGCGACGGACTGACGCCGAAGGCGGTGTTCGCGGCGCCGCTGTTGCGCCGCGCCACCTCCTCCGCCAGCGCCGCCGTGGCTAAGGCGGCGTTCGGCAACGGGCCCGGCACCTGGAGCCTTTCGCGCGGCGTCGGCTGCGCGTTGCGGAACACGGGCGGCCCCAGGGAGGGCTCCCTCCCCGCCGCCAGGGCGCGGGACGCCTCCACCAAGGCGTCGATCACCGCGTCGGGCGCAGCTCGCGGCTCGATGCCAAGAGCTTGGCGCCCCTCCTCAACCGCCCTGTTCATGACGAAGCGGAATGAGTCGGGAAATCCAGCCATGGCGCCGCCGGGCGAAAGCGCGCGCGACAGGAATTCCAGCCGCGCGACCGCCAGGGCCGTGGCTGCCGGCCGCCCTTCGAGCCCGGCGCCCTGAGCGTCGAAGTCCCGCGCGGCGAGGCGCGCGACCTCCGGCGCAGGCAGGGCGCTCGGCCCGCCGGACAATTCGGGAGGTGGCGGCGGCGCCGGGGGCGTGCGCATCTCGGCGCAGCCCGCGGCAGCGAGGGCGAGGAGAAGGAGCGCGCGCCTCAAAACCGGACGCGGCCCCCGGCCCCTCCGCGGGTCTGGTCCGTTTGAAGCTGGACCTGCGCGGCCGAATTGGCGGCCTCCACCGTGCGCGGCAGCCGCGGCAGCGTGGCCAGGCGGGCGATCAGCGCCGGATCGTCGCGCGGCGGGATGCCCGACTGCTCATCGGAGGCGATGCGCGCCATGCGGTCGATCACCGCCTGGGCCGGCACTTCCGGCGGAATGCCGAGGACGCCCCGCCATTCCTGCCGTGCCTGCCGCAGCCGGACCGGCAGCAGCGGGTCGCGCTGGTTGTAGCGCGGGTCGGTCGGCAGCGAGGCCGCCAGGTATTCCATGTCGATGATCGCCGCCGCGGCCGCGCCGGGCCGGTTGGCCAGCGTCGCCGGATTGGCGAAGGCGTAGGAGGCGCGCAGCACGGCCGCCCGGGTCGGGTCGCCCGCGCCTTCGACGCTGCCGGGCGGCAGGCGCGCGTATTCGACGGGCGGCAGCGCTCCCTCCGCGCAGGCCGCCAACGGCAGCAGGACCAGGAAGGAGCGCCGGCGCATCAGCGGACGCTCCCTACCGGCGCGCCGGCCCCGCGGCCGCGCACCGCCTCCCCGGCCAGGGCGGCCGCCGCGGCCGTGGCCGGCATGACGGGCCGGGCCTGGAGCGCCGCGAGGCTGATGGGGGAGGCGCCGGTCGTCTCCAGCGAGCGCGCCGCGCCGTAATACTGGTTCACGACCAGCTGCGGCGGGGCGTCAGCCGGGATTCCGAGGGCCTGCCGCCACTCTCGCCGCGCCGTCCGAAGCTGGAGCGGCAGGTTGACGGGCGTGCTGTCGAGCGCCGGATTGTTCATGGAGGTGTTCTCCGTGAGGTACTCGAGGTTCGCGATGTTGCGCGCGGCATCCGCCAGGGTACCGAGCGGACGGCCACGAACGTCAAAGCCGCCCGCCACCGAGGTGATTGCGCTGCGCGTCGGATCGCCCGCACCGGGCACAGCGTCAGCGGGCAGATAGACGACGTTCTCTTGCGGCAGCGGCGCGCAGGCCCCCGCGAGGAGGAGAAGCGTCAGGAAAGCTTTCGTTCGCACGTTTGGTCACTCCTGGGTCAGGGATGGGAGCCGCTGCTGCCGCCATCCCCCGAGAATCGATCTTGCGTCTCGATCCGCATCATTTCCGATTGGGCAAGGCTGGTCGCCCGTGCCGCGACAGGCAAGGGGCGCGCCACCGAAAGGGCGGCGAGGGTCACGTCCGGCGTCGGGAAGCCCCACGTGGCGAGGGTGTTGCGGGCGGCGGCCTCGTCCTGCGCCTCCAGCGCCGCTCCCGCGGCCACCATCGCGTCCACGACCGCCTGGGGCGGGGCGCCGGGCGGAACCGCATAGGCGTGCCGAAGCTCGGCCCGCGCCTCGTCCAGCTGGAGGCCGACGGTCGGGGAATACTCCCACCAGCGCGGGTTCCAGCGGAAATCGGCCGCCATGAACTCCACCATCGCGGCGCCGCGCGCCCGGTCCACCGGGCGCGTGGCGGCCGGATGGCCGAAGACATAGGCGCTGGACAAGACGGAAGCCCGCATCGGGTCGGCCACGGACCCAACCACCGAGGGCGGCAGGGTGGCGGAAGGCGGCGCCTCGCCGACCGTGCAGCCGGCGAGACCGAGGAGCAGCGGGAGGGCGAGGCGGTTCATGGGATGAATCTAGAACGCCCGCATGGCACTACGAGGGAGGCGGGCTGTCTTTTTCGCCATCCAGCGAGGCACGGTGCCGACCGGCCAGTTCCACGTAGTGCGGCGCGGTGCGGGCGAAGCGGGCGCGCGCCGCATCGTCCAGCACCCGCACCATCCGGGCGGGGTTGCCCATCCACAGCTCCCCTGCCGCGATGCGCTTGCCCGGAGGCAGCACGGAACCCGCCCCCAGCATGCCGCCGCCCTCGATCACGCATCCATCCAGCACCGTGGCGCCCATGCCCACGAAGGCGCCATCCTCCAGCGTGCAGGCATGGATGATGGCGGCATGGCCCACCGTCACGTCGGCGCCGATGATCGCGGGCTCGCGCCCGTGATTCACGTGGACGATGGTGCCGTCCTGGATGTTCGAGCGCGCGCCGACGCGAATGACGTTCGTGTCGCCGCGGAGGACGCAGTGATACCAGATGCTGGCGCCCTCCCCGATCTCCACGTCGCCGATCACCGCCGCCGTGGGGGCGACCCAGGCGGCTCCGTGAACGCGGGGACGCTTCCCCTCGAACGGGTACAGGCTCACGCGGCGACCGGCAGGGCGGCGTCCACCTCCACCCCCAGCATCAGCCCGAGATTCTGCACCGCGGCACCCGAGGCGCCCTTGCCGAGATTGTCCAGCCGCGCGACCAGCACCGCCTGGCGATGCGCCGCGCTGCCATACACGCGCAGTTCCAGCGCGTTGGAGCCGTTGAGGTCTTCCGGGGTGAGGCGCGCCCCGCCTTCGCCGGGCAGCACCTTCACCCATTCCGAACCGGTGTAATGCGCCGTCAGCGCCGCCTCCAGGTCGCCCGGGGCGGGCTTCCCAGGCAGCGCGTCGAGGTGGAGCGGGATGGACACCAGCATTCCCTGCGCGAACTCCCCGACGCTCGGCACGAAGATCGGCCGCCGGGACAGGCCCGAGTAGAGCTGAAGCTCCGGCACGTGCTTGTGCTCCAAGCCTAGCCCGTAGAGGAAGAACGGCCCCACCGTGCCCGCGTCGAACTCCGCGATCATGGACTTGCCGCCGCCCGTGTAGCCGGAGACAGCATTGACCGCGATCGGGAAGTCCGCGGGCAGGATGCCGGACTCGGTCAGCGGGCGCAGCAGGGCGATGGCGCCGGTCGGGTAGCAGCCCGGGTTGGACACGCGCCGCGCGGCGGCGATGCGCTCCGCATGGCCCTTGGTCAGCTCGGGGAAGCCATAGACCCACTCCGGGTCCACCCGGTGGGCGGTTGACGCGTCCAGCAGCCGGGGGGCCTTCGCGCCCATCTCCCGCGCGATGGAAGCGACTTCCTTCGCGCCGGCATCGGGCAGGCAGAGCACGACTGCGTCCACCTCCTCCATCAGCGCGCGCTTGGTCTCCGGGTCCTTGCGCTTCTCCTCGGGGATGGAGCGGATCTCGATCCCCTTGTGGTTCGCCAGCCGCGCGCGGATCTGCAGGCCCGTCGTGCCGCTTTCGCCGTCGATGAAGATGGAAGGGGTCCTGGACATGGTCTCGTCTCCGTCGGTCTCGAGTGTGGAACAGGGTAGAGAAACGAAAAAGGGGCAGGTCCCTCGCGGAACCTGCCCCTGACACGGTCTGTGGAAGACCGGGCGCTGCCGCCCGGTCCCCAGGCGTCAGCGCTTGGAGAACTGGAAGGAACGTCGCGCCTTCATCTTGCCGTACTTCTTGCGCTCGACCGCACGCGGGTCGCGCGTCAGGAAGCCAGCCTTCTTCAGGATGGCCCGCAGCTCCGGCTCGTAGTTGCACAGGGCGCGCGAGATGCCGTGGCGCACCGCGCCAGCCTGGCCCGACAGCCCGCCGCCCGCCACGGTGGCGATGACGTCGAACTGCTGGTAGCGGTCCGCCACCAGGAAGGGCTGGGCGATCAGCATCCGCAGCACGGGGCGCGCGAAATACTTGCCCTGCGGCTTGTCGTTGATGGTGATGGTGCCCTTGCCGGGCTTCACCCAAACGCGCGCCACGCTCTCCTTGCGGGAGCCGGTGGCATAGGCGCGGCCTTGGGCGTCGCGCTTCGGCTCACGGACGGGCGCGGCCTCGCTGCCGGCGGCGGCCGGGGTGCCCTGGACCAGGTTCTTGAGGTCGGCGAGGGAGTTCGCCGTGGTCTGCTCGCTCATCTCAGCCAACCTTGTTCTTGCGGTTCATCGCGGCGACGTCGAGCGCCTGCGGACCCTGGCCCGCATGGGGATGCTCGCCGC
Source organism: Sabulicella glaciei (assembly GCF_026183895.1). Taxonomy (GTDB): domain Bacteria; phylum Pseudomonadota; class Alphaproteobacteria; order Acetobacterales; family Acetobacteraceae; genus Roseococcus; species Roseococcus glaciei. The sequence goes on along the minus strand of NZ_JAPFQI010000001.1, from coordinate 617,745 downwards.
CGGCATAGACATGCAGGTTCTTCATCTGCTGCCGGCCGAGCGGGCCACGCGTGATCATGCGCTCCACCGCCTTCTCCACCACGCGGGTGGGGAAGCGGCCATCGAGGCGGGAGCGGATGGTCTGCCCCTTGATGCCGCCCGGAAAGCCGGTGTGGTAGTAGAAGACCGATTGCTGGGCCTTGTTGCCCGTCATCCGCACCTTGTCCGCATTGACGACGACGACATGGTCGCCGCAATCCACGTGCGGGGTGAACGTCGCCTTGTGCTTGCCGCGCAGGCGGTTGGCGATGATGGAGGCGAGGCGGCCGAGGACGAGACCCTCGGCGTCGATCACCCACCAGTTCTTCTGGACCTCCGCCGGCTTCACCGAGCGGGTCTGAGTGCTGAGCATGTGCGAACCTTGAACCGCAGAATTACGTTCAGGACTTCTCGCCGGAAACCCGCCTCCGGTCAAGCCTTTGTTGATGAGGTAGCATGATACCGCTCCAACGTCCTTTCCCTTGAGCCCCGCGCCCCTGCGCTGCCAAGGTGGGAGAAACGGAGGAACCCAGGAATGATCGAACGCCGCGCCCTCTTGGCCTCGCCCGTCCTGCTCGCCCTTCCCGCGCGGGCGCAGGCCTGGCCGGGGGGCCAGACCGTCTCGGTGGTGCTGCCCTATTCGCCCGGCGGCTCCACCGACGTGCTCGGGAGGATCCTGACCCAGGGCCTGTCGGAGCGGCTGGGCGGCACCTTCATCATGGATCACAAGCCCGGCGCCACCACGACGCTCGGCGCCCGCCATGTGGCCCGCGCCCGTCCTGATGGGCACACCCTGTTTCTCGGCACGGTGGTGTCCTTCACCATGGCGCCCTTCGCGCTGCGCAACATCGGCTACGACCCGGTCAACGACTTCGCGCACCTGACCATGCTCGCCGAGACGGGCTTCGTGCTGGTGGCCCATCCGCGCACCCCCACGGTGCAGTCGCTGGTCGAGGCCGCGAAGGCCCGGCCGGGCCAGCTGTCCTACGCGACATGGGGCGTCGGCTCGTCCTCGCACCTACTGATGCTGGACTTCATGCGCCGGACGGGCACCGACATGCTCCATGTGCCGTTCAACGGTTCTCCGCCGGGCCTGACCGAGACGATGGCCGGCCGCATCGACGCGATGATGACCGTCGTCGCCCCGGCGCGGCCTCAGATCGAGGGAGGACGCTTGGCCGGACTCGCCATTCCCTCGGCCGTCCGGCTGGAAGCGCTTCCCGATGTGCAGACGGTGGAGGAGGTGGGGACGGGACTCGCCGGGATGCGTTCGGCAGGATGGTTCTCGCTCCAGGCGCCGGCGGGGACACCGCAGCCCATCCAGGAGCGCCTGGCCCAGGCAGCGGCCGAAAGCTTCCGCACCCCGGCGGCCAAGGCGCAGCTCGCCCAGCTCGGCTTCCTGGAAACGCCGCCGGGCCCGGGGCCGCTCCGCGCCCGCATCGGGGAGGAACTTGCCCTGCACCGGGATCTGATGGCCCGCGCCGGCATCCAGCCGGAGTAAGGAAGGAAAGGGGCGGCCCCTGGACGCCCCTGCCCTCTGCGGGCAGTTTGCCGGGCCTCAGATGTCCGGGGAGTGGCGGCGATGACCGAGAAGAAGGGGCTGGCGCGCGGCGCCGCCAACTACGGCGACAAGGAGTTCGCCCTCTACCTGCGGCGGTCCTTCGCCAAGTCCATGGGCTACTCCCAGGCCGCGCTCGACCGGCCCGTGGTGGGCATCGCCGACACGGGCAGCGACCTCAACAACTGCCACCGTACCGCGCCGGAACTGATCGAGGCCGTGAAGCGCGGCGTGCTGATGGCGGGCGGGCTGCCCCTCGCCTTTCCCACCATCTCGCTCTGCGAGCCGTTCCTGCAGCCCTGCTCCATGCACTACCGCAACCTGATGGCGCTGGACACGGAGGCGATGATCGCCGCCCAGCCCATGGATTCCGTCGTGCTGGTCGGTGGCTGCGACAAGACTGTCCCCGCCCAGCTCATGGCTGCCGCCAGCGCCGGCGTGCCCGCCGTGCAGCTTGTCGTCGGGCCGATGTCGGCCAACCGCTACATGGGCGAACGCTTGGCGGCCTGCACCGATTGCCGCCGCTACTGGGGCCGCTACCGCGCGGGCGACGTGAGCGAGGAGCGCATTGCCGAGGTGGAGGGCAACCTCGCCACCACCGCGGGCACCTGCGGCGTGATGGGCACGGCCAGCACCATGGCGTGCCTTGCCGCGACGCTCGGCTTCATGCCGCTGATGGCCGCCTCCATCCCAGCCACCCATGCCGACCGTCTGCGCGCGGCGGAGGAGGCGGGCGCCCAGGCCGTGCGGCTGATCCAGAATCCCGTCCGGCCCGAGACGCTGATCACGGAGAAGTCGGTCGAGAACGCGCTGCGCGTGCTGATGGCCCTCGGCGGCTCGACCAACGCCCTTGTCCACCTTTCGGCCATCGCCGGGCGCGTCGGCGTGAAGGTGGATTACGACCGGTTGAACGAACTGTCCGACACCACCCCCGTCCTAGTGGACCTCAAGCCCACCGGCGAGGGCTACATGGAGGATTTCCACGCGGCCGGCGGTCTCGTCGCCCTGCTGCACGAGATCCGCGACCTGCTGCACCTGGATTGCGTGGATCTCGACGGCAGCACCCTGACCGAGCGCATCGGCGACGGGCCGGCCTTCGTGGACCGCACCTACATCAAGCCGCGGGCCGAGCCCGTCTCCCCCGTCGGCGGCCTGGTCGCGTTGCGCGGCAGCCTGGCGCCCGACGGGGCGATCCTCAAGCGTTCTGCCGCGACGGAGTCCCTGTTCGAGCACGAGGCGGAATGCCACGTCTTTGACGGACTGGAGGACCTCGCCGCGCGCATTGACGACGACGCCCTGCCGGTGACCGCCGAGACGGTCATGATCCTGAAGGGCGCCGGTCCGCTTTCCCCGGCCGGGATGCCAGAGGCCGGCTACCTGCCCATCCCGCGCAAGCTGGGCCGGGCCGGGGTGAAGGACATGGTCCGGATGAGCGATTGCCGCATGTCCGGCACCGCCTTCGGCACGGTGGTGCTGCACATCGCCCCCGAGGCGCTGGCCGGCGGCCCGCTCGGCCTGGTCGAGACCGGCGACCGAATCCGCCTTTCCGTGAAGGAGCGCCGCCTCGACCTGCTGGTGGACGAAGCGGTGCTGGCCGAGCGCCGCGCCCGCTGGGTGGCCCCGCCCGCGCCAAAGCGCGGCTGGGACGCGCTGGTCCGGCGCGAGGTGACCCAGGCGCCGGAAGGGGCGGATCTGCGCTTCCTGCTGCCCGAGGGATGATCGCCCTCATCGGCGCGACGGGCCGCTCCGGCGCGGCGCTGGCCCACGCGCTGGACTGTCCCTTCCGCGCCGTGGTTCGGGACGCGGAGCGCTGGCGGGCGATGGGCATCGCGGCGCCACACGCCGTCGCGGCGCTGGAGGACGCAGCGGGATTGCGAAATGCGCTGGAGGGGGCGGAACTCGTCGTTTCCTGCGCCCATGCCCGTCACGCCCCCGCCATCCTGGCCGCGACAGGGGCGCCGGTCGTGCTGATGGGCTCCACGCGCCGCCATTCCCGCTGGCCCGACGCGCATGGCGATGGGGTGCGGGCGGGCGAGGCCGCCTTCCGGACCGATGGCCGACCCGGCGTGATGCTGCACCCGACCATGATCTACGGCGCGCAGGGCGAGGATAACGTGCAGCGCCTCGCCGCGCTGATGCGGCGCCTGCCCGTGCTCCCGCTTCCGGGTGGCGGGCAGGCCCTGGTGCAGCCCATCCATCAAGGGGACGTCACGCGTTCCCTCCTCGCAGCGATCCGCATCGCGCACCAAGCGCCGCGCGTCCTGGACGTGGCGGGGCCGGAGCCCCTGCCCTACCGCGAGTTCTGCGCCGAGGTGGCCCGCGCTGCCGGCTTTGCGCCACGCCCCGTCCTGCCTGTCCCGGCGGGTCTGCTGATGGCCGTCGCCCCGCTCGCCCGCCTCCTCCTGCCCCGGATCGGGCGCGACGAGATCCGCCGCCTGACCGAGGACAAGGCCTTCAACATCGCCGCCATGCGGGAGGCGCTGGGGGTCCACCCCATCCCCCTTGCCGAAGGGCTCCGCCTGACCTTTGCTTGACGCAAAGGAGTCTCTCTCATGCCCGTCATCAACCGCATCGCCGACTTCCACCCCGAGATGACGGAATGGCGGCACGACTTCCACCAACACCCCGAACTGGGCTTCGAGGAGACGCGCACCAGCGGCCTGGTCGCACAGCGCCTGCGCGAGTTCGGCTGCGACGAGGTGCATGAGGGCATCGCCCGCACCGGCGTCGTCGGCGTCATCCATGGCCAGGGCGGACCGAACGGCCGCGCCATCGGCTTCCGCGCCGACATGGACGCGCTGCCGATCGAGGAGGCGACGGGCCTGCCTTTCGCCTCTTCCATCCCGGGCAAGATGCACGCCTGCGGCCATGACGGGCACACGACCATGCTGCTCGGCGCGGCCAAGTACCTGGCCGAGACGCGCAACTTCTCCGGCACGATCTATGTGATCTTCCAGCCCGCCGAGGAGAACCTCGCTGGCGGCGGCGTGATGGTGAAGGAAGGGCTGTTCGACCGCTTCCCGATGCAGCGCGTCTTCGGCATCCACAACTGGCCCGGCATGCCCACCGGCACCTTCCTGTGGCGCGAGGGGCCGATGATGGCCGCCGTCGCCAACCTGGAGGTGGAGATCACCGGCAAGGGCGCACACGGCGCGATGCCGCACGAGGGCAACGACCCCATCGTGGTCGCCGCCGCCATCATCCAGGCGCTGCAGACCATCGTGGCCCGCAACGTGGAGCCGGTGGAAGCCGGCGTCATCACCATCGGCAGCATCCAGGGCGGGCACACCTACAACGTCATTCCCGGCGCGGTGAAGATGCTGGGCACGGCACGCTGGTTCCTGCCCGAGGTGGGCGACCTGCTGGAAAGCAGGTTCCTGAAGATCGTCACCGGCATTGCGGAAAGCTTCGGCTGCACGGCCGACGCGCGGTTCCTGCGCGCCTACCCGGCCACGGTGAACGACGCGGAAAGCACGCAGATGGTCTTGCCCGCCGCTCGCGCCGTGGTGGGCGATGACAAGGTGATGCCCCTTCCCAAGCCGACCATGGGCGCGGAGGATTTCTCCTTCATGCTGAATTCCTGCCCTGGCTCCTACCTCTTCTTGGGCGGCGCGGGCGAGTACTCGGTCCATCACCCGCAGTACCGCTTCAACGACGAGATCCTCCCCATCGGCGCCTCCTTCTTCGCCACGATCGCCGAACAGCTCCTTCCGCGGTGAGGCTCGGCGAGCTCTTCCTGGGCTACGCCAAGATCGGCCTGCTCGGCTTCGGCGGTGTGGCGGCCATCGCCCGCCACGTCATCGTGGAGGAGCGCAAATGGCTGAGCGAGCGCGACTATGCCGAGGTGCTGGGCCTCGGCCAGGTGCTGCCGGGGCCGAATGTGGGCAATGCGGCGGTGATGATCGGCCGGCGCTTCCACGGCTTCGCCGGGGCGGTGACCGCGACGGCGGGGCTGTATAGCGGACCTCTCGCGATTCTCGTGCTGCTTGCCGTGTTCTACGACCATTTCGGGCAGGAGCCGGGCGTCGCCTCCTTCATGCGCGGCGTCGCCGCCGCCGCCGCTGGCATGGTGATCGGCATGGCGGTGAAGATGGCGGACAAGCTGCGCCCGCCGATCGAACTGATCGGGGTTGGGCTTCTTTCGCTGGTCGCGGGCGCCTGGCTGCGCCTGCCCTTGCCGCTGATCGTCCTCATCCTGGCGCCGCTGGGCATCTGGCTGTCGCTCCGGAGGCACGCGGCGTGATCCTGCAACTGTTCCTCACCTTCTCCCTGCTCTCGCTCCTCGCGATCGGCGGCGCGAATGCCGTGCTGCCGGAAATGTACCGCCAGATCGTCGAGATCCATGGCTGGATGGAGGCCGCGACCTTCGCGCAGCTCTTTGCCCTGGCCCAGGCGGCGCCCGGGCCGAACATCCTCGCCGCCTCCGTGATGGGCTGGCGCATCGCTGGCCCGAGCGGGCTGGCGGCAGCGACACTCGGCATGCTGCTGCCGGCCGCCATCCTCGCCTGGTGCGTGGCGGGGGTGACGCAGCGCCTGTCGCGCGCGCCCTGGCTGAAGCCGGCGCAGTTCGGGCTCGTGCCCGTCGCCATCGGCCTCATCGCCGCCTCGGGCGTCATCATGGCGGAGGCGGCAGGGACCGGCCCCCTTCCCTGGATCATCATCCTGGGTAGCGCGGCTTTCGTCTGGCGCACCGCCTTCTCGCCGCTCTGGGCGCTCGCGGCAGGGGGCGTGCTGGGCTGGATCCTCCTGTGACACCCAGCCGGACGCAGCTTTTCCTGGCATACCTTCGGATCGGCCTCACCGGCTTCGGCGGGGTGAATGCCTGGGCGCGGCAGCTTCTGGTCGAGAAGAAGGGCTGGCTGACCGACCAGCAATACGCCGAGGCCCTGGGGGTGGGGCAGGTCCTTCCCGGTCCGAACGCCCTGAACTGCGCCATCAACATCGGCACACGCTTCCACGGTGCCGCCGGGGCCGCGCTGGCGGGGATCGGGCTCTTCGCAGGGCCGATGGCCGTGCTGCTCGGCGTCGCGGCGCTTTATGACCGCTACGGCCAGATTCCGCTGGTGCGCGCCGTGCTGACCGGTATCGCCGCTGCTGCCGCCGGGATGGTGCTGGGAACCGCGATCAAGATGGCGATCAAGCTTCGCCCCACGCCGATGCTGACGGCGACCGGGCTGCTGGCGCTGGTCCTGGCGCTGCTGCGGGTTCCCCTGCCCCTCGTGCTGCTCGGCCTTGCGCCGCTTGGCATCTGGGCGGCACGGCGGGCCGCGCGATGAGCGAGGACGGCGAGATCGGGCCCTTGGTGCTCGCCTTTCTCGCCCTTTCCCTTGTCAGCGTCGGCGGCGGCATCGCCGTTCTGCCGGAGATGCACCGGCTGGTGGTGGAGCAGCATGGCTGGATGGACAGCCTGGCCTTCGCCAAGCGCTTCGCCCTCGCCCAGGCCGCACCGGGGCCGAACATCATGGTGGTGGGGCTGATCGGCTGGCACGTCGCGGGCGCGACGGGCATGTTCGCCGCCATGCTCGCCATGTGCGGGCCGACCTCGCTCCTTGCCTATGCCGTGGCGCGGCTGCGGCAGCGCGACCTGCCCTGGCTGCGCCTCGTGGAGCGGGGGCTGGTTCCCATCGCGGTGGGGCTGATCGCCGCCTCGGGGCTGCTGCTGGCCAAGGGCACGGTGGAGGAGGCGACGCTGGCCCTGCCCCTGGCGGCCGCCTGCACCGTGTTCGTCTGGCGATCCTCGCGCTCGCCGCTCTGGGTGCTGGTGGCGGGGGCGCTCTACGGCGCGTTGCTGCTGTAGCGATACGCCCTTGCGGTGCGCCCCGTCCCGGCAGAAGAAGGACGAAACACGACGGAGGAACCCCCATGACGCAGCGTCGCCCGCTTCTCCTGGCCGGCATCGGGGCCGCCCTGGCCGCGCCGCCCCTCGCCCGCGCCCAGGCGGGCTGGCCGCAGCGCCCGGTGCGCATCGTGGTGCCCTTCGGGCTTGGCGGCAGCGCCGACGTCGCGGCGCGCATGCTGGCCGAGCCCCTTTCGGCCGCCTTCGGCCAACCCTTCGTCGTGGAGAACCGGCCCGGCGCCGGCGCCACCATCGGCACGGACGCGGTCGCGAAATCCCCGGCCGACGGGCAGACGCTGCTGCTGATGAGCAACACGCACACGGCGAACGAGACTCTGCTGCCGAACCGCCCCTACGTGCTGCTGCGCGACCTCGCACCCGTCGCGGCGATCAACATCGCCTACCACGCGCTCGTGGTGCACCCGTCCATCCAGGCCACGAGCGTGCCGGAACTGATCGCCCTGCTGAAGGCGAACCCGGGGCGATACGACTACGCCTCCTCCGGCCCCGGCACGCCCTACCACATCGCTGGCGAGGTGTTCCGCTCCATGGCCGGCGTCGAAGTCACGCACGTACCCTTCCGCGGTTCCAACGAGGCGCGCACCGCGGTCATCGCCGGCCAAGTGCCGATCATGTTCGACGCCATCCCGACGATGCGCGAGCAGATCACCGCCGGGCGCGTCCGCGGCTTGGCCACCACCGCGCCGCAGCGTTCGCCGCTTTTGCCGGAACTTCCAGCGGTGGCCGAGACGCTGCCGGGCTATGAAGCCAGCATCTGGCTGGGCCTCATGGCGCCAGCCGGCACGCCGCGTCCGGTGGTCGAGCGGCTCAACGCCGAGGTGAACCGCGTCCTCCGCCTGCCGGAGACGGCGCAGCGCCAGGCGGCGATGGGCGCGCAGCCCATGCCGATGAGCGTCGAGGAATTCGGTGCCTTCCTCCAGCGCGACGTGGCGCGGCAGCGCGAATGGATCACCGCGGCGCGCATCACGGCGGGGTGAGGATGGGGTTCACCTTGAACGGCCGCCCCGCAGAGCATCCGGGCGGCGTCACCCTCCTCGAAGCCCTGCGTAGCGACTTCGCATTGTCTGGTCCCCGCTTCGGCTGTGGCCAGGAGCAGTGCGGCGCTTGTCACGTCCTGCTGAACGGCGAGTCGGTGCCGTCCTGCGCCCTGCCGGTGGAAGCAGCGGAAGGACGCGAGGTCACGACGGTCGAAGGGCTCACGCCACATCCCTTGCAGGCGGCCTTCGAGGCGGAGCAGGCCGGGCAATGCGGCTTCTGCCTTTCCGGCATCCTGGTCAGCGCGGCGGCGCTGCTGCGGCGGAACCCCGGCCCGGACGAGGCAGCGATCCGCGCGGCGCTGGAGCCGCATCTCTGCCGCTGCGGCGTGCAGAACCGCATCCTGCGCGCCGTGCGGCGGGCCGTGGCATGAACCTCGCCTTCCATGGCTTCGCCGATGACGGCAAGGCGCGGCTTCCCGGCTCGCTTCACGTCAACCGGCGCCTGTCGCGCTGGCTCGCCTTCCACCCCGACGGCACGGCGACGATCCGTCCGGGAAAGGTGGAGCTTGGCCAGGGCATCCTGACCACGCTGGCGCAGATCGCGGCGGAGGAACTTGGGCTGCCCCTTTCCTCCATCCGCGTCGCGCCGACCGTGACCGGCGAAAGCCCGGACGAGGCGGTGACGTCCGGCTCGCTCTCCGTCCAGGAATGCGGCATGGCGCTGCGCCACGCCTGCGCCGATGCGCGCGCCCTGTTCCTGTCCGTCGCCGCGCAGTCGAGCGGCGTCCCACGCGAGGCGCTGCGGGTGGAGGCCGGAAGCTTCCTCGGCCCCGACGGCGTGGAGGTTTCCTCCTATGCCGCCCTGTCCGACCGTGACCTGCTGGACGCGGAGGCGAGCCCGGATGTCTCGCCCATCCCGGCTGGCGCACGGCGCGTCGCGGGAACCAGCGCGCCGCGCCTCGACCTGCCGCCGAAGCTGCGCGGGGAGCCGCGCTTCCTCCACGACATGCGCCTGCCCGGGATGCTTCATGCCCGGATGATCCGCCCGCCGCGCCCAGGCGCGCGATTGGTCACGGTGCCTGATTTCGCGCTGCGCGAGGGGGACTTCCTCGCCGTGGTCGCGGCGTCCGAGGCGGAGGCGACCCGCATGGCCGAACGCGCCGCGCGCCTCGCACGCTGGGAGGGCGGTATCGCCTTCCCCGCCGATTGGCCGCGGTGGCTGGAGGACACGCCGGGCGAGCGCAGCACCGTGGCCGAGCAGGGCGAGGCCCAGGACGGGACGCAGGTGCTGCGCCGCGTCTTCTGGCGCCCCTTCATCGCGCATGCCTCGGTCGGCACGTGCTGCGCGGTCGCGCTGTGGGAGGCGGGCGCCCTGCGCGTCTGGAGCCACAGCCAGGGCCCCTACAACCTTCGCACCGACCTCGCGAAGGCGCTTCGCCTTCCGCCCGAGGCGGTGGTCGTGGAGCATCGCGAGGGTGCCGGCTGCTACGGCCACAATGGCGCCGATGACGTGGCACTGGACGCCGCGCTCTGCGCACGCGCACATCCCGGGCGCCCCGTCCGCGCGCTGTGGACCCGCGCCGAGGAACTGGCTGCGGCGCCGCTCTCCCCGGCCATGCGGGTCGCGGTGGAGGTGCACCGCGATGGCGAAGGCCGCATCGTCTCGTGGCGGACGGAGGCGCGGGGCAACGGGCATTCCGGCCGGCCGGGCCGCGCGAAGGACCCGGCCTTGTTGAGCGCGCCCCTTCTGCCCGGCGCCGCGCCCATGCCGGTCTCCATCAACCCGCCTTTGGCCGGCGGAGGCGGCGTGCAGCGCAACCTCGTGCCCCTCTACCGCCTGCCGCACGTGAAGGCGGAGATGGTGCGGCTGACGGAGATGCCCATTCGTGCCTCCGCACTGCGCGGCCTGGGGGCACTCGCCAATGTCTGGGCGATCGAGAGCGTGATGGACGAGCTGGCGGAGGGCGATCCGGTCGGCTTCCGCCTGCGTCACCTGGACGATCCGCGCGCCGCCACCGTGCTGCGCGAGGCGGTCGCCCTGTCAGGCTTCGAGAACCGCCACGCCCTGTCCGAGGGCGAGGGAATGGGCATCGCCCTCGCCCGCTACAAGAACACCGGCGCGTGGTGCGCCGTCGTCGCGCATATCCGCGCCGAGGAGAGGCTGCGCTGCCTCGCCCTGCACCTCGCCTGCGACATGGGCGAGGTGATCAACCCCGACGGCGCGCTGAACCAGCTGGAGGGTGGCGCCATCCATGGCACCTCCATCGCGCTGAAGGAGGAGGCGCGGTTTGACGAGGAGTGCATCCTCAGCACTTCCTGGGACACCTACCCGGTGCTGCGCTTCTCCGAGGTGCCGCGCGTCGCGGTGAAGCTGATCGCGCGCCCCGAGGAGCCGCCCCTGGGCGCGGGCGAGCCGAGCGTCGCGCCCACCATCGCCGCCATCGCCAACGCGGTGCACCAGGCGCTGGGCATCCGCCCGACCCGGCTGCCCTTCACCCCCGAGAACCTCGCGAAAGAGAGCGACTGAATGGCGAAGCTGCGCCTTTCCCTGGCCTGCACCCTGTCCGACCGCACGCGACCCATCCTGGACGGGCGGGTTTCCGTGCCCGGCGTCGAGTTCATCGCCCAACCCGGCGAGCCGGAGGATATCTTCCGCCGCGCCCTTCGAAACCGCGCCTTCGAGGTGAGCGAGCTGTCCATGGGCAGCCACATCACCACCACGGCCCGCGGCGACGCTCCCTATCTCGGCGTGCCGGTCTTCCTGTCGCGCGCCTTTCGCCATTCGGCCATCCATGTGCGCACCGACCGCGGCATCGCGCGACCGGAGGACCTGGCGGGAAAGACGATCGCCCTGCCCGAATATCAGCAGACGGCGGCGCTGTGGGTTCGCGGCATCCTGCGAGAGCAGCACGGTGTGGACACGCGCGGCATCAAGTGGCGCATTGGGGCGGAGCGCATCGCCATCCAGCTTCCGCCGGGCCACGACGTCGCGCCGCTGGGCATGGAGCCCGAGGCCGCGCTGCGCGAGGGGGTGGTGGATGCGCTGATCACCCCGCGCCCGCCTGCGCCTCATCCGCAGGTCGCGCGCCTGTTTCCCGACTACGCCGCGGCGGAGAGGGCCTATTTCACCGCGACGCGCTTCTTCCCGATCATGCACTGCCTCGCGGTGCGGAAGGATGTAGCCGAAGCGCATCCCTGGCTGCCCGTCGCGCTGTTCCGCGCCTTCGCCGAGGCGCGGCGCATTTCCCTGGCGGAACTGCGCCTGACCAACGTGCTGCGCGTCTCCATGCCCTGGGTTGCGGCCGCCTTCGAGGAGCAAGAGCGGGCCATGGGTGGCGATCCGTGGCCCTACGGCTTCAGCCGCAACCGCGACGAGATCGCGGCCATGACTCGCTATGCCCTGGCGGATGGCCTCGCTTCGCGCGAGGTTTCGCCGGAGGAACTGTTCCATCCATCTACGCTGACGGAGGCCGCATGAACATCACGCTGGACGGGCGCTCTGCCCTCATCACCGGGGGGTCCAAGGGCCTCGGGCTCGCCATGGCGCTGGCCTTCGCGCGGGCTGGCGGAAACGTCGCGCTTGTGGCGCGGGACCAGGGCGGCCTCGACGAGGCGAAGGCCCAAGTGCAGGCCGCCGCCCCGCAGGCCAAGGTGGCCGCCATCGCCGCCGACATCCGCTCGGCGGAAGGGTGCCGCGACGCGCACGGCAAGGCCGAAGCCGCGCTGGGTCAGGTGGACATCCTGGTCAACAACGCCGGCACATCGCAGCGCGGCCCGTTCCTCGACGTGGGCGATGAGCTTTGGCAGGACGACCTCGACCTCAAGCTCATGGCGGCGGTCCGCTTGTGCCGCCTTGCGCTGCCTGGGATGCGCGAGCGGCGCTGGGGGCGCATCATCAACGTGCTGAACATCGGCGCGAAGGCGCCGCTTGCCACCTCCACTCCCACCAGCGTGTCGCGGGCCGCCGGCATGGCGCTGACCAAGGCATTGGCCAACGAGTTCGCGCCGCACAACATCCTGGTGAACGCGCTGCTGGTCGGCATCATCGAGAGCGACCAGTGGGTGCGGCGCCATGCCACGGACAAGCGCAACCTTTCCTGGGAGGAATGGAAGGCCGAGCAGGGCCGCTCCGTCCCGCTCGGGCGCATCGGCAAGGCGGAGGAGTTCGCGGCGATGGCGTTGCTGCTGGCGAGCGACGCAGGTGGCTACGTGACCGGCACGGCCATCAACGTGGATGGCGGGCGCAGCCCCGTGGTCTGAAATCGGCCGGAATGGAGTGCCCCGCCCTGTCCCTCAGGGCGTGATCCCCGTCGCACGGTGCGCCACCCGGTCAGTGCCGAGGGCGCGGCGCAGCCAGTAGCGCGCGGCCAGCAGGTGATACGCGCACCACGCACAGATTCCGGCGAACTTGGTCCCGTCCTCGAGGATGAGCCACTCCATGTCGCCGGCCAGCACGTCGAGCACCACGCTGCTGCCAAGCAAGGTGAGCGACGCGAGCAGGAGGGGCCAGTCCATCAACCGATGGACGTCGCGGAAGACCCAAAGATAGGTGATGGCGGAGGCCGCGTAGCAGGCGAGCACGAGGTTCTCCGGAACGCCGAAGAAGGGCAGCACCGACTCATGCAGCAGGAACATGTCGTCGAGGGTGAGCGCGGCTGCCAGCAAGCCCCCCGCGCCGAGCGCTGCGCGGGCGCGGGATGGCGGAAGCGTCAGCGCTGCGAGCAGGGATGAAGTCCCCGCCACGCACCAGGCAAGGATCCCGAGATTGGAAAAGAAGCCCAGATAAGGTGGGCTACCGGTGCTCGCCGCAGGGTCGCGGAACAGGAGTTCGGCATCGAAGCGCAGCGGGCCGACCAGCAGGGCCAGGGCGAGCGGCGCCAGGGCAAAGGCCACGACGCACAGGGGCCGCCGCGGTGGCAGGGTCGAGATCCGGTGCCGGACCCGGCCCATCAAATTTGCTGCAGCCACGTAATGAAACCTTCACTAGGACGTAATCACCCTGGCAAACACCTCATGCCCTTCCATGGTTTCAACGCGGGTGGACTTGGTCGAACGCTGTGCTAACCCCACGCGGTCGAGGCGCGGGAGAGAGGCATGGAAAGCTATACGGTTGGCATCGTCGGACTGGGCGCCATCGGGCTGAAGCTGGCGCGCGCACTGGATGAAGGTGTGCCTGGCCTCAAGCTCGCCGCCGTCGCCGTGCGCGATGCCGAGAAGGCGCGCCAAGCCATGAAGGGCTTCAGAGACCGTCCCCTCATCCTCGACATCGCGAAGCTCCCGCGCGAGTGCGACATCATCGTGGAGTGCGCACCTGCTGCCGTCTTCGAGGAGGTGGCGACCGCCGCCATCGAGGCAGGATGCGTCTTCGTCCCCTCCTCCTGCGGTCAGTTGCTGCCGCGCATGCATCTCGTGGAGCGTGCGCGGGAGACGGGGGCACGGATCATCGTCCCGACCGGCGCGCTGCTCGGCCTCGACGCGGTGCGCGCCGCGGCGGAGGGCGAGGTGGAAAGCGTGACCATCGAGACGCGCAAGCCGCCGCGCGGCCTCGCCGGGGCGCCCTATCTCGAGCGGAATGGCATCGACGTGACCACGATCGCGCAGGCGAAGCGTGTTTTCGCGGGCAATGCCTTCGATGCCGCTGCCGGCTTTCCGGCGAACGTCAACGTCGCCGCTGCACTCGCCATGGCCGGCATCGGCCCCGAGCGTACCACCGTCGAGATCTGGGCCGACCCCGGCGTCACCCGCAACACGCACACGATCCGCGTCGAGGCCGATTCGGCCCGGCTCACCATGACGATCGAGAACGTGCCGAGTGACGAGAACCCCCGGACGGGCCGCATCACCGCCCTGTCGCTGCTGGCCTGCCTGCGCGGTCTCGTCAGCACCCTCAAGGTCGGAAGTTGAGGGGGTGGCAAGCGCGGCGCCGCTGCGCGTAACCTCCGGCGCCGGGGCATGAAGACCCCGACACCCGGAGGAAACGCCATGCGCCGTCGTCACGCGCTGGGGGTCGCCCTGTGCGGCGCCGCCAGCCTTGCCCTGCCCCGCCATGCTCTCGCCCAGGCGGCGTGGCCGCAACGGCCCGTCCGCGTCATCGTGCCCTTCGCGGCCGGCGGGGCCACCGACATCCTGGCCCGCGCCATAGCTCAGGCCTGGCAGGCAGAGCACGGCCAGTCCTTCGTAGCCGAGAACCGCACCGGCGCAGGCGGCACCATCGGCGCGGAGGCGGTGGCGAAGGCCGCGCCCGATGGCCATACGCTTCTGCTCGGCACGACCGCGACGCAGTCCATCACGCCGCACCTGTATCCGCGCCTCGCCTATGATGCCGCCAAGGACTTCGCGCCGGTCGGCACGATCGCCTCCGTCCCGATGGCGCTCGTCGTGCACCCCTCGCTCGGCGTGTCCGACGTGGCGGGGCTCGTGGCAAAGGCGCGGGCGGAGCCGGGCCAGGTCACCTTCGCCTCCTCCGGCCAGGGTTCCATTACCCATCTCGCGGCGGAGCTGTTCCGCGCGCGGGCCGGGGTGGAGCTGAGCCACGTCCCGTATCGCGGCAGCGCCCAGGCCATGACGGATCTCGTCTCCGGCCGCGTGCTGATGATGGTGGACCACCTGCCCACCATCCTGCCGCATATCCAGAGCGGCGCGGTGCGGGCCCTCGGCGTCGCAGGGCCACGCCCCGTCGCGTCCCTGCCGGGGGTGCCGACCATCGGCTCGACGCTCCGCGACTACGAGGTCACGTCCTGGTTCGGGGTGCTGGCCCCGGCCGGGACGCCCGCGCCGGTGGTGACGCTGCTCAATGCCGGCATCGCCCGCGCACTCGCCCAGCCGGAGATCGTCGCGCGGCTCCGCGACCAGGGGGCTGACCCGCTGCCCGGCTCGCCCGAGGATTTCGCCGCGCTGATCGCCCGCGACTCGCGCCTGTGGGGCGAAGTCGTCCGCACTGCCGGGGTCACGCTTGGTTGATCAGCCAACCGGGAAGTCCGGCCTCGGCAGGCTGAGATAGGCGTCGCGCAGCGCGCCAGCCCAGCCTTCGCGAATGGCGCGGTAGTACGGGTCTTCCTCCGTGATGCGCTTGCGGAACGAAATCCGCAGCGCGTCACGCCGGATCACCGCGAGATCGAGCGGCAGCCCGACGGACAGGTTGGAGCGGACGGTGCTGTCCATGCTGATGAGCGTCAGCGCCACGCCCTCGCTGAGCGAGGTCTTCATGTTCAGCACGCGGTCGAGGATCGGCTTGCCGTATTTGTGCTCGCCGATCTGGAGGAAGGGCGTGTCCTCCGTCGCCTCGATGAAGTTGCCAGCCGCGTAGACCAGGAACAGCCGCGGCGGTCCGTCCAGGATCTGCCCGCCGAGCAGGATCGAGCATTCGAAGGAGATGCCCTGCGCGAGCAGCGCGGCCCCGTCCATCTGCTTGACCTGTCGCACGGCCGCGCCCACGAGTTGCGCCGCGTGGAACATGTCGGGCACCGTATCCAGCTGGTGCTGCGCACCGCCGAGCCAGACGCCCTGTTGCAGCAGGTTCCACACCGTCTGCGTGACGGCGAGGTTGCCCGCCGTCATCATCACCAGCGCGCGCTCGCCCGGCACCTCCGCCACGAACATCTTCGAGAAGGAGGAGATGTTGTCGAGCCCCGCATTGGTGCGGGTGTCGGAGAGCATCACCAGGCCCTCGTCCACGCACAGGCCGACACAATAGGTCATGGCCTCATCCTCCCCGGATGTAGAAATCCTCGATCGCGCCGCCAAGCTGGGCGGTGCGGCCGATCATCCGGGTCAGCCATTCGTGCAGCCCGCCTTCGAGGATGTCGGAAAGTTTGCAATAGCGCAGGGAGGCGGTGATCTCGCCGGACAGGCGGTGGCACTCGCCGCGGCGCCCGCCCTGCCCGACCGCGATCATCTCCAGCACCTCGGTCACGCGCGAGTGGCAGGCGACGAGCGATCTCGGCAGTTCGGGCCGCAGGATCAGGAGTTCGGCGATGCGCGCCGGCACCAGCCGCTCGCGAAAGATCCAATGATAGGCGCGCAGGGCGGAAACGGATTGCAGGATGGCTTGCCACTGGGCGAATTCCACCGTGCCGTTGCTGCCCGGCGTCAGCATGTCGTGCTTTACGTCCAGGATGCGCGCGGTGTTGTCGGCGCGCTCCAGCGCCGTGCCGAGCTGGACGAAGAGAAAGGCCTCGCCGCGAAGCATCGTGTCCTGCGCGGCCCCGTTGAACAGCAGCACCCGCTCCCGCACGCGGTCCAGGAACTCCGGGAGCCGCTCACCCTGGAAGTCGTCGGGGCTGGAATTGCGGAACTGCGCCCAGCTTTCGTTCAGCCCAGACCACATGTCCACGGTGAGCGCCGTCCGGACCTGACGTGCATTGGAGCGCGCGGCGGCGAAGCAGGACAGGATGCCCGAGGAATTGTCCGGGTCGCGCACCAGGAAATCCACGACCGCCTCGGGCGTCACCTCCCCGTGCTTCTCCATGAAGCCGGGCTCGCAGCCCGAGGCGACGAGGATGCGGTGCCATTCCTCCCCGGTTCCGAGCCCGTCGAGCCGCCAGGCGACGTTCAGGCCGCGTGCAACATTGGCCGCACGCTCGGTGTAGCGCCCGAGCCAGAACAGGGAATCTGCGGTGCGGCTCAGCACGAGATGTAGCCCTGCGACTGGGTCTGGGATTGCGACTGGGCGGGCGGTCCGCCCTCCTCCTCCAGCACCCAGGTATCCTTGGTGCCGCCACCCTGCGAGGAGTTCACCACCAGCGACCCTTCGCGCAGCGCCACGCGCGTCAACCCGCCAGGCACGATCCGCACCTGGTCGCGAGTCGAGAGCACGAAGGGGCGAAGATCCACGTGGCGCGGAGCCACTGCGTCGCCGCACAGCGTCGGCACGGTGGAGAGCGCAAGCGTCGGCTGCGCGATGTAGTGCGACGGGTTGGCGCGGATGCGCGCGGCGAATTCCTCGCGCTGCTCCCTTGTGGCGTGCGGCCCGATCAGCATCCCGTACCCGCCGGACCCCTGCGCCAGCTTCACCACCAGTTCGTCCAGGCGGGAAAGGACATGGGCGCGGTCGTCCTCCCGCTCGCAGAGAAAGGTGGGAACGTTGGCGAGGCGCGGCTTCTCGCCGAGATAGAAGCGGATCATCTCGGGCACGTAGGGGTAGATCGCCTTGTCGTCGGCAATGCCGCAGCCCGGCGCGTTCGCCAGCGCCACGTTGCCCGCCTTGTAGGCGGCCATGAGGCCGGGCACGCCAAGCATGGAGTCCGGGCGGAAGGCTCGCGGGTCGAGGTAGTCGTCGTCGATGCGGCGATAGATCACGTCCACGCGGCGCGGGCCCGCGGTGGTGCGCATGTGGACCACATCGTTCTCGACGCAGAGATCGGCGCCTTCCACGACCTCCACCCCCATCTCGTCGGCGAGGAAGCAGTGCTCGTAATAGGCGCTGTTGAAATGGCCGGGGGTGAGGATGGCGACGGTCGGGTCCGGCCCTGCGCGCTCCGGCGCCGCAGCCTTCAGCGTTTCGAGCAGCTCCTCCGGATAGCGACCGACCGGCGCAATGCGGTGGCGCGAGAACAGGCGCGGGAAGAGGCGCAGCATCGCCTCCCGGTTCTCCAGCATGTAGGAGACGCCGGAGGGGGTGCGGCAATTATCCTCCAGCACATAGAAATCGTCCGGGCCGGTGCGGACGAGGTCGATGCCCGCGATATGAGTGTAGACGCCGCCGGGTGGCGCGAAACCCTCCATCTCCGGCCGGAACTGCTCGTTGCGCAGCACGAGGCTTTCCGGGATGCGGCCGGCGCGCAGGATCTCCTTCGCGCCGTACACGTCCGCCAGGAAGGCGTTGAGGGCGCGCACGCGCTGCGACAGCCCCTGCGCCAGCCGGTCCCATTCGGCGCGGGCCAGGACGCGCGGGATGATGTCGAAGGGGATCAGCCGCTCCGGGTCCCCGCCCTCTCCATAGACGGCGAAGGTGATGCCCACCTTGCGGAACAGGTACTCGGCCTCGGCGCGCTTCGCCGCCAGTTCCTCGGGCGGTGTCGCCGCCAGCCAGCGCGCGACCTCGGCATAGGCGGCGCTGTGTTCCGGCCCCTCGCCCATCTCGTTGAATGCGGATCCCATCGCGGCTCCCTGCGCCCGGCTTTGCCTGACTTCACCAAGCCGCCCCAGCCGTGTCCAGCGCGACGGCTTGCCCCTCTCGCCCTGGCGGTGTCCGATCGCCCGCCGAATCAGCAAAGGAACTGGAAAGATGAACGGAGCGGAAGCGGTGGCGACGGCATTCGCGGCAGCGGGCATGCCCGCGATCTTCGGCGTGCCCGGCGGCGGCTCCTCGCTCGACCTCATCGCCGCGGCGAAGGCGCGCGGGATTCCCTTCCACCTCGCGCGCACGGAAAGCGGCGCGGGCATCATGGCCCTCACCTTGGCCGAGCTGAGCCACCGCCCGGTTGGCGTGCTGGTCACGCGCGGTCCGGGGGTTTCCAACGCCGCGAACGGTATCGCCGATGCCAGCCTGGAACGCGCCCCGGTGGTGCTGGTGGCCGATGGCTTCGGCAAGGCCGAAGCCCGTTTCGCCACGCACCAGCTGTTCGACCAGGCGGCAATGATGGCGCCCGTCACCCGCACACAGTGCCGGAGCCAGGATTTGCCGGCCGGGGCTGCCGCCGCACAGGCGCTCGCCGCCGCCCTGTCCGAGCCGCGCGGACCTTCCTATGTCGAGCTCAGCGGCGAGGACGCGCGCGCCGATGCGCCGCCCCCTCCCGCCTGGACGGCGCCCCGGCTGAACCCGCCCGATGCGTCTCGGGTGGCGGAAGCAAGGCACCAGCTCGCCGGGGCACGGCGGCCAGCCATCATCGCAGGGCTGGAGGCGACGGCGCCGGGCCGGACCGAGGCCGTGCGTGCCCTGGCCGAGGCGCTCGGCTGCCCAGTGCTCGTGACCTACAAGGCAAAGGGGGTGGTGCCCGATGCGCATCCGCTCTTCGGCGGCGTCTTCACCGGCGGCGAGGCCGAGGCGCCGGTCCTGCGCGAGGCCGACCTGATCCTCCTGATGGGCGCCGACCCGATCGAGTTCATCCCGCAGACCTGGCGCTTCGACGCGCCGATCGTCGATCTCGCCAATGCCGTGCGGGCACAGGAGTACCGTGCCCCCGCGCTGCGATTGACCGGCGCCTGGGAAGAAGCTGTCACGGCACTCACGAGCGGTGCGTCTCGTTCGGACTGGAACGAAGCCGGCATCGCCCGCCACCGGGAGACTTGGCTCGCGGCGCTGGAAAACGGGCGTAGCGGCAATCGCGGCATCTCGCCCTCCGCCATCGTGCGCCTCACCCAGGCGGCTTGCCGCGAGGTGGGCGCGGACCCGCGCGTCGCCGTGGATGCGGGGGCGCACATGTTTCCCGCCACGACCTTCTGGCAGGCCGAAAGGCCGGGGGACCTGCTGATCTCCAACGGCCTCGCCACCATGGGCCATGCCCTGCCGGCCGCGATCGGCGCCGCGATCCACGACCCGGCCCGCGGCGCCGTGGCGCTGACCGGAGATGGCGGCCTGCTGATGGCACTCGGGGAACTGGCGACGGCGGCGGCGATGGGACTCCGCCTGGTCGTGGTGGTCTTCAACGACGCGACCCTGTCGCTGATCGACATCAAGAAGGGCGGGCGGGACCTGCCGTCCCGATCGCTGGATTGGCCGGAGGCGGATTTCGCCCAGGTGATGCGCGGCTTCGGCGGGCAGGCGTGGCGCGCCTTCTCGGAGGAGGAGTTCAGCGAAGCCCTTCGCGCCGCCCTGGCCTCCGGTGGCCCTGCCCTGGTGGATGCGCGCTGCGATCCCTCCAGCTATGGCCGCCAGATCCAGGCGCTGCGCGGGTAGCGCTCAGCGTCGGCGCTGGACGCGCACCGGCACGGGCACCAGCACGGGGACGCGCCGTCCACCCTGCGGGGCGTCCGTAGCGGACAGCATCACGGCCGCCCCGACCTGCACGGCGCTGAAGGTCATGCCGAAAAAGCCCCAGAGCAGCACCAGGGGCAGAGGATGCTCGGCCGCGCGCAGCAGCAGGCCAGACAGCCCGGCCGGGTCCGCGAGCAGGATCGCCGCGACGAAGATCGTGGAAAGGCCGAAGCCGACCGAAGCCTGGCGCAGCAGGAAGGCGGGAATGGATGGCATGTGCAGGCATCCTCTCGAACCGTGTCCTGCACAACTCGCTCACGGCGCCTTGGGATGCGCCGAGCCGCCTACGCGACACACGCGCACGGCGTCGCGGGCCAATCTGGCGCGCCCTGGTGGATTCGAACCACCGGCCTGAAGCTTAGAAGGCTCCTGCTCTATCCAACTGAGCTAAGGGCGCGAAGCGGGTCAGTGGGACCAGTTCTCGGCCCGGCCATAGCGGAAATTATCCGCATAGACCTTGGGCTTGATCGGCGCGGGGGCCGGAACCGGCTCGACCTCGTAGGAGATGCCGCGTGCCTCGCAATACGCGACGGCGGCTTCCTTGGTCGGGAAGGTCAGGTAGACCTGCTTCATCGTGTCGCCCGAGCCGGCCCAGCCCATCAGGGGGTCGAGGCGCAGCTTCTCGGTCGGGGCGAAGCGCAACACCCATTCCCCGCTGCGGCCCTTGCCCGACTGGGTGGCGGGGCGCGGCGGCATGAAGATGCGCGCGAGAGGAGCGATCTCGGTCATGGACGACGTTGTGCGGCGATTGCGCGCCGCTGCCAAGCGTCCCCTGCGGCGCCGCGCAGCGCGGCCGACAACTCCCCGGCCAGGCAGGCATAGCCGCGGTCGTTGTGGTGCAGCGCATCGGAGGCGATCAGCGCGTCCTCGCCGCGTTCCGCCCAGGCGCGCATGGCGGCGGACCGACGGAACACCGGCGCGCCCAGCCGGGCGAGCTCCGCGTCGAAGACCGGCCCGCGCGCGGCGAGTCGCGGGCTGGCCTGGTTGTCCATCAGCACCACTGGGACCCCGGCCTCCCGTAGCCGGTCGAGGCCCTCGCGCATCACGGCGGCGAACTCGCCCGCCTCGCGCCCGCGCAGCGCCTCGTTGCCCCCGGCCTGCCAGATTACGAGGTCCGGCCGCTCGGCCAGCACGTCGCGCTCCATCCGCGCCAGCATCTCGGAGGAGGTTTCGCCGGAGCGACCGGCATTGACGACCCGCACCGTGACCCCGGGCCAGGCGACGCGCAGCCTTTCCTCCAGCAGGGTGGGGTAGCCCAGCCCGGCCGCCGAAGCCCCCGCCCCCTCGGTGGAGGAGGAGCCGAGCGCGACGATGGTCAGCGACCCGCGCTCCAGCGCCGCGGCCAGCGCGGGGATGGGCGGAAGCCGCACTCCGGCGGGCGGGCACGGTGCCGCAAGGGCCGGTCCGCTCAGGAGGCCCAGGAAAAGAAGGGGCAGGAAGCGCCGCATGCAATTATTATGGCGCCCGAAGGAGCACTTGGCCACAGGATGAAACGTGATCTGCGCGCCGATCTCTTCCGGGGCTTGGCCCTGTGGATGATCGTGGTGAACCACACGCCCGGCAACGCCCTGAGCCAGTTCACCCTCAAGAACTTCTCCTTCGCCGATGCGACCGAGGCCTTCGTGCTCCTCGCGGGCTATGCGGGGGCCTTCGCCTATGCCGGGGCGGCGGATCGCCAGGGCTGGGCCATGGCTTCGGCGCGGGCGCTGCGCCGGGTCGGCAAGCTCTACATGGCGCACATCTTCCTGCTGGTGGTCTTCACGGCGCAGGTCGGGTTTTCGGCCGCCGCGCTGGATCGAGGAACCTACCTGGACGAACTCGCCCTCGACCCCTTCGCCGAGGCCCCATACCGTACCCTGCTGGAGGCGCTGCTGCTGCGCTTCCAGCCTGCCTTCCTCGACATCCTGCCGCTCTACATCGTGCTTCTCCTGCTGCTGCTGCCCATGCTCGCGCTGCGCCGGCACCCGCTGCTGCTGCTGGGATTGTCCTTCGCCATCTGGGCCGCGGCGCGGGGTTTCGACGTGAACTTCCCGCGCTGGCGCGAGGGGGGCTGGTTCTTCAATCCGCTCGGCTGGCAATTGCTGTTCGTGCTGGGGTTCTTCCTGGGCCAGGCGGCGCGGGGTGGGCCCACCCTGCCCTGGCCGCCCCGCTCACGCCTCCTCACCGCGGCGGCCCTCGCCTACCTCACCGGCTGCGCCGTGGCGTTGGTGATCGAGGCGCGGATGCCCGCCGTCATGGCGGTGCTGCCGGCGGGCTTCGCTCAGTTCCTGGCCTCCGTGGACAAGACCAGCCTGCATCCGATGCGGCTGCTCGCCATCCTCGCGCTGTGCTGGCTGGTCGTGATGGGGGTGCCGCGCGACGCCGCCTGGATCAGGGGCCGGGTCGCGCGGCCCTTCGTCCTCATGGGCCAGCACTCACTGCCGGTCTTCTGCTTCGGGATCCTGCTGTCCTTCCTCGCGCGGGTGGTGCTGGAGGCGGAGGACGGGCTCCTCATGCAATGGCTGGTGAACCTGCTCTGCCTAGCGGCGCTGATCGCCCTGGCGGTGCTGTCGGACTGGCAGCGCGAAGGACAACGCTTGCCCACGCCGGCGCCCGCCCAATAAGGTAAGCTGCCATGCGGGCTTGCGCCCTCCTCCTGCTGCTCCTTTTCGCCGGGCCGGCCCTGGCCGACCCCCGCTGCGCCCTGCCGCCCGACTTCCTCGCCGGCACGCGACCCCTGCCCGTCACCACCCATGCTTTGGAAAGCAGGACGCTGCGGGTGCTGGTGCTTGGTTCGGCCAGCGTGACGGGTCCAGGGGGAAGCGGTCCCGACACGTCCTGGCCCGCACGCCTGCAGGTCCTGCTGGCGGAGGCTTTCCCTGGCCATACGGTGGAGGTCGCGGTGCGCGGCGGGCGAGGCGTGACGGTGCAGGATCACCTCGCGCTCCTTCGCGCGGAAGCGACGAGCCTCGCCCCCGCCCTGGTCATCTGGCAGGCCGGGACGGTGGAGGCGGCGCGCGGGGCGGATCTGGAGGAAATGGGCGAGGCGCTGCAAGCCGGGCTGGACCGCATCCGGCGTCGCGGCGCCGACGCGATCCTGATGGAGATGCAGTGGAGCCGCTTCCTGCGCGCCAACGCCAATGTCGAAGCCTACCGGGACAAGCTGCGCCTCGCCGCGGCAGGCGCCGGCGTCACGCTGTTCCGCCGCTGGGAGCTGATGGAGGGCTGGGTGGATGTGGGCTTCCTGGATATCGAGCGCACCCCCGCCGGGGAGCGGCGCGCAGCGGTCGACCGCCTGAACGACTGCATCGCCCGCGCCCTCGCCTTGACCGTGGTCGACGGTGTGCGCGAGGCGCAGCTCCGCTAGCTGCCTTTCCCGCCCAGCGCGGCGATGACCCGCCGCGCCGCTTCCGCCGTGCCATGAGCGCCGCCGATATCCGGCGTGCGGAGGCCACCCGCGAAGGCGCGGTCCACGGCCTCCCGCAATTCAGCGGCGGCCTCCTGCATCGGCGCCTCGCCCAGCCAGTCGAGCATCATCGCCGCCGAGAGGATCATGGCGGTGGGGTTGGCGAGGGCGCGCCCGGCGATGTCGGGCGCCGTGCCGTGGCTTGGCTGGAACACCGCGTATTCGTCGCCGACATCGGCCGAGGGTGCGAAGCCCATGCCGCCGATCAGCCCCGCGCCAAGGTCGGACAGGATGTCGCCGAACATGTTCTCCGTCGGCAGCAGGTCGTATTCCCAGGGACGGCGGAGCAGGTCGAGCGCCATCGCGTCCACGTAGGCCGCATCGAACCGCACATCCGGATGATCGGCGGCGATGGTTGTGAAGATGTCGCGCATCCATGCGAAGGCGCGGAACACGTTCGCCTTGTCCACCAGCGTCACGCGGTGGCGTCGCTGCCCAGCCAGGATGAAGGCTCGCCGCGCGAGTCGCTCCGTCACCGGGCGGGTGAGGCGAAGCGTCTCCTCCGCCCAGTCCTCCGTCACGGTGCCGCGATCCTTGCTGTAGAACAGCCCCTCCGTGCTTTCGCGCAGAATCACCAGGTCGATTTCCGCCGCCCGCGGGTCGGCGAGGGCGAGCGGAACGCCGGGAATCGCGCGGATCGGACGGATGCCGGCATAAAGGCCGAGGCGCTGGCGCAGCGTGATCTGCGGCGCCAGTTCGGTGCCATCGGCGGCACGGATCCCGGGCCAGCCCATCGCGCCCAACAGGATCGCGTCTGCACGGCGGCAGGCTTCGAAGACCTCGTCAGACAGGTCGGTGCCAGTATCGCGGTAGGCCATGGCGCCGGCACGATGCGAGGTGAAGCGCAGCCCAAGCGCGTGCCGCTTAGCCACCGCCTCCAGCACCGCGAGAGTCGCTTCCGTGACCTCGGGTCCGATCCCGTCGCCCGGCAGGACAGCGACTTCCACGGCATTCGCGCCCATAGCTTCCCCTTCCGAGTGTCGTGAGCCTAAGCTTTTCCTGAATAGGGAGGAAGCCATGGCATTGGTTGCACGACGGATTGTTCTGGCTGGTGGCGTCGCCGCGCTCGCTTCGCCCGCAGTGGCTCAACCCGCCTGGCCCGACCGGCCCGTCCGCATCATCGTCCCCTTTCCGCCGGGCCAGGCCGCGGACATCTTCACCCGACTCGTGGCGGACCAGCTTTCGCAGCGCTGGCCGCAGCGCGTGGTGGTGGAGAATCGCGGCGGTGGCGCAGGCGCGCCCGCGATGGATGCCGTCGCACGTTCTGCCGCGGATGGTTACGTGTTGGGTGCCGGCACCTCGGGCACGATCGGCATCCTGCCCTCCGTGCTCCCGCGCCTGCCCTACGACGTGGAGCGCGACTTCGCCGCCATCACCAACATCGTCATGGTGCCGCTGCTTCTCGTCGCGCACCCGTCCTTCGGCACCGCCGACCCGCGCGAGATGGCGGAACGCGTCCGCGCCCGTCCGGGCGAGGTGAACATCGCCTCGGCCGGCCCCGCCTCCTCGCAGCACATGGCGACGGAGCTGCTGCAGATGCGCACCGGGCTGCGCTTCAACATCGTGCACTATCGCGGCAGCGGCCCGGGCATGGCGGATCTCGTCGCAGGGACGGTGCCGCTGATGTTCGACAGCGTCGCCAGCGCCTTGCCGCAGATCCAGGGGGGCCGCGTGCGCGCCATCGCGGTGGCGCAGCCGCGCCGCCTGCCGCAGCTTCCTGACGTCCCGACCATCGCCGAGACCCTTTCCCCCGGGTACGAGGCGGCCGGCTGGACGGGCATGGTGGCGCCCTCCGGCACCCCGGCCGAGATCGTGTCGCGCATCAGCGCCGATGTGGGCGAGATCCTGCGCGATCCTGCGCTGGAAGCGCGCATCCTGTCCATGGGCGCCATCCCGGATCCGCAGACGCCGGACGGATTCGCGACCTTTGTCCGCAACGAGATCGCGAAGTGGCGCGAGGTGGCGCGCGCTGGCAACGTCCGCCTGGACGGGTAGTCAGCCGAGGCCGTGGCGGCGAAGCTCGGCGCCGAGCCGCCCGGTCGCCGCCAGCCAGGCGAGGCGGAGGTCGCCGAGCAGCGACCAGGTGGGATAGGTGAAGGTAGCCGGGCGGTTCCGCTCAATGAAGAAGTGCGACACCCAGGCGCAGCCATAGCCGATCACCGGCGCAAGCAGGACGAGCCACCACGGCCCGTTCACGATGCCGACCACCAGCACGGCCAGAGCGACCCAGGTTCCCACGACATGCACGGCCCTTGTCGCCGCGCGGGCGTGCTCGCGCAGGTAGAAGGGCCAGAACTCGGCAAAGGAGCGGAAGCGGTCTTCCATGCCTGAAGCTTGCCGCTGGCCGGCGCCGCCTCCAAGTGGAATCGGCGGCTCAGCGCAGGAAGTCGCGCTCCAGCCCCCGTAGCGCGTCGTCGCCCTGCAGGGCGAAGATCTCCGCGACGCTGGCGATGCGGCCCTCGACCGCGGCGATGCCGCCTTCCTCCCGGATGCGCCGGAAGGTGTCGCGCATGGCGGCGACGGCGGCGCGGATCGCATGGTTGCCGCAGATCACGAGGCCGACCTTCCCGAGCGCGGCGACATCCTTAAAGGAAAGCTGCGGATAGCTGGTGGGCACGAGCACGAGGGGCACGCGGCCATCCCAGGCGCGGCAGAAGGACAGGATCTCCTCCGGCGACTTGCTCTTGCTGTGGATCAGCACGGCATCGGCTCCGGCCTCGGCGTAGGCGGCGCCACGGCGAAGCGCCTCCGCCTCGCCCTGCCCGGCGATCAATGCCTCGGTGCGGGCGATGACCAGCATGCCGCCATGGGCGCGAGCCGCCTCGATCTTGCCCTGGAACTCACCCGCCGGGACCAGTTCCTGGCGGCCACCCGGGCGCAGCGAGCTGTCCTTGGGAAAGGTCTTGTCTTCCAGAACCACGGCGGCGACGCCGGCGGCGGCGTAGCGCGGCACCGCGTAGGCGACGTTCACCGCGTTGCCGAAGCCCGTGTCGATGTCGGCGACGATGGGGGTGTCCTGAACCTCGCCCATGCTGCGTATCATCTCGAGGTGAGTGCCCATGGGGAGGATGCTGGCGTCGGGCACGGCGTAGGAGGCCGAAAGCTCGAAGCCGCTCCCCCAGATCGCCGCGAACCCGGCCTCCGCGGCGAGCTTCGCCGCCAGCGGGTTGTGCGCGGCCATGGCGATGGCAGGGTCGTGCGGATTGAGAAGAGCGCGAAGCGCCTCAGCCCTTTCATTACGTGACGTCATTCGGGTTCCCCTCTCGCCACCAGTTCGCAGCAGCCGCGCTTGCTCGGCAAGCGAACTTATCGCCGGCTTGTCGGGGGAGTGCGGGCTGGAGGAAACTTGCGCTCCCATCACGGTTCTGGACAGGCGCGGGGCGCCTCGCCCATACTCTTGGCTGCTTCGCAAGACCAACGAACCAACAGGCGCGGAGCACAGCCCAGCTTTCCCCATTCGAGGAGACAGCTTCCATGGTTGTGCCCTGCCGTGCGCCTGCCGCCATTCCCAAGCCCACCCGGGGGACCCTCCATTTCTTGCGCCGCCGCCGCATCGTCGCCGCGAGCCTTGTGGCCGCCGCGGCCCCCCGACCTGGGCGCGCCCAGCTACCCTGGCCGCAGCGACCCCTTCGAACCGTGGTGGGCTTCCCGGCCGGCGGCGGCACGCTCGATGCGTTGGCGCGCGTCCTGGCGCCCCATCTCTCGGCGGCGCTCGGCCAGCCAGTGGTCGTCGAGAACCGCGCCGGCGCCGGTGGGGCAATCGGTGCCGAGTTCGTCGCACGGGCGGAGCCTGACGGATATACGCTGCTCTTCACCAGTGTCGGGCCGGCGGCGATTCTGCCGCACCTCAACCCCTCGCGCAGCTGGCGGCCGGAGGACTTCGCCTCCATCGGCCTCATCGGACGCAACCCGGCTGGGCTCTTCGTCCACACCGATCGTGCGCCCGACCTCGGTACGCTGATCGCCGCGGCGCGGGCGCAGCCTGGTGCTCTGACCTATGGCAGCAGCGGCGTCGGTAGCCTCAGCTATCTCGGCACGCGGTTGCTTGAGCGGGAAACCGGTATCGCGCTCCGTGACGTGCGCTATCGCGGCATCCCGCCGGTGGTGGCCGACGTGCTGGGCCGACGGTTGGACATGGCGCTCGACTCCCCATCAGCCTGGATAGAGCATGTGCGCACGGGACGGCTGCGTATGGTCGCGGTCACCTCGGCCGAGCGCTGGCCCGGAGCGCCGGACGTACCGACCTTTGTCGAATGCGGCATTGGTGGCATGGTGATGGAGAATTGGCAGGGGCTGCAGGTCCCAGCCCTGACGCCACAGGCGGTGCGGCAGCGCTTGGCCGCGACGCTGCGCGCCGCGCTGGAGGAACCGGCGGTGCGTCAGGTCCTCAACCAGCTCGGGGTCGAGGCGACACCCTCTACGCCGGAAACGATGGACCGCCTGCTCGCCATGGACTCCGCGCGTTGGCGGGCGTTGATCCGGGAGGCAAGGATCACAGTGGACTGACCTGCCCTGGCGTCGCGCGGCGCCGCCGGAGACATTGCCCGCGCTCGGAATCTGACCGCTGTGACCGCGGCATGCCGGTGCAAGGTCGGACACTAGCCGTCGAGGGGGGCGGGCGTGCCTCGACATCGAGTTCCGCAGCGCCCTCTCCTGCCGCAAGCAGCGGCCGCTGGCTCCCGAGACGGCACTCAGCCGGCCGGCCGCAGAGAGAGGCAAGCGCCTGTCCTCCAAACCCGGTGAGGCCCCGATGGCGGCGAGGGAAGCCCTAGGTGAATACGAAGGATTCTGGACATCCGGTGCGAGCATCTGCGCCTCGAGCGTGAGAATCTCTTCTGAAGGCAGGTCAGGATGGACGCGCGGCCGTTGCCGCCGAGGCGGGTGCATGATTTGGGCGGTTCCGAACTCAGGCCGGCTGGGGACCTCTCCTGTCGATCTCGGAAACCACCTTCCCGAGCAGGTCGACAATGTCCCGGATGCCGTCGATTTCGCTTGGACGGAATTCGCTCTCGGCCTCACGTTCCGAGACGGATCTGGCGATTTCTATCGCGGTCAGTCCGCACTGAATCACGGTCTGAACCTCTAGCATCAGCTGCGCATCGCGCGTCGCCTTGAAATCCACCGATCTCAGGACGCTGAGGATATTTTCGATTGCCGGGATACTGGACCAGCCGAGCCGGTGCCCGCCCTTCGGATCGGAGAGTGTTTCGTGCGCCACGAGGAGAAGCTTTGCGAGGTTGTTGGCGAGAAAGGCCACGCCTCTGCGCACGTCCCTCTGCTCGGCATGCTCGCGTCTCATCGCCATGCGCGTCTGCCTGCTCGCGATGCGCGCGGCGACGAGAATTGCCAGAACCGAACCGATTGCTTGCACCCAAGCGGCCCACGTGCGGCCTTCGACCTCTTGCAACAAAGTCCATGCTTGGGAAAGTTCCGCCACGGCTGATCGCTCCATCCCCGTTGATGCGCTCATGGTTCGCATCCAGTTGTCAGGCGGCAAGAGGCCGGCAATCGACCTGCTGACGCTCGCAAGCGTGCCCATGCACCTCCCTCACCTGCCGTGCTGCTCCTCGCCGCGACGGCCCAGGCCTAGGTGCAATGCCGCGCGAGGGGCAGCGTTTCGCGGAGGGGTGGCGGCGGAGGCAGAGGGCAGCGCCCTGGCGGAGATCTTGCTTCCGAACAGAGTGGTGCGGCCCCGCCAATCTGGCGCGAAATGGCTGACCCATCACGCCCCGGCTGCCATCAACGCCATGCTTTACGAAGAAGGGAAAGTGGCGCGCCCGGGAAGACGAGAATAATACTGTCGAAACAGACACTTATACTTGGCTAACCGCCCCAAACCATCCGCGGTTATCCTTGGCTTTGCGCGTGGAGTGGCTAACCTCTTCCTGCTGAGCGCCTCTCCCCCACGACCGATGTGTTCTTGTTTTGTTCACGCCATACTCTTACCATGCCGCGACTCGACGACGAGCCCCTCCTGCCGCTCACGCAGTTCTTGGGCGACGCCGACCGACATTGGCTGAGCATTGGTTGCAGGACCCTGGGATGCCAGCGCACTGTGAAGATGGGGTTTCGCCGGGCCGTCCGGCTCGCCGCGGGCATGCGCACCGAGGATTGGCTAGCACGACTGCGCTGCACCGCCTGCGGTAACCGCAACGCAACGCTGACCGTCTGTGCCGATTCGCGAAATCCCGACGCCATCGCCCGCGACGGGTTCCTGCTGGTCACCCGGCAAGAGTAGTCCGCACCCGCTTGGGGTGATACTCGCGGCCGTGACCAATGAACTGGACGTGATCGAGCAAGTCGGCCCCGAGGGTCGCCCGCGCTACCGCTACCGAAGCGCCTAGGTTGACCAGTCCCCACGAGGAGGGCCAAGCAAATTTTCAGTGGAGCATGGCTGTCGCCGAGCCTGAGCCAAATGGTGCATTCGAGGGCGGCGGCCATGTGAGGTGACACGGCGGAAGTGGTCCATGTTTGATGTTAGTTTTTCGGCGGATTTCCCCAGATTGGATGGAGGAGATTGGCCATGAAGAAGCGATACTCGGTGGAGCAGATTGTTGCGGTGCTGAAGCAGGCGGAGCTGGGCCTGCCGGTGGCTGAGCTGACGCGCCGGGTCGGCATTTCCGAGCAGACCTTCTATCGCTGGAAAAAGCAGTACG
Source organism: Sabulicella glaciei (assembly GCF_026183895.1). Lineage (GTDB taxonomy): Bacteria > Pseudomonadota > Alphaproteobacteria > Acetobacterales > Acetobacteraceae > Roseococcus > Roseococcus glaciei. The sequence goes on along the minus strand of NZ_JAPFQI010000001.1, from coordinate 587,320 downwards.
CTGGACTGGAGACAGACCAGGTCCGGGAGTTCAAGCAGCTCGCGGAGGAGAACACCCGGCTGAAGAAGCTCGTCGCGGAGTTGAGCCTGGACAAAGCCGTGCTGCGGGACGTGCTGTCAAAAAAGTTTCCCGGCCCGCGCTCATGAAGGAGGTTGTGGCCTACGTGGCGAGCCGCCACGGCTACAGCGAGCGCCGGGCTTGTTCTCTGACGCGTCAACACCGCTCGACGCAGCGCAAGCCGAGCACGCGGGATCCGCGTCTCGAGATCCGTCAGCGCATGCGCGAGATCGCGGCGACCCGAATCCGCTATGGCTACCGACGCATCCACATCATGCTCCGGCGCGACGGCTGGGAGGTCGGCCGCAACCTCGTCTGGCGTCTATACCGCGAGGAGGGCCTGTCCCTGCGCAGCAAGCGGCCAAGGCGGCGCAAGATGGCAGTGCACCGGGAGGCACGCTGCATTCCCAGACGACCAAACGAGGCCTGGAGCCTGGATTTCATCCACGATCAGCTCAGCCAGGGCACCAAGTTCCGAGCGCTGACGGTGGTCGATGTCTACAGCCGTGAAGGCTTGGCCATCGAGGTGGGCCAGCGGCTCCGGGGCGAGCACGTGGTCGAAGTGCTGAACCGCTTGGTGCGCCAGCGCGGTGCCCCGAAGTATATGTTTGCTGACAATGGGGCGGAGTTCACTGGTCAGCTGATCGACCTGTGGGCCTATCACCACGGCGTGCGGATCGACTTCTCGCGCCCTGGCAAGCCGACGGACAATGCGTTCATCGAGACGTTCAACGGCTCGCTGCGCGACGAGTGCCTGAACCTGCACTGGTTTGAAACGGTGGCCGAGGCACGGGCGGTGATCGAGGCTTGGCGACGGGACTACAACGAGAGCCGACCTCAGATGGCTCTTGGCCAGCGGACGCCGCAGGAATACCTTTTGCTGACACGCCCTTCACCAGCGGTGGAGGGTTCGACGACCGGCGAGGGCTAACACTGCACCTGGACCACCAAAGCCAAGCGCCTCAGGCTCCGCCGGGCTCACTTTACCGGCGGTCCGTTTCTAAGGGGGCAGGTCACCATAGCTCGTGCCGCTCAGAACCGCCGCCTCACAAGCGGATCGCCCTCGCGGATCGCTCGGGTGAGGCGGTTGCTGGCGCTAACACGCTTTAGCGGGGAAACGCACGATCCAGCCGGCCCCCTTCGCACTGTCGCCGCTGCCACGCGTCGAGCTCGTCGCTAATGCTCCCTCGAGCTGGGCGGCCAGGGCCCTTACCAAGCGTAGACCGATCCCCGTCCCCTGCGGCGGTGTACCTGGATTGAAGCCAACGCCGTCGTCTTCCACCGTCAGCACCAGTTCCTCTCCCTGCCGGCGCAGCGTGACCCAAATGTTCCCGTCTCGACCATCCGCAAAGGCGTATTTGAGAGCGTTACCCACCAGTTCATTCACGATGAGGCCCGCAGGAATGGCCCGCGCGATAGGTAAAGGCTGGGCCTCAGCGTCCACCTGAAAGGCAACGGGGCGCACGGCCTCGGTGCTGCTCTGAAGGTCGGCCATGAGTCCCTCAATGAACTCCTTCATGTTCACGGTAGCGTCAGACCACCAGTAACTCTCCAGGTACCGGTTGACCCGCGCCGCGGCCGCGACCCTCTCCGAGACTTCAGTGAGGGCCTGTGAGACGCTTCTGCTTTCAATGTTAGGCATCGCCGCCTGAAGCTGGATCATGGCCAAGAGGCGCTGGCTGTCATTGCGTGAGCGGTGGACCATCTCCTGCAGCAGCGTATCGCGGTCTGAAGCGGCCCTGGCGAGCGCCACCGCGCTTTCTTCAGCCTGCTTGCGGCGCTCCGAAACCTCCTTGAGGGCTCCATGAAGGGCCTCCAGGAGCGAGACGACCAGCAAAGAGGACAGGACGAAATAAAGGAGCGCGCCAAACTCTTGAGCCTCCTCGGGCCAGAGATCCCTGCTCGGCTCCACAAAGAAAAGTGCCGCCGCGACGCTGCTGAGAGCCGTCGCATAGAAACCGCTCATCCGGTCGAAGACCGCCGCAGTGATGACGATGGCGGGATAGAACGTGAAGTAGGGTCGGCCAGGCTCCGTCCCGAAGAGGGCATACCGTGCCAACGCAGCGGCAAGGATCAGCACCGTAGCGCCCGCATAGCGCACTGCGATCGGAAGGGCGCGGGTTGTGGCGGTCAGCAGAAAAAGCTGCACCATGGGGCTCGGAGGGACGGGCATCAGGAAAGATACCTATTTTTTGCACGGCCGGCTAAGGGCACACCGGGCGTCAAAACGTACGTATGGGCACAGAAGTTTGACAAAGATGGGAGATGCCCTGCTCAGGGTGCTGCTCGCTGAGGACGAAGCGATCATTGCCCTCTTCTTTCGCGAAGAATTGGAGCAGTGGGGCTGCAAGGTCACATGGGCGCCGAATGGCGAGCGCGCCCTGTCCGAAGCTCAGACTGGCGCAGTCTTTGACGTGTTGGTGACTGACCTCAAGATGTCTGGTCTGAGGGGCGAGGATCTGATCCGCCAGTTGCGGGAGACACGGCCTCTGCTGCCCGTTGTTGTGGTGACTGGGAGCCCCCCCACGGGTGGGGCGGCCTCCCTCAGCCGAGAGGGCGAGGGCCCGCTCACCCTTCTGATCAAGCCCACTTTGACTAGTGATATCTTGAGGGCCTTCACGAGCATGGGCCTTCTTGGCGCGTCTCCTTCTCTGTCGCTGTGATGGCCGTTGCCCCCCAAGGGACACATCCCTCAGGAGCTTTGGCCCGTACTCTGAACCCAGCCATGGTCACGAGATTTTTTGATAATTTTCCCACGTGTCCAGACGCCGCACTACTTGAATTTTTCCGCGAACGGAAGCTGCCGTACTGACTGACTGTCCGCAAAGGGCGGATGCGAGAGTAGAGCGTTGATCCGGCACAATTGTGCTGGAGGTCGCCATGCCCGACCGCCCCTATCCCTCCGACCTGAGCGACGGCGAATGGACGGTGCTGGAGCCACTGCTTCCGCGCCCGTCCCGCCTCGGGTGTCCGCTGAAGTGGCCACGCCGGATGATGGCGGAGGCCTTCTTCTATCTTGTCCGATCCGGCTGCGCGTGGCGCATGCTGCCGCGCCACTTCCCGCCCTGGCAAACGGTTCATTCGCAGCTGACCCGCCGGCGCAAGGACGGCACGCTCAAGCACCTGCACGACAGGCTGCGCGAGCACGCCCGCGAAAAGGCGGGGCGAAGCCGCGAAGCCTCGGCAGGAGTGATCGACTCCCAGACAGCACGCGCCACGGGCGCAGGCGGCCCTGAACGCGGGTTCGACGCAGGCAAGAAGACCTTCGGGCGCAAACGCCACCTGCTGGTGGATGCCTCTGGGTTGATCCTCCTCGCCCACATCCATGCAGCTAGCCTGCACGACACGGCAGGGGCGCGGCAGATGGTCGAGATGACGTCATCTAGCGCGTTGCCCCGTCTCGAACTGGTCTGGGCGGACGGAGCTTACACTGGCCCTTTCGCCAGGTGGCTGGACCAGGCCAGAGGATGGCGTGTCGGGGTGCCATTTCACCGTCAGCGCCAAGCGTGGCGTCCCGGCCTGGAGGACAAGCCCAAAGGCTTCCAGGTCATCCCGCGCAGGTGGGTGGTGGAACGCACCTTCGCATGGCTTTCGCGCTCCCGCCGCCTCGCCCGTGACTACGAGCGGCTGCCCGAAACCGGCATCGCCATGATCCACACCGCCATGAGCCGCATCATGCTTCGCCGCCTCGCTTGATCAACGGAAGCCACTTTGCGGACAGTCAGTGACAACCGGAGGAGTCGACCCCGCCCGGACAAAGGCTGCCGGGCGCTCAAGCGGTCGCTTATCCGCACCTCAGGAGACCTATGCAGATTATGCCCGCCGCCAAGAAGGCGAGACCGGCCGGGGCCGCGTCTCATATGGTCCATTGGGTCTCAACCGGTATCTCACTCCGGCCCCCCGGTCCGGTCCCGCACAGCCAGATCCGCTGCCTCCAGGAGCATGGCGACACGGTCAGCCAGCGCCTTCACATCAATCGGCTTGCGCAGAAGGGAGAAAGCGCCGCTGAGCGCGCCAGACATCGCGAGTTCCGCCGTGTCTGTCGCGAAACCGGTCAGCAGGATAGCCGGAAGACCCGGCCGCCGGCGCTGGGCGTCCTGGATGAGCGCCAGGCCATCCATCTCCGGCATGGATAGATCGGATACCAAGAGATCCACCTCCTCGCGGCTGTCCAGGACCGCCAGTGCATCCGACGCCCTCTCAGCGGTCCGAACGGTGAACCCAGATGCCCTCAGCCCCTCCGCGGTGATCTCACGCACGACTGCCTCGTCATCCACGACCAGAAGATGTCCTCGCCTCCCCTGTGCCGGCACTGGCACATCCGCAATGGAACGGTGCGGCTTCCGCAGATCCTCCTCGGCGGCCGGCAGCCAGATTGACACCGTCGTGCCTCGGCCGAGCTCACTTTCGACGGCAAGGGCTCCGCCTGATTGTTCTGCGAAGCCGCGCGCCATTGCGAGGCCGAGCCCGGTCCCTTTGCCTCGCGGCTTTGTCGTAAAGAAGGGTTCAGACACATGCGCCAGCACTTCTGGGGGAATGCCCACACCGGCATCACGCACGGACATTCGCACGTAGGCGCCCGGCTGGAGCTGCGGCCGCCGTCTCGCGCCCTCCCCGGCGATTAGCGCCGCTGCAGCGGACAGCTCGATCGTCCCCTGGCCACTCAGGGCGTCCCGCGCGTTTGTGGCGAGGTTCACCAGGACCGTCTCCAACTGTCCTTTGTCGGCGAGCATCTGCGGAAGACCGGCCTCGACCTCCAGTTTCACCCGTATCCCCCCGCCAAGGGTGTGTGCGAGCACCTCCTGCATGCTCTCGAGGAGATCTCTAACGTCCAGCGGCTCTGCACGCAGATCGGCACGCCTAGAGAAGGCTAGAAGGCGTCGCGTTACGGCCGAGCCCCGCCCTGCAGCCTCTCGGACCATCCCGGCAATCCGGAGCACGCGCGACGGATTGTCCGCTGAGTCCTCAATCAGCTTCGCGCCGCCCCCCACGGCCTGGAGGACGTTGTTGAAGTCATGTGCAATACCTCCGGCGAGTTGACCGAGCGCCTCCATGCGCTGCGCCTGGGCAAGCCGCGCCTGAGCGTCCTCGCGCGCCGCCACCTCCTGGCGCACGCGTGCCTCGAGTGCCTCGTTCAGGGCGCGCAGCGATCCCTCACTCGCCCGCAAGGCGGCCTCGGCCTCGGCGAAGCCGTGTCGCAACACCTCGAGTTCCGCAATGCCAGCAGGTGGGTTGCTGGTGGCCAAGGGCGCGGCCCGACCGGCAGCGAGAGCTTCGGCATGGTGGCGGAGTTGCTGAACAGGCTGGAGAATGCGACGCGCGACGAACGCCGCCGCGAGCCCACCAAGGATGACGGCCAAAGTGCCGCTCGCCAGGAGCACGAGGAGCGGCCAGCGCCAGGCTGCGTCAAAGCGTGCTGCGGGATCAGCGACGAAGACGGTCCATCCCTTTGCGGTGGGCACGGTCGCGAAGCCAAAGACGCGCTCCACTCCATCGAGAGCGATCGCGCGATAGACACCCCCTTCCATCCCCGCGAAGAGCCGGACGTTCTCGGCAGGCAAGGGCCGCCCGACGAGACGGTCGTGTGATGCGTCGGAGCGCGCGACGAGGATGGCGCGGGAGTCGGCTACCGCCGCGAAGGCCCCATCGGAAAGAGCCTGCGCCGCGAGCAAGTCGCGGAAACGTTCAGCACCTATGGCCGCGACGGCGACGCCCACCGCCTCCCCTGTCCTGTCTCTCAGAGGAATCGCAATCGAGACCACAGGCCGGCCGGAGAGTGAGCCGATCACGAGATCCCCAACAGCGGGCTGTCCCGAAGTGAGCGCACTTTGCACCGCTGCGGACGAGGATGCGGGCGGCATGGGGACGCCGAGTGGACGAAGGGAGCTAAGCACCTGCTCTCCATCGGGGGCTAGGACCGCTACGGTTGCCCCATACATCTGGCCGATCCGAACCGCCTGGGCATGCACGGCAGCCGGGTCGCGCGGCTGAAGAGGGTAGCTCCCAAGGGCGGGCGAAGCTGCGAAAGCGGAGAGAGCGCCCACGATCCCGCCGAAGTCACGGTCGATGGCGAGGGAGAGGCCACGTGCTGTGGCCAGGAGCCGTGCCTCAGCCGCCTCCTGCCGGCTCTCTGTGACGCTCCATACAGCTGCTCCACCTGCAACGAGAGGCGGCACGAGGGCGATCGCCACGAGGCCTACGAGGAAGGTGGAAAGTCTCGGGATACGAGGCGCGCCGTATTCGCCGCGTGTTGCGGCGGATGAATCTTCAGCGCTCATGACCAGACACGCGTATCGGCCTCGCCTCCGTCACGCGCGTGAGAGTCGTGTCCAAAGCTGTCATCCTCCGTACCAGGCAGGGAGCGCACGGCTAATCAGCGGCAACGCGCCCGTGCGCTGGGCGCACGGGGCGACCAAGCAGAGCGGGACGAGGAACAGGCCCCTCACGGCTTGGCCTGCACGCATGAGAATTCCACACTCGCACGCCCGTATTGGGAATACGAGGCAGTGTGGGAGGCGGTGACGTTCGCCTCGGCCACAAGGCCGCGCTGGGCACAATGGGCCTGGGCGGATTGGATGGCTTGGGTTTCGGCGCCTCCAGCCGTCCAGGTGTTGTCCGTGGTCGCGCGGTAGCGGTTGGCGCCGAGCTGAACGACAGCCGTCTCGGCGCAGGCCGCCAGCAGGATCAGCAGGGCAAACGGGGCAGAGGCGCGGCTCATGCCTGCCAAGCTATCATTTGAAGGTAGAGCGCCTGCAACCTGCTTTGTGGTGGTGCTCACTCCTCCTGCATCATCGGCTCCGGCCCGCCTCGCTGGATCCCCCGGCGTTCCGCGTGTCGGCGCAGATGCTCAACAGCGCGCCTCGGTGCTGAAACTCGACGCAGCGCGGGCGCGCCAGCCACTCCTCCGTGGTCATCCCGCCCCCAACCTAGCTGCCCGGCGTATGCCCATGGGAACGGCGCAGTGGCATCCTCCGCAGTCGGTCGAGAGGTGATAGCGATCCGCGCTGCCGAGGTAGACCGCGACGGGGAGGAGGGGCTCGCCCTCGGTACGAGACATGAGCGAAGGCTGCGCCCTCGTCTCCCCGCGCCGCAAGATTGTCCAGGAGATTTTTCCCAGCCTCATCGATCTAAACGGGCCGAAGCGCGGAGCCATAGGGCCGCGGCAAAACACCCTGTCTAGGTAAGGCTAGGCCCGCGCAGAACCAGGAGCGCGTTGGTGACCGCGCGACCGAGCTCCTCGGAGGAATAGGGTTTGGCCAGCCATCCGACCGGCGATGCCTCCCGGTTCCCCTGTTCGCGCGTTCGATCGTCGGCGTGCGCGCTGACGAACAGGCTACGGATTCCCAAGCGCTGAAAGATCTCAGCCGCAGCCTCCAAGCCACTGCTGCCCTCGGCCAGCCGGATGTCCATGAGCACGAGGTCAGGGCGTGCCGCCTCCGCAAGGGCAATGGCCTCATCTGCCGTCGTGGCGGGACCCAGCACCTCATGGCCCGCGTCGGTCAGAATCATTTCGGCGTTCAGCCCGATCAGATAGTCGTCCTCAACCAGCAGCAGGCGTGCCCTGTCCTTCCGGGCCCGAGCGCCGGAGCTGGGTTCAGGCACTGCGTAGCGCCTCTGATCCTGCGCCTCCAAAGACCACCGAGCGGGCAGCGCAGGGAGGAAAGCCTGCAACAAGAATTGAACACCCATCTGTCAATTCCCAGCCTGTCGTTCTGCTTCCAGCTGAGGCGGCCGGAAGCGGACCGAGGACCGCGCGCCGCCAAGCGCACTCTGTCCCAGCGTGACCGTGCCACCCATCTGACGCGCCAAGCCCCGCACGAGGCCCAATCCTGAGGCGCGACGCCCTGCTTCTGGAGCCGCCGACGGAAAGCCAGCCCCACCATCCTCGACCGTGAGTTCCAGTATGCCCCCCTCCAGCTCATCCAATGACACGCGTATGGGCACTAGGGGCCCGCCCGCAGAGCCATGCTTCACCGCGTTGGTCAGCAGCTCGTTCAAAATCAGGGCGAGTGGTACCGCCGTGTCATTGGGGATTTCAGCTTGCCCGGATGCGATGGCAAGGTGTCCCTCGGCGCCGAGCGATTTGGCAATGAGTGCGCCGAGGTGGCCGAGAAACGTGGCGGCCGCCACGCCCCGGATCGCGCCCTCCTGATGTAGGAGCTGATGGACCGCACCTGCAGCGGAAAGCCGGCGTGAGACCTCCCGGAGCACCGCCGCTGGTTCCTTGCCACCTTCCCGCTCGGCGGCCTGAAGCAGGCTGACAAAAGTCTGGAGGTTGTTCTTCACACGGTGGTGCAGTTCCCGCACAAGCAGTTCCCGGTCGCGGAGCGCTTCCTCAAGTCGTGCCTGCAAGTGGCGCCGTCGCCGCACCTCATCGTGAAGATCGCCAATCTTGCGGTTGAGTTCTGCAAAGCGCTGGTCGTTGCCCTCGACGAGACGCAAGAGGACCCGGGTTCCTCCACCTCCACCGATGCGGCTGGCTTGGCAGCGGAACCGCTGGCTGCCGCTCGTGGCTATCCGGAGGGTAACCACGCCTGGCAGCGAGGACGCCGTTCCGGAGGCCCGATGGAGCAGAGCCGAGAATGCTTCTCCATCCTCCGGCGTGTCGCACAGCGACGCAAGGTTGACGCCGGTCGCCTCTCCTGGGGAGAGAGCAAGGCTCTGGATGGCAGGTCCGTTGGCGTACAGGACCACTCCCTTGCCGTTCACCAGAACCGCAGGTTCTGCCAGGACGGCAATCACAGCCCGGGCGCCTGCATCCGCCTCAGTCATCTTTACGGAAGTATTCTCGCATACCGTGCCGGACACCGTCCGAGGGCCGGAGATAAACAACGACGCGGCAGCCTTCGTGACCCTGCGCGATAGTGCGCTCCAAGGAGACAGCCGCATAGCCCAGGTTTTCCGCGGCAATGGCGCCAAACACGTTGGACGTCATCATGCAGAGCGAGGGCCGGCCCAGCACAAGCTCCCCGAATGGGCACGCCCGATTGCCGAAGACGATGCGGTCCTCCGATTCCTCGATGACGAAGAAGTCGCCTTGAATGCGGCGTTTGAGATCGACGAGCACCGCCGCCACCTGGTCACGGGACAGCCGGTCCACCGAAAGGGCGCTGCGGTAGGCGTGATCGATGTGCTCGCCGATGCTCGCACCCACGACGCTGATATAGCCTGACGCTTCCTGGACGCCGACAACGTCCTGGAGGGTCCCTGCCAACTCACGGAGGAGACGCCGGAGGAAGACATCGCGTTCCAAAGGGAGGGGGAGGCAGGCCACGTTCTTTGTGGCGCCGATCTCGGTGGCTGGGTGGTCCATTGACGTGTTCCTCTGAAGGTGACGCCAGGGATGGTTCCGACGAGCTGACTGTATCGGAAGGCCGCCACCACCGCTAGGCTCGGTCAGACTCAAGTGTGCTGGCCCTACTGAACCCCCGCGCCCGCGCGAGGCACTCGCGCTCGATAGTGGGGCACTTTCTTCCCCGCCGCCGCTTTCTGCATGGCGCCCTCCACCGCCAGGATGGCGAGCGACGCGCCGGACGACCAAGCAAAGCTCGTTCGACGGAGCATGCCGCCGTGGCGTGGCACTTGAGAAGACAGCATTACGTATGGCGGGAGGTAGGATCGGGCGCAGGGATTTATGGATCGCCGTCCGGTCAATGTCCGGTTTGGCTTCGCGACCTCGCCAGATGGGAGATCGCGCTCTCACGCGTAATCCAAGGGTTTGATTGAAAATAGAATGGCGCGCCCGGGAAGATTCGAACTCCCAACCCCCAGATCCGTAGTCTGGTGCTCTATCCATTGAGCTACGGGCGCTGACCGTGGACGGGGAGATAACGCCGCGTGCGATGCGGCGCAACCCCCCTCGCCCATGCGTTTTACGCGGCGAGCTTCTCCAGCTCACGCAGGATGGCCTCACCCATCACGGCGGTGCCGACGCGCGCGAGGCCGGGCTGCATGATGTCGGCCGTGCGCAGGCCGCCGGCCAGCACCTTCTCCACCGCCGCCTCGATCATCCGCGCATCCTCCTCCATGCCGAAGGACCAGCGCAGCAACATGGCGAAGGACAGCATCTGCGCCGACGGATTCGCGACGCCGCGCCCCGCGATGTCAGGCGCGGAGCCATGGATCGGCTCGTACAGCGCATGACGCTTGCCCGAAGGCTGCACGGCGCCGAGCGTCGCGGAGGGTAGCATGCCGAGCGAGCCGGTAAGCGCCGCCGCGAGGTCGGACAGCACGTCGCCGAACAGGTTGCTCGCCAGGATCACGTCGAACTGCTTGGGGCGCGAGCAGAGCTGCATGGCCGCGTTGTCCGCGTACATGTGCTCCAGCTCCACGTCCGGGAACTCGGCTTGGTGAACCTCACTCACCACCGCGCGCCACAGGCGCCCGGACTGCATGACGTTGGCCTTCTCGGTGCTCGTCACCTTGTTGCGGCGCTTGCGGGCGAGGTCGAAGGCCACGCGCGCGACGCGGGCAATCTCGTCCTCCGTGTACACCTCGGTGTCGATGCCGGTGCGCTTGCCGTCGGGTCCGGTGTGCACGCCGCGCGGTTCGCCAAAGTAGATGCCGCCTGTGGACTCGCGCACGATCATGATGTCGAGCCCGCGCACGACATCCGCCTTCAGCGACGACGCGTCCACCAGCGGGTCCAGCACCACGGCGGGGCGCAGGTTGGCGAAGAGCCCCAGATCCTTGCGGAGCCGCAGGATGCCCAATTCCGGCCGCTGCTCGAAGGGCAGCTTGTCCCAGCGCGGGCCGCCGACGCTGCCGAACAGCACGGCATCGGCGCGCATCGCGGCCTCCACCGTCGAATCGGGGCAAGGCGTGCCCGTGGCCTCTATGGCGGCGCCGCCGACAAGGCCTTCCTCGATGTCGAAGGACGCGGCGCGGCGCCGGCCCATCCAGTCGATGACGCGGCGGACCTCGCCCATCACCTCCGGGCCGATGCCGTCGCCCGGCAGGACGAGCAGCTTCTTGTTCGCGCTCATGCGAAAAGCCAGGGCTGGGAAGCGCGCTGCCGCGTTTCGTAGGAGTCGATGGAGTCCTTGTGCTCGAGCGTCTGGCCGATGTCGTCCAGGCCGTTGAGCAAGCAGTGGCGGCGGAAGGCATCCACTTCGAAGGGGATCTCCTCCCCATTCGGACGCACGACCACCTGACGCTCGAGGTCCACGGAGAGGCGCGCATTGCCGCCCATCCGCGCATCCTCCATCAGCTTCTCGCACACCTCACGCGGCAGCTTCACCGGCAGGATGCCATTCTTGAAGCTGTTGTTGTGGAAGATGTCCGCGAAGTCGGGAGCGATGACGCAGCGGATCCCGAAGTCGAGCAGCGCCCAGGGCGCGTGCTCGCGCGAGGAGCCGCAGCCGAAATTCTCGAAGGCCACGAGGATCTCGGCCTTGCGGTACGGCTCCTGGTTCAGCACGAAGTCCGGGTTCTCGGACCCATCCTCGCGGAAGCGGAAATTGGCGAAGAGGTGCCGGCCCAGCCCGGTGCGCTGGATGGTCTTGAGGAAGCGGGCCGGAATGATCTGGTCCGTGTCCACATTGGCCTTGGGCAGCGGCGCTGCGATGCCCGTGAGCGTGGTGAAAGGCTTCATCGCGGCTGCCACTCCCTGACGTCGGCGAGGTGCCCGGCCAGCGCGGCCGCGGCGGCCATGGCGGGGCTGAGCAGGTGCGTGCGCCCGCCCGGACCCTGGCGGCCCTCGAAGTTGCGGTTGGAGGTGCTGGCGCAGCGCTGTCCCGGCGTGAGCTTGTCCGGGTTCATGCCGAGGCACATGGAGCACCCGGCCTCGCGCCACTCGAACCCGGCCTCCTTGAAGACCTGGTCCAGCCCTTCCGCCTCGGCCTGCTGCTTCACGAGGCCGGACCCGGGCACCACCATGGCGCGAACGCCGTCCGCGACCTTGCGGCCCCTGGCGATGTCGGCGGCGATCCGCATGTCCTCGATGCGCGAGTTGGTGCAGGAGCCGATGAAGACGACGTCCACCTTGAGGTCCGTCAGCTTTTGCCCGGCCTGAAGCCCCATGTAGTCCAGCATGCGCTTCACCTGCGCCTGCCGCGCCTCGTCGGCGAAGCTGGAAGGATCGGGCACGGTGCCGGTGATGGGCAGCACGTCCTCGGGGCTGGTGCCCCAGGACACCATGGGCAAGATCTCCTCGGCCCGCAGCGTCACTTCCTTGTCGAACACCGCGCCGGGGTCGCTGGGCAGCGACCGCCACCAGGCCACGGCGCGCTCGAGAGCCTCGCCCTGCGGCGCGTGGGGCTTGCCCCGCACGTACTCGAAGGTCGTCTCGTCCGGCGCCACCATGCCGGCGCGGGCGCCCGCCTCGATGGACATGTTGCAGATCGTCATGCGCCCGGCCATGTCGAGGGCGCGGATCGCCTCGCCGGCGAACTCGATCACGTGGCCTGTGCCGCCGGCCGTGCCGATCTTGCCGATAATGGCGAGGACGATGTCCTTCGCGGTGCAGCCGAGGGGCAGCGTGCCGTCGACCGTCACGCGCATGTTCTTGGCCGGCTTCTGCAGCAGCGTCTGCGTGGCGAGCACGTGCTCCACCTCGCTCGTGCCGATGCCGAAGGCCAGCGCGCCGAGGGCGCCATGGGTGGAGGTGTGGCTGTCGCCGCAGACGATGGTCATGCCGGGCAGCGAGAGCCCCAGCTCCGGACCGATGACGTGGACGATGCCCTGTCGCGCGTCGAGCAGCGGGATGTAGGGCACGCCGAACTCGACGACGTTGCGCTCCAGCGTCTCGACCTGGAGGCGGCTCTCGGGGTCGGTGATGCCAGTGCGGCGCGTGGCGTCGGTGGCGATGTTGTGGTCCACCACGGCGACCGTGGCGTCGGGCCGGCGCACCGGGCGGCCGGCAGCGCGAAGCCCCTCGAAGGCCTGCGGGCTCGTCACCTCGTGGACGAGGTGGCGGTCGATGTAGAGGAGCGCCGTCCCATCGGGCAGCGTCTCGACCACGTGATGGTCCCAGATCTTGTCGAACAGCGTGCGGGGCCGTGCTTCGGCCATTGTGCGTTCCCCCGACGGTAGAAACAGGAAGGGCCGCAACCCTACGGCTGCGGCCCCTGGTGGGTCAGCCCTGCGCCTGGGCTTCGGCCTTGGCCGGGTCGGTCCGCAGACCCAGCTTCTCGGCGATGCGCGCCGACTTGCCGGTGCGCCCGCGCAGGTAATACAGCTTCGCGCGCCGGACCTTGCCGCGGCGCACCACGCTGATCTCCGCGATGGACGGAGAGTGCAGCGGGAAGACGCGCTCCACGCCCTCGCCGTAGGAGAGCTTGCGGACGGTGAAGTTGCTGTGCAGCCCGCGGTTGGAGCGCGCGATCACCACGCCCTCATAGGCCTGGGTGCGGACGCGCTCGCCCTCGACCACCTTGACCATCACGCGGACGGTGTCGCCGGCGGCGAACTCGGGAACGGGGCGCTCGGCGAGAAGGCGCTGCTTCTGCGCCTCGTCGAACTGCTGCAACAGGTTCATGGCACTAGTCCTTTCGATTCAATCCGTTTAGGCCGCCGCGCCTTCGCGGGCAACCAGATGTCGGGTCCAGAGGTCAGGGCGCCGCTCCCGCGTCGCCGCCTCCATTTCTCCGCGCCGCCAGCGCGCCACCTCGGCATGGTGGCCCGAGAGCAGCACCGGCGGCACCGCGCGCCCCTGCCATTCGGCCGGGCGCGTGTAGTGCGGGTATTCGAGCAGTCCCGCGGAGTGGCTTTCTTCCACCCCGCTCTCGGCCGCGCCCATCACGCCGGGCAGCAGCCGCACGCAGGCATCCAGCAAGGTCAGCGCCGCCATCTCCCCGCCGCTCAGCACGAAATCCCCCAGGGAGACCTCCTGCATGGCGCGGTGCTCGATCACGCGCTGGTCCACCCCCTCGTAGCGGCCGCAGAGCAGCACCACGCCGGGGCCGGCGGACAGCTCGCGGACCAGGGGCTGGTCCAGGAGGCGCCCGCGCGGCGTCAGGTAGATCAGCGGGCGCGCATCGCCTTCCGGCATGGCTTCCGCGATGGCCGCGTCCACCACGTCGGGGCGCATCACCATGCCCGCGCCGCCGCCGAAGGGCGTGTCGTCCACGGTGCGGTGCCGGCCGAGCCCATGGGTGCGGATGTCCCGCGCCTCCAGCCGCCAGATCCTGTCGCGCAGCGCGCGGCCAGCGAGGGATTCGCCCAGCGGCCCGGGAAACATCCCGGGAAAGAGCGTCAGGCAGGTGGCGTGCCAGCTCATTCCGGCTTCGCCTCCACCTCGTCGGGCGGGGCCACGACGACGCGGCCGCCCTTCACATCCACCACCGGAACGGCGGCGCGGGTGAACGGGACCAGCCGCTCCGGCGTCGAGTCCAGCACCAGGAAGGGACCGCCACCATGGTCTTCCACGGCTCGGACCCGGCCAAGCGCCTCGCCCGCCTCCGTCACCGCCTCCAGCCCCTGGAGGTCGGCGAGGTAGAACTCCTCCTCCTCCGGCTCCGGCATGGCGTCGCGTGGGACGAAGAGCTTGGTGCCGGTCAGGCGCTGCGCCTCGTCGCGGTCCGCCACCCCCTCGATGCGGGCGAGGTCATCGGCCAGCATGGTAAGGGCGAAGCGCCGCTGCCCATCCTCGGAGAAGAGCGGGCCATAGGCGGCGAGGTCCCGCGGCGCGGCGGTGAAGCTGCGGACGCGCAGAAGGCCCCGCACGCCGTGCGGCCGCCCGATCTCGCCCAGCAGGATCATCCCCGACGCCACGCTCGCTCACCCCAGGCGGATGCTCAGCCAGCCGCCGCGGCTGCGGCCGCGCGCTCCTGCGCCTTCTTCTTCGGCGCGGACTGCTTCGGCTGCTCGGGGAACACGGGCATGGGAATGATGCCGGCCTTGCCGAGGAACTTGGCGACGCGGTCGGTCGCCAGCGCTCCCTTGCCCAGCCATTCCTTGATCTTGTCGTCCTGCAGGCGGATGCGGTCCGCGTGCTCGGCCGGCAGCATCGGGTTGTAGGAGCCCAACTTCTCGATGAAGCGGCCGTCGCGCGGCGAGCGGCTGTCGGCCACCACGATGTGGTAGTAGGGGCGCTTCTTGGCGCCGGCGCGGGCGAGGCGAATCTTCAGACCCATGAACTAACTCTCCTGCTTGCTTTCAGAATGGTCGCTTGCCGAGGCCGGGAAGGAGCGAGGCGAGGCCGCCGCGCATCATGCCCTTCTGACCCATCTTGTTCATGCGCTTCATCATGTCGCGCATGTCCTCGAACTGCTTGAGCAGCCGGTTCACCTCCTGGACGGAGGCGCCTGAGCCGGCCGCGATGCGCCGCTTGCGCGACGCCTTGATGATCTCGGGCGCGCGGCGCTCCTTCGGCGTCATGGAGCCGATGATCGCCGACTGCTTCTTCAAGATGGTGGTGTCGAGGTTGGCGTTCTCGATCTGCGCCTTCAGCTTGCCGACGCCCGGCAGCATCCCCAGCATCCCCGAAAGGCTGCCCATCTTGCCGATCTGCTTGAGCTGGGCCGCGTAGTCCTCCAGCGAGAACTGGCCCTTCTGCATCCGGGCGGCGAGCTTCTCCGCCTCCGCCTGGTCGATCGTCTCCGCCGCGCGCTCGACCAGGGAGACGATGTCGCCCATGCCGAGGATGCGGCCCGCGATGCGGTCGGGGTGGAATTCCTCCAGCGCGTCCAGCTTCTCGCCGGCGCCGAGCAGCTTGATCGGCGCGCCGGTGACGGCCCGCATGGAAAGCGCCGCGCCGCCGCGCGCATCGCCATCCACACGCGTCATGACGATACCGGAGACGCCGACCTTCTCGTTGAAGGCACGCGCCGTGTTCACCGCGTCCTGGCCGGTCATGGCGTCCACGACCAGCAGCGTCTCGTGCGGCTTCACCGCGGCCTTCACCGCCGCGACCTCGGCCATCAGCGCCTCGTCGATCGCGAGGCGGCCCGCGGTGTCCAGCACCACGACGTCGAACAGCTCGCGCCGCGCCTGGTCCATGGCGCGCTCGGCGATCTGCAAGGGCGTCTGGCCGGCGACGATCGGAAGCGAGGCGACCTCGGCCCGCTTCGCCAGCTGCTCCAGCTGGAGCTGCGCTGCCGGGCGATGCACGTCCAGCGAGGCGAGCAGGACTTTCTTGCGCTCCTTGCCGCGCAGCCGCAGCGCGATCTTGCCCGAGGTGGTCGTCTTGCCCGAGCCCTGGAGGCCCACCATCAGGATGGGCACCGGCGCCGGCGCGTTCAGGTCAAGGCCGCGCGGGCCTTCGTCGTTGCCGCCCAGCGCCTCCACCAGCGCGTCATGGACGATCTTCACCACCTGCTGGCCGGGCTGGATGGAGCGGATCACCTCCTGCCCCACCGCGCGCTCGCGCACCTTGGCTGTGATGTCCTTCACCACCGGAAGGGCGACGTCGGCTTCCAGCAGCGCGATCCGGACCTCGCGCAAGGCATCGTTCACATCGTCTTCGGACAGCGCGCCCCGGCCGCGCAGCCGGTCGAACACCCCCTGAAGCCGGTTGCCCAATGCCTCGAACACGAAGAACCCTTTCCAAACGACATTGCGCCGCTGCGCGAGCCTTCGCGAAGCGGCGGCGATCCCATCGGGGACCGGATGATGGGCCTTCCCTAGTCGGGATCGGCCCCAGGGTCAACCGGTAAGACGGGACCGGCGCTCACTTGGGCGCCAGCACCATCACCATCTGGCGGTTCTCCAGCCGAGGCATCGACTCGACCTTCACGAGCTCGCCAAGCTCCGTCCGGATCCGCTCCAGCAGCTTCACGCCAAGTTCCTGGTGCGCCATCTCGCGGCCACGGAAGCGGAGGGTCACCTTGACCTTGTCGCCCTCGCCAATGAAGGACCGCGCCTGCCTCATCTTCACGTCGTAGTCGTGGTCATCAATGTTCGGGCGAACCTTGATTTCCTTGATCTCGACGACTTTCTGCTTTTTGCGGGCCTCGTTGGCCTTCTTCTGCTGTTCATACTTGAACTTGCCGTAGTCGGTGATCTTGCAGACCGGCGGCACGGCATTCGGACTGATCTCGAGCAGGTCCATCCCGGCCTGATAGGCCCGATAGAGCGCGTCGCGGATGCTCAGCACCCCCAACATCTCGCCATTCTCGTCAATCAGGCGGACCTGTGGGACGCGGATCTCCTCGTTCACGCGGGGCCCCTCGCGGGTGGGAGGGACGGGCGGCATTGGACCTCGGGCTATTGTCTTCTCCTGTCGTGGTGACTGTGTGACGGCTGCTTTATGGTGCCGCGCGCGTCAAGGTGCAACCATCAGATCAGGCGCCCTCGCCTCGCGGGCCAGCATCTCCGCCGCTTCCGCCAAGGGAAGCACCTGCTGCTCCCGTCCCGGCAGGCGGCGCAGCACGACCTTGCCTTGCTCGGCCTCGCGCCTTCCGATGACGGCAAGGTAGGGGGTGCGCTGCTCGATGTGGAACGGGACCTTGGCGTTGATCTTCTCGTTCCGGAAATCCGTATCGACGCGCAGCCCGGCGGAGCGGAAGGCCGCGGCCACTTCCCGCGCAAAGGGGGCGGCATCGTCCACGATGGTCGCCACCGCCACCTGCACCGGCGCCAGCCAAAGCGGGAAGCGGCCGGCATGCTCCTCGATGAGGATGCCAAGGAAGCGCTCGAAGCTACCGAGGATCGCTCGGTGCAGCATGACGGGCCGCTTGCGGGTGCCGTCCTCGGCCACGTACTCGGCGTCGAGCCGCTCGGGCAGGACGAAATCCACCTGCAGCGTGCCGCACTGCCAATCGCGGCCGATCGCGTCGCGCAGCACGAATTCCAGCTTGGGTCCGTAGAAGGCACCCTCGCCCGGGTTCAGCTCGTACTCGACGCCGGCGATGCGGCAGGCTTCCTTCAGCGCGCCCTCGGCGCGGTCCCAGGTGGCGTCGTCGCCCGCCCGCTCCTCCGGCCGGTCGCTGAACTTCACCTGAAAGGCCTCGAAGCCGAAGTCGCGGTAGACTTGGGAAAGCAGCGCCACGAACTTCACCGTCTCGTCGGCGATCTGCGATTCCTCGCAGAAGATGTGGGCGTCGTCCTGGGTGAAGGCGCGTACGCGCATGATGCCGTGCAACGCGCCCGAAGGCTCGTAGCGGTGGCAGGCACCGAACTCGGCCATGCGCAGCGGCAGCTCGCGGTAGGAGCGCAGGCCATGGTTGAAGATCAGCACGTGGCAGGGGCAGTTCATCGGCTTCAGCGCCAGGAGGCGATGCGCCTCGTCCTGGTCCTCCACCGTCGCCATGAACATGTTCTTGCGGTAGTTCTCCCAGTGGCCGCTTGCTTCCCACAGCTTGCGGTCCAGCACCTGTGGGGTCCGAACCTCCTGGTAGCCCGCATCGTCCAGGCGACGGCGCATGTAGTCCTGCACGATCTGGTAGAGGCGCCAGCCCCTCGGGTGCCAGAAGATCGAGCCCGTCGCCTCCTCCTGAAGGTGGAACAGGCCCATCTCCTTGCCGATGCGGCGGTGGTCGCGGCGCTCCGCCTCCTCCAGCATGGTGAGGTAGGCGTCGAGCTCCTTCCGGTCGCGCCAAGCGGTGCCGTAGATGCGCGACAGCATCGGGTTGCCCGCCTTGCCGCGCCAATAGGCACCCGCGACCTTCATCAGCTTGAAGGCGTCGCCGATGTCGCCCGTGGAGCGCATGTGCGGTCCCCGGCACAGATCCTCCCAGCCGCCCTGGTCGTAGAGGGAGATGACCTGGTCCTCGGGCAGGTCGCGGATCAGCTCGACCTTGAAGCGCTCGCCCTTACCCTCGAACAGCGCCACCGCCTCCTCGCGCCGCACCTCGCGCCGGGTGAAGGCGGCGCCGCGCGCGATGATGTCGCGCATCTTCGCCTCAATCGCGGCGAAGTCCTCCGGGGTGAACGGCTGGTTGCGGTGGAAGTCGTAGTAGAAGCCGTTCTCGATCGGCGGGCCGATCGTGACCTGCGTGCCGGGGAAGAGCTCCTGCACCGCCTCGGCCAGGACATGGGCCGCGTCGTGGCGGATCATCTCCAGCGCCTCGCTGTCCTTGCGGGTGATGAAGCGCAGCCTCGCATCCGCCTCGATGCGGGTGGCGAGGTCCACCAGCTTGCCATCCAGCTCCATCGCCAATGCTGCCTTGGCGAGGCCAGGGCCGATGCTCGCCGCGACCTCGGTGCCCGTCACCGCGCCGTCGAACGGGCGGGTGGATCCGTCGGGCAGGGTGATCACGGGCATGATGGGCAAATTCCTCGGAAACGGGCGCGGACCATGGGGAAGGGCCGCAAAAGGGTCAAGGCCGGATGGGCAGCGTCGCCAGCGCCGCGGCCGCGGAGACTGCGCCAATGGGCTTCCCGCGCAGCACCGCCACACCTGGCCCCCGTGGGGCGCAAAGGGCCGGGTCGCTCTCCGCGCCGAAGATCGCGAGGGTGGGTGTTCCGCAGGCTGCGGCGAGGTGGGTCGGGCCGGTGTCGTTGCCCACGCACAGCGCGGCGTGGCGGGCGATGGCGCCCAGTTCCCGCAGGGTGGTCCGTCCGCAGAGGTCCAGCGCGCCGGGGATGGCAGCGGCCAGCGCGGACTCGGATGCGCTTCCGACCACCACGCAGGGCATGCCCATCCCCAGCGCCACCTTGGCGAAGCGTTCCACCGGCCAGCGCTTGCCGGGGCGGGCGGCGCTGGCGCCAGGAACCATCAGCGCATAGCGGGACGGCAGGCGGAAACGCGACAGATCGGCATCCAGCCAGGACAGGTCGGGCACTGGGAAGTGGCGGATGCCGGCCATCTCCAGCTGCTCGCGCTGGCGGTCCAGCGTGTGCATGGCATCGCGTGCCGGATTCGCGTGGGGGTGGGAGGCGCCGCGCGCGACCCCCGACCACTCCGCGCTGCGCAGGAACCACCGGTAGCGGGAGGAGCGCCCGGAGGTCTGCAGGTCATAGACGCGGCTAAATCCCCCCCTGCGCAGGCCGCGCGCAAGGCGCAGCATCGCCCCGAGATTTCCCCAGCCGGGCCGGCCGTCCGCACGGATGGTGTCGAACCAGGGCGCACCCGCCAGCAGCGCCGCGAAGGGCGGCGTGGTCAGCAAGGTGATGTGGGCGTCGGGATGATGCGCGCGGATCGCGGCGAAGGGCCCGAAGGCCTGCACCACGTCGCCCAGCGCGGACAGCTTGATGACCAGGATGCGCTTCATCGGCCTGGAAGAAGCTCGCGATACACGGCGAGCGTGGCCTCCTGCATGGCCGCCAGGGTCGGCACCCCGGCGCGCGCGGCCGCGCCGATCGCGGCTCGTGCCGCCGGTGGTAGCGCCAGCACCTCGCGCACGGCCTGAGCGAGCGCGGCGGGGTCGCCCGGGGGCACCAGCCAACCCGTCGCGCCGTGCCGGACCGTCTCGCGCGGGCCGCCGAGGTCGGCGGCGATGACGGGGCGCGCCATGGCCTGGGCCTCGATCACGGTGCGGCCGAAAGCCTCCGGCTCCGTGCTGGCGTGGATCACCACGTCGGCGGCGGCCAGGGCGGCAGGCATGTCGGTGACGTGCCCGGCGACGTGCAGCCGCTCCGCGACGCCCAGTGCCGCCGCGCGCTCCAGCAACGAAGCCACCAGACCCTGCCGCCCCTGTGCATCCCCCGCGAGGACGGCGTGGGCCTCGGGCAGATGCACCAGCGCGTCCACCAGCACCTCCTGCCCTTTCCAACGCGACAGGCGTGCCGGGAGCAGCAGCAGCTTCGCCCCCTCCGGAACCCGCCATCCCGCGCGCATCGCCATGACCCGCGCCGCCGGCACGGTGCCGGGATCGAAGCGGGCCGGATCCACGCCGCGCGGGATCAGGCGGACGCGATCGGGATGGATGCCGTGGATGCGGATGAGGTGTTCGGCGATGAAGCGGCTGATGGCGATGATGCGATCGCCGCTGGCCATCACCGAGTTGTAGAAGCGCTTGCCCGGAAAGCCCTCATTGTAGGTGCCGTGATAGGTGGTGACGAAAGGCACGCCAAGACGCCGCGCCGCGCCCAGCGCCGCCCAGGCTGGGGCGCGGGAACGCGCATGGATCAGCGACACGCCCTCCTTCCGCGCCACCTCAGCGAGCCGCCGGGCGTTACGCCAGATCGCCCATGGCGCCTTGGCGGCGAGGGGGAGCGTCACATGCGCCTCGCCCAGCCCCTCCGCGAGACGGCCGCCCTCGCTCGCGACCAGGGGACGCCAGCCGGCAGCGGCGATCGCCTCCGCGATCTCGACCGCGCCGCGCTCCACGCCACCCGAGTCGAGGGCGGGAAGCACCTGCAGGATGGTCGGGGGAACAGCCATTTCCATTCCGGGTTAGCCCTGCCATGCGCCAAAGCCTACCCCCCTGCCCCCACGCGGCGATGCGCCTTGGAGGCGCCCAGCCGCGGCCGCAGATGCCCCGCCGCCGTGATGGGCAGCCAGTTCGGCGGGTTACCCGGCCCGATGCAGGACGGGATGGCGGCGATCGGTGCGTCGGGATTGGGATTGCAGAAGAATGCGACCGGGAAGCGCTTAGCCGTCGGCGCGCGGACGCGGTGGAGGCTCATCAGGCGCACTTGGTCCAGCGCATGAGGCAGCCGTCGATGTTGCAGCAAAGGGCGCCGAAGCCCGAGCCCAGGCACGCCGTCATTCGCCAGCACTGTGACGTGGCCATGGCCGTGGGAATGTCGGGGATGGGGAACGCCATTGCAGAAGCACGATGGCGCGCGCGGGGCCTGTCAGCGCGGCTTGCCAAGCCGCGCGCCCCAATGCCATGCGAAGGCATGGACGAAACGACCATTCTCGCGCCCGACGGAACTCCCCTCGCCTATCGCCGCCAGGAGGGGCGCGGGCCCGGGGTGGTGTTCCTGGGCGGGTTCAACAGCGACATGACCGGCACCAAGGCGGAATACCTCGCCGAATGGTGCGCGTCGCGCGGGCGCGCCTTCCTCCGCTTCGACTATAGCGGCCATGGCGCAAGCGGCGGCCTCTTCGAGGACGGCACCATTTCCCGCTGGCTGGCGGATGCGGAGGCGGTGCTGCTCGCGCTGACCGAGGGCCCGCAGGTGCTCGTCGGTTCCTCCATGGGCGGCTGGATCGCTACGCTCCTGGCCCTGCGGCACGCAGAGCGCGTCTGCGGTCTTGTCGGCATCGCGCCTGCCCCCGACTTCACCCAGGAACTGATGTGGGCCGGCTTCACGCCGGAAATCCGCTCCGCCATCGCCCGCGACGGGGTGTGGATGCGGCCCAGCGAGTACGGCGCCCCCTTCCCGATCACCCGCGCGCTGATCGAGGACGGCCGACACAATCTCGTGCTCGGCGGGCCGATCGCGCTGCAATGCCCGGTTCGCATCCTCCAGGGCGACGCCGACCCCGACGTGCCCTGGCGTCACGCGCTGAGGCTGATGGAGGCGCTGGAGTCGGAAGACGTTCAGTTCACCTTGGTGAAGGGCGGCGACCATCGCCTGTCATCGCCCCGCGACCTTTTGCTGCTCGGCCGCGCCGTCGGCGCGTTGCTCGGCGAGGATGGCGCGTAGCCCCTCGCGAAAGCTCGGATACAGCCAGTCCAGACCGAGCACAGCCTTGGTTCGGCGGTTCAGCACGGTGCGCGACTCGGCCCAGAAGGAGCGTGCCATCGGGCTCATCCCCTTCCACGCCTCGGCGAAGGAGACGAGCGGCGGAGGGTCGATGCCGAGCAGCCGTGCCGCCTCTTCCGTCACCCGTGCGGGCTCGGCAGGTTCGTCGTCCACCAGGTGCAGGACGCGCTTTCCGCCAGGCCGCGTCATGGCGGCAAGGCAGGCGCGGGCGATGTCGTCGCGGTGGATGCGGCCGAAGCGGTGCCCGGAACGCTCCACGCGCCGTGCCGTGCCCTGCCGGAGGTCGTCCAGCGCGGATCGGCCGGGACCGTAGATCCCACCGACGCGGAACACATCCAGGGAGCACCGGAGAGCCTGCCATTGCTCCTCGGCCGCGAGGCGGCGTTGCGAGCGGGGCTGGCCCGGTGCGGGTGCCGCTTCCTCGTCCACCGCCGCGCCGCCGCGGTCGCCGTACACACCGGTCGTGGACAGGTAGCCGGCCCATTCCAGCCGCGCGCCGCGCAGCGCCGGACCATGCGCCGCCCAGGCCGGGTCACCCTCCTCACCGGGCGGCACGGTGGACAGGAGGTGCGTGATGCCGTCCAGCAGCACGGGGTCGCCGAAAGGGCGCTCGCCCTCGGCGGGCGGGCGGCGGGTCGAGACGGAAACGCGCCATCCGGCGCGGCGGGCCAAGGTCGCCACGGCGCTGCCGGAGAAGCCCCCGCCCAGGATGAGAAGGTGTCGGTCCATGTCGCTGATCTGGCGTGGAAACTCCGGCATCGCTAGGGTGAGGCCGTGCGGTCCCCCCTCCCCCTCATGCTCGGCTTCGCGAGTTCCCTGGCCCTTGTCGGGGCGGCAGGTTGGTGGCTCTGGCCGACCAGCGCCCAGCCGGAGCGCATAGCGGCAAACGAGATCCCGTCCCTGCCGCTGCCGCCGGAACCGCCCCGCATCGCCGATGGCGAGGATTACGAGAACTGCCTCGCCCTGCTGCGCCGCGACGTGGACGAGGCGCTGCGCTTCGCCCTGGCCTGGGAAGCGACGGGTGGCGGCGAGGGCGCACGGCATTGCCTGGCGCTGGCGACCATCGGCACGGGCGAGCCTTCGCGCGCCGCCGAGCGACTGGAAAGGCTGGCTGCGGGTTCGCGCGCCGGCAACTTGGCGCGGGCCGCAGTCTATGGACAGGCCGCGCAAGCCTGGATGATGGCGGATGCACCCAACCGGGCCTTCGCCGCCATCACCATCGCGCTGACCCTCTCACCCTTCGACGCGGAATTGCTGGTGGACCGCTCCGTGATCCTCGCCAGCCAGCGCCGCTACGGTGAGGCGCTGGAGGATCTGGACCGCGTTCTCGCCATCGAGCCCGACCGGGCCGAGGCGCTGGTCTTCCGCGCCGCCGCCCTGCGCCACCTGGAGCGGCCGGACGAAGCACGCGAGGCGGTGGAACGCGCCCTGACCCTTGCGCCCGACAACGCGGAAGCCCTGCTCGAACGGGGCATCCTGCGGCAGACACGAGGCGACATGCTGGGGGCCCAGGCCGACTGGCGCCGCGCCATCGAACTGGCGCCGGACAGCGCGGCCGCCGAACTGGCGCAGCAGAACCTTTCCCTGAGCGAGTTCGGGCCGGCCCGCCGCTGAGGGTCTAGAAGTCCAGGTCGGCGTAGTGCGACGGCGGGGAAAGCCCGCTGATGCGATCCTGCAGCAGGCCCCGGAAGGCGGGCCGCGACTTGATGCGGCTGTACCAATCCCGTGCCGCCCCGTTCAGCGTCCAGTCCACGTCATTCGCGTAGTCGAGCGTCGAGAGATGTGCCGCCGCCGCGAAATCCGCGAGCGAAAGTTGCTGCCCCGCCAGCCATGGCCGTGATTCGGCCAACCAGCCGATGACCTCCATGTGCGGCTTCAGATTCGCGTAGCCTGCCCGGATCGCCGCGCCGTCCGGGTTGCCGAGGCCGAGGGGGCGCTTCAGGTGCCGCTCCCAGATCAGGTTCCGCGTCACCTCCTCGCCGAACTTGGTGTCGAACCAGGAAACGAGGCGCCGCACCTCCGCCCGCTCCGCCAGGGTGCGGCCGAAGAGTGAGATGTCGGGATAAGCTTCGTCCAGGTACTCGCAGATGGCATAGGAGTCGGCGATGGCGAGACCGTTCTCCTCCACCAGGACCGGCACGGTGCCAGCGGGGTTCAGAGCCAGGAACTCGTCCCGCCGCTCCCAAACCCGCTCCACCCGGAGCTCGAAGGGGATGCGCTTCTCCGCAAGGGCGAGCCGGACCTTACGGCAGTAAGGGGAAAGGGGCAGGTGGTAGAGGATCCGCATCGCCGCATTTCAATGCCACGCGGTTTCGGCAACATGAAGGGAACGGAACGGGTCCTTCGCAACGAAAGTCCCTGTTCCGTTCTCTTTTCTGTCACTCTGCCGCTTGCGGCACCTCCGCCATCGGTCGCGGCAGGTAGCGAGCGTATTCCTTTGGCACGACGTGCCAGAAATGCGCCCGCTCCTCCGGCCAGTCATTCAGGATGCGCGCGGCGTGGCGGCTGCCCGTTTCGGCCACATGGCGCTCGATCAGCGCCCGCAGCTCCGCTTCCCAATGCGACGAAGCCAAGCGCTGCCACAGGAGGGTGTCGGGATTGACCCGCCGCTCGAAGGTGCCGACGGCGTCGTGGATGAAGGCTTGGCCGCCCGTGAAGCCGGCGCCGAAATTGTCGCCGACCGCGCCCAGGATCACGACGGTACCGCCGGTCATGTACTCGCAGCCATTGGCGCCGCATCCCTCCACCACCGCCAGCGCGCCGCTGTTGCGGACCGCGAAACGCTCGCCCGCCTGACCGGCGGCGAACAGCGCCCCCGCCGTCGCACCATAGAGGCAGGTGTTGCCGATGATCGTGTTGTCGTTCCAGACAAGGCTGGAAGACGGCGCCGGGCGCACCACGACCGTGGCGCCAGACAGCCCCTTGCCGACATAGTCGTTGGCGTCGCCGAACACCTCCAGCTTCAGCCCGCGCACGCCGAAGGCCCCAAGCGACTGCCCGGCCGAGCCACGCAGCCGCACCGCGAGGTGCCCGTCCTGGAGGCCGATCATCCCGAACTGCCGCACGATCCGCGACGACACCTTGGTGCCGATGGCGCGGTGGGTGTTCCGAATATTGTAGGCCAACTGCATCTTCTCGCCACGCTCGAAGAGCGGCGCGGCGTCCTTCAGCATGTCGGCGTCCAGCGTCTCGGGAACCTCGTTGCGGCCTTCGACCGTGCAGTAGGGCTTCTCTGCCCCTGCATCGGCCTTCACCAGCAGCGGGTTGAGGTCGAGGTCGTCCAGATCCTCGGAGCCGCGGCTGACCTGGCGCAGCAGGTCGGTGCGCCCGATGACGTCTTCCAGCTTGCGGAAGCCGAGCGAGGCCAGGATCTCGCGCACCTCCTCCGCGATGAAGGAGAACAGGGCGATGACCTTCTCCGGACTGCCGGCGAACTTTTCGCGCAGCGCCTCGTCCTGGGTGCAGACGCCGACCGGGCAGGTATTGGCATGGCACTGCCGCACCATGATGCAGCCCATGGCGACGAGCGAGGCTGTGCCGATGCCGAACTCCTCGGCGCCCAGCATGGCGGCGATGACCACGTCACGGCCGGTCTTGATGCCGCCATCCGTCCGCAGCTTCACTCGATGGCGCAGCCGGTTCAGC
The DNA here is from genome assembly GCF_026183895.1 of Sabulicella glaciei. Taxonomy (GTDB): domain Bacteria; phylum Pseudomonadota; class Alphaproteobacteria; order Acetobacterales; family Acetobacteraceae; genus Roseococcus; species Roseococcus glaciei. The sequence goes on along the minus strand of NZ_JAPFQI010000001.1, from coordinate 561,139 downwards.
AGCAGCACCTGGTGCGTCTCGGAGAGGCCCATCTCCCAGGGCAACCCGGCATACTTGATGGAGGTGACGGGGCTGGCGCCCGTGCCGCCCGAATGGCCCGACACCAGAATGGCATCGGCCTTCGCCTTGGCCACGCCCGCCGCGATCGTGCCGATGCCCGAGCGCGAAACGAGCTTCACGCAGACCGAGGCATCCGGATTGATCTGCTTCAGGTCGTAGATGAGCTGCGCCAAATCCTCGATGGAATAAATGTCATGATGCGGCGGAGGCGAGATCAGCGTCACGCCCGGCGTCGAGTGCCGCAGCCGCGCGATCAGCCCGGTGACCTTGAAGCCGGGAAGCTGCCCGCCCTCGCCGGGCTTGGCGCCCTGGGCGACCTTGATCTCGATCTCGCGACAGTTGTTCAGGTATTCGGCGGTAACGCCGAAGCGGCCCGAGGCGATCTGCTTGATGGCGCTGTTCGCGTTGTCGCCATTCTGGCGCGGCTTCGCGCGCTCCGGATCCTCGCCGCCCTCACCGCTGTCGGAGCGGGCGCCAATGCGGTTCATCGCGATGGACAGCGTCTCGTGCGCCTCGGGGCTCAGCGCGCCGAGGGAGATGCCCGGCGCCAGCAGGCGCTTGCGGATCTCGGTGATGCTTTCCACGTCCTCCAGCGCGATGGGCTTCTGCCGCTCGCCGCGGAAATCCAGCAGGTCGCGCAGCGCGACGGGCGGCTGCTTGCGGACGAGTTCGCTGTAGCGCTTGAAGGTCTGGTAGCTGTCCGTCTCCACCGCGCGCTGCAGCGTGTGGATCAGCGTGCCGCCGAAGGCGTGCGCCTCGCCGCGCTGACGCAGCTTATACAAGCCGCCCACCGGCAGAACCACGACTTCCGAGCCGAAGGCACGCTCGTGCATGACGAGCACGCGACGCGCGAGGCCATTCAGCCCGATGCCGGAAATGCGCGAGGCGACGCCCGGGAAATACTCGGCGACCAGAGCGCGCGACAGGCCGATGGCCTCGAAGTTCATTCCGCCGCGATAGGAGGACAGGACGGAGATGCCCATCTTGGACATCACCTTCAGCATCCCCTTGTCCACCGCCTTCTTGAACCGGCCGATCGCCACTTCCAGCGCGACGTCCCCGAACAGGCCGCGCCGGTGGCGGTCGGCGATGGAGGCCTCGGCCAGGTAGGCGTTGACGGTCGTGGCGCCGGCGCCGACCAGCACGGCGAAGTAGTGCACGTCCAGGCATTCGGCGCAGCGCACGTTCAGCGACACGAAAGTGCGGAGCGAGGTGCGGACGAGGTGTGTGTGAACCGCGCTGACCGCCAGGATCATCGGGACCGCCGCGCGCTCGCGCTCCTGCGCCTCGTCGGTCAGGATGACGTGCTGGCAGCCGGAGCGCACGCCGTCCTCCGCCTCGCGCCGGATGCGCTCAAGCGCGCGCTTCAGCCCGGCCTCGCCCTCGCTCACCGGGAAGGTGCAGTCTACTTCGCAGGCGCTGGCACCCATGTAGTTGCGCATCGCCTGGAACTCGGCGGTCGAAAGGACCGGGCTGTCCAGCATGAGCATGTCGCACTGGCTCGGATCCTCATCGAGGATGTTGCCGAGGTTGCCCAGGCGCGTGCGGATCGTCATCACCCGCGTCTCGCGCAGGCTGTCGATGGGCGGGTTCGTGACCTGCGAGAAGGATTGGCGGAAGTAATGATGCAGGCCGCGATAATGGCCCGACAGCACGGCGATGGGCGTGTCGTCGCCCATGGAGCCGACCGCCTCCTGCGCGTCCTCGACCATCGGGTGCAGGATCTGCTCCAGCTCCTCCATGGTGTAGCCCATGGCGAGCTGGGCGCGGCGCAGCGCCTCGCCCGTCATCTGCTCGGGCTTCGCGCCGGACTTGCGGACGATCTCGTCGATGCGGGTGGTGCGGTTCACCCACTGGCCGAAGGGCTTGCGGGCCGCGAGCGTGTCCTTGAGTTCGCCGTCGAGGTAGAGGCGGCCTTCGTCAAGGTCCACGCCGATGCACTGGCCGGGGCCGACGCGGCCCTTCGCGATGATCTGATCCTCGCGCAGCTTCACCATGCCGGTCTCGCTGCCCACGATCAGCAGCTTGTCGTCGGTCATCGTGTAGCGCAGCGGACGCAGGCCGTTCCGGTCAAGGCCGGCGACGACCCAACGCCCATCCGTCGCGCAGACGGCGGCGGGGCCGTCCCACGGCTCCATCACGGCGTTGCAGTACAGGAACAGGTCGTGATGCGGCTGCGGCATGGTGGCGTTGTTGCCGATGCTCTCGGGAATGAGCATCGCCTTGGCCATCGGGGCGTCGCGCCCGCCACGCACCATCAACTCGAACACGTTGTCGAGGCAGGCCGTGTCGGAGTTGCCGGCCTGCACCACCGGCTTGATGTCGTCCAGGAACGGGTCGAGCAGCGGATGGGAGAGGCGAGTCTCGTGCGCCTTCATCCAGTTCACGTTGCCCGACAGCGTGTTGATTTCGCCGTTATGCGCCAGCATCCGGAAGGGCTGGGCCAGGCGCCACGTCGGGAAGGTGTTGGTCGAGTAGCGCTGGTGGTAGATGGCGAAGCGACTGACGAAGCGCTCATCCTGCAGGTCGGGATAGAATTCGCTCAGCGCCTCGGCGAGGAACATCCCCTTGTAGATGATGGAGCGCGAGGAGAGGGAGCAGAGGTACAGCTCCGGGATCTGGGCGGCGATGGCCTGCTTCTCGATCCGGCGCCGCGTGACGTAGAGGTCGCGTTCCGTCGTCGCCTGGTCGCGCCCTTCCGGGTCGTAGATCAGGATCTGCTCGATCTCGGGACGGGTCGCGTTCGCCTTCTCGCCGATCACGGTGGCGTTGATCGGCACTTGGCGCCAGCCATAGATGCCGAACCCCATGCCGAGGATCTCCGTCTCGACGATGGTGCGGCAGCGCTCCTGCGCGCCGAAATCCGTCTTGGGCAGGAACACCATGCCCACGGAGATCAGGCCGGGGCGCAGCGTGTCGCCGCCCAGGCGCACCGCGTCCTCGAAGAACTCGGGCGCCAGCTCGACATGGATGCCGGCGCCGTCGCCGGTCTTGCCGTCCGCGTCCACCGCGCCGCGATGCCAGACCGCCTTCAGCGCATCGATGCCCGCGCGCACCACGGCGCGCGATGGCTTTCCGTCCAGCGCGGCGACGAGGCCGACGCCGCAGGCGTCGTGCTCGGTCGTGTCGATGCCGGCCTCGTTGAGGAGGGCGGCGTTGCGCTGCCAGTTCTCGACGTAGTCGCGTTCCATGTCCGTCACTCCGCCGCCCGGGCGACTTGCGCCTTGCTCAAGACGTATTCCGCGATCTGCTCCGCCGCGTCGCGGCCGTCGCGGATGCCCCACACCACCAGCGATGCGCCGCGCACGATGTCGCCGCCGGCGAACACGCCGGGCAGGTCCGTCATCATGGTACGATGGTCCACCTTCAGCGTGCCCCAGCGCGTCACGGTCAGCGCCGGCTCGTTGAACATCGCCGGAAGGTCCTCCGGGTCGAAGCCCAACGCCTTGATGGCGAGGTCGGCCTGCACCGTGAACTCGCTGCCCGGAATGGGCTCGACCTGCTGGCGGCCCGTGACGTCGGGCAGGCCGAGATGCATCTGCGTGGCCCGGACGGCGACGACCGCGCCCGCCTTGCCCTCGAAGCCCGCCGGGGCGGAGAGCCAAAGGAACTCGACCCCCTCCTCCTCCGCGTTGCGCACCTCGCGCATGGAGCCGGGCATGTTCGCCTTGTCGCGACGATACAGGCACTTCACCGAGGCGGCGCCCTGGCGAACCGCCGTGCGGACGCAGTCCATAGCCGTGTCGCCGCCACCGATGACCACGACATGCTTGCCCGCGGCGTCGAGTGCACCCGACTCGAACTCGGGAACCGAGTCGCCCAGGCCCTGGCGGTTGCTGGCGGTCAGGTAGGCGAGTGCCGGAACGATGCCCGAAAGCTCTGCGCCGGGCAGTTCCACGTCCCGCGCCTTGTAGACGCCGGTGGCGAGGAAGATCGCGTCATGGCGCTCGCGCAGCGCCTCAAGCGTGATGTCGCGGCCGATCTCCACGCCCAGGTGAAACTGGATTCCGCCGGCCTCAAACTGCTTCCAGCGGGCCATCACGACCTCCTTCTCCAGCTTGAAGCTAGGGATGCCGTAGATCATGAGCCCGCCGACACGGTCGTAGCGGTCATAGACATGCACGGCGAAGCCGCGGATGCGCAGCCGCTCGGCCGCGGCGAGCCCCGCCGGCCCGGCGCCGATGATGCCGACCGAATACCCGTTCTCCCGCGAGGGGGTGGGCGGCTTCACCCAGCCCTTCTCCCAGGCCGTGTCCACGATGTACCGCTCGACGCTGCCGATCGTGACCGAGTCGAAGCCCTTCTCGATCACGCAATTGCCTTCGCAGAGGCGGTCCTGCGGGCAGACGCGGCCGCACACTTCGGGGAAGGTGTTGGTCGCGGCAGCGACCTCGTAAGCCTCTTCCAGCCGTCCCTCGGCCGTCAGCTTCAGCCAGTCGGGGATGTTGTTGTTGAGCGGACAATGCACCTGACAGAACGGCACACCGCACTGGGAGCATCGGCTTGCTTGCTCCGACGCGCTCTCCGGGTCGAAGCGGTTATAGATCTCGCGGAAATCCTCGCGCCGCTGGCTGGCCGTACGCTTCTGGGGCGTTTGCTGCGACAGGCGGACGAATTGCAGCATGCGCTCAGCCATGGGGCATCCTTTCAGCGGGCCCGCAGCGATTAGCGCAGGAACTCCCCCTTGGGAAGCGCGAAGTTGCGATTCATGTCAGTATTACTGACCTTATCATCCCCTTCGCTTACTTCGTGCCATTGCAGCCCTACCTACCGCACTTTCATTAGGTCCAAATCGGTCCTTTCAGTTATCGCGGATACGCCGGCCACCGCCCGAACGGAAGCGGCTCAGGAGGCGCGGCATGACCGCCTCCACGGCTTTCGGCGTCAGGCCGAGTTCCTTCAACCCAGGCATGTCCGCCGAAGCGACATTGTCCCTGTCCAGAAGCAGCAGCTGATCGCGGGTCAGCGGCGGGTTGGGCAGGAACTCCCCGAGCCAAGCCTGCATCCTCGCGAGCCCGTCGGGAATCGCGACGAGGCGCTTGTCGCGTCCCGTTTCCTTCAGGGTGAAGGCGAGGAGTTCGCGGAAGGTCCAGACGCGCGGACCCGCCACCTCGAAGATGCGACCCTCGGTCGCCGGGTCGCGCAGGCAGGCCAGCACCGCGTCGGCGACATCCCCGACATGGACGGGCTGAAACCGCGTCTGACCCTTGATGACGGGCATGACGGGCAGCCAAGCCGCCATGGGCCCGAATCGCCCGAAGAACCCATCGCCCTCGCCGAAGACGATGGAGGGTCGGATGATCGTCGCGCGCGGGAAGGCGGCGAGGAGGCCCTCCTCCCCTTCCGCCTTGGTCCGGGCATAGGCGGAGGCGCTTTGCCGGTCCGCTCCGATCGCCGAAAGGTGGACGACCCGCGCCACCCCGGCCGCCGCAGCGTGGCGCCCGATCCGCGCCGGACCCTCCGCCTGGATGCGCTGGAAGTCGCCATGGAGGATGCCGACCGTGTTCACCACGATCTCCGCCCCTGCGACGGCGCGCGCCACCGCAGCGTCATCCGTCACGTCGGCGGCCAGGGTCGCGACCTGAGCCACACGTCCCATCGTGTACAGCTGCGCCGAGGTCGGTGGGCGCCGCGCGCAGACGCGCACCACGTAATCCTCCCGCGCCAGTCGCTGCACCACTTGGCGGCCGATGAATCCCGTCCCGCCGAACACTGCCGCCACCTTCCGCATACGCCGCGCCTCCGTCTTCCGCTGCGACCTTATAGGGAGGAATCTGGGCCGGGGGACGGGGTTGACGCCATCCCGCACCGCCATTATTCCCCGCCTCACAGCACCGCTGATTGCCCAGGTGGTGGAATTGGTAGACGCGCTGGCTTCAGGTGCCAGTGACCGCAAGGTCGTGAAGGTTCGAGTCCTTTCCTGGGCACCACTCCTCCCCTGAGACGGTTTCGCCGCATGTCCAAGACGCTCTTCACCCCGGGCGGGACCGTGCACCTGCACGCGCACGACCTTCCGGACGGGCTTTCGCTCGGCCCCGTGGTGGCGGTGGACACCGAGACAATGGGCCTCGACCCGCGACGTGACCGTCTGTGCCTCGTGCAGCTTTCCAGTGGCGATGGGGCGGCGCACCTCGTCCAGTTCGTTCCGGAAGCCCTTGGCGGACGCGGCTTCGGCGCCGCCCACAACCTGTCACGGCTGCTTTCCGCGCCCGACGTGATCAAGCTGTTCCACTTCGCCCGCTTCGACGTGGCGGCGCTGCACAACGCGCTGGGCATCACCGTGGCTCCGGTTCGTTGCACCAAGGTCGCGTCCAAGCTGGTCCGAACCTACACGGACCGACACGGGCTGAAGGACCTGTGCCGTGACCTGCTGGGCGTCGAGATCAGCAAGCAGCAGCAGACCAGCGACTGGGGCGCCGCCGAGCTGACGCCGGAGCAGTGCGCCTATGCGGCCAGCGACGTGCTTCACCTCCATGCGCTCTGGGCGCGGTTGGAGGCCCTGCTGCGCCGCGAGGGCCGGCTGGAACTGGCCCTCGCCTGCTGCGATTTCCTGCCGGTGCGCGGGAAGCTGGACCTGCTGGGCTATGATGAGCCCGACCTGTTCGCGCACTGAGGCAGGTCCGGACGCGCGCTAGCTAGCCGGATCGATCCAGCCGATATGCCCGTCCGGGCGCCGGTAGACCACGTTGATTGTCTGCGAGGCGCGGTTGCGGAACACCAGCACCGGCCCGCCCTCAAGATCCAGGCGCATCGTCGCCTCGCCCACCGTCAGCGTGTGCAGTTCCCGCGTGTCCTCCGCGACCACGGCCGGGTGGTCTCCCCCGTCCGGCGCGGCCTGCGCCTCGTCCGTCGCGTCCTCCTCCTCGCCGCGGAACACGGTTTCGCGCGCCATCTCGCTGGCGTCGCGGCCCCCGGCCTGTGACCTTGCGTGCTCGTTCACGCGTCGGCGGTAGCGGCGCAGGCGCTTGGCAACATGCTCGGCCGCTTCGTCGAAGGCACGGTGCGCGTCGGGCCCCTGCCCTTCCCCGCGCATGAGCAGCCCGCGACCGGCATGGAGATTGATGTCGCAGGCAAATGACCCGGCCCCCTTCGCGGCCTTCCGAAAGGTGACTCGCGCTTCCAGCGCGTGATCGAAGTATTTCGATGTGATGGTGCCGAGGCCTTCCTCGACGTGAACCCGCAGCGCATCGCTGGTGGCAACCTGCTTGCCGGCGACGGTGATGTGCATCGTCTCGTCTTCCTCCGTTCCAGGCGCCGCCCGGCCGGACAGGGACATTTCCCCAGGCCGAGCCGGCCCCTCCGGGATGCCAACGGCCGAATGCCGGATCAGGCTTCAAGCGGCCGTGGTCTGGATCGCACCGCGATGCCCGCCCCGGAGGTTTCGCGGGCGTCGCGGCCCTCGCGTGGCGGAAGGGCCGCCTTTCTCAGCCCGCCGCCTTCTGGCGCCGCCGCTCCACCGATGAGGGGATGCGAAGCGCCTCCCGGTATTTGGCCACGGTCCGGCGCGCGATGTCCACGCCTTCCTCCCGCAGCCTTGCGACGATGGCATCGTCGCTCAGCACGGTTTCGGCCGTCTCGTCCTGGATCAGCGACCTGATGCGGTGGCGCACGACCTCGGCACTGACCGCCTCCGCTCCACTGGTCCCGCCCAGGGCGGTGGTGAAGAAAAACTTCAGCTCCAGGAGGCCGCGTGGCGTCGCGATGTATTTGTTGGAGGTGACGCGGCTGACCGTGCTTTCGTGCAATTCCACCGCATCGGCGACGTCGCGCAGGATGAGCGGGCGCAGGAACTTGATGCCATGGCGCAGGAAGCCGTCCTGGCGCCGGACGATCTCGCTGGCGACGCGCAGGATGGTGTTCGCGCGCTGCTCCAGGCTCTTCACCAGCCAATTGGCGGATTGCAGCTGCTCCTGCAGGAAGTTGCGGCCATCGCGGTCCCTGCAGGACACGGTGGCGCGCGCCGCGAAGCCCCGGTTGACCAGCACGCGCGGCATGGTTTCCGAGTTCAGCTCCAACACCCAGCCGCCATCGTGATCCGGACGCATCAGGATGTCGGCCTGCACGGTGCGGGCCGTTTCGTCATCCGCCCCCGCGCCCGGCTTGGGGTCGAGGCGCCTGAGCTCCGCCACCATCTCGGCGAGGTCCTCGGCATCGACACCACACGCTGCCTGGAGCCCACGCATGTCGCGCTGGGCGAGGAGGGGGAGGTTGTCCAGAAGCCGCTCCATGAATGGGTCGAACCGTCCGCGCTCGACCAGCTGCACCTTCAGGCATTCACGCAGGTCGCGGGCGAAGATGCCGACAGGCTCGAAGCGCATCAGCCTCCCCCGCACCGCCTCGACCAGCGCTTCCTCGCAGCCCAGCGCGTCGGCCACCCGGGCGGGCTCAGCCAGGAACCGGCCACACGGATCCAGCAGGGCGAGCAGCGCCGCGGCGACCATCCGCTCCCGCCCTTCGGGAAAGGAAAGGCGAATCTGCTCAGCGAGGCGTTCCCGCAGGCTGGGCGACGCGGCGGCGACGGTCTCAAGCGAGTCGAGCCCCTCGCCGAAATCCGTCCGCCCACCCGGCCCGGACGCAGGCTGCCAGGACTCGCCATCCTCTTGGACGTTGGAAAGGTCGACATCGAGCGGTGCCTCGGCGATGCGGTCGGAGGCGGCGGCCTCCGCCGAGTCCGGGACGGGCGCCTCGGGTGCGACGGCGACGCTGCCCTCCTCCCGCTCCAGGAGCGGGTTGCGCTCAAGCTCCTCCTCGACAAAGGCGGCGACCTCCACGTTCGAGGCATGAAGAAGCTTGATCGCCTGCCGCAGCTGCGGCGTCATCACCAGCGATTGCGACTGCCGAAGGTCGAGCCTGGGGCCGACAGACATGGGTCAGCGCGCCTCGCGGCGCATCAGAGGCTGAACTTCTCGCCCAGATAGACGCGGCGCACTCCTTCATGCGCCACGATCTCCTGCGGCAAGCCTTCCATCAGCACCTGGCCGTCATGGAGGATATAGGCGCGGTCGATGATCTCAAGCGTCTCGCGCACGTTGTGATCGGTGATGAGCACGCCGATCCCGCGATCCTTCAGGTGCTTCACGAGGTCACGGATCTCGCCGACGGCGATCGGGTCGATGCCGGCCAGGGGCTCGTCCAGCAGGATATAGGAAGGGTGGGTGGCCAGGGCGCGCGCGATCTCGCAGCGCCTCCGCTCGCCGCCCGAAAGCGCCAGCGCAGGTGCGCGGCGAAGGTGGCCGATGCCGAACTCCGCCAGGAGCCCGTCCAGCATCTGCTCGCGCAGGTCGCGCTTGGGCTCCGCCACCTCCAGCGCGGCGCGGATGTTGTCCTCCACGGAAAGGCCCCGGAAGATCGAGGCTTCCTGCGGAAGGTAGCCGATGCCGAGCCGCGCGCGGCGGTACATCGGAAGCCGCGTCACGTCCGCGCCGTCCAGCAGCACGCGGCCGCTATCTGGCTGGATGAGGCCCGTGATCATGTAGAAGGTCGTGGTCTTGCCGGCCCCGTTCGGGCCTAGCAGCCCCACCGCTTCGCCGCGCCGGACCGACACGTGGACGTCGCGCACGACGGGGCGCTTCTTGTAGCGCTTGCCCAGCCCCTCGGCGACGAGGCCGCCGCCGGAAGGAACTGCCTGCAGCTTGGGGCGAATCATCGCGGTGCCGCCTGTCCCTGCTGCGGGACGATCAATCCCTGCACGCGCTGCCCGGGCGCCGAGACGATGCGCGACACGCCGGTGTTCATGTTCACCAGCGCCTCACGGCCATTCACTTGGTTTTCCTGCCGGGTGATGCGGACATCGCCGAGCAGCCGCGCCATGCCGGTCTGGGCGGAATAGATGCCGCGCTCGCCGCGCACCACCTCGGTTGCCGTGCGGATCTCCACGTTGCCGAAAAGCTCGATGCGGTCGATGCGGCCCTGCCCAGGTGGCGGGGCGGCGGCCCCCTGCGAGCCGGCGCGCGGCTGGGCGGGCCCGCGGGCCGGGGTGGCACCCCCCGGCGCGGGCTGCGGATCCGGCAGCATGTAGGCGACCAGCGTGTCGGCGGTGATGCGGCGGCCATCCTCCGTCGTCACCACGGCCTCGCCCCGTGCCACGGCCATGCGGCGCTCGCTCCAGTACTCCAGGGAGTCGCGGCTGGTGATGGTCTGCTGCGGCGTGGCGTAGGACAGGTTGCGTCCGGTGAGCACCATCACCGACTGGTCCATGTCGAAAACGCCGCGGTCACCCGTCGCCCGGTCGGTGGCGGTGTGGATGCGGACATTACCCTCCGCCTCCATGCGCCAGATCTCGTTGCCGCCGGATAGCGGCGTTTCGCCGGGCCGGGCCGGGGCCGCCTCGCCGGATGCCGGGCGATAGCGGGCGAGGAGGCGGGCCGCCTCCACCGTGGTCCCGTCGCGCGACGCGCGGGCATTGCCGCGGGCGATCACCACCTGCTCGGCCTGGCGCCACTCGATGCCGTCATCGGCGGTGATGTCCACCGGGCCGCCCTGCGACATGTCCAACCCCTGCGCCGCCGCGAGGCCGGGAAGCAGGGAAAGGGCGACGAGAAAGCGCTTCATTGTTGGCGCCCTTCCAGGACGGCGTGGGCACGGCCGGTGAAGATCATCACGGCGCCACGGTCGCGCATCTCGAATCCTTCGCTTTCGATCGTGCCGAAGGGGCCCTGCGCCTGGGTTGGGCGGTTGCCCGAGGCATGGCCGGTATCCACCTGCAGCACCGCCGCCTCCGTCCGGAACATGGTGCCGCCGTCATGGAAGAGGCGCACGTCGCCCCAAAGGTCGAGCGCCTGCCGCGGCCGGTCGTACCGCCCCTCACGCGATTCGAGATACACCCAGGCCCCATCGTTCAGCAGGATATCCGCCTGTGGCGAGTCGAGGAGCAGGATCTGATCCTGCCCTGGCTGGCGCGCGGTCTGCGCGGTGACGGTGTAGGGGCGGTTGATCTCGTCGATGCCTTGGTAGCGGGGGGCGACCACCTGCAGCGCCTCGGGCGTCATCGACGGCCCCCGCCGGAAGGACAGGCGCCCTTCCCTCCCTTCGAATTCCGGCCAAAGGAACAGGAGGCCCAGCAGCGCCATGATCAGGGCCGGCAGGACGAGCTTCACGAGCCAGACGAAGCGCTGCCTGCGTGCGATCTGCCCCGCGCTCGGCGTGCGGCGCGGGCGCGACGGGACCGGGACGGCGCGGCTGGCCGGCAGCACCGCGGCGGGCGCACCACCGGCCCGGGCGGGCGCGTCGGAGGCAGGAGGGTTGCTCACTTCGGATGTATGGTGCGCGGGGTGGCGGAGGGTCAAGGCAAGGATCGTGCCAGTCAGACCCGCTCGCTGATCTTGATGGCGACCTTGCATCCCACCTTGATCGCGGCGGAAAGCGCGCGGTAGCCCGGCGTCAGCTCCGCCTCGTTGGCGATACCGATGTCGCGGTGCTCCAGCTCCTCGGCGCGGAAGCGGGCAATCTCCGCTTTCAGCTCCGCCTCGTCCTCGCCGAGATTGGCTTCCTGCGCCTGGTAGTGCTCGTCGATCGCCTCCTCGACCGCCACGGTGCAGGCCATGGCGGCGCGCGACCCCATCGCCGCCGTGGCCGCGCCCAGCACGAAGCCGGCGACGTGCCAGAAAGGCAGCAGCGCGGTCGGACGGACCCGCCGCTTCGCGATGTGGCGGGCGAAGGTGTCGAGATGGACCTGCTCCTGCTCCTGCATGTGGCGGATGGTCGGCTCGTGCTTCGTCCCGCGTAGCACCGCCAGCTGACCCTGGTAGATGCGCTTCGCGCCATATTCGCCGGCATGGTCCACGCGGATCACGCGCTCCAGGTAGCGGCGGGGGGTCCTTTCGGTCATCGGAACTCCTTGCGGGCGAAGGTGAAGGCCAGGGCCGCCAGGCCCGCTCCATAGATGAGGTTCATGCCCGCCATGGAAAGCGGGAAGCCGGGCAGCAGATAGGCGGGCTCGTCGCAGGGCTTGGTCGGCCGCGGCGCGAGGCTCGCCATCATCTCCTCTAGCGACAGGTTCGGATTGATTGCCGCGACCTGGCATCCCGCGAGCGGCGAGGGCCACCAGCCGAACTCGACCCCCAGGTGGAACGCCGCGATGAAGGCGGAGGCGGAGGCGCAGAGCCCGGCCCCGATCAGCAGCCACCGCCGCCCGAAGCCGAGCAGCGCGACGCTGGCCAGCGCAAAGCCGATCCAGTACGGCGCGCGTTGCCAAAGGCAAAGGGCGCAGGGCGGCAGGGCGAGCGTCGCCTCCGACAGGCGGGCAGCGAGCGGCGCGAGCGCCGAAAGAAATGCGACAAGGAAGGCTCCGGCCATGGCACTTCATCGCGCCGCGCGCCCCCTTCCGCAAGCCGGGCCCCGCGCCTAGCCTCCGCGCCACCAAACGGGGGAAATCCGATGCTGACCATCTGGGGCCGCGCCAGCTCGTCCAATGTCATGAAGCTGCTCTTCCTCTGCGAGGAGTTGGGGCTGCCCTTTGAGCGGCTGGATGCCGGCGGCTCCTTTGGGCGGACGAACGAGCCCGACTACCTCGCGATGAACCCGATGGCCCGCGTGCCGACCATCGTGGAGGAGGACGGGTTCTCGCTCTGGGAGAGCAATTCGATCCTCCGCTACCTGGTCGCGCGCCACGCGCCGGGCTCGCCGCTGCACCCTGCCGACCCGCGGACGCGCGCCGGCATCGAGAAGTGGATGGACTGGCAGCTTGGCCATCTGAACGCGCCGATGACGACCATCCTCTTCACCCTTTACCGGACACCGGAGCCGGAGCGCGACCGGGCGGCCCTGGCGCGGGCGGAAGCGGAGACGGCGACGCTGTGGGGTGTCGTGGAGGCGGCGCTGGAGGGGCGCGACTGGCTTGGCGGAAATGCGCTCTCGCTGGCGGAGATCGCCCTCGCGCCCTACCTGCATCGCTGGCTGAACTTCCCGATCACGCGGCCCGAGATGCCGCGGCTGAAGGCTCTGCACGGCAGGCTGATGATTCGGCCCGGTTTCGCCCGCCACGTCGCCGTCCCGATCACCTGAGGAGGGGGCCGCACGGGTCACGCGCCCTGCGAGCACAAAAAAATGGCGACCCATTGCTGGGCCGCCAAGTTTAGGGAGGAAACGTCCAAGAAAACAACGAGGCGAACCTCGCTGCCGGACCGATAGATAGCGCCGAGATCGTTTGCGCGCAAGTGATTTTTCGCATTGCAGCATTCGTCCTCTGCAACCCTGAGCCCAGGAAAAGTGGCACGCCGGTTGCGTGGACCGGGCCATGCGCCACGCCGCCTTCTTTGCCCTCCTGTCGTCGCTCTTCGCCCCGGTTGCCTCGGCCCAGGCCGACCCAGGCCAGCTTTGCCGCTCCGCCATCGCCCGCGCCGAGCGCGAGGCGGGGATTCCGGCTGGGTTGCTGCAAGCCATCGGACGCGTGGAGTCCGGCCGCCGCAACCCCGAGACCGGCACTATCTCTCCCTGGCCCTGGACGCAGAATGCCGAGGGACGTGGGCACTTCCTGCCGACCCGGGAGGCAGCCTTGGCCGCGCTGCGTGAGATGCAGGGTCGTGGCGTGCGCGTGATCGACGTGGGCTGCATGCAAGTGAACCTGCACCACCACCCCCGCGCCTTCACCACCCCCGAGGAAGCCTTCGATCCCGACCTCAATGCCCGCTACACCGCGCGCTTTCTGCTCGAACTCCACGGCGCGCGGCCCGACTGGATGGTGGCGGCCGGGCACTACCACTCGCACACGCCGGATCTGGCCCAGGCGTACCGGAGCCGCGTCCAGGCGGCCTGGGCCGAGAGGGCGGCGCGAGCCGCCGAGGACCGCGCCCTGGCCGCGCCCCGCCCGGCCCCTGCCCCGCGCCTGGCCCTGTCAAACCAAGCGGAGCGTGTCCAGGTCGCGGCGGCGACGATGCCGGGCCGAGGCCTCGACGCCTACCGCGCCCAGCCTGTGCCCCTTGCCGCCCGTTCCCTTCTGCCCGTCCCCCTCGCAGCGGGGCTACGTCGTCAGTAGGTGGCGCGGCCGCCTGAGCAGTCGAACACCGCCCCGGTCGAGAAGGACACCCCGTCCGAGGCGAGGAAGGCCGCCATCTCCGCCACCTCCTCGGCAAGGCCGAACCGTCCGAGCGGGATCTTGGACTTCATCCAGGCGACCTGCTCGGCCGTCATCTGGCGAAAAAGCTCCGTCTCCACCGCCGCCGGGGTGATGCAGTTCACGCGGATCTCCGTCTCCGCCAGCTCCTTGCCGAGCGACTTGGTGAGGGCGATCACCCCGGCCTTCGCGGCGGAATAGGCGGAGGCCATGGGATTTCCCTCCTTTCCCGCGACGCTGGCGATGTTGACGATGCGCCCGCGTCCGCGCTGCCGCATCCCGGGCAGCACGGCGCGGCAGCACAGGAAGACGCCGACCAGGTCCACCTCGACCACGCGGCGCCATGCCTCGACCGGATAATCCTCCAGCCGGTGGTTGGGGCCGGTGATGCCGGCATTCGCCACCAGGATGCCGACCGGGCCGATCGCCGCCTCGGTGCGGGCGAGTGCCGCCTCGACCGCCGCCGCATCGGTCACGTCCACCGTTTCGCGATGCGCGGCGGCCTCGCGCGAGAGCGCGGCCTCGTCCGCGTCCCAAAGGGTGACGCGCGCGCCCGCTGCCTCTAGCCGCCGCGCGATGGCGAGGCCGAGACCCCGCGCACCGCCAGTGACGACCGCTGCCTCGCCGGCGATTCCCTTCACGACGGCTCCAGCCCCACCTCCCGCGCGAGGCGGGTGAGGTCGGTGATCTGGCCTTGCAGGAAGCGCTGCCATTCGGTGGGCGGCATGGAGCGCGGTGCATAGCCGAGCCGGCCCAGCCGCTCGCGCAGCTCGGCCGAGCCCAGGACCTTCTCCAGCGCCGCGTTGAAGCGGGACACCACCGGGGCCGGGGTGTTGGCCGGAGCCGAGACGCCAAACCAGACGATCAGCTCGAAGCCCGGCACGTCACGTGCGATGGGCGGGATGTCGGGGGCCAGCGGCGTGGGCTCGCGGGAGGTGACGCCCAGCGCGCGCACCCGGCCGTCGCGCACCTGGGTCAGCCCTGCGACGAGGTCGGTCAGGGTGCAATCGATGCGTCCGGCCATCACCTCGGTCAGGGCGTCAGGCCCGCCGCGCACCGGCACGGGCAACATGGACACGCCGGCCGTCCGGTTCATCAGCTCCGTTCCGATGAGGGAGGAGGCGTTGCCGTGGCTGAAGGTCAGCGCCCCGGGCCGGCGCCGCGCCTGCTCCATCAGATCGGCCGTGGTGCGGGCCGGGTTGTTGGGGTTCACCACCAGCACGTAGGGCGCCTCGGCCAGGAAGCCGATCGGCGTGAAGTCGCGGATCGGGTCGTAGCCCAGGTTGCGGACGAGGTAGGTGTTCAGCGCGCCGTTGGTGACGCTGAGGATGCCGACCGTGTGGCCGTCCGGCGCCGCGCCCTTGAGCGCCATGGTCCCCACCACCCCGTTGCCGCCGGGGCGGTTGTCGATCACCACGGGCTGGCCGAGTTCGCGGCCCAGCGGCTCGGCGATCATGCGGGCCAGGCTGTCCGTCACGCTGCCGGCCGGGAAGCCCACGATCAAGCGGATCGGCCGGTCCGGCCATGACTGGGCCAGGGCCGGCGCCGCGAGGAGCGAAGGCGCGGCGGCGAGGAGAAGGCGGCGTTGGATCATGGACGTTCCCGTTCGATAAGGTGCTTGTGGATGGCCGTGTTGTCGGATTTCGGCCCTTGGGCGGCGACGGCCTCGGCCCATTCCTCGCGCAGCAGGCGCAACAGCCGCGCCTCCACCCCCGTGGCCTCGGCGATGCCGGCCGCCGTCTCGATGTCCTTGCGCATCAGGCCGAGCTGGAACCCGCCCGCGTAACGGCGCGAGGCGATCTCCTGACCCAGCTTGGTCTCGGACGCGATGTTACGGCCGGAGGATGCGTTCAGCACCTGCGTCAGGATGCCGAGGTCGAGGCCTTCCCGCTCCGCCATCAACGCAGCCTCGCTGACGGCCAGGAGGCCCGCGGCATAGACGTAGTTGTTGAGTGCCTTCATGGCATGGGCGCTGCCCAGCGCCCCGGTGCGGATGATCGCCTCGC
The DNA here is from genome assembly GCF_026183895.1 of Sabulicella glaciei. Taxonomy (GTDB): domain Bacteria; phylum Pseudomonadota; class Alphaproteobacteria; order Acetobacterales; family Acetobacteraceae; genus Roseococcus; species Roseococcus glaciei. The sequence continues at coordinate 545,023 of NZ_JAPFQI010000001.1, read as the reverse complement.
CCATGCGGCGCAGCAGCGGCTCCACGCGATCCACATCGGACGGGGCGCCTCCGGCCATGATCGCCAGCGTCCCGGCCCGCGCCTTCACCACACTGCCGGAGACCGGCGCATCCACCATGGCGCAGCCCCGGGCGGCAAGGCGGCCCCCCCATTCCCGTGTCGCGGCGGGTAGCGAGGACCCCATGTCCACCACTACCGTCCCCGGCCGCATTGCCCCTTCCAGGGCGCCAAGAACCGAGGCCACGGCCGGGCTGTCGGGCAGCATCAGGATGATGGTCCCGGCCCGGGACGCGAGTTCCGCCGCGCCGGGCAGCGCCTCGGCCCCTGGAATCCCGACGTTCGCGGCGTCGTGGGTGAGAAGCGGCGTCCCCTTGGCCACCAGGTTCGCCGCCATCGGCGCGCCCATCATGCCAAGGCCAATGAAGCCCACCGCGCCGTCCATGCCGTTCCCCCTCTTTCCTTGGGAGGGAGTTTCGGGGGCGTGGCCGGATTTGTCACGCCACCCCTCGAAAACCGGCGCGGGCGGTGCTACATCTCCCGGTGCCGCTTGCGGCTATGGCGATAAACGTTGCGTGGAATAATCGTTACGGACCCGGGGGCAGTGCCCGGCGTCTCCACCAATCACCTTCCCCTTGTCGGGGGCGCGGTTCTGGGGACGAAACAGGCTCGACGTGCGAGGTAAAGACGTAGCTTTTGCCCGGCATTGTACCGCCGTTATCGGGCTAAATCACAAGTGCCAACGACAACAGCCGCGAGGCTGTGGCGCTCGCTGCCTAACAATAGGTAAGCGCGGTTTGGGGAGCACCGGGCAACAGAAGCTCCCCGCTTCTTCTTCCGGGCGGATGCAGGGTCCGTGCCTTCCTTCCCCTGACGGCGTTCCGCTCGTATGTTGCGCGCCGCAGGATTTTCACATGACCCAAGCTCCGCCCCCCAGCCTCCTCCCCTATGAACATTGGGCCGGCCGCGCCCTGCGCGCCGTCGTGGTGGACGCGCTGGAACACGCCGCGCGGGAGGGGCTGCCCGGCGAGCACCATTTCTACATCTCCTTCCGGACCGACCATCCGGGCACGGTCGTCCCGGGTCACCTCAAGGTGCGCTACCCACAGGAGATGACGATCGTCCTCCAGCACCGGTTCTGGGACCTGGCGGTGGACCGGGTGGCGCAGCGCTTCTCGGTCGGGCTGTCCTTTGCCGGGGTCCCTGCCATGCTTTCCGTGCCGTTTGGCGCCATGACCGCCTTCCAGGACCCCCACGCCCAGTTCGGGCTGCGCTTCGATCCGGACCTGGAGCTGGAGGCGCCGCAAGAGGAGCAGGCCGCCCCGGAGCCTGCCCCCACCGCCGCCGAGGAAGAGCCGCCCGCCGCGCCGCAGGTGGTGAGCCTCGACGCCTTCCGCCGCAAGCGCGACTGAAAGACAAGAAGCCATGACTCCTCCCCTCGACGTCGATGCCGCGCCGGTGACCGACGCGACCGAGACCAAGCGCATCGACTACGCGCCCATGTTCCCGCTGGGCGAGGACGCGACGCCCTACCGCAAGCTGCCGATCGAGGGCGTCTCGACGATCGAGGTGGACGGCAGGCGTGTGCTGCGCGTACCCCCGCGCGTGCTGGAGCAGCTGGCCTTCCAGGCCTGCCGCGACGTGTCGCACCTTCTGCGCCCGGGCCACCTCCAACAGCTTTCGAACATCCTGAAGGACCCCGAGGCGAGCGCGAATGACCGCTTCGTCGCGCTGGACCTGCTGAAGAACGCCAACATCGCGGCTGGCGGTAAGCTGCCCATGTGCCAGGACACCGGCACGGCCATCGTCTTCGGAAAGAAGGGCCAGCGCGTCTGGGTCGAGGGCGACGAGGAGGAGGCGATCTCCACCGGCGTCGCGCGCACCTACACCGAGACGAATTTGCGCTATTCCATGATGGCGCCGCTCTCCACCTTCGACGAGGTGAACACGGGCAACAACCTGCCGGTGGAGTTCACCATCCTGGCCAGCCCCGGCGAGCACCACGCCGAGGAGCTGCACCTGATGTTCGTGCTCAAGGGCGGCGGCTCGGCCAACAAGACCTTCCTGTTCCAGCAGACGCGCGCCGTGCTGAGCAAGCCGAAGCTGCTCGCCTTCCTGGAGGAGAAGATCAAGACGCTCGGCACATCCGCCTGCCCGCCCTATCACCTGGCGATCGCGATCGGCGGCACCTCGGCCGAGGCGAACCTCAAGGCGGTGAAGCTGGCTTCCACGCGCTACCTGGACAAGCTGCCGACGAAGGGCAGCAAGGCCGCCCACGCCATCCGCGACCCGGAGCTGGAGGCCGAGATCCACAAGCTGACGCAGAACCTCGGCATCGGCGCGCAATTCGGCGGCAAGTATTTCTGCCACGACGTGCGCGTGGTCCGCATGGCGCGCCACGGCGCCTCGCTGCCCATCGGCATCGGCGTCTCCTGCTCCGCCGACCGGCAGATCAAGGCGAAGATCACCGCCGAGGGCGTCTTCCTGGAGGATCTCGAGCACGACCCGGCCCGCTACCTGCCCGAGACGACAGACGAAATCCTGGGCGGCGACGTGGTCAAGATCGACCTGAACCAGCCCATGGACGCCATCCGCGCCGAGCTGACGAAGCATCCGGTGAAGACCCGCGTCTCGCTGACCGGCACCATCGTCGTGGCCCGCGACATCGCCCACGCCAAGCTGCAGGAGCGGCTGGACCGCGGCGAGGGCCTGCCCGACTACATCAAGAACCACCCCGTCTACTACGCAGGTCCAGCCAAGACGCCCGAAGGCATGCCCACTGGCTCCTTTGGCCCCACCACGGCCGGCCGCATGGACAGCTACGTGGAAGGGTTCCAGGCCGCCGGCGGCTCGCTGGTGATGCTGGCCAAGGGCAACCGCTCCAAGGCGGTGACCAATGCCTGCAAGGCCCATGGCGGGTTCTACCTCGGCTCCGTCGGCGGCCCCGCCGCGCGACTGGCCCAGGACTGCATCCGAAAGGTCGAGGTGCTGGAATACCCCGAGCTGGGCATGGAGGCGATCTGGCGCATCGAGGTCGAGGACTTCCCGGCCTTCATCGTAGTGGATGACAAGGGCAACGATTTCTACGACGGGCTGGAGTGAGCACTTCCGTGACGTCGCCTGCGAACAGGATCCCGGCGCGCTTCGCGCCCGTGGTGACCGGCCTGCTGCTGACCTGCCTGATGACCTTCGTGGTCTCGGGCATGTCCACGCTGCTCGCGCTCGGCCCGGGCGCGGAGTTCCTGGTGCGCTGGCCTGTGGCCTGGATGAGTTCCTGGGCCGTCGCCTTTCCGACCATCCTCCTCGTCATGCCGCTGGTGCGCCGCCTGGTCGGCCGGCTGGTTGCGGCGCCCCAGGCCTAGGACCGCACACATGTCGCGCCGCCTCATCTCCTCCGGCTCCCGCTTCGAGGCGGAGATCGGCTATTCGCGCGCCGTGGTGGACGGCGACTGGGTCTTCGTGTCCGGCACGACCGGCTACGACTACGCCACCATGACCATCGCCGAGGGCGTGGAGGAGCAGTGCGACCAGGCCTTCCGCAACATTGCCGCCGCGCTGAGCGAGGCGGGGGCGGAGATGGCCGACGTGGTGCGCGCCACCTTCATCGTGCCGCGCCGCGAGGATTGGGAGCCCTGCTGGCCCGTGGTCCGGCGCTGGTTCGGCGAGGTGCGCCCGGCCTCCACCCTGCTCCACGCAGGGCTGCAGACGGATGCAATGCGGATCGAGATCGAAGTGACGGCGCGGCTGCGCCGCCGGCAGGGGGACAAGGGCTGATGCGCTTCTCGGTGGACCGTCTCGATCACCTGGTCATCACCTGCCGGGACGTGGAGATCAGCGCCGCCTGGTACCAGCGCGTCCTCGGCATGGAGCGGGAGGAGTTCGGCCCGCACCGCCGCACCTCGCTGCGCTTCGGCGGGCAAAAGATCAACCTCCGTCCGCAGGACGCGACCCAGGCCGAATGGTGGTCCGGCACTGCCGCCGCCCCTGCCACGCAGGATCTTTGCTTCATCGTCACCGTCTCGGGCATGGAGGTGGTGGCGCATCTGCACGATTGCGGCGTCGCGGTGGAACAGGGCCCTGTCCCCAAGCAGGGAGCCCTGGGGCCCATCAGCAGCGTCTATTGCCGTGACCCGGACGGCAACCTGATCGAGATCGCGACCTACAGCGACTGACCATCCCGCTTCGGATTGGAACGCTCGCCTCGCCCGCGCTTTACTGCGGCAGACGGGAGGGCAGCATGACCACGCGAACCGAAACCGACAGCCTCGGCACCATCGAGATCCCGGAGGACCGCCTGTGGGGCCCGCAAACGGAGAGGGCGAGGCGCCTCTTCGCCATCGGGACGGAGCGCTTCCCGCCCGCGCTGATCCGTGCCGTCGGGCAGCAGAAATGGGCATCTGCTGAGGCGAATCGCCGCCTGGGCGAGTTGCCCGTCCTGCTGGCCGACCCGATCAAGCAGGCTGCGGAGGAAATCATCAGCGGCGTGCGCGACGCGGATTTTCCGCTGTCCGTCTGGCAGACCGGCTCCGGCACCCAGACCAACATGAACGCCAACGAGGTGATCTCGAACCGGGCGAACCAGATCCTCGGCCATAAGCTTGGCGCGCGCGATCCGGTGCATCCGAACGACCACGTGAATCGCGGCCAGTCCTCCAATGACAGCTTCCCGACGGTCATGCACCTCGCCGCCGCGCAAGCGGTGGAGGGCCGGCTGAAGCCTGCCCTGGCGACGCTGGCGGATAGCCTTGCGGCGCGGGCGAGTCAGTGGGCTTCCGTGGTCAAGGTCGGACGCACCCACCTGATGGACGCGGTGCCGGTGACCCTGGGCGGGGAATTCGCCACCTGGGAGCGTCAGGTCCGGCTGGGGCTGGAGCGCCTGGATGCCTGCATGCCCCGCCTTCTGCTGCTGCCGCAGGGCGGCACGGCGGCCGGGACCGGGCTGAATCGCCACAAGGAGTTCGACCGCGTCTTCTGCGAGGTGGTCGCGACCCGCACCGGGCTCGCCTTCGCGCCCAATCCGGACAAGTCGGAAGGGATGGCCGCGCATGACGCCTTGCTGGAGCTGCACGGCGCGCTGAACGTGATCGCCGCCTCGCTCACCAAGGTGGCGAACGACGTCCGGCTGCTCGGCTCCGGTCCGCGCTCCGGCCTTGCGGAATTGATGATCCCCGAGGACGGGCTTTCCTCCTCCATCATGCCGGGCAAGACCAATCCGACGCAGAGCGAGGCGCTGACCATGGTCTGCGCCCAGGTCATGGGGAACCAGGTCGCCGTCACCGTGGGGGCCGCGCATGGACACCTGGAGCTGAACACCTACAAGCCGCTGATCATCCAGGCGGTGCTGCAATCCATCACGCTGCTCGCCGACGCCTCCGAAAGCTTCGCGCGGCACATGGTGGACCAGCTGGAGCCGAACTTGCCGCGCATCGCGGAGAACCTCGCCAAGTCGCTCATGCTCGCCACCGCCTTGAACCCGCACGTGGGCTACGACAAGGCGGTGAAGGTGGCGAAGCTGGCCCTACACGAGGATCTGACGCTGCGTGAAGCCGCGATCCGGCTGGGCGTCACCTCCGGCGCCGAGTTCGATGCGTGGGTCCGACCCGAGACGATGATCCGGCCGGCGTGACCGGGGCGCATCTGTCCAAGCGCTCCCTGCGGCTCGCGGGCCATGCCACCTCCATTGCGCTGGAGCCCGAGTTCTGGTCGGCGCTGGAGCGCATGGCCGCAGGGCGCGGCCTCAGCCTCGCCGCGCTGGTGACGGAGCAGGACGCGCTTCGCGGCGAGCAGCCCCTGGCCAGCCGCCTGCGCGTCTTCGCCCTGGAAGCGTCCTGCGGCGCGGACTGACCGGCCGAGTCAGGTGCTCTTGAGCTCTGGTCCGTCTCCGCGCCCGCGGCCCGCCGGGTCGAACGGATCGGTGTCGGTCGGACCTTGCGGGCCGCGCCCCCCGCCGCCCCGGCCGCGTCCGACCGGATCGTTCGGGTCACGGTCGGTCACTCCGCCACCCTGCCCGCCTCCGCCGCCCCTGCCTCGGCCGACCGGGTCGTTCGGATCGCTATCCGTCGCGCCGTTGCCGGGCGGGCGGGATCCCCCACGCCCCCGGCCGGGCGGGTCATTGGGGTCACTGTCCGTCGTTCCGGGCGGGCGCGATCCGCCGCGTCCCTGGCCGGGCGGGTCGTTCGGATCGCTGTCCGTCGCGCCGCGCGGCCGGGCGCCGCCCCTGCCCTGGCCGGGCGGGTCGCTTGGGTCGGAGTCCGAGGTCCCTCGGTTTGGCGGCGGTGGACGCGGCGCCTGCTCCGGTGGCGAGGTCTTGCGCTTGCCGGGCGGCTCCACAGGCGCCGTGTCGGGAGGGCTGCTCTTGCGCTCCTGCGCGGTCGCGGGACCGGCGATTCCGCCGGTCGCCATTCCCAGCACCAGGATCCGGCGTCTCAGCCGCGGATCGCTCATCCCCCTCTCCTCCCTTTCATTCGCGGCCGGCCCGGCCGGCTCCTTCCGGCAGAAACGCGGCCGGGGCACCCAGGGTGGCAATCTCGGCGGTGCCGGTCACGCGCATTCGTCCCCCCAGGCTCAGAAAGGCGCCACGGATCTGCCCCCGAGCGAGAAGCAATTCCGCCTGACGAAGGCCGGCGTCCAGGGCCGCCTCCAGCAGCGGGGCTGGAAGGTCACCGACCGCGACCGTGACGCCCTGCCCTGCCAGGTCGGTATCCGGGTCCAACTCCTCCGCCGGACGCCGGAGGATGGCGGGGTGCTCGGCGTTCACGGCATTGGCGATCAGCGTCGCCGCCGCATCGGCCTCCGCCGCGCGGGGCGCCAGCACGGTCACCGCATCCGCGATGCCCAGGGAAAAGGATCGCCCGCGCCAGCCGGAAGTGGCGACGCCACCGACCCCGTCCTCGGCGCGCAGATGCGCAACGGGCCCGAGACCCGGGCGATCCGGCCGTTCCGCGAGCCCCACCCGCAAGGACGCCCCCGGGGTCAGATGAACCGCGATGTCGCCGCCGTTGTTCACATGGGCGGCGGACACGCCCGGCACGGCGGCAATGGCCGCCAGCACGTGCTCCGCCACCGCGCCGGCCACCGCTGCCATGGGCGTAATGAACGACGCGCGAAGGGGCCAGCAAGCCTCGACCATCCGGCACGCGACCGGGTGCTTGGCCTCGGGCGGCCGGCCGAGCAAGGGCGACCGCAACAGCGGGAGTTCCGCCGCCAGGGCAGGCAGCACGCCGCAAAGGGCGCGGAACGCCGCCTCGCGCGCCGACTGTATCGCCGGGCGCGTCCCTTCCAGCCCGATCACGAGGTCGATCGGTCCATCCGAGAGGTGCAGCCGCCCGTCGGGGAGGAGGCAGCGCTGGGGCGGTGGCCAATCCGTCACCCCGGCGCATCCGGCCAGGGATTGGCGGACATCCAGGGCGCCGCGAGACTCTCTGCGCCGTGACGCTCGATCAGCGCGGATAGCGCGATCGCATGCTCCACATGCCCCCCCAGCGCGGCGTAGAGGTCGGCACGCAGGGTGAACTCGATCGGCGCCACCAGCGCAGGGGTCGGCACGTAGCCGAACGCCTTGTCGGGGATGCGGAGGATATCCGCCATGAGGGTGATCCCGCCGCCAGGATACAGGTAGCAGGGCGCGCCGCCCATGGTGACGCGCACCTCTCCCGCCTGGACGCGGCGCGTGAGCAGGATCGGGTTCTCCGTCACCCCCGCGCGCAGCGAGCCCCCCGCCCCGGCCATGAAGAGGATGGAGGTCATCGCCGGCTCGCAGTTCTCGCCGATGCGGGCGACGGTGCGGCGCACGGCCTCGGGCATCGGCGCGGGGATCGGGCGCAGCGCGTCATCCAGTTCCAGGTAGAGCGCGTCCTCGCCGGTCGTGCTGGTCATCAGCACCCGCATCCCTGGCCAAGCCAGCTTCGGGTCGATGGATTCGAGGACCGTGAGCGGATCGGTGATATCTGTACCGCCCCAGCCCGTGCCCGGATGCGCCACCTGGAAGTAGCGCCCCGGGGTGGAGCGGCGGCCACGCACGCGCAGCCCTGTCGGCCGCATAGAAAGGCACTTCCCCGCCTGATGCTCGGACAGGACGCCGGTGATGTGGTCGTCCAGCACGACCACCTCGTCCACGTGGCCGAAGAATTGCTGCGCGAAGATGCCGATGGCAGCCGAGCCGCAGCCCACGCGCATCCGTGTCTCGCGCACGCCGTTCACGACCGGGGCGGCGCCAGCCTGAATCGAAAGCCGCGCCCCATCGGGGATGGTGACCTCGATCGCCTCCTTCCGGCACAGCGCCAGCATGGCCGCGCAGGTGACGCTGCCCTCGCGCTTGGAGCCGCCGGTGAGATGCCGCACCCCGCCGAGCGAAAGCATCTGCGAGCCGTATTCCGCCGTGGTGACGTGGCCGATCTGCTCGCCCTCATGCATCACCGGCGCGCATTCGGGGCCGAGATGCCGGTCGGTGTCGATCTTCACCTTCAAGCCGCAATAGCTGAAGATTCCCTCGGTCACGACCGTCACCGTGTCCACGCCGTGATGCCGGCTGCCGACGATGAACGGGGCCGGCTTGTAGTCCGGGTAGGTGGTGCCTGCGCCGATGGCGGTGACGAAGACCGGCTCGGCCGGCGTCACCTCGCCCGACCACTCTTGCGCCGCGTCCAGGAAGGGAACGACGGGCCGGCCCTCCTCCACGGCGCTCGTCAGCAGGACCAGCGGGTCGGTGCGGACGAGCCGCCCCTCCTCGTTGGCGTAGCGCGAGCAGGCGCCCGCGCGGCCCGGGCGGATGCGGCACAGCACCGGGCAGGCATCGCAACGGACGATGCCATCGGCCTCGGCGGCGCCGAAGAGGCTAGTGCGATCTACCATCCGGCTTCCTTCAGCGCCGCGCGCAGGCGGTGCGGCAAGGCCGGGATGCGCGTCACCTCCACGCCCGTCGCGTCGCGGATGGCGGAGAAGATGGCGGGCGCCGTCGCCACCAGCGCCGGCTCGCCCACGCCCTTGGCGCCGAAGGGGCCGAGAGGCTCGCTTTCCTCGACAAGCAGGCACTCGATCGGCGGCACGTCGCCGAAGGAGGGGATGAGGTAGTCATGCAGGTTCTCGGTGCGGCCGGGGATGTATTCCTCCATCAAGGCAAGGCCGATCCCCTGGGCGATGCCACCATGAGTCTGCCCCTCCACCAGCGTGGGGTTGACGGCGCGGCCCACGTCATGCGCCGCCACGAAGCGCTGCAGCGCGACGGTGCCGAGGCGCGTGTCCACCGCCAGGGCGCAGATCTGCGCCGCGAAACCATAGGTGGCGTAGGGCACGCCCTGCCCTTCCCCGTCCAGCGGGGTGGTGGGCGGGTCGAAGCGGCCCACGCCTTCCAACGCGGCCGCCGGAACAAAAGCCTCGCCGCCCACGGTCAGGCGCTTCCCGTCCCATCCAATCGCCGCGTTGCGCCCGGCGAGAACCCGCGCCCGCAGGTCGAGCGCCGCTTCCATCGCCGCGCGTCCGCTGACGAAAGTCTGGCGGGAGGCACTGGTCTTGCCTGCGTCCGGTGTCAGGTCAGTGTCGCCATTGACGTGACGCAGCGCGGAGACAGGTACGCCCAACGCCTCGGCGGCAATCTGGCAAAGCACCGTGCTGCTGCCCTGGCCAATGTCCACGGCGCCGTTCAGGAAGGTGAGCGTGCCGTCCGCTTCAAGGATCAGCCGCATCTCGGACGGGTTGGACATGCCGGTATTCCCGATGCCGTACCACATGCCGGCGATGCCGACTCCGTGGCGCAGCGTGCCGCCCTTCGCGTTCCGGGCCGCGGCCTCGGCGCGCAACTCATTCCAGCGCGGTCGCAGCGCCTCCAGGCATGGGCGCTGTCCGGCCGAATGTGCCAGCACCTGCCCGGTCGCCGTCTCGTCGCCCACCACCAGGGCGTTGCGGATGCGGAACTCGAGCCGGTCGAGCCCGCATGCATCGGCTAGGCGGTCCCACAGCGCCTCCTGCGCGATGGCGGCCTGCGGCACGCCGAAACCGCGAAAGGCGCCGGAAGGCGGCTGGTGGGTAAAGACCGCCCGCGCGCGCGCGCTCACATGGGGCACACGATAAGGTCCGGTGGCGTGGACCGGCACGCGCCCCGCCACGGTCGGTCCCCAGGAGGCATAGGCACCCGTGTCGTAGATCCCCTCGAATTCCAGCGCGAGGAGCCGGCCCTCCGCGTCGCACCCGGCGCGCGCGGTGATGCGCGCGGGGTGGCGCTTGGTGGAAGCGGCCATGCTTTCCGGCCGCGTCCAGGCCGCGCGCACCGGCCGCCCCGTGACCCAGGCGGCAAGGGCCAGCAGCGGCTGCATCCCCGCATCCAGCTTGCCACCGAAGCCGCCGCCGCAGGCGGAAGGGATGATCCGCACCGCTTCGAGCGAGAGGCCGAGCACGCCCGCCACCTCCTCGCGGTCCATCGCTGGCGCCTGGGTGGAGCACCAGATCTCCACCCGGTCGCCCACGCGTCGCGCCCAGCCGGCTTCCGGCTCGAGGTAGGCGTGCTCGACAAAGGAGGTGCGCCAAGTGCCTTCCACGACGTGCGCGGCTTCGGCGAGGGCGGCCACCGGATCGCCGCGCGTCACGCGGCCCTCGGCCAGAACGTTGTCCGGAAAATCCGTGTGCATTGCGTTCGCTCCGAGCGCAACGTCCGGATCGCCCAGCGCAGGCAGCACTTCGAAGGCGATGGGCAGCGCGGAGGGCGGGACGGAGAGCACGGGGTCACGCGGCCCGACCAGCGCCGCCACGGCATCGCCGCGGTACAGGACGCGCTCACCGGCCAGGACGGGCTGGTCCTTGATGTGCGGATAGATGCCGTAACCGTTGCGCCCCGGCACGTCGCGCGCGGTCAGGAGGCGAAGCCCGGGATGCGCACGGGCGAAGCCTTCCAGGTCGCCCAGGATGACCCGGGCGTGGGGATGCGGCGAACGGATGGTGCGTAGCCACAGCGCATCGGCGGGCGCGCCATCCGCGCCATACAAGGCCGTCCCGTCCAGCTTTGGCGCGCCATCCGTGCGCGGCAGGCGCGCGCCGACGCCGCCCTCCTCGGCTGCGGGTCCGGTGCCGAGCACCGCTTCGACGATGCGGCGATAGCCGGTGCAGCGGCACAGCACGCCGCCCAGCGCCTCCTCCACCTCCGCCTCGCTCGGCGTCGGGTTCTCCCGCAGCAACTCTGTCGCGGCAACCAGCATCCCCGGCGTGCAGATGCCGCATTGCGCCGCGCCGGCCGCGTGGAAGCGCTCGGCGAGCGCCTGGCCCTCCGGCGTGGCGGCAATGCCCTCCACCGTCTCGATCCGCGCGCCCTCGCATTGACCTAATGGGACGAGGCAGGCGCAGGCCTGGGCGCCCTCCAGCAGCACGGTGCAGGCGCCGCAATCCCCGGCGTCGCACCCGACCTTGGTGCCGGTGAGACCCAGCCCCTCGCGCAGCGCCTCGGAAAGGCGCGTCGCGGGCGGCAAGGAAAGGGCATGCGTTTCTCCGTTCACCAGCAAGGTGACCGGCGGCGCGGCGACGCGATTCATGCGGCGCTCGCCAGGGTCAGGGCACGGGAGACCACCTCGGCCGCAGCCTCGCGCCGATACTCCGCCGAGCCGCGGATGTCGCTGATCGGCGAGACCTCCCCGTTCCAGTGATGCGCGACTTCGGAGCAAGCGCCGATCGTCGCGCGGCCCTCCGCATCCGCCGCCGCCATGGCGATGGAGATAACGAGGTGGCGCCGCGCGCCCAGCTTCACGAAGGCGCTCGGCACTTCGGCCCGTTCGGCGGGGATCAATAGCGCGGCCAGGATCTCGTCGTCCCGCAGGACCGTGCGCCGGTTGCCGAGGATGAAGCGGTCCAGCGGGAGGCGTCGCTCGCCCACCGGCGAAAGCAGCACCGCCTCGGCCGCCAACAGCAGAAGGGGCGGCACGCCGTCGGCGGCGGGGGAAGCGTTGCAGAGATTGCCGCCGATCGTTCCCCGCGCCTGCACCTGCCGGCCGCCCACCTGCCGCGCCGCCTGCTGCAGGGCCCGGAAGCCCGGCGGAAGTGCGGCGTCGCGCAGCGCGGCCCAGGTGACGCCTGCGCCGAGGCGCCAATGGCGACCATCCCGCTCCAGCGTGCGAAGCTCGGCAATGGCCGAAAGGTCGAGCAGCGACTCCGCCACCGATCCCTCCCAGGCGGCGTGGTGGGCGCGCGCCGGATAGATGTCCGTTCCGCCAGCCAGGGGGCGCGCTCCCTCGCCCGCCCGGATGTCCAACGCCGCCCGCAGGTCGCGCGGGCGCCAGTACCGGTCCAACTCCGCCGCCTCCATGCCAAGCGCCGGGCGAGTGTGGGGGCGCACGCACGAAAAATCCACCGGGCTTTGACAAGGCCGGGCCCTGCCTTCCAACCTCACAGGGCGCGGCGAAAGGGGACAGATGACGCGAATCCTCATCCGGGGCCTCGGCCTCGTGTTTTCCGGCGAGGTGCGGGACCCCGTGCGGGATGCCGATGCCATCTTCGTGGAAGGGGGACGCATCGCCGGGATCGGCCGGGCGGCGGATTTCGAGGCCGAGCAGGTGATCGATGCGCATGGCTGCGCCGTCATGCCCGGGCTGATCGACAACCACGTCCATCCGGCCTTCGGCGACTGGACTCCACGCCAGAACCAGCTCGGCTGGATCGAGGGCATGGTCCATGGCGGAACGACGACGCTGGTCTCCGCGGGGGAGGTCCATCTGCCCGGACGGCCCAGGGACCCGGTCGGGGTGAAGGCCCTCGCCATTGCCGCGCAGCGCGCCTTTTCCGCCTTCCGCCCCATGGGCGCACGCGTCCTGGCCGGCGCCCCTGTGCCGGAGCGCGGCATCACCGCCGAGGACTATGCCGAGATGGCGCGGGCCGGGGTGCGCTGGGTCGGCGAGTTCGGGCTGGGGACGGTCAAGGACGAGGCGGAGGTGGTGGAGCACATGCAGGCCGCCCGCGCCGCCGGGCTGAACGCCATGATCCATTGTGGCGGCCCCTCCATCGCCGGCTCCAACCTGATGCGGGCGCCGGTGGTAATCGCGGCCGATGCCGACATCGTGGCGCATATCAACGGCGGCCCGACCTCCCTTCCGACGGCAGAACTCACCGAGGTGATCGAAGGCACGAAGCGCGCCATCGAGGTGGTCCACAACGGCAACCCGCGCAACGCCATTCACGCGATGAACGTCCTGCGGGAAATGGGACGGCTGGATCGGCTTGTGCTCGGCACGGACAGCCCGGCCGGATCGGGCGTGCAGCCGCTCGGCGTGCTGCGGACCATCTCCCTGCTTTGCTCGCTGGGCGAGCTGGATCCCGGCATCGCCATCGCGGCGGCGGGGGGCAACACGGCGCGCTGGCGCGGGATCGAGGCCGGGACCATCGCCGTCGGGCGCCCCGCGGACTTGGTCTTCCTCGACGCGCCGATTGGCGGTGCCGGGGAGGATGCGGCGGAGGCCTTCATCCATGGCGAACTGCCCGGGATCGGCATGGTCATGGTGGATGGCGAGGTGCGCTGCGGCCGTTCCCGCAACACTCCGCCCGCCGCCCGCATCCCGGAGGTGCTGGCGTGACCGCGATCCGCAAATGGGCTGTCCTCGTCGAGGAAACGGTCGTGGAGGCCGGGCGGCCCGTTTCCCCGTCCATCCGCCGTGCTGTTGCCATGGCCGTTCTGCGGAACCCCTTCGCCGCCCGCTTCGAGGAAGACCTGACAGTCCTGGTGGAGCTGGGAGCGACGCTCGGGGCGGAACTCGCGGCGCGGGCCATCGCGGCGCTCGCCATCTCCGGGGAGGAGGTCCATTCCTTCGGCAAGGCGGCAATCGTGGGCGAGGATGGCGAGCTGGAGCACGCAGCCGCGCTGCTGCACCCGAAGATGGGCGCCCCGGTCCGCACGGCGCTGGGCAAGGGACCGGCGCTGATCCCCTCCGCCAAGAAGCGCGGCGGGATGGGGGCCGCGATCGACGTGCCGCTCGGGCACAAGGACGCTGCCTTCGTCCGCTCGCATTTCGATGCGATCGAGGCGCGGCTGCCCGACGCGCCCCGGCGCGACGAGATCCTGCTCTGCCTCGCCCTGACGACGGGCGGACGCCCCCTGCCCCGTATCGGCGGCCTTACGGTCGAGGGCATTGTCGGCGAGGATGGTTTGCGGTGACAGCGGGGCCACGCCGCCCCCATCATGCGGCATGGCTTCCATCGAGATCACGCTGAACGGCGCGCGCCGGACGACCGAGGCGCCGCCCACCACCACGTTGCTGGACTGGCTGCGCACCGAGGGCCTGACCGGTGCCAAGGAAGGCTGCGCCGAGGGCGATTGCGGCGCCTGCACCGTCGTGATCGAGGCAGGCGCCTCGCGTCGCCCAATCAATGCCTGCCTGTGCGTGCTGGGCCAGGTGCATGGCCGCGCGATCCGCACCATCGAAGGGCTTGGACGCGACCATCCGGCCGTGCGCGCCATGGCAGAGGGCGGCGCCACGCAATGCGGCTTCTGCACGCCGGGCATCGTCATGGCAGCCTGGGCCTGGACCCGCACGGGCGGCGACCCGCACGCCGCACTGGCCGGGAATCTCTGCCGCTGCACCGGCTACCGCCCCATCCTCGAAGCCATGGCGGCGATGCGCGATGATGGCGGCTCCGCGCCCGGATACGCCGCTGCCCCGTCGCGCTTCGGCAGCTTCCATCTTCCGGCCACCCTGGAGGAGGCGGTGGTGCTGCGCGCCGCCCGGCCCGGTGCGATGCTGCTTGCAGGGGGGACCGACCTCGGCCTGCGCTTCTCCGAGGATCGCGAGCACCCGGAGGAGACAGTCTGCCTCCTCCACGTGCGCGAGATGCAGGGCGTGAAGACGGGTGCGGCAGGCCAGCGCATCGGCGCCGCCGCCCCGTACGCCGAATGGCTCGAAGCCTGCCGCGAGGATGCGCGCTTCACGCCCCTCGTGCCCTATCTGGAGCGGCTGGGGTCCCGGCAGATCCGTTCGCTCGGGACGGTCGGCGGCAACCTGGGAACGGCCTCGCCCATCGGCGATGCGCTGCCCGTGCTGCTGGCGCTGGACGCCGTGGTGGAATGCACCTCGCCGCGAGGCACGCGGCGGGTTCCGGTGGAGGAGTTCCTGCTCGGCTACCGGCGCAACGCCCTGGCCGCGGACGAGCTCATCGTCGCGGTGGAGCTTCCTGCACCGCCCCCCGGCGCGCTCCTGGCCGCGGAGAAATTGTCGCGCCGTCATGACCAGGACATCAGCGCCGTCTCGCTGGTGGCCTGCATTGAATTCGCGGGCGGCACCACGTCGCGCGCGCGCCTCGCCCTCGGGGGCATGGCGGCAAGGGCGATGCGGGCGCACGAGGCCGAAGTCGTGCTGGTCGGCCGCGCCCTGGATGACGCAGCCGCACGCGAGGCAGGCGAGGCCTTGCGCTTCGCCCCGATGGACGACCATCGCGGCACGGCCGCCTATCGCATGGAGGCGGCGCGCGGCCTCCTGCGTCGCCTCGCCCTGCGCCATGCGCGGCCGGACCTGCCCGCGACGATCCACGCATGAACACCGCCATCGTCGGCCACGCCCTGCGTCACGATAGCGCCCTGCTTCACGCGAGCGGCGGGGCGCGCTTCCTCGACGACCTTCCGGAGCCGGCGGGGACCTGGCACGCGGCGCTGGCCCTTTCGCCGGTGGCGCATGGCCGACTTCTGGGTCTCGACCTGCCCGAAGGGGTGCGGGCCATCCTCCCCGCGGATATCCCGGGCGAGAACGACATCGCCCCCATTGGCCAGGGCGAGGTGCTGCTGGTGGAGAACCTGATTGAGCACCACGGACAGCCCCTCGCCCTGCTGGTCGCGCCGACGCGCGACGCCGCCCTGCGCGCTGCCGCCGCAACCCGTGCCCACATCGAGGCGCTGCCGCCCATCCTGAGCATCGAGGCGGCGCTGGAGGCGGGCACTTTCCTTGTCCTGCCGCAGATCATCGCCGAGGGAGATGTCGAAGCCGCACTCGCGGCCGCGCCACATCGCCTGGCTGGCGAGTTCCGCGCGGGCGGCCAGGAGCATTTCTACCTGGAGGGCCAGATCGCCCTCGCCATCCCCGGCGAGGAGGACGAGATGCTGGTCCACTCCTCCACCCAGCATCCGACCGAGGTGCAGCACGTCGTCTCACGCGTTCTGGGCGTGCCGTTCCACCGGGTGACGGTGCAGTGCCGACGGCTCGGCGGCGGCTTCGGCGGCAAGGAAAGCAACGCCTCCTCCGTGGCAGCGGCAGCGGCGCTCGCGGCGCGGGTGACGGGTCGCCCGGTCAAGCTGCGCCTGCCCCGCCGCTCCGACATGGCGGCGACCGGCAAGCGCCACCCCTTCCTGTATCGCTGGCAGGCCGGTTTCGACGAGATGGGGCGCCTGCTTGCGCTGGATGCCATCTTGGCGGCCGATGGCGGGCACTCGCTGGACATGTCCGGCGGCGTGGTGTTCCGCGCCCTCACCCATGCGCTGAACTGCTATGGGGCGCCGGCGCTGCGAATCTCCGCCTGCGCCGTGAAGACGAACCACGTGAGCAACACCGCCTTTCGTGGCTTCGGCGGACCGCAAGGCGCGCTGCTGATGGAGGACGTGCTTCATCAAGCCGCAGCGCAGCTTGGCCATGACGTGGAGGCCCTGCGTCTGCGCAACCTCGCCGACCGGACGCCCTACGGCCAGGCGCTGGAGCCCGCGCTGACCCGGCGCGTCCTGGCCGAGGCCAAGGCCGATGCCGAATGGGACCGGCGGCGAGCGGATGCGGCTTCATTCAACGCCACGCATCCGACGCTCCGAAGAGGGGTGGGCGCCTTCTGCTGCGCTTTCGGCATCGCCTTCGGCATCCCGCACCTGAACCAGGCGGGCGCATTGGTGCATGTCTACACGGATGGCTCCATCCGCCTCGCCCATGGCGGGACGGAGATGGGCCAAGGGCTGTTCATCAAGGTGGCGCAGGTGGTGGCCGAGGTGTTCGGCGTGCCCGTCGAGACGGTCGGTCTCGCCCCTACCTCCACCGCCGAGATTCCCAACACCAGCGCCACTGCGGCCAGCACGGGCAGCGACCTGAACGGGTGGGCCGCACATGCCGCGGCGGTAGCGGTGCGGGACCGGATGGCGGAGGTCGCGGCGCGGCACTTCGGCTGCCCGCCCGAGGGGCTGCGTTTCGAGGAAGGCCACATCCTCCCGCCCGGCGGCAATGCCGGGATGCGCTTTGGCGAGCTGGCGAAGCTGTGCTGGCGGGAACGGGTCAGCCTTTCCGCGACCGGCTTCTACCGCACGCCCGACATCCACTGGGATGCCGAACGCATGCGGGGGGAACCATTTTTCTACTTCGCCTATGGCGCCGCGGTGGCGGAGGTGCTGCTCGACACCTTGACCGGCGAGCATCGCTGCCTGTCCGCGCACCTTGTCCAGGATTGCGGGAGGAGCCTCAACCCCGCCATCGACCTTGGTCAAATCGAGGGCGCCTTCGTGCAGGGGCTGGGCTGGCTGACGAGCGAGGAGTTGTGGTGGGATCACGAGGGACGGCAACGCACCCTAGGCCCCTCGACCTACAAGATCCCGGGCTCCCGCGACGTGCCGCCCGTGCTGCGGGCACGTCTGCTGGAAGGATCGGAAGCGCGGGACGGGGCGCTGTTCCGGTCCAAGGCGGTGGGGGAACCGCCGCTGCTGCTCGCAACGGCGGTTGTGAATGCCCTGCGCGACGCTACCGCCGTGGCGAGCCTCGACCTGCCGGCCACGCCGGAGCGCGTCCACGCAGCGCTCAGGCACCGCTAGCTTCCCGCTTCGGTGGGAACTGCGATGCCGCTTGCACATGGCTCATGGCATTGCCATACAAGTCAGCAAGCGCGGCTGGAATGCCGGATGGAATGGGAGGCTGGGCCGGGTGAGCGACACGATCCTCAAGGCGGAAGGACTAACAAAGGAGTTCCGTGGCTTCGTCGCGGTGAAGGACGTGAATCTTGCGATTCGCCGCGGGTCGATCCATGGCCTGATCGGGCCGAACGGCGCCGGCAAGACCACCTGCTTCAACCTGCTCACCAAGTTCCTGATCCCGACGCGCGGCACCATCACCTATGACGGGCGCGACATTACCTCCCTGAAACCGGCCGAGGTTGCGCGGCTTGGCCTCGTGCGCTCCTTCCAGATCTCCGCCGTCTTTCCGCACCTCACCGTGCTGGAGAACGTCAAGCTGGCCTTGCAGCGCCAGCGCGGCGGCTCCTTCGATTTCTGGCGCAGCGATTCGGTGCTGCGGGAATACGACACGCGGGCGCGCGAACTCCTCGCCGACGTGGCGCTGACGGAATATGAGCGCGTGCAGGCCGGGCAGCTCCCCTATGGCCGCAAGAGGGCGCTGGAGATCGCGACCACCCTCGCCCTCGACCCCGTCATGATGCTGCTGGACGAGCCCACGGCCGGCATGACGCATGAGGACGTGGATCGCATCGTGGCGCTTGTGAAGCGCGTCTCGGCTGGACGCACCGTGCTGCTGGTCGAGCACAACCTGAAGGTTGTGGAGGGGCTCTGTGACGAGATCACCGTGCTCGCGCGCGGCGAGGTGCTGGCCCAGGGCAATTACGCGACGGTGAGCCGCAACCCCGATGTGCAGGCTGCCTATCTCGGCACCGACCCGGCCAGCGTCGGCGCCCCCACCGCGACGGGAGAAGCCGCCCATGGCTGAGCCGATGCTGAAGATCCGTGGCCTGGAGGCGTGGTACGGCGAGAGCCACGTGCTGCACGGCGTATCGCTCGACATCCACGAGGGCGAGGTGATTACGCTGCTGGGGCGCAACGGCGCCGGCAAGACCTCCACGCTGCGCGCCATCATGGGGCTGACCGGCCGCCGCGCCGGCTCCATCCTGTTCGAGGGCAAGGAGATGATCGGGCTGCGGCCCGACCTGATCGCCCGCTCGGGAATCGCCTATTGCCCGGAGGAGCGGGGCATCTTCGCCTCGCTGGACGTGACCGAAAACCTGCTGCTCCCTCCGGCGGTGCGACCGGGCGGGCTGTCGGTGGACGAGATCTACACCCTCTTCCCCAACCTCAAGGAACGCGCGCTCTCCCCGGGCACCAAGCTCTCGGGCGGCGAGCAGCAGATGCTGGCGATCGGCCGCATCCTGCGCACGGGCGCCAAGCTGCTTCTGCTGGACGAGCCGTCGGAAGGGCTGGCGCCGGTCATCGTTCAGCAGATCGGCCGCACCATCCGCGAGCTGAAGAGTCGCGGCTTCACCGTCCTGCTGGTGGAGCAGAATTTCCGCTTCGCGCAGACCGTGGCCGACCGCCACTACGTGATGGAGCATGGCGAGGTGAAGGCGACCGTGACCAACGCCGAACTCGCCACCTCCTTGGACCGCCTGCACGAATACCTGGCCGTGTAAGGCACTCGAAAGGACTGATCTTATGACGTTGAACCGCCGCAACCTCCTCGCCGCCGCCGCGGCCACGCCCATCGCCGCCGGCTTGCCCCTGTCCGGCGCGCGGGCGCAGGCGCAGAACACCATCCGCATCGGCGTCCTCAACGACCAGTCGGGCCTGTATCGCGACCTGTCCGGTCCCGGCTCCACCCAGGCGGTGCGCCAAGCCATCCAGGACAGCGGCGTCACCCAGCGCGGCATCAACGTGGAGGTGGTGCAGGCCGACCACCAGAACAGGCCCGATGTCGGCTCCACCGTCGCCCGCCAGTGGATCGACCGCGACGGCGTGGACGTGATCGTAGACGTGCCGACATCCTCCGTGGCGCTGGCCGTGAACACCGTGGTGCGCGAGCGCAACAAGGTCTTCCTGAACTCCGGCGCGGCCACCAGCGACCTGACGGGCGCACAGTGCAGCCCCAACACGGTCCATTGGACCTACGACACCTGGATGCTGGCGCGCGGCACGGGCGGCGCCATGGTGCGCGCGGGCGGCGACACGTGGTTCTTCCTGACCGCCGACTACGCCTTCGGCCATGCGCTGGAGCGTGACACTGCGGAATTCGTGCGCTCGGCGGGCGGGCGCGTGCTCGGCCAGGTCCGCACTCCCTTCCCCGGTACGACCGACTTCTCCTCCTATCTGGTTCAGGCGCAGGCCAGCCGTGCCAAGGTGATTGGCCTCGCCAATGCGGGCGGCGACACCATCAACTCCATCAAGCAGGCCGCCGAGTTCGGCCTGACCCGGCGCGGCGTGAAGCTGGCGGGGCTGCTGGTCTTCGTGACGGATGTCCACTCGCTTGGGCTGCAGACGGCGCAGGGCCTCGTCCTGACCGAGACTTTCTACTGGGATCTGAACGACCGCACCCGCGCCCTGACGCAGCGCCTAGGCAACATGCCGGGCGGGCTGCGGCCGACCATGGTCCAGGCGGGCTGCTATTCCGCGGTGCTGCACTACCTGAAGGCCGCTGCCGACATGGGCGCGCAGCAGGCCAAGGCCAGCGGCATCGAAACGGTGAACCGCATGAAGGCCATGCCGACCGACGACGACGCCTTCGGCCAGGGCTCCATTCGTCCGGATGGGCGCAAGATCCACCCGGCTTATCTCTTCGAGGTGAAGACCCCGGGGGAAAGCCGCGGGGCGTGGGACTACTACAAGCTGCTGTCCACCGTGCCGGCCGACGAAGCCTTCCGGCCGCTCGCCCAGGGCGGGTGCAGCCTCGTCCGAACCTGACCCGACCATCAAGGGGCGAGTCGGCGCAGACCGGCCGCCCCAGCCATCCCGCCGGCCCCTGCCGGCGGGGACCAGAACAGGGAGTGTTGAGAACATGTCTGAGATCAATCGCCGCGGCTTGCTGGCGGGTGCTGCTGCCACCGCCGCCTTCGGCGCCCTACCGGTCTGGCAGGCCCGTGCCCAGGCGCAGAACACCATCCGCATCGGCGTGCTGAACGACCAGTCGGGCCTGTATCGCGACGTGAACGGACCCGGCTCGGTGTCCTGCGTCCGGCAGGCCATTGCCGACTCGGGCGTCACGCAGCGCGGCATCAATGTCGAGGTCTTGGTGGGCGACCACCAGAACCGGCCGGATGTCGGCTCCAACATCGCGCGGCAGTGGATGGACCGGGATGGCGTGGACGTCATCCTCGACGTGCCCACCTCTTCCGTCGCGCTTGCCATCAACACGGTGGTGCGCGAACGCAACAAGATCTTCCTCAACAGCAGCGCCGCGACCAGCGACCTGACGGGCGCGCAGTGCAGCCCGAACACGATCCACTGGACCTACGACACCTACATGCTCGCCAAGTCCACCGGCGGCGCCATGGTGCGCGCTGGCGGCGACACGTGGTTCTTCCTCACGGCGGACTACGCCTTCGGTCATGCGCTGGAGCGTGACACCTCGAACTTCGTGCGCGCCGCGGGCGGCCGCGTGTTGGGTGGCGTGCGGACGCCCTTCCCCGGCACCGATTTCTCCGGCTTCCTGGTGCAAGCGCAGGCGTCGCGGGCCAAGGTGATCGGCCTCGCGAACGCGGGCGGCGACACCATCAATTCCATCAAGCAGGCGGCCGAGTTCGGACTGACGCGGCGCGGCGTGAAGCTGGCGGCGCTTCTGATGTTCATCTCCGACGTGCATTCGCTTGGGCTGGAAACGGCGCAGGGGCTGGTCTGCACGGAAACCTTCTACTGGGACCTGAACGATCGGACCCGCGCCTTCACGCAGCGTGTCCTGCCCAGCATGCCCAACCAGCTTCGGCCGGGCATGGGCCAGGCGGGCTGCTACAGCGCCGTGATCCACTACCTGAAGGCGGTGGCCGACATGGGCGCGCAGCAGGCCAAGGCCAGCGGCATCGAAACGGTGAACCGCATGAAGGCCATGCCGACCGACGACGACGCGATGGGCCAAGGTTCGATCCGTCCCGACGGGCGGCGCATCCAGCCCTCCTACCTTTTCGAGGTGAAGTCGCCGGGAGAAAGCCGCGGGGCGTGGGACTACTACAAGCTGCTGCAGACCACCCCGGCGGAGGAAGCCTTCCGCCCGCTGAGCGAAGGCGGCTGCTCGCTCGTCCGAAGCTAAGAGAGACAAGGAGAGGGCGGGGCCGGACATGGGCACGAAGAATCCATGCCGGTCCCGCCGCGTCGGGGGCAACACGAAGAAGGAAACGCCAGCATGACCATTCACCGCCGCGGCCTCCTCGCCGGCGCTGCCGCCACGACACTGCCCTTCGCAACGCTGCGCGCCCAGCAGGCCAACATGCTGCGGTTGGGCGTCCTGACCGACATGTCGGGCCCGTATCGCGATCCGACGGGGCCCGGTTCCGCCATCTGCACGCAGCAGGCGGTGATGGAGTTCGCGTCGCGCCTCGGCATCCAGGCGGAGGTGATCCAGGCCGACCACCAGAACCGGCCCGATGTCGGCTCCAACATCGCGCGCCAATGGTACGATCAGGGCGTGGACGTCATCGTGGACGTGCCTACCTCCTCTGTCGCGCTCGCGATTAGTCAGATCGCCCGGGAGAAGAACAAGCTTTTCCTCAATTCCGGCGCCGCGACAAGCGACCTGACCGGTCCTGCCTGCTCGCCCAACACGGTACACTGGACCTATGACACCTACATGCTCGCCAAGGGCACCGGGGCGGCGCTGACCCGTGCGGGCGGCGATAGCTGGTTCTTCATCACGGCCGACTATGCGTTCGGCCACGCGCTCCAGCGCGACACCTCCTCCTTCGTGGAGCAGGGCGGCGGGCGGGTGCTCGGCGCCGCGCGCTATCCGTTTCCGCAGACGACGGATTTCTCCTCCTACCTGGTCCAGGCCCAGGCCAGCCGGGCCAAGGTGCTCGGCCTCGCCAATGCGGGGACGGACACGGCGAACTGCATCAAGCAGGCGCGCGAGTTCGGGCTGACCCGCAACATGCGGATCGCCGGGCTGCTGATGTCCTTCATGGAGGTGCACTCCCTCGGCCTCGACACGGCGCAGGGCCTGCTGCTGACCGAGCCGTTCTATTGGGACCTGAATGACCGCACGCGCGCCTTCAGCCAGCGCGTGCAGCCGCGCATGCCGAACCGCGCCATGCCGGCCCAGGTCCAGGCCGGATGCTACGGCGCGACGGTGCACTACCTGAAAGCCGCCGGGGCGATGGGTGCCGCCGCCGCGAAGGCCGATGCGCGGGCCGTCGTGGAGCGGATGAAGTCCATGGAAACGGATGACGACGCCTTCGGCACGGGCCGCATCCGGCCCGATGGCCGCAAGATCCACCCGACCTATCTGTTCCAGGTGAAGACGCCCCGCGAATCGCGCGGGACGTGGGATTACTACAACATCGCGGCGACCAACCCGGCCGAGGAGGCTTTCCGCCCCATGGCCGAGGGGAATTGCCCGCTCGTCAGGGGGTAAGACACGCGTATGGACGAGATCTTCGGCATCCCGGCACCGCTGCTCTTCGGGCAGTTGCTGCTCGGTCTCATCAACGGGGCCTTCTACGCGCTCCTCTCGCTCGGCCTCGCCGTCATCTTCGGGATGCTGAACGTCATCAATTTCACGCATGGCGCCCAGTTCATGCTGGGCGCCTTCGTTGCCTGGGCGATGCTGAACTTCCTCGGCCTCGGCTATTGGTGGGCCTTGCTTCTGGCGCCCATCGTGGTCGGGTTGTTTGGCGTGCTGCTCGAACGAACAATGATCTCGAAGCTCTACAAGCTCGACCACCTTTATGGGCTTCTGCTGACCTTCGGCGTCGGACTGATCATCGAGGGACTGGTGCGGAACGAGTTCGGCTCGTCCGGCCTGCCCTACCGCATCCCACCGGAGCTGTCGGGCGCCTGGGATCTCGGCTTCATGTTCATGCCGGTCTATCGCGGCTGGGTGGTGATCGTGGCCCTGGTGGCCTGCATCGCCACCTGGCTGGTGATCGAGAGGACGAGGATCGGCTCCTACCTGCGCGCAGCGACGGAGAATCCGGCATTGGTGCAGGCCTTCGGCATCAACGTGCCCCGCATGATGACCTTGACCTACGGCGCGGGTGTCGCCCTGGCCGCCTTCGCAGGCGTGCTGGCGGCGCCGATCTACAGCGTGAACCCACAGATGGGTTCCAACCTCATCATCATCGTCTTCGCCGTGGTCGTGATCGGCGGCATGGGCTCGATCCTGGGCTCGGTCCTCACGGGCTTCGGACTTGGCATCGTCGAGGGCCTGACCAAAGTGTTCTATCCGGAAGCTTCCGCCACCGTGATCTTCGTGGTCATGGCCATCGTCCTGCTGCTGCGGCCCGCCGGCCTGTTCGGGAGGGCCTGATCCATGGCGGCACCCGGCGGATTCTCCGGCAGCGACTTCAAGGCCGAGGAGACGGTGTTCCTCGGCTTCACTCGGACGCAGCTCATCGCCTTCCTGGTGATGGTGGCCGTCATCGCGGTCAGCCCCTTCTTTCTCTACCCCGTCTTCCTGATGAAGGTGCTGTGCTTCGCGCTCTTCGCCTGCGCCTTCAACCTGCTGATCGGCTATGTCGGCCTGCTTTCCTTCGGCCATGCGGCGTATTTCGGCATGGGCGGCTACCTCGCCGGCCACGCGGCCAAGGTCTGGGGCTTCACGCCCGAGATCGCGGTGCTGATCGGTGGTGCGGTGGGCGCCCTGCTCGGCCTCGTGATCGGCTGGATCGCCATCCGGCGGCAGGGCATCTACTTTGCCATGATCACCCTGGCCTTCGCGCAGATGGTTTATTTCTTCTGCGTGCAGGCTGCCTTCACCGGGGGCGAGGACGGCATCCAGGCCATTCCGCGCGGCAACCTTTTCGGCGTGATCCCCTTGAGCGCCGACATCACCATGTACTGGGTGACGGCGGCGGTGTTCCTCCTCGGTTTCCTGTTCATCCATCGCACCATCCATTCGCCCTTCGGCATGGTGCTGAAGTCTATCCGCGAGAACGAGCCGCGCGCCACCTCGCTCGGCTACCGGACCGACGACTACAAGCTCGTTGCCTTCGTGCTTTCCGCGATGCTCTCGGGCGTCGCGGGGGGGATCAAATCCATCGTCTTCGGCATCGCCACCCTGACCGACGTGTTTTGGACCATGTCGGGCGAGGTGGTGCTGATGTCCCTGGTCGGCGGGTTGGGCACGATCTTCGGGCCGGTGGTGGGTGCCGCCGTGATCATCACCATGCAGAACTACCTCGCGGAGTTCGGCGCCTGGGTGACGGTGATCCAGGGCGTCATCTTCGTGCTCTGCGTGCTGGCCTTCCGGCGTGGCATCGTCGGCGAGATCGGCAACTGGCTGCGCGTTCGGCTCTGATCGCCGACCGCCGCGCACAAAAAAGGGGGGCCGCGCGGCCCCCCTTCGCTTGTCCGAACCGGCTCTCAGACCTTGACGTCGTTCGCCGCCTCGGGGCGGATCACGCTCGCGATGGTGCCGCGCACCACCTCGACGCGGATGTTGGGGGCGATCTCGACTTCCACGACGTCGCTCGTCTCGCTCACCTTCCTCACCTCGCCGACGATGCCGCCGGCAGTCACGACCTTGTCGCCACGCTTCAGCGCGGCGAGCATGGAACGATGCTCCTTCATCTTCTTCTGCTGCGGACGGATCAGCAGGAAGTAGAAGACGACAAAGATCAGCAGCAGCGGCAGGAGCTGCATGACGACGGCGCCCGCGCCGGCCGCGGCGGCATCCTGGGCGTAAGCGGGGGAGATGAGCATGTTTCCTCGTGTCCTTTGGGGAATCCTGGCCGATGTGACCCGGCCCGGCCCTTGCGTCAACCGCGTCCGGGCGCTTCAACCCCCGCATGGACGCCGCCCTGCTGACCCGCATCGCCGAGGCCCTGGAACGCCTCGCCCCGCCCCCGGCCTCGCCGCCCCGCCTGGAGGGGGCCGATGCCTTCGTCTGGCACCCGCCCGCCGCGCTGAGCCCGGTGCCGCGCGTGTCGCGCGTGGAGATCGAACTGCTCCAGGGCGTCGAGCGGCAGCGCGAGATCATCCTGGAGAATACGCTCCGATTCGCCCGTGGCCTGCCCGCCAACAACGCGATGCTTTGGGGCGCCCGCGGCATGGGCAAGTCCTCCCTCGTCAAGGCCGCCCATGCCGAGGCCAACCGCCTGCATCCCGGCTCCCTCGCCCTGATCGAGATCCATCGCGAGGACATCCGCACCCTGCCGGAGTTGCTGAGCATCCTGCGCGGGCAGGAGCGGCGCGCCCTGGTCTTCTGCGACGACCTGTCCTTCGAGAAGGAGGACGCGGACTACAAGGCGCTGAAGAGCGTGCTCGATGGCGGGATCGAGGGGCGGCCGCCCAACGTGCTGTTCTACGCCACCTCCAATCGCCGACACCTCATGCCGCGCGACATGATCGAGAACGAGCGCTCCTCCGCCATCAACCCTTCCGAGGCGGTGGAGGAGAAGGTCTCGCTCTCCGATCGGTTCGGGCTCTGGGTCGGCTTCCACAATTGCGACCAGCCGACCTTCTTCGCGATGATCGAGGGCTATGCCCGCGCCATGGACCTTCCGGTCGAAACCTCCGAATTGCGCGCGGCGGCGGTCGAGTGGAGCGTCACCCGCGGCGGACGGTCGGGCCGGGTGGCTTGGCAGTTCGTCCAGGACATGGCCGGGCGGCTGGGGGTGAAGGGATGAAGTTCATCGAGACGCTGGACGAGCTCCACGCGCATTACGGAACGCCCGGTCCCGCCAGCCTCCGCAAGGAGGCACCCCGGCTGACGCCGGAGTACCGGCGCATCATCGAGGCCGCGCCCTTTCTCGCCCTCGCCACGGCGGGGCCCGAGGGGCTCGACTGCTCGCCCCGCGGCGACCGCCCCGGGCAGCTGGTGCGCGTGCTGGACGACCGGACCCTGGCCCTGCCCGACCGGCGCGGCAATGACCGGATCGACAGTCTGCGCAACATCCTGCGCGACCCGCGCGTGGCGCTGATGTTCCTGGTGCCCGGCAGCGGCAACGCCCTGCGGGTGAACGGCACAGCGCGGCTCACCGCTGACCGCGCCCTGCTGGACAGCTTCCTCATGGAGGGGAAGGCGCCCCGCACTGTCGCCGTGATCCAGGTGGAAACAGTGTATTTCCAATGCGCCCGCGCCGTCCTCCGCGCCGGGCTGTGGGAGCCGCACGAGGCGCCCACTCTCCCCACACCTGGCCAGATCCTGGCGGGCATGACCGCCGGCGAGGTGGGCGGCGAGGCTTATGACCGCGAATGGCCGGAACGCGCCAAGGCCAGCATGTGGTGATCGGTCCGGCCCAGCGCGGGGCGGACGGGCGCTTCCTGAATCCTGACGGTTCCCGCGCCGGCCAGGGGCTGCGCGCCTTGTGGCGCCTGTGGCGCGAAGGCGGCGGAACCCGCTGGCCCGCCGCGCTGGAGGACGCCCCCGAGGCGCCGGCGCTGCGCGACGTCCCAACGGGCCACGCCGGCTTCACCTTTATCGGCCACTCCACCTTCCTGGTGCGGCTGGAAGACGGGCGGGTCCTGCTCTTCGACCCGATCTTCAGCGAGCGCTGTTCGCCCGTCACCTGGGCCGGGCCGCGCCGGGTGCGCCCGCCTGCGCTCAGCCTCGCCGCGCTCGATCGCGTGGACGCGGTGCTGGTGAGCCACGCCCATTACGACCACATGGACCTTCCGAGCCTGCGCGAGCTTCATGCCCGCTTCGCGCCGCGCTTCTTCTCTGGGCTCGGCAACGCCGCCTTCCTGGCGCGACAAGGCATCCCGGATGTCACGGAACTGGATTGGGGCAGTCGCGCCGCGCTCCCCGGCGGGCAC
This sequence comes from Sabulicella glaciei, assembly GCF_026183895.1. GTDB lineage: Bacteria > Pseudomonadota > Alphaproteobacteria > Acetobacterales > Acetobacteraceae > Roseococcus > Roseococcus glaciei. The sequence goes on along the minus strand of NZ_JAPFQI010000001.1, from coordinate 517,434 downwards.
GAGGCGATCTTCCTGCCCATGCGTCATTTCGCAGCCCGCACCTGGCGTGACCGCTCGCGCACCCTCTGGGGTGGCTTTGCCATCGAGGCAGCCGGGGGCGGGCGCTTCCTCCATTGCGGCGACACGGCCTGGGGTGATCACCTCGCCGCCATCGGGCTGGCATTCGGTCCCTTCGATGCCGCCATGATCCCAATCGGAGCTTATGATCCACAGTGGTTCATGCAGGCGGTCCACATCACGCCGGAGCAGGCAGTGGTGGCGCAGCGCGACCTGCGCGCCCGCACCGCCATCGCCATGCATTTCGGCACCTTCCAGCTGACTCGCGAGCCGATAGACGAACCCGTGGAACGGCTGCGCGCCGCCGTGGGAGCGCAGGATTTCCGCATTCCCCGCTTCGGCGAGACGATCCTGCTGTCGCTTCAGAAGCCGTAGAGCCGGGCCGGGTTGTCCACCAGGATGGCGCGCGGCTCGGGCACCCAGTCGTAGAGCCAGTCGAGCAGCGCGCCGTCATCCAGCATCTCCGCCTCCGTGCGGAACTGGGTGTGCGGCCAGTCCGTGCCCCAGACGCAGCGCGTGGGTGCGACCTTCGCCAAGGCGCGCGCGATGGGGGCGAGGTCGCCATAGGGCGGCTTGCTGGCACGGTAGCCCGACAGCTTCACCCAGGCGCCGTCGCCCTCGAGCAAGCGCAGGAGCGCACGCATAGCCGGCGAGTCGGGACCCTGGGCCGCGTTCACGCCGCCCATGTGATCGAGCACCACCGGCACGGGCAGCCCCGACAGGCGCGGTGCGACTTCCTCGATGGAGGTGGTGTAGATCTGGATATGCCAGCCCAGCGGCGCGACGCGGTGGGCCAGGGCCTCCAGCTGCTCGAGGGGCGCGCCATTGCCGCTGACCGCGTTGAAGCGGACCCCGACCGCGCCGCCAGCGGCAAGCGCAGGGAGATCCGCTGCCTCGTCCACCACGACGACGGCGCGGGTATCGGCCGGGCCCAGCGCCTGCACGGCGTCCATCGTCACCCGGTTGTCCGTGCCGTAGACGCTGGCCTGCACGACGACGCGGCGGGAAAGGCCCAGCGTCCCTGCCATGTCGAGGTAGTGCGGAACCAGTGCCGGGGGCGGCGTGTAGGGGCGTCCCGGGTCCAGGGGAAAGCGGTCATAGGGGCCGAAGATGTGGAAGTGGCTGTCGCAGCTTCCCTCCGGCGCGCGGGTTCGCGGCGGATTGGTGCGGGGCTTGGCGGGGGCGCAGGTGAAGTCCATGGTGCCGCCATCTTCAAGGGAGAAGCGCATGACGGGCAAGGTTGCGGTGGTGACGGGTGCAGGCACCGGCATCGGCCGTTCGGTGGCGATCACGCTGCTGAAGGCGGGCTACCGCGTGGCCCTGGCCGGGCGCCGGCAAGAACCGCTGGACGAAACCGCGCAAATGGGCGGTGGCGAGGCCCTGCCCATCGCGACCGACGTGGCGAAGGCGGCGGACGTGGCGAAGCTGTTCGCGGCGGTGAAGGACAAGTGGGGCCGGGTGGACCTGCTGTTCAACAATGCCGGGCTGAATGCGCCGGGCGTTCCCTTCGAAGAGCTGCCGGTCGAGAAGTGGGAGGAGATCGTGGCGGTGAACCTCACCGGCTCCTTCCTCTGCGCCCAACACGCTTTCCGGATGATGAAAGAGCAGTCGCCGCGTGGCGGCCGCATCATCAACAATGGCAGCATCAGCGCCCATGCGCCGCGCCCCGACAGCGCGCCCTACACCGCCACCAAGCATGCGGTGACCGGGCTGACCAAGTCGCTGGCGCTGGACGGACGGAAATACGACATCGCCGCGGGCCAGGTGGATATCGGCAACGCCGCCACCCCCATGACCCAGCGCATGCAGCGCGGCGTGAAGCAGGCGAACGGAACAACCGAGGTCGAGCCGACGATGGATGTTCAGAATGTCGGGAATGCCATCCTGTTCATGGATAGCCTGACGCTCGACGCCAATGTCCTGTTCATGACCATCAAGGCGACCGCGATGCCTTTCGAGGGCCGCGGCTGAACTTCAGCGCCGGCGGCGGATGCCCGAACTCTGGGCGAACTGAAGCGCCGCCAGCAGCGCCTCCTGCCCGCTCGCCATCTGCATGATGCGCGTGCGGGTCGGGTCGCGCGGCGCGGTCGGCGTCCGCGCCATCAGGTCACGGATCGCAGCGTCCACGTCGCTTTCCGTTGATGCGTCCAAAGGGGCCATGATGGACCGAAACGCCGCGTGGATGCCGGGGTTGCGGTCACCGGCCGGTGAAGCGCGGTTCCCGCTTGGAAAGCATGGCATCCACCGCCTCCCGGTGGTCCTCCGTCTCCTGGGCAATCGCCTGGTAGGCCGCGCTCATCTCCAGCAGGGAGGCCAGCGACATGTGCTGGCCTTCGCGAAGCAGACGCTTCGTCATCCGGAGCACGGTGGGAGGGTTGCGCGTGATGCGGGAAGCCAGGGCGCGCGCCGCCTCCATCAGCTCGCCATGGGGCACGACTCGGCTGACGAGGCGCGCCTCCAGCCCCTCCTGGGCGTTCAGCGGGTCGCCCGTGAAGGACATCTCGGCCGCGCGGGACAGGCCCACGGCGCGAGGCAGCAGCCAAGCGCCGCCATCGCCGGGCACGATGCCGACCCGCACGAAGCTTTCGGCAAAGACGGCCTTCTCCGAAGCGATGCGGATGTCGCACATGCAGGCAAGGTCCAGTCCGGCGCCGATGGCCGGGCCGTTGATCGCGGCGACCGTCGGCACGTCCAGCTCCCACAGGGCGAGGGGGATGCGCTGGATGCCGTTGCGGTAGTTCTCCCGCATGTCGGCGGGGCCCTCCGCCGCCATGATGCCGGTCCGGTCGCGCATGGCCTTGAGGTCGCCACCCGCGCAGAAGGCCGGGTCGGCCCCGGTGACGATCACGCAGCGCACGGTGGCGTCGCGCGCGATGCGGCGACAGGCCGCCTCGACCTCCTCGCAATCGGCGAAGGAGGAGATGGCATTGCGCCGCTCGGGGGCATTCAGGGTCAGGACGACCAGTGGGCCTTCCTGCTCGATGCGGAGAAAGCTCATGCGGGAACTCCGGAAATGTCGCGGGCGGTGAGGTCGGGCCAGAGGGCATCGCCGCCGCGCGCCATGGCAGCGCGGCCGATCTCCTGCGCCCAGCCGCGCTCGGTGCCCCCCTCCTCCCGCCACGACCAAAGGCGGCGGGTGAGATGGTGCAGCTCGTGCTCCTCGGTGATGCCGATGGCGGCGAAGACCTGATGCGCCGTGGCGGCGCCGAACGTCGCGGCCTCGCCGGCCACGACCTTGGCGCAGGCGATCTCGAAGGCCGCGCCGTCCAGGCCACGCGCCTCCGCAGCGCGGGCGGCGGCTGCGACGGCGACCTGAACGGAGGCGACCTCGGCCGCCATGGCCGCGAGGGATTGCTGGATGGCCTGGAACTTGCCGATGGGCCGGCCGAACTGCTTGCGGGTATTCGCCCAGTCCACCGTCAGGGCGAGGACCTTCTCCAGCGCCCCGCCGATCTGCGCCGCCCGCAGCAGGGCAAGGCCGAGACGGGCCGGGCGGGGCCCAAAGCCGTTGGGCAGGTCGCCCTCAGCGGTGACCGAGCCGGGGGTGACGTCGTCGCGCGGCTCGCGGCCAGTGTTCTGCCCCTCGGTGGCCCCGCCGGGCGCGCGCAGCGAAACGCGGGTGCCGTCCACCAAGGCCAGGGCGGAGGCATGGCGGCCGAAGGGCGCAGCCTCCCCCGCTGGGGCCAGGGCCGTGAAGCCCGCAGGCAGCTCGACCCCGGCGGCGCCCAGGAAGGCACCCGCCAGCATGGCCTCACCCAGCGGGACCGGGGCGGCATGGCGGCCTAGCACGTGCCACAGCGCGGCCGCATCGCCCCAGCCCAGCCCGGCACCGCCTGCTTCCTCCGGCACCAGGGCGAGGGCGAGGCCCTGTCCCTCGACCTCGGCCCAGAGCGCTCCCGGCCAGGTGCCGCCTTCCACCTCGCGCAGGATGGCGACGCCGCCCTGCTCCGTCAGCAATCGATCCAGCTGCTCCACGAGCAGGGCACGCATTTCACTCATCGGCACGGCCCCCTCAACGCAGCCCAAGGTCGCGCGCGATGATGCCGCGCAGGATCTCCCGCGTGCCGCCGCGCAGGGAGAATGTGGGCGCGAGCATGGCCAGCGTCTCCAGCATCCGGGACAGGTTTTCGGGCCGCTCCTCCGGTTCCAGCAGGCCACGCAGCCGCTCGGGAAGCGCCTGCTCGAAGCCGTTGCCGGCATCCTTCACCAGCGCGGCTTCCACGGCCGGGTCCTCGCCGCGCTCCAGCATGCCCGTGACCGAGAGCGACATGGCCCGCAGCGTGGCAAGGCGAGCGACGATGCGCCCTGCCTCGGCCTCGCTGCCCGCTCCCAGCGCGGAAAGCCCGGCGACCAGGGCCGGGTAGCTGGACAGGTAGCGGTCGGGGCCGGAACGCTCGAAGGCCAATTCGCTCGTCGCCTGCGCCCAGCCCTGGCCTTCCTGACCCAGCAGGTCATCCTCCTTCAGCAGCACGTCGTCGAAGGTCACCTCATTGAAGCTGTCCTCACCCGCAAGGTCGCGAATCGGACGGATCGAGATGCCGGACAGGCGCAGATCCACCAGGAACTGCGAAAGCCCGGCATGGCGCGCCCCGCCCTCCGGCGCGGGCGAGGTCCGCATCAGGGCGATCATGTAGTCGCTCTTGTGCGCGAAGGTGGTCCAGATCTTGCGGCCGTTCAGCTTCCAGCCGCCCGGAACCCGCTCCGCCTTGCTGCGAAGGCTGGCGAGGTCGCTCCCCGAATCCGGCTCGGACAGGCCGATGCAGAAGGCGAGTTCCCCGCGCGCGATGCCGGGCAGGATGCGCTTGCGCTGCTCCTCCGTGCCGAGGCGCAGGATGAGGGGCCCCGATTGCCGGTCGCCGATCCAGTGCGCGCCAACCGGGGCGCCGGCGGCCAGCATCTCCTCCAGCACCACCACGCGTTCCATGGCGCTGCGCTCGTGCCCGCCATAGGCCTTCGGCCAGGTCATGCCGATCCAGCCGCGCTCGCCGACTGCGCGCGAGAATCCGCGGTCGAACCCCATCCAGGAGCGGGCGCGGGTCTCCGGCGTCCAGTCCCGCCCCGCTTCGGCCAGGAATTCGCGCAATTCGGCACGAAGTGTGCGCGTGTCTGGCAGGTCGGGCAGGTCGAAGCGCATGACGTTTCCTTCTTCGGGCAAGCTAGGACCGATTTTGCATCGCGCAAACCGCCCCCCTTCCCTTCCCCGCCCGTGCCGATAGCTTCACCGCCAAACGAGGGAAACGTGACCATGGACCAGTTCGGCATCGGCCAGCCCGTGCGACGCAAGGAAGATGTCCGCCTGCTCACCGGGCGCGGCCAGTTCACCGATGACCTCGTGCGCGACGGGATGGTGCATGCCGCCGTCCTGCGGTCGCCTCATGCCCATGCCCGCATCCTGTCCATCGACGTTTCCGCCGCGAAGGAGGCGCCCGGCGTCCTTGCGGTGCTGACCGGTCGCGACGCCGCCGCAGACGGGCTGGGCCTCTTCCCCGTGCTGGTCGAGGTGCCGGGCGTGGACGGCTCGCCGGTCTGGTGCCCGCCCCGCCCGATCCTGCAGACGGAGGCGGTGCGCTTCGTGGGCGACCCGGTGGCGCTGGTGGTGGCGGAGACGCGCGCCCAGGCCCTCGACGCCTGCGAGATGATCCTGGTGGATTACACGATGCTGCCCGCCGTTGCCGACACGGCGGCCGCGCTTGCCCCTGGCGCGCCCGTGATCTGGCCGGAGCGCGGCTCCAACCTTTGCGTCCACTGGTCCTCGGGTCGCGAGAAGGAGGCGGATGACGCCTTCGCTCGCGCCGACCGCACGGTTTCGGTGCGCCTCGTAAACAATCGCGTCGTCGGCAACCCGATGGAGCCGCGCGTGGCGCTCGGCGAATGGGACGGAACGCGCTTCACCCTCACCAGCCCGACCCAGGGCGTGGTGCGGGTCCGGGAAGGGCTAGCGAAGCACATCTTCCGGATCCCGCTCGACCAGATGCGCGTGGTCTCGCCCGATGTCGGCGGCGGGTTCGGCCTGCGCGGCAAGCTGTTCCCCGAATCCGCCATGGTGCTCTGGGCGGCGAGGCGGCTGGGGCGGCCCGTGAAGTGGCTCGCAGGCCGAACCGAGACCTTCATGTGCGACCCGCATGGCCGCGACCACGTGACGGAAGCCGAGATGGCCTTCGACGGCAACGGGCGCATCCTGGGCATGAAGGTGCGGACCGTCGCGGCGATGGGCGCCTACCTGCTGGATTTCGGCCCGCGCGTTCCGACCGTGGCCGGTGGGCGCATCCAGGGCACGGTCTACGACATGCAGGCGGTGAACGCGCAGGTGCGCTGCGTCTTCACCAACACCGTTCCGACCGACGCCTATCGCGGCGCGGGCCGGCCAGAGGTGGCCTACGTGATCGAGCGGCTGCTGGACCAGGGCGCCATCGCCTTCGGCCTGACACGCGAGGAGATTCGCGCCCGCAACTACGTGCGGCCGGAGCAGATCCCCTACCGCAACTGCGCGGGCAACGAGATCGACAGCGGCGCCTTCCTGGACACGCAGCGCCAGGCGCTTGACCTGATGGGATGGGACGGGTTCGCAGCGCGGCAGGCGGAAAGCCGGGCGCGCGGCAAGCTGCGCGGGCGCGGCATCGGCTACTTCATCGAGGCCTCAGGCGGGCAGCCCTCCGAATGGGCGCGGGTGCGCATCACCGAGTCGGGCGAGGCGATGGTGCATGTCGGCACCTTCAGCCACGGCCAGGGGCATGAGACTGCCTTCGCCCAGGTGCTGCACGCGCGGCTCGGCCTTCCCTTCGACAAGGTGCGGCTGGTGCAGGGCGATTCCGACGTGGTGCCGACCGGCGGCGGCACGGGCGGCTCCCGCTCCTCGCAGATGGGCGGCGTTGCGGTGGCGCGCGCCTCGGAACGCGTGCTGGAAAAGGCGCGCCGCCTCGCCTCCGAGAAGCTGGAGGCCGCAGAAGCCGATCTGGAGCACGGCCCCGATGGCTTCCGGATCGCCGGCACGGATCGCCGGGTCACGTGGGGTGAACTGGCGCAGGGCGACGCGCTGGATGAGGCGCTGACCTACAAGCGCGACACGGAGTGCAACTTCCCCAATGGCTGCCACCTCGCGGAGGTCGAGGTGGACCCCGACACGGGCGAGGTTGCAGTGGTGCGCTACGCAGCCGTGGACGACGTGGGCGTGCCGCTGAACCCGATGCTGGTGCATGGCCAGTGCCATGGCGGCATCGTCGCCGGCATCGGCCAGGCGGTGCTGGAGCGCACGGCCTATGAGGGGGAAAGCGGGCAGTTCCTGTCCGCCTCCTTCCAGGACTACGCCCTGCCGCGCGCGGAGGACGTGCCCGATCTGGTCGTCGGGCTGAACGTGGTGCCCTGCCCGTCCAACGACCTCGGGGTGAAGGGCGCCGGCGAGGGCGGGGCCTGCGGTGCCCCGCCCGCCATCGTCGGCGCGGTGTGCGACGCGCTGGGCGTCAGCCACGTGGACATGCCGCTGACGCCCGAAAGCGTGTGGCGGGCGCTGCGGAAGGGAAAGGCGGCCTGAGCCGCCCCGCTACTCCTTCTTCATCAGCTTGAGCCGCGCGACGTCGGGCACTTCCTTCCCCGCATCGGTGAAGGCCTGGCGCAGCGCGGCGATGTTGGGAGCAAAGATGCCCTCGCGGTTGCTCACGCACCAGTCGCGGCTGCCCTGCGGCTGGGCGAGCGAGCCCTGGAAGCGCGGCATGACCCAGCGCGCGAAGAGCTCGTAGCTGTTCAGCGTCTGCCGGCGGTCGGCCCACTCGTGCGAGCGGAACAGGATGCCGCCCGCGCCGCCCTCGGTGAAGCCGATGAGGCGCTCGATGCCGGCCGCCACCGTATCCGGGCTGCCGACTAGGGTGGTGCCGGCGCGCAGCCCGTCGCCCAGCGGGTCCTCCGTCCGGGTGGGTGGGCGGCCCAGCGTCTCGCCGAAATAGTCCACCGTCTCCAGCCGCTCGCCGACGCGCACCTGCTCCATGGCAGCGGCGTCGTCCTCCGCCACATGGAGATTCACGACGAGGCGCCACTCGGCGCGGTTCATCGCGTGGCCGTGCTTCGCCGCCTCCTCCTCCGCCATGCGCCACTGCTCGGCCAGCTTCTGCGGCCCGCCCGGCAGGCCGGCGCCGAGCGAGATGAGGCCCAGCCCGTGCCGTGCCGCGGCCAGCGCGCCGGAGGGGGTGGTGGAGGAGGCGACGCTGATCGGGAAACGTGGATGGCTGTAGGGCGCAAGGTGTAACCGCGCGTCGCGCAGTTCGAACCAGTCGGTCTTCATGTTGACCGGGCCGTCGCAGCGCAGCAGCGCCATGATGGCCGTCAGAGCCTCCTCCATGCGGCGGCGCTGGTCCTTGGCCTCGATGCCCATCATCGTCGCGTCGGAAACGAGGGCGCCCGGCCCGCAGCCCAGCATGATCCGCCCGCGTGACATGTGGTCCAGCTGGACGAAGCGCTGGGCGACCAGGAAGGGGTGGTGATAGGGCAGGCTCGTGACGCCGGAGCCGAGGCGGATGTGGCGCGTGCGTTCCAGCGCCGCGGCGATCATGACCTCCGGGCTGGCGATGATCTCCCAGCCGGCGGAATGGTGCTCTCCGATCCAGGCCTCGTCGAAGCCAAGCGCGTCCAGGCGCTCGATCAGCTCCAGGTCGCGCGCGAGGGCGAGGGTCGGGTTGTCGCCCAGCCGGTGAAACGGGGCGAGAAAGATGCCGAACTGAAGGCCGGCATGAGGCATGGCGCTGTTCCCTGGAGGTTCCTTGCCCAAAGGCTAGCGCCGCGCCACCACGAGGGCGACCCCCACCGCCGCGACCGCCGTGCCGCCGATGGCGAGCGGCGTCATGGCCGCGCCCAGCACCACCCAGGCGATAGCGGCCGCAACCGGGGGCACCAGGAAGAACACGCTGGAGGCACGCGCCGCCTCGCCATGGCGCAGCATCAGGAAGAGCAGCGAAAGCGAGATCAGCGAGTTCACCAGCACGAGATAGGCGAGCGCCGCGACGAACTCCCAGGTCCAGCGCACCTGCATCGCCTCGATGCCCCAGGCAAGCGGCACCGTCGCAAGCAGAGCGACGCCGCACATGACGAGGTTCGCGGTGACGAGGTGGCAGGGACGGCCGCCCCGCCGCTCCATGAGCGCGCCCGCGGCCATCAGAGCCAGCGCGAGCACGGAGAAGAACAGGCCAAGCCACCCCCCGGCGCGAAGGCCGGAGCCGGACAGGATCACCATGGCGGCGCCCAGCAACCCGAGCCCGAGCCCTGCCCAGCCCCGCGCGCCCACGGGCGGGTCACCCGCGACGGCGGGCGCGAGCAGGGCGACCACGACCGGCTGCAGGCCGATGATCAGGGCGATGGCGCCCGGGCCCATTCCGAATTGCTGGCCCAGATTCATCGCGGCGAAGTAGCCGAACTGCACCACCAGCCCCATGCGGACGAGGTGCCAAAGCGTCGCGCGGTCCGGCACGGGCGGGCGCAGGACCAGCCAGAGCGGCAGGAGGATCGCGACCACGCACACGTAGCGCACGGCCTGGAGCGTCAGTGCCTCGGCATAGGGGAGCGCCGCCTTCACGGCGGTGAAGCCGCCCGACCAGAGCAGCACGAACAGGAAGGGCGCCAGGGGCAGCCAGGGCGGCTTTGCTTCCTTCACGCCTTCCTCCATCGCCGGCAGGATTTCAGAGGTCCTGCTTGAAAGGAAGCCGGGTCCCGCCGCATAAGTGGGACAACCAACGAAACCACAGGGAGCCACGCCGTCCGATGACCCAACGCCGCACCTTGCTTCTCGGCGCGCTGGCCGCGCCGGCGCTGGTCCGCCCTGCCTCCGCACAGGAGGTGACGCTGCGGCTGCACCATTTCCTGCCGGCGGTCTCCAACGTGCATCGCCACTTCCTGCAGCCCTGGGCGCAGAAGATCGGCACGGAGTCGGGCGGGCGGCTGCGGGTGCAGATCTTCCCGGCGATGCAGCTGGGCGGCGCGCCGCCGCAGCTCTATGACCAAGCGAAGGACGGCGTGGTGGACATCGTCTGGACGCTGCCGGGCAACACGCCGGGCCGCTTCCCGTCCATCGAGGTGATCGAGCTTCCCTTCGTGCCGCACCGGCGCGCCAGCGTGAATGCGCGCGTGGTGCAGGAGCTGTACGACACCGCTTTCCGCAACGAGTTCGCGGATACGCAGATCCTTTGCGCCTGGGCGCATGATGCCGGCGTCATCCATTCGCGCCGCGAGGTGAAGCGGCTCGAGGACATGAACGGGCTGAAGCTGCGCTTCCCCACGCGCCAAGCCGGCGAGGCGCTGCGCGCCCTCGGCGCAGCGCCGGTCGGCATGCCGGTGCCGCAGGTGCCCGAGGCGATGTCCTCCGGTGTCATCGACGGAGCGGTGGTGCCGTGGGAGGTCGTGCCCTCCATCCGCCTGCAGGAGATGGCGCGCCACCACACCGAGTTCCCCGGCTCGCCCACCCTCTACACCGCCTCTTTCGTGCTCGCGATGAACAAGCCGCGCTATGAGGCGCTGCCGGCGGACCTCAAGCGCGTGGTGGACGCCAATAGCGGGCAGACAGCGGCAGCAATGGCTGCGAAGGTCTGGGACGAGCAGGGCCCGGTGGTGGAGCAGCAGGTGCGTCGCCGCGGCAACCAGATCGTCGAGTTGACCGAGGAGGAGCGCACCCGCTGGATGCGCCAGACGCAGCCGGTGCTGGACAACTGGGTGCGCGCCATGGGCGAGCGCAACATCGACGGCGGTGCGCTGCTGGAACGGACACGGGCGCTGATTGCGCAGCACGGCCAGGGCGTCTCCTGAGGCAATGCGGCGCGCGGCGTCGCTCCTGGCCCTGGCGGGCGGCGCCGTGCTGCTTTCCGCGGCGACGCTCACCTGCGTTTCCGTCGTGCTGCGCTGGCTGACCAGCCAGCCGGTGCGTGGTGACTTCGAGCTGGTCTCGCTCGGCTCCGGCCTCGCCGTGCTTGGCTTCCTGGCCTGGGGCACCTATCGCCGCGCCAACATCATCGTGGACAGCTTCACCACCTGGCTGCCGGCGCGGCTGGCCGATTGGGTGGACGCGTTCTGGTCGCTGGTCTGGGCGGCGGTGACCCTGCTGATCGCCGAGCGGATGGCGCGCGGGGCGATGGACACCTGGGCCTCCGGCACGCGCACCATCGGGCTGCTCGCGCTGCCCTATTGGTGGGCGGTGGCGGTGGGCGCGTTCTGCTTCGCGTTGACCGGGCTGGCGGCGCTCCTCGTCGCGCTCCGGCTGGCGCGGGGCTGATGGCGCCGGAATTCGTCCTCGCCGCGACAGGCTTCGCGGCGCTGCTGGGCCTGATCGCGCTGCGGGCGCCGATCGCGCTGGCCATGCTGCTGGTGGGGGCGTTGGGCTATGTCCACATCCTCGACTGGGCGGCGCTGTTCAACTACCTCAAGACCACGCCCTACCACCTCTTCGCCAACTACACCCTGTCGGTCATCCCGCTCTTCATCCTGATGGGCGCGCTGGCGGAACGCGGCGGGCTGGCACGCGACCTGTTCAGTGCGGCGAACGCCGTGATGGGCCGGCGCCCGGGCGGCATGGCGATGGGGGTGATCGGGGCCTCGGCGGCCTTTGGTGCGGTGTGTGGCTCCTCTGTCGCCACCACGGCTACGTTCGGACGTGCGGCGCTGCCCGAATTGCAGCGCTACGGCTACGACCCCGGCTTCGCGACCGGCACCATCGCGGTGGGCGGGACGCTGGGCATCCTGGTGCCGCCCTCGGTGATCCTGGTGGTCTATGCGATCTCGACCGAGCAAAACATCGCCAAGCTGTTCATGGCGGCGCTCATCCCCGGGCTGATCGCGATGCTGTTCTACATGGGGACGATCGCGATCTGGATGCGGGCGCGCCCCGGGCTCGGCCCAGCGACGCCGCAACTTTCCGCGGGGGAGCGGGCACGGGCCTTCCGGAACGTCCTCCCTGTGCTCGGCATCGCCATCGTGGTGGTGGGCGGCATCTATGGCGGGGTGTTCACGCCGACCGAAAGCGCGGCCATCGGCTGCATCGCCGTGCTGGCGGTCGGGCTGCTGCGCGGCACGCTGCGCGGCGCGGAGCTGCGCGAGGCGCTGCTCGCCACGGCCGAGACGACGGCGATGATCTTCGCCATCCTGCTGGGCGCGGAGGTCTTCAACGCGTTCCTCGCCCTCTCGCAGGCGCCGGACCTCCTGGCGATGTGGGTCACGGACCAAGGCTTTCCGCCCTATGGCGTGCTGCTTCTGCTGCTGGTCACCTATATCGTGCTCGGCGCCGTGATGGACGAACTGGCGATGATCCTGCTGACCCTGCCGGTGTTCTTTCCCGTCATCACCGTGCTCGATTTCGGCCTGACCGCGGAGGAGACGGCGATCTGGTTCGGCATCCTGGTGCTGGTCGTGGTGGGGATCGGGCTGACGGCACCGCCCATCGGGCTGAACGTCTTCGTCATCTCCTCCATCGCGCGGGATGTGCCGATCGCCCGCACCTATCGCGGCGTCCTGCCCTATCTTCTGTCCGACCTGCTGCGCTTGGCGTTGCTGGTCCTGTTTCCCGCCATCAGCCTCTGGCTGGTGCGCGTCCTGACGTGAGAGGAGCCGCTTCCATGGCCGATCCCCTGCCCTTCCGCCGCGACGACCCCGCGCATCAGCCGCCGCTGGACGCTCCGGCCTACCGCTCCACCCAGGGCCGCGCGCCGCTCCTGGCGCCAATCCGCGCACCCGTCACCCTGACGGAAGCCTCGGCGCCCCGCTTCGACCCGGCGCACTACCCGCCGCGCCTCGACCTGTCGCGGCTGGAGGGGCGGCAGGCCCAGGGCGAGCGCATCGTCGTCGCAGGCAGGCTGACCGACGGGGACGGGCGCCCCGTTGCGAATGCGATGATCGAGGTCTGGCAGGCCAATGCCGCCGGCCGCTACGACCACCCCGGCGACCAGCACGACGCGCCGCTGGACCCGAACTTCCTTGGCCGGGGGCGCCTCTTCACCGACGAGAAAGGCGAATACCGCTTCGAGACGATCAAGCCTGGCGCCTACCCTTGGGGCAATCACCACAATGCTTGGCGTCCCAACCACATCCATTTCGGCGTGCACGGTGCCGGTTCTGCCCAGCGCCTGATCACTCAGATGTACTTCCCCGGCGACCCGCTGCTGGCGCTGGACCCGGTCTTCAACACCATTCCCGACGCGGGGGCGCGGGAGCGGCTGGTCAGCCGCTTCGAGCTGGACCTCACCGTGCCGGAATACGCGCTGGGCTATCGCTTCGACATCGTCCTGCGCGGCCGCGACTCGACTCCCTTCGAGGAGGGCCACCCATGAGCACCGCGCACCAGACCGTTGGTCCCTACTGGCACTTGCTGGAATACGAGGGCTGGAACGACCTGCTGCGCGAGGATGGGCCGAACACAGGAATGGCGGCCGAGGCGATCACCCTGGCTGGCCGCGTCACCGACGGCGCCGGCGCCCCGGTGACGGACGCGCAGATCGAGATTTGGCAGGCCGGCCCGGACGGCCGCTACGACGGCAGCTTCCACGGCTTCGGCCGCGCTCGCACGGACGAAGCGGGCCGGTTCCGCTTCCGGACCGTGAAGCCCAGCCCGGTGCCGGGGCGAGGCAATGCCACCCAGGCGCCGCACATCCAGTTGCAGGTCTTCGCGCGTGGCCTGCTCCGCCATCTCACCACCCGGGCCTATTTTGCCGGCGAGGCGCTGAACGGGACCGACCCCCTGCTGGCCGTGGTGCCCGAGGAGAGGCGCGGCACGCTGATCGCTCAGCCGGGCGCCCCCGGCGAATGGGTCCTGGACATCCGCCTGCGCGGCGATGGCGAAACCGTCTTTCTGGATATCTGACACTATGTCCGTGAACCCCGCCGACTCGCCCGTGATGGGCGTCCTTTACGGCACCGACGCCATGCGCGACGCGATGGGCGAGCGCGCCTTCCTCCAGCGCATGCTGGAGGTGGAGGCGGCGCTGGCCCGCGCCCAGGCAAGGCTCGGCATCGTTCCTTCCGACGCCGCCGAGGCCATCACCCGCGCCGCCAAGGTGGACCGTCTGGACCTCCAGGCCCTGGGCGCGGCGACCCGCAACACCGGCTACCCGGTGGTCGGGCTGGTGAAGCAGCTGACCGCCCTGGCCGGCGAGGATGCCGGGCGCTGGACCCATTGGGGCGCCACCACACAGGACATCATGGACACGGCCGTGATGCTGCAGATGCGGCAGGGTCTGGATCTGATCCGCGGTGAGCTGCTCGCCACCAATGCCGGCTTCGCTCGCATGGCGCGCGAGCATCGCGACACGTTGATGGCAGGACGCACCCACCTCCAGCACGCCCTGCCCGTCACGTTCGGCTACAAGGTCGCGGTCTGGCTCGCACCGCTGCTGACCATGGTGGAGCGGCTTGACCAGATGCGCCCGCGCGTCGAGCGGCTGCAATTTGGCGGCGCGGCCGGCACGCTGGCCTCGCTGGGCAACCAGGGCCTCGCCGTACAGCGCGAACTGGCGACGGAACTGGGCCTCGCCCTGCCGGACATTCCCTGGCACGTGGCGCGCGACGGGATCGGCGAGGCGGTGTGTTTCCTCGGCTTGCTGTGCGGCGCGCTGTCGAAGATCGCCACGGACGTCATGCTGATGATGCAGACGGAACTGGGCGAGGTGAACGAGCCGCATGTCTTCGGCCGCGGCGGCTCCTCCACCATGCCGCAGAAGCGAAATCCCATTGCCTGCGAGTACATCCTGGCGCAGTCGCGCGGCGTGCATGCGCTGGTGCCGCAGGTGCTGGCGGCGATGGCGCAGGACCTTGAGCGCGGCACTGGTCCCTGGCAGGCCGAGGCACTGGCGATCGGCCAGTGCTTCAATCTCGCCCACGGGGCGTTGGCCCAGGCGCGCTTCCTGGCCGAAGGGCTGGTGGTGGACCCAGCGCGGATGCGACGGAACCTGGACGCCACCGGCGGGCTGATCGCCGGGGAGCAGGTCATGATGGGCCTCGCCCCCGTGCTGGGGCGTGGCGAGGCGCATCACGTGGTGAACCGCGCCTGCGACACCGCCATCGCCCGCGGCATCCCCCTGGCGCGAGCGCTGGAGGAGGAACCGGAGGTGGCGTCGCGCATCGAGCGCGACCGGATCGCCGAATTGTGCGACCCGGCCAACTACCTGGGCAGCGCCGGGGCCTTCGTCGACCAGGTGCTGCGTCGGGCGGACTGACGCCTCAGGAAGCCGAGGCGAAGCCCTTGCCGGCCTTGCGGTAGGCATCGCGCGGCGGGGCGAAGATGTCGAGCACGCGGCAGCCTTCAGGCCCCGCGCGCATCGTGTGCGGGACGCCGCCCGGGGTGCGCCAGAAATCGCCCTGCTTCACCGGAATCTCCTCGCCGCCCTGGATACGGACCGCGGAGCCTTCCAGCAGCACGCCCCACTGCTCCTCCGGGTGCGAGTGCATCGTGCCCTCGCCATTCGGGGCAATGGAAACGACGGACAGCATCGCTTGCTCGCCCGGGAAGATGCGGGTCGTGACGCCGGGCGCGAGTTCGCGCTGGATACCCTGCGTCGCGTCGTCGAGGTTGTGGAACTCCTCGCGCTGGCTCATGGATTTTTCCTCCTGTCGGGTGGCGGGTTCCTGCCCCAGCCGTGCCGGGCTGTCCATCACGGCTCCGCGTCGTTGTCCTCGCCGAGGCGCGGCGCCGGGCGGGGAATGTTGCGGTCGTGGTTGCCGAAGCGCACCGGCGGGGCCATGCGGGTCAGGCGTCCCTCGGTCGGGTGTTCCTCCTCCGTGAAGAAGCCGACGGCGACCAAGTGAGGGTCGGCGCGGAGCGATTCCAGCGTATGGGCAGGAGCGCAAGGAACGTCGGCTGCTTCCAGCAGGGCCAGCCACTCGGCGGTGGTGCGGGTGGCGAAGATGGCGGCCAGCTCGGCGTAGATGGCGTCGATGTTGCGGGTGCGGGCGGCGTGGTTCGCCATGCGCGGGTCCTGGGCGAAGCGCTCCTCCTCGCCGATGGCCGCGAAGAAGCGGCGCCACTGCCCGTCGCTGTAGACCATGGCGCAGATGAATCCGTCCCTTGTCGCATAGGGCTTGCGGTCGGGGCTGAGGAGGCGCGCATAGCCGCCGCCATCCATCGGCGGGTCGAAGACCAAGCCGCCCAGATGGTCGCCGAGGACGAAGGAGGCCATCGTCTCGAACATCGGCACCTCGATCTCCTGCCCCTTCCCCGTGCGACCGCGCTCCACGAGCGCGGCGAGGATGGCGGAAAGGGCGTGCAGCCCCGTCACGCGGTCAGCCAGGGCAAGCGGGGCGTAGCGCGCCTCGCCGGATTGGCGGCGGGCCAGCATGGGGATACCGGCGATGCCCTGGATCAGGTCGTCATAGGCCGGGCGCGCCGCATAGGGGCCGGATTGCCCGAAGCCGACGATGCCGCAATAGACCAGCGCCTTGTTGGACGCGCGCAGCGTTGCTGCGTCCATGCCAAGGCGGCGCATCGCGGCGGGGCGGATATTGGTCACCACCACGTCCACCGAGGCCGCGAGGCGCCGCGCCTCCTCCCGCGCCTCGGGGCGCTTGAGGTCGAGCATGACGCCCTTCTTGCCGCGGTTCAGGGTGAGGAACATCGCCCCCATCCCCGCGTGACGCTCGGGGCCGATCTGGCGCACCACGTCGCCCTCGGGCGGCTCCAGCTTGATCACCTCCGCCCCGTACTCCGCCAGGATCTGCGTGGCGTAGGGGCCGAGGAGCACCGTCGTCAGGTCGAGGACGCGGATGCCGGCGAGAGGGCCGCTCATCGCAGCGCGTCGAGGGCTTCCGGGAAGGCGCGCTGATAGGCCTCGCCGTAGGTCATCTTGCGGCCGGAATTGCGCGCGCCCTGCTGGCCGCGGTTGAGCGCCACCCGCTCGTAATAGGCCCAAAGATGGGTCTGGGTGGGCAGGAATTCGAAGGCGCGACGCTTCGTTTCCCAGGCACTGTCGATGTTGAGGATCAGATCCGGGCGGAAGCCGCACATCTCGGTCTGGTGCGGCTCGAACATGTAGAGCTGCGGCGCGCGATAGGCGGTCTCGGGCCCGGGCTTGTGCCCCGCCGCCTGCGCCACGATCCGCGCCGCGCGGGCAAGGCGGTTCGCGGTGGGGTGGTCGAGGTTGTAGGGATCCTCGTCCGCATGGGTCAGCACCACGTCCGGCTTCATGGCGCGGAAAGTGTCGGTCACGCGCTCCAGCATTTCCGGCGTGGTGACCAGCGGGTAGTCGCCCGCGTCGTGGAACTCGACCGTCGCGCCCAGGATGCCGGCGGCCTGCTCCGCCTCGGTCTTGCGGGCGGCCTTCACCTTTTCCAGCGTCGCGCCGGGCTTGGCCCATTCGCCCTGGCTTTCGCCCCGCTCGCCGAAGGAGAGGCAGACGATGTGCACCGACTCGCCGCGGGCGGCGTGCAGCGCGATGGCCCCGCCGGCGCGCCAGACGAAGTCCCCCGGATGGGCGGTGACGACCAGGACACCCGGCATGGGCGTGCTCCCCTTCTTGCTTGCGGCGGCAGGATTGCCCTCGGGCCCAAGCCGCGCAAGCCTGGGGACATGAACCCGTTCCGCATCGGCTATGTCGGCTTCGTGCCGCACCCAGCCTTCCTCGAGACCTGCGCGGAGGATCCGCGCCTCGAGATCGTCCGCGTCCCGCTGGAGATGCCGCTGGAGGAGCAGATCGCCCTGCTCGCCACCTGCGACGGCTACTACGTCATGGCGGCGCGCGACGAATTGCCGCTTCCCCTGCACGTCCATCGCGAGCTTCTGGCGAAGCTCCCGCGCCTGCTGATGGCGGCGTCCTACGGCGCCGGCTACGACCCGCTGGACCCCGAGGCCTGCACGGAGGCGGGCGTAATCCTGGTGAACCAGTCCGGCGGCAATGCGCGCGGCGTGGCCGAGCACGCGGTGGGCATGATGCTCGCTTGCCTGAAGCGGATGCCCGACGCCCATGCGGCGATGAAGGCCGGGCAGGCCCGCGACCGCGCGGCGCTGATGGGACGGGAGCTGTCGGGCCGCACGGTCGGCCTGGTCGGGTGCGGCCATGTCGGCACGTTGGTATCCCGCATGCTGCGCGACGCCTTCGGCTGCAAGATCCTGGCGACGGACCCCGCCCTGAACGAAGCCGCGCTGGCCGAGCGCGGCGCCCGCAAGGTGGACCTGCCGACCCTGCTGGCCGAGTCCGACGTGGTCAGCCTGCATTGCCCCCTGACGCGCGAGACGCGCGGCATGATCGGCGCCGCGCAATTCGCGGCGATGAAGCCCGGCGCGGTTTTCGTCACCACGGCGCGCGGTTCGATCCATGACGAGGCGGCGCTGCTGGCCGCGCTGGAATCCGGGCACATCGCCTCGGCCGGGCTGGATGTGTGGGAGGTGGAGCCGCCCCCGGTGGACCACCCCTTGCTTCATCACCCGGCCGTCATCGCCAGCCAGCACACGGCGGGCGTGACGCATGAAAGCCGCGCCAACATCACCCGCATCGCTGCCCTCGCCTTCTCGGATCTCGCGGCCGGGCGGCTGCCGCCGCGCATCGTCAACCCCGAGGTGCTGCCCCGCTTCCGCAAGCGCCTCGCGGAGGAGATGGGATTGACGCCGGGGGTGTGAAACCGCCCCGCCCTGCCGCGCGCTGCCCCCTTGCAGGGGAGGCGTGGATGGCGGACCGGGAACTGGATTGCGTTATCATCGGTGGCGGGCCGGCCGGGATGACCGCGGCCCTCTACCTTGCCCGGTTCCGGCGCCGCTTCCGGCTTCTGGATGCCGGGCACCCCCGTGCCGCCTGGATTCCCGAGAGCCACAACATTCCCTTCTTCGCGGAGGGCATGCCCGGTCCCGAGATGCTGGACACGCTGCGCGGCCACCTCGCCCGCTATGGGGTCGAGCCGGAACGCGCCACCGTTTCCGCCATCCAGCGCGAGGAGAACCGGTTCGTCGCGGTGGCGGAAACGCCCGAGGGCGAGGCGCGGCAGATCCGCGCGCGGCGCGTCCTCCTGGCGACTGGCGCGGTGGACATCGAACCGGACCTGCCCGGCCTGCCCGACGCGATCCGGCGTGGCCTCGTGCGGTACTGCCCGATCTGCGACGGGTTCGAGGCACGTGGTCGCGACATTGCGGTGCTCGGCCCCGGCGACCGCGGGCTGGGCGAGGCGATCTTCATCGCCCGCACCTACTCCCACCGCGTCACCCTTCTCACCCTCGGCCGCAAGCTGGAGCTCGACCCCAAGCGCCGCGCGGAGGCGGAAGGGCACGGGGTCCGGATCGTGGAGGACCCCGTCGAATCGCTTGAGATGGAGGGCGACCGCATCGCCGCCCTTCGCGCCGGTGGCGAACATCGCTTCGAAATCCTCTACTCTGCCCTGGGCCTTCGCTGGCGCAGCGACCTCGCCCTCGCCCTCGGCGCCGAGCATGACCAGGAGGGCGCGCTGCTGGTGGACGAACACAACCAGACCACCGTGCCGGGGCTCTACGCCGCCGGGTCCATCGTGCGCGGCCTGGACCAGATCGTGGTGGGGATGGGTCATGCGGCCATCGCCGCCACTCACATCCACAATCGCTGCGAGTTGCCGACGGAGGACGAGCCCAAGGGCGAGGTGTGACGCCAAGCCGTTGCGGGCGCGGAAGAGCCTGGGCCGGCCACCGCGAATCGTATGGAACAGTGTATTCTGACGCCTTCGCTTCCCATTTAGGCATCACCAGCGACGCTCACGCGTTGCGCTGCCGAGGCGTTAACGAGCGAGTTGCGGAGGGGAGAACATGCCGATCGCCGAGAAACTGACCGCGCGGGACGTGATTCTGGACTTCCCGACCGACGGGAAGCGGGACCTGCTCCAGGCACTTGCGGCGGCGGTGGCACCTGAGGCTGGCCTGCCCGAGATCGAGATCCTTGATGCGCTTACGGCGCGGGAACGGCTCGGCTCCACGGCGCTGGGACGTGGCGTGGCCCTGCCCCACGCGCGTCTTTCGGGAATGGACCGTCCCGTGATGCGCTTCCTGCGCCTGCGGCGCCCGATTGGCTACGAGGCGCGGGACGAGGAGCCCGTGGACCTCGTGATCCTCGTCCTTTGGCCCGAGGCGGAGGCGGAAGGCTTCCTCCCCACCCTGTCCGAGGTATGCCGGTCCCTGCGCGACCCGCAAGTGCTCCGCCGCCTGCGCGCCTCCGCAACGCCCGAGGAGGTGGCGACCCTTCTGCGAGCCGGCGAGGCATGAGGGCCGGGGGGCCGGAGGGTATCACGGCATGACGGAAACTGCCCTGCTGCTGATGCTCGTCGCCTTGCCGTTCGTGGGCGCGGCGATCGCCGGGGTGCTGCCGACCCAGGCAAGGCTGGCGGCCGCCCGGCTCGCCGGCGTCGTCGCGCTGTCGAGCCTTGCCCTGGTCTGGGCCGCCTATCCGACGGTCTCGGAGAACGAGGTGCTGCGGACGGAGTTCGAGTGGATCGCGACGCTTGGCCTGTCCTTCAAGCTGAGGATGGACGGGTTCGCCTGGCTCTTCGCCGGTTTGGTCTACGGCATCGGCTCGCTGGTGGTCGTCTATGCACGCTACTACATGGCCGAGGAGGACCCGGTTCCACGGTTCTTCGCCTTCCTGCTGGCATTCATGGGCGCGATGACGGGGCTGGTGCTGTCGGGGAACCTGATCCAGATCGCCTTCTTCTGGGAGTTGACGAGCCTCTTCTCCTTCCTGCTCATCGGCTACTGGCACCACACCCCGGCGGCACGGGACGGCGCGCGCATGGCGCTGACCGTAACGGCGACGGGCGGGCTGTGCCTGCTCGCGGGGATGCTGCTGCTAGGGCAGATGGCCGGCAGCTACGACCTGGACACCGTGCTGGCCGCCGGGCCGCAGATCCGTTCGCACGCGCTCTACCTGCCCGCCCTGGTGCTCATCCTGCTCGGAGCCCTGACCAAGAGCGCGCAGTTCCCCTTCCATTTCTGGCTGCCCCACGCGATGGCCGCGCCCACGCCCGTCTCGGCCTATCTGCATTCGGCAACGCTTGTGAAGGCCGGCGTGTTCCTGATGGCGCGGCTCTGGCCCGTCCTCGCGGGAACGGATGCGTGGTTCTGGCTGGTCGGCACGGCGGGGCTGGTGACGCTGGTGCTCGGCGCCTATGTCGCGATCTTCCAGAACGACCTGAAGGGGCTGCTGGCCTATTCCACCATCAGCCATCTCGGGCTCATCACCCTGCTGCTGGGGCTGAACAGCGACCTCGCGATGGTGGCGGCGATCTTCCACGTGATGAATCACGCGACCTTCAAGGCGTCGCTGTTCATGGCGGCAGGCATCATCGACCACGAGACGGGCACGCGCGACATCCGGCGCCTGTCGGGACTGAACCGAACCATGCCCTTCACGGGCCGCCTCGCCCTGGTGGCGGCGGCGGCGATGGCTGGCGTGCCGCTGCTCAACGGCTTCATCTCCAAGGAAATGTTTTTCGAGGAGGCACTGACCGCCCAGGCGCCGCTCCCCGCCATGCTGGCTGCCCTGCCCCTCCTCGCGATGGTGGCGAGCGCCTTTAGCGTCGCCTATTCGCTGCGCTTCATCCACGGCACCTTCTTCGGGCCGGACCCCGTGGACCTGCCACGCAAGCCGCATGAGCCGGCTGCCTGGATGCGCTTCCCTGTGGAGATCCTGGTCCTGGCCTGCATCATGGTCGGCGTGCTGCCTGCGGCAACGATCGGTCCCTACCTGGACATCGCCGCACGGTCGGTGCTGGGGTCCGAAATGCCCTACTACAGCCTCGCCGTTTGGCACGGCTTCAACCTGCCGCTAGTCATGAGCCTGATCGCACTGGCTGCTGGGACGGGGCTGTATCTCGGCCTGCAGAACCGGCTGCGCAACGGACCCGACGGGCCGCCAGTGATACGGCGTTTCGAGGGCCGGCGCATCTTCGAACGCGCGATGGTTACGCTGTCCTGGCGCCTCGCGCGCTCGGGCGAGAGGGTCCTCGGCACGCGGCGCCTGCAGCCTCAGCTTCGCTCCATCCTCCTCCTCGCGCTGGTGGCAGGCGGCGGCGCAGCGCTGGCGCGCGGCGTGGGGCCGGGCAACCTCGCGCCGCAGGGGGTGGACCCGGTGATCGCGCTGGTCTGGCTCGTGGGCGCGGCCTGCGCCGTGGGAGCCGCATGGCAGGCGAAGTACCACCGCCTCGCCGCGCTGATCCTGGTAGGCGGCGTGGGCCTCGTCGTCTGCGTGACCTTTGTGTGGTTCTCCGCGCCGGACCTGGCCCTTACCCAGCTCCTCGTCGAGATCGTGACCACGGTGCTGCTGCTGCTCGGCCTGCGTTGGCTGCCCAAGCGCTTCGAAGGTGTGCGTGGGGAGGCGGCGGAGGTGGTGAGCCTGGCGCGGCGCCTGCGCGACCTCGGCCTCGCGGTCGGCGCCGGGCTGGGCATGTCCGGGCTTGCCTATCTGGTGATGACGCGTACCCCGCCCGACCTGCTGGCCCGGCACTTCCTGGAGCGCGCCTACACCGAAGGCGGCGGTACCAACGTGGTGAACGTGATCCTGGTGGATTTCCGCGGCTTCGACACGCTGGGCGAGATCGTCGTGCTCGGGGCCGTGGCGCTCACCGTCTACGCGCTGCTGCGCCGGTTCCGTCCCGCCCCCGACAGCGTGGAGGTGCCGGAACAGCAGCGCGTCCAGGCCGCCTTCGACGCCGCCCATCCGGCGCGGCACGAAGGTGCGACGGTGGATGATTGGCTTCTCGTCCCATCCGTGGTGACGCGGCTGCTCTTTCCCCTCATCGCCGTGGTCGCCGTCTATCTGCTGCTGCGCGGCCACAACATGCCGGGCGGAGGCTTTGCGGCGGGCATCACCGCCTCCATCGCCATCATCCTGCAATACATGATCGGCGGCGCCCAGTGGACGGAGAACCAGTTGCGCGTGCTTCCCCTGCGCTGGATCGGCACCGGCCTCCTCCTCGCGGGCCTGACCGGGTTGGCCGCCTGGGCCTTCGGGCGGCCCTTCCTCACTTCGTACTACGCCTATGCGGACATCCCCGTGATCGGGCGCGTGCCGATGTCGAGCGCACTCGCCTTCGATATCGGCGTCTTCGCGCTGGTGGTGGGGGCGGTGGTGCTGATGCTCATCGCGCTGGCGCACCAGTCGGTGCGCGGGCAGCGCGTGGAGGATGCCCGGGCCGCCCGTACCGCCGCGTCGGAGGCGCTCTGATGGAACTGATCGTCGCGCTCGGCATCGGCGTGCTCACCGGTTCGGGCGTGTGGCTGCTGCTGCGGCCGCGCACCTTCCAGGTGATCATCGGCCTGTCGCTGCTTTCCTATGCCGTGAACCTGTTCATCTTCTCGACGGGCGGGCTCAAGACCGGCCAACCACCCATCCTGCCGCCTGGGGGCGAGGGCAACCTGCTGGAGTACGCGGATCCCCTTCCCCAGGCGCTGGTGCTGACGGCCATCGTCATCAGCTTCGCCACGACGGCGCTGTTCCTTGTCGTGCTGCTGGCCGCGCGCGGCCTGACTGGCACCGACCACGTGGATGGGCGGGAGCGCGAGCGATGACGGGATGGGTCGATCACCTCGTCATCGCCCCGGTCGTCCTGCCCCTGCTGGCCGGGACCTTGCTCATCCTGCTGGGCGAGCGGCGCCGGGCACTGCGCGCCGGGATCGCGGTCGCTTCCGCCGTGGCGCTGCTCGTCATCGCCACGTTGCTGGTCAGCCTGGCGGATGGCGCCGGGCACGAGGTGCGGGTTTATCGCCTGGGCAACTGGCCTTCGGTTTTCGCCATCGTGCTGGTGCTGGACCGGCTTTCCGCGATGATGGTGGCGCTGGTGGCGGTGCTGGGCCTCGCAGCCATGGTCTTCTCCCTCGCCCGATGGCAGGGGGCGGGGGCGCATTTCCACCCGCTGCTGCAATTCCAACTCATGGGACTGAACGGCGCATTCCTCACCGGCGACCTGTTCAACCTCTTCGTTTTCTTCGAGGTCATGCTGGCCGCCTCCTATGGGCTCGCCATGCATGGCTCCGGGCCGGCGCGCGTGCGGGCGGGGCTGCACTACATCGCGGTCAACCTCGTGGCGGCGCTGCTCTTCCTGGTCGGCGTCAGCGTGCTCTACGGCGTCGGCGGCACGCTCAGCATGGCCGATTTGTCGGCGCGCATGGGCGCCATCCCGGCCGAGGACCGGGCCCTGGTCGAGGCAGGGGCGGCGATCCTCGGCGTTGCCTTCCTGATCAAGGCGGCGATGTGGCCGGTCGGCTTCTGGCTGCCTGGGACCTATGCCGCGGCCAGCGCGCCTTCCGCAGCAATCCTCTCGATCCTCAGCAAGGTCGGCATCTGCGTTGTGCTGCGGCTGTGGCTGATGCTGTTCGGCGACGACGCGGCGGGCTCGGCTGGGTTCGGCGGGCCTTGGTTGATGGCGGGCGGTCTGGCCACCATCGCCTTCGGCTCCATCGCCGTGCTCGCGACGCAGGATCTGGCGCGGCTCGCGGGGGCGAGCGTGCTCGTTTCCTCCGGTACTCTGCTGGCCGCGATCGGGGCTGGCCTGCCCGGCGTGACGGCGGGGGCGCTCTACTACCTCGTCAGTTCCGTGCTGGCGATCGGGGCCTTCTTCCTGCTGGTGGAGCTTGTGGAACGCGGGCGGGAGGTAGGCGCCGACGTGCTGGCCGTGACGCGCGAGGCCTTCGGTACCCGGCGCGACGATGACGATCCCGAGGACATGCCGGCCGTGGACGCTCCCATCCCGGGCGCCATGGTGGTGCTGGGCGGCGCCTTCCTGTGCTGCGCCCTGCTTCTTGCCGGGCTGCCGCCGCTTTCCGGCTTCCTCGCGAAGCTCGCGATCCTGGCCCCCTTGCTGGCGGCCGCGCAGGGCGGGCTGCCGCCGCTGACCTGGCTGGTCCTGGCTGCGCTGATCCTTTCCGGCCTCGCCACGCTCGTCGCCATGCTGCGCGCGGGGATCGAGGCGTTCTGGACATCGCCACCCGTCTCGCCACCCCGCGTGGCGGCGCTCGAAGCGGGCCCGATCGCGGCGCTCCTTGCCCTGGCCGCCGGCCTCACCATCATGGGAGGCCCGGTCATGCGCTACACGAGCGAGGCGGCCGCGTCGCTGCACGCCCCGCGTGGCTACATCGAGGCCGTGCTGCCCCCCGAGGGCGTCACGGTGGAGGAGGTGCCGTGAGGCGATTCCTTCCCTACCCACTCGCCGCCCTCGCGCTGCTCCTGACTTGGCTGCTGCTGACAGGCCTTTCGCCCGCGACGCTGCTGCTTGGCGTCGTCCTTGCCTGGCTCGGGACCTGGTTGCTGCGCGTGATGGACCCACCGCGCCTGCGGCTGCGCCGGTTCCGGGTGGTGCTGGACCTGATGTGGGTGGTGGCGGCCGAGATCGCGCGTTCCAACTTCGCCGTCGCGCGCATCGTGCTGGCGCCGCGTCCGCGCACCCTTTCCTCCGGCTTCGTCCGCATCCCACTCGAGATGCGCGACCCAATCGGGCTCGCGGCGCTGGCCTGCATCATCACCGCGACGCCTGGGACGGTCTGGGTGGAGTACGACTCCGCCGACGGCACCATGCTGCTGCACGTGCTCGACCTGATCGACGAGACGGAATGGGCGGGCATCATCAAGAACCGCTACGAGCGGCGGCTGATGGAGGTCCTCGCATGAGCGCGGCGCTTCTGGAATGGTCGGTCTTCCTTGCGCAGGCGATGCTGGCGCTGGCGATGGGCTGCGCGGCCTGGCGCACGCTGCGTGGGCCCAGGGCGCAGGATCGCGTGCTGGGCCTCGACACGCTCTACGTCAACGCGGCCATGCTGCTGCTGGTCTTCGGCATCCGCACCGGCAGCGTGCTGTATTTCGAGGCGGCGCTGATCATCGCCCTGCTGGGCTTCGTCGCCACGGCGGCGCTCGCAAAATTCCTCATGCGTGGCGAGGTGATCGAATGAGCGCGACCGCCGACCTGCCGCTCTGGGCAGCGTTGCCCGTGGCCCTGCTGCTTCTGCTGGGGGCCGGGCTGACCCTGGCCGGCTCCATCGGCCTCATCCGGCTGCGGGATTTCTATGCGCGGGTGCATTCGCCCACGCTCGGCACCACGATGGGCGTGTCTTCCATCCTTCTGGGCTCGATCATCTATTTCTCGGTCACCGGGTCGCGCCTCGTGCTGCATGAGATCCTGATCGCGATCTTCATGGGCGTGACCACGCCGGTGACGCTGATGCTGCTGGCGCGCGCGGCGCTCTACCGCGACCGGCGCGAGGGCCGGGACGACGTGCCGCCGCCCGGCACCCACGGCGCGCCCTGAATTGGCTCAGCCCTTCAACACCGCGGCGGCGATGCTGAAATAGACCAACACCCCCGCGATGTCGGCGAGCGACGTGACGAGCGGCGCGCTTGCCGAGGCCGGGTCGAGGCGCAGGCGGTCGAGCAGGAACGGCAATGAAAGCCCGACCAGGCTGCCCGCCAGCACCACCAGCACCATGGTCAGCGCCACCACCAGCGCGATCTCCGCGCCACCGCGCCACACGCCGATTCCTGCCACCGCCACCGCCATCGTGACGCCGAGGGCGAGAGCCACCAGCGCCTCGCGCGCGATCAGGCGGCCCCAATCCGCCATGCGCACCTCGCCTGTCGCCATGGCGCGCACGGTGAGCGTCGCGGCCTGGGAGCCCGCGTTGCCGGCGCTGGCGATCAGCAGCGGAAGAAAGAACACCAGGGCAAGGTTGGCACTGATCGTTTCCTCGAAGGCGGCGATGCCGGCGCCGGACAGGATGTTGGCGAAGACCAGGGCCACCAGCCAGCCGACGCGCTTGCTGTAGAGCAGCGGGACGCTGGCACGCCCCATCTCGGCGACGAGGCCCGCCCCGGTCCCGCCCGCCTTCTCGAAATCCTCCGTCGCCTCGGCTTCGGCCACGTCCATGGCGTCGTCGGCGGTGACGATGCCGACCATGGCGCCGGTCGAATCCAGCACTGGCACGGCTGGCAGGTCGTAGCGCTGCACGAGGCGCGCGGCGTCGGGGGCCGGCTCGTCGGCCCCGACCGAGGGAGGGTCCGGCCGCATCAGCGCCGCGACGCCGAGTGCGGCAGGCGACAGGACGAGGTCCTCCAGCGTCACGGTGCCCAGCAGTCGGCGCTCGGACGAGAGCACATAGGCGACGCTGATGGTTTCCTTGGTCGCCGCCTGACCGCGCAGCGCCTCGATGGCATCGCGCGCGGAGAGGCTGGGAGAAAGCACCGCGTATTCGCTGGTCATCACCGCGCCAGCCGTGCCAGGCGGGTAGGCGGCGAGGCGGCGGATGTCCTCGCGTTCCGCCGCAGCCAGGGCACGGCCCAGGGCCTCGCGCGCCTCCTCGGGCAGCCGGGCCCAAAGGTCGGCCCGCTCATCCGCGTCCATGGCGGTCAGGAGCTCGGCGAGGGCCGGGGTCGGGCTGAATGCGGCCACTGCTGCTTGGCAGGCCGGGGAAAGATAGCCGAAGGTCTCGGCGCGCCGGGGCAGAGGCAGGGTGGTGAGGGTCTCCCAGGCCGTGCCCGGCTCCCGCTTCTCCAGAAGCGTCGCGAGGTCGGCCGGGTGCAGGGCCTCGGCCGCGCTGGGCGGGAGGGTCGCGCTGTTCATGCGTTCTCCGTCGGTCGGCGCGGCGGCCCGCGCGCGGTCTCAAGGGTGACGCGGGGTGCCGGGTTTCCTTGCTTCAGCATGCGCATCGCGCGTGGACAAGCTGCCTTGTCATCCAGGCCGTTGCGCCACCATTGCCCGCGCGCGGAATGATGTCATAACCGATGGAGAAGCGGGGACAGAGGCAGGAATGGCCGGGATCCGGAAGGCGCCAACGGGGATCGAGGGTTTCGACGAGTTGACCTTGGGGGGCCTACCCGCGGGCCGCCCGACACTTGTTTGCGGCTCGGCGGGCTGCGGCAAGACGCTTTTTGCCTCGACCTTCCTGATCAACGGCGCGCGTGAGTTCGACGAGCCGGGCGTCTTCGTCACCTTCGAGGAACGGCCCGAGGACATCGCGGACAACGTCGCCTCGTTGGGCTTTGCGCTGGATGAATTGGTTTCCGATGGGCGGGTGGCCTTCGAGCACATCGCCCTCGACCCTTCGCAGATGGCCGAGGCGGGCGATTACGACCTGGAGGGGCTTTTCCTGCGGTTGGAGCTGGCGGTCGCCTCCGTCGGCGCGAAACGAATCGTGCTGGACACGGTGGAGAGCCTGTTCTCCGCCTTCACAAATCAGGCCGTCCTGCGCGCCGAGATTCGCCGCCTCTTCGACTGGTTGAAGGAGAAAGGGCTGACCGCCGTCATCACCGGCGAACGAGGCGACGGTGCGCTGACACGTCAGGGCCTGGAGGAATACGTCTCGGACTGCGTGATCCTGCTGGATCACCGCGTCCACAACCAGGTCTCCACGCGCCGCCTGCGGATCGTGAAATACCGTGGCTCGGCCCACGGGACCAACGAATATCCGTTCCTGATCGACACGGACGGGTTCAGCGTGCTGCCGGTCTCTACCGTCGGCCTCGTCCACAAGGTGTCGGACGAGCGCATCTCCAGCGGCATCGCCGATCTGGACGCGATGATGGAGGGAGGCGGCTTCCACCGCGGCTCCTCCGTCCTCCTGACCGGCGTCGCGGGCTCTGGCAAGAGCACCATCGTCGCCTCCTTCCTCGCCGCCGCGTGCCGGGCGGGGGAAAGGGCGCTTTACATCTCCTTCGAGGAATCGGGCGAGCAGACGATCCGCAACATGCGCTCCGTGGGGCTGGATCTCGGCCCTTGCGTGGAAAGCGGCCTGTTGCGGATGCTGGCCGCCCGCCCGACCTTCTACAGCCTTGAAATGCACCTCGCCGTGATCCTGCGCGAGGTGGCGCGTTTCCGCCCCTCCATCGTGGCGCTCGATCCGATCTCGGCCTTCCTGGATGCCGGCGATCCGCTCGAGGTGCAGTCCATGCTGCTGCGGATCATCGATTTCCTGAAGTCGAACGGGATCACCGGGGTGTTCTCCCACCTTGCGCACGAGCAGGGAGCCGCGGAGACGGATGCCGGGCTTTCGTCGCTGATGGATGGATGGATCCTGCTCCTGAACCGTGAGGCAAGCGGCGAGTTCAACCGCGAGCTTTATTTGCTGAAGGCGCGCGGCATCGCCCACTCCAATCAGGTGCGCGAATTCGTGATGGGTTCCGATGGCATCCGCCTGCTCGCGCCCTACCTGGGCGAGCACGGCGCCCTCACCGGCTCCGCCCGTCGGGCGGAGGAGGCGCGGACGCGGCGCGATGAAGCGGCCCGGCGCGCGGCGGTAGAGATCGAGCATCGCAAGCTGGCGCTGCGGCGCCGACGCACCGAGGCGCAGGTCGCCGCGCTGCAGGCCGACCTCGAGATGGATACGCTGGAGCACCAAAGCTCCCTCGATGCGGAGCGCACCCTGCGCGGCGCGATGGAGCAGGATCAGCAGGACATTGCGCTGGCCAAGCGCAGGACAGGACGGGCATGACGAGCAAAAACCGGGGTGAGGGCGGCGAAGGAATCCTGCGGCTCACCCTTTATGTCGCGGGGCAGACACCAAAATCCGTTGCCGCCATCCGCAACCTGGAGCGGATCTGCACGGAGCATCTCGGCGCCGACTCCTACGCGATCGAGGTGGTGGATCTGCGTGTCTCGCCGCATCTCGCGCGGGAGCACAACATCGTCGCGATCCCCACGCTGGTTCGGCAACTGCCGGTGCCGATCCAGAAGGTCATCGGCGACCTGTCCGACACGCAAAAGGTTCTGGTGAGCCTCCAGGTGGACCGGGAAGGCTGAACGTGTCCGCGCCTGAGCTTTCCGAACTCCGCCGCCGCCTGGCCGAGGCGGAGGACACGCTGCGCGCCATCCGCGAGGGCGAGGTGGACGCGCTGGTCGTCCGGAGCGTCGAGCGGGAGCAGGTCTTCCACCTCGTCGGCGGCGACGAGACCTATCGCGCCTTCATGGAGTCCATGGAGCTGGGCGCGGCGGCGCTGGATACGGAAGGACGCCTCCTCTACGTCAATGCCGCGCTGCCTGGGCTGCTCGGCGTCCCGGCGGAGACGCTGGAGCGGCAAGGCCTCCTCGAGACGCTGGGCGTCGCAGGCGCGGCGCTGCGCGACCTGCTGGCACCCGAGCAAAGCTGCCGACGCAGCACCGAGGTGACGCTGAGCCGCGACGGGAAGCAGCGCCACCTGCTGGTCACGGCTGCGCCCTTGCCCCTTCCCTACGGCAAAGGCCATGCGCTGACCTTCACCGACATCACTCAGCGCCTGGATGCCGTGGCAAGGGAGGAGAGCGAACGCATCGGCCGTGCCATCATGGCCTCTGCGATCGAGGCGGTGGCGGTGTGCGATGCGCAAGGCATCGTCACCCATGCCAGCCCGGCGGCGACGCGAATGCTGGACATCTCCCCGCTGGGCCTGTCCTTCAGCGAGGCCTTCCCCCTCGCCTTCGCGCCTGGTGCCGGCGCGATGGAGGCGGGCGACCTCGTGGCCGTCGCACTGCGCGGCGGCGCGGCCCGCGCGATGGAGGCAACGCTTCGCGCCGGGGACCGCGCACGCGACATCCTGCTCAGCGTCTCGCCGCTTCGGAAGGCGGGCGGCGCGGTGGGTGGCTGCATCGTCACGCTGGTGGACGTGTCGGAGCGGCGGGCGCTGGAGAAGCGCCAGGAATTGCTGATGCACGAGCTGGACCACCGCATGAAGAACATGCTGGCCCTCGTGCTTTCCATCAGCGCGCGCACGCTGGAAGGCGCGACAGGGCTGCAGGACTTTGCCGAGCGATTCACGCAGCGGCTTTCGGCCCTCGCCGCGACGCAGGACCTTCTGGCGGGAAAGGTCCTGTCCGGCCTTTCGCTGCGGCAGCTCGTTTCCACCGAGGTGGCGCCCTATGTCTCCGCCCTGTCCGCCCGCATCTCGATGGAAGGGCTGGAGGTCGAGGTGTCGCGCGACGCGGCGGTGGCGCTCGGCCTCGTCTTCCACGAACTCGTCACCAACGCCGTGAAGTACGGTGCCCTCTCGAACGAGAGCGGGCGCGTTTCCATCCGCGCGCAGCGGCCGGAGGGCGGCGGGCTCGAGATCCTCTGGGAGGAAGCGGGAGGACCGCCGGTCAGCCCGCCCGCGCGGCGCGGCTTCGGCGAGACGGTGATCGCCCGTGGTCTCGGCAAGTTCGCCGGTGGCGGAACGGCGGTGGACTATCGGCCGGAAGGCGTGACCTGCCGCATGTTGCTCACCGCCGAAAGCCTGGGCTGACGGAGGCTACCCGGCTTTCGTCTGAAGCAGCGCCGCCGTCGTTTCCTCGTCCAACTCGATCTCGCCGGAGGAGGCGCGCCAAGTCACGGCCCAGGGGCCCACGGGGCGCCCGGCACGGACGCGCAGCAATTCCAGTGACCAGCGCGGATCGGCGAGGCCACCGATCCCAGCAATGCCGCCGACGCGCCATCGCGACGCCGTGCCGGCCAGGGGCGGCTCCTCCTCCGTCCGCAGGATGAGGCCCACGCCGCCCCCCGCCGCGGCGGCAAGCTGCAGGCGCCTTTGCGCGGACAGATCCGGCTCCGCACCGCCCAGCAGCAGCACACCGGAGATGGCCGGGCTGCGCAGCGCCTCCTCCATTGCCCAGAGCGCGTCCATCGGACGCGATGCCTGCGCCAGCACCAGGCGGTCCGGCGTCAGGCCCAGCGCCGCGAGGCCGGGCGGCCAGGGCGCATGCAGCAGGTCATCCGAGATCCAGAGCACCGTGCCGCCGCTGCGCCCCAGCACCATGGCGCTGAAGGCCGTGCCGGACCCGATTGAGGTTGCGCGGATCTCATGCACCGCAGCGCGGGCGATGCCGGGAAGTCCGGGTGCAAGGGGAATCTCGCCAGCCTCGGGCGCCAGGCTGTGCCGGGCGACGCGGGCGCGCAGCGCGGCAAGCACCGCGGCGCGGTCCATCCCACGCGTATCAAGAGAGGATTCCGGAAGGGCGGGCGAGTCGGGCATGAGCCGGCGACGCTGACACGCCGCTCAGAACGGATCAAGAACTTCTCGTCAGACAAACCGGTTCCGCCGCAAGGCGTTCCTTCGGCAACGGCCAGCCGTTACCCCTCCAACACAAGGAAACCAACGCCATGGGCCTGTTCTCGAAGCCGATCAAGACCCTTGATGACCTGTTCGTGCATACGCTGCAGGACATCTACTATGCCGAGCAGCAGATCGCGAAGAACCTGCCGACCATGATCTCCAAGGCCGGCGACGCTCAGCTCAAGCAGGGGCTGGAGCAGCACCTGACGGAGACGCAGAACCAGATCAAGCGGCTGGAGCAGGTCTTCCAGATGCATGGCCAGGAAGTGAAGGGCGCGACCTGCGCCGCCATGGACGGTATCATTTCCGAGGCCAAGGATATCCTCGGCGACGTGTCCGACCAGGACGTGATCGATGCCGCCATCATCTCCTCCGCGCAGGCGGTGGAGCATTACGAGATCACCCGCTACGGCACGTTGATCGCCTTCGCGAAGCAACTGGGCCGTCATGACTGCGCCAGCGTCCTGCAGCAGAACCTCGATGAGGAATACGCGGCGGACAAGAAGCTGACCGCGGTTGCCGAGAGCCGGGTGAACCGCAAGGCCGCCTGAGGCGGCGGAGGGGGCTAGCCCCCCTCCCCCATCAGGAAACGGGCGATGGCGTCGCGCGGCGCCGCCGTCGCCGGCCCGGCCGGGCTCATCCAGCTTCCTGGGAAGGCCTCGTCCGGATCAGCCATGAAAGCCCTAAGGGACGCCGCATCCCAGCGACGCCCCGCCTCCCGGCCCGCCTGCAAGGCCGGCGAATAGTCGAAGACCGCATCCCCGGCGACGCCCCGCGCGGCAAGGCCCTCGAGGTTCGGCCCTGCGCCCGCGGGCGCCCCCGGCTCGATCGCA
The DNA here is from genome assembly GCF_026183895.1 of Sabulicella glaciei. Lineage (GTDB taxonomy): Bacteria > Pseudomonadota > Alphaproteobacteria > Acetobacterales > Acetobacteraceae > Roseococcus > Roseococcus glaciei. The sequence goes on along the minus strand of NZ_JAPFQI010000001.1, from coordinate 484,610 downwards.
TGGCAGGAGGAGCAGTGGAGGCGGAACAGCGTCGCCCCCTCCTCCGCCACGGCCGGATGCGCCAGCAGGACCAGCAGGGCCAGCGCCCTCACAACCCGTACTGGATCCGCACGATGCGGTCGGTGCCGCTTTCGCCGCCCCAGGCCTCACCCTCTATCCCGTCCATCTGCCGTACATTCGCGCCCGGTCGGTCAGAGGGAAAGGACAGGAATGTCTCGGTCGCCGGGTCGAAGCGCACGATGGCATTGGCCGGGAAGTCGGTCAGCCACACCTTGTCCGACGGATCCACCCAGACCGAATAGGCGCGCGGCCGCTCACCCGGCAGGCGCCACTGGCGCCAGGACCCGTCGCGCGGATCGTGCACCGAGACGTTGCCGCTGTTCCACTCGCTGATCCACAGCCGGCCCTGGCTGTCGCTCCAGACGCGACGCGCGCCCTGGTTTGGCGTCGGGGGCTCCACGATGCGGATCCGCGCGGTGTCCAGATCCTCGATCTGCGCGAGGTGGTTGCCCGCCAGCGAGACGTACCAGATGCCGCCCTGCGGCGTCTTGGTGATGCCGTAGGCGCCACGCCCGCGCGGTGCCTCCCACACATCCATGCGCTCCGTCGCCGGGACGAAGCGGCCGACCATGCCGTTCTGCCCGGTGAACCAGTAGGTGCCGCGGTCGTCGAACACGCCGGTGTTGAGGTTCGCGTTGGCAAAGCGCTCAGGAAGGTTCCAGAGCTGCACGCGGTGGTCAGACGGGTCCACGCGGGCGATGCCGTTCTGGCCGCCCTCCGTCACCCAGGCGGCGCCGTCCGGCCCGCGCACCACGCCATGCGGCGCCGCGCGCTCCGCCCCATGGACGCGAAGGTCCACCACGCGAATGGAGCCGTCTCGCGGATCGAGCCGGTTCAGCGTTCCGTTGCGCTGGCCGCAGAACCACATGGTCCCGTCGCCTGCGGCGGTGACGTCGCGCGAGCCGACGCGCCCGCCATTGGGCGCGGCCGCGTTGAAGTGGGTGACGCGGAAGCCGTTGGGTGTGGCGCTGGCCGGCAGGGCCATCAGCGCGGCACCGAGTCCGAAAAGGGAACGACGCTTCATCCTGACCTCCGTTGCCTGAATCACGCTGACCGCATTCCGGACCGCTTCCGCGCGGCGAGCGCCGAAGAGAATAAGGTGCCATTTCACGAGACGTGAAGCGGAACCGGGCTGGACGGGGCTTTTTCCGCGATGCGCTCAGCCATCGCGCGGACGGATGCGCGGATCGGGGCGCGGTCCGCCGTCACCAGGAGCGAGCGGCATCCCCGCGGGCACGCGCTCCGCCCGTCCGGCGCCAATGGAAAACAGGAAGGCGGCGGCGTCGCGCGCCTCGGCTTCGGTCAGACCCAGATTGGGCATGGCAGTGCCGGGCGACATGGCCTGTGGGTCCAGCAGCCAAGCGACCAGCGTGTCGGGCCGGTTGGGGAAGCGCCCGGCAAGCCAGCCGCGCCGTGACCATTCCTCGAGAGGTGGCCCAGCCCATGACACGGCGCCACGCACGCCGGGGATGACGTGGCAGGCGCCGCATCCGCGCTCCCCGACGACGACGCGTCCCGCCGCGGCGTCGCCGCCCGCCACGCGGAGCTCCGGCGGCGGCTCGGCATCGCAGGCGGCCAGCGCCAGCAGCAGAGGCAGGGTCAACGCGCGCAATCGGAGTCTCCGGGCCTGTTCCTCCGGCAACATCAGCCCCGGCGCAGGGTTGCGCTCACGCCTCGCCCTCGCCCGCCACCTCGACCCGGCGTTCCAGGGTTTCGCGGACCCAGAGCTTCTGCACGACGACGAAGCACACCACCGTGATGGGTGCCGCCAGCACCACACCCGGCAGGCCGAACACGGCCCCTGCGGCCACGATGCCGAGAAGCAGGACAAAGGCCGGGATGTTCACCAGCCGCTCCTCGACCACGGGGGTGATCATGTTGCTCTCGACCTGCTGGATCACCACGAAGGCGCCGATGGTCCAGAGCAGGACGGAGCCGCCCTGCGCTGCGGCCAGCATCACCGCCGGGACTGCACCCACCACGGCGCCGATCACCGGCACGAACTGCGCCAGCCCCGCAAAGAGGCCAAGCGCCAGCGGCGCGGGCAGTCCAAGCCACCAGCTGGCAAGCCCCGCCGCCGTGCCGATGATGACCATGGCCACCAGCGTCGCCAGCAGGTAGCGGCGCAGCACGGCGCCCAGCGTGTCGAGCATGTCCTCGACGCGTGCGGTCTGGTCCTTGGGAAACAGCTTCACGACGCCGGCGCGGTAGCGCTGCGGATCGGCCGCCAGGAACCCGCCGCCCACCACGGCGAGGATCAGGGCCGAGGTGGCGTCCACCAACGCGCGGCCAAGCCCCGCGACATGTCCCATGATGTTGTTCGGCAAGGCCGCGGTGCCGCTCGGAAGGTCGATGCCGAGACGGTTCTCCACCTCGGTGAGCGCGCGCGGAAGGCCATTGATGAGTTGCGTCACCTGGCTCGCGACCTGGGTGCCGACGAGGAGTCCGCAAAGCCCCAGGAATGCAAGGATGAGCAGAGCCGAGAGGATCAGCGCCCAGCGCCGCCCCAACCCAGTGCGCGTGCTGATGAAATCCGCACAGGCACTCAGCATCACGGCGACAAGCAACGCGGCGAAGGCGATCAGCACCGCCTCGCGCACCGCCCAGAGGGTAAGCAGGAGAACGACGACGCCCAGGACAATCAGCACGCGGCGGAGGAAGTGCCGCTCCTCTTCGGTTCGGTCCAGCATCGCCTCGCTTTCCTGCATCGCAGCGTGAAGCCGCCAGGACCGGGAAGGTTGCGTTCCCTAGCTGCCCACCTGCCGCAGCCAATCGGCGAGGTTGTAGTGGTTGGTGACGCGGGCGATGCGCCCGTCCCGCACTTCGAAGAAGGCGCCCACAGGCAGGACGTAGCGTTGGCCACGGGCCTCGGGCAGGCCCTCGTCGGTCGCCAGGTATTCACCGTGGATGGTGAACTCCGCCGCCGCGCGCGCTCCGTCCGGCGAGGCCATGACGACGAGATCCTCGACGCGTTCACGATAGGCTCGCTCCATGCGGCCAAGGAAGGCGCGGAAGGCGTCGCGTCCTGTCTCGCGCCTGCCCTGGTTCACGTCATGCGCCACGTCTTGGGCAAGGAGGGACAGCATCGCCTCCCAGTCGCCACGGTTGAAGGCTGCGTAGTAGTCACGGATGGAGGTCTCGGTGTTCATGCCGAGACTGGTGCCACCACCTCCTCCATCGCGGCAAGCACCGCTGCGGCAGCGGCTGCACGGCAGGGTTCGATCACAGGAACGCCTGCGGCCTCCCGTGCCACGGCCACATGGCCGGCCATGCCGGCGCAGCCGAGGATCACCACCTCGGCCCCTTCATCGGCGAGGCGCTGCGCGGCCTCGGCGATGCGGCGCTGCGGCGCGACGGCATCGGTGAGCGCCTCCATCGGCAGGTTCAGCGGCACCCATCCGGCCATGCGCGCTTCCACGCCCATCCCGGCTAGGATGCGACGGTGGCGCGGCAGGGACGCGGCGGTGAAGCCGATCACGCCGAAGCGCTCAGCGCGGGCAAGGGCTGCGGCGACGGCACAGCGGAACATGCCCAGCACCGGACGGTCCGTCGCCGTGCGTGCCGCCTCCAGGCCGGGATCGCTCACGCAGGCGATCACGTAAGCATCGGCGGGAGTGGCCTCGATCACCCGGCACAAGGGCTCCGCAACCCGGAACCAGTCGCGCCACGTGACGATGGCGGGAGGACCATCGGCCAGCGAGGTCACCTCCAGCCCAGGCCCGAAGGGCGCGATCGCGTCCGCGATGCCCGCCGTGCAGGAGGACGATGCGTTGGGATTGATGAAGAGGATGCGCCGGTCCATCACAACAGCATGGCAGGCGTCACCCGTTCTTGCCACGCCGGCCCGAAAGGTATCATTGTGCAGCGCAACATGCCCGACACCCTCCCCGCCGAGCGCCTGCCCCAAGAAGCAGGGGCGCCCCTGCCTTATCCCTGGCCTCGCCTGCCGCTTGGCCAGTCCATGTGGCGTGGCGCGCGCAACCGCTGCCCGATCTGCGGGGAAGGCAAGGTCTTCCAGGGCTTCCTGCGCGTCGTGGACCGCTGCGAGGTTTGCGAGGCGCCGCTGGGCCGCCTGCGTGCCGACGACGCGCCGCCCTACTTCACCATCTTCCTGGTCGGTCACCTCCTCGTGCCGCCGATCTTCTGGCTCGAACGCGCGCAGGAGCCGCCCTTCTGGTTCTACCTGCTGATCGGGCTGCCACTCTTCGCCATCCTCACCACGCTGCTGCTGCGCCCCGTGAAGGGTGCGACGGTGGGGCTGATGGTGCGGCTCGGCCTGGAAGGCTGAGCGTGGCCGAACCTCGCTTGGTCCGCATCGAACTGCCCGGCGCGCCGCCTCCCCCCTCGGCCTATGCCGAAGCCGACCGACGGCAGGCGGTCGAGGACCTGCTGGCGGGCAACCGCTTCGATCCGGCAGGGCTCGGCCCCGGCCCCTTCGGGCTGCACCTGATGGTGCGGGAGGGAAGGTTGATCCTGGACATCCGCGACGGTGAGGACGAGCCACTGCGGGCGATCATCCTAGTACTCGGGCCGTTCCGGCGGATGATCAAAGACTACCACATGCTGGTGGAAAGCCACGAGCAGGCGGTGACGGAGGGTGCGATGGATGCCCGCGTCCAGGCGATCGACATGGGGCGGCGCGGCCTTCACAACGAAGCGGCAGAATTGCTGCAGACCCGGCTCGACGGCCGGATCGCGGTGGATTTCGAGACGGCCCGACGCCTCTTCACGCTGATCGCGGCGCTGCACGCGCGGGTCTGACTAGGGCCACAACACCGGCACGAGCGACAGCACCAGCAGCAGTGCCATCGCCAGGTTGAAGCGCCGAAGCGCCGCCTCGCTGCGCAGGAAGCGCGAGGCCCCGACCCCGGCTAGCGTCCAGAACGCCACGACGGGGAGCGTGACCGCGGTGAAGACCGCCGCGAGCAGCGTGGCCTGCACCAGGAAGGCGGTGCCGTCGCCGGTCGCGTAGGCGGCGACGCCCCCCAGGGCGATCATCCAGGCCTTCGGGTTCACCCATTGGAAAAGCGCGGCCTGCATGAAGGAGAAGGGCCGCCCGCGCGCCTCATTGCCCGCCGTCGGCACCGCCGTAGCGATGCGCCAAGCCAGCCAGAGCAGATAGGCGGCACCCACCCAGCGCAGGATGCCGGTCAGCCAAGGCAGCATTCGCAAGGCCTCTCCGGCCCCCAGCGCGACGGCGAGGAACATGAACGGGAAGCCGAGCGAGATGCCGAGGATGTGCGGAAGTGTGCGGCGAAAGCCCCAATTGGCGCCGGAAGCCGTGACCATGGCGTTGTTGGGTCCCGGCGTGGCCGCCATGGCGAAGGCGAAGCCAGTCACGGCAAGAAGCCATCCAGCGCCTTCCATCAGCTTCTTCTCCCTCCATATAGGACAGCAACGCTGCCCCAAACGGCTAGGCCGCCGCAACCACGCCTCTTGGGTGGCCGGAGCGGACCCGGTATGCGGCAGCGGCATCACAAGGGTCGGCGCATGAAGATCAACGGCGTTTCCTATCGCTCCGTCTGGCTGGACCGCGAGGATGGCTGGTCCGTCCGCATCTTCGACCAGACGCGCCTGCCCTGGGAGGTCGCGCCGCTGCGCCTTTCCACCTGGAGGGAAGCGGCGCACGCCATCCGCACCATGCAGGTGCGCGGCGCGCCGCTGATCGGCGCCGTCGCGGCCTATGGTGTTGCGCTGGCGATGCGCGAGGATCCGTCGCAGTTGGACGAGGTGCTGCGCGAGATGGCGGAAACCCGCCCGACCGCGATCAACCTCCGCTGGGCGCTGGAGCGGCAGAAGTCGCGCCTGCACAATCTTCCGCCTGCCGAACGCGCCGAGGCCGCCTATGCCGAGGCCGCCGAGATCGCCGATGACGACGCGGAAACATGCCGCCGCATCGGCGAGAACGGGTTGCCACTGCTGGAGGAGATCGCCGCCCGCAAGGGCAAGGTGAACGTGCTCACCCATTGCAACGCCGGATGGCTGGCGACGGTGGATTGGGGCACGGCGTTGGCGCCGATCTACATGGCCCACGACAAGGGTCTGGACGTGCATGTATGGGTGGACGAAACGCGCCCGCGTAACCAGGGCGCCGCGCTGACGGCGTTCGAGTTGGGCGCGCATGGAGTGAAGCACACCGTCGTTTCGGACAATGCCGGCGGCCACCTGATGCAGCATGGCGAGGTGGATATCGTCCTTGTCGGCACCGACCGCGTGACGCGCACTGGCGACGTAGCGAACAAGATCGGCACCTACCTCAAGGCGCTGGCGGCGCGCGACAACGGGGTGCCGTTCTGGGTCGCCCTGCCGCACTCTACCCTCGACATGACGGTGCGCGACGGCGTGGCCGAGATCCCGATCGAGGAACGCTCAGGCACCGAGGTGACGGATGTAACGGGCCGCACCGCCGATGGGCGGGTCGAGACGGTGCGCGTGGCAGCGGAAGGGAGCGAGGCGGCGAATCCCGCCTTCGACGTGACGCCGGCGCGGCTGGTGACGGGTCTCATCACCGAACGCGGGCGTTGCGCAGCCAACGAGGCTGCGTTGCTGGATCTCTACCCGGAGAAGGGGTAGCGCCGCTTCAGATGCGGATGCGCGCCTCTTCGGGCGCGCGCCCGCGCTCCAGCAGCACCATGCCGAGCACGAGCAGCGAGCCGCCCGAGGCCACCAGGGCGGCCGGCAGGAAGGCCGCGGCGCGCAGCAGATTCGCGCCGTCGGACAGAACCATGAGAACGACGCCAAGCACGAGGACGAGGCCGGAAAGCGTGAGGGCGAGGCCGAGACGTTGCATGGGCGGTCACTCCTTGGGAACCGTGACGAACCGATTCCTGACCCCCAATCGCGGCGAGACTGTGGTAACCCCTACCGCAATCCCTGCATGTTGCGCAGATCAGACCGGCATGAAAGGCTGCGCTGCACCGCAAACCTTCAGGGAAAAGGAGCCGACGCATGCGAGTTCTTCTCGCCGGCCTCTTCGCCGCCACGCTCTCCGCAACCGCCATGGCTCAGCAGGCTCAGCCGCCATTGCGATGCGCGGTGGACGGCACTTTTGCCCCACACGCCTTTCCCTCGCTGCAAGGCGGCGTCCAGGGATTCCAGATCGACCTGTTCCGTGAGGTCGCTCGCCGCATGGGCCGTGAAATCACGATCGATTCGGCGAGCTTCAGCGGGCTGATCCCGGCGCTGAATGCCGGGCGTTACGATTTCCTCTGCGCCCCTACCACCGTAACGCGCGAGCGCGCGGAGAACCTGCTCTTCACCGAAGGCTATCTCTGGACCGCATTGCAGTTCGGCATCCGTCGCGGCACCACGCCCATCCGGTCGGAGGAGGATCTGCGCGGCAAGGCGATCAGCGTGAACAAGGGGACGCCCTACGAGGCGTGGGTCCGCAACAACGCGGAGCGGCTGAACCTCACCCTGCTCGCCTTCGACACCCAGCCGGACGCGGTGCAGGCGGTGCTTTCGGGCCGTGCCTACGCCAACCTCTCGGGCAACACGGTGGTGCGCTACTCCGCGTCGCGGACGCCGCAATTCGTGGCGGACTGGGTCCTGCCCGGGACGCAGCTTCATTGGGGTACGCCCTTCCGCCGCGACTCGGGCGAGATGCGCCGGCAGGTCGAGGACGTGCTGGCCTGCATGAAGCGCGACGGCTTCATCGCCCGCATCTCCGAGCGCTGGTTCGGCGACCGCCCGGGCCCCGAGGAGGCCGAGAACATCGTCTTCCCCGGCTATGGTCCGCCTGACCTTCCCGGCTACGACCCGACGCCGCAGAACCCGAACTGCGGGTGAGCTTCGCCGACAGCTTCCTGAACCTCCGCGTCGCGGTCGAGCACGGGCCGAAGATCATCGAGGGGATGGGGGTGACGGTGGTGCTGGCGGCATGCGTCATCGCCACCGGCCTCGCCGCGGGGCTCGGCCTCGCGGTGCTGCGGGCCATGGGCGTGCGGCTGCTGAACTGGCTCATCGTCTTCGTGGTGGATCTGTTCCGCGCCGTGCCACCGCTTGTGGTGATCGTGCTGCTGTATTTCGGCCTTCCGGCGGCTGGGATGGCACTGGATGGGTTCGTAGCGGCGTGGCTCGCCCTTTCGCTGGTCTTGATGGCCTTCGCCGAGGAGATCTTCTGGGCGGGCATTACCACCCTGCCGAAGGGTCAGTGGGAGGCCTCCCGGGCGCTGGGCCTGCGCTTCGTGCCGACCTTCTTCCTGGTGGTGCTTCCCCAGGCGGTCCGGATCGTGATCCCGCCCCTGGTGAATCGCACCATCGCCATCACCAAGGGCACGGCCCTGGCCAGCGTGGTGGCCGTGCCGGAGATCCTGGGCGCGGCGCAGGCGGGCGTGTCGTTCTCCTTCAATCCGACCCCCCTCACTCTGGCGGCGCTGGCCTATCTGGCCCTGTTCCTGCCGGTGGTCGTGGTGGGACGCTGGGTGGAGCGGCGCTGGCATGTTCGCTGACGCCTTCCTCAACACCGAAATCCTTTGGGAAGCTTGGCCCATCCTGCTGGACGGGCTGGGACGGACGGTGCTGCTGTCGCTGATGGTGGTGCCGCTTGGCCTCCTCGGCGGTCTGGCGCTCGCCCTGCTGTCGCTGACTCAGCGGCGCACCCTACGCTGGTTTGTCGCCGCCTGGGTGGATGTGTTCCGCGCGCTTCCACCGCTGGTGCTGCTGGTCGTGGTCTATGCCGGCCTTCCCTTCGCGGGGCTTGAGGTCTCGGCCTGGCAAGCCGTGGCGATCGGCTTCTTTCTGAATACTGGTGCCTACTATGGGGAGATCCTTCGCGCTGGGATCGCCTCCGTCCCCAAGGGTCAGATGGAAGCCGCACGCTCGCTGGGCCTGAGCCGTCCTCATGCCCTGGCATTTGTCGTGCTGCCGCAGGCGGTGCGGAACGTGCTGCCCGACCTCGTCTCCAACACGCTGGAGGTGGTGAAGCTGACCTCGCTCGCGGCTGTGGTGGCACTGCCCGAACTCCTGTTCCAGGCGCGGCAGGCGCAGAGCGTGACCTACAACGCCACCCCCATCGTCGCCGCCGCGGTGATCTACTTCCTGTTGCTCTGGCCCTTCGTGCGGATGCTGTCGCGGTTGGAAAACCGGCAGCTCGCCGCGCGGCGCTAGACCCTACAAGACAGTTTCCGTCGCAGCCCCTTCCGGTCTATGGAGGCGCCGGTTCCAAAAAAATGGCCGGGATGCGGCGAATCTGACCGGGAGCGCAGGGGATGCAGGGGGACACCCTCAAGACGACCGCGGAGGTGAACACCGCGGTTGACGATATGGAGTTCGCGACCGCCCGCCGCGAATTGCCAGGTTTCGTCGGCATGGCGTGGCGCGCGGCGGCGGTGGCTTTTGTCGCCTTCCATCTCTGGATCCTGCTGGTCCAGCCCGTGGATCCGACCATCTCGCGCGCCATCCACGTCTTTTTCGGCGCCGCTCTCGGCTTCACCCTGTTCGCGTCGCGGGCCTCCACCACCCAGGCGACGCGGGTTCCGATCCTGGACTGGCTGCTGGTGCTGGCCAGCATCGCCATCCCATTCCACTACATCCTGGATGCCGACGGGATCGAGATGCGGTCCTTCATGGGCCCGAACATGGCCGATCTCTGGGTCGCGGGGGTGGGCATCCTGCTGGTGCTGGAATTCGCGCGGCGCACGGCCGGCTTCGTGATGCCGCTCATCGCCTGCGTCTTCATAGCCTACTGCTTCATCGGGCCATGGCTGCCGGGCATCCTCTTCCACCGCGGCGTATCCTTCGACCAGGCGCTGGTCGAGCTGTTCAACAACAACGGCGTGCTCGGCACCATCGTGCAGGTCAGCGCGTCCTTCATCATCATGTTCGTGGTCTTCGCCACCTTCCTCCAGACCTCGCGCGCGGGCGACTACTTCAACGACGTGGCGCTGGCGCTGGTGGGGCGGCTGCGCGGCGGCCCGGCGAAGGTGACCGTGCTGTCAGGCATCATGTTCGGCGCCATCTCGGGCTCCGCCGTCGCCAATGTCGTCGCCTCCGGTGCCTTCACGATCCCGATGATGCGCCGCGTCGGCTACGACCGTGCGACGGCTGGCGCCATCGAGGCCACCTCCTCCACCGGCGGGCAGATCACGCCGCCGGTGATGGGCGCGGGCGCCTTCATCATGGCCGAGGTGCTGGGCATCCCCTACACGGAGATCGCGCTGGCCGGGCTGATCCCCGCGCTTCTCTTCTATGTCGCCAACTACATCCACTGCGACCTGAACGCCCGCAAGCTGGGCATCAGGGGATTGCCGCGCGAGGAGTTGCCGCGCTGGAGCTACGTGCTGCGCCACCTCTACATGGCATCGCCGCTTGTGCTGCTGATCGCCATGCTGCTCCAGGGCTATTCGCCCTTCCGCGCGGCTGCCTGGGGCATCGCCGCGACGCTGGTGATCATGTTCGGCACCACTCTCGCCCATCGCGCCATGGTGCAGGGGCAGAACATCCTCGCTGCCACGGTCGCCACCTTCATCGAGACGGGGCAGTCCATCTACGCGACGCTGCACAACTCTATGAAGGAGGTGATGCAGCTCATCGCCGTCTGCGCCGCCGCTGGCATCGTGGCCGGGGTGATCGGCGTGACGGGGGTGGGTGGGCGCTTCGCGACCATGCTGCTGGACGTGGCCGGCGCCTCCTCGCTGCTCGCCATGATGTTCGCCATGGTCGTGGCGGTGATCCTGGGCATGGGGGTGCCGACGACGGCCGCCTACGCTATCGCGGCCGCGGTTGTGGCGCCGGGCCTGATCCGCATCGGGGTCGAGCCGCTGGTGGCGCACATGTTCATCTTCTACTTCGCGGTCCTCTCGTCCATCACGCCGCCGGTTGCGCTCGCCTCCTTCGCCGCGGCCTCCATGGCGGGGGCGGACATGTGGCGCACCAGCCTGATCGCGGTGAAGCTCGGCCTCGCCACCTTCATCGTGCCCTACCTGTTCTGGATGTCGCCAGTGCTGCTGGCGCAGGGGCCGTTGCTCGGCATCATGCTGTCCTTCACGACGGCGTGCTGCGGCATCTACCTGCTGGCATGCTCCACGGAAGGGTGGATGTGGAACGGGCCGCTCGCCCTGCCGCTGCGCTTCGTGTCCGGCGCGACCGGGCTGATGCTGATGGTGCCCGAGCTCGTCACGGACCTTTCGGGCATCGCCATCGGCATCGCCCTGCTGCTCTGGCAGAAGCGCACCTATCCGGAGGAAGTGACTCCCGCAGCGGTGCGCCAAGCATGAAAAAGGCCGCCCCGGCAGGACCGGGGCGGCCAAAAAGACGGGGGACGCCGCGGTGCCCCCCGGCCTCAGGCGAGGACGAGGTTGTCCGGGATGTTCTGCCCGACTTCGCGCAGGTAGCGCGCCGCACCGGGGTGATAGGGCAGGAAGCTGTTCTTGCTGGCGTTCGCGGCCGTCGTCTCCGACGCGGCGGCGATGGCCTGCTGCAGGCGCGGCTGCTGCCCCAGCACCGCCTTCACCATCTCGTAGACCAGGTCCTCGGGCAGGGAGCGGTGGCCGATGGCGAAGTTGAACATGCCGACAACCCGCAGCTCGCGACCCGCCGTGCGATAGGTGCTGGCCGGCAGCGTCGAGGCCGATAGCTCCGGGAAGGCCTGGGTGAGCTTCTGCACCTCCTCCTGCGTGTAGTCGAGGAAGTTCACCTCGCCCTGCGTCTCCGCCTCGGAGAAGGCGGGGATGGGTACGCCGGAGGCAAAAAGGAACGCATCCAGCAGCCCGTCCTGCAGCTGGCCGGACATGTCGCTGCCCGAGCCGAAGCGGATCGCGGCGGGGCGGTAGCCGAGCGTGTTCATGATGAGCGGGAAGTAGGTGCCCGGCGTGCCGCCGCGCGGCCCGACCCCGATGTTCTTGCCCGCCAGCTGCGACATCTGCGTGATGCCGCTGCGCTTCAGCGAGATGCCGTGGAACGGCGTGTCGTACATCGGGAAGAGCGCGCGGATCTCGCGGAACTGGTTGCCCTGCGTCCAGTCGCCCTGGCCGTTCCAGGCCTGCAGCGCCACGCCCATCGTCACCATGCCAACCTCGACCTCGCGCCGCTGCACCAGAACGATATTCTGGTTCGGCCCCTGCGTGGTCCGGTAGGAGATGTTGACGCCCGTCGCCTCCTGCACGAGCTGGCCCCAGGCCGGGCCATAAAGGGCATAGGTACCACCCGGCGCGGCGGTTCCCATGTTGAGGGCGCGCGGCCAGCTCGAATTGCGCGGCTGCGCGTGGACGCGGCCGAAGATGGCGGGCGCGGTGAGGCCAAGTGCGGCCCCGGTCAGCAGAATGCGTCGCTGCATGTGATCTTTACTCCTCCCAGTCATGACAAGGGGTGGCTCGCGCCGCCCTCGCCCGCCCCTTGGGGGCCCGGCGCGGGCAAAATGGCCCAGACCGGGGGAAAAGGGCAATCTCTTGTCGCTGGATCAAGCCGTTAGCGGACACGCACCCGTCGCATCATCCTTCGCGCATCCGCCCTCGATCCACCACGACGCCCCAGCGCTGACGCTCGCGCGCGAGGAAGCGACCGAAATCCTCGGGCGTGCGCGACGTTTCGATCTCGCAGCCTTGCTCCTCGATGCGCGCGGCCGTCGGCGCATCAGCCAAGGTCGCGTTCATCGCGTCCAGCAGGCGCGCTCGCACGGGGTCCGGCGTGCCAGCTGGCGTCACGAGACCGTACCAGGTTGCGCTGTCCAGGTCGGGAAAGCCTTGTTCGGCGCTGGTCGGAATCGCCGGCGCAACCTTGGAGCGCTCGCGCCCCGCGACGGCAATGCCGCGCAACGTTCCAGCGGAAAGAAAGGGAATGAAGGGCGCGGCGGCGTTGCTAATCAGCGAGACGCGCCCCGCCAGCACGTCCTGAAGCGCCGGCGCCGTGCCACGGTAATGCACGAATTCCAGTGGGATGCCGAGGGTAAGTGCGGTCATCGCACCCAGTGCATGCGCCGTGGTCCCCGCCCCTGCTGTTCCGAAGGTCAGCGACGGATTGGCGGCACGCCCTTTCTCGCGCAGCTCAGCGAGATCATCGATGCCCAGGCGCGGGTCCGCCGCGATGATGTTGGGCGAAGCGCCCAGCAGCCCGACCGGCGTGAAGTCGCGCTCCGGATCGTAGGGAAGGCGCGGATGCGTCAGCGCCGAGATGACGAAGGAACCTGACCCGGCCAGCAGCACCGTGTGCCCATCGGCCGGCGCCTTGGCGACGAGGTCGTTGCCAAGCACCCCGCCCGCACCGCCCCGATTCTCCACCACGATCGGCACGCCGAGGCGCATGGCCATCCCCTCTGCGAGGATGCGTCCGAGGATGTCGTTGGATCCGCCTGCGGTGAAGGGAATGACAAGGCGGATCGGACGCTGTGGGAAGGCTTGCGCGAAAGCGGGTGCGGCCAGGAAAAGCCCAGGCAGGGCGCGGCGGGTGAGCATGGTGGTGTCCTCCCTGAATTGTTGCGACAAGCTTGGCGAAGAAGCACACCGGGGCCAATCTCCGCCCCTCACGAATCAGGATCAGAGCATGGGCGATCGGGACGCGGGCAGCGCGGCATGGCAGGAAGCGCCTTCGGCCTATTGGGCGCGGAGGGAAACGCCGTTTCGCGTCCCCACGAAACCGCTCTCGCGCTATGTCACAATGCGCGACGGCTGCCGGATCGCCCTGGATGCGTGGCTGCCCGAGGGGGGTGAAGGCCCCTTCCCCGCCATCGTCGTGCTGACGCCCTATTACCGCCGCTTCAGCCTGGAGCCGGGCAGCACGGCCGAGGCCTGCCCCAACACCGCGAAGTTCCGCGAGGCCTTCGTGCCGCGCGGCTACGCGCTGGTGGTGGTGGATGTGCGCGGCACCGGGGCGTCCTTCGGCACGCGCGATTCCTTCCGCTCGCCGCGCGAGCGCGACGACGCGAAGGAACTCGCAGATTGGGTGGTCGCGCAGCCCTGGTCGAACGGCAGCATCGGCGCGACGGGCATTTCCTATCCCGGCGCGGCCTCCGACTTCCTCGCCTCGACCGCGCATCCGGCGGTGAAGGCGATCGCGCCCCTCTTCGCCGTGTGGGACACGTGGGCCGACCACTACTACCCGGGCGGGCTGTACCTGAACCGCCTCGCGCAGGTCTATGACGATCTCATGGTGGCGATGGACCATGATCGGCGCGACCTGCTCAAGAACTTCGCGTATTTCGCGAACCCCGACCTGCGCGGTCCCGCCCCGGTGGACGACGATCCGGACGGCGCGCTGTGCCGCGCAGCCGTGCACGAACACCTCGGCAATTTCCGGCAGCCCGATTTCATGGCCGACCTCCGCTTCCGGGAGGAGGCGCTGCCGCACGATCCGGGCTTCTCCTCCGCCAGTATCAGCCCCTACGCGGCGAGCCCCACGATTCCGGAGAGCGTCGCGGTGTGCTGCGTCTCCGGCTGGATGGATGGAGCGGGCTACGCCAATTCCGCCATCGCGCGCTACCTCACCCTGTCCCGCAACCCGCGCCACCTGCTGCTCGGCCCTTGGGATCACGGGGCACGCTGCAACGTTTCGCCCTGGCGCAACGGCGTGGACCCGGAATTCGCGCTGCTGGGAGAGGTGACGCGCTTCTTCGACGAATATTTGATGGAGCGTGACACGGGCCTGCGGAACGAGGCGCCGATCCACTATTTCGCCATGCACGAGGAAGCGTGGCACGCAGCCGATGCGTGGCCGCCCGCGCCGGAGTCCCGACGCCTGCACCTGCGCGACGGTGCTAGGCTGGAGCGCGAAGCAGGCACGCTGCGCGCGGAGGTCCAGGCGGATTTCGCCTGGGGCAGCGGCGACGGCACGCGCTACGAGCGCATCGCCGGCATCAACAGCACCACCTACCACGCGGACTGGACCGCGCGGCAGGAGGCCTTGTCCGACTTCACCACCGCGCCCCTCGACGCGCCGCTGGACCTTGCGGGCCATGTGATCGCCGATATCCAGCTGGAATGCTCAGAGCAGGACGGGGCGCTGCTCCTTTACCTGTCCGAGGTCGAGGCGGATGGGACGGTGCGATACGTGACGGAAGGCTTGCTGCGCCTCCTCCACCGGAAGGAGGCCGAGCCACCGCGGACCTATCGCTGCGCCTGGCCCTGGCGCAGCTATCGGCGCGAGGATGCCGCGCCGATGCAGCCGGGACAGGTGGAGCACGTGCGCCTTGCCCTGCTGCCGGTCGCGTGGCGCTTCAAGGCGGGCAGCAGGCTGCGCCTTTCCATCGCGGGCCACGATGCCGATCACATGATCCAGACCCCGCATGGGCGGCCGCCTCGCTTCGTGCTGCATGCGGGCAGCACGCTCGACCTTCCCCTCCGTCCCGGAGCCTGAGCCATGAACCGACGCACCCTCCTCGCCCTGCCCCTCCTGGCCGCCCCTGCCGTCGCGCGCGCGCAGGGCTTCCCTTCCGGCCCGGTGCGGATGCTGCTGCCGCAGGCGCCCGGCTCCTCCAACGACATGGTCGCGCGCATCATCCAGGATCCGGTGTCGGCCGCCTTGCGCCAGCCCGTGGTGGTCGAGAACCGTCCCGGCGCGAACGGCGCGGTGGCGATCAATGCGCTGAAGCAGGCACGCAACGACGGGCAGACCATCTTGCTGACCGGCGTGTCGCAGCTGGCCTTCAACCCGCATCTGTACCGCAGCCTGCCCTATGACGTGGCGCGCGACTTCACGGTGATCGCGCCCTGCACCGACACGCCCTTCGTCCTCATCACCAGCAAACGCAGCGGCATCACTACGCTGCCCGCGCTGATCGAGGCGGCGAAGGGGCGCGACCTGTCCTTTTCCTCCGCCGGCAACGGCAACTCCACGCATCTGGCGATGGAGATGCTGTGCGACCGCGCAGGCGTGCGGATGACGCACGTGCCCTATCCCGGCACCGCGCAGGGGGTGACCGCTGTCATCACCGGCGAGGTGGACGCGATGATCCCGACCTTCGGCGTGGCCTTTCCGCATATCCAGTCCGGCGCCGTGAACGCGCTGGCCGTGGTGGCGACGGAGCGCGTGCCGCAGATGCCTGACCTGCCGACCCAGGCCGAGGCCGGGCTGGACGTGCCGGTCATGCCGGGCTGGTTCGCCATGGTCGGCCTCGCCGGAATGCCGGCCCAGGCGGTGGAAACGCTGAATGCCGCGATCCGCGGCGCGCTGGCGGACGAGACGGTGCAGCGTCGCCTGCGCGAGCAGTTCCTGATCCCGCTCCAGGGATCGGCGTCAGACATGCAGGCACGCCTGGACCGGGAGAGCGCCCTGTGGGGCGAGTTCATCCGCCGTCGCAACCTTTCGATCGGCTGAGGAGAGCCACATGAAGACACGCGCCGCCGTCGCCTTCGAGGCGAAGAAGCCGCTCGAGATCGTGGAAGTGGACCTTGAAGGCCCGCGCGCGGGCGAGGTGCTGGTGGAGATCATGGCCACCGGCCTGTGCCATACCGACAAGTACACGCTCTCCGGTGCTGATCCGGAGGGGCTGTTCCCCGCCATCCTCGGCCATGAGGGCGCGGGCATCGTGCGGGAAGTCGGGCCGGGCGTTTCGTCGCTGAAGCCGGGCGACCACGTCATCCCGCTCTACACGCCCGAATGCCGGGAGTGCGAGTACTGCCTCAACCCCAAGACGAACCTTTGCCAGCGCATCCGCACCACCCAGGGGCGTGGGCTGATGCCGGACGGGTCGAGCCGCTTTTCCTACAAGGGCCAGAGCCTCCTGCACTACATGGGCTGCTCGACCTTCTCGAACTTCACCGTGCTGCCGGAGATCGCCCTGGCGAAGGTCCGCGCCGACGCGCCCTTCGACAAGATCTGCTACATCGGTTGCGGCGTCACCACCGGCGTGGGCGCCGTGATCTACACCGCGAAGGTCGAGCCGGGGGCGAATGTCGTCGTCTTCGGATTGGGCGGCATCGGGCTGAACGTGATCCAGGGCGCGCGCATGGTCGGCGCGAACATGATCGTCGGCGTGGACGTGAACCCCGACCGCGAGGCGATGGGCCGCGAATTCGGCATGACGCATTTCGTCAACCCGAAGGAGATCGGCGGCGACCTCGTCGCGCACATCGTCGAGCTGACGGGCGGCGGGGCCGACTACTCCTTCGAGTGCGTGGGCAACGTCCACCTCATGCGCCAGGCGCTGGAATGCGCGCACAAGGGCTGGGGGGTTTCCACCATCATCGGCGTCGCCTCGGCGGGTGCGGAGATTGCCACTCGGCCATTCCAGCTGGTGACGGGGCGACGCTGGCAGGGCTCGGCCTTCGGTGGGGCCAGGGGCCGCACCGACGTGCCGAAGATCGTGGACTGGTACATGGACGGCAAGATCGAGATCGACCCGCTCATCACCCACACCCTGCCGCTCGCGCGCATCAACGAGGGCTTCGAGATGATGGAGCGGGGCGAAAGCATCCGCACTGTCGTCCTCTACTGACGCGCGCTGCCTCCGGGCATGGAAACGGGGCGGACCTCGACCGGTGCCGTCCCGTCCTCCTTCATGCCGAGGCGTTCGGCCGTGCGTGGGCTGACATCGATGATGCGGCCGCGCCGGAAGGGTCCACGGTCGCGGATCGTCACGCGCTCCGCGCGCCCGGTGCGGAGGTTCCGCACCTCCGCCACCGTGCCGAGCGGTAGGCTGGGGTGGGCGGCCGTGTCGGAATCGGGGTCGAAGCGCTCGCCGCTCGCGGTCGGGCGCCCGGCCAGGGTCGGGCTGTAGTAGGAGCCCTCGCCGCGTTGCGCGGGGCCGGTGGCCTCGGGGGGCCGGGCAGGCCGCTCCGCGGACTGGCAGGCCGCAAGCCCCAGGGCCATCAAGGCCACCAGGGACGAATGGGACGCTCTCGGCATGGGCCGCTCCTTCGCCGGAATGATTCCGGCGAAGCAAACGCGCGACCCCCCTCCGCGTATCAGTCCAGCGAGATGCCCAGTTCCGGAACCTTGCGGGCCCAGTAGGCGCTCTCCTCCTTCACCGCAGTGGCGAAGGCCGCGCGGGGACGCTCTGGCGGCGGCTCCAGCCCCTCATTCGCAAGGCGCTGCACGTAGCTCGGGTTGGCGATGGCGCGGCGCGCCGCCTGCTCCAGCCGGTCGAGCACCGGCGCCGGCGTGCCGCCGGGGGCGAAGATGCCGTGCCATCCCTCGATGACGAGGTCCGGGATGACCTCGCGCAGGGTCGGAACCTCCGGGAGGGCCGGCATCCGCGCATTGCCGGTGACGGCCAGCGCGCGCAGCCTTCCCTCCCGCACCAGGCTGATGGCGGGGGGTGGCGAGGAAACGTTGAGGGTGATGTTGCGTGCCACCACGTCCATCAGCGCAGGCGCGGTGCCGCGATACGGCACGTGCTCCATCTCGATCCCCGCCGCCTCGGCGAAGAGCACGCCCGCGAGGTGGTTGTTTCCGCCCACTCCGGAAGAAGAGAAGGTGACGCTGCCGCGCGGCTGGCGCTTCACCCATTCCACGTATTCCTGGAGGGTGCGCGCCGGGTTCGAGGGATGCACCACCAGCACGTACTGGTAGGCGGAGGTCTGCACCACGGGCTCCAGCGAGTTCGCGAGGTCCACGCGGTCACCACGCTGGAGGTGCGGGTTGATCACCACGTTGGTCGAGACGGCGAAGAGCAGCGTTTGCCCGTCGGGCCGCGCGCGATGAACGGCCAGCGCGCCGACATGCCCGGCCCCGCCGGCCCGGTTCTCCACGATCACGCTCTGCCCGCCCAGTTCCTGCGAGAAGAGCCCGGCGAACTCGCGCGCCGCGATGTCCGTGCCGCCGCCGGCAGCGTAGGGCACCACCAGGGTCAGGGCGCGCGACTGGGCGCTGGCGATGGCGGGAACGGCGAGGGCCGAGGCCCCCAGCAGGCGTCGCGTGATCATCGGCGCTTCTCCATGGCGTTGCGCAGCAGGGCCAGCGCCCGGAAAGGCGCGTGCATCATCTTGGAATAGGGAAGCACCAGGAAGAAAGCCAAGACCAGCCCCAGATGCAGCGCGAGGGTGATCCCCATCGCCCCGGTGTGCCGCACCGCCAACAAGAGCAGCCCCGTCGCGCCGATCAGGAAAAGCAGCGCGAGCATCGCCACCTCCCCGCCCAGCAGGCGCCGCGCAACCGGCGCCGGGTCCGTCACCGCCTTGACGTAGAGCAGCCCCGCCGCGCCGATGCAGAGCAGCACGCCGCCCCAGGTGCCGAGCTGCACGGGCAGGCTCCAGAAGGGATGCGGCGAGAACCAGCCGAGGATGTGGTGGTACACCGTGCCGACCGAGGTAGCGGCGAAGCAAAGCAGGAAGCCGCCCGCCATGGCCTGGTGCAGCCAGCGGCGCTTCTGCGCGAAGCCGTCATCCAGATCGTTGCAGCCATGCCCCCCGCCGCCAAGGTTGCGCAGCAGCACCACGTCCATCGTCGCCTCCGCCACGGCCGGGCCTGAGAGCGGCAGGCGCGAGCGCGGCGCCGTGCCGCGCCAGTAGCGCCAGGAGGACAGGATCATCGCCACGATCGCCCATCCGAAGGTGAGCGAGGCAAGGTTCACCATCACCGTGTAGGGAATGACGCGAAAGAACGCGCCCGTCCCAGTCTGCGCCGACCACAGCACGCTGGGGTCCTGCAGCGCCACGACCAGCAGGAGCACCAGGGTCAGGGCCAGCGCCGAGATGCCGGCCACCACCGTGCCGTTGCGCTCGAAGAGGCGACCCATGGCGCGCGGCACCGCGTATTCGGCGTAGCTTTCCTGCCGGATGGTCGCGAAGGTCGCTGGGATGTTCACGCCGAAGGGGTGTGGAGGGGCGTACTGACAGGAATGGAAGCAGCCCTTGCAGTTGTGGCAAAGGTTGGCGAGGTGCGTCAGGTCACCTTCGGAGAAGGCGCGGCGCATCGCCATGGCAGGAAACACGGCGCAATAGCCTTCGCAGTAGCGGCAGGCATTGCAGATTTCCATCTGGCGGCGGGCTTCTGCCACGGTCGTTGATTCCGTACGCGGCGCGGCCTCGGTTCCGGCGGAATAGGCCGCCAGCTTCATGCCGTCAGAGGCTTGGGACATGGTCATTCTCCGAAGCCGCGGCGCGGCGCGCCCAAGGGCGGTTAGTTCCTGGCTGCACGGGCCGCCTCCTCCCCCGCGATGCGGCCGAACACGGTGCCGATCGCCATGCCGAAGCCGGCAAGGTAGCCCTGGCCGAGGATGTTGCCCGCCATGATCTCTCCGCTCGCGAACATGTTCGCCGAGGGCTTGCCATCCGCCATCATCACCCGCGCGCGGTCGTTCACCTTGACGCCGAGGAAGGTGAAGGTGATGCCAGGGCGCAGCGGATGCGCGTGGAAGGGCGGCTTCTCGATGCGCCGCGCCCAATGGGATTTGGGTGGCGTCAAGCCTTCCGTGTGGCAATCGTCCAGCGCCTTGCCGTTGAAGGTGCCGGGACGGACGGAGGCGTTGTAGTCCGCCACCACCCGCTCAAGCTTGTCTGGGTCGAGTTCCAGCTTGCCGGCCAGCTCACGGACCGAGCCGGCGAAGACCGGCGGGAAGACGCTGGGCAGGTAGTCGAACAGCGCTTGGGAGTCGCTGATGGCGAAGGCGCGCTGGTTGGGCTGCTGCGCGATGAGGCGGCCCCAGATGGCATAGCGCTTGGGCCAGACATCCTCGCCCTCGTCGTAGAAGCGCTCCACCTCCTCGTTCACCACGACAGAGAAGGGCACGCAGTCGAGGCGCATGGCGAGGCCGCCATCCTCCATCGGCGCGCGGGCGTCGTTGGCGAC
Organism: Sabulicella glaciei; assembly: GCF_026183895.1. Taxonomy (GTDB): domain Bacteria; phylum Pseudomonadota; class Alphaproteobacteria; order Acetobacterales; family Acetobacteraceae; genus Roseococcus; species Roseococcus glaciei. The sequence continues at coordinate 463,892 of NZ_JAPFQI010000001.1, read as the reverse complement.
GGCGTGGAACTGGGTGGGGTCGCCCACCTCCTGCACGCCTTGGCCCAGCAGGTCCTTCAGGACGCGGCCCTGGGCGTAAGGCGTGCCGCGGATCTGGAAGTTGTCGGCCGCGTCGCCCCAATAGCGGCGCAGCCACTCGCGATTGGCCTGGAAGCCGCCACTGCTCGCGACCACGGTGCGGAAGCGGATGCGCTCGGGGAAGCCGCGCCAGGAGACGATGGCCTCCTTCGCGAAGCCCTCCTCCACGGCGATGTGCTGCACCTCGGTGTCATAGAGGACCTCGACGCCCAGCGCCTCGGCGGTGCGGTAGAGGGCGTTCACCAGCGCCTTGCCGCCGCCCAGGAAGAAGGCGTTGGTGCGGGACAGGGACAGCGTGCCGGACAGGCTCGGCTGGAAGACGACGCCGCACTCCTCCAGGAAGCCGGGCGCGTGCTGGCTGGCGCGGATGGTCATGCGGGCCAGCGCCTCGTCCGTGCGGCCGCCGGTCACGCGCAGCAAGTCGTCCCAGTACTCCTCCTCCAGGTAGGATTCGGTGAGGACGTTGGTGGGCGCCGGATGCAGGGCGCGAAGGTTGCGGGTGTGGCGGGAATTGCCGCCCCGCATGGGCTTCGGCGCATGCTCCGCCACGAGGACACTGGCGCCCAGGCGGCGCGCGGTGATGGCGGCGCAGAGAGCGGCATTGCCGCCTCCCACCACCAGAACGTCCCAGACCCTCGTGAAGTCCAACCCCGCCTCCCCCGATGCGAACCTTTGTATCCGCCTGTATCCAGTGCGTCCAGATGGGCAGTCCGGCCGCCCTTGCCTATGATGGAGCGATGGACGGAACGACCCCCGCACGCGACCTGGGCGAGGTTGCCTATTCCGCCATCCGTGCCGCGCTGCGCGACGGCTCGCTGCCGCCTGGGATACGGGTGACGGAAACCGACCTTGCCGCGCGCTTCGGCGTCTCGCGCACGCCGGTGCGGCAGGCCATCGCCCGGTTGGAGTCCGAAGGTCTGCTGACGCACGAGCCCCGGCGCGGCCTGTCCGTGACCCGGCCCGACCACGCCCAGGTCGTCGAGCTTTACGTGATGCGCGAGATCATGGAGGGGGCGGCGGCGCGCCTCGCTGCGCAGCACGCGAGTGACACGGAACTCGCAGCCATGACGGAGCTGCTGGACACGGAGCCGGGCAGCTTCACCAACGCGCCCGGCTTGGCGGAGCTGAACCTGCGCTTCCACGGCATGATCTATCTCGCCACCCATAACCGCTATCTATTGCGGACTTTGGAGCAGCTTTCCGCCCATCTGGCCCTGCTGCCCTCCATCCTCACCCTTGGCGGGCGGGCGGAAGCGGCCCATGCCGAGCACCGGGCCATCCTGGCCGCGCTTGTGGCGCGCGACGGGGCAGAGGCGGAGGATGCGGCGCGGGCGCATGCGCGGGCGGCGCAGCGGCACAGGCTGGCCTGGCTGCTGCGGACCCTCGGCGTGCCCGGCGCCGGGCAGGAATGATCAATCGCGCCCGAACAGCCGCCGCAGCCAGGCCCGGATCCCCTCTCCCCGCTTGACGCTAGGCTGGTGCGAGACATGCGGGCGACGCGCAGGCGGCGGCAAGGCGGTGGCGACGCTGTGCCGCCTTTCGTCCCGCGCCTCGATCAGGCGGAGTTCCAGCGTCAGCACCTGGGCGACCGCCTCGGGCGGGCTGGTGTCCAGCAGGCGGCGCGCGGTGTGCTCCGCATCCTCGTGCATGCCGGCGCGGCGCAGGCTGTCCACCACGCGCACCGTCTGCTCGGCGTCGAGCGGCGGGCCGGAGCGCCACAGCGCCACCGCCTCCCGCCGCCAGGCGCGCGAAAAATCGGCCTTGGCGAGGTCGTCCGCCACCCAGGCGGCCTGCAGCGTCGCTTCGGCCGACGCATGCAGCGCGCCCGTCTCCTCGAGGATCAGGGCCCAGGCCAGAAAGCGCCGCGCCAGGGGCGGGATGGACTGGTCGTTCAGCAGGGCCCGGAAATGGGCCGCCCCCACGGCCTGCGCGGCGGCGGGATGGGCCTGGGCGATCTCCGGCGCGGAATACCCGCAATGTGGGCATTGCTGGAGCCACCGCGCCATGGAACCGCGCAGCGGCTGGCCGGGCCGCAGATCGAGGTCGGGCGCCTGCTCGGGCATGGCGGGCTTGAAGTTCGGCTGGCGGCTTTCCGTGCCGCACACGCCACAGGCCACCATTCCCGGCGGCGGGCTGGCATGGGGCGGTGCGGGATTGGGCTGCTGGGCCATCATCTCCAAGTTAGGCGCGCTTGCGGCCGAGGCGAAGAGGCGTCGTCAAAGGATTGAACGCCGCGCGCCGGGAGGGGATAAGGATTTATGCCCCGTGGCGACCTCTTTCCGGACATCGCGCCCTTCGAGACGGGGTTGCTGCCGCTTGGCGACGGCCATGTCATGTACTGGGAGCAGGTGGGCAATCCTCGCGGCCAGCCGGTGCTGTTCCTGCATGGCGGGCCGGGGGCCGGGGCCGGGGCGGTGCATCGCCGCTTCTTCGACCCGACCCATTGGCGGCTCATCATCTTCGACCAGCGCGGTGCCGGCCGCTCCCGCCCGCTGGGCGAGCTGCGGGCGAACACCACCCCTCACCTCGTCGAGGACATCGAGACGCTGCGCCGCTTCCTGGGGCTGGAGAAGTGGCTGCTCTTCGGCGGATCCTGGGGGTCCACCCTCGCCCTTGCCTACGCGCAGGCGCACCCCTCGCGCGTCACGGGCTGCGTGCTGCGCGGCGTTTTCCTGGGGCGGCCGGCGGAGGTGGACTGGTTCCTCCACGGGCTCCGGCGCTTCTTCCCCGATGCCTGGGCTTCCTTCGTGGAGCACCTTCCTCCGCACGAGCGCGGCGAAATCCTCGGCTCCTACCTGCGCCGCCTGACCGACCCGGATCCCCTGGTGCACCTGCCCGCCGCGCGCGCCTGGAGCCATTACGAGGGATCCTGCTCCACCCTCCTCCCCTCGCCCGAGACGGTGGCAAGCTTCGCGCAGGACCGCTCGGCCCTCGGCCTCGCGCGGATCGAGGCGCATTACTTCGCCCACGGGCTGTTCCTGCGCGAAGGCGGGCTTCTCGCGGGGATGAACTCCCTCACCGAAATCCCGGCGGAGATCATCCAGGGCCGCTACGACATGGTCTGCCCGGCCGAGACCGCTTTCGACCTCGCCGCTGCTTGGCCGCGGGCGCGGCTCACGCTCGTGCCGGATGCGGGGCATTCGGCGCTGGAGCCTGGGGTGCGGACAGCGCTGGTGGCGGCGGTGGAGCGGTTCCGGCGGCGTTGAAGCATTTCGGGCTGGGCGGAACCGCTCGGCGGCTCTGAGAACGCGTGCAAGCAAAAGGTCTAAAGCCGACGGATTTCCTGCGGCGGCAGCGCGGCCAGAAGTTCCGGAAGCCCGGCCCCGGTGACCGGATGGCGCCACTCCGGCGCGACCTCGGCCAGGGGGCGCAACACGAAGGCGCGCGACGCAAGGCGTGGATGCGGCAAGCGCAGCGCGGGCGTGTCGGACACGGTGCCGTTGCAATCCAGGAGGTCGAGGTCGAGGGTGCGGGGGGCGTTGGGATAGGGACGCTCGCGGTGATGCGCCGCCTCGATCCCGTGCAGCGCGGCCAGCAAGGTGGCGGGGTCGATCCCGCCTTCCAGCCGCGCGACCCCGTTCACGAACCACGGCGCCCCGGGCATGGGCGGCACCGGCGCGCTTTCCCACCACCCGGACAAGCAGGCAAGGCGAAGCCCTGGCAGGGTCTGCAGCGCCGCCGCTGCCGCCTCGCAGGTCGCGCGCGGCAGGCTCCCATCCGCGCCGGGCAGGTTCGCGCCGATGCCGACGAGGATCACGCGGCCAGCGCCGCGTCCAGGGCGCGGCTCAGCGCGGGGCCATCGGGCGCGGTCTGGGTGGAGAAGCCGGAAACGCGCCGCCCGTCCCGCGCGACGAGGTACTTGTGGAAGTTCCAGCGCACGGGTCCGGCTTGGGCCGCCGCCCAGCGGAAGAAGGGATGGGCGCGTTCGCCCCGCACATGGCTGATGGCCGTGAGCGGAAAGGTGATGCCGAACATGGCGTCGCAGAACTCGCGCACCTTCGCCGCCTCGGTGCTTTCCTGGCTGAAGTCGTTGCTGGGCACCCCGATCACCGTCAACCCGCGGGCCTCATGCCGCTCGTGCAGGCGCTGCAGCGTCTCGTATTGCGGCGTGTAGCCGCAGAAGCTTGCGGTGTTCACCACCAGCAGCACGCGGCCGCGATACTGCGCGAGCGGCAGGGCGCCGCCCTCAAGCGCCTCAAAGGAGAAGCCCCAGGCATCCTCCCCCGTAGCGGCGTGACCATGGCGAACCGCGGGCAGGACGAAGCTGGAGGCCAGCAGCGCCGCACGGCGCAACGCGTCAACCATAGCGTTCCTCCAGCCAGGGATCGGCGTTGTTGTGATAGCCACGCACCTCCCAGAAGCCGGGGCGGTCCTCGGCGAGGAACTCGATGCGCGTCACCCACTTGGCCGACTTCCAGAAGTAATAGCGCGGAATGACGATCCGCGCCGGGCCGCCATGCACGCGGTCCAGGGGCTTCCCGGCCCAGCTATGCGCCACCAGCACATTCTCGTCCGCAAAGGAGTCAAGCGAGACGTTCGTGGTGTACCCGTCATAGGAGTGGAAGACGACGAAGCGCGCCTCGGGCTTCGGCTTCGCCAGTTCCAGCAGGTCCCGGCTAGCCACGCCGCGCCACGTATTATCGTAGCGCGACCAGGCCGTGACGCAGTGGATGTCGTTCACGAAGTCGCGCTGCCGCAAGGCCATGAAGGCGTCCCAGTTCAGGGCGAGGCGATTCTCCACCAGCCCTTCCAGGCGCAGGCGCCAGCGCTCCGGCTTCACCTCGGGCTGCACGCCGAGGTCGAGCACGGGGAAGTCGGTCACCAGGCGCTGGCCGGGCGGCAGGCGGTCCGCCCCAGTGGTGCCGGTGAGCAGCCGCCCTTCCCGGGCCCATTGCTCCTTGGAGCGCAGCAGCTTCTCGCGCACCTCCCCCTCGAGCCGCACGCCGTCCTCTTCCGCCATGGCATTCTATCCTTGCAGGCTTCGGTTCAGATCGGACATATGGGCCGGGGAACGCCAACCGGCCAGTCGCCTTTCCGGAGACCGGACCATGCATCGCCGCGCGCTCTTGCTCGCCCCGCTTGCCACGCCTGCCCTCGCCCAGGGGGGCTGGGCGCCAAGCCGGCCGATCCGCCTCATCGTCCCCTTTCCGGCCGGGGGCAGCCCGGACCTGCTGGCGCGTCTGATGGCGCCCCATGCCCAGGCGGCGCTGGGCCAGCCGGTGGCGGTGGAGAACCGGACCGGCGCCGGCGCCGCCGTCGGCTCCTCCATTGTGGCGCGGGAGGCGCCGGACGGGCACACCATCCTGGTTGCGGTCATCTCCTCCCTCACCGCGCCCTTCATGATGAACCCGCCGCCTTATGACCCGGTGCGGGACTTCCGGCCGCTCTCCATGCTCGCGGTCACGCCCACCGTGCTCGTGACGCGCCCGGGCTTCCCGGCGCAGTCCGTGCAGGACTGGCACCGCGTCGTGCAGGCCAATCCGGGGCGCTTCACCTTCGCCTCCGGCGGCGTCGGGAACCCGGCACACCTGGCTGGCGAACTCTATCGCGCCATGACCGGAGCCGAGATCACCCACGTCCCCTTCCGCGGTTCCGCGCCCTCGCTGACCGAGCTTCAGGCAGGCAGGGTGGATTTCACGATCCTGGACCTGCCCTCCGCCCAGGCACTGATCGCGCAGCGCGCTCTTCCCGCCCTGGCTGTCGGGACGGCGGAGCGGATTCCCGCTTTCCCTGAACTACCGACCGTCAGCGAAAGCGTGGTGCCGGGCTTCGAGGCCTATTCCTGGGTGATGTGGTGGGCTCCGGCCGGCACGCCCGATGCGGTGGCCGCCCGCCTCACGGAGGTTGCGGCCCATGCGATCGCGCAGCCGGACGTGCAGGCACGCGCCGCGGGCGCGGGCTTCCTCCTGCGCGGGTCGGACGAGGCGGCGGCGCGGGCCCATGTGCAGGCCGAGGCGGCGAAGTGGGGGCGCATCATCCGGGAGCGCAACATCATGTTCGAGAGCTAGCCTCAATCATCCCAAGGCCAGCATCCTTGTGTCGCGACGTGCTGAGCGTAGCGGGACGCTTCGCGTGGCCGGGGCAGCCATGGGTGCACCCGCTTCCCGCTTCGCGCATGGATGGCGGGCAGGTGCGCCGCTTCCATGCCCCGCGCTGGGACGGAGTGGCGCCCAATGCAGGGTCCATCACCATGCATGAATTCCCTGCAGGATTCAGCGAACGGTTCGCCTTGCGGCTCCGGTGCACATCCAAACAGGGCCTAGCAGCCGCCCCACCCCGCGCCCTATAAGGCAGACACCATCCAGTCTTTGCACATCCCAATTCGCAACCAGTTTCGCGCCAGCCCGTTACGGGAGCCATGAACATTCCCAGAATGGAAAGATGGAGGCTGCATCATCCGTTGCCACCCGGGCGCGGTGAGGGCGGGCCGGCCCATTCGCGGCGTGGCATCGACTTCGTATGAGCGTCGCCTCGGAACCCTCGCTCGGTCGTAAGGTGGCGGCCGCCGCCGGCGTGATGGTGGCTGGGCGCCTGGCGATCCGGCTGATCAGCATCTTCTCCACCTTGATCCTGGTGCGGCTGCTGGTCCCCGAGGATTTCGGCATCATCGCCCTCGCCTCCGCCATCTTTGCGATCGCGGACACGCTCACTGCGACCGGATATGCCATCCTCCTCGTGCGGCGGGCCGAGGTGGACCGCGATGCCTACGACACCGCCTGGACGATGAACCTCATCCGGTGCCTGCTGCTCTGCTTGCTGGTGGCGCTGACGGCACCCCTGCAGGCTTGGGCCTTCGACGAGCCGCGCATTGCGCCTGTCCTGCTGGTGATCTCGGGCACCATCGCGCTGGATGGCTTCATGAGCATCGGCCTCGCGCGGCTGCAGCGGGAGCTTCGCTTCGACCTCCTGTTCCGGCAGCAGGTGGCGCAGCGTCTTCTCTCGTTCATTCTGACGGTCGCTCTTGCGCTGATTCTTGGGAATTACTGGTGCCTCGTCCTGGGCAACCTCGCGGCAAAGCTGATCACCGTGCCGTACTCCTACCACTTGGCCCCGCACCGGCCGAGGTTCTGCCTGTCCCACTGGCGGGAGTTCTTCGGCTTCTCCAAGTGGATGTTCTGCTTCAACCTGTGTCTCGCTGCCGACGGCCAATCCCCGAACCTCACGCTCGGCGCTGCGGTCGGCGTCTCGGCAGTGGGCAGCTACAACGCCGCCTACCAGATCAGCGCGACGCCCGTCACAGAAGTGGCCGTACCGATCCGGCAACCACTCTATGCGGGCTATGCGCGCGTTCAGGACGATGCGGCGCTGCTGCGGAACCATTTCCTGGACAGCCTCGGTCTCCTTGCCGCTGTGATCATCCCGCTCTCGGTCGGCATCAGCCTCGTGGCGCCGGAGGTCGAGCGGATCGCGCTCGGCGCGAAATGGGAGGGGACGGCACCGCTGATCGTTCTTTGCGCCCTTTACTCGCTCGCCGACAGCTTCGCCCATTTCACCTTCAACGTGTTCACGTTGAAGGACCGGTTCCGCATGCTTGTGGTTACCTATATCGGGCTGGTGTTCTTCCGCCTCCCAATCATCCTTCTCGGAGTATGGCTGGGCGGGACGGTCGGCCTCCTCATGGGCATGCTGGTGAGCGCTTCAGTCAACATGGTCGTCTGGAACTGGCAGGCGGCACAGCTTCTGGGACATCGCCTGAGCGATACCGTGAAGCGGGTCTGGCGATCCTTCACAGCGGCCGCGTTGATGGCCGTTGTGGTCCTGGCGGCACGCCAGTGGGTCCCACCTGACCAGGCCGGCCTGGTCGACGACACCTGGCGGCTTGCGCTTCTGGCGGGCATCGGCGCCGCCGTTCATCTGATCGCCCAGGCCGTGCTGTGGTGGCTCGCCGGGCGCCCGGCCGGGCCGGAAGAGCGGATGACGGGAATGCTCCGCTCCGCGTGGATGGGGATGCGCCTCCGCCTGGCAAATTCGGTGCACCGATGAAGGGCTCGCTCGACGTGCAGGAACTCATGGACGACATCCAGTTGCCGGAGAAGGAAAGCGGTCGTTTCCTGCGCGTCGTTGACCTGAACTGCATCAGTTGGCGCGAGCGTCGGGCCGCCTGGCGACCCGGGGAGGGTGTCGATCCCGACCGTTCACACAAGATCCTGGCCGCGATGGACATCGAGTGGCGGTCGCGGGATGCGGGCACCCTGCCATGGAACCCCCTGGCAAATAAGGGGCCGCTGCTTCAGGGGCTCGACCCGCTTCGTGCCCTCCGCAGCCTTGCGGGCGACCGTGACGTCGACATCCTCCTTTCGGTCAACGAGGGTCCGGCCCTCGTGCCCTTGCTGCTGCGCCGCGCCGTCGGGTTTCGCCCAAAGATCGTGGTGTACGACCTGATCTTGAGCGAGAAGTGGTGGGTTCGAAACTGGGTGCTGGACAAGGTAGTTCCGCGCGCCGACGCCATCATCCTCCTCTCCTCCTTCCAGAAGGAGTATGTCGCGGCGCGATGGGGGCGCACCGAGGGTGTCGAGGTCCTGTGGCAGGCCATCGACACGGAGTTCTGGCGGAAGGCGCCGCCGCAGCCGGACGGGCCGATCCTGAGCATCGGGAATGACCACAGCCGGGACTTCGGTACGCTTCTCGAGGCGATGGAGGGGGTTCCTGCGGATCTCGTCCTGAAGACGTCCCGCATCCCGGCGACCCAGCCCCTTCCCCCTCGCACTTCGCTCATGAACAAGCGCATCAGCGAGTTGGAGCTTCGTTCGCTCTACGAGGCCAGCCGCTTCGTCGTGATTCCCTTGCGGCCAAGTCTGAATGCGGGCGGGGTCAACAGCATCCTCGAGGCGGCGGCGAGCGGCCGAGCCATGATCGTTTCGGACAACCCGGCGATCCGCGACTACATCCAGCACGAGGAAACCTGCTTGGTTGTCCCTTGTGGAGACAAGACCGCGCTGCGCGAAGCGATCCTGCGCCTTCTGCGGGAGCCGGACACCTGTGCCCGCCTCGGGGCCAACGCGCGCCGGTGGATCGAGCAGAATGCGACGGTCGAGCGCCAGCTGGCCAAGCAAGTGAGCATCCTCCGGAAGTACGCTGGCCCCTAGGACAGGCCTCGCGGAAGGTGCCATTCAAGGCGCCGGCGACAGGGCCTCGCTGACGCACCACGCCGTTTGGTCCGGCACCAGAACGCACCGAGCGCGGCGGCCCGCCACCGGCTCCCGAAGGCTCGGCACGTCGGCCAGGCAGGGTTCGTGCGCCCGGTCGCAGCGCGGCGCGAAGGCGCAGGCGGTCGGCTCCTTGTCCAGCGCCGGCGGCGCGCCAGGGATCGTGGTGAGGCGCTTGCCGCGCATTCCTGGATGCACGGTGGCGCCCAGCAATCCTTGCGCGTAGGGATGCAGCGGCCCGGACATCAGGCCCGAGACCGGCCCCTCCTCCACCACGCGCCCCGCGTACATCACCGCCACTCGATCCGCGATCTCGCCGGCCACGCCGAGGTCGTGGGTGACGAAGATCACCCCCATGTTGAAGCGCTGCTGCAGCTCGCGCAGCAGGAGCAGGACCTGGATTTGCACCGTGGCGTCCAGCGCGGTCGTCGGCTCGTCGGCGAGCAGCAGCTTGGGTCGGCAGGCCAGCGCCACGGCGATCATCGCGCGCTGGCGCAGCCCGCCCGACAATTCGTGCGGATAGGCAGCGAGGCGGCGCTTCGCCGAGGGGATCTGCACCAGTTCCAGCAACTCCAGCGCCCGCGCCTCGGCATCGGCGCGGGAGACGCGCTCGTGCCGCCGCACAGTCTCGGCGATCTGCTGGCCGATGGTGAAGACCGGGTCCATGGCCGTCATCGGCTCCTGGAAGATCATCGCCACGTCGCGTCCGCGAAGGTCGGTGAGCGCGGACTCGCTCATCCGCGTCACGTCCTGCCCCGCCACCTCCACCGTTCCCTGGACCTCGGCGAAGCGAGGGAGGAGGCGCATGAGGGCGCGCAGCGTCACGGACTTGCCGGAGCCGGACTCGCCCAGGATGCACAGCGTCTCGCCGGCGGCGAGGTCCAGATCCACGCCATTCACCGCATGCACCGTGCGGTCGCGGGTGCGGAAGGTGACGCGCAGGTCGCGCAGCTTCACAAGGCTCATGCCGCTACCTTCTCGGCCAGGGAATGGCCGCTTCCGGGATTCGCGATGTGGCACGCAGCGGCGTGGCCGACGCCCAGATCTGCCATGATGGGCTTCCGCTCGGCGCAGACCGCCTCCGCATGGGGGCAGCGCGTTCGGAAGCGGCAGCCGGAGGGCGGGTTCACCGGATTGGGCGGGTCGCCTGTCAGGGGCGGCGCGGTGCGGCGGTTGGACGGGTCCATGGACGGGCGGGAGGCGAGCAGGGCCGCCGTGTACGGATGGGCCGGGCGCTCATAGATGCGCTCCACCGGGCCGATCTCCGTCACCTCGCCCAGATACATAACCAGCACGCGGTCGCTGATGTACTGCACCACGTTCAGGTCGTGCGAGATGAAGACATAGGTGAGGCCGAACTCCTCCTTCAGATCTACCAGGAGGTTCAGCACCTGTGCCTCGACCGACTTGTCGAGGGCACTCACGGGCTCGTCGAGGATGACGAGGCGCGGGCGGAGGGCCAGGGCGCGGGCGATGTTCACGCGCTGGCGCTGGCCACCCGAGAGCTCGTGCGGATAGCGCCGGGCGAAGTTGGCCGGGGCCAGCCCCACCGCGGCCAGCATGTCGCGGGCGCGCCGCACCGCTTCGGCATTGCCGAGCCCATGAACCTTGGGCGCGAAGGCGACGCTGTCCTCGATCGGCAGGCGCGGATTGAGCGAGGCGTAGCTGTCCTGGAAGACCATCTGCACCTGGCGGCGATACGCGCGTAGCGGCAGGCCGCCCGACTGGGCGTTGCCGCCCACCGCCTCCCCGTCGAAGACCATGGTGCCGGAGTCGGGGTCGAGGAGGCGCATCAGGAGGCGCGCGGTCGTGGACTTGCCGCAGCCGCTTTCCCCCACGATGCCGAGCGTCTCGCCCTTGCGGACGTCGAAGCCCACCCCGTCCACGGCGCGCACCACGGCCTGGGTGCGGCCCAGGAGGCCGCCCTTGAGCGGGAAATGCTTCACCAGCCCATCCAGGCGCAGCAGGGGTTGGGCGGGTCCGCCACGGTCAGCGGAAGGGGGCAGCGCGTCCATGTGCCGATTTGGCGACAGGCGCGCGCCGGGCGCAACCGCTTCCGTCACCCAAAGGGGAGAGCGCGTCTCGAACCCTGCTCGCGCCCTGGGCAGCGCGGTGGACGCGCGCCCGGTGGCGCGGCATATCCTGTCCCCACCGAAGCGGAGGGTCCGATGCGCGCCATTTTCGTTATGATCAAGTGCGAGATGGGACAGGCCTACCGCGTGGCGCGCGAGATGGCCGACGGCATTGAGGAGATGTCGGAGATGCACTCCATCTCCGGCCAGTACGACCTGCTTGGGAAGTTCTACCTGTCGGCCGAGCAGGACATCGGCCTGTTCGTGGTGGAGAAGGTGCAGACCGTTCCGGGGGTGAAGGACACCTACACGCTGCAGACCTTCAACGCCTTCTCGCGCTGAGGGCGCCGGCCGGGCGACCCCTGCCCTCACATCGCCGCAATCTGCCGGAAAACACCTCCGCCCCGCCGTGCGTTGGACACGATGCACGCCCATTTTTGGGCGCATCGGAGGTTATTTCCATGCGCAAGCTCTTGATCCTGCCCGCGGCGCTCCTGGCGCTCGGCGCCTGCACGGACCCTTACGGGTATCCCGACCCCCTGGCCACGGGCCTGCTGGGCGCAGGCATCGGCGCCGCAGCCGGGCTGGGCATCGCGGCTGCCAGCCAGCCGCGCTACTCGTATTACGATCGCGGCTATTATGGGCCGCCGCCGCGCGCCTACGGCTATTACGGACGCCCGCGCCCCTATTACGGCTGGTAGTCCCGGGCTTCAGCCGAAGCCCAGGAAACCCTCCATCTGGGCGATTGGCGTCGCCGCGCGCAGCTTGGACAGGTCGGGCACGGGCCGCGCCGTCGCCGCACTGCCGGACAGCGCCTCCTCCAGCGCCGCCGCCACGCCGAGCAGGAAGGCATCGCCGCCGCGCGGCCCGACGATCTGCAGGCCGAAGGGCATGCCCTTCTCGTCGAGGCCGACGGGCAGGCTGATCGCGGGATGGCCGGTGAGGGTCACGTAATAGGCCAATGCGAGCCAGTGGAAGTAGGTACGGACCTTCGCCCCGTCGATCGTCTCAGGGAAGAGTTCGCGCCACGACCGGGGGCTGGTGGTGATGGCCGGCGTGATCAGGATGTCGTGGCGCTCGAAGAAGCTCTGGAAGCCACGGTAGATGCGCGTCTGCGTCGTGAGCGCCCTTGCTACGTCCTCGACGGAGTAGCGAAGCGCCTCCTCCACGTTGGCGTGCATGTTGGGGCCGCAATCCTCGGGACGGGTCCGCACTTTCTCGCCATGCGAGGCCAGGACGCCCACGGCGCGAAGCACCTCGAAGGCCTCGTCGCCGCCGGAAAGATCGGGCGTCGCATCCTCCATGCCGGCCGCCAGCGGGGCGATGGCGGAAACCGCCTCGCGGAACTTGCGGCGCACCACCTGTTCAACCAGGGCCTGGCCGAAATCCTCGGTTGCGGCGAAGCGCAAGGTGGCAAGGTCAATGCGGCGCGGCGGGTGGAACAGCGCTGCCTCGCCGCGCACGGTGCGAGCGTGCAGCGTGTAGGCCAGCGGATCAGCGGCGTCGTCGCTCGCCATCGCCGCCAGCATCAGCGACAGGTCGGGCACGGTGCGCGCCATGGGGCCGAGCACGGACAGCGCCGACCAGCCATGGATGCGTCGCTCCGACGGAACCAGGCCTGGTGAGGGGCGGTAGCCAACGATGCCGTTGAAGGCGGCGGGATTGCGAAGCGATCCGCCCGTGTCGCTGCCGCTGGCCAGCGGGACCATGCCGGTCGCCAGCGCGACGGCCGACCCGCCGGAGGAACCGGCGGAGTTGCGCGTGTTGTCGAAGGCATTGCCCGTGGCGCCATAGACGGCGTTGCGGCTGTTCGCGCCCAGGCCGAATTCCGGGACGTTGGTCTTGCCAAGCACGATCCCGCCGGCGGCGCGGAGATTCGTGACCATTCCCTCGTCGCGATCCGGGACGTGGTCACGGAAGATCGGGCTGCCCCAGGTGGTGCGCAGCCCCTTCGTCTGCTCCAGATCCTTGATGCCGAGCGGCAGGCCCGCGAGCGGGCCGATCGTGTCGCCGCGCGCGATGGCCGCCTCGACCGACTTGGCCTCCTGCCGGGCCGAAGCCTCATCCATGGCGACCATGGCGTTGACGGCAGGGTTCACCTCCTCGATCCGCCGCAGGCAGGATTCGAGGAGCTCGGTGGGGGAAAGATGCTTCTGCCCGATCAGGCGGCGCGCCTCAACGGCGGAAAGGTCGCAGGGTTCGGTCATGGCTCAGTATCCCAGCGCGCAGCCATCCTTGCGAGGGTCGCTGCCCCCGATCAGGCAGCCACGCTCGCGGTCGATGACGATGGCCTGCCCGCCGCCATGCGGCTTCTCGAAGTCGAGGCAGTCATGACCCATTGCGTTGAGGCCGCGCACCACCTCGGCGGGGATGCCGCGCTCCACCTGGATGCGGCCCTCCCGCGGGAAGAGTCGCGGCAGGTCGAGCGCCTGCTGCACGTCGAGGCCGTAATCCAGCATGTTGGTGAGCAGCAGCGACTGTCCCATGGGCTGGAAATGCCCGCCCATCACACCGAAGGGCATATGAACCTGCCCATCCTTCATCGCCATGCCGGGGATGATCGTGTGCATGGGGCGCTTGCCCGGGGCAATGCAGTTCGGATGCCCTTCCTGGAGGCGGAAGCCGAAGCCGCGATTGTGCAGCATCACTCCAGACTCCTCGGCGAGGATGCCGGAGCCGAAGCTTTCGAAGAGCGAGTTGATGAATGAGCAGGCATTCCCCTCCTCATCCACCACGCAGAGATAGACCGTGTCGGCATGGACCGGCAGCAGCGCCTGCCCCGCGGGCGGCAGCTCCGACGCGGCGTCGTCGCGGATGTTGCGCGCCAGGGCTTGCAGGTATTCGTCAGAAAGAAGCTTCTCCACCGGCACGTCCACATGCGCGGGGTCGGCGATGAAGGCGTCACGGTCGCGATAGGCCAGGCGTCCGGCCTCGATGTGGCGGTGCAGGCGCGTGAGGCCGAGCGGCCCGTCGGGCGCAGGGCCGAACCCCTCCAGCAGACCCAGCATCATCAGGGCGATGATGCCCGTGCCGTTGGGCGGGCACTCGAAGATGTCCAGGCCCTTGAACCGGCGCTGGATGGGGGTCACGAACTCCGGGCCGTTCAGCCCGGCGGCGAAATCCGCCTCCGTGTGGGTTCCGCCGGCATCGCGCAGGGTGCGGACCATGTCGGCCGCGATCTCGCCCTCGTAGAAGGCGCGGGCGCCGTTCCTGGCGATGGCGCCCAGCGTGCGGCCCAAGGCCGGGAACTCCATCCGGTCGCCCATGCGCGGGGCGGCACCGTCCTTCAGGTAGCGGCGGGCGCTGGCGGGGTGGCTGGTCAGCTTGCCCTCGGCCTCGGACCAGTCATGGGCGACGCGGGAATGGACGTGGAACCCCTTCTCCGCTGCGCGGATCGCGGGCTGGAGCAGTACGTCCAGGCCGCGCCGTCCGTAGGCCGCGTTCAGCTTCTCCCAGGCGGCCACGGCGCCGGGAATCGTCACCGAATGGGCGGAGGTGTTGACCATGGCGGAAAGCCCGGCGGCCCGCAGCACCTCCGGCGTCGCGCCCGCAGGAGCCCGGCCGGAGCCGTTCATGGCAATGACCTGGCCCGTCCCGGCCGGGGCGTAGAGGCAGAAGCAGTCCCCGCCGATGCCGGTGGATTGGGGCTCGATCACGCCCAGCAGGGCAACCGCGGCGATGGCGGCGTCCAGCGCGTTGCCGCCGCCCTTCAGCACCTCGATCGCGGCGAGGCTGGCCGCGGGCATGGAGGTCGCGGCCATCCCGCGCCCGGCGAGGACCGGGCTGCGGCCGGGAGCATGGAAATCGCGCATTGTGGGACCTTTCACAGCAGGACGTCGGGTCCTGTATGGCGCAAATTCGACCGCCCGGGAGCCCCCTTTCCAGGGAGACCAAGGATCGGCTAGGCGCCGGTCGAGCGATTCGAGAAGGCATCACGATGGCGCAGCGCTACTACACCGTGTCCTGGGACCAGCTTCACCGCGATGGCAAGGCCCTGGCGTGGCGCCTGGTGGGGGCCGGTCCCTGGAAGGGCGTCATCGCCATCACCCGCGGCGGACTGATCCCGGCTGCCATCGTGGCGCGCGAGCTGGATTGCCGCATCATCGAGACGGTGAGCGTCGTCACCTATGACGAGGAGGTGAAAGGCGACCCCCGCATCGTGAAGACGGCCGCCGCCGCCGGCGATGGCGAGGGCTGGCTGTTGCTGGACGATCTGGTGGACACCGGCACCACGGCCCGCGTCGTGCGCGCCATGTTGCCCAAGGCGCATTTCGCGACCGTCTATGCCAAGCCGGCGGGCAAGCCGCTGGTGGACACCTTCGTGACGGAGGTCAGCCAGGACACCTGGATCCTGTTCCCCTGGGACACGGAGCAGCAATTCGTCCCGCCCATCGCCCGCTCGGCCGGGGGGAAGTAGCAGGAACCCATTGAAGCAAGGGAAACCGCAGCTTTCCGCGGGCCGTTGCGGCGCTGACACCACGTCCAGACGGAGCTTTCCCCATGCTTCAACGCCGTAACGCCGGCCTCGCCCTGATGGGCGGCGCGCTTTTCCTTCCCACCATCGTGCGCGCGCAGGGCGCGATGGAAATGCGCACCGCCGCGCTGTCCGCCGGCACCGCTTCGCTTCAGTCGGCCCAGTCGGGCCTGCGGCGCGCCAGCAACCCCGCCGTGCGCCAGTTCGCGCAGCTCGAGGCAGAGGAACAGATGGCCGCCATGGAGGCGATGCGGATGGCGGGCGTCACCATCCCGCAGACCGTTTCCGTGCCCGCCGAGAAGATGCAGGCCATGCAGCGCATGGAGTCGATGAGCGGAACCGAGTTCGACCGTGCCTTCCTCCAGAGCCAGCTCGAGGGGCATCAGGAGCTTCTGCGCATCCACAGCTCCATCGCCCAGAGCGGAACCTCCACCGAGGAGCGCATCATCGGCACCATGGCGGTGCCGGCGATCAAGTCGCACATCGCGACGATCGAGATGCTGATGACGCAGCAGCGCGGCTGAGGCTCGGCCCTCAACCTTCCACAGGGGGCGGCGCGACCGCCTCCTCCCGCGCCGCGAGGACCTTGTCCACGCGGCGCCCATCCATATCCAGGATCTCGAAGCGCCACCCGCCATGGGCGATGCGGTCCCCTTCGCGCGGGACGCGCTGGAGCAGCGCGAGCATGAGGCCCGCGACGGTGTGGTAGGAGGCCGATTGCGGCGGCGGCTCGAACTCGCCCAGGCGCTCGCGCAGCTCGTCCAGCGCCATCATCCCGTCCAGCAGCATCGAGCCGTCATGGCGCGTCACGGCGGAAGGCTTGCCGGATTCGGGTGCGGGACCCAGCTCGCCCACGATGGCTTCCAGCAGGTCGGACGCGGTCACCACCCCTTCGAAGGAGCCGTACTCGTCCAGCACCAGCGCGATGCCGAGCGCGTCGGCGCGCAGCCTTTCCAGCGCATCCATGGCCGAAAGGTTGTCGGGCAGGACGGTGGGCTGACGCAGTGCGGTGGCCAGATTCATCGGACCTCCGGACAAGCATTGGTCCAGCAGGTCCTTGACCGCCACCACCCCCACTACGTTGTCCACGCGGCCGTCGGCGACGACGAAGCGCGTCAGCGTCTCGGAGCGCAGCGCCTCCGCGACCTGGTCGGACGTGGCGTTGCGGTCGATCCAGGCCACCTCGGTGCGCGGCGTCATCAGCGCGCGCACCGGGCGGTCGGCAAGGCGCAGGACGCGCTCGATCATCTGGCGCTCCGTGTGCTCCAGCGCGCCGGCCTCGGCTCCCTCGGCGACCAGGGCCTTCACCTCCTCTTCCGTCACCCCCTGCTCAGTCGGACGGTGCGCGCCCACGAGGCGCAGGATGAGGTCCGAGGAGCGCGAAAGAACCCAGATGACCGGCGAGCTGGTCCGCGCCAGCGCCTCCAGCGGCAGGGCGAGCATGGCGGCCACGCGCTCTGGGTCACGCAAGGCGATCTGCTTCGGCACGAGTTCGCCGAGAATGAGGTTGAGGTAGGTGATGCCGACGACCACCAGGAAGAAGGCGAGGCTGCGCCCCCAGACCGCAAGCGCAGGAACCTCCACGAACCAGTCGCCGAGCGGCCCGGCAATGGCCGCGCCGCCGAACACACCTGCAAGGATGCCGACCAGCGAGATGCCGACCTGCACGGTCGGCAGGAAGCGAGATGGATTCTCCTGCAGGCGCAGCGCGGCGGCCGCGCCGCGGCTGCCCTTGCGCTCCATGCTGATGAGGCGCGCCCTGCGCGAGGACACGACGGCGAGCTCGCTCATGGCGAATACGCCGTTGAGCACCGTCAGAAGGAGAACGATCGCAATCTCAAAGGTAACGCCCATGCCAGGGTATGTAGGGCATGCTGGACACCAGGACGAGGATGGGCTGACCTTCAATGATGGAAGCCGCGACGATGCGCCTCGCATGGACCCTTGGCCTGCTGGGCCTTCTCCCCTTCGCGGGGCTGGCGCTCGTGGCGCTGGCAGTCACCGGCTGGCATGAATGGGCGATGATGGCGCTGCGCGGTTATGGCGCGGTGATCCTGTCGTTCCTGGGCGCGGTGCACTGGGGACTCGCGCTCCGGGCGCCCGAGTCGGAGGTGCCAGCGAACCGGCAACGCCTCAGCCTGGGTGTGCTTCCAGCGCTCGTCGGTTGGGCCGCGCTGCTCCTGCCTTTGAAGTCGGGGCTCTGGCTTCTGGCGGCCACGGTGATCGCGGTCGCTGCCGTCGAGCAGTGGGCCTCGCTGCGTGGCCTCGTTCCGGGTCCCTACTTGGTGCTTCGCTGGGTGCTGTCGCTGAGCGCTGGAGCCTGCCTGCTGGCTGCCGCGCTCGCTTGAATATTTTATGAGACATGGTAACAAATTTAGAAGAGTGGTAAGGAAGGCTTCATCGTCCTGATGGAGCGCCGCATGGCCGATATCCTGCGTTTTCCTGCCCGCCGCGACCACCGTCTTCGCACCGCGCTACGCAGCCTCGATGCCGCCCTGGCAGACCAGCAGGCGGCCTTGGCGCAGTTCCGCGCCGAGTTGGGCTCGCTGCGGCAAACCGTCATGGGGCTGCAGGGCAGCGTGGTCGCTTACCAGGGCGGTCTCGCACGCCTTTCGGAGGACACGCGGGGCGCCGCGCGGGAAGCACGCAAGCTGGAACGCACGGCGGAGGGTTGGCTGAAGGCCTGACCGCTCTCACCGGCCCCCAGGACCAAAACGCCCCACGAGTCGGTGGCGGTCGCCCGGATAGGCGATGCGCGCCTCCGTCACGAGGCGCCCCGACTGCCAAGTGCGCCGCTCGAGCAGCAGGCAGGCGGCGCCCCGCTCAACCTGAAGGCGCTGAGCGAGTGCCGCATCGGCCGGGATGGCGGCGACAGCGTGCTCGGCCACGGTCCAGGCGACGCGGGCCAGGAGCCACGTACCGGGCGGCATGTCACGAAAGGACTCGCACTCCGCCTCGGGCACGGTGTCCAGGCTGATCAGGCGCGTCTCATAGGCGTCGGGCACGCCATCCGTGTGATGCAGTGTCGCAAGGCACAGCAGGCGCGCCCCGGCGGAGAGGCCAAGCCCCTGCGCCTCGGCCGGCCTTGCGCGGCGCATTTCACGCTCTAGCACTTCGTGCCGGTACTGCCGTCCGGCGCGGCGGGCCTCCAGCGCCAGATCATGGATCTCCAGCAGCGCCCGTTCGCCGGGCGGGCTGGCAACGACCGAGCCGGTGCGGCGTCGGCGCGTGATCAGCCCCTCCGCCGCAAGCGCTGAAAGCACCTTGTTCACCGTCATGCGCGAGCAGCCGAAGCGGGTGGCCAACTCGTGCTCGAAGGGAATGCGCGTGCCGGGCGGCCATTCGCCCGAGAGGATGGGACCCTCGATCTCGGCGCGGATGCGCGCGGCGATGGTGTCAGCCACGCAGCCGCTCCATCACCGCGCGGAAGCGCGCGGCGATGCGGTCGCGCGCCTGGTGCCTGCCCTGCTCCACCACCACGCGCCCGCCCACCATGACGCGCCGGATGGCACGCGCGCCGCGGACGAAGACGTAGTCGTCGAGTTCCGAGCCCGTCTCCAGCCACACCAGATCGGCCCGTGCGCCAGGCGCGATGCGACCCAGGGCACGGCCCGAGGCCTGGGCGCCGCCGGCCAGCGCCGCCTCGTAGAGGCTCGCTCCGGTGGAACTTCCCTCGCCCCGCGCCAGCACGTTGCGGGCGCGATGCAGCAGGCGCTGCCCGTATTCGAGCATCCGCAACTCGCCGGGGGCGGTGATCTCCACGTTGGAGTCGCTGCCGACCCCCCAAGGGCCGGCGAAGCTCATGGCGTCGAAGAAGCCATCGCCCAGATTGGCCTCGGTGATCGGGCAAAGACCGGCAACGGCGCCGCTGCGGGACAGCGCCTCGGTTTCCGAAGCCTCCATCTGGGTCGCGTGGATCAGGCACCAGCGCCGGTCCACGGGCTGAGTATCGAGCAGGTGCTGCACGGGCCGCGCGCCGCACCAGGCGAGGCAGGCCTCCACCTCCGCCACCTGCTCGGCGACGTGGATGTGAACCGGCCCCTGCGGGCGAAGGGCGAGGAGATGGCTGATTTCCTCCCCCGTCGCGGCGCGCAGGGAGTGAGGCGCCACGCCGAGCCTTGAATCCGGCAATCCGATGAGCGCGTCGGCGCTCGCCTCCAGCAGTCGCGCATAGGAGTCGCGGTCCGAGACGAAGCGGCGCTGGCCCTCAGCGGCCGGCACAGGGCCGAAGCCGCCATGGGCGTAGAAGACCGGCAGCAGCGTGAGGCCCACTCCCGTCTCGGCCGCCGCCGCGGCGATTCGCTCCGCCATTTCCGCGGGGTTGGCATAGGCCGAGCCGTCGGGCGCGTGGTGCAGGTATTGGAACTCGCAAAGGGCGGTGAAGCCCCCTTCCAGCATCTCCATCATGGCCTGGGCGGCGATGGCCTCGACGTCCTCCGGAGAAAGCCGGGCGAGGAATCCGTACATCACCTCGCGCCATGTCCAGAAGGAGTCCGAGGCGGGCCCGCGCGTCTCCGCGAGGCCAGCCATGGCGCGCTGGAACAGGTGGGAATGGAGGTTCGGCATGCCGGGAATGGCACGGCCGCCCATGCGCGGGCCATAATCCTGCGGCGCTCTCGGCACCACCTCGGTGATCGCGCCATTCTCGATCGTCACGCCGACGGAGCGCGCCCAGCCGGCTTCCAGGCGGGCTTCATCAAGCAGGATGCGATTCGGCATGGCGTGGCCCCTTCCCTCCACGCGGCGCTGGACGGAGCCGCGCGACACGCTTATGTCTATACATGAAGCCGCTCGGGAAGGCACCATGCTCTTCGACACGGTCTGGCGCGACTTGCGCCTCCTTACGTTGGCCGAGGGCGCGGCCCCGGTCGAGCGCGGCGCAGTCGCCGCGAAGGATGGGCGCATCGCCTTCGCAGGTCCCGAGGCGGAGATGCCCGCGCATGACGCGAAGCGCGTCGTGGACGGCGCCGGGCGCTGGGCCACGCCAGGCCTCGTGGATTGCCACACGCATCTCGTCTTCGGCGGAGACCGTGCGCGGGAGTTCGAGATGCGCCTCGCCGGCGCGTCCTATGAGGAGATCGCGCGGGCGGGCGGAGGCATCGTCTCCTCCGTGCAGGCCACACGGGCGGCCAACGTGGATTCGCTGGTCTCTTCGGCGCTTCGCCGGCTGGACCATCTGCTTGCCGAGGGCGCGACCACGGTGGAGGTGAAGTCGGGCTACGGGCTGGACCTCGAGACCGAGCGGCGTTGCCTGCGTGCGGCGCGGCGCCTCGCGCAGGAACGGCCGGTGACGATCCGCACGACCTTCCTGGGCGCTCACGCCCTGCCGCCGGAAGCGGCCGGCGACAAGGACGGCTACATCACCCGCGTCTGCGAGGAGATGCTGCCGGCACTGGCTGCCGAAGGCTTGGCTGATGCGGTGGATGCGTTTTGTGAAGGCATCGCCTTCTCGCCGGAGCAGACGCGGCGCGTCTTCGCCGCCGCGAAGGCGCACGGGCTTCCGGTGAAGCTGCACGCCGACCAGCTTTCCAACCTGCGCGGCGCCGCGCTGGCGGCGGAGCACGGCGCGCTCTCCGCCGACCACCTGGAGCACACGGATGAGGAAGGCGCCGCGGCGCTCGCGCGTTCCGGCACGGTGGCCGTGCTGCTTCCCGGCGCCTTCTACACGCTGCGCGAGACGCAGCGTCCGCCGGTGGAAGCGCTGCGCCGGGCCGGCGCGCGCATCGCCCTGGCGACCGACAGCAATCCCGGAACCTCGCCCCTCACCTCCTTGCTGCTGATCATGAACATGGGTGCCACGCTGTTCCGCCTCACCGTCGCCGAATGCCTCGCGGGGGTAACGCGGGAAGCCGCGCGGGCCCTTGGGCTGCTGGAGGATACCGGCACGCTGGAAGCCGGAAAGTCCTGCGACATGGCGATCTGGGATATCGAGAGCCCGGCGGAGCTCGTCTACCGCATCGGCTTCAATCCGCTGCATGCCCGCATCTGGAGGGGCCAATGATCCTTTCCCCTGGCAGGGCTCCCCTCGCCCTTTGGCGCGCCGTGTATCGCGGCGCCGTTCCGAGCCTCGACGGATCCTGCCGCGAGGCGGTGGAGGCGGGTGCGGCCACCGTCGCCGCCATCCTGCGCAAGGGCGAGGCGGTCTATGGAATCAACACCGGCTTCGGGAAGCTGGCGCAGGTGCGGATCGCCGATGCCGATCTCGCGACCCTCCAGCGCAACATCGTGCTGTCCCACGCGGCGGGCGTGGGCGAGAACCTGCCGGCCGACGTGGTGCGGCTGGTTCTGGCGCTGAAGCTGGGCAGCCTGGCGCGCGGCGCCTCCGGCGTGCGCTGGGCGGTGATCGAGATGCTCGCCGCATGCCTCCAGCGAGGCCTCCTGCCTGCCATCCCGGCGCAGGGCTCGGTCGGTGCCTCGGGCGACCTCGCGCCGCTGGCGCACATGACCGCCGCGCTGATGGGCGTCGGCGAGTTCCTCGGCGAGGGCGAGGCTTCGGCGGCGCTCACCCGGCACGGCATGGAGCCACTCGTGCTCGGACCGAAGGAAGGGCTGGCGCTGCTGAACGGCACGCAGGTGAGCACGGCCCTCGCCCTGGCCGGGTTGTTCGAGGCCGAGCGCGCCTATGCCTCCGCCCTGGTCACCGGTGCGCTGTCCACCGACGCGGCCAAGGGCAGCGACGGTCCGTTCGACCCTCGGATCCACGCGCTGCGCGGCCATCGTGGCCAGGCGGAGGCCGCTGCCTCGCTGCGCGCCCTGATGGATGGCAGCGCGATCCGCGCCAGCCACCGGGTGGACGACCCGCGCGTGCAGGACCCCTACTGCCTGCGCTGCCAGCCGCAGGTAATGGGCGCGTGCCTGGACATCCTGCGCCAGGCCGCTGCGACGCTGGAGATCGAGGCCAACGGCGTTTCCGACAACCCGCTGGTGTTCAGCGCGGAAAGCGAAGTGATCTCCGGCGGGAACTTCCATGCCGAGCCCGTGGCGTTTGCCGCCGACACCATCGCCATGGCGATTTGCGAGATCGGATCCCTCGCCGAGCGGCGCATCACCCTGCTGACCGATCCGGTGCTGTCCGGCCTGCCCGCCTTCCTGACGCCGCGTCCCGGGCTGAACTCGGGCTTCATGATCCCGCAGGTGACGGCGGCGGCGCTGGTCGCGGAGAACCGGCAGCGGGCCATGCCGGCGAGCGTGGATTCCATTCCGACCTCCGCCAACCAGGAGGACCACGTGAGCATGGCCACCCACGGCGCACGACGCCTCCTCCCCATGGCCGGGAACCTGCGCGCCATCCTGGGCATCGAGTACCTGGCGGCGGCCCAGGGCTGCGACTTCCACGCGCCGCTCCGCTCCTCGCCGAAGCTGGAGCAGGCGCGCGGGATCCTTCGCGCCTGCGTGCCCACGCTTGAGGAGGATCGCCACATGGCGCCCGACATGCATGCTGCCACAGAACTGATCGCCATCGGCGCCCTCGCCGAACTGACGGAGGTTTCGCTGTGACCACAAGCCGCAATGACCGCGTGATCCGGGCCCCGCGCGGGATGCAGATCTCCGCGAAATCCTGGCAGGCCGAGGCGCCGCTGCGGATGCTGATGAACAACCTGGACCCCGAGGTGGCGGAGAAGCCCGGCGAACTCGTCGTCTATGGCGGCATCGGGCGCGCCGCACGCGACTGGGACAGCTTCGACCGCATCTGCACGGTGCTGCGGCGGCTGGAGGAGGACCAGACGCTGCTGGTGCAATCGGGCAAGCCGGTCGGCGTGTTCCGCACCCATGCCGACGCGCCGCGCGTCCTGATCGCGAACAGCAACCTCGTCCCCGCCTGGGCCAACTGGGAGCACTTCAACGAGCTCGATCGCAAGGGGCTGATGATGTACGGCCAGATGACGGCCGGCTCCTGGATCTATATCGGCTCGCAGGGTATCGTTCAGGGTACCTACGAGACCTTCGTCGAGGCCGGGCGACAGCATTTCGGCGGATCGCTCGAAGGGCGCTGGATCCTGACGGGCGGGCTGGGCGGGATGGGCGGGGCGCAGCCCCTCGCGGGGGTGTTCGCCGGCGCCTGCGTGCTGGCTGTCGAGTGCCAGCCCTCGCGCATCGAGAAGCGGTTGGAGACGCGCTACCTCGACCACAAGGCCGACACGCTGGACGACGCGCTGGCGATGATCCGCCGCGCCTGCGAAGAGAAGCGAGCCATCTCCGTCGGCCTGCTGGGCAATGCGGCGGAGGTCTTTCCGGAACTCGTGCGGCGCGGGGTGGTGCCGGACATCGTGACCGACCAGACCAGCGCGCACGACCCGGCCAATGGCTACCTGCCCGCCGGCTGGACGCTGGAGGAATGGGAGCGCAAGCGCGAGGCCGACCCGAAGGCGGTGGCCGCTGCGGCGAAGAAGTCCATGGTCGCGCATGTCCAGGCCATGCTGGACTTCCAGAGGATGGGCGCGGCCGTGCTCGATTACGGCAACAACATCCGGCAGATGGCGAAGGACGAAGGTCTCAGGAACGCCTTCGACTTCCCGGGATTCGTGCCGGCCTATATCCGCCCGCTCTTCTGCCGCGGCGTCGGGCCGTTCCGCTGGGCCGCGCTTTCCGGCGACCCGGAGGACATCCGCAAGACTGACGACAAGGTGCGGGAGCTGATGCCGCACGACACCCATCTGCATCGCTGGCTGGACATGGCGCGGGAGCGCATCGCCTTCCAGGGATTGCCGGCGCGCATCTGCTGGGTTGGCCTAGGCGATCGCGACCGCATCGGCCTCGCCTTCAACGAGATGGTGGCACGGGGGGAGATCGGCCCTGTCGTCATCGGGCGCGACCACCTGGATTCCGGCTCGGTCGCCTCCCCCAACCGTGAGACGGAGGCGATGATGGACGGATCGGACGCGGTGTCGGACTGGCCGCTGCTGAACGCGCTGCTCAACTGCGCCTCGGGCGCGACCTGGGTGTCGCTCCATCACGGTGGCGGGGTCGGCATGGGCTACTCGCAGCACTCCGGCATGGTGGTGCTGTGCGACGGGACCGAGGCCGCGTCGCGCCGCCTGTCGCGCGTCCTGTGGAACGACCCGGCGACCGGCGTCATGCGCCATGCCGATGCGGGCTACGACATCGCCCAGGAGCACGCGCGCAAGATGGGCCTCGACCTGCCGGCGATCCTCCCATGCGGGTGATCCGGCGCTCGGCCTTCGAGAAACGCCCCTGGCGCAACGGCGGCGGCATCAGCCACGAGATCGCATGGCATTCCGATGACGACTGGCGCCTGTCCCTGGCCGAGATCGCGCGCGGCGGACCCTTCTCCGACTATTCGGGCTTCGACCGCACCCTGACTCCCATCGGCGGCGGCCTGCGCCTGAACGGACGACCCGTGGGACCGGAGCCTTTCTCCTTCCGGGGCGAGGATGTGGTGGAGGCCGCGCTGGATTCCGGGGCGATGCTGGCCTTCAACGTCATCACCCGGCGCGGGGCCGTCGCCCACGCGGTGCGCCGCGTGGCGCTGGACGCGCCGCGCAAGGTGACGGCCGACTTCGTCCTGGTGCTGGGCGGAACGGTGTCGCTGGGGGGCGAGAGGCTGGGGCTGCTCGACGCTGCCGAAACGGAGGGCACTCCCGTCCTGGCCGTGCCTGAGACGGCGGCGGAACTGGCGGAGGTCACGCTTCACCGCTTGTGACATGTCTTTACATATGCAGACCCAGGCTCGCATGATCGGGCCACAGAGGAGGGCAAGAGCATGGCGGTGACGGGGGCCGATTTCCGGGCCTATCAGAAGGATGGAGCCATCCTGCTGCGCGGCGCCTTCGCCGACTGGGTCGAGCCCCTGCGCGCAGGGATCGAGGCGCTGATCGCCTCACCCGGCCCCTATGAACGCTCCTACACGCCAAAGGACGGCTCTGCCCGCTTCTTCCAGGACCTTTGCAACTGGCAGCGCATCCCCGAATTCCGCGACTTCGTCGAGCGCGGACCGGGCGCCGCGATTGCCCGTGCCCTGATGGGCAGCGAAGGTGCGCAATTCTTCCATGACCACGTGCTGGTGAAGGAACCGGGGACGAGCATCGTCACTCCCTGGCACCAGGACAGCCCCTATTACTGCGTCGGCGGCGAGCAGAGCGTATCCTTCTGGATCCCGCTCGACCCCGTTGCGCGCGAGGTGACGCTGGAATGCGTCGCGGGTTCGCATCGCTGGGGGGTGAACCACAAGCCCAAGCGCTTCGACGGCACCGATCTTTACGAGGGCGACACGGCCGAGGACATGCCGGACATCGACACCCGGCGCGGCGAGTACCGCATCCAGGGCTGGGAGATGCAGCCGGGCGACGCCGTGGCCTTCGATTTCCGCACCGTCCATGGCGCGCCCGCCAACACCAACAGGCAGCAGCGCCGCCGCGTCTTCTCGGCGCGCTGGGTCGGCGACGATGCCGTCTTCATCGACCGCCAGGGCCGCGGCTCGCCGCCGCTGCGGCACCTGACGCTGAAGACCGGCGACAAGCTGTCGGGGCCGGAGTTTCCGCGCTTCACCTGACGCCCCGCCTCTGCCAATTTCCCCGCGCATCCGGAGAACGAACCATGCAGCGCCGCAACATCTTCGCCGCCTCGGCCGCCGCCGGTGCGGCTGCCCTCGCCACCCCTGCCCTGTCTCAGGGACGGATCGAATGGCGCATGGTCACGATCTGGCCGCGCAACCTTCCCGGTCCCGGCGTGGCGGCGCAGCGCTGCGCGGACCGCATCGGCCAGCTTTCCGGCGGGCGGCTCACCGTGCGCCTCTTCGCGGCGGGCGAGGTGGTGCCGGCGCCGGGCGCCTTCGATGCGGTGGCAGCGGGTACGGCGGATCTGTATCACGGCGTTCCCTCCTTTTGGATCTCGAAAAGCCCGGGCATCGGCTTCTTCGGCTCCTTCCCCTTCGGCCTCACCGCCTATGAGCGCCAGGGCTGGATGATGCATGGCGGCGGCCAGCCCCTTTACGACCAGATGTATGCGCGCTTCGGCATCAAGCCCTTCATCGTCGGTGACAGCGGGCCGCAGTGGATGGGCTTCTTCCGGCGCGAGATCCGCTCCGCCGACGATTTCCGTGGCCTGCGCTTCCGGACCGCCGGGCTGGGTGGCGAGATGTTCCGCCGCGCCGGCGCCTCGGTGGTCACGCTGCCGGCGGGCGAGATCTTCTCCGCCCTGCAATCCGGCACCATCGATGCCGCGGAATTCGTCGGCCCCTTCTCCGACCTGCCCCTCGGCCTGCATCAGGTAGCGAAGAACTACTACTACCCCGGCGTGCAGGAGCCGTCCTCCGCCGAGGAGATCGGCATCAACATGGCGCGCTGGAACGCCCTGCCGGACGACCTCAAGACTGTGGTCCGCATCGCCGCCCTGTCGCTCCACGAGGAAACGACGACCGAGTACGACACGCGCCATCCGATCGCGCTGCAGGAGTTGGTCTCGCGCCACGGCGTGACGGTGCGCGAGGTGCCGCGGGAGCTGCTGCAGGTCTTCGCCAGCACCGCTGCCGACATGATGGCCGAGTACCGCAGCCATTCCGACGCGCAGGTCAAGCAGATCGCCGACAGCTACGCGACCTATCGCGAGCGGTCGCAGGCCTACATGATGCAGAGCTACGGCGCGATCTTCAACGCGCGCGGCGCCGCGATCCGCCGGGGCTGATTACTTGCGCGCACTCGTCTCGCTCGCGAACGGCATCGACGCCGTCTCGCGGGCCATCGGCATGACGGTCCGCTGGCTCGCGGTGCTGCTGGTGTTGCTCCAATTCGCGGTGGTGGTGCTGCGCTACGCTTTCGGCTCCTCCTTCATCGGGATGCAGGAGGGGGTGATCTACGTCCACGCCATGCTGTTCATGCTGGCGATCGGCTACGCGCTGCTGATCGATGCGCATGTGCGCGTGGACTTCTTCTACGGACGCTGGTCCGAGCGCGGCAAGGCGTGGATGGATCTTGTCGGCGTGCTGGTGACGATCCTGCCATTCTGCTGGCTCCTGGTCTGGTCGTCCTGGGGCTATGTCGCGGTGTCGTTCCGCATGGGTGAGGGGCCGATGCAGTATGGCGGGCTGCCGTTCCAGCCTTACCTCAAGTCGTTGATCCTGGTGATGGCGGGGCTGCTCGCCATCCAGGGCCTGTCGGTGCTGATCAGGGCGCTGGCGGTGATCACCGGGACGTCGGACGTGCTCTTTCCTTCGCGCCGGACGGTGGGCGAGGCATGACCAGTATCGGGTCCATCCTCGACCTGCTGATGATGGTGGCGCTGTGCACCCTCATCATGACGGGCATCCCGGTCGTGTTCATCCTAACCGGCTGCTCCATCGTCTTCGCCGGTCTTGGCATTTTGTTCGGCGCTTTCGACCCGTTCATGCTGGGTGCCCTGGCGCAGCGCCTCTTCGGCACGATGACGAGCGAGGTGCTGATCGCCATCCCGCTCTTCATCTTCATGGGGATGATGCTGGAGCGATCCCGCATCGCGCCCGAGTTGCTGGAAGCGATGGGCCGCCTCTTCGGCACGGTGCGCGGCGGCCTAGCGGTGTCCGTCTCGGTGGTGGGAGCGCTGCTCGCGGCCTCGACCGGCATCGTCGGCGCGACGGTGGTGACGATGGGGCTGATCGCCCTGCCCGCCATGATGAAGCGTGGCTACGAGCCGGGCTTCGCCACAGGCTCCATCTGCGCCGCTGGGACGCTGGGGCAGATCATCCCGCCTTCCACCGTCATGGTCATCCTGGGCGAGGTGCTGGCCGCCGCCTATCAGCAGGCGCAGCTGGCGCAGGGCCTGTTCAGCGTCGAGACCATCTCCGTGGGGCAGCTCTTCGCCGGGTCGATGATCCCGGGGCTGATGCTCGCGGGTCTCTACATCCTTTATCAGCTCACCCTCTCCTGGCTGCGGCCCGAGGTGGGGCCGGCCCTGCCGCGCGGCGAGGCGGAGCACGTCTCCGGTTGGCAGCTGGCCGAGGCGCTGGTGCCGCCCATCGCGTTGATCGTCGCAGTTCTGGGCTCCATCCTCGCGGGCATCGCCACGCCGACCGAGGCCGCCTCCGTCGGCGCCGTGGGCGCCACACTGCTGGCCGGGCTGCGGGTCGAGCGGGGAAAGCCGTGGCCCATCTACATCGGCGCGATCTGCGCCGTATCGCTGGTTGCCCTCGGCTCCGTCTTCGACATGCGGCTGGGCCGGCAGGAAGTGTCGACCGCCGATCTTGCCGCGAGCTGGGTGGCGCTCGGGCTGGCGCTCGGCCTCGCCTACGGCATCGCCGAATCGCTACGGCGGGCATTCCGCCGCGGTGTGCTCGGCTCCGTCTCCCACGCCACCATGAGCGTGACCGCGATGATCTTCGCGACGCTGATCGGCGCCACGCTGTTCTCGCTCGTCTTCCGCGGCCTGGGCGGGGATGACTTGATTCGCGAGTTCCTGGAGATGATCCCGGGCGGGAAATATGGCGCCCTGCTGGTGGTGATGCTGATCGTCTTCGTGCTCGGCTTTCCGCTCGACTTCGTGGAGATCGCAATCATCGTCATCCCCATCGTTGGGCCGGTGCTGCTGCAGATGGGGGTGGACCCGATCTGGCTGGGCGTGCTGATCGCCATCAACCTCCAGACCTCGTTCCTGACGCCGCCGCTGGGGCCAACCCTGTTCTACATTCAGGGTGTGCTCCCACCGGGCGTCACCTCGCAGCACGTGTATCGCGGCATCCTGCCCTTTGTTGGCATCCAGCTCCTCGGGCTGGGGCTGGTCCTGGCTTTTCCGCAGCTCGCGACCTGGCTGCCCTCGGTGCTGTTCAAATAGCGGCGGGCGCCGTCGCGCCGCAGCCGCGCAGCAGGGCATCGAAGGCGGCCTCGTCCTCCCATTGGAGGGAGACGCTGACGACCTTGACCTGGGAACGGAAGTCGACGGGGATGCGGACCCAGTCCTTGCGCGTGGTGACCGGGATGGCGGAGAGCTTGTCGGCCTCCGCCAGAAGGCGGCGCAGGTCGCTGGCATCAAAGGGGTAATGGTCGGCGAAGGCCTCGCTGCCGGCCAGCACTGCACCGCCGGTCCGCAGCGTGTTGAAGAATTTCCGCGGATTGCCGATGCCGCAGAAGGCGAACACGCTGCCGCCGCGCAACTCCTCCATTTCCGGCCCCGGGACCAGCGAGGCACGCAGCACCGGCAACTCCGGTGGCAGGGTGGCCAGCGCGCCCGTCTCGTCCTCGCCGACCAGCACGGCCGCCTGGCAGCGCGCGGCCACGAGGGCCACCGGCTCCCGCAGTGGCCCTGCGGGAATCACGTGTCCGTTGCCGAAGCCGTAGGAGCCGTCGATGGTCAGCAGTGCGAGGGATTTTTCCAGCGTCGGGTTCTGCAGCCCGTCATCCATGATGATGACTCCTGCCCCCGCCTGGACGGCGTGGCGCGCGCCCTCGGCACGGTCGGCGCTGACCCAGGTGGGCGCCAGCGCCGCGAGGAGCAGCGCCTCGTCACCAACCTTGTTGCTGTCATGCTCCGCCGGGTCCACACGGACCGGCCCCTTGAGGGATCCGCCATAACCACGCAGCAGGAAATGCGGCGACAGGCCGCGCTCGGCGAGACGCCGGCCCGCCTCCAGCGCCAGCGTGGTCTTGCCAGCGCCGCCGGCCGTGGCGCCGCCGCAGCAGATCACCGGGACGGGCGCCTTCCAGCCGGGCTGGGACACGCGGCGCGCGGTGGCTCGGGCATAGGCCGCCGCGGCGGGACGGAGCAGCAGGGGCCAGATTCCCCCGCCGCGTCCCCAGAATTCGGGGGCACGGATGCCGATGGTCCTCGTCTCCTTCTCGTGTGGCCCGGCGGGGGTTCAGCCCGGCATCAGGCCCAGCAACTCCTCCGCCATGCGGGCCGGGACATGCGCGGCCGCATCGGCGAAGCCCCCGGCCGCGCGACGCATCGCGTCTGCCGAGGCGGGATTGGTTAGCACGTCATGCACCGCCTCCGCCAGCGCAGCGGCGTCTGCGACGGGGCGCAGGGCACCGGCCGCGATCAGGGCATCAGTCTGCTCGGTGAAGTTCTGCCGGTGCGGCCCCATCAGCACGGGGCAGCCCAGCCGCACCGCCTCCAGCGGATTCTGCCCGCCATGCGGAACCAGGCTGCCGCCGACGAAGGAGACTCCGGCAAGCCGGTAGAACAGGCCCAGCTCGCCGATCGTGTCCGCGACGTGAAAGGGCGCGGCATCAGGCAGCGCTTTCGCCGAGCGACGCCCTGCCCCCGTGAGGGCGGCGAGCTCGGCGCCACGCTCGGGGTGGCGGGGGGCGAGGATGGTGAGGAGGTCCGGCACGCCGCTGGCCTGATGGGCGGCGATCACCTGCTCCTCCTCGCCCGGATGGGTGGAGGCGGCCAGCAGGACCGGGCGGGCGCCGACCGCCGCCCGCAATGCCGCCAGCGCCTCCGGCTCCGCAGGAAGCGGTGCGGCGGATTGCTTGAGGTCGGCCGGGGCGGCGACGCGCCGCGCGCCAAGTGCCGAGACGCGCTCGGCATCCTCGGCGGAGCGCGGCAGGACCAGCGAAAGCCCGCCCAGCAGCCGCCCGGCCAAGGCGGGCGCCCAGCGGCGCCAGCGCTCGAAGGAGCGGGCGGAAAGCCGGGCATTGATCAGGGCCACCGGGATGCCGCGTTGGCTCAGCGCGGACAGGGTGTTGGGCCACAACTCGCTCTCGACGAAGCCGGCGGCATCGGGTCGCCAGCCGTCAAGGAAGCGCTCCACCCAGCCCGGCACGTCGAGCGGCGCGTAGCGATGCTGGACACGTCCCGACAGCGCGTCCGGCAGGCGCTTTGGCAGCAACGTCGCGGAGGTGACGGTGCCGGTGGTGAGCAGGACGGACAGGCGCGGGTCGCGCGCCAACAGCGCCTCCAGCAACGGCAGGACGGACAGGCTTTCGCCCACGCTGGCGGCGTGGAGCCAGAAGACGCGCCCTTCTGGGCGGGCCGCACCGTGCCCCTCGCGCTCGCCCAGGCGGGACGGGTCTTCCTTCCCGCGCTGGGCGCGGCGGCGCAGGTGCAGCCGGAGCGCCGGCGCAGCGATCGTCGCGATGCCGTGCCAGAGGTTGCTCATCGCGGAGGCCCCGCCTCGGCCTCGGCGCGCTCGGCAGCGGCGTTCAGCGCCGCCTCGATCGCGGAAAGCCCGGCCTCATGCGGCACGGGAGGCTCCAGCGCAAACACCCCACGGCCAAACGGCAATGGCACCACCATCCGATCCCAGGAGCGAAGCCGGATGCCTTGCGAGGTGAAGGCGGCGGCCGCCATCACCGGCAGGCGCGCCATGGTGGCCAGCTGCGCGATGCCGGGCGCGGCGACCCGGCGCGGGCCGCGCGGCCCGTCCGGGGTGATCGCCACCACCTCGCCCGCCCGGGTGAGGCGCAGAAGCGACAGGAGACCGGCCGCCCCGCCCCGGGAGGAAGAGGCATGGACGAGGCGCAGACCGAAGCGATCCACCACCTCCCCGATGAGGCGGCCGTCGCGGTGGCGCGACACCAGGACATGCACGGTCGAAGCCAGGCCCTTCTCCCGCGCCTCCTCCATCAGGCGTGGCATGAGGGGCAGGCACTCGTGCCAGAAGGCCAGGATGAAGTGGCCGCCCGTCGCCTCGGCGTGCTCCCAGCCGAGGATGCGCCAGCGCGTCGTGCGGTACACGAAGGCGAGGTAGAGGCCCAGGAGCCGGGCAGCGCCGGTCTGGAAGGCAGGGTGTCGCTTGATACGGCGCAGCATCGTCACCTTGGGCCGTGGCACGGCGCGCCCGGCGGCGCAAGCCTAGACCCGCATTGGAACCAGCCCGTCGCGCAGCATCCGCGCCGCCGCTTCCCAGGAGTGACGCCGCGCGACCGCAAGGGCGGCCTCGCGCGGGACCTCCAGTGCGAGGTGGCAGGCGCGGGACAGGTCCTCGTCGACGGCGCCGCCCTCCCCCACCACGTCGCGCGGCCCCATGACGGGGAAGCCGGCCACCGGGGTGCCGCAGGCCATTGCCTCCAACATGACGAGGCCGAATGTGTCCGTGCGGGAGGGAAAGACCAATACGTCGGCGGAGCGATAGGCGTCGGCCAGGGCCTCGCCATGACGCCAGCCGGCGAAATGCGCGTCCGGGAAAGCCGCCTGCAGCGCCGGCCTGCGCGGCCCGTCGCCGACCACCACCTTGGTTCCCGGCAGGTCGAGGCGCAGAAAGGCCTCGATGTTCTTTTCCACCGCGACGCGCCCCGCATGCAGCCAGATTGGCCGCGCCAACCCGTCCCATGCATCGCGCCGCCCCTCACGCCGGAACAAGGCGAGGTCTACGCCGCGCGTCCAGGCCAGGATGTGGCGGAAGCCGCGCGTCGTGAGTTCCTCGCGCAGCGTCGCGGTCGCGGCGAAGGTGGCGCCGGCCGGGCGGTGGAAGCGGCGCAGCCACGCCCAGGTGAGCGACGCCGGGATGCGTGTGCGCGCCTCCACGTATTCCGCGAAGCGCGTATGGAAGCTCGTGGTGAACTGCCAGCCGCGCTGAAGGCAAAGCCGCCGCGCGGCCAGGCCGAGCGGCCCTTCGGTGGCGATGTGTAGGTGCGTCGGGGCCGCTTCCTCGACCATGCGAGGAATGTCGCGGCCCGGCCGGAGCGCCAACCGGATCTCGGGGTAGAACGGCATGGGCAGGGAGCGGAACCGGTCGGGACCGATCACCTCCACCGCGTCGCCCGCCTCCCGCAATGACCCGGCCACCGCTTCCAGGGTGCGGACGACGCCGTTCACCTGAGGCCGCCAGGCGTCGGAGATGAAGAGGAGGCGGATCGGCGCCTCCCCGGAAGCCGCCATCACGCCAAGGCGTCCTCCGCTTCCGCCGCCTCGCGGGCGCGAATGCGGGCCGGCCAGTCCACCAGTTCGAAGCGGCCATCCGCGTGCTCGATCAGGGCGGTGCAGCTTTCCACCCAGTCCCCATCGTTCATGTAGAGCACGCCGTGGACGTGGCGCATCTCCGCGTGGTGGATGTGGCCGCAGATCACGCCGTCCAGCCCGCGCCTCTTCGCCTCGTTCGCCAACGCGACCTCGAAGCGGTCGATGGCCTTGACCGCCTCCTTCACCTGGCGCTTCAGCCAGGCTGAGAGCGACCAGTAGGGGTAGCCGAGCTTGCGTCGCGCCACGTTGAACCAGCGGTTCAACACCAGCGTCGTGTCGTAGGCCCAGTCGCCCAGATAGGCGAGGAACTTGGCGTAGCGGATCACGCCGTCGAACTCGTCGCCATGGATGACGAGGAAGCGGCGGCCATCGGCGCCGAGATGCACTGCCTCGCGCCGGATGCGCACGCCCGCGACGTCGAGATGGAGCCAGTCGCGGAAGATCTCGTCGTGATTGCCGGGGATGTAGGTGACCGTGACGCCGGATTGCGACAGGGCGATGACGGTGCGGATCACCTCGCTGAACTCGGGCTGCCAGTACCAGGATTTGCGGAGACGCCAGCCATCCACCACGTCGCCGACGAGATAGAGATGCTCGCACCTCACCTCACGCAGGAGATCGAGGAGCATGTCGGCACGGGCACCACGCGTCCCGAGATGGATGTCCGAGACGAAGACGCTGCGAGCCTGCAACATGCGTCGGATTCCGTTCTGCCTGCTGCGGCAATGCGACGAGAAAGCTTGCGTTGCACGTGAAGCTTGCATGAACGCTGCACCACGCACATGCCTCGCCAGCCCGACTCGCCGCCACCCCTGGCGGCGCGCGCCATTCCGTGGTGCCCTCCGCTCCAGCCGAACCCGTTCGAGGAGGAGACAGAATGACCATCGGATTCCGCGTGCGCGACGTGACGCGTCGAGTCGATCCCGCCCTGGCGCAGCGCGCCGCAAAGGTGCCGGCCGCCAATGTCGGCGACGTGATGAACCGGATGCAGTCGCTCTCCGGCACGTTCCACGCCTATGGCGGGCGCAAGCGCATGGTGGGGCCAGCCTTCACGGTGAAGGCGCGCTCGGGCGACAACCTGATGCTGCACCGCGCGGTGGACATGGCCCAGCCTGGCGACATCATCGTCTGCGACGGCAATGGCGACCTGTCCGTCGCGCTGATGGGCGACCTGATGCTGGGTCATGCCATGGTGCGCGGCGTGGCCGGCGTCGTCATCGACGGCGCGGTGCGCGACGTCGCCTCGCTGGCCAAGATGGAGTTGGGCGTTTGGGCCAAGGGCCACACCCCCGCGGGCCCCTGGAAGGAAGGCCCGGGCGAGATCGGCACCCCGATCTCATGCGGCGGGCAGGTGGTGATGCCGGGCGACCTGATCTGCTGCGACGAGGATGGGGTGGTGGTGGTGCCGCTGGACGAGGCCGAATCGGTGATCGCCGCGGCGGAGCAGCACCAGGCCAAGGAGATCAAGGCGGAGGAGGATATCCGCAACGGGCGCTGGCCGCGCGATTGGGTGCCGGCGAGCCTGAAGGAAAAGGGCTGCGAGGGGGGCTGAGCCCCCTCGCCTGCCGCTCGGTGCCGGCGCTCAGGCGCCGGCCTGCTGGATCGCCGAAAGCTGCCAGGGGCTACCCTGGCTGCGGACAAAGGTCCAGTACTCGATCGCCATGGTCCGCGTCTCTGGGTCGCCCTCGGTGATGCGGCCGGTGGCCACCTCTCGCGTCACGTCCACGGCAGAGAAGCGCATGGCGACGGTGGCATAGTCGCGCGCCCCTTCGCTCCAGGCCTCGGCAAGGTCGCCCTGCTCCAACCGGACGTCGCGCGTCTCGTTCTTCCAGCCCCGCGTCCGGAGGGCGGCGAAGTCGTCGCGGAAGAACCCCACCATCTCCGGCGTGGCGATGCGCGACAGGGTGCCCAGATCCTCGCGCGACCAAGCCTCGTTCACCTGCTTCAGCAGGGTCTCGAAGGATTGGTAATCGGCCGACCCGATCGAGACGGGTGCGGAGGCAGCGGCGCCACCGCCCGCGAGGCCGGGCAGCAGGCCGGGTCGGCCGCCGGCGCCATGGGCCTCGCGCGCCATGCCGGCCGGGGCCGGCTGGGCGCGGCGACGCAGCAGCGAGACCGCCAGCATGATCAGGCCGCCGATCAGAATGACCTGGAGCAGCACGCCGAGCATCCCGGCGAAGCCGCCGGCCAGGAAGCCACCGCCCATCATCAGCCCAAGCAGGCCGCCACCGATCAGCCCCGCCATGAAGGGGTTGCGGAACATGCCGCCGGGCTGGGCGGTCTGCGGCCGCGCTGCGCCGGGCGCCGCGGCCGGTGAGCCGGGGCGCGTGGGCTGCGTCATGGTGCGGTCCATCTGCCGGCTGGGCGCCGGCGCCGTGCTGGTCGAAGGCGGCGGCGCGTAGGTGCGCGCGCCCCGGCTGCCGGAGGAGAACCCGCCGCCTGGGCGGGCATCCGCCAGGGCCGGCGCCAGGGCGAGAAGCGCCGCGGCGGCGATGGCGAGGAGGTGGGAAGGACGGCGCATGATCCGGCGTCTCCTAGGTTGGGGACAATCTATCCCATAGATGGTGCGGGCAATCACGGATTGCGATGGCCCTCGCGCTTGCGCACCCTCAGAAACGACCGAGGAAAAGCAAGGAATGAAGGCAGGACGCCTCATGGCTGCGCTGGCCGTCGCAACCGCCCTCTCCGCCTGCGCCGTGCGGCCCCCGCCGCCCAGTGCCGAGACGGAGCAACCCCACATGTCGCCCCGTGCCCCCGACTGGGCCGACCAGCCGGAGATCATGCTCGCCCTCCGCTGGCCGAACGGCCGGGTCCGAGGGGCGCTCAGGCTGCGGCGGTGCGGCGTCGCCGCATCACCTGACCGACGAGCAACAGGATGCCGAGGCCCAGGCCCAACCAGTGCGGCGCCGGAATGGAATCCCACGTCACCGCCTCCAGGACGGCCGGGAAGACCATCAGCAGGCCGGCGAGCCCCATCATCCAACGCTCCAGCGTGCCCATGGCGGTGATGGCGAAGCCCTGGCAGGCGGAGGCTAGGCCCGCTAGGCCAAGCGTGGCGAAGAAGATCTGCCAGAACACGTCCACCCAGGTCATGTCCCCGACGAAGTTGAGCAGCAGCCCCACCCCCTGCGGATCGGTGACGAAGACGAAGGGCAGGACGAAGGCCGGGAGCGTGTACTTCCAAGCCATCAGCGTGGTGCGATAGGGGCCTGCGCCCGTGATGGCCGCCGCAGCGAAGGGCGAGAGCGCGGTCGGCGGAGAAACCTCGCTGAGCACGGCGTAGTAGAAGACGAACATGTGCGCCGCGTAGTCCGGAACGCCCAGCTTGATGAGCGCCGGCGCCGCGACCACCGCGCAGATGATGTAGGAGGCGGTGACGGGCACGGCGAGGCCGACCACCCAGACGATCAGCCCGGTGTAGATCGCCGTGACGATCAGCGAGCCGCCCGCCGCCTGGATGGCGATGTCGGAGAACTTCAGCCCCAACCCCGTCAGGGTGATGCAGCCGACGATGATGCCGGCGCAGGCGCAGGTGGCGGCGATGCCGAGCGCCTGCTCCGACCCCGCGGCGAGGGTGCGGGCCAGCTTCAGCGGGTACAGGGCGCTTTCCCGCGACAGGAAGGACAGCGCGATGGCCAGCAGCATGGCGTAGAGCACGGACAGCGTGGCCGAATAGCCGATGCTCATGAAGGCGATGATCGCGATCAGCGAGGTGAAATGGTACCACCCGCGCTTGAACATCGGCCAGACGCGCTCCGTCGTGATCGGCGCGTCGTCCACGTTAACGCCGGACAGGCGGATGCGGCGCTGGTCCAGTTCCACCATAAACAGCAGCGCGGCGTAGTAGAGCACCGTCGGGATGATCGCCATGATCAGCACGTCGAGGTAGCTGATCTTCAGGTATTCGGCGATCAGGAAGGCGGCGGCGCCCATGATGGGAGGCGAGACGATGGCCCCCAGGCCGCCCGCCGCGAGCAGCCCGCCCGCGTCGTGCGAGGTGTAGCCGACCCGGCGCATCATCGGCCATGCCACCGTGCCGATCGTCACCGTGGTGGCGACGCCCGACCCCGAGGGGCCGCCGAGAAGGAAGGCAGACAGCACCACGGTCCGCCCCGCCGAGGAGGGTCGGCCACCCGTAGCGGCGAAGGAGAAATCCACAAAGTACTTGCCCGCGCCTGTCGCGCTGAGGATCGCGCCGTAAATGGTGAAGAGGATGATCAACGTGGCGGACACGTCCACCGCCGTGCCAAAGATTCCCTCAAGCGTGATGGAGAGATGCGGGATCAGCCGCTCCTCGTCATATCCGCGATGGGTCCATGGCGCCGGGAGGTGGTTGCCGAAAAAGGCGTAGAGCAGGAAGCAGATCGCGACCACGGGCATGATCCAGCCCGTGCAGCGCCGCGTCGCCTCCAGCACCAATGCGATCAGCAGCCAGCCGACCACGATGTCCATCGGCTCGGGGAAGATGATGCGGTCCTGCAGGTCGTCGCCGCCGGAGATCAGGTACCAGGTGACGTAGAGCCCGGCAGCGATCAGCGCCCAATCCCAGGGTGGGAAGCGGTCGCGGAAGCGGCGCGCCACCGGGAAGAGCATGAAGCCCAGCACCAGGGTGAAGCCCACATGCGCGAAGCGCAGCGTCGTGGTGGGCACGATGCTCCAGGCCGCCCACAGGTGGAAAAGCGACATGACGAGGGCGATGCCCACCGCCACGACGCCCAGCGCCCCCTGGAAGCGGTTCATCACCCCCTCTTCCGCCTCGATCAGCTTTTCGACCTTGGCGGCGGTCTCGGCATCCATCGCGTTTGGAGCGATCTCGGAGAACGGATTTGAGGGCTGGGTCATGCGGGAAAGTTACCCTGGAAAAAGCGGGGCGCGGCACCGACGCCGCGCCCCGTATTGGCTCGAGGAAGCGCCGGAGGTCCGGTCAGCCCAGGTTGGCGCCCTGACCGCGCCAGAACGCCTCGGCCGCCGGGTGCCAGGGCACGCCCGCCGCGGCGGTCTTCTGCCCCTGGACGCTGAAGTTGCGTGCCTCGGCATGGACGCGGCCCCAATCCTCGCGATTCTCCCACAGCGTCGTCAGGATCGAGCGGACGAGATCGGGCGAGGCGTCCTCGCGCACCGCCAGGATGTTGGCGACGGAAAGCTGCTTGTTGGCCTGCGTCTGGCCGGGATACGTGTTCGCCGGAATTTCCTCGGCGAAATAGACCGGGCCGTTCTCGCGCACGATCGGCTCCAGGAACTCCGCGTGATCGATCAGGACGATCTGCGTGCCGGGCGTCGCCGCGAGGTCGGTGATGGCGCTGGTCGGCACGCCGGACACGAAGAAATAGGCGTCGATCTTGTTGTCGCGGATGGCGTTGGTGCTTTCCGCCGGCGACAGGCGCTCGCGGCCACGGAAGTCGCTGTTGAGGTTCAGCCCGGCGGCGGCGATGAGGCGCGAGGCGAAGAGTTCCGTCGCGCTCTGCGGCGCGCCGGTCGAGATGCGCTTGCCCTTCAGGTCGGCCATGGTGCGGATGTTGCGGTCCGCCGTGGTCACCACCTGCATGCGGTTGGTATACAGCACGGCGATGGCGCGCGTCGGCACCTGGCGGCCGCGGAACTGGCCCGCGCCGCGGATTGAGTCCACCGCCGCGTCCACCTGCCCGAACACGATCTGCGCGCGGTTCGCGCCAAGAAGCTGGAAGTTCGCGGTGGAGCCCGCCGTCACCTCGGCCGTGGCGGAGGTGTTGGGCAGGGCGCGGCTGAGGTAGTTCCCGAGCGCCCCGCCCAGCGGATAGTACACGCCACCGGTCGTCCCGGTTGCAATCACGAGTTGCTGACCCTGAGCCAGGGCGCCCGTGGAAGCCCCCAGGATCGCGGGCAAGGCAAGGGCGGCGCGGCGGCTGATGCGGTTCAAGGCTTGTTCCTCCGGACTGATTGATTCGTTTTGTCTGCATTAAGCGAGACGCCTCGCAAAAGCAAAGCCCTTGCGCGGGATCAAGGCGGCCGGTCCCTGGAGTGTCGCAAGACAGGGCAACTTGCTGGAGACCCTGCCATGAACCGCCTCACCGCCGGAGACCTGATGACCACCGTGGTCGTCACCGTCCCCCTCGCCACCCCCGTCTTCGCCATCGCACGCCTCCTGGCCGAGCGCGGCATCAGCGCCGTGCCCGTGCTGGGCGAGAAGGGCGACGTGATGGGCATCGTGACCGAGGCCGACCTGATCCGCCGCTTGGCCGGCGAGGAGGAACGCCCGGCTTCCTGGTTCCGCACCCTGTTCAGCGATCCGGGCGCCATGGCCGACCGCTTCGCCCGCACCCACGGCCTTCGCGCCGCCGACGTGATGACGGAGGAGGTCGTCTCCGTCGCCAGCGACATGCGCGCCAGCCAGGTGGCGGCGCTGATGGAGGAGCGGGGCATCCGCCGCGTTCTGGTCATCGAGGATGGGCGGCTGCGCGGCATCGTCAGCCGCGCCGACCTCTTGCGTGCCCTCGTCGCCCCCTCGGCCGAGCCCGCCGATTGCTCAGACGAGCGGATTCGTCGCGCCGTGCTGGCGTTGATGCGCCGCCAGCCCTGGGTGGACGGCTTTCACACCATGATCGAGGTGAAGGACGGAATTGTGGAGCTTCACGGCTTCATGCGCGATGAATCCGTGCGGCGCGGGTTGCGCGTGCTGGCGGAGTCCGTCCCGGGCGTGCGCGGGGTGCGCGACGAGACCATCCCAATGCCTGCCGTGATGATGTCCGGCACCTGACTTCAATGCGCTGGCAGTTTTTTTCAGCGCAGTGGTAAGCTTTCCAAGGCGGCGCGGTCCCTGCAGAGGACCGGCCGCGGAGGGAACGATGATGAAGGGATTCTCGCGCAGGTCGCTTTTCGGCGCCTGCCTTGCCTGCGGCTCGGCCCATCTCGGCCTGACCGCCACACCGGTCCAGGCACAGGGATCGGGCTGGTCGCCTCCAGCCTCAGCACAGCGCTGCCCGTCGCGCTGGGGGCCGAATGATCGCCGTGGCTCCATGAACCTGCTGACGCCGGAGCGGATGCGCGACGCCGCGGGGATGATCCGCGAGGGGCGCAAGATCGAGCTGGGCCACATGCTGTCGCAGGAAATGCCCTTCTTCGGGACGCGGCGCTTCGACGTGCACCTGAAGCAGATGTTCATGAACCCCCAGGCCAACCGGCGCGGCTCCAACGAGGAGCTGGTGGTGGGCGAGATGGCGCAGGTGGGGACGCAATTCGACGGCTTCCCGCACCAGACCATCGGCGACGAGACGTATAACTGCGTCAACGTCCCCTCCATCTCGTCGCGCGGCGGCTTCACGGAGATGGGGATCGAGACGGTCGGCACCATCATGACTCGCGGCGTGCTGATGGACGTGGCCGGGCTGAAGGGCGTGCAGACCCTGCCCGACGACTACGAGATCACGGTCCAGGACCTGGAGGAGGCCCTGCGGCGCCAGCGCGTGGAGCTGCGCGAAGGCGACGCCATGATCATCAACACCGGCTGGGGCCACCTCTGGGGCCGGGACAATGCGCGCTACGTGCGAGGCTGCCCCGGAATCGGCGTGGCGGCGGCGGAGTGGCTCATCGAGCGCAACCCGCTGCTGCTCGGCTCGGATAACTGGCCGGTGGAATGCGCGCCGTCCAAGACCATGCCGCACGCCTCGCTGCCCGTGCACCAGATCGCGCTGGTGGTGAACGGTGTCCATCTGCTTGAGAACATGAACCTCACGGAGATGGTCTCCACGGGGCGCTCGGAGTTCTGCTTCATGATGCAGCCGCTGCGGATGCGGGGCTTCACGGGCAGCACCGTGGCGCCCGCCGCGATGTTCTGACCCATCCGGCCCGGTTTCGCTTGCGTCGCGCCGCGAAGCCGGGCCAGCCTCCCATCGAGGTGCGAAGACGCCCCGAGGGAGGACCGCCATCACACTGCCCCGCCGCGCGGCGCTGGCTGCGCCACTCCTGCTTCCACTCGCCGCCCACGCACAGGGCAACTGGCCGACGCGGCCGGTCCGCGTGCTGGTCGGCTTCCCGCCCGGGGGCGGGGTGGACATTGTCGCACGCCTCGTACTGCCGCGCGTCGCCGACCGGCTGGGGCAGAGCTTCGTCATCGAGAACCGCGCCGGCGCCAACGGCAACATCGCCATGGATGCCTTCGCCAAATCCGGCACCGACGGCTACACGCTGTTCTACGGCAATGTCGGCAACCTGGCGGTCACCAACTCCCTCTACCGTGACCTTTCCTTCGACACGGTCCGCGATTTCGTTCCCGTGGCGCAGACCATGGAAAGCTTCCTGGTCGTCGCCGTCAGCAACGACACGCCGGCACGCAATCTGGCCGAACTGATGGCCTATGCCCGCGCCAACCCGGGGCGGCTGAACGGCGCTTCGGCCGGGGCGGGCGGGCCGACCCACCTCGCCTTGGAACTGTTCAAGCGCGAGTTCGGCCTGAACATCGTCCACGTGCCCTATCGCGGCAGCGCTCCGGCCATCCAGGACCTCGCCGGCGGGCGGGTGCAGATGATCATCGACGGCTACTCGCTGATGCGCGGCGCTGTGGAAAGCGGCCGCGTGCGCGTCCTGGCCGTGGCATCGGCTCGTCGCGAGCCCCTTCTGCCCGAGGTGCCCACCACAGACGAGGCCGGTGCGCCCGGCTTCACGGCCGGATCCTGGCACATGCTGATGGCGCTGCGCGGCACGCCGCAGCCGGCGCTGGACCGGCTGGAGGCCGCGCTGGATGGTGCTTTGCGCGACCCCGAGCTGGTGGCGGCCATGGCCCAGCAGGGCGTGGCCGCGCGGTTCCGCGGGCAGCGCGACGCCGCCGCCTTCCTCCAGGCCGAGCGCGAGCGCTGGACGCGCGTGATCCGCGAGGCGGGGATCACGGCGGAGGGGTGATCACGCCTCGGCAGGCGCGGCCCGACGCGGAAGCGTCGCGAGGATGGCCGCGCCGCCGCCCAG
Source organism: Sabulicella glaciei (assembly GCF_026183895.1). Lineage (GTDB taxonomy): Bacteria > Pseudomonadota > Alphaproteobacteria > Acetobacterales > Acetobacteraceae > Roseococcus > Roseococcus glaciei. The sequence goes on along the minus strand of NZ_JAPFQI010000001.1, from coordinate 421,359 downwards.
CAGCATCAGCACCACGGCCATCCCCCATCGCTGGGAGCGCGTCGCCGTCGTCACCAGTGCCAGCAGTGCCGGGCCAAGGAAGCTCGTCGCGCGTCCGCTGAGGGCGAAGAGGCCGAAATGCGCCGCCATCTCGCCGGGCGGGGCCATCTGCGCCATCAGGGAGCGGCTGGCCGCCTGGGCCGGCCCGAAGAACAGGCCGAGCGCAACGCCCAGCACCCAGAAGGCCAACTTGCTCTCGACCAGCAGCATGGCGGAGCCGAGTGCCATCAAGGCAAGCAGCGAGAACAGCACCGCGTTGCGTGCGCCCAGCCTTTCCTCCGCGAAGCCACCGGCCAGCGCGCCCAGCCCGCCCGTCACGTTCAGCGCGATGCCGAAAAGCAGGATCTCCTCGAAGCCCATCCCGAAGACCCCGGCGGCGAAGACCGCCCCGAAGGCGAAAAGGACGTTCAGCCCATCCGTGTAGAGCAACCGGGCGAGGAGGAAGCGCAGCAGCGCCGGGCGCCGTGGCAGGCGGCGGATCGTGCCCAGCACCTCGCCGAAGCCGTTGCGCCAGTCGCCGCCGCGCCGCTCGGGCGGGGCCCAGATCAGCAGCGGCCACGCGAAAAGGAGGAGCCATGCCGCGACAAGCGGCGCCGTCGCCCGCACATGCTCCGCCGCCGCGCGATCGAGGCCGAGCGGCGAAGGATCGGGCTGCACGAGCAGGACGAGGCAGACCAGCAGGCAGACGAGGCCGCCGGCATAGCCCAGCGCCCAGCCGATGCCCGAGACGCGGCCGATGCGCGAGGCCGCCGTCACCTCAGGCAGCATGGCGTTGTAGAACACCGTGCCAAGCTCGAAGCAGAAGGTGGCGAGCGCCACGGAGGCCAGCGCCCAGAGCGCCCATGACGGGCTGGGCTGGGCAAACCAGATGGAGGCGGTGCAGGCCGCCATCAGCGCCGTGAACACCGCGAGGAAGAAGCGCCGCCGCCCGCCCGCATCCGCCATCGCCCCCAGCACGGGCGAGGCCAGGCCGATGGCGAGGCCGGTCAGGGCCTGCATCCAGCCCCACCAGGCCTGTCCCGTCACCGGGTCGGGCGCGATGCCGCGGGTGAAATAGGCGGCGATGACGAAGGTGGAAACGACGGTCGGAAATGCGCTGTTGGCCCAATCATAGGAGGCCCAGGCCCATTCGCGGCGCGTCATGCCTCCACCAGCGCGAGAGCGCGCAGGGCCACGCTGGCAGCAGCGAAGTCCGGGGTGCGCGTCGCATCGCGCAGCAGTGGCACCGCGGCGCCCGGTTCCGGGGCACGGCCTTGCAGCACCGACGCTGCCAGGCGCGACTGCATGTCGCGCAGCTCGCCCAGAAGGGCGGCACGGGCACGGTCGGCGAAGGGGCCGCGCAGCGGGGCGCGGCGGATCGCATCGCGCAGCGCGTCGAGCATGAAGTGCTGCCCCACCTCCTCCCAGGCCTTCGCGGCTTCCGGCGGAGCAGCGCCCTGGCGGGCGGCAAGGCGCAGGATGGGAGGCGCGACCGCGAGGCGGGGCGCGCTCTGGAGGAAGTCGCGAAGGCTGGCCGCTTCCTGCCCTACCGCCAGGGCCGCAAGGCCAGGGCGAAGCTCCGTCAGGGCTGGGCCGATGCCTTGGCGCAGGAAGGGAAGCAACTCCGCCGTCGCGGCCTCCATCAATTCGCGCAGGGCACATTGCGCGGCGAGGCGTTCGTCGGGCGGCAGGGCCTCCGCTTCCTCGAACCGCGCTTCCAGCCCGAACAGCGCATCCGCTAGAAAGGCGGCGGCGACGATCTCCGCTGGGCCCGCCTCTGCGGTCAGGCGCGACAGGCCGGCGAGGCCGAGCCGATTGACCACCCGGTTGGAAAGCGCCGTCGCGACCAGTTCGCGGCGCAAGCGATGGCGGGCGATGAACCCCGCATAGGGCTCCTCGCGCAGCGGCGTCGGGAAGTAGTCGTGCAGGAGTTCAGAGAATTCCGGATTATCGGGCAGAGTGCTCTCGCCCAGGGCCTCCGCGAGCCAGAGCTTGGCGAAGGGCATGAGGGCGGCGATGGCGGGACGGGTCAGCGCGTCCCCGGCGACGATGCGCTCCGCGAGCGCGGCCGCGTCGGGCAGGCCCGCGACCTCGCGGTCCAGGATGCCCTCGGCCTCCAGCCGCGCCATCAGGGCCGTGTGGGCCGGAAGGGCAGCGGCGCCGGCCATGCCCTCCAGCGACAGGGCGACGGATTGCAGGTGGTTGTCGCGCAGCACCAGCGCCGCGACTTCCTCCGTCATGGCGGCCAGGAGGTCGTCGCGGCCGCGCCGGGTCAGCACGCCCTCCGCCTCCGCATCGGCCAGCAGGATCTTGATGTTGACCTCGTGGTCCGAGGTGGAGACGCCGGCGGAATTGTCCATCGCGTCGGTGTTGAGCCGGACGCCGGCCCGCGCCGCCTCCACGCGCCCGGACTGGGTGACGGCGAGGTTGGCCCCCTCCCCCACCACGCGGGCATGCAGGTCCTTCCCATCCACGCGGATCGCGTCATTGGCGCGGTCGCCCGCATCGGCGTGGCTTTCGGCGGAGGACTTCACGTAGGTGCCGATGCCGCCGAAGTACAGCAGGTCCACCCTCATGCGGAGGATGGCGCGCATCACCTCGGCCGGCTCCGCGCTTTCCGCCTCGATGCCCAGCATCTCGCGCGCCTCGGGGGAGAGCGGGATGGTTTTCTGCTGGCGCGAAAACACGCCGCCGCCCCGGCTGATGCGCCCGGCGTCGTAGTCGGCCCAGGAGGAGCGCGGGAGACCGAACAGGCGCTCCCGCTCCGCGTAGCTTTCGGCCGGGTCCGGATCGGGGTCGAGGAAGATGTGGCGATGGTCGAAGGCGGCGAGCAGCTTCGTCTGCTTCGAGATCAACAAGCCGTTGCCGAAGACGTCGCCCGACATGTCGCCCACGCCCGAAGCGGTGAAGGGCGCGTCGTGGATGGAGCGGCCCAGCGTCTCGGTGAAATGGCGCTCCACCATCACCCAGGCGCCGCGCGCCGTGATCCCCATGCCCTTGTGGTCGTAGCCGGCGGAACCGCCGCTGGCGAAGGCATCGCCCAGCCAGAACCCGTATTCGTCCGAAAGCCCGTTGGCGATGTCGCTGAAGGTGGCGGTGCCCTTGTCGGCGGCGGCGACGATGTAGGGGTCGTCCCCGTCGCGGCGGCGGATCCCAGGCGGAGTCACCACCTCCTTGCCCCGCAAGTTGTCCGTCAGATCCAGCATTCCGCGCACGAGGCTCTTGTAGGCGGCGATGCCGGTCTGCTGCAGCGCCTCGCGCTCCGTCGGGACCACGCCCTTCAGGACGAAGCCGCCCTTGGCGCCGGTAGGGACGATGACGACGTTCTTGAGGCGTTGCGCCTTCATCAGCCCAAGGATCTCGGTGCGGAAATCCTCGCGCCGGTCGGACCAGCGTATGCCGCCGCGCGCGACGGGGCCGGCGCGCAGGTGACAGCCTTCCATTGTAGGCGTATGGACGAAGATCTCCCGCCACGGGCGCGGTGCCGGCATGTCGCCCGCCCGCGCACTATCCAGCTTGAAGGCGAGGTAGGGCTTCTCACCGAAAAAGTTGGTTCGGAGCATCGCGTCCAGCACGACCTTCATGCGGCGGAGGATGCGGTCGGCATCCCGGTCCGCCACTTCGTCCAGGGCCCGGGCGAAGGCGGCTTCGGCCTCCTCCTCATTCCCTCCAGGTTCCTCGGCGAAGCGGGCGTGGAACAGGCGCACCAGCAGCCCAGCGGCCTTCGCCTCCTGGGCCAGGGCGGCGGTGACGCTCTCCTGCGCGAAGGGGAAGCCCACCTGCTTGCACCAGCGGAAGATGGCGCGGAGCAGCCAGCATTCGCGCCAGGAAAGGCCGGCGCGCAGGATGAGCCGGTTGAACCCGTCCGCCTCGGCCTGGCCGGACAGCAAGGCGTCGAGCGCGTCGAGCAGAAGTGGCGCCCGCCCCTCCTCCCATTTCGCACGGACGTCGAGCTGGAAGACGTGCAGCGTCATCGCCTCGCGCCCCTGCGGGGAAAGGCGATGCGGCACCTCCTCGATGGCGCGGAGGTCCAGGCTTTCGAAGATGGGCAGCACGTCGGCCAGGGCCAGCGGTGCGCCCGGCATGGCAAGGCGCAACACGACGCGGTCGGCGGGCGCGCCCGGGGCGCGGGCCAGAAGCGCGGCGGGACGATTCGTGCCGACCGCCCGCTCGGCCAGGGCCAGGTCCTGCCCGGCGGAGCCCGCATCCTCGCCCTCGCGGTAGGAGGCCGGGAAGGCGTCGCGCCAGACGGACAGTGCCTCGCCGGCCGCCGCCTCGCCGCGCTCAGCCGACAAGGCCTCGGCGAGACGCTCGGGGAAGGAGCGCGCCGCCTGGGTGATGGCCGCCTCCAGCGCCGCCTGATCCACCTCGCGCGCGGCGGTCGGGTCGGTGCCGATGATGTAATGGACGCGGGCCAGCGGCGCGTCGCCCAGCGCGATGTAGAAGGCGGAAAGCCGTCCGCCGAGCGCGCGCGCCAGCATCCCGCCGACATGGTGGCGCAGCCGCGTGTCGAAGCTTTCCCGCGGCAGCCATGCAATGGCGCTGGTGAAGCGGCCGAATGGGTCTCGCCGCAGGTAGAGGGCGGGGCGCGGACGGATCGTCAGGTCCAGCGCGCGGCGCGCGCCTTCGAGGATCTCGGCTTCGCTCGCCTGGAACAGCTCGTCGCGCGGCCAGGTGTCGAGGATGTTGCGCAGGGCGCGGCCGTCATGGGTGGAGGGCGAGACGCCGGCCGCATCCAGGATGCGCTCCACCTTGCCGCGCAGCAGCGGAATGGAGCGCGGGTTGCGGTTGTAGGCAGCCGCGGCGAAGAGGCCCAGGAAGAGCCGCGCCCCATCGGGACCGCGTGTCGCCACCACGTCGGCATGCTGCGGCCGGTGGACGGTCGCGCGCATGTTCGCCTTTGCCACGGTGACCGGTGGACCTTCCACCAGCGCCGCGCGGATGGAGGGCGCGATCTCCGGCAAGTGTGCCAGCGCGTCGAAGACGGGAAGCTCGGGCGAGCGCAGCAAGCCGAGATTCTCCTCCGGCACCGCTTCCGCTCCCTCCCCGTTCAGGACGAGGCGGCGGTGGCCGAGGAGCACGAAATTATCATCGCCCATCCAGCGCAGGAATTCGGCCGCCTCGCCGCCGCCGGCCTCCTCCTCCGCGCCGCGCAGCAATTCCGCCATGCGCGGGAAATCCGACACCGCGGCGCGCACATCGGCCATGGCGCGGCGCAGCGCCGCCTCCACGGTCGGCCAGTCGCCGGGCCGCGCCGTGGAAAGAAGCTGGCCCGGCGCGGCGGCGACGCTGACGCGCATCAGGCTCTGCCCGTCCAGGATCGGGTGCAGCAACTCCTTCACGACGCGCCCGTGCTGGGTCAACGCGGCGAGGACGCTGTCCACCAGGAAGGGCATGTCGTCCGTCACGAGTTCCGCAACGGCGTGCGGGCCGCTACCGGCGCCGGGCGGGGTCAGGCGGATCGCCGCCTCGTCCTTTCGGCGCGACGCGGCGAGGTCGGCCAGGGAGGCGGCGGCAGCGGCCAGCGCCTCGGGCGGCCGGGCGGCCAGTTCCGGCGTCGGAACATCATGGAACAGGGCCGGCAGGAGACGTTGCGCGAAGCCTTCGGGCACGCGGCGGGAGGCCGCGGCGAGGATCTCCTGCCGCAACGGGTCGCGCGTGGAATTGGGGGCTTCAGGCATCCGTGTCCTCCAGTTGCGGCCGACCATGGGCCAGGGGGGCCTTCCCCGTCCAGGGTCGGGTGGGGCAAGGTCGTGGAACGGGTCGGGGTTGCCGGCCGCGCGTGAAGTTCCGTCGCGCATTCGCTATGGAGGCGGACATGACCATGAACCTCGCCCAGCTTCTGGCGCCCATGACGCCGGAGCAGTTCTTCGCGGAATACCATGACAAGCAGCCGCTGCACCTGAAGGGGGACCCGGCGAAATTCGCCTCCGTCCTGTCCTGGCGGCAGATCAACCGGCTGCTGGACATGACCCACGCCTGGTCGTCGCACTCGCTCAAGCTTGTGTTGGATGGCAAGCCCGTGCCGCCGCACGAATACTGCGCGAGCAGCACGGGGCGCGACGAAGGCGGCACGCTGATGCAGCCCGTGGTGGACAAGGTACGCGATTGGGTGAAGCGCGGGGCGAGCGTCGTCATGAACGACGTGGACAGCCTGACGCCAGGCCTCGCATCGGTTTCCCACGCGATCGAATCTGCCGGCCTCGGGAAGGCGCAGGCGAATGTCTACATCTCCTGGCAGTCGCACAAGGCATTCCCGGCGCATTACGACACGCATGACGTGTGGGCAGTGCAGGTCGAGGGCGAGAAGACCTGGAACGTGTGGGAGGGCCGCGCCGAGTGGCCGATCAGCCATCCCATCTTCCGCTCCCAGACGCAGGAGCATCACGAGCAGGCGAAGGGCAGGTTGCGCGCCAAGGTGCTGATGAAGCCGGGCGACCTGCTTTACCTGCCGCGCGGCTGGTATCACGACGCGCTGGCCGAGGCGCCGGCTTCCGTCCACGTCGCCTATGGCGCCCATGCGCCGGTGGGAATGGATCTGATGACCATCCTGGGCGAGCGCGTGCTCTACGAGGCCGCCTTCCGCCAGCCCCTGCCGCGCCAGGATGGCTCCGCCGCCGCCAAGTTCGCGCTGACGCAACGCGCGGGGCAACTGGGCCAGCGCATCGCCGAGCTGTGCAAGGATCCCAAGGTGATGGAGGTGCTGGAGCGCTTCGTCGCCGATTTTCGCTACCGCCGAGGCGGCAACGACTTGCTGGGATGGCGCGGCATGGCGCCGGAGGGTGCTGGCGCGGGCGATGCGGATGGGGCGGACGCCACCGCCTTCCGCATCGTCGCGACCGGGGCCAAGCCGGTGCGTCGCGGCACGGAATGGGTGCTGAAGACGCCGAGCGGCGCGCTTCCGCTCTCCCCGCCAGAGGCAGAGGCGGCGGCCTGGGCGCTGGCGCGGCCCGACTTGACGGAAAGCGAGCTGGCGAAGGCGCATCCGGGCGCGGATGCCGCAGGGCTGCTCGGCAAGCTGAAGGTTGCCGGGTTGGTAGTGCCGGCATGATGCGCACCGCCCTCGCCACCCTGCTTCTGCTCAGCGCCACGCCGGCTGGGGCCCAGATCCGCGAATTCTCCTGCGTCGGCGCGGAGCGGCTGGAGGAGGATTACGCGATCGTCGCCTTCGGTCGCGCGAGGGACCGCGCGGAAGCCGCCGCGCTCGACCCGCTGGGGGAAATCGTGGCCCAGGCCAAGGCGACGCCCTCGCGCAATCTGTGCGTTCTGGGCTTCGCAGCGCCGGATGAAGGCGGCGCGGAGACGGCGAGCCGCCTGGCGGCACGGCGGGCGCGCTCCATCAGCGAGGAACTGGCGAAGATGGGGCTAGAGCGGGACCGCATCCGCGCCGAGGCGCGCACGCGCGGCTTCGTGCAGCGTGGCCCGGCCGGGGTGGCCCGTGCTTCCGGCGTCCGCGTGGTGCTGATGCCGCCTTCGCCGTAGCGCGGAGGCCACAGTTCGGACGGATTTGATGGCCTGGGTCATGGGTGGCCCCTCGCGTCGCGGGCGATGCGTACTCCGGATTGCGGCTGAGTTTCGCGAAGGCCATCCGGATCGAATGGACGCATTTCGCCGCTCGCGCGAGGCTCGCCGCGGTCGGCCCTTTCGGCGTCTCGCTGCGCCATCCACGTGACCCCGAATAGGATGCGGCGAAAACTGGGCCCGAACGCCGCATCCTTGCCTGATTCGTCGGCGACTTCGCGACCACCCAACGGGGGTGACGCCGTGGAGCTCAGGGTTCAACCATTCGACCGCGGGCAAGGACTAGGCCAGCGCCATCTTCGCTGCACAGGACGGGGCGGAGCCGAGACGCAGCCCGGCCAAAGGGCTGCTCTTCGGCACGGCTCGGTCGGACGTGATGCGCGCGCACCCGGACTGGAATGGCCGAAGCTGCGCCTCGAAGCAGTGGGTCCAGGAAAGCATCGCGCAGCATGGAGTCGCGGTCAGCGCGCGCTCTCGATGGGGACGCTTGGCACCGTTCTCGACGCACCGTCGCACGCTGCAAATGCCTGCAATCGCAAGGGAGTCAGTAAAGACCACATATGGTCGGCCATTGTGGCAGGCGGCCGTGATGTGGCAGCGATAGGACATGCCTGCACCGCGGGCACGGGTTGCCGTTTCCGCAAGCCGGAACCCGAAGCCTTGCTGACTGAAGCGCTGGAGCCCGTCTGATGCGACATTTTCCGGCTTTCCTCGAACTGCAGGGGCGCGACGTCCTCCTGCTGGGCGAGGGCGAGGCGCTGGAGGCTAAGGCGGCGCTGCTGCGCGCGTCTGGTGCAACGATGCGCGCGGCACGGCGCTTCACGCCCGAGTTGCTGGACGGCATCGCCTTGGCGGTCGGCGCCGGTGCCGAGGAGGAGGACCTCGTCGCCCTGCATGGCGCCTGCCTGGCGCGCGGCATCCCGGTAAACGTGGTGGACCGGCCGGAACTCTGCACCTTCATCACCCCGGCGATCATCCAGCGCGAGGACGTGACCATCGCCGTCTCGACCGGTGGCGCCGCGCCGGTGCTGGCGCGCCTGGTTCGCCAGCGCATCGAGGCGGCGCTGCCGCCGCTGCTCGGCCGCGTCGCCGCGCTGGGCGCGCGCTTCGGCGCGATGGTGCGCGATCGCCTTCCCTCCCTGCCCGCGCGGCGCGCCTTCCTGGAGCGCGCCTTCACCGGCGTTCCGGCACGGCTGGCGGAAGCGGGCCGGCAGCTGGAGGCAGAGACCGCCTTCCTGTCCATGCTCGACCGCGCCGGCACGCAGCCGGCGGGTTTCGTCCAGCTTGTGGGCGCCGGACCGGGCGCGGCCGACCTGCTGACCCTGCGTGCGCTCCGCGCGCTCGGCGAGGCCGATGTGATCGTCCATGACCGGCTGGTGCCCGATGCGGTGCTGGAGATGGCGCGACGGGATGCGCGGCGCATCTTCGTCGGCAAGCGCCGCAGCGAACATTGCGTGCCGCAGGAAGGCATCAACACCCTCCTGGTGGAGCTGGCGCGCGAAGGCAAGCGCGTGGTCCGCCTGAAGGGTGGCGACCCCTTCGTGTTCGGCCGTGGTGGCGAGGAAGCCGCGGCGCTGCGCGAGGCGGGGATCGCGCACGAGGTCGTCCCGGGCGTCACCGCTGCGCTGGGCTGCGCCGCCCAGGCGGGAATCCCCCTCACCCACCGCGACGCGGCGAGGATGCTGACGCTGGTCACCGGCCACACGCGCGAAGGCGTGCTGGATCTTGATTTCCGCGCCCTTGCCCGACCGGGTCAGACGCTGTGCGTCTACATGGGGATGAGCACCCTGGGGGCGTTGCACCAGGGCATGATCTGGGAAGGCTATGACGACGCCACGCCGGGCATGCTGATCGAGCGCGGCGGCACGCCGGATCAGCGTGAGTTGCGCGGCACCTTGGCCGAACTGGTCGAGCATGGCGAGGACTGGGCTGGCGACGGCCCGGTGCTGCTGATCCTCGGCGAAGCGGTTGGCATGGCCCCGCTTCCGCTGGTGCCGCAATCGGCTGCCAAGGCCGTGGTGGGGACGCCGGACCCGGTCTAGGGAATGCGGGCGGCGGGATTCGAACCCGCACGGCCTTTCGACCCAGGGTTTTTAAGACCCTTCCGGCTACCGTTTCGGCACGCCCGCCAAGCGCCTGCGCGCTTGGCCTTTTCTAGGCCCTGACCGGGCAACGGCAAAGCCTGAGAGGCGCCCGGCCGCGGCGGCCGAGGCCCAAGGGCGTTCAGGCCGCGTGCAGCGCCTTCCAAACCGCCTCCGGCGTCGCCGGCATGTCGATGCTCTGCACGCCATCCCCCGAAAGCGCGTCAACCAGCGCATTGACCACCGCTGGCGGCGACCCGACCGCCCCGGCCTCGCCGGCTCCCTTCACGCCGAGGGGGTTGGTCTCGCAGGGCACGGCGATCAGATCCACCTCGATCTCGGGCACGTCCTCCGCGCGCGGCAGGGCGTAATCCATGAAGGAGGCAGAAAGGAGCTGACCGCTGGAAGGGTCATAGGCCGTGCGCTCCAGCACCGCCTGGCCGATGCCCTGGACGACGCCGCCATGCACCTGTCCCCGCACGATCAGCGGGTTCAGCGCGTGGCCCACATCGTCCACCACGATGTAGCGCGGGATCGTAACCTGCCCCGTCTCCGGATCCACCTCGACCTCGGCGACGTGGCAGCCATTGGGGAAAGTGTGGCTGTCGATCTTCGCCGTTTCCAGCGCGTCGAGCAGGATCGTGTCCTCGCCCGCCGCGATGCGGGCGCGTTGCCGCGAAGCGACCTCCAGGATGTCCATGCCGCGGTCGGTGCCCGCCACGGTGAACCGCCCCTTGGTGAACTCGATATCCACCTTCGCCGCCTCCAGGAGCTGCGACGCGGCTTCCTTGCCCTTCTCGATCACGCTTGCCGTCGTGACGAGGATGGCCTGGCCTTCCGAGTACAGAGAACGCGCGCCGCCCGTGCCGCCGCCGGAGGGCAGCGTCTCGGAATCGCCCTGCTGGACGCGGATCTTCTCGACCGGGATGCCCAGCTCGTGCGAGGTGAGCATGGCGTAGGCGGTCTCGTGACCCTGCCCCGTGCTCTGCGTGCCGACATAGACGTCCACCATGCCGTCCTCCGCGAAGACGACCTTGGCGTTCTCCGTCGGGCTGCCGCCCGTGGCCTCCAGGTAGTAGGCGAGGCCTATCCCGCGCTTCTTGCCACGCGAGGCGGCCTCCGCCTTGCGGGCGGGGAAGCCAGCCCAGTCGATCTTCCCCAGCGCGGCGTCCATGACGCGCGGAAAATCGCCGCTGTCGTAGCGCTGGCCGATCGCGCTGGTGTAGGGCATGCGGGACTGCGCCACCATGTTTCGGCGGCGAAGCTCGATTCGATCGATCCCAAGATCGTGCGCCGCCTGGTCGATCAGCCGCTCGACGAGGTAGTTCGACTCGGGACGTCCTGCCCCGCGATAGGCATCCACCGGCACGGTGTTGGTGAGGATGCCGAGGACGCGGGCATGGATGGCCTGGAAGTCGTAAACGCTCGCCAGAACCTTGGTGCCCGCCCCGGTCGGGATGAAGGGCGCGAAGGTGGAAAGATAGGCGCCCATGTTGGCGTGGTTCAGGGTGCGGAGCGCCAGGAACCTGCCGTCGCTGTCCAGGGCCAGCTCACCGGTCGTCACGTTGTCGCGCCCATGCGTGTCGGACAGGAAGGCTTCCGTGCGCTCGGAGGTCCACTTGACCGGGCGGCCGACTTCGCGGGCCGCGTAGGCACAAAGCGCGTACTCGGCGTAGAGGAAGATCTTCATGCCGAAGCCGCCGCCCACGTCGGGGGTGACGACGCGCACCTTCTCCGGGTCCACCTTCAGCACGTTGGAGGCGAGCAGCCCCTTCACCAGCCAGGATCCCTGGGTGCCGGCATGCACCGTGAAGGTGCCCGAGGCCGCGTCAAAGGAGGCGCCGCAGGCGCGGGCTTCCATGGAGGAGACGACGATCCGGTTGTTCACCACCGTCAGCCGCGTGACATGCGCAGCCTTCGCGAACATCTCCTCCGCCTTCGCCTTGTCGCCGGCTTCCCAGTCGAAGCAGATGTTGTTCGGCGCGGCATCCCAGATCTGGGCTTGGCCGGCCTCGTGCGCGGTGGCGAGGTCGGAGATGGAGGGGAGGATGTCGTAATCCACCATCACCGCCTCGGCCGCGTCGCGCGCCTGCTGCGGCGTCTCGGCGACGATGAAGGCCACCGGGTCGCCCACGTGGCGAACGCGGTCCACCGCCAGGACGGGGTGCGGCGTGTCCGCGCGGGGCGAGCCGTCGCTGCTCTTCAGCGGCACGGCGCAGGGCACGTCCCCCACCCCGGCGGACTGAAGGTCGGCGCCGGTGTAGATCGCCAGCACGCCGGGCATGGCGCGGGCTTCCGTCGCGTCCACCGACGTGATGGCAGCATGGGCGTGCGGGGAGCGGAGCACGTGGCCATGAACCTGGCCGGGAAATGCGATGTCATCCGTGTAGCGGCCCTGGCCCAGAAGGAGCCTCGGGTCCTCGACGCGCCGCAGGGATTGGCTCAAGCCAAACTTCGCCATTTCGGGATTCCCTCACCTGTCCTCGCCATCATCTGACGGCGAGGGTGGGTTTGGGAAGGGGGCGTGGCGTCAGTGCGCCACGCTGCCCTTGCGGCGGAACAGATTATGCGTCCGCTCCCGCATCCCCTGGAACACGACGTAGAGCATCGGGATGATGAAGATCCCGACCAACGAGGCCGCCAGCATCCCCCCGAAGACCGGCAGGCCCACAGCGCGGCGGGACAGCATCGCAGCGCCCGTCGCCCAGACCAGCGGCACGAGGCCGAGGATGAAGGCGAAGGACGTCATCATCACGGCGCGGAAGCGCATCCGGCTGCCCATCACCGCCGCGTCGCGGATGGAGAGGCCCTTCTCGCGCTGCTCCTTCGCGAACTCGATGATCAGGATGCCGTTCTTCGCCGCCAGCGCGATCAGCACGACAAGGCCGATCTGGGCATAGACGGTGAGTGGGGCCCCCGCGATGAAGAGGGCGATGAAGGAGCCCAGCCCGCCCACCGCGACGGAGAGCAGAACCGGCATCGGGATCACCCAGCTCTCATACAGGGCCACCAGGAAGAGATAGGCGAAGAGCAGCGCCAGCCCGACCAGGACGCCCGTCTGCCCGGCGGCCTGCTTCTCCTGGTAGGCGGTGCCCGTCCAGTCGAAGCCGAAGCCCTGCGGCAGCACGGTGCGCGACACCTCCTCCATCGCGAGCAGCGCGTCGCCGGAAGAAATGCCGGGACGGCCCTGACCGAGGAAGTTCACGGAACGGTAGTTGTTGTAGCGCTGGATGGTCTGTGGCCCCAGCACCACGCGCACATTCGCAAAGGCAGCAAGCGGCACCATCTGCCCGCGCGTGTTGCGGACCTGAAGGCGCCAGATATCCGGCAGGTCGTCGCGGTCGGCGGCGACGGCCTGCACGTTCACCTGCCAGGTTCGGCCGAACAGGTTGAAATCGTTGACGTAGATGCCGCCCAGCGCCGCCTGGAGCGTGGTGAAGACGTCGCTGATCCGCACGCCGAGAGCCTGGGCCTTGTCGCGGTCCAGGTCGAGATAGAGGGACGGGCTGGTGGGGGCGTAGGTAGTGAAGACGCCGGCGAGGCGCTGGTCCTGGTTCGCCGCCACCATCAGCGCGAGGGAAACGCCGCCCAGCTCCACTGGGTCGCGCCCCTGGAAGTCCTGCAGCTGGTACTCGAAGCCGCCGCCCGTGCCGAGGCCCAGGATGGGCGGCACGTTGAAGGCGAAGACGTTGGCGGTGCGGAAGCCCTGGGCGAAGCCGAAGACTTGGCCGATGGCGGCGAAGACGCTCTGGTCGGCGCGGGTCCGGTCCTCGAAGGGCTTGAGGCGGCCGACGATGAAGGCGGAGTTGGACTGCGCGCCGCCATCGATGAAGGAGAAACCGATGATCTCCAGGATGTTCTCGATCGCCTCGTTCTGGCGCAGGAAGGCCGCCACCTGTCGCGACGCCTCGCTGGTGCGGGCGACGGAGGAACCCTGGGGAAGCTGAAGCTGCACAAAGAAGGCGCCCTGGTCCTCGGCCGGGAGGAAGGCTTGGGGCGTGCGCTTCGAGACCTCGAAGATGCCGAAGGCGATGGCGGCGGTGAGGACGACCGAAAGCAGCGCGACGCGGACGAGGCGCGTGACGACCCAGGCATAACCGTCCCGCACCTTATCGATGGCCCGGAGCACATACTTCATCGGCCCGCGGCGCGGTCCGGTATGCCGCAGCACCACGGCGCAGAGCGCCGGAGACAAGGTGAGAGCATTGATGGCCGAGATGACCATCGCGACGCTGATCGTCACCGCGAATTGCTGGAACAGCACGCCCGAGACGCCCGGAATCAGGCCGATCGGCACGAAGACCGACAGCAGCACTAGGGTGATGGCGATGATGGGGCCCGTGATCTCCCGCATGGCCTTGTCAGTTGCTTGGGCGGGGGTGAGGTCGGGCTCCTCCTCCATCACCCGCTCCACGTTCTCGACCACCACGATGGCGTCGTCCACGACGATGCCGATGGCGAGCACCATGGCGAGGAGCGAGATGGTGTTGGCCGTGTAGCCCATCATCAGCAGCACGGCGAAGGTGCCGATCAGCGACACGGGCACCGCGACGGTCGGAATGATCGTGGCGCGAAGCGAGCCGAGGAAGAGATAGACCACCAGCACCACGAGGATGAAGGCCTCGGCCAGGGTCTTCACCACCTCTGTCATCGTGTCGATGACGAAGTCGGTGGTGTTGTAGATGATCGTATGGCGCAGCCCCTGCGGAAAGCGGGAGGACATGTCGTTCAGGGTGCGCTTGGCCAGCTCCGCCACCTGCACCGCATTGGCACCGGGGGCAAGGTAGATGCCCATGTTGACGACGTTTTGCCCGTTCAGCCGGGCCTCGACGTCCAGGTTCGCGGCGCCAAGCTCTACCCGCGCCACGTCCCGGATGCGCAGCGTCGAGCCATCCGGGTTGGCGCGGATCACGATCTCGCCGAACTGCTCGGGCGAGATGAGGCGGCCCTGGGTCTGGATGTTGAATTGGAAGGACTGGTCGTCGCTGATCGGGCGCGCCCCGATGCGCCCCACCGCCGCCTGGACGTTCTGCGCCTGGATGGCGGCAATGATCTCGGAGGGCGAGAGGTTGAGGTTGTTGAGCCGGTCCACCTCGAACCAGACGCGCATGGAGTAGTCCTGCGCGCCGAACATCTGCACGTCTCCCACACCCGGCAGGCGGCGCATGGCGTCCAGCATGTTGATGGTGACGTAGTTCGAGATGAAGAGCGGCGAGTGGTCCGGATTGTCCGACGACACGCCGAGGAACATCAAGACCGCCGAGGATTGCTTGCGCACCGTGACGCCGGCGCGCTGCACCTCCTGCGGCAAGCGCGCCAGGACGCCCTGGACACGGTTGTTGACGTTCACCGTGTTGATGTCGGGGTTGGTGCCGAGGGCGAAGGTGACGGAAAGCGTATAAGAACCGTCATTGCCCGAGTTGGAGCGCATGTAGAGCATGCGGTCCGACCCGTTCACCGCGCTCTCGACGAGCTGCGCGACGGTGCTTTCCACCACCGCCGCCGAGGCGCCGGGGTAGCGCGTCGTCACCTGCACCACGGGCGGCACGATATCGGGGAACTGGGCCACCGGGATACGGGTCAGCGACAGCAGCCCCGCCAGGGTGATGACGATGGAGATGACCACGGCAAGCCGCGGCCGCCGAATGAAGACGGCGGAGATCATGGCCTTTCCCTCAGCCCGCGCGCTGCGGCTGGCCGGGGGCAGCGCCGGCGGGTTGCGGGTTCACCGGCGCCCCGGGGCGGATGCGCTGGATGCCTTCGGTGATGACGCGGTCGCCCTCGTTGACGCCTTCCTCGATCACCGCCGTCTCGGCAGTGGAGCGGCCGAGGCGGACGTTGCGGCGCTCCGCGACGTTGTTCTCGCCGACGACGAAGACGAAGAAGCCCTGCTGGTCCTGCGCGATGGCGTTGCGCGGGACCACGATGGCCTGGACCGGCTGCGCGGCTTCCAGCAGCACCGTGACCAGCTGGCCGTCAATCAGGGCGCGCGCGCCGGGCTCGCCGGCGCGCATCCCCTCGCGGAGCGGGTTCGGGATGCTGGCGCGGACCAGGATGCTGTCCGTGTCGCGGCCGAGGCTGGTGTCGATGAAGTCGATGTGCCCCACCTCGGAATACAGTGCCCCGGTGACGAGCCGCACGCGCACACGCGTCGCCTGGGCTCCGCCCCTTCCCTGGTAGCGCTCGCGGAGTTCGACTGCGGTGCGCTGGGGGATGGTGAAGGCGACGCGCATCGGATCCTGGCTGACGATGGTTGCCAGCGGGTCCGCAAGGGTTGGGCTGACCACGTTGCCTGGGGTGTAGTAGGCGCGGCCGATCGCCCCCGCGACCGGGGCGGTGATCTCCGTGTAGGCGAGGTTGATCTCGGCGGTGCGAAGCTGGGCCTGGGCGCCGAGCACCGCCGCGGCGCTCGTCCGCTCCTGCGCCTGGGCGTTGTCCAGCGCCGCCTGCGTGCCGGCCCCGGTGGAGCGCAGATCGCGTGCACGGGCCAGGACGACGCGGGCGTTGTTGAGCTGGGCTTCGGCGGAAGCGACGTTGGCGCGGGCCTGGTCCAGCTGGGCCTCGAAGGGCGCGCGTTCGAGACGAAACAGAGGCGCGCCCTCCTGCACCTCGCTGCCCTCGGTGAAGAGGCGCTGTTCCAGGAAGCCGGTGACGCGGGCGCGGATGTCCACGCGGTTGATCGCCTCGATCCGGCCGATGAACTCGTTGCTCTCGGTGACGGCCTGCCGCCGTGCCTCGACAAAGCCAACGGCGGGCGGCGGGCCGCCTGCGCCCATCTGCGCCTGGGCAGGAAAGGCGGCGAGTGCGAGAAACAGGGCGATCTTCTTCATCACCGGGGGGACGCCTTCATGCAAACCGGCGGAGGGGCCATGGCGCATCAGCCGGGGGCTGGGAACGCGGGGAAGCCGGTCAGGGTGAATGAAGACCACGCATGGTGCACCGCGCAAGAGGCTTGAAGTTCCTGGAACCGCGCCCAGTCGCCGCTTGTCTCTTGTTCGGGTTCGCGACGCCGGCGCATTGAAACGACGCAAAATCTTGGCCTTGCGCCTCCGGGAGAGTTCAGAGGCGTCTCGGCTTGGCACGGAGGCCGCAATGCTGCCATGCACAGCGAGGCGCGCCACTTTGACTTGCCCTGCAGCGCCATACACATTCCGGTTCATGCCCCATCGGGGCCCGCCCCCGAGGAACCCCCCATGTCCACCGCCACCCAAGCGAAGCCGCACGCGGCCTCCTTCGCCCTGTTCGTGGGCGTGGCCACCTGCGCCTTCGCTGGCGTCTGGATGGCGACGCCCCTCGCCTCCGTCCTGCTGGCGCAGCGCGGGGTCGAGGCGGCGGTGATCGGTCTCTACGCATCCGTGGTCTGGGGCGCGGCGCTGCTCGCGGCACCGATCACCCCTTGGCTGGCCGGGCGGCTGGGCGGGGCCTTTGCCCTGCATCGCGTCGCGGCGGGAATGGCGGCCGTTGCGCTGCTCGCATTGGGAACAGACCCTGCCTTGCCGCTCTGGTTCGTCTTCGGCGGCCTGCTGGGGGTGGGGTCTTGCCTTGCCTGGACGACGGCCGACGCCATCGCCGCCGCCATGGCACCGGAGGGGCGCGAGGGCGCGTCGCTTGGCCTCTACCAGACCTTTGTTTCCGCCGCGATCGGCGGCGGGCCGGCGGTGCTGCTGCTGACGGGGGTGGTGCCGCAGGCCTTCTGGGCTTCGGCGGGGATCCTGGCGCTGGGGCTGGCCATGGGCGCGGCGTTGCGCGACCCGGCCGGAACGGTCCCGGCGCGGATGCGACTGTCCCTCGCCCGGCTTCGGCCAGTGGCCTCCGTGATGGCGGCGCCCGCCGGCGCCGCGGCCCTTTGCGGTGCGCTGGAGGCGGCGGCCGGGGCGGTGTTCCCCGTGCAGGGTCTTGCCCTCGGCATGGCGGCGGCGGCCGCGGCCGCGATCGTCGTCGCCTCGGGCTTCGGCAACGTGCTGGCGCAATTCCCCCTTGGCATGGTGGCGGATCGCTGGGGGACGGACTGGGCGCTGCTGCTCTGCGGCGTGGTGGTGGCGGTGGCTTCGGTGTTCTGGCCGGCCCTGGCGCCGGGCCTGCCGGTCTGGCCGGTGCTGGCGGCATGGGGCGGGGCGGCGGGGGCGATCTACACCCTCGGCATGGTGCGCGCGGTGCAGCGCTTCGCAGGGCCGGCGCGGGCCCTCGGCATGGCCGGGCTGAACACCGCCTACCTGCTGGGCGGCGCCATTGGCGCGCCCCTTGCGGGAGTGGCGCTGGAGACCCTGCCGGGCTGGGGCCTGCCGGCGCTGATCGCCCTGGTCGGGCTGGGCGGCTGCGCGGCGCTGACGCGGATGGTGCGCGCCGCGCCGGTTCCGATCTAGGGAAGCATCAACCCTTCAGCGGGTCGTGGCCCCAGTTGCGGAGCGAGGCGCGCCAATCCGTGTCGCGCACGTCCCCCTTCGGACGCTGGGCGAGGTGACGGCGCACATACCCCACCACCTTCCTCATATGCGCCCGCTCCTCCTTCGTGTACTCGGCCGAGCGGCCCTTCGCGAGGATCGTGGCGATGCGCCGTCCGGAGGCATGGCCCACCGACTCGCCGCCGTCGCGCTTCTGCCCGACCTCCATCGAACGCTTGGTCTTGAGCCAGCGCTCCAGCATCGAGCGGCTGGTGTTCACCGCCTCGCGGAACTCCTGCACCAGTGCATCCGGCGCGGCCTTCCGCGCGGTCGCCGTCTTGCGTGCCGCGGTGGCGGGCTGGCGGGAATGCTGCTTTCCGGCCTTCGTGTCGCGCCGCTTGCGCGCGGTGGTCTGCGCGTACTCCTTTTCCGACAGCTTTTCCCGGGCGCGGCGCGGCAGGTATCGCTCGCCCGTGTCCTTCGAGCGGCGGCCGGACTTCGTGCCCCACTCCTCCTTCGTCCACTGGCTGAGGTGGTTGTCCTTGCTCTTTCGGCCAGCATAGCCGCCGCCCGCCTTCTTGTACTCGGCGGTGGCAAGCTGCGCCTTGCGCGCGGACCATTCGCCGGCGTCTCCGCCTTTCGTGCCACGCTTCACGCGCGCGACGACGCGCTTCCATAGGGCGGGGTCGGTCTTCTCGGCGGTCGCTGGCATGGCGGCGCAACGCCCACGGAAAGCCGGGGTTTCAGCCCGGCTTGCGGTCCTTCAGCGCGGCGACCTCCGCCTTCAGGCGCTCGTTCTCCGCGCGAAGCTGCTCCAGCTCGTTGGGACGCGGGAAGGGGCTGAACAGGCTCATCGCCCGTTCCATCATCGCGAGGTTCTGCCGCCCCACCTCCTCGAAGGAGAACGGCTTCAGGGCGCTTGCCATGTTGCGGCGCATTTCCTCGTGCTGGCGCGCGAAGCCTTGCATCGTCGCTTCGAGATACTTGGGCACAATCGTCTGCATGGAGCCGCCGTAGAAACCGATCAACGAGCGGAGGAAGCTTTCGGGCAGGAGCTGTCCGCCCTTCGCCTCCTCCTCGACGATGATCTGGGTGAGGACGGAGCGCGTGATGTCCTCGGCGGACTTCGCGTCGTAGACAACGAATTCCCTCCCGTCGCGGACCATCTTCGCCAAGTCCTCCAGGGTCACGTAGGAGGAGCTTTCCGTGTTGTAGAGCCGGCGGTTCGCGTATTTCTTGATCACCACGGGCGGCGTGGATTGCGTGGTCTGCAGTGCGGCCTCTGCCATCGTTTTCCCAGCCCCTTTTTGGATTCGTTGCCGTGTTGCTGTGCAGCGTAGCACCATCGGCATGGGCGACGGGAAGCCCTTCGGTTATAGAGGCCGCCAATGCCCACCGTCGTGGAACCGGATGAACGACCCCGAGGAACTCGAGCGCTTGGCCGCGGACTGGATCGCGCTGTGGGAGTCCGAGGTGGCCTCCGCCGCGCGCGACCGGGAGGCCACCGAGGCCTGGTCGGCCGGGTTGGCGCTGCTCGCCGCGTTCTGGCGCGCTCAGGCGGCGGGCGCAGCGGCTCTGGCGCGCTGGGCGCATGACGCCTCTCCCCACCCCCCGGCGCGGCCCGCGCCCCCTGCCCCTGCATCTGATGCTGGGGGCGGCGCGGGGGATGGCGGCGATGACCCCGCCACCCTTCGACGGCGCATCGCCGAGCTGGAGCGGCGGCTTTCCGAGATCGAGCGCAGCACGGGCGGAGGCGGCGCGGATCGCCGCCCGGCTGGCGGAAGGCGGCGTCGGGGCTGAGGCCTTTCGCGGCGCCGTGATGCGCCGGCTGCTGCGCGAGGACGCGGCGCTGATCCACGGCATCGCGCAGTACCGGCGCCACCAGCACCGCCGCACGCTGGAGGACCCGCCAGTGATCTGGCGGGAGGGCGCGTCGCGGCTGCTGGACTACCGGCCGGAGGGCGGCAGGCCCGTTCTGCTGGTCCCGTCCCTGGTGAACCGCGCCCAGGTGCTGGACCTGGACGAGGGTGCCTCGCTGGTGCGCTTCCTGGCCGGCCAGGGGCTGCGCCCCCTGCTTCTCGACTGGGGCTGGCCGGAGGCGGAGGAGCGGCGGATGACCCTCACCGACCTCGTGGCCGGCCGCCTGGAGCGGGCGATGGCCGCGGTGCCGGGGGAGATGGTGCTGCTGGGCTACTGCATGGGCGGGCTGCTCGCCCTCGCGGCGGCGCTGCGGCGGCCGGAGCGCGTGCGCGGCCTCGCCCTGCTGGCCACGCCCTGGAATTTCCACGCCGATCCGGAGGCGCCGAGCCTCGCGCGGCTTCTGCCCGGGTTGGAGGCGATGATGGCGCCGATGAACGCGCTGCCGGTGGATACCATCCAATCCCTGTTCGCCCTGCTCGACCCCTTCGGGCTCGCGCGGAAGTTCCGCGCCTTCGGGCGGCTGGACATGGCCGGCGCGCGGGCGCGGCGCTTCGTGGTGCTGGAGGACTGGCTAAACGACGGCGTGCCCCTCGCCGCCCCGGTGGCGCGGGAATGCCTCGCCGATTGGTACGGCGCGAACCTGCCGGGGCGCGGGGAGTGGCGCATCGCGGGATGGAAGGTGCGGCCGGAGGAATGGCGCGGCCCGGCCTTCGTCGCCATCCCGGCGCGCGACCGGATCGTGCTTCCGGCCTCCGCCCGCGCCCTGGCAGCGGCGCTTCCGGCGCCCCATGTGCTGGATGCGGCGGCCGGCCATATCGGCATGGTGGCGGGCGAAGGGGCCGAACGGGCCCTGTGGCGCCCCCTCCTCGAATGGTTGCGCGAGGCCTGACGCCGCGCAAGGATGCGCCGAAAGAGGGAAGCCAGCCCATGCAAGAGATCGTCATCGCCTCCATCGCCCGCACCCCGGTGGGCGCGTTCAACGGGGCCTTTGCCAACGTTCCCGCCCACGTGCTCGGCCAGGTCGCCATCGAGGCGGCGCTGGAGCGGGCCGGCGTCGCGCCCAACGAGGTGGACGAGGTGATCATGGGGCAGATCCTCACCGCCGGCGCGGGGCAGAACCCGGCGCGCCAGGCCGCCATGGCGGCGGGCATCCCGGCGGAGCGGACAGCCTTCGGGATCAACCAGCTCTGCGGCTCCGGCCTGCGCGCCGTGGCGCTCGCCGCGCAGCAGGTCGCCACGGGCGACGCCACCGTCGTCGTGGCGGGCGGGCAGGAAAGCATGTCCCAGGCGCCGCACGCGGCGAACCTCCGCTCCGGCCAGAAGATGGGCGGGCTGGAGCTGGTGGACACCATGCTCAAGGACGGGCTGTGGGACGCGTTCCACGGCTACCATATGGGCAACACCGCCGAGAACGTCGCGCAGAAGTACCAGCTGACCCGCCAGGAGCAGGACGAGTTCGCCCAGGCCAGCCAGCGCAAGGCTGGCGAGGCGATGAAGTCCGGGCGATTCAAGGAGGAGATCGCTCCCGTCACGGTGAAGGGCCGCAAGGGCGACGTGGTGGTGGACACGGACGAGTATCCGAAGCCCGAGACCAGCATGGAGATCCTGGGCAAGCTGCGCCCCGCCTTCAACAAGGAAGGCACGGTGACCGCCGGCAACGCCTCGGGCATCAACGATGGCGCCGCCGCCGCCGTGATCATGAGCGCCGAGGAAGCGAAGCGGCGCGGCATCACGCCGCTGGCGCGCATCGTGTCCTGGGCGACGGCGGGGGTGGACCCGGCGATCATGGGCACCGGCCCCATCCCGGCCAGCCGCCGCGCGCTGGAGAAGGCGGGCTGGAGCATCGCCGACCTGGACCTGATCGAGGCCAACGAGGCCTTCGCGGCCCAGGCTTGTGCCGTGAACAAGGACCTCGGCTGGGACACGGCCAAGGTCAACGTCAATGGCGGCGCCATCGCGCTGGGCCACCCGATCGGTGCCTCGGGCGCGCGGGTGCTGACCACGCTGCTCTATGAGATGCAGCGGCGCGGGGCGAAGAAGGGCCTGGCCACGCTGTGCATCGGCGGCGGCATGGGCGTCGCGATGTGCGTCGAACGGTGACGTTCGCGGGGAGAGCCGAGAGGCCGTGAGGCTCCCCGAGCACCGTCGCTACGCACATTCCGCGATCCCGACCCGGCCGGTCTATGACTGGCCGGGCGGGAAGCGGCTGGCCTTGCTGGTCGTCAACAACATCGAGCACTTCGCCTTTCGCGCCGGGCTTGGCTCTGATTCCACCGGATTGAACGCGGTGCAGAACCAGCGCCCCTATGCGTGGCGGGACTATGGCAACCGGGTCGGGCTGTGGAACCTGCTCGACCTGCTGGACGAGTTGGAGATTCCCTCGGCGCACAACGTCAACAGCGCGGCGCTCGAAACCTGCCCGGAGATCGCGCCTGCCCTGCGCGCACGCGGCGACGAGTTCATCGGCCATGGGCGCACCAACAGCGAGCGCCAGGACGGGCTGTGGGAGGAGGATGAGCGGCGCCTGATCGAGGAAAGCCGCGACATCCTGGCGCATCATGCCGGTGTCGCGCCTCGCGGCTGGCTCGGCCCTTACATCGCGCAGTCGCCGCACACGCCGGACCTGCTGCGCGAGGCGGGGTTCACCTACGTGATGGACTGGCCCGCGGACGATCAGCCCTTCTGGATGGAAACGCGCGCCGGACGGCTGCTATCCGTGCCCTATTCGGTCGAGATCAACGACAGCCCGGCCCTGATCGCCCGCCACCATTCGGGCCGCGAATTCGCGGACATGGTGGAGGACCAATTCCGCGAGCTTCTGGAGCAGAGCGAGAAGCGCCCGATGGTCTGCTCGGTCGTCCTGCATCCCTTCATCCTGGGCCAGCCGCACCGGCTCCGCCCCTTCCGCGCCGCGATGCGGCGCATCCTCGAGCACCGCGAGCATTTGTGGATCGCGCGGCCCGGGGAACTCGCGGATTACGTCGCAACGCTGCCCGGGGGCGTGGTACCATGACCGAGCGTGACTTTGTCGGCTATGGCCGCAACCCGCCCGACCCACGCTGGCCAAGCGGCGCGCGCGTCGCACTGAACTTCGTGCTGAACCACGAGGAGGGCGGCGAGGAGAGCCTTCCCGATGGCGACCCCCGTTCCGAGACAGCGCTGACCGAGGGCAGCACCGCCTCCGTGAAGGGCCGCGACTTGGCGGCGGAGAGCATGTTCCAGTTCGGTTCGCGTGTCGGGTTCTGGCGCATCCACCGCCTGTTCACCGAGCGCGCCCTGCCCTGCACCGTCTTCGCCGTGGCGCGCGCGCTTGAGCGCACGCCCGATGCCGCGGCCGCGATGGTGGAGGCCGGCTGGGATTTCTGCGGCCACGGGCTGCGCTGGGAAATGCACGCCGGAATGGAGGAGGCGAAGGAGCGTACCCGCGTCGCCGAGGCAACCGCCATCATCGAGCGCCTGACGGGCACGCGACCGATGGGCTGGTACACACGCTACGCCCCCTCGGAGAACACGCGGCGCCTCCTGGCCGAGTCCGGCTATCTCTACGACAGCGACGCCTATGACGACGAACTGCCCTATTGGCGCGCGGTGAAGGGCAAGCCGCACCTCGTCATCCCCTACACGCTCACGCACAACGACGTGCGCTTCCAGCGCGCCGCGCTTACCACAGGCGAGGAGTTCTTTGCCTATATCCGCCATGCCTGCGAGTTGATGCTCTCCGAGCCGGGCGGGCGCATCCTGTCCGTTGGGCTGCACAACCGCATCATCGGCCATGCCGGCCGGGCAAGCGGATTGGCGAAGGTGCTGGACTGGGCGAAAGCGCAGGATGGCGTCTGGGTCTGCCGCCGCGCCGACATCGCGGCCCATTGGATGAAGGAACACCCTGCAGCGTGACCTGGCGCTCCCTGCTCTACGTGCCCGTGGTGGAGGAGCGCTTCGTCGCCAAGGCGGCAGAGCGCGGGGCGGATGCTGTGATCCTCGACTGCGAGGACAGCATTGCGCCCGACCGCAAGCCGGAAGCACGGACTGCGCTGGCCGCGGCCGTGCCGCGCGCCCGTCGGCCGGGGGGCGACGTGCTGGTGCGAATCAACCGGCCGCTCGCCATGGCCGTGGCCGATATCGAGGCCGCCGCCGCGGCCGGCGCGGACGGGCTGGTGCTGACCAAGGTGATGGGACCGGATCACGTCCAGCTCCTCGCCGAGTTGGCGGCGCCGGGCATGAAGCTGGTCGCGCTCGTGGAGGAGGCGAAGGCCCTGCCCCATCTTGACGCCATCGCCCGCGCCCACCCTTCCCTAGTAGCGCTCGGCATCGGCGGCGAGGATCTGGCGACCGATCTGGGGGCGGAGGCGACTCCCGACGCGCTGGAACTGCCGAAGCGCCTAGGCCTCGTCGCGGCGCGGGGGGCGGGGATCCTGCCGCTGGGCTTCATCGGGACGGTGGCCGGCCTGTCGGACCCGGAGGGCTACCGCGCCATGCTGCGCCGGTCACGTGCGCTGGGCTTCGCCTGCGCCACCTGTGTCCACCCCTCCCAGGTTGCGGTGATCAACGAGGAATACGGCCCGCGCCCGGAGGAACTCGAGCGTGCGAGGCGCATGGTGGCCGCCTTCGACGCCGCCCTGGCCGAGGGCCGGGGCGCCGTCACCTTCGACGGGCAGATGATCGACCGCCCCATCGTGGAGCGCGCCAAGGCCCTTCTGCGCCGCGGCTGAAACCCAGACCACGGCCAGGGCTCAGCCGTGCTCACTCCCTGTGGCTTACCGTGCGGGGACCCCGTGTCATTCGCCCGCCATCGCGCCGGCGAGATCCGTGCCCGGACGCTCCTCCATCCGGCGCGCGATGGAGAGGTTGGCCTGGACACGCTCCGGCAGGTCGTCCCGCCCCGCGAAGGGCGACAGGATCTCCACGGCTGGCCTCGCCTGACCGGCAAGGAGAAGCGAAACGGCGCGGTTGTTCGCGATGGCCGCGTCGAGCGGCGCGAGCGACGCGGCACGGTCGTGCTGCGCCTGGGCCTCATCCGGCCGACCCAACAAATCCAGAGCGATGGCGCGCGCGCCAATCAGCCTCGCGTCGCGCGGCGCGGCGGCAAGGGCGCGGTCGAGCAGCGCCAGCGCCTCATGCGAGCGCCCAGCGCGCAGGCGCAATCGCGCCATCTCGCCGAGCAGGACAGGCGAGTTGGGCTGGCGCGCCATTGCGCCGTTCAGCGCGCGCTCGGCCTCGGCGAGCCGGCCCGTTCGCGCCAGGGCAGCGGCCTGCCGGCGGATGGGCTCGATCGCGCCGGGATTGGCGGCAACGGCCGCGCCATAGAGCGAGAGCGCCATGTCCGGCTGGCCCGAGCGCTCCGCCACCTCGGCCACGCGGAGCCGCGCGGCCGTCTCGCGGTCCGGCTCCTCGCTCGAAAGGCCGAGCGACGCACATCCGGCGAGAAGGAGAACCCCGAGAAGGACGGGAAGCGGCGTCATGGCTAACCTCCGAAATGGGAGCTGAGCTGGATGATCGAGGGACCGATCAACACGATGAAAAGGCAGGGCATGATGAAAAGGATCAGCGGCATGACGAGCAGCGCCGGAAGCCGCGCCGCGCGCTCCTCCAGGCTGGTCATCCGCTCCTGGCGCATCTCTGCCGCCAGGACGCGCAGCGCCTGCGCCAGCGGCGTCCCGTAGCGGAAGGTCTGCGACAAGGTCGCGGAGACGCGGCGGAACCCGTCGAGCCCTGTCCGTTCGCCAAGGCGGTTCAAGGCCTCACGCCGGTCCGGCAGCATCCGGAGTTCCTGCCCCAGCATGCCGAACTCGCGGGCGACGGCGGGGTTCGAGGCGCGCATTTCCACCGCCACGCGCTCGACCGCACTGTCGAGGCCAAGCCCCGCCTCGGCACACACGACAAGGAGGTCGAGCGAGTCCGGCAGTCCGCGCTGCAGCGCCTTGATGTAGGGCTTGCGGACCAGCTTGAGGATCCAGCCGGGAAGCATGATCCCGATGATGAGGCCAAAGGCCACAGAAAGCAGGATCCCATGGGCTTCCGAGCCGCGCAGCAGAGCAACGGCCAAGCCAGCAAGGGGAGACAGCAGGAGGAGAACGACCTTGGTGCCGATGAAAATCGGCACCGCTTGGCCAAGAGGAAGGCCCGAAGCCGCGATCGCCTGCTCCAGCTGCGACACCTCGGGCGGCGAGAAGATGGACCGGCGTCGAAGCGCCTCGCCGATTTGGCGCAAGAGGCCGATGACGCCTCCGAGAACGGGTGCTCCACCCGCGGCCTCCCGATCTTCGTCGGAGCGCGAAAGGCCGCGGATCCGCCGGCTCAGATCGCGGCGCGCGGCCTCACGGTTCAGCAAGAAGGACGCAACGCTGACCAGCAGCAGGGAGCCGAACCCGGCAATGAGGGCGAGTGCGAGGGCGTTCATCAGTCGGTCGTCGCACGCTGGATCAGCCAGCGAATGGTGAGGAGGCCGAGGGCGAGGAGCGTACCCCCTGTGATGAGCAGTTGCTGGCCTCCCGAAGACTGAAAGAACACATCCATGTATCCGGGCGAGAGGAGCATCAGCCCGAGCCCCGCGACGAAGGGCATCGCCACGAGAATTGCGGCCGACATGCGCCCCTCCGCGGCCAGGGCACGGGCACGGGAGCGCATGGCCACACGCTTGCGGACAATGTCGGCGAGGTTCTCAAGCGTCTCGGCCAAGCTGCCGCCGGTCTGAGCCTGAAGTCCCAACGTCACGGCGAAGAACGCATACTCCGTCAGCCCGGTGCGCTTGTAGAGGCGCCAGAGTGCAATCTCCACAGGCCGACCGATGGAGATCTCACCCACCACACGCCCAAACTCGCTGCGCGTCGGTTCGGGCATCTCACGCGCGAGGCCGCGGAGCGCCTCGGCAACCGGAAGGCCCGCCTTGACCGAACGCACCACGAAGCCCAGTGAGTCGGGCAGCTGCTCGAAGAGCGGACGCAGATAGGCCTGCGCCTGCCAATTGAACAGCGTCCGCGTCCCGAGCACGCCCGCGATGGCGCCCCCGACCATGCCCACCGGCATCCCGAACCAGCCCGAGACCCGCCAGTAGGCAAAGAGCCCGACGGCGCCGCCGAGCGCGGCGACGACGACGACAGGCAGGCGGGTCGGTAGCTCAGGTCGATAGCGGAAGAAGCGGGCAACCCGTCCGCCCTCCCCCGCCTCGGAAATTCGGATGCTGGGACCGCGCATCGTGGCCACAGCAGCGGTCGGCCCCGCGCCGCCGATCTCACGGACGCGGTCGCGCACGCGCCGGGTCGTGCCGTCGCGCATGAGCCAGAGCGCCCAAAGGACGAGGCAGAAGGCGAGGACGAGGAGGATTGCGACAACCATGCCTCAGGCCTCCTGGATCGCCCGCATCCAGACTTCGTCGAGGCCGAAATAGCGCAGCTTCTCGATGAAGCTGGGGCGCACACGCGGCGTCTCGTAATGCCCGCGGATCCGGCCCGTGGCGTCCTCGCCGTCATACACGAAGGTGAACACCTCGTTCATCGTGATGACCTCGCCCTCCAGCCCACACACCTCGGAGACCTGGGTGACGCGCCGGGAGCCGTCGCGCATGCGTTCGATCTGAACGATGAGGTCCACCGCGCTGGCAATCTGGGTGCGGATGGCGCGCACCGGAAGCGACATGCTGCCCATCTGCACCATGTTCTCGATGCGGATGGCAGCGTCGCGCGTGGTGTTGGCGTGAACCGTGCAGATGCTTCCGTCATGGCCCGTGTTCATGGCTTGAAGCATGTCGAAGGCCTCGGCGCCGCGCACCTCGCCGACGATGATCCGGTCGGGTCGCATCCGCAGCGCGTTCTTCAACAGGTCGCGCTGGGTGATCTCACCCTTGCCCTCCAGGTTGACCGGGCGGGTTTCCAAACGCACGACGTGGGGCTGCTGGAGTTGAAGCTCCGCCGCGTCCTCGATGGTTACGATGCGCTCGTCATGGTCGATCAGCCGGCTCATGGCGTTGAGCATCGTCGTCTTGCCCGAGCCGGTGCCGCCCGAGATGACGATGTTCAGGCGGCAGCGCGCCGCGATCTCCAGCACGCGCCCAACCGGGGCCGAAAGGCTCCCATTCTCGACCATCGCATTGAAGTCGAGCTTCTTCTTGGAGAATTTCCGGATGGACAGGCACGGGCCGTCGAGGGCGAGCGGCGGGAAGACCACGTTCACGCGGCTGCCATCGGCGAGGCGGCAATCGAGGAGCGGGCTCGATTCGTCCACCCGCCGCCCGACCGCGGCCGCCATCTTCTGCGCGATGTTCGCCACCTGCTGCGAGGAGCGGAAGCGGACCTTGGAAAGCTGGGTCTTGCCGCGCACCTCGATGAAGACCCGATCCGGGCCGTTCACCATGATGTCGCTGATCGTCTCGTCCTTCAGCAGCGGCTCCAGCGGCCCGTACCCGGCCATCTCCCAGGCGATGTCCTCCGCGAGGCGCTGCTGCTGCCGCGCGGTTACCTCGATCCGGTCCTGCTGGGCGATGGAATGGACGAGCGCCTCGAACTCCCGCTTCAGCTGCGCCATGTCGAGCTTCGCGGCGGCGATGGGATCGACCTGCTGCATCACCCGCGTGCGCAGTTCCTCGGGCAGGTCGTCTCCCGTCTTGATCTCGGGTGCGGGATCATCGTTTCCAGCGGCGCCCGGGCTGACCGGACTCACGAGCGGGTCGATGCGGCGCCCGAAATTCCTCATCGCCGGAACAGCCCCTTGACGATCCGGCCAAGGCCGCCCGCCGACGCTTCAACCAGGCGCTGACCGGTCGATTCCTGCACGAGCGGCGCGAGCGCCTTGCGCCACGCCGGATAGTCGAGCACGGCCGCACGGCCGAGATTGGCGGCCTTCGCAAGCTCCACCGGAAGGTCGGGCAGGCGGATATCCGGCTTTCCGCCGAGCCCCTGCTCCAGAAGCTTCGTGTCCAGCCCCCAGCGTGCATTGGCGCGGTTGAGTACGGAGATCGCCGCGCCTTCCCCGCCCAGCTCGGACAGGAAGGTACGCGCGGCGATCATGTCGCGGATCTGCGTCACCTCCGGCGTCATGACCAGCACACGCTGCCGCGCGCGGGCGAGGAGCGTCCGCTCCGCTGGGCCAGGCGGCAAGGCGACATCGGCCACTACGACATTGAAGCGTTGCAGCAGAAGGTCGAGCAGGTGGCAGACCCCCTCCTCGGTGGGTGCCGGCTGGCTGCCCAGCGGTTCTTCCGATGCGATGACGCGCAGGCGCTCGGTCACCGGCACGGCCACCCGGTCGACGAAGAGCGCATCGGCGCGCTCGGGCTGCTCGAGCGCGGTCCTCAGCGCGCCACCGGGCTGCACGCCGAGCAGCAAGGCCGCGTTGCCCCCGCGCAGATTCATGTCGAGCAGGCAGACATGGCCGCGGGTTTCGCTCGCAATCTGCATCGCCAGATTCGCGGCGATCGTCGTGCCACCCGCGCCGCCGCGAACGCCCATGACCGCGACAAGCCGGCCGCCTCGCGCGCCGGCCGCGCCCTCGCCTTCCGGAGTGTCAGATAGGTGGCGCCGCAGCACTCCCGAAATCGTGTCGCGCGTCAGTGGCTTCGGGAGGTACTCGTCCACGCCCAATTCGCGCGTGAGTTGGCGGTAGAAACCAATATCAGAGCGGTCGCCCAGCACGATCACGCGCACATCGGGCGCGCAGACGGCAGAGAGCGCATCCAGCGCCTGAAGCGGCGAGGCATCGCCCTCAATGTCCACGAGCAGAAGGCGGGGCGTCGGCTGCTGCGCAAGGGCTTTGATTGCGGTGCGGATATTGCCGCGCCGGATTGCCGAGCCGGCGGCGATGTCGGGAAGGCCAGCACGGACTGCGTCTTCGCTTGTCTCGTCCGCGATCCAGGCCGCGAGGGGCAGCCGGTCCCCTTCGACGGCCAGGGGAAGCTTCGCATCAACGTGCGACATTTCCGCCTCCAGCGGGCGCGATCGTGATTGCGGGAGCCGGGTTGGTCGAGCGAGGATTGGGAAGCGCTGGAACCTGCCCGGCGAGGAGCCGATCGACGCCTGGCGTCGCGGCCTGGCCCCGTGCCATGCGCGCCGCCCTGCCCTGCTGAAGGTCGCGCGGATCGGCGACCATGGCGCGGAGATTGGCTTCGTTCGCACCCGTGGCACGCCAGGTGCCGGGCCGGTCGAATGGATCCTGTGTCAGGGGACCGCAAGCGGCGAGCAGGAGGAGAAGCGGTGCGGCGCGCATCGGGTCAATCCAGGATGAAGCCCGCATCTACGGCGGGCAGCGGCGTCGGGGTACGCCCTGCGGCGATCTGCCTCTGTCGCAGGATGCGGTCGAGGTCGGTGGCCGGGCGGAAGCCGTCGGTGGGCGCAACAAGGGCCTGTGGGTTAGCGGCCGGACGGACGAGGTAGGGCGTGATAATGATCACGAGTTCAGTCTCGCCCTGCTGGAAACGAGTGGACCGGAACAGGGCGCCCAGCACAGGCACTTCCCCGAGCCCGGCCCAACCCTGCCCAACCTGCGCGCTGTTGCGCTGGAGCAGCCCCGCAATCGCGAAGCTCTGCCCGCTGCCAAGCTCGACGGTCGTCTCAGCGCGACGAACGGTGAGTGCAGGAATCCGCAGCGAGCCGCCGGAGAGCGGCAGGTTGATTGCGCCATTGTCCGAAAGTTCGCTCACCTCGGGTCGGACCCGCAGATTCAGCCGGTCCTGGGCCAAGACGGTGGGTACGAAGGCGAGGGAAACGCCGAACTGCTTGAATTCGATGGTCACCTGCCCGGTGAGATTCGCTGCCACTGGGACCGGAAACTCCCCTCCCGCAAGGAAGCTGGCGGTCTCGCCCGACTGCGCCGTGAGGTTAGGCTCCGCCAGGACGGTGATGAGCTGGTCGGCAGCCAGCGCGTCGATGACCCCGTTGATGTCGAGACGACTCGACCGGTATGCGAAACCGAGCCGCCCAGGGGTGCCCCCGAGACCCCCGCCGGCCCCTGCGCCGGAGATCGCCGAGAGAACCGAAGCAGCAGTCCCGCCCGTTTGCAGCCCGAGTGCAACGTTGCCAATGTTGCCGAGAGCCTGCCAGTTGAAGCCCAGTTCGCGGGTCACCTGCCGCGAAATCTCAGCGACGCGGACGCGCAGGTTCACCTGCACGGCCTGCAGCACCTCGAGCTGGTTCAGGATGGAGCGCCCCTCCCCCGCAAAGCCACGCGCAATGGCGATGGCGCGTTGCGCCTCTGCCGCTGTCGCGACAGTTCCGCTGAGGATCAGGCCACCCGCGTTGGATAGGACGCGCAGATTGGGGCCGACGGCCTGACGCAGGGTCGCCTCAATCGCCGCCGCATTGGGCGGCGGGGGCGCAGTGTTGGCAGCCGGCCCGATCGGTGCCGCGCCCATCGGCAGGGTGGCCGCGCCCTCCGAGCGCCCGCCAAAGACCGTGATGTCGTACTGCGCGACCGGCGAGCCGTTGGCGTCGGTCGCGATGAGCGTCGTGCGACCATTGCCGACCGCCATCAGGAACAGACTGGTCGGTGAAGCCGCCTGCACGCGCGCCACGCGCGGATCGGCGGCGAGCACAGTTGCCGCCGGGGCAGGCAGAGTCAGCATGCGGCCCATGCCGGCCTCGAGCCGGAGCGACACCGGCGCAGCCGGTGCGAGCGATGAAGACGGGACAAGGGGCGTCGGCTGCAGCGCGGGGGCTGGCGCCTGCGCGAGGACCGGGCCGGCGATGCCCAGAAGGCCCGCGAGGATGGCAGGGCGCATCATCGGAAACTTACCTCTGTCTGGTCGCCGCCCTGGATGAGGCGCATTCGCGCGCCCTCCCCCGGAAGCAAGGCGCGCGACACGTCGCCGCCGAACGTTGGAACGGGAGCGGCTGAGAGGAGCGGAGGACGCTCGCTCGATGGCTCGATGGCTCGCACCGTGAGGGAAAGCCGCCCCAGGCGCTGGGCGACCGCGAGGCGCTCCGCCTGCTCGGCCGAGACCTCAAGCGTGACCGTACGCGCCACGTTGCGGGGACCTGCGTCGCTCGGGCCGGCGCCCTGGGTGAACTGCTGGTCCACGGCAATGACGCGCGCGTCGTTCAACACCGTCTCACCGACATAGCGTCGAGCGGCCGTGACGCCGCCGCCCTCGAGTTCCTGCGTGAGCAGCACATCCACCTGGTCGCCAGGCCAGATCAGGCCGGCAGCGCCGGTGACGGCATCTACCCCGACCGCCATGGCTCGCGTCCCGGGTCGCAGCACAGCCGCCAGGAAGCCGCGGTCGCGCGGGTGCAGAACGTCCGCGCGGGCGAGGGTCGCATTCGGTTCCAGCCAGCGGCGCAGCATCGCGCCGCGCAACTCGGCCTTCATCTCATCCGAGGCCAACAGCGCGCCTTCGGGAACGGCATCGGTCGGGAACTCGCGGACCGTGAAATCCTCGTCCTTCAGCAGGGTGCCAACCTGGAGCGGCCGTGCCGCAGCGAGGTACCGCAGCCGGACTGGCGGCGGTGGGGCCGGTGCGGCTTCGGCCTCCAGCACGGGCGAGCCCGGACGGACGGCGAGAAGCGCGATGTAGCCGAGCCCGCCCGCGGTCAGGAGGAGCAGAAGAACGGCAAGGAGACGGAAGGGCATGGGTCAGGGATGTCCAAGAAGGACGAAGGTTCCGCCCACAGCGATGGCGACACCGTAGGGAAGCGGCGCCCCACGCCGGATACGCCAAGCCTCAACTGCCCCGACGCGGCCGGGAAACCGGGCCGGCCCCCAGCGACGCAGGAGGAGATGGAGAATGGCGAGAACCCCACCCGCGAAGGTGGTGGCCACCACGAATTCCCAGATGGCGGCCGGGGCCAGTCCGACTGCGATGGCCGAGGCGAGCTTCACGTCGCCGCCACCCAGAAAGCCACGGGCAAAAAACAGAAAAAGGGTGAGAAACAGTAGGGTCGCGCCCGCCAGCGAAACGGCGAGCGCCTCGAAGCCCAACGCACCTCGAGCACCGATGCCAATCCCGCCGATGAGCCAACTAGCGGCGTCTGGGATCGTCCGCGTCGCGACATCTCGCCAAGCCGCGACGGCAAGGACAAAAAACGCGAAGAGTCCGGCTGCGTAGGTCATTTAGCCTCGCCTTGACATTCCCAGGCAGCAAGTAGGGGTGCAGCAAGTCTGCGACCTCGCGCCACAGTGGTGGCGCGAGGCGCAGCCGACTCACTGAATCACTTGGCGCCGGCAACCCCAGTCGTGATCGCCGTGAAGATGGCCTGCACGTCCGCCTTCAGCGTAGTGATGCCAGCGATAACGGCGAGAACCACCGCGGCAGCAATGATGCCGTACTCAAGTGCCGTCACCCCACGGCGGTCGGACTGAAGCTTCGTGAAGAGCGCGGTCGCGGCCTGCACCATGAACAAATTCCTTCTGTTGCGAGCCGAGAGGAGCATTAAGCCGCCTTTGCTCGCGTGAAAAGCGACTTACTTGCCGAAGAATACACTCTATCGTTGAGTTCCTTACTTCGGCCTTTATAGTCTATACGCAAGGCCGCCTCCTACACGCAAGGGTTGATATGCTGGGGATGATACGTAGCTCGCGACGCATGCATCTATCCGATTGCCGAGGTTCGGTGCTGCTGGCCTTCGCCGCAGGCTCCGCCGGGCTGGTCGGGCTGACCGCCCTCGCGACCGATGGCGGGCTCTGGTACATGACGCGGCGCGCGGCGCAGAACGCGGCCGATGCAGCAGCGATCGGCGGCGCCGCGGCCATCATCGCGGGGGGGGTGCCCTCGACGGCCGGAGTGAACGTCGCTGGCCGTAATGGTTTTGCCGCGGATGCGCGTACCTCCGTTGTGGTGCGTTCGCCTCCGACTTCAGGCCCGAGTGCGGGGAGCAGCGCGGCTGTCGAAGTGGTCTTGAACCGGCAAATGACGCCTGGACTTTCCCGGATCTTCTTTCGCTCCGACGTGGATGTCGGGGCACGTGCGGTCGCTGTGGTACAGCCAGCAACGGAAAGCTGCGTGCTGAGCCTCCGTGGGAAGATGACGCTCAGCGGCAGTTCCAGCACAGCCGGGTCTGGCTGCGTCCTGGCTTCGAATTCGCGCGCGACGGGGTCCATCACGTTGCAGGGCGCGGCGACCGTGAGCGTGTTCTCGATGGTCATGGGCGGCAGCTGCAGTGGATGCACCAACAACACGCGCCTTACCCTCACGCGACCCTATTCCGAGTACCAGCCAAACCTGCCGGACCCCTACGCCTCCCTGAACAACAAGGTACTGCCGACCTTTGGCGCTAGCACCTGCCTCAACCCCGGCGGCAGCCCTACGAGCCTCCAGCCCTATGAGACGACGGGCAAGGCCTATTGCTCAGATGTGAGGGTGAACGGCAACAACATCCTGACCCTAACGCCAGGCACCTACTACTTCTCGAACGCATCCCTCACTGGGCAGAATGGGCAGATCATCTGTCCCACTTGCACGGGGAATGCCGGCGTCACCCTCGTCTTCACCGGCACGCCGGGAACGATCGGCGGACCCGACCTGAACGGCAACGTGAAAATCTCGCTCCAGGCTCCAGCCCAATCGGCCGACCCGGCTTGGAACGGCATACTCATGTATCGTGATGCGCGCGCTCCTGTCGGTTACTCGGTGCGGGTCAACGGCACGTCCGACAGCCAGATTGGAGGCGCCCTGTACTTTCCGACCTCGACGCTGGAGTTCCTTGGCAACATGAGCCTCTCGAACACGAGCTGCGTGTCCCTCGTCGCGGACACAGTGAACTTCGGCGGCAATGCTAGCGTCGCAGGCTGCGCCGCGCGCAACACCACCGTTCCGCGTGTCCAGGCCATCCGGCTAACGGAGTAGCATCATGCGCTGCCGCAGAGGCCTCGCC
The DNA here is from genome assembly GCF_026183895.1 of Sabulicella glaciei. Taxonomy (GTDB): domain Bacteria; phylum Pseudomonadota; class Alphaproteobacteria; order Acetobacterales; family Acetobacteraceae; genus Roseococcus; species Roseococcus glaciei. The sequence goes on along the minus strand of NZ_JAPFQI010000001.1, from coordinate 386,643 downwards.
GCCATCGAATTCGCGCTCGTCGCACCCATCCTCGTCCTGCTGCTCGTTAGCGTGATGGACCTCGGGAACGCTTTGCAGCAGAAACAGCGGCTTTCAGCGGCGGCGCAGGCCGGAGCAGCCTATGCCTTGACCTTTCCTGCCGACAGCGCCGGCATTCAGGCTGCGATTAACCGACTGCTCTCCGGATGGAGCGGCGTGACAGTCACGGTTCCGGCGCCTGTCTGCGAGTGCCCGGGAACCGCCGGCACGGTGGATTGCGATGCGTCATGTCCGACAGGGCGGCAGACCTACTTGTCCATCACTCTCAGCCGGCCCCTCACGCCCATGCTGCTCAAGAATCTCAAGGAAGTAAGCGCGAATGTCGTCCTTCGCCTTCAATAGGCTGCGTTCTTTGGGACGGCGCGGCGTTACCGCGCTCGAGTTTGCCCTGTGCGGCCCCATCTTCATCATGATGATGGTAGGCGCCATGGACCTCTCCCGGTACTGGTTCACCACGCAATCCCTCCGCAACGCGGTCGCGGAAGCGTCGCGCAAGGCGATGGTCGATTCCACCCTGACCGGTTGCAATGCAGCGATACTGGCTGGCAGCCGCCCAGGCCTCGGAAGCAAGCTGCAGCTTTGCATTACGCGGGGAACGGTAAGCGGCATGAGCCAGCTGACGGTTACCGGATCGACCGATTTCCGCTTCGCCGTGCCATATTTCGGTACGCGGGACCGGTCGCTCCGGGAAGTCACCGAACTCCGCTTCTAGGAGTGCGAGGCGGTCGCGTGGACTCCCCTCTGACTGCGGCGCGCCGTGTCGCGAGGCGCATGAGGACAATCGTCGCGATCGAGATCGCCAGACCGAACAGGTCCGTCATCCCCTCCGGCACCAGCATGAGAAGCGCGCCGATGCCGATGCCGACGCGCGCCCAGGCCGGGGCGCGGCCAATCCAATACACATGCCCCTCGAAAGCCGAAGCGAGCAAGATCACCGCGGTCATCGCGGTGGCGACGGCCTGGATCACTGTGATGGCGTCGCCCTTCAGGATCAGCGCCGGCTGAAGAACGAAAAGCACCGGCAGGATCAGAAGCAAGCAGCCGATCCGAAGCGCCATCACGCCAGTGAGCATCGGGCTCGACTTGGCGATGGAAGCAGCAGCGATGGCAGCGAGCGCCACGGGGGGCGTGATGAAGGAAACGATGCCCCAGTAAAGGACGTAGAGATGCGAGGCCATCGGATCGAGCCCCGCCTGCACCAATGCCGGCGCCAGCACGATGGCCAGGAAGATGTAGCAGGCGGATGCCGTCATCCCCATGCCGAGGATGAAGCTGGTCAAGGCGCCCAGGGCCAGGAGCAGGACGACGTTGCCCGCTGCGTACTGCACCAACTCCCGCGAGAAGGAATTGGCGACCCCGGTGACCGAAAGCGCGCCGATGATGAGCCCGATTCCAGCGATCAGCGCCACGAGATGCGCGACCGCCTGGCCGGATTCCACGACCAGCGTCGCGAAGCTGCGCCAGCCAAACCCGGTGGCCCGCCGCCGAAGCAGCGCGACCCCGAGAAGGAACAACGAGACCCAGAATGGCGCCTCCGCCTCGATGCGGAATGCGAGCAGGAGGATGGTGAGGCCGATGATGGCAGCAAGGTAGTGCCAGCCTGCGGCTACCGTCGGCAGGAGCGGTGGCACCTCCGTCCGGGCCACCCCGCGCAGCCCGTGGCGAAGCGCGTAAAGGTCCGTCTGCAGGAAAAGCGCCATGTAGAAGAGCAGCGACGGCAGCAGCGCCGCCAGCATCACCTCGGAATAGGGCACGTTCAGGAAGTTCGCCATGATGAAGGCGGCTGCCCCCATGACCGGCGGCATCAGCGCACCGCCCGTGGACGAGCACGCTTCGACCGCTCCCGCGTAATGCGGCGCGTAGCCGCAGCGCTTCATGGTGGGGATGGTGAGCGTGCCTGTGGTCAGCACGTTGGAGGTGGGGCTGCCCGACAACATGCCGAACAATGCCGATGACACCACCGCCACCTTAGCCGGGCCGCCACGGCTGGTGCCCATCAATGCCAGAGCGAAGTTCATGAAGAAGGAGGCGCCGCCCGTCGCCGCAAGCACCACACCGAAGACGAGGAAGCCAATCAGCGTGTCGGCCACCACCTGCATCGGGATGCCGATCACGCTTTCCGTTCCGAAGACGTGCTCCTGCACCGTCGCGTCCAGCGGAAGCTGTACCCCCCAAAGGAAGCCTGGCATCTCACCTGCGAAGAGGGGGAAGGCGCCGAAGATCAGGCAGGCGACGAACAGGATGATCTCGCCTGTCCGGCGCACGCCCTCGAGCACCAAGGCAAGAAAGGCGCCCGCGGCGACGGTGGGCCAGAATGGCGCGGTGGCGTTCCAGCCGCGCAACTGGATCGTCAGCGCCTCGCTGGCGAGCCACGCGCCGAGTGCCACCATTGCGGCAGAGAGAATCCAGTCGAACCAGGCAACGTGGCGTCGCTGCGACTTCAGTGCAGGGAAGGCGAGGAACGCGAAGCCGCCGAACAGCCCGATCACCAGGTAGTAATAGGCAGTGCTGATCGGACGGAACCCGGCGAAGCCCAAATTGAAGACCTGATTGACGGTGAGAAGCAGCCCGACCGACGCCAAAACGAAACCTACCCAGAAGGCGGGCCCGGACAGGCGCGTGGAGCGCGCCTCCGGATCCTCGGACACATTCCCCCCCGACACGTCGGCCCTGCCCTGCTCTAGCTCAGCCTCGCGATGGCGGCGTTGCGCTTCTCGCTCCAGGCCGCGGTGAAGTCGGCCTCGGAAAGGTTGCGGCCGCGCGCGTCGGGCAGGAACTCGGCCCAGGCGGATTGCAGCGCCTTCTGCCGCCCCAGCGTGCGGTCCTGCCATTGGCCGATCGTGTCGTTCCAGATTCCTGCCTCGCGCAGGTAACGGATGGCGCCATTGTGGAAGGCAGCGTCCATTGGCGGCGTGGCGGCAAGGTTCATTGCCCAGCGCGGCATGATCGGGTTGACGTCCTTGTAGAGATCAAAGGTCTCGCCGATTGCCTTCATGAGCGCGTAGACCTCGGCGTCCGGCGCGTCGGCGTTGACCGTGATCATCGGATAACGGTAGCCCATGACATTCGCAGGGTTCTGCTCGGAAAGGCCGGCGCCGACCGTCTCGGCGAAGGGCTCGACGAAGGGAACGGCACGCTGCGCCTTGGCCCAGCCCTCGCGGTTCGTGGGGTCGAGCTGGACCCAGGCGATGCCGCGGGGGCTCGCCTCAAGCTCACGCAGCACGGCGGCATTGGGGGCGGCGCCGGCGCAATCGGCACGGCCTTCGATCAGCGCACGCAGGCTTGCGGCGTAGGACGGAAACTGCACCACGCGCACGTCATTCAGCGTCAGCCCTGCAAAGGCCAGGATCGGCTCGATCTTGATGTTCACCGAGGAGTTGGCCGGGACATAGGCGAGACGCTTGCCGCGCAGGTCTTCGGGCTTGGTGATTCCGCTCTCCTTGGTCGCGACGACGGAGAAGGCGTTCTTGCGCCCCATCAGGGTCCGGAAGTCCTGCGGGCCCCATTCCGGAGTCGCGTACTCGTACAGACCCTCGACGGCGAAGTAGAGTTCGTTTGCAAGCCAGCCATGGCTCGCCCGCTTCTGCTTCAAAGGCAGGACGCGGCCAATGGAGGTGCCCGAGGGCTGCAGGCGGACGCGGGTGCCGAAGGCGCGACCCATGGCGTCGGCAATGGCCGAGGCCTCCACATAGCCCGTGGATCCTACGTCATAGACGGACCACACTTGTGTGCCGGCAAGGCCCGGAATGCTGCGCTGCTGCGCGCGCGCGACCATCGGGGTGGCGATTGGGGCAAGCCCTGCGAGCAGGGCGAGACGGCGGGTGAGCATGGCAGAGTTCCTCCCCTCGGAAGCTTTCTTGGTCGTCATGCTGCACGGCACCGGGGCCCATGCCAAGCCGGACGCGTCTCATCTTGCCACAAGCAACCCTCAAAGATGAAAAAGCATTCATGCGCCGACCCGATTTTCGCGAGGAGAGCGCCATGCCCACGCGCCGCACCCTGATTTTTGCCCCTGCCCTGCTGGCGGCCCCGCACATCGCTCTCGCGCACGATGCGCCCCGCAGCGCGAGTGCGCAGCGTGGTGCGGTGCGGGTGGAACGCATGGGGCAGGCCGAGCATCCCTGGGGCATGGCCTTCCTGGATGGCGAGCGCTTTCTCGTCACCGAGCGCAATGCGGGCCGGCTTCGCCTGGGTCGTGTCGGAGGCGGGCTGTCTGAGCCCATCGCGGGCGCGCCGGAGGTGTACCGATACAAGGGTCCGACCAACCGCAGCCAGGGCGGCATGTTCGATGTGGCGCTGCATCCGCGATTCGCCGAGAACCGCCTCGTCTACCTCAGCCATTCTCGCTGGACCGATGAAGGCGGCGGGACGGCCGTGACGCGGGCACGACTCGAGGGCGCAGATGGCCGGTCGCCACGGCTGGAGGGCGCCGAGACGATCTTCATGATGAACAACCCCGATGGGAGCGGTCTGCATTTCGGCGGGCGCCTCGCCTTCCACCCGCAGGACGGAACGCTGATGCTTTCCATCGGCGACCGTCGCAACATGAATCGTGCGCAGGACGCGTCGGACCATGCGGGTTCGATCGTCCGGATGCGCGACGACGGAAGCCCTGCCGAAGGCAACCCTTTCCGGAGCCAGCAGGACAAGGACGCCCACATCTTCGCCATCGGCCTGCGCAACGTGCAGGGCATGGCCTTCCGCCCCGGCACAACGGAGCTCTGGGCCAACGACCATGGCCCGCAAAAGGGCGACGAGATCCACCGGATCGAGGCCGGCAAGAACTACGGTTGGCCCTTCGTGACGGGGGGCGTGGACTACTCGGGCGCGCGCGTCGGCGAGGGCACGCGACGCGAGAGCATGGAGCCAGCCGTGCACATCTTCGAGGAGACGGTCGGGCCATCGGGCCTTGCCTTCTATGACGGACCGGTCTTCGGCGAGTGGCGCGGCCACGCGCTCCATGGCGGCCTAGCGGCGAAGGCGCTGGTGCGCACACGTATCGAGAACGGCCGGGTCGCGGAGAAGGAGTGGATGCTGCGAGACCTCGACCGCCGGATCAGGGACGTGAAGGTGCATCGCGATGGCTCCGTCTGGCTCCTGACCGACCACGAGGACGGCGAGGTGCTGCGCCTGACTGCCGGCTGACGCTGGCATTCCGGTGCGGCCGGGGCGGCTTCTTCGCGGCGTGGCGCTGTTCCTGGGAGGTGCCCTGGCTGCCATCGTCTTCGTGAACCTGGTGCCCGCGCGGCGCGGCCTCGACGCGCCCTTCGCGCAGGTCCATGGCGCGGCCGATCCTGGCTTCGCGCATGTGATGGAGCAGCTGCTGGCCCCCGCGATCCGCGAGGGGAACCGCATCGAGACCCTGGTGAATGGCGACCGCATCTTCCCGGCCATGCTCGGCGCCATTCAGGAGGCCGAGCGCAGCATCCACCTTGAGACCTACATCTACTGGGACGGCGAGAGCGCCGGGCGCTTCGCGGAGGCGCTGGCGGAACGCGCGCGGGCCGGGGTCGAGGTTCGCGTCCTGCTGGACTGGTTCGGCTCCACCCCCACCGACCGAGACCACCTCCGCGTCATGCGCGATGCAGGAGCGGACTTGCTGCGCTTCCGCCGGCCGCGCTGGCACTCCATCGACCGCCTGAACAGCCGCACGCACCGCAAGCTGCTGGTGGTGGATGGCCGTATCGCCTTCACCGGCGGCGTCGGCATCGGCGACAAGTGGCAGGGCGACGCACGCAATCCTGAGGAATGGCGGGAAACGCAGTACCGCGTGGAAGGGCCGGTGGTGTCGCAGATGCAGGCCGCCTTCCTGGAGAACTGGATGGAGGCGGCAGGCGGCCTACCGCATCCTGGCCACCTGTTCCCCCCGCTGGATCGTGCCGGGGAGATCCGGGCCCAGGTCGCCGCCGCGTCGCCGCTGGGCGGGCCAGCGCAGATGCACATGGCTTTCCTCCTCGGGCTGGCGGCGGCGGAGCGGCGCATCCGCATCGGCACGCCCTACTTCGTGCCCGACGAGGTGAGCATCGCGCAGTTGATCGAGGCGCGCGAGCGCGGGGTGGAAGTGACGGTGCTGCTGCCGGGCGAGCACATCAACAAGGGCTTCGTGCGGCGCGCATCCCGCCATTTCTGGGGCCGGATGCTGGAGGCCGGCATCCGCATCCACGAGTACCAGCCTACCATGTACCACCCGAAGCTCCTCGTGGTGGACGAAGCATGGGCGACCATCGGCTCCGCCAATTTCGACGAGCGCTCGTTCCGCCTCAATGACGAGATGAATCTTATGGTCTTCGACGCAGGCTTCGCGCGGGAGCAGGCTGCGATCTTCGACGCCGACATCGCACGATCGCGGGAGGTGACGCTGGAGGAGTGGCGGGCCCGGCCCTGGCGGATGCGGACGGGCGATCGGATCTGGGCGCTGCTGCGTCCGCAGCTTTAGTCCGAGGGCGGCTCCAGCCCCGCCTCCCTCAACGCTTCCGGCGTCAACGCACCCTCGATCCGAGCAAGCAGGTCAGCCGCCCCGGGTGCGGCGTCGGTGAAGAGCGCAGCCGAGAAGACGGCGCACGTGTTGGCGCCCTCGGGCAGCTTGCCCACCACCTCGATCCCCTCGACGGCGAGGAGTTCGCTCACCTGCTGAATGGCAATCGCCACCTCGCCCCGCGCGGCGAGTTCGGCGGTGAAGCCTGACGGAATGATGGTCGCCTTGGGTGCAAGCGCTTCGGAAAGGCCAAGGCGCTCCACCAGGGAAGAAAAGAAGATGCCACTGGCCCCGGCACGCGACCAGGCAATGGACGGGGCGGCGAGCAGCGTCTCCCGCAGATCCTCCACCGTGCCGATCCGGGGATGCGCTTCTCCCTTTCGGACGGCGAGGCCGACAAAGGAGTGGACGAGGTCGCGTCGCGTGCCGGCGGCGAGGATCCCTTGCGCCGTCAGCTCCTCGATGCCGGCATCGGTGAGGATGGCGATGTCGGCACGCTCACCCTCTCCGATGCGCTGGAGGATGCGGGCCGTGGGATCGAAGCCGACACTGGCTTGGACGCCTTCGCGTTCCAGCACCGGCATGAGGCGGCGCAGCAGGACGGCGACGCCCAGGGTCGAGAGGATGCGCATCCTCAGCGGGCACGGCTGACGCAAAACTCGACCACGTCCGCCAGGGCCTGCCGGAATTCGCTCCGCGGGAAGGTCTCGAGCGCGGCAAGTGCAGCCGCGCCATAGCGCTCGGCGCGCCGGATGGTCTCGCCGATGCCATCGTGACGCGCGATCAGCGCTTGTGCATGGGCAAGGTCCGCCTGCTCCTGCGCCCGCTCCTCCATGGTGCGTCGCCAGAACGCCCGGTCCGGCTCGCCGCCGCGGTCGAAGGCGACGAGGATGGGGAGGGTGATCTTGCCCTCGCGGAAATCGTCCCCGACGGTCTTGCCCAAGGCTTCCTGCGCAGCCGCATAGTCGAGCGCATCGTCCACCAGCTGGAATGCGATCCCGAGATTCCGGCCATAGGCGTCGAGCGCCTCGGCCTCGCGCGGGGGCCGGTCGGCCACGACGGCGCCGACCCGCGTGGCAGCGGCAAAAAGCGCGGCGGTCTTGCCCTCGATCACCTCGAGGTACTGCGCCTCGGTCGTGGAAAGGTCGTTCTGCGTGACGAGCTGCAGCACCTCGCCTTCCGCGATGGTGGCGGACGCGGCGGAAAGGATGCGGAGAACTTCCAGCGAGCCATCCTCGACCATCAGCTGGAAGGCGCGGGCGAAGAGGAAGTCGCCCACCAGCACGGAGGCCTTGTTGCCGAACAGCGCGTTGGCGCTGGCCTGACCGCGTCGCAACGCACTTTCATCCACCACGTCGTCATGCAGCAGAGTCGCGGTGTGGATGAACTCGACGCACGCCGCGAGGGCGACATGACGCGGCCCTCCCGCCGGGTAGCCACAAAGCCGAGCGGCAGCGAGGGTGAGCAACGGACGCAGCCGCTTGCCGCCCGCCGCGACGAGATGCGCCGCGAGCTGAGGAATCAGCGCCACCGGGCTGTGCATGCGTTCCACGATCGCGCGGTTCGTGGCCTCGAGATCGGCCTGCACCAACGCGGTCAGCCGCGCCAGCGCGTCCTCACCCCTTGCCATCGCATCCGCTGCCGTCGTCACAGAACTTCCCTTGCTCGAACCCGCCTTCGGCGCCAATCTACCGGCGGGGCCATTTGGCTGCAAGGCAAGGAAAATCAAGGGGTTTGGCCATATGCGCGTGGTGGCGGAGGGGCTGGACCCCGTGCGGATAGGGTTCCTGCGCGCAGTGCTGGTCGACGCGGGGATCGAGGCGGTGATCCTCGACTCCGCGACTGCCTCGTTGGGCCTTGGCGTGGTGCCGGCGCGACTCGTCGTGCGGGACGAGGACGAGGTTCAGGCGCGACGCATCCTGGACGACGCGGATGGATGAGGCGCTGACCGAGGACACGCTGCTGGGGGGACGCGTGCGGCTGGCACAACCGCGGCACGGCTTCCGCGCCGCGGTGGACCCGGTGCTGCTGGCGGCCTTCGTGCCAGCCCGTCCGGGTGATGCGGTGCTGGAACTCGGCTGCGGCAGCGGCGCGGCCTTTCTGTGCCTTGCGGCGCGCGTGCCGGGAGTCACGGTCACGGCGCTTGAGCGCGACGCGTCGCTGGCGGAGCTTGCGACGCGAAATGCGTCGGCGAACGGTGTCGCCGCGACGGTGCTGACGGGCGACCTACGCGAGGCTAGGCTGCCCGAGGTCGCGCATGGTTTTGCCAACCCCCCCTTCTGGCCGGGTGGAACACCCTCCCCCAACTCCACGCGCCGGCAGGCCTCGCATGAGCAGGCACTTCTGGTCGATTGGGTGACGGCCCTGGGCAAGGCCGTCCGGACGCGCGGGACGGCGAGCCTCGTTCTTCCGGCGTCACGCTTTGCTGAGGCGTCCTCGCTACTGCGCAGTGCGGGGTTCGGCGCGGTGTCGCTGTGCCCGCTCTGGCCACGGGTGGGCGTGGCGGCGAAGCGCGTCCTGTTGCGCGCGGTGAAAGGCGGACGCGGGCCCGACGCCGTCCTGCCTGGCCTAGTGCTGCATGCGGGGACGAGCTGGAGCGCAACGGCCGACGCTGTGCTTCGGGAAGGCGCTGCCCTTCCCGTCAATCCCCCTGACGCTCGATGAGCGAGACATCGGAGCTGACAAGCGCCCAGTCCTGCTTCATGCCACCCGCTACGCTGGGAGCATCATTTTTGAAGGCGAGCCCTCTGCTCTCGCGCGCGATGGCCGGCCTTTTGACCCGGCAAAGGCCGCCTTTTGCGGATCTGCGAATGCTCGCGTCGCAGGCCGAGGCTCGGCCTGTCAGCGCCGCCGCAGCGCCGACAGGTCGCGCACCGCACCACGGGCAGCGCTGGTCGCCAGCGCGCCATAGGCCTTGAGCGCGGTGGACACCTGCCGCTTGCGGGGCGCCGCAGGCTGCCATGCGGCATCGCCCTTGGCCTCCATTGCGGCGCGGCGCCGCGCGATCTCCTGCTCGCCGACCGCGAGGTGGATGCGGCGGCCAGGAATGTCGAGTTCAACCGTGTCGCCATCCTCGACGAGGCCGATCAGGCCGCCTTCCGCCGCCTCGGGCGAGCAATGCCCGATGGACAGGCCAGAAGAGCCGCCGGAAAAGCGGCCATCCGTGACCAGGGCGCAGAGCTTCCCGAGGCCCTTCGACTTCAGGTAGCTGGTCGGGTACAGCATCTCCTGCATGCCGGGACCGCCGCGTGGGCCTTCGTAGCGCACGAGCACCACGTCGCCCGGCTGGACGGCGTCGCCGAGGATACCCTCGACCGCCGCGTCCTGGCTTTCGAAGACGCGGACCGGACCGCTGAAGCGCAGGATGCTTTCATCCACCCCGGCCGTCTTCACGATGCAGCCCTCCTCCGCGAGGTTGCCGAAGAGCACCGCGAGGCCTCCATCGGTCGAGAAGGCGTGGGCGACATCGCGGATCACGCCCTTCTCGCGATCTGTGTCCAGCGCCTCCCACCGGCTGTCCTGCGAAAAGGCCACCGTGGTCGGAATGCCGCCGGGCGCGGCGCGGAAGAAGTGGTGCACCTTGCTGTCCTGCGTGCGCTGGACGTCCCACTGGGAAAGTGCCTCAGCCAGGCTGGGCGCGTCCACGCGGCCGACGGAGGTGTCGAGCAGCCCGGCGCGGTCCAACTCGCCCAGGATGCCCATGATGCCGCCGGCGCGATGCACGTCCTCCACGTGGACGTTGATCACGGACGGCGCGACCTTGCACAGCACAGGGACGCGGCGCGACAGCCGATCGATGTCGGCCATGGTGAAGTTCACACCGCCCTCCTGCGCAGCGGCGAGGAGGTGCAGCACCGTGTTGGTGGACCCGCCCATCGCGATGTCCAGCGTCATCGCATTCTCGAAGGCGGCCACCGACGCGATGGAGCGCGGCAGCAACGAATAATCGTCCGTCTCATAGTGCTGGCGCGTAATCTCTACGATGCGGCGGCCGGCCTCCAGGAACAGGCGCTTGCGGTCGGCATGCGTGGCGACCACCGTACCATTTCCGGGCAGGGCGAGGCCAAGGGCCTCCGTCAGGCAATTCATCGAATTAGCCGTGAACATGCCCGAGCAGGAGCCGCAGGTCGGGCAGGCCGAGCGCTCGATGACCTGCACCTCCTCATCCGTGACGCTGCTGTCCGCCGCGACGATCATCGCGTCGATCAGGTCCACGCTACGCTTCACGCCGCGATGGACGACCTTGCCCGCCTCCATCGGGCCGCCGGAGACGAAGATGGCCGGAATATTGAGGCGCATCGCCGCCATCAGCATTCCCGGCGTGATCTTGTCGCAGTTGGAGATGCAGACCATCGCGTCTGCGCAATGGGCGTTCACCATGTACTCGACGCTGTCGGCGATCAGTTCGCGTGAAGGGAGGCTGTAGAGCATCCCGTCGTGGCCCATGGCGATGCCGTCATCTACCGCGATGGTGTTGAATTCCTTGGCGACACCGCCCGCCGCCTCGATTTCCCGCGCGACGAGTTGGCCTAGATCCTTCAGGTGGACGTGGCCAGGGACGAACTGCGTGAAGCTGTTGACGACCGCAATGATCGGCTTCCCGAAATCCGCGTCCTTCATCCCCGTCGCGCGCCACAGCCCGCGGGCGCCGGCCATGTTGCGGCCATGGGTGGTGGTGCGGGAACGGTAATGCGGCATGGGCTGATCCTCTCTCGGACCCGGTTTACGACGCGGCGCTAAGGCCGGCCAGACCGGTTGCGACGGCGCCAAGGTTTCGATATCCATGACGGAAGATAGCGACGGAGTGAAGCGTGCCCCGCCTGCCCCGCCGCGGCCTCGCCGCCGCCCTGCTCCTTCCTGGCATCGCGCGAGCCCAGGACGCGGCACCTCTGGTGGCGGGCGCGGCCGACCTCCAGTTCGCCTTGGCGGAGATCGTCGCCCTCTTCCGCGAGCGGACGGGAATGGAAGTGCGGACGACACTCGGAGCCTCGGGCAACCTCACACGGCAGATCGAGCAGGGCAGCCCGGTGGAGCTGTTTCTTTCCGCCGACGAGGCCTTCGTTTTCCGCCTCGCCGAGGGTGGCCATACGCGGGATCGCGGAGTTCTCTACGCCACCGGCCGGCTGGCGTTGCTGGTGCCGCCCGGCTCGCCGTTGCGCGCGGAGGATGGGTTGGCCGGAATGCGAGCGGCGCTTGAGGCGGGCCGCATTCGGCGCTTTGCCATCGCCAACCCGGAGCACGCGCCCTATGGCCGAGCCGCCGAGCAGGCCCTGCGTTCCGAAGGTCTATGGGAGCGCCTCCGCCCCCTGTTGGCCATGGGCGAGAACGTGTCCCAGGCGGCGCAGTTCGCCTTGGCGGGGGGTAGCCAAGGGGGGCTGGTGGCTTACTCGCTTGTGCTGGCTCCAGCCATGGCGGGGCGCGGCACCCATCAACTTCTTCCCGATACGCTGCACGAGCCCCTGCTGCAGCGCATGGTGCTGACGCGCCGCGCCGGGCCGGTGGCCGAGCGACTTTTCGCCTTCATGCAGGGGTCCGAGGCACGGGCGATCAAGCGGCGTTTCGGATTCGCCCTCCCGGGCGAGTGACGCGGGATGGATTGGGCAGCCTTTCGGCTTTCGGTTGAACTCGGGCTTTGGACGCTGGCGCTGCTGTTGCCTGCCTCGGTCTGGCTGGGGCGATTCCTCGCCATCCGCTCGTTTCGCGGACGTGGCTTCATCGAGGCGGCGGTCGCGCTGCCCTTGGTGCTTCCCCCGACCGTCGTCGGCTTCTACCTCCTGCTGGCCTTCGGCACCGGCTCGCCCCTCGGCAGAGCGTGGGAGGCGGTGGCTGAGCGTGGTCTCGCTTTCTCCTTCGAGGGGTTGCTGCTGGCCTCGGTGCTGGTGAACTTGCCTTTTGCGGTCCAGCCCATCCAGAACGGCTTTGCCGCCGTGCCGCAGCGCCTGCGCGAGGCGGGCGCCATGTCCGGCATGACGCCTTGGACGGTCTTCCGGCGAGTGGAGTTGCCGCTAGCTTGGCCAGGTATCGCCACTGCCGCCGTGCTGACCTTTGCCCATACCCTCGGTGAATTCGGCGTGGTGCTGATGGTGGGCGGCTCCATCCCAGGCGAGACGCGGACCGCGGCCATCGCCATCTATGACCGCGTGCAGGCCTTCGACGACCGGGGCGCCAGCTTGATGTCAGCCGTCTTGCTGGGCGTGTCGGTCTTGGCGCTGGGGCTGACCAATACCTTGTCGCGACGCGTGGGGCGGCGCCGGAATGGCTGAAGGGTTGCTCCTGCGGCTGAGGGCGGACGGCCCGATCCCGCTGGACTTGTCCCTGGACGTAGCCCCCGGTGAGGTGCTGGCGCTGGTCGGTCCCTCGGGTGCAGGCAAATCTACGGCGCTGCGCTGCGTCGCAGGGCTGCACCGGCCAACGCACGGGATGGTGCGGTGCGCCGGGGAAACTTGGCTGGACACCGCTTCGGGCCTGGTCCTTGCGCCGTATCGGCGAAGCGCAGGTCTTGTCTTCCAGGACTATGCGTTGTTCCCGCACATGACTGCACTGGGCAACGTCATGGCAGCCACGGGACACATGCCCCGTACCCAGCGGGAGGCGCGGGCGCGGGAATGGCTGGCCCGCGTTCATCTGGCCGGGCTGGAGGGACGGCGCCCGGAAGAGCTTTCAGGCGGGCAGCAGCAACGCGTCGCCGTGGCGCGCTCCTTGGCGCGCGACCCGGCGGTGCTGCTGCTGGATGAACCATTCTCTGCCGTGGATCGTGCGACGCGGCGACGCCTCCAGGCAGAACTGGCAGGATTGCGGCGAAGTCTGGCGATCCCGGTCGTCATGGTGACCCATGACCTGGAGGAGGCGCTGGCCCTCGCCGACCGGATCTGCGTGATGCATCGCGGCTCGGGCCTGCAGCTGGGCACGACCGCGGAGGTTCTCGCGCGTCCGGCCACGGCAGAGGTTGCTCGGCTGCTAGATCTGCGAAACCTATTCCGGGGCCGCATCGAGGCGCAGGATGGGGCGTCCGGCCGGGTCGTGCTCCGGTGGGGGAGCCGGCGCCTCGAAGCCGCATCCGGTCGCTGCTTCCGCCCCGGCATGGAAGTGGACTGGCTTGTTCCAGGTGGTGCGGTCGTTCTGCACCGTCGCGAGCGGCCTTCGCAAGGCCAACGGGAAAACCCAGTTCAGGCGAGGGTGATGGACCTCGTTCCGATGGGCGAGGAGGCGCGCGTCACGCTTGATGTGGACGACCCGGATGGTGGTTCCCTGGCCTTCTCCCTACCGCTGCATCATGCGCGGCGGAATGGTTTGGCTCCCGGGGCGGAATGCGGCGTATCGCTGTTGGCTGCGGCGATTCACCTGATGCCGCGGCCTGTCTGAGGGAGCCTTCGCTGTCTTTCGCCCGAATTGATGGGCGCCCCGACAACAGGGGGAAGGCGTGCCCCCACGGGCCTAGGGTTGCCCCGGACAACCCATCGCTTTCACACTCGACGTGCTGACCCCTCACAGGTCAGGAGTGGAGAGGGGAAAAGCCTCAGTCTTCCAACTCGGCGTCGGGATGGCGCAGGTGCCAAAGACGCTCATGCGCCGCGACCAGCGTCTCGATGTTGCGGCGCCGGTTGATGTCGGGCATCACCGGGCGGCGCGTCAGCATCATCTCCAGCACGCGGAGGAGCTGCTCAGCCACCTCGAAGTCGCTTTGATCACAAGCCTGGTGGAAGGCCACCAGAATCTTGTCCGAGAGGCGCCTTCCCTGCCGCACGCCAGGCGGCAGTCGGGCGGCCTCGTCATGAACCAGTTCGCGCTCGTCCTGGTCGGCCATCACCTGCTCCATCCTGCGAAAACCTCTGCTGCGCTCATTGCGCCACCAGCACTTATGCGCAGAGTTCTTTGGCACATGGAAGCCTCAAGAGCCTCCGCGAGAACCACTACGCAATTGCCCCAGGATAGACGCAGCCATGGTTTCTGGCGGCGTTTCGGGGCGAAACATCGTCCGCACACGGGAATCGGGACCGACGAAATAGATGAACGAGGAATGATCCATCGTGTAATCCGTGTGGTCCGGACGCTGCGCGCGCGCGTAATACACGCGGTACCGACGCGCCGCCTCGGCCACCTGCTCCGTCGTTCCGGTAAGGCCAACCATGCGCGGATGGAAACGTGAGACATAGTCCTTCAACGCGGCCGGCGTGTCCCTGGCTGGGTCCACGGTAACGAGAGCGGGGACAACCTGATCCCCGGCTGATCCCATCGTATCGAGTGCGGCCGCCATGGTGCCGAGCTCGGTCGGGCAGACATCGGGGCAATGGGTGAAGCCGAAATAGACCAGCATCCATCGCCCCGCGAAGTCACCCTCCGTCACTGCGCGGCCATCCTGGTCCACCAGCGAAAAGGCACCGCCCAGCGCAAGGCCGGGAGGCAGGGCGAGGCCACCCTGCCCGCCTCCTGCTGCCGGCACCGGAAGATCCGCGCCGAAGACACTGGCCAAGCGCGACGCAAAGGCTTCGCCCACGCTTTCGCCTGGGGCGCGCGAAGTCCAGGCCCAACCCCAGAGACCTGCGACGAAGAGGAGCAGCGCGAGGCTCGCATAGCGGATCACGGTCAGCATAGCCTGGGTTTAGCCTGGTCCGGCCCCCGGGGGTATTCCCGGGGGCGCATCGCTGACCAATCGCGGGCGCGCCCTAGTGCGTGCTTCCGAGGATCTGGCCCTCGGGCTGGGCAGTGGTGAAGGTCGAGGCGCCGAACGCCTCCTCCCACGTGCCCTCAGTGGAAGCCTTGCTGTACTCGGTCGCGCGGTTCTCGAAGAAGTTCGTGTGCTCAATCGCGTTCAGCATCTCGTCGAGCCAGGGGAGCGGGTTCTTCTCGACGTGGTAGAGCGGCTCCAGCCCGAGCTGCTGCAGGCGGCGATCGGCGATGAAGCGGATGTACTGCTTCACCTCGTCGCCAGTGAGCCCCTCGACGCCGCCCATCTCGAAAGCGAGGTCGATGAAGGCGTCCTCATGGTCCACTATGGTGGAGCAGACGAGATAAAGGTCGCGACGGAACTCTTCTGTCCAGATCTCCGGGTTTTCCTGCACGAAGGTGCGGAAGAGGCGGATGACGGACAGGCAGTGCAGCGTCTCGTCCCGCACGCTCCAGGACACGACTTGCCCCATGCCCTTCATCTTGTTGAAGCGCGGGAAGTTCATGAGGATGGCAAAGGAGGCGAAGAGCTGCAGCCCCTCGGTGAAGGCGCCGAACGCCGCGAGGGTCTTCGCGATCTCGGTCTTGTTCTCGACCGAGAAGTTCTGCATGTAGTCGTACTTGTCCTTCATCTCCTTGTACTTGAGGAAGGCCGTATATTCGATTTCCGGCATCCCGATCGTATCAAGAAGATGGGAATAGGCGGCGATGTGAACCGTCTCGATGTTGCTGAAAGCCGACAGCATCATGAGCACTTCCGTCGGCTTGAAGACCTGGGAATAGTGCTTCATGTAGCAGTTATTCACCTCGACATCGGCCTGGGTGAAGAAGCGGAAGATCTGCGTCAGCAGGTTCTTCTCGCCTTCCGTGAGGTTCTTCTGCCAGTCCTTCACGTCGTCCGCGAGGGGAATTTCCTCTGGCAGCCAGTGGATGCGCTGCTGCTGCAGCCATGCCTCGTAGGCCCAAGGATAGCGGAAGGGCTTGTAGACCGGGTTGGCGGTCAGCAGGTCGTGCCGCTGGGGCGCGTCTTCGTTGGTGTAGCCGTCGGGCATGGGTGCCTCACCGTGAGATGTGTTGTCTGGCGAGGGGCTTCACCCCTCGCACTCCCCACCAGGAAACACGGTTTCCTGGACCTTCGGAATGGGCCTTGGAGCCTGCCTTATTGGCAGGCCAGGCATTCCTCGTAGTTGGTGGACTCGGCCGGCGCCTGGAACGGTGCGACGTCGTCCTTGTGGCGCGTCATCACGTTCTCCTGGCCCACCACCTTCTGCGACACCGCGTCCGCGCGCTGGATGGATAGGGAGCGGCAGTAGTAGAGCGACTTCACGCCCTTCTTCCACGCCATCAGGTGGATTTGGTGCAGGTCGCGCTTGTGGACGTTGGCCGGCAAGAAGACGTTGAGCGACTGCGCCTGACAGATGAAGGGCGTGCGGTCGGCCGCATGCTCGATCACCCAGCGCTGGTCCAGCTCGAAGGCGGTCTTGAACACCGCCTTTTCCTGCTCGCTCAGGAAGTCGAGGTCCTGGACCGAGCCCTTGCTGACGGTGATGGTGGTCCAGGTGTCGCTGTCGTCGCGCCCGTGCTTGGCCAGCACCGCCTTCAGGTAGGGGTTGCGTACGATGTAGGAGCCGGAGAGCGTCTTGTGGTTGTAGACGTTCGCCGCGATCGGTTCGATGCCCGGGCTGGCTCCGCCGCAGATGATGGAGATCGAGGCCGTGGGCGCGATCGCCATCTTGTTGGAGAAGCGCTCGTTGAAGCCGTACTCGGCGGCGTCGGGGCACGGGCCGCGTTCCTCGGCGAGGAGGCGAGAGGCGGCATCCGCCTGCTCGCGGATATGGCGGAACATCTTCTTGTTCCACACCTTCGCGACCACGCTCTCGAAGGGCACGCCCATCTTCTGCAGGAAGGAGTGAAAGCCCATCACGCCGAGCCCGACCGAACGCTCGCGCATCGCGGAGTATCGGGCACGGGCCATCGAATCAGGGGCTGTGTCGATGAAGTTCTGGAGCACGTTGTCCAGGAACCGCATCACGTCGGTGATGAAGAGCGGGTGGTCCTTCCACTCCATCCAGGTCTCGAGATTCAGCGAGGAAAGGCAGCACACCGCCGTGCGCTGCTCCCCATGCTGATCGAGGCCGGTAGGGAGCGTGATCTCGGAGCAAAGGTTCGATGTCTTCACCTCCAGCCCCGCCAGCTTGTGATGCTCCGGCCGGGCATTGTTCACGTGGTCGGAGAAGATGAGGTACGGCTCGCCTGTTTCGATCCGCGCCGTGAGCAGGCGGATCCACAGCGAGCGCGCCGAGACGGTGCGCACCACCGCGTTGTCCTTGGGGCTGGTGAGCGCCCAGGCTTCGTCTGCCTCCACCGCGCGCATGAAGGCATCGGGCACCAAGATGCCGTGGTGCAGGTTCAGCGCCTTGCGGTTCGGGTCTCCGCCAGTGGGGCGGCGGATCTCGATGAACTCCTCAATCTCCGGATGGCTGATCGGCAGGTAGACGGCGGCCGACCCGCGACGGAGCGAGCCCTGCGAGATGGCGAGGGTGAGGCTGTCCATCACCCGGATGAAGGGAACGATGCCCGAGGTCTTGCCGTTCTGGCCGACCTTCTCGCCGAGCGAGCGCAGGTTGCCCCAATAGGAGCCGATGCCCCCACCCTTGGAGGCGAGCCACACATTCTCGTTCCACAAACCGACGATGGATTCGAGCGAGTCGTTCGCCTCGTTCAGGAAGCATGAAATGGGCAGGCCGCGCGTGGTCCCGCCATTCGACAGCACCGGTGTCGCCGGCATGAACCAAAGGCGCGAGATGTAGTCGTAGATGCGCTGGGCATGGGCAGCGTCGTCGCCATAGGCCGAGGCCACGCGCGCGAAGAGGTCCTGATAGGACTCGCCGGGCAGGAGGTAACGGTCATCGAGGGTCGCACGGCCAAAATCCGTGAGCAGGGCGTCCCGCGAGCGGTCCACCTGCACTTGGCCATGGCCCTGAAGCTGAACGGCATCGAACACGGCAATCTCCCCTGATCCCCCAGGCTCTAACCCCTCAGAGCCGGCCCGACGGGATACAACATCTTGCGGTCCCTGGCCAGAGAAACGGCTAGATACGGTGTGAGTTGCCCGGACGTTACGATTCAGCGCGACTCGCGGAGATTCCTGGGATTCCACGCAAAGCGGCAACGTGCCCCCTGTGTTTGCCGTGCCACAGGGCTGCTCCGCAATGCTCATGATCCGATATCCCCGTAATCCACAGACCGGTCAGGTATGTGGCACTACGAGAACACATCGTGAACTATCTGGCAAGGTTGACGACGATCCCACCGCCGCGGGGGCATCACTCGAGCGGCTTGAGTCCGCACCAATCCGCGATGAAGGCGGCGATCGAGAGCGTCGTCGTCCGCAGGAACTCGATGTCGGTACGCTCGTCAAATCCGTGCGCACCCTCGCCGCGCGGGCCGTAACAGAGCGCCGGAATGTCATAATACAGGCCGTAGTAGCGCGTGTCGTTCACGGCAGTGGAAATGCGCGCACCCATCTCCTCCCCGAAGGCGTGGCGGTGGGCCTGCGCCAGCACCGCCTCTGCCTCCGACCCGGGTTCGAGTGCGTAGCCATCCGCCTGGAACCCGTGCCACAGGATCTCGGGTGGGTTTTCCTCCAGGAAGCGGTCACCCCGTGCCGCTTCGGCAACGCAGCGTTCCACGGCTGCCATCGCCTCCTGCACGTCGCTGCCAGGCAGAAGGCCGATGCGGCAATCCACCTCGCACCAGGCAGGTGTGCTGGAGGCCCAATCGCCGCCACGGATGATGCCCGGGTTGAACTTGATCGGGTCCATCACCTCCGAATACCAGCGATGGCTGCGCGCCTCGCGATTCAGCGTGACGGTGTGGTTCTCCAGGGCCTGGACCAAGCGCATGGCGCTGGTGATCGCGTTCGACCCCGTCTGCGCCACGGCGACATGGACCGGAACGCCGCGCACGCGGAGCCGGAACCACAAAGTGCCCGTATGGGCGCGCGTGATGGTGCCGCCCGTGGGTTCGGGAATAAGGACGGCATCGGCCCGGTATCCGCGCAGCAGCGTCGCGAGCGCTCCGTTCCCAGTGCTTTCCTCTTCCGTGACAGTCATCACGTGCACGTCGCCCGCCGGGCACCATCCGGCCGCGCGGATCGCTTCCATGGCGAATACCATGGCGGCCACGCCGGACTTCATGTCGTGCGCCCCACGCCCGTAAAGCCATCCGTCGCGCACTGCAGCCGAGTAGGGCGGGACGCTCCACATTTCGGCGGGCCCCTCTGGCACCACGTCGATATGGCCCTGAAGGATCAGCGAGCGGCCATTCGCCTCGCCGCAGCGGCGCGTGGCAACGACCTGGATGCTCTGCGCCGGATCCACCTCCACCATGGGGGCAGCCTTCGGGTGGCTCGTCAGGGGCACATCGGCCAGTGAGAAGCGATCCACCGCATAGCCGCGACCGGCCAGCCACCGTGCGAGGAAGTCCTGTAGCGGCGCCTCCCGCCCGCGCAAGGACTGGAAGCGCACGATATCGGCCAGGAACCGCAGTTCCTCGTCGAACGCCGCCTCCACCGCATCCCGGAGGGCCTGCAAGGTCGCGCTATCTGGCATGTCGGGTGCTCTCCTCCGGCGATGCCCGGGCAACGCCCGGGGCCGGGCATTGTTGCAGCGCAAGGCCCCCGGCGTCAGCCCTCCCCCATGGGGGAAGCAAGAGGCGTGGCGCGGCCCAGTATCCGAGCGAGGGCATCAGAGGTGAAGGGCTTCTGGAGCACCCTCCCCGCGCCAAGTTCGCGCAGCGCCGCCTCATCTGCGTAGCCCGTCACGAAGATGACCGGCAGGCCGGGACGCCGTGTCGCGATCTCCCGCGCGAGTTCCGCGCCGGTCATGCCCGGCATCGCGTAGTCCAGCACCACGAGGTCGAAGGGCACTTCCTCGTTTGACAGTAGATCAAGTGCTGCGCCGCCGCTCCCTGCCTCCAGCACCTCGCAGCCGAGTTGGCCAAGCATGGACCCGGTGACCTCGCGCACAGCCGCATCGTCATCCACCAGCAGGACGCGCCGGCGCCGCGGCGCGCCATCCGTCTCAGTCCCCTCCCCGTCACCCGGTGCAGCCGGCGCCGAGGCGCGGGGCAGGAAGACGCGGACCGTGGTGCCACGTCCAGGCGCGGTCTCGATCCGCACTCCGCCCCCTGATTGCTTCGCAAAGCCGTAAACCTGGGCCAAGCCCAACCCCGAGCCCTTTCCGACAGGCTTGGTCGTGAAGAACGGTTCGAAGGCTTTTGCTCGCACTTCCGGTGTCATTCCACTGC
Source organism: Sabulicella glaciei (assembly GCF_026183895.1). Lineage (GTDB taxonomy): Bacteria > Pseudomonadota > Alphaproteobacteria > Acetobacterales > Acetobacteraceae > Roseococcus > Roseococcus glaciei. Next base: position 366,155 of record NZ_JAPFQI010000001.1, on the reverse strand, counting down.
CGGTGTCCGAAACGGCGACCATGACATAATCACCCGGCGCCGGCTCCTCCGGCCGCTCCGGCGCACCAAGCGAAACGTTCGCCGTCTCGACCCGGATCGAGCCGCCGGCTCCCATGGCGTCGCGCCCGTTGATGGCGAGGTTGAGGATCACGAGCTCAATCTGGGTCGGATCCACCAGCGCTGGCCAAAGCTCCGGCTGCAGCGTCCCCTCGATCGTCACGGCTCCGCCCATCGAGCTTTCAAGCAGGTCGCGCATCCCCGCCACCGTTTCATTCAGGTCGAGGGGGCGCGCGGCGAGGCGCTGGCGGCGCGAGAAGGCGAGAAGCTGCGCGGTCAGCGTCGCACCACGTTGCGCCGCCGCCCGCATGAGGGAAAGGCGCCGCAGAGAGCGCGCGTCCAGACCCGCTTGCTGAGCCGCCTGCTCCACGAAATCGAGGTTGCCGAGCACGACCGTGAGCAAGTTGTTGAAATCATGCGCGACGCCTGAGGTGAGCTGCCCCACCGCCTCCAGCCGCTGCATCTGCCGCAAGGTCGCCTCGATGCGCTCGCGCTCCTCGATCTGGCCGAGAAGCTGGCGATTGGTGGCGGCAAGCTCGGCCGTGCGCTCGGCCACGCGGCGTTCCAGCTCATCGCGGGCCAGGCGAGCCTCGGTCACGTCGATGGACACGCCGACATAGCCAAGGAAGCGACCCTCGCCATCCGCACGCGGCACACCCTGGACAAGCATCCAGCGAGCGCGCCGCTTGCGGTCCCAGACGCGAACTTCGCCGAGGAAATCCTCGCGCGCCGCGAAGGCGCGGGCGAAGCCTGCTTCGAACGACGTGAGGTCGGCCTCGTGGATGAAGTTGCGCCACGCTTCGGGTGCAGTGGCGCTCGGATCCAGCCCGAAGACGCGCTCATGGTGACGGTTGGCGTAGATGAGCCGCCCCTCGGACTCCGTCATCCAGATCAACGCCGGTGCGGAGTCGGCAAGCGAGCGGAAACGCTCCTCGCTTTCCCGCAGCGCAGCCTCGGCCATGCGGCGCACATGGATGTCTTCCGTTGCGCCATACCACTTCACGATGGCGTCCTTGCTGTCGCGCCGTGGGTAGGCGCGGGAATGCGCCCAGCGATACGAGCCGTCGCGCATCTTCATGCGGTGCTCGATGTCGTACGGCTCGCCAGTGGCGACCGAGTGGCCCCAGACCTCGAAGGTGCGGGCGCGGTCATCGGGGTGGAGCCCATCGGACCATGTCGAACCGAGGCCCGTCGTCCCGGTCCATTCCATCCAGCGCGGACTGACCTGGTCGAGCTGACCTTCGGGCAGGGCCGTCCAGCTCACCTGCGGGTTCAGATCAACCGTCGCGCGGTGATGGTCCTCGCTTTCCCGTAGCGCCGCCTCGGCCCGGGCACGCTGGATGGAGGACCAGCCGCGTTCGGCAAGTTCGAGGCCGAGCGCCACCTCGTCCGGCGTCCAGGGCGGAGGTCCGCGCCGCTCCGCAAGCAGGCGAGCGACAAGGTGCCCATCCCGCATCACTGGTGCGACGAGGCGCTGCGGCGCGGCCTCGCCCTCGGTGGCCGGGGGACGCCCGGCATGGCTGAGACGATGGAACTCGTCCTGCTGCGCCTCGAACATGGCGACGCCCTCGGCGCCCAGGTGGCGCAGCGCTGCCTGGGAAAGGGCATGGGCTGCAGCGGCGGGCGTCGCTGTCTCGCGCAGGCGATCACCCAGTTCCGAGAGCGCAGCCCTGCGCCGCTCGGCCATCCGGCGCGTCGTGGTCTCCACCACCACGGCGATGACGCCGCCCGGCCGGCCGCGCTCGTCCGGAACGGGCGAGTAGTCGAGATCCATCCAGACGCGCTCGGCCACGCCGTGGCGGAAGAGGGTGAACTCCTGGTCCTTGAAGGAAAGCGTACCACCGGCCAGGCCGACCCGCATGGCCCGGTCGTTGAAATCCGCGACCTCGGGCCAGCCTTCGCGAATGCGGGAACCAAGCAGCGCCGGATGGCGCCCACCCGCGAAACCGGAGTAGGCATCGTTGTAGATCATGACGCCCTCCTCCCCCCACAGCATGACCATGGGAACGGGGGAGCAGAGCAGCAGTCCGGTCGCCGTCCGCAGGCTTTGCGGCCACGACGCGATCGGGCCGAGCGGAGTGGCCGCCCAGTCGTGCTGCCGCACACTTTCCCGCATCCCGCCGCCATCGGCGAGGAAATGCAGGAACGGATCGGCGGCCTGAGCCTGGGTCAAGCGCATCATTTCCACGGTTCGAGGCCGGAACCCTGCGTGACTACCGGAATTCTCCGCACGGGTCAGCGGGAGCCAAGTCGGAAAATACATCCCTCGGTTGCGCACAAGCTCCAGCGTGACCGCCCTGAGCCTGGTTGCAAGGAGCCATCCCCTGCACAGGAGGGAACCCCCCAGCGCCTCCGAGATCCTGCGAGAGCACCCCTCACTCCCACTCGATGGTGCCGGGCGGCTTGGAGGTGATGTCGTAGGTGACGCGGTTGATGCCGCGCACCTCGTTGACGATGCGGTTCGCCACGCGCCCCAGGAAGCCCATGTCGAAGGGATAGAACTCCGCCGTCATCCCGTCCGTGCTGGTCACGGCGCGCAACGCGCAGGCCTGATCATAGGTGCGCCCATCTCCCATCACGCCCACGGTGCGCACCGGCAGCAGAACGGCGAAGGCCTGCCAGATCGCGTCGTACAGCCCCGCGGTCCGGATCTCCTCCAGGAAGACGCTGTCCACCTTGCGCAGGAGGTCCGCCTTCTCGCGCGTCACCTCGCCCGGGATGCGGATGGCGAGGCCGGGCCCCGGGAACGGGTGCCGCCCCACGATCTCCTCCGGGATGCCGAGCTCCCGGCCCAGCACGCGCACCTCGTCCTTGAACAGCTCGCGCAGCGGCTCGACGAGGCGCATCCGCATTCCCTCGGGTAGCCCGCCCACGTTGTGGTGCGACTTGATGGTGACCGAAGGCCCGCCCGTCGCGCTCACGCTCTCGATCACGTCGGGGTAGAGCGTGCCCTGGGCCAGGAAGTCGGCGCCGCCGATCTTGTTCTGCTCCTCCTCGAACACCTCGATGAACAGGCGCCCGATCGTCTTGCGCTTCGCCTCGGGATCGGTGAGGCCGGAAAGCTGGCCCAGGAACAGGTCGGACGCATCACGGTGGACAAGGTGGATGTTGAAGCGGTCGCGAAAGGTCTGCACGACCTGGTCGGCCTCGTTCGCCCGCATCAGCCCGTGATCCACGAAGATGCAGGTCAGCTGGTCGCCGATCGCCTCGTGGATCAGCACCGCCGCCACGGAGGAGTCGACGCCGCCGGACAGGCCGCACACCACGCGGCCCTTGCCCACCTGGTCGCGGATGCGCTGCACCATCTCGGCGCGGTAGGCCTTCATGGTCCAGTCGCCGCCGCAGCCGCAGATCGCCTTCGCGAAATTGTCGAGGAGCTGCGCGCCGTGCGGGGTGTGCACCACCTCCGGGTGGAACTGCACGCCGTAGAAACGACGCTCCTCGTCGGCCGTGATGGCGAAGGGGGCGCCGTCGCTGGTGGCGACCGCCCTGAATCCCTCGGGCAGGCGGGTGACGCGGTCGCCATGCGACATCCACACCTGCTCGCGCGCGCCCTTGGCCCAGATGCCCTGGGTCAGCGCGGAATCGGCCAGGACGTCCACAAAGGCGCGGCCGAACTCGCGATGGTCGTGACCCTCGACCTGCCCGCCCAGCTGCTGCGCCATGGTCTGCTGCCCGTAGCAGATGCCCAGCACCGGCAGCCCCGCCGAGAAGACGTGTTCCGGCGCGCGCGGGCTCTCCCCCTCGGTAACGGAGGCCGGTCCGCCGGACAGGATGATCCCCTTCGGCGCGAACTCCCGCACCTTCTCCTCCGGCGCCGCATTGAAGGGCCAGATCTCGCAATAGGTACCACCCTCGCGCAGCCGCCGGGCGATGAGCTGCGTCACCTGGGAGCCGAAATCGAGGATGAGGAGTCGGTCGTGGCGCTGGGTCATGGCGGCTGGCACCACAGGCGGCGCGCGCCGTCAAGCGCGGCGGGCCGCCTCACCGCGGCGCACGGGTGCCGGCGGTCGCCGTCAGCAGCAGGTGGATCGGGTCCCACGCATAGGCGCGCTGCGGCAGGTCCTGCCCGGCGAAGCGCACCACCTCCCGCGCCGCCGCCCGCGCACCCAGGCGTTCGTAGAAATAGCGGGAATTGTTGCCCTCCAGCACCCAGGCGAAGGCGCTCTGCGCCCCCAGCGACGCGAGATGCGACGCCATGGCGCGCATCAGGCGCCGCCCGATGCCGCGGCCCTGGAAATCGTCCAGCAGGTAGAGCGTCTCCACCTCCCCCTCGGCGATCCCGGCCCGGCGCGCGAAGCCTCCGGTCACGAAGCCCACCACCCCGCCGCCCGGCGTTTCCATTCCGTCGGCGATGGCCAGGAACCCGGCATGGCCGCCGCGCCCCAGGGCCAGGCCCTGCTCATACCCCGCCGCTTCCCGGGACACGGAAAGATTGGCCAGATAGGACGCCGGCAGCAGCGTCGGATAGGTGTTGCGCCAGGAGGCAAGGTGGACCCGTGCCATCGCCATGGCGTCGCCCGGCCGGGCGCGGCGAATGCTGACCGTCATGAGGCGCGCTCCATCACCGCGCAAAAGAACCCGTCCGTCCCATGCGCCGCCGGGCTGAGGGCGAGGTGCGGCCCCTCGCATGGCGGCGCGCCGGGCATTCCCGCCTCCGCCCAGGCCTGGGCGAGCGGAACGGCGTGGAAATCCCCGTGCGCTTGCAGGAAACCGTCCACCTGGGCCTCATCCTCCTCCGGCAGCAGTGAGCAGGTCGCGTAGACGAGCCTACCGCCCGGTCGAACAAGTTGCGCGGAGATGGACAGAATTTCACGTTGCTTGCCGACCAGTTCGGCAAGGTCCTCGCCGGTGGTGCGGCTGCGCGCATCAGGATTGCGCCGCCACGTGCCCGTCCCGGTGCAGGGGGCATCCACCAGCACCCGGTCGAACTGACCGGCGCGGCGCTTGGCCCAACGGTCGCCCGGGCTCAGCAGATGCGTCTCCGCGTTATGCACGCCGGCACGCCGCAGGCGCTTCGCCGCACCCTCCAGCCGAGGGGCGGAAACGTCGCAGGCGGTGATCCGCCCCTGATTCGCCATCGTCGCGGCCATCGCCAAAGTTTTCCCCGCGGCACCCGCGCAATAATCCGCGACGCGCATCCCGGGTTTCGCTCCCACAAGCGCAGCGATGAGTTGCGACCCCTCGTCCTGCACCTCGACCAGCCCATCCTTGTAGGCCGGGGTGGCGGCGACCGAGGCGCGTCCGCGCAGCCGCAGCCCCCAGGGCGAATGCGGCGTCGGCACCGCCTCCATCCCCAGCGCCGCCATCGCCGCCTCGCGCGTCGCCTTCAGCGCGTTGGCGCGCAGATCCAGCGGGGCCGCTGCCTCCAGCGCCGCCGCCTCGGCCTCCAGCGCCGCGCCGAATCGGGCGCGCATCCCCGGCAGCGCCCATTCGGGCAGGTTCAGCCGCGGCCCGTCGGGCATGTCCTTGCCGACCAGCGGCTTCCCGGCCAGGGAGCGCGCCACCTCCTCCTCGCCCACGTCCAGCGTCCCTGCGCCGTAGCGCCCGCCCATGAACAGCTTCGACGCCTCGCCGGGCTTCATGCCGCGGCCCAGGATCAGCAGCGCCAGCACCAGCAGGCGCGGCGTCACCCGCACCCCCGTCTGGCCGATCCACCATTCCAGCCGCAGCCTCTGACGCAGCACCCCCCAGGCGAGGTCGCTCACCTCGCGCCGGTCGCCGCCGCCGATGTAGCGGCGGGCGCGAAAGAACTCGGCCGCGATGGCGTCGGCCGGGCGGCGCGGCTGCTCCATCACGGCGTGCAGCAGGTCGATGGCGGCGGCGAGGCGGGCTTCGGGCGTCATGCGCCGCGCCCCGCGCGGGCGGGAGAAACGGGAACAGGCATGGAAATCGTCATGCCCCATCCTGCCAGCGATGCCCCGCCGGGCGAAGCGCCCGCGCTCATGCCGGCTCCCAGCAGCGCCGGATCCGCCGCGTCCCGGAAAACAGGCGGAACAAGGCCCGGCTGGCGCGCAGGAAACTCCCCTGCACCTCCGGCGGCCATCCCAGCAGCGAAGCAAGACCGGGCGAAAGAAAGCCGGCGTGGCAGCGCGCGGACAAACCCGGATCGGGGAAGCGGGAAAACGGCGCCCGCAGAGCCGACATCAGCCCCGTCGCCCGCGCCACCAGCACCCCGCGCATCCCCTGCCCCCGCCAAGCGCGGCGAAAGGCGCTGCACAGGAAATACTCCAGCGCCGGCAGGCCCGGCTTCTCCCGCCCGATCTTCAGCAGCAGTGCCATCCACAGCCGCCGCTCCGTCCAGCGGCGGAAGTTCGGGTGCAGCGTGTCGCCCTTCATCCCGGGCGCGGAGCGCGTCTCGACCTGCCGCCAGGGCAGGCGCGTGCAGGCGGCCTCCAGGCACGCCTCGAAACGCGACAGCAGGTCGTGCCGCGACGGCCGCCCCACCTCGTGCGCGCACAGCGCCTCCAGCACCGGCCACACGAAGCGGAGCTCCGCCTCGGTCAGCGGCCGCCACGGATGCGGCGGCGACAGCCGGGGCCTTGCCCTCCCCCGCACCTCCATCCGGTCCAGCGCAGCCACCGCCCCTGCGAAAAGCAGTGCCCTTTCCCCCGCTTCGCCTGCCGCACCGCCATGCCCGCCTCCGCACACAACCTTCCGAACAAATCAAGAACATGACAGCAAAGTCAAGGATTTCCGCTTGCGGGACCTCCTGGCGCCGCGCCCTACTTCCCGCGCAGCCGCAAGGACGCCGCCCATGTCCGTGAGCCCGACGCAAGGCCAGGCCCCGCTCTGGTCCGCCGCCAGCGCCTACGAATCCTATGTCGGCCGCTGGAGCCGACGCGTCGCGCCTAAGTTCCTGCGCTGGCTCGCCGTGCCGCCGGGCGGGCGCTGGCTGGACGTGGGCTGCGGCACCGGCATGCTGTCCCGCACGATCCTCGCCCGTTGCGACCCGGCTTCCGTCACCGGGGTGGACCTGTCCGACGCCTTCCTCGCCCACGCACGAAGCGAGTTGGCCGACCCGCGCGCCCGCTTCCATTCCGGCGACGCCCAGTCCCTGCCGGTGGAGGACGCGTCCTTCGACGCGGTGGTGAGCGGCCTCGTCCTGAACTTCGTCCCGGACCAGCCCCGCGCCGTCGCGGAGCTGCGCCGCGCCGCCCGCCCGGGCGGCACCGTCGCCGCCTATGTCTGGGACTATGCCGAGGGCATGCAGATGATGCGCCATTTCTGGGACGCCGCCGCCGCGCTCGACCCCGACAGCGCCGGCGGCCGGGACGAGGCGCTGCGCTTCCCCCTCTGCCGCCCCGGCCCGCTGGCCGCGCTGTTCCGTGATGCCGGGCTTACCGCGGTGGAGGTGACGGACATCACCGTACCCACCCCCTTCCGCGACTTCGAGGATTACTGGACGCCCTTCCTGGCAGGCGGCGCCCCGGCCCCCGGCTACTGCATGGCCCTCCCCGAGGAGCGCCGGGCCGCCCTGCGCGAAGCCCTGCGCGCCGCGCTGCCGGCGGGGCCCGACGGCAGCATCACCCTCTCCGCGCGGGCCTGGGCGGTGCGCGGCACCGCCTGATCCGCGTCAGTCGGCGCGGTAGTTCGGCGCCTCGCGCGTCACCGCCACGTCATGGACGTGGCTTTCGCGCAGGCCGGCATTGGTGATGCGGCGGAAGCGCGCGTTCTTCTGCAGGTCGGCGATGGTGGCGCTGCCGGTGTAGCCCATGGCGGCGCGCAGCCCGCCCACCATCTGGTGGATCACCGCGCCCACCGGCCCCTTGTAGCCGACGCGGCCTTCCACGCCCTCCGGCACCAGCTTCATCTGGTCCTGCACCTCGGCCTGGAAGTAGCGATCGGCCGAGCCGCGCGCCATGGCGCCCAGCGAGCCCATGCCGCGATACGACTTGTAGGAGCGTCCCTGGTAGAGGAACACCTCGCCCGGAGCCTCCTCCGTCCCGGCCAGCATGCTGCCCATCATTACGCAGTCGGCGCCCGCGGCCAGCGCCTTGGCGATGTCGCCTGAGTTGCGGATGCCGCCATCAGCGATGCAGGGCACGCCCGACTCCCGCGCCGCCGCCGCGCCCTCCATCACCGCCGTCAGTTGCGGCACGCCCACCCCCGCGACGATGCGCGTGGTGCAGATGGAGCCGGGGCCGATGCCGATCTTCACCGCGTCGGCACCGCCCTCGATCAGCGCCAGCACCGCCTCCGGCGTCGCCACGTTGCCGGCGATGACCTGCACCGTGTTGCTCAGCCGCTTGATGCGCTCGATGGCGCGGATCACGCCCTCGCTGTGGCCATGGGCGGTGTCCACCACCACCACGTCCACCTCGGCGGCGACCAGCGCCTCGGCGCGCTTCAGCCCGTCCTCGCCTACGCCGGTCGCGGCGGCGACGCGCAGCCGCCCCATCGCGTCCTTCACCGAGACGGGATGCGCCTCGCTCTTGTCCATGTCCTTCACGGTGATGAGGCCGACGCAGCGCCCCGCCTCGTCCACCACCAGCAGCTTCTCGATGCGGCGGCGGTGCAGCAGCGACCGCGCCTCCTCCGCGCTCACCCCCTCGCGCGCCGTCACCAGGTTCTCGCGCGTCATCAGCTCGTAGACGCGCTGGTTCGGGTCGGTGGCGAAGCGCACGTCGCGGTTGGTGATGATGCCCACCAGCCGGTTGGTCTTCGGTTCGACCACCGGGAAACCGCTGATCTTGTGCTGCGCCTTCAGCGCCATGACGTCGGCCAGCGTCTGGTCCGGATGGACCATGACCGGGTTCACCACCATGCCGCTCTCGAAGCGCTTCACCTGGCGGACCTGGTCCGCCTGCTCCTCCGGCGTGAGGTTCTTGTGGATCACGCCGATCCCGCCGCGCTGCGCCATCGCGATCGCCATCGGCGCCTCCGTCACCGTGTCCATGGCGGCGGAGATAAGCGGGATGTGCAGCCCGATCTCCCGCGTCAGCCGGGTGCGCGTGTCGGTCTGCGTCGGCAGCACCGTGGAATAGGCGGGCAGCATCAGCACGTCGTCGAAGGCATAGGCCTCGGCGATGCGGAGCGGTTCGGCGGAATCGAGAGCCATGGCGGGATGGGACCTTTCGGGCGGGGTCGCGGGCCTTGGCGGCCCCTCCTACTCCCGCCGCCCGGCCGCGTCCAGATTGCCCCCGCGAAAGCCGGTGGCCACCACATAAAGTTCACTCGATTCCTTGCGGCTCGACGGCGGCTTGGCATGGGCGACCCGGGTGAAGCCCTGGCGCAGCCGGTCCAGCATCGCGCGCTCCGCCCCGCCCTGGAACAGCTTCGCCGCGAATCCGCCGCCGGGCGCCAGCACCCGCTCCGCGAAGTCCAGGGCCAGCTCGCCCAGCGCCATGATCCGCAGGTGGTCGGTCGCGTTGTGCCCCGTGGTGTTGGGCGCCATGTCCGACAGGACCAGGTCGGCCTTGCCGCCCAGCGCCTCGATCACCGCCCGCTCCGCCGCCTCCTCCTGGAAGTCGCCCTGGAGGACGACGGCGCCCGGCACCGGGTCCATGGGCAGCAGGTCGAGCGCGACCACGTGCCCCGCCTCGCCGACCGCCTTCAGCGCCACCTGCGTCCACCCTCCCGGCGCGGCGCCGAGGTCCACGACGCGCATCCCCGGCCGCAGCAGGTGGAACTTTGCGTCGAGGTCGAGCAGCTTGAACGCGGCGCGCGACCGCCACCCTGCGGCCTTGGCCGCCTTGACGTAGGGGTCGTTCAATTGCCGGGCGAGCCAGCGCTGCGAGGCGGTGGAGCGACCCTTGGCGGTCTTGAGCTTGGTGTGGAGGTTGCGCGGGGGCGGGGCCATGCCCTTCCCTAACGCGCCGCGCACCCCGGCAGAAGCACCGGCCTCAGCGGCGTGCCGCACCGCGGATCAGGCGCATCAGCATCCCCTCCCGCAGCCCCCGGTCGGCCACGGTGAGTTCCGGCACCGGCCAGAGCCGGCGGATCGCCGCATAGACGGCGCAGCCCGGCAGGACGAAATCCGCCCGCTCCGGCCCCACGCAGGGATGCGCGGACAGCCCGGCCCGCCCCATGGCGAAGAGCCGCGCCAGCGCCTCGTCCGCCCGTTCCGCCGGCAGGCTCAACCCGTCCACCAGCTGCCGGCGGTAGCGCGGCAGGTCGAGCACGACGCCCGCCAGCGTCGTCACCGTGCCCGAGGTCCCGATGAGGCGGACCCCGCCGCGCGCGATCTCGTGCCGGATGCAATGGAGGCGCTCGAACTCTGCGAGCCGCGCCTCCACCTCCTCCGCCACCTCGGCGAAGCCGTTGGCGGAAAAGCAATCCTCCCCCGCGCGCTCGGCCAGCGTCACGACGCCGAGGGGAATCGAGGCATAGCCGATCAGTTCGGGCTGCGCGCCCGCGCGGATCCAGGCGATCTCCGTCGAGCCGCCGCCGATGTCGAACAGGATGGCGCGGCGGTCATCCGGCGCCAGCAGCGGCGCGCAGGACTCCATCGCCAACTCCGCCTCCTCGCGCGGGGAGATGATGCGCGGCCGCAGCCCCGTTTCCTCCTCCACCCGGCGCAGGAAGGGCGCGCCGTTCACGGCGCGACGGCAGGCCTCCGTCGCCACGGCGGCGACGCGCTGGACGCGGCGCCGCACGAGCCGCTCGGCGCAGAGCGACAGCGCCTCCACCGTCCGGTCCATGGCGGCCTCCGACAGGGCGCCGGTCCGCGCCAGCCCCTCCCCCAGCCGCACGATGCGCGAGAAGCTGTCCACGACGCGGAACCCGCCGCGTGTCGGCGCCCCGACGAGGAGGCGGCAATTGTTGGTGCCAAGGTCGAGGGCGGCGAAGAGTGCCGCAGAGCCTTCCTCGGCCCTGCCCCGGGCATCGAGGAGGGTAGGCGCGCGCATCAAACTCTTCCCAGATGGCAGTCCTGCATGATCCCCGTCCCTGGCCTCGCGTGCAAGCAGGATCGTCACGGACTTGGCAAGCGGTGGGGCCGGTGCTATCTGCCTGCCGCGTCGGCACCGCCGTCCCTGCTGGGGGATAGTTTAGCGGTAGAACTCCCGGCTCTGACCCGGGCAGCCTTGGTTCGAATCCAGGTCCCCCAGCCATTCGCAGCCGTCCCCCGCGGAATCCCTGGCCTCACGAAGGTGCCAGCGCCGAAGACGGGGTCGTCCGCGCCATGTGACCACCTGGATGTACCACTTCGCAGTGGCGGCCCGGCTGCGCAACGCGCATGTGCGACACCCCCCATCTCCATCACCGCGGTGGGACCCTCTAGTGGTGCCGGAGGTTGCCCGGATCGCTTCCGTCGTGCAGCCGTCGCGCAGCGGGCCTTTCGGCAGGGTCCCCGTTTCCAGCGCACGCATGCACCGGAACAACAGACGGCTCCGTGCCTCTTAAGGCAGGCGGAGCCAGAGTTATGCGCCTGGGCTGAGGCGATCTGTGTGGTTCCGGGAAGCGGCCTCGGCCAGGAGCCGGATAAGCCCCCGGGACCGCGCGCGGCCCAGCCACTTGAAGGTGGGGTCCGCGCCATTCCCTCACGTATCTTCCATCGGCTTGTCTTCCAACGGCTTGCGGCCAAGCCACGGCCGGCAAGGGTCGGAGGCACCGGGACCGGGGCCATCAGCCAGTCCCACAGTCCAGCGGCTTGGCCTGCTCCGAGCCCGGTCACGCGAAATTCGTCATGACGACTCGGCTCCTGGGCCGCTGCCCCATCGCCTAACCCGGCAAGGTTTGCGGCGGACGGCCGCCCACGACGATCATGGCCCGCTCCGTCATTCTGCCGCCCAGCCCGTCGGGGATGGAGGCCGAGATGACATGCCTCCCGTCCGACAGCCGTGCCGCCTGCTCGAAGCCCTGACCCAGTTCGCCGTCGCGGTCCGACTCCCATCGCACATCCTGCGGTGTCACCGCGCCCAACCCACGCGCATCGATGAACGCGCTCATCCGCACCCACCCTCCCGCACATGGGTCGGCCTCGGCCCGCACGAAAAGGCCACGGCCGAGCCGGGGAAGTTCGAACTCCGCCGTCTCGGCGGTGGCCGAGCGGAGGCGGGCCGTCGCCACCGCGCGGAAGCGGCAGCGCTGGCCTCCGGTCAGCTGCGCTGGGTCGATCACCAACGGCAGATCGGTCGGCGGATCCTCAGCGACCGGAGTCCAGGTTTCCCCATCGTCGCCGGTGAATAAGATCAGGGTGGAGACGCGTTCGTCGCTGCCCGACACCTCAAGGCGCAGATGCAGCCCGTCCTCATGCCGCTCAGGGCCTTCGAGCGCGATGTACGGCGGATCGCCGGCTACCACCACGAGCAGCGGCGCGTCGCCGGCGTGGAAGGAGATGCGCGCCACCTCACGTTCCGGCAGCGGGATCGCCTCAACGAAGCTGAGGAACGGCTCGCGCCCCTCAGGCACGCCGCCGCGTCCGCCGTGGCAGCCGCAACCGCCCGGCTCGGTGCGCATGGGAAAGGCGTGATGCGTCGCCAGGATCCGGTCATCCACGTCGAGGAGATCAATCGAGATCGGGCTCTCCTCCTGGCCCGCGGCCGCGGTGACGCTGCCTGGTGCGTCCAGCCGGATCGCCTTCTCCAACACGACGGCGCGCCCACCCCGGGCCAGGCGCTCAAGCTGGAAGGAAACGATCAGCCACGGCCGGACACGCCGCGGGTCGGCCGGGACGGTGGAATAAAGCGACCGCATCTCAAGGATCTTCGAATAGGTGTGGGGTGAAATCCATTGCGGCTCGCCCGCTGGCGTCGTGTAGGCCATGACGTCGATCGCCGTTGCCGGGTCGTAGAGTGTCGGTGGCGACAGCCCCACATCCATCCCGACCTCGCCGATCGAGCGGTTGAAGCCCTTCCGGTACTTTGGATACTCCGTGTCGTTCTTCGGGTCGTTCGGCACATGGACGTGCGGACGCCCGTAGATGTGGCCAATCTCGTGCGCGGTGGTCATCTCCTGCCCCGCGAAGAAGGCACCCACCCCGTCCTCCCCACTGCCGCAGCCTGTTTTGACCCTGGCTTGACCGGTCGGAAAGGCCGCCGACGGCACGATGCCGATCACGATGTCCGCGAGCTGGAACAGCTGCGTCCAGAAGCGCGCCTCCTTCAACCGCTTCAGGATTTCGACCCAGAGCGCGTTGCACCCGCCTGCGGCGACGGTCGCCCCGAAATTGCCGCTGCGCGTATAGGACAGCGTCAGGATGTTGGCCTCGAAATAGGGGAACGGCAGCATGCGCTCTGCCAGGCGTAAGGTGCCCAGCATGTCGTCGTCGGCCGGCGTGACCACCGTGCCCACGCTGTTGTCCCACTTGACGCGCACCAGCGCGACCTTGGGCGCGGCGACGTTCAGCACGTCCAGCCGAAGCGAGGCATCAGCGGAGACGCCCGCCGCCGAAGCGATCCACAGCCGCACCGTGACAACCGTTTGCTCCGCGCGGAGATACCAGGCCGGCACGAGGAAGTTCAGCGGCGGGTTGCCGCGGATGTGCTTCACCGACAGCCCGTCCCGCGAGCCCACCCACAAATCTTGCTCCCTGTCCCACAGGGTGCGGTCGAGTTCCGTCAACCGGCCGAGGCGCGCCCCACCAGGGCGGGTCGGGCCCGTCCGGTACACCTCCCTGCCCCATCGGCTCAGCACCAGCTCCCCCGTGACCTGCAGGCCGGAAAGCGTGTCCCCGGTGAGGATCCCTGGGATGGCGTAAGGATAGGCCCGCACCACCATGGGCTTGAGCGCGACGGTGGGAATGGAGTTGTCGGCGCCGAAGCCGGAGCCGAAATGCTGCGTGGCCTGCGTCACTTCGAGACCCTGGATCGCCAGCCTGGCCGGCCGGTTCAGCTCGGGCATTGGCCGGTCGAGAGGCGGCAGCTCCGGCAGGCGCGGGTCGGGCAGTCTCGTTGGTCCTGCCGGCGGCAGGGATCCGGAAGGAAGCCCGAGGCGCCGCAGCAGCGCGGCGGCGAGCGCGTCGAGATCGCCTTGGTCGAAATCCTGCACGGAAGCCTCCCATCGCTTTGCGCCCCACCACAGGCGCCGTGCAAATGCGCAGGCGACCTCGTGTGCGCACGGGCACCCGCGACCTCACGCGGCGTGAGCGGAATGCCCGAAGGATCAAGTGCGCCGGGCAGATCTCCGCTCCGGTTCGAACTGGCCGCATTCCATTCCGTCGAATAGAGCATTCAGCCGGTCGGTGCCGGAGCGCAACAAGATTGTGCTGGCCATTTCACGCTTGTCCGGTGACCGTTCCGGGTCGCCCCGTGCGAACCTTGCTGGTCACGCGCACCGGGCGGTGCTGCTCAGTCGCCTCGGCGAGGACGGCGCGGAAGTCCGTGTCGAACCGAATCTGCGGCGGTCGGGGCGAAGCCACGTGCCTGCAGAAGGCGGGACGGGCGTGATGGCGGACGTCGTGCTGGTAGATCTGCGCCACCCGTTGATGGCGCCGCCGCGCGATCCGCTCCGCTCGCTGATCTATCATGCCGCAACCGGGCGGTGCGGCGTGTGGTGGTTGGTGGGGAGACGATCTGGACTGATGGATGCCCGACGCGGCTCGCCGTGGCCGAGACCACAGGAATCCTCGCGGCTTCCCAGGCGCGGATGCGGCGCGACGCTTGCGGCCGGAACTACCGTGGACGCGATGGCGACGAGATCGCGCAGCTCAGCTTGTCCATGCTGTCCTGACGTCCGGTTCCTCTCCACATTCCCCGCGCGGGTCGATGCGCCCGCCACGGCGGGCCGATCTTCGTCCCAGACATCGTGGCCATTTGTCGGCATCGACCACCTCCTGCAGCAGCGACGCAGCCCCTGCGGGTGGATGCAGGCGGATCGGTCGTGCTGGACGAGGTGGCGTTCCTCCACCTCAGAGGATCATCGTGCCCGAAGAACCTGCGCTTCCGCAGGACCAGTTTCCGGGGTCAGGTCCAGCTCTACGGTCAGCACTGAGTGGAACTATCGGATGAACGACTGGTGCCGCCCTCTGCCGCGCCTTGGCGATCGCGACGAGGTGTACGCTGAGCGCCTATCGCCTGCCTCCCGCCTTCGGCTCGAGGCCCTCAGGCGACAAAAGCGGCTCAACCGCCGTCCACAGCGCATCGGAAACAAACGGTTTCGCCTGAAAACGCCAACATCCGCCAGCCTGTTTCGCCAGGCGCTCTGACACAGGATATGGACCTCTTCCGCCATGCCTCTTTGATCAGCTCATCGCTCGCGGTCACATGAACATCAAGCTTCCGCCGATCTGCGCCACAGCAGCCAGGCTACGACCCCCAGCGTCGCCGTACCCGCGGCCAAAGCAACCCAAAGCAACATACGGCGTCGTAATGCGGCGCGCCCGTCATCTGAAGCAACCGAGAGCCGCCAGTCGCTCGGCACATCAAGCGAGGCATATGTCGGGCCTTGATCCGCGTGCAGAGCGCCGGGCGGCAGAAATGCGGCGCTGCTACGCGCTCGTCCTACTGCGAGCGTGTAGGGCGCCGGGCCCGCCGCAGCAAAGGCGACCGTGTGCGGTGCCAAGCCAAGCTGCAAACGAGGCGCCGCGGCAAATCCCACGCCAGTTCCTTCGGATTCCACCCGGAACTCCTTGAGGTCCGTACGGTGCAGCGCGATGCGCGACACCTCACCGGAACCTTGCGGACGGGCCACTGACGTGCCGAGCAACATCCATGCCTGCTCCGGTGCGGCACGACCCAGAAGGCGATAGGGTACGATGACCTCTGCTTGAGCGGTCATGAGGCCCATCGAACGGACCGGGGTCGCAATCGGCAGGCCGAATTGCCATGCGCCCTCACTTGGGGTGCCAGCGATACTCGCTTCCACGAGCGCGTCCGCAGGCGGCCGGCGCGTCGTCAGCGTCGCACCGCGCACGGTCACTGGAGCGAGCAGCCGCGGCGTGGCGCTCCAAGTGACCCGGAGCCATTCGCCACGCACTTCCGAGGCTCGAAGCGGCACCTGCACTGTCGCGGGCGAAGCCCCCGGTTCAAAGGCGACTGTCTGGCCCAGCCGACGCCACGCCATCAGGTCGTTGCTCGCCTCGACCGTGAAGGTGACGGGCTGAGATGCCGGTACCTCGGCGTCGAGCAGGAGCGACGTCGTCGTGCCACTTACCTGCCGCGTGTCAAGCAAGATGGCGAGGAGCATAGACCCTGCAGCATCCAGATCTCTTTGGCCTGAAAGCACCCGCACGCTTCCGTCTGCGCCGACGCGCAGCGAAACGCCTGCCGTCCGCAGAGCATCGGCGGTACCCAAGACCGGCATCGGCCGCAGCGCGTTCTGCTGAGCGGTTCCATCAGCCTCGACCAACTCCATCGGCAGCAACCGTCCGTTGGCGTCGAACAATCTCAGATCAGCGAGCTTCGGGCTGAGCGAGCTAGCCAGTACAGCAGCCGGCAGCTCCAGGCGTTGCACGGACGCCTCGGGCGCAGGCAGGACCCGCAGGCGCAGCGCGAAGTCGGCGGGTGTGTCGGCCAGTCCAGGCACTGCAACGACGAGGAGCAGAAGCGCGAATAGGCCGAGCGCCGGCTTCATTCCCTTCACGCGGGTTGATCCTCTCGCGCCAGCCGCGGCGGCAACGGCGCCACGTACCCGATGACCAGCATCAGCGTGCCGACGCCGATGAACGCGACCACCCGGGCACCGCCGCCGGCATTCGCGAGATCCACGAGCAATAGCTTAGCGACCGTCAGCGTCAGCAGCCCGGCACCGGCAAGCCAGAGTGCACGGTCTGCTCGACGCCTGGCCACCAGCATCAGTGCCAGGGCCGCCAAGGTCCAGAGGATCGCCGTGCCAGTCTGCACCATGAAGCTGCCAAGCAGGGCGTCGCCGTTCCAGGCTACACCGAACACTTGATGCGAAATCCGCAGCCAAGCGCCGTTGAGCAATGCAAACCCCAGCACTGCGAGCGTGCTAGAGGGAAACCATTGCCCCACCCTGGCAATGCCGGAAACACTGCTCGTGCGCACCGTCCGCCACCACAGCGCCAACGTCACGATCGCCAGCATCACCGACAGATCCACCGGATTGAGCAGTGGAACGTACGGCAGCGGATAGGCATTCCCCGAAGCGAACAGCGCCGTCACTAGCGTCCCCCCAGCCAGCAAGACAGCGACCGGCACTGCGGCCGCCCAGGCATAGGCGGCTGCGTGCTGGGCCAGTGGCCAACGCCTACCGGGCTCCGAGGTGAGTGCCCGCCCAGCCCAAAGTGTCAAAAGCAGCAACACGATCGTCGCTGCCACGAGAAGGATGACTGCTGCCCAGGCGGTATCCCAGAGATGCGCTCGATCGATCCCAAACGCCAGGACATTTGAGAGCATCGCGAGCAGCAGCCAGACACCACTGATGTGTGCTGCCCTCAGCAGCGGCGCTGCCCGGTGGCTCGTTGTCGCCTGATCCTGTCGGGCGAGCGTGTGCAAATGCAGAACGACAGCCGTGGCCCATATCACGGGGTGAGCACCCCCCAACACCCATCCCTGGTCCAGAAGCATTGCCAGGAAGCCAAGCCAAAGGGCGAGAAAGGTCACACGGGCGGGCTCGGCAGCGGCGGGCCAGGCCGTGCGGCGAGCGAGTGTCTGTGCCCCCCATGCGCTGGCGACGAAGGCGAGCATGGCTAGGAGGTCCGCCGTCGCAGGATGGAAAATCGCATTGGATGGTGAGTCAGCCAGCAACCCCGGCTGTTCCCGGAACGCCTCGAAGGCGAAGCCGACCCACCAGATGACAAAGCCGGCCAGGAAAACCGGTTTGCCTAGCCGCGCCTCGAACGCCCCGTAGCGCGCCTCAAGCGGCGACCCTCCGTGCGCCAGCGGCGCGCGTAGCCACCAAGCAGTTGCGAAGAGTGACAGCGCCACCAAAAATGCACCGGAAAACGTGTCGTTGAGAAATGGCAGCGTGGCGATGTTGGTATCCAAGCTGCCCAGGAACAGCAGCGCCGCCACCGCTTGCAGAACGAGCCCGAAGAATCGCGGCATTGGACGCGATTGGCGCATGCCGACAAAGAAGGCGCCGGCGCCTTCCAGGGCCCAGGCAGCGGACGTCCAATGGGCACCCAGCGCCAGCGGGATGGCGAGAGTCACGAAGCCGACACCAATCGCGAGCATCGCTTCGCTCATCACCCGCATCTCGGCCATCCGCCGGCGGCCGAGCAGAGCCACGATCCCAAGATACAGACCGGCGAATCCCAACGCGGAGAAGGCAGGGCCGAAAGGCTGGTCACTGACGAGGCCCACCTGGAGGCCGAACCCTGCGATGGCCGGGCCAAACACCAGCGTGGTGTCCACGGCGCCTCCAAGCCTGCTGGGCGTGCGCTGCGAATAAGTGATGCCGGCGGCGATGTAGATCAGGATGGAAAGGATCAGGAATCCTTGGGCAAGCCAGAAATCGGCCGGATCGTAGCTGGACAGTCCCCACAGGGTCGCCGTGCCGAAGGTCGCCGTGAAGCCCAGTAGGTTCAACGATCGCCAGGACCGCCGTCCCGCGATGAACAGCACCGCCAGGTTCAGCAGCGTGTAGTAGCCAAAGAGCGCCAACGCACTGCCGCCATCGCCGGGGAGCAGCAGGGGGACCGCGAAACCACCGAGAAAGGACGTGAAGGCGAGGCTCTGCGCATTCTGCAGCAAGGCAAGAGCACAGCCGAGAGCGCAAACCACGACCATCAGTCCAAAGGCGACGCCGAGCGGCACCAGATCGAACAATCTCGTCGCGGCGAACAAGGTGAGGTAGATGACGGCGACGCCACCGCCTTGCAGCGCGAGTGCAAATCCGGCCCTGGCCTCCCGGGTGAGGAATCCGAACACCAGAAGCGCGATGCCAACCCCAGCCACCAATGCAAGCCGCAGCTCGACCGGGAACAGGCCGGCCTGTGCGGCGTAATTGGCCAGGAAGGCAAGACCCAGGAACAACAGCAGCAGGCCCACGCGGACGATTGTGTTCCCGCCCAGCAACCATGTCCTGGCCTGGGCGAACTTCACTGCCAGGAAGCTTGGCTCTGAGGGGATGTGTGCCGCTTCGATCGGGGAAAGGGCCTCAGGCGCTGAGGCTGGTGACCCCTCTGAGGGCGCGACCTCCGGGAGAACGACAGCGGCGGGCGCGGTCGCGTTCGCCACCGAGTCGGGAAGTGCGGCGCCTCTTAGCCGTTCGATCTCGGCCTGCAGTGGCGCGACAGCACGCAGTATCTCGTTTCGAACCGAGCGCAGGAGAAGCCGGCCGGCGAGAGCGCCAAACCCGCCCCCAATCACGGCTCCGACCAGATCGCCGGCGAGCATCATTCCGGCGAGCATTCCAATGACCAAGCCCCAGATCACCATCCTTCGCACTCCGAAGCTGGGCAATGCAGCGCTGGCCACGCGTCCATTCGCCGCATCTTGTCTTCACCGCCCACCGAAATCCGGTGCTATCCCAACCGCAGGCCCTTCGGCAGAGGCTACGCGACCTCCTCGTACGGGAAGCGCTCGATGCGGTCCGTGTTGACCCCTTCGATCCGCAGCAGCCGCGTGGGTCCGTCGCGCCGGGGGGAGTGGACATCGCCGGGGTGGTAGAGGTGCGCGTCCCCTGGGCGCAGCGCGTAGTCGCGGCCACGTCGGACCTGGCCAGGCTGCCCTGCCTGCGGGCGCGCGACGGCGATCCAGTCTGTCATCAAGGTTTCGCCAGCCGCCTGCCCGTAGATCGCCCAGGTGGTGCCGTGATCATGCGGCTGGCTCGCCTTCGCACCCTGATAGACGTGGCCGACGATCGCAAAGCCAAGCTCAGGATCCTCGTAAAGGATCTTTCGCTCGGGTGCCCCATCCGGCAGCTGAGCCGCCACGAACTCCCGGTCATTCAAGGCTTCCTGCACAAGTCGGCACACGGCCTCCCGGCCAGCCGGACCCTGATCGGCCAGCAGCGCCGCGCGGCATCGTTCTGCGAACTCCTCGAGTGACATGGGCATGGGCGAAGCACTCCTTTCCGGAAACGTTGAGACGGAACCCTTGCATCAGCTGAACTGCGTTCTCCAGCCGAATCTTCGGGCAGAGCGCGAGGTTGAAGCTAAACTCGCGAGTGGCCAGGACGGCCATCTCTGGCGCGTGATCGCCCCGGCGGTCGTCTTGGCGCGCCTCACGACTCAACATTGCATGGGCGCCAGAAATCTCTCGATCTCCTCGAGCAGGCGCGGCCAAGCCGGCTCGCCTTCCAGGATCACATGGTTCTCGCTTTCAAGCTCGACGAAGCGTGCACCGGGGATCCCGGCGGCGATGCGCCGGCCCTGGTCGAGCGGAGCGAGGTTGTCATGACGGCTGTGCAGCACCAACGTCGGCGCCCTCACCTGGCCCAGCAATTCCGTCACATCGATCTCGTCACAAGCCGTGCGGATCCGCACGGCCGTCTCAGCCGAGGTCGTCAGCCGCTGCAGCTCGATCCAGGCCCGCATCTGCTCCGGAGTGGCCGCAGGGAAATAGACCGAGGCGAAGGCGCGCACAAAGGCCGAGTGCTCATCGCCCCAGCCCTGCCGAATGAGCGCCTGGAAGGCTCTCGCCAGCTCGCGCTCCGCCTCCGTGCCTCGCCGGCCCCGCCCCTGTGCGAATGCGCAGTGCAGCACGATCCTGGAAACACGCTCCGGGTGCGCCGCGGCGTAGGCGATGGCGACGGCGCCACCCTGGGAGATGCCGAACAGGGCGAAACGCTCCAGACCGAGCCCCTCCACGACAGTCTCCAGGTCGCGCACGAAGGCGGAAAGGGAGATGTCGGCCACCTCGCGGTCGGACAGCCCGTGCCCGCGCCCGTCATAGCGCACCAGACGCCTTCCCGAAGCAAGCCGGTTCAGCAGCGGAAACCAGACCGGGCTACGCCAGTCGTGCTCGAGGTGGTTGAGCCAGTTGGCCGTCTTCACCAGCACAGCCGGACCCTCGCCCGCGGAGGCAATGGCCAAGCTCACTCCATCTGCCGCCGAAAGGAAGGTGACGTCCTGGCGGAGCGCGGGAGCAGCGCGGACGGAGAGGGAGATGTCAGCTCCCTGGGATGGGAACGCGTCGGGGGCCCCTTCCCCAGCCACCTCCGATGCCTCGCCCACGAAGCGCACGCCCCGACGCGCGAGGGTGCGGATCAGCCGCTGGGCTTCGCCACTGTCCCCGATGGCGCGTCGGGCGGCACCGATGCGGGAGGCGATGGTGGACTCCGAAACGATCCGCCCGCCCCACACCGCCTCCAGCATTTCGTCGCGGCTGACCACTCGGTCGCGGTGGCTCAGCAAGTGGAACAGCAGGTCGAAGACCTGCGGCTCGATGGGGATTGTCTTGCCTTCACGGCGCAGTTCCCGCCGCGCCGCGTCGAGCACGCACCCGTCGCCGAAGAGGAGGCGCATGAGCTGCTCCGTGTCCGTTCGTGGCGGGGGCGCGCCGCCCGCCGCCCCCGAGCCTGGGAGGAAATCAAGGCTGCCTCAAGGGAAAATCGGGCGCGTCTCAAAGCGCGCGGGAATGCCCGCCGTCAGGATCTGGACATGGGCACCGGCGCGACGCCGAGGCAGCCGAACGGAAGGGACATGGCCATGGCCGAGGGTTTTGAAGTTCACCGGAACCCCGATGGCTCGATCGACCTCGATCGCTATCGCCGGCGGGCGCGCCGGCTCAGGCGAAGCGCTAGGGAACAGGTGTGGCGCGTGTTGCGCCGTGCCGTGCGTGAAATGCTTCTTGCATCGGCGCAGGATGGCCCGGCAGTGTCCTCTTGGCACGCCCCAGCCGCGCGTCGCAGCGCGCGCGGCCTGAGAGGCAGGAGGCGCCGGTGATGTCGCGGCAGATGCATTACGGATGGGTGATCGTTGCCGTCGCGGCCACGATGCTCGCCCTCGCCATGGGTCAGCTGGTGAATGGCCTTTCGGTCTTCTTCGTCCCACTCGAAAGGGAGTTCGGCTGGTCGCGCGGATCGGTCGCCCTCATCAACACGGCGGGCCTCGTCGGCTTGGCGCTTGGCGGCGTGGCCATGGGCGCGCTGGCGGACCGGACTCCGATCCGAAGTGTCTGCCTGGCCGGCGGCCTTGCGGTGGGGCTCTGCGTCACGCTGGCGGCCGGCGCGAACCAGCTGTGGCAGTTCTACCTGCTCTTCTTTCTCGCCGGGATTTTCGGAGCCGGGCTCTTCGCCCCGCTCATCGCGGTGGTCGGCAGCTGGTTTCCGGCTGGCGCCGGCCTCGCGATCGGCTTGGCTTCGGCGGGTCAGGCCGTTGGGCAGGGGGGCGTGCCGCTCGCAGGCGCTTACATGATCGAGGCGCTTGGCTGGCGCGGCGCATTCCTGGCTGAGGGCGTGGTCTCGCTCGCCCTCCTCGTGCCGCTCGCCTTGCTGCTGAAGGAGCCGCCCCGGCTGGCGCAGCCCGCCGCTGCCCTGACCGAGGCTCCGCCGCCGATCTCCCCCAATCTGGTCGTGGCATGGCTCAGCGTTGCGGTGATCCTTTGCTGCGCCTGCATGTCGGTGCCGCTCGTGCATCTCGTTCCTTTGATCCAGGCGCACTGCATCTCGGCTCAGGACGCCTCGATCGTGCTGTTTGTCATGCTGATGGCGGCGATCCTGGGCCGCGTCGCCTTCGGTAAGCTCGCCGACATCATCGGCCCGGTCGCCGCCTACCTGACGGCCTCGCTCTGGCAGACGGTTGCGGTCTTCGCCTTCACGCAGATCGAAGACCTTGCCGGCTTCTACGCCTTCGCGCCGGTCTATGGCTTCGGCTACGCGGGGGTGATGACCGGGCTGCTCGTGACGGCACGGGCGCTGACGCCAGCGTCGCGGCGCGCAGAGTCCATGGGCGTGATCCTCGCCTTCGCCTGGCTGGGCCATGGGCTGGGCGGGTTCCAGGGCGGCGTCCTGTTCGACCTAACGGGTGGCTACACGGCGGGCTTTGCCACCGCCGCGCTGGCAGGAGTCGTCAATGTGGTCCTGCTCGGCGGGCTGCTCCTGGCTGTCCGACGGGGCCGGCGTGCACCCCAGCCGGCGTGACGCGGGTTGAGGGTGGCCCGCTGCCCGCTCCGAGGCGTGAGCGCCCGTTCCTCATGGGCGGCATATGTCTCATCGCTGCGCTCGATCAACTCAAGTGATGAAAGCCCCCAGCGGCCCGTCTGCTACCGAGGATTGGTCTGACTGGCTCTTGCCACTTCGAAGCTCGCGGCATGCCATGCGCGAAGTTGCCCTCCATGGTTTTACCTGCCCGGACTGGATCCAGGCTCCTCGATACTGATGTCAGGAAGTTCACACATGAGGTGAATTTAGCTTGCGGCCTGCGATCTGCGGTGGCAGCGTAACGCCAAAGTTTCCGCATAGTGCACCCGTACTGCCTGAACGCCACTGCGAATAGTTGCGTGAGGTAAGCTCTGCCCGGAGAGAGGGGCGATCAACAAAGGGGGGCCACGGATGTCTGTGAAGCTGTCGTACCCTGGCGTGTATATCGAAGAAGTGCCGAGCTCGGTTCGCACGATCAGCCAGGCTTCCACCTCCATCGCCGCCTTCGCGGGCTGGGCCAAGCGCGGTCCGGCCGGGCGGCCGGTTCGCTGCCTGAGCTGGACGGATTACGACCGCATCTTCGGCGGCCTCGATGGGCGAAGCTATCTCGGCTACGCGGTCTCGCACTTCTTCGGCAACGGCGGCTCGGATGCCTACGTGGTGCGCATCGTCGCCCCGGGCGACAAGGTCGCGACGGCCGTGGCCGACGGGCTGGAGGTCGAAGCCACCGGGCCCGGCGCCTGGGCAAACGACTACCAGATGGTGACCAAGCCACGCAACGACGACGACAGTCGCTTCCGGCTCGACCTTGTCGAGAAAGCCAGCGGCGCGGTTCTCGAATCCTACATGAACCTGTCGCTGGACCCCGTCGACAGCCGCTTTGCCACGAACGTGCTGCGCGACGAGTCCCAGCTCGTCTCCGTGACGAAGGCCGATGTGACGAAGAAGGTCACCGCCAGGACCGTGGACCTGACGGGCGGCGAGGACGGGACCGTCATCGGGCCCGGCGATGCGGCGTTCGACGCTGCCCTGATGGGCGATGGCGTCGCAACCGGCATCTTCTCCCTGGCCAAGGTGGACCTGTTCAACCTGCTGAATGTGCCGGGCTACGCGAACAGCGCCAACCTGGCCAAGCTGCAGAAATTCTGCCGCGACGAGCGCGCCCTGCTGATCGTCGATTCCGAGGCAGGCTCGACCCCGACCTCCACGGCCATGACCGGGGCGCCGAACGGCGCGCTCACCGGGGCGGACGGCATCAACGCCGCCTTCTACTATCCCTGGCTGCTGGCGCCGGATCCGGAGCAGCAATACCGCATTCGTTCGTTCCCGCCCGGCGGCGCGGTGGCCGGCGTCTACGCCCGCACCGACGCCACGCGCGGCGTCTGGAAGGCGCCCGCCGGCACCGACGCCAGCCTTTCGGGCGTCGTCGGCGTGACAATCCCGATGAACGACGCCGAGAACGGGGTGCTGAACCCGCTGGCGGTGAACTGCATCCGCACCTTCCCGGTCTACGGCACCATCGTCTGGGGCGCCCGCACGCTGCGGGGCAACGACGAGATCGGCTCCGAGTGGAAGTACGTGCCCGTCCGGCGCACGGCTCTCTTCATCGAGGAGAGCCTCTACCGCAGCCTCAAGTGGGTGGTCTTCGAGCCCAATGACGAGCCGCTGTGGGCGCAGATCCGGCTGAACGTGGGCTCGTTCATGAACGACCTGTTCCGCCAGGGCGCGTTCCAAGGGACTACTCCGAGGGACGCCTATTTCGTGAAGTGCGACAAGGACACCACCACCCAGAGCGACATCAACCGCGGCGTGGTCAACATCCTGGTCGGCTTTGCGCCGCTGAAGCCCGCCGAGTTCGTGGTCATCAAGCTCCAGCAGATGGCTGGCCAGCTGGCGACTTAAGACGGTCGGGAGGGCAAGGTCATGGTTCAGTTCAGCGTCAACGCGCAGCGCTTCGACCCGTACAAGAACTTCAAGTTCCGCGTGAGATGGGACGGCAAGTACGTGGCCGGCGTCAGCAAGGTCTCGTCGATCAAGCGGATGACCGAGGTGGTCAAGCATCGCGACGGGGGCGACCCGTCCAGCAGCCGCAAATCGCCGGGGCGCACCGAGTTCGAGGCCATCACGTTGGAACGCGGCGTCACTCACGACGTCGAGTTCGAGCAGTGGGCGAACAAGGTCTGGAACTACGGCTCGGGCCTAGGCGCCGAGGTGTCGCTCAAGGACTTCCGCAAGGACCTGATCCTGGAAGTCTACAACGAGGCCGGCCAGCTCGCGATCGCCTACAAGGTGTTCCGCGCCTGGGTGTCCGAGTACCAGGCGCTGCCGGATCTCGACGCCAACGCGAACGCCGTCGCCATCCAGCACATCAAGCTGGAGAATGAGGGCTGGGAGCGGGACTTCGAAGTCGGCGAGCCGGGCGAGCCCTCGTTCACCGAGCCCTGATCCATGGGCGCAGCACCCATCGCCGCAGCCTCACTGCTCGATGCATGGGAGCAGGGGGCGCGGCAGCATCCCCTTCATCGGGCCCTCAAGCTGCTCCAGGTGGCGGAACCGCATACGTCCCTCGAGGCCTTGGCCGAGCTGCCGATCGGCGAGCGCGACCGGCGGCTCTTTGCGCTGCGGGCGCGGCTGTTCGGCCCCCGGCTGGAGGCCGTCATCGCCTGCCCGCAATGCGGCGAGCAGATGGACATCGCCTGCGACGGCCGCGCCGTGTTCGGTGCTGAGGCCCGCGCATGCGAGGCCGAGCTCGAGATCGCCGGGCGACGCGTGTGCCTGCGCGCCCCCACGACGGCGGACCTGCTGGAAATCGCCCAGCTCCCTCCCGACGAACGACCCGCGGCGCTTCTGGCGCAGTGTGCGGACGAGGCTGCCGACGCGCACGAGGTGGAAAGCCGGCTGGCCGAGCTGGACCCGCTGGCGGAGGTGAGCTTCGCCCTCGGCTGCGCCGCGTGCGGCCATGCCTGGGCCGAGGTGTTCGACATCGCGGGCTTCCTCTGGACGGAGGTGGGCGAGCGGGCGCAGCGGCTGCTGCGCGACATCCACACCCTCGCCCGGGCCTATGGCTGGCGCGAGGGGGACATCCTGGCGCTGTCGCCACAGCGGCGCGCCGCCTACCTCAGCCTCGTGGCGGAGGGGTGACCGATGTTCCTGGCCCAACTCATCGCCCGCACCCTGGAGGGCCAGTCCGGGATCGCGCCGCGGCGGGCATCGCGCTTCGAGCCTGAGGCGGGCCTCGGCGCGCCGGGCTGGCTGGAACCCGAGGTCCAGCCGGCGTCCCCGGTGCAGGCCCCCGGAGTTCTCGCCTCGGGACCCGAGGCGGCCGCCGTGCCGCGGCCGCGCCCGGCGCCGCCCCACTCTCCAGGGCCGCAGGATGTCATCCGGGCGACGGAGCCCCGCGCGCCTGACGCGACATCCCCGCCGCGGGCGCCAGCGTCCAGCACGACCGCGCCGGCGCCCCAGGCGGTGGCCATGCTCGGGCGGCTGGAGCGCCTGCCGACGCACGAGCCCTCGCCGTCCGTCATCCACCCGCCGCCGCAGCCCCCCTCCACCGTCCCGCCATCGGCTCTGCGGGAGCTGCGCACCCTCGAGCGGGTCGAAATGGACCATGTGCCGCTGGAGATCGAGCGGCGCCTGGAGGTGCTGACCCGCGAGCACGTGATCGAACGCATCGCCCGCGAGGCAGCCGGCGGAGCCCCGCCGGTCTCCGTTGCGGCCCCTCGTGCAGGCTCCACGCCGGGCGCCGAGCCCGCCCGTCCGCGACCCGCGCCCTACACGGCACCGCCGGCGCCGCGGGGCCGGCGCGATCCCCCCACGCTGACGCCAGCGGCCCCCACGCAACCGCCGGCGCCCGCGATCGTGCAGGTGACGATCGGCCGGGTGGAGGTGCGCGGCGGCCCGCCGGCCTCGCCTCGGGCCGCGCCGCCGCGCCCGCGGGAGCCGCGCCTGGGCCTCGACGACTACCTGCGTCGCCGGGAGCAGGGCTGACGTGGCCGGGCCCTTCGCCATCGCCGCCGTCACGGCCGTGCTGAAGGACCTGCTGAATGACGGGCTGGCCAACCACGACCTGTCCGCAGTGGGGAACGTCGCGGTGACGGCGCTCCCGCCCGACCGGATCCCGGTCACGGCGGCGGAGGAGAAGAGCCAGATCAACCTCTTCCTGTACCAGGTCACCCCGAATATCGGCTGGCGCAACGTGGGCCTGCCCTCGCGCTCCTCGTCCAGCGAACGGCTCACCAACCCGCCCCTGGCGCTCGACCTGCACTATCTCGTCACGGCGTACGGCAAGGCAGAGTTCCACGCCGAGGCGCTGCTGGGCTACGCGATGCAGCTGCTGCACGAGCGGCCCGTGCTGACGCGCAACATGATCCGCGCGACGCTGAAGCCCGCTCTGCCCGCGGACGTGACGCTGCCGCCCGGGCTGGCGATGATCGCCAGCGCCGACCTCGCCGAGCAGGTGGAAACCATCAAGATCAGCCCGGCCCATCTCGACACGGAGGAGATGTCGCGCCTGTGGGCCGCGATGCAGGCGAAGTACCGCCCGACGGCCGTCTACCACCTCTCGGTGGTGCTGATCGACGCGGGACGGCCAGCCAGGGCCGCTCTTCCCGTGCTGCGCCAGGGCGACGACGGCCGGGGCCCGACGGCCAGTGCCGGGACCACGCCGCCCTTCCCGACCATCCAGTCGCTCGTCCTGCCATCCGGCCAGGTGCAGGCGCTTCTGGGGGACACGGTCGTCGTGGAGGGCCGCCACTTCGCCCTGGCCGCGGGCAAGCCCGCGGAGGTCACGGTCTTCGCGCGGCTGCGCTCGACGCTGCGCGAGGTCAGCGTCGACATCCCCGTGCCCGCCGCGGACCGTGGCGATGCACGCGCGAGTTTCGCCGTCCCGAACACGCCGGCCGACCTTCCCGCAGGCGTCTACGGACTTTCCCTGGGGGTGACGCCGACCGCGCCGGGCAGCAACACCCGCTTCAGCAACGTGGCGCCGCTGTCGGTGGCGCCCGTGATCGCCGGCGGGCTCGGTGCGCCGATCGCGCGCACGGCGATCGATCCGGATACCGGCCTCGGAGCCGCCACCATCGAGCTGACCGTCTCGCCGGAGGTCCTGCCCGAGCAGCGCGTGACCCTGGTGCTAGGCTCCAAGGAGATCCCCGCCGAGGCGCACCCGGCCAAGACCGACGCGCTCACCTTCAAGGCGGAACGGATCGCGGCCGGCAACTACCGCGTGCGCCTGCGCGTGGACGGAGCGGAGAGCCTGCTCGTCCAGGACGCGGCGACCGGTGCGCCGCAGTTCGATCCCACACAGAGCTTGAGTCTCACATGACGGACCTGGCGGCGTGGCAGGAACAGAACGGGCGCTACCTCGCCGCCTCGCTCGTGTGGCTGCGCGCGCGCCTGCAGCTCCTGGCCGAGAGCAATGACCCGGCGCAGCCCGCCCGGCCCACGCGCTGGCCGGCCAGGCTGGCGCTGCGCAGGTCGGCAGCCGCCAAGGAAAGCGTCCGCCTGGACACGGTCTCGGCTGCCCGCGAGCGCGCCGCCGCAATGGACCCGCCCCCGACCCTGCAACTGCTCGCCGACCAGCTGCGGCTGACGACGTTCGAGCGGGACCTGGTGCTGCTGTGCGTCGCGATGGAGCTGGACACGCGCGTGCCGGCCCTCTGCGCCCGGGCGCTGGGCGACCCGGCCGCCCCTTATCCGACATTCGGCCTCGCCATGGCGCTGTTCGAGGACCCGAGCTGGGACGCCATGACGCCGCAGCGGCCGCTGCGCTACTGGCAGGTGGTGGAGCCGGCTGCGGGCCCGGGACAGCCACTGTCGTCCGCGCCGCTGCGAGCCGACGAGCGGATCGTCCACTACGTCAAGGGCCTGAACCTGCTGGACCCGCGCCTGGCGCTGCTGGGCACCCCGTTCGTGACCACAGCAGAGCTGCCGCCCTCGCAGCAAGCCCAGGCGGACCGGATCGCGGAGCGCTGGGCCGCCGCCGACCTCGCCGCGCCCGCGCCGGTGGCGGTGCTGATCGGGCCGGACCGGGAGGCGAAGAAGCTGGTCGCCCATGCCGCGGCCGCCGCCCTGGGGCGCAAGCTGCTGGTCATCGGCGGCGAGAGCCTGCCGACCGGCAGCGCCGACCTCGACCGCCTGGCGCGCCTGTGGCAGCGCGAGGCGGCCTTGCTCCCCACCGCGCTCTACGTCGACGTGGAGGGTCCGGGCTATTCGGCAGAGCGCGATGGGGCGATCTCGCGGTTCCTGAGCCAGGCGGCGCGATCGGACGGCTTCGTATTCCTGGCCTCCCGCGAGCCGTGGGAGCCAGGGGGGGTCGAGGCGATGCTGGTCCCTTGCGCGCGGCCCACGGCCGACGAGCAGGAGGCCGCGTGGCGCGAGGCGCTGGCCGCCCTGCCCGACGACGAGCGGGAAGCCGCTTCGGCGCGCCTCGCGGGCCAGTTCAGCCTGAACCTTTCGGAGATCGCCCAGCTCGCGGCGACGACGCCGGCCGAAGGGCCGGAGCCGCTCGCCGACCGCCTCTGGGCGCGCTGCCGTGAGCGGGTTCGCCCGCGCCTGGGTTCCCTCGCGGACCGCATCGAGCCGCGCTCCACCTGGAAGGACCTGGTCGTCAGCCGGGAGACCGAGCATCTGCTGCGGGCGATGACCGCGCAGGTCGGATCCCGCGGGCACGTCTACAGCCATTGGGGATTCGCCGAGCGGATGAACCGGGGCCTGGGCGTCACCGCCCTGTTCGCCGGCGACAGCGGCACCGGCAAGACCATGGCTGCGGAGGTGATCGCCAACCAGCTGGGCTTGGCGCTCTACCGCATCGACCTGTCCCAGGTGGTCAGCAAGTACATCGGCGAGACCGAGAAGAACCTGCAGCGGGTCTTCGACCTGATGGAGGGCGGCGGGGCAATCCTGTTCTTCGACGAGGCGGACGCTCTGTTCGGCAAGCGCAGCGAGGTGCGCGACAGCCACGACCGCTACGCCAACATCGAGGTCAACTACCTGCTCCAACGGATGGAGACCTACACCGGCGTCGCGATCCTCGCGACGAACATCCAGAGCGCGCTCGATCCCGCCTTCGTGCGCCGCCTGCGCTTCATCGTCCCGTTCAGTTTCCCGAGCCCAGACGAGCGGCGGGCGCTGTGGGAGAAGGTGTTCCCCGAAGCCACCCCGGTGACCGGCCTGGACCCGGAACGGCTGGCGCGGCTAAGCCTCACCGGCGCGGGCATCCACAACGTGGCCCTGCAGGCGGCCTTCTTCGCGGCCAGCGAGGGCGGCGCGGTGACCATGCCGCTCATCATGCGGGCCGCGCGGGCCGAGTTCCGCAAGATGGACCGGCCGCTGAACGAAGCCGAGTTCAGGGTCTGAGCATGGAGGTCCGGGTCCATATCGAACGGCTGATCCTGGACGGGCCAAGCCTCGGCCCTGCGGATCGCGAGCGGCTGGAGGCCGCGCTTTCGACAGAGCTGTCGCGCATGATCGCCGAGCGCGGCCTCCCGCCGGGCGTCGCCCGAGGCTTCGCCATCCCGGGCAGCATCGGTGGGACCGTCTCGCGTCCATCCACGGATCCGGAGGCCTATGGCCGTGCGCTGGCCGGCGCCGTCTATGCGGGCCTGGGCGACGGCACATGAAGAGCGGCGCCGCCCTGCAGGCTCGCGAGGCAGCGCCCGATCCCACGGTCCAGGCGCCTGAGCCGGCTCTCCCGACGCACCGCCCTCGCCCGGCGGCGCGCGGCGACCGCCACTTTGCCGAGGTGCCGGCGGCGGTCGGCGGCGGCGATCCCGACGGCGAGGCGCTGAAGGCGCTGCTGACCCATCTGGCCGGCCAGATGGGGATGCGCCCGGGATCCCTGGAGGTTCGCGTCGGCCCCGAGGCCGAGCGGCTCGCCAGTGTGCGACGCGCCGCCGGCGTGGCCCATGACGGCATCATCCACATACCGCAGGCGCGGCTCGCGCCCTGCACGCCCGAGGGCCGGCGCCTGATCGCACACGAAGCCGCCCACGTCGCCCAGATGCGGCGGACGACGCCCGCGCGGCCTTCGCGGCGGGACCACGCGCGCGCCGAGGTCGAGGCCGAAACCCTCGCCCGCCGCTACGTCGCGACCCGTGTGGCCGATCCCGTCCGCCGGGCGCTCTCGCCGCGGATGATCGCGGCGGATGTCGACTACGAGGCGGTCGCGGCCGCCGCGGCCAAGAACCATCCCGAGGAGATCGCCGCGATCACGGACCTGCTGTCGTACGGGTTCCTGGATTGGGCGATCACCGACGGCGACATCTCCGACATCCTGCAGATCCTGGCGAGCTACATCGTCCCCGTCGCGCGCGGCATCATGGGCGGGCTGGAGCCGAAATACCGCAAGCGGTTCTTCTCCAACCTGGATGGGTCGCACTACGCCGCCCACCGCGCCGAGATCCTCGCCGCCGCCTGGGCAGTTCCCGACGAGGCCGAGTTCGCGGAGGCGAGCTTCGACGTCCTGGCCCGGATGAGGCTTCAGGACCTCGGTCCAGAGGAAGCGATCGCGCTCGACGGGGTGGTTCGGCGCCATCCCAGGCTGGTCAAGGCCGCCACCGACGCGGACGCCTCCAAGGCGGCCCGCATCGACGAGGCCCGCGCCTACGTGACCAGCGGCAAGGCCGCCAGCGACGGCGACAAGGAGATCACCGAGGGCCTGGCCGGTGAGCAGCGGCTGACGGCGCTTCGGGAAGATGCCGCCAGGCTCCGGGAGGACGCCCGCAAGGCCGATCCGAACGGCGAGGCCTTCGCCGCGCGCGTGGCCGAGCGCATCGACGCCGCGGACCTGACGGGTGCCGACGCCCAGCAGATCCTGGCCGACATCGCCGCCGAGGTCTTCCGCGTCCTCGACCGCCGGCTCGCCGCGGAATTTCTGGCGATCCGGATCGGCGTGCCGCGCATCAACCGGCTGCTGGAGCGCATTCCGGCGCGGGCGCTGTACGGCAACAAGGCGCTGCGCGACGCCTTCGTCCACCTGGCAGCGGTGCGGCCGGCCTACCTCAACGCCAAGCTTGCGGAGGACCTGGCCACGTCGCCGTGGTGGAAGGTCTGGGACGACGTCGCCGTCGACGAGGCCTACACCGCCTATCTGCTGGTGAAGGCATTGCCGGTACGCGGGCGCGCGGCGTTCCTCAAGGCTCGCGGGGGCGAGAAATGGGGGCCGGTCCTCGAGGCCTTGCCCGCCAGCGTGCGCGAGGATCCAGCCTTCAACTTCTATGGCGGCGACCGTGTCGAGAAGGGTCGAGAGGAGACCGACCGCCAGGGTCTGCTGATGGCGCTGATGGACGACAAGCTGTGGGAGGACGCCGCGCAGGCCCCGGCCGCCGCCCCGCCGAAGGCCGAAGGCCCTGAAGCCAGCAAGGACGCCGCGGCAGGCTAC
The DNA here is from genome assembly GCF_026183895.1 of Sabulicella glaciei. Classification (GTDB taxonomy): domain Bacteria; phylum Pseudomonadota; class Alphaproteobacteria; order Acetobacterales; family Acetobacteraceae; genus Roseococcus; species Roseococcus glaciei. Next base: position 333,847 of record NZ_JAPFQI010000001.1, on the reverse strand, counting down.
GATCCGCTCGCCAAGCTGGAGGCGCTGATCCGCCTGGCCGAGGCGGCCGACGAGCGTCTGTTCGCCTTCGAGCAATCGCGCCGCCAAGCCGCGTGGATCAAGGCCCGGCTGCAGCCCCTGGTGGAAGCCCATCGCCTCTACTGGAAGGGCCGGCGGGAAACCTATCAGCCGCCGGTGCTGCCGAGCGAGAACCAGGGCGGCTTCACCTGGGGCAAGCTGCTGTTCGGCCTGCGCAACTTCAGCCTCGACCTGAAGACCGGCGCGCTCGGTGTCGACGTGAACCTCAGCGACGCCACGGAGGTGAGCGGCATCCGGTTCCGCGAAGGCACCGGCGAGCGGCCGGAGGCCGGCAAGCTCGCCGACAACGTGATGCACGTGGAGTACGGCCCGAGCTTCATCGTGGCCGACGCTCCGAAGCTGGTCATCGAGCGGCTGGCCAGCGTGGGCGAAAGCGCCATCCACGCCGGGCCGATCACCTGCTCCGGCCTGCACCTGGACGTGCGGTTTGTGCCCGGCATGACCCGCCTGTCCATGAAGCGTCTCCTGTCGCTGGACCTGCGGTTCGACGAGTTGGTGATCGAAGACGTCACCTTCGCGGGCGCGGCCTCGCTCTTCGGCTTCAAGTCCCTGCGGATGACCGGCGCGGAACTGCGCGTGCGCAACCAGGCGATCGAGGATTCGCCCGAGGCGGTCTGGATCTGGAAGATCCTCGACGTGCTGATGGCGCCGGAGAAGGCGACCAACACCGCCCTCGCCTTCGACCTCCTGGCCCTTCGCAGCGTGGCGACCAGCGGCGGCCTCTTCGTGGACTCGGTGGAGATCGAGGGCTTCGCCATCCAGTCGTGCGGCGACGCGTCAGCCTATGACGAGGCGCTGATCCGGTCGCTCGGGCGACTGAAGCCGCGCGCCGCGGCCGAGCGCGACGCGGCACGCAGCGACCCCGACCACGCCGAGCAGCACAACCGCCAGGCCGAGCGAATTGAGAGGCAGATCGCCAAGACCCAGGCCGAGCTCGGCCGCGGCGGCCCGCACGGCGCGGTCGTTGACATCCGTGCAATCCGCATCAGCGGCGTGCCCGGAATCAGCGAGGAGCCGCTGGCCTTCGAGGACATCCACGGGCAGGGCCATTCGGTCACGGCCATCGTGCCGCTCTTCGCCGACCCGACCTCGATCCGCAACATGATCCGCGGAACGCAGGCGGCGCCGGCCATCCGCAACCTGCGCTCGGCCGAGGAGCAGTTCTCGATCGACATCGGCCGGATCGAGGCCAAGAAGCCGTTGCGCCTGGCGGGTGGAATCCCTAGTGCGAGCAAGGCGCAGGAGGAGTACGACGAGTACATCAAGGCCCACGCCAAGGACCGCTTCGACCCGCATTGGGCCCCGGTGGAAGCGGCGCTGCGCGACCGCGCCGCCCAGGCTCGCCGCTACTGGGAGCTCGCGGCGAAGGGCGTGCAGTTCCTGGGCGAGGACGAGGCCCGCGCCTTCCGCCAGCTGCGCGCCGCCCTGACGGCCTTCGAGGAGCGACGCGCGCTGATCGTCGAGTCGCTGGAACTGGAGGGCGTCTCGCTTAACATCGGCGCGGACGGCAATCCCGAGCTGATCGCCGAGACCTTCAAGACCAGCGCGATCCGCACCTTCGGTCCTGACGGGGCGGAGACCTTTTCCATCGGCGGCGTTGAAGCGCGCAACGTGGCCGTCGGCGCCGCCCTCCAGGGCGGCCTCGCCAACTACAAGGAGTGGCGCAAGGCCCTGCAGTCGGGGAGCCTGAAGGCCGAACAACTGACGCTGAAGGACATCCGGCACGCCGGCCTGGATGCCTCGATCGAAGAGCTGACATTCGAGTCCGAGGGCGACCTCAAGGCCCTGGACGTCACCTTCAACCGGGGCAAGGCCGAAACCGGCGGCGCCAGCGCCCTGCTGCGCTCAGGCAAGATCCGCGCGAAGGGGCTGAACGCTCCCACCCAGATGGCGCTCATCAAGGCCGAGAAGGCGCGCATCGAGGCCATCCGTCCTGAGAGCGACCGCACGAAGGAGGAACTCAAGCGGCTTCAGGCCATCGATCGTATGCTGCGTGACTACGACTTCGTCACCACAGCCAAGGCCAAGGCCGAATCGGATGCGGCCACTGCGAAGACGACGGCCCAGCGCGCGGCTGCGGCCAAGGCATTGGCGAAGGCCGAGCAGGCACTGAGGAACTGGCAGGACCGCCTCGTCGTCGAGAAGCTGACCGTCGATCAACTGGACCTCGCCATCTCCGGCCTCGGCGACGTGCTGGCCGAAGGCTATTCCTTCGACAAGAAGGCCACGGAGCTGACCGTCAAGGGCGGCACCGAGGGCCAGCCGTGGTTCCAGAAGGTCGAGGCGGAAGGCATCCGCCGCCGTGGCGACAAGGGCGACCAAACGGTGGCCGAGCGCATCACGATCGGCCCGGTCGCCGGCGAGGTGAAGCGCACCAAGAACGGCTACGCTCTGAACGGCTTCACCGTGGCCTCGGTGGCCGTGAAGGGCCTCTCCTGGCGATCCGGCGAAACCAGCCTCCAGTCGGTCAGCGAAAGCCGGCTGGAAGGGCTTTCGATCGACGCGGTCTACGCGAAGGACGGCGGCGCCACCCGGATCTCGATCACTAGAGCCGGGATACAGCGTATCGTCGCGGACCAGTTGCGCTACGAGAGCCCGAGCGCCGTGGTCACCGTGAAATCGGGCGCCCTCGTGGGCATCAGCGTCACCGGCCTGGACGTGACGCTGCCCGAGGAAGGCGATGCCGTTGTCCAGAAGGGCGGCGAGATAGCCGTGCGGCAGGTCCAGGCGCTGGCGCTGGAGGCGGTGGTCGGCGGCAAGAAGATCGTCGGTCAGGTGGATTCCAAGACCCCGGCGCCCGAAGCCAGCGCCATCAAGGTCCAGTTCGCAGACGCCGGCGGACGGACGCTGTCGCTGACGGGCCTGGTGGCCAATGCCCAGGTCACGGATTTGAAGACCGGCGGGCGCCTGAATGTCTCGGTGAAGAACATCAGCGGCGAGATCACTCAGAAGACGGAGAACGACTTCGAGGTCCGCAACCTGTCGATCCCGGACGTCACGCTCAGCGGCATCCACTGGATCGCCGGCGACTACACCATCGACGTGGCGGACAAGGTGACCCTCGCCGGCATCATGCTGGACGCGGATGCGAGCCTGCGGCCGAGGCCGCCAAAGAAGGGCGAGACCCCGAAGCTCGATGACGACGGCAAGCCGGTCGTTGAGAAGGAATTGGGCAAGCTGCTGGTCCAGAAGCTGACGGTCAGCGAGATCGCCGCCCGCGCCGTGAAGGTCACGTCCCCGCGCATCGAGCCGAAGGCCGGCAGCAAGGACACGGCCAAGCCCGAGAAGACCATCGAACTCAAGGAGGCCGTGATCCGGGGCCTGCGGATCACCGGCTTCGACGTCCTGAATCGCACCGGCAAGGTCGAGGTGACGCAGAGCGTCAAGGTCACCGACCTGAAGGCGACCATCGGCGCCGAAGCCACAAGAGACCTAAAGAAGGGCACGGCATCCTTCACCATCTACGGCAAGGACGCCAAGGAGCCGGGCGCCAAGGCCCGCGAGCTCTCGGCCATGCTCACGGCCAAGGACGGGACCACCCTGAAGCTGGGCCGCACCCAGGACCTGATGCTGAGCGATGTCGACCTGCTGAGCGAGGTTGAGGGCAAGCCCGGGGAGACCACCCGAACCGGCATCGACAAGGTCACGGTCCCCGGGATCAGCGTCGGCGGCGTCCTGGTCAAGGAAGACCAGGTCGTGATCGAGGACCTGGAGGTGGACGGCCCCGTCGAGATCGCCGGCGTCCACTGGAAGGCTTCGGCGGGTGGCAAGTCGGTCGAGATGAAGACCGCCAAGGTCGCCGAGACGCTCAAGATCAAGACCATCGACGCGCGGTTCACGAAGGTCCCGGTCAAGGACCCCAAGCCTGGCGAGGACCCGACCACGACCGAGCTGGCGTTCGTGAGCGTCAAGGGCCTCGGCATCCCCAGCCTCGAGGCCAAGGGCCTGACCTACGAGGGGCCATCGGATGAGAAGGACCACGCCGAGCGCGTGAAGGTCGACATGCCCGAAGCCGTCGTCGAAGGGATCGTCCTGGACGAGCTGACGAAGGACTTCGCCGCCAACACCCTGACGGTCAAGGGCGGCAAGATGCGCAAGCTCACCGCGCCGCACTTCGTCGTCACCCTCTCCAACGCCATCGACAAGGACAAGAGTTCCCAGCGCTTCGCTGCGGACGTCACGGCCGACAACTTCACCGCCGACGCCGTGCTCAAGACGACCAAGGTGCGCGGCGAGGATCAGACAAAGCTCGCAGAGGGCGGGTTCAAGATCACCACGGTGGGCCTCAAGCACATCGTCGGCCGCGAGATCCCTAGCCAGAAGGGCAAGGCCGGCTGGAGCTTCGGCGTCAGCGGCAAGTACAGGCCGAAGACCGGACCGGGCCTCATCGGCGACGGCTTCAACGCCGAGCTGTCGGGCGCCGGCTACGACGCCAAGGGCGCCTCGATCGAGAGCGCCAAGCTGCACAGCTTCAACTTCCATGACCCCGCGCACGGCATCACCCTCGACATCCAGGACCTCGAAGTCCCGAAGGGCATCACGGTCCCGAACGAGGGAGAGATATCCCTCCCCGAAGGCGTCATCACCAACGCGTCGTTCAAGATCGACGACCTGAACGCCCTCGTCAGCGGCGGCCCGGCCGGCAAGGAGGAGGATGAAGACCTCTTGACGAAGGCCCAGCGCGACGACCTGCTCGATCACATCAACGGCACGATCACCGGTGAGATCTATGTGCCCCTCTACCTCTTCAGTGCCCACTGGGACTGGTACCTTCGGCAGGACGTCTTCCCGCTGGACCTGAGGATCGTCGACGGAAAGCTGGACTACGCAACGGCCTGGAAGAAGGCCACCTGGCTGCGCAACGACCTCATCGCCAGCCTCGGGATGGACAGCGACCCCACCATGGGGATCAGCGGCGACGTGGTCCCCGGCGACTCCTACCTGACCCTCGAGGTCGCCGCGGTGAACCAGAAGATCTGGACGCCCGGCGACGAAACCGAACGCAAGGAGATGGAAGGCGGCGAGGTCCGCCTGAAGCGCCTGATCGCGCCCGATGGCTCGGACGTGAAGAAGCCCAAGAAGTACGACGAGCACGGTAAGGAAATTAAAGAGCGTCCGATGGTCAATCCGGACGAGATCGAGTTGCGGAAGGTCGATGCCAGCCTGGACATCACCGGCGGCACCCGCCTCGACCTCGGCAAGGACGGCAAATACGGCACGATCAAGCTGGGCGCCGAAGGGCGCAACGCGATCAGCGGCCTGAAGGTGCGCGGTGAGAACAAGAACTCCGTCACCTGGAAGGTGGGCGGCATCGCGGTTACCCTCGAGAAACTGAACATCATGGGCAATCAGATCGCTGGAAAGGAAGGCAAGCCGGCCGAGCTGCTCATCGACGGCATCACCGATGGCCAGCTCGACTTCCACGGCGGCAAGGTCGCCAAGCCGGGCAAGCTCGAGGGGACGATCAACTCCGCCACGATCCGAAACCTCGCCCTCACGCGCGGGAAGAAGTAGCCATGGGCGACAAGAAGAAGGCTCCGGAGCCGATCACGAAGGTCCCGGACTCGCCGGAGAAGGAGGCCTCGCCGCCGGCCGGCGCGCCGACGACGGGATCGGCGTCCACGGCGCAGGCCGCCTCGCCGCTCGCGGACGCAAAGCCGCTGGATCTCAGCCTCACGCCGCCCTCGCTGCTGGGAAAGGAAGCCGACGGGCCGGGCGGCCCGCGCATGCCGCACCTCAGCATCGAGAAGCGCGCCGGAACCCTCCTGGGCCCGGGCCTTGACCCGATCGACTGGGCGGCGATGCGCCAGCCATTCCTGACCCACAACATGCCGCTGACGGGTCGCGACGCCGATCAGATCACGCTCAACTTCTACAACAGCGTGGGAATGCTGCGCAGCTGGGGTCTTCCCGAAGGAACGGCGGTCAAGCTCGCCAACATCGGCCTGGCCTTCGCCTACGACACCCAGCTGGGCCTTGAGAGTCCGAACACGCTCGAGAAGTTCGACCGCGACACCGAGCGCATGCTCGGCCCCGGCAGGACGCTGGGCAAGTTCGTCGTCCCGGTGATCACTCCCGACACGCTTGGATGGGCGGTCGAGAAGGTCACCGGAAAGAAGATCGATTTCCGGTTCTAGGGGGGCGGCGATGGGCTTTCCGACGCGAACGCCGAGCCTGGTCCGCGGAGGGCTGGTCCAGATGGACGCCCAGACCGGACAGGTTAAGAACGTCGTCACGCTCCAGTACAACCCCGACACCCTCAGCCGCTCGCTGCAGATCAAGGGCGTCGGCGGCGACGGGGCCGAGTTCTCCGAGGCGCTGCGGCTGAAGGGCCCGCCGGTCGAGACGATCAAGCTCGAGGCCGAGATCGACGCCACGGACAAGCTAGAGGCCGGCGACGCGACGGCCCAGCAGCTGGGCCTTCACGCCCAGCTCGCGCAGTTCGAGGCCCTGGTCTATCCGTCCACGGGCACTCTGCGCTCCAACAACGCCGAGGCCTCCTCCGGCTCGCTCGAGATCGTCACGGCGAACAAGGACCTGCTGCTCTTCGTGTGGAGCCGCACGCGCATCCTGCCGGTGCGCATCACCGAGTTCTCCGTGAGCGAGGAAGGCTTCGACGCTGCTCTCAACCCGTTGCGCGCCAAGCTTTCCATCGGCATGCGCGTGCTGACGGTGGACGACCTCACCTTCGACTCCCGTGGCGGCTCGATCTTCATGAGCTACCTCGAGCAGAAGGAGCAGCTGGCCAGCCGCGTCGCGAGCACGGCTCTGCGCTTCCTCGGCATCAGCGCAATCCCTTGAGGGCCTCCCGATGACCATCTCCCCCACCAGCCGATACTTCGGCCTCGAGACCAGGATCCTGGAGCGCCCCGACGGAACCAAGGTGGCCTACCTGGCGCGCCGCCTCGTACCCCCGCCGGAGCGTTTCGCGACGCTGGGCTTCCACACGGTCGTGCAGGGCGAGCGCCCCGATCATGTGGCGGCGAAGCACCTGGGCGACCCGGAACAGTTCTGGCGGCTCGCCGATGCGAATGCCGTCCTGCGCCCCAACGAGCTCACGGCCCGCGTCGGATCCCTCGTTCGCGTCACCCTCCCCGAAGGCATCCCAGGGGTCGCGGATGCTTGAAGGCGTCCACCTCACGCTGATGATCGGGCCGGCTGTGCCGGTTCCGGCGCCACGCGTGGTGATGGACGCCCTGCGCTCGATCTCCGTGACCAGCGGCAAGGACCGTAGCGGGTTCCAGGTCACCTTCGCGGTGGGCCGCGATTCCCCGTTGCTGAACGTGATGCTGCCGGCCGGCTACTTCGACCCGATCACCACCCGGGTCCTGATCATCGCGACGGTGAACGGCTTCCCGCACGTGCTCATGGACGGGCTGGTCACCCAACAGGAGCTCTCGCCCAGCAACGAACCCGGCCAGTCCACGCTGTCGATCACCGGCGAGGACCTCAGCCTGGCCATGGACCTCGTCGAGACCGTCATCCCCTACCCTCAGGTGCCGCTGATCGCGCGGATCAGGCTGATCCTCGCCAAGTACGCCGCGCTCGGCTGCATTCCGGCGGTGATCCCCACGATCATTCCGGTGACCGAGGTGGCCACCTCCGGCTTCGAGACCCAGACGACCACGGATCGCGCCTACCTCAAATCGCTCGCCCGGCGCGCCGGCTACGTCTTCTACGTCGAGCCGGGACCGGCGCCCGGCACGTCCGTTGCCTATTTCGGGCCGGACATCCGCGTGCCGATCCCGCAATCGGCCCTGAACATCGACATGGACGCGGCGACCAACGTGGAGTCGCTGAGCTTCAGCCTCGATGGCCTGGCCAAGAAGCTGACCGTCGTGACCATCCTGGACCCGGTGACCGGCAAGGTCCCCATCCCCATCCCGATCCCGAACGTGAACATCTTCAAGCCGCCGCTGGGGCTGCGGCCCACCGCGCCCGCCCGGCTCGAATTCAACAGCGACTACGCGAAGCTGAAGCCCGACAAGGCGGCCGAGAAGATCCTGGGCCTTTTGATGAACAACGCCGAGGCGATCACGGCGTCCGGCAGCCTGGACGTGGTGCGCTATGGGCGGCCGCTGCGGTCGCGGGCGCTGGTGGGCGTTCGCGGCGCGGGCCTTGCCTACGACGGGCTCTATTATGTCGATACCGTCACCCACAAGATCAAGCCGGGAGAATACAAGCAGAGCTTCACGCTCTCCCGTGACGGACTGATCTCCAACACCCCGAAGGTGGTCCCATGAGCGAGCCCCAGAAGCCCGGCAAGTACCTCGGCAAGTATCGAGGGACGGTGGCCAGCAACATCGACCCGGAGCTGCGCGGCCGGATCATCGCGATGGTGCCTGACGTGCTGGGCCTCGTCCCGTCCAGCTGGTGCGAGCCGTGCGTGCCCCTGTCGGGGCCGACCGGGCCTCCCATGGGCAGCTACTTCGTGCCCCCGATCGGCGCCGCCGTGTGGATCGAGTTCGAGCAGGGTGACCCCAGCTACCCGATCTTCGCAGGCTGCCGCTTCGCCTCGCCCTCGGACGTGCCGACCCTGGCCCATGCGGGCCTGCCCGTCTCGCCCAGCATCGTCCTGCAGACGGCCGGCCAGAACACGCTCGTGATCAGTGACCTGCCCGGCCCGACGGGCGGGATCATGCTGAAGTCGGCGACCGGCGCGACCTTGATCGTCAACGACACGGGCATCTACATCCAGAACGGCAAGGGCGCTTCGCTCACCATGCTGGGGCCCACGGTGACCGTGAACAACGGCGCCCTGGTGGTGATCTAGCGATGCCTGGCTTCCTCATGCACGCCGGCGCGGTCGTCCAGTGCCCGCACGGGGCGCCATCCCAGATCATCCCGACCCAGGCGCGGGTGGCGGTGAACGGCATGCCCGTCGCGCTGATGACCGACCAGATCGTGGCGACCGGCTGTCCCTTCACCATCCCGCCCGCGAAGCCGCAGCCCTGCGTGCTGGCCAAATGGCTGATGCCAAGCACGCGGGTCACGGTCAACGGCAGCCCGGCCATGGTCGTGGCCGCGCCCGGCCCCGGCCCGGGGATCTTCCAGAGCGCCGACCAGATCCCCAACGGGCCGCCCATCGTGGGCAGCGTCCAGACCCGCGTCACCGTCATCTGAGGGCAGAGCCATGACCGTTCAGATCGACTACCCCTACCACTTCGACCACCGGCTCCGGACCGCGTCGACCAGCTACGACGAGCATGTCCGCGACATGATCGAGCAGTTCCTGCTCACCGAGCCGGGCGAGCGGGTGAACCGCCCCGATTTCGGTGGCGGCCTGGCGCAGCTGGTGTTCGCGCCGAACAGCCCCGAGCTCGCTGCGGCGCTGCAGTTCTCGGTCCGCGCCGGGCTGCAGCGCTGGCTGGGGGACGTGATCGAGGTGACCGACCTCCTCGTGGTCGCCCAGGACTCCACCCTGATCATCGACATCGCCTACCGCCTGCGGGCAACGGGCGAGGAGCGGACCGACCGGTTCGAGCGCACCCGATGAGCTCGTCGGATTGCAGGACCGATGGCCGCCGCGCGCTGGTGCGGGCAAGCGAAAACTGGAACGGCCTGGACTTCATCGAGGTGGATGAGGCCCAGACCACGCTGATGGTCTACTTCCTGGGCCGCGCACCGAGGGCGATCTCGGCGGACAACATCCGCCTCGCCGGCGGCCGCGGGCCGTCGGACCAGGTGAAGGTTGTCGGCGTCAAGGTGCGGTCATCGGACGATCCCGCCTATGACGACGTCCTGCACGTGTTCGTCGACAAGCCAGGCGACTACTCGCCCTACACGCTCTCTCTGGTCGGGCTCGAAGGGATCGATCCCCGCTACGCCAGCCTCGAATTCAGCTTCAAGGCAGGATGTCCGTCCGACCTCGACTGCGCGGACGACCACGGCTGCGGGCCGGAGGTCTTCCCGACGCCGCCGATCGACTACCTCGCCAAGGACTACGCCGGATTCCGCCAGCTGATGTTCGACCGGCTGGCGCTCACCTGCCCCGACTGGCGCGAACGGCATGCGCCGGACCTGGGCGTGGCGCTGGTGGAGCTGTTCGCCTACCTCGGCGACTACCTCAGCTACTATCAGGACGCGGCGGCCACCGAGGCCTATCTCGCCACGGCGCGGCGGCGGCCTTCGGTGCGACGGCACGCGCGGCTGGTGGATTACCGGCTCTCGGAGGGATGCAACGCCCGCGCGCTGGTTTCGGTGGAGACACGGCGCAACCTGTCCGTCGAAGCCGCCGACATCGCCTTCATCACCAGGGTCGCGGGCCTGGCGGAGACGCTCGGCGTCGGCGCGGTGACGCTGAAGGACCTGGGTGGCATCGCACCGGACCGGATCGAATGGTTCGAGCCGGTGCAACGCACGGGCCGCATCTTCTTCTGGGAGGCGAACAATCTTCTGCGGTTCCACAGCTGGGGTGGGCGCGAGTGCTGCCTGCACGCGGGCGCCACGCGGGCCACGCTGCTGGGCCAGCTGGCCAACCGCTCGCTCAGGACTGCGGAAGGCGGACCGGGTCCGCCAGGCAGGCGTGGCGAAGCGGAGGCCGCCAATCTCCGCACCGGCGAGCCCGAGGACGACGCCGAGAAACTGAAGGTCCGGCTGGCCCCCGGCGACTTCCTGATCTTCGAGGAGCGGGTCGGCCCGAAGACAGGCGACTTCTTCGACGCGGACCCGCGGCATCGCCAGGCCGTGCGCCTGACCGCCGTGCGGCAGTCGCGCGACGAGCTCCTGGACCTGCCGGTCATCGAGATCGAATGGGCCGAGGCGGATGCGCTCGCGTTCGACCTTTGCTTGTCGACGGTCGGGCCGCCACCCGCGTGCGACCTGATCGAGCATGTGTCGGTCGCGCGCGGCAACGTGGTGCTGGTCGACCATGGCCGCACGCAGGACCCGGAGGATCTCGGCCGCGTGCCGATCCGTCGGACCGAGCAGTGCTGCGAGTGCGAGGGCGAACCGACCATGCCGGTGGCCGTCGGGGGCCGCTACCGGCCGGAGCTCGGGAAGGCGCCGCTCACCTTCGCTGCGCCCTACGACCCGGCTGCGCCGGCCCGCGCCGTGCTGGCCCCCCAGCCCCACACGGCGCTGCCGGCCATCCGGCTCCGGTCGGATGACCGACGCGAATGGACGCCGCGCTACGACCTCCTGGATGCCGGCCGCGACGACCGCGCGTTCGTTGTGGAGATGGAGGAGGATCGCCGCGCCAGGATCCGCTTCGGCGATGGCGAGCTGGGCGCGGCCCCGCCGCCCGGCGCGGGCTTTTGCGCCGCCTACCGCGTCGGTTCTGGGCCGGCTGGCAACGTAGGCGCCGGCGCGATCGCCCTGCTGCTCCACCGGGAGAGCGTGCTCGCCAACGACATCGCCCGCGTCACCAATCCGATCGCCGCGTCCGGCGGAACCGCGCCTGAGCCGATGGCCGAGGCCAAGCTGAACGCGCCGCACGCCTTCCGCGCCGCGCCGAGCGGCCTGCGGCGCGCGATCACGCCGGACGACTATGCGCGGATCGCCGAGCGCGACGGCCGCATCCAGCGTGCCGCCGCCCGCTTCGCCTGGAGCGGCAGCTGGTACGAGGCGGCCGTGGGCCTGGACATCCGCGCCGCCGAGGCCGCCCGGCGCGAGGCGATCCTGGGCGAAGGGCTCACCCGGCTGGAGGCCGTGCGCCGCATCGGCCACGAGCTGGACGTGCGGGCCGCGAGGCTCGTGCCGATCGACCTGGCCCTCAAGGTCTGCGTCGCCCCCGATCATCTGCGCGGCCACGTGCGAGCAGCGCTGCTGGAGGCCTTCTCGGGCCGCCGGTCGCCCGACGGCCGGGTGGGATTCTTCCACCCCGACCGGCTGGCCTTCGGCGGGCCGATCTACCTCAGCGCCGTCGTCGCCGCGGCCCAGTCCGTGCCCGGGGTCGTGAGCGTCCAGGTCACGCGCCTGAAGCGCCAGTTCGCGCCTGCCAATCGTGAAATCGAGAACGGGCTGCTCCCCATCGGCCTGTTCGAGGTCGCCCGCCTGGACAACGATCCGAACCATCCGGACGGCGGGAAGCTGGAACTCACCCTCGAGGGAGGCCGCTGATGCCCTGCCCGGCCGACTGCCGCTGCGACTGCTGCGCGGGTCTTTCCGTTGTCACGCCCCGCGAGATCTGGAACCGCCCCGGCCTGCCCGCCTTGTCGGCGCGGGTGGGCGAGCACGGCAGCTTCCTCGAGACGATGAAGGCGCGGCTGTCGTCTTCGGACTTCCCGGCCCTCGCCGGCCTGGGCTCGCGCGAGACGGATGATCCCACGATCGCCCTGCTGGACGCCTGGTCGACGGTGGGCGACGTGCTGACCTTCTACCAGGAGCGTCTGGCGAACGAGGGCTACCTGCGCACCGCGACCGAGCGCCGGTCCGTGCTGGAGCTCGCCCGGCTGGTGGGCTACCAGCCGCGCCCGGGCGTGGCGGCCACGACCTATCTCTCGTTCGAGATCGACGCGAACGCGGCCGACCCGGTCACCATTCCGGTCGGGACGAAGGTGCAGAGCCTTCCGGGCCCCGGGGAAGCGCCGCAGACCTTCGAGACCATCGAAAAGCGCGTGGCGCGGCGCGAGTGGAACGCCATCCGCCCTCGCCTGGAGCGCCCGCCGACGGAGGAGACCATCCTCTACGGCGACGACGAGTCGCCGTTCGCGCGCGTCTACGTGAAGGGAATTTCCACCGGGCTGAAGCCGAACGACGCCCTGCTGCTGCAGGTGGGCGATGGAGCCCCGCGTGTCTTGCGGGCCCTGGTGGTGACGCCGAACATCGAAGCGGACCGCACGGAGGTACGATTGGGCCGCTGGCGCGGGGGCGAGGTCGAAGCGCCATCGGCGCTGCTGCTGCGCCGCGCGCTGGCGCAAGCGCAGCGCGCGCCGGCCGAGCGTTATCCGGGCCTGGCGGGCGAGGTCATCGCCGAGGTGGACTTGTTCCTGGCCTGGCTCACGCAGATGGCGACGGCGTCGCCGCTGCATCCCGAACTCGCGATCCTGCTCAGGAGCCGCACGGCGGTCGGGCTGATCCTCGATACCCTCGTCAAGACCCGGCAGGCCACCGCTTCCGCGCCGTCCGAGAGCGCGCTGCTGGACCTCATGGACCGGACCGATGGCGAGGGCGGGCGGAGGGGCTTCGTGCCGGACATCGAGCGCCTCAGCCGCGACGTGATCGAGGAATTCACCGGGATCGACGACGGCGGCATGGTGGGCGCCGAGACCGACGCCCTGGCGGCCCGCCTGGCCGCGCTCGGCCCTTCCGGTGATCTGGAGTCCGGCCCCCAAGCCCGCGCGTCCCGGCTGATGCGCAAGGTGATCGGCCGGCTCGCCGCGGAACGCTCCATCCCCCCGCGCAACAGCGAAGCCCTCGCGCGCGACTACAGGGCCCTGTTCTCCACCACCTCCGACGTGGGCGCCCAGGCCGTGGGCGTCCTGGAGCCGAAGCTGGCCGGGGTCGTCGGCGACGCCCTCGCGAACGTCCGGGTGGCCGATGCGCCACCAATCCGGCTCTGGGTGCTGAAGGATCGTGCGCTGCTGTTCGGTGCGACGGCCCCGCTGAAGGTGCTGGGCGTCGACCAGAAGACCGGCGTGGTCACCACCAGCGAGTGGACGGACGCCGACATCATCGGGACCGAGGACGCGTGGATCATCGCCCTCGACTCGCCAAGGGAGAATCTAGTCTCCGGCGACTGGGTGGTGCTCGACTACGGCGGCGTGTCAGGCAAGCTGGGTCGCATAGGCTTTCCGAAGCTCGACGACGACCAGCTGCTGATCGCCCTGGCAGGCCGCGTGCAGAGCAAGGGCGCGCGCGCCGGTTACGGGATGGTCGGCCAGACGACGCGCATACCGCTGCTGGATCCGCAGTCGCAGGACCCGGTCGCCTGGTTCCGGGCGACGGATGACCGCAGCGACGCCGTCAACGCGTTCCAGTTCGTCCGCAACCTTGCGGTCCTGGTCTCCTCGACGGAGCTCGAGCTGGCGCCGGAGCCGATCACCGCCGAGATCTGCGGCGACCAATGGATCGAGACCGACGCCCTTTACTCGGGCCTTGAGACCGGACGCTGGGTGGTCGTGAGCGGCGAGCGCAGCGACCTGCTCGGCACACCGGGGCTCAAGGGCAGCGAGCTCGCCATGATCGCGGCGGTAAGGCAGGACGTGGCGCGCACCCCCGGCTCCGACGACTTCGCGCCCGGCGAGAGCCTGCACAGCTTCATCCGCCTCGCGGCGCCCCTCGCCTATTGCTACAAGCGCAGCTCGGTCGCCTTGAGCGCCAATGTGGCGAAGGCCACCCATGGCGACGGCCGCTCCGACGTGCTTGGCGGCGGCGACGCCACCGTCGCGCTGCAGAGCTTCATGCTGCGCCAGCCCCCGCTGACCTATGTGCCGGCCAACACGCCCCAGGGCGTCGAAAGCACGCTGCGGGTCTTTGTCGACGGCGTGGAATGGAAGGAGGTCCCGACGACCGTGGGGATGGGACCGTCCGACCGCGTCTTCGTCACCCAGGTGGAGGAGGACGGCGCCACCAGGCTCGTCTTCGGCGACGGCAAGCAGGGCGCTCGCCTGCCCACAGGCCAGGAGAATGTCCTCGCCTTCTACCGCAGCGGCCTCGGCAAGGCCGGGAACGTAGCGCTGGGCCAGATCAACCAGCTGGTGAGCCGCCCGCTCGGCGTGAAGGGGACCTCCAACCCGATCGAGGCCGCCGGCGGCGCCGACCGCGAGCCTCGCGACCGCATCCGAGTCAACGTGCCGCTTGGCGTGCAGGCCTTGGACCGCCTCGTCGGGCCCAAGGACTACGCCGACTTCACCCGCACCTTCGGAGGAATCGGAAAGGCTGCGGCCGATCGCGTCTTCGTCGGCGGCGGGGCAGCCTTGTTCGTCACCATCGCCGGCGCCGACGACATCCCGGTCCCCAAGTCCAGCGGCCTCTACGCGAACCTCGTGGCGGCGCTCCGCACCTTCGGCGACCCGGCGCTTCCGGTCCAGGTTGAGAGCCGCGAGCTGCTGATGATGGTCATGTCCGCCCGCGTGGCGCCGGACCCGGCCTATCTCTGGGAGGACGTGATAGCCCGCGTCCGGGCGGCCCTGGTCGAACGCTACAGCTTCGACCGCCAGGAGCTGGGCCAGCAGGTGGCCCTCTCTGAGGTGATCGGCCTGATCCAGGCTGAGCGCGGCGTACTGTACGTCGACGTGGACGCCCTGGGTGCGGTCTCGCAGCTCACCCCGGACGGCGAACGCCGCTCGCCGCAGGAGCTCTCCGCCGCCATGCGCGAGGTCATCGACGCCGACCTCAGGAACGGCCGGCCCGCACCCTATGTCCGCGTGCGCGGCGCGCGACAGGTTTCGGGAAAGGTGCTGCCTACCCAGCTGGCGATGCTGCCGCCCAGCCTGCCGGAGACCCTCATCTTGACCCGGATCGAAGCCCCATGAGCGCCTCACCCGACCGCCTCTACGAGCTGCTGCCGGACATTTACCGTCTGCGCGACGCCGATCGGGGCTATCCGCTCCGCGAAATGCTGCGCGTCGTGGCCGAGCAGCTGGAGGGCATCGAGGCCGACATCGACCAGCTCTACGACAACTGGTTCGTCGAGACCGCAGCAGACTGGGCCGTGCCTTACATCGCCGAGCTCGTGGGCTATACGGCCGTCAACGCCGCCGGTGACCCGACCACCTCCGCGCCGGCGGAGAACCGGATCCTGGTGCCGCGCCGCGAGGTGGCCAACACCCTGGCCTTCCGTCGCCGCCGCGGGACCCTGTCGGTGCACGAGGATCTGGCGGCCGCCGTCACCGGCTGGCCGTCGCGCGCCGTCGAGCTCTTCCGACGCCTGGCCTGGAGCCAGAACCTCAACTTCCCGCACAACGAGGGACACCGCGCGCGCACCGTCAGCTTCCGCTCCGCCGCCGAGCTGGAGCGGATCAACACCCCCTTCGACCCGTTCGCCCACACGGCCGACCTCCGGCGCATCACCTCCCGCCGCGGGCCGGGGCTGCACAACGTTCCGAGCGTCGGCCTCTGGGTGTGGCGACTGAAGCCCTACACCGTGACCGGCGCGCCCGCCTATTGCCTGGACGAGGGCAAGAACAGCTACAGCTTCTCGGTCCTGGGCAACGACGTCCCGCTGGTGACCAAGCCCGAGCTGGAGCCCTCGCCCACCCACATCGCCACAGAGTTTCACGTCCCTGCGCCCATTCGCCGGCGCGCCTTCGCCGAGCACCCCGAGCGCTACTACGGGGCCGACAAGAGCTTCGTCATCGCCGCCGACTGGGGCGGGCATACTCACAACCGGCCGCTGCCGCTGGACGTCATCATTCCGGCCGACCTGACCGACTGGGCCTATACGCCGCCCAACGGGTTCGTGGCCGTCGATCCGCAGCTGGGCCGCATCCAGTTCCCGGCCAATCAGTTGCCGCGGCGGCAGGTGCGGGTGAGCTACCGCTACGCCTTCAGCGACGACATGGGCGCCGGGGAGTATGCGCGCGTCGTCAGCCAGCCGCCGGACGCGGTGATCTACCGTGTGGGCGAGCGCCAGGAGTTCAGGGAGCTGGGCGACGCGCTGGGCCGCTGGCGGAGCCAGGACCCGCGCTCCGCGGTGATCGAGATCACCGACAGCCGCGCCTATGTCGAGCAGGTCGCCGTGAAGCTGGCGCCCGGGCAGTCGCTGCAGATCCGAGCCGCCGACCGCAAGCGCCCGACGCTGCGCTTGCTCAACTGGCAAACCGATCGGCCCGACACGCTGCAGGTGACGCTGGGCGAGACCTCCAGCTTCCTCCTGGACGGCCTGCTCATCACCGGCCGCGGCGTCACCATCATGGGCGATCCGGAGACGCGGGGCGAAGGCTCGCCCTGCGGATCGCATGTCGAGATCCGCCACTGCACCCTGGTCCCCGGGTGGAGCCTGGACGCCCACTGCAACCCCGCGCGGATGAGCAAGGAAAGCCTGGAGCTGCGCAACGTCCGCGCCCACGTGCGCATCGCCAGCAGCATCCTGGGTCCGATCGAGGTGCATGAGGACGAGGTCCTCGCCGACCCGATCCCGCTCACCATCGAGGACAGCATCGTCGACGCCATGGGCGGCGAGCACGAGGCCATCATCGGACCCGACCAGCGCCACGCCCACGCGGTGCTGACGATCCGGCGCACCACCGTCTTCGGCATCGTACAGCTGCACGCGGTGCAACTGGCCGAGAACAGCATCTTCAACGACTGCGTCCACGTGGCCCGGCGGCAGATCGGCTGCATGCGGTTCTGCTACGTGCCGGCGGGCTGCCGCACGCCGCGCCGCTACAACTGCCAGCCCGACCTCGTGGTCGCAGCGGCCGTCGGCGAAGCGGACAAGGCGCTCGAGGCGCGGCGGGCGACGCCGCAATTTACCGCCCGCCGCTACGCCACGCCCGCCTATGGCCAGCTCGCCGACACGGGCCCGCGCGAGATCGCGACGGGAGCCGACGACGGCGCCGAGATGGGCGCCTTCCACAACCTCTTCCAGCCACAGCGCCTCGCCAACCTGCGGACGCGGCTCGAGGAGTTCACGCCCGCCGGCATGGACGCCGGCGTCCTGCTCGCGAACTGACCCCGGGGGAAACCATGAAGGGCGACTTCTCAACCATCCGCTTCGACCGCGCGAAGCACTACAATCGGCTGCTCAAGCAGCAGGGCCGCGTGGAGCTCGATTCCGACTGGAACGAGCAGACGGCGATCCTCCAGCACCTCATGCGCACCATGATGGCGGATCTCGTGGGGCCCGCCGCCGGCCCCGAGCTTGATTGCGGCTTTGGCCTGGGCGACTGGCAGGCGGCGGGTGAGAAGCCGCGCCAGCACAGCTTCCTGATCGGTCCCGGCCGCTACTACGTGGATGGCATCCTCGTGGAGAACGAGGCGCCCGTCGCCTACACGGCCCAGCCGCACTTCCCTGACCCGCCACTGCTCGACAACGGTGGGACCTACCTCGCCTACCTCGACGTCTGGGAACGGCACGTCACCGTGCTGGAGCACGAAAGCCTGCAGGAAGTGGCGCTCGGCGGGCCCGACACATGCACGCGCGTTCAGACCGCCTGGGCCGTGCGGGTCGTGCCCAACGAAGGCCGGCCGGCGAACAATGCTGCGGAGGGCACCGACGCGGCGGCCGCGGCGGAGCTGCGCGCCGCCATGGCGCGCCTCGCCGAGATCAAGGCCCGCCTCGACGGCGAGCTCACGGCCGCCCAGCGCGCCCGGCTGGAGCAGACCGCGGCACAGCTCGAGAAGCGGATCCAGGACCTCGCCGCCCGCGTCAACGAAGGCCAGCCCAGGTTGCCCAACCCCGAGGTCGACGGCCCGCCGTGCGAGGCCCTGCTGGCAACGCTCCGGGGCTGGCGCTCAGGGTCCATGACGGCTCGGCTTCCCGACAAGACGCCGCCCGACACGCCCTGCGTTTTGCCGATTGAGTCGCGCTATCGCGGCCTGGAGAACCATCTCTACCGCATCGAGATCCATGATGGCGGCGACACGAACGACGCCACCGCCGTGCCGACCTTCAAGTGGTCGCGCGAGAACGGCGCCATCGCCACGCGCCTCATCACGGCCAATGGGGCCGACGTGCAGGTGGCGAATGCCCGCGGCTTCGCGGCGGGCGCCTGGGTGGAGGTCTCGATCGAGGCCGACGAGCTCTCGGGCCGGCCCGGGACCTTGCGGCGCATCGCCCGCGTGGAGGGGAACACGCTCACCCTCGAGGACTCCGTCACGCTGGCCAAGGGCGCGACCAGCGCCATTGTCCGCCGCTGGGACCAGACCGCGAGCGAGGCTCAGCCGCTGAAGAGCGGCGCCATCCCGATCACCGCCGGAACGGGCGAGCAGGGTTGGATCGCGATCGAGGATGGCATCGAGGTGCAGTTCGGCGGGGGTCCCTACCGGTCCGGCGACTGGTGGTGGATCACCGCCCGGGTGGCCACGGGCGAGATCGACTGGCCGAAGGACGGCACCGGCGCGTCCCAGGCCTTGCAGCCGCACGGTGTCATGCACCACTACGCTCCGCTGTACCTGCTGCAGACGACTGACCGGTCCCCGTTCGTCACCCTTGTCGAGGATTGCCGCTGCCGCTTCGCTCGCCTGCCCTGCCTCGGCCACGAAGAGAAAGGCTGAGGCGATCAAGCTTGACCCGAACGCCGCAGAAACCTTCGTGAAGCCACCAGAGCTGCGGCCCGAAACCATGGCGACGGTGCGGGAGCGCCAGCAGCACCGGAATGGTGCCCCGTACCCGTCGCTGCATCGCGGGCCTCTCGGGCCGTAATTCCTGGCGCATGGAGGGGTTTGGTCCGGGGAAGCGCCGGTGCGCCGGTCGCCTCAGCCCGCCAGGGCGCCACGGCGCCATGCCGCACCGGCGGCGAGCGCCGCGACGGCAAGCACGAGCGGGCCAAACGACACCCACAGCACCGTGTCCCACCCATAGGCGGTCAGCAGCCCGCCCGAGGCGAAGGAGCCGACCGCCATCACGCCGAAGACGATGAAGTCGTTCAGCGACTGCACCCGCGTACGCTCCTCCGGCCGGTGGCATTCCAGCACCATCGCGGAGGCGCCGACGAAACCGAAATTCCAACCAAGGCCGAGCAGGGCCAGGCTCCACCAGAAATGCGCGACCTCCTGGCCGAGCAGCCCCGCGACGGCCGCCGCGGCGGTCAGCACCAGACCGGCCGCCACGACGCGCGGCGCCCCGAAGCGGGTGATCAGCCGGCCGGTGAAGAAGCTCGGCGCATACATGGCGATGACGTGCCATTGCAGGCCGAGATTGGCGGCCTCCTGCGACAGGCCGCAGAGGCGCATCGCGAGCGGCGCGGCGGTCATCAGGAAGTTCATCAGCAGGTAGGACACGACGCCGCAGGTCACCGCGACGATGAAGAGAGGCTGGCGCGCGATGGCGGAAATCGGCCGTCCGCCGGCCACCTCGGCCGCGGTCGGCTTGGGGAGGCGGATGCCGGCCAGGATGAAGGCGCAGAGCGCCGCCACCCCGGCCTGCGCCAGGAAGGTCGCGGCGAAAAGGAAGGGCGGCCACAGATCCATGGTGTGCGTGACGATCTGCGGGCCGATCACCCCAGCGAAGACGCCGCCCGCCATCACCAGCGACAGCGCGCGCGCGCGGCGCGCCGCCGGCACGCCATCCGCCGCCGCGAAGCGGAAAGACAGCACCACCGCCGCATAGGCGCCGCCGAAGAAGGTCCCCAGGCAGAACAGCCAGAAGGACCCCAGCACGACCGCAAGCGCCGAGATCAGCCCGACCAGCACGCCGCACCCGGTCCCGGCCAGGAAGGCGGCCCGGCGCCCATGCCGCCGCGCGATGGCGCCAGCCGGCAAGGTGCAGGCGGCCATGCCGACCACGAAGATGGAGATGGGCAGGGTTGCCAGCGCCTTGTCGGGCGCGAGCGTGTTGCCGATGATCGCACCCGTCGCATAGACGATCGTCGCATTCGCGCCGGCCAGTGCCTGCGCGATGGCGAGGCGGGCGACATTGCCCACCTCGTGCGGGGACGCGGCCTCGGCGGTGCCGGGCTGGGACATGGTCGAGTTTTCCTTCAGGCGGCGAGGAGGCCGAGCCAGCGCGTGTCGCGTGGCGAGGGGCGGCGGTGCAGCCGGCGGTCGAGCAGCGTGCGGGCCTTCGCGGCCTCGCCGCCCCGCAGCTGGGCGAGGAGCAGCATCTCCTCCAGCATCTCGCGCTGGGCGCCGCTGCCGCCGATGCGGGCGACCTCGGCCGCGACCGGCTCCAAAATGCGCGCGCAGCCCGCGTAGTCGCCGTCGGCGAAGGCCAGCGCGGCGCGGCAGATCGCAGGTACGACCGGGCCCGCGGCGTAGCTGCCCGCCTCGATCAGGCCCATCAGAGCGGCGACGCGGCGCTCGACCGCGTCGCGATCCCCCGTCGCCGCCTCGAGGATGGCCATGTGGGCATCGGCGAAGGCGAGGCCGGCCTGGGCGAAGGCCGGCTTCGCATAGGCCGCCGCCTCCTGCCACAGCCCCTCCGGCACCGCGTGCCCATAGGCCTGCATCCGCCACAGGAAGGAGGCCGTGTCGGTGACCACGTTGATCGGCAGCCCGGCCGAGACCGCCGGCCGGACATGCTGCCCATAAAGGCCGAGCGCCCGCTCCGTGTCGCCGCGGTCCAGCGCGGCCAGCGCGGCGTGCCAGGCGATGTGGCCGTGCAGCGTGCCGCTGCGGTCGTAGCTCGGCAGCCACTCGGCGATGAGCCGCTCCGCCTCCTCGCCCGCTCCGGCCTCGTGCATCGCGTGAGACAGCGCGTGGGCCGCGTTGGCGTTCTCCTTCCGAAGGTCGAAGCCGCGCTGCACGAGGGCGCGGCCCTGCCCGACCGCGCCGTTCTCCGCGTGGGACCAGCCGCGATAGGTGAGGAACCACCAGTCATCCGCCGCGTAATGCGGGGCGTGGCGCTCGCAAAGGTCCACGCGTGCCTGGTCATGGTCCGCCATGCCGGAAAAGGCGTAGAGCCCGAAGGCGCCGAGCGGCAGCGACAGGATCAGCGCATCGCGCGGCCAGGAATCGAGATGCGCGAGCGCATGATCCAGGGCCCGCCGCGACTGGCCGTTGATCGCGAGGGAAAGCGTCTCCACATGGCTCCCCTCCCGCTCGGTCCCCCTCTCGCGGACGAGTTCCGCCGCACGCGCGATGCTGGCGCGGGCCTGGGCCGGTTCGGCGCGGACGGCGTGCAGGCGGGCGCGCGCGGCATGGGCGAGGGCGAAGCCGGGATCGGCGGCGATCGCCTTCCCCAGCACCTCGGCCGCGCCGGCCCAGGCGGAAAGCAACAGGTCTACGCCCTCGCGGTAGCGTTCGGCGGCACGGTCGGAGGTCGTCGAGAGCGGCAGGCCGCGGCGGTCCAGGCGAGCCATGGCAATTCCCTCATCCTGGGAGTGTCGCTTCCGTATAGGCCGCCGCCGGATGGCCGTCTTTCGACGGGCTGCCATATCATGTAGAATGACCGCCAAAATGGGGCCGTTGCATGCGCTGGGACACCATTGCCGCCCCGCCCGGGACCAGACCGCCCAGCCCCATGACCGTGCGGGCGCAATCCATCCCGGCACGGCACTCCTTCAGCGAGCACAGCCATCCCTGGCACCAGGTCGTCTACGCGATCTCCGGGGTGCTGACGGTGACGGTTGAGGGCCAGTCCTTCGCGATCTCGACGGAGCAGGCGGTCTGGCTGCCGACCGGCCTTCGGCACCGGGTCGGGTCCCTGCTCGGCGCGGAGTTCCGCAGCTTGTGGATCGCCGAGGAGGCTGGTGAGGGTCTGCCCACCAATCCGACGGTCTTCAGCGTTTCCCCCCCTGCTGCAGGCGCTGATCGTTGAGGCGGCGGAGATCGAGGGCCACGGCGACGCAGGCGGCTATGCCGGGCGCGTTTCGGCGCTGATCCTCGACCAATTGCGACGGGCGCGGCCACTGCCCGGCGCCCTCCCCTGGCCGCGCGACGCTTCCCTGGTGACCCTCTGCCAAGCGCTCTACGCGGACCCGTCCGACGGGCGCGGTCCGGAGGCCTGGGGCCGCGAACTCGGCATGTCGGAACGGACCTTGGCGCGCCGGTTCGAGGCGGAGCTGGGCATGAGCCTGCGCTCCTGGCGACGGCGCCTGCGGCTCTTCAAGGCGATCGAACTGCTGGGCGGCGGCTTGAGCGTGACGCGGACGGCGATGGAACTCGGCTACGGCTCGTCCTCGGCCTTCGTCTATGCCTTCCGCACCGCAATGGGATGCAGCCCGCAGGCCTATATGCGGGGCGCGATGGCAGGCCGGCGAACCGGCGCGGGCCCTGCGGCCCAGGACGCGTCGCTACTCGAATGACACCCAGGGGCGCGGCGGCGGTGCCAGGAGGTCCCTCCGTGCCGCCTCGACCGCAGCGTCCAGCGCCGTCAGGAAGCGGGACCGGTCGTCGCGGGTCTGCGGCGCCGGGCCGCCGGTCATGAGACCCGCATCGCGCCGGCCCTGCGCGATCTCCCGGCCCGCCAGCGCCCCACCGATATTGTCCGTGGTCCAGGGCCGCCCGCGCGGGGAAAGCGCCCGCGCGCCCCGCTCCAGGCAGCGAGCGGCCAGCGGGATGTCGGCCGTGATGCAGACATCGCCGCGCACGATGTTCTCGACGATCCAGTCATCCGCCGCATCGGCCCCCTCCGCGACCAGCACGTCGCGCACACTCGGCAGGCCGGAGGGGCGGGCGGCGCGGGCGCCGTTGCTCACCACCACCACGGGCAGGTTCCGGCGCGTGGCGACGCGAAACACCTCCTCGCGCACCGGGCAGGCGTCTCCATCCACGTAAAGCGTCGTCATGGCCCGGACCATGCGCGGGCGGCGCCAAGGCCGCAAGCGCGCCCGGGCCGGGACACGGCCCTGGTCACAGGCCTTCTCACCGTCGTATGGGGATGCTGAACGGGGAACCCAACACGTGCGACGCTCCTTCAGCCTGCGGCTCCACCTGATGGGTCTCGTCGCGGCGGTGCTCGTCCCGTCGCTGATCGCCGGGGGCACGGCTGCGTGGCGCCTCGCCTCCTCCTACAGCGAAGCCTTCGAGGAACGGCTGCAGGACACGGCCAGCGCCCTTGCGCTCTTTGTGGAAAGCGAGATCGGGACCTACCGCACCATCGCGAACGCCCTGGCGCTTTCCCCGATGGCCGAGGGCGAGGACCTGTCCGCCTTCCGGGAATGGGCGCGCAGCCTGACCGAACCGCTCGGCAGCTGGGTGGTCGTGCACGAGATGCAGCCCTTGATCCGGCGCCTGCTGAACACCGCCACCGCCGACGACGCGGTGCTGGCGACCGGTCCGGGGCCGATGACCTCTCGCGCGCTGGGCCAGGCGCTCGAAACCCGGCAGGTGGCCGTCTCCGACTTCATTGTCGGCGGCGCGACCGGCCGGCCCATCGTCGTGGTCGCCGCCCCCGTGATCCGCGACGGCAAGGTCACGCGCATCGTCAGCGTGCCGGTCGACCTGGTGCGGCTCTCCGAGCGGCTGCGCGCCCGCGCGCCGGGCGGGGAGGCCTTCGCCTCCGTCGCCGATAGCGGCGGGAGGATCGTCGCGCGGTCGCGGAACCACCAGCAGCTTCTCGGGATGCTCCCGCCCAGCCGCTCCGTGCCCGAAGCGGCCCGCCGTCAGCGCGTCTTCGAGGCGCCGGCCAGCGATGGCGGCCGTGCGATCTTCTCGGGCCAGAACATCGGGAGCCTGCCGGGCTGGACCCTCGTGGTCGCCGAACCGCATGCCCGCTACCTCGCAAGCTGGCTCACCCCTTTTCTCACGCTCCTCGCAGGTGGGCTGGCCGCCGTGCTGCTGGGCGTCGCCGCGGCGGCCTGGGTCGCGAACCGGATCACGCGCCCGGTCCAGGCGATGATGCAGCGCGCCGGCACCGTGGCCGACCGGCCGGACCGGGAAAAGCGGCCACCTCCGCCTCCCATCGTCCCCGGCGTGCTGGAATTCGAACGGCTCCAGGACGCGACCGAACGCGCCGAGCTGGCGCTGGACGAGCGCGCGCTGGAGTACCAGGCCATCTTCGACACGGCCGCCGCAGGCGTCGCCGAGGTGGATGCCACGACGCTGCGATACGCGCGCGTCAATCGCCGCTTCTGCGAGATCGTCGGGCGCGAGGAGGCGGAACTGGTGGGCCGCCTCGTCCCCGACGACCTCGTCCACCCGGAGGACCGCGGCCGGACACCGGCGGCGGTCGCCCTTCGCAAGCGCCGCGCCATCCAGGTCGAGGGACGCGTGCTGCGGCCGGACGGCAAGCTCACCTGGGTCCGGGCGAGCGCCTCCGTGATCCTCGAACGCGGAACCGGCCGGCCCCTGCGTATCCTCACCATCCTCCAGGACGTCACCGAGCGACGGCAGGCGGAGGAGGCCCGGGCGCTGCTCGCGGGCGAGGTGGATCACCGCGCCAAGAACGCGCTGGCCATCGTGCTGGCCGCGGTCCGGCTGACACCCAGGACGGAGATGGAGGCCTACGCACGCGCCATCGAGGGCCGCGTCGCGGCGCTGGCCCGCACCCACACCCTGCTTGCCGAGGCGCGCTGGACGGGCGCCGACCTCCAGGCCCTCGTGGAGGGGGAGCTTGCGCCCTTCTTGGTGCCGTCCGCTGGCCCGCAGCCCCGCGCGCGCGTGTCGGGGCCCGAACTCGTCGTGGCGGCGGAGGCGGCGCAGACGATCTCGCTCCTTCTGCACGAACTGGCGACCAACGCGACGAAACATGGCGCCCTTTCGGTTCCAGGCGGCTTCGTCGAGGTAAGCTGGGAACGGGATGACGCGGCCTCGATGCTGCGCCTGCGCTGGGCCGAGCGGAACGGGCCGCCCGTGGAAAAGCCCAAGCGGCAGGGCTTCGGCACCCAGGTCATCAATCGCCTCGTCGAGGCGCAGCGCAACGGTATGGTGGAGCGTCACTGGGAGCCCGAAGGCTTCACCTGCGTCGTGACCATGGGGTTCGGCAAACCGCCCGCAAAGCCCGCCCCCCCGAGCCAGCCGCAGGACGTCCCTAGGCCGAAGGAGCCAGCTGGCGTCGGCTAGTGTCCTGACCGAGAAATAGCTGTTCACTTCTGCTTGGCTGTGATTCGTTGCGGCTGGCAGCGGAGGGCGGCGATGGCGGCGCCGAGGGCGGTTCGGATCGAGTTGTCGGAAGTCGAGCGCGCGGAGTTGGAAGCGCGGCTGCGGCGGCGAAAGGTGGCGCGCGGCGACGCGCTGCGGGCGCAAATCGTGCTGCTCGCCGCGGAGGGGCTCAGCAACTTGGCGATTGTGGAGCGGCTCGGGGTCGCCCGCATGACGGTGGCAACCTGGCGCCGCCGTTTCGCCGAGGAGCGCCTCGATGGACTGGCCGACGAGCCGCGCCCGGGCGCGCCGCGGACCGTCAGCGACGAGAAGGTGGCCGAGGTGGTGACGGCGACGCTGGAGAAGCTGCCCGCAGGGCGGACGCACTGGAGTTCGCGCGGCATGGCCAAGGCGGCGGGGCTGGCGCCGTCCACGGTGCAGCGCATCTGGAAGGCGTTCTCGCTCCAGCCGCACCGGGTGGAGACCTTCAAGCTCTCAACCGACCCTCGCTTTGTCGAGAAGGTGCGCGACATCGTTGGGCTCTACATGAGCCCGCCCGAGCGGGCGCTGGTGCTGTGCGTCGACGAGAAGAGCCAGATCCAGGCGCTCGACCGCACGCAGCCGCTGCTGCCGTTGCGTCCCGGCCAAGTCGAGCGGCGCACCCACGACGGCAAGCGTTGCGGCACGACCTCGCTGTTCGCCGCGCTCGACATCAAAGCTGGCACTGTCATCGGCAAATGCATGCCGAGACACAGGGCGGCCGAGTTCCGACGCTTCCTCGACACCGTCGAGGCCCGCGTGCCGGCAGACCTCGATGTTCACGTGGTGATGGACAATGCCGCGAGCCACAAGACGAAGCTCATCCGCGACTGGTTCGCCAAGCGGCCTCGCTGGCACGTCCACTACACCCCGACCTCGGCCTCCTGGATCAACCAGGTCGAGCGGTTCTTCGCGCTGCTGACCGACGGCGCCATCCGGCGAAGTGCTCACCGCTCCACGGCGGAGCTTGAAGCCGCGATCAAGGGCTACATCGATGCCCACAACGCCGATCCCAAGCCTTTTGCCTGGACAAAGAGCGCCGATGACATCCTCGCCGCCGTCCAGCGCTTCTGTCAGCGCACCATCACCGTCCAGGCAAAGTGCCTGGGAACTTCAGAATCAGGACACTAGCTGTTTGGTTGCGGATCATTATTGGGATCCGGTAGGCTTGGCGATCGTGGAGTATCGGCGCCGGTTTGAGCCCCTGCCGCGCGCCATCCTGGGACGGAGGTGAGCCATGCACCAGATCCACCCCAATGCCCGCACCACCCCCGCGGTGCGCGCCGAGATCGCCCGCTCAAGCGAGCCGTCCGGTGTGCTGGCCCAGCGCTTCGGGGTCAGCACCGAGACCATCCGCAAGTGGCGCAAGCGAGGCCCAGAGGGCTGCCTCGATCATTCGGCCAAGCCGCACCGCCTGCCCTGGAAGGCCACAGAGGAGGAGCGCGCCGTGGTCTGCGCCCTGCGCCGGGCCACCAACTTCGCCCTCGATGACCTCACCTTCGTCGTCACCCATTTCCTGCCGCATCTGAACCGCGACAGCATCTGGCGAATCCTCAAGGCCGAGGGCCTCAACCGAAGGCCTCCGCCGTCGTCGGAGCGGCCGAAGCGGGGCACAGGGCGGTTCCGCGATTACGACCTCGGCTTCATTCACATCGACATCAAACAGCTGCCCAAGCTGCAGACCGCCACAGGCGAGCGCCGCAAGCGCTATCTTTATGTCGCCATCGACCGCTGCTCGCGATCGGTTCATCTGGCGGTCAAGGACGACATGACCACGAAGAGTGCCATCGCCTTCCTCCGTGAGGCGGCTGCGGCCTTCCCCTTCCGGATCACCCATGTGCTGACCGACAACGGAAGCTGCTTCTCGCCGGCATTTGAGAAGGTCTGCGCCGCGCTAGGGGCGACGTACCGCCACACCCGGCCCTATACGCCGCAGACGAATGGAATGGCTGAACGCTTCAACGGCCGCGTCGAGAGCGAGGTGCTGGGCATCACCATCTACTTCCATCGCGATCTCGAGCAGCTGCTGCGCGGCTTCAACGCCGCCTACAACGCGCGCCGTCAGCGGGTTCTGGGTGGCAGGACGCCCAATCAGGTCGTGGCCGAGCGCCTCGCCGCCAGGCGAAGACTTCGGAACACGAAGCGCTCTGGTTAGGCCGACACAGAGGACATCGCCAAAGCTCGCCTCATCGTCGAGGCCGCCAAGGAGGTCTCACAACCAGACAGCAGAGGGTGTTACGGACCTAACCTGCGGTAGTACGCAAGAGGAATCCAGTTCGGCTCCGGCTGCTGGCTTCGACGCGAAGCGCTCTCCCTCGAACCAGACCAACGGCTTCCGCTGGGCCGCAATTGCCGCCGAAACACCGAAAGCGATGGACGGGCCACGAAACAAGGTCACAGGCTAGAGACACGGAACGCGAGAAAAGGCTAACTTTTGAGGCCGATCATTTCCCCTCGGAAGAGGAGGGCGCCAGCATGACCTCAGCTTGGGAAGACCCGATCACGAATCCCGCGCGGCTCTCGGCGCTTCAGGCCGTGAAGCTGCTGGACACGCCCACCGAGAACGCCTTCGACCAGCTGACCCGGCTTGCCTGCGAGACGCTCGACGCGCCAATGGCCCTCGTCTCCCTGGTCGATGGCGACCGGCAATTCTTCAAGAGCCACGCCGGTCCCATCCCCGAGGATTTTGCGGTCCAGCGCGAATCTCCGCTGTCCCACTCCTTTTGCCGTCATGCCGTGGCTTCGGGTGAGGCCTTTGTCGTCGAGAACGCAAAGGAGCATCCCCTGGTCAAGGACAACCCAACGGCTCGCGAGTACGGGGTGGCGGCCTATGCGGGCGTGCCACTCTTTTCCGCGGATCAGCAAGTGTTGGGCACGCTTTGCGTCCTCGACACCAAGCCGCGCCACTGGACCCAGGAGCAGCTGCAGCGGCTTTCCGCCCTGACCTCCGTTGCATCATCCCTGATCGCCTATCGGGCAGCCGCGCTTGACTCTGCCGCAGGGGCCGACACGGGCCCGGACCCCGCCAGTGTGGAACGAAGCGAAAGGCTGGCCGAGGCCGCGGCCTCCTACCTGGCCCAGCTGGATGCTTATCGCCGGGTCCTGGCGCGTGTCGAACCCACTGAGCAGAGCATCGAGGAAGAGGCGCGCAGCCGCGCGGCGCTGCTTGCCGCGGAGGACGTGTTGGAGGCGATGCTCGCCTCGGCCGGAACGACCGAGGCGTCCACTTCAGCCGAGACGGCAACGCTGCTTGCCGCCTGCCGTGACCATGCCGATGCCAAGATCCAGCGATCAGTGGCGGTGGCCTCCTTTCAGCAAATGGGCCTTCCGCTCGAGGAAGTTGAGCGGGCCAACGCGCTCGTGGTGCAGACCGAGCAGGAAGTCCGGTTCGCGCTGCGCGGCTACTTGATGAAGGGCGTGTGAGACGGGCGCGACCGAAATGGTGCGACGGGCTGTCTCGCGCGGTGGTCCGCGGTCCGCACATCCCGGATGCTCGTATCGGGTGCCGGCACAACCGCAGTCCGGGTCCGCAACGCGGTCCTGGACCAGGCCCCGCGCCTAGGCCACTCCCCTGCCCTCGCCCTCCCAATGCCGCGCCCGCAGCGCCTTCTTGTCCAGCTTGCCCAGAGGCGTCAGCGGCAGGGTTTCCGCGAACTCCACCTGCTTCGGCACGTGCAGCTTGCCCTTGCAGGCACGCACCAGCTCCATCAGCTCCGCCGCCGTCGCGCGCTGGCCGTCGCGCAGCACCACCACGGCCTTCACCGCCTCGCCCCATTGCGGGTCGGGCACGCCGATCACCGCCGCCATGGCGACGGCCGGATGGGTGGCGAGCACATCCTCCACCTCGCGCGGATAAACGTTGAAGCCGCCGCTCACCACCATGTCCTTTTTGCGGTCCACGATGGAAAGGCGCCCGGCTTCGTCACGCGTCGCGATGTCGCCCGTGTGCAGCCACCCGCCTGCGAAGGCTTCCGCCGTCTGCTCTGGCTGACCCCAGTATCCCTGCATGACGCAGGGCGAGCGGACGCAGATCTCGCCCGCCTCGCCGACCGGCACCTCGTTGCCGTCGCCATCCAGCAGCGCCACCTCGCTCGCTGCCGCGGGGAAGCCGCAGGCGGCCAGCAGCTCGGGCCGCGCCGGGTCGTGGTCCTCGCGCGGCAAGCTGGCGATCGGGTAGCACTCGCTCTGCCCGTAGAGCTGCGAGAAGACGGGGCCGATGCGCTCCAGCCCCTCCGCGAGACGCGTGGGCGCCATGGGCGAGGCGCCGTACAGAAGCAGGTCGAGCGAGGACAGGTCGAAATCCCCCAGCCGCGGGTGGTCGAGCAGCCGGTAGATCATGCTCGGCACCATCAGCGTCGTGGTGATGCGCGCCTCCGCGATGGTGCGCAGCAATTCCTCCGGCTCGAAGCGGCCCAGCAGATGGACGCTGCCGCCGCGCAGCAGCACCGGCACGACATTCGTTCCCGCGACGTGCGAGATGGGCGCGACGGCGAGGAAGCGCGGCCGCGCCGCCCACTCGAACTCCGCCATCACCGTCACCGCCATCTGCGCCAGCCCGCCCGAGGCGCGCATCACCCCCTTGGGACGCCCGGTCGTGCCGCCGGTGTAGTTCAGCGCCGCCAGATCCTCCGGCTTCGACAGGTCGCGCGCCGCGTGAGCGCCCGCCGCCTCCGCCGCGCGGACCAGGTCCAGCCCCGCCTCGTGCGCGCCGAGCGTCAGCAGCCGCAGCCCCGGCAGGGATGCCGCCAGCTCCGCCCCCCGCGCGCCGTAGGACGCGGCATCCACGACGAGGTGCCGCGCCCCGCTATCCTCGATCTGGAAGCGATGCGCCTCCGCCGCACCGAGAGGATGCAGCCATGTCGTCGCGGCGCCCAGCGCCTGCGCAGCGACGCCGACGCTCCAGGCCTCCCAGCGATTGGGCGAAAGCAGCGCGATGCGGTCCCCCGCGCCCAGCCCCTGCGCCGCCAGCACCGCCTGGACGCGACCGATGAAGTCGGAGGCCGCGCCGCCACTCACCTCCGTACCCCCCTCGACGAAGCAGGCGCGGTCGGGACGGCGTCGCAGCGCGCGCAGGGCCAGGGAGGGAAAGGTCGGACCGGTGTTCATGCCGCCAGCGCCCCCCGTGCCGCCTCGTATTCGCGCCGCGTCTCCGCCACCATCTCCGCCACGCTCGGGATCGCGCGGACGCCTGAAACGGAATGCCCCGCGCTCCACACATCCTTCCAGCGCCGGATGCCGCTGCTTCCGCCGCTGCCATAAAGGGCACCCGCGCGCTCCTCCGTCATGTCGGCCGGAAGGTGCGCGGGATCGAGCCCCGCGGCGCGGATCGAGGGGATCAGCGTGTTCGTTTCCAGCCCGGTAAAGGCCTTGGAGAGCAGGATGTCATCCAACGTGCTGTCCACGAGCATGCGCTTGTAGTCCGGGCTGGCCATGCTCTCGGCGGTGGCGATGAACTTCGTGCCCATGTAGCCCAGCTCGCAGCCCAGGGCGCGCGCCGCCAGCAGCGCCGCGCCGTCGCTGATGCCGCCCGCCATCACCAGCGGCTTGTCGGTCATGGCGCGCACCGCGCGGGCGAAGGCGAAGCCATTGGCCCAGCCCGTCTGCCCGCCCGCTCCCGCTGTCAGCAGGATCAGCCCGTCCGCCCCGGCGCGCAGCGCCTTCTCGGCGTGGCGCAGCGAGGCGACATCGGCCAGCACCAGGCAGCCCGCATCGTGCAGCGGCGCGACCACCGGGTCCGGCGCGCCGACCGAGGTGATGACGATCTCGGGCCGGTGGCGCAGCAGCACCGCCAGCTCCTCGCGCAGCGTCACGCGCCGCATGATGAGGTTGAGGCACCAGGGCGCATCACCCGGCGTCAGCGCCCCGCCGATGCGCGTGAGCCAGTCGTCCAGCTCCTCGGGTGAGCGGCAATTCGCACCCGGAAAGGCGCCGATCACCCCGGCACGGCAAGCGGCGATGACAAGCTCCGGGCCCGACACGCGAAACATCGGTGCCGCGATCAGCGGCAGGGCAAGGCGCCCCTCGAACATGCATCCACTCCCTCGGTCCCGGCGCCATGCTGTCTGGACTCGGGGCGTGCGGCAATCGCACCATGGCGTCAACGACACCGGAGGAACCCATGATCGCCCGCCGCACCCTGGCGCTCGGCGCGCTGCTGGCCCTGCCCGCGCCCCTGCGTGCCCAAGGCTTCCCGCAGCGCGCGGTTCGGCTGGTGATCCCCTACGCACCCGGCGGCCTCGCCGACATCATGAGCCGCATCATGGCCCAGGGCATGGGCGATTTCCTGGGCCAGCCCGTCGTGCCCGACAGCCGCCCCGGCGCCGCGACGATCATCGGTCACCAGCAGACGGTCCAGGCGCCGCCGGACGGCCACACGGTCGTCTTCACCAGCGGCGCCGGCTACGTCACCAACCCGCTCCTCTATCGCAACATGCCCTTCGACGCGCAGCGCGACCTGCGCGTCTTCGGCATCGTGGCGGAAACGCCCTTCGTCATGATCGTGCATCGCGACTTCCCGGCGCGCAGCGTGCAGGATTTCGTCGCCGAGGCGCGGCAAAGGCAAGGCGGGCTGAACTACGCCTCGGTCGGGCGCGGCAACCCGCTGGAACTCGCGGCGGAGATGTTCCGCATGGCCGCGGGCATCGAGATGCAGGGCGTGGTCTATAACGGCAGCGCGCCCTCGCACCTCGCGCTCCAGCGCGGCGAAGCGCACATGATGTTCGACGTGCTCGGCAACGCCATGCCGCAGATCCGCGACGGGGCGATGCGCCCGCTGGCCGTCGCGTCGAAGACCCGCCACCCGATGCTGCCCGACGTCCCGACCCTGGCGGAGAGCGGCTTCCCGGACTACTCGGCCGAGACGTGGTTCGGCCTCGCCACCCACCGTGCCGCGCCGGACGCCGCCGTGGCACGGCTGCGGGAGGCTCTGGCGCATGTGCAGCGCGACGAGGCCTTCATCCGCCGCTTCACCGGGGCCGGCATGACCCTGCCCGGCCCGATGGAGGAAAGCGCCATCGAGGCCCGCATCGCCGACGAGCGCGAGAAGTGGCGTCGCGTCATCCAGGCCAATGGCATCTCGCTGGAGATGCGCTAACGGGCGGCAGGCGCGCCGCGATGAAACTGTTGTCATGCGGCAACGAAACCGCGTGACCCCCCGCCGCCGGGCGCCCTAGCCTGCCTCGCCGCCCGGCACGAGCCCGCGGGATAGCGGGTGGTGCGAAGGGGCGAGCGTTGCTGTTGGCTACGGCGCCAGCGCCCTTTCCTCGTTGGTGGCCATCCTCCTCACAGCAAGGCGACGCACCCTCCGCGCATGCAGGGGCGGCGAAGGCTGGCTTCCGGCCCTCACATCGGCCTGGACCAGCAGCGCAAGGGAGGAGACATGCCATGAATCCGAACCAGGCCCTTTGGGAAAAGGGCGACTTCACCCGCATCGCGGCGACCATGCGCGAAAGCGGCGAGAACCTCGTGAAGGATCTCGGGGTTACGAGGGGCCTCAAGGTGCTCGACCTCGGCTGCGGCGACGGCACGACGGCGCTCCCCTCCGCCCGGCTCGGCGCCGAGGTGCTGGGCGTGGACATCGCACGCAACCTGGTGGAGGCAGCAAGCCAGCGTGCACGCGCCGAAGGACTGACCAACATCAGTTTCCAGCACGGCGACGCCTGCGACCTCCAGGACCTGCCGGATCGCTCCTTTGACCTCGTGGTAAGCATCTTCGGTGCGATGTTCGCGCCCAGGCCCTTCGACGTGGCCCAGGCGATGACGCGCGTCACGCGCCCCGGGGGGCGGATCGTCATGGGCAACTGGATCCCGAACGACCCGACGATGGTGGCGCAGGTCCTCAGGATCAGCTCCGCCTATTCCCCACCCCCACCCGAGGGCTTCGTCAGCCCGATGCTCTGGGGCGTGGAGTCGAACGTGCTGGAGCGTTTCGGCAAGGCGGGCGTGCCGAAGGAGAACGTGTCCTTCGCGCGCGACACCTACCACTTCCGGTTCGATGGTCCCCCGGCGGAACTCGTGTCCATGTTCCGGCGCTTCTACGGCCCTACCGTGAACGCCTTCGAGGCCGCCGAGCGCGACGGCCGCGCCGAGGATCTGGAACGCGAGCTCGTGGAGATGGTCGAAAGCCAGAACACCAGCCCGGACAGGAATGTCACCAAGGTTCCCGCCACCTTTCTTCGGGTGACCGTGACGGTGCCGTAGCTCCGCCAGGCAAGCCGGCTCAGACCGGGCAGACCCCGCTCGCGCATTGCAGGTGGGCCCAGTCCACGGCCTCCTGCACCGCGCCGTCGCGGATGCCCTCCACGATGGCGGCGAAGCGTCCGGCGGAGACTTCCTCCTCCGGCAGGTACTCATAGCCCAGCTCGGAGTCCGGGCGGCTCGGCAGGACGGCGCAGCAGCGCACGCGCGGTTGCTCCTCCCGCACGATGTCGCGGAACGCGTCCAGCCCCACGCGGTCGGTGAAGACTTTGAGCGTGTAGCTCACCTGGTTGCCCTGGTGCTCGCCGATCCAGTGCCGCTCCAGCAGGCGCAGCCAGGCATACTGCTCCTCCGGCGAGGCCTCGGGCGCCGTCACCAGCCTTGCCCCCAGGCCGAGGCGCAGCGCCAGCGGCACGGTGGGGAAGCCGACGACGCTCATCCCCGGGAAGCTCCGCAGCGCCCGGACCGGATATCCGCGCGTCTCGTACTCGGCCAGGAGCGGGTCCGAGCCTGGCAGCCACGCGCCCGTCGCCTCGTCCTTGGTGCCCTTGAACTGCACCCAGCGCAGGTATTGCCGCCGCGCCGGAAGATGCGCGCCCTCGGTCAGGCCGAAAAGCTTGCTGGTGGTGCCGGCGGGCTTCACCGTCGTCACCGTCACCGGACGCGCCATGCCCAGGCTCGCGGCGAAGGCATCGGCCTCCGCCTTCGCCGCCTCGGACAGGCGCTCCAGCGCCTGCCAGAAGGGGCGCGACCGCTCCTCGTCCAGCAGGTCGTGGAAGCCCAGGCCGAAGCGCATCCATGCCCATTCGTGCAGGCCGGTGGGGCCGATGCCGATGCGGTTCGTGCGCGCGACCTCCTCCCCATACAGCGCATCCATCCGGTTCGCGCGGATGAGGAAGCGCACGCCGAGCCGCACGCTATCCTCCACGCGCCGGTCCCAGAGCGCGGCCAGCTCAGCGGGCGCCTCGCCCGGGGCGAAGGAGTCGAGCTCGCCCGGGCAGGCCAGCAGTGGCGCGAAATCCGCGATCACGCAGTAGCCGCCCGTGACATGCAGCGTGATCTCGCCGCACGGATTGGTGGTGACTGGAAAGCGCGAGCCGGCGGCGCGGCGCGATGCCTCGGCCAGCAGGGGCGCCGCGTGGTCCACCTGGTAGCGGGCGCTGCGGAAGTCGCGCCCATCCTCGTGCACCGGCTTGGCCCAGGCCTCGCCGGTCCGGTGGTCCTCCAGCCGGTCGCCATTGATGAAGCCGGGCTCGCCGTTGATGTAGGCGCAGCGCGTTGCCTCCGCGAAGACCGCCTTGGCGTGCAGGGTCAGCGCGTCCCCCTCGCCTTCCGGCGCCCGGACGCGGCTCCAGAACTCCGCATCCACCATCACCGAGTTGTTCGCGGTCCAGAGCCCGCCCTCGGACTTTGCGCGCACGAAGCGCAGGACGCCCCGGTCGCGCCAGGACTTGGTGGCCATGCGCGCCGCGCGCCGCGCCCCGCCCACCTGCACCTCGACGGAAAGGTGATGGTCCACCAGCAGCGCCTGCTCCCAGGGCTGCAGCACCTCGCCTTCCGGGTCGCGGTCCCGCGCCGGGACCAGCACCTCGCGCCGGATGTTCAGCAGACCGCGCAGCAGCGACACCGGACCCGAGGAGGGCCGGCCCTGCATCCCCCGGATCGGGCTGCCAGCGGGGCGGATCCCGGACAGGTCGAGGACCAGCACCCGGTCCCGGGCGCCCGCGAAGGCCATGGACTCCAGAAGCTCCACCGCCTTGGCCCAGCCCTCGCGGCTATCCGCCACGCGATGGACCACCGCGCCTTCCGGCGCCGCGCTCAGTTCGGCCAGCATTTCGGTCGCCAGGAAGCCGCGCACCCGCGCCTCGGCCTCCGCGCCAAAGCCGGCCTCGTCCGTGCCCCAGGGAAGGACGCCCATCTCGATCCCGAAGCGCCGCAGGCCGTCCCGCCCGGCTGGGTGGTCGGGGTGGGAGGCGTCCACGTGCAGCAGGAGCGTGGGCGCCTGCCCCCAGTCCACCAGGCAAAGCTCGTCGTCATAGGCGCGGCCGACGCCCGAGCCGTTCAGCAGGAGATAGAACTCGGCGAAGGAGGCAATGGCGGTCGCGCAGTTGGTGAAGACCTCCATGTTGCGCGCGGCCTGCCCGGCATCGCCGTGCTGAAGGTGCCGCCCGGAGGTCAGCAGCGCCCCCGTGGCGATGGCGTTGCGCAGCCTCGCCTGCTCCACCGCATCTCCCAGCGGCGCGAGGCCCATGTTGCCGGCCGCGACCCGGTCTGCGACGCGTCCGAAATCCTCGGCATCCTCGGGCCGGAACACGGTACGCCGGCCCACCGCCACGCCCATGCCCCCATCCAGCGGTCGCGCACGGAGTGGCGCCTCGCCGAAGCTGGCGCCAACAGCGGAACGCGCCGCCTGCCGCTCGAGCGGGTCCTGGAAAAGGGGATGGAAGCCATCCATCGGGGCACTCCGCAATCATGAACACCAATTCGATGGGCACCCGCCGGAAACGTGGCACCGCCCTTCGGGCCGCTTGAGCGGCCTGCGTGAAAACCAGATATGGTGTCGATGGTTGCCCCAAACAACCAAATCTTGCGCTTAGAGGTGAGAACTCGGTCGATCGACCGTGATGGATCGCAGAGGAACAACGCGTTTCCCCGGAATGCGGGCGGGCAGAACCGCCGCCCACTCCCGTCGCGAGAGGAAACGAATCACTGCACGTATTGGAGTGGGCAACGCGGCCGCGACCCGGGGCGCGTCGCTCCCTTCTTACCCCGGCAAGCCTCGCCGGCGGATCTCGGTCAGGGACCCACCGCCTCCAGCATGCGCTTCGCCCCATCCAGCAGGCGGCGGAGGTCCGGAAGCATCTCGTTCGCCAGCGCCGAGATCGCAGGCTCGGGATGGTTCACCGCCCGTTCATAGCCGGGGATCTCCAACTCGAGGGCCTGGACCTGGACCTCGGCATAGCG
This sequence comes from Sabulicella glaciei, assembly GCF_026183895.1. GTDB lineage: Bacteria > Pseudomonadota > Alphaproteobacteria > Acetobacterales > Acetobacteraceae > Roseococcus > Roseococcus glaciei. The sequence goes on along the minus strand of NZ_JAPFQI010000001.1, from coordinate 297,064 downwards.
CCGGCTGAGGGCAAGGAAGTCCAGCCGTTGCAGCCCTTCCCAAACCGTCTCCTGGTCCTCGAGCATCTGGAGGTCGCGGATGCCCCGCCCCTCGAGGAAGGATTGCAGCCTCGGCAGCTGCGCTTCCCGCCAGCGCGCCATCTCGGTCGCGAACGCCCTGACCTCCTCGCGCGTCTCGCGGGATGCCGCGAGGCGGGAAGCGCGAAGCTGCAACTCCGCGAAGCCGTAGAGGGAGCGCAGCGGCTCCTCCTGCCGGGGCTGGGCGGAGGCAGCGCCCGCCGCGGTCAGAAGGAGGACCAGGCCTCGTCGCGCTACTGCCATCCCGGCACCCCATGCATGTCCGGAAGGCGGTGCGCGATGCCGCGATGGCACTGGATGCAGGTCCGCTCGCCGGTGAACAGGAACCGCTCATGCGCCGCAGCGGCGCGCGGGTTCTGCTTCGTCAGGTCCATCGCCTCCGCCGTGTGGCAGTTCCGGCATTGCAGGCTGTCGTTCGCCTCCATGCGTGCCCATTCCCGCTCGGCCATCGTGCGTCGGTGGTTGAGGAAAAGCTCCCTCGTGCTGATCGTCCCGAAGAGGTGGCCCCAAACCTCCATGGAGGCCTGCATCTTGCGGCCCATCTTGTGCGTCCAGTCATGCGGCACGTGGCAATCCGCGCATTGCGCGCGCACACCCGAACGATTGACGGCGTGGATCGTGCCCTGCAATTCCTCGAACACATTGGCGCGCATCTCGTGGCAGCCGATGCAGAACTCGGTGCGGTTCGTGTACTCGAGCACGGTGTTGAAACCGCCCCAGAAGACGACGCCGGCAAAGAATCCACCCAGCGTCAGGAAGGCCAGGCTGAGCGTCGTCGCTGGCCCCAGCGCCGTGCGGATCAGCGGCAGGTTCCGGAAGGCATTCCACCGGCGCCGGATCCAGCCCGGCTGGCGTTCCGCCTGCTTCTCCGCTCCCGTATCCTCCGTCGCCGACATCAGCGCCTGCCCCGCGCACCGGTGCGCTGCTCGGGCTCGGCTAGTTCATCCATGTCGCGGAAGGTGTTCTCGACCAGGGGGCGCGCCTCCGTCTGCGGCACGTGGCACGCCAGGCAGGCGTAGCGCCGGGGCGCCAGCCCGCCGAGCGTGGTGCCGTCGCGGTCCTGGTAGTGCGTGACGGAGATCATCGGCGCTTGGCTCTGCTCCGTGAAGCGCCGGGCGTGGCAGGTCATGCACTGGTTCGCGTTGAGGTCGAGCGCATAGCCCTCGACGTTGTGCGGGATCAGCGGCGGCTGGTCCGGGTAGTTGCGGCGCACCCGCACGTCGTTGGTGATCGGCCGGGGCATGGGCGGCGCCGGCGCGTCCAGGGAGAAGGGCTCGGGCCCGCGCAGCCGGGGCGCATCCTGCGCGAACAAGGCGCCCGCGGCCGCAAGCGACACAGCCAAGATCGAGCCGGCGAGAAAGACTGGGCGCATCACCGGGGCCCTCCGCGCGGATCAGGCGGCGTCTGCGCCGTCGCGCCGGAGCGGTCCGATGCGAGCGCCACCTTGACCGCGCATTTCTTGAAATCGGTCTGCTTCGAGATCGGGTCCGTTGCGTCCAGCGTGACCTTGTTGATCAGCTGGCTCGCATCGAAGAAGGGCACGTAGACCACCCCGCGCGGCACGCGGTTGCGTCCCCGGATCTCCACGCGCGAGCGGATCTCGCCGCGGCGTGAAACGATGCGCACCTCCTGGCCCCGCCGCAGGCCACGTTGCTGCGCGTCCTCCGGATGCATGTAGAGCAGGGCGCTCGGGAAGGCGCGGTAAAGCTCGGGCACGCGCAGCGTCATCGAGCCGGAATGCCAGTGCTCCAGCACGCGCCCCGTCACGAGCCAAAGGTCATACTCCGCGTCCGGCACCTCGGCGGGCGGCTCGTAGGGCGCGCCGATCAGGTTCGCCTTCTTGTCAGGGTTGCCATAGAATTGGACCCCGGACCCGGCCTCGACATAGGGGTCGAGCCCCTCGCGGTAGCGCCACTTGGTTTCCTGCCCGCGCACCACCGGCCAGCGCAGCCCCCGCACCTCGTGATAGGTGTCGAAATCGGCGTAGTCATGGCCGTGGTCGTTTCCGAAGCGGACGTACTCGTTCCACAACCCCTTGTGGACGTAGAAGCCGAAGGCGCGGGATTCCTGGTTCTTCTGCTCGGCCCCCAGCTCGGAGAGCGGCACGGAGTCAACCTGCCCGTTGCGGTACAGCACGTCGAACAAGGTCTTGCCGCGGTACTCGGGCGCGCGGTCCAGGATCTCCGCTGGCCACACCTCGTCCGTGGTGAAGCGCTTGGAGAATTCCATGAGCTGCCACAGGTCGGACCGCGCCTCGCCCGGCGCATCCACCAGCTGGCGCCAGAACTGGGTGCGCCGCTCGGCGTTGCCGTAGGCGCCTTCCTTCTCGACCCACATCGCCGTCGGCAGGATGATGTCGGCGGCGAGCGCCGTGACCGTCGGATAGGGGTCCGACACGACGATCAGGTTGGCCGGGTTGCGGTAGCCCGGATAGGTCTCGTTATTGGTGTTCGGCGCCGTCTGGAGGTTGTTGTTGCACATGATCCAGTAGGCGTTGAGCTTGCCGTCCTTCAGCATGCGGTCCTGCAGGACGGCGTGGTACCCGACGCGCGACGGCAGCAGCCCCTGCGGCAGCTTCCAGATCTCCTCCGCCGTGCGGCGATGCTCCGGGTTCGTCACCTGCATGTCGGCCGGCAGGCGGTGCGCGAAGCAGCCGACCTCGCGCGCCGTCCCGCAGGCCGATGGCTGGCCCGTCAGGGAGAAGGGCGAGTTGCCCGGCTCGCTGATCTTCCCGGTGAGAAGATGGATATTGTAGACCATATGATTGGCCCACACGCCCCGGACGTGCTGGTTCATGCCCATGGTCCAGAGCGACATCACCTTGGTCTTCGGATCCGCATAGAGTCGCGCGAGCGCTTCGAGCTGCGGCTTTGGAACGCCGGACACCTCATGCGCGCGGTCGAGCGTGTATTCACTCATCAGCCGTGCATAGGCCTCGAAATCCGCTGGATGCGAGACCTGGGCGTCGTTCGCATGCTGGGCGCGCTGCTCCAGCACGTGCTCGGGGCGGAGCCCATAGCCGATATCCGTGTTCGCCATCCGGATGTTGACGTGGCGCTGCACGAAGTCGCGGTTCACCGCCCCCGACTGGATGATGTGGTTGGCGATGTAGTTCAGGATCACGAGGTCCGTGCCGGGCTTGAAGATGATCCCCGCGTCGGAAAGCTCGGTGGTCCGGTGCTGGTAGGTCGAGAGCGTGTGGATGCGCACGTGCCGCGCGCTGAGGCGGCGGTCCGTCACCCGCGTCCAGAGGATGGGGTGCATCTCCGCCATGTTGGAGCCCCACAGGACGAAGGCATCCGCATGCTCGAAATCGTCGTAGCACCCCATCGGCTCATCGCTGCCGAAGGTGCGGATGAAGGTGACGGCGGCCGAGGCCATGCAGTGGCGCGCATTGGGGTCGAGGTTGTTGGAGCGGAACCCGCCCCGCATCAGCTTGGTCGCGGCATACCCCTCGAACATCGTCCATTGGCCGGAACCGAACATGCCCACGGCCTCGGGCCCCTTCTCGCGCAGCACGCGCTTCCAGTGCGCGGCCATGGCGTCGAAGGCCTGATCCCAGGTGACGGGGCGGAACTCGCCATCCTTGTCCAGCCGCCCGTCGCGCATCCGCATCAGCGGCTGCGTCAGCCGGTCCGATCCGTACAGGATCTTCGACAGGAAATAGCCCTTGACGCAGTTGAGGCCACGATTCACCTCGGCGCGCATGTCGCCATGCGTCGCGACGATACGCCCGTCGCGCGTCCCGACCATTACGCCGCAGCCTGTGCCGCAGAACCGGCACGGCGCCTTGTCCCACTTGAGGCGAAGTTCGTCCCCCACTGGCACGTTCTGTGCCGATGCCGGCACGATCCCGCAGGCCGCGGCCGTGGCGGCTGCCGCCGCCTGTGTCTTGATCAGCTCACGACGCGACAAACCCATGGCTCACTCCCCGGAAACAGGCTCGCCGGCGAGCGCCGGCTCGTGGTGATGGAAGACCAGCGTCGCCGCCAGGACGCCCGACAGACGCTGGATGTGGTTCAAGCGGTCGACGATCTCGCCTTCGGACGGGGTCTCGAGCACGACGACGAGCTTGCCTGGCGCAGCCACGCTGATCTCGGCATCGGGCATCGCGCGCAGGGCGGTGATGACGCGCTCCGCCTCGTCGAGCCGGCAATGAACGACAAGGCTGGAGATGTGGGCTTCGGCAGCGCGGCCGGGCGGCTCGGACGCGCCTGCCCAGCCCTCGCGCAAATCCCCTTGGTTAGGAGGCGGCATGGCGTCAGCCCGGACCCGGCGGGCCGACGACGAGATGGTACATCCAGACCAGGAAGCCGAACCCGGCGACCACCCCCACGGCGATGAAAGGCCATATCAGGACGGCGAGAATGAAGAAGGCGAGAAGCTCCTGTCTCCTCGTTCCCCGTGCCGGCTTACTTGGCAAAGGCGTTGATGCGCCCATGTCGAGGGGTTCCTCGTGCCGTTTCCTTGCGGGTCAACACCGACACTCGCGCAATGGTTCCATGTCAATTGATGGAATGTTCTACGCGGCTCGGAAGCGCCGCCCAGCGCTCGATGTTCGCCAGAAGTCTTGAATTTCAGGATCTTGCGAGGAAAATCTCCCGCATGGCGAGGCTGACCCCCACCATGGATCTCGGCACGCGCGAAAGCGGGCGTTCGCGCGTGCCCCAGGCGTGCTGTCGCGCCTGCCGGCTCAGCCTCCGACCGGCTGGGCCCGCATCACGAAAAGCCGGTGGGTCGCGATGTCCACCTTCCGGCGCATCTCATCCTGCCAGGCTTGGTTGGCCGCCGCCTCGCTGTGGAAAGGGCCATGCAGTTCCTCGGTTCCGGGCTCCAGCTCCTCGAAATCCGTGTTCTTGAACACGCCACCCCAAACCACCCAGAATCCACGCTTGCTCATCGTCGTCTCGTTCTCCAGTCCGTGATCCCCGGTGCGGCGTGCGGGCGCCGCAGCCTTGCGTGGGGGAGCCATAGCCGCCGGCCGCGATGGACGAAACCGTGGCGCCTCCGCTTCAATGCCACGTGGGCCGGCATCGTCCCGCCGGCCGGCATCGCGAGGCCAGCAAGCCCGGCCCCGGGTTTCCAGGCCGCGGATCCAGGCGCATGCTCACGCCTGCGACAGCGGGAAGGAAGCGTCATGGCTTACACGGTGGGTGAACTCGTCGCCGAGTTCCTGCCGGCGGTGGGGGTCGACACCGCCTTCGGCATCGTTTCCGTCCACAACATCCCGATGCTCGACGCGCTGAGCCAGCGCAACGCCGTGCGCTACGTGATGGCGCGCGGCGAGATGGGCGGCGCCCACATGGCCGATGCCTATGCCCGCGTGTCGGGTCATCTCGGCGTCGTCTTCACCTCCACCGGCCCTGGCGCCGCCAATGCCATGCCCGGCCTCGTCGAGGCCCGCTTCGCCGGCAGCCCCGTGCTGCACGTCACCGGCCAGACCGCCACGCGCTTCCTCGGCCGCGACATGGGCACGGTACACGACGTGCCGGGCCAGACCGAGATGCTCGCCAGCGTGTGCAAGCGTGCCTTCCGGGTTCGTGCCCCGCAGGAAGCGCTGGCGACGCTGATGGTCGCCGCCACCGCCGCGCTGACCCCGCCCATGGGGCCCGTCAGCGTCGAGGTGCCGATCGACATCCAGCGCATGGAGGTGCCGCGTCCCGACTGGTCCGCGGTCGCGCTCTCCCTCCCCCCTGCCCCGCCGCCCGAGCCCCTCGCCCTCGCCGCCGCCGTCGCCGCGCTGCGGCAGGCGAAGCGACCCATGCTGTGGCTGGGCAACGGGGCCAAGGGCGCGCGGGAGGCGGCGCTGCGCCTGCTGGACCTCGGCTTCGGCGCCGTGTCTTCCTGGAACGGGCGCGGCATCGTCGCGGAGGACGACCCGCGCACCCTTGGCGGGCTGCACGGCGCCGGCTCGCCGCCCGTCGCCGAGTTCTACGCGGGCTGCGACGCCATGCTGGTGGTCGGCAGCCGCCTGCGCGGGCACGAGACGATGGAATTCTCGCTGAAGCTGCCGCGCCCGCTGATCCACGTGGACATCGACCCGGCGGCGAATGGCCGCACCTATCAGCCTGACATCTTCGTGCAGGGCGACGCCGCCCTGACCATGCACGCCATCGCCGACGCGCTGGAAGCGAAGCCCTCCGACCTACAGCGCGACCTCGCCGCGCTGAAGCCGCGCGCCGTGGCGGAATACGCGCGCGGCCTCGGCCCCTATGAAAGCTTCCCCGCCACGCTGCGCGCCGCCATGCCGCGCGACGCGCTGTGGGTGCGCGACATCACCATCAGCAATTCCGCCTGGGGCAACCGCATCATGCCGGTGCTGGGGCCGCGCGACGCGGTGCACCCGGTGGGCGCGGCGATCGGGCCGGGCCTGCCGCTCGGCATCGGCGCCGCCCTGGCGGGCAAGGGGCGCAAGGCCATCGCGATGGTGGGGGATGGCGGCTTCGCCCTGAACCTGCCGGAGCTTTGGACCGCGGTGCAGGAACAGGCCGAGCTCGTCATCATGGTGATGAACGACAAGGGCTACGGCGTGATCCGCCATATCCAGGATCACGCCGCCGGGCGCCGCTTCTTCCATGACCTCCAGGGGCCGGACCTGATGCAACTCGCGGCGCTGGCCGGGCTGCCGGGAATGCGCGTCTCCTCCGTGGAGGAGTTCGGGCCCACGCTGGAACGGGCCTTCGCGACGAAGGGACCGGTGCTGCTGGAGGTCGACATGGCGACCATCGGCGAGCACCCACCCTATGCGCCCTACAACCAGCCACGCAAGGCCGGCTGAGCCCCACCCGAATCAGCCCTTGCGGCGCCTCCGGCCCTTGTGGTCGGATCGCCTCGCGCGGCGCCGGCCGTCCCGGGAAGTCACGCGCGAAAATGATGACGCACGCGCCGGCACAATGGCGCGGCCAGGGAGGATTCCAGATGCTCAAGCGTCGCACCCTTGCGGCTGCGCTGGCGCTGCCCGCTTTCGGCGCGCCCCGGTCCCAGGCCCAGACCTCCGCCCCCTCATGGCCCGAGAAGCCGTTGCGCTACCTCGTCGGCGGCGCTGCGGGCGGGGCGAGCGACATCTTCATGCGCATCCTCGAGAACCACCTGCGCGAACGCCTGGGCCAGCCGCTCTGGCTCGACAACCGGCCGGGCGCGGGCGGCATGGTCGCCGCGGAGATAGCGGCCCGCGCCACGCCCGACGACCACACCTTCCTGGTGAACCACATCGCCAGCCACGGCATCGGCCCGACCCTCTACCGCACGCGCCTTTCCTTCGATCCGCTGCGCGACCTGCCGGGCGTCGCGCGCATCGCGCAGCTTCCAAACGTGCTGATCGTCAAGCCCGACCGCGGCATCAACACGGTTGAGGAGCTCGTGCGCTTCATCAAGGCCAATCCGCGCCAGTCCAACTTCGCCTCGGCCGGGGCGGGCACCTCCTCGCATCTTTCCGGCGTGCTGTTCGGGCTGCGGATGGGCGTCGAGGTGCAGCACGTCCCTTATCGCGGCACCGCCCCCAGCATGGCTGCCGTCATGAATGGCGAGGTGCTCTTCGCCATCGACAACGCCCCGGCTAGCCGCCAGCAGGTCCTTGCCGGGATGCTGCGTGCGCTTGGCGTTTCCACGGCGCAGCGCGTCAGCTTCATGCCGGAACTGCCCACGCTGCAGGAGCAGGGCGTGCCGGATTTCGACGTGGCGAGCTGGTACGGCGTCGCCGCCCCCGCCTCGACGCCGCGCCCGGTGGTCGAGCGGCTGGGCCAGGAAATCGTCGCGGCGCTGCAGGACCCGCGCATTATCGGACGCGTGCGCGAGTTCGGCGCCGAGCCGATGCCGCTCCCCCCGGCCGAGTACGACGCCTTCATGCGCCGGGAGGTGGAGAAGTGGCGCCCGGTGGTCGAGGCCTCGGGCGTCACCATCGACTAGGCAGCGCGCGCCCGAGTCTCGGCGAGCAGCCCGCCGAGGAACGCGGCCAGCGCCCCCATGCCCGAGCGCGGCGTCCCGGCGGTGCCGGCGCGGGCCTCCGCCTCGGGGTTGTAGTTCGTGTTGGTGTTCACGTCGTAGACCAGCTTCTGGCCATCCGGCCCGACTATGAACTCGATCCCGGCCACGTCCACGCCGGCCCCGTCCAGGAAGGCTTCGAGCCGGCCGATGAAGGCGCGGTCCGGCACCTCCACCACGGTGAACTTGTGCGCGGGACGCCCGGGCTCCACGCCCACCGGGCAGACCTGCTCGCCGATGGCGCAGACATCCGCCGGACAAAGCTCGAACCCCTCGCTGGTGTCCACCTCGACCGCGTAGGTGAAGCGCCGCCCGGCGAACTCCGCGCGGGTGATGACGGGCCGCGGCGCCCGCACGTAGGCCTGGAGGAGCTGGATCCCGTCCACCGGCGCCTCGTAGCGGTCGCTGCGGACGTAGTCCTCCAGCCTTTCGGGCGTGTGGAAGAGCTGCACGCCCAGGCCCTTGCCGCCGCGATTGGGCTTCAGGATGACCAGCTCGCTGCCGAAATGCTCACGCGCCGCCGCCGCGATGCCCTCTCGTCCCGCCACCATGACGGTGCGCGGCGTCCGCAGCCCCGCCGCCTCCAGCGCCGCGTATTGCCGCACCTTGCTGATCTCGAGGTCCAGCGCCGCCGGCCCGTTCACGACCTTTCGCCCCCAGCGCGTCAGCCAGGCGAGCACGCCGGCCGTCAATTCGGCGGAAAAGCGGTGGTCGCGCGTGTGCGACGAGGCGCTCATGCGGTTGTAGAAGATCCCTTCCGGGGGCGGGGCCGACAGGTCGAAAGCCTTGTCGTGCATGAACCACTCGGTCCAGGGCAGGCCCCGCGCGTCCAGCGCCTCGGCAAGGGGCGGCAGCCAGGCCGGGTTCTCGTGGATGACGTGGATCTGGCTCATCGCGGCGCTCCTCGGGCATTCCATTCAGGATGCACGATGTATGGTCGCGAAATATCAATTCCACAAGTAACCCCGAATTCCACCGAGAAATATCGTTTATTTCACGCTCCTCGGCAGCCGCCCGCCGCCAGGGCCTTCTCGACCACCGCTTGCAGGTCGGCGATGCGAAAGGGCTTGCGCAGCATGGCGGCCTCGGGCCCCGCAACGGCCTGGATCGCCGCCGTGTCCGAATAGCCGCTGACGAAGACCACCGGGCAGAGCGGATGCCGGAGCCTGGCCTGCCGCGCGAACTCCGCGCCGTTCATGCCGGGCATGGCGAAATCCACCACCAGGAGGTCCGTCCCGGCGCCCAGCTTCGCGAGCCCGCCCTCGCCATTCGCGGCCTCCTGGACCTCGTAGCCGCAGCTTTCCAGCGCCTCGACGAGGACGCGCCGCACATCCGGGTCATCGTCGACCACCAGCAGGGAAGCACGGGAGGAGGTCGACTCCGTCTCCGGCTCGGGCCTTTCCGCCGCCGGTTCCACCGCCACGGTCCGCGGCAGGAAGATACGGACCACGCTCCCCTCGCCCTCGCGGCTTTCGATGCGCACAGTCCCGCCACCCTGCCGCGCGATGCCATAGACCTGGCTGAGGCCCAGCCCGGTCCCCTGGCCGACGCTCTTCGTGGTGAAGAACGGCTCGAGGGCGCGCTCCATCACGGCGGGCGTCATCCCGGTCCCGGTGTCGGCCACCGCCAGCTCCACATACTCGCCATCGGCCAGATCGTTGTCGGCGGTGACGTCCCGGCCCGAAGCCAGGACCCGCAGTTCGCCGCCGTCGGGCATCGCATCGCGGGCGTTGATCGCGAGGTTGAGCAGCGCCAGTTCCAGCTGCGTCGGGTCGGACAGCACGGCCAGGCCCCGCCCCTCCACCTCCATCGCAAGCCGGATATGCGGCCCCAGGCTCCGTTCCAGGAGATCGCGCGCGCGCTTGATCACCTCCTCCACGAGCACGGGCCGCAGTTCCAGGCGCTGGGAGCGCGAAAAGGCGAGAAGCTGTCCGGTCAGCTTGGCCCCCCGCTCGGCCGCCCCGATCGCACCCTCGATGAGGCGGCGCGCCGAGGGCTCGACCACGGAGCACCGCTGCACCAGGTCGAGCGAGCCGACGATCGCCCCCAGCAGATTGTTGAAGTCGTGCGCGATGCCGCCGGCGAGCTGACCCAGAGCCTGCATCTTCTGCGCCTGCCGCAGCCCCTCCTCGGCCTGGACCTGTGCGGTGACGTTGCGTGCGCTGCCGACCAGCCGCGTGACGCGGCCCTGTGCACCCCGCAGCGGCACCAGCACCGTGTCCCAATATTCGCGGCGCCCGTTCAGCTCGAACTCGTCGCGGAAGGTGGTGGGCTCGCCCTTCTCCACCGCCTCGCGATAGGCGGCGACGACGCGCCCCGCCATCTCGGCCGGCAGGATCTCGTCGAGTGACTTTCCGCGCACCTCCTCGATGCGGAAGCCCACATGCTTCTGATGCGCCTCATTGAGCTGCTCCACGACAAAGGCGCCGTCCTCGCGCACTCCCATCACGAACAGCGCCTCCGCGGTGTTCTCGAAATAGGCGCGGTACAGCGCATCGGCCTCCGCCCTTGCGGCCTCGGCCAGCTCCGCATGCGCTTCGAGCCGTGCCTTGGCCTGAAGCAGCTCGGCTTCTGCGAACTTGCGGTCGTGGATGTCGGTGGACGTTCCGAACCAGTCCGTGATCGTCCCTTCCGCGTCGCGCAGCGGCTCCGCACGCGCCAGGAACCAGCGATGAACCCCGTCGTGGCGCCGATAGCGGACCTCGATCTCGTAGGTTCGGCCTTCGCCGCGGGCCTCCGCCCAAGCCCGGGTCGTGCGCTCGACATCGTCCGGATGCAGAGCCTCTGCCCATCCATCCGCCAGCGCGTCCTGCAAGTCCTGGCCCGTGTATTCGTACCAGCGCCGATTCAGGAAACGCAGGTGCCCATCGGGCGTGGCGAACCACACGAAGCCGGGCACGGTGTCTGCGAGCGTGCGGAACCGTGCCTCGGTTCCCTGCAGCGCCACTTCGGCGTCCCGGCTCCGGGTCACGTCGCGCAGCATCACCTCGATGCCCTGCGCGCTGGGAAGGAGCCGCGCTTCCAGCCAGCGCCCCGGCTTGACGGCCGAGGGCCCGACGAAGTCCCGCGCCTCGCCCGCCATGGCGGCGCGATACGCCGCCTCGCATTCCGTCCCGAGCAGCCCGGGCGCAAGCTCCCACAAGGTGGTTCCCAGCGCCCGCTCGCGGCTGGTTTCCAGGTGCCGCAGGGCGGTGTCGTTGGCGGCGGTCACCCGCCATTCGCGGTCGAGATTCAGGATGCCGTCGGGTGAGTGGGCCGGCGCGCCGCCCCAGCCCGGACTGGCGAGGAGGAGGCGAAGCCCGGCCTCCATCACCTCCTGACGGTTCCGGTATCGCCCGGCCTCGATCTCGGAGTCCATGAAGCGCTGAAGCTCGGGCGGGACGGCCGAAACCTGGCTGGGTTCATCCATGCTGCCCCCGCTTAAGGCATTTCGCGTACGCCGCCATGCGCCGGTCGGTCGGCCCGCCCACGCAGCAGTGCATGGAGGAGGATGGCCCCGAAGGTCGCGGTGCCAATCCCGCCCAGGGCGAAATCCCCGAAGCGCAGCGTGAACTCGCCCGTTCCCAGCACCAGCGGGATCGCGGCGGTCATCAAATTCTCGGGGCGCGAGAAATCCACCCGGTTATCCACCCAGATCTTCGCCCCGGCGACGGTGATCAGCCCGAACACCACGATGGAGACGCCGCCCATTACCGCCAGCGGGATGGCCTGGATCAGCGCCCCGAATTTCGGCGAGAAGCCGAGCACCACCGCCACCAGCGCCGCGACCACGAAGATCGCGGTCGAATAGACACGCGTCGCCGCCATCACGCCGATATTCTCGGCATAGGTCGTGACCCCCGTGCCGCCGGAGGATCCGGCCACCATCGTCGCCAGCCCGTCGCCCAGGAAGGCACGGCCCATATGGGGGTCCATGTCGCGGCCGGTCATCGCCGACACGGCCTTCAGGTGGCCGAGATTCTCAGCCACCAGCACCAGCGCCACGGGCGCGATCAGAAGGATCGCAGCGGGGGAGAAGACCGGCGCGGTGAAATCCGGCATCCCGAACCACGGCGCCGCCGCCAACGCATCCAGGCTCACCGGCGTGCCGAGGCCCAGCCCGTTGGTCAGCACCGCATAGGCCAGCGTGGCGAGAAGCAGCCCGACCAGGATCAGCAGGCGCTGCACCATCCCGCGCGTCCACACCGCGACAAGCGCGAGAACCAGGAAGGTCAGGGCCTGCATCCAGGCGTCGAAGGCCGTCGGCGCCATGTTCTTGACCGGGATCGCGGCGAGGTTGAGGCCGATCACCGCCACCACCGTCCCGGTGACGACGGGCGGCATCAGCCGCTCGATCCAGCGCGTCCCCACACCCATGACCACGAGGCCGATGACGGCATAAATCGCGCCGCAGGCAACGATGCCCCCCAGCGCCGCTGCGAGGTTCGGGTTCGGCCCGCTTCCCGCGTAGCCCGTCGCCGCCAGCACCACCGCGATGAAGGCGAAGGAGGAGCCGAGGTAGCTCGGCACCTTGCCGCGCGTGAGGACGAAGAAGACCAGCGTGCCCAGGCCGCTCATCAGGATGGCGATGTTGGCGTCGAAGCCCATCAGCCGCGGCGCGAGCACGGTGGCGCCGAACATCGCCACCACGTGCTGCACCCCCATGGCCATCGTCTGCGGCCAGGGCAGCCGCTCATCCGGCGCGATGGGCGCGCCCTCCGTGCCCTCGCGCCTCGTCCAATGCAGCATCCCGAACCCCCTCCGACTCCGCCGGGGATTGGGACGCAGGGCCGGCCGCGGCGCAAGGGGCGCCGCGGGCCTCAGCGTGGCGTCAGGACTCGACGCGCACGTTGGCGACGCGGACCACCTCGGCCCAGCGCGTCACCTCGTTCTCCACGAAGGCGGTGTACTCGGCCGGGCTCATCCTGCCCTCCGGCTGCATCGCCATGCCGCGCAGGAGTTCGCGTCCCTCCTGCGTCGCCAGCCAGCCGGCGAGGCTGGCATTGAGTCGCGACACGATCTCCGCCGGAATGCCGGCGCTGCCGGACAGGCCGTACCAGGCATTCGCCACCATGTCCGGGTAGCCCTGCTCTGCCCAGGTCGGGATGTCCGGATACTCGGGCAGGCGCTGCCGCGACGCCACGGCCAGCCCGCGCATCCGCCCGCCCGTCACCTGCCCGCCATGCGAGGACATGTTGTCTGAGATCAGCTCCAGCTGCCCCGCCAGCAGGTCCGTCTGCGCCGGTGCCGAGCCGCGATAGGAGATGTGCTGCACCGGGATGCCGAGCGTCCGCCCCGCCAGCTCCCCGCTGAGGTGTCCCAGGCTGCCGATGCCGCCTGAACCGAAGGAAGCTGGCGTGCCGCGCTGCTTCACCGTCTCCACCAAGCCGGCGAGGTCGCGATACGGCGCGGCGGCATTGGCCAGCAGCACCATGGGCCCGGTGCAGACCAGCCCAATATGGGTGAAGTCGCGCAGCGGGTGGTATTGCAGGTCGGAATACAGCCCCGGTGCCACGCCATGCGCCGCGCTGCTGGTGACGATCAGCGTGTAGCCATCGCCCGGCGAGCGCGCGACGGCCGTGGTGCCGATGCGTCCGCCCGCGCCGCTGCGGTTATCCACCACGAAGGGCTGGCCGAACTCGCGCTCCATGTGCCGCCCCATGGAACGGCCGATCGCGTCCAGGGACCCGCCGGCCGCAAAGGCGATCACGATGCGGACGGGCCGGTTGGGCCAAGCCCCTTGCGCGGCGGCGAGGCCCGGCAGGGCCAGGGCCGGCAGCGACAGGGCCAGGCGTCGGGACAGGGTGGTCATGCGCTCTCCTATTCAGCGGCGGCGGAGGCGCCGCCCGCGACGTGACGGTTGACGGGACGCGGCAGGCCCAGATGCTCGCGCAGCGTTGTGCCCGTGTAGTCCTGGCGATACAGCCCGCGCCGCTGCAGTTCGGGCACCACCTTCTCCACGAAATCGGTGAGGCAGGTGGGCAGCACCGGGAAGGTGACCATGAAGCCGTCGCAGGCCCCGGCCTCCATCCACTCCTCCATCACGTCGGCGATCTGCTCCGCCGTGCCGCAGAGCGTCGTCTTGCTGCGGTTGTAGCGCTGCGCGATCTGCCGCAGCGTCAACCCGTCGCGCACCATGCCGGCGATCTCGGCGAAATAGGCCTGGTGGTGGTTGCTGGCTGCTGGGATGCGGTGCGCGGGCACCGGCTCGTCCAACGGAAGGTCGGACAGGTCCACCTCCAGGTCCTGGCTGACGCGCGCCACGCCGACGGCCGGGTGCAGCATCTCCTGCAACTCGCGGTTCTTGGCCTCCGCCGCCTCGGCCGTGTCGCCGACGATGCAGGTGATGCCGCCGAGCACCTTCAGCGTGTCCGGGTGGCGACCGTACTTCGCCATGCGGCCCTTCAGGTCCTTGTAGAACTCCACCGCGCCCTTGACCGTGGCGGCGGTGCCGAACACCACCTCCGCCGTCGCCGCCGCCAGCTCCTTGCCGGTATCCGAGGCGCCAGCCTGGATGATGACCGGGTGGCCCTGAGGCGAGCGCGCGATGTTCAGCCCGCCATGGACGCGGAAGTGCTTCCCCTCATGCGCGACGGGATGCAGCTTCTCCGGCACGAAGGAGAGCTTCTCCTCGCGGTCGTAGATCCAGGCATCGTCCTCCCAGCTGTCCCAAAGCTGCTGCACCACCTCGACGAATTCCTGCGCGCGCGCGTAGCGCTCGCCATGCGGCGGCAGCTTGGCGTGGCCGAAGTTGCGCGCCGCGAAGTCGTTGGCCGAGGTGACGACGTTCCACGCCGCGCGCCCGCCCGTGATGTGGTCGAGCGAGGCGAACATGCGCGCGACGTTGTAGGGCTCGCTGAAGGAGGTGGAGACGGTCGCCCCCAGCCCGATATGCGTGGTCGCGCCCGCCACGGCGGACAGCAGCGTCACCGGCTCCAGCACGTTCATGAAGACCGGCCCGTGGCTCCAGATCTTCAGGTGCTCGGTGCGGACGGCCGGCGTGTCCGCGATGAAGAACAGGTCGAACTTGCCCTTCTCGGCCAGCTGGGCGATGCGCCGGTACCAGTTGATGTCGGGCCCCGCATCCGGCTTCGCCTCGGGCGCGAGCCAGGAGGCGAGATGCGTCCCGTTGGGCTGGACCAGCGTGGCGAGGGCGATCTGGCGGCGTTGCGGCATGGGAGGATCCTCCGGCGTTCCGGCCGGCAGTAAACTCCCTCCAGGTGCCATTCTGGAAGGGGACGGGCCGTCCTTGCCCGCCAGGAAGGCAGTCTGCCCTGGCCGGCGGGGCGCGCTGCGCCCCTCAGGGCGTTCCTTCGCGCATCAGGTGCAGCAACGGCGCGACGGCAAAGGCCCCGAGGATGGCGAGGACCGGCATCTGCGCCTCGCTGTAATGCCCGGCGCGGTCATGCAGGTTCAGGGAGCCGATGGTGCGCCCGGCCCAGCGCACCGGCAGGTTCACCGCGGACTCGCAGCCGAAGGCGGACAGTTCCTCGTGCCGGGGGAAGGCGCGGGCCATCTCCTCCGCATCCTTGCAGAAACGCGCCCGCCCCTGCCGCACGACGAGGTCATGGAAGTCCGACCCGTCATGGATCGGCGCCTCCTGGCCCAGCAGCCAGGTCTGCGGCTCGCTGGAATGGACGCGGCGCGTCACGCCCCGCGCCTCGTCCACCAGCAGGATGGTGAAGAGGCGGCGCCCGGCCAATCGCTCCCCCGCCGCGTCCAGCGCCGCGAAGCTGGCGCGCGGCTGGTCGGGGAGGGTCAGCGCCTCCGTCAGCAGGGCAAGGGTCACGGGGCCGCCCGGGTCAGGCCCGGCGCGCGGCGCCGGGCGCTCGGGGAGAGCATGGGCCGAAATCTGCCTTTCGCGGCGGCCAGGGGCCGATGCCGGAACGTGGGGAACGGCCCCTAACTGGCCGGATTGCGGTTGGGGGTCAACCGGAACGGGCCGGTCACCGCCCCGGGTCGCGCGGGTCCCACAGCAGGCGGTTCGCGCCGTGGGCATAGGCCTTGCCCCCGGGGTAGCTCACCAATTCGAACTGCAGGCCCCAGGGCGCGCGGAAGTACACCCAGCTCTGCCCGGCGCTGGGCCCCGCATGGCGCACCACCGGCTCGCCCATGACCTCGACGCCATGGGCGCGCAGATGCGCCAGCGCGGCCTCCATGTCGTCCACGTAGAGGGCGATGTGGTGCCCGCCCACGTCGCTGTTGCACGGAACCTCGCGGCTTTGGCCCGGCGCCTCGTACTCGAAGAGTTCGAGGTTCAGCCCCATGCCCAGGCGCAGGAAGCGCAGCATCCGCACGCGCGCCGCCGGGTCCACGCCCAGGCGGCGCGCCATGTCGTCGCGCGACGCCTCGATGGGGCCGATGTCGTAGAAGCGCTCCGCGCCCAGCACCTCGACGAAGAAGCGCGTCGCTTCCTCCAGGTCCGGCACGGTCAGCCCCACATGGTCGCCGCCGCGCAGCCCCGGCAGCCCTTTCCCCGCCTGACTCATCTTCTCTCCCTCACGCCATATGGAGGCCGCCATTCACCTGGATCGCCTCCCCGTTCACGAAGCCCGCCGCGTCGCTGCACAGGAAGGCGACGACGCCCGCCACCTCCTCGGCCTTGCCATGGCGACCCAGCGGCGTCTGCGCGCGCAGCGCCTCGCCCCGCGCCTCCCGCAGCCCCTCGGTCATCGCCGTCTCGATGATGCCCGGCGAGACGGCGTTCACCCGCGTGCGCGGTCCGAGCTCCCAAGCGAGGCTGCGCGCGAAGCCGATCAGCCCGGCCTTGGCCGCGGCGTAATGCGCATGGTCGCGGCTGCCCCGGTGCCCGGCGACCGAGGAAAGCAGGACGATGGCGCTGTTCTCCCGCAGCGCGGGGATGGCAGAGCGGCACAGGCGGAACACCCCGTCCAGGTTCACTTCCATCACCGCGCGCCATGCCTCGTCGCGCATCGTCGCGACCGAATTGTCCGGATAGACGCCGGCGGCAGGCACCAGGAAATCGAGCCCGCCGAAGCATCGCACGCAGCGCGCCACCGCCTCCTCCGCATCCGACCCCGAGGCGGCGTCCAGCCGCATCAACTCCACGCGCCGCGCATCGCCGAGGGTGGATGCCAGCGATTCCAGCGCCGCCGTGTCACGATCCGCCAGCAGCAGATCTGCGCCCGCCTCGTGGAACAGCCGCGCCACCGCGCGCCCGATGCCCCCGGCCGCGCCGGTCAGCAGCAGGCAGCGCCCCGCGAAGTCATGGCTGGTTCGCCCCATTTCAGAAGATCTCCGGATGCGCGGCGAGGGCGAGGCGCGTGCGGCGGATGTGCAGGGCCAGCAGCGCCTCCGCATCGATGCGGTCGCGGCGGCGCAGCGCCTCCACTAGCAGACGGTGCTCGTGATGGATTACCCACTGCCCCTCTCGCCCCACCAGCGAGGCATAGGCGCGGCGGTAGTGCTGCGTTCGGTCCCAGAAGCCGCGGATGGTGGCCTCCAGCATCGGCATCCCGGCGCGGCTGCACGTCAGCAGGTGGAAGACGCGGTCGAGGCGCAGGAAGGTCTCCACCTCCTCCGCCTCCTCCATCTCGGCGACCAGGGCTTCCAGCCGCGCGATCTCCTCCCCGGTCAGGGCCTGGATGCCCTCGCCAAGGGCCAGCGGCTCCAGCCGCTCGCGCATCTTGTAGGTCTCGAGGCACTCGGCGAGGTCCAGCTTGGCGACCCAGGCGCCGCTATTCGCGACGAGGCGCACGAGGCCCTCGGCCTCCAGCACGCGCAGTGCCTCGCGCACCGGGATGCGGCTACTGCCAAAGCGCTCGGCGAGCTCTTCCTGGCGGATGCGCGCGCCGGGTTCCATGGCGCCGCTTAGGATCGCCTCGCGCAGCGAGGCCGCCACGCGCCGTCCGACCAGCGAGTCCGCCTGCATCGCGCCATCCTTCTCCTGCCGGGTTCATGGCACGCAGGAGAGGTGGACGGCAAGACGATTGGATACGATCAGGCCGGTCCGGCGCCTTCTGATGCCCATACCGCTTGTCATTGGATACAATCACTGCCAAAGCCGTGAGATCCGAGGACGCCGGAAGGGACGACGCCATGGCTGAAGAGACTTCCCTCACCCACGCCGCCCCTTGGGTCGCGCTGCGTGCCACCCAGGCGGATTGGGACGCGCTCCCGCCCGAGGCTCTGCGCCGGATGCTCACCTCCCTCCACCTCATCCGCGCCTTCGAGGAGGCGGTGCTGGAACTGGCCGGCGAGGGGCTGGTCCATGGTCCCGCCCATTCCTCCATCGGCCAGGAAGGCGGCGCTGTCGGCGCCATCCTGCCCCTCCGCTCGGGCGACCACGTCAATGGCTCGCATCGCGGGCACCACCATTTCCTCGCCAAGGCGCTGAACCACGTTTCCGGGTCGCAGCCCCTAGACCCCGCCGCCCCCTTCGACGGGATGATCCACCGCACGCTGCATGGTGCCATGGCGGAGATCATGGGCCTCGCCGCCGGCTTCTGCCGCGGCCGTGGCGGCTCCATGCATCTGCGCTGGGCCGAGGCGGGGGTGCTGGGCACCAACGCCATCGTCGGCGGCGGCGTGCCGCTGGCGGCCGGCGCCGCCTGGGCGCATCGCCACGCCGGGACGGACGACGTCGCGGTTTCCTTTTTCGGCGATGGCGCCATGAACATCGGCTCGGTGCTGGAGACGATGAACCTCGCTGCCGCCTGGAAGCTGCCGCTGGTCTTCTTCGTGGAGAACAACCGCTACGCCGTCTCCACCACCGTCGAGGAATCCACAGCCGAGCCTCGGCTTTCCGCGCGCGGCCCCGGCTTCGCCATCCCCTCCTGGCGCGTGGACGGCATGGATCCGGTGGCGGTGATGCTCGCCATGGAGCGCGCCCTCGCCCATGCCCGCGCCGGAAACGGTCCGGCGCTCATCGAGGCGGAGGTGTATCGCTTCTTTCACCAGAACGGTCCGCTCCCCGGCAGCGCCTTCGGCTACCGCTCCAAGGAGGAGGAGGCGCAGTGGCGCGCCCGCGACCCGCTGGACCGCGCGGCGCGCGAGATGACCAGGCGCGGCCTCGTTACGGACGAGGAGGTTGCGGCCCTTCGCCGCCGCGCCGTGGAGGCGCACGCCGCCATCGTCGCCGAACTGACGGAGCCGGACGGCAATGCGCGCCGCGTCCGCCCCTCCCTTTGGCCCGACCGCGCCTTCCGCGACGTCGGCGTCCGTGGCGACCTGTCGGAACTGCGCGGCAAGCCCGCGCTGGACGGCGCGCCCCCCTGGCCGCTGACCGAGCGCCGCTTCGTGGACGTGGTGGCCGACGTCATGACCCGCCGCATGGAGCAGGATCCCCGCATCGTCGTGCTGGGCGAGGACGTGCACCGGCTGAAGGGCGGCACCAACGGCGCCACGCGCGGCCTCGCCGAGCGCTTCCCCGGCCGCGTCCTCGGCACCCCGATCAGCGAGAACGCCTTCTTCGGCCTCGCCGGCGGCGTGGCTATGGATGGCCGGTTCCGACCGGTGGTGGAATTCATGTACCCGGACTTCATGTGGGTCGCGGCGGACCAGGTGTTCAACCAGGTCGGCAAGGCGCGCCACATGTTCGGCGGCGACATGGCGGTGCCGCTGGTGCTTCGGACCAAGGTTGCGATGGGCACCGGCTACGGCTCGCAGCATTCCATGGACCCGGCCGGCATCTTCGCCACCGCCCCCGGGTGGCGCATCGTCGCCCCCTCCGACCCGGTGGACTACGTGGGGCTGATGAACGCGGCGCTGGCCTGCGACGACCCCGTGCTCGTCCTGGAGCACGTGGACCTCTACAACCGCACCATGCCGGCGCCTGCGGAGATGGACTACCTCCTCCCGCCCGGCCGCGCGGCTTTGCGCCGCAGGGGGCGCCGCGCCACGATCATCACATACCTTTCCATGGTGCATCGCGTGCTGGAGGCGGCCGACAAGCTGGAGGCCGACGTGGACGTGATCGACCTGCGCTGGCTGGACCGTGCGAGCCTCGACTGGGAAACGATCGAGGAAAGCGTGCGCCGCACCAACAACGTGCTCCTCGTGGAGCAGGGGGCGCGCGGCACTTCCTATGGCGCATGGCTGGCCGACGAGATGCAGCGCCGCCTCTTCGACTGGCTCGACCAACCCATCGCGCGCGTGACAGGCGGCGAGGCCTCGCCCTCCATCTCCAAGGTGCTGGAACGCGCCGCCTTCGCAGGCACGGAGGAGGTGGAGGAAGCACTCGCGGCATTGCTGCACCACGCCGCCTAGCGGGCGGGCCGGTCCGGTCGCGGGTTGACACCGCGCCTCCCCCCGTCCTTGATATATCCAACATCACATAACGCTCCGCCGGAGCAGGGAGAACGTCCGATGCCGGATAGCGCAACGCCGCGTGCCGTCGTCCAAAACGCCACCGTCGCGATGCGCCTCGCCGAGGCGTTCGCGCGGCACGGCGTTTCGGTGACCTTCGGCCAGAGCCTGCCCTCCGCCTTCCACCTCGCCGCGCCGCAGGTCGGCATCCGCCAGGCCATGTACCGGCAGGAAAACATGGGCGGCATCATGGCCGACGGCTATGCGCGCATCAGCGGCCGCGTCGGCGTCGTCACCGCGCAGAACGGCCCGGCCGCCGCCCTGCTCGTCGCCCCGCTGGCCGAGGCGCTGAAGGCCTCGGTCCCCGTCGTGGCACTGGTCCAGGAGGTGAACCGGAACCAGGCCGACAAGAACGCCTTCCAGGAACTCGACCACATCCGCATGTTCGACGCGGTGGCTAAGTGGGTGCGCCGCATCGATCGCGCCGACCGGCTCGAAGACTACGTGGACATGGCCTTCACCGCCGCCGCCTCTGGCCGACCCGGCCCGGCCGTGCTGCTCGTCCCGGCCGACCTGCTGACCGACAGCGCCGCGCCGCCCAGCCCGCGCCGTGCGAGCCTCGGCATCTATCCGCTCGACCGTTCCATGCCCGACCCGGCGCTGATCGAGCAGGCCGCCGATCTCCTTGCCTCGGCGAAGGCGCCGCTGGTGCTGGCCGGCGGCGGCGTCCATCTTTCCGACGCGACGGCCGCCCTCGCCGCGCTCCAGGCGGAGGCGCACCTGCCCGTCGGCACCACGGTGATGGGCAAGGGCACGGCGGACGAGAACCATCCGCTGACGCTCGGCATCATCGGCTACGTCATGTCGCCCGGCGCGCGCTCCCACAAGCTGCGCGCGATGGTGGAGCGGTCGGACGTGGTGCTGCTGGTCGGCACCCGCACCAACGCCAACGGCACCGACAACTGGACCATGTTCCCCGAGGGGACGCGCTTCATCCACATCGACCCCGACCCGCAAGAGATCGGCCGCAACTACGAGGCGCTGCGCCTCGTCGGCGATGCGCGCCTGACCCTGGAAGCCCTGCGGGCCGCGCTGGCGAAGCGCGACCTTTCTGCTCGGATGGCGGCGCGCAAGCGCATCGCGGGCGAGATCGCCGAGGCCGTTTCCGACTGGCGCGGCCGCATCAAGGAGGTCTCCACGCGCGAGGGCCGCCGCGTCCGCCCGGAGCGCATCATGGCCGAGCTGGACAGCCGCATGACCGGCGAGGAGATCGTCGTCGGCGATGCCAGCTACTCCTCCATGTGGGTCGGGCAGTTCCTCACCGCGCGCCGCGCCGGGCAGCGCTTCCTGACGCCGCGCGGCATCGCGGGGCTGGGCTGGGGCCTGCCGCTGGCCATCGGCGCGCAGGTGGCCGCGCCCGACCGGCGCGTCATCTGCCTCGCCGGCGATGGCGGCTTCGGTCATTCCTGGGCGGAGCTGGAGATGCTGCGGCGCCACGAGCTGCCGGTGACGCTGATCGTGCTGAA
Organism: Sabulicella glaciei; assembly: GCF_026183895.1. Lineage (GTDB taxonomy): Bacteria > Pseudomonadota > Alphaproteobacteria > Acetobacterales > Acetobacteraceae > Roseococcus > Roseococcus glaciei. The sequence goes on along the minus strand of NZ_JAPFQI010000001.1, from coordinate 275,234 downwards.
CAACGGCATCCTCGGCTACCAGAAGCATGCCGAGCAGGTGAAGTTCGGCGAGCACACCGACGCGGTGGACTTCACCGAGGTGGACCACGCGCTGATCGCTCAGGGCTGCGGCGTCGCCTCGCTCCGCGTCACCGAGGCCTCGCAGGTCGGACCCGCGCTGGACGAGGCCTTCTCCGCCCGCCGCCCAATGCTGCTCGACGTCGTTTCCGACCCCGAGGCGCGACCGCCGATCAACTACTACGCCGGCCATTTCGACGAGCCGTACTGAGCATGCAGGCGCTGCGGAAGTCGCGCCCCGGCTCCGGGCTGGGGCTGGAGCCCGTCTCCGCCCTTCCCGCCCCCGCGGCGGGCGAGGTGCTGATGCGCGTCGAGAATGTCGGCATCTGCGGCAGCGACGTGCACGCCTATGAATGGACGGATGGCTACGGCTTCATGGAGCCGCACCTCCCGGTCACCATGGGCCACGAGTTCGCCGGCCATGTCGTCGCCACCGGTCCCGGCGTGGAGATGCAGCCGGGCCAGCGCGTCGCCGTGATGCCGGGCATCCCATGCGGCACCTGCGCGGCCTGCCGGCGCGGTGAGCCGCGCGGCTGCACCAACCGCCGGACGGTGGGGTTGACGGTGGATGGCGGCTTCGCCTCCCATGTCCGCGTTCCGGCCGCCAACTGCATCGCCCTGCCCGACAACGTGGACACCGAGGTCGGCGCCCTTGCCGAGCCGCTCGCCGTGGGTTGCGAGGGCGTGCTGACCGCGGGCGTCGGATTGGGCGACACGGTGCTGGTGATGGGGCCCGGCACCATCGGCCAAGCCCTGGCCCTCATGGCGCGCTTCGCGGGGGCGGCGCGCGTCATCGTCTCCGGCCGCGCCGATGCGCCGCGCTTCGAGGTGCTGCGTGCCCTGGGCTTCTGCGACCTCGTGGACGTGGCCGAAGCCCCGCTGCGCGATCAGGTGCTGGCACTGAACAACGGGCTGCCGGTGGACGCGGTGCTGGAGGCGACCGGCATCCCTTCGACGGTCAACGAGGGGCTGTCCGTGCTGCGCAAGGATGGGGTGCTGGTCGCGGTGGGCATCCATGCCTCCTCGCTGACGCTGCCGCTCACCGATTTCGTGCGGATGCGCCACCAGCTTCGCGCCTCGCACGGCGCCGCGCGCCGCACCTGGGACCGTGTCCTGGCGCTGCTGTCGCGCGACCCGGAAGCCTTCCGCCCGATGATCACCCATCGCCTGCCGCTGGAGCGCGGCGTCGAGGGCTTCGAACTGGCGCGGCAACGCGCCGCCTCCAAGGTGATGCTGCAACCATGAGCGAACGCGACCGCCTGGCCCTCGTCACCGGCGCGGCGCGCGGCATCGGCGCCGCTGTCGCCCGTCACCTCGCGCAGCGGGGCCATCCCGTCCTCATCACCGACGTGACCGGCGAGGAGGAAGCGACCGCCGCCGCCCTGCGCGCCGAAGGCCACGACGCCCGCGCCCTGCGCCTGGACGTTTCCGACGAGGCGGCGGTGGGCGCGCTGCCTGGGGCGGTGGGCGCGGATTGGTCGCGCCTCGCCATCGTGGTGAACAATGCCGGCATCTCGCCCAAGCACGGCGGCAAGCCGCTGCCGGTGGCGGAGATGCCCGTCGCCGAATGGCGCCGCGTGCTAGAGGTGAACCTGACCGGCGCCTTCCTGGTCACCCAGGCCGCCATCCCGGCCCTGGTGTCGCGTGGCTGGGGCCGCGTGGTGATGATCACGAGCCAGGCGGCGCGCGCCAAGAGCATGGTGGCCGGTGCCCACTACGCCGCCAGCAAGACCGGCCTCACCGGCCTCGCACGCTCCCTCGCCACGCAGCTTGGGCCGCGCGGCGTCACGGTGAACTGCATCGCCCCCGGCCGCATCGAGACTCCGATGGCCATGGGCGCCGCCGCCGGGATGAACGAGGCCTTCCTCGCGAACATCCCGCTTGGCCGCATGGGCACGCCGGAAGAGGTGGCGGAGGTCGCGGGATTCCTTGCTTCCGACGCCGCCTCCTACCTCAATGGAACGACGATCGACGTGGGTGGCGGCAGCTTCATGCCCTGAACGGGGCGCAGGACGGAGGAAACGACAATGAACCGACGGGAAGCCATCCTCGCATCGGGGGCCACGCTGCTCGCTGCGCCGGCGGTGCGCGCGCAGGGCGCCACCTGGCCGGACCGCGAGATCACCATCCTCGTCGCCTATGGCGCCGGCGGCTCCACCGATGTCTGCACCCGCGCCCTGGCCGGCGAGGCCGAGAAGATCCTCGGCGTGCCGGTGCAGATCGTGAACCGAACGGGCGGCCAGGGCACCAGCGCCCCGGCCCAGGTCGCCTCCATGCGGCCGGACGGGCACACGCTGGCGACGGCGGGCATGGCGGCGCTGGCCATCCTGCCGCACGTGCTGGACCTGCCCTACACGCTCGACAGCTTCACCTTCCTGCCCGGCTATGCCCGCTACCTCTACGGCATCGCCGTCCCGGCCGAGAGCCCGATCCGCACGGCGCAGGACCTCATCGCGCAGGGCAGGCAGCGCCGCGTCACCTTCGCCGCTGCCGGCGCGCCGCAGAACATCGGCATGTTCGAGTTGAACAAGAAGCTCAACACCCGCTTCGGCTTCGTCCCCTTCCCGGGCGGCGCGGAGGCGGTGACCGCCGCCATCGGCCGCCACGTGGATTTCGTGGTGCAGAACCCGCCCGAGATGCTGCCCGCCCTGCAATCCGGCCGGCTGCGCCTCATCGCCTCGGCCAGCGACGTGCGCTGGAAGGAATATCCGGACGTGCAGACCCTGCGCGAGCAGGGCGTAGACCTCGCGGTCGACAGCGTGCTCGGCCTCGTCGGGCCGAAGGGTATCCCGCAGGACCGGCTGGAGCGCCTGAACACGGCGCTGCTGCAGGCCGCTCGCTCCCCGGGCGTGGGCGAGACGGTGAGCCGCTTCGGCATGGTCCCCGCCCCCACCCCGGCCACGGAATTCGAAGCGATGCAGCGCGGCGCCTTCGCCGAGTTCGGCCCGCATCTGCGGGAAAACGGGCTGGCGCGGCGATGAGCGGACAGGAGACCACCATGAAGCGACGCCACATCCTCCTCGCGACCGGCGGCGCCACGCTGCTGGCCGCGCCCTCCCTCCACGCGCAGGGCGCGCGCTGGCCGGACCGCGAGATCACCATTCTCGTTCCCTTTGGCGCGGGCGGCTCCACCGATGTCTCGGTGCGCGCGGTCGCAGCCGAGGCGGAAAAGACGCTGGGCGTTCCCATCCAGATCGTGAACCGCGTCGGCGGCCAGGGCACGGCGTCGCTGATCCAGCTGGCGCAGGCGCGCCCGGACGGCCACACGCTGGGCAGCGCCGCCATGTCCGGCCTCGCCATCGCGCCGCACATGCTGGACGTGCCGTACAACCTCGACAGCTTCGCCTACCTCTCCGGCGCGGCGCGCTTCCTCTACGGCATCGGGGTGAAGGCGGATGGCCCCTATTCCACCATCCAGGACCTCTTCAACGCGGCCAAGGCGCGGCGCATCACCTTCAGCGCCACCGGCCCGCCCAACAACCTCGGCATGTTCGAGCTGAACCGGAAGTACGGCACGCGCTTCCACTTCATCCCCTTCCAGTCGGGGGCGGAGGCGGTGACGGCGGTGCTGGGCGGCCACGTGGAAGCCACCTCGCAGACGCCGCCGGAGATGATCCCGGCGATCCAGTCCGGCCGCATGAAGCTCCTCGCCGCCTCCTCCCCGGCGCGCTGGAAGGAATTCCCGGACGTCGCGACGCTGCGCGAGTCGGGCTTCGACGTGACGATCGAAAGCCTGCTGGGCTTCATCGCCCCACGCGCCACGCCCGCCGACCGCCTCGCCACCCTGTCCGACGCATTCCGCCGCGCCGCTGAAGCCCCGGCGCTGGAAGCGGCGCTGGAACGCTTCGGCATGGTGCCGGCCGTGATGGACGGGCAGACCTTCGAGCGCGCCATCCGCGAGGGTCATGCCCGCTTCGGCGAGCAGCTTCGCGAAGCGGGACTCGCGAGGCGCTGATGGCCTGGAACGCCCGGCTCGTCGCGATCGCGCTTCTCGCCTTCGCCGCCCTGGCGGGGTGGGAGGCGGCGCGCCTGCCCGCATGGTCGCAGTTCGACGGGCCGGGGCCGGGCCTCCTGCCGCAGATCCTCGCCGCGCTGATCGCCGTCGCGGCGATCGGCGTCCTCGCCGCGCCCGGGTCGGGAGAGCCCGAGGGCGGCGAGGCCCCGCCGCTGCGCTCGCGCGGCTTCCTGGGCTATGCGGGCGCGATGCTCGGGGTGGCGCTGGCGCTTCCCTATCTGGGCTTCGGCGTGACCGGCTTCCTGGCCACGCTGCTGGTCCTTCGCGTGGCCGAGGGCGTCGGCTGGGGCCTCGCCCTGCTGTGGTCGGTCGTTCTCGTCCTCGCCATCACGCTGATCTTCGGCACGGCGCTCGGCGTGCCCTTCCCGCCCGGCCCGGTGGAGCGCCTGCTGGCGCCACTCGGCCTCGTCCGGCTGGGCTGACGCCGCCATGATGGAAGGGCTGCTGCAGGGCTTCGGCGTGCTGATGACGGTGCAGAACGTCTCGCTCTGCATCCTCGGCGCCGTGCTCGGCACGCTGGTGGGCGTGCTCCCAGGGCTCGGCCCCGCCACCACCATCGCGCTGCTGCTGCCCATCTCGCTGAAGCTCGACCCCACGGGGGCGATCATCCTGCTCGCAGGCATCTATTACGGCGTTGCCTATGGCGGGACCATCACCTCCGTCCTGATGCGGATCCCCGGCGAGGCCTCCTCCGTCGTCACCTGCATCGACGGGCACGCCATGGCGAAGCGCGGGCGCGCGGGCGCGGCGCTGGGCATCGCCGCCATTGGCAGCTTCATCGCCGGCACCTTCGGCATCCTCGGCGTCATGCTGCTTTCCCCGCCGCTCGCGGAGATCGTGATCGCCTTCGGCCCCTGGGAATACGCGGCGCTGATGATGGCCGGGCTGTCGCTCATTGCCTTCTTCGCCGCCTCGGGCATCGCCAAGGCGGCGCTGATGGCCTTCCTTGGCCTGTTCCTGGGCCTCGTTGGGCTGGACCCGATCAGCGGAACGCCGCGCTTCACCTTCGGGGTGCCCGCGCTGGTGGACGGGATCAACATCGCGCCCCTCGCCCTCGGCATGTTCGGCCTGTCGGAGCTGCTGTTCCTCGCGCTCTCCAAGGACGCGAAGCCGGAAATCCTGCGCCCGCCCTCCACCCTGCTCGGCTTCATGCCGAACCGGGAGGAATGGAAGCGCAGCGCCGCCCCCATCGCGCGCGGCTCCGTGCTGGGCTTCTTTGTCGGGCTGCTTCCGGGTGGCGGGGCCGTGCTTGCCTCCTTCCTGTCCTACGCGGTGGAGAAGCGCCTGACCCGCCACCCCGACGAGTTCGGCAGGGGCGCGATCGAGGGCGTGGCCGGACCGGAAAGCGCCAACAACAGCGGCACGGCGGGCGCCTTCATCCCGCTGCTCACCCTCGGCATCCCGGCCAACGCGGTCACGGCCCTGCTGCTCGGCGCGCTGCTGGTGCACGGGGTCCAGCCGGGGCCGATGATCCTGGAGCGGCAGCCGGAGGTCTACTGGGGCGTCATCGCCTCCATGTATTTCGGCAACTTCATCCTTCTCGTGCTGAACCTGCCCTTCGTCGGGCTTTTCGTCCGCGCGCTGGAAGTGCCGCGCCGCTACATGGCCACCGCCATCCTGCTGGTCTGCGCCATCGGCACCTGGAGCGTGGGGCTGAACCATTTCGACGTGCTGATGGCCGTCCTGTTCGGCTTCGTCGGCTTCGCCCTGCGCCGGGGCGGCTTCGACCTGGGGCCGCTGATCCTGGCCTATGTGCTCGGCCCCACCCTGGAGCGCTCCCTCCGCCAGGCGCTGCTGATCGCGGACGGGGACCTGACGGAGGTGGTGAACCACCCCATCGCGCTCGGCTTCCTGGTGGCGGCCGCACTCATCCTGCTCAGCGGCATGCTGATGCGCAGCCGCCCGGCCGTGGTTCAGGATGGGGGAAGCTGAACCCGGGCAGACAGGCGAACCGGGCCTCGTCTATCCTGCGCCGGCCGAGGGAGAGGAAGGCGCATGGAATGGGTGTTGCTGGGCCTGGGCGTCCTGCTGCTGCTCTGGCTCGTCACCGTCTACAATCGGCTCGTGGCGCTCCGGCAGACCGTGGGCCAGGCCTGGGCCGACATCGAGGTGCAGCTCAAGCAGCGCCATGACCTGATTCCGAATCTCGTGGAGACGGTGAAGGGCTATGCGGGGCATGAGCGCGGCACGCTCGACGACGTCATCCGGGCGCGCAACGCAGCGACGGGCGCCCATGGGCCGGAACAGGCGGCCGCGGCCGAGGGCCAGCTTGGCGCCGCGCTCGGCCGGCTCTTCGCGCTGTCCGAATCCTATCCGGACCTGAAAGCGAACCAGAACTTCCTGTCCCTGCAGGAGGAGCTCTCCGCGCTGGAAACGCGGATCGCGGCGGCGCGGCGCTTCTTCAACAATGCGGTGGCGGAGTTCAACGCCGCCATCGGCTCCGTCCCGGCAGTGTTCTTCGCCGGCAGCCTCGGCTTCACGCCGCGCGGCTTCTTCGAGCTGGAGGCGTCAGAGCGCGCCGCCGTGCAGACGCCACCGCAGGTCAAGTTCTAGCCACGGGCCGGGGCCGCCATGCAGACATTCGGGCTTCGCACCCACGCATGGAACACGGCGCTCCGCTCCATCCTGCTCCTGGCCGGGTTTCCGCTTCTCCTCGCCGCGATGGGCTACGCCTTGGCACTGCTGCTCGTGGCCGGCGACGCCGCGAGCGTTCAGGAGGGGCTGAGGCGCGCCGCCGGCCTGCTGCCCACCATCATCCCCGCCGCGATCCTGCTGGCCGGCCTCTGGTTCGCCATTGCCTGGTTCGCCCACACCCGCATCCTCGACTTCGTGACGGGTGCCCGGCGCATCACGGACCCACGACAGGAGCCGCGACTTTGGCGCTTGACCGAGACGCTGTGCATCAGCCGCGGCATGCCCCTCCCGCGCCTGTCGGTCATCGAGACGCCGGCCCGCAACGCCTATGCCGCGGGGCTGACGCGGCGGCAGGCCTCGGTGACCGTCACGCGCGGCCTGATCGAGGCCATGGACGACCGCGAGCTCTCGGCGGTCCTCGCGCATGAGCTCAGCCATATCCGCAACGGCGACGCACGGCTCGGCGTGATCGCCGCCGTGTTCGTCGGCGTGATCACCCTGGTGACGGACCCGGTGTGGCGCATGCTGCGCCTGATGCGCTGGGAGGGCGGCACGGAGCGGAGGCGGCGCTCTTCCTCCTCGGGAGGCGGAAAGGGCCGCGGGGGCGGCTCGGGCGCCACGCTGGCGCTGATCGCGATTGCGGTCGTGATCGCGGCGCTCGCGCATCTCTTGGCCATCGTGCTGCGCATGGCCCTGTCGCGGAACCGGGAATACCTGGCGGATGCGGGGGCGGTGGAGATGACGCAGGACGCGGACGCGATGATCTCGGCCTTGCGAAAGGTCGCCCAGCTTCCCGAGTTGCCGCGCATCCCGGACCAGGTGCGGGCCCTGTTCCTGCACGACGCGGCGCTGTCGCGCGGCGCCGGATGGTTCGCGACCCATCCCCCGATCGACGAGCGCGTGGCCGCTCTGGTGCGCTTCGCGAGCGGGCGCGACCCAGGCCCCCTCCCCGCCATCGAGGCAGCGCCGGTGCCGGCGCCCACCGACGCGGCAACGGAAGCGCGAAGCCCGTTCCTCGAAAGGCTGGATGCGATGGCGCATTTCGCGCAGACCAAGGATCCTGCGGTCATGCAGAACCAGGCCCTGCGCGAGAATGCCCGCCGTGCCGGCCAGGACCCCGACGCCGCGGCACCCCCGCAACCGCGGCGCGTGTAGGACGCGGCGCCCCGCTATTCCGCGAGGTGCGGCAGCAGCTTGGCGCCACCCTCCAGGATGTCGCGGCGGATCGCCGCCCCTGCCGCCACCCCGTCCCGTTCGCGCAGCGCTTTCAGGACGAGCATGTGCGGATGCGGGTCCGGCACCGTCGCCCCGGCACTGTCGAACAGGTAGTTCAGGAACGGGCCGCTCTGCGACCACAGCCCCTCCACCAGCCTCAGCAGCCGCGGCATCCCGGCAGCCCCCGCGAGCAGGAGGTGGAACTCCTCGTTCCAGCGCAGGGCGGCGGTGAAATCCTCGCGCGCCTTGGCCTGCATCAGCTTCTCATGGACCTGCGCCAGCCGGTTGAGGCTAGGCTGCGTGACCCGCTCCGCAGCCTTTTCCGCGGCCATGCCCTCCATCGCCATGCGAAGCTCGCGCAGTTCCAGATAGGCGGCGCGCGTCAGCACCGGCACGGTGAAGTAGCGCCCGGCCTGCATCTCCAGCGCGCCCTCGGCGGTGAGCTGCAGCAGCGCCTCCCGCACCGGCGTCAGGCTGGTGCCCAGACGCGTGGCGAGGTCGCGCCCGTTCAGCCTCTCGCCCGGGCGCAGCTCGCCGGTGGTCAGCGCCTTGCGCAGCTTCTCATAGGCGAGCGTGCCGAGGTTGCGGCGGCCGATGGGGTCGAGCGCCCGCGGCGCCGGTTTCGGGGCGCTCACGCGGCTTCTCCGCGGCGCCGGCATGATGGGGGCCATGAGGTCATGTGCCGCCCCCTTCAGCCCTTCGCAAGCGGCGAGGTCATGTCGATGTAGGAAGTGGAGAGCGAGGTCCGCACGTCCACCACCGCCGGGCGCCCCGCCGCCAGCGCCGCCTCAAGGGCCGGCTCCAGCTCCTCCGGACGCTCGACGCGGAACCCGGCGCAGCCCATCGCCCCGGCGATGGCGGCGTGGTCGAAATCCTTGAACTCCGCCGCGAAGGGACCGCGCGAATGGAGCGACCAGCCAAGGGCACTGTTGTTGAACACGACCACGACGACGGGCAGGTCGTGCTCGATGGCGGTCATCAGCCCGTTCATGGTCATGGCGAACCCGCCATCGCCGCACACCGCCACCACGGCGCGCTCGGGATGCACCAGCTTCGCCGCCAGCGCGGCCGGGATGGCGAAGCCCATCGGCCCAGCCCCGGCCGCCTGGATGAAGGAGCCGGCGGCGCGGGTCTGGAACAAGTGCATCATGAAGATGCGGTTCTCGCCCGCGTCGCAGGTGACCATCGCATCCTCGGGCAGGATCTTGTGCAGCGCGCCGACGATGCGCTGCGGATGCACCGGCGCGTCCGCCGCCTCGTAGCCCGGCCCGTCGAAATGCCCGTGCTCCGCCCGGTGCGCCGCCACCCGCGCCTCGCCCGCCGCACGGTCCCGCTCCGGCATGGCGGCGCGAAGCTGCCGCAGCACGGCGCCCGCATCGCCGAGGAGCTGATGCTCGGCAGGAAAGGTCCAGGCGGCGTTGCGCGGTTCTACGTCCACCTGCACGAAGACCTGCCGCTCGGGATCAAGCAGCGCCGTGTTCTCCCGCGCCGTGTCGGAGGCGGTGAGCTTCGATCCCACCACCAGCACGAGGTCCGCTTCCGCCACGCAGGCATTGGCCGCCGCCGTGCCATAGGTGCCGAAGACGCCCAGCGCCAGCGGATGTGTCTCCGCCAGCGCGCCCTTGCCCGAGGGGGTCGTCACCACCGGGCAGCCCAGCCGCTCGGCCAGTTCCTGCAGGGGGGCGAAGGCGCGGGCGATGCGCACGCCGTTCCCCGCGACGATCACCGGCCGCTGCGCCGCCGCGACGGCCTGCGTGGCCTCGCGCACCGCCGCTTCCGGCGCGCCGCCCGCGCGCGGGGGGAGGTAGTTTGCCGTGGGGTAAAGACGCGGCCGCGTTTCCGGTCCCACCTGCCCCGACAAGGCGGCGATGGAAAGCAGCACCGCGACCGGCCCGGGCTGACCGGCGAGGGAGTGCTTGATCGCAAGCTGCGTCGCCTGCACGGCCTGGCCCGGCTCCAGCGCCGAGAAGACCTGCTTGGTCACGCCGCCAAAGGCCCGCCGCGCGTCCCAGGACCCGTAGTCGCCTGTGCCGGACTGGTAGGGGCCATGCAGCGAATAGGGCGGCGTGTCGCTGAAGTCGGTCAGCAGCAGCATGGGCGTGCTGGACAGGAAGGCCTCGATGGTGCCGATCAGCCCGTTGCCGAGCACCCAGGGCCCCTGCCCCAGCACCACCCCGGGCCGCCCGGTCAACCGCCCATAAACCTCGGCCATCACCCCCGCGAGCGACTCCTCGCGCACCAGCACGGTGCGGATGGCGTTCTGGCAACGCGACAGCGCGGCGAAAACCGTGCCCGTGTGCCCGCCCGAGATGCCAAACACCATGTCGATGCCCGCCTCCTGCAGCACCGCCGCGATGGCGTCCGGAGCGGGCACGGGCTCGGAGAGCAAAGGCGGGACGGGCATCGCGTTTCCTCGGTTCGTTCGGTCTTTGATATATCGTATAACGCAGCCTGGCGCCAGCGGCTCGCCGAGCCACCGGGCTCGTCCACGGACTCTCTTCGGTGCGGCTCAGCCAGCGCGGCGCTTGCCGTCCTGCCACACCCGAAGCACCCTCGCGCGCCGCATGCGGAAGGAGGACGTGATGGCGCCGGACGAGAAGATTCCCGTCTGCCTGGGTCCCGACCCCTCGCCGCGCCGCCCGGCGCTGCGTCTGCCGGAGGGCGCCTGCGACGCGCATGCCCATGTCTTCGACGCGGCGCGGTATCCCTATCAGGCGGCCCGCGGCTACACCCCACCGGACAATGGCGTGGACCAACTCCTCGCCCTGCATGACGTGCTGGGAGTTTCGCGCGGCGTGGTGGTGCAGGCCAGCGTCCACGGCACGGACAACCGCGCCGTGCTGGACGCCGCGAGCGCCCACCCCGGCCGCCTGCGGGCGGTCGTCGCCGTCGGCGAGGACGTCACGGAGGCAGAGCTCCGATCTATGCACGCGAAGGGGGCACGCGGCATCCGCGTGAACCTCGTGGACAAGGGCGGTATGCCCTTCCGCTCCCTCGCCGCGCTGGGCTCAGTCGCGGCGCGCATCCGGGCCCTGGGCTGGCATGTCGAGCTCCTCGTGCATGTGGAGGACGACCCCACCGCGCTGCGCGACTTGGCACGGGCGGTGCGAGTGCCGGTTTCGGTCGGCCATGTCGGCTACACAAAGGTGGCGCGCGGCGGGGCCACCCATCCCGGCTTCCGGGAATTCCTGGCGATGCTGCGCGACGGGCTGTTCTGGGTGAAGCTGACCGGCCATTACCGCATCTCCGCCGAAGCCACCCTTCCCTATGGCGACGTGACGGAGATGGCGCATCGCGTGGTGGAAGCGGCGCCGGAGCGCGTCCTTTGGGGCAGCGACTGGCCCCACGTGGCCCAGTACCGCGCCATGCCGAATGACGGCGCGTTGCTGGACCTCCTGGCCGAATGGGTGCCCGACGGCGCGCGGCGCGACGCCATCCTCCGCGACAACCCGGCGCGGCTCTACGGCTTCGGCTAGAGACTCAGCCCGCGCGCCGCCAGCGCCTTCAGGAAGTTCGGCTCCGGCGGCGGCAACGGCGGCAAATCCCACGAACCCGTGCCGATCGGACGGATGTCGCGATCCACCGGCACCTCCACCAGGTAAGGCCGGTTCGCCTTGATGGCGGTCCCGATCGCGTCCTCCACCTCGTCAGCGTGCGTGACGCGATGCGAGGGCACGCCGAAGGACTTCGCCATCATCGCGAAGTCGGGGCTATAGGATTCGCCGGAGCGCTGGATCTCGAAGGCCGTGGCCAGTTCGCGCCCGCCGAACATGCCGTGCTGGATGTCGCGGATCGAGCCGTAGCCATGGTTGTTCCACACCACCCAGACCACGGGGATTTCGTATTCCACCGCCGTCGCCATGGCGTGCGGCGTCATCAGGAAGGAACCGTCGCCCACCACCGCCACGCAGGGCCGGTCCGGCGCGGCCAGCTTCGCCCCCAGGATGCCGGAGGTCGCGAAGCCCATCGCCGCGAAGCCCCAGGAATGGATCAGGTGGCGCGGCCGCAGCGTGTCCATCAGCTGAATGATCCAGTTGTGATGCACACCGACATCGGACGCGACCACCGCATCCTCGGGCACGGCGCGCGACAGGGCGCGCATCAGCCGCTCGGGCCGCAGCGGCATCTGGTCGCTCTCCGCGAGGCCGGATTGGTATTCGCGCCAGACCGCGCGACCCTTCTCCAGCCGCCCAAGCCAGGATGCGAGGCTGTCCCGCCCGCCGCCGATGCGCCCCTCGGCCATCTCGGCCAGCAGGTCCAGGCTGGCCTTCGCGTCGCCCAGTATGCCGAACTCGGCCGGGTAGTTGCGACCGATCTCCGACGGGTCGATGTCGATCTGGATGAGGCGCGAGGGCGGCACGGACAGCGTGTAGCCGTCAAGCCAGGCGCTGGTCGCGCGATCGTCGAAGGAGAAGCCGATGGCAAGGATCACGTCGGCATTCCTGGTCGCGTCATTCGCCGCATAGGCGCCGTTGCGGCCGATGGCGCCAAAGGCCAGTTCGTGCCGGTCCGGGATCGCTCCCTTGCCGTTCGGGCTGGTGACAACCGGGATGCGCGTGCGTTCCGCGAAGGCGACCAGCGCCTCGCTCGCCTTGCCCAGCAGCACGCCCTGGCCCGCGATGATGACGGGCTGCCTCGCCGCCAGCAGCACGTCCAGCGCGGCCGAGAGCGCCTTCGGATTGCCCGGCGTGCCGTTGATCACCGGCGTCGCCGTGCCGCCCCCGCCCACACTCGCTTCCTCCACAAAGACGTTCAGCGGCACGTCGAGATTGACCGGCCCGGGCCGGCCGGAGGTCAGCAGGTCCCAGGCCTGGGTGATCGCCAGCGGCACCATGTCCGCCCGCGTCGGCTGGAATGAGCGCTTGACGTAGGGTCGCACCACCGAGGGGAAGTCGCCCTGGAAATGCCGCCCCGTCTCCTGGAAGGGCCCGCGGTTGAACTGCCCGGTCGGCACGTTGCCGGTGATGGCCAGGAAAGCGGAGGAGTCCATCATCGCCGCGGCCATTGCCATCACGATGTTGGCCGAGCCCGGCCCGCAGGAGGTGAAGGTTGCCACCGGCTCGCCGCGCACCTTGAAGTAGGCATCGGCCATGTGGCCCGCCGTCTGCTCGTGGTGGGTGGAGATCGTTCTTATGCGGTTCTGCGCCTTGAAGGCCGCGTCCATGAAGCCGGTGATGCCGTGCCCGCACAGCCCGAACAGGTAGGGGACCTTCTGCTTCACCAGATGGTCCACGATGATGTCGGCGCCGTTCATCAGCACCTGGCGGTCCCTTCCGTCCATGGTCGTTTTTCTCCCGTGTCGTCGTTCAGGCGGCGGCCATGGAAGGGCTGCCGAGCATGCGCGAGATGCGCGAGGCGCTGGCCTTCAGCTGCGGCACCAGCGCGGCGACGCGGGCGCCGTCCATGCGCGACGCAGGCGCCGAGATGGCAAGGGCCGCCGTCGGCCGGCCGGTGTGGTCGGCGACGGGCACGGCGATGCAGCGCAGCCCGACCTCCTGCTCCTCCTCGTCCTGGGCGAAGCCGTCCTGGCGGATGTGGTGCAGCGCCTTGCGCAGCGCGCCGGGCGTCGTGAGGGTCGCGGCGGTGAAGCGCTTCATGCCGTGAGCGGCGATGGCGGCCTCCACCTCCGCATCCGGAAGAAAGGCGAGCAGCACCTTGCCCAGCGCGCTCGCATGGGCGGGGCTGCGCTTGCCCACGACCGAATGCATCCGCACTGCGTGCGTGCCCTCGACGATCTGCACCGTTACCGCGACGCCGTCGTGCAGGATGCCGACATGCACCGTCTCGCCCGTTGCTTCGGCGAGGTCCTGCAAGGGCGGCAGGGCCTGCCAGCGCAGCTGCTCATGCCGCACCGCGGCCGCGCCCAACGCGTGGAAGCGCAGCCCCAGCGAGTAATGCCCGGTGGCGGGGTCCTTCGTGAGGTAACCGAACTGCTCCAGCGTATGGAGGACGCGGAATACCGTCGCCTTGTTCTGGCCCAGTGCCGCCGAAAGCTCCGCCAGCGACCAGGATTGCCGGCGCGCGAAGCAGTCGATCACCTCCAGCCCCCGATGTAGCGAGGCGAGGTGGTAGGGGTCCTTCCCGGCGGTCATGGCGCAGGATGTCTCAGCATGAATCGCATTTCGTCATGATAGACGCTTGACCTCATGATGCGAAAGGCGGTTCGCTCTCCGAAACGCAGGGGGCCTTAAGCCTAGTGCCAAGGGACTTCGACAAGACGGGAGGAATCGGATGAAGCGTCTCTTCGCGGCCGCACTGGTGGCCCTGCTGGCATGTGCCCCTGGTCTACGCGCCCAGGATTTCACCAGCCGCCCCATCACCATGCTGGTGGTCTTCGCTCCCGGAGGGGCCACCGATGTGCTGGCGCGCATCGTCGCCGACCACATGTCGCGCACGCTGAACCAGCGCGTGATGGTGGAGAATGTCTCCGGTGCCGGCGGCACCATCGGCGGCGCGCGCGGCGCCCAGGCGGTGCCGGATGGTCACACCCTGACGGTCGGCAGTCTCGGCAGCCACTCGGCCGCGCCGTCCATCTACCGCTCCATCCAGTACGACCCGCGCGAGCTGCAGCCCATCGGGCTGATCGCCGGCACGCCCCTCTTCTTCGTGGTGCGGAACGGGCTTCCGGTGAACACCATGGGGGAGTTTCTGGCACTGGTGCGCGAAAATCCGGGCCGCGTTTCCAACGGTCATGCCGGCATCGGCTCCACGAACCACCTAGCCTGCGCGCTCTTCGCGCATCTCACCGGCGCCAGGATGAACAACATCCCTTATCGCGGCGAAGGTCCGGCCATGAACGACGTGGTGGCGCAGCAGGTGGACAGCGCGTGCCTTCTGGCGCCTGCCGCCGTGCCGCAGATCCAGTCGGGCACCATGCGCGGCCTGCTCACCGCCGCCGCCGAGCGAAACCCGAACGCGCCCAACGTGCCCTCCGCGCGCGAGGCCGGCGTGCCTGACTACATTTTCCAAGGCTGGAACGCGATCTTTGCCCCGCGCGGCACCCCCGCTCCGGTGGTGGAGCGGCTGGACCAGGCGCTCCGCGCGGCCCTCGCCGACCCGACCATCCGCCGCCGCATCGAGGACCTCGGCTCCATCCCCGCCGCGCCGGACCGCCAGGGGCCGGAGGCGCTGCTCCAGATGGTGCGCTCGGAGGTGGATCGCTGGGCGACGGTGGTGCGCGCTGCCGGCATCGAGCCGCAGTAGCGCCCTACCCCTCCACGGGTTCGATGGCCTCGCCCATCCAGCGGGCGATGGCGGTCACCGCCGCCTCGGCTCCCACCGGGCCGACCACCTGCACGCCGAAGGGCATGCCGCCCACGGCCATCATCGGCGCCGTCACCACCGGGGCGCCCAGCGCGGAACTGACCGTGTTGAACACCGTGTCGCCGGTCGGCCGCGGCTCCAGCGGCTGCCCCGGCACGTCGCCGGACCACAGCGGCGCCGGACCGGGCGAGGCGGGCGCGATGATCGCCTCCGCCAGCGTCCCGAGGGCGCGCCAAGCCTCACGCAGCGCCTCCCGCTTTTCCAGCAGCGCCTCGTAGCCCTTTGGCCCCAGCCGCTCCGCCGCTTCCACCGTCGCCTTCGTGCGCGCGCTCACCCCATCCGGGTGGTTCGTGATTAGGGCGCGCAGGGACCAATGGTTCTCCCAGCCGGTGATGCTGTTGCACATCTCCTGCACACCATGCAGGTGGCGCTCGAACTCCGCCAGCGCCGGGTTGTCGGAAGCGCGCAGCACCGTAACCTGCGCCTCGCGCAGCCGCTCCACCAGCGCCTCGAACACCGCGCGGCTCGTGGCATCCAGGCGCGGCCAGGCTTCGCCTTCCATCAGCGCCAGCGTGGCCGGGCGGCGCGGCGCGGGCGGCGCGTCGGGGCCGCGCAGGGCCATGCGCCCCGGGTCGCCGCCGGCGCGCCGGGCGATCTCGATCATGACCTGCCACATATCCTCGGCCGAGCCCGCATGGGCGCCGTGCGTGCTCATGCTGGTGGCTTGGCGCTCGCCGCGATTGATCGCGCCCTGGCTCGGCTTCAGCGCCCAGTTGCCGCAATAGGCCGCCGGCCGGATGATCGAGCCCGCGACCTGCGTGCCGATCGCCGCCGGCACCATCCGCGCCGCCACCGCCGCCGCCGAGCCAGAGGAGGAGCCGCCCGGCGTGCGCGCCGGGTCGAAGGGATGGCGCGTCGGCCCGGGATGCGACCCGCCAAGCTCCGCGGTCACGGTCTTGCCCAGCACCACCGCGCCGGCCTCGCGCAGCGCCCAGACGGCGGCGTTGTCGCGTTTCGGGAAGTTCCCCTTCAGCGCCTCGGCGCCCATCTCGGTCGGCATGTCGCGCGTCTCGAGCAGGTCCTTGATGCCGATGGGCATCCCATCGATGGGCGAAAGAGGAGATCCAGCCTTCCAGCGCTGCGTGCTCGCATCCGCCGCCTCCCGCGCGCCCGCCTCGTTCAGGCAGACCCAGGCCCGCACCTCGGGCTCGCGCACCCCGATCGTTTCCAGGCAGCGCTCCAGGTAGGCGCGCGGCGTATCGCCGCCGTCGCGGAACCGTGCGACGACGTCGTGAAAGCTCAGGGCGCGGAAGTGGCGCGGCGAGTAGCTGGGCATGCGGCGTTTCCTTCTTTGCCGCCAGCATCCCGCCCGCCGCCCCGCGCGTCCATCCCGCCAGGCGCCAGGGCGCGGGCCAGCAGCGCCGCCTGCGCCGCGTGCATCCCAGCGCGCGACGGCGCACGCCCCTCGCCCAGCATCATGCGCCACACCTCGTTCATGATGGCGGGGGCCAGCAGCACCTCGGCCATGCCCTCCTGCTCCGCCAGCGCGGCGTCGAACTCGCCGCGCCGGGCGCCATGGCGCAGGACGGCGCGGGCGATGGCGACGGCGCGGCGAAACACCGCCTCCTCGTACCAGGCGGACAATTCGGGGAAGCGCTGCCCCTCGGCGACGATGAGGCGGAACAGGATGCACTGCCTTTCCTGCCCTTCCCGCTCCGCGTAGGCGAGGTCGAGGAGGCGCTCCAGCATGACGGTGGCCGGCACGTCCTCGTCCGTCGCCTCCCGCTCCGCCTCGGCGAAGACCGGCTCCAGGCAGGCCTGCATCACCGCGCGGAACAGCGCCTCCTTGGAGGGGTAGTAGTGGTAGACGAGGCCCTTCGCGACGCCCGCGCGCTGCGCCACCGCGGTCATCTTCGCCCCGGCATAGCCATGCGCGGCGAATTCCTCGAAGGCGGCGTCAAGCAATTGCGGCTGCCGCGCCTCGGGAGGAAGCCGCCGGCGGGAGGAAGCGTTGGGTGGCGATACCGTCAGGGGGTCGACTCCTCTATTGACGATTGGGTCAATAAGCCCAAGATGGGGAGTGCGGAGGCCGGAGCCAAGCCCCTTCCGCGTGAAGAGAGCCATGCCCGACCACAACCTTCCTGAACGCACCAGCCCCGCCGAGGTCCAGGCTTCCCCCGCGCCCCGGCGTGGGCGCGCATGGCTTTGGCTGCCCGTCCTGGCCGTGCTGGGTGTGGGCGGATGGTGGGGCTGGACGCACCGTCCCGCCGAAGCCCCTCCCCCTGCCGCCATCGCCGCGGCGCCCGCCGCCCTCACCGTCGCCGTGCGCCCGGTCGAGCGCCGCTCCCTGCTGCGCCCGGTGATCGGCGACGGCTCCGTGGCCGCGTGGCAGGAACTGGTCGTCGGCGTCGAGACGGGCGGGTTCCGTGTCATCGAGGCCAGCTTCGAGCCGGGCGACCGCGTCCGCGCCGGGCAGGTCCTGGTCCGCCTGGACCCCTCGGTGCCCGAGGCCCTGCTGGCCCAGGCCGAGGCAGCGGTGGCCGAGGCGGAAGCCGCGCTCCGCATCGCCGAGGCCGAGCAGCGCCGCGCCGCCGACCTCGCCCGCACCGAATCCGTCGCCCGTGCCACGCTGGAACAGCGCCAGTCCGTGACGCGTCAGGCCGAGGCGCGGCTCGCCGCCGGCCGTGCCCGGCGCGACGAGGCCGCGTCCCGCCTCGCCCAGACCCGCATCGCCGCCCCCACGGACGGCACGGTCTCGCGCCGCTCCGTCCTTCTGGGCGCCGTGGTGCAGCCGGGCCAGGAGATGTTCCGCCTGATCCGCGACGACCGCCTGGAGCTGGAGGCCCGCGTGCCCGAGCTCGAACTGGCCCGCGTCGAACCGGGCCAGGAGGTCCGCGTCCTTCATGGCGAGCGCGAGATCGCCGGGCGCGTCCGCGCCATCTTTCCCACGGTGGAGGGGACGACCCGCCTCGGCATCGTCCATGTCGTGCTGCCGCCGGAGGCTGGGCTGCGCGTCGGGCAGTTCGCCCGTGCCGAGATCGGCGCCGGCAGCGCCCCCGCCCTCGTGGTGCCGCAGGAAGCGGTGGTGTTTCGCGGCGGCCAAGCCGTGGCCTTTGTCCTGTCCGAGGATGGCGAGAAGGCGATGCAGCGCACCGTCGCGACCGGCCAGCGCCGGGAAGGCCTGGTCGAGGTCACGCAAGGCTTGCGCGAGGGCGACCGCGTGGTGACGCAGGGCGCCGGCTTCCTGGCTGATGAAGACCGCGTTCGGGTCGCGCCGGAGCCGCGCGCGAGCCAGTCCGCATCGGCGGCGCGCTGAGGGGGCCCCGATGAGCGAGCGCCAACACGACCACGCCAACATCTCAGGCTGGGCGATCCGCAATCCGATCCCCACCATCGTGCTCTTCCTTCTGATGACGGTGGCGGGCCTCCTCGCCTTTCCGGGGCTGCGGGTGAACAACACGCCCGACCTCGACCTCCCGGCCGTGGTCGTCACCATCATGCAGCCGGGCGCCGCGCCATCGGAACTGGAAACCCAGGTGACGCGCCGCGTCGAGGACGCCGTCTCGGGCCTGGGCGACGTGAAGCGCATCAACTCCGTCGTGCAGGACAGCATGTCCATCACGATCATCGAGTTCGCGCTGGGCAAGAGCCCGGACCGCGCGGCGAATGACGTGCGCGACAAGGTGGCGCAGATCCGCGCCGACCTGCCCGCCGCCATCCGCGACCCCATCGTGTCGCGCGTCGAGATCACGGGCGGCGCCATCGTCACCTACACCGTCTCCGCCCCCCACATGTCCCCGGCCGAGCTGTCCTGGTTCGTGCAGGACACGGTCGCGAAGTCGCTGCTGTCCGTGCGCGGCGTCGGCCAGGTGAACCGCGTCGGCGGGGTGGAGCGGGAGATCCGCATCGCCCTGCGCCCCGACCGGCTACTAGCCCTCGGCATCACCGCCGCGCAGGTGAACGACCAGCTTCGCGCCGGCAACATCAACCTGCCCGGCGGGCGCGGCACGCTCGGCGAAAGCGAGCAGAGCATCCGCACCCTCGGCTCCGCCACCTCGGTTGAGGCGCTGCGGGCGCGTCCCATCATCCTGCCCGGCGGCCGCACCGCGCGCCTCGGCGACCTTGCCGAGGTGACGGATGCGACGGCCGAGATCCGCACCGCCGCCCGGCTGGACGGCCAGCCCGTCGTCGCCTTCGAGGTGCTGCGGACCCGCGACAGCTCCGAGGTGCGCGTGGCCCGGCAGGTGGCGGCCCGCGCCGCCCTGCTGGAGCAGCAGCACCCGGGCGTGCGCATCCAGCGCGTCACCTCCACCGTCGCCTTCGTGGAAGCGGGCTACATCGCCGCGGTGGAGGCGCTGCTGGTCGGCATGGCGCTGGCCGTGGTCGTGGTGTGGATCTTCCTGCGCGACTGGCGCGCGACGGTGATCGCCTGCGTCGCCATGCCGCTCTCGCTCATCCCGACCTTCCTCGTCATGTCGTGGCTCGGCTACGCCCTGTCCAACATCACCCTGCTGGCGCTGACTCTGGTGGTGGGCGTGCTGGTGGACGACGCGATCGTCGAAATCGAGAACATCGTCCGCCACCTGAAGGAAAGGCCGGAGCGCGGTCCGTTCCGCGCGGCGCTGGACGCCTCGGCCGAGATCGGCCTCGCCGTGGTGGCGACGACGGCGACGATCCTCGCGGTCTTCGTGCCCGTCGCCTTCATGCCGGGCATCCCCGGCCAGTTCTTCCGTCAGTTCGGCCTGACCGTCGCGGCTGCCGTCACCTTCTCCCTTGTCGTCGCGCGGCTGCTGACGCCGCTCATGGGCGCTTACCTGCTGCGCGTCCGCAACGACAACCGGTCGGAGGAGGTGGGCGATGGCTGGGTCGGGCGGCGCTACATGGCCCTGCTGCGCTGGTGCCTACGCCACCGCTGGCTGACCCTGGGCGGCGCCGCGGCCTTCTTCGGCCTGTCCGTCGCGCTCGTGCCGATGATCCCGCAGGACTTCGTGCCCGCCGCCGATCGCGGCCGCTCGGCCCTCGCCATGGAACTCGCCCCCGGCGCCACCCTGGCCGACACAGACCGCGCCGTTGCCCGGGCCACGCGCATCCTGCGCGAGCGGCCGGAGGTGGAATCCGTCTTCGCCTCGCTCGGCACGGCGAGCATGGTGGGCGGCCCCGGCATGGGCTCCACCACCATGCAGGGCGACCCGCGCAACGCCAACCTCATCATCACCCTGCGCCCGCGCGGCGATCGCAGGCTGAGCCAGCAGCAATTCGAGGCGGAGCTCCGCCCCCAGCTGGAGGCCATCCCTGGTGCCCGCGTGCGCTTCGGCGCGGACGGAATGAGCGGCGCCAAGGCCACCATCACCCTGATCGGCGAGGATGCCCGGACGCTCGCCGCCGCGGCGCGCGAGTTGGAGCAGCAGATGCGGACCGTGCCTGGCCTGGCCGGCGCGCGCTCCGTCGCCAGCCTGGAACGGCCGGAACTGCAGATCGTCCCGCGCGAGGCGCGCGCGGCGGAACTGGGCGTCTCGCCCACCGCCATCGGCCTGACGGCGCGCATCGCGACGATCGGCGACACGGACCAGAACCTCGCCCGCTTCAACCTGCCCGACCGGCAAATCCCGATCCGCGTGATGCTGGACGTGGAGGCGCGCAATGACCTCGACGCGCTGCGCTCCCTGCGCGTCGCCGGCCGTGCCGACATGCCCATCCCGCTCGACGCGGTGGCGGAGATCCGTCACGGCGCGGGCCCGGCGCAGATCGACCGGCTGGACCGCGTGCGCCAGGCCACAGTGGAGGCGGAGCTGAACGGCATGCCGCTGGGCGAGGCGACGGCGCGCATCGCGCAGTTGCCCATCATGCGAAACCTCCCCCCCGGCGTGCGCGAGCGCGAGACGGGCGACAAGGAAATCATGACGGAGCTGTTCAGCGGCTTCGTCATGGCGCTCGGGACCGGCGTGCTGCTGATATACCTCGTGCTCGTGCTGCTCTTCGGCGGGTTCCTGCAGCCGCTCACCATCATGTCCGCCCTGCCGCTCTCGCTGGGCGGGGCGCTGATGGCGCTGCTGCTCGCGCAGAAGGCTCTCGGCGTCTCGGCGGTGATCGGCGTGCTGATGCTCATGGGCATCGTCGCCAAGAACTCCATCCTCCTCGTCGAATACGCGATCGAGGCGCGGCGGGCGGGGCTGGCGCGAGAGGCGGCGCTGATGGAGGCGGCGCGCAAGCGCGCCCGGCCGATCATCATGACCACCATCGCCATGACGGCGGGCATGGCGCACATCGCCGCCGGCATCGGCGCCGACGCGGAGTTCCGCGCGCCCATGGCGCTGGTGGTGATCGGCGGCCTCGTCACCTCGACGCTGCTGAGCCTCGTGGTAGTGCCGGCCTTCTACGTGGTGGTGGACGACCTTGGCTTGTGGGTGGCGCGCCGACTGCGCTTCCTGCGCCCCCGCGAGGCCTGATCCACCTCAGCTCCCGGAGGGCACGATCTCGTCCGACAGGCGCGATTGCGGTCCGCCGGGCGACTTGCGCTCCTCGCTTTCCGGGCCGACGCGGCGCTTCTCCAACTCCGCCGCGCGCTTCGCCAGGGCCTCCTTGGTCTCGGGGGGCCGCTTCTTGTCCGTGTCGTTCATGGAGCCAGAACGCCACGGGGTGCCGCGACGCTGCCTCGACGTACCTTTGTTCTTTTTTTGTTCTCGTCGTCCGCGCCTTGTGCTAGAAACCAGCTCGGCAGCGGACAGGGAATCCTCCCATGGGGGCCGCGGCCAGGCGAAGGAGCGAGCCCCATGGCGGGTATGAACAAGGCGCTGATTCTGGGTCGTCTCGGGAAGGACCCCGAGGTGCGGAACTTCCAGAATGGCGGCAAGGTGGTGAACCTCCGCGTAGCGACGTCGGAGCGCTACAAGGACCGCGAAGGCAACCAGCAGGAGCGCACCGAGTGGCACTCGGTGGCGATCTTCAACGAGAAGCTGGGCGAGATTGCCGAGCGCTTCCTGAAGAAGGGCAGCGAGGTCTACCTCGAAGGCCAGCTGGAGACGCGCAAGTGGCAGGGCCAGGACGGCCAGGACAAGTACACCACCGAGATCGTGCTGCGGCAGTTCCGCGGCGAGCTGACCCTGGTCGGCGGACGCGGCAACGCAGACGATTCGCGCGAGGAGGAGGAAGCGCCGGCTCCGGTCGAGTCGTCGCCGGTCTCCAAGCCGCGCGCACGCGCCGCAGCGTCGCGGCGCGCACCGCGGGGCGGCTGGGATGCGGCGGATGACGTGCCTTTCTGAGGCGTCACGCACAGCACGGCACACACGGGAAAAGCGCCTTCGGGCGCTTTTCTTGCGAAACGGGAAACGACCATGGTAACCGCCGACTGACACGGATTCGTGTCAGGAGGATTCATGGCGAACCGGGTGCAGGCATGGCGGAAGCGGCTGGGCTGGAGCCAGCGCGACCTCGCAAGCCGCGCACGGACCAGCCAACAGCAGATCCAGCGCATCGAGAGCGGCGCGCAGGTCCCGCGCATCGGCCTCGCCATGCGCATCGCCGCCTCGCTGGGCCGCGCGCTGGACGAGGTGTTCCCCTCCCCTCCGGCAAGCAGCGCGCCACGGCAGCCAAATGCGGCCGACGGCGCCGGCCGCGTCTGGACGCTCAGCGTCTCCCTGCGCGGCGGCGCCGCCGCGCGCCTCATCCTGTCGCCGCCGGAACTGGATCGCGTGCGCGATGCGCTGCGCGTCCCGGCCGAGGAAGGCCGCTTCCTCGTCTTCGCGAGTGTGACGCACGAGGTCGCGCTGCGTCCCGACCAGATCAGCCTGTGGCGCCTCTTCTCCAGCAGTTCCGGCGACGCCGCGCCCCATGGCGGATTGCCGCCCGGCCAGGCGCTGGTTCATCTCGCCGGTGATCCGCTGCCCCTGCTCTTCACCCCCGAACCTGACGACTCCGACATCGAGGACACGGAGGAGGGCGAGGAACTCGAGGCCTGCCGCAACCAGGGCATCATGGCCGCCCTGGACATGGGCGCGCTGGGTCCGCTGTCGCGGCTGACGACGCTGGACGCGCGAACCGGCGAGATGCTGGGTTTCCTCCCACGCGACCTCGCCCTGCTCGCCATACCCTTCGAGGCGCTGCGACCCGGCGAGGCCGGCACGGCGCGCGGCACGCGCCCGCAGCACGCCGACAACGACGCCTAGCGCGAACCGCCGCGCCCCGCCGCATCCTCCAGCAGCCCGAGCACGATGCGCCGCGCCGCGGGAGACACGTCGCCCGCCGCAAGCCGCGCCTCGATCATCTCGCGCAGGAAGGCTCCGTCATCCGCCGCCACCGGGTCCATCATGCTGCTTTCGAGCAGCGAGGCGAAGGCGCTGTCGAAGGCATCGCGCTCCGCCGCATCGCGGCGCGGCGCTTCCGGCTGCACCAGCTTCCCGGTCAGGTCGAAGGCGTCGCGGCGATGCGGCACCTCGATGCGTCGCATTCCCCAGTCGCTGAAGCGCAACTCCCACACGCAGGGCGCGTGCGCGGCCTCGGTGACGCTGACGCGCGTGAGCGCGCCCGGGTTCATCCAGGTGGTCTCGCCCATCTCCACCGGCGCGCATCCCACGTGCATGTGCCCGTTGAGCGCGAGGCGGCACCCGGCGATTGGCTTCAACGCCGTGCTGCCGGGGTAGCGGCTGTTGAAGGCGAGGTCGTGATGCGTGACCCAAACCGTCGCATCCGGCATCGTCTCGCCGAACGCCCCTGCCACGCAGTCCGGGATCTCCACCCCGTGCGGCGTGAAGCCGATGCCGACGCGCCTTCCCTCGCCTTCCACCACGACGCCTGCACCGCCCTGCGGCACCGCGTGCAGCGCCCCTGCGGCGAGGAGCAGCGAAAGGCTGTCGCTTTCCGCGAGCGCAAGCCCCGAGACGTCGTGGTTGCCGACATTGCTCCAGGCGCGGCGCGGCTGCGCCAGCAGCAGGCGCAGGAGGCGCGCCTTCAGCCCGTCATCCGCCTCGCGCGCCGCATGGAACATGTCGCCGAGAAAGACCGGCAGCAGGTCGCGCGACGCGGCGGCATTCAGCGCGAAGCGCAGCTTTTCCAGCACGCAGGCGGCGTAATCCTCGTCCAGCCGCCGTCCCGGCCGGCGTGACCAAAGATGCACGTCGCCGATGAACAGCACGCCGCGCGCCGCGACGACGGGAAATCCGTTCATGCCGCCCCCGCCATCGCAAGCAGCCCACCGCCGCAAACGGGGCACACATCCATCTCGGCCAGCGCCTCCTCGCGCGCGCGTTCAAGCGCCGTCACGGCGGAAGCAGCCTCGCGCAAGGCCGCTTCGGTGGCATTTGCCTCCTCCACCCCCTGCAACAGCCGCGCCGCCATCGCCTCGGCTCGGTCCGCATCAGGCGGAACGGGAACCGCGGCGGGAAGCGGCCGCAGCGCGGCCCGCGCCTGGCCGATGCCACGCACTCGCGCCTCCGCGCGCCGCAGCGTCGCCTCGGCGGCGAGGGGCGCCGACGCGTCGGGCAGCACAGGCGCGTCGCCCGGCAGCCGCGCGCAGGCGGCCGCCGCAGCGGAAAGCCTTGCTTCCCCCTTTGCGGCGGCGGAGATCCGCGCAGCGAGCCAGTGTGCCCGATCCGCCGCACCGAGCGCGGCACCAGCGCCGTCCGGCATGGCTTCCGCCGCGCGCAGACGCTCCGTCATGCGTTCCAAGGCGCCGCGTGCCGCCAGTATCTCTCCACCTCGCACTTCGATCGCCGCCGCCTTGTCCGCGGTGGCATCGGCAGTGCGCGCCAAGGCGTCGGCGCCTTCCGCGACGCGCCGCAGCGTCTCCAGGTCCGGCCGGCGCGACAGGATGGCGTCCAGCAGCGCCGCCTCGCGCTCCAGCACCGCAAGCTCTGCCTCGCCCTGGCGGACCAGCGCGGAATCCTCACCGCAATTCTGCCGGTGACGCTCGATCATGCCGCGCAGGTAGCCGCTTTCCCGCCCCAGCGAGAGCACGGAGGCGCGGCGCGACGGCGTCTCGCCCAGCAGGAAGACCGGCGCCGCTTGCCGGGACACCTGCAAATCCATCTCGTCCACGCGGCCAAGGCCCAGCGCCTCGCGCAGCCAGTCGGGCGGCAGGCGGCCGCCGGCGCGGCATGCGCCGCCCTTCCACTCGGCCACGCTGCCGTCGCGCTCGAAAAGCGTCCACAGCGTCACGGGATTGCGTCCGGGCCGGCGCGACCAAAGCAGGCGGCGCCCGTACTCCAGCGCGATCTCCACCTCCGCCTGCTTCTGCCCGTGGCGGATGTCGCCGTCGCCGCCCTCCGCCCCGCCATAGAAGACGCAGCGCAGCGCGCGGATGAAGCGGCTTTTGCCGATGTTGTTCTCGCCGGTGATGGCGGTGACACCGGGACCGAGCGGGATGGTGGCGTCGCGGATGGAGCCGAAATTCACCAGCCGGATCGAGCGGATGCCGCGAATCTCCTCGTCGGGCCAGGCCGGCCCTTCGGCCTGGACGACCGCCGCCACGCCCTCGCGCCGCGCCTCCAGCCCGATGATGGCGATCGCGCCGCCCAGGCTCGACACGTCATGGTGACTCACCGCGAGGGTCTGCATGCCGATGCGCTCGGACAGGCGGCGCAGCACGTGGCAGAAAAGCTGCACGCGGCCGGGGCGGATCCAGCAATCCGCCTCGTCGAGCGCCAGGAAGGGCCGCAGCCCCGACTTCATGGTGGCGATGGCGCGCAGCCCGGCGCTGACCACGTTGTTCAGCGAACCGCCGCAGCCATCCAGCACGGAACAGCGCGCCCCGTCCTGCTCCGCCTCGATGTCCAGGCTCGGCAAGCCGCGCTCCGTACCCAGGGCAAGCCGGATCGCGACGCCTGGCCCCAGCACGTCCTGCGCGATGGCGGAAAGCATCGCCTCGTAGGAGCCGAGGGTGCGGCGGTGCCCGGCCTCCTGCATCTCCTCCAACAGCGCGTCCACCTCGGGCTTGGCGTCCAGCCTTCCCTTGGCGGCGGCGACGTTCTCGCGCAGCGTCGCGGCGCGGCGCGCGACGGCATCTCGCCGGCCCTCCAGCACGGCGAAGCCACGCCGGACCTCATCGAGGCGGCGCAGCAAGGGCTGGGCCGGGCCGGCGCGCATCAGCGCGGTGCCGCCCCGTCGGGCGTGGCCTGGGCGATGGCCTCCTCCGCCTCGTCCAGCGCCGCCTCAAGCTCGCGCAGCATGACATCCGCCTCGGCGCGTCGTTCCTCAGCGATGCGGCGCAGGGCGTCGGGGTCGTCCGTGCCGAACTCCTCGCGGGCGCGGCGGCGGTTCTCCTCCTGCTCGGCCTGAAGCTGGCGCAGCTTCTCGTCGAGACGGATCTCCGTCGCCTGGGCGCGGCGCAGCCGGTCGGCCAGCGCGGCCAGGCGCGCGGCGTGGCCGTCCCTGGCTTCGGACTTGGGTCGCGGACCGGGCATGGGTGTTGCTCCCGTTTGGCGGAACGCGATCCTAGGCCGCCTGCCGGCCCGTCTCCAGGCCCAGATACTCGGCACGCACCTCGGCGCTGCGCAGCGGCACGCCGAAACGCGTGGCGACGCGGTGCAGACGGTCTTCCGCTGAGATATCATCCGCGCCATCCGCCCAGGCCGCGCAGAACGCGGAAGCGGGCATCAGGATCTGATGCGCGAACCAGAAGGCTTCCAGATCGGCGCGCTGCCCCTCGACGTCGTGCGGGCTGACCATGGAGGGGGCGGCCGTGCGGAGGCCCTCGCCATTCTCCTGCCGCAGCGCCAGGTCGTGCAGCACGAAATGCGCCAGCTCATGCGCGAGGTCGAGCCGCGCGCGGGCGGGCGTCGTGATTCCCAGCAGATGCACCTCGAAACGGTCCGGCGCATCGGCGAGGAAGGACAGGCGCTGGCCGCGAAACCAAAGGTTCGGTCCGCCGCGATGGATGCGGCCGCCGAGGCGGGCGACCGCCTCCTCCAGCCTTTCCCCCGGCGCGAAGCCGAGCCGCGCGCCCAGCGCGTCCGCCGCCGCCTCGACGGCTTCGCGGCTGGCGCGCAGGGGCTTCACCAGCACCGGGCGATCCGGCGCGAAAGTGAGGTCCTGGGTGCGGGACATCTGGTCCATAATCGGATTCCTCAGGCCGCGGCCTTGGCGACGCGGCGCTTCGCCTTCTCCATCGCCGCCCGCAGGGCGTCGATCTCCTCGCGCAGGCCCAGGCGCAGCAGCGAGGGACGCAGCTTGAGCGCCGCCGCCATCGCGCTGTTGTAGCCCTCGCCATCCGTGACGGCTTCCAGCCGCTCCAGCAGGCCCGTCGCGTTGTCGCGGGCTTCCTGGAGGTCGCCCATGCGCGCCGCGCCCTCGGCCGCGACCTGCTCGGCCTCCGCATCCTGGTTGCGGGCCTCGACGTACTTCACGTCGTCGAAGCGGCCGAGATGGACGTCGGCACCGATGCCGACCTCGGACGCCGCCTTGGTCAGCGCATCGGTCAGCGACTTCTTCCACGCCTCCTCGTCCGTCTCGAAGCGGCCGGCCTCGCCGTTCTTGCCACGGCGCCAGGAAACGTAGGTGGTCTGCCCGACCTGCTCGGACTGCGCGCGCGGGCCGAGCGGCGCCAGCGCGCCGTCCTCGCCCTGCCGGCAGCCGGCGGGGTGGTACCAGAAGCGGATGCGCATGCGCTGCACGCTTTCCTGGCCAAGCACGCGCCCGGAACCGTCGATGACCGGCGCGCCGGGCACCACGTCATCGGCCAGCACCTCCACGCCCCAGCCGAGGCCGACCGGGCCGAAGGCATGGGTCAGGCGCTTTCGGACGTAGGTCGCGTTGATGGCCGTGCCGCGGAACCCGCCGGAACGGGTGAAGGGCTTGGTGTACTTCGGGTCGGTCGGCTCCTCGCGAGACCAGAGGAGCATCGTGTCGGCCTTGGGATCGATGGGCACGGGGGCCTTCCTCTCTTGCGTGCTTCCGCCAGCGCCACGAGGGCGCTTGGCGGCACTTCCCCGAAGCGGGAGCGCACCGGCCGCGCCACGGCTGGCATGCCCTATGTTCTATTTCTGTTCCGTTTTTTCAAGGGGGAATCTGCCGTTCCACCCCGGAAATCAACGAATCTTCCAGGACCTTTCCCAAGCATTCCAGCTGAGACGCAAAGTCATCGTGACGGACCTTCCCGACTGCGGAAAGTCGTCAATGACCCTCAAGTCTCACATCGGGTGAAGGAATACTCGGCGTGTCCTGCGCGGCGCGACGCCACGATGGATATGGGGAGGCGGGGAGCAGAAAACGATGGCGCTGCTCCACTTCCCGCGCGTCCAATTGCAGCAAACGTCGCAACCCCGTGTTGCGCCTCGACCCTTCCGTCCGCACCGCGCGCAGGACAGCCGAACGCGGCCCCACGAGCACCACGGCCTTCCGCGCCCGCGACACCGCCGTATACAGCAGGTTGCGATCCAGCATCCGTCCGTGTTCCTCGGCCGCCACCACGATGACCCCCTCGAACTCCGAGCCCTGGCTCTTGTGGATGGTCGCGGCACGGGCATGGATCAGGCACTCCGCCTCCTCGCGCAGGAAGCCCACGGCATCGGGCCGTCCGGGAAAAAGGACGGACACGCCCCCCTCCGACACCGTCTCCACCGTGCCGATGTCGCCGTTGCTCACGTCGGCACGCGGGTCGTTGCGGACCGCCATGACGCGGTCGCCTGGCGCGAAGCCTGTGCCGCCCACGAGCAGCTCCCCGCCGCGATCCGGCACGAGGATGCGCTTCACCGCCTCGTTCAGCGCGACCACCCCGCAGGCGCCGTGGCGCCGCGCGGCCAGGATCTGCACCTCCGTCGCGGGGTCCAGACCCAGCGTGGCGATGCGCCCTTCCATCAATTGTCGGACCCGTTCGACCACGCGCCCATCGGAGGTTTCGATCAAATGCACCCCCAGCAGGGTGCGACCTTCAGGCACCGGGTGCAGCCCTTCGCGGATACGCGCCGTGGCGAGCGGGATCTCCACCCCCTCGGCGGTGCGACGGACGCGCGTCAGCCGGGTCACCGGCACGGCGCCGCTTTCGATCACGTCACGCAGCACTTGGCCGGGGCCGACCGGGGGAAGCTGGTCCGCATCCCCCACCAGCAGCAGGGTCGAGCCGCTGGCCACCGCGCGGAGCAGCCGTTCCGCCATCTCCAAGTCGAGCATGGAGGTCTCGTCCACGATGATGAAGTCTGAGGGCAGCGGGTTGTCGGCATGGTAGACGCGTCCGCCCCGCCCCATGCCGAGGCGCAGCGTCTGATGCAGCGTCGCCGCCCGGCGCCCCGTGACGTCGCGCAGCCGCCGCGCGGCGCGTCCAGTGGGGGCCGCGAGGGTGATGCCGTAATGGTCGGGCGGCAGGCGCAGCGCGTTGACCACAGCGCGCACGATGACGCGCAGCACCGTCGTCTTGCCGGTTCCGGGCCCGCCGGTGATGACCGAGACGCCGTGCGACAGGGCTGCGGCCGCCGCGTCGAACTGCCCCGCATCGCGGTCCAGCCGGATGCCGGTCTCCGTCTCGGCGCGGGCGATCTCCGCCTCCGCGGCTTCGCGCGCCATCAACCCTGCCCCGCGGGCGAGGCGCCGGAGGTGGCGCGCCACCTGCAACTCGCGCTCCTCCAGCCGCCGCAACCCGATATGTCCCGTCTCCGGACACACGCCGAGCGGCGGCCCGGGCAGGTCCAGCACGTCCTGCAAGGCCTCCGCCGCCAGCTCCGGCGCCACGGCGAGGAGACGCGACGCCTCGCCGACCAAGTCCATCTCGCCCATGCGGGTGCCGCCCGAGGCGCCCAGCGCCGCTTCCGCGGCCGCGACACAGCCGGCCTGGAGGCGGCGCGGATCGTCGGCGGCAAAGCCCAGGGCGCGGGCCACGCGGTCCGCCGTGTCGAAGCCGATGCCCGCCACGTCGCGGCAGGCGCGCCACGGATCCTCCTCCAGCATGCGCAGTGCATCCACCCCGCCGTGGCGGGCCGCGAAGGCGCGGGCCTGGGAGGGGGAAAGCCCGATGCCGAGCAGCCGCGCCTGCGCCTCGTTGCGGCGCAGATCCTCCTGCCAGGAGGTGCTGATCCGCTCCGCCACGGCGCGGGAAATGCCCTTGACCGCGGAAAGCCGGCGCGGGTCGCGCATGCCTTCCTGCCATTCTGGGCCGAGCGCGGCGGCGATCCCGGCGGCGCGGCGCCGGCCCACCCCGGCGATACCCGCGGAGCGCAGCCAGGCTTCCAGCCCGAAGGCTTCCTCCACCGGCACGCGCCGCACCACCTCGGCGTGCAGCAGCATGCGGTCGCGCCCCTCGACGAAGCTGCCCTCGACATCCAGCGCCGTGCCCGGCGCGATGCCGGAGCCGGAGCCGTTGCGGCAGCGAAGTGGAAGGGCCCCGGAACCGAGCGCCCGCAGCGCCTCACCCGAGACGCGCAGGAGGTGGAAGCGCTCGTCGGCGGCGGCGTACAGCACGGCCTCGACATGGACACGCCCGATGAACCCACGCCCGGCCAGCCGGGGCGCGCAAGGGATGCCCGTCGTGTCACCCTGGTGTAGCAAGGATGGGCCTCCGCGTCCCGGCGAGCGTTCGTTCCTGTTCCGTACATGGCGAACGCTGGGGCGCGCTGCAAGGCGAATCGGCAGAAATCCGCCGATTCGCGGCGCGTGACGAAAGACGGGACGAATGCGCCTAGGGGGCTGACGGCGCCACCGTCGCACTTCGCTGGCCTGTCGCCTCCAGCCCGCGGGCGACGACGCCGGAGGCCTTCATCTCCTCCACGAAGGCGCGCAGCCAAGGCAGCGCCGCCTCGCGCTCCTGCGGGATGCCGATCGCCTGCTCGATCACCATGAACCGCCCTGGGATCACGCGGAAGCCCGGGTTTGCGGCGGCGTAGTCGATCAAGGGTTGCTTCACCCCGGCCGCGGCTTCCAGCGCGTCGCGCCGGAATACCTCCACCGCCTCGGGCGAAGTCCCGACGCGCACGATCTGCGCCTGGCGCAGCTCGCGCGACAGAAAGAGGTCATAGGCGCTGCCCCGAGCCACCGAGATCCGCGTGCCGGGTCGGTCAACCTCCTCGATACG
This sequence comes from Sabulicella glaciei, assembly GCF_026183895.1. Lineage (GTDB taxonomy): Bacteria > Pseudomonadota > Alphaproteobacteria > Acetobacterales > Acetobacteraceae > Roseococcus > Roseococcus glaciei. The sequence goes on along the minus strand of NZ_JAPFQI010000001.1, from coordinate 244,062 downwards.
GCGCAGGGGCGACGCCTCGGCGACGAGGTAGGTGCCCTCGATCACGACATAAGGCGCGGTGAAGCGGATGCCCTGCGCGCGCACCGGATCGACGGCAAGGAAGCACAGATCCCACGCCCCTTCCCGCCGCGCATCGGTCACGCGCCCAGCGGCGTCGTAGGTGACGAACTGGATGGGCAGGCCAAGGCGTCGGCCGATCTCGTTGGCCAGGTCCACTGACAATCCGCGCGGCACGCTGCTCGCGGGGTGGCGCTGCGCCAGCACCGGGTTTCCGTAGTTGATGGCCACGCGCAGCGTTCCGCTCGGGGCCAGGACCGAAGCAACCTCGCGGGGCGCGGATTGTGCATGGACTCGTCCCGGCGCGATGGCGGCCCACGCCAGCAGCGGGGCGGCACACGGCGCCGCGGACAACGTCAGGATGCGACGACGGGTGATGTGCATGGCTTCCCTCCCAGGCTGCTTTCAGCGGCCCTTTCGCGCCGATGCTCGCATGCAGGCGCGCCGGAGCACAACGCAGCGCTCACAGGCCCCGGCGCGTCGTGGCCTGGCGCAGCACGCGGGAAAGCTCCGCAGCGGCATAGGGTTTCTGGAGCAGCTCGAAGCCATGCCGTCCTTCGGAAGCGAGCACATGGCTGTAGCCCGAGGTGAGCACGACGGGCAGGCCCGGGTGGCGGCGCCGGATTTCGAGCCCCAGCTCGATTCCGCTCATGCCCGGCATCACGACATCGGAGAACACGGCATCGAAGCGCCCCTCGGACAGGTGGTGCAGCGCCTCCCCCGCATTGGCGGCCCAGACCGTCTCGTAGCCCAGATCCTGCAACAACTGGGTCGAGAAGGTCCCGACATCCGCGTTGTCCTCGACCACCAGGACGCGGCGGCCGCGCCCATCCTCCATCGCCGCGTCGCGGTCGCGGCCGGAGGCGTCCACGGGCTCCGGGGGCGCTACCCGCGGCAGGAGGAGGGTGAAGGTGGCGCCCTGTCCTGGTGGGCTCTCGACGGCGACGTCGCCGCCCGATTGCTTGGCGAAGCCGTAGACCTGCGACAGGCCGAGGCCGGTTCCTTTGCCCACCTCCTTGGTGGTGAAGAAGGGCTCGAAGATCTGCGGCAGCTTGTCCGGCGGAATACCGGCGCCGGTGTCCGACAGCGCCACCTCGACGACCTCGCCGGAGCCGCGCGGCCGACCCGGCGCGGGGCGAACCCGCACGACGAGCGTACCCTCCCCGTCCATCGCATCGCGGGCGTTCACCACCATGTTCACCAGGGCCGTCTCGAACTGGCTGGCGTCGGCCTCGATGAAACAGGGTGCCTCGGCGAAGTCGGTCACGATGACGATGCGAGAGCCCACGATGGTGCGCATCATGTCGGCAATGCCGCGCATGCGCTCGGCGACGTCGAACACTTCGGGCCGCAGCGCCTGGCGCCGCGCGAAGGCAAGAAGCTGACCGGTCAGCTTCGCCGCCCGGTCCGCGGTCTCGGCGATGGCGTTCAGGTAGCGCTCGCGCCGCTCCTCCGGCAGGTCAGGACGGCGCAGGAAATCCACCGAGGCACCGATGATGGTCAGCAGGTTGTTGAAGTCGTGCGCCACCCCGCCGGTGAGCTGCCCGACCGCCTCCAGCTTCTGCGCCTGGCGCAGCTTATCCTCCGCCTGGCCCAGCGCCTCCTGCTGCATCTTCTCGGCGGTGATGTCGCGCCCATAGGCATAAACCAGCGCGCCCTCCACGGAGGTGTGCCAGGAAATCCAGCGCGGGGTCCCGTCCTTGTGCGTGTAGCGATTCTCGAAATTGGTGAGGTTGCTGGCCCCTGCGGCCTGTTCCAGCGCGGCGAGGGTCAGTTCCGCGTCCTCGGGCCAGATGAAGTTCACGAAGTTGTGGCCGACCACCTCCTCCGGCCTGTGACCCAGGATGGCCTCCCAGGCGGGGTTCGCCGCATGGAACACGCCTTCCGCATCCACCACGGCGAGGAGGTCGCGCGAGTTGCGCCATGCCTGATCGCGCTCCGCCGCGTGCTCCGCCACGCGGCGTTCCAGCGTCTCGTTCAGCTCGCGCAGCGCCGCCTCGGCGCGCCTCGCCTCGGAAACATCCTGCACCAGCCCATAGATCCCGACGATGCGGCCATCCTCGGCACGGCGCGGAACATACTCGACCTGGACGTGGCGGTGCTTGCCCTCGGCATAGGGCATGAACTGCTCAAAGGAAACGCGTTCGCCAGCCAGGGCGCGCCGGATCCAGGGCTCCACCTTCGCGAAGGCCGCCTCACCCACCACGTCGCGCACGCGCCGGCCCAGGATCTCCTCCCGCCTTCGCGGGAACCAGCTTTCGTAGATCTTGTTGACGAAGGCGTAGTGCACCTCTCCGTCATGCGCATCGAGGTAGGAAACCAGCACCGGGAGCGCGTCGGTCAGCAGCCGGAGTTCCTCGCTGACCCGCCCCGGGTTCAGGGCTTCCAAGGTGATATCCGCGGCCATTGGCGCAGTCCTCCCATGGGGTTGCGGCAATGTCAAAGAAAAGAGATTTCCCAAGCGAGTGTGCAGCGGCCGCAACCGCGTGCGCGGCAAACGGTTCTCCCATTCTTGGAGAGGGACGGTTCGTGCGTCAGGATGCAGCCATCCCTGCGGTCTTTCGCCGCGCGCTTTGCTTGCAAGGTCGTTCCCACGAAAATACCTCCCGCGACGCGGCACGTTCATTAGTGTTCCGCATGTTGATTGGGTCATTGAGGTGGATGGGTTGTTGAGCGGAAACGGCAAGGCATCCCCCGGCCCAGGCACCCACTTTTCCAGGGACGGAGCATGACCGCTTCCGGATTCCTGTCAGGCGGGGGAGAGATGGGCGCGCTGATCCGCGTCCATGACTGGGGATCGTCGCCACTGGGCCAAGCTGAGACGTGGCCGCAATCCCTCCGCTCTGCCCTCTCGATCTGCCTGAATTCCTCCTTCCCGATGGCGATCTACTGGGGACCGGAGCTTCGCCTCCTCTACAACGACGCCTGGATGCCCATCCCGGAGGAGCGCCACCCCTGGGCGCTCGGCCGCCCGGCGGCGGAAGTCTGGGCCGATATCTGGGAGGTACTGGAGCCGCAGTTCGCGCGCGTCCTCCAGTCGGGCGAAGGCTTTTCCACCTACGACCAGATGCTGCCACTGCTCCGGGGGGGCATCCGGCGCGAAACCTACTGGAACTACAGCTTCACTCCCATCCGGGGCGAGGACGGGACGGTCGCGGGGATCCTCAACCAAGGCAACGAGACGACGGCGCGCGTTCTTGCGGAACGGCGAGGCCGCTTCCTGCTCGACCTCAGCGACCGGTTGCGCAGCCTGTCCGACCCCCGCGCGGTGATCGAGACGGCACAGGCGGCGCTCGGCGAACATCTGGGCGCCAACCGCGTCGGCTATGGCGAGGTCGAGGAGACACGGCGCTTCTTCACCACGGAGCGCAACTGGACCGACGGGAGCGTGCCGACGCGCGAGGGCACGCACGACCTCGCTTCCTTCGGGCCGGAGATCCTGGCGGCGCTGCGCGCCGGCATCCCGCTCCTGATCCCGGACGTGGAGCGTGATCCGCGCACCAACTCACCGGAAAGCCTCGCCGCCTTCGACGCCATCGACACGCGGGCCGTCATCACCGCCTCGCTGGTGAAGGCGAGCGGGCTGAAGGCCGCCCTTTACGTCCATTCACGCGCCGCGCGGCCCTGGACGGAGCACGACGCCGAACTCGTCGCCGAGGTGGCGGACCGCACCTGGGCCGCGGTCGAGCGGGCCCGCGCCGAGGAAAGGCTGCGCGACCTCAACGAAACGCTGGAGCGCCGCGTCGCTGAGCGCACCGCCGAGCTGGCCGAGACTGACCGCCGCTTCCGCGGCCTGTTCGACTCCGCGCTGCAGTTCATGGCGCTTCTGACACGCGACGGCACGGTCATCGAGGTCAACCGCACCGCCCTCGAATGGAGCCGAATCACCGCGGACGACATCGTGGGACTTCCCTTCTGGCTCGCCGCGCCGATGCGGGGGAACCCGGCGCTCCAGAATGCGATCCGGGATGCCGCGCGGCGCGCCGCCGCGGGCGAAACGGTGCGCGAGGAGCACGAGATGCGCGGGCATGGCGAGACGCGCGCGATCGTGGACTTCTCCCTGAAGCCTGTCTTCAGCGCGGATGGCGAGGCGACCTGGCTGGTCGCCGAGGGGCGCGACATCACGGAGCTGAAGCACGCACAGGACGCGCTGCGGCAGGCGCAGAAACTGGAGGCAGTCGGCCAGCTGACCGGTGGCGTGGCGCACGACTTCAACAACCTGCTGACCATCATCCGGTCCTCGGCCGATCTGCTTCGCCGATCCGACCTGCCCGACGACCGCCGCCGCCGCTACGTGGAGGCTGTCGCCGAGACGGTGGACCGGGCGGCGAAGCTGACCGGCCAGCTCCTCGCCTTCGCGCGGCGCCAGGCGCTGCGGCCGGAGGTGTTCGACGTCGCCGAGCGCATGCGCGACATCGCCGACATGCTCGGCACGGTTGCCGGCGCCCGCATCCGCATCGTCGCCGAGATCGCGTGCACGGAATGCCATGTCGAAGCGGATGTCAGCCAGTTCGAGACGGCCCTGGTCAACATGGCCGCGAATGCTCGCGACGCGATGGACGGCGAAGGCACGTTGACCGTGCAGGTGGAGCGGCGCCGCCGCGCGGCAGGCGAGTTCGTCGCCATCTCCCTCGGCGACACCGGGCACGGCATTCCGCCGGACAAGCTGCCGCAGATCTTCGAGCCCTTCTTCACCACTAAGGAAGTGGGCAAGGGCACGGGCCTCGGCCTGTCCCAGGTCTATGGCTTCGCCAAGCAATCGGGCGGCGATGTGGTTGTCGAAAGCCCACCGGGACAGGGCGCCACCTTCACCCTCCTCCTGCCGCGCGCCCAGCGGCAGGAGACGGTGGAGCCGCCGGCGCCCCCAGCGGCCGAGACGGACCCGCGTGACGGCGGGGATGGCCGTCGCGTCCTGGTGGTCGAGGACAACCTCCAGGTCGGGGAGATCTCCACCCAGATCCTGCGCGACATGGGCTACGAGACCGTCTGGGCGACGGATGCCCAGGCGGCGCTGGCCTTCCTGTCCGACCAGCACCGGTTCGACGTGGTCTTCTCCGACGTCGTCATGCCGGGCATGAGCGGGATCGAGCTGGGCGAGGAAATCCGCCGCCGCCATCCGGGCCTGCCCGTCGTGCTCACCTCTGGCTACAGCGACGTGCTGGCCGAGGAAGGCAGCCATGGCTTCGACCTGATCCATAAGCCCTATGCCGCCGCCGAACTCTCCCGCATCCTGCGCCGGCTGACGCGGCGCGACCCGTCCGCCTGAGCGAAGGGGACCCCCATGCTGTTTCTCGTCATCAGCGAGCCGCGGCCCGAGCGGCCGAGCCAAGTGACCGGCCAGCGCCAGGAATTCTGGCGCTGGATCGAACCCTTGCTGGAATCGGGCGAGGCACGCTCCGTCCATGCCCGCGTCGGGCGCGGCGCCGTCGTGCTGTTCGACGCGCCGGACCACGAGACGCTGCATCGCCGCCTGACGGAATGGGCGGACATGATCCCGGCGGAGTTCACCACCTATCCGCTGATCGACGCGCTCGCGGCGCGCCGCTTCCTCGGCAGCGCCGAACGCTAGGCCCCGCGCAGCGCCTCGAACCCTGCCTCCGCCGCGCGCAGCACCTCGTCCATGTCCGCTTCCGTGTGCGCGGCGCAGAGGAACATGTTGTGGCGCGGGTGCAGATAGGCCCCTGCCGCCAGCGCGGCGGCGCAGAACGCCCGGCCTTGCGCGAAATCCGCATCCCCATCGAACATGAAGAGCGGCATGGAAACCGGCCCGGACTGCCGCAGCCCGACGCCGAAGGCGACAGCGCGCTGCGCGAGGCCCTGCCGCAGCCGCGTGCCCAGGTGCTCCAGCCAGGGCACCACGTCGCGCCGCTCCAGCTCCTCCAGCACGGCCAGCGCCGCGGCCATGGGCACGGCCGCGCACCAGAAGGAACCGGTGACGAAGACCCGGCCGGCGGCCTCGCGCAGCGCCTCGCTCCCTGCGATGGCGGCGATGGCGTGGCCGTTGCCGAGCGCCTTGGAATAGGCGGACAGGTCGGGCCGCACCCCCACCGCCTCCCAGCTTCCGTCGGGGTGCAGGCGGAAGCCCGCGCGCACGTCGTCCACGATCAGCGCCGCCCCGCGCCGGTCGCAGATCGCGCGCGCGGCACGGGCGAAGCCGGGCTCGGGCATTTCCTGGTCCACGACGTTGTCGTGGCGGAAGGCGGTGACGATGATCCCGGCCAGATCGGGTCCGGCCGCGTCGGCCGCCGCTTCCAGGCTCGCGATGTCGTTGTAGCGGAAGCGGTGCTGGTGCGCCCGGTCTTCCGCCGTCGTGCCTGCCGGGACCGGCGTGCACCAGGGCATGGCGCCGTGATACGAGCCTTCGGCCACAAGGATGGCGCGGCGTCCCGTCGCGGCGCGGGCGATGGTGACGCAGGCGGTGGTCGCATCCGTGCCGTTCTTGCAGAAGATCGCCCAGTCCGCGTGGGCGATCCGGTCCACCAGCCGCTCCGCGAGGTCCACCATCACCGGCGCCGGCCCGTTCAGGCAGTCGCCCAGCGCCGCCTGCCGCGCGGCCGCCCCCTCCACCGCCCCGTCGCGGTGGCCGAGAATCACCGGGCCCCAGGCGCACATCAGGTCCACGTAGCGCCTTCCGTCCGCGTCCCACACATGCCCGCCCTCGCCGCGCGTGAAGAATTGCGGGTAGCCCGGCGGCATCCGGCCGGCGTGCAGGTGGCCCCACATGCCGCCCGGCACCACTCGCGCCGCGCGGGCGCGCAGCGCGGCGTCCGTGCTCAAACCCGCGCGTCCCAGAACATCGGGTAGGCGGCCTGCGGCACGTCGCGCAGCCTTTCGCGGATCCCGGCCGGAATGGTGAACTGCCCCCACATCACGCTCGGCACGTGCCGCGCGGCGTGGCCCTGGATCTCCTCCGCCAGCCGCTTGCGCTGGTCCGCGTCGCCCGCATTGGCGAACTCGCGCAGCAGGCGCTCGATGTCGCGGTCGCAATCCCAGCCCGGATAGTCGGCGCAGGTGTTGGAGACGTAGAAATTGGTCAGAGGCGAGAACATGTCCGTGCCGTTCGCGTAGACGGCGAAGATGTGCCACCCCTCGCGTCGACCACGCCGCGCCAGCAGCGTGCCCCAGTCCATCACCTGCTCCTCCGCGTCGAAGCCGGCGCGCTGCATGTTCTGGATCATCACCTGCGCGGCGGTCTGGCTGATGCCGCCCGCGGTGGTCAGGAAGGCCAGCTTCTGCCCGCGGTAGTTGGTCGCCTGCAGCATCCGTCGCGCCTCGTCCGCGTCGAAGCCCATCATCTCCGCGCCCGCGGTGCTGCTGAGCGGCGCGTCGCAGAGGAAGAAGGAGGGGCAGGCGGGCGCGCGGAAGCGCTCGGGGATGCCGATGGCGGTCAGCGTGGCCGTCTGGTCGGCGCAGCGCCACAGGACGCGCCGGATCGCCGGGTCGTCCATCGGCGCGGCGGCGTGGTTGACCCGGAAATTGCCCTGGAACTGGTGGATGCCGCCAAAGGCTGCCAGCCGCACGCCCCGCGTCCGCTCCAGCCGCGGCAGCAGGTCGAAGGGCAGGTACTGCATGTAGTCCACCTCGCCCGCCATCAGCGCCGTCGCGCCGGTGGCCGGGTCGGGCATGACGCGCAGCGCGATGGCGGGCAGGTGGACGCGCCGCCCGCCGGCCAGGAAATCCGATGGCTCCTCGCGCGGGACATAGCCCTCGAAGCGCTCCAGGATCATAACGTTGCCCGGGCGCCAATCCGCCTGGCGGAAGCGGAACGGGCCGGAGCCGACCGGCTCGCGGATGCGCTGCTCCACCGGGATGCGCGCCAGGCGCTCGGGCAGGATGACCGGCAGGGGCGCGTTGGGCTTGCCCAGCACGTCCAGCACCATCGGGAAGGGCCGCGTCAGGGTCAGGCGGAAGGAGCGCTCATCCACCGCCTGGAGGTCGCCCTTCGCCGCCCAGAGCATGCGGCCCAGGCTGTCACGCGGCGCCCAGCGATCCAGGCTCGCCACCACGTCCCGAGCAGTGACGGGCGCGTTGTCGTGGAAGCGCAGGTTGGGCCGGAGGCGGAAATCCCAGCGCAGCCCGTCGGCGGAGCTTTCCCAGGCCTCCACCATCTGCGGCCGGATCATGCCCTTCCCGTCCATGGAGAAGAGCGTGTCGAAGACGTGGTAGGCGAAGGTCCGCGTGATGGCCGCCGTGGTGGCATGCGGGTCGAGGATCACCACCTCGCTTTCCAGCACGATGTTCACCGGGGCGGATTGCGCCCGCGCCGAGGGGGTGAACGGCAAAGCCAGCCCGGCGCCCAAGGCGGCGCGGCGGGTGATCGCGGGTTGTTCCATGAACCTCGCCTCCCTGTTGTTGCGAAAAGCGTAGGGGGCGGCTTGGCGCGCTGTCCAGCGCGGGTTCATGCTGCGCGAAACAGGTGGCGAGGGACAGGGAATGACGGATTGGCGCGAAGAAGCGGCGCGCGCTGTGCCAAAGCTGGACGGCACCTTGACCGTCGCCGGGCTTTCCGCCCCCGCCACGGTCATTCGTGACTCCTTTGGCGTTCCGCATATCCGCGCCGCCACCGTGCGCGACGCCTTCTTCGCGCAGGGCTTCGTCCACGCCCAGGACCGGCTGTTCCAGATGGAGCTGAATCGCCGCCGCGCCCTGGGCCGCGCTGCGGAATGGCTCGGCGCCCCCGCCTTCGCCTCGGACGCGCTGTCGCGCCGCCTCGGCATGGAAGCAGCCAACCGCCGCGACGCCGCCGCGCTGGGCGAGGAAGCCCGCGCCATGCTGGACGCCTACGTGGCCGGAGTGAACGCCTTTCTCGCCTCCGGCGCCCCGCCGCCGCTGGAGTACCGCCTCCTCGATGCGACGCCGGAACCCTGGGAGGGGTGGCATTGCATCGCTGTGATGCGGCGCCTCGGCCTCCTGATGGGATCGGTCTGGTTCAAGCTGTGGCGCGCCGCGGCCTTGCCGCTCGCGGGCGAGGAGGTGACCAAGCTGCGCTACGACGATGGCGGCGGCGACCTCGTGATCGCGCCACCTGGTGCCGAAACCGCGCGCTGGCGCGCCGCGCTTTCCGACCTCGCCCCCGCCGTCGCGGCATTGCTGGAGGAAGCGGCGCCGGACGCGACGGGCGGCGGCAGCAACAACTGGGTCGTGTCGGGCGCCATGTCCGGCACCGGCCGCCCGGTCCTCGCCGGCGACCCGCATCGCGTCTTCGAGGTGCCGAGCATGTATGCCCAGGGCGGGCTGGCCTGCCCCGACTGGGACTTGGTCGGCCTCACCGTTCCCGGTGTTCCCGGCTTCCCCCATTTCGCCGAGAACGGCCGCGTCGCCTATTGCGTGACCCACACCTTCGCCGACATCCACGACCTCTACGTCGAGCGCTTCGACAAGGGGGCGCGCCACGCGCTGTTCGAGGGGGAGTGGGAACCCGTCCGCCGCCGCACCGAGAGCATCGCGATCCGCGGCGAGGCGGCGCGCGAGGTGGAGGTGGTGGAAACGCGCCATGGCCCGGTGATCTGCGGCGAGCCCGCTTCCGGCACCGCGCTGGCGCTGAAGAGTGTGCAGTTCTTCGAAACCGACCTGTCCTTCGACTGCCTGCCCCGCATGCTGCGCGCCACGGGCGTGGAATCCCTTTACGAGGCGACGCGCGGATGGGGGCTGATCGACCACAACCTGCTCGCCGCCGACACGGCGGGTCGCACCGGCTGGCTGCTGCGCGCCCGCGTGCCGCGGCGGGGGCGCGAGAATGGATGGCTGCCCGTGCCCGGCTGGACCGGCGCGCATGAATGGCAGGGCTGGATCCCCTTCGAGGAGATGCCGCGCCTGCTGGACCCCGCGCCCGGCTTCCTCGCCACGGCCAACAACCGCCCGGTGCCCGACGACCATCCGGACTATCTCTGCACCGACTGCCACCCGCCCTATCGCGCGAAGCGCGTCACCGAGTTGCTGAGCGATCCGGAGCTGCGCAGCGTCGACGGCGCGGCGCGCATTCACGCCGACACCTCCTCCCTCCCCGCGCGCGAGATCCAGGCGCGGCTCCGCACCCTCGACGCGCTTCCGCCCGCCTCCGCCGCGCTGCGCGACGAGATCTTGGCCTGGGACGCGCGGATGGATGCCGGGTCGCGTGCGGCAGCGCGCTACATCGCGCTGCGCCTCGCCCTGGTGCGACGCTTCGCGGAGGCGAGCGGCCTCGGCGCCCTGGCCGGCCACCCTTTCCTGGCGCCGCCCCCCGGCACGACGCCGCTGGTACAGCTCTGGTGGGCCATGCCCGCCCTGCTGCGCGCGGATGACACGTCGCTGTTGCGCGGCGCGAACTGGAACACGCTGCTGCGCGCCGCGCTGGAGGAGGCGGCCGCTGCCCGAGCCGACTCAGCCTGGGGCGAGGTGCATCGCCCGCGCCTCGTACACCCGCTTTCGGCCCTGTTCCCCGAAGCCGCCGCCCTGCTCGACCCGCCGGCCGATGCGATCGGCGGCGATGGCGACACGGTTCAGGCCAACGGCCTCGTTGCACCGCTCGGCCCGCGTGCCGCCTATGGCGCGCTGTCCCGCTACGCCTTCGACGTGGGCGGCTGGGAGAACAGCCGCTGGTCCGTCTTCCTCGGCGCCAGCGGCCATCCCGGCAGCCCGCACTACGCCGACCAAAACCCGATCTGGTCCCGCTGCGAGATGGCGCCGATGCGTCCGCGTGAGGCCGCGCTGCGCCAGGAGCTGCGTCCCGGGTGAACCCTATTTCGGAGGCGCGCCGCCCCGGGCCAGGATGCGCGCGACCGTGGGCGCCTTCCCCGGGCTGAACGGCACCGGCCGGCACCCGGCCATGACCAACGTGCCGATCCGCGCCACGCGATAGGCGGCGAGCGCGCCCTGCGCCGCCGATCCGGCGACCATCCCCGTCACCTGCCCCGCCGCGCTCGCCACCGCATCCCCGGCGAGGTCGGCGGCGCCCACCACCGCGCCCTCCACCAGCAGGCGCCGCAGCAGCCGCAACTCCGCTACGCGGCCCGGGCGAAGCCCATAGATCACCATCACCTCGCGCATCAGCATGATCGTGCGCAGCGCGAAGCCGATCATGTCCGCGACCGGATTGCCGCTGAGCGCGACGAAGCCGCCCGCCGTGACGGCGGCGCGCCGGACCGCCGCCTCGGCCCGCGCATCGGCGGCGGAGAGCGGGCCGGCCTCGAAGGCGCGCACCACCTCGGGCGCGGTGCGGGCGCCGGGGATGGCGCGGTTCCAACCTTCCAGCAGGCGCGGCGCCGCGACACCGCGCGACAGGAGGTCGCGCCCCAGCGGCGCCAGCAGATGCGTCGCCGCCTCCGCGGTCGCGGCGGCCGCGATGCGCCGGCGCAGCGCCTCCGCCCCGTCGAGGAGTTGCAGCGCACGCCATTCGCGCCAGGCGAGGCCGCCCGCGCCCAGCACGAAGACGGCGAAGGCCGCCCATCCCACCGCGCCCAGCACCGGGATCTGCGCCGACAGCGCCCAGAGCCAGTCCACCAGCCACACGAGCAGGAGGCCGGAGAGGCCGATTGCCAGCACCCGCCCGGCGCGGCTTCGCGGCGGCTGCGGGGCGCCCGGCGGCGGCTGCGCGTCCTCCATGCGCGGCGGCACCTCGGCCGCGCCCTGGCTGATCTCCGGTGCGAAGACGCGCGGGTCGGTGACGCCCGCGGGCGGCTCCGGCGACGGGGCGCCGGTTGTCAGGCTCGGCCGGAAGAGTGGCGGGTCGCGGTGGTCAGACATGGTCACCGAGCAGGAACTCGATCGCCTCGTCCAGGTGGATGTGGGGCAGGTCGTGCCGGTCCTCCAGCATGCGGGGATCCAGCACGAACTCGGGAAAGCGGAACCCCGTCACCCCCGCGCGACGCAGTGCCTCCCATTGTTGACGCGTCGGACGGCGTGGCGGCGGTGCGGGATAGGCTAGGACCTGGTCGCGCCGCACCTCCCCGGTCTCCCGGTCGCGGATGTTGCCGCGGACCGCCTCGCGCCCATTCGGGTCCACCGCGTCCCGCGTGCAGGCGACCGAGGCCAGCGGCAGCATCCGCGCCTCGAAGCTCGCCACCCCGCTGGCCTGCGCCGCCTGCAACTCACGCAGCAGGTCGCCGAGATGGGTCTCGAGGTTGGGCCAGAAGGAGGAGTGGACGTGATCCGCCTTGGTGACAGCGTAGAGCACCTTCTGCGCCGGCCGCCCGAGCAGCCATTCCCACCAGCCCCGCCCCGGCGTCAGCACCTCCGCGATCTGTGCCAGTGCGGCGCGGGCGTCGGTGTAGGCATGCTCTCCGTCCGACAGGGCAGAGAGCAGGTCGAACAGCACCACCTGCCGCGTTCCCGCCGGGCCGCGCAGGCTGGAAAAGAAAGCCTGTACAGAGTTGCGCTTGAAGGCCTCGAAGCGCTGCGCGAGCACTTGCCCGAAGGACCCCTTCCGCGCAGGGTGCCTGGACGCGCGCAGCGGAAAGAACCGGAACGCCTCCTGCCGCAGCAGGCCGGCGCGCCCGCCCACCTGCTCGGGCCGCAGGAACAGGCCCGGTTGCAGCAGCGACAGGCGATGCTGTGAGCGGCAGGTTTCCAGGAAGACGACATAGGCCTCGTGCGCCGCGATGGCGCGCGCATCGTCATAGGGTGCGGCCGGGTCCACGCGGTCCAGCGCCTGCAGGAAGCCCTGCGCCACGGAGCGGCGCGGCTCCGTCTCCATGGCGGCGAGGGTCGCGGCCGACCACTGCTCGAAGGACATGCGCAGCAGCGGCACGTCCAGCACCCATTCTCCCGGGTAGTCGAGGACGGTGACGTGGACGGAGGAAAGCGATGTCCGTGCTCCCTGCCCCATCACCCGCGCCGCCTGCCGCGCGGCCCAGGAGCGCGCGGCCACCACGGTCAGCTGCACCGTCACGGCGCGCGGCTTCTCCGTCGCCTCTGGCCAGCGGGGCGGGTCCTCGCGCAGCCGCTCCGCATTCTCGTGATAAGGAAACTGCTCCATCGCACCGAGCGCACCGGAAGGCGGAACGAGCCGCGCGCTGTGCAGCCGCCCCTCCGCCGCCGCGCGCCACGCCGCGAAGCCTTGCGGTCGATGGACGGCTTGAAACAGCGCATCCACCAGCGCCGTGATGAAGGCCGTCTTTCCCGCGCGGGAAAGCCCGGTGACGCAGATGCGGATGTCTTTCGCCATCCGGAGGAAGCGTAGGCGCGCGCTGCCCCTCCGGCAACGCCGGTGCTCACGGACCTTTGCCGCGTGCCTCACGGCGATGTGGAAGCAGCCGCGAATTCAAGAGCGGCACGCCAGCAAGAACCGATTGACGGCTCCATAAGGGATTTCTAATTTAGTTTCTCCTTATGCACCCTCTGGCGGAGAGCGGAGTGGCCACGGCCCTCGGGGACGATCTTCAGATCCTGCAGAAGAAGGCCGCGGAAGCGGCACGGCTGCTGCGGCTCCTGTCCAACGAGAAGCGTCTCCTCCTGCTGTGCCACCTCATGGCCGAGGGCGAGATGGGCGTTGGCGCGATGGCGGAAGCTGTCGACCTGTCTCAACCAGCCCTTTCCCAACACCTCGCCCGGCTCCGCGAGGACGGCCTCGTGGCGACGCGGAAGGAGGCGCAGGCGGTGTTCTACCGCCTCGCCGACCCCAGCGCCGGCCGCATCCTCGCCCTTCTGCGCGACATCTACTGCCCTCCCGCCTGATGCCCATCGGAAAGGACGCAACCATGCTGAAGCTCATCTCGCCCCGGGACGCCGCGAAGCTACTGCGCGAGGGCAAGGCCATGCTCGTGGATGTGCGCGAGGCGGACGAGCACGCGCGCGAACGCATTCCCGGCGCCACCTGCCTGCCCCTCTCGAGCCTGGACGAGACGACGCTCGAGGCGGAGGACGATACGACCATCCTGTTTCATTGCCGCTCCGGCGCGCGCACGACCGGCAGCTCCAGCCGGCTTTCCGCCATGGCCGGAACGCATCAGGCCTTCGCCATCCAGGGCGGACTCGAGGCATGGAGACGCGCGGGACTGCCGATGATCCAGGACCGCGGGCAGCCGATCGAGCTGATTCGGCAGGTGCAGATCGCGGCCGGCTCGCTGGTGGTGCTGGGCCTGTTGCTTGGCGTCCTGGTCGCGCCGGGCTTCTTGCTGCTGGCGGGCTTCGTCGGTGCTGGGCTTATCGTTGCGGGCGTCACGGGCACGTGCGGCCTGGCCCGCATCCTGCGCCTGATGCCCTGGAACCGTTCGGGCACGCGCGCGCCCGCCTGAGCGGCGCCTCCGTGGGGGGCGTGGGCCAGTGGCTTGCACCCGGCCCGCGCCGGCGGAATCCTCGCCCCATGACGCCCGCCCCGACACCGCCCTTCACCCCGTCGCGCCAGATCGCGGTGCGCGAGGAATGGCTCGCCCAGGTGCAGGAGGAGGCGCTCGATCCAGCTCTTCCGATCGTGGACCCGCATCATCACCTTTGGGACCGCGAGGGCGAGCGCTACCTGCTCGACGACCTGTTGCGCGACACGGCCTCGGGTCATGATTTGCGCGCGACCGTCTTCGTGCAGTGCGGCGCCATGTACCGCGCCTCCGGCCCGGAGGACGAACGCTCCCTCGGGGAGACGGAGTTCGTGAACGGGGTCGCGGCAGCCAGCGCCAGCGGCACCTACGGTTCCCTGCGGGCCTGCGCCGGCATCGTCGGCTTTGTGGACCTTACCCTCGGCGATCGCGTCACGCCGCTGCTGGAGGCGCATCTTGCGGCAGCTGGGGCGCGCTTCCGCGGCGTGCGCAACCGCACCGCCTGGCACCCCTCGCCGGAGGTTCGCTCCAACCTCCTTTCGCCGCCACCGGGGCCGCTGGAGAACCCGCGCTTCGTCGAGGGCGCCCGGCGTCTCGCGGCCCAGCGCCTCGTGCTCGACATCTGGGCCTACCAGACGCAGCTGCCACACGTCCTCGCCGTCGCGCGCGCCGTGCCGGAACTGACCGTGGTGGTGAATCATTGCGGCGGCCCGCTCGGCGTCGGCCCCTTCGCCGGGCGCCGCGCCGAAGGCTTCGAGGAGTGGCGGCGCGAGGTGCTGGCGCTTGCCGCGCTGCCCAACACGGTGATGAAGCTGGGCGGCCTCGCCATGGAGGTGGGTGGCCACGACTTCCATCTTCATGACCTGCCGCCGCGCTCGGCCACGCTGGCGGAGGCATGGCGCCCCGTGATCCACACGCTGATCGAGGCCTTCGGCGCGCGGCGCTGCATGTTCGAAAGCAACTTTCCCGTGGACAAGGGGATGTGCGGCTATGGCGTGCTGTGGAACGCCTTCAAGCGTCTTGCCGCCGGCACCTCCGAGGCGGAGCGCACCGCGCTGTTCTCCGGCACGGCGACACGGGTCTACCGTCTGCAAGACGCGCCGGGTTGCGAAGGCCTGGCCGCTTAGTCGGAGGCACCGGCCGGCGCCAGGATTCCAGCACGCCACCCTCGTGCAACCGGCGCGGGTGCTGCGCGCTCGGGGCCCGCGTCGTCGCTATGATGCATGGAGGCGCGCCAAGCATTCATGCCGTCGCATTTTCCCCTCGACTTCGGCCGAGGCGGACCATACCCTCCAACTGCGGGTGCGATCAGCCGGGTTCTGCCTCGTCTAGAATATGCGGTGCTTGCTGTGTGGAGCGGGCCGCACGGGGGGGCGATTCGTTGGTGGCTGGCAGCTATCTTAGGATCGACACGGTCGGGCGTTCGTCGGACGGCGCGTCATCGCGCAGGCACCCACGGCCATTTCCGCCATCGTGGGCGCGCCTGCTGGAAGGTGCAGGCATCCCGACCTTCGACGCGGACCGCCGCTGGGTGTCGAAGTCCCAGTCGGTTTCGGAACTCGACAGCAACAGGAATGGCGTCGCCAGCGCGCGGCTGACGTTCGGGACCGAGGGCTGGAAGCGCGACGCGGACGTCGCGGAGCCCGAGGGGCCGACCTCCGATAAGCCGCCGCTCCAAGGCAGCCATGGCGGGGGAGGGCGCGACGCTGCATCGGATACGGGAGGTGGGGAAGGGCCTCCCATCAACCGCGCGCCGCGACCCTCCTCCACGCGGCGGGCGAGGAAGCGCCGCCCGGCGTTAGCGCCCTCCCGCGCGGAGTTCCTGGCGCGCCGGTGCGGGGACGCAAGATGATGCGCCGTCTTCTCCCCGTCGATGCCGGCGCCATCGGCAGCCTCGTCCAGGCTCAACTGGCGAACGAGGCCGAACAGATCCGCATCACCCAGGGCCCGCCCGGCCTTGCTGCGAGGACCTAGCTCTGGAAAGTGATGCAGGCCTCCAACCGCCTTAGCGCCACCGATCGCGTCTCTGTGGCGCTGGTCGAGGCACGTCGCGGGGGCGGAACGGCATTGCCCGTGCGGCGGCCGTGACGCTGCTGCAGGCCATGCCAACTCCGATGGGCGCGGCCCTTACCCGGATGGATACCGCCAGGGCCGGTCAGGCTGCGGCGCCTCCTCATCCAGCGCCCATTGCGGCAGGGCGATGTCCTGCGCCACGTCGGTGAACACCATGCGCACCCGCGAGCCGATCCCGACCTTACGCACCATCTCGGGCGGCGCCAGCACCCCGTCCGGGGTCACGAGGTTCCCGAGCACGCGGATCGCCTCATGCTCGGTGGGCTGACTGCGCTGGGTGTCCAGCTCCACCAGCAACACCAGGTAGGGCGCGGCTTCCCGGAAGCCCGGATGGATGGCGTGATGCACCTCGGTGTAGGAATGCACCGTGCCGCGCCCCGCCACCGGCACCCACTCCGCGCGCGGATCGCCGCACCAGGGGCAAGCGGTGCCGGGCGGATAGCGCACCAGCCCGCAGGCATCGCAGCGCTGGAGATGAAAGGAGTGCCGCGCGCATAAGCCGAAATAGGCGCGGTTCTCGTGGTCCTGGTCGTCCAGGCGCAGCGGCATGCCTAGATACTCGGCTTGGATCGTCATGGCCTTTTCCTTCAGCCGCGCCGCATCACCAGGGCCGAGCCGGTGCCGGGATTGGCCCAGCCCAGGTTGGCCGTCAGTTCCACGTCGCGTACCTGCCGGCAGCCGCCCTCGCGATAGTCATGGGTGTGGATCCGCTTGCCATCCGCTCCGACCGGACAGGAATCGTCGGCGTCGTGCCGAAGCTGGCGGACATTCTCGATCACCATGTTGATGCCATGCGTGTATCCCTCGCAGAGATGGCCGCCGCTCGTGTTGTTGGGCCGCTTGCCACTCAGGCGCATGGTGCCGTCGCTGACATAGGCGCCCCCCTCGCCCTTGGCGCAGAAGCCGTAATCCTCCAGCTGCATCAGCGTGGTGAAAGTGAAGGCGTCGTAGGAGCCGGTGACGTCGATCTCCTCCGGACCCACGTCCGCATTGGGCCAGAGGATTTCCCGTGCATACTTGGCCGCGACGGTGGAGATCGGTCCCGCCTGGTAGTGCATGTCGATGCGCGGCTTGCAGCAGCGCCCCACCGTCGCGCGGATCAGCGCCGGGACGTGCCGGCAGTCCCGCGCCCGATCCGCCCGCGTGACGATGATGCAGGTGCCGCTGTCGGTTTCCACGCAGCAATCCAGCAGGTGCAGCGGCGTGCAGATCATCCGGCTGGAAAGCACGTCCTCCACCGTCACCCGCTTGGGGTAGAGCGCCTTTGGATTGTTCGAGGCGTGTTCGCTGTGGATCACCTTCACCATCGCCACCTGCTCCGGCGTGGTGCCGTAATCGTGCATGTGGCGCATGAAGGAGGGGGCGAACCACTGCCCCGGGCTCTCCCATCCGTAGGGCCGCCCGTGCAGGGCATCGCCCACCACGGGGATCGCCGCGCGGACGCCCGTGCCGCCGATCCGGACCTGGGAATAGCCGTTGAAGGCGCGGTAGATCGCGACGGTGCGGCACATCCCCGCCTCGATCACCCCCATCGCCATGCCGATCAGCGCCTCGGTGGTCGAACCGCCGCCATGCACATCCATGAAGAAGTTGGGCCGGATGCCCAGATCGCCGGCGACAAAGGTGGAGGGCGTGGAGTCGCTGCCGTACTGGTAGGAAAGCAGCCCATCCACGTCGCCGGGCCTCAGCCCCGCATCCTCCATCGCGTTGCGGATGGCCCAGGTCGCGAGCGCCCGCGTGGTCAGGCCGGAGCCGCGCGAATATTTCGTCTCCCCCACGCCGACGATGGCGTATTTGTCGCGCAGGTGGCGCGGCGTGGTGGTGTCGGTTTCCGCCGAGAGCGGCATGCGTTCCCCCTTCCTCTCCGAGGGCGTCATTCCGCGCGCCGGAAGCGCGGCAGGGTGGCGCCGTCGAATTCGTGGAACTCGGCCCGCACCGCGTCGCGGATCGCGAGGCCCGGCTCGCCATGGGCCATCAGGCGGAAGCCCTCCGCCATGTCCACCAGCAGCAGCGTGTAGGGCGCGTGTCGTCGCAGCGCCTCGGTCGGGGCGCGCGAAACCACCGTCACGGCGTGCACGGTCCCGCGCCCCGTCGCTTCGCGCCGTTCGGGCTCGGCACTGCCGCAACGCGGACAAAAGCCGCGGGCGAAATACCAGGTTGCGCCGCATCCGCCGCAGCGCTGGAAGGCAATCGCCGTCATCGCGCCCGCTCCAGGAACAGGCTGACATGGGACGACAGCACGCCCCCATCCCCGTGCAGGAGCGCGGCCGGGACGCCACGCACCTGCCGCGGCCCGGCGCGCCCCATCATCTGGATTTGCGCTTCCGCGAGATGCGCGATGGCGCCGCCCACGCCGCAATGCCCGTAGCTGAGCAGGCCGCCATGGGTGTTCAGCGGCATCGCGCCACCCCGCCCGAAATGCCCGTCCCGCGCCAGGGCCCCTGCCCCGCCGCGCGGCGCCAGCCCGATCTCCTCAAGCAGGATCGCGAGGGTGATGGTGAAGCTGTCATACACCGCCGCATAGCGCGCGTCGGACACCGCCATTCCGGACGCCTCGCTCGCCCGCGCCACCGCCTCGGCCGCGCCGAACCGCACGAGGCTCGGCGCCTCGCTGACATGCTGGTGCGTGTGCGCCTGGCCGCAGCCGCGGATCCGCACGCCATCATCCCCCGGCCGTTCGCGCGTCACCACGAAGGCCGCGCCGCCATCCGAGACCGGACAGCAATCGAGGAACTTCAGTGGCGCGGCGATGGGGCGGGAGGCCATCACCTCCTCCACCGTCACCGCTTCGGTGAGTTGGGCGCCGGGCGTGTCCCCGGCGTGGCGGCGCATCAGAACCGCAAGCTCCGCGAGATCCTCCTGCCGTACCCCGTACTCGTGCATGTAGCGGGAAGCGACGAGCCCGTAATAGGCGGGAATGGTCGGGCCGAAGGGCACCTCGTATTCCGGATGCCCCACCTGGGCGAGGCTCCGCACCGCCTCGTCCCGCGTCTGCCCGCTGAGCCGGTTCTCGCCCGCCACGACCAGCACGTTCCGGACCACGCCGGATTCCACCAGCGCATGCGCCACCATCGCCATCGCGAAGCCCGTGGCCCCGCCGACCTGGACCGCGTGGCAATAGCGTGGCTGGACCCCGAAATGCTCGGCGAAGACCGTGGCCAGCATGATGTGTGGCAGGGTGGTGGAATAGCCGCACAACACCCCTTCCACTTCGCGCCGCTCCAACTCCGCATCGGCTAGGGCAAGCGATGCCGCTTCCGACATCAGGTCCAGCGTGGTGCGGCCGGGCAGCCGTCCGAAGGGGGTCAGCCCGACTCCCGCGATCCAGCTCATGCGCGCCGCGCCTTCCGCGCGGGCGGCACGGCATTCCCTTCGGCCAGCAGCGCCGAGAGCGCCGCCGCCTCCCGCTGCAGCATGGTGGCGAGTTTCGCTTCGCGTTCGCGCATGCGGTCGATGGTGCCGGCCAGGCTGAAGGCGCCCACCACGTCGCCCAACGGGCCCCGCACCGGCACGCTGACCCCGCCCATCCCCTCATAAGTGTTACCGAGCAGGACGAGGTAGCCGCGCTTGCGCGCCGCCGCCATCTCCGCCCGGATTGCGTCCAGCGGCAGGCGCGACATCGCTTCCAGCCGCGGCGTCACCTGCTCCAGCAGTGCTTCGGCCTCCGCCTCCGGAAGCCAGGCGAGCAGGCCGAGGCTGCTCGCGCCGACGCCAAGCGGACGCCGAGTGCCCACCTGCAGGATGTTCGGCTGCATCGGGAAATCGCCGACTTCCCGCGCGATGTAGGCGGCCTCCGTCCCGCTCCGCACTGAGAGCAGCGCCGTGTCGCCCGAGGCAGCAGCGAGGCGCAGCAGCCCCGGCGCCGCCAGCGCGGCGAGGTTGGGCACGGCGCGCCGCGCCGCGGCCATCACCAGCGCCTCACGCCCCAGCGCATAGGTCTTCGTGCCGGGCACGCGCTGCACGAAGCCTTCCGCTGTCAGCGTCTCGAGGATCCGCAGCGCCGTCACCTTGTTCAGCCGCGCCGCCTCCGCGATGGCCGTCAGGCGCATGGGGGCGGGTCCGGAAAGGGCACGCAGCACCGCGCAGACCTTCTGCACGGCATTGGTCACGGGCGGGGACGATGCGGTCATCTCGGGTCCAGGCGGCTGATCGGGAGGGAGCATGCCCCGTCGCGGCCCGCCCGGCACGAGAGCATGCTTTTCATCCTCAAGAATTCGCCCGAAGTTATGCCCCAAGGAACAATCCCCACGCCTTCATCGTTGTTTATGCTCGGCTTCTGGCGCATCTTCAAGCATCCGGCGCCAAGCACCCCTTCGTGTTCCGCTGGGCAGAAAATCCGACCGGGCGAGCGCCCGGCGCTTCGAGGAGGGAGGAACGGGTGGTCGAGGGACTTCAGATCGGGCGGCGCACCCTGCTCGGCGCCGGGGCCACGCTTGCCGCGCTGGGCCCCGCCATGGCCCAGGAAAGCTACCCCAACCGCCCCGTGGTGCTCGTCACCGGCTACCCGCCCGGTGGCCACACGGACATCACGACCCGTGCCCTGGCGGAGCACATGGCACGCAGCCTCGGCCAGCCCGTGGTGGTGGAGAACAAGCCGGGCGCCGCCACGGCGATCGCCGCGCAGCAGGCGGTCCAGGCGCGCCCGGACGGCTACCAGCTGCTGATGGGGACGGCGAGCCTCGCCATCAATCCGGCATTGCAGCCCGGCACCCCGCCCCAGGACCCGCGCCGCGAGTTGCTTCCGGTCGGCATGGCCTACCGGACCTCCTTCGTGCTGCACGTCCACGCCGACCTGCCGGTGCGGAGCCTTCCGGAGTTCCTCGCCTTTGCGAAGGAGCGTCCTGGCCGGCTGAACTACGGCAGTGGCGGCAATGGCGCGGTGAACCACCTCGCCTTCGCGCTGCTGTGCCAGCAGACGGGGCTGGACATGGTCCATGTGCCCTATCGGGGCGACCCGCCGGCGACGCTGGACCTCCAGGCCGGGCGCGTGCAGGCCATCTTCCAGTCGCCCGTCGCGGCCGCGCCCTCCGTCGCCGCAGGGAAGACGCGCGCCCTGGCCGTGTCCTCGCGCGACAGGCTCCGGGGCTGGCCGGAACTGCCGGCGGTGGCCGAGCTCCTGCCGGGGTACGAGGCGGTGTTCTGGCAAGGCCTTTTCGCACCGATCGGCACGCCGGAGCCGGTCACCGCGAAGCTGGCCGCCGCGCTGCGCGCCGCGACGGACGACGCGGAACTTCGCGAGGCGATGGAGCGACGCGGCGTCACCTTGGTTTCCGGCGACGCCGATTACTTGCAACGCCTGCTGGCGGAGGACACGGAGCGCTGGGGCGGGCTGATCCGCAGCGCCGGAATCCGCGCGGAATGAGCCCCTTCGCCATGCGCCGCCGCCACGCCTTCGCCGCCGGGCTCGCCCTGCCCTTCGCCCGCACCGCCTTCGCGCAGGGGGATTATCCCAGCCGTCCCGTCACGGTCGTCATCGGCTTCACGCCTGCCGGGCTGACCGACACGATGACGCGCATCATCGCTGGGCGCATGGGGCGCGAGCTGGGCCAGAACCTCGTGGTGGAGAACCGGCCTGGCGCCGCAACCTCCATCGCCTCCGCCCATGTCGCCCAGGCGCGGGCGGATGGCTACACGCTGCTGATGGGGACTGCGAGCCTCGCCATCAACCCGGCGCTGCAGCCCAGCCTGCCGCCGCGCGACCCGCGGCAGGATCTGGCGCCGGTGGGCATGGCCTATGAGAGTCCCTTCCTGCTGATCGTTCGCGCCGACCTGCCCATCCGCGACCTTGCGGACTTCGTCGCCCATGCCCGCGCCCATCCCGGCCGGATCGAGATGGGCAGCTCCGGCACCGGCGCGACCAACCACCTGCTGATCGCGATGCTGGCGCGCGAGGCCGGGATCCAGCTGGAACACATCCCCTATCGCGGCGCCGCGGCCGCGCTGACCGACCTGCGCGGCGGCCGCATCGCCGCCACCTGGGCCACGCCTCCCGATGCCATGCCGCTGGTCGGGGACGGGACGGCACGCGCGCTGGCCGTCTCTTCGCGCGAGCGCATGCGAACCCTGCCCGATGTCCCCGCGGCGCCGGAAACCCTGCCGGGCGTCCACGGCACTTTCTGGCAGGGTCTCTTCGCGCCGCCCGGGACGCCCGAGCCCGTGCTGGCCCGCCTCGGCGCCGCCTTGGACGCCGCGACGCGCGACCCCGAGATCGTCCGCCGCGCGGAGGAAAGCGGCGTCGTGATGCGGCCTGGGGATGGCGGTGCGCTGCGGGCCTATCTCGCTTCCGAGACGGAGCGCTGGAGCACGCTGATCCGGGCGGCGAACATCAGGGCGGAGTGATCGCGGCGTGACGGGAACCGGCATCGACCCCGCGACCGCGTGTGCGGCCGCGTCGATCACGATCGCGGGGCTGTTTCATGAGCGGGTGCGCCGCGAGGGCCATGCCGTGGCGCTGGAGGAGGATGGGCGCCTCCTCACTTGCGCCGCGCTGAAGGACCGCGTGGACCGGCTCTGCGGCGTCCTCTCGGCGCGCGGGGTCGGCCGCGGCGACCGCCTCGCCATCCTTTCGGAGAACCGGACCGAGTTCATCGAGGCGCTGCTGGCCTGCGCGGAACTCGGCGCCATCCTCGCCTGCCAGAACTGGCGCCAGTCGGGGGAGGAGCTGACGCACTGCCTCACCCTCGCCGAGCCGCGACTGACCATCGTCTCGCCGGGCTTCGCGTCGCGGCTTGCCGCGACCGGGCTTGGCGGTCCCACCCTGCTTCTCGGCGAGGAATACGAGGCCGCCCTGTGCGCGCAGGTGCCGCGCGACCCCGCCTCCCCGGCCGAGCCGGAGGACGGGCTCGTCATCCTCTACACCTCCGGCACGACCGGCATGCCGAAGGGTGCCTTGGTCTCGCACCGTGCCATGATCGCGCGCGGCGTCATCGCGCGGCTCGACGGCAATTTCTTTCCAGGCCGAAGCTTCGTCTGCTGGTCGCCGCTCTTCCACATGGCCGGGCTCGACAACGCGATCACCGCCGTGACGCAGGGCGCCAAGGTCATCCTGCAGAACGGCTTCCAGGCAGCGCGTCTGCTCGAGATCGCGGCGCGCGAGGAGCTGGGCTGGCTGTCCCTGATGCCGGGCACGACCGCGCAGGTGATCGCCGAGGCGCGCGCCATGCAGCTCCGCCCCAAGGGGATCTCGGTCATCGGCGCCATGCCCGACTTGGTTCCGCCTGGGGAGATTGCCGAGATCACGGCGCTGCTCGGCGCGCCCTTCCGCAACACCTTCGGCTCCACCGAGACCGGCATGGCCCCCGCCTCGGCAGGGCGCATCCCCATCGGCGTCGCCCCCGCCTCCTTCGGCAAGACCCAAAGCTCGCTGTGCCAGATCCGCCTGCTCGACGAGCACGGCCATGAGGTTCCCGACGGCACCCCCGGCGAGGTCGCCTTTCGCGGCCCTTCCCTGTTCTCCGGCTACTGGCGCAACGAGACCGCCAACCAGGAGGCCTTCCGCGGCGGTTGGTACCACATGGGCGACGTGCTGCGCCGCAACCCCGACGGCACCTTCGACTACGTCGACCGCCGCAAGTACCTGATCAAGTCGGGCGGCGAGAACATCTACCCCGCCGAGATCGAGCGCGTCCTGCTCGCCCACCCCCAGGTGGCCGACGCCGCCGTGGTGCGACGCAAGGACCCCCGCTGGGGCGAGGTGCCCGTCGCCTTCGTGCTGCCCCGCGCGCCCGGGCTTTCGGCCGACGACCTCCTCGCCGCCTGCCGCGCCCGCATCGCCTCCTACAAGCTGCCGCGCGAGATCCGCTTCGTCACCGAAAGCGACCTCCCACGCTCCACCACAGGAAAGATCATGCGACACAAATTGGAAGAAACATTGAAGGACAAGAACGGCGGCTGACGTCGCCCCGGGATGAAGGAGGAGACGAAACAATGATTGGACGCCGCACCCTGCTGGCCGCCCTGCCAGCCGCGCTTCCCGTGCACCGTGCCGCCGCGCAGGAGTTTCCCTCCCGCCGCGTCACGATCGTGGTGCCCTACCCGCCCGGCGGCACGACGGACGCCATGGCACGCATGCTGGCGCAGCGCATCACCGGGCCGCTCGGCCAGCCCGTGGTGGTGGAGAACCGCGCCGGCGCCAACACCGTGATCGCGGCGGAGCACGTGGCGCGCGCCGAGCCGGATGGGCACACGATCCTCGTCTCCTCCGGCACCACGCATACGCTCAACCCGCTCCTGAACCGCTCACTCCCCTACAAGCCCGAGGATTTCGCGCCGGTCGCCCTCGTTTCGCGCGTGCCCTTGACGCTCCTCGCGCGCAAGGATCTCCCGGGGACGCTGCCGGAGTTCACCGCCTGGGCGAAGTCGCGCGGCGCCGCGGTGAACGCGGGCACGAACGGCCCGACCAGCATCCACCACCTCACCGTCCTGATGCTGAACCAGGCTCTCGGCCTCTCGCTGCAAGGCGTTCCCTACCGGGGGGATTCCCAACAGATCGTGGACCTGCTGGCCGGGCGGATCGACCTCGCGGTGGTGGGCGGCGGCACCAGCATCGCCGCGCACCGCAACGACCAGGGCCGCATCCTCGCCTTCACAGGCGGCCAGCGCCTGCCGAGCCTTCCGGACGTGCCCACGCTCAGCGAATCCACGCCCGACCTGCTGGCGCAGACCTGGTTCGGATTGATGGTCCCGGCCCGGACGCCACGCCCTGCCATCGACCGCCTGAACCAGGTGGTGGTCGCCGCCCTCGGCGACGCGGAGCTGCGGCAGCGCCTGGAGGCGGACGGCCAATTCGTGTCCGGCCCCACCACGCCCGAGCAGGTCTCCACCTTCCTGCGCGAGGATGCGGAGCGCTGGGCCCCGATCGTCCGCGGCATCGAGCGCCGCCCGGAATGAGGCTCGACTTCACGCCCGAGGAACTCGCCTTCCGTGAGGAAGTCCGCGAATTCGCCGCCAGGGCGGCGCCGGACGCGATGCGGCGCAAGGTGCGCGACGGCGAGGAGCTGACCAAGGACGAGTTCGTCGCGTGGCAGCGCATCATGCAGGCCCGCGGCTGGGCCGCGCCCTCCTGGCCACGCGAGCATGGCGGGACGGGCTGGACCCTGTCGCAGCGGCACATCTTCGAGGAGGAGATGGCCGCGGCCGACTGCCCGCAGCAGGCGCATTTCGGGCTCAGCCTGATCGGACCCGTGCTCTACACCTTCGGCGACGAGGAGCAGCGCCGGCGGCACCTCCCGGGCATCCTTTCCGGGGATGTCTGGTGGTGCCAGGGCTACTCGGAACGCCAGGCGGGCTCCGACCTCGCCGCCTTGCAGACCCATGCGGTGCGCGACGGCGACGACTATGTGGTGAACGGGCACAAGATCTGGGTCACCTACGCGCACTGGGCGGACATGATTTTCGCCCTGGTTCGCACCTCGCGCGAGGAAAAGCGCCAGCGCGGCATCTCCATGCTGCTGATCCCGATGGACGCGAAGGGCGTGACCGTGCGCCCCATCGAGACGATCGACCGTAACCACCAGATCAACGAGATCCTCCTGGACGACGTGCGCGTCCCGGTCGCGAACCGCGTGGGCGCCGAAGGGGCAGGCTGGGGCTACGGCAAATTCCTTCTCGCCCGCGAACGCGGGGTCGGTGCCACGCAGCGGCGCCTCCGCCGCGCGGTGGAAAGGCTGCGCGACCGGCTGCGCCGCGCGCCCGGTCCCGACGGACGCCCTCTGGCCGAAGACGCCCTCTTCGCGGACCGGCTGACGCAACTCGAGATCGAGGTGATCGGGCTGGAGGTGACAGTGCTGCGGGTGTTGGCCGAGCTGGAGGCCGGGCACGAGCCGGATGCCCGATCCTCCATGCTGAAGATCCGCTCGGCCGAGCTGCTGCAACGGATCACCGAGATGGCAGTGGAAGCGGGAGGCACTGAGGCCATGCCCTTCGTCCCGCTGGATGACGCGACCTTGCCGCCCGGCGCGGCGCATGCGGTGCGTAACTATCTCTACACCCGCGCCACGACGATCTTCGGCGGCAGCGCCGAGATCCAGCGCAACGTGATCGCCCGGCAGATTCTCGGGCTCTAGCGAGGCTCCATGGACTTCTCCCTCACTACGGAGCAGCAGATGCTGTCCGACAGCGTTGCCCGCTTCGCGCGTGGCGGCACGGAGGCTAGTTGGGCCACGATGGCGGCGCTGTGCTGGACGGCAATCGCGATCCCCGAGGCCTCGGGCGGCCTCGGCGGCAGCGCCGTCGAGGTGATGATCATCATGGAGGGGCTTGGGC
This sequence comes from Sabulicella glaciei, assembly GCF_026183895.1. Classification (GTDB taxonomy): domain Bacteria; phylum Pseudomonadota; class Alphaproteobacteria; order Acetobacterales; family Acetobacteraceae; genus Roseococcus; species Roseococcus glaciei. The sequence continues at coordinate 217,441 of NZ_JAPFQI010000001.1, read as the reverse complement.
GCGGCCTCGTCGCACAGCCCTTCGCCGAAAGCTGCGTGCTGTGCCCGACGCTGCTGACGGAGCTGGGAGAAGGACACCGGCCCGAGCTGCAAGGGATGGCCAGCGGCACACTTCGCGCCGCCTTTGCCGGGGCGGAGGCGGAGACGCGATTCGATCCGCTCAATCCGCGGCTTCGCGCGGGGCGGAGGCCGGATGGCTGGATCCTAGACGGGGTGAAATCCTTCGTCCCGGACGGAGCGGCGGCCGACCATTTCCTCGTTACCGCGCGGACCGGCAGCGAAGGTCCCTCCGTCTTCCGGGTCCCGCGCGACGCGCCAGGACTGGAGCGCGAGGATTTCCTCTGCTTCGACGGCCATCCCGCCTCGCGGCTCCGCTTCACCGGAACAGCGCTTCCGGCAGATGCGCTGCTGGGCGCGGAGGGCGGCGCGGGCCCCGCCATCGAACTCGCGCTGGACCGCGCCACGGCGGCCCTCTGCGCCGAGGCCCTGGGCGCGATGGAAGCGCTGCGCGAGGCGACGGCGGAGCACCTCCGCACGCGCCAGCAATTCGGCCAGCCCCTCGCAGGGTTCCAGGTGCTGCAGCACCGGCTGGTGGACATGTTCCTGGCCTGCGAGGAGGCACGCTCCATGACCCTGCTCGCCACGCTGCGCCTGGAGGCGGAGCGGCGCGAACGGATCCGCGCCGTCTCCGCCGCCAAGGCGCGCATCGCGCAGCTGGCGCGGTCCGTCGCGTATCAGGCGATCCAGCTTCACGGCGCCATGGGCATGTGCGAGGAGTTCACGGTCGGCCGCCAGGCCAAGCGGCTGATCGCCATCGGCATGCTCTACGGCGATGCCGACCACCACCGCCGTCGCTTCGCCTGCGCGTGAAAGGCCTGAGATGACCGACCTCCCCTTCCGCTCCCTCCGCGTCGCCGAGCTGGGAACCGGCGCCGCCCTGGCCTATGCCGGCAAGCTCTTCGCGGATTTCGGCGCCGAGGTGTTCAAGCTGGAGCCGCCCGAAGGCGATCCAATGCGCCGCGAGCCCCCGCTGGTCGAGACGGGCGACGGCGCTGAATCCGCCCTTTTCGCCTGGCTCAACACCAACAAGCGCGGGATGACGGGAAGCCCGGCACGGCTGCGCGCCGTCGCTGCCGGGTGCGACGTGATCCTGGACGGAAGGCCGCGCGCGGAGCGGGAGGCGCTCCCCCTCGGACGGACCGACCAGGTGGTCGTGGAGATTTCCTGGTTCGGCGATCACGGCCCGTATCGCGACTTCCGCATGACCGATCCGCTCTGCCGTGCCCTGGCGGGCGTCTTCGCCGCGACCGGGCCGCGCGAGGGGCCGCCCGTGATGCTGGGCGGCATCGCGGCGCAGGTCATGGGCGCCCTGGCCGCCTTCAACGCCGCGGCCGCGCAGCTTCTGTCGGGCCATGCCGCGCGGCTGGAGGTCAGCATCCACGAGGCCAATGTCTGCGTGGCCGAGTACCAGGCCACGCAGGGCCTGGTGAATCCCGAGGCGGAGCAGCGCCATGGCGTCAACCGCTTCGCCCCCACCAGCCCACTCGGCGTGTATCGCTGCAAGGAGGGCTGGCTGGGCATCACCGTGGTGACGCCGGCCCAGTTCCGCTCCCTGTGCGAGATGGTCGGCGCCCCGGAGCTGGGGCGCGACCCGGGCCTCCTCGTCGGGCTGGACCGGCTGCGCCGCGCGGATGAGCTGGAGGCGGTATTCGCGCCACGCCTGCTCGAGCGGACAGCCGCAGAGTGGTTCGAGGAAGCGATCCGCCGTCGCCTTCCCTTCGCCGTCGTGCCCGACATGGCGCAGCTTCTCGAGACTCCCACGCATCGGGCGCGCAAGGCCTTCGCCACGGTACGGATCGGCGGTGCCCGCTTCGAGGGGCCGGCCCTGCCGCAATACCTGACCCGCACCCCGCCGCTGAAGGAGGGTGTTGCGCCGCGTCTCGGCGAGCACGACGCCCTTCCCTCGCCCGACCGGCGCCCGTCCCTGCCGTCCGCCTCGCCCGGCGCGCTTCCCTTGGCCGGGCTGCGTATCCTGGACCTGTCCATGGGCTGGGCCGGCCCGCTCTGCACGCGCCAGCTTGCCGACCTCGGCGCGGAGGTGCTGAAGGTCGAGGCTTGCCAGTACCCCGACTGGTGGCGCGGCGTGGACCCGCGCCCGGAATTCTTCGCCCGCCAGGGCTATGAGCGCGACCCGCGCTTCAGCGCGCTCAACCGCAACAAGACCGGCATCACGCTGGACCTGTCCTCGCCCGAAGGGGCGGCGCTGCTGAAGCGGCTGGTGCGCGACGTGGATGCAGTCGTGGAGAACTACGCCCGCGAGGTACTACCGAAGCTCGGCCTGGATTATCCGGCGCTGTCGGCGGAGCGGCCCGACCTCGTGATGGTCTCCATGCCGGCCTTCGGCGGCGAGGGCCCGTGGCGCGATGCCCGCGCCTATGGCTCCACGCTGGAGCACGCTTCCGGCCTCCCCAGCGTGTCCGGCGAGGCCCATTGGCCGCCCACCACCAACCATGTCGCCTATGGCGACCCCGTGGGCGGCATGAACGCGGCCGCAGCCTTGCTCGCCGCGCTGCTGCACCGGCGCCGGACGGGGGTCGGGCAGCATGTCGACCTCGCCCAGGTGGAGTGCATGTTTCCCCTGCTAGCCCCTTGGCTCGTCGCCCAGTCGACGACGGGCTCGCCGGGCCCACGGCATGGCAACCGGCACGCGACCCAGGTGCCGCATGGCTGCTTTCCTTGCGCAGGCGGCGAATGGCTCGCCCTTGCCGTGGAGGACGACGCGGCCTGGGCGCGCCTGTGCGGCGTCATCGCGCGGCTGGATCTCGGGGGCGACCCGGGCCTCGCCACGCTGGAGGGGCGCCGGACGCGGGAAGCGGAACTCGAGGCGGCCCTGTTGGCCTGGACGGGCGCGCGGGAGGCGGACGCAGCCATGTCGGAGCTCCAGGCAGCCGGCGTCGCGGCGGCCACGGTGCGGCGCCCCACGACACTGTGGCACGATCCGCATCTCAACGCCCGTGGCTTCTGGCAGCATACCGAGCGCGCCTTCCTGGGTCCCCATCAGCAGCCCTCGGCGCCGCTCCGCGTGGCGGGCCAGGGGCCCTACCCCATCCGCCGGGCCGCGCCCACCCTTGGAGAAAGCAACGAGGAAGTGCTGGCCGGGCGGCTCGGCCTCGACGCCGCTGCCATGGCGCGTCTCGCCCGGTCTGGCGTCATCGGATGCAAGGCCATCCCGGTTTCCGAGCGGAAGTCGCGCGCAGCTGCAGGTTGACCGGAGGCCCCGGGCAAAGCCGCCCGGCCCGCTTGCGGCGAGATCGGCCTCTCGCCGCCACGCGGCACGCCACACGCTTGGGGAAGAAGGGGATCGCGGCGACGTCGATTCCGTGACCCCGGCCCGTCAGTTCATCCGCAGGTTGAGGCGCCGCACGATCTCCTGCTCCCGCACCACTTGCTGCCGCACGAAGTTCGAGTAGGCCTCGCTGTCCATGTAGACGACGGGCTGATCCAGCCCTTCCAGGTATTTCAGCGAATCCGGATGGTAGAGCGCCTCCTTGAACGCATCGTGCAGCGTCCGGACCACCGCCGGGTCCATGCCCTTCGGCCCCGCAAGCCCATAGGGCGAGGTGGCGACGATGTCGTAGCCCAGCTCCTTCAGGGTCGGCGCGTCGGGGTAGCGGCGAATGCGGTCGGCGGTCCAGACATTCAGCAGGCGCAACTGCCCGGCCTGCACCAGCGACGACCAGTGGCTGGCCGTCGCGACGGCATGGATCTGCCCGCCGAGCAGGGCATTGGTGAGCTCGCTGCCGCCGCGGAACGGCACATGCAGCCACTCGACCTTCTCCTGCTCCGCGATGCGGTCCATCACCACTTGGGATTCGGTGCCGATGCCCGGCGAGCCGTAGGAAATCTCCCCAGGCCGCTGCCGCGCTGCAGCCACGAGGTCCTGCCAGGTGCGGTACGGCGAGTCCGCGCGCACCACGAGGCCGAAGGTGTAACCGGTCAGGCAGATGTTGTAGGTGAGGTCGTTCACCGGATCATACGGCATGCGCGCCATCATGTAGGGCACGCGGAAGACCGAGCCCGGTATCTGCGCCAGCGCATGCCCATCCGGGCTTTCGGTGGTGACGGCGCGCGCCGCGAGCGTTCCGTTGGCGCCGGACTTGCTCTCGATCACCACGGGCTGACCCAGGCGCGGCGACACGATCTCCGACAGGACGCGCGTGTAGACATTGGGCCCCGGCGCCCAGGCGCCGAAGATGCGGATGGGGCGGTTCGGGAAGGGCTGGTCGCGACGCTGCGCGAAGGCCGGTGCGGCCAGGCTCGCGGCGGCGCCGGCCAGGACCGTGCGCCGGCCGATGGGTCCGGGGATGTCTCGCATGATCGTTTCCTCCTGATCTTCTGGGGTGGGCGCGGCGGTTCAGGCGACGGCGGACACCTCTGCCGCCAGCGTCTCCAGGTGGTGGTCCACGTTGCCGAAGAGCGTGTCGATCGCCGCGAGGCGCTTGAAGTAGTGCCCCGCCGCGTACTCCGTCGCGATGCCGATGCCGCCATGCATCTGCACCGCGTGCTGCCCGATCAGCTTCGCCGAGCGGCCGATCTGCACCTTCACCGCCGACATGGCGGAGCGACGCTCGGGCGTGGGCTCGTCCAGCATCATGGTCGCGTACATCGCCATGCTGCGCGCCTGCTCCAGCGCCACCATCATGTCGGAGGCGCGGTGCTGCAGCACCTGGAACTGGCCGATGGCGCGGCCGAATTGGTGGCGCGTCTTCAGGTATTCGAGCGTCAGGGCATGGAGCGCCGACATGCACCCCACCGCCTCCGCTGCCAGGGCGGCGATGGCCTCGTCCACCACCCGCTCGACCAGCGGAAGCCCCTCCGCCGGATCGCCGAGCACGGAATCCGGCCCAACGCGCACGCCGGAAAGCGTCACCTCCGCCGCGCGCTGCCCGTCCACGGTCGCGTAGCCCTGGCGCAGCAGGCCCGGCGCACTTGCTGGCACCAAGAACACGCCGATCCCCGCCCGGTCCGATCGCGCGCCGGAGGTCCGGGCCGTGACCACGACCCAGTCGGCGGTGTCGCCATGCAGGACGACGCGCTTGCGTCCCTCCAGAACCCAGCCATCGCCATCACGCCGGGCCTCCGTCGCGACGTCGGAGAGGGAGTAGCGCGACTGGGTCTCCATCTGGGCGAAGGCGACCAGCGCTTCCCCCGCCGCGATCTGCGGGACCAGCGCCCTGCGCTGCGCCTCCGAGGCGCCGTGACGCAGGAAGCCGCCGCCGAGCACGACCGTGGTGAACCATGGCTCCAGCGTCAGCGCCTCACCCAGCGCCTCGGCGACCAGCATCGCTTCCACCGGGCCGCCGCCGAAGCCACCATCGGCCTCCTCGAAGGGGAGGCCGAGCAGGCCAAGCTCCGCGTAGCTGCGCCAAATCTTGCGGCTCCAGCCCTCCGGCGCCGCCATCGCGGCATTGCGCTGCGTGAAGCCGTAGCGGTCCGCCAGCAACCGGCGCAGGCTTTCCTGGAGAAGGCGCTGCTCCTCCGAAAGGTCAAAATTCATGCTCAGAGTCCCATAAAGGCCTTGGACATGATCTGCCGCTGGATCTCGTTCGTGCCGCCAAAGATCGAGAGCTTGCGCCAGTTGAAATAGACGGGGGCGATGGTCCGCGCCCAATCCTCCATCAGCCCGGGCTCGTTCGTGCCATCCATCTCCGGGTCGGCCAGGGCCGGCAGCGCGTAGGGGCCTGCCACCTCCATCATCAGCTCCGTGATGGACTGCGCGATCTCCGAGCCCCGCAGCTTCAGAATGGAGGAAGCAGGATCGGCGTTGCGCGACTCCCCGGCCCGCTTCGACGCGGCGAGGACGCGCAGCACCGTCATCTCCAGCGCCTTCAGCTCTACCTCGATGCCGGCGATCTTCTCGCGGATGCGCGGGGAATCGATCAGCCGCCGCCCGCCCTCCTCCACCTGCGAGGCGACGTATTTCAGCCGGCGCAGCCGCTCCTTGCTGACGCCCACCCGCGCGGCGCCCGTGCGCTCATGGCCAAGCAGGAGCTTCGCGCAATCCCAGCCGCGATTCTCCTCGCCGACCAGGTTCTCGACGGGAACGCGGACATCGTCGAAGAAAACCTCGTTTACCTCGTGCCCGCCATCGATGGTGATGATGGGCCGCACCGTGATGCCCGGCGTCCTCATGTCGATCAGGAGAAAGGAAATCCCCTCCTGCTGCTTCGCCTCGGGATCGGTGCGGACGAGGCAGAAGATCCAGTCGGCATGCTGGGCGTAGGTCGTCCAGGTCTTCTGGCCGTTGACGACGTAATGCTCGCCCTCCCGCACCGCGCGCGTCTTGAGCGAGGCAAGGTCCGATCCCGCGCCGGGCTCCGAGAAGCCCTGACACCACCAGTCGTCGATGTTGCGGATGCGCGGCAGGAAGCGTCGCTTCTGCGCCTCGGTCCCGAATGCGATGAGGATGGGGCCGACCATGTTGGTGCCGAAGCCAACGGGCTGCGGCGCTGGAGTCTGCTGCAGTTCCTCGCGGAAGATGTAGCGCTGCACGGCGGTCCAGCCGGTTCCGCCGTGCTCCTCCGGTCAGTCGGGCACGGCCCAGCCGCGCGCGTTCAGCATGCGCTGCCAGGCGACCGTCTGCGCCTTGGTTGGCACCCGTCCCTCGACCATGCGTTGCCGTGTGTCGGCGGGCAGGTTGGCGTCGATGAACCCGCGCACCTCGGCGCGGAAGGCGCGCTCCTGCGGCGTGTACCTCAGATCCATGCGTTGCTCCGCTTCCTCGTTCCGCTCTGCCGCCCGGATTCCCGACCGAACGGTCGGTCGGGTGGATGCTATGGTCAACCAGTCCTGTTCGACAAGCGATGTGTCAGGCCGCGCCGCCCAGCACGTAGGATGCACCGCAGCGCTCGCAGATGGCGCGGATATGCCGGTCGAGCGCCGCCGGGATCGGGATGCCGTGCCGCAGGCGACGCTCGCGCTCCTCCTCCTCCGGGTCTCCGGCGACGAGGACCGGCTTCGCCGGATCGGCGGGCGGCGTCGCGTGCAGCACGTCGATCGCGTCGTCCAGGTCTTCCTCGAAGGCGCCGTCCTCGCGGAAGGCCTTCGGGTCCAGCGCCATGAAGAAATGGCCGAGATCGTCGGGGTCGGTCGGCTTCTGCGTGCGGTTCCGGATCGGCGAGAAGGAGGAGCCGACAAGCGTCCCGCCCAGGATGTGCACCATCATCGCCAGGCCGTAGCCCTTGTGGCTCGCCATCTCCGGCGTGCCGCCGAGCGGCGTCAGGCCGCCCTCCGGCCGCTTCTGCAGCACTTCCATGCCTTCCGCCGCGTCGGTGACGGGACGGCCTTCGCCATCCACCATCCATCCCGCCGGGAGGGGGCGCCCATTCAGGTCATGGACCTTGATCTTGCCGGCCGCGGTCGTCGTGGTCGCCATGTCCAGCACAAAGGGCCGGTTGCGCTTCGTCGGTGCCGCAAAGGCCAGCGGATTGGTGCCCAGCACCGGCACCGAGCCCCGCGTCGGCACCATGGTCACGCCACGCGTCGCGCTGGTGACGAGCCCGATCACGCCGCGCCGTGCGGCGATGCGCGCATAGACCCCCGCCGCGCCGAAATGGTGCGAGTTGCGCACGCCCACGATGCCGACACCGGCCGCGAGCGCCTTGTCCACGGCAAGGTTCATGGCGAAGGCGGAAACCGAATGCCCCAGCCCCGCCATCCCGTTCACCATGGCGGTGCAGGCCGTCTCCCTCTCCACCTTCGGCGGGGTGCGGAGGTCCAGCTTTCCTTCCTGCATGCGTTGCTCGTAGGTCATCATCATCGAGATGCCGTGGCTGTCCACGCCGAACAGGTCGGTCTCGACCATCAGCTTGGCCGTCGTCGCGGCCAGGTCGGGCGCCATGTTCCAGGCATGCAGCACCCCGAGGATCTGTTCCCGGACCCGATCCGCCGGGACACGGAGGGCGTGGCTGACGGATTGGTTCATGCTGCGAAGATCCTCCGTGAGCGGCGTTCCACCGCGAGCCACCGGTCACCCTCGCGACGCAGGCGGTCCACGTGGGCCGAGATCGAAAGCGGCTGCGACAGCGGCGCGGGTCCGGTTCCGCCTTCACCGTCATGGCGGTAGACCAGCGTCATGTAGCGCAGGGTCGCGCTGCGCTCGTCCGCCAGATCCACCACCAGGTTCTGCACCAGATGCGCGGTGACCCGGCCCGCGGGCCGCTCCGCCAGCGCGGCGCGGACCTCGTCCGGTCCGGTCAGCATCTTGCCCTGGCGGTGCCAGGAACCCTCCGGCGCCATGCTGGCGGCAACGCCCGCATAGTCGGAGGCATCCAGCGCCGCGTAGAAGCGGTGAACCGCCTGCTGGCAGCCGATCAGGAGCGCGGCACGGCGCAACTCGTCCATCGCTACGCCTCCTCGGCGACCGGGTTTCGGAGCGTGCCGATGCCGGAGACCTCCACCTCGACCACGTCGCCGGGCTTCAGCCAGAGCGGGGGATCGCGGTGGAGCGCGACACCTTCCGGCGTTCCCGTGGCGATGACGTCGCCGGGCGCCAGCGGCGTAATGGTCGAGATGTATTCGATGAGGAAGGGGATGTCGTAGATCAGCTCCCCCGTGCTGGCCCGCTGCACCTGCTCGCCGTTCAGGCGCGTGGTCAGGGTGAGGGCTGTGGGGTCGGGGATCTCGTCCGCCGTGACCATCCAGGGCCCGAGCGGTCCGGTGGCGTGAAAGTTCTTGCCGGAGGTGGTGGTGTGCTTCTGCCAATCCCGCACGCTGCCATCGTTGAAGCAGGCATAGCCCGCGACATGTTCCATCGCCCGCGCGGCGGGGATGTGCCGCCCTGGCTTGCCGATGATGACGGCAAGCTCCCCCTCGAAATCGAGATGGGCAGAAACGAGCGGACGCCGCATGGGCTGGCCATGGCCGAGTAGCGTATCGTTCCAGCGCGAGAAGACACGGGGGAATTCCGGCGGCGCCCGCCCCGCCGCCTCGCCCACATGGGAGCGGTAGTTCAGGCCGATGCCGATGATCTTGGCGGCATCGGGAACAACCGGCAGGAACTCGACCTCTGCCAGCGCGTGATCCGGCGGTGCCCGGGCCAGGTCCTGCAGCAGGGGCAAGGCCTCCTTCCAGCCGGCCAGCATGCCACGCACGCCGCCGAACCGCCCGCCGAAGCGGCGCCCCAGATCCAGCACGCCCTGGTCGGTGGCGAGCCCGAAGGACGGCCCGCGAGCCGTCGCGAAACTCATCAGGCGCAATCGCGTCCCTCCCCGCCCGGCCTCAGGGGCTACTCGGCCGCCTGCATCGGCGGCAGCGAGGCGCGGAGGAACTCGGGATCGAAGATCTTGTCGGCCAGCACTTGGCAGCGCTTCATCAGGCGATGCTCGTTCGGGCCATAATTCGGGATCGCGTTGTGAAGCGTCCCGATATTGTCCCAGATCAGCAGGTCGCCTTCGGTCCACACATGGGCGTAGAGGAAGCGCGGCTGAAGCTGGTGGGCGAAGAGCTGCTCCAGCACCGCGTCGCTTTCTCGTTCGTCGAGCTCGTTGATGTGGATCGCGTAGCCGGGGTTGCAGTACAGCACCTTCCGGCCGGTGATCGGATGCGTCAGGAACACCGGATGGACCGAGGGCGGGCGCGCCGCGCGCTGCTCGGGCGTCAGCGGGGCTCGCGAGCTGCCCTTCTTGCGCATCTCGTCCCAGAACTTGTTGAAGTCGTGCGTCGCGGTCGCATCGCGCAGCCGTTCCTTCAGCGCGGGGTCCAGCTCGTCATAGGCAGCGTGCATGTTGGCGAAGACCGTGTCGCCCAGGGGCTTGCCGTCGCGATGCGGCACCTTCCAGGCGTTCAGCACGTTCACGAACCCCATCAGGTCCCGGTAGGACATGTCGGTGTGCCAGTCCTGCCCGGCATCGCCGATGCCGATGGGCTGCCCGTTCTCGATGATGTTGGACAGAATGCCGACCTCAGGCACCTGCGGGTCGTGGAACTTGCCGGTGACGGAGCGCTGGATGCTGCCGAAGCGCTGCGAGAAGTCGCGCAGCGCCGCGGGCTCCAGACGCTGCCCGGGAAAGCACAGCACGCCATGCGAGCCCAATGCCCGCAGGATCCCCGCGAACTCGCCATCGCCGAGTGGCTTCGAGAGGTCGATCCCGGTGACGCGCGCCCCCAGCGTTTGTCCCGTGGGTTGGATGTTCATGATGCGCCTCCTCCCTGACCATGCCGCTTCAGACGTATGGGGAGCCGGGCTTGCGGGATGCCAGCTATTCCCCATAAGCGGGAATTTCTGAAATCCCGCATATTGGGAATAGCTAACATTGCGCTACGCTGCTGTGCAAGCGTTCTCGTGCGACGCAGACTCCGGCGGGCCGGCGACCAGGGGGGCGGATGCAAGGTTCGGAAACTCGGCGGAAGCGGCGCGCCGCCGTGGCGACAGGCGACGATCCGGCGGAGCTGAAGCGCGGCACGACCCTGGCTGAGCGCGGCGCCGGCAGCATTGGCCGCATCCTCGAGATCCTCGACCTGTTCACCGAGGAGCACCCGGTCGTCCGCGTGGAGGACCTCATGGCGCGGCGGGACTATACGCGCTCCACCGCCTATCGTTACGTGAAGGCGCTGTCGGATGCCGGCCTCGTCGCCCCCGTCGGCAACGGCTTCTACGCGCTCGGCCCCCGCATCGTGGAGCTTGAGCGGCTGATGCACATGACCGACCCATTGCTGCAGGCAGCGGAGGCGGTGCTGCCGGATCTGGCGGAGGCGGTGCCGAACAGCATCGTGCTGTTGTGCAGCCTGTACCGCGACAAGGTCCTTTGCGTGCTGAAGGCCGGGCCGGGATCCATCCACGCCGAGGGCCGGGACATCCAGATCCTCCGGGCGCGGGGCCTTCCCCTGCCCTTGTTCCGCGGCGCCGCGTCGCTCGCCATCCTGGCCTTCCTTCCGCCCCACCGCATCCGCAGCCTTTATCTGGACCGGCAGGCCGACATCGCCGAAGCCGGGCTGGGCGCCACCTGGCCGGAGGTCCGGAGCCGCCTCGCCGCCATCCGCAGGGACGGGCACATGACCACCGTCGGCCAATTCAACCCGGACCTTGCCGCCGTCGCCGTGCCTGTCCTGTCGCGCGACCGGTCGGAGGTGGTGGCAAGCCTCACGAGGATCCTGGCGCGCCATGACTTCGGCCCCGATTTTCACCACGGAGAGGTCCAGGCGTTGAAGGAGGGTGCGGCGCGGCTTGCGGCGCGGATGCCCTAGGACGCCTCGCGGGCCGTCACGGAAGCTTCTCGTCCCTGTCGCCGAACTGGCAAAGACATGAAAGGCGGCGCCCCACAGAAACGCCCGGTCAACGGACCGGGGGCGATCAGTGACCATCAACGTCAAGGGCACGGCCATCTTCAACGTCAGCCATGCGGGCCTTCCAGGCGGCGCGGCCGGCAACTCGGAGGTGGTGGCCTACGACGCCGCCCGGAACCTCGTCTTCACCCTCGGCGCCAATGGCGTGGACGCGCTCGACGCCCAGGCCGGCGCGCTGCGCTTCTCCATCCCGAAATCCGCCATCCTCGCGCCCGACGGCGGCGCGACGCCAAGCCTTGGCACGGGCAACTCCGTGGCGGTGAGCGGCAGCAACCTCGCCATCGCCTTCGACGGGCCGGCTCCCGGCGCCGAAGGCTTTGTCGCCGTCTTCACACTGGATCAGGCCGGCACCGCCGCCACCTGGCGCGCCACGGCCCAGGTCGGCGCCGTGCCGGACATGATCACCTTCACCGCAGACGGCGCCCGCCTCCTCGTCGCCATCGAGGGCGAGCCCGCTCCCGGCTACGCGGCGGACCCGCAGGGCGGCCTCGGCGTCATCCAGGTGTCCGACTGGTCCTACGACTTCTTTGGCTTCGAGGCCTTCGACCCCCAGGTGGACGCGCTGCGCGCTGCGGGGGTGAAGATCGCCAATGGCTTCGGCGCTGCCAGCACCGCCCTGCCCTCCACTGATTTCGAGCCGGAATACATCACGGTCAGCGGCAGCCGCGCCTACGTGACGCTTCAGGAGAACAATGCCATCGCGGTGTTCGACCTGGAGGCGAATGCCTGGGTCTCCGTCATGCCGCTCGGCCTGTCCGACCATTCCCAGCCGGGGAACGGCATCGACACCAGCGATCGGGATGGCGGTCCCAATATCCGCCAGGTTCCCATCTTCGGCGCCTACATGCCCGATGCCATCGCCTCCTTCGTGCAGGACGGCATGACCTTCCTCGTCACCGCCAATGAGGGCGACCTGCGCGAGTATGGTGGCGCGTTCAACGAGGGCGTGCGGATCTCGGCCCTTGTCCCAGCCTCCGGCAGTGTCCCCACCACTGGCAATCCGCCGCTGGACCCTGCTCTGCTGACACAGGTGCAGTCGCGGCGCGGCGACGCAGATCTCGGCCGGCTCGAAGTCACCAAATGGCACGGCGACCTTGATGGCGACGGCGACCTCGACGTGCTGGTGGCGCCGGGCGCACGCTCCTTCTCGATCTGGGAGGTGGGCGGGCCGGACGACGCCCCGACACTGACGCTTCGCTTCAACAGCGGCCAGATGATCGACGAGGTCCTGGCGAGCCGCTTCCCCGCCCTCTACGACGATGGCCGCTCGGACAACAAGGGCGCGGAGCCGGAGCACATCACCCTCGGGACGGTGGATGGCCAGCTTTACGCCTTCGTGGGGCTGGAGCGCGGCAACGCCAACATGGCGTTTCGCATCGACGGGCCGGAGGAGGTGTCCTATGCCGGCCTGATCCAGCGCCCCGGCGACACCGGGCCGGAGACCAGCGTCTTCGTGCCTGCCACGGAAGACGAGGCGCCCCGCCTCATCGTCGTGAACGAGGTGAGCGGCACGACGACCGGCTTCGACATCACCGTCGGCCAGCCCGGCACCTTCCGCTTGCAGCTCCTGCACGGCTCGGATGTCGAGGCGGGGTTGCTCGCCACGGACCGCGCCAAGCAATTCGCGGCCATCGTGGACCGGCTGGAGGATGCCGTCCCCGCCAGCATCACGCTTTCGGGCGGCGACAACTTCCTGCCCGGTCCCTTCGGCGCTGCCGGCACCGACCCGAGCCTTCTGCCCGTGCTGCGGGGCTTCTATGAAACCCTGCTTGGCCTTCCCGCGGGGTCGCTTACCGGCTTAGGCGGATCCAGCCCAGCCTTCTTTGCCGCCGACATCGCCATCATGAACGCGATCGGCATTCAGGCTTCCGTGCTCGGCAACCATGAATTCGACCTCGGCCCCAATGCCCTTGCCGCCGCAATCGACTTCACGGCCGGCACCTCCGGCACCACGACGGGGCGCGTCACCAATATCGGCGCGCAGTTCCCCTATCTCTCGGCCAACCTGAACTTCGCCGACGAGCCGACGCTGCGCGCCCTCGTCACCACGGCGCTGCGCGACGCCTCCACCTATGCGACCAAGCCCGCGGACCTCGCCGACAACCAGTCAGTCGCGAACGAGAACGTCGACGCGCAGATCGCGCCCTGGACGACGGTGCAGGCAGGGGGCGAGACGATCGGCATACTGGGGCTGACCACCCAGCTTCTCGCCTCCATCTCGACGGTGGGCGGGGTGCGCGTCCTCGATTCCGCTGGCGATGGGGGCCGCGACAACATGGCGGAGCTGGCGCAGATCATCCAGCCCTGGGTCGACGCCATGGTGGCACAGGGCATCAACAAGATCGTCCTGCTCTCCCACCTCCAGCAATACGCGAACGAGCTGCAGCTGGCCTCTCTGATCAGCGGCGTGGACATCATCGTTTCCGCCGGGTCCCACGCCATCTTCGCCGATGGCGACGACGCGCTGCGCCCCGGCGACACGCCGAGCGAGGGATACCCGGTGTTCCGCACCGCCGCCGACGGCAAGCCGGTCGCGGTCGTTTCCACCTCGGGCGAGTACTCCTATGTCGGCCGCCTCGTTCTCGACTTCGATGCGAATGGCGTGATCATCCCCGGCGCCGTCGACACTGCGCTGAACGGCGCCATCGCCACGACCGACGAGAACGTCGCCGCGCTCTGGGGCGAGTGTGACGCCTATGGCGAGGGTACGCGCGGCGGCGAGGTGAAGAAGATTACCGACGCCATCCAGGCGGTGATCGAGACCAAAGACGGCAATGTCTTCGGCTTCACCGACGTCTTCCTGGAGGGCCGCCGCAACGAGGTCCGCACGGAGGAAACCAACCTCGGCAACCTTTCCGCCGACGCCAACCTCTTCGTCGCACGCCAGGTGGATGCCGGGGTGATGGTGTCGCTGAAGAATGGCGGCGGCATCCGGGCCGAGATCGGCGCCGTGCTGGGCCAGCCCATTCCGGAGGAGCTTCCGCCGCTGGAGAACCCGGCGGCCGGCAAGCCGGCCGGCGGCGTCAGCCAGCTCGACATCGAGAACTCGCTTCGCTTCAACAACACCCTTTCCATCGTGTCCGTCACGGCGGCAAATTTCGAGCGGCTCTTCGAGCATGCGGTGGCGGGATGGACCTCCACCGCCACGCCGGGCCAGTTTGCGCAGGTCGGCGGCGTGTCCTTCTCCTTCGACCCGGCGCGCGCCGCGCAGGCCGTCAGCGGCGGCGCGGTCACGACGGAAGGCGAGCGCATCCGCAACCTCGCCATCCTCAACGAGGACGGTTCGGTCGCCGACGTGATCATGCAGGACGGGGTGCTGGTCGGCGACCCGGGCCGCGTGATCAAGCTAGTGACCCTCTCCTTCCTCGCGGATGGCGGCGACAGCTACCCCCTGCCCGGCTTCATCATCCCCGGCAGTCGGGTGGATCTTCAGAACAACGCCGCGCTTTCGGACGGCGCCGCCTCCTTCGCCGTCAAGGGGACGGAGCAGGACGCCCTCGCCGAGTACATGGTCGCGCTGCATGGAACCCAGTCCAGCGCCTATGAGGAGGCGGATGCCGGACCGCAGGCCGATCTTCGCGTTCAGAATCTCGACTTCCGCGACGACACGGCGCTGCGTCCCTGGGCGCAGATCACGCCGGACGGGAGCTATGCGCGCCTCGTGCAGTTCGATGCCTCCATGTCCGTCCGCGGCGGCGAGCGCGGCGAGGCGATCCAGGGCCACGCTGCCGCGGAGGCGATCTTCGGCGAGGGTGGCAACGATACGCTCATCGGCCGCGGCGGCGACGACCTGCTCGATGGTGGGCGCGGCTTCGACACGGCGGTCTTCGCCGGAAACCGTGCCGATGCGGTGATCACCAACCTGTTCGATGGCCGCCTCCAGGTGCAGACCTCGGGCGGCACCGCCCTCGTCACCGGCGTGGAGGCGCTGCGCTTCGACGACGGCGCGCTCAACCTCCAGCCCCGGCGCGGCGACATGACTGGCGACCTGTCGGCCGACCTGGTCTTCCTGAACGGGAACGGCGTCATCGGCCTCTGGACGATGGATGGATCAACCGTCGATGACGCGGCGGTCATCGGCTGGGCGCAGCCGGGCGCGTGGCGCTTCCGCTTCTCCGGCGACATGACCGGCGACGGGCGGGCCGACCTCCTCTTCAACAGCGCGGCCGGGAACAACCTCTGGCTGCTGAAGAGCGACGGTACGGGGATGGTGAGCGCCTCCTGGCGGCAGGGCCCGACTGGGCTGACGCTCGTGGCTCAGGGCGACCTGGATGGCGACGGCGACGCCGACCTCGTGTGGCAGGGCGCCGATGGCGGCGTCACCGCTTGGCGCATGGATGGCAACGGCCTCGCCCCCGCCGCCAGCGTCTTCGTGGGCCATGCACCGGGCCAGACGGTCCTGGCCAGCGCGGACGTCACAGGCGACGCGAATGCCGACATCGTCCTTCGAGACGAAGCGGACGGCATCTGGGTGTGGGAGATGGACTGGACCACCCGGCTCTCCGCAACCCAGGCCGGGACGGTGGAGGGGCGCTTCGCCCTGGCCGGCATGGCCGACCTGGATGGCGATGGACGCTCCGGCTTCGTCTGGCAGGATGACGCGACGGGTGACGTAACGCTGTGGGAATGGGGCACGGAAGGCGTGGAGAGCACAACGCTCGCCTTCGGTCCGTCCTGGCGTGTCGCCCAGGTGGCCGACCTGTCGGGCGACGGCCGCGCCGACCTCGTGCTGCGGCACGAGACGGGTGCGCTTGGCCTATGGGAGATGGACGGTTTCGCGCTGAAGGCGGCCACCATGATCGGTGGGCCGGGGAGCGAGTGGACGCTGCTCGGCTGATTGGCCCGCGGACCGCTGGGTTGCGAGAAGCATGTAGGGGGAGCCTTTCGCACGGCATGGCTCGCGATGTTGTCCGCTGAATTGGCTCTCGGGCGCGACAGCCGAAGGGGAGTGTGCTTCTCGGAAAAAGGTGCGGGCGGCTCGCGGTGAGCGAGGCAGGAAGCCGCGCCCGAGTTCCAGCCTCAAGGAACCGGCGCGGTCACGAGGAGGCGAGGAAACAACGGACGTCCGAAGCTGGAAAACTCCCCCGCACGCCCGGATGCGGAACCAAGCTCCGCAAGAAGCTGACGGCCGAACATTTTGCACCTTACATTCTGGTGCGGCCTCAGCTATATTGGAGACATCAGCTTTTCTTGGTTTTAGTGCGCTCCCCCAGCTCCTCATCGAGCGCTGAGCCCGCCCATTCCCTGTAGAAGATTGATCGGACACATCATTCGGTGTGGCCGTGACCTATCGAACACGGAACATTCATGTCCATTGGTACCATCAAGTGGTTCAACGCCACCAAGGGATACGGCTTCATCCAGCCTGAAGACGGCACGAAGGACGTTTTCCTCCATATCTCCGACGTCCAGCGCGCCGGCCTCGACGCGCCCAACGAAGGTGACAAGCTCGAATACGAAGTCCAGCGCGGTCAGCAGGGCAAGATGTCCGCGACCAATCTGCGCAAGGCCTGACGGCCTTTCGATTGCGGCCGGCGCAGCGCGCCCGGCCCTTTCGCATGGATGCGGCGCCGCCCCCTGGGACGGCGTCGCCAAGAAGAAAGAAAATTAGCATGACCATCAAGCACGCTCCGCGCGTTCTATCCGCGCATGGCGACACCACGGCCGCAGCGCCGCCGGCGCCTCGCCCCAGCACCGGGCTTTCGCCCGCAGAGATCCGCCAGATCGTCCTCGACATCCTCGGATGATCTAGGCGGCTCGCCCTCGTTCACCACTTCAAGGACAATAGCTACGCATGATGCACGGAACCAAGCGCGACGATTTCAATGCCAGGCGCGAAGCGGCCGACCTCGCCCGCAAGGCGATGATCGACCGCTTCCGCGCGCAACCGCGTGTGGATGATCCCACAGTGCAGGAGCGCCTTGCCGCACAGCGCGCCGCTGCCGAGTTGCGCGAGGGGGTACGCGCCCAGCGTCGCGCCGAGGCCGAGGCGCGGGCAGAGGCTGTCGCTGCGGAAGCCCGAAAGGTCGAGGCAGAACAGGCCGCCCGCCGGGCCGAGGAGGCACGCCTCGCCGCAGAAGAAATCGAGCGGCAGGCCGAGGCCGAGCGTGATGCGGCCCAGGCGGCCGAGACGCTCGCCGTCGAGCAGAAAGCCAAGCGCGATGCGCGTTATGCCGCCCGCCAGGCACGCCGCAAGTAAGCGAACCGAATCAGAACCACCTCCCGAACGGAACTTCTCATGGCAATCCCTGTGGCCGACTCTGCGCCGAAATCCGACGTACAGGTCGATGAAGATGTCGCTCAGATCGCGAAGCGGCACAGGATCTCCCCAGCCATCGTGCGGGAGATCATGCGGCGGGCCGGAACGACCGACCGCTCTGTGATCGAGCGCGAGATCACCAAAGGAAAGGCCCGCCGCTGAAGGCGTGCGGGCCTTCCGGTGCGCATCTGCGCCCGGCAGGCTTGAGGTTCGGCTGCAGGAAAAGGCGCCCGAGCGCTTTCCAGCCGGCCGGATTGCTTGGGTTGCAGGGGCTGGTCGACCTTCTCGACCAGACGCGAACACTGTGTTGCGGAGCCTGGTGCGGAAACCCGCTTAATGGTTCAGGCTTCTCATGGATGGGGCACTTCTGCCCTGCGACAACCCGGTGACCATTGCGCCTCCGCAGCCACAGGCCGTTTTGGGGCGCGATCCCCTGAAGTAATTGGAGACCCATGTCGGACATTGACCGCGTTTTCGCCCGGCTGGGCGGAGGACAGCCCACCGGCAGCAGCCAGCGTGAACTCCGAACCGTCCCGCGCAGGGGCGGCTCCACCGGAAGCCGGGTTGTCGAGGTCGTTCGCTTGCCGGCCAGAGGCGCCGGCTCCGGCGGTTCCGACGCCCGACAGAATGGTCCTGGGGTTCACGCCCAGACCTGGGGTGATGGCTTTCCCGCCAGATCCGTCACATCGCCGGCACCCGAGCCCGTCGAGACCGCCACGAGGGAGGCAGTCACCCACGTCATGCCGATGTGGACACCGACCGCTGCCGAGCCCGCGGACGAACTGGTGGCGACTGTCTCGCCCGATGCTGGACAGGTAACCGAGCCGCCAGCCAAGCGTGTGGGCGGAGGGGTGCGGAGACCGAGCCGGCGCGTGGCCGATCCGTTCGACGCGCAGGACGACGAAGCGAATTGCCTGCGTTGCGGCTACGCGATCGGGCTCGTGCGCGAGCGGCGTGGGCTGGCAACCTGTGCGGAATGCGGATAGCCGGAGGCCAAGGACCGGCCTGCGACACGGCTCGGCCTTGAAGCTCCAGCGGCCAGGCGGCGTGGATTGACGCTCCATCGAAGCCGCCGGCCGCATGATGGCCTTCGTGGCGCACCGGCACGGCGGCGCAGATCGTGAGGGCCAGCCTCGGCCCGGAAGGGACGCCATGACCATCATCGTCTCCGTGAAGATCAACGATGGCGTGGTCATGGCCGCCGACAGCGCCGGGACCATGGGCAGCGGGCAGATTTACCTCCACGCCAACAAGATTGCCCATCTCGGCGAGGGCTTGCCCATCGGAGCGATGTCCACGGGCGCGGGCGGAATCGGAAACGAGTCCGTGGAGACCCTCATGAAGGATCTGCGGCGCCGCTTCGCCGGGCGAGACCCGGCCCGCCCCGAATGGAAGCTCGACCCCGCCCGCTACACGATGGAGCAGGTCGCAACGCAGTTGAGGGCCTTCCTGTTCGAGGAAAAGGCCGCCGCCTGTCCCGA
Source organism: Sabulicella glaciei (assembly GCF_026183895.1). Lineage (GTDB taxonomy): Bacteria > Pseudomonadota > Alphaproteobacteria > Acetobacterales > Acetobacteraceae > Roseococcus > Roseococcus glaciei. Next base: position 198,359 of record NZ_JAPFQI010000001.1, on the reverse strand, counting down.
GCCGACCAGTCTCCAGCTCCGGCTTTGCGGCTATTCCGCCGGCCGGTCCCTGGCCGAAGTCTGGCAAGTGAGCATGACGGGGCAACAATGCCCCCCGCCACGGCGAATCATGGACGAGACGGCGTTCGGGGTGCTGTGGGACGGGCAGTACGAGGCCCTGAACCGGCTGGTTCTCGGCGTGGGCTTCGACATCGCCGACGTCCTGGCGGAGCACGGCTTGCGCCCGCCGGAGGCCATGCGCCTGCAGGAGAAGCTCGTCCGGGACCTTTATGCCGCGCTCTCGGTCCCGGCCATGCCGATGAAGGATGCGATCGACCTCGCGCGCTTCCTGGTCGAGACCACGATCGGCTTCGTCCGCTTCGCGGTGCTGCTGCCGAAATCCGTGGGGGGCATGGTCCGGATCGCCGCCATCACCAAGCACGAGGGCTTTCGGTGGGTGCAGGGGGGAGACCCCACCATATCGGAGGGCGGCCCACGCCTTGGGGGCCCCATCCGGTAAGGCTCCCTGGCTACGCTGGGGACGCCATCGCGATGCCTGCTGGCGGCTGGGAGAGTCGGCTCCCACGCCCGTCGGGAAGCAGCGCTTGTCCGCCAGTCCCTCTGCCACGGCTTCTGAAGCGCCGCCGCAAGAATTTGCCCCGTCAGGGATCGGCGCGTCCCCTTGCGCCAAGGCCGTGGTGGCGGGAGGTTTCCCCAACGTTTCGCGCATCGAGTGGGGGCTAAGGCATGCGGTCGTTCTTTCGTACCCTGGCGATGATCGGCTTCCTGCTTGTCCTGGCCTCCGCCTTGGGTGCGGCCGGTCCGACCGCGGGCGACCAACCCCCTCCCCCGAAGAGCTGGACGGAACCTGCGCCCCGCAAGATGCCCCGGCCGCACGCTGAACAGGCGCCGCCGAGACCGACGCAGCCACCGCCGACCCGTGCGACCTGTGCGGCGCCCCTTCGGCAGGGCTGCGAGGCCCAGCAGGCCTCCTGCCGCATGGCCTGCCCTCCAACCTGGAGCACCAACCCTGGCGCGCCAGCCTTCACGCCCACTGACCGGGCCGGCTGCACGCAGCAATGCCTCACCCGCTACTTCGCCTGCCTCAACCTGTATGGCTGCTCCAGATGACGCCCGCCGCGGCTGAGCCCTGAATACGACAAATCAGGGTCATCATTCCTGCATCGGAACAACCCAGACGCGCCACACGACAGCCCCGAAGGAAAGCAACCCTCGGCCGGGGGCGCTCATTCCCTTCAGTGGAAGACTTCACGGGGTGCGGAGCGGCCCTCCTGCACCACCCAAGAAAAGCCTGTCAGGAGGATGAGGTGCCGCGCCTGAACCTGCCGCGTTGGCTGAAATGGACGGCTCCGCCCGTTGTCTTCCTGCTGCTCCTCATCGCCTTCTGGTCCTGGGACTGGTTCGTGCCGTTGGCGGAGAGCCGGGCTTCCGCGGCCCTCGGCCGCCCCGTCACCATCGCCCACCTGCATGTCCGCCTGGGCCGGACAATCGTGGTGACGTCCGAAGACGTGCGCATCGCGAACCCGCCCGGCTTCCCGAGCGAAGTGCCTTTCGCCCGGGCCGATCGCCTGGTGGCGCATGTCGACCTAATGGAGTCCTGGAAGCAGGGCATCCTCGTCCTGCCCGCACTCGAGATCCAGAAGCCGGTGGTCGAAGCCGTTGCCCTGAACGACCGCACCAGCAACTACAGCTTCGGCAGCTCGGCCTCGGACACGGGCGGGTCCTCGCAGCCCCGCCTGGGCATCCTGCGGATCGTGGACGGCTCCGCGCACGTCGTCCTTCCCCATCTCCAGGCCGATTTCCAGCTTGCCGTGAATACCCGCGACGAGGCGAGCACCGAGCCCAAGATCGCGGCCGAGATCTCCGGCACCTATGCCGGCTTGCCGATCACCGGCCAGGCACTCGGCGGGGCGATCATGGCGCTGAGCGAGGACCGGCCCTGGCCGGTTTCCCTGCAACTCGCGAACGGGCCGACCCAGCTCTCGCTGGAGGGCACGCTGCGTGACCCGCTGGCACTGGCGGGCGCCGATCTGCGCCTGAACCTCCAGGGCCCGGACATGGTGCAGCTGGAAAAGCTGACCGGCGTTCCGACGCCGCCCACCCCAAACTACGAGGTGTCGGGCCGGCTCGACTACGCGGAGGGGCGGTACCGATTCAGCGAGATCGTCGGCCGCGTGGGGCAATCCGACATCAGCGGCCACATCACGGTCGGCACGGCCGGCGAGCGCATGGATGTCGAGGGCGAGTTGCAGTCGCGCCGCGTGGACCTCGCCGATCTCGGCGGCTTCATCGGCGAGGAGCCCGGTCGCCGCACGACGCCCGGTCAGACCCCGGAGCAGCGCCGCGCCCAGGATCGCAACCAGTCCCGCGCCCGCGTCCTCCCGGACGAACCATTCGACCTGCCGAAGCTGCAATCGAACGACATCCGCATCAGCTACCGGGCCGACAGCATCATCGGCCGCAACGTGCCCTTCGACTCCATGCGGGCCGAGCTGGAGGTGAAGGAGGGGGTCGTGCATCTGCGGCCAATCGCACTCGCCGTGGGCCGCGGCCAGATCTCCGGCAACGTCACCCTGGCGCCGACCGAGGAGGACCGCATGCGGGCGCAGGCCGATTTGCGCTTCGAACGCCTGGACCTGTCGCGCCTGATGCAGGCGACGCGTACCTTCGAGGGCGCCGGGACCTTGAGCGGGCGGGCGCGGGTCGAAGGCACCGGGAACTCACTGGCCGGCATCCTGGGCACCGGCAATGGCTCGCTGACCCTGGGCATGTCCGGGGGCAATCTGTCCGCGCTTCTGGTCGACCTGTCGGGGCTGAGGCTGGCGAATGCGTTGGTCTCGGCGCTGGGCGTGCCGGGGCGCACCCCGGTGCAGTGCTTCGTCGGCGATTTCGCCCTGCAGCGGGGCGTCCTCAACATGCGGACCGTCCTGCTGGATACGGAGGACGTGCTCATCTCCGCGACCGGAAGCGTGAACCTGGCGAGGGAGCGCCTCGAAGTGCGTCTGCGCAGCGAGTCGAAAAGCTTCACCATCGGCGCCTTGCCCACCTCGCTCCTGATCTCGGGCACGTTCCGCAATCCGTCCGTCGGGCCCGAGATGGGCGAGTTAGCGGCGCGCGGCGGCGCCGTCGCGGCGCTGAGCGCGCTGCTCGCCCCGGTGGCGGGGCTGCTGCCGACCATCCAGTTCGGCATCGGCGAGGACAATCGCTGCGAGGCCATGGTCCGCCGCAACACGCGCCCTGCCGCACGCTGAAACGGGAGGGTCAGGGCGGTGGCCGTCTCATGGATACGCGAACACCTGGGCTGACCGACCAGGATAAGCGCCGCGTACCAAGACGTCCGGCAGGTGCCGCAGTTGCGTGTTCTCGCCCTTGCATATCAAGTTCCGCCGGACAGAATTTTATGTGCTAGCGACGTCATGCCCGGGCTCGGGCCATTCACTTCAACGCATACGGAGCTGAAAGAGATTGAGGCCGGTTGAATGCTGTGCCAAGCCAGCGATGAGTTGCGCGGAATGGACGACCTCATGCTAATGCACAGCATCCGGTCCAGGGGGCACGGGCCTAATGTTCCTCTCAACGGAACAAATCGCTGCACGCTTCACGTGCCGCCTCATGTCTGACGCTACGGCGCGGCTCCTCACCGACGCTTTCCAGATCACGGTCGGAGATCTCTTTGAAGAGCAGGTCCGGCGGCAACCCGGCGCGCCAGCGCTTGAGCAGGATGGACGCCTGCTTTCCTATGCCGCGCTGAATGATCGCGTGAACCGGCTCTGTGCCGCATTGATCGCGCATGGGACTGTGCTTGGCGACCGGGTGGCGATCCTGTCGGAGAACCGGGCCGAGTTCATCGAAGTCCAGCTGGCCTGCGCCAAGCTCGGCGTCATCCTGGCCTGTCAGAACTGGCGCCAATCACCTGAGGAGCTGGCCCACTGCCTCGCCCTCGCGGAGCCACGCCTGACCATCGTCTCCGAACGTTTTTCCGCGCGGCTCAAACCGCTGGATCACCCCCTGCCCGCTATCGTGCTCGGCGATGATTACGAAGCCCTGCTCCATTCGCAGCCGGCGCGAAGCCCTTCCACGGCGGTTCAGCCGGAAGACGGGCTCGTCATCCTCTACACCTCCGGCACCACCGGCATGCCGAAGAGTGCCGTCATCTCGCATCGCGCGATGGTGGCGCGCACGGCCATCGCCTTCATGGATGGCTGCCTCGACCCAAGGAAGTGCTTCGTCGCGTGGGCCCCGCTGTTCCACATGGGGGCGGCCGACAATGTCTTCGGCACCCTGATGCATGGCGGCAAGGTGATGGTGATGGACGGCTTCAACGCCGCCACACTGGTCGAACTTCTTCCGCATGAGGAGCTGGGGCTTCTCGCCGTCACGGGCGTGGTGGCGAGGGTGCTGGAGCAGCTGCGCCGCACCCCCGTGCGCCCGCGCGGCATCACCGTGATGGGATCGATGCCCGACTTGGTTCCGCCTGGGGAGATTGCCGAGATCACGGCGCTGCTCGGCGCGCCCTTCCGCAACACCTTCGGCTCCACCGAGACCGGCATGGCCCCCGCCTCGGCAGGGCGCATCCCCATCGGCGTCGCCCCCGCCTCCTTCGGCAAGACCCAAAGCTCGCTGTGCCAGATCCGCCTGCTCGACGAGCACGGCCATGAGGTTCCCGACGGCACCCCCGGCGAGGTCGCCTTTCGCGGCCCTTCCCTGTTCTCCGGCTACTGGCGCAACGAGACCGCCAACCAGGAGGCCTTCCGCGGCGGTTGGTACCACATGGGCGACGTGCTGCGCCGCAACCCCGACGGCACCTTCGACTACGTCGACCGCCGCAAGTACCTGATCAAGTCGGGCGGCGAGAACATCTACCCCGCCGAGATCGAGCGCGTCCTGCTCGCCCACCCCCAGGTGGCCGACGCCGCCGTGGTGCGACGCAAGGACCCCCGCTGGGGCGAGGTGCCCGTCGCCTTCGTGCTGCCCCGCGCGCCCGGGCTTTCGGCCGACGACCTCCTCGCCGCCTGCCGCGCCCGCATCGCCTCCTACAAGCTGCCGCGCGAGATCCGCTTCGTCACCGAAAGCGACCTCCCACGCTCCACCACAGGAAAGATCATGCGACACAAACTGGAAGAAACATTGAAGGACATGGGAGACGCCGGATGAAGCTGCGCAGCGCCTCGAGGGATCTTCGCCGCCATGGCTGAACAGCACATCCCGGCGGCCCCCATCTGCATCATCGGCGGCGGCTCCTCCGGCATCGCCACCGCCAAGGCGCTGAAGGAGAAGGACCTCGCCTTCGACATCTTCGAGAAGGGCTCGCAGCTTGGCGGGATGTGGCGCTACGAGAACGACAACGGCGTCTCTTCCGCCTATCGCAGCCTTCACATCGACACAAGCGTGCGGAACCTCGCCTATTCGGACTTCCCCTTCCCGCCCGACGCGCCGGACTTCCTGTCCCACTGGGAAGTGCTGGATTACCTTGAGGCCTATGCCGACCGCTACGGCCTGCGCGAGCATGTTCAGTTCCGCACCGAGGTGACACGCGTCTCACCCGCCAAGGGCGGATGGGACGTGGCCCTCAAAGGCAGCGAGACGCGGCGCTACCCCACGGTCATCGTCGCGAACGGGCATTTGTGGAAGCCACGCTGGCCCGACTTTCCCGGTCAGTTCGACGGCGAGGCGCTCCATTCCCACCACTACCGCGTCGCCGACCCCTACCGTGACAAGACCGTGCTGGTGGTGGGCATCGGCAACTCGGCAGTGGACATCGCCTCCGACGTGGCGCGGCAGGCGCGCACCACACATCTCTCCACGCGGCGCAGCGCCCATATCATGCCCAAGTACATCATGGGCATTCCCACCGACCGCTGGTCCTCCTTCCTCACGCGCAAGCTTCGCCTCCCCGTGCCGCTGGCGCGCGCGATCCTCGGCCGGCTGAAGGTGCTCTCGATCGGCCGGCAGGAGCGCTTCGGCGTCCCGCGCCCCGCACACCCGATCTGGCGCGAGCACGCGACGATCAGCCAGGACCTGCTGCCACATGTGGGCCATGGGCGCATCCGCATCCGCCCGGACATCGCGCGGCTGGATGGAAGGACGGTCGAGTTCACGGACCGCACCCGCACCGATTTCGACGCGATCATCTACGCCACTGGCTACGAGACGGAGTTTCCCTTTCTCGACCGCGACCTTTGGCCCGTGAAGGATGGCAAGGCGCGCCTTTATCGACGGATCATGCCGCCCGCGCATCCCAGCCTGTGCTTCACAGGCCTCGTGCAGCCGATCGGTCCCACCATTCCGCTGGTGGAGATCCAGGCGCGCTGGCTGGCAGGCGTGCTGGCCGGCACGATCCGCCTGCCCGATCGCGCGACGATGGAGCGCGAGGTGGAGGAACACCTGGCGATCCTCGCGCGCACCTATGTCAACTCCGCGCGCTATGCGCTGGAGGTGGACTTCCGCCGCTATGCCGGGCAGCTGAACCGCGACATGGCACAGGGCAGCGCCGGCGCTTAAGCGTCAGCCGGCGAGGAATTTCTGGATGTAGAGCTGGCGCGCGCGGTCCATGTGCGTGACCGACAAGTGCTCCAGCGTCTCGCGGTCTCCGTCACGGAGGGCCTGCACCATCGCCCCATGCTCCTCGCAAGCCTGGGCCAGCGCGCCCGGGCCGGCTGCGCCATAGGCCCGGGCGGGGAAGCTCAACCAGTCATGCAGCCGGATCGATTCGGCGAGGTAGGGGTTGTCGCAAAGCCCGAACAGCGCTCGATGAAACGCCATGTTCTCCTGGTGGATGCGGATCAGGTCGCCGCTCCGCGCCGCGGCCGCGTGGGCCTTTTCCGCGGCGGTCAGTTGCGCCATCCGGGCGCGCGGCACCGGAAGCGGCGTGGCCTGCACAGCCGCGCGGTGCAGCACGGCGCGCATGGCATAGAGGTGGTCGAGCTGTCCTCTCTCGAAACGGGGGAGCTCCGCGCCGCGATGGCGCGGCTTCACCACCACCCCCAATCGCTGCAGCTCCGCCAGTGCCGCGCGCACAACGTGCCGCTTGGCGCCGTAATCCTCCATCAGGTGATCCTCGATGAGGCGGGTGCGCGGCAGGATGCGGCTGCGGATGATGTCCGTCTCGATGGCGGCGATCACCGCTGCCACCTGCTCGGGCAGTTCCACATCCAGGTCGAGGCGCCGCGCGGCGGGGCTTGGGGCGGCGGTCACGGCGGCTCCTCCAGGACGGGCCTCGAAAAAATTATCGATAATCTTATCGGTGAGATTACCGACATCGACCTTCTTTGCAAGGTTGCCCGGAGCGCGCAAACCCCGCGGCAAGAGTTGAGAAAGACGCTGCATGGACGCCTTGCCGCAGGCCCTGGACGGGGACGAACTGGAAAGCACGGACCCCGCAACCGGGGCGATCGTCGGATGCGTCAGGATGACCACGGCCGAAGGTCTCGACGCCATGGTCGGGCGCGCTTGGCACGCCTTCCACCATTCGGGCTGGAAGTCGCTGCTGCCGCACCGCCGGGCCCTGGTGCTGCAGGCCATCGCGGACCGCCTCGCGGCGGAGAAGGAGGCGCTGGCGACGCTGCAGATGCGCGACAACGGCAAGCCTCTCGCCGAATGCCGCGGCATGGTCGAAAGCGCCATCGGCACCTTCCGCTACTACGCGGGAGTCTGCGAGACGCTCGAGACCGACGTGACGCCGAGTCGTGGCGACTACGTCTCCTTCACTGTGCTTGAGCCCTTCGGCGTGGTGGCCTGCATCACGCCCTGGAACTCGCCGATCATGAACGACGCGACCAAGGTCGCGCCGGCGCTCGCGGCCGGCAATGCCGTGCTGCTCAAGCCCTCCGAGGACTCGCCGCTCCTGGCGCCCGAACTGGCGCGCATCGCGCGGGAAGCCGGGCTGCCCGATGGGATGCTGCAGGTCGTGCAGGGCCGCGGCGCGGAAATCGGCGCGGCGCTCGTCGCCCATCCCGGCGTCCGGATGATCAGCTTCACCGGCGGCACGGCAACCGGGCGCGCCATCGGACGCGTGGCGGGCGACCGCCTCGTGCCCGTGGCGCTCGAACTCGGCGGCAAGTCCCCGCACGTGGTCTTCGCCGATGCGGAGATCGAGCACGCCGTGGCGGCAGTGGTCGCGGGAATCTTCGGCTCGGCGGGGCAGTCCTGCGTCGCCGGGTCCCGCCTCTTCATCGAAGCCAGCCTCTATGACGAGGTGCTGGCGCGGGTGGTGGAACGCACCCGCGCGCTGCGCGTCGCCGCTCCGGATGCGCCGGGCGTGGAGATGGGTCCCCTCGCCTCCTTCCACCATCGGGAGCGCGTGATCCGCTTCGTGGATCGCGCGCGGGAAGAGGGCGGGCGCATCCTGTGCGGCGGCAGCGCGCCGGAGGGCGAGGGCTACGCGAAGGGCGCCTATTACCTGCCGACCGTCATCGACGGCCTGCCCCCTGAGGCGCTGACCTGCCAGGAGGAGGCCTTCGGCCCCGTGCTGGTGGCCTTGCCCTTCCGCGACGAAGCCGATCTGATCGCCCAGGCCAACGGCACGGCCTTCGGCTTGGCCTGCGGCATCTGGACGGAAAGCTTCAAGCGCGCCTGGCGGGTCGGCCGCGCGCTGGAGGCGGGTTCGGTCTGGATCAACACCTACAAGCAATCCGTCACCACCACGCCTTTCGGTGGCTTCAAGAACAGCGGGATCGGCCGGGAGAAGGGCATCGACGGCCTCCGCCTCTATGCACAGGTGAAGAGCATGTATTTCGGACTGCACGAAACCCCGATGCTGGTGGCCCGCTGACCATGGCGCACAAGGACAGTGCCGCCGTCCCGGTGAAGGACGCCCGGATCATGGTCATTGGCGGCGCGAGCCTCGTCGGCTCTGCGACCGTCGACGAATTGCTGGCACGCGGCGCCCGCGAGGTCGTGATCTTCGACAACCTGTCCTTCGGCGGGCAGCCCAACATCGCCCACCTCGACGGCAATCCGAAGGTGAAGGTCGTCCAGGGCGACATCCTGAAGCTGCACCAGCTTCTGGCCGCCACGGAGGGCGTGGACGGCATCGTCCACCTCGCCGCCTACATGACGCTGAACTTCGACCGCGACCCCTGGGGCGGCATCGACGTGAACGTGCGCGGCGTGCAGAACGTGCTGGAGGCCTGCCGCGCCAACAAGGTGCGGAAGCTGATCTTCTCCTCCTCCAATGCCGTCTATGGCTATGGTCCTGGGGTGAAGGGCGACCTCGTGGAGGATACGCCCTTCCACGCCGCCGGCGCGCCGCCCGCCGCCATTCTCTACGGCGCCAGCAAGATCATGGGCGAGCAGCTCTGCCGCGACTCCTTCCGCAAGCACGGCCAGGATTACGTGGTGCTGCGCTATTCCACCGTCTATGGCGAGCGCCAGCACTACCGCGCGGCCAACGCGCTCTACATCGTCGAGACGCATGACGCCATCAAGCGCGGCGAGCGCCCGAAGGTCATCGGCGACGGCAGCGAGACCAAGCACTTCGTCTATGTTGGCGACCTGGCGCGGGCCAACATCATGGCACTGGAGGCGCCCGCCACCGACGTCGCCGTCAACACATCCGGTCCAGAGCCGGTGACGACGCTCGAACTCGTCAAGCTGGTCGCCGAACTCTCGGGCCGTCCCGACCTCCAGCCCGAACATGTGCAGCCGGACCCGACCAAGGTTCGCCTCACTTCCGGCGGCGCCTTCGAGATCGTGCACAAGGCCGCCAAGGACGCGATCGGTTGGGAGCCGCAGGTGACCATGCGCGAAGGCCTGCGCCGCCTCCTCGCCTGGCGCGACGCCGCGACGAATTAGGCACGACAGCCGGGCGGCGAACGCCCGGCCCCTCATGGCCGCACGAAGAACGGCAGGCCAAGGAAACAGGAGATGTCCATGATGACGCTGAACCGACGCGCGCTCGGCCTGCTGGCCGGCGCTTCCCTCCTTCCCGCGCCCGCCTTGGCGCAATCTAACTTCCCGTCGCGCCCAGTGCGCTTCGTCGTGCCGTATCCGGCGGGCGGCGCCACCGACGTGATCGCGCGCATGATCGCCGAGAAGCTTCCCGCGCTCTGGGGTCAGCCCGTGGTGGTGGAGAACCGCGCCGGCGCCGGCACCACCGTAGCGGCGGAGCACGTTTCCCGCTCCGAGCCGGACGGGCACACATTGTTCGAGACGACGAGCGCGCACACCATCAGCAAGAGCCTGTACCGCAACATGTCCTACGACCCGATCCGCGACTTCACGGCGATCACGCTGACCTCGGTCGTCCCGCTCGTCCTCGTGGTGTCGAAGCGCGTGCCCGCGACGGACCTCGCCGGCTTTGTCGCCTGGGGCAAGGCGCAGCGCCAGGGCGTGACCTTCGGCACGACCGGCAACGGCACGGCGCAGCACCTTACGGCCGCGCTGTTCAAGCTGCGCGCCGACGTGCCCGCCGAGTACGTGCCCTATCGCGGCGACGCCCCGCTGAACACCGATCTCCTCGCAGGGCTGGTGGACGGTTCCTTCAGCACCCTTTCCGCCGTGCTGCCCTATATCCGCGGCGGCGAGCTGAAGGCGATCGCGCTGGCGCATCCGCGCCGGATGGACGCGATCCCCAGCGTGCCCACCTTCGCCGAGGGCGGGATGCCGGGCTTCGAGGCCGCGACCTGGTTCGGCACCTTTGCCCCGGCCCGCCTGCCCGACGCGCTGCGGGAACGGATCGCGCGCGAAATCCAGGGCATCGTCTCCGACGCCGCCTTCACCCGGCGCTTGGTGGAGATGGGCGGCGACGTGACCAATTACGGCCCGGCCCGCTTCGACGAGTTCATCGCCGCCGAGACGGCGCGCTGGGCGGAGGCGGTGCGCGTCTCCGGCGCCACGATCAACTGAGGGCGCCATGACGGAGGAGGAAACTGTTGCTCGCGCCGGCGCCATCCCGGTCAGCACCTGGGCCGATGCGCTGGATCAGTTCGATGTCTGGGGCGTGGTGCATGGCATGACCCTGCGCTCCGGCGAGGGCCGCATCTGCGGCTTCGCCACCACCGCGCGCCAGGTGCCGGGGCGGCTGCACGAGTTCGAGAAAGCGGAGTTCGCGGTGGGACGCATCGTCTCCGCCGCTGCGCCCGGTCGCGTGCTGATGGTGGATGTGGGCGGCGAACCCATCTCCACCATGGGCGGGCTCGCGGCTTATGGCGCGAAGCAGCTTGGGGCGGCCGGGGTGGTGATCGACGGCGCGTGCCGCGACGTCGATGAGATCCGCGCCACCGGGCTCTGGCTCGCCAGCCGCCATGTCGCGCCGACCACCGGCAAGGGCCGCTTGCGCCTGATGCCGCTGGGCGAACCGGTGGAGATCGGCGGCATCACCGTCCGGCAGGACGACCTCGTCGTGGGTGACGAGACGGGCATCGTCGTGGTTCCGCGCGCCCTGGTGGCCGAGGCGCTGCCGAAGGCGGAGGCGCTGATGGCCGCCGACCAGGCGGTGGAGGAGCGCATGCGCGCCGGCCAGACCTTCGCCGAGGCAGGCCGCGCCACCGGCTACCTGCCCCCGAAGGGCTGACGCCGGATGCTGCTGCAGATCGCCTCCATCGGGCTCCTGGCCGACCGCCTGCTGACCGAGGAGTTCGATGCCGTGCGCCTGTGGGAGCAGCCCGACGCTTGGCTCACCCGGCACGGCGCGGAAGTCGAGCTGGTCGCCACCAGCGTGCGCGCCGGGTGCGGGCCGGAGATGCTTGCCGCGCTGCCGCGGCTGCGCGCCATCTCAAGCTGGGGCGTGGGGCATGAGACGCTGGACGTGGCGGGGGCGAGGGCACGGGGTATTGGCGTCGCCACCACTCCCGAGGTGCTGGATGACTGCGTGGCGGACCTCGCCTGGGGGCTGCTGATGGCGGTGGCGCGGCGCATTCCCGCCGCCGATCGTCACGTGCGCGCGGGCGAGTGGACCGAGGTGGGCCGGTTCCCGCTCTCCACCAAGGTTTCAGGCAAGCGGCTGGGCGTGCTCGGGCTCGGGCGCATCGGCGCAGCCATCGCCCGGCGCGGTGAGGGCTTTGCCATGGAGGTGCGCTATCACGGGCGCGGGCCGAAGCCCGGCGTCGCCCATGGCTTCGAGCCGTCGCTCCGGGAACTGGCGGCGTGGTGCGACTTCCTGGTCGTGGCCTGCGAAGGCGGCCCCGCGACCCGCCACCTCGTCTCGGCCGAAGTGCTGGAAGCGCTCGGCCCCGGTGGCATCCTGGTCAACATCGCGCGCGGCTCCGTCGTGGATCAGGCGGCGCTGATCGCGGCGCTGGAAGCCGGACGCCTGGGCGGCGCCGGCCTCGACGTCCTGGAGAATGAGCCGGGCGCGCCGCTGGCGCTGCGACGGTGCGACAACGTCGTCCTCACCCCGCATGTCGGCAGCGCAACGCATGAAACGCGCGAGGCGATGGAACGGCTCGTGGTCGACAATCTCCGCGCCTTCCGGCGCGACGGAACGCTTCTCACGCCCGTGCGGGCGTGAGCGCGTCCGAACTCCCAAGGGAACAGACAGAATGACCCACCTGATCCGCCGCCGGGCGCTGCTTCCGCTCGCCTCCGGCCTCCTCGCAGCGCCGGCCCTGGGCCAGACCCGCCGCTACCCCGACCGGCCCGTGGAACTGATCGTCGGCTTCGCTGCGGGCGGCGGGACGGACGTGACCGCCCGCACCGTCGCCCGCTTCCTGGAGCGCGAGCTGGGCGGCGCGGTGGTGGTGAACAATCGCCCGGGAGCTTCCGGCGAGATCGGCCTCTCTTATGTCGCGCGGTCGCGCCCGGATGGGCACGTGCTGGGCATCACCAACATGCCGGGCCTCGTCAGCCTGCCGATCGAGCGCCGCGCGCCGCAGTTCACGCTGAACGATTTCGAGTACGTCGCCAATCTGGTCGCTGACCCCTCAGCCTTCAGCGTCCATGCCACGAGCCCGATCCGCGACTTCGACGACCTTGTCGCCCGTGCCCGTCAAGCGCCTGAGACGATCAGCTTCGGCTCCACCGGCGTCGGCACGGACGAACACTTGGCACTGGTGCTGTTCCAGGCGGCCGCAGGTGTGAAGCTGGTCCATGTGCCCTTCCCGGGGGCGGGGCCGATGCGCACCGCGATGCTGGGCCGGCAGGTGGAAGTGGGCGGGCTGAACGTGGGCGAGGTCGCGGCCACGCCGTCCGGGCTGCGCATGCTGGTGCAGGGCGGTACGACACGCTCGGCCTTCGCGCCCGACGTGCCGACCTTCCGCGAGACCGGCCTCGACGTCGCCATGAGTTCCGAGCGGGGCATCGTGGTCGCCAAGGGCACGCCGGAGGATCTGGTGGCACGCCTGCGCGAGGCGACGGCCAAGGTGGCCCGGGACCCTGGCTTCCAGGAGCAGTGCCGGGCGCAGTTCACGGAGCTGGACTACGTGGACGGCCCGGCATGGCGGGCGCGCCTCGCGGAGGCGGATGCACGCTTCCGGCAGATGTGGCAGCGTCAGCCCTGGGCGGAGGCCTGACGCCCCGAGCTGAAGCGCGGTCTTCGCCGCAGGTCGAGATGGCTTCGACTTGCCAAGGCAACCACAGCCCTCGATCGAAGAGCGGCCGTGACGGCTGATGCGCCGATGCGTGAACGCGCTGGCTGACACCCTGCAGCCTGGGGACGCGGTTCCGCCCGGCCCGCGCCATGCTAGCCTCCCGCCATGCGGACGGCGCGGCGGGACATCCTGGTCGGGGCGGCCATCGGCCTGGGGATGACGGCGCGTGCCGCGACGGAGGGCGGCGCCGACTTCCTCCTGGTGCTGAACGCCGGGCGGCTTCGCGTCATGGGGGCGCCGTCCCTCGCCGCCATGCTGCCCATCACGGACAGCAACGCCTTCACCGACAATTTCGCGCGGCGCGAGATCCTGGACCGTGTGCGGATCCCGGTCTTCTTCGGTGCGGCGGCCTGCGATCCGAGGCTCGACCTCCAGCGCTTCGTGGCGGGGCTGAGGGCGGCCGGCTATCAGGGCGTCGCCAATTTCCCGACCGCGATCCATTTCGATGGGGCGTTGCGCCACGCCATGGAGGCGGCCGGGCTGGGCTTTGGGCGGGAGGTGGCGCTGCTGGCCGAAGCACGCTCCCAAGGGCTCGCCACGCTGGGCTACGCCAAGACACGCGCCGAGGCAGAGGCGATGGTCGAGGCGGGGGTGGAGCGGCTTGTCCTCAATTTTGGGTGGAATGCCGGCGGCAGCCTGGGCGTGCCCGGCGGCGTCCCGCTGGAGGAGGCAGCGGAGCGCGCGCGTCGCGTCTTCGCGATGGTCCGTCGCCGGGCTCCCACGACGCGCTGCCTCGTCGAAGGCGGGCCGATCGTGGACCCCACCCACATGCTCCAAGTCTGTGACGCGTCGCGCGCCGACGGATATGTGGGCGGATCGACGCTCGACCGCCTGCCGCTCGAGCTGTCGGTCATGCAGAGCACCTCGGCCTTCAAGACCGCGCCGCTGCTGCGCCCCGGTGCCCCGGAGCCGACGGCGCTCCCGCTTGGCCTCGTGGGCCGCTCGCCAGCCGCGCTGGCCCTCGCCGCGCGCATCGCCCGGCTGGTCGCGACCGATCTGCCGGTGGTGGTGGAGGGTGAACCGGGCAGTGGGCGCACCACCGTCTCGCGTGCCCTGCACGCCGCCGGCGGCCGGTCCGGCAGCCCCTCCTTCCTGGATGCGCGTGATGAGATCGAGGCCGCGCTGTTTGCAGAAGCACCACGTGGCCTCCTTGCGGGGCGCGGGACGAGCGTGGTGATCGAGAATGCCGACGCGCTGCCACCGAAGCTGCGCGTGCGCTTAGCGGACTGGATCGAGCAGGGCGTCTTCGACCGCTTTTCCCGTCCCTCCGATCGCGCGCCCCGCGCCCGGCTTATTCTCACCCACCCGCCGGGCGCGCAGGGCCTCGCGCGCGCCCTTTCGGCGCAGCGCCTGACCTTGCCGCCGCTCCGGGAGCGGCTGGAGGACATCCCGCCCCTGGCCCGCGCCATGCTGCGCCAGCGTGGCCGCGCGGCGACGCCCGTGGAGCCACAGGCGCTACGGCTGCTGATGGCGCAGCCCTGGCCCGGAAACCTCCGCGAGCTGCACGAGGTGCTGCTGCGGGCCGCGGCGGAAACCCGCGATGGCCGCGTCACGGCGGCCCATCTGGAGGCCGCGCTGGGACCAGCGCCCGTCGCCCCTCCCCAGGGCGCGGCGGATGAACGTGCCTGGATCCTCGACGCGCTGCGACGGCATCGCTTTCGGCGAGGGGAAACGGCGGCATTTCTGGGGATCGCCCGGAAGACGCTCTACAACCGCATGCGCCGCCTCGGCCTGAGCGTCTGAGGCGGCGCGTCGCTCCAGGCCAGGGCCTCGCCGCCCTCGATGACGACATGGGCCGCCATGCTGTCCCACCACCCCGGCGGCGCCGGCCCGGGACCCGGCGGGTGAAGCAGGATGCGCCGCAGCCCGAGCGCCAGCGCCACCTCCACCGCCTGGCGCGTCGCGGCCCGCGCGATGGGGCGCATCCCTTGCTCCCGGAAGCGCAGCAGCACGCGGAACTCGGCCTCGGCCCGGTAGCCCACGGCCGAGAGCGCCGCGGCGGCCTCCCCCTCATGCGCCTGCACGCTGGGATGGTTTACCACCTCGGCAAAGCCGGCGCGCCCGAGGATCTCCGCGAGGTCTGGCACGCGCAGGAAGGGATCGCATGCGAAGATCCCGGCAACAGGAGGCGAAGCGCGAAGGGCGGGACAGCCCGCAAGCGCCGCGGCCAGGGTTCCGTTCACGTCCAGCACGGGCAGATGCGCGACGAGAGGCCAAAGCTTCGCCGGAAAGGGCGACAGGCAAGGCAGGAAGACGGAGGCCGCGCGGTCCTGGGGCGACGCTCCATCGAGGCGGCTGGTGGGGCGAAGGGTCACATGCATACCCAATCTTACCCATAACTCCCGCGAATTCACCTTGCAGGTCCTTCCGCCTTCCCGCTTCCTGAAAGGGAGGCGGGCGATCCGTGATCCGCCGGAAAGGGAGCAAGCGTCCGGGACATGGATCTCGCGGCCACCATCGTGCTGAACGGGCTCACGCTCGCGGCCCTCTACTTCATCGTGGCCAGCGGCTTTTCGCTCGTCTTCGGGCTGATGCGTGTCGTGAACATGGCGCACGGCTCGCTCTATTTGATCGCCGGCTACGTGGGCTATGCGGTGTTCGAGCCGCTCTACGACCAAGACGCGTGGTACGCTTGGCATGCCGGACTCGCGGCGGGCATCCTGGCGGCGGCGCTTGCGGGCGCGCTGATGCAGAAGATCCTGCTCGGCTGGATGCAGGGGCAGGAGCTGCGCCAGGCCCTGGTGACGATCGGCGTGTCCATCATCGTCGCCGACCAGATCCTCGCCTTCTATGGCGGCAACCCGCGCCAGTTCTTCGCGCCGGATTCCATCTTCGGTTCGACGCAGGTGCCGCTCGTCGGCGGCTATCCGACCTTCCGGCTGGTGCAGATCGGCGTCGCCCTCGCCGTCGGGGTGGGACTCTGGCTGCTGCTGAACCGCACGCGCCTGGGCATGATGATCCGCGCCGGCGTGGATGACCGCGAGATGCTGGGCGCGTGCGGCATCAACGTGCCGCTCGTCGGCATCGCCGTCTTCGCGCTTGGCGCCGCGCTTTGCGGACTGGGCGGGGTGATCGGGTCCACGGCGCAGCCCCTCGCCATGGGGCAGGACGGGCGCTTCCTCCTTATCTCCCTCGTCGTCGTGATCGTCGGCGGGATGGGCAGCATCGCCGGCACCGCCGTCGGCGCGGTGCTGATCGGGCTGGCGGAACAGCTGGGCCAGGCGCTGTTCCCCACCTATTCGGTCGTCCTCACCTTCGTAATCATGGCGGCGGTGCTCGCCATGCGCCCACAGGGGATCCTGGGCCGTGCGTGAGCGCGTGCTCCTCGCCCTTGGCGCCTTCGCCCTCGTGGCGCTGCTGCCCTTCCTGCTGGCGGCGATCCTGCCTGCCAACCAGGCGCAGTTCTGGACCGCGAACATCCTCGGCCGCGCCCTCGTCTTCGGGATCGTCGCGCTGTCGCTCACCTTCCTCGCGACCTATGGCGGCTTCATCTCCCTGGCGCAGATGATGATCGCGGGCGTCGCAGGCTACGCGCTGGCCGTTTTCGTCGAAGGGGCGGTGCCACGCGTCGTGGGTGGGCTCGGCTACCTCGCGGCCATCCCGCTCGGGCTGCTGGCCTCGACGCTGATGGGGCTGCTGGTCGGCGCCATCGCGGTCCGCACGCGCGACATCTACCTGCTGATGATCACCCTGGCCCTGGCGATGGGCGTGTTCCGCTTCGTGGAAACCAACATCGCCTGGTTCAATGGCTACGAGGGCATCCGCAACGTGGTCGGCCCGAATGTCTTCGGCCGGGATTTCCGCGACCCCTGGGTGTTCTTCTACGTGGCGCTGGGCACGGCGGCGCTGCTGCTCGTCGGCGTCCTCTACCTCGTGCGCTCGCCCTTCGGGCTCGTGCTGCAGGGGATCCGCGACAATCCGCGGCGCGTGGCGGCGCTGGGCTACAACGTCGCGCTGCACCGCATCGCCGCCTTCGGCGTCGCGGGCTTCATCGCGGGATGCGGCGGCGTGCTGGGCACGATCTACAACATCGGCATCTCGCCGGGCACGATCGGCCTGGGCGCGACGGTGAACGTCCTGATCATGAGCGTGATCGGCGGGCTCGGGCATCCGCTCGGGGCCTTCCTCGGCTCGCTGGTCTTCACCGTCTTCGACACCTTCGCCGCCAATCTCTACGACCGCGACCGCTTCAACACGCTGATCGGCACGGTCTTCCTCGTCATCGTGCTCCTCTCGCCCGACGGGCTGACGGGCCTCGCCTCGCGGCTGCGGCGCCTCGCTACGGGGCGCCGGGAATGAACGGACCCGCCCCGCCTCGCCACCACGAAGAACGAAACAGGAGGAACCCCATGTCTGCATCCATCACGCGCCGTGCGGCGCTTCTCGGCGGGGTTTCCCTCGCCGGAGGGCTCGCCGCCCCCGTCATCGCCCAGAACGCCCCCATCCGCCTCGGCGGCCTCACCACGCTCGAGGGTCCCTTCGCCACGGGCGGGCAGGATTCCTTCCGCTGCGTGCAGATGGAGCTGGAGCGGATCAACAACACGGTCGGCGGGCGGCGCATCGAGTTCATCCGCGAAAGCTCCAATGCCCAGGCCGACGTGGCGCTCGCCCGCGCGCGCAAGCTGATCGAGCAGGACAACGTGGACATCATCCTGGGGCCGCTCTCGGGCGCCGAGGGGATCGCGCTGCGCGACTATTCGCGCACCCTGACGGGCAAGACCATCGTCAATGGCAGTTCCGGCGCCTCTGACACGACGCTGCGCAACCCGAGCCCCAACTTCTTCCGCTTCTCCACCGACGGCACGCAATGGATGGCGGGGCTGGGCAACCACGTCTACCGCAACCTGGGCATCCGCGAGGTCGCGATTTCCGCCGGGGACTACGCCTTCCCCTACGCCCAGGTCTTCGGCTTCAACCTGGAGTTCTGCCGCGCCGGCGGCCGGGTCCAGCACTACTGGGCGCCGCTCGGCACCACGGATTTCTCCGCACAGATCGCGCAGATCAACCGCTCCAACGCGGGCGCCGTCGTCGTGGTGCATGGCGGCACGGACGGGCTGGCCTTCATGACGCAGTATGCCCAGGCCGGCGGAAACAAGCCGCTGATCGGCGGCTCCATCATGGCCGACCAGACCATGCTCTCGGCGCGTGGGCCGCATCGGCGCGTGATGGTGGGCATGCTTTCGGGCGGACCCATCGCCGACGTGATCGACGACCAGAACTGGCGCGAGTTCGTGGAGCGGTACCGCCGCCGCTGGGCGAATGAGGGCGGGTTCCAGTCCCCCTCCATCCATGGCGTGAACTACACCACCAACCTGTATGGCATCCTCGCCGGACTGCGCGCCGTGGATGGCGACCTGTCAGGCAACCAGGCCGCCTTCCAGCGCGCCTTGGCGGCGGCGCAGGTCACCGCGCCCACCGGGGCTGCGGTGCGCCTCGACCACAACCGCCAGGCCATCTCGGACATCTTCCTCAACCGCATCGAGGAGCGGGACGGGCGCGCCCAGGTCGTGGCCTTCGACCGCACCCCCCAGGTGAACCAGACGCTGGGAACCCCCGAGGCGCAGTTCCTCGCCCTCGGCGCGCCATCGCGCGACAATCCCGGCTGCGTCCCCGCGGCGACCTGAGTTCCTGGCGGCGGGGCGCCCTCGTCCCGCCGCCGCTTCCGGACGGATCATGACCACCCCCGCCATCAGCCTTGCCGGTGTCAGCCGGCGCTTCGGCGCGCTCCAGGCCGTGCGTGACGTGTCGCTCGACGTCATGCCCGGCGAGCGACGGGCCGTGCTCGGGCCCAACGGCGCGGGCAAGACGACCTTGTTCAACACGATCTGCGGGGATTTCCCGCCCACCTCCGGGCAGATCCTTCTCTTCGGCGAGGACATTTCCGCTCTGAGGCCGCACCAGCGCACGCGCCGGGGCATCGGCCGCACCTACCAGACCTCGCTGCTGTTCAACGGGCTGAGCGTGCTGGAGAACCTCTTCGTCGCGGTGCGGGGGCTTCGGCCCGGCCGCTTTTCCTTCCTGCGCCCGCGCGGCAGCGATACCGGGATGGCCAAGGCGCGCGACATCGCGGAGCGGATGCGCCTGTCGCACCTGCTGCACGAGCAGGTGCTCAACCTTTCCCACGGGCAGCGCCGCCAACTTGAGATCGGGATGGCGCTGGCTGGCGACCCGCGCGTCCTGATGCTGGACGAGCCGGCAGCCGGCCTCTCCCCCGGCGACCGGCCGGAGCTGCTGCTCCTGCTGCGCGAGTTGCCTCGCAGCCTGACGCTGATCCTGATCGAGCACGACATGGACATCGCGCTGCCCGCCGCCGATTTCGTGACCGTGATGAAGGACGGCCAGGTGGTGGTGGAGGCCCCGCCCGACCGCATCGAGGACGACCCGGTGGTGCAGGCCATCTATCTCGGGGGCGGGCACTGATGCTCGCCGTTTCCGATCTGCATGTCCGCTTCGGGCAAGCGCATATCCTGCAAGGGGTCTCGCTGAGCGTCGGGGAGCGGCCGCTTGCCGTCATCGGGCGCAACGGGATGGGCAAGACCACGTTGTGCGGGGCCATCGCCGGGCTGATCCGCCGCAGCGAGGGGGCGATCACTCTGGGCGGCGAGCGCATCGACGGCCTCGCCCCCTTCCGCATCGCCCGACGCGGCATCGCCCTGGTGCCGCAGGGGCGCCGCACCTTCCCCTCGCTTTCGGTGCACGAGCACCTGAGGCTGGTCAGCCGGGGAAGCCGCGCGCGCTGGACGATCGAGCGCGTCTACGAGACCTTCCCGCGCCTTGCGGAGCGTCGGCGGAACGGCGGGACGGAGCTTTCGGGCGGCGAGCAGCAGATGCTGGCAATCTCCCGCGCCCTGCTGATGAACCCGCGCCTCGTCATCATGGACGAGCCGAGCGAGGGACTGGCCCCCGTCATCGTGGACCAGCTGATCGGCGTGCTGCGTGCCCTTCCCACCGAGGGGATGGGCCTGCTGCTGGTGGAACAGAATCTGCGCGTCGCGACCGAGGTGGCGGAGGAGGTGGCGATCATGGTCACCGGCCGCATCGCCACCTCCATGCCCGCGCGCGCCCTGGCGGAAGACAAGGAGGCGCAGCGGCGCTTCCTCGGAGTCTCCGCCGGCGGGCATCACTGAGAAGGGACGGGAGGGGCAGGCGATGGCCAAGGTCTACGTCATCGGGACGATGGACACGAAGGGCGAAGAGCTGCGCTTCGCGCGCGACTGCATCATTCGCGCGGGCGCGGAGGCCGTGCTGGTCGATGTGGGCACGCGCGGGCCAGGCGCGGGCGCGGAGGTGGGCGCGGAGGAGATCGCCGCGCACCACCCCGAAGGCGCCTCCGCCGTGCTCGGCCTGGACGACCGCGGCAAGGCGGTGGCCGGCATGGCCGAGGCGCTGACGCGCTGGCTTTCCGCGCGCGGTGACATCGGCGCGGTGCTGGGGCTCGGCGGGTCCGGCAACACGGCGCTGGTGACCCAGGCCATGCGTGCGCTGCCGGTCGGCACGCCCAAGCTGATGGTCAGCACCGTGGCGTCGGGGAACGTTGCGCCCTATGTCGGGCCTGCCGACATCGCACTCATGTACTCCGTGGTGGACGTGGCCGGGATCAACGCCATCTCCCGGCGCGTCATCGCCAACGCGGCGCATGCCGCCGCCGGGATGGCATTGTTTCGGCCGCCCTCAGCCCCGGCGGGCGAGAAGCCCGGCATCGGCATGAGCATGTTCGGCGTGACGACGGGCTGCATCACCGCGCTTCGCGAGGCGCTGGAGCCGAGCCACGAATGCTACGTCTTCCACGCCACCGGCGCGGGCGGGCAAAGCATGGAGAAGCTGGCGGATTCCGGCCTCCTTTCGGCCTTGATCGACATCACGACGACCGAGGTGCCTGACCACCTGGTGGGTGGGGTGTTTCCCTGCACCGGAGACCGGTTCGGCGCCGCGATCCGCACGCGCCTGCCCTATGTCGGCAGCGTCGGCGCGGTGGACATGGTGAACTTCGGCGCGAAGGAAACCGTCCCGGCGCAGTTCGGCGGGCGCAACCTCTACGTCCACAACCCGCAGGTGACGCTGATGCGCACCACCCCCGCCGAGAACAAGGCGATCGCGGAATTCATCGTGGCGCGGCTCAACCGGATGGAGGGCCCGGTGCGCTTCCTGCTCCCGCTGGGCGGCGTGAGCGCCATCGACGTCCCCGGCATGCCCTTCCACGACCCCGCGGCCGACGAGGCGCTCTTCGCCACGATCCGCGCCGGCTTCGTGCCGGGCGCCGACCGCAAGCTGATCGAGGTGCCGGCCGCGGTGAATGACCGCGAGTTCGTGGACTCCGTCCTGGCCGCCTTCAAGGAGATTGCCTGATGCCCCGCTTTTCCCGCGGCGACTTGCTGCGGAAGTTCCAGGATATGGCCGCGCGGCGCGAACCGATCATCGGCGGCGGCGCCGGCACCGGGCTTTCCGCGAAATGCGAGGAGGCGGGCGGCATCGACCTCATCGTCATCTACAACTCAGGGCGCTACCGCATGGCAGGCCGCGGCTCGCTCGCGGGGCTGCTGGCCTATGGCAACGCGAACGAGATCGTGAAGGAGATGGCGCGGGAGGTGCTGCCGGTGGTGAAGCACACCCCGGTGGTGGCGGGCGTGAACGGCACCGATCCCTTCGCGATCATGGACCACCTGCTGGACGAGCTGAAGGCACTGGGCTTTGCCGGGGTGCAGAACTTCCCCACTGTGGGGCTCATCGACGGGGTGTTCCGCGCGAACCTGGAAGAGACGGGGATGGGGTTCGGGCACGAGATCGACATGGTCCGCCTGGCCCACGCCAAGGACATGCTGACGACGCCCTACGTCTTCAACGCGGGGGAAGCAGAGGAGATGGCGAAGGCGGGCGCCGACATCCTGGTGCCGCATATGGGCCTCACCACGGGCGGCGCCATCGGCGCGCACACAGCCCTCAAGCTGGAGGATTGCCCGGCCCTGATCGCGGAATGGGCGGAGGCGGCGCGCCGCGTGCAGCCCGACATCCTGGTGCTGTGCCATGGCGGGCCGATCGCCACGCCGGAGGATGCGGCCTGGATCCTGCGGAACACGCCCGGGATCAATGGGTTCTATGGCGCCTCCTCCATGGAGCGCCTGCCGACCGAGATGGCGCTAACCGAGCAGACCCGCGAATTCAAGTCCATCACCTTCTGACGGAGGACGCCATGGCCCGTGCCTATGCCTCGACCATCCTGGACGCCAACATCGCCACCGTCTGGGCGACGGTGCGCGACTTCAATGGAATGCCTTCGTGGAATCCCGGCGTCACCCGCTCGGAGATCGAGGGCGGCCTCGACTCGGACGTGGTCGGCTGCGTGCGCCGCTTCTCCCTGCGCGATGGCACGGAGGTGCGGGAGCGCCTGCTGAGCCTGTGCGACCGCACAACCAGCTTCACCTATAATTTCGAGACGCCAGCCTTCCCGGTGATGAACTATCTCGCCCGCATGCGGCTGATGCCCGTCACCGCCACCGGCCAGACCTTCGCGGAGTGGGAGGCGACCTTCGACGAGGCGCCCGGCGACGAGGGAAAGTATGTCGAGATCGTCTCGAACGGCGTGTTCCAGGGCGGCTGGGACGCGCTGAAGGCGACGCTCCGCTCCCGCCCGCGCGTCGAGGCACCGCTCTGGGCTGGCTTTCCGCCGAACAAGGTGTGGTGCAGCACGGTGATCGACGCGCCGGCGGCGAAGGTCTGGTCGGTGATCCGCGACTTCGCCGGCATGGGCGGATGGCACGAGGACATCACGAAGATGCACATGCTGGGCGGCGTGCGCAGCGACAAGATCTCCGGCACGCGCGACTTCCTGTTCGGCGAGGGGCATCTGAACGAGGTGCTGCTGCACCTGGACGACGAGGAGATGAGCTACTCCTACTACATCACCAAGTCGCCGCTGCCCTGGATGCATTACGTCAGCGGACCGCGCCTGTGGCGCGTGACGGATGGCGAGCGCTGCTTCGGCTCTTGGTTCGGGGACTGGGTGGCGAGCCCGCAGGATGACCTCACGCTGATGCCGAACACCGAGCAGAACGTCTATCTCAAGGCTTTCGAGACCGTCGCGGCCCAGCTTGCGGGATCACGCTGAGGAACGGCCCCAATGCGGACAATCAAGGGACCCGCTGTCTTCCTGGCCCAGTTCGCGAGCGACGCGGCGCCTTTCGACAGCCTCGACGGCATCGCGGGATGGGCCGCTTCGCTCGGCTTCAAGGGCGTGCAGATCCCCTCCTGGGATTCGCGCCTCTTCGACCTCGCGCTCGCCGCCGAGAGCCGGACTTATTGCGAGGAGGTGCAGGCCGTTCTCGCCCGGCACGGGGTCGTCGTGACGGAACTGTCCACGCACCTGCAGGGTCAGCTGGTCGCGGTGCATCCGGCCTATGACGCATCCTTCGACGGGTTCGCAGCACCGGAGGTGCGCGGCGACCCGCAGGCACGGGGGGAATGGGCGGCTCGGCAGCTTCACCTCGCCGCGCGCGCCTCGCGCAACCTTGGCCTATCGGCGCACGCCACCTTCTCAGGCGCGCTCGCCTGGCCCTTCGTTTATCCCTGGCCGCAACGCCCGGCGGGTCTGGTGGAGACCGCCTTCGCGGAACTCGCCCGGCGCTGGCGGCCCATCCTCGATGCCTTCGACGAGGCAGGGGTGGATCTTTGCTACGAGATCCATCCGGGCGAGGACCTGCATGACGGCGCCAGCTACGAGATGTTCCTCGACGCGGTGGGACAGCATCCGCGCGCCTGCATCCTCTACGACCCGAGCCATTTCGTACTGCAGGCGCTCGACCATCTGGCTTTTCTCGACATCTATCATTCGCGCATCCGCGCCTTCCACGCGAAGGATGCGGAATTCCGGCCCACCGGGCGCGTCGGCGTCTATGGCGGCTACCAGCCCTGGACCGACCGCGCGGGCCGCTTCCGCTCCCTGGGCGACGGGCAGGTGGATTTCCCCGCCGTCTTCTCCAAGCTGACGCAATACGGCTTCGCGGGCTGGGCCGTCCTCGAGTGGGAGTGCTGCCTGAAGCATCCGGAGGATGGCGCGCGTGAGGGCGCGGAGTTCATCCGGCGCCACATCATCCGCGTCACCGACAAGGCCTTCGACGATTTTGCCGCGAGCGGCGCCGACGAGGCCGCGAACCGTCGCATGCTGGGACTGGGCTGATGCGCCGCATCCGCTACGCCATGGTCGGGGGCGGCCACGGCGCCTTCATCGGCGCGGTGCACCGCATGGCCGCGCGGCTCGATGGGCGCTTCGAGCTGGTCGCGGGCGCGCTGTCGAGCGACCCGGCGCGTGCGATGGAAAGTGCGGCTGAGCTTGGCATCCGCCCCTATCCCGATTTCGCGGCAATGATTGCTGGGGAGCGCGGCCGTCCCGACGGCGCCGAGTGCGTCGTCATCGTCACGCCCAACCACGCGCATCACGCGCCCGCCAAGGCGGCGCTCGAGGCGGGGCTGCACGTCATCTGCGACAAGCCCCTCGCCCTCACCGTGGAGGAGGCCGAGGACCTGGTCGCTGCCGTACGGCGCACCGGACGTGTTTTCGTGCTGACGCACAACTACTCGGGCTATCCGCTGGTGCGGCAGGCGCGTGCCATGGTGAAGGCCGGGGAGATCGGCGCGGTCCGCGTGGTGCAGGTGGAGTATCCGCAGGATTGGCTGGCGACGCCACTGGAGGATGAGGGGCAGAAGCAGGCTGCTTGGCGGGTGGACCCTGCGCAGGCGGGGCTCGGCGGCTCGCTCGGCGACCTCGGCACCCATGCCTTCCACCTCGCGGAGTTTGTGACGGGGCTTCAAGTCGAGAGCGTCCTGGCGGATCTTCAAACCTTCGTCGCCGGGCGCCGGCTCGATGACAATGCCCATCTCCTGCTCCGTTTCTCCGGCGGGGCGCGTGGGATGCTCTGGACCTCGCAGGTGGCGCCGGGCAACGCGAACGCGCTTCGCTTGCGCATCCATGGCGAGCGCGCTTCGCTCGACTGGAGCCAGGAACATCCGAACCAACTCTTGCACGCGCCCCTCGGGGGGGAGGCGCCGCGCATCCTGGGACGGGGCATGACAGCGCTTCACCCGGCGGCCGTTCATGCCTCCCGCCTCCCGGCCGGGCATCCGGAGGGGTACCTCGAGGCCTTTGCCCAGATCTATCGCGACGGGGCCGATCAGATCCTTGCCCACGATGAAGGGCACGCGCCCGTTTCCGCATCCTTCATGACGCCGCGCGTCGAAGACGGGCTCCGCGGGATGCGCTTCGTTGCTGCCGCGGTGGCGTCAGCGCAGGCGGGGTCCGCCTGGATGGCGGTCTGAGGCCGAGCAGGACACCTTTGGGGTCGAGCGAAACCGACGCCATTCGGCCGGCTGCTTTCGCACCTGCACAGCACCGTGTTGCACGGCCCGCGCCAGAATCGGCAGGCTTGGGGAAACCCGAGGATACCCGCGATGACCTTCCCACGCCGCGCGACCTTGTTGGCGGCGCTTGCCGCCCCGTCCTTGGCGCTGGCGCAGCCCCGCTTCCCCAGCCGCGCCTTGCGTGTCTTCGTGCCATGGACGCCAGGCGGCGCCACCGATCTGCAGATGCGCGCGGTCTGCGAGGTGGCCTCGCGCCATCTGGGCCAAGCCATCGTCGTCGAGAACAAACCGGGCGCATCGGGCACGCTCGGCGCACAGATCCTGGCGCGCGAGGCCCGGCCCGATGGGTACACGCTCAGCCAGATGCCGAATGGCGTCTTCCGTGTGCCGGCGATGATGCGCGCCCAGAACATGACGCCGCCCTACGATCCGCTGGCCGACTTCACGTGGATCCTGCGCATGGTGGGCTACATGGGCGGCGTGGTGGTTCGGCCCGATGCGCCCTGGCGCAGCATGGAAGAACTGCTGGCGCATGCGCGCGCCAATCCGGGGACGCTGTTCTACGGCACGCCCGGCGCCAACACGACCGACGTGACGATGACACGCCTCGCCCAGCTTCTTGGCATCGAGTGGACGGCGGTTCCCTTCCGGGGCGCCGCGCCCAACCTGCAAGCCCTTCTCGGCGGTCAGATCAGTTTCTCGGCCGAAACCTCTGCATGGGCCGACATGGCGCTCGAGGGGCGCGTGCGGCCTCTGGCGCTGTGGATGGCGGCGCGTGCGACGCGCTTTCCGGAGGTTCCGACCTTCCGCGAACTGGGATACGACATTGTCTCGGAGAGCGCCTACGGGCTTGCGGCCCCGCGCGGCACGCCACCAGAGATCGTCCAGATCCTGCACGACGCCTTCAAGCTCGCGGTGCACGATCCGCTACACCTCGCCGTGCTGGCGCGCTTCGACATGCCTGTTCGCTATCTGGACAGCGAGGCCTATGCGGATGATGTGCGCCAGGTGAACGCGCAGGAGATCGCAACGGTGCAAGCCCTGGGCCTGCGCCCTGGCGGTTGAGGCACCCACCCCAAGGAAAAGTGACTTCACGGTCTTGCGACCGGGAAACGCCGCTTCGCCGTGGCACCAGGATGGATGCGTGCCGGGAGTTGTGGAGGGAAGTCCGCTGAATGGCGTCCCGTACGGGATTCGAACCCGTGTCGCCAACGTGAAAGGCTGGTGTCCTAGGCCTCTAGACGAACGGGACTGACCGTGCCGCCGCGAATAAAGGCGATGCGACGGTTGGTCAATCCTTCGTGGCCTTTCGTCGTTCCAATTCCCGATGCCGCCCCGACGCTTCCTTCCTCTTCTCGCCCTGGCTGGCTGCTCGCCGGCGGGTGTCGCGACCTTGCTCACTCCGGCCGGTGGCGTCTCCACCCAGGCGGACATCGCCTACGGTCCCCTATCCCGCCAGCGCCTCGATTTCCACACGCCGCAGACGCTGCGGGAAGAGGCGCCCCTGCTCGTCTTCTTCTATGGCGGGGGTTGGGTCGGCGGCAGCCGCTCGGATTATGGCTTCGTCGCGCGGCCCCTGGCCCAGCAGGGCGTCGCCGTCGCGGTGCCTGATTACCGGCTTTACCCGGAAGTCCGCTTTCCTGCCTTTGTGGAGGACGCGGCCCTTGCGCTGCGCTTCCTCGAGGCGCGGCATCCCCGCCGAAAGCTGGTGCTGATGGGACATTCGGCCGGCGCCTTCATCGCAGCGAGCCTTGCTCTCGATCCGCGCTGGGGTGCACACGCCGGCGTGCGGGGCTTCATCGGCTTGGCGGGGCCTTATGATTTCGGCGCCGAGGAGGTAACGCCGCCCGATATCTTCGCCGACACGCCGCGCGTGAGGGCGGTTCCCGAATTGGTGGACCTTCGCGGCGGGCCGCCCATGCTGCTGCTCCACGGCGCCGATGACCGGACCGTGGGCCCGTATCACTCGCGCATCCTCGCCGCGCGCGCCGTCGCAGCCGGCGTTCCCGTCCGGCACCGGGAATACCCCGCCATGGGCCATGTCGGGATCATCGCTGCTCTCGCTGCACCGCTTCGCGGCCTCGGCCTCGCGCAGGGCGACGTGCTCGGGGAGGTCACGGGCTTCCTGCGCGCGCTCGCATGAAAAAGGGCCCCGGCGCGACCTCTCGCCGGGGCCCCTCATTCACCGCACCGGATGCGGTCCTTACTGGACCGATTCCGGCTCCTTCTCCGCCTCGCCATCGCCCTCGGGCTTCGGCAGGGCGGCCATGGGCGCTTCCGCGATGTCGAAGGTCAGCGCCCCGTCCACGAGGTTGACCTTCACGCCGCCACCCTTCACCAGCTTGCCGAACAGAAGCTCCTCGGCCAGCGGCTTCTTGATGTGCTCCTGGATCACGCGGGCCAGCGGCCGCGCGCCATAGAGCGGGTCGTAGCCCTTCTCGGCCAGCCACTCCTTGGCGGCCGAGGACAGCTCGATCGTGACGTTGCGGTCGGCCAGCTGGGCCTCCAGCTGCATCACGAACTTCTCGACCACCTGCGCCACGATTTCCGGCGTCAGCCCGCCGAAGGGAATGACCGCGTCGAGGCGGTTGCGGAACTCCGGCGTGAAGAGGCGCTTCACCGCCTCCTGGTCCTCGTCCGTCCGCACCTCGCGTCCGAAGCCGATGGCGGGCTTGGCGAGGTCCGACGCGCCGGCATTCGTGGTCATGATCAGGATCACGTTGCGGAAATCCACGGTCTTGCCGTTGTGGTCCGTGAGCTTCCCGTGGTCCATCACCTGCAGGAGGATGTTGTAGAGGTCCTGGTGGGCCTTCTCGATCTCATCCAGCAGCAGCACGCAGTGAGGGTGCTGGTCCACGCCGTCGGTCAGCAGGCCGCCCTGGTCGAAGCCCACATAGCCCGGGGGTGCGCCGATCAGGCGGGAAACGCTGTGCCGCTCCATGTACTCGGACATATCGAAGCGCAGCATCTCGATGCCGAGCGTCTTTGCCAGCTGCTTCGCGACCTCGGTCTTGCCGACGCCGGTGGGGCCGCTGAACAGGTAGTTGCCGATCGGCTTCTCCGGGTCGCGCAGCCCGGCGCGGGACAGCTTGATCGCGGAGGACAGCGCCTCGATCGCGTTGTTCTGGCCGAAGACCATCGCCTTCAGGTCGCGCTCCAAGTTGCGGAGCGTCTCCTTGTCGTCGGCGCTGACGGACTTGGGTGGGATGCGGGCGATCTTCGCGACCGTCTCCTCCACGTCCTTCAGCGTCACGGTCTTCTTGCGCTTGCCCTCGGGCTGCAGCATGCGCGAGGCACCGACCTCGTCGATCACGTCGATCGCCTTGTCCGGCAGCTTGCGGTCATGGATGTAGCGGGCCGAAAGCTCCACCGCGGCCTTGATGGCCTCCGGCGTGTACCGCACCTTGTGGTGCTTCTCGTAGTTCACCTTCAGGCCGGTGAGGATCTTCACCGTGTCCTCGACCGTCGGCTCGTTCACGTCGATCTTCTGGAAGCGCCGGACGAGCGCCCGGTCCTTCTCGAAGTGGTTGCGGTATTCCTTGTACGTGGTCGAGCCGATGCAGCGCAGCGTGCCCTGGGCCAGCGCCGGCTTCAGCAGGTTCGACGCATCCATCGCGCCGCCGCTGGTCGCGCCGGCGCCGATCACCGTGTGGATCTCGTCGATGAACAGCACCGCGCCCGGCTGCGCCTCCAGCTCGGAGACGACGGCCTTCAGCCGCTCCTCGAAATCACCGCGGTAGCGCGTGCCGGCTAGGAGCGAGCCCATGTCCAGCGAGAAGATGGTGGACTTGGCCAGCACCTCGGGCACGTCGCCCTCGACGATCCGCTTGGCGAGGCCCTCGGCGATGGCAGTCTTGCCCACGCCCGGGTCGCCCACATAGAGCGGGTTGTTCTTGGTGCGGCGGCACAGAATCTGGATCGTCCGCTCGATCTCCGTGTCACGGCCGATCAGCGGGTCGATCTTGCCCTGCCCTGCCTTCTTGTTGAGGTTGACGCAGTAGGTGGACAACGCGTCCTGGTTGCGCCCGCCGCGCGGCTTCTCCTCGCGTTCGGGACCGCTGGAGTTGTTCTCCTCCTGCCCGGGGCCGGAGCCCTGGACGGGGCGCGGCTGCGACCGGCCGGGCGCCTTCGCGATGCCGTGGGAGATGAAGTTCACCGCGTCGAGCCGCGTCATGTCCTGCAGCTGCAGGAAATAGACCGCATGGCTCTCCCGCTCGCTGAACAGCGCGACGAGGACATTCGCCCCCGTCACCTCGTCGCGGCCGGAGGACTGGACGTGAATGGCGGCGCGCTGGACGACGCGCTGGAACCCGGCGGTCGGCTTCGGATCGCCGCCGCGGTCGCTCACCAGCCCGGCAAGATCCTTGTCGAGGAACTCGGTCAGGTCGCGCTTCAGCTTCTCCACGTCCACGCCGCAGGCACGCAGCACGGTGGCCGCGTCACTGTCGTCGCCAAGGGCGAGGAGGAGATGTTCAAGCGTGGCGTACTCATGCCGGCGGTCATTCGCGAGGCCGAGGGCACGGTGGAGCGTCTGCTCAAGGTTGCGGGACAGCATGGATCAACGCTCCCCTAGGAGTGGTCCGGTGCCGGGGAATGGCACGCGGATTGGTTAACGGACATGTGGGGCGCCCCCTTGGGCCTCACAGCCTCCGACACATGTTGAAAACGCATTGCACGTAGGAAGGTCACTCCTTCTCGATGGTGCATTGCAAAGGATGTTGATTCTGCCGCGCAAGGTCCATGACCTGGGTGACCTTCGTTTCCGCGACCTCGTAGGTGTAGATGCCGCAGACCCCTACCCCACGCCGATGGACATGCATCATGATGCGCGTGGCCTCGTCACGGCTCTTCTGGAAGAACCGCTCCAGCACGTGAACGACGAACTCCATCGGCGTGTAGTCGTCGTTCAGCATCAACACCTTGTACATGGCGGGCTTCTTGGTCTTCGGCCGTGGCTTGACCACCACGCCCGTCGCCGGCCCGCCCTCGCCCTCGCGTTTATCGCCTTCCGCCATGGATTCCCGCTCGATCAAACAGAATGGGCCGTGCCCGTCGTCCCAGGATATCGGTCCCCGGGGCCGCGGTAAAAGGCCTGTGCCATCATCGGGGCACGGAATGAGCAAAAGCAAAGCCCGGCGCGCTTTCGCGGCCGGGCCTCCCGGCGCCCCGTGGGGCGCCCCGGATGGAGGGGACCGGCGAGCCGGCCCCCTTTGCGCACTTCAGGCGGCGAGGGGCTTGCCCACCTTCTCCATCGCCAGCGTCATGCGGGCGGTGATCGGGGCGAAGCTCTGCTCGGCCAGCTTGAACGCGGCCTCCTGCAGCTTGACCGTGTCGTTCATCGCACGCTCGAAGGTCGTCTTGGCGAAGGAGGCCTGGAACTCGGCGGCTTCCTTCAGCGACTTCGCGGTGGACAGGGTCTTCACCCCCTCCAGCGTGTGATCGGACAGGGCCTGCAGCATCGCCAGGGTCTGGCGGGACAGGTCCTGCATGCCGGTCATGTAAAGCTGGCTGGCCTTGGTGACGGCCTCCAGGTTGCCGCGGCCGAACTCGTTGGCCTCCTCGGCGACCTTCAGCATGTCGGCGGCGGTCTTGTTGGCCTGCTCGAGGCCCTTCTCGACGGTGGCGCGCGCCTGCACGGTCGTCTCGGCAACGGCCGTCTGGCCAACCTGCGCGGCGTCGGACATCACCTTCTTCACGTCTGCCTGGGACTTCATGGTCTCTACCCTTCTCATGCTCGTTCGGACCGTCCCGATCCCGAAAGGGCACGGACGGCATATGCTGCGATGCAGCAAAACCTATCTAGGCGAGGCGGAAGCTGGATGCAAGGGATTTTTTGTGCACTGCACAAAATCCGTTAACCTACGGATAACGGCCAATTTTGCCCGAAACCGCTGGACAGGCCGAAAGGCATGGTGTTCCCTTGTCGAGGATGGTTCCGCACCTGGGGGGGTGCGCATCCGTCAAATGGGGGGATTTCCTGAGATGCGACTGCCTGTCCTCGCGCGGCGTCTGGCCTTGTGCGCTGCCTTTGCCGTGACCGCGGCCATCCCAGCCCAGGCGCAGCTTCTCGAAAGTCCCCGCTACGCCTCCATCGTGACCGAAGCCCGGTCGGGCAACGTACTCTCCGCCACCAACGCGGATGACCTCCGGCATCCCGCCTCGCTCACCAAGATGATGACCCTCTACATGCTGTTCGAGGCGATGCAGGCCGGCCGCGTGGACCTTTCCACGCCCATCCGCTTTTCCGGCACCGCGGCCTCCCGCCCCCCGTCCAAGCTCGGCGTTCCTGCAGGCGGCACGATCAGCGCCGAAACGGCAATCCTGGCCCTCGTCACCCGGTCGGCCAACGACGTCGCATCGGCGGTAGGCGAGCACCTGGCGGGCAGCGAGGAGGCCTTCGGCCGCATGATGACCATGCGCGCCCGCTCCCTCGGCATGACGCGCACCACCTTCCGCAACGCCTCCGGCCTGCCGGACCCGGAGCAGGTGACGACGGCCCGGGACATGGCGCTGCTCGGCCGGCGCCTCTTCACCGATTTTCCGGACCGCTACTCCTATTTCGCGGTGACGCAGTTCGCCCATGGGCGGCAGATGATCCGCAACCACAACGGCATGCTGCACGACTATCCGGGCGCCGACGGCATCAAGACGGGTTTCATCAACGCCTCCGGCTTTAACATCGTCACCTCCGCCCAGCGCGACGGGGTGCGGCTGGTCGGCGCGGTGTTCGGCGGCAATTCCTGGTACCAGCGCAACCGCCACATGGCCGAGCTGCTGGATGACGGCTTCGACCGCATGGGCGTGCGCCGCGGCGCCGCCATGGCTTCGGCCCCCATTTCCCGGCCCACGCCGATCCGCGTGGTGGCCCCCGTCGCCACGCCCAACACGCCGGCCTCCCGCCGCGCCGCCGCCGCGGCCAGCCGGGCCGAAAGCAGCCGCGCCCAGGGCAGCCGCGCCGCCACGGCGCGCCCCGCGGCCCGGCCGACGGCGCAGCGGCCGGTCCGCGTGATCCACCGCCCGGCCAACCCGGCACGCCCGGCCGCTTCCCGGCCGGCTTCCACCCGCCCCGCCGCGACCCCAGCGACGCGTTCCCGCCCCGCCACGTCGCGCCCGGGCTCCCGCACCACCCGCGGCTGACAGGAGCCCCGCTTGGCGAAGGAAGCCGGGCGTGGCATCCCGGCTCGACAGCCCTTGCGGAGTGAACGCCTCGTGACCAAGCCCCTCAGGAAGGCCGTGATGCCGGTGGCCGGCCTCGGCACCCGGTTCCTTCCCGCCACCAAGACCGTGGCCAAGGAACTCCTCCCGGTCGTGGACCGGCCGCTCATCCAGTACGCGGTGGACGAGGCGCGCGAGGCGGGGATCGAGCAGTTCTGCTTCGTCACCGGCCGCGGCAAGACCGCCATCGTCGAGCAGTTCGATGTCGCCTTCGAACTCGAGCGCACGCTGGAGGAACGCGGCAAGGCCAAGGAACTGGCCGAACTTCGCGCCGCCGCCCTGCCCCCCGGCTCCGTCGTCACGACGCGGCAGCAGGTGCCCATGGGCCTCGGCCACGCGATCTGGAGCGCCCGTCACTTCATCAACGACGAGCCCTTCGCCATCCTGCTGCCCGACGACCTGATGATGTGCGACGTATCCTGCACGAAGCAGCTGGCCGACGCCTATCGCGAGACCGGAGGCAACGTCGTCGCCGTCGAGGAAGTCCCCCGCGAGCGGGTGAACAAGTACGGCGTCCTTGCGCCAGGCAAGGATGATGGCCGCCTCGTCGAGGTGAGGGGCCTCGTCGAGAAGCCTAAGGTGGATGAGGCTCCCTCCAACCTCACCGTCATCGGCCGCTACGTGCTGATGCCCGAGGTGATCGGCCACCTCGCCA
Source organism: Sabulicella glaciei (assembly GCF_026183895.1). Lineage (GTDB taxonomy): Bacteria > Pseudomonadota > Alphaproteobacteria > Acetobacterales > Acetobacteraceae > Roseococcus > Roseococcus glaciei. Next base: position 164,615 of record NZ_JAPFQI010000001.1, on the reverse strand, counting down.
AGATGGAGAAGGGCGCGGGCGGCGAGGTCCAGCTGACCGACGGCATGGCGAAGCTGATCGGCGTCCAGCCCTTCCACGGGCTGCGCTACCAGGGAAGGCGCTTTGATTGCGGCGACAAGCTGGGCTTCCTGGAGGCGCAGATCGCCTTTGCCCTGCGCCGCCCCGACCTCGCGGACGGGGTCCGCGCCTTCCTCCCCTCCTACCGCTGAGGCGCCCCATGGCCGGCTTTACCCACAGCTTCGATCCCACGACCCTGCGCGAGTACGACATCCGCGGAATCGTCGGGAAGTCCCTTTCGGCCGATGATGCCTTCGCCATCGGGCGGGTCTTCGGCACCATCGTGTCCCGCGCCGGTGGCTCCCGTGTCGCGGTGGGCCGCGACGGTCGCCTGTCCTCGCCGGAGCTGGAGCCGCGTCTCGTCGAGGGATTGATGGCAAGCGGGATGGAGGTGCTGCGCGTCGGCACCGGGCCGACACCCCTGCTCTACTATGCGGCCTACGCTCTGGAGGCGGACGGGGCCATCATGGTCACGGGCAGCCACAACCCGCCCGACTACAACGGCTTCAAGTCCATGCTCGGCCGCAAGCCCTTCTTCGGCAAGGATATCCAGGAGCTCGGCCGCATGGCCGCCGCCGGCGACGTGGTGCCGGAAGCCAAGGGCAGCGAGCGCAGCGTGGACCTCGCGGCCGACTACGTCGCCCGGATGATGAAGGACTACGACGGCGGCGACCGCGCCCTGACCGTGGTCTGGGACCCGGGCAACGGCTCGGGCGCGGAGATCGTGAACCGGCTGGTGCAGGAGATCCCGGGCCGGCACACCGTCATCAACGGCACGATCGACGGCACTTTCCCCGCCCATCACCCCGACCCCACCGTGGCCAAGAACCTCGAGCAGATCATCGCCGAGGTGGCGCGGGTGGGCGCCGATCTCGGCATCGCCCTCGATGGCGATGCCGACCGCATCGGCGTCGTGGACAACGAGGGCAACATCCTGTTCGGCGACCAGCTCCTGGTCGTGCTGGCACGCGACGTCCTGCGCCATCGTCCGGGCGAGACGATCATCGCCGACGTGAAGGCCAGCCAGGTCCTGTTCGACGAGGTGGCGAAGGCCGGCGGCAAGCCGCTGATGTGGAAGACCGGCCACTCGCTGATCAAGGCCAAGATGGCCGAGACGGGCGCGCCCCTGGCCGGCGAGATGTCGGGCCACATCTTCTTCGCCGACAAGTGGTACGGCTTCGACGACGCGCTTTATTCCGCCGTGCGCCTGCTGGGCATCGTGGCGCGGATGGACGGCTCGCTCTCCGAGACGCGCGCCGCCATGCCGCAGGTGATCAACACGCCGGAGCTTCGCTTCGACTGCGACGAGGGCCGCAAGTTCTCCGTGGTGGAGGAGGTGCGCCAGCGCCTCGCCGCTGAGGGGGCGGATGTCTCGGCCGTGGACGGCGTCCGGGTGAATTCGCCCGATGGGTGGTGGCTCCTGCGCGCCTCAAACACCCAGGCCGTGCTGGTCGCTCGCTGCGAGGCGTCGAGCGAGGACGGGCTGGAGCGGCTAAAGGCGCAGCTGGTCCGGCAGTTGGAAGCCTCCGGCCTCGCCGCGCCGGATTTCTCAGGCAACAACGCGGGGCATTGACCCCGGCGCTCCGGCGTTTCCAAACTTCCTTCGCGCGGCCCCGCCAAAAGAGGGCCGCGCGAAGGAGGAAGTCCATGACCACCCGCCGCGCGCTCCTGGCCGCTCCGCTGTTCCTGCCCGCCCTCGCCCGCGCGCAGAACTGGACCCCGAACGGTCCCATCCGCGTCGTCGTGCCCTTTCCGGCCGGCGGCACCACTGACATCCTCGCCCGGCTCTACGCGCAGCGCCTGACGGAAACGCTCGGCACCTCCGTCGTCGTGGAGAATCGCGGCGGCGCCGGCGGCTCCATCGGCGCGGACGTGGTGGCGAAGGCGCCGCCCGATGGGCAGACGCTGCTGTTCCACAACCTCACCTTCAGCACCACGACGGCGGCGCTGGAGCACATGGGCCGCGCGCCCCACTCCATGGAGCGCGACTTCGCCCCGATCACCCTCGGCGCCAACGTTCCGATGATGCTGCTGGTGGCCAAGGATGTGCCCGCCAACAACCTGCACGAGATGGCCGAGTGGGCGAAGCGCCAGTCCACCGCGCCTTTCTATGGCTCCACCGGCCCCGGCTCGACCATGAACCTGGTGGGCGAGGTGCTGAAGCGCGACGGGAGCTTCCCGATGGAGCACGTGCCCTTCCGCGGCGCCGCGCCGCTGGTGCAGGAGATGCTGGCGGGACGCATCCATTTCGGCGGCGACCAGCTTTCCTCGTCGCTCCAGCACATTCGCGGCGGAGCGCTGAAGCCCGTCGCCACGCTGTCGGCCACGCGCGCCCGCGCCGTGCCGGACGTGCCCACGGTGCGGGAGCAGGGCTTCCCCAATGCCGAGCTTCTCGGCTGGAACGGGTTCTTCGCCCCCGCCCGCACGCCGGAGCCCATCCTGACGCGGCTGCATTCCGAGATCGCGGCGGCGGCGCGCCACGCCCCCATCGCCGCCCGCATCGAGGAACTTGGCGCGGAGCCCGGCGGCAACTCACCGGCGGAGTTCGGGGCCACCGTCCACGCCCAGGTGGCGCATGTGCGACCGCTGGTGCGCGACCTTCAGCTTCAGATGGGCTGATCCCTACCGGGCGAGGCGCGACGCCGCCTCGCCCGAAAGCCACGCCCCGGCCACCGTGCCGGCGAAGCGCGAATGCGTCGCCTCCCCGGCGAGGACGAGGCGCCCGCCGCCCAGGGGCCGCGCGAGCACGGCGCGGCTCGCATGGTGGCCCGGACGCGCGTGGGTATAGGCGCCCAGGAAAAGCGGGTCGGCACCCCATCGCGTCAGCACGGCGGGACCGAGCGGCGCGTCGCCGAAGATGTCGCGCAAGTCGCGCCGCGCCGCGTCCTCCAACGCCGCCGGGCCTTCGCGCGACAAGTCCCAGGCGCGCTCGCCGCCCACGAAGCCGAAGAGATGGTCGCGCCCGAAGGGACGGACGATCCAGCCGAAGGGATGCGGCGCGGCGGCGCTGGGCACCTGCCGGACCGAGTGGAAGGGCGCGACGGGGAAGCGCTCCGGCTCCGGCAGGCGGAATCCGAGCTTGGTGAGTAGCCCCATGGGCAGGCCGTGCACCGCCTCCATCACCTCGGGCGGGAGGTCCGGCGTGAAGCGGATGCCGCCGGAGGCCAGCACCCCGGTAGAAACGGAAACGATGGCCGAGCGCGCCCGCACCGCACCGAAGACGCCTTCGGCCACGACCTCAACCCCGTCCCAGCGCAGCCTATCCACCCGCGCGCCGAGACGGATGGGAAGCCCCTCCGCCAGCCGCGCGACGATCGCGCCCACCCCCTGCTCCGGCAGCAGGTTGGGACCGCCCAGATCGGTCTTGAGGAAATCCTCCAGCGAGATCTCCTCCAGCGGCGCCGCGTTGATCTGGTTGCCAAGCCAATGGGCGATGCTGGCGCTCCAACGACTGCCGCGCGGCGCGACCGCCGCGACCGACACGTCGGGTCCTTCGCGCGGGGCATCCACCGCCGCGTCGAAGGCATCGGCGGCCCTTGCGTGATCGTCCAGCTCCTCGGGTGTCGCGAAGCGCGTGCCGAGCCAAAGGTGGCGCTCGCGCAGCGCATCGTGGTCACAGGCGGGGCCGGCATGCGGGGTAAGCAGATTCTCGTCCGCCTGGTGCAGCCAGGTCGCGCCGTGGTCGAAGGGCGCGCCCAGCGAGGCAGATTCGGTCCAGGCCCGCCCGCCGACGCGCCCGCTGCCCTCCAGCACGACGCAGCTTCGCCCGGCCGCGCGCAGGGCGCGGGCCGCCGCGATGCCGGCGCAGCCCGCGCCGATCACCACCACCTCTGGATCGCTGGGGATCATGCCCGCATCATGCGTCGGAACGTGAGGACCGACCATGATGCAGCCGCCGCCCGCCGAACCCGGAATGCGCGAGGAGGAGGTGGACACCCCTGCCCTCCTGCTCGACCTCGACGCCTTCGAGGGGAATCTCGACGCCATGGCGGCGCTGCTGGCCGAGCATCCGGTGAAGCTGCGCGCCCACGCCAAGACCCATAAGTCGCCGGTCATTGCGCGGCTGCAGATGGAGCGTGGCGCGATCGGCCAATGCGTGCAGAAGGTCGCTGAGGCGGAGGTGCTGGCCTGGGGCGGCATCCCGGACGTGATGGTGACCAATCAGGTTTGGGGCGCGCGCAAGCTGGCGCGGCTCATGGCCCTGGCGCGGATCAGCCGCGTTTCGGTTTGCACGGATGACGCGGCGCAGGTCGCCGCGATCGAGGCGGCAGCCGAGGCGGCGGGGGTGCGGATTCCCGTGCTGGTCGAGATCGATGTCGGCGCGGCCCGCTGCGGCGTCGAACCCGGTCCGCCCGCGGTGGAACTGGCGGAGCGCATCGCCGCGTCGCGCCACCTCACCTTCGGCGGGCTTCAGGCCTATCACGGCTCGGCGCAGCACATCCGCGCGCCGGAGCGGCGCACGGAGACCATCGCGCAGGCCGCCGACGCGGCGCGGCGGACGGTGGAGCAGCTTCGGCAGCGCGGCCTCGACTGTCCGGTGGTGGGTGGCGCCGGCACCGGCACCTTCCGCCACGAGGCGGCGAGCGGCGTCTACACGGAGATCCAGGCCGGCTCCTACGCCTTCATGGATGCGGACTATGCCCGCAACGAGGAGGCACCGCCCTTCCGCCACGCCCTCTTTGTCCTGGCAACCGTCATGAGCGCGGCGCAGCCGCACATCGCCGTGGTGGATGCGGGTCACAAGGCCATCCCGACCGATAGCGGCCTCCCGCTGGTCTGGGACCGCCCGGGCGTCTCCTACGCCGGGGCGAGCGACGAGCACGGCAAGCTGACGGTCGAGGACCCGTCCCTGCGCCCGCGCCTGGGGGAGAAGCTCCGCCTCGTCCCCGGTCATTGCGACCCGACGGTGGATCGCTTCGACTGGTATGTCGGCGTGCGGAAGGGCCGCGTGGAATCGCTCTGGCCGGTCGCCGCGCGCGGCGCCATGGCCTAGGTCAGAGGTCCAGCGCCCCGTCACGGATGGTGGGGGCGCCCTTCACCTCGGTCCGTTTCCCGAGTTGCGTGTCGAGGAGGGCGCGCAGCTTCCGCGTGGCTCCCTGCGCGGCCTCGTGCGGCGTCGCGGCGTGATGCGTCACTGCCACGGGCTTCTGCCCCGTGGGCCGCGCCTCCATCGCGCAGCGCATGTCGTTATCGCCGCCCTTCTTGGGGGAGTTGGCGTCGCCCAGATGCACCTCGATGCGCGTGATCTGGTCGGAGAAGCGGCCCAGCGCACGCTGGATCTCTTCCGCCAGGCGCTGGGTGAAGTCCTCGCTGCCGCGAACGCCATCATCGGTGTTGATCTGGATCTGCATGCAGGGGAAACGGGTCGGGGCGGGGGTAGTTTCCCTACCCGCCCAGCAGCACGTTCCGCGCCTCGTTCACCTGGGCCGCGAGCCAGTCGCTGCCGCCGCGATCCGGGTGGGCGGACTGCATCAGGCGACGATGCGCGGCGCGGATCTCCGCCTCGGTCGCACCCTCCGGAAGCCCGAGGATCGTAAGTGCCTCCTCCCGCCCCATCCGGCCGGAGGCGGAACGCGGCGGTTCCTCGTGGTGGGTTTCCTCGCGCCAGCCCGGATGGGCGCGGTCGAGCCACGCTTCCAGCAGGCCGACGCTTTCCCCGTCCACGGCGGCGCAATGCTCCAGCAGCATCAGCAACTCAGGCAGGGACAGGCCGCCAAGTTCGCGCCCACCGAAGGGGCCTTGGCGCACCCGGCCGGACAGGGCTCCGGTCTCCATGTCGAGGCGCATCTCCAGCGTGTCGGTCTCGACGCCGCTGGCCTCGCCGCCCGGGGTGGGGCGGCGGAAGCGGCGCCGCGTCCACCAGCCGCGCACCGCCTGGGCAATGGCCGGGCCGAACAGGAACAGCGCCCAGAAGGCTCCGGCCCCGCGCCCGCTCATCAGCATCAGCGCGAGCAGCCCAGCCCCGGCAATCCCGAGGGACCAAGTCAGCGCCACCCTCACCTGCCCCGGCTTCGCGTTGGCGAAGCCGTGAAGCAGGGCCAGGGTCAGGACCAGCGCCAGCCCCCCAAGGGCGAGATAGGCCATCCTCTAGCCCCGCCGCGGCGCGGGAAGCTGCCCCGCGATGCCCGAGGCAGCGCGGCCCGGCAGCTTCGCCAGGGCCGATCGCCCACCCGCCGCGAAGACCGCCACGGCGCGCAGCAGGTCGCGCAGGGCATCCGGGCTCGCGGAGTCGAAGGGTGCCCAGGCGCCGCCGGAAAGCTTGGCGATCTGCCGGAAAGCCCATTCCACCTGCTGGTCGCCGCCTTCCTGGAAGCAGAAGACCGGCGTGCCGCGCAGCCCAAGCTGCGCCGCGAGGTGGCCGATCGGGTCGATCGCCTCCTCCAGCGCATCGCCCACCAGCACCAGGGCGTGGACACGCTCCGCGGTCGTTTCGCGCAGCGCGTGTTCCAAACAACGATGGATCTGAGTCTGACCGGCCAACACCGAAACGCCGGACATGCGCCGCGCCAGTTCGGAAGCATCCGTCAGGAAGGGCGTTGCGGCGAATTCGCGATGGCCGCGCCAGTAGCAAAGCTGGACGGCCAGCCCGCCCAGCCCCTCGGCGGCGACGAACATCTCGGCCTGGACGTGGCAGGCTCGGTCCCAGCTGGGTTGCCGGCTGGCGGTCGCGTCCACGGCAAAGAGCAGCCGCCCGCGCCCTGTGGGACGGACCGCTGGAAGCGTATCGAGGCGCCGCAGGAACTCTGCCACGGCGCCGCCGGATTTGGGGGCGGGAAGCTGCGCCATGAGGGGAAATGTGGGGCTGCCCCGGCGGGAAACCAGGGCGCGCCGCCTCAGCCCCGGTTCACCTGTGCCGCCGCCACTGCGGCGAGGTTCGCGATGCCGCGCGCCGTCACGCTGGGCACCATGATGTGCACCGGCTTGTTCATGCCGAGCAGCATGGGCCCCAGCTGCAACCCTTCGCTCACCGCCTTGGCGAGGTTGAAGGCGATATTGGCGGAATCGATTCCCGGAAAGATCAGCAGGTTGGCTGGGCCCTCCAGCGTCGGGTCGGGCACGGCGCGGGCACGGATCGCCGGCACCAGCGCCGCGTCCGCGTGCATCTCGCCATCCACCTCGAGATCGGGCGCCCGCTCGCGGATCAGGTGCAACGCCGCGCGCATCTTGCGCGCCGACTCCGCGCCGGATGCGCCGAAGGAGGAATGCGACAGCAGCGCCACCTTGGGCGGGATGCCGAAGCCGCGCACCTCCTCCGCCGCCAGCTGCACCATCTCGCAGAGCTGCTCGGCCGTGGGGTCAAGGAGCAAGTGCGTGTCCACGAAGAACAGCGTGCCCGCCGGAAGGATCAGGGCGGACATGGCATAGGCGCGCCCTGCGTCTGGGTGCTTGCCGATGCACGCCAGCACGTGTTCCCAGTGGCGCATCCAGTCGCCCGTCCCGCCGACGATGGCGGCCTCGGCCTCCCCGGATTCCAGCAGCAGGGAGGCTGCGATGGTGTTGCGGCTTTCGACGCGCCGCGCCGCCGCGTCGGGGGTGATGCCGCGCCGGCCCACCTTGCCCTGGTAGAGCCGCACCAGCGGCGCGAAGAGTTCCGGATCTTCCAGCGGATGGACGACCTGGACGGAGCCGCCGATTTCCATGCGCAGGCCCAGCGACCGGATGCGCGCCTCCACCACCTCGCGCCGCCCCACCAGAATGGGCTCAGCCGTGCCCTCGTCCAGCACGGTCTGCACGGCGCGGAGCGTGCGCTCGTCCTCGCCCTCGCCGAAGACGATGCGCACGGGGCGGGACCGCGCCAGTTCCTGCACCGGCCGCATCAGATTGCCCGAGCGGAACACGAAGCGCCCAAGCTCGCGCCGATAGGCCTCGAGATCGGCGATGGGGCGCGTCGCGACGCCGCTTTCCATCGCAGCCTTCGCTACCGCCGGCGCTACTTCCAGGATCAGGCGCGGGTCGAAGGGCTTGGGGATGATGTATTCCGACCCGAAGAGCGGCGGCGTGCCGCCATAGGCGGCGGCCACCACCTCGCTCGCCTCCACCCGCGCCAGCGCCGCGATGGCCTCGACGGCGGCGACCTTCATCACCTCGTTGATCGTGGTCGCGCCGGCATCGAGCGCGCCGCGGAAGATGAAGGGGAAGCAGAGGACGTTGTTGACCTGGTTCGGATAGTCCGTTCGCCCCGTCGCGACGATGGCGTCGGGCCGCGCCGCGCGCACCGCCTCCGGCAGGATCTCCGGCTCCGGGTTCGCCAGGGCCAGGACCAGGGGGCGCGGCGCCAGGCGGCTCAGCCATTCCGCCTTCAGCACGCGCGGCGCCGAAAGGCCGAGGAAGATGTCGGCGCCGTCCAGCACCTCCTCCAGGCGTCGTGCCTCCGTGGGCTGCGCGTAGCGCGCCTTGTAGGGGTCGGTGCCCGGGCGTCCCTCCCAGACCACGCCCTCGATGTCGCAGACCGTCACGTTCTCCCGCCGCAGCCCCATGGCCACCAGCAGGTCCAGGCAGGCGAGGGCGGCCGCGCCGCCGCCCGTGTTCACCAGCCTCACCTCGTCCAGCCGCTTGCCCTGGACGAGGAGGCCGTTGCGGATTGCGGCGGCGACGATGATGGCGGTCCCGTGCTGGTCGTCGTGGAAGACGGGGATCTTCATCCGCTCGCGCAGGCGGCGCTCGATCTCGAAGCATTCCGGCGCGCGGATGTCCTCCAGGTTGATGGCGCCGAAGGAGGGTTCCAGCGCCGCCACCACCTCCACGAAGCGGTCGGGGTCGATCGCGTCCACCTCGATGTCCACGGAATCGATGCCCGCGAACTTTTTGAACAGCACCGCCTTGCCTTCCATGACCGGCTTGGAGGCGAGCGGGCCGATATTGCCTAGCCCCAGCACGGCGGTGCCGTTGGTGATCACCGCCACCATGTTGCCGCGCGTCGTGTAGTCCCAGGCGGTCTGAGGGTCGCGCGCGATCTCCTCGCAGGCGGCGGCGACGCCAGGCGAATAAGCCAGCGACAGGTCGCGCTGGGAGGCCATGCGCTTGGTCGGCTCGACCGTGAGCTTCCCGGGCCGCGGAAGGCGGTGATAGTCGAGCGCGGCACGGCGGAGGTCTTCGTCCATCGGTGTCCCCTGGTCGGGAACGACCATAGCCGCCTTGGCGCAGCGGCAAAACCGCGGCGTCACCCCTCCCGGATGGGGAAGCGCATCCGCGCCGCGGCGCCACGCGTGCCAGCAAGTCGGAACTCCCCGCCCAACTGCTCGGCAAGCTGCCGCACGATCTGCAGGCCGAGGCTGTTGGAGGCGCCCAAATCGAAGCCGTCCGGCAGCCCCTCCCCGTCATCCTCGACGGAAAGCGACGCGACCCCATCCCCCTCATCCGCGAGGGTGACCGTGAGGCTCCCCGCGCGCCCGCCGGGCAGGCCGTGCTCCAGCGCATTGGCCACGAGCTCGGCGGCGATGAGGCCGACCGGGATGGCACGCGCCGGGGACAGGGCGATGGGCGCGGCGCGCAGGACATAGCGCACGCGGTCGCAGGCCCCCGCAGTGGCGAGCGTGTCCTCGCAAAGCTCCGGCAGGAACTCGTCCATGCGGATCTCCGTCGCCTCCGGGTCGTGAAGCTGGCGATGGAGACGCGAGATCAGGCCGGGGCGCCGCTGCGCGTCCTGCAGCACGTGGCGCGCGCGCTCATCCGTCACCGCCCGGCTTTCGACAGCGATCAAGGAGGAGACCATCTGCAAGTTGTTGGAGATGCGGTGCTGCAGCTCGCGATACAGCGTCTCGCGTGACTCAGCGAGGCGGCGGTTGCGCTCCCGTTCCTCCCGCACCCGATGGAGCGAATGCGTCATGGCGCGGATCAGCGCGATGTCCACCGCCGCGATCAACGCGAAGAAGCCGAGGGCCAGCGCCCGGCTCGGGGTCAGCTCAAGCGAGCCGGTGGGCGCGAGGAAGAAGTAGTGGGATGCGAAAAGCGACGCGACCGCCACCGTCGCCCCCGCCAGGGCGCCGCACAGGAAGGCGACGATGATCACCGCCGGAAAGAAGGTGAGGAACGGGAAGCCGGTGGGCAGCAAGGGCTCCAGGGCGAGGCGCATCCCGAAGGCCACCAGGAACGCCAGGATGGCGACGCCCCAGCAGAAAAGCGGGCTACGCGGCGTAAGCGCGAGCCCGGCGAGGAAACGCGTCATGCGCGAAGGGATTCCCGGTGGGCGGAAGCGCCGCGCTTCGGCCTTCATCTGGTCCGGGCGGCGCCGGATGGTGCGGTCGAGAAGATTCGAACTTCCACGGGGTTGCCCCCACTAGCACCTCAAGCTAGCGCGTCTACCATTCCGCCACGACCGCGACGCGGGGTGGCTTTAGCGCAGGAAAGCCATGGGTTCAACCGGCCCCGAATGGGTGATTTCCCCAGGTCTCACCCCCTATCCCGACGCCCTGGCCCAGATGAGGGTCCATGTCGCGGCGATCCGCGACGAGGGCGCGGCCGAACGGGTCTGGATGGTGGAACATCCGCCCAGCTACACCGCCGGCACCTCCGCCAAGCCGGAGGAGTTGCTGGAGCGGCGCTTCCCGCATTACGAGGCGGGGCGCGGCGGGCAGTGGACCTATCATGGCCCCGGCCAGCGCACCGCCTATGTCATGCTGGACCTGTCCCGCCCCCATGGCGGCATGCCGCCGCGTGACGTGCGCTGCTACGTCCACGCGCTGGAGGAATGGATGATCCGGGCGCTGTGGCGCTTCAACGTGAAGGGGGAGCGGCGCGCGGGCCGCGTCGGCATCTGGGTCGCCGACACGCCGGTGGGCGAGGCGAAGATCGGCGCTATCGGCGTGCGCGTGTCGCGCTGGGTGTCGTGGCACGGCATCGCGCTGAACGTCGAGCCGGAACTGTCGCATTTCGCGGGCATCGTGCCCTGTGGCATCCCCGAATTTGGGGTGACCAGCCTCGCTCATCTCGGCATCACCGCCACGATGGAGGAGCTGGATTCCGCCCTGATGGCGGAGTGGCCGGGGGGGGTTGGGGGGGACAAACCCCCCCCGGGGGGGGACCCGGCCCGCCCCCCGTAGAAGCCGGCCC
>NZ_JAPFQI010000001.1:0-153499 GCF_026183895.1 Sabulicella glaciei | reverse complement strand
GGTGCCAAATCTCTGGATGGTGCCGCCGGTCCATTGGACGGAAGCGGAGCCCCCAGCCCCACCGTTGCCCCCCGGCCCCCCCGTGGTGATGCCGCAGATCCGGCCGTCGCTGGCAGCCCCGCTGCCGCCCGGGGCCCCCCCGCCCCCCCCCGCTGGGGGGGGTGGGTGCCTCCGCCGGGGGGGGGGGGGGGGGGGGGGTGGTGCCCCCCCCCCCCCCCCGGCCGGTTCGCTCAGCGGCCGCGCGCCATGAAGACGCGGCCCGCGTCGTCGCCCGAGCGGCGGCGCGGGGCTTCGCCGCCGCGCGGCGCGTCGGGGCGGCGCTGCTGCTGCCCCTGCGGCTTCGCCGGCCCGCCCTTCGCGGCGGGCTGGTGACGCGCCTGCGCCCCCTGCGGCTTGCGCGAGGGCTGCTGATCGCGACCCGGGCGCGGCCCGCGCTGCGGGCGCACTGGGGTGGCGCGATCGTCCAGGCGGCCAGACTTGTCGGCGCGGTGGTCCTCCATCGGCACGGACTGGCGCGTCAGGCGCTCCACCGCTCGCAGCAGGCCCAGCTCGTCCGGCGCCACCAGGGCCACCGCCTCGCCCTCCGCCCCGGCGCGCGCCGTGCGGCCGATGCGGTGGACGTATGTTTCCGGCACTTCCGGCAGGTCGTGCTGGATGACGTGCGTCACCTCGCGAACGTCGATGCCGCGCGCCGCGATGTCGGTCGCCACCAGGATCGGCGCCCGGCCCGACTTGAACTCGGCCAACGCCCGCTCGCGCTGGCTCTGGCCCTTGTTGCCGTGGATGGCATTGGCCGCGAGCCCGTCCTGCTCCAGCGCCTTCACGATCTTGTCCGCGCCGTGCTTGGTGCGGGAGAAGATCAGCGTGCGGCCCACGCCCTCGCCGCGCAGCAGCTTGGCGAGCGTCGCGCGCTTCGCGCCCGGCTCCAGCAGGATGGCGCGCTGGTTCACGCGCTCCGCCGTGGTGGCGACGGGCGTCACCTCCACGCGCACCGGTTCGCGCAGCATGTCGCGGGCCAAGTAGGCGATGTCGGACGGCATGGTGGCCGAGAAGAACAGCGTCTGCTGGCGCTGCGGCACCGCGGCCACGATCTTGCGGATCGGCGGCAGGAAGCCCTTGTCGAGCATCTGGTCCGCCTCATCCAGCACCAGCACCTCGACATGGTCGAGGCGGGCATGGCGCGTGCCCATGTGGTCGAGCAGGCGGCCCGGCGTCGCCACCAGCACGTCCACGCCGCGCGCCAGGGCGCGCTGCTGCGGCACGTGGCCGACGCCGCCGAACACCACCTCGGTCGAGAAGCCGAGATGCTTGCCGTACTTCTTGAAGCTGTCCGCGATCTGCGAGGCCAGCTCGCGCGTCGGGCTCAGCACCAGCACGCGGCAGCCGCCGCGCGGCGGGCGCCCACCGCCCTGCTTCAGGCGATGAAGGATGGGCAGGGCGAAGGCCGCGGTCTTGCCGGTGCCGGTCTGGGCGATGCCCAGCACGTCGCGGCCCGCGAGGCCGGCCGGGATGGCCTGCGCCTGGATGGGGGTGGGAGTCTCGTGCCCAGCCTCCGACAGCGCCTGCAGCAGCAGGGGGTCGAGGCCGAGTTCGTCAAAACGGGTCATGATTCATCCTGCGGCGCGAGCGCGCCGCGTGTCGTCGTATCGTGGGGAAAGCCCCGCGTTCTGGGCCGTTCCGGGCTTGAAAGCCTCATGGAACCGGCAGGACGGGCCTGGGCTTTCGCCAGGCCGGCTAACGCGGCCGGTTCCGGGCGGGCCAGGAGGCCCGCGCGACATTCCCAACATGCTGCATTGCAGCGGCGATTGCAAGATCAGGCGGTGGGGAGGCGATGAAATCCCGGCTCGCTCGGATCTTCCGCCAGGCTTTCCTCCAGCGAATCGACGCGCGCCGCGGGCGGGCCGCGCCGGCAGGCGAGGAGAACTTCCTGCACGGAGGGCCGGTCACCCGCCAGCAGCGCCTCCACTGACCCGTCGCGCCGGTTCCGCACCCATCCCGCCAGGCCATGCGCCCGCGCCTCCGCGACCAGCCAGTCCCGGTAGCCCACGCCCTGCACGCGCCCGGCGATGCGGACCAGCGTCGCCATCAGCGCGCCAGCGCCGCGAGGCGCGCCGCCATGGCGATCTCCCCCGCCACGCGGGTCCGCCGCTCCTCCGCTTCCCAGTCCAGGCCCCATCGCTCCTCCTGGAACAGCTCGTCCAGGATGGCGAGGCGATGCGCTTCTTCCGGCGCGAGGCCGCCCTGCGTGACTGCGAGCCCCAGCACCAGCGAGCCGAGCGCGGGCACCAGCACGCCCAACGCCGCGAGGGCCACGGGCGGGTGCGCCGCCACCGCCCCCTCCAGCGCCCGCAGCGCTGCCGAGGGCTGGCGCAGCGGCATGATGCCCTCCGTCACCGCCAACTCCGCGCCCAGCGCATCGCGCGACCAGTCGAGCCAGGGCTGCCATGCCTTGGCCTGCCGCGCCGCCAGCGCCGGGTCATCGGCGCGGTAGCAGAGCAGGTCGGTCTCGCCATAGCGGGCAATGGCGGCGACGGTGGGGGCCGGGTCGGGGGCGATCCGCTCCGCCGCCGTGCCAACGAGGCGGGTGAGCGGCACGTCGTCCCAGCGCATCTCGCCGCCCTTCGTGCCGCCCGCGGCCTGCCATTCCGCCGCCAGCGCATCGGCGAGCGGCGCCTGCTCGACGGAAAGCGTGCCGCCGCCCGGCAGGCGCACCGGGCGCCCGTCCAGCCGCACCGCGAAGCGGCCATCCTCCGGCACCACGCCGGCCTCGTCCCAGAAGCGCTTCATCGCAGCAGTCCGCGCAAGAGGTTCTCGATCACGGGGGCTGGGTTGCGCGCCGGGTCGGCCGGCCGTGCCGCAGGGGCGGGCACGGGTCCCTCCCGTCCGCCCCGCGCCACGCGAAGCGCCGCGCCGCAATCCGGCAGGGACGGCCCCGCCTGGTTGGGCAGCACGCCGCCGATCCCAGGCACCAGCCGCTCCAGCTGATTGCCCAGATCGCCGGCCAATGCCCCCTCCACGAGGCCGCGCGCTTCCAGCTTCGGGTCCAGCAGCGTGCCGGTCACCGGGATGGGGGCGCGCACCCGCACCCCGGCGACGCGGAGATCCACGGTGATCCGGCCATTCAGCGTCTCGTCGCGCAGATTGACTGTCCCCTCCCCGGCGGCGCGGCCGGGCGCGCCTTCGAGATACAGCACCTCCGTCCGCGCCACGCCGCGGTCCAGCCGCCAGCGGAAGGCGCCGCAGGAAAGCGGCACGGCGCCGCCGGCCCCCGGCACGATCTGGCCGACCGCGTTGGCCCATCCGCCGGTCAACCGCCCTTCCGTCACGGCGAGGCCAAGATGCCCCGTGGCGGTCGCCGCCAGGGCCCGGGTGGTGCGTCCCTGCCCGCGCAGATCCATGTCCAGGTCGCCACGCCCCTGCACCGGCCCGCCTCTTGTCAGCGCGCCGAGGTCAAGCCCCTGCCCGCTCCCCGCCACCTGCAAGGCCGGCGGGTCGGCCATCGCATCCGCCGCGAGGCGCAGGTTGATCCGGCCGCCGGGCACCGTCGCCTGGAACGGATCGAGGCGCGCCCGACCGCCTTCGTTGACGAGGCGCCCGGACACGTCGCGGTAATCCGTCCCGCTCCAGCGCAGCGCGCCGATGCGGAAGCGCAGGTCGGAATCGAAGAGCCGCAGTGCCGAGACATCCACGGGCACCTCCGGGATCAGCCGGGCCGGACCCCCAGGCGCGGGCGAAGGCGTCGGCGCTGCCTGGGCCGCAGGGGCCCCCGCCCCGGCCGCGGCGCGTGCCGTCAACACGTCGAGGTCGAGGCGTTCGGACTGCACCTCCCCCCGCAGGCTGGGTCGTCCGGCCCAGCCCAGTTCCAGGTTCCCGCGCAGATCGCCCGCCGAGGAGTTGAAGGAAAGCTCTTCGAGCGCCGCGCCGGTGGTCCCGCGCGCCGTGACGCGCGCCGCCAGAGCCACGTCGCGCAGTGGCGGCAGGCCGATGCCGGCCAGGGCGGCGACAGGGGCAAGCTCCGGCGCCCGTCCTTCCACACGCAGCGCGCCGGGCCACTGCCCGGTCACCGCAAGGGTGCCGCCTGCCGCCTCCGCGCGCAGCGCGACGGGGGCTGGGCGCCCCTCGGTGAAGGCGATGGGCGTGGCCTCTCCCGTGATCACCAAGGGCTGGCCGCGAAACTGGCCGCGCGCGTCCAGCCGTGCCGGGCCGTCGATCGCCGCCATGGAAAGCCGCGCCCCTTCTAGGGTGAAGTCGGGCAGCGCACCGCCCTGCGCCGTCGCCTCCAGCGAGGCGAGGCGCGGCGTGCCGCCCACGATCCCACCCTCGGCGCGCAGGGACACGCCGGTCAGCGGCGGCAGCGGACGCCCTGCCAGGCCCGACAGATCGGCCAGGCGCGGTGCCTGCGCCTCCAGCCGCCCCTGCCAGTCCGCGCCCTCGCGCCGCGCCTCGGCGGAAACGCGGGCGCCGGGCAGCGTGGCGGAGATCCGCCCGCCCTCCGGGCCGCCGCGCCCTTCCACCAGCGCCTCCGCGCCGCGCGCCACCAGCGTGGCGGAAAGGTCGTAGGGCTGGCCCAGCCCCGTCCCGGCGATGCGGGCGCGCGGCACGACGATTCGCTCGCCGCCCACGGTCACCACCCAGTCGCGCAGCGTCACCTCGCGGATGTCGAGCGCCGTGCCGTCCTCCGCCGGGCGCGCCGTCGGTTCGGGGGTGGGCGCAGGCGCGACCTCCGCGCGCGTGGGGGTAAAGTTCCAGTTTCCCTTCTCCAGTAGGAGGTCGCCGCCTTCCAGGGTCAGTGCGCGCACCTCGGCCCGCCCGCCGATCAGCGGCAGCAGGGCGAGGCGAAGCTCGGCGCGGCGGAGCGTCAGCATCTCGGGCCGCGAGCCGCCCTCGACATTGCCCAGTCGCGCCCCCTCCAACACCACCACGGGCACGAGCCCCGGCGTCAGCGCAAGGCGTTCGGCCGAGAAGGGGCGGCCCGTGGCGCGCGACACCGCCTCGACGAGGCGTGGCCGGAAGGAGTCCGCGTCGAAGAACAAGAGAAATCCGCCGATGACGAGCAGCGGCAGGAGGATGACGAGGCCCAGAGCCACGAGGAGCCAGCGCCTCATGCCCGGCGCCTCGGCGGGCGGGGGGCGGGATTGTCGAAGCCCAGGAAGCGCATCGTTTCCTCCATGTGCGGCGGCACCGCCGCTTCCACCTCCAGCATGCCGCCGTCCGGGTGCGGCAGACGCAGGGCACGGGCATGGAGGTGCAACTGGCCGGACAAGCCTTCCAGATGCGCCGCCGCCCCGCCGTATTTTCCGTCGCCCAGGATCGGGGTCCGCAACGCCTCGGCACAGTGGACGCGAAGCTGGTGCGTGCGCCCGGTCAGCGGCTCCAGCCGCAGCAGCGCCGCGCGACGACGGGCCTTGTCCAGCACGGCGAACTCGGTCGTGGCGCGGCTGCCCTTGGGGTCGGGCGCCATGCGCTCGCCGCGCGGGCCGCCCTCCTTGGACAGCGCCATCTCGATGCGGCCGCCCGCGTGTTCCGGCTCGCCCACCACTACGGCCCAGTAGGTCTTGTGCACGTCGCGGCCCCGGAACGCCGCCGCCAGCGCACCCGCCGCGGACTGGCTGCGCGCCAGCACCAGGAGGCCGGAGGTGTCGCGGTCCAGCCGGTGGACAAGGCGCGGCCGATCCTCCGCGCCGAAGCGCAGTGCTTCCAGCGCACCGTCCAGGTGGCGCGTGATGCCGGGCCCTCCCTGCACGGGCAGTCCATGCGGCTTGTCCAGCACTATCACGCTCTCGTCGCGGAAGAGCACCCGCGCCTGGAGGTCGCGGGCCAGGGCCTCGGGCACCGGCTTCGGCTCGGCGCGGGGCGCCGGGGTGGTTGGCATGGGGGGGACGCGCAATTCCGCACCGGCAGGCAGGCGCGTGTTGGCCTCGGCCTTGCGGCCGTCCACGCGGATCTGCCCGGTACGCAGCATCTTCTGCAGGGCCCCCTGGGTGAGCGCGGGGAAGCGGCGCTTCAGCCAGCGGTCGAGGCGCGTGTCGGCCTCGGCGGGCGGGACGGTGAGGATCTCAGGCATGGCCGCATCATAACGCAGCCGGGCCGCCCCGGTCAGGCGGCCCCTTCCGGAGGCCGGTCCACGGCCCGGACGCCGCGCAGGAAGGCCAGGGTCCCGGCCAGCCGCGCCGACCACTTGGCGCGCGACGGATGGAAAGGCCGGAAGGCCAGCCGCGCCGCCAGTTCGGCCGCCAGGCCCACCCCATGCGCCGCCGCCCGCACCCTGCCGCGATGCTTGCGCTCCATGTGCAGGGCCGACCACGCCATGTGCCAGTGCTTCCACCATTCCAGGCGCGGCGAGGGTGCGGAGGAGCGACCGGCGGCGTGGTCCAGGGCCGCTCCCTGCACATGCACGAGCGAATGCCCCGCCCGGCGCAGGCGAAAGCACAGATCGTCATCCTCGAAATACAGGAACAGCGCGTCGTCGAAGCCGCCTACGGCGCGGAAGGCGTCCATGCGAAAGAACATGGCGGAGCCGCCGACATAGGGCGCGCAGCAATCCCCCGAGGGCATGGCGGGCACCGCCCCGCCGCGCTTCTCGAACAGCCCCGGCCGACCGAATTGCAGCGCCCCGTCCGGCGCCCAGCAGCAAGGCGCCAGCATACCCGCTCCCGGATAGCGTTGCGCCGCATCCAGCAAGGCCTCGAACATGCCAGGGCGGCAGCGCACATCGGCGTTCAGCAGGATGCCGAAGGGGGTCTTCACCTCGGCGAAGCCGAGATTGGCCGCGCGCCCGAAGCCCAGGTTGCGCGCAGGCCGCAGCACCTGGGCCCGCGGCGCAAGGCGAGCGGCGAGGTCGGCGCTGCCATCCCCGCTCGCATTGTCCACCACGACGAGCGGCACCGCCTCCGGGATGGAGGCGAGGCAGCCAGGCAGAACCTCCGCGCTGTTGAACGACACCACGACGGCGGAAACCGCGCCGATCCCCTCCGTCATGCGTGCCGAACCCGCATCAGTCCTGCGCCCACTCCCAGGCATAGCCCGAGGTGGCGCGCTTCAGCCGCCCGGCCGTGGGGCTCGGGAAGTGAATGGGCAGCAGCACCGTGTCCGTATCCGCCACTTCCGAGAACACCTCGCGCCGCGTCTTCCGCGCTGCCTCCGCGTCCCAGCAGAAGATGGTGGAAAGCTCCGGGTCCGAGCACTGAAGCTGGTGGTGGAACATGTCCCCGGTGATCATCGCGCGCTTCCCGCCGCTCTCGATGCGCAGGCAGCAATGGCAGGGGGAATGGCCAGCGGTGAGCATGAGCGAGATGCCGGGCTCGATCTCGAACCCCTCCTCCACCAGCAGCGCCTGCCCGGCCTCGACAATGGGCTTGCAGTTCATGCGCCACACGCCGCCCGCGCCGCCGGGGCGATCCACGCCCTCCTGGTCCAGCTTCTCCCAGGCTTCGTACTCGCCCTTGTGGAAGACGTATTTCGCACGCGGGAAGAAGGGGACCCAGCGCCCATTCTCCAGCTTCGTGTTCCAGCCCGAATGGTCGATGTGGAGGTGGGTGCAGAAGACGTAGTCCACGTCCTCCGGCTTCAACCCCGCGACCGCAAGCTCGTCCAGCCAGCGCTGCTTGGGGAAGTCCATGGGCGGGCCGTAGCCCTTGTCCTCGCCGGTGCAGGTGTCCACGAGGATGACGTGGCGCGCCGTGCGGACGATGAAGGTCTGGTAGGTGATGACCATCTTGCCCGACTCGCGGTCGAACACCTCGGGCTGAAGCCCGGCGACGTTCTGCGCCTGCTTCGCGGAATCGTAGCCGAGAAAGAAGTCCTCCGGCCGCCGCCACGGCCCGTCGCGCTCGATCACGCTGGTGATGGACACGTCGCCGACGCGCAATTCCTTCATGTCGTTTCCCCTGGTTGCACCCGAAAAGGTGCCCCCTTCCCGTGCGGGAGGGAACCCCGGCCCGTCAGGCGCCGCGCGCCAGCACGCCGCGCGCCAGCGCCTCGAAGGCAGGGATGGGAAGCTCCTCCGCCCGCTTCTCTCCGGCGATGCCGGCGCCTTCCAGCAGCGCCTCGGCGCCGCCCAGGGATTTCAGCGCGCCGCGCAGCATCTTGCGACGCTGCCCGAAGGCGGCGGCCGTCACCCGCTCCATCGCCCGGAACAGCGCCGGCTCCGGCTGATCCGCGCGCGGCTGCAGCACGACCACGGCGGAATGGACGCGCGGCGGCGGGCGGAAGGCCCCAGGCGGCAGGCGCAGCCCGATGAAGCACTTCGCCACCCACTGCGCGATGACGGCGAGGCGCCCGTAATGCTCCGTGCCCGGCGCGGCGACGATCCGCTGCGCCACCTCCTCCTGGAACATCAGCACCAGCCTTTCCCAGGCGGCCGCCTGGGCCAGCCAACCGAGCAGCAGGGGCGTGCCCACGTTGTAGGGCAGGTTCGCCACCACTTGCCGCGGTGCCGGCAGCGCCGTGCCGTCGAAGCGCAGCGCGTCCTGCCGCAGCACGGTGAGGCGCCCGGGCTGGGCCGCCTCGAGCTCCGCCAGCGCGGCCAGGGCCCGCTCGTCCAGTTCGACGGCGGTCAGGTGCGCGAGAGGCGAGGCAAGCAGCGCGCGGGTGAGGCCGCCAGGACCGGGGCCGACCTCCAGCACGTGGCGGCCCGAAAGATCGCCGGCCAGCAGCGCGACCCGGCGGCACACCGCCTCGTCCAGCAGGAAGTGCTGACCCAGCGCCTTGCGGGCATCCAGCCCGAAGCGCCGCGGCACCTCGGACAGGGGGGTTAGCGCCTCCCCGCTCAGCCGCGGGTCTCGATGATGGCGCGGCGGCGCAGGTCGCGCAGCAGCTGGCGGCTGATCACCTCCACGCGCTCGCGCAGGATCTGGCCGCGCGCCTGCTCGGCCGTGAAGCGCGGGGCCTCGCGCTGCTCCCGCTCGCACACCATCAGCAGCAGGATGCCGTCATTGGAAATGACGGGCTGCGAGGCGCGCCCGATGGGCAGGGAGGCGAGCATCTGCCGCAGCGGCGGCGGGTTCAGCCCCTCCAGGCGAAGCGGGCCGGGATCCGCCGGGCGGTCGCTGGTGCGGGGCTGCTGCTCCATCGCCTCGCAGCCGCGCAGCGTCGAGGAAAGGCGCTGCGCCCGCTCCAGCATCTGGCGATGCTGCTCCGTCGGGTTCTGCGGGTCGAGGCGCGTGGCGAAGGGCAGGAAAAGCTGCCGCACCGAGATCATGGTGGAACGCTGCTCGGACCCCGCCTCGCGCTTCGCACGCAGCGTGACGATCTGGTAGCCGCCCGGGACGCGGATCGGATTGCTGACCGCGCCGGGCGGCATGCGCTCGATGATGGAGGCGACCTCGGAGTCCAGTTCGCGCGGGACGACCCAGCCAAGGTCGCCGCCTTGCAGCGCGGATTGCGCCTGGCTGAACTGCGTCGCCACCACCGGGAAGGGGGAGCCGCGGCGAAGCTGGCCGATCACGTCCTCGGTGAAGCCGCGCACCTCGGATTCCACGCGCGGGTCGTCCACCGGGATGAAGATCTCGCCGACCAGGTACTCGGTCTGGCCGCGGCGGGCCTCGTGCTCGGCGACGGCGTCGCGGACCTCCGCCTCGCTCACCTCCGCCTGTGGGCCGAGGGCGACGCGAAGGAGGCGGCCCCAGCCGATCTGCACGCGGATCTGATCGTACAGGACGCGCGGCTGCACCCCGGCGCCGCGAAGCTGGGCGCGCAGCGCGCCGGAGGGCAGGCCGTTGCGCGACTCGATCTCGCGCACCGCCTCGGCGATGTCGTTGTCGGTCACGGCGATGCGCTGGCGCTGCACCTCCTGCAGGCGCAGCTTCTCGTCGATGAGGAGGCGCAGCACCTGCGGCTGCAGGCGCGCCAGCGTCTCCGGCTGGACGGGGACGCCGGAATTCAGCGCGAAGAGCCGGGCGCGCGAGGCCACCTCGGCCTGGGTCACCACGTCGCCATTCACGACGGCAAGGATGCGGTT
Source organism: Sabulicella glaciei (assembly GCF_026183895.1). GTDB lineage: Bacteria > Pseudomonadota > Alphaproteobacteria > Acetobacterales > Acetobacteraceae > Roseococcus > Roseococcus glaciei. The sequence continues at coordinate 143,541 of NZ_JAPFQI010000001.1, read as the reverse complement.
GGTGGCGCCGGGCGCCTCCACGGCGCGCGGAGCCGCGCCGCGCGTCTGGGCGGGGGCGGGCCCGGCCATGAGGGCCAGGAGGGCGAGGGACGAGGCGGCGACGCGGAGCATGGTTGCGCGTCTTAGCGCAGTTCCGCGCCAAACCGGAACTGCCTGCCCTGGCAGGGTTGGCCCTGCCCGCTCAAATCGCCCGCAGGAAGTAGTCGCCCACGGTCTTGAAGCCGACCCGCACGAGGAAGACGGTGTTGCCCAGATACTCCCGGTTGGTGATCGGATCGCTGGCGAAGCGGCGCAGGAGGCGGCCTTCGACGATGAAGCACTCGTCCTCGTAGCCGCCCGAGGCGATGACAGCGACCGGCTCCTGGCGGCGCACGTCGTAGCGAACGCTGGCGTTCAGGCGCCACACCCCGCCCGCCGCGGATCGGACCTGGCCGCCCACGCCGAAGGACACCTCGTTCCGCCCCTGGTCGCCGGACAGGAACGGCAGGGCCGGGGCGTAAAGGTAGCCCGCGGTGAAGGAGAGCCCTTCCACCGGCCCCACCCGGCCGAGGGAAAGCCGCGCGACAGCCTCGCTCTGGCGATGCTGGCCCGACTCGCTGTCCAGCCGGGTCCGGCCCGTCAGGTCCAGCCACGACACGGGGGAGACGCCGACCCGCGCCACATAATCGGACCAGCGGCGCTCCAGCCCGGTGTTGCGCGGGAAGATCGCCTCGTCCGACATGCGGTAGGAGCGGCCGACGACGCCTTCGACCCGCCCGCCATTGGGGAACCGCCAGGCGCCGCGCAGCGCCGCGTCCACCCGCGTGCCGCCCTCGAACCGGTCGCGGCCGGCGAAGCGGTCCAGCTGGAACAGGTTGGCGTCGTTGAACTCGAAATCGACCGCGTCCTCGTTGGGGAACATGGTCTGCCGGCCGGTCGAGGGACCGGTCACGACCTGGATGCGCGGCTCGATCAGCTGGCTGCCCCAGGCGCCGGCGTCGCGGACCAGCGGCATGCGCCAATCCACGGCGAGGCGGAAATTGCCCGCCACATGCTCGCCATTGGCCGCCGGCTGGGAGACGGTCAGCTTCTCCTGTCCCCGCGCCACCACGCCGCGGAGGTCGCCCTGCGCGCGGACGGTCCAGATGCCGCCCGCCGCGTCGTGGAAGGGACGCTCCCACCGGGCCCGCGCCGTGACGCGCTGGCTCCACGCACCGACCGGACGGGTGAGGCCGAGCAGGCCGGAATCCACCGTCAGGTAGCCGCCTAGGATCTTCCGGCCCGGCGCCCACTCATAGAAGGCATTGGGCGTCACATAGGGCGTTTGGCTGAGGTTGTCGGTGGAGCGCAGCCCCTGATAGGCGCGCAGATCCACCCGCGCATAGGCTTCGGTGCCCCAGAATCCCTCCGCATACACGTCGCTCACCAGGAAGCGGCGGATGTCGAAGCGATAGGTGCGCAGATACTGCTCGGAGGAGGCGCGGTTCAGGTTGAAGCCCGCGCGCCAGTTCTCGTTCAGGGCGACGCGGCCGCGGGCGAAGATGTGCCCCGACAGCTCGGAACTGGTGCGGACCCCGGCCGAAAGCCGCTCGGCGTCATTGCCGTCGAAATAGCCGATCGAGCCCTGGACCTGCAGCTCGCCATTGTTGAAGCGGCGACGGTATTCGAGACCGAGATTGGGCAGGACCTTCTGCGCGATGATTGGCGTCACCAAAAGGTCCTGCGTGTCGTCGATCGCCCAGAAATACGGGACCTCGGTGAAGGCGCCGAGGAATCGCGTGTAGCCCAGCGTCGGGAACAGGAAGCCCGAGGCTCGCGGCGTCTGCGGATCGGGGTGCGAGAAAAAGGGCGTGTAGAGCACCGGCACGCCGCCGATCTGGATCGTGGCGTCGCGGTAGGAGATGCGCTGCGCCTCCCGGTCCTGGGTGGCGAGGCGCGCGCGCATCTGCCACAGCGGCGGGCGCTGCGGGTCCTCGGCGCACAGGTTGCAGGAGGAATACACGACGCGCGCAAGATCGGTGACCGTGCCGCCGCTCCGCCGCGCCCCATTCGCGGCCATGCGCGCATTCTGCGCAAGCCGGGCCCGCACCTCGCGCAGCACGCCGTCGCGGAAGCCCTCGGTCAGCTCCACTTCCTCGGCGTAGAGAACGGTGCCGTCCGCCTCGATGATCTGTACCTGGCCGCGCAGGATCGCGACGCCCGTCTCGCGGGCGTAGATGAACTCCTGCGCGCGGAGGAAGCGCTCGCCCTGCCACGCCTCGACGTTGCCGCGTGCGGTGACGATGCCGCGCTCGCGGTCGTACTCCACCTCCTCGGCCGTGAAGGTGACGGGCTGGTCGCCGCCGGAGGGCTGAGCCTCGGTGCGCGGCGTGGAGGGCGCGGCAGGTGGCAGGGCCGGCAGGTCGCGCAGCGTCGGTCCCGGCACGCTCGCCAGCCCTTCGGCCGACGGCGCGAGGTTCACCACCGAGCCCTGCGCGAAGGCGGCACCCGAGGCGATGGCAAGCGCGATGCCCGCCGCGCCGCTCAGCAGGGAATGGCGGCTTCGGTCGCGATGGGTGGGAAGCCCGCCGCGGGCGAGCCGCGGCTGGAAGGGGGGCGGGGCGGCCATTATCCGTCCTCCTGATAAACAAGCAACGCTGCGGAAGTCAGCAATCCGGCCACGGCCGGTACCCAGGCGGCGATCGCCACCGGCAAGGCGCCGCTCTCGCCGAACTCGCCGGTGACACGGTCGAGCACGAAAAGCGCGAAGCCCGCGGCCACACCGGCGCCTATCATGCGCGCAACGCCGCCGCGGCGCGAGTGCCGCATGGAAAACGCGGCGGCCAGCAGCGCCATGGCGATGGCCAGGACGGGCGCGCTCAGCATGGACTGGAACTGCAGCCGGTGCCGCAGGGCCGAGAACCCGGCCGCCTCCAGCACCGCGATGAAGCCTGGCAGCGCCCAGAAGGAAAGCGTGTCGGGCGAGGCGAAGCTGTCCTCGATGCGGTCGGGCGTCAGGTCGGTGGGCAGCGCCATCGTGCCGGCGGCGCGGGGCTGCCGGTCGGCGCCGAACACGACCGCCTCGTCCAGCACCCAGGTATTGGGCAACAGCCGCGCATGCGGCGCCTCGACGCGCTCCAGCGCGCGGTCCGTCGCGGAAAGCCGCCAAATCGTCACTTCGGTCAGCACGAACTCCGCGCGCGCCGAGGCGAGGAGGCGCGCCGGGCGGCCGGACACGATGGCGATGCCGTTCGGATCGATCCCCCGGTCCGACTGGCGCAGCCAGAGCCGCCCGCCTGCCAGCGCGGTCACCCCGCCGCCGGCGCGCAGGAAGGTGGCGTCCAGCCGCTCGGCCCGCGCCAGCATGGCCGAGGAAAGCGGCGAGATGGCCGTGATGGACACGAGGCCGAAGGTGAGCGCCACCACGACCGGCCCGGCCAGGAAACCCCAGGCCGAGACGCCGGCCGCACGCGCCACGATCAGTTCGGAAGCGCGCGCAAGGCGCCAGAAGGCGACGATGCCGCCGAGCAGGATGGCGAAGGGCAGGATCTGCATGGCGACGAAGGGCACGCGCAGCCCCGCGATGCCGGCGACAAGGCCGAAGGTCGCATCGGGACGCGTGGAGGCGCGACGCAGCAGCTCGATGAAGTCGAACATCGAGACGAGCAGCGTCAGCGCCACGAGCATCAGCGTCGCCGTGCCCAGGAAGCGCCGGGCGACATAGAGGGTGAGGGTCGGCGCCAGGATCATCGCGCCCAGCCCCGCAGCCGTTCCGTCAGCCCGGGCATGCCGCCCACCACCCAGGCGGAGATGATGCCCGGCAGCAGCGCATGCAGCCAGATCAGGAAGATGAGCTTCGGCTGCCGCGCCGCCATGGAACCGATGCCGAGGCCCAGCGCCAGCAGCCCGACCATGACCAGCGCCCCGATGGCGAGTGGCCCGGTCCCGCCATGGCGACGGAACCCCGCCGTCAGCGCCACAGCGAGCGCCAGCATGGCGAAGCTCAGCGCGGTGAGCGGACCCGCGAGGCGCTGATGCGCCTCCGCCAGGAAGCGGCGGCGGTCGCGCACCGAGATCTCCGGCTCGGGGTGGAACAGCTCCTCCAGCGTGCGTTCCTGGGCATTGCGGAAGCGGCTCGCCTCCGTTCCCCGGCTCGCCCGGGCAAGGTCCAGGCTGTTCTCCTGGAAGGACAGCACGGAAAGCCGCGGCACCGCGTTCGCGTCCGGCTGCCCGCCGCGCTCCAGCTGCTGGCGCTGGCCGTTGAACAGCGTCACGCGCGGCCCCTCGGGCGTCTGGGTCAGGCGGCCGCTTTCCGCCAGGATCGTCACCGGCGCGCCGCGTTCCCGCGTGTCGTGCACCAGGATTCCGCGCAGCGTGCCATCCGCGTCGCGGGAGCGGGCGTAGACGGTCAATTCTTCGCCCACCGCGGAGAAGACGCCTTCCTGCAGCAGCAGCCCGGCCATCTGGTTGCGGATCTCGAATTGCCACTCGCGGAAGGCGCGCGCGGAAACCGGCGTGAGCCAGAGGTTCAGCACGTAGCAGAGCATCGTCGCCACCGTGCCGATGGCGAGCGCCGGCCGCGCCAGCTGCCAGTTCGACAGCCCGGCGGCGCGCATCACCACCAGCTCCCGGTCGCTGGCGAGGCGGACATAGGTGAACAGCGTCACGACGAAGGTGGTGATGGGCAGGATGACGCCAAAGAAGGAAGGCAGTAGCAGCCCCGTCAGCTCCAGGAACACCCAAAGCGACAGGCCGCGGTCGAGCACCAGTTCGATGAAGCGCAGGGACTGCGTCAGCCAGACCAGCGCCGCCAGCCCCACCGTGACGGCGAGCAGCGCGGCGCCGAGCTGGCGCATCATGTAGGTGTCGAGGCGGCTCATCACCCGGTCATGCGTCCCCGGGCAGCACCTTGCCCGGATTCATGATGCCCAGGGGGTCCAGCGCGGCCTTGATGGCGCGCATCGCCGCCAGCTCCGCGCCGCCGCGCCATCCGGCCATCATGTCGGTCTTGAGCCGCCCGACCCCGTGCTCGGCGCTGAAGGAACCGCCCAGGCGGCGCACCACCTCGTTCACCGTGTCCATGATGTCGTGCGAGCGGGCGAGGAAATCCTCGGCCGTCATGGATTCCGGCTGCTGCAGGTTCATGTGGATGTTGCCGTCGCCCATGTGGCCGAAGGGCACGGGGCGTGCGCCGGGGATTAGCGCACGGCAGGCCTCCGATGCCTCGCGGATCAGCGTGGGCACGGCGGAAACGGGCACGGAGACGTCGTTCTTGACGGAAGCGCCGGCGCGCTTCTGCGCCTCCGGATGCTCCTCGCGCAGGCGCCAGATCGCGGCGCGCTGCGCCTCGGACTCGGCCAGCGCCGCGTCCGTCACCTCGCCCGCTTCCATGGCCGCCTCCAGCACGCCCTCCATCAGCGCGCGCAGCCCGGCCCTTTCCCGGCTGGCCGAAAGATCCACCAGCGCGTAATGGGCCGCCCTTTCGGAGAGCGGCAGGGTCGCGCCCTCCACGTAGCGGGTGACGAGGTCCATCCCGGTGCCGGACATGTATTCGAAGGCGCGCACCGCGCCCTCGTCGGCGGTGCGGAACCGGCGGAACAGGGTCAGCGCCGCATCCTCGTCCGGCACGGCGCAGAGCGCGGTGGCCGTCTCGCGCGCCGCGGGAAAGATGCGCAGCACGGCGCGGGTGATGATGCCGAGCGTCCCTTCCGCCCCCACGAACAGGTGGCGCAGCGCGTAGCCGGTATTGTCCTTGCGCAGCCGCCGCAGCCCGTTCACCACCGAGCCGTCGGGCAGGACCACCTCCAGCCCCAGCATCAGCTCGCGCGCATTGCCGTAGCGCACGGTGGTGTTGCCCCCGGCATTCGTGGAAAGCAGCCCGCCGATCATCGCCGTGCCCTCGGCGCCGAGCGAAAGCGGGAAAAGCGCCCCGTGCTCCTCGGCCGCGCGCTGGGCATGGGCCAGGACCAGCCCGGCCTCGACCGTCATGGTCATATCGGCCGTGTCCACCTCCAGCACGCGGTTCATCCGCGCGAGGCTGAGCACGACCTGGCGCGGCTTCGCCTCCGGCGTCGCCCCGCCCACCATGGAGGTGTTGCCGCCCTGCGGGATGATGGCGATGCCGTCCCGCGCGCACAGGCGGACGCAGGCGGCGACCTCCTCCGTCGTGGCGGGGCGCAGCACGGCCATCGCCTCGCCGCGCCAGAGCCCCCGCCAGTCGCGCAGATACGCCTCCATGTCGGACGGATCGGCGATGATGCCGGCCGGGCCGAGGATCGAAGCGAAATCCGGGGGAAGGCTATCCAGGGGCATGGATGGGTTATACCCGCCCCGGCGCCAGAGTCACCGAGGCGCGGCGGCGCGGGCGAGGCGATCGCGGATCGCTTCGGCCAGCCCATCCCCCGGCACCGGCATCGCGGCAATGCGAAGCAGGCCGCGCCGCGACCCTTCCGCATCCAGGAAGCGAAGCCCGGCGAAGAGGCGCGCAGCCGCCTCCCGCAAATCGCCGCTTTCCGAAAGCTGGAAGCTCAGCCCGGCGCCTTGCAAGGCTGGCCCGAAGGCGAGCAGCGCCTCGTCCGGCCCCGCCTCCTGCGCCTCCAGCCGGACCGGAAGGCCCGGCGCGTAGTGGGACAGCAGCAGCCCCGGCGAGCGCAGGGTCGGGCTGGGCCCGGCATCGGGCTTCAGCGGACGCCCGACCGGGCCGATTACCGCCTCGATCGCCTCGGCCGGGATGCCGCCGGGGCGCAGCAGCGCCGCGCCGCCGGCCGACAGGTCCAGTACGGTGGATTCCAGCCCGACCGTGCATTCGCCCCCTTCAAGCACCGCGGCGATGCGCCCACCCAGCTCGTCCAGCACATGCGCGGAGGTGGTCGGCGAAACGCGGCCCGAGCGGTTCGCGGAAGGCGCGGCGACCGACGTCCCGGCGGCCCGCACGAACTCCAGCGCAACGGGATGCGCCGGCACCCGCACTGCCAGCGTGTCCAGCCCGGCCCCGGCGAGCAGCGCGACTCGCGAATCCACCCGGCGCGGCAGGACCAGGGTCAAAGGCCCAGGCCAGAAGGCCGCGGCCAGGGCCTGGGCACGCGAATCGCCGCGCACCTCGGCGAAGGCCGCGCCGGCATCAGGAAAGTGGCAGATCAGTGGGTTGAAATGTGGCCGCCCCTTGGCCTCGAAGATCGCGGCGACGGCGCGATCGTTCCGCGCGTCGCCGCCCAGCCCATAGACCGTCTCGGTGGCGAAGGCGACGAGTTCGCCCGCGCGCAGCAGCGCCGCCGCTTCCTCCGGATCCTGCAGCAGCCGTGTCACGGCCGCGTGCCGAAGGCCAGGAATCCGTCCTGCCGGTAGCCGGGCTTGCCGTAGCGAAGGGGCCGCCCCTGGAGGTCGAGCACGGCGCCCCCGGCCCCTTCCAGCACCGCCTGGCCCGCGGCCACGTCCCATTCCATCATCGCGGCGCGCGGGCGGGGCGACAGATCGGCCTCGCCGGCCGCGAGGCGCGCGAACTTCAGCGCGGAGCCGAGCTTCAGCACCCCCGCCAGCTTCATCCCCGCGCAATGCTCCGACACGGCCGCCTCGTCGGTGCGGGAGCGGCTCTGCACCACCACCACGCCCTCGGGCGGCGGGCGGCGGGTGCGCAGGGGGGTGCGGCGGCCGGCCTCGTCCTCCGTCCAGGCGCCGATCCCCGCCCCGCCGGCGTGCACGAGGCCCCGCGCGGGTTCCGCCAGCACGCCCAGCAAGGGGACACCGGCCTCCACCAGCGCGATGCAGGCGCAGAACTCGTCGCGGCCGGCGGCGAATTCGCGCGTGCCGTCCAGCGGGTCCACGAGCCAGAAGACCGGGGCCGGAGGCGGCGGGTCCGAGGCCTCGCAGGCCTCCTCGGCCACCACGGGCCAATCGGGCGTCAGGGCCAGCAACCCTTCGGTGATGACCGTCTCGGCCAGGCGGTCGGCGGCGGTGACGGGGCTTTGGTCGGACTTGCGCTCCACCGCGAAGCCGGCCCGCCGCACTGCCATGATCGCCTCGCCGGCCTGCCGAGCGAGGCGGGCCATGGCGTCGAGGAGGCGGTGATGTTCCATGCCCCCGGGCTTATCCCCCCGCCCCACATGACGCAACGCGGGGGGCGGCCTATCCTCGCGCCCACACATTCGCGGAACCGGAGCCTTCATGCCCGACATCGCCTTCACCAAGCCGACGCTGCCCCGCTCCGGGGCGCTGGTCCTGCCCTGCTTCGAGGAATCCCCGCTGCCCGCCATGGCGCAGGCGCTGGACGAGCAGGCGGGCGGCGCCGTTGCCCGCGCGGCGCAGGCTGCCGCGTTCAAGGGCCGCAAGGGCCAGTCCGTCCTGCTCTGGGCGCCCGTTCCGTCGCTGACCCGCGTCCTCCTGCTCGGCCTCGGCAAGCGCGACTCGTTCAAGGCAGAGGAAGCGGGCGGCGGCCTCGTCCCGCATCTGCGGATGGAGCGCGAGGCGACCGTCGCGACGGAAGGGCTCTCGGGCGCCGAGGTGGCGGAGATGGCGATGGGCGCCCTGCTGCGCGACTGGCGCTTCGACCGCTACCGCACGACGGAAAAGCCGGAGGACAAGCCCAAGCTCGCGAAGCTTTCCTTCGCCACGGCCGAGGCCAGCGCTGCCAAGGCCGCCTTCCCCGCCCTGCGCGCCGTCGCCGATGGCGTGTTCCTGGCCCGCGAACTGGTCGCGGAGCCGGCGAACATCCTCACCCCCGCCGTGCTGGCCGATCGCTGCCGCGAACTCGAGCGCTTGGGCGTGCAGGTGGAGGTGCTGGGGCCGAAGGAGATGCGCAAGCTCAACTTCGGCGCGCTTCTCGGCGTCGCACAGGGCTCGGCCAACGAGGCGCGCACCGTGGTGATGCGCTGGAACGGCTCGGGCCGCCGCAAGCCCGAGAAGCCGCTCTGCTTCATCGGCAAGGGCGTCACCTTCGACACGGGCGGCATCTCCATCAAGCCGGCGGCGGGGATGGAGGACATGAAGTGGGACATGGCCGGCGCCGGGGCCGTGATCGGGCTGATGGCCGCGCTGGCCGGGCGCAAGGCCAAGGCCGACGTGGTGGGCGTGGTCGGGCTGGTGGAGAACATGCCCTCCGCCACCGCGCAACGCCCCGGCGACGTGGTGACGACGGCCAGCGGCCAGACGGTGGAGGTGATCAACACCGACGCGGAAGGGCGCCTCGTCCTCGCCGACGTGATCCACTACGCGATCGAGCGCTTCGACCCGCAATTCATCGTGGACCTCGCGACGCTGACCGGCGCCATCATCATCGCGCTGGGCCACGAGCATGCAGGCCTCTTCGCCAATGACGACGACCTCGCCGCGCGCATCGAGGCGGCAGGCCGAGCCACGGGCGAGAAGTGCTGGCGCATGCCGATGGGCGAGAGCTACGACAAGCAGCTGAAATCCGAGATCGCCGACATGAAGAATGTCGGCGGGCGTCCCGGCTCCTCCATCAGCGCGGCGCATTTCATCGGGCGCTTCGTGCAGGGCAAGCCCTGGGCCCATCTCGACATCGCCGGCACGGCGTGGAGCAGCAAGGACACGGCCACCGTGCCCAAGGGCGCCACGGCCTTCGGCGTGCGCCTGCTGGACCGCCTCGTCGCCGAGCATCACGAGGGGTGATCCGACTCCGCCGCGCCCCCGACGAGGAGGCGCACCGCCTCCTCCCCGACTCCGCGCTGTCGCGCGGCGAAACGAGGGGCGAGGCGGGGCTGACCCGCGTCGGCGCCGCCGGAGCGGAATCCGCGCGCGACTTCGAGGCGTTGGGCGCGCGCGCCGTTGCCGCCGCGCCGGTGGAGGCGCGGCACCTCGCCCTCGACACGCGCGACTTCCCGGCCGGGGCGGCGCGTGCCCTGGCCATGGGTGCGGCGATCCGCGCGCACCGCTTCTCCCTGAAATCCGTGCCCGGACACCGCAGGCTGGAAGTGGTGGCCGATGCGCCGCGCAGCCTCGACTGGGAGCGGGCCGAGGCGACCCTGGCCGGGATGGAGTTCGCCCGCGACTGCGTCGCCGAACCGGCGAACCGCCTTTCGCCCGAGGGCTTCACACGCCGCCTCCTGGCGCTGGAAAAGGAAGGGCTTTCCGTCCGCGTCCTCGATGCCGTGCGGCTGAAGGCGTTGGGCGCGGGCGGCCTGCTGGCGGTGGGGGGCGGCGCGGTGGAGCCGCCGCGTCTCGTCGAGATCGGCTGGAAGGGCAGCTTCGACGCCCCGCCCGTCGCCTTCGCCGGCAAGGGCCTCTGCTTCGACACGGGCGGCATCTCCATCAAGCCGGCGGCGGGCATGGAGACGATGCGCGCCGACATGGCGGGGGCCGCTGCCTGCGCGGGCGCGATGCTTGCCCTCGCCCGCCGCCGCTCCCCCTGCCCCGCCGTCGCGCTGCTCGCCATCGCGGAGAACGCGACGGGCGCGCGCTCCTACCGGCCCGGCGACGTGCTGCGCATGGCATCCGGCGTCACGGTGGAGGTTCTGGACACGGACGCGGAAGGGCGCCTGGTCCTCGCCGACGCGCTGCACCTCGCTGCACGGAACCACCGGCCACGCGCCTTGATCGACCTTGCGACCCTGACCGGCAGCGTCATCGTCGCCCTTGGCCATGCGCGCGCGGGGCTGTTCGGCAACGACCCCGCCCTGGCCGCCGCCGTCGCCGCCGCCGGGGAGGCGGTGGGCGAGCGGGTCTGGCCGTTGCCGATCGGCGAACGGCATCGCGACGATCTGCGCTCCGAGATTGCCGACCTGCGGCAATGCGCCCCCGCCGGGTCGGGCGCCTGGGGCGGGCGCCTCCTGCCCGATGCCTGCCATGCCGCCGCCTTTCTGCGCGAATTCGCCGGAAGCCTGCCCTGGGCGCATCTCGACATCGCGGGCGTGGACACCGCGGAGGATGACGAGGGGCTCGCCGCACGCGGCCAGCCCACCGGCTTCGGCGTCCGGTTGCTGGACGCGCTGGTGGAGCGGCATTTCGAGGATCCGCACAGGGTCTGACGGAATCCCGGCCGGGGTGGTAACCACTCCCGGTGACGGAGATCGGCTTCTACCACCTGACACGCTCGCCGCTGGAACAGGCCCTGCCGCGCCTTCTGGGCCGCGTGCTGGAGATCCCGGCCCGGGCGCTCCTGCTCTGCCCGGACCCCGAGCGGCTACGCGCACTGGACGACGCGCTCTGGACCTGCCCGGAGCCCGACTGGCTTCCGCACGGGACGGAGGAGGCCGAGAACCAGCCCATCTTCCTCACGGCGGAGGACCAGCCGCCACCCAACGGCGCGCGTCACCTGTTCCTGGTGGAAGGCGCGGAATCCGCGCATCTCGCCCATTACGAGCGCGGCTTCGACCTGTTCGACGGCAATGACCCGGCGGCCCTGGAGGCGGCCCGTCGCCGCTGGCGCGCCGCGAAGGAGGCCGGGCACGGCCTCACCTACTGGCAGCAAGGCCCGCGCGGCTGGGAACGCAAGGCATGAATGACGACCCCATCCCGCCGGTGCTGGAGACGGCGAATTTCCTGCTCGAACGCCTCGACGCGCCGCCGCGCTTCCGCGCCGGGATGGGCGCGCTGGCCGGTTTCGAGGTCGGAGGGTGGGCGCTCGACACGCAGGACCCGGCCCGTCCCGTCACGGTGGAGATCTGGGTCGCGGGCGAGTTGCTGGGCACGGCGGAAACCGGGCTCGAGCGCGGCGACATCGCCCGCTTCGTTCCCGGAAGCTGGGCGGGTTTCCTGCTCGACCTTCGACGCTGCGCGCCGGAGCGGCTCTTGGCCACGCTGCGCGCCCTCCTGCCCCTGCGCGACGACATGCGCCCCCTGGCGCTGCGGATCGAGGGGCTGGCGCAGCTCCCGCCCCATCCATCCTCCGGCATCACGGCCGACGCGCTGCGACGGGCGCTGATGACGCTCCCGCCCGGCTTGCTCCTCGCCGCGCAGGAGGAAGCGCCCTCGCCCAGCCATGGCGCGCTGCTCGCCACCCTCGCGGGGGAGGCGGCGCTGTTCGACGAGGACGCGCACCTCGCCGCCCATCCCGAGGCGCGGCGCACCGACCGCTCGGAACTGGCTGCCGCCTTTGAGGACGCCCTGGCCCGCGCCCTGCCCCCCGCCGAGCCCGACGGGACCTACCCCTACGGCGACGCCGTGCTGCTGATGCGCGGCGAGGTGGCACTGGCCGAAGGCCGCGCGGGCGAGGCGCGGCAGGCGCTGATGCTCGGGGTGGCGCGCCTGCTCGGCGAGGCGCTGGCGACCCATGCTGCGACGGCGCTGGACGCCGCCTGCGCGGCGCTGGAAGCGGGGCAGCTTTCTGCCGACCCCTGGCGGGAACGCCTTCTGGCCCGCGCCGCCTTCTTTCTCGCCCTGGCGCTGGAGGATGGTCCGCGCACCGCCGAGGCGTGGCTCGGCCGCCTCGCGCCGCTGCTGGACCGGCTGCACACGGCGGAGTCCGGCGGGCGATCGCGCCTCTCCGATCTGCGCTGGTGGGTCCGCCTTGCCCCCTTCCTGCTCGGCAACCGCGCGCCGGGGGCCGGGGCGTTGCGCACGCTCTGCCTGGAGGCGTGGCAGCAGGCGCCGCCCGGCCAGCGCGAGGGCAAACCCATGCCGCCTACGCCGAGGATGCGGCGCCTCCTCCTCCTCGCCTGGTCGGCCGAGGCCGCTGCGGCGGGCCAATGGAACGAAGCCCTGGCCGCCGCGCTGCAGGCTTCGCGCGAGTTGCTGTCGCTGCGCGAAGGCCCGTGGCGCCGCGCCATCCGCCCGGTCCTGCTGGCCCTGTTCGAAGCCGCCTCCCCGGACGCGCGCGACCTCGCCGCCGTGCTGGCCGCGATCTTCGAGGCGAATGCGGCGCCGCGCCGCGCCCCGGCCGGGCTCGCCTTCCTCCGGCTCTGCGGGCTGGCTGCGATGCCCTCCCGCCGCATCGCCCCGCGCCGGGAAGCGGCTCGGCCGGCGGTGGACGTGGCTTTCCTGGTCGGCGCCCCGGAAGGCGAGTCCCTGCGCTACCGCGTACTGAACCTGGTGGAGGCGCTGGAGGAGCGCGGCCTGCGCGCCGAAACCTTCCTGCCGCATGAGGGCGACCGCCTCGCCGCGCATTGCGGCTCGCTCGCCACGATGGTCGCCTTCCGCGCGCCGCTGGGCGAGCGCCTGGAATCCGGGCTGCGCGCCGCGCGTCGCCTCGGCGCCCGCGTGGTGTTCGACGTGGACGACCTCACCTTCGACCCCGCCCTGGCGCACGAGATGCGCTCCCTCGCCGAGATGGACCGGCAGGAGCGCGAGGGCGCGATGGTCGGGCTGCGCCTGTATCGCGAGGCGCTGCTGGCCGCCGATGCCGTCACCGGCTCGACCGCCGCCATCGCCGAAGCGGCGGAGGCGCTGGCCCGCCCGGCGCGAATCGTCCCCAACACCCATGGCGCCTTCGAGCGCCACATCGCCCGCCGCACGCCGCGCCACGACGAAGCAGGCATCGTGCGGCTCGGCTATTTCAGCGGCACCTGGACCCATCGCGGCGACTTCGCCCAGATGGAGCGCGCGGTGCTGGAGGCGATGCGCCGCCACCCGCAGACGCGCCTCCTCGTCGCGGGGGCGCTGCGGCTCGGGCCCGAATGGGATGAGTTCGCGGGGCGCATCACCCGCGCCCCGCTGCTGCCGCATCCGCTGATGCTGGAGCTCTACGCGCAGGTGGACGTGAACTTCGCGCCGCTGGAGCACGGCGCGCGGTTCTGCGAGGCGAAGAGCGAGCTGAAGGTGTTCGAGGCCGGGCTGTTCGGCGTCCCCTCGGCCGCCAGCCCGACCGCCCCCTACGCCGCCGCCATCACCGACGGGGTTGACGGCTTCCTGGCCGCGAGCGAGGCCGACTGGACCCGCGCCCTGGACCGGCTGATCGCCGAGCCGGAATTGCGCCGCCAGATCGGCGCGGCGGCCCGCGAACGCGCCTTGCGGCAATTCGCCGATGCGCGCGCCGGCGAGGCCTGGGAAGCGGCGAAGGCCGACCTCCTCGCCACCGCGCCGCGCCCGCTTTCCCTGTGCCTCCTTCCTCCATCCGGCAAGGCCGAGGCAGCAGAAGCGTTGCGCCTGGGCGAGGCGCTGTCCCTGCTTGGCCACCGCGTGGCGCTGGACATCCCACTAGGCGGCGAGGCGGACTCCACCTTGCCGGTCGCCGCGAACCCCGCCGGCCTCGCGCCCGACCTGCTGCTGGCCACGGATGGCCCCAGCCTGCCCCGGCTGCGGCCGCTGGAGGCGCAGACGGGCGGCCGCGCCGCGCGGCTGATCCAGGTGGACGAGGCTGCGCGCGAGCCGCTCGGCGCGCGACGCCTGGCAGCCGAGGCGGCGTTATCCCTCCCCCTGCCGCGCATCGCCCGTGGCGCGGTGCTGGCGGAGCGGCTGGGCGCGGCGCGCTTCGACCCGGCGCCGGACCGCACCCTGTTCCACCCGCGCCCGGAAACCGGCCGCGCGGCGCGCCTCGTCGCCTTCCGCACCGATTCCGACGACCCGTTGCGCTGCCACGAGCTCGGCATCGCGGCGCTGGAGCAGCTGCGCGCCATGGTGCCGGGCGTGGAGATCGTGGTCGCCGGCATTCCAGCACCGAAGCCGCGCAAGCCGGAAGACCCGCCGCCGCGCCGCCCCGTGCGCGCCCTGCCCGCCGGGCTTTCGGAGGAGAAGGCTTGGCCCGATCGCATGGCCCGCGCCCTGCTCTACAGCGCCGCCACGGTGGGGCTGTGCTTCGCGCCGGACGGAATGGACGAGGCGGGGTTCGAGATGGTGGCCTGTGGCCTGCCGGTGGTGGATGCGCTCTCGCCCCTCGCCCCGCGCGAGGACGCGCTGTGCCGCCGGGTGGAGCCGGCCCCCGAGCACATCGCCCGCGCCCTGGCCGGGCTGCTGGACGACGCGGCGGCGCGGGAGGCGCAGGCGGCGCGCGCGACTGCCGCGCTGGACGCGCTGCCCGGGCCGATCGGGCAGGCGCGCCAGGTCGAGGCGTGGCTGAGGGGGCTGGTCAGCTCTCCATCATGATGCCGGTGATCTGGGCCATCTCGCGCCAGCGCTCCACCTCTGCGCGCTGAAAGGCGGCGAAGGGCGCGGGGGCCAGCGGCGCCGGGTTCAGCCCCGCCTGGGCGAGGCGCGGCGCCATGTCCCCGGCGTTCAGTGCGCCCAGGAAGGCCTCGGCGAGCCGCGTCACCCGCGCGGGCTCCGTGCCGGCGGGCGCGAAGAGGCCGAACCACGCATCCACCGCCATGTAGGGCATTCCCGCCTCGGCGGCGGTGGGCAGGTCCGGGAAGCCCTCGATCCGCGCGGGCGCGCCGATGGACAGGGCGCGCAGCCGGTTGTCGCGCACGAGGTTCACCACGCCCGGCCAGGTCGAGACGTAGAAGTTCACCACCCCCGCCACTGTGTCCTGCGTGGCCGGGCCGCCGCCGCGATATGGCACGTGCGTCGCGTCCATGTTGTTCCGGCGCACGAAGGTCTCGGCGATGACGTGCGAGGCGGAGCCGGCCTGCGAGGAGGCGTAGGTGACGCGCCGCCCGTCGCGCCCCATCGCCACCAGCCCGGCCATGTCGCGCGCCGGGGAGTTCGCCGGCACCACGGTGGCGTGATGCACCGTCGCCAGCCGCGCGACCGGGGCGAAGCTTTCGGTGACGTTGTAGGGCAGGTTGCGCGCCATCCACTGGTTGCTGGCATGGGTCTGGTTGTGGCCCAGCACCACCGTGTTGCCATCCGCTGGGGCGCGCGACGCTGCCTCCGTTCCGATAATGCCACCCGCACCCCCGCGATTATCCACCACCACCGCCTGGCCCAGCGTCGCACCTGCGCGCTCGGTCAGCAGCCGGGCCAGGATGTCGGTGGACCCGCCAGGCGGGGCCGGCACGATCAGGCGCAGCGGCGCGCCGCCCTGAGCCAGCGCGAGGGCAGGCGCGGCAAGCGGCAGGGCAAGGACGTGACGGCGGCGGATCATCTGCTTCCTCCCGGATCTCGCCGCCGAGCATAGCGGCGCCGGCGCCGCCGGGCGAGGCGGGTTGCTGCCCCCTGCCCCCGCCGATACAAGCTTCCGCACCGGCCGAGGGACGCGCGATGGCGGAAAAGCAGGACGACATCCGGACCCGCATCGCGGCCGACTGGGCTGAATCCGACTACTACGACGAGGCGGAACGCTTCACCGAGGTGTTCTGGACACCCTCCTTCGTCTTCCGGCCGCGCTTCGAGAAGCTGGACCTTTCCAACGTCATCGAACTTGCCTGTGGACGCGGCCGCCACGCCGCGCAGTGCATCGACCGGTGCGGCATGCTTTCGCTCGTGGACGTGAACCGGAGCAACATCGAGGCCTGCCGGCGCCGCTTCGCGGGGCACCGCAATGTCCGCTTCCTCGTCACGCCGGGCAACTCCCTGCCCGACTGCCCGGACGGGACCTTCAGCGCCCTCTACTGCTACGACGCCATGGTCCATTTCGAGCTGCTGGACATCGTGGACTACCTGCGCGAGACGCGGCGCGTCCTGCAGCCAGGCGGGCGGGCGCTGCTGCATGTCTCCAACAACATGAGCAATCCGGGCGGCCACTATCACCAGAACACGCACTGGCGGAACTTCGGCCACGTGGACATCGTGCGCCACCTCGCCGACCGGCTCGGGCTTTCCGTGCTGGAGCACGAGGTGTTCGACTGGTCCGGCGCACCCAATCTCGACGCAGTGCTGCTGCTGGAGCGTCCGGGCGCCTGACTCCTCAGGCCGTCTCCAGCGCCTCGCTCAGCTCCAGCCACTCCATCTCCAGCCCTTCGACCTCCTTGGCGATGGCGGCGCGCCGCGCCGTGGCGCGGGCGATCAGGTCGGGCTTGGAGCGCTCGTAGAGGCGCGGGTCGGACAGGGCGGCATCGATGGTGCGCGCCTCCTCCGCCAGCTTCGCCATCTGCGCCTCCACCGTCTTCAGGCGCTGGCGCAGCGGCGCGGCGGCGGCACGGCTCTCGGCGCGGGCGCGGCGATCCTCGACGCGCGGGCCGGGCGCCGCCTCGGGCTCGGATGCCGCGCGGGCGGCACGGGCGCGCTCGGCCAGGTGGACGCGGTAATCATCCAGGTCGCCCTCGAAGGGCTGCACCGCCCCATCGGCCACCAGCCAGAGCCGGTCCGCCACCAGCCCGACCAGATGCGGGTCGTGCGAGATCAGGATCACCGCGCCCTCGTAATCGGCGAGCGCCTTCACCAGCGCGTCGCGCGCGTCGATGTCGAGGTGGTTGGTCGGCTCGTCGAGGATGAGCATCTGCGGCGCCTCGCGCGTGCAGAGCGACAAGAGCAGCCGCGCCTTCTCCCCGCCCGAGAGCGAGCGCACGCGCGTGTCCGCGCGGTCGGCATCCAGCCCGAACCGCGCCAGCTGCGAGCGGCACTGCGTCTCGGTCGCCTTGGGTAGCGCCGCCTGCATGTGGGAGAGCGGCGTGCCGTCGAGGTCGAGGTCGTCCTCCTGATGCTGGGCAAAGAAGCCCACGCGCAGCCGGCGGTCGCGGTGGATGTCGCCGGAAAGCGGCTCCATCCGCCCGGCCAGCAGCTTGGCCAGGGTGGACTTGCCGTTGCCATTCGCGCCCAGCAGCGCGATCCGGTCCTCCTGGTCGATGCGCAGGTCCAGGCCGCGCAGCACCGGCACGCCGCCATAGCCCACGGCCCCGCGCCGGATGGTGAGGACGGGCGGCGGCAGCGCCTCCGGCTCGGGGAAGGAGAAGCGGGTGGGCACATCCTCCACCAGCGATTCCACGGCGGGCAGCCTTTCCAACGCCTTCAGGCGGGACTGCGCCTGCCGCGCCTTGGTGGCCTGGGCGCGGAACCGGTCCACGAAGGCCTGCATGTGGGCGCGCTGCGCGACGATGCGAGCGTTCTGCGCCGCCTGCTGCGCCTGCCGCTCCGCCTTCACCCGCACGAAGCTCTCGAAATTGCCGGGGTAGAGGGTGATGCGCTGCCGGTCCAGGTGTGCGATGGAATCCACACAGCGATCGAGCAGCCCGCGGTCATGGCTGACGATGATCGCCGCGCCCGGGAAACGCTGCAGCCAAGTTTCAAGCCACATCGCCGCCTCGAGATCGAGGTGGTTGGTCGGCTCGTCCAGCAGCAGCAGGTCGGGCTGGGTGAAGAGCGCGCGGGCCAGCGAGACGCGCATGCGCCACCCGCCGGAGAATTCGCGCGAAGGCCGGTCCTGGGCGGCGGCATCGAAGCCCAGGCCGGACAGGATGGTGGCGGCGCGCGAAGGGGCCGAATCCGCCTCGATGGCGATCAAACGTTCGTGGATCTCGGCGGCGCGGGACGCCTCCGGCTCCGCTTCCAGTTCCGCCAGCAGGGCGGCGCGCTCCGTGTCCGCGGCCAGGACGATGTCCAGCAGCGCCGTGTCCCCTGCCGGGGCTTCCTGCGCGACGTTGCCGAGCCGGGCGCGGGCGGCGAGACGGATCTCGCCGGCATCGATGGGCTGCTCTCCGAGGATGGCGCGCAGCAGGGTGGACTTGCCGGCTCCGTTGCGGCCGACCAGCCCGACCTTGCGGCCGATATCCACCTGCAGGGACGCCCCTTCGAGCAAGGGACGCCCCATCATGCGGAGCGTGACATCACGGATGGCGAGGACGGTCATGGCGGCCCCTTCTATCCGCGGCGGCGCACTCCCGGCTAGGCGGGCTTGTCCTTCGCGGGCGGCTCGGGCGCCCATTCATCGGTGATGAGCTTCTGCTGCTCGCTCACCTCGCGCAGCTCCTCCTCCGAGGGTGGGCGGGGGATGTAGCCCTGCTTCTCCTTCGGGGTCTTCTTGCTCTCGTCCATGCGGGGCCTCCTTTGGTGGGACGGAGGCTCAACGCATGAGGCGGCGTCAGGACTTGCGCCGCGCCGCGCGCCCGGCCATAGCCCCGGCCATCCCAATCCAGGAGACGATAGGCATGGCCACCGAGCGCACCTTCAGCATCATCAAGCCCGACGCCACGCGGCGCAACCTGACCGGCGCCGTCAACGCCGTGTTCGAGAAGAACGGCCTGCGCGTCGTGGCGCAGAAGCGCCTGCGGATGACGCAGGAAATGGCGGAGACCTTCTACGGCGTCCATCGCGAGCGCCCGTTCTTCAAGGACCTCGTGTCCTTCATGACCTCCGGCCCCGTGGTCGTGCAGGTGCTGGAAGGCGAGAACGCCGTGGCGAAGAACCGTGACCTGATGGGCGCGACCAACCCGGCCAATGCCGCCGAGGGCACGATCCGCAAGATGTTCGCCGAGAGCATCGAAGCGAACAGCGTCCATGGAAGCGACAGCGCCGAGAACGCGGCGATCGAGATCGCCTATTTCTTCGCCGGCTACGAGATCGCGCCGTAACCAGCAGACGGGCGGGCGCCGCGCCGAGGCGCGGCCCCGCCTGATGCGGGCCTCAGCCCCAGAACAGGTAGAGGCCCACCAGCACCACCACCGTGGCGCCGACCGCGAGCGGGATGCTCTTCACGAAGGCATCATACAGGGCGCGCCGGTCGCCGATGATGTCCTCCGCCTTCACGGGGATGAAATCAATCTCGGTGTTGTGATCGGCCACCTGCGCGCTTCCCTCGAATTCAACTGGTGGCGTCGTGTGTAGGAAGCCCGAGGATTTCGGGCAAGGGGTTCGCCAGCGACCGCCCGCGCGCGCCCTCCGCCGCCACCACCGCGCGCCCCGCCTCCAGCCAAGCATGGCCCGAAACCAGCCAGCCCAACGCCGCAGGGTAGAGGCGGTGCTCCTGCTCCAGCACGCGCGCCGCCAGCATCGCCTCGTCGTCGCCCTCCAGCACCGGGACGGCGGCCTGCGCGAGGATCGGCCCCTCATCCACGCCGGGGGTCACCAAGTGGACGGTGCAGCCATGCAGCCGCACCCCCGCCGCCAGGGCACGGCGATGCGTGTCCAACCCCGGAAAGCTCGGCAGCAGCGAGGGGTGGATGTTCACCATCCTGCCTTCCCAGCGCCGGACGAATCCCTCCGTCAGGACGCGCATGAAGCCGGCCAGCGCGACATACTCGACCCGCGCCTCCTCCAGCGCGGATTGGAGTTCGGCCTCGAAGGCCTCGCGCGTCCGGCCACGGCTCGGCACCACTCGTCCCGGCACGCCAGCCTTGGCCGCCAGTTCCAAACCGGCCGCGTCGCCGCGGTTGGACACGACCAGCGCGATCTCGGCCGGGTAGGACGGGACGGAAGCCGCCGCAAGCAGCGCGGCCATGTTGGAGCCGCGCCCGGAAATCAGCACGGCGACGCGGGACCTCACAGCGGCAGCTTCCCCAGCATCTCCACCCCGGAATCGCCCTCGGTCAGCGCACCGATGCGATACGCGGCGACCCCGGCCGATTGCAGCGCGATGGTCGCCGCGGGCACATCCGCCTCGGCGACGACGAGGATCATGCCAAGGCCGCAATTGAAGACGCGCAGCATCTCCGCCTCCTCCACCCCGCCGAGCCGGGCCAGCCACGGGAAGACGGGCGGCAGCGGCCAGGACCCGCCCTCCACCACGGCGCGGATCCCCTCAGGCAGGACACGCGGCAGGTTCCCCGGCAGCCCGCCCCCGGTGATGTGGGCCGCGGCCTTCAGCAGCCCCGCGCGATGCAGCGAGAGCACCGGCTTCACGTAGATCCGCGTGGGCTCCAGTAGCGCATCGGTCACCGTCGCGCCCTCCGCGAAGGGCGCCGGGTCGCCCATCCCGACGCCGGCAGAGTCCAGGATCCGCCGCACCAGCGAGAAGCCGTTGGAATGCACGCCCGAGGACGGCAGGCCAAGCAGCACGTCCCCTGCCACGACCGCCCGCGGCAGCAGCGCGTCCCGCTCCGCCGCGCCGACGGAGAACCCGGCGAGGTCGTAATCCTCCCCGTGGTACATGCCCGGCATCTCGGCGGTCTCGCCGCCGACCAGGGCACAGCCAGCCTCGCGGCAACCCTCCGCGATGCCGGCAACCACCGCGGCGGCTCGTTCCACCTCCAGCTTCCCGGTGGCGAAATAATCCAGGAAGAAGAGGGGCTCCGCGCCCTGCACGACGAGGTCGTTCACGCACATGGCGACGAGGTCGATGCCGACCTTGTCGTGCCGCCCGGCATCGATGGCGAGGCGAAGCTTGGTCCCGACTCCGTCCGTGGAGGAAACCAGCACCGGGTCGCGGAACCCGGCGGCCTTCAGGTCGAAGAGCGCGCCGAATCCGCCGAGCCCGCCCATCGTGCCCGGCCGGTCCGTGGCGCGGGCATGCGGCTTGATCCGCTCCACCAGCGCGTCGCCGGCCTCGATGCTGACGCCGGAAGCCGCGTAGGTCAGTCCGTTGCTCGGGGCGTTGGTCGGGGAACTGGTCAGGGAAGCCTCCGATGCGGTAAGGCGTTGAAAGGAGGGAGAATGGATGGGGGACCCCACGTGACCGACCGAATTCGCCGACGCGCAGCCCTCCTGGCCCCTCTCTCCGTGGTGGCGTTTTGCCTTCCCGGGGCGGCGCAAGACAACCCCCTGGTGCAGCGCGGGGTGCCGGCGGAGGCCACGGCCGACAATGCGGTGCAGGCGCGCGACCGCGCCTTCGCCTCGGCGCGCCGCATCGCGTGGCAGCGCCTCCAGGCCGCGACGGGCGCGTCGGGCAGCCCCTCCGATTCCCAGCTGGAGTCCATGGTGAGCGCCATCGTGGTCGAGGAGGAGCGCACCACCCCGACCCGCTATGTCGGGCGGCTGACGGTGCAGTTCGCCTCCGGCACGGCGGGGCTGAGCCGCCCTTCGGGCGGTGGCGGCGGCGTTTCCGTGTCCATGGCGCCCGTCGCCAACATCGAGGCCGCGGCCAGCTTCGGCAGCCTGGGCGAGTGGCTGGAGCTTCGCCGCCGCCTCCTCGCCGCCGAGCCGGTCGCGGGGGTCGAAGTCATGTCCATCGCAATCAACTCGGCCCGGCTGCGACTTTCCCTGCGTGCCCAGCCGGGCGACGCGCAGGGCGGCATCTTCGCCGCCGGGGTCCTGGTGGACGGCGATGGCCCCTCCTGGCGGGTCGGCCTTGCCCCGGGGCGCTGAGCCCCCTCCGGCCGAGGGGTCGCCGCGTCACGCCCTGCTGACGCTGCCCAACCTCATCACCCTGGCGCGGCTTGTCATGGTGCCGCTGACGGTCTGGCTGGTCGTGCAACACCGGCTGGACCTCGCCTTCCTGGTTTTCCTCGCCGCCGGAATCTCCGACGCGCTGGATGGCTGGCTGGCGCGGGCCCTGGGGGCGCGCAGCGTGGTGGGGGCGATGCTCGACCCGCTGGCGGACAAGGCACTGCTGGTGTCGGTCTACGTCACCCTCGCGGTGATCGGCGTGCTGCCCGACTGGCTCGCCATCCTCGTCGTGTTCCGCGACGTGATGATCCTGGGCGGGCTGGCGCTGCTCTGGATGCTCGGGCTGCGGCCGACCATCCGGCCACTCGCCATCTCCAAGCTCAACACCTTCGCGCAACTGGCCCTGGCCGGGCTGGTCCTGTTCACCGAGGGCTTCGGCGTCCCGCTCGGCCCCGCCGTCACGGTGCTGATCCTCGCCACGGCCGTCACCACGGCGGGCTCGCTCATCGCCTATGTCGCCGCGGCATCGGGCCAATTGCGGGGCCATGGATGAGCGAGGCCGCCCCCTCCCCCGGGCGCGGCCGCCCGCGGCCCCGCACCGCCACGCCGCGCCAGCGCCTGATGCTGACGCTGGGCGCGCTGGGCGTCCTCCTGCTGGTGTTCTGGATCTTCTCGCCGATCCTGACGCCCTTCGTGCTTGCGATCGTGCTGGCCTATTTCCTGGACCCGGTGGCGGCGCGCCTTGCCCGCATCGGCGTCCCGCGCGGCCTCGCGGCCGGGCTCCTGGTGCTGATGATCCTCGCCGCCGGGCTGCTGGCCGCCCTGCTGCTGTATCCGCTGGTCATCGCGCAGATCGGCGTGCTGCTCACTCGCCTGCCCGGCTACATCGCCACCATTGGCCAGGCCCTGCGGGACTTCATGATCTCGCTGGAGGCGCAGGCGGGACCCGAGGTGGTGGATACGCGGCTGCGCGAACTCGTCATCGGCCAGGCGGGCGCCATGCTCGGCTGGCTCGGCACGGCGGCGACGCGGCTAATCGGCGGCGGATTCGCGCTGTTCAACGTCTTCACCCTCGCCATCGTGACGCCGGTCGTCGCCTTCTATTTCCTGCGCGACTGGCCGCGCATGATCTCGCGAATCGATTCCTGGCTTCCCCGCCGCTCCGCCGCCACGCTGCGGCAGTTGGCGCGCGACATGGACCGGGTGCTGTCCGCCTGGCTGCGCGGACAGCTCCTGTGCTGCCTGCTGCTGGGCGCCTTCTATGCCATGACGCTCTCCGCCATCGGGCTGGAGCTGGGGCTGATGGTGGGTCTCCTCGCCGGGCTCCTGTCCTTTATTCCCTATGTCGGCTCCTTCACCGGCTTCGCCATCGCGGTGCTGCTGGCGATCGGGCAATGGGGCACCACCGGAGCGGCGCTGCTGGTCACCGCGATCTTCGCGGTGGGGCACACGGTGGAGGGATACGTGATCTATCCGCGCCTGCTGGGCGACCGGGTGGAGCTGCACGCGGTCTGGGTCATCTTCGCGCTTTTCGCCGGTGGCGTGGCCTTCGGCTTCCTGGGCGTCCTGCTCGCCGTGCCGCTGGCCGCGGCGCTGGGCGTGCTGGCGCGGTTCTGGCTGCGGCGCTACCTCGAAAGCCCGCTCTACCTCGATCCGCCGCGACCCTGATGTCCCAGCTCGTCCTGCCGATCTTCCCCCCGGCCGCGTTCCGGGAGGAGGAGTTCATCGCCGATGGGAGCAACGAGGCGGCGCTGCGCTGGCTGGAGGCGCCGGACCGCTGGCCGAACCGGCGCCTCGTCCTCGCCGGGCCGCTGGGCACCGGCAAGACGCACCTGCTGCACATCATGGCGGCGCGCCACGGCTGGGACCTCCGCGACGGCCCGGCGCTGCGCGGCCTGCCCCCCGCCCCCCGGCGGGGCGTCGCGCTGGACGACGCCGACATGCCGGGTGACGAGGCGGCGCTGTTCCACCTCGTCAACGCCTGCGCCGAGGCGGGGCATCCCCTGCTGATGGCGGCGCCGCGCCCGCCTGCCTCCTGGCCTGTTCGCCTGCCCGATCTCCGCTCCCGTCTCGCCGCCAGCGGCCTTGCCACGCTGGAGGAGCCATCCGATGCGCTGCTGGAGGCGTTGTTCCGCAAGCAGCTTTCCGAGCGGCAGCTCCAGCTGGACCCAGCCGTGCTCGCCGCGGTGCGGTTGCGCCTGCCCCGATCCGCCGCCGCGGTGGCCGAGGCGGCCGCGCGGCTGGACCGCGCCTCCCTTGCCGCCGGGCGGCTGTCACGCCCCATCGCCCTCGCCGCCATCGCGCCCCTTGCCGCAGATGACGATCCCGAGACGACCGGCAGTGACCCGGTGCGGCAAGGCCCGGCGCTGTTGTAGGCTCTCCCGCATGTCGCAGGCCGAAACCCTCCTCCGCGCGCCCGAAATGGGTCCGGAGCGCTTCTTCAACCGGGAGATTTCCTGGCTCGACTTCAACACCCGCGTGCTGGAGGAGGCGGCCAACCCCCGGCACCCCCTGCTGGAGCGGCTGCGCTTCGTCGCCATCTCCGCCTCCAACCTCGACGAGTTCTACTCGGTGCGCGTCGCCGGGCTGGTGGGGCAGGAGCGGGAGGGCATCACAATGTCCTCGCCGGACGGGCTGTCGCCGACGCAGCAGCTTGCCGCCATCGAGACCCGCGCCCTCGAACTCGTGGAGGCGCAGCAGGAGGCGTGGCGCACGGTGCGCGGCCTGCTGCGCGATTCCCGGCTCAGCGCACTGGAGGCGGATGAGCTGGGCGAGCCGGACATCGCCTGGTTGGAAACCTATTTCCTGGAGCGCATCTTCCCGGTCCTCACGCCGCTGGCGGTGGATCCGGCGCATCCCTTCCCCTTCGTGTCCAACCTGGCAATCTGCATGGTCCTCAAGCTGGTGCGCGAGGAGGATGGCGGCACGATGCGCGCGCTCATCCCCCTGCCGCCGCAGGTGGAGCGCTTCATCCGCTTGCCGGACGGGGATGGCACCGGTATCAGATTCGCCGCGCTCGAGGACGTGGTGACGCTGAACCTGCACCACCTCTTTCCAGGCTTCATCGTGGCGGAGCGCGGCCTGTTCCGGCTGATCCGCGACACGGACGTGGAGTTTGAGGAAGAGGCAGAAGACCTCGTCCGCTCCTATGAGAGCGCGCTGAAGCGCCGCCGCAAGGGCCGCGCCATCCTGCTGGCCGTCGAGGCCCGCATGCCCGCCGACATGGTGGACTTCGTGGCGGAGGAGCTGGACGCCGACCGAAAGTCGGTGGTGACGGTGGACGGGCTGCTTGGCGCGTCCGACCTGCGGCAGCTGATCGTGGATGACCGTCCGGACCTGCTCTTCACGCCCTACACGCCCCGCTTCCCCGAGCGGATCCTCGATTTCGGCGGTGACTGCTTCGCGGCGATCCGCACCAAGGACATCATCGTCCACCACCCCTATGAGAGCTTCGACGTGGTGGTGCAGTTCCTGCGCCAGGCGGCGCGCGACCCCAACGTGGTGGCCATCAAGCAGACCCTCTACCGCACCACGCGCGACAGCCCCATCGCCAAGGCGCTGATTGAGGCGGCGGAGGCGGGCAAGAGCGTCACCGCCATGGTGGAGCTGAAGGCCCGCTTCGACGAGGAGCGCAACATCGCCCTGGCGCGCGAGCTGGAGGCGGCTGGCGTGCAGGTCGTTTACGGCTTCGTCGAGCTGAAGACCCACGCCAAGGTCTCGCTGGTGGTGCGGCGTGAGGGGGCGCTGATGCGCGCCTATGCCCATTTCGGCACGGGCAACTACCACCCGATCACGGCACGCATCTACACGGACCTGTCCTTCTTTACCGCCGACCCGGCGCTGACGCGCGACGCCGCCAAGCTGTTCAACTACATGACCGGCTATGCCCGGCCGGAGGCGATGGAGAAGCTGGCCTTCGCGCCCCTCACCATCCGCCCCACGCTGCGCGGGCTGATCGAGCAGGAGATCGACTTCGCTCGCGCCGAGAAGCCCGCTGGCATCTGGCTCAAGATGAACTCCCTGGTGGATGAGGAACTGATCGACCTTCTCTACCGCGCCAGCCAGGAGGGGGTGCGCGTCGAGTGCATCGTGCGCGGCATCTGCTGCCTGCGCCCCGGCGTTCCCGGCCTTTCGGACAACATCCGGGTGAAGAGCATCGTCGGACGCTTCCTGGAGCATTCGCGCATCTGCGCCTTCGGCAACGGGCACCGCCTGCCCTCGCGCCGCGCGCGGGTCTATGTCTCCTCGGCCGACTGGATGGCGCGCAACATGGATTGGCGCGTGGAAAGCCTGGTGCCGATCGAGAACCCGACCGTCCACGCACAGGTCCTCGACCAGATCATGGTGGTCAACCTGCGCGACGCCGCCCAAAGCTGGGAGTTGGAGCCGGATGGCAACTGGCGCCGCCTGCCCCCCGACCCCAACCAATTCTCGGCGCACGGATATTTCATGACCAACCCCTCTCTTTCCGGCCGCGGCTCCGCCCTCAACCCTCCGCGTCAACGGACCCCGCGCCGCAAGGCCAACCGCCTCTACCAGGACTGAGGGGGTGGAGGCAGAACGCTTCGGGGTCGTGGATCTCGGCTCCAACTCGGTGCGCCTCGTCGTCTACGAGGGGCGGGAGCGCAATCCGCACGCCATCTTCAACGAGAAGGCCGTGCTCGGCCTCGGGCGCGGCCTGCACACGACGGGCCGGCTCCACGACGGTGCCGCCGCCCAGGCCTTGACCGTGCTCGGCCGCTACCACGCACTCGCCCGCGGCATGGGTGCCGAGCCGATCGAGCTGCTGGCGACGGCGGCGGTGCGCGACGCCTCCAACGGCCAAGAATTCCTCGCCGGGGTGCAGGACGCCATGCCCGGCGTGGCGCTACGCATCCTTTCGGGCGACGAGGAAGGGCGGCTTTCCGCCGAGGGGCTGCTGCTCGGCGTGCCGCATGCCGACGGGGTGCTGGGCGATCTGGGAGGCGGCTCGCTGGAACTGGTGCGCCTCGTTTCCGGCCGGATCGAGGACACGGTGTCCCTGCCGCTCGGCACCATCCGCCTCTGCGACCGCGCCGAGGGCGACGTGACCCGCGCCCGCGCCATCGCGGAGGCGGAACTCAAGACGGTCCCCTGGCTAGGCGCCGCGCCGATGAAGGACCTGTTCCTGGTCGGTGGCACCTTTCGCGCCCTGGCGCGCATGCACATCGCCCAGACCGGCTACCCGCTGCACATCGTCCACCACTACGCCATCCGGCGGGAGGAGGCGCGCGACCTCGCGGGGGTGGTGATGAACGCGCCGCGCCGCGCGCTGGAGCGCATGCCCGAGGCGCCGGCCAAGCGCGCGGGCGACCTGCCCTTCGCCGCGGCGGTGCTGCGCCGCCTTCTCCGCGCCTCCGGCGCGGGGCGCGTGGTGTTCAGCGGCAATGGCCTTCGAGAAGGCTGGTACGCCCGACATCTGCCCGGTCCCGTGCGCTCCGAGGACCCGCTCCTCGCCGCCGCGCGGGAATTGGGGCTGCGGCTGGGGCGCGACCCGGCGTTGCCGGAAGCGCTCGTGGAATGGACCGCCCCCCTCGCCGAGGACGGGCCGGGCGAGGCGGAACTGCGCGTCGCGGCCTGCTGGGTGGCCGATACCGGCAGCCGCGACCACCCGGATTACCGCGCCGAGCAGGCCCTGCTGCGCCTCCTGCGCCTGCACGGCGTCGGGCTGGACCACCATTCGCGCGCATTCCTCGCCCTCACGACGGCCATGCGCTACGACGCGGAACCGGCGATGCCGGGGCTTTCCGTGGCGCGCGGCCTGCTTTCCGCCGCGACGATCCGCCGCTGCGAGGTGCTGGGCGCCGCCTTCCGCCTCGCCTTCACCCTGTGCGGCGGCGTGCCGGCACTGCTGCGCGCCACCTCGCTGGAGCGGCAGGGCGCTACGCTGCGCCTCCTCCTCGACCCCGGCGCGGGCGTCTTCGCGGGCGAGCCGGTGCGGCGGCGCCTGGAAGCCCTCGCCCTGCTGCTGGGGCTGGAGCCGGTGCTGGAGGGGGGCTGAACCTCAGACGGGCCGGAACAGCGCCAGCACCAGGGACAGGGTGCCGACGCTGAGCGCCGTGCTGACCAGCACGGCGGCTCCGCTCTCATCCGCGCCGCTGCTGTAGCGCCGCGCCAGCAGAAAGGCATTGGCGCCGGTAGGCAGCGAGGCGGTGAGCACCGCCACCGCCGTTTCCAGCGGTGAAAGGTCGAGCAGGCGGCAGAACCCCCAGACCAGCAGCGGCAAGGCGCCCAGCTTGAGGACCACGGTCATCGCCGTGCGCCCCGCCGCGCCGCGTGCGTCAAAACCGTGCAGGCTGCCGCCCAGGCAGAACAGGCTGACCGGCGGCGCGGCCGCGCCCAGCAATTCGAGCGTCGCCCGGGCCGGGGCAGGCACCGGTAGACCGAAGAAGGACCAGATTAGCGCCGCCAGCACCGCCATGACCACCGGGTTCCGGACCACCCCGCCCAGCGTGGCACGCAGCAGGGGCGCGGGCCGGGCGCCGGGGTTGCGCGCCACTTCCGCCACCACCGTCGCCGTGCCGAGCAGAACCAGCGAATGCAGCGCCAGGATCGCCAGCAGCACCGCCAGCCCGCGCTGCCCATAGGCGGCGGCGACCAGCGGAATCCCCATCATCACCGTGTTGCCAAAGGTGACGTTGAGCGCGAGCGCCCCCGACCCCGCCAAGCCCAGCGGTCGGCGCGCCAGGAGGATCGTCGCCCCGTAGAGCACCGCCGTGCCGCCGAAGAAGGCGAGCGCCGCGCCCCCGCCCCCCGCATATCCCGCCGTACCGCCCGCGAAGAGCAGCGCCGGCGCGGCGAAGGAGAAGGCGAAACCGGTGAGGCCCTTGAACCCCGCCTGATCCACCCAGCCGCGCATCGCCGCGACATAGCCCGCGAGGATCAGCGCGAAGACCGGCGCCGCGACGGAAAGCACCGTGGCGGCCGCATCCGTCACGCCAGCAGGCTTTCCACGAAGCCCGGCAGCCAGGGCTGGCGGGACCGGTGCGTGCGCGCGGCATGCAGGATGGCGCGCACCTCCGCCACCGTCGCCTCGAAGTCGCGATTCACCAGGACGTGGTCGAACTCGTCCCAGTGACGCATCTCCTCGCGCGAAGCGGCCATCCGGCGCCGAATCTCGTCCTCCGTGTCCGTCGCGCGGCCGCGCAGCCGGCGCTCCAGTTCCTGCATGGAGGGGGGAAGCAAGAAGATGCCGACCACGTCGCAGGCCATGCGGTGCTTCAGCTGCCGGTGGCCCTGCCATTCGATGTCGAACAGCACGTCGCGCCCGGCCGAGAGCGCCGCCTCCACCGGGGCGCGCGGCGTGCCGTAGGAGCGGCCGAGGAAGCGCGCATGCTCCAGCAACTCCTCGCGTCCGACCATTGCGTCGAACTCCGCCTCGCTGCGGAAGTAGTAGTGGACGCCCTCCTTCTCGCCCGGGCGCGGCGCGCGGGTGGTGGCGCTGACCGAAAGGGCGAGGCCCGGCTCGCTGCCCAGCAGGGCGCGGGACACGCTGGTCTTGCCGCCGCCCGGCGCGGCAGCAAGGACGAGGCAGACGCCGCGGCGCGGGGGGACGCTACTCGACATTGGCCGCCTGCTCCTTCAGCCGCTCGATCGCCGCCTTCAGCTCCAGGCCCAGCCGCGTCAACTCCGTGCTCGCCGATTTGGAGCAGAGGGTGTTCGCCTCGCGCACGAATTCCTGACCGAGGAAGTCCAGCCGCCGGCCGATGGCCTCGCCCTCCGCCAACAGGGCGCGGGCGGCGGCGATGTGGGAATCGAGCCGGTCCAGTTCCTCCCGCACGTCCGAGCGGGCGGCGAGCAGCGCCACCTCCTGCGCCAGCCGCTCCTCCGGGAAGCGGCGGCGTCCCTCCTCGCCGAGCAGCCGGTCCAGCGCTTCCTCCAGTCGGGCGCGCTGGGCGCCGGGCTGAGTTTCCGCCTCGTGCCGCGCGGCGGCCGACAGCGCCGCAACCTCGTCCAGTAGGCCCTCCAGCACGGCGCGCAGCCTCTCGCCCTCGCCGATGCGGGAGGCGGCCAGCGCGTCCAGGGCAAGGCGGAAGGCCGCGAGCAGCGCGGTGCGGCGCGCCTCCTCCTCGCCCTCTTCCGGCTCGGGGATCTCGGCGCGCAGGATCCCCGGAAGGGCCAGCAACGCCTCGGCACGGGGGGCCGGGGCGCCGGGGATGCGGGCGGAAAGTTCCAGCGCCATGCCGAGCGCACGTTCCAGCGCGGCGGGATTGGGGGAAAGCACAGGCCGCTGGTCCCGCTGCACGGAAAGCGCGACCTGCACGCTGCCCCGCTTCAGCGCCTTGCCGGTTGCGTTGCGCGCGGCGGCCTCCAGCGCCTCCATGCCCGGGGGGAGGCGGAAGCGCAGTTCCAGCCCGCGCCCATTCACCGAGCGCAGCTCCCAGGCGAAGGGCGCCCCGTCGGGCAAGGTGCCGGCCTCGCGCGCGAAGCCGGTCATGCTGGAAAGCGGGGATGAGGCGGGCATGGCCGGTGTTTCCCGCGCCATGCCGCCCGAGGCAAGGTCTAGAAGGGCGTCAGCTTGAACTCGCTATCCACCGGATCCCCGCCCACAGCGGGAGTGAACCTTGCCACCCCGAAAAGCTGGCCGGCCTCCATTGCCGCCTCCAGCTTCACCTCGTGGGGTACCCGATCCAGCAGCACCTGGCCCAGGGCGACGAAGCCACCCCCCTCGACGGCGCGACCGCGCAACTCGCCCATTCCGACGATGCCACCATGGGACTCGAGGCGGATCGTCACCTCACCCGCCTCCGCACTTCGCTCGACGAAAAGCCGCAGCCAGCCGCCGCGCGCGGCTGTCGCGTTGAAGTGCGAGCCGCGATAACCGCCCGCCCGAACCGCCAGGACCGGCGCCGGGGCGGGTGGCGACACGGGTGTGGCTGCCGCCGGGGACGCGGGGGCGGACGCCGGTGCCTCCGCCGCCGTGGCAGGGGCGGATGGAGCCGGCATGGGCGGCGCTTCGGCCACGGGAGCAGGTTCTCTGCCCGGCAGCAGCCATGCCCCGGCCAGGACCGCGCCCAGCGCCACAAGCCAGAGCAGGATCAGCCCGGTCCGGCGCGGCGGTGCGGGCTCCTCCACGAGCGGGGCGGCTTCTGGGACAAGGGCCGGCGGACCGGACCGGATGGGCGTGGGCGCAGGCCCGGGCTCGGCAGCCGGCTCGGGCTTCGGCTCGGGTTTAGGCTCCGGTGCCACCGTGGCCCGCGGACGCATCGCATCCGCGACCTCGACATGCTGCGCCCCGACATGAGGCGCGCCCTCCATCTCGGCCAGGAAAGTCGCGGCCCGGCCCAGCGAGTTCACGAGGCGCGGCAGCCCGCGGGACAGGAGCGCCAGAACCTCCACGGCTTCGGTGGTGAAACGGTCGGGATCGCTGCCCGCCGCGGCCAGGGTGGACGCGACGAAATGCCGCACTTCTTCTGGTGTGAGCGGCGCCAGGGAAACCAACACGACCGGGCAGGACATGCCCTCCAGCCGCCCGACGAAGCCCGGCAGGGCGGCGATGGCGACGGGAACGGCGGCACTGCACAGCCTGTTCAGCGCCGTATCGTCCAGCGAGCCCGCCTCGTCCACCAGCAGGGTCGATCCGGTTTCATCCGGATCGGCGAGCAGGGCATGCTCCAGGAAGCGCACCGGACGGCCCTCGTCGCGCAGGCTCCGCTCCAATTCGCGCAGCAGCAACGTCTTGCCCGATCCGGCCTCGCCCAGAAGCAGGACGACACGGCCTTGCCGCAGCGCCTCCATGGCGGCCGCGCGGGCGCGCTGCCAGGAGGCGTGCGGAACTGCATCCGCCACCTTCACCTGCAACTGAAAAGGCAGACTGGCCGCTGGCGGCCGCGCCAACTCGTTCACCCGTGCCCCCGGTCTGATCCCGGCGGAGTCTTACACCCGCCAGGATCAAAACGCACCAAGAGAGGGAAAGTTTATTGGGCCGGGGGCGCGCCAGCCCGGCCCTGGATCAGCCGCGCTGGATCAGCTCGATCTTGTAGCCGTCCGGATCCTCGATGAAGGCGATCAGCGTGGTGCCGAACTTCACCGGGCCGGGCTCGCGCGAGATCTTCACGCCCTCGGCGCGCATCTTCTCGCAGGTGGCATAGATGTCGGGCACCCCGATGGCCAGGTGGCCGAAGGCCCCGCCCATCTCGTACTTCTCCACCCCGTAATTGTAGGTGAGTTCGAGCACCGTCTCCTTGCTCTCGTCGCCATAGCCGAGGAAGACGAGGGTGTACTTGCCGTCCGGCACGTCGTTGCGGCGAAGCTCTCGCATGCCGAGGTGCTTCGTGTAGAACTCGACGCTGCGTTGCAGGTCGCCGACGCGCAGCATGGTGTGCAGGTAGCGGAAGCTCATTCGGTTTACTCCTCGATTCCGGTGATGAAGATTTGCGCCTGCTCCGCTGCGCGCAAGGCTTCGGCGCGATCGGCGATGATCGTGCCCCCCGCGGCCACCGCGATGCCGCGCAGCCCGGCCGCCCTGGCCCCCTCCACCGTGCGCGGGCCGATGATGGGCGCGTCCACGCGCATCTCCTGACCGCGCTTGGGCAGCTTCACCAGCACGCCGCCGGCCCCCTCCTGACGCAGCGTCGCGGCGCGGGCCAGCAGCGCATCCGTGCCCTCGATCGCCTCGATGCCGAGGATGAGGCCCTGCTGCACCACCACGGCCTGCCCGACATCCTGCGCCGCCAGCGCATGCAGCACCGCCACGCCGCGCGCGATGTCGGTGCGCGCCGCCGCATCCGGAGCGGGCCCCGCCAGAAGGCCCGCGGGCGCCATTGCCTCCTGGATCAGCGATTGCGGCGCCACGACGCTGAAGCCTTCCTCCTCGAGGAGGCGGACCAGTCCGCGCAGCAGCGCGTCGTCCCCGCGCAGGAAGGCGGGGCCGAGACGCGCCAGGGCACGCGCGGTCCAGGCATCGGGCCAAAGGCCAGTCAGGGAAGGACGGCGGGCCGTGCCGCACAGGGCGATGCGCGTCACCCCCTCGCGCCGGAAGCGGTCGAGGATGGCGCCACCCGCCCCGGCCCGCTCCACCATGTGGGGCAGATGCGCAAAGGCCGCGGGGTCGCCGAATTCGCGGATGCAGGCCACGAAGACGGGGCCTTGGGCGGCGGCGGCCTCGGCGACGCGAAGGGGAAAGGGACCGCCCCCCGCGATCACCCCGACCGTCACGTCCCGCTCTCCTCCTCGTCGCCGAACTCGGCGGCCATGCGGCCGGGGCGGATCAGCTCGCGCCGCCGGTCGCCGGCGCGGAGGAAGGCGATGACCTCACCGACCAGCGCGTCGCCGGCGAACTGCGTCTCGGCCTGGGTGAGGCGCTCCTGGAAGGTGCCCGGCTCACGGAAGATGAGGCGGAAGGCTGCGCGCAGCGCGTGCAGGTTCTCGCGCGCGAAGCCGCGACGCCGCAGCCCGATCACGTTCAACCCGACCAGGCGCGCGGGCAGGCCGAAGACATTGCCGAAGGGCGGGACGTCGTTGGTCACGCCCGCGAGGCCGCCCACCATCGCCTGCCGGCCGATCCGCACCATCTGGTGCACGGCTGCTCCACCGCCAAGGAAGCAATTGTCGCCCAGCCGCACATGCCCGCCCAGCAT
Source organism: Sabulicella glaciei (assembly GCF_026183895.1). Taxonomy (GTDB): domain Bacteria; phylum Pseudomonadota; class Alphaproteobacteria; order Acetobacterales; family Acetobacteraceae; genus Roseococcus; species Roseococcus glaciei. Next base: position 110,026 of record NZ_JAPFQI010000001.1, on the reverse strand, counting down.
GACGTTGTTGGCCAGGATGACGCCGTTGCCCAGCGCGCAATCATGCCCGACATGCGAGCAGGCCATCAGCAGGCAGTCCGTGCCGACGCGGGTGAAGCCGTCGCCACCCACGCTGCCGCGATGCACCGTCACGTGCTCCCGCAGCGCGCTGCGCGCCCCGAGCAGCACGCCCGTCGGCTCGCCCTTGTATTTCAGGTCCTGCGGCGCGAGCCCGACAGAGGCATAGGAGGCAAGCTGCGCGCCCTCCCCGATCACGGTCCGCCCCTCGACCACGTTGTGCGAGGCGAGCATGGCGCCAGGGCCGATCTCGACCTCCGGCCCGATGATGCAGAACGGGCCGATCCGCGCCCCAGCGCCGATCACGGCCCCGGGCGCGATGACGGAGGAGGCGTGAACCTCCGCCGTCGGCGCAATGGAGTCCAAGCTTTTCACCGGTCCCTGATCATTGCGGCATAGGTGGCCTCAGCGACCACGACACCGTCCACCTTGGCCTCGCCGCGGAACTTCCAGACATTCATGCGGCGCTGCACCTTGTGGACGTGGACATGAACCTGGTCGCCCGGAACCACGGGACGGCGGAACTTGGCCGCCTCCACGGTCATGAAGTAGACGAGCTTGCCTTTCGACGCTTCGCCCAGCGTCGCCACCACCAGCACGGCCGAGGTCTGCGCCATGCTCTCGATGAGCAGGACGCCCGGCATCACCGGCTCCTGCGGGAAATGGCCCTGGAAGAAGTTCTCGTTAATCGAGACGTTCTTGATGCCGGTGGCGCGCTCGTCCAGCACGAGGTCCACGACGCGGTCGATCAGCAGGAAGGGGTAGCGATGCGGGATCGCCTCCATCACCTGCTGGATGCTGTAGGTGCCGAGCGTCACGCCCGCATCATTGCCGTCCATGGCGCCTAGCCGCCCTCTCCCTTGCCGCCGCGCGAGCGCGCAGACATCCGCTTCAACACCGCCACTTGGCGGAACGCTTCCTTCACCGGGAGTGCCGGCGTGCCGAACAGCTCGACGCCCGGCGACACGTCGTTGATGACGCCCGCCTGTGCGCCGATGCGCGCGCCGCGTCCGATGACCAGGTGCCCTGTCATCCCCACCTGGCCGGCGGCCTGCACGAATTCGCCCAATGTGGTGGAGCCGGAGATGCCGACCTGCGAAGCGAGAACGCAGCCCCGGCCGGTGCGGACGTTGTGCGCCAGCTGCACCAGATTGTCCACTCGCGTGCCCGCCCCGATCACCGTGTCGCCCTGGGAGCCGCGATCCACGCAGGCATTGGCGCCGATCTCGACCCCGTCCTCCAGGATGACGCGGCCGAGCTGCGGCATTGTGACGTAACGCCCGTCCGGCGTAGGTGCGAAGCCGAACCCCTCCTGCCCGATCCGTGCGCCCGGGTGCAGCACCACGGCGCGGCCGAGCAAGGCGTGGCTGACGCTGGCGTGGGCATGGATGCGGCACCCCTCGCCGAGCATCACGCCAGGGCCGATCACGGCATGCGGGCCGATGAGGCAGCGCGGCCCGATCTCGGCGCCCGCACCCACCACGGCCAGCGGGGCGATTTCCGTCCCCTCGCCGATGCGGGCGCTGGGGTCCACCACCGCACTCGGGTGGATGCCCGGCAGCGGCGCAGGCGCAGGATGGAACAGGGCAGCGATGCGGGCGAAGGCGAGATAAGGCGCCTTGGCGACAATGGGCACGCAGCCAGGGGGTGCTTGCGCCACGAACGCCTCGGCCAGCACCACCGCCCCGGCGCGCGTGCTGGTCAGCGCGTCGAGGTAGCGGCGGTTGTCGAGGAAGCTGACCTGATCCTCGGTCGCGTCCTGCAGACGCGCGACGCCGACGAAGCGCCGCGCCGGGTCGCCCGGGCTGGACGCCCCGGCAGCGTCGAGGAGGGCGGCCAGGCTCTGCGGCCCGGCCTGGAGGAAGAAGCGCGGGTCGGCGGCCATGCGGCCCCCTTTCCCTCAGTTGCGGCCTTGGGCCGGGCGCTGGCCGCCCTGCGCGGCCGGGGCCGGTGCCTGGCCACGCGGGGTGACCTGCTGTGGCGGCGGGGCGGGCGGGGTGGAGCCATCGCTGTCGGCCGGAATGTTCACCCGCGCGAGGATGCGGTTGAACTGCTGGCTGACCTCCTCCGTCATGTCGAAGGCGGGCTCGTTCATGATGACCAGCGGTCGCGGCAGCACGATGTTCACGCTGCGCCCGGCGGCCACCTGCCGCACCACGTTCGCCAGCGACTCCTCGATCTGCGACAGGGCCTGCTGCGCCGCCTGCTCGATCGCCTGCGAGCGGTTGCGGAAGATACGCTGCGAGTCGGTGATGCGGTCCTGCAGCTCGCGCTCGCGCTGGCGGATCTGCTCCGGGTTCAGCGTCGCGCGCTGCGTGGCCAGCTGCTGCTGCGCCTCGCGCCAGGTGTTCTGCTCGCGCTGGAGGTCATCGTTTAGCCGGGTGCGGCGCCGCTCGATTTCCTCTCGCACCTGGTTGAATGCGGTGGAGACGCGCTGCACCTCGGGGATGTCCACGATGCCGATCAGCGCTGCCGGGGGCTGCTGCCCGGTCCGCGCCGCCTGGCCCTGCGAAGGCTGCGCCGGACGCTGCTGGGCCGGAGGTTGGGCGGGGCGCTGCTGCGCCTGGGCCGGGCGCTGCCCGCCCTGACCCTGTCCGGGCACGAACCACTCCTGCCCACCCTGCTGCGCGAGGGCGAAAGCCGGAAGGAGGCCAATGGACAGGCCGAGGACGAGACGAGAAAAACGCATGAGGATCAGACTTTCCGGTTCAGAAGCGCGTGCCGAAGCCGAAGCGCACGACCTGGGTCTCGTCGTAGCGCTGCTTCGCCACCGCCTGCGCGACGTCGATGTTGATCAGCCCGAAGGGCGACCGCCAGGAGATGCCTACCCCCGCGCCAACGCGCGGCGCCGCGGTGTCGCCGATGCCTGTGCCGGCAACGGTGCGCGACAGCGAGCCGATATCCACAAAGGCGCGGCCGATCAGGCCAAGTTCCGACGGGACGGGCAGCGGGAAGCGGAACTCGCTGCTCTGGGTCCACATGAAGCGGCCACCCAGCGCGTCGCCCGTGTTGAGGTCGCGCGGGCCGGCGCCGGCCAGGGCGAAGCCACGCAGGTTCTCGCCGCCCAGGAAGAAGCGGTCGACGATGCGGTCGGGGCGGTTGCCAAAGGATTCCAGGATGCCGACGCTCGCCGTGAAGGAAAGCACGTAATCCTCGTGGCCGAGGATGCGCTCGAATGGCAGGTGCAAGCCGCCATCCAGCCGGCCGCGGAAATATGCGACGTCGCCGCCGAGCCCGGCGAGGTCGGTGCCAAGGCGGATCAGGTAGCCACGGCGGGGCTCCAGGAAGTTGTCGCGCGTGTCATAGGACAGCGTCTGGCTCACCTGCGACAGCAGGGTGGAGCCGCGCTGCTCGGTTACGTAGCGGCTGGCGCCAGCCTGGATGTTGTACACCTCGCGCTGGACGAGGCTGTAGGACACGTTCTGCCGCAGCCGCTCGTTGAACTCCCAGCCCGCGCGAAGCGCGAAGCCGGCGCGACGCTCGCTGTAGTTCGCGATGTTGAGCAGGTTGCGCTGAATGTAGAACACGTCCGCGCCGAGGGCGAGGTTGCGGTCCAGGAAGGCTGGATCGGTGATGGACAGGTCCAGCTGCGACCGGCGCTGCGCGATGGTCGCGGCGATGCGGGCGTCGAGGCCGGTGCCTGACAGGTTGCGCTCGCGGATGCCGAAATCCGCGAGGAAGCCGGCATCGGTCGAGTAGCCGCCGCCCACGCTCACCTCGCCCGTCGCCCGCTCCTGCAGCCGCGTCGTGATGATGGTGCGGTCCGGCGCGGAGCCGGGCGCGCTGGTGATCTGGACGTCGCCAAAATAGTTCAGGTTCCGGATGCGCTCGCGCGAGCGGCGGACCTGCGCGGCATTGAAGGCATCGCCCTCCGCGAGGCGGAACTCGCGCCGGATCACGCGGTCCTGCGTACGGGTGTTGCCCTCGATGTCGATGCGCTCGACGAAGATGCGCGGCGCCTCGTTGATCGCGAAGGTAATGTTGATGCGTCGCGCATCCGTGTCGCGGGTGATCTGCGGCTGCACGTCCACGAAGGGGAAGCCGCGCAGATTGGCCGCGTCCGCGATGGCCTGCGAGGTGCGCTCCACCGCGTCGCCGTCGTACCAGTCGCCGGAGCGGATCTCGATGAAGCGCCGCAGCTCCTGCGTGTTCAGGTTCGGGAAGGCGGAGGTGATCGTGATCTCTCCGAAGGAGAAGCGCTGCCCCTCAGTCATCGGATAGGTGATGAAGAAGCCCGAGCGGTCCGGCGCCAGCTCCGCCGACGGATTCCCCACCTGGATGTCGGGATAGCCGTTGCGCAGGTAGTAGCGGCGCAGGAGTTCGCGGTCGAAGGAGAGCCGGTCCGGGTCGAAGGTGTCGGAGGTGGAGAAGATCCGGTAGAAGGCCTGCTCCTTGGTCGCCACAACCTCGCGCAGACGTGAGTCGGAAAAGGCCGAGTTGCCGACGAAGTTGATGCGCGCCACCTGCGCGACCTCGCCCTCCGTGATCTCGAAGACCACGTCCACGCGGTTTTGGTCCAGTTCGATGATCTTGGGCTCGACCCGCGCTGCGTAGCGGCCGCGGCGGGCATACAGGTCGAGGATGCGCTGGCGGTCGCCTTGCGCGAGCTGCGGCGTGAAGACGCTGCGGGCGCGGAGCTGGATCTCGGGGCGGATGTTGTCGTCGGAGATGCGCCGGTTGCCCTCGAAGGCGACGCGGTTGACGATCGGATTCTCCTGAACCTGCACCACGAGGCGCGAGCCGTCGCGCGTGATGCGGACATCGCGAAACAGCCCGGTCTGGAACAGGGAGCGCAGCGAGCGGTCCGAGCGATCCGGGTCGTACGGGTCGCCCGGCTGCAGCAGCATGTAGGAGCGGATCGTCTCCGCCTCGATGCGCTGGTTGCCGCGAATGTCGACGGAGGTGATGACGCCCTGGGGCTGGGGCGCGGCAGCGGGTGCCGCGCGGCGCGGCGACTGCGCCACGGCCTCGGGCATGGCGAGCAGGCCGATTCCGGCGGTGGCGAGCAGCAGGGCGCGGAAGGTGGCGTGCAAGGGGCGACCCATGGGTTTCGTGGTGGCGACGGACGCGGGGACCATAGCGGCGGCGGGGTGGCCCCGCCACCCCGGCCCGCTGGGCGCAGGGCGCGACAGGCGGCTCATCCCAGCATCCCAGCGACCCACCGCCCGATTCCGCCATGGGCGATGTCGTTCCAGGTGGCGAAGACGAAGAGCGAGATGAGCAGCGCGAAGCCGGCGCGGAAGCCGTATTCCAGCGCGCGCGGCGGCAGCGGCCGGCCGCGCACAGCCTCGGCGGCGTAGAAGAGCAGGTGCCCGCCATCGAGAAGCGGAATCGGGAACAGGTTCAGCAGGGCGAGGCTGATGGAGAGAAGCGCCATCAGGTTCACGAGCGGCACGATGCCCAGACTCGCCGCCTCGCCCGACACCTCGGCGATGCGGATCGGCCCACCCAGCTCGCGCGCCGAGCGGCTGCCGCTCAGCATCTCGCCGATGCCGCTCAGCGTCAGCCAGGACATCTCGGCGGTCTGCACCGTACCGGCCCAGAGCGCGCTGAACGGGTCCAGGCGCTCGAACCGCGCCTGTCCGCCCTGGATGCCCAGGATGCCGACCGGCTGCGATGCCTCGGTGCCCGGGCGCGGCGTGGGAGTGGCGGTGAGCGTCACCTCGCGCCCCTCACGCGTCACCCGCACCTCGACCGGCACGTTGGCGCGAGGCTGGATGTGGCGCTGCACCTGGTCGAAGCGGCTCACGCGCGTCCCGTCCAGGGCCACGATCTCGTCGCCTGGCTGGATGCCCGCCTGCTCGGCCGGGGAGCCAGCGGCGACGACGCCCACCGCGGTCATGCCGCGCGGCTGGCCGTAGGTGGCGAAGAGGCCGGCGAAAAGCAGGATGGCCAGCAGGAAGTTCGCGATCGGCCCGGCGGCGACGATGATGGCGCGGTCGCCCACGGGCTTGTCGTGGAAGGTCTCGCCCTCGCGGGGGGGCGGGGTGTTCGGCTCGGGCGCGCCGTCCAGCGGCGACTGCCCGTGCAGCTTCACGTAGCCGCCCAACGGGATCCAGGAGATGCGCCATTCCGTGCCGCGCCGGTCCGTCCAGCGTGCCACCGCCCGGCCGAAGCCGATGGAGAAGGCGTCCACGTGGACGTTGCGCCAGCGCGCCGCCAAGTAGTGCCCCAGCTCGTGGAAGAAGATGAGCACGCCCAGCACCACCACGAAGGCGAGCAGGGTGCGGACGGCATCAGGCAGGAAGTCGAGCATCGCGTTTCCTCAGGCGGCGGCGCGCCGGGCAGCGGTGCGGCGCGCGTGGTCGCGCGCGCGCCCGTCCAGCGCCAGCACGGCGGGAAGATCCGGCACCGCCTCCCCGCCCAGTGCGGCAAGGGTATCCTCCACCACGGCGGCAATGTCCAGGAAGCCGAGTTCCCGGCGAAGGAACATCTCGACCCCGATCTCGTTCGCGGCATTGAGGACGCAGGGCGCGCCCCTGCCCGCCTCCAGCGCCTCCCGCGACAGGCGCAGGGCCGGGAAGCGCGCCGGGTCCGGCGCGGCGAAGTCCAGCCGGCCCAGGGCGGCGAGGTCCAGCGGCTTCACCTCCGCCTTCATGCGCCGCGGCCAGGCGAGGCAATGGGCAATGGGGGTCCGCATGTCCGGCGAGCCGAGCTGCGCCAGCACCGAGCCGTCCTGGTACTGCACCAGCCCATGGACGGTGGATTGCGGGTGGATCAGCACCTCGATCGGCGGGCCGGGGAAGAGGCGTGCCGCCTCGATCACCTCCAGCCCCTTGTTGAACATGGTGGCGCTGTCCACGCTGATCTTGGCCCCCATGGACCAGACCGGGTGGCGCACCGCCTGCTCCGGCGTGGCGGCGCGCATCTCGGCGAGGCTGGCCTCGCGGAACGGGCCGCCCGACGCGGTGAGGATGATCTTGGCCACCTGCTCTGTCGCCCGCTCGCCCAGGGCCTGGAAGATGGCGTTGTGCTCGGAATCCACCGGCAGCAGCGTGGCGCCGGAGGCGCGGGCCGCCTCCAGCACGATCTCGCCGGCGCAGACCAGGCTTTCCTTGTTGGCGAGGGCCAGCGTGCCGCCGCGCCGCAGCGCCGCGAGGGTGGAGGCAAGGCCGGCCGCGCCCACGATGGCGGCCATGGTCCAGTCCGCCGGCCGCGCGGCGGCTTCAGCGACCGCCTCCGGGCCTGCTGCCGCCTCGGTTCCGGTTCCGGCCAAGGCCTCGCGCAGGGCCGGCAGCCCCTCCGGGTCGGCCACGACGGCGAGGCGGGCGCGGTGCTCCCGCGCCTGGGCCGCCAGCGCCGCTACGTCGCGCCCGGCGACCAGGGCTTCGACCGAGAACTCGCCGGGTGCGGCGGCGGAAAGCAGGGACAGGGTGGAACGGCCGACGGAACCGGTGCTGCCCAGGATGGAAATGCTGCGGCCCAAGGCCCTTACCTCCAAAGATGCGTGCCCGGGCCGATGACCCAGGACAGCAGTGCGGCGACCGGCGCCGCCGCCAGGACTCCGTCGAGCCGGTCGAGCAGGCCCCCATGGCCCGGAATCAGGCCAGAGGAGTCCTTTACCCCGAAACGGCGCTTGATCCAGCTTTCCAGGAGGTCGCCCCCCTGGGTGGCGATGCCCAGCAGCGCCGCCACCAGCGCGGCCCTGATACCGGCAGAACCGGGCTCCAGCACGGTGGCTGCCAGCGCCCCGACCAACATCGCGCCGGCCAGCCCCCCAAGGGCGCCTGACCAGGTCTTGTTGGGTGACACGGCCGGCCAGAGCTTCGGCCCCCCAAAGGCCCGCCCCGCCAGATAGGCGGAGATGTCCGAAGCCCAGACGACCAGGAACAGGAAGATCACGTTCTCCCGCCCCGCCGCGTCGGCGTGCCGAAGCTCGATCAGCGCCACCCCGGCGAGGCCGATATACAGCGCCCCGAAGGCGAGCCAGAGCGGCGGGACCTTGCCGCGCCGCCGCGCCGAGTGCCGCGCCGCATAGGCGCCTACCAGCAGCAGCACCATGGCCGTGGGGAAGGACCCCGCCGTCGAGGCCGCGCCCGCCAGCAGCACCGCCGCCGGCACGAACAAGCCGGGGCGCGAGCGGGTGGAGCCGCCGCACATCCGCACCCATTCCCAGGCCAACCCGGCCGCGCAGACCGCCATCAGCGTCGTCCACCAGTGCGCCCCCAGCCACATGCAGAGCAGCGCCGCCGGCCCCAGCAGGCCGGCGGTCAGGGCGCGCTTTCGCAGGTCGCTCCAGTTCCGTCCGCCTGCGGCGCTCACCCCGCCCGCGCCCCGAAGCGACGCTCGCGGGCCGCGAAATCGGCGAGGCACGCGGCAAAATGGTCGGGCCCGAAATCGGGCCACAGCACCGGCGGGAAGGCCAGTTCTGCATAGGCCGCCTGCCAGAGAAGGAAGTTGGAAAGGCGCTGCTCGCCGGAGGTGCGGATGATCAGGTCCGGGTCGGGCTGGCCGGCGGTGTAAAGGTGTCGGGCGAAGCTCGCCTCGTCCAGCGCCTCGGGCGCAATGCCGGAGCGCATCGCCGCCCGCGCTGCCGCCACGATCTCCGATCGCGCGCCGTAGGACAGGGCCACGGTGAGGTTCAGCCGGACATTGCCGCGCGTGCGGGCCTCCGCCGCCTCGATGTCGGCCAGGGTGTCGGTCCCGAAGCGCTGCCGCTCGCCGATCACGCGAAGCCGCACGCCCTCGCGGTCCAGCTGGGCGACCTCGGCACGCAGGTAGTGGCGCAGAAGGCCGGTGAGTTCCTGCACCTCCTCCTTCGGACGCGACCAGTTCTCCGAAGAGAAGGCAAACAAGGTCAGCCACGGCACGCCGTGGGAGATCGCGGCCTCGATGGTGCGGCGCACGGCTTCCGCGCCCGCGCGGTGGCCCATGGCGGTAGGCAGGCCGCGCTGTTCCGCCCAGCGGCGGTTGCCATCCATGATGACGGCGACGTGGCGCGGCGGGACGCCGCCCGCGCCCGCCGGTTGGGCGGGGCGGTGGAGCATCAGACGGTCTTGATGTCCTTTTCCTTCGCCGCGACCGCGGTATCGATCTGCTTCACGTAGTCGTCCGTCAGCTTCTGCACCTCGTCGGACCAGCGCTTCGCGTCGTCCTCGCTGATCTCGCTCTTCTTCTTCCAGCCCTGGATCTGCTCCATCCCGTCGCGGCGCACGCCGCGGATGGCGACCTTGGCGCCCTCGGCGTATTTCGACGCCATCTTCGCCAGCTCGTTGCGGCGCTGCTCGGTCAGTGGCGGCAGGTTGATGCGGATGGTCTGGCCTTCCGATTGCGGGTTCAGGTTCAACCCCGAATCACGAATCGCCACCTCGACCTGCTTGGTGACCGAGCGATCGAAGACCTGCACCACCAGCATGGAGGGCCCGCCCACCGAGACGTTCGCCAGCTGGTTCAGCGCCTGGTTCGCGCCATAGGCCTCGACGCGGATGTTCTCCAGCAGGGCGGGCGAGGCGCGGCCGGTCCGCAGGCCGGAGAACTCCTTCTTCAGCGTCTCCATCGCGCCATCCATGCGGCGTGAAAGGTCGGCGCGGAGGGCGTTCTTGTCGGGCGGTGCGGCGGCCATGGCTTTCCCCTCTTCCTGGTTCAGGCGGCGTCGGTCACGGTGGTGAAGCGGCCATGGCCCTGCATCACGGCCGTAAATGCGCCCGCCTCATGGATGTTGAAGACGATGATGGGCAAGTGGTTCTCGCGCGCCACCGAGATCGCGGCCGCGTCCATCACCGCCAGGTCGCGCGACAGCATCTCGAGATAGGTGAGCGTCGTGTAGCGCTTGGCGTCCGGGTTCTTGCGCGGGTCGCTGTCATAGACGCCGTCCACCTGCGTGCCCTTCAGCAGCGCGTCGCAGCCCATCTCGGCGGCGCGCAGCGCGGCGGCGGTGTCGGTGGTGAAGAAGGGATTGCCCGTGCCGGCGGCGAAGATCACCACGCGGCCCTTTTCCATGTGGCGGATGGCGCGGCGGCGGATATAGGGCTCGCAGATCGCGGACATCTCGATCGCGCTCTGCACCCGGGTCGGCACGCCCAGCCGCTCCAGCGCCGACTGCATGCCCAGCGCGTTCATCACGGTGGCCAGCATGCCCATGTAGTCGGCCTGGGCGCGGTCCATCCCGGCCGCAGCCCCTGCGATGCCGCGGAAGATGTTGCCGCCGCCGATCACCAGCGCGACCTGCACGCCCAGCTCGGCCGCGTCCTTGATGTCCTGCGCGATGGCCTTCACCGTCGCGGTGTCCAGGCCATAGGCGCGGTCGCCCATCAGCGCCTCCCCCGAAACCTTCAAGAGCACGCGCTTGTAGGTGGGGGTCATAGGGTTTCCGGTTCCGTTCCGTGGGAAACTAGCAGGGGGCGGGGGGCGCGGCCAGCCACGCCCCCCTATCCTGGCCTCAGGCCTTCAAGCCGGCCTGGGCGGCGACCTCGGCCGCGAAGTCGGAGGTTTCCTTCTGGATGCCCTCGCCCAGCTGGAAGCGCGCGAAGCCGGCAAGGTTCAGCCCGGCCTTCTGCACCACGGCGCGCACCCGGCTCTCGCCGTCATGCACCCAGACCTGCTCCAGCAGCACCACTTCCTCGTAGTACTTGCGGATGCGGCCCTCGATCATCTTCTGGATGACGGCGTCCGGCTTGCCGGAGGCGCGAGCCTGTTCGGTCAGCACCGCGCGCTCGCGCTCCAGCGACGAGGGATCTACGGCGTTGACGTCCAGCGCCTCGGGGCGCGTCGCTGCGACGTGCATGCCGATCTGGCGGCCCAGCAGCTCCATCACCTCGCCCTCGCCCGCGCCTTCCAGCGCGACGAGAACGCCGATCTTGCCGAGGCCCGGCTTCACGGCGTTGTGCATGTAGGTGGCGACCGTGCCGCGCGCGACCCGGAACACCTTGGCGCGGCGGATCGTCATGTTCTCGCCGATCGTCGCGACGAGGCGCGTGAGCTCCTCCTGCGTCGAGTGCGTCGTGCCGGGGAAGGTCGCGGCCTTCAGCTTCTCGATGTCATCGCCCACCGAGAGGGCGAGCCCCGCCACCTCGGACACGAAATTCTGGAAGGTCTCGTTGCGCGCTACGAAGTCGGTCTCGGCATTGACCTCGACCATGGCGGCGACGCCAGGGCCGGAGGCAGTGCCTACCAGCCCCTCGGCGGCCACGCGGCCGGACTTCTTGGCCGCGGCGGAAAGACCCTTCTTCCGCAGCCAGTCGATCGCGGCATCCATGTCGCCGCCCGTCTCGGTCAGGGCCTTCTTGCAGTCCATCATGCCCGCGCCGGTCTGGTCGCGCAGGTCGCGGACCATCGCCGCCGTGATCTCAGCCATCGCTCGTGCTCCTGCTTGCGGGGTTCAGGCCTGGGCTTCGGCGGCGGGCGCCTCGGCGGCAACTTCCTCCGGAGCCAGCTCCTCCATCGCGCCGATGTCGCGGCCCGAGGCGGTCATCTCGGCCGAGATGCCGTCGAACACGGCCCCGGCGACAAGGTCGCAGTAGAGGTTGATGGCGCGGATGGCGTCATCGTTGCCCGGGATCGGGAACTGGATGCCGGCGGGATCGGCATTGCTGTCCACCACGGCCACGACCGGAATGCCGAGCGTGTTGGCCTCCTCGATCGCCAGCTTCTCCTTCACGACGTCGATGACGAAGATCAGGTCGGGCAGGCCGCCCATCTCGCGGATGCCACCGAGCGCGCGGTCCAGCTTATCCTTCTCGCGCGTCAGCATCAGGACCTCCTTCTTGGTGAGGCCCTGCACGTCGCCGGAGAGGCGCGAATCCATCTCCTTCAGGCGCTTGATGCTGCCCGTGATGGTCTTCCAGTTGGTGAGCATGCCGCCCAGCCAGCGGTGGTTCACGTAATACTGGCCGCAGCGCGTCGCCGCCTCGGCCACGTACTCGGCCGCCGCCTTCTTGGTGCCCACGAACAGGACGCGGCCACCCCCGGCCACGGTGTCGCGTACCTGGCGCAGGGCGCGCTCCAGCATCGGCACGGTCTGCTGCAGGTCCAGGATGTGGACCTGGTTGCGCACGCCGAAGATGTAGGGCGCCATGCGCGGGTTCCAGCGCCGCGTGTGGTGGCCGAAATGCACGCCCGCCTCGAGAAGCTGGCGCAGGGAAACCTCAGGCATCGCCATCGCGATCATCCTTCCATCGTTAGTCCGGTTGAGCCTCCGCGGCGCAATGAACCCGGGATTGACCGGGACCGGACCCTCGCCATGGGGGAAGGGCGCGCCGCGTGCGGATTACCGGCGGACAAGCGCCGCCGGCGGGCGGGTCATGGCGGAAATCGGCCCGCGGCGCAAGCCTCCAGCGCCCGGCGGAGGGCTGCGACGGCTGCATGGACGGGACCATCGTTGATGATCCGAACCTGGTTCAGCCCCTTGAGCGGGGTGCCCTTCCGGTCCAGCCGGGCGGCGATCTCCGCCCCCTCTTCACGCCCCCGCGCCCGCAGCCTTTCTGCCAGCACGGCGCGCGGGGCGGTGACCTCCGCCACCAGAAGGGGGTGGCGCGACGCGGCCTCCTCCAGCACGGTGCGGGACAGGTTCAGCAACGTGACGGGTGCCCGCTCCACCTCCGCGCGGCGGATGCCGTAGCGCAGCCCGTGCGCTTCCCATTGCAGGATGAGGTCGGCCGCGGCGAAGCCCTCGGGCGGGAGGTATTCATGCGCCTCCCCGCCCGCATCCTCGGGGCGGGAGATGACGCGACGGGCAAAGTGGAAGTGGGCATCGCCGGCGAGTTCTTCCCTCAGCGCGGCCAGGATCGTGTCCTTTCCCGCCCCCGAAGGCCCCACGATCGCCACCCAGACCATCCTGCCCCCCCGATTGACGAAACCGGCCCTTGCCTTCCCTATCCCGGCAACAGGAGCGTCACCAGCCATGTTCACCACCCGCCCCGAGATCGCCGGCACCTTCGGCGTCGTCGCCTCCACCCATTGGGTCGCCAGCCAGGTCGGCATGGCGGTGCTGGAGCGGGGCGGCAATGCCTTCGACGCCGCGGCCGCCGCCGGCTTCACCCTGCAGATGGTGGAGCCCCACCTGAACGGGCCGCTGGGCGACTGCCCGATCATCCTCCACTCCGCCGCGCTGGGGACGCAGCAGGTGATCTGCGGCCAGGGCCCCTCCCCGTCCGGGCTGACCGTGGCGCATGTGAAGGGGCAACTCGGCCTCGACATGATGCCCGGGACTGGATTCCTCGCCGCCCCGGTGCCCGGCGCCTTCGATGCCTGGGCGCGGATGCTGCAGGAGCACGGGACGTGGCGCCTGCGCGACGTGCTGGAATACGCCATCGGCTACGCCCGCCACGGCGCGCCCATGGTGGGTCGCGTCAAGGCGACGGTGGAGTCCGTGCGCCGCCTGTTCGAGCAGGAATGGACCACCTCCGCCGCCATCTGGCTGCGCGATGGCGGGCCGCAGGCGGGCGGGCTCTACAGCAACCCCACCCTGGCCGAAACCTATGAGCGCCTGCTGCGCGAGGCCGAGGCGCCCGGCCGCTCCCGCGAGACCCAGATCGAAGCGGCGCGCGAGGCCTGGCATGGTGGCTTCGTCGCCGAGGCCATCGACCGCTTCGTCCGCTCCCCGGCCATGGATACCTCCGGCGAGCGCCATGCCGGTGTGCTGACGGGCCAGGACATGGCGAAGTGGCGCGCGGGGGTGGAGAAGCCGCTCACGTATGACTTCAAGGGCCACACCGTCCTGAAGTGCGGCCCCTGGAGCCAGGGCCCGACGATGCTCCAGACGCTCTCCCTACTCGACGGGATGGACCTCGCCGCCATGGACCCCGTGGGGGCAGAGTTCGTCCACGCCGTCACCGAAGCGATGAAGCTCGCCTATGCCGACCGCGAGGCGCATTACGGCGATCCGGACTTTTCCGACGTGCCGATGGAGGCGCTCCTCTCGCCTGAATACGTGGCGCAGCGCCGCGCCCTGATCGGCCGCGAGGCCTCGATGGAGTTCCGCCCCGGCACGCCGGGCGGGCGCCCGGTGCGCGGCGTGGACTATGCCGCCGCCGTGGCCCGCGCCGAGGAGATGCGCGCGGCGGAAGGCAGCGGCGAGCCGACCGTCTCGCGCCTCGGCGCCTCGGGCGGCGACACCTGCCACGTGGACATCATCGACCGCTGGGGCAACTTCGTCTCGGCAACGCCTTCGGCGGGGTGGCTGCAATCCTCGCCCGCCATCCCGGAGCTGGGCTGCTGCCTCGGCACGCGCTGCCAGATGTTCTGGCTGGACGAGACGCTGCCCAACGGCCTCCAGCCCGGCAAGCGGCCGCGCACCACGCTTTCGCCCTCCATGGTGCTGAAGGACGGCGCCCCGTACATGGCCTACGGCACGCCGGGCGGCGAGCAGCAGGACCAGTGGCAGCCCATCATGCTGGCGCGGATGCTGGCGCACGGCTTCAACATCCAAGAAGCCATCGACCTTCCCAGCTTCCACTCGGAGCACTGGGTGTCCTCCTTCTGGCCGCGCGGCGCCAAGCCCGGCAAGCTGGTGCTGGAAGGCCGCTTCAAGCCGGAGGTCGCCGAGGAACTGCGCGCCCGCGGCCACAAGGTGGAGATGGGCGGCGACTGGTCGGAAGGCCGCCTCACCGGGGCGCGGCGCCTCGCAGACGGGCAGCTTCGCGCAGGCGCGAACCCGCGCGGCATGCAGGGCTACGCGGTGGGGCGCTAGCGGACCGCAGGCGACAGATGGTTGCCGCCCAGTCCGTTCCGCCCGAGGCGGTGGCGCTGGTGCCTGAGATCGAGGTGTCGGATTTCGCGCGCAGCCTGTGCTTCTACGTCGAGGTGCTCGGGTTCTCGGTGCTGTACGACCGTCCGGAGCGTCCCTTCGCCTATCTCGTTCTCGGAGCGGCGCACCTGATGATTGAGCAGGGCGGCACGTGGATGACCGGCCCGCTCGAGAAGCCTTTCGGACGGGGGATGAACCTCCAGATCACCGTCCCGGACGTCGCGGCGATGGCAGACCGCCTCGCCGGGGCGAACTGGCCGGTGTTCCGGGAGACCGAGGAGGTCTGGTACCGGCGCGGCGACGGTTTCGTGGGGGCCCGCGAACTGGTCGTGCAGGACCCGGACGGATACCTGCTGCGCTTCTCCCAGGATTTGGGCTTCAAGGGTCAGGAGGCGGCAGGCCGCTGAGCCAGCGCCCCCAGGATCCGCACCCAGGAGCGGGTGCCCTTCCGGAAGCTGTCGAGGTCGTATTTCTCGTTCGGGCTGTGAACGCGGTCGTCCTTCTGCCCGAACCCGGCCATGACCACGTCCATCCCCAATTTGCGGCGGAAATCCCCGGCGATGGGGATGGAGCCGCCGCCACCGATGAACACCGCCTCCCTGCCCCATTCGGCCGTCAGCGCGTCGCGAGCTCGGGCGAAGGCGGGGTCGGCGGTATCGAAGCCGATGGCGGAGGCGGAGCCGTGCTCGATGAACTCGGCGCGGCAGTCGGCCGGCAGGCGGGCCCGCACGAAGTCACGGAAGGCGGTGCGGATCGCGTGCGGGTCCTGGTCGAAGACCAGGCGGAACGACACCTTGGCGGAGGCCTGGGCGGGGATTACCGTCTTGAACCCCTCGCCCTGGTAGCCGCCGCCCATGCCGTTGATCTCCGCGGTGGGGCGGGACCACAGCATCTCCAGCGGCGTGCGATCCTTCTCGCCGGCCGGAACGGAAAGCCCGACCGCGCCAAGGAAGCCTGCGGCGTCGAAGCCCAGCCCCTCCCATTGCCGCCGCAGCGCCTCGGGCAGTTCCGGTACGCCGTCGTAGAAGCCGGGGATGGTGACGCGCCCTCCGGCGTCGTGCAGGTCGGCCAGGATGCGCGCCAGGACGCGATTCGGGTTGGCGGCGGCGGAGCCGAACATGCCCGAGTGCAGGTCCTGGTCTGCGGCGTGGATCACTACCTCCTCGCCGCACAGGCCGCGCAGCATGGTGACGATGGCCGGCGTCTCGCTGTCCCACATCCCGGTGTCGCAGATCAGTCCGAGATCGGCCTTCAGCTCCGCCGCATGCTCGCGCAGGAAGGGCGGCAGGCTGGCGCCGCCCGACTCCTCCTCGCCTTCCAGCAGGATCGTCAGCGGGATGGGCAGGCTCCCCGTCTCTTCCCGCCAGGCGCGGCACGCTTCGAGGAAGGTCATCACCTGCCCCTTGTCGTCGGCCGCTCCGCGCGCGCGGATCACGGTGCGGCCATCGGGCAGGGTGTCCAGCGCCGGCTCGAACGGGTCGCGCTGCCAGAGCGAAAGCGGGTCCACGGGCTGCACGTCGTAATGCCCATAGAACAGCGCCGAGCGCCCGCTTGCTGAACGGTCATGCCCCACCACGGCTGGGTGCCCCGGCGTCCGGTGCGCCTTGGCCTCGAAGCCAACCGCGGCGAGCTCCTGGGCCAGATGCTCCGCGCAGCGCACGCAATCCGCGGCGAAGGCCGGGTCCGTGGAAATGGAGGGAATCCGCAGGAGCGCGAAGAGGCGCTCCAGCGCGGCCTCCCCGTTCGCGTCCGCCCGCGCCAGCACCCGCTCCGTCACGTCCATTCCGGTCATTCCCTGTTGCGCGCGTGATGATCCATGACGGACGGGATCGGGCCAAGCCATTCGTCGCGCCGGACCGTCCAGAGCTCGTATTCCGGCGGCCACAGGCTGGTCTCGTCAAAAGAGCCGTGGTGCAGCTCCACCTCCCCCGCCTCGCTCTTCGCCAGACGGCCGAAGACATGCGCACCGCATTGGGGGCAGAAGGAGCGCTCGTAGCCGGGCTGGCTTTCGAAGCTGCGCGCTTCCCCCGTGATCGTGACCTTCTCCTCCGGAAAGACGACGAAGGCCATGAAGGGCGCGGCGTGCAGCTTGCGGCAATCGAGGCAGTGGCACAGGCCCGAGCGAAGCGGCTCGCCCTCCGTGCGGAAGCGCAGCTGCCCGCAGCAGCACCCGCCCTCGCGGCTCATGCCGCCTCCTTCCGCGCCGCGCGCGCCAGCTTGGCGAGGTTGGTGACGAGGCCGCGCGCCGCCTTCACACGCTGCGCGAAGGGCATCTCCTTCAGCAGCATCACCTTGCCGTCGGGCCGCAGCGTGATGAGGCCCTTCTGGTTCTGCGACCACTCCACCAGCCCGACCGGGTTTTCGAAGCGCCCCCGGTGGAACGTCACGACGATGCCCTTCGGCCCTGCATCCACCTTCTCCACGTTCGCCTCCTTGCAGCGCAGCTTGATGGCAACGACGGCGAGGAGGTTCTCCACCTCCTCCGGCAAGGCGCCGAAGCGGTCCACGAGTTCCGCGCCTATCGCGTCCACCTCCGCCTCACTGCCCAGCGCGCCGATGCGGCGATACAGGCCGAGGCGCACGGGAAGCTCCTGCACGTAGGTCTCGGGAATCAGCACGGCGAGGCCGAGGTTGATCTGCGGCATCCAGGCCGTCTCGGCCTCGTCACGCTTGCGCGAGCCGGCGCGGAGGTCGGCCACGGCGTCCTCCAGCATCTCCTGGTAGAGCTCGATGCCCACTTCGCGGATCTGGCCCGACTGCTCCTCGCCGAGCAGGTTGCCCGCGCCGCGGATGTCGAGGTCGTGCGAGGCTAGGGTGAAGCCGGCGCCCAAGTTGTCCAGCGTCTGCATCACCTCCAGCCGCTTCTGCGAGGTGGGCGAAAGGCGGTGATGCGCCGGCCAGGTCAGGTAGGCATAGCCGCGCTGCTTGCCGCGCCCGACGCGGCCGCGCAGCTGGTAGAGCTGGCCCAGCCCGAACATGTCGGCGCGGTGGATGATCAGCGTGTTCACCGCCGGCATGTCCAGCCCGGATTCGACGATGTTGGTGGCGAGCAGGATGTCGAACTTCCCGTCGCCGAACTCGGTCATCACCTGCTCGAGCTCTGTGGCGGCGAGGCGGCCATGCGCCTGCACCATGCGTGCCTCGGGCGCGATCTCGGCCAGGCGCTCGGCCATGCGGGCCATGTCCTCGATGCGCGGGACGACGCAGAAAATCTGCCCGCCGCGGAAGCGCTCGCGCTGGATCGCCTCGCGCAGCACCAGCGGGTCCCAGGGCATGATGAAGGTGCGGACGGCAAGGCGGTCCACGGGCGGAGTCGCGATCACGCTCATCTCCCGCACGCCGGACAGCGCCAGCTGCAGCGTGCGCGGGATGGGGGTGGCGGTGAGCGTCAGCACGTGGACGCCGGCCTGCAATTCCTTCAGCCGCTCCTTGTGCTTCACGCCGAAATGCTGCTCCTCGTCCACGATGACGAGGCCCAGGTCGGCGATCTCGATCCCCTTGCCCAGCAGGGCATGGGTGCCGACCACGATGTCCACGTCGCCCCGCGCCAGCGCCTCGCGCGTCTCCTTCGCCTCCTTTGGCGTCACCATGCGGGAAAGCTGGGCGATGCGGATGGGCAGCCCGGCGAAGCGGGCAGTGAAGATGCGGTGATGCTGGCGCGCCAGCAGCGTGGTCGGCACCACCACCGCGACCTGGGAGCCCGCCATGGCGACGGTGAAGGCGGCGCGCAGCGCCACCTCGGTCTTGCCGAAGCCCACGTCGCCGCAGATGAGCCGGTCCATGGGGCGGCCGGCCGCCAGATCCTCCAGCACGTCGGCGATGGCGCGGGACTGGTCTTCCGTCTCAACATAGGGGAAGCGGGCGCAGAACTCCTCATAGGCGCCCTCGGGCGGAGCGATGACGGGCGCATCGCGCGTCTTGCGCTGCGCGGCGATCTTGATGAGCTGCGCGGCCATGTCGGCGATGCGCTGCTTGGCCTTGGCCTTGCGCGCCTGCCAGGACGCGCCGCCGAGCTTGTCCAGCTGGACGCCGCCCGTCTCCGAGCCGAAGCGCGACAGGATCTCGATGTTCTCGACGGGCACGTAGAGCTTGGCGTCGCCGTCATAGGTCAGCTTCAGGCAATCATGCGGCGCACCACCGGCCTGGACCGTCTCCAGCCCCTCGTAGCGGCCGACGCCGTGCTCGGCATGGACCAGGAGGTCACCCACCTCGATCTGCGTGGCGTCGGCCAGGAACTGGTCGGCGCGCTTGCGCTTGCGGGGCGGGCGGGCAATGCGCTCGCCCAGCAGATCCTGCTCGGCGGTGATGGAGATGCCGTCGCCGATGAAGCCGCGCTCCAGCCCCAGCTGCGCCACGGCCACAGTGCCGGAGGGCAGCGAACGCGCGGCGTAGCCATCCTCCACCGCCTCCGCTGTCACGCGGTTCTCGCGCAGCAGCGTCACCAGCCGCTCGCGCGAGCCGCGGGTCCAGGCGGCGAGGACCGGGCGGCGGCCGCGGCCGATCTCGCTCTCGGCATGGGCGGCATAGGCGTGGAACAGGTTCTCGCCGGCCTGCCGGGCCTCGCTGAAGATGCGGCCCTGGCGGCCGCCCGCGTCGATGCCGGGCGCCCCTTCTGGCTTGTGGAAGGGCGAGAAGCGCAGGAGCGGCCCGCTGGCCAGCATCGCGTCCCAGGCCTTGCGGTCGAGGTAGAGGCGGTTCGGCGGCACGGGGCGGTAGGGCACCTCGCCCTCGTTGATGCGGGCGGGGATGCGGCGCGCCTCGTAGTGGTCGGCGATCATCTCCAGCCGCGCGGCCAGCGCGTCCTCGGCCTGGTTGTCCAGGCTGACGGAGGCCCCGGGCAGGTAGTCCAGCAGCGTTTCCATCGTCTCGTGGAACAGCCCGGCCCAATGCTCCATCCCCGGATGGCGCCGCCCGGCGGAAACGCTGACATAGAGTGGGTCTTCCGAGGCGGCGGCGGTGAACAGCTCGCGATAGCCGGTGCGGAAGCGCTCGATGCTGGCAGGGTCGAGGAAGACCTCGCCCACCGGACGCAGCACCAGCCGGTCCAGGTTCTCGCGCGAACGCTGGGTCTCGGTGTCCAGGCGGCGGATGCTTTCCACCTCGTCGCCAAAGAAGTCGAGGCGCAGCGGGTCGCTCATTCCTGCCGGATAGAGGTCCAGGATGCCGCCGCGCACCGCGTACTCGCCCGGCTCCATCACGGTGCCGGTGCGGCCGTAGCCGTTGGACTCCAAGAACTCCACCACCTGCTCGATGCCCGCGCGCCCACCCTTGCGGAGCGACAGCGCCGCCCCGGCGAAGGCGGCGCGCGGGGGCACCTTCTGCACCAGCGCGTTCACCGTGGTAAGCACGATGCGCGGACGCGTCGGCTTTTCCGTCAGCTCCGCCAGCGTGGCGACCCGTTCGGCGATGATCTCCGGGTTGGGGGAGACGCGGTCATAGGGCAGCACGTCCCAGGCGGGCAGGCGCAGCACCTCCGCCTCGGGCATGAAGAAGCCCAGCGCCTCGGCCATGCGTGCCATGCGGGCATCGTCGCGGCAGACATGGAGGACGGGCGCCTGCGTCTCGGCGCGCCTAGCGCGCAGCAGCAGCGCGTCGAATCCTTCGGGCGCACCATAGACGTCGAGCGGAGCGCTCATGGGGCGCGGCCGGCGCCGGGGCGCGCCATCTCGGCGACGATTCGGGCCAGCAGCGGGCCCTGCGCTTCCTCCGGGATGGGGCGGCGGCCGCTGAGCCAATCCGTGAGGTCCACGTCGGGCATCTCCAGGATCGCCTCCAGCTCGTCCAGCTCGGGCGGCGACAAGGCGGCGAGGTGGCGCCGGACGAACCCCCCCAGCATCAGGTCGCACTCCTTGGTCCCGCGATGCAGGGCGCGGAACAGGAGGCGGCGGTGGCGGGGGGTCAGGTCGTCGTCTGCGGTCACGGATGCCATATAGGACGCGTGAGCGGACCCGTCAGCCTCGAAGCCCTGCTGGAGCCCTTCTCCGGCCTGCCCGGAATCGGGCCGCGCCGCGCCGCCCTGCTTGCCAAGGCGACGGGCGGCACGCGCATCGTGGACCTGCTGTTCCACCTACCCGACCGCATCGCCGCGCGGGTCCGGGTGGATCACCCCGCCCGCGCCCCGGCCGAGGCGGATGCCGTCCTGCCCATCACCACCGTCTCGCTGCGTCCCAAGCGCGCCGCGAACACCAACCGCCCCTATGTCGAGATCCGCACGGAAGAGGGCCTCACCATCCGCATCCTCAATGGTTGGCTGCAGACCGCCGAGCGTCAATTCCCACGCGGCGAGCGGCGCTGGGTGTCGGGCAAGGTGAAGCCAGAAGGCGATGGCTGGTCCATGGCCAATCCCGACGTGGCGCGCGACCCGGACGCCCTGCCCGTGCTGGAACCTGTCTGGCGCCTCACCGAAGGGCTCCACCGCGCCACCATGGCAGCCTCCATGCGGGAGGCGGTTTCGCGCCTGCCCGAGGACATGGAGGAATGGGCCGACCCGCCTTTGCTCGCGCGGGAAGCCTGGCCCAGCTTTCCCGATGCCCTGCGCGTCCTCCACGCCCCCACCGCCCCGCTTGGCCCTGCGCCGCGCGAACGCCTCGCCTATGACGAGGCCCTGGCCGGACAGGTCGCCATGGGGCTGCTGCGGCGGCGGCACCGCGCCTCCTCCGGCCGGGCGCTGCGCGGGGACGGAACGCTGCGCCGGGCCGCGCTGGCCGAGTTCGGCCACGCTCTTACGCCGGACCAGGCCCACGCCCTGGCCGAGATCGAGGCAGACCTCGCCGCGCCGCACCGGATGCTGCGCCTGCTGCAGGGCGACGTCGGCTCGGGCAAGACGCTGGTCGCGGTGCTGTCCATGCTGCAGGCGGTCGAGGCCGGCGCCCAGGCGGCGCTGATGGCGCCGACCGAGATCCTCGCGCGCCAGCACCTCCGCACCCTCGCCCGGCTTTGCGGCGCGGCGGGGGTGGAGGTTGCGCTGCTGGCGGGCAGCGTGAAGGGGGCGGAGCGGCGGCGCGTGCTGGCCGGCTTCGCCGATGGCTCCATCCCGGTCGCCGTCGGCACCCACGCCCTGTTCCAGGAGGGAGTCGAGTTCCGCGACCTCGCCCTGGCCGTGGTGGACGAGCAGCACCGCTTCGGCGTGGCGCAGCGCCTCGAACTCGGCCGCAAGGGCGAGGATGCGGACATGCTGGTGATGACCGCGACCCCCATCCCCCGCACCCTGCAGCTGACGCAATGGGGCGAGATGCAGGTGAGCCGCATCGAGGGCAAGCCGGCGGGGCGCCAGCCCATCACCACCCGCGTCGTCTCCACCGCCCGGCACGACGACATCGTGGCAAGGCTCGGCCAGGCGCTGGATCGCGGCGAGCGCGCCTACTGGGTCGTGCGCGCCATCACCGGCGGCGAGCACGACGACAGCGTCGCGGCCGAGGACCGCTTCGCCCAGCTTTCGCGCCGCTTCCCGGGCCTGGTGGGCCTCGCGCACGGAGATCTCGACATGGAGGTGCGCGAGGGGGCGCTGCGCGACTTCGCCGAGGGGCGCACGCGGCTGCTGGTCGCCACGACGGTGATCGAGGTGGGGGTGGACGTGCCGGAAGCCACCATCATCGTCATCGAGCAGGCCGAGCGCTTCGGCCTTTCCGCCCTGCACCAGCTTCGCGGTCGCGTCGGGCGCGGCACCAAGCCCTCCTCCTGCCTCCTCGTCCATTCGGAGCACCTCTCCGAAAGGGAGAAGGAACGCCTGCTGATCCTGCGCGACACGGAGGATGGCTTCGTGATCGCGGAGGAGGATCTTCGCCTCCGGGGCGGCGGCGAGGCACTGGGGACACGCCAGGCCGGGCAGGCGCAGCTTCGCCTCGCCCTGCCGGAGGAGGACATCGCCCGGCAGAGCGACCTGATCGACATCGCCCACCGCGATGCGGAGGCCCTGCTGGAACGCGACCCCAACCTGGCCTCGCCGCGTGGGCTTGCGGTGCGCGGCCTGTTGCGCCTCTTCGGCAAGGAGGATGCGGCGGCCTATTTGAAGGCCGGCTGAGCCTTGCTATCCCGGACCGGGACCGGGAGTGCCGCCAAACGTGACCGCGTTGATCGAGATCGAGGGCCTTTCAAGGCGCTTCGGCGCCTTCACCGCCGTGGACGGCGTCAGCTTTTCCGTCGAGCGGGGCGAGGTGGTCGGGTTCCTGGGGCCCAATGGCGCCGGGAAATCCACCACCATGCGGATGCTGGCCGGGTTCCTGCCGCCCAGCGCCGGCACGGCCCGCATCGCCGGGCACGACGTGCAGAATGACGGCGTGGCCGCCCGGCGCCACCTGGGATTCTTGCCCGAAGGCGCCCCCACCTATCCCGAAATGACCGTCGAGGGCTTCCTGCGTTTCTGCGCCCGGGTGCGCGGCTGCGACCCGGCCACCGTGCCCGCTGCCATGGCGGTCACGCAGCTGGAGGAAGTGCGGCTGCAACCCATCGAAACCCTGTCCAAGGGGTTCCGCCGCCGTGTCGGCCTCGCCTCTGCGTTGCTGCACGACCCGGACGTGCTGGTGCTGGACGAACCGACGGATGGGCTCGACCCCAACCAGAAGCACGAGGTTCGCAACCTGATCCGCGCCATGGCGCCACGCAAGGCGATCATCATCAGCACCCACATCCTGGAGGAGGTCTCGGCCGTCTGCACCCGCGCCATCATCATCGCGCACGGGCAGGTGCTGGCGGATTCCACGCCGGGGGCGCTGACGGCCGATGGCCGCGACCTCGACACCGTGTTCCGCGCGCTGACGCTGGGCGAAGGAGAGGCCGCATGAGGGCGGTCTGGGCCATCGCGCGCCGGGAATTCGCGGGCTACTTCGCCACCCCCGTCGCCGCCGTGTTCATCGTGATCTTCCTGGTGCTGGCGGGCGCGCTCACCTTCACCCTGGGCGGGTTCTCCGGCCGCAACCAGGCAGACCTGCTGCCCTTCTTCGGCTTCGTGCCATGGCTGCTGCTTTTCCTGGTGCCGGCCCTGACAATGCGCCTCTGGGCGGAGGAGCGGCGCCTGGGCACGATCGAGATGCTGCTGACCCTGCCCATCGCGCCCTGGCACGCGGTGCTGGGCAAGTGGCTCGCCGCCTGGGCCTTCTGTGCCGTGGCGCTGGCGCTGACCTTTCCGCTCGTCATCACGGTGAACTGGCTGGGCGAGCCCGACAACGGCGCGATCCTCGCCGGCTACCTTGGCTGCGTGCTGGTGGCCGGGGCCTATCTGGCGCTGGGCGCCGCCGTCTCCGCGATGACGCGCAACCAGGTCATCGCCTTCGTGCTGGGCGTCGCGGGGTGCTTCGTCTTCGCCGCCGCCGGCTCGCCCATCGTCGCGGATTTCTTGTCGGCGCGCCTGCCCGTGCTGGGCGAGGTGGCGCGCGGCTTTTCCGTCGCGGAGCATTTCGGCAGCTTCGTCCGCGGGGTGATCGCCCTGCCCGACCTCGCTTTCTTCGCCGCCTTCACCGGGTTCTGGCTCTTCGCCAACGCGGTGGTCCTCGAATGGCGGAGGGGTTCGTGATGCGCCGCGCCGCCTCGCTCCTCGCCCTGCTCTTCGCCGCCGCGCTGGCGGTGGGCGTTGTCCTGCTGGCTCAGCGCCTCGCCCCGCAGGCGCGCCTCGACCTGACGGCGGACCGTCTCTACACCCTCGCCCCCGGCACGAGGCAGGTCCTGTCGGGCCTCCGCGACCCGGTGACGCTGCGCCTGTTCTACTCGCGCCGGCTGGGCGCCGAGGCGCCGCAATTCGGCGCCTATGCGGAACGCGTGCGCGCCCTGCTGCGCGAATACGCCGCCGCGTCGGACGGCAAGCTGCGGCTGGAGGTGCTGGACCCCGAGCCCTTCTCCGACACGGAGGACCGCGCGCTGGCGCTGGGGCTGCAAGGCGTGCCGCTGAACGAAGGCGGCGAGCAGGTCTTCTTCGGCCTCGCCGGCTCCAATGCCCGCGACGAGGAGCGGATCATCGCCTTCTTCCAGCCGGATCGCGAGCGCTTCCTGGAAGCCGACCTCACCCGCCTCGTCTTCGAGCTGTCCGCGCCGGAAAAGCCGGTGGTGGGGCTGCTGACGCCGCTGCCGCTGAACGGCGACCCGCGCGCGATGATGATGCGCCAGCCCGCCCTGGCCCGTCCGCAGGTGGTGATCCAGCAGTTGCGCGACGCCTACGAGGTGCGCGAGGTCGCGCCCGACGCGGCCGTGATCCCGCAGGGCATCCGCATCCTGCTGCTCGCCCATCCGCAAGCGCTTTCGGAGGCGACGCAATACGCGGTGGACCAGTTCGTGCTGCGCGGCGGCCGCCTTCTCCTGCTCATCGACCCCCTGAGCGAGATGCAGGCGACGCGCCCCGGCCCGGATGGGCGCCCGCCCACGGAGACCGCCTCCTCCCTCGACCGGCTGCTCGGTGCCTGGGGCATCGAGGCGCCGGCGAACGAGGTCGTGCTCGATCTGCGCGGCGCATGGCGGGTGCGGGCGCGGCCGGGCGACCGGGTGCAGGCGGTGGATTTCCTTTCCTGGTACTCGCTCCAGGGCGACAGCCTGAACCGGCGCGAGGTGGCGACCGCACAGCTCGACCAGGTCACGGTGGCCTCGGCCGGGCATCTGCTTCGCCGCGAGGGCGCGCCGGGCGAGTGGACAACCCTCCTGCAAAGCAGCGGCCAATCCATGATCGTCCCGGCCGAGCGCGTGGGCCGCGAGGCGGACCCGGTGCGGCTGCTGGCCGATTTCCGCGCGGATGGCGAGCGGCGGATCCTCGCGGCGCGGCTCCGTGGCGTCCTGCCGACCGCCTTCCCCGACGGCCCGCCCGTCCAGGCCGAGGGGCTGCTGCCGCATCTCGCGCGTTCGGAGTGGCAGGCCAACCTCGTCGTCATCCACGACACTGACATGCTGGACGACCGGTTCTGGGTGCGGGTGCAGGAGTTCTTCGGCCAGCCCGTCGCCACGCCCTTCGCCGGGAATGGCAGCTTCCTCGTGAACCTGGCCGACACGCTCGCGGGCACGGATGCGATGATCTCGCTGCGCTCGCGCGGGGAGTCGCTGCGGCCCTTCACCCGCGTGGAGGAGATCCGCCGCGTCGCCGACGCGCAGTTCCGCGCCAGCGAGCGGCAGCTGACCGAGCGCCTCCAGGCCACCGAGGCGCGGCTGCGCGAGTTGCGCCAGGGCACGGGCAGCGAGCGCAACGCGGCCCAGGCCGTCATCACGCCGGAGCAGCGCGCCGAGATCGACCGTGCGCGCGAGCAGATCGCGGCAACGCGGCGGGAACTGCGCGCCGTCCAGCTGGAGCTTCGGCGCGACATCGAATCGCTGGAAGCCGCGCTGCGGGCCATCAACATCCTGCTCGTCCCCGGGCTGCTGGTGCTGGCGGCGGCGGGGCTGGCCCTGCTGCGCGCGCGGCGCCGCGCGGCGGCGCGGCCATGATCGGGCGGCGCGGGCTCGCCGGGCTGGGCGCGGCGGCGGCGGCGACGCTGGGCGCGGGGCTCCTCCTTTCCCCACGCGAGGAGGCAGTGACGGCGAGCGGCGCCCTCGCCTTCCCCAACCTTGCCGAGCGGCTGGGCCAGGCGGCGCGCGTGGAGATCCGGCGCCACGATGGAGGCGTGACCTTGTCGCGCGACGGCGAAGCCTGGCGGATCGCCGAGCGCGCCGGCTGGCCGGCCCGCCCGGCCAAGCTGCGCGAGACGCTGACCGCCCTGACCGAGCTTCGCCTCCTGGAGCCGCGCGACGCCAGCGCCAGCTTCGGCACGGACGACCCGATGGGTCCCGGAGCAACGGGGGCGCTGCTTCGTGTCCTGGACGCCTCGGGGGCGCCGCTCGTCTCGCTGATCCTCGGCACGCGGCGCTCTCGTACCCAGCCCGGCGTGGCGGACACCATCCACATCCGCCGCCCGGAGGAGGCGCGGGGCTGGCTGGCCGAAGGCCGACTGACCGCCGAGGCCGATCCGGCCCTTTGGCTGCTGCGCGACCTCGTGGACCTGCCGACGCAGCGCCTGCGCCGCGTGGAAGTCAGCCGCGCCGGCGAGGAGACGCTGGTGCTGGAGCGGCCCGGCGAGGTGGACGCGCCGCTGGTCATCGTCGCGCCGCCCGACCCACCCCGCCCCGATGGCGTGGCGCTGGACGAGGCGGGCCGCGTCTTCGAGGGCCTCTCGCTGATCGAGGTGCGACGCGAGGCGGATGCCCCGGCCGATGCGCTGGGCGAGGCGCGCTTCACCTTCACCGACAACCTCGCAATCCAGGCCCGGGGCCGGCGAGGGGAAGGCGAGTTCTGGGTGACGCTGCGCGCCGAGGGCGATGCGGAGGCGGCACGGCTGAACGCGCTGTGGAACGGCTACGCCTTCCAGATCGGCCAATGGAAGGAGCGCGCCATGCTGCCGCGCCTGGAAGACCTGCTGGAGCAGGGATGAGCGACAGCCGCGAGTATCCCGACCGCCCCTGGATCGGCATCGGCGTCATCGCCTTTCGCGGCGGTTCCGTCCTGCTGGTGCGCCGCGCCCGGCCGCCGCGCATGGGCGCTTGGTCGCTTCCCGGCGGGGCGCAGCACGTGGGCGAAGGCGCGCAGGACGCCGCGCGGCGCGAGTTGCGCGAGGAGGCGGGGATCGAGGTCGGTCCGCTGCTTCTCGCGGACGTGATCGATTCCGTGACGCGCGACGAGGAAGGGCGCGTCCGGTTCCACTACACCATCGTGGATTTCTGCGGGGAATACCTGTCGGGCGACACGGTGGCGGGCGACGACGCGGCCGAAGTCCAGTGGGCTCCGCTCGACGCGCTGGACCCCTTCGACCTGACGCCCGAGGCGCGCGCCGTGATCGCCCTGTCCCGCCGCCGCCTGGACGAGGCGCGGCCGAAGCCTCAGTAGACCGCCGCCCCCAGCGGGACATCGGAGCGTGGCGAGAGCAGGATCACGCGTCCCTGTTCGTCCGGCGCACCGAGGATCAGCACCTCCGACCGGAAGCCGGCGATGTTGCGGGGCGCGAAATTGCAGACGCACACGACCGACGTGCCGACCAGTTCCGCCGCGTCATAATTCGTGATCTGCGCGCTCGACCACCGCGTGCCGAGCGGACCCAGATCCACATGGACCTTGTACGAAGGGTTGCGCGCACGCGGGAACGGTTCGACTGCGACGATCCGCCCGACACGGATGTCGAGCTTCGCGAAGTCGTCATAAGTGGCCTCCGGCTTCGCCGCGGAAAGATCGGCCATGGTCACTGCTCGACGCCCCTGGAGTGCTGCTGGGGCGACCTAGCCGCCCCGTCCCGACCTGTCGAGCCGTCAGCCCCAGAGGCGTTCGCGCTCCATCCCCGCATAAAGCCCGCCGACCCATTCGCCGTAGCCGTTGAAGATCCGCGTCGGCACGCGCTCGCCGCTGCCGAGCAGGCGTTCGGTGGCCTGGCTCCAGCGCGGATGGGCGACTTCGGGATTCACATTGGCCCAGAACCCGTACTCGCTCGCCTGGATGGCGGGCCAGAAGGTGCGCGGGCGGTCGGCAGTCAGGGTGATCTTCACCACCGACTTGCCGGACTTGAAACCGTACTTCCAGGGGAACACCACGCGCAGCGGCCCGCCATTGCTTTGCGGAAGCGGCTTGCCGAACAGCCCGACTGGCATGAAGGTCAGCTCGTTCGCCGCTTCCTCGATCGTGCACGCCTCGACATGCGGCCAGGGATACCAACTCTGCCGCAGCCCGGGCATGACGCCGGGAATGGCGGCGGTCTCGAAGGCCACGTAGCGGGCGTTGGATTTCGGTTCCACCAGCTTCAGCAGCTCGGAAAGCTGGAACCCGCTCCAGGGCACGGTCATTGCCCAGGCCTCGACGCAGCGGAGGCGATAAACGCGCTCCTCGACCGGCATCAGCCGCAGCAGGTCGTCGATCTCGAACTCGCGCGGCTTGTCCACCAGCCCGCCGACCGACAGGCGCCAGGGCCGCACCGGCATGCGGGCGGCGGCGGAGGCGATGCTCTTGCTCGTCCCGAATTCGTAGAAATTGTTGTAGGTGGTGGCGTCGCGCTCGGGGCTGAGGGCGCGCTCGGGCCGGAAGCGCATGTTGCGCGCGTGCTCCGGCAAGGGCGGGGCCTGGGTGACGCCCTGCGCCGCGGCGATTCCGGGCAGGAGCGCGGCTCCCATCCCCATCAGGGCACGGCGGTTCAGCACCAGTGCCTCGGGCGTGACCGCGCCTTCCGGTGCGTTCCAGGGGCGTCGGCGGAGGATGCGCATCTCGTTTGGCCTTCGGCTGCCCCCCGAATGTAGGGCGCGGCGGCGTTCCGAAAAGACTCAGGGCGCCGGAGGGATGACCCAAACCCCATCCACGCGCCGCAGCGAGGCCGCCATGCCCGCCCGCGCCGCCTCCAGCGCCACCTCGTCCCGCAAGACGTAGATCACCCCTGGCTCGGGCTCGCCGCGCCGCAGCCGGTCCAGCACCGCTTCGGCGATCTGGGCGGCGACGGCGGCATCGGCGCGGGCCAGATAGGCCGCATCGGTGGCGAGGCCGTGCCGCGCCGCCAGCACCGCGACCTCCTCCCAGAAGGGGCCCTGGTTCGCGGCGGGCACGGCGCGGATCGCGTGGGCCTTGCGCGCGGCCTCCGCCCAGAAGGGGTCGGACAGGCGCAGGGGAAGGGTGGCCTCCGTGGACGGGAAGAAGCTACCCAGCCGCGCGATTCCCGGGCGCAGGTCCACGGCCTGCACCGCCAGCAGCACGGCGAGCGCGAGGCCGGAGCGGCGCGGCCCGAGCCAGCGCGCCAGCCCCGCCATGCTGAGCAGCAGAAGCGCATAGGCGATCGGCCAGAAGAAGCGCTCGGAGGCGCGCAGGGCGCCCGCGAGTTCGACCAGGGCGGGCGGCAGGGGAAACAGAGTTGCCTGCACCCCTGCGACCGAAGGCCGGTGCGTCACCGCGAAGCCGAGCATCAGCAGGAGCACCAGGGCAAGCGGCGCGGAGAAGCGCCGCCAAGGGGCGCGCAGCAGGAATGGAAGCAGCAACAGCCCGCCCAGGCCGAGATAGGAGGCGCCCACCTCCGGATGCCCGGGCCCCGGCAGCACCGGCAGGAACCCGCTCCAGTACCCGCCATCGAAGGGCGCCAGGAGGTCGAGCTGCATGGCTCCATAGCCGGCGCCGCCATGCCCCGTCCGCAAGGAAAGGAACCCGGCGGCCCAGAGCGCGGCGAGCGCGGCCCCCAGCACCAGCGGCGCCTCGACCCAGGCGCGCCGACGCAGCGCATCGGCGAGCCAGAGCGCCAGCACCATGGGCAGCAGGTAGGAATGGATCAGCGCGGCCGCGCCCGCCAGCAGCACCCAGCCCCAGGGCCGGCGCGCGGTGGACGGGGCGAGGTGCATCCAAAGCCCCGCCAACAGGAGCCATTGTCCCGCGAGGGCGAAATGCCCGCCCATGCGGTTGAGCAGCATGGGCTGAAGGACCAGCAGCCCCGCCCCCATCACCTGACCCAGCGCATCCAGGCCCAGGCGCCGCAGCGCCAGCGCGCCGAACAACCCCTGCAACGCGCCGCAGAGCAGCAGCCACATCCCCCAGTACTGATCCACGGCCAGAGCCGGCCGCAGCGCCTTGAACAGGAAGGCCAGCAGCGGGATCGAGTCGGAGAAGAAGATGGAGGAGCCGAGTTCCATCCCGAAGCGCGGCGACAGGCCGGGCGGAAGGCGCCAGGCATCGTCGCGGAAGAAGGCCCAGCCCAGCCAGTACTGCACCGGGTCCGGCCCCGGGACACCGGACAGCATCCAGCCAGTGCGCCAGGGCGGCACGATGCCCAGCCCGAAGATCACCAGGGTCAGGGTCGCACCCAGCAGCGCCGCGACCGGGGCAGCGCCCCGGTCCGGCCAGATCGTCGATCGTCCCGGCATCATCGCCGGAAAGAAACCGGCGATGATGGCAGGGTTGCGGCGGCTCAGCCTTCCTGCGGCACGTCCACCCAGCGCAGATAGGGACGCTCGGCCTTCCAGCCCTGCGGGAAGCGAGCCTTCGCGTCCTCGTCCGACAGGCTGGGGACGATGATCGCTTTGTCGCCCTTCTGCCAGTTCACCGGCGTCGCGACCTTGTGCTTGTCGGTCAGCTGCAGGCTGTCGATCACCCGCAGCACCTCGTGGAAGTTGCGGCCGGTGGAAGGCGGATAGGTAAGCGTCAGCCGCACCTTCCGCGCCGGGTCGATCACGTAGACGGTGCGGACGGTGATGGTGGGGTCGGCCTCCGGATGGATCATCCCGTAGAGCTCGGACACCTTGCGGTCCGGGTCGGCGATCATCGGGAAGTTCAGCGCGGCGCCCTGCGTCTCGCGGATGTCCTCGGCCCAGGCATCGTGCCGGTCCAGCGGATCCACCGACAGGCCGATCACCTTCACGCCACGCTTGTCGAATTCCGGCTTCAGCTTCGCGGCCTCGCCCAGCTCGGTGGTGCAGACCGGCGTGAAGTCCTTGGGGTGGGAGAAGAAGACCACCCAGGAATCCTTGCCCCAATTGCTGAAGCGGATGCGGCCCTGCGTGGTGTCGGCCTCGAAATCGGGCGCCACCTGCCCGAGGGAAAGCTGCTGCGACATGGTTTACTCTCCTTCAGCTCTTCGTTGGTCAGATCAGTCGTGCAAGAAGCGCGACAAGGGCAAGGACGCCAAAGCCGATGCCGGCGACGTCGCCTGCCGGTGCCCAGGTCTCGTCCGTCAGCGCGGCGAAATCAGGCATGGGCGGCCTGCGCCGGCAAGGGGGCATCCAGGGTGCCGGCCAGCGCCGCCGCCTCGCCGATGACGACCAGCGCGGGGGCCGGCATCCCGGCGCGCCGCGCATCGAGCGTGCAGGCGCCGAGCGAGGTCCGCAGCACGCGCTGCGTGGGCAGGCTGGCCTCCGAAACGATGGCGACGGGGGTAGAGCCGGGGCGCCCACCCGCCAGCATCCGGGTCGCGACCTCGTCCAGTTTCGTGAGCGCCATGAAGGCGACCACCGTGCGGGGCAACGCGCCCCATTCCATCGCCGGCAGGCCGCCCGCCTCATCATGCGCGGTGAGGAAGGTGACGGCGGAGGCGATGCCGCGCTGCGTCAGCGGGATTCCGGCCGCGGCCGGCGCCGCGAGCCCGGCCGAGACGCCCGGCACCACGCGCCAAGTCACCCCGGCCGCATCGCAGGCCGCCGCCTCCTCGCCGCCACGCCCGAAGATGAAGGGGTCCCCGCCCTTCAGCCGCACCACGCGCAGCCCCGCGAGCGCGCCCTGAACCAGCCGCGCGTTGATGCGCGCCTGCGGCACCGGCGCGGCGCCCTTACGCTTGCCGACCGCGATGACCTCCGCGCCACGCCGGACATGACGGAGCACGGCGCGGCCAGGCAGCGCGTCGTGCAGCACGAGGTCGGCGGCCTCCAGCGCCTGCACCGCGCGCAGGGTCAGCAGGGACGGGTCGCCGGGGCCGGCACCGACCAGCCAAACCTCGCCGCGGGCGAAGACCGGTCCAGCGAGGCGGCTCGTGGATTCCACTTTCATGTTGCGGCCAATTCTTCCAATAACGCTTGTTATGATCGTAGAATCATGTTTTCACTTTTGGCAAGCGCATTGAAAGAGGCGACGCGATGAAGGCGGGTGAAGTCGAGGCGATCAAGGCGGCAAGCCAGGGGCTGCGCGGGCCAATCGCGAAGGAGATCGGTGGCCGCAACTCCGGAGGAGGGCTGAGCGAGGCTGCCTACACCCTGCTGAAATTCCACGGAACCTATGAACAATTCGATCGCGACACGGCCACCGCGCGCAAGCAGGCAGGGCAGGACAAGGACTGGTCCTTCATGGTGCGCGTCCGCGCGCCCGCCGGGCGGCTTTCCGCGTCCCAATGGCTCGCCCTGGACGCGCTGGCGGAAAGCCATGCTGACGCCACGCTGCGGGTCACCACGCGACAGGGCGTGCAATTTCACGGCGTCCTGCGGGAAAATTTGCGCGGCACCATTGCCGGCATCCACGAGGCGTTGCTGACTACCCTCGCCGCCTGCGGCGACGTGGTCCGCAATGTCATCACCTCGCCTGCTCCGCGCCGGGACGCGGTCCATGCGCGGTTGGAAGCGGAAGCCTTCCGCCTGTCCTCCGCCCTGCTGCCGCGCAGCCGCGCCCACCACGAGATCTTCCTGGGCGAGAAGCACGTGGCGGGCGAGGCGGAGGACGCGCTCTACGGCGCCGCCTTTCTGCCGCGGAAATTCAAGATTGCCCTGATCCATCCGGACGACAACTCGGCAGATGTGCTGGCCAATGACCTCGGCTTCGTCCTGGTACCGGAGGGGTGGATCGTGATGCTGGGCGGCGGCATGGGCATGACGCACAACAAGCCTTCCACCTTTCCGCGGCTCGCCGACCCCGTGGCGCTGATCGGCCCGGACGAGGTGCTGGAGGTGGCGGAGGCGGCCGTGCGCCTCCATCGCGACTTCGGACGGCGGGACGACCGAAAGCAGGCGCGGCTGAAATACGTGCTGCACGAAAAGGGCCCGGCCTGGGCCCGCGCGCAGCTTTCCGCCGATCTGGGCCGCACTCTCGCCCCACCCCCTTCCCTGCCGAGGCTGCGCGTGCCGGAGCATCTGGGGTGGCACGACCAAGGCGACGGCAGGTTCTGGCTCGGCCTTTCGGTCCCCTCGGGTCGCGTCGCCGGACCCTGGCGCGAAGCCCTGCGCGAGGTGATCAACCTTTCCGGCGCCAATCCGATCGGGACACCGCAGCAGGACCTGCTGCTCTCCGACATTGCGCCGGAGCAGCGCGCGGCGGTGGAGGCGGTGCTGGCCCGGCACGGCATCCCCCTGCCCGAATCCCTGTCGCCCCTGCGCCGCGCCACCCTCGCCTGCGTCGCCTTGCCCACTTGCGGCCAGGCGCTGGCGGAGGGCGAGCGGGTTCGGGAGGAGGTCACGTCGGCCATCGAGGCGGAACTCGACGCGCTGGGGCTGCTGGGGGAGCGGATCAGCCTACGCATCACCGGCTGCCCCAATGGCTGCGCCCGCCCCTACCAGGCGGAGATCGGCGTGGTGGGGCGCGCGCCGGGGCTCTACACGCTCTTTGTCGGCGGCGCCTTCGAGGGCACGCGGCTGAACGAGGCCATCGCCGACAAGATCCCGCCGGACCGCATCGCCCTGACCTTGCGGCCGGTGCTGGAAGCCTGGGCGGCGTGGCGCCTCCCAGGCGAGGGCTTCGGCGATTTCTGCGCGAGGCTCGGCCGCCTGCCGGTCCAGCGCCTGCTGAAACCGGCGGCGGCCTGACGCGGCTCAGAACCGGTAGCGGACCGATGCGCCGATCACGAAGGGATTCACGTCGGCCCGCGCCCGGATCAGCCCGCTATTCACGCTGACATCCGGCTGCATCAGGATCCACTTGGCGTCGAAATTGAGGAGCCAGTTCGGCGCCACCTCGTAATCCACGCCGATATTGGGCGCGACGCCGACGGTGTTGCGGACCCGGACTCTGGTCACCGGCGGCGTCATCGCACCGCCATGGCCGTAGAAGAAGGTCGTGTTGAGCCCGACGCCGACATAGGGGCTGAAGCGCGACTGCGGCAGTGGGTGGTACTGCACCGTCAGAGTCGGCGGCAGCGCCCACACCCGGCCCAGCTTCACGTCGCCCAACGCCGAGCCGGTCACGCGCAGATCGTGCCGGGTGGTGGCGGCAATCAGGTTCGCCGACAGGTTCGGCGTGAAGAAGTAGGTAAAGTCCAGCTGCGGGCTGGCCGCGTTGCTCGCCTGCGGCGTCCCGCCGATCAGGCCCACGCGCCCGCCATTGGTGGGCAGCACGCCGACCGCGCCCAGGCCCACCACGAAATCTCCGGCCCGCTTCCCGCGCGGCGCTTCCTGCGCCGCCGCCTGTCCCGCGCCCAATGCCAGCAGCCCCGCCGCCAGCAGCACCATCGTCTTCATCACGTCCTCGCGCCTTTCGATTCGTGTTGCGCGAGGACCGGGTTACGCCCCGGGCTGCGGCGCGTCGTTGCGCCGCATCAAGCCACGGGGCATGGACTTAAGCGCTACTCGGCGCGGATGTTCGCCTCGCGCACCACTTCGCGCCAGCGCGCGATCTCGGCCTCCTGGAAGCGCCGGTAATCCGCGGCGCTGCTCGCCACCACGTCGAAGCCGATCCCATTCAGGCGCTGCACGCTTTCCGGGTGGCGCAGGCTTTCGCGGCACATCGTCTCCAGCCGCGCCAGCACCGGCGCGGGCACCGCGGCCGGCGCCATCACCGCCTGCCAGGAGGTGACGACGAAATCCTGCAGGCCGCATTCGCGCGCCGTCGGCACGTCGGGGATGGTCGGGTGACGCTCCGCGCTCGTCACCATCAACGCGCGCATCCGCCCGGCCTGGATGTGCGGCGCGACCGTGCCAAGATTCTGGAAGGTCATCTGCACGTCGCCCGCCAGCAGCGCCGTCGCCGCCGCCGCGCCGCCCTGGTAGGGCACGTGCTGGATGTCGCTGCGGGTACGAAGCTTGAACAGCTCCATCGTCATGTGCTCCGAGGAACCGACGCCGGAGGTGGAGTAGGAGGCGCGGCCGGAATTGGCGCGCAGCCATTCCATCATGCCGTTGAAGTCACGCGCCGGCATGGCGGTCGGGTTCGCGATCAGCACGTTGGGCGTGGTGACGGCCAGCGTGACCGGCGCGAAGTCGCGCACCGGGTCATAGGGCAAGTTGGGCCGCAGCGCCGCGTTGATGGCAAAGACGCCGATGGATCCGGTCAGCAGCGTGTGCCCGTCCGGCGCGGCGCGCGACAGTGCCTGCGCGGCCACGGCGCCATTCGCCCCGGGCCGGTTCTCCGCCACCACGGGCTGGCTCACCATGCCCGTCATGCGGGCGGCGATCAGCCGGGCGACGATGTCGGACGGGCCGCCCGCGACGAAGGGAACCAGCATGGTCACCGGGCGCGTCGGCCACACCGCGTCCTGGGCGTACCCCTGGGTCGGGGCGGCGAGGAAGGGGGCGGCGAGCAGCGTGCCGCGACGGGTGACTTTCATGGATTTCCTCCGGGCTCTTGTTTTGCGTGCGTGCATCCTGCCGCCGCGCTGCGCCGCTTGTCCAATCCCCCAGCCGCCGCCATACGGGCGGGGCAAGGGGGAAGCCGCGTCCATGTCCATCGACCTCGAGATCGCACGCGCCGCGAAGCTGCGGCCCATCGCCGCCATCGCCGCGCGCGCCGGCATCCCGGACGAGGCGGTGGAGCCCTACGGCAAGCACAAGGCCAAGATCTCCCTCGACTTCGTGGAGCAAGCACGGCGCGAGCGTCCCAGGGGCAAGCTCGTCCTCGTCACTGGCATCAGCCCCACCCCGGCCGGCGAGGGCAAGACGACCACCACGGTCGGGCTGGGCGACGCGCTGAACCGCATCGGCCGCCGCGCCGTGATCTGCCTGCGCGAGCCGTCGCTCGGCCCATGCTTCGGCGTGAAGGGCGGCGCGGCCGGGGGCGGCCACGCGCAGGTCGTGCCGATGGAGGACATCAACCTCCACTTCACCGGCGACTTCCACGCCATCACCGCCGCCAACAACCTGCTGGCGGCGATGCTCGACAACCACATCCACTGGGGCAACGCGCTGGGCATCGACCCGCGCCGCGTCTCCTGGCGCCGCGCCCTCGACATGAACGACCGCGCGCTGCGGCAGGTGGTGCAGAGCCTGGGCGGCGTGGGCAACGGCTTCCCGCGCGAAGACGGGTTCGACATCGTGGTGGCGAGCGAGGTGATGGCCGCCTTCTGCCTCGCCGACAGCCTGGAGGACCTCCAGGAAAGGCTGGGCCGCATCATCGTGGCCGAGACGCGCGACCGCCGCCCGGTGACGGCGCGCGACCTGAAGGCGGATGGCGCCATGGCCGTGCTGCTGCGCGACGCGCTGGCGCCCAACTTGGTGCAGACGCTGGAAGGCACGCCCGCCCTCGTGCATGGCGGGCCCTTCGCGAACATCGCACATGGCTGCAACAGCGTGATGGCGACGCGGCTCGGCCTGCACCTGTCCGACGTGGTGGTGACCGAGGCCGGGTTCGGCGCCGATCTGGGCGCGGAGAAGTTCCTCGACATCAAGTGCCGCCTCGCCGGCCTTGCCCCCGATGCCTGCGTGATCGTTGGCACGGTGCGCGCGCTGAAGATGCATGGGGGCGTCGCCAAGGCGGATCTGGGGCGCGAGGATCTGCACGCGCTGCACCGGGGCGTCGCCAACCTTGCGCGCCATGTCGAGAACATCCGCAAGTTCGGCCTGCCCCCCGTGGTCGCGATCAATCGATTCACCTCCGACACCGAGGCAGAGCTCGCCGCGATCCGGGAGGCGATGAAGGAGATCGGCGTCGAGGCGGTGCTGTGCACCCACTGGTCCGATGGCGGGGCGGGGACGGAGGCGCTGGCCCGTGCCGTCGCGCGCCGCCTCGATTCCGGGGAAGCGCATTTCGCCCCCCTCTACCCGGATAACCTCCCGCTCGCGGACAAGATCCGCGCCGTGGCGCGGGAAATCTACCGCGCCACCGACATCGCCCTGCCCGACGCGGTGGCCTCCCGGCTGCGTCGCTTCGAGGAACTGGGCTTCGGGCATGTCCCGGTCTGCATCGCCAAGACGCAATACTCCTTCAGCGCCGATCCGACCCTGCTGGGCGCCCCGACCGGCCACACCCTGCCGGTGCGGGAGGTGCGGCTTTCCGCCGGGGCCGGCTTCGTGGTGGTAATCTGCGGCGAGGTGATGACCATGCCCGGGCTGCCGCGCGTCCCCGCGGCCGAGGCGATCCGCCTGGACGCGAATGGGCGGATCGAAGGCCTATTCTGACGGGAATCTCCGGCAACCGCCTTGCGTCCGGGGCTTTCCCTCCCTGATGCTTGCTATCGACAGGAAGGCCGCACGCTCCCGATTCGGCGGCGGCCTGGAGGATCGCCGGCCCGCGCCATGACTGCCCATCGCCCCGCCCCCCTCACCCGCCGCCATGCCTTGGTGGCCGGGCTGATGCTGCCACCTGCCCTCACGGGCTGCGGCGGCCCCGCCATCGCCCAGCGCGGCGGTGCCGCTGCCCTTCCCGATTTCGCCGACCTCGCGGAACGGGTGCTTCCCGCCGTGGTCAACATCTCCGTCGCCTCGGAGACGCAGAGCGCCATCCCGCAGGAATTCCGCGGCACCCCGCTGGAGCGGTATTTCCGCGGCCGCCGCGAGCGGACGATGGGCGCTGGCAGCGGCTTCGTCATCGATCCGGGCGGCTTCATCGTCACCAACAACCACGTGGTCGGCAATGCCAGCCGCGTGACCGTCTCGCTCCAGGGCGGGCAGGAATTGCAGGCCCGCGTCGTCGGCTCGGACGAATTGATGGACCTCGCCCTGTTGCGCGTAGAGCCGCGCAACCCGCTGATCGCCGTGCCCTGGGGATCGAGCGGGGCGCTGCGCGTCGGGCAATGGGTGCTGGCGGCGGGCAATCCCTTCGGCCTCGGCGGCTCGGTCACCTCGGGCATCGTCTCGGCGCGGGGGCGCGACATCGGCGCCGGTCCCTTCGACGACTTCATCCAGACGGACGCCGCGATCAACCCGGGCAATTCGGGTGGCCCGCTCTTCAACGTCGCGGGCGAGGTGGTGGGCATCAACACGGCCATCTACTCGCCCTCCGGCGCCAATGCCGGCATCGGATTCGCCACCCCCTCCGACCTCGCGCGGCCCGTGATCGAGGGGCTGCGCCGCGACGGGCGGGTGGAGCGAGGCTGGCTCGGTGTTCAGGTGCAGGACCTCGTGGCGGAGGATCCGCGCGCCGGGCGCCGCGCCGTGCTGATCGCGGGCGTCGAGCGCAACGGCCCCGCCGCGCGGGCCGGGCTGCGCTCCGGCGACGTCGTCCTGTCCATCAACGGCCAGCCCGCCGAGACCTCGCGCATGCTGGTACGCTCCATCGCCGCCGTCCCGCCGGGCCAGTCCGTCCGGTTGACGCTGCTGCGCGACGGGCGCACCCAGGATCTCTCCGTCCAGGTCGGGCGGCGGCCCGGCGGCACCGGTTGAGGCAAGGCAGGGGGCGGCCCGCCCCGATGGAAGGCAGGAGCGAATGATGCGAATCCTCCTCGTCGAGGACGACGTGGAAGTGGCCCGCTTCGTGAAGAAGGGCTTGCAGGAGGCCGGCCACACGGTCGAGCACGCACCGAACGGACGCGAGGGCCTGTTCCTGGCCGCCAGCGAGGCCTTCGACATGCTGGTCCTGGACCGGATGTTGCCTGGCGGCGTGGACGGGGTGCGCCTCGTCGAGACGCTGCGCGGCCAGGGCAACCGGACGCCCGTGCTGTTCCTTTCCGCCCTCTCTGCCGTGGATGAGCGCGTAAAGGGGCTGAAGGCGGGCGGCGACGATTATCTCGTGAAGCCCTTCGCCTTCGCCGAGCTCCTGGCCCGGGTCGAGGCGCTGGGCCGCCGCCCCTCCTCCGAGGCACCGGTCACCAAGCTCCGCGTCGCCGATCTGGAGCTAGACCTGCTGAGCCGCACCGTCACCCGGTCCGGCAAGCGCATCGACGTTCAGCCGCGCGAGTTCCGCCTGCTGGAGCACCTGATGCGCCATGCAGGCCAGGTGGTCACGCGCACCATGCTGCTGGAGAAGGTCTGGGACTACCATTTCGACCCGCAGACCAACGTGATCGACGTCCATGTCTCGCGGCTGCGGCAGAAGCTGGACAAGGGCTTCGACAAGCCGCTGATCCACACGGTCCGCAACGCGGGCTACATGATCCGCGCCGAGGCCTGAGCGCAGCGAGGTCGCCATGAGCGAACGCCTCGCTCGCCCCCCGCCGCCGCCGCGGCTGCTTCAATCGGCCGGGTTCCGCTTCGCCCTGTTGTTCATGGCGATCTTCTCCGTCGCCGCGGGGCTGCTGGTGGCGGTGCTGTGGTGGGCGACAGCGGGCGCCATCGACCGCCAGACCGTCGCGGCCATCCGTGCCGACACGCTGGCGCTGATGGACCGGCACCGCGATGCCGGCCCGCTGGGCCTCATCGAGTCCATCGAGGACCGCATGGCCCAGGATGCCGAGGCGGTGACGATCTACCTCCTCATGGACCGGGACGGCCGCAAGCTCGCGGGCAACCTGGACCACTGGCCCGAGGGCATCGCCGGCGACGGGACCTGGTTCCGGACCGAGCTTCACCACGACGGCGCCACCTCCGAGGCGCGGCTGCACCGCCGCGACCTGCCCGGGGGGCTGAGTCTCCTCGTCGGACGCGACGAGAGCGAGCGCACGCAGCTCGACATCGTGATGGCGGAGGGCATGGCGTGGTCATTGGGCGCGATCCTCCTGCTGGGCGGCGTCGGCGCCTCGCTGGTGCGGAAGGCGCTGCAGCGGCGCATGGCGCCCGCCATGCTGACCGCCCAGGGCATCGCCGCGGGGGATCTGGCCCGGCGCGTCCCCGTTTCGCTCCGCCACGACGAGTTCGACCAGCTGGGCGCGACCATGAACGCCATGCTGGAGCGGATCGAGGCGCTGATGTCCGGCGTGCGCTCCGTTTCCGACGCCATCGCGCACGACCTGCGCACCCCCATCGCCCGCGCGCGCGGCAAGCTGGAGGAGGCGCTGGACGCCGCGCGGAGCGAGGAAGGGCTGCGCGCGGCAGTGGAGGAGGGCATCGCCGACCTCGACAACATCAGCCGCGTCTTCCAGGCCCTGCTCCGCATCGCCGAGGCCGAGGCGGGCGCGCGCCGCGCCGCCTTCGCGCCGCTCGACCTTTCCGCCGTCCTGTCCGACGCCGCGGATTTCTACGAGGCGATGGCCGAGGCACGCGACCAGCACCTCGAAACCGACCTGCCGGACAGGCTCGACCTCGTCGGAGACCGGGACCTGCTGCTCCAGGCCGTCGCCAACCTGCTGGACAACGCGATCAAGTTCACTCCGCCCGGCGGGAAGGTGCGGCTTTCCGCGCGCCGCGACGGCCGGGTGGCCGAGATCGCCGTGGAGGATTCAGGCCCTGGCCTGCCGCAGGCCGACAAGGATCGGGCGCTGGACCGCTTCTTTCGCGCCGACGCGTCGCGCAACGCGCCCGGCTCGGGACTCGGCCTTTCCCTGGTGCGCGCCGTCACGCAGCTGCATGGCGGCGAGGTGTGGCTGGAGGACGCGCAACCCGGCGCGGAGCCGCCGGGGCTGCGCGTTTCGCTGCGGGTGCCGCTGCCCTGACCAAAGCTTCACCCCTGGCCAACTCGTTCTTAGGGCACGAAAGTGCAGACACCGCCCATGCTCGTTGCGCGCGTCCTTCTCCTTTCCGCTTTCGTCCCGCTGCTTGTCCTGCCCGCATCCGCGGGCGCCGAGCATCAGGCGCACGACCTGCGCCTGACCACCGACACGCTCGAGTACTGCCAGTCCCTTGCGCGGCGTCTCGAATCCATGCCGGGCCACACGGAGCCGACGCCGCGCCTGTTGGGCCAGCAGGGGCGCCGGCTTTGCGCGCGTGGCCATGTCCGGACCGGCATCGCCCGCCTGCGCCGCGCCATCCGCATCGCGGCGAGCCGGCAAGCCGACGGGGGCTGACCCCGGGAGGCCCATGTCGCCCTTCCTGAGCGCTGCGCTCTCGGGCGCCGCGGCCACGGCAGCGGGGATCGGCCTCGCCCGCTTCGCCTTCGTGCCGCTTTTTCCCGCGCTGGTCGAGGCCGGGTGGGTCTCGGGCGCCGAGGCCGGGCTGCTCGGTGCGGCCGCTCTCGCGGGATATCTGATCGGCGTCATGGGGGCGCAGGCGCTGGGGCGGCGCCTCGGCACGCGCGGCGCGCTGCGCCTGGGCATGGCGGCGGTGTTCCTGTCGCTCGCGCTTTGCGCC
The DNA here is from genome assembly GCF_026183895.1 of Sabulicella glaciei. Taxonomy (GTDB): domain Bacteria; phylum Pseudomonadota; class Alphaproteobacteria; order Acetobacterales; family Acetobacteraceae; genus Roseococcus; species Roseococcus glaciei. Next base: position 68,613 of record NZ_JAPFQI010000001.1, on the reverse strand, counting down.
GTTCCCGGCGGCGTGGCGTGGCTGCTGCCCTGGCGGCTGCTCGCGGGGGTGGCGGGGGGCGTGCTGATGTCGCTCGCCGGACCTTCGGTGCAGCGCGCCGTGGAGGCCGCACGGCGCGGCACAGCCTCGGGCATCGTGATCGCCGGAGTGGGCGGTGGCATCACGCTCGGGGCGTTGATCCTGCCGCCCTTGCTGCAGGGCGGACCTGCCCCCGGCTGGCTAGGCATCGCGGCGCTGGCGCTCGGCCTCGCCATCTTCGCGCATTGCCGCTTTCCCGAGGATGCGGGCGGCATCCCGCCCGGTGCCCCGCCAGCGGCGCCGCGCCTCCTCCTCGCCTATGCGCTGTCAGGGGCGGGGATGGTGCCCCCCATGGTCTACCTTTCCGACTTCGCGGCGCGCGGCGTGGGGGTCGGGGTGCTGGCGGGAAGCGGCATCTGGGCCTTGTTCGGGCTGGGTGCGCTCGCCGGGACGCTGCTGGGCGGGCGCGCGGCCGACGGGCTGGGCGGGGCCGTCTCGGTCCGGCTCTGGCTCGGCGTGCAGGCGGCGGCGCTGGGGCTCGCCCTCCTGCCGCATGGCGCTGCGCTCGCGGGGGCGGCGGTGCTGGGCGGGTTCTCGGGCGTCGGGATCTCCGCCGTCACCCTGGCCTGGGCCCGGGAAATGGCGGGGCCACAGGCCGGGGCGCTGTGGGTGCGGGCGACGCTCGTCTACGCGGCGGCACAGGCCGGCGCCGCCGTTGCCCTGGCGGTGCTGTTCGGCATCACGGGCGAAAGCCATGCGGCCGTCTTCGCGGCGGGCCTCGCCTGCTCGCTCGGCGCGCTCATTCCGGCCATGTTCCATCGGCCTTGAGCACCTCCCCGGCCAAATAGAGGCTGCCGCAGACCAGGATTCGCCCCGGCGGGGCGTCCGCGCGCAACCGCGCCAGCGCCGTCGCCACGTCCGGGCCAGGACGCGCCGCGCCGCCGCTCGCTGCGACGATGTCCTCGACCTCCATTGCTAGGTGCTGGCCGGGCTCGCGCACGGCGTGGATCGTGTCGGCCAGGGGTAGGAGGGGGCGCAGGAAGCCCTCCGCGGTCTTGCCCTGCTTCATCCCGACGACGAGGTGCAAGGGCCGGTCGCGCCAGTCGCGCAACGCCTCGGCCAGCGCCTCCCCCGCCCCCGCATTGTGGCCGCCATCGAGCCATAGCTCCCAGGGCGCGGGCGGGGTGAGGCGCCCGTGCAGGCGTTGCAGCCGCGCGGGCCAGGTCGCGCTGGCGACGCCCTCGACGATGGCAACATCGGACAGCCAAGGCGGGTTCCAGGCGCGCAGCGCGGCGATGGCGATGCCGGCATTGTCGTGCTGGTGCGGGCCGCGAAGCCCGAAGCGCGGCAGGGGAATCCGTCCCGCCGCGTCGGCAAAGGCGCCATCTGCCACGTCCCACTCGCGGAACCGGGCATGGAGCGGCGCACCCACCTCGCCCGCGACGCGCTCCAGGACCGACAAGGCCTCGGGGTGCTGCGCGCCGGTCGCGCAGGGCACGCCGGGCTTAAGGATCCCGGCCTTCTCGAAGGCGATCCCGGCCAGCGTGCCACCCAGGAACTCCATGTGGTCCATGGAGATGGATGCAATGGCGCAGGCGGCCGGGCGGTCCACCACGTTGGTCGCGTCGAAGCGGCCGCCCAGCCCGACCTCCAGCACCAGGAGGTCCGCCGGAACTCGCGAGAACAGCAGCAAGGCGACGGCGGTGGTGATCTCGAAGACGGTGATGGGCTCGCTCGCATTCACCGCCTCCACCTCCTCCAGCGCGTCGGCCAGGGCATCCTCCCCCACCAGCGTGCCCGCCAGGCGGATGCGCTCATGGAAGCGGACAAGGTGCGGCGAGGTATAAGCGTGGACGCGCTGCCCCGCGGCCTCGGCAATGGCGCGCAGATGGGCGCAGGTGCTGCCCTTGCCGTTGGTGCCCGCGACATGGACGACGGGCGGCAGCGATCGCTCCGGATGGCCGAGCCGCGCGAGCAGCCCGTGCAGCCGGTCGAGCGACAGGTCGATCAGCTTCGGATGCAGCGCGTGCAGCCGCTCGACCAGCGCCTCGGCACGGCCGATGGTGGGTGCGCCCATCAGGCGGCGTCGGCGGCCGGTTCCGAACGCAGCAGACGGATCAGGCGTCCCAGCGTGGCGCGCATCTCGCCGCGCTTCACCACCATGTCCAGAATGCCGTGCTCCAGCAGGTACTCGGCGCGCTGGAAGCCTTCGGGAAGCTTCTCGCGCACGGTCTGCTCGATGACGCGTGCGCCGGCGAAGCCGATCAGCGCCCCCGGCTCGGCCATCTGCACGTCGCCCAGCATGGCGAAGGAGGCGGTGACGCCGCCGGTCGTCGGGTCGCACAGCACGACGATAAAGGGCAGCCCCGCATCCTTCACCATCTGCGAGGCGATGACGGTGCGCGGCATCTGCATCAGGCTCACCGCGCCTTCCTGCATCCGCGCCCCGCCCGAGGCGGCAAAGACGATCAGCGGCGAATCCTGCAGCACGGCAAGGCGCGCGGCGGCGACGATCGCCTCGCCCACCCCGGCGCCCATAGAGCCGCCCATGAACGCGAACTCGAAGGCCGCGACGACGGCGCGTTGCCCCTCGATGGTGCCGTGGCCGACGGTCACCGCGTCATCCATGCCGGATTTCGTCTGCGCGTCCTTCAGGCGTTCGGCATAGCGGCGCTGGTCCTTGAAGCGCAGCGGGTCGGCGGGCGCGCGCGGCAGCTCGATGCGCTGCCAGCCTTCATCGAGCGTGGCGTCCAACCGGGCCATCGCCGAAAGCCGCATGTGATGGCCGCAATGGGTGCAGACCCGCAGGTTCTTCTCCAGGTCGGTCTGGAAGATCATCTGCTCGCAGCTGGGGCATTTGTGCCAAAGATTCTCCGGCACCTCGCGCGTCGCGCCGAAGAGCGTCTTGATCTTGGGCAGGGCCCACTCGCTGATCCAGTTCATCGCACATGCCCTCGCTTCGCGCCGGGCGGACCGGCCGGCGCGCGCAGAGGCATGGCGGCGCGCCCGCCGCCGGTCAAGCCGCCCCGGGCGGGGGTCAGCCCGGCGCCTCGGCCAGCAGGGCGTCGAGGTCCAGGCGCTTCGTGTGCATGGTCATGCGCCCGGCCTCGTCGCGCGGCCATTCCGCCTCGGGCCGGTCGCGGTAGAGCTCGACCCCGTTGCCGTCGGGGTCGCGCAGATAGACCGCCTCGCTCACCCCATGGTCCGAGGCGCCTTCGAGCGGCCACCCCGCCTCGGTGACGCGCCGCACCGCAGCGGCCAGCGCGGCGCGGTCGGGATAAAGCAAGGCGACGTGGAACAGGCCGGTGTGGCCGGCGGGCGGCGGCGTACCGCCTGCGCTTTCCCAGGTGTTGAGGGCGATGTGGTGGTGATACCCCCCTGCGGAGAGGAAGACCGCGCCGGGGCGGCGCAGCATCACCTCCAGCCCAACGAGGTCGCGCCAGAAGCCGAGGGCGCGGTTCAGCTCCGCGACCTTGAGGTGGACATGGCCGATGCGGACGGAAGGGTGGATGGACGTCATGACCCCGAGATGGGGCTTGGGCGGCGCGGATGCCAATCACGCTTTCGGATGGGCTTCATCGCCACTCTTGATGGCAGCCCCGCGGCCGCGCCATAGCTGGACGCGCATGACCGAGACCGAACTGGTCCCCCTCCGCCGCGATCCCCTGCTGCCGGCCAGCCCCTGCCCTGTCCTGTGGCGCCGCTCGGCGCGGGCGCGGCGCGTTTCCCTTCGCGTGGACCCGGTGGCCGGGGCGGCAGTGGTCACCCTGCCCCGCCGCGCCAGCCGCGCCCATGGGCTGCGCCTGCTGGAGGAACACGCGGCCTGGGTGCTGCGGCAACTGGATGGGCTGACCCCCGCGCTGGAACTGCGGGACGGCGCCACCGTGCCAATCGGTGGGGTGCCGCATGTGATCCGCCACGCCCCCGAACGGACCGGCGGCGCCTTTCTGGAGGATGGGATCCTTTTCGTGACCGGCGCGGCCGAGTTCCTCCCGCGCCGAACCGAACGCTTCCTCCGGGCGGAGGCGCTGCGCCGCATCGGCGTGGCGGCCATGCGCTACGCCGGCCAGTTGGGCCTGCGCCCCAAGGCCATTCGGCTGAAGGACACGCGCACGCGCTGGGGAAGTTGCGCGCCCGACCGCACCCTGTCCTTCACATGGCGCTTGGTCATGGCACCGGACTGGGTGCTGGACTACGTCGTGGCGCACGAGGTGGCGCATCTCCGGGAGATGAACCACTCCGACCGGTTCTGGGCGGTATGCGAGGCGCTGACCCCCCACCGCGCCGAGGCGACCGCATGGCTGAAGCGCCACGGGCCGGCCCTGATGCGCGTGGGGTGAGACGGCGCCTCAGCCGACGTTGAGGCGACGCTCCGTGATCTGCTGCTTCATGGACTTCTGCAGCTTCTCGAAGGCGCGGACCTCGATCTGCCGCACCCGCTCGCGCGAGATGTTGTACTGCTGAGACAACTCCTCGAGCGTCGTCGGCTCGTCCTTCAGACGCCGCTCGATCAGGATGTGGCGTTCCCGCTCGTTCAGCGTCTTCAGGGCGCCAGCCAGCATGTCCTTGCGGTTGGACATGTCCTGCGCGTCGGCGATGGTAGTTTCCTGCGTCTCGCTCTCATCCACCAGCCAATCCTGCCACTCGCCCTCGCTGTCGGCGCGCACGGGGGCGTTCAGGCTGTTATCGGGCGAGGCGAGGCGGCGGTTCATGCTCACCACGTCCTGCTCGGGGACCTGCAGGGTCTTGGCGATCTTCGCCACCACCTCGGGCTGCAGGTCGCCATCCTCCAGCGCCGCCATCTGGCCCTTGAGCCGGCGGAGGTTGAAGAACAGCTTCTTCTGCGCGGCCGTGGTGCCCATCTTCACGAGCGACCAGGAATGCAGGATGTATTCCTGGATCGCGGCGCGGATCCACCACATGGCATAGGTGGCAAGGCGGAAGCCGCGATCCGGGTCGAACCGCTTCACCGCCTGCATCATGCCCACATTGCCCTCGGAGATCAGTTCGCCGACGGGCAGGCCGTAGCCGCGATAGCCCATCGCGATCTTCGCCACGAGGCGCAGATGCGAAGTCACCAGCTTGTGGGCCGCCTTCTCGTCCCCCTCGTCGCGCCAACGCTTGGCGAGCGACAGCTCCTCCTCGGGGGAAAGCATGGGAAACTTGCGGATGTCCTGCAGGTAGCGCGACAGGTTGCCTTCGGGCGCAATCGGGATGCTCAAGGACGCCATTGTGTTCACGAGCCTTCCATCTCTGCCCCCTCCGTCCCAAGTAAGGCGACGAAGGGCGACGTTTTCCGACCGAACGCCCCCGGACCCGCGAGGCTGCATCGACCCCCTTTCGGGCGGGCGATTGATCAGCCTGCCTTCTGGGCATGGCATCCGGGTTGTCGGTCGGATTGGGAACATCCGTACCAGAACTCTCCCGTCTTGTCGAGCAAAACTGACCAATCTGGTCGGCTTAAGCCGGCGCGGCCTCGCCGCGCAGCAGGGAAAGCAGGGTGCTGAAGTCCTCCGGCGGTTCGACGCGGAAGGCCAGGGCCTCGCCGGAAACCGGGTGGCGGAAGGCGAGCGACGCTGCGTGCAGTGCTTGACGCGGGAAGGCCAGCGCGGCGTCGCGCACATCCTGCGGCAGCCCCCGGGCCGTGGCCGGGAGACGGCGCAGATAAACCGGGTCGCCGACCAGCGGATGACCGATATGCGAAAGGTGCACGCGGATCTGGTGCGTGCGCCCGGTGCCCAGGCGGCAGCGCAGCAGGCTGCACGCGCCGTCGAAGCTTTCCAGGACGGCATAGCGCGTCAGGGCGTGCTTGCCCGCCCGCGCCCCGCCGCGCCCCACCACGGCCATGCGCTTGCGGTCCGTGGCGTGGCGGCCGATCGCCGCCTCCACCTCCCCTTCCCGCTTCTCTGGCACGCCCCAAGCCAAGGCAAGGTATTCGCGGTCCAGGTCGCGCTGGAGGAAGGCCTCGGACAGGGCGTTGTGGGCGCGCTGGCTCTTGGCCACGACCATGACGCCGGACGTGTCCTTGTCGAGGCGGTGGACGATGCCCGGCCGCGCCTCACCCCCGATCCCCTCGAGTTCCTCGCCCGCATGGCCGAGGAGGGCATTGACCAGCGTTCCCTCCGCATGGCCGGGGGCCGGGTGGACAACGAGGCCGGCCGGCTTGTCCAGGACGATCAGGTGGCGGTCCTCGAACAGGATCGCCAGCGGGATGTCCTGTGCCACCGGCGCGGCGGGACGGGGCGGTGGCACCTCGAGGCAGTAGGTGGCGCCCGGGCGCACGGGCTGCGCCGGGTCCTCGATCGCGGTCCCGTCGCGCGTCCCCTTCCCTTCTTCCAGCAGCGCCTTGACGCGGGAGCGGGACAGGCTGCCTATCCGTGCCGCGAGGAAGCGGTCCACGCGCTCGCCCCGATCCGTTTCGGCGGCGGTAAAGGAATGGGTTTCGGAGGCCACGATGCGCGCGCTCAAGTTCCTGGTGGTGGCGATGGGGGTGCTGATCGTCGCCGGCACCGTGACGCTTGTCGTCCTGCTCGTCCAGCGCGCGGGCGGGCGCAGCAGCGAGGCGCCCCGTCTTGCCCTCGACCTGCCCGCGGGAACGGAGATCGTGTCCGTCTCGGGGGCTGGAGACCGCTTCGCCCTGCTGCTGCGCGACGCACAGGGCCGCAGCCGCGTCCTGTTCGTGGATGGCCGCACCGGCCGCCCGGCCGGCGAGATCACCCTAGGCACCGCCGTCCCGACGCGATGAAGGAAGGGCGCGGCGCCCCACGCCCGGAGAAAACCTGCGCCGCCTGCGGCCGTCCCTTCGCCTGGCGGCGAAAATGGGCGCGCGACTGGGCTTCGGTACGCTTCTGCTCCTCAGCCTGCCGGGAGGGGCGATATTCCCGCGCGCGCGGGCTTGCACGCGAGCGTGACGGGCGTTAGACACCCGCCCACAGGCCACGTCCCCTTCGTCTAGAGGCCTAGGACACCGCCCTCTCACGGCGGCAACACGGGTTCGAATCCCGTAGGGGACGCCAGTCTTTTCAGGCAGTTAGCCGCACAAGCCCGAAACCTCTCCGACGGTTTCTCCAACGGCATTTTGAATGTGCGCCGTTCCCTCAGACCCGGCATCCTGCGCGCCGCCGCATCGTCCCGTATGCACAGACGCCGGAGTGCTCCACGCCCCACCAAGCTTGGCAGCTCAGCGTCACCAGCGCACCCGCCCGCTCCACTGTCCTGGCCGAGCACATCGCTGACCGGGCTCCTGCGCGGACAGGAGGTTCCTCTTGTGACCTCGCCCAGTCGCTGAAGGTCTCCCCCAACCAGTCCACCGCGACGATGGTGTGGTGGGTGCGTCCCGCAAATTGAAGACGGCGAGGCTTAACGGTTTCGGTATCCATGGATCAACAACACCGGCGTCGACAACATCCTCGGCAGCCACATGATCCGCATCCAGCCCGACGTATGCCACCAGCCGCGGCCGAGGCTCGGCGCAACCTAGCGCCTCCCGCCGCCGATGAACTGAGGCGGCTGCGGGACGATCTGCATGGCGGGACCTTTGATCACGTGGGGCTGATCGCCGACAGCTACGCCGTGATCTGGCCCTGGCCTGACCCCGAACGGCGGTCCATGGGTCATGAGTGAGATGGCCGATGTTTTGGCGCGCCCGGCCGGGCGTGCCTAGGGGCAGCGTGGGCAGGCCCAACCAAGCGCAGCAGGACGGCGTCTGGCGCGGGCGGGCGGCAGCCCAAGGCACTGTGTGGACGCACGGTGTTGCCGTGTTGGCGCCACCCCTCGATCAGGACCTCTGCCTTCCTGAGTGAGCGGAAGATCTCGCAGTCCAGCGGCTCGTCGCGCGGCTTGCCGTTAGACGGCGGATTGTATCCATTCTCCCAGGGGCACCCGCGTTCGATCAACGGAGTGCGTACGCCGATGCCCTCCATCCACGCTCGCACGGCCGTCGCCGTGAACTCAGCGCCCTTGTCTGTGCGAATGCGCTCAGGTGGACCCCGTCCGAGGGTATGCAATCAATGCGATTCCGAGCCCGGTAGCAAGGATCGACATGGCCGCCGCAGCCGTCGGCACCTCACCAAGCAGCACGAAGCCACCGAGGCACGCCGCACCGGGAGCCAGGCTCCCAAATGCGGCAGCCTTGGAAGCGCCGAGCCGCTGCACCGTCGCGGCGAAGGCGACCGGCGCAAGGATCCCCGAGGCCATGCCCTGGAAGCCGATCTGCAGGGCGATCACCTCCCATGACGCCGCGATCAGGCCCGGCTCCATGACGAAAGCATAAGGGGGACCAAGGGTCAGCACCGAGCCTGCGCTGACGAAGGCCGCCGCTTCCCAAGGGCCGAGCCCGCTCCGCCGCAGCGCGATCGTGTACCCGGCCCCTAGCGCCGCCGCACCCAACAGAAGGGCGTAGCCCTCCCCGCGGTCGCCGGACCCCGCGCCGAAGGATGGCAGGACGACCGTCGCGACCGAGGCGCCGATGATCGCCAGCCCGACCAAGCCTGCCGTGCCGATCCGCTCGCCCAGAAGCCGGGAAAACATTGCAACGCAGATCGGCATCGCTCCTGGCAGCAGTGCGCCCGCTTCGGCCGCTCCCGCAATGCCGAGGCCGCTGCCTGCCAGGATGACGAAGGGTGCACCGCCGCCGAGCAGCAGAAGCGCCAGAAGATGGACCGGCACCTGTTGCAGCCTCGGCCAGGCGCGGCGCAGCACCGGAAGCAGCAGCAGTGCAGGCCCCGCGAAGCGTAGCATCGCAATGTCCGCCGGCGAGAGCGGCGTATCACCCGAGACGCCGAAGCGCGTCACAGCAATCGCGCCGCCCCAGATCGCGGCCGCGGCCAGCCCGGTGGCGATGCCGGGCACCGAAGGCGAGGTGAACATGCGTGCGGTCTCCGGATCAATGCGGCGGGGCCATCGCGCCTAGTGCCGCCACCAGGGCTTCGCGGCTTCCGCCTCGGCGATTGCCTCGGTGAGGCCGATGTCCTTCAGCAAGCGGGCATCCATCTCCAGCAACAGGCGCCGGCCCCTCGCGCGCTCTTGGATTCGAACAAGTCCGTCAATCAGGAAACCGATGGTCGTCATGGCACATCCTCCAGTCCTCGTTGGCGCGGCGATGTGCCGCGACAGGACGGTTGTGCGGGACGGCGCAACCCGGCGCTTGGAGCCGGGCTGATGGAAACCTGGAGATTTCCTCTGGTTTTCCCTAGTTCTCGCCGTCCGGCTCACAGAAGTGTTGAGTCGGCGGCCGCGACGGCCGATACTCGGGACCAACGTGCTACAAGCCTCACCGCGCGGTGACCGAGACTGTGGCCACCGCGCCTGCCTCTCGACTGGGGAGGACGGGTATGCGCCTCGGCTTTGCGGGATACGAGATGGATCTGCGCCGCCAGGAGCTGCGGTGCGCCGGAGCTCGCGTGCATGTCGAGCCGCAGGTCTTCGATCTCCTGCTTCACCTCATGCGCAATCGCGATCGCGTCGTGAGCAAGGACGAGTTGCTCGACGTCATCTGGAACGGGCGCATCGTGTCCGAGGCTGCGCTCAGCAGCCGCATCAACGCCGCGCGCAAGGCGATCGGCGACGATGGCGAGCGCCAGGCGCTGATCAAGACCATGCACAAGCGCGGCTTCCGCTTCATGGGAGAGGTGGCGGAGATCGCAGTCGAGGACGCGCAAGAAGCGCCCGCCGCAGCGACGCAACAGCCCGTGCCTGCCGAGATGTCGAGCCGCCCCTCGGTGGTCGTGCTGCCCTTCACCAATCTCAGCGCCGAGCCTGACACCGACTATTTCAGCTATGGACTCACGGAGGACGTGATCCGACTGCTCGCGCGGCATCGCTGGCTGGACGTGATGAGCCGCCACACCGCCGCCGCCTTCCGCGGCAAGGAGGTGGATGCGCGCGAGATCGGCACCGCCTTCGGCGTGCGTTACATGGTCCATGGCAGCGTCGCCAAGCATGGGGACCGCGTACGGCTCGGCGCCGACCTCGTTTCCTGCGAGAGCGGGCGGCATCTCTGGTCCGAGACCTACGACTTCCCGCTCGCCGACGTGCTCGACATCCAACGCGCCATGGCCGAGCAGATCGCCGCGGCGATCGAGCCGGAGATGGCGCGGCTCGAGCGCGACGCCGCCGTACGCCGCCCGCCGGTAAGCCTCGGGGCCTGGGACTGCTACCAGCGCGGGCTGTTTCACCTCTGGGGCTTCACGAAGCCGGGCCTCGCGGAGGCGGAGGCGATGTTCCGCCGCGCCATCGAGCTTGATCCCGGCTTCGCCCGCGCCCATGGCGGCCTCGCCTATGTGCTGCTGCAGGAGACGGTGGTGGGCGATCGCGAAGCGCGCGCCATGCGGCTTGACGAGGCACTCCGGGCAAGCCGCAACGCTGTCGGCCTCGATGGCCAGGATTGCATGAACCTCTGCGTCCTCGGCCGTGTTCACGCCTTCCACCATGAGTACGAGGAGGCGATTGCGCTGCTGGAGGAAGCGGTGGCGCTGAATCCAAGCTTCGCCCAGGCGCATTTCGCCCTCGGCTGCACGAAGGTCTGGAGTGGCCGTGCCCGCGAGGGCATCACCCATGTCGAACGCGCAACGCAGCTCAGTCCGCGGGATCCGCACCTCTCGAGCTTCCACGCCACCCGCGCCTTCGCGCATATCAGCCTCGGCGAACTGGCTGAAGCAGTGGAGAGCGCGCGGCGAGCGACGCGCGTGCCCAACGCCAAGGCTTGGCCGCATATGATGCTCGTGTCGGCACTTGGCCTGATGGGGCGGGAGGAGGAGGCACGCCGCGCGCTCGACGGGCTGCTGGCGAAGGAGCCAGGCTACACGCTGGCACAAGCGGAAGCGGATTCGTTCTTCTGCGCGGACCAATCCTTGGTCGCGCGCTGCCTGGACGGGCTGCGGCGGGCTGGCCTCCCGGAGGAGGGCGTGCCCGCCGCAGCCCCGGCTCAGGATGGGAGGTAGAGCGCGGCGAGATCACCGAGCCAAATGAGTGGCGCGCGCTTCACATGGCGCTCGGTCAACGACTTGCCGGTGGGGTGGCAGGTCCATTGCGGGCCGGCCCAGCGCTTATGCGAGATCTTCTCAGCGGTGAAGTTGGTCATGATCAGCCTCCTCGTTCTTTCGCGCCCTCGTGGTTCGGAGGGCCAGGGAAGTCTGGCAGCACTTGCAGCTTTCCTTCGGGCCCGTCGAATGGCCCTGGACGTCAAGCCGTGCCACGCAGTGGCGCGGTCCAGGTCACAGCGGTGCCGGTCAGACAGTCCTCACCTGCCGCGTTGCGCACGGTCGTGGTGAGCGTGGTAATCGGCTTGTCATCGCGCACGGACACCACCTCGACGCGCGCGATGATGTCCTCGCCGACCCTCACCGCCTTCACGAAGCGCCATTCCACCCCGAGGAAGACTGTGCCGGGACCTGGCAGATCCTCCGCCAGCACCGCGTTGAGTAGGCCGGAAGTGACGCCACCCTGCACGATCAGCCCGCCGAAGGGCGAGGCGGCCGCGAGCGCCGCGTCGTAGTGCAGCGGATTGCGGTCGCCGGTGATGGCGGTGAAGGCTTCGACGTCGGCCATGGAGGTGCGGCGTCTCCTCTCGGCTGCCTGACCGGGGCGCGGCTTGCCGGAAAGGGTGCAGGCCCAGGGATCGCTCACGACACCACCTCCGCGGTCAGGGCGGCGAACTCACGCTTCATCGCCCCGTTCAGCTTGAGGTGAAGTGCCTTCGCCTCTTCAAGCGTCCACGCGTAGCCGGCGATCTCGTCGGTCACGCGGAACAGCGGTAGGGACAGGTCGTCGCGGCGCGTTGCGAAGCGGACGAAGGCGGCGGGAGTGCCTTCGGTAGCGACGTCGGCGAGCAGCGCTGCGTCGCGAAGCGCATCGGTGATGCCGTGCGCGGTGATCGGGTCCTTGAAGTAGCCGGCATCGCCGATGAGCGCCCAGCCAGGGCCGGCAGCCTGGCGCAGGAAGCCTTTGCGGCCGGCGAAGGCCAACAATTCCCCGTCAGGCCTCGCATCGCCGAGCGTCTCGGCAAGATCGGGGAAGTCCTCCCGCAGCATGCGGCGCAGGGCAGCCAGCCTGTCTCCTCGCAGCTCCGCCTTGAAGCGGGCCTGCGGCACCGAGACGAAGACGACATGCCGCCCCGCATTGGTCGGGATGCGGCCAGCGCCAGCACCGGGCGCGTAGTGCCAGTGCGTGCCTGTGTCCGGCAAGCCGCGAAAGTAGCCGAAGAGGCAGGTGGCCGCATGGCCTGCTTCCTCTTGCACGTTCGCACCGGCCAGACGTGCCACGGCAGAGCCAGCGCCATCGGCTCCGACGACGAGGTCGGCGGCGATGGCGTGCTCCCGCCCTGCCTCGTCCAGCGCGACCACGCCCGCGACGCGGCCGGTCTGGTCGTGCCGCAGGGCCGTGACCGTGTGGTGGTGGCGGATCTCCGCGCCCGCCTCCCAGGCGGCGTCCACCAGTGCGCTGTCCAGCAGCGCGCGGCGAGGCGCATAGAGCGCATCCACCCCGTCGCCGGGGCTGAGATCGACCGGGATCGCCTCCGCCCCGTAGTGGAAGGTGACACGGCGGATCGCCGGCGTGCCGGCCTCGACGAGGCGCTGCAGCACTCCCCAGCGGGCGAGCAGCAGCACCGCCCCGCGCATCAGCGCATGGGTAGACAGCGTGTCGCTGCCATAGGCGCCGCGTTCGAGGGCGAGCACGCGCATTCCTTGCCGCGCCATCAGCATGGCGGCGGCGGCGCCGGCGCAGCGGGCCCCGACGATGATGGCATCGAAGCGTTTGGTCGGCTGCATGACAGTCTTCCCTGACTCAGGCCGCGGCGCGGCCACGGATTTCGAGGTGAGCAAGGACTTCCTGGGCGAGCGCTTCGGCATCGGCGCCGACACCATCGAGGAAGTTCGAGTTGCGTCGGCGCAGAAAGCGCAGGCCAAGCACGTAGAGGCCGGGATAAGGGGTGACGCCGCCGAGGTGGCGGATCTCGCCCGCCGCATCCAGCACGGGCAGGCGCAGCCAGGCGTAGTCGCGCCGGAATCCGGTGGCCCAGACGACGGTGTGGATGCCTTCGGCGGCGAGGTCGATCGCCGGTGGGCCGGGCGCGAAGGAAGCGAGTGGCGCCGGCGTGGCTTCCTCGGGTGCGCCCTCTGCATCAGCGACGGGCCTGAGCCGCGCGAGCAGCCGGTCAAGCCTGTGCTGCGCAGCGGCGATGGTCTGCGGCAGATCGTCACCCAGCGCCACGCGCCCGCCGTCGATCCCGTCCACCCGCCCGACGATGCGCACGCCGGCGGCGCGCAGCGTGCCGAGGTCAAGACTTGCGTGGTCAGGCCGCCCGACCAGCTGCAGCGAGGGCTGGGCCTGTGCGAGGGCGGGATCGCGCAGCCGGTCCGTCGGGTCGGTGAGCACGCCCGCGCGGGCCATCCAGTCGAGGATGTCGCTTCCACGCCAGCGCCGCGGCAGGCGGGTGTGGCGCCCCACCGCGAGGGTCACGGGTCGGCCGGAGCGATGGATCTCCTCCGCGATCTGGATGCCCGAAGCGGAAGCACCGGCCACGAGTGCGCCGCCCTCCGGCAGCAGGGAGGGGTGGCGGTAGGTGGAGGGAGTGACCTGCCGGATCGCCTCCGGCAGGTCACGCGCCATGGCGGGGATATGCGGCACATCGCATTGGCCCGTCGCGACGACGACGGCGCGCGCCGCGAAGCTGCCCGCAGTCGTCTCCAACCTGAAGCCGCCCAGGTCGCCATGCAGCGCGCGCACCGCGGCACCGGGGATCACCGGCGCACCGGCTGCATAGCCGTCTAGATAGGCGACGACCTCGGGCATGGTCATGAAGCCGTGCGGGTCGGGGCCGCGATACGACCAGCCGGGCAGACGGCTCATCCAGTTCGGGGTCAGGAGGCGGAGGCTGTCCCAGCGTTCGGAGCGCCAGCGTTCGGCGACCCGGCCGCGCTCAAGCACCAGGTGCTCGACGCCGCGCGCCGCCAGGCAGTGGCTCATGGCAAGCCCGGCCTGACCGGCGCCGATGATGATGGCGTCGCTGATCCGCATGACATCCTCCGCTGGGAAACGGGCCGACGGCGTGGGGTGCGCCGCCGGCCTCGGCCGCGTCAGGCCTCCACCGCGATGGAAACCGGCACGCCGTTGGTCAGCATGTCGAAGACGGCCGAACGCGCCTGCGACTGCGCAACGAGGGCCTTCAGCGTCTCCGCGGGCGCGTCGCCCGCGACCTTGAAGGTCACGCGGATGTCGTTGAAGCCGTTCCGCACGTCAGGCGAGAGGCCGAGAATTCCCTGCATGTCGATGTCGCCCTCGACGAAGGCCTCGACCGAATGCAGCTTCACCCCGCGCACCGCGGCGATGTTGGCGATGCCCGCAGTCAGGCAGCCGGCGAGGCCGTGCAGAATCCACTCGACCGGAGTCGGCCCCTCATCCTCGCCGCAGACGACAGCAGGATGGTCGCTATGCGCCATCGTCGCAGCCTTGTGCGCGTGCTCCCCGCCCGCGCCGTAGAAGCCGAGCATGGTGCCCTGCATATGCGTGCCGGCCTTCCACTGCCCGTGGGCGCGGAACTGGAACTTGGCGAGCGCCGGCTGGCTGGCGACGACGCCGATGGTGGCGAGCAGCGCAGGCGTGTTCACGCCGTTCAGCGGCGGCTTCTCCTTCTTAGCGGTGGGGGTGGGGGCGGCGGTGATGACGGCGCTCATGGTGCTTCTCCTCACTTTCGACCGGCACGGCCGGCGCATGGTGGATGGCGGCTGGTCCGCACGTCCCGCGGGCGCCGGGCGGATGGCCCGTCAGGTGACGATCCGATGGACGTGCAGGCACCCTAGGCAGGCGTCGCAAGCCGCGCTTGGAGAAGTCCTTGGGGAAGTCTTGAGATGTGATGAGTATGTCGCGGCGGGCCACCAGCGGCTGCCACAGGCTTACGTGACCTGCTTGACGCGATCCTGATCTTCCCCCGCGTCCGACGGGGCGACTTGGCGGTCCTGCTGCCCCTCAGCTCCCAGCCCTCTCAACGCAGAACGGCCGCTCCCTTTGTAGGGACGGCCGTTCTGCAGCGGTCTCGGAAACGCGGGAGGCGGGGACACGGAACCGACGATGCCAGTGCGTCTCGGTCGGGACTGGGTGAGGCGCCCCCTGCCCATCCCGGTCCGCAAGTCTGAGCCGCTGCCACTCCCCGCGCACATGAGTCCCGACCAGGGCTCGGCTGTCTCCCCGAGGGGAAGTCGATCAGCGTCACCCCCGGCCCGTCGGAAAAGACGATCTGCGCGGACGGCGCGGCAGTCTTAGAAGCGATAGGCGACGCGGGCCATTCCTACATGGGACGAAAAGCCGTCACCCACCTCGCCATTGTACTGTATGCGAACATCCCAGCGTGAGGTTCCGAGGATCTCCGCTCCGACCGAGAAGCGGCCAACGACATCCGGGATGGGCGTCGTCGCCCGGAAGCCTCGACCTGCCGTTTGTCCCGCGAACCGTGCCGTGACTGCCCAGTCTCCATTGGCTCCGAAGCCGAGGCCGGCGCTGGCGAACGGCCGCAGCGCCACTCCCCCGCCGAGCGGAATGCGCGCCCCGACCTCGATCTCGGGAGCGGCCACGAAGGCGATGCCGGTGCTTGGCTTCACTGCGAGGTTGAAGGGGGCTGCTCCCGTTTCGGAGTAGGCACTCCCTCGCACGGCGGTGAGATGCAGGTCGAGCCGCGGCTGCACGTACCAGCCGCCCAGCGGCACTCGATAGGCAATGCGGGCATGCGCGCCGACATGCAACACAGCGGGTTCAGCGCGCGCCGTCGCCGCAAAGGGACCCACCACCACGGATCGGCGGCTCCGGAACGAACCGTACCCGAAGTCGAGCAGGCCGGAGACCTGCCAGGGCCCGGACTGCCAACGTACCCCCGTCCCTGCCAGGACCGTGTCGCCGGTGACGCGCGAATTGCCGCCGCCGCGCAGGGTGCTGCTCTCGTAGCCAAGCGAGCCGGTGACGAACAATCCGGGCGCCACCTGGCGCTGGCCGCCGGCCTGGAAGGTCCAGCTTTCGCTGCGATAGCCGAGGGCGCCGCCGGAGGCGTTCTGGGTGGCGCTGCCGCCGACGATGCGCGCCCAGGCGCAGCTTGCAGAGTCTGTCGTGCGCCCGACGGCGGCAAAGGTCGGGCATTCGTTCAGCACGGCGCCGACGAAGCTCCGGCTGGCGGCGTGGCGGAACGCCGCGACGGCTCCCACCGCCTGCCCGGACAGCGTGTCGAGCGCCCGCCCGTAGCCATTCCCGTCCGCGATGGCCGCGAGCGCCGCATAGCCCGCGCCGAGCCGCACGCCCCCGTTCCAGAGCTCCTGCAGGTGGGCCGCGACGGCGCGCCGGTTCGCCCCCAGCCCCGACGCCGCCTCGGCGAAGCGCGCTTCCGGCTGCACCTCGAGCGTAGTGGCCGTGGCGCGCAGGTTGTAGCGGAACAGGAAGGGGCTCGGCGTGGCCAAGTCCGGATCGAGCGCGACCCCGCCCGAGGCGGTCAACACCGTCGCGGCGGCGTTGGCCAGCGTCGCGGCGCGTAGTTCCACGGCCCCGCCCAATCGCGCACGGCCCTGAACGTCGAGCCGCGCCGCGCTGCCCGCCTCGAAATCCGCCGGCACGACGAGGCGCCCAGTGGAGGTCTGGAGGAGGTCGCCCACCAGCAGGGTCGGCGCGCCGGCACTTGAGCCGCCCGAACCGGTCTGGAGGCTGCCGGCATTGCGGAACAGCCCGCCGCCGAGGTCGACCAGCGCCGCGCCGGAAACGAGGCCCCCCACCTGGTTGTCGAAGGAACTGCCAGCGCCCGGGATGGAGACGCTGCCGCTGACGTGGCCGGTGTTGGTGACGGTGACGCGCGAGGAATCGGCCAGGATCGCGAAGCCCTGCACGCCATTGCCGTTCAGCGCGGTGATCGTGCCGGCATTGGTGATGGTGTTGCCCGTCCCACCCAGGATGCGGATGGCCGCGGCGTCGCGCAGCGTGCGGTCCTGGCCGGCGGGATTCGCGTCGGGCAGCCCGCCCGTGACCGTGGAGTTCGCGTCGAGCGAGATCTGGATCGCGCCCGTGGCCTGGCCCGTGCTCTGCGCCAGGATGCCGGCCGAGCCCGCGCCGGTCGCGGCGACCCGGCTGTTGACGAGCGACACCGTCACGGACCCGCCCTCGCCGGCGCCGCCGGTGCTGCCGCGGTACAGCGCCCGCCCCGTGGTGGATCCGCCCTGGCTCAGCATCCCGCCGCCGCCCCCCACGCTTTGCGCGAAGATGGCCGGGGCGTAGGCGCCCGCCGTCTGGACCGAGGCTTGGTCCAGGGTGACGCCCACCGCGCCGCCGCTGCCGGAACCGGACCGCATCAGGCCGGGGAGGATCTCGCGCGCATAGGTCGCGACGAGCGACGGGTCGCCTGCCACACCGCCGCCGCCGCCGATGCTCTGCGCCAGGATGCCGTAGGCTCCGTCGCCGGCCGTGGCGATCGCCGCGCCGGGCTGCAGCGTGATGGTGACGTTGCCGCCACCGCCCGTGCGGTTGGCATCGCCGCCCGCATGGTTCGGTCCGAAGAACTGCCCGCCCGCCACGAAGCCGCCGCCGCCGCCAATGCTTTGCGCAACGACGGCATGGGCACCGAGGCCGGAGGTGGTGACCGGGCCGGCGACGGTCACCTGCACCGCGCCGCCGTTGCCGCCCGCGCCGCTCTGCCCGCCCAGGTCGAGCGCGAAGCCGTGGATGTCGGCCAAGCGCCCATGCGGGTTGTTGATGATCTTGGACGGGTCGAAGGTCTGGTCCGTGGTCATGGTGCGCACCAGCCCGCCGCCGCCGCCGATGCTCTGCGCCAGGATGCCGATGCCGTGCTTGCCGGTTGTGGTGATGCTGCTGCCCGCAGTGCCGTCGCCGGTCGTCACGCTCACCGCGCCGCCATGCCCGCCGGCGCCGCCGCTGCCGCCCAACCCGACCCCCAGGCTGCGCAGCGAGCCGTTCACCGTGCCGGCGATCGTGCCCTCGCCGCCACCACCGCCGATGCTCTGCGCGACGATGCCCATGGCCAGCACGCCCTGGGTGCTGATCCGCCCGCCCGTGCCGTTGGTGACGGTGACCGTGCCGCCGCTGCCGCCTGACCCGCTCCCGCCGCCCACGGCGACGGAGGCCTGGACCGGCGTGTCGTCGCTGGCGGCGCCGACGCTGCTCGCGCCTCCACCCGAGCCGCCGCTGCCGCCCACGCTCTGGGCCAGCACGCCGTCCGACTGCGCGCCAAAGGTCAGGACCTGCCCGGTGTTCGTCACCGTCACCACGCCGCCATCGCCCGCGGCGCCGCCGCTGCCGCCGACGCCCGCTCCGACATTCACCTGGAGTTCAATCTTGCTGCTCTTGCCTTCCTCGCCGCCATTGTTCTGCGCCTGTGGCTGCGGGAGGATGCTCAGCAGCTCTTCCGCGGTGGCGAGGATGTTCTCGCCGATCTGACCGATCTGCAGGATGCCGTCCGCGCGCTGCGTGGCCTGCTTGTTGAGTTTCAACCCCGCCGCCAGCGTGTCGAAGAGGGCCTGCACGTTGGAAAGAGTGCTGACGCCGCCCGCCGTCGCGCCGCCCTTGCCGCCCCGCCCGCCGCCGCCGCCGATGCTCTGCGCGAAGATGCCGACGGAATCCGTGCCGCGCGTGACGATCGCGCCGCCATTGTTGTGGATGGTGACCTGCCCGCCAGCGCCACCCGCGCCGCCACGCCCGCCCACGCCCACCGCAAGGCTCATGTTTCCGCCCGAGGCCGTGGCGGTGCCGCCCCCCGCCGAGCCGCCGCCACCGCCGATACTCTGCGCGAAGACGCCGTCCGAGCCATCGCCGCTCGTCGTGATCGACCCGGTGTTGGTGAGGCCGACAAGGCCGCCATGGCTGCCGGCGCCCGCGGCGCCGCCCACGCCGATGCTCGCCGCGACGCTGAAATTCGCCTCGCTGGAGGAGGAGGTCGCGTCCCCCGCGCCGCTGTTGCCGCCGCCGCCGCCGATGCTTTGCGCGAAGACGCCGGGCGCGTCCTGGCCCAGGGTGATGATGAGGCCCGCATTGCTGAGGTCCACGCGCCCGCCCGCGCCGCCCGCGCCGCCGCGCCCGCCCACCGCAACGCCAATGGAGACGGTGAGCGTCTGTCCGTCGCCCCCGCCCGCATAGGCGGAGGCGGTGGAGTCGCCACCGGTTCCGCCGCCGCCGCCGACGCTTTGCGCCATCACGCCGATGGCGCCGTGGCCGGCGGTGGTGATGAGCCCCGAGTTGTTCAGGGTCGCGGTCCCGGCATCGTTGCCGGTCCCTCCCGCCCCGCCCGTGGCGATGGAGACGGAGATCGCGGGAATGTCCGGGTTGGCGGACAGCCCGACCGCCCGCGCCAGCGCCGCGCCGCCATGGCCGCCACCACCGCCGACGCTCTGGATCAGGACGCCATAGGCATCGGGACCGAAGGTGGTCACCTGCGCCGTGTTGGTCACCGTGACGTCGCCGGCCAGGCCGCCGCTGCCACCGCGCCCGCCGATGGAGACGGCGGCGGTGGGCAGAAGCCCCGCGACAAAGGTCAGCGCCGAGCCGGCCTTGCCGCCGCCGCCGCCGATGCTCTGCCCGTGGATGCCGATGGCGTGGTCGCCATAGGTGGTGACGAGCCCGCCATTGGTGACCGTGACCGGCCCGGCCCTTCCGCCCGAGCCCGCATCGCCGCCGACCGTGACGGAGACGATGGACAGTCCCGTCGCGGTGGCGCTGCCCGCGAGCCCACCCGAGCCGCCGATGCTCTGCGCCAGGATGCCGCCGCCGCCGGTCGGGTTGGTCGAGCCGAACACGCCGGGGCCGAGCGTGACCGTGACCTGGTTGCCGTTCCCGCCAAGCCCGCCATTGCCGCCGATGACGTAGGAGGCGAGGAGTGGGAGATCCGTGGCATCGCCCCCCGAGCCGCCGCCGCCGCCGACGCTTTGTGCGACAAGGACGGTACCGTTCGTGCCTGTGAGCAGCACCGAGGCGTTCGGTGCCGTGATCGTGACAGGCCCGGCATCGCCGCCGGCTGCCCCGGCGCCGCCCGAGCCGCCGCCGAACACGAAATTGGCCTGGCCGCCATTCCCGCCGCCGCCGCCGACGCTCTGCACCACGGCGCCGTGGGCAAAGTTGCCAGAGGTGCTGATCGTCGCGGTGTTCGCGGCGTCGCCAAGGATGAGGGCCGCCGTGCCGCCCGGCCCGGCGAAGCCGCCGCCGCCGGGGCCGCCGACGACCCCTTCGGACCATCCGCCGCGTCCACCGGCCCCGCCGTTCGAGGTGACGAGGACGGCCTGCCCGTCGCTTTGGCCGATGACTCCGGCGCCCGTGACGCTGATGCCGCCGAGGATCGTCGCGAGCGCCGACCCACCGGCTCCGCCAGTGCCGCCGCGCCCTCCGCCCGAGCCGGGCGCCACGCCGGGCAGGCCGCCAGCCCCGCCGGATCCGCCGACCGAGCTCACGCTGACTGCGGGCGACGGGTCCGGGGCGGGTTGCACCACGACGACCCTGCCGCCCGCGGCCAGCGTGACGCTGGCCGCTCCCGCTTGGCCGCCCGCGCCGGCATCGCCCCCGTATTCGCCAAACCCGTACTTCGTCGCGCCGCCATCGCCGCCGAGCCCGCCGCTGGAGCCCGCGCTGAGCCCGGTGCCAAATCTCTGGATGGTGCCGCCGGTCCATTGGACGGAAGCGGAGCCCCCAGCCCCTCCGTTGCCCCCCGGCCCCCCGTTGGTGATGCCGCAGATCCGGCAGTCGCTGGCATCCGCGATGCCGCCGGTCCCGCCCTGCCCGCCCCGGGAGATCGCCTGGACACCGGACACCCCGTTCGGGGCAATGCTTCCGCTCGCCGTCACCGAAACCGGCCCCGCGGCGCCACCCTCCCCGCCACGGCCCCCAAAGCGCTCGGCGGCGTAGAGGGTCGGGTTGGTTCCGCCGGTGCCGCCGGCGCCGCCGTACGAGGTCACCGACAGGGCGATGCCGGCGGGAAGGCCGGTGGCCGGGTCCGGCACGAAGGCCGCGCCGAAGGTGACGGTAACGGCCCCGCCCGCCCCGCCAGCGCCGCCATCCCCACCGGAGACCGGGACGGTGACCGGATTGCCCGACAGGCCACCGGTCCCGCCGACGCCGCCGGCGCTGCCGATCAGGGCGCCGTTGGTCGGGGCGTCGTCGGATGCGCCCGGCTGACCGCCGATGATTGTCAGCCCGACGTTGTTGCTGGTGATGGCAGCGCCCGGCTGCCCCGGGAGTCCCGGATTGCCGTCGCTGTTGTCGCCCACCGGCGCACCGGCGCACCCCGTCGCGCCCGTCTGGCTGATCACGTAGGGCGTGAGCGGCGGCGTGTTGCCGAAGCTCTGGTTGGCGTAGTCGGCCTGCACCGCGGGCTGTGGCGGCGGGCTGGGGCTGCCATTGCAGGGCGCCTGCGCCCAGGCGCGTCCTGGCAGGATCAGCGGCCCCAGCGCCAGCGTGATGACCGCGAGGCCCCGGATCGAAAAGGTCCCGCCGTGGCCCGGCGCGAGGGCGAGCACCATCCATGGGTGCCGTTCCCAATCCGGACCGACGCCCCGTCCTGCATGCGCTGCCCTGGGTCCACCCCGCATCCTGCCAATCTCCGCGCTGGGGCGCGGCCCCGGTTCCGTGCCGAGCGCAGCCAGCGGCGCCCCCGCGGCGCCATCGCCGTGCTCGCCGAGGCGCATGCAGGCATCTTGGGGGGCGCTGCCGCAAGGAGCCCTGTTTGGAGCGATTTGGAGCCGTCTGGACAAGACGGCATACAGACCCCGCTCGTGAGGCGCGGCGGTCAGACCGAGTGCGTCTTTCTACGAGATAGCCCCCCTTGAGGGGTCCAGGCAGAACGTCGGTGGGCCACGATCAAGCCTCCTTGGCTGGAGCCGCTGGATCCCGAGCCAGAGCCTGGGGCGCTGGCGTCGGTCGTCAGCAATTGGCCACAAGGGCTCGACGCCGGCTTCGCCGCAGCGCCTCGGAATGTCGTGGTCCCCGACCTCTCCGCGCGATAATGTCGCTGTTGTTTGCGGCCGGGCGTGATCTGGCGCGCGCCTTTTGCGGGAGTTTGTGATGCGGTGGCTGATGGTGTGTGCCTCGCTTGTGGCGGGCTGCGCTCCGCTGCCCCAGGATCGTTCGAGATCCGCCGCCTTGTGGGTGGGCAGCGATGGGAACGCGCCTTCGCACTTCTTTCCACAGTCCCTGACGTCGCGAGCAGCGTCTCAGCGTGCTGGCCAGGGGGATGGGGTCACGCGCGAAGGCGTGACCGAGGCGCTGCTGTCGGGTTTCGAGTGGTCGGGACGCTGAGAGCCAGCGCCCGAAGCAGGTAGGATGCGGGCTCTCACGGCTACCGCACTCCGTCACCTCTGCTGCCCGTCGGGGGCCAGGCGGTGACAGGAAAAAGCGACGGACCGCGGAGAGGGGCCGGAGAGGTTCTTGTACTGCTGCGCCGGCACTACTTCTGGATTCATATGAGCGTTCAGTCGGTCTGCGCCGCCTGCTTCTTGGCAGGAAGCGTATTGACGCTCTTCGAAACAACGAAAGCGGCCGCCCCATGGATCTACCTTTTCGGAAGCCTGACCTTCGCTGCTCTTCCGGCCATTCGTCTGCTGAACAGAAGGGCGAAAAGCGTCCGTTCCTCTCCGAAGGAGGATTGAGTGCGGTCCAGCGAAGGGCCGGAGTTCGCTGCGACACCGTGGAAGTGGCCCACCATACCGGTCCGCTACACCGAGCGGCAGGTGACTGGGCGCGGTACCGTCGCACAACAACCAGCTAGCCATTGCGGGCCGGGATCTGGAGGGGGTGCAATCCCTCCTCCAGCAGATGCAGGAGTTCTGGCCGAAGCCACCGCCCGCCGCGCAAGCGGATGTTCGGGAGTTGCAGGCCGAGGTCGCCAAGCCGCAGCCAAGTCAAGGGCCGGTGCCGACCATGCCGCGACATCCGGGCTTCAGCAGGTCGCGGCAGCCCGCGGGCACCGGTGCCCGCGCAGCGCCGCGCAGTTCACGAGCAAGCCCTGCGTGCCGAGCGGATGGCGAACCAGTGGCTATTCTCGTCACGCAGACCAGCCGGCACTTCCTCGGCCAGCGTGGTGCAATAGGGCGGGAGGATGTTCTACGCCACCGGACGCGGGCCGAACTTGTCGCCGACATCCGCGACCGGCCGCGCCCGTTTCGCCATCAGCGCCACCATGGCTTGGCCGGAGTTCTTGTTGTCATGCGGCATCTGGATGCCTGGATCGAGTCGAAGCGGTCCGGGCCGGCATAGAAGATGAAGTCGCGCGACACGGCCTCCCCCGGGTTCAAGGCCGACGGCTCGCTCGGCAGTTCCGTGGCGCCCTCAAACAGCACCCCGTCGCGAAGGAGCACCTCGCCTCCCTCGGCCTCGTCGTAGTATCGCGGCCGAAGACGAGGACGCGCATGGTCACTTCCCGTATGCCGCAGTCGTCCGTGGGTTGACGGCGATGGATGTCACCGCTTGAACCGCCGGAGCCACTTGATCCTGCTCGGGAACGGATCGCGAGGAACAGCGATATCGGCGGTCGACGCCTTGCCGGTGAGCCTTGGTGATCAAGTCCGCGCGGAGGTTGTGGGCCGAAGACGGCCCAGGAGATGCACCCTCCACTCCCGCCGCCTCAGCCACGCGCCGAACGATCTTGCGCTCCACCTCGCCCGAGTGTGCCGGCGGCTCGGGAACGCCCTTGGCCGACACGGGCACGAGAAGCGGCTCTTAGCGGATGTCAGCGAAGCGCGTTATCCTCTGCGGCCATTCACGGTCGCCCGGCTCCTGCGCGTGGGGCGGCCCGCCAGAAGATACTCGCCTGCGTCCACGAGGCGGCGCTCATTCAGGCGGATCCGCTTCTGGGC
Source organism: Sabulicella glaciei (assembly GCF_026183895.1). Classification (GTDB taxonomy): domain Bacteria; phylum Pseudomonadota; class Alphaproteobacteria; order Acetobacterales; family Acetobacteraceae; genus Roseococcus; species Roseococcus glaciei. The sequence goes on along the minus strand of NZ_JAPFQI010000001.1, from coordinate 44,782 downwards.
CTCCCCTCCTAGCTTGGCGACCGCCAGAGCCGCGAGGAGGTTTGCGAGCGTCAACGCTCCGAGCGCGGATTCCGGAAACGCGCGGCTCAACGTCGGCGCCACAAAGAAGAGATCGCCAGCCAGTTCGCGCAGGGGGGCCGCGTCAATGTCCGTGACCACGATCAGACGTCCCCCGGCGGTCGCGGCTCGGCGCGCCAGCGTGTCGGTCACGCGGCTGAATGGCGCGAAGGTAAAGGCGACGAAGGCGTCCCCAGCCTGCGCGTCCTCCAGGGGCCCCTCCGGCGCGCCGCCTGCATCGTCGAGGAGAACCACGCCCGGGCGGGCTTTGCGCAGAGCATAGGCCAGGGTGAAGGCGGCCGGGAACGAGGTGCGGCGGGCCGCCACGAAGACACGCGGCGCACCCGCCAGCACCGTGGCCGCCTGATCAAGCGCGGCCTCGGTCAGTCCGGCGAAGGCGCGACGGAGCACATCATGCTCGGCGGCAAGGAAGCTTTCGGCAAAGGCTAACGCGCCTGTTCCCGCTTGGGCCGCCGCCGCGATGGCTCGCGCGCTTTGCTCGTTGCGGGTCACCGCGACCTGGGCGGCAGCGCCATGGCGGAGAACGCGCTCCACGAAGGTCTGGCGCAGATCATTGTAGCCCGGCAGGCCCAGGCGCTGCGCCAGCCGAACGAGCGTGACGGGCGGCACTTCGGCCCGGCGCGCGAGCGTGCGCATCGAATGGACAGCCACGTCCTGGGGGTGCGCCAGCAGGTAGCGCGCCGCCTCGGCCATCGGCCCGGTCAGTTCAGCGAGCAGTCCGCGCAGCGCCTTAGTCATCTCGACTTCGTTCATGGGGCACAGTCTCCGCGGCAAGGACCGCAGGCAAGGGCAGGACCATATGATCCGCTTGACGGGTCAATGGATCATATGGTTCGATCCGTCCCGCGTCACCTCAGGAAAGCGCAGGCATGGATCACCCCGACGCCTCCAACGTCGACCATGGCAGCAACTAGCCGCCGGTTTCGCGATCCGCCGCCGAGTTCGAGCGGGCCAAGCGCGTCATCCCGGGCGGCAGCATGCGCCAGGCAACGTGGTTCGCCCCGCATCCCCCCTATGCTGCGCGAGGCGAGGGTTGCTGGGTCGAGGACCTGGACGGAAGGCGCATCCTGGATTGCGCGAACAACTTCTTTTCGCTCGTGCACGGCCACGCGTTTCCGCCTGTGGTCGAGGCGCTGAGGAGGGTGGTCGCGGATGGCACGGCCTTCGGCATGCCGACGCGGCACGAGACCGCGCTGGCCGAGACGATCCGCAGCCGCTCCCCACGCTGCGAGCAGATCCGGTTCTGCAACTCGGGTACCGAGGCAGTGATGTTCGCCGTCAAGGCCGCCCGGGCGATCACCGGGCGGCCTGGCATCGCCAAGTTCGAAGGGGCCTACCACGGCAGCTACGACACGCTCGAAGTCAGTCTTGGCTTCGACCCGTCGAACTAGGATGGGCCGAAAGGCGATCCTGCCGCGGTTCCCTACGACCGCGGCACGCCGCGCGGTGTCGTCGCCGACACCGTCGTGCTGCCCTACGCGGATGCGGATCGGTGTGCCGCGATCCTGGAGCGGGAGGCCCCGCGCCTGGCCGCGATCGTGCTGGATCCGTTGGCCTCGAAAATCGGCATGGTTCCTCCGTCGCCGGCGACGACCGAGGCGATCCGCTCCGCCTGCCGCAGGCACGGCATCCTTCTGATCTGCGACGAAGTCATCACCTTCCGCCTGTCCAACGCGGGAGCGCATCCCCTCTTTGGCCTGGAGCCGGATCTGATCGCGCTTGGCAAGATCATCGGCGGCGGGCTTCCGGTAGGGGCGGTGGCAGGCCCGGCGGAACGGATGGCGGTCTTCGACCACACGCGCGGGCAGCCCCCGGTGGCGTTCGGCGGCACCTTCAGCGCCAACCCGCTGACCATGGCCGCGGGCCTCGCCGCGCTGGAGGCTTTCGATGCGATGGCCGTGGATCGGCTGAATCGACTCGGCGAGACGCTGCGAAGTCGCGTGAACGAGGCCTTCTCCGAGGCGGGGATCCAGGCGCAGGTTACCGGGCAAGGCCCCTTGTTCCGCCTGCACCTGACGGCCGACCCGATCCAGGACTACCGCAGCAGCTATCCGGATGCAGAAGCCAAGACGAGGCTCGCCGCGATCCATCTGGCGATGCTTGAGGCCGGAATCCTGCTGACTCCCAACTGCTCGGGCGCGCTTTCGACGCCAATGGGGGCAGCGGAGATCGGCCTCATCACGGACGCGCTCGTCGAAGCGACCTTGGCAGCGAGGGCCGAACCGTGAGACGGCTCCTCCTGGCGGCTGCAGCCCTCGTCGTCGGCATTGCTGCGGCAGCCGAGGCAGGGCCGGTGCTGGACCGGGTGCGGGCCAACAACACGGTCCGTTGTGGCGTGGGGGATTCGGTCGCGGGCTTCTCCCTGCCTGACAGCCGAGGTGAATGGCACGGGCTGGATGTGGATTACTGCCGCGCCATCGCCTCCGCAGTTCTCGGCGACCCTCGCCGGGTGACCTTCGTCCCCCTTACGCTCCAGACACGCTTCACGGCACTCTCCTCCGGCGAGGTGGATGTGCTGGCGCGCGACACGGTCTGGACCCTATCGCGCGACGTGAGTCTCGGCGTCGCGTTTGTCGGCACCAGCTTCTACACCGGGACCGGGGTGATGGTCCGCCGCGCCTCGGGCGTGGCCCGCATGGACCAGCTCGATGGGGCGACCATCTGCGCGAGCCAGGGCGGGTCCAACCTCCCGGAGGTCGCCGATTTCCTTCGCACACGAAACCTTGCCTTCACCCCGATCACCTTCGACCGATTCGCCACGGTGCTTGAAGCCTTCCTCGGCGGACGTTGCGACGCGGTGACGGCCGGCGCCGCAGACTTGGGCGCGGCCGTCTCGGTGCAGGTCGCCAATCCACGGGACTACCTCGTGCTGCCGGAGGTGCTGAGCCGCGACCCCTACGGGCCGGCCGTCGCGCGGGGCGACATGGGGTGGTTCTCCATCGCGCGCTGGACTCTCTTCGCGCTGATCGAGGCGGAGGAGCGCGGCGTCACGCAGGCCAATGCCCGGCAGATGGTCGCGAGCGCAACCGACCCGGCCCTGCGGCGCCTGCTCGGGGCCGAAGAGAATCTCGGCGGAATGCTGGGCCGCCACGCGACTGGGTGGTACGCGTGATCGAAGCGGTCGGGAACTACGGCGAGATCTACGACCGGAACTTCGGTCCGAGCACGCCGATCGCTTTGGACCGCGGCCAGAACAACGTCGTCTCCCGTGGGGGGCTCCATTACGGCATGCCCTTCCGGTGACCAAGCCTTGTGCCCCGACGGATCACGCCCGACCACTCATCAGACGCAGAGGTGAAGAAGCCATGAACGTGACACGACGCACGATGCTCGCCTCCACAGCGGTGGCGCCGTTCTTTCCGAAGCCCGGGCGCGCGCAGGAGCAGGTCATCCGGCTGGGCGTGCTGACCGACCTGGCCGGGATGTACAAGGACACATCGGGCCAGACGACGGTGGCCTGCGTGCAGCAGGCCGTGGAGGATTTTCGCGCCATCGCTCCGAACATCCGCGTGGAGGTGATCTCGGCGGATCACCAGAACCGGCCGGATGTCGGCGTGACCACGGCCCGGCGCTGGTTCGATCAGCAGGGCGTGACGTCATCCTGGACGTGAACAACAGCGCCATCGCCCTCGCCATCACCGAACTGGTCCGAGAGAAGGACAAGATCCAGCTCAACAGCGGCGCCGTGTCCTCCGACCTGACCGGTGCGCGCTGCAGTTCCAACACTCTGCATTGGACGACCGATACCTGGTCAAACTCGCGCTCGACCGCCCGGGCTTTGCTCGAGCAGGGCCACCGGGACTGGTTCTTCATCACCGCCGACTACTCCTTCGGTCACCTCCTTCAGAACGACGCGAGCCGGGTGGTCGAGGGGGGCGGCGGCCGGGTCGTCGGCAGCGTTGCCTATCCATCGCCCGGGACCACCGACTTCTCGTCCTACCTCATCCAGGCGCAGGCGAGGGGTGCCAAGGTGATTGGCCTGTGCAACGCGGGGGCCGATCTCAACAACTGCGTGCAGCAGGCCCGTGAGTTCGGACTGACCCGCCGCGGGATCAAGCTCGCCGCCCCGATCGCCCTGCTTACCAATGTGCACGGCCTCGGCCTGGCAGCGGCCGAAGGGCTGGTCCTGTCGGAGCCCTTCTACTGGGACATGAGCGAGCGCAGCCGTGCCTTCACCGCCCGCGTCCGTCCCAAGGCACCGGCGAACTGGCCGAGCAGCATCCACGCCGGCGCCTACTCGGCGGCGCTGCACTACCTCAAGGCGGTCGCGCAGATGGGCGCCCCAGCGGCCAAGGGCACGGGCCGTGCCACCATCGAAGTCATGCGCCGCATGCCGGTGGAGGACGATGTCTACGAACGCGCAGAGATCCGCGCCGATGGGCGGGTGGTCTTCCCGGCGCGCGTCTGGGACGTCAAGGCGCCCTCCGAGAGCCACGGCCCCTGGGACTACCTCAAGCCCCGTGCCACGATCCCAGCTGCCGAGGCCTTCCGACCGCTCGGGGATGGCAACTGCGCGCTTGTCCGGGGATAGGATGAGGTCTGGCCACGCGGTGGTGCCGTGACCAGGAGCTGACGGACCGAGAGATCAGACAAGGGCTTGGTGAATGAGCGTGGATGAGATGCAGCCCCCTTTTCGCATCGGGATCGACATTGGCGGGACGTTCACCGACATCGTCGTAGTCGGCGCGGCAGGCCGGCTGCTGGCGCACAAGGCTCCGTCCACGCCAGAGGACCGCACGATCGGCGTGCTGGACGCCATCGCAGGCGCGGCGCGCGCCTTGGGGCGCGACACGGAAACCCTGCTGCGGGATACAGACCTGCTGGTGCACGGCTCGACCGTCGCGACCAACACGCTGCTAGAAGGAAAGGGCGCACGGGTCGGGCTACTGACGACCGAAGGCTTCCGCGACACCCTGGAGATCCGCCGCGGCCTCCGCCGCGAGGTCTGGGACCACCGCACGCCCTTCCCGCCGCCCCTGGTTCCACGCCGCCTGCGGCTCGGGATTGGGGAGCGCATCGGCGCAGCGGGCGAGGTGCTGAAGCCGCTTGACCGGGAAAGCGTGGTGCGGGCCGTCGAGATGCTGCGTGCCGGAGGGGTCGAGGCGATCGCCATCTGCTTCCTCAACAGCTTCCGAAATCCCGCCCATGAGCAAGCCTGCCGCGCGGTCATCCAGGAAATCTGGCCCGAGATCTGGATCTCCTGCTCGAGCGACATCGCACCGATCATGGGCGAGTACGAGCGCAGCGCCAGCGTCGTCGCCAACGCCTATGTCGGACCGCGCGTCGCTCCCTATCTCCGCGCGCTGGAGGCGCGGCTGTCCGGCCTTGGCCTGCGGCGCCCGCTGCTGATCGTGCAAAGCAACGGCGGTGCGCTGAACGTCGCGGAGGTGGCGCATCAGCCGGTGCAGATGGTGCTCTCCGGCCCGGCAGCGGGAGTGGGCGCCATTCGCTATTTCGGGCGCGACACGGGTTCCTCCGACCTCGTCTCCATTGAGGTGGGCGGGACGAGCTGCGACGTCACGCTCATGCGCGACGGGGTCGTGCAGATGACGGACCAGCTTGACGTGGAGGGGCACTGCATTGCCATCCCGTCCGTCGAAATCCACACGATTGGTGCGGGTGGCGGCACGGTCGGTCATGTCGATGCCGGCGGAATGCTGCAGGCCGGCCCGCACGGCGCCGGGGCCCGGCCGGGTCCGGCAGCCTATGGCCTTGGCGGCACGCAGCCGACCGTGACGGATGCGCAGCTTGTCCTGGGACGCCTGGCGCCGGGCCCCTATGCCGGGGGTGCCCTGTCTCTGGATCGCGACAAGGCGGTCCGTGCCATCGAGCAACACCTCGCGGGGCCGCTGGGGTTGACGGTGGAACAGGCGGCTGCCGGGCTGATCCGCCTGGTCGAGCAGAACATCCAGCATGCGGTAGAGCGGGTGAGCATCGAGCGCGGCTACGACATCCGCGACTTCACCCTGATCGCTGCCGGGGGCGCCGGGCCGCTGCATGGGGCGGCGGTCGGAAGGGCGCTGGGCTGCGCCGCGGTCTACGTCCCGCGTCTGGCGGGCGTGTTCTGCGCCTTTGGCATGTGCAACACGGATGTCCGCCTCGACCGCGTCCGCAGTTGGTACCACAGGCTGGATGACGAACAGCCCGACCTGCTCGAGGCGGCGTTCCGGGAGATGGAGGAGCAGGCCAGTGCCGCCCTGGCGCGTCAGGGCTTCGCCCGCGAGGCCATCCGGCTGGAACGTGGGCTGGCGCTACGATACCCGGGTCAGCAATGGCCGGTCTCCATCCCCAGCGAGGAGGGGCTGGCCGTGGACGTGCTCCGCCGGGGCTTCGAGGCCGCGCATCAGCGTCTGTACGGGCATTTCCAGCCAAATGGGGAAATCGAGGCGCTCGGCCTCAAGGTGGCCGCCCGCGGGCATCTGCCCATGGCCGCGCCGACCCTGGTTGATGCTGAGATCCAGTCTTGGCCGGAGCCGTTGGGACGGCGCCCGGTCTGGATCAACGACGCGCTGGGCACGGTCTCGACCCCGATCCACGACGGAAGGCGCCTCGCACCGGGCGATGCCGTGCTGGGGCCCGCCATCATCGACGAGGCCACGACCACCTTGCTGGTCGAGGGAGGCCAGCGCCTGCGGGTCACCGCTGCCGGCAATTACCTGATCGAGCCTGCGCAGAAGGACGGCGCCGCATGAACGCATTCGCCATCGACCCGATCCGGCTGGCCGTCATCCAGAAGCAGGTGGACCACATCTCCCAGCAGATGGGCTGGATCATGACGCGCACGGCGCGCAGCCCGATCTTCAGCCAGAGTCACGACTTCACCTGCTTCGTCGCCGGCGCCGGCGGCGACATCATCGCCCAGGCGGACGGCATCCCGATCCACAGCGGCGGGGGCGGCTTCGCGGTGCGCGCCGCGCTCCGGGACTTCGCCGAGGAGATGGCGGAGGGCGATGTCTACCTGCTGAGCGACCCCTACACGGCCGGCGGCAACCACCTGCCCGACTGGACCATGATCCGCCCGGTCTTCGTCGAGGGGCGCCTTTGCGCGTTCACCTGCAACCGAGCACACCAATCGGACATCGGGGGCGGAGCGGCCGGGACCTACAATCCCGAGGCGACCGAGATCTTCCACGAGGGCATCCGGCTGCCTGTGCTGCGCCTGGTTGAGGCTGGCAAGCTGCGCCGCGACCTGTTCAACCTCCTCCTGCTCAACTCGCGCTGTCCCGACCTGATGGAGGGCGACCTCAGCGCCATGTTCGGCTCGACCCGGATCGGGGCCGAGCGCGTCGCGGCAATGCTGTCCGAGATGGAGGTCGAGCGTGGCCTGGCCTATTTCGACGCGCTGCTGCGCTATGGCGAGGCGCGCATGCGCGCGGAAATCGCGAAGCTCCCGAACGGCACCTATCTCGGCGAGGATGGCAGCGACACCGACTGCTTCCAGGCGGTCGAGGTGCCGGTGCGCGTTTCGTTGGAGATCCGCGACGACGCGCTGGTCTTCGACTTCACGGGCAGCGCGCCGCAGATCCGCGGCTTCAAGAACAGCTCGCTGGCGAACACCTATTCTGCCGTCTATGTCGCGGTCGCCACTTTCTTCGACCACTCCCTGCCGCGGAACGAAGGGCTGTTCCGGCCTGTCTCCATCATCGCGCCGGAGGGAACGGTGGTGAATGCGCGTCCGCCCGCACCGATGACCATGAACACGGTCTATCCAGCGACCGACATCATCTATGCCTGCTGGAAGGCCTTGGCCCAGGCAGCGCCCGAACGCGGCTGCGCCGGCTGGGGCAAGGCCTGCTACGGGCTGAGTTCCGGGCTCGACGCGGAGGGGCGTTTCTTTGTCATGTATCACTGGCACGGTGCCTCCGGTGGCGGTGCCGTGAAGGGGCGCGACGGCTTCGCGTCGGTGGGGCACATGATCTCGCTTGGCGGGCTCACCCTGCCCAATGTCGAAGGCTACGAGCAGGCCTATCCAGTGCGGATCCATCGTCAGGAACTACGATGCGACACGGCGGGGGCTGGCGAGTTCCGTGGCGGCGCAGGCGTGGATTACGTGTGCGACGTGCTGGCGACGACCGAGCACGCAATCCGCGCGGAGGGCGTTCGACGACCCTCGGGATACGGCATCAATGGCGGGATGGATGGGGCCGCCGGGCAGTTGGAGGTCGAGGAACTGGGCAAGGGACCGTGCCCGCCGCCGCAGTACGGAATCCAGCGGCTCGGCCCCTCGCGAATCCGGGTGCTGTCGAGCGCGGGTGGTGGGTGGGGCGACCCATTGCGACGCGACCCGGAAACGGTCCTGGCCGACGTGATGGACGGCATCATCAGCGAGGAGGCGGCGCGGGATCTCTATGGCGTCGTCCTGGAACGCGACGGACGTGCGGTCGATCACGAGCAGACCGCTCTGCGTAGGGGCTCCGCCACAAGGGCGTAAGCCTCCTTTGGACTCTCAGCTCTACGGAGGGCCAGCCCCTATGGGCGCTGGCAACCCTACCCTTTCCCTAAGTTGTACTCCGTCCGAAGGGCACGAGCGCTTGGCCAGTGCCACTGGCGAACTTCCCTTATGTCCTGGGGATAGTTCATCTCGCCTTCCCCGGAAACTGATTGACCGCTCGTCCAGCGCCATCCGGCCTACCCGACAGAACACAAGAACCTTCCTGCTATTTCTCGCTGAGAACGCGAACGGCCTGCCCCCGTGCTGCAGGTTGAGGGAATTGCGGTCATTCCCGCGGAATCGGGTCATGATCCGGCTTGGCAAGTGCGCGCTGACTGCCCTGCTCGCCCCTCGAACCCGGCGACGGGGCAAGCAAGCGAGGCCTGCCAGTCAGTTTGCTAGTTCAACGAGGAAGGCCGCATGTGGTCTTTCCCAGCCGAGCCCGCATCCGTCAGACCAGAGAGCAAGAGTTCATGATCATTCCCGCACTGCCGTTCACCGTCACGGACTGGTCAAAAGTCCCTGAAACGAAGCACCCTGGAGAAACGGGCTTTGCCCTATGGCGTACATTCACGGTCGGCGATCTACGGGTCAGACTCGTCGAGTACTCCCCAGGCTACCTCGCGGATCACTGGTGCGACCGGGGCCACGTCCTTTACGTGCTGGACGGCGAACTCACCAGCGAATTGCAGGATGGACGCACATTCAAGCTCACAGCCGGGATGAGTTACCAGGTTTCCAACCACGGTGACGCCGCACACCGCTCCTCGACCGAAGTTGGGGCCAAGCTTTTCATCGTGGACTGACCGGACCCTACCCCCCTCCGAAGGCATGGTCGTGGTGCGGATTGGGAGCGAAATCGGCGTGCCCATGGGCCTGCTGTATCCGAACACAGCCGGATACAGACAAGGCCTTCCCGTCTGGTCCATCTTCACAGGATTGGGTGCTACTTTGAGCGCGTGGCACCGAGGGCATCATCCCCCGCACCGGCCGGTTCAAGGTCGGCACTGCCTCTTCGACGAGGGGCGTAGCGTCTCGGCCGTGCACGATGGATCCGAAACCATCCTGCGACCTAAGACACTCGAGCCCATGAATTCGCTGCCCTGTGCGAGAGGGCGAGTCAGGGCGTGCGTCCCTTTCGCTCAAGTGTTGTCAAAACTACGACAGCCGCACGCTGGCGCCGACCCTCGACGCAGTGCCGCCCGCCCCGCCGTCCGAGCAAGCGCCACGCCGACAAGGGATACGACCACCGCCGCTGCCGCCGTGAGTGCCGGGCTGCGGCATCGTTCCACGCACCGCGATACGCGGCTTAGCCCGGCACTGAGACATGAGTACCTCACTTGCTTGAGCATTTGCGGCGGGTCGGCCAGCTGCCATCGGCGTTCTTGGCCTTCGGAGTCTCATCCGTGATCCCGGCCTCGCGGTACGACCGGCTGCTTTAGAGAAGGTCTTCCTGGAATTCATCGGAGCATACCGCCGGTCGGGCCGCGTAACCGACGCCCGTCCCGGCTGGCCGATGTCTTGAATTCACCGAACACGACAGCCCGCATGGCAACGGCGGTGACCGTCGTGCTGCCGGACCTCGCACGCATGCACTTCCGCCCGCTCCAGCGGTAGGCATCCTCCGCATCGCCCGGAGGACTCTTTGAATCGCACCGGGGCCGGGATCAACATGCCTCAGGCCATCGAGGTCCGGGGTGGCGGCTCTGGCTGGGCGGACGCCGGGCGGAACCGTGCGCTTCAGGACACCTGCGCGGGACAGGGCCGATACCTGAGTGCTCCAGAGCATCTGGAGCCCGTGCTGGAGGCGTCCATCGACCCTCGTAGGAGCCGCGTCCCTGATTCTTTCCAGAAGGGCATTGTCATTTCCACCTTTCGGATGGATTGTTATATCATAACATTATCCTGCGGCCTCTCCCCCATGTCACGCGTCCCTCAGCCCGTCATGCTGGTCCTTCTCCTCGCCACCGATGCCACGGCGCAGGAAGCCATGACGACCCTGCCCTCCATCGAACTCCCGGCGCTTGAAGTACGGGCCGAGGCGCTGCGCGAGCGTGGCGACGGCCCGGTGCAAGGCTACCGCGCCACGAACACCCTCTCGGCCACCCGCACCGACACGCCGATCCGCGAGATCCCGCAATCCGTCAGCGTCGTGCCCCGCGCCGTGGTCGAGGATCTGCAGGCCACCCGCGTCGAGGCCGCGCTTGACTACGCAGGCGGCGTCGCACGTCAGAACGATTTCGGCGGCCAGACCCTGTTCGAGTATGCGGTGCGCGGCTTCACCACAGGCGAGTTCTTCCGCAACGGCTTTCCCGTCAACCGCGGCTACCAGAGCAACCCCGACAGCGCCACGATCGAACGCATCGAGGTGCTGCGCGGCCCGGCGGCGCTGCTCTACGGGCGTGGGGATCCGGGCGGGACGATCAACCTCGTCACCCGCCAGCCCACGCCCGTCCCGACCTTCGGCGGCACCTTCCTCCTGGGCGAGCGCGGCACGCGCCGCGCCGTCCTCGAATCCTCCGGCCCGCTCGACCCGCAGGGCCGGTTCGCGCACCGCCTGATCTTTGGGACGGAGCGTCGGGAGTCCTTCCGGGACGTCGCGCCCGCCGACCGGCAATTCGTCGCGCCGCTCTTCGCGTGGCGGACCGAGCCAGACACGACCTTCACGCTCGAGGGTGAGTTCCTCCAGAACGACCAGCCCTTCGACCGGGGCATCGTGGCAGTGGGTAACCGGCTGGGCGCGGTGCCGCGCTCGCGCTTCCTCGGCGAACCCTCGGATGGCCGGTTCCGCAACCGCAACGCGATGGTGCAGGGGCGCGTCGAGCACCGGCTGAACAGCGACTGGACGCTCCGCGCCGGCATGCAATATCTCGGCGGCACGCTCACGGGCTTCTCGACCGAGAACAACCGCCTCCTCGCCGATGGCCGCACCTTGCTGCGCGAGCGGCGCTTCCGCGACTATGCGTGGGACGACTACACGCTGCAGGCGACGCTGGAGGGGCGCTTCACCACAGGCCCGCTGCGTCACACGCTGCTGCTGGGCGTGGAGCACGACAATTTCCGCGGCAAGGAGATCCTGCTGCGCTCCAACCCCGCCACCGCGCCTTTCAGCATCGACATCCTTTCGCCGCGCTACGGCGGGCCGCTCCCTCCCCTCACCCGCCGCACCGACGCGCTGGAACGCACGATTTCCACGTCCTTTTTCATGCAGGACCAGGTGGCGGTGACCGACCGGATGCGCCTGCTGGCCGGGCTGCGCGTCGAGCATTCCGACCAGGACCTTCGCCAGCGCGCGACCGGCATCACAACGCCGCAGGAACGAACGGCCGTGCTGCCGCGCGTCGGCGTGATGTACGACCTGCTGCCGCAGCTTTCCCTTTACGGCTCCTGGGCACGGTCCTTCCGCCCCAACCGCGGCGCGGGCGCGACGGGCAGCCCCTTCGCGCCGGAGCAGGGCGAAAGCTTCGAACTGGGTACCAAGCTCGACCTGCTGGAAGAACGGCTTTCCGTCACAGCCGCCCTGTTTCACATCGAGAAGCAGAACGTCCTGACCGCCGACCCGGCGGGTGGCGGCTTCAGCATCGCTGCAGGCGCTGCGCGCTCGCGCGGGTTCGACGTTTCCGTCGCCGGCGAAGTGGCCCCGGGATGGCGCGTCATCGGCGGCTATGCCTATGTGGATGCCGAGGTGATTCGCGACAACGCCATCCGCCCCGGCACGCCGCTGCTGAACATCCCGCGCCACAGCCTGTCCCTGCTGGGCGTGCGCGAGTTCCGCGAAGGCCCGCTCGAGGGGCTCAGCCTGGGCGCGGGACTGGTGCATGTCTCCTCCCGACTTGGCGATACCGGCAACACGGCCTTTCGCCTGCCCGGCCACACCACGGTGGACCTCCTTGCGTCCTACCAGATCACGCCGCGTGCGCGGGTGAACGTCACGGTCACCAACCTGTTCGACACCACCTACTACGAGCGTTCCTTCAGCAGCGTCTGGGTGTCACCGGGCGCGCCGCGCACTGTCGCGGCCAGCCTGGCCATTCGCTTCTGATGATCCTTCCACGCCGCGCCTTGTTGGCGGCTCCTGGCTTGCTCGCCGCCTGCGGAGACGGCACGGCGCCGTCCTGGCCCCGCATCGTCGCGCCAGGCGAGTTCGCCGGGCTGGACCTGTCCCGCGCCGGGCACGTGCTGGGCCGGATGGGCGTAGTCGAAACGCTGGTGGGCGCCGACGAGGCAGGGCGTCCCACCCCCGAGTTGGCCGTGTCCTGGGCGGTTTCGGCGGACCACGCCGAGTGGCGCTTCCGGCTCCGCCCGGGCGCGCGCTTCCATGACGGCACGCCCGTGGACGCCACTTCCGTGGCCAGCGCCCTGTCGCACGCCGCGGCGGGCGTCTCGGTGCTGGCCCGCGCGCCCCTCGCCGGCATCGCGCCCGACGGGGAGGACGTCGTGGTGTTCCGCCTGCACAGGCCCTTCGCGCCGCTGCCCGCCTTCCTGAGCCATGCCGGCTCCGGCGTGCTGGCGCCCGGCAGCTTCGGCGGGAGCGGGCGCGTTGATCGGGTGATCGGCTCGGGCCCGTTCCGCGTCGCGCAGATCCACCCGCCGCACCGCCTGCTGGTCGCGCGCTGGGAGGGCTGGTGGGGCGCCGCCCCTCGCCTCCCCGGCGCGCTCTACTTGGCCACCGGCCAGGGCGAGACCCGCGCCGTGATGGTGGAAAGCGGGGAGGCGCAGATCGCCATTGGGCTGCTGCCCGCCTCCCTGGCGCGGCTGCGGCGGCGCGTGCGGGTGGCGGTGGCATCGGTACCCACGCCTCGCGTCCGGATGCTGAAGCTCGATGCCGCCTCGCCCTTCTTCCGCGACCAGCGAGTGCGCGAGGCCCTCAGCTTGGCGCTGGACCGCGAAGGCATTGCCGGCGCCCTCCTGCGCGATGCCACCCTTGCGACGGACCAGCTTTTCCCGCCCGCCCTTGCCGATTGGCACGACCCCTCGCTGGGGCCATCGCGCCAGGACCTCGCCGGCGCGCGGGCACTGCTGGAGGCGGCCGGCTGGCGGCCGGGGCCAGGCGGCATCCGCCAGGATGCTTTGGGGCAGCGTTTCGCGGTGGAGCTTCGCACCTTCACCACCTGGCCGGAGCTTCCGGCCATGGCCACCGCCATCCAGGCGCAGCTGCGCGAGGCTGGGATCGCCGTCTCGGTGAGCATCGGCAGTTCCTCGGACATCCCGCGCGGCCATCGTGACGGAAGGCTGCAGATGGGTCTCTTCACCCGACAGTTCGGGCTGGTTCCCGACCCGCTCGGGACGGTGCTCAGCGATTACGGGCAAGCCGGCGGCGATTGGGGCGCGATGAACTGGCACAGCGAGGAACTGCTCGCCCTCGCCGCCTCCCTGGGCACCACGCCCGATCGGTCGGCGCGGCGGCGCATCGGCACCATCCTGCGCGAGGAGCGGCCCGTGATCCCCATCGCCTCCTCCACCCTTGCCGTGGCAGCCACCCCACGCCTGCGGGGCCTGCGCCTCGATCCCTTCGAGCTGCGCTTCCATCTGCAGGAACTGGACTGGCCGGCATGATGGGCGTGGTGCGCATCCTCCTCGCACGGCTCGCGCAGGCAGGCTTCGTCGCGGTGCTCGTCGGCACGGTCGGCTTCGCGCTGATGCATTCGCTTCCCGGCGACCCGGCCTTCCGCATCGCCGCGGAGCGCTATGGCCCCGACATGGTGGATGCCGCCGCCGCCGAGGCGGTGCGGGCGGAACTGGGGCTGGATGGGCCGGTGCTCCCACGGCTGCTGCGATGGCTCGGCCGCGTGATAACGCTGAACCTCGGACATTCGCTGGTCAGCGGCGCGCCGGTCCTGCCGGAACTGCTGGACCACCTAGCCCACACCGCGATGCTGGCCGCCATGGCCCTGGCGCTGGCCCTCCCCCTGGGCCTGCCGCTCGGCGTGCTGGCCGGGCTCCGCCCTGGCGGGGCCGTGGACCGGGTCGTGCTGCTGGGCGCCGTGCTGCTGCGCGCCGTGCCGCCCTATGCGCTGGGCCTCGCGCTGATGGTGGTCTTCGCGCTGCACCTCGGCTGGCTGCCCCCGGCGGGCTTCGAATCCCCGGCCGCCATCCTGCTGCCGGCCCTGACCCTTGCCCTTGGGGTCGCGGCGCTGGGCGGGCGCGTCGCGCGCGATGCGGTGATGGCGGTGGAGGCTTCCCCCTTCCTGCGCTTCGCCCGCTGGAAGGGGCTTTCCGAAGCCGCGGTGGTGCGCCGCCATGGCCTGCGCAACGCCTCGATCCCGGTGGTGGCGGTGCTGGGCCTGCAATTCGCGGCCCTGCTCGAAGGCGCGGTGGTGGTGGAAAGCCTGTTCTCTTGGCCCGGGCTGGGCCACGCGCTGGTGCATGCGATCTTCGCGCGCGACGTGCCGATGGTGCAGGGCGCGGCCCTGGCGCTGGGACTGGGCTTCGTCCTGCTGAACGCCCTGGCCGACGCCCTCGCGGCGCTGCTCGACCCGCGCCGCGCGCGGGGAACGCTTTGAGCGGCGCCCGGGGCCTGGGGGCGGCGCTGCTGCTCCTCCTCGGAGGCTTGGCGCTGCTCGGCCCGTCCCTGCTGCCCGACCCGGCCCTGCAGGATCTGCGCTCCGCCCTCCAGCCCCCCGGTACGACGTGGTGGCTGGGCACGGACCATCTTGGTCGTTCCGTGCTCGCGCGGGCCGCCCACGCGTTGCGCTTCTCGCTGACGCTCGCCGCAACGGCTGTCGGGATCGCGGTCCTTCTCGGCACGGGGTTGGGGCTGCTGGCGGCGTCGCTCGGCGGCTTGGCCGACCGGGCGCTGGCCGCATTGGGCGACGCCACCCTGGCCCTGCCCGGCCTTCTGCTCGTGATGGTGGTGGTGGCCTTCGCGCCAGGGGAGATCCTGCCGCTCTCGGGCGGCGTGGCCCTGGCGCAGTGGGTGCATTTCTTTCGCGTGGCGCGTGCCGAGGCACGTCGCGTCCTTGCCCTGCCCCATGCAGAGGCGGCGCGGGTGCTCGGCTTCGGGCCGGATTACGTGCTGCGCCGTCTCGTCCTGCCCGAGCTACGCCCGATCCTGCTGACGCTGGTGGGCTTCGGGCTGGGCACGGCGGTGCTGCAGGTGGCGGCCTTGTCGTTTGTCGGCGTCGGCGTGCGCCCGCCCACCCCCGAACTGGGCAGCATGACCACGGAACTTCTGCCCTACCTCCCCGAGGCGCCGGTCCAGGCCCTGGTTCCGGCGGTGCTGGTGGCGATGCTGGTCCTGGGCTTCCAGCTCCTTTCCGCGGACGAAGGCCAGAAGCCATGACCGCCGCCCTGCTGGTGGAGGATCTGCATGTCGCGGACGCGAAGGGAACGCCGCTGCTGCGCGGCGCCTCGCTTCAGGCCCGGCCGGGCGTCCCGCTGACGGTGCTGGGCGAAACGGGCTCGGGCAAGTCGCTGGTGCTGCTGGCGGTGCTGGGTGCGCTGCCGCCGGGCCTCCAGGCCCAAGGACGCGTGGCGCTGGCGGGCACCGAGATGCTCGTCGCGCCACCCCAGGCAAGGCGCCGGCTCTGGGGCCGCACCGTCTCGGTCCTGCCGCAGGAGCCGTTCCTGGCGCTCGACCCCACCATGCGCGCCCTGTCCCAGGTGGCGGAAACCTATCGGCTGGTGCGCGGCTTCCCACGCCCGCGTGCCCAGGCCGAGGCGGAGGCGCGGCTGCGCGAACTGGGTCTGGAAGGCACCGGGACGCGCTTCCCGTTCCAGCTTTCCGGCGGCATGGCGCAACGCCTGGCCCTGGCGATCCTCCGCGCCGCCGACACCCCTGTCCTGCTGGCCGACGAGCCTACCAAGGGCCTTGACGCTCCCCGCCGCGACGAAGCCGCCCGCCGCTTGCGCGACGAGGCGGAACGCGGCCGCGCCGTGGTCACGGTGACGCACGACGTCGCCGTGGCCCGCGCCCTGGGCGGTGATGTCCTGATCCTGCGCGAGGGCGCGGTGGTCGAGCACGGGCCGGCGGCGCAGGTGCTCGCATCGCCAAGCCACGCCTATAGCCGCGCCCTGCTGGCGGCGGAACCGTCCCGCTGGACGCGTCCCGCTCGGCCCCCTTCCCCATCCGGCCCGCCGGTCATGGAAGCCGTGGCGCTCCGCAAGTCACTGGGCGGGCGACCCCTGCTGCGCGAGGTTTCGTTGACGCTGCGGCCGGGCGAGCTGGTCGCCGTGCTGGGTTCCAGCGGCAGCGGCAAGACCACGCTGGGCGACCTGCTGCTGGGCCTGATGCGCACCGACGGAGGCGAGGTGCGGCGCCTTCCCGGCGTGGCGCCCTGGCGCTTCACCAAGCTGTGGCAGGACCCGCCCGCCGCCTTCGTGCCCCACCAGCGCCTGCGCCAGGGGCTGGACGTCCTCAGCCGGCGCCACGGGATCCCTTTCGCGCGCTTCGGCTCAGGGATGGAGCGCCTCGGCCTCGCGCCCGCGCTGCTCGATCGCCTCCCAGCCGAAATTTCCGGCGGCGAGCTGCAGCGCTTCGCCCTGCTGCGCGCCCTGTCGCTGGACCCCGTCTTCCTGTTTGCCGACGAGCCGACCTCGCGCCTCGACCCCCTGACCCAGGCTACCGTGGCGCCGATGCTGCGCGAGGCCGCCCGCTCGAAGGGCGCAGCCGTGTTGCTGGTGACGCACGACCCGGACCTCGCCGATGCCTTGGCGGATCGGGTGCTTCGCCTGCATGAGGGGCGGCTCGCCAGTGCGGGGTGCCATCCTGGGGGACCGCTCGGCTTGTGATCGCCTTCGGGCAGCCGAGGTCCAGCGACCTGTTCCTGGACCCACCGTCGACGGAGCGACGATCCGGCAAGTGAGCGAGGAGGGCGCGAAATCTGCCACGTCGCAGTCGACGCCCTTTTTTGAGGCGCCCTCGCCTCCGCTTTGGTGCGCGCCCGGATATCGCGGACAATGCCCCTTGGCCGCGCGGTCGGCCGAGCAAAGTGCACAGTGGAGGAGCAGGACGGATGGACGAAGGGCTGAAGCTGCTCGCACAGCAGCTGTGGGATGCACGGCGGAACGGCGGCACGGTGGACCCCTCGGCGCACCGGCTGCCAGCCTCGAAGGAGGAGGCCTATGCAGTCCAGCATGAGATCATCGCGCAAAGCGGCTCACAGCCATGCGGCTACAAGATCGGCTCCACCAGCAAGGAAGCGCAGGCGATCCTGGGCACCCATGAGCCAGGCGCAGGAGTCTTGCTGCGTTTCTTCGTGCATGAGAGCCCCGCGCGGCTCTGCGTTCGAGCGGATCATCGTCCAGCGGTCGAGGCCGAGTTCGCCTTCCGAATCGCCCGAGACCTTCCGCCGCGTCCGACCCCTTATGCGCAGGCGGAGGTTTCTGCCGCAGTCGATTGCGTAGCAGGATCGATCGAAGTCGTAGGCTCGCGTTTTGCGGGGGGTCTAGGGCAGCAGGGCCGGTTGCTCACGACCGCCGACAGCAGCGCGAACATCGCGTTGGTGGTGGGTCCTTGGCATCGGTGGCGTGACCAGGATCTTCGGCGGCATGCGGTCGCGATGAGCATCGATGGCGTTCCGCGAGGCGCCGGAACCGGCGAAGATGTGCTGGGAAATCCCCTCCATGCGCTCTCCTGGCTCGCGCAACTGCTGTCGGACAACGGACGGGGGCTGAAGGCCGGGGACATCGTCGCAACGGGGACCTGCACCGGCCTGGATGCGGTCGGCCCCGGATCCGCTGCGTGCGCCGATTTCGGAAGCCTCGGATGCGTCGAGATCGAGTTCGCGCCGCGCGCAATCTGAAGCGGCCGGTCGGCCTGCCTGGATGGCACAGACGCGATGCACCGCTGCTACGCTGGCAGTAGGCTCCTACCGGCGGCGACGATCGTGTGATGGGGACGAAGCCCTGCGTCCTCGCCAGACCGCACTCGCACAGCAAAGGTCACTCCGGCGCGGGGGATCTGCCGCGGTCCTCCGTCAATTCGGTGACACTCGCGGCAGGTGGGAAGGGACACGGGGAGCCGGTTCTTTCCAGTCACGCGGTTCCGCTCGAAGGGCGGAGCGCTACGCACCCATCACCCGCGCTCCGCCACGCCTTCCGCTGCCCGGGATGCGTATGCCTCGACCTGGGCCAGAGCCTCGCCAAGCGATGTGACGATCACATCCGCCGGCCCATCCGTCCGCAACGCAGTCAGCATCGCGCTTCCCGGTGCTGCGTTCCAGACGCCCACCACCACACGCGCTTCGGGTAGGTGCCTCGCGATGCGCCGCAGCGAAGTCCGCACGCCGGAAATGGAGTTTCCCTCTTCCAGCACGGAGAGACAAACGAGGCGCACGCGCGCGGCGTCCAGCTGGCCGATATTCGCCGTGTCCAAGGCACTTGGTCCGAGTGCCACCGCGCCGAAGCCGTCGCGGCTCAGGACCAGCGCGGCGAAGCGCGCCGCCACGTCATCCAGCACGCCCCGTGCCGGGAGGCAGAGAACGGCGCCTGCCATCGCCCAATCGGCGGGACGGCCAGGCGCGGCTTCCTCGGCGGGCGTATCCGCCAGCTCGTCGAGCAGCGTGCCCGTCGCGATGCGGAGC
This sequence comes from Sabulicella glaciei, assembly GCF_026183895.1. Taxonomy (GTDB): domain Bacteria; phylum Pseudomonadota; class Alphaproteobacteria; order Acetobacterales; family Acetobacteraceae; genus Roseococcus; species Roseococcus glaciei. The sequence continues at coordinate 25,750 of NZ_JAPFQI010000001.1, read as the reverse complement.
TTCTCGACCCGGTCGCCTTCCAGGGCTTCGCGGCTCCAGTCGGTGGCCGCCAGTGCCAAACCGCGCAGCGCCACGCTGTCCGCGAAGCCCAGCAGATGACCGTCCTCCGCCTCGAGGGACCCGCGCGCCTGGGCAACCAGCCGGTCGACGTCGCCTTCCAGGGCGCGCTGGTAGAAGGATTCCTCCGCGGCCAGCGCAGGGCGGTCGCCAAGCAGGACATCCAGGAACTCAAGCTGCCGCACGTGCCGGCCCAGCACCACGAGCCCCACCGTGAGGGGCGTGGCGATCAGCAACCCGATCGGGCCCCAAAGGAGCGTCCAGAAGGAGGCCGAAAGAATCACGGAGATCGGTGACAGGCCGGTGCGTCGTCCCAGCACCACCGGGTCCGCCACCTGGCCCATAAACACCTCACCCAGCAGGATGAGCGCCAGCACGGAGACCGCCATGCCCCAGCCGGGGTCGACGGCAAGGGCCAGCACCACCGGGGGCACCACGGCAATGGGCGTTCCGATGAACGGGACGAACCGCATCAGCCCGACCAGGAGTCCCCAGAGCAGCGGCGCCGGCAGGCCCAACAGCCAGAGTCCCAGCGCCACGGCGGCGCCGAAGCCGACCGCCAGCACCACCTGCGCCAGGAACAACCTTGAAAGCCGGTCCGCGGCGTCATTCATCGCCGCCATGGTGCGCGGCAGGTCCCGGGCGCCGGCCAAGCGGATCGCGCGGTCGCGCAGGTCGTCGGAGAAGAGCAGGATGAAGACGGTGAACAGCGCGACCAGCCCTGCCGTCGCAAGCGGGGACAGCACCGGGCCGAGCACCGCCCCCGCGAGCTGCAAGGGGGTGCTCGCCGCGCGGGCCGGCTCGGGACCCGCCACCACCGGGGCCGGCTCGGAGGACGTGCCGCGCAGGACCGCCTCGGCATCACGCAGGGACTCCCCCAGGCCAGCCAGGACGCCCAGTTTCCGCCGAAGCGGCTCCACGTAGCGCGGCGCCTCGTCGGCAAGGATCGCGACCTCGTGGCCGAGCAGCGCACCGATCCCGACCAGCAGAAGGAAGCCGAGCAGCGCGGCCAGAACCGCCGACGCGCCCCGCGGCAGTCCCGCCCGCCGCCCCAGCCGCGCAATCGGTGCGAGCACGAAGGCGAGCAGCCCCGCCAGCACCAGCGGCACGAGCACGTCCTGCGCCAGGTAGAGCGCGGCGACCACCATGGCCCCGATCGCCATGGTGGCCGCGGCACGAAGCGGGTCGGTCGGTCCTGCAGGAAGCCGAGTAGCGTGGAGCATCAGGCGGAGAGCCTTTGAAGGAGCATGGCGCTCGCCTTCAACCTTCGGAAGCCTCGCGGGTTTGCCTCTTGCCAGCACGCACGCCGGCGCCGCGAGAACACGCATGCCCACCGCCGTAGCTGCCCGACGCCCCTCCCCCCTCCAGCCTGTGCTCGCAGCCCTGCTGATCCTGATCGCAGCCGCCTGCGGCGCCGCTTCCTACCTCACCGCGGCACGTGACCGGGCAGAGGTCGCGGCCGGGAACGCCCTGGTGTTCGGGCTGGAAACCACCCTCTCGGCGCTGAAGGATGTCGAAACCGGGCAGCGCGGCTACCTCCTCGTGGGGGAGGACGAGTATCTCGTGCCGTTCCGCGAGGGGCTGCGGGACATCGAGACGCGGCTGGGTGGGCTGCGTGCCCTGCGCGATGCCGCCCGAGAACCCGATGAAGGACAACTCGAGACCTTGATCCGCCAGCGCGTGGCCATCGCGACACGCCTCGTGGAGCTCAAGCGTTCCGGCATCGAGGATCCCCTGCGCACCCTCGGCGGGATTGGCGAGGGAAAGGTCCTCATGGACGAGATCCGGACCGAGGTCGCCGACCAGCAGGAACGCTCTCGCCGTCGGGTGACGGCGATCGAGGCGCGAGGCGCCCGTCGCGCGACGTGGCTCATGGCCGCGACCCTGGCCGCGACGCTCGGCGGCGCGCTGCTGCTCGGCCTTTATGCGATGGGGCGCCGCCGGGCCGAGCGCGCGGCCAACGCGCTGCTGGACAGCGTCATCACCAATGCCCCGATGGGGCTGGCCTTCCTTGACACACAGATGCGCGCCTCGGGCGCGAACCAGGCAATGGAGGCGCTGGGCCAATCCGCACTCGGCGCGAAGGTGGGCGGCGGCCATCCCCTGCCCGTCCCGCTGCGAGAGGCGCTGGAGCCGAAGCTGCGCGAGATCATGCGCGGCCGCGCACGGACCGCCGAGGTCGATCTGGACCTTCCGCCCCTGGCGCCGGGACAGGCGGCGAGCCACCTGCGCGCGACGCTGTTCCGTCTGCGCAGCGACCGATCCTCTGGCGCCGGGCTGGTGCTGGAGGATGTCTCCCTGCGGAAGCGCGCGGAAGCCCGGCTCCGCCGCTCCGAGGCGCGGTTCCGGACCCTTGCGGAGGCCATGGCCCAGCTCGCCTGGACGGCGGATGCGGATGGAGCGATCACCTGGAGCAACGGGCGGTGGCGCGAGTTCACCGGGTTGACAGACACCAAGGCGCTGGGCTGGGACTGGCTGGACCTGCTCGACCCCGAGGAGCGGGATCCGGTCGAGGGCCGCCTCCGCGAGGGCTTCGCCAGCGGCGAGGCGTGGGAAGAAAGCTTCGCGCTCCGCCGTCATGACGGCCAGCTGCGCTACTTCCTCACCCGCGCCGTGCCGCTGCCCGACGAGGATGGCACGCCCGCCGCCTGGTTCGGCACCTGCACCGACGTGACGGAGCTGCAGGAGGCACAGGAGGCAGCCACCGCTGCCCAGGAGGCGGCCGAGGAAGCCAACCGCGCCAAGAGCACCTTCATCGCCAATATGAGCCACGAGCTCCGCACCCCGCTCTCCGCAGTGATCGGCTACAGCGAGATGCTGGAGGAGGAGGCTGAGGAGCTGGAGGGCGGCGAGGCCCTGGTGAGCGACCTGCGCAAGATCGGCACGAATGCGCGGCACCTCCTGTCCCTCATCAACGACGTGCTCGACCTTTCCAAGATCGAGGCCGGCAAGATGGAGGTCGCGCCGGAGGACATCGACGTGACGCGTCTGGTGGAGGAGGTGACCGCCACCGTCAGCGCCTTGCTTCGCAAAAACGGCAACGAGCTGGAGGTCCGCATGGACCCGGACCTTGGCCCGATGCATTCCGATCCGGTCAAGATCCGCCAGTCGCTCATTAACCTGCTCAGCAATGCCGGCAAGTTCACCCAGGATGGACGCGTAACGCTGACGGTCGAGGAGACGGGGGCCGAAAGCGGCGCACGCGAGGTGGTGTTCCGCGTCGCCGATACCGGCATCGGCATGACGGAGGAGCAGCTGGCCCGGCTGTTCCGCCGCTTCACGCAGGCCGACAGTTCGACGACGCGCCGGTTCGGCGGCACGGGGCTTGGGCTTTCGATCACCAAGGCATTCTGCGAGGCGCTGGGCGGGAGCATCGACGTCGCCTCGCGCGTCGGCGAAGGAACCACCTTCACCATTCGCCTGCCGGCCGACCTGAGCCGCCCCGCCGAGCGCGAGGCGGAGCCGCAGGCGGTGGAGCACGTGGGCGCAGGGCTGGTGCTCGTGGTGGATGACGATCCCGCCTCCCGCGACCTTCTGGCGCGCTTCGTGGCCCGCGAGGGGTTCGCCGCCCGCTGCGCCCGCGACGGCGAGGAAGGCCTCGCCATGGCGCGCAGCCTGCGACCGACCGCGATCATCGCCGACGTGATGATGCCGCGCATGGATGGCTGGGCCATGCTCTCGGCCTTGAAGAACGACCCCGAGACCGCGGAGATCCCGGTCGTGATGGCCAGCATCCTGCCGGAGCGGGCGCTGGCCGTCTCCCTGGGCGCGGCGGATTTCCTGCCCAAGCCCGTTTCCTGGCTGCGGCTCAAGTCCGTGCTGGATGGCTGGCGCACCCCGGGCCTCGCCTTGGTCGTCGAGAACGATCCCGACGCCCGTGCCGAGCTGCGGGCCCGGCTTGGTGAGGCGGGCTGGGCCTCGGAGGAAGCCTCGGGCAAGGAGGACGCGCTGCGCCGCCTCGCGGACGTGCCGGAGATTGGCCTCGTGCTCGTCGCCTTGCCAGGGCCTGGCGGCGACGGCCTCGCCTTGGTCGAGGAACTGCGCCGGCGTGGGCAGTCGCCCCAGGTCATCGCCCTCACGGGCGGCGAGGTCGCCACGGAGGAACTCGAGGCCCTCAAGGGACAGGTCCGCCGCATCCTTCCGGCCGACGAGGAGCCGCCGGAAAGCCTTCTGGCCGAATTGCGTCGCCTTCATCCGCGCCCCTCGAACGCGGCGCCCGGGCCGGCGTTGGTCACCGCATCCAAGGAGGTGAACCAGTGACCAAGATCCTGCTGGTCGAGGATCATGAGGAGTTGTGGGACCTGATGTCCCGCCGGTTGAAGCGGCGTGGCTTCGATGTCGTGCTCGCGCATGATGGCCAGGCCGGGCTCGATCAAGCGAAGGCAGAACGGCCGGACGTCATCCTACTCGACATGAACCTTCCGGTCATGGATGGCTGGACCGTGGCGCGGAACCTGCGCGCCGACCCCCAGACCGCGCGCATTCCGATCATCGCGCTGACCGCGCACGCCATGGCCGGCGACAAGGAGAAGATGCTCGCCGCCGGGTGCAACGAGTATCACCCCAAGCCGGTGAACTTTCCGGTGCTGCTGGAGCAGATCGACGCGGTGCTGCTGGCAGCCGAGGAGTAGGGGCCGGACCCACGGTGAACGACTGGCGGCCTTGGCTTCAGGCCTCCACCTGCGTGTCGTCTCCATAGCCGAGCCCAGCCATGAAACGATTCCATGCCATGGGCAGCAACGCACCACCCGAGGCCTGAGCATGCCCGTTTCCGTAGTTCACCGGGTCGGCGCCTTCCGGCCGGTGACGACGAAGAAACTCGATCAGGTCGGTCCCTTTCCCGGAGCGCGCGGCGAAATGAACCCGGCCGGCGCGGTAGCCGGTGTTGGCGGCGATCACGACCTTGTCCTTCAGTCGGCCCTTCCATTGCTGCGCGATCAACGGGTGGATCTGGCAGGCGGAGTGCAGAAGGATGAGGGCGACCTCGCCGCGGATACGGGGCGCGACGCGGCGGCCCTCGGCCAAGGCCTCCTGCACCTCGGCCTTGGCGGCTTGCAGCGATGCGGTCTCCGGAAACTCGCCGGACAGCACAGCCTTGGGACCGTTCGCCTTCAGCAGCACCGCCAGCGCCGGGCTGGCATCGCCAGTGCTGGACCTCCGAGGCGCGTTCAGAAGGGAGACGGCATTGCGCAGCGCCGTGATGCCCCACCGTTCCCGCGCCGCAGCCAGTTCGGGAAAGCCCGACGCCTCCTCCATGTCGCCGATGATGCCGAGCGCGGCAAGCCAGAGTAGATCGTCCACCTCGTCCACCGCGCCGGCGCACCACCAGGCGAGAAGCGAGGTGGTGGGCGTCGGGTGCAGGCCATGGCCGCTGATGGAGAGCGCCGACTCCGGGACGCCCGTCGGCACGTGGTGGTCCAGGAGCACGGTGGGCATGCCCGGCAGTGGCGGCTCGGCGCGAGTGCCAAGGTCGGCGACAAGGAGGCCGCCCATGCCCCGCGCGCGAAGTTCGGCGGCCATCTCGGGGGACCACGCGTTCTCGCCGCGCCCAAGCACCCGGACTTCCGTGCGCCGCCCGCTGCGCTCAAGCGCGCGGGACAGGATGGCCGCGGAGGAAAGCCCGTCCGCGTCATGGTGTCCGAGGATCAGGATGGGCCTCGCGGGATCGAAGGACATCAGGACGTCGCGAAACTCGCTCCGCCGGGCGGCCACCCAGGCTTCACTCGGGTAGGGGGATCCACCGCTGTCATCGGGCATGGCATCGTTCCTTGTCTCGGCGCGCAGGCGTCGTCAGGTGAAGTAGAGCACCCGCGCCTGTGGCAGGTGCCGCGCGACGCTCTCTTCCAGCCTCGCGCGCAACTCGGCCATCAGCGCCTTGGGGAAGACGTACTTGGCCGAGCCGAACTTGGTGAGCTTTCGGCTGCGCTGCGCCGGGTCCATCTCCAGGCCGCTTCCGGGGTGCCAGCCCTGGAGCACCTCGCGTGAGCCCTCGGTGAAGCGATGGGTGATCAGTTCCACCGTGAGGTCGATCTCCGGCGTATCCCTCAGCGCAGCGGCACAATCGGCCAGCAGCGCATCGTAGGCGCTCGGCCAGTCCGGCAGGTTCAGGATCGGCGCGATGGTGAGGCCGATGCGGTAGCCGGCCATGGCAGCCTCGCGCATGGCGCGGAGCCGGTTCGGCACGCGGGGCGCGCCACCCTCGAAGCGCTCCGTCCCACGCGCGTTGACGGAGAAGCGAATGCGCGTGCGGCCGTTGCTCGGCAGGTCCAGCAACGGTTCGATGGCGTCGTATTTCGTGGTGAAGCGGAGCTGTGCTTCCGCGTCCCAGGCGCCAAAGAACTGGATCGTCTCCGCCAGGCTGCCGGTGATGTGTTCGATGCCCAGGGGGTCGGTGTAGCAGGAGGCCTCGAAGGTCGTGCCCTCCGCCGCGCGGGCCGCGTTGCGCGAGGTGACCTGGCCCTGTCCCAGCAGCGGCGGAAGGGCGTCCAGGATCTCCGGCAGGTTGGCATAGGCGCGGATGATCGGCGGCCCGGCGAGGGAGCCTGCGAGATAGCAATACGCGCAATGGGCCGGGCAGCCCTCGGCCAGGTCGAAGCTCCAGTCGGCGCTGGGCGGAATCGGCTGCGGCTTGCGCCGGCTGGGCGAGGCGACGACGACGGCCATGGTCGACTTGGCGTCGCGGTAGGTGTCGGGAAGCCCGGCCAGGCGGTCGGCCTTCAATCGCACGACCTCGGCCCCGAGCGCCGCGGCCCGCCCTGCCATGGCCGCCCCATGCGGCCAGGAAAGGGCGGAGGGGGTGATGAGCAGGCGCTTCGGCTTCCAGGGCGGGTGGAGACGGGCGGGGGCCGTCAGCGCTTCAGAAAGCATAGCGCACACGGCAATACGGCATGCGGGAAGCCAGCAGGTCCTTGAAGCGCTGCAGCCAGCGGCCCTTCCAGCCCGCACGATAGCGCAGATTCGCGCCGCCGGACTCAGAGACCTTCTCCTCCTGGATGTCCGGGCGCCACAGCAGATCCTCCGCCTTCGGATGCCAGGCGAGGTTGATCTCGTGCAGATCGCTGTTGTGGGTGAGCATGATGATCTCGGCCGCCAACTGGTCCTTCACCGCAGCGGGCAGGACGTCGTCAAGTTCCTCGAACAGCAGGCTCCACTCCGCCTCCCAGCCCTCTCGCAACACGACGGGCGAGAAGTTCAGGTGAAGCTCGTACCCGGCCCGGTGGAGTTCCGGGATGGCGGCAATGCGCTCGGCCACGGGGGAGGTGCGGACATCCAGCAGCTTAGCCAGCGCGGGCGGCATGAGGGACATGCGGATGCGCGTGCGGCCCGCAGGATCGTAGCCCAGAAGATCCGGGTTCACCCATTTCGTCGCGAAGCTGCCCTTCGCACCCGGCAGGGTGCGAAACAGCGCGACCAAGTCCCGCACGTTCCCGGAGATGGCGGCGTCGACGGAAAGGTCGCCGTTCTCCCCGAGATCATAAACCCAGGACGAGGGGTCCACCTGGTTCGGTACCGTCTTCGAACCCTGCCGCGTGGCATGGCGCGCGGTGGCGGCCAGGATCGCCTCGATGTTGACGAAGACGCTGATGGGGTTTGCGTGCCCCTTGCGCCGGGCGACATAGCAATAGGCACAGGCCATGGCGCACCCGTTGGAGGAGGAGGGCGCGATGAAATCGGCGCTGCGGCCATTGGGGCGGAAGGTCAGCCCCTTCTTCACGCCAAGCACGAGGGCCTGCCGCTTGGTGGCCAGGTAGTCGCCCGGGTCGCCTTCCCGCAGCTCGGGAATGCGCCAGTGGGAGGCGACGGGGATGCGCTCAGCCTGCGGAAAGCGGGCGAGGATCTCCCGCCCGCGGACGTACTCCTCGACGACGGGCTCCATGTAGATGCGGTCGATGTCGAGGGGGAGGACAGCCATCGACTCGAATGTGGGGGCGCCCCCGCGGCTGCCCAGAGGATGGTGCATCCAACAGGCACCCCAAGAACCCCGAAGCGGTCGCGGGGGGCGCGCAGCCAGTCCTTGCGAGGGCCGTCCTCTCAGCGCATCCGGAAGGCGGGCCAGGGCGCTTTTGCGCCGGCCCAGGTCGTGTGCCGCAAAGGGAGCCAGCCCGAGCCGGCGCCGGCTCCTGCAACCCGATGTGTCACATCCAGTCAGGCACCAGTAGCAGTGCCGAAGCCGCAGGTTTCGCCATCACCTTGCTCCGCCCGCAAATCCAGCTTGGTCACCAACGTACTCCAGCACCGGGTTTCCTCGTGCGAATAATTCTCTAGGCGCTCCTCCGAGGCGGTGGAGGGCTGCGCGCCCTTCGGTCACGTTCCGGCTCTGGGGAAACGGAACGAACCGCCGGGACACGGTCAGCGTGAGCGGGTTCAGCCGCTGCCCCTGGATCTGCGGCGCCGAGGTGCCCATTCCGGGGAACATCATCGGGCACACGCCCGCAAACAGGTCGTTCATCGCCGGTGCGGTCCCCCTGTGCGGGATGTGCAACATCCGCAATCCGGTCTCGCAGAGGAACATCTCGGCGATGATGTGCTGCGACGTGCCGCTGCCCGAGGAGCAATAGCTCATGGGGCCAGGTGCGGCCCGGGCGCGGTCCATCAACATGCGGACATCCGTGAGACCCGAGGCTGGATTCACCACAAGGACATTGGGCACCACCGCCGTGATGGCGACCGGAACGAAGTCGGCATCGATGCGGTAGCTGCACTGAGGATACAGCGCCTCGGCCATGGGCTGATGCACACCCCCCGCCAGCTGGCCAAGGTGGTGCCTGGGCGCAAGCAGGCGACGGCTCGTCCACCACTGCGAAGTGGTGGACGAGCTATCAGCCACGGGTCGAGGCGGCACAACCCCGTCTGGGCGTGTCAGATCCGACCAGCAGTACGCGCTACGTCACTTTTTTGTAGATCGTGAGGCCGAGCACGAAGAGCGCGATGGCGATGATCACCGCAAGCCAGAACAGAACCTTGGCGATATCCATGAACGCGCCAGCGAGGCCGCCAAAGCCAAGCGCGCCGAGCACAAGAGCGACGACCGCGAAGATGATGGCCCATTTGATCATTGCGACTTCTCCTTCTGGAAGAGTGCAAGACGAACGGGCCAGCCCCATCCACGTTGCAGAGGGCCGCTGGAAGTGGCGCCCCGCTTCGAACTCGACTGAGCGACGCTCCGCGACGAGCCGCTGCGAACGGTCCAGGTCTGTACGGTCGTGATGCCAAGCCGTTCAGCGCGGGATGGGCGCCATCCGTGTCGCTTCCCGCGCGACGCTCGCGCCTGCTTGGTCACGCCAGCGGGCGCAGCCGGACGCTCGAAACGCCACGATGCTGCCGCCCGCGAGGATGGACCTGCCGTTTCAAGAACCGCCCGGCGCAGCCATCGGCTCCAGGTGAATGTGTCGTCGCCAATGTCGAGGCTGGCCTCGGCAGTCGGCCGGCTCGACAAGCACCGCAAGATGACGCGCTCACTGCCCCACGGCGCGTGTCCCCTGCGGCCCGTAGATCGTGCCGCGGACCAGCGCGTTGTTGCGAAATTCGCCCTCGTGGACTTCGCGCACATTGTTCCGATGCACGATCATCCGGCCGCTGACGAACCGGTCCTCCCGCCACTCGCCGGTCTGCTGCATCTCGTTGTTACTGGAGTAGAGGGTCGCGCTTCCGTGGACGCGTCCGTTGCGGAACTCGCCTTCGATCCGCTGGCCGGTGCGAAGGCGATAGGTGCCGCGGCCATGCCGCCCGCCCTGGAACTCGCCTTCGTAAACATCTCCATTTGGGAGGTGCAGGCGCCCTCGGCCCCAAGGTTCACCGGTCCCGGTCAGCATCCCCTCGTAGCGCCCCCCGTCTGCGCGGAGGATCCGACCAAGCGCCCGTGACTCCTGCGGGCCGAAGTGCCCGATGATCTGGTTCCCTTCCCGGTCGCGAAAATGCCCCTGCCCGAAGAAGGCCGACCCGACGGCGAAGCCGCGGTACCAGGCGCCGTTGGGCCAGTGCAGCTCGACCTCGTCGGCATCTCCGACCCGTGGCCCGATCTGCCGCCGCCTGGCGGCCGTGCCCCCGCCCTCCGCGGTGATGAGGTAGCGGTCGAAGACGAGGTCCACCGTGCCCCCGCTGGGGGTTCGCGCAGAGGCTGGCTCAAGGAGCCAGAACAGCAGCTCGTCGGGAAGTCCGTCCTGGGCCAGGAGACGGCCGAGTTCGGAGTCTTCCCGGTATCCCCCCCGCGCACGGATCCGCGCCTTCCAGGCCGCGAGCGCTGTCCGGGTCGCCTCGTCCATCTCGCCATTCAGTTGCAGCCGCTCCGCCAGGGCCCGGTCGCCTGAGGCGAGGGAGTCCTCCATGAGGGCCGCCTGCGCGGCTAAACGTTCGTAGTGCGTGAGGCGATTCCAGTCGCGCGCCGGCGGCGCGCCCTGCCCAGAACCCGGGCGTTGCAGCGCTTCGGCGGAGATGACCAGCCGCATCCGCTCGGCGGGGCCGGCGTAGTAGAGGAAGTTCCCTTCCCAAGCCTGCGCGGCGATGACCTCCATCGCGACCTGGTTGTTCGCGCGCATTCTTTCCACCGGGCTGGCCCTTTCAAGCCGCGCACGGGCCGCGATCAGGCGCCGGGCCGCCAGGATGCTGATGGCCGTCTTTTGCAGTGGCCGCCTCAAGACGCCGGCTTCGGGCGAGCGATTGAAGACCAGCAGGTGGAAGTTGTCGGGCGCCGATTGGACGAGGGTGACCACGTCGGGACGGGCGCCCATCAGATCCTGCGCCGAGAACCCAGCGTCATTTGGGTGAGTGTGGAACGTGAAAGCCATGGACGCGCTTTGGCGCGTGCGGGGGCCAAGAACGACGCTGTGGTAATTCCCGCGCGACACATCCCGCGCCTCGAAGCCGAAGGGCGTGGGCTGCAGATAGGCGCCGAACTCCACGCCGTCCCGCCTCATCCGCTGAAACAGGCCAGACATCTCACGGACCATGGATGGGGGGAGCGAAATGTGATCGGGCGGCTGGATCCCACCGACCTGGATCAGGGCGGCGAGGTCGAGAAACGCCGCGGACGCCGCGTCGAGATCCCGCCGCTCCACGCCCGCGATAGGGCGGAGAGGCATGGCGGCCCGATTCGGCCGAAGGCTGCTGTAGGACAGCGCGGCTGCCCATTCCGGCTCGGTGGCGGAGGCTTCCGCAGGGGGCACGCCGAAGACCAAAGGCCGCAGGTCGTGGACCGCAAGGCCGTCCCCTGAGCGAGCACCCGTGGTCACGCCTACCACCGCGACGGTGCCGTTCCCCATCGCGAGGACTGGCGCGCCGGGCAGCACCGGACTCTGGCCAAGGGCGGTGGGGCAGCGGATGGCGGCCAAGCCGCTGCCCTGCCGTTCGGCGGGACGCGGGGGCTGGGGTGCGCATCCGGCGGCGAAGCGCCAGGATTCCTCGCGATCCCGATGGGCGACCGCCAAGGCTCGCGCGCCGGCATGGCCTGCAAGGGCGAGCCAGCCTCTCTCCTCGCTGGAGCAGCGCTCCCCGCTGCGCTGGAGCATGAGCAGCACGAAGGGGGAGTCGCCGCCGATGAGGGCGAGCGGCGAATCCTTGTCGAGTTCCCCCTCGCGGAGCACGCTGACGCTGGTCAGCGCGGCAAGCCCGTCTGCGGGACCGAACTGCACGGAAAGAGTGAGTCGCTGGTCGGAAGGCCGCATGGCGGCGATGATCCGCCCCAGGCCGGCCCGGTCGGTGAGAACGTGGCATTCGCTGACCAGGGTGGCCGCGACCGGCGTGACATCCGCTGGAGCACCCGGAGGCGGCCTGATGGTGCCGATGGCGGCAGCGGCACGGTTCAGCAGCGCAAGCGTCGCGGCGTTGCCCGCCACAGCCCGCGGGGAGGGTGTCGCTGCCCTCGGGGATGGCTGGGCGATGGCCGCCGAACCGATGGAGGCAAGGCCCAGGGCCAGGAGGAGGGCAGCCAAACAGCATGAAAGGCTGACCCATCCTTTTCCGCCACCCTGGATCATCTTGGCCGCTGCCTCCTTGCGAAACCGGATCGCATCTCGGCACGCTTTCTTTCCCTTCTTCCACCAATTCGCGGTTGCACCAAACCGCCGCTGGCCGGGACGAGCGTCGCACCCAGGCATAGGATCTCCTGAACGCGTCATCGGAGAGGTCCCGCAGCCTTGTCCTGCCCGACGTCCGCGTCGCGGGCGATGCCTTGACCCTTGATATGTCAAACACCGAGGCATAAGCTTTGGCCATGCGCGCTAAGCCACGCCCTACCTCGACCCCGTCTCGCGTGGACTATGCCTCCCGCGATTACTGGGCCGGCACCATCAAGATGGGCCTGTCGAAATTCTTCATCCTGCGCGTCCTGCATGACGGGCCGATGCACGGCTATGACTTGGCTCGTGCGGTGGAGCGCGTCACGGGCGGATGCTGCTCGCCGACCGAGGGAACTATCTACCCGGTGCTGCGCGAGTTCGAGGCGGGTGGCTTCGTCACCGCGGCGGAGGAGGTCGTCGGGGGCCGCCTGCGCCGCGTCTACACCCTCACCGACGCCGGGCGCGCCGCCTTTCGAGTGGCGCTTGATGCCTGGATGGAGGCGACGACGGCGCTGCAGGACACGGGCCGCGCCTTCGCCTCGAAGGACCGCGCCCGGAAAGGCTGCTGCTGATGCGCCGCAACAAGCGTTTCCACACCCTCATACATCAACCATCTATGCATGAAGGAGCAAGATCATGATCGCTGGACCGCTGCCCGTCGCCATCATCGGCGCCGGCCCGATCGGCCTAGCCGCCGCCGCGCAGCTTCTCGAGCGTGGCCTGGAACCGCTCGTGCTGGAGGCCGGTGCCGAGATCGCCGCCTCCGTGCGCGCCTGGGCCCACGTGCGAATGTTCTCGCCCTGGCGGTTCAACATGGACGCGGCAGCCCGCCGCCTCCTCGAAGCGACGGGACGGGCGGCCCCGGACCTCGACCACTTCCCCACGGGCGGGGAGTTGGTCGGACACTACCTCGCTCCGCTGGCTGCGACGCCCGCGCTGCATGACCGCATCCGCACCGGCGTCCGCGTCATCGGCGTTGCCCGCTCCGATCATGGGCGTCTTTACGACGGCACCCACCGCAACGAGGCGCCCTTCGTGCTGCATGCCGAAACAGGAAACGGCATCGAAGCCATCGGCGCGCGCGCGGTGATCGATTGCTCGGGCACCTGGACCGCGCCGAACCCGGCCGGCGCGCATGGCATCCCGGCCCCCGGCGAGGCCGAGAACGGCGATCGCATCGCCCATGGCATTCCCGACATCCTGGGCAGCGAGCGCGCCCGCTATTCCGGACGGACGACGCTCGTTCTGGGCGCTGGTCACTCGGCGATGAATGCGGTGCTCGACCTCGCCTCACTGGCCAGGGAGGCGCCGGGCACGCGCATTCTATGGGCCTTCCGCCGCCCGCTCGCAGCGGTGAATTTCGGCGGAGGGGCACGCGACGGCCTTGCCGAGCGCGGCGCCCTCGGCGCCCGCGCCCAGTCCCTCGTCGAGAGCGGTGCGGTCACCGCGCTCGCGCCGTTTCTCATCGACCGCATCGCGGCCGAGGGCGACGCGCTCCTTGTCACCGGCCGGCAGGGCGAGCGAGCGGCCGCCGTGCGGGCGGACCGGATAGTTGTCGCAGCGGGATTCCGACCGGACCTTTCGTTTCTGCGGGAGGTGCGGCTGGCGCTCGATCCGGCCGTCGAGGCGCCTCCCGCCCTCGCGCCACTGATCGATCCCAACCTCCACTCCTGCGGCACCGTCCGCCCGCATGGCGAGGCCGAGCTGCGCCATCCCGAGGCAGGCTTCTACATCGCCGGCATGAAGAGCTACGGCCGCGCGCCCACCTTCCTCCTCGCCACGGGGCACGAACAGGTGCGCTCGATCGCGGCCTTCCTGGCCGGTGACGTGGAAGCGGCGCGGCGCGTCGAACTCGTGCTGCCGGAGACGGGCGTGTGCTCGACCGACCGGGTGGTGGGCCCGCTGGCTGCAAGCCGGGAATGCTGCGGTCCTGCGGTTCAGACGCCGATGCCTGGGGCCGTGTCCGCCTGCTGCTCGAATCCGCCGGCGCCGGAGTTGCGCTCACCCTGACCGCGTCGCTCTCGCTGACGGCTTGCGACGCATTGCCGCTGCTCCAGACAGCGCGAATAGGCGCGCCTGCCCGTTGCACGTAGCAGCCGGAAGCAGGCGAACGGGCGGCGCGACCAGGCAGCCCATCCCTTATGGGTTCGCAAGGCCAGCGCGGAGCACCAGCGCCTTCAATACGTTCCGCGAACTCATCTGCGCTGTCGTCCAAAGCGAGGCAAAGCGCTGCCCGCAGCACAGGTTGGGTCGGGCCCCGATCAAGACACTGCCCAACCCTTCATGGAATCTTCACATGACGCACGCAGACATTTCAATCATTCTCGAATAATGGAATCAAAAAGCGCCGCCTTGGCTTTCGCAGCTCTGGGCCAGGAGACGCGCCTCGACCTCCTGCGTGCCCTCCTGACCGCCGGCCCATCGGGACTCGCTGCAGGCGAGATCGCATCCCGGCTCGGCGTGCCGGCCTCGACGCTGTCCTTCCACCTGCGGGCGCTGGAACAAGCGGGACTGATCGCGGCCACGCGCCAGGGACGTTCGCTGCTTTACGCCGCACAGATCGGGCGCCTGCGCGCGCTGATGTCCTTCCTGGCCGACTCCTGCTGCGACGGCGCTCCGGAGCGCTGCGGCGACCTCGCCACCCTCTTCGACCATCCCGGCGAACGCCATTCCATGGCGATCTTCAACGTCCTGTTCCTCTGCACGCGCAACTCCGCCCGCTCGATCATGGCGGAAGCCATTCTTCGCAAGCTGGGCGATGGCCGCTTCCGCACCTTTTCCGCCGGCTCCGATCCCTCCTCGGACGGGCCGCTGCCCGCGGTGCTGTCGCAGCTCAAGGCACTGGGCCACGATGTCTCGCCCCTCCGGTCCAAGTCCTGGCAGGAGTTCGCCCGGCCGGCCGCGCCACGGATGGATTTCGTCATCGCCGTCTGCGACACGGTGAACGGCCAGGCTTGCCCCGATTTCGGCGAGACGGCGCTGACCGCCGCCTGGCCCCTGCCCGACCCAGCGAAGTTCACTGGCAACGCCGTGGAGCGGGCGACGCTCATCAACGAAGTCTGCGCCGCTCTGCACCGCCGCTTGGCGATCTTCACCAGCCTCCCCTTCGCCTCGCTGGACCGCATCGCGCTGAAGGCGCGTCTGGACGAGCTGGCGGACCCGCACGCGCTGGCGGCGCGCTGACGATGCGCGTCGGCATCAACGGCATGGGCCGCATCGGACGCCTGGCGCTTCGTGCGGCCCTCGGCGCCGCCGAGCGCCCCGAGGACGACCCGCGCCGCGGCAACCGGCTGGAGGTGGTTCATCTCAACGAGATCAAGGGCGGCACTGGCGCCTGCGCCCACCTGCTGGAGTTCGACAGCGTGCAGGGCCGATGGCGCGCGCCCATCGCGGCGCAGGACAGCGCGATACGGATCGGCGGCCATCGCCTGTCCTTCAGCGAGCACCCGAAACCGGGCGACATCCCCTGGGGCGAGCTGGGCGTGGATGTGGTGCTGGAATGCACCGGCAAGTTCCTGTCGCCCGAGACGCTGGACGGTCACCTCCGGCGCGGCGCGAAGCGCGTGGTGGTCGCGGCACCGGTGAAGTTCGACGCGGTGCTGAACGTGGTGGTGGGCGTGAACCATCACCTCTATGACCCGGTGCGGCACCCGATCGTCACGGCCGCCTCCTGCACGACAAATTGCCTGGCACCCCTGGTGAAGGTGGTGCACGAGGCCATCGGCATCCGCCACGGCCAGATCACCACCATCCACGACCCGACCAACACCAACGTGGTGGTGGACGCACCGCACAAGGATCTGCGCCGCGCCCGTTCCGCCATGCTGTCCCTGCAGCCGACCACGACCGGCAGCGCCAGCGCCATTGCGCTGATCTATCCGGAGCTAAAGGGTAAGCTGAACGGCCACGCGGTTCGCGCCCCGATACTCAACGCCTCCCTCATCGATTGCGTCTTCGAGATGCGGCGCGACACGACCGCGGAGGAGGTGAACACCCTGCTCCGCGAGGCCGCGGCCGGTCCGCTCGCCGGCATCCTCGGCTTCGAGGCGCGGCCCCTGGTGTCGGCCGACTACGCGCGCGACACGCGCAGCGCCATCGTGGACGGTCCCTCCACCCTGGTCACGGACGGCACGCTGCTGAAGATTTACGCCTGGTACGACAACGAGATGGGCTATGCCTGCCGCATGGTGGACCTTGCCTGCCACATGGAGCGCGCCGGGCTATGAGCGCCGCGGTCGGCACCCGCGGCGCCACCCGCAACTACGCCATCGTCACTGCGGCCTATTGGGGCTTCACCCTGACTGACGGTGCGCTGCGGATGATGGTGCTGCTGCACTTCTTTCGCCTCGGCTATTCGCCCTTCACTCTCGCTTTTCTGTTCCTGCTCTATGAGGCGTCGGGCATCGCCGCGAATCTCCTCGGCGGCTGGCTGGCCACGCGGTTCGGCATCACGCGCATGCTCGCTGTCGGGCTCGCAACGCAGGTGGCGGGATTTCTCCTCCTCTCCGCCGTGTCGCCTGGCTGGAGCGCGGCGCTGTCCGTCGCCTGGGTGGTCGGCGCGCAGGGCGTGTGCGGCGTCGCCAAGGACCTGACCAAGACCGCGAGCAAGTCCGCCATCAAGATCACCGCCGGTGAGGCCTCCGGCCGGCTCTTCCGCTGGGTCGCTTTCTTCACCGGCTCCAAGAACGCGATGAAGGGGTTGGGCTTCTTCCTGGGCGGCGTGCTGCTGGAGGCGCTGGGCTTCCGCGCCGCGCTCTGGGTCATGGCCGCCGCGCTGTCCCTCGTGCTGGCCGCCGTCCTGCTATCGCTGCCGCCGCTGATGGGAAGGGGCAAGGCATCGCGCTCGGCGCGGGAACTGTTCGGCAAGAGCCGAGGCGTGAACCTGATCGCCGCGGCGCGAGTCTTCCTGTTCGGCGCGCGCGACGTGTGGTTCGTGGTGGGGCTGCCGGTCTTCCTTTATGCCAACGGCTGGAGCTTCACGATGGTGGGCGGGTTCCTGGCCGTCTGGACCATCGGCTATGGCCTCGTCCAGGCCAGTTCTCCCGCCATGGTGCGGCGCAGCGGCGACGGGCTGTCGGCGGAGATCCCGGCGGCGCGGCATTGGTCCCTGATGCTGGCGGCCATCCCGGTGGGGCTGGCGCTGCTGGTGCTCAGCGGCGCTCCGCGACCGGATCTCGTCATCCCACTCGGGCTTTGTGTCTTCGGCCTCGTCTTCGCCGTGAACTCCTCGCTCCATTCCTACTTGGTCCTGGCCTATGCCGGCTCAGAGAAGGCGGCGGAGGATGTCGGCTTCTACTACGCCGCCAATGCCGCCGGCCGCTTCAGCGGGACCTTGCTGTCGGGCCTGCTCTACGCGGGCGGCGGCATCGCCGCCTGCCTCATCGGCTCAGCGCTCATGCTCGCGGCCTGCTGGGTGGTGACGCTGGCCCTTCCTGCAACATGCCAGCGCTAGCTCCCAGCGCCATTGTCTGCCCTCGGTGGACCCCGCAACACCCGTCGCGCCCAGGAGGCCAAGGCCGCCCTGCCCGACCTCGCCGCCGCTCAGGGTCCCGCCGGACCGCGGTTGGCCGGGACATTGAGGGGGTCGAGGTCGCCAACGAAGCGCAGCAGGTCGGCCATGTCGAAATGGCCGGGCCGAGGACCGAGCGTTGGCCGCCAGCTGGGTTCAGCGACGAGAAAGCTCTCGTCATCGCCCTGCAGCAGGCCCACGAAGACCTCGGCCAGGATGCGGCTGCCCACTGGGCCCAGGCGCGCGCCCTTGTTCCCCTTCAACTGCGCTTCCTTCAAGATGTAGTACCAGAGCGGCGTCTGGTGCTGCAGGCGGAGCGTTTCCACCACGGGCCCGTCCGGTCCGTTGCGCGGATCGGTGATCTCCTCCGGCGTCAGCGTCGTGTAAGTCATGCCCTCGGCCGGTCGGTGCATGTGCCGCGCCACGTCCTGGCCGCTCGGCAGCCCCATCAGCACGCCGCGCTTCAGGTTGAGGAAGGCAAGGCTGGGTCCTGTCCGGCCGGGCCCAGCGGGAAGCTGGTGCAGCGCCTCGGCCAGATACGGATCGATGGTGCGGGAGAAATTGAAGCCGAACTTGTTGTCGGCCTTCTTAATGTCCAGACCCATCTGCGTCGGCTTGCCGAGGTCGAAGAAGCGGTGCCAGTCGATGGGCCAGTCGGCGGGCAGCGTCTCGAAAGAAGGTTGCGGTCCTGACGGCGAATCCTTGCCACGGATGGCGCCCGACTTGCCGCTGAAGAGGAAGAGCAGATCGAACCCGATGTCGCTGAAGGCGCGGTTATGATTGTAAGTCTGCCGCACCATGCTGTGCCCGAGCCGATAGACCGCGACCGAAAACTCAATCGGGATGTAGGGCTGGCCGTAGCTCTGCTGCTCCTCGAAGAGGTAGAACTTGCGCCCGTTGCGCAGCACGTCCTCCACCTCGTTCGGATCGACGATCTTCTTCAGGAAATCGTGCAGGACGATCCACTGGTAGTGCCACGCGACCTCGCGCCGCGCCATCGAGAAGAGGCGGTCTCGTGCCATCTGTGGATGCCGCTTCGGGAGCGTGTCCATCATCAGCTTGTTGTGGAACTTCAGGAAGGCTAGATGGATCTGCGCGACAAGCAGGTTCTCGTCGTTGCGCGGGTCGCCGATTAGCGCCGTCCCCTGGCTGTTCCGCGGCAGGTCGTTCGGGATGCCGGCCTTCATCCGCGGGTCGCCGAGACCCAGGGTGTCGCAGCGGCCGATGATGAACGTGTCGAACTCATCACGCGCATAGAGATGCGGGCTGCCGGCCGGTCCGATACCGTAGACGCTGTCGAGCTCCAGCTTCGGCGTGCGGAAGTTCTCCACCGCCGAGCGGTCCACCACGCGCTCGCTGATGGGCGTGGTGTCGAAGGTGATGTCGTGATCGACGAACTGGCCGAGATAGGTATAGCCGGCCGCAATATCCTTGTTGTCCGTCGAGCTGGTGCCCGGCCCGTCCTTCATCGCCTTTGCCAGATCCGCAAGTCGCGTATCGTCGACTTCGAGTGCGGTGGTCAGGCGGGGGAACATGCGGCCGAACTTGCCGGCCTTCACGCTTGTGCCGGGCGGCGGCACCAAACTTCCTCGTGGGGTGCGGCCATGCGCGGCCGGGGCCGCTGCAGGGGTCGGCTCGCGCCCCTGAATGAGGACTGCCGGCAATACCTGGCTTTTGGTGACCTTGGTGCCAACCATCACAAGCCTCTCCCTTCTTCTCCCGCGACGGGCGTTATTCTTTGACGGGACGGTATACCTCCCAAATCAATGCTGCCAGCATTATGACGAAGGGCGTCCTGGGACTTACGCAGATCTTACCGATACATGACAGCTGCGCCAGCCATGCGCTCCTGTCGCAGCGTCAGGTCCGCTTTGGGTCGGATGCGGAGGTTTCTCGACGCACATCGCATAAGGCGGCTGAGGCAGATGTCGAAAGGCCGCACGCGAGGATCGGGCAGTTGGTGGTCGAACGGAGTTCTTGCCGGACGCCTCCGGTCAATGAGCCTGGAGCGGCGAGGTTGGATGATCGAGCCGGCGCAGCTTCGGCAGATTGCGAGGCTCGGGAACGTGGTGACGAGACAGTTGATTGGGGCGGCGCAAGCTTTGAACAAAAGAGCGAGCCTTGTGCCCGAAGCCGCTTTTCGGGAACCGTGAGCGCAGGCTCACGATGGCCTGGCTGCAACAGCAGCCCACCCGCGAGAGGGCGGATCGTATGTTTTGCCGGCACCTCCTGCGGCATGATCTTGTCCAGCTGCCGTAGATGGCCAGATCAGGATTCCTGTTCAGAGCCAGATCTCCATTTCTGCTTCATTCTTCCACCAGACTTCTATTACGTTACGCACCATGCGTTCGGCCAATGGAATACCGAACGCCCATTTCGTGCAGCAGAGGCACCCCATGGCGAAAGCCCCGCGTGATGAGGACAAGCCGAAGAAGGCCAACCGCGCAGCGGCCCGACCGCGTCGAGCGGAAGCCTCGAAAGGGAAAACCCCGGCACGCCCGGGGGTATCAAACGCCCGGAACGAGGCGAAGGTGAAATCGAAGCGGAGCGCGGGGGCCGGTGCGAAAAAGCGCAGCACCGCCTCGTCCTCTGCTGCGGCAGGACGCACGGGTCAGGCACCCGCACGAAAGAAGGCCTCGGCGGCCGAGGCGACAGGGACCAGCAGGACCCGGAGCGCTCCGGCAAGAAGCCGGACGAATACGGCTGTCACCGGCCGGCGAGCAGCAGCGAAGCCTGGAGCGTCCGAGGCGCGCCCCACCGCGGCTCCGACACGACGCGCCTCCCCGAAGGCCGCGCCGAAGGGTCGAACCGGGTCGGCCACTCCCCGGCCCGGCGGCACTGCCGTACCGAAGGGTCGAATGGGCGCCACGGCAGCGCAGGGCCGAGCCGCCGCGAAGACGGCCAAGGGCGGCGGCACTCGGCAGCCACCCGCCAAGGCAGGAAGCGCAGCGTCAAAGCGCGGCGCCTCTCGATCCGCGCAATCCAAGGTCGGCGGCGCCAGGGTCGAGGCGTCTGTGAAGGCGGCACCCCGCACCAGCGCAAGGGGGGCGAAGTCGCCCGCCTCCGTTTCGCAGCGCGCAAAGCCATCCGCTTCATCTGCCGAGCGCCCTGAGGAGCCGAAACCCCGTTCGCGTCGGCGGAGCCCGGCAGGAGCAAGGCAGGTGTCCGCAGAAACTGCCGCAAGCACAACGCCAATCGCCGACACCGCTTCAGCCATGGTGGCTTTCGTGACTGCACCCCTCGTGGCGGCCGTCGAGGTCACGACGGAGGCCGCTTCCATCATGGCCGAGAATGTCGCCTCCGCCATGGACCAGAGCGCGGGGATGCTGGGGATCGGCACGTCATCGGAGCAGGAGGGGAACTCAAGCGATAAGGACGGATACGAGAAGGATTCGGGCTGAATTTCACCCAGCCCCAGTCTGCGGATTCCCAATAGCAGCGAGGCCTCATGGCGGGCTTGCAGTGACTGCGGTGGCCCGGCGAGGCAGCGGTGCGGATATCGGCACAGCCTACGCGGGACAGAAGGAAGCCTTCCCGTGAAGCGAAGGCATCCCGGGCCGCGAAACCCGCCGGGCGTCCAGGCTTTGCAGCGGGAGCACGCAGCGCAAGGTCCCCTCCCATGCCGCAAGACAAGCCTGACAACGCGGAAGACACGCGCGCCACGCGGCGCCTCCTGGTCGGAACTGGCCTCGCAGCCCCCGCCCTTCTTGCGGGGGCAGGCCCTGCCGCGGCACAGCAGCAGCCAGCACAACCCGCGCCGGTTCCGCTGAACAACCCCCGCGAGGCCTATCCTCGCCCGCCCTTTCCACAGCAGCGGCAGGAATGGCCCGGCCTCGCCGCACGCATGGAGCCGCGGCCCGACCACGGGGAAACCAGCTATCGCGGCTCGGGCCGTCTCGCCGGACGGAAAGCGCTGCTGACCGGTGGGGATTCCGGCATCGGCCGTGCCGCTGCCATCGCCTACGCGCGCGAGGGTGCAGACGTCGCCATCAACTACCTCCCAGCCGAGGAGGAGGATGCGCGCGAGGTGGTGCGCCTGATCCGCGAAGCCGGACGCAAGGCCGTCGCCCTGCCCGGCGACATTCGCGACGAGGCGTTCTGCTAGCGGCTCGTAGAGGGTGCAGTGCGCGAACTGGGCGGGCTCGACATCCTGGTGAACAATGCCGCGCGGCAGACCGCGCAGCCCTCGATCACGGACATCAGCACCGAGCAGTTCGACGCCACGATGCGCACGAACCTCTATGCGATGTTCTGAATCACGAAAGCCGCGCTGCGCCATCTGCAAGCAGGTGCGGCCATCATCAACACCGCCTCCGTGGTCGCCTATGACCCGCCGGTGATGCTGCTCGACTACTCGGCCAGCAAGGCGGGAATCATCGCCTTCACGCAAGCCCTGGCGAAGCAACTTGCGGAGAAGGGCATCCGCGTGAACGCGGTGGCGCCGGGACCATTCTGGACTCCGCTGCAGCCGAGCGGCGGGCAGCTTCCAGGCGCGCTGGAAAACTTCGGCGGCGAGGCGCCGCTGGGCCGCCCAGGCCAGCCGGTCGAGCTGGCACCGGTCTTCGTGATGCTCGCGACCTCCGAGCTGAGCTACGCGACCGGCGGCGTCTTCGGCAGCACCGGCGGCCGCCCTGGACCCTGACGGCAAGGGGGCGGACCCTCACGGCCCCACGGACAACGGCGTGTGACCCTGCTCCAGGCAAGTAGGATGTCCGGGGCAGCCAGCACGTGTTCCACAGGACATGCGCCGAGCGCGAGGCGTCAGGCACGATTCCTTGCCACGAGCAGAGCGGCCACTGCGCTGACGGCGGCCAGGCCACCCAGCGCGGCCCAGTCGAGCGTTCGCGCCGAGGGCACGCCCTTGCGCGCTCGCCAACCGCCGCTCGCAGCGGTTCCTGCGGGGACCGGACGCAGGACAGCCCCTTCACTTCGCGGCGCAGGCCGCGCGCGCCCCAGGGCAAAACGGATGGCGGAGCCCATCACGCGCTCAGTCATGCCGCGTCCAAGCGTGTAGCTGAGCTGGGCCGCACGGGCGGGCCAACCCACGGCGGTCTCGTCACGCGGCGTGCGGGCAAGCCGCAGAAAGACCTCCGCCACGTCCTCGGGTGCGTAAAGATGGGGTCCGGGATCGGTCCGCCGCCCGGAGAAGTTTGCGCCGTGCTCCAGTCCCGGCGTATCGATCATCGCCGGAAACACAGCGCAGACGTGGATCCGCGGGAAGGGATGCATCTCCTGGCGCAGGCTGGCGGAAAGCCCGCGCAGCCCGAACTTCGCCGCCGTGTAGGCCGCGGCGTAGGGAGTGGGCGCCCAGCCGCCCAACGACACGTTGTTGATCAGCGTGCCCTCGCCCTGCCGGCGAAACTGCGTGAGCGCGGCGTGCGCACCATAGAGAGCGCCCAGCAAGTCGACCTCGATCGTCTTGCGATGGATCTCAAGCGGCGTTTCCGTGAAGGGGCCGAAAGCGCCCGTGCCGGCATTGTTGATCCAGACGTCGATGCGTCCGAAGGCACCCAGTGCGCCGTCTGCGAGCGAACGCACCGCCTCCGGATCGGTCACGTCCGTCGGGATTGCGACCGCCTCCGCACCGAGGCCACGGCACTCGGCCGCCACCTGCTCCAGCACGCCGCCGCGTCGCGCGGCAAGGACGACACGGCAGCCCTCGCCTCCGAAGATTTGCGCGGCGGCGCGTCCGATGCCGCTGGAGGCGCCGGTGACCACCACCACGCGCCCATGCAGATCCGTCCGGTCTGGCATTGCCGTCTCCTTCACCCTCAGGATGATTTGTGCCGCGCCATCATTTCCCGCGCCGGAGCGCGGGACAGGGCGGCGCGCAACTCGTCAGCGCCGGGCGTTCCCGCCTCCAGCGCCTTCTCCAAATTCTTGCGATAGGTGTCGGGCATGACGGCGGGGAGCAGCGGCTCATTCGGGTCCACCAACGCCTCGATCACCACGGGGCCGGGCGTGGCGAGGGCGACGTCCATGACCTCATCGAGCCGCGCAGGGTCGTCCAGGTAGAAGCCGCGCCCGCCCATTGCCTCGGCCGCGCGGGCGAAGGAGATATCGGGCAGGTCGCAGCCGAACTCCGGATTGCCCAGGAACAGGATCTGTTCCCACTTGATCTGCCCAAGCGTGCCGTTCTTGATCACGAGCACCTTGAGGTCGAGGCGATGCCGCACAGCGGTGGCGAACTCGCCCAATTGCATCGCGAAGCCGCCATCCCCCACCACCGCGAAGACGGGCCGCTTCGGAAAGGCCAGCCCCGCAGCGATGGCGTAGGGCAGCCCGCAGGCCATGGAGGCAAGAAGTCCGGAGACGCCGAAGGCATGGCCATCCCGCAGGGAAAGGTATCGCGCCGCCAGCCCCGTGTTATGCCCGCTATCCGTTGCGATCACGGCGTCGTCGGGCAGGCGCGCGGAGAGGGCGGCGACCGGTGCGCCTGGATGCATGGGCCGCCGCGCGGCTGTTGCGCCCTCATGCAGAGCATCGCGCCAGCGCGTCGTCTCCTCCTGCGCCGCCGCCAGGAAGGAGCGGTCCTCCTTGCGATGGAGGCGGGCGTTCAACGCCTCCAGCACCGCCTGCGCGTCGCCCACCAATCCCACTTCGGCCGGATGGCGCAGCGAGATGTGGAGCGGGTCGAGGTCCACCTGCACGCAGCGCGCCTGGCCCGGCTTCGGGTAGTACTCGATATAGGGGAAGGTGCTGCCCACGATCAGCAGGGCATCACAGCCCTGCATCGCCTGCTCGGTGCCAAAGGTTCCGTACAGTCCGATGCCGCCAGTGCTGTGCGGATGGTCGTCCGGCAGCACGGCCTTGCCCAGCAGCGCCTTGGCCACTGGTGCAGCGAGAAGTTCCGCGGACCGCTCCAGCTCCGCCCGGGCGGAGAGCGCCCCGCGCCCGGCGAGGATGGCGACCCGCGAGGCACCGTTCAGGATCTCCGCCGCGCGGTCCAGCTCTTCCGGGCGCGGCAGGGTCAGCGCGCCGCCCAAGGCGGTGGAGACCGGATGCGGCTTGTTGCGGGGCGAGGGATGCTCGTCCGAGAGCGGTTCCTCCTGCACGTCCACAGGCAGCGAAAGATGCGCCACTCCGCGGCGGGTCAGTGCCGCGCGGCACGCAAGCGAGGCGACGTTTTCCACATGCGCCGCGCCCATCACGCGGGCGTTGAACACGGTGACGTCCTGGAAAAGCTTGTCCAGGTCCACGTCCTGCTGCGTCATTGTGCCCAGCAGGTCGTGGTACTGCATTCCCGTGATGGCGAGGACCGGCGCCTTGTCCAGCTTAGCATCGTAGAGCCCGTTGAGCAGGTGGATGCCGCCAGGGCCGGAGGTCGCAAGGCAGCAGCCGATCCGCCCGGTCCACTTGGCCCAGGCGGTGGCCATTAAGGCGGCGCTCTCCTCGTGCATCACGTGGATGAACCGGATCCGGTCCTGGCGCGTGCGCAGGGCCTCCATGATGCCGTTGATGCCGTCGCCGGCCAAGCCGAAGATCGTGTCCACCCCCCAGGCTTCCAGCGTGTCGAGGAGGATCTCAGCGGTCTTTGTCATCGTGCGGCGCCGATCCTGAAGGGGATGGAAATGCCGGGCACAGGCCTGCACCCGGTTCGCTCGGCGCAAGGGTGCCAATCACGGGGCACAGCTGGCACGACAGCTTTGGAGCCGACATGGGAAGCTGATCTTGCGTCAGGGCCTCCTGCGAACGCTCACCTCCGCAGCGAGTTGAGCCAGCCGAGCATTTCACGACGCATTTCGCCACCCCACGGGGGCGCGATCGCTCCCGGGTCTGAGGCGCGTGGCAGCGCGGGGCTTGGCTCCTCCTAGAACCTGATGATGCCACATTGTGAGAATGGCACCGGACTGCGTTTCATTCCTGTCGCGGTGGGCTGTTGTAGATGGCGTCCCGGGCCTTCATTCGTTGGTGGCGGGCTGGCATGTAGTCCTGGCTCGGGACTGCAAACCCCCGGGCGAGCGGGAAGCGCCCCTTGCCCAGTTCGTTCGATAGCGGAAGTTCCATAGTCTCTTGCCGCGGCTGTTCAGTGGAGCAAGGCGAAGCCGACTGACAACACGACGATGGCCGCGCCGGTGACCAGGGAAAGAAGCAAGGCGTTCTGCCGGCGCATCGCGCCTCCTAGACCAGA